>NZ_CP120710.1:0-5306780 GCF_029542485.1 Chryseobacterium sp. WX | reverse complement strand
TTTTTAAGCCCCGATTATTCTTTGTTTGTACTGTGTTTAGAAGGAAGACAAAGGTCCAATATTTTCTTTTCAAAAAAAAATATTGCAGGTATTGATTATTTAAAAATATATTTGTATGTATAATTTAACCCGTAAAATGATACACACAACACACTCAATACGAGTACGTTACGCAGAAACAGATCCGATGAAATATGTATACTATGGAAACTATGCAACGTACTTCGAAGTAGCGAGAGTTGAACTCTTCAGAAGCATAGGAATTTCATACGATGAAATTGAAAACCAAGGAATTTGGCTGCCGGTTTCGGACTACAAAATTAAATATATCCGCCCTGCTTTATATGATCAAAAATTAGAAATTCATACTTATGTTAAAAAAATTCCAGGGGTAAGGATTGAATTTGAGTATGAAATTTACAATGAAGAGCATACTAAAATAACAGAAGCCTCCACTACTCTATTTTTTCTGGATGCAAAAACCAATAAAGTGATCAAGTGCCCGGATTTCCTGATGGATCTGATTGAAAAGAACTGGAAAGGATAGATGCCAGATAGTAGGTTGCAGGTGGTAGGAATTAGGAAATACACGACGAAATATTAATGGAGGAGATTAATGTGAATGGTGAATTTTGCTTCGCAAGTGAATGGTGAATTTTTAATAGAACCAAGATGTCTATCTCAAATTATCCGGTCACAAAATAAACCCGCAACTCACAACCCATAAGCAGTAACTCACAACTAAAAAGATTACACGTTAAACTCTAAATTTTGAACTCTATCCCCTCACTATTTATGAATTAATTCGCACCTTTGTACCCTTATTATAATCATCCCTTATATATTATATTATGAAGATTGCATTTTTGGGACCTCATGCCAGTTTTACCCAGCTTGCTACAGCACAGCTTTTCCCTGATGACGAAATAGTACCACAAGCCAGCATTCTGGATTGTTTTAATGCCGTTGAAAACGGAGAGGTAATAAAAGCAGTAGTACCTTTGGAAAACTCTATTGAAGGAACCGTCTCTATGACGCTGGATTATTTGTATAAGACTCCGTCTATTAAAATTGAAGCAGAAGCAGTAATGCCTATTGCCCATCATCTGATGATTCATCCGGAAAATTCTATTGAAAATATTGAGAGAATATATTCACATCCGCAAGCCCTTGCACAGAGCTTTCACTTTCTGGATACCCATTATAAAGAAATTCCAAAACAGGACTTTTCCTCAACTGCAGCCGCTGCCAAGTTTGTTTCTGAGAATCCGGAGACTCCTATTGCTGCGGTAGCCAATCAGTTTGCAGCCAATTTATATGGTTTGAATATAGTGAATCGTAATATTCAGGATTTCGAACAGAACCACACGCGATTTATCATCATTTCTAAAGAGCAGAATAAATACCAGAATGATAAACTGGAAACATTGGGTGAAAAATCAGGTATGCTGATCACTCTTCCCGAAGATCATCCCGGTGGATTGCATCAGGTATTATCTGTTTTTGCATGGAGAAAAATGAATCTCAGTAAGATTGAATCCAGAACATTAAAAACAGGACTGGGAAATTATTTCTTCTTTATCAATGTTGAGGGACCATGGGAAGAAGTCTTACATGAAAATGCATTGAAAGAGCTTGAGTCAATCCATGCCAATGTAGATTTTCTTGGGAATTACAAAGAATTTCTTTTGGAAAGCTAAAAAAAACAATAAATCTGTAAAAAAACACTGCCATTAAGCAGTGTTTTTTTTATTTACACTATAAAAAAACAAAATCTCAAAAACTTTTACAATAGATTACCATAATGACAACATCATCTGTTTAATTAAAAAATAACCCACACAATGGAGAGAATTATTTTTTATCAAAACCCTGATAAACAAAGTATTATAACAAAATTAAATATAATAAGTCGTAATTAAATTATATGGAAATATCAATCAAAATACAAACATATGTTTAAAGATATTACATCATATTAATGTTAAAAATGAAAATATCACAATGTAGAGTATAATTTTTATTGTATATTTGCTTAGCAACTAATTAAAATCTTGATCATGAAAACTAAACTTTACAGCTTAATGTTAGCATGTGCGACGTTACCATTATTCTCGCAAGTAGGTATCAATACAGCAACCCCATCCGCAACCTTAGACGTTAACGGGACACTGAAAGTTCGTGACACTCCCGCCGCTACAGCACTACCCGGATATCAAATTTTAGCAGTTAACCAGGGAACCACACAAGTGTTTTCGGTAGACCCGTCATTATTAAGCGCAGCTGCAGGAACCAATACATCTGTATATTCTGCAAAAAAAACAACAGGTATCACGCTTCTGAATTTAGGAGTTTTACCATCTGATTTCCAACCTGTCAGTTTTGTACAAGCGGATAGAACTATAGGAAGCGCTGCTTTGTTCACAAATGCTGACGGTTCTTATAATATTCCGTCCACTGGAGTATATGCGGTAGGATTCGCGTTCAGATACGGAACAGGATTACAGGCTTCATTACTATCAGGAACACCTGGTATTGCCATTGCAAGAACCAGATCGTCAGTAACCACCTTGATAGACACACGTCCCTTCAGTGGTGTTAACCTTGCATTAGCAGTTAACTTAACACTTTCCGATTCCAGCATTAATTCTTTGTATTCATTCCAGGCGGGTGACAAAATATCTTTCGGACTTGTAGATTCCGGTGTTGTCACAGCAGGATTATTAGGATCCAGTATTGCATCATTCTACGTTTACAAAGTATCAAACTAGTAAAAACATATTGTTAGTTATCTATACCATTTAACCCATCGCTTATACCGCGATGGGTTAATTTTTTAATAGCATATTAAACATTTCTTTATATTTGATAAAAACTAATGAAATGAATGAATTTGTTGCGGCTATCATCTTTATCATTATCTTCATCATTTTCAATAATCTGAATACCAAAATCAGAAAGTTGGAAAAGGAGATTTCAGATCTTAATTATAAAATCAATAATACTCCTCCGGCTCAGACTGAAGTAATTCATAAGAAAAACTCAACAGAAGAGACATCCTTCCCTCAGCAAGAGCAATCTCCGCTGGTTCATTATCAAAATATACAACCCAGTGAAGTAAATGAAAACATTTCAACACCAGTTCAAAAAGACTGGCTTGCTCCTGTTTCTGATTTTTTAAAACAAAACGCACTTACCATTATCGGTATTTTTACCCTTGTTCTCGGAATTGGTTATTTTGTAAAATACGCTATTGATAAAAACTGGATTGGAGAAGCAGCAAGAGCGGGAATCGGTTTTTGTATCGGAGCAGGAATCATTATAACCGGACATTTTCTCAGAAAAAATTACCAGGCTTTTTCTTCCATTATTACAGGAGGTGGAGTTGCCGTTTTATATTTCACGGCCACCATTGCCTTTCGTGAATACCATCTGTTTACCCAAAATACTGCTTTTACCATAACCGCACTGATTACTGCGGCCTCTATTATCTTATCCTATTATTATAAAAGTGAAGTACTGATAATTTTTTCACTGATTGGAGGTTTTGCAGCTCCTTTGATGATCAGCACAGGACAAAGTAACTACCTTTTCCTTTTTATTTATATTACCCTTTTAAATACAGGAATGCTGGCAGCCTCTTTTCTGCAGCACTGGAAAAGCGTGGGATGGACAGCTTATATTTTTACAACAGGATATCTCTTCTTTTGGACTAATGAAAGTCCTGAACTTTTAAGCATTACTTTTTATTTGATCAGTTATCTGATTTTCTACATTTTTGCCCTGCATGATTACTTCAGAAGAAATATACTTTCAACCCCTGATATTTTAATACTTGCTCTCGCTAATTTTTCAAGTATCCTGGGGCTTCTTTACATTTTTGATACATTAAAATATGACCCTCCGATTGTTTTCCCACTTATTTTTGCTGCTGTAAACGCTATTTTACTTTTCAGAGAATACACCCGCAAAAGCTTTGGAGTAGCTTATTCTGTATTTGCAGGGCTTGTTACCAGCCTTATAACCATTGCAGTTGCTATTCAGTTTAAAACGCATCTCATCACCAGTATCTGGGCCATAGAAACCACCCTGCTTCTTTTTATCTGGAAAAAAACAGGTCATAAGATTTTCAAAACCTTCTTTTATATCCTGTTTCCATTGGTGATGATCGCCCAACTTATAACCTGGACTGAATATTTTGGAACAAAAGATTTCAATATCATATTCAATCCTCCATTCATCACCAGTTCCTTTACTATTGTTTCCATCATGATTAATCTGTATTTACTAAGAAACACCGTGAAAGAAACACAGGAAAAAAGCAATAACATTTTTGAAGATCTTATTACCGCGATCAGTTATGGGGTTATCTATATTACTTTTCTTCTTGAAATCACTTATCATATTTCGGAAATGCCCTGGTCAGCCATTACCAGCACAGGACTTTTATTCAGTATTTATTATATTTTCATTTTATTGCTTTTCAGAAAACTGCTCAGCATCAGAAATGATGTTCAAAACCTACTAATTTATCTGTTTTTCTTCCTGTTCGTAATAAATACATCGGTTTCAACTCTTTCAGTTGTGACCGCTGCCTTAACAAAAAAGCTCAATTTAAGTTTTTATTTTCTTCATCTTCTGCAATGGATTCCTTTTATATATATAGGATACAGAATTATTCCTACTTCAGCGTTTCACAAGCAAAAGATTTCTTACTGGATACAGGCTCTGGCACTAATCATTTCTGTAAGCTGCGAGCTGCATCATTCTTATATTTTAATGGTTTCCAATAATCTTCCTCATTCTTATAAAGCGAGTGAACATTTCAATATTCTTTATCTTCCTATAATATGGACAATTCTTGCCAGTATATTTATTTATAAGGGCTTGAAAAAGAATATCCAGGAATACAACAAGATTGGCTTTGCATTGATAGGTCTGATGGTATTAAAACTTTATGGGTATGATGTATGGCAAATGGATAATATTTCAAGAATAAGTGCCTTTATTGCTCTCGGAATCATTTTATTATTAAGCTCATTTGCTTTTCAACGCCTGAAAAATATGATCAGAAATATGGTGGATAAAAAAGACAAAACAGAAGAAAACACCGACTGACAATCAGGAAAAAAGTTTTTATTTCTAAATAGAATGTAAAACAATTCGAGATTTTATTCAGATTTTATAAAAAATAACTATATTTATCACGTTTTTAACAGTTACATATTCTGATTATGAAAAAACTATTCTATTCTTTTTTACTACTATCTTCTGCTACTTTATTGGCACAGCAAAAAAATCCTGCAGTAAAGTTTGCAGTGGCCGATAATGCCATTGGGACAGTAGAATTGTTCAATACCAAAAAGAACGTATTGCAGGTTTCAAAGGTATACAATACTCCAGCTAGTCTTCCCCAAAGCTTAAAAAAATACAGTTCTGTTTTTACAAAAGGCGTAACTGAATATAAGTTTAAAAACGGAGAAAATGTACTTGACAGAATGGCATTATCCAATATGAATGTTCAATATAATATCCCAGCAGATAATCCTGTATTTATTGAAGGATATGAATTTGCAGACACCAATACTTTGATATATCCTGAAATCAAGAAAAGAACAGAAACTAAAGATTACAACGGTAAGAAAACATTATTTATTTACACTACCGAATAATTAATAACATAAAAAAGGATGCCGTTTTTACAACATCCTTTTTTATTAGTATTTATTGTTCCACTTTTTCTTGAGCTCTTCGTAAATCTTCTTTTCCGTAGAATTATTTCCCGGCTCATATAGTTTCACATTCCTGATTTCTTCCGGAAGAAAATCCTGTGCCACAAAGTTTCCTTCATAAGAATGGGCATATTTGTATTCTTTTCCGTAATCAAGGTCTTTCATCAATTTAGTAGGTGCATTCCTCAAATGAAGAGGTACCGGCAGGTTGCCCGTCTGTTTTACCAGAGCCAACGCATCATTGATAGCCATATAGGCAGAATTACTTTTGGGTGAAACCGCAAGATATACGGCTGTTTCACTTAGTATAATCCTTGCCTCAGGGTTTCCGATAACATTGATTGCCTGGAAGCAATTATTGGCGACCACCAAAGCGTTAGGATTCGCCAACCCTACATCTTCAGCAGCAAGAATAAGCATTCTCCTTGCGATAAACTTGATATCTTCTCCCCCGGCAATCATTCTCGCCAGCCAATACACTGCTCCATTAGGATCACCTCCACGCATGGATTTGATAAAGGCTGAGATAATGTCATAATGTTGCTCTCCGTTCTTATCATAAAGAGCCATCGTCTCCTGAAGAACTTCCAGTACATCAGAATTAATAATTTCAGTTGTACCCGAATTTTTATATTGATTCAAAATCAATTCTACAGAATTGATCAGTTTTCTGGCATCACCACCTGAGTATTGAATAAAAGCTTCTTTTTCAAGGATTTTAAAATATGTTCCTTCATCTTTATTGTATCTTTCCGAAGCAATGTCTATTAATTCCTCCAGCTTTTCATAACTTAATGCTTTTAAAATATAAACCTGACTTCTTGAAAGTAATGCCGATACTACTTCAAAACTCGGATTTTCGGTAGTCGCACCAATCAATACAATCCAGCCTTTTTCTACCGCATGCAATAATGAATCCTGCTGCGATTTATTAAACCTGTGAATCTCATCAATAAACAAGATAGGTGATTTTCCGGAGAACAGATTCTGCTTTTTTGCATCTTCAATCACATCACGTACATCTTTCACACCGGAAGAAACAGCAGAAAGCTTATAAAATTTTCTCCCCGACTGTTCTGAGATAATTTCAGCCAGCGTTGTTTTTCCTGTTCCCGGAGGCCCCCATAAAATCAACGAATTCAAGGTATTATTTTCAATCATTTTTCTGATTGTTCCTTTATCGCCGGTAAGGTGCTCCTGTCCTAATACATCTTTCAGGGTTTTAGGTCTTAATTTTTCAGCTAATGGAATATTTTGATTCAAAGTACTTCTTTTTTAAGATCAATGTCCCGGATTTCCGATCTCCGAAACTTATAACAAAATTAAACTAATTTTCATTTTTTTACCCTATTTTTGCATTGTTTTGAAACTTACATTCAATAAAATCATTACATTTCCGCTGGTAATTTTGATCAAATTTTACCAATGGTTCATCTCGCCCTTACTTCCCAAAAACTGCCGTTACGAACCTACCTGCTCTCACTATATGATTGAGTCGCTTCAGGTACATGGTGTTTTTAAAGGTTTCTGGCTGGGATTTAAAAGAATTTTAAGATGCCATCCCTGGGGAGGAAGCGGTTATGATCCTGTTCCCCCCAAACATAAATGTTAATAATCAAACTATTAAATCAATAGAAAAATGAATACTATCTTTTTCAGAATTTATCTTGTGCTGTTTGCGTTCATCACGCAGCTTCTTTTTGCACAGGAATACCCTGGAGGTTTATCTGACGGAACTTTAGATATCAATGGAAGTAATGTTCCTGTAAAAATCTATTCTACCACAGAGATGGGAGACCTTACAGCTTTTCCGGACAGAGAATCAGACAAGAACCAGTCTTTCGTTGTGATTCTTAATGAATCCAATTTTGAACCTGCTTATTACAATTATGGGGCTTCCACTTTAGCAAAGTATAAGGATTCCAGGTATCAGTTTTTTGATAAAAACTTTAAGTTGATTGATACTGGTGTTACCAAAGAAAATATCACCACTTTTAAATATGCAGTAAAGTCTGTAAAGCCAATTACAGATTCTGATAAAGTAGAACTTAAGACTTCATTTAAAATCTGGGATCCTTCAAAAGGTATTCACATCGGATCATTTACGCTTCACTTTTATAGTTTGATGTTTGTTTTTGCCTTTGGATTCGGATATGTTTTAATGACGAGAATCTTTAAGATTGATAATGTGAACCAGAAATATCTTGAACCTCTGTTCACATGGACATTGATCGGGACTATTCTGGGAGCAAGATTAGGACATGTTATCTTTTATCAGCCGGAATTATTTAAAGAAGATTTCTGGAGTGTATTTTTACCGATAAGCACAAAAAACGGTTTAAAATTCACAGGTTTTTCAGGACTGGCGAGCCACGGTGCTACGATTGCCCTGATCTTTACCACGCTTTATTATTCATTTAAAATCATTAGGAAAAACCCTTTTTGGGTATATGACAGACTTGGTATTGTCGTAGCTTTAGGAGGAGCGTTTGTAAGAATGGGGAATTTTTTCAATTCTGAAATTGTTGGTAAACCAGCGGACCCGAATTCTCCGTTTGCTTTGCTTTTCCCACAACAAAGCAGTGAGTATGGTCTTACTGTACCCCGTTATCCGAGCCAGTTATTTGAAGCCGTAGGATATGTTCTGTTGTTCATTCTATTATGGATATTGTACAGAAAAACAGATAAAAAATACCAGCAGGGATGGTTATTCGGTCTGTTTTTCATCATTCTTTGGGCGATCAGATTCTTTGTTGAGTTCCTTAAGGAGCCACAGGGAGATGAATTCATCCAGATCGGTGGTCTGAATACAGGTCAGGTTCTTTCGATTCCTTTTATGATTGCAGGGGTTGTCATCATGATCGTTTCCAAGAAATTTAAGATTACTGAAGCAGAAAACGAGAAACCGGAATAAACCATTTAAACTAAAAAATAAAAAAGGCAAATTTGTAGAAATACAGATTTGCCTTTTTTATTAGCTGTTTACTTACAGATTTCTCTCCGCTTTCCTGTTCAGTTCTTCAAAAACAGACCCCAATGCATCAATGACATCAGTAGGCAGCATCGATTCTTTTGAATGTTTTTCTGAAGCAATATCGGCAGCTCTGCCATGTAACCATACACCAAGAATACAAGTCTCTTCTTCAGAATATTTCTGGGCCAGAAGCGAAGTCAGGATTCCGGTAAGAATATCTCCGCTTCCTCCTTTCGCCAATCCTGCATTTCCCGTTATATTATAGAATACTTTTCCCTCCGGAGTAACAACCTGGGCATGGTGGTCTTTAAGAACAATATAAAGACCAAGATCTTTTGCCTTTTTCCTTGCCAGTTCAAGTCTTTCAAAAGAATTATCTGTACTTCCGAAAAGTCTTTCAAACTCTTTCGGGTGAGGCGTAATGATTGATTTTTCAGGAATTAATTTCAAATTTTTCTTATCTTTTGAAATGATGTTCAATGCATCTGCATCCAGAATCAATGGCTTTGAATAGTCTTTCAGAAAATTCAGAAAGTCTTTTTCGGTTCCTGAATGAGTTCCCAAACCAGGACCCGCACCACAGGTAATGTCTTTATCAATTTCAAAATTTGTAATAAACTGCTCCCCTCCTTTTATAAACATTGCTTCAGGACATGAGGTCTGCAGAATATCATATCCACATTCCGGAGCCAGGGTAAAGGTAAGCCCAGCACCGGTTTTTAAAACTGATTTTGTAGCCAGTACTGCCGCTCCTATTTTTCCATAGCTCCCTCCTATGATGGCTGCCTTACCATAGCTGCCTTTATGAGAAAATTCCTGTCTCGGAACGAATATCGAACTGATCAGCTGATCATCAATTACAGAGTAATCAGAATCGGTTGTGTCTGCATATATTTTATTTAAATCAATATCCAGTACTATTATTTTTCCAGTATATTTTCCGGTTTCAGGATGAAGGAAGGTCTTTTTCCAGCATTGGAAAGTAAGGGTATAATCAGCTTTCAGAATAACAGGATCATGGTCAAACATTTCATCAGCAGACAATCCGGAAGGAACATCAATGGATATCTTAATATTCTTTTTAGTATTCAATTGCTCAACAAGCATTTTATATTCTCCTTCCAGCGGCCTGGATAATCCTGTTCCGAAAAGAGCATCGATAATGATTGTTTTATCATCAAAATTATATTGTTCTTTAGGATCAAATTTCCTGACTGAAATTCCGGATAAATCACGAAGTCTTTTCAGGTTAACAGAAGCATCTTCTGAAAATTTCTTTTTGGAATCGCTTACAAATACATCTACATCAAAACCTTTCAGATAAAGTATTCTTGCGACAGCCAGGCCGTCTCCTCCGTTATTTCCGTTACCACAAAATACAGCCAGTTTCTTATGATTTTTACAATGTTCCGAAATCCAATGTGCAACAGCCATTGAAGCTCTTTCCATCAGTTGAATGGAGGAAACCGGCTCTTGAGAAATCGTGAACTGATCCCAGCTGCGTATCTGTTCTGCTGTAAAAACTTTCATAGGCAAATCAAACTTTTAAGCAAATTACAAAAGATTTTTCATTATGATGCCACGTCAATAACAAAAATAAAGAGACCTCACTAATGAGATAATATATCTTAAAAAAGCTGAAATATTCATTAAATCAAATTCTATAAATTTCTCATAAAATTCAATATTTTGGGAATAAAAAACCATAAAAAGTAGTGTTTTTTACATTTTTAAATTATATTTTTGTGTATATACTAATTAAAAAAATATAAATTATGGGATTTGTTAAAGAATTTAAAGAGTTTGCCTTTAAGGGCAATGTTCTCGATCTGGCTGTCGGTGTGATCATTGGGGCAGCATTTGGTAAAATTGTTTCGTCTTTGGTAGAAGATGTTATCACGCCTCTGATCTTAAACCCGGCATTGAAAGCAGCCGGTGCAGAAAATATTGCAAAACTTACATGGAATGGTGTTGCTTATGGAAACTTCCTTTCAGCAGTAATCAGTTTCCTTTGTATTGCGATGGTTCTTTTCTGGATCATCAAACTGGCTAATAAAGTGAACAAAAAAGAGGCTCCAGCTCCTGCCGGACCTACAGAAGATCAAAAATTACTTACTGAGATCAGAGATTTGTTGAAAAGCAAAAATATCTAATTTGTAAACTACATTTTAATATAAAAAGCACCTCGGTCTAACCAAGGTGCTTTATTTATAATATCATTTCCAAATTACTGAATCTGTAAGATGCTTGAAATCTGCTCTGCCAGAGAAAGACCGATTCTATCCTGCGCTTCAAGCGTAGAAGCTCCCGTATGAGGGGTGAGGGAGATTTTAGAATGAGTAAGGATTTCTTTAGAAGGTGTTGGCTCATTAATGAAAACATCTAATCCGGCAAATCTTACTTTACCTGAGTCCAAAGCTTGAATTAAAGCTGCTTCATCAATAACTCCTCCTCTTGAGCAGTTGACAACAGCCACTCCGTCTTTCATTATTTCAAACTCATTCTTTCCGATCATATAACCGTCCTTCTGTGCAGGAACGTGCAGAGTAATGAAGTCTGAATGTTTTAAAACATCCTGTAACGGCTCTGTTTCAATATCAACATTGATGAACTGGTTGTTGTAAAATTTCACTTTGATACTTGCTCTTCCGACGTTATTATCAGCTGCAATCACTCTCATCCCAAGTCCTAAAGCAATTCTTGCCACTTCCTGGCCGATTCTTCCCATTCCCACAATACCGATGGTTTTTCCTCTCAGTTCTATACCTGCAGCGTATGCTTTTTTAAGACCTGCAAATTCAGTATCTCCTACAACTGGCATTTTTCTGTTAGAATCCTGAAGAAATCTCGCCCCGGAAAACAAATGGGCGAAAACAAGCTCAGCCACAGATTCCGATGATGCTGAAGGAGTGTTGATCACATGAATTCCTTTTTCTCTTGCATAATCTACGTCAATATTATCCATACCAACACCCCCTCTTCCAATAATGTCGATAGACGGACATCCATCAATAATATCTTTTCTTACCTGTGTGGCACTTCTCACCAATAAGGTGCGGATTTTGTGCTCATTAATATAATCTACTAAAAATTCCTGGGGAACTTTTGTAGTAATCACCTCAAAGCCTTTTTCTGTCAATGCATCTATTCCAGATTGATCCAGGCCGTCGTTTGCTAAAACTTTCATAAAATATCAAGTATATTAAAAAATGAAAGATTTAAAAATTAAAGGTACTGGTTCACATTTAATCTTTAAATCTTTGAATTATATTTTTATTCGCCGTCTTCTTTGAATACCTCAATGGTCACTTGTTTTTCTACCAAATCCGTAAATCTTCCTTTGTATCTTGTAGCTCTTACCAGGTGGTTGTCTATCCAGTGATAATTTCCTCCTCTTGGTTTTCCGTAAAGCACGCTGTGGTATTTGAAGCCATGCTTATCCAGCCAGTCGATCGTAATTTGTTTCAGATTTTCGGTTCTTGAAGTAAAAAAGCAGATCTGATGTCCTTCGTCATACCATCTGTTGATCGTTTCCAGAGCATCAGGGTAGGGTTCGCAGGTAACCATTCTTTCCGGCTCTTCATTGGGAACGTCATCGGTAATGGTTCCGTCGATATCTATTAAGTAATTTTTTATTCCATCCTTTAGAATAGGACTAATGTGTTCAATGTATTCTAATTCCATTACTAAATATTAAAAAACAAAGTTAGCGTTTTTACAACTATCAGGCATATTAATCTTAGTTTATGTTAATATTTTACTACAAAAACTATTATTTAAAGAATAATATCAATATTTTATTCATTATTTACCCTGAAATAGTTAATAATTTTCGTTTTGCATTTCTTTTTTTAAATAAGAAAGTGGAGGTTTTAAAGAAAATCAGTCTGTGAATGGATGTATTATCTGTAAACTTTCATCATTTTATTAGTCTTATTACAAAAAGCATGATGTTTATCTAAAAATTTCCAAAATACATTTATTACTCTTACATTTGTAGGAATGGAAGAATTTGTCGTTTTAGTAAATCCTGAAGATGAGGTTTTAGGGCTGATGGAGAAACAGCAGGCTCACATCAATGGCTTGTTACACCGTGCTTTTTCTGTATTTCTTTTCAATAATAAAGGAGAAATGCTATTGCAGAAAAGAGCGTCAGGAAAATACCATTCTCCCAATCAATGGACCAATGCGGTATGCTCACACCCCCGAGAAGGAGAAACTTATCTGGAAGGAGCAGTACGCAGACTGAAAGAAGAATTGGGAATTGAAGCTGATCTTTCTGAAAAATTCCATTTTATTTACAAAGCAGATGTAGGCGGTGGTCTTTGGGAGCACGAGCTGGATCATGTGTTTGTGGGAAATCATGAAACTGATTTCAATTTGAATAAAGATGAAGTGGAAGAAGTAAGATTCATTTCTATGGAAGATCTTGATAAGGAAATTTCCGAACATCCTGAAAACTTTACAGAATGGTTCAAAATCATCCTCGAAGAATATAAACACCATTTTTAATGATGAAAAAAATATTGCTTTTTTCTGCTTTTTTGACAGGAAGCCTGTTTTTTGCCCAAAAGGCAGGTGTATTTGACACTCCGAATTACTCTATCAATGTTCCTGAAGGCTGGAAATCCACAAACGACAGTGAGATCATCAATATTTTCCCTACCAGCCAGATAGGTGCTATTACCATCTCGGAATATCATGATCTTCCCCTTCCGAAAGAAGAAGTGAAAAAATTTATCCTTGCCCTTTATCAATCACATGACGAAGAGAAAAAAGTAAAAGAAAAAAAGAGCCAGAAAGGGTATACGGAATACTTCTATGAGCATTTCGATGAAAAAGAGAAGCTGTTCTGGGTAACCAAAGCTTTTCAAAAAGATAAAAACTTATATTTGGTTTCCATCAACTGTGGCCAGAAGTTCTGGAACGGAAACTATATGACCCTATTCAATGAGACTTTTAACAGTTTTAAAATAAAGAAATAAAAATTAAATATGAAGAAAACAGCCTTGTACGACAAACATGTTTCTTTGGGAGCTAAGATCGTACCTTTCGCAGGTTTTGAAATGCCTGTTCAATATTCAGGGGTTACAGAAGAGCACTTTGCCGTAAGAGAAAAAGCAGGATTATTTGATGTTTCCCACATGGGACAGTTTTTCATCGAAGGGCCGGGTTCAAAAGACCTTTTGCAGTATGTAACTACTAATAATGTAGATGCACTTGAAAACGGAAAAGCTCAATATTCTTGCCTTCCGAACGAAAACGGCGGAATTGTAGATGACCTTATCGTTTACAAGATGGAAGATGACAAATATTTTGTAGTAGTCAACGCATCCAACATCGACAAAGACTGGAATCATATTTCAAAATACAATACTTTCGGGGCTAAAATGACCAATGCTTCTGATGAAATGTCATTACTGGCAGTTCAGGGGCCTAAAGCTACTGAAATTCTTCAAAAGCTTACGGACGTAAATCTTTCAGAAATTCCTTACTATCATTTTACAGTAGGAACTGTTGCCGGAGAAAATGATGTGATTATTTCAAACACAGGATACACAGGAAGCGGTGGTTTTGAGATTTATTTCAATAACGGAAGTGCTGAAAAACTTTGGGATGCCGTAATGGAAGCAGGTAAAGAAGAAGGAATCATTCCTTGCGGATTGGCTGCCAGAGATACTTTAAGATTAGAAAAAGGATTCTGCCTGTACGGAAATGATATAGATGATACAACGTCTCCGATTGAAGCCGGTTTAGGATGGATCACTAAGTTTGACAAAGACTTCGTTTCTAAAGATGTTTTCGCAAAACAAAAAGAAGAAGGGGTTACAAAAAAACTAGTAGGTTTCGAATTGACAGACAAAGGAGTTCCAAGACATGATTATCCTGTAGTGGATGCTGAAGGAAATGTAATCGGGAAAGTAACTTCCGGAACACAGTCTCCAATGAAAAAAGTAGGTTTAGGTCTTGCTTATGTAGACAAACCTCACTTCAAATTAGGTTCTGAAATCTTCATTCAGGTAAGAAACAAGAACATTCCTGCAAAAGTGGTAAAAGCTCCTTTTGTATAATCTGTTCAAAAGATATAAGAAATAATAAATCAGCCCCGCAATTTTTGCGGGGCTGATTTTATAAAATTTTAGTGTGAAATATATTTTACCAGGGAAGCTCCATTTTCAAGATTCAAATTGAGCCTTTCAATGAAAAAGCGGACATCTTTTATAAAGTTGTCTTTCAGATATTCTTCTTCTATATCGTGCCCCCAGCTGATTCTTTTATAAAATTCAGGATTTTCTGCTAATGCATGTTCCAGTTCAATCAGTTTCACACGTAAAGGTTCTATACTTGTAAAACCTTCGTATTCTTCAGTATAATCCCAGAAATCCAACAAAGTAAGATCAACATTTAAAACTCTTTCGACTTGCCTTAACAGTCGATCTTCATCACCTGCATCCACATCTCCATCTCCTGTCATTATTAAGTTTAAGCCGTTTCTATGATCAAAATGGTAACGGTCTCTAAGCTCCAAATACTTTTCAAATGGTTCTTTCACATCAAAAATGAGATAGATCTCTAATCCAAATCCCATATACGCTATATCACACCAAAGAACTTCTGCAATTCTTCAACGTTCTTCTTATCATTTCCTACGAAAATCTCCTTGTCTGTCACAAAAACAGGTCTTTTAAGGAAAGTATAATGATCCAGCAGTAACTCTTTAAAATCTTTCTCTGTCAAAGACTTTACATCCAGCCCTCTCAATTTAATCTGAGTGGATTTTTTACTGAATAATGCTTCGTATGATTTTGTTTTCTTATGCATTTCCGCCAATTCCTCTTTTGTGATGGGCTCTTTTTTAATTTCGCGAAGTTCCCAGCCTGTAAGGTCAAATTGGGCTAAAATTTTTCTACATGTATCACAAGTGTTGAGATAAAATACTTTCTTCATTACGGGTTCTAAATCTGTTATGGGTTAAAATTCTCTTTCATTGAAAGTTTCGTCTTTCAAAAGTAGGATTTAATCTAAAACTTTGGAAATTATTAAATAACTTTATTCAAATTTTATAAAGATGCAGAACAAGCCTATTACTTTTCAGTTTATTTCGGAGCCTTCAGATGTTAATTACGGAGGAAATGTACACGGAGGAAGTGTTATGAAATGGATTGACCAGGCCGGTTATGCATGCGCGACAACCTGGAGTGGTAATTATTCTGTCACTGTTTATGTAGGCGGAATTCGTTTTTATGATCCTATTAAAATCGGGGAAGTAGTAAAAGTAGACGCTCAGGTGATCTATACCGGAACTTCAAGCATGCATATTGCCATCAATGTTTTTTCAAGAAATTTAAAACAGCCCAACTTTGAGAAGAAAACACATTGTATTATTGTATTTGTAGCTGTGGATGAAAATGGAAAAAAACTCCCTGTTCCAAAATGGACACCGGAAACAGAGGAAGAAAAACAGCTTGAAATGTATGCCAAACGCCTGATGGAGCTGAGAACGCAGATTGAAGATGAAATGAAACCTTTTTTGTAAGAGCGGGTTTCGGGATGCGAGATTGCAGGATTTGAGGTTTAAGGTTTTGGGAAACCAGTAACAAAAAACAACCAATCATATGATATGAAAAGTTTTTTTACTTTAACAGCATTGCTTGTAACAGCTTTGGTGCAGTCTCAGACACACCGGTTTATTTATGATCTTCAGTATAAAATGGATTCTACCGAGGCTGGATATGAAAAAGTGAATATGATCCTCGATATCACTCCGAAGGAAGTAAAATTCTATGGGAAAGATCTCGCCATCAGAGACTCACTGAATAAAAAATTCGGAACGAACTTCAGCTATACTGATATGACCGGACAGGTAGTTAAAAGAAAGATCAATTCTTTTGATAATGAAAATTTCATCAATATTAAAAACGGATATTATACATTTAAAACTATAGATAAGATCAATTGGACGATTGCTGATGAGATAAAAAAGGTAGAAAACTATACTTTACAAAAAGCAACTACAAAATTTGGAGGGAGAAGCTGGACGGCCTGGTTCTGTAAAGATATTCCATTTAATGAAGGGCCATTTAAACTGCGTGGATTGCCCGGTTTAATCTTTGAGCTATCAGATGCTAAGAAAAATTTCCTTTATACGCTCGTTAAAAGCAGAGAACTTCCGGAAGTTTCCCCTACTTCAGATTTCCTGGAATCCAGCTTTGGTAATAAAGCAATTCCTATTAACGAAAAGCAAAAACATAAGCTGCTTATGGAGTTTTATAATGATCCTTTTGCTTTTGAAAGAAATAATATCAGCAAATCCAATAATGACCTTAGAATTAATATCAACGGAAAGGAAATTCATAATGTTGATGAACTGAATACGCAAACCAAAAGCATGCAGGAGGTTATCAGAAAATATAATAATCCGATTGAAATCAATAAGGCGATGCATTATCCGGTATATTAAAGCTATGGTTATTTTAAGTTTGGGCTAAAGCCAATGGGATTTAAAATTTATTTGGCTGGGCTAAAGCCCACCCCTATTGAATTTTAACAATAAGATCTTTTATCTTTTATCTTTTATCTTTTATCTTTTATCTTTTATCTTTTATCTTTTATCTTTTATCTTTTATCTTTTATCTTTTTACCATAATTCATATATTTGCATCATCAAAAGGAAATGGTGTTCTTCCTTACCCAACCGCTTTACAAAAGCTGATGACGCCTGATTAAAAGATTATTAACAAATAACTAATCAGGATTACTATGTCAAAAAGTCAAAGAACACCAAGTAAAAAAGCAATTTTTCATACTCGTTTTTTCTTCAGAAAATTTCCGGCAGTTCCTTATATTTTAAAATGGCTGTGTATCAGTATCATCATTGGTATATTGGTAGGAACCGCTTCTGCGGGATTTCTTCAGTCATTGGAATGGGCCACCCGTTTCAGAGAAAATCATCTCTGGCTGATTGCTTTACTTCCTGCTGCAGGATTTCTGATAGGGCTTCTTTATTATTATTTCGGAAAAGATGTGGAGGCTGGAAATAACCTGTTGATTGATACCATCCATGAACCCAAGGGAATTATTCCTTTTAAAATGGCTCCTTTTGTCTATCTGGGAACAATTGCAACGCATTTTTTCGGAGGTTCTGCGGGCCGTGAAGGAACAGCTCTTCAGATGGCGGGTGCCATCGCGGATCAGCTCACCAGGCCTTTTAAACTTGACAGAAATGAAAGAAAAATATTAATTATTGCTGCTATTGCTGCCGGATTTGGCTCCGTTTTCGGAACACCACTGGCAGGAGCCGTTTTTGGTCTTGAAGTTTTTCTGATCGGAAGGATTCGTTACAATGCAATCTTTCCGGCATTTGCTTCCGCAATTCTGGCAGACTGGGCTACCAATCTATGGAATGTAAAACATACCCATTACCATATTGATTTTATTCCGAAACTTGAATTTTTACCAATTCTATACAGCATTCTGGCAGGAATAGCTTTTGGAATCTGCGCGGCTGCTTTCAGTAAAATCATCCACTGGATGGGCTCTGTCTTTAAATCAAATATCAAATACCCTCCGCTTCGTCCTGTAGTGGGAGGAATTATTATAGCACTTGCCGTTTTTGCGATGGGAACAACCCGTTATATCGGACTGGGCGTTCCTATAATTATGGAATCTTTTGAAAAGCAGCTTCCACTGTATGATTTTGCTTTAAAAATGATTTTTACCATTGTTACCCTTTCAGCCGGATTTAAAGGTGGAGAAGTGACACCCTTGTTCTTCATTGGTGCTACCTTAGGCAGTGCTTTATCACTTTTCATCCCATTACCGTTCGGATTATTGGCAGGAATGGGATTTGTAGCCGTATTTGCCGGAGCTACCAATACTCCTTTGGCCTGTATGCTGATGGGAATTGAATTATTCGGAGCAGAATGCGGTGTATATGTAGCTATTGCGTGTGTCGTTTCTTATCTTCTTTCCGGTCATAACAGTATTTATACAAAACAAAAGATTGGAGAGGCAAAAAACAGAAGATTTGAAAGTCAGCAGGACAAGTCTGTTTCGGATTTTTTATAAGGGATTTCGAGATGCAGGGTGCGGGATGTGGGATGCGAAGTGCGAGGAGCGGGGTCACAATTATTTGTTTATTTTGTTGCTGGATGCGGTATGCTGGTTTTTATTAGTTCTCAGTTCTTCATTTATAACATCTTAAACCTGAAATCCCGAAACTCGCACCACGAATCCCACACCACGAAACCCGAATCCCGAATCCCCGATCTCTCAAATACTAAGACTCCGAAACTCGCAACACGCATCTCATTACCCTCAAACCCTCCCACTCTCAAACTCCCTTCATCATTTCCAACTATAATTCGTAATTTTACCCCATGTTCGATTACAGATTAAAAGTTTTCCATACGGTGGCTACCCGATTAAGCTTCACCAAGGCTTCAGAGGAGCTACACATCTCACAACCTGCTGTCACTAAACATATTAAAGAAATTGAAACTCAGATAGGTGCTAAGCTATTTGACCGTAAAGGAACTTCTATCCAGCTGACCCAAAGCGGAAAAATTCTGTTTGAACATGCAGAAAAGATCAGAAACATCTATCGTGATATGGAGTTTGAGATCAGCCAGATCAGCCAGCAGCATAAAGGAAAACTGATTATCGGGGCGAGTACAACTATAGCACAGTATATTTTACCGGAGATTTTAGCCAAATTCAATTCGTATTATAAAGATATTAAGATTGAATTGCTGACAGGAAATACAGAAACAATCTCAACGCTTTTAAAAGAAGAAAAAATTGATCTCGGTATCATTGAAGGAGAATCACAGTCTTCTTATTTCGAGTATAAAACGTTTAAGCCCGATGAAATTGTTCTGGCGGCAAAGTCAGATCATCCTCTTACTCATAAAACTTTAAACTTAAAAGATCTTTACCAACTGGATCTGGTCTTCAGAGAACAAGGTTCCGGGACACTTGAATTCATCCAAAACAGGCTTAAAGAAAAGGAAATCAATATCCATGAATTGAATACTGTTATGCAATTGGGAAGCAGTGAAAGTATCAAAAATTATCTTCTTCATTCGGAATGTATGGCGTTTCTTTCTATCAGTACTATCTTAAATGAACTGAAAAACAATGTACTTACGGTCATTGACATTAAAAATTTCAGTATTGAAAGAGATTTTCATTTTATCCTGCCTAAAGGCGAACAATCTGAACTGATCAAACTTTTTTTGAGGTTTGCAGAATAAGCAATAAGCAATAAGCAATAAGCAATAAGCAATAAGCAATAAGCAATAAGCAAAGATATAACTTTTAGTTATCCAATATAACAAAATACGATTTACTTTGTAATACTATTTTCCGGACTTTTGATACTTATTTTAAAAGTTCGCATTATGAAAGATTTCATTCAAAATGAAATAACAAGGAAAGTATTTTTTATTGTTTTGGCTGTATTATGCCTTACACCTTTTATATCTTCTCCAATTGCTCTTGCTTTGGGATTTGCCCTAGCTGTTTTTATCGGAAACCCTTTTGAAAAACACCTTCATCAATATATTCATTTACTGCTGCAGATTTCAATAGTAGGTCTTGGATTCGGGCTGAAACTTGATGAAGCGCTTCATGCCGGAAAAACAGGCTTGATGCTGACTGTTGTAAGTATTGTCACCGTTATGGTTTTAGGATATTTTCTGGGAAAATTATTTAAACTGGAAAGACCTTTATCTTATCTTCTCTCCGCAGGAACTGCTATTTGTGGCGGGAGTGCTATTGCTGCTGTTTCCCCCATCATTAAACCTAATACAAAACAAATTTCTCTTGCACTGGCTATTGTTTTTACCTTAAATTCGGTTGCCTTGTTTGTATACCCTGCAATAGGACACCTGCTGAATCTTTCACAGGAGCAGTTTGGACTTTGGTGTGCTGTGGGAATTCACGATACGAGTTCTGTAGTAGGTGCTGCCAGCAAATATGGAGATGAAGCCTTGAAAATAGCAACTACTGTGAAATTGGCTCGTGCTTTATGGATTATACCTGTTTCACTGATTACCATGTTTATTTTTAAAAGTAAAGATTCCAAAATAAAGATTCCGTGGTTTATCGGGTATTTCATTGTGGCGATCCTTTTGAATACTTATTTCCCATATCTTGAGCGCTTCAGCACTTCAATTACTGTTCTGGCAAAATCCTGTCTGAATCTGACCTTATTTTTGATTGGTTCTACCCTTTCTATTCAAACGCTGAAATCAATCGGATTAAAACCTTTGGTTATGGCAATTATCCTATGGATCATCATAAGTGTTGGCAGTCTTCTTTACATTATCTATTAAAAAGAGCAGAACCCTTTTGGAATCAAAAGGGTTCTGCATATTAAATGTGGAAATGTTTATTTCTAATTGAAATAATTTCTTAGATCTCCCCACAAGTATAAACCTGTGGACAGCCCATATATATTGAGCAATAGTCAGGACCAGTTACAGCACCAGAGCAGCTACATCCGCAAAGAGATAAATCCGGCTTACCGCTTACTCCTCCAGTAATATTTTTTAAATCTTGTTTTCTCAGTTTTTTAGCATTTTTCATAATGTTCATGTAGTTTAGTTTTGATTAAAAATATAGTTTTAGTTACTTCTCAAAGTTAAACAAATATTAAACACTCGCAACAAAAATCAGAATAAAATTTAATAATTTATTGATTATAACTTCATTGTTATATTCAAAACAAGGATTACCAGCATCTTATTTATTAAACAAGTTAAATTATTCTGTAAATTCTAGATCTCTGTCGTGGGTTTCAGAAATGGTAAGTGAAGAGTAAAATGCAAGCCCGAATACCACTACTCCTACTATGGCAGCACTTTCTACAACAGGGAAATGCCCTTTAAGGGAATCAAAAGCGAATATCATTACCGGCACCAACCCTCTTACCATATTGGGAACAGTTGTGGTTGCAGTATTTCTTATATTCGTTCCAAACTGTTCTGCTGCCAGTGTCACAAACATGGCCCAATATCCTGTTCCAAATCCCAGCCATACACAAAACATGTAATATTTTGTTTCCGTATTTGTATTACCAAATAACATGATTGCCACCCCAACCAGAGTAAAGACCAGCATATAAAAGATGGCCATTTTTCGTGATTTTAAAGCATGAGAAATAAACCCGCTCAACAGGTCGCCGACAGAAATACCTACATAAGCCCACATAATTGCTTTTCCGGGGTTGATATCTTTTATGCCCAATTCAGGGGCAAACTGATTGGCTAAAACAGCCAGAATCCCTATGCAATACCAGGTAGGTAATCCCACTGCAATGCATTTTAAATACCTTATCAATCTGTCTTTATTGGTAAAAAAGGAGAGAAAGTTTCCTTTTGAGATGTTTTTATGCTCAAGATTCTTATAAATTCCGGATTCCGATACGCTTATTCTCAGTATCAATAACATAATTCCCATGATCCCACCGATAATGTAAGAAATATTCCATCCTCCGGCCAGCTCTACGGTAAGCTGAGCTACAACAGCACCCATTAATCCAAAACCTGCAACTACTGAGGTTCCGATAGCTCTTAAATTCTTCGGCAGACTTTCAGAAACCAGCGTAATTCCGGCTCCGAGCTCTCCGGCAAGTCCAATACCCGCAATAAATCTTAACCCGGCATATTGGTACACTAAATGCTCTTTCGGAAAATAAGGAAGAAAACCACAGGCAATATTGGCTAATGAATAAACCAAAATAGATCCAAACAGTACAGAAAGTCTTCCCTTTTTGTCTCCAAAAATTCCCCAGAATACCCCTCCTATGAGAAGTCCTACCATCTGGCAGTTCAGTATGAAGGTTCCGTCTGCATCCGGATTAAGCCCTAATGCTTTTAAACTTGGAATTCTAACGATACCGAATAAAAGAAGGTCATAGATATCTACAAAATAGCCTAAGGCAGAAATAATAACGGGAATAGAGAAAATGTACTTCAGTTTTGAAGACAGGGACAGTTCTTGCATTTTTAAGTTTTGATAAAAATAAAAAACCTTTCAATTTCTTGAAAGGTTTTTATCAAATATCTTTTTCTGATTATTATCTGGCAATATTCACAGCTCTTGTTTCTCTGATTACTGTTACTTTTACCTGTCCCGGATAAGTCAGTTCATTCTGGATTTTCTCAGAGATATCGTAAGAAAGCTGAGAAGCTACTTCGTCATTTACTTTTCCACTCTCTACCATTACTCTCAGTTCTCTACCTGCCTGAATTGCATAAGCACTGGATACTCCATCGAAGCTTAATGCTGCAGATTCAAGATCTTTTAATCTTTGAATATAAGATTCCAATACCTGTCTTCTTGCTCCCGGTCTAGCTCCAGAGATCGCATCGGCAACCTGAATGATCGGAGATAATAACGATTTCATTTCAATTTCGTCGTGGTGAGCTCCAATAGCATTTACTACTTCAGGATTTTCACCGTATTTCTCAGCCCATTGCATTCCTAATAATGCGTGTGGTAATTCTGATTCCTGCTCAGGAACTTTACCGATATCGTGTAAAAGACCTGCTCTTTTGGCTAATTTAACGTTTAATCCTAATTCAGCAGCCATGGTTGCAGCAATGTTGGCTACTTCTCTTGAGTGCTGCAGTAAGTTTTGTCCGTAAGAAGAACGGTATTTCATTCTACCTACAATTTTGATCAGTTCAGGGTGTAATCCGTGGATTCCTAAATCAATGATGGTTCTCTTCCCTACTTCAATGATTTCCTCTTCGATCTGTTTTCTAGTTTTTTCTACTACTTCTTCGATTCTTGCCGGGTGAATTCTACCATCGGTTACCAATCTGTGAAGGGATAGTCTTGCAATCTCTCTTCTTACAGGATCGAAACATGAAAGAAGGATAGCTTCAGGAGTATCATCAACGATAATTTCTACTCCGGTTACTGCTTCTAAAGCACGGATATTTCTACCTTCTCTACCGATAATTCTACCTTTTACTTCATCAGACTCGATGTTGAAAACGGATACTGAATTTTCGATTGCCTGCTCGGTTCCAATTCTCTGGATCGTTTGAATAACAATTTTTCTTGCTTCATTCTTGGCATTCAGCTGAGCTTCTTCCATGATGCTCTGAACATGTGCCTGCGCTCTTGTTTTTGCCTCAGCTCTCATAGTTTCCACCAATTCTGCTTTAGCTTCCTCTGCAGTATAATTAGAGATTTTTTCTAGTATTTCTACTTTTTTGGCAGTAGCTATATCTAATTCCTGCTGTTTTCTGTCCAGAATTTCGTTCTTCTTAGCATAATCTGCAATCTGCTTGTCTAAGTCTTTTTCAAGCTTTCCAGTCTTGCTAAGTTCATCATTCAGCTTATGCTCTTTGTCTTTTGTTCTCTTTTCAACTTCCTGCATTTTCTTTTCACGGGATTGAATGTCAGCGTCATGCTGTGATTTCAATTCCAGGAATTTTTCTTTAGCCTGAAGATTCTTTTCTTTCTTTATGGATTCAGCCTGAACATTGGCTTTTTCTATAAGGTTTTCGGCATTTTTCTTGGCATCATCTATGATGAATTTTGCTTTAGTATTCAGAGAACTTCTGGAAAAAAATATTCCCACTACAGCTCCGATTACTAAACAAACAACACCGACTATAACTTCTATCATAATTTATATTGAGTTTTAATTGTATTCATATCCTTGTTCAATAAAAAAAGCCCACAATAATCCAGAGATTGAGAGTAAACTCCTAATCAACACGATTTGAACTGATTTCCACTGTCTGTAATCCGGAAGTCCGGCACGCCATTCGATGGACATTTGTTCGGTAATTGTTTAGCGTTGAGTTTACCTTTAATGTGTTAGAATTATTGTAGGCAGTACTTTTCAGGAAAAAAAATCTATTTCCCGATTTCATTCAACGACTGATTAATCTGCGTTAATCTTTCGTTGGTTGAATTAATATTTTTTTCGTAGTTCAGAGAAACTACTTCTGCATTGGTTCCCAGTTTAAGGGCACACATTGCCAAAGCATCCTGTTTATCTCTTACATCGAAATTCTGTTCAAAATCTTTAATCATATTCTCGATCTGCTTCCCTACTTTACGCAAAGTTTCTTCCTCTGCTGCCGGTACGTTCAGCGGATACACTCTTCCTGCAATGTTGACGGTTATTCTCCTTACCTCCATTATAATCCACTGTTTTGAAGCTGAGCAATACAGAAATCAATTTCTTTCACCAATCTGTTGATATGGTTTTTCATTAACCTATTGTGTTCAGGATTTCCTGATATTGCTGAATAAAGTTTTATATTTTTTTGTTCTTCTGCTAATACCTGATTCTTTCTTCTTTCCTCATCATATTTCTTCTTCAACTCTTCATGCTCAAAATTTAATTCTTTTAAATTTTCCGTAAGATTTTTATAGTTCTTTTGCAGAGTCGAAATCTTTCTCTCTAATTCTGAAAAATTGTTTTCTAAATCTTGAAGCATTTCAGGTTTGTATATTCTAACTAAAAGCAAAAATAAAAAAATAATAACACTAACAAAAATAAAACACTCTATATTTTGATATAACAATAAAAAAGGAGGCGCCAGTGCACCTCCTGTGTATTTTTTGACACCATATTTTTATTCAAATTTCAGAACGAACATTACCGCTCTTGTCTGCAGTGTAGAGATCGCAGATGACCAGTAAGGAGGTGTAGTAGCATTGTCCGCCACTTTCTCATTGTTCATGAAGAATGTTCCTCTTACGGCAGGAGTCAGTTTAAACTTGTTGAAATAAAACTGAATTCCCATTTCTGCAGACCATGCAAAGTTGTGCGTTGTAGATCTGTAGATTCCCTGCATGTTGTCATCTGTGGAACTTGAGTTAGACTGAAGGTTTACAACATAGTTCACCCCTGCAGCAACGTAAGGCCTTGAGTTGTACCATCTTTGACCATGAAGTTCCAGAAGTACCGGAATATCAATCAAGGTAGATTTAATTTCTCTTACTTTATCCTTTTCCTGTAAAGGGAATGGCATAAAAGGAGGATTGGTTAAAGATCCACCCGCATAAATGTCATTGGATTGAGTATTAAAAGTCAACTGTCTTTGTGCAAACTGTAACCCTGGTTCTACTCTTACATCAAGATAGTCATTCAGTCTCCATTTTGCAATAAGCCCGGCACCGAAACTATAACTTTCCTTTGAGGTAACAAGGTTTTCATTATCATTCATCCCATATTTCGGATGCAAAACAATGCGGTAATCCAGTCTGTTCCCGTTCAAATAAAACCCCCAACTGAATTTCTGTTCGTCGAAATCTTCCAACTTGTCCATTCTGTTTCGGGTTCTGAATTGCGCGTTTGCAAAAACGGCAACATTTACTGAGGTTAAAACCAGTGCTTTTAATAGAAATTTATTCATAGGTTACTTTGTTGCTTTATAAATTGTGGCTATACCTAAACTTAATTTTTTATATTCAACTTTCTTAAATCCCGTATCTAAAAGAATTTGCTTCATCTTCTCCCCGAAAGGAAAAGCATTTACAGAATCCGGAAGGTATGTATACGCCCTATTATCCTTAGAAACCAATCTGCCGATGGCAGGCAATATATTTTTGAAATAAAACATATAAAATGGCCCCATGAAACCCTCAACCTTTGAAAACTCCAGTATATAAACACTTTTGTTATCTTTAACTACTCTTCTTAACTCTGCCAAACCTTTGGTAAGGTTTTCAAAATTCCTTACTCCAAATGCAACGGAAACAGCATCAAATCTATTGTCCTCGAAAGGTAAATTTTCTGCATCTCCTTTTTGCATGGAAATTTTGCCGTCTAATTTAAGTTTTTTTATTTTAATAACGCCAACATTCAGCATTTGTTGTGATAAATCTAATCCAACTACTTTAGAACCGGTTCCTTTTTCAATAGTAATTGCCAGATCTCCCGTTCCTGTAGCCACATCCAGCACTTCCTGCGGATTATCATTTTTCATCCATCTTACCAGTTTATTTCTCCATAAAACATCAATTTTCATGGATAAAACATGGTTCAGAAGGTCATACTTCGGTGCAATGTTGTCGAACATATCCTCTACCTGGCTTTTTTTGGTAGCCTCTGAATTGTAGGGAGTAACTTTGGTGATATCTTTTGTCAAAACTTAAAACTTGTAATATTCTTTGTAATAATTTAGGTAATCCTGCTTTCTGAAGATTTTGGATCGTGATTCCACTTTCTGGATATTTTTGATCACTTTGTCATAGTCTTCATCTACATTGTAATAAAAATCTTCTGTGTAAAGCTTATTGAAGCGTCTTGCTCCTCCGTAATAATCCTTTCCGTCGATAACCGTTTTATCAAGTGCTGTCAGCAACGAATCTTTTTTAAGATTATATCCGTAATACTGATCATTTACGTAGTAATCCTGGTGGGTAATATTAATCAGACCACGAAGTTTATTGACTTCAAATGCTGAATCGTAAAGCATTTTCTTGTTCTGATCAAAAACCTGAATAGAGTTTTTCCCTTTATTCAAATCCACATGCACATACTGCCCCGCTGAAATAATTCCTTCAGATCCGTTATTGATCTTAAAGTAATACGTATTCGGGGTAGGATTATCTACCACATAATAATTCTTCTTGGCTAAAAAAAGGAAGTAGATCCCAAAGGCAACGATAAACGCCACAGCTGCAATAAGTAAGCCTTTTAAGGACGAGTTGTTTTTCATAGATTGTAAAGTACAATTTTTGCAAATTTAATAATATTTTTAATTCTCCGTTATTAATATTAATTATTAACTTTGCATCTTTAAAAAAATCATATAAACGAATGCCGAATACGATCATTATTGGCTCTGGATCTTATATTCCGAACAGAGTTATTGGTAGAGATTACTTCATGAATTCCGAGTTTTATACTGAAGACGGAGTAAAGATTGAAAAGCCTGTGGAAGAGACCATTGCGAAATTTGTAGAGATTACAGAAATCGAAAACAGGAGATTCATTGAGGATGATCTTTCCAATTCACAAATCGGTTATGAAGCTGCAAAAATCGCCCTTGAGGATGCAAAAGTAGACGGCGAACAACTGGATTATATCATCTATGCAAGCAATTTCGGGGAAGTTACAGAACACGGATATGCTGATTTTATGCCTACAATGGCAGCGAGAGTAAAGAATAAACTGGGAATCAAAAACAGAAAATGCGTAACATATGATATGCTTTTCGGATGTCCGGGATGGGTGGAAGCTATGATTTTGGCGGATAACCTTATTAAAGCTAAAGTAGCTAAAACAATTCTTGTTATAGGAGGGGAAACTTTAAGCAGAGTAACAGATCCACATGACAGAAACAGAATGATCTTTGCAGACGGTGCAGGAGCTGTAGTAGTAAAAGCAACAGATGAAGAGAATGTAGGGATTATTGCCCACAACACGATTTGTGACAACGGACCTGAATTAAATTATCTTGAAAACCAACCTTCCATCAATAAAGAAGTAGATCAAAAACGCCTATATGTAAGAATGTTAGGAAGAAAAATCTATGAATACGCTCTAAAAAATGTACCGGTTGCGATCAAGGATACCATTACTGATGCCGGTCTTTCTATTGAAGATATAGACAAAATCTTAATTCACCAGGCAAACGCTAAAATGGATTATGCTATGATTGAAAGACTTCACAGACTTTATGATGTAAAAGAATACGATCATGCCATCTCTCCTATGACGATCCAGGATCTTGGAAATACTTCTGTAGCAACAATTCCTACTATGTATGATTTAATAATTAAAGGAAAAATGGAAGGTCAATCGTTTAAAGATAATGGTAACATTGTAATGACTTCGGTAGGTGCCGGAATGAACATCAATGCTATCGTTTATAGATTTCCTAAAAAGTAATATTTAAACCATTAAAATATAAAAGCACAGGGAAGTTTATTCTTTGTGCTTTTTTTGATCAGACATGCAAAAGAATTTTTTAATCATCGCCGGAATCTTCCTTTTTTTGGAAGTGTATATTTATCAGGCCATCAGAACACTTACCGATAATTTCTGGATCAGAATCGGATATTGGATAATTTCTTTGGTTGTGTACGGGATTTTCGCTTACGAAGTCACTCACTATCAGAGATCAGATAGAAGTATGGCAAGAACCCAGATCATGATTTCCTTATTTTTGATCTTTATCCTTCCTAAAATTTTCGTAGTTCTGTTTTTATTAATTGATGATATCATCAGAACCGGAGGTTATTTAATCGGCTTCGCCAAACCCTCCGAGAATTTCTTCCCGGAAAGAAGAAAGTTCCTGAGTCTGGTTGGATTAGGAATGAGCGGAGTACTTTCTGCTCTTTTCATAGACGGAATTACGTTTGGAAAGTACAGACATAAAGTAAGAAGAGTAAGAGTAAATTTTGCTAACCTTCCGAAAAGCTTTAAAGGATATAAAATCATTCAGATTTCAGACGTTCACAGCGGGAGCTTCTCAGATCCGGACAAATTACAGCATGCGATTAACCTGATCAACGAACAGAAACCTGATCTGGTATTATTTACCGGAGACATGGTGAACAATGTTGCAGACGAGTTCAAACCTTTTATTCCCTTGTTTTCAAAAATTAAGGCCAAAGACGGAAAATTAGCCGTGCTAGGAAACCATGATTACGGAGATTACGTGACCTGGGAATCACCTGCAGCTAAAAAACAAAACCTTGACACCTTAATCGGCTATGAAAAACAAGCTGGTTTCGACATGCTGAGAAACGAACACAGAGTCATTGAAAAAAACGGAGAAAAACTATACATTCTGGGAGTAGAAAACTGGGGATTAAAACCATTTCCTCAATTCGGAAGAATAGATGATGCTTTAAAAGGAGTGCCAGAATCCGCTACGAAGATTCTGATGAGCCACGACCCTACTCATTTTGATTATGTGGTTAAAAAGCACCCTTCAAATATCCACTTAACTCTTTCAGGGCATACCCACGGAATGCAGTTTGGTTTAGATCTTAAAAACGTAAAATGGTCACCCGTACAATACAAGTATCCAAAATGGGCTGATTTATACGAAAGTGAAGGGAAACTATTATATGTAAACAGAGGGTTTGGTGTATTAGGATACCCAGGAAGAGTGGGTGTACTGCCGGAAATTACGCTTTTTGAGTTGAGCTAGAGGTGCGGGTTTCGGGATGCGAGATTCGGGGTTCGAGTTATTATTTGCAAATTGTTTGGTTGCGAGTTACAACTACACAAAATTAAACCTTGAATTCTCTCCCTAATCCCTACAACCTAATATCTGCTACCTATCACTAAAAAATATAATCTTTCATACGGGAAGTAGCCATTTCCCTGTCATTGAGAAAAGTAAGGAGGGCATCTAACTTGTCCTCCATTTTTTTGCCCGAAAATAAGCTCCGGTAAAAAGGAATATCAAAACGGTATTTTTTGAAATCTGTAAACTGCCATGTGTTCAGATAGATCAGTACAAATTCTTCATTCTGCAAAGTTTCCAGCACCATGTTCTGGTAATATTTCATCGGCAGGATCTGAAACACGAAATCATTATAAGGAAGCTGACTGTACGGAGAAATACTTTCAGGGACAATACTTAAACCATCCTCTTCTGTAATTTCGGTATCTCTTTTGAGTCTTTTAAAAGGAAAAAGAATATTGGCATTATCGATATTGGAGACGTAATTAAATTCCATCAGCTTTAAAGTTTCCTGAGCAACTTTTACATCTTTCTGACGAATTCCTCTGATCTGTTTTTCCAAAAGATCCTGAATATTCTTCTTGGCATTTTCTATTTCTTCAGGATTTGATCCTTTATTATAAAAAGCAATTTCATGCCCTTTGGATGAAATTGCTTTTATTAAATTCTGAAGTTTTTCGGTAAGAGAAACCTCTACAAAAAAACTTGATTTGATATCATGAATATCTAAAACTCTAAGAATCGCTTTGGTATTATCTTCGGTGATTTTCAATCGCTCTTCATCAGTAATTTGAGAGCCGTTTTTTACTTCAGCCTCAATACAAGTGATGTTAAAAGTTAATAATACCATTTAAATTAAAGTTTATATAAATTCTATAATATATTAAAAATCAGATGTTAAAATCAAGAATAATTAAAGTATTACTTTATATTATTAATCCTTTCCTAATTTTACTTTCAGATTTTTAATCATATCTTTTGTCATTTCCGAAATTCCGAAATCATAAGTCAGACCCCAGTCTTTTTTCGCTACTGAATCGTCAATAGATGCCGGCCATGAATCTGCAATTGCCTGTCTGAAATCCGGGTTATAATCAATCGTAAAATCCGGAATTTCTTTTGTGATTTCTTCTGCCAATTCTTTTGGAGTAAATGACATTCCACCTAAATTATAAGAAGAACGAACTGTCAAACTTTCTTTTGGAGCATCCATTAATTTCAAGGTTGCATTAATGGCATCATCCATATACAACATCGGCATTCCTGTATTTTCGGAAATGAAACTTGTATACTTTCCGTCTTCAATCGCTTTGTAGAAAATCTCAACAGCATAGTCGGTAGTTCCACCTCCCGCAGGAGTCTTCCATGAGATCAATCCAGGATATCTGATACTTCTTACATCCACACCATATTTGTCGAAATAGTATTCACACCACTTCTCCCCTGCCATTTTAGAGATCCCATAAACAGTTGTTGGATTCAATACCACATCCTGTCCTACCTCATGCTTTGGAATTCCTTTTCCAAATACCGCGATAGAACTTGGCCAGAAGATCTTTTTAAGAAGTCCTTCTTTAGCCATTTCACAAAAATGAAGCAGTGGTTCAAGATTCAGCTTCCACGCAAAAACAGGCTGCTTTTCCGAAGTTCCGGATAAAAGTGAAGCAAGGTGATACACTGTCGTTATCTCATAATCATGAATCACCTGTCTTACCAATTGAGTATTGGTAACGTCCATTCTTTCGTAGTGTCCGGCAGAAGTAATTCCTTCCTGCCATCTGTCCAATCCTGAAGCAACAACGTTTTCCGCTCCGTGAATTTCAACAAGTCTGTTCGTAAGTTCGGTACCAATTTGTCCCAAGGCACCTGTAATCAGTATTCTTTCCGTATAGGATTCCATTTTTCAGATTTTTTTTAGAATTGTACAAAAGTAAAAAAAACATGCCAACCATAATAAAAAAGGTGTATTTAAAAAACATAGCCCTGACAAACTACAGATATTTCAATTAGATAATCTCAATGAAAGAAAAAATCAAATGCAATGATCATCAGGCTGTGATTAACTGAAAATTCAATAATTTTGTTGTAAACAAAAAACAATCATATGAAGAAGATTTTAATTGCTTCGATGCTTTTGGCAGCTCAGCTAAGCTGGGCTCAGTTCACCGATATCAATATTATCAAAGAAGTACAGGTAAAGAAGAAAGGTGTTGTCGTCTCTGCACACCCGTTAGCCAGTGAAGCGGGAGCTAAAATCTTAAAAATGGGAGGAAATGCCTATGATGCCGTTACTGCAACACAATACGCCCTTGCTGTAGTTTATCCTCAGGCAGGAAATATCGGAGGTGGCGGATTTTTGGTAGGTGTAAAAAATAACGGTGAAAAATTTACGCTGGATTACAGGGAAACTGCTCCTAAAAAAGCCTCCAGAGACATGTATATTGATAAAAAAGGAAAAGCAGATACTGATCTTTCCCAGAACGGAAGACTGGCCGTAGGTATTCCCGGAAGTGTAGCAGGATTCTTTGCTACTCTGAAGTACTGTAAGCTTCCTATGGAAAAAATCATCCAGCCTGCTATTGATCTTGCCGAAAAAGGATTTGCCATTACCGACAAGGAAGCGGAAATGCTGAATAATCAAAGAGAAAAATTCCAGAAGCATAATAAATCTTCGATCATTTTTGTAAAAGATACTCCGTGGAAAGCCGGAGATCTTTTGGTTCAGAAAGACTTAGCTGAGACATTGAAACTGATCCAGAAACAAGGTGCTAAAGGTTTTTATGAAGGAAAAACGGCTGATCTTTTAGTTGCCGAAATGAAAAGAGGAAACGGAATCATCACTCTTGAAGATCTTAAAAATTATAAAGTTGCTGAAAGAAAAGCGCTGGAATTTGATTATAAAGGAAGCAATGTTGTCACGATGCCTCTGCCTTCAAGCGGCGGAGTTCTTCTTGCCCAGATGCTCAGAATGGCTAGTTTTGAAAACCTTGAAAAGTATCAGCAAAACTCTACAAAAGCAGTTCAGATCATGACTGAAGCAGAAAGAAGGGCTTACGCCGACAGAGCAGAATATATGGGTGATCCGGATTTTATTCAGGATAAAACCTCTTATCTGATCTCGGATGAATATCTGAAAGGAAGATGGAAAAGCTTCAGTTTTGATAAGGCAACTCCAAGTGCAGAAGTCGGTAAGATTATAGAACAACCTAAAGAATCTATGCAGACTACTCATATTTCCGTATTGGATAAAGATGGAAATGCCGCTTCTGTAACCACCACACTTAATGGATACTATGGAAGTAAAGTTCTTGTTTCAGGAGCCGGATTCTTTTTAAATAATGAAATGGATGATTTCTCTATCAAACCCGGTGTACCGAATATGTTCGGAGCTGTGGGTGGAGAGGCCAATTCAATACAGCCCAACAAGAGAATGCTTTCTTCGATGACCCCAACCATCATCCTTAAAAACGGAAAACCTTATATGGTTGTGGGAACTCCCGGAGGTACTACAATACCGACTTCAGTGTATCAATCCATTGTGAATGTAGTGGATTTTACACTGAATGCGAATATTGCGGTGAATGCACCCAAATTCCACCATCAATGGTTACCAGAAACTATCACCGTGGAAAACAATTTCCCGGAAAGCACTATTTCTGAACTGAAAAGCAAGAATTACATCATTGAAAAGACAAAATATATTGGTAAAACAGAAATGATTGTCCTTGATGAAAACGGAAATATTCATGCTGTCGCTGATGGCCGTGGAGATGATTCTGTAGCAGTAGAATAATACTTATACAAAAATAACAAATACAGCCTGGGCTTCATTCTCCGAATGAAGTCCAGGCTTTTTTAAGCATTTTAGAAAACCCGCGCTACAGATTCTTTTCAATGACTTTTGTCATGTTTTTAGATAAATTTTCTTAATTTTCGCCCTTAAAAAAACAAAACGACTGTTCTTTGAAAGCAAAAAAAATACACAATCAGATTTATTTCCAGGTGATTATCGCCATCATTGCAGGTATTCTTCTTGGAAAATTTTATCCTGAGTTAGGAGAAAAGATGAAACCTTTGGGAGATGGATTCATCAAATTGGTAAAAATGATTATCGCTCCGGTAATTTTCATTACGCTTACGTTAGGAATCGCCCACATGACCGATTTGAAAAAAGTTGGCAGAATTGCAATCAAAGCAATGATCTATTTTTTTACCTTTTCAACTCTGGCTCTTATCATAGGGTTATTAGTAGGAAATATTCTTCAACCGGGTCATGGTTTAAATATTGATCCTTCTACTCTTTCGGGTGATGTTTCACAGTATCAGGCAAAAGCTCATGAATCAACACTTACGGGATTCATTATGAATATTATTCCGGAGACATTATTTAGTCCGTTGGTGGGTGAAAATATTCTTCAGGTACTTTTGGTAGCAATTTTAATGGGAGTTGCTTTGGTTTTAACAAAAGAAAAGAGCCAGAAAGTAACCGATTTTTTACAGGATCTATCAACTCCGGTATTTAAGATCGTTCATATGTTGATGAAACTGGCCCCGATAGGTGCTTTCGGAGCAATGGCTTTTACGATCGGTAAATATGGACTACATTCTGTTCTGAATCTTATATTCCTGGTAGGTACATTTTATATTACATCAATCCTGTTTGTGATTCTGGTATTGGGAGCGGTAGCATGGTATAACGGATTTAATATTTTCAAACTCCTTTTCTATCTTAAAGAAGAACTACTTCTCGTTTTGGGTACAAGCTCATCAGAATCTGCTTTGCCCGGAATTATGGAAAAACTTGAAAAGGCAGGTTGTTCACGCGCCATTGTAGGCCTTGTGGTTCCTACCGGATATTCTTTCAATCTAGACGGAACTAATATTTATATGACCCTGGCCTCTCTCTTTATCGCGCAGGCCTTAAATATTCATCTTCCTATCGAAAAACAACTGATGCTTCTTTTGGTGGCTATGCTAAGTTCAAAAGGGGCAGCTGGCGTTACAGGCGCCGGATTCGTTACCCTTGCCGCAACATTGGCAGTAGTTCCTGAGATTCCGATTGCAGGAATGACTTTGATTCTTGGAATTGATAAGTTCATGAGCGAATGCAGAGCTCTGACCAACGTAATTGGGAATTCTGTAGCTACCGTAGTAGTTGCCAACTGGGAAAAACAGCTTGATAAAAAGCAACTTCAATACTGCCTGGATCATCCGGCTGAAGTGGAAAAGAAACTGGAAGTATAAAGAGATTGCAGATGGCAGGTTTAGGTCGCAGGAATTGGGGAAAGAATCAAGGTTCAAAGTTCAAGGTTGTGTGTAACACCTAACCTGAAACCCAACAAACAGCAACGAGTAAATCCGAAACCAAATTAACCTGCATCCAGTACCATAAAGCTTTAAATCAAAATACTTAAACTCGCAGGTTGAACTTTAACATGGATTGGTGATTTGATCTTATTGAATTCACCGTCCAGATGCCAGTTTTTGGTATTCACCTTAAATGATATTTCAGAGACTGGAAGATAGGTTACATATTCATCATCTTTCAGTCTTTTAGTAAACATTCGGAAAGCAAAAAGTGCTGAATAAGTAAGTGGAAACTTTTTTACCAAAACCATGTCAACCAGTCCATCACTTTTACTGGCTTTCGGAGCAATATAGGCATTGTTACCAAACTGACGGGTATTGGCAATGTTCATCATCAGATACCTTCCATTGTACTGTTGATATTCTTCATCAAAAAATTTCACCTTGATAGGTTTATAATTGAAAAAGGTTTTCAGGGAAACTTTGATATAATTTTTGAATCCACGGCTTGTTTTTTCAAATTCCTTAACCACTTTACCGTCAAATCCTGTTCCCGAAACATTGATGGATAGCCTGTCGTTTACCGTAAAAGTATCAATCTTTCGGGAGTTTTTAGCTTTTATTTTTTCTAAAAGTTCATCCAGATTTTTACTGAATTGTGTTTCATTGGAAAATCCATTTCCTGAACCTGCGGGAAAAATTGCCAGAATTTTATCTGTGTAAATAAGATTTTTGGCTACTGTAGAAATAGTACCATCCCCTCCGATGGCCACAAAAATATCAACCTCTTCAAAATGGGACTGAATAAATTCATCTGTTCCTGGAATAGATTCTGACACATAGTACAATGGGTTATTAACCTTTGTTTTAAGTTCGTTTAAAAACGGCTGATAATTTTTTTTGGCCGAAAAAGGATTGATAATAAAAGCTACTTTGTCCATTACCACAAAATTAAAAAATGCTTCCAAAACTGGAAGCATTAATTTACTTAATTTTCATTCTTTCTTTAAATTCTGTATTTAATGTACCTTTCAGATCTTCCCATGAAACCGGAATTGTAATGTCTCCGGCAGCAAAAGCAGCAATTTCATACGGACTGTAGTGAAAATACAGGTTTTTATCATCAAAATAAAAGTTGTCTGATGCCGGAATTTTATCCACTAAAAGCATTTCTGAGTTCTTCACTTCTCCGTCACCATCCATTGTACCACTATTTATTTTATCAATATTTTTCATCAGAATGGCTTCAATTTTATTTTTAGGCATTGAAGTAATGTCTTTCAGTTCTAATTTTTTGTTGTTTTTAAGATCAAAAACCCTTTCGGAAAATCCGTAGTTATCATGTGCTCCTCCTTCATACCCGCTTCCCAGATACTGAATATGCATATAACCGTTAGAATTAGAAATAAGATTCATATGCGAGCTTGAATACCAGTTTTGAGCATAAGTAACATCTGAAACCCAGTCTTTATTATCATTTTTTACAGAATTGAAATAACTAGTTTTTTCATTATCCAGATAAGCCTGAAGACCAGCTTTGGAAAAATCTTTAATCTTTTCATTCTGGAAATAGATGCTGTCTAACAGTTTTTTATCTTTTAAAGTTGGAAAAACCAAAAGCTTTGAAGTAAAGCTCACTTTTAAAGAATCCGTAATTTTTGTAGAGTCATTGACTTTCACAGAGTCTACTACAAATTCTTCAGTGGCTTTGTTTTCTATTTTTTCTGCTGATCCTGCTGTTTCATTTTTTTTACAGGCAGTAACAGCTAAGAAAGAAGATAATGCTATAACAGCAATCGTATTTTTCATAATTCTATTTTTGGGGTATTAAATACAAAAACCATTCAAAAGATGAATGGTTTTTGAAAAAAAAATATTTTTTTATTTAAATCCTTTTAACTATTACTTTTTTACAAGACTGATTACCTGATTTTCAAATTTAGAAGCAACGCCCCAGATTTGTTTGAATGCAGGGTAATATTCTTTCGGGTAGTCTGAACTCCCAATTTTGGTAGTTGTAGTCACCTCCAGTATATTTCCTTTTTGTTCTACAGAATAAGTATATGCTATTTCTTTATCTTCTGTAACGATCCTTTTTTCTTTAGGCATTTCCTCTATCTTGTATCCTTCAGGAATTTCAAGAATGACCTTTTTTGTTCTGGTTATGGGTGATCCAAAATCAATTGGATATTTTCTTACTTCGGTTTGATCAAATTCATTAGAGTTTTTACTTAAAAACAGCATCGGATTAATAATCATTTTCTTCCCTACTCTGTCAATAAGGTTGGACGAAGAGAATTTCATCGTGCTTTCAAAGTCGCCATTTTCCAACACTTTCGAATTGATATCCGTGAAATCCATTGAGAAGTTTTCTTTATACTGCTTCTTGTATTTTTCTGCGTTATCATCGTAGTTGTCTTTAGCATACATCGCGTATGCACCTGTATCTTTATCCGAATAGGTACCGGAAATACTACCGTCATCATTGATTTTGGCATTCGCTGTAAGATAAGTATTGCTTGATTTTACATTGGACATCTGAATCTGCAAAGCCTTATCTTTAGTCACAAGGATTCCATATTGATTCCAGTTTTTTAGAGGTATTTCATCCAATGAAGATTGTTTGGAGGTAGCATCATAAATATGCAGCTGCTTATCTATATCAATTGCTGCCAAAACAAAGTTCATATTGGAAATATTAGGGGACACCATATTGATCAATCCGTTCTCTACCGTAGAAATAATCAACGGATCAGCTTTAAGACCTGCTTCGCGAAGCATCATAACAAGGAAAAGATTAATTTCTGCGGCGTTGCCGGTTTTAGTTTCCAAAAGTTTTTTGATACCGTCTTCTGTATAAACCCCTTTATCCTTATTCCATGTAAAGGTTTTCTGAACGTATGAAAATATTGCATTGGCTTTTTCAAGATCTGTTTTCATTTCCGAAACTCCTGCCGGAATATTTTCTCTTGCCAGTTTTGTTCTTTTTATTTCACCTCCAAAATCATCACTATCATACAGTCTCTTTGCAATCTGATCCCATGAAGATGAATACAATTTAAGCTCGCCGAAATTAGTAGAATTTAGCTCAGCACTGATTTTTGTTCTGAAATTTCTATCGTTTCTTACAAATTTTTCAGTTTTAAAACCAGTCAAATTCTCATAAGCAAATCTATAGGTTTTATATTGAGCACCATACAGATATCTTTCTTCCATTTCTCTATACTTAGGACTGATTCCTCCCGTATAGTTTACATTATAAGACATATTGATGGGTGTATCAAAAACATATTCTGTATTCAGTGAAGGAGTATCAGATTCTATCAATACCTCTGGAATCATAAAGCGGAACGGAGATATAATTTCATATTGATATTCTATGACAGATCCATTTTTCACACTTGGAAAAGCAAATTTTGTTAAAGTAACATATTTATTCTCTTTACTCTTATATTGAGAACTTTTTTCCACTTTTACTGGAACTGTAACTCCATTTTCAAGATTATAGGTAAAAGCTTTGAACTTTCCCAGTGATTCTCTGTTGGTTCCAACATTATAAATAGGAATTTCAAGATTCAACCAGTCTTCGGCTTTATCTTTATTATAAATCTTCACTCTGTAAAAATATCTTTTGTGGAGATTTCCTGTATTGGAATCCACCATAAAATAAGCAGATTTGTATAAAATTTCGGCAGGAGCATTTTCATCTAATAAAGATTTTGCTTTTGACAGATCTGCCTCATTAAATTTGGGAGGGTTCAGAAATTCATATTTCTTCTGAGCACTGATCAATATGGTATTGGCAGAGCAAAAAAGCAATACTATAATTTTTTTCATGGTTATATTTTTGTTATTAAAATTTTCGAATTATCCATATTCAGAATCTTTTTTCTGAAACTTATATAATCGTTGTATTTTTCTTTTGGATATAATCCTTTATTGATCTGTACTTTTCTGACCACCTTTACCTGTCCTTCACTTTTAACAAAACTTAGTTTGTAAGATCCAAATTCAGAAGTGATGCTTGAATTATCAGGAGTTTCATCCACCTTATACCCCAAAGGAAGTACATAAGCAATTTCATATTCGTCCTCATAAGACATACCGACTTCAAAAGGAAGCTCGCGGGTTTCATCAGTTTTAAAGACAGCATCATTAAAAATAGGCACAGATCTGAATAGAAGGCTGTTTCCAGCTTTTTTGGAGAAATTATTGGTCTTAAAATCAAGGTCGTAGGTAATAACAGCATTATCTCTGTCATTGTTAAAATTTTTCATCTCAACCTTTTCAAAATTTAAAACATTAAACCTCTCTTTTACCGCATCATTTTTTTCAGTGGGATTAAGACTGGCAAACCTCAGATTATAATCATATTGATTTCCCGTATAGGAAAAATTTCCAGTCCCGATAATACTGTTGTCCTCATTAAGGTTAACTCGCAATATTTGTTTTTCTTTATTTTGTTCAGCTTTATAAACTGGTGTATTGATAAGTTCTATTCCCTTCGGAGTTACAGCAAGCACATTCCTGTCAGTGGTATTATAGCTTAAATGATTAAAGGCTATTTGTTGAGAAGTATTTTCAAGCCAGATATTTCCTTTTTCAGTCGGGATCATCAGAATAGCGTGATTTCCTCCCATAGAAGGAAATTCGGGATCAAAAGAAACCTGTGAGGAACTGGAATTGATCACACAGTATTTAGATGGAATTCCTGCTTCATTCAATAGAATTCTCATATAATTCGTTAATGCTTTACAATCTCCATATCCTTTTTTGTGGACTTCATCCGGCTGCATAGGAAGCCAGCCCCCAATTCCTAATCCTACAGCGATATATCGGGTTTTGTTCTGCATGTACTGATAAATTTTCTTTACTTTATCTTCTACAGATCCCTGTAATTGTAAGGATGTTACTTCAGCTTTAATAGCCGGAGTAGATACCGAAACTGGTTCTATCAGATCTTTATAATACCAGGTTCCAAAATCCGTCCAGTTATTTAAAGTCCCTTGTTTTCCTGCCAGGTTAAATTTTGTTAAAGCAAAATTTACTGAAGGTAAGATTTTAACAGGCTCCGGAATCATAAAAGCATCATCAATGGCAGGTACATTTTTATAGGAATAGGTCTTATCATTTTCACTTCCGCTTTCTACAACAGACGCATAGTTATACTTTGAAGGGTATATCTTGGTACGCAGTTCAATTCCTGATGTATTAATGATTTTGAACTGAGCCTCTTCCAAAGACATTTTAATAGAGTGAAACGGTACAAAATCCTGAATAAAGATCGTATTCTTATCTTCGCTTTCATAAGAAAAATCAACAGTATAAGGATACTGAACTGATGTGTAAGAAAATACCAGAATTCTGTTATCAGAATAGAAAACTCCCTGAGGATTATTAGCAAAATCTTTAAAATCCGACTTTGAAAAGCTCTTAACCTTTTTTCCTGCTTCATCATAAATCGTAACTTTTATATTAGAAATACTTTTTGCTTTATCATAAGGTATATACGCTACAGCTCGTTCATCACCATCTTTATTTAAAACTGTAGTCACAGTATTATATTGGTATTTTATTTCATCAACTTTGTTGATCTGAACCGTTGTAAATTTTTTTCGTATAACAACGTTAGCATTTTTCTTTAAATTCTCAGGAATGGCAGAGGCAGGATAGCTCTGTGCGAAATACAATGAGGCGGTAGATAAAGCCCCCAAGACTAATATTTTCATCATAGTTATTAAGATGATACAAAAATAATAAAATCTTAATAACTGTTAAAAAAAATATAAAAGGCTTCAACATGTGAAGCCTTAACCTATTACTTAAAAAAGTACTATATTAAATGTACCTATAAGAAAATGAACACATTATCAACTTTTCATCATTAATTTTGAAAAGTTAAAAACAGAATATTTATACTCATTCTATATTGGGAGAAGGGTGTACCTATTCTGTGGCATGAAGGGATAAACTTCATATTATCTTCATTTCAAATTTAAAATAAATTACAATTCATGCAATTTAAATAATGTAGAATTAATAATAGGAAGAAGTACAATAAATTCTACAGCTTAAAATTATTTATAAAAAAGACCTCAAAAATGAAGTCTTTTAATTTTTTTGTTTCTTTTTTAATCATTCGGGACCAGTTTACTATCAAACTGATCACTTCCGAGTCCCAATAAAGGAATAAAAATAAATCCGAAAAGGAGAATGAGAATCGTGTAAAGAGGAGTTTCTTTGGCAAAGCCTTTGGCTAGTCTGTCATATACAACCCAGCATGCATAAATGTTTACCAGTGGAATAAAGAAAAGAATGATCCACCAAATTGGTTTTTTCACAATTTCCAGCAATACAATGGTGTTATAAATAGGAATAAAGGCAGCCCAGGCATCTTGTCTTCCTGCTTTCTGAAAAATTTTGTACATGCAATATCCGTAGAAAATATAGCAAAGTAAGCCGAAGAACATCGTTCCGATCCCCAATCCTGCAGCTACTGCTCCAGAAGCCGCATCTGCCCCGTTGTAAGGGTCTGTTTGTAAAAGAGTTAACATATTATTGTTTTTTTGGTTTATCCAAATATAAAAAAAGCTTCTAAATAATTAGAAGCTTTTTTTGTTATATTTTTAAAAACGTTTATGCATCAATTTTGGCATATTTCGCATTTTTCTCGATAAACTCTCTTCTTGGTGGAACCTCATCCCCCATCAGCATAGAGAAAATACTGTCTGCTTCCACTGCATTATCAATGGTTACCTGTTTAAGAATTCTGTGTTCAGGATTCAATGTAGTTTCCCAAAGCTGTTCAGGGTTCATTTCTCCAAGACCTTTGTAACGTTGTACTTCTACTCCTTTACCATCCGGAGCCATGTCTAGAGTAAACTCTTCACGTTCTTTTTCGTTATATGCATATACTTTTTTGTTCCCTTTCTTTAACAGGTATAAAGGAGGTTGAGCAATATAGATATATCCATTCTCAATAAGTTCCTTCATATATCTGAAGAAGAAAGTAAGGATCAATGTAGAAATGTGAGATCCATCAATATCGGCATCGGTCATGATAACGATCTTGTGGTATCTCAGCTTAGCCATATTCAATGCTTTGCTGTCTTCTTCTGTTCCTACAGAAACTCCAAGAGCTGTATAGATATTTCTGATCTCTTCATTATCATATACTTTATGAAGCATAGATTTCTCTACGTTCAGAATTTTACCTCTTAAAGGAAGGATAGCCTGGAAGTGTCTGTCTCTTCCCTGCTTAGCCGTACCCCCTGCGGAATCTCCCTCTACAAGGAAGATTTCAGATTCTGCCGGGTCTTTAGAAGAGCAATCAGATAATTTACCTGGAAGACCAGAACCTCCCATGGGAGATTTTCTCTGAACCATTTCACGGGCTTTCTTCGCTGCCTGTCTTGCCTTTGCTGCCAAAACAACTTTCTGCACGATCAGTTTTGCCTCAGAAGGGTTTTCTTCAAGGAAATTGGTAAGCATTTCCCCAACAATTTTATCAACAGCTCCGGAAACTTCAGAGTTTCCTAGTTTTGTTTTAGTCTGTCCTTCAAACTGAGGCTCCATTACTTTTACAGAAATCACAGCTGTTAATCCCTCACGGAAGTCATCACCTGTAACTTCTACTTTCTCTTTCTGTGGAATACCCAGATCATCAGCATATTTCTTAAGCGTTCTTGTTAAAGCACGTCTGAAACCTGCTAAGTGAGTTCCTCCTTCATGAGTATTGATATTGTTTACATAAGAGTGAAGATTTTCGTTGAAAGATGTATTGTAACGCATTGCTACTTCTACAGGAATATCATCTCTTTCTCCTTCCATGAAGATTACATGTTCCATGATAGACTCACGGTTACCATCAATGTAAGCAACGAATTCTTTTAACCCACCTTCTGAATGGAAAACTTCCGAACGGAAAGATCCGTCTTCTAATTTCTCTCTTTCATCAGTTAATGTAATGGTAATTCCTTTGTTAAGGTAAGAAAGTTCTCTTAAACGGCTTGCTAATGTATCGTAATTGTAAATTAACTCTGTAAATATACTATCATCCGGCTGGAAAAACTGCTTGGTTCCTCTTTTTTCGCTGTGACCAATCTCCTCAACACCTGTCTGGGCTTTTCCTCTTGAATAGATCTGCTGGTAAACATTTCCATCTCTGTAAACAGTAGTGATCATCTCATTGGAAAGTGCATTCACACACGAAACCCCAACCCCGTGAAGACCTCCTGAAACCTTATAAGAGTCTTTGTCAAACTTACCTCCGGCTCCAATTTTTGTCATTACCACTTCAAGGGCAGATTTCTGCTCTTTTTCGTGGAAATCAACCGGGATACCTCTACCGTTATCACTTACCTCAATTCCGTTTCCTTCCTTGATGCTAACGAAGATCGTGTCGCAGTACCCTGCCAATGCCTCGTCAATAGAGTTATCTACTACTTCATAAACCAAGTGGTGAAGTCCTCTGACTCCTACATCACCAATGTACATTGAAGGACGCATACGTACGTGCTCCATTCCTTCCAATGCCTGAATACTACTAGCTGTATATTGTTTTTGACTCATATTAAAAATTAAAAATCCTGCTGTATGCAAAGACTCACAAATATCGTGATTTTTTTCGAGGTATGAAAGTTAAAAAGTGTCAAAAAAATGTAGAGTTTTCTTATTAAAAACATAAGAAAAAGGAAGCCAATAAAAGATTCAAAATTAAAAGGTATTGCTGAAATTGCAACTGTTGTAAATCATATTCAACATCAATAATTTATGCTTAAATTTATTAACTGAAAAGTTGAAATTATGGATGATTTTATAGCAGCACGCGCTCAGATGGCACTCTCTCTGGGCTTTCATATCATATTCTCTTGTGTGGGTATGGTGATGCCTTTTTTGATGGCTTTTGCCCATTGGAAATATCTAAAGACCAATAATGAAGTATATAAAGGACTGACAAAAGCATGGAGCAAAGGGGTAGCTATCCTTTTTGCTACCGGAGCAGTTTCAGGAACCATGCTTTCCTTTGAACTTGGACTTCTATGGCCTGGATTTATGAAACATGCAGGTCCGATTTTCGGGATGCCGTTTTCTCTGGAAGGAACAGCCTTTTTCATTGAGGCTATTGCTATCGGTTTCTTTTTATATGGATGGGAAAGATTCAATAAATGGTTTCACTGGTTCTGCGGATTTCTTGTAGGAGTAAGCGGGCTGGCTTCCGGAATTCTGGTGGTAGCAGCCAACTCATGGATGAATTCTCCCACCGGTTTTGATTATATTAACGGACAGTACCTTAATATAGATCCTATAAAAGCAATGTTCAATGATGCGTGGTTTCCGCAGGCTCTTCACATGACGGTTGCGGCATTTTGTGCAACAGGATTTGCCGTAGCTGGAGTACATGCCTTTATGATTATGCGAAAAAGAAATGTTGAATTTCATACCAAAGCTTTTAGAATTGCCGTAGGATTTGCTTTGATTGGGGCATTCGGAGCACCTCTAAGCGGTGATGTTGCTGCAAAGTCGGTGGCAGAAAGACAACCTATCAAACTGGCAGCTATGGAAGCTCATTTTGAAACGGAAAAAGGGGCTTCATTTGTGATTGGAGGAATTCCTGATGAGGAAAAAGAAGAAGTGAAATATGCAGTGAAAATTCCGAAAGTTTTAAGTTTTCTGGTGAGCAATGACTTCAATTCTGAAGTAAAAGGTCTTAAGGATTTCCCTAGAGATGAATGGCCTCCGATTGCTGTGGTTCATTATGCTTTTCAAATCATGATTTTCTTCGGAGTGATCATGATTGTTATTGGAGCTATTTATTTATATGCTTTCTTCTTCAAAAAAGAATGGCTGAATAAACACTGGCTATTGAAAACATTTTTAATAGCAACACCTTTTGGATATATTGCGTTGGAAGCCGGATGGACAGTAACGGAAGTAGGAAGACAGCCCTGGATTATTTATGGAATTATGAGAACAGTTGACGCTGTAACTCCTATGCCGGGAATACAGTATTCATTCTATTTTTTCACGGCTATTTTCGTATCATTATCATTGATCCTTGTTTTCCTTTTAAAGAGACAGATTCAAATGGTACCGAAGCTTTACGATCCTACCGATGCTCAGTTTAACGATAAAAACAAAAAATCATGATTTACATTGTAATAGGTTTTCTCTGGCTATCCATCTGTCTTTATATTATTCTGGGCGGAGCTGACTTTGGAGCAGGTATTGTAGAAATGTTCACTAATAAAAAAGCCCGTCATAAAACCCATGAGATTATGTATGAATCTATTGCTCCTGTTTGGGAAGCCAATCACATGTGGCTGATTATTGCCATCGTTATCCTTTTTGTTGGTTTTCCGGAGATTTATACCACTATGTCTACTTATCTTCACATTCCTTTAGTCTTAATGCTTTTAGGAATTATTGCAAGAGGAACAGCTTTTACGTTCAGGCATTATGATGCTGTAAAGGATAACTGGCAGGTTTTATATACCCAGATTTTCTATTATGCGAGTCTTTTAACTCCTTTCTTTTTGGGATTAATTGCTGCTGCTACGGTTTCACATTCTATCAATCCTGATGCTGTAGGTTTTCTGGATTTGTATGTATTCAGCTGGCTGAACTGGTTTGGGGTTTCTGTGGGCTTATTTACTGTAGCCCTTTGTGCTTATCTTGCTTCTATATTTTCATTAAGAGAAACACGTGATAAGGCCGATCTTTTGTTAATGATCAGAAAATCCAAGCAGACGATGATCTTTGTTGTGGTTACAGGAATATTGGTATTCGTAACTGCTTATATTTCAGATATTCCCCTTTTGACGTGGGTATTTTCAAAGCCTTTGGGGATTATGGCGATTGCTTTTGCCACCATTGCCTTGTTGCTTATTCTAAGAGCGATGAACCGTCAGAAGCTGCTTCCTGTACGTGCTTTGGCAGGATTCCAGATGGTGATGATTTTAGTAGCGGCAACGTATCAGCATAATCCGGATATTATTTTATTAGGAAACGGACAGCATCTTTCATTACTGGAACATATGGCTCCTGAAAAAACTATCGCCGCATTGGGATGGGCATTGATGCTGGGCTCATTGTTTATTCTTCCTTTCTTATTTTATCTGATGGCTTCTTTCAGTAAGTTGAGAAAATAGTAAGTATGCAGGGTTATAAAGATAAAACAGAATTCATTGAAGAGCTAAAGAAAAGATATCTGCTCTATGATAAGGAATTTAATGATATCAAAGAAGAGGACAAAGATCTTTTGCAGCCAGAAGTTGATAAAACTCCATCACAAAATATTTCCTATCAATTGGGTTGGACTCACCTCCTTTTACAATGGGAATCTGATGAAAGCAAAGGAATTGAAGTGAAAACTCCCACTCCTGAATATAAATGGAATAACCTGGGAGGATTGTACCAGTCTTTTTATCATGAATACGGTTCTTATAGTTTACAACAGCAAAGAGACTTGCTGAGAAATCAAGTTGATAAAATTATCACTTGGATAGAAAATCTTGACGATGAAACACTATTCACTCCGGAACAGAGAAAATGGGCAACTACTCCCGCCCAGTGGCCGGTTTGGAAGTGGATTCATATCAATACCGTAGCTCCCTTTAAAAACTTCAGGGCACAGCTCCGGAAATGGAAAAAAGAAAAAGGTACAGCATAGCACTGTACCTTTTTTATTTATGTTTTCTGAGAAATCTTAAGCCAATTTCATCAAAAGATTTTCGTCAATTTTCTCTACTTTCACAATATTGTTTTTTGTCAAAGTCTTGGAAGCTTTATCCCATTTTTTACCGGATAACTGGCTTCTTTCTTTTACTTCAGCCAAAGCCATTGGCTCTTCCTGAGAATTAAGGATTTCAAGGATTACTTTTTCATCCTCGCCCAGTTCAATTTGCGGTGTTGCTTTTTCAGGTCTCATCTGAGGGAAGAATAATACTTCCTGGATAGAGGCATTATTCGTTAAGAACATGATTAATCTGTCCATACCGATTCCTAATCCTGAAGTTGGCGGCATACCGTATTCCAGCGCTCTTAAGAAGTCCTGATCGATAAACATCGCTTCATCATCTCCTCTTTCAGATAACGCCATCTGAGCTTCAAAACGCTCTCTCTGATCGATCGGATCATTAAGCTCTGAGTAAGCGTTAGCGATTTCTTTACCGCATACCATTAATTCAAAACGCTCTGTTAAGCCTTCTTTGCTTCTGTGTTTCTTTGTCAGTGGAGACATTTCGATCGGATAATCCGTAATGAAAGTCGGCTGAATGAAGTTTCCTTCACATTTCTCACCAAAGATCTCATCGATTAATTTTCCTTTACCCATCGTCTCATTTACTTCGATACCGATAGACTTGGCAAAATCGTATAATTCCTTCTCAGTTTTTCCAGTGATATCGAACCCTGTAAATTTCAGGATTGCTTCTGTCATGGAAACTCTTGGATAAGGAGCTTTGAAATCTACTTCATGTTCCCCAAAGGTAGCTTTTGTAGTTCCGTTTACCTGGATAGCACAGAATTCCAGTAATTTCTCAGTGAAATCCATCATCCAGTTGTAATCTTTGTAAGCTACATAGATTTCCATAGCGGTAAACTCAGGGTTGTGAGTTCTGTCCATTCCTTCATTTCTGAAGTTTTTAGAGAACTCGTATACTCCGTCAAAACCACCTACGATCAGTCTTTTCAGATATAATTCGTTGGCAATTCTTAAATATAATGGAATATCTAATGCATTGTGATGCGTGATAAACGGTTTTGCTGCTGCTCCACCAGGAATTGACTGTAGAATTGGTGTTTCCACTTCAAAATATCCTGCATCATTAAAGAATGTTCTCATGGCATTGAACAATTTTGTTCTCTTCACGAAAATTTCTTTTACCTGTGGGTTTACCGTTAAATCTACATAACGCTGTCTGTATCTTAATTCAGGATCTGTAAAACCATCGTGTACTACTCCGTTTTCATCAGTTTTAGCCTGAGGCAGCGGACGTAAAGCTTTTGTAAGAAGCGTAAAGTTTTTCACTAAAACCGTCTTCTCTCCTACCTGAGTGGTAAACAATTCACCCTCAATACCGATAATATCACCGATATCCAGAAGGTGTTTGTATACTTCATTATAAAGTTCTTTATCTTCACCCGGACAGATCTCGTCTCTGTTGAAATAAACCTGGATTTTTCCTTTAGAATCCTGCAATTCTGCAAAAGAAGCTTTTCCTTGAATTCTGCGGGACATCAATCTACCAGCGATCTTCACCTGTTTACTTTCAGAAAAGTCCTGTTTTATAGATTCTGTAGTATCTGTAATTATATACTCATCCGCAGGGAACGCATTAATCCCCATTTCAGTAAGCTTATTCAGCTTTTCTCTTCTAATGATTTCTTGTTCTGATAATTGCATTTCTTATTTTTCTAAAAGCGTACAAATTTAGGCATTTTTGACATGACCGTCAATGGCTTTTTTAAGAAATTTTAAAAAGTGGTAAAGATGCGGGGTATTGGGGTTCGGGATACGTGTTTAGAGATCAAAGATTTGAATGATTGTGCTATAACATTAAACTTTGAACTTTGAATTTTAAATCAACCAGCTTTTTCTGTCTTTTCGAGGAATAAACGTCCACGCCAGCATTCTGCTTACTTTTTGTCCCTGAGCCATATCGATGGTTTTCACCTCTACAGCATTTACTTTCTTTAAAAGATTGTTGAGTTTATTGAGATTGTCTTTTTTGGAAACCAGACACGTGAACCAAAGAACCTGTGATGAAAACAATGTGCTTTCATTGATCATTTTAGTAATAAAAGCAAGTTCACCACCTTCACACCAAAGTTCAGACTGCTGTCCGCTGAAGTTAAAAAGAGGTTTCGTTTTCTTTGATTTACTAAGATTTTTTGTTTTTCTGATATTCCCTTTCATGGCAGATTCTTCAGAATCATGAAAAGGAGGATTACACATGGTAAAAGTGAATCTGTCGTCAGGACTAATGATATTGGTAAAGATGTGATCAGCATCAGGCTGTCTTTTTAACTGAATGACAGTGGACAAATCCTCATTTTGATCCAGAATGTGTTGAGCATTTTTCAAAGAATCCTGATTGATATCCGTTCCCAGCATTGTCCAGCCGTAAGATCTGTGGCTGATTAAAGGATACACAAGATTAGCTCCTGCTCCTATATCCAGACCTTTTACAGAATTTCCTGTCGGGATTTTATTAAGTTGTTCACTTAATAAATCAGCAATATAATGGACGTAATCTGCTCTTCCCGGGATGGGTGGACAAAGATTGGTATCGGGAATATCCCAACCTTTAATGTTGTAGAAATGTAAGAGTAAGGCTTTATTGAGCAGTTTAACTGCTTGAGGAATGCTGAAATTAATGGTTACCGTCTGATAAGCATTCAAGAAAACATAGTGTTTCAGTTCCGGCACACAAGAAATAAGCTGATCAAAATCATAGGGATTACGATGCAGATTTCTTGTGTGCAGACTGGATTTTTCAGCGGACATATTTTATTTCTTCTGACTTAAAATATATTCCACCATTTTTTTTGCATCTTCTTTAGATACCTGTGGATGGGCAGCCATAGGCACACTTCCCCATACTCCACTTCCGCCCTCTATAATTTTGGAAGCCAGCAATTCCGTATCCTTTTCAGTATACTTTCCTGCAATTTCCTTATAAGAAGGTCCTATCATTCTCTCATTAACAGAGTGACATCCTGAACAGTCCAAGGTTTCGATGATCTGATCACCTGAAAGTTTAGATTGAACTGGTTCTGAAACAACTGCCGTTTCAGAAGAAGATGCCGCTTCTGCTGTATTTTCTTTTTTAGAACAGGAAATGATCATAAGACCTAAAGTTCCTGCTAAAAGTATTTTTTTCATTATTTCTTAGCTGTAGAATCTGTTTTAGCAGCTTCAGGTGCAGGAGCAGCTGGAGTTGCAGCAGCTGGAGCAGCAGTTTTAGCCGTAGAATCAACAGTAGCTACTTCTGGCTCTGGAAGCATTGTGTTTGTGTCCTGTAAAGAGTGATCTACTTTTTTAGAACAGCTTGCTAATAATAAACCTCCGATAAATGCGATTGCTAATACTTTTTTCATTTTTTTCTAATTTGGAAGCAAAAATATAAAAAATAACCTTTTAAACTTATGACAAATGTTTTCTTTGAGAAATATTTTTGGGATCGGAGTTTTAATTTAACAATAAAAAAAATAATTCAATACATAGGGATATTTAAAATAGGTTATTATTTTTGTATATCGGATAATCCGAGCCAAGACCAAAATATAAATATGAAGCTTATGGCTAAAAAAAAATTGTTGGCTACAACTTTCTTTGTTGTATCCTCATCCCTCTTCCTTTCGTGTGACAATTCATCTAACGAACCACAATCAGAATATTCTGATAAAATTGAATCGGTGACACTTTTAAAAACAACCAAATCATGGGATGGAACGGTATATCCGGCCTATCCTACCACACAGCCGGAAATCACGGTTCTTAAAATTGCCGTACCTCCCAATTCTGCATTGAGTTGGCATAAACATCCTGTGATCAATGCAGCTTATGTAGAAAAAGGTGAAATTCAGATTGAAAGAAAAGAGGATGGAAAAACGCAATGGATAAGAAAAGGTCAGGTGCTTCCTGAAATGGTTAATACCGGCCACAGAGGTAAAACTGGAGACCTCGGAGCAACGCTGATTGTTTTTTACAGCGGAACTCCTGACATTCCTTTATCTGAACCGGTACAATAAATAGTTCAAACGCTATGTTCGCAAAGTAATTATCATCAAACTCTATTTTGGGTTCACAAGGGCACTTCATTTAACTAATGATATTGTATTTTACTAATTGTAAGGTAGTTGCGAACATTTTATAGTTATTTTAATAACATCTTTGCGAACATAGCGTTTAAATAAAAGATTATTATAGTTATCTTTAATCCATGGTTTTAATTTCAAAAATTCTGTTTTTCACCAGTCATCATGGTTTTTATACTGTGGTTCTGTTGCTGGTATTCTTTGTAGGGCTTTCGTATATGACCAAAAAAACCTGGCTTTTAATACCTATCATTCCACTGGCTATATTAAATGGTTTTGGCGGACAGTTTTTAAACGCATGGTTTTTAAATAAATATGGAGTGGAAAGCACAGCTATCATCACGTCTGATGTAGAAACCAATTCTACCCTGAATGATATGTACATCCACGATTATGAGGCTATTGTGAAGAAACAGGACGGAAAATATACCACTACTTTTTTCTCCACTACTACTGCAGCGATTTATCCCATCCGAAATTCAATCAGAATACCTGGTGACAAGGATATACCCGTAAAATACATCCCGGGATATGAAAAAAACATTGTTATCCTTTATGACCAATCCAGGGAAGGAAAAATTGTATTACAAAATGAAAAACTGGCTCCTGTGAATTCTGCAAAAACCAAGTATGAAGCAGACAAAACGAATAAGGAATTCATTGAGGAGTATATTGCTACATTGGAAAACTACGTAAAATACTACAATGATGAAGCTTATAAAGAAAAAATCAAGGAATTAAAACAAGAGCTCAAGCAGCTTAAATAAAGGATTTTTATATTAAATTTTAGTATTTTCTGATATTTTTTAGTTTTTTTATTAAAAAAATTTCTACATTTGTCCCATGTTAAAAATGAACAACAATATTTGGTGGTGGCTTTCAAACTCTTCGTCGGGTCTGGAGGTATTGTCATGTTGTTAACTACAGCAGAAATAATCAAAAAACAATATATAGGCTTTGACGGATACCGTTAAAGCCTTTTTTTATTCCTTAATCTCACAAAAAACAATAAGATGTTGACCAACGCAATTACAATAAAAACTGTTTCGAAAAAAACACTGGGAGACCTTCATACCCCCATGAATATTTACCTTAAGATCAGGGATAAATTCCGTGACACCATTCTTCTGGAAAGTTCGGACTCAAAAAGTATTGATAATAATTTTTCCTTCATTGCAGTGAATGCCATCGCCGGAATTGAAGTGAAAAACCTCAACGAATATGAAATCAAACTTCCTGCCTCTGCTCCCGTAAAACAATTTATTATGGAACGAAATATCACAGATATATTTGAAGAGTTCCGAAAAATTTTTAACTGCAAAGAGACCAATGATCCGATTGAACAAACTGCTCAGAGTCTTTTTGGATATACAAGTTTTGAAGCGGTACAGTTCTTTGAAAACATCAATCTTAAACCACAGAGCAAGGAAGTAGAAATCCCTGTGATGAGATACAGATTGTACCAATATGTAATTGCTATCAATCATTTCAATGATGAAATGCATATTATTGAAAACTTTATCGATGGAGTAAAATCTGAACTTCATCTGTTGGAAAATCTTATTAAAAATCAGAATACTCCGGTTTATCCTTTCGAGAAAACCAGTGAGGAAACCTCTAATATTACAGATGAAGATTATCTTGAACTCGTAAAAACAGCACAGAAACACTGTATGCGTGGAGATGTTTTCCAACTGGTTTTAAGCAGAAGGTTTGAACAAAAATTCAAGGGAGATGAGTTCAATGTATACCGTGCTTTGAGAAATATCAACCCTTCTCCTTACCTATTCTATTTTGATTACGGAAATTACAAACTATTTGGATCAAGTCCTGAAAGTCAGTTAATCATTAAAAATAATAAAGCCATTATTCACCCGATTGCCGGAACTTCGAAAAGAACCGGAAACTTTGAAGCGGATCTTGAGGCTATAGAAGTGCTAAAAGCTGATCCCAAAGAAAATGCAGAACATACCATGCTGGTAGATCTCGCTAGAAATGATCTTGGAAAGCTTGGGAAAAATGTAACGGTTACTAAGCTTAAAGAAATCCAGCTTTTCTCTCACGTTATTCATATGGTAAGTGAGGTGACTGCAGATGTTGCTGATGACATCAATCCTCTGGAAATGGTTTCCGCTACTTTCCCTCAGGGAACATTAAGCGGTGCTCCAAAACATAAAGCGCTTCAGCTGATCAACCAATACGAAAAAGATTCCCGTGGATATTATGGCGGCTGTATCGGAATTATCGGGTTGAACGGAACCTGCAATCAGGCCATCATGATCAGAACCTTCTTAAGCAAAAATAACACGTTATTTTATCAGGCTGGTGCCGGCCTTGTGGCAAAATCTGTTCCTGAAAGTGAACTGCAGGAAGTCAACAACAAACTGAATGCTCTTAAAAAAGCCGTAGAAAAAGCTGAAAAAATAGTTGAAAAATAAATCCGTCAACCAGCAAACAGCAACAAAAAAATAGCAACTCTCTAACAAAAAAGCAATGAACAACAATATAAACACTCAACAACCACAGCTTAAAGTTCTCGTTTTCGACAACTATGACAGCTTTACCTATAACCTTGTCCAGATTATCGAAAGAATTCTGAATCAAAGAGTGGATGTGGTAAGAAATGATAAAATTACCCTTGAAGAGATTGGAAAATATGACAAAATCATCCTTTCTCCAGGTCCCGGAATTCCTGAAGAAGCCGGTATTTTATTAGACCTTATTAAAGAATACGCTCCTACAAAAAGTATCCTTGGAGTGTGCCTGGGTCAGCAGGCTATCGCTGAAGCTTTCGGAGGAAGTCTTATTAACCTTTCTGAAATTTTCCATGGAGTAGCCACCACTACTGAAATAGTAAAAGAAAATACTAAAGTTTTCAAAGATCTGCAATCAGGATTGGAAGTAGGAAGATACCACAGCTGGGCAGTCAATCCGGAAGGTTTTCCGGAAGAACTGGAAATCACAGCTGTAGATAAAGACGGAATGATCATGGCTTTGCAGCACAAAACATATGATGTACACGGAGTACAGTTTCACCCTGAAAGTATTTTAACACCGGAAGGAGAAGTAATCATTAAAAACTTTCTGTTGTCATGAAAATCTTAGAAATCCCTTCAACAAACATAAAAACGCCACAAATGAAAGAAATACTGCAATATCTGTTCAATCATAACACACTCTCAAAATCAGAAGCAAAAGCGATGATGATTGAGATTGCACAGAATAAGTTTAATGCCGCAGAAATTACTGCTTTTATAAGTGTCTTCCTGATGCGGAATATCACCTTGAAAGAGTTGGAAGGCTTCAGAGAAGCACTATTACACATGGCTGTTCCTGTAAAGATCGACACCAATGATGCCATTGATATTGTAGGAACCGGAGGTGACGGAAAAGACACCATCAATATCTCAACCCTGGCCAGCTTTGTAGTAGCCGGAGCCGGACAAAAGGTAACAAAGCATGGAAATTACGGAGCTTCCACCACTACTGGTTCATCGAATGTACTGGAAGAACTGGGATATCAGTTTAAAAACAGTTCAGAACAATTGAATGAAGATCTTGAAAGAGCCAACATTTGCTTTTTACATGCTCCTTATTTTCATCCTGCTCTGCAATCAGTTGGATTACTGAGAAAATCTTTGGGATTGAGGACATTCTTTAACCTTTTGGGTCCATTGGTAAATCCGGCAAAACCAAAATTTTCCATGATTGGAGTTTATAATCTGGAAATTGCAAGAATTTATCAGTATCTTCTTCAGAAGGAGGAACGTGACTTTACTCTGGTCCATGGTCTTGACGGATATGATGAAATAAGCCTTACTGACGATAGTAAAATCATTACAAAAAATGGTGAAGAAATCTATTCGGCAGAAGATTTGGGTTTCAATCCGGTAACACTGGAAGATATTAAAGCAGGAAGTTCTATTCAGGAAACCGCAAAAATATTTATGAATATTCTGGAAGGAAACGGTACGGAGCAGCAGAACTCAGTAATTCTTGCCAATGCTTCAGTAGCGCTGCACAACACCCATAAATTCGGAACGTACGATGACTGTCTTCTGCTTGCTCAGGAAAGCCTGCAAAGCGGAAAAGCATTAAACAGTTTTAATCTCCTGATTAATTAAATTCATTATTCACTTGCGAAGCAAAATTCACCATTGACCAAACTTAAACACAAAAATGACTATACTGGATCAAATTATTAAACGAAAAAAAGAGGAAGTTGCTGCTGCAAAATTGCGCATTTCTCTTGACCGATTAAAAAATACAGCCTTTTTTGGAAGACCAACCTATTCACTGAAGGAATCCATCAAAAATAAAAGCGGAATTATCGCTGAGTTTAAAAGACAATCTCCTTCAAAAGGAATTATAAACAATAGTGTACAGCCTTTGGAGGTAGTTTCTGCTTACGAAAATTTTGGAGCCAGCGGAATTTCAATCCTGACTGATCATGATTTTTTCGGAGGAAATTTAAATGATGTTCTGGATGTAAGAAATGAGATTACCATTCCGATTCTGCGAAAAGATTTTATGATTGATGAATATCAGTTTTATGAAGCCAAAAGTATTGGAGCTGATGTAGTATTACTGATCGCTTCATGTCTTTCACCAGCTCAGGTACAGGAATTTACCGAATTAGCTCACCAACTGAAATTGGAGGTTTTACTGGAAATTCATACAGAAGATGAACTGAAGCATTTCAATTCAGAAATTGATTTGGTAGGAATTAATAACAGAAACCTTAAAGATTTTAAAGTTAATCTTCAGCATTCCGTTCAGCTGAAAAACCAGCTTCCAAAAGAAGTTTTATCTGTTGCTGAAAGCGGTATTTACAATCTTAAAGATTTTCAGTTTTTAAAAGAAAAAGGATTTGATGGTTTCCTGATGGGTGAATATTTCATGAAAAATACAGATCCGGCCAAAGCTTTTGAAGAATTCGCTTCTCAAATTTTAACTCAATAATAATCAACAATGAACCTGCAACCTACAACCTCAAACCTGCCATCTCGCCTGAAAGTCTGTGGTCTTACAAAACCGGATCAGATTCAGGAATTGATTGCTATGAAAACAGATTTTCTCGGTTTTATCTTCTACGAAAAATCACCGAGATATGTGTTGAACCATCTGAGTCTGGAAGAGATCTCAACTATTAATCATCAGGGAAAAGTAGGTGTTTTTGTCAATGAAAAAGTAGAGATCATTGTAAAGATCGTTCAACATGCAGATTTGAATTTTGTACAGCTTCACGGTGATGAAAGTAATGATTTCATTGCTGAACTAAGACAAAAACTAAATCCTGAGGTTGGAATCATTAAAGTAATCAGAATAGGGAGTAATACGGCAGAAAATCAAAATAAAATAACACAAATTCCTGATCTGAAACCTATCACCTACTACCTATTCGATACTGACAGCAAAGCATTTGGCGGAACGGGAAAACAATTCGACTGGAATATTCTGAATGAATTTGAGATTCCTCTGCCCTACTTTTTAAGCGGCGGTATTTCTGAGGAAAATATAGGGAATATTGATACATTGAAACAACAACCTTTTGCTTTGGATATCAATTCGAAATTTGAAACAGAGCCCGGAAATAAAAATATTGACAGCATAAAAAAGTTTAAAACTTTATATCAGCAAAATAAATAACACATAAAAACACACAAGGATGAATATACATTTGCTCAAAAAGACATTTTACAAAACCTTATTTCCCCCTAAATTCGGGAATGAAAAAATCCAGAATCTGTATCACTTTGTTTCACAGAACGACAGTAATACAGAACATTGGGAAGTGGGTGGATTATTGTCTGATTTCATTTGTATTATTAAAGATTTTGAAGAAACAGATATTCAGTATTTTTTTGAAAGAATCAGCTTATGGAACAGCTATTATCTGGTGATTATTTCAGATAAATTTCTGGAAACTCATGTCAGATCAAGTATAAAATATGACTTAGGATTAATTTATGCCAAAATATTCCTGTTATATGAGGATTCCGATCCTTATTTTATGATTGATAATCTGGAAATTGCCATTACCATGTATCAGTCCAAAATAGATAAAGCAACCTTAATTGATTTAATGCATAAAATAGAATTACTGTACTATAAAAAACTGATTACCAAACAGCAAAATGATTACCATCTCACATTTATTAATAGTTTAAACCCATGAAATATCAGGTAAAAGAAACAAAATATTTAACAGAAGCCGAAATAAAACACATCCTGGAACTTTGGGATATTTCTGCATGGAACACCATGAAATCATCCTACTTCCGCTCTTTTTTTAAAGACTCGGAATTTCATTTTCTGATGGATATGGATGAAAGCATATTGGCCATTATGAGAGTGAATTTTGATTTCACCTTACAAATAGCAGACACCGGTTATTCCTTTGCGGAAGCCGTAGGGCTTGTTTCTGCTCATAAAAAGAAAGGGTATGGAACCGCTTTGGTGAAACATTTCAAAGAAAATGTTACTCAGAGAAATCTTGAGACAATTGGTTTCTGCCACGCTGATCTTCGTTCCTTTTATGAAAAATGTGACATAGAAATCCTCCATGACAAGGCCAAAATGATCAAAGAAAGTATCGGCTCGGAGTGGGTAAATTCTGAAGATGATGATATCTTGATTTTTCATACCTCACAGAAAAGAAAAGAGCTGCTCAACCAGCTGAGTGTACAAAACAACGCTTATTTAATGAATAAAGAATAAAAAATGAATTATAAAAACCCCGATGAAAACGGATATTATGGAGAGTTTGGAGGTGCTTTTATCCCCGAAATGCTCTATCCTAATGTAGAAGAACTGCAAAAAAACTATCTTGAAATCATAGAATCTGAAGATTTTCAGACAGAATATCAGGATTTACTGAAAAATTATGTAGGAAGAGCTACGCCCCTCTATTTTGCTAAAAACTTAAGTCAAAAATACCAGACACAGATTTATTTGAAACGGGAAGACCTCAACCATACGGGAGCTCACAAGATCAATAATGCTCTGGGGCAGGTTCTGTTGGCAAAACGTCTTGGAAAAACCAGAATCATTGCTGAAACCGGAGCAGGACAACATGGTGTTGCCACAGCTACAGCGTGTGCTTTGCTTGGTCTTGAGTGCATTGTTTATATGGGAGAAATTGATATCCAGAGACAAGCCCCAAACGTCGCAAGAATGAAAATGCTTGGGGCGGAAGTTGTAGCAGCAACTTCAGGATCAAAAACCCTTAAAGATGCCGTAAATGAAGCGTTAAGAGACTGGATCAACAATCCTGTGACGACTCATTATGTGATTGGAAGTGTGGTAGGACCTCATCCTTTTCCGGATCTTGTGGCAAGATTTCAAAGTATTATTTCAAAAGAAATTAAAGAACAGCTGAAAGAGAAAATCGGAAGGGAAAATCCTGATTATGTGATTGCCTGTGTGGGCGGAGGAAGTAATGCTGCGGGAACTTTCTATCATTTTGTAGAGGAAAAAGAAGTAAAAATCATTGCTGCTGAAGCCGGAGGGATGGGTGTAGATTCAGGAAAATCGGCTGCGACTACATTTTTAGGAACCCTTGGAGTCCTTCACGGAAGCAAAAGCCTTGTGATGCAGACGGAAGACGGACAGGTTATTGAACCCCACTCTATTTCTGCAGGGCTGGATTATCCTGGAATAGGCCCTTTCCATGCGCATTTATTTAAAGAAAAAAGAGCAGAATTCTTTAGTATTAATGATGACGAAGCTTTACAATGTGCTTTTGAACTTACCAAACTTGAAGGAATTATTCCTGCATTGGAAAGTTCTCATGCGCTGGCAGTTTTAGACAAGAAAAAATTTAATGAAGATGATGTTGTCGTTATTTGCCTGAGCGGACGTGGAGATAAGGATATGGAAACGTATCTGAAGAATTTGTAAAATGTCGGATGTAAAATGTACAATGTACTTTCTCACCTGAGTTTAATACTATTTTCTACATTGTACTTTGTACGTTATACTTTAATACAATAAAAAATGAAAAAACTAAATATATACTTCACAGCAGGAATTCCACAACTGGAAGATACCGCTGATATTATACAACTGATTCAGGATTCCGGAGCAGATATGATTGAAATCGGAATGCCTTATTCTGATCCTGTAGCAGACGGCCCTGTCATTCAGAAAGCTCACGAACTGGCTTTACAAAACGGAATGACGATCGAAAAACTGTTATCTCAGCTAAAAGCCATCAAAGACAAAATCAACATTCCAATTATTCTGATGGGATATATCAATCCGGTATTGAGTTTCGGATTTGAGAAACTCTGTGCAGCATGTTCGGAAAGTGGTGTTTCAGGGCTGATCCTTCCTGATCTTCCTCCTATTGAGTTTGAGAAAAACTATCAGCATATCTTAAAACAATTTAATCTTAATTTCACTTTCCTTGTAACACCGGAAACCTCCGATGAAAGAATGATCTATCTGGATTCATTAAGTTCAGGATTTCTGTACGCAGTAAGCTCTTCTTCCACTACCGGAAATGAAAATGCGGTTTTAAAGAATGAGGACTATCTTTCCAGGCTCGCTGCTCTTCCACTTAAAAATCCGGTGATGATTGGGTTTGGAATTAAATCGAAAGAAGACTTCGAAAATGTAACGGAAAAAGCAGATGGCGGTATCATCGGAACTGCTTTCGTAAATATTTTACTTCAGGATAGAGACTGGAAGAAGAATGCCATAGATTTTATCCATTCCATAAAAGGGTAAAATTCACTAAATTTGTATATCAAAAATTGAAATGAATACAAATCAAAATAAAGCAGTAGAATTTGAAGATTTAGGAATCAAAGAATATCAGCCAGCCTGGGATTATCAGGAACAGCTGATGAAAAACATCATTGATACCAAAATAAAAAACAGAGATCTTCCTGCAGAACAGCATAATATTACTCCCAACCACCTTCTTTTCGTAGAGCATCCTCACGTGTACACGTTAGGAAAAAGCGGACATGAAGAAAATATGCTTGCCGGTATTGATAAGCTGAAAGAAATTGAGGCTACCTTCGTGAAAGTAAACCGCGGTGGAGATATTACGTATCACGGTTACGGACAGGTTGTGGGCTACCCTATTCTGGATCTTGAAAACTTTTTCACAGATATTCATTTATATATGAGGAATCTGGAAGAAGTGATCATCAGAACCATTGCCGAATATGGTATTAAAGGAGAACGCTCACCAGGAGAAACCGGAGTATGGCTGGATGTGGGGAAACCATACGCCAGAAAAATGTGTGCCATGGGAGTGAAAGCTTCCCGTTGGGTAACTCTTCACGGCTTTGCACTGAATGTGAATACGGATATGCGTTATTTTGAATACATTATTCCATGTGGGATCAAAGATAAGCAGGTTACTTCTTTAAAAAGAGAGCTTGAAAGAGAACTGACACCAGAAGAAATGGAAGAACTGAAAGCAAAGATCAGAAAGCATTTCGCGGATGTTTTTCAGGCAGAATTGATTTATAAATAGTCAAGTTTACTTACAATAAAATGAGCCCGGTTTCAATCGTTGAAACCGGGCTTTTAGTTTTATGATAATGTTATTTTTATTCACCTTGACTATCCACAACGTTTGTTATTCAGTAGGAATCCAGACTGCAAGGTTAAAAAAACATTATTTTAATTTTTTTTATTTTTCTTGAATATTTCTATAAAAATGATCTTTTTTTCATCTTTTTAAATATTATAAAATCAATAAAACAACAGAATAATGTATTTTTTTCAAAAAAAATCTTGCATATATTTTAATTTTTATTACTTTTAATGTCACAAATAAGTGAACTATCATAATTAAAATGTTCACTGAAAATTAACCACAAAATATAAAAACTATGAAAAAATTTCTGTTATCCATGATGGTATTCGTGACGGTACTGTCAGTGAATTCCTGCTCAGATTCAGCTGCCAACCAGGATCCTAATCTTGTTGCCAAGGAGTCTAATGAAATCGCAATGAAAGATTTTGGCAAAACTGTTCCGGTAGGGATTGAAAAAGAAGATGGAAAATTTAAAGTTTCATTTATGGTTTCCGCACAGCCCTATCAAATTAAGGATACCAAAGAAAATGCAGGATTTATCTCCATGATCAAAGAAGCAGTAGAAAATGAAACGCCTGTTCAGGTTTTCCTAAAGGTCAATTCTAATGAAATTGCTAAGGTTGAAAAAGCAACTGCTGATGACATCCGTTATTTTAAAACTGTTTTCAACAAAGAAGAAAGAGGTGACAGCAAAAAAGCAGTAAGCGTTATTCCTAATCTTGCAACGCTGAACAGTTTATTCACTCAGATCAAAAATCAGGCTTGTGGAACTTCTACCGCATCTTCACCATGTATCACATTCAGATATCCTGTAGATGGATGCTATGCAAGAGCGCACAAAATGAGACAGATCCTTTTGAACGCAGGTTATGACTGCGAAAAACAGTTCGTTTACGGTAATCTGAGAGCGTCTACAGGAACCTGCTGCGTTTCATGGGTATATCACGTAGCCATTCTGGTAAGCTTCAAAAATGCTTCAGGAATTGTTGAGAAAAGAATCATTGATCCGTCATTATTCTCCAGCGGACCGGTAACCGATTCTGCATGGAGAGCTGCTTGCACCAATACAAGCTGTGGATCTGCTTCAGTATCTTCTTATGCCAATACTGCAGGAAACGTATACTACAGAAGTCCATCAGGATCTCTGTTATATGATAACAATTATGTGAATACCAACTGTGTATTAAACATTTTCTCATCCCTTTCCGGATGTTCTCCTTCCCCTGCACCTAGTGTAGCGAGCTGTGGATTCTAACTAATTTATATAGAGCTCCTGCCGATATTTTGATATATTGCAGGAGCTTTTTACTTAATCCTTTTTATTATGAAAGCCTGGTCCTATTTACTATTACTTTTTATTATGATTACATCCTGTTCCGGAAATTCCACTCCGCAGAATTTAACCTGGTATAATAATGCCACTATTTCCGATATTACTGAAGATCCGGACAAACCCAATGAACTGGTACGTGTTGCTATAGGAATCAGTGCGCAGGTATTTTATCTTTCAAAAAAATCGCCGGAATATAAAAGCCTCATGGAAAAAGCGACTCAAAGCTTTAAAAAAGGTAAGGCCTATAATATTGGTATTGAAAATAAAACCAATATCATCAAAGAAATTAAAGAGGTCAAATAATCCGGATTATCTGATCACAGAAATTCCGGCATCCACTTTCACTTCTGCCCCATGAATATAGGAAGCTTCTTCTGAAGCCAGAAACAGAACTACACTGGCTATTTCTGAAGGCTCTCCCTGTCTTTTAAAAGGAATTGTCGGAATAATATCATCAATAGCGCTTTCTATCTGCTCTCCGGTTAAACCTGTATTATTAAAAATATTGGTTTTGATATGTCCGGGACTTACTCCATTCACACGGATTCCACGTTCTGTAAGTTCTACAGCAAAAGTTTTGATCATTGACTGCACTGCAGATTTAGCTGCAGAATACACCGAAAAATTAGGCATCGCAATATCCGTTGCCACTGAAGTATTGAAAATAACAGAGCTTCCGCTTTTCATTAATGGCAACATCTGCTGTACCGTAAAAAACGGTCCTTTCACCAGCATATTAAATAATTCGTCAAACTGATTTTCATCCACATATTCCACAGGTGCAAATCTTCCGTATCCTGCATTGGCAAAAACCAGATCAATATGTTCTGTATATTTTCTGACTTCCTGCTGAAGATTCATCAAATCTTTTATATTCCCAGCGTTAGATACGATTCCAAAGGCATTTTCTCCAAGCTTTTCCAAAGCATTATTCACGGTTTCTTCACTTCTGCCTGTAATAATGACTTTCCCTCCTTCTTCTATAAATTTCTGAGCGGTAGCCAGACCCATTCCATTGGTTCCTCCCGTAATTAAGGCGGTTTTGTTTTTAAATCTCTGCATTGTTTTTAGTTTAAAATTCTATGACAAATATTGGAATTCCTAGGCTTTGAAAAAATCCGAATCATGCGGAAATGAATAAAATTGAAACTAAAATTTCTAACTGCCATCTTCATTATTTCACCTTTTTAAAGTTTATCAATAATTGCTATCAATAAAATCTTTTAAAATTAAATTGCACACAATTAAATTGACTGTATATTTGTACTGTTAATTTACTTCAACAATAAATAGAGGTGATAAAAAACAAAGTAGTTTAATTTAAAAACAAAATAAAAATGTCATTAATAGAAAATCTAAACTGGAGACACGCTGTAAAAGCTTATGATCCTACCAAAAAAGTTTCACAGGAAGACCTTAATACTATTTTAGAATCAGCAAGACTGGCTCCTACTTCGTCGGGCTTACAACCGTTCAGAATTATTGTAGTGGAAAATCAGGAACTGAAAGAAAAAATGGTAGCAGGTGCATTAAACCCTGAAGTAATGAGAGATTCTTCTCACGTTTTGGTCTTTGCAGCATGGGACAGTTATTCTAATGAAAAAATTGACAAAGTTTACGATTATCATACAGATGTAAGAGATCTTCCGAGAGGCCGCTTTGGAAGCTATACCGATAAAATCAAAGAAATATATGGCGCACAGACTCCTGAAGAGCATTTTGCACACACTGCCCGTCAGACTTATATTGCCTTAGGAATTGCCCTTGCACAAGCCGCAGAGCTTAAAATTGACAGTACGCCGGCAGAAGGATTCAGCAATGAGGTGGTAGATGAAGTACTGGGATTAAAAGAATTAGGACTGAAAAGTGTAAGTCTTTTGTATCTTGGATACCGTGATGAAGCTAATGACTGGCTTTCTACTATGAAAAAAGTCAGAATTCCAATGGATGAATTTATCATAAAAAAGTAATACCTTCATCGAATCTTTCGTACTCAAAAATTATGGAAAATCCGAAAACACCCAAACTGGAAAACCAGATTTGCTTCCCGTTATATGTTATTGCCAAAGAGATTACAGGGCTTTACCGTCCTTTTCTTGATGAACTGGGCATTACCTATCCGCAATATCTTGTGATGATGATATTATGGGACGGTGACGGACTTACGGTAACTCATATCGGAGAAAAACTGTTTCTGGATAGTGGTACTTTGACCCCTCTTCTTAAAAGGCTGGAGTCTAAAGGATTTATTATCCGAAAAAGAAAAAAAGAGGACGAAAGAGTGGTTGAAGTATTTTTAGACGAAGCAGGAAAACAGCTTCAGCAGAAGGCATGTGAAATTCCGGGAAAAATTCAGGAAAAACTGGGAATACAACCGGAAGAGCTGTTGCACCTTAAAGACACCGTCTTAAAAATCTTAAACAAAATAGAAAATAAATGAAAACGTTATATACAACTCAGGTCACTGCTCAAGGAGGAAGAAACGGACATGTGAAGAGTGAAAACGGAGTGCTGGATCTTGATGTAAGAATGCCGAAAGCTTTAGGAGGAGCCAATGATGATTTTGCCAATCCTGAAATGCTTTTTGCAGCGGGATATTCTGCGTGTTTCGACAGCGCTCTGAACAGAGTGATCAGTCTTTCTAAAGTAAAAACAGGTGAAACAACAGTGACTGCTCAGGTGAGCATAGGTCAGCTTGAGAATGGCGGCTTCGGATTGGCAGCAGAACTGGATGTGAACATCCCTGGAGTTTCTATTGAGGAAGCACAGGCTTTGACAGAAAAAGCACACCAGATCTGCCCTTATTCTAATGCGACCAGAAATAATATGGAGGTGAAACTATCAGTCACCAACAACGATTAATCCAATTTTTTTAAGCATAGTTATAACGAAAGGAGCTGTTTCCATGGAAACAGCTCCTTTTTATTTTTTTATTTTCCCGCTGATTTCAATGATGGCGCAGATCATTAAGGCTATTTTTTATGTATATAGTGTTTATGAATGTCATTCGTCATTTATAACTCAATATGATATTAAAATAGAGTAATTTTGTGTCATGGAAATCATTATAGATATTGTATGCCAGGTGTATGCAGGGCAAAAATCAAGAAAGACGATTGATCTTGTTTTGAACACATTCCTTCCCGGATATGAAAAATTAAATCTCGATTATACTTTCCCAAGGCACGACAAAGATTATATTTTTAAAACAGAAGACGAAATGATTGGTTATTTCATCGAAAACCCTGCCCTTGACCAAACTTTTTACTGGAATAAATATCATGATAATCCTGACAAAATAATGGTGGGTGCCAATATTACAGATGATGACAGGCTTATTATGAGCCTAACAATGGACACTACGGAAGAGAAAAGAGATATGTACTTCAATAAGCTAAAAGAAGTTTTACAATCAGATATCGGAGTAATTACCTATGTATATCCCGCAGGTTATGAAGATGGAGAAGATTTCATTGTAAAATATGGTTAGAAACATACATTTACTTAGCCTTATAACAACTTCTCATCATTCATCATTTATAATTCATCATTTATAATTCATCATTTATAATTCATCATTACCTCCTGTCTTTATTTACATCACTTTTTTGATAGGCATCTACTTTTTTATAGGAATTATTTTTCTCTTTTTCCTTTTTATCGGAAATCAGGATGCCGAAAAGGTGGTCGATTTCATGCTGGAAAATCACCGCAGTAAAACCTTCTACGATTTCTGAATATTTCTGTCCTTTCAAATCCACATATTCCAATTGGATGACTTTACTTCTGTAAAACTGGTCTCTGAAATCAGGAATAGATAAATCACCTTCGGGGCCAAGATTCTGCAGATCGGAACGCCATACAATGACCGGGTTAATAAAATATTCCAGCGGTGTTCCTTCCTTATCAAAACGCTGTACCCAAATGATCTTTCTGTTGATTCCCACCTGAGGAGCAGCAATGCCTACTCCACCATCTGTTGAAAGAAGAGATTCTTTCATCCTTTTTACCAGAACAGCGGTGTTAGGATCAAGAGGATCAGCTTCTGAAGAAATGTTCAGCAGGGTTTGGTGCTGATTATTATCTGTCGTCTGATAGATGGGTAACGCCGTGTTTACATCTCCCTGATTGATGATTGAAACTTCACTGGAGGTGAGTTTCTGAGCATTAAAAAATCCGGTAAAAAAGATCAGCAGGATAGGGATTTTTTTCATATGTTTTTGAATCTGATACAAAGGTAAATATTGTGGTGTAAAAATAATTTATTTAGCAATGAATTTTAAGTTTTGGCTAAAGCCAATGGAATTTTGATATAAAAAAATGAACGGGCTAAAGCCCGTTCCTATTGAATGAATGCAATTGAAATTATTTAATTCATAATAAGATCTGCTCAATCCGCATCATCTTCTTATTAAAAAGTCTTCGTCATATCCGCAGGAATAATCAGATTGAAATCTGTCGGGATATAATCTTTGGCAGGTACTTTCAGTTCGGGATCGTCTGATTCAAAAACAGAAATTACGGCCATTTTCAAATTAGGATTTTTCTGTTTGATATACCAATAGATTCCTCCAAATTCTTTACTGTGATAGTTACCGTTGTAGTGGATGAAGGTTTTTCCGGCCTGGTAGCTTTTCAGGATAGATTCAGCCATCGTAGCGTCTTTTACAGCCTGAGCTGAAATGAAATTCATCACTTTGGTTCCTTCTGCATGATCTCCCATCATCTTTTTCATTTCCGGATATCCTGGAGTGTCTAACGTTACTTTAATCGGCAACCGGGCAATGTAGGTTTTCTCTTTTTCGCTTAATTTATTCAAGGATTCAAGACCTTCTTTGGCGGTTTGAGAGGCATATCTTCTCGGGATATTCGTGGCAATAAAATTCAGTTTTTTATCTTTGGCAAAATCTACCAAAGGCTTGTAATCAGTTGCATAATTGTTCCACAAACGGGCAGAATCTTTTAATGTTTTTGCATCAAATCTTCCGTTTAAATATTGATCCAGCTGCGTCTGGTTATCTCTTTCAAACATTTCCGCTCCTAAGATCAGCTGTCTGTTCTTTTTCACAAACAAAGCTTCCGTAATCTTCAGCTGAAGCCAGTGATTGATAGAACTGTTATGATTTTCGCCAAAAAAGACCACATCATAATCCGCCAGTTCTTTTACCAGCTTTTCTGTCTTTACTTCTTTTCCTTTTTTATCGTAAAACTGATATGCTTTTAAATCCTGTGCCTTCAATGCACAGAAACCAGCCAGCAGTATCGCTATGAAAATATTTTTCATTTTTTTATATTTAGTCACAAATTACACAAATATTCATGCATTTGCAGATTGTTTCAATAAAAAAGACCGCTTTGAATTTTACAAACAAAACGGTCTCATTCAAATCATCTAATTATTATTTCTCTAAAGCTGCTACAAGGTCCTTCCACTCCTGAAGCTCAGGAATTCCAGGTTTTCTTTTTCCGAAGAACTGAACGATAAAGTCTCCTTCTTTGTTGAATACTTCGATAGCGGTTACTTCTCCGTCTTCAGTCGGTTTTTTCACAATCCACGCTTCTGCAATTTTCGTTACGTCAAGATGTAAGTTGAAATCAGGATCCATCACATTGAACCATTGCTGGTGCCAAAGTGTTTTCTTCACATTTCCTGTGTGAATCTGGATAATCCCTCTGTTTCCAACGAAAACCATGATCGGAACGTTCTTTTCAGAAGCATCTTCAAGGATATTCACCACTTTCGCATTATCAATTTTCTTAGCAAATCCTTCCGGAGCCAATCTTAATGCCTGCGTTCTACTTACTCCATATTTTCTGGTCATCATAAAGAAATCATGAGTATCTTTCAATTCTGTCCAGGCTTTTTTGAATCCCTCCACATCAATGTCTGAATCTGCTTTTTCAGCCTGTTTTGGAGCGATTGCTTCAAAAGCCAATGCCTGATTCTGATCTTCTGCTCTGAATTTTTCTACGATCACATCGAAAGCAGCTTCATTACTGTCTTTTGTTAAATAAATCTTGTGAAGTGCCAGACCATCTTTTCCGAAAAACTGAAGGCTTTTCTTCTCTCCTTCCAGTACTGCAAAAGCAAATTTCCAGTGGTTAAGGAAAATTCTGAGATCAATATCTTCACCCACAAAAAGCTGTGCATGAGGACTGCTGAAATCTCCGTTCAGATAAGTCCCTTTTCTTTCATGAACACATTCATCATTACGGGTAAGAGCCATTACTTTTCCTAACTGCTCAGCTTCTGTAAGGATTCCCTGGAAATCCGGGTTCAGGACAGTTACTCCTTCTCCTATGCTTGTTGCCAATAATTCTGCCTCACTTACTTCTAACTGTGCTGCTGCATTTCTTATTCTGATATGTGGATTTTCTGCTTTCAGAGCTTCCCATTTTTCCTTTAAATCATTAACTAATGTGCTCATTACTTTACTTTTTTATGGTTAAAATTGTATAAATTCTTCGTATGGTTTCGTTTCCTGTTTTACTTTTTATTTCTTCTTCTCTTTCAGAAGTTTTCATCCTTTTAAATTGGCTTTTGGAGACCAGCTCTTCCATTTCACTGTTGCTGTACAAAGTGAAATCATATTCCGTAAACGGCAGTTTTTCCATGAATTCTTTTTGTCCGAATGTAAGAACAAATGTTCCGTCATCTTTTAAAACTCTATAAATCTCGTTTAGAAATTCAACCGGATTTTCCCAGAAATAAACTGTGTTTACGGTAAATATTTTATCAAAAGTTTCATCTTTAAAAGGAAGCTTATTCCCTTCGTATAAAACAAATTCTGCCTGGCTTTCAAATTCTTTATTGAGCCTTTTGGCTTCATTGTGCATGGTTTCAGAAATGTCAATCCCTGTGTATTTCAGGTTTTTGGCAAGGCTCATGATACTTTTCAGGTGTGCGGCATTTCCGTGTCCTATTTCAAGGATTTGCTGGCCGTCATCAATCACAAGTGTTTTGATGCTCTCTAACGTCATGCTGATGTTAGTGGCATTCATCATTTCACCAATCTCGATGCCTTTTTCACCCTGAGGATTGGCAAGATTCTGTGCGAGGATTTTGAGTTCTTCTTTTTCCATGGTTATCCAAAAATGATCATTGGGTTATTCGTAATAGGGTGTCCGCAGATGGTACAGGGGAAGTTATAGGCATTGCTGATATTTTCTTCAGTAAAAACTTCCTGTGGAGTTCCATAGGCAGAGACTTGTCCTGATTTCATTAATAAAATCTTATCTGCAAACTGTGCAGCAAGGTTCAGATCATGCAAAACAACAATAGCACTGTTGGCTTTTTTGGTGAAATTTTTGATAATTTCCAATGCTTTGTACTGATGTTTTATATCTAAATTATTCAACGGTTCGTCCAGAAAAACCAGTTTATGGGCAATTCCATTTTCAAGCTGTGCCATCACTCTTGACAGATGTACACGCTGCTTTTCTCCTCCCGAAAGGGTATTGTATTCTCTTTCTTTGAGATGAAAAATATCGGTTTCGTACATCATATTGTTCATGGCTTCAAGATCTTCTTTTCCTGGTTGGGCATCAAAATAAGGATATCTTCCCATCATGATCACGTCCTTCACTTCAAGCGGAATATCATTGCTGTTATGCTGCGAGAACTTGGCTTTGTGTTTAGAAAGTTCCCGGATACTCCATTCTCTGATGGGTTTATCTTTAAACAGAACTTTGTTATTTCCGGATTTCACTTCATCTGCCAATACGCTCAGAAGACTTGATTTTCCTGCTCCATTGGGTCCCACAATGGCCAGGAATTCACCATATTCCAGTGAGACATTTACCCCGTCCAGAATTCGGAATTCTTTATGTTGATAATTAATCTGATGTGCCTTGATCATTACAGTGATTTTTTAAATTTAACCAAAATAGCGATAAAAATAGGGCCTCCCATTAAGGCTGTTAAAATCCCTATCGGCAGTTCTGACGGTGCCACAATACTTCTGCTGAAGGTATCTGCCGTTAATAACAAAATGCTTCCGCACATTGCCGATAATGGCAAAATAAAAACATAATTGGATTTGAATAAAAGCCTTAAAATATAAGGTACAATAAGCCCTACAAAACCAATTGTTCCTGAAAATGCCACGCAGGTTCCCACCATTAATGCCACGGTGATGATGATCTGTTTTTTCAGTCTTTCCACATTGATCCCCAGATGCTGTGCATCTTTTTCTCCCAGCATCATTGCATTTAAGGCTTTTCCTTTGGGTAATAAAATGATGTAGGCGATGGTGATCACAATGGCGAGAATGATATTCTTCGGCCATGTTGCTGCGGCCAGGCTTCCCAGGTTCCAGAAAGTAAGATCTCTGAGCTGTTCATCTTTTGAAATATAGATCAAAAATCCGGTTATCGAAAATCCGATAGCTGTAATGGCAACTCCGGTAAGCAGCATCATCACTACATTGGTTTTCCCTCCGCTTGTTGAAATTCTGTAGACCAGCATCATGGATAAAAAAGAACCGATAAAAGCGGCTATTCCTACCAGTGAAAATTGTACAGCTTCAGGAAGATATTCTTTGAAATGTCCTCCTAAAACAATCGCAATGGCTGCCAGCAACGTTGCTCCTGATGTAAGTCCTATTAAATCTCCCGTTGCCAGAGGATTCTTGAAAAGTCCCTGAAGACTCGTCCCGGAAACCGACAACATACTTCCCACTAAAATGGCCATGATAATCCTGGCTGCTCTTACGTCCCAGATCACATATTTATCACTCAGCGATAAACCGGGATCTTCTTTTATCAATTGCCACAGAGCCCTGAACGGAGAGTTTTCTCCGAAATCATAAACTCCTGTATTAAGTGACAGTACTGCTATAATGATAAGCAGTACCGCACTTATAATAAGATAAAAGTATAGTTTACTTTGTGCTTTCAATTAAAAGTTTGTTTAATCCTACTGCTGCTTCTCCTACTCTTGGTCCAAAACCTGATACCAAACCTCCGTCCATTGCAATGATTTTCTTGTTCTTACCTGCATTGGTCTGAGATACTCCCGGCATTTTTAGCGCACCTTCGTTTCCTCCTGCTCCCTGTAAACCGGTTTCAAAGAAGAATAATACATCAGGATTAGCTTTTACAACCGCTTCCGGTGTCAATGGTTTGAAATCTTCAAAATCGGTTACTGCATTTTCTCCCCCTGCAAGGGTGATCAATGAAGCCATTGGGGTATTTTTACCACTTACCATCAACATATTTCCTCGGGCGTAGATGAACAATACTTTTGGTTTTTTAGCGATAGGCTGTACCTGCTTAAGGTCAGCATCAATTTTATCGTTTAGTTTCTGATAATCTGTATTTCCTATAGCTTTTGCTACCTGCTCGATCAGTTTTTTAGTTCCTTCAACCGTATATTCCTGTTTAAAAACTTCGGTTTGAATCCCTGAGGATTTGATTTTCCCCATTAATTCCGGATTGATATCTTTATCAGAAGCCAGAATCAATGTTGGGTTTACAGCCATGATCGGTTCAATTGTCATTGATCTCATGTGGCCTAAATCTTTCGCTGTAGCTTTTAATGAGGCAGGATAGGTGCTGGTAACATCAGTTCCCACGATTTCTTTTTCGTGGCCTAAAGCAGCTACGATTTCAGTAATTCCTCCGTTTAATGTTACTATTTTATTGTTGGTTTTGGGTGCTTCTGAACTGGCTTCTGTTGTATTTTCTTTTGCTCCTGTCTCTGCTTTTTTGCAAGAATATACTGCTACAAGAACAGAAGCTGCAAGGATGAATTTTTTCATGATATACTATTATTTGATTATTTATAAAGGTTCGAATTCAAAATTGGTGTATCCTCTTTCTCCTTTTGTATTTTTCATGGTATTGAATCTCAGCTTGAAATAAAAGCCTTCAGCATCTTTCAATACAAAAAAACGGTCTGCATACACAAAAGGAACAGGATTGGATGCCGTACCGGTAGTGGTTCTCCATTTATCCCCGATAGCCCTCTGGTCATTGAAAACAAATTTTGAAGACTCTACATCTTTTAGTTTAAATGCATTGTAAGCAGTATCAAGATTTCCTGTAACCGGTACCTGGTAAGCACCTACTCCATTCAAAGTATTGGTTGTTACAAAATCTGCATAAAAATAGCTACCTGCACTGGTTGTAGGTCCCATGAAAACTTCATTGGTAAATGTTGTGAATGCCAGATCCCATTTCTTTTTCTTTGGCTGAATTTTTACCGGGGTTCCTGTTTTCAGATTGAAGAATGAGAAGCTGTATTCTGTATCTTTGGTAATCATATATTCTTTGATGTCTGCTTCTGCTGCGTTCACATCACCATAACGGATTTTGTATCCATTCTGAGCTCTCAGGATCTGAATTTTTTTCCATCCTCTCGGATCACCGGACAATGAAACTGAACCTGCCCCGATATTGGCGGCAGAAGGTATTTCTCTCCCAAGATTGATCAGATACACTGGGTTATCAGCATCATTTTCTTTGATGGCATCAATTCCTGAAGTCTGATTCAGGAAGTCACCATTAGGATTGTCAACATATTTCATATTGGCAGCATCAAATGTTCCTACCTGAGCAATATCTTTTAAACTTGAAATATCAGCTTCCTTTACTTTACTGATGTCTGATGCGTTGGGTATTTTGATCACCGTCATGGCAAGAGATCCGTTCATGATCACTCTGTAGGCATCGCCGCTGTAAAAACCAAGATCCCAGTCTGTCCTGCTGTTGACCGCCGGATTGGTGTAGTCACTTAAGTCGATCCAAACCTGGTTAGGTTCTGTAGGGCCGCCAATTGGCACACTTACTTCAGATCCCGTCATAGGCGGAACCGGAACCGGATCTTCGTCTGCAGAAAGACAAGACTGTGTGGCTGCCATGATGGAAAGAACAGATACTATTTTTAAATACTTCATAATCGTAACTTATTATTTAAAATTGAAACATTAATCGGGCAAAATAGCTTCTGCCATAATATAAATTAACAAAGCCATTGGCAGCTGTATGAGCTGAACCGGCCACTGCCGTAGAGTTTAATCTTGTTACATCAAATATATTTTTCACTCCTGCAGAAATTTCAAAATGCTTATTCCAGAAAGGTTGGCTTACAATAAAATCCATCATATGGAAGCTGTCTACTTTTCCCAGGCGGAAACCGCTTGCTCCGTCAGACACATAAATTCTGTCCGGGCCCGTGAATTTGTAGTAAAGGGCAAAATTAGTGTCGGTACTTTTCAGTTTATAAGTTGCTGAAGCGCCTGCCTGTACCAGATACTGAAAGTCTGTTGGGGAAGAAGATTTCAAATCAATCATCGATACTGATGTTCCGTTTACTGATCCTCTTAAAGACAGGGCAAACTGATCTTTTCTGAAATCTACATTAGCAGAGAATAGTAGATTTTTATAGGTATTAAGGTTCATATATTTATAGGTGGAAGGCTCCTTTACCATTACCATTTCAATCCTGTCACGTACATCGAGGTATAATGCGTCTACTCCATAAGCGATCTTCCAGCCATCATCTGCTGAAAAGTTCTGATTCCAGAAAAGTCCTGCAGAGAATCCCTTTTCAGGATTCAAGTCCGGATTTCCCTGTACATCATGGTTAAGATTCACAAAATAGGTGTACAACTCGTCATATTTTGGGAAGCGGTTAGCCGATCCCACCACTGCTCTAAGATTTGAATTCTCAGAGGTTTTATATCTTGCTGATAAAGAGTAGTTGTATTGATTATTAAAGTTTTCGCTAAGAGAAAGTCTTACTCCCGGTCTTAAAGAGAATTTGTCTGACACATTCCATTCTGCAGAAAGGAAATTGGAATAGGTGAAGATCTTTCTTTTTACCGCTTCACCAAAGAAATCTCCGGCAATTAAAGCAGCATAGCCATTGGTATAGTCTAATTCATATCCTAACTGAAAATCAAAAACCTTGCTGTCGAGGAAGTTGCTGAACATCCCTCTTGAATAGATGACATCGGTCTTATAATAAGACTTTTCTTCCTGACGGCTTTTGATTTGTCTGTTCGGGATATCGTAATTATAGTCGTAGTATTTCCTATCCTGGTTCTGATACGAGAAGTCTCCCATGTATCGGATATGTCCCAGATTAGTCTGAATATTGAACTGGTGAATCCATCGATCGGTGTTATATCTTCTGTCTCTGCTTTCATACGAAACACCGCCCAAACCATCATTAAGAGGATTTCTGTTCACCTCCGGATTATAGAAATTGAATTTTTCGTCAAGATAAGATAACTTGTAAAAGAATGTCGTTTTATTTTTGGTATATCTTAATAAAGCAGACGCATCATACTGATCTTTCGGGTTCCATTCATACCCTCTCTGGTTATCCTGCCCGAAATATTTGTAGCCTTTGCTTTCTCCTTCATATCCCATAAACTGATTATGGTTGAAATTGATACTGGCAAACCATTCATTGCTGATGTTATAATCTACATTAAGGTTCTGAATATGCCTTCCGTTTCCTCTTTTCTTAAGATCATAGTTGTCCCTTACTGTTTCTTCCTGTATCGAACCTCTAACACTGATCTTTTTTGTACTGTTTTTTTTGGTAATAATGTTGATAACCCCGGCAACGGCACCATTTCCATATTCAACCCCCATACTTCCTTTTACAATTTCTATTCTTTCGATATTGCTTAAGGTAATTTTGGTAAGGTCAATATTACTTCCCAGTCCTGTATCCCCTACTACCGGAATATTGTCTATAAGGATCTTTACATAATCACCATTAAGTCCCATGATATTGGCGGTGGAGTTTCCTGAGCGGGTATCCGGAGTGATCTGTATGTTAAGACTTTGATTCAAAACCTCGGCAACATTCGTTGCTGCCATATTTTTGATCTGTTCTGCATCAATAACATCAACCTTATATATCGATTTGTTAATGGACTGTTGCATATACTGTCCTGTAATAACAACTTCTTCAATTTTCTTTTGATTAAGAGAATCCTTTTCTTGTGCATTTACCCATAAGGCCACGGATAACGATAGAACGGAAAGCACTTTCTTCTTCATAAGGGTACAAATTTTCAGCAAATATAAAACTTTATTTAGACTCATTAAAAATAATTATATATTTTTGTGGAATAATTCTAAATAAAAATAATCTCATGAAATTACAATTACTTTTAGGAGCTCTGATGTTTACAGCCTTAACGGCGAATGCTCAGGTATCTAACATCAATGAAAATTTCAACAATTTTACCGCTGGGAATACTACTTTCCCTCAGTTTGGATGGTCTGCCATCGTTGCACCAATAACCGGTGAGTTCCCTCCTGTACCTCCAAGAATGATTGTAGCAGGAGATTCCAACAGATTCGTTCAGTCGTATGCAGGAAACAATGCAACAGGTTCTTCTTATCTGATTACGCCGCAGATTGAGACTCCAACAGGAAATAAAACTTTGACTTTTGATACTACCCTGGTATCTCCATCTCCTGGTCCGGGAAGCATTCAGATAGGAGTAGCCTCCAACCCTGCAGACATGTCAACATTCGTTCCTGTAGGAAGCCCTATCAATGTATCGGTTATTGGTACAGTACAGAATATCAGTGTTAATATTCCGGCATCCACAGGCTCATACATTGTATTTAAGTTCACTCCTACTGCTACTCACGTAGCAATCCAGATAGATAATGTAGTGTATAATACAACTGCTTCTTTAGGCGTATCAGACAACAATAAATCGACAGAAAATTTCAGATTTGCCTTAAATTCTGATCAGTCTGCAATAGAATTCATTGCCAAAAAAGATCCTAAAAACATTCAGATCTATTCTGCAGCAGGACAAAAAGCAGCGGAAGGTAAACTGAACGGACAAAGATTTGATATCAGCACACTTCAGACAGGAGTATATTATATGAATATTGAAACAGCAGAAGGAAAATTCATTCAATCAAAATTCATTAAAAAATAAGGTTCATCAGACTATTATTGGCCTTTATTAAAGCCGGTAGGACTGTTCTTACCGGCTTTTCTATGCTTTGATTTTTATTATTTTCTGGTAGTGATTAAAATAAAAACACGATAAAAATCATGTTTTTATTTAGACTTATTAAAAATAATTATATAATTTTGTGGAATCATTCTAAATAAGGATTTAAAAAATAAATTATGAAAACAAAACTATTATTGGCATCAGTACTGGCACTGTCTGTTAAGCAGACTGTTTTGGCGCAGACTGACGCGTTGGGATATTCACAGGTCAATATGACCATGGGAAGCGGATATCAAAACCGCGTGTTTGTGAACCTTGCAGATGGTAATATGGTTTCTCAGCCAGCCAATACGTGGGATATTGCTTTTTATAGGAACTCAAACTATGCGTTCGGATCAAGAGTCAATGATGCTAAAGATATTGAAGTATTCACTGCATCAACCAACTTAGCAGACTGGGATAACATCAGCATCAGCAATGAAGCTTCATGGGGCGATCCTCTTTATAATCCGGACCAGACCACTGACTGGAGCCAGGGCGCTTTTGAACAGGGACCAGTAACCTCTCCAAACCCCAATATTCCTTCAACCGGATGGGGCGTTTATAACCCGGTGAACCACCACATTCAGGGGAAAGCTATTTTTGTTTTAAAATATGCTTCAGGAACCTATATCAAGTTTGCTATTGAAGATGCTTTTGCAGGATATACCTTCAGATATTCAAAATGGAACGGGACTTCATGGGGAGCTACAGAAACCAGAACCATCGCCAATGGAACAGATGATTCATATTTCAACTATTTCTCATTTGATACCGGAGAAAAAGTTCCCAATCTTGAGCCTTCCAGAACGGCATGGGATTTCGTATTCACCAAATATTACACATTCTATATGGGTGTACAGATGTACCCGCTTTCCGGAGCAATTCAAAGTCCGAACGTAAAAGTGGCAATGGTTCAGCCTGAAACCCAGCAAACCGCATCGTATGCAATTCCTGCTAATGCAAGTTTCTCATCTGCTATTACCACAGTAGGACATTCATGGAAAGGGATCGGGACAGTGAAAAATGATGTGGTCTACTACGTCAAAAAAGGAAATGATTACTACAGAATGTACTTCACAACCAATGGTGGTGCCAGTACAGGAAATATGTATTTCAAATACAAAAAGATCACGGAAACGTTAGGGATAACTGAAGTTGGAAAAAAAGCATCATTCGGTATTTATCCTAATCCAGCTACTGCGGATAAAAAAGTAACGGTTCTTTTTGATGTTAAAGAAAAAACAAGCAACAAAGGGAATGTAGAAGTGTATGACCTTACCGGGAAAAAGGTATATTCGGATGAACTTACAAACCAGGCAGGATTCTACAAGCAGGACCTGAACCTTTCTACACTTCCATCAGGAAATTACCTTGTAAAAATTACTTACGGTGGTCATTCGGAGACGAAAAAGCTTATCGTAAAATAAACTTTCAATTTTAATACTTTCTATTTTTTCTAATAAAAAGGCGGTTTCAGATTGTTGAAACCGCCTTTTATTTTTTCTTCATTAAAGAACTTAAAAATATATAAAACAAATAGTTATATAAGATTCTTCTTTAAATCATTAAATTTTTAAATCTTTAAACCCTTCAATACCATTAATATATTTTAAATCCTTTATAAACCTCTGCTGAGCTCTCCATAATTTTGGAAGCATCTTTACGGAAATCTAAAAGGTGATCCTGCCCATTATGCCTGTTGTGATGCTCAACACTTTCCCAAAGCTCGATCAGGAAGAAATTCCCTTTATTATCTTTATCTTCAATAAGATCGTACTGCAGACAGCCTTCTTCTTTTCTTGTTTCTTTCACAAGTTTCTGAAACAGCTCTACAGCGTCCATCAGATAATTTTCATTAAACTTAAAAAGTGCAATGATATGTAAATTCATGTTCTAATATTTAGTGATGTAAAAGTAAAATATTTTCAAAGCCAAATATCTTTTTAGCCCTTTTATTTTTCCACACCAAGTGTAATTTTTAATTAAAAACTGATTTATAAATAGTTATAGAACTCATCACAATCACCAGAGTTCCGATAATCACAAACATTTTCTTCACAGGAAGCCTGGCAGTAAGCATTGCTGAAAAAGGAGCGGTCACAATTCCTCCGATCAAAAGCCCGAGAATGATATTCCAGTGCTGGATTCCCAGGGTAAAGAAAAAGGTAACGGCAGCCGTGATGGTAAGAATAAATTTGGCCACGGTAGAGCTTCCTACGGCAAATCTTGGGGTGAAAGCATTTTTAATCAATGTTCCGGTTACCAAAGGTCCCCAGCCTCCTCCTGCAAAGGAATCTATAAAGCCTCCTATCACACCCAGCCTGGTCAGATTGGTTTTTCTTTTCAGGGCTTTACTCTGCTTTTTCTTAAATGCATTTGACAGGATTTGAAATCCAAGGTATAAAGTGTAAAAAGCAATGAGTGTTTTAGTGATTTTCGCATAATACTCTCCAAGATAAGTAAGACTGACAGCTCCGATAATTGCTCCTATCACAGCCGGAATAGCTAGCTTTTTCACAAGACTTTTGCTTACATTTTTCAATTTAATGTGGCTGAGACTTCCTGCGGCGGTGGTAAAACTTTCCGCAGAATGAATACTTGCGCTTACAATATGCGGTGGAATATTGAGCAGCATAAGGGTTGTAGTACAAATAACACCATATCCCATTCCCATGGAACCTGCAACAATTTCAGCAAAAACACCTACCAGAAGCATCCAGTAAAAAATATAATTATCTTTTGCCAGAATGGTCTGCAGTTCTTCCAGATATCCGAGTTCGTACATGGAAAAAACAGCAATGGATATAATAGCAGCTGTCACCAAAAGGACATTCAACCTTACCTGAATTTTTCTTGAAATCACCATATTACAAGTGTTTTTAATCCATACTCCTTCAGCATCGGGGCGTCATTGACAACTGAGGCATTTAAAGTTGAAATGTTCTCTGTAGTTCTGTGCGAGGAAATATTTCCGGATATAATACATGCAGCCACGGAATGCACTGCGGTAATAGAGGGCGTAAGCTTTTGTAATTCGGTTACCTCTTCTTTTGAAATCATAGTTTATTCATTTGAAGTAGTGCAAATATCTGATAAAATATTTATCCTACAAAACAAGTAGACTATTAATTCAAAAAAAAGGATCAGGTTAATCTACCAGATCCATTAAAGTTTTACTTTCCAGAATATTCAGAGAGGCATCGCGAACTTCTATCAGGACATCATGAAGCCCGCAGTGATCTTCATTGCAGTCATCGCATTTTTCATAAAAATTGAGACTTACACAGGGAAGCATTGCAATAGGGCCGTTTACAAGACGGATGATCTTTGCCAGTTTCACATTTTCCGGACTTTCTTTGAAAAAGTATCCTCCACCCTTTCCTTTTTTACTGTCGAGAATTTCCGCTTTTTTCAGTTCAAGAAGGATGTTTTCCAAAAACTTTAAAGGAATCTTTTTATGTTCCGCAATTTCAGAAATAAGAATCGGGCCTTCATTTCTTTTTTCTACAAGATATGAAAGCGCCTTAAACGCATATTGAGATTTTTTTGAAAGCATTAGAGCAAAAATACGAAAATTGTTTAATATTTGAAAAAACCTGAAAACAGGAATAATAAACGAATAAAAAGGTAAGTTTGTCTATCCGTAATTTTACGGTTTTAGGTACCACACTTTTGCCTTTCTCCTATTAAATCATTATGTTTGCGCTATGTTCAGTAAACAAGAGGCACAGCAATTAAAAAAGGAATTTTGGACAGCTTTTGGAAGATCATTTCCCAGAAAATGGATTCTTTATGATACCAAAATCAAGGACATGGCATTTAAATTTTCTGTCGACAACAAAAAAGCAGAAGTTTCTCTGGATATCGAAATGAAAGATGAAATCTTCCGAAACGCTTATTACGAGAAGATCTGGTCTTTAGAAGATATTTTAAAAGATTTTATTGGAGATTTTCAGAAAGAAGAATATTTCACCCTTGAAAACGGTAAGGTCATCAGCAGGATATGGGTTGAAAAACATAATGTTTCTATTTTTAACAAAAACACCTGGCAAGAAATTTTTGAATTCTTTGTGGACAAAATGGACGGTTTTGAAAGGTTTTACTACGAATATGAGGATTTTATAAAGGATATATAGAATACTTACGAAATAAATACTACTTTACACTTCAGGTTAAGATAAAAAAGAAAACTTATCTTTGCCCTACCACTTAAACTAATAGATGAAACAAACTAACATGATTAAAAATGAGAAAAGTGTACAAAAACATTTTTGGAGAGATCATCTCCAAAAGTAATGCTGTGAAGCTGAGCGAATATCATCTGTATTATTATGAGGAAGGTTCCGATTTCCTGAAAGAAATTGAATTTATTAACGAAGACAGTGTTTATAACATCAATTATTTTTTAAGTGACGAAGAAGACGAAACTCAGGTAGTCAATTATCTTAAAGAAAAGTCTGACTTTTTTGATATTGAAAAAAAAGAAACCACCGAGGGCTTTATTATTTCTACCAATAAATTGTATTCCTTATCCGTAGATGAACTGCCTTTAATTTCTAAAACTGTTTTTAAAACAGAAGATCCTGAAAATTTTATCTGTTCACAGGTTATCGATAACGAAACCCATCAACCACAGCTTGAAAGAACCATAAAATGCTGGTATACCAACGACGAAAGCGGTGAAAAATATGCTGCCATAGAATGCAGCTATCAGGAAGACGGAAAACTGGAACTGGCTGTAGATAAAACACCCGACCCGGACAATGAAGAAAACTGGATTCATTATGATTATGACACTTTCCACAACCTTCAGGCACAGATCCCTAGCGACATCAGCTATTACAAAACAGCTGCCTTACTCCCAAAAGAAGCCTATCAGCAGTAATCTATATTCTTTAACACACCACAACCCGATTATTAAATGGAAGAGAACCCAATTTTTTTGCAGACGGAAATGATCCGGAAATGATTAAAGCTTACAGAAAAGCTCAGGAAACCTTTAAGTATTTCTGGCGCGAACAGTCCTGGGAATACAGAAGAATCATTCCCGGACTTAATGTATCGTGCGTTAAAACGGCTTTTGAAGAACAGGATGAAGAAACCGGAGAAAGCCTGGTAGAACATATGTGGATTAATGAAATATTCTTTGACGGAGATCACGTGATAGGATATTTGATTAATGAACCTAACAGCCTTAAGAACATCCAGGTGGGTGATTATGTGGAAATCCCTTTAAGCAATATCAGCGACTGGCTTTTTGCCATCACTCCGAGTGTACAAAAACCCAAGGGACTTTCCAAGCTATTTTCATCATCATCTTCTCCACTTCCGAAAGCTTACGGAGGGTTTACCATCCAGAAAATGCGTGCTGACATGTCTGATGCAGAAAGAAAAGAACACGATAATGCCTGGCAGCTGGATTTCGGAGACTTTAATGATATCCTCGTTGTGAATAACCAGAAAGAAAATCCGGAAAATCTTATTGAACATCCGATGAGTAAAAATATGAAGGAAGAATTTGCAAAGTTTTTACAACAATATCCGGATGAACTTACCCAAACCGATGAAGACGGACTGACGCTTCTTCACAAAGAAACCATTGCCGGGAATCTAACCACTGTAAAAGTTGCTTTAGAAGCCGGAGCGGATAAAAATATCCAGTCTAAAAAAGGAAAAACAGCTTTGGATTATGCAAAACAGCTGAACTGGGAACACCTTATTCCTGTATTGGAAGGGTAAATTATTAATTAAGATGGTTACAACTCAATAATAAAGTTGTCAAAATAAAAATTCCGGAAGAAAATCTTCCGGAATTTTTTATGTTTTATCCAAATTTCTTTTTCCTTAGCCAGAAGAACAGTCCTCCGATAAGACCGATAATAGCCAGTGGAAGCAGTAAATTGATCCACTGCCAGGTCGATTTCTCTTCAGTGATTCTTTGCCTGTCGAGAAGTCTTTCTTCAATGTTTCTGTTTCTCAGTTCCATCAGATTGCTGTCATCAAGAAGATAATCTAAAGCATTTCTCAGAAACTGTTCGTTTCCAAACTGTTCGTTCGTTAACAGATCTACCCCTAATGGAAGTGGTTTTCCTTTGATTACTTTGTTCCTTCCTACATCTCCGTCTGCAATCACGATCATTTTGTTTTCCGGGCTGGAGGTTTTGAATCCAGGGTACGATTTTCTTTCAATTCTCGATGCATAGGCAGAATTGAATTTTCCTTCCAATGCAACAGCGAAGATCTTCGGTGTACTTGGTTTCTCCATTTGTCCAAGACTGTCTACGCTTGCAATTTCCTTCAGATCAACATAATTAGGAACCTGTTTCAATAAAGTTCTTTCACTCGATTCGAAAAGGACTTTTGTTTTGATATTCTTTCTTCCTCCTAAAGTATCAATAGAAGTCGGGAATTCAAATTTTACAGGGTTGATATTCTTTGTAACCGGATTATTATTTTCGGCAATTCCAAGCGGATAATAAGGCCAAGGTAAGCTTGTGTACTGAGGATTTCCACTCACTTCTCCTGTAACCAGTCTTAACAGGGCAAACTTTTTCACGTCTTTTACCAACGCTGGATTGATTCTCAGTCCGTAATTAAAAAAGAAGTCTGTCATATTGATATCGACAGGGAAAGGCATTACTTTTTTGGATCTTGTCAGCGTATCCATTTCAGCATTTACGGCATCAATCATCCAAAGGGTTTTCCCTCCGTTCATGATGTACTGGTCCAGAATTACTTTTTCATTATCTGTAAAAGCTTTTCTTGGTTTTGCAATCACCAAAGCACTCATCTGCTTTAATAGCGGAACATCTTCCAGTGAAAGTTCAGTCTGATTTTTAGGAATTATAGGTCCTGCATCATAGTTTTCCATTGCCAATTGTACAAATCCCTGGAATTCATCCGGATTCAATTCATCGTGGTTGACAAGAATCCCGATTTTCTTTCTCTTGGCAGCTGCAATATTTTTAATATTGGAAACAAGATTGTACTCCAGTCCTTCAATCGATCTTGTCAGCTGCTGATCGGCATCAATTCCGGCCTGCTGAACCACTAAAGGAATAGAAACCCCGTCATTTCCATATTTAATCACAGCGTAAGGGAAAAGCGTGATCTGTGAGATTTTCCCGTCTTTTACATCCGGAAGAATAGACGGCTGCATTCCCATGGCCATCAAAGTGTCCTGAGACATTTTTGTTTTAATCGGATCGATGAATTTAAAATCAATCTTCGGATTAATTTTTCTGAATTCTTCCAGCATGAATTTCGTTTCGCTTTGCAGCTGTTTGAAACTTGCCGGAAAGTCTCCTTCCAGATACACTTCAACCGTCAGAGGCTTTTTAACAGACTCCAGTACTTTGATGGTGTTATCAGAAAGGGTATATCTTTTTTCTTTTGTTAAGTCTAATCTGATTCCCGAATAGGTCAGGATAATAACCAAAGGAACAATTGCAATTAAGAAAATTCCCAGTGGAGATTTAGCATTGAACTTCTTCATACTTCTACTTCTTTTTGTTAATAAAATGATTAGCCAATACTAATGAAGCGCCGATGACAAGTACAAAATACGCCACATCTTTAGCATCAATAAGTCCTCTTGTGAAGCCTAAGAAATGCTGATAGAAGCCAATATTCTGAAGGATAAAATCTGCACTTCCCAATAGTTTATAACTTGCCAGCTGTTCGATACCAAAATACATAATGAAACACATAAAAACACCCAGCAGATAAGCCATAATCTGATTCTGAGAGAGAGAGGAAGCAAGAATTCCCACTGCTGAAAATGCTGCAATTAAGATAATCAGTCCGATATAGCTTCCGAAAGTCATTCCCAGATCAATATTTCCTGCAGGAACTCCCAAAACATATACCGTATAAAGATAAATTAATGATGGAATAAGACATAAAATTCCTACAATCCATACGGAAAGGAATTTACCTGTTACCAGTTCTGAAACTTTTAACGGTTGTGAGAAAAGCCAGTTCAATGTTCCGGTTTGCTGTTCTTCCGCAAAAGTTTTCATGGAAAGGGCGGGGATGATAAACATTAACAGCCATGGAACCAATACGAAATAGCTCTGCAATGAGGCCATTCCAATCTCAAAAATATTAGAATCGTTGTCGAAAAAGAACAGAAAAAGAGTCGCTATCAAACTGAAAGCGGCAATGATCACCCATGCACTCCAGTTTCCAAAGTAACTCCAAAGTTCTTTCTTTAAAATTGCAATCATAGTTTTTTTATAAGATGTAGAAAGGATGAATATATTCGGACATGCGCCCTACTCTACAATTATTTGTTTTTTTTATTTTTATTAACCAGTTTCACTGTCATCATGATCAGAAATACAAGAACGAAAAATCCTGCAATTAATTGCCACCAATATTCAATCACCATCGATTTTAAAATAACGGTAAATACCACCAGAAACAGAATGAACGTTGCAATTTCATTCGCCTGTCTCAGTTTGATATTGGCAATCGGCAGTGTATCTCCATGTAATTCTTTTAAATGAAGGACTTTTTTCCAGCACCAGTAATGGTAGATGGCAAGCCCGATCAGGAAGGTCAGTTTCAAATGAAACCACGGCATTTTCATCAGCCCGGTATTTAAAAAGATCATGACCAATCCGCAAACTGCCATGATTATCCCCGCAGGAACTGTGATAATGTTCCACAGCCTTCTGGCCATAAAAGTGTACTGCTCTCTCAGAATTTTCTTTTTTTCTTCCGGAAATTCATCGGTATCTTTATAGTAAACGAAAATCCTCACGAGATAAAAAATTCCCGCAAAGTAGCTTACCATAAAAATAATGTGCAGCGCTTTGATTATTGTGTAAAGCATTCAGAAAAAATTAAAAGCAAAGATAAGCTTATTATATAATTGTTAAAAATAAATTTCTTTTGATCAGGAAAAGATAAGTAAAAACAGTTTTATATAAAAAATAGTTCGGCTCGGGGCAGCAAAGCTGCCCGAGCCGAACATTATATTTTTATTGTGGTAGCCACTTCAATAATTAAGAGATCACTCCTAATTCTTTTCCAACCTTTTCAAAAGCAGCAATCGCTTTATCCAAATGTTCTCTGGTGTGAGCAGCTGATAACTGCACTCTGATTCTTGCTTTTCCTTTCGGTACCACAGGATAGAAGAATCCGATAACGTAGATGCCTTCATCCATAAGCTTTTCAGCCATTTTCTGAGAAAGTGGTGCATCGTAAAGCATTACCGGAACAATGGCAGCATCTCCATCAGGAATATCAAAACCTTTTGCTTTCATTTCCGTTCTGAAATATTCTGCATTTTCCATTACTTTATCACGGAGAGAAGTATCATCAGAAATCATATCCAATACTTTCAAAGCAGCTCCTACGATACCCGGTGCCAGAGAGTTGGAGAATAAATAAGGCCTTGAACGCTGTCTCAGCATATCAATGATCTCTTTTTTACCGGAAGTAAATCCTCCTAAAGCTCCTCCTAAAGCTTTTCCTAAAGTAGAAGTAATGATGTCTACTCTACCCATTACTTCATTAGCTTCGTGAGTTCCACGACCTGTTTTTCCGATGAAACCTGTTGCGTGAGAATCATCTACCATTACCAAGGCATCATATTTATCGGCAAGGTCACAAACTCCTTTTAAGTCTGCTACGATACCGTCCATTGAAAATACTCCGTCCGTAACGATGATTTTAAAACGGTGATTTTTTTCAGAAGCTGCAATCAACTGAGCTTCCAGATCAGCCATATTATTGTTTTTATATCTGTATCTCGCTGCTTTACACAAACGAACACCATCAATGATTGATGCGTGATTCAGCTCATCTGAAATAATAGCATCTTCTTCTGTAAACAATGGCTCAAAAACACCTCCGTTGGCATCAAATGCTGCTGCGTAAAGAATAGTATCCTCAAGACCTAAGAAATCAGCAATTTTTTTCTCCAAATCCTTGTGAATATCCTGTGTTCCGCAGATAAAACGTACAGAAGACATTCCGTATCCGTGAGATTGGATCATTTCCTGAGAAGCTTTCATCACTTCCGGATGGTTGGATAATCCCAGATAATTGTTCGCACAGAAGTTCAAAAGCTTTTTTCCGTTCGCTTCTATTTCTGCGCTCTGCTGAGAAGTGATAATTCTTTCTCTTTTGTAAAGTCCGTCATTCTCAATATTCTGAAGTTCGTTCTGTAAATGTTGAAGGTATTTTTCAGAGATCATTTTTAGTAATTTTTTAGATGTGCTAATTTACTAAAAAGGCAGTAAAATAAAACCTTTTATATGCTTAATTCTAAAAAATGAATATAGATTTCAGTTTTAACATTATTAGTCTATAAATTTAGTAGGATAATATTTATATTTGTTTAAAATTTTAATGCATGAGATTAAAGCCGGTACAAAAAATAAAGATGATCAGTTCAGAAACCTTTATTAAAAACTATATGAAGCCAGGAGTTCCGGTTATTATTGAAGACTTTGTGCATCCGGAAAGTCCAGCTTTCAAAAAGTGGAATTATGAGTATTTCAAAGAAGTTGCAGGAGATCATATGGTGAATATCTACGGCAGTGAGCTTGATTCCCTGGACAGAGTGGCCAGTGATCCTATTGCACAGACTACATTTTCAGAATATCTGGATCTCATCCAATCTGCTCCCACTGAACACAGGCTTTTCTTATTTAATTTATTAAAAATAAAACCTGAATTGAAGAATGATCTCATCTACAATGATGTAACGAATGGTAAAATACTGAAATGGCTGCCCTTTATGTTTTTTGGAGGAGAAGGTTCTGTCACCAGAAATCATATTGATATTGACATGTCCCATGTTTTTATCACACAATTTCAGGGAATCAAAAGAATCTGGCTCTTCCCGTGGGAACAGTCTGACTTCATGTATAAACTCCCCTACAACTTCCACAGTCTGGCTCAAATTAAAAATCCAGATTACAGAAAATATCCGGCGCTACTTTATTTAAATGGTTATGAAGCTGTCATTCATCCCGGAGAAACCCTTTATATTCCTTCCGGCTGGTGGCATTATATTCAATATGACACGGAAGGTTATTCGATATCAGTAAGAGCGCTGCCGTCAAGTGCCCTTGAAAAATGGCGTGGATTTAAAAATCTGGTCATTACCAGACATTTTGATAATCTCATGAGAAAAGTGTTCAAAGAAAAATGGTTTGAGTATAAAGTGAAAACCGCCAGAAAAAGGGGAGCCAGAGCAGCAAGAAAACAAAGAAGCTTTCAAATCTGAAAGCTTCTTTTGTGATATTTTGATTGATTTTGGTAAAAGTAATCATTCATACTTTACCGTTTTTCATTTTAATGTTTGATAAATTTAATATTCTTTTCATCAATCGTAATGAAATAAGCTCCCGGAACCAATTCTGCTATTCCAATCGCTTTACCTGGATGATATGTTCCTTTTCCTACCAGTTTTCCGTCTATGGCATGAATCGTAAAGTCCATAGCCTTATTAATTCCTTTCAGATTAATTTCATTTTTTGCAGGGTTCGGATACAAACCAAATTCTTCTTTCTCAACAGAAGAAACACTTAATGTATTATCCTGAACAACAGTAGAGTTCTTCTCAAGAATCTGGTATTCATAATTAAACTGAACACTTGCGATCGGGAATGTTACCGATTGTAAAAAGCTTTGGTTATTGGATGTATTATTAAGAACAAAATAAGCAGTCTGACCTGCAGTTCCGGTTACTTTAATAGGTAAAGGCATTTCAAAAAAGCTAACGTTAGCACTGCTTTGCGTCTGAGAAACTTTAAATAAAGCCTGATTTCCGCCCTGCATCCACTTGATGGTGTAAGTAGGATATCCTTCGCCATAAACCCAGTCATTGAAAAATTCTGTAAAGTCTTTTCCGGTAGACTGAAGCAAAGAAGCATTAAAATCAGCTGTACGCACATAGTTGTATGCCAGGTTCGGCCTCGCATGATAATCTTTAAGTGCCTGATAAAATGCAGCATCACCTAAAATCCACTTCAGCATTCTCAAAACATATCCTCCTTTAGCATAAGACAATCTGCTGTCAAATATCCTGTTGATGCTGGAAAGTCCGGAATCCGGGACATACACAGTTCCTGTTGTACTTGCAGTAATGTAGTTAGATTGACCTTGTAAGTAATTCAAAAATTCTGTATTGGTCATCAATAGTTTTTCATTGGCAAGGTGTTCTCCAAAAGTTGCAAAACCTTCATTCAGCCAGATATCATTCCATGCACCACAGGTTACTTTATCTCCAAACCACTGGTGAGTAAGCTCATGGGCAATCAGCTGCTTGCTCCATCCACCCATGGAAGACATGGTCTGATGCTCCATTCCTCCACCATACATAAATTCCATGTGTCCGTATTTTTCATTACGGAAAGGATAAGTCCCAAAATAGGTTTCAAAAGTATCCATCACCTGCTTTGTCCAGTTGATATTCACAATGCTCGTTGCATTTGAATTTGTGGACGGATAGATATAGTTGACAAAAGGAAACGGAGGGTTTCCAATGGTATCAGTAAGTTTAACAAAATTGGTAATCGACAGTGCTATCAGATAAGCCGGCGTAGGATACATTGTTCTCCAGAACGTCAGTTTAGTACCCCCGGTAGGAAAAGTCTCAGACATCAGTTTTCCATTGGCTGCCACGCTGTAGTTTGATGGAGTTGTAATTTTAAAATCAAATCTTTCAATTTTATCATTTAAACTTTGCTTTGTCGGAAACCAGTCCTGGGCTCCATAAGGTTCATTCAAAGTAGAAAGTACCGGAGTTCCGCTCTGAAGAGCAGTTTTGAATGCATCATTACTTGTGGACGGTGCTCCAGCATAGTAAATGGTAAGAGAGTCCAATGTATTGGCAGGAATAGAAGCTGGAAAATCAATCTTCAGTTCTTTTGAAGGAAGCTGCTGAAAGCTTGTAATATTGGTTCCATGATACTTCACTTGAGAAACGGTTAATGAATTGGAAAGATCAAAATAAATGCTTCCCATATTTTGATTAGGTTTAAAATGCGAAGTTACCGAACCGGAAATATTATACACCGCAGGATCCAGGCTCACATCCATTCTCTGATACTGCAAGTCGTAATTCAGCGTATTGGGATTGGTATTCCCGATGTTCATTTTTTGAGTGAAGGATTTTTTCTCTTTTTCAACGAGTCCCTTCATATCAATGTTTTGTTCTTGCTTCTGGCTATAGAACTGTTGGGAAAATAGAAATCCCAACACCAAAAGGTACAATTTTGTCATGTTTAGAAAAATTTAATCAAATATAAAAAAAACCTTTTAATCAATGATTAAAAGGCTGTTATAATATATAAAATAAAAAATTTTTAAAGATCTAATGCGGGTTCAAGAATTTTTTCCATTCTTTTCTTCACCATATCTACTGATCCGGAATAGTTATTCACCATTAAAGAAAAAACTAACGTTTTTCCTGAATTGGTTTTCAGATAACCAGCTAATGTTTTTACTTTGTTCAAAGTTCCTGTTTTCGCAAAAACCTGTCCGTTACCTCCTGCATTGAACATTCTTTTCAATGTTCCGGATTGTCCTCCAATAGGCAAGGAAGTCAGATAAGATCTGTAGTATTTCTGATCCATCAGAGAAGTAAGAAATTTCACCTGGGAAATCGGGGTTACGTTATTACTTCTTGATAGTCCGCTTCCATCTATATAGTTAAGACCAACCATATCAAAACCTGCCTCTTTCAGGTGATTAGTCACCACTATTCTTCCGGATTCTGAAGTCTGGTCACCCATTTTCTGATATCCTACCGTTCTCAGCAAAGCTTCTGCCAATGAATTGTCACTGTGCTGGTTGGTATAATAAATAATATCATTTAAAGTAGGTGATTTATACGCTGAAAGCATTTTTCTGTTTTCCGGCGCAGCATCTGTCATTTTCGGAGTTACTTTTCCGGTAACAGGAATTCCGCTTTTCACCAGTGTTGTTCTGAAAGAGTTGGCAAGATAAGCCGGTGCATCAGGAAGTTTGGTTGTTAAAACTCCGTTTCCTTCGTATTTATCAGCATACACCATCTGATGATTGTAAGGAGAAACGTAGAAGAATTTTTTTTCTGTGGAGAAACCTCCTTTTTTAACGATCAGTTTTTCGTTGGCCGGGTTGATATCGCGGGTACTTCCTGCAGGCAGATAATAATTATTGTTTTCCAACCATACAACATTTTCCGGAAGCACTGAAATATTGCCTTTGAAAAGCGCTGTCTGAATGATAATATCACCATTTACCTTTTTGATTCCCTCTCTTGAAACACCGCCTACGAAATCTGAAATAATATCTCTATAAGATGCTGCACCAGCTTTGTTGGTTCCCAAAGAAGGGTCTCCGCTTCCTATTACATAAAGATTTCCATTCAACACTCCATTTTCATCTATTGTTCCTGAGTACTCCAGCTGAGTCATCCAACGGTAGTTTTCACCCAGCATATTTAATGCTGTTTCCGTTGTAAGCAGTTTGGTAGTAGAAGCAGGTACTAAAGGAGTATTTTCGTTGTACGAAGAGATTACCTTCTTCGTTTTAGGATCATACACTACGAATCCCCAGGTTGCATTTTTCAGCACAGGATCCGCCATCATTGTGTTTACATTAATGTCTACCAGTTCTTTTGCTGACAAAACAGTTTTCTCCACCATCGTGGTAACGGGTGAAGGCAGGTTTAAACTGCTTTTCTGATTGTCATAATTCTGGGAATAAAGAACGGTAGATACGGTAGATTGAGCCAGGAAAAGACCAGAAGCCAACACCGCCGCACTTGAAATATATTTTCTGAAATTTACCATCTATCTTCTTTTTGTTCTGTAGTTTTGACTCTATAAAAATGAAAGGTTAAATCATTCAGTAAAAGAGCCAAACACTTAATCAACGTCCAAAAGTAGAAATTATTGTTATATAACGGACCACCGCCCCGTTATAAAAGAGTGTAAAGTTTGTTAAAAATTGTTAAAAATCAACAAAAACATCTTTTTTAATGCTTTGATACGCAGTGATTTCATCAAATTCTTTCAAACTTATCAAAACCATGTTTTTGAATTTCTCATAGTTTTTCCCACGGGGAAGCTTCAGCATAATCTGGAACTGATAGAAGTTATTCAGTTTTGCAATCGGTGCTCTTTCCGGACCTAAAACACATTCTTCAGGAAGATATTTTCTGAGGATAGAACCCAGAAATTGTGATGCCCGATCAGCTTTATCCTCTCTTCTGTGTTTCAATTCAATCATGATCAGCTTAGTGAAAGGCGGATAATGGAACTTCTGGCGTTCGGTAAGGATATATTTATAGATCTTCGCAGGATTATTCATCTTGATCAGCTGAAATACGGAATGATCAGGATTAAAGGTCTGAATAAGGATTCTCCCTTTTCCGGAGACTCTTCCAGCCCTTCCCGAAACCTGTGTGATCAGTTGATACGCTCTTTCTTCCGCTCTGAAATCCTGTACATATAATAAGGAATCCGCTTTAGGAATTGTCACCAGTTCAATATGATCAAAATCCAGTCCCTTGGAAATCATTTGGGTTCCTACAATAATATCTGTTTCTCCGTCTTCAATCTTCTCGTACAATTTTTCGTAGGCGAATTTTTTGCGCATGGAGTCTACATCCATCCTGTCTACTTCATTTTCCGGAAACAATTTGGTAACCTCTTCATGAATCTGTTCTACCCCTACTCCTCTTTCATTCAGCTTTTCAGAATTACATTTCGGGCAGGTCTTCGGTTTTGAAGCTCTTTGCCCGCAATAGTGGCATTTCATTTCATTTGCCGCTTTGTGATACGTCATGACCACATCACAATTAGAGCAGTAGTTCACATAGCCACAGCTTTCACATTCTATGACATTGGAATAGCCACGACGATTGTGTAAAACGATTGCCTGATTCTTTTCATCCACCGTTTTCTTAATCTCTTCGATAAGCTTCAGAGAAAAATTCCCTGAAACCTTTTTAGATTCCTGAGCTTCCTTGAAATTGATCAGTTCATATTCCGGCAGATTGACATTCCCGAATCTTTCATTCAGGAAAACATATTTCATCTTATCTTTCCTGGCACTGTAGTAGCTTTCAACAGAAGGGGTAGCTGATCCCAAAATCACTCCTGCGTTATACAGCCTGCCTAAAACCAGAGAAGCGTCTTTAGCATTAAAATAAGGGGAAACTTCCCTTGGTCTGTACGCAGAATCATGTTCTTCATCAACCACAATAAGCCCAAGATTCCGGTAAGGTAAAAACAAAGCATTACGGGTTCCGATCAGAATACGGATGTCGTTCTGCTTAATTCTTCTCCAGACTTCTACCCTTTCAAAATCGGTCAGTTTTTGATGATAAAAACCGAGCTGTCTTCCATACTTCTTTTCTAATCTCTGGGTGATCTGTTTGGTAAGCGAAATTTCCGGAAGCAAAAACAAAACATTCTTTCCATCACGGACGCACTCATCAATTTTCTCTAAATAGATATGGGTTTTCCCTGATGAAGTAACGCCATGAAGCAGAACATTCTTCCCTTCTTCAAAAGCTTCATCAATTTCAGCTTTTGCTATTTTCTGCTGTTCGGAAAGCTCTTCAAGTTCCTCGATTTCTCCTTCATAGCTTTCAATCCTGTCTTTCTGCATAAAGTACTCCTCCACAAGACCTTTGTCTGCCAAAGGTTTGAAGTGAGAACTTCCGAAATAACCGTCTTCAAACAGTTCAGATTTTTTGATGGGAACATCCGGATGTTGCGTCTGTTTTTCCAATATAAGAAGGAAAAGATCTTTCTGTTTCTGCGCTCTGTTCAGTTTTAAAAGAATATCCGTAAGATTTTGATTGGCCAGAACCTCATCATTAATTCTTACGTAAGCCACTTCTTTGGCTTTATACTTTTCAGCAATTTTCTCATCAATTTCAATGTACTGAAGATCAATCAGAGAATTGATGGTTCTGATGATATCTTTTTTAGGAATAAAAGCTTCAATATCCGTCAGATTGATCAGCTGTCGTACTTCCAATGCCTGAATCAGATACATTTCGTTAACATCCAGATTTTCAAAATCTATGATGGCTCCAGGTTTTAATTTTAAATAGGTTTCACTTTCCAGTTTTAAAGAAGAAGGAAACGAAAACCTGTAAATTTCTCCGAGGCTGCACAAATAGTATTCCGAAAGCCAGTTCCAGAAATCAATCTGCTCCTGAGGAAGAATCGGTTGATCATCCAGCATGCTGATGACTTCCTTGGCTACAAAGTTTTCCGGTGCATTATTATGAAGCTCAAACACGATTCCCGTATAGATCTTTTTTCCACCAAACGGTACCAGAACACGCATTCCTGGTTGGATTTCAGACATCATTTCCTCAGGAACTTTATAAGTAAAAGATCCTTTCAGGTTGAGGGGTAAAACAATTTGAGCGTATTGCAAGGGAAATATTTAAAGTGTAAAATTAGAATTTTCCTGAGAGAACTGCAACTTTGTGGGGATTCTTTAGTAATCTTTAACCAAGAACCTGAAACTGCATTCAATTCTTTACTTTCTCCTTATTTTTGTCTATTTCGTAGTAATGTAACCCATTCAGATATTTTTTAATGTCTAGAATTACATTGATCAAAAATAATGATATGACAGGCTGGATTCCTGCGGAATGACAAAGTGTGTAGATAAAAGAACAACCACAAATTCAGAAAGGATCGAAGAAAGGATTCATGAATGACTAAAAAAGAAGTTCTGTAATCTGATACCAGAATGCAGACGTAATAAATCCTACAATGATACTGACTCCAATGATCAGGTTGGTCAGTTTTGAGTTCAGCCTGAACTGTTCTGCAATAATACTTGAAGTAACCAAGGTTGGCATCGCTGCTTCAAATACTGTAATTTTAGCCACATCTCCTTTTATTCCGAATAACAGAGCCATTCCCAGAACAATTGCGGGTGCCAGAATCAATTTATAAAGCATGGACATCGACATTTGAGGAATCAGTTTTTTCCATCCGTTGAATTTCAGCTGTAATCCAACAGAAAACAAGGCTAGCGGACTTACCGTTGCTGCCAGCTTATCAAAAAATGGTTCCGCAACAGTAAAATCAATGAACTGAGACAATACCAAAGCAGAAATACAGCCAATTAATGGTGGAAATGTTATTAATCTCTTTAAAATAAATGCTGCACTCACCTTTCCTGATTTACTTCCCCCTTTTACTGCAGCAATAATTCCCAGGGTTGAAAGGGCAAAAAACATGGTCTGGTCACAGATAATGGCAATACTCAAAAGTCCTTCGCCATAAAAAGCACTGATCAATGGAAATCCGATAAAAGAGGTATTACTATATCCGCTTGCCAATTCTAAAGTACTTCTGGACCGCCTTGAATATCCCCTGCTCTTACTGTAAAACATCATAAAAAAGAAACAGAACACAGAAATTAAAAATGTGGCTGCAATCGGGAACAGCATTTCTGTTGTCCATTTTACTTTGGGCAGATATTTAAACGAAACTGCCGGAAGAGCAAGATAAAGAATCCAGGTATTGATGCCTTTGTGAGCATCGGGGTGGATAGATTTTGTTGCTTTGAATATCATTCCTGCAATGATACACACTGCAATCAGAACAAAATTTACCATAACTGTAATAAAATATGAGGCAAATTTACGGCTGATTTTTGAGTTGGAAGGGTAAAATTTATATTTTTTTCGGTAGAATTTCTAATGAAACTTTCCAGTATTATACCTTACAGGTTTTGAAAACCTGTAAGGTTGGGAGATCTACCTTCCGGAAATTCATAACTGCTTGAAATAATTTTTTCAGAATATATTTTACTTCTTTATCACCTCCCAAAGACTCGTCACCTCTATATTTTCCAAAGGTTTTGAAAGGGTAATTCTTTTTGAAGTTCCCGGAAGCAGGTCAAAGAAATTATCGCTGAAGTGAGTATCGCCGATTAAATAAATGTCCTTAGCCAGCTTATCTGTTGAAATTTCAATTTCAGTGGGTGATATTTTCCTGATTTTAATATCAGGTTGTAAGAGTTTCAGATCTTTTGGTTTATTAAAGAAGAACAGCTTTTCGAATTTTGCATCTTTTTCGGAACTGACCTTTAAAACAGTTGCGGACAAATCAAACTGACCCAGTTCTGATTTAATGATACTTCGTATTTTCTTACTTACATCAACTTTTACATTATCTGACTGACTGCTTTTCCAAAGTATTTTTCCTTTGAAATCAATCAATTCAAATTTTGTCTCTGTTTTCAGTTCTTTCAGGAGATCGCTTATCAGATAGACATCATAGCTTTTTTCGGTTTCCGCTATTGATACCAAAACAGGTTCAAAGCTTCTTTTCGCCTGATAATGGAAGGCTTTCCAGTTTCCAAGATAATCAATGGAAGACCAGGAAACTACCGGCCAGCAATCATTCAGCTGCCAATACAAAGTTCCCATATTGTAAGGCTTTGCACGGCGGTGAGCTTCAATAGCAATCTGCATTCCTCTTGCCTGTAACAGTTGTGAAACGTAATTGTATTGTGTAAAATCTGTTGGAATTTTATAATCACGCTTCAGATATTCATTAATAATATCCCAGCCGCGGGCATGTTTTTCGTGAGCTTTAATGGTTGGATTCTGAAGGCTTAAATCCAGAGTTCCGGAGAACATTGATTTTGTAGTTTCAAGGCTAGGTGTACCCTGAAAGCCATATTCAGACATGAAACGCCCTACTTTTTCGTTGTAAATTTCAAAAGGCTGCTCACCCCACCAAACGCCCCAGTAATGAGAATCTCCTTCGGTAAGACTTTCTTTATGTCCCCAACCAATGGAGGGAGAACTTGGCCAATATATATTTTTATCCGATTTCAGATTTTCTGCCAATGCATTAGGAATTACCTCATGAAACAGCTTCTTATAATCTTTCCAAACCTGAAGAGAGTCATTTTTTGAATATTTAAACTGTTTCTGATAGCCCCAGTTGACAATCGCTTCATCAATTTCATTATTTCCGCACCACAAAGCAATGGACGGATGATTCTGAAGTCTGTTCACCTGATCTTTTACTTCTTCTTTTACATTGTTTAAAAATGCTTCATCTGACGGATAAAAGCTACCTGCAAACATAAAATCCTGCCAGACCAGGATACCGTTTTCATCACAGGCTTTGTAAAATTCATCGTCTTCATATATACCTCCGCCCCAGATACGGATCATATTCATATGGGCATCTTTGGTATCTTTGATCAGTTTCTGGTATTTTTCTTTGGTCATCCTAGGTGAAAAACTGTCTCCCGGAATCCAGTTTGTTCCTTTGATATATAATGGCTGTCCATTCACTTTAAAATAGAATGATTTTCCCTTTTCGTCTTTTTCCTGAACCAATTCTACCGTTCTTAATCCTATTCTGAGATTTTTAGCATCAATGTTTTTCTGATCTTTAGCTAATTTTACTTCAAAATCATAGAGATGAGCCTCACCACGCCCGTTAGGCTGCCAAAGCTTCATTCCGCCAGTTTCGTAAGGAACAGAGACTGTATTGATTCCTTTTTTCAGAGATACTTTTCTGTGGGTTTTATTAAGATCTAAGGTATAGTCTCCTGCATTTTCAGCATAAATTTCTATGTCAAAATGTAAGTCTGTAGAAGCTCCAGAGGTGCTTTTCTGAATATCTTTAACAGTTATAATTTTGGCGTTATTCCAGAATTCTAATTGTACATTTTTCCAAATTCCTGCCGTAACCAATCTTGGTCCCCAATCCCAGCCAAACTGATATTGTGCTTTTCTCACAAAACTTCTTGGTGATTCCGGTAGGGTGAACGGAATTTTTTTCGCTAATTCCTTTCCGGTATTCACTGCAGATTTAAACTTAATCTGAACTGTATTTTTTCCTGTTTTCAGATATGGTTTCACCGGAATTTCCCATTTCCTGAACATATTATCCGTTTTCTTTAACAGTTTTCCGTTAAGATAAATTTCTGAAAATGTATCCAGACCGTTAAAAACAAGATCAATATTGTCATTTTTCAATTCCTGAGAAGAGACTGTAAATGTTGCCTGATAATCCCAGTCTTCGTTTTCTATCCATTGTACTTTCTTTTCATTTTCATCCTTAAAAGGATCAGGAATGATCTTATTATCCATTAAATCCAAATGAACGGTTCCCGGAACTTTTGCAGGAAGCCAGTTTTGATCTTTTGAATTTTTAAACTGCCAGTTCTCCAAAGACAAGCTTCTTTGTGAAAACTGCGCGGAAAGGGTATTCTGCATAAAAAGGAAAACAAAAAGGATCGTTTTATTCATCAATAAATTTGTTTTGAATTGTTATCATACCAGCGATTTTGTCATTCCGAGGAATGAAGGAATCTCTATTTTATCAGTCTAGATTCCCGCTACGCTTGGAATGACAACCAGAATGCATATTATTTATTCTTCAATGCAACCACTTCATCCGGGTTGGCAAAAGCCCCACCATCCGTAATGGCTGAAGAATGGAAGTAACCCGCATGAGTAAATGCTCTAATCTCTTCAATATTGGATGAACGCAGACCACCTCCAACAAGGATTTCTATTCTTCCACTGGAAAGTTCAACAAGTTTCTTAAGATTTTCTTTTCCTTCAGATACATTCGGTTTCTGACCGGAGGTAAGAATGGTTGTAAAACCACATTCGATTACTTTTTCCAGAGAATCTTCCAGACTTGCAGCACGGTCAAAGGCACGGTGAAAAGTACATGGAAGCGGTTTTGCCAATTCGACTAAAACTTTATTCTGCTCTATATTAATCTCATCATTTTCATCCAGGATACCGAATACAAAACCATCTGCATGTAAAGATTTTAAATGAACCAAATCATTTTTCATCTGCTCAAATTCCGAATCCGAATAGGTAAAATCTCCACCTCTTGGACGAATCATCACAAAAATCGGGACCGTAATTTTTTCACGAAGCTTCTTCATGGTTTCGAAATCCGGAGTAGTTCCACCTTCACTGAGTCCATCACATAATTCGATTCTGTCTGCCCCATTTTCAAAAGCAATTACTGCTGATTTAGGATTAAAACAAGCTATTTCTATTTTTGACATTGTATTGTATCTATTAAATTTTATTTCGGTTCGTCTTGCCATACATCCGCAATCAGAAAAGAACCGTTTTCTTTTACTACTTTTATCACAGAGGGATATTGAGCTTTGAAGCCATCATCTCTCAATACTACATTGAATATATATTCATCCCTTGAAGACGACTTCAAATCGCAACTTTCTACTTCAATACTGTTCCAATCCTGAGCAGAGATCAAAAATCCTATGCCGACTCCAGCTTTACTGGTATCAAACTTAGACTTCCATTTATCCTGAAATTCTTTGTCGGTAAGACTTCCGTCTACATCCAGATTAACATTTGTTGCATCAGTTTTATAATCAAAATAATCTTTTGTAGTGATCTTCTGCATATTCTTTTCTTCACTGCCAATATCAGCTTTAAAATAATCGACAATACTTTTTTCCAACCATTTTTGGGCTTCTTCAGCTTCATTGGACTTATTATGCAAAACTACTTTTTCTTTTATTGGCTGGATTTCACCATCTTTTTTTATCTCCTTCTTTTCTTCCTTGCAAGCAATAATCATAAACAAGGAAGCGATAATCGTTCTTTTCATATTTGTTTTATGTTTTGGCTAAAGCCAATGGGTATCTTTTATTTGTTTAAATGGGCTGAAGCCCATTTCTATTGAATTTTTAATTATTTCAAAGCAAATTCAGGAGTTTCAAGGCGGTTTCCTTTCTGATCATAAACGGCAAAGTTGAATCCATCCTGAATACAATAAGATCCATATTCCCCCTGTTTATTGATGGCTATAAAACCTACCTGAATATCTTTCAGATTTTTATTTCTTCGCTGATTGATTTTTACAATTCTTTCTACAGCTTCTTTACAGGCTTCCTGTGGATTTCTGCCCTGTCTCATCAACTCAACCACAAGATGGGTTCCCACGGTTCTTATCACTTCTTCACCATGACCTGTTGCTGTAGCCGCTCCCACTTCATTATCTACAAACAAACCTGCTCCGATAATTGGGGAATCTCCTACCCTGCCATGCATTTTGAAAGCCATTCCACTCGTCGTACAGGCACCGGAAAGATTTCCTTGGGCATCCAAAGCAATCATTCCTATGGTATCGTGATTTTCAATATTGGCAATGGGTTTATATTGGCTGGTCTTTAACCATTCTTTCCATTCTTTTTCTGATTCGGGAGTGAGAAGATTTTCTTTTTTAAAACCTTGTGAAAGGGCAAACTGTAATGCTCCGTCACCAACCAGCATAACGTGTGGTGTCTTTTCCATGACAGCTCTGGCTACAGAAATAGGATTTTTAACATATTCCAGGCAGGCTACAGAACCGATATTATAATTTTCATCCATGATACAAGCATCCAGCGTTACCCTTCCGTCTCTGTCCGGACGTCCTCCATATCCTACACTTCTTTCTTTTGGATCTAATTCTACAAGACGGACTCCTTTTTCTACAGCATCCAAAGCTCTTCCTCCTTTTCCAAGGATTGTCCAAGCTTCTTCGTTGGCTTTTAATCCGAAATTCCAGGTGGAGAGTACAATAGGTTTGTTGACGATTTTTTTACTTTCAGGCAGATTTCCGGCCATCACATCTAAAGGATTAATGGTAAGGGCTGCTGTGGCAATTCCCAGTTTTTTAATAAAACTTCTTCGGTTATTGTTCATTGTATGTCAAAATTATTTAATACAAAGCAAATATCTTAAAAAAATTCGTTGAAAGTCTTATGGCTTTTTCACTATTTTTTCTTTCCTATTTTTTCTTATTTTTATATTGGTTATTATAATGAATATTTATGTTTAAAACGTTTAGAAGAATGGATTGCTTTAAGGAATTATCTGATGAAGAAATTCAGGTCCTTGCAAGCATCAGTACTCCCAAACTTCTTCGGAAAAAAGAAAAACTTTTAGAGCCAGGCCAGCCATTTAACCATTTATTTATATTGACAGGTGGTCTTCTGAGATTTTTCTTTGATGATGAAAACGGAGTTGAAATCAATACTTTTCTGCCCTCAGAAAAAGAGGTTGCTTTTATGGAAAGCCCGGAATCTTATTCCCCGGAAGGCACAAAAAAATATACCATACAGGCTGTCATTGATTCTCAAATTTTTCTTTTTAATAAAGGCGAATTTGAGCAGACTGCATTTCAGCATAAAGGAATTTACAATTTGTACTTAAAATCTTTAAAGCAGATTATCAGCATCTTATCCGCACGTACAGAACAGTTTTGCAAAAGTTCTCCGCTTTCCCGCTATGAAGATTTCCTGAGCAGCCATCCGTTTGTGTGTCAAAATGCAAACAGAAAGTATATTGCCAATTTTTTGGGTATTACTCCTAATTCTCTTTCCCGTATAACTGCCCGTGACAATAAAAAAAAGAATCAAGGAAAAAAATAACTTAAGAATATTTTTAATTATTCTGTTCAGTATAATTTTGTCCGGTCAAAAACTTGTTCTTCACCAATAAAAAAACCAAATGAAAAAAAATATAATCATCTTCCAAGCAGTACATCTTATAGAATAGTCTTTACATCTTAAAAGAGTAGTATGTGAATGTCCGGGTTTTCATCCGGGTATTAATCTGTATTTTCTTAAGTCAACATTTTATTACCATTTTATACCAATTTATGCAAAGAATAACCACCATTCTCTGCCTGTTATTAGCATGCAATTTTGTGCAGGCCTCTACAGGCAATGTTGAAGACAAAATAGCCGACGGAGCATCCTGGCTTATCTTATTTGTATTGCCTATTGCAGGGATTTATCTCTTCTGGAAAGTTCATATTTACCCGGAAAAAGTAGCAGAAAAGAAAAACCATCCCCAGCTGAATGCTATCAAAAGTATGTGTCTTCTTTCTCTGATCTTTGGCGGTCTTTTATGGCCGGTTGCCTTAATTTGGGCCAACTATGACTATGGAAACCAGACGGCTCCTGAAAGAGAGAAAGACAACACAGATTTGCCTGAAGAAGAATTAAAACCTATCGAAAATTAAAAAACATGCTGGAATTACTAGTTGCAATATATGCCGGAATATGCTGGCTTCTTATTAAAAAATTAAAACTGATCCCGTGGACATTTACCACACAGGTAATCGTATATTCATTGCCTATCTTCGGATCTATCGCTTTGATATTAAGTTTAAATTATTATTGCCCTATTACCTCTGATGTAAAGGTGGGAAACAGAAGTGTGGATATTACTACGCAGGTTTTGGGAAAGGTGAAAAAAGTATATGTGAGTACCAACCAGGAAGTAAAAAAGGGAGATACTTTATTTGTACTTGACAGGGAACCTTATATACAGGAAATTAAATCACTTGAAGCTAAGCTGAGCAGTATGAAAGCTACTGTACATTCTTATGATGCAGATATTTCGGCTTCCAGAAAAAATATTTCTGCATTACAGTCTCAGCTTGATCTAGCCAACAAAAGAGTAGCGCAATATCAGGAGCTTGTACAGGCAGGAGCAGCCAACAAGTTCGATCTTGAACAGGCGATCACGAATGTCCGCGATCTTCAGTCAAGAATCAGTGCTGCACAATCACAACAGCAGTCTTTGGAAACAAAGTCCAATGCTTCTTATGGCGGAGAAAATTCATCAGTATCTGAGATTCAGGCTAAGCTGGATCAGGCAAAATGGAATCTTTCCCAGACCGTTGTTTTAGCACCAACAGATGGGATAATTCCGAATGTGCAGCTGAATGAAGGAGCTATTATGGCCCCATTCAAATCAGCATTTGTTCTGATTCAGAAGCAGCAGTCAGTTATTGGATTTTTTGCTCAGAACGAGCTTGAATCTGTAAAAAATGGAAATGAAGTAGAGCTTGCTCTTAAAACAGAACCTGGAAAAGTGGTAAAAGCTAAACTTGAATATGTAATTGATGCTACAAGCCAGGGAATCATGAATAATGCAGGAGGAATGCTGGGTGGAAATGGTTCTACGGCAGGACTTCCTGATACGGCAAGACAATTACCTGAGACCGATGGAAAATTGATTGCCAAGTTTGTATTGGAAGACAACCAGAAGCAACTTACAGTGGGAGCAAGAGGAATGGCTGTGATCTATTCTGATCATATTAAACCTCTTCATCTTATCAGAAAAGTAATGGTGCGAATCAACAGTAAAATCAACTTCCTGATTCCTAAACTTCATTAACATGTATAAAAAGTTAGTTTTATTGAGCGTGCTCACTGTAAGCTTAAGCTCATGCATCGGTTATAAAGAAGCTACGAAGGAAAATATAAATGAGTTGAAAGAAAAAAGTGAAATTGCTTCTCATATACAAATTCCGGATGACTGGATTTTTGACAGAAAAGCAAATTCAAAATCAATTTCCTATGACTGGATCAATGATCTTAAGACCTCACAGCTTGAAGCTTTGATTAATGAAGGAATGTTGTATAATGCAGATCTGATTATTGCCAGAGAAAAGCTTAACCAGATTGAGCTGGCAATGGAAATTGCCGGAAGCGACCTTTATCCAAGCGTAAGTGCTGTAGCCAACACTTCGAATAATCTGGTTAGTGGCAGCCAGGTTCAGCGTCTTGCGTTAAAAGCCAATTGGGAAATTGACCTTTGGGGCAAAAATAAATCTTCACAGATGGCCAGCACCAGCAGTTATTTTTCTGCAAAACATCAGAATACACTGCTGCATCAGTCTATTGCAGGAATGATTGCCAAAGCTTATTATCTGAATATTGCAGGAAACATTCAGGAAAATAAGATTGAAAGCTATATTCAGAAGACCAAAGACCTGGAAAAGCTCTACATTATTCAGAAGAAAGTTGGAACGGCAAATGCTATTGATGTGTCCAATATTTCTGCCGAAATTATTTCCCTGCAGGGTTATCTTGAAAAGATTAAAAATGCCAATATGCAGTCGAGAAGGTCTCTGGAGCTTCTTACCGGAAAGTATCCGGAGGGAAAACTGGCAACCCAGAATTTCTTTAATACTGTAAAAAGCAGTATTCCTGAATCTTTTCCTCTGGAGCTTCTTGAAAACAGATCAGACATACAGGCGAGTCATTTCCAGATCGAAAAAGCTTTTTATGAAGTACAGGAAGCTAAAGCGGCAAGACTTCCATCATTAAATATAAGCTCATCGCTTGGGAGTGCAGGAAGTAATGTGGAATCTATTAATTCTTTATTTTCCAACCCTTTAATAAAAGTGGGCGGAGGATTAGTTTCTCCTCTATTCAATGGTGGAAAGCTTAAAAAGAATGTAGAAGTAAAAAATTCTCAGCAGAAACAAGTCGTTGAAGAATATTCTAAAGCTGTTCTGAATGCATTGAACGAAGTGGAATCTTCTTTAGCAAATCTCCGTTCTATTGAAAAACAGACGACTTATACAACTAATGCTGTCAATGAACTGAAAAACAATATTTCTCTTACTGAAAAACAAATAAAGGTCGGTACCAGCAACAGTTTTGTACTGATTCGTAAACAAAGGGACCTATTGAAAAATGAAATGAACCTCATCAATCTGGAACTTCAGTACAGAATAGAGCGTATAAATCTTTATATGGCTTTAGGTGCGGAGAACTTCATTTATTCATAATTTTTATACTTGAGAGACTGCAGATTTTTTCTGCAGTCTTTTTTATAATTTATATGATATTAATGAGGCAGTTTATCTCTGAAATATCCATATACCCATGTTCCGGCAATTGCACTTAACAAAGTAACAGATACTGCTAAAGCTCCTGTTCCAATCTGAGCAAAAAGAGGTCCGGGACAGGCTCCGGTAATGGCCCAGCCAAAACCAAATATCAATCCTCCATAGATCTGACCTTTATTAAACTTTTTAGGTGCCAGAGTAATAGGTTCCCCGTCAATTGATTTTACCTTAAATTTTTTAATCAGCCACACTGAAATCATTCCCACCAATACGGCACTTCCAATGATTCCGTACATATGGAAAGACTGCAGACGGAACATTTCCTGTATCCTGAACCAGCTGATCACTTCTGCTTTCACAAAAATAATCCCGAAAATAATTCCAGCGGCGAGGTATTTCAGATTGTGATACCATGGATGGTTAGCCGTACTTTCGTTTACACAAGTGGTATATATATATTGTTCTTTTTCTTTGATCATAATGCAATTCTCTTTTTAAATTATACTTATAGGGAAAGGATGATAGGCAAAATAAGGTTAGCCATTAAAAAGCCACCAATCATAAAACAGACTGTTGCCCCCAAAGAAGGCCACTGTAAGTTGGAAAGTCCCATGATTGCATGACCGCTCGTACATCCGCCTGCATATCTTGTTCCGAAACCAACCAAAAACCCACCCACTACCATCATAATAAATCCTCTCAGAGTCAACAGGCTTTCGAAATTCATCAGTTGTTCCGGAACCAGATTACTGTAATTTGTGATTCCATATCCTGCCAATTCTGCTTTCAGATTGGGATTGACTGTTATTTCATTAGGATTCACTAAAAATTGGGATGTAATCAATCCTCCGAAGAAAATCCCCAGTACAAAAAATAAATTCCAGGCCTCTTTTTTCCAGTTGTATTTGAAAAAATTTACATTGGCAGGAATACAGGCTGCACAGATATGTCTCAGCGAGGAACTGATTCCAAAGGATTTATTTCCCATAATCAATAAAGCAGGAACGGTAAGTCCAATCAATGGTCCGGCAACATACCATGGCCAGGGTTCTTTTATAATTTCTAACATTTTTTTTACTTATTTAAAATTTTAGTCTGACACACAAAATCACTTTTAGGAATCTCTGTAGAGCTAATTGCTTTAAAACCTCCTTCAATTTCTGAAAAGTTTCTGTATCCTCTTGCCTGAAGGATGCTTGCTGCCATTGTACTTCTGTAACCGCTACCACAATGCATGTAGAAATGTTCTGTTGGTTTTATCTTATGAATCCATTCGTTGATATAGGCCAGAGGTTTGCTGTAAGCTTCATGAATATGTTCTGCGTTGTATTCACTTTCTTTTCTTATATCAATGATTTTGGCTTCTTTTTCTTTGATTTCGGTTTCAAACTGTTCTGCAGAGATTCGGTTGACAAAGTCTGTTTCCTTTCCGCTTTTTTTCCAGCTTTCAAAACCTCCGTCCAGAAAACCTAAAATATGATCGAATCCTACTCTGCTCAAACGGGTTACCGCTTCTTCTTCATATCCTTTTTCAGTAACCAGCAGAATAGGCTGGCTGACATCAGCAATTAAAGCTCCTACCCACGGGGCAAAATCACCATCCAATCCTATATTGATAGACTGTGGGATAAAACCTTTGGCAAATTCACGATTGGATCTTACATCTAAAATCAAAGCACCTGAGGCTTCAGCAATTTCCTCAAACTGTTCAGGAGAAAGAGCGTGCAACCCTTTTGAAAGTACTTCATCAAAACTACTGTACCCTTTTTTATTCATCATCACATTCATTCCGAAATAAGCTGGCGGAGGCAAAAGCCCATCTGTTACTTCTTGTATAAAACTCTGTTTATCCTTTTGATTCAAGGCATAATTGGTTCTTTTTTGATTTCCCAATGTATCTACGGTTTCTTTCTGCATATTTTTGCCGCAGGCTGAACCGGCTCCATGAGCGGGATAAACCGTAATATCATCTTGTAAAGGCAGAATTTTATGATACAAACTATCATATAAAAGACCTGCCAGCTCTTCCTGAGTCATATTTGCTCCTTTCTGTGCCAGATCAGGACGGCCTACATCTCCAAGGAACAAGGTATCACCGCTAAAAAGAGCCTTTTCATTACCATTTTCATCAATCAAGACATAACACGAACTTTCAAGCGTGTGTCCTGGTGTATGAAGAACTTTAATTTTAATATCTCCTAGTTCAAATATCTGTTCATCTTCTGCAATAACAGCATCAAACTCGGGATTGGCTGTCGGTCCATAAACAATTGGAGCTCCGGTTTTAAGGCTTAAATCCAGATGTCCGCTGACAAAATCTGCATGAAAATGAGTTTCAAAGATGTACTTCAATTCTACTCCATCGTCCTTCAGTCTGTTGATATAAGGCTGTGTTTCTCTTAAAGGATCAATAATTGCGGCTTCGCCGGCTGAAGTAATATAGTAAGCACCCTGTGCAAGGCATCCTGTATAAATCTGTTCTATTTTCATTTTATTTTATTTTGATTTGTTATCTGATACAAATTTCCAGCTTTCTGCTTTCCCGTACAGCTACTTTTGTTACATAAGAACATTAAAGGAAGATTTCTTTTGTAATGATATAAATACCCATGATCAGGATAAACCACCCAAATGCAGGTTTCAGTTTTTTGCCGTCTATCTTTTTTGATAGTTTTGAGCCCATTATAATTCCTGCAACAGCAATCACCGTAATAGAAACCAGCAGTTTCCATTCTATTTTCACCTGGTTTACTGAAGAGAGGAAACCGATTAAAGAATTGAAAGAAATAATCATTAAGGAAGTTCCTATTGCAGTTTTCATGGGCACTTTTAATAGATTCACTAATGCCGGGATAATCATAAAACCGCCTCCTGCTCCTACCAATCCAGTTAAAACACCTACTATTGAACCCTGTCCTGCTGCCAGAAAAGCACTATTCTTATTCGTAATGCATTCTAAAGATTCTTCTGAAGAATTTCTTTTTATCATTTTATAGGAAGCCAGAATCATTAAGCCTGCAAAAATCAGTAGTAAAAAAATATTTTTGGTAACCGTAAAGTTCTGTATCTGGAATACGTTTTCAGGAATTAAAGGAAGAAGATATATTCTGGTCAGAAAGATAGAAATTACCGAAGGAAGTCCGAATACCAAAGCCATCTTAAAATTAACCAATCCCTTTTTAAAATAGGATACAGAGCCTACAAGACTGCTGATTCCCACTACAAAGAGAGAATATTCTGTTGCCAGAAAAGCATCAATCCCGAAGAGATAAACAAGTACGGGAACCGTGAGAATACTTCCTCCACCTCCTATTAAACCGAGAGAAACTCCTATTAAAACTGCGGCTGCATATCCTATAATTTCCATTTTTATTCAACTAATTCTGATGCAAAAATGGGAATGCGGAAAGAAAGCTACAGCTACTTTTGTTACATAAGGAGATTTTTTAACACAAATGAAGACTAATGGTTTCACAAAGGACACAAAGAATTTAGAGTAATTCCGCTTCTTTGAGATTGCTTCACCTTTGCTTCGCAATGGCTTTAAATACCCCGTCAAAAATTCTTTGAACTTTTGCCACCCTTCCAAGAAAGGGAAATATGAGTATTTTTGATTAAATTGAGAGAGAATTTATGAGTTCAGGGCTTTCAGGAGGGTAATTTTATTTCTGCCTAACATGAGTTTTCCGTCTTCTTCCAGTTGCTTCAAAAGTCTTGACACCACTACTCTTGCGGTTCCCAGCTCATTGGCAAGCTGCTCATGAGTGGTATGAATGGTTTCAGAGCCGGTGAGTTCAGATTTTTTCTGCAATAGGTTGAGAAGTCTTTCGTCTACTTTTTTGAAAGCGATGGCATTGATGATATCTAATAGCTCTTCAAATCTTTTATGATACAGTCTGAAGATATAATCCAGCCATTCCGGATGTTCTTTGATGAATAAAGAGACTTTGTCTACCGGCAGAAAAAGAATTTCCGCATCTTCTTCAATCTCAGCTTTTACAATGCTTTTTTCATTATGCATACCGCCCAGAAAAGACATGATACAACTTTCTCCTGCTTTGATGTAGTACAGTAAAATTTCACGCCCATCTTCTTCCGTTCTGATCACTTTCAGCATTCCTTTCATCACAATAGGAATGGAACGGATGGAAGCATTTTCATCTAGAATAATATCTCCTTGATGGTAATTCTTCGTTATACCATATTGATACAGTTTTTCTACCAATTCTGGTGATGATGAGAATTCTGAAGAAAGTATCGTGTCGTTCTGCATTTTTTTTATTCTAATTTACGCCAATTTCATCAACAAACAACCATGCTTTGGAATCTGCACCAGGATTTCCTGCCGGAATAATGCCTGCATTTTCAATAGTTACTTTCAGGTATTTCGCGTTCTGCGTTCCTACATTCACTTTGATTTTTCCGCCGGCCTTCTGAATTTCAGGCGTGCCGATCTCTTTAATCAGTTTGAAATTCTTATTATCATCAGAAACAAAAATCTTTGCAGATTTAGCCAGATGAATCCAGCTTCCTTTATTTTCAAGGGTATTGAAATACACTTCTGAAAAAGTTGTTTTCTGCCCCAAATCTATTGTTGCCACTACATCTTTTCCCTGAAAGCCCAGCCATGTTTTACCCAGTTGTTTTACATTTCCGATAATACCATCTACTAAGGTGAAAGCACCTCCAAAAGAATAGTTTTCGCTAGGTTGTTGTTCTAAAGTTATCTTTTTTCCGGTAGTCTTTGAAATGGTAAATTGCTGTGTAGACACGGCACTTTTCAACTGCCCCTCTTCAAAATAAGCTGATTTAATGGTTAAAGAATTAGGAATCTCAACTGCCGTCTGATACGTTTTAGAATTGATGGAAGGGTTCGTTCCATCCAGCGTATATCGGATACCGTTTGAATTCTGCGAAGTAGACAGTTCATAAGCAATTCCGTTATTGGAAGGAATTACTTTTCCGGTGATGTTATAAATGCTTCTGGCATAGTTGACCTTCATACCATCCAGAACTTTAAACTGGTTAATCACTCTGTTTTCAAATTCTTTATAGTTTTTAGGATCTGAGGTTCCCCATCCCACTTCAGAAAGTGCCATTAATCTTGGGAAAATCATGTACTGTACCTGCTTAAAATCTAAAATATATTCTGTCCACAGATTCGCCTGAACACCCATAATATATTGGGACTGTTCTGCATTCAGTTCGGAAGGGATAGGATTATAGGAATAGACTTTTTCCAGCGGAGTAAATCCTCCAAAAGCATTAGGTTCAGACTGTGGATCTCCCTGATAATGGTCAAAATAACAGTAGGCACCAGGAGTCATTACGGCAAAGTGTTTTGATTTTGCAGCTTCAATACCTCCATTCACGCCTGTCCAGCTCATCACAGCGGCGTTGGGAGCTAATCCGCCTTCTAAAATCTCGTCCCAGCCTATGATTTTTCGCCCTTTACTGTTAACATATTTTTCAATCCGATGAATAAAGTAGCTCTGTAAGCCGTGTTCATCTTTTAAATTATTTTTCTTAATCAGCTCCTGGCAGTGTGCACATTCCTTCCATCTTGTTTTCGGGCACTCATCACCTCCAATATGAATGTATCGGGAAGGGAATAATTGGATTACCTCATCCAGAACATTTTCAAGAAACGTAAAAGTTTCATCTTTCGGGCAGAAAACATCATCAAAAACGCCCCATTTTGTAGCAGGTTCAAAAGGACCTTTGGTACATGCCAGTTCAGGATATGCAGACAGTGCGGCCAAAGCATGCCCAGGCATTTCAATTTCAGGGACCACAGTAATGTGTCTGTCCTGAGCATATTTCACCACGTCTTTTATTTGTTCCTGTGTATAAAAATAAGGACCGTAAGGTTTTCCATCAAACGTGTTATCCACATAGGCTCCGATCATTGATTCTTTACGCTTTGAGCCAATTTGCGTCAGTTTAGGATATTTTTTGATTTCAATTCTCCATCCCTGATCATCCGTTAAATGCCAATGGAAAGTGTTCAGTTTATACATCGCCAGATAATCTATATACTGCTTCACTTCATCTACTGTGAAAAAGTGGCGGCAGACATCCAGGTGCATTCCTCTCCATGCAAATTTCGGCTGATCTTCGATTTTCATAGCCGGAATATTCTTTCCTTCTTTATACTGTTCAATAAGCTGGATCAAAGTTTGAAGAGCCAGAAAGTATCCTTGTTTAGTGTAAGACTTTATATGTATCTGTTTTGGAGAAATTTCTATGGAGTAATACTCTTTTTTCTGTTCAGAATCTGCTCCTGATGCCTGAGGAATTATAGAATTCGTTAAATGAATTTCACCACCCTTCTTAGCATATTGAAATTCCACCTGAGAACCTATTCTCTTTTTGAAATATTCTGTTTCCTCTTTTGGCAGATCACCACTTAATACGAAAGCTTTTGGTATTGCAAATTCACCCTGTAAAAGTTGAACTTTTTGAGGATAAGGGATTAGATTTAATTTATTTTGGGCAAAAATCATGTTTGAAATCAATACAAAGAGTACTAGAAAAGTCCGTATCATGAGATGGAGTTAAGGTTTGAGCTAAGATAATTATTTTTCAAAACTCTTTGAGCCTTTTTAAAAACAAATTAAATACCCTATTTCAGACTCCTGTAAAATGAATAATTTAAAGTTTGCAATCATTCTATATAGATATTATTCTATTAAATATGGGATATTGTGGTTTGCTTTTTGATCAATTTAGTCGACTTAAAAAAATTAAAGGTTTAAATTTGTAAAAAAATAAGATGAAAAAAAATATTTTTCTGGCAGCCGCTTTATTATTTTCTTTATCAGCTCAGGCACAAATTTTTGATATTATAAAATCTGCTGTTAAAGACAAAACAGGTGTAGATCTTAATGTTCCTGTTAAAAATAATGGTACGGTAACTTCTACTAAGACGACGACTACCACTTCAGGTAATTCATCTGCCAATATTGGAAACCTTACTTCAAGTCAGATTTCTTCAGGATTAAAAGAGGCCTTAAGTATGGGCGTAACGGATGGAGTAAAAAAACTAGCGGTAACGGATGGTTTTTTCAAGAATGAAGCCGTAAAGATTTTAATGCCTGAAAAATTAAGAAAAATTGATACAACACTACGTTCCATCGGAATGGGAAGCCTTGCGGACGAAGGCGTAAAATTGTTAAACAGAGCTGCTGAAGATGCCGTAACAGAAGCTGCACCTATTTTTACAAATGCTATTACTTCTATGACGATTACAGATGCCAAAAACATTTTATTAGGGAGTAATAACGCCGCAACAAGTTATCTGCAGGGAAAAACCCAGACTCAGCTGTTCAATGCCTTTCAACCCAAAGTAAAAGCTTCTTTAGGGAAAGTAGGTGCTGATACGCTTTGGAAAAACCTGATTTCAAAATACAATACGTTTACCGGACAGGCTGTTACTACAGATCTTAACGAATATGTTACTACAGAAACCATTAATGGAGTTTTTAAAATGGTAGCAGATAAGGAAAGCGGAATCAGAAATACACCTGCCATGAGAACTACAAGTATTTTGCAGAAGGTTTTTGGAGCGCAGGATGGGAAATAAATAAGATTAGACTAAATATATAAAAGCTGTTTCATGATGAAGCAGTTTTTTTATGTTTAATTTCTTTTGTCTTGAAATCGAAGATTCGACGTAGTCAAACAAAAGAAACAAAAGTTCAAGACCTGGACCTCTCCGCTAAAAATAAGTCCTGTTCTCTAAAAATTCTAAACTTGCGCGAATCATTATTCTTTATCGGTTCTGATTTTGCCTCGCGCTTCGGACAGGAGAATTTTCTTAACGTTCACAGGACTTATTTTTTTGACGCTGCGAGTTCCGATGTCGTCTTTAAAAAGTTTCGGCCTCACTTTGTGAGGCCGAAACTTTTTTATTTATTATCAGATTAGAACTGCATTTCAGGAATCTCTCCTTCAATAATCAGATCTGCTTCTGTTGCTTTGATAATATCTTCTACTGAAACTCCCGGTGCTCTTTCCACCAGCTTGAATCCTTCCGGAGTTACATCCAGAACAGCTAATTCCGTCACTACTTTTTTCACACAGTTTACACCCGTTAAAGGAAGTGTACATTTTTTAAGAATTTTACTTTCTCCTGCTTTGTTTACGTGCATCATGGCTACAATAATATTTTCAGCAGAAGCTACAAGGTCCATCGCACCTCCCATTCCTTTTACCATTTTTCCGGGAATCTTCCAGTTGGCAATATCTCCGTTTTCCGAAACTTCCATTGCTCCAAGAATGGTAAGGTCCACTTTCTGACCACGGATCATCCCGAAACTGAAGGCTGAATCAAAGAATGAACCTCCTTCCAGAATAGTAATAGTCTGTTTTCCGGCATTGATGATATCAGCATCTTCTTCTCCTTCGAAAGGAAAAGGCCCCATACCCAATACTCCGTTTTCACTCTGGAATTCTACGGAAATACCTTCCGGAACATAGTTGGCAACCAAAGTAGGAATTCCAATTCCCAGGTTTACATAATAACGATCTTTCAGTTCTTTTGAAATTCTTTTGGCAATTTGTTCTTTTGTAAGCATAATAAAAACTTAGACTGCAATTTAATTATTTTCACTTGAATACAAAAGAGCTTTGTTGTATTCAATAATTAACACTGTTAGTTAAAATAATATCTGTAATTTTGTTCCATTATTTTTTAATAGAATGAAAATACTTTTTAGATATCTAAAACCTTATCAGTGGCTGATAATCATCTCTTTATTTTTGGCTACTGTCAATCAGGTTTTTTCTTTATTTGCTCCGGCGATCACAGGAAATATCCTTGATCAGCTGGTTACCCATCCCAACTTTTTTGATAAAGAAAAGCTATTGCCCAGAAGCCTGAATGAATATTTATACGGAAGCTCTTTATATCACGGTGCTTTTTACTTCTTGGGACTGCTTATCGGAACTGCAATGGTAAGCAGAATTGCCAAAGCTTTTCAGGATTATGTAGTCAGTGTGATTACTCAAAAGTTTGGAGCGAAAATATTTACAGACGGCTTAAAGCATTCGATGGCACTGCCTTATCAGGAATTTGAAGACCAGAGAAGCGGTGAAACGCTGTCTATTTTAACAAAAGTAAGAGAGGATACGGTAAAATTCATCACTAATTTCATTAATATTTTCTTCGGAATTCTCGTCAGTATTATTTTTGTCTCGGTGTATGCGATCCGTTTACACTGGTCTATTATGCCTGTTTATATCTGTGGAATTTTCTTTATTGCCATTGTCACCAATTTATTGAGTAAAAGAATCAAAGTGATCCAGAAAAATATCGTAACGGAAACCACCGCTTTAGCCGGAAGTACTACTGAAAGTCTTAGAAACATTGAAATTGTTAAAAGTTTAGGATTAACCAATCAGGAAGTAATCCGTTTAAATAACAATACGTATAAGATTCTTGGCCTTGAACTGAGAAAGGTAAAAAGCATCCGTTCTTTGAGCTTTATTCAGGGAACAATGGTCAATTTTCTTCAGCAGATGATTACTCTGACTTTATTGTATTTAATTTTTAAGAATATTGTTACACCAGGTCAGTATTTATCTCTGATGTTTTATGGTTTCTTTATTTTCGGACCAATGCAGGAAATTGGAAACATTATTATTTCTTATCGTGAGGCAGAAGCTTCTCTTCAGAATTTCGACCGTTTGATGAAAAAAGAGGTAGAAGAAAAACCTCTTCACCCAAAACAAATCGGGGCTATTGAGGAACTGGAATTCAAACATGTTTCATTCAAGCATCAGTCTGCACAGTATAAAGCTTTAAATAATATTTCTTTTGATCTTAAAAACGGTGAGACCATTGCTTTTGTAGGACCGAGCGGTTCCGGAAAAAGTACCCTGGTGAAACTATTGGTTGGATTGTACAGACCTCAGGAAGGAAATATTTTTTACAATGGAATCAATGGAAAGGAATTTGATTTTGATGAACTGAGAAACCAGATTGGTTTTGTAACACAGGATACCCAGTTATTTGCGGGAACTATTAAAGAAAACCTTCTTTTCGTTAATCCTTCCGCTACGGAAGAGGAACTGGCAATTGCTTTACAGAAATCAAGCTGTACCGCATTATTGGAAAGGGCTGAGAAAGGAATTGAAACCGTTATCGGTGAAGGAGGTCTGAAACTGAGTGGTGGTGAAAAACAAAGAATTGCCATTGCAAGAGCTCTTTTAAGAAAACCTCATCTTTTGATTTTTGATGAAGCCACTTCTGCTCTTGACAGTATCACCGAAGAAGAAATCACTACGACGATCAAAGAAATTTCGAAAGAAAGAGAACAGATCACCGTCCTGATTGCCCACCGTTTAAGTACCATTATGCATGCTGATAAAATTTATGTTCTTGAACGCGGACAGATTGTAGAAACGGGTTCTCACGCCAATCTCATTGACGAAAAAGGGTTGTACTACGCAATGTGGAGACAACAGATCGGAGAAAGAAAAACACTTACTCCCCAAGCATAAAAAAAGCGCTGAACATCGATTCAGCGCTTTTTGTTTTTATTGTTTTGAACTTATTCTTTAGTTCTTACAGTTCTCTGCTCAATTCTTTTTTCAAATTTTTCTCCCTGGAAAATTCTCTGAACCATGATTCCCGGAATATGAATTTCGTTCGGATCTAATTGCCCCGGTTCTACAAGTTCTTCCACTTCAGCAATGGTAATTTTTGCCGCACCTGCCATTGGGTGGTTGAAGTTTCTTGCAGATCCCTTGAAAATAAGATTTCCTGCATGATCACCTTTCCATGCTTTTACGATAGAAAAGTCTGCATCATATGCATGCTCCAGAATATGAGGTTTTCCTTTGAATTCTTTTACCTCTTTCCCTTCTGCTACTTCAGTTCCATACCCTGCAGGTGTATAAAATGCCGGAATTCCGGCCTGGGCAGCTCTGCATTTTTCAGCTAAAGTTCCCTGAGGAGTTAGTTCTACATCTAATTCACCTGAAAGCATTTGTCTTTCAAATTCAGCATTTTCTCCTACATAAGAAGAAATCATTTTCTTAATCTGCCTTTTGTGAAGCAATAGTCCTAATCCGAAATCATCTACTCCTGCATTGTTTGAAATACAGGTCAGATCTTTCACATCGCTTTCTACCAAAGCATTGATTGAGTTTTCAGGAATTCCGCAAAGTCCGAATCCACCTAGCATCAGTGTCATTCCATCATTAATTCCTTCGATGGCCTCCTTTGCATTTTTTACTCTTTTATCTATCATGAAATATTAGATTTTTCTGTTGGCTAAATTTAATAAATTTTCTTGTATATCCTATGAGGGGAAACATTACTGAATTTGATACATTTTTTAAAAATCGATCTGAAACTTTTAAAAACATCATAATCAAAACATTACATCTAAAACTGAACAAGTCTGTTCATTTTTTATCTTATTTTTCATCAATTTCATCTATATTTGCCCTCTCAAAGCCGGAAATACTGTTTTTCAGTTCCGACGGAAATTTAAACACAACTTTAATGTAGAAATTATTTTATGGCAGATTACTACTGTCCTCATCACTTCTTTTGATCTCTATGAAGCTCTCTTTCAATATCTGCCATCTCACTAATCATATAAAAATATCAAAGCTTACATAAAAACATGAAAAAATTATTTACCTCAGCATTACTTGCACTGGTACTCAGCATCAATGTATGCGCACAGGAAAAAACGTATTTCGATGAAAACTGGGAAAAAACTACTCAGGACAATATGGAATATTACCGTGAAACGACTCCTAAAGGAAAGCTTACTCTTATCAAAGATTTCTATAAGGACGGAAAACTTCAAATGGAAGGACTGGCTTCAGACACCACTCCTAACAGTGAGATTTTTGAGGGAAAAGTAACCTGGTATACTGAAGAAGGAAAGGTTCAGAATTTTGCCACCTATTCCAAAGGACAGCAGGTTGGACCGGCACAGACTTATGATATGAATGGCAGGCTGACAGAAGATGTAGTATATAAAGCTGACGGAAGTTTTTCAGGAAAGATGTTCAGTTATAAGGATGCTGAAGATGGAATGGTCTTTAATATTCTGGTCGATTACGAAAACTCAACGCCTGTAAAAACAACCGTTTATGATGATGACATTAAAGGGATCAGAAATGAAACTATCATTGATAAGGACGGTAATACCGAAACAAAATATTACGGTGAAAAAGGGAAATATCTTGGCAGCAGTACTACTTCCGGTGCGGGTGAAAATATGATGGTGGATTACTATTCCAGCCCAATGAGGATTTCTAAGATAGAAAAATACAGAAAGGACGGCAGTGTAAAAGAAGGCGTCATTTATAGCAAAAGCGGAAAGATCTTACAGGAACAGAAAATGAATAAAAAAGATGGCTATAAAACCACTTACGATGAGTCGGGAAAAAAAATAGGTCATCTTGTATACCAATATGATAAGGAAAATGATATTTATAATCCAATAGACGGGGATGATTATCATCTGGCTTATGAATATTCACAGATTTCCTCTATTGATACTTATGACAAAGGCTCAAAGGTAACCAGTAAATATTTTGATGAAGACGGAAAGTTATTCTCCGAGCAATTTTTAAAAGATGATCTTATCCAGGAAATCAAATATTATTCACCGGATGGAAAGCTGAAATCTACATTAACATACAAAGATGGTATCCCTTATAATGGTACTACTTATGAAGGTTTTAGTGAAACTGTTTATAAGGAAGGTATTATCATAAATATCAAAAACTTTTTTGAAGGTGACAATACAAAACTGAGTTTTGAAAAAAAGCTGAACGCTAAACAAACAGGCTATGATGCAACCGTTTACGATCCCAAAGGCACTATTCTATATACATTTACACAACCTATCACTGAAGACGGGGAAGATTATTCCTTCACAGCACAAATCACACAGTATGTAAAAGGAAAGCCTGCCAATAAGTCTTCTGTAAAAGCAGGTGTTATTCAAAGTGGAAAAATCAGAATAAAAACATGGGATGGAGCTAAAGAACTTGAACGCAGCGGGAAATGGATCTTGTTAAAACTTTATAATATGGATGGAAAGCTCATTCAGGAAACTAAAACGCTGGCCGATACTCAGGAGGAAGATGCTTCTGCCGAAAACCAGACGCTGATTAACGAGGATGATCTGCACCATTTATTTGACTAATTACCACAACTATATATCAAAGGCGGTTTCATTTTTTTGGAACCGTTTTTTGTTTAACCGCAAACGGGCACAGATTTTCACAGATAATTATGGAAAATTATACTTTTTTACATCCATAAAAAAGAGGCTATCATTGTTGACAGCCTCTTCATAATAATTGTGTTGTGTTTATCTTACTGAATAATCAGTTTTAAAGTAAATAGTTTTCTTCCGTGTACTTTTACATAGTAAACGCCTGCCGGAAGATTTTCATTCACCAAAGAGAAACGTTGGTTATTGATATTTTTCGATACATACAGTAATTCTCCCGAAGCTGAAACCAGTTCTATTTTTTCAATCGGATAATCACTTTTAATAAAAGTAGGCTGTCCCGGTTTGGTTGGATTAGGATACAACACTACATTTTTCTCTGTACTTCTTGTTTCTTCCGTTCCTAAAATAGGTGAAGCCACCTGGAATTGTACTCTATTCGAAACTTCTGTGTAGGAATCATTGGTAAACATCACCATGTAGTAATTTCCCGGTGTTGCAGGTACTGCTGTTCCCTGAATAGTTTTTGTTCCCTGAGTTATTCCGTCAAAATAGGTATAAGAAACAAAATTATCATCCGGTGTCTGAACACTTTGAGGATAGATTCCCAACCAGTCTTTGATAATTCCCGGAGAATCCGTCCATGAAGCCGTAATATTTTCACCCAAGGTATAAACAGGTTTGTTGATCCAAAGATCAGTAACGATATCTCCTACTTTGAAGAACACCTTCTCCCCGATTCCGTTATATCCGTCTTCCAATAAATACTGAGCATAATAATACCCTTTTGGAAGTCCTGTGAAATTAAGAGTTCCTGATGCAGTTGTTACATAGCTCCATTTGATAGAAGCTGTAGTTCCCGGAGTTTGTCCCATTTTGTAAATTCCGATCCAGTCTTTCTGTAAGTTGGGTCCGTTTGTAAAATTAATAGTAACGGTTCCTCCCACAGGATACGTATCAGCAGTAGTCTGCAGCTGTACTTTCGGTCCTACATAGAAATTTTTTCTTGGAGTGATTTCTGTATATCCTCCATTTGCAAAGAATCCTGCAAAATACTGACCTTTAGTAGCCAGACCATTATTGAAAGTCACTGTTCCAGCATTCTGCCCGTTCGTATAAATATAGCCTTGTGAAGTGGTAGAAGCAGGAGTTTGTCCTTTTTTATAGATTCCTACCCAATCCTGCTGATTTCCCGGACCACCTGTAAACGTAGCCGTAATTGCTTCATTTTGTGCATATTCTGTTTTGTTTAAAGTAAATGTAGGATTTGACACTACACTTCCTGTAATTTCGAACTGCTTCACATCACTCCAGTCGCTCCACTCAAGGTTTCTGTCTCTGTAACGTGTTTTTACATAATAGATTCCGTTGGGAATAGAATTCGCTGCCAATGTCGCTTTGGTGATGTCTACTCCATCATTCAGGTTTTTCGTTTTATCAGGAGTTCCGTTTCCGTCTTTTCCGAACCAGTTTTCAAAATCGCGGTAGAATTCCTTTTCAATCACAGAGAAGTTCGAGGCTTTACTGATCTGGAACTGTGTTGTATTTAAAAGCTCTCCGTTAGAAGATGAAAATGCACTTCCATTTAATGTCAAAGGTAAAGTAATGGGTCCTGAGAACGTATTGGTAATGGATGGTTTTGCAGGTTTAGGTTGATTTTTATATCTGTGGAAAGAATCTACCAACACATTGTTTTTCTTATTGTAAATTCCACCGATTGAATAACATTCGACATCTACTTTTCCGGTTGGGACATCTACTTCCACGATCTGATAGGTCCAGTCTGTCAAAGTTTTCTGAACATCGTCAAAATCCTGTTCATTAGACATTCCCCAATACTGATCCCATGCAGTTCCTCCGGAAATAATCTGATAATTCGGTGTGTTTTTAAGCTGACCTCTGTGGTATAAATGATGGTGGGCTCCTACGTGCATTAAATATTTATCAGAAGTTACCAGAAGCGGTACGGCATTTTCTCTTACCCATGTAGAAATATCTCCCACATACTGCTCAGCCTGATAAGGTCTGTGACTTAAAGAAATAATCCAGTCTACCGTAGAATCATTGTTGGCTGCCGTTAAAATCTGCTGAAGCCACGTTTGCTGTGCTGATCCTGTATGTTCAGAACTTAAACTTACAAATAATACATTTCCTGCCTGCTGGGCATAATAATTTTCATTTCCTGAGCTTATACCTTTATAACTGATTTCATCAATATAAAAATGGGCATAGTAGGAATTCATTCCCATCGTTCCGTAAGTTTCATGATTTCCTACCGTTGTCTGAATAGGCAGATAAGGTGATAATTTGATATTCTTTTTAAAGTGAACATTTTCATAATGGTCCAATGTACCTACGTCTACCTGGTCACCTACCATAAAAGTAAGCGCAATATTATCTGACGGATCTGAAGCAGCTCCGAATTTTTCCTTTAATTTTTTATAGGCATTCAAAGTAAGCGTATCATATCTCGGTTCTGCTTTGATCTGGTTGTCCCCCATAATAAGGAAGCGGATCTTTCCATTGGCAGTTACAGCCTGTCCCGGTAAAGGAAGTGTTCTAAAATTGTAAACAGCAGACTCACTGGTTCCTGTTTTGATCTTATAATAATATTTGGTATTCGGCTGAAGGTTCGTAATCTTTGCCGTGTGATAATAGTAATTGTTGTTGTATCCCGTATCTGAGAAGATGTTGGTAGTTCCCGTTACGGTAACATTCAGATTCGCTGGAGAATTTCCGTAGATTACTGTTGTTTCATTATTGGAAGCTGTTTTCCAATTGACGATCATAGAATTCGGAGTCGGGTTTTGTAAATAAGGGAACAAAGCCTGCCCGAAAGCCATCTGGACCGCGAAACAAAAAAAGAAGAAATAATGTTTCATAATCGTTTTCGTTTTAAAATAACATATAGAATTTCGAATTGTAAATCAACTATTTAAAAATCCTTGCTAAGATTTTTTACTTCGGGCAAAAGTAGAGTTCCCATATAAACTCTGTCTGATGGTATTTTAAAGAAACCGTTAATTTTTCAGCGAAACCGGAATGAAAAAATTATAGTTTTTAGCACATTAAATATTTGGTGTATTCAAAAACTATTTTGTACATTTGCAACCTGTTATTCAACCTCTGACGAAGAACGTGTAAGTTGCTTAGCTTTAACATTTTATTTTATTAATAATGGATTTATTAAAGTACGTACAAGACAAGTACATTGCGAAAAAAGAATTCCCTGAATTCAAAGCAGGTGATACAATTACTGTGTATTACGAAATTAAAGAAGGACAAAAGACCAGAACTCAGTTCTTCAAAGGAACAGTTATCCAATTAAGAGGTACTGGTTCTACAAAAACTTTCACTATCAGAAAAATGAGTGGTGATGTAGGTGTAGAAAGAGTATTCCCTATTAACATGCCTGCACTTCAAAAAATCGAAGTTGATAGAAGAGGTAGAGTTAGAAGAGCTAGAATTTACTACTTCAGAGACCTTAGAGGTAAAAAAGCAAGAATCAAAGACGCTGCTTACAAGAAGAAATAATTCAGACAACAATACATACAAAAAGAGGCTGTTTACGTGTAAACAGTCTCTTTTTTTGTTTCAATATTTTTTACTTTTTATAGGGAACTCCTTCTCCGGTTTCCAGAAATTTTTTCAGACTGCCTATAAATTGCAGCCAACCATTGGAGCAGATCTCATAGCATTCAACAGCCGGGTTCAGACCGATATGAGTAAGTTTTATCTGGCAACCCCCTTTCCTTTCCTCTATTTCCCATACAATTGTTGTTCCGATCCATTCTGTTTGGTTCTTTAAATCGGGAAGAGCAATTAATGAGTCTTCAACAGACCATACAACTTTTACATTGGCGGTTAATTCTTTCACACGCATTGTTTTGTGAATCTGATCTCCAAATCTTATGGTGAAAAGATTTCCCTCCTCCGAAGATGAACCTTCAAACAATTCAGTCCACCAAAGAGGAATTTCATGAGTCAAAGCATGGTACATTTTATCTACAGTAGTGTTGATCTCAACTATATGCATGTAATTCTCAACGTTACTGGTACTCATTGTTTTCATAAAACATATATTAGGTAATACAATTTTATGAAATTTACTATGAATCAGGCTTTTCATAAGACAAGAAAAATACATTGCAATTCTTGAATAGAAGTCTTTTTGAAATTTTATATTATTACAATCCTGTCAAGGTTTAAAACATTGACAGGATTCACAATCAGTACTTCAATCAGTTGCAAAAAGACTATTCTTTCTTCATAAGATATTGCAAAGGTGTTGAACCTGTGTGTTTTTTGAAAAACTCAATAAAAGCACTGTCTGATGAAAAGTCAAGGATATGCGACACCTCTCCTATTGAATTACCTTCTACCAAAAGTTCAATAGACCGCTGTAACCTCCATTGCTGTCTCCAATCCTGATAAGACAGTCCGGTTTCTTTTTTAAAAATACGGCTGATCGTTTTCTCCACTGCTCCGGTTTTTTCTGCAAGACTTTTCAACATTGGAGGTATAGACTGACGTAGCGTCCACTCTTCAACGATTCTCTTAAAACGTCTGTCCTGCGGCATTTTAAGTTCCAGTTTTTCTTCCTGAGCCCTTTGCATTTCATCCCAGAATACGTTTAAAAGATTGGTTTGGTCACTTTTAAGAGCTGACCATTCCCAAAAACAAATCCTTTCTATGATTTCCTTTAACAAGGTGTTGACATGAAGAACTTTCAGATCTGATTTTATATACTTTTGGGAATAATCTTCATCAAAATAGATGGATCTGTAGGCTACAATGTTTCTGAAATTCACACGATGAACTTCATGGGCAGGAATCCAAAGCATTCTGAACGGAGGAAGAACCAACTGTCTGTCAGAAGTAGTCACTGTCATACAGCCTGATGGCGCATACAACAACTGAGACTTTGTTTTATGAAAGTGAAAACCGGAATCATGCAATACCATATCAGAAGCTATTCCAATTACATTTTCGTGAAGGGTATCTGCATTAAAACTTTCATTTTGCTTCAGTATAGCCATGTCCTATTTTTGATACTTTTTGTTTTTACATCATTATAAATATACATGGATTTTTTGGAAACTTTGCAGAAAAAAATGAAAAAGACAAATCCTATCTGGCTGCTGACTCTACTTGTGATGCTTCCTCAGTTTGTAGAAACCATCTACAGTCCAGTTTTACCAATGGTACAGGAGAAATTTGAAGTGAATGAAGAATCAGTTACCTTAACGATCAGTTTATATTTTATAGCATTTGCGCTGGGGGTAGCATTCTGGGGTATTCAATGCGACAGGATCGGAAGAAAAAAATCAATGGAATATGGTCTCATTACCTATGGAATCGGAACCCTGGCAGCTGTTTTTACTTCTGATTTTATGATTCTTCTTACAGCCAGGATTATTTCAGCATTTGGAATTTCAGTGGGTTCCATTGTGACTCAAACCATTTTAAGAGACAGCTATGACAAAGATAATCTGAGTAAAGTATTTTCCTGGATCGGAATCGGCTTATCTGTAAGTCCTGTAGTAGGAATGATTACCGGTTCGGTATTGGCTTCTTCCTTCGGATATCCGAGTGTATTCATCACATTATGTATGCTGGCAATCCTATTCTTCATGCTCTCCCGACAGAAAATTTCGGAAACCCATCATTCGGAAAAGGAAATCAGCATGAATATTTTGATACGTTTGCTCAAGCGGATGCTCTGTGATCAGGACATCATCAGATGCTGTTTATTAATCATGAGTTTCAATGTTTTATTATTTTCATACTATTCGCTGGCTCCTTTTATTTTTAAAGAAAATCATTATTCATCTTATGTCTTTGGGTACAGCAGTATGATACTGGCAACAGGTACATTTGCAGGAGCAAAAATTAACAGATACCTGTTATTCAAGAATATACAACCTAACTATTTAGTAAAAGCAAGTATATGTATAGCATTTATCTCCTCTATTTTCGTATGGATTCTGATAGGTACAGGAATATACTTTTTAATTCCTTATTTCTTCATTGTGATGGCATTCAGCATGGCTATTCCTAATATCTTGAGTACCGCCCTCATTCATTATAAAAGTGAGACAGGAAGTGCCGGAGCTTTATTGGGATTGATTTATTATATCCTGATAGGTTCAGGACTAATAGCGATTGGTTTTATACAGAACCTGGGAATTGCGTGTGTCTTGTTTTCTGGAATTGGAGTTTGTACTTTATTGCTGTTTGGGAACAAAAAGAATTGATTTTGAAACATTAAGTTAATGAAGTTAATAAGAATAGTTAAGTTTCATCAAAGATGAAAAATTAAGTAAAATGTTTATAAAGCTTATTATTTTTACTCACTTGCAAAAACTTAATGTTTCAAATATTTTATAGTTTACAATGAAATTATTGTATAAAATTATACAGTGCTTCAATAAATTTAGGATAGACTTCGATATGAGGAAGATGCCCTACATTTTCAATTTCGACAAGCTTTGAACCCGCAATTTCACGTTGAGTTTTCTTTCCCAATTCCTGATATTGCCCCATTTTAGGTTGAAGTTCTTTAGGAGCTCTGTCCTTTCCTATTGCGGTTCTGTCTCTTGTTCCAATAATAAGCAAGGTAGGAACTTTGATATTTTTAAACTCATAACATACCGGCTGATTGTAAATCATATCTGTGGTAAGTGCAGCATCCCAAGCTACCTGAGGATAATCTTTATGAAGAGTCCATCCTGCGATTAAGTCAAGCCAGGGTTGATATTCTTCTTTCCATTTGTTGTCGTAATAGAATTTAAGCTGATAATTCTTATACGTTTCAGCTGTATTTTTAAGTTCAGACTGATAAGCCTGGTCAATGGTCTGGTAGGCTGCAAAAGTTTTATAATCTTCCAGTCCGATCGGGTTTTCGAGAATCAGTTTCTGTACTTTCTCAGGATATAGTAATGTAAATCTGGTGGCCACCATTCCTCCCATTGAATGTCCCAATACTATGGCTTTGTCAATTTTCAGTTCATCCAGAGCCGCTTTTGTATTTTCTGCAAGCTGTGAAAAAGAAAATTGGTAAGTATGAGGCTTTGAAGATTTTCCAAATCCTATCTGATCAGGAATCACTACCCGGAATCCTTTGGCAGAAAGGTCTTTTGCTGTTCTTTCCCAGTACGCTCCATTAAAGTTTTTGCCGTGGAGAAGCATGACCGTTTTTCCGTTCGGTTTTTGCGGTCTTACATCCATATAAGCCATTTTCAAATCTTCGCCCTGAGACTTGAAATTGAGATAATGTACTTCGTAAGGATATTGATAATCAGACAGCATTGCATCCAGAGGTTTTACCTGTGAAAACATAAAACCGGAGACTGTCAAAGAAAAAACAGTCATTATATTTCTGAAATGTTTCATGAAACGTTTATTTTAAAGATAAAATTAAAAAAAACCGCTCCAAAAGGAACGGTTTCAACTGTTATTTTTAGTTAAATATTTTTTAGACAATTATGCCATTGAAACTTCTTTTTCTTTTTTTGAAGGTAAATTCATCAAAACAATGGCAAAAAGAATCAGAACAATTCCTACCCACTGGATCAGAAATACTTTCTCTCCCAACAAAACAAAAGCCATGGTAACAGAAACCGGAAGTTCCAGTGATGAAACGATACTTCCAAGTCCCAATCCTGCATTGGGAAACCCAACATTGAATAAGATTGGCGGGATAATTGTTCCAAAAAGAGCCAGTACAAATCCATACGTGAGAAATATTGAATAATTAAATGAATGGATATGCTCTGTATTATCGGTAAAATTCAGGTATAATGATTTTAAACCATCAAAATACATAGGCCCTATCTGGGCAAAGAATAAGAATGCAAAAACTACAACAGAACCACCTGCCAGCATAATAATACTCTTTCTGAAAACCGGAAGATGAGTAGCCAGTGTGTTTGAAGTAAACATCGTCAAAGTATAGGAAGCTGCTGCCATCAGTCCCCAGAAAACCCCATGCCAGTCCAGTTCTATTTCCATATTAATAAGATTTGTTGCCAGAACCGTTCCCAATAATACGATAACCACAGAGACCACTTTTCTTGTATTAGGCAGCTTTTTTGTAATAATACTCTCTACTACCACACTAAACCATACCGACTGCATCAATAATACAATAGCAATGGAAACATTGATATATTGTACGGCAATATAATAAAATAAACTGGTACCTCCCAAAGAAGTTCCTGCAAGCAAGAGCATTCTTACTTCTTTAGAACTTGGCATTGATAATTTCTGCTTTGAGGTTATGGTCTGAATAAAGTTGAGGATCAAAAGTCCTGTCAAACCTAAAACGAATTGGGAAGTAGTAACTTCTGAGGTTGTAAAACCATCATGATAAGCCATTTTCACAAAAGTGGCTAACATACCGTATATACTAGCTCCAATCCCTACAAATAAAACACCTTTTAGTATATTTTTCTTCTTCATAATTTTTTTAACAGCCTGCAAAGGTACGACATATTAATTTAATCATTCTGAAGTGTCATGGTAATAGATAAATAAAATCGCCGCAAGCAAGCTTGTGGCGATTTTGAGATTGTTTATAAAAGTAAATTATTTTTTAACCATTACTTTCGAAGCAGCTTCGAAACCTAGTCCTTTGATTTTAACCATATAAGTTCCGTTAACAAGATTGCTTGTAGAAATTGCTTTCTTAGCATCCGGTGAGATTTTATCTTCTGAAGAAACCAGCTTACCAGACATATCGTAAAGTTCTACACTTACTTTTCCAAGAGTATTGCTTGGGAACTTAATATAGAACTCGTCCTTGGCAGGATTGGGATAGATAGAAACATTATTGTTCTTATCTGCATTTACATCATTAGTAGCCAACAAACATGCCTCCGGAACATTAAAATCCTGAACCTGGTCATTAATATTATTTTTAACTCCCGCTGATGCATTTACCCCTAAACCTCTTCTTGCAAACACACCCCAGATCATACATTTATCCTGTCCCTGAGTAGTTGCCAGCTCAGCTGCTAAAATTGCATTTCTTCCATCAATAAAGCTAGGGTTACAACCCTGAAGTTTAAGAGCATCCGTTACTAACTGTAATACTTTTGTGCTTCCATTAGGCGTTGTGGACAATACGTCTGAAGAATAACCATATTTTTCAACATATTTCCAGTGAAGATCCCATAGCATGGTTGCCCAAACAAAACCAATAGAGTGTACATCCGGAACAACAGCTGATCCGTTATTGTATTCCATTCCGTTGGTATTTCCGTAGGTAAATCCGTTAACAGCAAGATTTGTAGAATATTTCGCAGGTCTGATACCACCGCCTGTTATTGGTTGTCCTACTGCATAAGTCCCTATACCTCTAGCCACTGTAGCATCATCTCCAGCTTTATTAGTCAACATTAAAGCAAAGAAATCAGACCATCCTTCTCCCATTTGTTCTTTACTAATTCCTGAGTTCAGACAGTTGTATCCGGTACCGGTCATTCTGTTGGAAATTCCGTGACCATATTCGTGAGTTACGATTCCGTTATCAAAGCTTCCGTCAGGGGTCATATTTCTTTTTAAGGTAACATTTACTACAGTACTTGCTGCAAGCTGAGTTTTGATATATTCACCTTCTGCATTGGTAATTAATACTGAAGGGATTGTAATTGCCGGATCATCACCCGCCATATTTCCTAAAGAAGAACCGTTTACACTGTTATTATAAACAATAGCCGCTTTAGCTCCTGCATCCTGAAGGTTTTTCACTTTAACAGCAAAAGCACATGTTCCTCTTTCAACCAATCCTATTTTATCAACCAATGAACTTGCAGGCAGAGCTGTACATCCATCTAACACTGATGAAAGTGCTACATCTCCTGTTATTCCATTTATAGGTAGTGGGTTACCAAACTGTGCAGTTCCGGCTCCCGGTGTACGGGAAACAGCAGCGGTAGGCGCATTATAATAGAAAATTCTTCCAACAGAAGACCATAGGTACATCTGCATTTTACCATTATAACCGTCTGGTGCTGGAGAAAAATTTGCATTGTTTAATCCGCTTCCATCCTGCGCCTCTGCATATACAGCGTCATCATCTCCTCCTACAGGTCCATTACCAAAATTGTTCTGCTGGAAGTTTTTGGCATATTCTGTAAATCCGAACTTGTAGAAAATATCATGAATCCTGTTATTCAGATAAAATAAATTCGTAATAGCGGCATTTCTATTGTTTAATGGAGTTTCATTAATATTAAAAGGAAAATCAAAATTTCTTGTCGCCCCACCTTCTGCCGGAGTTCCTGTAAGATAATCCGGTGCTGTTAAAGCTGTTCCTGCTGCATCTTCATAGGCAAAAACATTATTTCCTCTCGTAATGGTATAATGATTAGTTCCGTCAGAATGCCATCCTTCAGGAGAAGCACTCAGAATCCATGGATTGTTAATGATGGATCTTGAACCAAAAGTGGGTGCTTCAATTGGTAATGGAAATACGTTATATGATGCATTATCAGGTAAAAGCAATGGAATATTATTATTCTGTGCTACACTATTCTGAGGCCCAACTAATGTATTTTGAAAATGATCAGCATGGCTTTCCCCTACTTCTGAACCGTAAGCATCATGATGGAAATTACATGATAGTGTCAGATTGTTTTTCAACAGGATATTTCCATTGTTGGCATCTACTAAAATATTCCAGTAATTGGGAGATTTTGGCTCCATTAAAATATATTCGTAAGCCAAACGCAAGTTTCCATTCTCGTCATTTGTATAAACTAATCTTTGATTAGCAGATGTAGCACTTTTCTGAGTCTTTTCAAGATATCCGAGAATCGTGAAATTCGCAATATCAGGATTCTTCAGATCCTCGGCAATTTTTTGAAGAGCTGTATTTTTATTAATAGCAGCTGTACCTGAAGTAGATGTAGTATAATCTGTAACAAAATTATCTGTGTAGTAAATAATTTTATTGTCCCTGATCAATGCTGTTCCTACAGAACTGTATACCGGCAAACCATTATAAGTCTGTAAAAATTTAACCACATTACCATTCAATGATTTTGACGGATCTATATTATCAACAATGATATTATTAAGATCAGACTTTTTATATTCCCTTATTTTATTTTGAGAAATATAATCTTTAATCAGTTTTTCATTATCCTGTCCGAATAATATTGCAGGAAATGCAGAAAATACTGCAAATAAAAGAGGTAGAGCTTTGTTTTTCATATCCATTATTAAAGGCGCTAATCTACAAATAATTCACAAAACTTTACGATTTTTTTTAACAAAAATAAATATGTAAATAAATACCTATATAAAACAAAAAAAATCAAACTATTTTACATATTCCTCAATTAATAGAATAAAATAATATACTTAGATATTCAAGATTGTTTTTATTCTGTTTCTTTGATTTTTTTAGTTTAAATATTTCACAATACAAATAAATCTTTAATATAAAATTCTCATACAAACAAGACTCAACTATTTTTTATAATGTTATGTCTAATTTTTAAGAAACTCTCCTTTCCAATATCTTACATACAATTCTGCTATCCTATGTATATTCATAAAAAAAGCCGCTCGGATGAGCGGCTTCATATTTATATATGGTTCAAAGATTATTTACCTTCTTCCATTTTTCTTTTCAACTCTGCTAATGCATCGATGTCTCCAAGAGTAGATCTTTCTTCGTTGTTAGAAGAAGAAGTTACGTTTCTAGAAGAAGCTTCTTTTACGTTTTTCTTCTCTTCGTCTCTGAAGATACCTGTGTGAGATACTACTACTCTCTTGAATTCTTTGTTGAATTCGATTACTTTGAACTGAGCATCTTCACCTTTTTTGATTTTAGATCCATCTTCTTTCTCTAATAATCTTGAAGGGCAGAATGCTTCTACTTCAGCATCTTCGAATTGAACAGAAGCTCCTTTATCGTGAACTTCTACAGCTTTACCAGCGTGGATAGTTCCTTCAGCATATTTAGTTTCGAATTTATCCCATGGGTTTTCAGTCAATTGCTTGTGACCTAGAGATAATCTTCTAGCTTGGATATCTAATTCAAGAACTACAACGTCTAATTTATCACCTACTGCGCAGAACTCAGATGGGTGCTTGATTTTCTTAGTCCAAGAAAGATCAGAGATGTAGATTAATCCGTCGATACCTTCTTCTAACTCTACGAATACACCAAAGTTAGTGAAGTTTCTTACAGTTCCTACATGCTGAGATCCTACCGGATACTTAGCTTCGATGTTTTCCCATGGATCTTTAGACAACTGCTTGATACCAAGAGAAATTTTTCTTTCTTCTCTATCTAAAGTTAATACTTCAGCTTCTACTTCATCACCTACTTTTACGAAATCTCCAGCAGATCTTAAGTGAGTAGACCAAGACATTTCAGAAACGTGGATTAATCCTTCAACACCTGGAGCAATTTCTACGAATGCACCATAGTCAGCAAGAACTACTACTTTTCCTTTTACTTTGTCACCTACTTTCAAGTCAGCAGAAAGAGCATCCCAAGGATGAGCTTCTAATTGCTTCATACCTAATTGGATTCTTGTTTTCTCATCATCGAAATCAAGGATTACAACTTTTACAGTCTGTCCGTCCTCTAGGATTTCAGATGGGTGGTTCACTCTAGACCAAGAAAGGTCTGTAATGTGGATCAATCCATCAACACCTCCTAAGTCAATGAATACACCGTAAGAAGTAATGTTCTTAACAGTTCCTTCAAGAACCTGACCTTTTTCAAGCTGAGCGATGATTTCTTTTTTCTGACCTTCGATATCTGCTTCGATCAATGCTTTGTGAGATACTACTACGTTTTTGAACTCAGGGTTGATTTTCACAACTTTGAACTCCATAGTTTTTCCTACGAACTGATCGTAATCTTTAATTGGCTTAACGTCAATTTGAGAACCAGGTAAGAATGCTTCGATTCCGTGAACGTCAACGATCATACCACCTTTAGTTCTAGATTTAACAAAACCGTTAACGATTTCTCCAGTTTCGTGAAGTTCGTTTACTTTATCCCAAGCTTTAAGCGTTCTAGCTTTTCTGTGAGATAATTGTAACTGTCCAGTTTTGTCTTCTCTCTTGTCAACCATTACTTCTACCTCGTCACCTACTTTCAGGCCTTGGTTGTAACGGAATTCGTTTAGAGAGATAACACCTTCAGATTTGAAGTTGATGTCTACGATAGCTTCTTTATCAGTTAATCTTACAACTTTACCAACTAAAACGTCGTTATCGTCAAGGTTGTTTAATGATCCGTTGTAGATTTCTTCTAAATCGCTTTTTTCTTTTCTCGCATCTGCATCAAGACCTGATTCGAATGAATCCCAATCAAATTGTTCTGGTGCTACGTTTTGGTTTAATAAAACCTCTGCTGAATTTGTCTCTTTTGACATTTTCTAATAAAATTTGTATTCCTTCTTTTTTAACGGTTTGAATAAATGCGGATTAAAAAATACGGAAGTAATTAATTGTAAGTAATTTACTCTTCAAACCTTTTTGCCCCAAAAGTGGGTGCAAAGATATGAATTTTATTTAAAATAAGCAATAGATTTCAGTAGACTAATATTTAATATATATATTTAAAAATCAACACTTTGATTAAAAGAATGCTTCAACTGAGCCCAACACGGCATCCTAATATTAACTGCCTTACATTCAGAATGAAGCAGTATCAGCTGTTATGCCGGGCATGAGCTGAAAGTTTACGAACGTAATTCAGAGTGACAGGAACACAGAAATAAAGAAGAGCAATACTTTCCTACTCTAAAACTCTAAGGCCCTACCACTCTCAAACCCTCAAACTCCAAAATTCATTACCTTTGCAGCATGGAATTAGAATCAATCTATCAAAAACTGCAGATTCAGGATATGAATCAGATGCAGAAATCTACTTATAAAGCTTCTGAAAACAATACAGACATTGTTTTACTTTCTCCTACAGGATCCGGGAAAACGCTTGCCTTTTTATTTCCTGTTCTCAGAAATCTGAAAAAAAACGTTCAGGGAGTTCAGGCATTGATATTAGTTCCGGCAAGGGAACTTGCTTTACAGATTGAGCAGGTTTTTAAATCCATGGGGACAGATTTTAAAGTTTCTGTCTGCTATGGTGGACATGACAAAAAAATTGAGGTTAATAATTTGATTGAAGCTCCGGCTGTATTAATCGGAACTCCTGGAAGAGTTGTTTACCATTTAAGAAATAATAATTTTGATCCGAAAACGATTAAAACATTAGTTCTTGATGAATTCGATAAAGCTCTGGAATTGGGGTTCCATGATGATATGGAATTTATTTCCAATTCTTTAAAAGGTCTTTCTCAAAGAATTTTAACATCTGCCACAGCTATGGATGAAATTCCGGCTTTTACAGGCTTAAAAGATGAAAAAATAATCAGTTTCCTTAAAGAAAATGATGTAAAACCGGATCTCCAACTGAGAAAAGTAATGACGATTCCTGAAGAAAAACTGGATACGCTTTTCAATCTGGTTTGTAAAATCGGGAACAAAAGAACTTTGATTTTCTGCAATCACCGTGAGGCTGTAGACCGTATCTCTGAACTTCTCAACCAAATGGGAATCGACAGAGAAACCTTCCACGGTGGTATGGAACAGGATGAAAGAGAACGTGCCTTACTGAAATTCAGAAATGATTCTGCAAGAATTCTTATTACCACAGATCTGGCTGCCCGCGGGCTTGATATTCCTGAAGTAGAATCAATTGTTCATTATCAGCTTCCTCCAAAAGAAGATGCTTTCATTCACAGAAACGGCCGTACAGCAAGAATGAATGCCAAAGGTTTTGTATACCTGATCATGACGGAAGATGAAAACTTTCCGTTCATTAAAAACAATACTCCTGAAGAAAATGTTGCCGGATTTACTAAAGTTCCACAAAAAACACCTTTCCAGACTGTTTATATCAGTGCAGGAAAAAAAGATAAAGTTAATAAAGTGGACATTGTGGGATATCTGCTAAAGAAGGGAGAGTTGCAAAAAGAAGATGTTGGAATTATTGAAGTAAAGGACACCACATCCTATGTTGCCGTTGCCAGAAATAAAGTAAATGCTCTTTTAAGAAAACTTCAGAACGAAAAACTGAAAGGTAAGAAAGTGAAAATGGAGGTTGCATATTAAACCTTCCACTCTACACTTTATTGTCATTGCGAGGAGCACAGCAACGAAGCAATCCGCCCTCCCCGCAATGACATAATATTATTTAATTCCTCTCACCCTTGTAGGGAAAGTATATACAGATTTCGAGGCAGTAATGAAGAGAATATCATTGTTTTTGCCACCAAAAGTCACATTGGATGTCCATTTCTCAGGAATAGAAATATGATAGATTTTCTTTCCCAAACGGCTAAAAACATGTACACCATCTCCCGTTAAGTAAAGATTTCCGTGTTTATCCAGTTCCATTCCATCTGAGCCCATTTCGCAGAAGAGTTTTTTCTCAGACAATTTTCCTTCTCCCAGTATATCATATACGTAGGTTTTTCCGGCATCAATATCAGAAATATAAAGTTTCTTTAATTTTTCGCTTCCAACAATTCCATTAGGTTGTGTGAAGGTATCCAGTTTCGTTACTTTCCCGGTTCTATCCCTGTAATAAAGGCTTTTATGCTGGATCTCCTGTTTAAACCCAATCCAGTAATCTCTTTCATACAAAGGATCTGTAAAATACATCCCTCCAAATTCATCATTCCATACATCATTAGGCCCATTCAATCTTTTTCCTTCAAAACCTTTTAACAGGACTTCTACTTTTTTATCTTTGGAAATCTTCCAGATCTCACCCTGATCGTCTGAACAGGTAATCAAATAGCCGTCTTTGTCAAAATGGGTTCCGTTGGCTCTTCCAGTTTTATCTAAAAACTCTATCACTTTATTGCTTTTCCAATCCCAATAATAAATTTTATCATTAGGCTGATCGGTAAAGTAAACATTCCCTTCTTCATCTGCTGATGGTCCTTCTGTGAAACTGAACTTATCGGAAACCATTTCCGGTTGTACTCCTTCATAAAACATTTTACTATAATTTACTGATTGACAGTTTACCAATGCGAAAACCAAACCAATCATACTTATTTTAAAGATATTCTTCATACTTCATTTTTAAAGCTGCAATTTACGATATGACCCAAAAGCATCAAAATATTTTCTCACTTTGATACAATAAAAATCACAGAAGTAAAATGTCTCAATTGTCCTATTTTGGACGTAGATCATATTAGTAATAAAAAGATATAATCCGGAGCTTTGCAGTAACAGAACCGGTCACTTTCTTCAAGAAAAAATATCTTAAAAAAAATGATGAGTCCGGATGAAAATTGTACCAAAATACTTTATAGCATACAACAATGAGCGCAGAGTCCAACAATATCAAGTCTTTGGAAATTGAAAATGAAGATTTCAGAAATTCCGTAGGAACTATGGATGAAACCGGGAAAAGAAAATGGATTTTCCCCAGAAAACCAAAAGGAAAGTATACCAACTACAGAAATTACACCAGCTATATTCTTCTTGCAATTTTCTTTGGGTTGCCTTTTGTAAAGATCAATAACAATCCTTTTCTTCTCATTAATGTGATCGACAGAAAGTTTTTTATCATTGGACAACCTTTCTACCTGCAGGACTTTTTTATCCTGGCTTTAGGAGCAGTAACCTCCGTGATTTTTGTAATGTTATTTACAGTAGTCTTCGGAAGAATATTCTGTGGCTGGCTTTGTCCGCAGACCCTTTTCATGGAAATGGTTTTCCGCAAAATCGAATACTGGATTGAAGGTGACCGAAATAAACAGATGAAGCTTGACAGACAGGAATGGGATGCGGAGAAAATAAGAAAGAGGCTGACTAAATGGTCTGTTTTTCTTCTTATTTCACTGATTATTTCTCACTTTATGTTCATGTATATTGTGGGCTATGAAGAAGTTTTCCGCATTATGAGTGAAGGACCGGAAGGAAACTCACTGAAGTTTCTTGTGATGATCTTCTTTACCCTGACGTTCTACTTCGTATTCGCATGGCTTCGTGAGCAGGTCTGCACACTGGTTTGTCCTTACGGAAGACTGCAAGGTGTATTGATTGACAAGCAAACCATTAATGTATACTATGATTTTAAAAGAGGGGAAGGCCGTGCAAAATGGAGAAATAACGAAGACAGAAAAGCAGCAGGAAAAGGAGATTGTATCGACTGTAACCAATGTGTTGTGGTATGTCCTACAGGAATCGATATCAGAAACGGACAGCAATTGGAATGTGTAAACTGTACAGCCTGTATCGATGCCTGTGATGAAGTCATGGAAAAGGTTGGTTTGCCTAAAGGTCTGGTACGTTACGCAACAGAAGCCGAGATTGAAAACCAGGATAAATTCCGCTTTACGCCAAGAATGAAAGCCACAACTGTTATCCTTGCATTATTAATCGGATTCCTTGGATTTTTAATGTACGACCGTGGTTCTATGGAAGCAAAATTCATCAAACCGGCAGGTTCTACATTCTTTGTTAAAAACGGTAAAATCACCAATACCTTTATTTATACTCTTCTGAATAAATCTAATGAAAAGAAAACCCTTTTCATCAAAGTGATTACTCCAACAAATGCAGAAATTACTTACTTCGGTTCTGAAAAAATTATATTGAAAGGAGATCAGATCCTGAAAGGAAACATTAACATTTCCTTCCCTGAAGAAGAAATTAAGTTCTCAAAACAGAATATGGTCATTGGCGTGTTCGATGAAAAAGGAAAACTTGTAGATTCGTTTGAAACGACTTTTGAAGGACCATTTAAGTTAGCTCTTTAGATTACAGATGATAGGTTGCAGGTCGTGGTGATTAGAAAAAGTAGTTGACATTTCCCTTATTCCCCTCCTCTGGAGGGGTGTCAAAAATTCAAAGAATTTTTGGCGGGGTGGTTTTCCAACACATTTCTCCCCAACCTTAAACCTTAAACTTTGGACTCATTAAGCCTTATATTTCCTCATGAACTGTGTAGGAGTCATTCCGGAGCTTTTCCGGAATACTCTTACAAAGTAGGAATATTCTTCATATCCTAAACGAAAAGCAATTTCAACCAGGCTTTCATCCAGATACATGAGCATTCTTTTGGCTTCCAGCACTACCCTTTCTGTAATCACATCAGTGGCTGTTTTTTGAACAACAGTCTGTGCAATCCTGTTCAGATGTTTGGATGAAATGCCTAACAAAGAGGCATAATGCGTAATGGACTTGTGTTTTGTGAAGTTTTGTTCAATCAGATTTTCAAAATCCTGATAATGTTTAAAATAAGAAAGTCCGGCAGCAGAATCCATTGTATCAAAATCTTTTGAAAACAATCTCGCAGCATTAATAAAAATCTGAGACATTAATGATAAAATCAGGCCTTCTTTCATGATACTTTTGGTCTGATGTTCTTCTCCCAATTCCTGAAATAAGCTAATATTTTTTTTAAGCTCACCAGCATCCAACTGCAGTTTTCTTGGAAAAGATACAGACCCAAAAAAAGGAAAATTTCTCAGTTTCTGATTCACATAATGCATTTCATAAAATTCCTGAGAACAAAAGAAAATATACCCATCAATATCTTCCGAAAGCTCCCAGCTGTGAATCTGCCCCGGTGACAAGAAGAAAAGACTTCCTTCAGAGACTTCATATCTTTGAAAATCGATCTCATGCACTCCTGTTCCTTTGGTAAAGAGAACTGCTGCATAGAAATCATGTCTGTGAGGCTTCTCTATATGACGATGTCCCAGCACCAAATGACTCTTCATGGTGTTAAAATAAAAATCTGAAGTATTTTTACCCGCCTGGAAAAGATCTATATGAAGAACGGAGATCGGATTCATTGATAAATATCTTAAGGATTCACAAATTTAGATAAAAAGAACCGGTAATAGCTGCTCTTCTTCTCTGTGATGACCAAATGGCTGTTTTGTGATGATTTTACATCTTTATTTTTCCTTTAAAACAAAGTCTGACCGCACTTTTTACAATATATTTTGGATGAAACTTTAAAAAATTTTTATCTTTGAAGTTTAGGAGTTGTAAAATGAAAATAAATTTACCTGATAAGCTGTATTATTCTATAGGAGAAGTTGCGAAAGCATTCGATGTAAACACTTCATTAATACGTTACTGGGAACAGGAATTCCCTATTATCAAGCCTAAAAAAAACAGAAAAGGAAACCGGTATTTCACTCCTGAAGACATCAAAAATCTTCAGATGATCTACCATCTCGTAAAAGAAAAGGGATATACCCTTGACGGAGCCCGTATCGCTCTGACCACCAACAGTAAAATTTCCGAAACCATCACCCTGATCGACCGCCTGGAGTTTGTAAAAGCTGAACTGATCAAGCTGAAAGAGTCTTTAGGAGAACGGGAAGAGGATTAAATGCTTTGAAAATATAAAACCTCCGCTGCAATTCATTGCAGCGGTTCTATATTTTAAATGAAGACTAACCTGTATAATTCTTTGAAAATTTCACACCTTTCTTTTCCAAAATATTTTTAATTTCTTTTGATTTTTCTTGGGGTAAAATTTCAATAATTTCGTTTTTACTATTTAACGTAATATGCCAGTTTGTTGTGTTATATGTAATAGCCATTTTAGCTAAATTAAGATTTTCATAAGGAATCTCCTTAAATGTTTTTTCTAACAAATAAGACTTATCTAAATCTTCACTAATAATTAATTTATATCCATTTACTTCATACACTTTGGAATATTTAAAATCCATTAATAATGCTGGATTTACAAAACACAAATCAATCCAGTAATTTCCATTTTTAGCATTATCACCTTGGGCACCAATAATGATGATATTCGTTTTTGGATTTATTGCTTTTTGTTGACTTCTAAATTCTATGTAACTGGCAACAATGTTTCTTGCTGTGTTATTATCCTTATTAAAACCCGTTGTACTACAACTAAGTATTAAAACAAAGAAAATCAGTAGACAATATATATTCTTTTTCATTTTTAATTCTTTTTACCTCCAATAAATGTTGCGTTTTTTGAGTCGTATTTAAAATATCCTTTGCCAGGAGTTGGCCATTTCCAAGTACTATATTGATACGTATTTGTAATTTGAGGGTTATTACTTCTAAATTTTGCATCTCCTTGTTTTAAACCGTAAGTCATTACTAGAACATTATTTATAAATCTATCATTCCAACCTGATGGGCCTACATTTGCACTAAGAGGGTGGGAGTGTACATTTTCAAAATGGGTTCCATCTTGTATAATATGTCCTCCAAAACTATATGCTCCCAACATACCCCCAGCATTCACACTTTGATTAACAGAATGATTGGTACTTATAATACTGGTACTATACCCATCACTAAAATTAAATGTATCTTGAGAAAACTCTACTTTTGTATTTTCCGCAGCAAATTCAAAAAATTGGGTGGTTACATCATAATTCTGTACCTGCAAGTAACTGTATGTTGAACTTGCACTTCCTTCCATTCCATCACTTTCAGGCAAATCAAAAGCTAATGATTTCATATTCCCTTTCTGTCAATCTCCTGTTGGATTCTTTTCTGTCACATTTGTACGGGCAATCTGGATAGACTTAGACTCATCTTCATTTGTAATAGTATCATACGCATTATTATCTTTTGTTCTTTCTATGTTACCATTGTTAAAGATCTTAATCTTATCTTCTGCCTGCATTCCATCCGGATCAATAAACCTAGTCGGATTGTTATAAGCATAATTATACGGACTATACCTTATCATTTTCTCTGCTAGCGGATCCACCACTCCCCATCTTCCAATATCGGGCATATAGAATCTGGCTCCATAATCATACATTCCTGTTTCCTGTAGCTCCTTCCCATTGTACTTATAATTTTTATAAGTCCCTTGTCCAAATAAAGCATTACCTATTTTCAGGTGGTTCATCCCAAAAGGGTAATAAACATTAGCATCTGTGATTTCAAGAGCGCCTGCGCTGTTTCTTGCAAAACTTATCCTTGCATTTCCAAGATGATTCCTTATACTGATAAATATAATAGTTTTTGATGATGAAAGAGCAAAAACCACTGCGTTAGCGGTGGTTTCCTGTTTTTATTTATGAATACAAACCAAATATTCAAGTAGAAGTTGTTGCGCAAAGCTAAAAGCTGAGAAAATTTGCGTAGTGGGAATTTATTAAGATCTGTCTTTTATCTTTTTACAGAATCATATTGTTGTTGAGTTATTATTTTTTTTTCCAACATTTTTCTTAGCCAATCTTCTGCTTGTCTTTTTGATGCAGATGGAATTTTTGATATATCAATACTATAAAAATTATCATAGTTAATTACAACCTTATTTTTCCTTAATAAAGCATCAAAATAATCAAAATAAGCACCTCCATAGTTATACTTTTCAGCCATTATTTTTGAATATATCATAAGGCTATCTGTTCTTTCTGATTCGTTTGAGTCCATAAAACTATTAAAAAGCTCATCATAAGCATCTATATCTCCTTTATACTTCACTCTTTTAATAAGAGTATCGTAATCTGTAGTGCTTTGACTCATTGTAACAACTGTATCACTATTTTTTACTATATCAATTTTTTGTTTTTTTTGACAAGAAATAATGAAAATTAATATTAAAATTGAGTATTTCATAATATTATTAATTAAATATTTTATCCCATAGACTTCTCTGATCTTTTCCTTGGGGCTTAGTATTTCCGGGTTGTTGATTAATTTGCTTACCGTTTTGAAAAGAATTCCATTTTCCAAATTGTCCAGTTTGCCTACCCTTTTTCATTTTTGGGTGTGTTTGGAAGATACTTACCATTTCTATCTGTACTATAAGTTGACTGAGGGCTAATTTCAATTCCTTTATTAGAAAAACCATATCTCTCATCCGGGGCAATAATAGTAACGCCCTTCATTTCTTTAGATTCTGAAATTTTTTCTGCTACAGATTCTATAACATCTCCATTTTTATCAATGGTCGTTCTTCCTGTTCGACAAGAATGTAATACAATAGTAAAACCTTCTTTGTTTTCAGAATTTTTCCATAATGTTCTAAAACTCCATTTAATCCTTTGCCTGTATTTACTGTTCCTTTGCCACTATCTTTAGAAACATTTTCATTATAAAAAGCTGAAGGATTTCCATGTGCAAAGATGTGTATTGTTTTTGTCTTAGGATTGTCAGCATATTGACCATTATTTGCCGTTTTAATGATTGCTATATTATGTTCATTATCTTTTAATAAAATTGCTTCAAGTCCCTCCAATTCTCTTGCGTCAATTACACGATTTTCAGAAAAGTTATAATGGGATTGGTAAGAATACTTTTCACTCAAAGGATCGATATTAAAGAATCTTCCTACATCCGGCATATAGTTCCTCCACTTAAATGAATAAAAACCCGTTTCTTGTAACTCTTGTTCCTGATATTTGTACTGATAAGCATTCTGAGTAGTTGCAGTATAATTATGCAGTAATCCAAAAGGATAATAAGTATTGATTTCTACAATTTCTCCGGGCATGCTTGTGCTAATGCAATTAGGTATTTGGAACGGAGGTATAAAAGGGCCATCGCAAGTTTGTGAAAAATACTGCCTTGGCTGTATGATTCCATCTTTATTGGTATCAGTATAGCTTAATCTCACATTTCCTAAATGATCCGTAAAATTATAGACGTACTGATTCAATAAGGCATCATAATATCCTTCCGAAGTAGGGATTATCCTTAATTTTATTTGTGCTACATCATTAGGATCATCAATACTACCTATTCCTCCAACTGATGATTCTGATGGCTTAGTACTTTTATACTGAAACCCGTCCAGGTAATCTGCTTCTATATCTCCAAAAAGCTTCTTTACCTTTACCCCGTCTGCTCTGTAAAGATAGCTTGTCAATTTTGAATTTTGGGTAATCTTATCTGGTAAATTTAAATAATTATATTGGAAGGAGAAATGTAATTATTAACCAGTTATACATATAAAATAAAAGCCACTGTAATAGCAGTGGCTTTTATTCTTACCTGCCACACGAAAGATTCGTGCGGTAGCAGGGGCTGGATAGGCGACGACTGGAATCAAAAGAAGATATCTTTACTTGAACAAAAAGAAACCATTGAAAACCAGCTGCTGGAAAAAATATCCGAAGTACTGAAAATTCCCGTAGAAGCTTTTCAGAATTTTGATGAAGAGCAGGCTGTCAATGTTATTGCTAATACCTTTGGAGAACATGCTTTTAGTAACTCTTTTAACTATGGTACAATTAACTTTCATTCAATAGAAAAGTTAGTTTCCCTTCACAAAGAAAAAATTGCTTTGTATGAACGTATGCTGAAGGAAAAGGATGAAATGATGAGCAGACTGGAAAAGCTGCTTGGAAAATAACAGACAAAAGAATAAAAACCACTGCTCGCAGTGGTTTTGTTTTATTTGTGGACACGAGCGAGGTGTAGATTTATATATAAACTCAAAGTCTGGAGACTTTGCGTAGCGGGGAACAACAGACAACATGTCTTCGCTCTCCTAGATGCTTTTCTTAAACAAACTAAATTGCAAAGCATTTTATAAAACAACAAAGCCACTCAAACGAGTGGCTTTTGTATTACTTAATTACAAAATAGATTTAAATTATTTCAAACTCGTATCCTTCTTTAAATTTCATAATATCTTGTAATAAAATGGTATCTAAAGTATCTAAATCAAAAGTAAATGCTATATAAAAATTATTATCAATAAGAACCTCATTAACTTCTCTTATTGGAACTTCTGCATTATTAATTATTAATTATTAATTATTAATTTAGTAAACTCTGACATACTTTTTTCAATGTCATTTACAATTATACCAGATATAGCTACTTTCTTTATATAGTTTAAAACAACAACTCTTTTTATTTTAAAAACATCCATATTATTTTAATTTTTGTGCATTTTTATCAGCGAAGTCAAAAGCTGCTTTGGTTTCGCTGGTTACAACCTCTTGCGTAACATTTTTCCCTTTTAAAGCGCTACTATTCAATCTATATAATTCCTGTAATAAAGTTTTTCTTAATTCTAATGGAGAACTAAATGCTTCTTTACCAATAAAAAAGGCATCTTCTTGAAAAGTGTAAATCCAGAAAAAGGAGCATCAGGGATTTATTTCTATTGTTCTGTTTTCATTTACAAAACAGAACAAGAAAACCACCGCAGCTGCGGTGGTTATTTATTAAAAATCATTACAAACATTCATAATGAGCTGTCCATGTTTTAGCTTCTTTAATACTATCTTGTTTATCAAAAATCAATAAATATTTATTAACACTACCACAATACTTTAAGCCATTATGAGAGTTGGATATGACATCAACTCTTAAAGAATCATTTCTCAATTTAGTAAAAACTGCTATATGAGATGGCCCTTTAAATTTATCTTTTGTAAATACATTTTGGCTTTTATAGTAGTCTTGTGACTTCCAAAATTTTCCCCAATTTTTTTTATTTACTTTAGATAGACACTTACTTTTTTTATATGGATTAGTTTTTTCAATATTTAACCAGTTAAAATAACTATCAGACTTATATAGCGGAAAAAAACTTTCATAAATAGAGATTCCATAAGCTCTAGGATTTAAAAGATCTTTATAATACTTTTCTGTACCCTTATTTATAAAATCCTGTTTTATGTATTCAAGCCCTTTTTCATATCTTTCACATGCACATTGTCCATACACTGAAAAACTAATACATACAGATAAAATAATTAAATATTTCATTATTTGGTTTTTGGAGTTAGCATAAAAAGGTTTTTCTTCACATCAATTTTTTTTAAATTACCATCCATGATACTTCTTTCAAAAGGCGTAAAATTATATGGCTTACCATTACGTAGAATATCTGTCGGGCTATATGATTCTCTTTGACCAAATGGTTGAGTAAATTGTCCAGAAGCATCTAATTCTCTTCTAATTGTATTTATAACTTTTTCGTTTGGACCTGGCGCACCATAAATCACATCCTGATCGTTAAGATTATTATATACATGGCTTACTTCGTGAAGAGTAGTCATCCCATATCCCATCGTTAGAGGATTTAATGCCTCACTTGTTCCTGCTATAAATTTATTTACTTGATCAGTATTAATATTTAAGTCATATGTTACTGTTGAACCATACACGCCATCTATTGTTTCACCTCGTGCTCCTGTGGGTTCGATTGAAGATCCTTTAGTGTTGTCTGAATTAATCTGATAGTCAGTTCTATGATTATCAATAGCACCTTTCAACATATCACGAGCTGTTTTACTTCCTCCCATATCAGAAGATTCTTTGTAACTCAGCTTCCCATTATCACCAACAGATAATTTCAATCCCGTTTCTTTTTCTAAATCACTTACAATCTTATTTTGTGTATCAGCAGAAACACTTTTCCCAAATGTTATATCATAGTTCTGCATTCCATCCGGATCAATAAACCTTATCGGATTATTGTATGCATAGTTATAGGTACTCCAACGACGAGAAGTTTCCGCCAGAGGATCAATCACACCCCATCTTCCAATATCCGGCATATACATCCTCGCGCCGTAATCATACATTCCAGTCTCTTGCAATTCCTTGCCATTGTACTTATAGTTGTATATCTCCGCTCAACTTTTCAGGATTTGCCTACTCAACCTTTTCTCGTGCGAGCCTTTACACTGTGATCGGCTACTCTTGCTCGCTTATGTAAATATAATTTTTCTTTTTCATTTGAAAAAATAAGGGATAACTTAAAGTGGTATTGTTGTCGCTGTTGTTGTAGATGTGGACTTGTGGGTAAAATAACGATGGCAAAAGCTCTGGCTTTATCCACAAATCCACATCCTTTAACATACTTCCAGTTCAACGGCGATTCAGAGCGGGGGCGCATTTTTCCTTGATTCAGGGTGGTTGAAGCTTTGGCAAAAGGTATTTTTCGGTGCTGGTTTTAGGATGGGAAGATTCGGGGGCGTTGGCTGTGCAGGGCTGTGCCCGGAACAAAGGAAAGCATTTTACATAATCTCAAATTATAGGTGCCGATGGATTTGCCAGTAGCGAAGCTTGCGTAGTGGAAGGCAACGTTTAGGTGCTGCTGCGCGTATAATTTTATTATGTAATTTGCTGTGGCATTAAAGCTCTGGGAAGCTTAGACAAGCCTTGGAAGAAAATGTCTTTTTTGATGTCGGGCGGGATATTTAATTCAAAATGCAAGTGGTGGCATTTTATTTCTTATATTTGAGTTATGGATTTTTGGACAACAATTGGTATCGTTTCTTCAGTTTTAGGGATTTTTTCTTTCCTAAAAAATGATACCGTTTCCTTAGTTTCATTTCTTAAAAAAGTATTATTTGTCTTTTTCTTAGGACAAAATTCTCTTTTAAAAAAAATCTAATTTGTTCCTTTTTGCGAACATAGGTACATATATTTTCAAAATGTTAATTTTTTTAACACTTTTTTGTTCGCATAAATATATTTATTTTATCGGATGGAACTGATTGATTGCATTTTGTAGTTCATCAACACCTGTTTCTTTATACTTTTCTGTGGTATCTGCATGTTTATGTCCGGCAAAGTATTGAACCTTTCTTAGGTTTTCGCCTTGGTCTAATTTCAGTTTGATAACACTCTGACGGATGGTAATGGAAGTCAGTTTTTTGGTGAAGTTTTTCTTGTAAGTAGACACTAAATAATTAATGTCATCTGAAGTAATTTTAGTCCCTAATTTCCCTAATAAAAAGTAATCCTCTTTTCTGGTTCTGAAAGTGGTTAACATTTCTCTTTCCTCTTGTAAATACTGATAAAATAATAAAATCTGGTCAGCTTTTAAATCTAATATTCTTTCATTGGTAATTCCTGTTTTACGGATGCTGATCCTGGCATTCTGTAAATCTAAATCCCCGATTCTTAATCGTTCAATATCACTGGTTAATAGGGCTTGGTTCACCAATAAACTCATTATGATCTGATTTCGTTTGGTAAGTATCGGGTAACGTTCTTCTCTCGTTTCTAAAAGCTTTTGTAATTCTTGTTCTGTCAAGAGTTCCTGCAGTTGTACTGGATTTTCTTTTCCGTCCCGGATTTTAATATTTCGTGCAGGATTCTGTTTTATTTTACCTGTTTCTACTAAATAATCATAGTATTTTTTAATAGCATAAACGGTTCTTTTAATGCTTTGCGGATTGTAGGTTTTTCTTAATAATTCCACATAATCCATAATGTTCTGGTACTTCAGCTTCCATGGACTCTTATAGTGCTTCCTGAACTTTTCTATTTCATACAGATAGTTTTTTATAGTAGCTTCTGATAATTCATTCTTCAGATAATTTTCCAGTTCCATAATTGATTCTTGTATAGATTTGGGTGGTTGATAAATATTCATGTCCTAAAAAATCACGTACTTTTTCAAGCTCCATTCCTTGTTCCAATAGCTGTGTTGCAATGGTATGCCTTAAACAATGTAATGTAAATCCTTTGTTATTCATCTCTGTTTTCTTCAATAATTTTTTAAATTCTTCATAGATTCTTACAGCGGTAATATTGAGTAATTTTCGGTTATCCTGTATCTTGTGTTTCGCATCTATATAGCTCTTAAAATCTTGCTGAACCTGTTTTGTAAATGGGATGACTCTGCGTCTTTTACCTTTTCCTTTTCGGATGTATAATAAACAACTTATTAAATCTATATCCTTAACAGTAAGCTCTGCTGCTTCATTTCTACGCAGTCCGCACGCATAACATAGATGTAGGATAATAGTCTGTAACGAATTGCTTTTACTGTATAGTTTTTGGATTTCTTCTTTTGTAAATACTTTCCTCTCTTCAGATTTTGGGGATTTTAGCTTAACCTGGTAAGGATTATCTTTTCGCTGTCCGACTACTCGCTGTAGATACTCAAAGTAGAGTTTAATAGCCAGTAAAATAGAATGGATATAGCTCTCACTTAACCGCTTCCCGGTTCTTGGCCTTTGAATGGTTTGCAGATAAGAGTGATAGGTTACAATATCAGAAGACTGGATTTCAAAATAAGATTTCCGGGCATGGTTCAAAAACTTTGCAACCTGCTTTGGATAAGAGTTTACAACAGCTTTGCAATATCCTAAATTTTGTAATTCTTTTCTAAATTGATAAATAGATTCTTCATTCATGTGTTATTAAGTATGATTAATTTCCTTTTGTAATATTTGGTGCTTTTCCGAACGCTAGCTGATTTTCCTTTATTGATCGGATCATACTTATATTCTAGTGTTCGTTTGGCTTCCGTTTAGTGTTCGCTAGTGTTCAGTACAACTGCACAGGCGATTTATTTTTTATGCTGCTTCAGTTCTTCCAACTGTTTGGTAAAAGCTTCTTTTAAATCTTTTCTAACTCTCTGTATATTATCACTGTAAGATATTTTATACTTAAAGCCTTTGTTGGCAAAACCTATCTGTTTTAAATATTCCAGTCTTACCAATTCATTCAGGTAGAACTGTAACTGTGTCTTTTTAAAGCCTGTGATTTCCATCGCTTCAAATCTTGTAAAATGATCATCTGTAAAAGCCTTCTTCAGCTTCTCAAAAAACTGTCTCAGACTTCCGTCCAGTTCATCAATCTTTAGGATGATACTTTCAAACAGGATTTCTACAGCATGCTCTATATCTTCGATCTCTGTGATTAAATAATTCTCCTGGGTAATACGCCTCTGGTATTGGTGAACTAAGGTGATTTGCTTAATGATGGACTGGAACATTTCGTTTAACCGCCTTTTATTCTTTACATTATTGGGAAGCTGTATCTGCGTTGCATAAGGATTAATCACCTCATAATGCTTTAGATTCCTTACAATATTCTGTAATTGGTTTACTGCTTTTTGTTCCTGGCTTTTATCAATCTCTCCCGCATTTTTACGGTTTTGATAATGGATTATTTTTTCTGTCTGTTCTTCACTTTCGTTGACGGCTACAATAAAACTACGGTTCATATTATCTTCATAGGTTTCGCCTTTGGTGGTGGCGGATAAAGAACTAAACTGGCCTTTTACGATTTTGTGGGACGATTTATTGTTTCCTTTTTTATCTTTGATGGTAACGGAACTTCTTAATACCTGGTTGGAGATAAATTCTCTTAGGGCATATAAGGCATCTTCTTTTAATCCGTCCAGATCTTCAATGATAATGATCTTCTGGAACAGGTCAAACTCACCCCAGTTGTATAAACTGCTCTCCGTAATTCTTGTAAATCTCAGCACATCTTCCTGAGGCATTAAATCTGCAATTCTGCTTATCATGTGCGTTTTTCCACTTCCGGAGCTTCCCTGGACAATACCATGTAAAGGACTTCTGTTTAAATAACTGATCGTGATTAAGAATAATAGCAGCCTGGACTGTTCTTCTCCAATAATCCCAGATTTTTCTATCAGTTGATTAAGGCTCTGAAGTAAGTCTTTTTGTTGTAAAAAGTCTATGCTGCTTTTCAGGGGTATTTCTGGGGGTACGCTGCATTTTTCCTGTGTAAAATCAACACTTGTGGTAGCCTTGCCAAGACTTGAACCTTTATTTTCATAGAACTGGTGTTTGAGACCAGTAGATCTACCAGTTCCGCTTCTCGTGTCGTTGGAGGGATTCGAACCCTCGTCTGATATGGCAGAGAGGAAGGGCCTTGAACCCCCGATAGACTGTAGAGGTTCTACAGCACCACTGCCATTTTCAGGTAAAAAAATAAATTTCCGGTTTTCTAAAAGCTCTTTAAATATAGTTTCATCATGCAGCTGTAATGTTTCGTTGACATCTTTACAAGGTAATTCTATAAAGCTATAGATCACCTGACTCATCATCAGGTGCTCCTGGGATTCTTCCTTAGTAAGGAAGCGGCCATCAGCCATCTGCTTAGAAAGCAGATTGTCTTGTAATAATTTCGCATACTTTCCTATGGCTGCTTTTCCGACTTTGTCATTATCAAAACAAAAGATAATTTCTTCCAGTTGCTGAAGCTCTTTTATTGCGTTCAGTATCTCGTCATTTAATCCATTGGTTCCAAAACAGCTTATCAGACTGTAATGGTCTCGGATTTCTTTGATCTGGAGTAAACTTGCGCAATCAATAATCGCTTCTGTCAGAATAAGTTTTTTGGTTTCTTTATGGGGATAACCCGGATAGATTCCGCTGCGGTTTTTCAGGTAAAAGTGCTTTCCATTGTCTCTATCTAAAATACTTCTGAAGTATAAACTAACTATTTGATTCTGGCTATTTTTCAGAGGGAACGCAATGCATTTATTAGCAAAGATACTGTAGCCCTTTTCTTTGGTTCTGTTGTTAATGAGTCCTTTATCCTGTAACAGACCTGCTTCCAAAGCTTTTTTTATAAGTTCATCATTTTTTCTTTCTCCATGGTGGAACTGCCCGGAGTTATAACCGATTTCTAAAAGACTATTGTCTAAGTTTCTTTTTTCTATATAGCCTTTTGCAGGAACGCTGCAATACAAGGCTTTTCTAAAGTAACTGAAGGTGTTTTCTAAAAAGTCTATGTCAGGCTGATTTGTATTTTCAACCGTTTTAGGTTTTATCAATATGGATATTTCAGGATTAATCAATGATTCTGCTTTCTTGATTGCTTCGTGCTTGGTAAGTTTCTCATAGTCTTCCATAAACTGGATAACATCACCTGTCTTCCCGCATGCATGGCATTTGTAAAAATCTTTATCCAGATTCACCTGAAGGCTTGCTCTTTTATCATCGTGCCAGGGACATAAAAGCATATTATTTTTTGGCTGAAGGTTGTAATACTGTAGAACTTCAGTAAGCCTTAACCGGGATTTGATCTGCTCAATAGTCATTGGGAGAGTTTTTTAAGGTGTTGTTTTACTTCCTGTAAGGCAGCTTTATAGTCATGAGCTGCAAGACCATCATCCCCCAAAGGTTCTATAATCAATAGTTTCTCACGCACAGTAAGGCGCAACATATCTCCCGCCTTAAAGCCCAGGCGTTCTAACCACATGCCACTGATGGTAAGCCAGGGAACGCTTTTCTCACCTCCCGCACAGAAACGGTAACGGCTCTGCAACTTTACTTGTTTATGGGGTATATCTGACATAATGAAAATATTTTATTTTTTTTGATGTGTAACTTGTTCCACAAAACCATAAACTATTTCTCATTTAAGCAAGTAATCATTTACTTTTTTATGCACTAAAGTTCTCTTATATTTGTATTTACACTGTAATAGAGGTTAGATATGGGTAATACATTAAACATAGGAAGCAAAATAAGCACGCTCAGAAAGCAGAAAAATTGGTCGCAAGGAGATCTTGCTCAGAAGATAGATGCTTCCCGGGAGATTATAGGAAAATATGAACGTAATGAAAACTTACCCTCTATTGAGATGGTAGCTAAAATGGCTAAAGCTTTTGAAGTAACTGTAGATTTTTTAATCGGGGAAGGAGAAAACGCTGCATTCGATAAAGAGATCGTAGAGCGTATTAACGATATTCAAAAAATGGATCCTGATACCAGAAGTATTCTCTTTAATGTTATTGATACCTATATCCAAAACTTTAAAACTAAACAGGCTTTTAGATAAAAAAAACTCCAATAAGATATACTAACACTAAAAAATATTACTGTACTATGAAAAAGTATACTTTAATATTAATTCCTTTGCTTTTTATAGGGTGTAATTTTAATAAAACCTATCGTAACAGAGAAGAAGACAAGCAAGAAGCTGAAAAAATAACCGAAAAATTCTATTCTTTGATAAAAAATAATAATAGAAAAGAGGCGCTTAAATTATTTGGAGAGAAGTTTTTTAAACTAACCCGTAAGGATCAGTTAAATAAGATGTTGAATGAAATAAACTCAAGTTGTGGTAGTAAAATCTCAGATACGAAGTTAACAACATGGGAAACATTTGTTTCTATCGGAACAAATCCAAAATCAGAATATGTATTATTATATAAAGTAAATAGAAATATAAAAAATACACAAGAAAAAATTACTTTAGAAAAAAATAACGATAGTATTAAAATTGTAGGATACGATGTCAGTTTAGCAGAATAAAGAAATCCGTCTCGGTTGTGAGACGGATTTTTATTATTTATTTAATATTTGTTTTTTTTGTCCTGTTGAATTAAGTTATTTTTCAACCAAGTACCGTTCCTAAGTATATATTCTATTGAGTCTCCTTTCTTTTTTGATATGGAATCTCCAATTTTATATGGATAATCTAATAATTCTACCGAACCATTGGAATATTTTACAAATAAAAAATTATGTTCATTCCTATCTCTATAAATATCAACAACTTTCGCATGTATTTCATAGTCAATCAGACTGTTTTCGGTTGTTTTCTTACGGAAAAAAACTAAAAAGAAAATAACAAAAAATATAGCAAGAAAACAATATTTTATATAATTTTTAATCCTACCATCTATTTGAATAATTTTATTTTCCACTTACCCAAGTATTTGTTTTTGCCCAAGAAACAGGCAGACCTGCACTTCCCTTAATAATTCCAAAGCCTTTGGTTCTGTATCCATCTGGAGTGTGTACTCCAAAATGAGACATATCAAAATTATCAGCATTTTTAAACCCCTTATATTTATCACTAAATGTTCCTCCAAAAGAGCCATTAACAAGTCCTTCGCCTCCAGAATATGTAATACTTGTACCTCTAAATTCAGAAGTAACAAATGTGTGATTGGGATCTGTCGGGATGATTGCACCTCCCTCAATACCTCCTGAAACACCAAAACCTAAGCCTCCACCTAATGTAAAATATGTTTCTACATGACCAGTCCCGTCTTGTACAAGACCTAATGAAGCTGTAATTCCTCCTCCAACTAAAATACTACCAGTAAGTCCAGCATAAAATCCTGTTCCTCCTTGTATACTGCCAATAGAAGCCAACATTTGACTGTCAGGATTAACTCCAATTTGAGTTCCTGCCCCAGTTGTAAAAGATTCTGTCATTACTTTTCCACTAGAGTCGGTTGCCACACCTGAAGCATCTAAAGTATATTGATAATTTTGTTGTCCATTACTTGTCCCAGTTATTGTTAAGGCATCTTGATATTCTGTAACACCAGTATATTTTTTATCTTTTGCATCTTGTAGCGAATGAACATCTTTGTCATAAGTCCAAGATGTTTGTCCATCAACAACTGATTTAATCCATCCTTTTCCTTCCCTTCCATCAGGGTCAATAAATCTAATAGGATTATTAAACGCATAGTTATAAGGACTATGTCTTGTCATCTTCTCCGCTAATGGATCTACAACACCCCATCTTCCTAAATCTGGCATATACATCCTCGCGCCGTAATCATACATTCCAGTCTCTTGCAATTCCTTACCATTGTACTTATACTTTTTAAAACTATCCTGTCCAAAATAAGCATTACCTGTTTTCAGGTGGTTCATCCCAAATGGATAATAATCATTACTGTCCACGATTTCAAGAACACCTGTGCTGTTTTTCCCAAAGCTCACTCTTACATTTCCTAAGTGATCCTTGTATTGGTAAATGTACTGATTTTTCTGATAATCATAAAATCCTTCAGAAGTAGGGAAAAACTGTAAATCCGGAGTTTTGGCTGATTGGAGAGAAACGGTAGTATTTTCCAATGAGAAAGCCTGAGGTTCCATTGCTCTTGCTGTCATCAATTCAATTTCCCCACCTCCTCCTGAAGTAACGATATCTCTTTTAAAATACTGAAAACCATCCAGATACTCTGTCTTTTCTGTAGTAGTGGTAACGTTATAATATCCTGAAACACTATTTACAGAGGTTTTTTCTAGCTTTGTACCATCTGCTCTATACATGTTATTGATAACAGTGCCAGCAGTACCGAAATCTATACTCATTTCCTGAGGAAGATTCAAATGATTGTATTTGATGTCTAAGATTTGCTTATCGGGCATTGAAATCATATTTCCATTGGCATCATATCCAATAGGTAATCCAGCTGTACCTTCGTACCCTGTACTATTACCGCTGTTATCTTTAATTTTGACAGCCTGGTTTCCCATATAATCATATGCAAGATTGTCAATTACCGTAGCGGTATTGCTTCCATTCTCCATCACAGAAGTCCTGTAAAGGGCGGTAATATTACCATTTACATCATACTGCAGAGATTCTGTATTTTCTTTGCTGTATGGGTTGTTGGGATTCTGATAGTATCCTGCCGTCAGCCTGTTGAGTTTATCGTAAGCATAACCGTATCTCTTTGGGGTTAACGAAGGATTTACGCCCAATGTTTCAACAGATCTCCAGTCTACTTCTGCGATATTGCCGTTGTATTTTGGAAGTACATCTTTACCTAAAAATAGTGCAGGGTCAGCATTGGTAACACCTTCTTTCTGAGTATACTTGATTTTATAAGAAAAAAGCTTGCCTCCTAAATCTGCAAGACTCATCTGGCTTTTGTTGATGTCAGTCATCCACCCTCTGATATTGTAAGCGTAATCAATACTCTGAAGGTTGTTTCCTACCTGCTTGTTGACCAGTTGAGAGAGTTCATTATAACTGTTTTTAGCCAATAGTTCTTCAGGATTGCTGTCTACCTGGTGATAATGTTCCTTCAGCCTGTTTCCATTATCATATACAAAACGTTCTTTTACCGTGATTCCTGTTTCCCCTTCCTTTCGTAAATGAGTAGTAATGGTTTGTAAAGCAAGCCCCGTAAAATCCAGTTTGGATTCTGTGTGGGTATATCCTCCCAAATGATTAATAGAGTGACTGCCAATAGCTCTTCCTTTCTGATCATAATAGGTATAGTTCTTTGTCCACTTGTCATCATCAATGTTTTTTACAAAGCTCATCACAGGAAGTCCTTTGGTACTTCTCCCATCAGCTGCAGGAGCTGCTGGCAATACTGGCTCTCCCTGAATAGTTGAAGGAAATGCAGGATTAAAACCGTAGGCAGGATAAGAGTCATAATAATTTACCGATAATAAAGTGAGCCACTTAGAGGCATGAGGATAGGTGACACCAGGATCGTAATAAACATCCATTCCCTGCCTGGTAAAGACCACAAAATTAGTCCGTGTCATATTATTTGAACCATCAGCCAATGGTTGCTCTGCATTTCGGTCTCCTCCTGTCGCAAGTCCAGTAATCACAACTCTTCCAAACTGATCGTACTGAGTATACAGCCATTGCCCTTTTGTTCTTAATAGAGCATCCTGAGTTCCTACAAGTCTGTCCTGTTTGTCATATACCATATATTCCCAGCCTTTGCCAGGAAGCTTTTTTTCCACAAGTCTTCCCCTGCCATCATAACGGTATTGATAGCATAAAGTATTGAGAAGATCATCCGTAATAGGCTTATGAACAGCCAGAGGAGGAATAACAAAAGCCAGCTGGTCATATTCATTGTAAACATAATAGGTATCGATATGTTCTGCAGAACTCTTTATTTTCCTTACCAACAGCACCTGTCCTTTACCGTTTTTAAACTCTATGGTTTCATTGTCATCCTCATCTTTGACAGAGTTTTTATAAAGCTGGTTGGGGGCATAAACCGTGGCAGAGGATAAGCTCAGTACACTTTTAGTAGCTCCATCTACCCAGCTTGTGGTTGTGGTAAACTGATAGACTTCATTAAATCCGTTGGTATCATAACTGAACTTTACCGATTTTCCATTCCAGTCATTACCTACCTGTTTCTGCTCCAGAATCCTGTCCAAAGGAGAGTTTTCCAAATTTTTTTCAGAATAGATCTTTTCATTCCCGTAGGTGTTAGGATAAACACCTAATGGACCCGAATAATAGTTTCCATTGCTGGTAGAAAGTTGGGGAACTGGCAGATAGTCTTTAACCTGTCTTCCGAAAGGATCATATTCAATATGGGTCACAACATCACGTCCCAGTGGTGATGCTGTTACGTTAACAATCTGCTTGGCCCTTCCCAACCCATCAAAATACTGAACGGTTTCTGAGGATTTGGTTGGAGAAGTTCCGTTATAATCCAGATACGTTTTGGACTGGATATAGTTTTCATTGCTTGAAATCGTGGAAAGCTGCGCATAGGTTATATTGGATAAGAGCAGAGCTCCTATTGGTAGTATTATCTTTTTCATCAGTTTTAGTTTTTATAGTTGTATTTCATTTCCTTCAACACTTTGCCGTTCACATCGATCACTTTCTGAAGTCTGTTTGCGGAATCATAAACATAGCTTTCTCTGATTCCTGATGGTGGTGTGATACTTCTTACTCCAATTAATGGATCATAAGTGTAGGTAGTGATCTGATAATTTGGCAGAGCGTTTCTGAAGGTGTTCAGTACAGACAAAAATGAAGTTTCATCATTATTAGCAACAGCAGAGGCATCTGTATTGGAAGCATTAATAATGGAATCCATTAAAGACTGCTGGATATCTGATAATTTAGCTCCTTCTATTTTGGCAATAGGCTGAATTTGGTTGTAACCCCAGATGATTACTGTTGAAAGACCATTTTTTGCGGTATATTGCTGCAAATTTCCTTTGGGATCGTATTTGTCAAAGGTTACTTCAGTAATTGCTGCCGATGGGTTTTGAAGTTCGTAAGCTAACACTGAAATGGGCAAAACCAATCCTGATGTTTTTGTATTAGCCTCAGATTGATTTATAGGATAAATTGTTTCTGATTTTGCCAGTATTTTGCTTGTAGTACCCATTGTTTTACTACTTATAGTCTCTAAAGGAATTTCAACCATATTTTTTGATATCATCAATTGATTTCCTTTTTCAGATGCATAGGCGTAGCTTATATCGCTTGAAGAGTTATCTGGAAGGGTCGTTTTTTTATTGGATAATTGATAATGAGGATTAGAATACGTATTATCTATTGATGTAGTAAGTATTTTATCATTAAATAGCTCTGTGATCTGCTTCTTTCTCTCAAAACTAAAGTCAGAGAATAATGGATAATACTCATACCTATAATCCGTCTTGTAGATGTAATCATCTGGACTTTGTCCTCCAAAGGTTGATAATAAAACCCTGTTTCTAGGTTCAATTCTTACTCCAAAATTTTCATTTAAAACCAAATTCTTTCGGTCATAAATAATAGTATCTTTTTGAACTAATGAATAATTGCCATTGTCATTTTGTTTATAATATAAAGTCTTTTTAAGATTTCCTAGTTTCCATCCCATATAGGGTGTCCTTGTTCTATGATCTATAGTAGCCATATCTGTAGCTTCCAAAGGAGCGTTATTCTCAAAAAAATACTCTTTCTTTATTTTTTTATTATTCACATTATCAACAGATGTTTCAGTAACTTGTCCATAAACAATATTACTTCCCGATGAGTTTCTAAACGGATAATCAATGACTCCATAAAACTTGTTAATTCCTTCATAGAAGTTTTCGGTTACTAATAATGGATAACCGTGCAAGATTCCTGTGGAATATACTTTTCCACCCACTGTTTCATTATAAGAATATTCAGTTCGTAAAAGCTCTGCATTATTCTCTTTCTGAACGATAGATTTTATTCTTAATCCTCCCGCATTTTGTATATTGTCAGGATTAGTATTTGACTGTTGATTATTTTTTACAGGACCCAGAAAAGACATCATCAATGTAAAACCTCCTGCACTATTAAATAGCCCTCCTTCATCATAGGTTAATACTTCCCGATGCGCTGTTAAAAGATATTCTCCTTTAGGAAACATTACTGTTTTATCAATGGTATGGCTCATCAAAGTAAATATTTGCCAGTTTCCATTTACTTTTCTGTATATGATAATATTGTAGGAATTATTGGCTCCGTTATTTTCATCAAATACCTGTTCAATCTGAGTATTTAAATCAACAGAGGTATCTTCTTCAAACTCCCAGTTCATCTCATAATTCATTTCTGGAGGAAGCTGTTCTCCTGTATTAGGATCAGCAGCCTGTTCACTGGCGAAGGCTACATATTTTGTCTCCATTGAAAATAGATCTCCGATAACCACTTCATTAATATCATTGATCGCCTGATAGGTATGATTTTCGTAATCAAATTCGGTAGATCCGCCTGTAGGATAGGTGATTTTTTTAAGCATCCCTATTTTTGAATAATCCTCTCTTACAGCTCTGTTTGCTGTACCTGCTGATTTTACACCATTGGCATACTTAAAATTAATGTTAGGGATCAGTTCAGTATTTTCAGTATGTCCATTATAATAACCAAAGAAATCCTGTGCAAAACTAAGTCGACTTGGTAATTCACCTGGGAAATACTCAAAATTATGTTTACTGATTATCTGGTTGTTTTTATCGTATTCAGATACCCCATTTAATTTTAACCTTGGAATAGCTCTGTCAAAGTTGGGTGTAAAAATATAATTATTACTTCTTGAAAAATCATTCATTGGAGTTGGAAACTCTGAATTGAAATATCCCTGATTAAGTTGATAGGTTTTAATTACATTGTTATTATTTTTAATTTTTATTTTATCCAGGGAATAAGCATTGAAGTCTTTTCGTGCTGTTGTAGATTTAATAAATTCAATCTCTGTATTTTCATAAACAATTCGGTTTATAAGCTTATCTGCAATTCCTGGTGAACTGTAAACATTATAAACTTTTCCATCTTTAGTTTTAGCAATTTCAGATGATATTGGGTATTTATTACCTATCACTACAGGATTACCACTTGACCAAGAAACTACATCATATTTTCCATTAAAAAAATCAAAATTATTAGCAAAATATTTATATTGAGAGGTAAGGTAAACATCCTGTTTTGTTAAATCGGTAACTGGAACAGCATTACCATCATAATAAAATCTTACTGTCTTATTATCATTGGTAGTAATTTTTACAAGTAACCATGTGCCGAATTGAGGATCTGTACCGTTTGAAAATGCACTATCATTGCTAATGCTTACACTTGAGACCTCCTCTATAACTTCAAATCTATTGTCATTGTCATCTGATTTTCCAAAAAAATAAGTATTCCCTGAACCATCAATAATTTTAAAGTCAACGATATTTCCATAATTATTTAAAGTGGGAATGATCTTGATATTATTTAAAGGAGTTGAGACAAACTTATTGGTTGAGAAATCATAAAAGAATTTAAAATTCATATTGAATAATGAAACATTAAATTCATCTGGTTCCAGATCAACATTTTCAGCATTTTGATCCAGCCATACATCAGTATATGTACCTGTTGAATTGTTCATCAGGCTATTTTTAGCAGTGGCAATAGACTGTAGGTAAAATGCAGAATCATTATAATTATCTCTTTTGCCTCTGATACTTCTGGAAATAGTTCCTATTGATGATAAATTCCACCCCTGTCCTACAGAACTTGCTACTTCACTTACTTTTATTCCTTGAGTATTATATTGTAAGCTAATAGGAATGGATATATTACTATTAATAGGTAGTGTATAGATCGGAACTGAAACATTCACTGACCCGCTAGATAAAGATATTGGTTTATCAATATATTTTCCTAACGAACTTATATCAGGAGTTTTTGGAGTAAACCCTAAATAAGTATCTTTCATTTGATTTTGTGAATACAGCCAACTGCAAAGCAGCAAGAGGCACATAATTTGATATTTTTTCATCGTGTTTATTTCTTAGTTAATTTAGCACTTGCCGTTTTGTTGGTATCTGTTTTTATGGTAATTAAGTAAGCTCCCTGAATAAGTGACTGAGTATTTATCTTGGTGACTCTATTCTTTGTTTTCAAATTCTGAAGTTGTCTTCCGCTCATATCATACAATAAAATTTCAGCATCTTTAAAATCAAAACCGATTTCTACATAAGCGTAGTCAGATACAGGATTTGGATAGATCTTGATATCTGATTTTTCAATCAACTGGCCTACCTGTTTATCGCCCAGCTTTACAATTTTCCAGTTTTCTTTACCCAATTCTTCTGCACTGGTTCCAGCGAGAATAATGGAACCGTCTCTGTTGAGTTTTAAATCAGAAAGTCTTTCTTCTTTTTGTCTGGATTCTCCTTTTACGTGTTTTCTCCACTGCTCATTACCATTTTGATCTAAATACAGCATCCAAAAGGTTTCATCATCAGTTTGAATTCTTCCTTCAGCCTGGGTGTAACCTCCTAATAAAATTCCTTTAGAAGATTTATCGTCAACAGAATGAAGAACACTCATTCCCATTAGAATATCTCTGTTTTTGAAATTGTAGGATTTCTGCCACTGCTCTTCTCCTCTTTCATTGAGAGCAATCAGCCAAAGATCTGTCCCTTCTTCAATGTCTACGGTTTTGTTTCCTGATCTTTCTGATCTTGATTCTCCACCAATAATAAAACCTGTAGAGGTTAGTGCAAGGGTTCTCAAATGATCATCTCCTTTGCCTCCGAAGTTCTTTTCCCATTCTACTTTTCCGTTTTTGTCCAATTTTACGATCCAGTAGTCGCCTTCATCGAAATTTTCCGTGGATTTTGCGATTCGAGATACGGGGTTCGGGTTTTGAACGTTGGATGCAGAATCTGCGCCTCGCATCCCGGAATCTTTTTCAGAACTAGAAATATGAACCTCGGAACTTCTTGAATAAATCCCCAGTAATGCTCCACCATCTCTCGTTGGAATCATATTCTCTACTTCGTCTAAACCTTTTCCGCCTAAAATTAATTGGGAGAGTTCTTTCCCGTTTTTATCGAGTCTGGTGATCCATACATCTTTAGAGCCATAGCCTTTTGCTGAATTCTGTACGTTTCCGGCCACAAAAAACCCTAAATCAGTAGTCTGGATAACCGCTCTGGCTTCTTCATCTGAAGAACTTCCCAACGTTTTCTGCCATAATTCATCCCCAAATTCATTGATTCTGATCAGCCAGATATCTGAACCTCCTTTGGAATCGTCTTTTTTGTCTAACCCTTTTCCGGAATAAGATGTTCCGGCCAAAAGAAATGCTCCATCCTGAGTAGTAACGGTAGCAGAAAGATAATCATGGTTCTGTCCTGAGAAATATTTCTCCCAGACTTCTTGACCCTGCTGATTGAGTTTTACCAAATGAAAATCATAACCGTTATTGTGCTTACTGCCTGAAGCCTGTTGCTTATTGCTTTGAATAGAACTTCCTGTGATCAAATACTGTTGATCAATGGTTGTAGTGACCTGGCTTAGAAAATCCTGGGTAGAGGATTGGATGTCTTTTTCCCACACCACTTCCTGGGCAGATATGCCCAGGCTCGTCCATAAAGTAAATGCACTGAGATAAAGTTTTCTCATCTTTATGTTGTTTTTTGAGTTAGTAATTAGTTTATTAAAACGCAACGAATTTAACACTTTTTAAGATACGAAAATCACAATACTTTAACCTGCTATAAATCATACTATTAATAGTTAGATCTTATTAATATTGTATTGCAATTTGTATCATTATGATGCAAAAATATATGCTCGCTGCGACAGAACCTGTCGTGTTAAAAAATAAATATCTAATCAGAATATTTAGTATCAATTACGAAATTATATCGCCCAAAAGGCAATATTCCCATTAGCTTATCAACAATAAAACACTTTCTCTATATCATATTTAACTAATTCATTATCAACTATTGTCGTGATTTATTTTTATCAATAAGTTTACTGCATGATGAGAAAAAGCTATTACCAAAAACTGGCATTGATGGTCACATTGCTGACTGTTTTATTAGCCTATCAGAAATACACCAGTCGTGAAAAAGAACCTTTTCCTGAAGTTACCTTTATTAAAGATTCTTCAATACGGGATCTATCAGATTTTGATCCTAATATACTGGACAAAGAACAGTGGCTGAAACTTGGATTTTCAGATAAACAAGCTGCTACTATCCTTAAGTATAAAGATATGGTAGGAGGAAAATTTACGTCAAAAGAGCAGTTGAAAAAATGTTATGCTATTTCCGAAGAGAAATTCAGTGAGCTAGCCTCTTTCATCTTGCTTCCTGAAGCAGCAGAAAAAGGAGATTCCAAAAGATTCACTCCATACGGGAAGAAAGGAATTATGATTTCAGCGAAATTCAATCCTGATCGGTTTTCTGTCCACGACTGGCTTAAAATGGGTTTCAGTGAAAAGCAGGCAGAAGCTATTATAAAGTATAGAAATTATCTCGGGGGAAGTTTTATCAGTAAGGAAAAGTTTAAAGAATGCTTTATCATTTCCCCGGAAAATTACAGCAAAATCGCACCTTATCTTTTGCTGCCGGAAAACACTCCGGAAAACTTCAGGAATTTTGCGAAGGATAATACTGTAAAATCCAGAATTCAATATCATATTTTTGATCCTAATCAGCTTGATTTAGAGGGTTGGAAAACACTTGGATTCTCAGAGAAACAAGCAATCACGATCATCAATTACCGGGACAGAAATTTACGGGGAAGTTTCAAAAGCCTAGAAGATCTGCAGAAATGTTTTGTGATCTCCGCAGAGAAATTTCAGGAGATGACACTCTATATCAAAATTCAGGAAAAACAACAGCAAAAAACAGATTTTTCAAAAACAGATCTTAATACCATTACTTTCAAACAGCTTATAGAATTTGGTCTGGATGAAAGAAGTGCAGGCTCAATAATTGGCTTCAGAAAGAAGCTGGGAGGTTTTATGAATAAGCAGCAAATTTTAACCACCTACAACATAGATCAGGATCTGGTTCAAAAACTGATTTCAATAGCCCCGTTGAATATATCAAATGTTCCCCGGTATTCATTAGTAGACGCACCTGAGGAATGGCTTAAAAATCAGCCTTATTTCAAATATTCAGCAGACAAAATCATATTCTACCGGATCAGTAACCCTGATGATAAGAAAATATGGAAACTTTTGAAACTGAAACCTGAGTATGAAGAAAGAATGAAATTATATATAAAATAACATGAACCCTAAAATAGGCGTAAACTCTTCCAAAATATTCCGGAAGAGTTACGTCCTGCAAAATAATATCTTCGATTTTAGTGATGCATGTAGTTGCTTGGACCATTAGTCCCTTCAATGGATTCCGGCAGTATTCCATATTTATTACGTAAATCTACTGTGCCTAATTTTTTTTCCGTATTAATATCAATTATACTGATCGTACCGGAATTTAAGTTGGGGAGATCCAATAAATTATTCTGTACTGCTACAACTTCTTTTCCTGATTTGGTTTTAAAGAAAGCCATATGATGTGCGCCTTTATCCGCATCCAGAGTCTTCAAAAGCTTTAGTTGAGGAAGATTATTAATATCAAAGACAAGTACTTTTCCAGGTTCTGCAAAACTCACGTACAATTTGTTGGTATCATCAATATACATTTCAAGTGCCCAGCCTAAACCTTTTGTGCTTCCGTCAAAAATCTTAGTAAAAGCATCATATTTTTTGGTTGTAGTATTATAGGGAGCAATCCAGATATCTCCGCCAAGCATCGTTGTAGCAAGTGCATATTGCGGAAACTTTCCGCGCAATAGCAATACTTCTACAGGAGCAGATAAATCAGTTGGAGAGTCTGCAACCTGATAGGTTTCCTTTATTTCGTAAGTATTGAGATCTAATAAAGTACAAGTATTACCCATTCCGGTAGTAAGGTCAGGGTGAATAGTGGATGATACCATCATCAGTCCTTTTTCCTCATTGATGGAAATACCGTGTGGATACATGATAAACTTATTGGGGTTAGTTTGAATGGGTGCTTTAATCGTTTTGATAAGCTTATTATTAGCCGCGTTAAAAACACCTATACTTCCGTCTTTTGGGCCACCTGCTCCCCCCATAAAGGTCATAAAATACCTTCCGTCATTGGTAAAAAATAAATTTTCGCCTACCGTATTCTCGCCCGTATCAACAGGAGTTGCGTTCAATAATATGGGTTGTCCGTTTTGGTCTTGTCCGGTTTTTACTTCGTAGAGATAGCTGCCTCCCAAAGCAGTTGTGAACATTTTATTGGCATTCTGATTGTAGTAAATATGATGCGGCAGTACACCAATGCCCAATTCAAGTTTGCTGCTTATATTTCCAAAATTGGGTGCTTCAGGATCAAGTTCAATAACGGCAATTCCGTCTGGTAATCCTTTTAAACTTCTGTAATCAATGTAAAACGAAGAATCATGTGGATGATCCGGATAATGATTATCATTTTGACAACTCACTAATATTACCAAAGTAATACATACTAGAACTGAATTAAGACTTAATTTCATGATTTTCAGGTTATTATTGTTGATATTATAAATATAAAACATTTTCACTGAAAAATAAAATATATTACACCAATACGTGAAAAAACAATAAATAACATTAAAAAATAATGCTTCCCATAGGTAATACAAGGAAGCATGAAATTAAAAACCTTTAAGTATTTTAGATATTTTTAATCAATTGTTTTACTGGAATCTGCCAGCAAGGAGTTGAGTGTATTCAGTTCCTCATCCGTCATATCTCTCCATTTCCCGATAGGTAAATCAAGTTTGATATTCATGATACGGATTCTCTTAAGTTTTTTTACTTCGTATCCAAGATATTCACACATTCTTCGGATCTGTCTGTTCAATCCCTGAGTAAGAACAATTCTGAAATTCATTTCATCAATCTTTTCTACCTCACATTTTTTAGTCACGGTATCAAGAATTGGAACACCGTTTCGCATTTTTTCCAAAAATCTTGGTGTGATAGGCTTGTCTACCCGAACAAGATATTCTTTCTCGTGGTTATTTCGTGCTCTAAGAATTTTATTAACGATATCACCATCGCTCGTTAAGAAAATAAGTCCTTCACTTGGTTTATCCAGTCTTCCGATCGGAAAAATTCTTTTGGGGTGATTGATATAATCTACGATATTATTTTTTTCACGTTTTGTATCCGTGGTACAAACGATTCCTACCGGCTTATTAAAAACAATATACACCGGTTTTTCCTGAGGCTCTCTGATCGGTTTTCCATCTACTTCTACAAGATCTTCATCAGAAACTTTGGTTCCTAACTCAGGAATTTTCCCGTTTATCTTGATCCTTCCTTCTTCCAAAAGTTTATCTGCTGCTCTCCTTGAACAGTATCCCACTTCCGATAAATATTTATTGATACGCGTTTTTTCCATTAGTCTTTTCCGTAGCCGGTATAATTTTTATTACTGAAATCGGGGTTTCCATAGCTTAAATCTATGAAAAATCATCATCCCATCTTTCAGTTTATGTGATTTGAAAACGATTCCTCCTTTTGGCTCAATATTTTTGAATAGGAAACTTGTATTTTCAGTATTTCCTAATGCAAAGTTAGGAAGAAAATGATATTCTTATGAAAGTAATACCATAATGAATATTTCCTAATGGTGTATGATTTTCAATCTCCTGAGAAGTGCTGGTTTAATTTTTACAGACCTTCAAATCTGTACTCGTTATTCAGGAACTGATCTGTAGCATCTTCAATGGCATAGTCGCCAATCTTGGTACGTCTCAGCTGTGTCAGATAAGCTCCTACTCCCAATTCCTGACCGATATCATGGGCCAGACTTCTGATGTAGGTTCCTTTTGAACATCCTACCATAAAACTCACCATAGGAAAATCAATTTTAATATCCTTGATGTAATGGATCGTTGTTTTTCTTGCCTTCATTTCCACTTCTTCACCAGCTCTGGCAAGGTTGTATGCTCTTTCACCATCAATTTTAATAGCCGAATAAACAGGTGGTTTCTGTTCAATTTCTCCAACAAATTTTTCCAACACTTCTTTTACCTGTTGTTCAGTAATATGCGAGATATCCTGTTGAAGAATTTCAGGCTTTTCAGTATCATAGGATTCCGTTTGTACACCAATCTTGATCTCTGTCCAATATTCTTTGGGAGCATCCTGAATTTCAGGAATTTTCTTTGTAAATTTTCCACAGCAGACAATAAGAAGCCCAGTTGCTCTGGGATCTAAAGTTCCGGCGTGTCCGATTTTAAATTTTTTAGGAAGATCAAACTCCCTTTTAAGTTTATATTTCATTTTATTGACAGCCTGGAAAGAAGTCCAGTCCAAAGGCTTATCTAATAAAAAAATGTATCCTGATTTCAGTTCTTCAGCAGTCATGAATGGGTATAAAAGATTTCTTATTTAAAAAAATAAAAATAAATCAACAGGGCAACTCCAACAAAAATACGGTACCAGCCCCAAGGTTTGAATCCATATTTGTTAAGCACACCAATAAATGCTTTAATGGCAATAAGTGCTACAATAAATGCTACAATATTTCCTACCACGAAGATCATAATGTGATCCTGTGAAGACATAATCATTTCATATCCTTTCTGTGGATTTGCGGTTTCTTTTCCCCAGGTCTTAACAAAAACTGAGTACACTGTTACCGCAAGCATGGTAGGAACTGCAAGGAAAAAAGAGAATTCTGCAGCAGCCTTTCTGGTAAGACCTTGGGCCATTCCTCCAATGATGGAAGCAGCACTACGGCTTGTGCCCGGCATCATTGCAAGACACTGCCAGAAACCAATGGTAACAGCATTTCTTATCGTAATTCCTTTTTCATCATCAATCTTAGGATTCTTAAACCATTTATCTGCAAACAGCAAAACAACACCCCCTAAAACCAATACGGAAGAAATCGCAATCTGGTTCCCAAGAACGGCTTCAATTTTATCATCGAATAAATATCCCAATACCAAAGCCGGAACTACGGCAAATGCAAGTTTGAAATAGAACTGAATATTATTTAAGTCAAAAAACTTTTTCCAATAGGCTACTACCACAGATAAAATAGCTCCAAACTGAATAGACACCTGAAACATTTTTAAAAATTCTGTTTCTTCCAACCCCATAAGATTCGCAGTAAATCCCATATGTGCTGTAGAGGAAATCGGAAGATATTCCGTCAAGCCTTCTACAATGGCAATAATAATTGCTTTGATTAAATCCATATTCTTTTAAAAATTAAAAAGATTAAAAGATTTAAGAATTAGAAAAATCAGCTCATTAGCTTACATCTTTCAATTCTTAAATTTTTTAATCCTTAAATAAAATTATTTTATTTATTTTCTTTTTAAGATCGCGTACACTTCTATTGCAAATCCTATAACAACAAACAGAGGTGCTATTCTGATTCTTCTGATAGAAAAGATCCCGTCATTCCATGAGTTAGGATCAAATTTTCCATCTACAGTATTGGCATCAGGTCCCATCATCAGTAGAAATCCTACTACAATAAATGCTAATCCGATCAGCATCCATTTGAAATTCTGCTGTCCGAAATAGAAAGTGTTTTCCTGTGGTACTTCAGCTTCATGTCCAAAGTCTGAAGCGGAAAATTTATTTGTTTTTTTGCTCATTATTAAGAGTAATATAAATCGTCAACGTTTGATTTTAAGAATCTCCATGTAGCGAAAATTGTACTTAACACAGAAATAAAAATTCCTACTCCAAGTACCAGGATAACTAACCAGAAGTACTGATTGTTGTCCTGCACGAAAGCTGAACCAATCTGACTTGTGAAATAATACCAGACTCCACCTAACGCAATAAGACCTATTACAGAACCGATAGCTCCCAGAATAATAGCTTCTACAATGAAAGGTTTAAGGATAAATCTTCTTTTCGCTCCTACCAACTGCATTGTTTTAATAATAAATCTCTTAGAGAATATCTTCAGACGGATAGAGTTGTTGATCAATACAACTGCCAATATCAGAAACAGAATCGAAAATCCTAAAATCCATTTCAGAATTCTGCTCAGGTTATTGTAAACATCAACCATCAAAGTACTGTCATTTTTAACATCGATAATCCCTGGAACAGATTTGATCTCTTTGATGGCTTCATCAATTTTTGCTGGATCTACGAATTCCGGTTTTAAAGCTACTTCAATAGAGGAAGGGAAAATATTTTCTTCGAACAATGCATCACTGTCGATTCCCATACTCTTTTTGGCTTCTTTAGCCGCCATATCCCTTGAAATATAAGTCGCTTTTTTTACAGGAGCTAATAACTGTACCTTTTTAAAAGTTTCTTCCTCAAGTTTTGCAATTTTTACAGAATCTTTAGCGTCATAGTTTTCATCAAAGTAGGCATTCACCACCAACTGTTCTTTGATATAGTCAGAATACTTCTGGGCATTAATCAGAATAAGCCCCATTAATCCTAACAAAAATAACACTAAGGCAATACTTATCACTACTGTAATATTGCTGGACCGAAGCCTTTTCTTATTAAATTCATCTACAGATTTAGCCATTAATATTAAAATTTTTGGCTAAAATAGAAAAAATCTTCCGAAATTTGGGACGAAATAAAGAAAATCACTGTTAATAAAATCATAAAAAACTTTGAGTGTAAAAGCAAAAAAACATCTTGGACAGCACTTCCTGACAGATGAAAATATCGCAAGAAAAATTGTAGAAGGTCTTAGTTTTGAGAACTATACCAACATCATGGAAGTAGGCCCTGGAATGGGAGTTCTTACCAAATATCTTCTTGAAAAGGATCAGAACATTTACCTTGCAGAAATAGACACAGAATCTATTGAATACCTGAAAAACAATTATAAAAAAGTAACGGAAGAAACTTTTGTAGGAGATTTCCTGAAACAGGATTTCAGTTTTATCAAAGACGATCAGATTGCTATCATTGGAAATTTCCCTTATAACATTTCGTCACAGATTCTGTTTCAGATTGTAGATTATTACCAATTGATCCCGGAAATGGTGGGAATGTTCCAGAAAGAGGTTGCTGAAAGAACGGCTGCTGTTCCCAGAACTAAAGATTACGGTATTCTTTCTGTTCTGATACAGGCGTATTATGATGTATCTTATATGTTTACGGTACATGAGAACGTCTTCAATCCTCCGCCAAAAGTAAAATCTGGAGTCATCAGACTTACAAGAAACCCTAAGGAAGGACTTGCAGGCAATGAGGTTCTGTTTAAGCAGATTGTTAAGACAGGTTTCAACCAAAGAAGAAAAAAGCTTTCTAATGCTCTGAAATCATTAAACATTCCTGAAGCCTTAAAAGGACATGAATTTTTAGATAAGAGAGCGGAAGAACTTAGTGTTGCAGATTTTATACACTTTGCGAATCTCTGGAAAGAAAATCAATAGACAATTATTATAAAAAGCTCCTCTATCAGGAGCTTTTTTGTTGAATAAAGTACAATACCCTTATTCGTTAAAAGTAGAAAGCCTTTCAAATAAATTCGAAAGGCTTTCTTTTATAGTACATTATCAATTTTAGTTTCTGTTCTTCAGCATGATCCATCCTGACCAGTTCATCTGAGCTTTTGATTTTGGATACTCAAAGTTGAATTTATACCAGTATGTTGCTGTAGGAAGTCTCTTACCACCTACTGTTCCGTCCCAGGTAGGATTTTCTTTTGAGAATCTGAACATTTCTACTCCATACCTGTCATATACAGAACCTGTAAAGTTTTTAAAGTCTCCAAGAGCCTTAAGATCCAGTACATCGTTGATTCCGTCTTCGTTCGGCGTAATGATATTGTTAATCTGCAATGTAAAGAATTCAAGAGATCCCACACAATGTGTTCCTACTCTTCTTACTAAAACAGTGTAGTTTGTATTATCTAAAAGGTTAGTAAATACATTAGAAGCCTGCCATGTAATACCATTGTCAATAGAATATTCCAAAGTACTTGGTGTATTGTTCATTGGCGGGTTTTCCGCTGTAATTGTTACTGACTTTTTGATACTTTCATAATTTAAAGCGGTAACGAAAGGAGTTGCTGCTCCCATTACTTTAGCTTCAAAAACTTTCTTACAGATACCGTTATCAATTTCCACTGAGTAAATACCCCATTGGTTTACATTAATTTTCTGCGTTGTAGCACCTGTGCTCCAAAGATATTTATAACCGTCACCAGCTCCTGCATCCAGGGTTACAACATCACCTACACACATTTCAACATCTTTCAAGGTAGAGGTAATTTCTGGTGTCACTTCAATTCTAATTGTTGCCGGATTCAGAGATTTACATCCTTTTGCTCCAATTGCATATACTGTAAATGTGGTAGTCTGATACAGAGTAACGGTCTGCATATTCCCTGTTCCCATAAAATTGCTCCAAAGATAAGTATCTCCTCCTTCAGCAGTAAGAGTTACAGATTCTCCCGGACAGATTTTTATTCTGGAAGCTTTCACTTTAGCGGTTGGGGTTGCTTCTTTCTGTAATGTCAGTTCTACAATTTTGCTACAGAATCCTCCATTGGAAACCAAAACATACAAAATCTGTCCATCGTTACCATTATAGTTTAAAGGAGTCTGAATATAGTTGTTATTCTGTGCAACAGCATCCGCCTGATTTTCGTAGAATTTAAAGATAGCTCCAGGCGTTGGGCTGATGGTAGGCATAATTGTACTTAAATCAAAAGTAGTAATATCCGGTGTGGTACAAAGCAGCAATGTTGCATCCTGAGCCTGAGGTGTTGTTCCTCCGTGAATCTGTATGGAAGCTTTACCCGGACATGGATTACCTGGAACACTTACTTCGATAGTATAAGTACCAGGCTGTATTGCAGTAATTGTATTAGTCGTTGCATTAGGTATTGGTGCACCGTTATAGAACCACTGATATACAAGGTTAGGGTCATTTACAGAAGCTGTAATTACCTGAGGGACATTATCACATACATTGATATCTGAAGGCAATTTGGTTCCTGCAGGATCTAAAAGGTCTACTCCGATATTGAAAGATCCACCTTCAAGGAATACTGCAGAGTCATAACTGTGGTCACTGTAATCGGCAATTACCATTTTGAAGTGGTATTGCTGTCCTGCTACTACGGTTGCCGTAGCAGTCAATGGAATCGTTCTTCCGTTAAAATTTGTTTCAACGTTCCCGGTGTTATATCCTGCAAAATATTGTTCGTTTACGGCACCACAACTCCCTGCAATTGCAGGGTGTATATTGGTAATACTTACCGGCCCTGCTCCTCCCGGAAGTACAGCCATATTTACATAAGGTCCACCTGAAGTAGGTCTCAATAAGATGGCAAATGCATCTGCGAAGGTACAAGGGAATGAGCCTGTATATTCTTCTGAGGCAATCAGATAATTAAATTTAATCTGAGAGGTGGTTGGAACGAAGTCAAACTCCAAAAGCACAGCATCATTCAATCTGCTTTCCACTACCCCAATCACCTGTGCAAGGTCAGCATCAGATCCTCCACCGTTCACATCACTAAGGCCACCCTCAAAGGTGTTACCAGCTCTTCTTGCAAATCCTGTGGAAAGAATAAGTCCATCTTTAAACGGAAAATTGGTTGCAGCCTTATGAAAATATCCCCATGCTCTGTTTGCCTCACTTGCAGCATGGTTAGGTGTAATCTTCACATTGGTTACATTGGGAGTAAGACAAGTATTGGTCCCGGATGAGATCAATACATCTTTAACCATTTTTTCAATAGTATAAGCTGTTTCAGGATACTGCGGAGCATTCACATCAATAAAAGCACCAGCCCTTCCGGATAGATTGGAAGGAATTTCTTTTGCCTGTTTTCGCGGAGGCAGATCTTGTGAAAATAAAAAAGTCGAGATGACTAAAAAAAATAAACAAAGCGGTAGATATCTTCTCATAATATTTTTGTTTCAACAAATTTAATTTTTTTTTAAATATATCATATACATATTTATATTTTTTACCATAAAAAAACAAAATAAGAACCTCTTACAGTAAATTTTCATTAATCAATCCCTATTCGGACAAATCATAAATAGTGTGGTAGCATTGTATTACAAAATATTTTAACATATTCCTCCCCTATTCCAAATAATTCACAAAACGCAACAATCTTTATTCCTAAAAACAACAAAATCTTTCATTGCTGAAAGATTTTGTTGTTGATTTTTTATTTTAGTAAATTCTAGTTTCTGTTCTTTAAGAGAATCCAACCTGAACGTTGTTCCATTTTCTTGCTGGCCGGATTTTCCCATTGTACTCTATACCAATAAGTAGCGGTAGGAAGATTGATTCCTTTTAAAGATCCTGTCCATATAACATTACCTTTACTTGCTTTAAATACTTCCGCCCCGTATCGGTCGAAAATTGAAGCTGCGAAGTCTTTGTATCCGCTGATTCCAGTAAAGTCAATGGTATCATTTACACCATCCATATTTGGAGTAATAGCATTGCTGATAACAAATGTAAAGTAATCCAGTGAAGTACCACATTTGGCACCTTTCACTCTTACCATTACAGAATACATCGTATTATTCAAAATACCTGTAAATATATTGGATGGCTGCCATGTCAATCCTCCATCTATAGAATATTCTAAAGTTCCACCTGTAGGATTACTTGCCGTAAGTGTAAGAATATGGTTATCATAAACAATATTGGTAAACTGTGGCAGATCAGGATTAATAAGCTGTGCAGAGAATGTTTTGGAACAAACCCCATTGCTGATTATCACAGAATACGTTCCGGGAATATTAGTGGTTATCGTCTGAGTCGTTGCTCCTGTACTCCATACATAAGTATAGTTGGGTCCTGCCCCGGCATCCAGAGTTCCTTTATCTCCGGCGCAGACAAATACATCTTTTAAGGTAGAAACAATCGCTGGAACTACTTCAATAGTAACTTTAGCCGGATTCACAGAGCTACATCCGTTTCCTCCTAATGCATATACTGAATACTCTGTTGTTACGGTAGGCGTCACTACCTGTGTGTTTCCGTTTCCTGTAAGTCCTACCCAGTTATAAGTGATCCCTCCTGTGGCAGTTAATGTTACAGATTCTCCTTCACAGATTTTTAATTTAGATGCTGTAAGACCTGCTATAGGTGGTCCTACCTGAACTGTAACAGTAGCGGGCGTTGCAGAAATACATCCGTTAGCTCCAACTGCAAATACCGTATAAACAGTAGTCGTAGTAGGTGAAACAACCTGAGTATTTCCATTTCCTGTAAGACCATTGCCCCAGTTATAGGTTACCCCTCCGGAAGCAGTCAACGTCACTGATTCTCCCACACAAATACGAGGTTGTGATGAAACCAATGCAGCAACCGGTTGTACTTTATCTTCCTGAACTGTTACTGTAGCAGTAAATGTACAGCTCAGGTTTCCTGGTTGTGAAATGTTAGTAACCGTTAGAGTATAAGTTCCTCCAGAGCTTACAACAGGGGTAAGAGTATTACCTCCTGATACAATAGTTCCTCCGGTTGTTGTCCAGGCAATTGTAGATCCTGCAGGAACTACTGATGCCGAAGCATTGATAGTAACCTGAGGAGTTGTACAGGTAATTGTTTGTGGTGCAGCAATAGTAAGAGTAGTTTGGGCTGTGCTTAATAATTGCAGAGATACTACATAGCTGCAGCCTCCATTGCTTACTAATACATAAATAGTCTGGCTTCCTCCGGGAGGTGTATATGTTGTAGGTACTGCAATAAAGTTTCCGTTAGCTGCATTGGCATCAGCCTGATTGATATAGTAAGTAAAAGTAACGCCTGCAGTAGTTGTAATCTGAGGCTGAGCTTCAGTAAGATTATAAGTTAATCCTGGCTGATAACACTTATGCAGTGTTGCATTTTGTGCTGTAAAAGGCTCTGAAACTTCTATTGTTATCGTTGCAGGGTTTTGAGAGACACAACCATTTGCACCTACTGCTGTTACGGTATAAGTAGTGGTAACAGTAGGTGAAACAACCTGTGTACTTCCGTTTCCTGTAAGGCCATTACCCCAGTTATAGGTAGCCCCGCCTGAAGCGGTAAGTGTTACAGAATCTCCTTTACAGATTTTTATTTTGCTTGCTGTAAGCCCGGTAACTGGCGGGGCACTGTTTCCTGTTACAGTTACAGTTCCTACAGCGGTACAGCTGATATTTCCAGGCTGATAAACTTTTGTAATAGTTAAAGTATATGTTCCTGCCGCATTAATGACAGGGTTTAAAGTAGTTCCTCCTGAAACAATATTTCCTCCTGTAGTTGTCCAGTTGAAAGTAGCTCCTGCCAGATAAACAGAGGCTGAAGCATCCAGTGTAGTCTGAGAGTTAGCACAGGTAAGTACAGCCGGAGGAGCAATAGTAGGCGTCATTTGTGGCGCCTTTACCAATTGCAGCTGTGCTACTTTTGCACAGAAACCGTTTGCTACTCTCACATACACCGTTCCACCTGCACTCTGATGAGCTGTTGGATTAGAAATTGTATTTGCATTTCCTGCATTAGCATCCGCCAATGTGGTATAGTAGGTAAACACAGCTCCCGGTGTGGTGCTTATTGAAGCTTGTGCTGATGTTAAATTAAAAGTTGCATTTCCGGCAGCATAACAGGCTGTTAATGTAGCATTCTGTACTGTAGGAGATGTTCCGCCAACTACTGTAATAGTAGCTTCCCCCGGACAGGTATTCCCCTGGATGAAAACCTTAACGGTGTATACCCCTGGTGCTGTTGCCGTGTAACTTGCATTGGTAGCTCCTGCAATCGGAGTGGTACCCTGATACCACTGATACGTTATATTAGGTCCCTGTACAGAGGCTGTAAAAGTCTGTGGTGTATTATCACACATATTAACAGAATCAGGAAGCTGCACGCCAGCCGGATCCAGGATTTTCACCCCGATATCAAATGATCCTGCTTCAAGAAATACTGCTGAATCAAAGTTAGGATCCTGATAATCCGCCAACACAATTTTAAAATGGTAGGTTTGCCCGGGAATGACAGTTGCTTTTGCTGTCAGAGGAATAGTACGTCCGTTAAAATTGGTTTCAATCTGAGCGGTATTGGTTCCTCCGTAATAGGCTTCATTCTTAGGTCCGCAGTTTTGATATTGCGGGTGAATATTCGTTACACTTACAGGTCCTGCTCCTCCGGGAAGCACTGCAAGATTGGTATAAGTAGGATCAGATGCCTTTTTTAACAGCAAAGCGAAACCATCTGTAATAGTACATGGAAAGTTTTGCTGATATTCTTTAGAAGCAAACAAATATCTGAAAGTAATTTCAGTAGAGGCGGCTACAAAGTCAAACTCTATAGAGGTTGCATTGGTTAGGTTATTGTTAGCAATCCCTAAAGCGTTCGCAAGATCTACATCTCCTCCGGTTCCCAGATCATCACTTAATGTTCCTTGAAAAGTATTCCCTGCTTTATTGGCATATCCGGTTGAAAGTATAATCCCTTTACTAAAAGGAAAGTTGGTATTTGATTTATTAAAATATCCCCAGCTACGGTTCTGATTGGTGGCAGACAAGTTAGGAGAAACGGTTACATTGCTTACCGTTGAACTGGTACAAGTAGAGCCTCCTGATATAAGCACATCATTTATAAGCTGGGTTATAGGATAGCCGGACTCCGGGTAACTAGGTGCATTTACATCTATAAAAACACCTGCCCTCAAAGAAGCAGCTTTAGGTTTTGCAGCAATTTCTACCCTTCCTTTATTTTGAGCCAAAACAAAGTTCCCCATGAAAGCTAAAAATAACGCTAAAAATAAATTTCCTCTCCTCCTATTTAACATTTTATATTATTTTGAACAAAAATACTATTTTTTTTGATTGAAATTCAAGTTAACACAATTTACATTATTACTAACGCAAATTTATTTATATTAGAATATCAACTCCGTTTATTTTAAAATAATAAAAAAAGACTGACGAAATAGTCAGTCTTTCAGTTATAGTTTAAATTATTCTATATTTTTAAGTAATATCCATCCTGTTTTTACAGTAAGTTCTTTACTTGCAGGATCTTCGAAGGTTACCTGATACCAATAGGTAGAAGTAGGAAGCTTTTTACCCTGGAAATATCCGTCCCAATATGGATTGATCTTCGCTGCTTTGAACACTTCTCTTCCATATCGGTCGAAAACCTGTCCGCTGAAATCTTTATAATTAACCACACCGCTGAAATCAATGACATCATTAATATTATCACCGTTTGGAGTAATTACATTTTTCATCACGAATGTAAAGAATTCAAGGAAACCTACACAGCTGGTAAATTTAACCCTAACTCTGATCGAAATGACTTTATTTTTAGGCACATTGTTAAACACATTTGAAGACTGCCATGTAACCCCGTTATCTACTGAATATTCCAGGATACCATTACTTGGATTACTTGCTGTAACGATCATAACTCCATTCTCACTATAATCCACTTTTATCACTTCAGGGATCACGGCCTTAATAACCTGAGTTTTGAACTCTTTTGAACAAACTCCGTTACTGATCGTTACCGAATATTCTCCAGGTGTAGCGACTGTAATACTTTGACTTGTTTCACCAGAACTCCATTGATATGTATATCCTGGACCAGAACCTGCATCCAGAATGATTTTATCACCCTGACAGATATGTCCTCCTTTTAAGTTGGAAACGATAGCCGGAACTACTTCAATGGTAATACGTGCCGGTTGAAGAGATTTACATCCCTGTGCCCCGATAGCATATACAGTATAGGTAGTAGTTTGAGTTGGGCTTACCGTTCTGATTCCTCCGGTAGTGGCTGCTGAATCACTCCATTCATAGGTTACACCGCCTGTAGCTGTAAGCAAAACAGATTCTCCGGCACAGATTTTCAATCTTGGTGCGGTAAGTAAAGCCGTTGGTGTCTCTTCTTTTCTTAAAGTTAATGTTGCAATCTTACTACAGAAAGCTCCATTGGAAACCAATACGTATAATATCTGTCCATCTGTTCCTGAGTAGTTTGTGAGATTAGTGATGTAGCTGTTATTTTGAGCCTGTGCATCGGCCTGATTTGCATAAAAACGGAATACTGCTCCCTGCGTTGTACTGATTAAAGGTTTTGCTGTTTCCAGATTAAAACTGGTAATTGCAGGTGTAGTACAGAGTTTAAGTTCAGCATTCTGTACGGTAGGGCTCGTTCCTCCGATAATGGTAATAGTAGCTTCACTTGGACATTGATTTCCCGGGACCATTACTTTTACAGTATAAACTCCCGGTTGGGTAGCTACATACACAGCACTTGTTGCCCCTGGAATAGCCACTCCATCTTTATACCACTGATAAGTCATTCCCGGAATTGCTGCTACCTGTGCCTTTAACTGCTTCGGAGTATTATCACACATGTTGATAGTACCTGGTAACACAACTCCTGTTTCATCTACAATTTTAATTCCCACGTCGAAAGATCCTCCTTCTAAGAAAACTGCTGAGTCATGAGACGGGTCTTTGGCATCTGCCAATACCATTTTGAAATGATACGTTTGTCCTGGGATTACGTCTGCCACAGCTGTTAAAGGAGTTGTTCTTCCAAAATAATTGATTACTAAATGTGGATTTGCCAGTGCTCCAAAAAAAGCTGCATTAATTGGCCCACAGCTGAATCCATTTCCTGCAGGAACAATATTGGTTGCACTTACAGGTCCGGCACCTCCCGGCAATACGGCCAGGTTAGTATAGGTAGGATCTCCAACTTTCTTTAATAAAAGAGCAAAGGCATCAGAATAGCCCAGACATGGATAATTGGAAGTATATTCATCAGAAACGAATATGTAATTAAATTTTACCTGGTTTGAATTCGGAACGAAATCAAACTCAAGGGCTACCGCATCGGTTAAACTTACATTGGCTCCGGTAGCGGCTACAAGATCCGCATCACTTCCTGTTCCTACTGATTGTCCTACAGCGGCTACATAGTTGTTTCCAGCTTCAGATGCATATCCTGTAGTAAGGACAATCCCATCCGTAAAAGGAAAATTAGTAGTTCCTTTATGAAAATACCCCCAGAATCTGTTGCTGTTTGTCACATCATGATTAGGAGATACAGTAACATTGGTAACATTGGCTGTTGTACAATTGGTACCGCCATTGATCAAAATATTCTTTACCAACTGCTCGGGAGTATAATTTGAAGGGGTGTAAGGCGGTACATTCACATCTATAAATGCTCCGGCCCTGAGAGCGGCGGCAGAAGGTTTTATTCTTTCTGATTTTCTGACAGGTCTCGTTTGAGAAAATGCAGAAACAGAAATCAATAAAAAAGAAAAAAGGAAAAAATAGTTTTTTAGTCTATAGATTAACATTTTGTTTTCATTTGTTCAAATGTAGCAAAAATAATCATACAAAATCAGCCTTTAACATTACTATTTTATAATCCAGCAGGTAGATTCATAACATTTTTTTCTTATTATTACATTTTCCGTAAATCATTTTGAACAGAAATTAATCCATAAAAAAACAGATCAACGTATTGATCTGTTTAAACTTTAACGGCCATTATTCCGGTTCTTTATCATCTTTTTTCAACTGGTCTATTTCATTCTGCAACTGAGAGATAATATCTTTTAAGGCTTTTATTTCGTTTTTGTTCGAGCTCACATTACTCTTGAGCATTACATTTTTCGCTCTTTCATTGTGGTCTTCTTCATCTTCGTCTTCGTTAATTTCTTCAATATCTTCGCTGATTTCCTCAATGTCTTCCTGGATATCTTCAATATCTTCATTGATCTCTTCAATGTCTTCGCTGATTTCTTCTATATCTTCGCTGATTTCCTCAATATCTTCCTGAATGTCTTCAATATCTTCCTGTATATCTTCAATTTTCTCGTGGCTTTTATTCACAGACATCTGAATGAAGATTGCCAGATAAATAGCTTCCAGGGAAAGTACGGTCGTAAGAATCAGAAGCATTTTATCAAAATCAACGATATTCAGCATCGGAAGTAAAAACGAGGTAAGGAACAGCAGAGTATGAACAATCAGGGACTGAATAGATCCTATCCAAGATGTAATGCTGTCTGCTATTTTTTCAAGAACTTCTGTTTTTTCGTTATATTTTTTCATCCTTTATATTTTTACAACAGTTCCTTTGTTACTCCTAATCCAAACAATGCAAAGTCATATTTTGCCGGATCTTTTTCATCAAATTTTCTGATGGCAATATCAAGCTCTTCTACTGTTTTCCAATCATTCTGTGTTCGGAAAACCAAGCCTAATTTTCTGGAGATGTTTCCTGTATGCACATCCAGTGGAATGGAAAGATTTTTTTGGTCTATATTCTTCCAGATGCCAAAATCTACTCCCCTTTTATCTTTACGCACCATCCATCTCAAAAACATAATAATCCTTTTGGCAGAGGAATTCTTATAAGGTGAACTGATGTGTTTATGGCTTCTGTGCTTCTCTGTTTCCAGGAAACCACTTCTGAATCTTTCTATAGCGTGGAGAAAGTTATTCTCTGATTCTTTTACTTTAAATAAACTTTCCAGGCTTTCATTTTCATTATAAATTCTGTTGAACTGTCTGATGAAATAGGAAAAATCCTGTCCGTTGAACGTTCTGTGAATGCTTTTATCCTGAATACTTTCCAGATCTTTTTCTGAATAATTCATGACAAAATCATAGGGTGAATTTCCCATAATATCAAGCATTTTATCTGCAGAATTAATGATCGACTTTCTGTTTCCCCAGGAAATCGTTGCTGCCAGAAATCCTGCAATTTCAATGTCCTGTTTTAAAGAAAAGCGATGCGGAATCTGTATCGGATCATTTTCAATAAAATCAGGAGCGTTATACTGATCTGCTTTTTCGTTGAGAAAATCTCTGAGTTCTTCAAATTTCAACATATTCATTCTAAATCTTTACACTTTCCAATGCTTTTGGTAAAAATGTATTGGGAAATATTTCTCTTGCCTCATCAGTAAATACTGTCAGATCTCCATATCTGTTGGAAAAGTGACCTAAAATCAGTTTTCCAACCTGAGCTTTCTGAGCAATGGTAGCTGCTTCCAAAGCTGTGGTGTGGCCTGTATAATCTGCCATTTCCTTCAGATCATGTAAAAATGTAGATTCATGATACAAAACCGTTACATTCTTAATAATAGGAATCACAGTTTCAAGATAACGGGTATCACTGCAAAACGCATAGGATACCGATGGAGCCGGATCAACAGTCAGAATTTCATTTTTAAGGACATAACCATCGCTTAGTACAAAGTCCTTCCCTGCTTTGATATTGTGATAATCGCAGGTTTCAATTTCGCTGTATTTGGCAATCTCTTTCATATTAAGATGCCTGTCTTTCGGTTTTTCTTTAAAAAGATACCCATTACAGTAAATCCTGTGATCCAAAGGAATAGTGTATACTTCTACCCTGTTATCCTCGTATATTTTTTCAGAATAATCTTTATCCAGTTCATGATAAATCACTTCAAAACCACGGTGGGTTTCTGTAATCTGAAAAATGGTTTCCAACATCTTCTTAATTCCTTTAGGACCATAAACATGCAAGGGCATATCTCTTCCTAAAAGACGGAAAGAGGCTATAAGCCCCGGAAGTCCGAAACAATGATCTCCATGAAGATGGGAGATAAAAATATGATTGATTTTTGAAAATCTTGCTTTTGCCTTTCTCAGCTGTACCTGTGTACCTTCTCCACAATCGATCAGGAAGAGTCTTTCTTCCATTTCCAGCAGCTGTGCTGTGGGTGATGTATTGATGGTCGGAATCGCAGAGTTAAAACCTAATATTGTTAAATAAGTACTCAAATCAATAATTTATGATAACAAATGTACAACAGAAAATATAAATGGGGATTTCGTCCTGATATTTAAACTTAATCAGTTACTTTTAAAAAATCCATAAATAGGTCTAATGCCTGTTTACGGTGGCTGATCTTATTTTTGTCTTCAGGATCCATTTCTGCAAAAGTTCTTTCATATCCTTCAGGAACAAAAATCGGATCATATCCGAAACCTTTGAAACCTTTATTTTCTGTCAGTAAATTTCCATGAACTCTGCCTTCAAAATATTGAGCGCCATTTTCATCATAATAACAAAGAACCGTCACAAAATAAGCCTTCCTGTTTTCAATTCCTTCCATTTCTTCCAATACCTTTTCGATATTTTTTGCGAAGTCATGATCTCCGGCATAACGGGCTGAGAAAATTCCAGGTCTTCCATCCAAAGATTCTACTACCAAACCGCTGTCGTCTCCCAAACTTGGAACCCCTGTTTTTTCAAAGCAATATTTGGCCTTGATCAGGGCATTGGCATGAAATGAATCTCCGTCTTCTACAATTTCTTCGTGAATATTATAATCGGTAAGGCTTTTCACCACGCAGTCACTTCCCAGGATCTGTTGGATTTCTTCTTTTTTATGTTCGTTGTGTGTAGCTACTAATAATTCCATTTCTATATTCATTTTCAATTTTATTTTTTTAATCGGGTTACTTACATTTCAGCATAATGTATTTTATACTTTTTCATAAAAAGATAATAGAACAAAGAGAAAAGTACAATTCCAACAGCCAGCACAAGCCATTCTGAAATATGAAGAACCTTTGCAAAACTCTCATCTTTACCATAAAGCACCAATAGCGACAGGGTTAAATTATTAAACGCGTGCAGTAATATCGGCATCAGCAAAGACTTTGTTTTATGATAGACCAATCCCAGTACACAGCCCAACATTACAGCGCTGATAAACTGCCATGGATTTCCGTGAACCACGCCAAAAATTATGGAAGCATACAGAATCGCCTTCCATGGTTCTACTCCTTTATTGATCAATCCTTTCTGGATAATTCCTCTGAATATAATTTCCTCAAAAATCGGAGCCATGATTACCGTCATGATAATCATTACAACAGGATTATCTGTCAATTGGCTCATCAGCTGGATAAAATATTCATAAAAGTCACCGAAAAACGGTCCTGTGGTTGGGATCTGAGCGGCAATAAATTCGGAAATAAACATCATCCCCGCCATCATTGGAAAGATGAGAAGATAGGTAGAAAAATTAACCGATGAAAAGTTGAAGTTAAGCCTCTTTTGAGTAGTACGTCTTACAATGAAAAAATCAAAGAAAGCAATAGCTGTAAGAAATCCTACAGAATTTGCTACCATCAGAAACCAGTCTTTCAATTCAATATTTTCTCTGAAAACAACCTTCCAGAAAGTGCTGAATAAAGAAACGGCCATTGTTCCCACGAATAATCCAACCACCAAAACAACACCGCCAAACCATGTGAACGTAAACTTCGGATATTTACTATTTTCCATCCTTTCTCTGTAAAAGTTTATGAGAAACAAAGATAATTTTTTTGACTGCTACAGGCAACTAAAAAAGGAATTTCTTATTTTCGTTCCTTTATCCATGAACATCACAAAATGAATACAGAATTTCCATTCCAAAGATTTGAGTCTGCAACCAACAGGTGGATGACTGTTGTTCTGAATGCTCTTTTCTTTGTGATGTTTATTTCTTTCGTTTTGCTTTTTGTTTTAGGTCCTGCTTACGGAATTTACAGAAGAGGGTTTGAAACTATGCTGTACCCTGCCTTGATCAGTTGGGGACTTTCATTGTTGATTTTGATTCCTGCGATCCGTTATATTATTAAAAGGAAAAAGCCGGCCCATACAATTGTGGTTGATGAAACCGGCCTCTTATTTTATAATTCAAGAAATGAAATTGCAGATCAGATCCTCTACACAGATCTCCGGCCTTCAAAACAGAATTTTGATATTTACACAGTCAATCCGGTAGGATCAGGAATCACTCCTTTACTGGAGGTAACAGTCTTATCAGATAAAAAAGAAGAAACTCTAAGACGTATTGATATGAATCTCCCTTTGAGAGTGGTAAAAAACAAATCTGCTTTGTATGCCCATTTTCTACACGGCATCAGCACTTTCCGTCCTGATTTGAAGATAGATCCTCTCGTTTTCCGCAGCTATTCTATTGATACGGAAACATGGAAAGTGAACAGTAAAGGGATTTCTTTGGGAGGCTGGCTTTTATTTCTGGCAGCACTTGTTATTACAGCACTTATATGCGGGCTTGTTTTTTTGTTAACTTAGGCTAAGAATTAATATGATTGAAAAGTTCCAGACCATAGAATCCAAAATCAGCAAACCCATTACATATTTTCTAATGGGAATTCTCTGGATCGCTGTCATTCTGATTATGGTAGTAATCAGGGTTGTTTTCAATCTTATTTACAATAATTTCAGACAATATTTAGAACAGGATCTGGGCATTTTTTTCACGCTTATTATTGCACAACTGCTTCTTATATTTTGTTGTATCGCTTTGATAATGGCTTTAACTTACAGAAAAAAGCAAAAGATACGAAAAGCCATTGTAGATGAAAAAGGAGTAACATTCTATAACAACCGAAATGTAATCATTGAAACCATATTATATCATGAACTTCAGCCGGCTCAGAACTCATCCACCGATGTACATGTATCCAATACCCAAAACGTAAAATATGGCAAAACGACATTGCAAGTCTACCTGAAAAATAAAGCAGGAGAAATCGGACCAATACGTGTTGATTTCAATTTTGAACTGGTAATTTTAAGTAACCAATATGATCTATACCATCATTTTCTAAAAGGGATTCAACACTTTCGTCCGGATCTGAGAATAAGTCAACAGGCGATTGATCAGTACAATATCAGTTCAGAACCACAAAAAACAGAATTTGGGATATTTGAATATATCATAGCAGCCATTGTTATCCTGATTTCTGCCGGACTGGTGTATGTTTTTATGTTCCTCGTAAAAATAATAGTTGATAAGCTGCATTGAAGAAAAGCCAGCTATTGGCCGTTTCACAGCTATATTCATCATTCAGAAACCTGAGTATCCTTCTATTATTCTGTCTAATTAATATTGTCTTCATTTAAATTTGAAAACCTCGTAAAAAATCACGATTTTTGCAACTTCAAAATACGATATGTCAGACTTAATCAAAGAAATACAAAAAAGAAAGACCTTCGGGATCATTTCCCACCCGGATGCCGGAAAAACGACTCTTACAGAAAAGCTTCTTCTTTTCGGGGGAGCTATTCAGGAAGCGGGTGCGGTAAAATCCAACAAAATAAAAAAAGGAGCTACCTCCGACTTTATGGAAATTGAAAGACAGAGAGGAATCTCTGTAGCGACTTCCGTATTAGCTTTTGAATATAGAGACCACAAAATCAACATTCTCGATACTCCGGGTCACAAAGACTTTGCTGAGGATACTTACAGAACATTAACTGCTGTAGACTCCGTAATCGTTGTAATTGACGTTGCAAAAGGGGTTGAGGAACAAACTGAAAAACTTGTTCAGGTTTGTAGAATGAGAAACATTCCGATGCTGGTTTTCATCAATAAACTGGACCGTGAAGGTAAAGATGCCTTCGATCTTTTGGATGAGGTAGAACAAAAATTAGGATTAACCGTTTGTCCGCTTTCTTTACCAATTGGTATGGGAAGTGACTTCCAGGGAATTTATAATATCTGGGAAAATAATATTCAGTTATTCTTAGAGGAGAAAAAACAGAAAGTTGGAGATTCTATTAAGTTTGATGATATCAATGACACATCTATTGATGATGTGATTGGTGAAAAAGCGGCAAAAACATTAAGAGAAGAGCTTGATCTGATCCAGTCTGTTTATCCTGAATTTAATCGTGATGATTATATGAAAGGTGATCTTCAGCCGGTATTTTTCGGTTCTGCTTTAAATAACTTTGGAGTACGTGAATTATTGGATGCTTTTATTGATATTGCTCCAATGCCACAGCCCAAAGAAAGTGATACGCGTCTGGTAAAACCTGAGGAAAGCACTTTCACAGGATTTGTTTTCAAAATCCACGCGAATATGGATCCTAAGCACAGAGACAGGCTTGCATTCGTAAAGATTGTTTCAGGAACATTCAGGAGAAACGAAAACTACTTACTGGTAAGAGAAGGTAAAAAAATGAAATTCTCCTCTCCTAACGCATTCTTTGCAGATAAGAAAGAAGTCGTGGAAGAAAGTTTCCCTGGTGATATCGTCGGTTTACATGATACGGGAAGTTTCAGAATCGGAGATACATTGACTGGTGGCGAAAAATTAAGCTTCAAAGGAATTCCTAGCTTCTCTCCTGAACATTTCCGTTATATCAATAATAACGATCCGTTAAAAGCCAAGCAATTGGCGAAAGGTATTGATCAGCTGATGGATGAAGGGGTTGCGCAGTTATTTACGCTTGAAATGAACGGAAGAAAGATCATTGGAACGGTTGGAGCCCTTCAGTACGAAGTTATCCAATACCGTTTAGAGCATGAATATGGTGCAAAATGTACTTATGAACCGTTATCTATGCACAAAGCATGTTGGGTAGAAGCTGATGAGAAGTCTGAAGAATTCAAGGAATTTGCAAGATTAAAGCAGAGATTCCTGGCAAGAGATAAGTACAATCAATTGGTATTCCTTGCAGATTCTTCTTTCACGATTCACATGACGCAGGAGAAATTCCCGAATGTGAAATTACACTTCATCAGTGAGTTCAGAGAAAATTAAATGAAAGACAAATCGCAAAAAGGCGAAATTGTTTACAATACAGATCCGCAGAATTTTTCTGCGGATTTTTTTATAATATATATCGTATGAAACCACCTCGTCTAAAATTCTTCGAATTTTTGCCACCACTCCGGAGGATGAGAATTTTTAGATTTCCGAACTAATATTTAGTGAAAAGACAAAGCTTTCGAATCATTTCAATACCCCAAAATCAGAAAAACACTTTGTAAATCTTTTGTAAAACGAATACAAAAGATTGAAAATACAGCACTTATAATTTTACCAGCACAATACATTTCATTTACAATCTTTACAAGAACTTCCCTTCTAATTTTACTTCATCAAAAAAATTAATCTTATGAAAAAGTTCATCTTACTCACTGCTGCAGCAAGCACTTTCATTATGTGTAAAAAAGCGGAAGCTACACAGGATAAAATACATGAAGCCATCCATTCAGCCGACAGTGCGGTTACAGTGGCTACAGAAACCGTTGAAAATGCCAGTAAAACAGTAGACCAGGCTATGGATTCTGCAAGTATTAAAATAAAAGACTTTGAGAATACAAAAAATGATATCCGGCAAAATATAGAGAACACTTCCAAAATGGTAGATTCTTTATCGGATAAAATTGCCAATACAAAACTGGAATCAAAAATTGAGAAAAAAGATTCTATAACAAAGAAGACTGAAAAGATTGCAGTAAAAGCTCCGGCTCCAAAGGTTATTAAAGAAACCAAAATCATTTATAAAGAAAAGCCTAAGAATGACAGTTACGAACTGAATATGCCTAAAGATAAAATGGTAAAATCAGGATATCTTTCTATAACCGCAGAGAATGTGGAAACGGTAAAGGAAATTATCCGGGAAGAAGCGAACAGAAATAACGGTTATATCAAAAGTGAAAATCTATCTTATGTGGAATCAGCCAGTCCTCACGGAGAGGATCAAAAAGTATACAGTCTGGATATCAAAGTTCCCATACAGCATTTTGATGGGTTAATGGAGGGTATCAATAGCAATGTTGGAGATATTGATACAAAAGATATTCAGGTTTCAGGACGAAACTACGCAGACAATACCATCTGCACAATCAGTGTAAATATCAGTGAGAAAGCCAAAACAGAAACAGAGCCTAAAACCTTTGGTGGAAAATCACTGGCGGCCATTGAATCCGGCTGGGATGTTATTACTTCCATATTCCTGTTTATCCTTCCATTATGGCCTTTATTCCTGATTGCCGGCATTGGGTATTATTTCTATAAAAAGAAGAACAGAAACATTCCTAATAACGATTCTCACTAAGTTTCAATCTTTACTCAGGATAGATTTTAATAATTTTTTAATGAGGTTTAGAATAGAAGTTCGATACTAATGTTTAATTTTATCAAACGTTAAAAGAAAGTGCTTGCTTATTAGAAAAATAACTCTTAACTTTAAGTATAAGCAAAATGTAAAGAATCTTCGTTGTGAAACAAGGTTCAAAAATAAATTTGGAAATTTTATTTCATATATTAATATTTTGTGATTTGGTGTAAAATAAGGCCCTCATATTGAGAGCCTTATTTGTTTTTATTTCATATTCACTACTTTATCTACAATGAACTTTGTGTTTCCTCTCCAGGGAAGCGCGCCATTATACTCTTTGTAATGCAGGTCAAAAGTTTTACCGCTGTTGGTTTCCAGTTGTTTGAAAACTTCGGGATCATCTACGGAAAATTCAAACTCATAGCTTGTAATAGTTCCTGTTTTTCCCCTCCCAAAACCTTCCTGAATCAGCTTGCCTTCATAAGTTTTGAAAACATAACCTTTTTTCATCGCATAGTTCAGGTATCCGGACTTTACTCCTTCTCCGAAAACAAAATAATACTTATACCAGACAAATACGCCCAGTAGCAGCAATACAACCCCAAGGGTGATCCACAAAGATTTTTTCATAGGTAGTGTGTTTTATAAATGTTATTTTGCGATGCTTCTGGAGATCACGATTTTCTGAATTTCAGAAGTTCCTTCATAGATCTGAGTGATTTTCGCATCTCTCATTAATCTTTCTACGTGGTATTCTTTCACGTATCCATATCCTCCGTGGATCTGTACTGCTTCAATAGTAGTATCCATTGCCACCTGAGAAGAGTATAATTTGGCCATAGCTCCGCTTTCAGAGATATCTTTTCCTGCATCTTTTTCACACGCAGCTTTGAAGCACAGCATTCTTGCAGCAGTGATCTGAGTCGCCATATCAGCCAATTTGAATGCAATCGCCTGGTGGTTGATGATTTCAGTTTTGAAAGCTTTTCTTGTTTTAGCATATTTCAACGCCAGTTCGTAAGCACCTGAAGCAATACCCAGCGCCTGAGAAGCAATACCGATTCTTCCTCCATTCAACACTGCCATAGCAAAGTTGAATCCGAACCCGTCTTCACCAATTCTGTTCTCTTTTGGAACTTTTACGTTATTAAAGATCAAAGAGTGAGTATCACTTCCTCTGATTCCTAATTTGTCTTCTTTTGGTCCGATTTCAAATCCTTCCCATCCTCTTTCAACGATAAAAGCATTGATCCCTTTGTGCTTTTTTTCAGGATCTGTCTGTGCAATTACGATATAATAAGTAGCTGTTCCACCATTCGTGATCCAGTTTTTTATACCATTTAAAAGATAGTAATCTCCTTTGTCTTCCGCAGTAGTTTTCTGAGAAGTAGCATCAGAACCTGCTTCCGGCTCAGATAATGCAAATGCTCCGATAACCTGCCCGCTTGCCAGTGGAGTAAGATATTTTATTTTTTGCTCTTCAGAAGCGAATTTTTCAAGACCGGCACAAACCAATGAGTTGTTTACAGACATCACAACAGCCGCAGAAGCATCCACTTTTGCAATTTCTTCCATTGCAAGTACGTAAGAAACGCTATCCATACCTGCACCGCCGTATTTTGGATCTACCATCATTCCTAAAAGTCCCATTTCTCCCATTTTCTTCACCTGTTCTGCAGGGAATTTCTGGTCACGGTCTCTTTCAATCACTCCAGGTAAAAGTTCGTTCTGTGCAAAGTCTCTTGCTGCCTGCTGAATCATCAGCTGTTCTTCCGATAAATTAAAGTCCATAAAAAAAATAATTAGATAGCCGTAAATTTACACTTTTTAAGCAAATCTGAAAAAATAAATTAAAAACGGGAAAAAGGCAGGTTTGGGGAGATTTATTGATGGCGGATACCCGTTTCGGGATTCCGGATAATGGGTTAAGAAGGCAATATAAAAAACCTGGAGAAAAATAAACCATTATAAAAGAATCATTGAAAATATAAAATCCCTACTTCAGGGCTTCCGGCCTCCTTTTTGATTCAAACTATTATGGCAAGCATTTAACTAATTTCTAAATCTTACCTTCGGATGGTTTCAATTAAAAAAAATGCTTATATTTAAATTTCTTTATAAATTACGTAAAAAATCATGACGATCAAGAGATTATTCGATATTCCACACTATGCTTTAGAAAAATATCCTAAAACGGATATGTTTGTAACCAAATATCATGGGGAGTGGAAAAAAACTTCTACACAGGAGTTTATTAATGAGGGAAATAAGATATCCAGAGGATTATTGAAACTTGGTATAAAACCAGGTGATAAAATTGCTTTGATTACAACCAATTCCCGTACAGAATGGGCTATCATGGATTTTGGACTTTCTCAGATCGGCGTTGTTTCAGTACCGGTTTATCCAAGTATTTCTCCTGAAGATTATGAATTTATCTTCAATAATGCTGAAATTCAGTATTGTTTTGTTTCTGATAAAGAGCTCTTGAATAAAGTAATGAAAGTAAAACACAATATTCCTAGCTTACAGGGAATTTTTACTTTTGATACTATCAGTGGAGCAGCCAACTGGAGAGAAATTCTGGATCTGGGTAAGGATGAATCTACCCAAATTGAAGTAGAAGACCTTTCTAACGCAATCAACACAGAAGATCTTGCAACTATTATTTATACTTCCGGAACTACAGGAAGACCGAAAGGTGTAATGCTGACGCACAATAATATTGTTTCAAACATATTGGGATCTATTCCAAGAATTCCAAAAAAGAGAGGCTTTGATTACAAAGATGCCAGAGCATTAAGCTTCCTTCCTATCTGTCATATTTTTGAAAGAATGCTGTTCTATCTTTATCAGTACAATGGTTTTTCTCTTTATTTTGCTGAAAGCATCGAAAAAATGGGTGAAAACGTAAAAGAAGTGAAACCTCATTATATGACTGTAGTACCAAGACTGGTAGAAAAAGTATATGACAAAATCTATAATACCGGATCTTCAGCCGGAGGTTTAAAATCAAAAATATTCTTCTGGGCCCTGAATCTGATTAGCAAAAAGAAAACCATTTCAAAACCGTCCGGACTTCAGGAAATTATTGCTGACAAGCTTGTATTTTCTAAATGGAGAGAAGGTTTAGGTGGTGAAATCGTGACTTTGGTTTCAGGATCTGCAGCATTATCTACAAGGCTCAACCTGATGTTCCAGAATGCTGGTATTCCAATTCTGGAAGGCTATGGCTTAACAGAAACTTCCCCTGTAATTTCAGTCAATAGCTTTGATAAAATGAGAGTGGGAACCGTAGGAGTTCCATTGGATAATTTAAAAGTTAAAATTCAGGAAGACGGGGAGATTACAGTAAAAGGACCGTCCGTATTTAAAGGCTATTTCCAGAATGAGGAAATGACAAAAGAAGCCTTTACAGAGGATGGATTCTTTAAAACCGGAGATATCGGACATATAGACAGCGACGGATTTTTACAGATCACTGACCGTAAGAAAGAAATGTTCAAAACTTCCGGAGGAAAATATATTGCCCCTCAGACTATTGAGAACTTAGCGAAGGCTTCAAAATTCATAGAGCAGATCATGGTGGTGGGTGACGGTGAAAAAATGCCGTGTGCTTTGGTACAGCCTGATTTTGAATTTGCTAAAAACTGGGCTATGAGAAACAATCTCAACATCGGTTCCACACCTGAAGAGATTGCAAAAAGCCCTGAACTGAAACAAAGAATTGAAAAAGAAATAGAAGGTATCAATGAACACCTTGGAAATTGGGAAAAAATCAAAAAAATTGAACTTACTCCTGAGGTATGGAGCATTGAAAGCGGACTGCTTACTCCAACTTTAAAACTGAAAAGAAAGGCCGTAAAAGAGAAATTTATTGCTTTATACAATAAGATGTATGATCATCAGGAATAAATAATATCAACCGCCTCATTTTGAGGCGGTTTTTTTATGTTTTTTGACTAAAGATTTATTTTTTAGTTAACGGGCTAAAGCCCATTTCTATCGATTCACCATCATTGATTTTTTAATCCAATTACAACACAACCTTTGTCATTTCTTAGGAATCCATCCTATAATCAAAAAGTAAAGTTGAGATTCCTTAGGAATGCCAAAAACACCAAAAAAATACATCATGCTAAAGGCTAGATCCGTTCTTATTGAGTATATACAAAAAAAGCTGTTTCATTTCTGAAACAGCTTTCGTATAACTCAAAATCAATAATTAGAATTTAATTACAGATTTCATTTTTTCGTTTTCTTCCATTACCAATTCATCATCAACAAGGATTTTTCCAGAGTGCTCATCAATGATGATTTTCTTTCTCTGAGCAATTTCCATTTGCTTTTGAGGAGGGATAGTAAAGAATGATCCTTTTGGAGCTCCTCTTTCTAATCCTACTACAGCAAGACCGTTGATAGAGTTAGTTCTGATTCTGTTGTAAGAAGCTAATAATCTCTCATCAATTTTACCTGCGAATTCTTTAGACTGCTCTAAAAGATATTCTTCTTCTTTCTGCGTTTCAGAGATCAGACCATCCAATTCTTCTTTCTTGAATTTCAAATGGCTTTTCAAATCATCGATCTTAGAGTTCAGTTCGCTTAAAGTTTCGTTTTTGTGAGCAATTTTAGCTCCGAACTCTTTAATTCTTTTTTCAGCAAGCTGAATTTCCAGATCCTGGAATTCCATTTCCTTCCCTAATGCTTCAAACTCTTTATTGTTTCTTACATTATCCTGCTGAGATTTGTATTTCTCAATTAAAGTTTTAGCATGGTTAATCACTTCATGCTTTGTTTTGATCTGATCCTCCTGATCTTTGATATCAGCATGAAATTTTTCAGCTCTTTTTTCAAGACCTTCAATCTCAATCTCAAGATCTTCAACTTCAATTGGCAATTCTCCTCTAGTATTTCGGATTTCATCCAATCTTGAATCAATGATCTGTAAATCGTATAAAGCTCTTAATTTTTCTTCAACTGAAATATCGTTGGTTTTTGCCATATTTAAATGAAATAATTTACTGGGTTTGTTTTTTCAATAGATTTTGAAATTGCAAATGTACTAAATTTTTGTGATAAAATTTCAAATAATTGTTGACTAACAAATTGTTCTGATTCATAATGTCCAATATCACAGATCAGCATTTTAGACTCAGCCAGAAAATAGTCGTGATATTTGAGGTCTCCTGTAAGGTAAGCATCACATTTCCTGGCAGCTGCAGATCGTATTCCACTTGCCCCAGATCCTCCCAGAACCCCTACTCTTTTGATTTTTTTATTGTTAAAAGAGGAATGTTTAATCACTTCCAAACCAAATTTTTCTTTTACCAATCCAAGGAAATCTTTTTCATCCATTTCTTCTTCAAGATCTCCATACATTCCCAAGCCGGCATGATGATTTTTATTATCCAGATTATAAATCTGATAAGCTACTTCTTCATAAGGATGCGCTGTCTTCATTGCGCCCACAATCTGCCCTTGTTTAAAACCTTCAAAAATCACAGAAATCATATCTTCATCTGCATTTTCGCGAATTCCCTGTTGTCCTGAAAACGGATTTGAACCTTCTGCAGGCCTGAATGTTCCGTTACCATTCACTGTAAAACTGCATTCGTCATAAAATCCGATATTTCCAGCTCCGGCAGAGAACATAGCTTCTTTTACTTTTTCTGAATAGTCTTTGGGAACAAAAACTGTTAACTGTTTTAAATTATTTTCTTTAGGCTGCAGAATTTTCATATTCTTTAATCCCAACTGACTGCATATCCCATGGTTCACTCCAAAGAAATCATTATCAAATGCAGTGTGGATGGCATAAATAGCTACTTTATTTTCAATAGCTTTTAAAACAGCTCTCTCTACGTAGTTCTTCCCTGTTAAAGATTTTAATCCGGAAAATATAATGGGATGAAAGCATACGATCAGATTGCAGTTTCTTTCAATAGCTTCATCAACCACATTTTCCAATGCATCATGGCAAACCAGAATTCCTGATACATCACGGTCGTAAACCCCGCACAGCAATCCTACGTTATCAAAATCTTCTGCCTGTCTGATACTTATTTCCTCTTCAATCTTTGCAATTACAGTTTTTAGCTTCATTAATTTTATATTTTACAGTTACAGCGAAGATATTAATTTTACGGTAAAAATTTCCAACCCCATAAAAAAACCGGCTTTCATAAACCGGTTTTATTTTGATATTAAAAAAGAATAAAGTAACACTGTTAATCTTTGAAAAGAGATACTCTTGTAAAGGATTCCACAACAACACTACAGTTGATATCAGACTCCATAAAAAGCTGATATCCTCTTCCCGGATCAAGACTCGCAGGGTCTGCAATGGTATAGAAATAAAAGGTAAGAATGTTACCCGTTCCACTGGAACCACTCGGAACCAGCTGGATAGAGTTAATTTCAAAGCCTGAATCAGGATTTTTAAAAGTAGCTTTTATAGATCCTGAAGAATTGGATCCTGGAGTGATGGTAGCAATTACTCTCCATACATGTACTTGCCCGTAAATTTCATTTTCTCGCCATTTACCAGTTGCCGAGATATAGATATTACTGGTTACTCCGGGAAATGGAACAGTGGTTTCCGGCCAGCTTGTGGTAGGGCTTGCGGCAAATACTAACGGAGTAGCATAAAGTACCTGTTGTCTTGGGCCGTAGCCGCTTCCTGCTGCACTTAAACTGAATGAGGGTTTTACATTTGCGTTTCCAGAATTGATTTTAACGACACCATCGTTACCAGCCTGAGAAGATGTGGGAACAAAAAGCTGTCTCCAGAGGGTACCGTCCCAATACTGGAAGTTATTTGTTGTCGTATTAAAAATAAGGGTTCCTGCAGTAAGGTTAGGGTTTACCACACCTGCAGGAGGTACTGTGGAAACGTCATTATCAGCCAGGTTGGTATCCCGGTCAGTATCTGTAAGACGAGGAATAAGAATTCCTTTTTGGTTGGAAACTATATCCAGTACTGAAGCCCCATTCGGTGCTGAAGTATTAATCCCAACCTGAGCGTTAACAAAACTGTTTATAAAAAACAGAATAAACAAGGTTAAAATTTTTCTCATGATATAAAGCTTTTGTAGAATAAAATTACAAACTTGGATGAAAAAAATGTTAAAAATTTAATTTTTATATGTCATATTTTATTCGTATTTTACTAAATATAACACATTGAAAACCATACAATTAATACTAAATAATTCACTTTTTAATGATAGATTTTCTTTTAACATTTGCAAGATTCTTTTAACAATCATATATTTACCGTATACATTATAGAAATTATTAACTTCGCTGTGAAATAACCTTATATAAATGGAAAGAGAACATAATCTGATTCCTGAGGATACTCTATGGAAAAGATTCCTTTACCGGATAATTTATCGCTCCGATACGAAGCTTGGAAAACTGTTCGACATCATATTATTGTCATTGATTCTTGCCAGTACTGCTATTATTATGATGGAAAGCGTACCAAAGCTTGATAAAAGATTCCATTATACCTTTCTGATTCTTGAATGGATCATCTCTATTTTTTTTACAGCAGAATATTCTATGCGGATTGCGGTGGTAAAAAACAAAAAGAATTATATATTCAGTTTTTTCGGAATTATAGATTTCCTTGCTCTTGTTCCTTTTTATCTAAGCTTTATTTTCCCTGTTACTAAATATTTTCTGATTTTCAGAATGCTGAGAATGCTGAGAGTGTTCAGAATTTTCAACTTGCTTGATTTTATGAATGACGGGTATTTTATTGTGCGGGCTCTGAAAAACAGTTCGAGAAAGATTTATATTTTCCTTTTATTCCTGATTATATTCTCTGTGATTGTAGGATCACTTATGTTCATGGTAGAAGGCGGAAGACAGGGCTTTGAAACAATACCTCAATCCATCTACTGGGCAGTTGTTACGGTAACTACTGTAGGCTACGGTGATGTATCACCCATAACCCCTTTAGGGAAGTTCTTTGCAGTTATTCTCATGCTGGCAGGTTATTCCATTATTGCAGTTCCTACCGGTATTGTAACAGCTGAAATGAGAAACAAAAGACAGAACCTGGAAATGGTATGTGAACGTTGTGGCAATGAAGATATTGATGATGATGCAAGATACTGCAAGAAATGTGGCAAGAAATTAGCTTAACATCTGGTATAAGTAAAATTTATTCACTAAATACCACAAAATCATGGAACCAAAAAAGAAAAACAGACCCAATAGCTTAGTGATTATTCTTTTTGCACTGATTGTGCTTATGATCATCATCTATTTTATATTAGCAATGTTCTTCCCTACCGTATTTGACCTTATGAATAAAGGAGAAATACAGCCTGTACCCAATAAATGATGAGTGATGTATGTTGGGTAATATGTGATGGAAAATATTCGATAATCGATAACGGCCACAGGATAAAATAAAAAAGATGAGTGAAATGTTTTACTCATCTTTTTTCATTCATAGGTTTAATAAGATTCTATTCAATCTCCATAAAAAAGACGGATCATCAATGACCCGCCTCCCTTTTTTTATTTAAATGATGAATTATTTTTTTACAGCTTTAATAGTCTGCTTAGATCCGTCTTTCATTTCAAGTGTTATTACATAAACTCCTTGCATCAGATCTCTTAAATGGATTGTAGATTCAGGGTTGGTAATAGTTTTCACCAGTCTTCCTGTCGCATCTGTCACTATTACATTTTTTACATTTTTCACATCAGAGATATTCAATACATCCGTAAATGGATTAGGATAAAGCTGGATATTATTTTTCGCTTTACCAACTTCAGCTGTTGCCAGATTCGCGTTATTAATACTGATATCGTCAATATATAGATTATACTGGTCTGGATCTGAATAAGCATTAAATCCAAAGAAATATACTCCTGTTGTAGGTACAGTAAACGTTATAGATTCTGTATGTGCCATTTCATCATTGATTGAAGGATAATCTGCAATAGAACCTGTCATAGCAGCTGCAGCTGGTGAAGTTCCGTATGCTACCTTCAATTTTTCGACATAGGTTGATGAGTTATTACCATATTTATAACTAATAGTATACTGCACTCCTGCTGTCAAATTCAATCCTTGTGTAAAGAACCATGCATTACCAGAATTGGAAGAGTTATACTGGTATTTCAACACATTGGTGGTGAATCCCTGGCTATCGGAAGGAGGATCCATTGTTACCCAATCATTTCCTGTTCCCGCATTAACATTATTTGTACAACCAGGTAGATCTGGAACAGTAACGTTTTCAAAATCTATCGTGTAAGGAAGATTCGTACTTGAACATAATGTTGTAAACGTAGCAGAATCACTCCATATACTTTTACTTGTTGCGCTACAGGCAGATCTCACCCATACGTAATAAGGAGTGGAAGCAGCTAAGCCTGGAATATTATAAGTGGTTGCTGTAACTCCTGTAAAGTTAGGTGTACTTGTTGCCGTAGGTGCTGTATTCGTTGTACTGTAATAAATATCATAGCCGTTAGCCGGAACCGGAGTGGCTGCTGCCCAGGAAACTGTAGCTCCTGCAGCGGTAATATTTGAAACAGCTAATGCATTAGGTTCGCTACAAGCCGGTGCAACATCTATATTAATATCATCAACGTATAATTTATTCATATTAGCATCAGAATAGGCCTGGAATCCAAAATAATATACTCCGGTAGTTGTTGGTGTGAAGTTCGTAAAAGAACTTGTTGCTGTGCTGATCACAATATCCGAGTGGTCTGCTAATGTATTAGTCATTCCTGCACTGGTAGCTGAAGTCCCATAGGCTACTTTCAGTTTTTCAGCATATACAGTTCCTTCCGCATTGGCATATTTATATTTAATTCTGTAAGTCACTCCTGCAGTAAGATTAATTCCGTTGGTAAAAAACCAGGTATTCGCATTCTCTGCATAGTCATATGAATACTGAAGAACATTTCCTGTAAATCCCTGAGCATCCAGATCACCTGTTTCCCATATATTTCCTGCCCCATCATTCACTACCGAGGTACAAGTTGGCATATCTGGTGGAGTTATACTTTCAAAATCCAATGCATAAGGCACTCCCACAGCAACACACGAGGTCATAAATGTGGCCATTTGAGACCATGCACTTTTATTAGAAGCACTGCATACAGAACGTACCCAGACATGGTAAGTAGTGGCTGGTGCAAGAGAAGGTAGATTTGTAGTCAATCCATTGATAGACCCGGAAACTACTGTCGCAGCAGTAGGATATGTACTGGAAGTTGAGTAATAATATTCATAACCACTTCCTGGAGCAGAAGACGGAGCTGTCCATCCTAACTGAGCTGAATTGGCAGTAACAGCAGATACTGTTAAAGCAGACGGAGCAAAACAAGTCGGAACCGCCCCAATTACTACTGTATAATCATGAGCCTCTCCATATCCGTCTGTATTACAAGGAATAGGATCTCCGGAGAATCTATCCCCTACTCTCATTCTGTAAGTACCTGGAGTTACAGTTGAAGGAATTGTGATAAGCCCTGCCGTAATATCATTCCCTCCTACAAGCGTACTGCTTGCAGAAGCCACAAGCTCCGGAGCAGCATCATCAAAAGTTCCATCGTTATTGAAGTCAATCCAGATACGAACATTCTGATCACTGTAATCATGTTTAACGCTAAAATCATAACTTAAACCTGCACTGAGATTAATCGTCATAGAGGTATAATCTCCATAAGCATTAGTAGAGCAACCTGTATTAGAATGATCAAATCCGGCACCCGGAATTGCAAAAGTATCTATCATATCCCCGCCACTACAGCCACTAGCGAAAGCAGGTGTACAATAGGTTTGCGCGGAGGATAAAAAGCCAGTTATTAAGAAACCAACGAGTAAAAAATTTTTCATATAAATCAGTATTAGTTAATCAAATCTAGTGAAAATCAGCAATAAAAAAAATATTTTTTTCATCATATGACAACAAATATAAATTTTCTTTTAACAAAAGATAATCCCCCTTATAAACAAAGAGACTGCTCAAATTGAACAGTCTCTTTTTTCTATTTTTAAAATAAATTATTTATCTTTTAATTGCCTTAACCGTTTGTTTAGATCCGTCTTTCATATTTAATACTACAAAATACATTCCTTGTTTCAGATCTCTTAATTGAAGTTCAGAAGAAGGATTATCAATGGTTTTCATCAATCTTCCGGAAGAATCAAGAATGGAAACTGATTTTACGTTATGTGGTTTTACAATATTCAGGATATCTTTAAATGGATTTGGATAAACCTCTATACTTTCTCCGTTTTTAGAAACTTCAGAAACCCCCAAAGTCCCCCTTGAAATAGTAATCGTAAAAGGAGATTCTACAATGTCATGAGTGGGATTTCCATCTCCAACATTAACATAATATACAGTTCCCGGAACAGTATTAAAATATATCGATCCCGAATGACCACCCTTAGTAACACAGGTTAAATTTCCACAGTCACCTTTATATACTCCTACCCGAGGATTTCCATTTCCTATAGGGGATACGTAAACTTTATGTGTAGAACCATCCCCTGTAAATTTAAACCATGTACCATCATTCATACCCGAACCACAAGCTGTAATAAATCCATTATTATTAGTTGAAGCTACAGCATCTGTTTGCGAGTAAACATAAGGAAACACAGATGCTACCAAAGCTCCTGAACAACTATCATTAACTGGAACCGGAGGCAATGTCCCAATACATATATTAAATCCAACTACTTCACTTGGATATCTAATATTAAACACCCTTATATAATAAGTTTGACCTATTGTAAGCCCAGAAGCCTCACCCGCCAAAAGCGAACACCTAACAATTGTAAGATTACCACAATCACCACTAAAAAGCTGAAAATAAGTTTCAGTACCTTGCTGCACCCCAAGGGAAACCAAATCTTTCAAACGAATCAAATGACCTGTTGCAGTAGCCGTAAATTTAAACCATACATCTCCTGGTTTTGCTACATCATGACATATAGGAGCTGATATATTTGATGCTGTAGCCCCCATGGTACTTCCAGCAGTTACAACAGAACAATTCAAATCAGGATTTACAGGCAAAGTAATTGCATTTATACACTCATCATTGGGAGGCGGTGGCGTAGCATCTGTTGCTATACATATATCAAAATTAATTGCAGTCGATAACCCTCCGAACCTACTATAAACCCTTACATAATAAGTATCTCCCGGTATAAGACTATCTACAGCCAAAGCATTCAGATAAGAGCAGGAAAGACTCGTTAGATTATTACAGCTACCTTTATAAACCTGAAAATACAACTCAGAAGAATTACTGGCAGTAGGAATTTTAGAGACAATATTACTTAACTTAATAATATGTTTAAAGCTTGTTGCTGTAAATTTAAACCAAACATCATTATTAGGAGTGTTATAGCAAGCTGCTGTTGGCAAACTATTTGTTGCAGAAACGGTGGTTCCATTAGTAACACTTACACAATTCTGATCAGGATTGACAGGTAAATCTATTGCATTTCCACATTCATCATTGGAGGGCGCCGGAGGAAATGTTACTACACATATGTCAAAATTCTGAGCAACATTCTGCCACATAAGGCTATATACTTTTACATAGTACGTTTCACCTGAAATAAGGCCACTTATAATTGAAAGCGCATTACTACCAGAACATGAAACACTTGACAAGTTTCCACAACTCCCCTTAAATACCTGAAAATATACACTTTTATCATTTACCGCTCCTACAGAAGTTATATTATTTAATTTAACCATATGCGTGGAAGCAGTAGCTGTAAATTTATACCAGACATCGTTATGACTGTAAGAAGTATTGCAGGAATTCGGAACAGTGCCCGATCCAGATGCCATCAAAGTTGTCCCAGAAGTTACACTTACACAATCTATATTTGGATTAACCGTTAAATTTATGGCATTTGTACATTCATCATTAGATGGTGGCAATGCTCCTGTCGAAAATTTGATATTGGTACAACCTGAAGATTCACCCGCAACCCCAACAGCTTTTACACTAAAATAATAAGTAGTATAAACTGATAGCGGAGATGATGGAGTAAAACTGGTTGTAACAACTGATTGCTGGTTAACCACATCTGTTCCTCCCGGAGTAGTCCCTATAGAAACTTTATAACCTGTTGCTCCTTGTGATGCAGCCCAAGTAAAAACCGGGGATGTGGGTAAAAGTATTGCATTATTAAAAGGGTAAGAAACTGCAGGACACACAGGTAAAACACTCGGCAACAAACCTTTAAGACCAACTACAGGCTTATAAGACAAAAGTGCTCCCGCAGGAATTGTTGAAGGGTCATTCGAATAAGCTGGAGAATTAGTAACCGCCCCTCCTTCTATGGTATTATAGACAAAAAATTGATTTGGAGGAATATCATTAAACATCTTTTGATGAATTCCAATTACTAAATTCTGAGCATTGTCGTATGGGAATGGCGTCGTAAAAGTAATATCTATCACACCATTTGTATTAGTAACCCAACCTGAATAAGCCTTTATCATCTGCCCAGTCGGAATCCAGTTATCATTAACAAAAAAAGTGGTCTTCGTGGTATGTCCCAGATAAACATCCCATTTTCCTGCATAGCCCATGTTAGCAGAAGGTGTTACATAAAATTTGAGACCGGTAATACTACCCGCTGCATCCGTATTTATCTCTTGTTTTGTATAAATCTGCTGAGAATAGGAAGTAAAAGCATTACTAACCGGAAGATTTCCGGTAGCTGTACTCCCTTCCCCCAAATTGATTTGAGCATTTAGTGCTATACTTACTATAAGTAAGCATAAAAATAAAATTTTCTTCATGTATAAGTTTTTGGTTATTAATACGTCCACGAATTTACAATAAATTCAAAACACCTTTTTAAAAAAATTAAAAATAAAAAAACGACAGCTGTTTAGCTGTCGTTTCATGTTACATAATTAATACATTTTATCTTTTAATCGCTTTAATCGTTTGTTTAGACCCATCTTTCATATTCAGTACCACTAAATACATTCCTTGTTTCAGATCTCCAAAATGAAGCGCAGAAGAAGGATTGTCAATAGTTTTCACTACTCTTCCTGCAGTATCAACTACAGAAGCAGATTTTACTTTAGCAGCATCTGAAATATTCAGAACATCTACAAATGGATTAGGATAAGCTTTAATCTCATTATTTTTCTTTTCAACCTCAGCTGTTGCAAGCCCCGAACAACCTTGCGTTACCGAAATACTATAGTTACCAACTCTGGTTGCAGTATACCCTGTAAGCAAGATATAATAGGTAGTACCAGCAACTCCTGTAAAGGTTAATGTCGGAGCATTATAAAGAGAAACTGTACATCCGGCATCAGCATATCCCACACCAGAACTATTACTGAAGCAAGTAAGTGAACCACAAGTACCTGTGTATACTCTTAGATATGCATCATATTGTGTACCACAAGCATCAATAGTAATAGGTCCATTTTCAGTAGCTTTTACTGTGTACCAAACTCCTTTATAAGATGCAGTAGAACCTGTACTACCACATGATGAAGCTGGAAGAGTTTCATCACCGGCCAGCGCATTTACACCCTGAACTGTTCCGTTACAAGCTATAGCAGTAGCTGTATCACATGTATCATTAGCAACAGGTGAAGGAGTAGTCACAGCAATCTGGAAATTAGATGTTGTAGTTGCCGTACTTGTAGAAGAATATACTCTTACATAATAAGTTTGACCTACAGCAAGATTTTGTAACAATATGTTGGAATTTCCATAAGCACCATCAAAACAAGTCATAGCTGTTAAAGCCCCACATGCTCCAGAATATATCTGTGTACTTGTTGCATTATCAGTATATAAAACATGTACAAGATGTGTAGCAGCCGTTGCAGTAAACGAATACCAAACGTCATCATTAACTCCAGATGCGCTACATGTAGGTGCCGTAACTCCTGAACTCTGAGTAGCACTTACAGTAGAACCGTTCACAGCGTTTAGGAAAGCATCAGTACTGCTCACAGAAAGAGCTGTAGCGTTTGCACAGTCGTCATTTGCCGGAGGAGGCGGAGGCGTACCAATACAAATATTGAAGCTATTAGCATACAGCGTAGTACCATTCGTATTAGAATTATAAACTCTCACATAATAGGTCTGACCTGCAGTAAGACCAGTTAGTGGAGTATTCACAGAAGTACCACATTTAATACTTGTCAAAGTACCGCAAACACCACTGAATACCTGTGTATACAAACTCGTTGATGAAGAAGTTCCAACCGCAGTAACATTTGAAAGCATTACTACATGATCAGTACCTGTAGCTGTAAATTTATACCAAACATCATCATCAGCCGTTCCTGTACATGGACTTACTGCCAACCCTGAATTAGTTGCACTTAAAGTTGTTCCCGACACAGGCGTAGCACATGCCAAAGTAGGATTTACCGATAAGGAAACAGCAGCTGAACACTCATCATTAGCAGGAGCAGCAGGAAGCGTTCCCATACAGATGTCAAAAGAATTTGCATAAAAACTTGCTCCTGAATTAGCATCATACGTATACACTCTCACATAATAAGTCTGACCTGCCGTAAGACCTGTTAAGTTTGTAAAGTTTGTATTTGAACTGATACATGTAGTACTTACCAAAGCTCCACAAGCCCCACTGAATATCTGAGCATACAAAGATGTAGTAGAAGCAGTTCCGACAGAAACTACATTCTTCAACTGAAAAGTATGGCCAGTTCCTGTAGCTGTAAATTTATACCAAACATCATCATCAGCTGTTCCTGAACAAGATCCAAGAGCAACTCCTGAACTTGTTCCTCCTAATGTTGTTCCTGATGTTATACTTGTACAACTCATATCAGGATTGATTGTAATTGCCACTGCATTAGCACAGTCATCATTCGCTGGCGGCGGTGGCGGTGTACTTACACAAATATTAAAGCTAGCATTAGCCGTAACCGTAGTAGAGTAAGTATAAACTCTTACGTAATAAGTTTGTCCCGGAGTAAGACCGGTAACAATATTTGTCTCAGCATCAGAACACAGTAGACTTGTGAAAGTACCACAGTTTCCTGACAATACCTGGAAATACATATCAGTAGTTCCTGTTGTAGTTCCAGTAGAAGTTATATTAGATATTGCTATTACATGACTTGCTGCCGTTGCAGTAAACTTATACCATACATCATCATTCGGACCTCCGAAACAAGTACCTGCAGCCATAGATTCTGTAGCACCCAAAGTATTACCAGGAGTTGTAGCAGTACAAGTTAAAGAAGGATTCACTGTTAAATCCACAGCACCTGAACAATTATCATTTACCGGAGGTACTACAGTAGTCGTGAAGTTTCTTTCAGTACATCCTGTTGAGACTACACCACCGTTATAAGCTGTAATAGTATAATAATATTGAGTTGTCGGATTCAGTTGCTGCGCAGGAGTAAGTGTATAAGCAGTAACATTTCCCATATCAAAATTACTCAAAACATTGGAAGTGCCAGCAGACGTTCCGATACTTAATCTATACCCTAATGCTCCGCTTACAGCAGACCAAGAGAAAGTAGTTAATACCGGTACACCGACCTGAGCACTTGTAGGTGCAGTCACAGACGGACATCCCAATGTAGCCATTGTTGTAAAAGATCTTTCAGCACATGCAGTAGATGTCCCTGCGGAATTTACAGCATATACCGTATAGTAATATTGAGTATTGAAACTTAAGGAACTGGTTAAAGTATAAGAATTAGTAATCCCTACATCCTGCATATTCATAATATTTGTTCCTCCAGGTGTTGTTCCCATGCTAATCTTATATGATGAAGCATAATTGGAAGCCGTCCAGGTAATTGTAGGCATTACAGAAACATTGGTTGCTGCAGCTGCAGGTGCGGAAACCGCCGGACAAGCTGGAGCTGCTGCCGGAGTAAGTCCCAACAGACCTGTAACTGATTTTGTAGTTGTTCTTGATCCTGTTGGAGGTGATGCCGGGTCTGGATTCACAGTGTCACTTCTATTATACAGCGTTGAATTAGAAGGTCCGGTATAGGTGTAGAATTTGTTTGTGGTTGCCGTATAATCAGCAGTATTCTCATCTATAGCAAACACAAGGTTATCTGTATTGTTATAAGCAAAAGGAGTTGTAAAATTGACAATCACTTCTCCTCCTGAAGCACTTACAGTACCAGCAAAAACCTGTGTCATACCAGACACAGGAATCCAATCCGATGTACTGGAAAAAGAAGTCTTAGTAGTATGAGCTACATACACTACCCAATCTACAGATTTTGAAATATCAGCATTGTTTGGAAGATAAAACTTCATCCCGGTAATAGTACCCGCAGCACTCGCATTAATTTCACTTTTAGTAAAAATCTGCTGGGTGTAGTTATATCCGTAGTTGACATCAACCGGGACGTATCCTCCCTGGGACGTCCCACTGCCGAGTGTTACCTGGGCATTCATAATAGAAGCTATTAAAAATAGACTTAATAGTAGTAATTTCTTCATAAATAGTAATAATATAAATTAGGACGGTAAATGTATAAATATTATATTGAAATTTAAATGAAATATTTAAAAATATCATAAAATATTAAATAAAAACACTTAAAAATAACGATAGAACACAATAAAATTAAACATTTATTTAAATTTAACAATTATTTCGCAATATATTGAAAAATAATAATCAAATGAAAATCAAATACTTAAATACTATACAACCAAAATAGACTTCAGAAAATTTTTCTATTTAACATAAATAAATATTTAAAATTTTTCATAAATATCATCAAATAGCAAACAAAAAAAGAGCGACCTAAGCCACTCTTTTATATTATTAAGTATTTTTTAGTTTAAATAAAACTCATATTTATTAAGAAGTTGAATTTCTTTAATCAAATCTCCATTAAGATCCACCGAATGCTTCATAGACTGCACTTCAATATGGGAGTCATCTTCGAGATTTTTAATAAAGAATTTCAGTTTTTGATTTCCTTTGTTTCTGTCGAGAACTGTTCTGAAAAAGTCAAGATCCTCAGGTCTTACATCCATTACATCCATTACTAAAGATATACTTTTTGCAAACCGTTCAAATGCTTCCTGAAGTTCTATCACATCATTTACATTCACGAAGACTCTTCCATCTTTTACCTGAGCAAATTTTATTTTAAAAATAACAAATCTCTGAACTTCCAGTTTCTCCTTCAGCCTCATATAATCTCTGTCTCCCAACCTGAATGAATATGATCCTGAATAATCTTCGAGCGTAACAAAAGCTACTTTCTCACCACTCCTGAAACCATCCTGAACTCTGTATTCAGTAATAAGACCAGCTACAGTATATTCTTTTCCTCCGCCGCCATTTTCTCTTTCTTTCTGAAGCGTTTTCCAGTCTTTCTTTTTCTCTTCAAACAACTCTTCCTGTTTATTAGAAAAAGCCTGTTCTTTATAAGCATCTACCTCATCCAGATTCAGGAATAAGAAATTTCCTTTTGGTTCTGCTTTTTTAGTCACTTCCTCCACTACTTCCTCTTCACCAGCCACTACATCATCTGAGACAATTTCTATAAGATCTACAGCATCATCCTGAGCATCCTTCTCCAATACGGGTGTTTCATCCGTAACTACTTTATCTTCCTCATTTTTCTCAAGAACAGATTTTTTAGAAAGCCGCCCCTGCATAAACTGGAACTGATATTTAAATTCATCCAGCGGATGGGCAGAAAGATAGAAACCGATAATCTCCTTTTCTTTATTAAGTTTATGCATATTTGGCCATTCCGGACAAGGTGCCAATTTCGGCTGCTCAATCTGAACTTCTTCCGCAAAATCTGCAAATAAAGAATGTTCCATCTCATTTTTACTTTCCTGGAAGCTCTGCCCATATCTGATAAGCCTTTCAAGATTGGTCTTTCCAGCCATATCAATGTCAAAATACTGTCCTCTGTGGAAAGAATCCAGTTCATCAAAAGCTCCGGCAAGCACCAAACTTTCCGCTACTCTTTTGTTCATCTGGGAAGGCATTATTCTTTCGAAAAAATCGTAAATATTTTTAAATCTTCCGTTCTCTCTTTCTCTTGTAATACATTCACTCGGTCCTTCACCAATTCCTTTGATTGCTCCCAATCCAAAACGGATCTGCCCCTTTTCGTTTACGGAGAACTTGTATTGAGATTCATTTACATCCGGTCCTAATACATCAACTCCCATACTTTTACAATCTTCCATGAACATGGTAATTGCATCCGTATTGTTAATGTTATTACTCATTACACTCGCCATATATTCCGCCGGATAATTCGCTTTTAAATAAGCAGTCTGATAAGCAATAAACGCATAACAGGTTGAGTGAGACTTGTTAAAGGCGTATTCTGCAAAGGCCTTCCAGTCGTTCCAGATTTTCTCTAATCTCTCCTCATTCAGGTTATTTTTTCTCCCTCCTTCAATGAATTTCGGGTACATTTTATTAAGAACATCGATCTGCTTTTTACCCATCGCTTTTCTCAAAGTATCGGCTTCACCTTTGGTAAAGTTGGCCAGTTTTTGAGACAAAAGCATTACCTGCTCCTGATAAACGGTAATCCCGTATGTTTCCTTTAAATATTCTTCTGTTTCTGGTAAATCGTAGACAATTTCTTCAATTCCATGCTTTCTGTTGATGAAGTTTGGAATGTATTTAATAGGACCCGGACGGTACAATGCGTTCATGGCAATGAGATCGGCAAAAACCGTTGGTTTAAGCTCCCTCATGTATTTTTGCATCCCTGGACTTTCATACTGGAAAATCCCTACTGTTCTTCCTTCTTTAAATAGCTGATATGTTTTAGCATCATCAAGAGGAATAAGATCCGGATCAATATCAATATCATATCTTGCTTTTACCAGCTTCAATGCATCCTTAATAATAGTCAGAGTTCTCAACCCCAGGAAATCCATCTTCAGAAGTCCCGCACTTTCCGCCACTGAGTTATCAAACTGTGATACCAGGATATCTGCATCTTTCGCTGCAATAGTCACCGGAACCAGGTTACTCACATCTTCCGGCGTAATGATTACACCACAGGCGTGAATCCCGGTATTCCTGATACAACCTTCCATCTTTTTGGCGCTTGCCAAAACTCCGTGTCTCGCATCATCAGGAGTATCAAGAACATATCTCATTTCATCAACGAGCATCTGTTCTTCCGGTTTTAATTTATCATATTTTGCTAAAGCTTTCGCAATGTTCATCCCCGGACTCGGAGGAATCAATTTAGCAATATTGTTCGTGTCGGGAATTGGGACATCCAAAACTCTTCCGGCATCTTTAATGGCAGATTTTCCTCCCAACACAGAGTATGTGATAATCTGTGCTACCTGAGTTTTTCCGTATTTTTCAACTACCCATTTGATAATTTTATCTCGTCCTTCATCATCAAAGTCGATATCAATATCGGGCATGGAAACCCTTTCAGGATTCAGGAATCTCTCAAAAAGGAGATCATATTTAATAGGGTCTACGTTGGTAATTCCGATACAGTAAGCCACCGCAGATCCCGCAGCTGACCCCCTTCCAGGACCAACCCAAACCCCCATCTTACGAGCTTCATTACAAAAATCCTGTACAATAAGGAAGTATCCCGGATAACCGGTATTGGCAATTACTTCAAGCTCAAAGTCCAGTCGTTCTTTAATTTCATCAGTAATGCCTGTATCTTCATATCTTCTTTTCGCTCCTTCATAAGTAAGATAGGTAAGATAAGCCATCTCCCCTCTTTTTCCTCCGTCTACCTCATCTTCCGGATGGATAAATTCTTCAGGAATATCAAATTTTGGAAGGAGAACGTCCCTTTTTAAAGTATATGGTTTAAACTTTGCCGTAAATTCTTCATAGGCATCAAAAGCATCAGGATACGCTAGAAAGGCTTCTTTTATTTCATCAGAATTTTTAATAAAATATTCACCTGTTGCCAACCCTCTTCTTTTACCGAATCCCTTTCCAATAGGCGTTGTCAGCTTTTCACCATCTTTGATGCAGCTTACAATGTCCTGGATATTAGAATCATCTTTATTGGTATAAAAAGTCTCGTTCTGAGCAAGAATTTTAACATCATATTTATCAGCCAGATACAAAAGAACTTCATTCAAATGCTCTTCTTCAGGCAGTTTGTGATTCTGAATCTGAACATAAAAATCATCCTCAAAGGTATCTTTCCACCATTTGAAAAGCTCTTCCCCTTTCTGTTCACCGGTATTTAAAATCGCATCAGGAATATCTCCCATAATTCCGGAAGTCAAAGCAATGACTCCTTCTTTATACTGCGCAATCAATTCTCTGCTTACCCTTGGAACCCCAAAATAGAAACCTTTCAGAAATCCGATACTGGAAAGCTTTGCCAGATTTTTATAACCATTGAAATCTTTTGCCAAAAGCACTACCTGGGTTCTCCTGTCCGGATCATCCTTTGTAAATTGCTTTTGTTCATAACGTTCTGAAATATAAAATTCGCAACCTACAACCGGGATAAGCGGTTCGGAAACAGGTTCAGCCTCATTAAATTCCGTTCCGTTTTCTTCTGCTTCCTGCTTTTTCGCCAGGTATTCTTTATGTTTCTTTGCCCTTTCACCATTAGTACTCTCAACTGCTGACACAAACTTGAAAGCTCCCATCATATTTCCCAGATCTACCATACCGACAGCAGGGAAGTTTTCATCAGTAGCTTTTTTAATCAAATCATTGATGCTAGAAGTAGCGGTAAGTGTAGAGAAAACACTGTGATTATCAAAATTGAAATATTTTCCTAAATCAATTTCATCAATACTTCCGAAATCCTGTTGTTTTTTCTTATTATGAAAATCAGCGACCTGCCTTCTGATCACAATATTGAAAGGCTTAATAGGATCCGGATAAAGGCTTCTGAAATAAGCAAGCTGATCTTCTGAAATCTTTAATGTCTCAGCCGGTACTACTCCAATTCTTACCATTTCAAAGAAAGCTCTGGCAGTAGCATTTACGTCGGCAGCAGCATTATGGGCTTCATCAAATTTGCTCCCATAAAGTTTTTCATACAGTTCTTCAAGTTTTGGAGGTTTAAAACGGCCTCCCCGGCCTCCGCCCAGCTGGCAGAAGTCAGTCCCCAAAATCATGGTATCTGCTTTGGGTTTTTCCTGAAGATTATCTTTCAGATTTTTTCTATAAAATTCTGCTCCTACAATATTATAGTCGAATTCTACATTATGTCCGGAAACCACCCTTACCCTTTCAAGGACTTTAGAAAACTCTTCAAGAATTTCCTGCAGATCCCGTCCTTCTTCATTGGCAATTTTGGTTGTAATCCCGTGAATACGTGCTGCATTGAAGGGAATATCGTACCCTTCAGGTTTTATGATATAATCCTGGTTTTCAATCAAGTTTCCATCATCATCGTGTACCTGCCATGCAATCTGAACCATTCTTGGCCAGTTATCCGAGTCTGAAAGCGGAGCGTTGAAATTTTTTGGTAAACCGGTTGTTTCTGTGTCAAAAATTAAATACATATAATGTTCTAACTTTTTTATAAAAAGAGAATGTAAAGTTACTTCATTTTTTCTAATTATTAGTTTATGACAAAAACTCACAATATTCAGAATAGCTAAACAATTTCGTTTTGTAAAAAAAACAACCAACTCAAACAATGTTGAAATAAAATATTAAAATACAATTAAAAAAATTAGAATTATTCATTTAAAACTATTAATTACTAAATATTTACCATATATTTGACAAATTACAATTTTAATATTTCAACAACTAAAATGAAGAAACATCTACTTCTCATCAGCACATTGGCAATAGCTTTAGTAAGTGCTCAAAACAACGATGGTTTAAAGAGAGAATTTGAAAGACAAAACAAAGAGAATAATGAAAAGTTTGACTCTTATGTTTCTAGAAGATTTGGTAGTGATAGAAATCCTGAAACTCAAAAAATAATTCAGGAAATGAGAGAAAATCTGGCCGGGTTTAGTGGAAATGTTCCCAACTTTTACCAGTCAGAAGATCAAACTCAAATTTTAAATAACAATGTTGATGCCCTAACAACTGCCGGAGGTGTCAATGGTCTAGCCGGATCATTTAAAGGTGAAGGAATTGTATATGCAATTTTTGATGGAGGAAGAATTTATGAAGCTCATACCGCTTTTAATAACGCGGCAGGTAGAATTTCCAACAAAGAAGCAGCCACTAATGCTTATAGTGCCCATTCAACAGGTGTAGCAAGTATTATTGGTGCTAAATCTTCCCCTTTATCAGCCACAAGTAATGGAGTTGTAGTCACAGGAAATGCAATGGGAATTGCATTAAATTCAACAATGGATTCTTACAGATTTGCAACAACAACATTACCTGGTAACTCAACTACAAGTACTGTATTTGATAAAATCTTGCTGGCCCAACCTAAAATATCCAATCACTCTTATGGTATAAATGCTGCCTGGGATTATAAAACTACGGCAAACGGATATCCTGCTAACGGATGGTATTGGGGAGGAAATTATATTTCCGGAACTAATTACGATCTAATGGGAACCTATTATACAAACGACAGATCTTATGACGCTATCGTTTATAATAACCCAACTTATACTATCGTGAAATCTGCCGGAAATTATTTCGGATTCGGACCAGGATATTCAGGTAGTACTACAACAGCTTATTATTATAATGGATCGGGGTATTCTACCTATGCAACAGGTACAGAACCACCTGCTAACTGTGCACAAGGTTATGACTGTATAGGTTATGGCTCATTGGCTAAAAATATTATTGTAGTTGGAGCAACAGATCCTATTACTACAAATAACAGTAGATACAGTGCCGTTACAGATGTTTTAAAGTCTGATTATAGTAGTGCAGGACCTAGAGATGATGGTGGTATTAAACCAGATATTTCCGCTCCGGGCACCGATGTCTGGATGGCATCTACTGCAGAAAATACAACAGGAAGTACAACCTGGCAGGTGAATAGTGGAACCTCAATGGCAGCTCCTCAGGTAGCCGGAATTATTGGACTTTGGATGCAGATTTATAAATCCCTGTTCAACAATGCTCAGCTTATTGCTTCTGCTTCAAAAACTTTAATGGTGCATTCAGCTCTTGAAGCTGGTCAGATAGGTCCAGATCCATGGTACGGATGGGGATACATTAATGCCAAAAAAGGTGCTGAACTTCTTGTAGGAAAATCCAACAACACCATCATATTTAATGATGAAACATTAAATAATGGTGCAGTTAATAGCAAAACAGTTAAAGCATCCGGAACTGAACCTTTAAAAGTAACTATATCCTGGATTGATCCAGAGTATACCAACATTACGAATCAATGGGATAATCTATACAACAACAGAACCTCAAGATTAATTAATGATTTAGATGTAAAAATTATCAATACAACAAACAACACAACTTACCTTCCGTGGAAACTGGATGCCAATAACCCAATGTTGCCAGCAACAAAAGGAGACAATACAGTGGACAATGTTGAGCAGGTAGTTATTGATACTCCGACACCAGGAGCTGTTTACAGAATTGAAATTTCTCATAAAGGAACATTAAAGAATAACGCTTCTCCAAGTGTTACTTCTCCTCAAAACTACTCTGTTATCGTAACAGGATTTACTGAAGTATTGGGAACTAAAGAAACCGGATTCGCAATGGATGCTGTAACAGTAGCTCCAACTGTTGTAAAAGACTTTACCAATATATTAAAAGCGCCTAAAAAGTCTACTTTTAATGTTTATGATCTTTCAGGTAAAAAACTACAGACAGGTATCATTAACAATGATAAAGAAGCAGTAGATTTATCCGCTTACACAAAAGGAATTTACATCATTGAAATAAAAACAGACAAAGATGTTATTTCTAAAAAAGTGATCAAGGAATAACCTATATCAACAAAGATTTTACACAAAATACTAACAGTTGTTAGTATTTTGTTTTTTTATGTATATTTGCTTCCTATGGAAAATGCACTTCACGAAAAAGTTTCTCAGGATATATTACTCAAAGCGTATAATCATATGATGCTGGCAAAAGCCATGGCAGACATCTACGAAGAAAACAGAAATGTATGCAAATACGTTCACAGTACTTCCAGAGGTCACGAAGCTATTCAGCTTGCAACAGCTTATCAACTAAAGAAAGAAGATTGGGTTTCTCCTTATTACAGAGACGAAAGTATTCTTTTAGGAATTGGTTTTGAACCTTATCAATTAATGCTTCAATTACTAGCCAAAGCTGATGATCCTTTTTCGGGAGGAAGATCATATTACTCACACCCTTCAAGTAGGGATGAAAACAAACCAAAAATTGTTCATCAGAGTTCTGCTACAGGAATGCAGACCATTCCTACGACAGGAGTAGCACAGGGTATCAAATACATTCAGGATTTCAACCTTCAGCAATTTGAAAATAATCCTGTTGTGGTTTGCAGCCTTGGAGACAATTCCGTTACAGAAGGTGAAGTAAGTGAAGCTTTACAATTTGCAGCTTTACACCAGCTTCCTATCATCTTCCTGGTTCAGGATAACGAATGGGGAATTTCCGTAACAAAAGACGAGGCAAGAACCTGTGACGCTTATGATTTCGTAGCTGGATTTACCGGATTAAGCAGAATGAGAGTAGATGGAACTGATTTTGTGGAAAGTTTCGAAGCTATGAAAAAAGCCGTAGATTTTGTTAGAACAGAAAGAAAGCCTCTTGTTGTCTGTGCCAAAACGGTATTGATCGGCCATCACACTTCAGGAGTAAGAAGAGAATTCTATAGAGACGAAGAAGATTTAACAAAACACAGGGCCAAAGATCCGGGAGAGATCCTTAGAAAACATTTACTGGAAACAGGTGTTGATGAAGATCTTTTAAAGCAAATCACTAAAAAGGCGCGTCTTGAAGCAGAAGAAGCTTTTGAAAAAGCTAAAAATGCAGAGGATCCAAAGCCTGAAAGCGTAATGCAGCACGTTTTCGCTCCTACTCCAATTACAGAGGAAACAGGAACTCGTGAACCTGCCAATGGAGAAAAGATTGTAATGGTAGATGCTGCCATCCACGCAATACAGGAATTGATGTGGAAACATCCGGAAGCACTTCTTTACGGACAGGATGTAGGGGAAAGAATTGGTGGAGTTTTTCGTGAAACAGTTACTTTAGGAAAAAAATTCGGTAGCAAGAGAGTATTCAATACAGCCATCCAGGAAGCTTATATCATTGGATCTACAGCAGGAATGAGTGCTGTTGGGCTTAAGCCAATTGTTGAGGTCCAGTTTGCAGATTATATTTATCCGGGAATCAACCAGTTGATTACGGAAATTTCAAAATCAAATTATTTAAGTGGTGGAAAATTCCCTGTAAGCAATATCATCCGTGTTCCTATCGGAGCTTATGGAGGTGGTGGTCCTTACCACAGTGGAAGTGTTGAAAGTATCTTAGCCAATATCAAAGGAATCAAAATAGCATACCCAAGTAACGCTGCCGATTTTAAAGGATTATTAAAAGCAGCATATTATGATCCGAACCCTGTAGTAATGCTGGAACATAAAGGATTATACTGGAGTAAAGTTCCGGGAACTGAAGATGCTAAAACGATAGAACCTGCTGAAGATTATGTTCTTCCATTCGGAAAAGGTAAAGTGATCATTGAAGCTGATAAAGATGAAACTGAAAAAGGCAGAACTTTATTAGTGGTTACTTACGGTATGGGAGTTTACTGGGCTAAAGAAGCAGCCAAAAACTTCAATGGAAGAGTTGAAGTAATTGATTTAAGAACATTAATTCCTCTGGATGAAGAACTTGTTTTTGAAAGAGTAAAAGCGCACGGAAAATGTATCGTTCTTACAGAAGAGCAACTCAACAACTCTTTTGCAGAAGCTTTTGCGCACCGTATTTCTAAAAACTGCTTCAAGTATCTTGATGCTCCGGTAGAGACGATGGGATCACTGGATGTACCTGCTGTTCCGATCAATCTTGTGCTGGAAAAAGAGATGCTCCCAAATGCTGAAAAGCTCAGCAGTAAGATCGAAGAAATGCTGAAATATTAATTTTATATAAACTTAAAACCTCTAAAAATATTTAGAGGTTTTTTTATGCATTTTTTTCACTACTTTTATTTAAGATTATCAATCTCAATTCTAATCTATTATCAACCAAGAAAACACAATTATCCATTATCTGAGAGTTACTACAAAATACAATTAATCCCAGTTTGGTATTTATTTTGTCTATACACGCAAAACACATCCATTTTTATGATCACTACAAAATACGTCAATTATAAACAGGTTCTCAATTTATCGGGTTTTCATCTTATACTGATTTCAATCTGGTGTACTCTGATCGCTGTCCTGTTCTATTTTTTCAACTGGCAGTGGATGACGATTCCATGGGTTCCTGTAGCTTTAATTGGTACGGCAGAAGCATTCCTTGTAGGTTTTAAAAACAATCAGGCGTATGACAGACTTTGGGAAGCCAGAAAAATCTGGGGTGGAATTGTGAATTCCAGCCGTTCATTTGCCTCTATGGTATATGCCTTCGATACTAAAAATGAAGAAATTGGAGTTTTTGATCTTGAAGACCGTAAAAAAAGAATCGTCTACCGTCACATAGCATGGTTATATACTTTCCGGGAACAACTTTTGATTCCTACAGAATGGGAGCATATCAGCACAGAAAATAATAAATTCGGGAATATCAACCTGAGAAGAAACAGGTTAATAAAAGCCGGTTTTCCTGACTACGGAAGAGCTCCTATTTTCCTGCACAAATACCTTTCGGAAGAAGAATACGAACTCAAAAACGATTATAAAAACTTCGCCACCTATCTGGTTGCCCAACAGGCAAAAGATATCAATGAGCTGAAAAACATGAATGCTATCACAGATTTCAATCAGACACAGCTTCAGAACGCACTGAATGAATTCTACAATTTTCAGGGACAGGCAGAAAGAATCAAGAAATTTCCTTCTCCAAGACAGTTTGCCAGCACAGCCTTTGTTTTCAATATTCTCTTTATCATGCTTCTTCCACTAGGATTAGTGAATGAGTTTGCAAAGCTTGGCGACTGGGGAATCTGGACTTCTATTCCTTTCTGTATCATTATCGGATGGATTTATATCATTATGGAACTGGTAGGAGATTATTCTGAAAATCCTTTTGCAGGATTAATGTTTGATGTTCCGATGCTTTCAATCTGCAGAACGATTGAAATAGACCTTCTTCAGATGAGCGGAGAAACAGACCTTCCGGATCCTATTTCTTCTAAAAATGGAGTGTTGGTATAATTTCTTAGTTATCTTGAAGACCTAAACTTTATATCAAAATCATTGTAAAACTTTAAAATATTCTCTAAAAAGTATTCAAAAAAGTTCATTGTTTTTCATAATTTAGAAGCATTGAAAGCATAAGCTATATTGATTCATCCGAATTGATTTAGCTTTTACTTTTTCCATCAACTAATAATTTTATCCTTCCTTTTGTAAACAATGAAATCCAACCAACTTCTGCAGGCTATCACAATGTTATGTCTTGCCTTATTCTCCCCTAAAGTGAAATCACAGGCAGCTTTCAACAAAGAGTTACCCAAAGAGTTTACGGACGGATTTACCAAAGAAATTAATGACAGCATTTCTTCTTTGGGATCTTTCATTGTTTCACAAAATAATAAGGTAATTTATGAGCAGTATTTCCATGGTGCCAATAAAGAGACTATTTTCAGTATAAAATCTGTTACCAAAAGTATCGTTTCTGTGCTGGCAGGTATCGCACAGGATAAAAACATACTTCCCAACCTCAATACTCCGGTTTTAAAAATTCTTCCGGAATACAATATATCGAGAAGCAGTTTCAAAAACATTTCCAATATTGAAGGAAAAGTAGCTCATGATTCCATCAGAAATACATTAACGTTAAAAAATCTATTGACCATGCAGGGTGGTTTTGACTGGGTTGAAAATTCAAAAATTTCAACAGCTATGTCATTTTCCGGTGATCCTGTAAAGTTTGTACTGGATCTTCCTTTTGAAGAATATCCGGGGACAGTCTTCAATTATAATAGTGGTGAAACCCATCTTTTCGGTGCGGCATTAGCTAAAATCGTAAAGACTAATCTGAAACAGTTCGCTACAGAAAATCTTTTCAGGCCGTTAAAAATGAATACTCCACGATGGGATACAGACTCCATGAACAGGAATATTGCAGGTTCGGAAATGTTTATGAAACCTGAAGACATGCTGAAGTTTGGTACAATGATCCTGAACAACGGAAAATTTAGCGGCAAACAAATCGTCTCTTCAAAATGGATTCAGGAATCTACTTCTGAACAGGTACAACTCGATACCTGGGATGTCATGCCGAATGCCAACGGTTACGGCTATTACTGGTGGCGAAGAAAAACCAATGGGCACCAGGCTTTCGTTGCAACCGGATATGGCGGACAGCTTATCTGTGTCATTCCTGATTTAAAAATGGTCATTGTAACCACTTGCTTTCTGAATGATAAAAATAAAGGCAGAACAGAGATTAAAAGACTCCATTATTTTATTGATAAAATAACCAAAGCAGACCAATAACTGAATGGGAAATTTATCTATAATATGATTGCCGTCGTATTTTTCACTTCGGAAATCATAAAAGAACTGTGCGTACTTGCAATGTGTTGGAGCGTTGTAAGTTTCGTTAACATAAAACTGCGGTAATCTTCAATATCTTTCACTCCTATTTTAAGAATATAGTCATAATCTCCGCTTACATGAAAGCATTCTGTTACTTCCTGAAGATCCATCACTTCCTTTTCAAACTGCAGTACAAATTCTTTTTTGTGCTGACTTAGTTTTACATGACACAACACGATAAAATTTTTCTTAACTTTACTCTTGTCCAGCAAGGCTACATATTTTGAAATAACACCTGCATTTTCAAGCTTTTTTACACGCTCATAAATTGCTGTAACAGACAATCCAAGCTTGCCGGACAGCTCTTTGGTGGTTTGCTTACAATCTTCCTGTAAAAAAAGTAACAGTTTCTTATCTGTTTCGTCAAGTTCCATAGATATTTTTTTGGTAAAAATTTAATAATATCGAAGATACTAAATATTTTTTCTAAATAAACAATATTTTACAGTTTTATATTCTACAAATTCAATTTTACATTGTAATTATTAGGAAATTAATGCAAATTGGAACGATAAAATAAAAACAATATTTATGGAAAACTTTAACGCAGCCAATGAGATCCAGGATCTTCAGTATTTTGGTGAATTCGGGGGAGTGAATCCTTCTATCTCTGACAGCTCTACCTATACCTTCCTTTCTGCAAAGACAATGTTTGATACTTTCGAAGGAAATGCGGAAGGATGCTATCTGTATTCCAGACATTCATCGCCAATGAATCTTTATCTGGCGCAGGCTCTTGCCAAGATGGAAAACACAGAATCCGCCAACGTTACAGCATCCGGAATGGGAGCGATTACTTCTGTTTTGATGCAGGTGTGCAAAAGTGGAGACCATATTATTTCAAGCCGAACGATCTACGGAGGAACTTATGCTTTTCTTAAAAATTTCTTCCCTCAATTCAATGTAGCGACCACTTTTGTAGATATCAATAATTTTGAATCTATAGAAAAAGCTATCACTCCAGATACTAAAGTCATTTATTGCGAAAGTGTAAGCAATCCGCTGCTTGAAGTAGCAGACCTTAGAAAACTTTCCGAAATCTGTAAAAAACACAATCTGAAGCTGATTGTAGATAATACCTTCTCTCCTCTTTCTATCTCTCCGACATTATTCGGGGCTGATGTAGTAATTCACAGTTTGACAAAGTTCATCAACGGAAGCAGTGATACGGTAGGAGGAGTATATTGTGCAACTCAGTCATTTATTGATGACACCAAAAATGTAAATTCCGGTGCGTGTATGCTTCTTGGTCCAACGATGGACAGTTTAAGATCTTCAAGCATATTAAAAAACCTGAGAACATTACACATCAGAATCAAACAGCACAGCCACAATGCCATGTATCTGGCTGAGAGGTTTGAAAAAGATGGCTTAAAAGTATCTTATCCGGGCTTACCATCCCACAAAAACCATGAATTAATGAAAAGTATGATTCATGAAGAATACGGATACGGAGGATTACTGACTCTGGACGCCGGAACAACAGAAAAAGCAAACGAACTGATGGAACTGATGCAGACAGAAAATCTGGGGTATCTTGCCGTGAGTTTAGGATTCTATAAAACCCTATTCTCTTGCTCAGGAAAATCTACCTCATCTGAAATCCCTGAAGAAGAAAGAGCTTCCATAGGGATTTCAGACGGACTGATCAGATTCTCCATCGGTCTTGACCACGATATCAAAAGAACTTACCAAAAAATGAAGGAATGTATGTTGAAAGTAGGAGTTCTTAACCACCATGAAAACATTTCCATTTCCTAAATTTATTGTAAAAGGCTGTTTCATTTGCGAGAAACAGCCTTTTTTATTTATCTACTTACCTGTTTTGATATTGATTAACAAATGTTGTTTGTAATCTTTTATAGGTTTAGGCTAAAGCCATTGAAAGATTTTATTTATTTGATGAATGGGCTAAAGCCCATTCCTATTAAAATTCGTTTATAATAATTATCCCTGCTATTTCTTATAATAGTGATGCGGAAAAGCCTCCTCAGGCTTCATTCGGAAAACATTCAATAAAATCCATGATTTCAGGAAACCATACCCGTAAGAAAACATCTGAATATAGGTAGAAATAACTGCCATTCCGGCAATGCTGATATTTTTAGTCAACAATAAGGCATGAAACAGCACCAAAAAGGTATACAATCCGTAGAAAGCAAGGATAAATCCTCTGCCCATCACAAAATACTCCAGAAAGCCCATTATATATCCCAGCATAAATAAGGTAGGAAATGCAAAGGAAATCTTTACATAGTTCGGATGCCTCTGATTAAGAATCGGCCTTGCACAGCCAAATTGGTAAACCTGCTTGGAGAATTTCCCAAAATCAACCCTACGCTTGTGATATACTGCGATATCATCAAAAAAAGCAGTGTTAAAGCCATTTTCCCAAAGAGTCATGGAAAGATCCGGATCCTCACCTATCCTCATTTCTGAAAATCCGCCTACTTTTTCAAAAACAGTCTTTTTCACGCCCATATTAAAACTCCTTGGTTGAAATTTTGAAACGGCTTTCTTACTTCCTCTGATTCCTCCGGTTGTAAAGACAGAAGTCATAGAATACGAAATAGCCTTCTGCATCAGATTAAATCCTTTATGCGCTTTGTCAGCTCCTCCAAACGCATCACAAGGAATAGCCTGAATATCCTTTTTAATATGTTCGATATAATCTTTTTCAACGATGACATCACTGTCTACAAATACCAGCCATTCGTTAGCGGCTCTTGCTGCCCCATAATTTCTTGTCAGTCCCGGTCCTGAGTTATCTTTTCTGAAATATTTAATATCCAGGATTCCATCAAAATTTTCAATGGTAGGTTTTAGATCGATTAAAGAACCATCATCCACAATAATGATCTCAAACTCCTTATCTGTCTGCTGAGTAAGAGAGGTCAGCAACTCGAAAAGTTCATCTTTTCGGTTGTAAATGGCAACGACAATAGAAATAGTAGGCTTCAAATTGAAAATTTTTCAAAATTACTTATTCGCAGAACAACCTACAAACAGTTTAACAGCTTATTCAGATAAATTAACGATAGAGAATTTTATCTGCCTTACTACATGGAGATTACAAATGAAATTCTAAGCCAAGTAATTTGACATTTTAAACAAAATAAACACGAAAAATCCCTCCTAATTTTGCTATAGAAATTTAAACCAATAAAAAATGGAAACAATGATCAGCACATTACAACAACCTATTCAATCAGGTTTTGATGCATCTTCTACAGCTCAGGAAGTTATCAAAGGAATAGATCTTACAGGAAAAACAGTCATCATTACCGGTGGTTATGCAGGAATTGGACTTGAAACTACCAAAGTTCTTACTTCAGCCGGAGCGCATGTTATTATTCCCGCAAGAGATATCGAAAAAGCAGGAAAAAACCTTACAGGACTAGAAAATTTTGAACTTGAAAAAATGGATTTAATGGATCCTGCCTCTATTGATGCCTTTGCAGAAAGATTTATAGCATCAGACAGAAGCCTGGATCTTCTCATTAATAATGCAGGAATCATGTGGGTACCACTCCGCAGAGACAGCAGAGGTTTTGAATCCCAACTGGCAACCAACTATCTTGGACAGTTTCATCTTACTTCAAAATTATGGCCCGCTCTTAAAAAAGCAAATGGTGCAAGGGTTATCAGCGTTTCTTCTTATGGGCACCAGATGGCACCTTTTAATTTTGAAGATCCTAATTTTGAAAAAAGAGATTACGATACCCTTTCCGGATATGGACAATCCAAAACAGCTTGCAATCTGTTTGCTGTAAAACTCGATGAAAGAGGAAAAGAATTCAATATTAGAGCGTATTCACTTCATCCTGGTTCTGTATATGGAACTGATCTGGGCAGAGAAGAACCTGTTGAACTTTTTAAACAGCTTGGAACGCATGATGAAAATGGAAATATCAAACCCGAGGTGGAGGCACGATTAAAAACTATCCCGCAAGGTGCTGCAACAACAATCTGGTGTGCTGTAAGCCCTCAACTGAATGAAATAGGTGGAGTTTATTGCGAAAACTGTGATATTGCTGAAATAGACGAAGGGCAAATTGAGCATAGATTTGATGAACCGGCAACCATTCGAGGAGTACAGCCCTACTCTGTTGATAAAAACAATGCTGAGCGTTTATGGAAATTAAGCGAAGAAATGCTGGGGTTTAAATTTGATACCAAATAACTGTTTTTTAAATACATTTGTAATGAAAAACTTTTGACAATGGATTTCCAGATACAATACCTCACTCCGGATATCAAAATTTCCAGTTATGACGACAAGCTGTTCAAAACGGAAACGGTTTTTGAATATCATATGCTGGTATGGTTCATATCAGGAGAAACGAAAATTATTCAGGCAGACAAAACCTATCTGTTCAAAGCAGGAGATATTTTTCTGATTCCTAGAAATCATCTTGCTACGATTATCAATTATCCCAAGGATGGGCTTCCACATAAAGCTGTAGTAATGCATCTTACCACAGAACGGCTGAAGAATTTTTATAGCTCTGTTGATTATGAAAGGAAAAACGGACATCGGGAATCCAGCATTTACAGTTTCAGCAGCCATCCGCTTCTGAACAGCTGTCTTGCTTCCCTGATTCCTTACTTTGAGATTGAAGGCTCACTTCCTGAAAATATCGCCCATCTAAAAATCACTGAAGCCATCAGTATTGTAAGGGAAATTGATCCGGATATCGATACTTTACTTGCAGATTTTGAGGAACCTGGAAAAGTAGATCTGATTAACTTTATGGAGAAGAATTATATGTTCAATATGCCATTGGAACGATTCGGATATCTGACAGGAAGGAGTTTATCAACTTTTAACCGTGATTTCAGAAAGATTTTTCAAACAACTCCGCAGCGATGGCTTACTCAAAAACGTCTTGAACTGGCCTATTATCATTTATCAGAAAAGAATAAAAAACCTTCCGATGTTTTTCTGGAAGTAGGTTTTGAAGACCTTTCCCATTTTTCACATGCCTTTAAAAAACAGTATGGCTTTGCGCCTTCACTGACAAGATAAAACAAAATAGGTTGTACTAGGTGAGTACAACCTATTTTTTATTTTAATTACTACTGGAATATTATTTTGGTAAGCTATCCGGATCTTTTGAATCCTTCTTCTGAGATATTACATTATGATTTAAAGCTTTTCTTTCAGGTTTTGAAGATGATTTTGAACGTGACGATTTTGATCCAGAACCCAACAGACCGAATAAATCAAAAACTACATCAAATATGTCAAAAAAATTCCAGGACATTAGTTTATTATTTTAAATCCTACTTATTCTCCTCCAACTTATATACTTTCTTCGTTCCTTCATACATTTCATATTGTAAAAATCTCGTTTCCACCTTTCCGTTGAAAAGTCTGATCTTTCTTGAAGGACGTCAATCGATTTTCTTCACTGTTTCAAAGTCTTGGAACATCAGCCGGCTATATGGTCTATATATTTTACTAAACCTGATTCGTTCTGTTATATAAACCATCTTGACTTAAAGTAAGCACACAATACTGCAGAAATAAAAAAAGTAATCACTGAACAACTGAAAAGAAGCAATTTGAACGGGGTTTTAAAGTAATAAAGTTCCAAAATATAGAGCACAAAAAACACTAACAGCGAAATACCGATTCCTATTAAAGAAGCTACTATTAAGGTTTGTGTATAATTTTGTACCGGTAAAGGATCTTTAAAAACCATAAAAAAACCAAATGCCGCTAATACCAAAGCTACAGCACTTACTTTCTCAGTAAAATATTTAGATCTTTTTGATTCCTTTTTTCTAGGTTTTTCATCATAATTAAGACTCTTTCTGTCAGAGGTTGAACTTAACGAGCCTGAGCCCGAGCTAAACAATCCCAACGCGTCTACAATTATTCCCAATAGATCTAATAACATCAGTTTATTATTTTAAATCCTACTTATTCTCCTCCAGTTTATGTACTTTCTTCGTTCCTTCATACATTTCATATTGTAAAAATCTCGTTTCCAGTTTTCCGTTGAAAAGTTTGATCTTTCTTGAAGGACGTAAACCGATTTTCTTCACCGCTTCAAGATCGGAAGAGATTAACCAGGCTAGTGTATTCGGGTAATGCGTTTTAAAAGTATCTCCGATTTTCTTGTAAAAATCATCATCATTAATAGAAATTCTCTCATCGTATGGAGGATTGAATACCATTAATAATGGAAAAAGTTCTTTTTTAGAATCAAAGAAGTTCTGTTTTTTAATCTCAATAACATCATCCATTTCTGCAGCCTCTACATTCATTCTTGCAGCATTCAGCATTCTTGCATCAATGTCATATCCAACAATTTTTCCATCAAATTGCCTTACTCTGTTAATTCTGAATTCTTTAATTTTTGCAAATAAGTCTGCATCATAGTTATTCCAGTTCTGGAATCCGAATCTCTTTCTGAAAATCTGAGCCGGAAGGTCCATCGCAATCATTGCTGCTTCAATTAATAATGTTCCGGAACCACACATAGGATCAAGGAAATTTCCTTTTCCATCCCAGCCTGCCAGCTGAAGCATTCCGCTTGCCAAGACTTCGTTGATAGGAGCCTCTCCCTGTTCTCTTCTGTATCCTCTTTTAAACAAAGGATCTCCTGAAGAATCCATTGAAATCATTACCAATTCTCTGTCTATGTGAAGATGGAATTTGATATCCGGATTTCTCGTTTCTACATTAGGACGTCTTTTAAATTTTTCCTGGAAATAATCCACAATAGCATCCTTCATTTTCAAAGTCACAAACTGAGAATGCTTGAAGGTTTCAGAGTTTACAGTGGCATCAATAGAGAAAGACTGGTCAACATCCATAAAATTCTCCCATTCAAATTTAAACAATCTATCATAAAACTGATGCTGATTAAAAGCTTTGAATTCATGAATCGGCACCAGAATTTTCAATGCTGTTCTCGCAGAGTAATTGATTTTATAAAGAAAACCAAGATCTCCTTCACAGTTTACCGCTCTGTTTTTAATTTCAACATTTCTTCCACCCAATTTTTTGATTTCTTCTGCCAGAATCTGCTCCAATCCGAAGAATGTTTTTATCTGTATTTTAATATTTTCTGTATCCATAAGTTTGAATTAAAAGATTTAAAGCTTTAAAAATTAAAAGATTAACTATTCAACTTCTTGTCCAATTGAATTTTTCAATCTCTTAATGTTGTAAAATACTTTGCTTTTAACCGCACAAATTTAGTTATTTTTGCATTATGGAATGGTTTGAATCTTGGTTTGATACCCCTTATTATCATTTGCTTTATAGCAACAGAGACTATACTGAAGCAGAAAACTTCATTACAAAGCTCACAGCGGACCTTCAGTTGCCGCCTCAGTCGAAAATCATAGATCTTGCCTGTGGAAAGGGAAGACACTCTGTTTTCCTTAATAAATTAGGATATGATGTTTTGGGACTTGATCTTTCAAGACAAAGTATTGAATCTGACAAACAGTACGAAAATCAAACTTTACTTTTTGAAGTTCATGATATGAGAAATCCTATTGATGCAGATCCAATGGATGCTGTATTCAATTTATTTACAAGTTTTGGGTATTTTGACAATGAGAGCGATGATAAAAAAGTATTCCAATCAGTTTACAATGCTTTAAAACCAGGAGGATATTTTGTTCTGGACTATCTGAATGAGGAATTTGTAAGAAATACCTTAGTTCCTGAAACAACGATCACGAGAGGGAATATTGAGTTCAGAATCCTAAAGAAAATCGAAGGCAGACACGTCATCAAAGACATCCGTTTTGAAGCCGATGGTAAACCGTTTCATTTCTTTGAGAAAGTAAAACTTCATACTCTGGAAGCCATTCATGCCTATGCTTCTGAATGTGGGTTTGAAAGAATAAAAATCTGGGGAGATTATCAGCTGAATGAATTTAAGAAAGAAAATTCCCCGCGATGCATCAATTTATTTAAGAAAAAATAATGACAACAGTACTTTTACTGATTTTAAGTGTCGTAACAGGAGTATTTCTGGGAAAACACTTTGGTAAAAAAGAGAAACTGGCTAAAAATCTACTGATATTAAGTGCCGGTTTTTTGATTACAATCTGTCTTAATGAAGTGTTTCCGCAGGTTTATACCTCTTCCGGAAGCAGCAGCCTTGGGATATTCGTAATCGCGGGAGTTCTGCTGCAGATGATCCTGGAAGCTCTTACCAAAGGTTTTGAACACGGGCACTTCCATCATCATAGCGAACACAATATTCTTCCTGTTGCTTTAATGGTAGGATTATTTATCCATGCTTTTATTGAGGGGATTCCTTTGGCTAACGAGCAACACGAAATGTCGCCTTATCTTTGGGGAATTGTATTTCATAATCTCCCTATTTCATTTATTCTGGGAGCATTTTTATTTAACAGAAAGGGAGAATCTAAAAGTTCTTCATCTTATCCTTCTATTCTCATTGTAGCCTTATTTGCATTGGCTTCTCCCATGGGAATGTTGTTAGGTAATTATTTCAATCCTGATCTTCAACCTTATTTTCTGGCGATCGTAGGCGGAATTTTCCTCCATATTTCATCCGTAATTATTTTTGAAAGCAATAAAAATCACAATATCGATTGGGTAAAAATAGGGCTGGTTGTTTTAGGAGTTTCACTTGCATTGATGATGCATGTTTTCCATCAACATCCCACTGCTCATTCTCATTAAATATAAAAAAAGCTCTGAAATCCAGAGCTTTTTTTATTATATTTCTAGTAATGATCCACATTTTTCATGATCATTATCCTTAATCTATACTCATTCCTCTTTAGACTCATCAGTTAAAATTTGTTTTTTTAAAAATATTTTACACGAAAGAATAAATAAAAATTAAATATTTACACTTTAAAACAAAATAAAACACAATTTTTAACATTTTTTAACACACATATAACACCTATACATTGTTTTTTGTACATTAGCGACATTACCATCATCTAAAAATTGTATGAAAAAACAAAAGAAATTAACGACATCAGTCTGTTTTTTTTTAATGACAGGTTTTATAGCAGCCCAGACCACAAAGAAAACAGATTCTTTAGAAGAAAAAAAAATTGATGACATTGTAATTATCGGCTACAAGGCACAGAAAAGATCCAGCCTTACAGCTGCCGTTTCTGTTATTTCTGACAAAAAACTTCAGGATTCCAATACCCCAAGCGTATCCGGTCTTCTGCAGGGAAAAGCCGCCGGAGTTCAAATCTTACCCGGTGGAGGTTCTGCAGGTTCTGTAGCCACTGTAAAAATCAGGGGTACTTCTACTATCAATGGTCCCAGTTCTGCCCTTTGGGTGGTGGATGGCGTAGTAATGCCCTATGCTCCCAATCTGGATCCCAATCAGATAGAAAGCATCAACATCCTGAAAGATGCTGCTTCTACAGCCTTGTATGGTTCCCGAGCTGCCAATGGTATTGTACAGGTGTTTACCAAATCAGGAAATTCAGGGAAAGGAATATTAATTGCATCTCTTAATAATTCTTTTAATGTGTTTAACAACGGGCGCTTCAAGCTTATGAACGGAACGCAGTTGTATGATTATTTCACCTCATTAAAAGGAGCACCTGAAATCCCTAAAACCCTTAGAAACGATGGCTACAACTGGCTGAAAGGCGGTACACAAACAGGAGTTGTACAAAATTACACTATTGATTTCAGAGGTGGCTCAGACCATTCCAAAACCTATATTTCAGGAAATTATTATAATGAAACCGGAACAATAAAAGGAGATGAATACAACAGGCTATCATTCAGAATCAATCATGAACAGACTATAAAGCCTTGGTTGATAGTGAAACCCAAAGTCAGTTTATCATACACCACGGGAAAAGATACTCAGGCTTCCCTTTATCAGATGTACCTTAATATGCCATGGGACAACCCCAGAGATGCCAATGGAAATCTGATCAGGGTGGATGAGGATTACGCAGATTGGTACGGAAGGGATAAAAGCAGTTACCTTTATGACCTTCAATGGAACTATGGTAAAAGTAATCAGCTGGATCTCATAGGAAATCTGGATGCTGAAGTCAGATTTACTGATTATCTTAAATTCATTACCACTAACAATGTTACCTACAAAAACTATGATGATATGTACTATACCGATCCCAGATCGATCAGTGGAACAAGTAATAAAGGGGAATTAACAGAAAACTATCAAAAAGACATCAGCAAATTTTTCAACCAGATGCTGAGATTTGACAAAGATTTTGGAAATCATAACATCAACGCATTAGCTGCATATGAATATACCGACAGATTCTATAAGTCATCAAGAGCTGGTGTTTATGGCGTAGTACCCGGTACAGATATTTTTAATACCGGTGCTTCTACAGGACAAAAGCCAACAGGAAGAAAGTTTGACCGCGCTTATAATGCATTCCTATTTAACACAGAATATGTATATGATAAAAAATATTTTATCCAAGGGTCTTTAAGAAGCGAATCATCTTCTGCATTCGGTGCCAACAACAGAAACGGCTTATTTTATGCGTATAGTGTGGGATGGAATATCCATAAAGAAAATTTCTTCAAAATAAAACCTGTTAACGAATGGAAATTACGGGCAAGCAGAGGACTTGTGGGAAATACACCCGGTCCGGATTACGGATGGCAAGACCTATATAGACTTACAGAAAAATATGATGGACAAATAGGAGCAACATGGTATCAGCTCGGAAACCCTGCGTTAACCTGGGAATCAATCTATCAGAATAATATTGGTACCGATATCAAGGCATTTAATAACAGACTTACTTTAAATATTGATTATTTTAATAATAAAACAAAAAACCTGCTGATGCTTGTCCCTCTGCCATCATTGACAGGAGTTGACAGACAGTATGTGAATATCGGTGACGTCAGAAACAAAGGCTGGGAGTTCAATGTAAATTATTCCATTATCCGCTCAGAAGATATCAACTGGGATCTGGGGTTTAATATCAGCACCTATAAAAACAATGTCCTTTCAACCCGTAATAACGGCACACAGGTCTTGGACAATTATCATGTAGCTATACAAGGATATGACGTTAACTCTTTCTATATGAGAAAGTGGCTGGGTGTAAATCCGGAAAATGGTGAAGCACAATGGGAGATCATTAATCCGGATGGAAGCAGAAGTGCGACCTCAAAATACAACCTGGCTACCGTACAAGTGGTAGGAGCTGCCACACCAGATTATTACGGCTCTGTAAGTACTAATCTGAACATCAAAAATTTCTATCTTGCCGCAAATCTTTATTTCTCTCAGGGTGGGCAAGTATATAACTCGTACAGAGAATTATTTGATTCAGACGGTGCCTATCCGTATTACAACCAGATGGTTTTAAAAGATGGATGGACAAGATGGGAAAAGCCGGGAGATATCGCAACCCATCCGGCTGCTGTATACAACAATAATTCATTAACAAATAAGCCTTCATCACGGTATCTTGAGGATGCCAGCTTTGTCAAGTTAAGATCCTTGAGAATAGGATATACTTTGCCTGCATCTCTAACAGAAAAGATGAAAATAAAATCAGCGAATATTTATATTATGGGTGAAAATTTATTTACCATCACCAAATTCTCCGGAGTGGATCCTGAAGTTGGTAATGCAGATAATCAAAGCGTCTATTCTGGCAATGCAGGAGCTATCTACCCTATTCCGAGAAGATTTTCCTTAGGCTTAAACTTTTCTTTTTAAAAAAATAATTATGAAAAAAATACTTATTCCCATTCTCATAGTATCATTAACGGCATGTAACATAGACCGTTCACCGTATGATTCAAAGGAGTCTGATGTTATCCTTGCAGATGCAACCGGACTCAAAACCATAACGCTGGGAAATTATGCATTGCTTAAAGGGGATGCGGATGGCGGTGGTTTTTACAACAACCTATACAGGATCAGTGAATATGGTGGTGATAATATTGATATCAGCGGAACTACCACCGATTCATTTTTTTATTATTATAATTATAAAAGCATTAAAAACAATGCCCGCACCAATACGATCTGGAACTCGGGATACAAAGCTATTATCGGATGTAACAGAGTGATATCAAAGGTTACGGAAGGAAAAGACACAGAAACAGATCAGCTCATAGGCGAAAATTATTTTTTAAGAGCTTATGTATACTTTTCTATGGTCAATGTATTTGGAAGACCCTATAATCAGGGGACAGGTAATCCCGGAGTACCCTTAAAACTATCTGACGATGTCAACGATTTGCCTGCCAGAGCCACTGTGGGAGAGATATACAATCAAGTGGTAAACGACCTTCTGAAAGCAGAAAAACTGATGACCCTGGACAAAAACAATATATATGCATCCAAAGAAGCAGCACAGGCTTTACTTTCCAGAGTCTACTTATACATGGAAAATAATGATAAAGCGATTGAATATGCAGATAAAGTCATCAATTCCGGGAAGTATACCCTTCTATCTAAAGCAGAATTGCCTGCTTATGCTACCAAAACTCCTGAATCCAATACCGAAACTATTTTTGCATTTAAATACAATAAAGATGGAGACTATAGTGATGGCTGGTATACTATAGGCTCAATGTATGCTACCATACAGAATGTGGGCTGGGGTGAAATGTATGCTTCTTCCTCTTATCTTGATCTGATCAATCAGAATCCTCAGGATGCAAGGCTGAAGTTTATTTCTCCCAAATACAGCAGTCCGGCGGTTCCGGTTGCATATTGGGTACAAAAAGGAACCAACTCATCCGGTGCCACCACCTACAGTTATCAATTTCAAAAGACTTTCCAGCAGAATGGAAATACTTACTTCACCATGAATAATATCAATTATCAGGTACAATCTGAGGCAGCACCCAATAAAACAAACTATTATTTTGTTAACGCAAACGGTGGAAAAACTTATATTTACTTAGATAATGATATGGATAAAAGAAACGGATATCCAAAATTTTATGTTTTAAAATGTTCCTTACAGGAGGGAGTTCCGCAACTGTGGTCTCCGGTTGTTATAAGACTGGCAGAAATATACATGAACAGAGCCGAAGCCTATTCGAAAAAAGGAAATACTGCTTCAGCACTCGCAGACATAAACATTATCAGAACAAGAGCAGGAATACCTGTATATAATTCAGTCCCTGCAGGGCAGACTATTCTGGACGTTGTTCTACAGGAAAGAAGGTTGGAAATGGCTTTTGAAGGACATAGAAGATACGATGTCTTCAGAAACAAACTGGATCTCGACAGACAATATCCCGGAACTCATTTAAGTGGAAATAATGCTTTTTATACAGTACCTTATACCCATAACAGAGTGGTAGAATATATTCCCGAGCAGCAGATCCAGATCCAGCCAAATCTGGTGCAGAATCCGGATTAAGAATGATACGGAAATCAACAGCATTCAAAAATTTCAAATCAACAAAAAAGAGGCTGTCCTAAATATAGGCAGCCTCTCTTTATATATTTTGATATCTTAACTTAGAATTTCCATCCAACCGTAAGGAAGAAATTATTTCTGTTGTTTTTCACCTCACTTGCCGCATATGCTTCACTTGCGAAGATATTTTTAGCAGAATAATAAGATGAATCAGAATTACCATCCATATATCCTCTCATAAAAGGATTAGTATACTTAGATGAGATATTCTGATAAGATGCATCTACATAGAATGATTTGAAATCATACCCGATACCAAAAGAAAGGGTATTTCTGTCACTTAGCATCATATTGCTGTACGATTGATCTCCTACAGTACCTGCATCATTAAATCTGCTGATCGTAAGGGCATCAAAAGGAGTTGACTGGTAAGAGTATCCTCCTCTCAATCTGAACTGCTGTACTCTGTACTCAGCTCCCACTCTTACTTCTGAAAGATTCTTGTAGTTTTCTTTGAAGAAATCATTTAATTCTCTTTCTGCACCTCCATATACTTTATAATCAGGTTTTGTAAGTCCAAGAGTATAGTCTACGTTCAATGAGAAGTTTTTACTTGCTACAAACGCAGCACTCACCGTTGCTTTAAGAGGTGAAGTGAACTTTCTGTTTTCAGCTCCAATATCGTCTCCATAAACAGGATCATTATAGAAATAATAATTTCTGTCTATTGTCCAGAATGTAGGAGTTTCAAGAGAGGCTCCGACTCTGAAGTTAGGACTCAACTTTCCAATCACCCCTAATGAAGCAGAAAAACCTGAAGATCTTTCTGAGTAAGGAGTATCCTGCTTACTAAATGCTTCTGTAGAACCATTGGCAATGTTTCGGTACAACAAAGTATCATACTGATCCAATGAAGCATTGAAAAAGTTGAAACCTGCTCCTAAATATAAATTATGATTATAGTTGGCACCAACTCCAAAACTCATCTTTGACAAGTTACCGTATCTTTCATACATATGCCCCGCTAATGCAGCATCCTTGCTAATATCATCCTTATCAAAAGCATAAACGATCTTATTATTTCCTGGTGACTGGATTACATTGTCCAAAGTCTGATTAGAAAAATTAATACCAATGTTGATAAACTTCCATCCGGTTTCTGTCATCAAAGGAAAAGCAATTACACCTCCTGCATTCCCAAGGTCTCCTCTGGTTTTGCTATAATCTATTGTAGATCCTCCTAAAGTACTTTTGTTTTTATTTCCTAAAATAGATAAAGTTCCTGAAACCTCACCTGAAATAGCTACTCCTAAACCTGCCGGGTTCGTAAGCAAAGAGTTTGCATCACCACCTAGCGCACCATTAGCTCCAGCCATCGCATTAAACTTAGCTGATCCCACCATAGGAGTACTTGAATAAACCTCTACCGTATTTCTTATGACAGAAACATCCTGAGCCTGTGCATAAAATGCAGCAGAAATACTCATTAATACTAAAGATTTTTTTAACATTATTTTTTAATAGTTTATTAATTTGAAAAATTATCTGAAGCCACCTCTGCCTCCGCCGCCGGATCTCATTCCGCCACCTCCTGAAGAACCGCCTCTAAAGCCTCCTCCTCCGGAGTTGAAGCCACCACTCGATCTGAAACCTCCTGAATCATTAGATCTGAAGCCTCCGTTATTATTGTTATATCTTGGTTGTGGTTGCTGATAATTGTAATTAGGTCTTGTTTGTGGCGCAGAGTTACGGAATCCACCATTAGACTGTGTATTTCTGAAACCTCCGGAATTACCGTTTCTAAAACCTCCGGAATTGCCATCTCTGAAACCGCCATTACTGTTTCTGAAGCCTCCGTTTGAGTTGGTATCTCTGAAACCACCATTATTATTAGTGTTTCTGAAACCTGAATTATTTGTATTCGTTCTGTAAACTGCGTTGGCTACCCCTGTATTCTGGAATCCACCTCCACTGATACCGCTTCTTCTGTAAACAGGTCTGTTGTAGTAGCCACCACCCCAGTAACCACCTCCGTAACCCCAGTAGGGATTCCCGTAGTATCCGCCCCAGAATGGATCATAATATCCGCCATATCCGTATCCCCAGTATGGACTTACCCATCCGTAAGAGCCTCCCCAGCCCCATCCGAATGATCCGCCCCAACCCCAGGACATACTAGCACCCCAGCCCCAGCCACGGTTCATACCCCAACCCCAATACGGGCTGTAACCACCATACCATCCCCAAGGAGATCCCCATCCCCATGAGTTGTCATAATAGTTGGTCTGAGAACCTGCATAAAGTCCCCAATCCGAGTCTGTAGCGTTGGAATTCCAATTGGTATTGGTACCACTCCAGTCATTATATCTGTTTTGTTGCTCTCTGGAATTCGCCTGTGCATTTTGAATTACATTGGAATCCTGATAGTAATCATAGTATTCTCCTACTCTGTTTCCGCTATCATTGATGATAACTCCTTCAGGTAGCGTATCCTTATTGGGGTCGTAATACACCCCGTCTGTCTCGCTATACCCTCCCATCTGAGCACCACAAGACACAAGTAATAATCCGCCCGATATAGCCAATATCCCTTTGGATCTTAGCAGACCAAGCAAATTTTTATGTATATTTCTTTTCATGATAACGTAAAAATTTTTAATTTAAATTATATTTGCAATCTGTACCAAAAATGTACCAAAATACTGGTAAAAAAATCTATCAAAAATAGATTTTTATTTTTAGATAACAATAATGTACAAAAGTTAAAAAAATTTAAAAAAATAATGGCAAAATTAACCTCAAGAAGCGAAGATTACAGCAAATGGTATAATGAGCTGGTTGTAAAAGCTGATTTAGCTGAAAACTCAGGCGTGCGTGGATGTATGGTGATCAAACCGTATGGCTATGCGATCTGGGAAAAAATGCGTGATGAAATGGATAAAAAATTCAAAGAAACAGGTCACGTTAACGCATACTTCCCGCTTTTTGTGCCCAAGAGCTTGTTTGAGGCTGAGGAAAAAAATGCAGAAGGTTTTGCAAAAGAATGTGCTGTTGTTACCCACTACAGGTTAAAAACCGATCCGGACAACCCTTCCAAACTGATTGTAGATCCGGATGCAAAACTTGAAGAAGAACTTATTGTTCGTCCTACTTCAGAAGCAATTATCTGGAATACCTATAAAAACTGGATTCAGTCTTACAGAGACTTACCGATACTAATCAACCAATGGGCCAATGTTGTTCGTTGGGAAATGAGAACACGTCTTTTCCTGAGAACAGCAGAATTCTTATGGCAGGAAGGGCACACCGCTCACGCTACAAAAGATGAAGCTATTGAAGAAGCAGAAAAGATGAATAACGTATATGCAGATTTTGCAGAAAACTTTATGGCTATTCCTGTAATTCAAGGGTTAAAAACGCCTTCTGAAAGATTTGCAGGAGCTGATGAGACTTATTGTATTGAAGCATTAATGCAGGATGGAAAAGCTTTACAGGCTGGAACATCTCACTTCTTAGGTCAGAATTTTGCAAAAGCATTTGACGTAAAATTCACCAACAAAGAAGGTAAAATCGAACATGCATGGGCAACATCATGGGGAACATCTACCCGTCTGATGGGAGCTTTAATTATGACGCACTCTGATGATTTCGGATTGGTATTGCCTCCTACCCTTGCGCCGATTCAGGTGGTGATTGTTCCTATCTTTAAAGGAGAAGAGCAACTGGAACAAATCAGTGAAGTGGCTTTAGATATTCAGGCTAAACTGAGAGCAAAAGGAATTTCTGTTAAGTTTGACAATGATACTCAGAACAAACCAGGATGGAAATTTGCAGAATATGAATTGAAAGGAGTTCCTGTAAGAATCGCTATGGGACCAAGAGACCTTGAAAATAAGTCTGTAGAAATTGCGAGAAGAGATAATCTGACTAAGGAAGTTCGTTCTATTGAAGGAATTGATTCTTATATCGAAGATTTATTGAAAACGATTCAACAGGATATTTATAATAAAGCATTTGAATTCAGAAAAAATAATATCACGAAAGTGGATACTTATGAAGAATTCAAAAAAGTTCTGGAAGAGAAGGGTGGATTCATTTATGCACACTGGGATGGAACGGCTGAAGAAGAGGAACAAATCAAGGATGAAACGAAGGCTACAATAAGATGTATTCCTTTGGATAATGACGTAGAAGAAGGAATTTCTTTGATTTCAGGAAAACCATCTAAGAGACGTGTATTATTTGCAAAAGCTTATTAAAAATTTTAATGATTTAGAAAAAAATCATTAATTTTTAAAGAAATATTCAAAAAAAAGTGACATTTGGACGGATTTTTGTTTAAATTTATCTCAACATTAATCAAAAAAATTTATTATTATGTCTTTAAATGTCATTGATTTAATTAAAGGACAATTAGGTCCCGCATTGATTTCACAGGCTGCATCGCAGTTTGGAGAAAGTGAATCTGGTATTTCTAAAGCAATTGGCGGATTATTACCTGCTGTAGTAGGTGGATTAGCCAATAATGCAGATAAACCTGGCGTTGTGGATGCTATTACACAAGCCTCTTCAAGTGGAATTTTAGGAAATTTATTAGGCGGTTCGTCGAGCAGTCCTATTATTTCAAACTTATTATCTTCCATTTTTGGAGATAAAGTAGGTGCATTAGTTAATTCTATTGCCAGTTTTTCAGGTGTCAGCAATACCTCTGCAGGTTCTTTGTTAAACCTGGTGACTGGAGCTACAGTAGGCACTATTGGAAAATATGCAGCAGACAATAATCTGGGTGCTTCAGGTATTTCCAGCTTACTGCATGATCAGAAAGGCATTATTTCTTCTTTATTGCCTGCAGGTCTTTCTTTGGCTTCCTTTGGATTAGGAGCTGAAAATTGGTTTGGCCAGGCAAAAGAAACGGTTTCTTCAGTAACATCTACTGCTAAAGATAACATCGCAGAAGGTGTAGCTACAGCAAGAGAAAATGTTTCAGAAGGAGCAAGAGAAGTAAGAGAAAGATTTGAAAATAATAACAATAATAATCAAGGCGGAGGTTCAATCTGGAAATGGTTGCTTCCGCTTTTATTATTGATCGCTGCTGCTTATTTCTTATGGAAGCAGTGTGAGAAAAAACAAACCACTACAACCACTACTACAACATCTGATTCTACTGCAACCAGCACAACTACGGATACTGCTGCTACAACAGTAACACCTGCTCCTGCAACAGCTAAAACAGATGAAAATATTGATCTTAATGGAGTGATGTTAAAAGGTTACAAAGGAGGAATGGAAGATCAGATGATTACATTCCTGAAATCCGGAAACTACAAAAATGCAGCTGATGATGCAGCATTGAAAGATAAGTGGTACGACTTCGATCACGTCAATTTCAAAATGGGAAGTGCTACTGAACTTGAAGCAGGTTCACAAGGGCAATTGGATAACTTAGTGGCTATCCTTAAAGCTTTCCCTGATGCAAAAATCAAAATTGGAGGTTATACAGACAAAACCGGAAACGAAGCCAACAATGTAAAACTATCAAAAGCCAGAGCTGAATATATCAAGGCTGCTTTAGTAAAAGCAGGAGTTGGTGCTCAGGTTTTAGAAGCTGAAGGCTATGGAAGTAAATTTGCTAAAGTAGATGCAAAAGCTTCTGATGCTGAAAGAGCTGCCGATAGAAAAATGGCTGTAAGATTTGCAAAATAATCTTTAGAGTCAATAAAAATTAGGTCCCGGGAAGCAATTTCCGGGATTTTTTTATGCCATGATTTTTCTGTTTACATTTATTTAATTAAATTTGTTAGTCATTTCTAACATTTATGAATTTCAATATAAAAAACGCTTGGCGAAAAGATAAAACAAACCATTCCTTATCAGAGGTTTATTCATCAATCAAAGTCCCTAAAAATGCAACTTTCTGGAGGAAATATCTTGCATTTGCAGGACCAGGTCTGATGATTGCCGTAGGTTACATGGATCCAGGAAACTGGGCCACAGATATTGCCGGGGGAGCTCAATTCGGTTATACACTCCTTTCGGTCATCCTTATTTCCAATATCTTTGCAATGGTTTTACAGCACTTATCCGTAAAACTTGGTGTTGTTGCAGAAAGAGATCTTGCTCAGGCCTGTAGAGACCACTTCAATCCTACCACTAATTTTATTCTCTGGGTATTCTGTGAAATAGCCATTGCCGCCTGTGATCTCGCTGAGGTCATCGGTTCAGCCATTGCATTAAACCTGTTATTCCATATCCCGCTGACCTGGGGGATTGTCATTACAACAGTGGACGTTTTAATCATTCTTTTACTTCAGTCCAAAGGTTTTCGATGGATAGAGAGTATTGTAGGAGGGCTTATCTTCATTATTCTAGCCTGTTTTGTATATGAAATCATCATTTCGCAGCCTGCTTTTAATGAGATTCTGGGAGGTTTGGTTCCGCAAAAGGAAATTATTCAGAACCCGGCCATGCTTTATATAGCAATCGGGATTTTAGGAGCTACCGTAATGCCACACAATCTGTATCTGCACAGCAGTATTGTACAGACCAGAGATTATACCCGTGATACCGAAGGAAAAAAAGAAGCCATAAAGTTTGCCACCATAGACAGTACCGTTTCATTAATGCTGGCATTTTTCATCAATGCAGCAATTCTTATTCTGGCTGCTGCTACATTCCATACTACAGGAAACGAGCATGTGGCGGATATTCATGATGCCTATAAAATGTTAACCCCTATTCTGGGAGCTTCTATGGCCAGTATTGCATTTGCCATTGCTTTATTAGCATCCGGGCAAAATTCAACATTAACTGGAACTCTTGCCGGACAGATCGTCATGGAAGGCTTCCTGAATATCAGATTAAAACCATGGCTGAGACGATTGATCACCAGACTTATTGCTGTAATTCCGGCACTTATTGTTGCCATTCTTTACGGAGAACAGGGAACAACTGAATTATTGGTTTTAAGCCAGGTAATTCTTTCCATGCAGCTTAGTTTTGCAGTTGTTCCATTGGTGATGTTTACCAATGACAAAGCTAAAATGGGAGAATTTGTCAATAAACCATTCCTGAAAGTCTGTGTATGGATAATTTCCATCATTATCATTGTTCTAAATCTGTACCTTTTGTACCAGACGTTTACGGGAGAATAGAAAATATAACTATAGTTTTAAAATTGACTATTGGACATTCTTTGGTGAATGGTCAATTTTTGCTTCGCAAAGTCAATTTTTTATCCTACTCCATAATAAATTCACAAGCAAAGCGGATTGACGTATTCACCATTGATAAGTGAATAGTCAATAGTCAATTTTTGCTTCGCAAAGTCAATTATCAATCCCTCCCCACAACAAATTCACAAGCAAAACGAATTGACGTATTCACGATTCACCACTACTCCCTTTTTCTGCCTTAATGTCCAGATTTTAGATTTGGCAGGCTCTTTGTCAAACAATCAGTAAATAAATATTGAATTATGGAAAACCAGGATATTAACGAAGAAAGCATCAATAATCAGGAAGAAAACAATGTTCAGAATGACGCAACGTCTCAGGACAATGTGACAGTTACTCCTTCTCCAGAGGAACTTTTGGCAGAAGAGAAAGACCGTTACATCAGATTGTATGCTGAATTCGAAAACTATAAAAAAAGAACAAGCAAAGAGAAGATCGAATTCTTCCAGTATGCCAACCAGGAAATGATGGTTTCAATGTTAGGAGTTTTGGATGATTTTGAAAGAGCTTTAAAAGAAATCGCTAAAAATGGAAATCCGGCTGACCTGCAAGGTGTGGAACTTATCTATCAGAAATTCAAGAACAAACTTACCGAAAAAGGACTAAAAACAATGGAAGTAAAGGCTGGTGACAGCTTTAATGTTGATTTCCATGAAGCGATTACTCAGATCCCTGCTCCATCGGAAGATTTGAAAGGAAAAATCGTAGACGTTATTGAAACAGGATATACTTTAAATGATAAAGTGATCCGTTTTGCAAAAGTAGTAACAGGAAATTAAAATTCATAAATGATAAATGGTGAGTGATAATTGATGAATGTTTCACTTATTAGCTTTACAATATCTTTTATCATTTATCAACAATCAATTATAAAGTTGTCATGTCAAAAAGAGATTATTACGAGGTTCTTGAGATCAACAAATCTGCATCGGCCGACGAAATAAAGAAAGCATACCGTAAAATGGCCATCAAATTTCACCCGGATAAAAATCCGGGAGATAAAGAGGCTGAAGAAAAATTTAAAGAAGCTGCTGAAGCTTACGAAGTTCTGAGCGACGATCAGAAACGTGCAAGATACGACCAGTTCGGACATGCCGGAATGGGTGGAAATGGTGGTTTCGGAGGCGGAGGCTTCGGAGGCGGAATGAACATGGAAGATATTTTCAGCCAGTTTGGAGATATTTTCGGTGGTGGTTTCGGAGGATTCGGTGGTGGCGGTGGAGGCCGTCAGCAGGTTAAGGGTTCTAATTTAAGAATCAGAATCAAGCTGAACCTTGAGGAAATGGTAAATGGTACTCAGAAAACCATCAAAGTAAAGAAAATGAAGATGGCGGAAGGTGCCACTTCAAAAACATGTCCTACCTGTAACGGTTCCGGTGTTCAGTTAAAAGTAATGAATACCATGTTTGGTCAAATGCAGACTCAAACTACATGTAGTACTTGTCAGGGAATTGGAAAAGTTGCTGACAAAATTCCTGCAGGAGCCAATGCACAGGGACTTATCAAAGATGAAGAGGAAATCGCAATCAACATTCCGGCAGGAGCAAGAGACGGTATCCAGCTTAATGTAAGAGGAAAAGGTAATGATGCTCCATTTGGAGGTGTTCCGGGAGATCTATTGGTGATCATTGAAGAGGAAGTAGATCAAACGATCAAGAGAGAAGGTGATAATCTTCACCAGGAATTATATGTTTCATTTGCTGAAGCTGCTTTAGGAACGAAGAAAGAAATTCCTACCGTAGGCGGAAAAGTAAAAATTACCGTTGATCCGGGAACTCAATCCGGAAAAATCTTGAGATTAGCCGGAAAAGGGCTTCCAAGTATCGACAGCTATGGTAAAGGAGACATGTTCATCCACATCAATGTCTGGACTCCACAGAAGCTTACCAAGGACCAGAAAGAATTCTTTGAAAAGCAGATGTCCAGCGGAGAAATGGTTGCAGAACCATCCGGAAAAGAAAAAACTTTTTTTGATAAAGTAAAAGATTTATTCAATTAATATAGAAAAAGAGACTTTTTACAGGTCTCTTTTTTGTTTAACGTTCAAAGTTTTATATTCAAAGTTTAAATCTAATCATAAAAAATCCTGCACTCTCTCGAGTACAGGATTTTTTGGTTATTTAATTCTAATTCTGTTTTATTTTTTTGTTGCCAGGGAATAGATTCCTTTTCCTAAAGTGAAGACAGCAACCGCTGCCAATCCGCCAGCAACTCCAAGTGTAAGCTCTTTCAAAACATCCGGCCAGGTTGGTAATATGCCATGGAAAAATTCGATCCTATGCAGAAAAATTCCACCAGCAACCATTATTAAAGCAATTGTTCCTACGACTCCTAATATTTTAATAACAATAGGTAAAGCCTTCACTAATAGATGTCCAAGTCCTCCGAAAAAGCCTTTATCCTTACTTTTCTTTATTAATTTAAACCCAGCATCATCCATTCTTACGATCAAAGCTACAATTCCATACACTCCAACAGTAGCAATGAATGCAACCAGGCTCGTTACTAAAATCTGCGTAATGAAAGGATGACTTTCTTCCAATACGGTTCCTAAAGCAATAATAACGATCTCGATGGATAAAATAAAATCAGTTGTAATTGCCGATTTTACTTTCTCTTTTTCAATTTCTTCAGAACTTTTTTCGTCTTCTTCAATTTCCTCTATAACTTCATGCCCCTTTTTGTCACGGTGAAAAAGAAATTCTATAACTTTTTCAACGCCTTCAAAGGCCAGATAGAATCCTCCAAGGATCAATACATAATTAATAGCCGGAGCATATAACCAATTAAGTAAAAAAACGATAGGAAGAATAATCAGTTTATTGATAAATGATCCTTTGGTAATTGCCCATAAAACGGGAATTTCCCTTGAGGAAAGAAAGCCAGTGGCTTTTTCTGCATTTACAGCCAGATCGTCTCCTAAAATTCCTGCTGTCTTTTGGGTAGCAACCTTACTGGTAACCGCTACATCATCCATCAATGCTGCAATATCATCCAAAATTGCAAAAAAGCCTGATGCCATATTTTAATAATTTTTTAATCTTTGTTAAGTTCAGCAAAAATAATTATTTAATTCCGTTTTTGGATTCATAATCTAACAATTATTTTGAAAATTATATGAACCTTTCAACAATCCTTCACTTTCAATATTTTATATCTTTGTTTAAAATCTATTGGATGAATAAAAACTGGGAAAATCAATTACAAAGAATATGGCTAAAACTTGGAACCATAAACAGTGAAGAGTTTATTGAGCAAATTAAAGATCATGTAGAATTACTTACAGAAAAGGATTCCCAGGCTATTGCTGATTTTGAAAGAGCCTGTGCTTTTGATTCCACCGGGCACGAAAAGGAAGCAGAACCTTTGTACAGATCAGCATTAGAAAAAGGATTAACTGGCTTACGAAGAAGAAGAGCAAGAATTCAGCTCGCAAGCACCTTAAGAAATAATGGAAAAATAGAAGAAAGTATCCATATTTTAAGGGAGGAAAAAGCCCACTATTCTGATGAACTGGATGATGCGGTAGATTCTTTTTTAGCACTGTCCCTTTCTTCAGCAGAAGAATACAAAGAAGCACTGTCTTTAATATTGAAAGCTCTTTCCAAACATTTGCCCAGGTACAATAATTCTTTGAGCCGCTACGCTGAAAACCTGTAATTTTAACCGTTTTTTAAATCTGATCCCTATGCAACGTCAATTTCATATTTTAGCTTTAGGATGTATGTGTTGTTTGTTCAGTGCATTCTACTCTACTCTGAAAGCTCAGACGGAAAATCATCTCAACACTATTAATCACGAAAGCAAGAAAGAAGAAATAGACCACATTATAAAAGCATTTGCAGCAATTAATAAATTTAATGGAACTGCTTTGATCCATTATCAGAATAAAAACATTATTGAAAGATCATACGGCTGGCAGGATGCAGAAAAAAAGATCCCCAATCAGGACAAAAGTGTGTATCAGATTGCTTCTTTACCAAATCTTTCACAGCTCTGGTCATTGTAAAGATAAGCGAGGAAGGAAAAATTTCTTTTAAAGATCCTGTCTCAAAGTTTATTCCCGATTATCCAAGAGGAAATGAAATTACGATCGAACATCTCCTTACCCACACTTCCGGAATTTATGAAGTATTGCGAAATAAAGAGTATTTCAATCTTCTTCACACCGGAAAATCTATACCAAAAGATAAAGAACTTTCTTTTTTTAAAAATGAACCATTGGATTTTAAACCCGGAACTCAGTTTTCTTATACCAATTCAGGGTATATCATATTGGGACTTATCATTGAAAAGATAACAGGACTTTCTTATGAAGATGCTGTAAGAAAATTCATCCTAAATCCTCTGAAGATGGCTCACACCGGTTTTAACTACCTTGCACTGAAAAGCCCGTACAAAACCGTTCCTTATTCTTATATTTCAAACACAAAACAGGAAAAAACACAAGTCTGGAATTCTACACTAACCGGTCCTGCAGGACAAATCAACAGTACCGTTGAAGATCTGTACAATTACTATATTGGATTGAGAGATTATAAAATTGTTTCCAAAGAGGCATTTAAAAAAGCAACCACTCCTTTTTTGAGCGGCTACGGTTATGGTTGGTTTATTGATGATCTTTACGGAAAAAAACTCATTAATCACGGCGGAAATATAGAGGGTTCCACAAGTTATTTTGCGATGCTTCCGGAGGATGATCTCTGCATTATCCTTCTGAACAATATCACAAGTAAAAAACTGGAGAAAGCAGGTAATACTATTTTAGCGGCTCTTTTACATCAGCCTTACACTATTCCACAACCAAAGAAAGAAGTAACACTAAGTGCTGATATTCTTAAAAAATACGTGGGAGATTACCAACTTTCAGATGATAGCATTATCCATATTCTCTACGAAAACGGGCAGCTTTTTATGCAGAACAATAAAGATCCTAAGGTCAGAATTTCAGCTGAAAAAGAAGATGCGTTTTTCCTTCAGGATGATGACACTGAGATTTCTTTCATTTTCAAAGAAGGTGAAAAAGGAGTTATTACCATCAAAAAAGGACTGTCATCAAAAACAGCGGAAAGGCTTTAATTAAACCTTGTTTGCTTCATAATTAATAGAATTTTTCGTAAATTTAAGTAATGAAAAAACTCGTTCTCCGGTATCATTTTTTCGTCATGGGATGCGTTGGTTTCCTTCTGCAGTCATGTAATACTAAATTCAGAGTTTGGGTAGGTCCCGGCGGACAACAGAAGATTTACAATCTGAAATATGGGGAACATAAAAGACAGAAAATGGATGTTTTTCTTCCCAAAGATTATTCTGAAAATTCTCCTGTTGTACTTATCGTTCATGGTGGTGCCTGGACTTTGGGTAAAAAAGAGCATATGATCCAGGTTCAGAAAATGCTTTTTCAAAACAACATTCCGAGTATCAATATGAATTACAGGTTTGTTTCTACCAAAGAAAAGATCACTTATAAACAACAGCTTGAAGATATTGGGCTTGCCATTGAAAAATTCAACTCTTTAGCAGAAAAAGCAGAGCTTCAACCCAACAATTACATTCTTCTGGGAGAAAGTGCCGGTGGCCATCTAGCCTTACTTTATGGTTACCAGCATCCTGAACAAATAAAAAAAATAATCTCCTTAAGCGGACCAACAGATTTTTACAGCTCTGAATATCTTAAATCTTTTTATTCAAAATATACCTCTCCTACTTTTCAAAAGGTAGTAGGGACTAAGTTTGACCGGAAAAACGTTTCTGAAGCTTTTAAGGAAGCCAGCCCTATTGCTAATATTACAGATGTTCCGACCATGTTATTTCAGGGAAATAATGATGTACTGGTAAATCAACACCAGGGAATTGCGATGGACTCTGCGCTTACCAAGATGAACGTTCCACACAAATTTATTTTTATGAAAGGAGCCGGGCATGCACCCAGATTTTTCAGTAAAAGAAAAAGAGACAGCATTATCTATCCTAATATTCTGGAATGGATTAAAAAGTAAAGGTGTCTAAGAGAATTTTTTTGATTATTAAACGCAAAGGATAATAATTACAACACATCATTGTAAAAAAGCAAAGAAGTCGTGACTTTGTCACTGATGAAGCTCACGAATATATATCCATACGCTTAGAAAGAATCAATTTCATTGATTCCTACCTTTGCTCTCTCAAAATAATACTCAATACAAATTAATCTTTGCGTTTAAAAAATTTATTGATAAGCAATAAAAAAGCCATCTCATGATTGAGACGGCTCTATATTTTTTATTGAATTCTTTATCTATTCAAAGTCCTGATCTTCATATTTTTTTGAAAGGTCTTCTTTTTTTCCGAAAACAAACTTGAAGATGACCGGAAGTGTCGTTACCAATACAATGACGATAATGATATATTCCAGTTTCTGTTTTAGATTGATTCCAAACTGGTCCATGAAAAGTTTATCCAGATAATGCCCTGCAAAGATCAAAATGAATGACCATAATACAGCTCCAATAATATTATCTCTTAAAAACTCTTTTTTATCCATTTTTACAATACCTGCCACAATGGGTGTAAAAGTTCTTACAACCGGTAAGAATCTTGCCATAATAACAGCTAATGCACCATGTTTTTCAAAGAAATCGTGGGCCTGATAAAGATATTTCTTCTTAAAAAGCATTGAGTCCGGTCTTTTATATAAAGCAGGACCTGCTTTTCTCCCGAAATAATATCCAACTTCATTTCCAATAACAGCAGCAAGAGCTACACCAGAAGCTAATATTGTAGTATCTAGGAAATCGCTCCCTGTAGAGCCAAAAGTCTCTTTGATGATTTCAACAGCATAAATTCCCGAAACGAACAGTAGTGAATCTCCAGGTAGAAAAAATCCTACAAAAAGACCTGTTTCAGCAAAAACAATAAACAAAATCAGCCAAAACCCTCCCATTTTTATATAAAACTCCGGGTTTAATAAATCCTTCCAGCTATTGAAATCTTCCATAAATATCGATGAACAACAAAAGTAAGTCTAAAATGTCTGAAACAAAAATTAATTATAAGATTTTAACTAAAATTCAAACATGATTTTTATAAGTCCAGATCATCATCGGAAACAGCCGTTCCATCGGCCATTAAGAATGCTTTCAGGAATGGAGTGATATTTCCGTTCATTACGGCATCCACATCTGAAGTTTCATGACCGGAACGTACATCTTTTACCAGTTTGTATGGATGCATGACGTAGTTTCTGATCTGGCTTCCCCACTCGATCTTCATCTTGTTGGCTTCAATCTCGTTTCTGGCTTTCATACGTTCTTCCAGTTCCATTTCGTAGAGTCTTGAACGAAGGAGCTGCATTGCTTTTTCTTTATTCTGAAGCTGAGAACGGGATTCTGAGTTCTCAATGATAATTCCGGTTGGTGCGTGGCGAAGACGTACAGCCGTTTCCACCTTGTTTACGTTCTGCCCTCCGGCTCCGGAAGCTCTCATGGTTTCAAAGCTGATATCGGCAGGATTGATGTTGATTTCAATGGTATCATCCACCAAAGGATAAACATATACCGAAACAAAACTTGTATGACGTTTTGCATTACTGTCAAAAGGAGAAATCCTTACCAAACGGTGTACTCCGTTTTCACCTCTTAAATATCCAAAAGCAAATTCGCCTTCAATTTCAAGGGTAACAGTCTTCACACCTGCTACATCTCCTTCCTGGAAGTTAAGTTCACGGATTTTATAGCCTTGTTTTTCTGCCCACATGGTATACATTCTCATCAGCATAGCTGCCCAGTCACAGCTTTCTGTTCCTCCTGCTCCTGCTGTAATCTGAAGTACTGCAGAAAGTTCGTCCCCTTCATTGGAAAGCATATTTTTGAATTCCAGGTCTTCAATTTTTTCCACCAATTGCGGGAAAGTCTCATCCAGTTCTTTTTCAGAATCCGGATCTTCTTTAGCAAAATCAGCCAAAACCTGTAAATCTTCAAACTGTGTCTGAATTTCGTCATAGCTTTCTACCCATTTTTTCTTGGAACGAAGCTGTTTTAGAAATGCTTCAGCAGTTTTTGGATTATCCCAAAATTCGGGTGCCGCAGTTTTTTCATCATCATTGGCTATTTCAATCTTCTTTTTTTCAATCTGAAGGTATCTGTGTAAGTCTTCAATTCTGGATTGAACTTCTTTTATCTGGTCGTTGTTAATCACGAATGTTTCTTTTTTGCAAAAATAAGGAATTCTTTTAGAGTGGAGAGGTGCTGGGTTAAAGTTCGGGCTTAAAGTTTTGGGGTAAAGTTTTGAATCTGAGGTTCGGGTTCCGGGACGTAGAGTTCAGGTTTGAATTTATGGAGTGTAAATTATCCTTTATATTTATATTTTAAAACAGGTTTAAAATGGATATCAATGATTGGATCAATGAGCGTAATGGAAATTTTGCTCAGTTAAAGAAGCTTATTATTTCAATGAATTTAATGCCCGGTCTTTCTAAAAACAGTTTTAATCACTTAACAGAAAAACTTCTTCAACAGCTGGAAAAAGGGGCTGATCAGGAAAAGCTGGAAACTATTATAGAAACCGAGTTGGGTGTCACTTACGGTCTTTACAGGTCTGAGTTTAGTGCCGAAGATGTAGCTAGAGATATTTTAAAGTGGTGGGAAAACAGCTAAATCACTCTTTGATAATTTCAGCGTCAAAGCTTCTTCTAAGATATTCTTTTGCTTGTTTACTTTCCGATTTGAACCCTGCCATAGTTAAAGCGTAGACAAACAAGAGCATACCCAGAGGAAGAAAAAGTTCTACTGATATTTCTTTTTCCCTTATAGTTTTTATAGAGACACCTATGAAGAAAATCAGGGCAAATGAGCACCAGACTATTAAGAAAAAGAAGACAAAAGCATGTAATGACATGGTCACCTGTATTTGGGTTCCATTATTTTCATTTTGAATTTTACCGTTGATCTGAGGAAGAAAAGAGTTTCTGTATTGTATAACTCTGCTTATTTCAAAGCTATTATTATAGATAGATCCTTCATATTCTTTGATATAATTTTTCCCCAAACCAAATTTTTTAGGTTCTACAAAACCAGAGAGTCTTGTTAAAACTTCCTTTTCAGACAAATTTGTTTTGTAAGTAATACGTTCAAAGGGTAAGTATTTCATGTTTCCCAACGTTGTAATTATATCATTTCTGCCATCATTTCACCTATCTTCGGGGCCAGGGCCACTCCCATTCCTGAAAGTCTTACCGCGCAAAACTGTCTTTCTGAAAACTGTTTTATAATGGGCGATTTTTCTTCACCCATAGCCATGATTCCTGACCAGCGGAGGGCAATTTTAAAATCTTTATGAGGAAGTATGACTTCTTTTAAAAAGTTTTCTAAATGATTCTGCAGAAATTCTGTCGTTTCAAAAGCCGTTGTTTCTTCTGTCTTAAAATCCTGATTTCTTCCGCCACCCAGTAATATTCTGTTTCCTATATTTCTGAAATAATAATAGCCTTCATCATAATGAAAAGTACCTTTAAGTTTTAAACCGTCTACTGGTTCTGTCAGGAGAACCTGTCCGCGGGCAGGAATGATATTCTCTTTTTCCAGAAATTTTGAAGTGAATGCATTGGTACAATAAATAAGCTGGTCGGCGATTACAGAAAGATCTGTTGAAAGCTGCACCTCAACTTTGTTCGTTTCTTCAATATTTTGAACTTCCGTTCCAAATAAAAACTCAATTTTCAGTTCGTGGCATTTCTCCAGTAGTTTCTGTACTAACTTTCCGGAGTGAAGACCTCCTTCACAGGGATTTTCAATCAGGAATTCAGATTTTCCAAGTCCGAATTCCTTTATTTTATTCTGTTTTAAAGTATAAGTCTGATCCAGTCCGGTTATTGTTTTCAGTTTTTTATTTACAGCATCAATCTGGGTTAAAGGCTCTTCAGTGTTTACAATTTCATAACCTCCATTCAGTTCAAAATCAATTTCATCATGTTTAAAATAATGCTGGATTTTCTGAAGTCCGTTAAATCTCATTGTAACAAGCTCCAGTGTTTTTTCCCAGCCCATTTTCTCAGAATCGGCAATCACTTCGGTAAGACTTCCAAAGCAGGCAAACCCGGCATTTCTTGTGGAAGCACCCAATGGAATGGTATTCCGTTCAATAATAAGAACAGATTTTTCAGGATACTTCTCCTTTATGGATATAGCTGTCCAAAGCCCGGAAAACCCCGCACCAATAATGATGATATCTCTTTTTCTGTAGAATGTATCCAATTCCCAAATACTGTTCATAAATAATGAGTAATTAGGTAATGAGTAATTTTTATAAAACCTTAAACAGTTTATCCTTTATCTCCTTCTTCATTATGCTGGAATCCGATTGCTCTTTGCGGCTCTTCGACAACTCTGTAAGTTTCCAGTTCATTTTTCAGAGCCTGAATCCTAAACCTGAAGTCATCAAAATTATTGATAATGGCATCCGCTAGAAATCGTGCTACCTGATCAAGATATTCTTCAGTAAGTTTTGACCCGGCATCCCTCAGCGCACTCTCCAAAAGTTTCTGATCAATTTTCAGCTTTTCGTTTCTGGTTCTCTGATAAAGGTTTTTAATTCTTTTCTTTAAACTTTGGGTAAAGTCTATCAGCATAGTGTTACTGAAGGCTTTCATCTTTGAAGAGATTTCATGCCAGAAAGGAACCTTATCAGCTTTGTTATTTTTAAGTATTTTGTAGAGTAAAGAATCTTCTTCCAATCCTCTGGTCATGGCATAAAGAATGATTTCCGAGCGCTCAGAAGCATTGGGAGGAAAAATAGGAATCAACACATCAAATCTTCCGGGTGCCAGAATTTCCTCATCAATTTCAGCCACAGAATTAGCTGACCCTACCATTAAAACACCTTCTTTTTCAAATTTTCCAATGTAATGCAGAATCAGCTCCTGAGCCTCAAGATTGCAGGAAGCAATGTCTGTTTCCGCCCTTCTCTGCATCATAATTTCATCGAAATCATCCATAAAAAGAAGCATTTTGTTTTCCTTCATCATACTCACCAGGAAATCACTGAAATTGATCTCATTTCCATCAATCAGCGAAGTTCCCAAATAGTGTTTTTTAACTTCTTTAAACTGATATCCGATGATTTCAGCTATTTTATTGGCCCAGAATATTTTACCGCTTCCCGGAGGTCCGTACAGAATAATCCCTGCAGGTTTGTTGATGCCCCAGTCTTTGATCTGCTGTGGATTCAGGAAGGGTTCCAGAACAGTGGATGTATAAAAGAAAAGGTCTCTGTACCCTATAAAATCTCTTTGCTGAAGGCTGGTTTTATGCCCAAAATAATCGTAGACAAACTGATAATTCCCTCCAAGTTTGTTATCAATTCCATAGCTTGATATGGAGGATTTGAAAAAACCATTATCGAAAATATTGAGATTATTGTCTTTAATCACCTTTTCCACCTTATCTTTTGGCTGCTTAATGACTTCGGCAATCTGTTCCAACGTTTTATTTTTATCAAGATCTTTTTCATATAACCTCAAAAAATCTACATTCTCACGGGCAAATTTTTCAAAATCTTCTTTTACGTCAAAATTTGTACTGACACAGTCTACCAGTTCAAGATCAAAATCCTGGATAAACTGTTTTATGGCTTCTGCAGATACATTTAATTCTTCTGCCAGTTCAATTAGCTTCATAACTGTTGATTAATTCTATCAAATTTAATGTATTTGTCCATAAATTAATATTGATTTATGATAATTCTGTAACATTCTCTAATTTATATAGACTACTACTATGTAAAACAAATTACATGGAAAAGATTTTATCAGTAAAAAATTTGACGAAAAAATTCAAAAGAGTTGTGGTCAACAATATTTCTTTTGATGTCGAAAGAGGAAATGTTTATGGCCTTTTGGGTCCGAACGGAAGCGGAAAGTCCACTACTTTCGGGATGCTGCTTTCAACCATCAATCCCACCAGCGGAGACTGGTTCTGGTTTGGAAAAAAAGGAACTGATCCTGACACCTTAAAAAAGATCGGAGCAATTATCGAACAGCCTAACTTTTATCCTTATTTAAGCGCAGAAACCAACCTTAAGATTGTCGCTGAAATTAAGCACGCACCCTATTCAAGGATTGACGAAGTGCTGAAGACCGTTAATCTGTATGAAAGGAGAAAAGATACTTTCAAAACTTTTTCTTTGGGAATGAAACAGCGTCTTGCCATAGCTTCAGCGATGCTCAACAATCCTGAAGTGATGATATTGGATGAACCTACCAACGGACTGGATCCTGAAGGAATCATTCAGATCAGAGAAATCATCAGCAATATTGCCAAACAGGGAATCACCATTATCATTGCAAGCCATCTTCTGGATGAAATTGAGAAAATCTGCAGCCACGTGATTGTATTAAAAGAAGGAAATTCCATCTACTGTGGAAGAGTGGATGAAATGACTTCCAATAATGGATATTTTGAACTGAAAGCTGATAATAACACATTGCTGTTAAATGCTTTGAATGAACTTCAGTGGTTCTCTTCCATTCATCAGGAAGGTGATCTTATCAAAGCCCAGATCCGCGATGATGCTTCTGTTTCAGCTTCGGCAATGAATCAGAAACTGGCAGAGAAAGGAATCTATCTTTCCCACTTGACCAAGAAAAAACTGTCTCTTGAATCTCAATTCCTTGAACTTGTAAAAAACACTAATTAATCATGATCAAATTATTAAAACTGGAATACTACAAAAATCTGAACTATCAACCGTTTAAGGTTTTCACTATACTCTATTTCGCCATTCTTATTGCGCTGCTTTTCATAGGATTGGTTGACTTTGATATTTTTGGAGGAACCATTAACTTAAAAGAACAGGGGATTTACAATTTCCCGGAAATCTGGAACTTCACCACATGGATTGTTGCCTTACTGAAAATTTTCCTGGGACTGATCATTGTTTTCTCTATTTCACAGGAATTCAGTAACCGGATGTTCAAGCAGAACACCATTGATGGATTGAGCAGAAAGGAATTCATCACTTCAAAATTACTGACAATAAGTATTTTCACTATTGTTTCAACAGCCATTGTATTGGGAATTACTTTGTTTCTGGGATATCAATATTCGAAGACAACGGAATCTACAAAAGTTTTTGCTGAGATGTTCTTTATTGGAAATTACCTGGTAAAACTATTTACGTTCTTCTGTTTCTTAATGTTCCTTTCTATTTTACTGAGGAAATCTGTGTTTGTATTTCTTGCTCTCTTTATTTTCTGGATTGGTGAGGGAATTTTAAAGGCTCTTGAAGTCTATTCAAAAGTAAAAGGAATGCAGGGGCCCCAAAGAAATGAGGTTCTTCAGAATGATTTTTTCATCTCGCATCTTTTACCGCTGGAAAGTATGTCTAACCTTATTCCCAATCCGATGATCAGATTGGATATGGCAAAAATGATGGGATTAAAATATGAATTCCACTACCCTACAGAAAGCCTTATCGCCTGTCTGGTGTGGTGTGGTGTTTTTATATTCGGTTCGTACTGGATTCTGAGAAAAAGAGATTGGTAGATGGTAATATCTGGAATTTAAAGATTTAAAAATTACAATATTTAAAGATTATTTTTTAAGTGGTTCGTTTTCGGATCACTTTTTTTTTGGCTTAAAATTTTCATTCGGTACTATCAAAAACCAGCCATGAAAAAAATATACTACTTTCCAGGATTGATCAGCGCCTTGCTGATTCCTGTTTTGTTTTGGTATTATGGAAGCCAAAAGTCTGAAGATATTAAAGTTTCTGTGATAGATATTGGACTTCCTGCCAAAGAAAGAGAAGGGAGTAAAAATACATTTGAAAGTTTTGAAACTTATAGAAACTGGGATTACAAAAAAATAAAAATAGTCCCCGGTACTGCCAAAGAAAATTCAAAATCATATGTTTCTGAACTGAAAAAGCTTCAGGAAAGAAATGAGAAAGAGTCTGGTATTGAGTTTATTTTAGATCAAAATAATAGCTATGGTGATTTTGTCTCTGTTTTGAATGATCTGGCAATTGCCAAACAGGAACAATATGCCGTTGACCTAGAGAAAACAGGACATATTTTTGCGGTTTATAGCTATATTGATCCTAAGGTGCAATATCCTGAATATGAATGTTTACTTTGTAATGATACTATAGATTGGGGGCCAGCAGAAACTATAAATGCTTTTGAATCTACCCGCTATGGGCAGATCTTTAACCTGTTTACAACCGCTTCCAAAGAAGCTTCCTACATTATTTTCGGGTTTCTTATATTTCTGAATATGTCCATGTTCAGCATTAAAGAAAGATTTCAATTGCACTATTAATTCAAAATAAAAAGGCTGCCATTGGCAGCCTTCCTTTCATATTACTTTTTATCTAACAACGGAAGATATTTTCCGTATCCTTTGCTTTCCATTTCCGCTTTCGGAATAAATTTCAGCGAAGCACTATTGATACAGTAACGAAGTCCTCCTTTATCCTGCGGTCCGTCTGTGAAAACGTGTCCTAAATGGGCATCTCCCGTTTTACTTCTTACTTCTACTCTATCCATACCATGGGAACGGTCCAGCTTTTCATCAATCAAACCTTTGGTAATCGGTTTGGAGAAACTTGGCCATCCGCATCCGGATTCAAATTTATCGGTAGAAACAAACAAAGGTTCTCCTGTGGTAATATCTACATAAATTCCTTCACGGGTTTCGTTCCAGTATTCATTCTGGAAAGGTCTTTCGGTGCCGTTTTCCTGGGTAACATTATATTGTTCTGCTGTCAGTTTTTCTTTTAAAACTTTTTTATCCTGCTTTTGATAAGCCGGTTTTGGAAGCGGGTTGGCTTTTTTGGCCATTTCAAAAAGTCCCGGTTCAATATGGCAGTAACCGCCTGGATTTTTATCCAGATAATCCTGATGATAGTCTTCTGCTCTGTAGAAATTTTTCAATGGAATAGTTTCTACGACTACGGGTTTATTATAATTCTTTGCCAGCTTCTGAACTTCATCTTTTACCACCGCTTCATCCGTTTTATCAGTGAAATAAATTCCTGTTCTGTACTGGTTTCCTCTGTCATTTCCCTGCTGATCCTTGCTTGTAGGATCAATGGTTTTAAAATACAGATCAATCAATAGTTTCAGATCTACCTGTTCAGGATCATATTTTACTTTTACGGTTTCTGCGAAACCTGTTGTATGGCTTACGACTTCTTCATAAGTAGGATTTTTGGTATTACCGTTGGCATAACCAACTTCTGTTCCTACCACGCCACGAATTTGTTGAAAAAAATGTTCTGTTCCCCAGAAACATCCACCTGCAAAATAAATCTCTCTAACGTTTTTGTTATCCATAATTTTCTCATTTTCTTTTTTTACTTCCACTACATCAGGCCTGTTCTTTTTGAAGAGCCCGGATCCCGCAGCAAAGACTGCTATACCCAGAATGATTCCGAGTACAATTAATATATTTTTCATTTTTACCTTTTTATTCATTACTTATTATTTTGAAACGATCATGAATCCAAATCCTAAAAGCATAAGGTCTTTTAAAATAAAGAAATCCGTCACAGGAACTCCGTCCACTATTTTCCATATTCCCGGTGTTGTAAACAAATAGCTTAATGTCACCAGAAAGGTTACGATCATTCCTATCCCTGCATACTTTTTCAATACAGCAAATTTCGCACTAAATATCAGGAGTAAGGCAATGATAATTTCTATCGCTCCGATAAGATTTGACACTGTCTGGACGCTTATAATTTTATATACGAAAAAAGTTAAGAAATGGTTTTCTACCAAAGGTTTTATTGCAGCTGCTTCTGTGGGAGTGAATTTGAAGATACCAATCCACAGTAAAATAAGTGCTGCTCCGAAAAGCGAAATATAATACCCGATTCGGGTTAATTGATTTTTAGATTCCTGTACTGTTCCGACCATATTTTTAAGATTTTAAATGAATACTTTATTGTTTTCAAAAGTATAGTCGGTGCTATTTTAAAATCCTGACAGAAATTATCCTAGAAATTTAATTTATCGATCATTTTATTTTTAAAGTCCTGAATTTCAGAATCATTAATTTCAGTTTCTTTTTCAGAAAAAGTCCTTTTAAAAGCTTTATCCAGAAGAGCCAGCTTTTCATTGTACATCCTGCACCATTTACAGATCATCAGGTGCATACTGAGCATCCTGTTTTCTCTGGCAGAAATAGATTGGGCATTCCTTTTTTCCATCAGTAAAGTAGCTTCACTGCACGGTAAAAATAATATATGTAGTATTCTTCGTATCATGATTTCTTATGATTTTGAAAACCAGTTAAACTCCAGACATTCTCTGAGCTGCATGCGGCTTCTCTGCAAAATCTTCCAAAGATTAGTCGTGGAAACATTCAATTCCTGACTTACTTCCGGTGCTTTTTTTTCTTCGATATAATACATTTTCAACAGAATCTTCCATTTGGAGGGCAATTCTTCAATACATTCTTCCAATGTTTTATTAAATTCTGTACTGTCTAAAAGCTCATCTCCATCGCCAGAAACATTCCAGTCATTTAAAACATCATTATTTTTCCATGATCCGGTTTCATCAAAAAAATGATCAAGTCGGATATTGGGTTCCGATTTGTATTTTTTCCGGTAAAAATCTACAACTTTTCTATTCAGAATAGCCATCAGCCACGTAAGCGCATTACTTTTCCCTTCAAAAGAATCATAAGCAGAATAAGCTGCAAGAAAAACTTCCTGAACCACATCCTGTGCATCTTCTTTATTCGAAAGTACATACAGTGCCCGTTTCAAAAGCGGCCCTGAATAATGTTCTATCCAGCTTTTCAGCTCTTCATCTTTTGTCATTGAAAGTGTTTTGCCTTATCTAAAATCATAGCGAAGGTAGTAAGTTAAGCCGGAAAATGCAAAACAAGATAGATTATTACAAATTATAGCCGTCTCAAACCTCGCAGGTTTTGAAAACCCGTGAGGTTTAGGACACATCCATATCCAAAGCCGGGCACCATTCAAAACATAGCATAAAATTATTACAAATCGCTTAAAAATAGTAAATTTGCATCTTATCAAAATTTGATACTAAAAAAGCAAAAGCAATACTATGACATCACAAGAGATACGTCAAAAATTTTTAGATTATTTTAAAAGTAAGGAGCATTTAATCGTTCCTTCAGCTCCTATTGTGCTGAAAGACGACCCTACCCTTATGTTTTCCAACTCCGGAATGACGCAGTTCAAGGATTTTTTCCTTGGCTACAAAACCCCTACCGCCCCTAGAATTGCCGATACACAGAAGTGTCTGAGAGTTTCAGGGAAGCACAATGACCTGGATGATGTAGGGAGAGATACTTACCACCACACTATGTTTGAAATGTTGGGAAACTGGTCTTTCGGGGATTACTTCAAAAAAGAGGCTATTGCTTTTGCCTGGGAATTACTGACTGAAGTATACGGAATTCCAAAAGAAAATTTATACGTTACCATTTTTGAAGGTGATGCTTCAGAAAATCTGGACAGAGACCAGGACGCTTACGATTTCTGGAAATCTCATATTTCAGAAGACAGAATCATCAACGGAAATAAAAAAGATAACTTCTGGGAAATGGGTGAAAGCGGACCATGCGGACCGTGTTCAGAAATCCATGTTGACTTGAGAACACCTGAAGAGAAAGCGAAAATTTCCGGACTTGAATTGGTAAATAATGACCACCCTCAAGTAGTTGAAGTATGGAACCTGGTTTTCATGGAATTCAACAGAAAGGCAGATAAATCTTTAGAGAAGCTTCCTGCTCAGCACGTAGATACGGGAATGGGCTTTGAGCGTCTTTGTATGGCACTTCAAGGGAAGTCTTCCAACTATGATACGGATGTTTTCACTCCTCTTATTGCTAAAGTTGAGGAACTTTCAGGTAAAAAATATACCGGAATTTTACAAGACGAAAAAGATATTGCCATCCGTGTTGTGGTAGACCACATCAGAGCAGTTTCTTTTGCTATTGCAGACGGACAATTGCCTTCCAACGGAGGTGCGGGATATGTTATCAGAAGAATTTTAAGAAGAGGAATTTCTTATTCTTACCGATTCCTGGATATGAAAGAGCCTTTCCTTTACAAACTGGTAGCTGTACTGCAGGAGCAGATGGGAACCTTCTTCCCGGAAATCGAAAAACAGGGAAAACTTGTTGCTGAAGTGATCAAAAGTGAAGAAGATTCTTTCTTAAAAACTATTGAAAACGGTCTGATCAGAGTAGAAAAACTGATCCAGCAGACCATTGGCAATAACCAGAAAGTATTACCAAGTGAAGAAGTTTTTGAACTGTATGATACATATGGTTTCCCTGATGACTTAACAAGAATTATTGCTGAGGAAAAAGGATTAACAATTGATGAAGCTGGTTTCAAAGCTGAAATGGAGAAACAGAAGCTTCGTTCAAAAGCTGATTCTGCCCAGAAAGTTTACGACTGGGTTACTTTGGAGGAAAGAGATGAAAACTTTGTAGGATACGATCAAATTGAATCCGAAACCTATATCACAAGATACAGAAAGGTAGAAAATAAAGACGGAGAATTTTACCAGGTGGTATTAAGCAGCTCTCCTTTCTATCCTGAAGGAGGTGGACAGGTTGGAGACAAAGGTGTTCTTGAGAATGCGGTTGAAAGCTTTGAAGTGTTGGAAACCAAAAAAGAAAACGGACTAATCATTTCATTGATCAACGGGCTTCCTAAAGATGCTGGTGCTGTTTTCTATGCTAAAGTAAACGCTTCCGAAAGAAAAAATTCTCAGGCCAACCACTCTGTAACTCACCTTCTGCACGAGGCTTTAAGAGAGGTATTAGGAACTCACGTAGAACAGAAAGGTTCTTATGTAGGTCCTGATTATCTTCGTTTCGACTTCTCTCATTTCAACAAAATGACTGAGGGAGAATTAGCACTTATTGAAGAAAAAGTAAATAAAAAGATCAAAGAAAGTATTGCTTTACAGGAGTTCAGAAATATTCCGATTCAGGAAGCTCTGGATAAAGGAGCAATGGCTTTATTTGGTGAAAAATATGGTGACAGTGTGAGAATGATCCAGTTTGGAAGTTCAAAAGAACTTTGCGGGGGAACTCACGTAAAAAACACCAGCGAAATCGGCCATTTTAAAATCACTTCCGAAGGTTCTGCTGCTGCAGGAATCAGAAGAATTGAGGCTATTTCGGGAGACAAATCTGAGGAGTATTTTAACAATCTTGAAAAACAGATCACTGAACTTTCTCAGTTATTAAAGTCTAAAGATGTGGTAAGATCGATCGAAAAACTGATCGAAGAAAATACTTCATTGAAGGCTGAAGTAGATGCTCTTAAAAAGGAAAAAGCAAAAGGAGAAATCGGAGAATGGAAGAATTCATATGAGCAGAAAGGCAACAAACAGCTTTTAGTAAAGAAAACTTCTCTGGATGCAGGTTCTGTAAAAGACATCGTTTTCCAGCTGAAGAGAGAAATCCCGACTTCAGTGACGATTATTCTTTCTGATGCAGACGGAAAACCAATGATTACCGTTGGAGTTTCTGATGATCTTGCTGCTGATTACCAGGCTGGAGCTATCGTAAAAGACCTTGCTAAAGAAATCCAAGGTGGCGGTGGTGGAAACCCTGGCTTTGCAACAGCTGGTGGTAAAAACCTCGAAGGGTTAGAAAACGCATACCAAAAAGCTTTGAATATCTAAAATAGAAACCTCTATTATAAATTTTAAACCGCGGCTGTCTCAGAATTGAGACAGCCGCGGTTGTTTTTAGTGCATATCATATCATTTTAACGCAAAGTCTTTTCTATAATACCTTATAATTTCAGGATGCAAAGAACGGAATCAATTTCATTGATTCTGACGAAGCGTGTGTACTATTCTTATTTCTCGCAGATGAAACAGATTACGCAGATTTTCCACAAGCATCTGCGTAATCTGTGAAATCAGCGGGAGATGAAAATAATTTTGAAAAATTATATAGGCCGGATATATGTTTTTATTTAACGCTAAGGATCGCAAAAAAGACTCATACTATAATCAATATTTTCATCAAAGTCTCTCTATTTATATCCGTTCTAATTATTGATCTTATCTTAACAAACCATTACTTAATCTTAAACTATTTGTTTTATCTTTTTAAAACTCAGTTAATACAAGACCTTTAGTTTTGCCATAATCGAAATTCAAAAAATATAATTATGAAAATAAACAAAACTATTGGAGCGCTGGTCTTTGCTTCTCTTGTATTTCAAGGCTGCAATGATGACAACGGTAACTCTGACACTCCTGTCAATGATAAAATCAAACTTGAAAATTTTTCTAAAGAACCCGCTTTCGTTTATGGAATGAAAGATTTTGAAAATTTAAATATAACTACCCTTATTTCCAGTTCTGACGTTCTTCCAGGTTCTCCCGATTTCGTTTTCGGAGGCCAGCCGGATGGAATGGGTCTTATGAAAGATCCAAACTCAGACGGCTATCTGATGATCACCAACCATGAGATCAAGCAATCGGTATCAAGAGTCTATTTAGACAAAACTTTTAAGCCTGTAAAGGGAGAATATATCTTAAACGGAACCGGAGGAATGACAAGATTATGCTCCGCTACATTGGCAACTCCGGAAATTCATGGTTTCAGTGCATTCCTTACCGCCGGAGAATCAGGTGAAGAAAGTATGGTACATGCTTTAAACCCTTTGGCACCAGTGTCTCAGGCAACTGATAAATCAAGGGTAAAACCGGCATTAGGAAAGGCTTCTATGGAAAATGCAGTTCCGCTTCCTAAAGATGTTTCTAACGGAAAAACCTATATCATCATTGGTGAAGACCAGTCTTATTCTTCTTCTCACCAGTCTGCAGGACAGTTGATTATGTATGTAGCAGATACACAGGGAGATCTTGATAACGGTAAGTTGTATTCTTTAAAAAGAACCAACAGCAACTATACGGAAACAGATATGACGAAAGGAAGCAGCTACGACGTAGAGTTCGTAGAAATTCCTAACGCTAAAAACCTTACCGGAGCTCAAATCAACCAGAAAAATATTGACAATAATGCGATCCGTTTTTCAAGAGTGGAAGATGTAGATTACAGAAAAGGAGCTGGAAAAGGAAGAGAAATCTACTTTACCGCTACAGGTGAATCTTCTGACGGTGTAAATCCAAAAGCCGGATTAACCATGTGGGGAAGAGTTTATAAGCTTGTTCTGAACGCCAATAATATGCTGACAGGAAAACTGGAAGTGGTGGCTGAAGGTGATTCTAATCCGGGAAATAATCTGATCAATCCTGACAACTTATGTGTGACTGAAAACTTTGTATACATCCAGGAAGACGGAGATTCTTATTACAAAAATGCCAATCACGATTCTTATATCTGGCAGCTGAATATTGCCACCAAACAATACAAACCGTGGCTGAATATGAGGCACAACAGAGGTGACTCTGCATGGCAGACAGCATACAACCAATCCGGAGATCTGCAGAAGTACGGTTCATGGGAGTTCGGGGCAATGGTTGATATTTCAGACATCATCGGAATCCCTAATACCTTCTCTGTGAATATTCACTCTCATACCTGGCAGCTGGATAAATTCAAAAATCCTGACGGTTCAGGAATCAACACTAATAAAGAAGGCGGACAGATTGTTATCATCAGAAACGTAGAAAAATAGTTTTAATTCCTTCATATCAAATTCAATTAAAGTATCAATAGAAAACCTCTGTTGATACTTTTCATCCTTATGAGTAAACTTTCAAAATACCCGATACTCCTTTTCTTATACTGTGCAGCAGCACTTTTTACGCTTTACCATTGCAAAAATGATAAGCAGCAGCCCATATACGAAGATCTTGGTTCTGTAAAAAACAGGATCATCAAAACCAATGCTGATTTTGAAAAACAGATCAATGAACTGAAGGCTCTTGTTGCTAAAGATGCTGATGAAAAACTTCTTCAGGAGAAATTCCAGGATATCCGAAAAACATACAAAAAAATGGAATGGGCTGTAGAATACTTCCTTCCCCACTCTGCAAGGTTTATCAACGGCCCTGCCCTTCCCGAAATAGAAATGGATGAACATACTGAAATAGAGCCTGAAGGTTTACAGGTGCTGGAAGAGATGTTCTACCCTTACGAAAAAGCGAATAAAGAAGAAGTAATCCGGATGCTCAATAAGCTCATCAATAAAAGCAATACCATAGAAACCAACTTTCAGGTTATTACCATCAGTAAAGATCAGGTCTTTGATGCCTTAAGACAGGAGGCTTTCAGAATTTCCAGCTTAGGAATTTCTGGTTTTGACACACCCGTTTCAGGAGTATTTTTAGAGGAAATGCCATCTTCTCTGCAAGGAATAAAAGAAACTTTGGAACAGATCTCCACTGATCGTTCGAAAAATAAAGCCTTAAAAAGTCTTGTGGCAGAGATCAGTTCAGCCATTGAAGTATTGAAGAAAAACACAGACAAAAATACGTTTGACTACGTGAATTTCATTCCGGATCATCTGAATAAAATCACAACCCTGATGCTGGATTTTAAAAAGCAGGAGAATATTCCCGATGTTGACGTAACGACCGCTTTAAACAAAAATGCAGCTACTTTTTTCAGTAAAAATGCTTTTAATCCTGATGCCTTTATTCCGGGAAAAGGATATGCCTACTCTGAAGAAAAAGCTGCTCTTGGGCACCAACTCTTTAATGATAAAATTTTGTCGAATAATAACAACCGGAGCTGTGCCACCTGCCATATTCCTGAGAAAGCTTTTACAGACGGACTAAGCAAAGCAATGTCCCTTGAAAATTCGGAACTGGCAAGAAATACCCCTTCGCTCAATTATGCAGGCTATCAGCATGGCCAGTTTTGGGATATGAGAAAGGATGATCTGGAAGGACAGAGTTCTGATGTAATCTCCAATAAAGAAGAAATGCACGGTGATCTGAATGTTATTCTTGCCAAAATCAACCAGGATAAAAACTATCAGGCCGCATTTAAAAAGATCTATCATTCACAAAAAACCGAGGTCTGGCAGCTTCAGAATGTATTGGCAAGCTATATCCGCTCTCTGGCAAAATTCAACTCTGATTTTGATGAATATATGAGAGGAAATAAATCAGCGATGACAGACAATCAAAAGCGTGGTTTCAATCTTTTTGCGGGGAAAGCCCAGTGTGCCATCTGTCATTTCCTTCCCTTATTCAATGGAACAGTGCCTCCGAATTTCAAAAAAACAGAACAGGAAGTCCTGGGAGCAGCAATGAACGGAGAAAATAAAGCATTTGACACAGATCCGGGACGGGGAAAATTCCATGAAACAGTTTCTTCCCTGCAGCATTCCTTTAAAACGCCAACACTTAGAAATATTAACAAAACAGCTCCTTATATGCACAACGGCGGGTATAAAACCCTGAAAGAAGTGATGAATTTCTATAACAAAGGCGGTGGAAAAGCTTTTGGATTTAAACTGGAAAATCAGACACTTTCCGACGCACCGTTACAGCTTACCGATCAGGAAATTGATGATATTATTGATTTTATGAAAGCGCTGGATGATCAATAAATACGATTCTAAAACACAAAACAACGAAAAACCATTAAAACTCCTGGGCTTTAACTGCAAAGGAGTTTTTTATTTAGAAATTCAGGTAAAACAGAAAGACTATGCGGCTCATTTCTTTGTTTGATTTTACCTTTGGAAAGTCCATGAAAACATTAGATTAAATCAATGTTATACTCTGTTAAAAACTTTTTTACAACAATAAATATCATTATTTTTGACGTAGTTTTTTTACATGAAAAGGGGTTTACTGTTATTATTTTTTCTGATCTGCTTTTTGGGGTATTCACAATCAAAAATTAAGGTTGTGGATGACGCCAGCCAAAAGCCTGTCTATAAAGCAAAGGTATCCTGTGACAATGCAGTTATCGGATATACGAATGAACAGGGTATTCTGGAGTTTAAAACCGGATGCAAAAACATTGATATAGATGCAGATTCTTATCAGAGAGAAAGTATCACAGTTGAGAGCAGCATGGAAGTTTCCCTGCTAAAAAAAACATCACAGACAACCAACATTGAAGCGGTTGTTATTGAAGACAAAAGTGATCCCAGGGCTCTGGAAATTCTTAAAAAAGTCAATAAATTATTCAAAGAAAACTCACCCAAAAGTTTAGGGTCCTACTCCTACAAATCCTACGAAAAAATCTCTCTGGATATTGATGAGGACAGTCTTTCGCAGTTTAATCAGTATTTTAATGATTTAAATATTTTCAAGAAAAAAAGGGAAAAAGACTCGCTGAATAATATCAACGCAAGAAAAATATTTTCAAAAAGCAAACTCTTCCTTTGGGAAAGGGCTCAGGAGTTTTTGTACTCTAAGAAGTATGGTGAAAAGATCAATATTCTGGACAACAGAATCTCCGGTCTGAAGCAGCCTATTTACGAAATGATCGCGCTACAGCAAAGTAACAGGGATGTTGTTCCCGAACAGATAAAACCCGAAAACAGAGGACTTTACAGATTCTTTCTTTCAGATACGGTTACCCTTGACGGAAGGAAAAACTTTGTAATCCGCTTCCGTGAGGTAAATTACAAAAAGCCGGACAGAAAACGAAAGTATAACGGTGCTATTTATGTAGACACCGAAACGTACGGAATCAAAAAAATCGAGAATTTCAGTAAAAATAAAAACGAAGGAATTATTACCAGTACCTGGGTATTCTACAATAACAAATGGTTCCTTGCCCATGAAAAAGCCAAGCTTAAAATGGGTAAAATGGCCATGGATGACAAAGTGCATGCCGATGATAAGAAAGACAAAAAAAGCTTCGGGACCTATGCTTTCCTTACCTCAAAATATTTTGATTTCGAATCTCCTATTGAAGAAGATCCAAAGGATTTTAAAGGCTATACTTTCTCGGTAAAAAATATTGACGGTCAATCTCTGGACCGCTACAGGACAGATCCCCTTACCGAAAGGGAACAAAATACCTATAAAACCATCGACAGTTTAGGTAAAAAATATAAAATCGACAGCAAAGCGCAGATTTTATCAGGTTTACTGAACGGACAGATCAGAGTCGGTTCTGTAGACTTTGCTGTGGATGAAATTGTCAATTATAACTCCTATGAAGGTTTCAGATTAGGTTTAAAAGCCAAGCTGAATGAAAATTTCAACCCTTATTTTTCACCGGACTACTATTTTGCATATGGTGTGAAAGACCGAAAATGGAAGTACGGAATGGGGCTTGATATGAAAACCACACTGGAAAAGAATTCCTTTTTCAGATTTGAAGTGTATGATGATGTAACAGCATCCGGAGAATTCAACCGAAAGATGTGGAATTTCAAGATGAGAATGATGAACTTCGGGAATAATCTGAATAATGACCGGTATTTCCACTTTAAAGGAATGTCATTATCTTACCTGAACGATGTCACCAACGGACTTACCGTTGCTCTTGCCGTAAGAAGAAACACAGAAGAAGCTGAATTCGATTATCAGTTCAGAGACCGGGGAACATCTTACAGAAACTTCAATACCCTTTTCACCCTGAAATATTCTCCGAATTCTACCAATATTATGACCCCTCAGGGAAAATCTCTGATTGATCAGAAATATCCTGAACTGTATTTTAATTATGAGCAGAGTTACAAAATACTGCAGGGGGATTTTAATTATTCCCGTTTTGATGGTTTGTTTGTTCATAATTTCAAAACACCGATCGGAACTACAGGGTTCCGATTATATGGAGGTCTTGTTCTTGGTGGGGCGCCTATCTGGAAAAACTTTACGATGAACGGACTTGCGTCTCCGGGCAAAGATTTTAATTTTAACCTTACTTCTTATCTTGGGTTTGCAACACTGGAAGGTGGGAAATACTATAATGACAGATTTGTTGCATACTACTTTACGCATAAACTTCCATGGTATCTGAAAAGTTTCGGACACAATGTTTCCAGCTTTGATTTTGTCTTAAGAGGAACTATAGGAGATATGAAACATCCGGAATACCACCAGTTTAAATTCAGAAAACTGGATCACCTGTATCAGGAAGTCGGTGTGGAATGGAATAATTTCCTTTCCAGCTATTTTAATCTTGGGGTATTCTACAGAGTGGGCTATTATGCAACGCCACATTTCAAGGAAAACTTCGCCATTCAGTTTAAGCTGAAATTTCTCGAGTTTTAATCGTCCGGAAAATACAAAATCTTTATTTTTGGATGAGAATTCAGAAATATTCAACGATACTATATAAAAAAGAACATGCAGAAAATCGAAATCAAAGCAGAACAGTTTTTTGAATTATTAAAATTAAAAGACACTTCGATGTGGGAAATTTTCTCACAGATGATCGATGGAAATGAAAAGGAAATTATCTTTTTGGACAATGAAGACAAGATCCTTTTTAATTATATTCTACCTTCTACACAGGAAAAACTGGAAGAAGACAGAAAAGAATTTTCAAAACAGTTTTCAGAGAAACTAGCTGAATTTAATTAAGCAATGTTATGAATAAAAATTATATTTTTTCTCTGTTAAGCCTTTTCCTGTTTACCCTCGGAAATGCTCAGAATTATAAAAAACCTTTAGTTTCTGCTATCAAAGAATCTGATCTCCGCACCGATATGTATCAGCTTGCTGCAGACCAGTTCTGGGGCCGTGAAGCCGGAACTCTGGATGAATTGAAAGTTTCTATGTGGTTGGCTGACAAAGCGAAGGAAGCCGGAATGAAACCTGCCGGAGATAATGGAACATTTTTCCAGTTTTTTGATATGTACAGGCATCAGGTGATTCCACAAAGCAGCCTGAAAATCGGAGATACCAGTTTGAAATTATGGAAAGATTTCCTTGTCGCTGAACCTGTAAACGCTTCATTAGATGCTGACATAGTGTATGCCGGAAACGCAGAGCCTGAAGAGCTTGCGAAATTGAATATCAAAGGAAAAATTCTTGCTGTAAACGCTTCTGACAAGAATATTTCAAAAGATATGACACTTTTTGTAAGAAGATATCCCGGATTTGTAAGAAATAAATATTACAATAAAGCTTCTGAACTGGGAGCCAAAGCCATTATCTTCATCACCGATGATATCTCCGAGCAAAGCTGGGTAGAAGTACTGCCTCAAATGACAAGAGGAAGCTATGGCGTAGAAGGATTAAGAGAAAAAATCACCAATAATATTCCTGTTGTGTGGATCAAAAGAGAAAATGCCAGCTGGGTAAAAAACAATCCTAAAGCTTCTCTGAACCTGATCACTGAAACTTACAAATACCCTTCAGTAAATATTATCGGAAAAATTGATGGTACAGATCCTGTTCTTAAAAATGAATATGTTCTGTTAAGCGGACACCAGGATCATGACGGGATCAGACATCCTGTAAAGAATGACACGATCTACAACGGTGCTGATGATAACGCCAGTACTTGTGTTGCCATGTTAGCAATGGCCAGAGCTTACAAAAAACAGCCGGGAAAAAGAAGCATCCTTTTTGTTTTCCATGGCGCTGAAGAAAGAGGATTACTGGGTTCAAGATGGCATGCAGCCCATCCTGTTGTTCCGAAAGAGAAAATTGTAGCCGTTCTGAATGGTGATATGATCGGAAGAAATGACAATAATGAAGCTGCTCTATTAGGAGGAAATACTCCTCACAAAAATTCTGAAGAGCTGGTAAAAATGGCCGAAGATGCCAACAATGAAAGTACAAAGTTCAAATACCTTAAAGATTGGGATTCTCCAAGCCATGCTGAGTATTTTTATTTCAGAAGTGATCATCTTCCGTATGCTAAGATTGGAATTCCTGCAATATTCTTCACAAGTGTACTGCACGATCAGTATCATACTCCACAGGATGAATCAGAAAATATCAATTACAAAAAGCTTTATAAAATGACTGAATGGATGTACAGAACATCCTGGAAAGTAGCTAATGAAACAGAACGTCCGAAAGTAATTTCGAATTTTTCGCTTGAAAGATAATTTATAAAAAGAATTATATTTCTTTTGTCTTGAAACAAAAGAATCAAAAATTCAAGACTTAGAAACTTCAGCTAAAAATCAAATCTGTTCTCTAAAAACTCTAAACTCATGCGGAAACAATCTATGTTGAGAATCATATTTTGTCCCGCACTCAGACAGTAGAGTTTTTTAACGTTCACAGAATTCATTTTCTTAACGCTTCACTTTCTTATGTCATTTGATATTGCCAGAAACATAAAAGCTTCACAGAGTGTGAAGCTTTTTTCATCATTGTGTTTTTAGAATCTGAAATACGAAATAATTTAATATTGATTATGATTGGAAACCGTTAATTTTTTTAATTCATCATATTTCTTTTGTCTTGAAACAAAAGAAACAAAAATTCAAGACTTAGAAACTTCAACTAAAAATGAAATCTGTTCTCTAAAAACTCTAAACTCGTGCGGAAACACTCTATGTTGAGAATCATATGTTGTCCCGCACTCAAACAATAGAGTTTTTTTAACGTTCACAGAATTCATTTTCTTAACGCTTCAGTTTCTTATGTCGTTTTTCAATGTCATCAAAAAAATAGGTCTCTTTTTACATCTAAATCCTTTTAAATAAGCAAATTCATCAGAGAAGGATCATTGTTCAGATAGTTGACAAAGAAATCATATTGTTTCATTTTATCAATTAAAGGAATGAAATCTTTGTTTTGCTTCAGAGCAATTCCTACGACTGCTATTCCCTTTTCTTTTGAATTTTTCTGGGTGTATTCAAAATAAGTGATGTCATCATCAGGTCCCAGTACATCCATTACAAAGGTTTTCAATGCTCCGGGACGCTGTGGAAATCTGACCAGAAAATAATGCTTAAGTCCTGCATGAAGCAATGCTTTTTCCTTGATTTCTTCCATACGGGTAATATCATTATTGCTCCCGCTGATAATACACACTACGTTTTTACCTTTTATTTCTTCTCTATATTTTTCCAATACTGCTACTGAAAGTGCTCCCGCCGGTTCTACCACGATAGCATCTTTGTTGTACAGTGACAATATGGTTTCACAGACAAGTCCCTCATCTACTGTAGCCATATCATATAGTACATCTTTACAACGTTCAAAAGTGAGATCTCCCACTTGCTGTACGGCTGCACCGTCTACAAAACGGCTTATTTTTTCGAGAAGAACGGGTTTCCCTTTTTCAAGGGCTTTTTTCATGCTTGCTGCTGCGGATGGTTCTACACCTATAATCTTTGTTTGCGGAGACAACTGCTGAAATACAGTACAGACTCCTGCTGCCAATCCCCCGCCGCCTATCGGAACAAAAAGATAATCAACCACACCTTCTGTCTGTTCCAGAATCTCCAGTGCTGTTGTTGCCTGTCCTTCAATAATTGCCGGATCATCAAAAGGATGGATAAATACGCTGTTATGGTCTTTACAAAACCTCATCGCAGCATCTTTAGATTCATCGAATGTGTCTCCAAATAAAACAACATCAATGTATTCTCCACCGAACATTTTCACTTGTTCAAGCTTTTGTCCGGGAGTTGGCAAAGGCATGAAAATCGTTCCTTTAACCTTCATGGTCTGACATGCAAAAGCAACGCCCTGGGCATGATTTCCGGCGCTGGCACAAACAACACCTTTTGAAAGTTCTTCCTCAGACATGGTGGCCATCTTATTATAGGCTCCTCTTATTTTATAGGATCTGACCCTTTGAAGGTCTTCTCTTTTAAAACAAATATTAGACTCATAAATAGCTGACAGATTATTATTCACAGCTAAAGGTGTTTTTACCACTACATCTTTTAATCGTTCCTCCGCTTTATAGACATTCTCTAGAACGGAGGAACTTACTTCCTCTTTCATCATCTGTTTAGTAATTAATTGTTTTCGGGTCTCAGGCTTCGTACCGTCTTACCTGCTTTCCACATTTCGCTTTCTCTCAGTTCTGCAAGTTCGGCTTCCAATTTTTCACGATAATCCGGTTTGCTATTGCTATCAATCGAACGTTGTGCTTCGTTTCCTTTGGCTACATTGTCATACAGCTCTTCAAACAAAGGCGAAGTAGCATCTCTGAAACGTTTCCACCAGTCCAAAGCTCCTCTCTGAGCGGTTGTACTGCAGTTGGCATACATCCAGTCCATTCCGTTTTCTGCTACCAAAGGCATTAATGACTGAGTCAATTCTTCTACGGTTTCATTAAAGGCTTCAGAAGGGCTGTGTCCATTTTTTCTCAATACATCATACTGAGCAGCAAATATTCCCTGTACGGCTCCCATCAGCGTTCCGCGTTCTCCGGCTAGATCACTGTAAACTTCTTTTTTAAAGTCGGTTTCAAAAAGATATCCGCTTCCTATCGCAATTCCCAATGCTGTTACTCTTTCTCTGGCTTTTCCTGTAGCATCCTGATAAACGGCAAAACTGCTGTTTAAACCTCTGTCCTGCAGAAACATTCTTCTCAATGAAGTTCCTGAACCTTTAGGAGCTACCAGAAATACATCTACATCGGCTGGAGGAACAATTCCAGTACGCTCGCTGAATGTGATTCCGAAACCATGAGAGAAATACAATGCTTTTCCTGGGGTAAGATGCTGTTTTACTTTCGGCCAGTATTCTATCTGTGCGGCATCACTCAAAAGATAGCAGATAACAGTTCCTTTTTCCAGTGCTTCTTCGATTTCAAATAAAGTTTCTCCCGGTACAAATCCGTCTCCTATTGCTTTATCCCAAGATTTGGAGTTTTTTCTCTGCCCTACAATCACATTAATTCCATTATCTTTTTGGTTTAAAGCCTGTCCAGGTCCCTGTACTCCATAACCAATCACTGCTACGACTTCATTTTTTAATACTTCCTGAGCTTTTTCCAACGGAAATTCTTCTCTTGTTACTACATTCTCCTCTACTCCTCCAAAATTCAATTTTGCCATTTTTTTTGATTTTATTTATTATTGATTGTGATGTTTAATTTTTGCTTTTAGCTTGCATATTCTACTGCTGTCAGGTATGGATTTCTGTGATAATGTACTTCCAGAACGTCTACCTGCTTTTCCATTTGTCTGCTGATCTTCTGAACAGAATCTTCTGTTTCTCTGATAACAATAACAAACTTTTTTACTTTTTCCATTTCTGAGGGTCCTACATTGAAGGTCACCATAGAAATTCTTCTTCTTGAAAAAATAGCATTGATGCGGCTGATCAATCCTAAATAATCTTCTGTATACGCTGTAATGGTATATTCTTTATGATCTGTTTTCATCTTTTTTATTTTTAAACTTTATTATTTAATACAATTTCCGAAACACTTTTTCCCTGAGGGATCATCGGAAATACATTGTGTTCTTTTCCTGTCATTACTTCAAGAAGGAAAGATCCTTTGTGATCCAACATTTCACGGAGCGCCCATTTTAAGTCTTCCCTCTCGGATACTTTTTTTCCGGGAATATTATATCCCTTTGCCACCTGAACAAAATCGGGACTCTGAATATCTACGGAGGAATATCTTTCTTCGTGAAACAATTCCTGCCACTGCCTTACCATTCCCAGATAGCAATTATTCAGAATTAAGATCTTCACTTCCGGATGATACTGCATAATGGTTCCCAGTTCCTGAATATTCATCTGAGCTCCTCCGTCTCCCATCACAGCAATAACAGGACGGTTTGTTTCTGCATAAGAAGCTCCTATCGCAGCGGGAAGACAGAATCCCATGGTTCCCAGCCCACCACTTGTGACATTGGTTCGGGAATGTTTGAACTGAGAGTATCGGCATGTCGCCATCTGATGCTGTCCTACATCTGTTACAATAATTGCTTCTCCATCTGTGATCTCATTCAACTCGCGGATAACCTCTCCCATTGTAATCTCACCTTCTTCAGGGTAGAGCTCCCTATGAATCAGATTGATGCTTTCAATTTCATGACATTTTTTAAATCTTTTATGCCAGTGATGATGTTCTCTTTTTACGATCTTTTCTGTAAGAAGAGGAAGCGTATGTTTGCAGTTTCCCAGAACGGGAACATCTACTTTTACATTTTTATTAATCTCTGCGTTATCAATATCCAGGTGAATAATCTTTGCCTGCTTTGCATATTGATCCAGTCTTCCGGTCACGCGATCATCGAACCTCATTCCGACAGCAATTAAAACATCACATTCATTGGTTAATATATTCGGGCCATAGTTTCCGTGCATTCCTACCATTCCCACCGCTTGTGGATGATAAGTTGGAATAGCACTCATTCCCAGAACCGTCCATGCTACCGGAATTCCTGATTTTTCTGCAAACTGTAAGAACTCCTTTTCAGCTTTCCCCAACATAACCCCCTGTCCTGCGATGATAAATGGTTTTACAGCATTATTGATCAGCTGTACTGCTTTTTCAATACTATCAAAACACGGATCAGGATCGGGTTTATAGCTTCTCAGTGAAGAACATGGAGAATATCCTTTATAATCAACAGACTGCAGCTGGGCATTTTTGGTAACATCAATCAGAACAGGACCAGGGCGGCCTGACTTTGCGATGTAGAATGCTTTTGCCAATACTTCGGGAAGTTCATTAGCATCGGTTACCTGATAATTCCATTTGGTAACCGGACTTGTAACGTTCATCACATCTATTTCCTGAAAGGCATCGGTACCGAGAAGATGTTCAAAAACCTGTCCTGTAATACAGACCAAAGGGGTATTATCCAATAACGCATCTGCCAATCCTGTTACAAGATTGGTAGCTCCCGGGCCGCTGGTAGCCAATACAACACCAACTTCTCCTGAGACTCTTGCTAAGCCCTGTGCTGCATGTACTGCTGCCTGCTCATGGCGTACCAATATATGTTTCAGATTTTCTTTATAATCATAAAGGGCATCATAAATAGGGATAATGGCACCTCCCGGATATCCGAAAACGGTTTTCACCCCTTCCTGAAGAAATGCTTCAAGAATAATCCGGCTTCCGCTCAATTGTATTTCTGTTGATAGATTCAGATTTTCCATATTTTTTTATTGAGTGATTTCATCTGTTACACAGCCTTCTGCAGCTGATGATACGGTTAATGCATATTTATAAAGCAATCCTTTCTGTACTTTAAGAGCTGGTTTTTGCCACCCTTTTTTTCTTCTTTCTATTTCTTCTTCTGAAACTTTGAGCTGTATGGTGTTGTTGACAGCATCAATTTCAATCAGGTCATTATCGTTTACAAAGGCTATCAAACCTCCTTCGTGCGCTTCGGGAGTAATGTGTCCTACTACAAAACCATGAGTTCCTCCGCTGAATCTTCCATCAGTAATCAAAGCGACACTGCTTCCCAGTCCTGCTCCAATCAGAGCACTGGTGGGTTTCAGCATTTCCGGCATTCCGGGAGCTCCCTTCGGACCTTCATGACGGATGACAATGACATCGCCATGCTGTACGGTTCCATCCTGAATTCCTCTGATTAGATTTTTTTCGCCATCAAATACGCGGGCTTTTCCTACGAAGCGCTCCCCTTCTTTTCCTGTAATTTTGGCTACACTTCCTTTTTCAGCAAGATTTCCGTATAATATTCTCAGGTGCCCTGTTTCTTTTACAGGTTCTGATAATGGTTTAATAATTTTTTGAGTCGTAAAATCCAGATCGGGAACATTTTCTAAATTCTCTGCAACTGTTTTTCCGGTTACCGTTAAACAATCCCCATGTAATAATCCCTGATTTAAAAGGTATTTCATGACGGATGGTATTCCTCCGTGTTCATACAGATCCTGCATCAGGTATTTCCCGCTTGGTTTTAAATCTGCCAGTACCGGAGTTTTATCACTCATCTTCTGGAAATCATCCTGAGTAAGTGGTACTCCCACACTTTTTGCCATAGCTATAAAATGCAGAACGGCATTGGTACTTCCTCCAAGAATAACAATCATGCGCAGCGCATTTTCAAAAGCTTTGCGGGTCATGATATCCGAAGGTTTAATATCTTTTTCCAATAATATTTTCAGGTATTTTCCTGCTTCAAGACATTCTTCCTGTTTTTCTTTGCTTAAAGCTGGATTGGAAGAAGAATATGGAAGACTCATTCCTAAAGCCTCTATCGCGGAAGCCATTGTATTGGCTGTATACATTCCACCACATGCACCAGCTCCGGGGCAGGAATTTTTCACAACCCCATCAAAATCTTCTTCCGTAATTTCTCCTGCAATCTTTTTCCCCAATGCTTCAAAAGCAGAAACAATATTAAGCTGTTCACCTTTATAGCAACCTGGAGCAATCGTTCCTCCGTACACCATGATGGATGGTCTGTTCAGCCTTCCCATCGCAATGATGGTTCCCGGCATATTTTTGTCGCATCCCGGCAATGCGATTAATCCGTCGTAATATTGTGCTCCACAGATGGCTTCGATGCTGTCTGCAATTACATCACGGCTTACCAGAGAATAGCGCATTCCATCTGTTCCATTACTCATTCCGTCACTTACTCCGATGGTGTTAAAAATCAATCCGGCTAATCCATGATTCCATGTTCCTTTTTTTACGACCTGAGCCAGATCATTCAAATGCATATTACAAGTGTTCCCGTCATAGCCCATACTGGCAATTCCGACCTGAGCCTTATGCATATCTTCTTCTGTAAATCCTATCCCGTACAACATGGCTTTGGCTGCGGGTTGTTCGCTATTTTGCGTGAATGTTTTTGAATATTTATTTAACATACTTTTCCTACATTTTCTATTCTTTTCCCTTTCTTCAAATAGAGTTCTTTACTAAATTTTGATCCAAAACTACATTTTGTAATATTCTTTTCATTTTCATTTTTTCTAAAAACTACAATATTCAATTATTAAGAAAATAGAACCATTCAACTGATAATCAAATATTTAAATTCATAATATTTACAATGACAGAACTCTTACTAATTTTAAATATGCCTGTTGTACTCTCCCACTTGCTGTGTTTTCCCAATCTTTGGTAAAAGGAACATCATCAAGTGAATCAAGGGCAACAATTTCTGCTGCCGTACCACAGAAAAATCCTGCATCTGCACCACGCATTTCCTGTGGTTTAAAAAAGGTTTCTTTTACAGGAATGTCAAGCTCTTTACAGATCTCCATAACGGTTTGTCTTGTGATTCCCGGAAGGATACTTCCTTTAGCCGGAGTATATAAAACCCCGTCTTTTTCATAGAAAACATTCGCACCTGAGCTTTCGGCAACATTTCCGTTTTCATCCAGAACCAGTGCTTCATCATATCCTTTGTCTTTGGCATCCTGACAGGCCAATATGGAGTTTACATAATGTCCGCCTACTTTGGCTTCCACCTTGAAAGCCTTAGGATTAGGACGTTGAAAAGGGGAAGTCATGATTTTCATTTTATCTGCCAGATAGCCGTTATTCCATTCCCAGGCAAGAAGTGACAGATAAGATTTTTGTCCTTTTGAGAGTGACATATTGGGCGAACACGTAACCAACGGACGGATATAAGCATCTGTAAATCCATTACGATCCAGAAGTTCATAGGTAAGTTCTGTAAGCTGATTTACGGAATAATCAAAAGGAATATGCATGAGTTCTGCCGATCTCTTAAGTCTTTCGTAGTGTTCTTTTGCTTTGAAAATTTGAGTTCCATGATCTGTGCTGTAGGATTTGATGCCTTCAAAAACAGAGTACCCATAGTGAAGTGACTGACTGTAGAGATCTGTTCCGGCATCTTTCGCTTTCATAAATTTTCCGTCAAAGTAGATGGTCGTGTCGTCGTTGTAATACATGTTATAGAGGTTTAAAAAATTAGTAATGGGAATAAAAAAAGCCCTCTCACAGTGTGAGAGGGCTCAATATATGTACAGTCATACATGTTCCTTCTCACAGCCGTAAGGGAATAATAATGACGATAATAATTACTGATAATAACTGATACATACTTTTATACTATAAAAAATTAAAAACAAAAAAACCGTTTCATAGTTTGAAACGGTTTTATATATAATTTAAATTAAAATCTATTTAAAATGCCGTTTCCTTACTGTTGTTAATGACAACAGCAATAATAGAAATGACAATAATATTTTTCTGATTCGTAAAATTCATATTGCAAATGTATAAACTTTTTAATTACTCACAAGTTTTTTTTGCACTTTTTATTTTTTTCGTAAAAACTGGTTCAGTGTTTCCTTCGCTTCAGCCACATCATGAACCCTCAAAATTTTAGCTCCCTGTTCCAATACTTTCATGTGCAGTTTCTGTGTTTCCTCATTGATGTCCAGCGGTGATTTTCCAAGAGGTTTGTAGATAAATGACTTTCTGGAAATACCTATTAAAAGAGGAAATTGTCCGAATCCCAGATATTCAACTTCATGGATCATTTTCATCTGATCTTCTACTGTTTTTCCGAAGCCAAAACCAGGATCAAGAATGATATCATTCACTCCTTTTTCTAAATGTTCTTTTGTTTTTTTAGCAAAATACTGGTTCACTTCCAGCGTAATATCTTCAAATTTTATTTTATCATGCATGGTTTCATAAGAAGGATTTACATGCATCAGAATGTAAGGCAACCTCGTTTCAGCAGCTGTATCAAACATTTCTGTATCATACTGACCTCCAGAAATATCATTAATCAGATCAATTCCTTCATTAAATCCAAATTTCACTGTTTCTGCATAAAAAGTATCCAGGGAAATCAGGGCTTCCGGAAATTCTTTTTTGATCAGAGAAATCAGATTTCCAATTCTGTTTTTTTCTTCGGAAGCACTTAAAAATTCGGCATTGGGACGTGTAGACTGAGGGCCAATATCCAGTATTTCTGCTCCATCCTTCAACAGTTTTTCAGCATGCTTTAATGCTGATTTTTCATTATTGAACTTTCCGCCATCGGAGAAAGAATCCGGTGTCATATTAAGGATTCCCATGATTTTTGGGGTGTCCAGTTGTACTAAACGACCGTTGCAGTTGATTGAGTATGTTGGAGAGTTGGAGGGTTGGAGGGCTGGAAGGTTGGAAAGCATGAGTTTAGTATTGAGAGATGATGATTTATAAATGATAATTGATAATTGATGAATGATTTCTGTGCTGCAAAATTAGTGATTTATGAGTTTTAAAAAGAGATTAAATTGAGGATAGAAGTTGGAAGCTGGAGGCAGGAAGCTAAGTAAGCCCTCTCAAACACTAAAACCCTCTTACTCTAAACCACGGTAACACGAATCCCGAAACCCGAAACTCTAAAACTCTCCCACCCTCTCACTCACAAACTCAGCTCATCAAATTCAAAAATCTAAAACCGAATTCGTATATTTGGAAGATTAAGAAAATTTATGCTAAAAACATCAGTACAGTTCGAGAAAGTTATCAGTCAGTGCCGTGATCTTTTCGGTAAAAAATTACAGGATTATGGTGCAGCATGGAGGGTTTTAAGACCAAGCTCTATTACGGATCAGATTTATATCAAAGTCAACAGGATCCGTACACTGCAGATGACTGATAAAAAAATGGTGGATGAGAGTGAAGAAGATGAATTTATCGCCATTGTGAACTATTCTATCATTGGACTTATTCAGCTGGAGAAAGGCCTTTCCAATGATTTCAATGAAAATAAAGAAGAAATTTTAGGTCTTTATGATAAGTATGCCAATGAAGCAAAAGCTTTGATGGAAAGAAAAAATCATGATTATGGTGAGGCATGGAGGGATATGAGAATTTCTTCAATCACAGATCTTATTTATCAGAAAGTATTAAGAACTAAACAGATTGAGGACAATCAGGGAAAAACCATTGTTTCGGAAGGGCTTGATGCCAACTATTTCGATATGCTGAATTATGCAGTCTTCTGCCTGATCAAATTCTCAGAAAAAGAAAATCAATTCGAACCCAAAAATATTTAATATGCTCAAAGGTTTATTACGCTTTATTATTGCTGTTATTTTTATCCTTTCAGGCTTTGTAAAAGCCGTGGATCTGGTAGGTTTTTCTTTCAAAATGGAAGAATATTTCGCACCTCCGGTTTTCAACATGCCATTTTTAGAAAAGTTTGCCCTGTTATTTTCCATTATTGTAGTGGTACTGGAGCTTTTCTTAGGATTTATGCTGCTGCTTAAATTAAAGCTTAAATTTACCTTATCCATATTAATTGCACTTTGTATTTTCTTCGGATTTCTTACTTTTTACTCAGCGTATTTCAATGTTGTAACAGATTGTGGATGTTTTGGAGATGCTATCAAATTCACTCCTTGGCAGAGCTTCTTAAAAGACGTTGTGCTGCTGGTAGGATTGATTATTTTATTCATCCTTTACAGAAAAGATTTCCGTAAAAAAGATGAATATGGAGTTACTCCGAAAGAGTCTTCCAACACATTTAAATATATCCTTTTAACAGTATTTTCTTTAGGAATGATTTATGTTATGGCTCAAGGAATTATGCATGAACCGATCATAGATTTCCGTGATTATAAAATAGGAACAGACATTAAAGCTGAAAAAGCAAAAATTGATAAAAATCCTTCCGAATATAAAACTTTCTACACATTGAAAAATCAGAAAACAGGAGCTGTTGTAAAAGTAAATCAGGATGATTATATCAAAAAAACAGAATACTGGGCAGAAGGCTCTCCATGGAAAATTGAAGATGGGAAAAATGAATCTGTCCTGATCAAAGAAGGATATAAATCTGAAATTGTAAAATTCAAGATTGAAGATCCTACAGGAATGGAAGTTACCCAGGAAATCATCAACGCACCAAAAGCTGTTCTTGTTTTCTCCTATCATCCAAAAGATGTTCCTGCAGACCTGCTTCAGAAAGTGGAAACGAAAGTAAATACACAGAAAGGTGCTCTTATCTACGGAATTTCTACAGAACCGAATACTTTTAAAACTATCAAAAATGTACTAATGGACGGAACTGCCATCAAAACAATAGCAAGAAGCAACCCATTTGTACTGATTCTTGAAAACGGAAAAATTATAGACAAACAGCCTGCAAAGGACTACGTTGATGAATTATAAATGATGAATTATAAATGATATGTTACGACAGATATTTGTATCAAATTATCAATTATCAATTATCAATTATCAAATTTAAACACTAAACTTAAACATACAACAACTCATGCAAAAATCAAATAAATCAATCGCCGGTTATCATTTACTTATGATCCTTTCTTCTGTAGATGGAGAATTTGCTCCTGAGGAAGGAATGCTGGTACAGCAATACATGGCAGATGAATTTCCTTTCAGAATGAATCTTGATAATGAACTTGAAACCCTGGCTCTTTTACAGCCTGAGGAATGGAAAGATCATTTTGAATTCCATGCAAGATGTTTCCACGAAGATTCTACAGAGGACGAGCGTGTGAAATTTGTTCAGTTTGCAAAGTCACTGATCAAAGCAGACAATAAAGTAACGGAAGAAGAACATACGTTCTACGTACTGTTGAAAAATCTTTGGGGACTATAATCTAAGAACAGATCCAAGCCAAAAAATACCATGAAAAAAATTTATCTAGGACTATTAGTAATGAGTGCATCTACATTTCAATCTCAGACATTTCCCAATATGAAGACTCCTGTTGCAGAAAAGCAGGAACATATCAGAGAAATCCACGGTGATAAGGTTAATGATCCTTATTACTGGATGATTGATTATTTTAAAAAAGGAAAAGATTCTACCAAAGTTGTTGATTATTTAAAGGCTGAAAACACGTATTGGAAAGGCATGATGAAGGATACTGAACCCTTCAGAGAAAAGCTTTTCCAGGAAATGAAGGCCAGAATCAAGGAGAAGGATGAATCTGTACCTGTTTTTAGAAACGGATATTACTATTACAGCCGCACAGAGACCGGAAAACAGTATTTTAAATACTGCAGAAAGAAAGGCAGCCTTACTGCTCCGGAAGAAGTTCTTCTGGATGTAGATAAAATGGCAGAAGGTCATCCATATTATTCTGCTGCTGGCTTCAGCATAAGTCCGGATAATACCAAAATGATCTACGGAGTGGATGATGTTTCCAGAAGGCAGTACAAATTATTTTTAAAAGATCTTTCTACAGGAGAAATCACGGATCTTGGTATTAAAAATACAACAGGTTCTGCAACATGGGCAAATGATAACAAAACAATTTTCTATACTTCTAAAAATCCTGAGACTCTTTTAACAGAAAAAATTTTCAGACACACGCTGGGAACAGATTCCGGTAAAGATATTCTGGTATATGAAGAAAAAGATAAAACCAACTATATCAGTGTAGGAAAAACAAAAAACAATAAGTTTATCCTGATTGATTCCCGTGCTACCACTTCTTCTGAAACCAGGTATCTGGATGCCAATGATCCTAACGGAAATTTCAAAATTTTTCAGCCCAGGATCAATAATGTACTTTATGATGTAACTTCACTTGAAGATAAATTTTTGGTAACAACCAATAAAGATGCTCTTAACTTTAAGGTTGTAGAAACTCCTTTAGATAAAACGGGAGTTGAAAACTGGAAGGATTTTATTCCGCACAGAAAAGATGTTCTCATGGAGGATATTACTGCATTTAAAAATTATCTGATATTCAGTGAAAGACAAAACGGACTTTCCCAACTGGTAATTTATGACAGAAAAACAGGAAAAAAGGAGTTTCTAAAATTTGATGAACCTGCTTATACTGTTTATTCACTGGATAATCCTGAATATAACACGGATAATTTCCGTTTTGGGTATACTTCTATGATTACCCCAAGCTCTCAGTATGAACAGGATTTAAAAACCGGAAAACGAGTTCTTTTAAAACAACAGGAAGTTCTGGGAGGTTACAATAAAGACAATTATACAACGGAAAGACTTTTTGCCACAGCAAAAGACGGAACGAAAATTCCAATCTCCATTGTTTATAAAAAAGGGTTCAAAAAAGATGGGAACAACCCTCTTCTACTCTACGCTTACGGTTCCTATGGAAGTTCTATGGATGCCAGTTTCAGCAGCACCAGACTGAGCCTTTTGGACCGGGGTTTTGCATATGCAATTGCTCATATCCGCGGAGGTCAGGAAATGGGAAGACAGTGGTATGAAGATGGAAAAATGATGAAAAAGAAAAACACATTTACCGATTTCATCGATTCCGGAGAGTATCTGGTTAAAGAAAAATATACTTCACCTAAGCATCTTTACGCTCAGGGAGGAAGTGCAGGTGGTTTACTGATGGGTGCTATAGCCAATATGAGTCCTAATTTATGGAATGGTGTTATTTCACAGGTTCCATTTGTAGATGTAGTGAATACGATGTTAGACACTAGTATTCCACTTACGACCAATGAGTATGACGAATGGGGAAATCCCAATAATAAGGAAGCTTATTTTTATATGAAATCTTATTCTCCATATGAAAATGTAGAGAAGAAAAACTATCCGAATCTTTTGGTAACAACAGGATTACACGATTCTCAGGTACAATATTTTGAACCAGCGAAATGGGTTGCCAAGCTAAGAGATATGAAAACGGACAAAAATGTACTGTTATTGAAAACAGATATGGAATATGGCCATGGTGGCGCTTCCGGAAGGTTTGATTATCTGAAGGATGTCGCTTTGGTATATGCTTTCATGTTTAAACTGGAAGGGATTACTAAGTAATAAGTTTTGCAAAAAGAAAATTAAAAAATAAATAAATCTATATTTAAATCTTATGAGAAGAAAAATAGTTGCAGGAAACTGGAAAATGAACAAAAATGTAATTGATGCACAACAATTAATGATTCAGTTACTAAGCTATAAAAACAACAATGCAACGAACTGTGAGGTTTGGATTGCTCCCCCAGCATTGTATTTGATGATGGCAAAAGACGTTTTTGAAAAGGATGAAATCGGAGTATTTTCTCAGGATATGAGCGAGCATGAAAGTGGCGCTTATACTGGTGAAATTTCTGCAGATATGCTGGAATCCATTGATGCAACCGGTTCACTAATCGGGCACTCTGAAAGAAGACAATATCACGGAGAAACAGATTCTCACTGTAACAGAAAGATCAAATTAGCTCTTGACAAAGGTCTTATTCCTGTTTACTGTAACGGAGAAACTCTTGAGCAGAGAAAAGCAGGACAGCACCTTGAGGTAGTAAAAAACCAGACTGAAGTAGCTCTTTTCACGCTTTCTGCTGAAGAAATCAAAAAAGTAGTGATTGCTTATGAACCGGTTTGGGCTATAGGAACCGGAGAAACGGCTAGTCCTGAGCAGGCTCAGGAAATCCACGCTCACATCAGAAATATTATTGCTTCAAAATACGGACAGGAAGTTGCTGACGAGGTTTCTATCCTTTACGGAGGTTCTGTAAAACCAGACAATGCAAAAGAAATTTTCTCTCAGCCGGATATCGACGGTGGTCTTATCGGAGGAGCAGCTTTGAAATTAGAGGATTTCTCTAAGATTATTGAAGCTTTTAATTAATAGAGGATTGATATATTATCCAATAAAAAGCGGCGGAATCTTCGATTCCGCCGCTTTTCCGTTAAAAAAATCTAATTATTGAATATCGACTACATACATTGTTCCTTTGTCTACTTTACCCGTTTTAGGCAAAATTTTAGCTTTTGGATTTCCGTTTCCATCATCCACTACTCCAAAGTCATCATCATTGAAAACAGCCAGTTTATTATTTCCTAAATAAACAATTCCCTCGAATTTATCATGTTCATAACCCAGTTTTGCTACCAGATCTACGGCTAATGTTTTGGTAACAGCTTTTATTCCGGCATTGGTAATTTCATCCCATGAACATTGCTCTAAAGCTTTTCCGTTAACTTTCATTCCGTCCACATCGGTGATATCGGCTCCGTTTACATCTGTTGCATTGCTAAGATTGATTCTGTATACTTTTTTTATTCCTCCCTGAGAACCGAAATTTCCATCTCTTTCAATCACCAGGAATTCATTATTGCTTAATGCGGTAATATCGCACACTGAATCAGAAGCTCCTCCTTCCTGCTTATATAGAAACTGTTTAGTCTGCCCTGTAACCGTATCAAATGTGACAATTCTCGTTAAAGTTTTATTGGTAGCCAATGCCTTACTGGGAACATACATCATCGACTGCATGGTTCCTACCAGCGTTCTTCCGTCCGGGCTCATACAAAGTCCTTCCATTCCTCTGTTGGCTCTTCTTTTCGCTAAAACAGCAGGTAATTTTCTTGGTCCTGTATTTACTCCGATCGGGCTTATTCTTTCCATCTCCATTCCATCAGCACTGTAGTGTACAATATGCGGTCCATATTCATCAGAAACCCAGAATGTACCGTCAGCGGCAGCAACAATACTTTCGCTGTCAAGACCATACTGATCAGTACCTAAGACATTTCCGGAAGCATCATATGCTACTTCCCCTGTGCTCCCCATTCCAGCAGGATTTGGAAGTCCGGTAATAGGCTGTCCGGATGGATTTTTAAGTTTAATATATTTGATGACCTCTACATTTCCGTCAGCATTGATTTTAAAATGCATAATGGTTGGAGTAAAATTAGGAGTAAGAAACTTTTTCCCATTCTGGAAGTCGGTGTTAGGTCCTCTATCGGTAATGACATAGAATTCGCCTTTTCTGGTAGGATGAGCCGCAGCTCCGGATCCAAAACCTCCGTTGATAACATCCACTCCGTTTATCGTAGTCAGTTTTGAAAATGGAAACTCCTGAGGGAGTTTGGAATAATTAATATCCTGATTAACCATTGCGGTATCGTCATCACTTTTACATGAAGCCAATACAGCCAGTATACCCACAGAACATAGTAATTTTTTCATATGCTATTTTATGGCTGCGAAAATAGGACTTGATTGTAAACTGATCTTAAATACAATGATAATTGTTTTTTAACAATTGAACAGACAGAATGCATTGAAGATAAATAAGAAAAGAATCTATTTAAAAATGAAAAACCAACAATCCAACCAAATTATTAATCAATTTGAAAATCATTTTTTAAAGGAAAATAATTCACAAAACAGACTTATCAATTTATATGATATATTTGCAGCGTTTTAAGGCTGAACAATGTTCATTAATAGGGAATCAAGTGAGAATAATATTCAAATCTTGAGCTGTACCCGCAACTGTAAACTGTTTAAACTTACTGCACAAAAACCACTGGATCTGAAAATCCGGGAAGGAAGTTGTAAGATGTGAGCCAGGAGACCTGCCTTAAAACACCAGATTCAGAGAAAGAATTAGTTCTGCTCTGAAGATAAGTTTCGGGAATAAAACTTTAAATTAATTATATCATGAGAAAAATCTATCTTTTTTTCTTACTGCTTTGCATGCAGGTATTGTCGGCCCAATTCACAGAAAACGACATTAAATTTTGGGTAGGAACCGGTTCTAAAAAAGCATATTTCATTGCAGACTTTAATGATAACAGCACCCCAAATTCTTATGCTTGGGGATACCGTTTTGACGGAAATGGCTTAACCATGGAAGACATGATTACTGCTATTGCCGCTGCAGAACCTAAAATGGAAATTGAAATACCATCCGGATTTCTGTACAGTTTAAATTACAATCATCATACTCCCAGCCTTGACGACTATTGGTCAACCTGGTCAGGAAACACTCCATCAACTATGGCATTCAATAATGGTGTGAACAATGATCTTTTAGTGGACGGAAGATGGTATGGAGCTTCTTATAGTTTTTCCCCTCCTACAATGCCTTCCCCACCAGTTCCAGCCTACAGTTCTGCTTGGTTTGTTCCCTCGCAGGTTACAAACTGGGTAGGAAGCGGAACTAATAAAAGTCTTGTAGTTATTGATTTCGGAACTGATAATGCCAACGGAAATGCCAATTCTTTTGTTTTTGGAATTAAATATAACGGAAGCATAACTGCTGAACAGGCGTTACAACTGATCCAGTCTCAAGCTTCCTATTTCAATTTTGCATCAGCGAATAATCAGATTACTAATTTAACATTGAATTCATTTACTGGGAATACTTCCGGATCAGACAGCTGGAAGTTATATAAAGGAAAAGATCTATCAAGCTGGCAAACAAAAGCCAATCTTTCTCAGATTCAACTGAGTAACAATGACTGGTTTGGATTAAGTTTCGGGCAAAGAAGACCATTTACCCCCACCGAGGCACAGCTGACTTTAGGAATTTCTTCTGTGACCAAGAAAAAATTCAATATTTATCCAAATCCGGCAAGTGATTTCATTCAGATTGAAACGGCTGAGAAACTGAAAGAAGTGAATATTTACTCTGTGACAGGACAAAAAATAATGACTTCTCAGGTTACTAAGATTGATATTCATTCTTTAAACTCAGGAGTTTACTTTGTGGAGATTAAAACAGCTGAAAGTGCTACGGTACATAAGATTGTTAAGAAATAGAGAAAGCGCCTCAAAGCGCTTTTTTTGTGAGGATATGGATAAAATATACTGTTACAACCGCCCCGTCAAAAATTCTTTGAATTATTGCCACCCTCCAGCGAATGTAAAATGAGTGATTAAAATATAAATCCAACAAAAAAACCGCACCAGATTGGTGCGGTTTTCTGATGATGTTATCATCAATTATTTTTTCTCTGTGGATCTTTGTAAAACCTCATCTACCATTCCGTAACCTTTAGCTTCTTCAGAAGTCATCCAGTAATCTCTGTCAGAAGATTTTTCTACCCACTCATACGTTTGTCCTGAGTGATGACCGATGATTTCATAAAGCTCCTGCTTCAGTTTCAACATCTCTCTCAAGTTGATTTCCATATCAGAAGCAACCCCCTGAGCACCTCCTGAAGGCTGGTGGATCATTACTCTTGAATGCTTAAGCGCAGAACGTTTTCCTTTTTCTCCGGCAACCAGTAATACAGCTCCCATTGAAGCAGCCATACCTGTACAGATTGTCGCTACATCCGGCTTGATGATCTGCATGGTGTCATAAATACCTAGACCTGCATATACACTACCACCAGGAGAGTTGATGTAGATCTGAATATCTTTTGAAGGGTCAGCACTTTCCAGGAATAAAAGCTGAGCCGTAACGATGTTTGCTACCTGATCATCAATACCTGTTCCAAGGAAAATAATTCTGTCCATCATCAGACGGGAGAAAACGTCCATCTGAGCAACGTTTAATCTTCTCTCTTCCATGATGTACGGAGTAAGATTCGTAGGCCCATACATTCCCATATACTGATCGGTAACCAAACCGTTGTTTCCTAAATGTTTTACAGAGAAATCTCTGAATTCTTTTTTAATGTCCATATTTCTATTATGTATTATTTTTTAAATATTCTCGAAGTTTAAATTACAATATTTATTCCTAAAATTTTATAGGACTTTTTGTCACAGAATATTAAAATAACTGACTTAAAAATTACCGTTTTCTACCATAGATTCCTTTGATAGGTGAATATTCAATGATATTACTCAATCGCATGGAAGCTTGTTTCAATAGCGTAATTTTCTTGATAAGCTCATAGTACTTTCCTTCATCAGTATCCCTGTACACATCCAGCTCTTTATCAGTTTCTGTGATTAAATAATCAATATATCTGAATTTGTGCAGCAAAACATCTCCCTTGATCTGATCTGCCACTTTATCACCGTAATTGGGAGGATAAATATTTCTGGAAGCCCAGTTTTCAAGCTCATCCAACGGGATCAGAGCGTCTACAACCTTTGTGGTAATTTCTTCGTCCATAAAAGATACAAAAAAGTTTCCACTTCTCAACTCATCTTTTTGAATTCCTTCCCTCACCTGAGTAATAATGATTTCATTCCCTTTAACTAAAAATTCATACTGCTCTTCTTCAAAATGATGAAGAATTTCCTCAATTACTGTAATCTGATATTCTTCTCCTTGTTCATTTCTACGTTTCAGAATAATATCTCCAAATGCCAGCATGTGTTCAACAAGTTTGTTCTCCATGAACAGTACATCATACAGAAAAGGATCTTCTTTTTCCTGATCCAAAGGCACAACCTCCATCTTTGGAGCGGCTGTTTTCTCTTTCTGCTGCTGTTGAACATGATGGGTCTGATTCTGTGTGATCTGCTTCTGAACATCCAGTTCATTGAAAAGACTCTGCTCAGAAAGCCCGAATTTATTGGAAACCTCTTTCAGATAAACCTCTCTTTTCAGGGCATTTTGTACGAAAGAGACAGATTTCACAATATCTCTGATTGCTTCAGCCTTTTTAATCGGATCATTTCCGATATCTCTCAGGAGAATTTCCGCCTTGAAATCGATGAAATCCATCGCTTCATTTTCGATATACTTTTCAACGTATTCCTGCGGGTGTTTTCTGGCAAAGGAATCCGGGTCATCTCCATCAGGGAAAAGCAGAACACGGATGTTCATTCCCTCAGTCAGTAACATGTCAATACTTCGGAAACTGGCTTTGATACCGGCATTATCACCATCAAAGAGAATCGTTACGTTTTCTGTAAGCCTCTTAATCAGTTTGATCTGCTCTGTCGTCAAAGAAGTTCCTGAACTTGCCACTACATTTTCAATTCCGGACATATGAAGCGAAATCACGTCCATATATCCTTCCACCAAAAGACAGGCATTCTTCCTGGAAATAGCCTGCTTACTCTGGTTTAATCCGTAAAGAACATTGGATTTATGATAGATCTCGGTTTCCGGTGAATTGAGATATTTTGCAGTTTTAACATTATTCTTCAGGATTCTTGCTCCAAAGCCTAAAACCCTGCCAGAAAAACTGTGAATAGGGAAAATAACCCTTTCCCTAAAACGGTCTACGCCTGCAGGAGTATTTTCAGGAAAAATAGAAAGTCCTGATTTTTCAAGAATTTCTTTATTATATCCTTTTTCCAGGGCATAAGCCGTGAAAGCATTCTTCTTCTCGGGAGAATATCCCAGCTGGAATTTCTTAATGATATCATCCCTCAACTCCCTTTCTTTGAAATAAGAAAGTCCTATACTTCTGCCTTCCTGATCATCCCAAAGGATCTCCTGAAAATAAGTATTGGCAACCTCATGGATTTTATACAGCAGATCTTTTTCTGTCTGGGCATTTTTTGCTTCTTCAGAAATTTCACGCTGGTCTTCCTCAATTTCAATTCCGTATTTTTTTGCAGCGTGGCGGAGTGCCTCAGGATACGTAAAATTTTCAATTTCCATAAGGAAAGAGATCGCCGTTCCTCCTTTTCCTGTGGAGAAGTCCTTCCAGATCTGCTTACTGGCAGAAACTACAAAACTGGGTGTTTTTTCATCATGAAAAGGACTGAGCCCCTTGTAATTAGACCCTGCTCTTTTCAACTGCACATATTCGCCCACAATCTCTTCAACGCGGATCGTGGAGAATATCTTATCAATGGTCTGTTTGGAAATCATAGTACAAAAATACACATAAAAAAAAACCTTACAATTATATAATACAAGTGCATTATATTTAGTAAGTTTTATCATTATTTTTGCAAAATAAATTTGCTACTATATGCAGTTCACTATCAATACAATCGAAGACTGGCAGGAAGTTGTTGACAGCATCATTCCTCAATTACAACATAATATTTTTTTATTAAAGGGAAACCTGGGAGCAGGTAAAACCACATTCACTCAATTTCTGCTTAAAAACATGGGCAGTAATGACGAAGTAAACTCTCCCACTTACTCTATTGTCAATGAATACAATACCGAAAAAGGGAAAGTATTTCATTTTGATCTTTACCGCTTAAAAAACATTGAAGAAGTCTATGATATCGGAATTGAAGAATATCTGGACAACTCTTTTTTATGCATCATCGAATGGCCGGAAGTCTATGAAGAGGACCTTTATGGTCTTAACTACCATACAATGAGCATTGTAAATACGGGTGAAAACAGAGAGATTTCATTCGATTAAATATTATGTATCTTTGCTCATTAATTGAGTGTAAAAAATAATCTGTAAGACATAATTTAATTTAAGGATGAGTACAAATATTTTTACTCCTTTCACAGAAGAAGAATTAATGCCGAAAGAGGAAAAATTGGAGGTTATAAAGAAAGGGAAACAGTTCAGTATTGGAATTCCTAAAGAAACCTGTCTCAACGAAAGGAGAACCTGCATTACTCCTGACGCCGTACAGGTGTTGGTAGAGCACGGCCATGAGATCATTATTGAATCAGGGGCCGGACAAGGTTCATTTTTTACAGATTTACAATATTCCGAATCTGGAGCGAAGATCACCAATGATCCAAAAGAAGCTTTCGGGCAGGATCTTATCCTGAAGGTGAACCCTCCTACAGAAGATGAAATTGAGTACATGAAGCCTAATACGTATCTGGTTTCAGCTCTTCAGATCAATCTTAGAGACAAGGAGTATTTCTTAAAGCTTGCAGAGAAAAAAATAAACGCCATCGCTTTTGAATTTATCGTTGATGAATACAAGCAGCTGGCTTTGGTAAGATTAGTCGGGGAAATTGCAGGAACCGTTTCAATCTTATATGCTTCCGAATTATTAGCCTTATCAAACGGGTTAATGCTGGGAGGAATTACAGGAGTAAGACCTGCAGAAGTTGTTATCCTTGGAGCCGGAATTGTAGGTGAGTTTGCTACAAAAGCAGCCATTGGTTTAGGAGCAAGTGTAAAAGTTTTCGATAATTCTTTATCCAAGCTTAGAAGGCTTCACACGATTGTTGACAGCCGTGTACCGACTTCTATTATTGATCCTAAAGAACTCAGCAAAAGTCTAAGACGTGCTGATGTAGTGATCGGAGCTCTTCCAAGATTGAATATGACCCCTATCGTTACTGAAGATATGGTGATGAAAATGAAAAAAGGCAGTGTCATCATCGATATTACCATAGATAACGGTAAAGTGATCGAAACTTCAGAGCTTACTACCATGGAGGATCCTTATGTCATCAAACACGGTGTCATCCACTGCGGACTTCCGAATCTTACCTCAAGAATGCCGAGAACTACCACTAAGGCCATCTCGAATTTCTTCCTTTCCTATATTTTAAATTATGACGAAGAGGGCGGCTTTGAAAACATGCTGATCCGCAAAAACGAAATGAAGCAGAGCTTATATATGTACAAAGGAAGACATACCAAGAAGATCATCTGCGATCGTTTCGGACTTACGTACCACGATATCAATCTTTTAATTTTCTAATGAAGAAACTGAAATTTTATGCAATAGGCTTCGTTCCGGGGCTTTTGATCGTATTTTTTATTTTAAACAAAAAAGGAGCAAGCTGCAGCGGATATTTACCGAACAGCCGTGTGATTGCTGAAAGTCTTTCCAAAGAATTCAAATATTCTGAAGAAGCTAAAAATGCAATGGCAACCTACAAGATTGATGAGAAATTTATAAAAGACAGCATCATTACCAACGGAAAGGTAGATTTTGACCGCAGCCATGCACAAAAGAAACCATGTCCGGACTATCTTTTAACCTATCCTGAAAAAAATCCGTCTTATGAGATCACGTATGAAAAATGTGAAGAAACGGTGACGGTAAACAGTCTTAAAAAACTGAAATAGTTTCAAGTACAAGCTATGGACGGCAATTACTACATGATTCATGATTATCTGATATTCATCGGAGTTTTTGCCATTTTCCTGTTTCTGACTATCAGTATTTATCTCTTCAGCCAGAATCAGAAGCTGAAACAGAGGAATACCAAATTATCAGAAACCAATAAACTTATTGAGCAGCGCCTGAATGAAGTCCGTCTGGAACATATCGGCACAAAGCTGAATCCGCATTTGTTTAAAAATATTCTGAATTCGGTGCAGTCTCATGCCTATCAGACGTATATGTCGCTGGATAAGCTGGCCAATGTGCTGGATTATATTTTATACGAAAGCAACAATAAGTATGTAAGCCCGAAAGAAGAGCTTAATTTTGCTTTAAGCCTTATTGAGATTAATAAAATCAAGATCAATCCACTTTTTGACTTCAGAATTAAATCCAGAATCAATAAATCTGATGCTTTGTATGAAGAAAAGGTATTTGCTCCGCTGATCTCTGTGGATCTTATTGAAAATGCCTTCAAACATACGGATTTTCTGGCTCAGGACTCTTTTATTTCTATTTATATGGAGCTTGAAGACGGCATTTTCACTATGAAAGTCAGTAATAAAGCGTCTCTTAAAAATATTCTGGAAAAAGAAAAAAGCGGCTTTGGAAGCCAGTCTTTTGATCAAAGGCTTAAAATGATCTACAGTACCTATTATCAGCTGGAAAGAAGCTCAAAAAACGGAATATTTACGGCGGAATTAAAAATCAATTTAGGAGAATTCTATGATAAAATGCGTTATTCTGGATGATGAATTACTGGCCATCAGCTATTTAAAACTTCTATGCGAGCAGATTGAGAATGTAGAGGTGGTAAAAGCATTCAATGATCCTAAAATTTTTCTGAATGAAATAGACAGCCTCGACTGTAATCTGTGCATTCTGGATATTGAAATGCCCGGAATGACAGGTCTTCAGGTGGCTGAGATTATTTCAGGTTCTAAAAAAATCATCTTTACAACAGCTTACAAAGAATATGCTGCTGAAGCTTTCGATTTGAATGTGGTGGATTATGTAAGAAAACCCATCAAAAAAGAAAGACTGATTCAAGCTTTCGAAAAAGCTAAAGAACTGGTAGAAAATGCTCCTAAAAAAACTTTTATCGAGTGGAATACCAATATTGGAAAAACCGTTATATTCACAGAACAGATTTCCTACATCAAAACCTCTGAAATCGACAGCAGGGATAAAGATATTATGCTTATTGACGGAACAACCATCGTTTTAAAAAACCTGAATTTCAAAAACCTTCTGGAAATGCTGCCATCAAAAGATTTTGCTCAGGTCAACAAAAAAGAAATTATCGCATTGTCTTCCATTAAGGTATTTTCAACCAACGAAATTATTACCACCATTCATGCGGAAGATCACTCTTTTCTGAAACTTCAGATCGGAGATGCTTATAAAAATTCATTGATGGAGCTCTTCGGAAAATAGATCTTTTCAAATCTTTCCGGTTTCATTACAGAATATAAGTCCTTTATTACAACTCCCCTTTTTCAGTATTGAATCCCTTTAATTTTGTATGGAATTAATTGATTTTATAATGAAAAACTTTTTCTATGCTGCAGGACTTCTCCTATCCGGCTTGTGTTTTTCCCAGGAAGCCTCTTCAAAACTGAAGATCTCTTTTTTTGACGGAATAGCAATAGGCGGATATGTAGATCATGGTGCTTATCTCAACTTTACAGGTCCAAATGTAAGTCTTACCCATAAAAGCGTAAAATTCATTGTTGGAATGCTTCCTTCTCTGAGAATTAAAGAAGACCATTCTTCCGGAACCAAAAACAGTCCTATTATGCCTACGCTGGGAGCAGGTCTTACTGTGGTCTATAAAAAAATAGCCTTCCAGATTCCTGCCTACTATAACGCTAAGACAGCAGATCTGAATGGGAACTGGAAAATAGGATTTGGAATGGGTTATTCGTTCAAATAGATTTTATTACATTTTTTAGAACATTCATTACATTTAAAAAAAAAGAGTATTTAACATAACTATATTCTTTTCAACTTTGCATAAAATATTGGAATCATGAATTTGGGGAAATACAAAAATTTAATTTTCTACATTACCACCATCGCAGTCTTTTCCGCTCTGATGTATTATTTCATCATCGAAGGGCAGACGCTGGAAGTAAAAGAAAATATCGTTGCCAATACCAGCAGCGGCTCTACCTGGGATAATTTCCTGGAATCATTCAAAACCAATCTTCACCATCCGCTTGCGCTATTATTGGCGCAAATTGTCACTATTATTATGACAGCAAGGCTTTTCGGATGGATTTGTATGAAAATAAAACAGCCTACGGTTATCGGAGAAATGATTGCAGGGATTGTACTCGGTCCTTCACTTGTGGGAATGTACTTCCCTGAGTTTTCCGCCTTTCTTTTCCCAAAAGAATCATTAGGCAACCTTCAGTTTCTGAGCCAGATAGGTCTTATCCTGTTCATGTATATTGTTGGAATGGAGCTGGATCTGAGTGTATTAAGGAAAAAAGCTCATGATGCGGTTGTCATCAGCCATGCAAGTATTATTATTCCTTTTGCTCTGGGAATAGGCCTTTCTTATTTTGTGTATCAGGAATTTGCTCCGGATGGTATCCAGTTTACCTCTTTTGCTTTATTTATAGCCATTTCGATGAGTATCACAGCATTTCCGGTACTGGCGAGAATCGTACAGGAAAGAAACCTCCAGAAAACCAAACTGGGAACAATTGTTATTACCTGTGCTGCTGCCGATGATATTACAGCATGGTGTATTCTTGCTGCCGTAATTGCTATTGTAAAAGCAGGTTCTTTTGCAAGCTCTATCTATGTGATTATCATGGCTGTTGCTTATGTATTTTTAATGATTAAAATTGTAAGACCCTTCCTGAAAAGAGTCGGAGACCTTCAGGCCGGAAAAAATACGATCAGCAAACCCATGGTGGCTATTTTCTTTCTGACATTGATCTTATCTGCATATGCTACTGAAGTAATCGGTATTCACGCTTTATTTGGAGCTTTTATGGCGGGAGCTATTATGCCGGAAAATACAAAGTTCCGTACCCTTTTTATTGATAAGGTAGAGGATGTGGCATTAGTACTTCTGCTGCCATTATTCTTTGTATTCACAGGACTCCGTACCCAGATCGGCCTTCTTAACGACAGCCATCTGTGGATGACCGCCGGATTTATTATTCTGACCGCGGTTCTCGGAAAGTTTGCAGGAAGTGCGTTGACGGCACGATTTGTAGGTATTAACTGGAAAGAAAGTCTGACGATAGGAGCTCTGATGAACACACGAGGCCTTATGGAACTTATTGTACTCAACATTGGATATGACCTTGGCGTTTTAAGCCCTGAAATTTTTGCAATGCTTGTGATCATGGCTCTATTCACCACTTTCATGACTGGGCCTGCACTGGATTTTATTAATTTTATTTTTAAATCTAAAAAAAATCAGGACGAATCCATTCAGGATAATGATTCCAAATACCGCGTTCTTCTCTCATTTGATAAGCCGGAATCCGGAAGTACTTTGTTGAAGCTAGCACACAATTTCACCCATAAAATGAACGGTAATAAAAGCATCACCGCGATGAATATTGCTCCGGTAGATGAAATGCATGCCTATGACATCAATGAGTATGAAGAGTCACAGTTTCAGAATGTCATTGAAACCTCTCAAGATCTGAATCTGGAAGTTACTACCCTCTTCAAAGCATCTACTGATATCGAAAGTGATCTTACCAGCATTACCAACAAAGGACATTATGATCTTCTCCTGATCATGCTTGGGAAATCTATGTATGAGGGAAGTTTATTAGGAAGGTTATTAGGCTTTACCACCAAGATTATTAATCCTGAAAAACTATTGAACACGGTAAAAGGCAAAGGAAATATATTCAACAATTCTCCTTTTGACGATTTTACGCTTCAGATTCTCGACAAAACCAATATTCCCGTAGGAATTTTGGTGGAAAAGGACTTTAAAGCGGCAGATAAAGTATTTGTTCCGATCTTTAATCTGAGTGACTTCTACCTTCTTGAATATGCTAAAAGACTGATCAATAACAATAATTCTCAGATTATCATTCTGGATGCGGCAGGACAGATCCGAAATAATATTGAAGTAAAAGAACTGATCAGAAGCATTGAACAGGTAGCTCCAAACCACATCACTCTGTACAATGAGAAAAAGATTGAAAAAGATTTTCTGGGTTCTCAGGATCTGATGCTCATCAGCAGTAAAAGCTGGAAAAACCTGATCGATACAAAAAGTCTATGGCTGTCTGACATCCCATCAACATTAATAATATCAAATCCATAACACAATAACACACACCGATATTTCTATTTCTATTGAAGCTGTAAATATTATTCGTTGTCTGTAAAGAAAAAACGGGTATATTTATGGCTTTAATTTTTTGGGACATGCTGATTAACAGTGAAAATGGAGTTATAGAGCTGGAAACCTTTGCTACCAGACTTTATAAAGGAATGAGTCTTGATCAGCTGAAACAGTCTGATTTTTATAAAGAAAAGTATCATGATCTGTGGGATGTAAAAACCGGATATTTTTGGTATTACTTTAAGCCTGTAGAAATAAAGGGATATCAGGTATCTTTCAGTCTGTGCTTTTTTAAAGATCATCTGGACATCATCCATATGAATACATGGGAAAACAGTGATGCCAAAGACTGGAATGAATGGACAGAGGAAAAAGAAATGAATATTTTCCGCCGGAATACTACTTTCCTGACCAAAGTCCTTGGAATATCACCCACCCAAAAAAAGAAAAAACCTTATCCCGGCTGCACCTTCAGATTTCCCTGGGGAGATGTGTGGTCGGTTTACGACCCAAGAAGCGCCGCCAGCTTTATGGGAATCAATTTTAATGAAGAGGAAAACAAATTAAAATAACTTATAACCAAAGAATAAGAGAACACTATGTGCCGATATGCCATGATGGTTTACAAAGGTCATTATGCCTGTTTCAACTGCCAGAAAACATTCAAACGCCGCCACCTGAAAGATGTGGACCGGGATGCTCAGACCTCTGTGGAAGCCAAGTGTCCGGAATGTGGGAATCTGATGGCCAATATGGGACTTGACTTTAAATCCCCGCCCAAAAATGATGATAAGCAATGGGCTCATATCCGGGATTTGTATACGGTTGGAATCACTTTTCATTCATGTGGATGCTCTGGTCCCGGATATATTCCCCAGGACCGGAAGGCCATTATTGATCATCTGGAAAAAGTTCGTTCAGAATACATGAAATCTCTGGTATTCTGGAGATACCGCATAGAGCCTGAAAATAAAAAAGAACGCGAACTGGACTATCAGAAAAACAGCTCACACCTATGGGCCGTCAACCGTAATGCTTTCAAAGAAACAGTGACCAATCAGGAAGGAATTAACTATTGGCTTAAAAGAATCAATGAAGTTGAGGAAAGACTCAATATCATCAAGGCTGATAAATCATAACGCTGCTCTAGTTTACAAGCTTCAGAAGCCTTTTAAAATCCTCTTTGATTTTTTCCTCCTGCTCAGCGGGATAATCCGCACCGATACTAAATCCGCGTCCTGTAGTATTGGTGATCATAATGATATTTCCGTTTTCAAAATAATTCCTGGTCATTGTAATCTTTGATTTTTTCAAATCAAAGGCTTCCGTGTCATTATTTTCTTTCATTGCTTTAGTGTCATAGAAAAGCGGTCGGTTATATTTATAATCTTTCTCGAAAACAAAAGAAAGCTGTCCGTTAAGAAGATAATATTCTGTCAGCTTCTGCCCGATTTCTCCATAATGTTTCGCAATTACCTTTTGCAGACCTTCATCTGTGTAATAAAATGTGGCCTCCCCGCCTTCTGCAGATTCTCCTTCAATATCTTTCTTTTTGACAGCAGTCCATTTTGTCACGGAATTGATTCTTTTAAAATTTGCCTGAATAGGTTTTATCCTATTTTTTAAACTCTTGTTTCCTGTTGTATCTTTCTCATTGTATGCTTCTCCCTTCTTTACAGTATCCTGTGCTTGGATAGTGAAAAAAACAGGCGACTGATCTCCGGACTTCTGAGCATATGCAAAACTCAAACTGATCAATATTATGCAAACTCCATGCAAGAATCTATTCTTCATATTTTCTTTTTTATAGCTTTAAAATTAATAATAACTTTTGGTTGTACTGCATATAATGAAACCACAAAAGTTACAAATAACTGTTTTAGCTTTGAAAATCCTTATACCAGCTAAGATTCCTACAGAATGATACAATTGGAATGATTGTCTTACCATACAGTTTGCCACTCCGTAGAAATCCAGCCACATTAAACCAACAAGAAAAGCATCAACAAAAACTCCAATCCTGACCAGCACCACAATTGAAGACGTACAATTCCCATCCTCCGGAGAGGTGGCGAAAATTCAAAGAATTTTTGACGGGGTCGTTTTCGGGGTGGTTTCTTCACACCATCAGTTTCATGTCGTAATTCTACTACAATTTTTAAAATTTAACCCCAAAAATTTATTTCCAACAGTGTTTTTTAATAGCTTTATCTGATAATTCACATTGGATGGAAATTGATTTCTTACAATATCAGGTACGAAACGGAGACACGCTCACCTCCATCGCTTCCCGGCTGGGTATGACCGGTGAGGAGCTTAAGCTGTTTCATAATTCCCATTGCCCGAAAATGGATAAAGTCTGGTTTGAAAACCTTAATGACGTTAAAAATATTTTTGTCCCTACTCATTTTAAAACAGAATCGCAGAAGGAAAATGAAAGGAATAACAGTCTTCCCGGCCAGTTCTCTGATTCCTTTTGGGCCCAAACTTATAGTATTAATGAGACTTTTGAAACCTCTTTCGAATCTTCAGTTAACATCGATTATACCATTGATGTAAATCTCCGAAAAGACCAAAACACAGGTTTGTATATCCTTAGCTACAGTCAGAGAGACTTTAAATCAGGAGGAAATGAACCTGATGATAAGGTAAGCGGCCTTTCGATAGCCTGCATGAAAAGTATTATGCCGCTTGAATTTATTCTTAATGAACAAGGCAGGATAAAAGGATTGGCAGATCATAAAAAAATCACGGACACTTTTACCGGACAGCGTAAAGATCTTGAAGAGTTTTATGTAGGTGAAGTCGCTCGAAATTATATGGATTCTTTTGAAAGGAACATCAGCAATGAAGTGTTTTTATTACAGCAATTTCAGAGTACACTGCTGTTTCAGACTCTTTTTCCCAAAACAGACTGGTTCAGGAGAAAAATAAAGTGGACAGAATCTTTTTATTTTGTACAAAATTCATTTCCGGTAGCCTGTGAAATTAAACCTGAACATAAAAATAAAGAAGAGGACTCTGTTTTAACTATTTTAAGCGGAAAAATCACTGAATTATGTACCTCACAGGAGATCATGCGCGGGATCAGGCTCAAAAAACCGGCTGCAAGACCGGCTTCAGGAAATATTGTATTAGAATACACCACTCACACTAAAAATAAGAATCTTCTTCAGGCTAAAGCCTCGGTTCTACTCAGCCATGAAGAGGTATTGATACACCAACATCACATCAATATAACACAAGGATAATATGAAAAATTATGTCACACAAAAAGGCGATACTTTCAGTTCTCTGGCCCGGCAGTTTAAGCTGAAAAATGAAGGTATTTTAAAAACTTACCATAATCTCCACTGTCCGCCGGAAGATGTTATGCAGGAACCTGTTCCGGGAAAAACGATCTTGATTCCGGAAGATCCACAGCTCATGGCTGAAAAAATAGAACCTCAAAATATGGCTGCATCTTCTCAGGAGGAAGCTACAGAAAATGTAGGTTCTGATGAAGGAGATTCAACGGAAGAAACTCCACAAAATGAAGAGCAGTCATCCGGAAAAACGGAACAACAAACTGATAAAGAAGCAAAGGAAGATCAAAAAGAAGACAGTGGTTCCAGTCCTCATGAAGGAAAATATTTCATTGTGCAGAAAGGAACCGTGCAATGTAATCAGGGATTTAAATTTCCAAAATTTAAAGTGACCAGCCATCAGAAACACTACTGGAATGATGAAGAAGGAAACGCTGATTATCTGGCCGTAACAGAGGATGATCTTCAGCTCGATCCTGCGGCACAGCCGTTTGGACAATGCAAGCTCAAGCCAACTTCAGGAGGATATCTTCCTTGTGCTTATGCTCCAGCCGGAAAGTGGCAGAAGACGTATGAAAAAGTAAAAGTGATGGGGAAAAGCTGTCTTACGGAAATCTCAGAACTCATGTGCAGTACGGGAGGGAAAATAACCATCCTCAAACACGGACAGCAAAGCGAAGTCGGTAAAAGCCAGGTTGCCAAAGCAAGTACGCAGGAACAGCAGGTTTATAATCCCGTTGTGGATTTTGATGAATTCAAGGAAGATACAAGAGATACAGACCAACTTTATTATAGCTAAGCCATGACAGGAACTATTATCGGGAATCAGAATCCTCTGGTAGGAACAACCTATACCTACGAAATAAAACCTTCAGGCCTTTCATTTGGTCTTAAAGGTGATTATGAATGGTATCTTTTTAAGAAACAAAATAACGGAAGCTGGAAAGACATCACCGGAAAGCCAAAGACCGGTGAGAAGGTAACGTACAACTTTGGGGAAATAGCACTGGGAATAGAGTTTCAAATGAAAGTCTATGAAACTAAAAAAGGTATTTTACCTGGTCTTCCCTCTACCAGAGAACTGGCTGGAAGCTGTGTATTAATACCAACAAGCAACAAAGTTCCGAAGATTGATAAAGTAGTACTCTTCAACAGAGGAGCAAAAGACGTCAATAAAGCCAGCTACCGTGATACTCTTATTGCGCAGGCTCATTGTATTGCAATGTTTAATAAAGAGATTGAGTTTCATCTTTGGGAAGATGACGCTCCTGGAAAAGGGCACAATGCCAGTATTAACAAAAACAACCGTCACACCCGCAGCTATAAGGCTCGCGTCAATGAAAAAGGGATTGCAGAAGTGTCAATACCTCTGATGTCTGATGAAAAAATCCTTCGTCAGATGGCCAATCAGTTTCTGATGAAAGGTGACAGGAATGAAGGCGCGAATCATGAGTATTATGTTACCGCCACTTATTCAGGGCAAATTCAGGGAGCCAGCCAGGTGAATGTAGATGTAGCCAACCCGGATTATAAAGGCCAGCCTCAAAACCAGCCAAAACCCAAGCCGCAACCTGAAAAACACACGCCAAAATTTCCGGCCGGACAAGGAGGTGGTCCCAAACAGCCGGATCCTAAAGGCAATATTATAGAAGCGGTTTTCATAGATGATAAAGGAAATGAACTTTCCAAAGTTGCTGTAGGTGATAAAGTAAGGGTAAGAATCCACTCTAAAAATATGGTAGAGAAGCATATTCAGTATGTCATCTGGGAATATGATACGGCTTCCAATGATGAAGTATTCAGAAGTGGGAATATTAAAATTTCAGCTGATATACATGAAACTTCAGGATTTGTCATTTCCAAAGATATTTTTGAAAAAGGAATAGACTCCCCTATCGGTGACCCTGACTCCGATACACAAAATTATTTCATCGAAATTATCTCCAAAGATCTTTCTGCAGAATCTCAGAAATTTGGGGTAAATTCGGAAGGCCTGATGCAGGTGGAGAAGGTGAAGAGTGCTGCGGGGGTGCAGAATACACAGAAACCAAAACCAGAAAATGGAAAATGTCCGAATTGTGAGAAAGATATAACTGTTGAACAATTACAAAGGATATATTCAGAGGTTAAAGATAAAACTTTATTATCTGAACTTGCAGAAACTTTAAACAAATACAAAAAGATCTATAAATTAGATACTTGTGCACGGAAAGCTCATTTTTTTGCTCAATCGATTGAAGAATCTGGGCTAGATTTATCGGGTGCAATACATGGAGAAGGTTTAAATTACTCAGCAGAAGCATTACCAATTCAGTTTAAAGCATTTAGAAAAAGAAATGCTCAAGGAAGAGCAGTTGATAAACATGGAAATCCAACAGATGATAATTCTAAAACAGTTCCAAATGATCTAGCCTATCAGTACGGAAGAAGCTCAAGGAATGGATATGTAGCGAACCAAAAGAAAATTGCAGAAATAGCATATGGAAATCGGCCAGAGTTGGGTAACAAATCTGCTGAAGACACTTGGAATTATAGAGGAAGAGGACTGCTCCAAATAACAGGTAGAACTACATATGGCGAAATTCAAAAAAGGATTGATAAATTTGCCTCATCTGAGAATATTAAAATAAGTGATGGGATTGATAGAGACTATACTCCAAAAGAGGCAGCCCTAACAGGTATGGCAGATTGGTATAAAGAGGATATGTTTGATAAGGCAGATGAAACAGGAAAATTAAAAGATGATGATGTTGTAGATTTGATTGTTAATATTATAAATAGAAATACCAATTCAAGAAAGAAAAGAAAAGATCATTATAAAATAACTAAAGTAGTTTTTGAAGTTGATAAATGTCCTGAAGTTAAACCACAAAATAAAACTGGTGATGATAAAAATGCTATCTGGAACAACCCATTAGAGAATCCCCAGATTACTATATATACGTTCGGTGGCTTAAAACGACCATGGCGATCTGCTTTCGGAAGAGTAAGAACAGATATGCCTGGAAGTGACAATGGAAAAAGGCCTCATCATGGCATAGATTTGTTTGCAGAAAAAGGAACTCCCGTATATGCATGCCTACCTGGTAAAGTAGTTAGTTTGTCTCCTGGAACTGGATACGGAAAAGGTTTAGTTTTAAAAGTAGATTCTCAATATTTAGAAATATTTAAGAAACAACGTCGAGCTTACGAACCCTACTATGTAAAATCAAAAAGGACTTATGATAAAAACAAATATGATATAGAAGGATATGGTGATTTTGACGAATATGAAGGAATTACAGAAAGTAAAGATGTTTATTTGATGTACGCACATTTAAGTGAGCTAAATGTTTCACAAAATGAAGAAATTACGATTGAAAATTATAAAACAAAACGATTAGGAAAAACTGGCGACACTGGAGCAACTGGTACTAAAGGGCCACACCTTCATTTTGAAATAAGAAGTGCTCAAAATCCTTCTGGATATTCCGAACGCTATAATCCAGCTTTCTATGTTAATTATAAGAATGAGACTCAGCTTTCGGAAGCTGAAAGAAAAAAACAAGATAAAACAGCAGGTAAGTAATATGAAAAATTTAACGAATCTATTTATACTATTATTTTTCTTTAATCTATTATCGTGTAAGGAAAATAGTCCTAAACAAGAAAAAATAGATAAACTCACAACATTATATTCTATTGATTTTAAACAGGAACAATTAAACTGTACTGGTGAAAAGTATAGTTCAAATAAATGTATTGATAAAAATAAAAACTTATCAATTTCTTTTGATAAAAATTCGATCCTATTTACCAATAATAATAAAAATTACATTGATAAATTAAATAATTCAAGTGATCTAGGATATGAAACTTTTTTATTTGGAAGCAGCAATGATGAAAAAATTATTTTAATAGATAATTTTTTAGAAAACGGACACCTATTTCTTGTCTATTATGTTAATAATAACAATATAAAGTTCTTAGGAAAAAATGAAGTAATCAACAACACCGAAGAGAACAATGCATATAATTTTAAAATAAAAAAAACAGACGATAAAGTTGATATATTCTTAAATCCTCAGCTTGGCAACTTTTCACTTGATATAGAAAAAGCAGCTAATCTTAATAACAATGATGATAAGAAAGCTATCTTAAATATTAATTTTCTTAATGATAATATTGCAACTCCAGATAAGATTACCAGTGAATTAATTTTCACAAAAGACAAATCGGGAAAATTAATAATTAATACTGATATTCTAGATTACATACAAAAAAACACAGCTAGTAGTAATAATTCATATTCCATGTCATTATCGAAATATGTAACCCAACTTATTATTAATTTTTATGATGATGAGAGTACAGAATGGAGGGAAGAAGACTTATTTAGAATAATTGGATATGCTGCAAATACCACAGATCCATTGTTTAAGAAATACTGGAAAAATAATCCTGAAGAATGGAATAATGGACAGGGGGGATATATTTTAGGTTTTTGTAATGTTGCATATCATGATCAAATCTGGGCTAAACTAACTAATAATTTCAAACAAAACAAATATTATAATTTACCTTATTTAGAAGAAATGGTGTGGTATGGAAGCGATTTTGATAAAGCAGGAGCACCTTAAGATTAGTCCATAAAACTTCAATTAATAATGAAAAACTTTTTAATCCATTTAATATTATCATCTTTCGTCTTTTGGAGTTGTAAAGAAAGGAACAAGAAGGAATGGGAAAATGCTAAAAAAGAACAAAACTCAACTTTGATTGAGGAGCAGTTTCAACCTGCCATGAAAACAAATGTAAATATGAATAAAGAAATAATTGATTTCAAAGGCTTTTATAACATTTGTAAAGCAAATCTGAGAAACGATTCTATTAAATCCGAAACCTGTTATGAAATAACAATTACACCAGGCTTAGCCTATATAGACGCCAATACATCATTGTGTAAAGGAAATTATAAAATTAAACAGATCCAAAACAATGAAATCAATTTGATAAATGAACATGATAACAACTGCGGTTTTAATATAAAAAAAGAAAACAACGCCTATTTTATTAAAAGAGAAGGAAGTGAAGCAGTATTACATGAATGGACAGAATTAGAGAAAGTAAAATAACGTTTATAAAACAAATCAGTCTTTCGTGAAAAGGTTCTTCATACTATTTGTACTTATACTTGTTGCATGTTCAGACAAGCCAAGAGAAACATCAACATCTGAAGTTTCAAGCAAGTCAGATAACACTAAAAAACTACTTCAATTAACTAAAATCAATTGTGACGAAGAAAGTACAGAATCAACAAATTATACATTAAACTGTAAAAACTTCACTGTCTCAAATACCCTTATTGAAGGAAGTGATCAAAACAGATATGAACTTATAACTTTTGTTTTTAATGACATAGAGAAGGCTATAATTAGGAAAATCAATAATGAAGATCTGGAAACCTCTTCTCCTATTGTATATTTTTCAAATACCTCTAAAAACTATATCATCTTGTTTCCTATAAATGGTGAAAACCATTTTGGGTGGAAATTACATCTGTATAAAAATAAAGTTTTATACCCGCTGGGACAAAGGGTATTGTACTGGAAACCAGATTATGAAGAATCTAATATTAATTATTCTGATATATTAAAAATCTATGAAACAGGAGATAGTATTCTTGTTGAAATACCAAGTAAGTACATTATTAAAAATGATAATGATTACAAAAATTATCCTAATTATTTAGATGGAAAATATTATGAGAAAGAAGAGAAATCCTACTTTGAATTTTCAATATCAAAAATAGAATATTACAAAAAGTATAAAAATGGACTTTTTGAAGGAGATTATAATAAAATGATTAATAATAAAATAATTGATCTTATAAAATAAATCCGTTATATCATCTAAATATAACTAGCAAATGATGAAACCCGTTTTAACTTTATTATTTATTATATTTTTCCTTTGCTCCTGTAGAGGTCAAAAAAAAAGAGATAATGATATAAACTTTCTGGATGTAAAATTCCAAGCAACTGGTTTTTTCATTCCAGACATCTCCAATCCTTACCCAACATACACCTATTCAGATAAAAAAATAGGTTTTTTCAGCGTAGACTTTATTGGAAAAACAGATGAAACTCAATATTTTTGGAATCCTAATAATTCGAGAGGTTATTTTTCAAAATCCGCGAACCTTGAAAATGATGCCCAAAATTCAAAAGCGATAAAAAATCTTATTAAAGAAAATGATTATTATGTACTTGCCTCGTATTTACCTGTTAAATTCATCACTTATACAGGAGGGGAAGATGGAGAATTTGAACCAAAACAAAATGCAAAAACAACATTTTATTTATATGAAAAGAATAAATGGGAACAAATAGGAGAAATAGAAACTGTGAAAATTCCAGAAGATATTTTAACATTTGAAACTGACCTTGTCAAAAAATTTCAAAACTCAATTAATAAAAAATAAGTAGTTGGCCTACTCCTACCTTCAAAAAAACAATTCATCCCAGCTCCAGATAATTTAGAAAAGAAAATTTCGTCTCATTAAAAAAAATATTTATACCTTTGCTCTGTGATTTTTAACAACGGAACATATTATTATAGAATTTTTACCTCAGCTCTGGGATAGGGATTCTTATGAATATAATTTAAAACCTCGTCCTAGGGACGAGGTTTTTTTATTTTAAAAAATAGAAAAAGATGAAAATAAGTATTATTGGAGTAGGATTAATCGGAGGTTCGATGGCTTTGAAATTAAGAGAGAAAAACCTGGCCAGCTTCATCTACGGAATCGATAACAATACACAGCATATCAGTGACGCATTGGAACTTAAAATCATTGATGCGGGAGTAGATCTTGAACATGGAATTAAAAATTCGGATCTGATTATTCTTGCTATTCCTGTAGATGCTGCACGAAAACTATTGCCTTCTGTTCTGGATCTTGTGTCTGACCAGCAGACGGTAATGGATGCAGGCTCCACCAAAGCAGGCATTGTACATGCGGTAAAAAACCACCCGAAACGGTCAAGATTTGTGGCGTTCCACCCGATGTGGGGAACTGAAAACAACGGTCCGAAATCCGCTATTGCTGAAAGTTTCTCGGGAAAAGCAGGTGTGATATGCAATAAGGAAGAGTCGGCTGATGATGCTCTGGCTACCGTTGAAAAAGTAGTCAATGCTCTCGACATGCACATGATTTATATGAATGCAGAAGATCATGATGTTCATACTGCTTATATTTCCCATATCTCCCATATTACATCTTACGCCCTTGCCAACACCGTATTGGAAAAAGAACGTGAAGAAGAAACGATTTTCCAGCTTGCCAGTTCCGGTTTTTCAAGTACCGTACGTCTTGCCAAGTCGCATCCGGAAATGTGGGTTCCTATCTTTAAGCAAAACAAAGAAAATGTACTGGACGTTCTGAACGAACATATCACTCAGCTCAGAAAATTCAAATCTGCGCTTGAAAAAGAAAACTATGAATATCTGGAAGAATTGATTTCCAACGCCAACAGAATCAGAGGAATTTTAAGATAAAAATCCTGATACAATACTAAAAGCCCGACGGTTTTTACTTTTATTTTATTAAGAAACCCTTAGTCATAGTGGCTAAGGGTTTTATATTTTGAAATAAAATGATTTCTATTAACATTCCGGAACGTTGACTGCAATGGCCAGTCCGCCTTCCGAAGTTTCTTTAAAACGGTCGCTCATCGACTGAGCGGTTTCCCACATGGTCAGAATCACTTCATCCAATGTTACTTTTGCTTTGGTGGGATCACTTTCCAGTGCAATATTGGCTGCCGTAATCGCTTTCATCGCGCCCATCGTATTCCTTTCAATACATGGAATCTGTACCAGTCCCTTAATTGGATCGCAGGTTAATCCAAGGTGATGTTCCATCGCAATTTCTGCCGCCATCAATACCTGTCCTACACTTCCTCCTAAGATTTCTGTAAGTCCAGCTGCTGCCATTGCAGAAGATACTCCGATTTCCGCCTGACATCCTCCCATCGCTGCAGAAATGGTTGCATTTTTCTTGAATAAGGTCCCGATTTCTCCCGCTACAAGCAAGAATCTTATAATATCCTCCTCACTCGTAAATGGGGTAAATGCCTGAGAGTACATCAATACCGCCGGAATAACTCCACTTGCGCCATTGGTAGGTGCGGTAATAATTCTTCCGAAGCTTGCATTCTCTTCATTCACTGCCAGTGCAAAACAGGCAATCCATTTGTTGATATTCGTAAAGTTCTCTTCAGCGTCTACTACCTGCTGGAACCATTCGTCTTTGTTTTTATAGATTTTATCTCCGAGCAGCTTTCTGTTGATCCCTGCAGCTCTTCTGGAAACATTCAGTCCGCCAGGAAGAACTCCCTCCTTATTGACACCTTTGTAGATACATTCTTTGATCTGCTGCCAGATATAAAGTGCTTCCTGCCTAGTTTCATCCTGGGTTCTCCAACTTTCTTCATTCATGAAAATCAAATCTGACATTTTATCAAATCCCAGCTTTTCACAGTATTTTGCAATATCTGAAGCTTTATGACACGGATACAGTGTACGTACGCACTGCTTCTGAATAGAGTTTTTTTCCTGGCTGGCAATGAAACCGCCTCCTACAGAATAAAAATCCTGCACAAGTTCAGTTCCGTCTTCGAAAACAGCTCTGAAGATCATTCCGTTCGGATGAAAATCAAGGCTCTTTTTCATGTTTAAAACCAAATGATGTCCGTAAATGAACGGAATTACCTTTTCACCACCAAGGTTAATGGTTTGAGTACTCTTGATATAATCTATCTTTTCATCAATTTTTGAAGTATTGATGGTTTTAAAATCCTCCCCGTTCAAACCAAGCATTCCCGCAATATCAGTTCCGTGCCCGATTCCCGTTTTTGCGAGTGAGCCGAAGAATTCAAGAAAAACCTCTTTAACTTCTTCTATTGATCTTTCTCTTTTTATAATCCTGATAAATGCTGCTGCTGCGTTCCAGGGTCCCATCGTGTGTGAACTGGACGGACCTATTCCTACTTTAATAATTTCAAAAACCGATATTGATTCCATAAATGATTCGTCATTTTCCTCAAAAACAAAGATACATGATAAATCCTGAAATATGCCTTCAAATTTTTAATGATATCAACATATCATCACAATATAAAAGCTATTGCAGGCATTCTTCATGCTGCGAAAGATCAAGCCCTTTATTTTCAGACTCTTCAGAAACTCTTAATGTGATCATGGAATCGGTAAGTTTATATAAAATTAATGAACCTAAAAAAGTAAAAACAGAAACCAAAACAAGGGCTGCCATATGATGAAGAAAAACATCAACCCCGCCATGAAGCAGACTTGCATTTTCACCATGAGCAAAAATGGCGGTAAGAATCATTCCCATAATCCCTCCTACTCCATGGCAGGCAAAAACATCGAGGGTATCATCTACTTTTTTTAAAACCTTCCAGTTCACCATCAGATTGGAAACTATAGCTGTGATAAATCCGATAAAAAGGCTTTCCTGAATGCTTACAAAACCGCACCCTGGAGTAATAGCTACCAATCCTACTACAGCTCCTATACAGGCTCCTAAGGCCGATACACTTCTCCCATTGATTCTGTCAAAAAAGATCCAGGTCATCATCGCTGAAGCAGAAGCAATGGTAGTTGTTCCAAAAGCGGTAGCCGCAGATGCAGAAGCACTCAAAGCAGATCCGGCATTAAATCCGAACCATCCGAACCACAGCATTCCTGTTCCCAGAAGCACATACGGAATATTGGACGGCTCATGATGAGGATTCTTCCGGTTTCCTACCACCAAAGCTCCGGCAAGTGCAGCAAAACCGGCACTCATATGCACAACAGTTCCTCCTGCAAAGTCTTTTACCCCGAAATATTTGTTTAAAAGCCCCTCAGGATGCCACACCATATGACAAAGCGGCGTATAAATAAATATACTGAAAAGAACAATGAACAATAAATAAGATATAAAACGAACCCTTTCTGCAAAAGATCCGGTAATAATTGCCGGAGTAATAACAGCAAATTTCATCTGAAACAAGGCAAAAAGAATAAAAGGAATCGTGGGAGCCATCAGTTTATGAGGTAGATTTCCTACCCCGCTAAAAAAGGGATAACTGAGCGGATTTCCAATGATACCGTAATGCTTTCCGGCTATTGTAATCCCGATAGATTCACCGAAAGATAAAGAAAAGCCTACGACTACCCACACCATGGAGATAACGCCTAAGGCAATAAAACTCTGCAGCATGGTAGAAATTACATTTTTCCTTCCGACCATTCCTCCGTAAAAAAAGGAAAGCCCTGGTGTCATGAGCAAAACAAGTCCTGCCGCAGCCAGAATCCAGGCAACATCAGCGCCGACAATTTTATCTTCACTTAAAAATTCCCTTGTATCAGGAATATCGGCAGCCGGATTCCAGAATAAACCCCCAATGGCAACGATTGCGATAACAGAGAATGAAATGATCCATTTTAATCCTACTTTCATAAAATTTATATTTAACCCTATCAAATTTAAATATAAATTCCATAAAAACTACATTTTTAAATCAAACACCCCTAAAAAATTATTCAATCTTGAACTTTTTCAATTTTTTCAGAAAAAATCTCTGACAGTATTTTGGAAACTTCTTTGGATTTAGTGGCCGGAAAAAGATGTGTTCCTCCTTTTACCACATAATTCGGATTTGAATAGCGGATGGGAAAAACAATGTCTTTATCACCTAATATCTGAATGACATTGGGATTCTCTTCAAATTTCCATTCGGAAACTTTTTCTACGGACCATTTGAGGTAATAAGGATCTCTTACTTTAAAATATTGAAGAAGTTTAGGATTTTTAGGGTCAAAAAACTTTCGGACAACAGCATATACATTGGCCGCTTTGTCATTGAATAAACCTACCGGAAGTATTCTTGGGATTTTGGTAAGCTCACCTGTCTTTATGAATCTGGATTTTTCCTTATCGGATTTTATACTTCCAAGGATCACCACCTTTTCTGCAGGTTTCAATTGATTAATCTCCTGAACAATGATTCCTCCGAAAGAATACCCCAACAGGCAGAATGGTTCTGAATCATCCACTTTCTCTGCCATTCTTTTGACATAAGCATCGAAAGGCTCATTTTTTTCGGGAATAAGCCAGTCTATAAAAATCAATTCACAGTGTTTGGGAAACTGTATTCTTTCAAGGACTTTAAAGTCTGCTCCCAGACCGCTTACGATATAAATTTTCATACCACTAATTTATAAAAAATAAGGAAATAAAGGATGAGCCTCCTGATTTAACAGCATTAAAAAAGAGCAATTCTCACGAACTGCTCTTCTGTATTAATAGAATATATTTTACTTTTTCTTTTTCGGTACTCTATTCTCATTATCCAGCATTTCTGTGGAAACTTTAAACTGAATATCCATTTCGTTCTTAATGAAATAATCTTTCAATGAAGACTGATAGAATACTTTAAAGTCTCTTCTATTCAGGGAGAACTTAGCAGATTCAATAGATGTTGTAAACTGAGTAACGTATACATTCGCAGGGAAAGAGATTGTTTTTCTCACCCCTTTAAGAGTAAGGTCACCGTACACTGTAGAATTGTATTCACTGTTTGCTAAAGGAATAATTTTAGTCAAATGGAATTTCGCAATAGGGAATTTTTTCACTTCAAAGAAGTTTGAGCTCTTCAGATCGTTGGTAAGCTTGATCTGATCCTCATCAGAAACATCTCCCGCCATCATACTTCTCATATCGATAATAAACTCTCCATCCACCAGGACCGTATGGTCAAAGTTAAATTTTCCACTTTTCAGCTTTACTGTTCCTGAATGGGAAGTTTCTTCGGTTTTTACCACTTTATACCCCCACCATCTGATCTCTGATGAAGTCACTTTTGAAACTTTATCAAATTTCTTCTGGGCAGAAACAAATGACATGCTTGCGCACACCATAGCAAACAATAGTAATCTTTTCATTCTTTTTTATTTACAATTCAACAAAAATAAAAAAAAGTGTAGAACTTCTACACTTTTAATAATCTTTTTTTGATTAATTTATTGAGCAGTTACCTTTACAAGCATATCAATATCATCTTTCACAAAAACATCCTGCATCGTAGACTTGTAAGCTACGTCAAATTTTTGTCTGTCGAAAGAGAATTTGTTAGATACTAAACTTACTACTCCTTTGCTGTAAGAAATCTTAGCAGGGAAAGAGATTGGGCTTGTTTTTCCTTTTACAGTAAGGTTTCCTGTTACAAGAGAGTTGTAAACTTTATCATTGTTTTTCTTTACTCCTGTAATTTTGAAGCTTGCTGTAGGATATTTTTCAACTTCAAAAAAGTCCCCGTTCTTAAGGTGCCCGTTTAATTTCTGCTGATATTCTCCTGTAAGGTCAGTAGAAGTAATAGAAGTCATATCCAATACGAAGCTTCCGCCTACCAATTGGTTTCCTTTCATTACCATATCTCCTGACTTCACTTTTACAGTACCGTCGTGAGAACTGGCCTCAGATTTTGCTACTTTGTATCCCCACCAGTGTACATCAGATGCTACTACTTTTTTTGACTGTCCGAAAGCTAAACCACCAGCTAAAACTGCTAATAAAAATATTTTTTTCATTGAATAGAGTTATTTACTTATTTAATGATGCAAATGTAAGTATCTTATTCAATAGATTTCATTGATGTATATCAATAAAATTTATTATTTTCATGAATAATATCATTCCATAAAAAAACTCCGAATTTCTTCGGAGTTTTATTTTATAGCTGATAGTAAGCGGTGTAAAGTGCTATACCATTTAATGCTGTGTGATTTTGCTTGACCAGATAGATGGGAATATTTTTAAGCATTTCCTCCATTTTATCACTGATCTTGAATTTCTCATAGAATTTCGCCTTATCAATATATTCTGCGATCATCTGTGGAATATCTCCGGCAATCAGTAATCCTCCGGTAGCTTTTAATTTTAATGTTAAGTTATTGGCCTCTCTTGCCAGGAACTCAAGGAAAGTATCTAAAGCAATTTTGCAGATCAAAACATTTTCCTCTACAGCAGCTTTATAAAGCTCTTCCACAAAATTCCCCTTCGCAAGGCGTTCTCCTAACCATTCCGGTTCCGGGTGTCTTTTCACATCTCTCAGGAATCTGTAAATATTGAATAAACCGGATTTTGAAAGTACATTTTCCCAGCTTACAATACCATAGATATTATTTAAGAACTGGTAAAATTCAACTTCTACGTTGGTTCTTGGTGAAAATTCTGAGTGCCCTCCCTCTGTTGCGAAAGGTCTCAGGTATTTTCCGTCAAAGAAATAGCCTGCTTCTCCTAATCCGTTTCCGGGAGCAAGAACCGCCACATTTCCTTTTTCAAGATGTCCGCTGGTATAAATGGCTTCAAGATGGTTATCTTCAAGAAGAGCCATTCCATAGGCAGAAGCTTCCAGGTCATTCAGCATTTCTACTTTTTCAAACCCGAAATCGCGTGTATACTCGGCAATATCTAAATGCCAACCTAATCTTGCCGGACTGCTTTTCCCGTCCAATACAGGACCTGGCACAGCCATTCCCAGACGTTTTACATTTTCAAGCTGATTATCCTGAATAAACTTCTTTAAAATATCTGAAAAGGAAGCATATTCTTTGGTTGCATATTTATTTTCTACTTTTATCTCAAGACCTCCGTTCCCGGAAACAAAATAGCCTAAGATTGTTATATCTTCACGGAGACTTGCTCCAATGATAGAAACACTATCATTATTACTGTTCTCTACTCCTGGTAAATAAAGTGGAAATTTTGGATTCAGAATCATAACCTCAAATTTTACCAAATATAATAATTGTTTTTGTAAATCCTGCACAGAACAAAAAAACCTTTCCACTTTCGTGAAAAGGTTTTGGTTAATAATTGTTTATATATTAAATCTAACTACTTTCCTAATGGAATATTGTAACCGAATCCTACTCCGATATTCCCCACATTATAGTCCTGACCTGGCAAATCTCCCTTGGTTCCTACAAAAACCTTTTGGTATTGTACGAAGAAATTCCAGTCTCTGTTGTGGTATCCGATCTCCGGTTTAAGGTAGAACCCTCCGCCAGCTCTTTCAACATTGGTGTTTGACGCCACTGCTTTATCCCCCACAAGGAATCCGTATCCTAAGTCAGTTCCGAAATAGAAACCGGTTTGTTTTGGATAAATTCTGATTAAAGCTGCTACAGGAACTACTCCTACATCATTGTTTTTATATCCGTTGTTGTCTTTTCCAAAATAATGAGTATATCCTGATGCGATACCCAGCCCAAATCCCGGTGTAATCAGATTCTGGTAAGCTACATCCACTCCTACTGCTGCAGAAAGGTTATCTGCGGGAACTGCTAAACCAACATTTGCACCTACCTTGATCATATTGTTCATTTGAGCACTTTGGGCGCTTGCGATACCCGCTGTTAAAATACCAGCCAGTACTATTGCTTGTTTAAACATTTTCATAACTCTAATTTTTAAATTTTACTAAACAAGAGGATGTAAAAATCATGCCAAGCAAAGGTTTCTATTTGATTTTAACATTAATAAAATTTATAAAATTATGATTATCAATGCTTTAATTTTAACAAAAATTAAATATTTGTTTAACAAATTTTATCAAAAACTGACCTCAAAAAGTGAATTATAGCAACAAGAAAGCAAGCATGAAGATGGAAGCTGGAAGTAATATGCTCTTATATGAAACTCACGTCTGTTATAATGAAAGTAAAGAGAAATTTCCCCTTCCTTTACACCATAACTCCCAGCTTCATTCTTCCAGCTTCCAGCCTAAAAACAATATTAACAATCCTTAACCCGTTATGAGTTTTAACCTTCTTCTTAGAATTACATCAAAAAATAAATTCTCCATGATGGCTGATTCATTAGTAAAAAACAAACATCTTCTCTGGCGGGCAGGTTTTGGTGTTGGTATTCATCAAATTGATGGTTTGAAAAATAAAAACATTAAAACGCTGATGAATGAATTATTTAAAGAAGAAAGCTTCAGCGAGATCACTTATGATACTCCTGATCCGATTTCGGCAGCAGATTATATGAACAGTACGGCTCCTGCGGAAAAGAAAAAAGAAATGCAGCGGATCAACAGGGAACAAAATAATGAACTTAATCTGAACTTCCTGAACGCCATCGTTAACAGCAAGGAACAGATGAGGGAAAAGATGGCCTTTTTCTGGCATGGACATTTTGCTTCAAGAGTACAAAATCCAAGATTCAACAAACAGCTTTTAAATACAATCAGGAAAAATGCACTCGGCAATTTCAGAGATCTGCTTTTTGAAGTAAGCCAGTCGTCTGCCATGTTGAATTTTCTGAATAATCAACAGAATAAAAAAGATCATCCCAATGAAAATTTTGCCCGCGAAGTTATGGAACTGTTTACCATGGGAAGAGGAAGTTACACTGAAAAAGATGTAAGAGAAGGTGCCAGAGCTTTTACAGGATGGAGTTATGATAAAGAAGGGAATTTTAAAGAAAGAAAAAATCTCCATGATGAAGGCAGCAAAACTTTTTTAGGAAAAACAGGCAACTTTGACGGAAATGATGTGCTCAATATTATTCTGGAACAGAAGACAACGGCTCAGTTTATTACCACAAAGATCTATAAGTTTTTTGTGAATGAAAAAGTGGATCAGGATATCGTCAATACACTCAGTACAAACTTCTACCATTCAGGATATGACATTAAAAAGCTGATGACTGAGATATTTTCAAGCACATGGTTTTATGATCAGAAGAATATCGGAAACAGGATAAAATCACCTATAGAACTGATGGCAGGAATCATGCGAATCCTTCCAATGCATATTCAGAACCCTGAAAACCTCATCGTTTATCAGAAATTATTGGGACAAATGCTCCTTTATCCACCCAATGTAGCGGGATGGCCAAATGGAAAATCATGGATTGACAGCTCTACTTTAATGCTCAGGCTTCAGGTACCGCAGATCTGGTCCGGTCTTCGCCCTTTAGAATACAGTCCCCGCCAGGATGATGATATCGACATGGGAATGAAATCCCGTGAAACAGCATTAAATAAAAGCTTTAAAAACCCTAATATCACCATCGACTGGGATCGTATTGAAAAGCTTTTCGCCTATAAAAACTGTGAAGATTATCTTCTGCAGAATACCCAAAGCCTCGATATGAACTCTGTAAGTAATTTTTCAGACAAGAGTATAAAAATGACTGTCATCAACCTGATGTCTACTCCGGAATATCAGTTATGTTAGGTAGGAGGTTTTAAGTTGCAGGCAGCAGGTAATAGCTGTCGCAGTAGAACTTGGCTCCTCCCTGATTTAGTTTTCACTGCTATAAAAATAAAATGCGGTCCAGCCCTATAATTTACAACCTGCAACCTGTCATCTGCCACCTGCCATCTTAAACCCTAAAAACAAAATTATGCTAATCAAAAGAAGAGAATTCCTCAAAATAAGCTCACTGGCTACTGCTTCTATGCTGATGCCTAATTTCTTAAAAGCGATGACGCTGGATGAAGCGCTGAATCCTGGTCAGAACATTCTGGTAGTCCTTCAGTTTACGGGAGGAAATGATGGTTTGAATACCATTATTCCGGCCAAAAACGATATTTATTTCAGGGAAAGGAAAACATTGGCTATTCATGACTCTATACCGCTTACAGATGAGGCTGGAATTAATCCGTCACTTTCCTATTTTAAAGAACTTTTTGATAACGGAGAGCTGTCTGTGATGAATAACGTAGGATATCCCAACCCGGATAAATCCCATTTCCGAAGCATGGATATCTGGCAGTCGGCAAGCAGAAGTGATCAGTTTCTGGAAACAGGCTGGCTGGGACGTTTTCTGGACGAAGAATGTTATCACTGTGATCATCCTACGCAGGCACTGGAAGTAGATGATATGCTTAGTCTAGCCCTAAAAGGTGAAAATAACAAAGCTTTTGCCTTTAAAGATCCCAAAAGACTGTATCAGACCAGTCAGGAAAAGTATTTTAAATCTCTCTACGACCATCATCATGATGATGAAACGGTGTCTTATCTCTATCAGACTTTAGGTTCTACCATCAACAATGCTGATTATATTTTTGAAAAAAGCAAAGCTAAAAAAACAGAGCAGGTTTACCCCAATTCCCAGTTAGGAAAAGATTTTAAAACGGTTGCTTCTTTGATAAAATCAGACATCAATACTCAGGTGTACTATCTTTCTGTAGGAAGTTTTGATACGCATGTCAATCAGAATGACAGACAGAAAAAGTTATTTGATGATATCAACGAGTCGGTAAAATCATTTGTTGCAGATATGAAAAGTAATGGGCTCTTCAAAAATATACTGTTGATGACATTCTCAGAGTTCGGCCGTCGTGTGGCACAGAATGCCAGCAACGGAACAGATCACGGGACCGCCAACCAGATGTTTTTTATCAGCGGAAACCTTAAGAAAAAAGGACTGTTAAATACACTTTCTGATCTGCAGAATCTGAATGATGGTGATCTTATTTATAAAGAGGATTTCAGAAAAGTATATGCAACAATTCTGAAAAACTGGCTTAAAGCGGACTCTTCCAAAGTATTGGGATGGAAAGACGGGATCTATGACTTTGTGTAGGGAAACCGAGATTCCTACGGAATGACACAATTGGAATGGTGATGTATCCACACAATTTGTCATTCCATAGAAACTCAGCCTTTGCTATAAGGAGTACAAAAACAATCCTGTCCAATACACCAACTGAAGACGTAAAAATTCCCATCCTCCGGAGGGGTGGCGAAAATTCAAAGAATTTTTGACGGGGTGGTCTTCAGCACTCATTAAAAAGATCCATTAACAACAAAAAAAGAGACTGTACCTTGTTATGACAGTCTCTTTTCAATAATTTCAAATTTAAACTACTTTTACGTTTAAGCCGTAATCTGCTTTTTTTCGTTCTCTTTCTCTTCTTGTTTTTTATCTATCTTCTCAGATATTTTTTTTACGATATACTCTATCGCCAGCGGTGCTATAATTGCAATTAATGCTTTAAATATTCTTGATTTCATAATTAATTTGGTATTGTTAAGTTAATACTACAATTTCCAAGCCAAGATAAATTATGAAAATAAATTATCTTCAACAAAGCCCTGTGAATGGTACATTTAAATTAATTTAGTTTTCCTCAGGAACAATCAGATTCTGATAATTTTTACTGCCTGCCCTGAACTTTTCCTCCATTTTCAACCGTAGTTTTTTGGGCTTATGTACAATCAGAGAGTCTCCGAACCCAAGCAAGAGTCTTTCCAGCTCAAAATTGATCTGCACACATATTTTAAACAGCGTACCGTCACGGTCTTCCTTTAGGATCTCCTGACTTTTATGCAGCGGTTTTGTTTTCACATAGGGAGCATTTCCCGAATCCACCCAAAAGACCACATTTCTGGGGTCCATTGACTCTGCAACAGTTACTCCTACAATATCTTTAAAATATTCATCTCCATCCAGATCCTTGTCAATATAGAGAAGACTATCATCTGTTTCGATACTTTCCATTCTGTCCAGTGCCAGATTGTACATTTTTTGTTTGTAAAGACAGATCAGAAACCAACGGTTGTTGAACTCTTTCAACAGCTGCGGATGTACTGTAAAGATATTGGATTCCCTTGCCGTAAAACTTTTGTAAAGGATCTTCAACACTTTTTTATTAGCAATACTTTCGTACAGAATATCAATATGTTCCAATCCTTTCAACTGTTCATTTTTATCCAGATGAATAATAGATTTCTGGCTGGTGGCATGAATAGAATCTTCCAGTTTCTGAATAACCCCATTCATCTCCTTGAACATGGAAAAATCCTTGAACTGTTTTAAAATCTGAACCGCATTATTCATCGCCTTCAGATCACTTTCATTCACAGAAATATTATGAATACTGTATTCCGGATCACTGTAACGATAGTATTTTCTTTCGTAAACTTCAATAGGGGCTTCATATCCGAATTTTTCACTCCGCATATTCTGAAGATCAAGCTGAACAGTCCTCTTACTTACATAAGATTCTTTTCCCTCAAATTCAAACAATGCTTCTGAACATTCGTCAATAAGATCCTCCAGCGTATACTTTCTGTATTTGTTTTTAAGACATTTATCTAATGTTTTATACCGGATCAGAGCATTTTTATTGGATGACATACCTTAGTGTTTAATGATTGGTGTTTTTTTAATAGCAATCTGCTTTTATTTCTGCTCTTTTCCTGAAAATTATTTCTCTCTCAAAGCATTTTCGTCAAAAGTAATCCCTTCCCAGCCGAATTTCATAAAGTTTCGGATATTTTGGTGGTCAGTTCCTTCAGGATTTTTCAAAACATCTTCTCTGTAGAACTCACCAAAAAGCCAAAGGGTTTGTTCTTTCGTCAGATCCTGAATACTTGCAAAGCTGAAAACCTTGCACGAACCATTGTTCTGTCCGGCCTGATTGGTTGTATCTCCGTTTTGAAAGGCAGTAGGAGTAAATTCATAATGTTCATCAATATGAGCGATCACATCATTAAACTGAATCGTTTCCGGGAAATGTTTTAATTGTTCTAATAATACCATGAGCCTTGTTTTTTTAATTTTATACTATTTCTACGAGTCTGCCACTGGGCTTTTTCGTCTTTTTAATTAATTTTTGTAAAAATAATTAAAATTTCTTTATCTACGCAAAACTATTGCGCAATAATGATATTACTTTGCATCATCAAAATGAAACAAAATGGAATTTAATGGAAATCATTTAATCGAATTAGGATATAGACCGGCAAAATGGTTTAAAGATGCCATTACCTATATCAACGAGAATAAGTTGGATGAACATCAGATCGCAGAATATCTGGTACAGTTCAAACAGCCAGATCTTATTCCGCTTCATGAAACAGCTAAAGATTTTATAATCAATATACGTGCAGAGCACGAAAGTGAGAATGATAATGTGGAAAAAGTAATCAAAACCATGAAAGTTCTGATGAAAACTCCCACTCTGATTGGCGGAGCTTTAATGCCGGACGCCTGCCCTACCGGTCCTGAAGGTCAGATTCCCGTTGGAGGTGTGGTCGTGGCAAAAAATGCTATTCACCCGGGATTCCATAGTGCGGATATCTGTTGTTCTGTGATGCTGACGGATTTTGGAAAAACAAATCCTAAAGAGGTTTTGGATGCAGCACATTCTGTCACTCATTTCGGATACGGAGGAAGAGCAAGAGGGGAACAGATGCCGATGTCTCAGGAACTGATGGATGCTTTCAGAGAAAATGAATTCTTACAGGATGAAAAACTGATCAGCATTGCCCGTTCTCATATGGGAACTCAGGGAGACGGAAACCACTTCCTTTTTGTCGGAATTTCTAAAAATACTGGAAATACCATGATGGTAACCCATCACGGATCAAGAGCTCCGGGTGCTGCTTTATATGATAAAGGAATGAAGGTTGCCAACCGTTTCAGACAGGAAATCTCTCCTGAAACTTTAAGAGAAAATGCATGGATTCCTTATGATACAGATGAAGGTAAATCGTATTGGAAAGCACTTCAATTAATAAGACAATGGACAAAAGAAAACCATACTTCCCTTCATGATGCCGTGCTGAATAAGCTGGAAACGGAGAAGGAAAACAGATATTGGAACGAACATAACTTCGTTTTCAAAGATGGAGACCTGTTCTATCACGCGAAAGGAGCTACTCCGCTGGATGATAAATTCATGCCTGATATCACCGGACCTAGACTGATTCCGTTGAATATGGTCGAACCGGTATTGATTGTTCAGGGAAAAACGAATGAAAGAAACTTAGGTTTTGCACCGCACGGAGCAGGAAGAAATTTCAGCAGAAGCCAGCATAAAAAATCTTTAGCTCATAAAACGACCGAGGAAATCTTCAATGAGGAAACAGCAGGATTGGATATCCGTTTCTACTCTAATGAGATTGATATTTCTGAACTTCCAAGCGCTTATAAAAGTGCGAAGAATGTAAGAGCACAGATAGAAGAATACGGACTTTGTGAAGTTCTGGATGAAGTGATGCCTTACGGATGTATTATGGCCGGAGATGTTCAGAAGAATGCTCCATGGAAGAAAAAAAAGAAATTCAGAAAAGCATAATTTTAATAGTATGTTCAAACCTAACTGGTTTTAGAAACCCGTTAGGTTGAATAAAAACAATAAACCAAATTTCAAAGCACTAAAAAATTCAAGGCAAAGAAAGTTCCTATATTTCCAGATTTACTTTCCGCCTTTTTACAAATTACAAGGCAAACGGAGTTCCTATATTTTTTGGAAAAATACTCCCCTTTTTTTATAAACTATAGGTAAAAGGAGTTCCTATACCTTTCACTTTTAATGAATCTACTCCTCACTTATTTTTTAAACTTAAAACAATGAAAACACTACAATTATTCAATGCTGTACTGGCCAGAAAATCTGATGAAAAGCCATTTATTTCTAATGATGGTTTCATCATTGAACCGGATGCTCTATGGGCAAAAAATGAAATCATCTCTTTTTACGCAAAGGAAAAGCTGAATGGTAATAATTTGAATAAAACCTTTCATAAATCCTGGGAGAAAATAAAGAACACTTCCAGAATTGATTTATTTTTTGAACAGATCACTCATTATATTTCAACCTATGGAAGCGATTTTCAAAGTGAAATCTATATTCCCAATGAAATTTTGAATATTCCTGATATGAAGCTGGTTTTTAAAGTAATCAAAGCCTACTCTGTAGAAGAAATGCAGGAAAAATGTCTTGCTCTTTTAAGATCAGGAATTGCTTTAAAAGAAGAAACCATTGATGATTTGCTTTCTATTTTACATACGGAGCTGGAATATGATTTTACTGGAAAAGAAAACATCAGAAATAAAGAAGCGGTTATAAAAATTGCTGATCTATATGATATCTATCCTGAAAATCCCGTTGAGTTTTTCCGTTATGTTATTTATAAAACGACGAACACTACGCTTTTAATCAAAAACGATGATTTGATTGATTTAATCAAGCAGAGTAATTTTAATCCGACATCCTTATTTGAAAGTTTTGGATTGGAAAAAATGGCGGAAATTTTCAACAGATTCAAGCCGTTATTTCTGGCTTATAAAAACAGAGCGCCCAAAGCGATCAACAAAATATCAAAGTTATCTAAGGTTCATCATAAACCATTGATTTCAAACCCATTGAATGACGCTACAAATACTCTATTGGAAAACAGCGATTGGCACTGGCTGGAAAATGCGACACCGTTTGCATTATTCAAAGCATTATCAGCATGTTACTCCAGAATGTATGGTCAGGATACCTTTGTCTACAGAATCCGAAACGGAAAATCATGGACTAAAAAAGGTAAGGAAACTTACGTGAATCAGTTCAATTATGATTTCATTCTGGACTTTTTAAAACTGAAGTATGAAAACCTATCCGGAAAGAAATTCTATTTCCCTGAGAATATAGAATTTGCGTTGCCAACTTCTGAAAAGATGTTTGCTGGAAATATTCCTACCGGAACCCGTTTTTATGCGGATAGACTGGCTGTAGGTATTTATTGGGAAGATCAGTGGGGTGCCAATGACCTTGATCTTTCCGGATTGAACATCGCAGGAAAAATTGGTTGGAATGCCGCTTATAATCATGGTAACGGACAGTTGATGTACTCCGGAGATATGACTTCTGCTCCTAATGGCGCTGTTGAATATCTTTATGCCAATAAAGGCCTTTGTGAACCAACCCTTGTTATGAACAACGTTTTCAGCGGAGATGCGAACTGCGGATATAAAATTGTGATCGGAAAAGGGGATGATATTTCTTACGATTATATGATGAATCCTAATCACCTCTTTGCTGAAGCCAGATGTAATTCTGTTCAGAAGCAAATGATTCTGGGAATGCTTGTAGCGAAGAATGAAAAGCAATGTTTCGTACTGTTGAATTTCGGAGCCGGACATTCGCATGTTTCAGGAAATAGCCAGATTTCTGCAATGGCAACAAGTGCATTATACCAGCAATGGTATGAAGCGATGTCTTTCAATGAGCTTATCAAAGAGCTTGGCGGTGAGATTACCACAGAAAAAGCGGAAGCTGATTTTGATTTCTCACTGGAAAACCTGGAAAAAGATAGTTTTATCAGAATTTTTAAATAAATTATATGGCGTCATCTGATGATATCGGGTGGCGTTTTTTTATGGCGGTTTGGTTGGGTAAACGTTGAGAACCACCCCGTCAAAAATTCTTTGAATTTTCGCCACCCCTCCGAGGGAGGGGAATTTTCACGTCTTCAGTTGGGAGAATGGTCGGGATTGTACTATTTCTGTGTATGTTTTTTACAGGAATTCGGCCTACAAACTAATCTTTACCAAACGGACTAAAGTCCGTTCCTATTGAATAAAAACGGTAATTATACATTCACCTTTTTCACTGAAAAAACTCCTTCATTCACATGAATGATCACTTTCCTTCCATAATCAATCTGAATAGTAAACATATTCTCCAGTGGAAACTGAAGAACCGCCTGAAGGATCAGACGAATAACTCCGGCATGCGTAATTATAAGTGCTTTTTCCAGATCTTTTCTTTGAATGAATTCATTCCAGAAGCTGAGAACCCGGGTTTGCATTTCAAGGAGATTTTCACCGCCAGAGGCTTTTACACTGACAAAATCTTTGTACCACGGATTAATTTCTTCTGTGGGAATATCCGCCCATTTTTTCATTTCCCAGTTCCCGAAATTCATTTCACGAAGTCTTTCATCTGTTTGATAATCAAATTTAAAATAATCAGCCAAAAGACGACAGCGTTGAGAAGGACTTGAAACAATTACGTCGTAATGCTTGTCTATTTCCAACATTTTAAAATCTTCAGTGAAATCTTTACGTAAAGGCATTTCAGCAAAACCATAACACAGGTTTTCCGGGTTTTCTACAGCAGTATGCCGGATTACATGAATTTCCATACGATGATTGTTCCTAAATAAAATAAAACTTCACAAACCTGCTGTACTGAACCCAGGCAATCACCTGTATACCCTCCGATATGTTTTTTAAAATACCAGCCCATATATATTTTTCCTAAATAAGCCAGAGCAAAAGCAAAAATCAAACGCCAGTCCTGAACCAGGGCAAATGCAATTAAAACACTGATGAACCCTACCAGCAACGCCATCTTATCCAACGGTTTATTGGCTAAAGGTTTTGATTTGCTTACATCAATATCAGTGACATACTGATGAGTATAGATCATTGTTCCTGAAATAAACCGGCTTACTGTATGACCTAAAACAACAATGCATAAAACACCCAACGGATCAGCCATTCCCAAAGCCTGAATACTGTAAAACTTTAAAGCAAAAAGCAAGATGATTCCTATCGTTCCATATGCTCCTACCCGGCTGTCTTTCATAATCGTCAGGATTTTTTCCTTTCCATATCCTCCCCCGAAGCTGTCGCACATGTCTGTAAAGCCATCTTCATGAAAAGCTCCGGTCAGCAAAACATTGGAAATCATCATTACAACAATCCCGATTTCAAGATTAAAAAGCAGTGTAGAAAGATAAAGAACCAAAGCGTTAATAAACCCTACGATCAAGCCTACCCAGGCAAAATATTTCTGAGATTTATTCATAATCTCGCTGGAGTATGGAATGGTAAACGGAACCGGGATTCTTGTGAAAAACATTAACGCCGTAGCAAAGTAAATCAGTTCATTCTTGAGAATTTTCATCTGTTCTTTTTTAATACAAAAACTGGATTAATCAATTTTCGTAAAATTAGGAAAGCTTTTAACAATGATAAAGAGATCAATGAAAAAAATTAAAAACATGAATCTTATCACCTGAAATCTATCCTTTTTATCTCTGAAGTATTTTTACTTTTGCTCCATTAATAACCATGAAAAAAGAACAAATGAAAAAAGCGTATTTCGTTGGATTATGTCTTATATCCATCGTAAGCTGCTCGGCTCCCGGTGATGAACTGGACAATGTAAATGAAGCACAAGCCTTAAATGCACCCGGTAATACCATGTTGGCAAAAGGAGGCTTCAGAGACACTCCTGATACACCAACTCCTCCTCCTGCAGGAATCTGGTCTAAATCTTTTTATTTAACGAATCCTATTTACGGTTTCTACAGTAATCTGACCAAAAAGCACCTGTACAATACCTCTCCATTACCATCCGAACTTCCTAAATCCTATCCAGGCCTGGATTATTATTTTCAGGAAAGATTATTAGGTTCTGCAGACGGGCCCGGTCCGGTTATTACAAGATGGTTTCACACAGGAACTAATGATCTGGTATTAACGACTAATCCTAATGAATTAGTGGGACAAAGCAATTGGGAGAAAAGAAATCTTGGTACCAGCTATAATGGTGACGAGCCGGGAAGCTTTCCTATTTACAGATATTTCAATGGTGATAAAAAGACGCACTTCTACACCAGAGACAAAAATGAGCTGGGAGACGGAAAAGACGGCTATGAATATGAAGGAGTCGCTTTCTATTTAAAAGATTCAGAGCCTAAAGCCTATAGGGTCCGTGACGGACAGTTTTTCCAGGATAATGCGACAGGAGCTTTATACATTGTATTTGAAAGTACCCTGAGACGTATCGAATCTTTTGCAGTGATCAATAATCTGTTTGCTGTTCAGGGCAAAGCCTATCTGGTTTTAAAAGTAAACATTGAAGATTACACCGGGGAAAGAGGTGCTGACATTACTTCAGGAACCCAGCTGGTACGAAACACCAATACCGGAAAGCTGTATCTGGTAGATGATGGTTTATACAGGTATATCCCTACGATGCAGATATTCAATTCATATAAATTTAATGAAGATGCTATTCAAAATAAGCCTGTAAGAATGATGTTTACAGGGAAAGATGTTGCGCACACTTATTAATTATATTTGATTTTAAGATAAAAAGGGGCTGCATTGCCCCTTTATTATTTAAAACTAAGATGATTTATTGGAAATATGAGCATCTTCAAAGCTGGACATTTCATTCAGAAAATTAACCGCACTCTGAATAATCGGATAAGCCAATGCACAGCCTGTTCCCTCTCCGAGACGCAGATTCAGATTAAGAATGGCCTGCTCCCGCATCAGTCCTAACAGCTGAGGATGGGCATTTTCATTGCTTACGTGACAGAAGATACAGTTGTTCAATACTTCAGGATTCTTTTTCCAGACTGTGGCTACAGCAACCGTTGCGATAAAACCATCTACCATGATCAGCATATTGTGGTGATAAGCTTCTTCTATGGCTCCAATCATTTGGGCAATTTCCAATCCCCCAAAGGTCTGGGCTATTTCATCCTCAGACATTTCAGAAGGATATTTTTCTATGGCCTGTGTTAAAATACTGACCTTATTGTCTAACTGATGATCATTCAATCCCGTTCCACGTCCGATGCAATTGGTAATCGGAATGTCAAAGAGCTTGCTCATCATTAAAGAAGAAGCGGAAGTATTCCCGATTCCCATTTCACCGAACCCAATGATATTGCAGCCTTTTTTAGCAATATCATTCACCACTGCTTTTCCATTTTCAAGCGCCTGATGGTATTCTTCAGGAGTCATGGCAGGTTCTTCCAGAATATTACGGCTGGATTTTCTTACTTTTTTATCAATGAGATTCAGTCCTTCCGGAAAATCAAAGTTCACTCCTGCATCTACAATTTTAATGTTGATACCATTCTGTCTGCAAAAAACATTAATGGCAGCACCTCCGCCAAGGAAGTTCATCACCATCTGATAGGTGACCTCCTGTGGATAGGCACTTACTCCTGCTGTAGCAATCCCATGATCGGCCGCAAAAACCACCATATGAGGGTTGAGTAATTGTGGTGAAGTAGTTTTCTGAACCATTCCGATTTTGTGAGCAATATGTTCAAGATGTCCTAATGCGCCTAACGGTTTTGTTTTAAAATCAATTTTATGCTGTAATTCTGATGATAACATGGATGTTTATAGTTACGTTAAATGGAAAAGTGCAATATTAGTAAAATTCAATGAGTCTTTTCTTTTGTCTTGACACAAAAGAAACAAAAGGTCAAGACCTTGAAAATTGAGCTAAAAATAAAATGTGTTCTCTAAAAATTCTAAACTCGTGCGAATTCATTATTACTTTTTTGTATCAATATATTTGTCGCACTCAGACAGGAGAATTTTCTTAACGTTCACACAATTTATTTTTTTAACGCCCAATTTTCAAAAGTCAAAAAATTTTAGCCCGCAATATTCACTTACTCACAAACCCGAACCCCGCAACTCTCAAACTCTCCCACACTCAAACCCTAAAACCCGTCCCAAGAAACCTGGTTCCCGCAACAAAAAAACAACGTAAGAACATTGCGCACTTCCCCCTTTACTTTGCATCATCAATAAATACCAATGACACCGAAAATACTTGAAAAAATAAAAGAAATAGAAGCAGCACGGGGCGTGGAAGTCCTTCTTGCTGTAGAATCAGGCAGTAGAGCCTGGGGTTTTGCGTCTCCTGACAGTGATTATGATATACGTTTTATATACCGTCATGAAAAAGACTGGTATCTTTCTCCCTGGGATAAGGATGAAACGATAGAATTTATGACAGAAGATGATCTGGATGGTTCCGGCTGGGATCTGCGAAAGACGTTTCATCTTTTATTGAAATCGAATGCGGCTTTGCTGAGCTGGTTTTATTCTCCTATCGTGTATAAAGCGGATAAAAGGTTTGTAGAACTCTTTAAACCTTTGGCTGATGCCTGCTTTTCTCCGGTTGCAGTTTCTTATCATTATCTGAGCATGAGCAAGAAATATCTGGAAGCCTGCAGATATGATGAAGTAAAATTTAAAAGTTATTTTTATTGTTTACGAACCACATTAACAGGAAAATGGATCATAGAAAAAGGAACGGTTCCTCCTGTACTGTTCAGTGACCTGCTTGTTTTGACAGATGAAGCCACCAAAAGAAAAATAGAAGATCTTGTTGCCTTAAAAGCAACCAAAGGAGAATCTTACTACCATCCGAACGATTGGGAACTGTTTGATTTTCTGGAGAAAACAATCGCTGAGAATGAAGAAAAAGCGAAAGGTTTATCAGGAGGAAAGGCGGATAAAGGTGAGATGGAGAGGGTTTTTAGGGAGATATTAAAATAAAAGAATAAAAGCTTATTTTACATACAAATTAAAATACTGATGAAAAATATAATCGCACTTTCTCCTATGTATACGGAGGATAGCAATAATCTGAAAAAAGCATCGCTCAATTCATCCTACGAGTTGAGCCGGTTTAATGCAAAATGGAGTGTTCCTGAAGAATTTCGTCAGGATGTGATTGCAGTGTACGGTGAAGATATTTATGCAGAAATTGTTGCGGAACAATGCGATCTGACTTTGACAAAACCTGATGATAACTGGCTCTCAAAAATTTCAGAAGAATTTACAAAAAGAAAAATTTCTTACGGAAAACTGAAAGATTTCGTACATGATGAAGATATTTTCATTAAATGTTCTGACTTCAAAACTTTTAAAGCAGGTGTTTATCAGAAAGTATCAGATATAAAGGGCTTTGATTCTTTGGATCCACAGATAACTATTTTCACTTCTGAAGTAGTGGAATGGGAACTTGAGGTTAGATGTTTTGTTTTGAATAATGAAATTAAAACTTATTCTTCTTATTGGAGAAACAATGCTTTCGACACCAACCCGCTTTCTGAATGGGAGCAAAAAGATTTGTTTGAGTTTTTCGGCAGATTTATTACACAATATGCTGAAACACTTCCAAAAGCAATCGTTCTGGATTTCGGGATTATTAAAGGAAAAGGTTGGGCTTTGATTGAAGCAAATCCTGCATGGTGTTCCGGGTTGTATGCCTGTGATGCAGAAAAAGCTTTGGAAGTAATTTTAAACAGTTGCATTAAAAATTAGAATCTCAAAAAAATATACATATTGATTTTATAAATGACCATCCAAGACCTAAAAAACAAAAACCTCCTCCTCTTCGAAGTCATTTCCGGAAGCAGAGCTTTCGGGCTGGCAACGGAGAATTCTGATACGGATATCCGCGGGGTGTATTATCTGCCGAAGGAAGATTTCTTTGGACTGAACTATATTCCGCAGGTTTCCAATGAGACGAATGATCTTACGTATTATGAAATCGGAAGATTTGTAGAACTGCTTCAGAAAAACAATCCTAATATCCTGGAAATTCTGGCAAGTCCTGAGGATTGTATTCTGTACAAACATCCGCTGATGGATCTGCTGAAAACGGAGGATTTCCTATCCAAACTATGCAAAGACACTTTTGCAGGCTATGCCGTTTCCCAGATTAAAAAGGCAAAAGGTCTCAATAAAAAGATTGTAAATCCTATTGATAAAGAAAGAAAATCAATTCTGGATTTTTGCTTTATTCTGGATGGACAAGGTTCTGTCCCATTGAAAAAATGGCTGCAGGAATTCTCTGTGTCTACAGGACAGAATGGTCTCTCACAGGAAAAATGCGGATTGATAAACATTGATCATACCAAGGGAATGTTCGCTTTATTTTATGATGAATCGGGAACATTGGGATATAAAGGAGTTATTCAGAATGAAGAAGCGAATCAGGTTTCTCTATCCTCTGTTCCTAAAGAGGAAAAACCGGTTGCATATCTGTATTGCAATCTGGATGCCTATTCTGTGTATTGTAAAGATTACAGGGAATACTGGAAATGGGTTGCTGAGCGTAATGAAGACCGTTATAATGTCAATCAGACTCACGGGCAGAATTATGATAGCAAGAATATGATGCACACCATCCGCCTGCTGCAGTCCTGCGAACAGATTTTTAAAACCGGTTCACTAACGATCCGTGTAGAAGACCGTGATGAACTGTTAGATATCAAAAGTGGCAACCAGTCGTATGAAAGTGTAATGCAAAGGGCAGAAAACCTGATAGAATCCATAGAAAGTCATTACTCTACCAGCACTCTTCCCGACTCTCCGGACCTGGAGAAAACCACAAAAACATTAATTCAGATCAGAGAAAAACTGTACAATAATAATGAATGATGAATTATAAATGATGAGTTATGAATGGTGGGACTGTTGAAATCCAACGCTCCCACTCTCTCACTCACCTACCCTAAAACACCCTCCAAAACCGAATCCCGAATCCCGAAACTCTCCACCACACTCTCATACCCTCAAACGCTCCCACTCTCCAACCCTCCAACCCAAAACTCACTTCTTCGCCGCCTTCGCCAATGGATTATAATCAAGACATATTTTAATCCAGTATTCAAAATCGTCTGCTTTTTTAAAACCTATGGGTTCTACATAGCAATAGCCATTTAACTGTTTCCCTTTCATGATCATTGGGAGAAAACCTTTCTTCTCCGAAACCTCATCTTCCAACTCCGGGTCATAACGGCACATCAGATTATCATGACTGATGTTGATGCACATCTTTCCGTTCACCAGAAAAGACAAGCCGCTGAACATTTTCTTTTCCTCGACCTCTATATTATTTTCCATCGAAAGCCGTTCACGTACGCGGTCGGCAAGTTCTGTACTGTAAGCCATGATTTCAATTTTTTGATTTATCCCTTTCAATAATAATGGTCTCGACAGGCTTAACCTGACAATGCTTAAAATTTCAGTTGGTATTCCAGTTGTCACCCTGAGCCTGTCGAAGGGTATCGATAAGAAAACCTTATAATCATTTCTTGAGTATTACTTAAAGGATAAGTTGATCAACTTTTCTCTTATTAAAATTAATAAAAAACTGTGATTAACACCTTATTTTTTTAGTATTATTGATGAATTCAAAATTTAAAAATTAAAATTTTATTTAAATAAATTATTGTTTTACGATAATTAATTATACATTTGCAATAGTAATTACAATTCATACCATGAACCAGACCAAAATTATTGCAAGAATTTTATTTTATATCTGTGCCTTTCTTTCGGCCGGATATTTAATCACTTTTGGATATTCCTTATTCTGTCTGATCACAGGATTTTCGGTTACACCTTATAAAAAAGGAGAGTTCCTTCATGTCAATTATCCGTTTACAGAACAACCGTTTCTGAATATCGAAAACAATTATCCTTATATGATCTTTTCCTTTATGTTGGTGCTTATCACTTATGGAATCTTTTTCTGGTTATCTGCCAGGGTTTTCAAAGTGTTTTTCCAACAGAAACTGTTTACTCAGGAAAATATCATTCAGCTTAAGAGATTTTACCTGTATAATATTTTCATTCCCCTTCCACTGGTTATTATCGCGAGTTTCTTTGTGGAAGTAGAAAGTATCATATGGGGACTGGTGTTTATTCACTTTATGCTTGGAATTTTCTGTCTGTTTCTTGCGAATATCTTTAAGCAAGGACTACATTTGCAAAACGAACAAGACCTATTTATTTAAAATGCCAATTATAGTCAACTTAGATGTGATGCTTGCCAAACGAAAAATGCAGAGTAAAGAATTGGCAGAAAAACTGGGTATCACACCCGTGAACCTCTCTATCCTGAAAACCGGCAAAGCCAAAGGTGTCCGCTTCGATACTTTGGAAGCCATCTGTAAAATCCTGGAATGCCAGCCGGGAGATATTCTTGAATTTAAAGAGTAGACGGGATTCGGGTTGTGAGCTGCGGGGTTTGATTTGAAGTGTTTTAGAGTGGAAGTGTAAAAAATTCTCTTCTAACTTCTAACTTCTAACTTCTAACTTCTAACCTCTAACCTCTAGCTTCTAGCCTCCAGCCTCTAGCTTCCAGCCATTAACTTCTAAACCAGCTGCCGAAAGGCCGCCTGTCCTTCTATTCCCCAAACACAACGTTATGAATACATTATCCATCAACAACCTTAGCCTTACCTACAAAAATGGATTTCAGGCTATTAAAGACATTTCACTCGACATCAAAAACGGTATGTTCGGGCTTCTTGGTCCCAACGGAGCCGGAAAATCTTCTTTGATGAAAACCATTGTCGGACTTCAGAAACCGACCTCCGGAACAATACTTTTCAACGGAGTGGACATCGCCAAAAACCCTGATTATATTAAACAGAATCTCGGATTTCTCCCACAGGATTTCGGAGTATATCCCAAAGTTTCAGCCTATGATCTGCTAGAACACATTGCCATTCTGAAAGGCATTAATGATAAAAACCAACGTAAAAACCAGATTCTGGGTTTGCTGGAAAAAGTCAACCTTTCTGATTTTGCTAGAAAAGAAGTTCATACCTTTTCTGGGGGAATGAAACAGCGATTCGGTGTTGCTCAGGCCTTATTAGGAAATCCGAAGATCATCATTGTAGATGAACCTACTGCAGGATTAGATCCTGAGGAACGTAACCGTTTCAATACGCTGCTCAATGATATCAGCCAGGAGGTTATCGTCATTCTGTCCACGCATCTCGTTGAAGATGTCAGAAATCTTTGCTCAGAAATGGCAGTGATGAATCATGGGCAAATCCTCCGAAAAGGAAACCCCGGAACACTCATTGCAGAGCTTGACAACAGAATCTGGTCCAAATCTATCGACAAAAACGAACTGGAAAGTTATCATTCCAATTATGAAATCATCAGCAGGCAGCTTCTGGAAAGAGAACTCCACATCACTGTATTTTCTGAAGAATCTCCGAAAGATTTCAGCCCTGTAACCCCTTTGCTGGAGCACGTTTACTTCCATACACTCACCCAAAAACCTTAATCATGAACGCGATATTCTTATTTGAAGCCGGACGCTCTTCCAAGCACTGGCTCACCTATCTTGTGGCCTTACTTTTAATAGGAATGGGCATCTTTTCTGGCAATCAGTTCAATCTTTCAGTAGGAGAAGGGATTTATTTAAACTCTCCCTACACCATTGGTTTTATGACCGGAATGCTGAGCCTTGCCGTGATTTTTTTCGCTACGGTTTATGCATTGCAGCTGCTTTTTAAAGATCAGGATTCAAAATTTGACAGTATTCTGTTTTCATTCCCATTGTCAAAACTCACTTACCTGAAAGGGAAATTCTATGCTTATTTTTTACAGACGTTTTTAAGTTTTTCTTTCCTAATGACAGGATTTATCATAGGTCAGATGATGCGGACGGGAAGTGAAATGCAGGAAGGTTTTAACATTGTCCATTATCTATACCCTTTATTCATATTCGGTTTTATCAACAGTTTATTTGTCTGCAGTTTCCTTTTTCTCATTGCATTTATTGTCAGGAAAAAACTGCTGATTGTAGTAGGCGGACTGCTTCTGTATGTTTCTTACATGATTATCCTGTTGTTTTCCAATTCACCCTTTATGGCGGGAAGTCTTCCCCAGTCACTGGAAACGCAACAGTTTTCGGCTTTAATAGATCCTTTTGGATTATCCGCTTATTTTATGGAAGCCCGTGATCTCACAGCTCATCAGAAAAATATTCAACTGGTACCTTTCTCTGGTTCTCTTTTGTTTAACAGAATTTTATTCTCTTTTATATCTGTTGGAATTCTTCTGCTTTCGCATAGATTATTTTCTTTCTCCAGTACCTCAGGAAAGAAAGTAAAAACATTAGGAAATACTCTTATATTTTCGGAAACAAATGGAGCTGAATACTCCACTGTTACACCCAGATTCAATGGATGGAGTTCTTTCCGGTCCGTATTGTCCTTTACAAAAACCGATCTTACCTATTTGTTTAAAAGCATTGCCATTCCTGCTGTATCGATTCTTTTATTATTCTCTGTGGGAATGGAAATGTATGCCGAAATTGAAAAAGGAATTCGTCTCCCGCAGAAGTATGCGAGTTCAGGTCTTATGGCGGCCACCATTTCAGAAAACTTCCATTTGCTTGGACTTCTTATTTCCGTTTATTTTTTAAACGATGTCTACTCGAGAAGTTCTTCTTCAGGATTTTCTCTGATTGAAAACAGTATCTATTTATCAAAAAACAGATTAACCGGCCATTTCATTTCCATCAGTTTTCTGCTGTTTTTCTTCACCGGAATTGTAATTATTCAGGGCATTATTTTTCAGGCGGCTTATCAGTATTTTCATATTGATTGGAATGCTTATCTCGGTGTTTTTATTTTCAATACTTTTCCATTGATGCTGTTTTCCGGATTGATTCTTTTGATAAATGACAGAATTCCCAATAAATTCATAGCCCTTGGAGTTTCCATTCTTGCCGTTTTTATAGTATCGGGTCCGCTTTCGGGGAAATTGATACCCTACCCTCTTTTCAGAATATTCTCAGATTTTAAAGGGACTTACAGTGAGTTTAACGGCTATGGAATTTATGAAAAAGCTTTTCTACAAAGACTATTATTCGGAACGGGAATTATCAGTATTTTATGGATGCTCAACAGTATTATAAAAATTAAAAAAGTTTCTGTACTCGCATCGGGCTTCAGTATCATTCTGCTCATCTCAGGAATCTTTGCCGGAACATTGTTTATGAAAGGTTATATCCCAAAAAATGAAGATCAGGCTATTCTAAGCTCGGCAGCATATGAAAAAAACTATCGAAAGTATGAAAAACTTCCACAGCCGGATATCACCGATATTGCTACAGAAATTGCGCTGTATCCTTCGAAAAATGCTTATCAGATCATTGGAAAATATATCCTTAAAAATCAAACCAATCAACCTATCAATAAGATTCTTATCAATTTTAATGAGGATTTAAAATTGGAATCTGCTGTGATAAAGTGTGGTACTGAAATCTCAAAAATTAATAAGCATGCTACAGAAGTTTCATTACAAAAGCCTCTCCTGCCTGGTAAAACAGCTTCTCTTGATTTTAAAATCTCCTATCAATGGTTTGCTGTCAACGGACACCGGTCTTTCAATGCCATTATTGAAGACGGATCTTTTATGAGGATCAGCAGGTATTACCCAACAATTGGATATCAGAAGGATAATGAAATTCAGGATGAAAAACAACGCAGCCAATTCAGCCTTGGAAAACTTACTGAACTGAAGAAACCGGAAGCCCCTGAAGTTTCAAAAAAGAATTTTATCAATCTTACCATGATGATTTCCACCGAAAAGAAACAAACAGCCATAGGAACAGGAGATCTTGTCAGAAAATGGTCGCAGGCCGGGCGCAACTATTTCAAGTTTAAAGCAGATCAGATTCCTTTCCGGTTTGCCGTTTCATCTGCTGAATATAAGATCAAAAGCGAGAACTATAAAGGAATTTCCATCAATATCTTTTATCATCAGAAACACTTTGAGAATGTGAATCACCTTCTTGAAAATACAAAGCTTACTTTAGATTACTGTCTGCAGAATTTCGGGCCATACCCTTTTAAAAGCATCAATTTTGCGGAGATTTCTTCTTTTACCAGAGGTTTTGCGGCTACAGCCTATCCTTCTGCTGTTTTTATGCCTGAGGATATGGTTTTCCACGCCAATATTCTGGCGGATAAGAAACAGGATGTCATCAATGAGCTGGCAGGTCATGAACTTTCCCATCTCTGGTGGGGCAGCAGCCAGATCGACCCTGATGACAGAGAAGGTTCTGTGATGCTTACTGAAACCCTCGCCATGTATACCGAAATGATGCTCTACAAAAAAATGCATGGCAAAGAAAAAATGATGGAAAGAATCAACGTACATCAGCAGATCTATGACAATGAAAAAGGACTGTCTGAAAATGTACCGATCTACAAAGCAACCGGAGATGTTCCCCATATTTCGTATTCCAAAGGAGCTGCCACAATGGTACAGCTGAGTAACGTAATCGGTGAAGATAAAGTGAATCTGGCTTTGAAAAATTTTCTCAACAACAATCAATATCCTAAAAAACCTGGTTCATTGGATCTGATCAATGAGTTTTACAACGTTGCTCCGGATATTTCCACCAGGAAACACATCGACAGATTATTTAAAACTACAGAAAATATAACTTTTACTTCAGAGTCTAAAACTGCTTCTGTAAAGGCAAAGTCCAAAGAATCCGGTAACAGCTTTTAATTTTTTTTGAAAATATTTTTCAGGAATTGTAACAAAGTAAAATGATGATTTACTAATTAATTGATATATCAATAATTGATACATCATTTTAAATTTGAAAATATGGAAAAGTTAAATTCAATCATATTCTACAACATAGACAAAGCGATCAGATCTTACAGAAACTATGCTCAACGCCAGCTAAAAGCGCATGGTTATACGATCACTATTGATCAATGGCTTATCATCAAAGCAATTCTGGAAAACCCGGGAATTACCCAGAATGAAATTGGTGATCTGGTTTTTAAGGACAATGCTTCTGTCACGAGAATGATTGATTTAATGGTAAAATCCGAATACATTATCAGAAAAGTTCATCCTGAAGACCGAAGAAAAACCCAGCTGGAAGTGACAGATTCCGGGGTAAAAGTAATTAAAGAGGTTCAGAATATCGTAGAAAAGAACCGTAAAACTGCTTTAAAGGGCATCAGCAATGAAGAACTGGAAGTGATGTATTCAGCTTTACTGAAAATTTCAGAAAACTGTCTCAACCCTAAAAAGTAAAACGCTATGACCAGAATATTCTCACTTATTATTGTCTGTATGCTGATGCTGTTCAACAGCAGGATCTCTGCCCAGCAGGCAATGCAGAGTTTGACTTTGTCAGGAAACATAAAATCCGACAAAGCAGAGCAGATGGAGATCAATCTCTTTGATGCTGATCAGAAATTGATCAAAACAGAAATTGCTGATAACAACGGTAAGTTCAATTTTAATGATTTAAAAGAAGGAACTTATCAGGTAAAAATTAATAAAAACGGTACTGAGGTTTATCACTCGGAAAATATTTCATTAACCGAAAATAAGACCCTCAGTCCCATTGACCTGAATGTAAAATCGATTGAAGGAGTAACGATCACCAAAACCAAGCCTCTCATTGAAAGACAGGATGGAAAGATGATCATGAACGTTGAAAACAGTATTGCCAGCACCGGAAATTCCGCTTTTGAAGTCCTGGAAAAGGCTCCGGGAGTGAATATTGACAATAACGACAATATCAGTCTTCGCGGAAAAGGAAACCTTCTGATCCAAATCGATGGTAAAAATACTCCCATGACGGGAACTGATCTTGCCAATTATCTGAAGGGAATCCCCTCTTCCACCATTGAAAAGATAGAGTTCATCACCAATCCTTCTTCAAAATATGACGCTGCCGGATCCGCCATTATCAATATTAAACTTAAAAAGGAACAGAGAAAAGGAACTAACGGAACTATTTCAAGCTCTCTGGGATCGGGTAAATATGTGAAAAACAACAACAGTTTCAGCATCAACCACAGAAATAAAAACATCAATATTTTCGGAAATTACAGCTTTGCGTACAGGGAAGCTTACAACGGATTGGTTCTCGACAGAAATTTCTATGAAGCCAATACCTTTAAGAAAGCGTATGTGCAGGATAATTATCTGAAATTCAAATTCAACAGCCATGTGGCCAAAGCGGGAATGGATTATTATCTGAACGACAAGAATGTGCTTGGATTTTCTGTGGGTCTGGTTTCCAACAAATTCAATGTGAACGGTGATAATTCCAACGTCACACTGGGCAGCAACTACCTTCCTGAAAGCACATTCACAACAGTCAACAGATCGAATGACCGCTGGACCAATGTTTCATTCAACCTTAATCATAAATATACGATTGATTCGCTGGGTTCTGATATTTCTACCGATTTTGACTACATTAATTACGCTAACTCTTCTTTGCAGAGCTTTGATACAAGAACACATGATATTTCCAGCAATACGGATAATCTTGACATTATTAAAGGTGATATGGACGGAAAACTGAATATCTATTCTTTAAAATCTGATCTTACAAAAAATTTCAGCAACGACTGGAAGCTGGAAAGCGGAGTGAAAACCAGTTTTGTAAAGACAGACAATGATTTGAAATTTTTCAACGCCAGTTCTGGTATTCCTGTTCCGGATCTTGGGAAAACCAATCATTTTATTTATGAGGAAAACATCAATGCAGTGTATGGAAATGTGTCCAAAAAATGGGAAAAATTTAAAGCTACAGCAGGTTTAAGAGTTGAAAATACCAATGTAAAAGGAACTCAGATTACCACCCATCAAATCAATAAAAGAAATTATACCCAGCTGTTCCCAAGCGCTGTTCTGAGTTATGATCTGACGGATAAAAGCAACCTTGAAATCAATCTCAGCAGAAGAATTACAAGACCAAGCTACAACCAGCTGAATCCTTTTAAATTCTATCTTGATCCTACTACAATGAAAGCCGGGAATCCTGATCTGAACCCTCAAATCACGATGAATTATGAATTAACCTACAGTCTGAGTAATAAATACTTTGCCACTTTAAGCTACAGCAGGAATTCTGATAATATCACAGACATTCTAAAACCTGTCATAGAAAACGGGCAGATTGTAACCGTACAGACCATTGAAAACCTGAATTCTGCTTCTTATTTCGGATTAAACCTGATCGCTCCGGTAAAGGTGACCCAATGGTGGGATATGAATAACAGTGCTAATTTCTATTATGGCTCCTACACAGGAAATGTCTCCGGAACCCAGATCAATAATAAAGGGAATTTTACATTCAGCATCAACAGTATTAATTCCTTTAAACTGGGAAATGGTTTCACTGCTGAACTTACAGGAAATTACAAAGCCAGAGAAATCTATGCTTATCTGAATGTGAGCCCGAACTGGTATCTGAATATCGGAGCGCAGAAAAAGTTTAAAAACAACAGTGTTCTGAAGCTTTCCTTCACAGATGTCTTCTTTACCAGCAATATCAAAGGGCAAACGGTGTATAATGATTATTTAGAAAACTTCGCTGTAAAAAGAGATACCCGTGTGGCAACCCTCTCCTATACTTACAATTTTGGTTCTTCCAAAAACGGACAACCCAGAAAAACAGGCGGTGCTGAGGACCTGAAGCAGAGAGTGGGAACGTAATAATGAGATTGCTTCAAAGTTCTGCATTTCGCAATGACGCAAAAAGCAAAAATCCCTCAAATTGAGGGATTTTTTATGTTTAAGAATGAATCTTATTAAGCTTCGTTAGAAGGAGTTTGGTTTTCCACGGGTTTTTCGCTTTGTGGCTTTTCACCTTGTGGTTTCTGTCCTTCCGGTCTTCTTTGTCCTTCCGGTCTTCCTTGTCCTTCTGGTCTTCTCTGCCCTTCAGGCCTACCTTGTCCTTCCGGTCTTGGAGGTCTTGGTAAAAGAACTTTACGGGAAAGTTTCATTTTCTTACGGTCATCATAACCCATGAACTTCACTTCTACCTCATCACCTTCTGCATAAGGAACTTTGTCCAGACGAGCCCACTCAATTTCAGAAATGTGAAGAAGTCCTTCTGTTCCTTTAGCGATCGCTACGAATGCACCAAAGTCCATTACTTTCACTACTTTACCTTTGTAAACTTCGCCTACAACCGGTACGAAAGTAATTTCATTGATCTTAGCAATAGCTGCATTGATTTTTTCTCTGTCTGTTCCTGCAATTTCGATACGTCCGATTTCTCCCATCTCTTCGATAGCAATAACCGTATCTGTATCTTTCTGTAACTGTTGAATAATTTTTCCACCAGGCCCGATTACAGCTCCAATGAAATCTTTTGGAATCTCCATAACCACCATTTTCGGAGCGTGAGGCTTCACATCTGCTCTTGGCTGGGAAATCGTTTCCGTGATTTTATTAAGGATGTGTAATCTTCCGTCTTTAGCCTGCATCAAAGCTTTCTCCATGATATCCATAGAAAGTCCCTGGATTTTGATATCCATCTGACAAGCTGTGATACCGTCTGCAGTACCTGTTACTTTGAAGTCCATATCTCCAAGGTGATCTTCATCTCCTAAGATATCAGAAAGTACGGTAAATTTACCTGATTTTGTATCAGTGATCAGACCCATTGCAATCCCTGAAACAGGTTTTGTAATCTGAACCCCTGCATCCATCAATGCTAATGTACCTGCACAAACTGTTGCCATTGAAGAAGAACCATTAGATTCTAAGATATCGGAAACAATTCTGATTGTATATGGATTTTCTTGCGGAATTACTGCTGTTAATGCTCTTTGAGCTAAGTTTCCGTGTCCTACTTCTCTTCTTGAAGTACCTCTTAAAGGTCTTGCTTCACCTGTAGAGAATGGAGGGAAGTTATAGTGTAAGAAGAATCTTTCGTCGTGCTGCGTGATTACGCTGTCGATCATGTTCGCATCTTTTACAGAACCCAGAGTTACCGCAGTCAGAGACTGAGTTTCTCCTCTTGTAAAGATCGCAGAACCGTGAGCTCCCGGAAGGTAATCAATTTCTGACCAGATTGGACGGATCGTCTGAGGATCACGACCATCAAGACGGATATTGTCTTCAAGGATCATCTGACGCATTGCTTCTTTCTCTACGTCATGGTAATATACTTTAACGAATGGAGTTACTCTTGCCAATTCCTCTTCGTTTTCAGCATATTGTGCTAAAAACTCTTCAAGAACCGCTTTGAATTTTTCTCCTCTTTCTTCTTTATTTGATGGAGTTTTTGCTACTTCATATACTTTATCATAGCACTCTTTCCATACTTTTTCACGAATTTCTTCATCGTGATCTTCGTGGCTGTATTCTCTTTTAGGGAAAGATTTTCCTACCTTTTCAGCTAATCTCTCCTGAGCTTCAATCTGTTTTTTGATCTCAGCGTGAGCGAAGTTGATGGCTTCAAGCATTTCCTGCTCAGAGATCTCCTTCATTTCTCCTTCTACCATTACGATGGAGTCTTTAGTAGCTCCCACCATAATGTCGATATCTGATTTTAATAAGTTTTCATAACTTGGGTTAACAGCCAATTGCCCGTCAATTCTTACTACTCTTGCTTCAGACATTGGTCCGTTGAAAGGGATATCTGTAATTGCAATAGCTGCAGAAGCTGCCAAACCTGCCAATGCTTCAGGCATTACTTCTTTATCGTAAGAAATTAATGAAATCATCACCTGTACTTCCGCATGGAAATCTTCAGGGAAAAGAGGACGTAATACTCTGTCCACCAATCTCATTGTAAGCACTTCATCATCAGATGGTTTTGCTTCTCTACGGAAGAAATTCCCAGGAATTCTTCCACCTGCATAAAATTTTTCTCTGTAATCTACCGTTAATGGTAAAAAGTCTACACCAGGATTGGCTTCTTTGTTGGCTACAACTGTTGCTAAAAGCATAGTTCCGCCACATTTCACCACTACAGATCCGTCAGCCTGCTTAGCCAGCTTTCCCGTTTCGATAGTGATTTCCCTGCCGTCTGCAAGGATAATCGTTTCTGTAAACGCTTGAGGTATACTCATAAATTTGCTTCTTTATACTCCGTATTGAGTATGATTAATATTTAAACTCTTTAAATTTTCGTTTGCAAAGGTACTATATAATAATGATATATTAAATTTTTCGATTGCTTTAATAGGCGTTTAAAATACAAAAAATTGGCTATCAATTGATGAAAGTATGAAAATTTACATCACTAATCTGAACTTATATACCATTTATGAAAATAAAAAAGTGTTTTTTTGAGGATAATGTATTGAAAAATCCGGTCGTTTTTGTATTATTGTCTCAAAAAATGAAAATAATACAATCCTCTGAAAAAAGTGTCTGTTTCATTCTAAAAATTAGTAAAAATATTGCAAACCAATAGGCTGATCCCTATATTTGCCCTACTTCACCAATTACAATGCTGTAGGCTAAAAAAGTTAAGGAACTATCCTTATCCAGATAAATAAATGTTTATGATTAATAAAGAAGTACAATCTCAAAGCAGGAATTATACGGTTCCGTTGATTACCATCACCCTGCTGTTTTTTATGTGGGGATTCATCACCTGTATGAATGATATCCTGATCCCGTATCTGAAACAACTTTTCAATCTTACCTTTTTCGAATCCATGCTGGTACAGTTCTGTTTTTTCGGGGCTTACTTTATCGGATCGCTGATTTATTTTATGATTTCCATTACGAAAGGAGATCCTATCAATAAATTAGGCTATAAGAAAGGAATCCTGTTCGGAATTTTTCTGGCCGCATTCGGCTGCGTTCTGTTTTATCCGGCAGCTACGTTCTCTTATTATCCGCTGTTTCTGGGAGCTTTGTTTATTTTAGGACTTGGCTTTACAGTACTGCAGATTACAGCCAACGCTTATGTTTCATTGCTGGGAAGTGAAGAATCTGCATCTAGCCGACTGAACATGACTCAGGCATTCAATGCATTCGGAACTACCATTGCACCGGTACTTGGAGGTCACCTGATTTTTGAATTTTTCTCATCTCCGGACGGATCATTCAGTGCGGTAGCGACGAGAATTCCTTACCTTATTTTTGCAGGTATCCTTTTACTGGTTGCTTTATTGATTTCCAGAGTGAAGCTTCCTTCCTTCCAGATGGGTGAAGAAGAAATCGTAAAAGGCTGGGGAGCCCTTGAATTCAGCCACCTGAAATTTGGAGTATTTGCCATGTTCTGTTACGTAGGCGGAGAAGTCGCCGTAGGAAGTTTCATCATTAGTTTCCTTGAGCAGCCACAGATTATGGGTTTTAATGAGATCATCAGTAAAAATTATCTTTCCTTATATTGGGGAGGAGCGATGATTGGCCGTTTTTTGGGAGCCATTTCTTTAAATCAATCCATAAGCCAAAGCAAAAAGGCTCTGTATATGCTGGGAGCAGCAGCAGCAGTTTTCCTTGTGATTTTCAGCATTGTCAATCTTACTTTCAGTCAGATCAGCTTTTTCATTGTGTTTATCATCCTTAATTTCATTGCTTTTTTCGTGGGTAAAGCAGCTCCGGCAAGAACATTATCCATTTTTGCAGCAATCAATGTTGCCTTGTTGATTTCTGCAATGGTAAATCATGGTGAGCTGGCGATGTACAGTATTTTAGGAATCGGAATTTTCAATTCTATTATGTTCTCAAATATTTACACACTGGCTATTTCAGGACTGGGTAAATATACCAGCCAGGGATCTTCATTAGTGGTAATGGCTATTCTGGGAGGAGCTATTGTTCCTATTTTCCAGGGATATCTTGCCGATCAGTTTGGAGTACAGCATTCATTTATTATTCCTGTATTCTGTTATCTGGTAATTCTGATATTCGGAGCGTACTGTACCAAATATCTGGGTCATGTAGAAAGTACCGAAACAAAGTCCGGGCATTAAAATCAAATTCAAATCAAAATGTATAAGGCGGAATATCTCAAAGGTATTCCGTTTTCTTTATTCAGATTTTAAAATGTAACTTTTCATGAGAAAAAAGAACTTATCGTATAAACTAACACAATCATTATGAAAATACAGTTAAAGCTTGAATATGCCGCATTTCTACTCTTAGGTATATATGCTTTTGCACAAACGGAATATTCGTGGTGGTGGTTTGCCGGACTTTTCCTCGCATCGGATATTTCTATGCTGGGATATACGGTTAATAATAAAGCAGGCGCTTTATTCTACAATCTCTTCCATCATTTAGGAGTAGCCATTATCGTTTATTTTGCCGGAACAGCCTTGTCTCTGCCCTATTTACAAATGATCGGAGCTGTTATGTTTTCTCACTCTGCGTTTGACAGAATTCTGGGGTACGGCTTAAAGTATCCGGATAGCTTTCAGAATACACATTTGGGGAAGATTGGAAAGAAGGCTGAGTAGTGAGGTTGTAAACCACCCCGTCAAAAATTCTTTGAATTTTCGCCACCCCTCCGAGGGAGGGGAATTATAACGTCTTTAGTTGTGACGTTGGTCAGGATTGGAGTTTTTGTTGAGGCTTTTTTTGTTGTTTTAATACGGCTGGATTCCTACGGAATGACACAATTGGCGCATTGGTCTATCCATACAGTTTGTCACTCCGTAAGAAACTTTTTGTGGCATTTGTGGTAAAAAATCCCCTGTTGCGTAAAACAAAAAAGCAACCTCTTTCGAAGTTGCTTTTTATTTTGAAAATCTTTATAGATTATTTTCTTAAACCTAATTCAGCAATAATTGCTCTATATCTTGCGATATCTTTGTTTTTAAGGTAATCTAATAAACTTTTTCTCTTACCTACCAATTTTACTAGAGATCTCTCTGTGTTGAAATCGTGACGGTTAGCCTTTAGGTGCTGAGATAAGTGATTGATTCTGAAAGTGAAAAGAGCGATTTGTCCTTCAGCACTTCCTGTGTCTTGTGCAGATTTCCCGTGTTTTGCGAAAATTTCCTGCTTTTTGTCTGTTGTTAAGTACATTCCAATATTGTTTAATGATTATTATGTAACGGGTGCAAAATTACGACTATTTTTTGATTCTGCAAACATTATTGATTTCATATATCAAATTTGATAGAAAAAAATGTTAAAAATTTCTTAATAATTTGTATGCAATACAACGAAAAGGCAGTAATTTTGCATACGAATTACAAATGAAAAAAATTATATTCTTTACAGCGGTTACTACTTTTTTATTCATCGGATTTACTTCGGTAAAAGCCCAGAAGAATGCTGATGATAAAATAAAAAAAGTTCTTTACTTCAATCCTGAGGTAGAGCCTGATATCGACGAAATAAAAGACCCCACCAACAACGCTTTCTTTGATGCTGTTACCGATAATTTCAGTAACAGAAGAAATAAAATGCTCCGGGCGGAGGTTCAGGTTCCCTTCGACAGTATAGACAAACAGACTATTGCAGATTACTGTCTGAACAATGATGCAGATTTTGCCATTGTTTCCAAAGTGAGATATTTCAAAGTGGGATTTGGAAAGTATGTTTTCTCCAATCAGGTGGTTGTGAGTATGAAACTCTTTGGTGCTGACGGAACTCTTGTCACAGAAACCGATCATGATACTTATCGTAAAAATATGCGTCTGCTGGGTTCTACAGTCAACTCTGTTAAAATAGGAACCGAAGGAGCGATAAAAGGAATCATTAAGAAGTTGAGAAAACTGAAACCTACAGAAGCAGAGCTTTAAGATTTGAGGTTTAAGGTTGGAATTGACAGTCATTTATCGTCAATGGTCAATTTTGCTTTGTAAGTCAATGGTGAATTTTTTTCATGCAGGTCAATCCACATATCAGACTGATTCATAATCATAATTCTTTTATAGACACTATTCTGTAGTGTATCTATATCCTTATCAATAAGTTGAAAGCTTTCATTAGTTTAGTTTTATCTTAAATCTAAATTATTATGAAAAATTCAAATCTAAAAAAACTAAGCAGAGAAAGCCAGAAAGAAATCCTGGGGAGTATCATACGTCTTCAGAAATGTCAATATCATTTCGAATGTCCTGGCGGTTCATGCTGCCACAGACTATGTGTTGCGTATGCATTCCCAGAATTATAAATATTTCATGTTAAATAAAGTACTTGTTCATCCTTACGAACAGGTGCTTTTTATTAAAAAAAACCACCATAAACAACTGATACACAATTAAATATTTTCACCAAATAATGATTTATTAAATATTTTTCACTAATTTAGACCAACATTAAAACCAAAATCTCATGAAAAATCTAAAGAAACTCAGCAGAGAAAAAGCAAAACAAATTAATGGAGGAACTATGGAAAGATGCAGCGAAACTAATCCATGTACCGTTGGATGGTGTTGCTTTGGAATCTGCTCTCCTTTCATCTGCCTTGAATAAAAGATAAAACTAAACCATATAAAATCAAAATTTATGAAAAATCTAAAAAAACTCAGCAGACAAGTACAAAAGGAAATTAAAGGCAGCGGACCTTTCAAAAGATGTACAGAACATTACGAATGTCCGGGAGGATCGTGTTGTCACAACACCTGTGTTGTTAATCCATGTCCCCTGGAATAATATATGATCATTACAGACACCTGCCTTAGTAGGTGTTTTTTTATTTAAAACATAAATAAAACACTGATTACTAGTAAAATATTTTCACTTCAAAATGAATAATATAGAAATATTTACTATTTTAGTCTGACATTAAATCTAAACTATAACGCTATGAAAAATCTAAAAAAACTCAGTAGAGAAGCTGCCAAGCAAATTAACGGCGGTATCGGACCGTTCAGATGCAGCATCACAAGACCTTGCTCTGTTGGATATTGCTGTAATGGAGAATGCCTTGACCATGACTGCATGATAGAGCCTTAATTTAAATACAATCATATAGTATGAAGAATTTAAATCTTAAGAAGCTCAACAGGCTTGAACAAAAAAACATTAAAGGAAGCGGGATAAAAAAGTGCGGTGACAATTCAGATTGTGGCCCTTACCAATGCTGTACAAACGCTGTTTGTACATACATTCCCACTTCAGAATGCGAACCAATATAAAGAATATTGGAATTTAAAATTTAATTTTTGCACATCCGCTTCGGCGGGTGTTTTTTTTTCCCTTATACTGAAACAATAAACTTTAATTAATCCTTAATTTTGCCAGTTTATTACTCAGTCTTAAAAATTTGAATTATTTTTGCATATCCAAAAAATTTCACGTTTTGAATTCTAGAGACGAACTTATCTTCAACCCTGCCGATATTGCCGAAACTCTCAGCGAACTTCCTGCTGATGAGAGGCTGCTCGCGTTCCTGAAGGTTCCGAAAGAATACAAAGCAGAAGTTTTTTCACATCTTGACCCTGATTTTCAGGAAGAAACCATCAGAAGTATCGGAAGCGATGAAGTTTCCGAAATTCTGAATGCCATGACTCCGGATGACAGAACTGCTCTTTTCGAGGATTTCCCGGATGAACTGATCAAGTATTCCATCAACCATCTTAACCCCCAGGAAAGAAGGATTGCTTTAAAGCTTCTTGGATACAACTCGGATTCGATTGCCCGTCTGATGACACCTTACTATATCCAGATCCGTAAGGAATGGACGGTAAAAAGATGTCTTCAGCAGATCAAAAAAGTAGGAAAAAGAGTGGAAACCATGAACTACCTGTACGTGGTAGACGAAAGAAACCGTCTGATTGATGACCTTGCCATCGGAACTTTACTCCTGGAAGAGGAAGATACTTTGGTTTCCGACATCACAGACAATCATTTTGTAGCGATTACTACAACGACTTCCAAAGAAGATGCGGTAACCTATTTCGAAAAGTATGACCGTGGTGCTCTTCCTATTATTACGGAAGCCGGTGTTCTGGTAGGAATTGTTACTATTGATGACATTCTCGATCAGATTGAGCAGCAGAACACGGAGGACATCCAGAAGTTCGGGGGATTGGAGGCATTGGATCTTCCTTACATCCAGACTTCATGGACAGAAATGATCAAAAAAAGAGCTACCTGGCTGATCATTTTATTTGTTTCGGAAATGCTGACGGCTTCTGCTATGGGATATTTTGATAAAGAAATTGAAAAAGCAGTTGTTCTTGCTCTATTTGTTCCATTGATTATTTCCAGTGGAGGAAATTCCGGATCACAGGCTGCAACGTTGATTATCAGAGCAATGGCGCTGCAGGAAATCAGTCTGAAAGATTGGTGGTACGTCATGAAAAAAGAAATTATCTCCGGATTATGTCTCGGAGCAATTTTAGGGGTTATCGGATTTATCAGAATTATGCTTTGGCAGCAAATTGGCTTGTTTGATTACGGCCAGTATTGGGTATACGTAGGATTGAGTGTTTCTGTTTCCCTGATTGCTATTGTATTATGGGGAACATTATCAGGTTCTATGATTCCGTTTGTTTTAAAGAAATTAAATCTTGACCCTGCTACTTCTTCTGCACCGTTTGTAGCAACATTAGTAGATGTAACGGGACTTATTATCTATTTTACCGTAGCCGGACTTTTCTTAACCGGAAAACTTTTGTAATTTTAGGCATCATCTAACATGCCAATATGAAAATCGTTTCACTTGTACCTTCTATTACTGAGGCTTTATTCGACCTTGGACTGACCGAAAATGAAGTGGTAGGAAGAACAAAATTCTGTATCCATCCTCAGGATAAAATAAAAAATGTACCCATAATCGGCGGAACTAAGAATATTAATATTGAAAAAATTAAAGCATTACAGCCGGATCTTATTCTTGCCAATAAGGAAGAGAATGTAAAAGATCAGGTGGAAGCTCTGATGGATGATCACAAGGTAATGGTCACCAATATTGATACCATTGAGGATAATTATTACCTGCTTAAAAACCTCGGAAAACTTTTTGGAAAGGAAGACAGAGCGCAGCTTTTCAATCTTAAAATTTATGATGTTCTGAATCAGGCACAACTGGAATCTCCTGTAAAAGCAGCTTATCTTATCTGGAAAAATCCTTATATGACCATTGGATCAGATACTTTCATCCACAGGATTTTATCTGAAATTGGTTTTGAAAATATTTTTAAAGACAAAACCCGTTATCCACAAATTACCACTGAAGATCTGGTAGAGGCAGACGTCATTATGCTTTCATCCGAACCTTTTCCGTTTAAAGAAAAACATATTGAAGAACTGCAGGTCTTCTATCCGGATAAAAAGATTATGATTGTAGATGGTGAAGCCTTTTCCTGGTATGGAACCCATATTGCCAAATGTGAGAATTATTTTAAAGAACTTCTCACAGAAATTCATTCAATGCAGCAAGGTTAGTTTTTCACCTCATCTTTACACTTTAAATATTAAACTTTAAATATTCAATTCACATGTCTGGTACAGTTATACTATCTGAAGGAACAGAATTCAATCATGTTATGCAGGAGGTTTTAAAATACATCAATCTTTATGTAATGGCATTTGGAAAGGAAGAAAGAACCATCACCCGTTTAGAAAAACGTGAAAATATGTATGGAGGAAAGGGAACGGTTTATATGATACAGATGTTTGATCAGGAAGAACTGGCCAATAACCGCCTGGCGGCCTACATGGTTTTACTGAATAAAGGAGATGAATCTGGATTCCACACGCACAATCTAAGAAATGAACAGGAATTGTACGTTGTAGTGCATGGAACCGGAGAATATCGTGAAAGAACAGGAACAGAAGGAGCAATACGCAGGAAAGTGCTGCAGAAAGGCGATATTACAGCGATCAGTTCTGTAGGATATCATTCTATTGAAAATATGAGAGATGAACCTTTAATTATGTTTGTGATTACCACCAACAATCCATAAAAAACTCCGGCTATTACAGCCGGAGTTTTTATATTTTTATAGTAAGTTTTGATTATAAAATCTTAGAAACTTCATTACAAAGCCATTCTAATAATTCACGGTCTTCCTGCGTGAAAGGATCAATGGTGTGAGAATCAATATCGATCTGACCGATATTTTTTCCATCCTTAAAAATCGGAACTACAATTTCTGCTTTTGTATCAATTGAACAGCTTAAATAATTGCTTTCTTCGTGTACATCAGGAACTACAAATGTTTCATTGGAAACAGCAACCTGGCCACAAATTCCTTTACCGTAAGGAATAATAGTATGATCTGTTGGCGCTCCTACATAAGGACCTAAAATCAATTCATCCTTATCTCCGTTTTTGAAATAGAAACCTGTCCAGTTGAAGTAAGGAATCTCCTGATCCAACAGGTGGCAGACTTTTTCAAGTTTTTCTTCTGTATTATGTTTGGGACTTTCAAGAATTGAGGAAAGTCTTTTCTTTAATTCTGACATTGTATTTATATTTTAAGAGAATTGTTTTAGGGAAAGCTCTTCTTTATATCCGAACATTCCACGCTCTTTAATCATTTCTGCTACGCCTTCCGGAACCTGAGTTTCCCAGCCTTTCACACAACATGCAATTTTTCTTAATATCTCTCTGGAATAAATTTCCAAAAACTCAGGATTATAATTGGTAATATCTACGATACGGTTGTTGTGTTTGAAGTATTTGTATAATTCTTTCAGATTTTCTTCTACCTTCAGGTTGGAAGAATCCAACAGCTGATGAGTTTCCGGATCTTTGTAAGGATACAGATACACTCTCATTCCGTTTCTGAAAAACTTACCGAATGCTTCAAGAATTCCTCCTGAGAGATTTTTATAATATTTCTCATCGAATACCATCAGCATATTATTTACTCCCATGGCTACTCCGATGTCTCCACTTGTGTAAGATGCGAAGTAATCAATCAGTCTGTAATATTCAGAGAAGTTTGAAATAATAACGGTGTACCCCAGTTTTCCAAGAATGTCTACTCTATCCAGGAAATCCCTTTCATCAATATCTCCGTCTGCTCTCAGATTGGAAATGGTGATTTCAATAAGGACCTCCGTTTCTTCGTGGGTACAGGTAGCATCTTTGAAGAACATATCCATACCATTTTTAAGCATGTCAATGTTCACTTTCGTTACTGGTCTGAAACTTCCTCTTACCGCGAAAATATTTTTCTTGTACAAAACATCTGCAGGAAGCATATTGTTTCCTTGAGAATTGAAAATTACCGCATCCGTCATTCCATTCTTTACCAATTGAAGAGACATCAGTCTGTTATCAACATAGGCAAAAGCAGGTCCGCTGAAGTCGATCATATCAATTTCCAGATTATCTTTTGCAATATCATCATAAAGAGATTCTACTAAAGTTCTTGGATTGTCAAAATAATGAAAGGCTCCGAAAATAAGATTTACTCCTAGGTTTCCTAAGGTTTCCTGCTGAAGTGTAGCATCATTTTCTTTGAATTTTACGTGGATAACGATCTCATTATAATCTTCATTTTCTTTGGTCTGAAAACGGATTCCTACCCAGCCGTGGCCTTTTACCGTTTTATCAAAATTGATGGTCGTTACCGTATTGGCGTAAGAAAAGAATTTCCTGTCAGGATTATTATCTCTTGAAATTCTCTCTTCAATCAAAGCGACTTCATATCGAAGCATTTTGCGAAGCCTGTTTTGGGTTACGTACCTGTTTTTTACTTCTTTTCCGTAGATGGCATCACTAAAATCTTTGTCATAAGCAGACATTGCCTTAGCAATCGTACCGGAAGCTCCCCCTGCTCTAAAAAAGTGGCGAACAGTCTCCTGCCCGGCTCCAATTTCTGCGAAAGTACCATAAATAGTAGGATCTAGATTAATTGTTAATGCTTTTTGTTTAGGAGTTAGTTTCTGATACATTAGGACGTGAAATTTTTTGTAAATTTACCAAAATTAAACCAACCTCAAAACAAAATGAAGTTGAAATTTTTAGGAACCGGTACTTCTCAAGGTGTACCCGTTATAGGCTGTACATGTGAAGTGTGTACTTCAGAAAATCCCAAAGACAAACGTTTGCGTTCTTCCGTAATGATTACTACGGAAGAAAATAAAAAAATACTGATCGACTGCGGCCCGGATTTCAGGCAGCAAATGCTTACCAACCATGAACATACCGTAGACATTGCACTAATTACCCATGAACATAATGACCACGTGATCGGTCTGGATGATATGCGGCCCCTGATTTTTAAAAGTGGAAAAGATGTACCGCTCTACTGCTATTCAAGAGTGGCTCATGAGATAAAAAACAGATTTCCTTACGCTTTTGCTGACGTAAGGTATCCCGGTGCACCCGCTTTTGAGCTACACGAAATAGAAAATAAGCCTTTTGAGGTATTGGACACAGAAATCACTCCTGTGGAGGTGATTCACTATAAAATTACTGTTTTCGGATATAAGTTTAAAAAGCTGGCTTACATTACGGATGCCGGGTTTATTTCTGAAACGGAGAAGGAAAAACTGAAGGATCTTGACATTCTGATCTTAAACTGCATCAGAAAATTTGATCCCCATCCTGCCCATTTTATCCTTCCGGATGTTATTAAATTATTTGAAGAGCTAAAACCTAAAAAATTATTTTTAACCCACATCAGCCATCATCTGGGGCTGCATGACATTGAAGATAAGGAGCTTCCGGCCGGAATACACCTTGCCTACGATGGTTTGGAATTTAATTTTTAAAAAAAAAATGTTCAAAAGCTTTTGAACATTGAAAAAAGTTCCTATATTTGCACACCAATTTGAAACAAACATCACGTTTGAAATCAACATCAAGCCCAGGTGGCGGAATTGGTAGACGCGCTGGTCTCAAACACCAGTTCTTAGGAGTACCGGTTCGATCCCGGTCCTGGGTACAAAAAACCTCTGAAATCATTTGATTTTCAGAGGTTTTTGCTTTTTAGGGTGGTCAAAAAGGTGGCTAATTATTTATTACTATTTCTTTCTTTCAGTCTGTAAAGATTTACTCGTTTCTTTTACATGCCAATAATCCCAACCATTTAGATTACTGCCCATAACAAAATTAATTGCTCCAGATGGTGTATTAAATTCAACGTCTTCTTTTAATATCCAATTGCCATCTGTTTTTTTATCAATATATTTTCTTATCAATTTGTTTCTAACTTCTTTTCCTGTAAAAGTCGGTGTAACTTTTTGTACAATTTTGCTTCCTGTTTTTACAACTAAAGTATTTGGCGGATAAAATTCACCTATAGCTTCAACTCCTTTTGCATTTGTGTAGACTTCAATAAAATCTTTCTTTAGAGTAGGTTTAACTAATTGATTTTCTTTTGAATTTGGAACTTCAACAATGGACGCGGTTTCAATTTTTTCAAGAACCTTGTCTGTTGTTACTTTTAAACCAGTATTTTTATGTTCATTAAAGTGATTTTTTATTTTATCGAAAATAATTTTGAAATTATTAAAATCTTCCTTATCAAAACCACTGCTTAAACCCGCTAATCTTCCTTTAGCCTTAGTTTGAATATTTGTTGAAATTTTATCAATTGATTTATATTCAAAACTAAAATTTTGCAACACCTGTTTATAGGCATTTTCATATAATTTAGGTTCAAACATATTTTCAACTGTAAAACTTCCATCATGACTTGGGTTTACTTGCTTTTTAGGATAAAGAAACACATTAAAATTTGGCATATTTTTAAAACTTGTACTCAAATTTTTACAAACTTCAATACCTTTTTCATCATTATCTAAAATACAAATATGTAAACGGTCATTTTTAAGCTCAGAACTATATATACCTTTAACAAAATGTTCGATATTATCAGCTCCCCCCATATTAAATATAGCAAAATCTATGTCATATTCATCATTTAACTTTTCATATGCATTTGTAATATGGGTTTTATCTTCCATACCTTCAACCAATATAATAATTTGTTTGGTGGTAGATATATAAGCATTTTGCTGAAATTTATTCCAAAACTCGCCCGAAACATTTTCAAGTATTTCTTGTTTCACCTGTGGTACCAATTTACCTTGGTTCAACATATACAAGGCGTCTTCTTCTAAGGTATCTGTTAATGTAGGTGAATGTGTGGTTAATACAACTTGACGATTATTGATATATCTTTCAAATACTTTTTTAATCTGTATTTTATTATTCAAATGAATATGCGCATCTGGCTCATCCAAAATAAATAAACTATCCTCAGCACCTGCAAATTCTAAGGCTGATTTTATCAAAAGCATTTTTTTTTCGCCTTCACTAAAATGTTCTATTTCCAAATGATCGTCATTATATTTAATAACAATATCTTCCACCATTTTCTGTTTATCCGGCGTGAAGGCAATATATAGGTATTTATAAGCATCTGCTATGGTATAGCCTTGTGCATCGAGAATGTCGTTTAGTTCTTCTAATGTATATTCCTCTTTACTATCTAATACTTGAATAAATTGTTTTACGTTACTATTAGTATAATTTGTATAATTACCCTTATTAAAAGTAAATTTTACGGTATGTACTTTTTGAATATTCAAAACATCTGTACAGAAATTATCCGCTTCGTCATAACGTTTTTGTAATAGCAAGCATAACAAAGATATATGCCAATAAAATTTATTAATATACAGCATTTTCGGAAAGTCATTATATGAACCGATACCTGTAGCTTTACCGCTTGTAATATTAGCTATATAGTCATCATATATCGGTTTGTACCAATTTTTCCACAATCTATTTTCTTCTCCACTATATATGGCTACAATTTGTTTTGGTAATTTACTATATACATCTGAAGCTACTACATCATTTACGTAATATTTCATCGTGGTTTTTTGCTTTGTGATAGTAATTTTATCAGTAGAACCACTATTTAAGTATGAAATAGAAAAACTAAACGGTATCTCTTTATCTTTTCTTGTATATAAATTTTTGAAAATAATGGAAAGTGACTCTAGCAAATTGCTTTTACCACTTCCATTATTTCCTATAAATGCCATAATACCCGATTTATTTTCTTTTAAATCAATATTTAGATTTTTATATTCTTTATCTTTTATCTCAAGATGAGTAATTTTCATATTTTATATTAGTTTTTTTATTGATTATTTTACTGAAAAATAGCTTTTTCAAATTCTTCGCTGGCTTGATGTATTAAGAGTTCCAATTTATTAGTACTTACTAAAGCAAACTCTCTCAATCTTTTAATTTCTTTTATGATTGAGTCTTGTTTAGCAATATTATTTACAACTGGAATTTCAATCTTTAACAGATTACTCACTCCTAATTCTGTTTGTTTTGTTGCCTGTGCAGACTTGATTTGATTTACTTGATTTTGACCAAAAGCACTATTAAATAATTCCACAAATAATTCAGGATTCATTATTTCTTTGTTGAGCCTTAATAACAAAATATGACTATCATATATAAAACCTTCAAACTCTTTTCCCACATAGCTAGAACGTCCAATAGTTCCTTCTCCAGTTGAATTAATAATAATATCTCCTTCTTTTGTAAAGAACTTTCGATCAATATTATTATACCACTCGGGAACTACTGTTTTAACAAATCCTATTTCTATTTTATTCCAACGATTACATTTCTGATTCAGAATATATTTATCTGATTTATCGGCATATTTTGGACTTTTACCCCTAAAAATATCATCAACAAGAGATTCATATTTACTCAAAGGCTTTAATTTATATTGTTTACTTTCAAAACCAGAACTTGAAAAAACTTTATCAGTTCCCCATTCTAAAATATCTTTAAACTCAACTACATTCAAACCTTTTTTATTCTCAGTCTTATTACAAATACTAATTCCTAACTCAGTAAATAAATACTTCTCAATTTCTAGGTCAATATTTTTCACTTCCTCTTCAAGTTGGGTAGCTTCATTAATTTTAGAAAAATAAGCATCTACAATTGCTTGTTGCTCGTCAATTGATGGTAAAGGAATCTTAAAGTTTAGAAACTTATTAATGTCTATTCTTTGTCTATTTGTAGTACCGCTACTGCATGATTTTGCTAATTCTATAAATACATTCGTTGTAGTTAATAAAAAGAAAAAACTAGGATTAATTAAATTATTATTAATATCGAAAATTGGAAAATCGTTTGTTACAATTGCACCATTCAGACAACTAGGAACTATTCCAAATGCACCATTTCTAGCGTCAATTTTTGACATTATAAACTGACCTTTTGTAGCAATATATTGTCGTTTTACACCTATTTCACTTCCTTTCAATTCATCTCTAAGAATAACACCCTTAGAATATAATTTTACAGTTATACGTTTATAATTTAACTCATTCTCAATCTGAATTATATTCTTACTCCTTTTTAGAATTTTTGATATTGGTATAATTTCAAAGTTATTTTTAAAACTATTACTTTGTTCTTTTAAAAATGCAACACTCCAAAAATTTAGATTAACTAAATCAGTGAAACTGATCATCGATGAAATTTCTCTATTCATTAGTTATAAAAAATTTCAGGCTCAGACACCACGTTATTTTCTGTTACAGAAATACGATAGATTTGGTTTTCTATTACTTCGTATTGAATATCTTTGAATAATGTATTCCATAATTTATTTTCCGTATGGTATTGTTTAAATTCCTTGGCTAATGGTTCTAAATCATTATCAATTTTAGCACCTGTCGTGCTGATACCTGCTTTTTCTACTTCTGCAATAGGAATTTGGTAATTGAATTTATCTTTTACCATAGCCTTTATCTCCGTTTCTATTTTTGCTTCAATGACTTTCTGCTCTGCTTTCAACGCTCTTTTCTCATCATCAGATAAAGCTTCTTTTCCTTTCTTTGTTAAGTTTTCTTTTATTTCTTTTAAACGAGAATCGTGGTTGGCTTTTACTGTTTTATTCACCTCTTTTACAATCTTATCGTACATTATTTGTTCTTCTTCAGTAAACTTTTTAAAGAATAACAGACTTGGTTTTACGGTAGCACCACTTGCAATAAATACATCCTGCGGAATGGACGTAACCAAAATAATTTTAGCTTTTCCTTCTACAAAATCACGCACTTTTTGCAAATTAGTATTGTTTAAAACTCCCTCTGGTAAAACAATCCCCATGCGTCCACCTTTTTTTAATAAATTTAAACAGCGTTCTATAAATAAGACTTCTGTTAATGTACTCATTTTGCCTGTTTCGAATAGATTTAATAAAGGCTTACCGATGTTATTGTTGACTTGTTTCAGTGCTTCATCGTAAGCGAATCCGTATTCTTTTCTATATTTTTCAATACGTTCTTCATCAGTATATTTATCAGCTTCGGTAATTTTTAAAGTCTTTTCTACACGAGCTCCAAATGGTGGATTGGTTAAGATGACATCAAAGCGATTTTCAAAAATCCCGTTAACATTTAATAATCCATCATTATGATGTACACCACCGTGACCATCACCGTGCATAATCATATTCATTTTTGCAGTACGACTCATACGAGGGTTGGCATCCGTCCCATAAATACAAATTCTACTTAATTTGTATAACCTACTCTTATCATTATTGATATCCAGTTCCGCATTTAATTTAGTGAACAAATCAGTCACCACATCGTCAACTCTTGCTTTCTCTTTTTCAGAAAGTTTTCCGTAATCTTCGGTATAATATTGTTCTTTGATTTTGTCTTTTGCTATTTGAATTTCAGCTTCAATCTTCGCACGCACATATTCAAAGGCTTTAATTAAAAAACCACCAGAACCACAACAAGGATCGCAAATGGTTTCGCCTTCTTGCGGCTCTAATACATCAACCATAAAATCGACCACCGTGCGAGGAGTAAAAAATTGCCCTAATTCCCCTCTAAAAGTTCGACCTAAGAATTGTTCGAAAGCAATTCCTTTAACATCATCAGATGTTGTAGAAAGGTTATAAATCTGTAATTCTTTTATAATTGCTTCAAAACTGTTTTCTCTAATACGAATTATTTCGGTTGGTTCAAATAAATCATCATCTTTATAGTTTTTTTTAACATTTGTAAACAAAGCTTGATAAAATAATTCTTCTTTATTTATTATAGAAGACAAATAATTACTTTTCTCTTTTTCATAAACTTCTAAATTAAAAATATTTCCTTCATTATTTTTTCTTTCATATAATGTCTTTATAAAAAGAATTTTAGAAATTTCATCGAAAGCAGCCTCAGGTGATAATTTATCATTATTGCGAATAATGTTGTGGCATTTAAATAACGTTTTACTAAAATCTTCTCTTAAAAATTCATTTGTTTTTTGTAATAATTCTCCAATTTTTGATTTACTTTGAGCATCTTCTTTACTTGGAATATCTAATATTTCTTCTATATTTAAAGAGTTCGTTTTGAATGTTTTAGAGAATATTTTAGTTTGCTTTGAATTAGTCGCAACAAAAAAATCAGCTCCTATGTTTTTAGACAAATTAATACCTTTAAAATAATCTTCTTTTCTAATTATTATACTATCGGATTTACACTCAATAACAATCAAAGGTTTATTATTATTTATTTTTTCTTCTAAATTTCTCCAAACAACTATATCATATTTTATCGAATCTAAATTTCTTAATTTAATTTTATTTGAATAATCTTGCTCAATTTGATTAAGATCATATCCATATGAATTAACTAACCTAACAATATAATTTTGCCTTACCTCTTCTTCTGGTTTCAATACTAACCATTCATCTTTTAAAGGAGCATAAATTTTGTTATCTTTAATTTGAACTTCCATTATACATTGTTGAGTTTAATAATTCTTTAATATCAATTTTTAATAACTTAGCAATTCCAGCCATAGTTTCAATGGATGGTTGCACCTCGTTTCGACACCATCGAGAAATTGTAGTTTCGGATTTGTTGAGCTGACTAGCAAGCCATTTACTTGTTTTTTGCTTTTCAGCAAGTACCGCTTTAAGTCTATTAATAGGTATTTCTTGCATAAAAATATACATTTTGTGTAAAGATAAAAAGACTTGCATAAATGCAAGTCTTTTTTTAAACTTTATTCAAATAAAAAAAATTCAATTACAGTAAACACCCATTTATTCACCAGAATTAAATATTGAGTATATCTGTATAGTTTTAATATAAAAAAAACTATTATTATTCGAAAAATCTTAGTGGTTTAATTGTAATAACCAATCTGGTATCTCCATTTTCTGATACAAGACCTTTCTTATCAATAATTTTAAATAAATCATTATCAAAATCTTTTACTATATCCCTTTCAGGTTCTGAACAATATGCTCGGAACTCAAAATAATCATTTTTGCTTAATAGTAATAGTAAATCTTTTGTTTTTTCAAGAAAGAAATCATAGCCTGCTCCATCAATCCAGTACTTCTTAGAATTGTCTGATAAAATTGTATTTGAAAGATCAAACTTAATAGCAATATCCATATCTGTATTTTTAGTTAAAAAACATCCTTTAATTCATCAATTTATTACTATTATTTTGAATATCCAAACCAAAAGGAATCTATATTAGTATAGCATTAAATTAAATCACTTTCAAGTTCGGATTCCAATAAACTGGTTGTTTTTTAATATCCGATAAAATCTTTTCTAAATCATTTCTTAATTCTTCTAAATCTCCATAATTATCTAAAGCAACCGAATCTTCTGTCCATGAAATATTTTTCCAGATTTTTCGTTGAAGTAGACTTCATGTACTCCATAAAAAGGCGTTTCCGTTGTTACTCTATTAATAATTTGATAACGCCAAAAAATTGTATTTTCCATTAATATTTATTTTTTTTGAAAAAATATGCTTATTTTTAACAACGAAAAAACAGGGTAAATAAAATCTGAACAGCTTAACGGCAGGATTTCCAAAATCTGAACAGTTTTTTCATTTTAAGTTAGTAATAAACTTATAAAAAATCCATCTCGAACGATTTTGAAGATGGATTTTTTGTCTTAAAGATTATAATTCATACGATTAATTAACTATAAATTTATGGGTAGTATTTTCTGTTTTAAGAAAATATATACCTCTAAATAGGTTATCTATTAATATTGAATTGCTTTTCAAGTTTGATTTCTTAATCAGTCTTCCTTCATTATTATAAATATGGATTTCATTTACCTTCTTATTAAGATATAAATATTCCCCGTTTTGAATGGGATTAGGATAAATTAGAAGTTGAGAATTCTTATTATCAACTTCATTGACTGTCAAAGTTGAATAACATGTCCAAGATAAATCATCAATTGCTATTCTTTGTCCAGTATTAGGATTTACAATTTTCAGAACAAAGTCACCAGCAATATCTATATTCTCAATTGTTGTAGTGATAATATTAGAATTAAAAGGTATCGTTCCCACCTGAACATTGTTAATTTCTAAAATAAGAGTTCCGGGATTTCCGGTAAATTTTAGTTGTGTAGTCACTGTAAGGCTTTTAATCCCACCACTAATTAAAGAACTTGAAAGATTCCCATTTCTTACAACAATAGCTCTATTATTAATTGTCTGATCAGTTCTAGAATCAGATGCTGTCCAGGTAATATTATTATTTGTCCATGTGTTGGTTTCAAAAATACTGGAACTTGCAGGAATACTTTCGAAATTTTCTGTTCCGCAAGAAAAATAGTTTGACTTTATTCTAGCTTCAGTATTAATAGATTTGGAAAAAGAAGGGAAAAGAGATAAAACTAGTGATGCCTTAATAATTGAAAATTTAAATTTATTTTTCATTTTTTTTAATTTTTAATTTTGATTAAATTTATTGTTCGCTACCAAAAAGAGCTTTATCCAGCTCTTCGTATTTAACTTTAGTGCTTTCTTTAGGTTTATCCTTACTAACAATAATAAACACAGACAGAATTATTACCAGATTTAAGATTAAAAGTCCTACTATCAGATAATTGTTATTTGGTTTTCTCATAATATTTCAGGTTTAAATTTCTATTGGAAGTTCTAGTTGCTTAATTGGCTTTATTACATTCCCAGCGATTCCTTTGATCGAATTGTACATATAACTTGTTCCAGTCAAAACTTTTTCGATTCTTATCTCACGCCTCTTCCAAATTCCTTGCATAGATCTTTTTTCAGAATCTAATTCGGTTTTCATTTCAGTAAATGCCTTTGTTATAGTTTCAATGTGATTCCTAAAGCCATCACCAGAAAGGTAGTTGTATAGCATTTCCATTTTTTCTCCTTTATTTTCTTGAGCATTCAATACTGAAGAGATTTGTATTATTTGCTGTCTTAAAACAAAACATAAGGACTTGAATTCTGGATATGTACATATCCAAATTCCCTCAATTTGTGTCATTCTTTCATAACCTTTTGGTAATACATTAGTCACTAAAACTCCAATATTGGCACCTTGCTCCTGCATATCATCTTTGAATTTGCTGATCCAGCTTGCCTGGAACTCCTTTGTCCTTTTACTTTCATAATAAATAGTTCCACAATTTTGAAATGTATTAGTATTTATTACTTGAATACAATCCGCACCTCTTTTTCCGTTTTTAATATCATTTACGGTATCAAAAGGAAAATTTGATTTCAGCCAGTCTTCAATAGCAAGTTCTTGGACTTCACCTTGTAATTGAACAGACCCCTGCTCTGCCTTTCTTTGAGCTTCAGAAAGTTGCTTACTTAAATCATCAATAATTTTTTGACTTTCTGAGAATTTTAATTCAAATTTTTCATATTCTTTTTTTGCTATTTCCCCTCTTTCAAGGTTTAGACTTTCATTTAGCTCTAATTCTATTTCAGTTCTCAGATTATCATTTTTACGCTGAAGCTTCAAAACCTCTAATTTGAGAGAACTGTATTCTTTCAGTTTTTCATTTTGATCATCAAGTTCTTTTTGCATGATTTTAAAACTTTCAGAGTTTTGATCTTCTAATTTTTTCTTTAATTCAGCTTCCTTTTCTTCATATATTTTTTCGTACTTTCTTTGTAAATTAGCTTCATTTCTAAGCATGCTTTCAGCTATTTTCAACTTTGCATCCTCTAATTGTTTGAATTTTTCTTCATATTCTTTTTTTGTTTTAAGCTCAACTTTTTGATATAGAATATTCTCGACATCAATTTCTTTGGAACAGTGAGGACAGCAAACGTATGTTGTCTTATTTTCTGTATTCATATTTTAAAATTTAATTGGTTATTTTTTTAAAGACTTCGTCCGGAAACGTTTCTAACATTTCTTTCATTTTCATCATATACTGAAGAGGAATTTTCTTCATCCACGATAATGTTTATTCCACTAAATTCTTCTGAATCATTATCTGTTGATGGATTCATTTCCCTGGAACGAGTTTGAGACCCCTCATTACTTTCTACCTTATTTTTGAAAACAGATACAATTTCATTGACTTCGTCCCTAACCTTTTCATAATAATCGGTAATAACGAAATCAGGATGATTCTTAAATTGAGAGTTTATCTGATATTCTAATTTCTTTCTCTTAACAGGCAAAAATTTCTCATGAATATAGGCTTCAGAACTTTCGGCAACTCTTCCGATGAATTCACCAACCGGTAGCTCCATAAAAACTGAATTTCTGAAAACGTCTCTTTCCTGTACAGATCGGCTTTGACCGACATTCCTTTTAAATGGATTTAGAAAATGACGTGAAGTATTATTACTTTCAAAATATTGATCTTTTTTACCAAACTGTTTACTGAGAATATCTGCAGTATGACTACTGGAAACCTGTCCGTAAAAATGGTTAAGACAACTTGCAAATAATACATCTGCTTTTTCTTTTGTGTAACCGTCCGTAAGTTGTGAAAGATCCTGACAGAAGAACATACTGGCTATTTTATTACTTCTTCCTGTATTTGGTAGAGTTTGGATATCATTAATAAAGACAGTAGGAAACTCATCTAATAAAACAAAAGAATGATACTTATTTGGTTGATTTAACTGTTTAGAAGCCACTGAAATCACCAAACTACATAATGGAGCTAACGTTGATGCAATAGATGGATTATTGCCTACAGTTAAAACAATTGGATTATCCGGATTATTAATATTTAAATCAAAATCCTCTCCACCGAAAATATACATAAATTCAGGTGTATTTATTTGTGCAACTGCTCCCTGTAATGAACCTACTACCCCTGCTAATTGCGAATTAGCCTCACTTTCTAAAGCTGTTGCAAGGGATAAAATCATTGCTTTTGTTTCTGTGTTTGAAGACAATAAGGCAATTAGGTCGTTGTGATTGGTTGCTATTAGAGCCAAGGTGTGTGGTAAGTCACAATATTTGGGATACTCTCTTTTCAGAAACCATATACAAGCGGTTAACAAATCTGTTGCAGAACGTGACCAAAAATCCTCTTTCTTAATAGATTCTTTCATCAAATTTTTAGTGATGGCAGAAGCGTATTCCCTTGCATATGCTGAATGTGGCAAATATTTTGGATTTAAAGGATTGCATCTATGGCTTTTAAGTGAATCATTAAAATTTAAAACATAATGCTTAATATCCGAATCTGAATAAAAAAGTTCTATATCATTTGCCAGTGCCGGATACTTAAAATCATAACAGATACCGGCAAACTGTTTTTGCGCTAACTCTCGTATAAAAGGAACTGCAAAGCTTTCAGATTTTCCGGCTCCAGGACCGCCTATTACCAAAATCCCACGAAAAGGATTAGGAATTTGAACAGTTCTTTTTTTAGTTTGTAGAATTAGTCCCTGAAATTCTTTCTTTGAACCTTTGAATAATGTAAAGTCTTGAAATTGTTTATTAATAAAAACAAAAGGGTAAAAAATTAGCTTTTTATAAAAATTGAAAGGCACTTTCAATGGTGGAATTAGAGATTTTACGATCCAGAATTGAATCAGAATGTATAAAAGCTCTGCATATCCGAAACAAACTCCTACAACTAAAAATTTTAATCTTGACAAAAGACTCGCATCAGGGGATATCACCACTGAAAATCCATAACGAGATATATCGTATAGAAATGAATTTATACCTATAACTTTCATTCCTAACGTATAAAGGACTAATAAAATCATCCCCACAATGACAAATTTTATTATTATAATTGGATCTTTTTCCATAATTTTTTAATCGTTTTACAGGCTTAAGCCTTGGTTATTTTTTTTATTTTGTTCAATAGTTTTTTTTATTTCGACTTCCTTAACAGATTCCTGTTTCATAGCTTTTATAATAGCCTTTCTTTGCTCTTCAACAGTTCCGTTTTTCATCGCATTACAATATTCAAAAGTCTGTTTATAGCTTCTCTGAAAGGCAAATTTTTTATCAAATGATTCTTCTACTTTGTTAATGAAATTTTTCCGGTCAAAACCGCCAGTTACCTGACCTTTTCTAGTATTTTTATGATTAGTCATCGGAGAAAGCTTCATGCTATTATTTTTGGATTTTCTGCTTACAATAATGTGGATATGAGTATCTATATTATTTTTCTGCTTCCTTTCATGATGAATTTTACCATAGTACATAAGATCTTTCGCTTGTAAGCCTTTCCCAAAATTTTCAGCATATCTTTGCATTACCTCCTTTCTGACAAAATCCTTCAATGCATCGCTTCGTTCCTTTGAATCTTTTCCAATTAACTGTAACTCTTTTTCTGAAGGGCTTACCGTAATAACAAAGAACTTTGCATCTTTTTTCCCGATTGCTTTTTTGTTGTTGTCAATAGCTTGAATTACTTCAGACGAAGAAATTTTATTTTGATCATGAGAAAAAAAATGTTCAACTTCTTTTCCCTCCTTTACCCTTTCCATGTCCTCATGCTCCAAATAATTAACAAGACTTTCAGAACTTCCAGAGTTGGCATATCTTCCATTGCCTCCACCTTGAATTTTAACGTTCATATTTATTCTGTTTTAGCCTTTGTCATTTATTGCTTTTAAGGAATTTTTAGTTTCCATAGCAAAAGCATTAAACCCTCTTATGAAATCATTAAAATGTTCGATTTTTAAAATTTTAGAAAGATCATTTTTAATTCTTTCTTCGCTTGATACGATAGCTTCAAAACTTGGTTTTATAGTTTCTTTTTCTTGTGTCTTTATAAAAGCAATAACTTGATCAATCCGTTTTATTACTTTTTCAAGCTCCGCTTTAGATGATTCATGTTTGGTTGGATCTAGTCCGGTGCGCTCGAAAAAGTCTAAAGAAATTGTTATAAATTCTTTTTTTGATATACCTTTTCTTCTTACAAATTCTTCCAACCTCTTTAGGTCTTCTTTAGAAATTGCGATAGTTGTATTTTGTGTACTTCTCGTTTCCATTATATTGATTTATATATAATTATCATGATGAATAAAGGCTTTCAAGAGGTTTATATATTGACGGTATATTGACAATAAATAGATTATTTTCGTAACTTGTTGACGGTTAGTAGTTTCCCCGGAGGGGCAAGAGGAAAGCAGTTACTTTTTGCAAAAAAGTACAGCTTCCTCTTGCTGGATAAATCCACTCTTATTAGCCACGAGAAATTCATTAAAATCCTTGTAGTCTTTATATAGAAAACTATAATCCGTTGCTTGAGAAAATTCTGACAACAGGAAGTTTGTTGCTTTAATCCCGGCGTTGTCACAATCTAAAAACAAACAGATTTCAGAATACTCCTGGATGAAATTTTTCACCTTACCCAACATTGAAATTGAGTTTAGAATAATTACGTCAAAACAAAAATCTTCCTGAAGTTCAATGAATGATAATGCATCTATAAAACCTTCGAATACTAAAACTTTATCACTGTTATTAGTAATTACAGATATATCTTTTTTTAAAATAGAACCTTTATAAAATGTATTTCTAAGTTCCCATCCTCCGGATAAATTTTGAATTCCAATTGCATAAAGCTTTTTAGAGTTTATTGTAAATTTTACTTCTTTCAGATATGGATACACCTTTTTTGACAGCCCCCTTTCATTAAGATATTTTTTTAGATTCCAATTCTTGATCTCATTCACTTCAGTAATTGTATAATTTGAAGGTAGAGAATCCATTTGCTGATGAAAAGAAGAAAAATTTTGATCCTTTGCCCAGGATAGAACTTCGCTAATACTGGAATTAAAATATTTCTTGACAAAATCTACGTTGTTCCCTCCAATACCTTCTGAAAATAGATACCATTGATTTTTCCTTTTATCAAGTTTAAAAGAAGCTTGCGTTTCGTTACCAAATGGACTTAGATACCAGGCTTCTTTTTCGTTTTCTTTATTTGGAGAGTACCCAAGCGAAAAAAGAATATCTTTCAATAACACTGCGTTAAATCGTTTACAGTTCATTTTTTTTATTTTGATTAGCAGATGATTGTGTTTCTGAGATAAAAGGATTCAGATACAAGACTTTTTTTTCATTTTGCTTACTTGGAAGTTGTCCTATAGAGCATAGTACCTCTTCCAATCTAATAGAATTAAATTGTTTACATTTCATATTGTAAAGTTTATGGGTTTGTCTGTGTAATAATTTTGTTGAATTGTTGAGGAATCCCAATAAGTAACTGATTTTAAATAAATTGAACACTCAACAAATGCTCAACAATTCAACATATTTTAGAGTTTCATTTCAACAAATACTCAACAAAAAGAATACTTTATAAGTTTGTTGAGGATTTTGTTGATTTATAAACAATTGATTTTCTTTTCCTTATCAATTAATTCAACATTTCAACATATTTTTGTTGTACAAAATCTTTTTTTACAGTGAAAAATCTACCAACAGAATTATTTCTATAAAAGATTCCAGAGTAATCTATATCATATCTGATATATGTAAGAGCATTACTTTGAGGACTCAGTTTCCAATTATCTTTAAGAATGTTTCTAATATCATTTCTTGTCCAATAAGTTGATTTAAACATTCGATTGAGCATATTTAGAATATCCTGAGGAACAATACTAATTTCAATATCATCGTTGCTTTCAAAAAACTCATATAATAACTCAATTATTTTAGATTCTAGTTTGTTATTATTTTTGAATACTAATTTCTGTAGTGCCTTTGTTCGTATTTCTTCAGGTTTAAACCACATTCTTGTACTTTTAATAGTATAAAATGATCTCTTAAGAAGAAATTGCAAAAAATGTGGAATTTCAGAAATCAGGTTATTAAGAAATTCGGTATTTTCGATTTTAATAGGTTTTATCTTGATGATCCAAAATCTGATTTCATTTTCGTCTATCTGAATAAAATTGTCTTCATTATTCGAACAAAGAATAAATTTTGCAAAAAAGTCAATTTCTTCTCTATCTTTTCCTTTGGCTTCAATTTTATCCTTATTGGTAGTGGATAAGTACTTTAACCTTTCTGTGATTTCTTTTTTATCGAAAAAAACTTCATCAATCGCTACTATTAACATTGCAGCCCAATCAGCATTAAATTGGCTTCCAAAAGAATCTCCTTTTATGTAAGTCATATTTAATCCAAACATAGCCTTTAACCACTTGATAAAAGTTGATTTTCCTGTTGATCTTTCCTTGCTGACAAGACATAAAATTGGAAGGATCTGTGTGGGGTTTTCTAATAAAATTTTTAAATAATCTAATCCAAGTTCCAGTTGCTCACCAAATATATGCTCCATAAATTTCAAAGAAAAAGGTGTAATTTCTTTAAGATTTTCAAGATTATACTTTTCTTTAGCTGGAGGATATGGTATAGCATTATATATATTATAAAATCCTTCTATTGTTTGTTGATAATTCAAATGGTTTGGGATACAACAAAACCCATCATACTTAGGAACTTTTGAAACATAGGATTTACCGTGATCAGTAATGATCGTTTCCCTATTCCACCGTACAAGAACTGAAGATTTAAAGCCCCAAATAGAAGGTCTTTCAATCGTCTTATAATAAACCACACCCACTCTCAAATATGGAATTTTATCACTCATTTTCTAATTTCCTATTTATTTTTTTAATGACCTTTTGAAATATTAAAACTCTCTTTGAAAAAATTTTCTTAAACATTTCACTAAAACTATCTTTATAGTATTTCTCAATAAAATTGTCTTGAACCAGAATATTACAAGCCAACCTCTTAAGATGGTGTCTTGACAGTTCCGGATCTCTCTGTATAGAATTTAAAAAGTCTTTTCTGGTTTTATTATTTGGAAGAGAATCTAACTGTTTAATTAGTTCATGTAATTCATTCATTACATATCTGATTTCTTACGATTCCTTCTACCATATTCCAGAAGTTCTTTTTTAGAATAATAAAATCTACCACTGAAATTGTAATATGGAAGATTCTTATTTTTTCTCCAATCAATAATTGTTGGGATAGAAACATGTAAGAATTTTGAAGCTTCAGTCTGAGATATGAGATCTTCGGGCTGGTTTTCTTCGTTTTTTGAAGGTACCATGAAACCTTGGGCTTTGTTGAGAATAATCTCAACTGCTTTTTCTAAATCATTTTTAGAATGTGAAAAAAGTTGCAGCATTGTATATTTTTTTTAAATTCATTTTAACTAAGACAAATTTATTTAAGCGCTATCACGCAAAAAAAAATTACCATTCACATGGTAATTTCTACAACTCTAAAAATGTTATGAATAAAGCTTTAAAGAAAAAATTATTTTAAAACAGGTAATCTGTTTTCAATCCATTCTAATTGTTCTTTACTAAGTTTATTTTGATTCTTATCAGCTTGTTCTAATGTGGAAATTTTTAATTTGACTCCAGTTATTTCCAAAAGTATCTTAGCAAAACTTTGTCTGCTATAATTAATCAGTTTTCTATTTTTTAAGTGCTTAAATAAACGCATCAAATCTTGTAGTTCTTTGGGCTTTATAGTAGTTATTTTCGGTAGAACTCTCTTTTTATTATCGTAAAACATTTCTATAAATCCCTTAATTTCGATTTTAAAATTCACTTTTCTATCTATATCCGGAATTGTAAAATTTACAAAGCTATCAATATAGTTACTAAATGAATTTTTATCAATAAGAACTTTTACTTTATTTATTTCCCAAAAGATGTCTAATTTATGTGCTTTGTCATATAGATCTTTTTTATATTTTTCTGATTGTCTTACTTTCTTTTCTGTAAAATCAAGATTAAATTTCAAATCACTTACCAATGTCTTCTCATTAAATTTATAGAAAAACTCATCAATAAATATGTTGTAAATAGGGATATCGATAATGTCTAATTTAAAGTCAGAATTAATCAATTTCCCTTTTAAAATATTAAAAAAGGAATCATAATTCTGTGCTAACGATTTCAATTGAGAAATACTATAAATTCTAAATTCATCATTTCCAATTCTACGTTTAACATTATCAGGAAGTCTTTTTAATGGTAAATAAACTCTATTGGTAATCTCTTCAAAATATGAATTTGAACTTTCATCAAGACTACTCCCAATAATCAATGAGATATCCTTATTAATTATAGAATTCAACTCTTCAAAATTAAATATAAAAGGACTTAATAATAATAGATCGCTTTTTTCCAATAACAAGGGCTCTTCAATAACCTTACCATCATAATATTGGTAAAGTTTATTGTCGAGAATAACCTTACTCAATAATACCATAATCTCAGCCCTATAGAATAAATAAGTATATAATATAGCCTCCTCTTCATTTCTTACATTATAGATAAATTTATCAATTTCATCATACGAGGTGAAAATAATATAAAGTGACAGTAAATGTTTTTCATATTCTTTTAAAACTGTTAAGTTTTTCTCAAAAAAAAATTCAGATTCTTTATATAGAAAAAAGAATTTAGAATAGTCATCTAGGTACGATAATTCATCATACTTTTTCAATCTCTGAAAAAGATCTTCATTTTTTTTCAAATATTTTTGAATGTGTATTAAAGATGTATTTCTTACATCTAAATATCTTAAGTAAGTTAAATTTTCTAGTTCCATGCCTTATCCATTTGATCATCAGTAAATGCTTCAGTCACTTTCATATATTTATCTAGAACAGCATCTTTCTTAATATTCGCTATTTTTTTAATTGCTTTCGGCTCCATACCTAAAAGGAGAGAATTTGTAATAAATGTCTTCCTGGCTGTATGGCTTGTAATAAATTTACATTTAGGCTTTGTCAAAGATTTTTTTTGATTGCCCACAAACCAATGTATTGTGAAAGGTTGCGTAAGTTCTGCTTTCTCACAACATTCTTTTATGTATTCATTGAATTTTTGAGATGAAATATATGGTAATGGCTCGTAAATAGTGCCTTTATACTTATTCAAAATCTCTTTTGCATATTTATTAAGCTTAATAGCATGATTTTGAGTTTTCGTCTTTTGAATGGATAAAACAATATGCTCTTCAGAGATATTTGCCAGGTGAAGCTTTGAAAGATCTGAAAATCTTAATCCGGTAAAACATCCCATACAATAAAAATCTCTTACATGGTTTAATCTCTCGGTTTCAAATTCTTTATTATAAAGAATCATCAGTTCGTCAAAAGTCAGATAAACAATATCGATATCATGTTCTGAAGCTTTGAAATCTTCGAATTTGCGGTTTTCGTTATAGCCTTTTTTAATACTCCAGCGAAGCATTGTTTTAATTACCGCAATAATTTTAGCGAAGTAGTTATTTTTAATCTTCTTTTCAAAAAAACAATACTTGGATAATTCTTCAAAAAAATAGTCGTCAATACTGTCAAATTCAATTTTGAAATTTTTGTCATTCTGAAATTCTTCAAGAAAGTTTTTAACCGTGTTTTGAGCTTTCGTTGTATTGTAGGCTTTTGAAAGTTTGCCACTCTCAATAAATTCTTTAAAACAATCAAAGAAGTCAAAATGAGCAGTTTTAATTTCTTCTTCACTATCATATTTCTTCAGGAATAGTTCTTTGGAGAACTCTAGCTTATTTGCCCGGAAAAAGAAAAAGATATCATTGATTTTCTCTTCAGCTTTCTGAAGCTTATCATTCAAAAATTGGTAATTATTACTTGGTTCTTTTTTAGCATTCGGTTTAACTCTCGAACCACTCCAATATTTTTCCAATACTGAAACTCCTACGTTTTTCCTTATTCTTTCTCCTTCAGCTCTAACAACAAACTGAACGGGTATTAATCCATTTGCATTAATTTTCTCTTTTCTTAATTCAAAACTTACTTTCATTTCAATTAAACCTAAATTAAATAAATTAAAGGGTGGCTAAAAAGGTGGTTCATTTTGAAATTAAGTGAATGAAAAATCAAACAAAATTCTATTTCAAAATTCTACACTATTCAAATATACTGATATTTAGATAGTTTAAGAACACTAAAATTAACTAAAAATATACGGTAGTTCGGTCCTGGGTACAAGACTGGAAAGAGGTGATAATTCACTTTCTTTCCGGTTTTTTTTCGTGCCTAACTCATTGTTTATCTGATATATATAAGAGAGCAAAACATTGGGCCGGGTGGTTCGATAATGATTTTTTGAAAATTGCAATTTTTCAGGAAATATCGAACCAATTATTTTACGTTTTACCTCGATATCCCCATCAGTATAGACTTTCCCGAGGTCTACTAGGTTCGATAATGCTTGGTCTAGTAGTTTTTGAAAATCTATTTTCTTATTATCTTTTCTTTTAGTTAATTTAGCTTCGAGCTTTTCAATTTGCCTTTTACAGTCGGTCTTAATTTCAAGATAATCTTCATCATCAATTACCTCCTGCATCAGTTTATTTCTTGCCTGTTTCAATCTGCTGTTTAAACGATCTATTTCTAATAGAATTGCTTTCCTTTCTTTTGGGGGATTATTGATTAATTTTTCAAAATTTCGCTCCAGCATCTTTTTCAAATAATTTTTTATAGATGCGCGCATTTCCAATGACTGCAATATCTCTAAAAATTTAGAATTTAGAATTTCAGATTTGTAACGGTATGAACACGGAGACTTGCAATGGTAGTAATAATATTTATTTCCCGAACGTCCCGTAGATGCACTACCGGTAACCAAATGACCACATTCTGGACAAACTAGAAAACCTCGTAACGGTAAATTATCGTCAGACAATATTTTTACGTTGGGTCTGGCTGGATTGACATTTCCATCCATTATACATTGAACTTTTTCGAATAATTCTTCACTGATCAAAGGCTCATGAATACTTGTAACAAAATGAGCCTCCTCTTCATTGAATTGTTCCACGTAAATTTTCCCACAATATGCAGTATTGCGTAAACTAGCAAGAAAGGCACTTATCTTAACTGACTTTCCTTCCTTTCTGTTCATCATATCCATTATCTGGCTCGCTGAATATACGCCTTTGGACATTTCGTTAAATGCCCACTGCATGTTAGAAGCTTCCGGTTCCTTCGGGGTTACATACTTTTTTCCATTCTCCGTTATTCTGTTAACATAGCCGTAAGGTGCCCTTCCCATTAATCTGCCTTCTTTTTTAGCACGGCGCATTCCATAATAAGTATTCAAAGCGCGCCTGTCGTTTTCAACTTCTGGCGCAGCAAGATATATAGCCAACATCATTTTATTTTCTGGAATTGAAAGATCTAAAGGTTGTTCAATGGCCTGCGGTTCTACGTTAATTTTCCTAAGTATATTAATCATTTGATAAGCATCTCCAGCATTCCTGCTGAAGCGATCCCATTTTGTAAAAAGCAGCAGATTTGTTTTTGAGCTTTTTCTCTTAAGTGTATCCAATAATTTGATCCACTCTGGTCTATTAAAGGTCTTTGCTGAATAATCTTCATAAATGATTTGACCAATTGTAATGCTATTGTTTTCACAGTAACGTTTCAATCGTTCCTCCTGATCTCTTTGCGAGTATCCCTTATCTGCTTGCTCATCAGTTGACACACGAATATATAAGTCGGCTTTTTTCATATATAAATCTTAGAAAATATTATTGTTCTAAAAAATTCTCAATTGTAATTTTTAAGATCATCGTCAGAAAGCTTAAAATATCTTTCGCCTCTTCAATGCTTAACTCAGTTCCCTCCTCTTCTTTAAAAATTTTGATAATCTCCTCAACGGTTATATTACTAATTTCAACTTTCTTCTTCATACCAATACTTTTTAATAAAAGTATTGGACAACTGTTCTGAAAGTAAACCCAGACACTTATCTGATGTATTTGGCTTTTAAATATAAATGTGTGACGCTTAAAAACACCTAAAATCAAGCGAAACACTTAACATCCACCATCAGGTAACAAAAATTTTATTTGCAAAAGATGTGATTACGTTTAAATTTATTTTTTAAGTGCAACAAGAGAAAATTGATGCAAAGAAATTCATCATTCTTAGATTCAACTAAAATACAAATAAAATCAACAATGTTAACTTAAACATTTATTTCATATACAAAAACAGGTTATTGACTGTTATTAGACTTAATATTTTCCATAAAAAAACCGGTAAAAAGGCAGCTAAGGTATTGTTGTCAGCCATCTGCTAATTCCACCAAAAGACTACGGCATAAACGGTTTCCTCCCTGAAGGTACCCTCCAATTATTCCGTTTCCTTTTGGTTTTTATTCTTTGTCAACACTTCATATCTGCTTTCTTTTTTCCGGTTTTTCTTTTGAAAAATATTCAGCGAAGCCTGAAAGGCTTTAAGGAATAAGCTGGGGAAGGGATGGGAACATATCTAAAATATAACAGGTACGGGAAACTCAAGTCTCTGCCGTACAAGAGCAATCACATGGATTTTAATATTGTCAATGAAATAAAATTAATCTACTCACGAAAAGGAAATTCTGAGAAATTAATAAGCTGTTCACGTGCTGCCGTTGATGTATTTCGTCAATACTTTGACTCTGATGAAATAGATTATAGAGAATCATTCTTTGCATTGTACCTAAATCAGGCAAACAAAGTTTTAGGTATCAAGAAAATATCTGAATCCGGTATTACCTCAACAATAGTTGATGTAAGAATTATTATGCAAGCAGCCCTATTGTGCAATGCAACTGCCATTATAGTAGCACATAATCACCCCTCAGGAAATTTAAAACCCTCAGCGGAAGATTTAAAAATTACTCTGAGCATAAAAAGTGCATCAGAATTTTTAAATATTAAATTATTAGATCATTGTATTTTAACTTCAACAGATTATATGTCGTTTGCCGATGAAGGACATCTTTGAATAAGTTTTACAATTACTAGAATAAGCGACAATTCTTCATTGTCGCTTATTTAAAATTTGACGAAAAGACAATTCCTTCCCTTGGTCGGAAAAGTCTTTTCGCGCATCTTGAGGAGTAACCCTATTGAAAAATTAGCTTAGATCAATTTTCTCAAAAAGGTTACAGGTAAATGGTAAGGTTATCCGCTATAACCTTATATGTAAAAACAAAAGGCCATTTCTGATGAAATAGCCTGAAATTTTAAATGATGATTTCTTATAAAGTTCCTATACTTTGAGGATTAAACTGGAAATTCACTTCCTGCTTATTACCCATATTATCCGAAATCCAAATATCAAAACTTTGAGAGACTGAAGATTCGGAAGTATAGTATAATCTGAATTCCTTTTTACTTAGTGGATAGAAATCATTAGGGACAAAGGATGGATTGTCAAATAACCGCAAACTTCCAACCCCTTCAGACTGAAAATATCGTATCGAGTAAGTAGTACCCGCATAATTCCCACCCGGAATAATACGGCATCTGATCTCTATAGTTTCACCTTTAGAAATGTATTTCTGAACAGGCATCACCTCTACCTCAAAAGGAAAATTCTGCTGAATTTCCAAATTATCCTTCTCACATGATTGTATAAGTAATAAGATCATCACTGGAATGATGAAACACCCTAACAATAATTTAAATTTATGATTAAGTATATATTGCATTTCATATTATTTTTAAAAATTACATCTTATTCCAACACCAAATAGAGCATGTAACTGCGCCATCTGACTATTTTTCAAATAGCGAAGTTGTCCGTTGACCAGAAAGACCAAATGCGGTGTCAGATAGCTTTCAATAGACAACTTACCATTTACTCCATAAATAAAGTTATCTGTTACAGTAAGCATTGAACCGTCATACAGCAATTCATTGCCTTTATTAATCTGTTCATAACCTGCCAGACCGCCAATTCCCAAATTAAGATTGACATTTCTCATAATATCCCCCCATATATAAAAACTGTATCCTCCATTGAACAGAAACATTTCTATCGGGATTTCGTAGTTGGCATACTCATGATAATTTCTGCTATATTCTGCCAACCCAAACAAATAATTCCCGTTCTTTCCATAAGAAATAAGCCCTGCTGTTAAAACATAATTTTGTTTTTTGGGAGAACTAGGATATATAGAATAGGATATTTCAAATCCTTTTTGCTTCGGAGTCATCTGCTGTGCAAATGACTTTGAACTCACTGTTAAAACGAAAAGCATTGCTATCAATAATCTGTTCATCTTAGTTGGTTTTAAAATTTAAACTATTGATCGGTTTCGCATGGATCAGTTCCTTATTCTCAAGCTGAATTTTTTGGTGCCGTCCTCCGTTTCTTTCAAGAATTTCAATCTCCAAAACCTGATCCTCTAACAAAGTGAATTGCTCCAGTAAATAAACTCCTATAAGATTGGAATGGCGAGTTGCAGTCACAGAAGGAGTGTAAACTCTAATTGGTTCCAACAACTTATCCTGAATAACGGTTCTCTTTAAATTCTTCTTATCTGCAATTTTAAAATTGATTAAATCAATATGATAAGCTATATTGCTGCTGTTATCAACCTGTAAGGTAAAGTAGAATTTATTGTCACTCACGTGTAATGCACGGACAGAAAACTGAATACCGAAGCTCTTTGACGCAATATGTTTAATGGTTTTTCGGCTCTTTCGATACAGGCTTTCCATAATCAATTCTGTAAGTGATGAAGAGCTTCCTTTGAGATCTTCAAAAAGTACATCGGTTGAATATTCCCTTTCAATGCTTCTCTGCATCTTGACAAGATCGTAACTGAGGATATCAGGATATGCACTGTAAAAGACATCAAAACTGTAAAATTTTCCATCTTCTGTAATGACTGAAAAATTGGTTTCTTCTTCAAAATCCCTGACGGCCGACTTAACCCGAAGAACATTTCCGATAGGTTCTGCTTTATTAGCAACCAAAAGATCGCTTCCCAGATCAACGTATTTAATTGTGGAAGGAAAAATCACATGAGTGGTTTTACTGTAAGTCACTTGCATCCTGAAAGGTTCCAGCTTTGCCCCTTCCAATGAAACATAGGTCATCACGGAATCCTGACCAAATGCTCTGCTTATAAACAGCAGAAACAGAATAATGAGAATATAACGGCTCTTTAGTGTATTCATTTTTTAATTTTTTGATTAATTATTTTTGGGTACCAGCAAGACCTGATGGCCTGCTTTTACAGTTACTTTTAGCTGTCGCACCCTTTTTTGAAAATAACCAGACAACCCTTGTACAATACCCCTGCTTAAATCGGCAGCAACCTGCTGTCCTGCTGATTGGGTCATCATAATGCTGGTACCGGAAGCCTGACTCATATTGGCAACAACATCGCTGACCGCATTTTGCTCCGGTGAATACGGAACATATAACCCCAATTGCCCATCATTATCGTAGATATTGATTTCTACAGGATAGACGCTGCCTTTATATTGAATGGAGGATATTGTTAACTGAAGTCGCCCACCCTGAAATTTACCTGAAGCGATAAGCAAACTACCCGGAGGAAGTTCTGTACGCCCTAGCTGCAACGCCTCTATCAGTCTTATGGGTAGTGTACTTTCATTGACTATAGTCTTAGTCTCATAGATAATACCTTGTATCGCATTTTTAGATTGAACTGAAATTACAGTCTCATTTTGAGCATTATAAAACCTATTTTGATTCAAACCTGCAACAAAAGCACTGTCTGACATCTCTCTGTATAATGAGGAAACAATATTGGAATATGCAGGTCTTACTGAAGTAAGTTTAACTTTCTTTTCAGTAGATTTGTTAGGCTCTTCTTTTGGTGCAGACTCTTCCTCTCTTGGAGTTGTCGGAAGGTATTTGGCTGCCATCTGATACGATTTTTCCATTAGTTCTAACTGATCGTTCATTCCAAGACCTGCTGGAATAGGGTTGTTCTGCATCGCCTCATTTTTTAATCTTGAGATTTCTTTCCTTAGATTATTGACTTCCTGATCATCTCTGCCATAGAAAGAACTCAATGTCTGCTGTGCACTGCGATAACTGTTTATAGCATTCTGATCGGATTGTTGAAGAGTACTCTTATTAGATATTAAAGCAGAAGTATTCCCATTCGAATTTAAAGTACTCTGGTCATTCCAATAGTCCGATAAAGTGGTTATTGTATTTCTTTTCTCTTCATTTTTTTGCTCCAAGAGTTGTTGCTCGTAAGCCTTTTGCTTATCCGACTGCAACTGTCCATCCTTTGCTTGTGGAATAACGGCATTAAAACCTGCTTCTTCAACTAGGGTATTATTGGATTTTGGTTTAAAAATAAGGTAAAAGCAAGTTGCGCAAATGGCAGCCATCAGGAAATAAAAAACCGGCTTCTTCACTTTCTCCCATTGGGCTTTGGGATGGTCACTCAATTCATTGGAATTTTGAGGAAGATCATTTTCTGTGATTTTAATTTTATCTGAATCTTTCATGCTCTATTTTTTTGTTGGTGAGTGTACTATATCATAATATCCTGATCCTTTTCCGGTAGTCTTCTTAGAAATTCCGTCAATATGATTGATAGACATGGTATTCCTTCTTTGACCTGTCGAAATAAAGACGTTGATAATGACAATGATTGTTAGAAGAACATAACCACCAAAGAAAACTTTGGTTAGCAATCTTTGCTTCGCTATAGGAAGAACCTTCCAATGATTTTCCATCTTTAAAACATAATGTTCGATTGTATCTCTTAATTTTTTCATTACGGTCAGGTTAGCGTTCAACAGTTTCTACATCTTTGTTTTCAATCACGTTGAATTTTTCTATCGTAAATCCCTGTGGATTGCTGTCAGACCGTACGGAGTTCACCAGTGAGCAGTTCGTGACCAAATTTCTGATGGTAAGATTACTGGATCTGATAATAAACTGTCTGGCATAAGTTTTTACGGCGTAGGGATAATTATCGAAGTTGGCAACAACACTGTCCACTTCAATCCTCTGCTGGATATTACCGGAAATGATTCTGTTATAGTATCCTTTCTCCTGGAGGTCCTTGTAGTAGTTAAATGCGGATTGGTCAGCCAAATTAAAAGCCCTTTTGACATTACTTTCAATCGCATTCTTATCCGGAGCTATCGTGAAGAACAATTCATGAAATCTTCTCACATGCTCCCTAGCTTCAACCGGTCTATTGATCGACATATCCTGTGAAAGTGCTACCATCAATGATTTACCGTTATCCAGCACATAAATCTTCTGACGCTGCTCTTCGGCAAACTGGTAGGATTTAAATACCACCACGCCTACAACACCAAAACACAACACCACAAAAACAAACGTAAATAATCGGATCTGCTTGAAACTGCTCTCAATATTTCTTAAAGTTTTAAATTCCATAGAACTGTATTTTTTATTTTAATAATCTTCCCGAAATATTACCTGTTGCAGAACCTGCTGCAGCGCCCGCAATATTACCCGACTTTGTAGCGGTCTGGTTCACATTACGCATGAAATTGCCTGCTCCTCCTGCCTGTATCACCCAGCCTGTAACCGTTGGTACTGTAAAATAGCCGATGATGCCAATCACCATATAAATAATATAAACCGTATTTGAAGTGTCAGGAATAAAAGTGGGGTCAGCAAGCATCTCTATATCCCGTTCCAGAATAAGGGCCTGGATCTTCGCCAGAATGGCACTGAATATATCGGCAACAGGAAGCCACAAATAAACACTGATATATCTTGTCAGCCATTGGGTCAGTGTGGTCTGAAAACCATCCCAGACGGAAATCGCAAAGGCTATCGGTCCCAGGATTGAAAGAACGATCAGAAAGAAGGTTCTGATGGTATCGATAACCAATGCTGCTGACTGAAAAAGGATTTCAAGAAACTCGCGGAAACCATCTCTGATATCTTTCTTGATCGCAAACATTTCTCTTTCGATATACATTCCTGACATCGTGACCAAATCAGATGGTGACCATCCAAGTTCTTCCAGTTTTTTGTCAAACTCTTCATTAGAAATCAAATAAGCCATCTCTGGATTTCTGAGCATGGCTTCCCGCTCTAAAAGATCTTTTTTCTGCTGTAGTTCATTCATATCCAATACCTGGTTTTCCAACATTGAATGACTTCCCTGAACAATCGGACTCATAACGCCATTTAATCCTCCTAATACCAATGTTGAAAAAAAAATAATGCAGATGCCAATGGCAAAAGGTCTCAGCATTGGAAACAAATCGATGGATTCCGCACGGCTCAATGACTGCCAAACTTTTAATGCCACATAGAATAAAGCGCCTAATCCTGCGACTCCTTTTGCTACAGCAGCCATATCAGCGCACATCGGCATCATTTCTTCATAAACGGAACGCAGTACTTCGTGTAAATTGTTCGGTTCCATCTTACCAGTATTTTTGATTGGAGGTTCCGTAAAGATCTAACACCCTTTGGGTGTTGTTCTGTTTTTTTGCCCTCAGATAGCTTACTGAAATATTCTTATTGGTATAGTAGCGTACAAGATTATGATATGCTTTCACTTCTTTGTACACTCGATCAATAACATCCATTCTTTCTTTGTCGTTGAGGGAAAGGCCGTTGGATGAGATAATTTCTTTGAGTTCTTTCAGCAGCTCCGTGCTCTCCGTCAAAAGAGCAGAATAACCATTCGCAATAGATGCTAATTCCTGCGCATTAAAGTTGGGGTCATTGAGCATTTTGCCGAAATTATTGACATACATTTCAGAAACATCACCCACTAAAAGAACAGTTTGCTGGACCTTTCTGGCATCTTTTACCAGATTATTGACAGCTTTGAGCTTATCATAATACTCTTTACCCTGCTCGTACACCTTTTTGACCTCGTTGAAGTTCTTAACAACGTTGGACACCGTTGACGAAGTCTGTACAATTTCGTTGGCAGAGTTCAAAATACCTGATGCCAGATTAGCTGGATCAGTCACTACAAATTGTGCTTTCGCAAATGTTACGGTAGCGAAGAATGCTACCATTACTGTTTTAATGATTAAATTTTTCATTGTTATAAAATTTTAAATGATTTAATGGTCTTTTGTATTCGATTTGATTCTCTTAAGAGATATCCTCCTGATGGCATGTTCTACATTACCGTCAAGTTCTGATGCAAGATTCATCACTTCCATTTTTTCAGTTTCTTCGGTGGTATAAGCCAGATATTCCTCACTGGACACTTCAGTGGCATAGACCGCAGAGTGCGTTCCGCCTAATCCTATCCAAACCTCTTTGTACAGTCGCTTTGGATCATTGTTCATATTAATTGAAAGAACCTGGGATTTTTCTTTATCAGTCAATCCGAGCATTGCCTGGATATCATCGAACTTGTTCATGTACTTCCTTTGGTCAAGAAGAATCTTACAATCCGAATTGTTAATGATACTTTCTTTCACAATCGGTGACTGGATAATATCATCGACTTCCTGCGTCACTACTATGGCTTCCCCGAAGAATTTCCTTACCGTTTTGAATAAATACTTGATGTACTCCGCCATTCCTTCTTTAGCAATCGCTTTCCATGCTTCTTCAATTAGTATTAGTTTTCTAATTCCTTTAAGTCTTCGCATCTTATTGATGAAGACCTCCATAATGATAATGGTAACTATTGGAAAGAGAATTTTATGATCTTTAATAGCATCGATTTCAAAGACAATGAAACGTTTTGATAAGAGGTCCAGCTGCTTTTCCGAATTGAGCAAATAGTCATACTCCCCTCCTATGTAGTAAGGTTCCAACACATTGAGAAAGTTCGCAATATCAAAATCCTTTTCTCTGACCTTTTTTCGCTCAAGTACTTTCTGATAATCCTCTTTGACAAAGTCATAGAATCCATTGAAAGAGGGTTGTTGTTCGTCGGATTTAATCTTTTCGATATAACCGCTTACTGCATTGGATAATGCCACTTCCTCAGAACGGGTCGGTGGTTCATCATCTCTTTTCCAAAGCGTTAAAATCAAGGTTTTAATACTCTCTCTTTTTTCGATATCAAAGACGCCGTCATCAGTATAGAATGGATTGAAAGCAATGGGATTATCCTCTGTATAGGTAAAATAAACCCCGTCCTCTCCTTTGGTTTTTCCTTTAATCAATTCACATAATCCCTGGTAGGAATTTCCGGTATCAACCAAAAGAACATGAGCACCCTGTTCATAATACTGACGCACCATGTGGTTTGTAAAGAAAGACTTACCGCTGCCTGAAGGTCCGAGGATGAACTTATTCCGGTTGGTAATGATCCCTTGCTTCATCGGCAGATCAGAAATATCCAAATGAATCGGTTTTCCGGTCAGGCGATCTGCCATTTTAATACCAAATGGTGACGGTGAATCCTGATAATTGGTTTCCTCGATAAAAAAGCACAATGCAGGTTCAATAAACGTGTAGAAACTTTCTTCACTTGGAAAATCTCCTGCATTGCCCGGAATTCCAGCCCAATATAATGTCGCTGTATCGGTAGTATTATGGCGGGGCTTACATTCCATCAATGCTAACGCACTGCCTGTATCATTCTTTAACTGCTTTAGCTCATGAGGATTGTCAGACCACGACATCACATTGAAATGAGCACGTATAGACTGTAAACCATAAGAATGGGCTTCATTCAGATACTTTTCAATCCACTCTTTATTGATCTGATTGGCTCTGCTGTATCTTGCGAGTGAATGCATTTTCCTTGCGGATCTTTCAAACTGCCTAAGATTTTCATCACTGTTGTCAATGAACAGATACTGGTTGTATATATGATTGCAGTTTAGTAGAAGTCCCACAGGTGAAGCAAATGACAGCAGACAATCACTGCGGTCCGTACTCAACTTTTCATAACGGCTGTGTGATGAAACAGTGCCTGGCAAATCTTCAGTGTCAGACAACGTATGCATACTAATACGGTTGTTACCAATCCGCATTTCTTCAGATCCCAACTTAATGTCCTGCAATGAGGGATTGGCTTCACGAGATAAAGTGAGATACTGTTCCAGTAAACCTGAGCTTTCTGAAGTTCCTGATATCTCATCTTCATTTATTCTTTCGAGATGGATATAACCGCTGTCATTCATTATCCGTTCCAACTGGTCCACAGCTTCTAGAAATCGATGAATAACTTCCTTGTCCTTAATCTCTTTTGGAATCAGCTTACCTTTGCACAGAGATGAAAAGTTGCTCTGCATCCTCATTCTCTCCTTACTGGTTTTCGTAATGAACAGATAGCAGTAGTGATTCAAAAAAGGTCTCTCATTGAAATGCCTTTCAAATGATTTGGAAAGAAAACTCTGGTCTTCCCTTGAAAGATCAGGATTGTAGTTCTCTTTGATAAACCAGTCCTGCTTGTGAACCACGGTAAAATCCGGAAGCGTCTTGATAGCTTTGAACCATGCGGAGTGCATCGCTTCATACTCAGCGGAAGCAACGGTAAACAGTTCCGGAAGTTTAACTTTAAAGCAAACCGTAACGTCAGCGTCCTTTGAAATGATACAGTCATTTTCAATGGCTAACAATGGAAATTTACTTTCCAAAGTTGCAGCTTTAGAAGAATTTCTCATACACCTGCATTTTTAGGGTTAGCTTTTAGATACCGGTAAATACTCTTACGGCTAATGATGTACTTAGGATGCTTTCTGCGTGCACCCAATTTCATCAAGCCATGTTCTCCGTATTTTCTGTTCAGCGCAAAAGTCTGCCAGATGAGAAGTCCACTAATGGATCCCCCTATAATGAGACAGAGATAAGTATTGACACCAGCCATATACATAATCATGACAAAGATCAGCACCCCCAGCAAGCCACCTGCGAAAATAAAAAGGTACTGTGCTTTAAGACCCTTAAATTCTACTGTCCTCCCTATTCCTTTATTAATATGATAGGTTTTCATAATCATCATTTTAAAGGAAGAATGAGCGAAGAATTGTCGCTGCAACAATTAGGAAGATACATGCTCCAAACCAGCTTGCAGCAGTTTTACTGGTGTCTGGATCACCACTGCTGAACTTGTTGTAAACCTTTACACCTCCGATTAGCCCAACTACAGCACCGATAGCGTAAATTAATTGGGTAGCGGGTTCAAAATAAGAGGTGACCATCTGTGTTGCCTCATTGATTCCCGCGGAACCATTACCCTGGGCAAAGACACCACTTACAAGCATCAGGCTTAGACCTAATACCAGAATTTTTTTTCTTTGTCTTTTCATAATGAATAGATTTTTTGATTATGAAACCCGCACTTTACGGGCTTGATGACAAAGATGTCCGGGTCTTAGTACTAAATAACAGGAATGGCAGTGGATGGAATCTTTTGGCTGTTAACAAACCGTGTGCTGGTCAGAATTCCTGTATAATTAATTGTAAATTTGTAAGGAATTTCAAAAATTAAATCATGGATAAAAGGTTCACGGATATTATTGAGCTCATCAAACAGTCTCGTAACAATGCGATAAGAAAAGTCAATGAGGAACTCATCGATCTATATTGGAATATTGGTGAGTATATCAGCAAAAAGGTTGAGCTGAGTGAATGGGGACAATCAGTGGTCAAAGAACTGTCTCTATATATCCAAACCAATGAACCGGAGATCAAAGGATTTTCGGATAAAAATCTTTGGAGGATGAAGCAGTTTTATGAAAGCTATAAAGAAATTCCAAAAATCTCAACACTGTTGAGAGAAATAAGCTGGTCTCATAATCTAACCATATTCTCCCGATGTAAATCGATCGAAGAAAAGGAATTTTATATTAAGTTGACCAAACAGGAAAATTATAGCTTTCGGGAATTAGAGAGACAAATATCCAGCAGCCTTTTTGAAAGAACCATGATCGGAAATTCAAAACTCTCAACAGTGTTGAGAGAAACCAATGCTGACATCGCCAATACATTTAAAGACAGCTATGTATTTGACTTTTTAAATCTACCAGAAACATTCAACGAAAGTGATCTCCAAAAAGGTCTGATCGAGCAGATGAAAAATTTCATTCTGGAATTAGGACGGGATTTCCTTTTTATCAGCGAAGAGTACAAAGTACAGGTCGGCAATTCGGATTTTTACATCGATCTTTTATTCTTTCACAGAGGACTGCAATGTCTGGTGGCTTTTGAACTAAAAGCAGATAAATTCAAACCGGAACATTTGGGTCAGCTTAATTTCTATTTAGAGGCATTGGACAGAGATGTCAAACGTCAGAATGAAAATCCAAGCATCGGCGTCTTGCTGTGCAAAGACAAAGACAGTGAAGTGGTAGAATATGCTCTCAGCAGAAGCTTATCTCCAACAATGGTTTCTGAATATAAGACTCAACTTCCTGACAAAAAGGTTCTGCAGAAAAAGCTGCACGAATTGTTTGATAACAGATCTTAATTGAAACTTCTTAATAACAAAAGGGGAATTTGCCTAAACAAACTCCCCAATATCGAAACCTTCAACACCATCTTTGTCATTGGAAGCTATTCCTTCACCCTCATTCGAAATGCTTTGACTTAACAAATTAGCAATACGCTTCGAAGCACCTCCCAATGAATTTTCCAAAAGATCAAAAAGCTCGGTCCCATGAATTTTTTGAATTGTAGCAACTGCTTGTTGTTCTAAGTCAGGTTCCAGCATTTCCATCTGTAGCAGCTGACCCGCAGTACTCAATTCCTGAAAGGTAACCCCCGTAGCAAGCCCGCTTTCGACATTGGAGTCCTGATATTTCCAATCTTCTTCCTCCTGCTCCCAATCATCATTGATTAGAATATCATCAAGATTTTTATTCTGAATTACATCAGCGGCTTTCCCGTTTCTGGTTTCTGAATCAAAATTATATTCTGTTAATGAAGTACATTCAAGGTGGCTTTCAAGGGCTTCAACTGGCCAACCTTGTCTTTTTATTTGCTTGGTAGCTCCCATTATCGATGGAGGGCTTTTCTTAGTATTGCTACTATCTTTCGCACGAACATTGACTGGGAATCTTCTGTCTAGGAGAATTAGAATGATAGTGATTAATAAACCTATAATGATTATTTTTTCCATAAAATGATATTAAAAGATTGGACGGTATTTATTATTAAAATCATCAGTGATTTCCTTTTCAAACATTTCAAAATGATACGCCAGTATATTATCCAGATAAGCATACAAAGGTATTTGGTCGTCTGCAATAATCTGAATAATACGTGAGAGACGTTCGTGATACTCCGAACGGATATAGATACTTTTATCACCCCGCTTAGTCATTGTGTGGTGGGTCAGAAACTGCTCGACATAGCTTAAATCTGATGTTTTTTTATTCTTTAATTTATTTTTTGTTTCACCTTTCTCCTTTGGAGAATCATCAGTTTTTGAAAGAACTTCCTTCTTAGGACTTCCTGCCATAATGGACATTAGATATTGTTCATCTATCCCCTTATCATCATTGTTTTTTTTTTCATATTCCATAGTCTTATAGTCTTACAATTCTTAAAAATTCCTCTATGAACTTATCCAGCCTGCATTGAGTCGACAGCTTAGGATCTGCAGGCAGTAATGTTGATCTGAAAACCGTTTTTGCTGTCAACTCACCTTCTTTCCGAAATCTTTTACTGTCTGCAATCGTTGTTTCCATAAGCTGCAGCCCTAAATCTGTAACCACCTTACTGTAATTTTTGTACAACATCGTTTTTTCTCTTCTATCAACCTGATTCCAAAATAAATGAATACTTTTAATCCCCGTTCGATTTTCTTTCATCAACACATTCGTCAATACATCAGTGAAACTTAGGGTACTCTCCAATACGACACGGTCCGCGGTAATAGGAGAAAAAATGTAATTGACATTCGTCAAGGTTCTCAGAATACCTGCCGTATTAACGGTGCCGGGTAAATCTAAAAAGATGACATCGGGTACAATCTCTGAGCCGTTAACATAAGCTTCCATTTCTTCTAAAACCTTATCGGTTTTACTCTGGAAAATGGGATACGCTTTTTTATTGATCGTCGTAAACTGTTGGTGAGCCATCTTTTTAAAGATCTCATTCTGCATCACCATTTTCAAATCTCTTTCTCTCATCTGCAGTAAACTGTACTGCGGAAAATCACAGTCAAATACTGCGACCTGATAACCTAACCGGTAATGAAGAAAACTTGCTAGAAGTGATGTAAAAGTGCTTTTTCCTACGCCTCCTTTTTGAGTGGAAAATGCAATAACTGTGGGTTGTTTTTTTGTTTTCATTTTAAATGAATTTTAGTTAAACCTAATTTGAAAGGATGAAGGACAGCAAGCCTTTAAGCAATAGTGACTGCATGCTGTATACTTTGCTATCAAGAGTGTTGACGAAGATTCCTGACAGATATATTGGATTACATCAGTACTGAATGATTATTGTCTTTACTTCTATCCTGGCAGATTAGCTTTCTTACTCCTATCTCTCACGAATGATATCAAGACGGCTGGCATGCCGGACTGCAAGAATGCAGGATTTCAACAATGCAGGATGTCCATCACCTCTGCCTTATCAATGTCCTGCCCTCCATCTGTTGCAAATGAAGAACATTTCTATTTCAGTGCTTATCTAATGGTAGTTCTTGGCAGCACACTTCCTTCTTTGGCTTTGTCTACAATACCGTTTCTCTAATTGATTGTGGTTTACTTTGTTTCAGAAGATTGAGGAGTTTTTTGAAATGGCAGTGTCTGATAGTATAATGCCTTAAATCTATTCTATTAAAGATATTTCCTTTCACCCGAAAGGGGCAAGTTATGTTTTGAGTGCCTCATAACCTTTTTGTGCCTCAAAACTACTTGCCCTGGCTGGGGCTATAAAACCACTCCGAAGTCGTGATTTTCTTAACTTTAAATTGGATGATATGGAACCAAATAAAAACAATAAAGGAGGACGTAAGCCCAAGCTGAACCCAAGTAAAAACAGGTATGTATTTAGACTTACTGATGAGGAAAATATAATGTTTTTAAAATTATATGAGGCTTCTGGAATGAGTAACAAAGCAAAATTTATTACAACAATTTTGTTTCAGAAAGAATTAAAGATTGTAACAGTGGATATTGCAACAATGGATTATCATACCCAACTCACTAAATTCTTTTACCAGTTTCAATCGATTGGAAACAATTATAATCAGATTGTAAAAATTTTATATCGAAATTTTACAGAGAAAAAAGCGTCTTTCTATCTCTTTAAACTGGAAAATCACACCAAAGATCTAGCATTAATTTGTAAAAAGATTATAGAGCTCACCAAAGAATTTGAGCAAAACCATATTCAAAAAACTTCTGAAAAATGATTGCAAAAATTGGAAAAGGTGAAAATCTATGGGGTGCCCTTACCTACAATCAACAAAAAGTTGACAACGAAAATGGAACGGTTTTATTCACTAATAAGATTCCTGATTTGTGGGACCATCCTTATTCTGTCAGATTTTTTCATCAGTACTTTGAACCCTATCTGATTGCCAATAATAAAACTGAAAAACCGGTAAGACATATTTCCCTAAACCCTGACCCCAACGATAAGGTTGATGACAAAATTTATAGAGAAATGGCTCAGAAATATATGCAGGAAATGGGGTACGGTAACCAACCTTATGTAGTGTTTAAACATACGGATATTGACAGGACTCACATTCACATAGTCACCACTTGCGTCCAGATCGATGGGAAGAAAATATCAGATCGCTATGATCACTCTCGATCGATGGAAGCCTGTAGAAAACTGGAAAAACAATACAACTTGAAAGTTACTGGTGCGAATAGAAATTTAAATCAAAGCTCTATTTTTAAACCTGTAGATTATACTAAGGGGAATATCAAAACACAATTATCCTCGATACTACGACATATGCCTCAAACTTACAGCTTTCAAAGTATAGGTGCTTATAGGGCTTTACTTTCTCAATTCAATATTTCCGTTGAAGAAGTTAACGGAGAGCTTCACGGAAAAATGAGAAAAGGAATGGTCTATTTTGCTACGGATAAAAATGGAAAAAAAATAAGCAATCCTTTTAAATCATCCCTTTTTGGTAGGCATGCAGGAGTAGAAAATATTCAGGAGCTCATTGAGAAATCTAAAGTGAAAATGAAAAATGATCCATTAAAATTCATTCTTAAAAGAACCATTGAAACAGCAATCAGTACCAGCAGAACTGAAACTGCATTTAAAAAACAACTGCTTGAACAGGGAACCGCTACGGTCATACGAAAGAATGATGATGGAAGGATTTACGGAATTACATTCATAGACCATAACTCCAAATCTGTTTGGAATGGTTCACAGTTAGGTAAAGAGCTTTCAGCCAACTCATTCAACAAACTATGGCATGAGATAGAAACAAAACCTGAAGCCAGTTCATACAATAGTTCTAATAATGACATATCATTTGAAAAATCTTCAGAACATTTCTTCAGCAATAACAGCTACGAAGGAGTTCACGGATTCTTTTCCAGTTTATTGTCCTCAGATAAAGATAAGGATCACGAAGAGCAAATTTTTGCGTCTCAAATGAAAAAGCGAGAAAGAAAAAGAAGAAAAAAATAATATTCTTTTCCAAGATGCTACCCTTATAACTATGTCCTAAGAGCCAAAGCCAGCCAACAGATGCTCGCAACGGCGCATTTATAGTTGAGAATACCTAATCCTGTATTTATGCCTCTAAAATGTGATATGCAGGGTGAAGACGATTTAAGAGGGCTTGCCAAAATCATGGCATTTATGCTAGCGGTCAGCATTATTGTAGTATTAATGCATCTGTATTGGTTTTGTTACGGATTTTTTGCACAGCGACAATGGACACTGGAACTCATCAATAAGATACTTTATAATTTTAACAAAACAGCAGGGTTATTTTCTCATGCCATTTACTCTAAGCTCTTCGCTATTATATTGCTAGGTTTGAGTTGTCTTGGTACAAAAGGCGTAAAGAATGAGATAATCACCCGGAAAAAAATTAGTATCGCTTTTTCTATTGGTTTTGTCCTATTCTTTTTAAACTCAATTATTTTACAACTTGATACCAGCTTTACAGCTGTACTTTATATTCTATCTACCGGCTCCGGATACATTTTACTGATGCAGGCAGGAGTCTGGACAGGCCGTTTACTGAAAACGAATTTGATGACCGATGTTTTTAACAATGAGAACGAAAGTTTTCAACAGGAGACTCAATTACTCTATAACGAGTACTCTGTTAATCTTCCAACCAAGTTCTATTATCAGGGAAAGTGGCATCAGGGATGGATTAATGTGGTTAATCCGTTTCGTGCCACCATTGTCTTAGGAACCCCGGGCTCAGGAAAATCATACGCCATTGTCAACAACTATATCAGACAGCATATCGAAAAAGGATTTTCGATGTACATCTACGATTTTAAATTTGATGATCTGTCTACTATTGCTTACAATCATCTTATCAATCATTTCGATGCTTATACAGTAAAGCCGAAATTCTATATCATCAACTTTGACGACCCTAGAAAAAGTCATCGTTGTAATCCCTTAAATCCTAATTTTATGACGGATATATCGGATGCGTACGAAGCTGCCTACACCATCATGTTAAACCTTAACAGAAGCTGGATACAAAAACAGGGCGATTTCTTTGTTGAGAGTCCTATCATACTGCTAGCTGCCATCATATGGTTTCTTAAAATTTATAAGAACGGCAAATACTGCACTTTTCCACATGCTATTGAACTGTTGAACAAAAAATACGAAGATGTTTTTACGATATTAACATCTTATTCTGAATTAGAGAACTACCTCTCTCCTTTTATGGATGCATGGCAGGGCGGTGCACAGGATCAGTTGCAGGGGCAAATCGCGTCTGCAAAGATTCCTTTGTCAAGAATGATCTCACCACAATTGTATTGGGTAATGACTGGAGATGATTTTTCTTTAGATATCAATAATCCTGAAGAACCCAAAATATTGTGCGTAGGAAACAATCCGGATCGTCAGAACATTTATTCTGCCGCGTTAGGATTGTACAATTCAAGAATTGTTAAACTGATCAATAAAAAAGGACAGTTAAAGAGTTCTGTGATTATTGATGAGCTTCCCACTATTTATTTCAGAGGCTTGGATAATTTAATTGCAACTGCCAGAAGTAACAAAGTTTCTGTATGTCTCGGATTTCAGGATTTTTCCCAATTGGCCAGGGACTATGGGGACAAGGAAAGTAAGGTTATTCAGAACACAGTAGGAAATATCTTTAGTGGGCAAGTGGTTGGAGAAACAGCAAAAACCTTATCTGAACGTTTTGGAAAAGTACTCCAGAAAAGACAAAGTATATCCATCAATCGCAATGATACTTCAACCTCCATCTCTACCCAATTGGACAGTTTGATTCCTGCTTCGAAAATCTCAACCCTGACACAGGGATTTTTTGTCGGTGCTGTATCAGATAACTTTGATGAAAGAATTGATCAGAAGATCTTTCATTCGGAGATTGTTATGGATACAGTTAAGCTTTCTCGGGAGGCGAAAGACTTTCAGAAAATACCAAAGATCCGATCTTTCACTGATATAGACGGGAATGATCTGATGCAAAAACAGATTGAAGAAAGTTACAAAGGAGTCAAGGCAGATATTCTTAGCATTGTCACCAATGAGATGGACAGAATAAAAAATGATCCCGGCTTACAGCACTTAATGAAAAATGATTAAATAGTGAAACCTCAAATACCAAACGATTTGAGGTTTTTATTGGGTATTTATGTTACTCAGCATCATTGTTCATAAAATATTGATTCAAATTATCACTCACCAATTGAAGGAATTTGGTTGGTCCCTGTTTTCGGTTACGGATTTCAAAGATGGTTTTATGAAAATTACCTAAATCGCAATCCAATGACTTTTCTGTAAATTTTATGACCTCGCTTAACTCGATATTACCACCGTTAAAACAACGCATCTGGTAAAGCGCATAGATAAGCTCTATAAGACCGACCTTTGATCCCGACCAGCTAAGAGGAGAAAATACTTTTGCAGTAAAGTTATCATTCGAACTTTCAATTTGCTTTTTTAAATACTGATCAAATTGCTGATTGGAAATAAATCTGGCGATCATATGATCGTGGGAAGTTGTAAAACTTGGATCATAGTTATAAAACCCGGATGATAGCTTCATCTTCAAATCATAAGAATTACGGACAAATATTTTATGATCAAGATAGGTCGCTTCTCGTTTATAGTAACTGTAAAATTCAGAATGCTCCAAATAAAAGTTTTTCAATTTTTCCTGTTCTGCTTCATAATATTTTTTTAAAGTCTTATTTCCGGCAGCCGGTTTATGAGATTCAATATCCAATACTGCAGAATAATAAATAAATTTTGAGATAAACTGCGGTTTCAGTTTTTTAAAAAACAATACCTCTTCAGCAATGTGATCAAAATGGTGGTTTGAAACCAGAAGTTTTAATTTCCTTATCGACTCATCAATAATAAGTAATGCCTTTTCCGAAGTTTTAATCAGATCATTTCCGTCAGTGTTGACTTCGTTAATCTTTAGATCCAGATCCTCTAATAATTGTGAAGTTCTTTTAAAAATAGTTTTTGTTACCATGTCCTTTTTTCAGAAATTTACAAAAATTACCTAAAGCATTACATAATCAACTAATACCCAGCTCCTTTTTCCGATTCTTTATATAATCAGTAGGTCTTATCCCATTGATATCAAAGAACAGATTTGAAAAGTTCTGACGTGCAGCTATACCGCATTCTTCGGCCAATGCTTCGATAGTATAGTTTAAATATTTACTGTTGGTATTAAGTAAGTTAGTGATATAATTGATTCTCAGTTCGGCCATGTATTTATTAAAATTCATCCCTTTTTGTTCATTGATATAAACCGAAAGATAGTGGGAATTGGTTCCCAGCTTTAAAGCAATACTTTTCTGCGTAATCCCTTTCTTTCTGAAATACTGTTCCTGCTCAAACTTCTGAAGCTTTTCTTTTATTTCTAAGGCCATTTCCGGGGTAAGAGAAGTCTTTCTTACAGGGAGCTCTATCATTTCTTCTCTTAAAACATCATTGATATTATATTTTCCTTCAGCAATTCTCTTTTGGAGAAGCTGATATTGCTTTTTAATCTTTTGATCTCTTCGATGCCGGACAACAAAAAAGCCAAGAATTACACTTCCTGAAGCAATCAGCATCTGAGCAAATACTATTTTTTTGGTACTGGATCTCTCGATTTCTTCTTTTGCATCCATCAATGTACGTCGGTCAAAATCTTTATGAAGTTTCAAAGATAAATATGGAAAATCTTTACTGATTAAACTATCTGCTTTTAAAAGCTGATTGGTATAGTACAGCTGCTTTTCGACATTCTTATCTTTATAATGATCAATAAGATAGTGATAACTCTTATACACCTCAGGAAGTATAAAATCATGTTTGTTGAAAATAGAGTCTATTTTGTTATAACATCCTGTAGCCCTATTTATATTATCCTGCGCTTCATAAGTTTTACCCAGGTAATAATATACTACAGAAGCCCAGGCGAAATCGTTTCTGTTAAGAATAGTGGGTAAAGATTTTTGCAAGTAATCCCGAGCACCAACATAATCTTTATTATGAAATCTGGAAATTCCGATGCATTTGAGAAAATAGCTTTTTTCCAATGCAAAATCGCTATTATTGGCGGTTAACCGATAACCCAACATACTTAAACTGTCGCTCTTGTTAAAGTTATTCAGATATCTGTTAAGTACGGTCAGTTGATGTAAGCAGTTGAGATACGCCTTCCCATAATTAAACTTTTCATTTTCATGATGGTTTTCATTCAACTTTGGCCTGTAAAATGAAATACATTCAAGAAAATGTTTCATTGCGTCATCATAATAGCCCAAATGACTTTTTACAATTCCTAAATGATAGAGAACTTTATACCGATGGTACTCATCTTTTGAACCTTTTGAGTGGGTATAGGCTTTAATATACTCATTTAAAGCTAGCTTAAATTTTTTTTGATAAAAATAATAGATGATTCCCTTACTTAGATACTCTTTACTGATATCATCTTGGGTTCCATGCTTTAAGCTGGCAGTAAGCGCACTATCAGCATACTTCATTTTGTTTTTAAAGTCAAATTGTCTCGCATCTCTATACCCTTGAATCAGCTTTGAAAAATTATTTTCGTTTTTTGCTTTCTCAATGTACAGTTTTACATAGGGCATTGCATGAACGTCATCTATTTCCATTTTTTCATAATGCTTTCTAATTTCACTGAAAGTTTTTTCCTCTTTGTTTTGTGAAAATAAAAATTGTGAAAAAGTAGGAAATATGATGAGAAAGTAATAAAACTTTTTCATAGCCTGATATTTAGAACCTCACTATCTCAAAAATAAACATTTATGTTTTAAATAAATCAAAATTCAATGAATTAAATAACAGAAAGACAAAAATCCTGTAAAACATGCAAATACAACCACTTAAACTCAGATATTCTAATGTATTAATTTTAAAATTGAGACGTAACAATTTTAAAATAGAGCCATATAACAGTTTTTTTTAGCTTAAAAGCCGGATAATTTTGACAACAGAATTCTAATATAATCCGGCCGGGATAACCAAATTAAAATTATCAAAATGAAAAAGTTTATCCCATTTTTTAGCATAATGATCGCAACAGTTTGTCTACAAAACTGTACCCATCGAGATGAAGATATGATCTCAAATAGTGAATATATTGAAAAATCAGAGTCCACAATAAATGGCTTAGTAATGAAACAGGATTCTGCTAAATCTATAGAAGTAATTGAAGATCCTGGAACAAAAGACCCTCCTGTCAGGGACGGTGATAATTGGCGGCTTACTCAGGATTAAAAAGCAAAAAACTATGATTTCCCATACTTCCATATCAGTTACTACTGGCGTACCATGTCCAAAGAGTGGCATCTGGGAAAGTGTGGGGAATTTCAAAACAACCGTAGCCCTATTTAAGGGTGAACCGATGCCTGAATATTGCGGATGGAAAATCAGATGGAGACTGGTTCAGGTCTGTTAAACCCAATAATAACAAGCCATGAAAAACTTCCAAACTATCTTTATCAAAACTGTTTCCTGCTTTTTTATTCTATTGTTTGTTTATGCAAGTGTGAGCAAATTGTTAGATTTTGAAAACTTCCAAGTTCAAATTGCTCAGTCACCATTACTTAGTGCTTATGCAGGTGTTATTTCTTATGCTGTTATTATTGTAGAATTAATTATTGTACTGTTATTAATTTTTCCAAGCAGTAGATTGATTGGATTATACTTATCAACTGCTTTAATGTCAGCATTTACGATCTATATATTTCTCATTTTAAATTACAGTGAATTTGTTCCGTGCTCATGTGGAGGAATCTTAGAAAAAATGGGATGGACTGAACATCTGATTTTTAATATTCTTTGTGTAATTATGGGAGGTTTATCAGTTCTCACCACCGAAAGAGCAAATCACAAGACTACCCGTAAAACAGCATTAATCTTAGGAATTTCCAATATGTTGAGTTGTATCCTCGTCATTGTCTTGTTTTTCAAGTCAGAACACATCATAAAACAGGAAAACAATTTTACCAGAAGGTTTCTGATGCATCCTATTTTAAAAATAAAAAGTATGGATCTGGAGAACCATTCATTTTATTTTGCCGGTGCTAAAAATGAGGAGCTTTACTTAGCTAACCGAAGCTTACCTCAAAATATATTAGCAGTTGATTCACTTTTAAAGAAAGCTGTAAATACTAAGATTGATCTGGAGCTCAGCAAATATCCATTTAAAAAAATAGAGATTAAAGTTAAAGATCATAATTATTATATCTATGATGGAAATGTTCCCATCATATTAAAAGGCAAATTAGGTGATACACAAAATAAAGTCATCAGTTTGAATGATGCATTCTTTAGCCAGCTTGAAATTATTGATAGTAATAAAATTGCCATACGTACTCTTTCATCTCAAACCAAAAGTTTAATGCTGGGAACCATTTTAATCAATAACAATGGTAAAAATTTTGTGAAACTGTATCCTAATCTGCTTGAAAAGCAAATAGACGGTGTTTTTGATTCTGACGGTTATCTTTCAGCTGATCCTATAAAACCGACTGTCAGCTATATCTACAGTTATAGAAACCAGTTTCTTGTAATGAACCATTCCATGCAGCTTATTTACAGATGGAGAACTGTTGATACGACTAAAATCGCACAGATTAAAGTAACTCCGCTCTCCAATGGAAAATCTAAAATGTCTAAACCTGCATTAAAAGTCAACGGACATGCAATCGTATACAGAGGACTGCTATTCAACCCTGCTCAATTAAGAGGAAGGCATGAATCTTTAAACAGATGGCAGGAAAGCAAAGTCATCGACATCTATAATACTGCATCTCAGGAATATATTGGCAGTATGTACATCGACAATATTAAAAATAACAGCATGTCAGATTTTAGAGTTACCGACGAGCATTTGTACGCAATTGTTGGAAATCAGCTGGTACAATATAAACTTACCCAGCCCCTGAAAAAACACTTTAAAAACGGGGAAGCCGAAAACCGTGTTTCAGAGTAGGCAGCAAATCAAATATTTTTTATTATGAAAAAAATTCTTTTTCCTGTCATCCTGGTAGCACTGGGAACAGGGTCAGCTTTTGCCACCATGTTGGCAAAGAAGAGTACACGAGCTTTAGAGCCGGCTTACAGAATTGTTAGCTTGGGCGGTGGTCAGTTCCAATGTGAGGATGCTGATCAGGAATGCAGCAATATCGTTTCCGGTGATGTCTGTGAATGGGCATTGGACGACAGTGTTGAACTGCATAGAATCGGTTCAGGTACGATGTGCGGAACACCGCTTTATAAAATTCCTTAGTGCTTTATTGTATTAAGTATTAGATCAGGGACGCTATTCAGCGTCCCTTTTCATTTCTTTATCAATCCATCCTATATCTTTCCGGCTTTTCAGGTGATAGTCCCACCACTCTATGATTTTAGTATTAAGATCCTTGATGTCATCGGAGCCTTTCCTGATCGTATGTTCCTGATTTTCATACATCAGTACCACTACCTTTTTTCTGTTTCTTAATAATCCCATGTAAAAGCTCATGGTTTGTGTTGGTGGAATATTCGTGTCTCCCTTACCTGCCCAAAGCAATACCGGTGCATTTACTTTTTCAATAAAATTGATGGGATTATTTCTATAATACAAATCCTTATCTTCTGAAAAAGGAACTCCCATTGAAAACTGCCCGGTTTCAAATCTTGAATAGTCTGCTATTTTAAACAGTTCATTAAATGAAAAGTAAGTATTCATAATGTCACTTAGACCTGCCCCCGAGATATAGGTTGCAAACCTTTCTGAATGGGTAGCGATAAAGTTGGTCTCATAACCACCGAATGAGTGTCCTGTTAAACCAATACGCCTGAAATCAATATTGACATTTCCTCGAATCGCACCCAGTCCGGAATGAACACAATCAAGCGCCGAAATTCCCGGACCCCTGTCATCTGAAACAATATCTGGCCGAAAAACCATGTAATCGTTCTCAAGCAATAGGCGGATATTGAATCCACTGGGTCCCCAGGCGGGATACAGGTATTTGTTGAACTCATCATGCTGAATACTGTATACCTGTACCACCAAAGGATATTTTTTGGTCTTGTCGAATTTAATGGGATAATATAGAACCCCTTTCAGATATTTACCTTCACTATTGGTGTATGAAATAACATCCTGCTGCAGGTCTATCGCTTCTTTATCATGAAGGTTGGTTGCATAAAGTACCTTCTTTTGACCTGATGACTTGCTTTTGCTGTACAGCTTTGGAGAAAGGTTGTAGTTTTCTTCGATCGAATACATTAAATCATGCCTATCCTTATACGAGAACATTTTGATCCTGTTGCTGCTGTACGGCAGCATTTCTTTGAGTTTACCTTTATCATAAGAATAATATCCGGAATCATTATGGTCTTCTCTCCTGATATGAAGCATCAACGGTTGAGACATTTCAATAGTTCGTTGTGTTATCTTAAAAGATTCCATCTGATGAATCATTTTTCCAGTGTATTCATGAAAGCTGATTTTGCTGTTCTCTTGCTTGAAAACTGTTTTTACCACACCTGTTTCCAGATGATAATTGATCAGTCGGTCTCCTCCTGTAAAGAGTAAGCTGTCATCCGACATAAAGATCGGATAGCTCAGTGTTATATTATAATCAATAATTTTTTTCTGCTCTAATTGATGATCGTATACCATCCATTGATTCTTATACATCAGAAATCCAATGGTGTAACGACCACCTTTTCCTATTACCATTTCTGAAGCATTCTCAAAAACAAGTTCAGATTTATTTTCCAAAAGGTCATATCGGTATATATTCAGGCTTCGGAATCCCCGGTAATCATTATCCTCTTTAAGATTATACGTCCAAAAATAGCGTGGATTGTCTGTCGCTATATAGACCTGCATTGATTTGGGAGAGATTGAATGAACTTGATTGTTTTTAACATTCCATAGGCTATACTGATGATCGGTCCATCCTTGACCCTTATTACGCAGATACTTGTCTCCCCCATACCATATTTCTAGTTTTTCTATTTTCTCAGGAGTTTTCTTGACGGAAATATCAATCAAAAAAGTTTCGGAATGACCTGCTTCAGTTACTTTAATGCTTTGGGCTTCTCCTAGGCTGATCTGGTCGTTATAAAACAGTTGTCCGTCTGATATTCTTAACAATCTTGCCCTGATCTTTCCATTGGAATCTGTTTTTTCTTTTTCCTTTAGGACAATAAATCTCTCTGATTCTAAAAGATCCATCGCAACAATGTTAGCTGCAGTAGAATAAAGCAGTTTCATAGCGCTGCCATTCCATTTCAATATTTTATGAAATCCTCCACTTTTAGCAAGAATATAAACCTGTCCTTGCTCCGAAATAGTATAGTTCAATGTTCCTGCCTCATCGTGACGCACTTTTCCTTGGGAATTATAAATTTTCAGGTTTTTATCAGTACCCAATATTACATATTGCTTCAGGGGCTCATTGGCGTTGCAGCGCTGTACACTACCATAAATTTCTCTTTTTTTTGACTTCAGATCAATGAATTCAGCCCTGCCAGGTCCTGAAGCAAAAACAGCATGATTATTCAGAAAACTGATGTTGCTCTTTTTTAAAATGGTATCGGATGGGCTTACTGCTGATTGACGGTCAAACACAAAAACTGAATCAGAATTATTCGCGTACATTTTGGTCAGCAAAACGAATCGCTGATCATCGGATACTTTCATCTGACCAATCATTGTTGAGAACCGTGACATCCACTGGTCCAATTCCTTAATCGTTCTCTGCGCTTTATAGCAATGCAGAGAACACAGCAGAATAATAAAACAATACACTCTCATTAATAACCTAAATTTTGAGGATTCAGATGGGTATTGAGCAGCAGTTCCTGTTGTGGAAGAGGCCATACTTTGTGTTTATCCTGCCAGTTGGGCTTAGTCTGCTGTAGTTCATTAAGCTTTCCTGCTCTTTTCAAATCAAGAAAGCGATGTCCCATTTCTGTAAAAAACTCTTTTCTGTTTTCATTAAGGATTTCTTCAAGAAGCTGCTGTTGTGTAACAGCACTGCCAAGCAATGGCTGTCCCGCTCTTTGTTTGATCGGATTAATAAACGGTAAAGCCTCCGTCGTTTTATTTTGCTGTGTCAGAGCCTCTGCCAAAAGCAAATAGGCTTCTTCCAGTCTGAAGACAATGGAATTTTCTGTGGAGTTGGCAGATCTTGCTTTGTATTTTTCTGCTCTGTACCAGGTGTTACCCCCTACAGTAACCACCCCCATCCAATATTGCTTGCGAAGGTCTCCATTCTGAAATGAGCTGACCAAAGATGCGGAAAGCGCCACAGAGGTCGGAGCAACATTAGCAAAATAGTAAATCGTTGCTTCCCTTACCGCATCCCCATTGTTTTTAGGTCTGAGCTGCCAGATAATATGGCTGCCATTTTTAAGAAAGACCTTGGTAATATCATTTTGAAACTGATAGAGCGGACTCTGAACAACTGTTTTCAAGGTGGCTTCTGCCTCCGTCCATTTCAGCTGCTGCATCTGAACCTTGCCGAGAAGAAGCTGCGCTGCTTTTTTATTGATATAGATGCGTTCGTTATGACGGTAGGTATCGGAAAGCAGTTCAATAGCTTCTTTTATATCAGATTCAATTCTCATCAACACTTCTGCAGAAGATGTTTTTGAAATGCTCTGATTGATCATGTAATTGGTTGTCACAGGATACGGAATATCCCCGTAAACCTGCTGAACGTAGAAAAAGAGTAAAGAACGGATGACCAGGGTCTCCCCTTTTATCCTTGCTTTATCAGCTTCCGGAATATGATGCGCTTCTTTAAGCCCTTCAAGTATGGAATTGCTGACATATATTTTCTGATACGCAGCATTCCAGAACGAACTTACAAACTGATTGGAATCAATCTGTGTATTATTGGACAGTTCAGGCAATCCATTGGTTGCACTGACTGCATAATAGGTCAGGTCATCAGTATAGAGACCGAGAAGCCTTCCGCTTTGATCTCCGGTGACAGGTGATGACTCCCATAATCCTGCATACAATCCTGATAGTACTGCGTTGGCAGTCTGAGTATCATTGAAGACGGTTTCTGACAACATTTGATTGTCAGGCAATTCCACTTCAAGAATTTTTTCACATGATACGGCAGTACTCATCAGATAGATGAGCGCTGCCATTATTATACTATTGAATATTAATTTCATTGTTTTTGTATTAGGTTAAATAATCTGGCGGCATTGCTTTCCGTTAAGGATGCATCATAGCGTAAGCTGAATACCAAATGAATACGTCTTCAAAGGAGGCAGGAATCCGAAAGTGGTCATCTCGGGATCAATTCCAAAGAACTTCGTCCACGTCAAGAGATTCTGCCCCTGAAAATAAAGCTTGACTTCCCTGAAAACACCTGAATCCAAAGAAAGATTATAGATAAGCTGCACATTTTTAAGTCTTATAAATGAAGCGTCAGAAACACTGGCATCACTATTTTGAAACAGGCTGTGCGAAGAATTAGACGTGGAGCGGTACGGCATATAAAGTCCGTTGGGATTCGTAGGCGACCATACATTCAATGCCTCTACAGGGAGATTCGCCATGATGCCCGGAGAAGACATTGCTGAATTATAGTTTCGGCTCTGTTGCTTTACAAACTGCAGCAAAAAAGACAAGTTCCAGTTTCGGTAACGTAATTCATTGCTTAGTCCTCCATAAAACTGCTGTCCAAGGTTTCTGATTACCTGTCTGTCATCCGGTGATGCAATCTTTCCATCGCCATTGAAATCGGTAAAATCATAGATCAAAGTATTAGGGTTTACCCCCTGAAGCTGGTAGAGTTTAAGAATGTTCACAGGTTGCCCGATCACATAAGTATTAGCATAGGATGAACCTTCAAGTCCCGGAAAGGAAATCAGCTTGTTTCGTGGAATGGTGATATTGAATGAGCTACTCCATGAAAAATTTCCTTTACTGATAATTTTGCCGCTGGCCTCAAATTCAAGTCCTGTATTCTGAATAACTGCATCCAGATTAGCCAGTACACTGCTGAATCCCGTTACCGAGGAAAGCTGGTAGCCTACCAGTTGATTTCCTGAACGGTTTCGGTAATACGCAGCGCTTATGTTAAGCCTGTTGTTAAATAGCCCCAATTCAAGAGCGACTTCTGTTTTGATGGTTCTTTCCCAGCTGAAATCAGCATTGTAAAGTTTTGTTGGAGCCAGTCCGGTGCTGCCATTATAGATGAGGTTGGCGGTGGCAAAAGTATCCAGGTATTGGTAATCCCCAATATTATCACTTCCTGATGAACCATAACTCCCTCTCAGCTTTCCAAAACTGAGCCATGAGATGTTCTTCATAAAGTCTTCTTCCGAAAACAGCCATGCTGCCCCAATGGCACCGAATATTGCATATTTATTATTCGGACCGAATCTGCTGCTGCCGTCTCTTCTTCCTGTAAGATTAAGGATATATTTTTTATCGTACTGATAGTTGATTCTGCCGAAAAAAGCACCGTATCGGTATTCAGTATTGATCTGGTCAAGAACCACTTTATTGATCGCAGCACCTATATTATAGATAAATGCATTACTTTCAAACCCTGTTCCCTGAATTTCACCCCGGTCTGAAACATCTCTCTGATAGGTCCCTCCCAGCAGTACATCAAATTTATGTTTACCTGTTTTGTACATCCAGCTTATCTGAGGTTCTACCACCATAGACAGTCTGTTCTGGTTGGATTTTGAAGACATTGAATTGAGGGATGTTGCTCCTGCAGAAGGACTATACGCTGTACTCGGGCGAAGTGACCATTCTTCAAAAGTCTGATAAGTCAAGCCTCCGTTGAGCTTAAGCTTAAAGTTTTTAAAAGCTTCATATTCCATGCTGATGTTGTTAAGGAATTGCAGATTGTTATTGGAATAAGAGTTCTCAAAGGCAGCTGCGGGATTCGTAAACGTATTGTTCTCCCAGTTAAGGTTGCCTTCTGAATCATACAGAGCAGGAGCATTGGGAGCCAGAATATACGACTGCCTTGTCGCATCAGAGGTAATCAGGTTATTGTCTGTTGCTGTAAAAATATTCGATGAGTTGAAACTGAATTTTCTGTCAGCAGACCTATGGCTGATATTTCCTGAAACGGTATTGGTTCTGTACCTGAAATCCCTGCCGAACACCGTGGTTTGATCGTTATGACCAAGACTGAGCAAGAAATTGGTATTTTCGCCTCCCCCACTGAGTGACAACTGGGTATTAGACAGGGCGGCATAATGACCAATCAGTTCTTTTCTCCAATCCGTATAACGGTTGGAATCCCAGGTTCCATTGATGTCATAGGCATTAGCGGGATAGACAGAGATATTGCTGTTGGCGAATGCCTGTTTTCTCATATCAAGATACTGAGCAGTATTCATCATTTTGAGGTTTGAAATGGCATGGCTCAGGCCATATGAAGAGTTCAGGGTCAGTTTTACCTTTCCCCTTTTCCCTTTTTTGGTGGTCACCAGTACCACTCCATTAGCACCTCTTGAACCATAGATAGCGGTAGCATCCGCATCTTTCAGGATTTCGAAACTTTCAATATCGTTAGGATTGATACTGTTCAGCGGATTGATATCTGCATTGGGAAGGATGCTTCCGGCATAGGAGGAACTGATTCCCGTAACCACTGGAACACCGTCAATAATATAGAGTGGCTGATTGCCGTCAATGACAGAATTGCTTCGGGTCCTAAGGCTGTTTCTGCCTCTGATCTGAATATCAAATCCCCCTCCGGGAGTTCCTGAATTCTGGGTGATACTGACTCCTGCCATTCTTCCCTGCGCTGCTGACAGGACATTGTTGACCGGCTGATTTTCTATATCTTTTGCTGAAACTTTGGCGATACTACCGGTTCTTTCTTTGTCTTTTACCTTGTAGTAGCCGGCGTTGAGAATAACTTCTTCGATTCCCTTTACTTTTTGTTCTAAGCTGATATTAACGACGGTCTGATTAGTGAGTGCAAATTTTTCTTCTGCATAATCAGGGTGTCTGAACAATAGGATGGTATTTTCTGCTGAAACCTGTAAGGTATAGGTTCCGTTGTTACCGGTCATGGTTACCTGATCACTACCCTCTTGGGAGATTATGACTCCCTGTAAAGGTTTACCTGATGCAGTAACGGTACCGGAAATGGTGCGTGTCTGGGCTTTTGTAGTAATGCTTACAGTGGTAAACATGAGCCCAAAGAAAATGCCTCCTATCTGGTAATAGGAATTTTTCATAGATTTGTAAAGGTTTTTAATTTTTTAAAGATTAATTACTGAACTACGCTCTTTCCCGTTGGTCTCCAAACTGCATGGGAAGGGGCTTTTTTCTTTCTTCTGATTTTTAAGTTGAGTAGTTTTTTGATTCATTTTTTAGATAAAAACTTTCCAGATGCCCTTTGGTATGAAAAAGGACTGGTGAGGTTCTGTAAGCAGTGACTGAAAGGCACCGGAAAGAATTTAATATGAATGAAATCTGTGTTCCCGTGTAAGCTTTTTAAAGCCGCAATAGGTTGTACATTCCTATTGTATCGTGTAGTCTGATACTATTTTTAGGAAGCGGGCTTAGATTTTTGGCGATTGCGGGCAACATTAGAAAAATAAAGCGTGGAACTTACTACATCATCGCTTGTACTAGAGGCATCGCCAAACACCTTGCAACAAACTCCGTAAGTAAGCCCACGCCTAGGTCGTGAGCTACTTTACTTATGGTCTCGTTGCGTTTGTTTGAAAATTGGCGATTTTCTAGTACGAGATTCTAAGCAATAGCTTCTATAATTAAATTTGAAGTATCACAAAATTACTTTAATAAGTAATCTTTTCCAAATATAATAAAAAAATACAATGTGGGAAATAACACCCACTAAATATTTTATCTTTCTATGCAAATTGCCATCAATTTGATATTGATATGGCAACAAACTCTGAAAAAATTGCATTTTTAACAGGTTTCGGGAAAAGAGTTCAGGCATTAAGAGAAGAAAAACAACTTAGTCTTAGGCAATTGGCGCAAAATTGTGAAATCGATTATAGTGATATAGGTAAAATTGAAAAGGGTTTGAGAAATATTCAAATGTCTACAATATTAGAGCTATCTAAAGGATTAGATGTTTCTCCCCAAGAATTATTTAATTTTAAAATAAATGAAAATCCTAACTAATAGTTAGGATTTTTTATTAGTTACCAATTGCGTTGTAATAAGACTCCGAACATTGTTGGAGAACTTGCGCATTACAGATTGTATTTATTGCCGCGCGTAAAACAATATAATTCTTTTTGATTAGTTGATTATTATTTTTCATAGTTCGCTAACCTTTCATTTTATATAAATAGTCTAGGGCATGATACTTCTTTAACCGGATACCTTTCCATCTAGATAAATCACCAGTAGATAAATCGTATAAATGTTTCGTATCTAAATTATATTCAATCTGCAATTCTGAAAAAACTTTACTTTCGTTTATATAGTCAAACCTATGTGATTGTAAACTTTTCTTTGTTATAAGTTTTGTCATAGCTAATTCCGAGTAAATCCAAGGAGAAATTATCTTATTAACAACTTCATTTGGCTTAACAGAATTTGGAGTATTTATAAATATTAGACATTCACAATTATCTATCATCTGCATTAAAGCTGTATTTAGCATCATATTAACATGGCTAGCTGCAAATAATACATGGTCATAATCAAGTCCCCTTTGGGGATTTTTACTGTATCTATTATCAATTAATTTTTGTAAATCTTTGTAATATCCCCATATACATGAGTCTACAAATACTTCCAGATCAAAATTATCTTTCAACCAACCCGCTAATGCAATAACTAAATCTTTATCCGCATGAGAATGAGAAAGAAAAATATCTGTATTAATCTTTGGAAACCAATTTGATTGCATTTTATCTCCGTTTAAACTTCCATCACTCTTTTCAAATTCATTTAAAGTTTTTTGTATTATTCTCTTATGCTTTATAAAAATTTCATTTCCAATATTTACGTAATAGTCAAAATAATCAAAGAAGTTCTTATTAAATTTTTTTAATTCAAATCCTATATACATAACCTATTTATTAGTTTTAATTACACATATACATTTTTCGTTTTTAATATTTTTCTTCATCCCAGCATTGAACATTGAGTGATTTATTAATAGCACTAATATTATTAACATTCCATAAACAGATACAATCGTCCTTCCCATTAGACAGGCCCAGAAATCGCACAAATATTTAACTGAAATAAAATAAGTTATTATAAATACCGATACTAGAATTAAAATATTTGAAATTATTATTTTAAAAAAAATAGATTCAAAACTTAGAAAAGAAATTAAAACTCCTACTATACAAAATGATAGTATTGCTTTTATTATTATTTTTCTATTCTGATCTGTTAAGTTAGAATTTGAAGGGGTGATATAGTTCTTATAATTCATATCCAGAATTAGATTATTATTCTGGGTATTAAATTGTTCTATAGTCTTAGAATAGATATAGATATATCTTCTTTCTTGTTGAAGAAAATAGGCATTTGTAAACCAAAACAAAAGAATAATAAGAACAATAATTACGATTTCAACAGGAAGATTGTAATCTGAGTATTCAAATAAATAGTTTCCTTCAAGCTTATTTAAACCAAATATTATTCCTATCAAAGTTATTGCCCATCCTTTTATAATGAACGAATTTGTACTCATACGATTTATTGTATTTTGTACAAATTCTAAATGTTTAAGTATTTTGTCACTCATGGTTCAGTTTTATTGTAAAAAATTTATTTGTTTTTTAACCAAACTTCTAATGGCACAACTTTATCATTACCATTAACGCTAGGAAAAACAACGTAAGCCCCACGGCTTTTATAATTACCTTTCAAAAAAGCCGATGTCTCTAAAAATTCAATGTAAGGGTAAATTTGTAAATATTCGCTTCCAGTAAACTCACTATAATTTCCTCTTACAGGTAGAACTGCAATGTGATCAATATATTTAGCCGCGTCACCTAACCCAAGTTCCCAATTACACCATTTTGATTTAATTGCTTCTTCAGTTGCCAATAATATAAATTTATGATTTTCTCTAATCTTTTCTTTAATTCTTACACCAGTCTCTCCACATGTATTCTTTGGCATCCCCTGATCTAACCAATCAACATATATATCAACTCCAAAACTTTTCAAAAAAGATATCGCCCCTTCCAATTCTTGCACTTCGTCATGTTTGTGTGATAAGAATATTTTGGTTTTAAAAAGTTTTGTTTCATTTCTAAATCCATTAAGAATAGAACTTGTTGTCTGATAATAAGATTTTAGTGATGGTCTATATTCTCTTAATTTAGATACTGTAATAATTCCCATATTATTCTATAGTTTTAGTTATTTTATATTCATCTTTTTTATCCCGTAACTCTATTGCTTTATTCAAATAATAATTGGGCATAGACTTAAAATCTTCCCATTTTACAGTTTTTATATAGGAAAATTCACCTTTATAAATAATCGAACCATTTGTACATATATTTGTTTCTGGATTTTTTTGATTAAACATATTATCCCTCAATATTTGAAAAAGAAAAAGGGTATCATAATTAGTACAATTACAGATAGTATTATTATTTAAAAAATAGCTGTAACTTCCCCATTCATCAGGCAGAACAATTGCTAATATTCCGTTAGATAAACTCTTCCTGCCATTTCTATTAGGTTCTCTTAAAGAGTAAGAAATTTCCCAAGGAATCCACTGATCTTTTTCAGCCATCCAAATTTCTTTCATTCCTTTAGAAATTAATACAATTGTAATCGAACTATCATAAATTTTATCTCTTAACTTAGATGCTATATGTTCATCGGAAAAGCCTGCCAAACTTTCTCCATCATTTTCTCCTTTGTAAATATGATCTTCTCTATCTAAAATATCAGATAAATTATTAACATAATCTCTAACTTTTGTTTTTACTGCAACACGATTACCTAATAAATTATATTCATAAACTCCTAAATCCTGCACTAATGTATCTGCATATTTATATGAAACAAAAACTTTTCTCCCCATTACTTAACCCAGCTAGAAAAATTATTGTAACCATCATCATCATACCAATCATAAACACTATATAGTTCTGATAATCTATAAATTTTATTTCTACCTATTTCGGCGACCTCTTTAACATTCCATCCTTCTAAATCAGGATATTTAATCCATTTTCCATCGATATAATCATGAAGAGATAATTTTTTTCCGTCGGAACTAAATGAATATCCTAAATAGTAGAAAGGATTACTTCCTTTTGTTTTAGTGTTACCTTTTTTACATTTAATGGAATTAATATGCACCCCAAAAATATGATTGCCTTTTTCAAGACTCTTCATAATTTCATAAGAAACCCATCTTCTATTAAAGGTATCAGAGCCTATTAAAACACAAGTATTACTTGTATTATCTAAACCTTTATTTATCAATCTTTTTAAAGCTAAATCACTTGTTTTTTTTGCTTCTTCCCAAATAGAAGAGTCAAAAAAACCAGCAGCTTCTCTATCTGGTTTTATTTTCCAGTGGTTTCTTACAACATTTGCTCTAAAATCAATGACATCTTGATAATGAAAGCTAAAAAAAACTCTTTTTGCCATTTACTTAAATTTTATCTATTAAAAATTTTTGAAATAAAGACATATATCCATAATCTTTCAGAAATCTTTCATTTTTTTCTTGTGTACCATCTGAGAGATTATCATATACTATTTTGGTGGCCGCGCCTGTACTAGCGATTGGGATAATTAAAGCTTCGGGATGCTTTTCTACAAACATTCTATATTCAACTTCAATACCGTCCATCCCGCCAATGAAAACTGCAGCTGCAAATTCGTTCTTATACAACATTTCTTCTCTCATAAACTGAATACTGCTGTGGATATCACCTTTATCATCAGTAAATATTATATTATCAAATTTTTCATTATCTTCAGGAAACTTATCCTTAAAAAATAATGATTGATAAATTTTTACATGTTCAGAAATTTCTTTTTTAAGCTCCTGAAAAAGAGCTTGTTTTTGGTCTTCTGAATCTAAATTTTTAAAAGCTTCTTTTTCATCCAATCTATTCTGAATAATTCTTTCAATTACATAATAAATCAATGGAGTAATTGATGGATGTCCTCCCCAAATTATTCTGTGCTTACCTAATACTAAACTTGCTAAAGCGATTACAGCATCTCTAATTGCAATAATATCCGATGTATCAAAATATTTTGTATGCCTCTCAGGTAAAGGTATGCTGGCTGATAAAAATATATTTTTCATAATAAATCTATTTTGAAAATTCCTTGTTAAAATCTAATTTTTTTAATGTTTTTATTTCTAGATAGTCATTTAACCAATCTAAATGTTCTAGCCAATAATTTCTAATTGACATTTCGTCATAGATTAATGTAATTGATTCGATTTGTCGACTTTCAATTTTTTCAATTAATTTCTGAGAATTATGACAATTTATTGATTGTGGAACTCCTATTGTAGGAATATAAACTTTTGATTTTCCATTTGGCAATTGTTGTGTAATATACCTACTATACTGCAGATTAACTTCTTGCTTATTATCACTTGCTGCCTGCGTAAAATCCGTAATTAAAGCATCTTGTCTCGAGGCTAGATTTCTAGCTCGAGAACTTTCAACCAAGTTTAAAATTTCTGGAAGAATATCTTTTTTTAATCTTCCTTTCGTTAAATCTGAAAATAATGGTTTGTCAAAATTTGAGTCCTTCAATCTTAAAGAAAAAGCTAAATGTGAAAAGTCTTCAAATTCACAATCAGGCCATAATAAATGAACTATTCCAATTCTTTTAACGTGTGCTTTATCCAATTCTTGTTTGCACCAATCACTTTTTAAGAATTCTTTTGTGTTTAACATTAGTATCAAATCGCAATCTGTCATTCTATGCCAAAGCTCTTCCTGAAATTCTTCTCCTTTATCGATAGAGTGTGTATCAATAAATACATCAAAATTATTCTTTTCCAAAAACTCATATAGTTGAATAGCAATATTACTAGACTCAGATCTTTTGTAAGAGATGAAAAGCTTTCTATTTTTACGTAGAAGTTCAAATCCTTCCAAAATAATATTACTTATCTTAAGAACGTTATCATTAAAAGTTACACCATTTTGATTTGATAAAAAATCAGGAATTTCATCGGTAAAACTTTTATCAAATACAGGAAGGATTATATTACCATCTAACTTTTGTTTTTCAAGAATTTCTTTTTGATTATCAGTAAAATCATTTTTATGACCTGCATAAATTACAAAAGCAGGTTGTCCTCCCGAATATTCATCAATATTATTCTCACGGATAATTTTTAATAAATCAACAACAAGCTTTAGCTCGTCAAAAGATTTTTGTAACTGTAGTTGCAGAGATTTAAATAGTTCTTCATTTTCACCAATAAGAACTAGTTGGTATTTATATTTCATGTTAAAAGTTTTCTATTAGTTTTTTTGGTTCTATTTAATTAAAATATTATGTAATCTTTTGTAATCATATAGATTATCTAAAGCATTTTCTGGTGAAATAAATTTGCTATTTATCCACTCTTCAAATTCGTATGAGCTCAAATCAGTTAAATGACCGAGTTCTAATTCATAAGAAATTTGCAACTCTCTATCCGATGATTCATTTAAAGCAACATAACCTTTTTCAAGATCGCTAAACATTTTTGTTTTTCTAAATAATCGTTCAGGGGTAATTTTATTTATTATTTTACTGGTTTCAATTTCAGCAAATATCCAAGGCGAAAATGTTTCTTGTCTGATAACTTCTTTTGCTGAAATAGAATTCGGAGTATTTAAAAAAAACAGAGCTTCACTTGTATTAATTGTTGAATTTAATGAATTCATCAACATCATATGGACATGAGATGTACTGTAATTTCTTGCATCGTAATTGTAAGTTGGGCTATCTATATTTTTACAAAATTCATTATCAATTATTTTTAAAAGATCATTTGAATTTAACCAAACGTTAGAGTCTACAAAAACATTTAAATTATGTACCTCTTTTAATACGCCCGCTATACCTAAAGCTAACTTTAAGTCTTTGTGAGAATGGGATAAAAAAATATGATAGTCGTTTTTCGGAAACCATTCATTCATTATATCATTGCCACTAAGAGTTTCGTTATCTATTAAGTATTTTTGAAATTTTATCTTTATTTCCTCTTTTTTAGCGTTCTGAATTTGACTACCAACCTTATAATAATTATTTTGAATTTCGTAATCTGCGCACTGAATATTAAATCCTCTGTACATTATTTGTTTTTATGGTTATTATTGAATTCTTATTTGCAACTTATATTATTTTAAATCTAGATTATAAAATCTCCAATTGCGAGAATTATCTCTATATTTCACTAAATTTATAAAGGATCTCCCTACTCTTAAATTTAGTTTTTACTTTCTTACTTAATCCTAATAGTGTGCAACTTTCAAAGATAATTAAAAAATCATACTTAATAATTACGGGTTTCCGTATATGATACATATTTTTACACTATTTAACATCAAAATATTTGATGCAATATTTGTAGTTCAAAATCTAAAATAAAATAGATTTAGAAATGGCTAAGAACCTTTTATTTTTTATTCTCTTTTTTTGTTAAATTTTTTGAATTTATTTTTAGCTATTACTTCATATATTTATAAGTAATTAATAAACCATGCAAAAAAACACTTCACATAACTTCAGAAAAGAAGCAATCTACATTGATGGTAAAGACAAGACCGATGAGATAGACTCTTATTCTTTTGTGGGCAATAAGTGTGTCGTGGTGTATAAAAGCAGTGGTAAAGCCTATTCTTACCCTCAACATAGAATTAAGATGGTGAGATCTGCCATTCAAAGTGATAGAGCTCTAAATATTTTCTCTTATCTAAAGGCGATTGCAGAAAGTATTGGTTTGAAGACAGAGGAAGGCAATAATATTCTTGCCAATAGCTATGGGAAGATATCTTTTATTCCTGAGACTTCTATTCTGTATAATTTCCTTAATGGAAAAGATCCCAATAAGAATTACCACGCCTCTCCTATTGACATCTTTCCTTTTGGTTTTAATCTGAGCCAGAGAAAAGGAGTTGATCATGCATTTTCAAATCCGCTAAGTGTTATTGAAGGGCCTCCCGGTACTGGAAAGACCCAGACGATTCTTAATATTATTGCCAATGCGGTGATGAATAATCAGAGTGTGGCTGTTGTTTCAAGCAATAATTCGGCGACCAAAAATGTTTTTGAAAAGTTGGAGAGCAATGGAGTTTCTTTTATAGCGGCATTGTTGGGAAGCAGCCAGAATAAAAAAGAATTTATCGATGCTCAGACTGAAATCCCGGATCTATCAGATTTTAGATTAGAGGAGAAACAGGAACAATCTCTTATTAAGTCTACTCCCCTTCTTTTTGCTGAGCTTGCTGAAAAGTTGGAATTAAAGAATGAACTGGCTTTACTTACGCTGGAAATAGATAAGATCAAAACAGAGCAACAGCATTTTACAGATGATGTCGCTTTGGCAACGGAAATCCGTTTTAAAAAGAATATCAGTTCAGACCAGCTGCTTTCATTATGGGTGACGTTGGAAGACTATGAGAAAACTGGTAAGAGATTTTACTGGTGGCGTAAACTTATATTTCCTTTTCTGTACGGAGTGAGAGATAAGATTTTTTATACCTTATCGTATGAAGAGATGATCAGGATTGTTCAATCAAAATACTATGGGATAAAAATTTCAGAGCTTGAATTTAGAAAGCAGGAGCTGCAAACTACGTTACAGCATTTTTCCTTCCATGATAAAATGAAAGAATATACGGAAGGATCGATGCAGCTGTTTAAAAACAAACTCTACCAAAAATATAAAGGACAGGAACGTTCAGAATATACTGAATGGGATCTTCGTTTTAAATCAGAAGAATTTATTAAAGATTATCCCGTCATCATGAGTACAACCTACTCATTAAGAAGAAGCCTTGCTGAAAATGTAGTCTACGATTATGTCATTGTTGATGAATCTTCGCAGGTAGATCTTGCAACAGGTGTGCTCGCATTATCCTGTGCAAAACAGGCCGTCATTGTGGGAGATTTAAAACAGCTCCCCAATGTAGTGGATTCTGAAACAGCAGAAAATACAGATCAGATTTTTAAGAACTATTATATTCCGGAACCTTATCGGTATTCTAACCATAGCCTGCTTTCTTCGGTGATAGAAGTATTTCCCAAGGTGTCTAAAACACTGTTAAAGGAACATTACCGCTGCCATCCTAAAATCATTGATTTTTGTAACCGTAAGTTTTATAATGATCAGTTGATCATCCTTTCAGAAGGACAGACGGAAAGAGAACCTTTATTAGTCTATAAAACAACTGAAGGCAATCATGCCCGTCAACGAGAGAATCAGCGACAGATTGATGTGATTATTCAGGAAATCATTCCACAGCAAAAGCTGGAAGGTGTGAATCTGGGAATTGTAACGCCATACCGTAATCAGAGCTTAGCACTGCAAGGAACATTTCAGGGAACAGATATCAAAGCCGATACGGTAGATAAATTTCAGGGAAGAGAAAATGATGTGATCATTCTCTCTACAGTAGATAATGAAATCTCTGAATTCACCGACAATCCGAACCGACTGAATGTAGCCATTTCCAGAGCCAAAGATCAGCTGATTCTATTGGTAAACGGAAATGAAAGTGACAATGACACGAATATCTCAGATCTGATACGCTATATTGATTACAATAATTTCAGCACGATCAACAGTGAGGTACATTCTATTTTTGATTACCTGTACAAAGGATATGAAGAAAAAAGAAGAGCACTTTTATTGGATCAAAAAAAGAAATCTGTTTTCGACAGCGAGAATCTGATGTATGCGTTAATCAAGGAAGTTTTATCTGATGATCAATTTTCAAAATATGGAGTTATCCTGCATCATCCATTGAGAAATTTATTGTTAGATTTTTCCAGATTAAGTCCTGAAGAAGAGCGTTACGCCAAACATCACGCCACACATCTTGATTTCCTGATCTACAATAAACTAGGAAAAAATCCTGTATTAGCCATAGAAGTTGATGGGTATGAATATCATAAAATGGAAAGCCTACAAGCCGAAAGAGATGTCAAGAAGAATGAAATCTTGGAGAAATATAAGATCCCCTTGGTAAGGTTTTCAACGACAGGAAGTGGTGAGAAAGAGAGGTTGATTAGCAAACTCAATGAAATAGGAAAGAATAATTCTTGATAAGATTACGGTTTTCCATAAACTTTTCTGTCTGTAGTAGCTTAGATTTGTGATTGCAATCATCTTAAAAACTATATCATGGCTTGGTCATACAGAAAGAGAATCAAAATAATTCCCGGTGTACATTTAAATTTCAGCAAAAGAGGAATTTCAACGAGTATCGGCGTTAAAGGCATGAGTGTAAATTTGAGTTCGTCAGGTACGAGACTTAATACCAATTTTTCAGGTTTTTCTAACTCATACAGGATTTCAGGTTCTTTATCTTCAAGGACTTCCCCGCAATCTTATCCTGATCCGCAACCTTTTTACACTGAGTTATCAGATAACATTTTTAGTGCCGATGTTCATGAGATCACATCTCAAAATATGTCAGGTATCAAAGAATCTATCTTAATGGCTCAACAGCAAAAAACGGAATTGAAGAAGGACCTGAAGAAGATAAAAAAAGCGCTAACCTTCACGAAGACCAAGAAAATTGCGAGTTATATCTTTATATATGGACTGATAAACAAAAATATTCCTCAACAGATAAATGAGGATATTAATGCACAAAAAGAAGCTCTTAAAGAAACCCAGATTGTAATTGATAACTCGGCTGTTAATATTGATATACAGTTCGATGATCTCTCTAAGAGAAAGTATGAACAATTACAGCATTCTTTTAAAAATCTAACCACAGCCCATAAAGTATGGGATATTACCGGAGCGCATTTTCAGGATCGTGTGGCTGCGCGATCTAGTGCCAGCACATTGGTCAATAGAAAAGATGCAAGAATTGGTTTTAAATCACTTCACATCATCACATCAAACTATGAAGCCATATATTTTCAGAATGTGAATGGAGCGGATTTATATTTTTATCCAACATTTATACTGATGTATAGAAATGATCAGAACTTTGCAATTATTGGATTGGATGAACTTAATGTTACATTTTCTTCTGTAAGTTTTACTGAAACAAGCACTGTTCCCCGTGATTCAAAAGTTATTAGAAAAACATGGGCAAAAGTCAATAAAAACGGAACTCCTGACAAAAGATTCAAGAGCAATTATCAAATACCAGTCGTGCAATATGGAAGGCTGAGGTTTTCATCAGGCACTGGTGTTAATGAGGAATATCAAATAAGTAATTTTGAATTCGCCCAAGAGTTTGCAAATTCATTACAGGAGTATAAAAGCTTGTGCGGGGAATTAGCTTAAAGTTGATTGCAGAAAATGACAATATCTCATCCTTAATTATTTAGCAAAATTTAAAAATCAAATTTAATTTATCATCTAAAGCTAAATAAGCATCAAACTTTTTACCGCTTTTGCTTTTCATGTTCTTAATTAATGATGTTTTGTTTTGAGTTAATAATAAAGTAAGATCTTTAATACTAAGTTGTATTCCACATATAGTTCTAAAGAGAATCCAACTGCATTGTTCATCTGGGCATTTTACGATTTTGTCTTTAATAATAAGATGATAATTTCGGCATTTAGGGCATTTTAATTGTGGGATATTTTCTTGAGGAATATGGAGTGATAAAAGTTCATTGGTGATTTCTGCTGTGTAATTTTGGATATCATTGATAAATTGGGTTCTGTTGAGTTCACCTTTTTCAATTCGATCTAATGCTATTTCCCATTCTGCGGTCATTTGGACATTGGCTATTTTTTTGTTTTTGATAAGGTTGTAAACCTGTAAACCTTTATCTGTAGGATGCAGGGTTTTGCTTTTCCTTATGATATAATTTCTGCTAAACAGGGTTTCAATAATAGAAGCTCGGGTGGCTGGGGTTCCGATGCCGATAGTAGATAGTGCCTGCTTTTCTTCTTTGTTTTCAATCGAACTTCCTGCGTTTTCCATGGCTGATAAAAGATCGGCTTCTGTATAAAGTTTAGGTGGTTGTGTGGTTTTTTCCAATAACTCGGTTTTTGAAATCTTCAGTTCATCGCCGATTTTGAGTTCTGGAAGTTTTGTAAGAGCTTCAGCATTATCCGGAATTTCATTATCAGATAGAATTCCTTTGATGGCACGCCAGCCGTTTTTGAGTATTTTTGATCCCTTGATCTGGAATTCATAATGATGCACTTTTATGATGATATGGCTTACTTGTTTTGTACAGGCATGGGATAAGGATTCCAATAAACGGTAAGCAATCATCTCATAAATGGCTTTTTCAGTTGCAGTAAGTGCGGATGGAACTTTCGTAGTGATGAGTAAACCGTGATGATCCGTTACTTTTACATCATTAACGATTCTCTTGTTGAAATTTCCGAATTTTAAAGTAGATATGGCTGATTTAAATTGATCGTTTGTATTGAGGATTCTAACCAGTTCAGGAATTTCTGGCCATAAATCTTCAGGAATATATTTGCTGCCGGTTCTGGGATAGGTAATGAATTTCTTTTCATACAGGCTTTGGCCAATCTGTAAAACCTCATCTGCAGAAAGGCCAAGCTTTCGGTTGGCTTCTTTCTGTAATTCTGTGAGATCAAAAAGTAAAGGAGATTGTTCCTGAACTGTTTTAATGGATACATCTTCTACAACAGCTCTTCCCTCCCGCTCTATGGATTTTTGGATTTGTTCTGCCTGTTTTTTTTCTTCCCATTGTAATAGTGAAAGGCTGGTGAAATCTGTATATTCTTTCCTATGACTCAGCTGGATTTGAAAGTACTTTTGCTTGGTAAAGTTTTGATGCTGAAGAAACCGTTGACAGATCAAAGCAAGCGTTGGTGCTTGCATTCTGCCTAATGAATAAACGTCTTGGTTTCCTGCAATGGTTAATGTCTGGGTAGCATTGATTCCTACGAGCCAGTCTGCTTCGCTTCTGGCCTTTGCAGCTTGATATAAACCGTCAAAGGCATGGCCTGGCTGGAGCTTGTTGAAGCCTTCCTGTATTGCTTTTTCGGTAAGGGAACTGATCCAGAGTCTTTCAAAGGGTTTGTTGCATTGTATATAGTGATAGATATAGCGGAAGATCAGTTCTCCTTCCCTTCCTGCATCTGTTGCGACAATGATGCTATCGCATTGACTGATGACTTGTTTTATGGTGTTGAGTTGTTTTAAAGCGGAAGGATCTGGCTGATAGCCGTTTGCTTTCTTTAGTTTTTTGGGAGTCAGAATAAAAGGATTTGGAAAGATAGGCAAAGAGGCTTTGTTAAAGCCCCTTATCCCATAATCTTCCGGCATTCCTAACGCGATTAGATGTCCTAATGCCCAGGTGACACAATATCCGTTACCGGATAGATAACCCTCTTTTTTTTCATGAGCGCCTAACAACTGTGCAATTTCCCTTGCAATGCTCGGTTTTTCTGCGATGATTGCTTTCATATCAAGGATTTAGATGATTATTATAGTTTTTGTCTTCTTGGTTTTCTAACCTTTTTTTGCTGATCTTCCTGTTGTTTATTGGCAGGCTGCTGCTGTTTTGATTCTAAAGGCTCCTTCACATTTTTAGTAGCTTCATTGGTTTTACCTTGGGTGTTAACCGCAGTTTGAGTTTTATGATCTTCTGTAGGTTTTGCCTCTTCTTTGAGCTTATTAGGATGATTGAAGGAGAAATCAGTTTTGGAAGTTTCTTTGTTGAAAGTAATATAGCCTTGATAGGCTTTACCTTTAGCATCCTGGAGGCCATCGATATAAATGGTTTGTCCGGCTTTGAATTTTTCATACTGTGAATCGTCCAGCTCTTTTCCTCTGAATACTCTGGGAGCTACTTGATCTTTATGTTGACTTTGCTGTTGATCGTGTTGTCGGCTTTGTTGCGGTGACTGATTATTATTGAACAGAAATTCTACATACCGCTTATCAGCATTGAATTGTACAGTGGCATCGAAAAGCTCACCTTTTTTAGAGGTCATTCCTTCAAGATATAGTGGTCCACCCTCGAGTAAGATTTGCTTCTGATGTTTATCAAGTTGTATTCCTTTGATTTCATCAGGAATTTTCATGTACTCCGCCCGATAAGCAACCAGTTCATTGGTGAGACGGTCACGACTAATCACTGATGGAATGATTTCATCGGTTTTAGGATTAACCAGATCTACTACCCTGCCCATATTTCCGGTTTCTTTTAGGTTCTTTTTGTCTTCATCAGAGAACTCATGTCCGAGAAATTTCATATTGAGATTGGGTTCTTTCCGAATACCATGTAGATGAACGGCAACCTGTCCTGTATCTCCTGTTTGAAGGGATAACCGGACATCCATTTTGCTGACTGCCGTTCCCAGATTAATGGTAATGGGAATTAATGTATTGGTTTTAAAACCTCGGAGTAATGAATCCATAGCGTTCATTTTTTCAAGCTTCTCCTGATTAAGTCCGAACTTTTCCATCGTTTTCCAGTCGATTTGCTCAGGCTGAAAACGATATTCCTGATTTTCTGTGTTATTATCCATTGTATTTTGATTTTTAAGATTGTTATTATTTTTAGGTAAAACCTCGTAATCTTTCAGCTTTTCTTTTTCTTGAGGAGATGCCTGATCAACATAATTCTGAAGATCCTTGGCGGTATTGACAGCATCATATTCCGAAACCTTGAAAAAGTTGAAATGAAAAGGGTTTTTGAGTTGTCGGTAAAAGTTGGAAAAGAAGTTGGAGAAGATATCTCCATGTTTATCAACCCTGATCAGCTGATCATTTTCCTTTTTTTCTTGTGGAGAAACTTTTTGAAGATTCCCATCTTTATCCACTCCTTTGACCATCTCAACCTGATTGGTATGAATGTTCAAAACAATCAAAGTATCGGTTGTTGGTTTTATTTCACTGGTTTCCTGAGAGTTTATTATTTCATTTTCCATTTTATTTTATTTAATGGAATGAAGGTATAGACTACGTCACGAATCCATAAAACTTGGAACTATAATAGTGAATTTGGCTGTTGAAGTCTTGATCATAGTGAAGAGCTTAAGCTCTCTCTGATTAGTTGATGAACATCCGAAAGCTTATAATACAGCTTTCCGCTAATGGTATAATACGGCAGTTTTTTATCAGTTCTATACCGCTGTAATGATCGGGAACTTATTTTTAAAAGCTGTAAAACATCCTGGTTGTCCAGAAGCTGTTCTCCGTCTATTTCTATAAATCTGGATTGATTCTTAAGCATTTGTTCTTTCAAAATATCAAATCTTTCCATGATTCTCTCCATCCAGGCTATAAATTCTGTTCTCTCAATATTCATAACTGTGATTTTTATGATTGCTGATGATGTAAAATTGGACAACAGAAATCATATAAAATCACTACTTTTTCGTAGTACCGAAAAAAGAATATAGAATGATAGAATCTTTAACAAAAGGATTGTAACTTACAAAGCATTTGATAGCAAGGATTACCGATTATGAGTGAAATGTCTGATTTTAAAGAAAATTATATTAAACAACTTGAAAAAGAAGCGGAAAAAGCATTAAAAGACAATGAAAAAATAATTCTTGACTTTATACACTTTGCTGCTAATAAAAATGTAGAATTAACTACTCAGGACTTCAAGTATACCCAAATATCGGGTGTTGTTGTTGAATCACCTGACATCCTTTTGAAACTAAACGAAGATCTAATTCCTGATAAAGATGGTCTTTTAGATTATAAATTGCTCAGTTCTAAATTTAAAAAGCAAATATTCTCTGACGGCTACTTTTTTGCAGACAACTTTATAACAATGGCTAGTCCCTTATTCCGACGAAGCTATTCTTCATTAAATGGCTTCCAGCCTCGATTCATTAATAAATTTTGGGCTATAGATCCTTCTGCTTATGATGAAATAAAAATAAGTTTAGATCAGCACAATTTAAAAATTGATGTAAATAATGCTGCTATCTTAGAATTAGATACCTGGTATGGTTCTGTTTTTAATCAAAATGTAGAGAGCATTTCTGATCAATTGGTAAAACTAAGGCCATCACCGGATTTTAATGAGTCTGAAATTAATTTTTTCTTTGCAGATACATACTCCCTAGATATCAAATGGGCTTTATCAAAAAATATCAAAACGTTTCAGGCGGAAGAATTTAAAAGTGAACATATCAAAGTGAAAATTGATAATATTATTTATTTTCCTGTCAGATATGTCCATGCAGAGTTTGATATGAACACCCTTAATTTTAGACATTTTGATGGAGCTTTTCATTTCTATACTGAAGAAGAATATTTCCGAAGACGGGATTCTGACCTTAACTATAACAGAAAAGATCATTCACAAATTAAGTCAAAGTCAAAAAAAATGTTTAAAATAAATGGTAAGATACCCATCGAAACCTGGGTAGACCTGACAGGTCATTTTTTTTCTAGAAATCCCTTGATCTATGAATATTTTAATGGCGAATATCCTCCTAATATAAAAGAAATTTTAGACTTAAAAACGAAAGAATCAAACCTCTTAAAAATCCTTGAAAAACTATGAAATGTTGGATATGTCAAAATAATGAAGCAAATTCTGAGGAACATAAATTTAAGGCCTCTGATATCAAGCGTCAATTTGGTAAATCATTTGATGCCATCTATTATGATGGTGAAAATTCGCATCCGTTCAATTCACCAAAAGATAAACTGATCAAATTTCCAAAAGTGATTTGCATTGACTGTAACAATAACCAAACAAGAAATGCAGATATTGCTTATACTGAATTCTTTGAAAATATTGATCTTATCAATACCATGATAGAAACCTCAAACCAAATTAACTATCAGGAAATCTTTGGTAATGATTGGAAGATGTCTAAAATGAACCTTTATCGGTATTTTGCAAAGCATGCAGGATGCAAAATTATGACAAGTAAATTACTGGATTATGTAGATATTACTCCACTGAGACTCTTCATCTTAGAACAGGAACATATAAGTAATTTTTATATTAAGATATACTTTAATCAGACCACAAAAGATTATACTGATTATCTTAAGCTTGATCAAAAGAATAAGTATAGAAGCAATATTGCGTTCGGATCAACCATCTATGTTGGACAAGGCAATAATACCGGTTTTGCAGGAAGTATTATAAATGGCTCCCTTCGTATAGAATGGTTTTATGGTAATCAAAATAATTTTAATAAAACTATCGATTTTAATACACATACTGATAATGTTGAAATATTAAATACTGATGATTTTTATCCCAAAGCCTTGAAAGATTTCCAAAATGAAGATTTCTTTTCTTATTTAAATTTTGGAAAATATCATTTAAATGAAGAAATTCTTAAAAACGATTATCAAGCCGTCTTCAGGAATCTCCAGGTTTAGAAATAATTAAACGAAATGTCAGGTTGATACGTTCTTGCATAGATATCGTTGACTTGGCAATTCTATGTTCCCAGTTTTCCTGAAGATCGCCTTTCATGATAAGTAATGAACCATGAGGAAGTGGCAGACTGTATTTACTCTGATGATGGTCTTTTTTTCTGAAATCAAAGTTTCTGGTTTGTCCAAGACTTATGGATGCGATAACAGGTCGTTTACCATAACGGCTTTCCTTATCCCGATGCCAGGCAACGGAATCATTATGATCACGATATAGGTTTAGCAACACACCATTGAACTGGCAGCTGAATTCCTTCTCAATTCTTTGTTTTAATGAAAACAATTCAGGAGTCCATGGATTCGTTGGCTTTTTATCTTCATCAGAATCGTTATATTTTGAATCTCCATACCAAGTAGTCAACCGTGGAGTGAGTACCATCTTATCGTACATTTTCTGGGTACGCTGTTCCCAGGGAGCAGTATCCAATAATTTGTTTTTAAGCAGGTCGGCTTCTTCCCTGCTCAGGAAGTTCTCCCTGTATTCCAAAAGATCTTTTGGAAATTCATAAAATTCTTCTGCATCAAACAAACTCAGCTGGGTCATGATAACTTTAAATTAAAATATTTATCTTAGCAATATCCCGTTACTACGGGATTTTTTTTCATCATTTGTGTTTTTACTTCCCTTCGGGGAAGTTTTTGATTATGCCATTTACTCAAAATAGGTTCAGTTCCTATCTTCCATTTTTTCTTTGATCTGTTTGATATCAGTTTTAATTTCTGTGATAAAGTTTTGAATATGATGTTCTGCAAATTCATCAGGCTCATATTCTTTGGTATTAATACTACAGGCAAATTCCCAGATTTCTTTAATTTCAGGCAATGGAATTTTATAAGGCTCATAAAATTGATTGTCAGCCTTAACCCATATACCATCTGCTTCATGAAACTGAAATCTTTTGTAACTGATACCATCATTAGTGGTAATGAAAACATACGTTCTGTCCGTTTTCAAGTCCGAAAGGTTTTCTACATATTTTCCCACGATATAGGTTCCGTTCTTATAGGGGGGCATTGAATCTCCGTCAGCTGGAAATGCTCTAAACTTACCCCCTTTTAAAAAAGGCAATGATATGGTCTCCAGACTTTCTATGTATTCCGGATCTCCGTAGCCATTCAGGTAGCCCATTGAAGCTTTTTGGGGAATAATCTCAATTTGATTATTTCCATCTTGATCAACCTTTATAGGCAGAACGATTCGATTGTCAGGAAGCTCCATTATTTCATCGATAGAAAATTTTCTGACATCTACAGTCAACAATAGGTCGATGCTGATGTTATAGAATTTTGAAATTCTAAGCAATATTTCAATAGGAGGCTCTGTTCTACCATATTCATAGGCAACATATCTGGATCGGGTAAGAAATAATAGATCTGCCAGTTCTTGCTGAGTCATATTTTTCTTTCCCCTCAAAAACACGATGTTATCAGAGAATTTTGACATTGTTACAATTTTAGACAACAAAAATACAAAATTAGTTTCAAAACGTGACTAATTTTGTCACATGGAAAGAGCAATTGCACATATGGATTTGGATACGTTCTTTGTTTCCTGTGAGCGGCTTAAAAACTCTGTATTGGAGAAAAAGCCCGTTATCATAGGTGGTGGAGACCGTGGCGTGGTTGCATCTTGCTCATATGAGGCAAGAGAATTTGGGGTGCGGAGTGCAATGCCCATAAAAATGGCTTTAAGGCTTTGTCCTGAAGCTTTAGTCATAAAAGGTGACATGGAATATTATTCCAATATGTCGCATACCGTAACAGATATTATCCGGGAAAAAGTTCCGGTCTTGGAAAAGGCAAGCATTGATGAATTTTATCTTGACCTCTCCGGAATGGACAAGTTTTTCGGATGCTACCAATGGACAAATGATATTGCTGATGCGGTAACCCATAACACAGGTTTGCCGATAAGCTTTGCGCTGTCTACCAATAAAACAGTTTCAAAGATTGGAACCGGGGAAGCAAAACCTGGAAGACTGGAAGTCAAGGCACAGCATATACAACCCTTCTTAAACCCATTGTCGGTAAAGAAAATTCCGATGGTAGGACCTGAAACTTTTCAACTGTTTTCAAGACTGGGTGTAAAGACCATACAAACCCTTTCGGAAATGCCTGTTGATATCCTCCAGCAGCTGGTTGGAAAAAACGGAACTGTTCTATGGAAAAAAGCCCATGGGATTGATGAAACTCCCGTTGTCCCCTATTCTGAGAGAAAATCTATATCCACTGAAAATACCTTTTCACAGGATACTATTGATATACAAAATATTCAAAGTATTCTCTCCGGAATGGTGGAAAAGCTTTGCTATCAGCTAAGGCAGGAAAAATGGCTGAGAGTATTGCCGAAGTTAACAGGCTCTTAACAGATTACAACTGTGAGGGAATAGAAATTCCAAAAACCAGTCCTGATTTAAAAAATACTTTTGTAATCTATCCCCTGCAGAATATTCCCGATAATCTCCTTGATCATGAATTTATAGGAATAAGAACAGATGAATTAAACCTTCTGATAAAACCGGAATGGAAATGTTTGATTTCTAAAATGGTAATTCTGCAGCCTGTCACTTTCAAAACAGAAGAAGAATATGAGCTTCATAAACTTCTTAGAGCTATTGCAGGCAATACATTGATTACCAAATTATCAAAAAATGATTATTGCAAGAGCACTGAAACTTTTATCGGTAAGAGGACGCTTTTAGAAAAATATCACTACTATCCTCAAATTATTAAGAATACCCAATATATTGTTGGGGCAAGCAGTTTTGAATTTGATTTTAAAACTCCCAAAAACAAAAAACATTTCACTGACAGCAAGGAAAATGATTTCTTGCTTTTAAAACAGCTGGCTTATGAAGGTTTTCATAAACGATATGGCACCAATCATCTTCAGGCTAAAGAAAGAGTCGAGAAAGAACTGGCAGTAATTGACCAGCTTAATTTTTGCGCCTATTTTTTGATCACCTGGGATATCATTCAGTACAGCAATCGTATGGGATTCATGCACGTTGGTAGAGGAAGCGGAGCAAATTCCATTGTCAGCTATTGTATTGGAATTACTGATATATGCCCTCTAGAACTGGATTTATATTTTGAAAGGTTCTTAAACCTCAACCGAAAAACACCTCCTGATTTCGATATTGACTGGAGCTGGAAAAATCGGGATACGATTCTGGAATATATTTTCTCAAAATATGGAAAAGATCACGTGGCTTTCTGCGGAACCAACGTAGAGTTTAAAAGCAGATCAAGGTTCAGAGAACTTGGAAAAGCATTTGGCCTGCCTAAAGATGAATTGGATGAACTCTCTAAAAAACCAAAAAACCAGCATGACCAAAACTCAATTGTCCAGCTGATTTACAAATATGAAGAACTCTTAAGAAATTTCCCTAATCAAAGGAGTATGCACTCTTGTGGGATTTTGATTTCTGAAGAACCCATCACTCGGTACTCTGCATTGGAAATGCCTCCAAAAGGGTTTCCGATTGTTCAGTTTGATATGTATACTGCTGAAGACATTGGTCTGGAAAAATTTGACATCTTGTCTCAAAGAGGCTTGGGAACCATAAAAGATACAGTAAATCTCATTGAGGAAAAAAGAGGCATTACCATCGATATTCAGGATACAACCCTGTCAAAAGATGAAGCCACATGCAACGAATTCCTGAGTATTGGAAAAACAATTGGCTGTTTTTACATTGAATCACCAGCCATGCGGGGATTATTGAGAAGACTGAAATGTGATAATTATAAAGTATTGGTAGCCGCTTCTTCTATTATTCGTCCGGGGGTTGCCCAAAGTGGAATGATGCGGGAATATATTTTTAGGCATAACCATCCCGGCCATTTTGAATATTTTCATGAGGTCTTTGAAAAAGAGCTCGGTGAAACCTATGGCATTATGGTATACCAGGAAGATGTGATAAAAATTGCCATGCATTTCGGGGGTGTATCTGCCGCCAATGGAGATGTATTGAGAAGAGCAATGAGTGGTAAGGGAAGATCATTGTCTGCACTACAGAAATTAAAAGATGATTTTTTTGAATCCTGTAAGAAAAAAGGACATCGCGAGCAATTATCCAAAGAAGTATACCGGCAGATAGAATCCTTTGCTGGGTATTCTTTTTGTAAAGCCCATTCAGCGTCCTATGCTGTAGAGAGCTATCAGAGTTTATACTTAAAAGTTCACTACCCTATTGAATTTATGGTCTCCGCCATCAATAATGGAGGCGGGTTTTACAGAACAGAAGTATATATCCATGAAGCTAAAATGTCAGGAGCCGTCATTCACAATCCATGCGTGAATCTCAGTGAGTATCAAACAACCCTCTATGAAAAAGAGGTATACTTAGGTTTAATGCACATTGAAAGACTGGAAGGCTTTATTAAGGAATTGATTCCTGAAGAGAGAAATAAAAACGGAAATTATAAATCATTGGAAGATTTTGTAAAAAGAATTCCCATCGGTATAGAAACCCTGCAGATACTTATTTTTGTAGGAGCATTCAGGTTTACCGGTAAACAAAAACATGAGCTATTGATTGAAGCCAGATTTCTGTTGTCAAAGAATCAATACAGAACCAAAACGATTTCATTATTTGATCAGCCTCAAAGAGATTATCAATTACCCGTTATCCAAAGGGATCTTTTTGAGGATGCTTTTGATGAAATCGAAATACTTGGATTTCCAGTTTCCTATTCCATATTTGATTTATTGAAAACAAAATATAGAGGGCATGTTCTGGTGAAAGATCTTCTGAAATACCATAAGAAGCAAGTCAAAATGCTTGCTTATCTTATTTCAAGGAAACACGTCCCCATCAAAAAGAAAAATCATCCGGAACAAAAAGACGATATGTACTTTGGAACTTGGATTGATGCAGAAGGACAGTATTTTGATACGGCTCATTTTCCAGACAGCCTTAGAAAATTTCCATTTAAAGAAGGAGGCATTTATCTCTTGCTTGGTACAGTCGAAGTAGATTATCACTTTCCTACTGTTACAATTACAAAGATGGCTAAAATGCCTCTTATTCCAGATCCCCGATACTCAATGGATAAAGACAAATCTCAGGAAATTCAAAGAAGTCTTCGGGAGGATGTGAGTATGACTTTCCGTAAACCTTATCCTCAGCAACATGAAATTGGTTTACCCAGAGGCAAGATGAGTTAACTATTTTCAAAAAAGGAATAGAGAACTAAATTGATTAAAAACAATACCCATTCATAATCTAACCACCATTTGATAATAAAATTACTTGGGTCAGCACTTAAGATGTTTATATTCTTCAAAAAAAACATTTTAGCTCGTATCTACATATTAAAGATTTATTTTTATTTTAGTTAAAAAACTATGTACCTATCAACCATAAGCATCAATAATTATAAAGGTGTAGAGTCATTAATTGTTAACTTCAACCCTAAATTAAATATTATCATTGGAGAAAATGGTTCTTGTAAAACAGCATTAATTGATGCCATTCGATTAATGTATAACTTGGGTAATTACAAAAAGGATATCTACGTTAATTCTGAAGATTTTTTTTATAACGCTATAACGAAAGTACAGAGTAAATCAATTATTTTGGAATACATTTTCAGAGGACTATCTCTTTCTGAAAAGGGAGCACTATACGAATATTTAGTAGTTGATCCGCATGATTCTGATTTAGATTATGCAAAAATAACTTTAATCTATGATCTTGTAGACGGCAAATATCCGAAATTCACCTACTTCACTGGTGCTACTACAGAACAAAAAGCAGATAGTGGAACGTTTGAAATTTTTCAACATTATTATCTTGGAGCTTTAAGGGACAGTACCAATGATCTATTAAACGTTAAATCCAATATGTTGGGATCTGTAATTAAAAGACTTGTTGAAAGATCTCAAACAGAGGAAAATTTTAGAAAAATTATCAAAAAAGCAAATGATGATCTGCTGGAACAAAAAGAAGTGAAGGATACTCGGACAAGTGTTAATAAACATTTAGATGATATTTTCAAAATTACAAAAGATAACCAGATAGGACTTAGAATCGAAAGCTCTTCAAAAATTGAAGGTATTGTTAATGTTATAAAACCATATCTTCCCCATGATAAACATTCGTTAGAAAATGATGGCTTCAATTTATGGCAAAATAGTCTAGGTTTTAATAATCTTATTTATATCGCAGTGATATTGGGTGATATTAAAGAGCGTATCACAGATCATCCTAATCAACATTTCACCTTGCTGATAGAGGAACCGGAAGCACATCTTCATCCTCAGCTTCAATTGAACCTTTACAATTTTTTAAAAGTTGCAAGTGCTCCAAATAATTGCCAATTATTCATAACATCACACTCTCCCACTTTAACTTCCAAAGCAAAACTTGATAATCTCATACTACTTCAAGATAATGCTATTAATATTGGTGGTTGTTTTGAGAATCGCGAAGATGAATTGGTTATCGAGCAAATTGCTAAGAAAAAAATTTTGAGAAAAGATGATTTTATTGAACGAAAAAATCAGCTTGAACGGTATCTTGACATTACCAAAAGTCAGTTATTTTTTGCTCAATCTCTCATATTTGTTGAAGGAATATCTGAAAAGCTGCTTGTAAAAGCATTTGCTGATTTCTTAGGATCAAGTCTTGAAGATTCTCGTTGTGAATTGGTAAGTGTTGATGGGATATCTTTCTATTCATTTATTCACTTATTTAATTCTACAGAAAAAAGTAAAAGACTTAATCATAAAGTGGCAATTATCACTGACGATGACAGGTATGCGAAACAGGATAGATCATTTAAAAATCTTATCTCAAAAAACTACAGAGCATTGGACGGGTTTCATTCAGGACTGTACAATTCACAAATTAATAATAGAATTGGTAACCTGAACTCCACAATCACATCAAATAAAAATAATATAAAATTGTTTCCCGCTTTTAAAACCCTAGAGTTTGAAATTGCGCTCGCCAACATTGCAGATAGTAAAACAGAGTTTCAAGAAAATCTTCTATTACAATATTTAAAAATTAAAGACTTTAAAAAATTTAATGTAATCCTTGTCTATATTGATTCTCTTCAAAATGAAGCTTTTTCATTATCTGAAAAAGAAAAAATTGCCATATTATTGTGGAAAGCTCTTCCAGCAAAAAGCATATTTGCACAAGAATTTTCTGCTTTATTAGAAAGCAAAATTATTACTGGAGAGACTACCATCTTCAGAGTGCCTCAATATCTTTCACAATCATTAAAACATATTATTTAAAGTATGCAGTTTGAAATTACTAATGATAATAGTCCTTATTTAGATTCAAGAGGTAAGATAGTTCTCAATGCATGTCCCGGGAGTGGCAAGACTACATCAGTGGCTTACAAACTAAAGATATTAATGGATGAATGTAAAACTGAACATGGTGATTACGCAGGAATTGCATGCTTATCATTTACGAATGTGGCCAAAGATGAAATTTTCCAAGCATTTGAAAAAATTAATGGTAGCCACATCAGGTATCCACACTTGGTATCGACAATTGACAGTTTTATCAATCATTACATCACCTTACCATATTATTATTTGCTGGAGAAAAACATTAAAAGACCCCAGATTTTAGACAAAGTGTCTTTTTTGGATGATATGAATCTTGGTAATCATAAGAATAACCAACAAAAACCATTAAAATACTCCTATCCCCCATCGCAGCTTAAAATAGAAATTGACAATACTTACACATGGAATGGACATAAACCGAATCCCAAAATTGTTTCTGAAACTATTTTTAAGAAATATGCTAAAGAATATAAAAGATGGCAATTTGATAACGGATATTTAAACAATGATGATTCAACTTTTTTAGCTGCATTCTTATTAGAAAAATATCCTAGTATCGCTAAAAGCCTAATTGAACGTTTTCCTTACTTTATTATCGATGAAGCACAAGATACTTCAGAAATTCAATACAAAATTTTTGATTTGCTAATTTCTGCAGGTCTAAAAAACATAGAATTCGTTGGTGATCCCTATCAAAGTCTTTATGAATTTAGAGAAGCAAGACCCGACTTATTTATAGCTCGCTTTAATAACAAATCAGTTTGGCAACAAGTCAGACTTAATCACTGCAGAAGATCATCTCAACAAATAATTAATGTTTATAGCTTATTTCGAGAAACTGAAAGCGAGCCCATACGCTCCATTTGCAAGCATACTACAGATCATAAAATTCATGTCATAAGATTTTCAGAAGATGATCCAATTAGTTTAATCACAAAATATGAAACCCTCATTGATAATAATTATTTAAATCAAATTCTAGTGCGGGGAGGTACTCATTTAGAAGTGTTTGGAGCCAAAGCCACATCAGAAGAACCTTGGAAAAATAACATAGCGATCACAATATTGAGAGCTCAAAACTACTTTTTACAAGGTAATAGTAAAATCAGTATTGATATTTTAAGAATGTGTTTAGCTCAAATTTTGCTTCCTACCGGTAATTACAGAGAACAAAGAGCAAAGGAAAAGGAAATTAGAAATGATTCAGATATAAATATCTTGTTATTTGATTTCATCAAAAAGATGCCTGATCAAAACGACACCTTAAAAAATTGGACTATGCTTATGACTGAGCATATAAAAAATACATTTGGAATTGAAACTGATCTTCAACTGAAGCAGAAGGGAAAGCAGTTTTACAATAAAAATCTTCTGCATTTTCTTTACCCTCAAGCCAAAATACAACATCCGATATCAACTATTCATAAAGCAAAAGGGATGACCTTTGATTCGGTTTTACTGGTACTAAGTAAAAACAGTTCTGGAGAACAGATTTCACTAACTGATTTTAAAAATATCGGAGTTCTTCCAACTGAAAAGCAAAGAATGCTTTATGTAGCTCTGTCCCGTCCTAAATATCTTGCTTGCATTGGCGTGCCTGATAGCTGGAACAAACAACGAATTAAGGAAATATTAGGTGATGATATAATTTTTGTTTAAGTTCATAATGATTTAATTACAAATAGGCTGCGTTATTATTTTATTATTTTGTATTAGAAATTATAGGCCGAGATATGCATATAATTTTAGTTTAGGAAAAATTACACATTTTATAACCAATCATATATGATAACTGTGGACAAGTTGCCCCAAATGGTAAATGGTGCGCTAAAAACTATTCATATCTTTAATAAAGATTGTAAACCTGTAGACGTTAAAAACGTCTCTTTACTTAATCTTGATACACTTTGTTGCGATTTCTATCCGATTGCATAAGACTCAAACGATATTAAATTGGAAATATCAAAAGTCATGGGATGTTTCAATGGGATTTTCAAAAATAGAACATATGAAAATGTAGACCTAAAAAACTATGTAGTCAGAGCATATGACAAAGATAACAATGAAATTTTATACGCTCTATGCACAAAATCTACTGCAGAACTAATTGGAACTGGAGAATTTGTCGAATGGTTCACAAGAACACTCTTCCAGGAAAACACAAAAGATTTTCGCCTTGTTCAGGCAAAGAAGATAATATCAGAAATTGAAAACGGATTAAGAGAAGCCGTAAAAATCAAACTTAAGGATAAATTTGGAGAAGATTGGTGGGAGCTTGGTCTTAATAATAAACTTGGAAAAGATGTTAAGGACTTATATTTTAATCAATTTGGTTTAGAATGTACTGATGGTGATGTTTTGATTGCTTATACATATACATTACAATTAAAAAAAATTATTTTAACATACTTTAATTTATTCAAAACTTATTTTAACAATCCTACTCAATTTGAAAGTTTAATGGATAATCTTAATAAAATAAGAAGAGAAGAAGCTCACAACAGACCTATTTCGCAGTTAGAGCTGAAAAATCTTGAAGATCTTCACGAAAGCCTATTATCTGTTCTTTTAAGCGATTTGAAATCCTTTCAATCTGTTTTTTTAAAAGAAAATTGGAGAAGAATGATAAAAAAATTATGATTCAAGCCTATTACAAGTCGCCTTACAGCGAACATATGATCGTAAATGAGCAGGACCCTGCAGAAAAATTTTTAAAAATCAAAGAAAACATAATTAGCCCTATTTCTTATTTGGATAATACTATTGTAAAATTGAAATCAGTGATTGTTCCTATATATAAAAAGAGCATCCATCAAGAATTATTATTATGTTATCAAAAACGTAAGGAATTGCAACAATCTTTACTATTGGAAACATTATCTTTGAATCACGAGAAGATTGAGAATTTAATAATTGAAATCAATTCTCACGAACAAATAATGGATGAATTTTCAAAGAAATTTATTCTAAGCGAAAACTAAAAATATTTTTAGTTGTAAATTTAATGTTCAACACGAAAAGGATTCACAAAAGATTGTAATTATATGAAGATTTGCATTTGGTGCTCCAAAAATGAAAACTACGTAACTTTTAAAAAATTAGCTCACACGATCCCACAATCATTAGGAGGAAAACTTGTTTGTGAAAATGTATGTGATTCCTGTAATGAATTTTTTGGCAGAAAAGAGCATGGTCTTCCGGCTGTCGAAATTGCGCTAAAAGAGGTGTTGAACACATCAAAATATCTTCTTCTTACGCAGCACAAAGAGATTAGACTGGGTCGTTTCAAATCAGAATATTTTAATTTTAATTACAAAAATAATCCAAGAACTTTCAAGTTTAAGATGGGTTACAAACTGAGACCAAATTTTCAGCGTGAGTTTAGACGCCGATTTAGAAGAGGAATATACAAGGTATTTTTAGAAGAACGTGAAAGACAAATCAGAGATGCACATGACGACAGGTTTAATTTTATACGGGAATTTTCAAGGTATGACCTTAATGATTACCCTGTCTATGTTCAGGTTCCAAAATTTAAAGCAGTACTCTATAATACAGAAGATTTATTGCTTCCACAGATAAGATTTACAGACTACAGTGATGAAGTTGATAAAGAATTTAGATTTTACAGTTATCCTTTAATGGGACATTCTTTCGTTATCCCTACTTCCAATCAGTTTATGGATGAAAGACTTAGCGCATACATAAAGTATCTCAAAAAAACTGAAGACCCTTTTGGTTCAGAACTTATATCAATAGATAATATTGAGCAACTGGATTTTAGGTTTAATTATATGAATGGGAAATAAGCAAATTATAATTTTAGACCTGTGAAAGATTATGAAAGAAAAAAGAGATAAGTTGATTGAAACCCTCAAATTATGGCTAGAAAAAAATGATATAATGGGAGAAACCCACTTCTACACCATCGAAGAATGGCTGGAACGAGAAGAAGAATATCATAATGAAAGTGAATTTGTGATTACGACAGAAGGAGGTTTATTCTATATTTTAAATTTTGGAGATCAAAAACAACACTTAGAATTTGAAGATATAGTGCTTTCTTTTGGTTTTTTTTACGAGCTCGGAAACGCTTGGAATATCGGTTTTTACTACGATGAGAATTTGGAAATTATCGACGACAGTAAAGAATCTATCAAAACATATTCTGATAAACTCCAAGATTTAAGATGGCAAGATAAAAGAAATCTTGTCAAATCAAATGCTGAGTACCGTTGTCAAGATTGTGGTGCATCAACAAATTTAGAAGTTCATCACTGCTATTACCAATACGGTAGAGAACCTTGGGAATACCCTCTTGACTCTTTAAGGTGCCTCTGCAGAAACTGCCATGAAAAAAGAGGAAAGCTAGAAACCGTTCTAAGGGCAAAATTTGCCGATTTAAGGTTTGATGAATTAGAAATCTTTAAAAAGCTGATTTCAAAATCAATTTTAGCATATAACAGAGTTGCATTTTTTGAATTTCTTAACTCTATTGGAAACGTAGATGGAGATATGGATGAGAAATATGATAAGATGAAAACAATAAAAAGATTTAGTTAAAAGAAGGCAACAATATATTTGAATGTCCTAAATTACATCTTTGGATAAGCCCATCATCAATAGACAAATTATGTTTTCTATAATATTCTGCACAAAAATATGTTTGTATTCAATAAAGACAATGAAAGTAAACTAAAGCAAAACTATGTCAACTTCGATTGTTTCAAATGTTAAAAAATAAATTGCAAAAAACTTTGTAATTACAAAAAAATAGTAATATTCAATTCTTGCTTCATTTGGCTTAAACGTATCAAATCATCGACAAAAGTGTTTGTATAGTCGTGCGTCAACGTCACAAAATTTGCCAAATGGTACTAACTAAAGACAGTTGGCGCCATTTTAAATTTAAATAAACATTAAAGTTTTATTACGTATTAATCCAATCAACAACTCTTACTATGTATGCTTTGAGTCTTGAGAAATCTTTATCATCGTTCTTATACATTGTATTAAAAATTTTGTAAGCGTAATCTATTAATCGGGTTTCAAAAACAGGATTATCATATTCCTTCACTACCAAAGATTTTATTATGGCCTGATGATCATCATTTAAGTATACATATGAGTAGCCTATCACCTCCTTCTCTTTCTGTACAAGACCCAATGGTAAACCAAAATCTTGTGTTAATAATAAATCACTAGAGGAAATTTTTTCATCCTGATTTAAATTTTTAATCTTAATACGTTTGTATATATCTACAACTTTATGCAAATTCGTAAAACATACAGGTGTAATTTCAAAAGACGGCACCTCTTTACTTTTATTCTTTGTCATTAAAATGATGATTGTATTAGTCTTCTATCTAATATTAGTAAACATACTGTTCACTATTTTTTACAGTTGAAAAGGAAAAGTAAGACAAGGCTCCACAGCTACCAGTTTTGGTACACATCAATTATATTCCATTGCCTTGCTTACTTTTCATATCAGACTTACATTTATTTCTTAATACTCTTAATACATTTAGCAATATCTCTTTAAGTTAGCTATAGTCAATTCTTTTTTAATTTGGCTCAAACGAACCAAATCATCGATAAAAGTGTTTGAAGATACGCTCGTCTTGGTCTCTCTTTTTATGAGCAGATGATATTGAATACAGACAAACAATTGGTGAATCAGTATCTGGCACAAAACAGGCTTTATGGAGGAGCGGATATTTTCCTGGACAAATCGCTTACGCTAGGCTTAGGATATTTAAACCTTCGCATTTATTTAACGAAAAACCGCATAGAAAATAATCATACTTTAATAATTTCTTTATACCATTATTTGGATTTGACTAAGAAATAACAACATTCATTAATTTGATGAATGAAAACATCATCCAAAAATAATATCTAAAAATGATTCTCTAATTTTGTAAAATGCATGAAAAATTACTCAAACTAATCTCACCGGTTATACCGCCATCTGAGAGAAAATGGTGTTTACAATATTTTGAGCCCACACTCTTTCCCAAAAGCCGAGTGATTGAAGAAGAAGGCATGATACCAAAGTATTTGTACTTTGTAGTTTCGGGATACCTACGACTTTTTCACTACAATGATTATGGAGATGAAGTAACCACTCATATCAACTGTCCACCTGGATTTATCACCTCATACTTTAATTTTATTAATCAGACAAAATCCAATGAAAATTTGGAATGTATTACAGAATGTAAGCTGTTGAGAATTAGCAAAAATAATCTGGATATATTGACCGAAAAGAGTATCCTTTTTAAAAACTTCAGCATTTCAGTTTTTCAGCAATCGCTTGTCTATAATGATAATAGATCAAAAGAACTGGCGACATTAAGTGGTAAAGAACGATACCGGAAATTTATAAAAGATTATCCGCATATTTTACAGAATGTCCCATTACAATATATCGCTTCATTTCTTGGCATGGACCCTAAGAGTCTAAGCCGAATAAGAAAGGAATCACATTTATAAACTTAAGTGATAAACATGACAAATTTGTAGCATTAAAAATTTTAATCACAATTGACATTAAGTAACATTTGTGAAGTATACCTAGAAAAGCTTTGCCGAATTTTGTCTCATATATTAAACAATTAAAAATTATGGTACAGAAAAATTTGGCTTTAGTAACAGGTGCAAATGGGCATCTGGGAAATAACCTTGTGAGACTGCTGATAAAAAAAGGCGTTCCCGTGCGTGCGGCTGTCCGCAACATCAAAAATACGGCACCTTTTGCAGGGCTGGAGTGCGAGGTGGTACAAGCCGATATAACAAACATGTAATCTCTGACCACTGCATTGCAAGGTATACAAACATTTTATGCGGTCGGTGCTGCTTTTAAACTTTGGGCCAAAGACCCTAAAAAGGAAATCTATGATGTCAATATAGAAGGAACCCGCCTTCAGATAGAAGCTGCTGCACAAGCTGGCGTAAAACGCATAGTTTATGTAAGTTCTATTGCTGCGTTGAACTACACCAAACTTCCGACAAAAGAAAGCAACGGTTACAATCCCGATCGCAGGGATATGTATTATAACTCAAAAAACGACGGTGAAAAAATGGCCTTTGACCTAGCCAAAAAACACAATATAGAATTGGTTGCCGTATTGCCGTCTGCCATGATTGGTAGTGAATCATTTGCACCGCTAAATGTATCTTACAATATCATTAACCTGATTTTGAAAAAACAAATCCCTATAGAAACCAATATCACTCTTAATTGGATTGATGTAAAAGACGTTGCCGAAGGATGCTACCTCGCAGCAACAAAAGGCAGAGCCGGCGAACGCTACATTTTAGCAAACGAACAATGTATGTCGATTAAAGAAACAACCAAAATTGCTCAAGAACTTTTGCCTGAACTGAACATTAAATTACCCACTGCTGTTCCTAAACCCATACTTTTCGCAATTGCATGGCTAATGGAAATAGTAAGCAAAATTACATCAAAAGCACCATTGCTTACTAATAAAGACATTGCCATGTTTTCGGGACTTCAGCAAAATTTTGATATTTCAAAAGCCCGGACAGAACTTGGTTTTGATCCTAAAAATCCAGTGCAAGCAGTAAAAGAGGCAATATACTATCTGCGAGAAAACGAAAATCGCCTATAAATTTTGTCTGAAGCAGCCATCATTAAAACTTTTCAATCTCTCTTCCTTATTGACTCATTGCCCAGGTGGTTAAAAGCATCTAGTCTTCTTTGTTGTGCAGTTTTCGTCTTATACCTAACGAGTATAGCAATGGTGTGGTTGATCATTGGATAGATTATAATACAAATCCCTATGATTAAGCCAGTTCCAAATAAGCCAAATATAATATGTAAAACTTGCATAGAATCCTGAAACATACCAAAAGAGATCTGCTCTGAAAAGTAAATCCATTTTGAACGTTTAACTCCCATCACCAGCAATATAAGCCAAAATCCTAAGAATGAAGCATTAAAGATCCGGCTTCCCAGAAAAATAGTCTTTTTAACTTTTGGTCTCATTCCTTTTACAATTTCCAGGATAAAACTTACAGAAGACAACAGAATAGTGGTATTAATCCCGATGATAGTTCCCATAGAATGAGCCACCGTAATGTGTGTTCCATGTGTAAAAAGATTAATGGCAGGAATGGAAATCAACAATGCTAAAAACAGGTTCAGAAAGATCCATAACTCTGATAACATCAGCATACGGTAAGATACTGAAAACTGTTTCTTACTTTGTGCCGGAATATCTTTTTTCCAAAGATAGATGATTCTTAGCAGGATGATCCATTCCGTCATACTGATGATATATGCTAAATAACGGATCCATTCTGCATTCGGAACGGGATAAATGTGATGTGCCCAATTGAACATCACATTAATAAGACCGAGGAAGAAAAAAAAGAATCCCGTTTTTGAATGGCTGTAACCTAACTTTCCACTGTTTCTTTCCATTACATACATAGAGGTACCGTATACCAACATATTCCATGCCCCTACATAGGCACCGCCTGCTTTCCACTGCATCGTAAGGTTTTGAGTATAGTGTTCTCTGAAGTAAGGCAAGATCCAGAGGTGAGCTTCTGTAAAATGAAAAATCATCAATACGATTCCCGTTCCCCACATCCAGTAATATACAGGCCAACGGGAAAAAGTACGCCACATCACACGAAAATAATAAATTCCGAACAAGATCCATCCTAAAAGAATAGGTACATAGAAACCATGAGGAAATTCAAGGTATTCTTTTCCTTCAAATTTCTTGAATATATAACAAGCCGCTATCAATATACCCGTAAATGTAAAGACCCAAAATTGCCACTTCATAATCCCTGAGCTTGTCTTATCATTCTGGATATACCACATGATCCCGCCAATAGCTGTCATAAAGATCCATGAAAGGGCAAAAAGAGTATGTAACGGCCGAAGAACAGTAAATGGAAATATGGTTTTAGCAAAATCCGGAACCGCATACTGTACACCAGATAAAAAACCAACAAAAAGACACAGTACCAGGCTCAGCAGCCCGATCAGTATATAATAGAAAGGATAAGCGTTATTTTTCATTTTTTACTTTTTGTGGATAGTCTACCCATCCGCCATAATTGATCACAGCATTCTGCGTTGGATAATACCCCGTTCTATCAACTTCTTTTAAAAATTGTAGGATCTGGTCCTGCTGATCAGGCGAAAAATCGAATTTGGGCATGGATTTGATCCCGCTGATCATCATTACCTTTAGATATTCATCACTTTTATCAGGCCTGGACGTAACATTAGTAAGATCCGGGCCTAAATATCCCCCCAGACCATACAGTTGATGACAAGCATTACAATTATTTTCCAGCCACAGTCTCTCACCGTTCAAGGCTTTTTCTGAAAGCTTAAAATCACCGTAATCTGCCTTTTCAGTATAAATTTCTCTATTGTAGAATGCGTAGATGAAAACCATGAAAAGAAAGATGCCCGCGTAGTATTTATTCATCTTCATTGATATTATGTTGTATGAATCTAAGCCTGTAGTGATCTCCAAATAAAACATTCTTCCTATTGGGGACGTTAGGAGCCGGGATCTGCCGGAATAAGGCTGAGTAAAAATGTGTACTTTTTTTCTGCTTCTGAACATATAGGATAATTTCCATCCGCGTAATACTCCTCATAATGAATATTTTAATTACTTGAAATGATGATAATACAACCTCGAATCATATACTCCATTGATCGCTTTATGTATAGAATAATATGATTTATGACACAAAAATAGAAAAAAAATCTATAATAAGACAAAAATGTCTTATTTATAATATCTTTGTGCAAGTAAACTAGATTATTAAAAAAACCGAAACAATGAACGCAAATTTATCTTCCGCCCACAGAATTCTGTTTCTGAATACTTTGGCATTTACGATCTGTTTTGCCTGTTGGACTTTAAACGGTGTTTTAGTTACTTATCTTGTTGACAACAATATTTTCAACTGGTCTGTGGTAGAAACAGGCTGGCTTTTGGGAATCCCTATTCTTTCAGGCTCTATCATGAGACTTCCCTTAGGGATTTTAACAGATAAATATGGAGGAAAACCTGTATTCTCAACTTTACTTTTACTTTGCAGCATACCTTTATTTTTATTATATTTTGCAGATTCTTATTGGATCTATTTGTTATTAAGTGTCCTATTCGGAATGGTGGGAACAGCATTTGCCGTAGGTATTGCCTTCACTTCTGCTTGGTACCCGAAAGAATGGCAGGGACGTGCATTGGGAATATTCGGAATGGGAAATGCAGGAGCTGCTCTTACTACATTTTTTGCTCCTACTCTGCTCAATTATCTATCTGCTGATGATCCGGAAAACGGATGGAGAATGCTTCCCATCATCTACGGAATTACGTTAACGATCATCGGATTTATATTCCTGTTTTTTGTTGAAAATAAAAAAGCAGCAGTTCAGAACAAATCAGTAAAACAGCTTCTTAATCCTTTAAGCAAAATCAGGGTTTGGCGATTCGGTCTGTATTATTTTCTGGTATTCGGCCTGTTTGTTGCTTTCTCACAATGGTTATTGCCTTATTATGTAAGTGTTTACCAAACTTCATTGGTTTTAGCAGGACTTCTTACTTCCGCATTCAGTTTACCGAGCGGTGTGATCCGTGCATTTGGAGGCTATCTCTCAGATAAATTCGGGGCCAGAAAAGTCATGTACTGGGTACTCTATTCTTCTCTGGTCTTAAGCGGATTATTGATGCTTCCTAAAATGGAGATTTTGACACCGGGAAAAGGAATCACTGCAAAAAAAACAGGAACAGTTCAATCCATTGAAAAAGATAAGATCATTCTTGATAACGGAGAATTCAGCATCAGTTCAAAACCTGAAATACCTCAGCAAACCTCTGTATTACCCAAATCATTTTCATGGCAGGAAGTTTTGGTAAAACACAATGAAAAAGTACAGAAAAAACAACTTTTAGCACAGGGCGTTACCCTCATCAAATTTGAAGCACATATATGGGTTTTCTCCATTCTTGTCATTCTTATTGGCATTATGTGGGGAATCGGTAAAGCGGCCGTCTACAAACATATCCCTGAATACTTTCCGAATGAAGTGGGTGTTGTTGGTGGAATGGTAGGGCTTATCGGTGGTTTAGGAGGCTTCATTGGACCTATCTTATTTGGTTATCTCCTAGATTTTTCAGGATTATGGACCAGCTCATGGATTTTCGTGTTCCTGGTTTCAGCCATATCTCTTTTCTGGATGAATACAATAATCAAAAAAATGACACATAAAGAAGCACCACACATTAAGGATAGAATTGAACATGTCAATTGCAACAAAGATTAACATTAAACCCAAAAATAAACAACTAAAAAGATGAATGATTCACATTGGCTCACCAACTATGACTCTTCCAACGAAGAATTCTGGAAACGCAGCGGCAAAAAAACAGCATGGAAAACATTGACCATTACAACTGCGGCTCTCACCTTATCTTTCGCGACCTGGTTTTTATACAGCGTCATCGTTATCAAACTTCCTCACATTGGCTTTCAGTTCACAGATGACCAGCTATTCTGGATGGGAGCAATGCCCGGATTAGCGGGAGGGCTTCTAAGAATTGTCAATACATTTCTAATTCCTATCTATGGTACCAGAAAGGTAGTTTCTGTCAGTTCACTCATCAAGATCATTCCTGTGGTCATGCTTGGATTTGCCGTTATGAATCCTGAGACATCCTTTACTTATTTTATGGTGATTGGATTCTTGTTGGGAATCGGTGGTGGAGACTTTTCATCTTTTATGCCTTCAACATCCTTATTTTTCCCGAAAAAAGAAGCCGGAACCGCACTCGGTATTCAGGCTGGAATCGGTAATTTTGGAGTAAGCCTGGTACAGTTGCTTTCACCACTTGTGATCAGTTTAAGTATCTTTTCATTCATGGGAGGTGGCGAGATCATTGTGGAAACAGGTAAAACCATCTACTTGGAAAATATTGCGTTCATCTATGTTATTCCACTATTTATCATTGGAATCTGGGCATGGTTCTCATTAAAAAGTATTCCGGTAAAGGCATCTTTCAAAGAGCAATTGGACATCTTCAAGGATAAACATACCCTGTACTGTACAATGACCTATATCATGACCTTCGGGATTTTTGCAGGATTTTCGGCATCCTTCCCTATGATGATCAAAAACCTGTATGTTCCTTTAGACAAAAACCTTGATCCGCTACAGTTTGCATTTTACGGACCGCTTATTGGTTCAGCATCCAGAGTGATCTTTGGAAAAGTTGCTGATAAGATCGGAGGTGCATTACTTACACAGGTTACCGGAATAGCATTGATCATCCTGATTTGCAGATTGATTCTCGGAGGATATTTAACACCTACTTCTCCCGATCAGTTCGAGGGTTTCCTATTTATCGTTTTAGCCATCTTTTTCTTCACAGGAATTGGAAATGCAGCAACGTTCAAGCAATTCCCAGTCATTTTCTCAGATTCTCCGAGAAAAGCAGCCGGAGTTATAGGCTGGACTGCAGCAGTGGCCGCTTTCGGACCTTTTGTGTTCAATGTTTTGATCACACAATCCAGAATGATGACAGGTGATTCAAGGCTCTTTTTCTGGTTTTTGGTAGTGGGTTGCGTAATGGCTACAGCTGTCAACTGGCATTTCTATACCAAATCGGGATGTGAAAGACCTTGTTAATAATAAAAACTTAAAAAAAATGAAAAAAAACCTCATGTTACTGATGATGATGATGATATCCATCATTCTGAATGTTGTTCTGGTCTATAAATTCTTTTATCAGGGCGAAAAAGTGATCATTAAAAAAGACAGCAGATCCGAGATAAAAATGACCAAAGAAAACCGTGAATATGTGATGGCAGAAATGCGGGGTTTCTTGGAAAGTGTACAAAAGATCAATGACGGAATTGCTAAAAACGATCCCAATATGGTCGCCGGTGTTGGTCAGCAATCCGGAGCCTGTAAGATAAATACCATTCCTCAGGGATTGGTAAGATCTTTACCCTATGAGTTCAAACAAATGGGCTTTCATACCCATGAACTTTTTGATGTAATGTCAAAAATGGCCAAGCAAAAATACGACAGACAGGAAATTCAGGTGAAAATGAATGAACTTCTCAACAACTGTGTTGCTTGTCATCAAACTTATAAAATAACCGCTGAACCTTAATGAAATGTTTAAGAACAAAATTACTTTAGGCATTTTAAGCCTCGCTTTCGGATTGGCCAATGCACAAATGGATAGTCTGAAAATGAACATTGATCTGCGAACACGAGCAGAACTGGATAATGGAGCAAGAACCCTCATTCCAAAAGGGAAATCTGCAGAGACAACTGTTCTTTCCCGTGCTCGAGTCGGAATAGATTATTATTATAAAAACCTGGAAGTTTACCTCAGTGCACAGGATGTAAGAACATGGGGAGAAACAGCTTCCAATACAGGAAAAAATCAGAACTTCACCATTCATGAAGCCTGGGCAAAATATCAGTTTTCAGGCCAATTTTCTTTGAAACTAGGGAAACAGATTCTTTCCTACGACAACGAACGTTTACTTGGGACATTGGATTGGATGATGCAGGGACGAAGTTTTGAAACTTTGAAAGGTATTTATACCCTAAGTCCGAATTCTAAAATCGAAGCTGCAATCACCTACAACAATGATGATAATGATACCAATGATTTGTCCGAAAAAGAGATTTACAGCATTTCGGAGGGTGGAGAAATCACAAAATCACTTCAGGTTTTGCATTATCAATTTACCGGAAACAACAAATTCCTATTCTCAGCCATCGCTCTGAATAATATTTTGCAAAATCCATCAGGTACCCATTATGATATGTTGACAATGGGAATCAATGCGAAAAAATATTTCGAAAACATCGGTTTTTTCGGTTCAGCATATTATCAAACGGGTAAAAACACAAGCGCTCAGATCAAGTCTGCTTATCAGTTTTCAATCAATTCAGATTTTCTGATTCATCCAAAGATTAATATTGTTGCCGGGACGGAATGGCTTTCCGGTAGGAGTTATGATACTTATTCCGGAGAAAACAGATCGTTCAGCCCTTTGTATGGAACCAATCACCTGCATAATGGGTTTATGGATTATTTTTATTTTGGAACAAGCCATTTTAACGGTTTCGGGTTGAATGATTATTATCTTAAATCTACTTTTAAGTTTAATTCTAACTCCATAATTACGGGTAACCTGCACATTTTCACTACAAACGGAAAACTGGGTGAGAATAATCTGGAAAAAAAATATTCATCTTATTTAGGAAGCGAACTGGATCTGGTTCTCATCCAAAAATTCTGGAAAGTGATCACGGTAAACCTAGGTCATTCCTTTATGTTTGCAAGTGACAGTATGAAAGTCCTTAAAAATGTTTCAGAACCAAAAGATCTGCAAACGTGGACGTGGCTTGCTCTGAAAATTGCGCCTAATTTCAAACTGAAATAATTTGTCTTGATCGATGAAAGTCATTAGAATTTTAGTGGCTTTCATTTTTTTAAGCTTCACTTCAACTTTATACCAAATATGAATCTCCTAAAATCTATGGTTTCGGCGAGGTTTTTGTATTTTTACAACCAAGTTAGTAGTTTAATCATTAATAAGAATAAATGTTGATATTTTCGAATACATGTCAGTATGCAATAAAAGCATGTATTATACTTGCCATTGAAAGGCGGAAGATTGGGATCGCAGATATTTCGGAAAAAATAGGCACCCCTACCCCTTTCACTTCCAAAATTTTACAGCATATGACCAGAAAAAAACTGATTTCTTCAGGAAAAGGAAAAGGTGGTGGTTTTTATCTCGATGATGAACAATTTGAGAATCTGACAATCAAAGACATCTATGAAAATTTTGAAGGTAAGGAAGTTCTTACCTCATGTCTTTTAGGGTTATCCTTATGTAATGGGGAAAATCCCTGTCCCATTCATCACCTTGCTGTTGCTGTAAAGGAAAAAGTGATGATCATGTTCCAATATAAGATCAAAGATCTGAAAGATCTTGGAAGTGTAATGAAGCTGATGAATGAACCAGGAGTATTTTAAATTCTACAGCTTATAACTGCGGAATCTGGATCTGATCAATTTTTGATCTGTATGATTTCAGTTCAGAAAAAATACGGTCTACTTTTGATCTGAAATAATTTGTATGGGCAAAAAGATCTTCATAATAAGCAATTCCTTTCAGTAAATTAGCTTTGAAGCTCTCCCATTTTTTCACCTGAGATTTGGTGATCTCTTCAGAAAAATCGGCTATTTCGTTTTTAAGATGATCCACATACAGTTTCAATTCGTTGATAAAGACATTTGGACGGCGTTCATCCGGCAAAACATTTTCGTATCCGTAAATATGGCGAACCATTTCCGAAAGTGAAAGTTCTCTGTCGAAAAAGCTAAGATTAGGTCCCGGGCAAATAACAACTCCCTGTTTCTCACCTTTTATCGGCAATCCGTGTTCCAGATAAGCGGAATTGACAAGACCTACACAAAGGCAGGATTTATCGGTGATATTTTTTCTGCTTTTTTCGTATTGTTTATCTGTAAGATTTGCTCTGTTATTTTCCAGCTCATCCATTTTGATATCCTGATATTTTTTTGAAGCGGTACAGGTTCCTTTCGGATCAAATTCTTTGCTTAAAGCCAAAAGTTTTTTAGGACATGAACTCCCGAACTTACTTTTTGCTATATTTTTTTCCTTGATGATCTCATTGCTTGTTCCTTTGATTGTATTGAACGGAACTCCCAATGGTGATATGTTGCTCAGATAGAAGTCTTCTTCTTTTCCTTTCACCAGAAGATCTCTTGTTTCCTGATCGAGAGAAGTAGCTTCCGGAACCAACAAAAACGGAGAACCCCATCCTACACTGTCTGCATTATAATTTGAGAGAAGAAATTCGTGTTCTTCAGAAGTTCCTACACCGCCTTGTACAGAAATTTTAATGTCTAAAGGCTCGGAAGGAGCCGTTTTACCCTTTTGTTTCAATGCTTCGCTCCATAAAGAATATGCCGAAAACTGGAGTTCACTCTTTTTTTGTTTGAATTCCTCCATGATTGGACCCATCAAAAGTCCGTCCGTAGCAAAAGCATGACCACCACAATTCAAACCGGATTCTATTCTGTATTCCGAAACCCAAAGTCCTTTTTTTGCAAGAAAATTTCCCTGGATCATCGCTGAACGGAAATCACTTACCTTGATGATGATCTTCTTTTTCAGTTCTCCGTTTTCATTAGGAAAAAAGTGTTCAAATTCCTCCAGATAGCTGTATAATCTGGGATTCATCCCTGCTGAAAACACTACAGATGAAGACAGTTTACTCTTCGCAAAACCACGCAGAGAAGCATGGGCATCATTATAAATCGTAGGAAGCTGTACATCCTTCACGAAGTTGTCCTTATCTACTTTGGTCATGATGTTGACATCAATTTCGCCCGGAAAAAGGTTTTCATCAATGAATTTTTTAATGTCTGCTGCGAGATCGTTTTTCTTATCGAGAATGTTCTGTAATCCTTTTTTGAAATCGGAAGTACTCGGCAACATTCCGATAAACTGTTTTAAGCTTTCTGTGTTTTTGGTAATTTCTTCTTTAAAATCTTTACATTTTTTCGTAACAATATCATCCATCATATCCAGATATGCCGTGATTCTTCTCGCTCTGTGATCTTCCGATTTTATGGAAATGGCAGAACAATCAAAATTGAATTTCTTACTGTAAAAATCTCTCATTCTTTCCACGATCTCATCATCGATAATAGACACTACGGAAGAAATTCCAAACTGGGCAACACGGATCGGACTGTCTATGGTATAAGCCAGTCCCATTACAGGAATATGAAAATTGTGTACTGGTTTTTTGTTCATTATTTATTAAATTGGTTTAGATTGATATTTTTAAATTCTTTATTGATGTAATTCTTTATTCTTAAAGCTCTGATAAACATCCCGATCGAGATCATAATGACCACCGAAGCAAAAAGCAGCCAGTATTTTGCACTTAAAAATGGAATGTAAACGATGGAAAAGAATCCCGAAAGTCCCAAAATAACCTCATTACATATGATCCCGAAGATCATGATCACAATACTGGTCTGAAGGAATTTGTTGATCTTGATATTTTCCAGATGCAGCATTTTCCAGATCAGGAAAAGACTCACTCCCATCAGTAAAACTAAGTGCAAATACCCGATCACGATATTGATATTGCTGAAAGCGTAAATTCCCAGTTCAGGAATTGCCGATAAGATCTGAAGAATGAATTTTCCTAAAAATGCAAAGCCTACAACCACAAGAAGCCATTTTTGTATGACATGCTGTTTTTTGAATAGTTTGGTTTGCTCGAACCATCTCCAAAGTTTAATTGCTCCTATAATCTGAAGGATAGAAATCACACCGAAAAAGATGTGAAGGAGCTCCGGCATATCTATCCATAAAATGGAAAGTCCATATCCGAAAAAACATCCAACAGCCAATAAGCGGAAAATGGTTTTATTCAGTTTTTCCTGAATTTGAACGCCGTATTTTTTCAGGGAGATCAAAAACAAACCTATGGAGGAAAACAGGAAAAATCCGTTATACTGAAAATGAAGATAAAAATAGGTAGAAGCTCTGAACAGCACATCGAACTCGTCTTTCCTTGCCGAAAAATATCCCAACCCGAAAATTCCGATCGCCGACAATGTAGCAAAGAATGCTCCTGACTTCAGCCAAATGGTTTCAGGATTCTTATTTTTCCTAAGATCAATCAGTAAAAATAGATAATAAGCAAAACCGGTAAATAAAGCTACTGAAGAAAACACGATGGAAAGCCAGAAATACCCTCCATAAAGAAAAGTAATCAGCATTCCGTATGAACCGATCTGATTAAAAATCTGCAAAAACTGATACTTTGAAACGGCAATTCCAGCATCACTTTCAGTCAGGTATTTCGTAACAAAAAGATAAATCGCTGCCGAAACCCATCCGTAAAATGCAAAATGAGAATGCGATTCCTGCATGAATTTATGAGAAAATCCCGGAAGTGAAAATGCGAGATTATACCTCATCATAACACCGACCACCGATACTATGAAGAAATTGAACAGGCAAAGCTTCAGCCAGAAATTAAAGTTTTTCATTACTACATTATTTTCATTTAATCATCAATTTTCTACACGGAAAAGCACTGAGTTCCTCTTCGCTATGATTGGTCATAAAAACCGTCGCTCCATTATTTTGATGTTCAACGATCTCCGTCATCATTATTTTTCTCATTAAAGGATCCACTGCGGAAAGCGGTTCATCAAGGAGAATGATCTCAGCATCCTGAACCAAAGCTCTTGCCAATGCAATCCTCTGCTGTTGCCCTCCTGAAAGTTTTGATGGGAAAACATTTTCAAAGTTTTTAAGGTTAAATTTTTCCAGTAAACGATCGATTTTTTCAGTGTTTTTTTCCTTCTGTGCAAAAGTAATATTCTGTCTTACCGTCATATTCGGAAACAAAGCATAATTCTGAAACATCAATGCTGTATTACGTTTTTGCGGAGGAAGAAAAATCCGGTTTTCAGTATCCAATACCGTTTCGTTGTTGATGTTAATCACCCCAAAATTCGGAGTAAGCAATCCTGCCATGATCTTAAAAAACACAGTCTTTCCAATCCCCGAATCTCCGGAAACGTGTATAATCCCACCTGTTTCCAGCTGTTCATTAACCTCTAACATTTTACTTCCCGAAGAGGTAAAAATCTGATGTTTTAGGTGGATCTCAATCATCGGAAAGTTGTAAAGTTAATTTTGCGGTTAATACTGTAAATCAGAAGCAAGATTAAAAAAGACAGTATGAAAAGGACAAATGCATACTTATTGGCTGCTTCAAAATTAAGTGCCTGAACCTGATCGTAAATAGCCACTGAGGCAATTCTTGTTTCCTTCGGAATATTTCCTCCCACCATGATCACAATCCCGAATTCCCCTATACAATGCGCAAAAGTGAGCGCAATAGCTGTAATAACGGAAGTCTTTATATTGGGGATAAGCACGCGGAAAAGGGTAACCAATTTTGATTTTCCCATCGTGTAGGAAGCTTGTCTAAGTTCATCAGGCAACGCTGAAAATCCATTCTGTAAAGGCTGGATCATAAACGGAAGGTTAGCAATAATACTCGACACAACAATTCCATTGAACGAAAAAGCCAACCGGACATCGAAACATTCCTGAAGATATTTCCCGAACGCATTTTCCGGACTGAAAGCCACCAAAAGATAATATCCCATTACGGTAGGAGGCAGTACCATTGGCATACAAATAAGAGTTTCCAGAACAAATTTCAGCTTGAAACGGGAATAGGTGAGCCAATATGCCACAGGAATTCCTATGATGATCAGTATCAAAGTGGTCACCAATGCTAATTTTCCTGTTAGGAATAATGTGTAGATAAATTCCTGATCTAGCATTTAGTGTCGTATTTCAGTTTGGTATCCGTATTTTTGCCAGATCTGTGCTGTTTTTCGGCTTCTTATAAAATCAAAGAACTGCTTGGCTTCTGTCTGTTTTTTTCCTTTCAGCAGGATGCCGCTTTGTGGGATTGAAGCTGCTTCGTTCTCCGACAAGAGATAATAATTCCCTTTAGCTTTCATTTCTTTGCTCATAGCTGTAGAAAGGGCTATAAAAGCGAGATCAGCATTCCCTGTAGCGGCAAATTGTGCAGCCTGACCAATGTTTTCCGCCCAGACTATTTTGTGTTCGATCTTTGGATAGATTCCTGTATTTTTCAAAGCCTGAACGGTATTTTTCCCATATGGAGCCAATTCAGGATCAGCAATTGCGATTTTTTTTATTTCGGGGTTCAATGATGTTTGCAAACCTTCTGAAAGATCAAATGCCGAGCTCCACATCGCTACTTTTCCTAATGCATATATTTCGGCTTTACCGAAATTCCTGTTTTCGTTTTTAATTTTCTCTATGAAAGAGGAATCTGCGGAGAGAAAGAGATCAAAGGGTGCTCCATTGACGATCTGCTGAGTCAATAATCCTGAAGATCCGAAGGTAAGTTCTATTTTTTTACCGGGATTTTCCGTTATATAAAGTTTTTTTAATTCTTCCAGAACATCTCTGAGGTTAGCCGCTGCTGCAACAGAAACAAATGAATTTTGTGTGCTATTTTTCTGATGGCCAGATTCTTTTTTACAGCCAAAAAAAAGTAACAAAGTGAAAATGGTAAAAAATAAATGTCCGAATCGAATCAATCTGTCCATAAGTAGCACGAAAAGAAAGATTTATAATAAGACTTTCTTATCTCTTTTCAAAGATAAGGGTATAAGTTGAATTATTCAAATAACATTTCGTGAAAAATGAAGATTAATCCAGTTTTTTCAGGGTCATGCATTTTTCTTTTTCTCCTGTTTTTATCACAGAAATGTCAACATATTTTACCAATCGTTTGCTTGCCAATTCAAACTCTTTTGCCTTTTTATCAGCATATTCGTAGGTATACCCTACTCCCATCACCACTTTATGGCCGTTGCAGATCCCCATTGCCAAATAGAGGTACTCGCCTATTCCTGCCTGTTTATAAGTAGTCATACTGTTTAAAATTAATGATAAAAATCATTTCCAGAACTGATCCGGATAGTTGTCCTGCTCTTTCTGATGGATAAGGCTCAGTTTGTTTCCTATTTCCGTCATTTCATCATCTGATAAATGGTTTTCCAGATGTGGAAAATACATTCGTTCTTCAAAACGTATATGCCCGCTCAAAGCATCTGCAAAATCTTCTAAAAGTCTGGGATTCTGAGATTGATTCACAGTATTAATCAGCTTTCTTATTTCAGAATGTTCTTTCTGCATCTGAAACTGAAGGCTTTCATTTTCCGGTTCCGGCAATACGGTATCCTCTATTTCAAAATGTTTGCTCAGGCTTTCCTGCCAAAAATAGTTGATATATTTTTTGATCCTGTCGTAAGTAATATTCTTTCTAACCCCTTCACGGATCTTCCAGCTGCACAACAATCCGAAATGATGATCTCTTGATAGTGGTACTAAATTTTCATTCCTTTTCATATCTTCAAATTTTAAAAAGAACTGCCGCCTTTCAGCAGCAGCTCAAGTTGATTATATTATCTCTTTTCTTTTAATGACCATCCTGTTTTAAGTCCGATAATGAAAATGACGATCAACAGTTCTCCCACAGCAAGCAACACATCCCCGGGAACGCGCAGCCAGCGTAAGGTATGCATCATATCGGTTTGCATGAATTCTGCGGAACGGGCATACCAATATCCTTCTTTAATAGATGCAACAGACTGCATGATGCCGATAGGAAGTAAACTGATGGTAACCATGACCAATAAGCCGATGTTGGTAAGCCAGAATGCCCATCCAATGAGTTTATCATTCCAGTGCCTGTCCGGATACAATCCACGCAATACAAACATCATCAATCCGATTCCTAAAATTCCGTACACTCCGAATAATGCAGCATGACCATGTACAGCTGTTGTATTCAAGCCCTGAATATAGTATAGCGCAATCGGCGGATTAATCGCAAATCCAAAGATCCCTGCTCCTAAGAAATTCCAGAAACACATAGCAATGAAGCAGTAGATCGGCCATTTGTAAGCTCTGATCCATTTTGTGGATTTACTGATCTTATAATTCTGCCATGCTTCAAACCCAATCAATACCAACGGAACAATTTCCAATGCACTGAATGTAGCTCCTAAAGCCAATACTGCGGTAGGTGTAGCACTGAAATACAAGTGGTGGAATGTTCCTAAGATACCCCCTGCAAGGAAAATAATGGTAGAGAACAATACGGCATTGGTAGCGGATTTTAATCCTAATAATCCCAATCTTGTAAATAAGAATGCTGCTACAACGGTTGCAAATACTTCAAAGAAACCTTCTACCCAAAGGTGTACGACCCACCATCTCCAATATTCGGCAATTGCCATGTGTGTTTGTCTTCCGTACATTAATCCTGCTCCATAGAACAATGCGATCGCTACTGCAGAAAGCGTGAATAAAAGTAGTAAATGTCTGTTGGCATCTTTTTTCTTCAAGGCAGGTAATAAGGCTCTGATCATCAATACCAACCACAAAATAAGCCCAACCAATAGTAAAATCTGCCATACTCTACCCAATTCTACATATTCGTATCCGGAATGTCCCCAAAGGAAATTATCAACATAACCTAATTTCTGCATTACTCCGAACCATTGTCCTGCCAATGAACCTAAAACCACGATCAGCAATGCCCCGAATAAAACATTCACCCCAAGTACCTGATATTTTGGTTCGTATCCTGAAACGGCAGGTGCAATATATAATCCTGTTGCCAACCATGAGGTTGCAATCCAGAAAATAGCCAGCTGAACATGCCAGCTTCGGGAAATGGATTGTGGCAGGATCTCATCCAGCGGAAATCCATAGAAAGCACTTCCTTCTACCCCGTAATGTGCGGTAACTACCCCTGCAAGCATCTGAACCAGGATCAGAAGAGCAACAACCCAGATATATTTTAACGTAGCCCTCATGGAAGGAGTTGGCTTCATATTTCTTAAAGGATCTTCCAACGGAAGTTTCTCGCTGAGTTCTTCTTCTTTATGACGGGCATGATAAAATACAAGTAAACCTACACAACCCAACAGCATCAGGACACTGAAACCTGACCATAAGTGCAATGAAGGCGGCGGAATATTACCGATCATCTCATCATGAGGCCAGTTATTGGTATATGAAACCTCATCGCCGGGACGATCTGTGATACAAACCCACGCTGCCCATGAGAAGAAGGCATTCATTTTTGCCATTCTTTCGGGAGTCTTCACTGTATTTTTCGGAATAGCGTATTGATCTCTCAGCTTTGCCATTTCCGGATCATCCATGAATATTTTTGCATAATACTTAGCCAGTTCTGCCTGTACTTTAGCACGTTCCGGACTGATCACAATGGTGTTTGTGGCTTCGTCCAACGTATTTTTGCGGATTTCTTTTTTCAGAAGAACCTTGTATTTCGCCTGTTCATCGTCGGATAAATCTTTATAAACTTTTCCATCTTTTTTAGCCAGTTCTTCCAGAAGAAGAAGTGATTCGCGGTGAAGATAGTCGGCACTCCAGTCAGGCGCGATGTATGCTCCGTGTCCCCATATACTTCCAACGGTCTGTCCCCCGATAGATTGCCAAACATTTTGTCCGTCTTTGATGTCCTGTCCGGTTGCTATAATGGTACCATCTGTAGTTACAATTTTGTCGGGAACCGGCGGAATCTTTCTGTAGATCTCCACGCCATAGAAAATAAGTACCGCAAAGGAACCCAGAATGACCGCCGTGAGCCAGATCCATAATTTTTTAGGTGTCATATACTCAATTTTTAATGTTGTACTTTACTGAAATTCTTTTTCCAGTTTAATTGCTTTCGGGAAAAGGATGTTATTTTCCAGATGAATGTGCTTGTGAAGATCATTTTCAAAATCCTGAAGCATTGAGAAAGTTACTCTATATGTGTTGCAGGCATCAGCCGGAGGAGTGTATTCATCAGTAAGTTCTGCAATCTTTCTCAGTCTTTCCCCTTCTACGGTGTGTTCATGCTTCATCATGTTCACCGGATTTTCCACTGTTCCGAATGGCGGCTGTGGAATTGCACTTCCGTCAATCTGTGCTTTAACCATGTTTTTAATGAATGGGAAAAGCATAAGTTCTTCTTTCTTCATGTGTGCTCCCAGATCCTGTGCAGAAGCATCAAACAGCTCTCTGATCTCAAACAGTTCGGGATGACTTCCACCATGTACCTTACAAAGCTTGTCTAAAAATGCCTGAAGAACAGGTGTTTTCTCTTCCACGTAGCGGTGATGTGTCTTCTCTACATAATCTGCGAGTAAATCTAATGGCCAACTGTTGAAATCAATAGAATTGTCATCTCTTTTTGAAAGGTTTTCTATTTCTTCGTAGATGGGTTCTGTATCGATCTTTCTGTTTTCGCAGGCTTCTTCGATGGTTCTGCCTCCTTTGCAGCAGAAATCGATTCCGTACTTTTTGAATATTGCAGCAGTTCTAAAATCTTCCGCCACTATTTCGCCTATAAAATCTGTCTTTATATTCATAATTTAATACTTTTTTATCTTTTATTGTTTTAAAATTTTTTTGTTTTTTTTAAGGATTTATATTCTTATGATTTTTTTAATGAAAGAATATATTTTACCATTTTCTGTGCATTTTCTTTACTCATTCCGGCATGTGGTGTCATAGGAATATCTCCCCAAACGCCTTTACCTCCGTCAATGATTTTCTGTGCAAGCCGATCAATATCTGCTTCTGTATATTTAGCAGCCACTTCCTGATAAGCAGGACCTACTAACTTTGAGTCTAGCTTATGACAACCAAGGCAGTCTGTACCTTCCACCAATGATTTTCCTTCTGCAATTTCAGCTTCAGGACCGCTTGCTGCAGCTGTGGATGTAATCTCTGAAGAGTCTGCCGGTTTAGGTTCATCAAGCATTATATTGGATTCTGTAGCGTTTGTTGTATCTGTTGCTACTGTTTCTTTTTTGTCTGAACAAGCGGTGATGCTAAGTGATAACAGTAATGCTGCTAATAATAATTTTTTCATTGTTAAATACTTTTCGGATTATAATTCTAATTGTTTTTTGATTTCTTTTACAAGGGCTTCATTATCATTTCCTAAGCCCTCTTTCTGGAAAGCGAGTATTCCTTCTTTAGAATAGACACTGATGATATTGGAGTGAGAAAATTCTATCGGTGAAATTTCTTTATACTTCACAGCCATGATATTAGCCAATTCCCTTGTTTCTGCTTCTGTACTTCGGATGAAAGTCCATTCATCATCCTTAAATTTATTGATTTCCATATAGGCTTTCATAACTTCCGGCGTGTCTGTTTCAGGATCGATAGAGATCAAAACATATTGGATGTCATCACTGTCTACTTTTCCTACCATTTTAGAAATGTTTCTCATTTCATCAGCCAGTCTGGGGCAAGCCGTTTTGCATGAGGTAAAGATCATGGTGGTAACAATTACTTTTCCCTGGAAGTCGGAGAAGGTTATTTTACTTCCGTCCTGTTTTTCCCATTCAGAAGCCAGATTGTATATGGAATCAGGTTTCAAAGGTTCGTTTTTTTTGCTGCAGGAGAATAAAACCAGTGCCAACAAAAAATATAATAGACTTTTCATTTTATTTAAACTTTAATTAATCTTTCGCACATCTAAATCCAAGGTTGTTGAGACAGTAATCGGCTTTCAAGCTTCCTCTGAGTGCATACCGGACAAATGCCGCATAATTTCTGAGATCCGCTGATGTAACTGCCGCGCCTGCACAGAACATAGATTCGTTGGTGGTATTATCTTTTCTGGATTCCCCGCTCATCATCACCGAATTGAAATCATAGGTCCATTCCCACACCATTCCGTACATATCATAAACACCGTAATAATTAGGTTGTGAATGCTTTACAGGCTGTTTGCTTTTTTCTTTTTTCTGATAGGATTTCAATATAAATTCTGTAAACTCCGGCTTTTGGGAAGCATCTTTGGAATCTCTGTCCGCAAGTGCTGTATATTCCCATTCATCTATTGTCGGAAGTCTTTTCCCTACACTTTCGGCATACGCTTTTGCGGCATACCAGGAAACATTGGTGACAGGCGTTTCCGGACCTAAGTTTTCAGGAATTTCAAAATCGCTCTTCCAGTTTTTCAGATAGGTTGTATCTGCATATAGTCTTAGGATCTTACTTTTGGCCCATTGGGGATTTTTCTTCAGGAATTCGAGATATTCTCCATTGGTAATAGGACTTTCGTCAAGATAAAATGTTTTAACTTTTACGATTCTCCCTGAATCTTTACCAATAAAGGCTTTATACGTTCCCCCATCTATTTTTACCATTTTTTTTGAGCTGGAGACTTTGTTCGGATGGTGTTGAACGTGGGGCTTCGTATCAGAAACATCGCGGTGACCGGAACAGGAAACCTGACTGATAACAATTATAAAAAATATTACTAATACACCTTTCATGATTTCCCTTTTTATAATCCCCAATGAGACCTAAGTAATAACACCCTTTCAACTATATATTTACTTTAATTTAATTTTTCTTATAAATGGCCGGATTTTCAGGACCCGTCACTTTTATTTTTCCCAAAGCTCCTTTATTGAATGCTCTGAAAATGGCATGGTCTACGATCACATATTCTCCCGGAACGGTTGCTTTAAATTCTACGATTGTAGCTCCTCCCGGTGGAATCAAAGTAGTTTGTACATCTTCATTGATCTTGCTTCCTCCTTCTATGTATACTTTGTCAAAGATCTCACCGATAACGTGGAAAGAAGAGGTAAGGTTGGGTCCTCCGTTTCCTACATAAAAACGAACTGTTTCTCCAACTTTAGCCTGAAGTTCCCCTTTACCTAGCAAAGCACCTGTATGTCCGTTGAACACTACATATTCAGGATGTTCTGCAATGGCTTTGTCCATATCAAATTCCTGTAATCCTTTATCCCCGAATTTTCCTTTGGTGTAGAAATCTCCTTGCATGATGTAAAACTCCTTGTCTACTTTCGGTAAACCTCCTTCCGGTTCGATAAGGATCAAACCGTACATTCCGTTGGCGATATGCATTCCTACAGGTGCTGTTGCACAATGATAGACATACAGTCCGGGATTTAAGGCTTTAAAATTGAATACTTTCTCTGTTCCTGGTGCTACAAATGTGGCTTCTGCTCCTCCTCCGGGACCGTTCACGGCATGAAGGTCTATGTTATGAGGAAAATTGCTGTTTTCATTGTTTTTAAGGTGAAGCTCGATCTCATCTCCTACTCTTGCGCGGATAAAACTACCGGGAACTGTTCCGTTGAATGTCCAGAAGTTATATTGCGTTCCATCTGCCAATTCACCGACTTTTTCAATAATTTCCAGTCTTACAATGACTTTTTTGGCAGCTCTCTCTCCTACAGGAGCAGGTACATAAGGCGGAGCAACCAGTTTTTGTTCTTCTGATGAACCGTCTGTAGCTATTTTTTCGGCATCCGCTGTTTTATCTGTGGCAGCGGATGGATTTTGTTTGCATGAATTCATACTGATGAACGCAGACAAAACGGCAGTGATGAAGATGGATTTTTTCATTTTGATTGGTTTACGTTTTTTGGCTTAAAATAATTTTATTCAATTTAACAAGATATAAATACCTTTTAGTGTTTTATTTGTCACTGCTTAAAACTTGATTTTAATTGATTCTGATAAATATTTTATTTTTTTAAAAAAGTCAGTTTCAAATCTAAGTTCTTGACAAACATTCTGATCTTGGAGTTTTCCAGCATATCTCTTATTTCTTTACGGATATGTTTGAAATCATTATGGATAGGACAAGGATGATCTTCCGAGCATTCTCTGAGTCCTAAACCACAACCTGAAAAAAGTTTGTCTCCGTCTATCTCTCTTACAATATCTGCTATAGATTGCTCGAAGTTATTTTCATCCATATAAAAACCACCGTTGGGTCCTTTTGCAGATTGTACAAAACCTTTTCTGCTGAGTTCCTGTAGTATTTTGGCAATGAAATACTCCGGGGAATCTATTCCTGATGAAATATCTTTGATCCCTACTCTGCTTCCGTCCTTGGACTTCTGCGCGATGAAGATCAGTGCACGAATGGCGTATTCACAGGTTTTAGAAAACATTTGTTATTTTTATATTACAAAGATATATATTCGAATTTATATAAAAGAGTTTTTGGTATTTTATTTTTCATGATAATTATCACTCCCATTCCAAAAGTCTTCTTTCTCCCTCGATCTTTTTGATCCCCGAAATATCCTGAGACATTTCGATAACCCCTCGATAGTTCTTCTGTGCGTCTCTTACGGCAAAATATCGTACATAGATTAGCTTGTCACGATAATTGAACCAGAACGATGCTTCATTTTGCTCTCCTTTTCTGAAAGCTTCCAATATTTTCAGAACGGTATCCACACTTTTCGGAGGATGGCAAAAACGCACTTCTCTTCCGATAATTCCTGCACTTCTCGGGAAAACACGAATGTCTCCACGGTTATAGAAAATCACTCTGTCGTTTTCATCCACATAGGTAAGATCCAGCGGCAATGTTCTGAATAAAAGATTCACCTGTTCCACTGTCATATATCCTTCATCAAAGTGTGATGCATTTTCATCAAAACTAACATCGGTTCTTATGGTTTTATCTTCGGAAGGATGTACATACTGCTCTTCTTCCGGATATTTTGCGGGTGGCTGACTCAGCATCCAGCCGATTTCATCTTCGCCTTCTCTCATTTTTATCCATTCTTCATCGGTAAGGATCTCCATTGCATTCGGGAAGAGAACCATTTTTTCCACCTGCATCAGATTTCTTAAGTTCTGACCCGCATATTCTATGTTTTGTTTTGCGGAATCCAGATCTTTTTCTTCAATATTTTTTCTGATGATCCTGAAAATATCCCGGATCGTATCATGGAAAGACCACATATTTCTGGAAGGTCCGGTCCACCTTTTTTGCTCCAGAAAAGGAAACAGTTGATTTTCTTTTCGCTCAAATCTCCTCTCAACGGTTGACAAGTGGTTGAAAAGGTTATAAAATTTCTGAAATTCTTCCTTCGGATCTGTTTGAAGCAATTCTTCCAGTAATGTATCGATCAGCTCCTCTTCCACCAGATAAGTGTGAACGGGATGTCCTGCTTTTAATTGATTTTTATCCATTTTAGTTTTAATAGAATATTAATACCTTTTTATCTTTTATAGAACAAAGGTAAGATTTCAACTTCAATTAAAAGAGTTTTTTATCTTTTATTATACTGATTTTTATCAGCAATCTTTAATGCTTTCCGCCGTTCAGTATTTTATAGATGTGCAGAATCCCCGGGAATATAGAATCCATCGACTCTTCGGCTCCTTTTGTTGAGCCTGGAAGTGCGATCACCAGAGTATCACCGATCATCCCGGCAAGACTTCTCGATAACATCGAATAAGGAGTTCTTTGCTGACCATAATTTCTGATCGCTTCGGCAACTCCGGGAATTTCTCTGTCCAACAACGGACGAACAGCTTCGGGAGTGACATCTCGTTTCGAAAGCCCGGTTCCGCCTGTAATCATTACCAACGAGATTCCGTCTTCTGCATACAGCCTGATCTTGCTCTGGATCTCAGCAATTTCATCAGGAATAACCACATAATCATTAATGTTTACCTTATTTTTCTCAAGGGATGAAATAATGGCTTTTCCTGCTTTATCTTCTTTTTTACCTTCAAAAATACTGTCCGAACACACAATTACAGATGCTATGATCCCTTCACCGGAATCTTTGATATCGGATTTTCCGCCTTTTTTCTCAAGCAGCCTGATGTTTTTGATCTCAATGTTTTTATCGATCGGTTTCAGCATATCATACATGGTAAGGGCAACGATTGAAGCGGAATGCATCGCCTCCACTTCTACCCCGGTTTTATAGATCGTATGAATTTCTGAAGTGATATGAATATCCAAATCCATGATCTCAAACTGAATAGAGGTATATTCTATAGGAAGCGGATGACAGTCCGGAATAACATCACTCGTTTTTTTGGCTGCGAATAAGCCTGCTGTTTTGGACATTTCAAAAACATTTCCTTTCGGAACTTTTTGATTCACAATAGCATCGATCGTCACCTGTGAACTGACGCTGACAACGGCTTCTGCAATAGCTTTCCTGAGTGTATTTGTTTTATGTGTGATATTAACCATACTTTATTGTTTATTTTCTTTCCAGGAGTGAGATTTATCCTCCAAAATTTCTTTTCCCCACAACGGAACTTCCTTTTTGATCCTGTCCACCATTTCGTCACATGCATTGATGGCTTCCTTACGATGTGGAGCTGAAGTAAACACAAAAAGACAGATCTCCCCCACTTTGATGTTTCCCAATGAATGATAGATGTGAGTGCAGGTAAGTCCGTATTTGGTTATGATCTCTTCACGGATTTCATGGGCTTTTTCCACTGCCATCTCCTGATAAGCTGTGAATTCTATAGATTCAACTTTCTTATCATTGATTTTGTCTTCCCGAACCTGACCCAGGAATATGCTATGACCACCAATACTTGTTTTTACCGTGTGTTTAGCAATACTTTCGGCAACGAATGCAGGATCAATAGGACCTTCTATAAATATATTCTTAATTTTTTTCATGATAAACTGATTTTGCTCCGGTCGGAAAATGCCTGATCTCTTTTTCCGGAAAATAAGTTTTTGTGATCTCCACCGCTTTTTTGCTTCGGATTCCTGAGGCGCAAATGAAACAGATGTTTTGATAGGATTTTAATGATTGTAAATGTTGTTCAAGTGATGCCAATGGAATTTCCAGAGCGTTTAAAGCTTTCAATCTCGGTTGTTCTTCAGTTTCTCTTACATCAATAAGAACACTGTTTTTCTGATTCAGAAATTCTTCTAAAGCTGAATGCGAGCTGATGTCATCACCTTTATGGATATTACAGAATACATCATAATTGAAATTTTTGAATTCCTCTATGGTTTTCGGTCCTGATCTTTCTTTATTTTCAGTAAAAGTCATTTTCAGAGACTGGTAATTTTTGGTATTAAAGATCAGTAACTCATGTACCAAAACCTCATCTGAGCCGATCAGCAATTTGATGACTTCATTAGCCTGAAAAGTACCAATAACGGATGAATGGGACGGCAAAACTCCTGCTTCATTACAGTTCGGAACTTCATTAGGATTTGGCGGTATCGGAAAAAGATCCCGGTATTGTGTCACCGAATTTACTTTTTCAACATTGAAAACCGCCACTTGACCTTCATATCTGAAGATAGAAGCATACACCAAAGGTTTTTTCAAAAGAAAACAGGCATCATTCAATAAGTATCTTGTCGTAAAATTATCGGTACAATCTACGATCACATCAAAATTATGGATCAATGAAAGAACATTTTGTGTGGTGACCAACTCCTGAAAAGCGACTATTTCGGTTTCAGAATTCATGGTATTCAAATGTTCGAAGGCTGCAACGACTTTTGGAGTTCCCACATCTTGCTCGTCATATAAAAGCTGACGGTGAAGATTGTGCAGATCTACTTTATCAGAATCTGCTATTCCTATCACTCCGATTCCTGAAGAGACCAAAATCTGGAGAACAGGGCATCCCAATCCGCCTGCTCCAACCACTAAAACTGATGAACGGGCAAGCTTTTCCTGTGCTTCAACCCCAAAATTCGGAAGTATAATCTGTCTGCTATATCTGTTTATATTCATGGTAATGTATTTTTTTAACCTCCTGAGTAGGGAGGTAATAATGCAATTTCTGCTTCACCTGAAATCAAGTGCTGGTTTTCTGCTTTCACTCCATTCACAACGACTAAAAAAGTAGTTTTCCCCAATTCAGGAAATTTTTCGAACAATTGCGATCTGAGTTCAGCAACACTGGCTGTATTGTGCAATGGAAGATCATATTCTTCTACTTTAAAGATGTCTGTGAGTTTGCCAAATATTTTAAGTTTCATCTGTCCTGATTTTAAGTAATTCTAATTTATTTATCATACGTTCTGCCTCCCAAAAGCTTTCCGGTGTATTGATATTCAAAAACTGTGGTCTAAAGGATTCATCATACTGAATATAATGAGCATCTTGCTGTTCCAGAAATCGGGTCATTCTCAGGCGGTCATTCTTAATTGAATTTGCTAAAACATCAAGAACCACATAAGGATAAATGCCTAAAACCGGATATACTTTACCTTCACATTCCGCGATACTGATCTTATTTTCTGCTCTTCTTTGAAGAATATCTTTCATCAATTCCGTAGAAACAAAAGGCATATCGCAGCTACATACGAAAATATCTTCCTGACAGTGCTCTAAAGCAGACCGAATTCCTTCCATAGGACCTTTTTGCTCATATCGATCCTTAATCACATTCATTGGAACAGGATCACCTGAACGGTTTCCGGAAATAAAAACCTCATCGAATACTTTCGCCAAATTATCCACAACATGTTGTATCATCGTTTTTCCACTCATCTTCATGAGGGCTTTATCCTGTCCCATTCGGGAACTTTTACCACCCGCTAAAACAACTGCTTTCATTTCTGATCATTTTCAAATCCTCCAGATCTTTATTTTTTCACCAGGATTTATTTTGGTTATATTTTCAGGAAATTCAACCAGACAGTTTGCCTGTGCCACAGAATTCATTTTGTATGATTCCTGACCATTGAGGATATGCACTTTTCCCTGGGAATACCAAGCTTTTAAAAACTGTGTCTGCTCACTGCTTTTTTTCATTACGAAAGATTCTGAAACCGCCACATCCTGACTTTCATTAAGGTTCTTTCTTCCGAAACATCCCAGTACAAACGGTTTTACATACTGATGGTAACAGGAAAATACAGATGCTGGATTTCCCGGTAACGCAAAAACAAATTTTTCGTTAAATTTCCCGAAGAATAAAGGTTTTCCTGGCTTTTGTCTTACTTTATAAAACAATTCCGTAACACCCAGTTTTTCCAGAGCAGGTTTTACATAATCATAATCTCCCACGGAAATTCCGCCTGTAATCAGTACAATATCTGCATTTTCAAAGGCTTCTTTAATCGCAGAAAAAGTTGTTTCTTGTCTGTCTTCGGCATGTTTTATGAAGGAAAATTGATGATTGATCTCCGCTAAAGCAGCCTGTAAAGTGTATGTATTGGAATTGTAAATTTCTCCATCGGATAAAGTTTTCCCAACTTCCACCAGTTCATTGCCGGTAAAAACAAGACCGATCTTTAACCGTTTATAAACCTTAACTTTTTCTATTCCAAATCCTGCCAGAAATCCGATCACTGAATGATTGATAAATGTGTTCTTTTCCACAATCACAGTTCCTTTCTCGGTTTGTGAAGCTTTGAGACGGATATGGTCCCCTTTTTTAATTTCATCTGTATTACATTGGATATAATCTCCGTTGCGGACTACTTTTTCCTGCATCACCACAGTATCTATACTTTCCGGAACCTTTGCCCCAGTAAAGATCCGTACAGCTTCTCCTTTACCTAAAATAGGGTCATTTGTTGAAATTCCTGCAGGAATTGTATTGGTAACTTTTAATTTGGTAGAATCTTTCAGATCATCAAAACGAAATCCATACCCATCCATCGCAGAATTATCGAAAGACGGCACATCTAAGGTCGCCATGATAGGTTCTGCCGTATAAAAACCCAAAGCTTCCAACAGAGGCAATATCATATTCTCTGTCGGGAAAATATGGTTCTCTATGATTTCTCTGGCTTCAGAAACACTTATGTATTGATTCATTCTGATCATGCCTTGCTATTGCACTCTTGTTACTTCTATGCTTTTCAGCCATTTTACGTGACGAGGACCCGTTTTGGTATCAGACAGACTCACGAGGATCATTTCGCCTTTTTCTTTCAGGGGGTTTCCGTTCTGTTCAAATACTACATACACTTTATCTCCAGTAGGGTTATTGAACAATTCTGCCCATGAAAAGGTAGCTTTGTAATCATCTGAAGCTCTTGCAACAATGTAGAAATTCCTGTCTGTGTGATCCTTCTGTGCAATTTTTGCCTTTTCCACAATTTCTGTAAGCAGAACACCTTTAGTAGATTCTATATGACTTTTGGATATCCCCGACTGACAGACAATATCAAAATCTTTAATTTCCTTTACATTCATTTTTTTCAAAGAATCTACAGTGAGTGTCAAGGGCTTAACGACATCTCCCATTACGCTTATCTCTTTGTTTACATAGATCCAGTCATCATCATCGTGCTTATGATTTTCTTTTTCCGAAATGTTTTCTGAAATATGAGCCATACTTTGCACTTCAGGTTTTGCTGCTTCAGGTTTACTGCATTGCAACATTGGGTAGGTCATCGCTACCACCCAAATGAATTTTAAAAATTTTCTCACGGTTTGATTTATTAGTGTTTAAAATGATTACAGTTTTTTAGTTATTATTAATTTTTGTTTTTATTTTTTTCCAAATATAAAACTACCCGCCGATTTTTATCATACTCCGATTAACAATTGATTGATTTTTTACACTTCCCATTTCAGAAAACTGTCCACCTTTCTCTTTATGCTTTCTGGTGATGCCTAATTGAATCAGTTCCAGAAGGTCTTCTTCGTTTCTGAAAGCCTTCAGCAAATCAAATTCATCCGCTCCGAAAAGACAGTTTTTCATTTTCCCATCTGAAGTGATCCTGATTCGGTTACAGCCAGCACAGAAAGCATTGCTCATGGTAGAGATCAGTCCGAAAACTCCTTTGCTTTCTTCACTAATCCGATATTTTCTGGATGTATCATTTTTCTGATCCGTTATTTTTTCAAACGTAAAGTGCTGTGAAACCAAATCAAGCATTTCCGCGACCGGAATCACTTTTGCTTTTTCCCAAGAATTTCCGGTGAATGGCATAAATTCTATAAACCTCAACTCTATCGGATAATGATGGGATAAGGCAATGAATTCCGGGATCTCATCATCATTGAAACCCCGCATTACCACCATATTCAGTTTTACATTAAACCCTCTTCTGATGCTTTCTTTGATATTGTCCCAAACGGGTTGAAACAGGTCTCTTTTGGTAATGTATTTAAACTTTTCGCGATCCAGAGAATCAATACTGATATTGAGATTTTTAACGTTACATTCTTCCAGCGCATCAAAATACTTATGAAGCAAAACCCCATTGGTTGTAACTCCTGTATTGACATTTAACTTGGAAATCTGTCGGATGATATTTTCAAAATCATGTCTTACCAAAGGTTCTCCCCCTGTGATTCTGATCTTGTTAATCCCATAATGATGAACAAAAACCCTTGCAATTTCGAAAATTTCGCGGCTGCTCATCAGTTCTACGGATGATGTACTTTTGAACGGTTCATCGGGCATACAGTATAGACATCTGAAATTACAGTTGTCCGTAATGGAAAGCCTCAAGTAATCGTGTTTTCTGCCAAAAGAATCAATCAAATCAATAGGCATTGTCATTCTCCTCTTCTGATTTTTTAATCTGTCCTGTAGGAATATCCGGTACATATCTCAAAAAGAAAAGTGTACACAGAAATATAATCACTGATCCAATTGCCGAATAGGCTGCAAAGTCCAGGTTTTCTTTATCCAAAGCCTTGTTGATCGTTCCAAACAAAAGCCACATTTGCAGACTTACCAGCAGAATATAGACGCTGATAATGGCAACAAGCATTTCATTGATTCTGAATGTTACTTTTTTAATAGGTTTCTTTCGTACTGACATCTCGGTAATTTTTTGTGTTGAACTTATCCGTGGCTTTCTTCGGTTTCTTTTTCAAAATCCGTCACATATATTTTATCCTCTTTGATCACGACCTTTAACTGCGGAAGCGGTCTCGGTGGCGGTCCCTGAATAACAGATCCGTCATCCGGATTGAAAAACCCGTGGTGACAAGGGCATTCGATCAGCTGTTCATTATGATTGTATAGCACAGAACATGACAAATGGGTACATTTTTGTTCAAAAACTTTCCATGTATCTTCTGCGAGACGGATAAGCATATAGGGATTACGATGATCTTCATTGATATAGAACGTTCTCATTCCTCCCACCTGTAGATCGGTCGTTAATCCTATAAAATAGGGTTTTATTTCTTTCTCTTTTCTGAAAAAATTAAACAATGGAACGGCTACATTGGCAAATGCCAAAGTGCCTGAGAAAAAAGTGATCAGTTTGATGAATTCTTTTCTAGAAACATATGCTGCCTCACGTTTTTTAATAGGAAAATCGGCTTTCCAGGCGGGGATTTTTTTATGATTTTCTGACATGTTAGTATGATTAAAAAACTTTTAATTCTTCGCTGCCTTTCGGCATCATTATATTTACTTTTGTATTTACGACTTCTTTCCCGAAAATAAAGCGGTTCACAGGTGTGCTGTTCGGTCTTTTCTTCGTTACATTCTCTCTGGTATCAAAGGTTAAGGCCCCACTGGGACAAACTGTTGCACACATAGGTTTAAGACCCGTACTGGTCCTGTCGTAGCACATATTGCACTTCATCATTAGCATCGCACTTTGATCCGGAATCTGCGGAACTCCGAACGGACAACCAATAACACAATTCGCACATCCGATACATTTTGATGTATCTGCGGTATGCACAATACCATATTCATCTTTTGTAATAGCATCTGCGGGACATACATTCGCACAAATGGGATCTTCACAATGCATACACACCTGCACGGTGGTCTGAACAGTTTCTGCCCTGTCTACATAATGAATATGAATCATCGAGGTTTCTCCGTTAGTCTCACATTCTGCACAAGCCATCTCACACGAGTGACAGCCGATGCAGCGCTGCATATCAACGAAGAATTCCATATCATTAAATTTTTCAAACTGTTCCGCCATAATCTTTTTAAAATTTAATATTGAATATCTCTACTTTGGTTAGCCAATTCTTTTGAATTTTCTCCTTTTTTACGCCCTGTTTTCTCCAATTTGCAGGCACAAACTTTAAATTCCGGTATCTTTGAAACAGGATCTAAAGCATCAATGGTCAACTGATTGACAGAATTCACACCGCCCCAGTGATAGGGGATGAAAACAGTATCTTCCCTGATTGTTTCCACCACATTTGCAGGGAACAAGGCACTTCCTCTTCGGGTAGACACTTTGATCAGGTCATTTTCCTGAATGCCATATTGTGCAGCCAATTTAGGATGGATCTCAAGTAATGGTTCTGGATAAATATCTACCAGCTTTCCAATTCTTCTTGTCTGTGAACCACTTAAATACTGACTTACTACTCTTCCTGTTGTCAATACAATCGGATATTCTTCATCCGGCTCCTCCATTGGTTTTTTGTATGGAGTCGGATTAAAATGTGCTTTTTTATCATTTGTATTGAATTGTCTATCTTCCCAAAGTCTTGGAGTTCCGGGATGTTCTTCACTAGGGCAAGGCCAGAAAATCCCCAGATTTCTTTCTATTCTTCCATACGTGATTCCGTAATAGTCTGCCGCACTGCCTTTGGAAGCTCTTCTAAGTTCATTGAAGGTTTCTTCGCTGTTTTTATAGCTGAATTTATCGCCTTCACCTAATCTTCGTGCCAGTTCCATAATGATTTCGCTGTCACGCTTAGCTTTTCCCGGAGGAGCTACCACAGCTCTAATTCTAATCACTCTTCCTTCTGCCGATGTAGTGGTTCCTTCTTCTTCTTCCTGCAAGGAGCCTGCAAGAATTATATTGGCGTGACGTAAGGTTTCTGATAAAAAGAAATCGATTCCAGCATAGAATTCCAGTTTTTCCAGTGCTGCACGAACGTTATTGTTATTCGGTAATGAAACCAATGGATTGAAACATATCGATAATAAACCTTTGATCTCTCCACGATTGATGGCTTCAATGATCTCATAAGCACTCAGGCCTTTTCCCGGCATATCTTCTTCTTTGATGCCCCAAATATCAGCAACAAATCTTCTGTGTTCTAGATTTTCAATGTCTCTGTTTCCGGGAAGCTGATCACATTTATGACCATGCTCTCTTCCGCCCTGCCCATTTCCCTGTCCTGTAATCGTTCCGTAACCGCAATACGGTTTCCCGATCCTTCCGGTTGCCAACACCAGATTGATACAGCTGGAAACATTCTGAACACCTTTAGAGTGATGTTCTATCCCACGGGCATGCATCAAAAAACTGGTTTTAGCTTTTCCCCACATTTCTGCAGCTTTGTAGATCAGTTCTGCAGGAACACCGGTTACTTCTTCTCCCCATTCCAGAGTACAGTCTTTCACGACTTCGGCAGCTTCTTCAAATCCTGAAGTGTGATTATTGATAAAATCATGGTCGAGCCAATTGTTATCAATTAAAACTTTCAGCATAGTATTGGTAAGTGCTGAATCTGTTCCCGGTTTAATTGGCAAATGGATATCTGCAGTTCTTGCAATCGGGATCTGACGCGGATCTATCACTATTAATTTTGCTCCGTTATCGCGGGCTTCCCAGATTTTATGTGTTAAAACAGGAAAACATTCGCTTACATTGGCTCCAGTAATGATGATTACTTCTGCATGAGCCAGATCAGCCCAACTGTTGGAAGATCTATCCATCCCAAAAGCTTTTTTATTTCCTGCTCCGGCACTCACCATACAAAGGCGGCCATTATAGTCAAGGTTGGCAGTTTTCAGAGCGACACGGGCAAATTTCCCTATCATATAGCTTTTCTCGTTGGTAAGGGATACCCCGGAAAGCATAGCAAAAGAATTTTTTCCGTATTGTTCCTGGATTCTTCTAATCTCTTTCACCACTACGTCATACGCTTCATCCCATTCGATCGGAACAAAACCTTTTCCATCCACTCTTTTGTAAGGTGAAAGCAAACGATCGGGGTGATTGTCCTGCATATATCGCTGAACTCCTTTCGGACAAAGTCTTCCTTCATTGAACGGAAAATCATTCCAGGGTTCAAAGCCAACAACTTTTTTGTCTTTTACTTTTAGTTGAATTCCACACTGCAAACCGCAAAAACAACAATGCGTTTTTATCAATGCATCGGGATTTTGTGGATTTGATCGTACAGTTCCTTTGTTAGGATAGTGTTGATGTGGGCCAAATATATTGATGATCTCGTCAGCTGATACGGGTAATTTTGCCATTTTATTCTATTTTAACCAAAATATTTTCCTGATTCTTGTCTTGCTTTAAGGTGCGCTTTGGCTAGCATTGCTCTTTTTCCTTCGGGGCTGTAATCCAAATAGCTTTTGCCATCTTCGCGTACTAAATCAAAGCCCATTTTTTTTGTGATTTCCTTCAGGTCATCAATATGCATTTTTGTGGTGTATTCGTCGCCTGTATGCGGACAAACCTGCATTCCCCTTCGTTTTCCTTCAATTTTATAGATATTTGCTCCCACTTGTGCTGGTCGCTGAAAGATGTGAAAGAACTTTCCAAAAGGGATCCACATAAGGAACATAGCTACCGTAATGGCATGGGTAATAGCCATAAACTGACTCATTTTTCCTTCGAGATAGGTATAATCAAACCAAATTCCCAATCCTGTCACAGAAACAGCTACCAATAAGATCAAAGGAAGCCAGTCTCTTTCAAACCATTGGGTAGCGATAAGACCTTCATCCACGAATCTTCTGTGCATCATAATGAGACAACCCACGATAACCATGATCGAGGTCCAAACCAGAATATGGAAAAAGAAAACGGCTATGGCAGTATCGAGAGGAAATGTCATCACAATAAAGCCCATCATATGGGTTTCATACTGATCTATGGTTCCTGGTTTTAAGGTGAAGTGCAGCCATCCAAATGTAAGTCCGAATGTGACCATAAATGAGATTAGACATCCTGTAGCTAAAAGGAAATGTCCTAACCAACGCGTTTTACCTCTTGGAGCGATGAATTTCTGAAAAATGATGTTACGAACAGATAAACGGATCACTTCTTTTACATAAACCGGGTAATCTTTACTGAAAATAAATTCCCAGGTACGCTTCCAGTATTTCTGTGTTGCCGGACGCTGTTTCCATACCGAATGATGATAGACAACTCCGAAAGTCATGCTGATCGTTCCGAAGAAATAAATGATCAAAGCGGCATCAAAATTCTGTAGATTTACCGATCCTATTACCGTAACGGCAATGACCACTAATGTGGCAATGATGGCATTAATAAATGCTTTTTTATTGATCTTTGTGAAAATGCTGAACATCTGTATAAGTTTTTAATGGTCATTCACTTAGTTGCATGCAGAATTAATCTCTGTAACAAAGATACAGTAATCAGATATTAAAATAAGACAAAAATATCTTATTTTAATTCATTCAAAATAATTTTTGAAGAATACACACCATATTCAACTGAAAATCAAATATTTAATACAAACATGATTTACATCATAGATCTAAAATCCAATCTAGAACCATAAAAAAGTACTGTAAAACAGTACTTTTTCGATTTATTTATTGTTAAGGAAATAGCCATTCAAAATCCTTCCCGTGGTGAGATCTTTTAATACCTGATTGGTGCTTATGCTGTTAAGTCCTCCCAAGTCTGCGATCCACTTCCCTGTTTTTAAGTAATCCAGATTTTCCAGTAAAATCGGATGTTTCCTTTTCATTTGTTTTTCGTTCAATCCGGTATAAAGACCGACTTTTAGCTTTTCTCTTTTTGTCATGGAAATCAGAGCAATGAGTTCAGAATCTGCCCATTCCCCTCCCATAAAAAGAACACAGGTAATCGTTTTTTTATATTTCGTGATTAAATTCCGAAAAATATCATGAGTAAGCTCTGTTCCGTTTTCAGGATTCCACAGATGTTCTGAATGGCAACCTTCACACGCTAATTGACAGCCTGTAATGGTAAGACATAGTGAAACCTCATCAGGAATTTCCTGCAGAACAATATCATAGCTATCATACTTCAGCATTCCCGTAATATCTTCTTTTTTCTTCTTTCTGGCGATCTTTAGAGAAGTTGGTGACTTTTTTCAGATAACCGATCACACGTGTAGCGTAATCAATATCATCAGACTGACATTCTGTACAGTGATCCATCGTTTTTTTGTTGATATAACCGCAACTATTGCAAACCGTCACTTTTATATTGAAGCAGAAATAATTACATCCTGTATACGCAGCCACATTCAATAGTTTTTTAAAACCTTCCTGGGTAGGATATTCTTCAAGATTGCAATGATAAGCAGAGCCTCCGTCAAGATACTGTATATACTCGTTTCCGTGAAGGAAGAATTTATCGATTAGGTTTTGGCTTTCATCTTCAACAATATAGAAGTAAGAATTGTAGCAGTCTCTCGGAACGTACAGCCAGTCTTCTTTATCCCATTTGGCATTTTTTACACCCAGGTTTTCGGCAGGAACAAATTCTGTATTGAACATATATCCATATTTTTCTTTGGCTTCTTTATTTTTCGTAAAAATCAGTTTAAGATTTTCATTGATGAAGTTTTTGTAGCGCTCATTATCTGAAATTTCAATGCCCAGAAATTCTGCAGCTTCCACCATTCCGTTGATCCCAATGGTAAGGAACTGTTTGTCAAGAGAAATGAAACCCGCATCGTATACCGGAAGCATTCCCGCATTCTTATAATCCTGAATAAGACTTCTGAAAGCCACTTGATATTTATGAATATTATCAATCATTGTCTCTAACGGAATTTCTTTCTGATAAAGACGATTCATATTGATGGTGATTACATTGATGCTTCCTGTAGATACTCCTCCTGCCCCCAAAGAATAGCTGAATGTATTGTCTGATATTTCGTTTCTCAGTCTGCAACAACTTGCCAGAGAATCAGCGTTTTCGGACTGATAAATGAAGAATGAATTTCCTTCGCTCAACTCTTTTGAACAGAAATCTGCAAAGGCCTCATCATAGACTTTTTTGTCCCTAGTGAGCATTGCTGCCGTAATTACAGGGAATGTGAGTACTGCTTTGCAACGTTCTTTATTGAACCATTGCATGAAAAATTGCTGAAGTCTGTCCAAAAAGAAATAATCAGGCTTGCTTCCATCAGGAAAAAAGAATGTTCCGAACATTGAATCGAAGTAAGGTCTGTCGTACAAGGAAATATTCCAGAAAACGGACTGGTAACCGCGGGCTGCAGCCGGCTGATTGATAGCGTATACAACGTGTTGAAGCTCATTTTCAATCATTTCGGCATGTGTTTGAATATAATTTTCACCAAAATCTTTTCTTGCAAAGTGATCGAAATACAGCAGAAATTCCACGGTCGCCACAGCACCTGCGAATTGTGAAGATACTGAAAAAAGAAAATTCACAAAGGAGCCACAGAAACTGCCCAAATGTTTGGGGGCTTTAGACTCGCCACCAAGCTTTGTCAATCCGTCCAAAAGCAACGGATACATGGATACACTTACACAGTATGGTTTTAGACTTGTTTCATCATGAACATAGATTTCATGTTCTTCCAACTGTCTTATATATTCTTTGGCAAGGCTTGCTCCAAAGAGTTCTTCTATCTTATTACCAATAAGATTGCGATTGATCTGGATGTTGATATCTTTGTTCAATTCTGCTTCCATGGTTGCAATATTTTTGGTGGAAACATTCGCGTTCGAGTCAAATATTGCTCCACTTGCGGCATTTTGAGATGCCAAATAGTTTTCAATGAAATTGCATTTGCTGGCCAACTGTTGTTCTGTAAGTCTTGTGAATTTGTTTTTCATAATATTCATTTAATAAGATATAAAGATGTTAATGTCTTTTATTTAGATATAAGAAAGTTACATTGCCAAACAGGAAAATCCAGTAAAAATGAAACAGACTTCCAAAATCTATTAACAAAAATATAAAATAGTTTTACATACTCTCTATAAAAATACAACTATTTTCATTAGATAATTTAGTAAAATTTGCATCCTTTAGATTCGATCTGTAGATATTATTATTAAAAGAATTTAATTTAAAGTATAACTAGTGTGTTAATAAACCAATCTTATAGAAACATCCATTACAACGTAAAAATAATCCATTTTTAAAGACCTTGTAAAGATCCAACTTTGTAACAGATAAAATTGATAAGTAAAACCATAAAATTTATACAAAATGTCTGTTTCTGATTTATTTAAACCCCTCACTTTTCTGCACGGTTCGCCGATGAGAAACCGTTTTATGTTGGCTCCCCTGACCAGTCAGCAAAGTGATTTTGATGGTACAGCCTCCAAATACGACCAAATATGGATGGAACAATTGGCAAAGGGCGGCTACGGATTAATCCAAACCAGCGCATCTACAGTAGAAGCCGGAGCCATTGCATTTGAACGGCAGTTGGGAATTCACAGTGATAAACATTTACCTGGATTAACGAAAATGGCAACAGCTATTCGTGGAGGGGGAGCTTTATCGGCTGTACAGCTTCATCACGCTGGACACCGAGCCAAACCAGAGTTTGGAGGAATTCCGGCTCCTGCATCAAGCAAAACATTGAAAGATATTAAAGCAATCTCAACCGAAGACGTGGAAAGAATTCGTGACAGTTTTATTGAAGCGGCAAAAAGGGCGCAATTATCTGGTTTTGATGGCGTTTCTGTTCACGGTGCTTTTGGTTGGATTTTGTCTGAATTTCTCTCACCAAACCTGAATGACCGAACCGATAAATATGGAGGAAGTATAGAAAACCGGGCACGATTCACCATTGAAGTGATTGAAGGAATTCGCAAAGCTTGTGGAAATGATTTTCAGATTGGATGGCGCTTGTCGATTGAACGATACGGACTTCGTTTGGAAGAATTACGTGAAATTACCACCGAAATTTTTGATAAAGAATTGATTGATTATCTGGATTTGGCACTTTGGGATTCGGCTCAGCTTGTAAGGGAAGGAAGTTTTAAAGGCAAAACGATGTTGAGTGTTTTTACAGAGCTTCCAAGAAAAGGCGTTCGCCTGGGTGCAGCCGGAAAAATTATGAGCGCACAGCGGGCCGGAGAATTACTGGATGAAGGTTGTGATTTTGTGTTGATTGCCAGAGCTGGAATCCTTCAGAGGGATTTTCCGCTTCAGGTAAAAGCGAATCCGTTGTATGACAGTCCACAGTTGCCTGTAACAGCCGGTTTTCTTCGTGAAGGCGGACTGAGTGAACGTTTTATTGAAACGATGCGAGGCTGGCAAACTTTTGTAAAACCCGGATCATAATAAATTTGAATTTTACTTTGAGCGAACTTTTTAACTAAAGTTCGCTTTTCTATGAATATTAAAGGACCAACTAAAAAAAATCTCCATTACAAAGTAGAAATGATCCATTCTTTAGCGTACTTTATTCCCACATCTTTGCAGTGTAAATTAAATTTTTATACAATGAAAAAGACAGCAATTATTATTCTTTCTGACCCAAAGTCTGGATCGGAAGAAGCTTTAGGAAGAGTGTTCAACGCTTTGGCTTCGGCTTACGAATTCAAGCACGCGGGTGAAGATGTGAAAATTATTTTTCAGGGAACAGGAATCAGATGGCCGGAACAATTGGAAAAAGCAGACCATCCTGTTCACGGGCTTTACAATGAAGTGAAAGATTATGTTCATGGTCTTTCGAAAGGTTGTGTAGCAGTATTTGGGACGGAAATTTCCGGGTACGAGTTATTGAACGAAAACGAGGTTCCTGGAACACCTGGTTTGCCAAGTTTCCTTAACCTGAGAAATGAGGGTTACGATATTTTGATTTTCTAATCTTGTCTTAAAACTGCTCTTTGAAATTTTTAAAGGGCAGTTTTGATTTAAAAATAATAATTAAATTGCAGAAACAATGCTATCACAATCTGTCTATACTCTCGTGAACGAGCAAAACGGAAATCTGGCTTTCAAACTTTTTGAGTTTGATAACAACAGCTATTTTGACCATATTCAGCGGAATAATTATTTTACTTTAATCCTGATTACTTCGGGAGAAGGCGTTGCGACGGTTGACCTTTGCGATTATTCTTTCAAGGAAAATACGCTGTTTGCATTTTATCCGTATCAGCCTTTTATGCTACAGTCTGCGAAGCCGATTATGGGAATTTCGATACAGTTTCACCACGATTTTTTCTGTATTTACAGGCATCATAAGGAAATTGCAGCGAATGGAATTTTATTCAATAATGTTTATCAACAGCCGTTTATTAGTTTAAACGAATTTAGTAAGAGTTCCATTTTAAATTTGATTAACGGAATTGCTAATGAACTTAAAAACGATGCTTTCAGAAAGGATGAAGTTTTGATTTCTTATTTAAAAATTTTGCTGGTTACGGCGACAAGAATTAAACTGGAACAGCAAACGATTCAAAATTTTGAAACGGTAAATATTAAGCAGCAGTTTATCATTCAAAATCTTAAAAATGCGATTGAAGATAATTTCAGAACTAAACATTCAGCCAGTGATTATGCGGATTTATTGAATCAAACTCCGGCTTCACTGGCAAGAATTACAAAGAATCATTTCAATAAAACCCTTTCTGATTTAATTACGGAACGAATTATTATCGAAGCTAAAAGAGAATTGTATCTTACAGACAAAACAATTAAAGAAATTGCCTACGAATTGGGCTATGAGGACGAATATTATTTTAGTCGGCTTTTTAAGAATAAAACAGATGTTTCACCACAGATTTATAGAAATACTATCGGTTTCAACAGAGGAGCAGAATCTAATTAAAATAAAAATGAATAATTACAATCAATACATGCTTGAATGCATCGAACTTGCAAAACAAGCTTTGGAAAAAGGAAATCCGCCAGTCGGATCTCTTTTGGTTTTTGAAAACAAAATTATAGGCAGAGGAATTGAATCCGGAAAATCAAGCGGAGATATTACGCAACACGCAGAAATTTTAGCGGTAAAAGATGCTTTAGTAAATGGTTACAGAGATGTTTTGGAGGAATCTGTTATGTTTTCAACTCACGAGCCTTGCATAATGTGTTCCTATCTTATCAGACATCATAAAATTGCGAAATTGGTCTTTGGAGTTTCTGTTCCTTTTGTTGGCGGACAATCTTCTGAATTTAAAATTCTTGAAACGGAAACGGTTCCCAAATGGGGAAATAGGCCTGAAATTGAATCGGGAATATTGCAGCACGAATGTGAGTTATTGAATGAACAGTTTACAGACTATCTTGCAAAACAGAAGTAAATACTAAAGTTTCAGTACGGTCAAAAGTTCAACAATTATTTTAGCTGTTGCACCCCAAACCTTATGGTTATCAACTTCATAATAAGGCGTTGTCACCAAATCTCCGGGAATACTGATTTCACTGCAACCGATAATATTGGGGGCTGAAAAGTACTCCAACTTTAATTCGAAAATTTGTTGTACTTCCCGAGAATCAGGTTTAAAATTTGGCCGATATGGAACATAACCAACTACAGGTAAGACATTGAAATCACTTGGGCCGATAAATATTTCGGTTAATATTCCTAAAATTTTGACCTCATCAGAATTTACTCCGATTTCTTCCTTTGCTTCACGAAGTGCAGTTTGGATAAGATTTTCATCAGTCAACTCAAATCTTCCTCCTGGAAAACCAACCTCATTGGAATGAAAACCATCGTAAGAATTCCTTAAAATCAAAGGGAAATAAATTTCATTATCGATTGGATATAAAAGCATCAAAACCGCGCTTTTCCGCGTTTTTCGTGTTGGTCTTAAAGTCAGATAACTTGCAGAAAGAGCTTCCATTATTTGATGTGCTTTTTCTCCTGGAAGTGTTTTATGGAGATTTTTCTGAATCTTTTCAATCAGTGAAGAAAAATTTTGCTTTTTCATAATTGCAGTTTTAACAGATTAAAAAAGTCGGCTAAATCCACTGTTAATAGATATTAGCCGACTCATCTTCTCAACATTCACAGGAAATATCCGAACAAGATTGCCCGCTAAAAGATTCCGGGATAAACATTGTTGTCAACCTTTCCTCAATAATTTCTTTTAAACTTTCAAAAGACTGAAAACCATGAGTCAAAACTTTCACAGTTCCGTTTTCCAAAGTCAGTAAAGTTGGAAATCCCTTAACGCCTAATTGCCTGCTAAATTGAAATCCTTGAGCAGTTTTCAATTTTATCTCTTCCGAATGAAATCCTTCTAAAAAAGTTTTTTTTTCAATTCCAAGTTCTTCTGCTAATTCTGCCAAAACCCCATCATTGGTAATATCTTTTCCTTCCACATAAAACGATTTTTGCATCAGGCTTAAAAATTCGAAATCTTTCTCCGGTAAAAACCTTTGGACTACTACTAAGGCCCTGCTCGAAGGCTCTGTATCATAATGAAAACTATCAGAAACAAACTTCATCGAATGGTCGAAATACTGACCACTGCGAAGACTTACGCTTCTCCAGTGATATGCTAGGAAATCTTTATACTCTTTTGTCACTTTCTGTGTGCTTCCCGGTGCAAAACCTCCTGAAATAATCTGTAAATCAATATTCGGATAGCTTTCTTTCAGTTTTTTCATCACCGGACTAAAACCGTAACACCAGGAACACATTGGGTCTGTAAAATAATACAATTTCATTGTTTTAAATTTATAAGACAAAGTTCAGCTTGTTTTGAATGAATTGATTTCTTAAAAAGTTCAAAAACTATCGTGAAAAGTTTAGAATGATTTTGTGCTAAAGTTGCTTTTGCAACTGTTTCGGTGTGTTTCTATATTTCTGTTTAAATGATGCTATAAAATGAGCGGGAGTTTCAAAGCCGACTTCATATGCTATTTCCGTAACGTTCTTTTCTGATTTTTTTAATAATTCGTACGACTCTTCCAATCTACGCTGCATAATCCATTTTCCGGGATTTGTTTTAAAGGTCTGCATAAATTTTCTTTTAAATGTTGACAAGCTACAATTGGCAAGAAAAGCATATTGCTCAAGAGAAATATTCTCTTTGTAGTTATTCTGCATTAATACGACCAAATCGGGATTATGATGATTATCAAGACTGCGTAATCGTTTTTCAAAATGATAACCATTTGGGGCAGAAATCAAGATCTGAAATAACTCTCTGATTTTAAATGGCAATAAAATCTGTAAACGCTCTTTATCCTGACTTAACTCGAAATAAGATTTAAGCTGATCAATCACCGAATTCATTAATTTATCCTCCTCAAGCAACGCAATATCTCCGTTAAGACAGTCTTCGCCTTGTGTGTCCGAAGTATTTTTACAATCGAATATTGTATCTATTTGGGATTGGAGCCAAGTATCAGAGAAAAAGATAATTATTGATTCGTAATCTTTTTCTTCATCTTCGATTTTGTCAGAAACCAGATAAGAACCTTTTTTCATAAAAAAACCAGAACCTGCCGGAACAACCCTCTTCATTCCACATCCCAAAATCTCCTTTGTACCTTGCAGAACAATGCTAATCATATTCATGTGAACGCACATATTAGCTCTGATAATTTCCTTAGAAGTCTGATAATACATCACTTGGATATCATCATTCCAAGATAAAACCTTGGAATTTTCTTTGATAATTTTACTGCAATTGAGATCGTTCATTTGTTCAATAATTTTCGTTCTGTGATCTGTAAAATTGATGAATCTGAATCTGATAAAAAATGGATCAGCTTACCATTTTAATTAAAAATGCAGACCAACTAGATCTGCATTTAAATTTTAGAATTATCGAAAGCTAAAGTATATACTTAAAGGTTTAGCTTTTAAATGTTTCAAGTGCCCAATCCTCAAAAAGTACCTGACCAGCGGAGTACTGACCAGCGGGGACTAAAAGTGAAGTAGGAACAACAAAATGCATATACTTATTTTCATTGTCTATAATCACTTTTTTATCCTGACCGGTAATTTGAATATACTCAGAGACAAAAGCCTCCATTTTGCCTCGTCTTGGTCCTGCAATTTCAATGGTGTTATTTTTAGGTTCTTCCAAAGAAAATTGTACTATGAACTCGGCAACATCATCAAGTGCAATTGGTTGATAGTCTAAGTTCGAAACAAAAACTTTATCCCCTTCTCCCTGAACTTGGATGATGGCTTCCACATGTTCGTGAAATTGTGTTGACCTAATTATAGTGTAAGGTATACCTGAGTTTTTAATAGTATCCTCTTGAAGTTTTTTTGCTCTAAGATAACCGATTTCCAATGCATCATCTGTTCCTACAATTGATAGAATGATATGATGCTTAACACTAGCATTCAATTCTGCTTTGACAAGATTTTTTCCCGCAGTCTCAAAAAATTGAAGTGCATTTTCTCCTTCGGGAGAAGATGAATTTGATAGATCGATTACTATTTCAGTTCCGGTCAATGCTTTCTGAAGCCCTTCACTAGTAAGGATATTTACACCTTGTGATGACGAACCAATTACTACTTTATGACCAAGTTTTTCCAATTTGTTAGTTACAAGCCTCCCTGTTAGACCTGTACCCCCTACTACTAAAATTTTCATATCTGATTTATTTAATATTGTAAAGTTTTTAAAATAAGCTACGCACTTGAACACCAAAGGGATTTTCAAACCAATATCTCCAATATCCATCGGTTCCTCTTTTAGCATAATCATTAGATGTTCCTCGCATACATATTTTTTCACCATTATTCGCAATACCTGCTATATTCCAGTCCAAGATTAGTGATGCTAGATTACCATCTACATAAACATTCCTTGTTGTAATTTTGATTGGCAATCCGAATTTAAAGAAGCAGTCCAATTCTCGCGCAATCTCCAATCTTCCTCTCCGAGGCTCACCGTTATCATTAATAAAGATTGCATCTTCCTCATAGAAACGAAGCATAGTCTCCGTATGGAAAGAATTCATATGAGCAAGAAAAGAGTCGACTATTCCCTCGGGAGTTTTTGACAATGAGAATAATGAGCTTTCAACAAAATTCTGTCCAATCATAAGACTTAAATTTTCTTTAGAAGTAATTTTTTTGTCTTACAAAATTGAGCAATTGGCATATGCAACGCCACTCACAAATTAAGGTAAAAGGTGGACAAAATAAGGAACAATCTTAATGATCTAAGGTTTGGTCTGAGTTTTCAGCGTATTTCTTCCGATATTCACTTGGCGAGCAACCTGCTTTTTTACTAAACAGCCTGATGAAATATTTGGTATCTTGATATCCTAGCTGATAGGAAATTTCCTTGATGCTTATTTCCGTATAGTAGAGCAATCTTTGCGCTTCATTCATCACTTCCTTTTGTATATGTTCGGAAGCGGATAAACCGGTTACTTTTTTTACTGTATCGCTTAGATGTCCAACAGTTATATTAAGCATTTCTGCAAATTCAGATGGACGCTTTATACTCCGGAAATGTGATTTTACAAGATTCCTGAATTCCTTCGTGAGACTGATAGAACGTAGACTGATACTTTCGGAATTAATGAATGATTGGCGTTTGTAGCATAAAACTGCCTGTTCAATAAAAGCTGAAAGCAATGGTTCTTCAACTTGCCTGTAAGCGCTATCGTTCAGATCTTGTAATTTCATCATTGAATCAAAGATTGTTCTAAACCAATCACGCTCATTATTGGAGAGAGCGATAATCAAGGTTCCCTCTAACAAATTATCCAAACTGGTTTGTGCCGTTCTACCGATATGACGGCTTTCAAAAGACAAATAACAACCGGTTGCGCTAAGAGTCTCTAGAATCTGATGAACTTGTCCAGGAGGAGAGATAAAAAGTGTCCCCACCGGCATTGTTAAATGCTTAAAATCAAATACAACTTCAAGCTGATCAGCTTCAATTAGCATGCAAGTATAATGGTCGTGCCTGTGGGGTGAAAGTGCTTTTATAATACCTGGTGTAGATCCGTTCCAAATACCAACAGCAATCCCACTGCTGTAATCCATTCTATTTAATGTAATTGAATCGTTTTTAGGCATAACAATTTCTTTGTACAACTAATTTAGTTTTTCTTTATTTAATAGTGTGTATTATTCAAGACTAAAATTAAAGAAGCTAACTAAATGTGCAATTTTACATCCGTCACAAAATTAAAAAACATCCATTTTTAACAGTTATCTAAAATTCCAACGTTGCAAACAGACAGAATTGATAACTAAAACAAAAAATTAAGTATATCGTTGCCTTGATCGGTTGGACCTTCAGTTTATGAATCAATGAATTATTTAAATTTCATTTGGATTGTTTAAATAAAAGCATGATTAAACTATAATAAAAACAGGTAGTATATAGTAACAAGCAAATTTTACTATTTCAAAAAATAACCATTACCTTTACATCTTCTTTAAAACTAAAATAGTTATGCAAGGCAATACAGCGTACAGAAAGAAAATAATAAGATCCAGCTATGTCAAATTAATCGGGATATCTATTATCGTTAGTATTATCTGTTGTCTTATATCTTATACTTTAAAACATTTGACAGGACAGGTACAGGAATACCTCTTTGAAGAAATTATAACCACGGAAAACAAATTGTTAATCTTTTTACCAAGTGTAGGCATTACAGCAATCTATTTCCTACGTAAATATTTCTTTCAGAACAGAAAAAATAAAGGAATTAAAGAAATATATACAACCCTGGAAACAAGAAAGGATCATCTTCCTTTTTTTAAAATACCTTCTCATTGCATTAATGGCTTTTTAACGGTGATTTTTGGAGGATCTACAGGAGTCGAAGTATCAACAGTAGTTGCCACCGCAACAGTTGGTAATCAGGCCTACAAACATTTGCATAGTGCATGGGCCTACAAAACGGAGCTGATATGTGCAGGTATTATAGCGGGTGTAACCGTACTCTTTGGAAGTGCGTTGGGCGGTTTTCTATTTGCATTTGAAGTTATTGCACGTAAATACAATAAAACCTTACTGATCAGTGGAATAAGTTCGATGATTGTAGCTCATCTATTTGTACATTTTTATGACTCAAATCCACTATTTACATTTAAGGTACAGGATTGGCGGTGGCAATCCATACCTTTTGCTGTGATACTAAGTTTAATCGGAGGTATATTTGCCCTTTATTTTACAAAAATTGTCATCTACGCAAAAACTTTTTTTGGTGGGATTAACAACAATTTCATCCGCGTAAATTTAGGCGCCATAACTGTTGGGGTATTTATATTTTTTCTTCCGGCTTTATATGGTGATAGTTATCACGGACTTGGTAAAATCCTCGAATGTAGTTCGTACGACATTGTTAATCTCGCATATTTAATTCCTCTGGTTTTGCTCATCTTCATAAAGCCATTGGCGGCTTCCCTCACTCTCGGCGCAGGCGGTGACGGCGGTGTATTTGCCCCGAGTATTGTTACAGGTGCGTTTTTAGGGGTATTTTTTGCCCAATTCTGCAACCATTATTTAGGTACCCATCTTGTGGTTATTAACTTTGCGTTATTTGGAGCCGCTGCCATGCTTTCCGCAGCTATTCATGCCCCTCTTACTGCCATGTTTATTATTTCCAGTATCGTACCGTCTGGATATCTATTGCTGTTTCCTTTATTCATCAGTAGTGTTATTTCTAAAATACTGGCAAAGAAAATCTATCCTTACAATGTGTATACTTACAAAGAATTTTCAAGCAGCCCGAATGTAGTAAATTGATTAAAAGTACCGTACGGTATTTAAATATAACAAATCATAACAATAAAATCTTTTTTGTTTATATTGGATTATTACATTTACTAAAAAAGTAATTTGCAAAAAACTTTACAACTAGAAGTATTTAAATATTAAAATCGGAATTACTAATTCCTTTTTGATTTGGCTCAAACGAAGGAAATCATAAATAAAAGTGTTGGAAGATATGCTCGTATGGGGAGCACAAACAGACAAACGGCGCCAAGTGAAGAAGGATGGCGCCATTTAACTTAAATCTTAGAAAGTTTCTGAACTATTAGAATAAACCATCAGTTAATCAATTTCTCTCGGGCGCTCCAAGATAACTTGGGTACTTATCATTAGGGTTAACTATAATACGCTCCAATACGACTTCAGGATCGATCATATAAATTTTCAAAGTATGAATACCCGCTTTTTTCACATCCAGTGCTGCATCCAGCAACGCTGGTTATCAAATACTTCAGTACGGCGGGGCTTTTCACGGGAAATTAGAGCGTAATTATGACCGAAATCCGGCAGTGGTTTGAGGTTTTTTGAACGGCTGAGATTCTCAGCTGTATACTCTTTAAATTCATCGTGGTATCCCTTTCTGGCATCGAGTATAACAGGGTCACCGTTATCAATAGAAACCGCTATTCTTAATCCGCCGCCCGGGTTGTTATCCTGAGTTGGTAGAATTCCAAGCAATACTGTTGTGGAACCGGACTCAGGCAGAAAAATCTGATACTCCAATCGAGGTGTCTTTTCAGGGGTTGAGCTTGGTGCTGTTGTAGGATAAATACCCATACAGGCTTCAGCTCTTCCCAAGCCAGGCAATACGATCCATTCTGCATTATCACCTGCTATCTTTAAACTGAATTTATTCGCGGGAATAGAAAACTCACCGGAAAATCCACCATAATAATCAGTTTTGCCTGCTGGTGTCACTTTTTTCAACGTATTTATAACTACCGGTACTTTAGTATTATTCTGATTAATTTCAATCAAGCCGCTTCCTTTGCCTTCAGGAGCTTTTTTCCAGTCGATATCTACATATAGGCGTTGTTCGGTTTCTGTGCTTCCTTTAGCATTACTTAATCTGATCCACGGTTTATCCGCTTTGGCTGTAAAGTTTAGTAGCCCTTTTCCACGGTTAAAGATGTCGATATAATAATGCTGCTTGTCAAGAATGTCAAATTGGGGCAGCTCTGCTTTTCCTTCTGTTCCTGGCCAAGCATTTGTACTACCTTCCACTGCAACACCCAATGAAGGTGAAGCCAACAGGGTAACCTCATCAAGTGGAGGCAAACTATTCTCCTTCGGCATCGACCAGTGTTGGTAACCCAAATGTACGTCGCTCATCATATTTTTCCATTTGCCGCCAGCAATAGAATCATTGTAACGGGTGCTCAGTTTTTTATCCAGCTCAAAAAGTTCGCGGGCACGATTGGCATAATCATTAGCACTTACCCGACCTTGCTTAGCATAAAGATTATTACGTCCTGCTGCCAGATAAATCTCTGCCACACCAGCTGAAGCTTTAACAGGATAAAGCACTAGTTGATAATAAGCATCCAAAGCCTCTTTCGGCATTTCCTTTTCCAAAGCTTCTGCTCTTGCGGTAAGATCCTGCCACCTCTTTTGTACCTTTTCGGCTTCGTGGTAATTGACAAAACTGAAAATACTCGGATCCTGTACTTCCGGCTTTCTCATCAAATTATATTTTGAATATTTTGATACTAGCTCTGCAATTTCTGCAGCGTGTTCTTTTCCGAAAATTCCAGTTGCCCAATCGGTCATGTAATCAGAAGTTTGATTAGCGGAGAGCAGTGGTTATACTGTCGATTTGTTTTTTTGTGGGATTTTCCTGAGAATAAAAAAAAACAGTACTAAAGATAAGAAACAATAAGAATAATTTTGTTTTCATTGTTATTAATTAAATAGTATAAACAGCAAAAATTTATTTTACTTTATGGTATAAAATTAACAAATATATTAAATACAGGTTGTGCGAAGAAAGTGAAAATAAATAAGGATACTGATAGATAGATAGCCATTCACCTTTTTTCTTTTTTCAAGCCTTTTTCCAAATCTTCCATTAAATATTTCGATATTTATTTGGTTATGATTAAAAGACCGCAACAGCCAAATAAACACTTACTATTTAAATACTAATTTCTAAAATTTTCGCTTATTAAATTACATTAAACAAAAAGTTTAACAGAATTTGCTTGATAAAATGGTGGGCTATAATTCATTTTTAATTTGACTTAATCTAACCAAATCATCTATAAAAGTGTTTGAAGATACGCTCGTTAAGGTCACTTGACAGGATTATGTAATTCTACAATTCTTTCCAAATCTTCTACCAAATGTTTCGTTATCTCTTCGGTTATGGGTACAAAAAACCTCTGAAATCATTTGATTTTCAGAGGTTTTTATTTATATATTATACTCAATGAAATACTGCACTAAGTACCATAATATACAATAGTCATTGATCCCTGAGTTATTCTAAAAGTTCTGGTATAAAGTCCTGTAACCTTAACAACATCTCCAACATTAAAAAACTGTGTTCCCGCCAGATTATGCCCTACATCTGTTGTTCCATCCCCATGCCCCGAAAGACTATATGTAAACGCAGTACCGTTTTTAAAGAGCTCTGTTTTAGCAGATCCTCCTGTTGGGGAGTTCATGGAGATGTCATATTTTACAAAAACTGAAAAATTATAATATCCTGCTTTATTTATGGTAAAATTGCCACTACTGTAGGTTACATTGGCGGTATTATTTTTATTAATCGTAAAAGCTACTAAATAAGGAGTATTTGCTGTCTGATTAGCAGATGTATTAGCAAAACCTACTGTAGCAATAGTAGGGATATTCAGGTTGCTTCCATCTACCAGATAGCCGTTAGCATCAGTCCCTAGTACCCCGATGTCTTTGTATTTCTCAAGACGAACCGTTCCGTCATCTGCCACCTGTAATAATTCTTTATTCGTATTATCATTAATCTCCAGGGCTTTGGTTGCACTAGTAGCCCCTTTACTAAGAACATCAAGCGTTGCGCTTGGAGTAGGCGTCCCAACCCCTACACTCCCGGTGGAAGTGGCAGTCATTCTTACCGTATTGTTGGTAATCAGGCTCAGATCATTTGCTGTAGTGGTTCCCAAATAACCTGACCCACTTCCAATGTACGTTTTCAGGTTGATTGTACCATTGGTGTGATTCAATCCGAAAGAGCCATCAGGTGTACTGATCGTCAATTTGGTATCCGGTGAAGATGTACCCACACCAACGCGGTTGTTAGCGGCATCTACTGAAAAGGTTGTGTTATCTACTGAAAAAGCATTGGTAGCTGTTCCGGTAAATGCTAATGTATTACCTGCCTGCGAAACGGTACGGTTACCGGTAAGGGTACCATCCGCATTGTAAATATTAGCAGCTATTGAATTGGTTGGATTATGAAGTTTTACCCACGCTGTTCCATTATAATAATAGTAACCAACAGTATCAATATTGATAGCATTTCCCGTTTGTGATCCGGTAGCAATACTGTTTACGTACACTAAGGTTGAAACAGGAACTCCAGTCATACTCTGGGCTCTCTGCCGATCTAAACGGGTAATTAAAACACCATCCACATTGGTAGAAACACCTGTAGCATTCTTGGCAGTAATATCAAATGTAGCAGCAGGAGTGGTCGTGTTAACACCTACTTGCGAATACATTTTACAAAAAGTAAATAATAAAGCCAAGGGTAGTAATTTTTTTCTCATAAAATTGGTTTTAAATGATTCGTAACCAAAATTAAGTACAAACCAACATTCAGATTAAAATTACCAATACATCACAAATACATCAAGAGCATATCGAACATACATCACTACACATAAACACCTGTAAATCAAAAGACAAAAACCTTCATATTTAGATATTTCAACAATTAATGATTTACTAACAATTAACCATATCCTAGTAAAAATTTATGCTACATTTACTCCAAAAAGCTTTCTTACTAAAGCTGTAATTCCCATCGCACAATTCCCCAGAAATAAATCCTCAATACCGCTATTGTAATACCGGAACCACCGACTCTGCCAGAAACTATCCCTAAAAACATTAAAAATATAATTGAAAATCCATACTGTAAATACACCATTTTTTAAGAGAAGCCCAAAGAGAAACAGTAAACAGCAATAAGACTTTTATAAAAACAAGTTATTAACATAAAGCTGGTTAAAATTTAAATTCTTCAATTTCTAATTCATAATAAGTATATCCTGCTATATCAGGCTGTAATTTTGATTTTCTAACCTTGCCGCTCACCATTACTTCTGTATTTTCACGGGAAGCTTGAAGGTGGGTTACAAATATAATATACTGATACTTCATTAACAGTTCCCGGAGTGTGAATATTAACGAAGGATGTTCGGGAACTGAAAGCTCATATTCCAACACAAATACACGCCATCCTTACAAAAAAAACTACTTCAGCTGGCATTTTTTCATACAATGCAGTATTTATACGTAATCATAAGACCTAAAATAAAAATAAATTTGTGGCTTAGTTCATCATTTTTTATTAAAATCATTTATTTTAAAATACAAACACCAACAAAATAAAAACTAAAATAAACTTAAATATGAAAATTAAACGTTTTTATTCTCTGATCACGTTATGCAGTACAATCGTAATTACACATGCACAGGTAGGGATTAACACCGCCAATCCACAGGCAACTTTAGATGTTGTAGGAAGTACAAACACCAATATGAGGGATGGTATTCTTCCTCCCAGAGTTTCCAAGCAACAATTAGCATCAAAAGACTTCGGAACTTATGGTATTGATCAGAAAGGGGCTATTGTTTATATCACAGACGTTACTTCACCCACCGGTACGACGCCGAGTATAGCAGAAGTTGGCAGCATTGACAGCATCGGATATTATTATTTTACCGGATTTCAATGGGTTCCTTTTGCCATGAATCTTTACAATACAGACGGAAGTCTTTCAGGTAACAGAGTTGTGACTCAAAACTCCAATACTCTGACATTTACAACCACCGCCAACAATGGCTTCTCTATTGACGGTACTACATTCTCTGTAGATGGAGCCAATCACAGAGTCGGATTGGGAACAAGCTCTCCTGAAACAAGATTCCATTTAGTGTCCACCACTCCAGTTTCAAACCGATACAATCTGATTGATGCTACTGCAGGAACCAACCAATACGGAATTGTTACTTTAAGAAACACTTCTGCTTTGGCCGCAGGAAATTTTTCATTGCTTGGTTTTACCAATAACGGACCTTCTTCAGGAGGCGGAAACTGGGCATTAGGATCTGTAAGAACGGGTTCAACACTCACTAATGGTTCGGAAGAAGATTTTTACATTGGAAATTCTACCGGAGGCGGTTTGATTGAAAGAATGAGAATCAATCCCATATCAGGAAATGTAGGAATCGGAACATCTTCAGCAACCAATAAACTCCACATTAATGCTACGAACCCAATAAGACTGGAAGGGTTACAGACTTCTTCAGGAACTGCGGGAAGCTTAACCGTGAACAGTACAGGTGTTGTACAATTACAAAACTCATCAAGCATCAGCGCTGCAAGAGGTACCGGAATAGTAGTCATTACAACAAACAATACTTTTGTAAATACAGCAACATCAGCAAAAACTTTTGATAATCTCAGTGAAATGACGGGTAATACTTTTACTGCTTCTGCAACAGGATTATATAAGGTTGATTTTGTAATTAATTATCCTCAAAGAGGAGCAACAGAAGATGGTGGAGACGGGTATTTAGGATATGCCCAGATTAGTCTGAACGGGATTCAGCAGTCATTTACCAATACTAAAGTTTCCCTGCCTGAAGCATCCGGAGCACCCTCATTTGTTACGTGCACAAATACTACATTACTAAAAATGAATGCAGGTCAGGTTCTTTCATTTCAGGCACTTACTTTCGGATCAACACCCAATTCAACCAATATTATAGCTCCGTTTACAATCAACGTCGTTCGTATTGATTAATCCATTGAAAAAAGGTAAAAGTTCCCATTTACCTTTTCAGGCAAAATTCTATCAACACAAATAGAAAAAGACCACTTGCAAAACACAGGTGGTCATATTTTTATTTAAATAATCTGTTTTTAGTCTTTACGTTACATTGACTCCAAAAATATGCCCCACAAATGCTGTAATTCCCATCGCCACGGTTCCCCAGAAACAAATCCTCAATACAGCTATTTTAATACTGGAACCTCCTGCTCTGGCAGAGATTGCCCCTAAAAGCATTAAAAATATAATTGAAAAGCCATATTGGAAATACACCATTTCTTTAAGAGGAGCCAAAAGAGACACCAAAAATGGCAATAAGGCTCCCACCGCAAATGAGCCGAATGAAGCCATTGCTGCTACCAAAGGTTTAGCCTGCGTTATTTCATTAATTCCGAGTTCATCACGGGCATGTGCTCCCAAAGCATCGTGCTCTGTAAGTTCAATAGCTACCTGCATGGCTGTTTCTTTAGTACAGCCTCTTTTTTCATATACTTTGGCCAATTCTCTGAGCTCTATTTCGGGCATTTCTTCAAGCTCGCGTTTTTCACGGAGTAAATCTGCTTTTTCTGTATCCTCCTGAGAACTTACAGAAACATATTCACCCGCTGCCATAGACATTGCCCCGGCAATCATCCCTGCTAATGCAGCAAGAATAATGATATGACGTTCCGGCTCTGCAGCCGCAACTCCTATAACGATACTTGTAGTAGATAACAAACCGTCATTCGCGCCCAATACCGCTGCACGAAGCCAGCCTACCCTGTTTACATAATGTTTCTCCAGTGGATGATGCATAACTTTTATTTTGGTGGTAGGTTAAAGTTACCCAATATTTCATCAAGAATCATTTTAAATTATATTCATTCTTATAGGGATGGTTTTCTTCCGTGACAGTATGTAATACGCTATAAATCAAAATATACCGTTATAAAGCATCACCATTCTGTTCAGAAAATCCTATTTTCTTATCTTTGCGGCAATGAATTTATTATACATCAACTGGGATATTAATCCCGAAATCGTAAATATCTTAGGACTTCCCATAAAATATTACGGATTATTATTCCTTGCGGGACTTGTTTTATCACTCAATATTTTAAAAAGAATTTATAAAAAAGAAGGTCTCAGCACTCAGGCACATGAGGCTTTATTCTCCTATGCCCTGATCGGAATTCTGGTAGGTGCAAGACTGGGACACTGCCTTTTTTACGATTTTGATTATTATTCACAGCACCCGCTTGAAATCTTTTTACCAATTCAGAAAGGGCCGGATGGAGTCTACCATTTTACAGGATTTGCAGGTCTTGCCAGTCATGGTGGCGGTATAGGTCTGGTCATTATGCTTCTCATCTATGCAAGAAAATACTCTATCCCGTTCATGACGGTTCTGGATGCTATAGCAATTGTACTTCCGTTGGGTGGTACTTTCATCAGACTGGCTAATCTTATGAATTCTGAAATTATAGGAATTCCTACTGATGTTCCATGGGCTTTTATATTCCGTCAGGTGGATGATCTTCCGAGACATCCTGCCCAGCTTTATGAGGCCATCTCTTATTTTATTATTTTCCTTGCGGTGTATTTTACTTATAAGAAGAATATTTTTAAGATCGGAAAAGGATTTTATTTTGGAATCAGTATTCTGCTGATCTTCATTATGAGAATCCTGATTGAGTTTATCAAGGTGGATCAGGTAGAATTTGAGCACGGAATGATTTTGAATATGGGACAGCTACTGAGTATTCCGTTTGTTCTTCTTGGATTATTCTTTATCATCAAAAGTATATTGGAGAAAAGAAAGATTAAAACCACTTAATTTTCTTATTTCTTTTACCATAAAAAAACTCACTGAAAGCTGTTTTTAAGTGAGTTTTTTTTTTTGAATAGATTTTACAATATGCTATCTTGTTGTGTATCCACCGTTAGCAAATATGGTCTGGCCGGTAATCCACCAGCCTTCTGTTACCAGGAATTCTACCAGCGGAGCGATGTCTTTAATATCGGTAAGACCTCCCAATGCGGATGCTGATTTATGATACGCTACCGCATCGTCGGTTTCCTGTCCGTAGAAAAAAGGAGTATCCATAGGACCTGGCGCTACTGCCGTTACAGAGATACCTCTTGCCCCGAATTCCTTGGAAGCCGCTCTTGTAAAATGCTCTACCGGTGCTTTTGCTCCTGCATACGTAGAATACAATCCTGTGTACGCTGCCAGCAATGAAGTAACAATCGTACAGATTTTTCCGTGATTGTTTAGTTTTTTACCCGCTTCCTGTAAAAAGAAATACGCAGATTTCGAGTTTACATTGAACATGGTGTCATATTCAGCCTCCGTCGTTTCGGAAAATGGCTTTTTAAGTACCATCCCTACAGTATTGATTGCAATATCAATTCCTCCGAAGCGGGAAATAGTTTCGTCAAAAAACTTCGTGATATGATCTACTTTGGTAAGATCTCCCTGAAATAAAAATGCTTCAGCTCCTAAAGCCTGCACTTCAGCCAGTGTTTTTTCGCTTTCGGCTTTTGAACTTTCGCTGTTGTAATGGATGGCCAGCTTTGCCCCCTTGGATGCAAAATCTCTGCTTAAGAGTCCTCCTAAATTTTTACCTCCTCCGGCAATTAAAACAACTTTTCCTTGTACATTTTGTGTTGACATGTTTTTATATTTAAATGTTAATGAGACAAAGATCAATAATAAAAACCGCCTCAACATGGTGAAATTTTCGGGAATTTCTATTTATTATTTTTAAACCAAAAGAAAAATGTTTATTATTTTATGTAAACAATAGTTTTTAATAGAATGTTATTTACCAACCAGATACGCTTTGGCACATGCCATTTCTGTTAAACACTTTTGTATAATTCACAAACACGCATCAATTTTAGGCATAACATTTGATACCTTCCTCCCGTATCACGCACCACCACTTCATTTTTAATATATTTTTTTATAATCCTCAGGTTTCTGAGGATTTTTTTATACAATTATCACAACTTACTTTACACTCTTCCTACAGATAGAAAGTATCACTTAAAACCATTTCTGATAATCAATCATTTAAATCCTGATTATTCATTTTATTGTTGTATATTTGCATATTATAAACCAAGTCTTTACTTTGTTTTCTGTAACGACCCGAATATTTTTTATTCAGTCTTTGCCTTTTGAGCAGCCATCTTTTTAACTTTTATTCTTCTATTAAAGAACAATACTTGTCGGAATTTTAAAGCTCTGTATGATTGGGATTATCCAGGACAGAAAACATAGCCAGGCTTTATAGGGGTCTAACAGACCAGTTTGAACTCATTAATTTATAGAAACTAAATACTAAAAATAATTTATGGCAGATTCTTTTTCTAAAAAGGAAAATTTCAAGAAAAAAATTCAAAAGCAAAAAGAAAAGGCGCTAAGACGCGAAGAACGTAAAACGAACAACAACAAAGGAGCAGAGGATGTCTTCATGTATGTAGACGAATTCGGAAGATTAACATCTACTCCACCTGAACAAAGACAGGAAGTAAATCTTGATGACATTCAATTGGGTGCTGCACCTATCATTGAGGAAGATCCAAGAAAAACAGGAATTGTTACTTTCCTGAGCGAAAAAGGATATGGTTTCATTACTGAAGATAATTCCAAAGAAAACATTTTCTTCCACAATAACAACTGTGCAGAGCCGGTGAAAAAAGGAAATAAGGTATCTTTTGAAAAAGAGAAATCTCCTAAAGGATTTTCTGCTGTTGAAATTCAGCTTGTTAAATAATATGTACTTATAAAGTGTTTCTGCCCTGAAAGCAGATTCATTTTAAACCATATACAAAGAGACTGCCCATTAGGACAGTCTCTTTTTTTAGGGACATATAAAAAAAGTTAACTCAACTTATAAAAGTTAGATTGTATGCAAGATCCTGGAATTATTTCAATTATCATTACGGGAATCCGTAGAATCCTATAAAACATAAAAGAAGCTGCCTAAAGAGACAGCTTCCTTCATCGTAAAAAAAGTAAAAATTAATCCAGTTTCCCTCCCAGTGCTTTAAACAGCAGGACGTTATTTCTGGTATTCTGATGCTGAAACTGCAGTAAATCCAGTTCAGCAGTTAATTTGCTCTTCTGAGAATTGATCAGTTCAAAATAATTAGCATACCCTGTGAGATACAGATCGTTGGAAACCTCAACACCACGATCAAGGAAACCTACTTCCTCCGATTTCAGTTTCAGAACACGTTCATAGATCTTGGTCTGTTTCAGAATCGACTGAAGTTCATTAAAAGCTGTTGTGATACTTTTCTGATAGTTTAAAAAAGCGATTTCCTGCTCTTTGCTGGCTACCTTAAATTCATATTTAAGCTGCCCTTTATTGAAAACAGGAACCATTAATCCTCCCAACAGCTGCCCGGCAAGGGAACTTGGTTTGAAAAATGTTTCCACAGAAAAAGAATTCAATCCGAAACCTGCTCCCAGATCAATTTTAGGATAAAAAGCAGCTCTTGCTGCCTTCGCATCAGCCTGAGAAGCTTCCAGAACATAATAATTGGCAGCAACATCCGGTCTGGAATGAATCACATTTTCTACATTAATGGTTTTATTCAAGACTTCCATATTGGTAGGCATCAGTATTTTTCCGCGTTTTACCTCTCCACCGTAGCTTCCTGTTAAAGTAGTGATTGCCTGTTCTACCGTAACAATTTCTACTCTGATATGTTCAATCTCTGCCAGCCAGTTGTTATTCTGAGCTTTGAACTGCTGAACTGCCAATTCCGTGGCTTTTCCCACTTCACGCTGAGCCAGAACAATTTCAAAGGCTCTTTGCTGAAGTTTATAGTTTTTCTGATAAATCGCAAGACGGTTATCTAAAGCAACCAGCTGATAATAGAGATTCGCAATATCCGTGAAAAGCTCTACTTGCAGCAACCTCAATCCTTCCGTTGAAGCAAGATATTTCTTCTGAGCAGCAATCTTTTTATTTTTCAGCTTTCCCCAGGCGTCAATTTCCCAGCTGCTTCTTGCTCCCAGCCAGTAATTTGGAGTAAAATCCCGGTTAATTTTCTGATTTTCCGTAATATTAGGGGAAAGATTGGTATCATAGTTTCCAACGCCTTCCATTGTATATTTTCCGTAGTGGTCACCGGAAGCCTGTACTCCCACTTCAAGAGATGGCAATAGATCCATCTTTGACCTTTGAAGGAAACTGTTGGCAATCTCCACTCTTTGCTGGGCAATCTGAAAATCAGGATTAGCCTGAACTACTTTATCGAAAAGTTCAAGCAGGTTTGGATCTGTAAAATAAGCTTTCAGGTTGATCTGCTGGAATTCATCCGGAGATTTATTTTTATCAGTTTTAAGAATCTCTTCAGGTAATTCCTGAGCTTTTTTCAACTCCGTTACTTTGGGAACAGCACACGAAACCAGGGTCAGTGACGCTATTCCATACAATATATTTCTATGATTTAATCTTTTCATCTTTCTTCTTATTTTCAAGTTTTGCAAAGAATATATACAGTCCCGGAATCACGACCAGTCCGAAGATCGTTCCTATCAGCATTCCTCCTGCTGCTGCCGTACCGATAGAACGGTTACCGATGGCTCCGGCTCCTGATGCAATACATAGAGGAATAAGCCCTGCTACAAATGCAAAAGAAGTCATCAGAATCGGCCTCAGACGTTGCCTTGCGCCTTCAATAGCTGCCGGAACAATATCAAATCCCTGTTTGTTTCTTGCTACCGCAAATTCTACGATCAGGATGGCATTTTTTGCCAGAAGACCGATCAGCATGACTAATGCTACCTGTGCATAAATATTATTATCCAGCCCTGCAGCCACCAATGCAATGTAAGATCCGAAAATTCCTGTCGGAAGACTTAATAATACAGGCATCGGAAGAAGGAAGCTTTCATATTGTGCTGCTAATAAAAGATACACAAATAAAAGACAGATTGCGAAGATATAAACGGTTTGGTTGCCTGATAAGATTTCTTCTCTTGTCATCCCCGACCATTCAATATCGAATCCTCTTGGCAGGGTTTCTTTGGCTACACGTTCTACCGCTTCAATGGCATCTCCGGAACTGTAACCGTCCGCGGGCTCTCCGTTGATCATCGCAGACATATACATATTGTACCTTGTCAGTACTTCAGGGCCATATACCTTCTCGATAGTGATGAAAGTTGAGAAAGGAACCATTTCACCTTTATCATTTTTTAGATATAAATTCAGAATGCTTTCCGGGGTATCTCTGTGTTCCGGACTCGCCTGGACCATTACTTTATACATCTGGCTGAAGCGGATAAAGTTCGTGGCATAATAAGATCCCAGCATGGTCTGTAGGGTAGACATGGCGTTGTCTACCGATACTCCTTTCTTCGCTGCCATATCATAATCTACATTGATCATGTATTGCGGGAAAGTAGCATCAAAGCTGGTAAAGTTGTTCTGCAGTTCAGGAGCTTCGTTTAATTTCTTAACAAAATCCTTCGTGATCTTATCTGTATTTTCAATCGTTCCTCCGGTTCTGTCCAGCAGACGCAATTCAAAACCGCTAGTATTACCGAACCCCGGAACCGTTGGTGGTGCAAAAATCTCAATCTGTGCATCTGCAATGCTTTTTGTTTTGTCTGAAAGTTCTGAGATCAGATCATTCACTGAAATACTCCTTTCTTTCCAGTCTTTAAGGTTAATCATCGCCATTCCGTAAGAAGAACCTGCAATTTCTGTTACGATGCTATACCCTGCAAGGGTGGTCACGTTTTCCACTCCTTTGATCTTCTTGGCAATAACGGTAACTTCATCCAGTACTTTTTCTGTTCTTTCTACTGTTGCTCCCTGTGGAGTCGTTACACTTACATACACCATTCCTTGGTCTTCCATTGGAATAAATCCGGTCGGCAGGAATTTGCTGGTCACGAAAGTAAGTCCGACAAATAAAAACAGCAGTCCGAAAGTTACCGTAGTTCTTGTAGCAAATTTTGATAAAATACCTACATAGCCATTTGTCAGTCTTTCAAAACCAGTATTGAAACTCTGGAAAGCCCTGTCGATGATCGTTTTCTTCTTATTGTGGTCATGAGGTTTTAAAATAATAGCACAAAGTGCCGGAGTAAGCGTCAATGCATTCACCCCAGAAATCACGATACTGATCGCCAGCGTTAATGAAAACTGACGGTAAAATACACCCACCGGGCCATCCAGGAAAGCTACAGGAATAAATACAGCAGACATTACAATCGTAATCGCTACTACAGCTCCTGCAATTTCTTTAGTGGCACTGATGGTGGCATCCATCGCATTCATTCCTTCTTCCATTTTCACGTGAACGGCTTCAACGACGACAATGGCATTATCAACCACAATTCCGATGGCCAGAACCAATGCAAACAATGTTAAAAGGTTCACAGAGAAATCCAGCATATTCATGAACGCAAAAGTTCCTACCAATGCTACCGGTACAGCCAGTACAGGAATTAATGTGGAACGCCAGTCCTGAAGGAAGATAAATACTACAATTCCTACCAGAATAAAGGCTTCAATAAGGGTTGTCAGTACTGCACTGATGGAAGCATCCAGGAATCGGGAAACATCATAAGCCATGTTATACTCCATTCCGGGAGGGAAAGAGGTAACTTTTAATTCTTCCATTTTTGCTTTTACGCTTTCGATCACTTCGGAAGCATTGGAACCGGGACGTTGTTTCATCATAATCGACGCAGAAGGTCTTCCGTCTGTTTTGGAAACCATTCCGTAGTTCATGGCTCCGAATTCCACTTTAGCAATGTCTTTAAGCTTTAAAATAGTTCCATCCACGTCAGATCTGATAGGAACTTCTTCATATTGCTTAGGCTCAAAAAACTTTCCCTTATATTTGATTACATACTGAAGCTGGCTGGAGGTTTTACCAGAGGTTTCACCTACTTTTCCAGGCGCAGCGGAAATATTCTGTTTTTGCAGGGAAGTGATTACCTCATCTGCTGAAATATTATAAGCTGCCATTTTCTGAGGATCCAGCCATACTCTCATGGAGTACTCTTTCTGCCCCATAATTTCAGCACGCCCTACTCCATCAATACGTTTCAGCTCCTGAAGGACGTTGATATCCGTAAAGTTATAAATGAACTGTTCATCCTGGCTCGGATCTGCACTGGTGATGTTAAGGTACATCAGCATACTGTTCACCTCTTTTTCAGTAGTTACTCCCGCTCTGATTACTTCTTCAGGAAGTTCATCAAGAATAGTGGTTACCCTGTTCTGAACGTTTACTGCAGCCACATCAGGATCTGTTCCTACTTCAAAGAACACCTGAATAAGGGTAAGACCGTCATTGGAGGTTACCGTGGACATGTATGTCATCCCGGGCACTCCATTGATCGCACGTTCCAAAGGCAGCGCTACCGCATTGGCAGACACTTCGGCATTCGCTCCTGTATATTTTGCTGTAACGGTTACTGAAGGCGGTACAATATCGGGAAACTGAGTGATTGGCATTTTCAGCAACGCCATAATTCCCAGCAATACAAATAATATGGAAATAACCAACGAAAGAACCTTTCGTCTTATAAACATTTCTACCATAGTTAGTTGATTTAAAGATTATGAAAGGTTAATACTTCTTTTTGATTTTGATAATATCACCATCTTTCAAAGACTGAGTCCCTTCATAAATGATTAAATCTCCCTTTTTAAGACCGCTTTCTACCATATAAGAATCTCTTAAAGTAGTTCCGATCTTAATGTTGGTCATTTTCACTTTATTCTGTTTATCTACCACAAAAACATAGGTTTTATCCTGAATGGAAAAGGTAGATTTTTGTGGAATAAGGATCGCATTATTCTGTTGCTCAGAAATGATAAGCTTCCCGGAAGTACCGTGTTTGATCAAACGGTCCGGATTCGGGAAAAGCACTTTATAACGAATAGAACCTGTGGTTCTGTCTATTTCCCCTTCTGCTGTTTTCAAAGCTCCGTTGAACTGGTAATTAACTCCATTAGGTAACGTTAATTCAATTTTTTGATGATTTCCGATTTTATCGTTAGCTAAAAGCTCAAAATATAAGTTTTCAGGAATGGAGAAATAGGCATACACTTCGTTCAGTTGGGAAAGTGTGGTTAGCAATGTTCCATTTTCCACCAAACTTCCGTCTTTATGGGGAATTACATCAATTACTCCATCAAAAGGTGCTGTAATTCTTGTAAAGCTTATTTTCTGAAGAACGGTTCTTTTTTCTGCATCGGCAAAGGCATGTTTTGCTTTTGCAGAAGATAGTTTAGCCTTTACCATTTCCAGTTCGTTGTTTGCAACAAATTTTTTAGCATGAAGACTCTGAATCTGCTTCAATTCTACTTCTGCAATACGAACATCTGCTTCAGTCTGTTTTAAAGCTGCATTTGCTTTCAGGAGTTCCATCTGAAGTTCGGCATCATTAATTTTAAATAAAGCCTGTCCCTGATGGACAAATTGTCCCTCATTTACATAAATATGCTGTATAATACCTCCGATTCTGGAGCGCATTTCAACATTTTTTTTAGCCTGGATATCAGTAACAAACTGGTTGCTCACCAAGGTGTCTTTCTCCTTGATTTCCAGCACGGGAACTTCTTTGTCTTTCTGATTGTCTTTTTGCTTGTTTTTACTGCATGACACAGCGAATAATGTTGCAAGAATGCAAATTATTACGTTTTTAAAATACATTTTTAAATGTTTAAGTTATAAGATTTCCGTAAAAATGATTTGGTATTCAGAAACTTAAACCTAGTACAGCTGGAGGAGATGGAGAAAAGATTTAACGCCACAAATAATAGAAATTGCAATCTCAGGAAGCGTAACTTTGGGAATAGCTTTTAAAATTCCTGAAAAATCTGCAATGGCAGTATCGTTTTTTTTGACAGAATGTTTTACAATTTTGGCAGCCGCAGGCAATGCATGCGTATTCATATCTGCCTCTTCGTAAACATCCAGAACATGAATGTTGGTTACAGGAGGAACATGAGGGATATTTCTCAATGATTTTTCCGCCCAATTCGAATTGAAAAGGGAAAAAACCAGTATGATATAGAATAAGAAAAATGACCTCAGACTTGCCATGTCAACCAGAACACATTAGTTTTTAAGTAAAAAACGATAGTTTGGCAAAATTAGGAATTTTTACCGGAAAATCCGGCCATTGAACTGTTAAAAAAACTTAAACAATGGATGAATAATCTAATTTATTTGTATTGGGATTCCTACGGAATGACAAATAGACTTTGCATTCTATTTGTCATTCCGTAGGAATCTGATTGGATCGTTAAAGTTTCGGCTAAAGCCAGTGGAATTTGGGGTATCGTTTCTAAACGGGCTTCCTTCATCTAAGCTCAGGATGATAAACCGTTTCTATTGAATATCTAGAACAGTTTACTCAATATTCTGAAACGATAATCAAAGATATGTTCCAGTTTCTTTTTCACGAAAAGATCGTGGACAATTTCTCCTAAAAATCCCATGGGAAGTTCATAGTCTATAGTATCCTTCATCAATACGCCTTCTTCATTGGAAATAAATTCATGATAGTGGTTCCATAGTTTGTACGGACCTTTTTTCTGAAAATCAATGAAACTTTTCTGAAAATCTACGTGGGTGATCTCCGTCTGCCACTTCATTTTGATACCGAATAATGGAGAAACATAATAATCGATGAGCATTCCTTCAAAGATTTCATCATCTTCCATTTCCGTTAATACGACGAAGCCCATATCCTTCGGAGTAATTTCTGAAAGATTGTTTGCGGAGGAAAAGAACTTCCAGGCGGTTTCTATATCACAATTGAGCTGTTGTTCACGGAAAAGAGTATGCTTCATAAGACCGGATCAGTTTATCTGATTGTTGTGAAACAAATGTATGACAAAGATTTAATTATAGATCCACATCAGTACTGGTTTTCCCGATTTCTGAATCATCGGATCAATTTCTTTCATGGCATTGTTGGAAACAGTCGGGCAGCCCCATCCTTCGGGAGATCCGTCAGGAAACACTTCCTCATCGCTCATAAGATCCCAGGAATGAAAGACAATATATCTTTTTAAAGCATTGCTGTTGGTTTCTTCAAGGCCGTGCATCAGGTATTTTATATTGATTCCCCAATCGCTGTAGCCTCTTCCTTCCAATTTATACTTTCCTAAAGATGAAAGGTGGCTTCCATCTTCATTGCTGAAACCCGGATTGGCTTTAGAATTATCTTTACTCCAGGAATTGGAACCGCAACCATGCCCTACCAGATATTTTTTCGTAATCTTATTATTCTTAAAATCCCAGACAAAAAAACGGTTAACGCCGGAGTGAAGGCTCATATCAATGAGAATACAGAAATCTTTGCTGAGGTTCTTTGAAGCACAGAATTTCAGGGCTTCTTCTGCTTTTATTTTTAATTTAGAAAAATCAGCTTCAGGTTTCTTTTCTACAACTACTGATGTTTCTACCGTTCTTATTGCATTATTTCTCCTTTCCTGAGAACATGAACAGATCCAAAAGATGGTGAAAAACCAAAAAACCTTTTTCATATTTTATTTATAATGCTGAAAGATTCCGAAATCAGAAGGAGTCCAAAGTGCGGCTTTTTGCCCTGCTGCCTTCAAAGCGTTATTTGACCAGGTGTTGCAGGTATACAGAAAGCTGTAAGTCCCTTTTGCATCATAAAAAGCATCGTTATCACCGTAAACAGCATTGGTAGGGATCAGCATAAAATTTCCGTTCTGATCTCTGTCAAATTTATCTTCCACATATTTCACCAGATTTTCATACTGACTTCTGCTAATCATAATCATTTTACAGTCATCGCCTTCTTTCATCGTATTATAATAAGTACAGTGCATAGCTGAATCACTAAGCCAGAATGCAGCTTTTATAGCTGTTGAAAATTTCAGGTCTGCCCACGTAGGTGTATCAAGATAAAAACCTTTATCTCCCCATCCTATCCCTATATACTGATAGTCTGTTCTTTTTGATTTTGTATTGGCAAAAGGAATTTTCCGGCTCCAGTCCTGCAAATCGTTTTTCACAGGCATTACAATATCGGTATGCACTCCGTTGGTATAAATGTAGATTGGAATTTCTTTCTTTTGTCCGTCATTTTTTGCGGAAACAGGAATATAGGGAATCAACAACCCAAGGATGACATAAATAATCACAATCCCTAAAATAATTCCTACCACTTTCAGGAGATACATAAATATTGTTTTCACAGTCATGTTTTTAATAAAATTTAATCTTTAATTTTTAGTAAAAGTATTTGTTTTAATCGAAAAATTAGCTATATTTAGTTACGAAATATTCACAAATATGCGTAAAAATACTAAATCCCAAAAAAGGTTTAAAGTAAGAGTAAAAACTGCTCCTAAAAGAATACAAAAAAGACGTTGATTTTCGGTGAGATTCTGATCTCCTGAAAATCAATTTTTCTTTATAGGAAAGGCTTTTTAAGAAACTTATTAATGTAAATCTTCACCTCCTTAAAGCGAAAAATTTAAGGAATGGTCGACCATCAGCTCTGGTTTGGAACTTCAAAAAATTCCAAAAGAGGGATTGTCACCAAAAGTTCAGAGAAAACTCAGTCAGAAGATTTCTGTAAAAACTCAATATTTCTTTTGAGTCCTGTAAATTTAGTACGTTTTACGGGAGACTTTCTAAAGATTTCTGAGAAAATTTCCTGAGTAAGTTCCTTCCATTCTCCTTTTTTGAAGTTTTTCAACGCTTCATTGGGTTGGAAGCGGCTCTGTTTGTTAGGCGCTGAGAACCTGTTCCAGGGACAAACATCCTGACAGATATCGCAGCCAAACATCCAGTCTTCCATTTTATCTTTAAAATAATCCGGAATTTCGCTTTTGAGTTCTATGGTTGCATAGGAAATGCAGCGGCTTCCATCTATAATTTTTTCAGAAACAATGGCATCTGTAGGACAGGCATCGATACATTTTCTGCAGCTTCCACAATGATCTGTAGTGGCGTGGTCAGGAATCAGCTCCAGATCGCAGATGATTTCGGCCAGAAAATAAAAAGAACCGCTTTGTTTGGTAATGAGGTTGGCATTTTTCCCTACCCAGCCTATTCCTGATTTTTTAGCCCACGCTCTTTCCAAAACCGGCGCAGAATCTACAAAGACACGAAATCCAAATTCCCCTATTTCTTCCTGCAGCTCTGCAACCATTTCACGGAGTATTTCTTTGATTACTTCATGATAGTCTTCTGCATAAGCATATTTTGAGATTTTAAAGTTCTCCAGCGTTGAAATTTTTTCTTCAGGAAAGTAATTGTAAGAAAGTGAAATCACAGATTTTGAACCTTCTACCAATAGTCTCGGATCAAGTCTTTTGTCGAAATGATTTTCCATATACTTCATTTCGCCGTTATAATTATTCTTCAGCCATTTTTCAAGATGAGGAGCTTCTTCCTCGAGAAAATCAGCTTTGGAAATGCCACAACTCTGGAATCCAAAACTTTTTGCCTTGGATTTTATGAGTTGGGAATATTTTTCGGCACCAGCATTCATTAATTTCACACTGCAAAATTAAGATTATTTTATCAATCTTCAGATTTATGCCAAAGTACCTCCCACGAATGGTTCTTTCTGAAAAAATTATGTTTTAATTAGGATTTTTTTCAAAAAAAAAATACGTAATTTCGTTTCTAATTTAATGTTTAAACCAACAACTATGTCTTTAATAGAAGTAATACAATCAGGAAACTATGAATTAATCGACGTTCGTGAGCCAATGGAGCTTGAAATGGACGGTAATATAGATGGTGCTAAGAATATTCCTTTAGGTGAAGTAGAAGACAGACAGGATGAGATCCTATCTATTGAAAAGCCTGTTATCTTATTCTGCAGAAGCGGAAACAGAAGCGGAAAAGCATTGGATTATCTTAACGCTCAAGGATTAAAGGACGGTTATAACGGCGGAGGCTGGGCTGAGCTGAAGGCTGTTCTGGAAGCAAATCAGGGAACTTTTTAAAAGTTCCTTTTTTTATATCTTATTTCTATGAATCTGAAAAACTATTTTGAAACGCTTTGTTCTTCTTTCACCGAAAACAAACAGCTGATCGACAGTCTGTGGAACGAAGTTGAAACCAGATATTCTGAAAAAGGCAGACACTACCACAATCTTCTTCATCTTGAAAATATGTTCAGTGAGCTCGAAGCTGTGAAAAGCCATATTTCAGATTTTACAGCCATTTCTTTCTCCGTGTTTTACCATGACCTTATCTACGATGCTTCTTCTAAGTCTAATGAGGAAAAAAGTGCGGCCAAAGCAGAAAAAAGGCTTGGAGAACTTCATTTGAACAAAGACAGAATTTCACTCATTTCTGCGCAGATTCTAGCAACAAAATCACATCATCAATCCGATAATGAAGACACCAATTATCTGCTTGATGCCGATCTTTCTGTATTGGGTAAAGATTTTAAAACTTATTCAGAATATACTCAGAATATCAGAAAAGAGTATTCTATTTATCCTGACTTCCTTTATAAACCGGGACGAAAAAAAGTGCTCAAACATTTCCTTGAACTTGAAAGTATCTTTAAAACAGAATATTTTAAGGATAAATATGAGGCTCAGGCAAGGGAAAATATTGCTGCCGAGCTTCAGTTATTGAAATAAAAATAGATCAATCTGTTGATTTAACAAAGACACCCGTTAACAGGTGTCTTGTTGATATTGTATATTAGAAATAATTGCTGATAAATCCGGCCGCTTTCTCCAATACAAGCTCAGGCACTTCTTTATGTGGTGTATGGCCTATACCGGGAATGATATATTTTTCCGCACTTCCACCGACCTGAGTAACTGTTTTTTCTACCTGATCCAATGTGCCATATTCATCGGCTTCTCCCTGAATAAATAACAATGGAGCTGTAATATCTTTCAGGAAATACTCTATATTCCAGGTTCTGTAATCATCCCTTGTCCAGGTTTCTGTCCAGGCTCTGAAAAGCATTTCTACTTTATCACCATGATATTTCTGCAAACGTTCCGGAAGATTGGTCGTTTTGTAAGCTTCCCATGCGTCGTAAACTCCTTTTAAAGTTGTTTCTTCTACAAAAATATGACCAGCTTCACAGATAACGGCTTTTATTCTTTCGGGATATTTTGCAGCGGTGATCAAAGCAATTGTTCCCCCATCACTGTGCCCGAACAGGACAACGTTATCAATATTCATTTCAGTCAATACATCATTCAACAGATCTGCTTCCAGTTCCATATAATGTATCGGCCTCTCATGAGTAAGCATAGGAAACGATTTCCCATAGCCTAAACGGTCATAAGCAAGAGTATTGCATTGTGTGATCTCAGCCAGCTTAGCCGGAAAATCTCTCCAGAGCTGCACAGATCCTAATGAATCATGCAGAAAAACAATGGTAGGCCTGTCTCGAAGTTGATTATTGTGTTCGATATATAATTTTTGTCCCTTTACATCAATTATTCTTCCTTCCATCGAATAAAATCATATTAAAAAACCGGCATTTTCGTTTCTTCAAATTCTTTTAAAAGATGGCTGAAAACAGTTTCCACCGGAAGAATTTCATCAATTAAAGCAGAAACCTGGCCTATTTCAAGTTCTCCCTCTTCCATATCTCCTTCAAACATCCCTTTTTTTGCTCTGGCTCTTCCCAGCGATGCGATTAAAGCATCTTTGTTTCTTCCGTTCACATAAATATCTTCCAGCTCATTGAAGAATTTATTTTTAACCATTCTTACAGGAGCCAGTTCTTTCAACGTAAGGTGTGTATCTCCTTCCTGGAGTTCTGTAATTTTCTTTTTCCAGTTTTCATGGGCGCTAGCTTCGTGGGTAGCAGCAAAACGGGAACCGATTTGTACACCGTCCGCACCAAGAATCATTGCAGCCTTAATTTGTGAACCTAAAGCAATTCCTCCGGCAGCGATTAACGGTTTAGAAATATGTTTCTTTACATTCGGAATAAGACAGAATGTGGTGGTTTCATCTCTTCCGTTGTGGCCTCCTGCTTCGAAACCTTCTGCAACAACAGCATCTACTCCTGCGTCTTCGCATTTTACAGCGAATTTGGTGGAAGAAACAACGTGAGCTACTTTGATTCCTTCTTTCTGAAGGGTTTCCGTATAGGTTTTCGGGTTACCGGCTGACGTGAATACAATTTTCACTCCTTCTTCAAGGATGATCTGAATGATTTCCTCAATATTAGGATATAACATCGGTACATTTACCCCAAATGGCTTATCAGTTGCCAGCTTACATTTCCGGATATTTTCTCTCAGGATATCAGGATACATACTTCCTGCTCCTATTATTCCCAATCCTCCACAGTTGGAAACGGCAGAAGCAAGTCTCCATCCTGAATGCCAGATCATGCCTGCCTGGATAATTGGATATTTAATATTAAAAAGGTGTGAAATTCTATTGTGTGTAGCCTCCATGTCATGAAGTTTTTTTGCAGCGTTAAAATCTATAAAATTGCTCATGTGTAAAAATAATAAAAACAACTGTTTTCCGGGAAAAATATGTCAATATTTTCTATCATAGCTTATTATTCTTTAAAGCTTATTATAAAAAAAACCTTCAGAAATTCTGAAGGTTTTGATTTTATTTTGTTAAGGATTGTTTCTTCCAGTTAGACTTAAAGTTACAGGTGTCGTAACGTCCGTCAATTGAAATAAAGGTTGTCGGTAACTTTGAGTTGACAAACTTTTCAACCATTTCACTTTTCTTTTTATTCAGTGCCATCTGCTTGATTCTGCTGAAATCTGTTTCCAGCGTAATCTGGTGAGAAGGAATCACATCTTCAACTTTGATGATCTTGATTTGTTTTCTCTTATTCTCTTCGTCTTCAAAAGCAGTAGTGATATCACCTTTGTTTAATCCTGCCAATTCGTAACTGATTGTTCCAGGGATACTTTCTCTTTCAATTTTATCAGAGCCATCAGCTCCAGGAATGATCCCAGCATTGAATTTTGTTCTTTTATCGTCAGAGAATTTAAAAGCAGCATCTTTAAACGTCATTTTACCATCAACGATAAGACCTCTTATACTGTCTAATTTTGCTTTTGCTGTTTTGATCTCATCATCAGTAGGTACTGCTTTTAACAAGATATGTCTCGCATCATATACTTTACCAGATCTTTTCACTAACTGAATAATATGGAATCCGAATTCAGATTCAATAGGATCTGAAATTTCATTTTCCTGAAGGTTCAATGCTGCAGCTTCAAATGGCTTTACCATCTGTCCTTTATTGATATTTTTATATAATCCTCCATTAGCGGCAGATCCTTCATCTTCAGAATAGATTCTTGCCTGGCTTTCAAAAGTTTCCCCTCCGATAATATCCTGCTTGATTTTTTTCAACCTGTTGATAAGCTCTTGTTTGTGAGCTTCTGTAAGTGACGGGTAGATCATAATCTGAGCTAAAGTAACTTCATCTTTTACCTGTGGCAGCTGTGTTTTATACATATTGTAAAAATCAGTTACCTCATTAGGAGTTACGTCCGCTTTATCAGTTATTCTCTGGTACTTTGCCTGTCCGTAATACTGGTCTGTATCAATTTTTTCAATAGCATTTTTCAGTTCATAAGCATTTCTGAACTTATAAGCTGCAAGCATTGTTTTTTCATCCGGAAATTGAGAAAGCATCTGACGGTATTTTGCATTAGCCTGTTCTTTGATTGCTGCAGAACGATTTTCAATTAAGGTATCTTTTTTTGCTTCGTATACAAGAAGCTTATTGCTGATAAGGTTTTCCAGGAACTCACATTTATCTGTGTTGGCAGCTCCCTGTTGTTTACCATAATTCATCTGCTCGATTACATCAGATTCCAATACAATCTCATCCCCGATAACAGCTGCAATACCATCCACCAAATCTCCTTGTTTTAGCTGGGCATTCATCATATTTGAAGAGAATATCATGATGAAAATCCCAAGAAGAAAAGTGATTTTTAGTTTATTTGTCATTTTACTATTTTAACAAGTTGCAAATTTAGAATTCTTAACGAATTTCACTCAATTTTTTATTATAAATATTTCTTAAAAAGACTTATTTACTGCAGTTCAACATCAAATGTCGTTAATTCTTTGAATTGTCTCAATCTGCTGAACATATCTGCTTCGTTTACTTCTTCTATTCTTTCTGTTCCGAATTTCTCTACAGTGAATGAAGCCATTGCAGATCCTACGATAAGAGCAGATTTCATCGTTTCGAAATCAATTTTTCCTTTTTTGGCAAGATATGCCGCGAAACCTCCTGCAAAAGTATCTCCAGCTCCTGTCGGATCGAAAACATCTTCCAGTGGAAGTGCCGGGATAGCAAATACTTTATTATCATGGAAAAGTAGAGCTCCGTGCTCTCCTTTTTTAATGATCACATATTCAGGACCCATTGTGTGGATCTTTTTAGCTGCTTTCACTAAAGAATATTCTCCCGAAAGCTGTCTTGCCTCTTCATCATTGATGGTAATAACATCTGTTTTAGCAATCATATCCATTAAGATATCCCATGCAGAATCCATCCAGAAGTTCATGGTATCAAGGATAACCAGCTTAGGACGGTTGTTCATTTTTTCAAGTACAGATAACTGAACTCCAGGGTGTAGGTTTCCAAGTAGTAAAATTTCGGCATCCTGCATTGAATCCGGGATTTTCGGATCAAAGTTCTCCAATACGTTTACTTCTGTAGCCAAAGTATCTCTTGTATTCAGATCGTTGTGGTATTTTCCGGACCAGAAGAATGTTTTTCCTTCTTTCACAATTTCAATTCCTTCGATGTTTACCTCTCTGTTTGTGAACATATCAAGATGTTCCTGTGGAAAGTCTCCTCCTACTACAGAAACAATTCCGGATTTAACGCCTAAAATTGATGAAGTGATCCCGATATAAGTGGCTGCACCTCCTAAAATTTTGTCCGTTTTACCAAATGGTGTTTCAATTGCATCAAATGCAACACTTCCTACAACTAAAAGTTTCATATATTTTTCAATGTATATTAAAAGTAATTATTTTTTCCATTCAAAAGTGTCCAGCAGATGTTTCATATCATTTTTGATATAGTTCACTGCAGGCGCAAGAGAGTCCGGTTTCGGTCTCGTATTAAAGTATAAGTAAGCAGTCACGAAGTGTTTCGTACTGTCTGTAATGTAAAACTGAAGATTGGAAGCACTCTGCCCTTTCAATTCATAGAAGTTCCCATATACTTTCTTTTCAGGGTATTCAAAGGATTTTGTATCTATGGAACTGGCTTTGATGGTATGTTCATATACCATTTTTTCAGCTTCCTTAATATGGTCAGCAAAGTCGTTTTGTATAGGGTAATAGGTAATGAAAAGCTTAGCTTTCATTTTTGGATAGTTCAGATAGAACCAACAAGGTTTCTTCGCTGGAGCAATCGAAGCAAAGTCCGAATACTCAAAGGTGTAGGCGCAATCGTTTTCAAACTTCTGATATTTCGGTGCGGGATATTCAAGACGCAGTTCTCCATAAGGTTTTGGTGAAGGGTCTTTTCCACATGAAATTAAAAGCAGCGATACAAAAATAAAAATGACTTTTTTAATCATTTTGCAAAAGTACAAATTAGATTTCAGATTTCGGAAGACAAATTTCAGTCTTTCAGTGCGTTTTGAATGTAAATTTCCAAAGGCTTCGGAAAGGATTTTTCATGAGAGCCTTCAAGGTCTGTAATCAGGTATTGATTTTCAGCGATAAAATCATTCCATTGTTTTTCTGAAGTAACCTCAACATTCCAAATTTCAATGCTTAAATTCTTATGAGTCAGTTTATGGGTAACTGTTTTTGAACCTGTAATGAAGGGTTCCATATCGGAAGGAATAGCTGTGGGAAACTCAAATAATTTCTTCCATATGAAGTCATCTGCTCTCTGACGGATCAGAAATTGTCCTTTTCTATGAACAAAATAATAGGTCAAAGTAAGATCTTCTGCTTTTACTTTTTTCGTTTTTACAGGATAATCTGAAATTTTTTGCATGGAAAATGCCAGACAATCTTCATTTACAGGGCATTCTCCGCACAACGGATTTTTGGATTTACAGATTTCCGAGCCGATATCCATCATAGCCTGATTAAAGTCTCCTACATTTTCCGGCATTACCAAGGCGGCCAGTTCAGAAAAATAGGTAAACGCTCTTGAATTTGAAATATCGAAGTCATCGGCAAAAAGACGGCTCAAAACGCGGTAAAAATTCCCGTCAACCGCAGGCATTCTTGCACCGAAGCAGATGCTTGAAACCGCTGCTGCAGTATATTTCCCTACTCCTTTCAGTTTTAAAATTTCTTCATATTCGTGAGGAAAGATACCCTGATAATCGTTCATGATCTGCTGGGCCGCTTTATGAATATTGATGGCTCTTGAATAATATCCCAATCCTTTCCAATAGAGTAAAACTTCGTTTTCTTCAGCTTCTGCCAATGTTTTTACATCAGGAAATCGTTTAATGAAATTATTATAATGATTCAGCCCCTGATTGATTCTCGTCTGCTGAAATACAATTTCACAGATCCAGATTTTGTACGGATCTTTTGTCTGTCTGAAAGGCAGATCTCTTGCATTATTTCTGTACCACTCCAAAAGCCTGTTTCCTATATGAAGGAATTCTGAACCTGTTCTATTTTTTTCCAAAAACCAATCTTATTTTAAATCATTGAAGAGATGATTTTCTCTTCATCCTGAACATTGTTTCTATGCTGCAAAGATAGGTTTATTTTATTTTTCCTGTTTTTGATGTTGAAGGAGTTTTTTTGTGAATCTGTTATTGTATAAATTTATTTTTTACCCTGATCTCTTCCTATGCATTTCAACTTTGAATTTAATTTTTATTGAAGCAGCATCATTCTTTAGAATATTTTCAGCAGTATAAGTCAATGCACAACCGGAACCACAACTAATAACAAAAGATTTACTATTTTCTACATTTCTACTTTGAGAAATTAAAAGGTTTGTTTTTTTGATTTTGTATTATCTTTTATAAAAATATCTTTCTGCTGTTTCTTCTGTTCAAATGAACATGAGAGAAATAGGAATGATAATGAATCAAAAAAGTTTTCATCCTATGCTAAATTACTTATTCTGATAGGATTTTATCCAAATCAAGCTGTTTGAGCGATATTTTTTCAGAGATCTCTTTTTGCATCCATTCTTCGTCACCTGTTTTTGCACTTGTTCCTAAAGTTGCGATGAATAATTTTTCAATAAATAAATCATTATTCTTGAAAAAAACGGGCATAACAATTTTTCGAGACGTATTTTGATACTGATGTGTGTAACCTAAAATTAAATTGAAAACTTGTTTGTTTTTTGTATTAGTATCTATTTCTATAAAATCACAATCAATGTTTTTTGTAAAAAATACTTTATTATCAGTTTGCGCTTTTAAAGTATAATCATTTGTGTTTTTTTCTATAATAATGAGATCATTTTTATCACTTTTATTAAAGTTAACTCTATAATTTTTAGTTTGTGTTGAATTTGAATTAAAAGAAGAAGGTAGATCTTCTTCATCAATATTTTCTTTTAAATTTATTTTATCACTATTAATGGCTTTCGTATTATTTTCTTTACAACTAAAAAAGAAAATGAGAGGTACTAAAGTTAAAACGGATTTCATCATTGTCCATTTATATTAATTTTCAAACATTTGGAAAGAGTAAGGATTATTTATTTAATTTTTTGTAATGGCATTTCATTATTTCCGGGGTTGATAAAATATATGGGATTTCCTGAAATAAAGTAATTGTCGTCTGATTTTTCAATGTAAATAACTCCCATCTCATCAGAAGAATCATTATATTTTATTTTAATTTTTTGATGATTAATTTCTTCAGCCTTTAATTTAGAATATTTATTTGTTGTTCCTTCTTCAGTAATATCCATAGAAATATCTTCAAGGGAATTTATTATGATGTTAAAAATAGTTTTTGCTTCGTCTCTATTTGAAGCTTCAAAATGATATTTCCCTTTCCAAAAATCAATACTTGTTTTCGTAATATTATTATCTTTTGAGAAAGATTTTTGTTGTACTGAAGATATTTTGCCTGAAGAATTTATTTTATAATGTTCCCATTTTTCAACATTTGCTCCAGATTCATCTTCTACGAAATCTAATAAATAAATTTCATTTTTATTAAGGTAATAATATTTTGTTTTTACAGTTAATGCTTCTGAAAAATTAAAAGATTGGTAAATAACAATCGAGTCAGTTATTGTTTTATTTTTTTCAATATACAATGTCGTTTGGTAACTTAAATCTGCATTATTGCTTTTAGGAATATTATTTTTAATAAATAGTTCTATATTAGAAGCCAGTTTTCCAATAATGTTTTTTTTATTTATTGAGTTTAATTTTTCATAATTGAATTTGATTTTAGATAGGGTACATTTTGCATCATCTTCTTCAATTTGTTTTTCTGATCTATTAAAAAAAGTAGTTTTTAATTTACAAGTAGGATTGATAGAGCTGACAAAATTCAAATCAGAAATTAACTTATCACCATTCCAATTTTTATCAATGGATATTTCTTGGGAGAAAGATGGTTTTGAAACATTCTCTTGCGCTTTTTTGCAAGAAAAAATACTTAAAAAAGATAATAAAATAATTAGGTTTTTCATTTTTCTTTAATTGTTTTTATAACACTACTATTAAAATTTCCAGAATGCAAATGACTATTGTGAAGGCTTCCCCCATTACCAGCTCTTTTTAGCTTCTGACAGTACTCATTTATACCCTTTAAAACTTCTGTAAAATGGAAAAATATTGCACTATCTATTACCTTTTGATCTTGCTCAACAATACCTAAATAAAGTGTATCTACACTTCTTCCATTACAATGTTCCTGACTTGGAAAGCTTGAGCCTTCAGAAAAACAACTACCTGTTGTAGTTAGTTTGTATCCAGATTTAGCTAAATACCCAATAAATCCAGCAAAAGAATCTGCTCCAGTATATCTTCTTTGAGTTTTTGAAAAGCTATAAGCAATAGAAACACCATCTTTTTTATAATTTAAACTATCTGGCATTTTAATTAATTCAACATTATTTTTTCCCGCTTTATATAATAGCCAAATGATTCCTTTTTTAGGATGAGTTCCGTATTCTGCAATATCTCCATTTTCATATTTTACACGTCTAGATGTATTTCCTTCAGAAACATATTGATCAGAAAGAACTTTTGAATGAGTAGGTTTAGTGTTATAAACTTGTCCAACACCCTTTTCTTTAGTCGTATGCCAATCTACAGTAGTTATTTCATGCTCATTTCCTATTGAATCATGATAAACATATTTATATCTAGTTTCATTTCCTTCCTTTATTTTTTTAGGAATATGTTTTTCGATTTTATTATCATGATATATATGATAAGTTACAATATCTTTTGCATTAATATTATCACTTTTTGTACTATTATTGCCGCATGTAAAAGTCTTTGTTTTATTAGATCGTCCTAATTCTTCTACTTCTTTCAAAGCTTCTTCGAATTCCCAAACATAGGATTTTCCCTCTTTACCTTTATAAAATTGCTTTTTGCCATTTTTATCAATCCAAAATTCGTGTGTCTCTCTTTTGAACATTGAGTTGTCATCATATGCATCTTTCGTACTATCATAAACAACATAATTTTTTTCAGAAGCATGGGCTGTTGAATTTGGATAGTTTACAGCTAAGTAAAGAGCAGTTCTATTTTTTAATAGATTTTTATACATTTTTTTCTTAAAATGTTTTTCAACGTAGTCTAATTGTTGTTCTGCAGTTAATGACATCAAATGAGTTCTTGTTGTTCCAATTTCCTCTGCTGCAGCTTTTCCAAATTGTATTAATCCAATATATTTGTATTTACTATTTTCATCAGGATTTTTCCTAAAAGTACCACATTTAGGGCTAAATGAATATGCTGATTCTAGAGCTATAATTGTCATTAGCCAATTTGCCCCTTCATAATTTTCTTGTGGTAGTTCTAAATTTTTAGCAATTTGCACTACTTTCTTTCTAAACTCACAACTTACTTTTCCTCCCCATACTAAATCTTTATACTGTTCCTGACATATACAACTTCCTGGTTTATCTGGGTTTTGCGTATTCTGTACTCCCACCGCACTCTTCACCTTCTCCATTTCCAGCAATCCATCCGAATTTACCCCAAATTTCTGAGATTCTGCAGAAAGATCTTTGGAGATAATTTCTATAAAATAGTTTTGTGTATAGAAATTCGAATTGCCGATAGGAAAGCCTATTCCTTTTTCAGAACTCACTTTTGTAATGATAAATCCTGAGGTATCGTATACATCGGCAGGAATTTTAATCATTGCACTTCTATAAACTTCATGAGTGGATGTGGAATCATATTTCCAGATGACATACTGAATGTGTTTTTCCACCATATTCTTGGAGTGAATTCTGACCCTAACTTTATCTCCTACCGCTACTTTGGAAAGCTCTTTTCCTGTATCATCAATGAAAACAGCTTCTATAATATTACCTTTAGGATCCGGCTGTTTGGGACCACCTTCTGGTCCGACAGGGAATTTTGGTGTGTGTTTCTCAGGCTGCGGCTTAGGTTTGGGGTGATTTTGAGGTTGGCTCTTATAATCAGGGTTGGCTACCTCTACATTCACCTGGCTGGCTCCCAGAATTTTCCCGGAGTAAGTGGCTGTAACATAATACTCATGATTGGCGCCTTCATTTCTGTCACCTTTCATCAGAAACTGATCGGCCATCTGACGAAGGATTTTTTCATCAGACATTAAATGAATAGATACTTCCGCAATTCCTTTTTCATTGACGCGAGCCTTGTAGCTGTGGGTGTGACGGTTGCTTTTGTTAATACTGGCATCGTGCCCTTTTCCAGGAGCGTCATCTTCCCAAAGGTGAAATTCAATCTCTTTATTAAACATCGCAATACAATGAGCTTGTGCGATAAGAATATCATGATAACTTGCTTTATTGAAATCTTTTACTCCTCTGTTGAAGAGGACTACTTTATCAATCTTTGGAACCTTGTTGCTGATAGGAACAATTATAAGGCTGCCAGCCAGTTCCTTGGTAACGGGAAGGCCGGGTAAAATACCTTTTTTAATTTCATACACCTTCATTTGAAATTCTACTCCCAGCGCTATTTCTCCAAAGTTGTATGTCACTTTTTCACCGGTTTTTGGTTTTCCGGTGATGTCTTTCCAGCTTCCGTTTTTCTGTTTCTTATAAAGATACCATTCAAAGCCTCCATTCAGTACAAATGAAAGTACTGAAGGCTTTATTTCGTAGGAACATGTTGTTCCAACCCGAGGATTCTGATCCCCGGCAATATTCCCTGTCATGGCTGATAGAATTTAACGAACTCCCAGTCGGAAGCTATTTAGACAGGTACTACTTTTCAGATTAAATGGTTGAAGACGATAGAGGGAGATATCCTCATACAAGGTTACATTCTTTTTCATTTTGTTTTTGTGTTTGTTCAAAAACAAAAGTAAAAAAAATCATGATATAGTGATATAAAAAACTTGAATTTAAAGTTAATTCTTCTCAACAGAATATACCGGAGCTGCTTTTAACCACTGATACTTAAGGTTTCTGTCTTTGGCTATAAAACGATACCCTTCAAGCTTCTTCAGATACACATACATAGAATCTGTATTTTTAATCTTTAATTTGTATTGAGATAAAAACAGCATTGGCATATCTACCGTAGAATCTCTTACTGTTTTCAATACTTTTCCGGATTTTACTTTATAGAGATAGAATGATTTTCCACGGCCTTTTGAACTGTCTGAAAGTTTTACCTCTGAACTTGCAAGTACGAGTTCACTTCCATCAAAACATTCATCTCTGTTCATGATGTATGCTTTTCCTTCCTGGCGTTCCTGTGCGAAAAGATCATTTTCGTAAGTGCCCGGACTTTGGTATTTTTTTTCACAACTTATCAAAAGAAGTATTGATAACATTGGTAAACCAATGATAAGTTTCTTATTCATATTCAATTTCATAGGTGTTGGTTGAAAAAAAACCGATGTAATATTGCATCGGTTTTTGTTATCTAAAGTACGTTTATGTTACTCCTGAGTATATTCTGCATCCCATTCGTTACCATCATCGCCTTTGTGCCCGTCCAATTTAATAACGAAACTTTTTGTAGGGAAATAAGGGGTCATACGGATATCCAGCCATACTCTGTCTTTGTTTACTCTATCCTGCTCGAAACGAACAATTTTGAATTTCTCAATCAGCTTGTCCGGTCCTTTGATGTTATCCAGGAATGTTACAATCTGTCTTCTCAAATCATCCTCATTCTTAGCATTCCAGTTTTCGAAAGCTCTTCTATTAAGGAAATCAAGTAATACTTTAGTTACATAGTCGAATACACGAACTACGGAATACGTCTGAAGACCGATATTGTCTCCTGTAAATAAGGTCTTCGCTGAGAAAGCCATAATTTTTCCGTATTCGTTAACCATTGGTACAAGACCCATTTTTTCCAACTGAGAAATTTCACTTTTCTTAAGCTCGAATTTTACAGCGTCTACTTCGTTGATATTACCATGTTTTTTACCTGCTGCCACCTGAGACATCAGTGTTTTATGGATTTTTCCGGCTAATGAAGTGGAAGGCGGAAGCTCTACGTTTTCTTCTTCCCCTACTTCTTCAGCTTTACCACGTCCTACCAGCCAGTTACACGTCATAATAACGTTACTTCTGTGAAGCTCACCTCCTGTAAGATTGGCAGAGTGGAATAAATCTACCACGTCATCCGGCTTATCAAGGTTAGCGAAGTCTGTAACCATCATTACTTTGTTTTCGTTACAGATTTTTGCCCACTTCTCGATGACCTTGTTTGATCCTAAATATCCAGGTATGGCAAGGATTGAGTAGTTATCTCTAAGATCAAGACGGTCATAATAATTTTTGAATTCTTCTGAAATAGCATCAATGAACAGAGGATTATCCAGATCGGAAACCTGCTCAAGGCTTGCATTCACGATACTTACGTTATCCACTTTATCCAATTCTGTATTTTTGTAGAATTGGGCTACTGTTCTGTAGTTGGTTTCCAACATACGAACAGCATCCAGTGTATTTTTTAAGTTTTTCTTTAAATTCTCGTCGGCCTGTTGTGCTTTACTTTTGCACGTATCAGCCATTTTATCAGCAGATTCGCTACCTTCTAAAAGGTTTACCCAAAGGTTGATCTTCTGAAGAAGTTCTTTTCTTTCTTCTGCTTTATTGCTATCGTTCAGGAAGATTTCTTTTCTTGCCTTTCTTGTGGGGTTCATATTGGCAATACCGTCTACAACGGATTCAACAAAGCCAAATCCTCCCATTTTATTGAGCTCTGCAAGCGGGTTACCCTTCGGCTGCCCTGCGTGTTGCTGCTGACCCTGCTGCTGGCTTTCTTGTGCCTGTAATTTGCTATCCATGATTTAATGTAAGTCTTTAATTATTTTTCAAGTTCTTGTGCCACTTCTTTCAATACCTCTATGAACGCCGCTCTTGTCTGATCGTTCTCCAGCATATTGCGCAGAATTTTGTTTGTTTTCAGCTGACGTACTATTTTATTGTACTGCTCCTGTTCCATGCTCAATTGCTGCAGATAATCTGACTTCTGAGTAAGGCTTTTAGGGGTAAAGTCTCCAAGGTTTTGAAAACGGAATTCTTCTTCTACCACTCCACCATCTTCTGTTTCGTGCTGTACCGATACTGAAGGCTGGAAATGTCTGAAAACGTCTTCCACTGTTTTTAATCCTGTTACGATTTCAGGGGTATAAGACTCTTCTGTTGTAAGCTGGCTTACTATCAGTGATTTATTTTCCTGTATTTCCTGAATAGCTTCATTAGCGTCTACTTTTACCTCGTTTCCGCCAACACCATAATTAAACATTGCCATATTATTGTTATTTTGAGATTTACTATTTTGGTTTGGATCTGTTCTCGAGTAATTTACCGATGAATCAAATAAATTACCAATCCAATGTTTAAATTTAAAAAAAAACTGTAACATACAAAATTTTACTAAGATTTTTCTTGGATCATCTAAATTCTTCTGCATTTATTCAACATAAAATCACCGTATTACGATATCACTAAGCTATGAAAAAATAAATAAAGTCTTCCAAGAAAAATAAAATAAAATTTTTGTCCGCTTTACTCTTTTAAAAACATGTCTGATAAATGTTAAAATAAGAATTGCTAAGATTTTACAAAAAATTATTCTTTATATTTAAACAAAGTGAACAGTGTCATGAAAGATGTAAAAATAGCATTCAGAAAACCGATATTTCCTGTTTCAGAAGCATTACAGCAATATTTGGAAAAATATAACAGAACGACCAAGATTAAGTTTCTGTATGAAGATCTTTTAAGGTTCAGCGACAGTGTAAGAATTCTGGATAAAGATGACAAAGATACTTTGTGGCTTGGGGTACTGTATTCTGAATATGAGTTTAAAGAAATAGAGGCCAATTTAAATAAAATCTATACCCTCCTTCATTCTGATGGAGATATTGCTACTTTACCTTATCTGAAAGTTGATACGATCGACTTTTGTACGTTCGGAAATTCTAAACCTTTTCGTATTCGGGTGAGAAATATACTTAACGATAATTACACCTATTTTTATATTAAACAGGCAGATGCTTCCCGAATATTCGGACTGGAACTTGAAGATCTGCTTTCCCCCAACCGAATAAACTTTCTGGTTTACAAAAACACTTTGATCGAGGAACATATTTTAGGGATTCCCGGAGACGTTTTTATTCAGAAACATTTATCCAACTGCTCAGAACTTGAAAAAGCACAGATTTCCAAAGAATTTGTGAAATTCAATGAGCGTTGCCTTATTGGACTCCTTGGTGATATGCGTTCTTATAATTATGTGGTGATTCCGATACACGATTTTGATCAGGTTATTTACAGAATCCGTCCTATCGATTTTGATCAGCAAACGTATGAGGGAAATCTGAAAGTTTATCTTCCACAGTATTTCAAAGAAAATAATCAAATGGTGAATATGGTATTGGAAAAGCTGAAGCCAAGTTCCATAGAACAATACCGCAAAGAAGTACGTTCACAAATTGTAAAAAGAGTAACGAGCAGTCAAAACAGATTTGATGAACTTATTTCTATTATGAAAAAAGACAATCTTGCACCGGAAGCCAATGTCATAGAACTAAGAACAGCTTTACAAAAACTCACCTATGATGTTAATTTCAAATATTGTAAAACCATGGGAGATATTATAGAAACCGGAATAAAGTTTGTGCTCCGAAACTATAAGAAAGAATATTAAAAAAGAGAATCCGCTTCGTATTGAATCGGATTCTTTCTTTTCTAACAATTTATGGTAAAATTACCAGATTTTTATTCTGTCCTGAGGAGCTTTATACATTTTGTCTCCCGGTTTGATATCAAATGCTTTAATGAATGAGTCCTGATTAACCAACGGACCAAATGCTCTGAACATTCCAGGAGAGTGGGGATCGGTTTTCACCTGGTTGATCATATACTGATCGGTAGCTTTCGTTCTCCAAACCGTTGCCCAGCTCATGAAGAATCTCTGATCCTGAGTGAATCCGCTGATCTTTCCAGGGTTTCCTTTGTCTTTTAAATACATCTGAAGGGCATCGTAAGCCACTGCTACTCCACCTAAATCACCGATGTTTTCACCACTAGTAAATTTACCGTTTACGAAGCTTCCTTTTACAGGTTCGTAAGCACTGTACTGAGCAGCTAACTGACCTACTTTTGCATCAAAGTTTTTACGGTCTGCATCCGTCCACCAGTTATTCAGGTTACCGTCTCCATCGAAACGTGAACCGCTGTCGTCAAATCCGTGAGAAATTTCGTGACCAATAACGGCTCCGATTCCCCCGAAGTTCACTGCTGCATCTGCTTTAGGATTGTAGAAAGGCGGCTGAAGAATGGCTGCCGGGAATACAATTTCGTTGTTTGATCCGCTGTAGTAAGCATTTACAGTTTGTGGAGACATTCCCCATTCTGTCTTGTCAACAGGTTTTCCTACTTTATCTAAGCTTCTCTGATATTGCCATGCTGCTACATTCTGAAGATTAGAATATAATGTAGCCCCTTCTTTTGGTGATTCTACTTTCAACTGAGTATAATCTTTCCATTTGTCAGGATAAGCGATTTTCACTGTAAACTTGGATAGTTTTTCCTGAGCTTTTACTTTGGTTTCAGGAGACATCCAGTCTATATTTGCGATGTGTGTTTTAAATGATTTTAAAAGGTAATCAATATACGTTTCCATCTGCTTTTTAGCTTCTGGAGTGAAGTATTTGTCTACATACAATTTTCCGAAAGCTTCACCAAGAACACCATTGACAAGGGTAAGCCCTCTTTTGTTCATCGGACGCTGTTCTTTTTGTCCCTGTAAATATTTAGCATAGAAATCGAATCTGATCTGCTCCAAATTGTCATCCAGATTACTTGCGTTTCCATTGATAATATGATATTTCAGATAGTCTTTCAGTAAAGGAAGGTTTTTCTGGGTAATGAACTGATCCATATTCTGGTAATATTTCAGTTCTCCGATGATCACCCGGTCTGTGTTTACTCCTGCATCTTTCAGATATTTTGCCAGGTCAACGTTTTTCACAAGCCCAGATAATTCTGATACTTTTTTAGGGTTATATCTTAAATTGGCATCTCTGTTCTGCTCAAGAGTCAATAAATAATTAGCAAGCTGTTTTTCAAAGTCTACCACATTCTGTGCCGCCTGAGTAGTATTTTTATATCCTAAAACTCCGAATAACTTTCCAACATAGGTTTGATATTCCGCCAGTGTTTTAGTATTGGCATCATTTACTTTCTGGTAATAGTCTCTTCCCAAACCAAGATCCGGACCGCCAAGATACACCGCATTCATATTGGAATTCTTCATATCAGCACCTACTCTCCATCCATAGAAAGAGTTATCGCCTAATCTTGTAGCTTCTAAAAGATATTTCTGAAGATCACCAAGACTTTTAATAGCATCTACTTTGGCAAGATCAGCTTTGATAGGAGCTAGACCTTCTGCATTTCTCTTATTGGTATCCATAAAAGAGGCATACAGATTCTGGATTTTCTGTCCTTCTGACCCGGAAGGATATGATTCTGTAAGAATTTTGTTTAATATATCTAATGAAGCATCATCTACATTTTCTCTCAATGCATTGAAAGATCCCCAGTTTGCTTTATCTGAAGGAATCTGAGTCGTTTTCACCCAGTTTCCATTCACATAGCTAAAAAAATCATCTTGTGGACGGACACTGGTATCCATATACGATAAATTGATTCCCTCTTCTTTTGCTTCTTCTTTTACCGGTTCAACTACTTTTGCTGTAGCTTCTGTTTTATTGTCTGTCCCTACAGTCTTTGCTGCACCACATGAGTTAAGAAATACAATACCTGAAAGGGCAAGTATTCCAATATTTAGCTTTTTCATTAAAGATAATTTTTGATTTTACACAAACTTATCAAATATACAAACTTTAATGATATGTAATGAATGATAATTGATAATTCGGGATTTAAAGTTTAATGTTATTACACCACCCCGTCAAAAATTCTTTGAATTTTTGCCACCCCTCCGAAAGAGGGGAATGATGGAAACCGTTAATATAAAATTGTCACTTAGATTCCTAATCATGATTCCTATTACTTATTATTTATTACCTATAATCTGCAACCCATCACCTGCTACCTAAAAAAACAAAACCGCTCATTGCTGAGCGGCTGTTATTGTTACCAGATTTTGATTCTGTCTTCCGGAGCTTTGTATAGTTTATCTCCTTTTTTAACGTCGAATGTATTATGGAATGCATCAATATTGATTAAGGGAGCAAAACTTCTGAGATATCCCGGAGAATGTTTATCAATCTTGATCTGAAGAAGAAGATATTTATCCGAAGCTTTTGTTTTCCATACACTAGCCCAGCTCATGAAAAATCGCTGATCCTGAGTGAATCCGCTAATCTTTCCTGGATTTCCTTTGTCTTTTAAATACATCTGAAGAGCATCATACGCTACTGCTACTCCGCCCAGATCTCCAATATTTTCACCGTTTGTATGGATTCCGTTGATAAAAAAACCTTTTACAGGTTGATATTTGTCGTATTGTGCTGCAAGAGCTTTTGTTGCTTTCTCAAAATTAGCCTTATCCTCAGGCAACCACCAGTCTACTAAATTTCCGTCACCATCAAACTGGGCTCCAGAATCGTCAAATCCATGGCTTATTTCATGACCGATCACTGCTCCTATTCCTCCGAAATTAACGGCTGCATCAGCTTTAGGATTAAAGAATGGTGCCTGAAGAATCGCTGCTGGAAATACTATTTCATTGTTTACTGCTCTGTAGTAAGCATTTACAGTTTGGGGCGTCATTCCCCATTCTGATCTGTCAACAGGTTTGCCTATTTTTTCCAGTTTTTTACTGTAATTCCAAGTGGCAATATTCTGAAGATTACTGTATAAAGAACTTCCCGGAATAATCTCTAAAGCTGAGTAATCTTTCCATTGATCTGGATAGCCCACTTTTACGCTAAATTTATTAAGTTTATCCATTGCTTTCTGTTTAGTGGCTGGTGACATCCATGTTAATTTTTTGATGTGAACAGCGAAGCTTTTCTTCAAATAATCAATCAGTTCAACCATCTGAGCTTTGGATTCTGCAGGAAAATATTTTTCCACATAGAGCTTACCGAAGGCTTCCCCAATATTTTTGTTAATCAATTCAAGACCTCTTTTATCTAATGCCCTTTGTTCCTGCTGTCCGAATACATATTTTCCAAAGAAATTAAAGTGAAGAGTATCGAGTTTTCCGCTTAAATAAGTGGCGTTGCTATTGATCAGGTGAAACTTCATATAATCTTTAATCACAGCAAGTTTTTTTTCATTGATTAACTGATCCATATTTTTATAGTAATTCAGCTCCCCAATAATCACTTTATCTGTATTCACTCCTACTTTTTTAAGATATTCCGGAAGATTTACACCTTTTACCAGATCTGAAAGCTCAGCCATCGTCTGTGGATTGTATTGAAGAATATTATCGCGGCTCTGCTCGTTAGTCAGATAGGTTTTTGCAATGCTTTTTTCATATTCTACCACTCCTTTTGCTGCTTCATCCGCATTGGTATATCCTAATTCTTTTAGCATCAAAGCTACATACTTTTGATATTCCGCCAGGGTTTCCGTATTCTTCTCATTAACTTTCTGATAATAATCTCTTCCCCAAAGTCCCAAAGCAGGAATCCCCAAATAAACAGCATTCATTTTTGAGTTTTTACGATCTGCACTTACAGACCATCCATAGAAATTATTTTCTCCATCTTTTGTGACAGAGATCAGATAATTCTGAAGATCAGCAAGATCTTTGATAGCATCAATTTTATCCAGTTTTTCCCGAATGGGTTTAATTCCATCTGCATTTCGTTTTTGCATGTTTACATAAGATGCATAGAGCTCCTGAATCTTTCTACCTTCGCTTCCTATAGCAAAATTATCCGTCAAAAGAGAGTTTAAAATCATCATAGAATTGTTATCTGTGTCTTCTGCAAGTTTATCAAAGCTTCCCCAAACAGGCTTATCTGAAGGAATTTGAGCAGTTTTCATCCAGTTTCCGTTCACATAATTATAGAAATCATCCTGTGGGCGTACTGAAACATCCATTGCAACAAGGTCTAAACCTCTGTCTTTACTATGCAGTGCTGTTTTAATCGTTTTTGCCTGTGCATTCATCAAATTCTGAGTGAATATCCCTGTGATTAAGGATAGGGAAAGTATCAGTTTTCTCATAGTATTAACTTTATACTATCATATGTCTACACTGATTTACAAATCGTTACACTACTTTCAGATAAATACTCACTATTTCTCATCTTTTCAGAAAATTCTAATAAAAAAACCGCTCATTGCTGAGCGGCTGTTATTGTTACCAGATTTTGATTCTGTCTTCCGGAGCTTTGTATAATTTGTCTCCTTTTTTCACATCGAATGCTTTGTAGAAAGCGTCAACGTTGATAAGCGGACCAAAACTTCTGAAGTATCCTGGAGAGTGTGGATCGGTTTTCACCTGATTCACCATATATTTCTCACTTGATAATGTTCTCCAAACGGTTGCCCAGCTTAGGAAGAATCTCTGATCCTGAGTGAATCCGCTGATTTTTCCTGGGTTTCCTTTATCTTTTAAGTACATTTGAAGAGCATCATAAGCGATATTTACACCACCTAAATCAGCAATATTTTCACCATTTGTGAAAGTACCGTTTACAAAAGTTCCTTTTACAGGCTCGTATTTGTCATATTGAGAAGCAAGAGCTTTTGTTGCTTTTTCGAAGTTTGCTTTATCTTCCGGAGTCCACCAGTCTACTAAGTTACCATCTGCATCGAACTGTGCACCTGAATCATCAAATCCGTGGCTCATTTCATGACCAATAACCGCTCCGATACCTCCGAAGTTTACAGCTGCATCTGCTTTAGGGTTAAAGAATGGCGGCTGAAGGATTGCTGCAGGGAATACAATCTCGTTGTTTACCGGGTTGTAATATGCATTTACAGTTTGAGGAGTCATTCCCCATTCTGTTTTATCTACCGGCTTACCAATTTTAGCCAAATCTTTGTTATACTGCCATTCACCGATGTTCTGAAGGTTCTGATATAGATTTCCTCCTTTAGCTTCAGAAACGATATTTAATTTTGAATAGTCTTTCCATTTGTCCGGATAAGCTACTTTTACAGTGAACTTATTCAGCTTTTGCATTGCTTTTTCCTTAGTTGTTGAAGACATCCAAGATAAGTTATTGATGTGAACAGCGAAACTTTTCTTTAAATAGTCGATCAACTCCACCATTTGAGCTTTTGCTTCAGCAGGGAAATATTTCTCAACATATAATTTTCCGAAAGCTTCTCCTAAAGAACCGTTGATCAACTCAAATCCTCTTTTGTTAAGAGCTCTTTGCTCCTGTTGTCCTCTAAGGTATTTACCATAGAAAGCAAACTTCATATTTCCTAAGTTTTCGCTTAAGTAGGAAGCGCTTCCGTGGATCATGTGGAATTTCAAATAATCTTTGATTACAGGAAGATTCTGAGCATTTACCAATTTATCGAAGTTCTTATAGAATCCTAATTCACTGATAATTACTTTGTCAGAATTTACCCCAACTTTTTTAAGATAACCTGGAAGGTCAACATTTTTTACCAAAGCAGAAAGTTCAGCCATCGTCTTAGGATTGTACTGAAGCGTGTTATCACGGCTCTGCTCATTGGTCAGGTAAGTTTGTGCGATCCTCTTTTCATAATTAACGATACCTTTTGCTGCTTCATCAGCATTTTTGTATCCTAATTCTTTTAGCATGGAAGCTACATATTTCTGATATTCAGCGATAGCTTCAGTATTTTTTTCGTTTACCTTCTGATAGTAATCTCTTCCTAAACCTAGAGAAGCATTACCTAGGTAAACTGCATTCATTTTAGAATCTTTAAGGTCTGCATCCACTCCCCATCCGTAGAAAACATTTTCACCTTCTTTCGTTACAGAAGTAAGGTAGTTCTGAAGATCAGTCATGTTTTTAATAGCGTCAATCTTGTTCAGATTTTCCTGAATTGGTTTAATTCCATCGGCATTTCTTTTCTGCATGTTCATATAAGTAGCATACAGATCCTGAATTTTTTTTCCTTCACTTCCGTCAGCAAATTTATCTTTCAGCAGAGAGTTCAGGATGGTCATGGAATTGTTATCCGTATCCTCAGCCAGTTTGTTGAAGCTTCCCCAAGTTGGTTTGTCAGATGGAATTTTGGCAGTTTTCATCCAGGTTCCACTTACATAGTTGTAAAAATCATCCTGCGGACGTACTGAAGTGTCCATCAAGCTAAGGTCTAAACCTTTATCTGTGTTATTCACTGCTACTTTAGCAGCTTTAGCTTGTGCGCTCATTGTAGTCTGAGTGCAGATCCCTGCTATTAAAAACAAAGAAAGCGTTATTTTTTTCATTATGATAACAATTTTTAGAATATGTATGATTTATTTCAGATTTGTTACTTGAATATGAAAACAAATTTAAATAAATAACATGAAAGTATCCTAAGTGGGAAGTTGGTGACAGAAAGCTGGAAGTTATGAAAGTCATGAAAACAACCTCCAGCCTCATTCTTCAGCCACCAACCTCATTAAGAAGTTGCTATCTCTTTTACATTCCCGGTTCTTTTCAGGAATCCCCAGGACTGCATTTCGCCTTTCAATGCTTTTCTTAAACTTTTAAATAATACAATATACATCAGCCATCTATACCCAAATCTCTGTGGAATAATATACAGGAGATTGATCAGTTTTTCCCGCTGCATGATGAATGCTACTAATGCTAATGAAGCATCTACCAAAAGGAAAATCAGATAATAGGTGAATATTTTGTCTCCGTTTCCGGACAGGATTCCAAAGAACATAATTACATCTGCCAATGGCGAGAAAAATGGGATGATGTATTGGAATAATAAAATATTCGGCATTGCCCAAAGTCCCAATCCTTTATATTTGGGGTTAAGGAAAGTCTGTCTCTGTTTCCAGAACATCTGCATAATTCCATAAGTCCAGCGGAAACGTTGTTTTAAAAACTGTTTTGTGGTTTCGGGAGCTTCCGTTACTGCTATTGCTCTGTTTTCGTTCGCTACAGTATATCCGGCTTTTAATATTTTCACCGTAATATCACAATCTTCTGCCAGAGTATCTGATGAATAGCCTCCTGCTTCAATGATCACGGATCTTTTAAATGCTCCGATAGCTCCCGGAATTACGGTAATGGCATTGATATGTGCATACGCCAGCCTGTCAAAATTCTGACTTGTTGTATATTCTATAGCCTGCCATCTGGTAAGCCAGTTCACCCTGTTTCCTACTTTCACATTTCCTGCTACAGCGGCTATTTTTTCTTCCGTACTTGAATTTAAAAATCTTGCAATAAGATATTTCACAGCATCCTGTTGCAGTTTCGTATCAGCATCAATACATACTACATATTCGGCATTGGTCTGTGATATTCCGAAATTCAAGGCAGTGGCTTTTCCACCGTTTCCTTTGCTAAAGATTTTCAGTTTCGGGTGATCCGGAAATGCTTCCAATGCTTTTTCATAAGTAGAATCTTTACTTCCGTCATCTACCATAATAATATTAAAATTGGGGTAAGTCTGTTTCAACAAATTCTGAAGGGAAGACACAATATTTACTTCTTCATTATAAGCAGGAACTATGATGGAAACCTTCGGATAAGATTTCAGAACCGGAAACTCACCCAGTTTTTTTTCTTTGCTTCTTTCTTTAAAAGCCCAGTATGCCATCAGCAGTAATCTGATCAGTCCTAACACAATGAAAATGGTAAACAATGCAACCAGGAAATGGCTTATTCCGTAGATAACAGTAGCCAATACAAGGTTCAGCTGCATGATGTAATATGATCTCGTTTTAGGAACTTCAGGCATCAACTCGTTTCTGCTTTTGTGCAGAATATTCGTTAGATTGGTAAAATGATAGCCCTGTTTCTGAAGTGTCGGGATCAGAATTTTTAAAGCTTTTACCGTTTCTTCTCTGGTATCTCCGCCTGCATCATGAAGAAGAATGATATTTCCTCTCTGCTGCTTGATTCCAGCCATTACACGTTTTACAATTTCATCTGCTTTTATCCCCGGCTGCCAGTCTTCAGGGTCTATATTTTCCCCAATATCAAGATAGTTTTGCTGTCTGGCCAATGCTACCGGAATAATCTCTTCTGAAGTGGTAGGCTCAGAGTCTGCGTTATAAGGAGCTCTGAACAGAATGGTACTGTGACCAGTAATACATTCGATCAGCAATCTTGTCAGTTTCATTTCCAGCAAAGCTCTTTCCGGGCTTACTTTTGCTACATTTTCGTGGGTAAAGGTGTGATTTCCTATTTCATGTCCTTCTCTGTAAATTCTTTTAACAAGCGGAAGATTTTTTTCTGCATTTAATCCTACCAGAAAGAAGGCTGCCGGAACGTGGTATTTGGAAAGAATATCCAATACCTGCGGCGTATACGTTTCATCCGGACCGTCATCAAAAGTGAGGACAAGCTCTTTCTGAGGAGCGCTTCCGTATTTTTTTACTTCATATGAACTTGGGTAAGTGACATAATTTTCGTCTGTGATAATTTTCTCTTTCGGATCAATCTCCAGTGCAATTTTTCCGTCATGAGGGGTATTCAGAACATCCAGAACTTCTCCGTCTCCAATATAATCCACCATGGTCTGCCCTTTTACATTTTCAAGTGATTTCAAATTCACTTTTGAAAGTCCGGCGAAAGTAAGATCTTTATCATAGAAATTCCAGACTCTGCTGTCTTCACTTCCCAATCTCCAGAGCGCTGTTCCGGCCAGAGGATATTCTGAAGAGAAACGCATTGTGTTGAAAATAGAAGCGGCGTCATTAAAAAATACGGTATGGGTTAAATTTTTAGAATCGGTATAAGAATAATTTAAATTAAAAGTATTGTCATTAAAATCAATAACTGCTTTACTGGCACTGGCTTTGGTAATTGCCTGCATATAAGTAACAGAAGTATTATCATCCTTATTGGAACTCCAGTCGTAACCGTATGCTCCCAACCCTAAAATAATCTTTTGAGGAGAGGTTTGTTTTACAATTTTTCCAGTCTGCTCTTCAATCCATTTTTGAGAAGAAACCGGACCTGCATCACTTCCTGCTGAATATTCATCATAAGCCATCAGCACAAAATAATCTACATAAGGATTCAGCCTTGGAATATTGTAATCATCATTATCCGTCATGATATCCATCGTAACCAGTAACTGATTTTTTTTGAAAGTCTCTGAAAGTTCTTTCATAAAGGCAATCAGATTTTCATCAGAATTCAGATTCATATCTTCAAAGTCAATATTAATTCCTTTGAAGTGGTATTTTTTACATTGCTGAGTGATTTTTTGGATTAGATGAGTTCTTTTCTGAGGATCATTAAGAACTTTTACCAGCCCTTCTGAACGGAATTCTCTGTCGAAGTTATTACTAAGCATCGGCATGGCAGCCACACCTGTTCTTTTGATCACTTTATATCCTTCCGGATCTACATTGGTTTTCAGATCTCCTGTTTTGGGATCAAGGAAAAACCATTCAGGGAAAACAAGATTGACGTGTCTGATATTTCTTTTCAGTGACATCAGCGATTGAGGATCCCACGCTACATAAAATGCAGAACGGATTCCTGCCGGAAACTGAGCCCAGTTTCGGTTCTGATTCTTGTATCTTTCTGCTCTCGCCTTCTCAATTTTGTCGAGGCTGGTATGAATTGTTTTTTCAGAAATAAAGCTTCTGAAACCTTTATATTCTTTTGAAATTTTATTCTCCTGAAGATAAGGTTTATTAGCTGTAATTACCGCTTTATAATCTTCTTTAAAAGGTATTTTAGGACTTCTGTCCAGAGTCATCATCAGACCTAAAGCAAGCAGAAGCAGTATTCCTATGAAAATAAAAATACGGCTTCCCCATTGGACACTTTTCCAGCGTTTTTTGCTGCTGGTCTGAAAAATCTGTTTGGAATTTTCCACGATTTTTGAAATTTATTGTAGGGCTTTCAAAAAGCGTGAAAAACTGTATAAAAATTAATTAAAAAAAAATTAAAAAGATATATTCGTATTTAACTGTTTACGAGAAGACTTACCAGATCCTGAATCACCTTTTGGGAAACAAAATCCATAAAGTCTACTCTTTCCAGATGTGGCATATATAATTTGGAGGTTACTTCGTGATCATTGATCCTGATTGTATAGTAAACCGTTCCTACATCTTTACCGTCTTCTCCTTTTCCTGGCCCGGCAACGCCTGTTGTAGAAAGGGAAATATGAGTTTCAAACAATTCCTGACACCCTTTGGCCATTTCCTGTGCCACCTGTTCACTCACTACAGTGAACTCATCAACAGTTTCTCTGGAAACATTTAGAATTTTAATCTTTTTCTCTGTGGCATAAGCTACCATTCCCCCTAGAAAATATTTTGAGCTTCCGGAAACTGAAGTAATCATTTTGGCCAGTTCACCTCCTGTGCAGCTTTCTGCAGTAGAAATCGTCAAATTTCTTTCAGTGAGCATTTCTGCCAGAATATTTTCTATTTTATCTTCAGTTACGGCAATTACATGACCTTGTACCAAAGGAAGTAATTTTTGAATTTCTTCTTCTGTTCTTTGTTTCAATTGTTCTTCATTCTCACCGGAAGCTGTCAGACGGAGTTTTACACGTGTTCCTACCGGAAGATAAGACAGTGCAATATTTTCAGGAAGCGCCAGTTCCCATTCTTCAATTTTGTCTGCAAGGATACTCTCAGGAATTCCTACTACAGAAACAATTCTGGTATGGATATAATGAAGGCTGAATCTTTGCTGTAAATAAGGAATAATCTGATCCTTAATCAGTGGTTTTACTTCATAAGGAACTCCAGGAAGACTGTAGTACAATTTCCCGTCCTGTTCCATCATCATACATGGTGCCGTTCCGTAATGATTCTGAAAAACGATGGATTTTGTAGGTACAAAAGCCTGTTCTTTGTTTCTCTCCAGAATATCTGCGCGTCCTCTTCTTTCCATATAGCCTTTCAAATGATCGAAGGTTACCTCATCCAATGCAATTTCATCATTGAAATATTCGGCAAGTGCCTTTTTGGTTTTATCATCTCTGGTTGGCCCAAGTCCTCCGGTTGTAATGACTAAGTCTCCGGTTTCAAAGGCAGTACTTAAAGCATTTTTAATAGTTTCAATTTCGTCTGAGATTGTAAGAATCTGAATAACTTTTATTCCAATATTTTTAAGTTCAGTTGCAATAAAATTAGAATTGGTATCTACCGTATTTCCGGAAAGAATTTCATCCCCGATAGTAATCAGAACAGCTTTTTCCATATATTTTTTTGTTGAAAAAAATTCTATGCAAATGACGGAAAATTCTATGGCAGCGGCAATATAAATTGATTTTTTCTATTTTTGCCAGAATTATCAAAAACTACAATACAAATTATGTCTAAATATGATGATGCGTCATGGCATTATGGTGGTGATTTTCCGGAAGGACTTCCTCAGAAAAACGGGGCAACACATACAGGAATGTTTCTGAACTGGTGTATTCATAACAATCTGATCTCCGATGAACTGAAAGAAGATGCTGCAGAAGAAATAGAAAAGGTAAAACGAAGAGAAATGACTGGAGCAGAATTTGTTATGGATTCCTGCGATGGAAAATTTTCCGAATATGATCTGAATGAACTGGGAAATCTTTTTGCCAAAGACTATTATGCAGACGATACTGATTTCGGTAACCGATACAGTTCATTTGCCGATGATTATGTGAATATTTTTGATGCCAAAGCAGAGGAAAGCGACTACGAATACGAGACATTCTACCACATCGAAGACACCTACGAAAATTATGATCTGATGAAACAAGTCATTGATCACCGTTTTGAAGAATGGAAGGAATATATAAACAGCTAAAAGCTTAGAATAAAGAAAACAGAGAGCAAATTAGTTTAGGAACCTCATCTGTTTTCTTCGTTTTTTTATTGGTTATGCTTTACCCAGGTCAGTTCATCAGTATTATAGCCTATTTTTTTTGCTTTCTGAATGAAACGCTGGCGGATGCTTTCAGGAATATTGGTAGTACGGGAAAGAATCCATAAATATTTTAAACTGCTTCCTGCTACAAGAGCATATTGATAGTCTTCATCAATATCTATAACGTTATAACCCGCCCATATTGGTTTAAAAAATGAAACTTTAAGGCGTGCTTCTGTCGGGTCTTTTACAAATTTTGCCTCTCCAATAGATTCATTCCATACTTTTTTAACGTAATCATACCCTTTATTTCTGACCTGAACTGTTCCATCCGGATTCTCTGTATACTCTGCAGTAACATTGTCCATATTTTTCTCGAACCTGTAATCAAAACGGGCAATCTCATACCATCTGCCCAGATATTTTTTAAGATCAAAATTCTTTACAGCAAATGCACCTCTGGGAATCCTTACAGAATAGGAATTGAAAACGATAAGCCCCAATGCTCCTAACGAAACGGGAAGTATAATTTTATGAATAGTTTTCATGACAGAAAGATTTTGTATGGTTGTTATAAAAACGTCAAAAATAATGCCTTAAGTCTGTTAAGGTACAATAAATTCTATGAAAATACTTTCAGGAAATTATCTTTAAAGCTTCCTGAAACCTCAATTTCTGTATCATCAGACAGCATCACTGTTCCGCTTTTATGGTAGGATTTCACAAAACCTGTATTGATAATATGGGAACGGTGAACCCTCACAAACGGATTTTCCAGAAGATCATCAAAGTGTTTCAGAAAGCGGCATACCATCTTCTTTGAACCATCCGTAAGATATACCTGAGTGAAATTTCCATCCGCCTGAAGTCTTACAATATCTTCGGTTTTTACGACGTCAAATCCTTGTAAAGTTGGCAAAATCAATTGCTGTTTTTCAGGTTTTAATTTCAGGTTTTCAAGAAGGATTTTATTCCGGTTGAGTTCATCTTTTTTCTCAAGACTTTCTGTTACTTTATTGACTGCAAGAATCAGTTCCTGAATATCAATAGGTTTTAGAATATAATAACTTGCTGATTTATTTAAAGCCTGTAATGAATATTGTGAAAATGCAGTAATGAAAATAGTTTCATAGGAGAATTCTTTGGTAGCTTCCAGTACATCAAAGGCATTTCCAAAAGGCATTTCCACATCCAGGAAGACCAGCTGAGGCTGCTTTTCAGCGATTAATGGTACGGCTTCTTTAATATTTTCAGCTTCACCCAGAATTTCCACTTGCGGACAGTATTTGGTCAGATAGTTTCGTAAAACTTCTCTTGCTATGAGTTCATCATCTATAATTACAGCTTTTATTTTCATCAGATCAGATTTTAGGTGGCAGATCATTAGATTGCAGTTGCAAATTAGGAATATTTAACCAACCTTACAATTTGCTGACACAAGCTCTCTAGCCATACTTTTGGTAACTTTTATTGCAGGAAAGGTGCAAAAGAATTATTTTAGAGATTAAAATTAATAAACCAGACAAAATCATATGAAATCAAAACTTCTTATTCTTTGCTGCATGAGTATATTCAGTTTTTCTTTTTCACAGATGAAAATTTCAGAAAGAGAGGATATCAGTAAGATCAATAAAAACTGGAGACTTACAAAAACCAATTCCGGAACGTATGGAATTTCAGATGTAAGCGGAAAAATCATCACTCAACCTGTGTATTCCAGGATTAATAAATTCGGTGAATACTCTGAGGATCTGGCATTGGTAAAAAACATAACGGGGACCTATGGATTTATTAACCGTTCAGGTACTGAAATCATTCCTGCCCATTATGAACTGGACTATATCAAAAAGAATTTTTCTGTTTTAAAGAAAAAATATATCAAATAGAAACCACAGATCGATTTGAATTCAATTACTTCAAATTGACCTGGATAGTTACCAAAACACCATTACTATTTTCCTTATCCTTTACAGAGCAGGTGATCTCTTTTTTGTAGAGATCATTCAGAAGTTGAATTCTTTCCAGCGTATTTTTCATCCCTCTTCCCTCTCGGGTCTTTTGGTGCTGGGTTTTCTGCTTTTTACTTTCTTCAATACCTATTCCGTTGTCTTCAATAAGAATGTTCAGATGAGACTCACTTTTTTTAAAGCTTAATTTTAAAAATCCTTTGTCAGTTCTGTAGCGGAGTCCGTGCCAGACAGCATTTTCCAGAAACGGCTGTATCAGCATTCCCGGAATTTGCAGATTTTGCATATTCAGGCTTTCATCTACTTCAATTTCATAATCAAATTTATCTGCGAAACGCGTTTTTTCCAGAGCAAGATAATTCTGAAGAAGATCCAGCTCCTGCTGAAAAGGAATAAAATCTTCAGTGGAATTTTCCATTACACCGCGCATCAGCTTCGAAAATTTGGTAAGATACTGATTCGCTTCAAGCTCATTATTGGTGGCTATAAAATGGTTGACACTATTTAAACTGTTGAAAATAAAATGAGGATTCATCTCACGACGTAACGACTGAAGGGCAATTTTCTTATTTTTCGTCTGAACCTTTTTCAGGGTGCTGAAAATAAACATGATTAGTCCTGTCAGCAAAACCAATGCACCGATCAGACTGTAATTAAAGACATTTTTCTTTCGTATAAGTTCGTCTTTAAGCTCTTTTTCTTTTTCCAGCTGTGAGATTCGTTGCTCTGTATCTTCGAGAATTTTATTATCAACAAGGCTTCTGTCTTTGGAAACAAGATTCGGAAGTTTTCCCAAAAAATCTCTGTACAGCTGAACTGAGGCATCCACATTTCCTGAAATCGCATAAAGGCTATCCAGTTTCTTTACACTTCTTTGTGCTTCCAGCGTATGACCTTTGTCTAAAGCAATTCCGTAGGCATTTTTCAAAAGGTCTACGGCTTCTTTAGGATCATTCTTTTTAATATAGATATCGGCCAGCTCCTGAATCTGATTCACTTTTTCCTGTGAGTTCTCTTTCACAAAATCCTCCTTCAGAACTTTCTTTTTAGCTTCAATAGCTTTCTCAAAGTTTTTGTTTTCCACATAAAGATCTGCCAGTTTCTGATTGATGGCGAGCGCTTGCTGAGGAGCTTCTTTTTTAGAAATTTTATAGGCTGTATTCAAATTTTCTTCTGCACTGGAAACGTCTTTCTGTCTCAGATTAACATCTGCAAGCTGGCTGTAACTTTCTGCAAGATCGCCCTGTTCATTTTCTTTTTTGGTCAGATTGATATTATTCTGAATGGCTTCTGCTTTGAGCTCCGGCGTGGGAGAAGAAAGTCTTGCTACATCATTAGCATTGACCGCTTTACTTTTTTCACTATAGCTTACCTGTGCAGCCATGCTGTAATTGCTGATGGCTGGTGTTATTTTATTCTGCTTTTCCTGTGACTGGGCTAATCTTCGGGTAGCTTTCTCAATATTGGGCTTATCGTTGAGTTTTTCATACAGCTTTTTGGCTTTTGTATAATATTCTTCACTTTTCGCAAAGTTCCCGCCATTGAAGAATGTTTCACCGATATTATAATAAGAATCTGCCTGGGCAGGTTCATTTTTCTTGTCCATTGCTTTTTTCAGCTTCTTCGTTTCTACCTGTACTTCTTCCACAGCAGCACTGCTGTTAGTAGTGGTTTGGGAATAGATTATATTTCCCAAAAGCACAAGTAAAACGATAGTAAAGAGTTTAAGCATTTTCATAAAACAAAGATATACATATATATAGTCTGCTCAAAAACTATTCACCAAGTGAAGTTTCCCTTTCACCAAGTTGAGTGTTTGATACTCTGGGGTAAGATGATTTTTTTTGAATAAAGAGAAAGTCACCACTTAAGCATTTAAACAAAATTAAGTCTCTTGATTCTATTAATGGTTTAAAAGATTTTTTTCAAAACAATACTTTTTTCAAGACTCACCAAGTGAAAACTCTATTTCACCAAGTCTCCCGGAATCTGGTTTCTGATCAGCGTAATTTTACATCAGAATTAAAAATTTAAAAACAGGAAATTATGAAATTGAAACATTTTTTATTAATCGGAATTTTAACCCTTGGAAGCTTTGTAAATGCTCAGGAAGTAAAGAAAAACGCCATTGAAGTAACAGGCGTTGCCGAAATGGAAATAGAACCGGATGAAATTATCTTTAGCATCGGGATAAAAGCTGATAATAAAAACGATCTGGCAGATAATGAAAAGAAGTTATTTGATATTTTAAAAAATGCAGGAGTAAAGAACGAGGATATCAAATTCAAAGCGATGTACCAGAATATCTATTCTAAGACAGCTAAGTTTTCTAAGAACTATCAGTTTAAAGCCGGTACAAAATCAAACCTCAGCAAAATCTTTGAAGACCTGAATCAAAAGTGGGTAAGCAGCCTGAATATTGCAGAGGTAAAGAATACTAAAATTGCGGATTTCAAAAAAACAGTGAAGATCAATGCTTTGAAAGCCGCTAAAGAAAAAGCAGACTACCTACTGGAAAGCATGGGTAAAAAAACAGGAAACGCTCTTGAAATTGTAGAGATAGAAGACTACACCAGTGATGTGATCATGCCTGCAGCTTATAAAGGAAGATCTTACGGTGTGCAGGTGGAAATGGCTGACGCTCCTGTAGATTATTCTTTTGATAATATTGAAAATATCAAGCTGAAATACAGCATCAAAACAAAATATGAAATCCTTTAAAATAACAGATGTGAGAAAGCTGCCTTTTGGGCGGCTTTTTTGTTTTTGTACTATTGGGTTATCGGGTAATGGCTGAAGAAAAATACCTGTCGGTCTTTTAAAGTTTTTCGAATGGTAAAGGCCTCGACTCCACTCAGCCTGACAGTATTGAAATGATACATTAGATTATTACTATCACACTAAACATACAATTAGAGCCTTCCTTATTTTGTCATCCACCAAGTGAAACCTTCCGTTCACCAAGTTTCGTGATTTCAAGCCTCAAATAGGGATAATTTTATTTCAGGAATTTAAAATAATAAGGATTTAAAGATTTCCGATTACAACAAATAACCAATAAAAAACAACAATATGACAACTTTAAAAATCTTAGCACTTGCAGCCGGTACAGCTTTCTTAAGCTCCGGAAACATTCAGGAAAACCTTGCTGCAAAAAGTAATACTGACGATCATTTACCGGTACAAAAAGCAACATTAATTCCGCTAACCTCAACGGTAAAAGACAATAAAATTCAGGTTGCTCTTCTCCTTGATACTTCCAATAGTATGGACGGACTGATTGATCAGGCAAAATCCAGACTGTGGAATATTGTGAATACGCTGACCACTCTTAAATACAACGGAAAAGCTCCCGAGATCGAAATTGCACTGTATGAATACGGCAACGACGGAATTCGTGATGAAAATTACATCCGTCAGGTAACTCCCCTCACTCAGGATCTGGATCTTGTTTCTGAAAAGCTGTTCGCATTAAGAACCAATGGCGGCAGTGAATATTGTGGTGCTGTGATCCGTGATGCTGCTGCCAACCTGAACTGGGACAGCAATGAGAAAAGTATGAAACTGATTTATATCGCAGGTAATGAAGCATTTGATCAGGGAAAAATAAATTATAAGGAAGTTGTTTTAAAAGCGAAAGGTAAAAATATTTACACCAACACCGTTTTCTGCGGAAGCCGCGAAGAGGGAATCCAAACGTTCTGGCAAAACGGAGCATCTCTGGGAGGAGGAAAATACTTCAATATCGACAGCGACAGAAAAGTGATGTACATTGAAACACCTTACGACAAAAGAATTTCCGAATGCAATGCCAGGTTAAATGATACTTATATCTACTACGGAAATCATGGTTCAGAGTACAGGCTTAAGCAGATCACACAGGATAAAAACGCAGAAATGCAGTCAGCTTCCAATCTGGTAGAAAGAACAGTTGCCAAATCTAAAAAGAATGCTTACAAAAATGACCACTGGGATCTGGTAGATAAAGCTGAAAAAGATGCCGGATTTATCGCCAATGTTAAAGAAAGTGAACTTCCTGCCGAGTTGAAAGGAAAAAGCAAGGAAGAAATTCAAAAAACGATTGCTGCCAAATCTGCGGCACGCGATACAATTCAAAAGGAAATAGAAGAACTTTCCAAAAAACGCCAGGGTTATATTGATTCCGAAATGAAAAAAAGAGGAACAGAAGATTCTGATGATTTGGGAAAAGCCATTGAGAGTTCTATTGTTGAACTTGCTAAAAAGAACGGGTATAGTTTGTAGTTGAACAGGCAGTCTTTTTGTGACTGCCTGCTTTTTTAAACCACCCCGTCAAAAATTCTTTGAATTTTTGACACCCCTCCTGTGGAGGGGAATTGGGCACAACAATTGGAGTATTGTCATATATAAGATAAAGCATGAAAATTTACCTTCCAAACTTAAAATATCTTGATAACGAATGCTTTTTGCCTTTCATGAACAAAGAAGTCATTTCCATTCCCGCGACTGAAAAAGTAATTCCGTTTCCTCCGAAGCCTAACACAAAATAAGAGTTTTTAAATTTTTTATGCTCACTGATATAGGGTAAGCCGTCTTTTGTTTCCCCAAAAGTTCCAGCCCAGACAAAGTCTGTATAGAAATGATAATTGGGTTTTATTTTCTTTAAATTTTTAAGAATTTCTTTTTCTTTTTTATACAATATAGCATCACGTTTTTCGGCATCATAAAAGTCTTCGTCTCCTCCTCCAATGAGAAGTCTTCCATCATCAGTAGTTCTCATGTAGAGGTAAGGATCATCAGTATTCCATACTAATGTGCTGCTGATGTTTTTGAACTTGTCTTTATCAATTTCAGAGACGACCGCGTAGGTACTTTTAAGGTTGACAAAGTTCTCTTTGATCAGATTTTTGCTTTCGTATCCTATACAGTAAATCATTTTTTTTGCTTTGATCTGAAATCCGCTGTCTGTGGTGAGCAGATTAAATCCTTTATGCTCCTCCACTTTTACCATTTCAGTTTTATCAAATATCTTCAATCCCTTCTTTACATTATGCATGAAAAGCTCATGAGCGAATTGGAAAGCATCAATGCTTGCGCCCTGTTTTGACAAGATTCCGCCATATGTATTTTCAAATCCGAACTGGTCCATAACACGATCCGAAGACAGCCACTTTACTTCAAATCCGGCGGCTTTTCTCGCTTCATATTCTTTTTTCAGCCATTCCAGGTCTTTCTTTTTCGAGGCATAATATAATGATTTTTTACGTTTGAAACCTGCTTTGGATCTGATGGTTCTTGTGATTTTCTCCAATGTATCAATAGCATCGCTACAGGCTTTATAACTTAAGACCGCTCCTTTTTTCCCAATCTGATCGATCAGTTCATAGAGAGGAACATCTATTTCGTATTGTAACATTGAAGTGGTAGCGGAAGTACTTCCGTTGCAAAGTTCACGTTTATCAATCAGGATGGTTTTATACCCGTCTTTTATCATCTGATGAGCGATCAGGCTTCCCGTAATGCCGCCTCCTATAACGAGAACATCACATTCTTCATTTGATTTTAAAGATGGATAAGATGCTAACAATCCGTTTTTTAAAAGCCAGAAAGGTTCATTTGATTTGAGATTCATATTAATATTTTACACTGAAACTAACAACATTTATACCTTTTTTAACAATTTTCTACTAAATTATGGTGTAATTATTGTTATTCTTTTAAACTGAACCACCATAAAATATTGATTATGATAACAATTATTCCAGAAGCCCCGGAGAATGTTGCGGCATTCAATGCAACGGGAGAAGTAACGAAAGAGGATTTTGAAAAACTGGTAATTCCGCGCGTAAAAGAGAAGGTAGAGCAGTTCGGTGAGCTGAATTATTTATTGTATTTGGATACCGATCTGGATAATTTTACCATGGGTGCGTGGCTTGAAGATTTATTGTTGGGACTGAAAAATCTTACCAACTGGAACCGGTCAGCCATTGTTACGGATAAAGAAGGAATACGTGATTTCACCAGTGTTTTCAGTGTTCTGATGCCGGGAGAGTTTAAATCTTTCCCCAAAGAAAATTTATACAATGCCCTCTACTGGTGTAAAAACGGAGATGAGGTAGAGGCATAACATTTATTTGATAAAACATCGCCTGTTTCTTACTGAAACAGGCGATGTTATTTTCACTATGACTCATTTTTATTTATCGCATGAGACGCATTCTGCAGCTATTTCTTCTTCATTCTGAGTTTTTGAGCCGTACAGGTACATATATCTTACGCTTATAACCAATCCGATAAAGGTCATCCCTACTCCCACCAACGATGGATAGTTGAAGGAGTAACCATACTCCAAAGGAATTCCTCCAAGGAACGCTCCCATTGCATTGGCAATATTGAACCCTGCCTGCATAAAAGCCGCGGCCATCATTTCACTTTTCGGGGCAGCTTTCATCATCATAATATTGATGGGTGATGCGATAGACATTGAGAGCGCACCACACATGAACGTCAGTATCAAAGCAATATTCTTGTATTCTGCAAGGAAGAAAACACCTCCAAGAGAGATCATCATAAGGAAAATCAGTAATACACAGGTTTTTTCCGGGCCTAATTTATCTGAAACAATACCACCCACCAGGTTTCCAACTACCATTCCGGCCCCGGCAAGGACCATTACATAAGCCATCTGGCTGCTTTTAATCCCGGCAACAACAGTCATTAAAGGAGTAATATAGCTCAGCCATGTGAACAATCCTCCAAATCCAATGGCTGTAATAGCCAATACCAGCCACGACTGTTTATTTTTAAGGAATTTCAGTTCTTCCATAAAGTGGGTATTCTGGTTGGATTCCAGATTCGGAAGCCACAGTTTTAAAAATAAGATGGCAAAAAGTCCGATAACAGCCACAATAGCAAAGTACAGCCTCCAGTGGAACGTATGCCCGATATAGGTGACCAGAGGCACCATTGCGAGATTGGCAACCGTAAGCCCTGTAAACATCATCGATATATAAAATGCTTCTTTTCCTTTTCCTGCCATTCTTGAAGCCACTACTGTTCCTACACCGAAGAAGGCTCCATGCGGAAGTCCGGACATAAAACGGATAACCAGCATACTGTTATATCCCGGTGCAATAGCCGAAAGCGCATTAAATAATGTAAAAAGGATCATAAAAGCCATCAGGACTTTTTTCGGAGGGAATTTTACAGAATATCCAATCAGGATTGGAGCTCCGATAACCACGCCCATGGCATATGCTGAAATCAAATGTCCGGCTTGCGGAATCGTAATCTGTAATGTTTTGGCAATATCCGGCAGCAGTCCCATGACGGTAAATTCCGTAGTTCCTATCCCTAAACCACCAATTGCCAGTGGTATTATTCTTTTATCAATCTTCATTGTCTCTAAATCTTTTTCTGAATTAATTTCGTTCAAGTTAAAGGATCACCTGAGTATCTTTATTTTGAAAGTGCAAAAATCGCAAGAAAGTTTGAATTTCACTCCTCTTTGAATGATAAAAACTTGCTCCATATTAACCTTTTTACTTAATTTTAAATTCAGAAATAATCAAATAGGAACAAAATGAAGATCCAGAAAGAAATTATTGAGTTTGAAAAAGGGAAATCCTTCAAACTATTTTCTCCTTCTCTGAAAAACTGTTTTTTCTGGCATTATCACCCGGAAATTGAACTGGTGTATGTAGAAGCTGTGAATGGAATCCGCCACGTTGGAAAAAACATTTCCGGCTTTACAGACAGTGATCTTTTACTGATTGGTTCCAACGTTCCTCATCTTAATTTTGACTATGGTATTCAGACCGAATGCAGGCAGCTTGTATTACAGATGCGGGAAAGCTTCCTTCAGGATATTATCCTTCCTGTTCCGGAATTTGAGAATATTAAGAACCTTTTGGAACGTTCCTATCTCGGACTTTCATTTTCCGGAGAAACCAAAAATACAGTTGTTGAAAAACTACAGGCTATTAAAGATAAAAACTCTTTTGAATCCTTGGTTGGGCTGATTGAAATTCTGCAAATTCTTGCCCATTCCACAGAAGTGAAAGAATTGAATAAGGAAGATACCCGGATCAAATGGTTTTTGAATGATAAAATCAGAATGGGAACCATCTACGATTATATCCATGAAAACTACGACAGAAAACCCAATGTAAACGAAGTAGCCCAGGTTGTCAGTTTGAGTACTCCTGCTTTCTGCCGGTATTTTAAAAAGCAGACGAATATGACGTTTACTGATTTTGTTAACAATTACAGAATCAATCAGGCTAAAATATTCCTGCTGAAAGATCAGTCTGTGACAGAAGTTTGTTTTCAGGTAGGTTTTGAAAGTCTTTCTTATTTTAATAAACTTTTCAAACAGCATACGGGAGAAACGCCTTCGGAGTTTAAGAAAAAACATTTCAGACCGATTGAAATAAATGGTAGGATTGGAGTGATTAAGAAGGATACGACTTGTTAAGTAGGCTTTGTTGAGTGTTGTAGGAACCACCCCGTCAAAAATTCTTTGAATTTTTGACCACCCTCCAAAGGATGGGAATGATGACAGCCGTTATTGTAACGATTGCCGCCTTCATTAGTAACCACTAATACCTGCAATCTATCACCTATAATCTGCTACCTAAAAAACAAAAAACCGCTCATTGCTGAACGGTCTGTATTTTTAGTGAATATGTTTTTCTGCGTGGTAAGAACTTCTTACGAGTGGAGAACTTTCAACGTGTCTGAAACCTAGGCTTCTTGCAAAATCCCCGAATTCATCAAATTCTTCAGGAGTGATAAATTTCTTTACCGGAAGATGTTTTTTAGTTGGCTGTAGGTATTGTCCAAGTGTAATGACATCTACATTGGCATTTCTGATATCTTCGATCGTCTGGAAAACCTCATCTTTAGTTTCACCTAATCCAAGCATTACTCCTGTTTTGGTTCTTCTTTGTCCGGCTTCTTTCAGGTATCTTAATACTTCAAGGCTTCTTTCGTATTTTGCCTGAATTCTCACTTCTCTGGTCAGACGTTTTACGGTTTCCATGTTGTGAGAGATTACTTCAGGAGCAACTTCTACTAATCTGTCAAGGTGTTTTGTGATACCCTGAAAGTCAGGAATCAATGTTTCCATTGTGGTTCCCGGAGAGATTCTTCTGACAGCATTCACTGTTTCTCCCCAAAGAATAGAACCCATATCTTTCAAATCATCGCGGTCTACAGAAGTAAGCACGGCATGTTTGATCTTCATTAATTTGATGGATCTTGCTACTTTTTCAGGTTCGTCCCAGTTTACGTCAAGCGGTTTTCCTGTTTTTACGCCACAGAATCCACAGCTTCTTGTACAGATATTTCCTAAAATCATGAAAGTAGCTGTACCTTCACCCCAACATTCTCCCATGTTCGGGCAGCTTCCGCTTTGGCAAATGGTATTTAATTTATATTTATCAACCAAAGTTCTCAGCTCTCTGTAATTCTTTCCGGTAGGAAGTTTTACGCGGATCCATTTTGGTTTTTGAACGGTAGTGTCTTGAACTGAATTTTCCATTTCTAAAATTGAAGCTCAAAGTTAAGGATTTTTTAATGGAAACCATCAACCGGATATATTGATGAAATTGATCATTCAAATTTCATTTGTATATTTATCTGTTCAAAATATTCTTATGAAAAAAATATTCTTTCTTTTATTCGCTGTATGCGGAACATTTTGTCTGGCCCAAAAACAATTTCAGCCTGCAGGTTCTTCAGTTATTGAAACAGTAGATGGTGATCTTGATGGTGATAAAATTCCTGAGAAAGTAATTATTTACAATACAAAGGATACGACTGATATGGGAAACATCCGTGAAATTCAGATTCTGAAAAAAACAGGTGGAGCATGGACTATTCTTGAAAAATCGAGAAACGCTGTTATGGAAAGCAATGGCGGAGGGATGATGGGTGATCCTTATGGAGAAACTAAAATAGAAAAAGGAATTCTGATTATTTCCCAAAACGGCGGAAGCAGCTGGAAATGGGATGTTACAGATAAATATAGATTTCAGAACGGGAATTTTGAGCTCATAGGAACCTCCTCCATTTCCGGAAGACCTGGTGATTACTGGAAAGAGATAGATTTTAACCTTTCAACAGGACAGCTTAATTATTCAAAAGAGGTAGAAAATACTGCGGAATATGGTAAGTCTTTAAAAGAAACTTATATTAAAAAAGGGCTGAAGATCAATCTGCAGAACAGAAATCAGGAAAAGCAGCAAAAAATAGTTCTTCCGAAAACAAAAGAAGAGGTTTATTTTTAATCTTTGGCTAAAGCCAATTTTGAATTTGTATTTTTAGTAAACGGGTTAAAATACGTTTCTATTGAATAGTATGTATTGAATTATTGAGCTTAATGATCATCAAATTCATTATTCTTCAACAGTTCGGCTAAGACTTTTTTGGCTCGCATTACTCTTACTTTAGTATTGGCAACGGAGATTCCCAGCTCTTCAGCAATTTCTTTGATGCTTTTTTCTTCAAAAAATCTCAGCTTGATAATGTCCTGATAATTGGCATCCAGAGATTCTATGGTTTTGATGATTTTCTTTTGTTCTTCTTCAGAAATCAGAAGCTCTTCAGGTGATTTTGCATATTGGTTTTTGACTTCATCAAGGTTTTCAACAGCGTCTTCGTTATCCCGATTCTTCTTTCTCCAGAAATCAATAACAGTATTTTGGGCAATGGTCAATATCCAGGTCTTGAACTGAAAATGAGGATCAAACATATCCAGTTTTGACAATACTTTTGAAAAAACATTGACGGTAATTTCATCCGCATCATTTTCATCTCTTACCTTTTTCATGACAAAAGAGAAAACATCTACCCAAAAAATATTGATGAGTTTAGTCTGAGCCTTCTGATCTTTATCTTTGGCCTTCTGGATGAGCAGGAATAGCTGTTCGTCGTTCATTAATAACAAATATAGATTATTTGGGGTAAAAAACAAAGGAGTAAAAGGGCAAAAATGTGAACTTGTTCAATTCTTAAAGTTAACAAAGATTTTCATGATTTGTGACTTTCTTTTCGCGACATTTTTGCTGTTTCGCTTTTACCCTTAATACTTATGAATTTACTATCTTTGCATCTTAAAATTTTAAAGTTAAAAATCAATGAATTCCTTTATAGAAGAACTAAAGTGGCGTGGTTTGTTTGCCGATATGATGCCAGGAACCGATGAACAACTGAATAAAGAGGTAACTACTGCATATATTGGTTTTGATCCTACTGCCGATTCTTTACATATCGGAAGTCTTATCCAGATAAAAATTTTAGCGCACTTCCAGCTTCATGGCCACAAGCCGATTGCATTAGTGGGAGGTGCAACGGGAATGATTGGTGATCCGTCCGGAAAATCTGCTGAAAGAAATCTTTTGGATGAAGAAACTCTTTTACACTATGTTGACTGTTTAAAAAACCAGCTTTCGAAATTCTTAAACTTCGAAGGAAACGAGCCTAACAAAGCTGAGCTGGTAAATAACTACGACTGGATGAAGAATATTTCTTTCCTTGATTTTGCTAAAAATGTAGGAAAAAATATCACAGTCAACTATATGATGGCTAAAGATTCTGTAAAGAAAAGGTTTTCTGGAGAGTCAGGGGCAGACGGAATGAGTTTTACAGAATTTACGTACCAGCTCATCCAGGGATATGATTTCCTCCACTTATACCAAAACAATAATGTAAAGCTGCAGATGGGAGGTTCAGACCAGTGGGGAAATATCACTACAGGTACAGAATTGATCCGTAGAAAAGCTCAGGGTGAAGCATTTGCATTAACGGTTCCTTTGATCACCAAAGCAGACGGCTCCAAATTCGGGAAGTCTGAAAGTGGAGAAAATTACTGGCTGGATAAAAAGAAAACTTCTCCTTACAAATTCTACCAGTTCTGGCTGAATGCTACTGATGAAGATGCTGAGAGATTCATTAAGTTCTACACTTTCTTAGGAAAAGAGGAAATTGAAGCTTTAATTGAAGAGCACAAAACAGCGGCACACGAAAGAAAACTACAAAAGAAACTGGCTGAAGAAGTAACAGTTTGGGTACATGGAAGAGAAGAGTATGAGAAAGCACTGAAAGCTTCTGAAATCCTTTTCGGACGTTCTACTGCTGAAGATCTTGTAAGTCTTGATGAGGAAACATTCCTTGAAGTTTTTGATGGAGTTCCTCAGAAAGAAATTGCAAAAGCTGATGTTTTAGGAGTGAATATTGTTGATCTTCTTTCTGAAAAGTCAGGGTTCTTAAAATCTAAGAGTGAAGCTCAAAGAGAGATTAAAGGAAATGCAATCTCTGTCAACAAGCAAAAAGTAAATGATACTTTTACAGCTAATGAAACGGATCTTATCGATGGTAAGTTCTTATTATTACAAAAAGGTAAAAAAAGCTACTTTATTGTAAGAGCAAATTAGTAAAAGATACATATAAAAACGGGCGCTGAGATGAATCTCAGCGCCCGTTTTATGTCCTAAAATAATTTAATATTAAAATGTATAGCTTGTAGAAGCCGACAAATACTGTCCGCTGGAAGTCCCCTCTTTCTTCAGTTCTCCGTCTACCCAGATCTGAACTTTCAAAGTTGCAGAAGCATCCGGTCCGACAGCGTTTACTCCAACGGTGGCATTGTATGCTCCAGGTTCTGATGTTACCTCAGGGCTGCTCCATGTTGTTCCGCTAAGACTTGTTGCAGTGGTAGGATTACCGTCAATTCCATAAACCGCTACCTCAATATTACTACCTGAAGAAGCGATTGCTTTAAAAACCACTTTATGACTTTTTCCTGCTCCATTCTCATTGTCATCGTTATCTTTACTGCATGAAGCCGTAAATCCAATAAGCATTGCTGCTATTACTGCAACAAATGCTCCTCTTAACAGCTGATTCATTCTCATTTTTTTCATAATCTTTTTGTTTAAATTTTAGTTACTATATTGAATATTCTATGATTCATGATTTGATGTTTGCAAAGCTATGAGCATCACGTACGTCTATCAATCCTGAAAAACCAGTAATTTTTTCTACCTAAATTCAGGTATTTTTTATGCTAAAATTTTTAATTAAATTGAACGTTTTAAAAAAACAATTTTACAGAATTGATCCATAATGAAGAGATTACTTGTCCTGTTAAGTCTATTTTTATCTTTTACTTTACAATCCCAACAAATCATTCCGCTTAATGAGAAAGCTTATATAGACAGCTTACAAAACATTACAAAAGGAAATCATTCCGATCCTTCAAAAGCAACGGCCTCTTTTCTTTTATCAAATTATTACAGGAACAGTGATTCGGTTTTGAGTAAAAAATATCTTGCAAAAGGGAAAATACTGGCTCAAAACAATCCTTTTATTTCGGCAAAATATTATTATTACGAAGGACAGTATAATCTGGACAGAAATAAAAACAAAGCTGCTGTTTCTTATCAGCAGGCTATTCAATTTTTATCAAAATTTAAAAATGAAGAATCCGATTTTCTTCAGGCTCTTGCCTGGTACAGCTACGGAGTCTCTCAAAAGGATAAAGAGGGGTATATTCCGTTAGTTAAAATCATGCTTGAAAAGAGTATTCCATTGGTTGAAAAATATAAGAACAGCAGAAACCTGGGATTCCTGTATACTCAGCTTGCAGTTATTCTTACTTATAATGCCCAGTTTAAAAAAGCTGAAGGTTATAATAACAAAGCCCTTGAAATTCTTGAAAAACAATATCCGAATTCTGCGGAGCTATTTTTTACCTATCTCAATTCTGCCAACAATTTTTGTTATCAGGCCAATGGAGACCAGGCTGAAAAGTATTTGAATAAAGCCGAAAAGCTTGTCAGGACATATCCTGAATCCTCATCCAATGCTTTTTATTATTACAGCAAAACCCTGTTGTATATTACCCGGCAGAAAAATGAGGAAGCTCTTCCTGTGATAGAAAAAGGAATATTGTATACCAGAAAGTACAATCAGAATCTTCTGGCTCAAATGTTTTATTTCAACAAGTTTGACATTTTAAAGAAACTTAAAAGATATAAAGAAGCTAAGACTACCCTGAAAGATGTTTTAACGGAAAAATCTCTGGCTATTGATCTTAATAACAGAAAAACTTTTTATAAGCAGCTTTCCTTGCTTAATGAAGAACTGGGAGATACTAAAGAAGCGCTCCTGTGGGAACAAAGATATTCCAAACTCAACGATAGTTTGAATACAGAAAATGTAAAGCTTGAAATCAACAAACTCGAAACTAAATTCAATACTGCTGAAAAAGAAAGGAAAATAGCAACTTTAAATGCTGAAAAGAATCAAAAAGATCTGGAAGTCAACAAAAAGAATTCTTATTTGTGGGGAATGGGTCTTGTTTTACTGCTGGCGTTAAGTCTTCTGATCTTCCTGTTTATTATTTTCAGAAAAAACAAAAAAATAAATGAACAGAGAATCAATGATATTAAGCAAAAGGAAGAATTATCGTTAACCAAAGCCATTCTTGATGGCGAAGAAAGGGAAAGAGAACGTATTGCAAGAGACCTTCATGATGGTCTGGGAGGAATGCTTGCCGGCGTAAAGATCAACTTTTCTACGTGGTCTTCCTGTCATTTAAACCCTGAAAAAGATCGGGAGTTTTATAAGATACTGGGGCAGCTGGACAGCTCTGTAAGTGAACTCCGTCATGTAGCGAGAAATTTAATGCCAGAATCATTGCTTAATTTTGGTTTGGAAACCGCGATACTCGACCTGTGTGAATTTTACAAGAGAAAAAACCTGGAAATTGATTTTCAGGCTATTGATATTGACAAAGCATTACCTTTAAATATCCAGCTTAATATTTACAGGATTGTACAGGAGTTACTGGCCAATGCTGTAAAACACGCCGAAGCCAGCAGTATTCTGCTTCAATGCTCCCAATCCGGCGAGAATTTTCTGATCACGATTGAAGATAACGGAAAAGGATTTGATAAAAATATAGAAAATACCTCCAAAAGTATGGGACTTCGTAATCTGAAAAACAGAGTCAACTACCTGAAAGGAAAAATGGAAATCAATTCTGATGATCAAGGAACAGCAATTAATATAGAACTTAACATCCATGGAGAATGAAAAAATAAATATTGTCATCGTAGATGATCATCCCATTGTCATTGAAGGATTAAGAATGATGCTGAGAAGCCAGCCTTTCTTCAATGTTGCAGGAAGTTTTGCATCCGGTGCAGAAACACTAAGTTTCATCCGGTCTGAAATGGTAGATATTGTTCTTCTGGACATTACGCTCCCAGATTCCAACGGAACAGAACTCTGCCGAGAAATCAAAAAAATATCGCCAAGCACCTCTGTCATAATGTTCAGTAACCGTTCAGAACGAAGCATTATTATGCAGTCTATACAAAACGGAGCAAGCGGTTACCTTCTCAAAAATACTTCCATTGATGATCTTGTGATAGGTATCAGAGGAGCTCTTTCGGGAGATATTGTTTTCTGCAATGAAACCAAACAGATTATCAGTCTTCCTTCTCAGACTACCCTTCCTATTCCAAGACTGACTAAAAGGGAAAAACAAATTCTACAGATGGTAGCACAGGGAAAAACAAGTAATGTAATTGCTGAAGAACTTTTTTTAAGTCCTCTTACCGTAGACACTCACCGTAAGAATCTGCTACAGAAATTTCAGGCAAAGAACTCAACAGAATTGATTAACCTCGCAGTACAGCAACGTATGATTGAAGAATAAAAAAACCGCTTTAAAAGCGGTTTTTTATATATTGTTAAAGTAATTTAAGGTTCTAAGAAGCTATAATCAATAGAAGCAACCAATACCCCTTTACCTTTCTTCTTCACTGTTCTTGCTATCTCACCATCAATATAAAGATTGATTGTCAATTCAGAATTATCATCCGGCATTGATGCATTCGCATCAAGATTAAGCTGTGCCTGGCTGGAATTCACAAAGAATTCTCCACTTGTCCATGGTGAAGTTACAGGAGACTGCGGAGTATTGTATATGGTATTCTGAGCTGTACCTACCTGTGTTACAACACTTATAATGTTTCCTCCGGCAGTGGTCTTCACTTCGAATTGAACCACATGATCCTGAAATTCTTCATCATCATCTTTTTTACAAGAATTAACAACGGTAATTACAGAAAATAATAAAACGAATAAAAAAGAAAGTCTAAGTAAACTTTTTGAATTGTAAAATTGCTTCATTTCTCCAAATAGATTTTTTAATGTTTCAAATATAAGTTTTTTATTAATATAAAAATAACTTTTATGAAAATTTTCCAATAAAGATTTCCAAATAATATCAAATCAATAAAAACAGAAAGACCCGGAAAAATTCAAAAATATACTCCAAATAATTAATCATTACACATAAACCACCATGCAACAGAAGTTCATTGTATGAATAATAAAAGTTAAGATTCTGCAGGTAATTTAATTATCTTTGCTGTATGAATTTAGATTATCTAGTAAGAGAGCCGGAAAATATCACTTCCCAAACTCCCATTCTTTTTATGCTTCATGGCTACGGCAGCAATGAGCAGGATCTTTTCAGTTTTAGAGAAACTCTTCCCAATGACTGGATCATTGTAAGTTTCAGAGCTCCACGTGATACTCAATTTGAAGGATATTCATGGTATGATATCAATTTTAATGATCCTGAAAATTTCATTGATGTTCCCCAGGCCAACGAATCTTTACATGCAGTTCTGGAAAGTATACTAAAGATTGTCAACCACTATGGGCTTACGGAAAGCAAAGCTCATCTTTGTGGCTTCAGCCAGGGTGGTATATTATGTTATGCTTTGGCTTTAAAACATCCTGAGCTTTTCAATCGTGTTGCCTGTATGAGCAGTTATCCTGAAGATAAAATTCTGGAGGGTATTGTAAAAGATAAAAAGAAACTGGAGGGGCTGCGTTTCTTCATTTCTCATGGTACGGATGATGCTGTGATCCCTCTGGAATGGGGAAGAAAAGCAGCTGATCTTCTTTATGATCTTAGCTGTTATTTCACGTTTAGAGAATATATGAGCGGGCATGGGGTTAACCAGAAGAATTATATGGATTTAATGGACTTCTTTTCAAAATAACCAAAACCATTTTGGAATAAATTCAATAAAAAACATTACTTCATTGTAACTTATATAAACATTCCAGTTTTTGGAATGTTTTTTTTATTATCATATAGATAAATTCAGTAAATTCAGTAAATGAAATTTAAATTGCTTTTACTGGGATTATTTCTAAGCATTTTTGTAAATGCTCAAAATACTTTTGAGTTAATTAATACTAAAAAAACAGTCATTCCTTTTCAGCTTATCAACAACCTTATCTTTATTCCTATTAATATCAACGGTGCTGAACTCACCTTTCTTCTGGATACGGGAGTTTCTGAAACCATCCTTTTCAGCCTGGAAAACAAAGAAGTGAAGCTAAGCAATGTTGAAAAAGTCAAATTTTCCGGGCTTGGGGGTAGTTTAAGTATTGATGGACTGAAGTCTGAGCGCAATATAGGCAAAATAGGTGATGGGATTATTAATACCTCCATGTCTCTTTATATCATTATTGATGAAGAATTTAATATTTCGCCTCACGTAGGAATTCCTGTAAATGGAGTGATTGGCTATCATTTTTTCAAAAATCATCCTATTTATATCGATTATTCATCCAAGAAAATAACTGTATTTGAAAATGCTGCTCTTTTAGAAAAGAAAATCAGAAAATTTGAAGAATTCCCCATTACCATTGAAAGAGACAAGCCCTATCTGTATGCAGGTGTAGAAATGACAAATGAAAAGAAAGACTCAAAACTGCTGATTGATCTTGGAAACAGTGATGCGATATGGCTCTTCCCCACACTGATTAAAAATTTTGTTTATAACAGGCCTAATATTGATGATTTTCTTGGCCGTGGTTTTAATGGAGATATTTATGGTAAAAGAAGTCGTATTCATAATTTTTACCTTGGAAATTTTAAGTTTGAAAAGCCTCTCACTTCTATGCCGGATGAATTCTCTATACAACACGTCAATTTAGTAGAAAACAGGAAAGGCTCTATAGGCAGTGAAATTATGCGCAGGTTTACAGTCATTTTTGATTATCCTAACAAAAAGTTATATTTGAAAAGAAACAGATTCTTTAATGATCCTTTTCACTTTAATATGAGCGGATTGGATTTCAAACAGGACGGGCTGGAATGGCAGCAAGACAGAATAAATATTGAAACTCAAAAAACGACAACTATAGTAAACGGCGCCTATAAAAATGCTTTTCAATATAAATTCAGTCTAAAACCTATATTTTCTATTGCCGGAGTAAGAAAAGATTCGCCGGCCTATGAAGCAGGTCTGAAAAAGGAAGACAGAATTCTAAGTATTAATGGAGATCCTACTTCCGAGATGACCCTTGAAAAAATTGTAGAGCTTATGAAATCTAATGAAGGTAGAACTATCAATATGCTCATTCAAAGGAAAAATGAAAAACTTACACTAAGTTTTACCCTTCAAGACCCTATTCCTTATCAAGAATAATAATATGAATACTGAAGAAACCACCTTAGACAGAATAAGAACCAGACCCAGATTTAAAATGTTTACTCATCTTACTAAGGAAGAGTATGCTGAAAATCTGAAAAAATATATGGAAGAGCATAAAGATGAGTTTTCAGGCAATATCAATAAAGAAGTGGCTACCATCTGGGTAAAAACAGAATATGATAATTACTGGAAACCCAGCCTTGCCTTACGGATAGAAATGGAAGATGAGCATACGACCATACGTGGAGTTTTCGGTCCCAGTTCTGCGGTGTGGACCTTCTTTATGTTCCTGTATTTTTCTTTTTCTATTCTTTGGATGACCTTTTTCACAATGTATTACGTAGAAAAGCAAATAAAAAGCGCCGAATACCCTTGGGCACTGAGCGCTTCTTTTATCATGTTATTTTTTATTCTTCTTACGTATATCGCTGCCAGATTTGGGCAACATAAAGGTAAAGAGGAAATGCTTAAACTTAGAAAGTTTGCTGAAGAATCTACTTTACAATTTGAAAAGAAAATTAATTAGACAGAGGTTCTACAGGCTTTTCATTTTGAATAGGAGCTGCTGCTTTTGCTGCTTTGATAGAATCTGCAACTTTTTCTCTGTTGCTTTGTTCTTTAAGCATCTTCGGAACGTCTGGTTCTAAAAGTTTCGTCAATTCTTCAACGGAAATATTGTTGGCATTAGGATCATCCAAAAGATTTCTCCATGGTTTTCTTCCTCCCCATTTATAATCTCCGAATACCATTACTGCTGTACCTCTGGCTTTAGTAGTAGCTCCACCGGGATTCAAAATCCAGGTATCTGCATAGGAATACAACCATTGGGCATCTTTTCTCAACAATCGTAAACATGAGTGTGAAGCAGGATATCCGGGAAGTGTATATTCATGCCACCCGATTCCGCCTATATTGTGAATATTAAAATTGTAAGGAAGTTTCCATTCGCTGCTTACAGTGGAAATAGCCAGTTTCTTTTTCCAGTTGGCAAAAGTAAGGCCTCTTGTAGTCTGGGCTGCTTTTTTACCCATACTTGTTGGTCCCCATTTTACAAGACTTCCATTAGAGTATACCGCAAAAGCCTGTATAGGATATGAGAAAATGACAAACTTTTTCACTCCGCTTAACACATCCAGTTGCATTGGAAACGGTGAATAGGCCATCAGCGTGGTATCTATTTTTGCAGGAACTACCAAGGTGTCGGCATTCCATTTACTTTTAGAATCCAATCTGTTTAAGGCTAAAATAGCTGTTCTTTCTTCCACACTATATTTCTTGCTGAATTCTGCGTAAACAGAATCACGCATCTTTTTATCTTTGGGAAGAACAAAGGCATTATAAAAGCCATTCTCCTGCATAACAGGCGGAACAGATTCTTTTTTAACGACAGGAACAGAATCTTTCTTTAGAGAATCCTTTTCTACCTCCGCAACTTCCGAAGAAGAAACTGTATCTTTAAAAGTATCACTTATTTTTTCTATTTCCTTTTTACAGGAAACCAGAAAAAAAGCACATAAACAGATATAAAAAAAGGATTTTTTCACAGATATGTTTTTCATAAATAAATCGGCCATTTAGTTTGGCTACCCAGTACAAATATCAGACCTAAATTTGAATCCTAAAAGACATTCTTAAAAATACCGTAAAAAAACGGAGGCTTTATTACGGTAAATGAGGAGTTATAGTTGAAAAGCCCAAAGAAAAACATAATTACTTACTTAATTTTTACTTGACCCCTTTGATATCCTCAAGTAGAACAATATAATAGTCAAGCTCACATTTACTTTGAAAAAAACAGCATTCCCGGGGAGTTTAAAGAAAGGTTTCTGGAATCGAAAGGCTTTTTACCTGAGATTATTGTAAATGATTATCCATTACGCGATAAAATCGTAAAACTTTATGTTAAAAAAGAAGATGGACTGATACGTCATCAAGAGAAATCCTTCAGAGAGATTGGCATCTTGCAACTGAAGGAACGTTTATGGCTAAATACTTTGCAGGCTTCTTAAAAAAATTATCCGGTACTAAAGCGATCCAGATTATCAACCGTTTCAATGCTCTGTTTTTTCTATTTTAGAAAATTATTTTATTGGAGTATTATTTATTAAGAAATCTCTTTTCAACCAAGTTGTAAAAAATAGTTGTTACAGGTATTATTAAAATAAAGACCCCAATAAAGATAATCCATTGCCTTGTGTCATTTGTGAGTTCAAAGTTTTTTAATAAATAAAGATTCATAATTGCAAGGAGCGGTCCGTGTATAAGATATAAACTGTAAGATATCTTTCCTAAAAATTCTAATGGTTTATTTTCAAGAATAAGGATTGGTTTTTCTGTTGATTTTGTGTAAGAGACTAAGGAATACAATAAAAAAGAAAAAGTTATCCCTGTTAGTAATATCATTACAAAACCGTTAATATGTAATAATGCGAAAGCCAATAAACCTGCAAGGAAAATAGTTGTAGCTAAGGGAATCAATAATTTATTGACTGTCATTTTTTTAAATGACAAATAACAACATATAACTCCCATGAAAAATAGAATTATAAATTCGGGTTTTGCCATTGGAATCAGCTTTTTTAGTAATAATGCCAATAATACGAATATAATAAAAGATATGTATACATTAGTTCTTCTCCAAAACAGAAGCATGAAAGGAAAAAGCCAATAAATCTGCCATTCTGTAGCAATAGACCAATGCGCTCCATTTATCTTGAAAATCCATGAAGATTTTAAATTATGAAATAATCCAATATGGCTAATGACAGACCAAAAACTTACAGGTAATTTACTGTCCCAGGCCGTATTGTACGGTGTTTGTAATAAAGGAAAAAGTAAAATGAGCAGTCCTGATAATAATAAAGCAACATAATAGGGAGGAATTAATCGTTTAGCTCTTCTGCTAATATATCTTTTAAACCCTCCTTTTATCTCCATATTATTGTTAACCACTGGAAGTGCAAGACAAAATCCGGAAAGAACTATAAATATAGATACTGCTAAGTGACCAATTGATGTAGCTTTTTGTATAAAAAATAAAACAAAATGATTAGACCATTTAATATTGTGACCTGTAGAATAGCCGTTAAATAATAAAGAATGATATAAAACTACCCATAACGCAGAAATTCCTCTTATTCCATCCAAAAACTCAAACCTTACCTTCATCAAGAAATTTTCCACAAAAATAAATAAAATTAATGGATAAGTCTCAAAAGTAGGAGTAATAAATAAAAGAGCCTTCTAAAAATAGAAGGCTCTTTTGCGATCCGGACGGGACTCGAACCCGCGACCTCCGCCGTGACAGGGCGGCATTCTAACCAGCTGAACTACCGGATCAATTTTTTAAGGTAGCATTTGCTTTTTAACTGGTGCAAATATATAGATTTTTTTAACTTTTCCAAAGAAACGTATTTCTTTTCTTTCAAAGTTATTGTTAAGATACAGATTGTCAAAGATAAAAAAATTAATATAGAGCTGTACTTAATACTCTTCTGCCCTATTTTACTTAGAAAATTTAAGAAAGTCGATTATAAAAAACACACAAAATCAACATTCTTGTTACTTTAAATTCTAAGATAACCCTTTATCTATAATTTGTACATACAATAGATTCTTTCTCTTGATCATTTATTCTGTTTGTTCGATGACTTCAACAAATTTTTTACACAAAATGGATTTATCATAAACTGTTTCAGCCAGTTTCCTTGCATTCTGTCCCATTTCCTTTACCAATTCAGGATTGTCTTTCAGATAGAGTACTTTTTGTGCTAGTTCTTCCGGACGGTTTGGGTTTACATAAAATCCGCAATGGTATTTTTCGGCTATATCTTTCGTCCAGCCGGCAGAGTTTACAATAATTGGTTTTCCTGCAGACAACGAATCGAAGAGCTTGTTTGGAGAGTTGGTATACAAAATAGGAATATCCAAAAAGGAAATCATCGAAACATCCGAAAAATTGACAATCTCAGATACGTCAGTCATAGGGAACTTTCCGAGAAATTTCACATTTTTAAGATTACTTTTTTCTACTTCTTCTATCAAATCTTTTTCGGTAGAACCTCCTCCTACAAACAAAAATTCTATATCTTCTCTATTGTTTAATAATTTGGCGGATTCAATAATTGTCTGAGCCCCATTTGCCAATCCCAAAGAACCAAAGTGAACTATTTTGAAGGAATCTTTTTTTAAGCCGAGCTTTTCCATCAGTTGATCATTTTTTCCCCTAGGCCAGAATTCGTCCATTTTAGCCATATTAGGAATCATGGATGTTTTTTCTTTAGGAATATACTTTACAACTCCAGCCTGCATACCCGGAGAAAGAGCAATAACACGGGAAGCATTTTTATAAATCACTTTTTCCAGCAGACGAGTCGTTTTTATTGTCCAACTATTTTTTATGGCTCCCATCTGTATTGGCACCTCCGGCCAGAGGTCTCTTACTTCAAAAACAAAAGGCTTCTTTTTAAACCACTTTAATATAAGTGCCGGAATACCTATTGTAAGAGGAGTAGATGTAGCAATTACCAAATCGATATCTTTCTGTTTCATTCCTACTACAGATGATTTGTACATAAATTTCAAGAAGGCCTTTAACCTTCTGGAAACACTCATATTCTGGTCGTAGTCTTCTTTTATATAAACGACTTCAATACCATCAATTTCTACAATTTTAATATCCTCTGAAAATTTGGATGATGAGGTGAGCATAGTAACTTTATGCCCGTTTTTAATAAGTTCTTGTGCCAGCCAGTACGATCTTGTTCCTCCTGGCTCCTGAGGAGTTACGAAATATTGGTGGATGTATAATATATTCATTATTTTTTTTCTATATATAATTGTTGATATACTTCAGCTATTCTCTTCCAGTCATGATTTTTTAACAATTGTTCCATATCAAAACTATAATGATCTCGTTTTTGGATTAACCGTTCAAGCCCTCGTTCGATTGCAGAAACAGAAGTGTCCTCCACTTTTTCTCCAATAGAATCATCATAAAAACCGTCGATCCCTTCATTTTGCGTGTACATCACCGGTAAACCTTGCAAAAGTGCTTCTATATAGACCAAGCCAAAGGTTTCTGCTTTGGAAGGCATTGTAAAGAAATCGCTTCGTTCGTAATAGGATTTTAGAACAGGCAGACTGTCTACTTTTCCTACAAACTCAAAGGAATGATCATTTTTAATGGAATCCAGGATTCTTTTCTCGTCATTTCCTCCCCCTCCAATCAGTGTTAATTTTATTTTATTCTGAATTTTGTGATTATGATTCTTAACAGCATTAATAAGGTTAAAAACATTTTTGCCCTTATTGAATTTCCCTATATAAAGCAGCTGAATGTTTTTTTCATTCTCAACAATTTTCCTGTTTATAACCTTTGATTCTATCCAGAAAGGGTCTACACCATTTGGGATCACCATTAGTTTTTGCTGTATATCGCTCATGATATGAGACAAGCGGGGATCTTCAAGCATTCTTTTTTTATAGACTGCCGAAATGGTTATGATCTTATTTGCATTCTGAAGTATTTTTTGTCCGTAGCCTCTTTCGTGCAGAAAATACTTCAAAAACACGTTAAGATCTGTATTTCGTACTGCTAATATGTATGGAATATTATATTTTTTATGAAGCTCATAGGCCACCCCACCATCGCTGTACCAGGTGTGAGCATGAATAAATCTGACGGTCTTGAGGTCTATTTTTGCTTCAATGTCCTGTACTATTTTTTTAATTTTTCTTTTATACAAAATCCGATCTGCATATTTTGATAAAATATGGCTATAGATAATTTGAGAGCGGGTATTTTTAAAATCTATTTTATTTTTCCCTATTCTGGAAGATTCTCGAAATGGATTATATACAATCTGCTCTAGCCCGTTATTATCCAGCTCCCTCACCAAATTTTTATAAACTGTAGATCCTGAGTAATCGTTTGTAATGTGAAGTATCATTATGGATAAATTGAATTAAACTGCAGCTCTAAAGAAGAGTTGCTAATTTTATTACTGTAATTCGAAAGGTTTTTTTCGACTAAAGGGTATAAACTTGCATCAAAATAGATAAGTTTCATCCAGCCATCCGATATTTTCCATCCTGTATTCTGCACACTTGGATCTGTAGTACCATCTACATTATCGGCAATACTGTTCCCTTTAAGAATCTTAAGCTTTAAGGTATTGCATAAATAATTGAAATTAAAGTCAGCCCAATTGGCATTTCCCAATTCTTTTGCCTTTATTAAATATAAAACAACATGATTTCCATGTGACACATCCTGTACAACCGGTTTATAATTCTTAATTTTCTGTAACGCCTTACAAAAAGTATCAGGATACGTACTGTTCCACGTATAATACAAAACGCTACCTGCGCTCTTATTTAAAACCAACGCTTTTTTTAGCTGCTGATCAAACTGATTTACAAATAAGGCATATGAATTTTTATCAGATTCGTCATACTTCATCAGATAGAGTGCAACAACAGCCCAGTTTGCTCCTGTATGAAGCCTCTGATGAAACAATAATGAATAATCTCCATATTGGCTGAAGCTTCTGGCTTTCCATTTATCGAAGGAGTATTTTAAACCACTTTCTATCGCTGGTTGATAATTCGTATACAATTTATTCTTAGCTAGAATATCCAAAAACTCACCAATATATCTGAAAAAATATCCTTCCGAAATTAAATGCTCCTTTCCGTTCGCTACTGCATTCTGATTTCCTTTTGCGACATTCATCACCCAGCCATTCTTTTGATACGAGGTATTTGAATTCGTATCAATCAGGATTGGTTTTATGACAGAAATATTAGTATCAATATATTTTTTATCTTTTGTTTTAAGATACATATTGTTATTTGCATTGATAAAATATCCTAATGCCATGAAATCATAAGTATTTTTACTCTTCGATGACAGTTCCATTTTCTGCAAACCATAACTTTTGGATGCCTGCATATCTGCATTATACCTGCTTACTCTGTTTTGCTGAGCAAAAGAAAAGCTAAATAATAATAACGCACTAAGCTTTATAAAATCACTTAAATATTTCATAATTATTAATATTATAATTTTGAATCAGATTCTGTAACTGCTTATCGTTACCTCCATCTGCAACGTTTTCCTGACTTAACTTAAAGAGTGAATTTTTATTTTCAATGGGAATTAGGTTTGAAAAATAATCGGATTTCACTGTCTTTGTCTTATTCAACTGAGCCATAATATTCAGCCAGACATCATCTGCCATAAAACATAAGCTGACAAATGCATCTTTATTTACAACTTCTTCACTAAAAAAATTACTTTTATATAAAGTTCCTCCCCCACTTGTGTGAAATAGATCAAATGTCGGTCCACAATTTCCGAAGACTTTTTTCCATTTTGAATATTTGCTTATGGTATTATCATCATTTCTAATAACCTTATGTGCTCTGTGGCAACAAATTGTATCGGGATATTTCTTATGTAAATCCATTAAGTCTTTGATGATATTCGACGGATAAAAAATATCATCATCTATGGTTATAATAACGTCGTTTTGATATTCCTTAAAGGCATAGTAATACTTTTTATGAGATCTTAAATCTTCATCTACAAATCTTATTTCTAATTGCTTCTTATTGTAGTAACCCAGAAGATTATCCGGTATATCTTTCAACTCATTCGGAAATTGATCTTTTGCCAGATACAATACAATTTTATTTGGCAGCAGACTTTGTCGTAGCATACATTCTACAACCATCCATAATTTGGATATTCTTCCCGGAAATGTTGTGAGTGATACGATAATATTTTCCGGCAATTTTTCGGGTAGTACAACTTCCTTTTTAGTGTTTTTAAGATATATCGGGAAGACAAAATTTGAAAACTTTCTTATAGAAAATCTTGCTAAAGACTGAGCTTTAGAAATTTTTCTTAACGATGAATACGTTCTATCTATATAATCAATTAACATTTTTAGTTGTCGTTTTATAAAATGATGATATACAGTAAAGACTTGCCAGCCAAATCCACATGTAAGGATTATTTAAATAAACACTATTAATTGTAAATGCTAATGGCATTACCAGTAATGATCCTAATAAGATATAGTTTGGAATTTCACGCTTTTTAAAAATCCTTTTGGGATTAAAAATTTTAAATAACAATAAAAGAAATGTAAAGAAAACAACAATCCCATATTGAGAGAGTAATTCTATAAATAAATTATGGGGTACTAGGATAGGATTATTTGTCATTTTATTCGCTGTATCAGAAAAATTTCCAGCTCCCACACCCAAAAATTTTGAGTCAATAAACATGTCTATACCGACATTGATCATTTCTTTTCTAGAATTGTCTTCCAGTCCTTTTTGTTCTATTCTTGTCTTTAAATAAGAAAATGCTGCATTATTCATTACATATATATACCCTGCAACAGATGCTATTATTGAAATGAATGTGTACATAATGGTTTTGCTGATTGACTTGCTGGAATAAAAAATAATATATATTACAGTAGATATTAATAAGCACAGCATAGTACCACGACTTGCATTAGTTAATACAACCCAAACAATTGCAAAAATAAAAAGGATATAAAATGTTTGAAATAATTTGTTTGAAATAAATTTGAGTTTAGCTAAAATAAAAGGAAATGAAATCGCCAAAAGGTGATTATATAAATTATAATTTCCAAAAGTAATAGCTGCATATTTTCTAAGAGTTCCCACACCTCCTAATACCGTATCATCTCCAAACTTTGAATTAGAAAAGTGTAAGTTGAAATTAATTTCTATAATTGCAATTGGAATACTTAGTAATACAAATATAACCCAGCCATTTATCAGTTTATTTAAACTTATATACTTGCTAAAATTTACTATTTCAACGAAAATAATAAAATTTATCAGCGCATATGCAAACTCTTTTAAGGATTGGTCATTATTAAATGTTAAAAATAACATTGACAATACACAATACATAATAAAAGAAAAGAAAAACAATAAATACTCTTTCCCTTTAATAAGCTTTTTATTTAAATCCTGTATCAGTAAAGGTAAAAATAAAATAGCAAGAAGTCTCGGTGCTTGTAGCATACCACCGTATAAACCAAATATCTGTGAAATGATTAATATTAGGGTTATATTTTTCTTTAAGTAATTCATCTATTAATCAAATTATCCAACCTTATCAGAAGGAAAATAAAATTCCAATTCTTATAAATAAAAACCGATTTGGAAGGAAATAGTTTTCTTTTAATATATTTCACAATAAAAGAATCATACTCTCTTGTAAAAACAAAAAAGTTTTTTTTACTGATGCTATTTAAAAGATCCATAATTTCATCTTTTTTCATATTACTCTTATGTAAAAAAATGAACAGCAAACTAAAATAATAGTGGTGTCTGTTTATTATGAACTTTTTTGGAAAAAAATTTATTATATCTTTCCTATTATATAATTCTAAAATTTTTAAAACTGATTCTACATTTTTTATAGTCTGCTTTTTTTTCATAATTGACTCTCCCCTCTGTACATAGTTTACGAAGATATTGTCAATAACTTGCAGAGCAGGATTTTTACTATAGACTTGTGTATTAAATAACACATCCTCATAGATGGCTCCTTTTTCAAATATGATCTTATGTTGATCCAAGAAATTTTTTGAATAGATCTGTGTCCATGCTTGAACACCATAGTTATTGTATTTTAACAGCAAATCGTGGCCACTAATCTTTTCTTCATTTTCAAATTTTTCAAATTTGACAATTTTATTTTCATAAATTTCCTGATAATTAAATAAGAAAATATCGGTCTCTTTATTGATTTTTTCAAAAAAGATATCAATACTATCACTTTCAATATAATCATCTCCATCAACAAACCAGATATATTCCCCTTTGGCTATTTTATATCCGGCATTTCTGGCATCAGAAAGCCCCCCGTTTTCTTTTTCCAGGATGACAATTCTTTTATCCGCTTCTTTATATTTTTTACAAATACTGATACTATTATCCGGAGATCCATCAATTACCAGGATCAGTTCAAAATTAGCAGAAGTATTTTGTATTATACTGGCAATACATTTTTCTATATAATTTTCAACATTATATATTGGGACGATAATTGATAAAAAAACATCATTCATTTACATTCTCTATTAATGGTAGGTAAAACTTCCTTATCTCCTGAGGATTATATTTCTCATAGCTATCATTATTCAATAACTCATCTATTGCTGTGTTTGCTTCCTCTACATTTCTAACAAACTTGATATATTTTAAATACTTAATCCAGTTGTAAGTTCCTATAACTTTCTGATTATAATTTGAAAAAACCACGCATGGTGTTCCTGTAATGATGCAAAGAACCATTCCGTGTAATCTGTCAGTGACCACTATCTTTGCCTTAGAAAATTGTAACAGCTTATTAGTTAATATTTTTTTTCTAACAGATTTTATATCTAAATCTGTTATTTTATCACAATGCATATCAGAATTAATTATTTTGTCAAATCTTTCTTTTAAGATTTGGGTAATTTTATCTTTATCATCTGCTGTTAATATTGATTCCTGATCATTTCTGATTACTTCCAATGCATATTCCCGCTCATTTTCAAAACTATATTCAGTGTAAAGAACAATATCGGGTGTCAGAATTACTTTGTTTTTTGGAAAATATTTTTGCATTAATTCAAATGATTTTTCCTCTCTGGCTGTCAAGATCAATTTTTTGTGTTTTCCAAAAATATCTTGTGTTCTTTTTAATTCAGATTCACCAATCTGATCATTTGAATAATAAATCGTTTGTGGAAACAGTATAATTTTATTTTCAGGAAAGTTTTGAATTACCATTCTCCTTAAATTTTCTTCCCTCATATATTCATTCCCAAAATTGCCACCGCCATGAACAAATATCAAATTATCAGGCTTAATAGTATTTCTATACTTTTCTATAAAATACTTCATCTGAGACTGATTGATCTCAAAAATGTGATGGCCAGGTAAATTTTCCTGAAAAAATTTTAGCTGCCCCTCAGCAATAGCGTGATCTCCAATATTAGTATGAGTAGGAGTCTGAAATAAAAATAACCGCTTTGACCTGCAATTAGTAATTTCATCAGCAATTTTATCTACTCTGGCATTATTCTGTATATTATTGATAATTGAATTTGCTTTATTTTTTATTTTGTTAAATAAATCCATATTTATTTCTTTATTTTTTTTATGATTGTTTTTTTAAACTGTAAATACTCTTCCCGCTTAATACCAATAAGAATAATTAATACCAACAAAATAATCTCAGCAGCAATGGTTGAAGATATTGCAAAAAAGTAACTGCTAAAATCTATTTTTTTTATGACCCATACCAGAATAAAACAAGAGAAAATAACCAGAAAGGTCTGTTTTAAATAAAGTACTACGTCTGGCCAATCATATTTCAATTTATGATTAACATAAAGAAAACGAAATATGAAGGTGCATAAATTTAAAATAACATTTAAGCTCATAATATATACAGGAGAAAAACCTAATTTTAAGAATATATATGCCAGCGGAAGATTTAATAATAATATCAATGAAACCCCTAATTGATAATTTCTGATATTTCCAATGGCATTGGCAGACATCCAGAATGGTCCAACTATAGCATTAATAATAGAGCCTATTATAACTATTTGAGTGAAGCTTACAAGGTATTGAGGTAAATTAACACCAAGCCATAATTTTAAAATAAATTCTGTATGTAATAAAATCGGTATTGATAAAACTAAAAAGAGAAATACTGAATATTTCGAAGTATTTAATACTAATCTTTTATGTGTTTCCAAATCATTTGAAGCATAACTCTGAGTAATTTGTGGATTAAATGCTACCTGCATATTGGAAACAAAACTATACAAAACACTATTTACCTGATTCGCAATACCTAAGGCCGCATTTACAGTTACACCGATGAATATATTCATAATCATATTCAATCCCTGCGTTGAACTTAAAACAGCCACTTGTCCGAATAAGCTCCAACCAGAAAAAGATAATAATTCTCTGAATAGTTTTTTGTCAGAAAAATAATGGTAAGCAGTTTCTTCCTTAAAGTTCCTATAGCAATAAATTTTATAGATTACATTAATTATAAGATTGACCAATAATAATAAAAATGAATACACTATGAGCTGATCATATTCAACAAAAAGCGATAATAAAAATACAATAGCCAGTTTTAGCACAGTCTCCACTATACCCAAATAGGCATAGAATGACATTCTTTCATTCGCCAGTATGGTAGCATTGAAGGGTATTCTAATGATATTGATTATTGTTGTAATAATAGAAAACTGAAATACAAAATTTGCAGCATTAAGTCGGTGAGCAGGTATATTTAACTTGTAATTTAAAAACCATAATCCAATAGTCTCAGACAAAATCAATACAATGATTGAGATAATTATATGAATATTGAGACTCATACAAAAAACTCTATTAACTTTTTCTTTAATATTTGAAGCCAGCTCAATATTTAAGAATCGTTGAGTAGCACTTGTCATGGCATTATTTAAAAACGAAAATAATACAACTACTCCAGCTACTAAATTATATATCCCAAAATCCTCTACGCCTAACTTCTGTAAAATAATCCTTGAAGTATATAAGGAGATAGCCATATTGATTATCATCCTTATGTAGAGTAATATTGTATTTTTTGCGATCTTTTTTGTACTTGACAATTTATTTACTTTTAATCATTACCAAATAGATCCCTTGTGTACACTTTTTCTTGTACATCAGCAAGTTCAGGCGCATTGCGGTTAGAAATAATGACATCGCATTCTTTCTTGAAAAGTTCTAAATCTTTTACCACTCTGGAACCGAAAAAAGACTCTTCATTAAGGGCCGGCTCAAACACTTCCACTTCTACTCCCTTAGCTTTAATTCTTTTCATTACGCCCTGTATGGCAGATGCTCTGAAATTGTCGGAACCTGCCTTCATGATCAGGCGGTAAACTCCTACTTTTTTGGGTTTTTTAGCCAGTACTGAATCTGCTATAAAATCTTTACGGGTTCTGTTAGCATCTACAATTGCCTGAATAATATTATTGGGAACTGCATTATAATTTGCCAAAAGCTGTTTGGTATCTTTAGGCAGGCAGTACCCTCCGTATCCAAAAGACGGATTATTATAATGCGAACCAATTCTTGGGTCCAGACCAACACCTTCTACAATCTGGCGGGTATCCAGTTCGTGAATCTGCGCATAGCTGTCTAATTCGTTGAAATAAGCCACACGCAATGCTAAGTAGGTATTTGAAAACAATTTAATTGCCTCTGCTTCTGTAGGATTTGTAAATAATACTGGAATGTCCTTTTTTATGGCACCTTCTTTCAGTAATTCTGCAAAAATTCTTGCTCGCTCACTTTGCTCCCCGACAATAATTCTGGAAGGATATAAATTATCATATAAAGCTTTACCTTCTCTCAAAAATTCAGGAGAAAACACCACATTATCTAAATGCATTTTGCTTTTTAAGTCTACGGTATAACCTACAGGAACCGTAGATTTAATAATGATTACAGCCTTAGAATTATACTCTGCAATTTCCTTAATTACATTCTCAACACTGCTTGTGTCGAAATAATTGGTAGTGGGGTCATAATCTGTTGGAGTGGCGACAATTATATATTCAGCCTTATCGTAAGCTTCCTTCTTATCTAAAGTGGCTTTGAAATTAAGGGGTTTAGTACTTAGAAACGTACTGATTTCTTCATCTTCAATAGGAGATTTTTTAGAATTAAGCAATTCTACTCTCTCCTGAACAATATCTAAAGCTACAACTTCATTATGTTGGGCCAATAAGACGGCATTAGACAAACCTACATACCCTGTTCCTACGACTGCTATTTTCATTCTCTATTTTTTTATAAACGATTATCGTATTTCTCTAAAATTCCTTTAACATCATATAAAACTCCTCCTTCCTTCAGATAGCGGGAAAGATCAATATTCAGGAATTCATCATGAGAAACTGTGAGAACAATTGCATCAAACTGTCCCTTCACATCTTCAAGAGAATTGGTAGATTGTATACCATATTCATGCATTACTTCTTCTGGATTTGCCCACGGATCATACGTTGTCACTTCTACAGAATAGTCTTCCAGAGCATTGATAACATCTGCAGCTTTCGTATTTCTTACATCCGGACAGTTTTCTTTAAAAGTGATTCCAAGATTCAGTACTTTGGCATCCGTAATGTTGATTCTTTTCTTAATCATTGTTTTTACCACCTCGGAAGCTACAAACTGCCCCATGGAATCATTCAGTCTTCTTGCGGTAAGGATAAGCTCAGAATAATATCCTACGTCCTGCGCTTTCTGGGCAAGATAGAAAGGATCTACCCCGATACAGTGTCCTCCTACCAATCCGGGCTTGAATTTCAGGAAATTCCATTTCGTTCCTGCTGCCTCCAGAACTGCGTGTGTATCAATATCCAGAAGATTAAATATTTTGGCAAGCTCATTCACAAAAGCAATATTGATATCACGTTGTGAGTTTTCAATAACTTTTGATGCTTCAGCTACTTTAATAGTAGGTGCCAAATGGGTACCTGCTGCAATTACAGATTTATATAATTCGTCTACTTTTTTACCAATTTCTGGTGTAGAACCTGAAGTTACCTTTAAAATCTTCTCTACGGTACGTTCTTTATCTCCCGGATTGATTCTTTCAGGAGAATATCCTGCAAAGAAATCCTCGTTAAACTTTAATCCCGAAACTTTTTCCAGTACAGGGATACATTCTTCTTCTGTAACACCAGGATAAACAGTAGATTCATAAATAACAATATCCCCTTTTTTCAATACTTTTCCTACTGTTTCAGATGCTTTATATAAAGGTGTCAGGTCCGGACGATTATGTCTGTCTACCGGTGTAGGAACAGTTACGATATAGATGTTAGCCTCCTTAATATCTTCCAGATCAGATGAGCAAAGCAATCCTTTTGATGAGTTTGAAAATGGGTTATCTTTCACTAAAACCGGCTGTAGTACTTCATCTTCTACTTCCAAAGTGGAATCTTTTCCGCTATTCAGTTCTGCAATTCTGGCCTGGTTGATATCAAAACCTACTACGGCATATTTTGTTGCAAATAAACGGGCCAGTGGTAATCCTACATACCCCAATCCGATTACCCCAATTTTATTCTGTATATTCATATTAAATGTGATGTTCTTACTTTATTTTAATGTTTATTTTGAAGATAATTTGATTTATTTATTAAAAAGCTTTTGCCACCAGTTTTTCTTCTTATCAGCTGTATATCCGTAACCATAGCCATAGTTGTATCCGTAACCGTAACCACCAACATTTTTAGAAACATCATTGATCACGAAAGAAACGTTTGATATCTTTGATTCTTTAACCAGTTTATTGGCAAAATCTATTAATATTTTTCTTGATACTCCTGATCTTACCACGTATAAAGAAGCGTCAGCTGTATCAGAAATACTCAATGTATCCGAAACAAGCATCAGCGGAGCAGAATCGATCACAATATATTCGTAACGGGACGACATTTCACTGATAAGCTTCTGATAACGACCGTTGGAAAGAAGCTCCTGAGGATTTGGAGGAATAGATCCCGCATAAATTACATCACATTCAGGATTGGTATCGGAAATATGTATAAGATCTTCTATATCTGTCGTTTCATCGTATAAATATTCCGTAAGACCTGCATTCTTAACACGCTCATCATCATACCTCTGTATTTGCGGATTTCTAACATCCGAACCAATGAGTAATGATCTTCCGTTTTTGCTTCCCAGTGTCAGAGCAAGATTCACTGAAACCAGTGTTTTTCCTTCTCCTTTCACTGAAGAAGTTACCAATATGACTTTCGCTGAATCTTTTTTAGGAAGCAGAAATTTCAGGTTGGAAACCAATATTCTAAATGATTCCGCCAACTCTGAGAAATCATTTCTCTGTACCAAATGATTCTGATCATCCTTCAGCGATGGTATATCTGCTAACACTCCAAGTGGCGAATTTTCAGTAATATCTGTACGGCTGTAGATTTTATCATCCCACATAAAGAAAAGATAGAATACTCCCAACGGTAACATTAATCCCAATAAAGCCGCTGCCAAAAGAATAATATTTTTCTTAGGTGAAACCGGAATATCATCTGTATAAGCAGGGTTTACAATTTTAGCTTTCGGAACATTCACAGAAAGATTGATTGCGTTTTCTTCTCTTTTCTGTAAAAGAAAAAGGAAAAGCTGCTCCTTAAGATTCTGCTGACGTTCGATACCTCTGTAGATTTTTGATTGTCCGGGAACCTTTTCAATCATATCTGTACTGGCAGAAATTTGGCTGTTTATCTGTGCGATAGATGCCTGAACGGTTGCTTTTTGCTGACGAATGTTATCTCTTACAATTTCTTTTAGTGAAGAAATTTCTTTATTCATTTCTATCACTGCAGGGTTCTCATTGGTTGCCTGCTTCAAAGTTTTATTTCTAGTGATAACAAGATTATTATATTGTAAAATGGCCTGTTCCAAAGAAGGATTAAGTCCTAAATTAGAGGGCATAAGCTGATTATCTCCTTTTGAAGCTTCATTTTGAAGAGAGTTAAGAAGATCCAGCTGGGTCTGCTGTATAAGAATTTGTTTTGTGTTATCATTTGTATTCTGAAGCGCCAACTGAGCCTGCGCCTGTAAGTCTACGATTCGGTTACGATTTTGGAAATCTTCTTTTTGATTCTCCACTCCTGAAAGGTCTCGTGAAATAACCTCTAATCGTTTATCGATAAATTCCTGAGTATTTTGAGCTTGTAAGTTTTTATCTCTTAGCCCATCCAGATTATACTGTTTGGTTACCTCATTAAGAATAGCCTCTGATTTTTCAGGAACAGTTCCTACAATCTTAATGTCCATAAGCATAGCCTTCTGATCCGGAAGATCAACCTGGATCTTTTTTTCCAAAGATTTTACCTTCTCTATAGGATTCCAGAAGACAATTTTATATTTATCTTTAAAGGTAAGACCCGGTACTTTTTGAAGAACTACAGTTCCAAAATCAAGAGCTAGATTTTTATCGAAAGTTCCCTTTACTTTTTTGTTTTCCTTATCTTCCAAAACAAATTCGTTTCCGTTGACTTCTTTTACCATGTATTGGGAAGAAACAAATTTTTTGGTATTCTTATAAGAAATAATTTTTGCAACAATCGGTACTTTGATAAATAATTCTGAATCCCTTATCTCACCCGAATTATAATATTGTATATTAAGATTTAGGTTTTCAACAACTTTCATAAGGATTGGTCTGGAGTTTACCACAGCCACTTCACTTTTAAGTTCATCTGCATTTCCTAAACCAAGTCCTAAGTTATCAAGATCAATTAGTGCTCCTGTTAAATCAGACTGTTTCTTATCAAATTTTAAAGTAGTAGTCGATTCATATTGAGGCACAGCATATCTTAAATATATAAAGGCTATAGTAACAAATAATAAGACAGATGCTATAAACCAAGGCCATTTTACTAAATATTTTCCAATGATCTTTCTTAAATTCAAAGATTCTTCACTTTCCTGAAATTCTATCTGCTGCATATTTTATTTTCGAGTTAAAGCAATAATAAGTGTACCCGCTGTAAGTAAAGCACCAATAATCTGGAATGTAAGAGCTCTGTTCGGATTTGAGTTAGCCTGGACCTGCTTATTTTTGTCCGGCTGTACATATAATATGTCATTTTGTTTCATATAATAGTACGGCGAACTCACAATATCGGATCTTGTAAGGTCAACATTCACCACTTGGTCAGCACCATCTTCTCCTGTGCGTATAAGTTTTACATTGGTACGGTCTCCGAAATCCGTCATATCACCTGCAAGTCCAAGTGCTTGAAAAATATTGATTTTCTGAGAGAGACTTTCTTTCTGCCCTGGTTGTTTTACCTCTCCTAAAACACTCACATTGAAATTTTTAAGGGTAATAGTCACCAATGGATCTGTTAGATATCTCTTAAGGCGTGATTCCAGTTCCTGTTTTAGCTGTACCTGTGTCATCCCTTTAGTATATACATTTCCTAAAACCGGAAAAGAAATATAACCTTCTTCATTGACAAGGTATTGACTTGGTTCTACGTATTGGTTGATGCCTCTTCCACTGTCGCTCCCTACTTTGTTTGCAGTATTAAGATTAAAAGGTTTTACGGCAATTTCATCAAGTGCGGATACCAGAATAAGAAGAACGTCACCTTCCTGAATATGTAATCCCTGAAATTTTGCTTTCGCAACTTCCTCTTCCATATTATGTTTCGACATATATACCATATTCTGCTTCGGTCTGCATGATAACAAAATAACCGATAACAATGTTATATATGTAATAATCTTTTTATTCATATGTTGTTTATTCTAAGTCTACTTGTGTTATTATTTAAAATCTATCTGAACTAAATTTAATTTAAGATACCTAATAGGAAGAAAACTAACCACATAAGTATTCTATATTTATAAGAAGTTTACGAATGTGAGAGGTATTTAATCTTTATATTTAAATCAATTCTTTCTCTAGCAATTTTCATTCCGTTTGGAATTAAAATAGCAAAATTATTATTTTATATCAGTTTTTTATGTATTTTATTCTTTAATTTCATTCATATGCTTCATGTTCAGATATCTTGTCAAGAATTTCAAATTCAGAGTTATTGCTTTTAAATTCCGGCACAATTATTTTTAATATTCTTACAATCTGTAAACTATCTTTATTCATTGCTGAAAGAATAATTTGCGAGCACAAAATATCTATATCTTCAAACTTCATCAATGGATCTCTGGATATCATAATTTTCTCATGATGGGTAGGAATAGTTGTAGAATTATTCGTTAAAAGTTCTTCATATAGTTTTTCACCAGGTCTTAAGCCAATAAAATCAATTTTAATATCGATACCTGGAGTATATCCTGATAATTTGATCATTCTTTCCGCTAAATCCAAAATTTTAACCGGTTTACCCATATCAAAAACATAAATCTCTCCTCCCTGTCCCATTGTTCCTGCCTGAAGTACCAATTCGCAGGCTTCAGGAATCGTCATAAAATAACGAATGATATCGGGATGAGTAATCGTCACCGGACCTCCTTTTTCAATTTGTTTTTTGAAATGTGGTATTACAGAGCCATTGGAACCTAATACATTTCCAAAACGCGTTGTTATAAATTTTGTTGTATTCTCCGAAGAATTTTGTAGAGACTGTACAAAAAGTTCAGCAGCTCTTTTAGAAGCTCCCATTACGTTGGTGGGATTTACAGCTTTATCTGTAGACACCATCACAAAACGATTTACATTATATTTTTTCGATAAGAGTGCCACATTTTTAGTTCCTCCAATATTGACAAAAATAGCTTCATGTGGATTATCTTCTATTAATGGTACATGCTTGTAGGCTGCTGCATGATAAACTATTGAAAACTGATAATCATCAAACAATTTCTCCATTCTGGAATAGTTTGAAATATCAGCCAGTATAAATTTGAACCTTTGATTTGGGAATCTTTCTAATAATTCAAGCTGCAACTCATATAAAGGAGACTCAGCCTGATCTACCACAACAATCAATGACGAATTTAGCTGAGCAACCTGCCTTACAATCTCACTTCCTATAGACCCGGCACCTCCGGTTACCAGAATATTTTTACTAACATGAAAACATTTTACCTCATTGTTTTCTATTTTAATTGTCGGACGATTCAGTAAATCTTCAATCTGAAGAGGACGGATACTTCTCACCTTATCATCCTCTTTTATGATATTGGTTACGGGTACTTTTAATACTTTCAATCCTTTATCCAATGCAAAGCTAGTCCATTCTTCTATCTCTTGCTTTGTCATCACGTCTTTGATTAAAACCGCATCAAATTGTTCTTTCAGAGTATCACTCTTAAGAAATTGCTTTTTATTATAAATTTTATATCCAAGCAACCTTGCTTTTTTAGAATCTGATCTTGCAGTGAGAAATCCTGCCAGCTGATAGGGATGATCGGGATTGTGAATAATAGCCTTTGCTAATGACACGGAAGTATCCTCTACTCCTACGATAGCAATTCTAGCTTTGGATAGAGTATCCTTAGAATCTATTAAGACACCGAAAAGCTTTTTGATTGCCATTCTGAAAAAAAACATCAGAAAAATGGAGACAAAGAAAAATAAAAAAAGAACAGGATATAAAAATACGGGTTTGCCCAATATCAGTTCTGACATAAAATTCAGTCCAAGCAAGACAATAAGAGCACTCCCTGAAGACCATACAATTTTAAAAAAGTCAAAAAAAGTAGAGTGTCTGATAATTCCTGCATAAGTTTTGAACAGAATTATACACAGAATATTAATAAGCACCACTGAAAATATCTTTTCCTTTTGATACTTAGTAAAATTAAGTTTTACCTCCAGACTATTCAGAAGAAAATATGAAACTAAAATTGAAAAAAAAATGACTGAAACATCAATAAGAAAAACCGACCACCTGGGTATATATCTTAACTCCCTGATTTTAAAAACATTCCCCATACACAAATAAACCTAAAGTATCTTTTTCATTATTTCAACAATTGGTGGTTTTATTATCAGGCGAAGATAATAATTATTATTAATATTTTTAATAGCATACGTTAATTTTTATTCAAAATATAAATTACTAGTACCACAAAATATTTTAACCTAAAATTAATACGCATATTCCAAAAAAAAATACTGTAAAATAGGTATTTTACAGTATTTTGACTACTTTGATTGATAGTTGCGATCCGGACGGGACTCGAACCCGCGACCTCCGCCGTGACAGGGCGGCATTCTAACCAGCTGAACTACCGGATCAATTTTTTAAAAAAGAAATTGAGAAAACTTCTGCGATCCGGACGGGACTCGAACCCGCGACCTCCGCCGTGACAGGGCGGCATTCTAACCAGCTGAACTACCGGATCAATTTTTTTAAAGTAAATTGAGAAAACTTCTGCGATCCGGACGGGACTCGAACCCGCGACCTCCGCCGTGACAGGGCGGCATTCTAACCAGCTGAACTACCGGATCATTATTTTAAAGAACGTCGTTTCTTTTTCGTGGTTGCAAAATTACAACTTTTTTTGTTACCTGCAAATTATTTTAAAAAAAATGCCTCCCAATACTGGAAGGCGTTCATTATCAAACTTATTTTTTTTATAAGTGAGCACTTAATTTTTCAGCAATTACCTCTTTTGGAGCTACACCTACTAATTTGTCTACTACTTCTCCATTCTTAAAAATAAGAACAGTAGGAATATTTCTGATACCATACTGCATAGAAATCTCCTGGTTGTTGTCTACATCTACTTTTCCAACTACTGCTTTACCTTCAAAATCTGATGCTACTTCTTCGATGATTGGTCCTAAAGTTCTGCAAGGTCCGCACCATACTGCCCAGAAGTCTACTAATACCGGTTTTTCTGATTTTAAAACCGTATCCTGAAATGAGCTGTCTGTAATTTCTAAAGCCATTTTTGTTTCTTTTATTTTAATTAATATTATTTTCTTTTAATCCTTTATTGGATATTCAAAATTACGCTTTTTAGAGCACAAGCCTATCTATGCTCAACATTAGTTTTTTCTATAGTGTAATCACTTGAAATTTCCTTTAATGCATTGACCAATGTATCAATCTCCGCTTTGGTCGTCATATGGCTGAACGAGATACGTAATGGAGTACAGTGATCCATTTCATCCTCAGAAAGCACCATCATCATGACCATTGAAGGTTTTGAAGCTCCTGATGAGCATGCACTTCCCTGAGAGATGGCAATCCCTTTCATATCTAATTGAAGTCCTATGAGTGGATTTTTATAAGGTAATAAAGCACTTAAAACTGTATAAAGACTGTTGTCCTTTTCAGCACTTCTTCCATTGAATTTAATTCCTTCTATTTCAGCAGAAAGTCTTTCAATTGCATAATCCTTTATACTCTGCATATGGTTGGTATATTCCTCCATATGATTCAGAGAAAGTTCTAATGCTTTTCCTAATCCTACGATACCACAAACATTTTCAGTTCCCGCCCTAAGGCTTCTTTCCTGAGGACCTCCGGTAATAATTCCTTTTAAACCTGTTGTTTTTCTGATAAACGCAAATCCAGCTCCTTTTGGCCCATGAAATTTATGGGCACTGCAGGATGCAAAATCCACAGGAATATCAGAGAAGTCAAGGTTCATATGAGCCATTGTCTGTACCGTATCTGAGTGGAAAAGTGCATGATGTTCTTTGCACAGCTGGGCAACCTGTTTAAGGTTGATGATATTCCCAATTTCGTTGTTGGCATGCATTAAGCTTACCAATGTTTTTTTATCTGAAGCTTTTAAAAGTTCTTCCAATTTAGCAAGATCAATATCTCCTTTTTCATTCGGGCGGATATAGTTTACTTCTACTCCTTTTCTGCTTTTCATATCCAGAATACTTTCAGAAACGCATTTATGTTCCAGGGGAGAGCTTATGATTCTTTCTACTCCAAGGTGTTCTACCGAGGATTTAATGATCATATTGTTTGATTCGGTACCACAGGAAGTGAAAATGATTTCAGCAGGAGTTACATGAAGATAGTCTGCAACCTGTCGTCTTACATTTTCAATAAGGATTTTTGCTTCCTGACCAAAACTGTGTGTGGAAGACGGGTTTCCGAAATTCATTTTCATTGTGCCCACCATTGCATCTATAACTTCTTCTGCAAGCGGAGTGGTTGCGGCATTATCTAAATATACTTTATCCATTATTATTTTGAATATTTTAATTCTACAGAGGTAAATTTGTAATCTGTGGGAACAGTAAATATAAACCAAGGGCTTGAGATCACCTGAATTTCCATTCCACCGGAAGGTTCACCAGCCGGAACTTCTACATACAGAATCTGATTTTTCACAGATATACTTTTAATCTCCTCAATTTTGTGGCTACCAGATCTGAAGGTTCCCAAATTGTATAAAACGACTTTTTTATTTTTTGGAAACTGCGGATATTTGATATAAGATTCTTTTCCTATTTCTGAGATACCAAAACTTCCACTGATAATATTGCGGAAATCCTTTTCTTCCTTAATAATTCTAAAGCCAGGAGTGTCTGCCCCTCCCTGGGATTCAGAGACAATAAGTTCAGCATTTCCCTGTCCAGGAGAAGACTTCTGAGATGAAGTGCTTGCACAGCTCATGAAAATTGCTGTACATGCGATTAACAGGCTTTTCATTTTTTACAATTTTATCTCCCAAAATTAGTGAAAAAATTGGTAATGTCCCTCATTTGCCCATTTCAACATTGGCCGATCTCCTGAAGTATCACCAAATGCAATAATTTTATCGTATTTAGAATCGTTGATTTCCTCTTTAATTCTTACCAGTTTTTCTTTCCCGTTACAGTTTTTTCCGACAAAATTTCCTGTGAAAACTCCGTTCTTAAACTCTGCCCGCGTAGAAACAAGCTCCATTTTCAGTTCATCAGCGAAAGGTTTCACCCAGATATCTAATGAAGCGGTTACCAATAAACTCTGTGTATTATTCCTATCGATATTTTTTATAAAGTCTAATGCATTTTCCCTCACTATTTTAGGATAATGCTGTTCAAAAAACTGTTTAGACTTTTGCTCTATTTTATCCTGGGTCTGTCCTTTTAAAATAGAACCGATAAAGCTTTTTTTCACTTTTTCTGTTTCAGCCAGTTTCAGCTTCAGCAGGATAAAAAGAGGTACATGTCTTAAAAATTGTATACGATATTTTGTAGAATCGTAAAATTTAAGATACATAAACATAGTATCTTTATACGTAAGGGTTCCGTCAAAATCAAAACAATACAATTTTTTCATTTTTTAAAGCTTTAATTTCTTGAATATAAACTCAGGGATATTCCTGATAATCATCATAATAACACTCCAAACCGGCAAAACATATGCCACATTCCTCTGCTTTTTGAAGGCTTTGTAAATACAGGAAGCAGCCTGTTTGGGAGTGGCTGTCAGTTTCGGATTTAAAGGCAGACCTTCTGTCATCTTAGTTTCCATAAACCCTGGTTTTATAGTAAGAACGTGTACTTTTTTATCAAAAAGATAGTTTCTCAAACCACTCAGATAAGCAGTAAAAGCTGCTTTTGCACTTCCATAGATAAAATTACTCTGCCTTCCCCGGTCTCCTGCCACAGATGAAAGCCCGATAATCGTTCCTGATCTTCTGCTTTCAAACTTATGGGCAAAATAATTCATCACAGGAACCAGTTTTGAATAATTGATATCAATGATACGTTCTGTATTTCTGTTATCATACAATCCTTCCTCGGTTCCTTCCCCTAAATATCCTACGGCACAAAATAATACATTTGAATTGATATAATCAAATCTATTGTAATCAATTTCTTTTGTAAGATCCAGTTCAATGACTTCCGCCTGCTGCAGAAACTTTACATCAATGTGTCTCGCAAAACGCTCTGTAGTTTCTTTATTTGAGGTGAAAAGATAGATTTTTTCAAACTTTTCTCCTTCCTGAAGTGCTTTTTCCACAAAAGCCTGTGCCACTTCAGATGTACTTCCCAGAACTATCATTATGAATTGTTATTTATGATTCTTTTGTGCTGTAAAGACACAAATTTAGGATTTTGAATATTTTTCAGGTAACTGGTAAGTGACGATCTGCTCATGCTGTCTTTGGTAAGATAGATTCTTCCCCCGAACTCCTGAACAATCGCATCCAGCTGATCTACCAGTTTTTTCAGTTTTGAATTAACTTTAAAATCAAGAGCCAATGTATACCCTTCCACAGGGAATGAGTTGTAAGCCTGCGGATTGTTCTTTCCAAAAAGTTTTAAAACTGCCAGGAATGATCCGTTTCCGCTTTTGGCAATCGTTTCAAGGATTCTTTTCATTCCTTCTTTTCCAGTCTCTTTAGGAATGACCATCTGATACTGTATAAAACCGGACTTTCCATAAATCTTATTCCAATCTGTGATCGCATCCAAAGGATAGAAAAACGTCTCATAATCGATAAAATTTTTCACTTCTTTTTTAGACTGTTTTTTATAGTACAACCAGTTGAATATTTTTACGGTAAGGGCATTCAGTACAAATCCCGGAAAATAAAAAGGAACTGTAGGCTGCAGTTTTTTCTTTAACCGTAAAGGCGTTTTGGAAAAACTTTGGGGAAGCTCATGCTGAAATGCATGCTCTCCTCTCATGAGAATACTTCTTCCGATATTTTTTCCTTTCTGAAGACAATCAATCCATGCAACAGTGTAGGTCCAGTTTTCACTTTCATCGAACAGCTTAAATATCTCATCAAGATTGTCTGCTTTTATACTTTCCTGACGGATGTATGCGGACTCTATATTTTTAAGTTTAAATTTCGCGGTAAGAATAATTCCTGTAAGTCCCATTCCACCGATGGTAGCCCAGAACTTCTCTGAGTTCTCTTCTCTGGAACAGGTAATAATTTCACCTTTCTCAGTCATTAGCTTAAACTCGATCACATATTCGGAAAAACATCCTTCTGCATGATGGTTTTTTCCATGAACATCGGAAGCGATAGCTCCTCCTACTGATACAAATTTTGTCCCTGGAGTAACGTATAAAAAGTATCCCTGTGGAACTGCTATTTCCAGTACATCTGAAAGCAACACTCCGGATTCACATTCTATGATCCCGTTCAAACGGTCAAAATTGATGAATTTATTTAATTTTTTAGTTGAAAATATAGATTCTCCCAACGAAGCATCGCCATAGCATCTCCCGTTTCCTCTCGCAATAACCTCGTTGTGACTGAGTACAAATTCTTTTATTCTTCCGAAACTGTCCTCAGATCTCATCTCCTTCTCCACTATTGGGAAATTTCCCCAGTTTGTAACTTTCTGTATGAAATTCGGTTTCATTTCTTAAAATAAATTTGAATTAAAAATGCCACTACCCAAAGTAATAAAGTAACCTGTATATAGCGGTCTCTGTAAACAATTTTTGTAGGAGATTCCGTTCTGTTATAAACCAGTGTCTGCTGAAGATATCTTAGCAACGCGAATACCACAAAAATCACAGTATAAAAAACTCTTTCGTGAAACCTTGCCTGAACTTCCGGAGAGAGTGTAAACATCAGATAGCAGACAATAGCCAGAGTAATAGAAATGGATAAAGCAATATCTGCAAACTGCACGTTATAGCCATCCAGTGCTTTTCTTGTTTTTCCTGAAACCTGGGCATTGATAAGCTCACCCCTTCTTTTTCCAATAGCCAGTACCAAAGCCAATACAAACGTCAGGAGAATCGCCCATTGTGATATACTGATTCCGGTGATATAACCTCCAGCCAGTACACGCAGTACAAACCCTATGGCAATAATAAAGATATCAATAATAGGAACATGCTTCAACCTGAAAGTATAGGCAAGATTCATCATCACATAGAATCCTACAATGGTCGCAAATTTCCAAAGATACTCGTGGAAATAGATCTGTGTAAAAAATACAAGAGCAATATCTGTAATGACCAAGCCTATAAGAATTCCTATCGCTTTTGATTTTGAAATAGCTCCACTCGCTAATGGTCTTCTTCTTTTTTCCGGGTGCTTTCTGTCTGCTTCAATATCATTGTAATCATTCAGGATATAGACAACACTTGCTGCAAGTGAAAATATAACAAATGCAAAAATGCTTTTGAGAAGCAGATCTATATTGGTAATATTACCTGAAAAGAACAGAGGGACAAATACAAAAAGGTTTTTCACCCATTGCTCCACACGGAGCAGTTTTAAATATTTCTTCATTTATGTTATTTCAAATACAAAAATAATAAATTCAAAATTTCTAGCATAAAAATACAAAAAAAACCGCCGGGGCGGTCTTTTACGAAAATATTTATATATTAAATTAACTATTGCCCTTGCTTGGCATCGTTAATCATTTTTTCATTGGCAGTAATAGCAAACTCCACTCTTCTGTTTTTAGCTCTTCCTTCATCGGTATCATTACTTGCTACAGGCATTGCTTCACCTTCACCTTTTGTAAACATTCTGCTTGATGCAATTCCTTTTCCGGATAAATATGCTTTCACAGCGTCTGCTCTTCTTTGAGAAAGCTTAAGGTTATAATCATCAGAACCTTTGCTGTCTGTGTGACCATAGATATTAATATTGGTATCTGGGTTATTAGCCAATACTTCAGCTAATTTATCAAGGTTTGTCTGTGCTACAGAAGTAAGGTTTGAAGAATCAAATGCAAAGTTAACAATACTTTCATTCATGGTTACTTTAATACCATCTCCTACCCTTTCTACCTGAGCTCCTGGTAAAGTTTCTTTAATATCTTTAGCCTGCTTATCCATTTTGTTACCGATAACGTTACCTGCAACACCACCGATAATACCTCCTAATACAGCTCCGATAGCTCCATTTCCACCTTTACCTACATTGTTACCAAGGATACCTCCAAGTACTGCTCCTGAAGCAACACCTACTGCTGTACCTCTTTGTTGATGATTTGAATTCTGAACCGCTTCACAGCTTGTCAATAATAATGCTGATGACAAGAAAAGGGCTCCTACGTATGTTTTTGTAAATTTCATTTTTTTTGATCTTTTATGTTGATAAATTATTTCATTCCTGTTCTCTGGAAGTTGTAAACTACTTTTACATTACCTCCTTCAAAAGGAACATCCTGCTCCAGTGAAAACTGATCTGTACTCTGATTGATCATGGTAAGGCTGTAACCAGCTGTATTCTGTTTTGCTTTTGTACCTGAAGCAATTTTTTTAAACATAAACGTATTACCGCCTTTTACTTCAAATTTGATAGGCTGTGTAATTGCCGGGCAATCTCCACCACCGTTTAAAGTATACGCTCCTGTCCAGTTATTAGGAATCAATCTCCAGTGACTTCCTACGAAGCACTGTGCGTCTGCACCTTCGTCAAAAGGTTTAATTTTATAACCTTTATCATAATCTATGCTCACAATCTGCCAGTCTCCTTTCATTTTAAGGAAGTCGGCTCTTTGATTTTGAGATGTAGCTGCTTTGTTAACAGAGGAACACGAAACTGCAAAAAGTGATGTTCCCAACATCCCTGCAAGTAGTAACTTTTTCATTTTGTTGTTTATTATTTTGTTACTATAAAGTTACAAAAAACCGTGCCAAAATTTAAAATAAAAAATAAAAAGTCCGAAAAAATTCGGACTCTTTATGGTTTCTCCTTAAACAGAGGGAGATAAATTATTTTTTAACAGCCTTTTTTACGGATTTCGAAGGCTTGGCAGTGCCTGAAGGTTTCCCTTTGTAGAAATTCGTATATGCATATTCTGCTGCTTTTTTAAGGTCGATAACTCCACCAGCCTGAGATTGGTCTCCAAACCCATCTGCTGTACTTGGATTGCTGCTTTTCACAAGGGCTTCGATAATCTGGTAAGGTTTCAGATCAGGCATATAAGCCAGTAAAACAGCTGCTCCTCCGGCAACGACAGGCGATGCCATAGAAGTCCCCTGAAGATATTTATATTCGTTTTTAGGAACGGTAGAATAGATTTCTTCTCCCGGAGCAAAAACGTTTACCATCTTTTTATTGTAATTAGAAAAATCCGCTCTCAGGGCATTGTTTTTATTGGTACTTGCTCCCACTACAAGAACGTTGCTTACAAACGGTTTTTCGTCTGTAACATTTTTAAAGTTGGTAGGATATGCCAGATGTTCTGCTACATCTTCATTTTCGTTACCTGCAGCCTTTACTAAAAGAACTCCTTTATCTTCAGCATATTTAAAAGCATCCCAAACTACATTTTTACCAGGAGAAACAGGTTTTCCAAAGCTCATATTTAATACTTTCGCACCGTTATCTACTGCATATCTGATAGCATTCGCAACGTCTTTATCTCTTTCATCACCATTAGGAACTGTTCTTACAGACATGATCTTCGCTACTTTGGAAGCGACTCCGTACTGAATTTCTTTTCCTTGTGGAAGCCCTGCAATAATACCTGCTACGTGGGTTCCATGTTCTGCATCCGGTCCTTCATAATGATTATTTCCGTAGATTTTTTCAGAATAGTCATCATAGTTGTCCCCTACAATTTCTTTTCTCGGATCGTATGAAAGGTCATATTGTTTTGCCGCAGGAGCAAAATGATCGATAGCTTCTTTCATTTCGTCCTTCATCTTTTTTTCAAATTCAGCTGCTGATTTTCCTTTGAATTCCGGGCTTTGTGAAATCTGGCCTAAAAAATCCAGGGCAATCGCGTCTCTCTGATCCGTTGGAGCTTTGATTGCAGCAATAGTTTCAGCGGTTACAGGCTTACCTCCTAACAGCTTTACCATATTAGGAATCAGCTCGTTCAACATTGAATAGGTCTGGAAGTTTTGTTTTGCCTCAACACTTTTTTTATTGAACATATCTTTGGCTTTCATGTACATCTCAAACTCATCCTTCATTTTAGCCTGGTTGGCTTTATTTTTTGTGGAATCATCTCCTTCGAAAATAGGCTTATATTTGGCAACAACTCTTGTTACTTCCATATTATCGATATCAATATCACCGTTTTTACCTCCTATGAAATTCCATCCGTGTACATCATCAATATATCCGTTTCCATCATCATCTTTACCATTTCCGGGAACTTCATTAGGGTTTGACCATAGGTTCTTTACCAATCCGGGGTGATCTACCTGTACTCCGCTGTCTAACACTCCCACCACTACGGTTTTCGGCTTCAGCCCTTTAGATTCCAAGTATTTATAAGCATTTGCTGTATTTACTCCATATACTTTCGAAGTTGCAAAATCTTTATGATACCATGTCATCAGATCTTTATCTTCGTTGGGATCAATACTTTTAGCTTTAGATTCCTGTGCAAAAGAGAAACTAAAACCTGCTAAAAAAACTGCAGCTAATAATACCTTTTTCATATGTTGATATTTAATTTTTTAAAGACATATTCCAATCGCCACCTTCATGTTTTCTATCCTGAAAATTTCATCAAAAGCGATTGTATGCTAATATGATTGTTTTATATTTTTTATATACACCAATGATTCCGGGCCTTTATTACAAATAAGGTCAAGAACCGAAAGATCTTCCAAAAATCCTAATTTATCAGAAAATGTCTGGTAATATTCTTCCATCTGAAATTCTGAAGGAAGCTTTGCCGAAAACTTTTCTCTGAAATTAATACTCTCCGGATTTTTGATATATTCTTCATTCAAAGAGTGTGCCTTTTCTGTTTTCAGTATCTGTTGGATCACTTCTATCCCTTTAAGGTTAAAATCCAGAAGGAACTTTTCTTTAAGGTCAAATATTTTTCTGAACTTATCTTCATAGTATTCGAAATAAGGAGAGCTCTGATATGCTGTTTTGATTGATTTCCAGTGCAGGGTTCTCCAGTCTTCACGGTAAGAGATTTCAACATCTTTGAATTCTCTTTTTCCGTTATGGTTAATAGGAATTATTAATGACAATTTTCCGTTGGCACCATAAATATTGGCTCTGTTTCTATACGTCTGTTTTGGGAAATTTTCAAACTGTTCAAATACAATTTCATTCTCAGGATTCAAAAACACTGAGAACCAAGAGATTGGAGGCATATAAAATGCCGGTAATAAAATATTTTGCATAATAATATAATCTAGTTTTTAGGATAAAACACTCTTCCTACAGCATCTTTCTCGTCAACAAAGCCTAAATAACGGGAATCTAAGCTTGCGTTACGATTATCTCCTAAAAAGAATAATTTTCCACTTGGAACTCTTACCGGACCAAAATTATCGGCACTCCAGTCTTTATGATAAATTTTACGAATGTCCTGATTGGTATTCGGGTTTATAAACCTTTCATGAAAAAAATTATCATTAAGCTCTTTATCGCTTAATTGAGTGATGAAATAATTGTCATCAATCTGAAAGATTTCACTTTCTTCAGTACCTTTGGATAGAAGATCATTTACATACCCTCTGTCTATTTTGTAAGAATGTTTCACATTAAATTCATCTATCAATATACCATTAACATATAAATCACCATTCTCAATTAAAATCACATCATTTTCAGTTCCTATTAATCTTTGTACATAGGCACCTTGGGGATAATCTAAATTATTTTGATTGTAAGCAATCATTTTAAACTTTTCATAAGGAAGGATATTGGTCATAAAAATAAATGACTTTCTTTTGATCGTAGGTTCATTACCTGCCAAGGGTACAAAAGCATATTGCAAAACCCCAGAGAGTTTTGCAATAATAAAAAGAGTTACAATAAAGCTGCCTGTTAAAAGGACTCTATTAAATATTTTACTTTTAAACACTATTCTTCAGTTTTTTTCTTTCTGAATAATTTCATGAAATAATCCCATCCGAAGAATAAAATCAGGATCATCGCTGCAATCCACCAGTAAGAAGTTTTATTGGCTTCTCCTGTATTGGTAGCTTTGAACATTCTTTCCCAACGGATTTTAAATGGTGCCTGATAAGTAGAGCTGCTGTCCGAGAATGCACCCTGAAGACTCATCCATGTAAACATTGGTTTTCCAACAATATTTTCTTCCGGAACGAAACCAAAGAATCTTGCATCTAATGAAGCATCACGGTTGTCACCAATCATCATATAATAATCCTGCTGAATAGTATACTGATTCGCTTCCTTACCATTAATGAAGATCTTTCCGTTCTTTTTCTCCAAGCTGTTGTGTTCATATTCAGAAATAATCCACTGGTACATTGGCAGTGTTTCCTGATTGATCACTACTACATCTCCTTTTTTAGGAATTCTAACCGGGCCGTACCAATCCTGATTCCAAGGTTTATTGATTGGGAAAATAGATTGTGTCGTATCGATTTTAGTTTTAGCTTCGTCTCTGTAATATACTGCTGCTTCTCCTTTTGGTGAAACTTCTTCCTTCATATCAATAACGTGAGGAAGTTCTTTAATTTCTTTAGCCGTTTTATCCGTTAAACCCTGAAATCCATAAAGGAAACCTCCGTTATTCTGCTGCACTTCCTGAACCGGTAAGAATCCATAAGCTTTATATAAAGTAGGGATGTCTAATTGAGCATCCGTCGTTACAAGGTATCTGTGCTGTACTTCCTGATCTCCCAAAACAGTCTCCGGCTTTCCGTTAACGAAAAGTCTTCCGGCTCTCATTTCAAAAGTATCTCCTGCTGTAGCCACACATCTTTTTACGTAAGGGTCTTTTCTGTCAATAGCAGTATGTACTGAATCCTGAGGATAGTTGAAAACAACTACATCATTTTTCTGTGGTTTATTGAATTGTAAAATTCTTGTATAAGGAAGCTTCATTGCATCTACGTAAGATTTAGGATCATCTTTAGGATTACCTTTCTGTCCTGTATCCATAATAGTTCCCTGAAGGAAAGGTATTGCTACCGGACGCATTGGAAGCCTGTAACCATAACTCCATTTGTTTACGAAAAGGAAGTCACCTACCAATAAAGTTCTTTCCATAGATCCTGTAGGAATCCCGAAAGGCTGTGTTACAAAAACGTGAATAATGGTAGCAAAGACTACGGCAAAGGTAATAGAACCAATGAATGTATCTTTCTTCTTATCATTTTTCTCTTCATCTGTAAGAAACAGATCGTTTGTATTTTCATCTTCTAACTCTACATCTTTAGAATAGTTGATGACCGCCATATAAATAAACGGCAGAATCACGGTAAGAATCTGATCTTTGAAAAGTGTTTTGCCGAACTTCTTCACTAAGTAAAGGTGGAAAACCGACATCATGATTGGTCCTACTATCGGGAGATAAGAAAGGATTGCCCACCATTTCGGATGTTTTGTTTCTTTAAGAATAATGAAATAGTTGTAGAAAGGGATAAAAGCAAATAAAGGGCTATATCCCATTTTTTTGAACAGTTTCCAAGATGAAATCCCCATCAACACGGATAGTATGATGACATATACTGTATAAGTTAAAAAATAATTCATAAATTTTTGTGCCTATTCTTATGATATAAAGATAAATGATGAGTAATAAATGATAAAAGCAGTCCGCTGTTACAATTCACTATTCATCATTTTCTGCTTATTGGTCTGCAATTTACAGAATTTGTTACAAATTAAAGCCCCAAAACGTCTTTCATTGCGAAGTTTCCTTTTTTATCTTTAATCCACTCGGCAGCGACTACCGCTCCCAGCGCAAAACCGTTTCTGTTGAAAGCGGTATGCTTGATCTCGATTTCGTCTACTTCGCTTCTATAATATACGCTGTGTGTTCCAGGAACTTCGTCTTCGCGTACCGCAAAAATTCCCAGCTGCTTGCCTTCTGTTTCTTCCAGTTTCCATGCATCGAATTTCGGGTTGTTTTGAATGATTCCTTCTGCTATGGAAATGGCTGTTCCACTTGGAGCATCTTTCTTGTGGATGTGGTGAATTTCTTCCAGCTGGCAAGAGTATTCATCTACGTTCTTCATCAGGTCCGCAAGCTTTTCGTTGAGAGCAAAGAATAAATTCACGCCTAAACTAAAGTTAGAACCATATAGGAAAGCAGTATCATTATCTATCGCTAATTTTTCAATTTCAGCTTTTTGGTCAAGCCATCCTGTTGTTCCGCAGATCACCGGAATTTTATTTTCAAGACAAGCTTTGATGTTTTCAAATGCTACTTCCGGCAGTGAAAATTCAATCACAACATCCGGATTATTAAGATTCTCAGCAGTTGGGGTTTCCTTCAGACGGGCAACTACTTCATGACCTCTCTTCTGTGCGATCTCATCAATGATCTTACCCATTTTACCGTAACCGACTAATGCTATTTTCATATAATCTTTTTATTTTTTAATCTGCATCTGATCCTCAGAACTTCTGCAGGTGTATTGTCTTTTAAAATCTGTAACTTAAACTGAATCCTGTTTTTGGTGCGCTGTAGCCATACTGATCCTGAATAACCGATGGTTTAAAAACCAAATCCGGATCATGGCGGCTTTCGTAAAGGTGTGCATCTACTACAGCATCTACAATATTCAGGATATAGATCAACCCTGTAATGGCGATGGCATAATCCCTTTGTCTTTTGGCTCTGTCCTGTGCGTTACCTAAAGCTTTTTTGTCCAGCCACGGGTGACTGTCTACAAATTCATTAGGAGTTCCATTCAGTTTTGCCACGTAATACTCACGGTATTTTTTGTATTGATTGTCATTCCATACGGCAATACCAACCCCAGCACCTACGGCTCCCCAGACAATGGGAATTTTCCAGTATTTTTTGTTATAAAACTGTCCTAATCCAGGTAAAACTGCGGAATATAATCCCGCTCTGGTAGGGTTTAGCTTTATGGTTTTTGCTGTGGGACCGTTCGCTTTTTCAAGATCTTCAATAATCTTTGCTTCTGTTTTGCTTGGTTTTACCACACGAGGTTCTTCTTTCGGAAGAGTCTGCATCCGAACGGTATCTATAGGTTTTACTTGTGAGTAAGCCATTGCAGCGATACACAAGAAAAATGTGAAAAATATTTTCTTCATTTATTTAATATGGGATAAAATATATTCCAGCTCTTCTTCATTTTTGAAGTCCAGAACAATTTTCCCTTTTTTACCATTTCCAGAAGATTTGATCTCTACTTTTACGTCTAAGATATCTGCTATGGTCTTCTGGGCTTTTTTATAGTTATTGGAAAGCTCGACTTTTGCTTTTTTGGCAGCAGGAGACTTCGGGTTCTTCAATGCAGCAGCAGCCTGTTCGGCCTGACGAACGTTTAATTTTTCTTTGATAATAAGATCAAATAAAACCTGCTGATCTTCTTCACTCTCAAGACTGATGATTGCTCTTCCGTGTCCTGCAGAAATCTCACCGCTTCTGATAGCATTCTGAATATCCGGATTTAATCTTAACAGTCTGATAGAATTGGTAATCGTACTTCTGTCCTTTCCTATTCTCTGGCTCAGGTTTTCCTGAGTAAGACCGATTTCTTCAAGAAGCCTGTGATAAGTCAGGGCAATTTCGATAGCATCCAGGTCTTCTCTCTGGATATTTTCAACAAGAGCCATCTCAAGAAGCTCCTGGTCATTGACTAAACGGATATAGGCAGGAATAGTTGTTAACCCTGCAATTTTAGTTGCCCTGTAACGTCTTTCCCCGGAAATGATTTCAAACTTTTCACCGTCTTTTCTAAGGGTAATCGGCTGGATTACGCCTAAGTTTTTAATGGACTGTGCAAGTTCGTTTAATGCTTTTTCATCAAAATAAGTTCTCGGCTGCGTTGGGTTCGGATAGATATCTTCAAGCGCAACTTCCACAATATTTCCCACAAACTTATCTGCTCCTTCATCAGTAGCGGAATTGATAGTTGCTTTGGATTCTGCACTTAAAATGGCGCCCAAGCCGCGTCCCATAGCTCTTTTTTTGTCCTTCATAGATATAATTGATAAATGATGTTTGAAAAGTGATGTCTAGCACTCACTTGTTGGCCATTTATTATTAATTTAATTCTTTATTAAGTTTTCATTCTTCAAAAGAACTTCTTCAGCTAACTGAATATACTGAACAGCTCCCTTACTTTCTGCATCATAATTCAGGATACTTTCTCCAAAACTTGGTGCTTCACTCAATCTTACGTTTCTACTGATAATGGTTTCAAAAACCATTTCAGGGAAATGTAAATTTACTTCTTCCACAACCTGATTGGATAATCTCAATCGGCTGTCATACATGGTTAAAAGAAGACCTTCTATTCCAAGATCTTTATTGTGAATTTTCTGAACATTTTTAACGGTATTCAACAATTTACCAAGCCCTTCTAATGCAAAATACTCACACTGGATTGGAATGATTACAGAGTCTGCAGCTGTAAGCGCATTGACGGTAATAAGACCTAAACTCGGTGCACAGTCGATGATAATATAATCATAATCATCTCTTACACTTGCCAGCGCTTTTTTCAGCATATACTCACGATCTTCCTTGTCTACCAATTCAATTTCCGCTGCTACCAGATCGATATGTGACGGAATAATATCCAGGTTCGGAGTTGCAGTTCTCTTGATACAAACTCTTGTATCTGCACTGTGCTCCAGAAGATTATAGGTAGAATACTGAACATCCTCAACACCCAGACCGGATGTTGCATTCGCCTGAGGGTCAGCATCAATGATTAATATTCTTTTTTCCAATACTCCTAATGCTGCTGCCAAATTTACAGCGGTGGTAGTTTTACCAACACCTCCTTTTTGATTAGCAATACCTATGATTTTTGCCATTATTAGAACTTTAAGTTTCAAAAATACACTTTTTTCTTTGCTCTCGGTGAGTGGGGAAAATCAAAATTGAGTTAAAATATTGTTAATAAGCAATTTAACGATAAAAAAAATTATCCACAAAAAAAATTCTTTGTGGATAACTATTTGAAATTTACTTTTCCGTATTAATTCTCAAATTTCATGGAGATAGGAAATTTGAAATAACTTCTTACGTATTCTCCTTTTTTGTTTTTGGCAGGGATCCATTTTCCTTTATTGGAAATCATTTTAATTGTTCTCATTGCCTCATTATTAAAATCGGCGTTGGTTCCGTTAGCTTTTACCCCTGAGATCGTTCCGTCCATTTCTACAATAAAGGTAACTGTCGTCTTTACAACATCTTCTGATTCAAATCCTGAACCATCGAAGCTGTTCATTACTTTATTTCTGAAGGAATCTATTCCTCCTGCAAAACTAGCTTCTACACTAGGATCCTTATCAATAATTGTAGGATCCGTCTTTTCCACTACCGGATCAGCCTTTACAGCTGGTGGCCCATCTCCTCCGATAACACGTGGAACAATTGGAATATAGGTTGTATTTGGTACTTCTTTGCCTTCCGATGTCTGTGTGCTTGCTACTGCATTAATTTTATCCTCAACTTGCTTTTCATTGGTAACAATTGCTTTAGGTTCCGGCAATCTGTCATCATAAGTTTTTACAGCAGGAGCCGGAGGAGTTGGTTTTACAATTTGTACCGGCGGATCTTTCGGCTTTTCTACCTCCTGAATTTCAACAACTCTCGGAAGTTCATATACCGTTCCTACAGGCTCGTCCACAGGTTTCATTGCAGAAATCACAAACGGCGTAATGGATACTGCAGCCATTAAACTTGCTCCGATAAAAAGCGCTTTGGTTAATATTCTATCTGATTCGTTTCTTAATACATAGGCACCATAGTCTTTATTGCGGTGCTCGAACAGGACCTCGTTGAACCGAAATTCCTGGTTTTGGTTATGTTGTTTCATCACTACTACTATTTAAACTGTTAAAAATTTTGATTATTAGTTTTATTGTTCTTATCGATAAGTAGTGTTTCAATATCAAAACATCTGCCAAAATTTTATCAAAACAACATAATATTAGAAAATTTTATGATAAAGTTTAAATTTTAACATTTACAAGTAAAAAGTTTATAGAAGAAAAAGGAGTTATTTCTTCTCAAGTAAATGAGGAATAAACTTAATGACCTCTTACCCACATCAAGGTTTAAAAACTTGACAAGGCTCATAAAAACAAAAAAAGAGACCATCAATGATGATCTCTTTTTATTGTATGTTCTAAGAAATATTAGAATAATTCTTTTCTGATGATGTTCTGACTTCTTTCAGGACCTACAGAAACTAAGTATACGTTGATTCCTAAGTATTTCTCAATAAACTCGATGTATTTTTGCGCAGTATCAGGAAGTTCATCATAGCTTCTTGCTTTGGTAATATCTTCGCTCCAGCCTGGTAAATCCTGGTAAATTGGCTCGTAGTTGTATAGCTTTTCTGTTGACGAAGTGAAATAATCGATGATTTTTCCGTCTTCAGTTTTGTAATGCGTTACAACTTTCAGGTTCTCAATTCCTGTAAGAACGTCAAGCTTAGTGATCACAAGGTTGTTGATTCCATTGATCATACAAGCATGCTTTAAGGAAACAAGGTCTAACCAACCTGTTCTTCTTGGTCTACCTGTAGTTGCTCCGAATTCACCACCGATCTGTCTGATTTTTTCACCCAGTTCGTTATCCAGTTCAGAAGGGAAAGGACCGTTTCCAACTCTTGTACAGTAAGCTTTCGCCACCCCGATAAGGTTCTGAAGTGAAGTTGGCGGAACACCTGCTCCTGAACAAACACCTCCTGTAGATGGAGAAGATGAAGTTACGTATGGATAAGTACCGAAGTCGATATCAAGCATTAATGCCTGTGCTCCTTCGAATAAAACGTTTTTACCGTCTCTGATTGCTTCGTTCAGTTCCAGTTCAGTATCAACAATTCTATCCTGAAGCTGCTTTCCGATTGCTAAATATTCGTTGTAGATTTCTTCAACGTCTAACGTTGGTTTTCCGTAATATTTTTCAAAAAGAGAGTTCTTAACTTTTAAGTTTTTCTCAATTTTATCTCTTAAAATCTCAGGATTTAAAAGGTCTACCATTCTGATCCCGACTCTTGCAATTTTATCTTCATAACAAGGTCCGATTCCTTTTTTGGTAGTTCCGATCTGAGTTCCTCCGTGTTCCTCTTCACGGTAAGTATCCAAAAGGATGTGGTAAGGCATGATGACATGCGCTCTTCTGCTGATAAAGATATGATCTGTTCTCAAGCCTTTGCTCTCGATCTGACCAACTTCTTTAATGAAAGACTTAGGGTTTACCACTACTCCGTTCGCAATGATACATTTCCCTTTGCATTGAAGAACTCCTGAAGGAAGAAGGTGTAGAACGAATTTCTCATCACCCACATAAACCGTGTGACCAGCGTTGTCTCCACCCTGGAAACGTACTACATAGTCCGATTTTGCTGATAAAACATCCGTGATTTTTCCTTTGCCTTCATCTCCGTACTGAAGACCTACAACTACATAAGTTGACATATTTTACTTTTGTTTTTAGATTCGTGCAAAATTACTCTGAAAAAAAATGACGACCAAATTATAGAGGATATTTATTTTGAGTTGGGGTGAAAATCATGAGGTTGAATATTACTTCATTTCTACCTTTTTACTTTCACACCTATATAAAATGGATTATATTTACTATAAATTTATACAAATGAAAATTAAAATTCTGATTCTACTTTTAATAATCCCTCTTATTTATGTGAACGCTCAAAATAAAGTAAATGATTATCTAAATATACGTGGTCCCATTAAGCTAAATCAAAAGGAATATAATCTCGTATGGAGTTCGCATCCTAATGAAAATTATTTTAAACAGGAATATGTAAGCTCACATGATAACATCCATAAATACAACAGTATGGTATTGGTCGATTTTATAAAAGGTGATTTTAATATCAAGGATGTTGTGGATCAAAAAGTAGCTGAACTGCAGGAAATGAAAAAGACCAAACCAGTCGTCAATTACCAGATTTTTGAAAATAAGGAAGAATATATTTTAGATTTTCTTATCAGTGAAAATTCAAAGGACGGCAAGGAAATACTTATTGCAGAAAGAAATATTTATCGCTACAAAATCATTAGTAATGGAAAGAATAAAGGCGTTCTTCTTTTTGCACTGAGTGAAAGAGGGTATCCGGAAAATATTGATTCTTTTTTTAATAATTTAAAAACCAATTCTTCAAAATTAATTGAAACGGTTGGAAATTATAAACTTCCAGATATTGAAATAAAATAATATTCCAATTACTATGAACCCATCACAAAAGTCTGCCTATTTACCATCAAAAATAAACAGCAGTTCAGAACTTTTCTACACTCTGTTTTCTCCGGAGACAGCAAAAGCCACCCTTCTCATTGTTCATGGTATGCAGGAACACAGCGGAAGATATGCAGAGATTGCAGAATATTTTGCGTCTCATGGAATTGCTGTATTGACCTATGATCACCTGGGACATGGAAAATCTGTAAAAGAGAAAAAAGATATTGGTTTCTTCCAGCTTGAAAAACCGGATGAAAGGCTTGTAGCCGATGCCGAAATGATGGCAGATTATCTTGCAGAACAATATCCGGATATCCCCCATTTTATTCTGGGACATTCTATGGGATCTTTTATTACACGATGTCTTCTTCAAAAAGAAAGCAGTAAATTTTCCGGAGCTATCATTACAGGAACCGGCGGACCTTTACCGGGAATCGATATATTGAGAGGTTATTTGTCATTAGCCACAGCTATCGCTCCTCGTCATCGTACTTTTTTGAATTCTGTTTTTACGAGCGTCAATAACAAACATTTTAAAAAGGATCAAGATTTCAGTGATACCAGCTGGCTCAGTGTAAATCCTAAAAACCGACAAGCTTTTGAAAAGGATGAACTTTGTGGAATTCCGTTTACTCATAATGCTTTTTATACTCTATTTACCGTTTATAAAAAAGCGACAGCGAGAAACTGGGCTGCACCTATTTCTAAATCATTTCCTTTTTTATTCGTAAGCGGACAGAAGGATCCGATTGGTGACTTTGGAAAAGGAGTCATGCAAACCGTCAACAACTTAAAAATTGATGGTTTTCAAAATGTGGACTTAAAAATCTATCCTGATATGCGTCATGAGATTTTAAACGAATCCATAAGAGAACAGGTTCTGAAGGAAATCCATAACTGGATCTTAAAATAATAAGAACAAAATAAAAATTCCAGATAGCATTGATCTGGAATTTCTGTATAAGTTTCGGCTAAAGCCGATGGATTCTAATCTTATTGACAGACGGGATAAAGCCCGCCTCTATTGAATACCTAAAGGATTTTGTTTGATTTGTAAGAAATATAATAATTACCCCAGCATCAATTCTCTGTCAATTCCAATCTCCTGAAGAAAAACTTCATCATGGGAAATCACCAGTAGAGTTCCATGATAATCTTTTATAGAATTGGTGAGAATTTCCACATTCTGGAGATCTAAATTATTCGTAGGTTCATCAAGGATAATCATATCGGGTGCTTTATTACTAATGGAAAGACCGCAAAGAAGCAACCGTAAACGCTCTCCGCCACTTAGCATTCCACATTTTTTGTCCCAGGTATCTTTCCAAAATAAAAATCTGGACAGTAATGTTTTCACTTCGGATTCCTGCATGGCACTGTCATTGAAAGTCTGTACAAAATCGTAAAGCGTTGAATCATTATCAATAAGGGAATATTCCTGGTCAATATAGATACTGTTGAATTCTGTCTTATTTATTTTTCCTTCCGAAGGTTTAATATTTCCCAACAGAAGCTTTATCAGGGTAGTTTTTCCGGAACCGTTTGAGCCTTTCACTGATATTCGGTCTCCGCTTCGCACCTCCATACTGATGTTTTCTTTCCATAGTTTTTCTTTTCCGTAAGTGAAATTAATATCTTCAATGGTAACAAGGATCTTTCCTGAATGTAGATTAGAATCATTAAAATTAACTTTCATCTGATCAGAATTCTTTAAGGAGGAACGCAGATCTCTTAAGTCACCGGAAATCCCACTAATTTTCTCTGCGTGTATACTTTTAAGTTTTGAACTGTTTTTTTCAGCATTATTCCGAAGCGTATTCATCATAATTCTGGCTACTCCGGATTTTTCCTGCTTCCCTTTACCTCTTGCATCCAGTTTTTGCTTTCGTTCCAGAGTTTCCCGCTCCTTTTCTTTTGCTTTTTTCAGAGCACGTTCTTTGGAATGGATATCATTTTGCAATGCTTCCTCCTCAACTTCTTTCTGTTTGGCATAAAAGTCATAGTTTCCACCATAAGTTGCAATTCCCTGATTGCTTAATTCGAATATGGTATCTACAAGATTGAGCAAAATACGGTCGTGGCTTACGATAACCACTGTTGCATCTGTTTTGTCAATAAGATCATACAAGAGTTTTCTTCCTTCCCTGTCCAGGTGATTGGTCGGTTCATCCAATACGATAATATCAGGTTGGTTGATCTGAATTCCAGCGAGAAAAACTTTAGTCTTCTGTCCTCCGCTCAGGTCTTCCAGTTTTTGAGTTAATTCAAAATTTCCGAGCCCCCAATGCTCCAAAGCATTCTGGCATCTTTCTTCAATATCCCAGTCGTCATTGAGCGTTTCAAAATATATTTCGTCCACCTCTCCATTGGTAATTTTTTGAAGAGCATGGAGTTTCTGATCTATCCTCAGGCATTCTGCAATGGTAAGATCATTTAAATTTCCAAACATCTGCGGTACATAAAAGATATTACCCCGGATATTAGTATTGCCGTTTAGAGGCTGTATTTCTCCCGCGATTAATTTCAGCAGGGTTGATTTTCCCACGCCATTACTCCCTACCAGAGCAGATTTGGTATGAGACTGTATTGTTAAATTGATATGATTAAATAGAAGATTTCCTCCCGGAAACCCAAAGGATATATTTTGCAGTAAAATCATGATTTCTTTCTTAATAAAGGTTGAACACCAGCAACATTCTTGTTACCGTTTTATTGAGTCTGAAAGAAATGATATCCTACATGTCTGTTTTTTTGGGTTTTGAAAGAACAAAGATACTCATTTTTCTGAATATTTGTTTTCATCAATAATCAGGACATTTATCATTATCCTTTTCTTCCTTATTTCAAACACCTGCTTTTCAAAAGTATTTTTAAATCTATTTTTTGAGGCTATACCATTCTATCTCATTAAAAAGCTTGTTGTTATGAATGTTTAAACAGACTTCATCAGGATATTGAATTTTGTGATCCGGAAAACATCAAACTTTCAAACTGATAAAAACAGGAAAGTATTTTAATCAAAAATCCGTAACTTTGCCAACTACTAAAAATTTTATGGAAAGCATTAAAGTTCACGACAAAACTTTCGTTCCTTATTTAAAGGATGCCGAAATTCAGGAAATTGTAAAAGAGACAGCGTTAAGAATTTATGAAGATTACAAGGATGAAGTTCCTGTTTTCATAGGGGTGTTAAATGGAGTGGTGATGTTCTTCTCTGATCTTTTAAAATATTACCCGGGAGAATGCGAAATTGCCTTCATTCAAATGAGTTCTTATGTAGGAACAGAATCTACAGGGATCGTTTATCAGAAAATGGAGCTTACTAAAGACGTAAGAGACCGTCATATTATTCTTGTGGAAGACATTGTAGATACAGGAAATACCGTTGAAAGTCTTTTCAAATATTTCAAAGAAACACAACGTCCAAAATCTGTAAAACTGGCTAGTTTCTTATTGAAACCTGAGATTTACAAGAAAGATTTCAAACTGGATTATATCGGAAAAGAAATCCCGAACAAATTTGTACTTGGATACGGGCTGGATTATGATGAATTAGGAAGAAACCTTCCGAATCTATATCAGTTGGAAGACGGACAAATCAACCATTAAATGCTGTTGGCTATTAGCTGATAGCTTTTAGCTTAAAATTATATAAAGAAATAAATTTAATAATAACTTAAAAAAGCTGAAAGCAAAAAAGCAAGCCGCCAAAAGCCACAAGCCCGAAGCAAAATGCCCATTGCTGGAAGCGTATCAACATTATGATAAACATTGTTCTGTTCGGCCCTCCAGGAAGTGGAAAAGGAACACAAGCTCAGAATCTAATCGAGAAATTCAATTTAAAACAGGTTTCAACAGGTGATCTTTTCAGATACAATATGAAAAATGACACTGAACTTGGAAAACTGGCTAAGTCATACATCGATAAGGGAGAATTGGTTCCGGATCAGGTAACAACAGATATGCTGATCGACGAGATCAAAAAACCTACTGATACCAACGGTTTTATTTTTGACGGATATCCAAGAACAACTGCTCAGACAGAAGCTTTGGAAACCATCGTTAAAGAAGTACTGAATGATGAGATTGACATCTGTCTTTCATTGGTAGTAGAGGACAAAATTTTGGTTGAAAGACTTCTGAAAAGAGGTGAAACCAGCGGAAGATCAGACGACAGCAATGTAGAGATCATCGAAAACAGAATTAAAGAATATTATACCAAAACAGCAGAAGTTGCCGAGCTTTATAAGCAGCAGGGTAAATATGTAGAGGTAAACGGTGTTGGAGAAATTGATGAGATTTCCCAAAAACTTTTCGCTGAGGTAGAGAAAATTAAATAATCGGGATATGGCAAGGGATAAGAAGTTTCATCCCTTCAACCCGCAACACAAACTATATGTCTAACTTTGTAGATTACGTAAAGATCCATTGTAAAAGCGGACACGGAGGTGCTGGTTCTGCCCACCTTCGCCGTGAAAAGTATATTCCTAAAGGTGGTCCTGACGGTGGCGACGGAGGTCGTGGCGGACACGTCATCATGAGAGGAAATGCTAATGAATGGACTTTGCTTCCACTCCGATACACTCGTCACATAAAAGCTGAACGAGGTGAAAACGGAGCGAAAAACCAGCTGACAGGAGCTGACGGTTCTGATATTTATATCGATGTTCCAATTGGGACTATCGCTAAAAATGAAGAAGGTGAAATTATCGGAGAAATCCTTGAAGATAAGCAGGAAATCATTTTGATGCAGGGAGGAAAAGGAGGAAAAGGAAACGAACATTTCAAATCCTCTACCAACCAAACTCCAAGATATGCTCAACCCGGAATGGATGGTGAAGAAGGCTATGTGGTTTTCGAACTTAAAATTTTGGCCGATGTAGGACTTGTTGGATTTCCAAATGCTGGAAAATCTACACTTTTAGCATCTGTTTCTGCGGCAAAACCAAAAATTGCCAATTATGCTTTTACGACTTTAACTCCTAACCTTGGGATTGTAGATTACAGAAATTACAAATCATTTGTAATGGCTGATATTCCCGGGATTATTGAAGGAGCAGCAGAAGGAAAAGGCTTAGGACACAGATTCCTGAGACATATTGAAAGAAACTCTATCCTTTTATTCTTAATTCCGGCTGACTCTGAAAATCATTTCCAGGAGTTTAAAATTCTTGAAAATGAATTGAAAGAATATAACCCAGAATTACTGGATAAAGATTTCATTGTTTCTGTTTCAAAATCTGATCTTTTGGATGAAGAACTGAAGAAGGAAATTGCAGCAGAGTTCCCGGAAAACAAACAGCCTCTGTTCTTCTCAGGTGTTACCGGAGAAGGTCTTATGGAGCTGAAAGATGCTATCTGGAAACAATTGCACGGATAGAAATACATTGATTTATCAGTTTTATTTTGAAAATAGAACTGCATTATAAAACAACAGCCTTAGGAGAACCTGAGGCTGTTTTCATTTATACAATTTCTTCTATTCAATATTTTAAACCATTAAGAATGGATATAAGAAATGAAGTAAAGTTAAGATGAATCATCCTGATTTCTTAAGCATACGGCAAAGCTTATCTTTATATTCTTAACACCTTAATACAATCTTAATGGTTCTTAAACAACTTTCCTTTTTTATATTTAACATAAAAACATAGTAAGATGAATACTTTTGGAACAATTATTGGGAGACCTTTTCAAATTGAAAAAACTATGAAATATTTGTTAGCCATTTGTGCATTTGTGTTGTTGACATCGTGTATAACGTCTCAAAAAGTTAGTTCAAAATATACTAAAATTGAATATGAGGCTACTCCATGTTTTGGATTCTGCCCTGTTTTTACAATGACAATCAATCCGGACAGAACTGCAGTTTTTGAAGCGGAACATTTTAATTTTAATGATAAGCCTTCAAAAGATGAGTTTTCAAAGCCCCGTGAAGGTACTTTTAAAGGAACCATTAAAGAAGAAGATTACAATAAATTAATCAGTTTACTAGATGGCTTACATGTAAAAAGTTTGAATGATAAATACGGTGAACACAATATTACCGATCTTCCAACGTCTTATTTAAGAATCAAATTTGCTGACGGAACTTCAAAAAATGTGGAAGATTATGGAAAACGTGGAAGTGAAAAGCTTTCGGAAGTGTATCAGTTTTTTGAAAACTTAAGAAAGAATCAACAATGGGATAAAGTGAAATAGCTTCACTAAAATATTTAAATTATCTTTGTAAAAGTAATTCCTTCGTTTGGAGGAATTATTTTTTTATAAAAACTTTTAATCATTTAAAAATAAATATGAAGAAGAACATTTTCTTTATCACAGTATTTGCTTTCTCAGCAATATTTAATGCACAAGAAAACACAAAAGATCAGGCATCTATGAGCTTTGGCGTCAAGGGAGGATATTCATTATCCAATATGAAGTTTTTTGGAACCGGGCTGGATTCAAAATCCTATTTTTATTTAGGTATTGCAGCAGAGCAGCCTTTATCTTCTAAATTTGGCTTACAGGCTGAATTACTATATACTCAATTGGGTGGTAAAGACGCTTATCCCTGGTATGAGTTGGTAGGCAATGAAGTAGTAGACGTGGGTGATATGCACTTTGATTACAAATTCAACCAGATACAGGTTCCCATTTCAGTAAAATATTATATTGTTCCAGAGCTTTCTGCTTCTGTAGGGATGAACTTAGGATTTAATATATCATCCAAAGTAAAAATGAATACTGTTTTTGATGAGGCTGAAACCCACAATTACGAATCTTTAAAAACCTTGAACTTATTTCCTTTTCTGGGTGCAGAATATAAGATTAATCAAAAGTTTTTTGTTGACGCCAGATACAATTTCAATTTTATAGAAATGAATAGAAGCAATGCTGTTCCTACTAAAATTGGATTTCTTCAGGCTGGTGTAGGATATAGATTTAAATAAACTGCGGATATGTAACAGAAAAAAATGGCGGCTCACATTCGGGTTGCCATTTCTATTTTTCAATAAGCAATAAGTCTAAAAAAAGTGGAATAAGATACTTAAAAATATTTAGACTACCTTTGCAGAATGTAATTCTTTCAGACTGAAGGAATTTTTATTTAAATTTTAAAATAATTCATTTGAATTTTACAGACTTAAACTTAATAGAACCTATTGCAAAAGCAATTCAGGAACAGGGATACACGACTCCTACTCCTATCCAGGAAAGATCTATTCCTGACATCCTGGAAGGCAGAGACTTTTTAGGTTGTGCGCAAACAGGAACAGGAAAGACAGCAGCTTTTTCCATCCCTATTTTACAGAATTTATCTAAAAATAAAATTCCCAATAAACATATAAAAGCGTTAATCCTTACTCCAACCAGAGAACTGGCGATTCAGATCGAGGAAAATATTAATGCTTACGGTAAATATCTTCCCTTAAAGCAACTTGTTATTTTCGGAGGAGTAAAACAAGGAAATCAGGAAGCAGCTTTGAGAAAGGGTGTTGATATTCTGGTAGCAACTCCGGGAAGACTTCTGGATTTTATTGCACAAGGAATCATCAGCCTGAAAAATCTTGAGATTTTTGTTCTTGATGAGGCAGACAGAATGCTGGATATGGGTTTTGTACATGATGTAAAAAGAATCATTAAACTTTTACCTCAGAGAAGACAGACTTTATTCTTTTCAGCAACAATGCCGACTGAAATTCAGAAACTGGCTAATTCGATCCTGAATAATCCGGTAAAGGTAGAGGTAACTCCGGTTTCTTCTACTGCAGATACTATCAAACAATCTGTGTATTTCGTAGAAAAAGACAACAAACTGAATTTGCTTTCTCATATTCTTCAAAATGATATTTCAGACTCTGTATTGGTTTTTGCAAGAACAAAACACGGTGCAGATAAGATTTCCAGAAAGCTTCAGAAGGACAATATCTCCGCAGAAGCGATTCATGGTAATAAATCTCAGAATGCGAGACAAAATGCGTTGAATAATTTTAAATCCGGAAAAACAAGAGTTCTTGTAGCGACTGATATTGCTGCCAGAGGGATTGATATTGATGAGCTGAAATTCGTGATCAATTTTGAGCTTTCTGATGTTTCTGAAACCTATGTACACAGAATCGGAAGAACAGGAAGAGCAGGAGCCGAAGGTAATTCTATATCTTTTGTAGACGGACTTGATCTTTTGAACTTAAAGAATACTGAAAAACTAATTGGAAAGAAAATTCCTGTAATCAAGGATCATCCGTTCCATACTGATGACCTGGTAGCACAGAAAAGGGATTCTAATAACAAACCTGTAGCTGCAGGGGGCGGAAAACCTAAAACAGGTAATGGTAATAATTCAAGGCCAAATAATAACCGTAAAAAGCCTGCAGCGGGAGCTTCAGTAGGGTTTAAAAAACCTAAGAATAAGAATTTCACCAGAAAAAAATAAAAAAAAGTCCTTTTCAAAGAAAAGGACTTTTTTTATTGATCGTTTATTATTATTCCATTCTTTGCTTTGTATAGCAGTAACCTATAATACAAAATGGTAAACAGGCTGCCAGATAGGTAGTAGAAAAGAAATTATTCTGGTAAGAAAATCCTAAAGTTACATACTGCTCACTTACAAAACTCAACATCACAAAAAAAAGAATATAGGCTGAAAAGTAAAATACTGTTTCTATTTTTTTAACATAGAAGGAAAGGATAACCGACAGTATCATAAAGAACAGCATAACAAATTTATTGCTTTGTCCCTGAAGATTAAGAGGATTATATTGCAGCACATGCTCAATACTTTTGGCAGGCAGCAGAACGGATGACAATAAGATTGCTACCGTTAATAAAAAGCTTAATCCAAATTTTATTTTATTATTCCAGCTGGTTTTTAAAAAGGGATTTAATAAAAAGATGATCAAAGGAATGATCACTACGCTTCTTGTAAGACATAGAATTCCTATGCATATTCCTAACAGAAAGGATCTTTTAAAATAATCATCTTTAAACATTCTGTTCCAAAAGACAATAAAGGCTGCCACTGCAATAAAGGAAGAGATAAAATCACTCTTACAGACCACTTCATAAATATAAGCCAGGGAAATACCTAACATTCCTATTGCAAGAAATCTATGAAAATTGCTCTTAAATTCTAAAAAAACAACATAGGAAAATAGTAAAAAGACAACAACCTGTAGGTAGCCAACATTCCCTAAAAAATAAAAAACACTTGACAAAAGTAATTGCCCAGGAAGATATGATGATAAATTTCCCATGAAATTTGGAGTATCATAGATGTATTCTCCTTTTGCCCAATGTTGCACAGAAAATTCTAACGTTGCCCATCTGTCAATATTCATTTTATAAGGATCTTTCATCACATGGCACATCGCAATGTAAGCAATCGTGATAAAAACGATAAGAAGATATACGGATTTCCTGGTCCATACTTTTTCCAACCAGGACCACTTTCCTAAAGAAAATAACAATAAATTTCCCCCTGAAAAAAAAATAATTAAAATAGTAAGAGGAACAAAAGACTGTCTGATTCCATATTTCGTCAGAAATAAAAGATTAACTATGAAATAAATGGCAAACAGCAATATGCCATTCAATTTGTTGCTCCTAATAAAATTTAACAGGGCACTCATTAATTATGGTATTTGAAAAATGTTTTTAGCATTTTCTGTCGTGATGCGGTCTATCTCAGAAAAATCTTTTCCATAGATATTCACCAGCTTTCCGGCAACCAGGTCCAGATAAGAGCTTTCATTCCTTTTTCCTCTGTGGGGAACCGGTGCCAGGTATGGAGAATCTGTTTCCAAAACAATTTTATCCAAAGGAACTTCATTCAGAAACTGGTCTATTTTTCCGTTTTTAAAGGTCACTACTCCACCGATTCCTAAAATGAAGTTAAGGTCAATAGCATGCTGCGCCTGTTCGAGATTCCCAGAAAAACAATGGAAAATTCCTCTTAGTTTCGGATGCTTTTTTCGTTCTAAAACTTCAAAGGTCTCATCAAAGCTTTCTCTGGTGTGGATCACAATCGGAAGGTCTCTTTCTATTGCCCAGTCAATCTGCTGTTCAAAAGCTTTTACCTGAATATCCAATGTGGTCTTATCCCAGTACAAGTCAATTCCGATCTCTCCAATTGCTGGAAAATGTCTTTGATCAAGATATTTTTTTACAATTTCAAGTTCTTTTTCCCAGGATTCCTGTTTTACATAGCAAGGATGTAATCCCATCATGGAAAAAATCTGTCCCGGATATTCTGTTTCCAGCTGCAGCATTTTTTCATGTGATTCAGAATCAATAGCAGGAAGATAAAATTCTGTAATTCCTTTATCTACTGCTCTTTGAATAGCTTCTTTTCTGTCTTCATCAAATTCTTCTGCGTATAAGTGTGTATGTGTATCAATCATTTTATTTAAAATTTCAATAGATCTTCGTAAGGATTTTCAAGTCCCAGCAATATTCCGAAAGCAGGCTCCGTTTTTATTCCCTGTTTTTTAAGTTCTATTATTCTTTGTTTAAATTCTTCTCCTTTTTCTTTTAATATTTTGTATTCGGCCATCATATGAAGATAAGCGTTCTGCTGTTTTGTAGGCTTATTCTGTCCAAAGATCTCAATGGGAAACCCTTCCAGCATAAAATTTAAAGTCATGCATTTTTCCCCGTTTACAATAGGATATTCCACTTCTACATCGTGAGGAATAAGCTGACAAAATAGTAAATCATCCAGAAAATCCTGTTCATATTTTAAATCCACCTCGAAAATAAGATCCAGATCACTTCCTTTGATATCAATCTCTATAGGAACAGTTCCTGCTAAAATAGGAGAATAGTCCTTCAATTTATCAAAAACACGATGTTTTGTAAGAATTTCGTAAGCTTTTTTCTGTCTTTCATTTCCATCTTTCAGATAGTCAATTCTGGTGAAATCAAGCATTTAAAATATTTTATGTTTTACTTTTTTACGCTGTACTTCAATTCTCTGATCCAGTTTTTCTCTGAACTCGATAAACTTAGGATCTTTCTTATCACTGGTTTTATGTTCCAGGGCTCTCATAATCTTAAAGTTTTCTTTGATAAAATTCTGAGTTTCTTCTGAAAAATAAGATTTTCCAAACTTCTCAAAAATATAATTTACCGCCTGTGTACTAGGATGAATCATATCTTCTTTATAGAAGCGATAGTCCCGGAGGTCATCCATCAAAATCTCATAGACAGGCAGATAATGACAGTCTTCAAAGAGAGAAATAGACTCGTGGATAGCAGTGATTAATTTGGACTTACTTAACTGATTTTCTACCATTCCATCTTTGGTATGCCTTACAGGTGAAACAGTAAATAAGATTTGTACTCCTTCTTTACAAATATCTTTAAGATCCAGAATCGTTTGGTAAATTGAAGTGGTGAGTTCCTGATGAGATAGCAGTCTTTTCTCAAAAAACTTTTGCGGAATTTTATGACAGTTGGCTACCAGCTTTTTCTTGGGAAGGAATTCATAAATAAATGAGGACCCGTAGGTAATAATAATCCAGTCGGCTTCCTGAAGAAAGGCATTTCCTGCTTCAATAGCTCCATTAATCTTATCCAGGGTCTGATGAATATAACGGGTATCAAAACTGGTATGATGATCCAGAGAGATATATTCTTCATTGTAAGTGATCAGTTCCTCTTCTGCGTAAAATGCAGAGTCATGTAATCTGTTGACTGCATTATTGATAGAAAAAGGGTTAAAAATAGTTCCAAAAGGATTATTAAGGGTCTGAAGTTGTCCGTCCTGGAGTAAATCTGTCATTTCAGAGGCAAAACATGAGCCTATTGAAAATATTCTATCTTCAATTTCAATCTTCTTTTCTGATGCGGGAATATCAACTTCTGTTCTGAATTTCATTGTATAAGGGTTAGGCTGCAGGAAATAAGTAGCGGGCAAATTACTGTTACCTGCTACCTATCATCTGCTGCCTATATTAACTTTCTCTTCTCAACAAATAATTGGCCAGTTCAATAAAAGGTTTTTTCTTTTCTTCCGGCACATCAATTTTCTGAAGATAACTTTGTCCAATCTCATTATGTTTTTCAATCAGACGTAATGCTTTTTCATCTACTTTTGTTCTTCTGAAGATCTTTTCTACTCCATATACTTTATCAACATTTTCAGTCTTCTTAGAATACCAGTAGTCCAATTCTTTTCTTTCTTCGTCTGTAGCGTGTTCTCTTGCTAGCAGATACAGAACAGTTTTCTTGTTTTCGTAGATGTCTCCGGCATGTTTTTTACCAAACTGCGCCTGATCTCCGAATACATCAAGATAATCATCCATAATCTGGAAGGCAATTCCGATATGTTTACCGAAATTGAAAATAGCTTTGGCATCTTTAAAATCTGCTCTTGCAATCAAAGCTCCGATTTCAAATGAAGAAGCACTTAATACCCCGGTTTTATAAGTAATCATTCTGATATAGTCATCAAAAGTAACATTTTCCTGAGTTTCAAAATTAATATCGTACTGCTGACCTTCGCATAACAGAAGTCCTGTATGGGTAAATATTCTGATACATGCCTTGAATATTTCAGGTTCCAGATCCTCAAAAAACTTATACGCTTTCAACATCAGTCCGTCTCCGGAAAGAATTCCTACATTAAGCCCGTGTAAAGTATGAATAGTAGGCTTGTTCCTTCTTAAAGGAGCCTCATCCATAATATCATCATGGATCAGGGTGAAGTTATGGAAAAACTCGATAGCCAATGCCGGCTTGATTGCCTGCTTAAGATCTCCACCGAACATATCACATGCCATTAACACCATAATAGGACGAAGGCGTTTTCCACCATGGGAAATAATATAGTTCATCGGATCATAGAGCTCCGAAGGTTTATCTTTAAAAGTATATTTAGTGATGGCATCTGCAACAATCTGCTGGTATCTGTCTAAAAATTCCATAAAATCTTATAATTTGAACAAAAATACGATTTTTCAAGGCTTTATAAAACAAAAAAACATCGTTTTGATGAGGATTTTTATGATTATTCGCTATTCTAAAAAATTATTAAATTTCTTCTTATTTTCTTCAATTCTTTTTCTGTACTCTGGAGTATTAATTTTACCCTGGGAAGGGTCATTAATGTATTCTTTACGCTTTTCTATGTATTGAGCTTGAGTAATCAACAATCCTTTTTTATATTCTATAGGTAAATTCGTTTTAGTTATAGAAAGAAACTCAAAATTAAAATATTTTTTTTCATCCCTGACCTCTAAAATCAATCCGGGAAGACCTTTAAACTTATAAGGACCATCATTAACAGGTATTTCATGAGTAAACCATGCTATATATATTCTCTTTCCAACTTTAGCAACAGCTTTTGTACATTTATATCCTTGAATAACTTTAGTTATCAAGTTATCAATCTTCCAATGAATGTTTTCTGTACGAAAGGTATAAAAGTCATTACCTAAGTGATTTGATATGTAGATAGAATCATTATCCTTATAAACACAATGTCTTACTTTCGATTGTAGTAATTTACCTGGTTCTACAATACTGCCAGTCTTTATTGCAGTTTCCAGCTGTTTCTTAAAACCATCAGAAAATGCTTTATAATTCTCACTATAATAAACAGATTTGTTACTATTAGCCAGGAGTATCATTGGTTCTGAAACAACGCTTTCTATATTCAAAGTATCCGTTATATATGAAAAGTTGTATCTGACTTCCAGTATAGAAATATCTCTTTCTAATTTAGGAGATTGACTTTTAATAAAAATTAAAAGAAAATAAAAAAATATACCTAATTTTTTTTTCATAAAAAAATAAATACAAGGTAGGTCAAACAGCTTCAGACAACATTAAACAGGCAGATTCTCATAGCTGGCATGGCCACAATCCTGTTGATTATACATTTCCCATTCATTATTTACACAATCATACGTATCGAAATCAGTATCTAGAACAGTTTGATAAGTAGTTCCACAAACAGTCTTTAGTGTTATTAAATAACGTGTAAATAAAACGGCTTGGGCTGTTTTTTCATTCTTAAAATTAAAATTATTGGCTTTAATAAGTGCTGCCAACATAAATGCTGAAAGAAGTAATAGTTTTTTCATTGTAATTTGTATTAATAAACTTTTTTGTTCAAAAGTATTGCAAAGTGTTTATCTAATGTATAAAACAAATAAACTATAAAACAATAGAAATCAACAAAATAAGAAACTTATTTTAAACAAAACACAAAAACATGGATCACAACAATAAATATCTGTTCGTTGATTAATAATTTAAATTTCAACATTGCACAATAAAAAAACTTTGCCCAAATGGACAAAGTTTATATAATTGTATGATTTGTTTTTTTAGAAAAGGAAGGTTACCGCAAGATAAGTAATTGCTGCTACTATTGCAGAGATTGGAATGGTAAGAACCCAAGCCCAAAGTAAGCTTACAGTGATTCCCCATCTTACCGCTGAAATTCTTTTCGTTAATCCTACCCCGATGATAGAACCTGTAATCGTGTGTGTAGTAGATACAGGAATACCGAAGTGGTCTGTGATGAATAAGGTAATAGCACCTGCCGTTTCTGCACTTACTCCTTCTAATGAAGTTACCTTTGTAATCTTTGTTCCCATTGTTTTGATGATCTTCCAACCACCACTCATTGTACCTAAACCAATAGCAAGGAAGGAAACCAAAGGAACCCAGATATAATGCTGTGCAAAATAATCAAAACGTTCTGCAGAAGGAATATTCAAATACTGCGCATCCTGAAGCATATTTACGTGATAATAGATTACTGCTGCACCAATGATCCCCATTACTTTCTGAGCATCATTCAAACCGTGTCCCAAGCTGAATAAAGCTGAAGAAGCCAGCTGTAATCTTTTGAAAGACTGGTCTGCTTTGTGGGGGTTTGATCTTTTATAAAGATGTACAATAATCAGAGTTATAATGATCGAGATAATCATCCCTATGATTGGTGCCATGAAAATGAACAGGAAGATAGGAATTACTTTATCAAACTTTACGACACCCTGTTGTGTTACCTGGCTGAAAGCTTCTTTAATGGTATCCCACATCCCAAGCCCGGGTTGTGCTGCAGCTACATCATGATAATCCATCATGAAGGCATGCATAAGAGCCGCTCCTAAGAAACCTCCGATCAGCGTGTGTGAAGATGATGAAGGGATCCCGAACCACCATGTCAAAAGGTTCCAGGCAATTGCGGCGATAAGGCCGGAAAATATAACCTCAAGAGTGATAAAATTCTCATTAACTGTTTTGGCAATTGTATTACCAATTTTGAATTCTCCAATAATATAAGCAGCAATAAAGAACGCTGCAAAGTTCCAAAGTGCTGCCCAAAGTACAGCCTGGAATGGAGTTAAAACTTTTGTAGAAACTATAGTTGCAATTGAGTTGGCTGCATCATGGAAACCATTGATATAATCGAAGATCAGGGCCAGCGCAATAATAACTACAAGTAAAATCGGAAATTCCATTTTTTGCTATGTATTAGGCGTATTTAATCATGATGTTCTCAATCGTATTGGCAACATCTTCTGCTTTGTCTGTTACAATTTCAAGGTAGTTTAATACAGATGAAACTTTAATAATGTTGATGGCATCATTAGTTTCAAATAATTCTACCATTGAGTTGGAAAGCAAATCGTCAGCAATATTCTCAATAGAGTTCACCTTAATACAAGCTTCTTTCACCTGTTCCATATTTTTGAACCCTTTAAGGTTTTTCATTGCATTCTGAATTTCAAGACATGCTTTGTGGATTAATAAAGAGAAGTCTGAATAAGCCTTCATCTCCGGTGATTTGTAAAGGAAAATATATTTTGTGGATGCGTAGATATAATCAGCGATATCATCAAGTCCTGTTGCCAGTGTGTGAATGTCTTCACGGTCAAAAGGTGTAATGAAGTTCTTCCCTAATTCTACGAAAATTTCGTGAGTAAGTTCATCATTCTTGTGTTCAAAGTCGCTCATTTTCTTCAACATTGAATCGTCATTAAGATCGAAATCCTTGATTCCTGTGTTGAATTCTTCTGACATTGCAACTAGATTTTCAGTTACTTTTTCGAAAAGTACAAAGAAGATTTTATCTTTTGGTTGAAAAGCGTGGAAAATATTACCAATTCCCATTTTTTAGTATTTATAATTCGTGTGCAAATTTCTTAAAAAAGGATTGTACGTGAAACTATATAACATTAAGTTTTGTTAACATTCGCTTAACTACTGATTATCAAATAAAAAAACCGGCATCAATGCCGGTTTTGTATGGTATAAGAAGAGATTAGTTTGCTACTTCAGCTCTCATATCTTTTCCTTTGAACTTCATCGATTGAATATTGCTCAATACATTGTCTTTGAACGATTTTTCAACTTCGAAGAAAGAGAATTTCTCTAAGATTTCAATATCACCGATTTCCGCTCTTTTTTTGGTTTTTCCGCCAGCAGTAGCTTTGTTGATAATATCTAAAACATCAAGTTTCTTCAAATGGTCTTTTTTACCAAGGTTGAAGAAAAATCTTACCATGTTTTCATCTCTTCTTCTTGGCTTTCCACCACGATCTCTGTCTCTTCCACGGTCTCCACGATCTCTGTCGCGACCTCTATCTCTGTCTCTGTCACGTCCGCGATCTCTTCTAGAATAGTCATCGTCTCTGCTGCTTAATTTCTGCTCAACAAGGTCATGCTTGTCTTTGTAGTATAAAGCAAGATCTTTCAACTGAAACTGTAGAAGCTGGTGTACCAGTTCTTCTTTTGTAAAGTTGCTCAGATCCGGGATTAAGCTATCATCAAATTCAAAAAGATCTTCGTGCTCCGTTAATAATTTCTCGAATACACCACCTACCTGAGCTTTGATAATATCTTCACCTGTAGGAATGAATTTTTCGTTAATTTCAATTTTCGTTGCAGATTTGATCTGTTTCAGTTTTCTGCTTTCTTCAGGCTTTATTAAAGCCATAGAAATACCATCTTTTCCAGCTCTACCTGTTCTACCGCTTCTGTGAACGAATACTTCAGGATCATCTGGTAAAGAGAAGTGAATAACGTGAGTTAAAGAGTTTACATCCAATCCTCTTGCTGCAACGTCTGTCGCTACAAGAATATCAATATTTTTCAATCTGAATTTCTTCATTACCGTATCTCTCTGTGCCTGAGAAAGATCACCATGAAGAGCATCAGCTGCATATCCGTTCTGCATTAAGAAATCAGCAACCTCCTGAGTTTCCATTCTCGTTCTACAGAAGATAATGGAGTACTGGTTAGGGTTAGCATCAATTAATCTTTTTAATGCTTCTTTTTTCTGACGGTATCCTACAACATAGTATTCGTGAGTAATGTTCTTCTTCACTTCGTTGATAGAACCTACTGAAATACGATGCGGCTTTGTAAGATAATTTTTGGAAATTCTTTCCACCTCTTTATTCATCGTTGCAGAGAATAAGAAAGTTTGTTTAGTTTCCGGAGTTTCGCTTAGAATGGTTTCCAATTCGTCTTTGAATCCCATAGAAAGCATTTCATCAGCTTCGTCTAATACTAACCAATGAATCGCAGAAAAGTCTAATGCTTTTCTGTTGATAAGATCAATTACTCTTCCCGGAGTTCCCACAATAATCTGTGGTTTGTCCTTCAAAGATCTCATCTGCTCTACAATACTACTTCCACCATAAACCGCAGTTGTCTTGATGTCTTTCATATACTTAGAGTAATTCTTTATGTCCTTCGAAATCTGAAGACATAATTCCCGTGTCGGACAAAGCACCAATAATTGGATTTTGCGACTCGTATCGTCAATCATATCCAAAATCGGAAGCGAAAACGCTGCTGTTTTGCCTGTCCCTGTCTGCGCAAGTGCGATCAAGTCGCGAATATCTGAAAGAATAAAAGGGATAGTCTGTTTTTGGATTTCTGTTGGGCTTTCGTAACCCAGTTCGCCAATTGCCTTAAGGATATCAGGACTTAAATTGGTTTCCGTAAATAAATTCATTAACTATTTTAAAATTTTTGCAAAGATACAATAAATATTTGATTTGTTTTTGAATAAAGTTTTAAATATACAATCTTAAATTCAGAATCTTTTAATATTTCTTTGATTTTTTGAAAATTAAATGTAAAAAAAACAGCCTTAAACTAAGGACTTGTTAAACATTATTTTTTTTTATTAAATTGGATTGATTTTTTCTGTGATATTTATGAATTTTCAAAATAAAACCATAGAACATATATTTTTCTCTTTTTATATTATTATGCAAAACATTGAATCTATCACAAAAGACCACTTAAAATAACATAAAAATTTCTTCAAAAGAATAATGAGAGCTTCAGGCATCCGGTACCTGGCAGCACCTTACTTATCAACCTGTTTTGATTCCCAATCTGCCACTGCAAATTCCTTTATCATCTAATATCCGTCTATTATCCCTACTGAAAGTATAAAACCTAAATAGATTTTGTACATTTGAATTGTGGTATGAATTTCCAATTCTAAATTTCGGGATTGAATAGCCTACCCAAATCTGACTTAGCAACAACACTAAAAACACCTCACATAATATGTCTGCAAGCATTTCTTCTAAAACATTTGATTTTTTAAACAAATTAAATAAAAACAATAACCGCGAATGGTTTACTGAAAATAAAAACCTGTACACAGAATCTCAGCAAAATGTTGTGTCATTTCTTGATGAACTGATTAAGGAGATGTCTGGTTTTGATGAAGAACTTGCTAAAATAGACAGTAAAAAGGCCTTATTCAGAATTTACAGAGATACCCGCTTTTCAAAGGACAAATCGCCTTATAAAACCAATTTCGGAGCTTCTCTGGGAATGGGAAAAGGAAATCAGAAAGGAGGTTATTATCTTCACATGGAACCTGGAAAGTCCTTTTTAGCAGGAGGAATCTATATGCCGGAATCTTCTGTCCTGAAAGAAGTCCGCAAAGAGATTTCTTTGTATGGAGACGATTTTCTAAAAATTCTCAATAATAAAGATTTCAAAAAACATTTTCCGGAGCTTGACCAGGACGATAAACTAAAGAAAATACCTCAGGGTTTTGAAAAAGAAGATCCTATGGGAGAATATCTCAAACTTAAAAATTTTATTGTAGTATATTCTCTGAAAGATGAGGAAGTGCTGGACAAAAATGCTGTAAAAAACATGACCAAAGTTTTCAAACTGATGAAACCTTTCAATGATTTTCTAAATACACCTTTTCTCTAGATAGTTTTACTTTTTCAACTACCGATCACTCGTTTTCACAGATCATTGGGTGCATTCTGGTTGAAGTTCTATTTCTACAGAATGTCATAATCAGATGTTCAGGGGGATACAGGTGTCTCTGTGACAAATCAAAATTATAGTAAAACTCCCCAGGTTACAAAAACAAATTTCAGAAATCCATCCTGAAAATCAAGCCATTATAATTAACATTTTTTAAGAAAAGTTTTACATTTTTACGTATCTTTGCTGTTCGCCAAAAAGCCAAAGATGTCTTTATACCAAAAAATTGCAGAGAAACTACAATACATAAGCCCGAATTTCTACAAAAAAAGATATTTTAAAGCTCTAAATAATCTTAATAAAAATAACTTTTCGGAACGTAATGTAGAACCGGAATTGGTATGGATCAAAGAATACCTTCCTAAAAATGCTGTGATACTGGATATTGGTGCCAATGTGGGAACTTTCCTTTATCAGCTGGAAAATACATTGAAGCATGAGCATATTTATGGTTTTGAACCTAATAAAAAGCTTTACAGAAGACTGAAAAGACTGTTTTCTGACATGCATATTCTCCCTCTTGCTCTTTCGGATGAAAACAGGATTGCAGAATTCAAAGTACCCATCATTAATGGTAAAACTATTGCTTCCCGTGGTACTTTAAACACTTCTTACAAAGAAAAAGGAGAAGAGAAAAGCTATACGGAACAAGTAAAAGTTATTAAACTTGACGAATGGGCAGCACTGGAACATTTCAACAGACTTGATTTTATCAAAATAGATGTTGAAGGAAACGAAATAAAAACTCTTTCCGGAGCGAGAGAAACTATTAGGCAATTTAAGCCGACCTTAATGGTTGAAATGGAGCAAAGACACCATGAAACTCCTATATGGAATGAAATATCCGAAGTGATGAGCTGGGGATATGATGCCAGATATCTGAACAGAAACAGCTTTACGCTGGAAAATCTTACAGAAGAAATTATAACACAAAATACAAACGACGAAAAAAATAAAACTCAGTACATCAACAATATTATTTTTATACCTAAAAACATTTAAAACAACTTATGAGTGTAGTAGCGAGACAAGGCTTCAAATATTCCATTATCGGTTATATTGGTTTTTTGCTGGGCACCGTTTCCGCAATATTTATATTTCCGAATGATTTTGAATTTTACGGAAAGCTACGCTACATTCTTCCCACAGCTGAAATGCTGGTTCCTTTTGTTGTTTTGGGTATTTCTTATTCGAATGTGAAATTTTTTCACAAAGTAGAAAAAGATGGTAAAAAACAGAATATGCTGTCACTGTCACTACTGACGGTTTTTATCAACTTTATTATTTTCACGGCTGTATTTTTTATACTTCCCTATTTTTATCCGAAATTCAGACATTCAGAAGCATGGAAGATCAAGGAAATGATTCTGCCATTGATTTTAATCCTTTCATTCTGTGCTATTTTCAATAAATACACATCCAATTACAAAAGAATTGTAGTTTCCAATATCTTCGACAATCTGTTTCCGAAAATAGCGAACCTGGGAGCATTCTGTCTTTTTTTCTTTGCTTTATCACAGAATGTTACAGCTTCTACGTCACAGATCATTGCATATGCTTTCTTTTTTGGAATTTTCTTTTTTATGCTTTTGGGATATATTTATTACACCAACAAACTGGAAAAAATTCAGCTGGACTTTAATACCGATTATTTCAAAAAGAATAATTTCTGGAAAGAGTTTTTCAATTACAGTTTCTTTGGATTCCTGGGAACTTTTGGAAATTATCTGGCGATCAACAGCTTTATGATCGGAGAATTTATGGGAATGGAAGAGGTTGGAATTTATTCTGTTCTGTATGCTCTGATCTCGTTAATTTCTATTCCCCAGCTTGGATTATTTAATATTTCAGCACCTATCATCAACAAAACTCTGGCAGACGGAGATATGGTGGAACTGGACAGGTTCCATAAAAAGACATCCTTGACCTTATATTTCCTTGGAGCCGTTTTATTCTCCTGTATTATGGTAGGATTTCCTTATCTGACGCAATTTATGCCAAAAAACGGAACCATGCTCAGAGAATATGAACCCGTAGTCTGGATCTGGGGTTCTGCAGTATTAATAGATCTTGCTACCGGATTCAACGGGAATATTATTTCACTCTCAAAATATTACAGATTCAATATTCTGGTGATGCTTTTGCTTGCCGGACTGACTATCGGACTGAATTATTATTTCATTAAAAACACGGATCTGAAGCTGATCGGAATTGCTTTATCTACGGCTATTTCACTTACTATTTACAATGTTGTGAAAATTGTTTTCAATTATATTGTATTTAAGGTTTCGCCGTTGAGTATTGAAATGATTTTCGTCTCTATTATCTGTACTTTAGCTATTACAGTAGCCATTGTTCTTCCCAACTTCAACAGCAATCTGCTTAATCTGATATACAAACCTGCAGTGGTCTTGATACTGATCTATGTCGGAAATTACTTCACCAGGATTTTCCCTGTTGAGGATTACCTGAATATGAGATTTATTAAGAGTGTATTTAAGATAAAATAATTGCTTTTAAGACAGAAAATAGAATAATCTAAAGCTTTTTATAGCAAGCCTTTGAGAAATTGCTCCAGTTTTTTCTGAACTTTTTTCCTGCTGTATGTTGTATAAAAATCAAATGGATTTTCAGAAACGGTTTTTAACTGTTCGAGAATATTTTCTTTTTCAGGAATAATAAAATTCAGTTTTGAAGGATACTTTCCCGGAAAAACAGCCAGTTTTCCATAAGCTATGGCATCGCCAAGGTTTCCTGTCATTTTAGTGAGTCCATACGTTTCTTTCATACCAAAAAATTCTGTATCCTGTTGAATCGGACACCATAGGACATCTGCTTTTTGCATCCATTGTTCAAATTCTTCTGAAGAAACTCTTTCAGAAAAATAGGTGATTTTAATATTTTCAGGTAATTTTCCAGACAGATTTTCAAGTTGTTTTAACTCGTGTCCGGTTGCTTTTCCAAGGAAAACAAATTGGCAAGATTTATCCGGATTAAGTTTCCGAATGGTTTCGAAAATATAATGATAATCTCTTCTTTTCTGCGAAACACCACCGGGAATCACCACCATAAGCTCTTCATTTTTTACTTTATCAAAATCTCTTGTGTAAAATAGTGGCAAATAATGATATCTCCCTGATATCAGAGCTTCATCCAGCACGAAAAGAGTTCTTGAAGTATTATACACTTTGGTTTTGTAGAACAAACCTTCTTTCAACCACAATTTTAGTCTGAAGATAACGTCTCCCTTGAAAACACTTTTCATCAGATCCAGCTTGGAAGCTTTTATGAAATTAAGATTATGGGAAATAACTGCCGTATTGTACCTTTTTGTGACTGCTAAAAATGTATTAAAATAACGGTGTACAGTACCTATGACCACAAGATCATATCCTTTTCCCTTTAACTGATCCAGAATCATAGAACTATCTGATAAAAACACAGCTTCATGGCGGTGGCTTACCTGATCTTTGATTCTTTTTGAAAAATAATAGTCTACCGTAAAATCCTGAGATCCTTCCATAATATCCATGAAAGCCTGGGCGATTTCTGCGTGGGTATCTATTTCTATGTAAGCTATTTTTTTCACAGTTTAACGGGAGTTATATCTTAAATTTTGGCTAAAGCCAATGGAATCTTTACTTTTTTGATTAAACGGTTAAAACCCATTTCTCTTGATGGACATTTACAACGTATAAAAAATCACCTTCTACATTTTCAGCCATTTCTTTTTCAACATTCTCCAACGTTGATCATTAACGGCCTTCTGTTCTTCTTTGGTAATTTTCAGTTCTAATTTATTTGATCTGCAGTTTTCATAAGATGTAATAATATCAAAGAAAAATGAAACAGATTTACTTTTCATAGCTTCTTTTGAAGAGGCAATATAAGCCAGAAACCTGTTCAGTCCCAAGAAATAAAAATATCTTCCGTAATAATCAGCAGGGCGTATCGTGTAATCGGCTCCTTTTACTTTAATCAGCTTTACATGGAGCTCCGGAAGTACAACTTCTTTCCATCCATGATTTTCCAACAGTATGGAATCAATATTATCCCAGCCCAATGTTTCCCTTAAACCACCAATCTCTACAAAGCATTCTTTACGATAAGCCTTCATAGGCCCCCTCACGTGATGTTTATTGGAATTTCCTTCATACACCCAGTTCCCATCCTTTTCGATATACAAAAGTCCTCCCACAAGCCCATATTCAGGATGATTGATAAAAGCTGTTGCTACTTCCGCCAGATAATTTTCCGGAAGAATAATATCGGCATCAAATTTACAGATGATATCAAATTCATCCATAGCTTGAGTCTGAAGTCCGTTTTTAAAAGCGTGAACGACTTTAGATCCTGGCTGATGTTCAGATTTCTGTAGGTTGGTTGTTTCAAAACGGAAATCAGTTTCTGTATAGTTTCTGATGACCTCAGCTGTGCTGTCTGTAGAACCGTCATTCACTACCACTACTTTAAAATCTTTGCTGCTTTGCTGTTGCAGAGAGTTAAGAGTAAATGGGAGGTTGTCTTCTTCGTTATGGGCAGGAATTATGATTAAAAACCTCACAAATTATAGTATAAATGATGATGAATAAATGATCAATGATGAGAAGCTTTTGAGGGCATCAATTATCATTGATCATTTATCGTTGATAATTTTATTTGTTATGCGGTTTCAGCATGTTTTTCGGATCAAGAATTTCATCCAGTTTTTCCTGAGAAAGAATTCCCTTCTCCAAAACAAGGTTGTATACGCTCTTTCCTGTTTCCAATGCTTCTTTTGCAATCTGTGTTGATTGTTTGTATCCGATGTAAGGGTTCAATGCTGTAACAATACCGATGCTGTGTTTCACCATATTCAGACAAACTTCTTTATTGGCAGTAATTCCAACCACACATTTGTCACGAAGCGTATCCAAAGCATTGCAAAGGAAGTTGATGTTTTCCATGATGGCATGTGAAAGTACCGGTTCCATTACATTCAGCTGTAATTGTCCTGCTTCTGCGGCAAAAGTTACGGTAAGATCATTTCCAAATACTTTGAAACAAACCTGGTTGACTACTTCCGGAATTACAGGATTTACTTTCCCTGGCATTATAGAAGATCCTGGCTGCATTGGCGGAAGATTGATTTCAAAAAGACCAGCTCTTGGACCTGATGAAAGTAATCTTAAGTCGTTACAGATTTTGGATAACTTCACCGCAAGACGCTTTGTAGCTGAAGAATAAATTACATACGATCCCGTGTCAGGAGTAGCTTCTACTAAATCCGGTGCTGAAACAATAGGGAATCCTGTAATCTGAGCTAAGTTTTTAGCACAAAGCGTGGCATATCCTACCGGAGCATTCAAGCCTGTTCCGATAGCTGTAGCTCCCATATTTACTTCTACAAATAGGTTGGCGTTGTTATTCAGTTTGGAAATATCCTCTTCTAAAGTGGCAGCATATGCTTCAAATTCCTGTCCCAAAGTCATTGGAACAGCATCCTGAAGTTGTGTACGTCCCATTTTAATAACATCATGGAACTCCTGTCCTTTTGCACGGAAAGCCGTGATAATTCTTTCCAGTTTTTCTACCAGCCCAATGTTCATCTGAAGCAATCCCATTTTGATTGCTGTAGGATAAGCATCGTTAGTAGACTGAGAAAGGTTGATATGGTCATTGGGTGAACAGAATTCGTATTCTCCTTTATTTTTTCCTAATTTTTCCAACACGATATTGGCGATCACCTCATTCGCATTCATGTTGATGGAAGTTCCTGCACCTCCCTGAATCATATCTACCGGAAACTGCTCATGATATTTCCCTTCTACAATTTCATCACATGCTTCTGCTATTTTAAAATACAGGTTTTCGTCTAGAAGTCCAAGTTCATAATTGGTTTTAGCTGCTGCTTTTTTTACAAAAGCCAATCCTTTTATGAAGTCCGGATATGAAGACAAAAGCTGCCCTGAAATTTTGAAATTGTTAATAGCTCTTTGTGTCTGAACCCCATAATAAGCATCTAAAGGCACATTCAGTTCGCCTAATAAATCACTTTCTTTTCTGAAATTTTCCATTACAGATATTTTACTGTTTTTGATCGTTTAAAGATAGCAAAAACGCATCTAACCGATGCGTTTTAATTTGAATTATTTTACTGGATATTTTTGATTTAAAGCCTGGAGTATTGCCCATGTTTCTCCATCCATAATTCCGTCATAATTCTGTGGACGGAAATGATATTGGAATGCTTCAATTGTTTTCTTCGTAGCATCATCCCATTTTCCGCTAAGATCAAGTGCATATCCGAATTTCTGCAATGACGTCTGAATAAGGAAAATAAAGCTGGAATCATTATATCTTGCTGTAATATCAGCCTGTGCTGCCTCAAGATAAGTCTGTTTAGCCGCTTCATCATACCACATTCCAATCTGGTACTCATCATAAAGCTTTTTCCATGGAAACATTGGCCCGGGATCCTGTTTTCTTGTAGGTGCAATATCGGCATGTGCCAATACATTCGTAGGCTGGATCTGATATCTCGTCACAATATCTTTAACCAAAGCCGCTACTTTTTTCACCTGGTCATCGCTAAAAGGAGCAAACGTTCTTTTCCCGGTAGCATCCGTGGTATACCCTGTATTTACAATTTCAATACCGATAGAATTATCGTTGAGATTTTTGTCATTTCTCCACGCGCTTACTCCTGCATGATAAGCTCGCTTATTTTCATCCACCAATTGATAGATCTCGTTATCTCCTGTATTATTTACCAGATAATGGGCACTCACCGCTTGTTGGGTAAGAACGGTAAGAGATTTATCGTCCGGAAGGGCTGTATAATGTAATATAAGATAACGTTGTCTGAAATTCTGGGCTACCGCAGGGAAATAAGTTTTCACCACTTTATATCCGGCTGGTTTCGCAGATACAATAGAACCATAACTTGCCGTATTATCATTTTTTGTTGGGTCTGCTATATTAGTAGTAAAAAAGTCTACTCCATGATCAGATACAACTTTTGGTTTTGAAGCCACCGGAGGAGTTGTTTGAACCGTCGGTTTCGCCTGTGTTATTGGGGTTTTCGGTTTGTAAGTATTTTTTTTCACATTTTGTTGGGAAGTACATGAAAAAACAAAAGTGCTTAATCCGATGATATATAATGTTTTACGCATCAGTTTGGTTTTTGAATGATTTATTACCTCAAAAATACACAAAAATTTCTTGAATTTTATTTGGTAGATAAAGAAATCTGTTCTATATTTGCACTCGCAATAACGGAACAACGATCATTAAAAAATAAACAAAAAGGAGGGTTGCCGGAGTGGTTAACGGAGCAGTTTGCTAAACTGTCGACGCGAAAGTGTCGCAAGGGTTCGAATCCCTTACCCTCCGCTCTTCTTATATATTCGGGGCGTAGCGTAGTCCGGTCATCGCGCCTGGTTTGGGACCAGGAGGTCGCAGGTTCGAATCCTGCCGCCCCGACTTTTTAATGTGCTTATTTACTAAGCGAGAATCAACTTCTAAGGGTGCGTAGCTCAGCTGGATAGAGCATCTGCCTTCTAAGCAGACGGTCAAAGGTTCGAATCCTTTCGCGCTCACAAAGACCTCACAATTTTTATTGTGAGGTCTTTTGTTTTTAGAAGGCTACAGATCTTATTTTATAATCAAACAATATCACAGAGAAATCGTACTCTTAATTTAAAACTGAAAAACTTCTATTTAATCCCTGATAAGCTGTTTAATTTCGTCATGATATTTCTTATTCTGCTTTCTGATTTTCATAACAAAATAGAAAAAGATACTCAGTATAAAAAGTCCAAGAATTATCATGCCAGCTATAAAATAATTATATCGGGTGGCTAGCTTTTTACTTTTCTTTTGAGTTTCCATATTGTGGACATCAATAGCGTGATTGATGGAGCTTAGTTCGCTCTGCTCTCTCTTAAATTTTGTTTCAAAGTATTTTCTGCTGTAGACCTGATAAAGATTAGGATTTCCCATCGCCAGATAATTATCCGCCATTTCTTTATAAATCCCTTCATTGAGGGACAGATCACCTGCTTCCTTACCTAAGTTTTCAGCTTTTATTAACAGTTTCAGAGCTTCCTGATTCTGATGTTTTTGCTTGTTCATCTCTGCAAGGCCTTTTAAAGCAAACGCTTCAAGACTTTTTGCCTTGATCATACCTGCAAGATTCATAGATTTCATAAAAGCCGTTCCGGCATTGTCCGGCTGGTTAAGATTGAGATAACAATGACCAATATTGTAATAAATGATACTCTGGTTGAAATAGGTTTTCTCTTTTTTCTCTTTTATTTTTTCAAAGTTTCTGATCGCGATTAAAAACTCCTGAAGAGCGATTTCCGGATTCGACTGGCTTTTATAGATCATTCCGCGCAGGGCAAAGCTTCTGGCTGTTTCAAAATTTTTCAGATAGGAATCTTCAGGCAGTTTTACCAAATATTCGTCAGCTTCGTCCAATGTTTCAAGGCTTTTGCTGAAAAGTTCCATCTGTTGGTACTGCACAGCTGCTGCAATTAAAAAACTGGTTTGGATCTTAGGATCATTGGTTTTCTGAACCAGTTCTCTTGCTTTCAGAATATATTGCAGAGATTCGTCAAAGTTTCTCTTGGCAATTCCTGCAGTAGATAGAATCAGATAGATTTTAATGGATTTATTGAGGTCTCTTTCTTTTCTGAGCAGTTTCTTTCCAATGTTTATAGCATTGTCCGGATTATTATAAATTTCCAGATTGGCAATCTTCATCAGGGAATCATCAGAAATTTTCTGTGCGGCAAGAGTTGTCTGAAAAAGCAGAAGACTCATCAAAACAATATGGATCAAGAATTTCATCAGTTTTTATTTTTTATAATTTCCTGGATGTAGGTATTGGGAGACATTCCTGTAATAGATTTGAATACGTTCGTAAATGCACCATGAGATGAAAATCCTGCGTATTCTGCCAGATAGCTTACTTTATAATTAAGATAAGCAGGATCTGTTTTCAAAAGACGCGCAATATGATCAATTCTCAGCTCATTAATGTAGCCGTTAAAGTTCTTTCCTTTATTGTTATTGATGACTTCAGATAGATATTTAGTATTTATCCCCGTCTGTGCGGAAAGAATAGCCAGTGACATGTTTTTATTCAGATAGCCGTCAGATTTTTCCCAGTCTTTAAGCTTCTGTAAAATTTCATCTTCTTTTTCTTTTGAGATTTTAGAAGGATCCTTTTCCTGATTTTTATTTTCTTTTACAGGATCTTCTCTCGGCCCGCCAACCTCTAAAGCTGAAGGCTCTTCTTTTATTTTCAGTTTTTCAAAGAAATCAAGCTGTTTTTTGAGGTGTCTACTTCTTGATGATTCGCTCAGGAGATAAGCAACCATTCCCGCAATAAGAATCAAGATAGCAATACCGGCAGTTTTAAGCTGCTTTTCTTTCTTCTGTTCCTGGAATTCAAGGTTTTTGTGATGGTAGGTTTCAAGCAATTTCACAACATATTGTATTCCTTCCTTTTTATTGGAATCCAGTTTTGCTTTTAAACCGGTGTATAAATTATTGTAATAATAGTATTTCTCATCATTATTAAGGGCCAGATAGCTCCGTGCAAACAATTCATAAAATATGATTTTCAGATCATTATAAGGAAGATTTTCAATTTGAGCAAATCCTTTTTCCAATTGTTTTACAGCTTCGTTGTAATCTCCTTTTAAAAAGTAATATCGTGACATACTTTCATAGGCAAATGCAGAGATAAAGGCATTATTTTCATATTTTTCAACGTCCTGAATAACATCCTCAAGTAATTTCTTTGATTCTCCCAGCCTGTTCTGCCGCATCAGAAATGTAGACCGGAAAATGATATTTTCCCATTTGATAATCATGTTTTCTGCGTTATGACTGTTCAGGTAGGAGTTACTTTTATCTATATTCTGTAAAGCAGAATTATAGTTCCTCACAATCCCTGCATTTATCGCCTGAAGCTGGAATAGTTTTGCAAGCACCATCCGTTCTTTGGGATTATTGGTTTTTAACAATTCTGAATCCTTTAAAATATCTGCAATGATTTTCTTCGACTGTCCGTACAACCCTAAGTTCTGATACTGATCAGCCAGATTATAATCATCAAACAACTGAATAAAATGGGAAAGACTTCCTTTTTTATCATCATCTTCTTTCTGATTGGAAATACTCACAGACTGCACATAGTTTCCCTGAAGGGCATAAGCCTGGGAAATAATGTTCCGCAGAATGACTTTATGCTCCACATTTTTATCACTGATAAGAAGACTTTGTGAGTAGCTGATACACTCTTCGGGATTCTGATATAATTTCTGAAAAGCTTTGTCGGTTAAAATACTGAAATCCGGAATCGCCTGCCCCTTTATAAAAACCGGGCACCACAGAATGAAAAACAATATTGCTATATTACTTTTCAGTATTTTTTTGAACATAAGGATCATTTCCCCACTGTTTTTATCTGATATTTCTATCATTACTCCTTTTAAAACACTCAAATACAAATTACTGATTTACAGTATTTTATTTTTCAAACTCTTGTAAATTCAACGAATTATGCAAGCGTATTCCTTGACGAAGGGCAAATATAACGCTAATATTGTTCAAACCTTTAAGTTGATTCAAAATATTAGACTTATTCTCAAATTTCAATGAAACCATCACACTTATTAAGCATTATCATTATAAAAAATTAAAGATAATCTTCTAATCATCTAAGATATGATTTTTAAGATATAATTCAATGAATCAATATTTACTGATGTAAAAAAAAGAAGTAAAAAAAATACACTGCACAATTAAGTATACCGCCCAAAATCTGACGATAAAGCCGGTACATCTAACCCTTAAAAATAGAAATAAAATGAGAAAACACTACTTATTATGGATGATTTTCCTCTTTTCAGTTTTTCAACTGAATGCACAGACCTACTGTGTTCCTACAGCCGGCACTTCCAGCCAGTCTAACTATTTAAAGAATGCCATATTTTCTGATCAGGGAGCTTTATACTATACAGCATCTTCATATCAGGCTTATGTTGACAATTCTTCCAGCCAAACAGTATCTTCATATCCTGGAGGGACAGTGAACGTTCATCTGGATTTTGCAGGATCGGGAGTAAAGTCTTATGTCTGGATCGACTGGAATAATGATGGAGATTTTGATGATTTTTATGAAAATCCACTAGGACCTTCAAGCTATTCAGTTGTGGATGATCTGTTTTTTATTCCACCTTCTCAGGCCTCTGGAATATATAGAATCAGGGTACAGAGCGGCACTTCATTCCCGAACCCTGTAACCCCATGCGGGCCTAACAATTATGGAAATTTTGTAGATTTCAGTTTGAAGATCGATGCTTCACCAACCTGTTTTGTTCCTTCAACACTTACTTCTTCCAATATAACCAACAATTCTGCAATGATTTCCTGGAGTGCTCCTGCAACAGCACCGGGAAGCTATGAATATTATTATACTTCTTCCACCACTATTCCGGATGCCTCTACGCCAATATCAGGGACCAGTAATACAATCTCAGCACCCATCAGCGGACTTTCACCTTTTACAACTTACTATTATTATGTAAGATCAGTTTGCGGTACATCTAATAAAAGTGCATGGTCTTTAAGGGGGATATTTAAAACCAAGTGCGATGCTAAAACTTCAATGTTTGAAGACTTCGAAAGTGCAGTAAACGGGCCTAATAATGCTGACTGCTGGGATAGAATTATTTTAGGATCAGGATACCAGACAATTGGTTCCGGTAGTGGTGTGAACAGTAGCAAAGCGATGTATCAGAGTGCCAATGGTGCAGCTAACACAGTAATTGCTGTACTTCCGATGTTCAGTAATGTAAATGCGGGAACCCACTGGTTAAGATTTAAAGCAAAAGTAAGCAGTACTGCTGGTGTATTAGATATTGGTTACGTAACCAATGATACGGATGCTTCTTCTTTTGTGAATATCCAATCTGTGAATATCAGTAATACTGTTTTCGATGGATTTGAATATAGTGTTGTAATTCCCAATACCGTTCCTGCCAATGCAAGGCTGGCCATAAGACATGGAGGTGTTCCTTCTGTAAATATTTACTGGGATAATGTATATTGGGAGCCTAAACCAACGTGCTTTACTCCAACAAATATCGTTTTATCCAATGTAACCAGCGCAACAGCGAATATAGCATGGACAGCTCCTTCACCAGCACCAGCAATGGGGTACGACATTTATTACAGTACCAACAACACCGCGCCAACCTCATCTACCGTACCTAATATAACAGGGGTAACAGCTAATCCTTATACTATCCAGGGATTAAACTCTGCAACAACCTATTATATATGGATAAGATCAAGATGTAGTGCTTCAGATCAGAGTCTATGGAGCAATATTGCATCGGTACAGACTCTTTGTGCACCAGTTGCAACACTTTTAGAAAATTTTGATTCTTATGCTACGGGATTATTAACCAATGCTCCATGCTGGGGAAGAATTGTGACAGGAATAGCAAGCTTAAATATTAATGGAAATGGTGCTCTATCCGGAACGAAACATATTTTACAACGCAGTATTTCTGCAGGAGATATATCCATTGCTGTATTACCTGAGTTTACCAACATCAATGCAGGAACTCATTCTCTGAAGCTGAATGCTTATTGCAGTGTGAATACAGGAAAATTAGAGGTGGGATATATGACCAATCCTACTGATGCTTCTACTTTTACATTGATCCAGCAATTGAATATTACCAATACCTCGTATACTCCAGCTACAGGAAGTGAGTACACTATTGTCATTCCTAATACCGTTCCGGCAGGGGCAAGACTGGCTATCCGGGATACATATGCAACCTCAGGGAATGCATTGTATTACTGGGATAATGTTTCATGGGCTCCCACACAAACAATGAATGTACAGGACAACGCAGTGAAATCAAAAGCAAGCATTTCCCCTAATCCTTTCACTGATGTAATTATGATGACTGACCATAAAAACATGCAATCCGTTATGATATATGATACTTCGGGTAAATCCGTCACTGAGATCAGGAATCCTGACCATACAATTTCATTAAAAGATCTGGCATCAGGAATATATTTAATAAAAATGATCATGAAAGACGGTACTTCTCACACCGTAAAAGCCATAAAGAAATAAATGTTGTCTCTGTCATCAAAAGCGGTGGAAACTTGTCCATCGCTTTTATGACAGTTTTTATCCTCCTTAAACTTATTCAATGAAAGATTTTTACTTCGTTTATAAGCCTGCTTCCGAAACAGGAAAGCACTGGCTTTTATTGCTCAGAAAGCTTCTTTTTACAGTGCTCATTTTATCATTTGGAAGCAATATGCTTTTTTCCCAGAGAGATACGGAACATTGGTTTGCCCCGATGATGTCCAGACTTAATGATTCCAATAAACAGGCTTTATTTTTATCGACAGATTCTACAACTCCATTTCCCGTCACGATCTATAACAATAATACAGCCATTGGAAATGTAACAATCAGCAAAGGCAATCCCCAATCTTTTGACATTCCTATGGATAAAATGATTACGGGGTCACAATCAGAAGTTTTTAAGGTAACCGGACGAGGTATTTATGTTAAAGGAGAAAAACCTTTTTTCTGTACTTTCAGATTCTCTACAAAAAATCATGGAGAAATACTTACGTCCAAAGGAAAAGCTGGTATTGGAAACAAATTTTATGTTGCTTATGGGCCTATTGCTACAGCTTCTTCCAATAACAATTTCACCTGTGGAGTACTTGCTACTGAAGATAATACAATGGTAACAGTATCTAATTATGGAGCTTCCGTTCAATTCTCCAATGGGACTACTGGTACCAATACGCCTTCAATGACTTTTACCTTACAAAAAGGGCAATCGTATATTATAGAAGGTACAGGAAACCAGACAGGAAATCAAAGCGGTTTTATTGGAGCTAAAATTGAGTCTAATAAACCTGTAACTGTTACTAACGGAAATTTCAACGGTCAGATTGTTAACTCCAATAATGGCGGTGATATTTTAATGGACCAGTCGATACCGGTAGAACGTTTAGGGGATGATTTTGTCCTTGTTAAGGGTATGGCTCCGATCGCATCAAATGTAGAGGGTGCTGTAGTAACCGCTACAGAGAATAATACACAGGTATATCTCAATGATGATGTGAACCCGATTGCCACTCTTAATGAAGGGCAGTTCTATCGGATCGGCTCTTCTTCTTATATGAATCAAAATAGTACCGGACATTATAACATGCACATCCGGACTACCAAAAAAGCCTATGTTTATCAATTGATGGCTGGAACAGCAACATCATTTGTTGAAATTACCATCGGGGCTAATTATATTCCTCCTCTCAACTGTTTTCTTCCTAAGAAAATTGATGAAATAGGTATGATCAATGTATTACCTTATTATACTGCTATCACTCCTGCAGTAAAACTCAATATCATCACTGAGACAGGAGCTACAGTAACTGTTAACGGAATACCTTTACCTCCTGCACAAGGACCGTTCCCCGTAACCGGAAATACTAATTGGGTTACTTATTCTGTACCGAATGTTACAGGTAATATTACCGTAGAATCTACTAAAGCTGTGACGGCTGGTATTGCTGCCGGTGAAGGAAATGTAGGCTACGGTGGTTATTTTGCCGGATTTTCTTCTATCCCTGTTATTGCCAAGAAAAACGGAACCTGTATTCCGGGAATGTCACTGGAAGTAGATGATAGCTATACAACTTATCAATGGAATTTTAACGGAAATGCTATTCCGGGAGCGAATACCAACACATATACTCCTACTCAACCGGGAAATTACACCGTTACCGTATCTGTGGGTGGAAGCTGTCCCTCTGTCACAACACCGGTTTATAAGGCATTTTCATGTCTAGCTAATACCACAAAAGCATTAACGGTGTGTTCAACAGGAACCCCGGTAAACATAACGCCTTCATTTACGAATTCATCCCAAACTCCGGTTCCGGGAACGGTACAAATCATCAGTCCGCCTGCCAATGGTACACTCACAGTAAACCCTACAACAGGAATACTTACTTATACAGCCAATACCGGAGCTACAGATACTTTCACCTACAAATTCTGCGGCAATGTTCCCGAATTTACAGATTGCGAAGAAGTAAAAGTCAATATCACTGTCCAAACAGTCACAGTAACGAATACCTCCATTAAAGCATGCAGCAATAACGGAAGCGGACTTTTTGATCTCACTTCTGCCAATGTGGGAGGACCATCGGGAAGTAGTAAGAAATATTATCCCACCGCCGCAGATCTGGCTGCCGGTACTAATGAAATTATTCCAGCCAATGCTTATGTATCATCTGTTCCTAAAGACATTTATGTAAAAGTAACAACCCTTGAAGGGTGTTCTGCCCAGACAAAGATCAGTCTCCTGTTTAATCCTTCCCCGCAGGTTCGGAATACATCTTTAACGTCATGTTATATTGCTTCCGCTCCGGATAAAGGAAGCTTTGATCTCACCCAGGCATCTGTTACCAGCGAAACAGGTATTACAAAAGAATATTATAAAACACTACAGGATGCTGGAGCAGGTATCAATGCTATCCTGAACCCCAGTGTTTACATTTCCTCCGGCGGAAAGGTATACATTAAAATCATCAATGCTACAGGATGTTACACTATTGCGACAGTAACTCTTACCGTCACACTGCCTCATCCTTCCCCATTGCTTAAAGATCAATTCATATGTTTTAATGCTACAACAACACTGGATGCAGGATCCGGCTATGAGTCTTATGAATGGAGCACAGGAGATACAACTTCTTCTATTTCTAATGTAAGAGTAGGAAATTACTGGGTGATTTTAGGACATGACAACTGTTTTACAAAGCAGCATGTTTCTGTAAAAAAAGCACCTGACGTTGTTATCAGGCAAATTGATTTTGACAATAATAAAGCGACACTTACTGTAATAGGAGGAAATCCACCCTACTTATATTCCATTGATGGGATTAACTGGCAAAATTCAAATGTGTTTACAGGCCTGCCTAATGGTCAGAATAAGTTTTATGTAAAGGATTCTTACAACTGCGAGCCCATACAGGTAGAACTGACAGTGATGAACATCATCAATGCCATTACACCTAATGGAGATAATGTTAATGATAGCATTTCTTACGCAGAATTTGCTTACAAGAAAGAGTTATCCTTTACGGTACATGACAGATATGGAAACAATGTTTTTACAGGTACACGTTTTAACAATTATACTTGGGACGGCATGTTCAATAATAAAAAACTGTTCACCGGAACTTACTGGTATGTAATCACCTGGAAAGAACCCACCCTGAAAGACACCATCATCAAATACACAGGATGGATCTTACTGAAAAATTAAAGATTAATCTAAACACAATCAATCAACTGTAACAAAGCTGGCTTTCATGAAAAGCTGTCTGCCTCATTTAATCTAATCTTCCTTAAAGCTTATGAAAAGGATCTTATTTATCTTTATATTACTATTTGTATCATCATCTGTTTTTGCACAAAGGGATACAGAGCATTGGTTTGCTCCTATGGTGGCGAGTTCTTCGAATGGTTCACCCAAACAGGCATTGTATCTTTCTACAGACAATACAACACCGTTTCCTGTCAGTATTTATAATAATAACACTGTAATAGGAACAGTGACTATCAGCAAAGGAAATCCGCAGACATTTGATGTCCCGATGAATCTGATGATAGGACAAAATACAACCGATGCAATGAGTGTAAAAACAAGAGGGCTTTATCTTCATGGAGACCTTCCTTTTTTTGCCACCTACAGGTTTTCGGAAGTTAATCATGGAGAAATTCTGACGTCAAAGGGAAAAGCCGGTATTGGTAATAAATTCTATGCAGTATATGCTCCATTGATGAATAACCAGTCTTCACAAAATTTTTCCTGTGGTATACTGGCAACTGAAGACAATACCCAGGTCAAAGTTTCAGGATATGGTATGACAACGTGGTTCTACAATAATTTTAACGGACTTACCCATCCCAGTATTACAATCACTCTGAATAAAGGACAGTCTTATATTTTTGCAGGCTACGCCAATAAGCCCGGAAATAAAGATGGTTTTATCGGAGCTAAAATAGAATCTACAAAACCTGTATCTGTTACCAATGGAAATTATCATGGTCAGTTTGGAATGACACCTCCTTATAACGGGGAGGATATTATCATGGATCAGTCTGTTCCGGTTGAACGTTTAGGACAAGAGTTTGTTCTCATTAAAGGAATGGGAAATCTCCTTCCTGAAATTGAAGGAGCCATTATTGTTGCGACAGAGAACAATACAGAAATTAGGCTTAACAACAACCCTGCACCTGTAATAACACTCAATGAAGGGCAATATTACAGAGTAAGTGCAATGAATTATGTACTCAATGGGCCTTCTCATCATAATATGTATATCAAAGCATCAAAGAATGTTTATGTCTATCAATTATTATCAGGTATTGCAGACAATGATGCTACGGAAGGTTTCAATTATATACCGCCTCTTAACTGTTTTCTGCCTACTGTTATTGATGAAATAGGAAAAATAGGAGAACTTCCTTATTATACCACGTTCAATCCGCCTCTTTCTGTAAAGCTTAATATTCTTACCCAAACCGGGGCCGGAGTCGCAGTAAACGGCGTAACTCCCACCGCAGCAGAAGGGCCATTTCCTGTCACCGGAACTCCAAACTGGGTTTCATACTCAATTCCCAATATCACTGGAAATATAACAGTAACTTCTACCAAAGCCGTTACAGCCGGGATTATTGGAGGTAGTGGAAATCTTGGCTACGGAGGATATTTTGCAGGTTTCAATTCCATTCCGGTAATCAGCAAATCCGCCGGAGAATGTATTCCGGGAATTGTGTTAGAAGTGGAAAGCGGTTTTGACCATTATCAATGGAATCTTAACGGCACTCCTATTCAGGGTGCGAACAATAATACCTATACTCCTACCCAAGCAGGAAATTATACCGTATCAATTACTAAAAGCACCTGTAATCCTCTCACAACATATCCTTACAAAGTATACACCTGCCTTGTCAATACTGTAAAATCAATGAATGTCTGCAGCGCCGGGACTCCTACCGCCATCACTCCTGCATTCTCCAACTCTACACAGACTCCGGTCCCGGGAACAGTACAGATCATTGCTGCTCCGGTGAACGGGACTTTAACAGTAAATCCTGCAACAGGAATTCTTACTTATACAGCCAATACTGGAACAAGCACCGATACTTTCACTTATAAATTCTGTGGAAACGACCCGGATTTTACAGATTGTGAACAGGTAAAAGTCAATATAACAGTACAGCCTCTGATTTTAACGGATACGACTGTAAAAACCTGCGAGACCAACGGAACAGGTATTTTCAATCTTACTACAGCTGCTGTAGGAGGACCAACCAATGCCATCCGAAAATATTATCCTACCATGGCTGACTTAAATGCAGGAACCAATGAAATTATTCCTGCCAATGCATATCCATCAGTTGCTCCTGCGACAGTATTCGTAAAAGTAACTACAGTGGAAGGCTGTACGGCCAATGCTAAAATTACCCTTCAGTTTTATCCTGCTCCTAATGTGCAGAATGCAACCCTCAACGGATGCTTTGTTCCAGGCAATCCTAATACTGGAACTTTCGATTTAACCACAGCCCTTGTTACAAGCACTGCTCCTGTGACAAAAAAGTATTATCCTACTTTAACGGATGCCACAAACGGGACGAATGAAATAACTACTCCTACCGCTTATATTTCTTCAAATACAACAGTATATGTAAAGGTAATTACTGGCAATGGTTGTTTTGATTTTGCCCCAATTACTTTAACTGTGATTCCACCCAAGCCTTCTGCTCTTCTGGTGGATCAGTACATATGTCCGGATGCACGCGTTACATTGGATGCCGGGCCGGGCTATACCTCTTATTTATGGAACACAGGAGCAACTACTCCATCTATCACCGCTTCCATAGGTAATTATTGGGTAATCCTGACTTCCAATGGATGTGAAACGAAACAGTTTGTAAAAGTACTATCTGTTCCTGTTCCAAAAATTAAAAAGATAGAAACTACAGGAAATACAGTTACCCTTACTGTGGAAGGCGGTACACCGCCTTATCAATATTCAAGGGATGGAATGATATGGCAGGATTCTAATATATTTACAGGTCTTCCGAGAGGTAAAAATATTTTCTACGTAAAAGATTCCAATAATTGCCGTCCTGTGGAGACTCAGATCCTGGTTCCAAATCTCATCAATGCAATTACACCAAACAGTGACGGCATCAATGATAGTCTGGATTATTCAGAGCTTGGATTTTTGAAAGATCTGAAGTTTGGTATTTTCAACCGATACGGACAGCTTATTCATTCATCCGATAAAAATAATAACTTAAAATGGGATGGCACCATCGGTGGTACTCCAGTGAGCAGTGGTACTTATTGGTATGAAATAAAGTGGACAGATCCGGATACCCAAAAACTCATTTCCTATACCGGATGGATCATGGTCAAAAATAGGAATTAATTCAAATACAAAGCCTAATCAGAATTGTAATACTTTTTGTTTAAAGAAACTGTCTCAAAAAAATGAGACAGTTTCTGTTTTTTCTTCTATCCTTAGATATATACTGGCGTTTAATTATTAACACCCTCTCCTATCTTCAAGCTTCCGTCAGAATATTATGCAGCTCCTTTTATTTTTGTACCGTTCTTTGCCGCTTCGATTTTCTTATTATTTCTAAGCTCACGTTTCATTTTACGGTAGTCCCAGGGAGCAAGAGCATTACTATCCTGCCAAAGTCCCATTTTTTTAAGCTTTGCAGTTTCCTGAATTTTGCCCAGAGACGCATCTTTTGAGTAGGAAAAATACCACCATCCTAATCCTGCTTTGATAAGCTCTTTGGAAAGATATTTCCCGTCATCATAATATACTTTCGCAATGGATCTTCCATAACGATCTGTAGTTGTTTCAACAAAGTTTACTGTTTTCCCAAATACCTGAGCAGAAGTAAACTGTTTCGCATTTTTTCCAAATGCCTGCCCGCTTTCCGGACAATCAACTTCGGCAAGTCTAATTTTCTTTTGTTGATTTCCTTTTAAGAGTAATGTAATGGTATCTCCATCTGAAATTTTGATCACTTTTCCGGTAGTCTGTGAGAATAGAAATAAAGGGAAAAGTACGTACAGCAGCATTAGTCGTTTCATGGAGCAAATATAGGGATTAGAAAGTCTTTTTTAATTACAAAAACCTCGCGTTTTGCGAGGTTTTTTATATTGAATTAAGTTATTTCATTTTTTTTGCCTCAAAGTCGGGAGACTTTGCGGAGCGAACTATTCAACATCCAATACTTTATGAACATCGTTAAAATTATACCAGCGTTCTTTTTTACCGGGATAATAGTAGTACAATTCATCCAAGTATGTATCTTCTTTAAGAAAGGTAGTCCCTTTATTTAGCGGTAATATATAATTGTCTAAATTGTTAATGAAACTAATGTATTGACTGTAATTATATTTAGTTTGTGAAGAAATGGTTTCGCATAGTATATCTTTATTATCAATTCTATTACCATCATCGCTGATACGTCCACTACTTGAAACATATTCATCAATCAGTTTATTACTAAAAAAAGAGGCTATCTTTTGAGCATCAATTGCTACGAAGAATAAATATCCTCCATTTTTTAAAACTTGAAATAATTCATTTAAGTCTTTAGTAGAATGATTAGTTTTTTTTACAGCCCTACGCTCATTAAGAGTCAAAAAATTCTCTCTGCAAAAACATTTTTTAGCCATTAAAAACTGTTGAAATGCCAAACTATCTTTTTTTAAAAATGTCTTTAACTTTTCATATTTGGTATTTCCGACAGGAGTTTGTCCCCAAATGATCACATTAAATAGCAAAAAAACTATAACAATGAATATTTTTTTCATCACTTACTTTGTTTATTATTTTTATCTGCAACGTACAAGTAAACTGCTTGAGCATACTTTAGATACACATGGTTGTTTCCCTTATTGTTTTTCTCAAAGAGGGAAAACTACTATAATTGAAGCAATTAATCCTGAAAGACTAAATGATCTATGTAAATATTAAGACCTGTTCTTTTTAAGAGCTCCAGAGATGTTGCAAAATAATTAACTCCTAAGGCATCTTCTATGGCTTGTGCAGAATTGATATATAGATGAAAATCTTTCATATTATTATTCTTACTTACGTCTATAGTATGATCATGAAGTGAATCCAACCCACTTCCCATAAAACCTTTTTTTCCAAAGAACAATTCACCTAAATAACAGAAAAAATCTTTGTTGTCTTTAACAAGATCTCCCTCCATTTTCATGATGTTATTCTCTTTACTCATTGTATAAAGACCGTTATTCCAAATAAAACAAGCCTGGAGATAAGAGTTTTTAAGTTCACTGTTCTCAGCCTTCCGCCAGTTAAATTCTGAATGATTGAACCAATCGTAAAAAATTTTCATGAGATATTGATCATATCCACTTCCCGTAATACTCATTTTATTAATCATAGTTCCATAAAGAACAATTCCATCTGGCTCATTATAGTCTTCTTCAGTTAAAACATAGTCTATGATAAATCGGGTTTTATATAATATTCCTTTTTTACCTGCTTTATTGTAAATTTTTACAGTTAGTTTGATTTCAGGCTTTTCTAATTCATCTAAAATAATGGATTTAGCTTCAGGCTTAACTTTCAGTAATAATTTATCATTAACAATTTTCTCATCTCTAGTAAGATCTAGATAATCTATTTTAATATTATTTAAGAATATCTCCATTTTTATTTACTAAATTATTCTATTCATAAACGGACTTTACTTCTATGATCTTATCCGGCAAAGTCTGTAAGTTTGTATAAGTTTGTTGATATTAGGGAAAAACCAAATATATTAAGTTATTGCCCCTCTAAACCAAATTGATTTTCATAATCCAGTTTTTCAATTTTATCAGAATTTTTTATAATCACTTCTAAAGATCCTTTTGGTTTTATTATCGAGTCTCCAACCACAACTTTATCCCACCAATCTCTGTAAACTACAATACTATCTTGATGGCCATACACCAGAAATGGTATATTGTGATTATCATGATTCATATACTTTTTTCTAACTATTGATTTTATATCCTTTTCTCTAATTTCATCAATAAAACTGCCTTCATTTTTTGAAGAAAATATCAGTTTGTATAGGAATACTATAGCAATAATAACCAACAGGATTACAAAACTCTTATTTCTATTCATTTTTCCTAATTAAAAAAACAATTAATATTCAAAAAACCAATCATAAGGTTAAAAGCAATATCAAAAATACCATCATCAGCAGAATTGTAGTTTTACCAATTAAATGGCATCGCCACATAGGTGTTTTCAAAAATAGGTAAGGACAAAACTTCCTTTGTTTTTAAGCCGGTTTCTCCCTTCTTCACAATGCAAACTTTAAGTAATTCTCCCCGATGATGGTAACCATTTAAGATGAGCGCCTGAATACCATCAGTATCCAGAATCCTGATCAACGCTCGAAATTTATCTGCTGTATCTGTTACTTCCAGAAAACTTAAATCAATATCAGTAAAGGAGATATTTTCATCGGCTACAATCTGAACAAAGCGTTGTCCGATATCATATGCAGTCAGGTCTTTAAATTTTCCATCTGCCGTTACAAGACTGGTTTCCAGGCAATCCAGATATACTTTTCGCTCTTGTGACAAATAGTTTCGGATATGCAACTTAGCTTCTTGCACTATCTCAATAGCATTTCTTCTGAAAGCTCTTTTCCACTCATCAATTTTTATTAAAATATCTGTATCCGCATACTCCCACAAAAAAGAATAAACCTTCTGATCAGGAAAAAAAGTTTCCATTTGAATTCCGTCTTCATAGTTATAAAACAACCACAAGCTATCATAGTTCAATTCACTGTGTTTAAAAAAATTGGAAAGGTAATAATGATGGGTATCTCTATATTTCTTCATAAACCACTAATGCTTTTTTGGAGATATTTCAGTTTTCGCCGGAATAATTATAATTTCCAACAGCCAATATTGACAGGTAGAGAAGAATAATTTTCAATAAAAAAATCATGATCAAAACGATAAAAATAAAAATCTTCTATATCAATCTCAATTTTCTGGATCGTAATTTCCAGGTGTAAAAAAAATTCAACAAATTCTTTCACAAAATCATTGATATTAATTATTATATCCTCATCAGTATATAATCCTCCATTGATCTGATTATCAGAACAACCACCACCCCAATATACTGAACAACCTTCAATAAAAGCAATGAAACGGTCTACCAGATTCTCCGGCATATCTTCATGAATTACAATTTTAAATTCAAATATATCTTTCATTAATTCTTGTTTTAGTCAGTAACTGCCTGCTTTCTACAAATCTCTATCCTGACAAGTATATAGTGTTGAAATATCAACAGGAAGCATAATCGTTCTGATATCTGAATTTCTCACTTTACTAAAAGTAATATCCAAACCCACGGATAATGATAATGTTCTCAATAAAAATACATTATCACTTTTGTTATTCTCTTCAAAAATACGATTTATGGTACTCCAATCCCTTTTAGTAAAAGTCTTTTTCCCTATGATATTCTGCATCTCTTTAGATGATTTTTCATCTGTTTTTACACCATAATATGTTTTCTCTCCATCTGTAAAATCCTTCTGAACACAAGTAAAAATATAGGAATCATTTTCCAGTGAAACCCATGATGTTATAATATCATCATACCAGTCAAGTATATGTAATTGAATAATGGTCACTTCTATTTTATTTATTTTTCGTCAAAATTAATGGTAAACCGGGCTGATCAATTTTCATGATTTTATCAAATCCAACCTTCATGTACTATCTCTGGTGGGTAATATAATTGATAAAAAAATTCATCACGATAGTAAACTTTGCATATTGGGTATTTACGGATTGAATTTAATAGTTTTAAAAACTTTTAAAAATAATTCTTTATTCTCTTCACTTAAATCATTGATAATTATTGCCATTTTATTTTGATGAATATCTACACTGTCAAAATGAATCCCAATAAGTCCTTTATCCATTTTTTTCGGCATCATAATCTGAGCTCTGTGTTTATTGATTGTATCGTAGTAATAATAATTAACATTATAAATTCCGTTTCTGTAATCTCTATCAGAATTATCAGAAAGATAAGCTCTGAATTCTCTGTTATTCTTAAACTTCTCAAAAAGCTCAGGCTCTACCGTAACCATATAATTATCTTCCACAAAAGGTTTGTAATCACCATAGTAAATATAGCCAACATGCCTATTTCCAGCATTAATGCTGTATATCTGAGAATCTTCGGCTCTTTCTTTTTTAATGCTCATTGATTTGGGTAAACTCAGTGATGCATTAGCAATAGTGTAATTAACAAATTCATGATCCTTACAGCAAGAATACAGCATCATCAAAAAACAGAACAGAAGAAAACGAACTTCTGTTTTCAAGGTTATTTTTCTATATTTTGGGGTAAGAATGTTTAATGTGAACAAAAAAAAAGAAAATTCTTTCATCATTTTTAAGAGGGCTAAATCAATGGTTATTAATAGGGTAAAGGTAATAAAAAAGAGTTCATAAAAAATTAATTAAAAATTATACCTCATTTTCTTTTTTTATTCCAAAAAGAATTGCAACTTTGCAGCCCTAAAAACGATGTAAAATTCGTTATCGATGATCCTTCGGGGCGTAGCGTAGTCCGGTCATCGCGCCTGGTTTGGGACCAGGAGGTCGCAGGTTCGAATCCTGCCGCCCCGACTTATAAATTTAGGGTGCGTAGCTCAGCTGGATAGAGCATCTGCCTTCTAAGCAGACGGTCAAAGGTTCGAATCCTTTCGCGCTCACTTAAAGACTTACTGGAAACAGTGAGTCTTTTTTGTTTTTGCTCAGGCCCTGCTAAAAGTTCTCCATTTTTAGTGAGGAATAATAAAAATAATATAAGAATATGATTATTAAACAGGTACAATGAATCAAAGAGCGTTCACGAAAAAATAATTAAAAATTATCTCTAATTTTATTTTTTTATTCCAAAAAGTATTGTACCTTTGCAACCGCAAAAACGAAGTAAAAATCGTTACTGATGACACCTCGGGGCGTAGCGTAGTCCGGTCATCGCGCCTGGTTTGGGACCAGGAGGTCGCAGGTTCGAATCCTGCCGCCCCGACTTATAAATTTAGGGTGCGTAGCTCAGCTGGATAGAGCATCTGCCTTCTAAGCAGACGGTCAAAGGTTCGAATCCTTTCGCGCTCACTTAAGACTTACTGGAAACAGTAAGTCTTTTTTGTTATATTCAGGATCTTTGGAACTCATACTCGTAGTCACTCATTCTGGCATCCTGCTGAAGAAGTTATTATTCTTAGTATTAAATATCACTAGGAAAACCCGTATCTGCTACTTAGATATTTCTACATCATAATTAAGAAACTCCCATTTAATAATATAAAATACGATAAGATACTGAAGCTTTTATTTTCATTCATATACCGATTTACATCTAATAGATTGGAAAAATATCGGTAAAGAAAAAGACATACCGAACATTAAAATTATTTTTTCTTTTCTTTTTTTAAACTTCATGCAAAGTAAGCATAAACACAACATCCATTACAAAACCACTATACAATGTATGCACGCAATGAACCTACACCATACATACAACCTAATAACAACCCTTACAGATAAAGTAAAACAACATGATGTACCTATGATGTATTCTATAATTTTCTTATTTCCTTTCTTTTCTTGAAATTGCAGCAAATTATCGATTCTAAAACACAAAATTGATCAAAAAACCTTTATGATGCCTAACGGGTGGGGTTAATAATCCCACCTGTTTTTTGTGGATATTAGTCATAATTACAAGAGTTAATAAACAGTAGTTTATATTATAATGAATTCACTTTTATCTTGCATTATATTTAATTTTTGTATTATTCTCAATATAGTATTTATTCTATGATGATGAAATCTTTGAAAAATTTTAATAGAATAATCTATTGTCTTGTTTTTACATGCGGTTGTTCAAAACTATTTCCACAACACTATAGTATACAGCAAATAGATACTTTACTCATAAAAACAAATGAAGAACTCAGAACCCAAATATCTAACAAGGATCTGATCATTTGGAATCAAAAAATTATAAAAGAAGCCCAGCAAAATAATTACCCTAAAGGAGAAGCCTGGGGTTATGCCAATATTGCGAATCGTCTATGGCTTACAGGAGAATTTAAAAAGGCCATAGAATATCTGAATGATGCTGAGGAAAAATCAAAAGATATCAATGATGATTTTCTTGCCGGTAAAATTAATCAGGAATATTCACAGGTCTACAACAGGATGAATCTCCCTAAAATGGCTTTAGGTTATAATTCAAAGGCCATGAAATTTGCTTTAAGATTGAAAAAAGATAATCAGGACTGCCGATTTTTTTTACGGTATGTTTATTCAACCCGGGCATCGTATTTCGACGGAGTTGAACAGTCTGATTCATCACTCGTCTACCTTCATAAAGCAATGAAAATAGATCTGAATCCTTTAGATATAGCACTTATAGCATATCATTATACAAAGTATGATCGAAATTTAGATTCAGCCAATTATTATTTTAAAAAAAGCCTTGACCTGATAGAAACCAAAAGGTTTAAACATAATAAATACCAGAGAGCGGTTATTTTATATAATTATGGCTTTTTTCTGTATGTTCAGAAAAAAAATGATGAGGCTATTGATATCTATCAACAATCCCTTGAACTGGCAAAGGAAGTAAACAGACCTTATCTGGTCTTAGATAATTACAGATGGCTGGCCACAGTTTATAAAGACCTTAAAGAATCTGAGAAAGAATCTGAATATTTAAGCAAGGCCACCTCACTAAAAGACAGCTTAGACAATGACCAAAGCAAAGCTATCACATTAGCTTTTAATAAAATTTCAAAGAAAGAAGAAGAAAAACAAAAAAACAAATTCCTGTCATTTTTATGGTATGGAGGAGTTCTGTTTGTACTTATTTTTTTACTATCTCTTTATTTTTATCTACAGTTTAAAAGAAAGAAAAAAAGGCTTATTGAAAGTAAAACAATTATTCTTCGGCAGGAAGAAGAAGCAAAAATTCTAAAAAGAAAGCTCAATGAAAATCATGAGCAGATCATTCAACTGGCAAAAAAAAACGATGTTGGCTTTTTAGCATTATTTCAGGAAACATATCCTGAGGTCTGCCAGCAACTTTTAAAAATCAACGCTAATCTTTCCCCCTCTGACTTATCTTTCTGTGCTATGATATGGCTGGGGTTCTCTTCAAAAGAAATGGCACAGTATTCTTCTATGGAGCACAGATCTGTACAAACGAAGAAATACCGATTACGCAAAAAACTACACCTTGAAGCACAGACTGATCTCTATCAATTTATAAGATCAATATCTGAGGTTAAATAATCTTCACGAACATAAAACATAATGAATATGATGGTTATTCTCCTCAAAAGTAATAAGAGTTTACCCCTGACACTATATATAAAATCCCTCATTCTTAAGTGAGGGATTTTTAATTTTCGTCAATACTGATTTTATTTCAGTTTGTAAGTATTTCCATTCCAAAGGTAAGTTCTGAAAGAATGTTTTTTCTTCTCTCTATCTCTTTCATCTACTTCCATATCTTCCACTTTTAAGATAAATGCATTGGGAATTCCTCCTTTATCATTGGGAAAAATAAATTCTTCGCTATGATAAAAAACACCGGCATCCCCTACGTTTGTCAATTGCGGAAGGGCAATTAACTTTTTACCTTTAAAAAGAACATACTGATCATAACTTGCTATTCCACAAGCTTCTCCCGAAACCATTGCTTTTAAGGTGAATTCAACATTTTGCAGTTTATGATTGCTTTCTATATTGAATGCTGCTGAACTCAACTCCTCCCCTCTTCCGGTATCAAAATACACCTCATCAATAAGTGTATTTCCTTCCAGTACTTTTATTCCGGCAATATTCTGCTTTTCAATTTCATTGATTTCTTTATTCTTCCGGTCAATTGTTTTGGAAAGCCCAAAGAGGAAGTCATACCCATTCTTATTACGGTAGCCTACACAAATATTGCCACCCCAGATATATCCTTCCAATGTATTCTCTCCTTTCTGATAAGAGATTTTATACCAGTTAGCATTTCTTTCTCCCAGTTTCAGGACTGCATTTTCTTTTTTAAGAATCATTACCTGTTGGTTGACCTGCAATGAATCTACAATCTGAGCATTCACTCCAGGATCTAATCTCACACGCGTCCAATCTGTAAAGATTTTTTGAGTTTTATTTTCTTCAAAGCTAAAGATATCATCTGCATACACTTCATTTTCCTGTGCTGTAAAAAACTGCAGTATCAGTAAAAATAAAGCTGTCCATAAAGTTTTCATATTCGTATTTTGTTTTTGGTGTGTTATTTTTCAAGCAGAAGGCTTACCCACTCTTCACGCTGTAATTTCTTTTTAAGCTCCAGACCACTTTCTTTGCATACTTCCAGAATATCATCTACATCAAAGAAGCAAAGGCCTGAAAGTAATAATTTTCCACTGTCATTCAATACTGAAACATAGGTTGGGATATCTGAAATCAGGATATTTCTGTTGATATTGGCTAAAATGATATCGTAATTCTCTTTCCCTAAGTTTTCTGCAGTTCCCTGTTCAATATCCAGTTCTACATTATTTCTTACTGCATTTTCTTTTGAATTTTCTACTGACCATTCATCAATATCGATAGCTTTGGTATCTCCTGCGCCCTGCTGTTTTGCATAAATAGCTAATACAGAAGTTCCGCATCCCATATCCAATACTTTTTTACCACTGAAATCAATATCCATCATTTGCTGGATCATTAAATGGGTTGTAGGGTGATGACCTGTTCCGAAAGACATTTTAGGTTGAATGATAATTTCATGCATTCCCGGTACAGATTCATGGAATTCTGCCCTGATCAATACTTTATCATCGATATTGATAGGAGAAAAATTCTTTTCCCATTCTTCGTTCCAGTTGATGTTCGGCATTTCTTCGAAAGAATATTCGATTTTTACGTTTTCGTTTTCAAAGATCGGAAGTCCTTTCAACTGATCTTCTTGAAACAAATCTGTCTGGATATATCCTAAAATTCCGTCAATTTCTTCTGTAAAGCTGTCAAAGCCTATTTCTATAAGCTCTGCCATTAATATCTCGTTCCAAGGTTGCAATGGAGAAATCTTGAAATTGAATTCTAAATAATTTTGCATGTGAATAATTTCTGCAAAAATACTAATGTTATTACGGTAAAAAAAATGATGGAGTCATTTTTGGCTGAAACCGGGGAGTTTTATGTTTTTTTAAATTGTGGATGTGGTAAAAAAGTTTATTTGTTAATTTTTTCTCCCACAAATTATACGGATGACACGGATGATTGCATCGTATTTTCAATAGAGGCGGGTTTTAGCCCGTCTTCAAAATCATGACAAATTTCCATTGGCTTCAGCCGAAACTTATTTTTTCTATCCTAAAGGCTATGTAGATTTTTTAAAATGCGAAAGATTGTAAGTTTGGGCTAAAGCCTAAGAAACATACAAAATAAAGCGGGCTAAAGCCCGCTCCTATTGAATTTTATTGTTCAAGTTAGATTAAAATGTCCTTTGCCGAAAGCTTTAAACATTAAACTCTCAACCTTGAACTTTAAATTTTAAAACCTTATTAAGGATTTGTAGAGAATATAGAACCGTTTGCAATCAGCGCTCTTCTGTTCATTTTCAGGATATCTCTTACCCATTCTGCAAAATCTTCCGGCTGTAATACTTTATCAGGATTTCCATCTGTAAGACCGCCCTGGATGCTCATATCAGAAGCAATAGTACTTGGAGTCAGCGTAATGACACGGATATTTTGTTTTCTCCATTCTGCCATCATAGATTGAGAAAGAGATACTACGGCTGCTTTTGAAGCGGCGTATGCAGACATATTAGGACCTCCTTTCAGACCTGCAGTAGAGGCTACGTTGACTATATCACCTTCTCCTTTTGCTTTCATGAAGGGATAAACTGCTTTGGCTGCATAGTATACTCCGAAAAGATTGGTTTTAATAACCTGCTCCCAAGTTTCAGAAGGCATTTCTTCGATAGAACCAAAGTCTCCGATTCCTGCATTATTGATCAGAATATCAATTCCTCCCAATTGTTCTGCTAAAGATTCTATTCCAGCTTTTACCTGAATTTCATTGTCTACAGAAAATACTGCGTAGGCTGAGTGTACTCCTAATTTTTTGATTTCTTCAACCGTCATTTTAAGGTTCTCTTCGTTTCTTCCTGTAATGGCAACGTTTACTCCTTCATTGGCTAAAGCTAATGCTACAGCTTTTCCTAGTCCTCTTCCACCACCTGTTACAATGGCATTTTTTCCGTTTATATTCATAGTAATGATACTTTTCTTGATACAAAGTTACGAAAGAACATTTTTACGAAACAGCGAAAACATGGATTTAATAGTTTTTTAATTGTTTATCGTAAAACTCGATAAAAATTAAAACCGGCTCATAAGAACCGGTTTCAAATCTAAAAAAAGGTATAGTAAAAAAATAAAAAGCTTAAGGAATCTGGATGGCGTTCTGAACTTCAAATTCTTCTGAAGCGGAGAATTCATTTCCATACATGTCTACAGCTTTCACCTCAACCTTGTGTTTTCCTAATGATAATTTCTTAGGAAAATCCGCTTCCCAGATATGTTTTGACATTTCAGGGTTTGAAGGTCTTCTGCCCGGAAGAATTTTCTCTGTAGAATCCCATTTGAAAACAGAAAGAGCAAAATTCGGGTCGATGGTTTCATCGTACTTCATTTCTTCCCATTTTCCACCGTCTATTCTGTATTCTACCTTGTCTTTTTTGCTTCCCATGAAGAAGTTAGCCAGTACTTTGGCAGAGGTTCTTGAGGAAGAAATTACTTTCGGAACATATAATTTGATCTGATAGTCTTCCGGTTTCCCGGCTGTTCTGTACTTAACTTTATACTGATTGTCTGTAAAACTGATGAAAGAGTAACCTTTTGCAGTCCCATCTCTCATGGTTGAGGTAGGAAGTCCGGCTTCATCCGGTGTTCCTGAATACCAGTCGCCACAAGTAGTTCCTACGTTATATTCGTGTAATTCTTTGATTCCGTTCCAGCCTGCTTTTTTGCCATAGAAAATCTGTTGCTGGATGTGAGTATGTGCTGACAAAAGCAATACATTCTGGAAAGGATTCAGAAAATCAAATAATTTCTGACGGTCCGCATTTCTGAAGTTGTCTTCATTATTATGTTCCAATGGAATATGGAAAGAAATGACGATCAGTTTATTTTTATCAACCAGTTTCAGATCATTTTCGATAAACTGAAGCTGGTCATCACGGAATCCGCCCCAATACCCTTTGCCGTCTCTCGGGTCCGGATAAAGAATATCATCTAAAATGATGAAGTGTACATTACCGTAGTTGAAGGAGTAATTGGCAGGACCAAAATTAGATTCAAATGTTTCATCGGAAAGCCTGTCTTCCTTTGCATCATAGTTTATGTCATGATTTCCCATCACATTATACCAGGGTAGTCCGACTTCTTTCATCACATCTGCGTAAGGTTTCTGAAGACTTAGGTTGTCTCCTACCAGATCTCCCAGACTGATACCCAATACTGCATTTTTCTTTGTATTCTTTACTTCGTTTACGATTCCTCTTTTGAAGTAATCCAGTTCTTTTTCTGTGTAAGGCTGAGGATCACCGAAAACAAGGATGTCAAAATTTTTGTTTTCGTTTTGCTTATAAAGCGGGAAGTTCAGTTCTTTGGGAAGGTCTCCTGTGGGAGCTACTCCTTTGTATTTAAAATCTGCAGGAGATCCATTAGGTTTATGATGATAATAGAACTGTGGAAGATTGTTTGCATTTAAAGCAGTCTGATACCCTGAAGGCTTGATCACAAAAATAGTTTGATCTTCCTGAACCGGAAGACTGTATCTACCGTTTTTATCCGTAAGAACTACCTGCACTCCATTAGAGACAGCTACGCCTTCAATTCCTTTTTCACGGTTTTCTTTCTTTTGATTTTTGTTGAGGTCTTCGAATACATATCCTGAGACAGAAGTCTGTGCGAGCGCCATTGCTGAAACCAGCATACAAGGCATGATATATTTTATATTGATAGTCATAATTTTTTAAATCTTTAAATTATTTTTTAATCTTTCAATTGACACTTTTATTTATTCCACCACATTTTCACGTTGATATTGTCTCCTCCCATCGATTGTACGGCTGCGTTATAATTATCTGTATTCATCACTTTTGTAGCCGTAGGATACATGAATCTCACAGGCATTTGCCCTCCGTTCTGAAGCCCTCCGTTATTAGGGAGTACAGGAAGTTTTGTACGTCTGTATTCATACCATTGCTGATGGTCAATAAAAAACAGGGATATGTATTTCTGAAGTATAATTTTTTCCAGAGAGCCGTCATACGCCACTTTAGGATTACTGAAGTAATTGGCAGGAACTGTTGCTCCCCATTGTTCGATTATAGATTTCACCCCGGTTTCGTAATAGGTTTGCTGGTTTCCCGCGATGATTCCTTTATTGACTAATTCTGCAAGGATAAACTGAACTTCAGAATAAGTCATGATTAAAATCTTTAAAGGTGCTTTCGCCAGATTCTGATTAAGGTTGGAAGGCTGATAGTTGAAAGATGTTCCCAAAGCGTATCCTGAAGGAGCTCCTTTATAACCAAGATCTTCTCCTGTTCCTGCTTTCGCTTTTGTGAAAAATAGGCTCAGTCTTGGGTCATTATTATCTTTCATGGCATTCACAAAGAATTCACCTGCAGCCCTGGAAGCGGTAAAATCCTGTGGGCGGGCTATTGGCGGCAGGTAGGGAGATATTCCGGAAAGCGGCAGCACTGCACTGTCTGTATTATTCTGAAAAATGGGATATTGAGCCGGATTATTGATAATTTCCTGAATTCTTTCATAGACATTTACTTCTCCGTTTCGGCTTAGAATTCTGGTTAATAATCTTAATGAAAGAGAATTACAGAATTTTTTCCATCCTAAAATTCCGGTCTGGCTGTTGGTATTGGCATTATAAAACAGATCGGTTTCCGTTAATACCTGATTGGTATTGAATAACGAGTTGGCTGTTTTCAGATCATTTAACAGCTGAATGTAGATATCTTTCTGCTTATCATATTTTGGTCTTAAAATATTTTCTTCAACTTTAAGCGCTTCAGAAAAAGGTATATCTCCGAAAGCATCAGTAAGGTTGGAGGCAATCCATGCATTCAGGACCATTGAAATAGCAAGGTAATTATTATTCTGTTCTTTGTCTGCATATTTTCTGAGATCATTTACCTGCTTAAGCCATCTGTAAGAAGTATTCCAGTATCCGTTACCACTTTTTTCATCCATATAATATCTGCTGTAGGAATTTCCTTCATTGGGAAAGTCTAAAGCAATCTGCATCATATCAAAAGTGAAATCATCTGCTCTGTTATAGCCGTAACTCGCCATTTCATACTGAATGGGAGCAAGAAGGCTTCCAACGGAAGGGTCTTTAATCCTGCTGGTATCTGTATTGAACTCCTCGAAAGTTCTGTCACAGGATTGAAGCATGAAAACCGAAACTGCCAATGTCAGATTTATAATTATTTTTTTCATTTTTAAAATTTAGAATTTAAGATTTAACTGAAAACCAACTGTTCTTGCTGCCGGGAGTTGTCCCATTTCCACTCCGGGAGTAATGGTTGCATTATCCAACGTAGCCACTTCGGGGTCAAACATTGGAAATTTGGTCCACATCCACAGGTTCTTTCCGAAAATGGCAATGGTAAGATCATCCAGACCTATTGATTTTATGGTTTCTTTCGGGAATGAATAGGCAATTCTTGCGTCTCTCAGCTTAATAAAGTCTGTACTGAAGCTGTTGGTTTCCACATTAGCCCTTCTATAATAATCTCCGTAATAAGAAGATACCAGTACTCCTTTTGTATTCGTACTGAACGATCCGTCAGGATTTTGGACAACACCGTCTCCTACAATCATTCCGCCAGGATTATCTCTTCCCGGAAGGGTAGATTTCAGCTTACCCTGTTCAGACATTTTATGATGTGACTGAGAATAAGCAATACCACCGTACTGACCGTCAAATGAGAAACTGATCGTAAAGTTCTTGATTCGGAAATCATTCTGAAGACCGGCTCTCCATTTCGGGAACGCATTTCCTACTTTTTCAATATCTGCTGGTCTTGCAGGAAGTCCGTTATCGCCATAAATTACTTTTCCATCCGGAGTCCTTAGTAGTTTAAAGCCATACATATCGCCCAAAGAACCTCCTACTTCCATTTTATAGAATACTACATCTCCTACGTTGGAAACAATACCGTCAAAGCCTTCTGGTAAGGTCATCACCCTGTTTTCGTTGGTAGACCAGTTTCCACCAACTTTCCATGAGAAGTCTTTACCTTTTATGGCTAAGATATCCGCTGAAAGTTCAAGGCCTCTGTTTCGGATTTTTCCGGCATTGATGATCCTTTTGGAATATCCGCTTTCTGTAGGCATCGATACCGGAATAATCTGGTTTTCACTGAAATTCTGGTAGGCAGTAAGATTAAGGTTCAATCTGTTTTTGAAAAGGCTGAAATCCATACCGGCTTCAATATTGGTATTTTTTTCAGGTTTAAGAGATGGATTATTAAAAGTGGTAGGCGCCACTACACTCCCTGTAATATTACTTGCTGTATAATAGTTATCCAAAAGATAAGGATCACTGTCTATCCCTACTTTTGCCCATGAAGCTCTCAGTTTCCATAGGTTCAGATTATTGCTTTTCAGATTAAAAATATCTGATAAAATGAAACTGGTACTCACCGAAGGATAAAAGAATGATCTGTTTTGCTTCGGAAGCGTAGAGCTCCAGTCGTTTCTTCCGGTAATATCCACAAATATTTTATTGTCATATCCCAGAGTAAGCAATCCGTACACACTGTCTACATGTTTATCTCTGGGTGCCGGATATTTAACCGGAATAGAAAGTGCGTTGGTAAGGCTGTATTCTCCTGCTGTTTTCAGTCCGATGGCCTGATAATCATTAAGCAGGTATTCATTATAACGAATGCTTCCCCCTGCTGATGCTGAAATACTGAATTTATTCCAATCGGCTTTATATGAGAACAAAAGGTCGTTATTATATTCCTGGTTTTTGATAAACTGTTCTCTGTAGAAACCTTTCAGGTAATTGGCAGAGCTCCAGGGTCTTTTGGTCGTTCTTTTTTCATTCAGGATTTCAATTCCTGACCTCAGCATTACACTGAAATTCTTATTAAACTGATAATCCGCTGTGATATTTCCTGTAATAGTCTTCTTTCTAACTCCATTCAGCATTTCATAAGCAATCATATATGGATTGTCAATATAGGAGCTGAACGGATGGATTTGGTCAATTTGTTCCTGCCCCGGCTTCCAGATCGGCTTATACCACTCCAGATCTACATTGGGATTCTGGAAGATCATGAAATAGGAAATCGACTGGTTGTTGTATCCTGTTGCAGGAAGATTATCACTGGTAGTAGTGTTATAGGCAAATTTTGTTGATATTTTTAATTTTTGGGTAAGCTGATGGGCAAATGACAAAGCAAAATTGAACCTGTCGAAGCCTGTATTTGGCATCATCCACTCATTATTTAGGTAAGTAAGTGAAGATCTGAAGCTGGTTTTCTCGTTGGAGCTTTCTACGGAAATACTGTTCGAGTAGGTAGAACCTGTTCTCCAGAAACCTTTAATGTTATTTTCATAAGGTCTCCACAATTGTCTTTCCTTGCTCTGCCCCATTACGTTAGGATCGTATTGGAAATAATACTGTCCGGCGAATTTAGGACCAAAAGCACTACTGGTTCCTCCGGTATTTGGTCCATCCGGAGAAAGGCCATAAGAATAGTAGAAGTTTCCTGCTGTATTGGTTGCCAGTGTTCCCTGCCCGTATTCGTATTGCCAGTCCGGCCATTTCAATACAGAATCAAAGCTTGAGGAAGAGTTAAAAGTAACCCTCAGTTTTCCGTTTTTAGTTTTTCCGGATTTTGTGGTGATCATTAAAGCTCCGTTGGCAGCGCGTGATCCGTATAATGCGGCTGCAGAAGCTCCTTTCAATACCGTTACGGATTCAATATCATCCGGGTTGATGCTGTTCAATCCATTTCCAAGATCGATGGGAACGTCACCTCCGGAACCTGCTCCATACGCAGCCGTACCGGAACCTGTGGTAGAATTCCCCAATGGCACTCCATCCACTACAATAAGAGCGTAGTTGTGATCCATCATAATGGATTTTTCCCCTCTCAAAGTAATTCTGGAAGTTCCCAACGGCCCTGCTCCGGCCGTCTGGATTTTAAGACCAGCGACTTTTCCTTCCATCGACTGTGCCCAGTTATTATTCTGGGTTTCTTCAAATGTTTTGGCATCTACTTTCTCAGCAACATACCCTAAGGCTCTGTCATGCCTCTTGATTCCCAAAGCAGTCACTACTACTTCATCAAGTCCTTTAATGGTATCTTTTTTAGCTTTCTGCTGAGCTGCCAGATTAACGCTGACCAATCCTAACAGCGACAAAACCAACAGTTTTTGTGTCTCTTTACGCATTTCCTTTTTGTTTGCGCAAAATTAGAACGACATTACAAGGATGGCCTTAACATGACTTTAACGTTTCTTAAAAATTTATTAAACCATATGTTAATCAAGTCTTAATAACATTAGTTAAACACCTAATCAACAAATACTTAATCAATTAAGTATTTTTAATACGGTTTCCAGGTTGTATTTATGTATCTTTATTGTCTGTCTTTGAGATAATACCACACAAAACAACCAACACACTGAATAACAATATATTAAAACAAAATCTAAGCACTTGATTCTTTCATTAACTCTTAAAAAGAAGGGCTTAGCTTCTAAAAAAAGCAGCCTGCTTCCATATAAGAGGCAGACTGCATAAATTATTGGTTATTTGTAGAGATGGTTAAAAAATTTCGTTTGACCACCCCGTCAAAAATTCTTTGAATTTTTGCCACCCCTCCGGAGGAGGGAAATATTTTGTCCTTCAGTTGTTATATTTCTGAAGATGTTAAATCTATTTATTCTTCAACTGATCAGGAATATTGGTTGTTACGAATCCTATTCCTTGTTTTTTCAATTCTTCGTAAACAGCAACGTCATTTACGGTCCATGAATTGGTAATTAACCCTAATGCTTTTGCATCAGCAATCCATGTTGGGTTTTTCTGGAAGACGCTGTAGTGGTAATCCATACCATCCAATCCTTCTTTTTTGATCTGCTCAGGTGACAGTTCACCGTTCAGATATTGTACTTTAAAAGACGGAGCCAGTTTTTTGATCTCTTTACAGATATTAAGGCTGAAAGAAATAAACTCACTTTGAGATTCCAGCTTCATATCTTTAATCATTTTGATCGTTTTTTGCGTGATCTCATTTTCTATTTCCGGAGTTTTCGCTGGCTTGATCTCAACGATCAGCTTCAGAGATTTGTCTTTTTTCCCCTGTTTTAAATAATCTTTTAAGGTCGGGAATTTTTCTCCGTTGGATAATTTCAATGCTTCCAGTTCTTTGAAAAGAGTTTCTGAAATTTCCATTTTACCATGGTGTTCATCATGATTGATCACCAATACACCATCTTTTGTCATTCTTACATCAAATTCCGCCCCATATATTTTTAATTTCTGGGCATTTTCCAATGATTGAATTGAATTCTCTGTTGTTGGAGGCTGAGCCTGGAAATATCCTCTATGGGCAATAATCTGGGTTTGTGCTTTCATCATAACTGTACTTAAAACTGCTAACCCTAAGATAAAATTTTTCATAATATAATTTTAAATTATTAAAATAAAGTCGTGAAACTTCCTGATAAAGGTAGTTATTACAAAATAAAAACCAAAAGACATAAAAGATTTACTGATTAAAGCTAGGTGAGATTTACCATAGCCTGCTCAATTTCTTTTATGTCTTCAGTGGTTAAAAAAGGTAAAAGTTAGAAACTGTATTTCGCACCGATCTGGATCTGGTAAGGATTTCCTGTCAGAGGAACCAAACCGCCTCCACTTACGTTTTTGGTGTATTCGTACTGCATCGTATCTTTATTGAACTTGGTTACCTTATACAAAGAAGTATTTGAGTATGATTTGTTTACCCCCCATTCTTTGTTAAGAAGGTTGGCTACGTTGAAAATATCAACAGAAAGTTCAAAAGCTCCCACTTTATCGAATTTAATTTTCTTGGCAACACGTACGTCCCAAACACCGTAGAAACCGTTTTTACCTCCGTTACGCTCTGCGATTCTTCCGTTATATTCATTGATATAATCTTTCAGGTCCTGCCCTACCTGCGGATCATCCAGTATGGATTTGGTAAGATTAGGGAAGATAAAAGCAAGATCGTTGGAATCTACGAAGTCGCCGTTGATGTTTCCTCCTGTGGTTGCTGAGAAACGCGTTCCTCCGATTCCTGAATACCTGATCCCCAATGTAAATCCTGCAATGGTAGGAGAGTTTCCATAGATCACGACTTTGTTTCTGAACTGGTTGTCAGAATAGGTCATTCTCAAATCTCTAGGATCACTCTGAATCATGGTAGACAATGTTGCAGAGTTGGCTACGTTTCCGTTGTATGAAGTATTGTCTTTGATATCAGACCATGTATAACTTGCGGTGATTTCTCCATCTTTCCAGTAGCGGTAACTTGTATCGATTACGAATGAGAACTGGTTTACTTTACCATCGCTCACCAATTCCAGTACTCTTCCGAAATTATTATTGATTCTTCCCTGTTTCCAGTCGAAACTTACACTGTTATTGGCATTATTGGTAATAGCTCCTGTAGGAATAAATACTCCCCTTCCACCTTCGTTAGCCAGTGTAAAGAAAGGATTGGCCACCATGTTTCTGTCGTAATAATAGTAATTGTTTCTACCTAAAGCCATATATCCTGCAATTCCTGCTCTGAACCTTTCATTGAAGAAATGGGTATAAGAGATATTGGCTTTATAAACGATCGGGATCTTTGCATCCTTACCGGTATAGTTGATCGTCGGAATCTGCTTCTGGGAAAGTGACGGAACCGTATTATAATCATCTCTATAGCTGTTGAAATCCGGGAAAGGAACATCTTTACCCGTTACATCCACAGTAGCCAGATGCTTTCCATCAAATACAAGGTTGTTGATGATCATATAATTGTTGATATCGGAAGAGAAAATTCCGGCACCGAACTTCAGGAAGTCTTTATTTCCTTCATTGATGTTCCAGTCAAACTGGAATCTTGGCTGGATGACAAATGATTTGATCTGGTTATCCGTTCTGATTCCCATTTCATCAAACAGTTTCTGGTTGAATTCTGCTTTCGGGTAACCACCGTAATCTAATCTCAAACCAGCCATTAAATCAAGTCCTTTAGCTACTTTGGTCTGGAATTGCCCATAGAGACCGATGTTCCAGATATTTGATCTGACAGACGGATCGGCCACCAAAGGAACTTCTCTATAGAATCGGTAAGGTGTCATGGTCTCAAAATTGCTCATTCCCTGGAAATGGAACCTTCCGTTCACCTCACTTCCGTATACCGATTTTGCTGTTGTATACATAAGGTCTGCCCCAAACGTATATTTTACCTTATCTGTATTGTAATATAAATTATCTACAATCTGGAACACATTATTTCTGAAGCTTTCCTGAGCAAAGCGGTGTCCTCCGATCTGAATATTCGTAGATCCCGCGCTGGAAGATACTCCTTCAACAATAGCTCTCGGTACAGGTTTTCCTAATTGATTGTTCTGGTAACTGTCCTGGAAAGTATAGAGATACTGCGCCTTTAATTCGTTGGTTAAGTTAGGTCTCAGATTTGATCTTAAAGTTAACAATAAACTGTTATCAAGGTTTTTATCATTTCCGTACGACTCAAAAAAGTTGATATTGGTATTATCACCTAATCCGTTTTTGTTAAGATCGTAAGTAAAGTTATTTCTAAGCGTTAATAAATGCTTTTCATTAATCTGCCAGTCTAGACGTAAGAAACCGGCATCAGAGTTTCTCACTTTATCAAAAGTTCCGAATTGCGGGCTGCTTCCTACTCCATATTTTGCTCTTGCAATATCCAGGAACTGATTAAGCGTTTGCGTAGTTGTGTTGAATCTCTTCTCATCATCCGGAGATTTGATATCAGCAATCACTAAAGGTCTTGAATCCAGCTGATGATCCCATGCTACGAAGAAGTGTAATTTATTTTTAATGATCGGACCTCCCAATGAAAATCCGAACTGCGAAGTAGAGAAGTCATTATTTCTTTTGTTTCCTCTGATGTCATATGGACTGGAAAGCCAGTTTGTTCTTAAATATTCCCAGGCACTTCCGGAAAATTTATTGGTTCCTGATTTGGTAACAGCACTTACTGTTCCTCCTCCGCTTCTTCCCAATGTAACATCATATTGGTTGGTAGTGATTTTGAATTCACGGACCGCTTCAATGGAGATGGAAAATGGTGCACCGCTTCGGCTCGTTGTTGATCCTGCAGAAGTAGGATTTTTTGCGGTCATCCCGTCAATCGTAAAGTTGGTAGAAGATCCAAGCTGGCCGGAAAGGTTTCCTCCTTTTCCGCTTAACGGAGATAGTTCCGTAAGATTGGTGAAGTTTCGTCCGTTCACCGGAAGCATGCTGATGTTTTTCGCAGAAATTGCGGTAGCTGCTCCCAAGTTTCCGATCTTGTTTTTAAGGTTTCCTGTAATTTTTACTTCCTCAATAGTCTTCTCGTTCCCCAGATCCATATTCACGGTCACCTGATCTCCGAAGTTGACATTATAACCTTCTTTTTTATCATCATTGACAATAACCGTGTAAGGCCCGCCAAGAGGAATTTCTTTAAAAATATATTCTCCTTTTGAGTTGGTTTCCGTTTCCGTTCTGAATCCTGTGGACTCGTTCACGATCGTCACTTTCACTTTTTCCTGAGCCGTACTTCCCGGTCCGGTAACTTTCCCTACAATAGAAGCCTGCGTGGTCTGTGCATAAGCCATTGTCCCAAGCCCTAAAAACAATAATCCCAGTACAATCTTTACTTTTTTCATTTCTTCCGAAGATCTTTATGATTAATTTTTTGATGTTCGCCAGGAAACCTCTTTGATTTTCATTATGATAGATCATTATGAGGTTTCTTTCAATCAGATGTGCAAAGGTATTTTGACTTTAAGAGCGGGGTGTTTAAGAAAGTTTTAACATTTTTTTAATTAAATCAAAACGTTATGTTAAATTAGTTTAAACATATGTTTTATGTTATACAGAACCAATCTGTTAAAGCATATTAAGCATTTTTAATTTTCCTATCTATTTTATTCTGTTATTTTCTAAATGCAATTACTTTAGTTATTTTTGCTCAAAAGATAGAAAAGCAATGTCTGAAAACATTCAACAAAAGATAGAACAGCTCCGCAAAGAGCTTCACCAGCATAACGAAAATTACTACCAACTGGATACTCCCACCATTACAGATTATGAATTTGATATGCTTCTGGAGGAGCTACAGGATCTGGAAGCCAGGTACCCAGAGTTTTATGATGAAAATTCTCCCACAGTACGTGTGGGTGGTGGTGTTACCAAGGTTTTCCCCACAATTCAGCATAAATTCAGAATGTATTCTCTGGACAATTCCTATGATTTTGACGATCTTGAAGACTGGGAAAAGAGAATCATCAAAACGATTGACGATCCGGTAGAATTCGTTGCTGAGCTGAAATACGACGGTGCTTCCATTTCTATTCTTTATGAAAACGGTAAGCTTTCACAGGCTGTGACCCGTGGTGACGGTTTCCAGGGTGATGAGATTACCCCGAATGTACGTACCATTTCAGATATTCCTCTGACTTTAAAAGGTGATTTCCCTGCTCATTTTTTTATGCGTGGTGAAATTTATCTGACCAGAAAAAACTTTGACAAAATCAATAAACTTCGTGAGGAAGAAGGGCTTGATCCTTTCATGAATCCAAGAAATACTGCCAGCGGAAGTTTGAAAATGCAGGACAGCGCTGAGGTAAGAAAGCGTGGACTTTCTTCCGTATTATACCAGTTTATTTCTGATGAAGTTCCTGCGGAAACCCATTGGGAACTGCTTCAGAAAGCTCAGAGCTGGGGCTTCAAAACCTCCCAGCAGGCCAAATTATGTAAAACAATGGCTGAGGTACAGGAATTTATTACTTTCTGGGACACAGAACGTCATAATCTTCCTTTTGAAATTGATGGTATTGTTTTAAAAGTGAATTCACTACAGCAGCAGAGACAACTTGGCTATACGGCCAAATCTCCGCGTTGGGCTATGGCTTATAAATTTAAAGCGGAAAAAGTAGAAACAGAACTTCAAAGCGTTTCTTATCAGGTGGGAAGAACCGGAGCTATTACTCCTGTTGCTAATCTTAAACCTGTTTTACTGGCCGGAACCATTGTGAAAAGAGCTTCTCTGCACAATGAAGATATCATCAAAAAGCTGGATCTTCATGAACATGATTTCGTGTATGTAGAAAAAGGAGGTGAAATTATTCCGAAAATCGTAGGCGTAAACACAGATAAAAGAACTGAAGAAAGCAAAGAAATTGAATATATCAAACATTGTCCTGAATGTGGTACCGAGCTGGTAAAAATTGAGGATCAGGCCATCCATTTCTGTCCGAACGAGCTTCACTGCCCGCCACAGGTTGTAGGAAGAATGATCCACTATGTTTCCAGAAAAGCTTTGAATATTGATAATCTTGGAAGTGAAACGATTGAACAGCTGTACAGAGAAAGACTGATTGAAAATCCTGCCGACTTCTATGTTTTAACAAAAGAACAACTTCTTCCACTCGAAAGAATGGCTGAGAAATCGGCTCAGAATATCATCACAGGAATTGAAAAATCCAAAGAAATTCCTTTTGAAAAAGTTTTATACGGAATCGGGATCAAACACGTGGGGGAAACAGTTGCCAAGAAACTGGTTAAAAACTTCCCAACGATTGAAGAATTGAAAAATGCAACCGTAGAAGAGCTCTGCCAGGTAGAAGACATCGGAGCTAAAATTGCAGTAAGCATTGTCGATTTCTTCCAGAATTCTGAAAACGTATTGATGATCGAACGATTGAAATCTTACGGAGTACAGCTTGAAAAAGGAGAAAGTACCAATGAGGTTCTATCCAATGTTCTGGAAGGAAAAACTTTCCTGTTCACCGGAAAATTGTCATTATTTACCAGAGAATCTGCTGAGGAAATGGTAGAAAAGCATGGCGGAAAAAATATTTCTGCGGTTTCAAAAAACCTCAACTATCTTGTAGTAGGTGAAAAAGCAGGAAGTAAGCTGAAAAAAGCACAGGATATCGGAACAATTGAAATCCTGGATGAGCAACAGTTTCTGGATTTGATTGAGAAACAGTAATAAAATCAAAATAATATTAAATAAACCATTAAGATATTGTCTTAATGGTTTATTTTTGCCTTTTTAATTAAATAAGCTACTAAACTAATCCATGAAAAAACTCTACTTAATTATCTTTATGATATTTTTTGCCATATTTCAGGCACAAACTGTCAATATTACTGATACCAATTTTATGACAAAATTATTGAGTGCTAACAGTAATACTAATCAGATAGCTAAAAATTTAGCCGGAACATGGACTAAGATTGATCTGAATAATGATGGGCAAATTCAAGTATCTGAAGCTATAAATCTTAGTTATCTTGATTTATCATCTTCTCCGAATACAAATTATATGTCAAATCTTTCAGGAATTGAAAGTTTTATTAATCTAGTTTCTTTAGATCTTAACAGAAACAATCTTACAAACATCAATTTAAGCCTTCCTAATCTAGAAAAGTTAGTCGTAAACAACAATGGTGTTACTTCTCTTGACATTCAAAATTGTCCTAAATTAAAAAATTTAGATATTTCTAACCATGGGTTTACTGCATTGGATATACAAAGTACATCTCTTAAAAATATTGTTGTGGGAGTAAGTTCAAATCCGTTTAGTATGACCTTTCAAAATCTTCCGAATTTGGAAACTGTAATGATGTTTAAAGCTCCTATCGTTTCCTTGGATTTAAGCAATAAACCTACTCTTAAAAACGTACGTCTTGAGGAAATGGATATTTTAACAAGCCTGAACTTACAGGGTTGTAATATGCTGAATGAAGTGCAGCTTACAAAACTTTACGCCTTACCTTCTTTAAATCTTCAGAACTTACCTGAATTAAAAAAAGTATATTGTACGTATGGATCTAATTTGCAAAGTATAAATTTAACTAATAGTTCAAGTATCAATACCTTACAAATCTTTAATAATAAATTATCTAGCATCGATATCAGTACACTTAATAATCTGGTGGATTTTAACATCAATAATAATATGTTAACCTCATTGAATGTAAGCAATCACAATCTATTAGAAAGTCTGGAATGTGGGTTCAATAATATTAACAATCTTAATCTCCAAAATACTCCTGCTCTCAAAGTTCTTAACTGCTCATCAAATATGCTGCAAAATCTCAATTTACAATCCTCTCCTCTATTAATGTCATTAAATTGTACTAATAATAGCCTCACAACCTTAGATCTTTCAATGTTATCAAACTTAAACAGCTTAGGTTGTGGAGGTAATAATTTACAGACTTTGGATATTACTCATAATCCACTTTTAACAAGCATAAACTGCAGCTCCAATAATTTAAAATTTCTTTTTGCAAAAAATGGAGCATTACAAGCCCACATGTGTAACTTTAGCTCTAATAATTTATTAAAGTATATTTGTTGTGATCCGAATCAAATTGATAATTTCGCGTATTACGTTAACTATAACGGAATTAATTCTGCTGTTGTAATTAATTCTTACTGTTCTTTTACTCCGGGTGGTAGTTCTTACACAATTCAAGGAAATACAAAATATGATAGTAATGGGAATGGATGTGACTCCAATGATTTAAATAAAGCATTGCAGCAATTTAATATTACTAATGGATCTGTGTCAGCAACTTTTATTGCCAACAATTCTGGAAATCATTCTATTGCTGTAGGAGCCGGAACCCATACACTAACTCCCGTTTTAGAAAATCCTGCCTATTGGACAATTTCACCAAGTTCTTTGACAGTAAATTTCCCATCCCAAACAAGTCCATTGACTCAAAATTTCTGCTTAACATCGAACGGAACCCATAATGATCTTGAAGTCTTAATTATTCCTACTACGGCTGCCGTTCCGGGATTTGATACAAAATACAAAATTATTTACAAAAATAAGGGAACAGTTGCCCAATCCGGAAATGTTGTTTTCAATTTCAATGATAACCTAATGAATTTCCTGAATGCAACCGTTTCTCCCGATACCCAATCCACAGGAACTTTGATCTGGAATTTCACCAATCTTCTTCCTTTACAGCAGAAAGAGATCACAGTAACATTGAAATTAAATACACCAACACAGGCTCCACCGCTAAATGGAGGTGATATTTTACATTACACAGTACAAATCAATGGAGCTACAGACGAAACACCTGCTGACAATACCTTCACATTGAACCAAACGGTTGTTAATTCTTTTGACCCGAATGATAAGACTTGTCTTGAAGGAACTACTATTGCACAAACCCAGGTGGGAGACTATGTACATTACCTGATCAGATTTGAAAATACAGGAACAGCCAATGCACAGAACATTGTGGTAAAAGATGAAATTGACATTACTAAATTTGATATTTCTTCCTTGGTAGCGTTAAACGGAAGCCACAATTTTGTGACAAGAATTACCAATCCGAATACCGTAGAATTCATCTTTGAAAACATCCAACTGCCTTTTGATGATGCCAATAATGACGGATATGTTTCATTTAAGATTAAAACAAAATCGACCTTAAATATCGGGAACAGCTTCAGTAATACAGCCAAAATCTATTTCGATTACAACCATCCGATTATTACCAATACTTATACGACAAGCGTTCAAAATGTATTGGCAACAGCAGAAATTGATAAGGAAAACCAGAGTATTTCTGTTTATCCTAATCCTGCAAAAGATGTTTTAAATATCAGATCAAGGCAGGAAATCATCAAAGCTGAAGTCTATGATGCGACTGGAAGAATTATCAGCTCATTAAGTGTAACAGGAAACTCAATTTCTGTTTCTGAACTTTCTAAAGGAAACTATATTCTAAAAGCTTTCACAAAAGACAAAGTAATTGTACAGAAGTTTATTAAGGATTAAATTTATAAAATGAATAACAAAGAAGGCTGTGATAGATTTCACAGCCTTTTTATTTATTAAGAATCAATATTTTCAGGTATCTTCGGAATATATATAATCTTGTTTACTTAAAAACAATAATAGTATACGGAGCGTTTTCTCCTGATTTTGGCAGGATCAGCCTGATATGTTCCCTATTCTTGTAGTAATCTGTATAAAGCTCTTTGGTGATAATCTTTCCTTTCTCGGTTTCTTTATACCCGGCAGTCAATATCAGTTTAAGATACTGCTCATAGTCTTTTTTGTCATTAAACTCAAACTCAATTCGATCTTCATATTTTTCTTCTTTGTATTCAAACTTTCCGATTTTCGAGGTATAGTTCGGAGCTTCGTATTCGGTTAAAAGGAAGCTTACGCCTTCTGTTCTGTCATAAAACTTGAACTGAAGCTGTTTCATTTCTTTTTTAAACTCATCCATCGTAAGTTTGTTGAAACTGTTAAGCTGTTCTACTGTGAATGTTTGTGCAGAGACCTGAATACTCAGTACAACTGAGAATAATAGGAGTCCTAACGTTTTTCTCATTTCTATTTTTATCGCAAATATAAAATAATCCTTATGAAACCGGCAGTCTGAAATAAAACGTACTTCCATTATTCAGAGAACTCTTCACTCCTATTTCTCCATGTTGTTTTTCAATGAAATTCTTGGAGATTGCTAAGCCCAGCCCCGTCCCGTTCTGATGTTCTCCGGGAACCTGGAAATAGCGGTCAAAGATCTGGCGGTGGTATTTTTCATCAATTCCGCTTCCGGTATCAATAATACTGAACTGAATAAATGCATTGAGTTTTTCTACCACAATCTTAATATTTTCATCCTGAAAAGAGTGCTTTACCGCATTGGTAAGAAAGTTATTCATTACCCAGACGGTTTTATCAAAATCTGCGGTCACCGCATCACTGTCTTCCAGAAGATATTCTGTGCTGATGGAGATATTTTTCTGCTCCGCCAGTTTTTCAACATTCTTTACAGCAGTCTGTACAATTTCTTTTGGGGAACATTTTTCTACGGTCAGTCTGATATTTCCGGATTCTACCTGAGAAAGATTCAGCAATTCTCCAGTGATATCCAATAAACGCTGTCCGTCTTCATTGATACTTTTCAACAATTCCTGCTGCTGCTCATTCAGTTCTCCGAACTTTTGGTTTCCAAGAAGCTGAACACCCATTTTGATAGCTGAAATCGGAGTTTTCAGTTCATGGGAAATGGTTGCAATGAAGTTGGTTTTGGCAAAATCAAGCTCTTTAAAAGGCGTAATGTTTCTCAACAATATTACCTTTCCTATATTTTTTTTCTCCTTTTCTCCTGTTTTTACAATATTGATGGGAATAATATCCTGTTCAAAATAGTTTTCCTTATTATCGCGGACAATTTTAATCGGATCTTTTACCGGATGATCGATATTTTTCAGCAGTTCACGCATCAGATCATTATTGATGGCTACTTCATGAGCCGTTTTTCCAATAATATCTTCCTTATGGAGATTCGTGATCTTTAAAGCTTCATCATTGATCATGTAGATAAAATGATTCTCATCCAAACCAATTACCGCATCATGCATATTGTTAACCAATGTTTCGATACGTTTTTTATCCATAAGCTGCTTGGAAAGCGTACTACTTTCGTACTCCTGAAGTTTCTCCGCCATGGTATTGAAGGAATCTGCCAGACTGTTGAATTCTTCACTTCCTTTAAAATGAACCCTCTCGCTATAGTTTTTATCGGCAATCTGTTTGATACTGAAGGTCAATTGATTGATAGGCTCTGCAATGGTTTGCGGCAAATTGAAAAGCAGGATAAAAGCAATCAGAAAGCATACAGTACCTAAACTTACGATCCAAAAAGTAGCATTTTCTGCTGTTATAATCGCAATGTCACTTTTTCGTTCTATCCCCTTCATATTCAAGGACATGATCTTCGAAAGATCTTCACGGATAAGCTTTTCTTTATTGATATCGGGAGCTTTAAGGTAGCTGTTGAAATGCAGATTCAGATTCTGAGTGGCTTCTTTTTCTCCAAATTCTGTAAGGTTCTTTTCCTGAAGCTTATTATTTTTTCGAAAATCTGCTATGGCAACGGTACTGTCTGTACTGATATTATCCAATGCCAAAAGCATATTTTTGGAAAATTCCAGGCTGTTGTAATTGGCCGTAAGGATCTTTTCAGTATCGGATTTTAATTTATTGATGTATACAGAACCTATCACTGAAAGCAGAACGATCAGTAAAAATAAAAGGCCCACGCCTAAGGTAAGTTTCGTTTTAAGTTTCATTACTTTTAAGATAAAATAATAATATCTATCTGTCTTTCATTCAGCCTGTTCATAAGGGTATAGATCCAGCTGTATCCCAACATTCGCTGCCAGAAACTGGCGTGAGGTTTTCCAATACAGACCGTCGTGATGTTATGAGCAATCACATATTCCAGAATCCCGTTGTGGACACTGCTTTCTTTGATGCGGACTACTTTGGCACCTAATTCCTGTGCTAAATTAAAATTATTAATTAAATACCGCTGTTTATCCAATGCAATTTTTTCCGGATTTTCAGAAGGCTTCTGAACGTACAAAACAGTCCATGGACTGTTATAGTAGCTGGCTAATCTGGCAGTTTTACGGATAATTGTTTTGGCAATCTTCTCATTACTGCTGATGCAGGCCAGGAATTTTATGGGCTTAAAATTTTCGGTTTTGATCTCTGTCTCTACCTTTCTTTCCACGTGGGTGGCTACTTCTTTTAAAGCCAGTTCACGAAGTTGAAGAATATGTCCGCTCTGGAAGAAATTACTAAGCGCCGTCTGAATTTTTTCTTTTTTATAGATTTTTCCCTCTTTTAAACGGGTCAGCAGCTCATCAGCAGTAAGGTCAATATTGACTACTTCATCTGCTAGCGCCAGTATTTTATCCGGAACCCGCTCTGTTACTTCGACTCCGGTAATTTTCTTAACCTCTTCATTCAGGCTTTCAATATGCTGGATATTCATGGCACTGATGACATTGATCCCGTTATCAAGAATTTCCAGCACATCCTGCCATCTTTTTTTATTTTTAGAACCTTCTACGTTGGTATGGGCAAGTTCATCTACCAGAACCACTTCAGGATGTTCGTTGATGATAGCCTGAAGATCCATTTCTTCAAGATTTTTTCCTTTATAAAAGACTGATTTCCTTTCAATCTCAGGAAGACCTTCTACAAGGGCTACCGTTTCTTCTCTGCCATGCGTTTCAATATAGCCAATCGTTACATCAATGCCATTTCGCAAAAGGGAATGCGCTTCCTGGAGCATACGGAAGGTCTTTCCTACACCTGCACTCATCCCTATATAAATTTTGAATTTTCCTTTACGGGACTTCTGAATCAGTTCTAAAAAATCTTTTGCTGATGACATTGATTTTATTCTTTTTAATTTTACTTTAAGCACTATTCTCTGTGACTAAACCGATATTAAAACCAGACCGCTAAACTCGATGTTATAAAGAAATTTCCTTTTTTAAATTCATCATTTTTAGCAAAAATGGCGTCTTTTGAAGTAAAACCTCTCGCTTCTGTGCGGAAAACTACATTTTTGAAAACAGCATAATCCACATTCAGAGAATATCCGAAAGTTTGAAATCCGTTAGGCGTTTCAGTGCTGATAATCACTCCGTTTTTATCATTATAATATTCCAGTCTTCCCGCTAATGCCCATTTGCTGTCCAATTGATATTTCATCTGAACATTCGGACTGTACCAGATATTATACTGCTCGCTTCCTTTTGATTTCTGCTCAGCGCCAATATCAAATCCCAATACAGCCGAAAACTGATCTGTTATCTGAAAGCTTCCGTACAAATCATGGAAGTAACGCATTCTTTTGTCCTCTTTTGCTTTATCATTCCCTATGAATGAACTGCTGTTCAGGGTAATTTTATCAGTTGGTTTATAGGTTACCTGGTGACCAAAAGAAATACTCTGGTTTCCCTCAGGTTTGGCAATACGTTGCCATCCGTTCAATACCAATCCGCTTACAAACCATTTTCCATTATCTGAGGTATAAGAAATTTTGGCTCCTGTTTCGAAATAAGGTGAGTTTTCAGCGGCCAGACTTCTTGTCAGATTAACATTGTCTTTTCCTATGGCACTTTCCCATCCAATATGGGAAGGCATGATCCCTGCATCAATCCATAAGTTTTTATTTTTTGATAATCTGATTCCAACATTGGCTTCGTTTACATAACGTAGTGCATTTTGTTCGGCAGCCATATTATCCTGAGCATAAGTTCCTGCCATTAAAGCAACGTTGGCACGGATATTTTCACTCTGGTAATTGGCTTTAACCAATCCCAGATTAAGATTCATTTCATTGTGCCTGTTATAGGAATACAAAAAGTTTTGACGAATATGATTACCTGGTTCATTAAAATCATACGTATAAAAAAGTTCTGCATAAGCGGAAAAGGTCACTTTATTACTTGTTTTTAATGAATCTGATGATTGGGCTTTTGAGAAAAATATTCCCAATACGGCTCCTATAACTAAATATTTTTTCACTTTATTTTTATATTATTTAAGAGGATAAGAAGAATTTAGCTATTAAGAAAAGATAAGGATTTACCAGCGAATTATAAATGAGAAATATTTTGAAATCGTAGATTTTTTTGTGTAGCTCCTTCAATCATCTTAATGGCTTCAATTCTTCTTTTTATCATTGTATGATTTGAATTATTTTAATTGATCTAAAGCGATATTAAGCTTCAGAACATTTACTTTTGACGGTCCGAAAAGTCCTAAGAAAGGCTTTTCAGTCTGATTATTAATTAAGCTTTTGATCTCTTCCTCTGAAATACTTCTCACTTTTGCAATTCTTTTTGCCTGGTATAAAGCCCCTTTTTGAGAAATATCCGGATCCAGTCCGCTTCCGCTGGCGGTTACCAATTCTACAGGAACTTTAGCATTACCCATTTCAGGATTGTCCATTTTTAAAGTATCAATTCTTTTCTGTACAATTTCCAGATATTCTTTATTGCTTGGACCTTTGTTGCTTCCTCCACTTCCCGCTGCGTTATAATCGACAGAGGATGGACGACCGTGGAAATATTTTTCAGACTTAAATTCCTGACCGATATTGGCATAAAACTTCTGCCCTTTATTGTAAACAATTTCTCCGTTTCCTTTGTTAGGAAGTATTTTAGAACCTCCATAAACCACTGCCAGATAAATACCAGTAACTAGCAACATGACAAGAGTTAATCTGAATGCTGAAACAATATGATTTTTCATTTTTTTAATTTTAATAGAATAAACTGATTACCAGATCAATGATTTTGATTCCGATGAACGGAACGATTACTCCGCCTAACCCATAGATCAAAAGGTTTCTTCTTAATAATGCACTGGCACCGATGGGCTTGTAAGCAACTCCTTTCAACGCCAGCGGAATCAGGAACGGAATAATCACCGCATTGAAAATAACCGCTGATAATATGGCTGTTTCAGGACTGTGAAGATTCATAATGTTCAGCTTCTGAAGAGAAGGAATAAAAGTGATAAAGAGCGCCGGAATAATGGCAAAATACTTTGCTACGTCGTTTGCAATACTGAAAGTGGTCAACGTTCCTCTGGTCATCAATAGCTGTTTACCGATTTCTACAATTTCGATCAGCTTTGTAGGGTCATTATCCAGGTCTACCATGTTGCCGGCTTCTTTAGCAGCCTGCGTTCCGCTGTTCATCGCAACACCTACATCTGCCTGGGCTAGTGCCGGAGCATCATTGGTTCCGTCTCCCATCATGGCTACCAGCTTACCTTCCTGCTGTTCCTTTTTGATGTAATTCATCTTATCTTCAGGTTTTGCTTCAGCAATAAAGTCATCTACTCCTGCTTTTTCAGCAATGAATTTGGCGGTCAAAGGGTTGTCACCAGTTACCATTACCGTTTTCACCCCCATTTTTCTCAGTCTCTGGAAACGTTCCTGAATTCCGGTTTTAATAATATCCTGAAGTTCAATAACGCCCCAAACTTTTTCATTAACGGCTACTACTAAAGGAGTTCCTCCGTTTTCAGAAATTTTGGTTACCGCATCCTGGGTTTCCTGCGGGAAGATATTCCCGGCTTTTTCAGTCAGTTTTTTTATTGTATCGTAAGCTCCTTTACGGATTCTTGTTTCATCAAAATCAATTCCTGAAGTTCTTGTTTCTGCAGTAAAATCGATATATGTAGGGTTAGCAACTAATAAATCTTCAGGTTTTAAAGCACTTAGTTCAATAATAGATTTCCCTTCCGGTGTTTCATCCGCTACGGAACTTAATGCAGAAGCTTTAATAAATTCTTCAAGCTGAATTCCATTGGCAGGGTGAAATTGAGTTGCTTTTCTGTTTCCGATGGTAATTGTTCCGGTTTTATCCAAAAGCAATACATCAATATCTCCTGCTGTTTCCACTGCTTTTCCGCTTTTAGTAATCACATTCGCTCTCAGCGCTCTGTCCATCCCCGCTATCCCGATTGCAGAAAGCAGACCTCCGATGGTTGTCGGAATAAGACAAACGAAAAGAGATATAAATGCCGCTATGGTAATCGGAGTCTGCGCATAGTCTGCAAAAGGTTTTAAAGTGAGGGTAACAATAATAAATGTAAGCGTGAATCCTGCTAAAAGTATGGTTAATGCGATTTCGTTGGGTGTTTTCTGTCTTGACGCTCCTTCTACAAGAGCAATCATTTTATCTAAGAAGGATTCTCCGGGTTTTGTGGTTACTCTTACTTTAATTCTGTCTGACAATACTTTCGTTCCTCCCGTTACAGAACTTTTGTCTCCACCCGCTTCACGGATGACAGGTGCACTTTCTCCGGTAATAGCAGACTCATCAATGGTAGCAAGACCTTCAATAATCTCACCATCCATCGGAATCTGATCTCCGGCTTCGCAAAGGAAAATATCACCTAAGGTCATTTCAGCAGACATCTTCAGCCTTGTTTCTACCTGAAATCCCGGCTTGTTATCAAGTACCAGTTTGGCCGGAGTTTCTTCCCTTGTTTTTCTAAGGGTATCAGCCTGCGCTTTTCCCCTTGCCTCTGCAATAGCTTCTGCAAAATTGGCAAACAAAACGGTGAAAAATAAAATTATAAATACTAAAAAGTTGTAGGAAAAGCTTCCCTGGGTTTTATCACCGGTAAGGCTGAACATGCTTACGATAAACATGACTATGGTTCCGATTTCCACCAGGAACATTACCGGATTTTTAAACATAATTTTCGGATTCAGCTTTACGAAGGACTGTTTTATCGCTTCGTTGACCAAATCTCTTTGAAACAATGTTTGTGACTGATTTTTCATTTTTTTGAAAGAATTTATATCATTGTAAATCAATAGTAACCATCAAGGTCTGCCGGATAATAAGGATAGATATGGATAATATTAAGTGAACGTTTCGTAAGTGTCAGACTAGTTTCCTTACACTTTTCAGCTTCCTTAATGGTTGAATATTGATTTAATTTTTAATGTTCACATTTATTTTGAGAAATACTGAATCTGCTCTGCAATAGGCCCTAGAGTTAATGCAGGGAAGAAAGACAATGCCGCAATCAGTAAAATCACTGCCAGAGTCATGAATCCGAAAGTAGCCGTATCTGTTTTCAGTGTTCCTGAACTTTCAGGGATATATTTCTTCTGTGCCAACAGACCTGCAATGGCTACCGGTCCTATGATCGGGATAAATCTTGAGAGTAACAGTACAATTCCTGTTGAGATATTCCACCAGGGTGTATTGTCTCCCAACCCTTCAAATCCGGATCCGTTATTCGCTGCGGAAGAAGTAAACTCATACAGCATTTCACTGAAACCATGGAAGCCGGGATTATTCAGTGTCTTTGCTCCAAATTCTGGTAGATAAGCTGTTAAAGCTGTTCCTGCAAGAATTAAAAAAGGATGGAATAAAGCGACGATCATAGCAATTTTCATTTCCTTTGCTTCAATCTTTTTACCCATAAATTCTGGCGTTCGTCCCACCATCAGCCCACTGATAAATACAGCAAGAATGATAAAGATAAAATAGTTCAGAATTCCGACTCCACAGCCTCCGTAGAAGCAGTTGATCATCATCGCAAGCAATTCATTCATTCCCGAAAGCGGCATTGTACTGTCATGCATTGAGTTCACAGATCCTGTTGAAATAACTGTGGTTGCAATACTCCAGTAGCCGGACGCTGCACTTCCGAAACGGATTTCTTTACCTTCCATAGCTCCCAGGCTGTTATCTGTTCCCATTTTTGTGATCAAAGGATTTCCTCCTGTTTCATTCACGATATTCGGAATGGTAAGTGCCAGAAAACCGACCGTCATTATCGTAAAAATCACCCATGAAAGTTTTCTTTTATTCAGATAAAAACCTAGTGCAAATACCAATGCAAACGGAATGATCATCTGAGCGATCATCTCTGTCATATTGGTCATATAATTAGGATTTTCAAGCGGGTGCGCAGAGTTGGCTCCGAAAAACCCACCTCCGTTAGTTCCCAAATGTTTGATCGCAACAAATGCAGATACAGGCCCTCTGGAAACATCAGCTTTCTGACCTTCCAGTGTTATAATGTGATCTTTTCCTTCGAATGTCATCGGACTTCCGTTAATAGAAAGTACTAAGGCAACAATTATACTTACCGGAACCAGAATTCTGATCATTGATTTGGTAAAAAAATCGTAGAAGTTCCCAAGTTCGGTACTTGTTTTTTCTTTAAAAGCCTTGAAAAGGACAGCCATTGCCGCCATTCCCGTTGCAGCCGTAACAAACTGTAAAAACATCAGATAAAGCTGGCTCAGATAACTTACTCCTGTTTCTCCTGAATAATGCTGTAAATTACAGTTCACTAAGAATGAAATGGTAGTATTAAAAGCAAGATCGGGTGACATATTTGGATTCCCATCAGGGTTCAAAGGAAGCCATGCCTGATTCAGCAAAAGAAGGAAACCTATGATGAACCAAACCAGATTGATCGCCAGCATGGCATACATATTCTGTTTCCAGTTCATCTGGCGGGCAGGATTAATTCCCGAAACTTTATAAATTAACTTTTCAATGGGTTCAAAAACCGGATCCAGAAAAGTCTTTTTGTATCCGTAGACATTAGCTATATATTTCCCTAAAAATATTCCGATAACTAATGTGATAGCAAACATTGCTATAATGCCTAAAATCTCTGTATTCATGACTAATTAAAATTTTTCAGGTTTCATTAAAACATAACAGATATACACAAAGGCAAGTATTGAGAGGAAAAATAAACTCCACATAATTTATATTCTATCAAAAAATTCAACTGATTTATACAAAAGCCAAAACAATACTGCAAAAAGCAGAATTAAACTTATGAGCATCATATTTTAATCATTAGGGTTAAAAGGGTCAACAATACGTACGATACAATCAGCAGACTAAAAGTCGACTGCTCCCGTTTTTTAAACGTTTTTCTTGAAATTGTCATTTTTAAATATTTTATTCGAAGACTATATGCCAAAAGAAAGTCCATTTTGAAAAACAAACAGTCAATTAATTGACTAACAACACATTAATACAAAACACAAAACCATATAAAAACAGAAAAGCCTATCAAAATGATAGGCTCTTTATTAAAATGATAAAAGGTTATTTTAATCCGTATTCTTCAAGTTTACGGTATAATGTGGCAATACCGATTTCCAGTAAACGGGCAGCTTCTGCCTTGTTACCTTTTGTATACTGTAGAACCTTCTGTATGTGTATTTTTTCCAGTGATCTGATACTTAAAGAATCACTTTCAGGAACAGCTTTTTCCGAATAATGGGGAAGACTTTCTGCGTCAAGGATATTGTTATCCATCAAAATCAAGCTGCGTTCCACGGCATTTCTCAGTTCACGGATATTTCCTTTCCAGTCGTTTCGTTCCAGTACTTTATAGTAATCAGGATTTACCTGAACCCCTGTCAGATGAAGTTTATGAGAAAAAATATCTATAAAATGCTTGGCAATAGCTTTCAGGTCTTCTTTTCGTTCTCTTAATGGCGGAAGCGTGATCTCAAAGACATTCAGCCTGAAATAAAGGTCTTCTCTGAAATTTCCCTGCTTTATTTCATCTATCAGGTCTCTGTTGGTAGCAGCAATTAACCTGAAGTCAGATTTAGAAACTTTGGTTTCACCCATTTTGATAAATTCTCTGGTTTCTAAAACTCTGAGCAGTTTTGCCTGAAGTTCTATTGGCATCTCACCGATTTCATCCAAAAACAGAGTTCCTCCGTTAGCTTCTTCAATCAATCCTTTCTTATCTTTCAAAGCTCCAGTAAAAGCACCTTGTTTATGACCAAAAAGCTCGCTTTCCAGAATTTCTTTACTGAATGCTGAACAATTGATCGCTACAAAACTGTTTTTCTTCCTGTCACTTCCTTTGTGAATGGCACTCGCAAAAACTTCCTTACCAGTTCCGGTTTCCCCTGTAAGAAGAACAGCAGCATCCGTTAAAGCTACTTTTTCAGCCAGTTTCTTAGCGTGCAAAATAAGTGGTGATTTACCTATTATCTGATTAAACCCTTTCGTCACAGCCTGCTGAACAACCCTCGATTTATTGTCTTTTACCTTATCAAGAGCCTTATACACTAATGGGATTATTTTCTCATTATCATCTCCTTTCACCAGATAATCATAAGCACCATTCTTCATAGCCTGTACAGCATCCGTAATATTACCGAATGCCGTCATCAGGATAATTTCAAGCTGTGGATATTTGGTTTTGATAGCCTTTACCAGCTCTACCCCAAAAGCATCAGGTAGACGAACATCGCTCAGAACAACATCAAATTCATATTGCTCCAGCATCGTCATTGCCGAACGCGCCGTAGAAGCTTCTTTTACATTAAAATTTTCTTGGGAAAGGATCATTCCTAGTAATTTAAGGAGTTTGATCTCATCATCGATGATCAGAATATTTCCTGACATTGTAATTATTTTTGGAAAACTAGTACAAACTTATTGAATTTATTCGAGGAAAACGGGGTAATAGAAGGAAATAGTTTACTTAACACCATTTGAGATTTCAGGAGCTGTTTCCCGCTATCCATTCATACTCCTCGCGCCTGTGCTCCCGCCCTGAGTAAAGCCGCACGTCTCCATGCCTGCTGCGGGGTAACCATTCCTATCGGGGCTAGGATGGTGAATGAATCATCAATGATAAATTATAAAATGATGTAACGAAGTTCGGGATACGGATTCCGTGGTTATCTTTCAATGGAGTTATTGGTTGCAATGGCGTCTTTCTTTTTATTTGGCCTGCTTCTTTCCTACTGTGTCATTCCGCAGGAATCCAGCCTCCTTTATTATAGTCTTTAAAGGATTTAAAAGGTAAAAGTAATACTTGAGTTATGTGCTAATACTTTGTTGAAACTCCTACGGAGTGACAATTGGAGTGTATGCTGTCCAGCATAAGTAATAAATGATAAGTGATAGTTGATCAATGATAGTTGATTGATGTATCGTTTATCAATTATTATTCATTGCTCATTACTTATAAGCTTAACTTGGGTATATAACAAAAAAACCTTTATCGTAAAGATAAAGGTTTTTAAAAATAAAATAAAAACTGGCGGCGGCCTACTCTCCCGCGTTAGCAGTACCATCGGCGCTGGTGGGCTTAACTTCTGTGTTCGGAATGGGAACAGGTGAGCCCCACCGCTAAAACCACCCTAAAGAAGGTATATAAGATATCAGAGGATAGATTTCAGATTTCAGACTTCAAGGTCTGGTATCTGATGTCTTATATCTGACATCTGTTTTAAGCGATAAAAACTTTCACAAAGACAAAACCTTCACTGCGCATAAAGCACCTGGTTTATATTAGTAACCATAGACTATAAATCTACGGGTAATTAGTACTACTTGGCTATGACATTACTGTCTTTACACCTATAGCCTATCAACGTCGTCATCTACAACGACCCTTAAAAGATGTCTCATCTTGAGGCGAGTTTCGCACTTATATGCTTTCAGTGCTTATCTCTTCCAAACGTAGCTACTCAGCGGTGCACCTGGCGGTACAACTGATACACCAGAGGTTTGTTCAATTCGGTCCTCTCGTACTAGAATCAAGCCCTCTCAAACATCTAACGCCCGCAATAGATAGAGACCGAACTGTCTCACGACGTTCTGAACCCAGCTCGCGTGCCACTTTAATGGGCGAACAGCCCAACCCTTGGGACCTTCTCCAGCCCCAGGATGTGACGAGCCGACATCGAGGTGCCGAACCTCCCCGTCGATGTGAGCTCTTGGGGGAGACTAGCCTGTTATCCCCGGAGTACCTTTTATCCTATGAGCGATGGCCCTTCCATACGGAACCACCGGATCACTATGTCCTGCTTTCGCACCTGATCGACTTGTAGGTCTCACAGTCAAGCACCCTTATGCCATTACACTCTACGCACGGTTACCAAGCGTGCTGAGGGTACCTTTGAAAGCCTCCGTTACTCTTTTGGAGGCGACCACCCCAGTCAAACTACCCACCACGCAATGTCCTTCTAAAAGAAGTTAGGCTCCAAGTAAGTAAAGGGTGGTATTTCAACGTCGGCTCCACAAACACTAGCGTGCCTGCTTCAAAGCCTCCCACCTATCCTACACATTACTTACTCAAAGTCAATACGAAGTTATAGTAAAGGTTCACAGGGTCTTTTCGTCCCATTGCGGGTAATCGGCATCTTCACCGATACTACAATTTCACCGAGCTCGTGGCTGAGACAGTGCCCAGATCGTTACACCATTCGTGCAGGTCGGAACTTACCCGACAAGGAATTTCGCTACCTTAGGACCGTTATAGTTACGGCCGCCGTTTACTGGGGCTTCAGTTAATGCCTTCGCTTACGCTAAGCACCTTCCTTAACCTTCCAGCACCGGGCAGGTGTCAGACCCTATACAGCATCTTTCGATTTAGCAGAGTCCTGTGTTTTTGATAAACAGTCGCCTGGGCCTCTTCACTGCGGCCAACATTGCTGTTGGCGTCTCTTCTTCCGAAGTTACGAGACTATTTTGCCTAGTTCCTTAGCCACGACTCACTCGAGCACCTTAGGATTCTCTCCTCGACCACCTGTGTCGGTTTTGGTACGGGTTGCTTCACTTCGGCTTTTCTTGGATCAGATTACACTACAGCAGCTTCGCCCGAAGGCTAGGCCTTGACTATTCCGTCAGTCTCCAGCAGCTACATCCAACCGTCCCCTTTTATTGTGAGCAAGTATGGGAATATTAACCCATTGTCCATCCACTACCCCTTTCGGGTTCGCGTTAGGTCCCGACTAACCCTCAGCTGATTAGCATGGCTGAGGAAGCCTTGGTCTTTCGGTGAGCAGGTTTCTCGCCTGCTTTATCGTTACTTATGCCTACATTTTCTTTTCTATCCGCTCCACAATACCTCACAGTACTGCTTCGGCGCAAATAGAATGCTCTCCTACCAGATATATCTAAAATATAAATCCATAGCTTCGGTAATATGTTTATGCCCGATTATTATCCATGCCGGACCGCTCGACTAGTGAGCTGTTACGCACTCTTTAAATGAATGGCTGCTTCCAAGCCAACATCCTAGCTGTCAATGCAGTCCAACCGCGTTGCTTCAACTTAACATATATTTTGGGACCTTAGCTGTTGGTCTGGGTTCTTTCCCTCTCGGACATGGACCTTAGCACCCATGCCCTCACTGCCGTAGAACATTTATTAGCATTCGGAGTTTGTCAGGAATTGGTAGGCGATGAAACCCCCGCATCCAATCAGTAGCTCTACCTCTAATAAACTTATATACGACGCTGCACCTAAATGCATTTCGGAGAGTACGAGCTATCTCCCAGTTTGATTGGCCTTTCACCCCTACCCACAGGTCATCCGAAGACTTTTCAACGTCAACCGGTTCGGTCCTCCACTCTGTGTTACCAGAGCTTCAACCTGCCCATGGGTAGATCACAAGGTTTCGCGTCTAATCCTACTAACTATGCGCCCTATTCAGACTCGCTTTCGCTCCGGCTCCGGTACTTAATACCTTAACCTCGCTAGTAAAATTAACTCGTAGGCTCATTATGCAAAAGGCACGCCGTCACAGCATTACGCTGCTCCGACCGCTTGTAGGCGTACGGTTTCAGGTTCTATTTCACCCTTCTATTCGAAGTGCTTTTCACCTTTCCTTCACAGTACTTGTTCACTATCGGTCTTTCAGGAGTATTTAGCCTTGGAGGATGGTCCCCCCATATTCAGACAGGATTTCACGTGTCCCGCCCTACTCATTTATCATCTCTATATGCCTTTCGAGTACAGGATTATCACCTTCTATGATTGTTCTTTCCAGAACATTCCTCTAAACATAAAAAGACTTTTGGGCTAATCCGCTTTCGCTCGCCACTACTTACGGAATCTCTTCGATTTCTTTTCCTCCGGGTACTTAGATGTTTCAGTTCTCCGGGTTTGCTCCTCTTGCGAGGTGACATATCTTCAATATGCCGGGTTGCCCCATTCGGATATCTGCGGATCAATTCGTGTGTGCCAATCCCCGCAGCTTTTCGCAGCTTACCACGTCCTTCGTCGCCTCTGAAAGCCTAGGCATCCGCCATACGCCCTTAACGATTTCTTTCCTATTGGTTACTCAAGCGCTTTATGCGCTCGGTTTTCTCTTTGTGATGTCTTTACCGTTAATGTCAATGATCTTAATTTCTTTCTTTCAAACTGATGAACAAATGTTGTTTTTGGCTCCATTCGTAACTTTTAAATCAGTCTTCCAAAACTGTGGAGAATAAGGGAGTCGAACCCTTGACCTCCTGCGTGCAAGGCAGGCGCTCTAGCCAGCTGAGCTAATTCCCCCTCTAGTAGACTTTAGATATCAGATTCCAGATCTCAGACCTAAATGTCTGATGTCTAATAGCTGATCTCTTCCTGTCTTTCAATTAGTAGTCTCGGGCAGGCTCGAACTGCCGACCTCTACATTATCAGTGTAGCGCTCTAACCAGCTGAGCTACGAGACTGTCTTTTAGACGTAAAAGATGATAGACTGATAGATAACAGACTAATTTCTTCGTCTTTCTCTCTCTGCTTTTATCTTCTTTGCCTCTCTCAATCCCTTTACTAATTTCTAGTGGGTTTTGTATTTTTATATATCAACCAAACAAAAAACTAAAGCTATGCTTTAAGTAAGTATTTTGTATCTTACGATACTGATTTTGTTTAACGTCCTAAGACGCTCTAAAATGAGATGTTCCAGCCGCACCTTCCGGTACGGCTACCTTGTTACGACTTAGCCCTAGTTACCTGTTTTACCCTAGGCAGCTCCTGTTACGGTCACCGACTTCAGGTACCCCAGACTTCCATGGCTTGACGGGCGGTGTGTACAAGGCCCGGGAACGTATTCACCGCGCCATGGCTGATGCGCGATTACTAGCGATTCCAGCTTCATAGAGTCGAGTTGCAGACTCCAATCCGAACTGAGACCGGCTTTCGAGATTTGCATCACTTCGCAGTGTAGCTGCCCTCTGTACCGGCCATTGTATTACGTGTGTGGCCCAAGGCGTAAGGGCCGTGATGATTTGACGTCATCCCCACCTTCCTCTCTACTTGCGTAGGCAGTCTCACTAGAGTCCCCAACTTAATGATGGCAACTAGTGACAGGGGTTGCGCTCGTTGCAGGACTTAACCTAACACCTCACGGCACGAGCTGACGACAACCATGCAGCACCTTGAAAAATGTCCGAAGAAAAGTCTATTTCTAAACCTGTCATTTCCCATTTAAGCCTTGGTAAGGTTCCTCGCGTATCATCGAATTAAACCACATAATCCACCGCTTGTGCGGGCCCCCGTCAATTCCTTTGAGTTTCAAACTTGCGTTCGTACTCCCCAGGTGGCTAACTTATCACTTTCGCTTAGTCTCTGAAACTTACATTCCAAAAACGAGTTAGCATCGTTTACGGCGTGGACTACCAGGGTATCTAATCCTGTTCGCTCCCCACGCTTTCGTCCATCAGCGTCAGTTGTTGCTTAGTAACCTGCCTTCGCAATTGGTGTTCTAAGTAATATCTATGCATTTCACCGCTACACTACTTATTCCAGCTACTTCAACAACACTCAAGACCTGCAGTATCAATGGCAGTTTCACAGTTAAGCTGTGAGATTTCACCACTGACTTACAGATCCGCCTACGGACCCTTTAAACCCAATAAATCCGGATAACGCTTGCACCCTCCGTATTACCGCGGCTGCTGGCACGGAGTTAGCCGGTGCTTATTCGTATAGTACCTTCAGCTACCCTCACGAGGGTAGGTTTATCCCTATACAAAAGAAGTTTACAACCCATAGGGCCGTCGTCCTTCACGCGGGATGGCTGGATCAGGCTCTCACCCATTGTCCAATATTCCTCACTGCTGCCTCCCGTAGGAGTCTGGTCCGTGTCTCAGTACCAGTGTGGGGGATCACCCTCTCAGGCCCCCTAAAGATCGTAGACTTGGTGAGCCGTTACCTCACCAACTATCTAATCTTGCGCGTGCCCATCTCTATCCACCGGAGTTTTCAATACCGAATGATGCCATTCAGTATATTATGGGGTATTAATCTTCCTTTCGAAAGGCTATCCCCCAGATAAAGGCAGGTTGCACACGTGTTCCGCACCCGTACGCCGCTCTCAAGATCCCGAAAGATCTCTACCGCTCGGCTTGCATGTGTTAGGCCTCCCGCTAGCGTTCATCCTGAGCCAGGATCAAACTCTCCATTGTATGTTTGTCTGACTCACTCAAAGTTTTTAACGCTTTAGTTTTTCCTTACTTGGTTGTTATATTGTATGTCAATGATCTTTATATCTTTCGCTTTTCAACGAAGCAATCTCTCTGTCAGTGTCGCTCCGTATTTGCGAGTGCAAAAGTAAAACTTTATTTTTTAATGACCAAATGTTTTTGAAGAAAATTTTAAAGTTTTTTAAGTAACCTTAACTCTTCTCAAAACCTCAATCCCTCTACTCCTGCGCTCCCTCTAATTGGGACTGCAAAGATACAAACTCTTTTTAAACTGACAACTTTTTTTTCAAAAAGTTTTAAAGTTTTTTTCGTCCGTCTCTTTTTGGAAGTAATATCGTTTCTGCCCATCTAAAGGCGCTTCTGCGCTACTGAATGTCTTTCGTTTTTCAGTGGGGCAAAGATAGTAACTTCATACAACGCAAAACAAGTTTATTTAACATAAATTTCATATTCGGATAGGTTTTTATCCTAATCAGCTGGAAGGCAGAGAGAAAAATTTTAAACATTTGTTTGGAGGAGTGGTTGGAGAGTAAGTGGGTTGGAGGGTTGGGGGTGAATCTGTGTGTGTGAAGAGGGAATGTCAGATCCGGGATGCGGGATGCGGGGTTGGGGGTGGCTATCATCAAATAAAGTATATATTATATAATAGAGAGACTAGATTAGAGAGCTGACTTTCTTCAACGAGACTAAAGAGTATATTTATATATAATATAGAACAATAAGATTTAACTCCTACACGCGTAATTAATTATAATGCTTCGACTCAGCTCAGCATGACATGGCTAATACTAACTGCTAAAAGACCTCAGATATTATCCTGCCAACTTACAAGCGCTCTTGTAAAGAATTTGGATTCCTGCGGAATGATACAATGGGAATAGGGATTTATACTCAATAATATGTTTACATAGAATTCTGCAATATGAAAATTCAATACCAATATTCCTTTTCTACCTGGAAACCCGAACCTCATCATTCATCATTCATCATTCATCATTCATCATTCATCATTCATCATTCATCATTCATCATTCATCATTAACCACTTATCATTAACGACTCCTACCCTAGCCCTGATAGAAATGGTTACCCCGCAGCTTGGGTTAGAGGGTGGGAGGGTTGGAGCGTGGGAGAGCGCTGGTGCGAGGAGTAGGAATGGATAGCAGGAAATAGCTCCTTATAAAGTTCGAGAGTTGGAGAGTTGGGAATATGAAATTATAGTGATTGTATATAATGGTATACGGGATTGACAAACAGTTTCTGTAGAATGATTCACCTTCTCAACTGTAATAATAGATGTAATAATGATAAAAAGAGGCTAACATTTTTTTTGATTCCTTACATTTGTAGTGCATTCCGGTTTCTAAGGGATGAAATGAGTTTTATATATGACAGACAGAAAATATAAGGAAACGGTACATACAGATAACAACCAATACGACTATATTACGGTAACCCATGACGAAAATAACGTCAGAATCTATACTTTGAAAAATGGATTAAAGGTTTTTCTTGCTCAGAATTTTGATGCCCCAAGAATACAAACCTTCATTCCGGTAAGAACAGGAAGTAATAATGATCCGGCTGATAATACAGGGCTGGCACATTATCTTGAGCATATGATGTTTAAAGGAACTTCAAAAATCGGAACCCAGAACTGGGAAAAAGAAAAAGAACTTCTTGATCAGATCTCGGCTTTATATGAAGAACATAAAGCAGAACAGAATCCTGAAAAGAAAAGGGAAATCTACAAAAAGATTGATGAAGTTTCCCAGGAAGCTAGCCAATATGCCATTGCCAATGAATATGATAAAGCGATTTCTTCTCTGGGAGCCAGTGGTACCAATGCGCATACCTGGTTTGATGAAACGGTTTACAAAAACAATATTCCGAATAACGAACTTGAAAAATGGCTGAAAATAGAAAAGGAAAGGTTCTCTGAAATTGTCCTTCGTCTTTTTCATACTGAGCTTGAATCGGTGTATGAGGAGTTCAACAGGGCGCAGGACAATGATACAAGACTTGTGAACTACGAACTGATGGATGCTCTTTTTCCCACTCATCCCAACGGACAGCAAACTACCCTGGGAAAACCGGAACACCTGAAAAATCCATCGATGAAAGCTATTCACAAGTATTTTGATGAATATTATGTTCCCAATAATTATGCTATGGTATTGGTTGGGGATCTTGATTTCGATGAAACAATCCAGTTAATTGATCAATATTTCGGGACTTTACCTTATAAGGAACTTCCTGCAAAAACACCCATTACTGAACAGCCTATTACAGAAGTTGTAGCCAGAACAGTAAAAAGCCCTACTACTCCACGTACTCAGCTTGCATGGAGAACAGATAGCTATGGAACAAGAGAAGCAATGCTCGCTGATATAGTTGCCAATATTCTCAGCAACAGAGGAGAAGCCGGATTATTGGATTTACACATTAACCAGACTCAGAAGATGCTTTGGGCTCAAGCCTTTTCTGTAGGACTAAGACAGTATGGATATTTCTCCATTGTTGCGGTTCCTAAGGAAACACAGACTCTGGAGGAAGCAAAGAATATGGTATTGGATGAAATTGAGCTGATCAAGAAAGGAGATTTTCCGGACTGGATGCTGCCAGCCATCATCAATGATTTCAAACTTCAGAGAATGAAAGGTCTTGAAACTGCCGAAGGTCTCGCCACCAATCTTTACGATTCTTATATAAAAGGAAGAAGCTGGGAAGAGGAACTGAATGAAATGGATGAGTATGCCTCTTTCACCAAAGATGACGTAGTGAATTTTGCCAATGAGTTTTTCAAAGAAAACTATGTGGTGGTCAATAAAGAAAAAGGGGTAAACGACAAACTGATCAGAGTTGAGAATCCAGGTATCACTCCTGTTAAGATCAACCGTGATACACAATCTGAATTTTTGAAAGAGATTCTGGCGGATAAAACGGAGGATATTAAACCTGAATTTATTGATTATCAAAAAGAAATCATTACGGATCAGCGTAACGGAAAGAAATTAAGTTTCGTAAAGAATAAATACAACGATATTGCTCAGCTGCACTTTATTTTTCCTTTAGGAAGTGATCATGACAGAGATTTAGGGATTTCAACTCAGCTTCTGCAGTATTTGGGAACAGATACTTTTTCACCGGAGGATTTAAAAAAGGAATTTTTCAAAATCGGAATCAGCAATGATTTTAAAACAACGAACAATCAGCTGACCATCTCGCTGAGCGGACTGGAAGAAAATATAGAAAAAGGAATTGCCCTTCTGCAGCATTGGATGCGCAATGTGCAGCCTGATCAGGAAATCTATAATCAGTTTGTGGGAACAGTACTGGAAAACCGCCAGGCCATGAAGAAAGATAAAAACCGTATTATAACGGCCCTGAACAATTATACAAAGCTGGGCAGCAACTCACGTTTTACGGATGTTATTTCTAAGGAAGAGCTTGAAAACAGCAGTGCTGAAGTTTTTACAAACAGAATGAAAAAGCTTTTCCAATATCCTTATCAGGTATTTTTCTATGGTAAAAATTTTGAAACCTTTAAAGAATACATTGGTGAATACATAGAACCTGAAAGCCTTCAGATACCAGCTGCTAAACTGTATCCGGAACCGGCAACCGGAGGAAACGTGTATTTCATCAACTATGATATGGTTCAGATGGAAATGAGCAAGATTGGTAAAGGAAGCGAGGTGAACCCGCTTCATTTCGGAAAGATCAATGTGTTCAATGAATATTTTGGAAGAGGGTTATCTTCCATTGTTTTCCAGGAAATGCGGGAAAGTAAAAGTCTTGCCTACTCTGCTTATGTTTCTTATGCAGCGAACTCTGAGCTGAACCATCCTGATTATGTAACGACTTATATCGGAACCCAGCCTGACAAGCTGATGATCGCTGTAGATACCCTGAATGAACTGATGAACGAGCTGCCAGAAGTCCCTATTCAGTTTGAGAATGCCAGAAATGCAGCTCTGAAACAGATTGCTTCTACAAGGGTTACCCGAAACAATATATTTTTCAATACCTTAAGACTGCAGAAATTAAATATCTATCATGATTTCAGAAAAGATATTTATGAACAGATCCAGCAGTTAACATTTGAGGATATCAAGCATTTTTATCAGACAGAAGTCAAATCAATACATTTTAACACCGCTATTATCGGCAAAAAAGAGAATCTTGATATGGAAGCTGTCAACAAAATGGGAATATTTAAAGAAGTAAGTCTGAAAGATATTTTTGGACATTAAAAACAAACCGCCCGATAGAATTATCAGGCGGTTTGTTTTTTTTTATAAATGATAATTGATAATTGATAATTGATCATGTGTAGTTCATCATTCATCATTCATCATTCATCATTCATCATTTATAAATCTATTACGTCATCATGCAATCTCCGTCACCATCCTGATAGTTTGGGTTAAAATGACCGGGAAGCAATTCCAAAAGATTTTTATGAAACAGGTACTCTCTTTTAAAATCACGTTCATAGATAGGGGAAAATACTTTTGACTGTTGTATTTCCTTGTTTAATGCGGTTTGATAAGAAGTAAAGCCTTTTACTTTATGACTCACGATGAAATAATGTAAAACCCGGATAACCTCATCGAAATTACCGTCCGTAAAAAGGTAAGGTATTTTAAGATAGCCATCACGGAGCTGCAGCAGAAAACAGGATGTAATCTTGTTATTTTTATTTAAAATTTTAATCCAGAAATATTTAAAGCTGTCAGCAAAACTTGAAAACAGGTATTTTTCATCTTTTTTGCCTTCTAAAACCCAGGGATAATTGATAAAAGTATTGATTTCATCTGCATTACGCATCCCGGGAAACCTGTTCATAAAACCTGCACTTTCTTTGTCGATGTGATCCAGAACTTCATATTTAAAATCCGGTTTTGATGCTGTAAGATTCTTTATTGAGATCACTCCATTGGCTGCAGCATCCAGAATTTGAAAAAGAGGCTTCAATGGTTGTGTTCCAGGTTTCTTTTCAGGAATCATTTTAGCGGCATCGGTTCTGAAGTAGTAGCGTTTGCCTTCTTTGGGAAAGACATATTCAAAAACACCCATAATATTGTAGAGTGCTTCTGCTTCTTTGGTAAATTCTGTAATGGCAATCCGGCCTTCGTATTCTTCAAAAACTTTTTTCAGCAATGCTTTCGCCGGTCTTTTTTTTCTGTATTCCTGGTTTACATACAGGGTACTGAGCCAGGCATAACGGATTTCTTTTCCATCAATGATAAAACAATCCGGAAAACATCCCACATAACCGATCAGTTTTTCTTCATAAAAAGCTAAAATAAGAAGCGTATCCCCATCTGATGCTTTTGGATTATGAATATGAGACAGCGAGCGATGTCTTGTAATGGGAAGAAAATCATATTGCTGAAAATTTCCGGAGGATATAAAATCTTCCAGTTCTTTTCTATTGAATGTTTTCAGCGTTATCATTTTCTTACAATCGTATTTTTATTCATCAGGCTTTTCAATCTGAAATAAGCTGTTTCTTTTTTCAATATCCGAGCCCCACTCTCTCCTATTTCCATAGGAATTCTTTGAAAATTTCTCTTCACACTGTCCAGTTTTATACCGGCACACCCAAAGCTGCAGTAGATCTCTTCATTTTTATAAAGTTCATCAAAAAAATCTTTCTTTACTTCAAAATCGGTAAACGGGAATGCAAAACTTTCGTACAAAAAACCATTTTCTTTTAAATAGGCAAAGGTTCTGTCGGTTGTTGTCATCTGTTCTTTCAAAGACAAATCGCCATATTTGGGATGATCCCAGCTGTGCGAAGAAATTCCAAAACCTTTGTTGGTAAGTTCTTTTAATTCTTCTGTTGTTAAATAAGGTTTAAATTCCTTTGAATAAGCCTTAAAATCTATTTCAAGTTTTTCAGCAAGCTGATCCAGAATATTTCTTTTCTGATAATTTATGGATAAAATTTTCTTTTGTAGAGCGCGTCTATCTGTTTTTTTTAGCGATAGAATAAAATAAATTTCAGGATCTATTGTTTTCATTTTTTCAGCAGCATCCGCAAGAAGACTTGCCTTGCACCTGAACATCATCTCTTTATTATCTATGAAAGCCGGATTGATAAAATTACAGGCATATATTCCTTTTCGTTCCAGAATGGGAACTACAATATCGTAAAACTCTCTGAAACCATCATCAAAAGTTAAAAGGGCAATTTTTTTCGAAGGTTTAAAACTTCCGGCCATATAATCTTTGAACTCCTGCCAGTTTACAAACTGAAAATGCTTTGCGATATAATCCAGATCATTCTCAAACTGTTGAGTCGTCTTATAACGGATCACATGTTTTAAATGAGGAAGTTCTTTGTCTGAAACACTGTGATAAAGTGGCAGACAATAGTCCAGCGGAAATGATTTTCCGATATTCCCAGTTTCAAAAGCTGCCAAAACATTGATGATGCTGTCTTTCATCCTATTGTAAATAAAAAAGAATCTATTCAAAATTAAATTCAAATAGATTCTTAAAGGTATAACTTTTAAAATTATTTTATGATCTTCATTTCATCAACAAGCCATCTTGAGTCTGCGAACTTATCAATGATGAAAAGGATATATTTTGTATCTACCATGATGTTTCTGCTGAAACGCGGGTCATAATTGATATCACTCATTGTTCCTTCCCACTGTCTGTCAAAGTTTAATCCAACAAGGTTTCCGTTGGCATCCAAAGCCGGACTTCCTGAGTTTCCTCCGGTTGTATGGTTGGTAGCAGTGAATCCTACAGGAACATCACCTGTTTTATCTTTATAGATTCCGAAGTCTTTTTTGTTGTAAAGGTCAATCAGTTTCTTTGGAACATCAAATTCGTAATCTCCAGGAACATACTTTTCCATTACTCCAGCAAGGTGAGTCTGGTACCCGTAAGAAACGGCATCTCTAGGAGTAGAACCTTTCACTTTACCGTAAGTTACACGAAGTGTTGAGTTCGCATCCGGGAAGAATTTTCTGTCTTTATCCGTCTTCATCTGCTGCGCCATGAATTTTTTCTGCAAAGCATCAATTTTTGCCTGCATTGAAGTGTATTGCGGATCTGCAGTTTTCATATAGGTTTCTTTCATCGAAACATATAATTGATAAATAGGATCTTTCTTTAAAGTCCTGATCAGTTTATCCTGATTAGAAAATGCTTTATCAATATCGGCAGTTAATGTTCCTCCGTTTACAGCTGTTCTTCCTGTGATAACAGAGTTTTTAGACATATCTTCTATAACAGGAATATTAGCATTCTCATCTTTATATTTGCTGAATCCTGCCGGTAAAAACTGAGGTGCCGTTTTATTCACATATAAAGCCAATAGTTTCGCAGTTACTTTTGCATCAAGCTCAGCACTGTAATCTTTATAGAAAGAAGTTAATTTTGTTTTTAACTTTGAAAGTTCCTTTTCATCCATTCTTCCTGCTTCTACAGAAGCTACGAAGTCATAATAATCTCCGGCAAGCTTCAAAGTCTCTGCATTTCTTATCACTTCTGTGTAGTAAGCATTGTTTAATGCATAAGGAGCCTGATCATTGTACAGTTTATTCAGCTGATCCAAAGTAGTCTTGATCTCAGGATTTTTAGCAACCAAAGAACCTTCATACATTACTTTCTTTTCTACAGCATTGGATTTTTTCAATCCTTCTACTTCACCGATCCATTTTTTCCAATAGTTGGCTACTGAAGCATATTTTGAGGCATATTTGATACGCGTTTCATTGTCAACACGCATTTTTTCGTCCAAAGTTTTTAAAGCAACATCACGTACCGCAATTCTCGCAGGGTCAATATCTTTCATGATCTTCTCTACAGCGATTGCAGGAAGGTATTCTGTAGTTCTTCCCGGGAATCCGAAAACAAAAGTAAAATCGTTCTCGTTTTTATCTTTGATAGAAACCGGTAAATAGTGCTTTGGAACGTAAGGTACATTGTCTTTAGAATATTCTGCAGGTTTGTTATTCTTGTCTGCATAAATTCTGAACATAGAGAAATCTCCGGTGTGTCTCGGCCAAACCCAGTTGTCCGTATCGCTTCCGAATTTCCCGATGCTTTGAGGCGGAGCTCCTACAAGACGGATATCTTTATACGTTTCGATGGTATAAGCATAGTATTTGTTTCCATAATACATTGGTTTTACCATGATTGACTGGTAAGATTCAATTTTCTGAGAGTTTTTATACACCTCAATATTGTTGTTGATCTTTTTAGTAAGTTCTGGTTCTGTAAGATTGTCTGTACCTTCTAATATCGGATCAGTAACTTCTTTTATATCTACAATAAAATCTACTTTTACTCCCGGATTAGGAAGCTCACCTTCTGTATTTTTTGCCCAGAATCCGTTTGAAAGAAGATCATTCTGAACGGTAGAATGTGCCTGAATCTGCCCAAAACCACAGTGATGGTTCGTTAAAAGCAATCCTTTAGGCGAAATAATTTCTGCAGTACATCCGCCGTTAAACTGTACAACCGCATCTTTAATGCTTGGTTTCTGAGGATTGAAAATATCTTTTGCAGAAATCTTCATTCCTAAATCCTTCATTTCCTTTTCATTCAGCTCTGTAGGAATCCACATTCCTCCATATTGTTGCGCAAATGCCATTGCAGCTGGCAAAAGAAATACAGATAAAAGTATCTTTTTTGTCATAATCAAAATTTTGCCCCAATTTACAAAGAAAAATAGGAACAGGCTTTATAAAACGGGTGGAAAAGTTACTAAGAGTTCGTTTTTGGAAAATAGTGATGGTCAATGGTGAATTTGCTTCGCAAGTGAATGGTGAATTTTTATAATCAAACAGTAAGTAAATTCATTAAAAATTGACAAGCGAAGCGAATTGACTATTCACTATTCACAATGCGTTCAAAAATTGGATTGTCAATGATGAAGCTTGCTTCGCAAGTGAATGGTGAATTTTTATAATCAAAAAAATAATTAAATTCATTAAAAATTGACAAGCGAAGCGAATTGGCTATTCACTATTCACAATGCGTTCAAAAATTGGATTGTCAATGGTGAAGCTTGCTTCGCAAGTGAATGGTGAATTTTTATAATCAAAAAAATAATTAAATTCATTAAAAATTGACAAGCGAAGCGAATTGACTATTCACTATTCACAATGCGTTCAAAAATTGGATTGTCAATGGTGAAGCTTGCTTCGCAAGTGAATGGTGAATTTTTATAATCAAACAGTAAGTAAATTCATTAAAAATTGACAAGCGGAGCGAATTGACTATTCACTATTCATTCAAACATCCTATCCCTTCCCTCTGGCTCAGTTTTTGTTGATTGGAAGTATATTATTATAAAAAACATCCTTAAATTAATTATTATGATGAAAAGTAAAATGCTCATGTTGGGAATGGCATCTGTTCTATTCCTTGCTTCATGTTCTAAAAAAGAAACCACTGAAACAACAGCTACTACAGATTCTACAACGGCTGTACAACCTACTGCTACGGACAGTATCACTAAAGCAACTCCCACAGCAGCTGGTGACACTTCTGAAAATGCTCTGGACTGGGCAGGTACTTATGAAGCAACAGTTCCTTGTGCAGACTGCCCGGGAATAAAGACTTCTTTGACATTGAATGATGATAAAACATTCAGTATTACAGAGGAATATCTTGAGAGAAATTCAAAGAACCAGGACAAAGGATCTTTCACCTGGGATGCTACTGGAAGCATGATTACTTTAAAAGGGAAATCTGCCAACTATAAATACAAAGTGGGTGAGAATATGCTGATCCAGCTGGATATGGAAGGAAAGGAGATCGATGGTCCCAACAAAGATCTTTATGTATTTAAGAAGAAATAAAAGTAAAGGCTTCGGCCTTTATTTTTTTGCTCTTTCACTGTCTAAAACTGATACGCTTTAATTTTCGGATCATTCACCAGACGTCCGATGACTTCCTCATGATGGCTATTTTTTCCGGTAAGTCTCCATATAATGGTAAAGCTTTCCTGAGAATACTGCTGTTTAAGCATCTGATATCTTAAGTGATTTTCTTTGAATATATTTTCACAATATTTAATATCCTGGGAGTCTGTTACAGCAATTCTGTATACCCTTACTTTATTATAATTATCAATAAAATTCTGGAGATAAGTCAGGGCACTTAAAATAAGTAATACCAACGTAGTTCCCAACAATGCAATATAAACATAGCCGGAACCTACAGCCATTCCAATAGAAGCAGTTGCCCAGATAGTGGTGGCTGTGGTAATTCCTTCAATTTTATTATCTCCTTTGAAAATAACCCCTGCTCCCAGAAATCCGATTCCTGTAATGATATTAGCTGCCAGACGATCCGGATTGGCCACGCCTATTTTTATAGAAAGTATGGTAAACAGACAGGCACCAAAACACACGAGAATAAAGGTCCTGAGGCCGGCCGACTTATTACGGTATTCACGTTCAGCACCAATAAACAATCCTAGAATAACTGAAATAAGGATCAGCAGCAATTCATTTTTAATAATATAGTGGTCCTGAAGAAAATCCATCTTTTATAATTTAAACAGAGAATAAATTTACAATAAATACTATTAAGGAACTATCTTTGCTGAGGAGATTTTGCGTTGCTGCCTCAAAAAATTTATTGCATGAAAAACTTTTGCAATGTTACATTTTAATTGCGGAAATTTTCTTGTATAAAAGGGATATTTATCAACGTGGAAAAATGTCACTTATTAAAAAAATCAAAAAAATAATACTTATATACAATTATGGATAAAGAAATTTCACACTTCTGGTTAGGATATTTCAAGAATGAAGAAGATTTTTATAGCTTTATAGAAGAGGATGAAAACTACTATATAGAGGAAGAAACTGATGATCAGTACGTTTCCAAGTTTGCAGAATCACAGAACATCAAATGGTTTGATGATGATTTTATAGAATATGGTTTTGAAGATGAAAGCCTTAGTTTTTATGATAAGTTTGCAGAGTATTCTTATGCTGACCAATGGCTTCCGGTTCTGGAAAACAAATTAAACGAACTCAGTCTGGATACGCCCGTAAATGCTATTATTTTTGCAACAAGATTTGTAATTCCTAATCCGGTTTCTGTAGAAAATGATGATTTTTCACTGCATTATGTGGGAGAAATAGAATACGATATTTAATAACCAAAGCAAAACTGCTTTCTCAACACCGGCAACAAGTGATTTCATGGTAAATGTGATCACCTGTTGCTATTTTTATACCTATAATGAGGATGAAATAAGGTTACATTAAAAAAATAAATCTATTTTAGCATGTAATGAATTTATATTCTACCCTACAAATCGGAGATTATCATGTTAACCATTGTGAAGATGATCTTCTCATCAAAAAAATCTGTTCTGATAAGATTTTGTGTGCTGTGATGGATGCTCTACAGCTATGGACAGTCATTTTGCGTCAACACTTACTGGAAAGATTTTACGTAAAATCATTATTGAAAACGGTTACAAGGCATTATATGAAAAAGCCAGCCAGCAAACTCCGGAAGAAGAGCTCAAAGAAATCATAAAAGGTTTATTCAACGAACTTAAATTTGTAAAAAACCATCTGATGCTGGACGAAAAAGAGTTGCTATCTACTCTCATAATCATGGTTTATGACATCACAAAGGACGAAGGATTCATCCTAGCCATTGGAGATGGAGTTGTCTGTGTCAATGGAAATATCACAGAATTTGACCGTAATAATAAACCGGACTATTTAGCTTATCATCTCCATGAAGACTTTGAAGAATGGTATCCCCGTCAGTCTCAGAAATTATTTTTTGATGATCTAGATGATGTTTCCATTGCTACTGATGGTATTTTGAGCTTTTCAAAAATTAAAAAAACGAATTCTGAACAAATGATCAATTTTGCTGAATATTTAATGATAGACCGTCAGAATAGCGAAACTGAAGAAATGCTTAACATGAAACTAAAGCAGTTGGAATATCAGTATGGAGTAAAACCTACAGATGATTTAGCTATTGTTAGAATGACAAAATAATTCAGATATTTGAATATCATGAAAGAATCCAAACCTCATCAATTATACTCTTTTTTGAAAAGATGGTTCATTAGTACCATCTTTATTTCAGTGGTTACATTCTTACAATTTTACTGGTCAATGGGAACCCTTTCAGAACGTGTTTCAAGCGGCTGTATAGACTGTTCATTTTTTGAAGATGCGGTGTATATATCCCTTATAGCCGGTGGGTTCTTATCAATTGTCTTTTCTCTGCTTTTCTTTGTTAAAAAGATTTTCTTCAAGGCTTCAGTCGAGTTCCTATTCCTGATCTTTGTCTGGTTATTTTGGAACTACACCCTATTTGTAGACAGGGAATCTTCCTGGAGTACTTACGATTTCAATTCGGAAATCCAATATACAATTTCACTTTCCTTTCTACCTGTTACCGTACTGGGATGTTTGTGTGTTGTAATTTTACATTATCAGGAAATAAAAGCTAGATTTGTATCTTAAAAACAAAAACCATTGAAAAAAATCATTTCTACTTTACTTTTTGCTTCTTTAATTGCTTATTCATGTAACAAAACCAAAACCCAGGCTCCGAAAAATTCTTCGGGCATTATAAAAAAGGATACGGCACCAGTTGAGAAGGAACAGTCGACAGCAGGAAAACAAGTCTCAGATTTTGTATCCAGTCAATATGAAATTCAATACGAAACCGAAGGTGATCTCAACCATGACGGACTTCCTGATAAAGCTTTGGTTTTAAGAAAAAAAGACGACACTTTAGCACAGAGAACTATGATAGTCCTTCTAAAGAATCCTGACAAAACATACCGGTTATTTAAAAGTTCTGAAACCGTTTTTCCCGATGAATACAATGAATCTGGTTATAAAATGCACGATCCTGAAGACATCAGTATTGAAAAAGGAACATTGAATATCAATCTCTATGATATCGGACCTTATGGTAATCAGTTCAGTAAATTCAAATATATGAATGACAACCTGATTCTTACCTATATTGAAACGTATAATATGGGTGCGGGTTCCCACTCTGCCCTCTATTATGAGCCTATGAAAGGTAAAGTAATACTGGAAACGGTAAATACCATGGAACAAGAAATGCCATCAGAAACTAAAAAAGTACAGGTAAAAAAAGAAAGATTTTTATTTGAAAATGTTTCTCCTGATGATGTTGTCACCAATGTTTATAATTCTGTAGAACAGGAGTAAGCTGTCCAGTTCTAACAAAATAAAACTTCCGCCTAAAAGACGGAAGTTTTTTATTTAAAGTATGATTTACAGTATTGATTAATGTGCTTCTAACCAGTTATCTCCTACTCCAATTTCTACCAATAAAGGAACCTGTGTTTTCAGGGCACTTTCCATTTCAGTTTTGATTAGTTTTGAGGCTGTATCAATCTCATCTACCGGAGATTCGAACACCAATTCGTCATGTACCTGAAGCAGCATCTTTGTTTTAAGCTGTTGCTCTTCAAGTTCTCTGTCTATTTTAATCATGGCAAGCTTTACAACATCTGCTGCACTTCCCTGAACTGGTGCGTTTACAGCATTTCTTTCCGCATGACCTCTTACCACAAAATTATTGGAATTAATATCTTTCAAATGACGTTTTCTTCCTAAAATAGTTTCAACATATCCTACCTGGCGTGCTTTGTTCACCTGCTCAGCCATGTACTCCTTCAGTTTCGGATAGGTTTCAAAGTAAGCTTCGATCATCTGTTTGGCTTCTGTACGGGATAATCCGGTTTGTTCTGCCAAAGCAAAAGCTCCTTGTCCATAGATAATTCCAAAGTTTACGGTTTTAGCCTGACTTCTCTGGGTTTTGGATACCTCAGCCAAAGGAATTTTAAAGAGTTTTGCGGCGGTAGAAGCGTGGATATCTTCTCCATCCTGAAAAGCTTTGATCATATTATCCTCTCCGGAAATCTCAGCAATCAAACGAAGTTCAATCTGAGAGTAATCGGCAGAAATAATCTTCTTCCCTTCTCCGGAAACAAATGCTCCACGGATCTGCTGGCCCCTTACCGTTCGGATCGGAATATTCTGCAGGTTAGGGTTTACACTCGCCAAACGGCCTGTAGCAGCTGTAGTCTGTGAGAAGTTGGTATGTACTCTATTATCTTTTTTCTCAATCTGTGAAGGCAATGCATCCACATAAGTTGATTTTAATTTCTGATAGGTTCTGTATTCCAGGATATGCTTGATAATTTCATGTTTTGAACTTAATTTTTGAAGAACATCTTCTGAGGTTGCATATTGTCCTGTCTTTGTTTTTTTGGCTTTGGGATCCAGCTGTAATTTTTCAAAAAGAATTTCTCCCAACTGTTTAGGGGAATTCATATTGAATTCTTCTTCTGAAAGTTCAAAAATCTTTGTTTCCAGCTGTTTCAGATCATTTTCAAGGTCAACACTTTCCTGTGCCAACCATTTTTCATCCAAAGAAATCCCTGAAAGTTCCATTTTTGCAAGTACTTCCATCAGAGGCATTTCAATATTAAAGAAAAGCTCTTCCAGGTTTTCTTTTTTCAGCTGTGGTGCGAAAAGTTCATACAGTTGGAAAGTGATGTCTGCATCTTCCGCCGCGTAGTCTGTCTGCGTTCTCAGATCAGCATCTCTGAAATTCCCCTGTTTTTTCCCTTTTTTTCCGATAATGGTTTCAATGGATACCGGTTTATAGTTCAGATATACTTCTGAAAGGTAATCCATCCCGTGTCTTCCATCCGGATTCAGCAGGTAGTGGGCAATCATGGTATCGAACATAGCCCCTTTAACGGTGATGTCGTATTGTTTTAAAACTTTATAATCGTATTTTAGATTGTGAGCAATTTTAAGCAGGTCTTCTTTTTCGAAAAACGGTCTGAAAATCTCTAGGGTCTGCAACACTTCTTCTCTGTTTTCAGAGAGAGGAATGTAGTAGGCAAGTCCTTTTTTATAAGAGAAGCTCATTCCTACCAGTTCTGCTTCCAGTTCGTTTAATGATGTCGTTTCCGTATCGAAACATACTACTTTCTGCTGCAGCAGGTTGTCTACCAGTTTTTTCTGAGCTTTCGGATTATTGATAAACTGATAAAGGTGATCATTATTCTCAATCGTTGACTTTGTAGAAGTAGCCTGTTCCAGTTCTTCAAAATTGGCAAAAAGGTCAAGCTGCATCACCTGTCCTTTTACTTCGGTTCCGGCCGGAGTCTGCTTTACTTCTACTTCACTTACAACCACTGTTTCTACAGCCGCAGGAGCAAAAGCCCTGTAAAGGTTTTCGTATAACCTTCTGAATTCTATTTCATCAAAGACCTCTTTTACTTTTTCAAAATCCGGAGTTTCCAAATCGTATTGTTCCTGATGAAATTCTACAGGAGCGTCACAAATAATGGTTGCCAGTTTTTTAGACATAATACCACGTTCTGCGGAAGCTTCTACTTTTTCTTTCAGTTTTCCTTTCAGTTTATCCGTATTGGCTAATAAATTTTCAATGCTGCCGAATTCTTTCAGGAATTTCATAGCCGTTTTTTCTCCTACCCCTTCTAATCCAGGGATATTATCTACTGCATCTCCCATCATAGCAAGGAAATCTATCACCTGCTTAGGATCATCAATCTCATATTTTGCCTTTACTTCTTCAACTCCGAGAATTTCGATATCGCCACCTTTTAAACCTGGCTTATAAATTTTAATTTTATCGGTAACCAGCTGTGCAAAATCTTTATCCGGCGTCACCATGAAAGTGGTATATCCTTCTTTTTCTGCTTTGCATGCGATAGTTCCAATGACATCATCGGCTTCATATCCTTCCACCCCAAGAATCGGGATGTGCATTGCTTCCAGAATTTTGTGAATATATGGAATCGCAATTTTGATTGCTTCGGGAGTTTCGCTTCTGTTGGCTTTATATTCTGAGAAATCATCAGTTCTTACACTGGCCTGTCCAACATCAAAAACTACTGCCAGGTGTGTTGGTTTTTCTCTTCTGATCAATTCGATCAAAGAATTGGTAAAACCGAAGATGGCAGAAGTATCCAGACCTTTGCTGGTAAGTCTCGGATTCCTGATTAATGCGTAATATCCTCTGAAAATCATCGCATAAGCATCGATGAGAAACAGCCTTTTATCGTGTGTTGCGTCCATATTTTGAATAATGAACAAATATAAGAAAATAGGAGTAAAAACTGGCAGCCCGTTGAAGGGTTTCGGGAATGGAGATTCGGGTTCGAGGGTTCAAGATGGGGTTAAAAAAACAAAACAGCATACCCGAAGGCATACTGTTTCTTTTTTTATTTAAGTTTATGGGATTATTTACCTGAAGAAGGCCATAGTCCTGCGTACTGAGAAGTACCGTAGTCAATGGTTTCAGCACTTACTACGAAGCTGATCAGCATACTGTTGCTGTCTACTGCATCGAAATCTACTTCGTGCTGGATTACGTATCCGTTCTCCCATTTCAAAGTGATCAGTGTTCCTTCTTCGTGAGATTTGTTGAAAGTGATCTCTCCTACTGTCGGCTTGTATTTACCGTTTAGTAAGCTTTCAAGGATGTCTGACTTTTCAGTAGCTTCTACTGTCACCTTAATTAATGCATTGGAAGGATCTGATGCTACACGTCCTGATACGTCTGTAGATCTTGATACACTGTAGTTCATTTTTAACAGTTTCTGCCCTTCACCGTTGTTGAATTTTAAGATTCCTCTTGAATTTCTTTCTGCCATGATTGTAAATTTTAATCGTTAGTAATAAATTGTAATTCAATAATTATATAACAAAGATAGCCTCCTTGGGTTTGATAAAAAAGCAATTGAAGGGAAATCTGAAAAAGTGTCGTAATTGTACGATTTGATGTAGTAGTTCTACGATTTCGTGTCGTAATTCTACGATATTAGATTTAAAACAAAGCACAATACACTGTAAATAAATATTTTAAAAAGGATTAAAAATCTTCAACAAACACCAACTTATTACACTATTAAGAGAAATAATATACATAAAATGCACTTATATACATAAAAAAAGACCTTATACAGGTCTGGTTATTTTATCTTTTAAAAATCAAAAAATTGGGTTGAGTCTAGGCATCATTTGCTATTACATGTATTCCGTTTCCGGCATCTTCCGCCATTGCATTAGCTAATATTCTTCTTGAGTCTTCAGAAAAATACGTAGCGATAAATGGGAAAAAGAAACCGATGAATCCACCACCTTTTACGCCAAGTTTACCAATATTTTTGATATTCTGCATTTTTATGCTGGGAAGTTCTTTGGCTAAATTCGGTAAGTTTCGGGGACGTACTCTTCCTAAGCCGTCTTTTGCTGTGGCAACCAGAGATTCTGAATATTTGCCGTTACGGATATTTTCTACAATAGCCTTTCCTTCAGATGTTTTCCATACTTCACGGGAATCTACACCTTCTAAAGCTGTCAAATCTTTAGATAAAGCTGTCCCTTGTTTTATTTCAATCAGGTTTTTTTGCCAATCCTGGACATACCATTTTCCGTTAAAGAAAATAGGGGTTTTACCGTCTCTGCTTGCCAATCCTCCTTTTTCATTAAGTTCCAGAATATCCGGGCTGGCAAGATCTGAAGGAGTTATTCCCGTCACATTTTTTGGAAAATCCTTTAGGTATCCGGGAACTCTGCTGTTTTCATCTGCTTCTTTATTCATATCCTGATAATGGCTATTATCTTCCAATGAGTTGCTTCTGATGATTTCTCTTTCCCAGTAACTTCCTTCGTTCATTACTGCCATGGTTCCACCCATCCACAATAGCGTCTTACCGATTCCCATTTCTACTCCTGCAATAACGATCCCAGCTCCTCCGAAGAAAGAAGCAGCGGCATTGAGAACAATTTCCTTTCCATTATTACTCTCGATCTGCTGTGCGTATTTCTTGGCCACAGAATAGCTGAATATGGGGCTTAATAGTCCTCCGGTATCACAAACCAGTATAGAGTTCTGGGTGATGGCCATAAATTGATCAAATTTTACTTTTTCATGTTCAATTTTCCAGTTTCCTTTTCCTAAAGATTCAGTACATAAGTGGTTTATTTTCGTTGCATGATATGCTGCTGCTGCTCCACATGCCAGAACACCTACTCCCACTGCTAATGCAGCCCAGCCAATAGGTCCGGATAACACAAGCAGTGCACCAACAATAAGGCCTGCTCCAAAGCAAAGAAATCCCCACATGGCATTTTTAGGACTTTTACAGGGAAATTCTTTATTGATATTTCGATCTTCTTTTGTTAATAAGGGCCGGGTTTTATCAGATCCATAGAAAACAGTAATGGGTTCTCTTGTAGGAATTAATTGTCTTGGTTCTGAATCGGTTTGAAATGTACACACTGTGTAAACATCTTTGGGTATATAGGAAGCACTCATAATGTTACATTTTATTGATTAACACATCCTGTAAATAGTGAATTTATCTTTTAAATTTTCAGAGTTTATATGTCTTAATTATATTGTGAATACCAATAAACATTCTGAAGACTTTTCTTTTCTGTTTTTGAAAAATGGAGTTCTTTCTGAGCTGATATCAGAAATTTTTTAAGTTCGTTTCCTTTCTCTTCTTCGTATTTGTTTTTGTATTCAACATCATTTAAGTAAATGTCTGTCTTATTTTTCAAGCGGAATCTGAAGTATATTTTTGAGCTTTGCAATGACGGTGCTTTGGTTTCATAATCATAAGCATAAAATCCTTCAATATCTGTCTTGGAATATTTTTCAGGAGTCTGGTTTCCCTTCTGGATATAAAAATAGTTTTCATCAAACCAGATTTTCAACTTCACAGAAATTGCTTTCAGGATCAGATAACAGCTTCCAAAATAAAAAAGGAAAAAAAACATAACGAAAGAAAGTCTGAATACTCCTTTGAAGAGAACATAATACAATGCTCCATAGAAAACCAGGCATGGGATAATAACCAGAAGTGTTCTGGCAATATGATAAGGCAAAACGTTATTGAATGTAAACACTTTATTTTCGGCCATACTTAAAAATTACTTTTAATATTCAATTTGTTTTAGATCAAACTGGGTAACAAACTGATAATTATTTTTTACTTCTTCTTTCATTAATGCTGATGCATTGATGATAGTTCCTGTTTTTTTATCGACCATTCTTCTGATTCTATAATCATAATTATATTCACTGAAACCATATTCAATAATAGGTTTGTAGAATTTGTTGTATTGTTCTTCCAGCACAGCATTATCTATTTTATCTTTTAAAAGTGTCCCCACAGTTCTGAATTCTATAAAGTAATCATCTTCTTTTATAATGGTATGCTGCAATTCCAGTTCAATAGGAACATTGACAAATATCTGTGAAATAAACTTTAAAACATCATTTTGCTTTCTCTTTTTACGGGCATCAAAATCATTAAACAAGACATGATAAAGAAGAGACTTGTCATAGGTTTTTCTCAGATTGGCTTCGTTCTCAAATTCCAGTCCGCCACCTTTGATGATATCTTCAGCAGCTTTGGAGTTAATTTTCTCCACCTGTCTGTAAAATTCCGAAGCTTTTAATTTGGGTTTAAAAAGTTCCCATTTTTCTTTTATCTGGGGAAAATTTTCTACTCCTTTTATGGTATGGTCATCATTTAAATTGAAAATTACATCTTCTTTATCAAATTCCAGTTCTTTGACAGCTTCTATAGCAAGAGCCATATTTTCGGGATTTATTTTATATAAATATTCCTTAAGCTTTACTTTAGCTTTAGTATTGGCTGCATCTTTTTCAACAACATATTCTTTTTTGGTATTGCAATGAAATGTGATTCTATCTTCAACCTTTGTAGTATTGAACTGTTCGCATCTGTATCTTGCTTTTTGGGGAAATTTCCTGTCTTCTATTGCCTTATTGATTTCTTCACCTGTTTTCTTTTCTAAAAAAAGATATTGCAGATGAATAGGCAGTTTTTCTCCAATAATAAAATTTGTGGTTCCACAATAGAGGTTATGAAAATTGATCAATTCTTTAACGGATGTCCCTTGTTTCTCTGCAAGAGATTCCAGGGTATCTCCTTTTTTAATCTCGTATTTTATAAAATCCATTCTGTTAATTGATATCTACCTGTGATCCTGTTATTTTTGTCAAGCCTTTAAAATTAGCTGTTGCACCGCCTCCGTTGATGTCGATTTCATCACTTTTAATAGAAACCTTCGTTCCGGTAATGATAATCTCACTGTTACCTACTTTAATGGTAATTTTCTGGGCTCCGGTTAAATCAATCACTCCGGCATTATCCATTGTAAATACACTCTGGTCTTTACCTACTGAGACTTTATGGGTATTGCCTACGTCTGAAATATGATCGCAGCCTACTTCCAGTTTTTTATTGTTTCCAATCTTATCTGTTTTATCATTACCAACAGTTTTAGTGCTGTTGTTATTGGCATTATGTATAACATTTCCGGATCCGTCAAAAAACATATTTGCACCACCCTGATCTTTAAGATTCATCGATCCGGCTCCGTTATCATACTTTAATTCTGCACCACTTCTACCGCTAAAGCTCATTATATTATTTCCAGCTCCGCCACCGGCTCCTATACTACCATGAAACATTCCTCCCATTACGAAAGGACGGTCAGGATGCTGATGTACAAAATTGACAATTACCTGGTCTCCAACTTCAGGAACTGACATAAAGCCTCTATTTTTATTGACCTTATCACTGCTTCCTGCATCCGGAGACATTACACGGATAAATTCTGTACTGTCCGGCCCGTTTTGCCAGTCAAACTGTACCTGAACTCTTCCCTGATTCATAGAATCTGTATTGGAAATTACTTTTGCAAACTGAGCCTCAGCTCTCGGAGTTTCGAATTCAGGCCGTGGTATAAAACCTGTGTCTGCGGCAATTGCTTCAAATTTACCGTCATAGTAACCTCTTGCATCTACTTCATGGGTTACTTCGATAATCATCAGCTTGGTAAAATAGGAAGTTTCATTTGTTGAAGATTTCCGCATTTCAATATCTGCTGTACATCCCGGATATAAAAACGGAAAAGTAGTTGTCCCCGATGTAATAAATACTTCCGAGGCTTTACTTCCTGCTGTTCCTTTCTGTGAGGCATCAATGTCCATAAAAGAGGTTGCTTTTATTGGGGCTACTCTCAAAGAAGGTGTGGTGAAGATCTTTTCAGATATTTCGTAGGCTCTTCTTGCAATATCTGAAGTATGGCTGATTTTCGAACTTCCAGTGGTCAGTTTTTCATTTTTACTGCTGTTATAGCCATAAAATGTAGGGTTGACATGCTGTGCCTTCATTTTGACAGCAATATCACTTACGCTGCTTCCATAGGTAAGTTTAACAGGTTTTTCCTGAGGTGGAAGTTTTCCAAAATGTAATACTTCACCATCATAATAAAACTGCTCACCATAAGCCTCAGCTATTCTCGCAAGATAATTATAATGAGTTTCTTCGTATTGTGAACTGTAGGCCACATTTCCGTGCTGAGCATCTATTCTGAAGTCGAATTTATTTTGTCCCAGCCCTTCACGGATCACCTGGTCGGCAATACTATTCAGGCTGACAGGCTGTCCACCTCCAAAACTCTGAATATGGGGAGCCGCATCTAAAAGTACTGTCGGGCTAAAACCTTTAAGAACGATATTTCCAAGGCTTCCCTTTTCCTGGCTGAAACCTACTTCTGTAATGACTCCTACAAAATTACGTTCAGCGCCTTTTTCTACATCTTTATATTTAAATACAACAGTAATTCTTTTTCCTAAAAAGCTTTGGGCCTCTTCAAGATTGTGATTTTCTGCATTGCCAAGGGCATCATGAGCCAACATCAGGTTGAATTCATGATGTTTTGCAGCACTCTGGGTAAGTTTGAAATGCTTAAAATGTTTGATAATTTGTCCTTCAATAACCACATCCAGCTTTACCACACGATTGATTCCTGCAATAAAACTTTGAGCAATAGCTTCAGCATTGTGTATTTTTGAAGTTGGCTGTTTCGCCCACACTTTATTATCAACAATAGAAGGATTGTTCGGTACAAAAGTCTGGTTCATAAACATATCAGCACCTTGAGCAACATTTAAACTTTGCTGTCCTGCTTTTGCTACCTTTTTTACTTTTTCATCTGCCTTATTCAATTTTCCTTCTGCTTTTTTGGTAACATTCTCCTGCACTGTATTTTTCAACTGTTGTTTGCCCGCGTTTATCTCGTTTTTCGGGTTTGCTACTTTAATTTTTTTATCATCCTGAAACATAGCGTTTTGTATTTAAGTTAAATCGTAAATAAACTGCTGATACTTACAGCATAGAAAGTGTGAGATTGATAAATCATTTGTGCATCTATCATTTTCCTTTTGAAAAATGATTTTCGAAATTCTTTTAAACGGAAAAACAGAACAGTATACCCGAATGAGCGTACTGTTCTGTACCAATTTTATTTTTACTAAGATGATGAATAGGCTTATTTACCTGCTGAAGGCCATAATCCTGCGTACTGAGAAGTACCGTAGTCAATGGTTTCAGCGCTGATTACGAAGCTGATGAGCATACTGTTGCTGTCTATTGCGTCGAAGTCTACTTCGTGCTGGATTACGTATCCGTTTTCCCATTTCAAAGTAATCAGTGTTCCCTCTTCGTGAGATTTGTTGAAAGTGATTTCCCCTACTGTTGGCTTGTATTTACCGTTTAACAAGCTTTCAAGGATGTCTGATTTTTCAGTAGCTTCTACTGTTACTTTGATCAATGCATTAGAAGGATCTGATGCTACACGTCCTGAAACGTCTGTAGATCTGGAAACACTGTAATTCATTTTTAACAGCTTCTGTCCTTCTCCGTTGTTGAATTTTAAGATTCCTCTTGAATTTCTTTCGGCCATGATTAGTAAATTTAATCGTTAGTAATATTTTGTGATTTGGTGATTGTGTTAGCAAATATAGAGGCTCTTTTTCGCTAAAAAAAACTTTTGAATATAAATCTGAAAATTTGTAGTAGTTCTACGATTTCTTGTAGTAATTCTACGACAATTGATTTAAGAACACCAACCAAAAGCCTATCAATAAAAGGTTTTAATTGATTGAAAATTAACACCAAAAACAATAATTTTCCACATCAGTGAGAAATATTAAGATTTTCTTAATAAAATATTAGGATGTTTTTAACAGATTATCCAATAAAAAAGCAACCGTTTTATGGGTTGCTTTTTTATTGTTATCGGATATTATTTTACTGTTGAGCCTTTCCACCTTCTTTTATGGAACGAACCAATATTTTGTTTTTTCTCAGCAGAAAATCAGGCATCAGATCCACAGGAAGATAGAATGGACTTTCTCCTTTTTTCTGGAGTTCTTCTACGATTCCCGGATTCCAGGCAAGGATTTTGTCTACTTCTACGTTCAATTCTGCAGCAACAACGTTCAGATTGAATCCGGCATTGATCTCTGTTTCTGAAAGCGCAGCAGCAGTTTCTTTACGATCTCCCTCAAAGAAAATCTTGTTGAGCCTTGCAGAATTATAATTATTCAATACACTCTGAAGTTCTCCTGTTGCATAGCATGCATTAAGATATTTCTTCACATGATTAATGGTTTCTCCCGGAAGGTATTTATAAAACACATGATATTGAGTAGAGCCAGCAGCTTCCATTGCTTTGGCAATATTTCCTTCACCACAATTATAGGCTGCAACCACGGTCACCCAATTATTGTACTTTTTATAAAGATTACTTAAGGAAATGGTAGCGGTTTTAGTACTTTTATAAATGTCAGTACGTCCTTGCTCTGTAAGCCCGTATTGGTTGGCATGTGCAGTCATAAACTGCCAGATTCCTACTGCTCCGGCACCTGAGGTAATATTTCTGTCAAAATGGGATTCAATCAGGGCCAGATTTCTCAAATGCTTGGGAAGGCCTTTCTGAAGGAGTAATTGTTCAATAAATTCTACAAGATCCTTATTGGCATTAATGATACCTTTATACTTTTTCACACTGCTTTCAGAGGTATCGGAAGCGGCAAGAAACTGTCCGTTGATCATGATAACGGATCCTAATAATAGAAAACCTGTAAAGATATTTCTGACAATTGTTTTCATTTTAATTTTATTTATAAGCTAAAAGGCAAAAGTGGGTAACAAATTTGCCTTTTTACTTTATACTTAATCTACTTTCCAGCTTAATTTTTCTTCGTCTTTATTCCAATCTACATGAATAGTCTGGCCGGATTTCACTTCTTCTCTCACAATCATTTTAGAGATTGGTCTTGCAAGCTGAGCACGGATGACCCCTGAGATCTGTCTTGCACCATACTTACTGCTAAACCCTACTAATGCAAGGTTTTTCACAGCTTCATCGGTAATTTTCAAAGCAATTCCCAATCTTGTTAATGAAGTATGAAGTGATTTCAGCTGAATATTAAAGATTCTTTCTGCAATAGATTCTGTGATCGGTGCAAAAGGAATAATTTCTGTAATTCTTGCCAGGAACTCAGGTCTGAATCGTCCGGAGTTTGACATAATCTGCATGAGTGAAGATGATTCCGGAATTTTTCCTTCTTCAAACTGTTTTACAATTTCTTCACTTCCGATATTGGAGGTAAACAGGATCAATGCATTGCTGAAATCTCCTTCTTTACCTAATTTATCATGAACTTTCCCTTCATCCATAATCTGAAGGAATACATCAAAAACAGAATGGTGGGCTTTTTCAATCTCATCAAATAACACAACAGTATATGGCTGTTGTCTGATTTTATTAACAAGCATTCCTCCTTCTTCATATCCTACATATCCCGGAGGCGCTCCGTATAGCAACGCTGCGGAATGTTCTTCTTTAAATTCCGACATATCAAAGCGTACCATTGCCTTTTCATCGTTGAAAAGTAATTCTGCCATTGATTTTGCCAGCTCTGTTTTACCAGTTCCGGTAGGTCCAAGAAGGAAGAACGATCCGATAGGCTGTCCCGGTTTGTTCAATCCGCTTCGGTTTTCAACAATAGCATCGGAAAGGATTTTTAGTGCATGATCCTGTCCTACAACCCTGTTCAATAGAAGGGATTCCATATTCAGGAGTTTTTCTTTTTCCTGAGCCTGGATTTTCCCGATTGGAATATTGGTTTTAGCGGCCATTACAGCTGCCAGCTCCAATCTGTCTACTTTTTCTCTTTTCTTAGCTGCATGCTGCAAAAGTTCTGCGTAAGTATCTTCAATGATTTTCTGAATCTGATCTACCGGCATAGAGTTGTCGATGGAAGGCTGCTCGCTGAGTGATCCCCACAAAATTGGGCTTATTTTGTCTCTTAGCAGGTTATATGTCCAGATCAGTTCATCAGCTTTATCTTTGCTGTCTGTATATTCTTCCTTCAGAATTACATCATAGCTTTCTTTCCAGCTATCCAGTTCTTTTTCTGATAATTCATCAAGCATTTTGATCGCAGCCATTGTTCTGTCTAATAAATCAATAGCGGCATCCGGTAATTTTTTACCTTTTGCATATCTTTTTGCCAGACGTACACATTCCGGAAGGGCTGTTTTTTCCACTTCAATACCGTGGTGCTTTTTGTATCCTTCAAGGAGTACATCGATCATTTTGACGCATGTTTTCTCATCCGGTTCAAGAACGGTTAACACCTCAAAACGACGGTTGAAAGCCTGTTCCGGCTCTATAATTTTTCTGTATTCTTCCTGCGTAGTAGCTCCGATTACGGTAATTTCGCCTCTGGCAAGCTCAGGTTTCAAGAGATTGGCAACGTTTCCGATGCTTCCTTTCGGATCTAAAAGGGTGTGGATTTCATCAATGAAAAGAATGGCTTTTTCAATTTTCTTACATTCATTGATGACTTTTTTCAGGCGGTCTTCAATTTCCCCTTTATAAGAAGTTCCGGCTAATAATGCTCCGGTGTCCAGTTCTAAAAGGGTACCGTTTTTAAGCATTTCAGGAACATTTCCTTTAATAATTTCTGTAGCAAAGCCTTCTACCAAAGCTGTTTTTCCTACTCCTGGCTCCCCGATGATGATCACATTCGGTTTGCTTCTTCGGCAAAGGATTTCCACCAGCATTCTGAGTTCTTTGTCCCTGCCGATGATATTTTCTATTTCTCCTTTTCTTGCCTGCGCCGTTCTGTCTACACAATAGCTTTTAATGGAAGGAAAGGAAGAGTCTGAATAGTCTGAACCATTTGAAAATAATGATGAGAAGTTCCCATCTTCTGAAACGGTAAACGGAGTATCTTTTCTGTATAGATTAAAGATCTCATGTTCTCTCAACGGAAGTGACTTTAACTGCTGAAGAGAGAATACAACCTGTGGTTTTACAATGGCTGTCAGGATACAGATAGGAGTAATCTCATCCAATCCTAATTTTAAACGGATATCATCAGCTTCTTCAATAAGGGTATCCACTGCATTATCCTGTCCTACTTCATCGGGAAGATGGCTGGTTTTCGGATATTCTTCGATACGGACATCTGCCCATTCATAGAAATAGCCCGGATCTTTATCTATGCTTTTCAGGAATTCATTAAGTCCGATATCTTTATGCATTAAAGCCTGCAGGATGTGCGGGCCACCATAAGTTCCATTATAATTTTCCTTCGCTATCGACTGAGCAATGTGAAATAGTTGCTTTACTGTTTCGTTGGTTACTAGTACTCCCATTTATAATTTTCTTATATTAATATATTGGCGTTCTGTTGTGCTTACGATTTGATTATTTTAAAGTATATTTTTCATCTCTTTTTTCAAAGAATTAAAACTTATTCTTTTTGTGCAGCTAAAATTAGCTATTTTATTCTAAACGATATAAAGATAGTTAATTCTTCAATTAGAGAAGTAACAACGGTGCTTTTTGTTTTTAATCGTAGTTCTGATGGTGACATATTACTTTTCTGGATCTCTTTCCGGCCAAAATAGAAAAAGATTAACCTATTAACGGCTCACAAACGGAACCACTTTTTTCTCAAGTTCTGTACCTGATTGACCATCTAAAACAACTTTTTGAATATCTCCATCCGGGATAAGGTATTCTATTACCCAAACTTTTTTACCATCAAGAACATCCTTTCTAACCCGGGTATAAAACCCAGAATCATGATATCCTTTCGGAAGCGCGATTTTATTCTTTTCACAATACTTCACTACCTTTTCAGGAGTAAAACTATATCCTTCATCTGTATATTCTTCCTTAGTAAGCTTACCTGATTTATCAAAATGATATAATATTCCGACGGGTGAGCCCGTGTTAAATGCCAATGATTTATTTTTTATGTACCCATTTTTATAATAGAATTTATCTGATTTATAAAAAGAATTCTCATAGTAAATACTTAATTTATATCCACCTTCAGAAGTAGAAAAGATTTCTTTTCTTCCTTCTGGAGTTTCAATACATCTGTCATCATCTTTTTTCTTAGAATTCTGTATGGTAATCTTTTCAAATTCATTACTAATTTTTGGAATCATTGTCTTTTGTAATTCCTGCGATTGAAATTGAGTAAAAAAAACTAACCCAGCTAATATTATTATTTTATTCATAATATTCTTTTTGTACATTGATTGTTTTTCAATAATACAGCGTATATGTTAATGACATTCAAAATGTAATTCCCACTGTTAGTTCATAACTAAAAAAATCAATTGTTTATAAATTCTGACTCTCTTCTTGAAATTACTTTACCGGAAATACCATCCAAAATTATATTTTCAACACGATTCGACTTCTTTAACCATTCTATTTCCCAAATAGGTTTTTCATTTTCTATTCTTCTTGAAATTATAGTATGAAAACCTGTACTTTTTAATACCGGACCTTTTGTAATGGGAATAGCTTCTTTTTCACAGAATTTTAAAATATCTTCAAATGTATATTTGTAAGGCTTATCACAATCAATCTCTTTAATCAGCTTCCCATTTTCATCAAAACCATACCAAATTCCTTTTTGAAAAGGAGCTCCCCAAGGAACATTAAACATGATACCTTTATCTTTTATATTTCCACTGATGTAATAAGATTTAGATATCATAAAATAGGAATCTTTATATGATTCGGTATAATATTTACCAGAGTTTGCCATACTCATTTCAATATAGTTTCCATTGGGCAGAAACTCTCTTACAACATCAGTTTCTTTTTTTGTTGATTTACTAAATTTATCTATATCAAACTTTTCAAATTTGTTACTAATTTTAGGGATCATTGTCTTTTGTAATTCCTGAGATTGAAATTGAGTAAAAAGACCCAACCCAACTAATATTATTATTTTATTCACAATATTTTTTATAGGTTATTGTTTTTTTACATTGGGAAAAATAAAAGTATAACAGTAAAAAAAACTTTTAATTTCATAATTTAAAAGCTACTTAACTTCATCAAAAAAAAGCTGGTTATACTTTTCTATCGTTTTATCATCTGAAATATTATTAGCTTTATAAAAATCGTTTTTTGGCATCAATGTTTTCATAAATCCATGATGCTTAACCACATCTGATTCTCTTCCGATATAAATAACGTTTATACTATTATTTTCTTCATTCAAATAAATATGATTAATATGATCATTTGCATTTCTCATTACATTTTCAAATTTCAATATATTAACTAATGAATCTTTATAAGAAACATAAAGTTCATAGGTAGCACCTGCTTCCGTTTCTGCATTTATGTCATATTCTTTTCCTAAAAACAATAATGTATTTTCAGTTTTTGCTCCTCTATCATCTATCTTTATGATATTAATTTTAGTATTCTTCAATATATCTTCTTTTCCAAATACTTTAAATGTTTGTTCATTCATTTTTGTACAAGCTACAGTAGTTATTAATAATAATTGTAAGAAAACCTTAACGATGGTTATTGAAAATCCCTTGATGTGTTGATTTAATAAGTTTTCCATTTTTATAGCAATTCATATTGTTAGCTTTTAAATACCTTACCATACCAGCTGTTCTTTTTTCATCAAGACTTATTACTAAACTAAATGCTCTAGTAATCTGTTCATAAAAGTATTAGTAAAAGTCCAACTTGCTTGTTTCTAAGCCCTTATCCTAAGTAATTTCTTTGTGTGATTTTTTTTAAAATATCTAACCCTGAAGGATAGAATTAACAAACAGTTTACATGTATTAATATTTTAAGATTTCATTATTATATAATAACTCTTCTTACCTATCAGAAAAATATTCTTTTTGGAGAGAGTCTTTTATTTTTTCATGAATAGGCAAATTTTTTACATCATCAATAGATAATTTGACTTCATTATGGAAGATACTTTCACCATCGAATCCCAAATAAATACTTTTACCATTAATTGAATTCATATATTTTTCGGTTTTAAATGAATTTATTTGGACACCCTCCAATTTCTGACAATTTATCCCTCCATAGCTATAAATATTCTTTTTATCTCTAATATAATTACCACTTAATAATTTGACTTCTGGAGACACTAAATCTAATATTATATATGGAGAATTATTATTTCTCGAAGTAGAGTTATAATAAATATTATTTACATCCTTGTATAAAATATTCTTTTCCACTTCCTGATAACTTGCTGTTTTTATAATAGCATCAGTACTCCATAAAGAATTTGTTTTTAAAGAAAAGATAGAATCCTGTAAAATTAATCCTTTATTTTTTGTCATTATCTTTTCATTAGTTCCCGCATATTGTATAGTATAATCTGATGAAATATTCACTTTACCATTATACATATATAGATTTAATTTTAGTTTTCTAATATTATTACTGTTATTAATTTCCTTTAATTGTGTATCATAATAATTGATCTGTTTTTGTCCATCACATGAAAGCATAATTAATAAAAACAAAATACTATATCCTATTTTTTTTGTATTTTCCATATTCCAAATTTTGTTGATGCTGTTTTATCTCTGGTTAAACTTGCTGCTCCAGACCAATTATTAACATTCATCTCTAACAACTTATCATCTATCAAAGAAAAATTTTGATAATCTCCTCTATCTCTTAATTGATCATATATTTTAAATTTCATATCACATGGATTTGAAGCATTTACAACAAGCAGCAATACATGATAACCATTTAAAATTGTAAAATAAAATACGTGATAACCAATTTTACTACCAATTGCATTTTTCAAATAATTTGATATTACATTTTGTTTTCCAGTATTATATTCCTTTGGTTGGTAATTACCTCCACCCTTAAAAGTACTTTGTTCAAAAATTTGAAAATTCTTAACAAAACCATAATCTTTAATTTGATCTATTCTTGTATAAGCATTATAAACATTTGCTTTATTATTTGAAGTTTCAGTTATAAAGTTTTTATTGTCCAATAATAACTTCCCTAATTGTTTGTCAGCAGCGATTATACATGCTGTATGTCGAGAAATAGAAATCTTATTTTCCTCAACTAATCTTTCCACATCTTTTTCAGAAAATACGTCTTTATAATCAACACATTTTATTTTAATCGTATTTAACGTCTTTCCTTCCACTTTTACCGTAATAAGAGTTTCACCAAGCTTTTTGCCCGTCACTTTTGTCTTTATTACCCATTCATTTTCAACACTCCAATAAGAAGTAGATAATGATATATTTGAATTATTAAGTTCAAATTTCAGATCACGCTTCTTATCATCATTTTTCCCACCTACCTTAAATCTAATTTCTCTTGTTTCATTCAAGCTAATGTTATACTCTACTATTCTTGTACATTCAAAATTTACAGAGGTAGGAAATATTTCTCTCGTGACTTTAAACCAAGTATTATAACTAACCCCTGCCATCTGCTTTTATTTTTTTTGCGCTATTGAACTCCAGATTATCTTCGATTGCATCGAATATCATTTTTTTACTGGTACTCATGTGAATTCTCCCAGCTAAAACAGCGTCCTTATTTTGAGTAATAATTTTAATATTCGAAGCTTTTCTTATAATTGCCATAGACGTTAATTTTTAATGATTAGTCCCTTTTTCACCACTATTCATATGTACAGTCTTAGCACTTTGTATAAGAATATCATCTTCTGAACTTATAGCAGTCATTTTTTTTGCAAAAATATCAGACGTTGAAGACTGTCTTGTATAATCATTATCCACCATCTCTGTCCGGTTATCAGATATTTCCATTCTATTACCCGTAGCAGTTTCTATAATATCATTACCAGCAGATATTGTAATATTATTTCCAACGTTTGTACTTTGGTTATTTCCCACCGTCGTAGTCATATTCTCTCCTACATTAATATTCATATTCTTACAGTTCAGGGTCATGGTTTCAGGTGCCGTGATATTAATATTACTTCCGGTTGTATCCAGATGGATTTCATTTCCGCTTTTATCTGTAATAATAATGCTTTCGTCTTCTGTAAAAACGATTCTGTGGCCGCTTCGCGTTTGTATAGATTTTACACGATTGTCTGCACCTCCACCAAGGCCTATTCCGCCATGAAACATTCCTCCCATCACAAATGGTCTGTCAGGATGACTATGTACGAAATTAACCATCACCTGATCGCCTACCTCGGGAATAGCTACATAACCACGATTTTGAGTGATCTGATCGGTTCCTCCTGCATCGGGGCTCATTACTCTTACAAAGTGAGTGTTATCATTCATCTGCCAGTCGAATCTTACCTGAACTCTTCCCTGCCCTTCCGGATCGGTATTGGAAATTACCGTGGCAATTTGTGGCTGGGCAGCCGGTACCTTAAATTCCGGTTTGGGCAGAAAACCCGTGTCTGCGGCAATGGATTCGAAAGTTCCCGTATAATGTCCGATCGTATCAATTTCATGAATGGCTTCAGTCACCATCACCTTCGTAAAATAAGATGTTTCACTGCTGTCCGGTTTTCTCATATGAATATCAGCAATACATCCGGGATGCAAAAAAGGAACGGTTGTAGATCCGGAAACCGAAAATACATTAACCGCTTCACTTCCTGACGCACTTCTTTGAGAATGCTCCACATCCAGATGCGTTGTTGCTTTGATAGGCGCAACCTGCAGTGCCGGAGTTTTATAGATTTTATCGTTATGAGTATATGCTGTGCGGGCCAAATCACCTAAATGATCAACCGGAGTTTCCCCTGAGGTCAGTTTTTCATTTTTACTGCTGTTATAGCCATAATATTGAGGTTTTGTATGAACCGCTTTAAGCTCTACTTTAATATTATCTGCATTGCTTCCGTATAAAAGTTTTATAGGTTTATTCTGCGGAGGGAGCTTTCCAAAATGCAATACTTCACCATCATAATAAAATTGTTCTCCATAAGCTTCTGCCATTCTCGACAGATAATTATAATGGGTTTCGTTATACTGGCTGCTATAAATGATCTGGGAATAATCATTGGTCTCGACTCTTATATCAAACCGTTCTTTATCTATTCCCTGTTGTATTACTTCTTTGGCTATGATTCCCATATTAACAGGCTGGCTGCCGCCAAAGCTCTGAATATGCGGAGCACCGTCCAGCAGGATCGTTGGGCTGTATCCGGAAAGTACAATATTTCCCAGACTCATTTTTTCCTGACTGAATCCTACTTTGGTAATAACCCCGACAAAATTCCTTTCCGGACTCTCCTCAATATCTTTGTAGGAAATAACAGCTGTAAGACGTTTTCCCAGAAATTTGTTGGCTTCTTCAAGGGTATGGCTCTGCCTGTCTCCCAAAGCATCGTGAGCAAGAATAAGATTGAATTCGTGGTGGTGACCCGCTTTTTGTTTAAGAGTGAAATGTTTATAGTACTTAATAATTTTACCTTCTACAACCAGTGATAATTTAACCAGCCGGTTGATCCCTGCGTGATGATTCGCGGATATCCCGTCTGCATTCTGAGATGGGCGGAAAGAAGATCCTTTGGTCTTTGATTCGGTTTTCATATGCTTTGTGTTTGTGTTTGGTATTAAAGATAACAAAATTTATGTAACAGACACTATATAAATATGTTATAAAATAAAATTCTCAGGTATAGTTTTTTTATTCAGGCAAAAAAAGACCGTCTTAAATAGGGACAGTCTTTCTTCTTATGAATGTTGATAATGTGTGTCAGTATTTAGCTGGATGGCCATAGCCCAGCATATTGAGAAGTACCATAATCTATTGTTTCAGCACTGATTACGAAGCTGATCAGCATACTGTTGCTGTCGATAGCATCGAAATCTACCTGATGCTGGATTACATATCCATTCTGCCATTTCAGTGTAATCAATGTTCCTTCTTCGTGAGATTTGTTAAAAGTAATCTCTCCTACAGTCGGCTTATATTTACCGTTCAGCAAGCTTTCAAGGATATCTGATTTTTCAGTAGCTTCTACTGTAACCTTGATTAATGCGTTGGAAGGATCTGATGCTACACGTCCTGAAACATCTGTAGATCTGGAAACGCTGTAATTCATTTTTAACAGCTTCTGCCCTTCTCCATTATTGAATTTTAAGATTCCTCTTGAATTTCTTTCTGCCATGATTAGTAAATTTAATCGTTAGTAATATTTTGTGATGTGGTGATTGTGTTAGCAAATATAGAGGCTCTTTTCCGCTAAAAAAAACTTTTCCCTATAAATCTGAGATTTTGTAGTAGTTCTACGATTTAATGTCGTAATTCTACGACAATGGATTTACACACCACACGATAACATCCATTAATACAGTGTTTTAAATTATCTCTCCATTTTTAGATAAAAAATAATTTTACACATGAAGGAGAAATAATGAGGTTTAAGATTCAAAGTTTAAGGTTTAAAGTCCGAGGTTTCAGGTTTATGTAAATCAATTTTTTGGTCAATCTGTCTTTATGCGACAAAAAAAGCAGAAGTATATACTCCTGCTTTTAATATCATAAAATGAATTTTTTAATGTTTTGTGTATTCCGGTTGTTCTGTTGGAATTCTTGATGGAGTAAAGTACTCATTAAGCCAGTAGAAAGTCTGTCCGTTCTGCTGAATTTTTACAGCCGGATTGTTTCTGTTGGCAAGCATTCTGTCCGCTAAGTTTTTATAATGCTGGAAATAATTCTTTACCGTTTCACTAGGAACAACTTTTGATTTTTTCCAACCTTTCAGCTTATATTTAGCCATCAGTTCTTCTTCAGAAAGATCAAATCCTGTACTCATTCCGATAGCGTAAGACATTGGCAGCTCATAAAGTGCTCCTTTATCTAAGAATTTTATTGTAGGATTATATTTCTTCAACAGCTTTACATATTCTTTCACCGCTCTTGCCTGATTAAAGTCTGCACGGTCCGCCTGAGTGTTTCTGTAAACTTCAGTGTAGAATGCTTTTAAGTTATCATATTCGGATTCAGAAATAAGGATTCCCTTTTCTATTGCCGGAGTATAATCTTTCAGATCTTTTGGAATATATCCTTTCACAAGGAATGGACTTCCGTAGTTGATCAGCTGTGCAGCAATTCCGGCAGAAACAGGATTAGTAAGCCCTGGATACAGATATTTATATTTCAGATCTACATCTGTTCTTCCTGCGCCTACCGATGAATGAAAATATTCATTCAGAGATTTATCAACAGTCTGATTGTCTAAAGTAACCTGCGCAATAAGGCTGTCAACAGATTTTTTCAGGAATCCCGGAGTGGTAATATCTCCTTTTTTAGGGAAAATAACGAATCCCTGAGACATACTCTGCTTAGGATAAGCTAAAGAGAAAAATCCTTCATCACCTTCCACAAGGTTGAAATTGTTTTTGGTAAGTACATCATATTGGTTGATGATCTTCTGCTTTTTAAGTTCAGCAATATTTTTAGCTGTATTGGTTACCACATTTTCTGCCATCAATACAAAATCATTATAAGTATCAGATGATCTTGCACTGGTCTGGAACATGATTAACCTTGCCTGAGCCTGCGTCAATGAGCTGATTACACTGTACATATTTCCGCTCTGGTTAGCAGAAGTACCTACAGTCACTACAATATTGGTTTCATCAGGAACATTTGAAAGAAGATTTCCAGCTGCAGTAAGAGCTTCTCCTACCGGCTGATAACCATTGTTGCTTGCGCAGTTCATTTCATTTGTTTTCTGATCGATAAACGAAGAAATCTTGCTGTAATCTGTACTTAAATTGGATACAGAAATATTCTCCCCACAAGGATTATTTTTATATAAAACCACTCCATATTTAACATTACTAAAATAAGATGGTTTTTCAAATCTAAGCTGCAGGTCCTGTAATAATGATTTTACAATAGGTGCATAAGGTGCATTGGCTGCACTTACATCTAGCGCGAAAACAATATTGATATTTTTATCTCTTTCCGTGATTTCTCTGTAACGGTCAAAATAGATGGGTTCTCCCAATACATTGGATACAAAGTTTTTGCTGTAATCTAAAATATTGGTGAAATATTTTGTCTTTGAATCAGGAGTTGGTGTTTCTTCTAAAGGGAGATTTACCGGGAAGATATTTTCAAGAGGAGTTCTCTTGTTTACATCAGTAAGAAGAACTGCGGTTTTGTTGTCAGCATCAGAAGCTGATCCACCTGGATGCCCTTCATGAATTCCCAGTGTTGTATCATTAATTCCTGTTGTATTTTTTAGTTTGATTGCAGAACGTTCTCCCCAGCTGGAAATTACATTTGAGCTTACCCATCCGTAAAGTCCTTTGTTGATACTGTCCATATCAACAGATGGTTTTTTACCTACCAGGAAACGTTTGTTATTTTCAGCCATCTTGTATACGTAAACAATTTGTCCGTTAGGAATTTTCACGTTGGCTGTTTCAATAAGGCTTGGTGAATTAAACACCATAATAGAGTCGTTTTTGTAGTATCTTTCAGCATTTCTGATGACTTCGCTGTTATTAGGGACTACTGCGACTCTTACAGGATAACCTGTTTTTTCGCTTTTTAAGGCATTATTCCAAAGAAGGAGGTCAGATTCCTGAATCCAGCCGTATGTTTTGACTGATTTTGGGGAAACTTTTTTCATTAAAGCATCCGGAACATATTCCGCTACTTTTACCATTCCGTCTCTATGTTTTAAAACCATTAAAGGTTCAAGGAATTTCACTTCTTTGTAAGACTTCTCATCATCTTTATCCAAATAAGCTGTATTTCTGGATCTGTCTGAAATAACAATCCATGGCACTGACTTTTTTGGATATCCGTTAACGACAGGTGAAGCATCCACCTGCCCATATTGTGAAGGCTCCGGGGTTTTCTTTGACGGCAGTTTTACCTGGCAACTCGTCAATAATACTGATAACCCTATATAATATGCTGCTAGAGGAAATTTATTTTTCATCCTATTTAATCTTTTTATGATTGGCACATCCGTAAGACCGGACGAAATTATTTGCTTTGATTAATATCTACTTTAGTTACACAGTTCTGCGTATCATCCAGGTTTACTTTTACCGTCTGGATTACCGTATTTTTGTCAAACTGAAGGCCTGCACAATACATGTAGAAGTTATTCACTTTGCTGTCATTTACTTTTACCACTGTATTTTCATTGTTACACAGATAAGTTTTCAGCAGGTAATTGTAGTGCATATTGAAACTGTTTCCGTTGGCAATCTGCTGCAGGTGATATTTAAAATCATTGTCTACTTTGGCATAAGAGTCTTCTACTGAAACTTCATCTTCTGCAAGAGCATCATAAGCCGGAAGAATTTTGATACGGTGATAGATAGGATCCTGGCTTTGTTCTGTGTAAAGAGTCACCAGATACTCTCCAGGTTTTTTATAGGAATAGATGGTAAATTTATCCTTCGCATCTGTATTTCCAGACTCACCGAATTTCCATGCAAACTGTTTTGCATCAGAAACAGCGCGGAAAGTCACATTTTCATTTTGCATCGCCTGACTCACGGCTTCAATAGTCGTTTTTGTCGTTGCAGTATCTTTAGGTTTCTGAACGCTTCTTGCGCCTACCATTACAGGGAAAGATTTCGTGTACTTGTTGTCAACGATCAAGCTCACCTGATAGTACCCTGGTTTATTATAGAAGTGAATACCACTATTTTTATCTGAAGTTGTTCCATCTCCGAAATTCCATCTTTTGGTTTTCGCAAACTGGGTTTTATCTTCGAATAAAAGTGTGTCTCCTACCGCCAATGAAGACGGATAAACCACCCCAACAATATCATCGGCTGAGTGTATTACCTTTTTCTGCAGCCACAGAGCAACCAATGCTGCGATCAGCAAAGTTGCAATAACACCGATAATAATGTTTTTCTTGTTCTTTTGAAAATAATTCATAGTTAGTAATTGTGATGTGTTTTATTTAAAGTTCCTAGTATTTATTGCTTACTGCATTCTTGCTTTCAGATCCTGCTCGCGCTGATAGAGCTTATTCTGCTTATCTTTAAATCCGATTCTGCATTCATCTACCTGTTTCTGGAAAATTTTAATGTCTTCAGAGGTGGTTGAAATGACTTTTTTGTCATCAAAATACATTTTATAAAATTTTGCGATCTGTGGATAAGCATCTTTGCGGATATCCACAACGTCAGTACTATTGAAATAGCTGTTAAGGTCGTTAACACCCAGCTGGATATTGTTTTCGATGAAAGGCTGTGGCCCGTCGTCCGTAAGTTTGGTAATCATGGTATACGTACTGTCCATGATAGGAAGAACAACTTTCTGGTGTTGTTCAAATTCGGCTTTCTGCTCAAGATTCTGAATTCCTCTTATATCTTCATCAGAAAAAGGAGATACAAATCCTTTTAAAAAGATCACTCCCAAAAATAACATTGCAGTTACCAGCATCAGTATTAAATAAAAAAACTGATAATGCCTTTCTTTCTTAGATAATGTGATTTGTCCTTGCATATCTTTTCTTTTTATCTTCTTCTTTTACTTCCTGTGAAATTTCTTGTAGGGTCTTTTCTCAGTTCATTATTGGTTACTTTGATCTTCCCCATACATTCATCAAGATCTCTTAAAACTGTTTTCTTCTGATACTCCACTTCAATGATCTTGGCTTTTAAAGTCATCATCGGTACAATTTGTTTCATCAGCACAGCATAATGTTTAAAGCTCTGCACACTGTCTTTACCCATAATGTTTTTAGCATCTCTCACATTATCCATAATACTGGTTCTGAGAAACACTTCATTCTCCACCTTATTAATGCTAAGCTGGTTCATTTTGTCGTAAATATCATCAATGTGATCTTTAAGCACGTCACTTCGAAGCATCAGTTCTTTATAAGCTTCAGCTTCACGGCTAATCCCTTCGCGCTGTATGTCATAACTCTTAAAGAAGAGAAATAAGCACGTAAAAGATACAACCGACAAAACAACAAATGACAGAATAAACTTCCAAATGCCCGTTCTGACGTCAGATTTGTTTAATTTTTTTTCCCTGTTAGAAGACATAATTTGCGATTTGTTTGGCCTGTGAAAATATAAAAAAAAAATTTTATGCACAATACGTAATTTCCCCAACCCTGTTTCGTGAAAACCCTGATTAAATTAATATTAATTTTCACTTTGATAAGTTTTTCATAAATTAGACCTCTGAATTTTAAATATCATTCGCCAAATCGATATTAAGAATGAGTAAAATATTATCTAATACCGTACGTTTTTCCATTGCAGACAGTGATTTTTATTTTAAAAAAATAATGATCAAAACTCTTATGGAAAATCCTTTCTATATGCTTCTGAATGATTGTAACAATGGGCATGAACTGGTAAACAGAATCTACAGAAGACAGGAAGATGTGTTCATTATTGAACTCTTCATGCCGGTATTAAGTGGAATTGAAGCTATTAAGTATATCAGAAAAAACAATACTGAAACCCCTATTATTACGTATTCCGGCACTTATCAGGAAGATATGGCGGAAATCCTTTCGAAGATTCCCAATATCTATTACTGTCAGAAAAAAAGCACCATTATAAAGGATATTATTAAAGGAAGTATTGCGTCTGACGACTTCGACTATCAGGCTTATTCCAAAGAATGGGAACAGCAACCTCTTGCTGTACAGGAATACATGGACAGGCAGAAAAAAGGACAGGAAGAGCTGTCACCGGCGGAAATACAGCTTATGAGATTCTGTTATGAAGGATTCAGTAATAAAGAAATTGCAGAAAAACTGAATCTGAGTACCAGGACTATAGACACTTATATCAACAGGCTAACAGAAAAGCTGGGCTTAAAGACCAAACTTCATCTGATACGTTTCTGTGTAGAAAACGGATATTATAATTCCAGTTTATAAAAAATTTTGATTTCACTAAAAAAATCAATTCCTCGTGATGTATGAGGACAGAGAAGAGGATTTCAAAATATTATAATCAATATTAAAAAGTACTGTAAAGCCTGCTATAACCAGCATTTATTAAATTTTGTTCACCAAATTTCTGTACCTTTATCCGGCTGTATTATTTTATTGTTAAATAATCTTCACCACACCTTAATATAGTGTATACACAAAAAGTCCAACTCTTTGAATAAAAATATTTTGCCACTAATTTGCTAGTATTCAATTTTTTTAACTAAATTTGCACACCTAAAATTTAAAATTAAAATAAGGAAATGACAAAGGCAGAATTGGTAAACACCATCTCAAATAAGTTGGGAACAGAAAAGAATGAAACACAGAAAGTTGTAGAAGCTTTTATGCAGGAGATCAGAACTTCTATGTATAATGGGGATAACGTTTATCTAAGAGGTTTTGGATCTTTTATCATTAAAACAAGAGCTGCTAAAACAGGAAGAAATATTTCTAAAAACACTGCAATTGAGATTCCTGCTCATAACATTCCTGCTTTCAAACCTTCAAAATCTTTTGTTGAGAAAGTAAAAACTAAAGTTGCAGTAAAATAAGAACATTAACTGAATATTAACTAGTTACTAAAAAATTAAAATTATGCCAAGCGGAAAGAAAAGAAAAAGACACAAGGTTGCGACTCACAAAAGAAAGAAAAGAAGAAGAGCAAACAGACATAAGAAAAAATAATCTCTTTTTCTCGAGATTTACAATATAATAATATAGTTGGTGGATTTAAATTTTTAAAGTTCACTAACTATATTTTTGTTTGCAACTATAAGATTCCGCGGAAAACGGAGGGTTTCAAATATTATTTTAATAAACATATAATGATTTTCATTCAAAATCCTTATATTTAATAGATGAATTAATCGATAAAAAACATCCACTTCCTATAATCTTAACAATTTTATCTTATTAAAAAATGAAGAAAGAACTAATAGTTTCGCATGAAGATGATCTTACAAAGATTGCGCTGCTGGAAGACGGAAGACTATGTGAACTTCATGAGCAAGAAGACAAAAGCGATTTTATAGTTGGAGATCTGTTTATAGGAAAAGTAAAAAAACTGGCACCCAATCTGAATGCAGCATTCGTCAATATCGGATATGACAAAGATGCATTTCTGCATTACCAGGATCTGGGACCTCAGTATCTTACGTACAGAAAGTTTTTAAAAGATACTATTTCTAAAAAACAAAGCACTTCGAGCTTAAAAAATTTCGAGATACAACCCGAAATAGACAAAAACGGAACGGTAGACAAAGTAATTGCCAAGGACGATCTTGTTCTGTTACAAATTACCAAAGAACCTATTTCTACCAAAGGTCCAAGAATTTCTACCCAGATTTCATTAACAGGGCGTTTCCTGGTTTTAATTCCTTTTGACAATAAAGTTTCTATTTCCAAAAAGATCAGAAGTTCTGAGGAAAAAGAAAGACTGAGAACCCTTATCGACAGCATTAAGCCTGAAGGATTCGGAGTAATCATCAGAACGGTAGCAGAAGGAAAAAAAGTAGCAGACCTGCATAATGACATGAACCAGCTGGTTCAGAAGTGGGAAAGCACTTTCAAAAACATCCAGAGAAATAAAGTTCCGTCTAAAGTTTTAAGCGAAGAAGACAAAGCTTCAGCTATTCTAAGAGACAATTTTAATCAGGATTTCGTGAATATCATCTGCGACGATGAGCAAATGGTCAACGAAATGAAAAATTACATTGAAGTAATTGCCCCTGAAAAGAAAAACATTGTCCAGTTTTATGATTCTCATATTCCACTTCTGGAATATTACAATGTTGAAAAACAGCTTAAACAGAGCTTCGGAAAACACGTCAACATTCCGAGTTCCAAAGGAGCTTATCTTGTTATTGAACACACAGAAGCACTTCACGTAGTAGACGTCAACTCCGGAAACAATATTACTACCGGAACTGCTGTCAACAAAGAGCATGCACTGAAAGTGAACAAAATGGCTGCTACAGAAATCGCAAGACAACTTCGCCTCCGCGATATGGGAGGTATCATCGTTATCGATTTCATAGATATGCCGAATTCTGATCACAGAAGAGATCTTTACGAGCATCTGAAAGAGGAAATGAAGCGCGACAAAGCACGCCACAAAATCCTTCCTCCAAGTAAATTTGGTCTGATCCAGATTACCAGACAAAGAAACCGTCCGGAAAAACAGATCGACACCAAAGAAGAAAACCCGAACAAAGACGGAGAAATTGTAGCTCCTATTGTTATCGTGGAAAGAATGGGTGAAACCTTAAGAAATATCCTGCAGAAAGAAAAAGGAAAAATCTACCTGCACGTACACCCATTTGTGGAAGCCTACCTTACAAAAGGCATTAAAAGTATCCAGATGAAATGGTTTATCAAATACAAAAAGTGGGTAACCATTGTTCCAAGGGATTCTTTTAAATATTTAGAATACAAAATCTACAATGCCAAAAAAGAAGAATTGATAGAATTCTCTAATTAAAAAATTTAAAACCTTCAGTTGTACTGGAGGTTTTTTCGTTTTTATAATGTATTACAATTAATAATTTAAGTTTTGCCTCAAGACAATGGACGATTAGATTATTACACTAGGCGGGCTAAAGCCCACCCTATTGATATTGATATCCAGATGTATAATAGTTGTTTAACAACAATATCTTTTATCTTTTATCTTTTATCTTTTATCTTTTATCTTTTATCTTTTATCTTTTATCTTTTATCTTTTATCTTTTATCTTTTATCTTTTATCTTTTATCTATGAAAAACCACCATTACAAAATTACCGTCCAATGGACAGGAAATAAGGGAACAGGAACCAGCGGCTATAGAGACTACGAAAGAAATCACACCATTTCAGCAGAAAACAAAGTTGTGATTGAAGGTTCATCAGATCCTGCATTCCGTGGTGACAGAACAAAACATAATCCGGAAGACATGCTGTTATCTTCACTTTCCTCCTGTCATATGCTATGGTATCTTCATTTTTGTTCTGAAGCCGGCATTATCGTTACAAATTATACTGATGAAGCGACAGGTACCATGGTAGAAACAGCCAGTGGAAGCGGTCATTTTACAGAAGTAACTCTACACCCAACAGTAACAGTTGCTGAAGAATCTATGATTAAAAAAGCAGAACAACTTCATCATAAGGCCAGCGAATTCTGCTTCATTGCCAACTCCGTTAACTTTCCGGTAAAGCATATCCCTACCACGTTAGTTAAATAGTACCACATTTCAAAATAACGTTTAAAAACAACGATGAATAATAGATTTCAACAATAATAACTCCAAAAAACTCCACAAAAAGAGAATTATTTAGCGAAAAATCAATAAAAATAATATTTTACCATCAATAAAAACATAATAATTTGAAATTATTTGTCAATTTTGTTTAAAATATGAAGTTTTTTTCCTATTTTTATATAAACAAAATAAACCATGATGAAACCAAGATTGACTATTTTTGATGAACCGATGCTCTATACAGAAGGATTATCAAGACTACTTACTCAAAGCAAAATTTTCAGTACAATTGATATTTGCAATTCTCTAGAAAACCTCTCAAAACATTTAAAAGAAGAACCTCCGGAAATGCTTGTGATGAGTTCCAACATGCTTATGCTTTCAGAAATATGCAAGCTTGTGGAGACTATTATTGCAAAGCATAAAAATACCAAGATTACTATCATTGGAAGTTCATATGATGTGATTGACATCCGAAAACTCTTCAATAAAGGTATTAAAGCTTATCTGGATAAAAATTGTTCCTATGACGAATTTCTTAAATCCATCAATGTTTTACTTCTTAATGAGATCTATATCTGTGATCAGGCAAAGGAAAGAATGATCAATTTTATTAGTAATGAACAGGGAAAACCCAACCCTCACATCAAAGAACCTCTCACCCGCCGCGAAATGGAAATTCTCAAACTGATCTGTGACGGATGCAGCAGTAAAGATATATCAGAAAAATTATTTATCAGTATCAATACGGTAGAAACACACAGAAAAAGAATTCTTTTGAAACTCAATGCGAAAAACTCAGTCGGAATTGTAAAATATGCGATCGAGAATCATATCATCGACTGAAAGACTTCCATGAATCACTCAAAAATTCCAGGCTTTAAAAAGTCTGGAATTTTTTTTACTTCTGATTTTAATTAGTTCTTCAGTGAAATTTTTATTGTTACCTATACTCAAAGTCTGTAGAATAAAAAGTGAGGCAGAGAAACTAGAGACAAAACATGAAAAACATATTTAATTAATTCTAAAAAATTGATCTCTAATGGTACAGATATGATCTCATACCTCACTTTAAAACTAAAACCTTGGACATTAAATATTGTATCTTATTCATAATCCGGCATTTCTCCATTACTGAACAGTGTTGCCCTTGTCATATCGGTCAGCGTACTACTAAGGTCAATGACCATTATATTCCTTTGAGAAATATTGTCGTTGGAGGTATTCATGAATATAATCTGAGCATTATTTGGTGAGAACCTAGGATCGAGGTCATTCGTTCCCAGTACTTTTTCGCTTTCTGCAGAAATATCACTCACAGCATCTGTAACAAGGTTATAGATAAAGATATGTGAATCCAGCTGACGGTAATTTCCACTTCCATCCAAATATCCGGACATATCACGGGTAAAGAGAAGAAGCTGTCCGTCTACAGAGAAGTTCAAGCCTCCGCTGGCACCTGCAGTACCTGACAATACCGTTTTAAGAACAGCGTCATTTATATCTATTACATAAATTTTAGTATTGTATCCGTTATAATCATTGGTTTTCAATGCTATTTTACTACCATCATAGCTCCAGTCACATTCGGAGATCAGGCTTCCATCCGGAGTTGTATAGACTAAGCTCAAGCCACTTCCATCTTTATTAATTCTGTACAACTTATTAAAATTGGAGTAAATAAGCTCCTTACCGTTGGTACTCCATGCAAAGTCCATTTCATAGTTATTAAAGCCTGCAACAGCAACCGTTGTTACTTTAAAAGGATTGGAGCCATCCGGATTGGCAGTATAAAGATGGGTACTTCCTCCTTCCGTACGAAGGAATGCAATGAGACCTGCATTATTGTTTTTACGCGGTCGCCAACTGTTGTAGGAAGAACTGGTAAACTGGAAGTTATTTCCCTGATCATCACTGGAAATAATCACAAAGTTTCCATTTTGTTTCTGAACGTAATGATACCTGTTGGCCGGAACTGTATTGGTAGTAAATTTACTGATAGAGCTTAAAACTGGCTGGTGAATGCCGTCCGAAACAGACACCTGCCAGAAGTAACTTACACCAAACTTCAGATTTGAAAGCGTATAGTGGTTTGCTGTCAAATCATTAACCTGAATCACATTAGTGTCAAGATTATTTTTAATAGTCAGACTGTATCTTAATACATCTGCTGTATCGGGATCTGTTGCGCTCCAGGTTAATTCGACGCTCAAAGGTTGATTTACTGCGTTATCTATCGGACTTAGCAACTGTGGTGTAGCGGGAGGAGAATTCAATGAAGTATCATCATCCATCTCAAAAACTACCGTTACCACCTGATTTTGATTTTGTATATTGACTGACTGAAAGCTTGTGATATATCCTGAAAGTTCTGCTTTTACAGAATAATTCCCTATCGGCATGGCAGCGATTTCAAATGAACCGTCTGTACCACTGAAAACCGTTTGTGTCGTAGGATTTGTAAATATCTTCACATTAGAAAGCGGCACATTGCTACCCCTTTTCACGACTTTTCCTTTTAACATTCCTGTTTGCGCCTGTTCTACAAGGTCTTCATTGCATGAAAACAGACAAAAAGCAAAGATGAATATGCTGAATATTTTAATTATAGTTTTCATAGTTCGTGTTTTTATTTGTTTCCGAAGTAAAAGTTGATTCCTATTCCCAAGCGCAAAGCCTGATCTTTTCTTTTCCCATTAACAAGGCCTTCCCAGTCGTCTTTGAAGCCAAGATCATATTGGGCTGAGGCTCTCAGCGAAAAATTCTTGCTGATCATATATTCCAGCCCGCCACCAAACTGTGCTTTATATTGAGGTTTATATTTTGAATACAACGCTCCTGCTCCACCATACACAAATGGACTGAATCTGTATTTCGGAAAAAGGATGTATTCCAGATTCACTTCAGGACCATAGTAGTTTCTTTTCACAATATTTGAATTTTCAAGCGTAAAGTAGCTTGCGCTCAGTTCCATATTCAGATAAGGAGTAAGGAAATATTTAAGCCCTATTTTTCCACCAACATTCATTTTAGGACCTACATAGTCATCTTTAACTTTCTGTCCTTCAACGTTGGCAAATATGGATAATTTCTGTCTGTAATCCTGCGGATATCTGCCTCCAACAACTCTGTCATTATTTTGCTCCTGCTCTCTGTTATATTCATTAATTAAGCTTTGATATCCTCCATTCTCATCTATTGCCTTCCCCCATATTTTATCTCTAATTCCTTCAACAATCAGGGCTTTTACTGCTTTTTCTATTGCTTCTGTAACAGCGAGCTGAACAGGTTCGTTTTGAGTCAAACCTACCTCAGCTTCCAGTAATCTTTCAGTATCAATATATCTGAAAAAACTTCCGTTAACACTGGTTGAAAGAATGGTTTTAGAAGTATAAACCGTTTTAAGAATTTCTCCGTTAAGTGTAGAGACAGCGCGGAGATAGATGGTAATTCTGTCCTGGCGGTACTGTGTGGAAGCTCCGATTCCGAAATACCTTGCTCCAAGTCCTCCGGTCAGAATATTGCTGTCGTATGAGATAACGCCGCCTTCAAGAAGAATTCCGGCGTATAAAAGAGGTGGAAGTGATTGATTGTTTTTGTCTGCATCCTTGATGTATTCCTGTCTGGTGGAACGGATGATCTGTCTTTCATTGAGAAGATTAGCGATGTTTTCCCTTTCAATAGGGACAAACCATCGGCTGTCTTCTAATGCTTTGATAAGAATGGTTGTAGTTCCCTGAGGGACTGCCGTACTCCAGTTGTTTCCATTTTCGGAAGGTTTATACTGGCCGGTCTGGTCTCTGAATTTGTAGACTCCTATTACAATTTTCTCTTTGGGAAGCGGAAGATTTTTTAATTCTGCGGTGGAAGATGTAACCTCTCCCATTGTTGGTTTTTCGGGATCCGAAGGTAAACCAAATATTGAACTACAGGCCTGCAGAATGCATAGCAGGAAGGTGCAGAAAAAGATTCTGGTATAAGTGTAGGTTGTCATGGTAAGTTTATTTTTAGTGATTACCTATTTTGGAATTACGATCTCGGACTGATCGCCATTGCTGGTATCCAAAATATTGATTAAAAGTCCCTGATTAGTATTGGTAATTTGTAGATAAAGGGAACCGAAAAGATAATTTCCGGGTTTTATGTTTCCATCACCAAACTGTTCTTCAAACAGTTTTCGTGAAAGCTCACTGAGGATCTGCCTGTTAAGACTCTCAGTAAAACTATCAAGAGAGTTCACGCGATCCAGCAAATTGCTGAAATCATTTTTTTCATCAAATGGGTTTTGGGCATTAGCAGAGCTTAAAAGCCACTGGTAATTAAATGTATCTCCTCCAAAGGCTGGATTTACCGGCTTATAGACGAGCTGCTGAGCTTTTCCGTAGAAAATACCCGCAATACATGTCAAAATAATGATAAATGTTTTCATGGCGGACATTTTTAATAGATGAATTCATTTTTAATAAGATTTTTCTTAGCATTAAATTCTTTGATATATTTTAAGCTATAGCTTAATTGTTCTTTTAAATAATCCTCTGCCGGATTGGTCATAAAACTGTAAATAATTTTATCTTCCATCTGAATATTAATCTGACCACTTGTTCCACGGAGAGGAAGTTCTGTAATAGTTATTACGCTACTGCTTTTATCAGGAAGCTGACTGTACTGCATGTAAAACATATCATAAAAGTCTTTTCCTACTTTGGTTTTTGTCTCATCAATAGTAAGTCCTCTGAGTTCGTAAGCAGCATCTTCTTCTATCTTAGCTGTTTTTTTTTTGAAAAGATTGCTGTTCAGTTCAACACTGTCTTTGGCAATCAGCTTCTGGGTTTCTTCATCCCTGATATAAAGAAAAGCTTTGAGAGCATCTTTTGATTCAAGATTCACACTGATTTCCGATAATACCTTTACTTCATTGGGATTGACGGAAAATTTACCGTTCTGCTGGTTGTTTGAAAGATTTCCACTATTGCCTTTTTTTATGGAAATCAAAAGGTAATTCAGTTCTTTATATACAGCAGTGTTATTGATTACGACTGCTTTCAATCTGACCTGGTTTTCAAGGACACTACTCTCTATCCTTGCGTTTACTTTCTTATCTTCCTGCCCATAAACCCATACAGACAGGAAGGTAAAAAATGTACCCAAGCTAAGGGAATATAAAAGTTTCATCATTTGTGTTTTAATAGTTTCTCATGAAAACTGTCTTATTATCTCCCTTTACATTAATCTGAATTCCATCCGAAATACTGTTGCTTCCTGTAACATCAATAATATTATTGTTTCCCTGTGCAGTAATGGCAGCTTTTGTTTCTTTATCTGTAAATGAATTGATAAAATATAGGGTATTGAAATCTCCCAGCTGTCTTACTATAATATTCGTTCGGGTATTTAGGGAAAGTTCGGCATTGTTATAGTCTCCTATCTGGATGATATCGGATCCATAAGAACTCTGATCTGTCTGTTGTCTGGCTATAAGATTAAAGATTGTATTGCTGTTGACCTTATCCCAGTCTATTTCCTGTGCATGTATTGGCAACATTATGAAAAGAGCCAAAACACTCCATTTTAAGTTAAACATAGCCTTAGTATTAAAATTACATGATAGCAAAACGGAGAAAACCGAAGGGTTAAAAAAGGAGAAACACTGCAGTTTCTCCTTTACAATTTCTAAGATTTACAGTATCTTGTTATAGGGCTTAATTTGACTGATTTACAATCATTGAGTTTCCATTACCCATCTGAGTTCCTACATGAACATGGCCAAGACCGCTCTGAGCTACCCAGGTAAAGTTACCATTACCCATCTGAAGATCAAGAGCTGTGTTGGAATCTCCTATCTGGAACTGATAAAGCTGGTTAGCATTACCTATCTGTACTCCTGCAGAAGTGTTGTCATCTCCTACCTGTACTGAGGCCGCAATATTACCATTTCCTGCTTGAATATGAGTGGCACTGTTGTCATCACCATCCTGATACTGAACAAGAACATTATTAGCTCCTATCTGAAGTCCGCTGGCATCATTTCTTCTTCCCAGCTGAACCTGATAAGCGTCATTCCCAATACCCACCTGAATAGCAGAAGCATCATTTCTTCTTCCGTCCTGATATTGGAAAACATAGTTTCCTAATCCAATCTGTACTGAAGAAGCATCATTTCTTCTTCCGATCTGAGTTTGTTCTGTAGAGTTAAGTACTCCTAATTGCCAAGTTGAAGCAGAGTTTCTGTTACCCATCTGTAACACTTCATTTGAGTTTCCAATACCCATCTGATCTACATCTACAGAGTTTCTGTTTCCGATACTTTTTGCATTATTGACATTTAAAATTCCTACCTGGTCAATATCTGCAGTATTACGATTCCCTGTCTGTGTAAGAGAATTGATGTTCAAAAGACCAGTCTGGTCTACTGTAGCAACATTTAAGTTTCCTGTTTGAGTAGTCACATCAATATTGAATTGTGCGAATCCGAAACTCATTGCGAATAGTGTAAGTACACCTGTAAGTAAATTTTTCATCTTAGTAAAAATTAATTGGTTAATAGTAAGGCAAAGGTAGCTTCCCCGTCAAAATGAAAAACCACCATCAAAGTGTAAATTTTGAAAATCACTGTTTCCAGTTGGACAAGTCATTATTTACCGTTACGGAAAAACACCATCACAACATATTGATTTACAGCAAAATCCATCAATAGTGAATATTAATATTTATGCAAGGATGATTTCTTCTAAGCAAGCCCGATTTTTTATCTATTCAAAACATCACAATTCAGGGTTTTACGCTATTTCTTACCCAATCCTTTCAAATTTATTTTATCCACCGAAAATCAATTTTATATTAGAAATTCAAGACTGAAAGTGAAATAGATTGCATTTTATCATTCATGATATCTTATTAGGTTTAATAAGTAAATATTTCTGGCTACGATGCGGTCTTTCTCATAGGTTAATTAATGTTAAGGCACTTATTTCTTCAAGATATATTGCTAAATTTGAGCTATGGAAAATTTTGGAAAAGATTTATTAAGAAAAATAAAAAGCGTGGAACTTCCCGGTGAACACGCCCATGGAGTATTCTCGCCTCCCTACCGTCCCGTTTTTACTTATGATGAAGTATTGTCAAAGAATCCCAAATTTGCGGCAGTCAATATTGTTTTATATCTGAAAGACAACGAATGGTATTTTCCATTGATTCAAAGAACGATTAATGAGCACGACAGACACAGCGGGCAGATATCACTGCCTGGAGGAAAGCGTGAGGAAATGGACAGAGATTTTGCAGAAACCGCAGTTCGTGAAACCTCTGAAGAAATCGGAATAGATAAACATTATGTAAGGATCATCAGAGAAATGTCTCCTATCTATATCCCGCCAAGCAATTTTTATGTGTATCCCTATATCTCTTATACCAAAAAGAATCCTGCTTTTGTTCTTCAACAGACTGAAGCTGTGGAAACCATAGAATTTCCCATCACTTCCTTTTTAAACCTGTCGGATACCCCGGAGATTATGGCTCTGCCAAGCGCAGGCGGACATGATGTTCCTGTCATTAATTTCAACGGATATATCATTTGGGGTGCTACAGCCATGATATTAAGTGAATTCAGTCAGTTGCTGAAAAAAATGTAACTTTGCACTACCGTGTTTAATTGAGAGATGGCGAAGAAAAATATTTTCACCGATGCATTCGGAACTCCTTATTTTTTGAAAAGGTTTATTATTTTTATTTTAGGAATTGTTTCTTACAGAAGATTCAATGGCTTTAATAAGTTAAAAATAACCGGTACAGAACACCTTGTGGATCTTCCGGACTCTAACGTACTGTTTGTATCCAACCATCAGACCTATTTTGCAGATGTGGCGGCAATGTATCATGCCTTCTGTGCTGTGAACAACGGATATTTAAATACAATAAAAAACCCGATCTATCTGTTGAATCCGAAGATCGATTTTTACTATGTGGCAGCAGAAGAAACCATGAATAAAGGTATTCTTCCCAAAATTTTCAAAATTGCCGGAGCTGTAACGGTAAAAAGAACATGGAGATCTGAAGGGAAAAATGTCAACAGAATGGTAGACATGAGCGAGGTAGATAATATTATGAAAGCATTGGACAATGGCTGGGTAGCTACTTTCCCTCAAGGAACTACATCGGCTTTTGCACAGGGACGAAGAGGAACTGCCAAACTGGTAAAAAATCAGCGTCCTATTGTAATTCCAATCAAAATAAACGGATTCAGAAGAGCTTTTGATAAAAAAGGACTCCGCGTAAAGGTAACCGGTGTAAAACCTACGATGGAATTTAAAGCTCCTTTGGATATTGATTATGATAATGAAAAAGCACCGGAAATTTTATTGAAAATTATGACTGCTATTGAGCAGACAGAAGATTTCAATCTATTACACAGTTATGATGAAGAACTTAAAGCTAAAAAATTAGAACAAAAGGACTCAAATAATTAAAGTAAATTAAAAATTATGAACAAAATACTTGGAATCCTATTCGCAATCATAGTATTAGTTTCATGCAACAGCCAAAAGGTATATTCGGATTTTGACATCAGCTATTCGAAAAGCGGAGGTGTTGCTCCTATTTATGAAAATCTTCTTATCAAAGGAAATAATGTACACTACTCTTTTGAAGGACAGGGAAAGAAATACAAACAGGATTTTAAAATTTCTGATGAAGATTTAAAGAAACTGGATCAGGTTCTTTCTCAGAATAATTTCAGAAGAATACAGGAAGACCGTAAAAAATTGTACGACAATATTTCAACGTCCATCAACGTCAAGAAAGGTCCCAATGAAGGCAGTAAAACGGATGCCAGTATGATCATTCCGAATTACAAGACCAACTGGAACAATATTCTTGAAGCTTTTCAGCAGATCATTAATACTAATGTTAAAAAACAGTAAATACAATTGAAAACCCACTTCATTGCCATTGGCGGAAGCGCCATGCATAATCTCGCCATCGCATTAAAAGACAAAGGATATCAGGTGACAGGTTCTGATGACGCTATTTTTGAGCCTTCAAAGTCCCGATTGGAAAAGAAAGGAATTCTGCCTCAGGAAATGGGCTGGTTCCCGGAAAAGATCACTTCGGATATTGATGCAGTCATTCTTGGGATGCATGCACACCAGGATAATCCTGAGTTGGCAAGAGCAAAAGAACTGGGCTTGAAAATATATTCTTATCCTGAATTCCTGTACGAACAGTCTAAAAATAAGACAAGAGTTGTCATTGCAGGATCACATGGTAAAACAACCATTACTTCAATGATTCTCCATGTTCTGAATTTCCATCAGAAAGATGTGGATTTCATGGTAGGCGCCCAGCTTGAAGGTTTCGACTGTATGGTAAAACTGACTCAGGATAATGATTTCATGGTTTTGGAAGGTGACGAGTATCTTTCATCTCCTATTGATCTTCGTTCGAAATTTTTATTGTATCAACCCAATATCGCTTTAATGAGTGGTATTGCATGGGATCATATCAATGTATTCAAAACATTTGATGATTATATTGAGCAGTTCAGAAAGTTTGTGGCAAGCATTACAGCAGGCGGCGTTCTGGTGTACAACGAAGAAGATCCGGAAGTTGTAAAAGTAGTGGAAAATGCAGAAAACTATTTCAGAAAGATCCCTTACAAAACTCCTGAATACGAAATCAATAATGGTAAAGTATATTTAAAAACGGAAATGGGAGATGTTCCTCTTTCTGTTTTTGGAGCACACAACCTGCTGAACCTTGAAGGAGCAAGACATATCTGCCAGCAGTTGGGAATTATGGATGAAGATTTCTATGAGGCAATCATGAGTTTCAAAGGCGCATCCAAGCGTCTTGAAAAAGTGGAAAGAGAAGATAAAGGAATTCTTTACAAAGATTTTGCTCATGCACCAAGTAAGGTGAAAGCAGCTGTAAAAGCCTTCGCAGAGCAATTTAAAAAGGATAAGAAATATGGATTCCTGGAGCTTCATACCTATTCAAGCTTAAATCCTGCTTTCCTTGAACAGTATGACCATGCTATGGATGGTTTGGAGGAAGCCATTGTTTTTTATTCTGAAGACGCATTGAAAATCAAGAGAATGGAACCTATTTCTCCTGAGTTTATCAAAGAAAAATTCAGGAATGAAAATCTAAGGGTTTTCACGAATGCTGAAGATCTTCATACCTACTGGAATACATTAGATAAAACGGATGGTGTTTATCTGATGATGAGTTCCGGAAATTTTGGCGGATTAGACTTAACAAAATAAATAAAAAGCTTCAGAGTATATCTGAAGCTTTTTTTATGGTAGTTTATTTTTAATCGATCAACTTTTTATTATTGGTCAGTTCGATACTTTTTATAGAACCTACCGGTGCTATTTTTATCGTTTTATTTCCTTGAGCCAGATAAATATAATACATGCTGTTGGATCCTATAAGATGTACCTGATCAGAGCTTTCATCACTGTAGTTTAATTTATAGTCATATTTAAGCTTGTTCTCCTTTATCTTCCTGGTGAGCCCAAGACCCTCTCCCCATCCTATCCCTACAAAAAAAGACAGTAACATCATGGCAAGAAATCTCACAAACATATTGGTAAAATGATTCTCAATAGCTTCTTTAGTCATAGTTTTATGTTCTTTAAGAGAAGCCATTTTTAAAGCCCATTTTTTATCTCTATTGGCCTGTTTTGACAAAAAAGAGGGAAAAGCAAATGAAAATACAACTATAATAATGAGGGCAATCAGTATTATCGGGTGAGCCGTTAGAGTGGCTATCGGGCTTATCAAAATATCCATTATCGTTGAATATTTCAGAATATTAATCCCTATCTGATAATAGAATACACTCTCTTTTAATATTCCCATTATGACGAGGAAAAGATATCCGAACGGAAGAGATCTCTGAATTCCTTCTGAGTATTTCATGGATGTTTTTATTGGTTTAGTTTTATATTGGTTCAGATCAATACTATTGATGTACGAAAATATAAAATTATCATCAAATTAAAACATACAGATTTATTTTTCACATTCTTTGATCAGATTTCTCAAAACTTCCTCTGTAGATTCTTCACTGTACCGATGAATGGACTGCCCTACCCATATTCCTACAAATTCAGGATTTTGTAGAGCTTTAGCTGCTTTTCTCAGGGCATTCGTAAGTTTGTTCTGATAAGGATAAGGTAAAATATATTCTGAGTTTTCAACTGTTTCTATAAACTGATTTTTCACTCCTCTGGCATACCTTCCGGAGAAACTTTTCGTTAAAACAATTTCGTCTTCTGTTACTTTTTTCAATCGTTCTTTTTCAAAAGGCAAAAGAGCACTTTCCTGAGAAGTTAATAGAAGATTTCCAACCTGAAAACCTTGCGCACCTAAGTCTTTCACAGCCTTTAATGTTCTTGCTCCGTAAATTCCTCCTGCATAGATTAAAGGAACATTTACCTGATCAAAGATCTGCGATAGTAAAGATAAACCTCCGATCTGCGGAATATTTTCTGCTTCAAAACTTCCTCTGTGTCCTCCAGCTTCTATTCCCTGAACACAGATGATATCAATACCGGATTTCTCAAGAAATAAAGCTTCCTTCACAGAAGTACATGTTCCGATAAGGGTAACACCATTTTCCTTTAATTTCTGAATACTCTGATCCTCCAGATTTCCAAAAGTAAAACTTAATATTTTACAATTTTCTTCAATGATAGCATCCACCTGTTCACGATAACCGTTGACACTTATTTCTTCAAGATCCGGAAGGTGCACTTCGATACTATTGTCTTTGGCCAGCTGCTCAATAAATTGCTTGGTTTTACTATACTTTTCTCTTAAAGCATCTGTCACTTCAGGAATGTGATGAACAAATATATTGGTAGCAAACGGTTTATCAGTCAGTTTTCTTGTTTCCCTGATTAATTCCACAGACTGGTCTGCAGAAAGGTCAGCCAGCGCCAAAGATCCGAGACAGCCTGCTTTTGTAGCTGCTAATGCCATCTGTACCGTGCTCACTCCAAACATTGGAGCCTGAATTACAGGATATTCTATACCTAGTTTTTTACTGATTGTATCCGGCCAAAACATAAGAATTATTTTTATTAAAATGTACGAAGAACAAAGCAATAGTTTTTGTTCCAAGATATGATATTGCTCACTATTTATTCAAGGTTCAATGTTTAGAGTTTAAGGTTGTAGATCAACTTCTATTCTATATTAAATGAATAAAGATTTACTTTTTCTTCCTGAGTTCTTTGTAGAACAATTTTAATTCCGGATCCAGTTTTTCTGTTGCGTAAGAAAATGTAACGGCAGACATTGTTTTTACATAAGCAGTGAGAAAACCGTGTAATTTCTTTTTGTCTTTTTTTCCGGCTTCCCGAATCCAGCTTCCTACAGCTTTATTCACAAGCTCGTTTGGATCGTGAACAAGGATTTCTGCTATGGCAAAAGTGTCTGCTACCTCATTTTTCCGAATAAATGCATGAGTGCTTACGATGGCTGTTCTTCTCTCCCATGGACTGTCGGAATCAGCAAGTTTGTATAAAATGTCTCTCGGTTTATCAATAAGATATTCTCCAATAATACTTCTGGCAGCTCTGTCTACAAAATCCCAGTTATTCAAACGGTCATGGCGGTTGAGATAGAGATCAAAAAGGGCTTTCTTATGGTCTTCAGACGTTTTTTTACTTCTCGCCTGAAAATCCATGATGCTTACCGCTCCCATTCTTACCTCATAAAAATCACTGTCAAGAAGCTTATTGATTTCCTCCAGAGACATCTCCGAAAATTCTTTAACCGTGGAAAAAACATCTCCGAATTTCGTCCCGAAACTCTTGGTAATACCATCATTTCCTTTGAAAAACTTCTCAGCTTTATTAAGCTCTTTTTCATTCTTAAATAATGCGAGTGTTTCTATGAATTCTTTTGCAGTCATGGTTATATTGATTTAAAAATCCCGCAGATCTCACAATAGCTCAGATTCGTAGATCTGTAAATTTGTGAAAGCTGCGGGATGTATTTTTTATAAATTCCAGATTAAATATCCGCTACGGAATTTAACATTTTTTGCTCCCATTCAGGATCTTTAGGATCAAAAAATAATCTTTTCCCAGTATCTAAAGAACGGATAACATTCATTTCATCTTCTGTCAGTTCAAAATCAAATACATTAAAGTTTTCTTCAATTCTTGAAGGGGTTACAGATTTTGGAATCACGACAAATCCTTCCTGTAAGTGCCATCTCAAAATTACCTGAGCTACTGTTTTTCCATATTTTTCTGCAATAGCTTTCAGATCAGGATTGCTTAAAAGATTTGCATTACCGTTTCCTAACGGGCTCCAAGGTTGAGTTACGATATTATTTTCTCTGTCATACACCTGCAGTTCTTTCTGCTGAAATACAGGATGCAGTTCAATCTGATTGATAACCGGTAAAACAGTTGAGTTAGCTTTCAATTCCTCCAGTTTTTCTACTGTAAAATTGCATACTCCAATCGCTTTGATTTTTCCTTCGTGGTATAATTCTTCCAAAGCTTTCCATGTAGCCAGAAAATCTCCGTATGGCCAGTGGATAAGATACATATCAAGATAATCCATCTGTAATCTGTCTAATGTTCTCTGAAAAGCACTTTTCGCCTTTTCGTATCCATGATCCTGAACCCATACTTTGGAGGTGATAAACAGTTCGTCCCTGTTTACACCACTATTTTTCACAGCAGCACCTACCGCGGTTTCATTCTGATAAATAGCAGCAGTATCAATCATTCTATATCCCGTCTGAATAGCTTTAATTACCGCATTTTCACACTCCTTCAGATCTTCCATCTGCCATACTCCGAATCCTAAAGCCGGGATATCCACTCCGTTATTTAATGTTACCACAGGTTGTCCTGTATAGGTTTTCTTTTGCATAAATCTTTATTTTAGTTATTAATATAAAGTGATAAACAAATTTGCAATAAAAAATTGAAAATACAGCCTACCAATTTTACTGTTCCTGTTAAAAAATTGTCATTTAATGAGGTTTGTTTAAACTACCCCCGTCTTTTTGCTTTGCAAAATCCACCCCTTCAAAAAGAAGGGGAATGAGTGGTCGATAAAACGGCTATGTCTACTTCTGACTTCCAGCCTCAAAATCCACCCTTCATCTAGCATCTCACCTGCATTTTACCTATTTTTGTCTAAAATTTAGAAATCATGTCACAACATATCAGATTGGCTACAGCAGAGGATTATCCGGCAATTATGGAAATATGGGAATCAGCAGTAAAAGCAACTCACGATTTTCTTGCTGAAGAGGATTTCAATTATTTCAAGGAAGCCATTCCAAGAGACTACCTTCCTCATCTGGAAGTGTATTTAATTACTGAAGATAATGAATCTAAAGGGTTTGCCTCTGTAGCAGACGGTAATCTGGAAATGCTTTTCATCCATAATGACACGCGTGGAAAAGGGTACGGTAAAAAACTTTATCAGTTTATGAAAGAGAAAACCGGACTGACGAAAGTAGATGTCAACGAACAAAATCCCGAAGCCATTGGGTTTTATGAAAAAATGGGATTCAAAAAGACCGGAAGATCTGAGAAAGATGGTTCAGGAAAGGATTATCCACTTATTCATATGAGTCTGTAAATGGAAAATTTCACTTTCAATCTATTGCATTCTGATTCGGAGATTCCTTATCATCTCCTGTTGTTGGCTGATGAAACCAAAGAAGCAATCAATCGATATATTTTCAATTCTAACATCTATCTTTTGCATGATGGTACTGAAAGCATTGCGGTAATGGCATTGTGCAGAAAAAGCAATACTGAACTGGAAATTAAAAATGTTGCCGTCATTGAAAGCTACCGAAGCAAAGGCATCGGAAGTATTCTGATGAATAAAGCAAAAGAAATTGCGAAAGAAAATCATTATAAAACACTGACTGTTGGAACATCGGATACCGGTGTCCAACAGATCAGATTTTATGAGAAAAACGGTTTTATTAAAAGTGGAATCCTGAAAAATTTTTTTATTGAAAACTATCCGGCTCCTATTTATGAAAACGGTTTACAGATGAAAGATATGGTTTTATTAAGCCATCACCTTGCGGAATAAGCCTTTGATATGTTCTATTTCGGTTTGATAATTGGTTTTCTTACGACAACCGAAATACAGGGTATTTTCAAACTTTTTCTTTCCTTCCCAGATCAGCTGAATATTACCGCTTGCAATATCATTTCTGCATAGAAAGTCAGGAACAACGGCTAACCCAGTTCCTCCTTTGAGGCAACGGATGATTGAGTTCATGTTGGGAACGATATAATTAGGACGAAAATTCGGTTTATGACCAAAATTCAATATCCAGTACTGGAAAAGATGTTCCATATCACCAGTGGTTCCGTACCATTTTTCGTTTTTCAGCCACTCCTCTATCTGTTCGGCATCTTTTGTTTTCAATACTTTATTGAAAGCTGTTTTATCCACATCCTTCCCTCCAACCAGAATGATCTGCTCGGAAGAGAATGCTTCATGTTCGATATTGGGTGAAGATCCTTTTTTGGGAGTGATGATCAGATCGAGAATTCCCTTATCCAGTTGGTCCAGCATTTCGGGGTATTCTCCGAAACTGATAATCAGATTAAAAGGCAATGAAGAAACATATTGCTCCAAAGTGGTCTGAAAAGTCTCAAAGCACATCCCGACACTGATGGTTGGAGTATGCTTCTCTGTAGATTTTTGGAAATTTTTCTCTACATCTTCGAGTTTGGTAATAGGTTCGGCAACTGCATTAAACAATACTTTTCCTCTTTCTGTCGGAATCATTTTTCGACCCGTTCTGTCGAATAGTTTGTATCCAACATAAGCTTCCAATGAGCTTAAGTGAAGGCTCACTCCCGGCTGTGATATAAACAGAGCATCGGCAGCACCTGTCAATGTCCCGGTTTTATAGATTGCCTTAAAAGTACGATACCATTCTAAATTAACCATGACTTAATTATTAATATTATAATACAAAATTACAAAATAATTATAATATTGATACGTTTTCATTTTCCAGGAATGACGCATAATAATCGGGAATCCCACTTTCCCTTATCTGGTTGGCAGTTTCATCAATCGGATAAGACAGCTGAATAATTTCAGGAGTAATTTTTTCTTCATCTAATGTAAGAATAAGGTAAGAAGCCAATCTGTTTTCTTCTTTAGAACGCCCCACGGAACCACAATTGACAGCCCAGGTATTATTTTCAAACTGTTTTTTAAATGATAAATGGGTGTGCCCCATCACTATGAGATCAGCGTCCGCGTTCTTCAGCATTGATGTGAAAACCTCATCACTCTCAGATTCGTATAAATAGGTATCATTACTTTCAAGACTGGAATGCACTAACTTTATATTCCAGTGTTTTTTACCTTTTTTATAATTTAGTTTTAAATGAAAAGGGAGTTCGGAAAGAAATTTTTTGTTGGATTCTGTAATATGCTTTTTTGAATGATCTATCGCAACGAATCTGGCAGTGGTTTCTTCTTCTGAATGCTTAGACAAAGGAACTACAGGAATATCAAAGGCAATTCTTTCGTCATGATTTCCCATCAGGCAGGGAATGTTCAGACTTCTTATTTTTTCTATCACTTCATTGCCCCAGGGTGCAAAATCAACCAGATCTCCCAAGCAGAATCTCTGACTGATTCCTCTTTGCTCTATATCCTTCAACACAACTTCCAATGCAGGAAGATTTCCATGCACATCACTAAAAACAGCTATCTGTATCATTGTCATTCAATTTGTTAGACAAATTTACCTGTCAGAAAATAATTCCGGTTCAGAGATGATATGATATTTTACCATGAAAGGGGAAATTGTCAATCGTCAATTTTTGCTTCGCAAAGTCAATAGTGAATGATTAACTGCTGATTAGAAATACCTGTATATACAAACAAATCAGCTGCACTCAATCCCGAACCACGTATCCAAAACGCGTAAAAAATTCACAAGCGAAGCGGATTGATTCTTCACCAGTCACGATCAACAAACCTCAGATCTCGTACCCGGACCACGTACCCCAAAACGTGTAAAAAATTCACAAGCGAAGCGTATTGAGCATTGACCATTCACATATATAACCTTAAATCTCTCAAACTATAATTTAAATAATACTTTCCTATAATTTATATTATTTTTATTATACAATCATCTGATCTAACTTTGCAGAGTAAAATTCAAACAATCATAAAAAAATGAAAAAAGTACTAATCATCAACGGAGGACAGAATTTCGGACATTCCGGGGGAAAATATAATCAGACTATCGCAGACAATACACTAGCCGTTCTTAAAGAATTTGATAATGTAGAAGTAAAGATAACCAATGTAAGTGAAAATTACGACAAAAATGAAGAAGTGGAGAAATTTGTCTGGGCAGACTACATTATTTATCACACTCCAATCTGGTGGTTCCAATTGCCTAACGGATTGAAAAAATATATTGACGAAGTGTTCACAGCAGGTCACGCTAAAGGAATTTATATGAGCGACGGAAGAAATGCTGAAAATCCGGAAATCAACTATGGTACAGGAGGAATGCTAGGAGGAAGAAAATATATGTTGACTACCAGCTGGAACGCTCCCGCAACTGCTTTCACTCTTCCCGGAGAATTTTTCAGTGAAAAAAGTGTGGATGAAGGACCATTATTTGGATTCCACAGAATGAATGCCTTTGTTTCACTGGAAAAAATGGAAAGCTTCCACTTCCACGATGTGGAGAAAAACGCCAATATAGAACGCGATATGAAGCTTTACAGAGAACATGTGAGAAATGTTTTTGAAAAAGAATTAAGATCAGAACTGGTATCATGAAAAAAATACTGATCACAGGTATTACCGGCTATATAGGGGGAACTATCGCAAAAAAACTCCTCGACAGGAATTATGAAGTGACAGGACTGGTTCGTAATGAAACCCACGTACAGGAACTGGAATCATTAGGAATCAAAACCATTGTGGGAAATATTCATGATGAAGATCTTATCAGAACAGCAGTTTCCGATGCAGATGCAGTTATTCATAATGCAGATTCAGCAGATGATGCGTATGCAGCAGATAACTTTATCAAAGCTCTGGAAGGAAGTCAGAAAACCTTTATATTCACTTCAGGCTCTGCCATTTTTGGAGGAAAGGAGAATGGTAAAAAAAGTGACTTTATCTTCACAGAAGATTTCCCTTTGCAGCCAAGACTGGAAATGGCATCTAGAGTATTGATCAACAATTACGTCCTGCAATCTGCCAGCAAAGGCATACGAAGTATTGTTATTGTTCCTACCATGGTTTACGGAGAAGGCCTTGGAATAAAAAAAGACAGCATTCAGGTTCCGGCTCTTATCAACTTTTCTAAGGAGAAAGGGCATGGTGTTTATTTTGGTGAAGGTGAAAACATCTGGTCCAATTTACATATTGAAGATCTCGCAGATCTGTATGTACTCGCATTGGAAAAAGCAAAAGGAGGCTCTATCTATTATGCAGAAAACGGTTCATCTTCTCTGAAAAACATTGCAGAAAATATCAGTAAAAAATATAACTTACAATCAGCTAAATCATTAAGCATACAGGATGCGGTTGACAAATTTGGTCCTGCAGGAGGTTATTTCGGTTTTGCATCCAACAGCAGATGCAGTTCAGATAAAGCCAAAGCAGAACTGGATTGGAAACCTATTTATAATTCAATTGAAAATTTTATTTAATATGAAAATTCATCTTACAGCCATTATAAAATCCAAAGCAGAACATCAGGCAGAAGTACTGGAAGTTCTTCAGAATATGGTAAAAGAAACAAGAAAAGAAGAAGCATGTGAACTTTACAACCTTCATCAGGGAATTGAAAACAAAAATGAATTTGTTTTCTACGAAATCTGGAAAAGCGAGGAAGGGTTGGCACAACACAACCAACAGCCTTACATTCAGGCCTTCGGAGCTTTGGTCGAGGAGAAACTTCAGGAAAAACCACAGATTTATATCACCAATCTTATTTAACAATGAAAAAATTAGCGTTTTTAATGCTTGCGATCTTTACGATAGGATTCATACAAGCACAAACCAAAAAATCAAAGAATATGAAAAAGAAAATTTTATTCGTCGTTACCAGCCATGATAAAAAAGGCAGTACCGGTGAAGATACAGGATATTACCTGGGTGAAGTTTCTCACCCTTGGGAAGTTCTTCACAAAGCAGGATATGAAATCGACTTTGTAAGCCCGAAAGGCGGAACACCTCCGGTAGACGGCTTCGATTTAAAAGATCCTGTCAACAAAGAATTCTGGGAGAACAAGGAATATAAAAATAAGATTGACCATTCTATGACGCCGTCACAAGTGAATCCGAAAGAATACTCAACAATCTTTTATGCAGGTGGACACGGAGCAATGTGGGATTTTGCAGACAATAAGGAACTGGCAGATATTGCTTCCAAAATTTATGAAAATGGAGGTATTGTAGCCGGAGTATGTCATGGTCCCGCAGGTTTGGTGAATATCAAGCTTAATAATGGGAAATATCTTGTAGATGGTAAGAAAATCAATGCTTTTACCAATGAAGAGGAATCTGAAGTAAAATTAACGAACGTTGTTCCATTCTTACTGGAAGATAAACTGAAAGAAAGAGGAGCAAAATTTGAAAAATCAGGGCTTTGGCAAAATCATGTGGTAACAGATCAGAGAGTAATCACAGGACAGAATCCACAGTCTGCAAAAAGCGTTGGAGAAGCTATCGTAAAAGAACTAAAAAAATAACAGACAATTTTTAACCACAAAAGTCATAAAAGTTTCAGACACTTAAGTTCTTAAAAGGGTCACCATTGAAACGGCGAGAATTCCCCTCCTCCGGAGGGATGGCGAAAATTCAAAGAATTTTTGACGGGGTGGTATAACAAAACAATTTTTAAACAAACAAAAATGGAATACAGAAAATTAGGAAACACCGATTTAGAATTATCAGCAATCACACACGGAGCTTTTGCCATCGGTGGAAACATGTGGGGCGGTAATGAAAAACAGGATTCCATCAATTCTATTCATGCTTCATTGGATCACGGAGTAACTTCTATTGATACCGCACCATTCTACGGTTTCGGACTGAGTGAAGAAATGATCGGTGAAGCTATCAAAGGAAAAGACCGTTCAAAAATTCAGCTTTTAACAAAATTCGGATTGGTATGGGACGGAAGCAACAACGGAAAAGGAGAATTTTTCTTTGATGCAGAAGACGAAGGAAAAACTCTTCCGGTTTATAAGCTGGCTTCAAAAGAAAACATCATCAAAGAAGTTGAAGAGAGCTTAAAAAGATTGGGAACAGACTATATTGATCTTTTACAGCTTCACTGGCCGGATAGCACAACGCCTATCTCTGAAACTATGGAAGCGATGGAGTTATTAATCCAGCAAGGAAAAATCCGTACTGCAGGAGTAAGCAACTACAGTGTAGCTCAAATGGAAGAAGCCAAGAGAACTTTACTACTTGCCAGCAACCAGGTTTCTTACAGCATGCTGAACCGTGCTATTGAAAACGATCTTGTCCCTTATTCTTTAGAAAATAATACAGGAATTATTGTGTACAGCCCAATGGAAAGAGGTCTTTTAACAGGTAAATATTTCAAAGAAAACCAATTAAAAGATAACGACCATAGAAACGGATATTTCTCTCAGTTTGATCTGAATAAAGTGAAAATTTTCTTAGAAAAAATAGAACCTATTGCACAGGAAAAAGGAGCCAGCCTTTCGCAACTGGTATTAAGATGGACAACGCTTCAGCCAGCAATCACAGTCGTATTGGCAGGAGCAAGAAATGCCCAGCAGGCCATCGAAAACGCAAAAGCAATATCTATTGACCTTTCACAGGAAGAATTGAACTTTATCAATTCTGCTTTGAGCGAAATATAATATAAAGCTGGAAGAAGGAGGCTGGAAGATGGAAGTTATTGATGTCGGATAACCAATAGATTGGTTTACGATTGAACTTCAACTGTCATTCCGACGAAGGAGGAATCTCTTTGTTACATGCAGAAAAGTGCATAGAAACCACCTAATTATCAATACACTAATAGAACTTCCCTCTCCCAGCTTTCTGCTTCCCTCTTTTAACCCCCCAAATCTTTTTAAAAATGAAAAATAATCTGATCAAAATGTTCGGGTTAGCCACGCTATTGACTATCAACAACATTAATTTAAAGGCACAGACACTTGTCAACCCGGAGGATAAATCATGGTATCCGTCGGCTTATGGTGAGAAAGATGAAATAGGAGCAGCCAATCTATTAACGCCGGAAGTTGTAAAACAGGCACTAGGATTAGTAAAACAGGGCAAAACATTAGCGCTTGCGGTTCCTATTGATAAAAACCTTCCTGCTTTCAGACACAGAAGTTTCAATTTATACAATATTCAGCCCGGAGAACAGGGCGGAAAAAGCATAGGTCCTAATAAATTCACCTTCAATGACGAACTGGTCAACGGATGGACCGGAGTGGGAACACAGCTGAACGGTATCGGACACATTGGTATTGACAATACTTACTATAACGGAAACAAGGCAACAGATTTCGTAACCGTCGAAGGCGTAAAAAGATTGGGTGTTGAAAAAGTACCCCCTTTCGTTACCCGAGGTGTAGTGCTTGATATGACTGCTCATTATGGAAAATCAATCGTACCCGGAGGAACAGAATTTACAGTAGAAGATATTAAATCTGTTTTGAAGAAACAGGGACTTATTCTACGAAAAGGTGATATCGTTCTTTTTAATACCGGATGGCTTGAATTGATCGGTAAAAATAATCAGCAATTCCTGGAAACAGAACCCGGAATCGGTATGGATGCCGCAAAATGGCTTGCCGATCAGGGAATCGTAGCTTTTGGTGGCGACACCTGGGCTTCTGAAGTCTATCCTAACCCAAAAAGTAAGGAAGAATTTCCCATCAACCAGTTTATGCTGGCTAAAAAAGGAATTTATAACCTGGAACTGATAGACAGCCGTCCTTTGGTAAAACAAAAAGTCTGGGAATTTTTATTCGTGCTGGGACAGCCTTTGTATGTAGGTTCTACTCAGGTGAATGTAAATCCTGTAGCTATTTATTAATTTAATTATTAGAAATATAATCCGAGAAACGGAGAGACAATGTAATTCCGGTTTAAAAAATAAAATGAACCAAAAAATTTATTTTTAGAATTAATACCCGAACCCTGTTACACTGTCACTTTGCATCTTGCATCAAAACGGCCTTTCAAAAATTTGAAAGGCCGTTTTTTTTAATAAAATAAATATCCATAGATAATACAGTCTTCATCAACTTTTATCCTCCATCTTCCTGACTTCCCTATTTTGCAATCGGAAGATGAGTACTTACTGCAATTCTGTTCCAGGCATTGATGGTAATAATCGCCATAATAATCTGAGCGATCTGGTTTTCATCAAAGAAAGACTTTGCTTTCTGATACGTTTCTTCAGTTAAACCTTTATCGCTGATCAGTGTAATTTCTTCCGTCATAGCCAACAGCACCTGCTCTTCTTCAGTGAAAAATTCTTTTGCTTCTGTCCATCCGTTCAGAATAAAAATTCTTTGAGGATTTTCTCCGTATTTGATGGCATCTTTGGTATGCATATCAAGACAGAAAGCACATTTATTGATCTGTGAAGCCCTGATCTTAATCAGTTCCTTCTGAATGTGTGTTAAAGAAATCGTTTGTAAATACCCTTCCAATCCCAGCATAGCTTTATAGGCTGCTGAATCTACTGTTGCAATATTTAATCTTGCGCTCATAATATTATATTTTTTTGGTTAATTGATCTATACTTAAAGAATAATGCTGCTGTACCGCCAGTAAAAGCGCAGCTGCACTTCCCACCCATACGGAATAGTTCAGTGGAGCTTTTGGTCCCGATGCGATGGTCATGGATATCGCAAAAATTAACAGCAGGATACTGCTTCCGTAGGCCGCAATTCTTGTTTTAAATCCAAAAATCAGCATCAAAGGAAAAAGAATTTCTAAAAAGGTTGCGGCATACGCTGAAACCGTACTTAAAGCTTCCGTAAGAAAAAAGGTAAGCTGTCTTGTATATTCTTTAAAACGCTCCATGTTTCCCCATGATGAATTTTCTTTACTCCACCATCCGAACCTGTCTGCCACCGCAGAAAGCATCGTAACGGCAAGAGCCAGTCTTAAAAAAAGTTGCGGAAACTGATTTTTTTGATCTGTCATTGCATTTGCTTTTAATCACATGACAAATTTCCGGCTTATGATCCGTAAAAAACTTAAACTGGTTTAAGATCGTAATTTTGCTCTGATTTCACTCAGATATTCCGGAGTAAGATTCAAAAATGAGGCAATCAGATATTGAGGAATCCTTTGAATAAACCACGGATACAATGTACTGAAATGCATATAAAGTTCTTCTCTGGACATCTCATATAAATAACGGATTCTGCGTTCCGCAGCAGCATATGCCCGCTGATAGATCATGCGGAAATACCTTTCCATAATAGGATGCTTTTGTAATAATTCTTCCTGGCGCTCCAGATCAATCACCAAAACGGAAGAAGGTTCTACCGCCTGTATAGAAAAGTTAGTTTGTATCTGCCTTTCGTAAGAAAATGTATCTGTAATCCACCAGTTTTCAATGGCAAATTCCGTCGTCTGCTCTACTCCTTTTTCATTGATAAAAAACTTTCTCAGACATCCTTTCACTACAAAATACATGGTCCGGCATACTTCACCTTCCAGCACCAGATTTTGCTTCTTTTTAACATCCATTACCTCAAAAAATGATACAATAGAAGTATATTCTTCGTCAGTTACCGTAATAAATTTGTTTAAATGTGATTTGAATGAATCCATTGTAAGATTTAATACTCAAACTTAACTTTATTTTTTTAGTTTTACAATGAGAAAAATATTGAATCATGGAAATCGTTGCTAAAATTCTGATCGCTGTCGTTGCACTGGAACACCTTTATATTCTTTGGATGGAAATGTTCGCATGGGAAACCAAAGGAAAGGAAGTTTTTAAAGCAGCTCTCCCTGCGGAAATGTTTAAACCAACGAAAGGACTTGCTGCCAACCAGGGACTTTACAATGGTTTTCTGGCTGCCGGACTGATCTGGTCATTCCTGATTAAAGATCCGCAATGGCAGACCAATGTGGCATTATTCTTTTTAGGATGTGTAGCTGTAGCCGGAATCTATGGAGCCATTTCTGCCACTAAAAAAATATTTTTCGTTCAGGCTTTACCAGCTATCCTTGCCATTATTGCTGTTTTATTGAAATAATCTTACAGCTTAACTTTTAAAATAATTACCTTACTTATCTTTTAACTTTAATGATAAGAGAAAATTCGTCATGAATCACCTCTTTTAAATAGTATTGAAAATCAAAAACTTACATACGTAAAAATCCATTTAATATAAAATTCGTAAATTTGCACCGTCATAAAAAATTGATATACAGTTTTTTGATGCTGGCAAGCATTTTGATGAAATGTAGCCATTCAAGTTGTTCAGTACACATATCTGTAATTACCTCATCAGTAATTTAATTGTAGAATCTATGTAAAAAGATCAGTTTCTTTTTACATAATACACTCTTTTTCTAGAGTATAATCTATTGAAATATTTAAAATAAACATAAGGCCAGCAGGTCTTTATGCTGTTATTTTTTTGTTTAAAGCTTTTATCACTAAAGGCTTAGCAAATTATTTTATCCTATGATCAACAGCAGAACAACAAAAGCTAAATGTATGTAATGAATTGGTGTACAATTTTTTATATCAAATTATTAATTGAAAAATTCTGAATATGGAAAAAAATGAAAACACTAGAAAAGTAAAACTTAAAGTGGAAGACCTGACCATCATCTTTGGTAAAAACAAAGAAAAAGCACAGGAACTTCTGGATAAAGGTTTTTCCAAAAAGGAAATTCTTGAAAAAACAGGCTGCACCATAGGAATCAACAAAGCCAGTTTTGAAATTTATGAAGGAGAATTCTTTGTGATCATGGGACTTTCGGGAAGTGGAAAATCAACTTTACTGCGTTGCCTTAACAGACTGAATGAACCCACTTCAGGAAAAGTATTCATCAATGACGATGATATTACCAGTAAAAACAACAAGGAACTTTTACAAGTAAGAAGAACGGAAATGAGTATGGTATTTCAGAAATTTGGATTACTTCCCCATCATACAATTCTCGACAATGCTGGTTTCGGGCTGGAAATAAGAGGAGAAGACAAAGCTTCACGCGATAAAAAAGCACAGAAAGCATTGGACATCGTCGGATTAACCGGCTTTGAAAACCAATATCCTTCCCAACTTTCCGGAGGAATGCAGCAGAGAGTAGGATTGGCAAGAGCACTGGCAAACGACCCTGAAGTTCTGCTTATGGATGAAGCCTTTTCCGCACTGGACCCATTGATAAAATCTGAAATGCAGGATCAGCTGCTTGAACTGCAGAATACGTTGCAAAAAACCATAGTCTTTATTACTCATGATCTGGACGAAGCCATTAAAATCGGAGACCGCATTGTCATCATGAAAGATGGTGTCATAGAACAGATAGGAACTGCTGAAGACATTTTAACCAATCCGGCAAGCGACTATGTGAAAGCATTCGTAGAGAAAGTAGACCGTAAAACCATTATTACCGCAAGATCTTTAATGTTTGACAAAGCGACAGTTGTACGTTTCAGAAAAGACGGTCCTGAGGGAGCTTTAAGAAAAATGAGAGCCACGGGATTAGAAAACTTGCCGGTGGTAGATTTTCAAAATAAATTTCTGGGTTTTGTAACCCTTAATGATGTGGTCCGCATTGCCAGAAAGAAAGAACCTACGGTAGAATCTATTATCAACAGCAATGTTCCTTCAGTTTATCCTGAAGTGACTGTTGAAGAGATGTTACCACTGATCTCTGAAAATAAATCGTCCATTGCTGTTATTGATGAAGACAATAAATTTTTAGGTCTTGTCACTCAGTTATCACTGGTCATAGAAGCGACCAAATTTAACGAAGAAGAGATTATCGAATTAAAAGAAATCGCAAACAACCAATAAGATGAATAAAACTATAGATATAGGTCAATATGTAGAAACTGCAATCAATTGGCTCACAGAAAACGGAAAACCTGTATTTGATGTCATAAAGCATCTGGGAAATTCCTCTATTATGGGGATTGAATGGGTTTTAACAAACACTCCTTTTTATGTAATCATTCTCTTTTTTACCCTGCTGGCACTATGGAAAGCCGGAAAAGGCATTGCTGTAGTAACGGCTGCCGGATTAAGTTTAATATTTTTAATGGGATTATGGAAAGAAACCATGGAAACGATGGCTCTGATCTTTGTCTCCACCATTACCGCCCTTATTCTTTCTATTCCGCTTGGAATTTTAGCAGCGAAAAGCAAAATAGCTGACAAAATCATTCGTCCTTTACTGGATCTGATGCAGACTATGCCCGCATTTGTCTATCTGATCCCGGCTGTACTGTTTTTCAGTATCGGTAAAGTACCGGGTGCTTTTGCAACGATTATTTTTGCCATGCCGCCAGCAGTTCGATTAACGACACTGGGAATTGAAGCCGTTCCGAAAGATATTGTGGAGGCTGCCAGAGCTTTTGGTGCCACCAACCGTCAGATTCTGTTCAAAGTAGAGCTTCCTTTAGCGATGAAAACGATTTTAACAGGGATTAATCAAACCATATTGTTATCATTATCCATGGTCGTTATTGCAGGAATGATTGCTGCAGGCGGTTTAGGGGAGAAAGTACTGGAAGGAATTAATAATCTGGATATCGGATTAGGATTTGAAAGTGGTTTATCCGTAGTGATATTGGCCATTATCCTCGACCGTATTACTCAGGGATTTGTAAAGAAAAAGCAATAAGATGAAACAACTTAAATATCTGTTTTTGCCCCTTTTAATGTTACTATTTACAGCATTAAGTTCGTGTGAAAACATAAAAAATTCTAAATATATTACCATAGGAATGGTAGACGGCTGGGCGGAAGATGTTGCAATGACGCACGTTGCTAAAGCTATTCTTGACCAGCAAGGTTATCATGTGATTATTCAAAAAGCTTCTACAGATATGATTCTGGCTTCGATGAATAATGAAGATACAGACCTTTTCATGGGAGTCTGGCTTCCTTACACTCATGCGAAAAAGCTTGCTAAATTTCCTGGGCTGACTCATCTTGGAACCAATTATGACAACGGTCGTATAGGATTAGTTGTACCTGAATACGTTCCTGTTAACTCCATTGAAGAGCTCAATCACAATAAAAACCAGTTCAATCAAAGAATCATTGGAATTGAAAAAGGAGCCGGATTAACCACCGGAACGGATAAAGCAATTATTGACTATAAACTGGATTATCATCAGATTAACTCTTCTACTATTGCCATGATCACCGAATTACAGAACGCTATCCAACGTAAAGAATGGATTGTGGTAACCGGATGGCAGCCCCACTGGATGTTTGGAAAAATGAAGCTTAAATTTCTTGATGATCCTCAAAAGATATATGGTGAAGCAGAACAGATTAAAACTTACTCCAGAAAAAGCTTTGCAAAAGATCATCCTGAGCTGGCCAAATTCTTTTCAAAACTCCATTTTGATGATGAAAACATGTCCGATCTTTTAATGAAAATGGAACAGAGTAAAAACAAAGAAGCCACCGCCAAAGAATGGGTGAAAGATCACGCTGAGCTTGTACAGTCGTGGTTAAATAAAAATTAACAAAAAGATACTTTTTGATAGTATGAAAAATCCTCAACCTTAATCCGGTCTGAGGATTTTTTTATCTATTGTTCCGAAGAATTCATTGATTCTTTGATCTTTTCCCGATGAATGATCCCCCAATTCACCAATGTTTCTGTCACCGGAAATACAGATTTTCCATATTCGGTCACCGCATAAGTTACCGTAATCGGCTTTGTATCCTGAATAGTTCTTGTGATCAGGAGATTCGTTTCAAGTTCTTTTAATTCTTTACTCAACATTTTCGCAGAGATACCTTCTATACTGCGTTCCAGCTTTTTAAAATGGATCATCTGATTAGGTCTGTTCGTCAGATACCGTAAAATCATCAGTTTCCATTTCCCTCCTAAAACATCCAGACTGTCCCGCATCGCGAACAATTCTTCGGTACAGCTTGCTTCTCTTTCGATACCGTTTTCAATGATTTTTGCCATAATAGTTTCATGAAGGTAACTAGTTACCATTGGTTAACTAGTAGCAAATATAAACTATTCCCGCTTTACATTTGTGTATCAAATTAACAATAATGAAAGCAGTTATTTTAAATAAGAACGGAGCACTTGAAAACGGACTGGCAGAACAGCCAAAACCTAAAAGCAATGAAGTTTTAATCCATATTAAAGCAAGTGGTTTCAATCCCATCGATTATCAGATGCTGGAAAATGAACTGGAACGAAAACTGATCAGTTCTCCGATATTAGGAAGAGAACTATCCGGAATTGTAGTGGATAAACGTTCTGATGTTACAGAATTCAATATTGGAGATGAAGTCTATTGTGGCAGCGGTTCCATGGGAAGCAACGGCACTTATGCTGAATATATTGTCGTTCCTGAAGCCATTGTTTCCTTTAAACCAAAAAATATTTCATTTGAACAGGCGGCTGCCATTCCTTCGGCAGGTCTTACTTCTTTACAGATTTTTAACCGTTTGAAATTAAACCCCGAAAATACAGTTTTAGTAACAGGAGCAACAGGAGGAGTCGGTTCATTTCTGATTAAAATTTTATTAGCACATAATATCCAACAGATCACAGCCACGGTTGGCAGCGAGGAAAACAGACAGATTCTTCTCAATCTGGGATTGAAAAATCATCAGATCATCAACTATAAAGAAGAAAATCTAATCGGTAATATTCTAAAAGCCAATAATGATCAACCTTTCGAATATGGAATTGATCTGGTGGGAAACTATATGTCTGAAATCACCGCAGAAGTTTTAAAAATCAACGGAACGTATGTGGATGTGACAGCCTTGGTCACTAGAGATGCTCATGAAACCCTTTTCAACAAAGGAACTATGATTATGAATATCTCCAATTATATGTATGGAATGGTAAAAAAATACGAGTATTATAAAAACAGCTTGCTTACCATCAAAACACTTATTGAAAACGGAACGATTCTCCCTCCACAATACAGAACCGTTGGAAATCTTTCTTTGGATACCGTTCTACAGGCACATTCTATTCTAAAAAATAATCAGACTCAAGGTCATAAACTTATTATGAAACATTAATCTATGAATAAAATACCAAGACGAATCGTAACAGGAATAAAAGACGGAAAATCCGTTATTACTGAAGATCAACAAGTAGAAAACGCTGTGGAACACTTCCCGGGGCTCATCATTTCAGATGTATGGAATACCCAGACAACGCCGGCCAGCCTGGATTTTGAAACCCAAATTCCCAATACCGGATTTCCACAAACTCCTAAAAATGGTACTTACTTCCGATATGTAGTAGTTCCTCCTGATAAAGATTTAGGTGTAGAATGGAAAAAGAACGAACCTCATCCGATGATGCATCAAACGCCAACACTGGATTATATCATTATTCTTTCCGGCGAACTTTACCTCATCATGGAGGAAGGAGAAACGCTTTTGAAACCTGGCGACATCGTTATCCAGAGAGGAACAAATCATGCATGGAGCAACCGTTCTGATGAACCTTGCATTCAGCTGGCGGTTTTGATTGATGCAGCGATCTAAATTAAAACGACTGTATAAGATTTTACACGATTGTCATTCTGACGAAGGAAGAATCTCATGTAAAGCTTAGATTCTTCATTTCACTGCGTTACATTCAGAATGAGAGTGTCCTAATAATAAGATAGCAGGATTAATGTGGAATTGTGTATAATTGTCTATATTTAATCTTACACCTCACAAAGCAGAAATCTCCAACAGCTTCTGCTTCATTTTTTCAGGCGTCATCTGTCCTTCCTGATAATACACCAGATTCTGATGCTTATCCAGGAATATCCACAAAGGATAAACAGGCTGATTTTTATTCTTAGACAAAGCCAGCGCCAACTCATGAATTCCTGAATTTCCATTCTGCAGATATTCAAACTCCTGATTCTGAAAATGAATTTTCTCCTTTGTCTTCTCTGACTCAAAGTTGATAAAATAAAAGTGATCATTGATCATACTCACCAGCTCCTTATCTTTATTCATACGGAAAGACTCAATCTTACACACCGCACACCAATCTGTATAAAGATGGATCACAACCGGTTTAGGATTTTCTTTCTGCTGAACCTCAAGATCAGAAAAAGTGCCTGTCTTCATCTGAGACAGATAAAAACAGGGCACTAACATTAAAAATAAAGCTATTTTTTTCACTTTAAAGTATATTTTACTCCTAAGAAACCTCTGATTCCCTGCATCGGGGCATAACCGTATGCCGTATCAAAAGTATAATGATTAGGGTTGTTTATAGGATCATCAACATATTTATCAAACGGGTCAAATGGTCTCATCAAAGGATCTTTAGGTCTGAAATTGAATAAATTTTTCATCCCGCAATACACTTCAAATCCGGATTTGAAACTCTTGGACACCTGGATATTGGCCAGAGAATAAAAGGGTGAATATTCAGGGCGGAAATCATTTACTAAGACAGGTAATCGCATTGGACCGTAGAACTGTCCTGTAAAATCGACGGTCAGGTTATTCGCAAATTTATACGTCAGGTTATAAGTTCCACTCCATTTTGGGGCATGCAGCTGCTGTGTTTTTTGAGTTTCATTATCAAATTTCTGATAGACATCCAGATAAGTAACACCAAGATTGACACTCAAAGGAAACTGAAAACTAAAATCCACATTCAGGGAAGCACCTCTTGAAATTCCGTATCCGTGGAGATTGTCATAAATAATTTTATCCGGATCAGAATCAAAATCTCCTACAATTTTATTACTGAAATAAGTGTAAAATGCAGATGCATCAAGATTCACCATTCTGTTTGCTACGGGAATTTTCCAGATATAATTCAGGTTTCCATTAATAGATCTTTCCGGTTTCAGGTCAGATTTTACCACAACTTCCCTTGAACCTGTCAAAGCTGCGTGATCTTCTGTAAATAAATTAACCACTCTAAAACCTGTTCCAAAATTGAAACGTAAAGTATGATATGGATTGGGATTAAATTTCCATGCAAACCTCGGTGAGTGAACGGAGTGATGTACTTTATCATAATCATATCTGTATCCAATCAGCAAAGTATTTTTATCGTTGATTTCCCACTGATCCTGAATGAAAGCTCCCCAGATAGGAGATTTCATCGGTGCATTGGTGATTCCATCTGCATCGAGTGTTCCCGGAGTATTATCATCGTAAAAAGTTCTTTTGAAGGTAAGTCCGGCCGTGATATCATGTTTCCCGAAGCTCCTGTCCCAATACGTTTGCACAAAGGCTACCTTTTGTGTTGCATTGAATGGGTTTAATCCATAAAACGAATTCTGATCATGATAATTATAAGAAAACTGTGTCACGATATGCTCTTTCATCGGCCATTCGTACAATCCGAAAACCTCTGCTCTGTTGGTATAGATACTTTCTCCATATACTTCGTCACTACCACGGAAAGATTTATTCCATTGCATTTCTCCCCCAAAGCGGTCTTCATACAGATACCTCAAAGCAAAACTTGCCTGTCTGTTTTCTTTTCTCTTAAAATTCCACTTGTTAAATACGGAAATTCTACTTTGTAAAGTGGTATCCGTGAAATTATCTTTATTCTGATCTATTCTTTCCTGAAAACTGAAATAATTTAAACTTAATAATGAAGCAGCATTCTTCCCTACGTTGAATTTAGTAGAAAGATCCAGATTATTTTCAAACCAGCTCGATGTCATCAGGTCAATACTTAATTTAGGAGCGGTCAGTGCATTTTTGGTGATAATATTGATAACCCCTCCCATGGCTTCAGAACCGTAGATGGAAGATGCAGGGCCTTTTACTACTTCAATTCGGTCAACCAAACTATTAGGAATTCCACTTAATCCATAGACGGTGGAAAGTGAACTTACAATCGGCATTCCGTCAATCAGAATCATGGTATAAGGCCCTTCCAGTCCGTTGATGTGAATATCTCCCGTATTGCACACAGAACAGTTCAGCTGAGGTTTTACTCCATTAACCATGGCAATGGCCTCAAAAATACTGGGAGTAGGATTTTTCTGAAAAAATTTCTGACTGTAGATCTCTACGGCAACAGGACTTTTGGACCTGCTCATCGGTTTTATGGTACCGGTAACCACTACATCTTCAATGGTACTGGTCTTAAATTCCCTCTTCATACCCCTGGCAGAATCCTGACTTTTAGTCTGCTGCAAGCTCAAACTGTCCGTCTCCTGCGCAAAGCAATAGGTAGATAAAAAAGTAATAGAAAATAATATTCGCTTCATGAAATTAAAATTGTTAGACAAATCTAACAATTATTTTTCAAATACAAAACTTAATCCAGAAAATATAGGTTGAGCCAATTCATGAAAAATGATTAAATTTGAGAAACTACATATGAAAGTAAAATGAGATATCATCAATTGGGAAATATCCCACAAAAAAGGCATACGATCTTTAAGTCTCCGGAAGATAAATTTTACTATGAACAGCTTTTCGGTACCGAAGGCTTCCATGGTATTTCTTCTCTGTTATATCATATCCACCGCCCTACACAAATCAAATCTATCGGTGAGCCGAAAGATGTTACTCCAAAAATCGCTGTGGAAAAAAATGTGGCTCCAAGAATGTTTAAAGGAATGAACGTCACTCCTGAAGATGATTTTATGGACAGCCGAAAGATCCTTTTGATGAACAATGACCTGAAAATGGGATTGGCAAAGCCAAGAAAATCGATGGATTATTTCTACAAAAATGCAGAATGTGATGAGCTTTTGTATGTTCATAACGGAGCCGGAATCTTAAAAACATTTGTGGGAGATCTTGAATTCGAAACCGGAGATTATCTTATTATTCCGAGAGGAACCATTTATCAGGTAGAACTGAAATCTGATGATACAGTCTTTTTTGTACTGGAAAGCCACTCTCCTATTTATACTCCGAAAAGATACAGAAATGAATTCGGACAGCTTTTGGAACATTCGCCATTCTGCGAAAGAGATATCATTGCTCCTACTTACAGAGAACCCATAGACGAAAAAGGAGAATTCCTTATTAAAGTAAAAAAAGAAAACCAGATTACCGACTTCATCTACGCTACTCACCCGTTCGATGTCGTGGGCTGGGATGGCTATTTTTATCCTTATAAATTCAATATTAAAAACTTCGAACCTATTACGGGAAGAATTCACCAACCGCCACCGGTTCACCAGAATTTTGAAGGACACAATTTCGTAGTGTGCTCATTCTGTGCAAGAATGTATGATTATCATCCACAGGCTATTCCTGCTCCGTACAACCACTCTAATATTGATTCTGATGAGGTTTTATTCTACACAGAAGGTGATTTCATGAGCCGTAACCACATTGATTTAATGGACTTTACCCTTCACCCTGGCGGAATTGTACACGGACCTCACCCTGGTGCTATGGAAAGAAGTATCGGCAAAAAATTCACGGAAGAATATGCCGTAATGGTAGACCCTTTCCGTCCGTTAAAAATTACAGAGGAAGCTTTAAAAGTAGAAGATCCTTCTTATAAAACTTCATGGTTAGAATAAATCATTAAAAATTATCAAAAAGTATTACTGAATACATACAAAAGACGCTTTAAATCCTTTATTTAAAGCGTCTTTTTTTGTAAATTTGTGAGGTATGGTTAACATATTGACCATCATTATTTTTCATATCGCATCCTAAGTAATGGTGGTTTAAAACAAAATCAATATTACATGTTAGAAAGAATCAGATTAGAAAGTTTACACCAAAAGGTAACCACAGCCGAAAACGCTGTAAAAATCATTAAAGACGGTATGACCATCGGGTCCAGCGGCTTTACAAAGGCAGGTGACAGCAAAGCCATTTTACCGGCATTGGCTGAAAGAGGAAAAACAGAAGACCTTAAGGTCACTTTGATGACCGGAGCTTCACTGGGGCACGGTACCGATGGAAAACTGGCGGAAGCCAATGTTCTGAAAAAAAGAATGCCATTCCAGGTAGACCCTATCTTAAGAAACAAAATTAACAACGGTGAAATTCTCTTTATCGACCAGCATTTAAGTGAAAGTGCCGAGCTTCTTCACACCAAAAATCTCCAAAGCATTGATGTAGCTATTATCGAAGCTGCTTATATTGAAAGAGACGGAAGCATCGTTCCTACTACTTCTGTAGGAAATTCTGTGACTTTTGCGGCTTTGGCTAAAAAGGTTATTATTGAAATCAATACGGAAGTTCCTGAAGAAGTTTATGGAATCCATGATATCTACCAGGCCGAAGATTATCCTTACAGAAATGTTATTCCGATTGTTGCGCCATGGAACAAAATCGGGAGAAAAAGCATTCCTGTAGATCCTGAAAAAATTGAGGCTATCGTATTTACCAACCGTAAAGACAGTCCGGCTGATATTGCAGAACCGGACGAAAAAACTACAGCTATTGCCAAACATCTTCTTGCCTTTTTTGAAAATGAGGTTCTTCTAGGACGCCTTACAGACCGCTTGCTTCCTCTTCAGGCAGGTATCGGTAAAGTAGCCAACGCTGTTCTGACAGGGTTCAAAGACAGTAATTTTTATGATCTGACGATGTTTTCCGAAGTGCTTCAGGACAGTACATTTGATCTGATCGATTCCGGTAAGCTAAGTTTTGCTTCAGCATCATCCATTACCGTTTCTCAGGAATGCTATGAAAGAGTATTAGGAAACCTTTCAAAATATAAAGATAAATTCGTTCTAAGACCTCAGAATATTTCCAATACACCGGGATTGATCAGAAGGTTAGGAGTAATAGCTATCAATACAGCTATTGAATTCGATATTTATGGAAATGTAAACTCCACTCATATCGGAGGAACCAAAATCATGAACGGAATCGGAGGTTCCGGAGACTTCGCGAGAAATGCTTATTTAAGTATTTTCGTAACTCAAGCTGCTTCAAAAGACAACAATATTTCTCACGTCCTTCCAATGGTTTCTCATACCGACCATACAGAACATGATGTAGATATTCTGGTAACAGATGTTGGTTTGGCTGACTTAAGAGGATTAGCGCCAAGAGAAAGAGCTCAGAAAATCATCGATAATTGTGTTCACCCGGATTATAAAGAAGAACTACAGTCTTACTTCGACAGAGCTTGTGAAAGAGGAGGTCATACCCCTCATTTATTGGAAGAATCTTTCAGATGGCATTTACGATTTGCAGAAACCGGAAGTATGAAACAGAAAACTGCAGTAGAAACTGCTAATTAAGATTTTTATCAAAATAACAGATAAAACAAAAGGACTGAATGCCAACACATTCAGTCCTTTCTATTTTAAATCAAAGGTGGTTTATTGATATGATAAAAGTCTGTTCAATATCCTCAAAATATTTATATGAATATAAAATTATAAAGATTATCTTTGAAAGAAGAGCGGTATTTTTTTGAATTATAAAATTATCTTAACACCTTTTTAAAAAGACAAAATATGAATAATTACATCAGCGCAGAAGAAGCAATATATACGATAAAAAGCGGTAACCGTGTCTTTTTTCACGGTAGTGCCTGTACTCCCAATTATCTTATTGATGAACTGGCAAGACAGTCTAATCGTTTGCAAAATGTGGAGATGGTTTCCATTACCCAGCAGGGAAATGTGGAAATCGCAAAACCACAATACAAAGACAGCTTTTTCATTAACTCCTTATTTGTTTCCACACCTGTGCGTGATGCTGTGAATTCTGACCGCGGAGACTTTGTTCCCGTTTTCTTAAGTGAAATTCCTATTTTATTCAGAAAAAACATCCTGCCACTGGATGTGGCAATTGTCACCGTTTCTCCACCAGACCAACATGGTTTTTGTACGTTGGGAACTTCAGTGGATATTGCGAGAGCCGCTGTAGATACGGCAAAAATCATTGTGGCCATCGTTAACCCAAGAATGCCAAGAACCCACGGGGACGGAATGATCCACATCAGCAGAATCCACAAGCTGGTTTGGCATGAAGAGGAACTCCCAACAGTAGATTATGGTTCCAAAGTAGGTCATGAAGAAATGCTCGTAGGAAAAAATGTAGCAGAGCTTATTGAAGACAGATCGACCCTTCAGATGGGAATTGGAACCATTCCTGATGCCGTGTTAAAATGCCTTACCAATCATAAAGACCTTGGAATTCACACAGAAATGTTAAGCGACGGTGTTATTGACCTGATTCAAAATGATGTAATCAACAATAAATACAAGGGTTACAACGATAATAAAACCATCACAAGTTTCTGTTTCGGAACCCGGAAACTCTATGATTATGTGGATGATAACACTGTTTTTGCTTTCAGGGATGTAAGCGAGGTTAATTTTCCTATCAATATCATGAGAAACAAAAAGATGGTAGCCATCAATTCTGCCATTGAAATAGACCTTACAGGCCAGGTTTGTGCCGATTCTATCGGAACACTCCAGTACAGCGGAATTGGAGGTCAAATGGATTTTATGCGCGGTGCAGCTTTAAGTGATGAGGGAAAACCTATCATAGCCATTACCGCAAGAACAAAAAAAGGAGTTTCCAGAATCGTTCCCTTTCTTAAGCAAGGCGCTGGTGTAGTTACTACTAGAGGACATATTCACTATGTTGTAACTGAATACGGAACAGCTTATCTGTACGGAAAAAACCTTCGACAGAGAGCACAGGAACTTATCAGCATTGCCCATCCGGATGACAGAGAAATGCTGGAAAGAGCTGCTTTTGAAAGATTTAAACACTGATAATCAAACCATAAAGTTTTCAAAACTATTTTTGCTATAAAAATTAAAACAAATTTTGAATTTAACATCATAGAATCATATGAAAATATTAATTTTTTGGCAGTATATTTGATAAAATTCATTCAAAAACAAGGAAATTGAAAACTATATATAATTCGATACGAGACGAAGTGGTAAAACATTCCAAGGTGAGGAATTCTGTTTTGGGGAATGTGAATGAATGGAAAAGAAGCCATTATATTATTCTTTCCGAAATTATTAAAGACGAGCTTTCTGAAGCTGAAGAACTGAAAGGAGGAAAAAAATTTGAAATCGGAAATACCATTTCTCATGTTACTCTTCAGCGTTTTTTTGAAAATGATTATCAGGATAAAACCCATAGTGACCTCAGATTTCTTAAAACACTTGATAAAATCTGCATCTTCTTAGGATACAAAGATCTTAATGATTACATCCTTACGATAAGATATAAGAAAGTTGACGACAAAGAAATTGATGACCAGTCCTATCTAACCCAAATGGTTTATGATTATTGTGCATCGGCTTTTGAGTTTTATAAGCTATTCCCCGTTCACAATACCGAACTTTTAAAAGGTCTGGTATTTGAAGATTCTCCTTTTTTAGAAAGGGCTTCACAATTCAGTAAAGAACTATGTGACAGGGATTTCCACCTGGTAACAAAAAATAACAGATCCAACTACGAAGTATTTGATATCCATGTGGTTACTGATGAACCTGACAAAAAAATTCTGGAATCACAGGAATTCTGGAATCTTCTGTTTAAAGTAGGAGAAACGGGAGAAGAACATTTTGTCAATCAACTGAGTACACAAATTTATTTTATCAAAAAAATAAATAATACCTGGAAGATCTGGGACAATTATAATCCTGATGCAGGAATGCTCAACAGAAAAATTGAAACAACCTAAAATAAGAAAGCCGTAGAGAGTATCTACGGCTTTCATGTTTCGAAATATTTTTTTTTCACTTGTCTTTTGTATAACAAATGTAGGCAGATGATTTTAGACTTATGAAACTTAAATATACTTAAGTAAACTCTTCTTTAACGTTATGTTAAATATATTCAATGAATCCTTGGGAATATTTTCGCCATATCTAAGAATTTTGTAATTTGCATACCAATAAAATAAAAGTAAAAGAGAAAATATGTCAACACTTACATTTGCCGAGAAAATAGCTCAAGCAGAAAATTTCTTACCGATTAACGGTACAGATTATATTGAGTTTTATGTAGGAAATGCAAAACAGGCTGCCCATTATTACAAAACCGCTTTCGGTTTTCAGTCTGTAGCTTATGCGGGTCCTGAAACAGGAGTAAGAGACCGTGCATCTTATGTGCTTCAACAGGGAAAAATCAGATTGGTATTAACAACAGGACTTAAATCTGACTCTCCTATCAGCGAGCACGTAAAAAAACATGGTGACGGAGTAAAAATTTTGGCACTTTGGGTAGATGACGCTTATGCAGCTTTCGAAGAAACAACTAAAAGAGGTGGAAAACCTTATTTAGAGCCTGTAACGTTAACTGATGAGCATGGTGAGGTAAGAATGTCCGGTATCTATACATACGGAGAAACCGTTCACATGTTTGTGGAAAGAAAAAATTATAACGGAGCTTTCATGCCTGGTTATGAAAAGTGGGAAAGTGATTATAAGCCTGACGAAGCAGGTTTATTATACGTAGACCACTGTGTGGGAAATGTTGACTGGAACAGAATGATCCCAACTGTAGAATGGTATGAAAAAGTAATGGGATTTGTAAACATCCTTTCTTTTGATGACAAGCAGATCAACACAGAATATTCTGCATTGATGTCTAAAGTAATGTCAAACGGAAACGGATATGCTAAATTCCCGATCAACGAGCCTGCAGAAGGTAAAAAGAAATCTCAGGTAGAAGAATATCTTGATTTCTATGAAGGTGAAGGAGTTCAGCACATCGCTGTGGCAACAAAGGATATTATCCACACCGTAACTGAATTGAAGAAACGTGGTGTAGAGTTCCTTTCTGCTCCACCGGAAGCTTATTACGACATGGTTCCTGAAAGAGTTGGTCATATTGATGAAGATCTTAAAAAACTTCAGGAGTTAGGTATACTTATTGATCATGATGAAGAAGGATACTTATTACAGATCTTTACGAAGCCTGTAGAAGACCGTCCTACTCTATTCTTCGAAATTATTGAAAGACACGGCGCACAGAGTTTTGGTGCCGGAAACTTCAAGGCATTGTTCGAAGCATTAGAAAGAGAGCAGGAAAGAAGAGGTAATCTTTAATTTTACATTAGAAAATATAAGTTTTGTCAGAATACAGTATTCTGGCAAAACTTTTTTATAAAACACAGTATATGAGAAAACTTTTAATCGGGATTTTTCTTCTGGGAACCTTAGGGCTTAAAGCCCAATATGGAACTTTGAATGAAATCCTTAACCGACTTGAACAAAGAAAAGGCATCAATCAGCATCTTGAAAATGTAAATATTGACAACAAAAAGTTTGTTTTTATTAAAGATGAAGCCGACCATACGGAGAGGGACTTTATTATTATCAAAGGGAATAATGCCACCTATGTAGAAGTTTTCGATGATAAAGCAACTGGAGAAAGCAGTTCCAATGTTTTCACCGGTGATATCATCAGGAAAAAAAATATTATTTCTTTAAGAGCAGACATGCTTGAAAACAAAAAAATCCCAATGCCTGTCACGAAGACTTTATTGCTGACACAACAGGACAATATTCTGTACCTTATTGATGTCAATACCAGAGACAGATGGATTGATGAAGCCTCTTACTCAAAAAAGACCAAATAAATGTTCCGGGGAATTCTCCGGATGATATTGAATCTAACTAAAATCTAAACTTATGAAATCATTTGTAGACTATTCCTCAAATTCGGATTTTTCTATACACAATATTCCTTTCGGAGTCGCAGTTTTTAACAAAGAATATATCGGATGCTGTACAAGAATCGGAGATCAGGTCATTGACCTTGCTACATTGTACGATCTTGGGTATTTTGAAGATATTGAAGGATTAGACGACAATGTTTTTGAAGCGTATACCATCAACGAATTTATCGAGCTGGGTAAACCTGTTACCAACGCTGTTCGTACTAAAATCCAAACCTTATTACAGGAAGGATCAATTTTATCAAAAGATCAGAAAACTATTGAAGAAGCTTTCTATGACCTGGATAAAGTAAAAATGATGATGCCTGTGCACATCCCGAACTACACGGACTTCTACAGCAGCATCGAACATGCTACCAACGTAGGAAAAATGTTCCGTGACCCTGCCAATGCTTTATTACCCAACTGGAAACATTTACCGGTAGGTTACCACGGAAGAGCATCTTCTATCGTAGTATCCGGAACGGAAATCAACCGTCCTAAAGGTCAGATGAAGCCTGCAGATGCAGACAAACCAGTTTTCGGACCATGTAAACAACTGGATTTCGAACTGGAAATGGCCTTTATCATCAATAAAAATACAGAGATGGGAGAAAGCATCTCTACCAAAGATGCAGAAGATGCGATCTTCGGAATGGTTGTTTTCAATGACTGGTCTGCAAGAGATATTCAATCCTGGGAATATGTTCCGCTAGGGCCATTCCTTGCGAAAAACTTCGGTTCATCCATTTCTCCATGGGTGGTTACACTGGAAGCTTTGGAACCATTCAGAACTGCTTCTCCAGTGCAGGATCCTGAGGTTTTAGACTATTTAAAATTTGAAGGTGATAAAAATTACGATATCAACCTTGAAGTATATATCCAGCCTGAAAACGGAGATCAGAATCTGATCTGTGAAAGCAACTACAAACACATGTACTGGAATATGACCCAGCAACTGGCACACCATACCGTAAACGGATGTAATGTGGAAGTAGGTGATCTATATGCCAGCGGTACTATTTCCGGAAGTGATCCAAAGTCTTTCGGTTCTATGCTTGAGCTGACATGGAGAGGACAAAATCCTTTATCATTAAGCAACGGAGAAGAAAGAAAATTCATTGAAAACAATGATACGGTTACCATGAAGGCCTGGGCTGAAAAAGACGGTGTGAGAGTAGGTTTCGGGGAAGTTTCCGGTAAAATCATTCCAGCACTTTAATTTTTATCTAAATTTTAGCTCTGCACAATACTACTATTAAACCTTATAGGTTTTGAAAACCTATAAGGTTTGGTGGATGACATCGCTAGAAATATACTGCTTAACAGTTAGTATTCGAAATGTCATGCTGAGCGGAGTCGAAGCATCTTTTAAAGTAAAAACATGAAAACAGTAATCCCCTCCGAGATAACCTCCGTACAACTGCAGACCATTATGCAGACGGCCGTTTCACCACGACCGATTGCACTGGCATCTACTGTAGATAAAGACGGTAATAATAACTTATCTCCGTTCAGTTTTTTTAATATGTTCAGCACGGTTCCTCCGATTCTGATTTTTTCACCATCGAGAAGAGTTCGTGACAATACTACCAAACATACACTGGAAAATGTTCTTGAAGTACCGGAAGTAGTCATCGGAACAGTCAATTTTCCGATTGTACAACAGATCTCTTTAGCATCTACAGAATACGAAACCGGAGTGAATGAATTTATCAAATCCGGCCTTACCATGAAAGATGCAGATCTTGTACAGCCTAAGCTTATTGAAGAATGCCCTGTTAACTTTGAATGTAAGGTTTTAGAGGTAAAATCATTGGGTGATCAGGGCGGAGCAGGAAATCTGGTAATCTGTGAAGTTCAGAAAATCCATATCAGAGAAGAATATTTGAATGAAGCAGGAAATCTGGATCAGAAAAAACTGGATATGGTAGCCCGTTTAGGCAGCAACTGGTATTCCAGAAGCAATGAAAACAGTCTTTTTGAAGTACCCAAACCTTTGGTAACAAAAGGAATCGGTTTCGATCTGCTGCCAGATTCTATTAAATACAGTAAAGTCTTTACAGGAAATGACCTTGGAATGCTTGCCAATACGGAAGTATTACCAGCCGGAGACTTTCATGCCGATGAAAACATCCATCTAGATGCCCAGAAATTACTTCTGGAAAGTAAAATTGAAGAAGCCTGGAAGATTTTAATTAAGTAGTCTGAATTTATAGATGAAAAAATATATATTCTTCCTTTTTCTCTTAATCACCTTACAGTCATGTTATTATCCTGTAAGAAAAGATTACGGGATTTACAGCAAATCATTGGTGTTTTCGAAGGACAAAAAGTGGCTGATTAACAACATCAAAACGGATGTAGATTCGCACCACCGGAAAATGATGAGCAAGGAAGCATTTCAACTATTCCAGGATTTAAGCAATGGCAAAGCCTTTGACTTAAAAACGGCAAAAGCAGAAAATATCATTCAGAATAGTATTCCTTTTGATCCGGAAACTGAAGATCTTGAGGTATTGAAAAGAAACTCTGATTTCAATTTCCTGGTAAACATCTACACCATGAAAGTGCGAAACGGTCTAGACAATTCAATGGGAACGCAATATGAATATAAAAAAAATGAAACTTTTGCAACGATGGATGTCTATGATATCAGCACTATGAAGAAAATATATTCTCTCAAAGCATATTCAGAAGTTTCGGTGGAAAAAGATCAAAAGGTGACTATCTTTGATCCTTCAACAGAAATTATGACTATGAAAAACTTTCGAAGTCTTTTAAAGGCAGTAAAAAAGAACGCTGTTAAAACGAACTAAAGATATCTATCGATCATCAATAAAAAAGGAGTGAAAGTTTCACTCCTTTTCTGTTATTTGGATTTAAGCGATTCTGAAACAGTAATTTTTCCTTTTTCAGCAAATTCTGTTGCTTTACCGTTTTTATCAATAGAAATATTCAGGTTGTCATTTTTAGCATCATAGTAAATGCTTGTGGCATATCCCGGACAGTCGTGTTGTTTGCATCCTGTCAGTTTGTAGATTCCATTTTCTGATGCAATAGGACTTTCCACGTTGAAATTCTTTACCATTTCATCATACTGAGCACCGGTAAGTTTTTTCAGTCTTTCTGAAATACCTTTATCTTCAAAGAATTTAATATCATGAGGATATTTACCCACATTTTTGGTAATAACATTATCCGGAGCAGGAGCAGAAGGAACTGCAGTTGCCGCTGAATCTGCTTTTGGAGTTGTTACGGAATCCTTAGGCATTACGGTTGCCAAAGTATCACTACTTACAGAAGATTCGGTTTTTGTTTCTTTTTTACATGAAACAACACATAGTGAAAGCGCAAATGCGCCTGCAATAATTTTTTTCATAAATATATTTTATGGTGGTTACTATATAATAACGTAGTTTTAAATGTTTTATTTCAATTTTTCTTTGATAAAATCAATGCATTTTTCAGTTACAGTATGGAGATCTTTTGGTAAATCATTTCCTTCCCATGGTTCTTTTCCCCCGAAAGTATGGTTGGCATTTTCAATCAGAAAAAGCTCAGAATTAGGGTGAAGAATATGAAGATGTTCTGCCTGCTTCACCTCTACCGCTTCATCTTCTGTTCCATGAATAATTAGCATATGAGCTTTAGCCATTTCTGTAGCTCGTTCTACATCAAAACGGTGAATATCCTTTTCATAGTCTTCATAAAACTGATAATAATGAGGCATTTCCTGTTGTGTACGCCCATTTAAAGCATAATAAACACCATTATTTTTCCAGTTCTCCAAGGCTTCTCCTTTTGGAAAACGATTTAAAGTATCCACACTAGCCAACGTAATCAACCCGTTAATCCTTTCATCTTCAAAAGTTTTAACAATAGAAATTCCTCCTCCTCTGCTGTGCCCGATCAGCACAATCTTTTCATCATCCACATGGGGATCTTTACTAAAGTGATCAATTACCACTCCAAGATCTGAAAGTTCTTTAGAATAATTATTCTGCCCAAAAGCTTCAAGATCTCCGAAGTTGAACTGATCATCAGTTGTAGTCCCGTTATGTGAAAAATTAAACTTGACAAAGAAAAAACCTGCTTCCGCAAACTTTTCAGCCATCAGATTCCAGGCTCCCCAATCTTTATACCCTTTATATCCGTGAACAAATATGATCAGGGGAAGTTTTTTTTGACTGTCTTTATAAAAAGCATCAGCAAGAAAACCTTTTGTTTCTTTATTTTCTAAGTATATATTCTTTTCTATAATCAAATTCATAAAACAAATGGGTTTTGCTTAATATTATTTATATTTATAGGATAAATTCAAACTGAAATTTATGAAAAAAACTCTACTTTTTTTATCTTTAATTACATTTTTTTTCATCCTGAGCCAGACGACCAAAAGGGTATTCTTTATTGGAAACAGTTATACTTATGTTAACAATTTACCTGGTCTTATTCAAAGTATTGCCACATCTAATGGCGATGTGTTCGAACATCACAGCCAGACTCCGGGAGGTGCTACCCTGCAGGATCATGCCAACAATCCGAATGTCACTTCAGATATTAATCAGGGAAACTGGGATTACGTGGTTTTACAGGAACAGAGCCAGCTTCCTTCGTTTCCCGATTCACAGGTACAAAATCAGGTGTATCCTTATGCTCTTCAGCTTTCCAATTTAATTAAAACAGCCAATCCTTGTGGAAATGTTATTTTCTATATGACCTGGGGCCGTAAAAATGGTGATGCAACCAACTGTCCAGGACTTCCCACAGTCTGCACATATCAGGGAATGGACACTCAAATTTATAACCGTTACATGGAAATGGCGATGAACAATGAAGGTATTGTCTCTCCTGTAGGTAAAGTCTGGAGAACGATCAGAGAACAAAACCCGGCCATTGAATTGTATGATCAGGATGAATCGCACCCTAGCTACATTGGTTCTATGGCAGCTGCGTATACATTTTATACGATTATATTCAAGAAAGATCCTACCCAGATTCCTTTTAATGGAAATCTTACTCCGGCGCAGGCTCAACTGATCAAAGATATTGTGAAAACAGAAGTGTATAACCAGCCTGATAAATGGTATGTAACCAACAATGATGTTCACAGCAGATTCACTTATCAGCTTACCGGAGCAGGCACCGTTCAGTTTACGAATACAACCCAAAATGCAGCTAATTATTCATGGGATTTTGGCGATGGAACGACTTCTACGCTGGAAAATCCGACACACACCTATACTGTGGGAGGAAGTTATCATGTAAAACTTACTACAGATGCCTGCGGAGCAACTACGACCAAAACAAAACTGGTTGTTGTAAGCACATTACATACAGCAGAAACAACTATAGAAAATGGAATTCAAATCTATCCAAATCCTGTTCAAAACCTTATTTACATTGTTTCTAAAAAGAAATTTGAAGTAATTTCCCTTACAGAAGCTTCAGGAAAAATCATTCCTCATCATTTGAATAAAACAGAGACTGGCTACAGTATTTCACTTCAACATTTGACCAGCGGAGTTTATTTCCTGCAATATAAAACAGGAGAAAAGGAATTCACTAAAAAAATTATTAAAAAATAAGCTTATTTTTGCTGCATGCAGAATTTAAGAACTGTAACCGTGATGCGTTACATTCTGCCCCTGAGAGAAGGAGGATCTCTTCCGGCTCTGGCAGAAGCTGATGATGATTTCAAATATGTTTTAAAATTCCGTGGCGCAGGCCATGGGGTAAAAATGCTGATTTCCGAACTGTTGGGCGGGAAAATTACCGAAGCTTTGGGACTTAAAATTCCTGAACTTGTTTTCGTTAATCTTGATGCTGATTTCGGAAGAACGGAAGCCGATGAGGAAATACAGGATCTTCTGAAGTTTTCTGAAGGTCTGAATCTTGGGTTACATTATCTTTCCGGTTCTATTACATATGATCCGGGAGTAAGTGTGGATCCGCTTCTGGCTTCAAAAATAGTATGGCTGGATGCATTCATTACCAACATCGACCGTACTTTTAAAAATACGAATATGCTGATGTGGCATAAAGAACTTTGGATCATCGATAATGGTGCTTCGTTCTACTTTCACCACTCATGGCAGAATTTCGATGCAGCGGCCAAAACGCCTTTCAAATATGTGAAAGATCATGTGCTTCTTCCTAAGGCCAAAATGCTTGGTGAAGCGGATAAATTTGCCCATGAAGTTTTGAATGACACTCTTTTCAGAAATATTGTCAATATGATTCCTGAAGACTGGTTACACTGGAATGATGCTGACGAAACGCCAGAAGAAATCCGTGAGATCTATTTTCAGTTTATGAAAACCAGATTAGAAAATTCTCAAATCTTTGTAAACGAAGCGAAAAATGCAAGAGGATAAAATATATGAATATGCGGTAATACGCCTGGTACCTAAAGTTGAAAGAGAAGAATTTTTCAATATCGGACTGGTGATGTTTTCCAAGAAGGAAAAATTCATCAGAGTGGAATTCTATTTGTGTCCGGACAAATTCAAACTGATGCACAGCAAACTGGATTACGATGATATCATCCACAATCTTGAAAGCTTTCAAAAAATTGCTAACGGTGAGAAAGATGGCGGTCCTATTGCTTTTCTTGATATTCCGGAACGTTTCCGATGGCTGACAGCGGTAAGAAGTTCTGTAGTCCAGACCTCAAGACCTCATCCGGGAAAATCAAAGGATCTGAATGTCACTTTTGGTAAGCTTTTTGAGGAGTTAGTAAAGTAACACTTTTCTTAAAAATTTATTATGAATTTATCTACAAACAACATATCAATCTACAGGTTTTTCACAAACCTGTTTTTTGTTTTAATTATAGGATTTTCTAATTTATTTTTTTCACAAGAATTACCATTAAGACCAAACAAAGCTTCTGCTATAAAAAGTACATTACTTCCTGAAATTGCAGCAGTTTCCGAAGATATCGTCTACAAAACAAACAAAAAGGGGAAACCTCTCGCTCTTGATCTCTATACTCCCAAGAATGCCACCACTGAAAAGCTTCCGGTATTGATCTACGTTCATGGAGGCGGATGGGTAGAAGGTGACAAAGTGGTAAATGCAGATAATTATCTTGAAACGACTGTAAAAAAACTGGTAGACAAACAATATGCGGTGATCAGTATTAATTATACGCTTTTAAGTGACAGCATTCATTTTCCTTTGCCTCTGGAAGACACCAAAGATGCCATAAGGTGGGTAAGAAAAAATGCAGAGAAATATCATTTCGACCCCAATAATATCGGGTTATTCGGGGCTTCTGCCGGAGCTCATCTTTCTCTGATGGCAGCCTATACACCAGACAATACTTATCTGGGTAATCCGGAACTTTCCTCTTATTCGGCTAAGGTGAATTATGTGATTGATCACTATGGCCCTGCAGACCTCAACAAACTTTTCCACACCAAATTAGGCACAATCCCGGTAGCACTCATTGGATTAATGTCCAAAAAAATTGTCGGTTTACAGGAGAATCTTGTCAAAGGAATTTCCGGGTTTGATATCAGAAAAAATCAGGACAGTGCTATTGACTATCTTAAAACGATTTCCCCTGCCTATTTTGTTTCCGGAGGAGTTCCAACTTTGATTGTTCAGGGGAATAATGATAAAATTGTCCCTTTAAGCCAGTCTAAAAAGCTTCACAGAAAATTAAACAGAGCTAAAATACAGAACTCATTGATCGTCGTTGATGGCGGAGTCCATGGCTTTGGCACCACTGATAAAGCTTATCTGGATCAAATTACGGATCAGATGGTGGAATTCATTCTTTCACAGAAGAAGTAATATACATACTCTCATCAAAATACAATTCAAATAACTATAAATCAAAACATTAACACATACAAATATAATAAATTTGCTAGATTGATATACATATTGATATTTTTCATTGAGAATTAATTACCTTGGCTATTGTTTAAATTATTAACAACAAAAGTACCAATAATTTAATTTTTCATCAACAAAAATAAAGAATATGGAATCTTTAAACAATATCAACGCACTTACGCTCATCTTTGTATCTGTTCTTCTTTTTGCGATAGCTTACCGCTTTTATGGTATTTTCATTGCCAATAAAGTTCTCAGGCTCAATGACGGAAATACGACACCTGCTGTAGAATTTGCCGACGGTAAAGATTACGTGGCTACCAATAAAAATGTACTTTTCGGGCATCATTTTGCGGCTATTGCAGCTGCCGGTCCTTTGGTAGGACCTGTTCTTGCTGCGCAGTTCGGATATCTTCCGGGAGCTTTATGGATATTGATAGGATGCGTACTGGGAGGTGGTGTTCATGATATGATTGTGCTCTTTGCTTCAGTGAGACATAAAGGGCAAAGTCTAGCCACGATTGCTTCCAAAGAAATCGGGAAAGCAACGGGTACGGTGGCGGGTTTTGCAATCCTCTTCATTTTGATTCTTACGCTGGCAGGTTTATCTTTGGCTTGTATCAACGCGATGCACGAAGCTTCATGGTCTCTTTTTACAGTAATCATTACGATGCCTATTGCTATTATTATGGGATTGATTATGCGTTATAAAAAGAACAGTGTCCTGTTTGCAAGTATTCTGGGAGGAATTCTTCTGATTGCAGGGATTATTGGAGGACACACTCTGATGCAGAATCCTACGATGAATGGTTTATTTTCCTGGGATATTAAAACGATTTCTATAGCGATTCCTCTCTATGGTTTTATTGCTTCTGTATTGCCGGTATGGCTTCTCTTGGTTCCGAGAGATTATCTTTCAACTTATTTAAAAATCGGAACCATTATCATGCTGGCTATAGGAGTAATCGTTATCCATCCTACGATACAGATGCCTGCTATCACAGCTTTTGTTAATGGAGGTGGGCCTATTATTGGCGGGCCGGTCCTTCCTTTTATTTTCATTGTAATTGCGTGTGGAGCGATTTCCGGATTCCATGCGGTGATTGCTACGGGAACCACTCCGAAAATGCTTAATAAAGAAAGGGAAATTCTTTTTGTTGGTTACGGAGCAATGCTGGTAGAAGGTTTTGTCGCATTAATGGCACTTATTGCAGCATGTACGCTGATGCCTGGTGATTATTTTGCGATCAATACTCCCAAAGAGGCTTATGATTCATTTCTGGCAGCTCATCCTTCTTTGCACGGAGTAGATATTGATTATTACTCACAGAAAATAGGTATTGATCTGTACGGCAGAACCGGAGGTGCTGTATCTCTGGCCGTGGGAATGGCCCATATCTTTAATAAAATTCCATATATGGATCAGCTGACGGCTTATTGGTATAATTTTGCCATTATGTTTGAAGCGGTATTTATTCTTACTGCTATTGATGCAGGAACCAGAGTCGGACGTTTCTTTTTACAGGAAATGCTGGGGTCCGTAGTTCCAAAATTCAATGATAAAAACTGGATTCCGGGAATCATTATCAGCAGTCTTCTTTTCACCTTTGCCTGGGGATATCTGGTGTACACCGGAAATGTGAACAGTATCTGGCCGTTATTCGGAATCAGTAACCAATTGCTGGCAGCCTGCGGGCTTATTGTCTGTACGACGATGCTGATCAGAATGAACAGGGGAAAATATGCTTTATGTTCGGCTATTCCAGGGGTGTTTATGGCTGGAATTACCTTTTGGGCCGGTTATATTCAGGTGACAGCCATTTATATTCCTAAAGGACAGTATTTACTGGCTGCTTTAGCGGTAACCGCCATGGTTCTGATGCTTATTGTATTTGCAGGAGCTTTCAGAAAGTGGTATCAGCTTCTTCAAGTCAAAACAACTGAAATTGACCATTATGGTGAACCGGTGAAAGAGCTGGTAGAAAGATAAAATTCAAATTTTATAAAGAAAAACCATTAAAGAGGATTGAAGAAATAAAGTATAGTTAAGATGAATCTTTCTGATTCTTAAGCTTAAAGCGAATCTTATCTTAATACTCGTACACTCTTATTACATCTTAATGGTTCAAAAATAAAAGTTTAATTCATATTACATAAAGAAAAAACAGTTCAGGATTTCTGAACTGTTTTTTTATGCATTTGTTTTATTTAAAAATTAAAATTCAATCTTGCAAAAACATACCTTCCATTCTGCCCAAACTGTGAAGTAGATCTTGAATAGATGAATTGGTCATTATTGGTAGAAGCATTAAGGTTTTTCGTTGGATAGATATCAAACAAATTGTTTACTCCCAAAGTCAATCCTACATTTTTGGTAAACTGATAAGCAGCAGATAAATCCGTAATGATCTTATCTCCGATCTGCTGGTGTTCATTAAAATCAATAATTCCGTCTCCGTTTACATCAATAATATCGGCTCCTGTTACTTTTCCGAAATAGGTATTTCTCAGATATAAACTTGCATTCTTCCATGAAAGCGTATGAGAAAGACTGGCTTTCACTCTCGGTACTGCTTCTTCCAGATACACTCTTGATTTCTCAGAGAAATATACCTTCTCCAATTGTGGAGACTGCAGAAGTCCTGCAGAATGGATATCACCAACCTGTTTTGTTTTATTAAGGTTAATGGCAAAATTGTTATCCAACTTAAATCCAGAGAATCTAGCATTATGTGAAATTACAACGTCAACTCCTTTTGTTTCCGTATCAATGGCATTCGTAAAGAACTGCGCTGCATTGATTCCTAACTGATCATAAGCTTCCTGTGCTTTCTGAGGAACATTCGCTTTTAAGAACTGGTCTGTAAGAATAATACGGTTGTCAATTCTCGTGAAATATCCGTCTGCTGTAAAGGTAAGACTCGCTGAAGGAATTCTGTACGTAAATCCTACACTTGCTGATTTGGATGTTTCCTGCTTCAGTTTTGGCATATCCAGTAATCCTGCCAGCTGAGAATCATTACTGAATGTTCCTACTTCCAAAAGCTGATTATTCGTAAATAATGTAGAGGTTACATTATAATAAATCTGGTGGATTGATGGCGCTCTGAATCCTGTAGATCCTGCAAATCTCACATTGAAATTAGGCGCTACTTTGATTCTTGAAGCCAGTTTATAATTGAATGTAGACCCGAAATCCGAATAGTTTTCATATCTGGCTGCTGCATCCACTAACAACCAGTTGGTAAAGTTGAATTCCACATCTGCATAGGCTGCTACCGACTGTCTGTTTTTATCGACTGCATTTCCGGGTTTAAACCCGTTGAATACCTGAGAACCTCCCGGAAGCGATGCTCCAAAAAAATCTGTAGGTCTTACAGAATTTCCGTTCCAAACATTTCCAGAAACATCATAGGTCGCATAAGAAGCTTCTTCTCCCTGGGTAATTTTAAAATTCTCATAACGGTGTTCTCCGCCGAAGGCAACGTTAACCCCTTCCCATACATCATATTTTTTAGAGAAATCTAAATTGATGGTATTCTGAGAAAACCTTAAACCTCCTGCATTAAACTCTCTTGGTGAAGCAAAACGCAAAGAAGTATTTCCTGTATTCTGAATATTATAGGTAAATGAATTCTGTCCGTATGTATTACTGAAATCAATATTCCAGCCTTCCCATTTTCCTTTGATTCCAGCTGCTAATGAGATATCCTGAATATCTGTTCCGATCTGTGGAAGGTAACCATTAGGATATAATCCTGTAAAAGTTCTGCTTTCACTTGGTCTTCTGTAAAATCCTCCGGAAGTTCCGTGTCTTATACTATAACCTCCAAAAGTATATACTTTCCAGTTGTCACTTACAGGAATCTCAGCATTCACAAAAAGCTGGTGATTGTTAAGCTTAGACTGCCCTACCTGCATATTAAAGTCCTTTCTGGTCTGTCCTCTGTAAGCCAATTCCTGATCAGTGATATAATTAAGTTGATCTCTTGTAAAATTGGCAGATTTCAAAACATTCTGTAGCGCAGAAATGGTATTCGCTCCCTGGATTGAATTTTGCAAATCCTGAGAAAAATAATTTACATTCTGTGCATACTGATGGATATAATTCACAAGCTGCTGTGAATTGGGAGTATTATAGATATTCGTAAAAAGAGAAGAAAGGTTCACTCCGTCATTCAAGGCACGTTGTTCAATGGCGTTATACGCATTGTAAATAGGACCACTTTCTGTTCCTGCTCTGTACGTTGGATTTCTGAATTGTGAAGACCAGGTAATATTAAAGAACCCTCCTTTAGTTCCGATTTTATTCCCATAGTTTAAATCCAACTGAATATTTTGTCCGTCAAAATCTCCGGTGTGGTCATTAGCTGTTGGTGTAAGATTTCCTCCATAGCTTATCTGTCCTGCCAGTTTTCCTGTATCTCTTTTCAGGTCAAGGTTGATAACACCGGCAATGGCATCAGATCCGTATTGTGCGGCAGCTCCGTCTCTTAATACTTCAATCCTGTTCAAAGCGAAAGATGGAATGGCATTCAAATCGGTTCCTACGGTACCTCTTCCAGGTGTTCCGTTGACGTTCACCAATGCTGAAGTATGTCTTCTTTTTCCATTCACCAAAACCAAAACCTGGTCTGGCCCCAAGCCTCTCAGCTGTGCAGGATCCAGGTGATCTGCTCCATCTGAATTCGTCTGAATGGTAGAAGTAAATGAAGGGGCAACCGCATTAAGAATTTGTCCGATATTGGTTTGTGGAAGGATAATAGAAGATTCTTTTACATTGAATACATCTACGGGAACCGGGCTGTCTACTTTAGACCTGGCACCGGCTCTTGAACCCAGTACGACTACTTCTTCTACAGTATTGGTTTTTATGGTGTCTTTATTTGCTTTTATGCTGTCTTTTTCCTGTCCATAAGTAAATACACCGAGGAAAAATAAAACAGAGGCCGAAAGAATAGTTTTCTTATTATTCATAGTTTAGAATTTGATTAACATTTATGTTTTTACAAGGTGCAAATGTAAAATTTATTTATTAGTCTACAAAATAGATAGACTTTGTTTTTGTAAAAAACTATTATCGTTTCTTTCTATCCCTCATTTAAAGTTATGATAAATTAAGGAAACATTCGTAAAAAACATTGCTTTATAGAAGATTAAGTTCATAATAAATATTGAAAAATGTTACGCACGCAAAGAAATAAACTGCTTATTGATTATTCTTCCGGTTGCAACGGCACTTCGTTCAGGAGAGGATTATCTTAGCTCGCGATCGAAAAATATACACAGCGTAATAGTCACATTGCGAACATGCCGGTCAAACAAAAAACGGATCCAAAAATTGAATCCGTTTCTTTTATATTTTTATTCTGAAATTAAATCTTAGTCAGTTTAGCATATTTCAGGATCAGATTTTTCTCTCCTTCATGCATGAAAACTACTTTTGCTTTGATGTTCTGAGGATCTGTTCCGTCTAAGAAAGTAACTTCTCCTATTCCAAAACGGTCGTGTCTCACTTTATCTCCTACTTCAATATCCTGAGAAGAAGCTCCGCTTGGATTGATAATTTTAGCCGTACTTACCGGTTTTAGTTTTCTGACTTCAGGAGCAGGTTTCGAAGTATCTCCTCTGTCGATGGTCTTTTTCTCAACCTTTTTGAAAGATCTCATTTCAGATGGATGCTCATCAAAGATATTGGATTTCACTCCTGAATTATTGATAAACCTTTTTTCCAAAGCCGGATTAAGGAATTCAATATATTCATCATCAATTTCGCTTAAGAATCTTGAAGGCTCAGCATCTGTAATTTTCCCCCATTGGAAACGTGAAACAGCATAAGAGAAGAAGGCCTGTTTTTCGGCTCTTGTTAAAGCCACATAGAATAATCTTCTCTCCTCTTCCAGGTCTTCTCTGGTTGCCGAGCTCATAAAGCTTGGGAAAAGGTTTTCTTCAAGTCCTACCAGATGAACCACCGGGAATTCCAGTCCTTTTGAAAGGTGAATCGTCATCAAAGAAACCATATCATCTTCCAGTTCTTTATCCTGAGTATCTGCAGAAAGGGCAATGTTTTCAAGGAAGTTGGAAAGACTAGGATCTCCGTCTTCAAGCTGCATCTGTTCTTCAATGAATCCCTGCATAGAGTTCATCAATTCCTGTACGTTTTCTACTCTGGAAATTCCTTCCGGAGTCTGATCATCTTTTAAAAACTTGATTAATCCGCTTCGCTTTGCTACTTCCATAGCCACACTGTAAGCTGTTTCTGTTTTCAGCAATACCTGGAAAGCCTTGATCATGGACCAGAAATCGTTCAGTTTGTTTAAAACGCCGTTGTTCAAACCTAGCTGCGGTGCATACATCGGAAGATTCTCCAATACTTTTGAAACTGCTATATTGTGGGCATCAGCAAAAACAATCAGTTTATTCTGTGTCGTTTCTCCAATTCCTCTTGCAGGATAATTGATAATCCTCATCAATGCTTCAGAATCATTTTCATTGATCAGAAGACGAAGGTAACCAATAAGGTCTTTTACTTCTTTTCTTTGGTAGAAAGAAAGTCCTCCATACACTTTGTACGGAATATTTTTACGTCTCAGGGCATCTTCAAAAGCACGCGTCTGAGAGTTGGTTCTGTATAAAATGGCAAAATCGCTGTATTTTCTCTGGTCACGATTACGAAGTTCCCAGATATTTCCAGCTACGAAATTGGCTTCATCAGCATCGGAAAGAGATCGGTATATTTTAATCTTATCTCCTTCTTCATTATCACTAAATACATTTTTCTTAAACTGCTGCAGGTTTTTAGCGATAACAACATTAGCCGCATTTACAATATTCTGTGTGGAACGGTAATTCTGTTCCAATGATACTGTTTTGGCATCCGTATAATCTTTTTTAAAGTTTAAAATGTTATAGATATTCGCTCCACGGAAAGAGTAAATAGACTGTGCATCGTCTCCTACCACACAGATATTTTCGAATTTTGAAGCCAAAGCTTTTACAATAAGATACTGAGAGTGGTTGGTATCCTGATACTCATCTACCATGATGTATCTGAATCTGTCCTGATATTTTGCCAGTACTTCCGGGAAACGGGTCAATAGTTCATTGGTTTTCAATAAAAGATCATCAAAATCCATAGATCCGTTTCTGAAACACTGATCCACATATTTCTGGTAAATCTGCCCAATGAATTTCATATTCGCTTTTTCATCCGCTTCCATCAGTTCAGGATTGTTGAAATAAGCTTTTACCGTGATCAGATTGTTCTTATAGGTTGAAATTCTTGCCTGAACTTTTTTTGGTTTATAAAGATCTGCATCAATATTCATATCCTTCAGAACTTTTTTAATCACATTCAGAGCATCCTGCTGATCATAGATGGTAAAGTTGGAAGGATATCCAAGGTAATGGGCTTCAATTCTCAGAATTCTTGCAAAAACGGAGTGAAATGTTCCCATCCAAAGGCTTCTTGCATTGCTGTCTCCAACTACTTTTGCAATACGGTCTTTCATCTCACGTGCTGCTTTATTGGTAAAGGTAAGCGCCAGGATATTGAAAGGATCTATTCCGTTGTGTATTAAATGGGCAATACGCATAGTCAATACACGCGTTTTCCCGGAACCTGCTCCGGCAAGTACCATCAGAGGTCCTTGTAAAGAGGTAACAGCTTCATATTGTGATTCGTTGAGTCCTTTCAAATAGTCCATACAGCAAAAAAATTTTGGGAACACAAAATTAAGGTATTCGGAGGAGAATTCAAACTTTCATAGAGAAGTTAGGAATTTGAAGTATTCAGATAGTATTTGTCAATGGTCAATTTTGCTCCGCAAGTGAATTGTGAATGATTAGTCTTGGTCTCAAATCCCGCAACCCTAATCACGTAACAAATTGACAAGCGAAGCGAATTCACCATTCACTATTCACCGTCACCTATATATTTCTACACATTCTGTAACATTTAATTCACTTTTCATACTAATTGATAAACAATTTCTAAATTTTATGAAAAAGCGACTTCTTTCTGCTGCTGCCGTAGCTTTCTTCGGGCTAATGCTGAATGCACAGCAAATCAAATTCGAAGAGTATGACCTTCCCAATGGTCTTCACGTAATTCTTCATCAGGATAACTCGGCACCAGTTGTAACAACAGGTGTAATGTACCATGTAGGTGCAAAAGATGAAGTAAAAGGCAGAACAGGTTTTGCTCACTTCTTTGAACACCTTTTATTCGAAGGAACTCCTAACATCAAGAGAGGAGACTGGTTTAAAATCGTTTCTTCAAACGGAGGGCAGAACAACGCCAACACCACCAATGACAGAACTTATTATTACGAAACATTCCCTTCCAACAACGAACAGCTTGGACTTTGGATGGAAGCGGAAAGAATGCGTCACGCTGTTATCAACCAGATTGGTGTAGATACACAGAGAGAGGTTGTAAAAGAAGAGAAAAGATTAAGAATGGATAACCAGCCTTATGGAAATCTTTTCACGACCATTCAGAAAAATTTATTTACCAATCACCCATATAACTGGCCGACAATTGGCTCTATGGAAGATCTGAATTCTGCTAAATTAGAAGAGTTCCAGGCGTTCTACAAAAAGTATTACGTTCCTAATAATGCTACTTTAGTAGTTGCAGGAGATATCAAACCTGAGCAGACAAAAAAATGGATCGAAACCTACTATGGAGGCATTCCAAAAGGAACCCTTTATCCAAAAGATTTCCCGAAAGAAACGCCTATCACACAGGAAAAAGAAGTGACTGCTACTGACCCGAACATCCAGCTTCCGGCGTATGTATTCGCGTACAGAACTCCGGCTAACAAAGAAAAAGACGCGTATGTTTTAGATATGCTTTCTTCTTATTTAAGCAGCGGTAAGTCTTCAGTTTTATATAAAAAATTAGTAGACCAGGACAAAAAAGCACTTCAGGTAGCGGCTTTCAACCAGGGACTTGAAGACTACAGTATTTTTGCCTTCTTCGCAATTCCGATGGGACAGACTACAAAACAGGCTTTACAGACGGATATTGATGCTGAAATCAAAAAGCTTCAGACTACTTTAATTTCTGAAGAAGATTATCAAAAACTTCAAAACCAATACGAAAACCAGTTTGTAAATGCGAACTCTAGCATTCAGGGAATTGCTGCTTCATTGGCAACCAACCACGTATTGATGGGTGACACGAATTTGATCAACAAAGAAATTGACATTTACAGATCTATCACCAGACAGGATCTTCAAAATGCGGCTAAAAAGTATCTTAATTCCAACCAAAGAATAATCATCAATTACGTACCTGAGAAAAAGTAATCATTCAACTTTTAGGTGATAACATGATTATTAAAAATTAAATTTTTACAAATGAAAAAGCAATTAACATATATAGCTGCAGCATTTTTCTTTACAGGAATGGTTTCAGCACAAAAAATAGATCTTAATGCAATGCCGAAACCGGGACCTACTCCTGCGATTAACATTGCGAAGCCAAAAACTTTCCAGCTAAGCAACGGTCTTACAGTAATGGTGGTTGAAAACAACAAATTACCAAGAGTAAGTGCAAGCCTTTCTATGGACAGACCTCCATACAACGAAGGAGCAGTAACCGGAGTAAGCGAAATTATGGCTGAACAGTTCGAAAACGGAACTACCAACATCAGCAAAGATGATTTCAACAAAAAAGTAGACTACCTTGGAGCGAACCTTAATTTCTCTTCAGGAGGTGCTTCTGCCAATTCACTTTCAAAATATTTCCCTGAAGTTTTAGGTTTGATGGCTGATGCAATCATTAACCCTAAATTCTCTGCTGAAGAAATTCAGAGCTCTAAAGAAAGAGCTATCGAGGGATTAAAGTCTGAAGAAAAAAATGCATCTTCTATTGCTGAAAGAGTTTCTAACGCTTTGATGTATGGAAAGAATACGTCAAGAGGTGAGTTTGAAACCGTTGAATCTATCAATAAAATTCAGTTAGCTGACGTACAAAATGTTTATAAAAAATACTACGCTCCGGATAATGCTTATTTAGTAATTGTTGGAGACGTAAAGTTTGACCAGGTAAAACCTTTGATTGAAAAAGCTTTCAATGGCTGGAAAAAAGCAAACACTCCTATTGCACAGTTAGAACCAGCTTCTAATGTTGCTAAAACTGAGATCAACGTAGTAGATGTTCCTTCTGCAGTACAGTCTGTTGTTTCTTTAAACAACCTGAACACTCTGAAAATGAAAGATGCCAACTACTTCCCTGCAACAATTGCCAACTATATTCTTGGTGGTGGTGGTGAAGCCAGACTTTTCATGAATCTTCGTGAGAAAAACGGATTTACCTATGGGGCGTATTCAAGTATGGTTGCCAGCAAGTATTCTCCACAATTCTCTGCAAGTGCAAGCGTAAGAAACGAAGTGACAGACAAAGCTGTTAAAGAATTCATGAATGAACTTAACGCTATTTCTACTGTAAAACCAGAAGAATTAGCCAATGCTAAAGCTAAACTGAAAGGATCTTTCATTATGTCTTTAGAGCAGCCGGCGACAATCGCAAGATTCGCTTTGAACCAAAAAGTTCAGGATCTTCCTGCTGATTTCTATACCAATTACTTAAAGTCTATCGATAAAGTAACTGCTGCAGATGTTTCCAATGCTGTAAAAGCTACTATTTTACCTAACCAAAGCAGAATTTTCATCGCTGGTAAGGCATCTGACATTTCTGAAGGATTGGAAAAATTAGGTTATCCTGTAAAATATTTTGATAAGGAAGCGAATCCCGTTGCAAAACCAACTGTACAAAAAGTGGATGCCAGTGTAACGGTAGCTTCTGTAGTTGACAAATACATCAATGCTATCGGAGGAAAAGCTAATCTGGCAAAAATCACTTCTTATACTACCAATGCCTCAATGTCTATGCAAGGACAAAACATCGATTTTAAAATCGTTAAGGCACAAGGCGGAAAGGAACTTACCACTGTAACAGCAATGGGACAGGTTGTTCAGAAGCAGGTTTTCGATGGAAAAACCGGTTATTCGATGCAAATGGGACAAAGAGTGGATATCACACCGGAAGAAATTGCTGAAAAACAAAAGAACCCTGAACTTTTCGAAGAATTAGGTTTTGCAAAATCTGCTGATTATAAATTAGGCGGAATTGAAAAAATCGGAGGGGAAGATTCTTATGCTATTAAAGGTGGAGATACCACCTATTACTATAGTGTTGCAACGGGATTAAAAACCGGAGAAACTAAAAAAGTAAAAGCTAAAGGCCAGGAAATGACCATCCCAACAACATTCTCTAATTACAAAGATGTAAACGGAGTTAAAATGCCTTACACCATCTCTGTAAGTCAGATGGGAATGGACATGACGATGACGGTAAAGTCTTATGAGATCAATAAGGCTACAGATGCGGATTTTAAATAAGAACACCTTATTTTTATACAAAAAACGGCAACAATTGTTGCCGTTTTTATTTTTATCAACATTTGGCGACATCTTTTTTTGTCATTCAGTAAAAAAAGATTAAATTTGCCCATTCAAAAAGATATAAGAATTAATGGATACTATATTTACACTACTAATGGTTCTTGTTATGGTTGCCAGTGTTTTATTGGTAATTATCGTTATGGCACAAAACCCAAAAGGAGGAGGCCTTTCCAGTACATTCGGAGGTGCATCATCTGCACAGTTCGGGGTACAGAGAACCAATGATTTCATGGAAAAAGCAACATGGACTCTAGGCGGAACTATCATCGTTCTTATCCTTTTAAGCGTTGTTATCACAGGTAAGCCATCTCAGACACTTCCTGCACAACAACCTGCTAAGAAAGAAGCTCCGGCTAAACAGTCAGCTCCTGCTTCTTCTACTACAACTACTCCGGTAGCTCCGGCAAAATAAGAAGAATATTATCTTACATACAACAAAAGCAACTCAAATTGAGTTGCTTTTTTATTTTAATTTGATCTTTTCAATCTGATGCCGAAGCTTTAATCCTGCTTTCAAAAAAGAATACTGTACAGGCTTCGATTCTTTATAATACTTATCAATAAAGATCTGCATGGCTCCATAAAATCTGTTGAGATATACTTCATCCTTAATTGTACTTTCTCCTTTATGGTGAAGGATAGAAACCTTCCCATAATAGAAGTTTTGATATCCGTTTCTTAAAAATGTATAGCAGAGATCAATATCTTCTCCATACATAAAATAAGCCTCATCCAATCCTCCTATTTTTTCATAGACCTCTTTTTTAGCCAATAAAAATGCTCCGGTGATCACATCTACCTCTGCAATGGCATTTTCTTCTATGTCGTTCCTGTAATAGGATTTCGAATTGTTCTTTTTAAAATTGGTAAACAGTTTTTCAAACGAGTTGAACATATCCGGAACTGAGCGTTTGCTTTCAGGAAGAAAATGACCTTCTGCATCATGCATTCTCACTCCCAGACATCCGAATGAAGGCTGGGCATCTGCAAATTCCAGCAATTCTTTCATATAAAATCCTTCCAACTCCGTATCAGGGTTTAAAAGCAGAATATACTCCCCTTTTGCCATTTGAACAGCTTTGTTATTCGCCTTTGCAAAACCACCATTTGTTGTAGAAGATATAAAGTATACATTGGGAAACTCAGGGATAAGGTCACCCCATGAATTGTCTGTAGAAGCATTATCAATGACAATCACTTCATAATCTATTTCCTGTATATACTTTTGGAGCGACTGGAGACAGCTTCTGAGCAATTGGGTAACATTGTAATTAACAATAATAACGGACAGCTTCATATTAATCCTTTTCGTTGTAAGGCAGCCTATTGATAATAGATCTTCCTAAAGAAATTTCATCAGCATATTCCAATTCATCCCCTACTGAAATTCCTCTTGCAATGCTTGAAAAATTCACATTGAAACTTTTAAATTTCTTATAAATATAATAAGCTGTGGTATCCCCTTCCATGGTGGCACTCAATGCGAAAATAAATTCCTTCACCTTTCCGTCATTCAGTTTCTTTTCAATACTTGGAATATTCAGCTGGCCTGTCCCCACTCCTTCCATTGGAGAAATTTTCCCCCCGAGAATCAGATATTTTCCTGTATACTTTCCTGTATTTTCAATCGCAATCACATCACGTACATCTTCAACGATACAGATCAGTTCACCATTTCTCTTTTCGTTGCTGCATATTTCACAAATGTCAAAATCTGAAAAATTGTGACATTCTTTACAGTATTTTATTTCATTGACAAGATTAATCAGGGAGTTTCCAAGACTTACAGCTCTGGAACTAGGCTGCTTCAACAAATGGAGTGCTAATCTCAAAGCCGTTTTTCTTCCAATCCCAGGCAATCCCGAAATCTCATCTACTGCTTTTGCCAATACTTTACTAGGGTAATCCATAGGTACAAAAATAAGGATTAAAGTTGATAATTGATAGTGAATCGTGCATGGTCAATTCACTTCGTTTGTGAATTTGTATAAAGTGATTATTGACTATTGGCTTTGCGCAGCAAAAATTGACTATTGACCATGAGGTTAATGTCCCATTATGATATTTTATATTTCTCCCATACCTGAGAACACTAAAAAAACCTTTATATTTGCGGCTTAAATTAAATATGAAAAAAATAAACTGACATGGTACTTAACAATCTTAATTATCCTCTGGATTTCAAATTCAAAATCACTACTTTAGCAAGTGACTTCAACATTACTGACAAAAACGGAAATTATGTGGCATATGTTCGTCAGAAAATGTTCAAGTTGAAAGAAGATGTTATCATTTTTAATGATGAAAGCAAGTCTAAGGAACTTTTCAGAATCAGAGCGAATCAATGGATTGATTTTAATGCTTCTTATTCTTTGAATGATCTTATCGATAATAAAAACTTCGGTAGACTGGCAAGAAAAGGAATGCGTTCTATCTGGAAAGCAAGTTATGATATTCTGGACGCGCATGATCAGCCTAAGTTTAAAATTCAGGAAGACAGTGCATGGGTAAGATTCTGGGACAGCTTTGTAGGAGAACTTCCTATTATCGGAATGTTTACAGGGTATTTCCTTAATCCATCTTACACGGTAACAGGAATTGACGGAAAGGCTTATTTTAAACTGAAAAAGATGCCTTCATTCTTTGGAAGAAGATTCCAGCTGGACAGACTGATCGATATTGATGATGAGGAAGAAAGCCTGGTAATCCTTTCTTTATTGATGATGACACTTCTTGAAAGAGCAAGAGGATAAACAAATTATAAAACCACAAAGACATGAAATATGTAATCATTGTATTTTCCGCATTTCTATTGGTAGCCTGTAAAAAGGAAAAAGAAACTGTTTCAGGTTCTGCTCATGCCGATTCTTTACATATTGCTAAAGATACTGCTTCTATTGGGCCTTCTTCAGGAAATATTCTGGTGGGAACCATTCCGTTTCCAAAAGAAATCAAAGAATGTTCCTGCTATTTTGCAGCCAGCAAATCTGATTTTGAAAATGAAAGATATATCTACGCCGATGATGCCGGAAAAACAGCATACATGATGCTTGACGGTAAAAGACTGGCAATGAATCTCATTTCATCAAGTGATATGGAAGTAGATGAATTGCTGACCAAGGAAATAGAAAATGATGATTATAAAATTTCCGTAAAAGGTAAAAAAATAAAGGGCGAAGAAGCTTTACTTTTTGAAGGAACTCTCACTATAGAGAAACCAGACGGAACTACATTTACCACTCCGATCTATGGAGAGTGTGGATGTTAATAAAGCGAAATCCTACAAAAATGCTTCTGTATCTCACGGAAGCATTTTTTATTTCGTAAATTTGAGAAAAATAAATTTCAATGGAATTATCTAATATAGAACCGCAGATTATATGGAAAAATTTCTCCAGATTAAATGCTGTTCCAAGACCTTCAAAAAAGGAGGAAAAAGTAATAGCTTTTATCAAAGGATTTGGTGAAAATTTAGGACTGGAAACTACGGTAGATGAAGTAGGAAACGTTATTATTAAGAAACCGGCCACGGCAGGAATGGAAAACCGTAAATCCATCGTGCTTCAATCACACCTTGATATGGTTTGCCAGAAAAACAATGATGTGAATTTCGATTTTGAAACAGAAGGAATCAAAATGGAAATTGACGGTGACTGGGTAAAGGCAAAAGGAACTACTTTGGGAGCTGATAACGGTTTAGGAGTAGCTACCATCATGTCTATCCTTGAAAGTTCAGATATTCCACACCCTGCATTGGAAGCTCTTTTCACGATTGATGAAGAGACTGGAATGACAGGTGCTTTAGGATTAAAACCAGGACAATTGACAGGACAAATTCTATTGAATCTTGATACGGAAGAGGATGATGAAATCGATATCGGCTGTGCAGGAGGTGTAGACGTGACAATCACTCAAACCTATGCTGCAGAAGCTTCAAAAGGACAAATTGTAAGACTTGAAGTAAAAGGTCTTCAGGGTGGACACTCCGGAATGGATATCCATAAAGGGTTTGGAAATGCCAATATTATTTTAGGAAGACTTCTTTATACCGGACTGGAAAACCAGAATATTGAATTGATCTCTATCGACAGCGGAGGATTGAGAAATGCTATCCCAAGAGAAGGAGTTGCTGTAATTTCAGTGAGAAATGCTCAGGAATTTATTGAAAATGTAACGGTTCTTAAAAAAGAGATCTTAGAAGAATTTGCTGCTGTAGAACCGGGAATCCAGATCAATATTGAAAACTCTACGTCTTCCGACAAAGCTATTTCAGAAGCAGATTCAAAAAAAGTGATCCTCACTTTAAAGGCTCTTCACAACGGAGTATACAGGATGAGCCCTGATGTGGCTGATCTTGTAGAAGCGTCCAACAACGTAGCAAGAGTAGAACTGAAAGGTGGAGAACTTAAGATTTTAAACCTTACGAGATCTTCTGTAGATTCTTCCAAATATTCAGTGGCAGAACAATTGAAATCGGTAGCAGAGCTGGCTGGAATGAATGTTGAATTCAGCGGTTCATATCCGGGATGGAAGCCAAAACCTGGTTCAGAGATTGTACAGCTGATGGAGAAACTTTATATTGAAAAGTTCACTGAAAAACCTCATGTAGTAGCATGCCACGCAGGTCTTGAATGTGGTATCATCGGTGCCAACTATCCTGAAATGGAAATGGTAAGCTTCGGACCTACTATCAGAGGTGCACACTCTCCTGATGAAAGAGCGAATATTCCTTCAACTCAGAAATTCTGGAGCTTCCTGAAAGATATTTTAGCCAATATCCCTCAGAAATAGAACATTAAAATAATTATATTAATATCCAAAGTCTTATGATTTTGGATATTTTTAGTTTTAGTCTGAATATATTTATTTAATTATAAAAATGCTTCGACAGGCTCAGCATGGTATCTCTAATACTAACTGCTTTTTTAGAGATAATTTTTAGCAGCGTCATGCTGAGCTTGTCGAAGCATCTCAACAATAGTATAAAAAACAAATCTAATACAATGAAAAGTATAACCGTATTCTGTGGCTCAAGTTTCGGCACAGATAAAATTTATGAAGAACAGGCATTTCTGCTGGGACAAACTTTAGCAAAAGAAAATATACAACTGGTTTATGGTGGTTCGGAAACCGGTTTAATGGGAACAATTGCTAATGGTGCTTTAAGTGAAAAAGGTAAAGTAACAGGAGTCTTACCCCGGTTTTTACAGTCTAAAGAAATTGCCCATAAAAACCTGACAGAGCTTATTATCGTGGAGACCATGCACGAAAGAAAAACCAAAATGAACGAACTCTGTGACGGGGTTATCGTTCTTCCCGGTGGCTATGGTACGTTGGAAGAGTTTTTCGAGATGATCACATGGGCACAGCTGGGACTTCACAAAAAACCGATAGGAATTTTGAATATTGACGGATTTTATGATGACCTGATTCAACTTATTCAGACCATGGTGGACAAAGGATTTTTAAAACAAATCAACAGTGATATGGTACTCCTCAGTAATTCAATTGATGATCTGCTGGAAAAAATGAGACATTATCAGGCTCCTACAATCTGGAAAGTGATCAGCAAAGATGAGGTATAAAGAAAAAACCCGTCCGGAAAATCCGGACGGGTTTTTTATTAAGATTAAAAAATATTTTCTAAGGATAAGGAGCAATTTCCACTTCGAGCCCTTCCATGGCATCGGCAATATGTAACTGACATCCTAATCTACTGTTGTCTTTCACGTGGAAAGCTTCAGCCAGCATGGCATCTTCTTCATCTCCCATTGGTTCCAGACCCGGATCATTGATTACATAAACCTGGCATGAAGCACACATCGCCATTCCTCCGCATACCCCAATAGTACCTTCTTCTGCCAATTCATAGGAACGGATAATTTCCATTAAGTTCATGGACATATCCGTAGGCGCTACGACATCATGGGTTACCCCTTCTCTGTCGGTGATTTTAATATTAACGTCTGACATAATTCTGCAAAATTAGTCAATTTTTTTCACAACTGCCTTCTCTGCTTCTTTACGGCTTCCGTCAAATCCGTCAACACCACTTACCGTTGTATATTTTAAAACGAATTTTTTACCAGGATTTAGCCTGTTGTACACACTCTGACACATTAAAGTAGCTTCGTGGAAACCACAAAGGATCAACTTCAGTTTTCCAGGGTATGTATTGATATCTCCGATAGCATAGATACCATCAATGTTAGTTTGATAATCAAGAGCATTGTTTACAACGATTGCATTTTTCTCGATATTCAGTCCCCAGTTTCCAATCTCACCCAATTTTGGTGTCAATCCGAATAAAGGAATGAAATAATCTGTTTCAATATCATAAGCTTCCTGTCCTTCTACTTCTACAGTAATCGCTTCTACTTTTCCGTCACCTTTAATACCTGTAACTTCTGCAGGTGTAATTAATTTAATTTTCCCCTGATTTTTCAGATCCTGAACTTTCTCTACAGAATCCAAAGCTCCTCTGAATTCATTTCTTCTGTGAATCAAAGTTACTTCACTTGCAACGTTAGAAAGGAAAATACTCCAGTCTAATGCAGAGTCTCCTCCACCAGCAATCACCACTTTTTTATTTCTGAAGTGTTCAGGTTCTTTAACGAAATATTCAAGACCTTTTTCTTCATAATCAGCGATATTTTCAAAAGTAGGTTTTCTTGGTTCAAAAGTTCCTAAACCTCCTGCGATGGCAATCGCTTTACATCTGTGAACGGTTCCTTTGTTGGTAATCACCTCAAACCATTCATCGTCTATTTTTGTATAAGAAACAGCTGTCTCCCCTAAAGTAAATCCAGGCTGGAACTGCTTGATCTGCTCCATCAGATTATCTACCAATTCTCCGGCATTCACAGAAGGATAACCAGGGATATCGAAAATAGGTTTTTTAGGATAAAGTTCAGCCAATTGCCCTCCCGGCTGTGGAAGTGCATCAATAATATGGCACTTCATTTTTAATAAACCAGCTTCAAAAACTGCAAAAAGTCCTGTAGGTCCCGCACCTATGATCAATATATCAGTGGTTATCATAATCTTTAAGATAATTTAATTATACATGTAACTGCAAATTTACTAATTTTAATGCGAAGCATATTTAATTGATTCTAAATAAAAACCTGAGATTTGTCAAATATCTATCATTTAAGATTTTAAATTTGGCAATGTTTTTGTAAATGTCTTGTTATGAAGAAAATTTCAATCCTTTTTGCATTATTAATATTCTTTTTTGGCTCAGCCCAGATTGATAATATCGCGGATGGCGAATCCATTACTCTTAGAATTCACTATGGTTTCCTTAATGCAGGAACTGCCAATCTTACTACCAAACAAACCACTTACAAAGGTATACCTCATCTCTATGTAAAAGGAACCGGGCAGACAACAGGTGCTGTAAAAGCATTCTTCAAAGTAGAAGATTTATATGAAAGTTTCATCAATACACAGACTGGATTACCAAGCTTTTATGTCAGAAATGTACGTGAAGGAAGCTACCGCCAGCATTTTGAAACAGTTTTTAATCACGATAATAATACTTTAATATTAACGGATAAAAAAACTCCGGCCAACGGTTCAAAGGTTTTAAAATCAGTGAAAGGTGTTCAGGATATGCTTTCCTGCTTTTATTATTTAAGAAGTAAAAGCCCGGATGAACTGAAAGTGGGAACTGTTATTAATATGAATGTATGGATTGATGATGAAATGTTTCCTTTTCAGCTGAAAGTAACAGGAACAGAAAATTTAAAGACAAAATTTGGTACGATCAATTGTTTGAAGATTATCCCATCCGTAAAAAGCGGAAGAGTATTTAAAGACAAAGAAGGAGTCACCATGTGGGTTAGCAATGATGCCAACCATCTTCCTATGCTATTGAAAGCAGAACTTGCCGTAGGAGCGCTGAAAGCAAGTATTGATGATTACAAGAATGTAAAATATCCTTTAAAATTCAGCAAATAATAATTGTCAGTTTCAAAGATACAGCCTGTAAATTTTACAGGCTTTTTTAATTTCTTATGTAATATATTCTTAACACAGATTGTCTTTATAATAGAGGCAGGCAAAGAACTGCATCATGTCAATACTTCATTGAAGTACCTAGCGGATTCAAACAGAAGTATAGGCATAAGAAACAGACACGTGTAAATTTTTCAATAAGATCAGTTTTTAATTACGTTTTGTTTCTTAGGTCAGTAATTAAAAACAAAAAACCTCCGGAGCTCCGGAGGTTTGATTTTTTATAGTGTTTTGAACTGTTCAAGTGTTCTGATATCATTTTCGAAGAACATTCTGATGTCACTCATCTGGTAAAGAAGCATCGTGATTCTTTCAATACCCATTCCGAATGCATATCCTGAATATTTCTCAGCATCGATATTCACATTTTTCAGTACGGCAGGGTCTACCATTCCACATCCCATAATTTCCAGCCATCCTGTACCTTTTGTGATCCTGTAATCTGTTTCAGAGTTTAATCCCCAATACACATCAATTTCAGCACTTGGCTCTGTGAAAGGGAAGAAAGAAGGTCTCATTCTGATTTTAGATTTTCCGAAAAGCTCAGTCGTAAAGAACTGGATTGTTTGCTTCAGGTCTGCAAAGCTTACATTCTCATCAATATATAGTCCTTCAATCTGATGGAAAATACAGTGAGAACGTGAAGAAATTGCTTCATTTCTAAATACTCTTCCCGGAGATAAAATTCTGATAGGCGGCTGGTTTTCTTCCATATAACGTGTTTGTACGGAAGAAGTATGCGTTCTTAAAAGAATATCAGGATTCTGCTCAATGAAGAATGTATCCTGCATATCTCTTGCCGGGTGATATTCCGGAAGGTTAAGTGCGGTAAAGTTATGCCAGTCATCTTCAATCTCTGGTCCGTCTGCTACTGCAAAACCGATAGATTTGAAGATTTCAATAATTCTGTTTTTTACAAGGTTGATCGGATGTCTTGAACCCAATTCCAATGGAAAAGCAGGTCTTGTAAGATCTTCTTTTTCAACCACAACAGAAGATGCGGAAGCATTTTTCAAATCCTCCAGTTTTACAGCAACTGCCTGCTTCAAAGTGTTGATCTTCTGTCCGAATTCTTTCTTTTGATCGTTAGGAACTTCTTTAAATTTTTCAAAAAAATCATTCAGAACCCCTTTTTTACCATTGTACTTGATTCGGAAGTTTTCAATCTCTTCCTTAGAGGTAGCAGTGAAGCCATTTACTTCGACCAGTAGTTCTTCTATCTTTTCTATCATTATTTTACCCTTTCAAAATGTTTTGCAAAAATACGATTTTAAGTTGAATAATAAGTCCGTCAAAAAAAAATCTGCCTCTTTTTCGGGAGGCAGACTTCAATCACTTATTTCACTTAAATAAAAAAATTATTTCTTTTCTAAAGCTTTAACGCTGATCTGAAGAGTTACCTCGTCTTTAATCACACCGTTTTCAGCCGGAGCCTGGAACTTCACTCCAAACTCTTCTCTCTTGATATCTTTTGGCTCAGTAGCTACACTCACCTCTCCTTCTTTCACCGAAACATTAGCTTTAAACTGAACAGGTTTTGTAATTCCTTTAATGGTTAAATTACCATCCAAAAGAGTATTATAATCACCTTCTGCAGCAGGAGTTACCTTTGTAATTTCATAAGAAGCTGTCGGGAATTTTTCAACTTCAAAGAAATCTCCGCTTTTCAGGTGGCCATTTAATTTTCCTAAATCTTCCGGGTTGTCTTTCAGATCCACAGAAGTTAAAGAGTTCATATCAGCAACGAATTTTCCGCTTTCCAGTTTTCCGTCTTTCACCGTCACATCTCCACTTTCAAACCTGATTGTTCCAAAATGGCTTGTATTCTCAGATTTAAATACTTTGTATCCCTTCCATTCAACCTTACTGTTTAGCGTATCCAAAGTGAACTGGCTACCTTCTTTAGTAGTCGTCACCTCATTACTTTCACTGGTAAGTGGTTTGTCTTTTTTACAAGAAACCATTACAGCAGCAATAAATAATGCAGGAATAGCTAACGAAAACAGTTTTTTTCTCATTTTTGATTTATTTTTATTAGTTCCGCTAATATAATAAAAAAAATTATGTTTTCATAAAAACCTTACATTTGTAATATGCTATTAGAAATAAACAATTTATTTTTCTCTCACAACAAAGAAAATCCCCTGTTTCAGAACCTTAACCTAAGGTTTGAAGAAAACAGAATTATAGCGCTGGCCGGTGAAAGCGGATGTGGAAAATCTACTCTTCTCAACCTGATTTATGGTCTTTTGGATTGGGAAAGCGGAGAGATTATTTTTAACGGAACAAAGCTTTTGGGACCGAAAGGAAATCTTGTTCCGGGAGAACCGGAAATGAAATTCGTAGCGCAGAATTTTGATCTTATGCCCTACGCTACAGTGGCTGAAAACGTAGGAAAATTTATTTCTAATATCAATTTAAAACAAAAAAAAGAAACTGTAACGGAGCTTCTTGAGGTGGTAGGGCTTCAGGAATTTGCGAACGTACTTCCAAAATACCTAAGCGGCGGACAACAGCAAAGAGTGGCTATTGCCAGAGCATTGTCTGTACTTCCCAAGCTTCTTATTTTAGATGAACCCTTCAGTAATCTTGATTTTCCGAGAAAAATTGAACTGAGAGAAAGACTTTTCAGATATGTAAAACAGCATGGCGTTTCTCTGATTATTTCCACTCATGAACTTCAGGATATCATGCCATGGCTGGACCAGATTGTTATTCTGCAGGATGGAAGACTGATTCAGAATGACAGCCCGGAAGAAACCTACAGAAATCCTTACAACTCTTATGTTGCTAAGCTATTTGGGGAAGTGAATATTTTTAGTGAAGCAGAAGCTGAAGATTTCCAGCTTACCAAATTCTCTTATTATCCCAAAGAAATCAAAATCACAGAAACCGGTCTCGAAGCCGAAGTTCTTGAAAGCAGATTTGCAGGAAATTATTATTGGAATAAATTAAAGGCAAAAGGAAAGGAGCTTGTTGTGTATACGGATGAGAAAATATCAGAAACGATCTGTATTTCGTTTATGTAGGCGAAAAACCGAATTACACATAACTTATACATTCACTTATACTTATCAATAAAAAAAAGCACAAACGTAAGAAGCTGTTTAAAACTTTTTCTTACATTTGTACTTCTAAAGTATAAGGAAATTTTTGGTTAATTCTCTTTCTGCCTTCCAGACGGACATTAGCAATATTGCAATTAAGTCTGTTGAAAGATTACACTGTCCAATTTTTTCCTTTTCTTTATTTTCAGGGCATAGAAAAACGAAGTTCTTATGCTTTCTTTACAAATTCTGACTTAAGAGCCATTGCTCCAAAACCATCAATTTTACAGTCAATATTGTGATCACTTCCCGGTCTCAGACGGATATTTTTCACTTTAGTCCCGGCTTTTACCGGTTTTGGCGCTCCCTTTACAGGTAAATCTTTTATTACCACTACAGAATCACCATCCTGAAGTTCATTTCCGTTGGAATCCAGGATTTTTCCTTCATTTGCGGCTTCAGCAGCGGCTTCAGCCGGATCCCATTCGTAGAAACACTGGGAACATACCATCATATTATCGCTCGGGTATGTAAACTCAGAGCTGCATTTTGGACAAATTACTGTGTCACTCATATTTTTATTTTTTGCAAAGGTAGAACTTTTTAAAGGTTGAAGTCAATAGATAAAGCTCAGTATAGTAGATCATAAGCGTTTATTAATTTTACACACACAAGTGAATTAATGCAAATTAAATAAACTTGCCGCAAAGAAAATAAAGTATAGTAATGAACAGTGTATATTTTATCAGCAAATATTTTTCATTAAGCAAAAAACACTGGTTTATACGTCTTATAGTAAAAGGCTATCGTCAACAAATAAAAAATATAAATAATCGGAAAACCTTTACAAATTGAGCATTAAAATTTATTTCTACCCTGTAAAAATTAATAAACACACAGACCATTCACTACTGAATCTCAGAGTGTCAATAGTCAATTTTTGCTTTGCAAAGTGAATAGTGAATGCGCAACCTTCCATTAGAAAACATATCTGTACAATATATAATTACTCATAACTTCTCAACCGGAAACCCAAAATTCACAAGCGAAGCGGATTCACCATTCACCATTCACCATTCACAATCCCCCTTCATCTCTCCTATCCTCAATCTCTCACCCAAATCTTCAACTCTCAATTAAAAGTCGTATTTTTGCAGATTCAAACAGCGAAGCAAATTTATGGAACTTATTCACAGAAACTTGGCAATCGGAATTCACGATGCCTTACAGGAGACATTTTTTGAAAAAAACAAATATGCCGATAAAGTTATTGAAAGACTTTTGAAAGCAAACAGAAAGTGGGGAAGCCAGGACAGAGCCGTTGTTTCTGAAATTTTTTACAATATTATCCGTTGGAAAAAACGCCTTGAATACTACATGGGTGAAGGCGTGAAACCCAATAATATCTACAAACTGATCATTGCTTATCTACTCTGGAGTAAAACCAATTATAAAAAATTCGAAGAATTTGACGGAATCAAAATCGCCGATATTCTTACCAAACTTAAAAAGAACACTGTTCCTACAAAAGCAATAGAACACTCTATTCCTGAATGGCTTGCTGAAACTCTTGAAAAAGAACTGGGTGCCAGCTGGGAAAGAGAAATGATTGCTTTAAACGAACAGGCTCCTACGGTTTTAAGAGCCAATTCTTTAAGAACAACCACTAAAGAACTTATCTCTGATCTTTCAGATGAGGGTGTTGTTTCTTATCCTGTTAAAGGTTATCCTGACGCTGTTCAGCTGGAAGAAAAGAAAAATGTTTTCCTTACTACCGCTTTCAAAGAAGGATTATTTGAAGTTCAGGATGCTTCTTCTCAGAAAATCGGGTATTTTCTTGATGTAAAAGAAGGACAAAGAGTAGTAGATGCATGTGCTGGTGCTGGTGGAAAAACACTTCACCTGGCAGCATTAATGAAAAATAAAGGTCAGATTGTAGCATTAGATATCTTCGAATGGAAGCTTGCCGAGCTGAAGCGTCGTGCCAAGAGAGCCGGAGCCCACAATATTGAAACCCGTATGATCTCTGACAATAAAGTAATCAAACGTCTTCATGAAAAAGCTGATAGACTTCTGATTGATGCACCATGTTCAGGTCTTGGTGTTTTGAAAAGAAACCCGGACAGCAAGTGGAAAATTGATCAGGACTTTATTGACAGAATTAAAAAGGAACAACAACAAATTCTTCAGGACTATTCTAAAATGCTTAAAAAAGGAGGAAAAATGGTATACGCTACCTGTTCTATTCTTCCATCTGAAAACAATCTTCAGGTAGATGAGTTCATCAAAAACAATCCTGGATTCAAGATGATTAAAGATGAAAAAGTAATGCCTAGCGAAGGGTATGACGGATTCTATATGGCTTTGATTGAGAGAATTTCTTAATTTAAATCCAACAACAATACACTAAACTACTCTATTTTCTGGAGTAGTTTTTTTGTTTTAAAACCTTTCTGAAAAAATGTAACAATTTTTGTAACATTTCAACCCCATTGCCTACTAACTGTATAGATCAAAACCGGTTTGATGCTGTAGAAAGTTTAGAATACCTTTGCAGCAAACTCATTTATTTATGCATACAAGAATTGTTTTCAATTTTCTGGCTGTTTTCGCGTACTGTCTGTTTTCTGCACAGACCTATGAAATTCAGTACACTGGTTCTTATAACGGAAAGGTATCAACGGATCAGCCCTCTACCATCATTTGGGTCAATGAGAAAGAAAATTTTATTCTCAATAGTACGATCAAAGAACAAAAAAGCAGCTATCCTTATGAGATCACTAAGGTAGAAAAGCCATCTAACTCTATTGTTTCTTATGCATTTTTAAAACCAGGATCCATTATTTCAGCATCAGATACAGAGTCTGTTGGAAAACAGAATTTTGAACTCACCAATGAAACAAAAAAGATCTTAGGATACAACTGTAAAAAAGCGGTTACAAAAATCAATTCAAATACCATTGAAATCTGGTACACCAATGACTTAAAACTGAAAGGAGGTCCTTCTGTTTTAGGACAGAATTTAGGATTAGTTCTGGAAATAGAGAGAAATAAAAATTCTTTAACAACAGCCAGCTCAATCAAAAAAATAAAGAACACAAGGATTGAAAACATATTGAAAGGAAACATACAGACAACCGATCAGCTGGGATATAAAGATCTCCTTTGGAAAAGCAGATTTACCACACTGAATGTTTTTGAAAATGAAACCATCAATTTCTCTGATGCCTCAAAATCTGATGACCAGATCAAGAGATACGCTAACGGAACCATCATTCTGAAAAAAATAAAATTCCCCACTATTACAGAAGGAGAAAATATTTTTGTTGAACTGAAGCAGCAATCCAATGGGGATGCCTATGACAGAACCGGAACTGTATTTTTCATTCCACAGGATAAAGAAAAGTCTTTTTTTGACGGTCTGGAAAAGGGAGTAAAAACACTTCCTCTTTACGAAAACGGAAATGGAAAACAATATTACGGAGTAACTGCTGCCGACAATTATAGCCCTGCTATGGAAATGATGAGATTCTTTACCGCTTTTGGTATCCAGAAATTCAATCATATTCAGCTTAAAGGAAAAGACTGGCAGACTATCAGCCCTTACCGACAGGATATCACAGAATTGAAACCTGCTTTATCAGGAAAAGAACTTTGGATAGGTACATTTATTGGCAATTATGATAAAGGAGGACATAAAGTAAGCCTTGATATTACGATTCATAAAAGTGATCAGACCGTAAATAAGAACAATACGGCTATTCCTTTGTTTAATACTTTAAATATTATGGAAATGGCAGGACAGGACTACTCTACCATGTTTAATCAGGACAAAGGTCTTCTTGTTGACTTCACGTTAGATAAAGACCTGAAAAATGCGCAACTTAGGTATACCACAACAGGACACGGCGGTTGGGAAAATGGTGATGAATTCGTTCCTAAAGCCAATTCTATATTGATGGATGGAAATCCTGTATTTTCATTTATCCCATGGAGAACAGATTGTGGCTCGTATCGTTTATACAATCCAGCCTCTGGAAATTTTCAGGACGGACTATCATCCTCAGACCTCAGCAGATCAAACTGGTGCCCGGGAACCGTTACCAATCCTAATTTTATCCCTCTGGGAGATTTGAAAGCAGGAAAACATACCATACAGATAAAAATTCCTCAAGGACCTACAGAAGGAACAAGTTTCAGTTCTTGGAATGTTTCAGGAACTTTACTGGGAGTACAATAAAAACAAAACCTTCTTGCATGAGAATTGCAAGAAGGTAAAAACACAAATGATGAAAAAAAATTATTTCGAGCCACAAAGTAAGGGGTAAAATTCATATAATTAATTACCATAGATTAATAAATATGTCATTTTTATTTCGTATAGAAACCACATCCATTTCGGCTCAACGAAAAAAATTAATCAAAAACATGTTAATTTCAAGAAATAGTTAAAAATTTTAACTTTAAAGTATTAATTGATTAAATATTTTCGTTTTTAAATATTTTTTATTGTTATTTATAAACATCCCTTCTACTTTTGTTCCATAAATAATAAAAATCATGTGTGGAATTGTATGTTTATTCGACGCCAAGCAAAAAACTGAAGTATTAAGACCTCAGGTATTGGAAATGTCAAAAAAAATCCGTCACAGAGGACCGGATTGGAGTGGAGTTTTTCAGGACGAGAAAGTAATTTTTTCTCATGAAAGACTTGCCATTGTAGATCCTACTTCTGGAAAACAGCCTCTATTTACTAAAGATGGAAAAGTAGTATTAGCGGTGAACGGTGAAATCTATAACCATAGAGAACTTAAAGAAGAATTTCCGGATTATGAGTTTCAGACTCAATCCGACTGCGAGGTGATCCTTGCCCTTTACAGAAAATACGGAAAAGATTTCGTAGAGAAACTTAACGGAATTTTTGCATTCGCTTTATACGATACCGAAAATGATATTTATCTTATCGCCCGAGATCATATGGGAATCTGTCCGCTTTATCAGGGTTGGGATAAAAGCGGAAACTACTATGTTGCTTCTGAATTAAAAGCTCTTGAAGGAATCTGCAAAAAAATAGAAACTTTCTTACCTGGCCATTTGATGTTCAGTCCGGACGGAACAGAACTTCAGCAATGGTATACAAGAGACTGGGACAGCTTTGATCATGTAAAAGAAAATGAAACCGATATCTCAAAACTGAGAAAAGGTCTTGAAGATGCCGTTCACAGACAACTGATGAGTGATGTTCCTTATGGTGTACTTCTTTCCGGAGGACTGGATTCGTCTGTTATTTCAGCCATCACTGCAAAATTTGCCCGCCAGAGAATTGAAAGTGGCGATACTCAGGAAGCCTGGTATCCAAGACTCCACAGTTTCGCGGTAGGATTGGTTGGTTCTCCGGATCTTGCAGCTGCACAAAAGGCAGCAGAGCACATTGGTTCTGTTCACCATGAGGTTAACTTTACTGTTCAGGAAGGACTGGATGCTGTACGTGACGTCATTTATCATCTTGAAACTTATGATGTAACCACCATCAGAGCATCCACACCGATGTATCTTTTGGCAAGAGTCATCAAATCCATGGGAATTAAAATGGTTCTTTCAGGAGAAGGTTCGGATGAATTGTTCGGAGGTTATTTATACTTCCATAAAGCTCCTAATGCAAAAGAATTCCACGATGAAACTGTGAGAAAATTAGGCAAACTTCACCTCTATGACTGTTTAAGAGCCAACAAAGCGTTGATGAGCTGGGGAATTGAAGGAAGAGTTCCTTTCCTTGACAAAGAATTCATGGATATTGCAATGACGATTAACCCTCAGGATAAAATGATCAGTACTGCTGAAGGAAAAATTGAAAAATGGGTATTGAGAAAAGCTTTTGAAGACCTTCTTCCAGATTCTATTGTCTGGAGACAGAAAGAACAGTTCTCGGATGGTGTGGGATATTCATGGATAGATACCTTAAAAGAGGTAGCTGAAAGAGAAGTGACAGACGAAATGATGACTAACGCAAGATTCAGATTCCCGCTAAACACACCTCAGAACAAAGAAGAATACCGATACCGAACTATTTTTGAAGAACATTTCCCGAGTGAAACTGCAGCTGCTACCGTTCCATCAGTTCCTTCTGTTGCATGCTCCACTCCTATTGCTCTGGAATGGGATGAAGCGTTCAAAAAAATGAATGATCCAAGCGGAAGAGCGGTGAAGGTACATGAGACTTCGTATTAGGAAGGGATGATGAATAGTCAATCGTCAATTCGCTTCGCTTGTCAATTTGTTGCGGGATTCGGGTTACGGATTACAGCTTTATTATTCACTTGCGAAGCAAAAATTGACAGTTAATAATTCACTTGCAAAGCAAAATTCACTAATTACATGTATATTTTTCACATTCAAACCTATAACTCCTTCTGTTATAATTTATCAATCCTGTAGCAATACAGGATTTTTTCTTGAATTAACACTAACAATATGGCATAATTTAACTCACAATCCAAAATAATATCTAATAAATAATTATATTTGGAAAACGAAAATATCAATTATAAAAAAATGAGAAGAAACCTTACTGTTTTATTTGCCTTATTAGCCATAAGTTTTGCTTTTGGACAAGGAAAATATGGCAAATATCTGAATTCAAAGAAGCTTGCTTTGGCTTATAAGAGTGTGAAAGACCAGGATAAAGATGACTACTATCAACAATATTATTGGCTTGTAAAGGCAGAGCAACTGAAAACTTATCCTCACCTTAAAGACATTAAACCTGTTGTTTTATATGAATTTGTAAAATATGTAAACCCTCAGAACCCGACAAAAAAACTGGATGCAAGAGGTAAAGAGCTGAGAGCAACTGCAGAATTATCATTAAATCAATATTTTAAAAATAAAAAATTCGAGAACAATTCTGTTTTAATGTATAACCTTGAAACGTATGTAGACCCTTCAAAAGGTCAATATTATACTAAAGTAGATCCCGAAAAAATCAAGGAACTTGTGCCTAAGGAATTATTTGCTTTCAACTCATTCAATAGAAATATAGGAGAAGAAAAGACATATTATCTTTGGATTGACAAGAAAAAAGACGATCTGAATATTGTAGATATCATCCCTAGCGAAAAAGAAGACAAAGCTTTCTACACAAGATTGAAACAATATCTTCCAAGCTATAAATTCTCAAAATATGTTCCTTCTGTAAAAAAAGGAAACAAATCGGATAAAACAGACATTGAATATTATTATATCATGCCTTTTGAGCAGAATACCGATAACATCGAATATAAAACAAAGGATTTCAAAACTTTCACCTTAAGCCAGTACAGAAAAGCCGGTGATGAATGGAAAGGAGTAGAAAAACCTAGAAAATAAAACCTAGAAAATAAATCAAAAAGTCCTGTGAAATTTCACAGGACTTTTTTAATTTTATATGGATTTCTTTATCTAAGAATCAAAACGCTTAGAGTAAGCGGTTCTTCAAATAAATAAGTCTGGGAGTTTTTCACAACCCAGCCGATACAAAATGACAGAAGCAAATACACAACAGACCTCCGTAAAAAAGATACTTCCCTTAATTCTGGCCACTGCTATTTTCATGCAAATGCTGGATTCCACGATTCTGAATACTTCTCTGCCTGCTATTGCAAAAGATCTGAATGAGTCTCCGCTCAATATGCAGAACGCTATCATCAGTTATGTTCTAACCCTTGCTGTTTTTATGCCCGCCAGCGGATTTCTTGCCGACCGGTTTGGAACAAAAAAAATATTTATATTTTCTCTGGTATTATTCAGTCTGGGTTCTTTGTTCTGTTCCATGTCTCAAAATCTTACTCATTTAGTAATTTCAAGAGTTATTCAGGGAGTTGGAGGAAGCTTGATGACGCCTGTTGGAAAGCTGGCACTCATTAAAACATTTGATAAAAACGAACTGCTCAAAGCCATGAACTTTGCCATCATTCCTGCTCTTATCGGACCTGTACTCGGACCTTTGGTAGGAGGTTATATGGTAGATTACCTCTCATGGCACTGGATATTCCTGATCAATATTCCGATTGGAGTTCTGGGAATTCTTTTAGGATTAAAATTCATGCCCAATTACAAATCTGATGATGTTGATTTTGATTTAAAGGGCTTCTTGATTTTTGCAGCAGCCTCTCTCCTGCTTTCTGTTTCCCTGGAACTTTTCGGGGACATCCAGAATATCACCCCTGTTTTGCTTGTATTTATAATGGGCTTCCTGTTCCTGTATTATTATTATAAGCATGCTAAAAGAGGAGGAAATCCTATCTTCCCGTTAAACCTTTTTCAGGTGAGAACATTCCGGGTAGGCATTGTGGGAAATCTTGCCACCAGATTAGGAATCAGCTCTGTTCCGCTATTGCTGCCACTGATGATCCAGATTGCCTATAAACAGTCTGCAGTCACTTCGGGCTGGATCATTGCTCCTATGGCTTTGACGGCTATCTTCGGAAAATCATATGTTATTAAAATTTTAGATAAATATGGCTACCGCCAGACTTTGATGATTAATACATTCATTATCGGAACGCTGATATGCCTGCTTGCCATACCTGATATACACACATCTTTGTACTGGTTTGTTCCGATCATCGCAATATTAGGTTTTTTCAACTCTATTCAGTTCACTTCCATGAATACTATTTCTATTGCCGATCTTCGTAACTTTCAGACCAGCAGCGGAAACTCTTTACTCTCAGTCAATCAACAGCTGGCGATAGGCTTCGGAATTGCCTTCGGACTGATTGTTTTAAAGTTATTTGAAAATACAGATCTTATTAATGGTGAAATCCATAATGCCTTCCGACTTACATTTCTTACGGTGGGAATACTAACGATTTTATCTGGATTCGTGTTCAGGAGGCTGCATATTTCGGATGGAAAGAATATGAAATCCAAGGAAGATTAAACAGATCTGATCACAGCTTCATCCTTTCCCACGAACTTAACACAGATCAATGCTTTTCGCATATAACAATGGTAATTTTGTTTACATAAATCAACAATGTGATGGCAACTAAAAAAATAGAAATCGTAGTATCTCCAAAACCTGCGCACTTTGTAGGCGATGGGTTCAGGGTTCACAATTTCATTCCGGGAGTTCCTGGATTGGATATGAAAAGAATGGATCCGTTTATCATGCTGGATTACAATTCAAAATTTCATTTCAATGGTTCAGACAGACCAAGAGGTGTAGGAGTACATCCGCACAGAGGTTTTGAAACAGTAACGATAGCGTATAGCGGAAAAGTAGAACACCATGACAGCGCTGGCGGCGGCGGTGTGATCGGAGAAGGTGATGTTCAGTGGATGACTGCTGCCAAAGGAGTTCTGCACAAGGAATATCATGAAACAGAATGGGCAAAAGAAGGAGGAATTTTTCAGATGGTTCAGCTTTGGGTGAATCTTCCGGCAAAAGATAAAATGAGCTGCCCAAAATACCAGGCTATCGAAAACTCTAAAATGGAAAGAGTGGATCTGGGCGAAAATGGCTACATAGAAGTGATTGCCGGAGAATATGATGGTCATAAAGGACCTGCGAGTACTTTCACTCCGGTTCATATGATGAATGCCAAACTGAAAGCTGGAGGAAAAGCAGAGTTTAATTTCCCTGCTCATTTCAACACTGCAGCTTTGGTAATTGAAGGAAGTATTATTATTAACGAGGAAGAAGCTGTTAAAGCTGATCATTTTGTCCTGTTTAAAAATGAAGGGGAAACATTCACTATCGAAGCCAAACAAGATGCTGTTGTTTTAATCATCAGCGGAGAACCTATTAACGAACCTATTTATCCTCACGGACCTTTTGTGATGAATTCCAGAGAAGAAATCATGCAGGCTTTCGAGGATTTTAATACCGGAAAATTCGGATACCTGGAAGATTAAAGATTTAAATTTATCTTAATCTTTGATTATTCCTTTTTTTATTAACTTTATATAATGGCAAACCTTATAGGTTTTAGAACCTATAAGGTTTAATTGTCTTAACAAGCAATTTCCTGCATTTATAGGAAATGCAGCACCCTTAGTACAAATATTATGAAACCAGAATTTGAAAATATACCTCTTGTAAAAGCCGAAAAAAGATTTGAAATAGAATTCAACGGACATTATGCATTTATTGATTACCGTGAAACCATGCATCAGATTTCTTTAATCCATACTGAAGCAGAACCGGAATTAGCCGGAACTGGCGCGGCTGCCGCAGTAGTAGAGAAAACTTTGAATTTTATTGAAGAAAGTGAAAAAAAACTTCTACCCTTCTGTCCTTATGTTTTCGCTTTTATTAAGAAACACCCTGAATGGAAACGTATCGTGGATGAGAGATTTGAAGGCTACGACAAACTTTAAACCTTCATCAGGACTCATCAATTTATTTAAATAACATTTTAAAAAGTATCACATCATCATGTCAAATATTGGACTTATTATTGAAGAAAAAGCGGCAGATATCGGAAATTTCCTGGTAGGAAGACTTCTTCCTTTCCGTGAGAAAAGAGCAGTTGGCCCTTTTGTTTTTATTGATCACATGGGGCCTTCAGAATTAAAAGATTATCAGAATCTCGATGTTCCGCCACATCCGCATATCGGATTATCTACCTTGACTTATCTGCTGGAAGGCTCTATTTTCCACAGAGACAGTATTGGAAGTGCTATAGAAATAAAACCGGGTGCTGTTAACTGGATGACAGCCGGAAAAGGGGTTGTACATTCAGAAAGAACACCTGAATATTTAAGACACAGTGATAAAAGACTTCACGGATTCCAGATCTGGGTAGGTCTTCCGAAGCATCTTGAGCAGTCTGAGCCTACTTTCCATCATATTGAAGCAGATGAAATTCCGGTGTGGGAGGAAGATGGCATTCAGTATAAATTAATTGCCGGTGAAGCATTTGGAAGAACATCTGCAGTTCCGGTACACAGCAAATTATTTTTCCTTGAAATTAAAACAAAAGAAGCAAAAAAAATCAGCATTGGAAAAGATCTTTATGGAGAAGCAGCCATGTACGTTCTGGATGGAACAGTAACTACCGATGGAAATTCTTATGGTTCCAAACAGCTGATGATTGCTAAAGATACCAAGCTTTGCGAATTTGAGATGAGTGAAAACGGAACGGTTTATCTTTTCGGTGGCGAACCATTCGATGAAGAGCGTTTTATTTTCTGGAATTTCGTTAACTCTGACAAGGAATTAATTGATCAGGCAAAAGTAAACTGGAATGATCAGAATCACGATGCATTTCCTCTGGTTCCTGGTGACGAAAACGAATATGTGCCGCTTCCTAAGGCTATTCTAAACAGAAAATAACTTCAGTTCAGATTATTAACTATGAAAATATTAGCATTTGCCGGAAGTACATCTTCCACCTCTATCAACAGGGAACTGGTAAAATTTGTTCTGAAAGATTTTCAGGATGAGGAAATCAATCTGATTGACCTCAACGATTTTACAATGCCCGTATTCTCTGTAGACCTTGAAAAGAAAGGTTTTCCTGATGAAGCCCACCAGTTTTTAAAAGCGATTGAGGAATGTGATGTAATCATCTGCTCACTTGCTGAGCACAACCGTTCTTACAGTGCAGCTTTTAAAAATGTTTTTGACTGGGCTTCAAGAATTAACGTAAAAGTATTTCAGAATAAACCAATGCTTCTGATGAGTACCTCTCCCGGAGGTTATGGAGGCGGAAATGTGATGAATACAGCAAAAACATTTTTTCCACAGTTTGCAGCAGATATCAAGGACACTTTTTCACTGCCCAAATTTTATGAAAACTTTGATATGGAAAGCGGTGTCATCAATCCCGATATGCTGAATGATCTGAAAGGTAAAATACAAAACTTTAAAAATCAGATAAAGTAAATGAACAAAGGAAGACTGGAGGCGTTCAGTGATGGTGTCCTTGCTATTATTATTACCATTATGGTACTTGAACTGAAAGTACCTGAAGGAAATAGCTGGGCCAGTGTCAAACCTCTTCTTCCTAAGTTTCTGGCTTATATTTTCAGTTTTATTTATGTAGGAATCTACTGGAACAACCATCATCATTTGTTCCAGACAGTAAAGAAAGTAAATGGCAGCATTCTTTGGGCCAACCTTCATCTTCTGTTCTGGCTTTCTCTGATGCCAATTGCTACAGAATGGATCGGGACGACAAATTTTGCAAAAAACCCCGTTGCAGTCTATGGTATAGGGCTCATTATGTCGGCCATTGCCTACACTATTCTGGAGCATGTGATTATCCGTTGTGAAGGAGAAGATTCAAAACTGAAAGAAGCCATCCATTCGAAATATAAAGAGTATATCTCAATTGTATTTTATGTCCTGGGAATCGCTACTTCATTTTTTTATCCTTATATTGCCATAGGTTTTTATTATATCGTGGCTCTTATATGGCTGATTCCGGACAGAAGAATCGAAAAAACATTAAAAGAAAATTGATATGGAAACACACGAATATCCTAACGGAAACATTACTGTCATCTGGCAGCCTAAAAAATGTATCCATTCTGCCATATGTGTAAAAACACTCCCCAAAGTCTACGATCCTAAAGAAAGACCTTGGATAAAAGCAGAAAACGCAAGTCCCGAAGAACTAAAAAATCAGATCGACCTATGCCCATCAGGTGCATTAAGTTATAAATTCAATACAGCAAAATAATGGCGGTAACAGTAAAGGCAAGTTTAGGAAAAACAAAATATTATACAGAAGTAACAGCCGGCGAGAATACAATTATTACGGACGAACCGATTGATAAAGGCGGACAGAACAAGGGTTTCAATCCGCTGGAAATCCTGGCTACATCACTGGCAAGCTGTACAGCAGCAACCTTGAGAATGTATATTGAAAGAAAGGAATGGGATATAGAAAACATCAATGTAGAAGTAGAGCTTGAAAACTTTCCATTAACAAAAAGAGCGGTCTTCAAAAGAGATATCAGTTTTGAAGGTATTCTGGATGATGAGCAGCGTAAAAGACTGCACACCATTGCGGATGCATGCCCTGTTCACAAAATATTAACCAACGACATAGAAATACTAACTAAATTCTCATAACATGATCGAAGTAAAACAAAACAACGACGAAAAACACGGAAGTTTTGAAGCTTTCATAGATGGAAAACGCGCAGGAATGATGACCTATACCTGGGCCGGAGAAGAAAGATTTATTATAGACCACACCGAGGTGGAAGAAGCTTACAACGGAAAAGGAGTAGGCAAGGAAATGCTTCTGGCAGCCGTAGATTTTGCCAGAAAAAATGATAAGAAGATTATTCCCCTCTGTCCTTTCGCTAAAGCAAGTTTCCAGAAAAGTGAGGAACTTCAGGATGTTTTAGTGAATTAGTCACTGTATTACACCCTTACCATACAAACCTTTCAGATCGATCTCTGGAAGGTTTTTGTTTTTAAAAGTAAATCACTGCTTACAAGTAAATTAACCATCACAATTTGTTTTGACACGAACAGGAATTCAAATTCATGATTCACGACTGATCTTTTTTATATATTTGCTAAAATTTAAAAATCAAGCATGAATCCAGGAACTATCCTTTTGCTATTTGTTTTCGTCTATTTTATCGGCCTTTTGGTGATTTCTTATTTCACCAGCCGGAATTCTGATAACCAGTCTTTTTTTATCGGTAACAAAAAGAGTAAATGGTGGCTCGTAGCATTCGGGATGATAGGAACCAGCTTAAGTGGGGTTACTTTTATTTCCGTTCCGGGAACTGTCGGAAAAATGACCGGCTCCGAATACATTTACGGAGGTTTTGAATATTATATGATGGTGATAGGATTCTTCATCGGATATTTTATTGTGGCAGCAATATTACTACCACTCTACTACAAGATGAATCTGACTTCTATTTACACATATCTGGGAAAAAGATTCAATGTAGAAGCGCATAAAATAGGTTCTATCTTTTTTATTATTTCAAGAGCAATTGGAGCTACTGCAAGATTATACCTGGTAGTGAATGTTTTACAGATATTCTTACTTGAAGGATTGGGAGTTCCGTTCTGGGTGACTTCTCTTGTTCTTCTGTTAATGGTACTTCTGTATACTTTTGAAGGCGGTGTAAAAACCATTGTTATTACAGATACGCTGCAGACTTCTTTTATGATCATCAGTCTTGTAGCTTGTATTGTTTATATTTTATCCAACCTGAATCTGTCGTTTGGTGAAGCTTATACGATTCTTGAACAGAAAAATTATACTCACTTCATCAATTTTGATCCGAATTCCAAAACCTTTTTCCTGAAAACCATTCTGGGCGGAATTTTCATTACCATTGCTATGACAGGGCTGGATCAGGAAATGATGCAGAAAAATATCTCTGTGGATAATCTTAAGAATTCAAAGAAAAACATGTTGACTTTTGCAGGAACACTTCTTATTGTGAACCTTGCCTTCTTATTCCTGGGAGGATTATTATACCTCTTTGCTCTACAACATGGAGCAGAATATGGGACTATAAACGGTGAAACAGTAACGAATATTTTTGGATTTAAAGATCCAGCAGGAAACATTAAAAACGTAATGGGAGATGACCTTTTCCCCGCTTTATCACTTCAGGGATATTTTCCTATGGCTATTTCTGTTATTTTCATCATCGGATTAATTTCAGCCTTATTTCCTTCTGCAGATGGGGCTCTAACAGCTGTAACCAGCTCATATTGTGTAGATTTATTAAACCTTAATGAAGATAAAACAAAAACTGAAAAAGAGAAGAAACGCCTTCGTATGAAAGTACATTTGATTTTCACCGTAGTGTTCTTCATCCTGATTATGGTTTTCAAAGCATTGAATGACAAATCTATCGTCTATCTGATCATGGAAATTGCAGGATATACTTACGGACCGCTTCTTGGACTTTTTGCTTTTGGAATTTTCACCAAGTTCCAGATTTCAAGAAAATATTCCATCCTTACGGTTACCCTTTTGGCACCTGTATTAACTTATTTAATCAATCTGGCTGTTACTACTTATACCGATTATAAAATCGGAGTAGAACTCATTGTTTTAAACGGATTACTAACCTTCATTGGTCTGTGGCTGGTAAAAAACAAACAACATTTAAGAGTTGTTTAAAATAACATACATTCCAAAAAAAGACTGTCCTCTATTGAAGACAGTCTTTTTTATTTGAATCAAGGAAATAGATTATTCTTTAATCCACTTGATTGTTTTCTCGAGATTTTTAGATTTCACTTTAACAAGATAATCTCCCTGAACAAGATGTGACAAGTCAAAAGACCCTGTTTTATCATGATTCAATTTGTTTTTTGCCTGAGTGAACACTAATTTTCCGCTTACATCATATACTGTAATATCATATACTTCATTTGAATTGGTAAATTTCACATTCAGAAGTCCTTTACTTGGATTAGGATATACCACAAATACATCTTTATTGGCAGAGGTTTCATTCACCCCTAATGTCTGGGTAATGGTAAAGTTGATTGGATTAATGTTATAGAAAACATTTGTTTCTGCAGCAACCATAATTCTTGCCTGTGTGGTATTTACGTTAGGAATAGTAACAACTTCAGAACCATCGTTCGGAGTGGAAGCCAGGATCAGTGTAGGATAGGTAAGCCCGCCATCTGTAGAAAGGTAAATATTTACAGTAGCGGCATTCACCGGAAATGAAGTTGTATTGGCTACGTCCCAGGTTACTGTCTGAGTAGAATTACCGGCCCAGTTTACCGCTGTAGTAGGTGCAGTTACGTTAAAAGGTCCGGAATTTCCATCAACAGTAATAATAGCATCATCATTGGCTACTCCTGCACAACCCGCGTTATTATCTCTTACAGTCAATCTGAACTCCATTGTTCGTGCATAAGAAGGTCTAACTTCTCCTTTGGAAACAGTTCCATTGATTACATCTGTAAGTTTTGGGAAATATCTGTAAGGAACGGTTACAGGTACGTATGATCGGAACAGAGGTGCATTTAATGTTGGTGCATTCCAGTCACCCGCAGGTCCTACATCATTCTGTTCCCAGCTGTAAGTAAGAGGATTGTTATCTAAATCTGTAGCAGATCCTTCCAATCTAAATGGTGTACCTTTAGGAATGGTATAATCTCCTCCGGCATTGACTGTAGGAGCGAAATTGTTGCTTGGAAGTGTTACCTGACAAGTTGTTGACTGAACTTTTGTGGTGATAGACTGATATGATTTAGTATGGAAAGTCGGAATACTGTTAGGAGCGAGGTTATTGGTACTTCCACAAATTCCGGCGTAAGCCATTATGGTAATTCCGCTTCCAGGTTCTACAGCGTTGGTTGCACTGCGGTTTCCTCCTCCACAGCTTCCTGTTGTTGCATTAAAAGTATGTGGCCCCCCAAACTGATGTCCTACTTCATGGGCTACATAATCAATATCATAAGGATCACCAACCGGATTTGGTGAGCCGGTGATTCCTCTTCCTTTATTAGAGTTGTTACAGATTACTCCTAATCCGGCTAATCCTCCACCTCCTGTACTGAAGGTATGTCCGATATCATAATTGGCATTTCCTATCAGTAAGTCAATTTGGGTCTGGCTTTCGTTAATTAATGTTCCTGCACTATCATTTCCTGTGAAAGGGTCCGTAGCCGCACTGGTAAAGATCACATTGGTTTCAGTACCTACTAATACCAATCTTGAAGCAACTTCCTGTTCATATACTCCATTCACTCTGTTTACAGAGGTTACAATGGCTGAAAGAGTCTGTGCTACTGTAGGAGTTGCAGAACCCGTTGCTGCAATTGCATACTGATGGGTACAAGCCACTGCGAATCTGAAAACTCTAATTTGAGTTCCTACGCTTGGAGCTACGGTTTTTTGTTCGCTTTTTTTTTCTAGTGGAGCATCCTGATCATCTTTCAGCCCACATGTTCTTGGATTTTTATCAATTAAATCACTTTTCTTGTAAATGATATAATTACTGACATCCTGTTTTGCATAAGGATCTATATAAGAATCGCCTGCGACTATAGATTTTATCTGCGCATGAAATCCTAACTCTGTAAAATCAAGTTTTAGGGTTGCATACCTGTCATCAATTCCCTGTCCGGTAAAAGTGACAATCTGAGGAAACTTGCTGGCTAATTCCGGAGCCATCACGGAAGATTTCCAGATTCTGAATTTGGCTTTCGTACCATCTGGCATTGGAAGAACAATAATCGGAGCATTTTCTTTGCGGTCACTGTCTTTCAGTTCCGGAACAGAATTGAAATAACTTTTCATTCCGGCCACATCCAAGGTATAGGTAAGTGACTTTTCCGGTTGTACAGTTCTGTTTTTCGGATCTGCTTTGATGGACCTCTCACTGATTACTGTAAAAAAGTCCTGTGCTTTCCCGGAGGAAACGGATATAATGAATATCCCCAGATAAAATAATTGTTTAATTTTCATATATAATGGTATGTAATTTTTATTAATCCCAACATTAAAACCAAAAACAAAAAAAAATAATTAGTTAAAGGTTCATAATTCATGATTATTTGAATTATAAAATTAGTTAAATTAATCTAAATACCACATATTAAAATTCAAAAAAAAGCAATGTTTAGTAGCAAAAAATCAATGATCCTGCTACCACAAAGCATTACCGTTAATAAATATTTTTTATTTTTTTGTATTTGTTTAAGTAACTGATTTTATAGACTTTTGCATTTTAATTATCTTTAACACGAATGATATAAATTAATTTTAAAAAACATCGAAATAAAAAAAACAAAAATTAAAAACTATGAAAAAAATTATCGCAATTTTCACATTTCTATTGACTTTTAGTTTCATGAATGCTCAAGACAACTTTGAAGTCTCAACATTACGAATTGGCCCCTTTAAAGTTTTCATGCCTAAGGTTGATGCTGAAAAAATAGCGGGAATAAAACTGTCCAACTCTGGCGCAGAGAAAAAAAACATCGTAAAATATAATGGAGAAACTATTCAGATTGATCTTTTTGATAATTACATCAATGAAGCCAACCCGAGTGTTCCTTCCATTACCTACATGACAACAACAAGTAAAAAATTCAAAACCAAAAGCGGAATCGGGGTGGGAAGCACCAGAGATGACCTGATCAACACGTATAGAAGTTACGCCAATTTCAGTGTACGCCCGGACTGGGACTCCAATGGTAAGCCGATTAAAGATGCCGGTTATTTTAATCTTGAAGACAGCCAGGCAGGAACTTTATTAAGCTTTAAATTCGTTAATAATATAGTAACTGAAATCTCTGTTTATCTTAACGAAGGCTGTTAAAAGCGGGAAAATATTCAAATCATACTAAATCCGGGTTTTATATCCGGATTTTGCATTTCCATAAGCCGGTAAAAAATTGTAAATTCGCATGCAAATAAATCAGATATAATGAGTAAAAGTATCGAAGAGTTAAAAACTCTTACTACGCAGATCAGAAGAGACATTTTAAGAATGGTTCACGCTGTAAATTCAGGACACCCTGGTGGTAGCTTAGGGTGCACAGAATTCTTTACAGCCCTTTACGGAAAGGTAATGAACTATAAACTTCCTTTTACAATGGAAGGTAAGAATGAGGATCATTTTTATCTATCAAACGGACACATTTCTCCGGTATTCTACTCTACTTTAGCAAGATTTGGTTTCTTCCCTGTAGAAGAACTAAGTACTTTCAGAAAATTAGATTCAAGATTACAGGGACACCCAACAACGCACGAAGGCCTTCCGGGAATCAGAATTGCCTCAGGTTCTCTTGGACAAGGACTTTCCGTAGCATTAGGGGTAGCTGATGGTAAAAAATTAGATGGTGATCAATCTCTTGTTTACTCTCTTCACGGAGACGGTGAGCTTCAGGAAGGTCAGATCTGGGAAGCATTGATGTATGCAGCTGCTAAAAAGGTAGATAATATCATTTCTACAATTGACTATAACGGTCGTCAGATCGATGGTGATACAGATGATGTATTAAGTTTAGGAAATCTTCATGCTAAATTGGAAGCATTCGGATGGATTGTTCTGGAAGAAAAAAATGGTAATGATCTTGAAGCTGTGATTGCAATTCTTGAGAAGGCAAAAACAGAAACCGGAAAAGGAAAGCCGGTAGCAATTCTTCTTCATACAGAAATGGGTTACGGAGTTGATTATATGATGGGATCTCATGCCTGGCATGGTAAAGCTCCTAATGATGAGCAATTAGACACAGCATTCAAGCAATTGTACCTAGAAACTCCGGCTGATTACTAATATCTTAACATCTCGATTAATAAAATAAAAATGAAATATACATATACAGAAAAAAAGGACACGCGTTCAGGATTCGGAGCAGGATTAGCTGAACTGGCTGACAAAAATCCTAATGTAGTAGCACTTTGCGCAGACCTTATCGGTTCTTTGAAGATGGAGAAATTCATTGAGAAAGCTCCTGAAAGATTCTTTCAGATTGGTATTGCAGAAGCAAACATGATGGGGATTGCAGCTGGTCTTAGCATTACAGGAAAAATTCCTTTTACAGGAACTTTCGCTAACTTCTCTACTTCAAGAGTATATGACCAGATCCGTCAGTCTATCGCTTATTCTAACAAAAATGTAAAAATCTGTGCTTCTCACGCAGGTCTTACTTTAGGAGAAGATGGAGCTACTCACCAGGTTCTTGAAGATATCGGTATGATGAAAATGCTTCCTGGAATGACCGTGATCAATACTTGTGACTACAACCAGACTAAAGCTGCTACTTTAGCGATTGCAGATTTTGAAGGTCCTGTATATTTAAGATTCGGAAGACCGGTAGTTCCTGTATTCATTCCGGAAGATATGCCTTTCGAAATCGGAAAAGGAATTATGCTTCAAGAAGGTACTGATGTAACGATTGTTGCAACAGGGCACCTTGTATGGGAATCTCTTGTAGCTGCTGATGAGCTTGAGAAAGAAGGTATTTCTTGTGAGGTTATCAACATTCACACGATTAAGCCTCTTGATGAAGAGATCATTTTAAAATCTGTTGAAAAAACAGGTAAGATTGTAACGGCTGAAGAGCACAACTACCTTGGTGGTTTAGGAGAATCTGTTGCAGGTATGTTGGCAAGAAAAAGACCTACAAGACAGGAATTTGTGGCGGTAAATGATACTTTCGGAGAGTCTGCAACACCAGCAGAATTGATGAAGAAGTATAAAATTGATTCTGCTGCAGTAAAAGAAGCTGTAAAGAGAATTTTAGCTTAATAGTTTAAAATAAGCTATTTTATATAGACAAAACCCGGCGGTTTCTTCGAAACCGCCGGGTTTTTTGTTATTGTGTATCAACCACCCCGTCAAAAATTCTTTGAATTTTTGCCACCCCTCCAAGGGAGGGGAATGGTTATACCTCCATTCTTCATCGTATTAGTTTTTACCCTGCTTTTCGGTACTTGTTTTATTGTTCTTCCTGATTCAGGGGAATTCCTACAGCAATGAGAACAGGACATAAAATTTCTTTTATATACTCCTCCTCTCTTCTGTTAGAAGCTTTAGATCCGGAAAAATAATTACTGATTCTGTAGTTTTTTACAAACTGATTTCTCTTTTTCCCGATGGAATAATAATATCCACCTCTTTCATCGTTCACAAAATAGGTCATTTCATCAAAATTCATGAGCTTTTTGGAAAGTAACAGTTTTCTGTAAATACACTTTCCCGATTTATCAAAAATATATTTCACAGGAATTCTGAAAAAGAGGTCAAACAGAAAGTAGATCATATAAACACTCCATAATCCCATGGCAATTTTGAACTGATCTCCGGATATTTTATCCATAAAATAATAGATGATCACAGGAAGCGCAATGACTCCCAATGCCAGCCATCCAACCAAAGTGCGCAGAAAACTGTAATTGGGCATAAAGCTTATTTCTCGTCCGTTTTCTTCAAACTTATAGCGGTCTCTGATGTCCATTTTCAGGATGATTAATGTTCAAAATATCCTCTGTTTCATTGACCATTTTCTGTATTCCTTTCTGGGTAAGCGCCTGGCCTATTGTAAGCTGTTTTTCTTTTCCATCTATTTCAAAATAAACAGACAGCATTACATTAGTGGTAATAAATCCCATATATTTTGTTGCCACCACATGAAAATTTCTGAAATTCTCAATCGGATATGTTCTTGCCGGAACAAAAATGGTATGTTTTCCCGTAATTGTTTTACGGTCCATATCAATGATAAATTTCTTGGTAAAGAAGTTGACTACAATAAGTGCAACTACCGCCATAATAATATAGCTCCCGGTTCTTATACTATTAAAAATGAGTCCTGCAATGACCAGAAAAATAATACAGAGCACTGCAATAAACACCGGCTGGTTTCTAAAAATATATTGATTTCCTTCTTGCTTATAAAATTGATAGTTGTTCATAATGAATGTAATTGTTCTTAATATTTTGGTTGGGAGTTGAGTCTAATGTTATAAAAAGCATGTATAGAGATTGTAATGTATAAGAGGCTTCTGAGACAATTATTTTATCGGCTTCATATGTATATATTTAAAGTGTTTTTTTAATTCTTCATACTTTTAATTGCCCCAGGTAGCCATCCAGTCCAGATATTCATGTTGGTATTCATTATCATTCAGTCTGATGATAAGGTTTTTCAAGTCTTCTTGCACAAACTCATAATCTGAAACCGTGAAAATCAGGAAAATATCTTTGCTCGTGACATTTGTGAAAAAGTTCTCGTTTTTAAGTTTTTCTAATACTTCAATACAGCTTGAATATAGTTTAGCCTGAAAACTCTCAAACCATTGATCATCGTCATCGTGCTTACTAAGCTCTGCTCTCAACTGAGTGCAGATTATATCAAATTCTTTATCGGCACCTTTCATTTCGTAAGTCCATTCTGCCGGTTCATATTTATAATAAAGAGCATCTTCTTCATCTGCATTCTCCATTACTTTCAATGTATTGGCAGCAGGGCAAACTGTCATTGCTCCTTCATCGCTGTACAGTGCAAAGCTGTAAATTCCTTCTGCTCCATGCTTTTCATACACTTCTAAAAAAGCTTTCCTTGCAGCATCTTCAATCTGCTGTTTCAAAATTTCAAAATCCATACTTCTTTTCTTTTCTAAAATGGGCGGTAAAATTACCTTTATCCTGTTAAATCAGTATATTATATTCTTTAAAGGTATAGCCAGTTTCATGATTATAGCTAGCTGTTTTTATTATATATAATCCAGCCGGGAATTAAAAATCAATCTACAAAAGTGTTATAACGGTCAAGAACATATCCTGCTTCTCTTTCCAGGTTATCAAGATCACGGTTTAGATCCTGACTATTTTCGTTTAGGCTTCGCTGTACGATTCTCATTTTACCCAGGAAATCATTGACAGAACTGTTGAATGCCTGATAACTGTTTTCCTTCTGCTTTTCTGAAGACGGAATTTTTTCATTGATGTTCCTTTTATATAATTTTTCCATCTGCTCGTATTGGTGGGAAAATTTGTTTTTATAGGCATTCATATCCGCTACATCGTAGGAATCATCAATAATTTTCTGAGCCAGCTCCATAACCTCCTTAGATTGAATGATCTGTGTTTTGAGCGGATGATCTTTAAGCATCTCAATTTCTGCTTTATTTGCCTTTGGGGAAAGCTTAGTGAATAAGTCATTGGCCGCTGTACGGTTTTCTTTAATAAGTTGTATTGCTTTTTCGTTGATTTCGGCGACTTTCTTTCCTTTATCATCTTTCCAGTCCTCTGCCTGTTTGTAAGTGTCCAGTTCTTTTTTTAAAGATTCCAATCGGACCATTGTGTCCTTCATCTTATCCACAAGTGTCTGAAAATTCTTTCCCAATACATCCGGAGCCTTTAATTCCTGACGGGTGTACAACATCACTGAAGGCGTAAATATGGGCATAATACCGGAAGCTTTTGGATTGGCACCGGCATTTTTCACATAGTCTTCCATCTGTATCAATATATTCTGAAAATCTTTGATAAAATCTGACTGCTCATCATCCATTTTTACAACTTTGTTATTAAAAGAAATAATATCTCTGTTTACATCCCCGGAATTAACACTAAAAGGGTTTACCTGCCCTGAATCATTCTGTGACAGCTTTTCTTTAACTTTTTCCAATTTATCGCATGATATAACAGAAAAGCTAAAAAAAAGCATGCCTGCGATGATTAATGGTGTTTTCATAATTTTATATTAAATGTTAAATTGGTGTTTCCAAAAATTTTTGAATCCTATCCGATAAAAGAAAATTTGTCCTCAAATATTTTCCCTATTAATGGCAAAGGCTTTTCAACATTGTTGGCTGCATTAATGATTCCGATAATCATCAATACCAAAGGAATCAAACCCAATATTCCCAGAATTCCGATTTTAGTAACCATCAATACAATATTGAGAATGATAGATAAAAAAATAGAAAAAAGAATTAATCCCAATGATTGTTTCAGATGGTATTTTAAAAGGCTGTTCGACTTTTCTTTTCCGATAAAGAAGGATATCAGCCATCCGAAAAGCGTAATGTAAGAAACAATTGATAAGGTTTTGTTGTCCATAGCTGTAAAATTTTAAATTAATATTCTTTGATTTTTTCTGGCCCTAAATTGCAGAAGAAAAAGATCCCAGTCTTGTTTTATGCGACTACAAAACATATTCAACCCCGATCACAGATGACTACAAAATGTCTACAAAAACATTCAAAAAGTTAATAATCAATAAATTACAAACAACACATAGCTCTAGTTTTTCAGACAGGAAATTGACAGATGTCTACAAATTTTGTACTTTCACCTTATGAAATTAAAGTACTTACTCTTATACTGTATACTTTTTATCTGCACATTATATCCCGCACAGAATGCATTTATTGATGGCCTTAAAAACCAATTGAGAGGAGATCATATTTCTACTGCAGAAAAATTCAGAATTTACAATGAACTTACCGAATATTACAGAGTTAGCGATCAATATCCTACAGCTGAAAAATATGTTCAGCAGCAACTTGATCTTGCTAAAAAAGAAAATGATTATGCTGAAGAAGTAAAAGCTCTCAGTCAAAAAGGAGTCATTAAGCTTAATCAGTCTGAATATGATAAGATTCCTCCTATTCTGGATGCTGCGAATGCAATTGTTCAAAAGAGTCAAAATAAAACTGCGGAACTATATGCCACTTATCTGAATATCTACTACAGAAATGCACTTGGCGAACTTGAAAATACAATCAGGCTTGTTCAGAAAGTCCTTCCCATCGTTGAAAAACAACCTTCCGAAATCTTATTAAATGCTAAGCTCAATTATCTTCTCTACGGAATCTATACAGAATGGAACGATGCTGAAAATGCCACAAGATATGCCAAAAAATCCAAAGAACTTGCTGAAAAGGCAGGAAACAAAAATTTACTCAGCTCTACCTATTCGGCGCTGGCTGTCTGCTACTCCTTTCAATATGAGAAAAGTGGAAACTCAAAAGATCTGAAACCCGTCATAGAGATGTGTAAGAAAGCTGTTGGCCTGTACCATCAATTTCCCGGTCATGTCTCAGCCCATGTACATGCAATGGCCTTACTGAATCTCACCAACTATTATCTGAGCTATCCGGTTATGACTCCTGAAATCCGTGAGGAAATTCAGAATAACGCCCACGAAATCCTGACCCTTACGCAGCATACGACCCTTAATCAGAGTATGCAGGCAGGTGCACTTGGTGTTTTGAGCAATCTCGCATCACGGGATCATAATGATACTTTATCAGAGCATTATCTTTTGAAAGCGGAACAGATTCTGCTTACCCAGCAACCGGTTTATTACCATGTTATGATCAATGTGGTGAAAGATCTTGCCCAGCTGTATGCAAAACAAAAGAAATATCAGAAAGCTTATGAATATGAATCAAAGTTAACAGAATACAGCAATCTTCTCTTTGATGAAGGGCAAGCTGAAACCGCAAAAAGATTGGAAGCTCAATACCAGTCTCAGAAAAAAGAATCTGAACTCAGATCTCTCACCGAGAAAACAGCCATTCTGAAAAAAGAGAAACTCCTTTATATTATATTGGGAATCATAGGATTAACTGGAGCCTTTTTTATGTTCCGTTCTTATCATTTTAAACTGCGGTATTCTATAGAAAGAGAAAATAAACTTGATACAGAAAAGCATGAAGCAGAAATGCAGGTAAAACTTCAGGAGCAAGAGCAGGCAAGATTAAGGGCAGAACAGGAACTTCTTACGCTTCAGCAGCAAAAACTTCAAAGTGAGGTACTGGCCAGCCAGCTTCATATTCAGCATAAGAATGAGGTTCTGCAGCAGCTTCAGACCCAGCTTTCCGATACGGATATTAATATTCATCAGGTGGTAAAGGGAGAAAATCGGGTTGACAATGATTTTGAAAAAATCAGATTTACTATTCAGGAACTGCATCCGGATTTCTTTAAAAACATCAGTGAAAAAGCCCAGCAAAAACTTACTGCTCTGGATCTGAAATACTGCGCCTATATTTATCTGGGAATGGATACAAAACAGATTGCCAACCTCCTCAATGTAGAGCCCAAGAGTGTAAGAATGACCAAATACCGCCTGAAAAAGAAGTTCGGGCTGGATGAAAATACTGCTTTAGAATCTTTTTTCCAGGGAGTATTCTCTGAGTAAACGCCCCATATTTTATTTCTATTTCAAATTAAAAGCTTTTTAACCTCATGTTGAAAAGCTTTATTTTTATATCTCAGGTTCCTTTGCACGGATTCAAATTTTAAAAACCCAGGGTTTTCTGCAAAAATTGATATGATGCTTACCTCGTTTTCGGATTAAAAAATGTCATTTTAAAACAAACAAATCACCAGAAGCATACAAATTGTGGACAAAATAAGTGACTCAGCATCTTATTATCGCGCTAAAATCATCTGTTTTCCGATATTGTACAATAGAAAATATTACCATGCAACCTACTGTTAAAGCCTGTAATTTTCTTTTTATGGCTGGCATGCAATTTATACTTTTTCGAATTTCAAATATTTCACCAAAATACAACTACCATTCCGAGTAAAATTTGCATTTGTGTATCAAGTAAAATACAAATCATTTACACATTTTATCCCCATTAAGTGACCTAAATATTTATAGTTTTATCCCATCAACGTTGATGAAATATATTCTTCAAATTTAAAATGTAAGTGTACAGTGCATGATAAATAGGTAGAATTATTCACCCAGGTCAGGGTTTATTTGACACAAATGATTCATATAAAAACAATTAAAAATTACACACATGAAAAAATTAAATGGAATGAAGAGAGACTTCTCTTCTTTGGAAAACAAAAAAATGAAAAATCTACAGACTATTAAAGGTGGAGAAACTGCTATCAACTATGTTGCCACTAACAAAGGAGAATGTTATGACAAAGAAACGTGGATTGACCACACTCTTGATTCAACTTTAGAAATCTGCTAAGATCAATAAAAGTGTTAATATATTGTCTAGGGAGGAAAATAATTCCTCCCTTTTACCAATAAGAGTATAGTTAATCCAATAAATACTGATCACCTAATGAAACGAAATTCAATTTTAATATTCCTTCTCATTATTCTTTTCTTTATTCTTTCCTGCAAAAACAAGGATTATATTGTTTATTATAACAGAGTGAATGAAATTGATAGTCTTTACCGGATTGCTAACCAACCCGAAAAAGCAATAATGCAGTATAAGAAATTATTCAAAAAATACACTCCAAAAAATCAGGAGCGTATCAAAGAATATGAGACTTATATTAAACTGGCAGATCAACATCAAAAGAATTTCGGTGGGAAGAAAAGTCTATACAAACTTATCCCTCTGATTGCTCCTTACGAAGGGTCATATGGAAGTTATTTCGGATTATTTAAAAAGTATGGTATAGATAGCACCGAGGTAAAACAGAGAATTGCAGACTGGAAGAAAGGTTTGAATAAGCGACTGGTAGATTCTTTCAGCATTGCTTTTGTCCGTGATCAGGCGGAAGGCAGGAGAAATCCTCAGCTCATGGAAAAAAATGACAGAATCAATGCACAACTGTTAAAATGGACCTTTGAAAACTACGGCTATCCTTCAGTACAAAAAATTGGTCTTATAGGAAATGGCGGTGTGTTTATGCCTATGCATCCCTTGTTCAGTCACATGATAGGTGAAAAAGAATATCCTTATTTCAAAGCAAAAATGCTGGAATATATAAAATCCGGAGACTGTATTCCAAAAGACTATGCTAATATGGTAGACCGTCACAATCTACAAATAGATAAAGTAGAAATGCCTTATGGCTCTTATCCAAGTTATAGTGCTATTATTGATACTATGAAAGTAAACCGTAATAGGAAAAAAATAGGCTTGCCTGCTTTAAAACGTATATCTAAGGTTCAAAAAAAATGACAATATGATTCTTATTATTTCCAACAACAATGAAAGAACCACTAATAAAATTATAGAATGGCTTCTTGAAATGGAAAAGGAATTCATCCGTATTCATGAAGATGAAATTTTTGAAATTGCAGTGGAGAACAAAAAAATACTGTTAAGGAGTAGCAGAAATTCTTTTTTTCTGGATGAGATCACAAGCGTGTGGTACAGGAGAGGCAGATTAAAAATCAAACGCTTAAGGTATGAAAACCCTTCTGTAAATACTCATATGAATGAAGTACAGCATTGGCTGGAAGATTATGTAAGAACAATACTGGAGTCCAAAAAACATATCAACAAAGCAAGTAATAGTGATATTAATAAACTCCTGGTATTGGAAGAAGCAAAAAAAATAGGTTTAGAAATTCCAGAATATTATCTGGCAGATAATACGGATCAGGTTTCTCTGGATAAGACTATTGTAAAAACCATTGGTGGAAATCCTATTTTGGATGACATTGATAAAGATTTAAATGGTATTATGTATACCTCAACGGTACACAAAAGAGAGAAAGCAAAGTTCTTCATTACATTCTTTCAGGATAAGATTGAAAAAGAATTTGAAATCAGAACATTTTATCTCAACGGAAAATGCTACTCGATGGCTATTTTTTCTCAAAATGATGAACGGACCAAAACTGATTTCAGAAAATATAATCTAGAAAAACCTAATAGAAATGTTCCCTACAATCTTTCCTCTTGCATTGAAGAAAAAATTAAACTTCTGATGCAGGCATTGGACCTTAATTGTGGATCACTTGATTTTTTAAAAGGAAAAGATGGCAAGTTTTACTTTTTAGAAGTTAATACCATTGGCCAGTTTCTGGGATTGTCTCATACCTGTAACTATTCGTTGGACAAAAAAATAGCAGATTACTTATGAAAATTAAAGTTAAAGAAAAAAACAAGCTTCCGCTTACCTTCAAACATATAGAATCCTTTAATGACCAGAAACCTAAAAAAACTAATGATGTCGTCTATGTTTTAGAATGCAAAAAATATCAGACCAATTATTATATAAGAGAAAGACCTATCAAATCATTGAACCGGTTATTATGAAATACTTCAATTTATTCTCAAACATCCTCGTCACCAAAGGATCCATCAGAATTCTCATTTCAGATCTACAGAGAAATGTATCTGAACTATATCCTCTGGAGTTGTTTGAAATTATACAAGAGCTGAAAAACAAATCTATCGAAGATACAATGATAAGTTATGATGAAGAATCCAAAGAAATAGTTGAGAACTATATCAATCTTCTATTGGAAAAAGAATACGGATTTGTTACTGAAAATGGCTGGGACAGAAATTTTCCTCCTCTCTCTTACGACTATCATGAACCCAATGCTATAACAGATCTTTTTGTCGAAATGGAAGATCTCAGGATCTTAAAGAAAATATATCCATCCATAGAAAATCTTGGAGTTAAACATTTGGTTATTTACAGTTTGAAATCCTTAACCTTAAAAGACTGTATAGAAATTGATGAAATTTTTAAAACCTCAGTTTTATCAGGAATAGAGATTTTCTCTCCGTTTCATCAGAAAATGAACCTATCTTTTATGCAGGCTCTTCAAAAAAACACAGTCAGAATTTACAGTCTCATTCTTTACAATTGTTCAAAACCTCCTTTCAAAGCTAAAGATGAATACCGTTTCTCGCTGCATTTCCTGAAAGATGATCTGAAAATATCTGCGTGTGGAAAAGTGGAACTGAAGTACTTCAATACTAACATTACTAAAGTGACGGAAGCAGTTAACCACAATTCCTGCCTGCATAAAAAGATAGGCATTGATAGAAAAGGTAATATTAAAAACTGTCCACTGATGAATGAAAGCTTTGGAAACATCCAAAAACAAAGCCTTGAAGAAGCCCTCAGTCAACCTGATTTCAGAAAATACTGGGATCTTACCAAAGACCAAATTGAGATATGTAAAGATTGTGAGTTCCGTTATGTCTGCACAGACTGCAGGGCATACACTGAAAACACTCTAAAAAGCAAAGAAGGTCTGAATATATCAAAACCTTTGAAATGTGGCTATAATCCTTATACGGGTGTGTGGGAGGACTGGTCCAAAAATCCTTTAAAACAAGAAATTTTTAATTCCCTGGAATTCAGATAATTTTTTTCATAAACCTTGTTATAATTGAAAACCGCTTCTAAATTAAATTTAAAAGCGGTTTGTTATTTTATTGTATTTGAAACTTTATTTAAAAAACTTCCATTTCGGGATAATGGCAAGCATTCCGAACCCCGTAAACAGGAAAAGATTGGTAACATCCGTATACAAAAATGTAGACAGATAATAATTATGCATAAAGAAATGCAGCACCAGTAACGCCGGAAACATAAAGATTCCTACTTTCCTGTAAAAGAACATCAGTACCAGCCCAATCATCATCAGTACATCAATAGAAAAAATCACATAGAAGTACCACCTCGGAATCTGAAGATATTCATGCTGCAGATATTCATCTACATCGATACCAAGCCCCATTATAGTAAACAACATCAAGGCAGCAAATGCCAGAATGAATCCCCATCCTTTCTTTGGGTCTTCGTCAAAATAGCTGTATTCTTCCATACCTACAAAAATAAAGAACTTATGAGAGATTTCATAAGTTCTTTTATAATTATTCGTTTAAAATTTGACTTACACAGAGATTGCGTTGATCAGTCTGTTTTTGTCACTTAAGAATTCCTCCATAGAGATCATACTTTCAGTTCTCATTACATCCTGAATGTCGTCAATCTGGTAAATAATTCTTTTAGCATCATCAGTATTCTTAGCTCTTACTTTACAGAAAATATTATATTTTCCTGAAATAACGCTAGCCTCGATTACGTTGGGGATTGTTGACAATTCTTTCAATACTTCCTGAGTACGGTTTGATTTTGTCAAAAGGATACCTATGAAAGCTGTAAAGTGATAATCAAGCTTACCATAATCGATGTTAAGAGATGATCCCAAAATAATACCTGCATCTTCCATCTTTTTCACTCTTACGTGAATTGTTCCAGCAGAAACATCCATCTGCTTTGCAATTTCAGTAAAAGGCATTCTTGTGTTTTCTACTAAGAAATCAAGAATCTTCTTGTCTATTTCGTCCAGTTGATAGTTCATATTAGTTAAATTACAATTTCTTTAAAAAATCTATGTATTTTTTGCAAATTTACGAAAAATAATTTAACTAAAAAATATATATCAAATATTAACAATAATTAACACAGATGATAAAAATCATTAAAATATTCTAATTATTTACCTTGCGATTTTATAGAATCTGTTTTTATTTCACCTTTTGCATCTGGAGTTTTTTTGTCTTTTTTCTTCTTTTTAAACAAAGAATTGAAGCTTTTACTCCACACTACCCCTCCGCCATAGGCTTGATTAGCAGAACCGTTTGTACTCACCATTCCGATGTTTGTAGGCTTGGAATAAGCACGTATAACCAATGAGCCGTCATTCTTTTTAGATAAATCGTACTCTACTGACCCTTCCGTAGAAAGGTAATTGTTTTGGGCTCCATCTGTTTTTGATAACGGAATACCCAAACCGGTCTTGATATTGACTCTCGGGGAAAGGGCTACACTTACTCCCGCATTGGCTCTGTCTCCATAATTCGAGTTCTGATCTCCTTTCACATAATTAAGGTCAATCTGAAATTCGTTACTCATTGTATTAAGAACAGATCCCAACTGCTTCAGAAGTATATTATATCCTGAGGATTCCGCTACATTTCCTACATTTACATCGAATCCACCAGTGTTGGATACGTTAAAGGTACTCAATAACAATACAGATCCGAACTGAAGAACCTTCTCTCCTTCCTGGCTCATTTTCGCGGCAAGGGTTTCTCTTACCTGGCTGGATACGTCCATTGCAGTCACATTAAGATCAATCTGAGGGTCTACCAACGACTGGGTAATATGGGCTTGCAGCAAAATACTTATAGGCTGTAGTTTCCCCATACTAAGATATTCTCCTGCATTGGAAACCATTCTTATATAATTGGCATTAATATCCAACGCAGGTTTCATAGCATCCCCATCCCATCTGATACTACTGTTTCTTTCAATCTGGAATGTTTTATTAAGAATGGCTTTAGAGACAAATGTTCCGTTATCTACTTTATAGGTACCGCTCATGGCAATATTCCCCTGTCTGTTCATATGAAACCTCAATGGATCAGCAGATCCTTTTACGGTAATATTTCCCACATCGTCTCCTACGAGTACGTTTACAGTAGTTCCTTTATCTACAGCCAGGTTGAAATCAATATTCATGTTGGCTCCTGTTTTTTTCTTTTCTTCCAGTGTGATCAGACCGTCTTTTCCTTCTTTCAGGAATCTGAGCATTTTAAATTCCTCTACATTGGAAGTGGAGCTGGAATTAAAGGTAAAGGTACTTCCATTGAGTGCCTTCATATTAGGAGTTGTTATGCTTAATCCTGAAACCGGTCCGTCCACGTACAGATCTCCCTGTCCGTAAACTCTTCCCCAGAACAGGTCAAAATCTTTCTGTGTGGTATTCAGCATCAATAGATTATCTGCTCTCATTACCAGAGATACCCCCATTGAAGAAAGGGTTTCAAACTGAATCGCCCCGGAAATATTCCCTTTGGAATTGGTTCTTCCGTCGTGTACTTCAATATTATTGAGGATAGCAAGCCCTTTGGTAAGCTGAATTACGGTATCATCAAATGCATAATCTACTCCGGTAAACAGAAGCTTTAATCCAAAATCTTTTAAAGCAATATCTCCACTATAATCAAGGTTGTTAAGCTTTCCATTGATTTTAAGATCTCCTGTTGCTTTTCCACGAAGGTTTCCAAAAATAGTCTGCACAAACTGCTGCGTAAATGCCAGGTCAAAATCACGCATTTCCGCAGTAAGATCAATAATTGGCGAAGAAGTATTATTATTAACCGTTCCTGTCAGGTTAAGGCTGTTGTTTCCAAGTACTCCGGCAGAGTGAACTTTTACATCAATATCATACACATTCAGTGAGAATCCATTGGTGGCAGAAATAGAGATATCTCCCATATCATCACCATTCATCTTAATATCATCAATGTTAAGATCTACCAGTGGCTGAAGAGTACTTTTATCCATTTTGATCTTAACACTTCCGTTGGCAAGACCTTTAATATCCATAGTATTCCCTCCGGACTGCATTTCAAGAAGCTTCTCTACCGCAAAATCGTTGATGTCTGCATCTACATAAAAGTCTTTTGCTGACTTAAACTGGGCTTCCTTAATAAACAAAGCACTTTTATCGGAATAAACTCTCAGATTTCTGATATCAAAATCTCCTGTTTTCTTTCTGTAGGTAATGGAGTGATCCAATTCGGGGCTTGTATCTATTGCCCATGTAACTTCATTGAATTTTACCTCGGTAGGTTCAAACCTGAATACATAATCTCCGGCTGCATCGGTAGACTGATCCACATTGATGGCGTATTCCTTAAGCTTTTCATTAATCTCATCATCAGGACTTCCATGCTTAAATACAGTGGCTAAATGAAGTGTATTTCCGTTTTCATTATTCCCTTTAAGCTCAAAATCTTTGATCACATTTTTATTATAAATGACTCTGTTGATCTTAGCGTACAATTGCTGGTTAAGGTCTCCCGTATTAATTCTAACTTTAACACTATCCACCATCGCACTATCTCTGCTGAGATTCTTACGGTCATTAATTTTATAATCAGGATTTGAAGATGCCAGCGCCTGATCAGCGTCTGTAATCTCTTCCTCCTTAGTCATAATATATTTTAAAGAGGCTGCATCAAGATTCAGAATCAGATTGTTTGAGTTTCCATCATACTCCCCTTCTACAAGAGCTCCTTGTGGCAATCTCAATTCGGGTAAGAAATAATTGATCAATCCTTGCTGAACATCAAACTTCAGCGCAAAATTCTGTCCCCTGTATAATTTTCTTGGCGGCGGACCCACTAATATTTTTCCAACTCCATTTTCTACCATACCTGCAAGGTCTGCAAGACTGTATTTTCCTGAAATTTTACCTGTAGCAGCTCCCGGAGCATCTACATCAATAACACGACTACCTGCTTCAATAAACGTTTTTAACTTGGCATTCGGAATATTATATTTTTGAGTAGCTGAAGCAAAGTGAAGGTTATTGGCATTCACATCTAAAGTAAGATCGTTGATAGAAGACATGGCCATTTTTCCTTCTACCTGACCACTTACCACCTGAGTCCCTGGCTTATTGGTAAAGTAGTTCATATTCAGATAAGTGACGTCCGCATTAACATCCATAGCAATCCTCGGAGTACTGAAATCGATCAATCCTTTGACTGTAGCTTTTGCCTGTTCATCATTAACAGTGATGAGTCCGTTATATTTTTTATGATCCAATAAACCATCCAGATACAGATTATTGATCGTTTTATCCATAATTTCAATACTTGCAATCTGAGATTTCGCGGTCAGACGCATGGTATTGACATCAAAACTTTGCCCGTTAAGATCAAATTTACCAGAAATTAAGCCTACCGATTTATTCTTAGTGATGACTGAGGTATTGAGATCTTTTACATCAAGATAACCGGAATATTTTGGCATTGCAGTGCTGTAGCCTGTCAGGGTAAGTTTCGAAATTTTCGCCTGCCCGATTCCTGTCATTAAATTACCATTATCCACATAAATCTGATCAGGATTCACTTTAGCCGTTCCATTGTATTTCAGTTTTCCGAAATCATCTGCAAAGTTCTTCATCTTTTTGGAGATGAATGAAGGCATCATTGCTTTTAAATCCTTGTAGGTAAAATCTGTGGAAAGCTCTTTTGTTTCAATAGCAAAATGACCTTTAAGCAGATTGTCTACCTTCATCGTTTTGGTAGCAATATTGACGTCAGGATTTCTGATCAGAAAATTTTCCAGATGAAATTTATTCAAAGGACCAGTCATAACCCCTGAAAGATTGAAAGGTTTGATATTATCCCAGTTGGTAACAAAATAACTGATGTCATATCCGCTTAGCTGGCTTCCCTGCTGAATATTCATATCCCAGCGTACCCTGTCTGCAAAATCTGCCCAGGATCCGTCGTGAAGATTAAATTTGATATCTCCCTGAAGTAAGGTATGATCTGTATTCAGGGTAAGGTCTTTTAATGACAAAAACTGCTTCGTTAGAGACAGTTCTGTTGAAAAAGTATCTACAAAATGAGATTTCCCCCATCTTGAAGTTACAAATGACATATTATTGATTAACGCCGAAACATTCGGACCGTTAACTTTTACGTTCGGAGCTTTTAAGTTAAATTTTGTTGCGGTAAGCCATTTTCCCTGTTCTCCGGGAGAGTTTTCATTAACAATGGAAACTTTAGAATCAATGATCTGAATTCTGGAATTAAGTTGAAAAGGAGGTTTCTTGGGATCTCTTTTCTTCCCGTTGTCAAAGAGTTCTACAAACCTGACAAAATTGGATATACTGTCGCCTTTATAAGTAATCACCTTTACATCGGCATTCACAAGAGCCAGAGAGTTAAAACTTAGAGAATTGCTGCTTCCTGAGATGGCATTTACTGCCAGAGATATCCAGTCTGAATCTGCACGAAACTCACGGGCTGTAATAAAATTAAATCCTTTATAGTCTTTTACTTTTAACCCTTTTATGGTGACATCACCGAAGTAATTTACATCTACACTTTCTGTAGAAAAATCCGATTTAAAATCATTATTTACAAGCTTGAGCGCCTGATCAGCTGCCCATTTTTTAGTTACCGGAAGATTGATGGCAATAAGGACTCCGCCTACAAGGAAAATTCCCAGCCAAAAGAGAATCAAGAGAAGTTTTGCCCACCATGTATAGCTGGTAACATCCTTTACAGCTTGTTTTCCAAATTCTTCAGCTGTTTCCACAGGATGGTGTATCGCATCCGAAGCAAGCTCTGATGCTTCCTTCACTGTTTCCCGTACTTTTCCCTCTACATTTTCAACAGTTTTCTGTACCTGATCCCCTAGGTTTTCAGCTACTGATTTTTTATTCTCATTCTCGTTATTATTCTCTAACTTTGCCATTATTATGAGCGACTCTATAATTTTAGGTATTGAATCGTCCTGTGACGACACCTCAGCAGCTATCATCAAGGGAAATTCTATTCTTTCAAACATTGCCGCGAACCAGGCCATCCACAAAGAATATGGCGGCGTTGTCCCTGAATTGGCTTCACGAGCCCATCAGCAAAATATTATCCCCGTTGTTGAAAAATCTTTTTCTAAAGCAAATATACAACAAAATGCTATCTCTGCTATAGGATTTACTCGCGGACCGGGACTTTTAGGATCTCTTCTTGTAGGAACATCATTTGCTAAGTCTTTGGCTATGAGCCTGAATGTACCTTTAATTGAAGTAAATCACCTTCAAGCCCACATTTTGGCCCATTTCATCGAAGATGCAAATCCTGTGCCGCCTACTTTTCCGTTTTTATGCCTTACCGTAAGCGGCGGACATACTATGATTGTATTGGTAAAAGACTATTTTGACATGGAAATCATCGGGAAAACCATAGATGATGCAGCGGGAGAAGCTTTTGATAAAATCGGAAAGATTTTTGACCTTGATTACCCTGCAGGACCCATCATCGACAGATTGGCCAAAGAAGGAAATCCTGATGCTTTTACATTCAACAAACCGAAGCTTGAAAACTACGATTATTCTTTCAGCGGTATTAAAACTTCCGTGCTGTATTTCATTCAGAAAGAAGTCAGAAAAAATCCGGATTTCATTAAGGAAAATCTTAATGACCTTTGTGCTTCCGTACAAAAATCAATTATTGAAATTCTGATGAATAAGCTTGAAAAAGCAGCCAAAGATCTCAATGTAAATCAGGTGGCTATTGCAGGAGGTGTATCTGCTAATTCTGCACTTAGAAAAGCAATGGAAGACAATAAAGAAAGACTGGGATGGAGTATTTATATTCCAAAATTTGAATATACAACAGACAATGCAGCCATGATCGCTATGGTGGCAAAACTGAAGTTTGAGCGAGGAGAATTTACAGATTTAAGAACTTCCGCAACCGCAAAATACGATTTATGAAAATACTCTTAGAAGAAAAAGTACTGGGAACACATTCTAAAAAGAACTCAAAATACTACTGGGTATTGGAAACTATCACAGGAAGACATGAGGGCTCAGAAACTTTTTCAGAGTTTAACGGAGAAAGTTCTGAGACAGGTTATATTCAGGATATCAAAGAAGAAGTTTTAAAATTAATTAATTCTGAACATCTTTTTAGTTTTCCCTATACTCCAAAAGAAGGAGATTATTTATCCATCAAAAATAATTTGAGAAAACAGGAATATTTAAATCTGATTTTCATTAATAATGTATGGATAGAAGAAATATACATGTGTTCTTACCGGGAATGTGATACAGACATATATACAACCATCAAAACAGGAGTAGCATTTATAAATCAGGATATATGAAACTATTCTACGGAGACATCAACGGAAATAAAGTTTTAATCAACGACGAAGAACAGCAGCATATCGTAAAAGTTCTTCGCATGAGAGATGGAGAAGATATTCATGTGACGGATGGAAAAGGAAAACTTGCTTCCGGAAAACTTATAATAGAAGGCAAGAAAGCCGGAATTGAAGTTTCTGAGATCAAAGAAAATCTGCCGGAATTCAATCCAAAACTTCATATTGCGATTGCCCCTACCAAGAATATTGACAGAATCGAATTCTTTGTGGAAAAAGCAGTGGAAATGGGTATCTCAGAAATAAGCATTATTATCACTGAAAAAACAGAGCGTAAAAACATCAACATCGATAAAATCAGGAAACAAGCGATCGCAGCATCCAAGCAAAGCCTGAGATTTCATTTTCCGTTGATCAATGAAGCTCTAAAGCTAGGTGATTTTCTGAAAAATATTGATCCGGAACATACTTTTGTAGCACACTGCCATGAAAATCTGGAAAGAATTGATCTTAAAAACATTCCTCAACTGCAGCAGCTTACATTTTTAATAGGCCCTGAAGGCGATTTTTCCGAAAAGGAGATTGCATTTCTGGCAGAAAATAAGATAAAAGCAGTATCTCTCGGAAATCAGAGACTCAGAACAGAAACAGCTGGCGTTTTTGTTGCAGCCTGGAATTATTACAATATGATATAAATACAAAACGAGAAGACACTAAACCTTCTCGTTTTTATTTTTGGCTCCTTATTTCCAGTCAATATTATTCTCTTTCAGGTATTTTTCAAAAATCTGCTGCCCGCTTCTTATTGAATTCACTGCCCAAAGGATTTGCATCCTTAAAAGTTTTTCTTCATTCAGCTTATAATCAATCCCAGACTTTATCAGCTTTTGTTTCAGTTCGTACATACAAATGGAAGCCGCTACAGAAACATTGAAGCTTCTTGTAAAGCCATACATCGGGATGGCCAGTGTTTCATCGGCAAAATCTAAAATCTCCTGGGAAACGCCTTCCATTTCAGTTCCAAAAACCAAAGCAATGGGTTCTGTTATTTCATACTCAGGTAACATTTTAGCGTTCTTTTCCAGCGAAACAACCACTATTTTATATCCCCGGTCTTTAATATTCTGGAAAGATTCCATATTTCGGGGAAGTTTTTCTACCTCAACCCAGGTATCAGCTCCTTTTGTTACACGAAGATTGGGTTCAAAACTGTATTCTTCCTGCAAAGCCACTACTTTATGGAAACCACAGGCTTCCACAGAACGCACAATGGCTGCTGCATTTCTAAACTGATAGATATCTTCCACCACCGGAAGGACAAAGTCTGAACTTTCCTGAGAAAAATGTTCAATTTTCTCTAGTCTTTCTTCAGTTAAAAACTGTTTTAAATATTCAAAGGTTTGCGCTAAATCTTTCATCCGCATTTAGTTATTTTTTTCAATAGCCCTATAAAACATCAGTCATTTTCATTTTATTTTTATAAAATTTCATGATAAGCGTTTCATTCATTTTCAAATCTTTGCAAATTAACGTAATTTTGACCTATGAACCCTAATCGGGGGCCAATTCTTAATAAATTAGTACATGAAGCGAAAAGTCCTGCTCATCTATACCGGTGGAACCATCGGAATGGAAAAAGATTATGAAACCGGAAGTCTCCGTGCCTTTGATTTTGGAAATATATTCGAAAAGATGCCTGAAATGAGGCTTATGGAATGCGAAGTCTTTGTACATCCTTTCGCTAAACCATTGGATTCCTCGGATATGGGACCTGAAGAATGGAGAGTGATCGCTAATTATATTCAAAAAAATTATGATGAATACGACGGTTTCCTGATCCTTCACGGAACAGACACGATGTCTTATACCGCTTCAGCACTAAGTTTCATGCTAAAAGGATTAAGAAAGCCTGTCATCATGACAGGATCTCAGCTTCCGATTGGTGATCTGAGGACGGATGCCAAGGAAAATCTTCTGACCAGCCTTTATTACGCCAGCCTTTATGAAAATGATGAAGCAGTCATTCAGGAGGTTGCCATTTACTTTGAGTATAAATTATTAAGAGGAAACAGAACGCTGAAATATTCTGCTGAGTATTTTGATGCCTATTCAAGCCCGAATTACCCTATTTTGGGACAGTCTGGAGTTCATTTGAATATTATTAAAGATAACCTGTTCCGTTGTGATCCTGAGGTAGAGTTTCACGTGGATGAACATATTTCCGAAGATATTTTATTCTGGAGAATTTTTCCGGGCATGCATCTGAGCCACTTCAGGGAAATCCCTAAAATGAAGGTTCTTATTCTTCAGGTTTTTGGTTCGGGAACTATTTTCAGCAGTGCAAAAACTCAGGAAACGCTTCAGGAAATCAGAGATAACGGAACCGAAATTGTGGTGGTAAGCCAGTGTATTTCAGGAGGTATCTCATTCGGAAAGTATGAAAACAGTAATATTTTCTCCAGAATCGGAGCAATCAGCGGAAGAGATATGACAGCGGAAACAGCGATTACCAAAGCCATGCACTTAATTGATAATCCAAGTTACTCCGGAAGCTTTGCCGATAACTTCACCAGAAGTCTTTGTGGAGAAATTACAGATTAATTTGTAAGAATAATTTGGATATTCCAGAAAATACACTATTTTTGCAATCTCAAAAAGAGAGGTGTCCGAGTGGTTGAAGGAGCTACCCTGGAAAGGTAGTATACGGGTAACTGTATCGAGGGTTCGAATCCCTTCCTCTCTGCAATTTTCATAAAGCGTTATATATCAATGTTTTACAATGCATATATAGCGCTTTTGGTAAAAATAAGTAAATTTTTCTCATACTCCCTCAAGTGTTCACAAATCAAAATATTTGTGAAATGAAAAATTTAGAAGTCCGAATCTCTTCATCAACGGATATGAAATACCGTTGGTATGTCTATGTTTACAATACAGAGACTCAAAAAATCATCAAGAAAATATCAAAAGGTCTTAATTCATCAAATGATTACAGTGAGCGCATGTTTGCCGCTGAAATCCTCAAATCAACTCTTGAATTAAAATTAAAATCTGGAATTGATCTAAACCCATCTTTAAAAAAGAAAACGGAATCTGTAAAAGTTTGTGATGCCTTAGATAGTGGATGGGAAAAGAAAAAATCTGATCTTAAAAAAGGTTCTCATGGAAACTATGAATGTGCAGTTAAGTTCTTTAAGGCCTCTATAATAAAACTTAAATTCAATAATATTAATATTCATGAGTTTGAGAGATTCCACGTAAAATCAGTAATGGATGATATTCAGAAAGATAGAAACTGGTCTGGAAAAGAGTACAATAAAAATATGGGTTATATTAAATCTATTTTCTCAGAATTAGTTGAATGGGAGTATATAAAATCTAATATTGTCAAAGATATTAAGCCCAAGAAAGAAATTAAAACAGAAGGCTACATCTTGGCTACTGACAAGCAGCATAAAAAAATATCTAAGCATTTACGGGAAACAGACTACAATTTTTACATATTCTATAGTATCGAATATTATTTAGGGATAAGACCTAAAGAAATACTTTTGCTTAAATGTGGTGATGTAAATATTGAACATAAAATAATAAGAATTGCTTCAGAAGATGCAAAAGATAATTCTTATAGATATGTTCCTATTTTTGAGCCGGTATTATCACTCTTGAAAAAACTGAATCTTAGCAATAAAGACTATTACCTAATAGGAAGACCTAAACCATATGGGTGCAGGTTCTTTAAGCATGAATATTTTTGCCCAAATCCGTATAGCATCAAGAGAGATACTGCTACCAGAAAATGGAAAGAATATGTTATTGACGGCTTGGGAATTAATGTAAAATGCTATTCATTCAAACATAAGGGCGCAAACGATAAATTAAAAGCAGGAATGGACCTAAAAACAATATCTGAAATATTCGGACATTCAAAAGAAAAAACTACTGAATTATACGCCAACCACATTAACTCAATTCGATTTGAGGAAGCAAGCAAAATAAAACTTGAAGAATATTAAAATTAAGGCGTGTCTAAAACGATACGCCTTTTTCTTTTAGTTCCAAAATTCTTGTTTCCACAATATCCTCTGTCAGTTCTTGGTGGAAAACGTGATGCCATACATAATGTAAATAGTTGAAAATATCTTCATCAACTAGGGCTGACAGGAAAACATAAAGATCCCGTCGGTCCTCGTCCTCAAAATATTCCTCGTCAAACTCAAATACTGTATCTGCTGAAATCTCCCAGCGTTCACGGAAGTATCCATCAAACTCAATATTTTTATCTGCTGCAGCTCCACGGATTAAATTCATAGCATCATCATAGAAACCTACCATATTATCCGGATCATCTTCTATATAATTTGCTAGAAGCTGAAGTATGTGTTTATGATCTTCAATTAGTCAAAAAGTGATGTTTGGATTGGTGGATCTTCTTTAGGCATCTTTTGTGGTTCCAAGTTGACGGCAACGAGCGCAGGATCATAAGCCGGGAATTCGAAGCTTTCAATAGGTTCATCATTAAGAAATCTATTTGCCGTTCCAACGTCCATACAGATAGGCATTCGTTGTTTTGAATTGTGAACGACTGACATTAGCTCATTTGCAACGGTAGTAACAAGCCCAAATCCTATTTCTCCGTTGTCCCATACGTCATAAAATGCAGCAATATAAAAATGATCCTTATCTTTCCAGTTCATACGGTGTTTTACGGTAATAGGCGTTTTTCTTCCTGGATTCTGAAGGTGCATCCAATCGTAAAATCCAGTAACCGGAACTACTGCCCTATTGTGCTCGAACTTCCTGTAAAATGTATGAGTTTTTTCCGCGGTCAAGTTTATACCTTTTCCGGGTTTTGCTTTGTCAGCTTCTTTATAAAGCCGCCAGGTTCCGTGTGTGATCTTCCGGCCGTGGTGATCTAAAACGATTGGCATCGCGGGAACATCGAACGCGTTTACTTCCGGCTTAAGAATGTAATTACCCTCAACTATTTCCGCTGAAAGGTTTGCTGAAACTTCTTCAATCGAAAGTCCCTCGTTATCAACTCTATTGCACATGATTAATATTTTAAACCTAAAATACAAATATTATGCATTTTTTTTGTAAAGTATAGAAGTTATTTCTGCGGGAGATCCTGAAATTCTACTGCTATAATCTTCCGGATTTAATCTATGAGGTATAATCACATACTTTAACCATAGCTTAGCAAGTTTGACTCCGTTAAATTCAACTTCCTCAGGCTCTACTTCTATTTTTGTTAAAATATGCGGTTCAAATCGATAGAATACAGCTTTTTCACGGCTTTCCGTATAGAAAACATCAATCTCTTGTTTCTTCTTTATTGTCCGCACCCGTATATATGTTGTGGTAACTTTTGTTACAATTCCGGTGATTTCCATGCTTCAAAATTGATACATTTTATAACAATTACAAAATAACTAATGTTACAATTAATAACAATATTATTTTTTTTAGTATTAATCGTGGATTGAAATATGCCTTTTCACGAGAGTGAGAAAAGAAAAATCCCCGGATCTCTCCGAGGATAAAAAAGTGTTTTTGTTAAAAATTCTAAACACATTTAAATATACAAATTTTGTGTAGCAATGTTTATGATTCAGGTCATATCCAAGACTCTCATTATCTTATTAAATTTGATTGATCGATAGCTCGAATTATCGACTACTTAATCATGCTGCCTCTCAATTATGGGAGGCATTTTTATATAAAAAATCCCCCAAGAAAGGAGGATAAAACTAATAACCATGAAAACTCAAAAAATATGAGCTGTATCTTCATATACGACTAAATTTAAAGTATGGATTCTAATAAGAAATAAAAAACCTCCCAGGGCATAGGAGGCTGAATACATATCATCCGATATTTAAATAATCGAACACTTAAATGTATAAATTATTTCATTATTTAGTGATTAGCTAGTAAATTTAACACAATCTCTTTATTCATAGTACTTACAGACAAAAACACCTCTCAAAAAGAGAGGCATATATAGACTGATTAGTTTATAAATAAACCACAAACGAAGCTAAAATAAAAAAAACTTCATAAAAAATGAAGTTTTAAGTGTGTGATTAAGTATAGATAGATGATGTGGTGTTGCGTAGGTTATATTTTACAAAACCCGCATTAACACCAACAATACATATGCCATTATCATCACTGTTTAATGAAAAGTTTATTTTTGTGGTATCTTCTTATAAAAATATTTGGAAATTGCAACAAGTATATTAATAATCCAATTTGTTAAAAATTATCTTATGATATAAAAAACCTCCCAGACAACCATGAGTTAAAACTAAAATATTTTCTTTCAGTTACGACAATTTAAAATAGAATCTTATGATTGAGACAATATAAACTAAAACTATTTATGCTGACATTTACAATTCATAATAGTTGTACTATCTCTACGTACCTTTGCCCTCCCCTAAAAAGGAGGGTTTTACTATATAAAAATCCCTAGCCATAGCCAGGGACATTAAAAAAAACTTGACTTGTACTTGTCTCTTAAAAAAACTCCGTAAATATACGGTTAGACTGTAGTAATAACTCTACGGGAAACCGTAATGATTGGTTTTGAATTGTTTGTATATTGGCCGTTTAACAATCAAAAACAATAAATCATGCCTAAAAACGAACAGGGAGAAGTTATGTGTATTAACCACCCTGAAATTAAGATTTCTAACTACAATTTAGTTGCCCTAGAAAATGTTGAAATTGTAAACGGTGGTTTTGAATCTATGACAAAACATTTACCATCTAAATTATACACTTGTCCTGAATGCGGATATATGGAATTATATGGAGTGGAAAGTATAGAATTAGAAAACACGAGAGAAATTAACGTAACAACTCATATTGTTGATTAAAAAAATCCCCCACTGTTTTATATGGGGAATTTTATTTGAAGTTGTTAGCCCAACGTAATAGCACACTGCGAAATTACAAATATTTGCAGATCCTAAAATTAAAATTAATTACTATGGCAAAAGATCGCCCAGCAATTCCGAAACCTATAGAACGAGAGGTTCGACAAAGATGTGGTTTTGGATGTGTAATTTGTGGTTGTCCAGTGTATGACTATGAACACATGTTAGAATGGAGCGTTGTTCAAAGACATGTAGCATCTGAATTTACACTTCTCTGCCCAACACATCACAGAGCGAAAACATCTAGAAGATTGTCTCCAGAAATGGTGAAAAAGGCTAATGAAAAACCATTTAATTTAAATAGAGATTTTTCGACACCGGATCCGTTGTATTTTGAAGGAGAAAAAGCAATTGTAAATATTGGCGATTGTACTTTTTCAACTCTATATAGCGGTAATATAACAAGTTTAATCGCATTACAAATTTTAGAGCAGCCAATTATTAAAGTAACAATAATTGATGGACATTATCTTATCGATGCTGAATTGTATAATAAAAATAATGAATTATTACTATCTATAAAAGACAGCATATTAGAGTACTCCTTGGGTACATGGGATATAAATTTCGTTGCTAATACCCTAACTATACGCGAAGGATCAAGAAATATATTTGTTGAAATATCTTTTGAATCTCCGGATACGGTAACAATTAAGCGAGGAAATGTGTATTTCAAATCTGTCAATGTGAAAATCTCTCCCAGCGGTTTGAAAATTGGAACTAGTGAAATTTCACAGGTTCATATTGAAAACGTATTGATTGGTATTTGGATTTCAAATCCTAGGGATACTCCCCCACCTAGCACAGTAGGAGTTTGTCTTTCACTTAGCAAACATGTAGATTAAAAAATTGATCCCCACCTAACAGTGGGGAATTTTTATTTTTCCTTTATTTCTAATAATTCATATTCTATTCTTTCATTGCCTGCTGCATACTTTATTTTATATTCTTTTAAGTGGATTGCACATTCTCTATTAAGAAATAATCTATCATATTCTATCAAAGTATCCTCATCAAGTTCAGTACTAATTGTTCCAGAAATGGAATTTCCTTCTTCATCTAGAATTTCAAACCTATTAGAGTTCAAAAGAAGTCCTCTGAATATTGCATTCAAAACTATATCATTTTCATCTTCTACTGCATCGGAGACTCTTCGTGCAGCTGCGTCAACTTGTTCTCTTGTTAGTTCTACGTGTAATTCACCACTATCCATTTTCAGGATGGATTTTTCATTTGCTATTTCTTGAAATAATTTTTTCAAATTATTTAGGTTTCTTTTTGGAGTATTTTCTAATACAATTTTGAATGATTCATCACTTTCGGCAGTCTGTTTAATTAAATTAATAACATCTTTCATTGCCTCAGAAGTATCAACTAGATCATAAAGATCATTTTCATCGTAATCAATTCTAGTCAATTCTATTCCAAATGACCCCTTTGGTAATCCTGTTATATACAGATCGTTTTTGCCTTTTCGTCTTGCCCGCCCCCTTTTTCCTACTTTGCCGTATTTGTTTAACGCTAATTGCGATTGAACCAAACCTTGCACTGGCGGTGTAATCTTACTAACAAATGTAGATTTAATACCGTCTGAGCCATTAACAGCATCTCCGCTAAATAAAAATTGCATTACGGGATCGTGTAAAATTTCAGGAATATCTAGCAATTCTTGCTTCAATGTCTCTATTTTTTCTTTCAAACCAATAGACATAAATGGATGTTCCTGAACCATCTCAAGCAATCTTTCTGTATCTATTATTTGCGCCTTGATATGTTGAATTTTACTATATATGCTCATCACGTTAGAGTATTTAAATAATTTAACGCTTCTTCGTCTTCGTTAACGGAATTTAATGGAATTTTTACCATACCTTTCCATACTCCATTTCGTTTATGTGTAAATAACTGTATCCAATATCTTGCCGATTCAACTGTAAAAAACGGATTATAATCTACTTGAACAGCATAATGGTCCATTTTATAAACACTCTTTGATAATTTAGGATTAAAAAATTCGGGAAACTCGGAATTAACGTTTTCAAGCAAATCCATACTCGCGCCGCCAAAGAACGTGACAACATCAATGTCATTTGGACTCCGGTTTTCTGATTTTTCAATATCTTCTAAAAAACTACCGTCAAGCCATTGGTATCCATAATTTAACCCCATTTCTCTAATTTTAGATCTAAATTGAATAAAGTTTTTTAGTAGAATGATACGAGATGGTGAAGTTGAAAATTGTAAACAGAATTCAATACTAGTACATTCATAAGGAGAAACATGACTGGGGTCAGCTGGGTTTCCCAAATGTGGAGGAAGGACATTATTGTGATCAAAATCAGGAATTGGCATCTTAATATTTAAGGTTATTGTTTTAAAACAAATATACACTTATTTACAAAATGCAACATTACGGAAAACCATAACGCTATTTAAAAACGGTCTTGTAGTACTTCAGCTTACTTTGAAAAGAACAAGTCAGCCTCCGCTTTTCTTCTTCGTATCAGCCCGTTTAGCGTTTTTCCTCCGGCAGTAATGTATTTCGTAGTGAACCAATTTCTTATTTCTGAATCTGCAGCTCTTTTGTTGACCAAAGCAAATAACCCGTCAGATCCTCCGGTATTGTAAGTGTGTGAAACAAGAGCATCAAATTGATTCTGAGTCAATGGAACTTTTACTTTTGAATTCACAATCTTTTCATAAGTAGGAAGAACTGCAGCGAATAATTCAACTCCTTTCTCTTTTGTGATCGCTGTATCTTTCATTGTCACTTTCTTTCCTCCTGGATAGTACGTATTACCATAACCAATTGTCGGAATTCCTGCAGAATCCAGATAAGGCTTTGAGCTGAATCCCTCAAATGATGTAATTAGATTTATTCCTTTTTGTGATGTTTTCATTTTCTAAAGTATTTGTAAGTAAAAAATATTACGATTAAGACTATTCCCAGAATAGCAAATACCATCCACAGTCCGGCTTGAAAGCCTTTGGTTTTTATGTCATTGGTTTTCTTTTCAACTTCTGCAGCAACTGCCTTGATCGTTTCCTTTGACACTGCTGTCTTTGCTAGGTCCTGGATAATGTTTGTCTTTTCAACGTTGGATATTTCTTGTTTGTCCTCAGAAGTTTTCCGGTAGTGGTTGTTTATATAATAATCAGCAGTTCCGCGAATGACAATACTTTGCAACGTATCTCCAGAAACCACATTGTGGAAGATCAAAGGATTTAAAGTGTCGGATTTCCCTTTAATGATAATGTCTCCGGAAAAATCTTCCAGCTTCTTTTTGACCGTCTGATCAGTCACTTTCTTAGTTGACTCCTTAACCTCCTTTTCTTTTACAGAATCCAGTTTTATTCGCTCAATTTCCGTCTTGCCTTCCTTGGAATAAAAAGACGTTTTATGCTTGGTCCTACATCCGAGTAATAAACTACTCAGAAGGATTATTATCAGTATTCTTACTTTCATCTTCCTTTTGTTTAAATACATTAACATCAAGTGTATTATTGAATTTCTCAAACTTTTTTAAAAAGCCCAACGGAGGAAATTTTCCCTTCGTTATTATTCCAACATTTACGAGTGCGTTCCCTGCGGGATAAATAAAAATCATCAACTTTGTTGCTACCTTAAAGTAAACACTGTCTAAATCTGCATCGGAAATGATTTGAATAAAAGCTTCCGTTAGAAAGTAGACTAAAATGATAAGCCCTAATTTTTGCCCGAACCCCCAAAGCATTTTTTTTGGTGAAAACGTTTCATTTAGTAAATGCTTCCAAATACCCACGATTAAATCAGCAACCAAGGCAAATCCCAACATCCATATAAAAACAAAGCTCTCAACATACCATCCTGTGAATCTTTCAGAAATGGACAATCCAACAGCCGGAACTGCTGCTAATTGAAAAGATGCCCAGACTTTCCCTCCAATTCCTCCAGAGTGAATAGCCATTAAATTATTTGATATAAATTCCTTCATTATTCTATATTTTATTATCCTATAAAAAGTCCATTCTGAAAAAAACATACAGTCCCTCCAATTGTCTTTTGTCCAGAAAAACCTTCGTATAATTGCCCTCCTAATGCAGGTACATATACTTTAAAGCCCTTAAATCCCGCACCACCTATATTATTTAAGAAAACATAACCGTCGTTCACTGTTAGTGCGTTATTATTACCTTGTGGGCCTGTTGCGCTTAATTCTAAAGCCGTATTGCCAACATTGTTTCCTGAGGCAGATATTGACGCTCCTGTATTTATTACATTACCACCATCTTTTGAGGAATTAATAATGAAATTGCCTATGTACTGGCTATTAGGGTGTACATCATTTGAAATCATTAAACCATCAACCAGATCACCATTACTATTCACTGTTCCAAACAGAATTTTACCCGTGGTACTGGTTAATGTTGATGGTGTTATATGCCATCCATTTATACCGCCTATTGTTCCGGTTTCGGCTTCAATAACCCCTTTTATGTTGGCATTCTGTGCAATCAATTTTCCATTCTGTAGTACTTTGAAGACGGCGTCATCCTTATGAGTATAGTCCGCACCTGCACCGAATCTTATACTATCACCACCAGCATCTGTTACAGATGAAATAAAAGCATTTCTTTCTGTACTGTTTCCGACTTCAATCACTTGAGACATCAGTAAGCCATTATCAATAGAGGTAAAACCGTCCGAACCGTCAGTAAACTTGATTTTACCTTTTATTTCCTGCGTGTCCAGATTGATAGTCATTTGACCATCCAGTGATGAAATAATACCGGTTCTAATCAACCCACCATTTATGGTTGTTGTTCCTACGGTAATGGATAAAACCCTAACGCCATCGACAACGGAGTGAAGAATTCCGATCAGAAAGTAATAATCATTCGCGTCTGCATCAAATTTGATCTGTTCCTGAGTGAAGACAATTGATCCGATTTGATCTGTTTTTGAGCATTTACCATAAACGTATCTGAACTGATCATCTGGAATGGTTTCTACATTCTCCGGAATATTCCATTCTTTGTCAAAAGTTTGAGAGTAAATAATTCCCGGATTTACTTTGACTTTATTCTTATCATTTTCAAACATTACATAGAACACAACACTGCAGCTTATTTGCTGTGACCTAGCTCCTACCGAAATCATATTTGTTTCGATAGAATTCGGCCGGATGTTCTCAGGATTAAAATAATCATCGGTATCAAAAACAAGATTCTTAAGCTCCTCAGTGGTTTTTAAACCTAATTTTGAATAGTTTATCTGTCCTAAATTAGTGATCGACATAACATTTTTAATCTGCTTTACGTCGAGTACGATCTGTGAGGCGTAGTTGATCTCATAAGATTCAGCAATGACAATTTTAGTACGATAGGGATTATAATCTCCATTTTGTATAAAATCTATTGTCGTTTGATTTACTCTCAAAATCTTATCAATTCCCAGAACCTGATCATAAACCTGAATGTAATCACCAATATCAAACTTCCCTACTCCAATTTTTTCCATATAAGCCGGATCGACATTTAGATCATAAGAAACTTTCGCATTCTTGTTTAGCTCAAATTGTTCCAGTCCTTTTTTAAGTAGTTCGTTTTCGGCATTGTCTATATAGGTTTTAGGCATTACAATATCTATCAACACATATTCATCACCTACAGCAAATTGAAAGGCAGTTGAATTTTCATCTGGAAAGCTTTGTCCTTGATCATTTTTGAAAGGAATTATTTCAAAAGTCTTTGTGGTGTGATTGTACCCCCCTTTCTTGGTTTCGAATTCGTAACCGGCCAGATTCCCGGTCTTGACACTGATCTTTGCCGAAGTCCCCGGAACTAAATACTTTGTCGTTACTCCATCGGATTCTCTCTCGTTCAAATCAAAATCCATTGTGGAGTCTGAAAACTTGAATTTAGTGTCTCCTAATGAAGTGATCTTTCCTGTTCTCTTTGGATATATTTCATCAAAAGTGATTGAGCCTTCTTTTAGGCCGAAAGCTGATATTGATCCTGCATCTTCCAAATAATCAGCACCTGGTAATTTTAATCTCTTACTGAAATTTCGGTACTCATTTGGAATATTATTTGTCCCCCCGAAAACATAAAGCCTGTTTACAATGTCGTTATCATCAACGTTATTTCGTGACAAAGAATAAAGCCCCTTTCCTTTTCCGTATTCAAACTTCAGAGGCACTTTCTTGCCATAATCTCCGGTATGAATAACGTATTTACCACTTTCGTATTTAATCCAGAAATCAGTCTTGAACTCGTTGCAGATCTTCTGCATTGCGGAAAGACAAGTATCATCCCCAAAAGTTATTGTTTTGGTTTCTCCATTGGTAAAATTCCCGAGCTCCCAATTGGCAGAAAAACGCTTCATATTGTTTTTAACAGCAAGCAAGAAAACCTCAATAGTTCCGATCAAAGGAAATTCCAGATCCGGGCCGAAACCGGTCGCATCGGCATTAAAATACTTACATCTCTGCATATCGAACATTAAGCCCTGCGCGGTAATATTGTATTCGTACGAGGTATTGCTATTTTTCACCAATGACGGCAATGTATTGATACGATAAACAGAATCGAACAATACGAAATAATCATTAATCAGAATATCCAGCTTTTCCCGGGAATTCAATTTGATTGATACCGAATCATCCGAAAGCATAACCCGATTAAGTGTTGCTGATTCTACAGAACGTTTCCCTCGCTCAATCAAATTGAACAAGGGCGATCCGTTTCTGTATATTGTTATATTATTCATTAGGCTAAAGTCCTAAAGCATTAAATAATTCTGTTGCAATTGCATCCATACCCAAATCACCAGGGTGTATAGCAACACCTGTATTATTCACAGTATGCCATTGTCCATCATCACCTTTAACCTGAGCTCCCATGTAAGATTTATTTGCAGGAATATCTAAATGTGATAATGAAACAAATGGTAAACTATTTTCAGAAGCAACTTCAGACATAGCTGTATCTTTGTTTGAATCTGCCCAGAAAACACCTCCAATTAGAATTTTCGCAGTTGAATTCTTAGATTTAATGTAACTTATTAATGAGGCAAATTCTGTTTTGAAAGTACCATTATATGTTGCATTTTCTCCCAAACGAATACATATTAAGTCTTTTCCAATCAAATACGGATCAAGAGTGCTCTTATTCCATCCTGATGGGTTAACCTCCCATTCTGCAATATTTAAAACAGATGTAGCTGCAGCCGGTTTTAGAACTTGCATCTTAGCTAAAAACCTATGGACATAATCCTTTGAAAGTTCTGAAGCAGCCATTCCCCATGATCCCCACCAATAAGATGTTAATGCATGCTTGGCAATAGAATTCCCTAAATGTAAAATATTAGAGTAGCCTTCAATATATGACCACTCTACTGTACCATCGCTATTAAATGTTAACCCAACTTTTTTACCCTCATGGGTAAATATTTGTTGCAATCCATTAACAGAAGCAGTTACATTATTTAAATCTGATTTGGTGGCTATAGGAGTAGATATGTATTCCTTCAAAAACAACTTGATTGGCAGTGACTTTCCTGCTACCTGGGTTAATGCTCCTGTATACGAACTACTTGCCCATAAGCCCGCAACTGAAGGAGTGTTATTGACTGGATATTTACTTGGAAACTTAAATCCAACATAATCACCTACTTCAAGAATAACAGGGTCAATTGTAACAGTGTTTAATCCCGCAGTCAATGATTTTGTGAGCACCTTTTTTTCAATAAATTTTCCAGCCTGTTCAATAAATCCTATTGCAATCTGATATGTACCAGCTGTTACTGTTCGGATTTCAAGTTTTTCTAACTTATATGAGGTGTCAAGTTCTATTTTGTTAATAGCATATCCGGCTGTTGCATCGGAATCAACACTTACAACAGATTCTCCTTTTAATTTTTCAACACCTGTATATCCATTAAGTGAATAGTCTGAAACAACTTTACTCACAGATTTCGCAATGTTAAATTTTCCATCTGAAGGGATTGTAACAATATCTATATCATTAAGCTCAAACCACAAAGCATAATAACTTCCTGCTGGTCCCCAAGTACTATTTGAATCAGTTTTTAACTGGGAAAATCTATTGCCTGTAGCGCCAAATCCATAAGCGATTTGAGCAGAAGAACCCGCAACACCTGTAACGCCAATTATTTCATTTTTCAACAACTTTATGTTGGTAAAATCAAATGCATTCCAGCCACTTACACCAGTAAACACATCAGAAAGCCATCTTACAATATATTTAGAACCATCCCAAGTACCTACACAAAATTTAAATTGTCCTCCTGTAGTCAATCTAATATGTGCTTTGGTAATATATTTGTCTTGATTCGTAATATTGTCAGGGTTATCGTTAGATTTACAAGAAATAATATCATAATTTAACGAGTCTGAAGAATCTCCATTAAGTGTTATTCCAATATTTTTAAAAAAATCTCCTACTTCTTCTATTGTTTGATTTACATCATCGGATTCCCCCCCTTCAACGTCGTTGACCAGCCAGTGATTGATGTTTTTTGCGTTCTGAGCTTTTGTAATATTAGAAACTTCAAATGAATCATCAATTGCTGCTCCTGGTATTGAGATTGGATCTAACTTTGCTACACCATTTGTCATATTGATGTACACTAGTTTTTGGGTAAGATCTGTAGATGTAACAACTATTGGTTGATTACTTGCATCTTTGAAATTAGTATAAGTTCCCGCTGTTTTCACTTCCCATTTCTCATACAACCCCTTTGGATATGTTGTTGGATCATATGCCGTTGGTGAACTCGTAGGAGTTGCTTCTCCTTTTATACCCGATGTTGATATTTTATCTACTTTGTCCTCTACTTCTTCCTTCCAATCATTAAACTGTTCTTTCGAAGGGGCATTTCCAATTAAGCCATCCTTATCAATTGTTGCCAAATTTGCCGGTGGAATGGTATCACTAACATTTATTGTTACTTGTCCTGCATTAACGTTTACTCCCATTTCTTTATATTTTTTCCCAAATTATTTCTGCTGGAGTCTGTAGATTTTTAATATCCTCGATATTTCCAGCAATGATTATTATTTTTTCTTTTCCTAACATGTTTTGCCATTCTCCAACAACCTCAGCGGTTTCAATGCGAGGATTACTGTAAACTATTCCCGGAATTTCATTTCCGTCTGAGTCTAAAACTTTCAATATGAATTTTCCATAGTCAGGCATATTAACCTCATCAACAAGATACAATGTGTTTTCTCCGATTATTCCTTGAAAAACAGGGCTTATAGATATCGACACGTATGTATTATTTAGTTTTCTTCCGATTACATATAACTTCAAATCTATTGCAGCCTGCAATGTTACATCCACAGAGAATTGATAAACAGTAGCTTTTGTTGGCACAGAGCTTACTTCGAAATACTGATTGTTTACACCGCTTGTGCTTACTATTGACAGTCCGGAGTTCTCATAAGAAGGTGCTGAATAGTCTTTAGTTAGACTTACATTTCCCCGGCCGGTCTGTTTTGTTCCGTCACCGAAGAAAATCTCAGTTTCAGAGTCTATTTCGTAAGAAATTTTAAAGCTGTCCAGTGTTGTTTTTAGAATCTTTTTGATAGGGTTAGGCTCAGTTAATTTTAGCGTAAAAGAACCATACATTTCACCATCTCTGAATTCTTTTGTAAGGTCTGCCGACCCATTCAGTAATACTTCATAAGCGTATTCTTTATTTCCGAAAGGCTCAATAGTAAAACGTTTTGTAGATTTTGTGTCGAATAAGGCTAAAAATGAATTGAAATTTTCTGTAAGCGTATCAGAATCGGAAGCTCTAAGCCAACACTGAAGTTCCATTTCTCGCGCTTCAAAATATGGCTTAGATAAATCGAATTGTTTCCCGTGGTATTCAGCCCATGTGTATGAGTTTCTTTCGCGTGGCTTTAATTTATCAAGAACCCCTTTAGACTCTGAAACATTAATTCCAAACTCTGCAAAATCCCTTCCATTAATTGACCACTTTAATCCCATACTTTTTGCTTTACCACACAATCTCCATTAACCACTCCTCCAAATCGGTAAACAAATACCTCAGCATTTCCAGACCTTTCAATATTCAGTTCTGAATCGTCTAGAACCGTCACAAATATTTTAGAATACCCGGAAGCTTTTATTGTAATTTTAGACTTTCCACGAACAATAATCTCTGAAACATCGAATCCCGTGAATTCTATTTCAGATTCACTATCAAAGATAGCCAAATTAACAGCCTTGTTTATAGTACTTTGCCTATAGTAAACCCCGTATTTTTCATAATAACCACGGTATTTTTCAAGTACTTCTTTTGATGGGAAATTTTGCTGTAACGCCCAATCTGAATTTGCAAAAAACAGTTCGCAAAGGTTCTTTATTGAAGTGTCTTTATAAGCTTTTTCAAAGCCCTCTTTACAAGGGCTGAAAGCTTTGATTTCTTTTAAAATATATTCTGTATTCATTAGATTCCGGCTAAGCCATTTTTTATTTTTGAGTCAATTGATTTTAGAGAGTCATACATGCCTTTAATTGGTCTTGTATTCATTTCAATTTGCGATTGAACAAGAAGTTGGCTCCTCATAACATCTAAGCCATCTTTGAAACGTTTCAATGCCTCTGCTTGCATAATTCTCATGGCATTAATCTGCCCTTCCAATGCTCCGGCCGTCTTCTCGGTAATTCCTTTAATGTCTCCTTTTAAACCTTGGGCATTTTCAGCGGACTGTCCGAAAAGATCCTGATATTGCTTCAGAGCCTCCATGTATTTTTTCATGGCCTCCTCGCCCATTGCTTTTATCTTGTCTCTTTCCTCTTGAGTGAGTCCATCAAAATTACCGGCAACATTGGAGCTCGCTATCTGTTGTTGTAATGCCGCAATGACTTTTTCTAATTCTTCTTTTTCGAATCGGGCTTTAATAGCATCGGCACTTAAAGGACTGCCGTTGTTAATGAGATCATTAAGATATTTAAGTCTATCCTGAGCATTCTTTAGTTGTTTTTGTAAATCAGATGTATCACCATTACCGAATCCCATTGCGCTGTAAAGCTCATTAACCATGTTTTGGGCTGCTTCATCAAGAAATTTCATTTTTAAAGCGTTCTGAACTGCATTACGCATAACATCATCAACAACTTTATCAAATGAGTTTGCGGCGTCTTCACCTTTTCCAAAAGCCTCAACCAATGCATCAGACATTTTCTGCGCTAAATCTTTAAACTCAATGGTTGTAACCTTATTTTTAAATTCATCAACCAGATCAGAAATCTTATTGTTTATGTCTTCAATCTGTTGTGAATACGAAGCAAGTTTATCAGTATCTGAGTTTTTCTTTTCATTTTCCATCCGACGCATCTTGATCAATAGATCTTGTTGTTGCTTCAGATTCGAAATGAGATCTCGTTGCATTTTTAACTGGGCATCACCTGCAGTTTTCTCAATTGATTTGTTAAGTTGTTCATATAGTGATTTCAACTTTTCAACTTCAATGCCCCACTGTTGAATAGTTCTTGCCCTGTCAACATCACCATTCATGTATTTTGCAATTGAAGTAACCATCTGTAGGATCCCACCCGCCATTTTAGCATAATCTCCAGATATATACCCTGTTACAGCATTAATAATTCCATCGAATAACTGTTGGGCATCTTTAAGGGCTTGTTGGGATTCTTGAGAAAGTAGACCTAGTGCGCTTCCAAGCTCACCTGCAAAAGAAATCGTTGCATTCGCAGCTGCTTGTGAAACTGTAAAAATTTGACCTAAAGCAAATTTTGTATTATCTAACTGGTTATTATATTGTTCACTATTTTTTCCATATTTTTTTTCTGCATCCGCTAACTTTTTCTTTTCATCGGCATATTTTCTTATTGCGTCACCTATTGCAGCAAACGGATTACGTGATCTAACATTTTCATCCAATTTATTATATGCATCCTGAACTGTTTTCAGATCTTCTGGTCTTAATGCCTTAGCAGCATCTGAATCTAAAAACTTCTTAAATTCATCACGCATTTTACGCAATGTTTTAGGGCCTACTCTCTCCAAATCTCCAAAAGCTTTAACCCATAACTCTGTTTTCTGGAAGAGTTCAACAGACATCGAAGAAATATCCTTAGCCTGCGCTTTATCAGCTTCATTTGTTTGCCTTGTCTTTTCAACTTCAGAAGCATTAGACTGCTGAATTTTAAGACGGATGTCATCGTACTTCTTCGTAATTTCTGCCTTGCGCTGTTCAAAAGTTTGATGCTCATTAATAAACTGAGCATACTGTTCCTTTTGAGATTGTAGAGCATTTCTTCTGAGTTCTTCCAGGTATTTTTTTTGATCAAGGAATTGCTTACTATTTCCACCCTCTTTCTGGAACGCATCATCTATTGCTTTATCGATAGCATCGATCTGATCAACATACGATGGCATTAACTTCAAAGTATTTTCGAACTCACGCTTAAACGCTTCAATCGGTTCTTCAAAACCGTTCAAAGAATCCATTTCCTTTCTGAGCATAACTAAATACTCCTGATCAGATTTGGAAAGTTTTTCACCGGCTTCGATTCGTTTTTCAATAGCATTAACTTCTCCCTCTACATACTGAAGATAATTTCTAGATTTACTAACTAAAGGAGCATATTGTTTATCAGCTATTTCTTTTCCGTAATAGGAAGCAATAGAATAATAGTTTTCAAACTGGGTTTTAGTTTCATCCAGTCTATCTTTGTTAGACTTATACCTTTTCGAATCTATTTCATCCTGTAATTGCTGTAGTCTTCTATAAGCTTCTTCAGTTGAAACAGTTTCGCCAGTTAAAAACGGATTTCCTTTTTTGTCTTTATCATGCCCGAATTTATCTAACTTTCGAAGTTTAACTATACCATTAACCGATGTATCAATTGCATCATTTAGCAACTGAGCTCTTCTTTCAAGTTCTTTTATAGAACCTTCGGGTAATATTTCTGCAAGTTGATTTTCCTGCTTATTTTTTTTTGGATTTAATAATTCATTTAACTTGTCTATTCTGTTCCGAATTGCTTGATATGCTGCTTGAGTAGGTGCTTTTTGCGCCTGTGCTTCCAATTCTTCAATCTGAGCTTTAATCCTTTCAGCCCATCCTTCAGACTTTTTAATTTCTTCAGGCGACTGAATTATTTGAGGCTTAAAACCATTTAGTTCAAAAGCGAGTTTTTCAATTTGTTTCTTTTTAAGTTCTAATTGTTCGCCATTAAGCTTGCCGAGCTTTACTTCTTGCTCTAACTGTCTTAGAACTTTTGTTTTTTGATTAATTTCCTGCTGGTTACTTCTGATGATTGTGTTAGAAATACCGGTTTTCTCATTAGCTACCTTTCTCTGCTTTTCAAGTTGTTCGAGAAGTTTATCCCTTCTTTTCTCAGCATCATAAGCATTCCTCATGTATTCGAGGCTTGCTTTTCCAGCTTTTCTTGCCTCTTCGTCCATTTTTTTCCACTTATCAGCTTCTTTTTGAGCAGAATCAGCCTGGACTTTTAATGCATCACGTTTAAATTGTTCCTCAAATGATTGTTCAAGTATTTTTCGTGAAGCTGCCGCCTTAGCCTGAGCCATTGCAAATGCATCAATCTTTGAAGTAACAAATTCTAATGCTTGGCCAAGTCTGTTTGTTGCTTTATACTGACCATCAAGAACACCAATAAAAGTTTGATCAATTTTAATAAGTTTTTCATAGGCAGCTTTACGCATTTCAAGAGTAGAAGACTCATTATTTATAATGCTTATCAGTTCGGAGATATTTGCCTTCGTTTCATTAACTCCTTTGGCAAAATTTCTGTGATATTCAGACATTACTTCCTCCTGAGCTTTCTGTGAATTCGTTTGCTCTTCGATTAAGCCGGTAAGTTCTCCTAGTTCCTGACGGTAATTATAAGTAATAGCAATCAAAGCACCTATTACTGTAATTATAAGCGTGTAAGGATTGGCTTTGGATGTCAAATTAAACAATGCCTGCGCGTCTGCTGCAGTTTTAATACTTCTAGCCAATGAAATCCAGATCTTAATAGTCTCCATAGCAATTGAAGCTTTTTGTATAGCTGCCGTGACTAGTAATGCAGTTCGGTATATACCATATATTTCAACCAATGTTAGCAGAACCTTCCCAACCTCCTGATAATTTTCTATAAGGTGCGTAACCGCATCTATTCCTCCTTTCAGGATGTTTTCGTTGTTGGTTCCTATTTCATTAAGCATTAATTCAAATTCGTGCTTAAGTCTATTTACAGAACCGGTTAAAGTCGTCGCTTGTTTAGCAATAAGGTTATTAAATTTACCACCTTCAGATGTAAGCCTGTTCATTGCTTTTTCCACTTCCGGGAATCCAACTTTTCCAGCCTCAATTAGCCCTTTAAGCTCTGAAACATTTACATTCATTACTTTGGCTAATTCATCCATTAATGGAATACCTCGCATTGTGAACTGTAGAATATCCCTAGTATATGCTCTTCCCTGAGTCTTTAAAGTTCCATACACGTAAGCTATATCACCAATGTTTCCAGAAACACCTGAAGCTACATTGGCAAGCATTTCAATATCATGGGTTACCTTGTTTACATCAATACCGTAGGCAAGCAACTGCTTTCCTGCTTGTCCAATTTCGGATAAACGAAAAGGTGATCTTAAAGTGAGTTCCTTCCACTCATCCATTAATTTATTCATCTGAGAAGTAGATCCGGTAATTGTCTCAATAGCATTTTCCATCTGTTGGAATTCACCACGAACCGTAATAAGTTCATTGATGAAGTCTTTAACCGCATGAATAGAAAAATAACTAGCAATACCAACTGACAGATTTTTAAAAGCTGCATCCATGTCGTTGGTATTCTTTTTTGTGTTTTGATTTAAATTCTGCAGATCTCTTTTAATTCGTTCAATATTTCTATTCCACTCACTAAGATTTAAAACTGCATTGAAATTTAAAGCTCCTCCTACATTATTCATTCTTCATTATTTATATTGCTCCAACTGTGATAAAAAACTTTCCTGAGATAATTCCGAGTAATTGAATGATTTCCCTTTTTTGGAGTCTTTTTTCACATCTTCATCTTTGTCGTAATCATATGAAGGTGCATCAATAAGCATTCTTTGTAAAAATGCGTAGTCTACCTCTTCAAGTAAATAATCGAGTGTCCATCCAAAGTGGTGACATAGTTGACCACATAGGCCATAAATAGTTTTTAGGCCGTTTTCTCTACCTTCATCGGATTCGTCACTCTTACTGCGCTTAGTAATGTGGTAGAGATCGTAAAAGACTGGTAATCGTTCATTGCAAGAACTTTCTGTGTAAATTCAAGAAGTTCTCTTGAATTGATATTGCTGAAAATATGTTCAGTTAATAGCTTTCGGAAAAGCCAATTGTTCCATTTCGTTCCCAGAATCGTAATGGAAATAATTTCAGCGCAAAGTTTAGCGTTATCAGCAACAGAATTAAATTGTGAATTCAATATTTCTTGGAAATCATTATTTTCCTGTTTTTCCTGGCTTATTTTCAGCTTAAAAAACCGGTAACTCTGAGCAAACATTACTTTCAATGGAATTTTATTAACCTTCCAAATCAACTCTTTGCCCCAGAACTTAGTTTTAACAGTAAATCCAACACTATTTAAAACCTTCAGCTCCTTTTCTTCTGCAATTACCTTTTCCTCTTCGCTTAATATTCTTTCTTCTTCCATAATTGTACACTTTGTAGTTAAAAAAAGCGCACCCACCTAAGCAAGTGCGCTGAAAAGAAAAATATTAAGGTGTTGGAACCGGATATTTCACCAATTCAAACGAAGGTGTATTTTCTTTGGTTGGTCTGAGAACCTTTGCGTTCACTGAAACCCCCAGCAGGTTGTCTTTACCCATATCGGCAGTGAATTTGTAGGTAATAAGAGTTCTTACCACATCAAAACCAAACCCAATTTCCGGTGTAATTTTTAAAGATCTTTCTACGGTAACATTTCCGATAGGCGGAATGTAGTTTCCATCAGCATCTTTTGTCCCTGCTCCAACCTCAACCAATGTATCAGCGTCCGGATTGGCAACGTCAAAATCAAAAGACATCGCTCCTTTAGTTGTTCTTGTGAAAATAGGATCATCGTATTCCTCAACATTGAAGTCAGTAGTTGTACCGTCTTCCATATTGATCTTTAATGTTCCCAGCATGGTTTCTCCTAATTTTTTAAAGACGGTCCCCATTCCTCCGTCTGATGCAACTGGTGCTAATTCAATTTTCGCTACACCATTGTTAATCTGTCCTGCCATTTTATTGAATTTTAATTATTATTAAATGCGTTTAATTTTAGTCTGAAATTGATATAGCAATCGTTGCCATCCATAATGGTTTGCTCAAACTCTATATCAACATTGTATTTGTCAGTGAATTTTCTTTCCAGAATTGGTTTTACTTTGTCGGAAACGGCTTTTAATCTAACTTCGTTTGGAACGTTTTGATCTATAGAGTTGATCTTGACTTTAAGGTATGGCACATAGCAATTCACATTGAATGCTCCAGTTTGAAAGAAAGTGCTGTTGAGAGTGATTGCGTTTACAACAATATCCTCCTTGGTACTTCCGGCCGGTCTAAAGTCTTTATATATATCTCCTGTGATAATAGAACCAACACCTCCATTTTTCAACTCATTATAAATCCACTGTTTGGCTTCTATTACTGAATTTCTCACCGTATACTATTTAGAAATTGATTGAGCTTTAATTTTGCTTTTAGTTCTGCGCTGGTAAGGACATTACGCCCTCTACTTTCAACTGTTGATGCGTAGTTCATACCTGCAACAATAACCAATGCTATTTCCGGAAGTGCTTTAGCAATATCAATCGCCAGATCATAACCTATTTTCTTTCCATCTTTTGTCGTTGGTTGCGGGCCTTGCACTTTTTCAAAGTCCTCTCCAACAATACTACCATTCAGAGTGATAACATATCCTATAGATGATCTAAGGTTTCCGGTTACGTCTTGCCAGTCATTCTGTTTAGCGTAAGACCTAGCCTCGTTTACAGCATCTTCGCCAACCACTCGCATAATTCGAATGATGTTCTGAATTTTAGCATCCAAAGCATCATTGATATATTGGTTTAAACCCGGCATGTTAAAGTTTGCTCTTACACCCATATTCTACTATGAAATTGGTCGTATTTTACCCTCAAAACCTCTCCTGTAAGCCTTGTTTCGCCTTTTGATCCTATGACCCTTATGCTTGAACCGACATCAATAGGCTTTAGCTTTTTAGGGCATTGAATCAACCAGGTATATTCATACTTAATCTGATCATTAGAAATCGTCTTGGTACTTGAAAGGCTGTCTTCATCACGACATTTACCGAAGTCCTGCCATTCTTCAGATCCGGGAATCCAGTTTCCGTTTTCGTCTTTAATAGCATCTGTTTTCACAAATACTTCTAGTTTATATGGATATTGAACTGCCATTTACCAAAGATTTGAACGATCACGAATTTTGTTTCTTTCCAAATTGTTTGGAAGTCCTAACTGGTCAGCAATCATGCGGTAATATGCGAGCATTGCATCTTTGTCATATTCGATTGTAAACTGTCCTTCTGAAACTCTTTTCGGAGATAATAAAAGCTTAGGGATTAAATTGTAAAACAGCGTATTAGTTTTTACTTCTAATTCGGGTTCGTATTCAGAGTCGCCATTCAATCCTACATTAATCAATTCTGCATCAATAAGCGCATCGGATACTTCAACCGACCATAACTCAAGATTTGCTGACAAATAATCCCTAACTTTCATTTATTATGCTAGTTTTAGTTTTAAATGGTAAACAGCATCAATCGCAGTTAATGCCGGAATAGCATGTAACTGTCCTCTTGTGAACTCATTCATTGGTTCAGTTTTGGACCACTTAGCGATCTTAACCTTGTCAACATTTGCATATGAATGTCCAGATACTTGCATTAAGTCTCCTTCAACCACAAGTCCGTTCTTAACAGTCCCTAATTGCCCTTGAGGAACGAATACAATCACGTCGTCAGCAAATGCTTTGAATGTGGTAATATTTCCATCCTGTTCAAGTCCAAACAATGAATCTTGAAGTTCAATTGCTGGCAATCCGTTAGAAGTAAAGAAATCATTTACTCTGGCAAGTGTTACCAATGCATAATTATCTTTATTTGAATTTTTGAAAATTGCCTGGATCTCCGCAGAGTCTTTCAGTTTATTGAAAGTTGGTCTGGTCATGAGAATTTTTGCAAAATCTCCGTTGCCTTTTGCTTGTGCTGCAGCAATTACCTTTTCAAAATCATTTGTCGGTTTTGCTGTTGGATCAGTCCATACTTTATCAGCTGTAAGGATATTGTCCGCAGGAAGTAGCATATCAATTTGACCATAAGCAACCCCATCAGGATTGTTTGCAACGGATAAATCAATTTTACCAGTAGATAACGCCTGCAAGAACATAACGTCTACTCTAGCGGTACAACCGTCGGCAGCATTTTTTACATCATTGAAAATAAGATCAATGATTTGTTTTTTCTTTGTGTCGTCAGAAACGTTATTCTGATTCTGTAAAGTAATGTAGTTTCTGTAATCAGAAGCTTTCATCAAGTACTTATGAGAAATAGTAGGTATTTTACCCTCTAGCTTCTCAAGTCCTTGTCTGCTTCTTACTGGAGATACGGCATCTTCACCAATTACTGATGCAATTGCTTCAATTCTGCTTCTACCAATGACATCTGCAAATGAAAGATCAACCTGAGGAGTGTCCCAAGAAAGATATTTGGTAAATTCTCTGGTTTTGAATCTATCCATTCTTTTGTCAATGATAGCCTGCAATGCTCCACTTGTTCCGTATTGTCCGAATATTGATGTTACAATTTCACTCATAGTTTTAATTATTTAGAAAGTGAGAAAATGATTTGTGGCATCTTAGCTTTTAAAGCATCGGTCAACGCTGGAATTCTGTTTGCGTAAACAGTTCCTCTAAGAACAATATCAACAGAAGTTGCAGAATCAATAACTACATCTTCATACAGTAATCCTTTTGGATTCGTTTGGTCAGGCTTTGCCATTCTCGTTGCTTCATCATACGAAAATGCAGTACCCGCAAGTAACTTATCTCCAACAGTAAGCCCTGTTGTATCTAATACGAAACCGCCTAAAGCAGTTTCAAGAACGTGAGCGAAAATTGTCTTATCTCCCGCAACTACCGTCTTCTTTAATCCTAATTTGCTCATTTTTGTTTTCGATTTTATCCTAACCTTTCAATGTCTTTCAATACTTGGTTGTTTTGGTCAGCTCCCCCAGTTCCAATAGGCGGGTTTCCTCCTTTAGCTCCTTCAGTTGCAAAAGCTTGTTTGAAATCCTCAAATTCAGCCTCCATGGCTTTTACGGTTTCTTCCTCAGAATAGTTTTCGCCGTAGTCTACTGTATTCAAGAATTTGTTGTAATATTTCTCCGGAATGCTTTTCGCGGTCAAAGCTTTAACAAGGTTCCCCTTTTTGTCGTCGGTAGCTGTTTTGGTTACTAATCGCTGTACGGTTCCTAGAAGTTTTTCAAACTTTTCCGCAAGAGTAGAATCCTTTTTTTCTTCGGTTTCTTTTTTCTCTTCAGTTTTTTTCTTCTCGTCAGCAGGCTTTTGTCTTGCCTTATCCAAGCTTGATTGAATAGATTTTAATAATCCCCCTACACCCTCGACTGCTCCATCAATAGTTTCATCAGTTGGATTTCCGGTTAAAATTAAATCTGCTTGCGACCCTAAAATTTCGTCACCAAGACCCAAGTTTGCATACTTGTTTCTTAGCTTTTCAATTATAGTTTCTCTTGTCATATTAAAAGGTTTATTATTAATTACCGTAAATTTCGTCTGTAAAACGTTTATTTTCAATAGCATTTGTTGCTTTTACACTTTCATTTTCGTAATTTTACTATTATAACCACGGTATTATTTTTATGAGGGGAGATTTGGGAAGTATGAGAACGTCGGATATGACACTTAACGAACTTTTGGTAGCATTTAACAGACTGTCAATGGTTCAAAAAATCACAATGGATTTATCGGAATTTTGCGAGGTAACAGGAAAGGGACAAAAGGAAGTCTATGCACTTCTTAGATGTCAATATTATCCTGATGAACTGATCATAGGAGGCTATGAAGGAAGGAGAAGGAAAAAGAAACTATTATTTGACACTCAAAAGGTTTTGGAATGGATGAGAAGGTAAACGAAAGCTTCGATGGATTAAACCAGGAACAGCGAGATAAAATAAATGCCATTGGGCAAAAAGCAATGGATGATTATAACAATGCTTTGGAGGCATTTAAGGCTGTCGGGTATCTGTGGATAACAATAAACAGGCATTTTTTGGACAAAAAGATAATACTATATTATGTTATAATTTTGAATTGATTATGGAAGAAATATTAAAAATATTAGATCTAAAACTAAGAGTAGCCTATGGCACTGGATATAGTGATTGTGAAAACATAGGCATGGGTATGGATGAAGACGAATACATGTCTGAAATTTCGTTCTCTGATATTCAAGAAGCTATAAAACTTTATGCATCCAATTGTGTAAAAGCATCTTTTGAAAAGATTACGGAAAATGTAGTTGGTGAAAATTGTTTTATTAATGTTTCTGAATTTTCGGATGATAATAATATAATAATACTTTAGACTTATGGAAGCAAATGAACTGGTGATCGGAAACTGGGTGTATGACTGTTTCAAAAATAGAGAAGTAAGAGTATGGGGCATAGAATCTAATCATAACCAAATTACCGTCAACTATGCAAATGGTTCAGGAATTTACACTGAGGATTTGAAATATATTGAGCCTATAGATCTGACAGAAGAGTGGTTAATAAATTTAGGATATGAGACTGATTGTGACATTTCCGAAAACCCTATGCATTTTAGAAAAGACGGTCATTTAATATGGAAACCCGCAAGTCTATTTTATGATGATTTGTACAGGATAGAATTAAAAGATGTACACCAACTCCAAAACCTTTTCTTCGCACTTAAAGGAAAAGAGTTAACTTTGAAATAAAACTAATTCATGAATAGACTCGTTATTATTGGCAATGGTTTTGACCTTGCTCATGGGCTTCCAACTTCATACAGATCATTTTTAGATTGGATATGGCAAAATTTTTCTGAAATAAACAATTCTGATCTATTTCAAAATTTATTTAATATAAATATCAGCCACTTTACACTACAAAATCATGCTAATTACTCTGCATTTTGTGACTCGACAAAGGCATCATTAAGAAGTTCTGATTATAACTTTTATGACTCTCATTATGGGAGTTCCAGTTTTAAAATATATTATAAACATCCATATTTTGATGATTATCCTTCAATGATTTTCGAATTCAAAAATAGTTTTTTCGAGCTTATAACCGTGCAAAATGCAGAAAACTGGGTTGATATAGAGAACACATATTATCAAGTTCTGTTGTCTTTAGTTAACAATGACAAAAAATACCCCCAAATAGAATCAATAGAAAAACTTAACTCTGAATTCTCTGAAATTAAAATTCTATTAGAGCATTATTTAAACAGTGAAATAAATGATAAATATGCATTCACAAATAAATATGAAGACTTATTAGATATTCTAGAATTACTACGCTATAAAGAATATTCACCAGAAGAATTGAAAAAATTACAGAATGAATTTCCAGCAAATTACAAAGCTCAAGTTAGAGAGTTCTTGAGAGACTTTAAATCAGAAAACATTTTAAAGAATTATATATTTTCTGAAAATTTGTTCTTAGATTTTAATTATACCAAAAATGTAGAAAATTATGTCAGAATAATCAATGAAAAAAAAGAAACATTATTGGGAGGAGCAAAACATATTCAAATTCACGGCAAACTCATGGATTTAGAAAATCCAATAAATTTCGGATTTGGAGATGAAATGGATGACCATTACAAGGTTTTAGAAAACACTGGAAATAATAAATTTCTAGAAAATATAAAATCGTTTATGTATTTCAATAATTCAAACTATCGACAACTCCTAAATTGGATTGAAGGTTTCGAGTATCAGATTTATATAATGGGGCATTCTTGTGGGTTATCAGACAGAACATTATTAAACACTTTGTTTGAACATCAAAATTGCAAATCAATTAAAATATTCTATCATCAAAAAAATGATGGGTCTGACAATTTTACAGAATTATCTCAGAATATATCACGGCATTTTAATAAGAAATCAGTAATGAGAGAGAAAATGGTTGATAAAAGCCTTTCAAAGCCATTACCTCAGAATGTTCGGTATAACAAAAAATAATAAAGCCCCATTAAGGGGCTGTTTTATTTACTTTAACTAAGGAATCAATTCTTTTGATAAGTATTTTATTATTAACTTCAAGCTCTTCTGTCCTTTTTGTTTTCTTCTGATTTAATAGTCCAAATGTTATGACAGAAATCACAGAAATAGATGTTAAAATGATAGGTATGATCTTGTACCAATCAATCTTTTCTTTTTTACTTTCTAAATACTTGTAGTAACCTCCCGCTTCCTTAACTTGGATTCCAAGTTCTTTCATAACCACATACATTGTATTATAATTTCTTTCTATGTATCCATAATCAACCATTATATCAAGCGCTTCACTAAAAATTGTATTTACCTTTGCCCTTTGTTCATGCTTAGGAAATTCATCTCTTACAATGTCAAATGGGTAAAAAGGCTTGTAAGAAGGGAATTTAACAATATTTTTATCGATCCAATCGTGAATGTATTTACTCTTATCTGATTCATCTTTAAAAAATTCTTTCTGTTCTTTTGTAAATTCAAATGTCATTTTAAAGAAATTTGTTTAATATTCACTTATTATTATTGATTAAATTAGAACTTAATTCCATTCAATTCTTTAAACATTTGACGTAGTGGTACAAGATCATTGTTAACTACCCTTTCATATGTATTTAAAAAACTTAATTGACCAGGATTTAGCTTAATATTTTTATTTGGAACTAATGTAATTTCATTTTCTGTATGAATTAGACTGTAACTACCATTTAAGGTAAACATTAATTTTTGCTCTTGCAGTTTAAATTCAATCCAAGTTGAAATTAATTCTTTAAAATCATCTGTTGTTAAATCTTCAAATATTTTTCCTTTAAATGTCATGATTATTGTTTTATATATTTTAAAAATTCTGATCTGAATCTTATTTCGGGAGTGTTTTCTACTATCTCTTTCCAGTACGCAATGTTTTTAGCTTCGTATTCCGGCTGTCCTGAATGTGCTAGTGGTTCCCGAAGGATAATAAGAGTGTTTGCTATATTGTCCGATAGCATTTTATGCTGCTGAACTTGCTCCAATAGCTTTACATGGAACTCACAGAGACTTTCGTATTGTCGTTTCGTGTATGAATAGGAATGAAAATGATAGCAGATAAACGGGAATTCCGGGTGAATTTCACCGGTAAGGTTGCAGTTTTCAACCATTAGTAAAAGCTTGTCCGGAAGTGGCATAAAATTACAGCCTTCCGTTAATTCATCATATAGTTTTTGTTCTTGGTGCGAGATCATCCAGTAAAATTACGGAAATCAAACTGCAAAAAAAAGTGATCACAACTTAATGCAACCACTTAATTCATTTTTTACTGTAGCAAATAGGAAACTACTCACAACGGTACTGCAAATTTAGTATTTATTTTAGGTATTTCCTATTATCCACCATAAAAGACGGCTGAGTTTTCCAACCTTCCATTTTTGCTTTATTTTCGCCCATATATTTCTTAAACTTCTCCGGAACATCAGAAATATAATTCTCAGATCTTTCCGGCGGTAAATTGAGTCCTTTGTTGATCTCATCAATGATTTCCTTGTCTGTTTTGCGGACAGTGAACCGTTGACACATGCAGCCGATATGCCAGCCTTTCCAAATAAAGTTTTTAGGATAGAACCCTTTAAGATCATCACAGATGTCAACGATTTTATGAGCGTTGCTAAGTTGTATTTGATAGCCCACAATATCATTGTTCTGCATTATGCGAAGCTGGTCCGATTCCCGGTAAGCCAGATTGTTTTCTTCCTTGGTCAATCGTACAGCATTTGCCATACTGCTTCGATATACACCTTGCCCCGGTTTATATGCTTTAGCATTTTTGCTCAAAGTCAAATTTCCGTGCTTATCTCTTACTCTTCGATAGAGCCGGTCCGGTTCTCGCAGATACTTTTTAATTTCCCTGGCTAACTGTTGGGCACTTTTACCTTCAGACAACCCCAAATCAAGCGCAAATTCCAGTTCTTTCTTCGTGTTCTGGGTAATTGACCATACTCTATCTGAAATTGTGAATTTGCCTACCTTTCGTTCTTGAAACGCCTTTAAAGCTTCTGCGTTCCGAGGCATTGGCGCTTCTTTGAGTTTATTAAGTATGTCAGCCGGAATTTTCCCGGAAATACTATTGAGTGTCGCAAGTTTCAAAGCGTCATTCTTCAAATCTCCGACATTCCATGAGTAAGCAGTGGACACAGTTATCAATTCTCGTAAATCCGAGTTAAACTGATTAAAAACCTGTTCGATATACTTGGTGATCTTCGGGTACTTCCGAAACTGAAAAAGCCCCTCCTTTAATGTTGTTGGAAGGGACGAAAAAACAATACTTTCAACAAGGTCATTGAAAAGTTTTTCAACGCGTCTTAAGTACTGCTCTACTCTTTTTCTATGTTGTCTGTCGAAGTCCATTATCTTTTTTTCGTTGTTTCGGAGCCTCCACCTAGTATAATAGCGCATCCAAGCATAAACCCGAAATTGTACCATCCACCATTATTATTAGCCTCGTATATTCCTACAGAGTCACTAAATAAGCTTACAATAAATGTTATAGGAGAAATAATACCATGCCATAGTCCATACCAAAATCCTTTTTCATTGGTAGATACACATTGCGTGAGATTATAGGTTTCTGCGGTACAGCTGACCAAACAAATTGTAATCATAAAAACCCAAACTAAAGTCTTTTTCATATCCCAAACGTATTAGAGTTCTCTGTTTCTGCTGCAGTATTATTCTCGTCTCTAATCCTTTGCATTTCTTCCACCGGATCATCAATGCCAAGATTTCGCATAGCTGTTTCTACCGACATTATAGCTTGACCGCCTGTTGCATCCATTAAGTAGGTAATCTTCTCTTTCATATCGTTGATCATGTACGGATTGTAAACAATATCAACTTCGAGTTCTTCCAGCTTTTTAGCATCTTTGGTGCTGAGTACATTTGCCAGGAATGCTTTGATTATATTGATACGTCTTGCCAGGTAATCATCCCAGATTTCACGCTTCATTTCCACTTTAAGGTGAATATCCATAAAGTAGTATTGCGCAGCAACTCCGGAGATTGCCCCCATTGACTTAAGCTTATCGAATGAAATATCAGGTGTTTGCGTTATTTTGAATATAATATTCCATAGGTTGTCGAATTCGAGTTTATAGGAGTCGGTATTATTGTTCCAGGTCATATAGTCAAGTTCGCCGTCTTTCTCCATTTCGAAAATTGCTCCCTTCTCACCTTTTTTAGCAAATCCATTTATCTCTCCTTTAGCCTTTATCTTCGGCGCCACATGATAGTCGTTAATTTCAGCATGTCCGGAAGCAAGTTCTTCGAGACGCTCGATCAGAGGCTGCACAATATCCCATTCGGTTTTCTTTTGCGAACCGTAAACTACCGGTATTTTTTCGATGATATTTCGCTCCCTGCTTTCTTCAATCCATTGAGACTCCTTTTTTAACACTATCTTTTCTTCAGCAGTATAAATCTCACGATATTCAACTTCCTTGTCGTTTTCGTCCTTTACGGTGATCTCACGAACAAAAGCCGTCATGTCTCCGTTTTCAAATACCGGATAGAAGACATCACCTTCAGTCGGTAATAGCTGTTTTACTCGTAATCGGTCTGCTTCCGGTGTCAAATACCAAATCTCTGCTCCTTTTGTAGCTCCGTAAATCTGCCTAGCAATATTCCGTGTTAACGAAACGCTTTTATTCTGATCTAAAACCGATTGAACCAACGGCCAGACTTCAGCATCAGTTGGAATGTAAGAAACCGGCTTACCGAATCCAAACGCAACGATTTTATCAACAATCATCTGCTGGATTGCAAATCCAATACGATTGATAGGCTGCGAGGCTGTTCCTTCTTCAGTCTCAACCAGCTTATCCGGGTATTTCGTTTTATTAGTGAAAATCTCATGGGTTTCCACATTGTACTGCAGAACTGCCTTTGATAAATAGTCCATATTCGGTCTCAATTTATCCAGCTTCTTTACTATTTCCTCTGCATCTAATCCTTTCAAATCCATATATAGTAGTTTTTATTATCCTAACATTCTGCCGAGCTTTTTAAGCCCTACTCCCTTTTTCTGTTTGTTGTATGGTATCACTTCAATTCCAATATACCTCATTGCATCAATTGAGTGGTTAAATTCGTCAATAGGAACATTAGTATAGTTTCCTTCTTTATTTTGCTCCCATGAATATGTTCTAAGCTCTTTAATTGTATTAACCGATCTTTCGGTAACATAGAAATGTTCTTGTTGTAAAACCTCTATTCCGAAGTTTATAGAACCATTAGGCTTGTCCGCTCCTTTAATATTATAACCATAAGCGTTTATTTCGTCAATTGACTTTGGCTCCGAACTATCCGCAACTGCCTTAGTTAATCTGTGAATTCCATTCGAACGAAGCCTTTTTGCAATCACCTCGTTTTTCATGCCCTTCTGGTAACACATTTCATCCCAGTAATACTGATTGTTGTATTTATAAAGAGCCATAATCGTTGTAGGATCATTTGTGTAGCCAAAGTCAATTCCTACTCCTAGCATTTCTGCCTTTTCAGGTATAGATTTAACAGTACTCCAATCTGTAAAAATTACACCTTCTAAAGTTCCTACTTCACCAAGCCCGTAAACCCTCCACCAATTTGCCCAATAAGAGCTCTTGATGTTATCTTCTTTAAAAAGATCTTTATCAGCAACATCACAATTATAGAACGCCTTACTCTTTTTAATCATTAAATCTTCCAGCGTTTCCTCTGGAAGACCTTCGTTGTCATGATATGTAACTAATAGAAATTCTGCATTAGACTGCGTCAAAACTTCAGTATGTACCCAAAATTCATTGTCTGGGTTATAGTCGATGTAAGTTTCCTTACTACGGATCATTAAAGCATCAGCAATATTGTACTTTATATGATTTGCTTCATTTAAGAAAACTATATCTCTTTTACCCGCTGCTTTTGCTTTACCATATGAATCATAAGATTTAAACTGAATACGAGAGCCTGTAGCTCCAAAAGTGTATGTAAGGTTTGATGCATTCCAGTTTTTATCAATCCATCTATTAGTGTCTTGCATGATGGTTTTGAAAATATCCATTGCGCCTTCTTTGACAGCTGGAAGAGTTTCAGCAACTACCGTTATCTTTTTTCTTTGTTCTTTACATGCCCTATCAATAAGAATCGGAATAATGGCATATGTTTTCCCGGAAGACGTTCCACCCTGAACAACTTTAATACGTTGCTTCATAGCACGTATTTTATTTATTGCAGTTGTTCTAGTAAACATTAATCAGGAAATAAAGGTTGTTCTACATTAATTGTTGCTTCTACTTCTTGTTTATCTCTCCATTTAGCTGGCTGGCGATTTTTTAACCAGAAAATTGCGCTGGTCGGGTCTGGCGGATAAACCTTTCTTACAGTTACTCTCTCAATATCACCTTCAATAACTTTAATTTCTTCGGAGTCATGCTCAAATCCTAAAGCCCTTTGATAAAGCCGATCAGCAACATTTGCATCAGCAATTTGTTTACCTTTTTTTATGGACTCCAAAAATTCCGGATATTCTATTTTCCAATTGTTGATAGTGGCCTCACAAACATTGAAGAATTCAGCAATTTCTTTATCAATGGCACCAAGCAGACAAAGCTTGTAAACCTGGTCTTCAAACTCCTTTTTATACTTAGTTGGCGCGCCAACTCCATTCTCTTCACTCTTCTTCTTTGCCATTTCTTTTCATTTATTCATTCACCGCACTCCCTGTCACTCCCTCTGCCATAGAAAATTAGTTTAAACTATTACTGGTTTTGAATTAACATTATACTCAGACACATAAACTTTCACTCTTTGCAGATATTCAATAAGCTCATCTATTTCCATTTCGTTGAAATCAAAATCAAACTGTGTCTTACCATGCAGTATGACAATACCTAATTCTTTCACTTCCCTATATGGATTTAGCTCATTTGTTGAAACAGTGTAAAATTCAATTTCAGAATCATCACTTCCTCTTTTCCTAAATATTGTATTCTCCATATCTTAGTGTTTTGATTTCTTCTTTCGGTTACGTGGCTTGGTGTAGTTCGTAGGTTTTCTTCTTTTAGGAAGATGAGCCCTTTGCACAGATCTTTTAAACTCTTCGAGCTTTCCTCCTAATTCTATGGAATTTATACCAAGACTTTTTAAGGCTTCAACGCTGTTATAAACTTGTTCGTAAGCCTGTCCTGTGCTTTCCGCAATTCTTTCAATCATTTTTTCTTTACCCTCCATACTCCCTAAATTAAAACCTCCTATCTGTATTTATTATTCCAACAATTACGCCCAAAACTAAGGCAACAAAAGCTAAAATACTCTTAAGCACTACATGCCATAAAGCACAGTTTAAACTTCCAGAAATAAAAGCTCCAACCAAGTAGAAAACTATTATTACACTTACGAATCCTATTAAAAATCTTATCATATTCTAATAATTAAAAACCCCGCTACCTATTACAGCAGCGGGACACCAAATCACAAAATATTAATATGAAAAAAATAGTTCCTACTGCATTAAATCAATATAAAAAGAACAGACGGGATTCCATACCCGCAACACTAATTCAAGAGCCTCACTGACTTAATTCAGAATGTCTGGCTAGTGTACTTACTCATATATGCGTTAAACTTCCGCCACTGTTCTTTGCTTGCCCGTCTTTCCGGGCTGTCATAACTTAATTTAAAACATATACTATGCTTGGCTGATGCTCCTGTAGTGTTATCACCCGCCACCGCATTACCTATATGCTAGCATCACGTTTTAATTATTTGAAAATGTTTCTAAGTCAATTTTGAATACCTTTGCCTCACCAAACATAACTGTGTCATATTGAAATATGTTAGCGAGTCCAAAATATTTGCAAACCCTTTTGATTTGCGTGTCATAATCTGATGCTTTCACTTTTTTATCATAAAAGCCTATTATCTTTAAGCCTTCATAATCAAAATTTTCTTTCAAATACTCTATTTCTTTTTCTGTAGCCATATTTTAATCCCGTAGAATTCGACACATTTAGAAAAAAAACACCAAGCACCCTCCTTCATCAACCAACTCACAACCCCGACCACACTCATCATCTGTGCTTGGTAGTTTAATAACAATTAATCATATCACACAACCGCTTTCTTCTTCATTTCCCTAATCTTTCCGCGGTAATACTCAATCTTTTCTTTTATCTCTGGAATTGACAATTTCAAAACTCCATTTCTAGCTCTGAATTCTAAAGCCTCAAATCTTTCAATACCTATTTTTTCAATAAGCCTCGGACGATACTCGTTTATGTTACCTGACTTTTTGAAATTGCAATTATTACTGCATTGCTTATGGACATTATCTTCGTCAAATCTCACATTAGGAAATCCCCCTATTGTCCAAAAATGCCCTGCGTCGTACTTAATATCCGTTCTCGTAGTTCCACAGCTTATACAAGGCTGATCTCTATCTCTTAATCGAATAAATGCATTGAAGTCTTTTTGCAGGTCCTGCAGCCAGTCGCTTTGAGTCTTTAACTTCTCCTTCCTGATCTTCTTCTCTTTTCTCCAAGCTTTGGCGTTTTTCTTGTCGACATCTGATTTAGCATAAGCTAGTGCGCAGGTCAAAGAACAAACTTTTTCAGTTGTCTTAAACGGCACAAAATCCTCCCCACATACTACGCACTCCTTAAGCTTTATCTCCTTCATTTACAACTGCTTTACAGTAAAGTTACGAATAGTAAAGTGATAAAACAATACTTCTAACAATTTTTTTTTATAATTCTAACAATTTTTATTTAGTAGTCTAACTTCTTTAAAAATTGCAGGATTCCGTGACCAAAGAAAGTTTTACGTTTATTTGCATAAATAAGTTTTAACCTCTAAAAAATTTTATATGACGGGAAAATGTAAAGAGCCTATTTTTGAGATAATAGAAGATAATGAATCAATTCTTGTAGCAAAAGCTACGGAAGAAGATGTTATAATTGGCGTGGCATACGATAAAAGAACATGTAAAGAAAATGGTATAGACTCCATGGACTTCACAGACATTTACTATCCGAAAGATGATCCATATTTTCTAATGAAATTAAGAAATAAGTTAAACAAATGGCTAAGAGAAAACCATTATGAAAAATTCCTATAAAATACCCCTGTTAATGCAGGGGCTTTATTTTGGTAATGTTACACGAGCGTTATTTAAGCTTTGAAAAATATGTATTTTCTTCTCTTTAGCCATTCGATATAAAAAATCGTTTCTTTCTTGGATGGGAAGGTTTAAAATGTGATCAAAACTCCCCATTGTCACACCGTTGGCTCCTCCGTCTTTTTTATATTGCTCAGTAACTATTTCAATTATTTGTCTTTCTATTTCTTCCATGGGAGTAAAGATACTAAAACAGATAGAAAAGTAAGTATATCACGCAGCCAATCCAAAACCAAGCAAGCGCGCCTATTATTCTCAATTCCGTGTCCTTATTCCTAAACAGCATACATTCGTTAATAAATTCTTTCATAGTTCTAATTTACTTTGGTTATTTGGTTTTGTATTGTGGGTTTCCGTAATTACTCATTTTTAAAAGTAGAATAATAATAATCTTTTCCATTTGGAATGTGATTTCCATGACGTTCCGGATCATGCATTACCCAATTCGAAATTCCTTTATTTACTGCTTCTATTATCTGCTTTTTCTCCTTCTCAAGGAAATCATTCCCTTTTTCAAGTAAATTTTCTAGATCTGTTACCGCTGTTCTAGCTGATTGAACATCCTCATAATGATAATTGCTTTCATTATTGATTATATTGTAATATTCAATCGTCTCAGCTTTCAATAATTCTAAAAATTCTTTTAAAACCGTTTTCATATTTACACTATTTCGAAGATTATACATTTTGATGGGTTGAAGGTCCGGGATTCGGATTCCTCAAATAATTTAAGTGACTCGTAATATTTATCCTCTCCATCCTCATACATCCTGCCACTATCTTCTTCCGGGTGACCTGAAGCATACCATCCATAATCTGACATTCTAGGCTCTTTCACCGGATTCTCTCCCCAATGGTAATTTTTAGATTGGATGGCGGAAATGAAGGATTTTATGGATGATTCTGAAATCGAATAACGTTTATTTTTATAATCCCAATAATATTCTCTATCATAATATTTAGATTGTTTATATTCTACAAACCCCTTCGCAATATCCTCAGTAAAATCCGGACCTTTGCAGATGAATTCACAATCGTATGGAAGTGGATAACACACTGGATAATCTTCTTCTGAACTCATTTTTTCTGTGAAGAAATATAGGTTTCTATTCTTCAATAAACCTCCATATTCACAATCACTATTCGGCAACTCCACAATAAGGAGTCTTTTATTTGTTGTTATCTCTAACTGTTTCATGATTGTTTAATTTTCTGAATGGGTTATTTTTATAGCGGTGAACTCTATCCATTCTCCGTAATACTTAGCACCAAATATGCAAGTATATCCATACTTATTACATGTATTCTGTAGAAGTTCTTTATTTTCAATTCTAACAGGAAAACCATAATTTGTAACAACATCCTCTCCTTTTTCCATTCTTCCATACAACCTACCATACTCAACACCAGTTGTAAAGCTTTGTGACTGATCTGGAAATTTTATAAATAATTCCATGTTATTATTTAATTTTAAGTTCTTCCCCGGTAAGGGCGAAAAATAGGTTCTGCAATTCGTGAATTTTCCAATAACCAGATAATTCAACACTACCATTTCCAAATTTTGATTTCTCAACATAATTTAGATTCCATGCATCATAAAAATATAGCTCAAAGATGAATCTATCATTGTCTATTTTGTAAGCTACATTATTAGAATCAAACCCAAACTTCAAAAGCCAGTGTTCGCTTAGTTCAATGGGTTTTAACATAGAACTTAAATATATTTCGTCTCCTTTTGTCGTCCCTTTAGGATGTATATTTTCTAACTGAATTATTTTATAATTCTCGACTTCAACAAAATTTCCTATTCTCAGTTCGTGCGGTTCTATCATGATTTATTTTTCTTGTTTTAAAGTGCCACCCTAAGATGGCACGGGGTTACATTTCGTCTATATCAACTTCTCCTGTTTCGACATCCCAGCACCAATATTTTACTCCTTCATTAGTCCATCCATAATTTTTTCCATTTGTCAAAAGCCATTCTTCGGCTTCATCGAATGAATCAAATTCAAGTATTAGAACTTGTCCTTGGCTATCCGTTAGGAAATTTTTCCAACCAAAATCTATAAATGAAAATTTGTACATTGATTTATTATTTATTGGTTAAAGTTGCTTTGTTTATGTATTCGGATTCCGGAAGATTGAATACATTGAAATGTAAATGCAATAACATTTCCTGCCAAGTATGTTGAGGGTTCGCAGGCCTGTATCCCTCATGTATATCTAATAATTTTGAGGACCAGAATATATTTCCATCATAGAAAATAGAATCAATTACTCTGTCTCCATCGTGCGCATTAACATACACTTCTCCATCATCCTCATATACTTCAAAAGTACACTTAGACAAATCGAATAAGCTTGTCTTTTTAATGAAGTAAACCATTGGAATAATCCTTTCCCCCTCATGCTCTATCTCCTTGGTTAAATAGGATAGATCGTAGAGAATTGCTTTCCAGTCAAAACTATCTTTTCGATGTGGAAACAAGCAACCTAAATCTAAAGGCTCTAAAGGCTTAACCCAGCTTCTCAATAAAGTTTCTCCACTATGTTTAGCTTTTTCATACTTATGCTGAAGTTGCAACCCATACGGCAGATAAGCACTGTATATTTTTAAAAGTTCGTCTTTATTCATTGTTTTGTTTTTTTTAGTTAATCCCTTTATTCATCGGATGGGTACCGTTGTTTTAATTAGTTTTTATAAGTGAGTGAAGGAATTTTATTAGTTCAGGAGACCACTGATCTGCCATAGTCTCTGCGATCCCTGTAAATGTCCGGCTCCGTTCTTTCCATCTATATTCCCTTGGGGGAAGTTTCCAAATTCTTTGCTCACGTCCATCTACTATATTGGAAGGTTCTAGTTCCGGCAATCCAATAAGCCATAAACAAGTTGCTTTAGTTTCACCATGTCCATGCTGCCATGGCTGAATAACTTGCGTGTATTTTCCAATTCCATCAACCCATTCTCCATTTAAAACAGAATGAAACCCATCTCTAGCATATTTGTGAGGAATAGGATTTTCCAGATAACCGATTTTTATTTTCGACTTCAGAAGATTGAAAAATTTAACCGCCACTTCTAGCTTCACCCATCTATCATGGTTTTTGCTTCCGTCTTTATTCCACAGCCACCGAACGCCAGAATTTGTCATATAAGTACATTCTGGATGTGACCCTATAAAACCAGTGTGATGATCAATAATATTTAAAATATCACCTTGATAATGGTTCCCCGGTTGTTCAGTTGGAAGGAAATCGCATGACATGAAATTAAACCCTTTTTTATTGAATGCTTCTCTTACTATTCCAGAGTATTCACAGGCTATAATTCCGTCAAAACCTGATTTTACTTGCTCCCGTATCTCCCGGTTGAGTTCTTCTAGTTCTTTCATAGTGTATTTTTTATAATGTTAATTCTCCATCATTCCAACGTCTGCCATGAATATCTATCCATACACCTTTTCCATTCCAACCTTCTTCATATTTCACAATCAATACCGGTTTTCCAGTTGACACAACATTCATTATTACTGCTTTCATTGTATTTTGTTTTCGGGATTAATGATTGAGGATTTATCAACTACAAAACACTCAATATCCGATCTGCCTTCATTTAGATCTATCATTTTAATGTTTTCAGAAATCCTCTTCTGCTGTTCCTCCTGGACTAGATTGCATATATTGTAAAAGTGGTTTAGAAATGAATAATCGGGATCTGCAGAACTACTGTTTACAATATGATGAGCAAAACACACTAACAGATCTTGCCAGTTATCATATCCTTTACTAACTGCATACGCATCAAATATGCGTTGCTTCTCTTTGTGACTCATGGCTATTTAATAAGGTTTTGTTTATTATATGATTTAAGGAAAATTATAAAGTCCTGATAAAATGCGCATGTATTAAAATCTATTTCAATTAGCATATCGCCAAAGTTTTCTTTAATTTCATTATGTACTTTATTCCACAATTCATGATCATCATTACCATTCTTTCTTAGCCCTAAATCAGATTTGCATCTTATAGCATTTTTGCCAGGTATTTCGGTTATAGTATAATGGTCTGGGAGAATACTTTCTAAGCTTCTTAAATCTTCATAGTAAGCTAAATAGTAAAGAGCATTTATTTGATCTTTAATTATTTCTTTTGGTGTTCTTTTAATTGTGTTTTCCATTGTTATATTTTTTAAATTTGACATAAGACGGGTGCGTTCGCTGTTTTTTACGAACTGTTTTTGCACTGAAAATTGTCTTTGATTTCCCGGAAAGAATACGGCCGGGTTCCGTTTATTTTAGAAGCTCCGGATTGGAGTGAATGTTGCCGATGATTATCATGTTTTTAGCTCTATTCCATGAAGGATACTGAATATTAGGGCTCACTCTTTTGCTGTCTAATCCAAACGAACAAAAATCTTTATACCAAACAACTTCATATCTTGACCAAATGGTTTCATCACCTTCCTGTAAAATATCCCCCTCATAAATCTCTACTCCGTTTTTGTCCTTTAGTCCGGTGTACTGGCCAACAGTATCCTTTTCAACTTCATAAAAAACACATCCCCCTTGCTGAATTGTTGTTCCTGAATTATGATGTATGTAATTTTGAAGAAGATCCCCAATTACCCACTCATGATTATCCTTTCTTTGCCCTCGGAATTTTATTTCTCTCATGATTCTTTTTTTAGTTTGGTTAGTAATTCTAAACATTCCTTGTAAGCCATCAACCTACCTTCCCATGAATGAGCATTATTCAACATATTCTTTTCTATGCAAATGTTAATGTTTTCTTTAGATTGTTTTATGTTTTTCTCCAGCATCTCCTTCATCTCATCCTCATAGTCTGGCTTTTCTTCGAGCCAGTATTCAGGAACTGAACAACCTGAATCATAAACCCACCAATAACCTTTTTCAGTAAAAAATCCAGAGCCAGCAGAAATTGTTTCTTCTTCATTGGTCCAAAGAACAATAACATCTGTTCTAACTTTTCTGGGCAAACGCTCCGATACGGATACTTTAATGTATTTGCTATTTTTCATTATCTAATTCTTTATAAAAAACACCCTCCCAATCACAATCATGCGATTGACAACTTACTTCTTGTCCTTCATCTGGAATCGAACACCAAATGTCTTTACCACATTTTGGGCAGCTGATTACTCCTTGATTTTCTGAATATCCACTATATTCACTGAGTGCTATTTTTTCTTTTTCTGTATTCATAATATTTTTGATTTTAATTTTTATAAATTTTTAAAACCGGGCGGGAAATGATCAAAACGCCACCCGGAAAAACTAACCATGTGCTTTAAAATGGAATTTTCATCCATCTTGAAATTGTTTTGGTAATCAACCAATCATTCTTATTTATTTCATCAACCTGATACCAGTCAAAGAACTTTGATCCATCTTGGAACCCCTCATAACATTGACCTATGAATTGTTCACCATCTATAGTCTCAGCTAAAACTAATTCGCTTTGTTTCCCATCCCAGTTACCTGTTTCAAAACAGATCGGTAATTCTTTATCAGTATTAATCCAAGTATTTTCCATGTTGTAAATTTTAATTGTTATCGTTTTTGCTTTTTCAAATATAAGCACTTATATTGGAAATACAAAACATTTTTCCATTTTATGTGCTTATTTTGTATATTTGTCAAATGAATGAGAGAATTAGTAAGCTTTTTTCGTGCTGTTTAAACAATCGTGTTGTTATTATCGACACGAATTTTAAGGCATTTCACGCTATTTTAAAGAAGATTGAACCTGATTGTAATTCTGATCGTTGGTATTCAGATCGATTCAAAGAGGAGAAAGAATTTTCACAAACCATTAACGGTAAAGTTTACCATTTTCAGAAGTTGATTTAAATTCGCTTCGCTTTAACTCCTTATACATTTCACCCACAGTCTTAACAGGCTTCTTTGGCTTTTGAGATTCAACAAAGTCCTTAATCCATTCTGTTTTTGACTTTGCTAAATTTTCTATTCGCTGTTGGTAGTTCTTTTTGAACTCGTCCAACTCGCTAGAATGGATATTCTTCATCTTGGATTATTTTTTTATCGTTAACCGGAGCACCAAAAGCATCTGAAAGATTTCCTAATGGAACCGGATTCTTATATTCAAACTCTTCTTCGATAGGGTAAAATCTTTGATAGTCCCCTCTAAATTTCATTCTTTCTGTAAAAACCGATCCGCCTCTGAATTTCTCCACCATCAATTCAACCTGTCCTTTAGTATCAGTTTCAGATCCTTCCGGATCATTATCCCATTTTTCAATTTTGTAATATTCAGGACGGAAAAGAAATCCAACAACATCCGCGTCCTGTTCAATAGCTCCTGACTCTCTAAGATCTGCTAATTGTGGTCTTTTGCCTGGTCTTTGTTCTACAGATCTGGATAACTGGGAAAGTGCGATAATTGGCAAATCTAATTCCTGAGCAAGCTGTTTCATTTTTCTGGAAATTGTAGAGATAATTTGCTCTCTATTCTTTCCTTTTTCTAATCCGGCTACCTCAGTCAACTGAATATAGTCCCAAATGACCATTTTAAGCCCCTTTTCCTTCTTTAAAAGTCTCAGCTTAGCAATTGTCCTATTGAGTTCAAAATTGACGGTTTTTCCCTCTATTATGTAAAGCGGTAAATTTTCAAATGTTGAGCACTGATAAATTCGTTGCCAGTCTTGGTCTGAAAGTTGACGATCCCGGAACTTAGTTCCATTGATTTCAAGTTCATTTGCCATCTGCCTTTCTTGGAGTTCTACGGCCGACATTTCAAAGCTTACAAAAGCTACCGGATTTCCCTGTTTAGCTATCCCTAATGCTTCATCAAGTACAAATGCCGTTTTTCCCATTGCCGGCCTTGCACCAATAACAACTAAAGATCCATTTCTCCATCCATTCATCCTGAATTGAATATCTCTGTTTTTACACGGAACCCCAGGAATAACATTCTGCTTTTGCTGTTCTATTACCTGCTGGAACAGATGTTGAGCGGTTGGCGTTTCTTGCTGTGCTGCAATTTCTTCTTCAATTTCAAAAACTTTTGTTTGTAGCTTAGTGAAAATATCAAGTGTCGACTCGGTATTGTTGTAAGATTCATCAATCAGATTACCACAGATATTAATCAGTTTTCTACGGAGATAAGATTGCCACACCGCCATAACGTGATAATCAAGATGCGCAGATGAACTTATTCCCATTGTAAGATTGATGACGTAATGATCACCTCCGGCAACTGTTAATTTATCCGTTCTCTTCAACTCCTGGATAACAGTCATCATGTCAATTGGAATATCAGACTCTTTTAATTTCTGAACAGCAGAGTAAATTTCAACATGTCTTGGGTCGTAAAAAACGTCTGAATTTCGCCCCAGCCTTTTGATGCACACATCAATTGCTTTTTTGTCTATTAGCAATGTACCTATGATCAATCTTTCAAAGTCAATTTCACTTGGTGGAAGTCTACCTGTATTTATTTGCTCCATTTTCCTTCGTTGTTTTTCCAGGTTATTAATCTCAACTTGGTTTCCCAAGTATCTTGTTTTTGGAATTTCATTTTACCTTTTGTGTCTTTTTCTGACCAATAGTTGAAGAACTTTGTCACTACTTCTTTTCCAAATTCTTCTACGTAGTTCTTTAATTCAGAATGAAATTCCTCCTTTGTTAATTTTTTAAAATTTGGGGGTTGGGTGTTTTCTTCTCCTTCCTCTTCTCCTTCTTCTTCGTTTCTACTTCTATTCGTTTCAGGCGGACATTCGCCGCAACTCGCCGCGCTTTGCTGCATGTTGTCATTTTCTGAAGGTTTTGGAAATGTATTTCTCATGTTTCTAAGTCTCTGTCCAAATTTTAAAATCGTTAAATACTTCTTATTATCCGCCATGTAGAACGCAATCAAACCGGATTCTTTAAGTTCATTCATCCATCGGGTTATGTCGGATTCTCTATAATCTTTTAGGGGGAAACAAAGTGATTTAACAAGCTTAACGTTGGCGTGGAAATTTCCAAAATCATCAGCCTTCATCATTAACCTAACAAACAAGCATTCAGCGCTGGATGAAATAGTGTTTATTTTTTCACTATCTGTCCAATCTCTGATAACTCGCTGTGGCATTATTTATTTTTTTTTCGTGAGTTACAGTTAATGCATAATACACGGATATTGTCAAAGCAATGAAGGCCGCCTTTGTCTACAGGAATAATGTGATCTATACTTAGTCTATTTTTTACTCCACAGATAACACATCCGTCTGATTTTCTAATAAATTCTAATTCTTGCTTTTTAGTAATATGAAATCCTTTCAGCTTTGAAAGCTTTAACTTAAGCCTCCTCTTTTCACAGCTTAACGACCATTTAACAGCCTGCATCGGATCTCCTGCTTTAACTCTTGGAAATTGCTTTAATATTTTCTCTATTTCAGCAATCCTATTTTCTGTTTTTTTAATTTCTTTTTTAGGCATATCTTCATTTTAATTCTTTGTAATTTTCAATCGGTACCCATGCTAAAACATCACTAATGCATGGTAGTTTTTTTTAAAGCTTATCAATAGCTATTTGGATTCTAAATCTTTCAACTTCTTCGGGCGTGAAGAAAAATCTGCCTCCAATTTTCGTAGATTCAATTTCTCCTCTTCTTTTTAAGTTCTGCAGATTATAAGTTTTAATTCCAAGTGCTTTAGCGGCTTCTTTAACATTCAACAAGCCAACGCCTACCTTTTCAGGTCTTGGATTTTTTAATTTTTCCTGTTCCAGCTCCATTGTGTACTGGCATTCTCCAGGTAATGCAAATCTGGCTTTACGATTAAGCGTTTTAGCGTAGATTAAAGTTGCAGTGGCATCAATTTTTCCTAATGCTATTGAAACTCTACTGTTTGGTATTTTGTCACCTGGCAAATAACCTAATTCTTTACATAAGCTTGATTTAATTGCCTCAATTTCGGGGTTTGGTTTTGGGTTTTTCATTGGTTTTCTTTTTGTCGGTTTCTAATCTGATTAATCTTTTTTCATTCCACTTAAATAGGCCGTTGGAATCACGGCCAGTCCAGTATCCGTCTTTTTCTTTCATGGCTAGAATGGTAAATCATCATCATCATCACCAGTTACGATCTCGGCATCTACCGCCTGGGATCCATTTTTAACGTGCTTTCGTAGATTTCCGATGTAATCCCCTTTTTCTGTTCTGAATTCATCTTTTAACTGAACTTGAATGGAGGCATCGTTATCGAACTTATCAGGCTGATCATTAACCCACACGTTAATATTTACTAACCTTACTCCGGAGGCTGATTTGAACGTTTTAACTTTTCCGGTTTTAATTGCGTTTAGAAGTGCATCATAATTTATACTTCCATAAAATAATTGGCTCATATGTATATTGTTTCAATGTTAATAGTTGTTGTTTTATCATCGCAGATGTCGTAAAAAGGACATGAAATACATTTGTTGAAGTCTCCGTTACCTTTGTAGTTAGTTTCTGCGTATTCTCTAATAATTGCAGATGTATGAGCGATTCGATCATAATGTCTGTCAATTGCATCTTTAGTAAGTTTGAACTGGAAAATCTTCACCCACTTATCTTTTCCGAAAACCATAAAGTAAAAAGGAATCCATTTGCCTAAAACTTCGTATGTCACTATCGTATAATGTGCTGCTTGGATTTCAGAGTTAATATCATTTTCCGGATCTCCCCAGCCATTCCATCTGTCGTCTATTTTGGTAGCCGTCCATTTGACATCATAATTAGCAAGCTTTGATCTATCCTGAAGGTCATAATTCCGATGATCAATATTTCCAGATAAAGTTTCAGACCTTATGTCTACTTGGCTCTCTCCTTCATTTACATCTAACCCGATTTTTTCAAATACTTCTTTTGCGAAAAGAATAAGATCATCACATTCTTTAAAAGGCTTTGTTTTTTCACCTGGGGTCTCGTTTTTAGGCATGAACTTTATAAATTCTTTTAGCTCACTATTATTACGCGCCGCCACATCAAAACCCGTATCATCATACTTCCTGATGTAATCAATTAATTCTTCCTTATTGGCATTTGCTTTTGGTTTTAGCGAAGTTGGAAGCGTTAAGTTTGGTTCTTGCTTTGTTCCTCCTCTACATGCCCCTATTAACTCACTTTCAAAGTATCTGCCTAATAACATGCTTTCCGAAGGCTCTATCAATTCATACCCTTGAACAAATGAGTAATAAATCTGTTTTGGGCAATGATCAGACTTAAGAACTTCTTTTATTAATGATTGGCTTATTAGCATTAGTTTACTGTTTCTTTTATTTTTGGATTGAAAGTATCAGCCTTTGAACCCCTATTTAGATCACGGCCAAATAATTTTCCTAATGATTGAGCAGCATTCTTTGTGCATTCAGCTTTCAGCTTTGGAAAACCTAAATCAAGTGCATTGGCTTTCTTCTTTGAAACATCTAATGCAGATGCTCCTTTGTCTACCATTATAATAATTGATGCTGCACCAACTCTTTTGTACTTTTGTCCGGTCACTGGATGAGTTACAACAAGGTCTATAGATCCTACTACTTCATTACTTATTACTGACCATCTAAAATTCTCTGTCTCCCATAGGCCCAAGAAGTATTCATCAAGTGTCATTTCAATGTGTGAAATACCTATTGTTTTAGCTCTTCCATCTGCCGTTTTATCTACTCCGTCTTTAGGATCATGCTTATTAAGGTTGTTTATAAAATTCTGAATCCTTAATCTTAAATCTTCTGAATTTTGCGCTACTTCGTTTCTATTGGTTTGCGCTACTTTTTTCTCCATGATTAATTAATTGTTTTTGAATAGACCGCGTAAGACTTACCGCCGATCTTTTTTGATGATGTTTGATAGATTTTCTGTTTTGCTTTTAGCTCGCTGAAGCGTCCTGAAATTTTATGTATCTCCACTCCTAGTTTATTTGCGATGTCTAATGTTGAGCTTATGCCGTCTACTTCATTTAAAACCCTGTCCTGCATCTTTGGAATTGTCACTTTTGCCTGTTGAAATACCAGTTTGGAATTAGCGTTGTTGCGCCCCCGGCTGTAGTCTTGAATATCCATATCTTCATTTTTGCTTTGGTTATTATTTGATTATGAATCCATCTCCGAAAAAATATTTTGCTTTAGCTTCTGTTCTTTGAACCCATGATCTCTTAGATCTTCCGCTTAGTCCATTATCCATGTGACGATAAAAAGGCATATTGTCTAAACTTTCAGCATACAAAACACCATTGTCATCTAACTTTAAAACTCCTTTTGCTATCTTGCTTGTTAAATAAATTTGCTTTCCAATTAGATTATTACAACTAAAGCTTAATGATATTTCGTCTCCGACTTTCAGATTGTTGAGATTTAAAAATTGATCCCTGTACTTCAACAAATATTCTTTTTGGAGAATTTTTTTGTCAGGAAACAGCAACTCTGATTTTTCCATGATTATTGATTTGATTGTTTAAACTCTTTGATGAACTCGTTTAAGGCTGTTGTCTCCATTTCGGAAAGTTTGTCGTGTCCTAATCTTTTGTAATTGATATACCAAATTCCATTGTGGTTTTCAATTCTTATGGTTACTGAATGTGTCATAATTCATTAAATTCTTTAGTTTCTTTTTCTATTGAAAAATTAATTAGCTCCATATAATCTCTCAGTACTTCATGAGCATCGTCTGTGTCCACTTCATTTCTTAGCAATTGATCATGGACTTTTTTTACAAGGTCTTTTCTTTCAGCAAGAACTTTAATATTATTATAAATCTTTTTAGCCTTTTCAAATGTTTCTTTTGTCATGATTATGCTTTTTTAAGTGCCCAGTATTCGTTGATTAAACTTTGATCGAACATTACCGCAAATGGATTCATTTTTTCAACAGCGGTTTTAAGTCTTTCCAGCCAAAGAGGATCTTTAATCCCTACCGGTTCAGTTACAATTTGTTTTCTTTCGGCAATTGGCTTTTGTAGGTAGTCTGTTAGGTTCATATCTCTGTGGCTTCTTTGATTAAATTATCCAGTTTTGCAAAGTCTATTTCGTCGAAAAACGGACTATCTTGTTCTATTTCCCAGATTTTCTCAGCTGTTTTAGAAATTTCAATTAACATTTCTAACATCTCATAGGCTTTAGATATTAACAAGGTATTTGCCTTACCTTCGTCTGTATTATATTTATACACGTCACATATAGCGTCATCGCCATTTTGAATATCGGAAAAGACATCACCACATTTTTGAGCCCATTTTCCCTTTGTTCCTTTAAATTTGTTCATGATTATTGTTTTTTAAGTAAGTATTCTAATAAGTAAACACACTGCTGTAGAAACCAGCATTTGATAAGAAATAAAGCTTTCATGATGCTGTAAAATAATGGTTAAATGAAATTCGACCTCTCTGAATCATCTTTATCCTCAAACTATATTCAGCTTGTTGGCACGCTTCCCTAAGCGTTGAGATTCTTTCTCTGAAAAATGACTTCCCTCCCTTTCTGTAAGTCTGGAACCATCGAGCAATCATTCTCTTAATTTGCTTGTATCCCGGATTCGACTTTAAAACTATTCCCGATACCTGCCCTAGCTTATTCAAAATGTGATACTGCCCTCTTATTACATGAATCTTCTCTCCATCTTCCAACCACACAAACCCATGAATCTTCTCTTTGTTAGTCCTATAATCAGTTTGCTTATAAAAATTAAAGCTCTTGATCTTTTTTCCTAAAATTGTTTTTCCTAAATTTGCCGACATGATGTAGTGATTTTTTAATTACTATTTCGTTTTTGCCGAGTCGTTCTGTTACAGCAGTGCGACTCATTTTATATTTTACCTTTAGCGAACTGTGCGTCTAAATAATCCGAATAAAACTTCCCAAGTTCCTTTTTTGATTTTTTCTTCTCAGACACTCCCTCAAGTGTTCTTTTGCATAATTTTACTCTTTCTGCCTCAGGAAGTCTATTCAGATATTCTTTTGCTATGATGTAGTCAGTGTTCATGATTGAAGAATTAAACTGAGTTCCTTTTTACATCTTAAAGCCTCCTTTCTTTTTGCTTCGGCGTTTTCTAAAGCCTTTTTCGCTAAGCTTATGATTCCCTTTTTGTTGTCTTCTGTAACATTTCCAACTCTTCTTTTTAGATAGTTCAATGTTGACACGCTAATTCCAGTTTCTGCATTGACGTCTGCAATATCCTGGGCAGTTGTAAATTCTTTTAGAAAATGAGAAACCTCTGCTCTAATTGTTTTCCCTACTACTAAACTTTCCATACATTATTTGTTTTAATTAAAAATTAGTTTTATTACTGTTTTTTCGCATTCCTCAAAAACCATATCTTTGCGGTAGCATTGTTGTTTTGTTGAGACAAAGATAAACTTGTTTATATTAAAATACAATAGTTTATATAAACTTTTTTACATAAAATACATAACTACTTGATAACCAGTGAGAAAAATTTTATATGGAAACATTAAATCTATCTGCTTTTGTGGCTGATACTATTACAGAAATAGCAATAGGAGTTGAAAAAGCAAAAGAAAATTTGAAAGAGTATGATGTTTTAATCAATCCTGCAACTGATACGAGTGGGCATGTTAGAACAAATAATGAGGGAGTAGTGAGAAAAACTCAAGAAATAGTATTTGATCTGTCCGTATCTATTAGCAAAGAAGAAATTGATATTGAAAAAGATAGCAAAGAAGGAAATGCTAGGATACAAGTAGTTTCGTTGTTCAATTTTAGCTTAGGAGGAAACATTAAAAACGAAAGCGTTGATGAGCTTAATTTGAAAAATACAGCAATAAACAAGATTAGATTTTCTATTCCTGTTAGCTTCGGAACCAATAAGCCTGGGACTACTAAAGGCTTCTCAATTACCAGTAGTAGAATTTAAATCAATGTTTTTGGTAAATTGTAGTCGCTGCCAAGTGTCAGGATAATCATTTCTTAGAATACTTAGAGTGTGCTTCAGTAATGATACCTTGTAAGAAAAATCTATTGAGCTAATGAATAATTGACTAATAATTATATCATAAGTTTTTCGATTTTCTGCCCAATACAAGTATTCTTCAAGTAAAGATATATACTCTTCCATAACTATTTAACATTTAAATATGAAACAAATTTTAATAAAAATAAAAGAAGGTAAAAGAGATTTTTCAGTATCCGATCCATACTATAGCGATGTGATCAAGTTAATAAATACGGGGCTTGTCAATAAAATTGGATCATCAGAGAGCTCTATTATTTACGTTCGTATTACAAAACAAGGATTAGATTACATAGAAGCAAATTAATGCTCAATGAATCTTTCAAATTCGATAATTACAGTTTGTGAAATATCTTCTTTGAAAGAGCCTTCAAAAGACCTTAAACTGGTTTTTGTAATACGTGTCGCATTATTTTTTCTACTAGGAATAAATTTCCTAATAGCATTAAATAAATTTAAAAACTGTTCAAAAGTATATTCATGTTCGTACAGGGGATATAGCTTTAAAAGCTCAATACTTATTTCCTTATCGTTCATAACCATCTAATATTTATACAAATATATGAAAGAAATTGACAAGATAAACTTGTTTATCCAATATTTAGTAGTAACAGGTAAATTTTCTAGCCAAGAAGATGTTGGAAAGTATATTGGTTATGCGAATAAATCATCTTTTTCTCAAATGCTTAAAAAGGATGTTACTCCTCCTTTTCGAGAAAAGTTTTATAAATCATTCCCTGAGTTTGAAAATTTTCATATTGGGTTTATCGAAGATGAAACAACTAATAAATTATTGATACAAAAGGGAATAGATGAGACTATCAAGAATATACAAGAACGACAAATCGAAGCACTAACGGATAAGATTGATCATCTGGTAAAAGACCTAGGTGAGTTGAAGAAACTAATTAAACACTAATAGGCTGAATTCATAATTTTTTTTACTTCCAAAAATGTTCTGAGTTCTTACAAGGAGGTATCCTATCTTATTAGAAAACTCTTGCATATCAAAAAATGTTACGTCACTAATTTTATTCAGTTCATCCCTCAAATCATCTGATTTAATAAGATACTCATCCGGAGAAATAATTCCGGATTTGTAATCATCCCATAATCTATCACTGATTGATACTATTATCTTAAGCCTTTCTTTCGTTTCCAAGTATTCCATACTACTTTTTTTCTCTTAAGATTGAAGAATATCTGTCTAATGTATTATTCAAGAATTCATTTTTAGCTTCCATTGTCGTGTAGTATTTCGCTTTTTTTAATAATAGAAGTGCTACAACAAAGAATAATACAAATAATGTAATTTGAGTAATGAAATAAGCAACGTTTGTACTTACAAATATGAAGTTGATAACAATAACTACTTGAAGGTAAGCAGAAAGATATACTGCATAGTAACTTTTTTTATGGGCGCCAAATCTCCCACCGTATGCAATGCATAGATAACTGATTGGCATAGCAAAAAAGAAAATAGCGCTATCCAGATCAAGAGATTTTGCCCCTTCAACGTCTAAAACTATAGAGGTTGTATTGAATAAATGTTTTAGAATATTATTAAGGAAAGGCAATATAGAAGACAACAATACGAGTATTGTTGCCATTCTCTGTGTCATAGCCTTTGTTTTACCAAGGTTTGTCTGGCTTGGTTGGATCGACGACTTCGTTTCCATCTTCTGGTGTGGGAGTTATGCCTGTACCTACAGTATTTGAATTTCGGATAATTATCGTATCCTTTATGGATTCTGATTCCGCATCTCTACTTTGTAGACTTGGCTTGTTTAACTTTAAGTTTTGGTTACTAGCTTTGACCTTTTCAATTGCATCCTTTCTTACCTCTTCGTCTCGGTCGTTTGAACATGAGTAAAGTAAAACTGCAGCTGCGGCAGTCAAAATAATTAGTTTTGTCTTCATAGATAACTGTTTTTTAATTCATTGCAAAAATAACAATTATAAAACGACAACTACTACACTATATCACTTTTTCATGAAATGCTAATATAATATTTTATTTAACACACCAAACATAGTGTTATAAATATTTTCAAATATTATAATTATTCTAATAACCACCTTACGGGTTTCCGTAAAATGTGAATATTTTTTAATTTTTATCTTTACGGCAAAAAATAATCATGAAAGGGATATTTTATTTTTATATATGTTTAGTAGTGGTGTCTTGTACTCAAGCAAATAAACATAAAACAGAACTGCTAGAAAAGAGAAAAACAGACAGTCTTATTAGTAAAATGGAAAATTTATTTCCAAATTATAAAGACAATTCATTAGTCAGAGAAGAAATGGAGAAATATTTAAGTGAAAAATCTGACAGCATTTTTGTTTTTAAAGAATTTGACGATATTCCCATGAGTGTATTCAAAATTTCAAAAAACCCTTATGGCAAAGGTATGATTGTGCAGCTTTATGCAGATAATAAATATGATAATAATGAAATTAAATCAAACTATCTAACGTTTGATATAATAGGTTTTATAAACGAAGATCAAGCAAAAAAAATCAATGAAAAGTCAAAGTATTACATTGTAGGTAAAAATGTAAAACAAATAAATTCGACTCAATTATCCGCCCTTGTTCCAATGTCATATTATTCTCCGATTACAAAAATTGATCAAGATGCTTATGGTGACACATACTTGCTCAACCTTGGCATAGCAGTGATGGAATTAGATTCTTTAAAATTAATTGACTAGACATTATAATGAAAAAAATAATTACTATTTTATCACTATTTATTTCTTTAATACTATTTTCTCAGGAACTAAAATATGAAGAAGTAGTACAAGTTGATTCTACAATAACAAAGCAGGAGCTTTATAACAGATCGAGATCTTGGTTTGTCAATAACTTTAAGGAAGATGGAGCCATTTTGCTTGTTGAGGATAGTTCAAGTGGTGAAATCACTGGCGATGCCTCTTTAAGATATAATACTTCAAAAATATATTTTGCTGTCCAATGTACAATAGGATATGTTAGTTTCAAAACAAATATTTACGTAAAAGACGGAAGATATAAATATGTATTCCACACTTTCAAGCATCACGGAACTGATTGTAGAAGAAACGGAGCAGTAAACTATGGACTGCTTACATTGGAAGAAAAACCTCCAAAACCAGAAAATGAATATCCACGAAAAGCTCCATGGAATGACATCAAAGAAAAAACTGATGAAAAAATGAAACTTATAATATCCGGTCTAAAAGAAGCAATGAACAAGCCCCACGAAACAAGCAACAACTGGTAAAAATAAAGCCCCAAACGGGGCCTTTTTTATTATACGACGAGTTTTGTCGTTATCTAGTGTGACATTTGTTGAAAAGTATTGAGTGCTAAATATTTGTTTTTACTTTTCAAATGCATACTTTTGCAAACTTTTTGCTTTTTGAGTAAATAATTGTATATTTAAAAAAAAATAAATGCTATGTATAACTGCTTTGATGTTGCAAAACAATTTCTAAAGTTAGCTAAAGAAGATGGCGAGGTTCTAGAGCCAATGAAGCTTCTTAAGCTCACTTACATTGCGCATGGTTGGTATCTTGGCTTTTATGACAAACCTTTGATAAAAAATAGCGTACAGGCTTGGAAGTATGGACCTGTCATACCTGAACTATACCATGTCACTAAACGTTTTGGTCACGGTAATGTAGATATTGAAATTGTTGATCTGTATTCAGAAAACAAACTATCGAATCAAGACAAGACGTTTTTAAAAACAATCTGGAACGCGTATAAAGGTTTTACTGGATTACAGCTTTCTACTAAAACCCATATGGATAATACTCCGTGGAAAGAAGCTTATGACCCGAAAGTGTACCATAAAGTTATTACCAACGAATTAATTAAAGAGCATTACAAAAAACTAATTGATGAGCGAAGATAATACAACGCCAACTAACCATGAAAACCCAACTCCTGAACAAGTATCTGAATTTTTTAATGAATTTAATCCGCAAGATGAAACGTTTGGAGAAGAGGAAATCAATGAAGCATCTGGAGAGATTATTGTAGAGACAGATACTTCCACTTCTTCTAATAACTTTATTAAGCACGAGGAATTAAGACTTAAAATTAGAGAGTTTAATCTAAAGAAAAAGACTCAACTAAAAGAAAGTCATTCAAAATTTAAAGATAAAAAAAACGAACGAAAACTGAGAAAGGAAAATGCTAAAAAAGCCTTTTGGTTTTCTAGCATATGGGCTGTCTTTATTGCTTTTTTCATCCTTTTACACGGTTTTAAAGGGTTTAAGATCCCACTTATTTTTAAAACCATATACTTAGAATTTAAAATCACAGAAGCTGAGTTTATGTTTGTATGCGGAACCTTGACTGCATCTATTTTAATTTTTTACCTCACGGTAATTAAGAATTTATTTCCAAATAAAATAGAAGATAAACAATCTTCAGAAAAGAAGTAAACTTAAGCCTCGCAATGAGGCTATTTTTATCCAGTAATTTCTATATTTGCACTCCGAACATTTGAGTAAAAAGAGTAAGAAATGAGTAAATAACACCTATTTTTTACGTATTTTAAAATTGTAACTTGTTGATAATCAATAACGATATTTTGCATCATGGAATCCCTTCCTCTCTGCAAGAAACCAAAACCTGTGCTAATGATTAGCACAGGTTTTTTTATGCCTAAAATTTTGGTACCTTTTCTCATAGGTATTTATACTCACTCTAATAATTGGTCATTTATACTCTACTGCAGGTGCCTTGTTCTTCGTTACTTTGAAATACAATCTAATCACCTAAAAAACAAATCAATATGACATCAACAAGTGTAAATGCAAATTCTTCAGGTCAGTTAGTACTTGGAAACGGAGCACAATTCTGGGTGTATCTTTCCCCACAAAATGATACTTCTAAAATGATTTCTACATGGCGTGTAACTTTTTCACAGGGAGACTGGAGTGATTTCATCTCAAGCGAAAATCCTACTAAACAGATTCAGACTCCCAATCTTTCCGGGATCTTTGAAATCAGAGTAGAATTATTAAGCGGGTCTACCGGTACCTGGCGCCAGATTCCGCCTCAGGCCGGAAGTCATAATGAAATAGGCTGTAACTCCAACTGTGCTTCAATGGTAGGAATTGTTGCAGACAGTACAAATCCTCCTATCGGAGCTATTAATGCCCATTTCTGGACCACATGGGATGCTATGTGCGGAGTAAGACAGAACTAACAGGTAAGTCAACCAGTCCATAAACCAAATTGCCACAATATCTATATATTGTGGCAACTAATTTTTACACCTATACACTACAATATCAAATATTTACGCAATCATTTGATCAATGAGAGAGAGAGATTTCCTCAAATTACTAACAAGTTATACACATTTTATCCACAATTACAATACAGTTCTAAAAACTTAATCTTTAGAAAGTTTTATTCCTAAATCTATCCTAAATCAGGCCTTTACTTTGTCTTGTTTTTAAACAGTATTAAAAGATTTTGAATAAACATTCTATGAACAAAGCCTCTAATTTTGGTATTATAAAGTATTCTCTCTGCGTATCAACAGCATTCTTATCCGTCTCATGGTTTCGCAGTTATTTAAAATTAACAGTAAAACAATTATTCACCCTATTGAGCATGAAGAAATTTTTTGCAGGATTATTTTTATTGGGATGTTTAGGAACATCGATCAAAGCGCAGATCAGTCCACCTGGACTGGGAGATGCCAACAATGCATTCTGGGGAGCCTTCGGAGTGAAGCGACAACTCGACTCTTTGGGTAAAAAACAGGCTTTGAGCTACGTAGCCATCGGGAGAAAAAGCAGTCCGGATGACCACAATCTGTTTTCGAAGCAGGCGATCATTGTTTTAAATCATGAAGTTTATCATTCCTTTGCGCCACACCAGCAATATAGTTATGCATTAAGTTACCGACGTCAGCCACAGTATGAAAGTACAGCTCCTTATGATAAAGAAAGTACGGAACAGGAATTCAGAATTTACGGAAGATATGCCTATACTTTTGATCTTGGCAGGAAATGGAAACTTAAAAGTACCATACGCCAGGAATTCAGGAAGTTTTTTGATGCAGACTTTCATAAAGTCGAAGAAGATTTTCAGTTGAGAACACGGATCAAGAATCAGCTCACCTATAATTTATCTCCAAAAAACAATCAGAAACTGGCCTTGAGTGCAGAAGCCCTGTTTTCTATAAGCCATCTCAATGAGCCGGATTCTGAATGGAGTTCGTTTGGATATCGTGAAATGCGTATTGCGGCGTACTATATGTTTACAATTCCGAACTCTCCTTTTACTGTAGACATAGGATATATGGACGATCTGATCAGAGACAGCAGAAGTATTCATCATGGTGGCGTTCATTATCTGGCAGCCGACCTGGTATGGAATATTCCTTATAAAAAAAACAAGTAATACACATAAGCAAGTATTCATACAATTGCAATACAAAATCCCGATCATTACTGACCGGGATTTTTGGTTGAAAACATAAGTTTTCCGAAATATAATTAAGTATGAATGTTTGGTGTAAAATTTAGTTGCACAAAGTCAGAAACTGACGGCTCAACTGCACATCGAATTTGGCTTCCGCTCTTGAGCGTGCATAAATAGTCTGTTTAAAAGCATGCACAGTTTTTAATTTCTGGTCTATAAACTCTGCAATCTGAACAACAGAAAAAAGAAAATCCCTGTATACCGCCATATTAACGGTCTGTCCATAATAGGGAAGATAAGCTTTTAAAAATGGAATGGCTTTCTGATGACGGTTGTAGCTGATACAATACCCTACTCCTTCCATTGAAGTAATAATACTGTAATTATTAATATAGTCCTGAATATTTTTACTTCCATCAAGAGCATGCGCATTTTTTGAACAAAACTTATTGATCTTATCCAGAATATGCTGGGCATACTCCATCATGGAGATATTTTTAAATTCAAATACCTGATTCATTCCGCTGGATGGGGAAATTCCGTTTTCACTATCAATACAGAAAGAGATTCCTATTTTTTCATGATAGGGGAAAAAACAGTCTTTCACTTCAATGGAAGCATCGGGCTTTAGCATGTCATCTGCAAAGTTATAATACACATAGGGGCGATAAAGCTCTGCAAGCGCTTTCAGATAATCTGTTTCACTGGTATTATGATATTCTTCAAACCATTTTTCAAGGTTATCGTAATAATTACTTTCAAAGTCGTTAAAGTTTAAGTAAAATGGCAATTCCATAGCTCTGTAATTTTGATATGACAAAGCTATATCCGTAATGCGACAAAACTTGACGTAATATATTTTTTGTAAAAAGATTTTTGTCAATGGTCAATTTTTGCTTCGCAAAGTCAATCGTCAATCATAATTAATGCTAAAGTTCGCAAGGTTTATTGATAAACAGAATTCATCAGTTCGCAAAGGCACTCCGTTCAGCCAAAGACCTTAGTGTGTACATTGCTGAGTGAAACGCCTCTGCGGTCGAAAAAAAAGTAAATATTATAAAAACTTTGCGAACACCACGTTTAATTATATACGAGCTTATAAAATTCACAAGCGCAGCGAATTGACCATTCACCATTGACACTTATTTATCATAATTCTTCATAATGTACTCAAAGTAGTGGATCATTTTCAGATAGTTTTCAATACTAAGATATTCATTGGTACTGTGAATACTCTGCTGCTCGGCACTGTTAATCTTAATCGGCATGAACCTGTAGACGTTTTTGCTTACAATTTCATATTTACCGGCATCGGTTCCAGCCATAGTAAGATAAGGGGTAACAATGGCTCCTGGATGAATTTCTTTCACTCCGGCTTCTATCATTTTAAAAGCTCTTGTATTGGTTGGGGAAATAGCAGAAGCTTCTCTTGTATTATCAATTTCTTCTACCTCAACATCAAAACCTTCAGTCGATTTAGCAATATGATCTCTTACATCTTTCACCGAATTTCCGGGAAGTAATCTGAAATTAACCACAAATTCCACTTCTGGAGAAAGGACGTTAGTTCCATCACTTCCTTTCATCATCGTTAAAGCTGTTGTAGTTCTAACCAAAGCATTGGTTGTATTATTTTTGGTAAGCTGGGAAATCAGTACCGGTTTTAAAAGCCATTGATTCGCCAGTGCCATTCTTGTGGTAAAAGGCATTTCACCTCCGATATTCGTAAAAAATTCTTTGATTAAAGGGGTAATAACAGGTTTCATCTGGTGATCTTCCAGACGCTGCATGATAACAGCAGCTTTTCCGATTGCGCTTTCCATAGGAGGCATAGAAGAATGTCCGCCCAGCCCTTTTACTTTGATTTTTGCAGAAAGAAAACCTTTTTCAGCACATCCTACTACGGCAACGTCTGTATCAATTCCGGCTACATTTCCTTTTCTCATAATCAATCCCCCTTCGTCATAGACCGCATCGAACTTCAATCCCTTTTTCTTAAAATAATCGGCAATCTGAATCGCTCCTTTCTTTCCGCCTACTTCTTCATCAAAACCGAAAGCCAGATAAATATCACGCTGTGGAATCTGTTTGTTTTTAATCATAGAATTCATGGATTCCATCAAGGAAAAAAGCATTCCCTTCATATCTATGGCACCTCTTCCGTAGATTCTTCCGTTGGCAACAGCTCCTGAAAAAGGGGCAAATTCCCAATCTTCTGCGACTTTTGAAACGGGTTCTAAAGGTTTATCATCCGGACGGAATACATTTGGATCATTATTCTTTATATCAGCATCTCCGGGAGGAACTACGTCCATATGGGAAAGGAATAAAATAGGCTCCAGCGAAGAATTGCTTCCTTTAAGTCTGAACACCAGTCCATATTGGTTGACCTCAACATTTTCTGTATTCTGATAGACTAACGGATAAGATGTTTTTAAATAGGTTTTGAACTTTTCAAACGGTGCATAATCAAATTCACCCAAACTTCCTGTAGAAACGGTGGGTACTTTTATTCCTCCTGAAAGTCTCATCACTGCAGAATCATTTTTTATGGGTTTCCAGCCCTCGCCTGCCCCGATATTATTTTTTTTAAACGGATAGGTGTAGGTTTTGATCAATACGACAGCAGCCAGAATGACAACGATTCCCAAAAGGATTAAAAGAATTTTTTTCATAGCGGATAGTTTGTGAAGTGATTTTATTCTATAAATATAACAAAGTATTTTATGCCCAACAATATAAAGTCTGGCTTTTTCATCAATGGAATATTACTGCAGATTTTTCGGAGTATAGATAACGAAGCGTTTTTTTATTGTAACGCACAGCTTTCTATTCTTACAACTAAATATAAGGGAACAGAGCTGCAATCAACAAGTTAATTGGAGGGAGCTTGGTGATTATAGTAACGCTGTTAGTTTGTTTTTAACGCAAAGGCACAAAGTTTTTACTGCTGATGTATATTTAAGGTGCAAGAAGATCAAAGATTTTCAGCAGGGAATTCCAATAACATTCTTTTTTCTTAAAAATGATGATGATGATTTTCGCACCGGTGCGGTTCTTTTAATTCAGGATTTCGTTCATTTCGGTTAAAATGATAGGTTTTCCATCTGTGATTACGATGGTATGTTCGTGCTGGGCCATATAACCGCCTTTATTGCCTACCATGGTCCAGCCGTCTTTTAATTCTACAGCGATATTGGAATCGGTGGAAATAAATGTTTCAATAGCCACCACAGAGTTTTTCTTGAAACGTCTGGAATCATAGCGGTTTCTGTAGTTCAGCAATTCGTCAGGCTGTTCGTGTAAGCTTCTCCCTACTCCATGGCCTGCAAGATTCTTAATAACTTTAAGACCTCTTTTTTTGGCTTCTGTTTCCATTAAATGCCCTATGTCTGCTATTTTGACACCGCCTTTGATATTGTCTATAGCTTTTCTTAAAATGTCTTTGGAAGCTTCCACCAATTTTTGATGTCCGTGAATATCTTCTCCAATCACAAAAGAACCTCCGTTATCTGCCCAATATCCTTCCAATTCTGCAGAAACATCAATATTGATCAGATCGCCTTCTTTCAAAATCCTCTGATCTGTTGGAATCCCATGGCAGAATTCATTATCCACGCTGATACACGTCCATCCTGGAAATCCATATGTAAGGTAAGGTGCTGATTTTGCTCCGAAACTTTCCAGTATTCTGGCTCCATATTCGTCCAGATCTTTGGTGGTCATGCCGGGTTCGGCGTAATCCATCATCTTCTTCAGCGTATAGGCAACAGCTTCACTTACTTTTTGCATTCCGAGCATCTGATCTTCGTTGGTGATTGACATCGTTTTGTTTTGATTGTTATTGAGAACTACAAAGTTAGGAAATTTAAATATTACCGTATGCCCTGTTTCCAATCCTTACATCCATTTATTGAAAATATAGTGATTACCCCCTTCACCAACCCCCTCTCCCCCCTTGGGTAAGGGGGTAGATCCAGTTATCTAAGGGGCTAAAGGGTGTTCCATAACGGTCTCCGGCTGCTTGAATAAGGGGTGACAGGCACTTATAGAACGGTCTGGAGGCTTTTAAGGAAGGGGTTACAGGCTGTTCCGAAGGGGCTGAAGGGGGTTCCATAACGGTCTCCAGCTACTTGAATAAAAGGCTATAGGGACTTATGAAAACAGTTGAGACGGTTGTAAAGTATTGATACCTATTTGATAAAGTGTCCGGAGATACTTACAATAGTATCTGAAGGCATTTCTTAAGTGGTTGGAGACAGTTTACGAAATGATTATAGCAAATTAATAAGCGACTGCAGACATTTACTGGAGTGACTGAAAACACTTCTGAAACTGCTGGAGACAGTTTATAAACCAGTTCCCGACACTTTACTACATATGGCCGGAATATTTTACCGGATATTTTTTAACCTTTACTTTACAGAATGTATTATCTTTGAGTCTTCACAAATTGATTAAAGAATGGACCACAAAATACATCAGGGAAGAAATATAAAGCGTTTCAGAGAAATGCTGGGAATAAAGCAGGAAGCATTGGCACTTGATCTGGGCGACGACTGGAACCAAAAAAAGATCTCTTTACTTGAACAAAAAGAAACTATTGAAAACCAGCTATTTCCAAGAATAGTACTGTTCTGATCAAATTTCCAATGTAATGCAAACACATTCTGTCTTCCATCCAGATCAATAAACATCACAGGATTATTATAGGCATAGGCATAGGTACTCCATCTTCTGGATGTTTCTGCCAGCGGATCGATTACTCCCCATCTTCCAAGGTCCGGCATATACATTCTTGCTCCATAATCATACATTCCGCTTTCCTGAAGCTCTTTACCATTGTATTTATAACTATAATACCTTCCAAAATTAGAAGTATTTAGCATCCCTTCAATATGGTTTAAACCAAACAGATAGTAGTTGTTGGTGTATGTCACTTCAAGAGCTCCTTCATTGTTTTTTGCAAAACTTATCCTTTTATTTCCCAGATGATTTCTATACTAGTAAATATAACGGTTTCTCTAGAATAGAAATTAAATGCCACTGTTTTTGCAGTGGCTTTTATTCTTACCTGCCACACGAAAGGATTCGTGCGGGAGCGGGGATATCTATTAATAAGGTAAAGTGCCATTACAAATAATGGGAGCTTGCTGATACGCTTCAGATAGCTTATCACTTAAATATTTTTCATTTATTGAATTTACTCCAATTCCTAAATACATAGAATCATTGTTAATAAGAATCATTCCTTTAGGATAATGAGAATTTTTTTTATTTACAAAATAGAAATCATATTCCCTCTTGGGCTCTGATAAAATAAATGAAAACATTTCAAAATAATCATCAGTTTCAAACTCTATTTTTCCCAAATATTGAGGATATCTAAAAAATTCATCTTTAGGTTTAAATCCGATTAACCAGTTTTTCATGAAATCAAGTATCACCTCTTTTTCGATTTTATTAATGTGTATATAGAGATCTGTTAATTGAGATTCATTAATATCAATAAAGTTTTTAACAATATATAATGTACGATTATCCAATCTAGACAGAATAATTTCCATTATTTTAATATAATAGTCAATAGAGTCATATGATAATCCTGCTGTAAACACAACCAGTTTTTCATTTTTTTTTAATAAATAATAAGTAAATACTAGAAAATTTTCTATTGCTTCGCATGAATTTAAATGATCATCTTTAAAGCCTATTATATTTTCAATTTCATCTTTTAGTTTTTCCTTATCTTTTAATTTATCATAATTATTACCATAAATTTTAACTGCATTTTCAATAGGAAAATTAACGGCAGTAAAATCTTTATTATCAATTAAGCTTTGATAATCACTGTCTATATCTATTACTGTTAAGCTCATATTCAATTATTTAGTGTTTAATTTACTAATTGGTATATTGTAATTTCTCAATCAACTTTTGTCTTATCACCCCCCCTTAAGAATTATTTTTATATTTTTTATATCTCCTGTTTCAATAGCATATCTAATTGCTGCATTCATACTATGATTTCCTTCTGTTAAAACTGTTTTCCATCAAGAGTTATAAATCCTCCTCCTGGCTTATTAAATTTTCCAGCTTTCATCTGTTGATAATACCCCTCAATTATTTCTTCAGAATTTTTGGCCAAGCTCGATGGTCCACCGCTATAAAAATTAGCTTTCTCAGCAAAATCTGCTATCCTTTTTCTCATTGCTTCTTTAGGTCCAATAAATTTTCCAACATGTCCTGTTCCCATTCCAGAGCCTATCAACCCATGTTCTGCCCCCCATCTAATACCTCCTCCTCCTACATTACTTCTCATATAACCTGTCATTTGACCTCTGAGGTCATCCATTCTTGCCTGTCCTTCTGCATCCAAAACAAAAGCATTTCTTGTATGGGTATCAAACCAACCAGATAAAGGACCTCTAATATTTCTCTGAACCCAATTTGCTGTTCTTTGTCTAAATCTGCTTAAGCCATTTCCTGGAGGGTCCATAAAATCTGTAAAATCTTTTTCTTGAAAAAATTGGTTCTGAGCGAGATAATCCATTGCATCCTTAAACATTTGTGATTGTAGAAAAGAACCTCCTGATCCTCCATGATCTCCACCATTCCACATGCTTTTAAAATTACCTTCAAAACCTGAACTTACATAAGAGTCATCAAACCAACTATTTCCAAGGATAGTACTGTTCTGTTCAAATTTCCAATGCAATGCAGACACATTTTCTCTTCCATCCGGATCAATAAACATCACAGGATTATTATAAGCATAGGCATAGGTACTCCATCCTCTGGATGTTTCTGCCAGCGGATCTATTACCTCCCATCTTCCAAGGTCCGGCATATACATTCTGGCACCATAGTCATTCCATCCGGTTTCCTTTTATAATTCCTTACCGTTGTATTGATAATTGTAAGATGGGTTGCCACCTACATTATTATATCCCAAATGCTTTAATCCAAAAGGATAATAATTGTTTTCTTCAAGAGCTTCTGCGCTGCCGCCGGCATTTTTAAAATAGCTGAGGCATATATTTCCCAAGTGGGTGGTAATACTTATTATCTTGAAAAAATTTGTTAACATAAAATAAAAACAGATGATTTATTTGACCATCTGTTTTTAATTAATTTATTTAAAACTTTTTTCGTCGATGTCGATTAATAAAATACATCAACATATTTGAGACATACCTTAATCTTTTATAAATTTAGAAAGTTCTACAGGAATTGGAGGAAGCTTATTTTTATCTTTAATAAAAATTCCTTTTTTACCATCTCCGATAAATACATTGGTTTCTTGATAATCAGCATTATAGAACCATATTTCACCTTTATCATCAACATAAATAGTCCACTTCATGTGATTACTTATTGAATTATTAATATTTCTCTGGTATAATAATTTACTGTGAAGATCAAAAAGACCATAGACAATTGTACCTTCTTTAAATTCTTTTACTACTATATCAACATCTTTAAAATAATATAATCCAGGAGAATTTATAAATGTATTTCTTTTAACAAACACACCCGACTTTTTATCATTACTATCCCTTGTAAAATTAGAATTCTTATCACAACTAACAAGTAGAAATAATGCTATAATTAATGTAATCTTTCCCATTCTTTATTTTTTATTATAATTGTTTGAGTCCACTGAATTGTTATCCAATAATCTTTAGGATGACCAACTTTATTAGTGATATAGTTAAAAATTTTATCTGCCATGTAAGTACTATTATGGTTGATTTGATCTGTCCATTTCAAATTAAATTTAAAAATATATGAATCACTTGATTTATCATATTTTCCGTTCGCTACATAACTTAAATAGTTGGTTCCATGCAACATTTTATATCCAGTGTTATATCCATTATCAATTTCAAAATGAAAATTTCCCGAAGTTTCAGAATATTTAGTCTTCCCCTCAGAATTCATAGAATAACTTCTTGCACGCGCTATTCTTTGTAACCTTTCTAGTAAAATTTTATTACCTTTCATATAATCACTCCAACCTTTATCATATGAGAAATTTAAACTTTTTCCTGATCCTCCAAGCCAGTGATTCATCAATTCTTCACCTTTTTTGTCAAAGTACCAAAATGCAGGTGGATCACCATCCTTATTTCCTCCTTCAAATTGCGAAAAATCAGTACCTTTGAAATACTCAGGTTCCGGTTCAGAAAGATAAGCCATTGCATCCTTAAACATTTGTGATTGTAGATAAGAACCTCCTGATCCTCCATGATCTCCACCATTCCACATGCTTTTAAAATTACCTTCAAAACCTGAACTTACATAAGAGTCATCAAACCAGCTATTACCAAGAATAGTACTGTTCTGTTCAAATTTCCAATGCAATGCAGACACATTTTCTCTTCCATCAGGATCTATGAACATCACAGGATTGTCATAGGCATAGGTATAAGTACTCCATCTTCTAGATTTTTCTGCCAGCGGATCTATTACACCCCACCTTCCTAGGTCCGGCATATACATTCTTGCCCCATAATCATACATTCCGCTTTCCTGAAGCTCTTTACCATTGTATTTATAACTGTAGAAAATTCCAAAGTTAGAAGTACTGAAAGCCCCTGAGATATGGTTCAGCCCAAAAGGATAATAATTGTTGGTATCGATAATTTCAGGAACGCCTGCGCTGTTTTTGGCAAAGGTTACCCTTGCATTTCCAAGGTGGTCTTTTTACCAACACATCTGAAACACCTGATATGAACGCTAACACTAGCTTGCAGTTTGTTGCTTATGTATTTAATTATTTTTTTCAAACTCGTATTTTAGCATTTCATCAGGATCACCTTCCCATATAAAAATATTCCATGGTGGGTTATTTCCATTGATACCTTGCCCTGAGATATAAAATAAAATTTCCCCTTTTGTTCCCTCGGGTAGATTATATTTCATAGTAATTCCATTGTCTATATTATCAAGAATACCACTTTCTACATTTTCTGTAAACTGCCAAGTTCCTTCAGCATTTAATTCTCTATTTTTATTTTTTGGAAAACTACTGATTTTATAATGATCGACCCCTTTCAAAATACAAGTTCCATTTTTATTTAATTTGATATATGCATTATCAGATGACTTCCAAGTTCCTATAAAATCTGATTGTTTTGGCTTAGTTTCACCACAACTATATAACATAATTGTTAATAGTGTAATTAATAAATATTTTAATTTTGTTTTCATTTTAGATATAATACTTCTGTCCAGTGAAATGATTGAGTAGTTTTAGACCCCCAACCTGTTTTAAATTTTTCATTAATAAGTTTCCCCGCTGTCTGTTGCCAAATTGGAAGATAGCCAAGCACAGGAGAGCGGGACGCAGATTGCATTGTAGAAGAATTTTCAACATGAAATGAAACAACTACACTCTTATTATATGCTGCTGCCGTGTATTCTAAGTTATAAGATCCTAAATATGTTACTGCTAAATTCCCTGTTAACCGCCTGTTAATAACGTTGAATAATCTTGAAGATAAAGCCCAACTCCTTTTATACCACCTAGCTTATAAGAATTTGACCCCTATAAACTACTTTGACTTAAAGCCATTTTAGATAGGATAATATCCCTAGTGGCTTGTACATGACTATGTTGTCTTAACATTTCTGTCATTAAGTCTCCATTAGTAAAATCTCGGTGTCTTGGACCTGTTCCTGAAAGCCACTCTACACCTAATTGCCAAGGAGTTATTTCTTTATTTGAAGGAAAATTTTCACGCCTTAATTTCAGCATGTTAAATTATCCCACTTCAGTGACATTTGGATCAGAATCCTCATAATCTGTCCACCATTTCAAAGTACCATTCTGATTAACCAATCCGCCAGTTCCCCCATTATAAAATGCATCCATCAGATCTGCAAACGCCTGTGTCTGTACGAAGGGTCTACTTCCCGAACCACCATGATCCCCTCCGTTCCACATGGTTTTGAAATTATTACCAAAGCCTGAACTCACGTAAGAATCATCAAACCAACTGTTTCCAAGAATAGTACTGTTCCTATCAAATTTCCAATGTAATGCAGACACATTCTGCATTACATCCGGGTCTATAAACATCACAGGATTATTATAAGCATAGGCATAGGTACTCCATCCTCTGGATGTTTCTGCCAGCGGATCGATTACTCCCCATCTTCCAAGGTCCGGTATATACATTCTTGCTCCATAATCATACATTCCGCTTTCCTGAAGCTCTTTACCATTGTATTTGTACTGGTAGGCATTCTGAGTGGTGGCGGTATAATTATGCATCATCCCGAAAGGATAATAGTTATTCACTTCTACAATTTCCCCCGGTTTCCATTCTCCAAGGCAACCAAATTTAGGCGAACATGTTGATGTATTATATCTCCTTGGCTGGATAATACCATCTCCATTTGTATCGGTATAACTTAATCTTACATTTCCCAGATGATCTATGCTGTAAATATAACAGTTTCTCTAGAATAAAAAGTAAAAGCCACTGTTTTTGCAGTGGCTTTTATTCTTACCTGCCACACGAAAGGATTCGTGCGGGAGCGTGGGGTAATTCCTGAAGAAGTAACCATCGAGGATAAACCAGATTTTGAGAAGCTGCATTTAATTAATCAGCTTGACGAGGAAGATCGCTCAATGATTTTTAAAATGGTAGATAAAATGCTCACTACAAAAAAATTTAAAGACTTCTTTAATAAAAATGTAGCTGCTTTATAAAACATAAAACCCACCGCAATTGCGATGGGTTTATTTGTATCTGTCGACACGAGCTATACACTCGCTCCAGCGTGGGAGATTAATCTTCCTTATATAAAGGAATCTTTCGTATTTCGTCATTTACTTTTTGTAAAGTATCTTCAGATATATTATTTTTCTTTAAGAATGATAAAACTTCTTCAACATTTTCTTCTTTTTCAATACAAAATAGTTTCATTTTATTTCTATAAAAAATACTAATATTAAGTAAAGCATGTGGCGAATATGTTTTAATAGAATAGATAGTAAGATTATGATTTTTGAAAATAATTTTAGTTACTATGGAACTATTAAATGTATTTTGATCTAAAACTTCATCAAAGACAAATTTTGATATTTCAATCCTTTTATTTGAAATGTCTTTATATTTATTTTGTGAATAAAATAAAGAAGTAAACAAAAAAAACACTAATATAAATTTCATTCTATTATTTATTTAATTCTTTTAAAACTTTATCTTCAGATCTTTCTGGAACAGATTCAATATCTCGTTCTTTATAACCTTTCTTGCCCTCATTATTAGCATTATATCTACCATCTATAATATTTTTAGGATCTGTTGCATGTGTTATTTCATGAGCAGCTGTTGCAGAAATCATACCACTTACATCATTCTTATCATGCAACTTTCCATATTCTAACGCTTGAGCATCCCAAACTAATTCATTTTTAGTCTCACTAATCCTCTTAGATACAGTTTTTATAGTTCCTTCATAGATAACTATCTTCATTTTAGTCAAATCATATTCTCCCGTTTTCTCATTAAGTTTGTATTCAGGTGTAGTACCTCCCATTCTCTTTGAATCCGTTTTCTTAGTATCAACTGAAAAGCTTACTTCGTGTTTAGCATTCACGGCATCTTTTAATTTCGCTAATCCTTCATTAGTTCTTGCTAAGGCATTTCCGACTTTTTTAGTATCTGCACTTGCATTTTTACTCCAAGTTAATGTCCCATCGGCATTTTGTTTGTAAGTAACTTTCTTGCCATCAGTTCCTCTAATCCATTCAGGAGCTCTTCCATCTGGATCTACAAAACGGATTGGATTATCAAACGTATAATTGTACGGAGACCAGCGACGCATTAATTCTGCTTTTGGATCCACCACGCCCCATCTACCTAAGTCAGGCATATAGAATCTCGCTCCATAATCATACATCCCAGTCTCCTGTAGCTCCTTGCCATTGTACTTGTATTGATAAGCATTCTGGGTAGTCGCAGTATAATTATGCAGTAATCCAAAAGGATAATAATTATTGACTTCTACAATTTCTCCCGGTTTCCATTCTCCAAGGCAACCAAATTTAGGCGAACATGTTGATGTATTATATCTCCTTGGCTGGATAATACCATCTCCATTTGTATCGGTATAACTTAATCTTACATTTCCCAGATGATCTGTAAAATTATAGACATACTTGTTGAGAAGCGCATCATAATATCCTTCAGAAGTAGGAATGTTCCTCAATTTCAATTCTGGAATCTCATTGGGATCAGGAATGAAAGTACCTTCTCCATCCCATGATTCTCTTAAAAATGTAGATTTATACTGGAAGCCATCCAGATAATGGGTTTCCAGATCCCCAAAAAGCTTCTTTACTTTTACCCCGTCTGCTCTGTAAAGATAGCTTGTCAATTTTGAGTTTTGGGTAATCTTATCTGGTAAATTTAAATAATTATATTCAATAGAGGAAATTCCTTTATCCAAATGTTTGGTCATGTTTCCATTCCCGCTGAGATTACCATTATCATACTCAATAGGATTAGGAACTGTAAGGGAAGGATAACCAGATGGATTTTGCTGCTGGTCTGTAACTTTCACTAACTTATTTCCTACATAATCATACTTTAAATTATCAATCATTAAAGTGGTGTTTGCTCCTGGAAGCAATCCTTCAGTTCTTACCAGATTCAGGATATTTCCATTCACGTCATAGGCCAGAAGCTCATTGTATTCTTTTGCATAGGGATTTGTATCCTTCTGATAAAAACCACCTGTGAGTCTGTTTATACTATCATATGCGTAGCCATATCTTTTTAACGGTTCATTATCTTCTGTTAGGGTTTTCCACGATACTTCAGCAATATTTCCGTTATATTTTGGTTTTACTTTTTGATTCGGGTAGTCTGCATTGGGAATTTCCAGCCCTTCCACTTTATTATAATTGATCTTATACCCAAACAGATCACTTCCTAAGTTGGCAGGATCATTAATCTGGGTCAGCCAGCCACGGATATTATATTTATAATCTATCGATTGTAATGGTGATGATAGAGATGTTCCACCTACTTTCTTAGATTCAAGCTGAGAAATTTCATTGTACTTATTCTGAGTTAAAATCTCTACCGGATTACTGTCTACCTGATGTTTGTGTACCAGTAACCTGTTTTGGCTGTCATAATCAAACATTTCGGTAATCACTCTTTCAGTATCCGTGTTAAGTCTTTTATGTTTTGTTACATTCTGTTTCGTAACTCCTGCAAAATCCAATTTGGATTCTGTATGGGTATAACCTCCCAAATGGTTGATAGAGTGACCTCCGATAGCTCTTCCCTTCGTATCATAATAGGTGTAATTCTTTGTCCAGTTGTCATCCTCAATGTTTTTCACAAAACTCATTACAGGCAGTCCTTTCGTACTTCTTCCGTCAACTGCAGGAATTTCAGTCAATACAGGTTCTCCCTGAATTGTTGAAGGAAATGCAGGATTAAAACTGTAGGCAGGATAGGAGTCGTAATAATTAACAGACAAAATACTTTCAGGGGTAAAATAGACAGCTGTATAATAAATATTCATTCCATTTCTTACAATACCTGTAGAATGGCGCGCATCATAAATAACCAAATCCTTGATCTGATTCTGTAATGTAGCCCTACTGTCATTAGAACTGAATATGCCTGTATAGACAATCCTTCCCCACTGATCATACTTGGTCATCAACCATTTTCCAGATCCTCCCATATTAGCATCCTGGCTAAGCATCAGCCTGTCAGCTTTATCATACACCATAAATTCCCATCCTTTTCCGGGAAGCTTTTTTTCTACCAATCTGCCCTTTCCGTCATAACGGTACTGATAGCATAAGGTATTGAGAAGGTCATCCGTAATAGGCTTATGAACAGCCATAGGAGGAATGACAAATGCCAGCTGGTCATATTCATTGTACACATAATAAGTATCAATATGTTCCGAAGAACTCTTTACTTTCCTTACCAATACAACCTGACCTTTACCATTTTTAAATTCTATGGTTTCATTCTCATCCTCATCTTTGACAGAGTTTTTATAAAGCTGGTTAGGGGCATACACTGTAGCAGGCGATAAGCTCAGTACACTTTTAGTAGCCCCATCTACCCAGCTTGTGGTCGTGGTAAACTGATAGACTTCATTAAATCCGTTAGCATCATACTCGAATTTAACAGGTTTAGTGCTCCAATCATTACCTACCTGAATCTGCTGTTGAATCCTGTCCAGAGGTGAGTTTTCCAATTTTTTTTCAGAATAGATCTTTTCATTTCCGTAGGTGGTAGGATAAACACCCAAAGGTCCTGAATAATAGTTCCCATTGCTTGTGGAAAGTTGAGGAATAGGAAGATAGTCTTTCACCTGTCTCCCGAACGCGTCATATTCAATGTGGGTGACAACGTCTCTTCCCAAAGGTGATTCTTTTACATTAACAATCTGCTTGGGTCTTCCCAGCCCGTCAAAATACTGAACGGTTTCTGAGGATTTGGTTGGAGAAGTTCCGTTATAATCGAGATACGTTTTGGACTGAATATAGTTTTCATTGCTTGAAATCGGGGAAAGCTGGGCGTAGGTTAAGTTGGATAAGAGCAAGGCTCCTATCGGTAGTATGAGTTTTTTCATCAGTTTTAGTTTTTATAATTGTATTTCATTTCTTTCAGCACTTTGCCATTCACATCGATCACTTTCTGAAGCCTGTTTGCGGAATCATACACATAGCTTTCCCTGATTCCGGATGGTGGCGTGATGCTTCTTACTCCTACTAATGGATCATACGTATATGTTGTGATCTGATAAGCGGATAAGGCCGTATTAGCTCTGAAGGTATTCAATGCTGACAAGAAAGATGTTTCATCATTGTTGGGACCAGCTAAAGCGTCTGTATTGGAAGCATTAACAATAGAATCAATTAAAGACTGCTGGATGTCTGTTAATTTGGCTCCTTCTATTTTGGCAATAGGCTGGGTTTGGTTGTAACCCCAGATAATGACTGTTGAAATACCATCTTTTGTGGTGTATTGCTTAAGATTTCCTTTAGAATCATATTGATCATAAATAACCTCGGTAGTAGGATTATTCTGAAGATCATACGACACTGCTGAGCTTGGAAGTAAGTTCAGTGGATTGTCATATTTGGTTTCCGTTCTTGACAGTACTTTACCTACAGCATCATTGGCATTTTGTTTTTTTGTAACCTGTGTCTCTATAGGAGTATCAATGATATTAGCATTAATAAGTTTCTGAATGCCTTTTTCATGCGCATACTGATAGTCTGTCACAACATTTTCCCCGGATGAAAATGTAGATAATGTACTCTTTAAATTGACAGGTTTATTAATATCCGTATCTGAATAAGTATATACGGTTTGATTTTCAACCTTTTTATCTCCCTCAAAATGATCTATTACCTTTGATATTTTACGTTCTATCTTTCCTCCGTAAATTTCTACAGCACTCATATTGACCTGATAAGAGGATAATGGAGGTACGTTAAAATTCTCTACATTGTAAGGTACAATATCCAGATCAAGCCCAAAAGCAATCTCTTCATTGGTAACGGGATTATATCCTGATAGCTTATTTTTCAATGGGTTGATTTCATATTTAAATATTTCTTCTTTTAGAGTATTAGCTCCTTTCTTATACGTCGTTTTTAACGGGAGTCCATATCTCCAATCATCATATGGTCCTGTCTTGTCTGCATAAACAGAGCTTGTCCCGGCATTTCCATCTGCAAATTCATAAATAGTTTCTCCAAGATCATTATACTCTTTTACCGTAGAATAGGTGACTATATTGGACATGCTATAAGAGTTATAAGCGCTTCCTGTATTTTGAACCATATAATCTCTCTGAATATAATCTGATGATGCTGCATGTTCTGGGCTTGGATGAGCTACTCTATAAAAAGGTTTAACAAATTGAAACGGACGTTTAAGCTTTCCTGAACCTTTAGAAACTCCTGTAATCGGATCAACCCTTTCATAGCTGTAGTTATAGATATTAGACGTATTACTGGCATCTACATCTTCTACTTTTGTTATTCTGAGCCCACCAACATTTGAAATTAAATTGGTTGCAATTTGTTTGTTATATTTGATGTCAAATGAAAAATCACAGCCACAGTCTCCTATACGCTGCAAACGTAATTGAATGGGGCTTGTTGTAGCACTAAATTCTGCAGTAAAGCTTTTTCCGTTAGAAGTATATACCTGTCCTGACATATTTATGCTGCCCTGGCATCTGTTTTCATGGATCTGGGCAATGTCATCATTATTATTCATACAGCCATTTCCAAAAGTGATTTTAAATCTTGCATTAGACTTATTCATAAAAACAGATTGCGGAACTGTAACCAGGGTATCACGAATAGGTTTCACAAAAGTACCCGGGTCCTGATTATTACCCACACTCATATAATTTTCATACGCTTCAATGGTGGAATATTGGGTTGTTTCAATGGTATTGCTTTCATAATAAAGCTTTTTAGAAGCACCGGTAGGATATTTGATAGCTGTTAAAACTCCTAGTTGGGCATAAGTAGGATTCGTATTTCTATTTCTGCCTCCGATTATTGTGCTTTGGCTCGCCCCGATATTACTAGAAAAAATCTGATCCGGGATACTGGTGTTTGACTTGCTGTAAAATGTATTATTAAAATATCCCCAGTAATCATCATTATTAGAATTTCTTGCAGGAAGAGGGCTTGTTTCATTATAAGAAAATGCATAACTCTTATTTTGAAGATTATCTTTTAAGCCTATAAGTTTAAGCCTGTAATCTTCATAGGTTTTATCAACAGAGCTTGATTCAAAATAAGAATGATTCAGCAAAAAATCTTTTATTATTTTTCCTGATTTGTCTTTGACAACAATTCTTTTCAACGCAGTGCCGGCAGATGAATTGATATCTTTTCTATACATTTCATTACCTACGGTCATTAAATTGTCATCTCCTGAATATTTGAACTCAATTTGCCCTTCAGGAAATGTAATTTTTGTAATTAATTTTTCAAAGTTCGTATTGATGTCAATTCTCGGTGGCGGAGATGTTTGAATCGGAGGAAAAGGAGTATAGCCCACGGGAGCATTTTGGGAAGTCAGAATTCTACTTTCAAATTTACTTTCTTCAGAATAGTTTAGCTTTTTTTGATACTCAATTTGTATCCCCTGATTTCTCGATGTACGCAAACTGTCCATTAAAAAAGAATTGACAGCCAATTGAGGAACCGTTTGAGATCGTTTAGTCATCACTGAATTTTTCCCCGACAGCCAGAATTTGTTACCTTTTGAATCTGTTATGGTGAAACTACCATTATCAGGCAGTCTTTCAATCAAAACATCTTCATGAGGAATCGGAAAACCTTTGTTATTATTTATTATAAAACTGCCATTTACGGTAGGGAGGTTATACGAAAACAGATCGGGCTGCACATCATACATCCCATCATAAAGAAAGCCCAAGACCTCTTTTTTGGCATTATCATTCCAAGGATCAATAGATGAATATTGATAAGCTGTATTGTAATCTTTAAAATAGATTGGAAAAAAATCATCATCTTTTCCCATAATATTCTTTGAAATGGTATTGGGTATGGATAATGACCATCCTAATCCTACTGAGCTTGAAATCTCATTCTGTTTAATTCCTCCTGTATTATAAGAAAGCTTAATGGGGAAAACCATATCTCCTAATTGAATATCATAAATGGGAATAGTTATATTAGCTTTCCCGTTAAATAGATCCATAGGAAGCTTTCCTACTTTATCAAAGCTGTAGGCATCAGGGGAGGTTGGAAAAGATAAGACTTCTTTACTCTGCTGCGCATTAATTCCAATTCCGGACTGTGAGTATCCAAATGAAAAAATAGACAACAACACTATTACAAATATTCTTTTCATCATTTTATTTCTTAATTAATTTGGCATTCGCCGTTTTGTTGGTATCAGTTTTTATCGTCAGCAGATAAGCTCCCTGAACCAAAGCCTGGGTATTGATCTTAGTCACTCTGTTTTTAGTTTTTATACTTTGGAGCTGTCTTCCGCTCATATCATATAACAGAATATCTGCTTCTTTAAAGTCGTTGAATCCTATTTCTACATAAGCGTAGTCAGATACTGGATTTGGATAGATCTTGATGTCGTATTTTTCAATCAACTGGTCTACCTGTTTGTCTCCCAGCTTTACAATTTTCCAGTTTTCTTTACCCAGCTCTTCTGCACTGGTTCCGGCAAGAATAATGGAACCGTCTCTGTTGAGTTTTAAATCAGAAAGTCTTTCTTCTTTTTGTCTGGATTCTCCTTTTACGTGTTTTCTCCACTGCTCATTGCCATTTTGATCTAAATACAGCATCCAAAAGGTTTCATCATCAGTTTGAATTCTTCCTTCAGCCTGGGTGTAACCTCCTAATAAAATTCCTTTAGAAGATTTATCGTCAGCAGAATGAAGAACACTCATTCCCATTAGAATATCTCTGTTTTTGAAATTGTAGGATTTCTGCCACTGCTCTTCTCCTCTTTCATTGAGAGCAATCAGCCATAGGTCTGTTCCTTCTTCAATGCCTACGGTTTTGTTTCCTGATCTTTCTGATCTTGATTCTCCACCAATGATAAAACCTGTAGAGGTTAGTGCTAGGGTTCTCAAATGATCATCTCCTTTGCCTCCGAAGTTCTTTTCCCATTCTACTTTTCCGTTTTTATCCAATTTTACGATCCAGTAGTCGCCTTCACCGAAATTGTCGCTCTGCTTTGAGGTTGCAGATCTATCAGAGGGGGTATTGGTACTAATTGCTGATTGCTGATTATTTGTTTTAACAACTCCACTCCTTGAATAAATCCCCAGTAACGCTCCTCCATCTCTCGTTGGAATCATCTTTTCCACTTCATCCAAGCCTTTTCCACCTACGATTAATTGGGAGAGTTCTTTTCCGCTTTTATCGAGTCTGGTAATCCAGACATCTTTAGAGCCATAGCCTTTTACTGAATTCTGTACGTTTCCTGCAACAAAAAATCCTAAATCAGTAGTCTGGATAACCGCTCTGGCTTCTTCATCGGAAGAACTTCCCAACGTTTTCTGCCATAATTCATCTCCAAATTCATTGATTCTGATCAGCCAGATATCTGAGCCGCCTTTGGAATCCTCTTTTTTATCCAATCCTTTTCCGGAATAAGATGTTCCGGCTAGTAAAAAACCTCCATCCTGAGTAGTAACTGTTGCAGATAAATAGTCATGGTTCTGTCCTGAGAAATATTTCTCCCAGACTTCCTGACCCTGTTGATTGAGTTTTACCAAATGAAAATCGTAACCGTTATTCTGCTTACTGCCTGAAGCCTGTTGCTTATTGCTTTGAATAGAACTTCCTGTGATCAAATACTGCTGATCAATGGTTGTGGTGACCTGGCTTAGAAAATCCTGGGTAGAGGATTGGATATCTTTCTGCCACATCACTTCCTGGGCAGATATGCCCAGGATCGTGCATAAAGTGAATGCACTGAGATAAAGTTTTCTCATTCTCGTGTTGTCATTTTTTGAGTTAGTAATTAGTTTATTAAAACGCAGCGAATTTAGTACTTTTTAAGACACAAAAATTGATATACTTCAACCTACTATAAATCATGCTATTAATAGTTAGATTTTCTATATATTGTATTGCAATTTGTATCATTATGATGCAAAAATATCTACTCACGGCGACAGAACCTGTCGTATTAAAAATAAAAAGGGCCAACTCAAAAGAATTGACCCTTCCAAAAAACATTAACTGTTTATTGATAGAATTATGATGTTTTATTTCCAGCCTCCACCTAAACTTTTATAGATGTCGACTACAGTACTGAGCTGTTTCTGTTTTGCTTCGATAAGCTCCATTTTAGCATCCAATGCATCTCTCTGATTCAAAAGAACTTCAAGATAATCTGCTCTTGAATTACGGAACAACTGATTAGCAATATCAATAGACTGATCCAGGGCTTTGGTTTCCTGGGACTTCAACTGATAATACTGGTCAATATTTTTAACCTTTGACATTAAATTGGCAACGTCCAGATAAGCATTCAAAATGGTTTTATCATATTCGTATAATGCCTGAACCTGTTTTGCATCTGCCGTCTGAAAATTAGCTTTTATCGCACTCTTATTAATGAGTGGTCCAGCCAGCTCACCCACAAGATTGTAAGCTATTGATTCTGGTAATTTAACAAGATAGGATGGTTTGAAAGCTTCCAGTCCTAAGGTTGCAGAAATTTCCAAAGAAGGATAAAATTCTTTTCTTGCAGCTTCCACATCCAGTTTTGATGCTTTCAATTCCAGCTCTGCCTGCTTGATATCAGGACGGTTGGCTAATAACTGAGATGGGATTCCGGTATACACTGTGGGAGGAATGGTAGACATAAAGTTTTCCTTTGTTCTCACAATCGGTTGTGGATATCTTCCCAGTAAAGCATTAATTTCGTTTTCCTTCTCTGTGATCTGCTGACGGATTGTATATTCTGAAGCTTTGGATTTCGCCAACTCTGCCTCAAATTTCTTCACAGCAAGCTCCGTTGCTGCAGCGGCTTCTTTCTGAATTTTGGAAATTTCCAATGCTCTCTGCTGAAGCTTGATATACTGCTGTATAATATCCAATTGATTATCAAGTGCTAATAACTCATAATAATTATCCGCAACTTCTTCAATAAGATTCGACAAAACAAAGTTTTTCCCTTCCACTGTAGAAAGGTAATGAGCTACTGCAGATTCTTTCTCCGTTCTGAGTTTTTTCCAGATGTCAATTTCCCAGCTTGCATTTAATCCTGCTTCAAAATTTCCCAGTGGATCCGGCATTTCTTTTCCGGGTTCTATTTCTGTAGTAGCATCCCCTGCTCCTTCACTCGTATAACGGCCGGATTTTTTCAATCCCGCTCCTATTCCTGCAGAAACCGTTGGAGTCAATCTTCCTTTTTTAGCTAAAACACCACTTTTAGCAATTTCAATCTCCTGAAGTGTGATCAGAAGCTCCTGATTATTTTTTAAAGCCGTTTCAATCAGCGTTACAAGGTTAGGATCTGTAAAGAACTGTCTCCACGGAGTTGTTCCGCTATTGTTGTTAGCATCCTGCTGTTCTTCCTGATTAAAGTTCTGAGGAATATTTTCTTTTACCTCATCTTTTATAACAGTTGCCATCGGAGCCTTACAGCTTGCGAGTACAAGCGATAAGGCAATGGCTGTGATTATATTTTTAGTCTTCGAATTTTCCATCATGTTCATAAGGTTCAGTTTGTTCTGTTAAAGGATTTTCTTCTTCATATCTGGCCAATCGTGACTTATCAGCAATGGTTCCGAAGATATAATACAGTCCGGGGATAATCATCAATCCGAAAATAGTCCCGATCAACATTCCTCCTGCCGCTGCAGTACCAATCGTTCTGTTACCAACTGCTCCCGGCCCCGTTGCAATTACCAATGGAATCAATCCGGCAATGAACGCAAATGAGGTCATTAAGATCGGACGGAAACGGATAGCCGCTCCTTCAATAGCCGCTTTGGCCACAGGTATTCCTTCTTCTGCCTTTTTCTGAACGGCAAATTCTACAATCAACACGGCATTTTTACCCAGAAGTCCGATAAGCATGACCATGGCCACCTGTGCATAGATATTGTTTTCCAATCCTAATAATTTTAAGCATAAAAATGCTCCGAAAATACCCACCGGAAGGGATAAAATAACCGGTAACGGGAGGATGAAACTTTCATACTGTGCGGAAAGAATCAGGTAAACAAATCCTAAACATACCAGGAAGATAAATACGGCTTCATTACCACGGCTTACTTCATCTTTGGAAATACCCGCCCAGTCTATACCAAAACCTCTTGGAAGTGTTTTATCCGCAACTTCCTGAATGGCTTTGATCGCCTGTCCACTACTATATCCAGGTGCCGGAGTTCCGCTCACCTCTGCAGAGTTATACATATTATGTCTGGTAATCTCTGATAATCCGTATACTTTTTCCAATCTCATAAAGTCTGAGTAGGGAACCATCTGATCTTTATCATTTTTAACATACAGTTTCAGCAGGTCAGTTGGTAAGGCACGGTATTGAGGTCCCGCCTGAACAATTACCTTATAGGGTCTGTCAAAACGGATGAAACTCGTTTCATAGTTGGAACCAATCAATGTAGATAGGTTATCCATTGCTTTTTCAATGGTTACTCCTTTTTGCTCCGCAAGATCATTATCTATCCTAAGCATATATTGCGGGAAACTCGCAGAATAGAATGTAAATGCCGAACCAAGTTCCGGACGTTTTTTAAGCTCCTTCACAAAGTCATTACTTACCTGTTCCATTTTATGATAATCTCCACTTCCTGCTTTATCCAGCAAACGAAGTTCAAAACCTCCTGCAGCTCCATATCCGGGAACGGAAGGCGGCTGGAAGAATTCAATATTGGCTCCCGGAATATTTTTGGCCTTTTCTTCGAGCTTTTCAATGATTTCGGCAGCAGATTCTTTACGCTCTTCCCAACTTTTAAGGTTGATCAGACAGGTTCCTGAGTTTGACCCGGTACCTTCCGTTAAAATCTCATAACCCGCGAGAGAAGAAACGGATTGTACTCCATCAATGTCTTCAGATTCTCTTAAAAGTTCTCTGGCAATCTGGTTTGTTCTTTCCAATGTAGATCCCGGAGGTGTCTGAATAATGGCATAGATCATCCCCTGATCTTCAGCCGGTATAAATCCTGATGGTAAAGAGTTACTCAGGAAGAATGTACAGGCACAGAATGCTAATAGTAACGGCAATGTTATTGTCTTTTTTGTCACTGTTTTATTCAGTAGCTTCTCATATCTGCCAGCTCCTTTCGTGAACAGGTTGTTGAATTTATCAAGGAAAATAGTAATGGGAGTTTTCTTCTTCGCTTTTCCATGATTATTTCTTAAGATCAGAGCACATAATGCTGGTGTCAGCGTAAGTGCCACTACCCCTGATAAAATAATGGATGAGGCCATTGTAATAGAGAACTGACGGTAGAATACCCCAACCGGTCCGGACATAAATGCAATCGGAATGAACACCGATGCCATTACCAGTGTAATTGCGATAATTGCCCCACTGATCTCATGCATTGCTTCCTCGGTAGCCTTCAATGGAGAAAGATGTTTCTCTTCCATCTTGGCGTGAACGGCTTCAATAACTACAATCGCGTCATCTACCACAACCCCGATCGCCATTACTAAAGCAAAGAGGGAAATCATATTCAGGGTAATTCCAAAGGCTGACATCACTGCAAATGTTCCTACCAATGAAACCGGAACGGCTAATGCAGGAATCAAGGTTGAACGCCAGTCTCCAAGGAATAAGAATACCACGATAGCAACCAAAACGAAAGCTTCAAATAGAGTGTGAATTACTTTTTCCATGGATGCGTCCAGGAATCTTGAAACGTCATAACTGATGTCATAATGCATTCCCTTAGGGAAATTATTTTTTTCAAGATCTTTCATCAATGCTTTCACATTTTTGATAACGTCACTTGCATTGGATCCATAGGATTGTTTTACGGTGATCGCAGCTGAAGGTTTTCCGTTCAATGTGGAATAAATATCATACATGGAACTTCCAAACTCAATATCGGCAACATCTTTCAGTCTTACAGATTCTCCGTTCGGTTTTGCTTTTAAAATAATGTTTCCGTAATCTTTTTCATTATTGAAACGACCAGGATATTTTAATACGTACTCGAAAGACTGAGAGCGTTTTCCTGAACTTTCACCTGTTTTCCCAGGGGAAGCTTCCAAACTCTGCTCATTCAGAGATTCCATTACTTCATCTGCTGAAATATTATAAGCTGTTAACCTGTCCGGCTTAAGCCAGATACGCATTGCATATTCACGGGTTCCCAGGATATCGGCAAAACCTACACCACTTACCCTTCTCAATTCAGACATTACATTGATATCTGCATAGTTGAAAAGGAATTTCTGGTCAGCTTTAGAATCATCACTGTACAGGTTAATATACATCAACATGTTGGGTTCTTCACGTGTGATCTTTACCCCTTCACGCACTACCAAAGGCGGAAGTTTATTAACTACTGAAGATACACGGTTCTGCACGTTTACTGCAGCTACATTGGGATCCGTTCCCAGATCAAATACAATCTGAATGGAAGCTTCCCCGTCATTTCCGGCATCCGAAGTCATATATTTCATACCGGGAACTCCATTTAATCCTCTTTCTAAGGGGATTACTACGGATTTAATCAACAGTTCGTTGTTAGCTCCCGGATATTCTGCGGTGATATTTACTTTAGGCGGAGAGATGGATGGGAACTGTGTCACCGGAAGTTTTACCAATGACAGTATTCCCATAAATACAATAATCAATGAGATTACTATAGACAGAACTGGTCTGCGAATGAATTTCTTAAACATACTGCTTCATTTTAGAGACCACTACTCTGCTTTTAATTTCAATGATTGAAGAACTTTCTTAGGATCCTGGAATTTTGTTTTCACCTTTTGATCATCCTTTACTTTCTGAACTCCTTCCAGAAGAATCTGATCTCCTTTTGAAATTCCTGATCCTACCACATACAAATCCTGAAGTTCATAGGCTACTTTAATATTTCTGGATTTTGCTACTCCATTTTTATCAATGACAAATACATATTTCTGATCCTGAATTTCATAGGTTGCTTTCTGTGGAATGATCAATGCATTGTGAACAGGCATTGACATCTGCACTTTTCCGGTTTCTCCGTTTCTCAGAAGTTTGTCCGGATTAGGGAATTTCGCACGGAAAGCAATATTTCCTGTTTCGTTATCGAATTCTCCTTCAATCGTCTGGATTTCTCCTTTTTGTGTATACATTTCTCCATTGGCTGTAATCAAAGAAACCTGATTGCTTCCTCTGTCTGCAGCATGAGTCTGATAGCTGAGATATTCAGGTTCTGAAACGTTGAAATAGGTGTAGATACTTGTGTTATCTGATAACGAAGTCAACAAATCGCCTTCATCTACAAGGCTTCCCAATTTCAGTGGAATTCTGTTAATAATCCCTGAAAACGGAGCTTTGATATCAGTAAAAGACAAATGGATCTGAGCCAGTTTCATTTCTGCATTGGCAGCGTCCAATTTAGCTTTTGCCATCGCTCTTTCATTTTTAGAAACGATGTTGTTTCCTGCCAGTGTACTTGCGTTTTTAAGCTCAATAGAAGCTTGCTCTACTTCTGCTTTTGCTTTTAATAATTCTGCCTGATACAATTTAGGCATAATACGGAACAATGTTTGTCCTGCCTGTACGTACTGTCCTTCATCTACAAAGATTTTTTCCAGGAAACCTTTTTCCTGAGCTCTCACTTCAATGTTTTTTACAGATTGAATCTGGGCTACGTATTCTTTGTTGATTACGGTATCCATGACCACAGGGGACGTCACCGGATAGACGGTAACTTCTTCTTTTTCTTCTTTTTTCTTATTGCAGCCAACCGCCAACAAAAGGGCACTCAGTGCAATTCCCGAAGCAACTCTTTTTATCATAATTCTAGAGTTTATATAATCGTTAATGTTTTGATAGAAATAAAAAACGGTAATAAAAGGGGTACGGTGTGATGATTACCGGCATACACAACGCAAGGTATTTCCGCCCGTCATCAGGCAGAAAATAATCGGAACGGAGAAATTTTAGATTCTAATGGAGCGGATAAGAATAAATCTTTTGTTGGCTAAACCAAGAACAAAGCCATGAATATCCGGTTTTGATAGTTTATAGCTTTTTAGTCCAAAAATATAGACAAGACTGAAAACTCCTGCAAAAACAACAATAGCGTGCCATACATCAGACAGTTCGAAATCATTTTCGGTAAGTTCTATAGTGGAATTGTCTACATTATCTGCCATCTGCTGAACGGAGAGTTTTTCAAAAGTCTGATTCAGTCGGTTGGCTCTTTTGGGCATATGATGAGAAACATGACCGTTATAGTCGTTTCGGAGCGTTTTAACATCAAGTCTGCTTTCTACTACAAAGAGTAGAAAAAGACCGGTTAAAAAATATACTACGAAGTTTCTCATTTTGAAGTTGCAAATGTACACCCAGATTATGATATTATCATCATGGATTAACAAAATTTAACTCTTCTTTAAAATAACTGAATATAAAAAAATGATAAATATTAAATATTTCGTTTATTCAAGCGTAATTCGAGCAATCCTGACATCTCATCTGTGCAAGTTTCAATTCTCAAATATCAAGCCATTTTTTTGCATTTAAGGAAATTTTAATTTTAAAGTTGTTGCATTTTTGAACATTTTAGGTGGCATAGTACTCTACTTTGAAAATTTAATTAGTCAAACCTAAACTTTATCATGAATTATAATTATTAACATTAACTTATTGTTACTCTTTTCTTTTTGAATTATTTTTGCCGAAAATTAACACAACAAATGAAAAATGAAAAAAATCAACATTATACTACTGAAAACAAATTCGTTAAAAACCCTGAATTAACAACAGTTACCATTACTTTCGACAATAATTATTAGTTTCCGTTTTGTGAATTTTGTTTCCAAACACAGTGAGTTAAATCATGTAAAACTTTAACTTTCTGTTAGTTTATGAAAAATTAACATATATTTATTAAAAATATTTGTAAATTTATATAGCATTAACATCATAATTCATGAAACACTTTAAAATCACTTATCACTATGAAAAAATTATTATTACCAGTCCTTTTCGGATTGACCATTATTTCCCTAACAGCGTGTAAACATCCCGGAAAAGAAGCTGAAATCATTACTGCTGTTACTCCAGAAAATACAGATGACATTTCAAAAAATGTGTATGTTGACAGCTATGGAGAAAAAATAGAAGTTACCATCAATAACACCAAAAATACAGCAACAATACATTTAAACGGCAAAACTTTTGACCTTAAAAAAAGTGATGCTTTACCTGAATATACTGCCTCCAATGAAGAATATCAATATTCTGATATTAAAGGGAATATCACTTTCCTGAAAAAGAATGTTGATATGGTCCTGTTTCATCTTAAACAGGCAAAAAAAGAGTCTGGTCCTGCAAAAATGGCATCGTATTAGCATAGGGATTAGCAATTCAAATTAAAAAAAATAAACATTATGAAAAGTTTATATTATTATGTATCGGCACTTGTTATCGCAACATTTTTAGTTGTTTCATGTAAAACACAAAATGCTCAAAAAGCAACTACTGATATTACAGGAAAAACATGGAAACTTACAGAACTTAACGGGAAGCCGATTGAACTGAAGAATCCTAAAAACAATCCTTATTTTAAACTTGAAATGGATGGTATGAGATATCAGGGACATGCCGGATGTAATGGTTTGGGAGGAACTTTTGAGATCAAACCTGAGATAATGAGAATTAAGTTCAATCAGGGAATGTCTACGATGATGGCTTGTGAGGATCTTGATATTGAAAATCAATTTACCAAAGCAATTCTTGCAGCAGACAATTACTCTGTAAATGGAAATACGCTTACTTTAAACAAAGCAAGGATGGCTCCTTTAGCTAAATTTGTTCTTCAGTAATTGAATCTCACTTAAATAAAAATAAAATACGCCTCATCATGATGAGGTGTATTTTTTTATTGACATTTCTATTTTTTGTTGTTGTACTTTATGTAGCAGATCAAAAGGCTGATATTCACCAGAACCGCAAATGCATTTGATATAATAATAGGGAGTTCGTCCTTTTCAAAGCCATACCAGACCCATAAAGAGAGTCCTGAAATCAGAACCAGGAGCATGAGTAAAGAAATATCTTCTACATTCTTTTCTCTGATTACCTTTATAAGTTGTGGAATCATTGAAACGGAAGTGAGAACTCCGGCCACTAAACCTAATATATTTTCATTCATAAATTTTCACTTTGAATACCAATTCTAAGATACACTATTGAAATCTCTTCCACGAAACTTCTTCATGCAATGGAATATCTTCTTCCATAAAACGGAACAGATCTCTTGAAAAATAGCACCCATTAAGAATCCCACGGGCTCCAAGTCCATTAAAAACATAAAGATTACTGAAGGTATCATGTCTTCCGATGATAGGTCTTCTGTCTTTTACGGTCGGGCGGAATCCAAAATGCACTTCTTCTACTTCAAAATCATAAGGGTAAAATTCTGAAAGTCCTTTCACCAGTTGGGCAACTGCTGATTCGTCAATATGATGGTGAAGCTGCTCTCTGTCATAAGTTCCTCCATAAAAATATAATTCGTTCCCGGTTGGAAATAAGAAGTGTTTCTTTTTAATGGTTATATTTTCCGGAATCGGTTGAGAAAGTTTCACTTTTATGTGGTGACCTTTGTTCGGGTTTACTGTAATCTCTGAAAAATACGGATTATCCTTCACCCCCATCCCTTCACAGAAGATCATATTTTTGAAAGTAAAATCTTTATATACCGATTCAAATGGATTCAATTTTGAATAATCGAATTTTTCTTTTACCAGATGATCATTTTTTTCAAAATAATTAAATAAACCACTGAAAAATCCATTAACGTTGAGTCTTGCAGACTGATTCACCTTTCCGGTAAGAAAGTCGTTTTTTACTACATTTAAACGATCAAAATTCTGATCAAGAAAATTTGATAATTCTTCATTTGCTGATTTTTTCAACCATAAATTCTGTTCATTTTCATCATGGAAAATTCTGTGAATGGGAGCATTGATCAAATAATTTTCTCCGGTATATGATTCTATTTCTTTAAGACTCTCTTTAAGAAAATCTATTTGCTCCTGTGCTTTCCAGAATGTGGTAAACTTCTTTAGAACAACAGGATTGATAATTCCTGCTGAAACCTGAGAAGCGCTTTTTCTTCCTTCCGTAAAGATCACAAAAGACTTGTTATTTTTGATCAGCTGATGAGCTAAGAAAAGCCCTGCATATCCGTCTCCTACAATAATATAATCTACATTTCTCATAATAAAAAAACCTGAGTAAAAATACTCAGGTTTTCTATAAATATCAAGTGAAATCTAGTAATTCCACATATCATTTTCCATTTCAAGAATCTGCGCTTTGATTCTATCGCTTTCTTCCAGTTGTTCATCGGCATTTTTAGGAATATAATCCTTAATAGTACCGTCTCCTAAACCAGCCGAAGATTTATAAATGATAGAAGAGAATCTTCTTGCATTGATAACATCATCGAAAGATAAGTCAGCAGATGAATTTTTTCTATTGAAAACAAAATTGTTTGCTAAGATATCACGAGCACTTGGGTAGTAGATCCAGAAAAGATCAATAAGCTCATCATTACTTGCAATAGGCTTACCATCCGGACCAATAACTCCCTGCACTGCAGGATCTGGTCCCATTGCAGCAATACCAAGAGGTCTGTATTTCATTTGTCCGTCTCTCTTATCAATAAACCACATACCCATGATTTTAAGAACTTTTACTTTATCAGTAGTCGTCTTAAATACATCAGTATACTGTTTCTTTTCTGCTTCTGTAAGCTGTCTTCCAGAGTTTAAGATATCAATAGCAGCATCATTGATGATTACTTTTTCCAATCTCTTCTGAATTCCTTCCGGAGAAAGTTTTACAGTAAAGTTTTCATCGTCATATACCTGCTCAATCTTACCGCTCAAGGCAGCATCCAATAATAGTTGGTATAGAGATCTTGTAGGGGTAGCAAGAAGACCATCCGGATTATCGTAGTAGAATGGTTGGTTGATCTTATCATTCATATCAATGATCTCCCACACAAACATACTCTTAAGGATATCTTTGTCTTCAACAAAACCATATTCAAGAGGTTTTACTGTTTTATCTACAATAGTATCACCAACTTTCTGTTTGTTTTCTGCTCTCATCTGTCTGAACTCTTCCGGAGAAGATGCGTTCAGAATAGTCTGGGAAAAAGCAAATCCCGAAACTAATACTAAAAGGGTGCTAATATATTTTTTCATAATAAATTACAATTTTAGTCCTATTGAACATTAATGATTATAGGAGTAATGTTTTTAATAATCTGACCGTCAAGACCTTGAGCTGTTGCTTTAATATCAAAGATAGAAACCACATCTCCTGTTCTCAGATTCTTCACTAAACCTGCTGCTTCATCCAGAGAGTTACCATGAACAAGAAGCGCTGCTCTACCCGGTACTCTCACCATAAACTGAGTTACTGTAAATGAAACAGGGAAATCAAAGTCAGGAATTGCTGCCTGAACAGACTGGTTAGGAATAGAAGTTGCCGGCATAGACAATACATTCTGTCCTCTCATTTCTCCTCTTGGAGGCGGAACGTTCTTAATTCTGTATTCAAATACCTGAGATACTGATTTTCCATAAGGATCAATTCCTGATAATGTTAATTTAACAACATTACCTGAAGTTGGTTTCACACTCCATTTACCTGGACCTGTACTTCTTACAGATGCACCCGGAGCAGATAATGAAAGTTTAGAATTGTCAGCACCTAAGATTGATCCTGAAACAGGGTTCTCAAGCCCTCTGTACATTACATTCATTTTGTCTGCAGCAAGTAATAAACCTTTTTCAAGTTTTACTTCTCTTGGTCCTGCAATTACATTATAAGTATGAGTCCAAGGGAAAGATTGTGGTTTACCAGAAGCATCCGTTAACGTAATAGTACCTCCCAATTTATGTTCACCAATTCCAGAACCTGAAATTGCGATAGAACCTTTACCATTTTCTACTTTACTTACTCCAGAAATACTGATCTTATTGCTGTTAGAATAAGTACCTAGCATTACTTTTACTTCAGCCTGTTTTCCTGCCTGAATATCAATCGGACCTGAAACGATAGGCTCGTAGCTTGAGAACTTAATACTCGCATCTACTTTTTCCTGAAGTAATAATGCCAATGCATCAGACTGAACGTTTCTGGCATCATTTTGGATAATCTCCAGGTTAGATATTGCAGCAATTAGCGGCTGATGATAAAATTTATTCTGGAACCAAGTCTTTTCATTTGGAGACGTTCCTTTCGGATACTCTGCAATAAGAGACTTGTTAGCTCTTGCGACTAAATCCTGCAACTGAGCATTGTTTCCGAAGGTAGCATTGATGTAGTTTCTTACGTCATCAATTTTAGCTTTCAGGTCTAATGCATTCTTAGATGGAGTATTTTCATCTCCTTCTTTGAAGAAATATTCAGTAGTTGCTTCATTATTGTTCAATGCAGCGAAGTTTTCACTTACATCAATATCTTTTCCTGTTTGAGGATCTTTGTCGTGAAACTCAGATTGTTTTTTCAACAAATCTTTAATATCCTGAGCAGATTTCACCAATGCATCAATTTTGGTTTTCAATACTTTGTACTGAGCCCAAGGCTGTGCATAGGTATCCGGAACTTGCTGGGCTTTAGCTTCCAACGTTCTTTCAAAAATCTTCTCGTTCTTTTTTTCTGTTAAAGTTCTGGTTTCATTCAATGCTCTGGTAGAGTCATAGTATGATCTGATGATTTCTGCATCAATATTTAGGGCCATCATCGCGATGAACACCAAATACATTAGGTTGATCATCTTCTGACGAGGGGTCTGTTTTCCTTGTGCCATTCTCTTTTCTTTGTTTTTTGATTAAGTAGTTAAATTTAGAAATGGTTAGGAATTAAGACTTCATAGCAGTTAGCATACCACCATAAACTCTATTTAAGTTATTAAGATTAGATGTTAAACCTTGTAGCTCTTGGTTGAATTTCTCAGATTGCTCTGCAGATTTCTGCATATCTGCAACATACTTGTTAGCAAATTCAGATTGTCTCTTACCGCTTTCAAGCTGCATTGCATAAAGAGCATTCATGCTTTCCATGTGCTGAGCTGCTTTATTTAATTGGTCGTTATATTTATGAGTAGAAGCAGATACGTCTACAGTTTGATTGATCTGATCAACAGAGTTTGAGAATTTATCAATTCCTGTTCTTAATCTTTCAAATAATTGAACGTCTAATCTGGCATCTTCAAGCATTTTATCCAATTTGTTAGAAAGAGAATTTTCTAATTCAGCAAATTGAGCTCCTGTATTTTTAGTTGTTACATTAGAGTGTAAAGGATTTGGATTAGCATGTTTATCTAATAACTCAGGATAAACATTTTCCCAAGCATAAGACTCTTCAGTTTTTGGAGGGTCAAATGCAAAGATGATAAAGATAATCGCCTCAGTGATAAGTCCAACGGTAAGAGCAATGTTACCGTTAATAGGTCCCAAGGTAATGTGAGTAATTTTAAGCCAAGCTCCAAGAATTACAATTGCAGCACCGAATGAATAAAAGAAATTCATCCAAGCATCTTTAGTCTTAAACATATTGAGTTAGTTTTTTTAATGTTAAATAAAATTGTTATTGAAAAATTGTCTGATTAATTTCTGTTAACTCTTCTTGGTTTAACAGCTGCTTCAGGAATATCCTGTACAGTTCTGAATCCGATATAGCTTCTTGCGGAATCTTTTCTTTCCCAATCTCTAGCACCTGTCATTAGTGCATAACCTATATCTTTCCAAGAACCACCTCTTACAGATTTCTTCGTATCCTTTTTATCTTTAGTAGAAGGATTTAATGTAGAAGAGAATCCTGAAGAAGAATTGTTAAATGAAGATAGTGTCCATTCAGAAACGTTTCCAGCCATATCAAATAACCCAAACCCATTTTTCTTAAATTTCTTAACTGGAGCTGTATATGTATAAGTACCTTTTTTCTCGTCTTCCATATAGTTACCTCTTTTCGGCTTAAAGTTAGCCAGATAGCAACCTCTGTCGTCCATTAAATATGGACCACCCCAAGGGTAAGTAGCATTTTGCATACCACCTCTTGCAGCATATTCCCATTCAGTTTCTGTTGGAAGACGGAACTCTAATGGTCTTTGTTTTTTTCTTTTTAAACTTTCGTTGTAATCTGTTTTCAATTTAGATCTGAAGTTACAATAAGCCCTTGCCTGGTCCCAGGTAACCCCAACAACAGGATAGTCTTTGTAAGCCTTGTGCCAGAAATACTGTTCAAACAATGGCTCATTGTAAGCAAAGTGGAAATCTTTTACCCAAACTGTAGTATCAGGATAGATCGCGATACTTTCGCTTTTCAGGTAGTTAGCTCCTCTTTCGTTATCTGCAACTGCAGCGTCCATATCTCCCCAACGGTAAGTATATTTCAGCTTGCTTACATCTAAGATTCTTTCGTTTCCGATTCTTGAAGAAGAAGGCAGATACATAGATTCCAAAACTTCTGCGTATTCTACATCCGGATATTTTGATGTGCTCCAGTGTAAAGGAATTTTCCAATCTAATCTTTTACTGGCATCATAGCTTCCGTCTTCCCGGCCACCCTGGCCTTCCATATATTCTTGATAAGGTGTTAAATTTTCTTCTTTTTTAGCAAGATATGCATAATCTCCTATTGCTGCTCCTTTACGTCCGCCTTCATCACCACCTTCTCCGGCAGCTTCAGCAAGTAAAGTTCTCGCGATAGAATCTCTTACATAATTGATAAATACTCTGTACTCCGAGTTGGTAGTTTCTGCTTCATCCATGAAGAAAGAAGAAACAGTAACTGTCTTCAATGCTGCTTTTTCAGGAGTATTTGTTGGATCCTGGTCTGCTAAACCAGCAACAAATGAACCTGCAGGAATTGCAACCATTCCGTATGGTCTTTCCGCAACAAATGATTTAGTTTTTTCTCTTGGTATCAATTCTCCTTTTGTTCCTGGCTTCCCTACAGAAGAGCTGCCACCACCTGAACAAGATACCGATGCTACCGACGCAGACAATAATAAAAGAAATATCCTTTTCATGTTAATTTTTATAATTAAGCCGTAAATATATAATTTTTTTAAGAAACTTTTAAGATTTTTTTTGAAATAACGGAAGAAATCTAAATTTATTTTATTTACAACAACTTTTTATTCCACGGTAACAGATTTTGCAAGGTTTCTCGGTTGATCTACGTTGGCTCCTCTATATACTGCAATATAATAAGCAAGCAGCTGCAGAGGTACGGAAGCAACGATTGGAGAGAAACATTCTGAAGTTTCAGGGATTTCGATAACATAATCTGCCATTTCACTCACCTGACGGTCTCCTTTATTAACTACAGCGATAATTTTTCCTTTTCTCGCTTTAATTTCCTGAACATTACTTACAATTTTATCATAGTGGCCTTTTCTAGGTGCTATAATTACAATTGGCATATTTTCGTCGATCAGGGCAATCGGACCGTGCTTCATTTCTGCAGCAGGGTATCCTTCTGCATGGATATAAGAAATTTCTTTTAATTTTAAGGCTCCTTCTAAGGCTGCAGGATAATTGTATCCTCTTCCTAAGTAAAGGAAATTGGTAGCCTTCACAAAGTCTTTTGCAATATTCTGCGTAAGCTCATGAGTAGTATTCAACACTTCTTCAATTTTCTTAGGAATAGCATCAAGCTCAGCAATTAAGCTCATAAATTCAGCGTTTCCTAAGTTTCCGTTGTGTTTTCCTAATTTAAATGCAATTAAAGTAAGAATGGTAAGCTGAGCCGTAAATGCTTTGGTAGAAGCAACCCCGATTTCAGGACCGGCATGGGTATACGAACCAGCATCTGTAATTCTTGCAATGGAAGAATCCACAACATTACATATACCATATATAAATGCACCTTTTTCTTTTGCTAGTTTTAAAGCAGCCATGGTATCCGCTGTTTCTCCAGATTGAGAAATGGCAATCACTACATCTTTATCTGTAATGATCGGGTTTCTGTATCTGAACTCTGATGCATATTCTACTTCCACAGGGATTCTTGCATATTCTTCTATCAGATATTCTCCGATAAGCCCTGCATGCCATGAAGTACCACAAGCAATGATGATAATTCTGTTAGCATTTTTGAATTTTTCAACATGATCCCAGATTCCGGCCATTTTTATGACTCCCTCATCCACAAGAAGCCTACCTCTCATGGTATCGTGTACAGATTTAGGCTGTTCAAAGATTTCTTTAAGCATGAAGTGCTCATATCCACCTTTCTCTATTTGCTCAAGACTCAATTTAAGTTCCTGGATTTCAGGCTCAATCTTAGAGTTTTCATTGATCGTTCTGATATCTACTCCATTTTCCAGAGAGATTGTTGCCATATGTCCTTCTTCAAGATATATAGCTTCTTTTGTAAATTCTACGAAAGGAGAAGCATCAGATGCAATAAAATATTCTTTATCTCCGATTCCGATTGCTAAAGGAGATCCTAATCTTCCTACAACCAATACTCCAGGATAATCTTCATGAAGTACAGTGATTGCATAAGCACCATATACTTCATTCAATGCATATCTCACTGCGGTTGGGAAGTCGATATCCGGATTAAGATCCATAAAATATTGGATAAGGTTTACCAGTACTTCAGTATCTGTTTCTGATTTAAAAGTAAAGCCTTTCTCAGTAAGCATTGTTTTAATGGTATCATAGTTTTCAATAATACCATTATGTACAATTGCAATTTTTCCGTTGTTTGACAAGTGCGGGTGGGAATTTCTGTCACTTGGAACTCCATGGGTAGCCCAACGGGTGTGTCCCATTCCAATTTTAGACGTTCCTTTTAGTTCTTTTGAAATATTCACCAAATCCTCAACTTTACCTTTTGTTTTTTCTACTTCCAGCTTGTTATCTGGTCCTTCTAAAACAATTCCGGCACTGTCATACCCTCTATATTCCAATCTTCTAAGACCATTAATTACAATTTCATAAGCGTCTTGAAAACCTGTATATCCTACTATTCCGCACATATTTTATTTTGTCTAGTGTTGTTTGTTATCGTGTTCTATTTTTTCGTTCCATAAGTCACCATTAGCTGGATTCTCTTCGGATTCGTATTTGTTTTATCTACTCCTGTCAGAATAATTCTGTTCATATCAAATGCTCTTGTTGTGTTACGAACTCCCAAAAGAGTTCCTGTAGTACTTGCTGCAAATGCTCCTGCATTGATAATTAATGGTTTATTAACAATCGGCTGTGTAGCATCTCCTACTGTTTCTGTTTTTCCCTCAACAATATCCTTGACTGTTTTTGTAACTACAAAATCATAATAACCAGGATTCTCTTTATAATAATATAAACCTAGTCCGTTTGTAAGATCTGAAGTGAATGTTAACTTTGAGTAATCAATTTTACCCGCATTTAATGTATTGTTTAAAAGTGTAAACTTACGATCTTCAGTAGAACCTGTATTTTTCCATGTTGCAGGATCCAGATATACTCTGATCTTAGCACTTACAATACCTGCCTTATCTTTATTATAGATCTCCTTAAGTTTTGTGATGGTCTCATCCTTAATTTTCACTACCACAGAAGGGCCTCCCATTCCCTGAACAAAAAGTCTTTCATCTCCTTCATTAGGGTTACTTGCAGCCAGTGCAGCTGCAGCAGGTGATCCAGATCTGTTATACTCATACAATCCGATATGAGCATTAGCACTTCCTAGGTTGAAATTAAGTGTTGTTTGTGGTCTTGTGGTTGTTCCGTTGTCTGTCTTATCATATTTATAATACATGATAACCTGCAAGTCATTAGGAGAGAACTGATACAGATATCTATCCGTTTCGTCCACAGAAATTTTTATTCCTTTAAAATATCTGATAAAGTTAGCAGCATCCTGAAGTTCAGGTTTTCCTTTTTTATCAAGAATATGAGTCTGGAAAAAATTTGTATTACTTAACTTCATTCTGAATCCTAAGTTTCCTGAGAATACAATTGAATTATCAGATTTTTTTGTAATAGATAAAGAACTCACGTTCCCATCAAATACTCCTGAACCTAACAGCTCACCAGTACTTATTGATGCATTGGAACGTTTTAGAGCATCATTATTTGCATCTAAGAACGTAGTTACTTCGTGTACATTGATTTTCATTGATTTTGAAGCCCCCCCTATTTTACCATATTTACGAACAGGATAAGTTTTTTTCTCAATGGAAACTTCCGTAGCTACTCCGTCTACTGGGAAATCTGTTTTTGTATATGTATTTGTTCTTAATGAATCACCTTCAAAGAAGTAAGTATTCGAAGCTGTATTTGCAGGAGGTCTTACTACAAGGACTACTGAATCTACTTTTGGATTTGCGCCATTGAAGTCAAAATTATCCGTTGGCATTCTCAGCTGGGTAACATAAGATGCTCTTTGCATTCCAAACTGGGATTCAGTAAAGGCTCCAAGAACAGCAACATTTGTAGTAACACCTGATTCACTCAACCCACTGATTAGTCTTGAAGCATCACTTCTGATTGAATCGTTGTTATCATAATTGTATGCAATAACAGGGTATGCAATTTCATTGCCCTGTGCTGCATCACCATTAAACAGCTGCTCACCAAGAGAATCCGGATCCGGTTCACAATTATAAAGGAATGCACTTCCAAATATCGCCAATAGAAGCATGGCGAAGGTCTTTTTAAGATTATGAGTCATTAAAAATGTGTTTTTAATAAAGTTGATTTATAGAATCTACGTCCAGATATTCCGATTTCTGGGTTGCTGTTTCATTGAAAGCCTTATCCAGGTCTTCATCCAGAAACTCGTCACCTTTTACAACGGCATCTACATAGTTCATACTTTCGATAACAAAACTTTTAATAGTTGGGTTATCTAACGCTTTTAATCCCGAAATATTATCAAACTGTAACTTTTCATCGATCTTTTTGTCCAGGTCAGCATCTTTCTCATTGTAAAGAGAAAGTACAATTTTTGCGTCTTTGAAATAAGTATCGGATTCGTAGTAAGTTTTAAGATAAATTGGAACAAAAGAAGACATCCATCCATTTAAATGGATAACGTCCGGCACCCAGTTTAGTTTCTTAATGGTTTCAATAACTCCTCTGGCAAAGAAAATAGCTCTTTCATCATTATCTTCGAAAGGGTTTCCTTCATCGTCGAAATAATATTGTTTTCTTTTGAAGTATTCTTCATTGTCAATAAAGTAAACCTGAAGTCTTTCCCCCGGAAGAGACGCTACTTTAATGATTAGAGGCTGGTCCAGATCATTAATAATAATATTCATCCCTGAAAGACGGATTACTTCATGAAGCTGGAACTTTCTCTCACTTATTTGTCCAAATCTTGGCATAAAAACTCTTACATCATTGCCTTCTTGGTGCATCTTAAGTGCCATTTTGTTTACCACTGCAGCCATATTTGTATCTTCCTGATATGGATACATCTCTGTAGTAATGTACAGTATTTTTTGATTCGGCATAAACTTTCTATCTAATTTTTGTAAAAATGCTTTAATGTGCAAAATTACAAAAAAACATCCAACATTATTTTAATTAACATTTTTTTACGAAAATTCCCTTTTTCAAATTATTAAAAGTACATATTATTATGCGATATTTTTAGTATTTTTGAAATAGTATTAAAATAAACTATGGAAGTTCTAAAAAACAGAAAAGTCCTTCAGGATTTCATTGAAAGACAGAAAGAAATGGGAAAAAGAATTGGCTTTGCCCCTACTATGGGTGCCCTGCACAATGGCCATCTTTCTCTGTATGAAGAGGCAAGAAAAGAAAATGATCTTGTCATTTCTTCAATTTTTGTAAATCCAACTCAGTTCAACAATCCTGAGGATCTTGAAAAATACCCAAGAGATGTTAACAGAGATATCCTTATTCTTCAGAATTCAGGCCTTGTAGACGCTGTCTACATCCCAGAGGTAGCAGATATTTACCCTGAAAAAGCTGAAAGCCAGTCGTATGATTTTGACGGACTGGAAAATGAAATGGAAGGCAAATCCAGACCGGGACATTTCAACGGAGTAGGAACTGTTGTAGAAGAGCTTTTCAGACAGGTACAGCCTGATAATGCTTATTTTGGTGAAAAAGATTTTCAGCAGCTTGCTATTATTAAAAAAATGGTGGAGAAAAAACATCTTCCCGTTAAAATAACCGGAGTTCCTATTTACAGGGCAGAAAACGGACTGGCACTGAGCTCAAGAAACCAGAGACTTCATGAAGACCGAAAAGAAGCTTCTAAAGTAATTTATGAGACTTTAAAAAAAGTAAACGACTGGTTCAGAACTGTCAGTATCCCGGAAATCAAGGAAAGAGTAGCTGATATTTTTGATGATCAGAAGGGTATGAAGCTTGAATACTTTCTGATTGCTGATGAAAATACATTACAGGAGACAGATTTTTTCTATAAAGACAGAAATTTCAGAGCCTTCATCGTAGTTGTAGTAGATGGAGTAAGATTAATTGACAACATACATCTGGATTAATCTTTATCTATTAAAATATATTATCCCTGGCTATTTCAGCTGGGGATTATTATTAAATACAAAAAAACAAAACGAGATGAAGTTTAGACTTGAGTTCATACAAAAATCAAAGGCCTCCTGAAGGAAGCCTTTGAAACACCAAATCACAAAATATTAATATGAAAAAAATTTACTTTTCAGTAAACTTGTGACCCGGCTGGGATTCGAACCCAGGACCCATACATTAAAAGTGTATTGCTCTACCAGCTGAGCTACCGAGTCGGCCACAATTAAAATGAAATAAATTTCAATATTAATTATAAAATTTTCTTTGCAGTGCCTGCGACTGGACTCGAACCAGCACATCCTTAGGAAACCACCCCCTCAAGATGGCGTGTCTACCAATTTCACCACGCAGGCAATAAAATTACAAATTCAGTAACTTTTATTGCTAGTGACCCGGCTGGGATTCGAACCCAGGACCCATACATTAAAAGTGTATTGCTCTACCAGCTGAGCTACCGAGTCGGCCACTTATGCAACAAGTTTTCATTTAAGTAATGTCCCTTGTTTTAAGTGGTGCAAAGATATGACTTTTTTCTTTATCTCAAAACTTTTTCGCAAATTTGTTAAAAAAAATTTCATGGTAATTTCATTGATCGGATACATGGGAAGTGGCAAATCTCACATTTCCAAAATATTAAGCGAAAAAATAGATTTTAAATTAATTGATCTTGATAAAGAGATTTCCAGAAGAAATAAATTAACTATCCCTGAAATTTTCGAGAAAAAGGGAGAAATTTACTTTAGAAAACTGGAAAGAGAGGCGCTTGAAGAGATATTGGCTTCTGAAGAAAATGTTGTCTTAAGCCTTGGTGGAGGAACTCCTGTATATTATAATAATATGGAGATTATTAATCATAACTCCAAGAGTATTTTTTTAAGAACAGGAGTTGGGACATTGGTGGAAAGACTTTCAAAACAGAAAGAAAAAAGGCCATTAATTGCCAATATATCTGATGAAGACCTGCCGGAATTCATTGCCAAGCATTTATTTGAAAGAAATCAATTTTACAGCAAAGCACAATTCACTGTAGGGACAGATTCCAGAGAACCGGAAGACATTGTCAACGAAATAATAGAAAAGCTCTATCTCTAGAGCTTTTCTATTTTTATATTAATCTTCATCCTCATCTTCACCGCCGGTCTCTCCGAAGAAATCATCCCAGTCTGTAAAATCGGAGTCGATATCATTGCCTACATATTCATCCATTTCTCTTCTGTCTTTTTTGGTAGGTCTTCCCTCTCCTTTGTTTCTGTAATAGTCTTGTGACATTTTACGGAGCTTCAACAGTTCGTACTGCTCTTTATCTGTCACATCCTGAATATGAAGAGGAACCAGCTTGGCCCCAATTCTGCTTTTAGGAATCTGAATTACCTTTATTTTATAATCAATCTGATTCTTACGGATTTTAATAGTATCTCCTTCTTTTACCTCTTTAGATGACTTTACGGCAGACGTTCCTATAGAAACCCTATTCTTTTTAATCTCCTCTGCTGCAATACTTCTCGTCTTATAAAAACGAATGCTCCATAAAAATTTATCTATTCTCATAATTTTTTATACTTTTGCCGTTATATTATTTGTAAAGTAATTAAAGTTTTTTGAAATGAAAAAAATATTTTTATATATCCTTGCAGGATCTTTGTGTTTTTCTGCTTGTAAGAAAGATGATGACACATCACCCTATGTAGAACCGGAAGATATTGCTACGCAAAACACCTATGATGATCAGGCAATTAAGAAATTCATGGATGAGAATTATCTGGATGCGCAGGGAAATATAAAAGCTTTCAGCTCTACGGACACGTCAGATGATAATGAAAAAAAATTATCTGAGCTTTCGCCTGTAACGCTTCCTTCAGGAACAATCTATATAATGAGAAGCGGTGCTCAGCCTGTTAATCCTACACCTAATCAAACCATCAAGGATGATGATATTATCAAAATTATGGGAAGAGGATACTCGTATCTGGCCGTTAATTCTGATGGAAACACTACGTTTCAAGCAAAAGCCGCCTTTTTAAATACCATTGACGGAACGGGTGTACCTGTTATTGACCCAATGTATTATTATGTAAAGAAATCAATATTGAGCACTGTTACTACCCCGGATGCTGCAAAAAAAGCAAAATATTATCAAATTCCAGGATTTAGAGAAGCTTTACAGAAATTCAAAGCATTTGATAATCTTACCGGTGAAACACCTTATAACTTACAAGGAGTAATCATCGTTCCTTCCAGAGCTGCTTTTGCAAGAAATCCTCATTATCCGTATTTAAATACTTCTTATAGAAATAAATCTTTTGTATTCAACTTTCAGATTTATGGAAGAGAGGACAGACCAAGTGATGACAAACAAACACAGGAACAACAGCAATAAAATAAAAAATAATTATATAAAAAAACACCGTTATTCAAACGGTGTTTTTTTATGATGTAAACTGTAATTACGGTCTTGCTTTCTGTTTTACATTTCCTAAGATATCAGGGAAATAAAGGTCTGCAAGGTGATCAAACTCATCACCTCTCATAAACATGGTGGCATCTACTTCTTCATAAGAGCTTCTTCCTGCAGCAGCAATTAATTCATTACAGGTATGGAGTGTATTTTTGTGGAAGTGATATACTCTTTCAGCTTTATCCGTCACATCAAGTCCTTTAATAAGCATTTTATCCTGGGTTGCTACTCCTGTAGGACAGTTATTAGAGTTACATCTCAATGCTTGAATACATCCTAGGGAGAACATAAATCCTCTGGCATTGTTACACATGTCTGCACCCATTGCGACTGCTCTCAGAATATCAAGACTGGTAAGAACTTTACCACTGGCAATCACTCTTAATTTACTTCTCAGGTTATAGTTATTAAGCGTTCTGTTCACAAATATCAAAGCAGGCTCCAATGGCATTCCTACTCCATCAGAGAATTCTGGTGGCGCAGCTCCTGTTCCTCCTTCTGCTCCGTCTATAGTAATGAAATCAGGATAAATTTTCAATACATTCATCTGCACACAGATATCTTCAAATTCTTTGGTATCACCGATACAAAGTTTAAAACCAATTGGCTTTCCTCCTGAAAGTTCTCTTAACTGCTGTACAAACCTCAGCAATCCGGCAGCATCAGAAAAAGCGCTATGGGATGGTGGTGAAATAACAGTCATTCCCGGTGTTACGTGACGAATCGCTGCAATTTCCGGTGTATTTTTTACTCCCGGAAGAACTCCTCCGTGTCCCGGTTTTGCTCCCTGCGATAATTTGATTTCAATCATTTTAACATTAGGAAGCGTGGAATATTTTGTAAATAATTCAGGGTTGAATTTCCCTTCCTCGTCGCGACATCCGAAATACCCTGTTCCGATTTGCCAGCAAAGATCTCCTCCTTCCAGGTGATAAGGTGAAATTCCTCCTTCTCCTGTATTATGGTAAAAGTTTCCTTTTTTGGCTCCTCTGTTCAGTGAAATCTGTGCTCTGTCACTCAAGGCCCCGAAACTCATTGCTGAGATGTTAAATAAAGAAGCATGATAAGGCTGTGTACATTGTTCTCCTCCAACCCATACTCTCGGAAGTTCTTCTGATGGTGATTTTGCATAAATAGAATGCTTGATCCCTTCATACTTTCTGTGATTTACTTCCAGCTGCGTACCAAAAGCTACCGTATCACTTAAGTTTTTTGCACGTCTGTATACTGCAGAACGCTGGTTTCTTGGAAATGGCTTCCCATCTGTTTCCCTTTCAATAAAGTATTGCTGCATTTCGGGTGAAATACTTTCGAAAAAATACCTGAAGTATCCCAATACAGGAAAGTTCCTCAAAATAGCATGTTTCGATTGGTAAGCATTGTAAACACCCAATGCATAAATTGCGGATAACAGCGTAGGTATCCAATAATGCGCTCTGATCAGTATTGCTATAATCCATGTAGCAGCTACTAATACAATTCCCCAAGATAAAAACTTATCTCTCATGAATGTAGTATTTAAAAGTTTAAAAATAAATTTAGTAGAATTTTTGCAAAGAGCCTATGCTTTTGCTAAAAAATTTTGGTAAGAAGATTGCACAGAAACCGTGCCATCTGACAGTATTTTTTCTAAATTTAGAAATTCAATTTGATTGATGGATGCAGGATCAAAGTCTTTCTGGACTCTCACATAGTTTTCTGTGAAGCCAAACATTTTCCCGTCTTTATTTTCGTGCTCCCAAAGAACAGGAAGCGTTTTTCCAAGTTGTGTCTGATAAAATGCCATTTTCTTCTTTTCAGAAAGAATTCTCAGCATTTTATTACGTTTTTTTCTTTCCGCAACAGGAACTACTCCTTCCATTGCTGCAGCTTCCGTATTTTCTCTTTCAGAATAGGTAAATACATGAAGGTAAGTGATAGGAAGCTCATTAAGGAAATTATAAGTTTCCATAAATCTTTCTTCTGTTTCTCCCGGGAATCCTACAATAACATCCACGCCGATAGCCGCATGAGGCATAACCTCGCGGATCTTGTTCACTCTGTCATGATAAAGCTTGGTCAGGTAACGACGTTTCATCTTTTTTAGAAGATCATCGCTTCCGGATTGTAACGGAATATGAAAATGCGGAACAAAGCTTTTGCTTTTAGAAACCAGTTCAATACTTTCATCTTTCAAAAGATTAGGTTCGATCGAAGAGATACGGATTCTTTCTATTCCTTCTACCTTATCCAGTTCTGAAATAAGATCAAGAAAGGTATGTTCGTGTTTTTTATTTCCAAATTCTCCTTTACCATAATCACCTATATTCACCCCTGTAAGAACAATTTCTTTGATATCTTTCGCAGCGATCTCCGTAGCATTTCTAAGAACATTTTCGATGGTATCAGAACGTGAAATTCCTCTGGCTAATGGAATGGTACAGTAAGTACATTTGTAATCACAGCCGTCCTGTACTTTCAGGAAAGCTCTGGTTCTGTCCCCAATAGAATAACTTCCGATAAAGAAATCGGTTTCTTCAATTTCACATGAATGCACTACGCCTTCACTCTCAGATTTCTCCAAATCATCCAGGTAGCTCAGAATATTGAATTTTTCTTTTGCTCCTAAAACCAGGTCCACTCCTTCAATCTGTGAAATTTCTTCAGGCTTTAGCTGTGCATAGCATCCAACAATTACCACCAGTCCTTCCGGATTGGCTTTCATTGCTCTTTTCACGTGAAGTTTACATTCACGGTCAGCATTTTCTGTCACGGAACATGTATTGATAACATACACATTCGCTTTTTCATCAAAGCTTACCTTATCATAACCTGCATCTGTTAATTGACGGGCAATAGTAGATGTTTCTGCAAAGTTTAATTTGCAGCCAAGTGTATGAAACGCGGCAGTTCTGTGAAAAGTAGACATTTGTTACTCCTGAATTTTATGGGTGCAAAGATAGTAATTTTAATAAGAATCCAAGATTGATTCAATCTATTGTTTATATTCGTCTCTTACCTCGGGGCTGTTTTGAAGGCAGACAGGCGATGAATTGGTATCCGGATCCTGATTTGAAAATTTGGTTTTCATTTCTGTATTAAACTGTTGAGATCGGTTTCTGGCAATTGAAAGCGTATTCCAATCTTCATTCTTTATCATTTTCGCAATATAAACAATCTGTCCAATGTGGTAAGGATAGTGAGCCAATTGACGAAGAACGGCATCAATAACCGGATGTGCTTCTCCTCTGATGTACGTTGTGGAATAGAGATTCTCCTCGTTTATTTTATCAAGAGCATCAAAAAAACATTTCCAGCCCTTTTCCCAAAAATCAAGAACCTGTTGTTTAGTGGTAAAAGTATTGACAAATTCTCCATCACGGTTACGCCAGGATTTCTCACCATCTTCAGTCAGGAAATTGGTCCATCTTGAAAGCATATTTCCTGCAAGATGTTTTACAATAATTGCAATAGAATTACTTTCTTCATTATACTGCCAGAACATCTGCTCATCTGTTAACTGTTCAAAGGTTTTATCACCAAGAGATTTATAGTATTCAAAGCGTTTTACAAACAGGTCTTTCATTCTTTCTATTCTATTTCCTAATTTAATAACTTTTAAAACTAAAAACCACCTCAATTGAAGTGGTTTTTTCTATCTGTTTTATTATTATTCTCTGTTTTTCACCAGAACCCAGCCTGTATATTTTATGGCCGTATTCTTTTTATCATTTTCATTCCATGTGATAGAATACCAGTATGTTCCTGTAGGGACTCTTCTTCCTCCCTGGGTACCATCCCATTTATAGCCATTGGATTTGTCTGCCTGGAAGATTTTATTTCCATAGCGGTCAAAGACATTCATGATCAGGTTTTGTTTGTTCGCTAAGGCTGAATAATCAATCACATCATTTATTCCATCTGCATTAGGGGTAATCACATTGATCAGATTAGGGACAACAATTCCTATTTCTATCGGATCACAGTCATAAGCATCTTTTACATATATTTTATGATCTCCTCTGGAAAGGTTATTGAAAACATTGGAATCCTGCCAGATGATATTATCAATTGAATATTTATAGGCAGGAGTTCCACCTATTACGGATACTGTGATTGTGTTGTTCGAAATATCAATCCCGGAAACAACCGGCTGCTCGGAAGGAAGTACTTTTACAGTTTGTGTGGTAACACATTCTCCTGTTTTAAGTTTTACCCAATATACTCCTATTCCTGCTTTAATCGTTTGTGTAGTAGCTCCTGTACTCCACTCGTAACTTTTAAATCCGGGTCCTGCATCCAGCGTAGTCTGGTCTTCTGCACAAATAGTCACATCTTTAAGTTTATCAGAATAGACAGGCGGAATAACGATCAAAGTAACTTTAGCGACATTATAACAACCCTGAGCATTAGAAACCCTTATGTATACAAAACCATTGGGTGCAATGTAATTATTGGGATTCAGGATTTCATTGGTCTGATTAACAGCATCTGTCAATGAAGGATAATATTTTTTTGTCGGATTGGTCTGCCCGGTTACTGAAGCATTGACAAGATTGAAAGAAGCGGTGGCTGGGCTGGCTTCGATGAAACATGATCTCAGGGTTGTTTCATTCACAACCACTACCGGATAAAATTTCAAAGTAATCTGTGCGACTGCAGTACAACCAAATTCTGAGATTACCTTTACATAGATAATTCCTTCTGCAGAAACAAATGCCATTGGGGTGGTAATCTCATTGGTTCCGGCATTGAGATCCGCCATTGTAGGATAGTATTTCTTAGTAACATTTGGGTTTCCAATAACGTCCGCTGTGGTTAAGTCAAATAAAGCAGTCCCTGCATTATTATTGTTACATTGGGTCAAAATCGCATTTTTGGCTGTAATAGAACCATTTTTAAATTTAAATGTTCCAACCTGTTTACATTTATTAAGCGGATTAGATGCATTGGCCGGATCGGTATAATTGATACTGTAATAATAGACAGTTGTTGTATTGACTGTAATAGGAGCTGTAATAGGATTATTCCCTGTTAAGGCATCATTCTGACTCAGATGATAACTTACCCCAAAATTTTGATTTCCGTTGAGAATTCCGGAGGATAAGGTAGAAAAATCAAACAAAGCTGTAGCAGAGCATATTACAACCTCTCTTGGGTCTGCAGGATTTGCCGCCGGAATCCCCGGAGGAATAAATGGCTGAGTCTGAATATTTGGATCGGTAAATGGTGAAGCCAGTGTGGCAGTTCCTCCCCACGTTAAAGAAAACGGTGCTGTAGTAGAACTGGTGCTGCTCACCCAGTTATCGATAAATAAATAATAAGTCTGTCCCGGCAAAACATCAAGATATCTGCAATAAGGAGTTAAAGAACCTCCTGCAGCACTTAAAAGCGTACTTGTCATATTTAATCCTGTTGCAGGACCAGGCCCAATAACGGTTGCCGCATTACAACGAATAGGTGATCCCAGACTTCCACAGTTTACATTGGGGCCAAAAATTGCCCAGTCGTAATCAGCATCCGGATTATTAGGAACCAGATCGAAGGTAAGCGTTCCTCCTGTAGCAATTGTAATTTTATACCAGATTGAATTGTGCTCCCCTGTAAAGTCTATGCAGCTTCCTGAGTTAACCAATTCTTTTATATTACCATACCCAGTAGGGCTATACGTGATATTTGAATTTCCGCAAACGGAAAGAGCGGTAGCACAATCGGCCTGAGCATAGAAAGTATGAGAGAGACATAGAAGTATAAAAAGTAAAAGTTTTCTCATAGATTGAATGTTTTTATGGTTATAGCAGTTATACATTGCATTGATAATCAATGCACATCAAATATAACTTTATTTTAATTAAAAACAATAAAATCTAAACAATTTTAAACTATTACAAATTAAAACATTAAATAATTCAAAATAATCTACATTATATCAAATTATACAACAAATAATCAAATACATAATATTTATTTTATACTTGTAATATTTCCACAGAGATTTTCCAGGTGAAATATTTTATGGAAAGGACTTTTTACTTCTCTTAAATGTTCTTTATCCTGAATGAAGGTATATCGTGAAGCAATAGAATTCATATCGGAAACAATGACCAGCCAGCATTCATCTACCGAGGTGTCATAATATGGGAATTTTTCGTTCTTTTTTTCGATGAGTTCCAGAATCTTTTCAGAGCATAGTTCATCAAACAGATTCATGCTGTATTCATGGGTTATGAATACATTTCTGCGATGGAAAGATTTTCTTACACTTTTTACACATCCCACTCCTTTATTTTTTTTGATGCTCTTATAAATGCTGATGATATTTTCCTGTTGTATTTCCAGATTATCAAATTTGGTTTCCGGGTGGAATTCTAAAAAATAAACACCACGATATTTCGTAGTGTCTTCCTGTTCTAATAATATTTCTGCCTGACGGAACATTTTATTCAAAGTACTTTCTACTTTTTTCATTTCCAGATGATTGATCACTTCAGTCAGTTCTATTCCGATTTTTTTGTCGTTTAATTTGGCGATAAAGTCTGGACTCTCGCAGGTAAGGTTTTCAAATTTCACTTCGGGAAAATGATGCATAAAAGAATTGAGAAGCAGAATCTCGGATTTCTTTCTGTATTTTTCACGGTCATGCAGCGGAGATTCATCTATGGTCCGGTGATACTTTTCCATTGGCTTTTTTTTCAAATGCCGATTAAGGTAGTATAAGCTAAGATTCTTTATCAGATCTTCTTCAGAAAACGTCTTTTTCATGTGTGATTTTTTTATTTAATTAAAGAACACATGCAGCCAATGGCTTTCATCATTAAAAGTTTTTGATAATCAAAAATTTACCCTCTTAAAGGTAAGTAAAAAAACAATTCAATACTTAGTTTTTTTATTAATTTATCGATTAATTAATGTAAAGTTTATTTTCATAATTAATACCTTTGCCTTTTTAAACACAAACCCACATTTATGGATTTCAGGAATTTCAGAATACCTTACACGATTAATCCTCAATATTCAAAAAAAGCCGTTTATTTCTCAATGGAATTTGCTCTTGAGCAGGTACTGAAAATATATTCAGGTGGACTTGGCTTTCTGGCAGGATCTCACATGAGAAGTGCTTATAATCTTAAGCAGGATCTTATTGGAATCGGTATCCTATGGAAATTTGGTTATTATGACCAGGCAAGAAACCACGATCAGACTTTACAACCTGTATGGACGAGAAAGATGTACAGTTTTCTTGAAGACACCGGAATAAAATTCCAAATTGAAATCCATAGTGCTCCGGTTTGGGTAAAAGTTTGGTACCTTGATCCTGAAATTTTCAATACGGCACCCATGTTTTTCCTTTCTACGGATGTTCCGGAAAATGATCATGTTTCCAAAACAATCTGTCACAAGCTGTATGATGCGAATGAATCTACAAAACTTGCTCAATATATTTTATTGGGGAAAGGAGGAGCCAAGCTACTGGATGAAATGAACATTGAGAGAGAGGTTTACCATCTTAATGAAGCTCATGGACTTCCGGCAGCCTTTTATCTTCTGAGAAAATATAACGGAGACCTTGATAAAGTTAAAGAAAAACTGGTTTTCACCACTCATACTCCTGAAGAAGCTGGTAATGAAAAGCACAGCTTTAGATTATGTTATGACATGTCCTATTTTTCGGGATACAGCATGGAAGAAGTGAAAAAGATTGAAGGATCTGATGATGACCGTTTCAATCACTCTCTCTGTGCATTAAGAATGGCAAGAATGGCCAATGGCGTTTCACAGCTTCATGGAGTCGTTTCCAGAGCCATGTGGAATAAATATCCGGGAATCTGTGAAATCACTTCTATTACTAATGCTCAGGAATTTAAATATTGGTCTGATAAACCTTTATACAATGCAAAAGATGAAAATGATGCCACTGCTTTCGATTTCCGTAAGAAATATTTAAAGAAAAAACTGTTCAGTATTGTTGCCGATCAAACAGGAAATTTATTTAATCCTAATATCTTTACGATTGTATGGGCAAGAAGATTTGCAGGCTACAAAAGAGCAGAGCTTCTTTTGCATGATAAGGAGAGATTCTACAGACTTCTGAACCATCCCAAATATCCGGTACAGATCATCTGGGCAGGAAAACCTTACCCAATGGACTACTCTGCTATTTCCACCTTCAATACACTGGTGGAAGAAAGTAAAAATCATAAAAATATAGCTGTTCTCACAGGCTACGAGCTTTCTTTAAGTAAGTCTTTAAAACAAGGTTCTGATGTATGGCTTAATAACCCAAGAGTTCCAAGGGAAGCTTCCGGAACTTCTGGTATGACGGCTGCTATGAACGGCTCTGTCAATTTATCCACAGACGACGGCTGGATTCCGGAATTTGCCAAACACGGAGAAAATTCTTTCGTTGTTCCTAAAGCAGATTATCAGAATATGAGCATTTATGAACAGGATAATTATGATTTAAATACATTATATGAAATCCTTGAAAACGAAATTCTTCCCACGTATTATGATCGCCCTGATGAATGGAGAAAAATTCAGCATAATGCCATGAATGATGTGAAAGATCATTTCAACAGCGACAGGATGGCGGATGAATACTACCGGATCCTCTATAATAATCAAAAATAGAATTAATGAGTAATGTCTTGAACACACCTGAATCCGGTATGTTCAAGACTTGTATCAGGGCTGCTTTTCATACGCCGGGCCACCCTGTATCCACTGCAATAGCTATCATTGCATAAAAAGCTTCCTCCACGAAGGCTGCGCTTTACACTATAAGGTTCCTGAGGGTCATAAGACTTGTCAGCACCCTTCGGGTTTAGAGCCATTGTGCCTTCCAGTTTTTTATAGTAATCATAATTATATAAATCGCTGCACCATTCCCAAACATTTCCCGCCATATCATACAATCCATATCCATTGGCTTTAAATGATTGTACAGGGGCAAGGGTACTATAACCGTCTTTCTTTTCATTGAGGTACGGAAACTTTCCTTCCCAGCTGTTTGCTTTAGGAGTTCCTTCATTGACGGGTTCATTTCCCCATGGATATATATTATTTTTTAATCCGCCCCGTGCTGCAAATTCCCATTCTGCTTCTGTGGGCAAACGTTTACCAGACCATTTACAATAAGCCTGTGCATCATCCCAGCTTATATGTACTACAGGATAGTTGTCTTTTCCTTCAATATTGCTTCCCGGTCCCTCAGGATGTTTCCAGCTAGCACCTTTTACCCATTTCCACCATTGGTTGTAATCATTCAGATGCACAGGTCTGCTGGTAGGTTTAAATACTAATGAAGCAGCTACCAATATACTATCCGGAGGTTTCGGAGTACCCTTAGGAAGGTTTTTCTTTAATTCGTCCCAATCGGGTTTACGTTCTGCCGTTGTGATATAGCCTGTAGCATTTACAAATTTATTGAACTGTGCATTCGTCACTTCTGTTATATCCATATAAAACGGAGAAACCTTCACTCTATGTTTAGGGTATTCATCTGGATCAGCCTGACTGTTATCGCCTCCCATATCAAACTCTCCTCCAGGGATTAGCACCATTGCTTCCAGAGAAGTTTTTCCATTAAAACTGATATGAGAAGAATCTGTTGTCCCTAATCTCTTCGGAATAGTCATGCAGGTATGCCCGGGTTTATTTCCCACAGGTTCTACGGCTTTATTTTTACTACAGGAACATACCAAACTTAATACTCCTGTACAAATTATCATCTTTATGGAAAACATCATCTTTATCTGAATATTTACAGTTTTTTATGATTTCGGTTTACTGTATCTCCATCCTTTTTTCAACTGAAGTGAAAGCTGATTGACTAATTTTTTAGAAGAAACTTCTTCAGCAATATTTATATTTTCATCAGGATCATTTTTATGATCATAAAGTTCTCTGGCCAGATAGTCTCCGGGCTTTTCCGTTTCTTTATTCCATTCGAACCATTCTACATATCGGTACCGGTCGGTACGGATCGCATATCCCATTCTTTCTACATTTTGCACACCTCTCGTTTTTACTCCGAATCTGCCTAATAAAAACTGGCTGTAGGCTGCTGCTTTCCAATTACGTTCAGGATCCGAAAGCAAAGGTTTCATACTGATTCCCTGAAGATAATCGGGAATTTTTATTCCGCTCATATCACATAAAGTAGGATAAATATCAACAAACTCTGTAAGTGCATTGCTTGATTTTCCTTTTGCCTTTACTCCTGCCCCGCTGATAATAAGCGGCACTCTGGTATCAATCTCGTAATTGCTCTGTTTACACCAACTGTTATGCTCTCCAAGTTTCCAGCCATGGTCTCCCCACAATACAATAATGGTATTTTCACTCAGTCCTAATTCATCCAAGGCTTTTAAAAGCCTGCCTATCTGAGCATCTGTATAAGAGACAGAGGCATAGTAAGCATGGAGAATTTCCTTTTGCTTTTCCAAATCATATGGCTTTTCCGATGGTAAAGGCAGGTCTGATCTGTCCGTATACCCTCTCAGTTCAGCATCACCATGTACGGCAAATTCCGGAGCATTTTCAGGTATGAATTGATTTTTCGCAAGAGGTATATCATTTCTGTTATACAGATCCCAGTATTTTTTAGGCGCATTAAATGGCAAATGCGGACGATAATAACCTACTGAAAAAAAGAAAGGCTTATCTTTTCTTTTTAATTCTTTCAGCTTTTGAATGGCCATAGTCGTTTGTGCTCCATCATAATAAGCATCATCATCAACATCTGCCATTTCAACGGAATTGGACTTTGTATAGATAAATCCATAAACATCCGGCTTGGCTTTTCCCATTTTCTGCAGAGCAAGCTCCTTTTCTTTCTGAATCATCTTGTTTTTCTCCAGCTGATACACTGCGTCCGGATCAAAAGGGTATCCATTTACATGAAGTTCTTCATTCCAGGATTTATCATCAGGTAAAGTGTTATGAAAGGTTTTTCCAATTCCTACTGTATAATAACCATTATTTTTAAAGATCTGCGGAAGGGTTACTATATCCGGCAGATTTTTCCTGAAATCTGTCTGAAGATCCCATACACGAACGGAATCTGGTCTTAGACCTGTCAGAAGGCTTGCCCGTGAGGGGTTGCATACAGCCTGCTGGCAATAGGCTCTATTAAAAACAACTCCTCTTGCTGCAAGTTTGTCCATATTAGGAGTTTTTATAACTGTATTTCCATAGCAGCCCATTTCAGGTCTTAAATCATCAATAGGAATAAACAGGATATTGGGTCTTGTTTGCTTGATAGCGGATCTTACACTTTTTTTAGGTTTGGGATTATCTTTATTAAAGCTTACACCTCTCACCGCCATGCAATTACAAATCAATATAATGAATACTATTTTTAAAAAGTTGAAATTCTTCATGAGGTATAATTTTCTTTTATTGATAAGACTTATTTGTTATCAGCTTATTTTTCACTTCTTTCCATCCTTTTTTACGTTGTTCAGAAAGCTTTTCCAGAATGTCTTTATTTTCGGGATAAACTGCTATATTGAAATTCTCCTTCGGATCTGAGGTAAGATTATAAAGTTCCCGTGCCACAAGTTCCACCGGTTTTTGGGTTACTTTATCCCAATAGTACCATTCTATCAGATGATAGCTTTTGGTCACCATTGAATATCCCATGTAATTTTTTTTATTAAGATCTATTCCTTCTCCGGCAGGGCGTAAGAACTGACTGAATACTGCTCCTTTCCATTCGACACTATTTTCATTCAGAAGCTTTTTAAAACTTATGCCTTGCAGATAAGCAGGTGTTTCTATTCCTGCGAGATCACAGAGGGTAGGATAAAGATCTACCATCTCTACCAGTTCATTGTTTTTACTTCCCGGATTTTTCATTCCAGGTGCATATACAATAAGAGGAACACGGGTATCATTTAAATAATTAGTCTGCTTGCCCCAGGCGTTATGCTCACCCAGTTTCCAGCCATGGTCGCCCCATAATACAATAATGGTATTGTCCATTAGTTTTTGTTTTTCCAGCTCATCTACAAGCCGCCCAATACAGGCATCAACATAGCTTACAGAAGCATAATACCCATGTTTGAGCATTCTGGCTTCCTTTTCAGGCATCCGGAAGTAGGCAGGATGTTTTACGTATTCCAGATCATAGCAAGCAGTCATCTCTCTTTGGTTATACATAGCCATACTTGGTGCGTTGAACGGAATAAAATTGTTATCCGCCATAGGTATTTGCATAGGATCATAAAGATCCCAGTACTTTTTGGGAGCTACAAAAGGTAAATGCGGCCTGAAATACCCCAATGCAAGGAAGAAGGGTTTCTTTTTATTTTTAATACGGTTGATGGTCTGAATAGCAAGTGATGTCTGAGCTCCGTCATACAGCGAATCATCAGGACAGTCTGCAACTTCTACAGAACGTCCGTATGCCCAGCCATTCCCATATCTTTTAGGATCTTTGGCTAATCTTTCCAATCTTTTGGCAGCAAGCTCAGCTTTAAGTTCACCACTGAAATAAAAAGATTCCGGATCTCTGTCTATCATATTTTTAACGGCATATCCTTCAGGACGGAGATCCGGTTCACGAAAAGAGATAGAATCAGGCATATGATTATGAAAAATCTTTCCGATAGATACTGTATGATAATTGAATTTTTCAAATTGCTGGGGAATCGTTACCACATCAGGATGTATTTTACGAAATTCTTCTCCCAGCACCCATACCTTAGTGGAATCCGGCCGTAAACCCGTTAAGGCACTGGCTCTGGAAGGGGCACAAACTGCTACCTGACAATATGCATTTGTAAAAGTTGTACCTCTTCTTGCCAGCTTATCTATATTGGGTGTTTTAATGGTTGAATTACCGTAAACTCCCAGTTCCGGCCTCAGGTCATCAACGACAATAAAAATTACATTGGGCTTAGACTTTTTTTGTGATTGTCCTGCAATTATATTAAATGATAAAATCAATAGAAGAATATAAACTGATTTTAAAGTTGAAACTCTGAACATATCAATTAGTTTTAAAAACCAGCCTTGTAAGAATGTGAGTTGCACCGTAATAGTAAAGAAAAAATCCCCAAGGCTGTTATTGATTAAATATTGAAAAAAGAAAAACTTTAAACATCCACAAAACATTAAGAATTCTTTTTCATCATTTGTGTTTTGAATCGAAATAAGATAATGAGTTATGAATGTGATGCGAATTTGCAACAAAAAACTACAAACTCTAGCAAAGTGAACTACAGCATATATACATCAATAACACAAAACTCACATTTACAAGTATTTAAAACAAAATAAACAACATCAAAATACAGGAAAAATTGCATAAAAAAACAAAACCAGCTAATTTTCTCATTACTTCTTTTGCCTATTTATTGTTCGAAACAGATAAAATATAGGATATGAGATAAAAAAAATCCAGAAAGTTTTTCTTTCTGGATTTTATGAATTACTTATTTTTCTTTTTCGATGGTACTTTCATACCTTTTTCCCGCGCTTCAGAAATACCAATGGCTACGGCTTGCTTTCTGCTTGTTACTTTCTTTCCGGAAGAAGACTTTAATTTTCCTTCCTTGAATTCGTGCATTACCTTTCCTACTTTGTCCTGAGCTTTTTCTGAATATTTAGTCTTGCTCATGATCAGATTTTTTTTAAGATTTTGGCAGGGATACCCCTAATTCATAGACACACGCATGTTTCAAATATTTTGAACGCTCTCTCGATGTTACCGATTCAAAATGATCATTTTTGATCACAATAATCGGGTCTTCCGCATTTTCAATCTCAAAATTGGCTAAATACCTTTCATCCGGTGGAGACTGTTGCAGTTTTGCTTTTATTTTCTGCAGTTCATCTGCATATTTTCTAAATCCCGGATCTGAGGAATGGATAAATTTATACTCATCGCCTGCATACACATAGTAATGAATTTTTTTCTCTATCAACCCCGCCTCATCAGTAATTTCGGGATTATCATTTCCGTCTCTAAAAACGACTTCCACCAATGTTCCTCCTTTTTTATGGGCACATTCTTCAGCGTCTTTAAAACTGGAAAAACCTGTATAAACAATCTGATCGTTCAATACATAACGGTTCAGTTTCTGGTTGTATGCATTCGTTTCCATAATTATTATTTCATTTGATTTATACTTGTTATATATTCAATTTTTTTGCCAAATTGCCTTTTTAAAGAAATTTCATTAATGAATATTTTCAATTACTTCAGATTCGAAACTAAAAAACATTTTCCTGAAAGAGTAAGAAAAAATGACATCAGGTCGCGATTTTTATTTTATATGGTTATGTAAGTAAGAATTATTAAATTTGGAATCATTAAAATTGAAAATGAAAAAACTCCTTTTAACTCTTACTGTTGCTGCTGTATTTCAAAATGTCTCAGCACAGGAAATTACTTTAGATAAAATATATTCAGGATATTACCGTGGAAAAGGGATTGCAGGAATCTCTTCTATGAAAAACGGAGAAAACTATCTTGTAATTGAACCTTCGGGAATTGCAAAATATTCTTACAAAACTTCACAGAAGGAAGGAAATCTTGTGGATGGAAGGTTTGAAAGCTATATTTTTTCTGATGATGAATCTAAAATCCTTTTACAGACAGGAAGCCAGCCTATTTACAGACATTCTTTTCTGGGGAAATTTGATGTAAAAGATTTAAAATCCGGGAAAGTAATCAGCCTTAATGAAGGAAAACCGGTTCAGGAGCCTACATTTTCACCGGATGCTACAAAAGTGGCCTTTATTGCTGACAATAATCTTTTCTATCAAGATCTTAGCTCCGGAAAAATCACACAGATTACTACGGATGGTAAAAAGAACTCTGTCCTGAATGGTTTGGCAGACTGGGTATATGAAGAAGAATTCGGGCATGCAAGACAATATGAGTGGACAAAAAATTCTGATGCTATCGTATTTGTGAAGTCTGATGAAAGCCAGGTTCCGGAAATCTATATTCCCATTTATGGAAAAAACCTTTATCCGGCTGAAATGCGTTATAAATATCCAAAAGCAGGTGAGAAAAACTCTGTAGTTTCAGCACAGCTATACCGTCTTGATAACGGAAAAACAATGCAGCTGAACTTAGGTTCTTTCAAAAACTATTATATTCCGAATGTATTCCAGACTGCAAAACCGGACGAAATTGTTTTAATTACGTCTGAAAGGATACAAAACGCTTCGGATATCTTAAAGGTAAATACCAAAACAGGAGCAGTTCAGAAGTTATTTACTGAAACGGATGATAAATGGATTGATACAGACAGTCCTACTCTTGAATTCCTTGAAGATGATTCCTTCCTTTGGGCTTCTGAGAGAGACGGAAACCGTCACCTGTACTGGTATGACAAAGATGGTAAGTTGAAAAAACAGATCACAAAAGGAAACTGGGAGGTAACTGATTATTATGGTTTTAATCCAAAATCTAAAGAAATTTACGTTCAGACAACTGAAAAAGGAAGCATTAATAAGGTGATTTCCAAAGTAAATATTGACAACGGAAAGACTCAGCTGATCTCTAATGCAGAAGGAAACAACTCTGCAAACTTCAGTAAAAACTATAATTATTTCATTGAAACATCTTCTACAGCATCTAAACCTTATACCTATGTTTTAAAAGACGGTAACGGAAAAGCGGTAAAAGAACTTCAAAACAACAATGACCAGTTACAGAAACTAAAAGCTGATAATTTTGTTGAAAAAGAATTCATTACGATTCCAAACGCTGTAGGTGATCAGATGAATGCCTGGATCATGAAGCCTAAAAACTTTGATCCGAACAAAAAATATCCTTTATTTATGTTCCAGTATTCCGGACCTGGATCTCAGCAGGTTGCCAACTCATGGGACAACGGAAACGCCATGTGGTTCAATCACCTTGTACAAAAAGGATATATTGTTGCTTGTGTAGACGGCCGTGGAACAGGCTATAAAGGAGCAAAATATAAGAAAGTAACCTATATGAATTTAGGAAAATATGAGATTGAAGATCAGATCACAGCAGCCAAGTGGTTCGGAAGCCAATCTTATATTGATAAAAGCAGAATCGGAATGTTCGGATGGAGCTTCGGTGGTTATATGACAAGTTTGGCAATGACTAAAGGAGCTGATGTCTTCAAAGTGGGAATTGCTGTAGCACCGGTAACCAACTGGAGATATTACGACTCTGTATACACAGAAAGATTTATGAGAACACCTCAGGAAAACCCGGATGGATATGATAAAAATTCTCCTACGGAATATGCTAATCTGCTGAAGGGGAAATTTTTGTTGATCCACGGAACGGCTGATGACAACGTTCATTTCCAGAATTCTATGGAGTTCTCTGAAGCTTTGATTCAAAACAAAAAACAGTTTGATTTCATGGCTTATCCTGATAAAAACCACGGAATCTATGGAGGGCAGACGAGACCACAATTGTATCAGAAGATGACAGATTTTATCCTTAATAATTTATAATAAATCAAGTAATGAAATAGAAATGCACTCAATTGAGTGCATTTCTATTTTGAAGTAGTTTTTAAAACATTTAAAACCTGTTTAATTATAATTGACTTTATGATTGAGTTCTATAGGATTATTGTTTTCTTTTATTTGTTTTTGAATACTTTCTGTCATCTGTTTTAAATTCATTTCTACCGGATTTCCTTTTTCATCAGTTACTTTATATTTTATATTTCTCGCCTTGATTTCTGCAAACGGATCTGAATAATAATCTTGTTGTATCTTTTCATAGGTTTCCCAGCTTATTTCCTTTCCCTTTCTCAAATAAAATGTTTTATTTTTATCAACATTTATAGTCTTTATCAAACTAAAATCATAATCATTTTTATCATCGGAAATCTTTATGATTAATCCTGGCAATCCATTAAATATATAAGGTCCTTCCAGTAAGGGTATGCTTTGACTAAACCATGCTATCCAGTTTCTTTCACCATACTTTACTATAGCTTTCTGACATTCCATACCTCCAATTTTCATTCTTTCAGGCAGAATCTCCCAATTCAGCTTATCATTTATGGAAATGTTATACAAATCATGCATTGATAGAGTTGTTATGCTTTTGATGATACTCTTATTTATTAGGTTCTTGATAATATAAAGCTGATTAAACGAGGTTTTTGGTCCGCCTTCCCAATATCCATTTTTCAACATTAATGAATCAGCATATCTTTCTTTTTCTGACCGGAAAGCAGACTGTCCTCCAATTACATCAAGATAATAATTCCCAGTTTCAAAAATTTCTTTATCTGGATTAGGCTTATGCTTACTTTCATAAACAAACGTAACAAGTTGCGCTGATAAAATATTTGAAAGAAAAAGCATAATAAAAAATAGTCTTTTCATAGTAAATATTAAGATCTTATTCAACAAACTCAATGAAAATATTAAAACACTGAAATAATATGAGATGCATTACTACATCTCATATAAAATACTTTTTAAGTTTACATACAAGCGTTATGCGTTAGCGAGTCAACTACTTGTCCGTTTTGGACTGTATAATGAAAACCACACTCCAGACCCCATTGTGCACAGATGTCACCTGCTCCCGGCTGACAAAAATCTTTTACGCCTCCTTGGACACTTTTTAATTTTTCTCTCGAAATTTTTTTTAATTTTTTCATAATAAATGTTTTTTTAATTACGTGTCACTATTGACATAGGCGAAAATAGAAAACAAATATCACTCACAAAGGAAATACATATGCATATTTTATGTTTATTCATTGTATTTTAATTTGTGAAATATGTACAAGTTTTTAAATAAAGAAAACCTGTCTGCACATTCATTTTTCTTATTTATTTCATTAATCATTTACGTAGCTATTATTTATTTTATCAATTAAAATTAAAAAGCTATTTTTGGGAAATTTGAAAATTGATTATATGAAGACTAAACATCCTAAAGGGCTACCCTATCTCTTCTTTACAGAAATGTGGGAGCGTTTCGGGTATTACCTGATTCTTGGAATCTTTGTTCTATATGTTATTGAGCCTACGGGCATGAAAGGCGGACTTGGACTTCCGGATAAAACTGCTGATGACATTTTCGGAACTTATATTGCCTTAACTTATCTGACTCCCTTTATTGGAGGATTCCTGGCAGACAGAGTGTTAGGGTATATTAAATCTATTTATCTTGGAGGTTTTTTAATGGCTGCAGGATATATAGGTATGGGAGTTTTTAAAGACTTACCCCTGTTTTATGCCTCTCTGGCTTTAATTATTATCGGAAACGGTTTCTTTAAACCTACTATTTCAACATTATTAGGAAACCTTTATTCAGAAGAACCTTATAAAGCGAATAAAGACTCCGGGTATAATATTTTCTATATGGGAATCAATATCGGGGCATTTATCTGTAATATTATTGCCGCTTTCATGCGTAATAAATTCGGTTGGGGTGAAGCTTTCATCACTGCAGGTGTAGGAATGCTTATCGGAATGGTTATTTTTACCATCGGAAGAAAGCATTACATTCATGCTGCACAGATGAAACCTGTACAGGAAGGTGATACAAAACTTTCAGAGATTCTGATCAAAGTATTTGTTCCTGCTATCGTTGCCGGAGCAATAGGTTGGTTTATTCCTGATAATATTTTCGGAAGTGACAGTACAGATGCCTTTATTTTTGCATGTGTACCGGTTATTTATTTCTATGCATCACTTTACTTTAAAGCTAAACCTGATGAAAAAGCCTCTATCGGAGCATTACTTTCTGTATTCCTGATCAGTATGTTCTTCTGGGCGGTTTTCAAACAAAACGGTACAGCATTGACAAGATGGGCTAATTATTACACGGACAGAAGTGTTCCTGCTTCTCTTGAAAAGCCATTGGAGGGAATTTATATGGTGGAAGGGAAAAACTATGAAGATAAAGAAGTTCCGGTTTATGACAATCAGTTCCGTTCTCAAAAAGATGATAATGGGGAGACTAAAAAGGAAATGGGGAAAGATGTTTATTTTAAGAACATATCCCCTGAACAACGTGCAGCACTTGAGAAAAACCCTGAAAACAAAGTATATTTATACAATACAGAATTATTCCAATCTATTAATCCATTCTGGGTTATTGCTTTAACCCCGGTTATTGTAGGATTCTGGGCATTATTAAGAAGAAAAGGAAAAGAACCTTTAACTCCTACCAAGATTGTTTTAGGATTATTTATTTCCGGACTTTCTTGTCTTGTAATGGTTCTAGCAGTGATGGCCGGAGACAACGGATCAGTAAAAGTATCTCCGTTATGGCTTGTTGCCAGCTACGGAGTCATTACCATCGGGGAACTATGTTTGTCTCCAATGGGACTTTCCTTTGTTTCCAAACTTTCTCCTGCAAGGATTACAGCATTGATGATGGGAGGGTTTTTCCTGGCCAACTCTGTGGGAAATAAGCTTTCCGGAATCCTGGCAAGTACATGGTATAACTATGAAAACAAGACGAATTATTTCCTTGTAAACTTCGCTTTGTTAATATTTGCTACACTTTTAGGTCTTTCTATGTTAAAAAGGCTAAATAGAATTATGACAGAAAAAGGGCATTAAAATCCTTAATATTATAAAGAAAAGTAAGCTGCGGAAGAGTCCCGCAGCTTTTTTATTTAAAAATAAAATTAAAACCTTGCCAAAAACCCAAAATAAACTATATTTGTCAGTCTTAACAAAAATTAACAATAGAAATGGATAATATTGAAGCATTGAGTCCGAAACCGGATGAATTTGTAGAGAATAAGAATTCCAGGCATCCTAAAGGATTATGGGTTCTTTTCGGAACAGAAATGTGGGAGCGTTTCAACTTTTATGGAATGAGAGCTCTTTTGACGCTCTTCATGGTAAATTCCTTATTAATAAAAGAAGCTGATGCAGCGATCATCTATGGTGGATTTCTAGCTTTATGTTATTTAACACCTCTTTTGGGAGGATTTATTGCTGATAAATATATCGGAAACAGATATGCGATCATCATTGGTGGATCGTTAATGGCTATTGGCCAGTTCTTATTATTCATCAGTGCCTCAACTTTTTCAGCGGATATTGGTAGTGCCAAACTTATCATGTGGCTGGCATTATTCGTGATCATTTTTGGTAACGGATTCTTCAAACCGAATATTTCTTCAATGGTGGGAAGCCTTTATCCAAAACAGGAAAAGTCTAAACTGGATTCTGCCTTCACTATTTTCTACATGGGGATCAACATCGGGGCTTTCCTTGGTCAGTTCATCTGTCCATACGTAGGAGACGTAAAAGATGCAGCAACAGGAGTAAGAGATATCTTCGCTTTCAAATGGGGATTCCTGGCAGCTTCTATCGCAATGGTTATCGGAACGGTAACATTCTTTATTCTTAAAAACAAATATGTAGTAACCCCGGAAGGAAGACCTATCGGAGGATTACCAAAAAATAATACAAGTGCTGACTTTGAAGAAGGAGAAACGCAGACTGCTAAATTCTCTGGCCAGGCTTTAGGAATCACTGGTGGAATATTTGTAGTTTTATTCTTCCTTTTCAGATATCTTCTTGTAGGTGAGTTTGGATTCAATTCTGTAGAAATGGGGCAATTGATTAAAGGAATCATTTATCCATTCATTTATTCAGCTGGTATTTCTCTTGCCTTCTTAATTATGTCTTCTGCTGAAAATAAGGTTGAAAGACAGAGAATCTGGGTAATCTATATCGTATCATTCTTTATTATTTTCTTCTGGGCAGCATTCGAGCAGGCTGGATCTTCATTAACATTTATTGCAGATAACCAAACAGACAGAAATATTTTAGGATGGAATATGCCGCCTTCAATGGTTCAGATCTTCAACGGAATCTTCGTTGTTATTCTGGCAGTTCCTTTCAGTTTAATCTGGGATAAATTAAGAGCTAAAGGAAAAGAACCGGTATCTCCGTTCAAACAGGCAATGGGATTAGCTTTGATTGCTCTTTCTTATTTCATCATTGCACACAATGTAAAAGATCTTGGAAACTCAGGTTTATTGGCCATCAAATGGTTAATGTTACTATACTTCATCCAGACATGTGGTGAGCTTTGTCTTTCTCCAATCGGTTTATCATTGGTTGGTAAACTGGCTCCGAAAAGATTTGCTTCATTACTATATGGTGTTTTCTTTATTTCTAACGCTGCTGGTTATGCATTAGCCGGTTCATTGGGAGCACTTATCCCTGCAACAGGTGATAAATTCAAGAAAGCTGAAGAAATGGGTATTAATCTGCAGGATGTTTTAGATAAAAAAGTAACCCTGACAGCGGATCAGGTAGTTGCTTTTGATAAAGCTCAGTTACCATTACACAACCCTACTTTTGTAGGATTCGAAATCCATAACTTATTTGAATTCTTCATGGTATTCGTAGTACTTTGTGGGATTGCTTCTGTAATTTTAGGATTAATTTCACCTATCTTAAAGAAAATGATGCATGGTGTAAACTAATGTATCAACAAAATATCATAAAACCTCTGCCAAGTCAGAGGTTTTTTTTATTTTCGTATGATGGAAATTTCCGAAGATTCTTTATTCCAATCCGTAAAGGAAATCATTAGACAATCGCGCGAAAAAGTGTTTCGTATAGCGAATTCTACTCTACTGCTCACTTACTGGCAGATTGGAAAATTGATTGTTGAAGATGAACAACAGGGAAAAGAACGGGCAGAATACGGAAAATATACGCTGAAAAAACTTTCTCAGAAACTTACCTTAGAATTTGGAAAAGGATTTGATGAAAGTAACTTAAGAAACATGCGCTCTTTTTATCATGCATTTCCAATATGTGACGCATTGCGTCACGAATTGAGCTGGACCCATTACAGATTACTGATAAGGCTTGACAATGCTGATAAAATGAATTACTATCTCAATGAATCCGTTCAAAATAACTGGAATTACAGAGATCTTAAAAGACAAATCAATTCGCTTGCTTACGAAAGGGTTTTGGAACATAAAAAATCTTCTCCGGAAACTATTCACAGTGTTTTAAAAGATCCTTATATTTTTGAGTTTCTTGGATTAAAAGCTGATGAACAATTTTCTGAAAAAGAAATTGAAACAGCCATTATTGACCATATTCAAAAGTTTTTGCTTGAATTTGGGAAAGGATTCGCTTTTGTAGCCAGACAACAACATATTTCAACAGATACATCGGATTTTTATATCGACCTTGTCTTCTATAATTACATCTTAAAATGCTTTGTCATCATTGACTTGAAAACCGGAGAACTCTCTCATCAGGATATTGGACAGATTGATATGTATGTAAGAATGTATGATGATCTGAAACGCAGTGAAGGAGATAATCCGACCATCGGAATTTTATTATGTTCAGAAAAAGATGAGACCATTGTAAAATACTCCGTTTTGAATGATAAAAATAATTTATTTGCCAGCAAATACCTGCTGTACCTCCCAAAAGAAGAAGAATTAAAACAAATTATTGACCAGGACAGAATCCGTTTTGAACTGGATCAGAAAGATAAAAACCCTTAATTAGAACTTAATCATATATCATTATGAGCTTAACTTTAGATGAAATACAAAATTTCAAAGGAAAGTATCCCAGACAAATCTGGAGCCTGTTTTTCTCTGAAATGTGGGAACGTTTCTGTTTCTACGGAATGCGTGGAATGCTGGTTTTCTTTATGATCTCACAGCTTAATTTCCATGAAAAAGAAGCCAACCTTCAATATGGTGCCACCCAGGCTTTTGTTTATGCCTTTACCTTTGTGGGAGGTCTTTTTGCTGATAAAATTTTAGGATTCCGAAAATCCTTGTTCTGGGGCGGTTTGCTGATGATCGTAGGAAGTTTAATTCTTGCTACCGATCCCCACAAATTCTTTTTCTTAGGAATAGCATTCACCGTGGTAGGAACAGGTTTCTTCAAACCAAATATTTCATCTATGGTGGGACAACTTTACAAGCCTAATGATTCAAGAGCAGATGCAGGTTTCTCACTTTTCTACGCAGGAATTAACCTTGGAGCATTGCTAGGCGGTTATTTATGTATTGCCATTGGTAAAGGAGAATTCTTAAGCAACATTATTGCAGAAGAAATGAGGTGGCATATTGCTTTTGGTCTTGCTTCAATAGTAATGGTAGTAAGCTTGATCAATTTTGTATTTACACAAAGAACATTAGGGACTATCGGTTTACAGCCGGGACATCCTTTAGCAGAGGTAAAAACAGCTCCAATTCCAAAATGGAAAGAATACGGAGTATATGTTTTGTCATTGGTTTTTGTACCCATCATCATGACCATGGTAGCCAAGACAGAGTATACAGATTATTTTATGTGGACCATCGGGCCTTTAACTTTAATCTATCTGTTCTATGAAATGTCTAAAGTAACAGCTTCTGAACGCAAAAAACTTTGGGCAGCTTTGGTTTTCATTATATTCTCCATTATCTTCTGGGGAATCTATGAGCAAAGCGGAGGTTCTTTAAGTATTTTCGCAGCTAAAAATTTGAATAAAGATCTTTTTGGATTAGACCCAAATGGAGTGAATAACTCAGGAGGAGCTTTCTTCATTATTTTCCTTGCCCCATTGATCGGACTTCTATGGATCTGGCTGAACAAAAGAAAAATTGAACCCAACACGATTATCAAATTCGGATTAGGATTTATTTTCTTAGGATTAGGATATTATGTTTTATTTGCAACGCGCCTCTTCGCAGACCTTCAGGGAATCACTTCACTGAACTTCTTCACACTGGCATTGCTTATCATTACCCTTGGGGAATTATGCCTTTCTCCTATCGGTTTATCCATCATGACCAAGCTTTCTACCAAGAATCTTCAGGGAATGATGATGGGAATGTGGTTTCTTGCATCAGCGTATGGGCAGTATGTTGCAGGAATTATTGGGGCCAGTCTTGCCACAGCCAAAGAAGGTTCTACCAACTATGATGAATTGATCACTTATACCGATGGATATAAACAATTAGGATTATATGCGGTAATTGCCGGAGTGGTATTAATTTTGATATCTCCGTACGTGAAAAAATTAATGCAAGATGTAAAATAAAAAATAAGTAATTATGCTTATTTTTATCCAAATATCACAATATGAAGAAAATTTTAAGCATAACACTCTTATTTTTATTAAATTTTAGTTTTGCCCAAGTAAAGTGGATGACCATTGAAGAAGCTTTAAAAGCCCAAAAGGAAAGTCCCAAAAAAATATTAATTGATTTCTACGCAGACTGGTGTGGTCCGTGTAAAATCATGGATAAAAAAACATACGGCCACCCTGTACTGGCTCAGATATTAAATGAGAATTATTATCCTGTAAAGTTTAATGCAGAAGAAAAAAAGAGCATTGAAATCTTTGGAAGAACCTTTTCAAATCCTAATTTTGAACATAAAAAGGGAAAAAATTCTCTTCATGAGTTTACCCAGTATATGAATGTAGGGGCTGTTCCAAGTACGGTATTTCTGGACGAGCATGGCGATCCCATCACCATTCTTCAGGGAGAATTGTCTGCCAAAGAACTGGAACCTTATCTGGAACTGATCTCCAAAGATTTGTTTAAAAAGATTAAAACCAGAGAACAATGGGAGGATTACCAGAAAAAATTCAAATCTAAAATAAAAGATTAATTCAGAACTTTGAAACAGGATTTTGTGTTTCAATGCTAAAAATTCACTATAGAGGCTTCCAATTTTTTGGAAGTCTTTTTTATTTTACCGAAATTCGAACCTTTATTTTTTATCATCCGAAATAAGGATCAAAAAATTCGAAAAACAGTATCCTGAAACCTGAAAATGAATCTCGAAACCTCCATAGAATATGTAAAAGGAATAGGTGCGGAAAGAGCTAAACTCATCAAAAGTGTGTTGGGCTTATCTACTGTGGAAGATATGTTGAATTTCTACCCTATCCGTTATCTGGACAAAAGTAAAATCTATACTGTTTCTCAGCTTAGAGAAGAGACCAGTCAGGAAATACAGCTGAAGGGAAGAATTACTCAGGTACAGGAAATTCAGACCGGTAAAACCAAGCGATTATCTGCAAAGTTCAATGATGAAACAGGTAGTATAGATCTGGTTTGGTTTCAATATTCCAAGTGGTTGAAAGAACAGCTTCCCATCAACAGGGAAGTTTATATCTTCGGAAAGATTAATGTTTTCAACCGCCAGTTTTCTATGCCGCATCCGGAAATTGAAGCGGAAGAAAAAAAAGAGGGTGACACCCGCCTTAAACCTATTTATCCAAGTTCTGAAAAACTAACCAAAAGAGGATTAAATCAACGATTTTTCCAGAATGCTTTAAGAAATATCTGCAGAGAGATTCCCAGTCTTATTGAAGAAAATTTTCCGGAATATCTGATGAAAACCTTTAAATTCATGTCCAGGCAGCATGCTTTTCTGAATGTACATTTTCCAAAAGATCAGGAGCATTTTGATAAAGCAGATTACAGACTGAAATTTGAAGAATCGTTTTTCTTTCAGTTAGGATATGGCTTAAAGAAACTTCATCATAAAACACAATCCCAGGGTAATCCTTTCCCGGTTATTGGAGATCACTTCAATGATTTTTATGAAAACCATCTTCCTTTTGAGCTTACCAATGCACAGAAAAGGGTTTTAAAGGAAATAAGAATGGACATGAAAAGGCCGATTCAGATGAACAGGCTTTTACAGGGAGATGTAGGATCAGGAAAAACAATGGTTGCCCTTCTTACCATGCTTATCGCAATGGACAATGGGTTTCAAAGCTGCCTGATGGCTCCTACTGAAATTCTGGCCCAACAGCATTACAATGGTATTAAAGAACTGTTGGAAAAAACAGGAATCAATATCCGCCTTCTCACAGGCTCTACCAAAGCAGCAGAAAGAAGAATTATCCATGAAGAACTGGAAAGTGGTACACTTTCTATTTTGGTAGGAACTCATGCCGTTTTAGAAGATAAGGTTAAATTTAAAAATCTGGGATTAGCCATTATTGATGAGCAGCATAGATTCGGGGTTGCTCAAAGGGCTAAACTGTGGGCTAAAAACAAGATTCCGCCACACATTCTGGTGATGACCGCCACACCAATTCCAAGAACTCTGGCCATGAGTTTTTATTCTGATTTGGATGTTTCCGTGATTGACGAGATGCCAGTGGGGAGAAAACCTATTATCACAGCGCACCGCCGGGAAAAAGACAGATTGTATGTCTATAACTTTTGTAAAGATGAAATAAAAAAAGGAAGACAGGTTTATTTCGTATATCCTCTCATCGAAGAATCAGAAACACTGGATTATAAAAACCTTATGGAAGGTTTGGAGCATGTGATGGATTTTTTCTCCGAATACAATGTGACAATGCTTCATGGGAAAATGAAACCGGATGAAAAAGATGCTGCCATGGCTTATTTTGCTTCAGGAAAAGCTGAAATAATGGTTGCAACCACAGTAATTGAAGTTGGGGTAAACGTTCCGAATGCTTCGGTAATGGTGATTGAAAGTTCTGAAAGGTTCGGACTATCACAGCTTCACCAGCTCAGAGGACGTGTAGGAAGAGGTGCTGAACAAAGTTACTGTATCCTGATGACTTCCGATAAATTATCAAAAGAAAGCCGAACACGTATTAAAACAATGACTGAAACCAATGATGGTTTTAAAATTTCTGAGGTAGATATGCAGCTTCGCGGTCCCGGAGATATACTGGGAACCCAGCAAAGTGGTGTGGTAGATTTTAAGAGACTGGATCTCATTAATGATTCTGCGATCATCAAAACAACAAAAAATACGGTAGAAAGAATACTGGAAGCTGATCCAATGCTATTAAGATCCGACAATCTGATCATCAAAAATTATTATATCAGATACTACAAAGGAAAAAATAAGTGGAGCAAAATATCATAAAAAAACCGCAGAAAAAAACTTCCTGCGGCCCCCTTATAAAACTGTTATTTAGAAGAAATTACTTTTGGTATGTCCAAAAAAAATTTATTTTAATAGTTCAGGCTTAATATTTTGTGATGTGGTGTGAAAATATTTATATAACAATATAATAATGAGCTAAAACCATAACTATTAAAATAAATTATAAAAAACAAAATGAATTATTTTTTCCAACTTGCTTATTATAAAAACTAACTGTGTTTCGGTGGAGATGAGGGAATGAAACGAATAAAAATATCTCCAACTACTTATTGAGTTTTCATGATTGTACCGTTTTGTTTAAAGATCTTCTGTGCTTTATAATTGGAAAATTAGTATAATCCATTTTGTTTAACTAACATCGTGATTTATATAATTTTTTTATTTTTAGAAACAATTACTTCTCATTCATCTGCATCTTGTACTATATAATAAATTTGTGTCTGAGTTTACTTTTACAAATGTCCGTATATTAATTCAGATGCCTTTTATATTATTTTAATGATTAGTTATAAAATTTTCACCTATTTGTGAATAGTATGCAATAAATACGATTTTTAAATTATTAATATTAAATTAATAAATCCTTTATTCATCATACTTTCAGAATTAAATTATCTTTATTCAAACCCGAAGTGTGATACTGCCAGTTGATGGTAATAACTTCCGTAAGTACCTTTCTGAGCTTCTCAAAACAGTCAGGTTTTTTCATAAAAATATGCGCACCTTTCACAAAAATATCTTCTACTTCATTTTCCGGAATAGGGTCAGAAAAAATGGCCGTCACCATATTGTTGAATTTTGAATTCGAACCAATATCTTCCAGGCATTCCATACTCTCTTTTCCGGGAATCATATAATTTATAAAAACAAGTTCCGGAACTACAGCATCATCATTATTCAGGTATTCCATCAGGCTGTTCCCATTACTGAAACATTGAACTTTTATAGAGATCTTCAACTCCTTCAGAATATTTTTAAAAAAAATCAAAGTGTTTTCATCGTTATCTGCTACTATTACGTTCAGAAATTCTTTATTCATACTGCATTTTATGGGTTATTACAGTGCTTTGTACTCTTCTTCGTTTGCCAATAATTTTTTGAAACTGGGATGGAGTGATTCCTGTTGTATTTTTGAACTGGGTGCTTAAATGCGCCACACTGGAATAGTTCAGCTTATGGGCAATTTCTGTAAGGCTTTGTTTGTTTCTTATGATCAGGGCTTTTGCATGCTCAATCTTTTGCAGAATAATAAAATTCTCAATAGAGGTAAAAGCAACTTCTGAAAAAAGATTGGAAAGATAACCATAGCTGTGATTCAGCTTCTCAGAAATATAGATGGAGGCTTTTACCGGTATAATTTCATCCGAAAACACGAGTTCTACAATAGCATCTTTTATTTTCTGTACCAGTGCACTTTTTTGGCTTTCTATGATCTCGATACCATAATCTTCAAGATTTTTCTTAAAAAGATTGTGCTGTTCTTGTGTAAGGGGCTCATAGAATTCCACTTCACCGAAGTTCAGTAATCTGTACTTCAGCCCGTGTTCTTTAAGTTTCTCGTCCAATACCTTTTTACAAAGAGCATTGAAATCAAATTTAACATACATTTTCATCCTAGTATATATAAGCCAATATTATTTAGTAAATATAATAATTTATTTCAAGTAAATGTGAAATAGGTGTATATTTTTAATATTTTACCATATATACGAAAAAACTCCTGTATTTTAGAATACAGGAATTTAAACACTAAGGATGAAAAAAATATACTGATAAAAAGCTTTTCAGCTCAAAACCAAGCATATGAATGTATTGTATAAGTGATTTGGTTCTGAAGCAAAGATGAATCAAAAAAAGAAATCACTTGTTATAGAATTACAGGATAAAGTTACAAAATTTTAAGTCATTTATTTGTGAATTAGATATTCCATAAGAAAATCATCCATCACAAAACCGTTACCAATATCAAAAACACCTTCGTCATACACTTTATATCCCTGAGATTCGTAGAAGTTTCTGGCTGAATTGTATTTATTGACATTCAGGATAATTCTGTTGTTTCCGTTTTCAGAAACTTTCTCATTCAGAAACTGAAGTGCTCCTTTCCCAAATCCTTTTCCTTTACTCTCAGGAACCAGATAAATTCTGTGCAGTTTGGTGGTTTTCTCTGCATAGTTGTGCTCATATCCGATAAAGCCTTCAAAAGTATTATTATTTTCATCCTGAATAAGATAATAATGATAATACGGATTTTGAAAATGGTGTAAAATTTCATTTTCAGAATACATTTCTGCGAGCATAAACTCCATTTGTTCTTTAGAAAGAATGTCTGCATAGGCATTTTCCCATGATCGTCTTGCAAGATCCTGAATCAACGGGATGTCTGCAGCTGTTGCCTGTTGTAATTTCATGATTGGTTGTATTATGATGATTAAAAAAAGTGAAAAGCCTAAGCTTTTCACCCTTTATATTGTTCAATGATGACTCATGAGTTTTAACATAATTAAAATTCATTTTGCCGGTTCATTATTAAATTGTAGCCATTTCAGCTTTAATTTTTGCATGAAGACCTTCTGAAGCCTTTACCAAAGGAAGTCTCAGATAATTTTTGATGATTCCTTTTTCGGTCAGGATTACTTTAATACCACAAGGATTACCTTCAGCAAAAATCAAACGGGTAATATCTACCAGTTTGTTATGAATTTCATAAGCTTCTTTTACTTTACCCTCAAAAGCCAGCTGTACCATTGTTGAAAACTCTTTAGGATACGCCTGTCCGATTACGGAAATTACACCATCTCCACCAGCTAATGTTACAGGTAATGTATATTCATCATCTCCAGAAACTAAAGAAAATCCTTCAGGTTTCTTTCTCAGAATATCAAAATACTGAAGAATGTTAGGAGAAGCCTCCTTAATCAGGAATAAGTTAGGAAATTCCTTTGCAAGACGAAGCGTAGTCTCTGCTTCTACATTTTGCCCTGTTCTTGACGGAACGTTATAAATAATAATATTTTTTCCTGTGGAAGCTAAAGCTTTATAATGTTGATAAAGACCTTCCTGGTTCGGTTTATTATAATATGGAGATACTGAAAGTACGGCTTCAAACGCAGAAAGATCTGCTTCTTCAATCTGTTTCTTGACCTCAAGAGTATCGTTGCCGCCAATTCCCAAAACTAAAGGAAGACGTTTATTATTCACCTTAATGATGTGCTCAATTACCTGTTTCTTTTCCTCTGCAGAAAGCGTTGCGGCTTCTGCCGTTGTTCCCAATACAACTAAATAATTGGTTCCGTTTTCGATATTGTACTCCACCAGTTTTGTTAAACTGTCGAAGTCAACGGATAAATCTTCATTAAAGGGCGTTACCAATGCAACACCTACTCCTTTTAAAATGCTCATCTGTTAGAATTATTTTTGCCAAATTTAATAATTTACAGTAAGAATTTGTAATAAATAATAATGTTTTATTATACATATAGTTATATTTGCATATACTAAAAGAGATTATGAAAAATAAATTCTTGTTATTAGGAATTGCTCTGGTGTCGCTTACTGCATGCAAAACGGCTTCTGTGCCGCAGCTTGTGAATGTAAAGACCCAGAAAAATATTTCTATTAATAATGAGCTAAAGAATGATGAGGAGTTTGTAAAATTTATCGAACCGTATAAGCAGAAACTGGATAAAGAAATGAACCAGAAGATCTCACACACCAATGTGGATCTTACCAAACAGGGCGATAACAGCAATCTGGGTAATCTTTTAGCTGACTATACGTTTGAAGGAGGTAATGAGTGGATCAAAACTCATCTTAAGCAAAATGTAGATGCTGCACTGATCAATATCGGAGGAATCCGAACCACTATCGGAAAAGGAGATATTTTACTTAAAAATGTATTTGAAGTAATGCCTTTCGAAAATGAAGTAGTGATTGTGAAAATGAAGGGAGCAGATTTACAGGGGCTTTTTGAGTATTATGCAAAAACGCAGGTCAACAATCCTGTTTCTCATTTATACATTGAAACAAAAAACGGACAGGTAACCAAAGCCTTAATCAATGGTAATACAGTAGATCCTGCTAAAGATTATTATATTGCGACTTCAGACTATCTTGCATTGGGAGGAGACAATATGAAATTCTTTGCTAAAGGAGAATCCATTGCAACAGGAATTAAAATGAGAGATTTATTTATCGATTATTTTAAAAAATCACCTGAAGTGGTGGTCAATTCGGATGTTCGTTTAAATTTTATCGGGAAGTAATAATGGATAGAAAAAGTTTTTTAAAAGCAATAGGAGGCGGATCTTTAGCAATGGCTTTGGCTCCCAATATGATGATGGCGGAGGAATTAAAAATTCTTAATTTAAAATCTGCAAATAAACTGACTATTCTACATACCAATGACCAACATAGCAGAATAGAGCCTTTTGATGCAAGCTATACAAAAAATCCCAATCAGGGAGGTTTTGCAAGGAGGGCAAGCTTAATCCAACAGATCAGAAGTCAGGAAAGTAATGTTCTTCTTCTTGATTCCGGAGATATTTTCCAGGGAACTCCTTATTTTAATTTCTTCGGAGGAGAACTGGAGTTCAAATTAATGTCTATGATGAAATATGACGCCTCTACCATGGGAAATCATGATTTCGATAATGGACTTGATGGATTTTTAAAAGTACTTCCTAATGCGAAGTTTCCTTTTATTTGTTCCAATTATGATTTTACAAACACTGTTCTTGACGGGAAAACTTCTCCCTACCAGATATTCAATAAGAATGGCATCAAAGTAGGAATTTTCGGAGTGGGAATCCAGCTGGATGGCCTTGTAGGCAAAAAACAGTACGGAGAAACCGTTTACTCCAACCCCATTGATGTAGCACAGCATTATTCAAATTTCCTGAAGAAAGAGAAGAAATGTGATCTTGTGATTTGTCTTTCGCACATCGGCTATGATTACAAAGATGAACCTGATAAAATAAGTGATAAAATTTTAGCGGCTAATACAGAAAATATTGATATTATTTTAGGAGGCCATACTCATACATTCTTACCGGAACCTCAGACCTTTACCAACAGACAGGGCAAAAATGTCCTTGTTAATCAGGTGGGATGGGCAGGTCTTCTTTTAGGTAGAATAGATTTTTATTTTGATACAAACAAAAACGTACAGCATATTTCCTGGAACAATCAGGTGATAGATAGCAGCATAACCGCATAATATGAAAAAACTCTCTATAATTTCTCTTGGTATTTTAGCATCCCTGCAGCTGACAAAAGCTCAGGTTATTTCATCCAAAAAGTGGGCAGATCTGTTTTCCTACAATAATGTCTTAGCCATGAAAGAAGACAATGGAAAAATCATTGCAGCCACTCAAAACGGAATATTCTATTATACAATATCAACAGGAGAAATTACGAAGTTATCCAAAGCCAATGGCCTGCACAACATCGGAATTACTGCTTTCGATTACAATCCGCAGACTAAAACAGGGCTTATCGGTTATGAAAACGGATCTATGGATGTTATCACACCACAGGAGATCAAATATATTGTTGATATTCCTATTGCTACAGGATATAATGGAGATAAAAAGATTAACCACATTTCGATAACCGGAAATCAAGCTGTCATTTCTGTTGGGTATGGAGTTTCCATATTCAACCTTCAGAATAAAGAGTTTGGTGATTCTGCATTTTTCCTTTCAGGTGGCGTTTATCAGGCAAGTAATGAAGCTACTATATTCGGGAATAAAGTATATTCTGTAACGGATACAGGATTGAAAAGCCATCAAATGAATACTACGTTTCCCGTATATTCTACCTGGACAACGGAAGCCCCAGGAGCATTCAAACATATAGATTCAGAATCAGAATTGGTTTACTCAACAGCTACAACAGCTTATATTTATAACAACGGTACCCCGACACAACTTCCTACTACTTTTGAAAAAATCAGGGATCTTGTTATTACCTCCAATAGTATTGTCGTTACAGATAACAGAGTATATACTTACGGAATCAATGGAGTATCGCAAAATGCGGTAAGTCTTGGTGAAGAATGTAATACTGCATTAACAGCTGGCGGAAAGATTTTAGGAGGAACGGTATTATCGGGAATTAAGGATGAAGGTAACAATACTTTTAAACCTTCCGGACCTTACTTCAATTTTGCTTATAACATCAATCTTTTTGATAACAACCAGCTTCTGGTTTCCTCTGGTGCCAGAGCCAATAACTACAACCATCCGTTTATTCAGCCACAAGAACCAGGATTTTATTATTTCAATGGTACAGAGTGGATTTATCCTTCATTTTTCAATAAAAGTAATCCCAATCGCCCCATCTTCATCAACGTATTGGATGCTATTATAAGCCCTTATAACAGTAATGAAGTACTATTCACCAATTATACTATGCTGGATAACGGGGTGTATAAGATGAAATATAATGCGACAAGCAAAGATTTTGAACTGGTAAAATATTATAATCTGGGAGCACAGCCTTACCTCAGACGTCCGGTAGGTTTTGCTGTAGACCCACAAAACAATCTTTTTGTTTCTTTTGGATTCAATGATGGAAACCCTTCTATAGGAATCTATGATAAAGCAGCTGATGATTTTCTTATCAAGAAAATAGTTCTTGCCAGTGATGGAATACAAAAGACTATTTACCATGAAAACATGCTTTGGACTCCGCTGCCAAGATCTAACAATTTCTGGGTATATGACTATAAAAATGCCACTAATCTTTCTGATGACAATGATTATATTCTGGGAACGGCTAATGGATTTAACAGTTCAGGAGGTATTTTATCGGTAGCATTTGATAAGTCTGGAGATGCCTGGATCGGTACAGATGGAGGACTAAGAATTATGTCTAACGCAGCAACAGAAATAAAAAGCGCCCAGCCAAAAGTAGAGCCTATAGTTATAGAGCAGAATGGTTTGGGGGAAGAGCTTTTCAGAGAATCCGCAATTCTTCAGATTGCAGTAGATGCAGGTGACTATAAGTGGGTATCTGTTGATGGTGGTGGTGTTTATTACCTCTCCGCCGACGGTCAGAGAACTATAAAGCATTTTACAAAAGAAAATTCCCCTCTTCCTACGAATAGTGTTACCGATATAAAAGTTGATAAAAAAACAGGTAAGGTATATTTTGTAACATATAATGGTATTGTAACGTATCAGGGAGATGTTGCAGACGTAACTTCCAATTTCGGTGATGTGGTAGTATATCCAAACCCTGTTGTTTATTCTAATTTCAAAGGAAAAGTAACCATTAAAGGTCTTGCAGAAAAAACCAATATAAGAATTGTAGATGCTGCAGGTAATGTAGTTCACTCTGCAGTCGCAAGAGGTGGATATTATGAATGGGATCTCAATAATCAGAAAGGAACAAGAGTAGCTTCAGGGATTTATTTTGTCCTGATGACGAATGAAGACGGATCTGATAAAGCTACCGCTAAAATAGGAGTGGTTAATTAATGAATTCACAAAACGGTTTTTTACTTTCATTTATCAAATATGGAGAAAATGATGCTGTATTGCATTGTTTTACAGAAGAAGAAGGTTTTCAGAGCTATTTTATAAAGGGAATTTATTCCAAAAAGAATAAAAAGAAAGCCTTGCTTCAACCGTTGAGCCAGCTCAATTTTTCTGTAAATCCATCACGTGGCAACGGAATCCCGTCTGTTTCAAAGTTTGAACTGGTAAAAAACAATGACATTTATACAGACATAAAAGTCAATACCGTTATTTTCTTTATCTCAGATTTTCTGAGTCATATTCTTAAACATGAGAATAAAAATATTCCTATCTATTCCTGTATTGATCATTTAATCCGCGAGCTGACTAATAAAAATTATCAGGCGCATCTTCTGTTTTTGCTGGCTTTTTTAAAAATTCAAGGTGTTGCACCCTTATTGAGCGAAGGCAGGTTTTTAGATCCGGAAACCGGAACTTTTTCACTGGGAATAAGTCACCAGCTCTTCAATGAAGAAATTTCAATGCTATGGAAAGAAGCTCTTTGTGCAGAAGATTTTTATGCCACAAAAATCCATTCCTCCTTGAGAAAAGATTTCCTTGACAGTCTTTTAGTATACTATCATTACCACATCACGGATTTCAAAACTCCAGCCTCTTTGGAAATCATACAGCAGATATTTGAATAAATAATATTATTCCTTCCCTGTTGTTTTTCCAATATCTTCCGGCATTTCTGTTTCGGATTCTGCCATTTCTTTTTTGGAAAATCTAGGTTGAAGGATCTTAGCAATAAGTCCTGTCCAGCCAGTCTGATGGGAAGCTCCTACTCCACGGCCGTTGTCTCCGTGAAAATATTCATAGAACAAAATATAATCTTTAAAATCAGGATCGGTTTGAAACCTTTCATACTGTCCATGAACCGGGCGTTTCCCATTTTCATCCATTAAAAATATCTTGGCAAGTCTCTTGTTTAAGGCATCTGCAATCTGATCCAGGCTAGAATAATTACCGCTTCCTGTAGGATATTCTACTAAAAAATCCGGGCTGTAATAGAAGAAAAAACGCTGAAGACTGTCAATAATAAGGAAATTGATAGGAAACCATACGGGACCGCGCCAGTTGCTGTTTCCTCCAAAAAGGCCGCTATCACTTTCAGCAGGGGTATACTTTACGCTGTAATTCGTATCATTCAATGTTAATGTGTAAGGATTGCTTTCATATTCTTTGGATAAAGCTCTTACTCCGTAATCACTGAGAAATTCCTCAGGATTCAACATTCGGTTTAACAGTCTTTTCAAACGATGTCCCCGAAGCAGAGATAAAAGGTGTTTGGAATCCTGTCCTTTCACTTCCCATCTTGAAACCAGAGAAGCCAGTTCAGGTTTATTATCCAGTACCCATTTCATTCTTTTCTTGAAATTGGGAAGGTTTTCAATCATTTCATCATCGATAACCTCAACGGCAAACATTGGAATTAATCCAACAATAGTCCTTAGCTTCAGATACATCTGAGTTCCGTCGCTGGAAGTAATTGCATCATAGAAAAATTCATCCTGTTCATCCCAAAGACTGAATTTCTCATCACCCATATTATCCAGTGAATGGGCAATCGACAGGAAATGTTCAAAGAATTTCATAGCCATCTCTTCATACACCTTATTGTAAAGAGCCAGTTCCAGCGCAATTCTCATCATATTGAGGGCAAACATAGCCATCCAGCTCGTTCCATCGGACTGCTCCAGCTGTTCTCCGTTGGGCAAAACAGAATTCCGGTCAAAAACCCCAATATTATCAAGTCCCAGAAATCCTCCTTCAAAGATATTATTGCCATTAAGGTCTTTTTTATTAACCCACCAGGTAAAATTCATCAATAACTTCTGGAAAGCGCTTTCCAGAAATTCCAGATCGGGTTTATCTTTTAAATATTCATCAATTTTAAATACTCTGAAAACCGCCCAGGCATGTACAGGTGGATTCACATCACTTAAGTTCCATTCGTATGCAGGCAGCTGTCCGTTGGGATGCATATACCATTCAAACAGGAAAAGTTTCAGCTGATGTTTTGCAAAATCCGGATCTATCAGGGAGAAGCTGATAGTATGAAATGCCAGATCCCATGTTGCATACCATGGATATTCCCATTTATCAGGCATTGAAATGATATGCTCATTGTTCAGATGCTTCCAGTCGTAGTTTCTTATCGTTTCGCGGGACTTTGGTGGAGGCATTTCGGAAGGATCACCTTTCAGCCATTTTTCTACATTGTAATGGTAAAACATTTTATTCCAAAGCATTCCTGCAAAAGCCTGTCTCTGAACCAGTTTTTCATCTTCCGAAGCAATTCCTTTCTGAATTTCTGCATAAAACTCGTCGGCTTCTTTTTCTCTTTGTTTAAAAAGAATATCGAAATCTTTAAAAGGTTCTCTTATATCTTTATCTGAAAGCCTGAATTCAAATATTTTTGATTCTCCCGCTTTAAAATCTTCATCAATAAAGAAAGAAGCTTTGGTTCCTGCATTTTTGGGATTCACAGACTGGGAATTTCCCGTCATCACAAAATTATTGATCCCGTCTTTACAGTATTTTGACTCATTAGAAGACTGGTAAAGCCTTTCATTATTGGTTTCGTTATTACAAAATAATGTTTTTAAAGATTGTTTTGCATATACATTTTTAACCTCGATATCCTGATGATTGACTTTAATATGGTCTGCATCTTCAGCAGACAATTGTGGTTTATAATCATCATATCCCCAGTTCCAGGTATTTCTGAACCAAATAGTCGGAAGAATTACGAGAGACGCTTCTTTTTCAGATTTATTGAATATTGTTAGTTTTACAAGAATATCATTCTGACTTTCTTTTGCATATTCAATAAAAATGTCAAAGTATTCATTGTGATCAAAAATCCCTGTATCAATCAACTCATATTCAGCTTCCTCCTTTCCCCTTTCCGCATTTATTTTTACAAGCTGTTCATAAGGAAAAGCATTTTGAGGATATTTATACAGCATTTTCATGTAAGAATGGGTAGGTGTGGAATCCAGATAGTAAAAATATTCTTTCACATCTTCACCGTGATTTCCCTGACCATTGGTGAGACCAAAGAATCGTTCTTTGACCATTTTATCTTTCTTATTCCAGAATCCTAAAGAAAATACAAGCTTCTGGAGATCATCACAGATGCCACATATTCCTTCCTCACCCCAACGGTAAGTTTTGGCTTCTGCAGTTTCATGATTGGTATAATTCCATGCATCTCCGTTTTCACTGTAGTCCTCACGAACAAGTCCCCATTCACGGTTACTGACATAAGGCCCCCATTTTTTCCATGAAATATCTGAAATTCTCTGTTTTTCCGACATAAACGATAATTATGAGTAGTGAGTAATATTTAATTCCGTTTCAAGTTCTAAAAACAACCTCAAAAACTTTAAACCTTGAACATTAAACTTTGAACTTCGAATTCCTTTATCCTCCGGTAGAAAAACTCTCAAACGTAGTCATTCCACCATCCACGAAAATGCTTGTTCCTGTGATATAATCTGCAAGGTCACTGACAAGGAACGCAGCTAAGTTTCCGATATCCTGCGGTTGTCCGATTCTGTTATAAGGAATAAGGTTCAGAAGAGAATTAAGGGCTTCCGGAGTATCCCACGCATTCTTATTAATAGGGGTCTGAATAGCCCCGGGACAAATGGAATTGACACGGATCTTGTTGGCACCATATTCTTGAGCAAGGGTTTGCATCAGCATTCTTACAGCCCCTTTACTGGAAGCATAATTAGCATGACCAGCCCACGGAATAATCTCATGGACTGAACTGATATGAATAATTTTCCCACAGGCAACAGAGCGGGAAGTATCGATTCCTCTTCTTAGAAATTCTTTAATAGCTTCTCTGGCACAAAGAAATTGTCCGGTCAGGTTGACTCCTATGACCGCATTCCATTGATCCAAAGTCATTTCAGTGAATTTTGAATCCTTTTGAATGCCTGCATTATTGACCAGAATATCTACCGTTTGGAATTCAGAAACAACATCCTGAAACATCCTGATAACCTGATCCTCTTTGGAAACATCACACTGGTAGGTTATTCCTTTACCGCCGGCATCCGTTATTTCTTTTAAAACAGCTTTAGCTTCTTCTGTAGATCTTTCCGAAGAATGATTAACAATGACTGTTGCTCCTGCTGCCGCCAATGATTTTGCAATTCCTGAACCGATTCCACTGGAAGCTCCTGTGACTACAGCCACCTGATTTTGAAGTGATATTTCCATGTTTTGTAATTTGATGTTACTCAAAGTTATGGAAAGATATCAGCAGATAAAAAATTATGATTTTAAAATTTTATTAAAGTTTTTTGTACATCAGGTATTGAGGTCCGCTTCTTCCAATTCTGGTCTTACCGTCGTAAATATATCCTGCCTGAAGATAAATATGGTAAGCAGATTCATTTTTCTGGTTGACAGCCAGTACAATCTCATCGCAGGTCTTGAAATGATTTTGGACAAAAGTACCTACTTCCTGCATAGCAACTTTTCCAATTCCCTTTCCCTGCAGTTGAGGATTCACAGATAGTGAACGCAGTAAAACTGAATTCTCATTATCCGTAAGATCTAATTTATCTTTTCCAAAATCAAGGACAAAAAAACCTACAGGCAGATCATTTTGAAATATCGTCACTGGAAATGCGTTATCATCATTCCGTTCGCTGATGCTTTGTAAGGCCTGCTGAGCAGTCGCTGTAAACCTCATCTGATTTTCATCCAAAGTATAACTGACTCCGGAAAGGTCTTCCGGTTTAAAGAAATCTAAATGTATCATAGTATTAGTGATGGTAAATATCTTCATACATTACCCCTGCACGGATTTCTATTGGAAGTTTATTTTCCTCCGGAACAATAGGACAATTGTAATCATAAGCGTTGTAAGCACAGAAAGGATGATAGGATTGATTAAAATCAAGTACAATGGTATTTCCTTTCGGGATTTTAAGATCCATATATTTCCCTCCTCCGTAGGTTTCCTTTTCATTGGTAGCATCACGGAACGGAAGGAAAAGATAGTCTTTATATTTTTCCTGTTTGATCAAGTCCAGACTTTGGTATAAAGTAACGGTATAAGGTTTCCCATCCAGCGTAAATGTTGCTTTTCCATATTCCTGATAAGACTTGGTTTTTCCTGAAGATGTAGGAAGATCAAAGGGTTTTGTATCTTCTGATTTTACAAATTGTGCAGTAACTCTGTATTTAGCATCAAAAGGAAAGAAAGGATGTTTTTTAAAATTTTTAAAATTATCACCTCTTAACGGAGTCTCTTTTGGGTTAAGGTATTCCGCATTCAGTTCTTTCTGAAATTTCTGGACCTCTTTCTCTTCCTTTGACATCTTTTTTTGAGAAAAGCCCCATAGTGGAAGCAGTAGAAAGAGTATGATATATTTTTTCATGAATTTAAAAATTATAAGTAAAGCTATGAATTTTCATTCCAACAAAAGTTAAAATTGTAATAAAAAATATAATCTGTGATAAATAAAATAAGCACCTTCACCTCTAGCATACTTTTTGAAAAAGAATGCTCATGGACAGAAAAAGCTTCATTAAGACCAGTGCTCTGGCAATATCGGGATTTTATTTTCTTCAATCTGAATTATTTCATGCTTCGGAAAGAAGAAACAATCAGATACAGGAATACCATGATGTTCCGATTGTTATTATTGGCAGTGGATATGGAGGTGCTGTATCTGCCCTTCGCCTGTGTGAAGCCGGAAAAAAAGTAGTACTGCTGGAGATGGGTCTTAACTGGGAAAAAGCAGGAATTCCATTTTCTAATCTTTTGAAACCCGGAAAAAGTTCTGCATGGCTGAAAAACAAAAGCATTGCTCCTTTTATGAATATCTTTTCGCTAACTCCTTTTACCGGAACATTGGACCGTCTGGATTTTGATCATATTAAAATCTGGGCAGGAAGAGGGGTTGGCGGAGGTTCTCTGGTGAACGGCGGAATGGCTGTTACTCCCAAAGAAAGCTATTTCAAAGAGGTTTTTCCTGATCTTGATGCTGAAAAATTTTATAATCATTATTTTCCTCTGGTACAGGAAGAACTAAAAGTAAATGTTATTGACGAACAGTTTCTGAAAGACTGTCCTTATTATAAATTCACCCGGGTAGGTGAAGAAGAAGCCCATAAAGCTGGTTTTAAAACAATAAGGGTTCCCAATGTGTATGACTTTAAATACATGGAAAAAGAATTCCGGAATGAAGTTCCCCGTTCAGCTCTTAATACTGAAGTGATTTATGGAAACAATCACGGGAAAAACAGTTTAGATAAAACCTATCTCAGAAAAGCCCTTGAAACCGGAAATCTGGAAATCCTTGATCTTCATCGTGTCCAGACCATTCACTTGAATGATGACAAAAGCTATACATTGAATGTCCAGCAGATTGATACTTCAGGTGCTTTGCTTACTAACAAAGTCTTTACCTGTAAAAAACTGATTCTTTCTGCAGGAACAATGGGCACTTTACAACTTCTGTTACAATCTCATGCAGAGAACGGATTTCCCATCCATGAAAAGATTGGTAAAAACTGGGGAAATAACGGAAATTTTATGACGGGGCGAAACTGGGTGAAGCCTTTGTCTGGTGGCACCGGAGCTAAGCAATCTACTATCCCTGTGGGAGGAATTGATAACTGGGATGATCCTGAACATCCGTTTTTCACAGAAATTGCTCCTTTGCCTATGGGAATGGATGTCGCTACCGCTTTGTATCTGCTTATCAACAGAGTTGAGAAAAAAGGTGAGGTCACATACAATAAAGCCAGCCAGTCTCTTAGATTGAATTGGAACGAAAGCAATACTGTTAAAATGAAAGAAAATGCCCAATATTTTATCCGGAAAATGAATAAAGCCAATGGCGGTACCAGAAGTCATCTTCTTTTCGATAATGGTTTTGGAGCAGATATTTGCTATCATCCGCTTGGCGGGTGTGTTTTAGGGGAAGCAACCAACGAATATGGAAAACTCAAAGATCATGAAAATCTCTATGTCCTGGACGGATCTTTAATTCCGGGAACCATTGGTGTGAATCCGTTTGTAACTATTACGGCTATTGCAGAATATTGTATTGAAAACCTTATTAAACAGAATGAATTTGCCTGAAATTAAGACATTGTCTTCACATTCTTAAGATAGTTCCGAATATCATCTTCCAGCTTTGACGGATAGATAAAATGAAGCTTTTCAGCCAGTGAAGTTCCCAACTCATGAACCAGATCTGCATAGGCAAACAATGCATTCCAGTTTTCTTCAATATTACTTCCTGAGAAAGTTTTTTCCACTTTATTCCATAGATCAGCGGACAGGTATTTTTTGAAAAGCCTTCCGTGTTTATTGGTTGTGATATTATTCCACTCATGATTTCCGGCAATATGCCACTCAATCAAAGGGACGAGATAATCTGTGCGGAGAATGTTTTCAGACATAAATTTGGCATAAAATATATCTCCACGCTTCAGGCACTTTGCAACATAGGTTGTATCCCACCAAAAATCATTCATCAGCTGCTGAAATTCTTTTTCCTTTGGCTTCTGAATCATGATTGACTGATACGTTGGTGGTTTCAGATTCTTAGTCAGGTCATCTTTATCTATTAAAACTTTATACCCTACATCCCAGTCTTCAGGAAGATTTTCTTCTTTAATTTCTTCAATAAACTCTCCTACCTGATACAGCTTAAAATCAGCTTTCACATGGTCTTTGTACAACACCATTTTCATAGCATGCCTTCCGTCAAAAACACGATCGTCTTCTTCAATCATGGAAATAGGTTCACCAAAGAGTCTGATCCACTCATTTCCGGATTCATAAGATGCTCTGTTACCAAAAACAAGTTCTACATCTAGATCACTGAAATCATCTACCGGAGCATAAGGATTTACCAATGAACTGGTCAGGAGAACAGCACGGATATCAGGATTGTTTTCAGCCCAGTGAATAATCTGTTCCAGCTTTTCTTCCCTTACTTTCATATTAATAAGATTCTGATATTTTTACACGATATACGTCAGAAGAATTTCTCTTGATTGATTCTACAAAGAATCCTCCTTCCTCAGGAATAACTTCTTTCAGATCAAAACTTTTGCAGTCTTTCGGGAGACCTGAAAATATAAGGGTAAACCAAAAGTCTTTCATAAAGGGAACTGGTGTCCAATAGGGCGAAATTGAAATATTTTCCGCATGAATCATTTTGCTTCTATGCTCAGACTGGTTGTCAAAAAGATAGGTCGAATGCCAGATCCTGATCAGGTTTCCCAGAAACGGTGACGCCGGAAAACAACAGTGTACAATAACCTGCCTCTCCTCTTCTGTTTTTGCCTGAAGAGATTCCAGGATTTCCTTTGCAATGACTGGTTTTACAATTACTTCTTCCACCTTTTTATGAGTAATAAGTAATGAGCAATGAGTAATAGCGATTATTACTTATTGCTCATTATTGATGTTAATATTCTAATTCTAATTTTTCTTTGGTGTAATTTCGTACTTCATGGGTCAGCTCAGGGTTTTCAGCTAGTTTTTGTCCGTAAGAAGGAACCATTTCAAGCAGCTTTCCTTTCCATTCTCCATGCAGTTTTTCAGGGAAGCATTTTTCCAGCACGTTCAGCATGGCATATACTGCTGTGGATGCACCTGGTGAAGCTCCCAATAAAGAAGCAATGGTTCCAGACTTGTTCACCACAACTTCGGTTCCGAACTCCAGCTTACCTCCTTCTTTTTCATCTTTTTTGATGATCTGAACTCTCTGTCCTGCTACTTTCAGTTCCCAGTCTTCTTCTTTGGCATCTTTTATAAATTCTCTCAAATGCTGCATTCTCTGAGACTTCGTCATGGCAACCTGCTGGATCAGATATTTCGTTAATGGAATGTTGTGCCACCATGCTCCGAAAAGTGATTTTAAGTTTTTGGTATTAACACTTTCAGGAAGGTCCAGATAGCTTCCTTCTCTTAAGAATTTAGTTGAAAATCCTGCAAAGGGTCCAAAAAGAAGGGCTTTTTTCCCATCGATGATTCTAAGATCAAGGTGTGGAACAGACATTGGCGGAGCATCTACCGTAGCCTGAGTATATACTTTAGCATGGTGTTTTTCTACCAGCTCCTGATTATGACTGACCAGCCATTGGCCGGAAACCGGGAAACCTCCGTATCCTTCACTTTCTTTAATATCTGAGCTGTCCAGTAACGGAAGCGCGTATCCTCCCGCACCGATAAATACAAAATCTGCTACCACTTCCTGTTTATGGCTATGGATTCTGTCTTTCACTTTCATTTCCCATGTCCCGTTTTCTCTAGGGCTGATATCTTTTACTTCGTGGTATAAGAAAACCTCAACATTGGAATCTTCCAGAAGATGTCTTCCCATTTTTCTCGTCAATGTTCCGAAGTTCACATCTGTTCCCATATCCATCTTCGTTGCAGCCATTACTTCAGACTGATTTCTTTTGCTCATCACCAAAGGAATCCATTCTTTAAGCTTTTCATGATCTGTAGAAAATTCCATTCCTGAAAAAAGGACAGATTCTGCCATTTTATCGTGGCGTTTTTTAAGGTATTCAGCATCTTTTTCTCCGAATACCAGACTCATGTGTGCACAGGAATTGATAAATTCTTTAGGCTCACGGATATATCCTTTGGTAATCAGATAAGACCAGAATTGTTTTGAAATTTCAAACTGCTCTGCAATGCTTTCTGCCTTGGAAATATCAATAGATCCGTCTGGTTTTTCAGGAGTATAATTTAGCTCACAAAAAGCGGAATGTCCTGTTCCGGCGTTGTTCCATGCAGCTGTACTTTCTTTGGCAAACCTTCCGAGTCTTTCGAAGATAGCGATTTCAAGATTTGGATCAAATTCATGAAGCAGCGTTGCTAAAGTGGCGCTCATGATTCCGCCGCCTATCAGTACAACGTCGTATTTAGGTTTCGGTGTTCTGCTTGTAAGCGATTGTGACATAATTTTAAAATTTTACTTCAAATTTCGGGAAAAGTTTTAAAAACCGGAACGATTTTAACACGTTATTTTTTTGTTCAAAACACTTATTGAGTACACAACAAAAAACCATGGAAAATTTCAATAAAGTACCATTGAAATGATTGATAATGTAAAATATTTCTTTATAAAAATATTAATTTTTTATTTTTTTATTTCACTGAATGGTAACTAATTAATGAATAATTCAAGAGTAAAAATTTTAAAAAATTTAAGTTTATTTAAGTTCATCATATTAAATACCGCAATCATAACTATTTACACTATTTTATTTTATCAACAACAAGTGATAAATAATTATACTAAAATTATAAAATATCACTTTTTATTGATAAATATATAATTTTATAGATACAATTATATACATACCACATCGAATAACTGTTTTTTTTACGTACCTTTCAATTGATTTAATACCTATTCCAACAAGTATTTAATTAAAATTATTTCATAAACATACTAAAGATGAGAATTATTAACTTCGCGAGTACATTGTTCGCTACAATGGGATTTGCCCAGAGCGGAAGTGTAGGAATCAACACGTCCACACCGGACCCCAGTGCTATTCTGCACATTGAGAACTTCAGTGGAACCCCAGCTACAGCTACAGCCACCATTTCGGGAGGTGCTGTTATCGGGATTACCATCAGCAACGGAGGAAGCGGCTATACTTCGGTACCAACAATTAATTTTTATGGAGGAGGATCTGTGGTGAATGGAGGTTCAAAAGCCCGTGCTACAGCAGTCATTTCCAACGGTCAGCTAACAGGTATAACGATTAACAACGGAGGTAGTGGCTATACTACAGCTCCTACAGTAACTGTTTCCGGAGGTAATAAAGGAGTATTATTCCCCAACCTGAATATTGCTAACCTAACCAGTACGACAAGTCCTGTTGTCTCGCCTGCCAATGGACTTATTGGATTCAATGGAGGAACTAATAGTAACAACAAAGCTCTTCATTTTTTTAATAGCACGACCAATTCATGGCAAAGCACAATTGATGCACAAAACACTCCCAAGGTTGCCTATCTTGATTTTACCGGATCACTATCGGCTCTTGACAATGCGATAGCAGGTGCCAGCACTCAGCTTATAGTTAATAATCCTGCCGTTTCAGGGGTATCAAATATCAGTGGATTTAAAGTTCTTCCGAACACTTCCGGAGGATATTCTCTGATTCTTCCACAGGGAAAATATCTGGTAGAGGTTAACCTGAATTTAAATTCACCTCAGGAAAGTCCATCCGGACAGGGAGGAACTGCTCCACTTTCCGGGAGTACTTATTATCTGATGGGATATTTTATAGATTTCATCAACGATACCTATAATAATACAACGAATACCTTTACCGGAGGAGGTGCTACAAGGAAAGAAGTTCCTATTGTTTCTAAAGTCAACACCAATCATCTTGCCACCTGGTCCTATTATTACACTGTTCCGGCTAATGTGAACGCCAATATTATAGGAGGATTAAGACTCAATCTTGGAAGAATGCAGAACAGTACATTCTACGATCTTGTGAATGTAATTCCTACTGGCTCTTATATTAAAATATCTCAGCTATAAAAAAACAATCAACATATGAAAAAAAGTTATATCCTGCTATTATTGATTATAGCTCATACCATATATGCACAGGTTGCTATTGGGAAAACCTCAGTAAACAGCTCAGCTGTGCTGGAAGTTTCACAGACCACCAATAAAGGAGTACTTCTGCCAAGAGTAGATATTATAGATGTTTTGAATAATACCTCTCCGGTAAATAATCCGGCAGAAGGACTGGTTGTTTATAATAAAGGGAACTCCATTAGCCCCGGTCTTTATATCTGGAAAAGCAATATGTGGACTCAGCTTTCTGATACGTATAACCTGGTAAGTTATATGATGCTTCAACGCACCTCTGATTATTCAATACTTGGAGGTCTTGCCAACGGTACATACAAAAATTTCAATGATGCCGCATTTACTGTTGTATCTAATGATATCGGAGCTTTATACAATACTTCTACAGGAATTATCACACTTCCCGGAAACAGCGGTTATCTGGTGAATGTATGTCTTAACATCAGAACAGCTCTTGAAAGTACGACTGCCGGAATAGGAGGAACTTCTGTTCATCTGCATCAGTATCTTGTAAAACTTATTGATCCGTCCACAGGAAATCAATATGGTAAAACAATTAGTATCAATGCACAATCAATTGCCAGTAATAAGACCCATACTCTGAATATGAGTTTCTCTTTTGTGACTACTTCAGCAGCTCCTATTCTTTTAGTTCCAGCCATTGCTCATGATACGGGAGGAACTTACCAGAACGGATCCGGAGGAACAACGCCTAATAACGGAGAAATCATCATCACGAATGCTAAAGTTGATATTCAAAGATCAGCACTTAATCAATAATTTATAGCACAATGAAAACATCTATTTACATAATCGGTATGATACTGTTAAGCATTTTCTCAAATGCACAAGTTGGTATTAACACAAACGTACCTAATGCGAGCAGTGTTCTGGACATTAGTTCTTCTAATAAAGGAGTTCTTCTTCCACAATATGATCTGCTTGTTCTGAACAGTACCTCCACTCCCATTGCGAATCCTGCAGACGGGCTTATTATTTACAATAGCGGAGGAGCATCTACTTTTCCGAAAGGATATTATGTTTGGGTAAGAAATCAATGGCAACGTATTATAGTTTCCGGTTCAGAACCTCAGATCATGTCTTTGCTTATCAGTCCGGGAGTACTTATTCCTACCGGAAGCACGAATAATACATTAGGGAACTTTGCGGTTACTTCGAATAAAATTACAGGAGCTTCACTAGGCGCGGATAATTCCACGATTACCCTGCCTGCCGGAACATATATTGTACGGTATTCTGTGGATTCCAGCAATGCGAATAATAATAACGGAACGGCTAACACCCAGTATCTTTCTCAAAATTTTACCTGTACCCGTTCTTATCTGATTAATTCCGCTACCAGTGCAACCATTACGGAAACCAACAGAATGTGCCAGTTATCAAGCTCATTTACATTTTTCCAGGGAAGTTATTTTTTAACACTGGCTTCTCCAACAACGATCCGTCAGAAGTTCGAATTTGATACAGGAAACGGTTTTACCGCCAGTAATCTTAATGTAAGATCATCATTATCACTTGTCATTACCAAGATGAGTCTATAAAAAAACTTAAGCATGAAAAATGCTTAAGTTTCATTATTTATGTTTAACAGGACTTTAATTTTTAAAGTCCTGTTTTTTTAATTCAATTTTGCGGTCAATTTTTTAAACTGCTTTTCAGCATTTTTACCTTCATACAAAATAGCATATACGGTATCAATAATCGGAAGTTTAAGATTTTTCTGTTTTGCCGTTTTATAAATGGAATCTGCAGCGTAATATCCTTCTGCTACCATGTTCATAGACTGAATGGCAGATTTTACGGTATATCCTTTCCCAATAAGGTTTCCAAGGTTTCTGTTTCTTGAGAAAAGTGAATATGCCGTTACCAAAAGGTCACCCAGATATGCACTTTCATTCACGTCTCTTGGTGCCTCATAAATCGCTTCCAGAAATGTTTCCATTTCACGGATAGCATTGGAAACAAAGACTGCTGTAAAGTTATCACCATAACCCAATCCACTTGCTATTCCCGCTCCGATGGCAAAAATATTTTTAAGAATGGCGCTGTATTCATTTCCTAAAATATCTTTGCTTGTATGAACTTTAATAAAATCTGAACTGAAGATTCCTTCAAGTTTTTCAGCAGTCTCATCTTCTACGGCCGCAATAGTAAGATAAGAAAGTCTTTCCATAGCCACCTCTTCAGCATGACATGGCCCTGCAATAACGGCCTGATTTCTGAAACCAATTTTAAATTCATCACGCAGATAGTGTGCTACCACGTCATTTACTTTAGGAATAATTCCTTTAATTGCTGAAATAAAGATCTTATCTGAATATTCACAGGTCATTTTATCCAACGTATCAGACAGATAGATAGACGGTGTTGCCAGAACAATAACATCACAGGCAGTAACCAGTTCGTTAATATCTGTTGTCAGTTTTAAACTTTTAAGATTAAAATGGGCAGCCGTAAGATAAGTTGGGTTATGTCCACGAAGCTCAATAGCTCCTTTTACAAATTCATTTCTTACACACCAGTGTACTACTTTGCAGTTTTCAACAAGCATTTTTACAATAGCGGTTGCAAAACTTCCGCTTCCTACAACTCCTACAGAAATATCCTTTTTATTCTTTTTTGGATTCGAAGATTCTGAAATAATTTTCTTTTTAGCCATAATTGGAATGTGAACTGCAAAGATATTAAAACAAAGACGTAACGCAGGCTTTGAAACTATGATAAAAACCATTTTCTGAAAAAATTAACACTACAACACAATTAAATAGCTAATTAGCCGTTAAATACAGAAAAAACTGAATTTTAATTAAAAATAACTCACAAAGCTTATTTTTAATTAAATTTGCAACTTCAAAACCGTTTTAACTTACTAAGAGAAGAAATATGAAAAAATTTCTAAACAGCAAGAAGAACGTAAACATTCTCCTGGGAGGACTTTTACTAGTAGTTTTTGCACAAGGTGTATTCATTGCCAAACTCTTTTCTGAAAGAGATGACAAAACCTACGAAGTAAACCTTGTAAAAATAAACACTGAAAAAGACAGTGTAGATTATTTAAAAATGAAAAGTGATCTTACTCTTGTAGATCAAACCGTTGCTCAGCTCAACTCCTTCCTGAAGTCCAAAGACATCACTAATGAAAAACTAATGATGCTCAACCAGGACAGTATTTCAAACTCTATTTATCTTTCCAAACAGGCTAACCGATACAGCCAATATCTGATGGATCTTCAGAAAAAACTGATGCAGGTTCCCTTAGGAATGCCTACAGATGGCTATATTTCCTCTAATTTCGGGATAAGAAAAAATCCTATTCCTTTCAAAACTGTTTTTGCTTCGGTAAGATCAAGTGCAGCAACAGAGACAAAACCAACAGTAGTGGCAGCAGCTAAGCCTGAAGTAAAAGCTGAACCTGTTGAGAAAATTATAGAACTTACAGACAGCTATGGAAATAAGAGAGAAGTAAAAGTAATGGTAACCCCAAAAACGGCTCCTGTAGCTGCAACTTCTGCTCCTGCAACCACAACAAAAGCTGCTTCCGGAACGCCTGCAACTAAAACTGCTGTCGCTGAAAAAAACAATCCACCTGCTGAAGCTGATCAGATGCAGTTCCATAAAGGACTGGACATTGCTGTTGCCTATGGTTCTGATGTAAGAGCTGCTGCTGCCGGAACAATCATTTTTTCCGGACAAAAAGGAGGCTATGGAAACTGTGTAATTGTTTCTCACGGAAACGGGCTGGCTACTTTATATGGACATTTATCTCAGCTTATTGCAAAAGTAAATGATAAAGTAAAAGTTGGTCAGGTCATTGCAAAATCCGGAAATTCCGGGCGTTCTACAGGACCTCATCTTCATTATGAAGTACACAAAAACAATACTCCGATTAACCCGAAATTGTTTATGAATCTATAAAAGAAAACTGTCCCTCATGAGGCAGTTTTTTAGTTTTACAAAATAGAGTATTCATTTAAAGACCTTTTTTAAACACGAAGAACACGAATAGTTCCACGAATAGAACGAATCACTAATATAATTCTCATGATCATAGATCTTCAAAATCTATAAAATCTGCGAGAGATTATTTTAATTCAAAGTTTTTAATTTGCTTTCTTTTGAGGCTAAGGAGGCAAAGTTAGAATCAGCAAGCTGATTTGATGAGCTTTAATGATATTTTATTGTTAACTATTATGATACAAAAAAGACAGCTGCCAATGCTGCTGTCTTTTTATTTTAAAATTTTAAGCGTTCCTTTCGGGTGGGTAAATGTACCGTCGGGACCTGCAATATTCGAGTAGATGATATTTTTATTATAATCCTGAATATGGGTTACATTGAAACCAAGGTGCGGCTCATGCCAGTAGACCATAAAAACATTTTTTGCTACTTCTACGGCAGTATATTCTACAGTATCTGTACTGTTTTTTGAACTTCCGGCTGTTCCTGTGAATGTCATGGTTTTATTATCTTTAAAATCAAGAACGAATTTAACTTCTCCAAAGTTCACTTCCACTTTTTGTCCTATTGCCGGATAGGGTGATTTAAGATCCCAGTCCATTTCTTTAAGATAAACCTTTACTCCCATTTCCAATTCTTCTTTTCCTGGCAGATCAGGGTATTTTTTTACCATGAAATCTACAATTGCGGATGTAGTTTTGTTTTCAGTAACTGCCTGTTTATAATTTTCCAGATAGTTTTTCACAAAATCAAGAGATTGTGGTGATGTGGAAAGCTCTGCAAAATGAGAAGGAATAACTTTTTCCGGTTTCAAACCTTTCATAGCATCAATCTGCCCTATCCATTGATCAACGGCTTTGACATTCTGTGTATCTGCCATCCAGAGATGTGAGCCAACAGAAACTGAAATTCCGCCTGCAATGGTTTTGATGGACGGAATCCAAAGAAAGCTATGTGCAGGATCTTCAGGATTTTGTCTGATTTCAATTTTGTTTCCTTCAAGATCAGGAATTGAAGTAACTGCTTCAGGAATTATAATTTCTGATGGGGCACCTGCCTTCAGCTGTGGTTTCCACACTCCCATTTTATCATCTTTTGAAGCTGATATAAGGTAAGCAGTCTGTGCCGTTGAGATAATTTTAGCATTAGGAAAAGCTTTTTTAATCACATCCAATCCAAAATAGAAATCAGGATCGCTGTGAGAAATAAAAACGGTTTTCAGGTTCTTTCCTGTTGCTTTTATTTCTTTTACCAGCTGTTCCGCATATTGTTTCTGAAACTGAGCATCTACCAGTATCGCATCTTTATCTCCGTAAATAATGGTAGAAGTAATGGGAAAAATAGCTTTGATTCCCGGATTATAAACTTTCACTTTGAGATTCCCTGCAAATATGCTGATGAATCCCAACAATGCTAATAACGACCATAATTTTTTTTGTATCATTTCTGTTCTTTTATCGATTAGTAAGCTGCTGTGAAACGTTCACGGATGTGATTGTTCTGCTCTAATTCGTCTACTAAAACTACGGCTACGTCTTCTACAGACAGACGGCTTCTTCCGTTTTCATCAAATACCGGAGTTTCCAGTGAAGTCCTGTATTTTCCTGTTCTTTCTCCTACATTCGCCTGGTTCATTTCTATAGCAGGGCTGAAGAATGTCCAATCCAACGTATTATTTTCCTTGATTTTGTTTAGATAATCTCTTGCTGCCGTAGCACCAGGTTTGTAAGCTTCAGGGAAATCAGGAGTATCTACAATTTGTACGTTATCGGGTGTGTAAAGGCTTCCTGCTCCACCTACTACAATCAGTCTTTTTACTCCCGACTGTTCTACAGCTTTTTCAATGTTCTCAGAACCGTTTAAAAAATCGTTGTAAAGGTTAGGGTTGGTCCATCCTGCATTGAATGTACTGATTACTGCATCACTTCCTTTCAATGCTTCAGCCAGTTCGCTTACATTGTTTACATCAACACTTTTTGCAGTTACATTTTCCTGTGTTTTCACTTTTGATGCATCTCTTACCAATGCTTCCACCGCATATCCTCTTTCTGCTAATTCTGATACTACGTGTGCTCCTACAAATCCTGTTGCACCGATTACTGCTACTTTTTTCATAATGTTTTATTTTTTTAATTAAACTGTAATAAATTTTGTTACATTTAAGATGAAATTTTTTTATTCGAACTGGTCAGTGAATTCCTGTAATGACTTGTCTCCTAAAAAGTTTACCACCAATTGATCTGTTTCTTCAAATAATGTATTTAAATGATTGTTGATCTCCTTTCCAACACTGCATGCGGGATTGGGATTCTGATTTTTTTTGCCTAATACTTCTGTATTTTTTACTGCTTTATAGATCTCGGAAATTGTGATCATTTCAGCATTTTTTGCAAGCTGACTTCCTCCTTCTTTTCCTTGTCTGCTGATAATCAGACCTGCCTCTCTCAATACGCTGATCTCCTTTCGGATAATCACCGGATTCACATTGATACTACCGGCCATCCAGTCAGATGTAAGCCACTCCTGAGGGCTTTTCGCCAATAGTGTCATTATATGTACTGCCGTAGCAAATCTTGTATTGTTCATTGTAATTACTTTGCAAAGATACACATTTTTTAAATGTAACAAAATTTATTACAGTTAATTTTTTCTTAAAGAATTAATTTATCCAGATCCAGCAACAAATAATTGATATTTTGATTAATGGTACGTGTGGCCGACTGCATCTGATTGAGCATGGCAGCGCGGTTATGAAGATCGTCTGCTCTGTAAAAACCTCCATCACTGAAGATTACAGACTTATCTGCTGTTTCTTTATTGTCATCAAACTGGTAATGAAGCCATCTTAATTTCATATTTCCGATAATGGAGTGTTCTTCTCTGTTGGAAAACTTTTTCTCTGTGTACATATACCAGATAAAAGGGGGGAAATTCGGAGACTCTAATTTTTCTTTCCAGATATCTCTCAAAAGGTTTCTCTGGTGGATAAACTCTACCTTTTTCCCTTTTGGATTAAGGGTTGCCAGTCCAAAACCTGCTCCCAGAATCCCTCCGCCTATATCGATGGCATTACTCCAGCCTTGATCATGTACAATTCCTCCTGCTATGGAAGCTGCTGCTCCTGCAACAATTGAATATAAAATAAGCTTATTATTTCTTGATGAATTTAAGTTATCCACATAATTTCCAATCTGGGCTACTCTTTCTCCTTCACAGTCGAACTCTGCGGCTACTGCATCCAGTTCCGTAAGAGCAATCGTTATTTTGCTGTTTATTTTTGTCTTCAACTGTAAGACTTTAATCTGGGAAGCAAGGGATGAATCTTTTTTAAGATCAATAATCTGATGAACCTCATCTAAATTATCCAGTGCGTTTAAGATGAGGATACTCTGGTCAGAAAAGACCTCTTTTAATTCTTTATTGGCTGCCAGTATAGAATCTGAATTATAAGACGGAAGTTTATTGCTGTAGTTATATTTGAACGGCGCTTTACAGTAGCTGTCTTTCAGGGTAAGAATATTCTGCTGAATAGCCTGATTCTTCCTGGAAACACAGGAAGTAAGAAGCCCGAAAACAATCAATAGGTAAAAAAGTTTTTTCATTCAGTGATTTTTTGTGTTATCAGGTATATTGCAAAATAAATTTCTCCATTTTCACAATTCTCCTATACGAATATAGTACAAATAAAAAAATTTACCTGAAATCAGGTAAATTTTTAATCTATTTTTAAGAAGGATTATTTAATATCCAGTAATTCAACCTCAAAAACAAGAGTACTGTTTGGTCCTATTTCCTTGCTGATCTCCTGATCTCCGTATGCTAAGTGCGGAGGAATAATCAATCTCCACTTACTTCCGACAGGCATCAACTGAAGAGCTTCCGTCCATCCTGAAATCACTCTGTTCAAAGGGAAAGATGCAGGTGTACCTCTTTTTACAGAACTGTCAAATACTTTCCCGGAAATAGTAGTTCCGTGATAGTGGCATTTTACAGTAGATTTGGGTCCTGGTTTCGGGCCGTCGCCTTCTGTAATGATTTCATATTGCAAGCCGCTTGGTAACTGCACAACGCTTTCTCTTTTACCATACTCTTCCATATATTCTTTACCATCTTTCAGGTTCTTTTCTGCTAATTCTTTTTTACGTTTAAATAACATATCTGCTACTCCCATATTATAATTTTTTACAAAGATAAGGCTTTTTGGGTTTGGAAGATGGGAGCACGATAAGCGAAGTTTAAAAGCCTGAAGAATTTTCCTCTCAAACAAAGTGACTTTAATTCATTCTCATTAAAAATAAATAAACACTAATAATCAACAAGTTAAAAAGATTATTTTTCAATAATCATTAATCATATAGTCTTACATTTTTGATTTTCAAAGATCTTTTCCACAAAATTCAAATAATTGTAATACTTATTTAACACAGATTTCGAAACTTGGCGTTATAATTGGATTTTAAAAACTAAATGCCAAATCCACTAAAATATAATAAGAAGTTTGATGAACTGAATGAAGAGGAAAAAAAGCTTCTGGAAATCAATAAAAAAACAATAGCAGATTTTGTTGAACAATCCTCTTCCATCAGCGATGTCAATTATGCTACCAGAAATGCCCATGCCAAAACGTATGCGGCAGCAAAAGGTACATTCAGGATAGAATCTGATATTCCGGAATCACTGCAGCCTTTTTTTGATAAGGAAAAATTTGATCTTACTATACGGTTTTCCAATGCTCAGCTGAAAATTAAGAATACAAGAAAGGATATTCCTGCCTACGGCTTTGCAGTGCAGATCAAGAATGAAAACGGTGGGCTTCTTGCCAATTATCCATTGGTGAATTTTCCCCTGTTTCCTATAAATTCTGTTTCAATTTTTTTGAAACTGTTTACGGCGGTCAACAGATTTTACACCAAAAAATGGAGCAGTTTGTTTACCCTGCTGCTTCAGATGATTAAAATGACTCCTTCCCTGCTAACAGCTGATATGGTTCGTAATATGATTCAACTTCTTCGTAAAAGAAATGATTTTATTCTTTCCTTCGACTATCATTCTATAGGAGCTTACCGGCTTGGAGATCATATCATCAAAATAAAACTGTCTCCTCAATCTGTGGATAAGAACATTGGAAAAAAACAAAAGGTCAAGGATTCTTTAAAAAACTATCTGCAGACACACAACTTTACTGCAGATGTCCTGATACAGATATGTTATGACCTGAAAGACCAGCCTGTCAACAAACTGAATGTGGAGTGGAAAAACTCTCCTTTTATCAAAATCGGTGAGGTTGTAATAAATAAAGGCTCTTTGCTGGATGATCGGAACTGTACAAATGAGCTGTTATCATTCAATCCTTTTGAGAGTAAAATATTTTTTCAGCCTGTAGGAAAAATACAGAAACTGCGTGATGAAGCTTATAAAGTTTCTTTGCAGACCAGAAGGAAAATTAATAAGTTACTGCATGGGAAAAACAGTTAAAATAATGATGACTGATGAGTTATGAATGATGAATTTTTGCATGTGATGTGAAAAAGATTGATCCAACTAAAAAATAAAAGACTGTTGTGACAACAGTCTTTACATCTTATTTAAACTTTCGTTCTTCTTCTTTGATCGCCAGATCATTGATACTGGCATATCTTTTTGCCATAAGCCCGTTTTCATCGAATTCCCAGTTTTCGTTTCCGTATGCCCTGAACCAGTTTCCCTCTTTGGTCTGATATTCATATTCAAAACGAACGGCAATACGATTGTCGGTATGCGCCCAGTATTCCTTTTTAAGTTTATAATGAAGTTCTCTTTCCCACTTATTCTGAAGAAATAGTACAATCTCTTCTCTCCCATTCACAAAGGTATCTCTGTTTCTCCATTCGCTATCGATGGTATATGCTTTGGAAACCTTTTCAGGATCCTGACTGTTCCAGGCATCTTCTGCCAATTGAATTTTTTCCAGTGCCGTTTCAAGAGTGAAAGGCGGAAGCGGATGTTTCTGTTCCATAACTCATTGTATTAAATTGCTGACTATCTTTTTTGATTTTTCAATTAATTCATTGGATTTGAAAAGCTGGCTTTCTATGATACTGCTTTCAAAAAGCATGTAGATATGATCGGAAAGTTCATCATCATTCAGCAATTCTAAAAAAAAGTTTCTAAGATCTACTTTATGAGACTGAATAACGCTCAGTATTTTAGTATTATCCATGGGGATTTCCGACAGAATATTCAGAAAGCTGCAACCTCTGAAGTTTTCCTTTTCATTCATATACACCAGAAAATCAAAAGCACTGATGATTTTAGACTGTAAGCCATTTCCTTTTGCTATAAATTGATTGAGTTCATTGAACCAATACTCATGTCTCACCTTCAGAAATTCTACACACAGATCTTCTTTGGATTTAAAATGCTGATAAAAGCTTGCCTTGGCAACTTCAGCTTCGGAAATAATCTGATTAATTCCGGTAGAATTATACCCTTGTTTTGCAAACAATTCAAAGGTCTTTTCTACAATTCTTTCTCTTGGAGATTTCATATGCTTTTCTTTTCTGGAACAAAGGTATGAAAAAAAACAATATACAGACCGGTCTGTCTGTTTTATTTTTGAAAATATTTCTTTGAAGGTTGGCTTGAGATGTTTGATAAACAAAAGCTTGATAAACAAAACAGCCTCCAGAAATACATTCCGGAGGCTTTTATATTATTTTAAGTGCGATTATTTTTCGTCCAATTCTTCCTTCTTCTCTTCTTCTTTTTCAGGGAAGATGATGGATAAAAGAACAGAGATTACCAATACTCCTCCTACGATTCCCAATGAAACCGGAGACGGAATATGAATCCATGGGGCAATAAGCATTTTAACTCCAATGAAGGACAGGATAATAGCCAATCCGTATGGAAGTTTGCTGAACATATGAATAAAGTTCGCTAACAGGAAGTATAATGATCTTAATCCTAAAATTGCAAAGATATTTGATGTATAAAGGATAAAAGGGTCATTTGAAATCGCAAAGATTGCCGGAATGGAATCTACTGCAAAAAGAACGTCCGTAAACTCGATAACACCCACTACTACTAAAAGAGGAGTTGCCATTTTGATTCCGTTCTGGATGGTGAAGAACTTATCTCCATCGTAATTGTCTGAAACTTTCCAGAAACTCTTGATCAGTTTTGCTCCTGCCGTATTGCTGTAATCTTCATCATCGTCATCATCACCGTCACCCCATGATTTGATCCCTGCATACACAAGGAATAATCCGAATAAGGTCATGACAACGTTGATTTTCACTGCTTCACCGAAGATATTCATTTCAGGAAGATACGTCAGATTGATTAATCCTACTCCTGCAAAGATGAATATAGCTCTGAAGATCAGCGCTCCGATAATTCCCCAGAAAAGAACTTTATGGTGAAGAAATTTCGGAACTTTAAAGAACCCGAAAACCAGAATAAATACAAATAAGTTATCTACAGACAAGGCTTTTTCAATCCAATAGGCAGCCTGATACTGTGTAAATTTCTCTACTGCCAAAGCATGGCTTTCAGGGCTTCCGTCGGTATTGAATACCCAATAGACCACTCCCGAAAAAACCATAGAAAGCGAGATCCATACAATAGACCAGATGGTAGCTTCTTTGGAAGAGACTTCATGACTTTTTTTATTAAATACCCCTAAGTCCAGGAGCAGCATGATAACGACTGTTACTGCAAATCCCCACACCAGACCAGGGTGCAGTTCTAAAATACTTTGATGTTCCACTTGAGTTATGTTATTATATGATAAAAGCAATAGATGCACAGAGTACAAATATTGCTATTTTATTTATATTTTGATTGTCAATTGATTATAGATAATTCATCTGTACCGTCTGGATTGTCTGCTCCAACTTTTTATCCGCTGTAGGATCTCCGATAGCATTGAATTTCCATTCTCCGTTTCTCTTATAGAAAACACCCATTACCATGGCAACATGTCCGCTGAAAGATGCGTCATTCGCAATATCATATTTTGCAAAAACCTCTCTTACATTGGTAGGTGATCCTTCATAAATACGGATAGAAGCAAAAGGAATAGTGCCGAAATCCTGGCCTCTGTAGCTGTTCAAAACCATTGCCACATGCTCCACATTTGGTTCCAATTGGCTGAAGTCTACCGTGATTACTTCGTTATCCAATCCGTCATCTCCATTCACGTCACCGGTAAGGTCGTCTCCACTGTGTCTTACAGATCCGTTTCTTGATTTAAGATTTCCGAAATAGATTACTTCTGTAACGTTTTTGTTTGAATCATATAAAATACAGCTTCCGTCCAAGTCTACTGCTTCTTTCTTTGTTCCGAAAAATCCTTTCTTTTCGATTGCTCCCCAGTTGATTCCTACACAAGCCTGGGAAAGCTCAGCTCCATTTTCTTTTTTAAGGTTAATTCTCTGACCTTTTTGTAAGTTGATAGCCATCTTTCTATGTTTAGTTGTTATTTACTTTTTTGCAAAAAAGGTAATCTTCTTTGCTTTTCAAATTTCGTTCTAGTTATTATTCAAATTCAAATTAAGCATTGCCCGCAGAATATTCGTTTCTTCGTCGAAGTCAAAGATTTTACTCATAATATCCATATTTTCCAGGTTTTTAATATAATCTTTCAGAACGCCTTCCACTTCAGCTGGCAAAGTACGCTTTCTTTCGTTCATACTATGTTCCAGCTGCTCATTTTTACTTCTCAGCTGATCAATAATGGAGCTCTGATTAGACTGATTCTCGGAAATATCCAGCTTATCCAGTTCTTTGTCGAAAAGATACAATTTCTTTTCGTCTACACTGAAAATAAAATAATCATCAGACTGAAAGATTTTAAAAAGTTCATAATCGTGGGTTCCGATAAGGTAACCACATACGAAACGGACTTTAAACCCCTGTATATTAAGCCTTCCCAACAGTTTCCTTTCAATGGAATATTCTTTATACTGATAGGAAGGAAAAGAATCAGTTTTCAGCAGTGTTTCATCTGCCTCCGATCTGTAAAATTCCTGGGCATATTTTTTATGAAAGTACAGTACATTTTCCCAATTGGCTGTAAAACGATCTTCCGTTAAGTCTTTATACACTGTTTTCAAGTGCTGGGAAAAGACACCGCTGTACATTTTCCTGTCGGTTTCAAAACTGTCTACCCTTCTTTCTTCAAAACCTGAAATATATTTACTGTTGATGTTAATTTCATTGATGACCGCCAGCATGTCATTTTCCTTCTGCTTTTTAATTTTAGTGAGAAGTTCTATAAGGCTGTCGGTATACTGCAGGTGGAAAAGTTCCAGTTTATTATAATCTAAAGCAGTATTTTCCTGGAACAGATTGTGAATAATATCCGTTTTGATGTAAATTGATATGATGTCAATATGTTCAAAAAAATTAGCGAGAAGCTTAAGCTTTGTTAATCTTCTTTTGCTCTGCGACAATATGGTTGCTGCATCATCCCCCACCTTAGTATCCTATAAATTAACCTCTGACATTTGCTTTAAGTTCATGCTCCAATGTCTGAAGATCCTGATCCAGTTTTCTTCTGTTGTCAGCTCCCTGTTTCTGGATTTGTTTCACTTCATTCAATGTATTGATCAGCATTGACGTTGTTTCTCTCAATGTTTCCACTGATACGATAGTCTGCTCGTTGGCTCTGGCAACATTCACAGAATTCTGGCCAAGACGTTCCGCATTCTTTCTTAAAATCTCTTCTGTAGTAGAAGATACTTTTTGCTGTATTTCAATATTCTGCTGCTGTCTGTACATCGCTACCGCAAGGGAAAGCTGGTTTTTCCAAACCGGAAGTGTAGTGGTAAGAATCGTCTGTGCTTTTTCAGCAATAGAAACATTGTTGTTCTGTACCAGTCTGATCTGAGGAAGTGACTGCATCATAATCACACGCACCACTTTAAGATCAGCCATTCTCCTGTCTAGCCTTGCAATGAAATCTCTTTTATCTGCAATCTGATAATCCTGATAAATCTGCGGATTCGCTTCCATCTGAGCAAGCTCGCCTGCCGCTCTTTCCATTCTTATATTACCTGCAATGACAAGCTCTTCAATCTGCTTGATAGAATTCACATTGCTTTCAAAAATAGTCTGAAGTACAGCGTTATCTTTTGTAGAGGTGATAATTCCTGCATTTACTTTATAAGAAATCTGCTCGATATTATTGATGATCTTATCGTATTTTGCAAAAAGATTTTCCACCTGAGTCATTACCTTTTTCATAAATGGCAATTTGCTCAGGAAACTTTTCACTTTATTTCCGTTAAGTTCTTCAACATCTACATAGTTAAGCTCTACCAAAAGGTCATTGATAAGCCCGCCAACTTCTCCTGAGTTTGATCTTCTTACATTTCCTAAGAAGCTGTCACTCTGGTTGGTTAATGTTTTCTGAAGCTCTGCCCCGAAATTAACGATTGAACCAGGATTGGTCTCGTCAATAGAGTTCGCAAGAACTTCATATTTCTGACGTTCTTCTGACTGCAGCTGTGTCAGATTTACATTTCCCTCTCTATCCACAAGAACAGCCGGCGTCGCATTCTGAGCGGGCTGAGCTGGAGTAGGAGGAGCCATTGGAGTCGGCTCAAAAGTTTTAAGGGGTTCTATTGATCCCAGCGGATCTATGGGTTGATTTTCCTGATTGTCCATGATTACTTCTGATAAATTGATACAAATTTCTCAAGGCCGTCTCTCTGTCCTGCACCTACAGCCTCAAATTTCCATTCTCCGTTTCTGTTGTAGATTCTTCCGAATTCTACAGCGGTTTCGATTGAGAAATCTTCGTCTAATTCGTATTTTAAGATCTCTTCATTCGTATCTGAATTAAAAATTCTGATGAAAGAATTTCTTACCTGTCCAAAGTTTTGTTTTCTTGAATCTGCTTCGTGAATTGTTACTACTACTGTAATTTCTTTGATAGCGCTGTCAATTTTAGTAAGATCAATTTTGATCTGCTCATCGTCACCCGATCCTTCTCCTGTAAGGTTATCACCCGTGTGGATTACAGATTTGTCCGGAGACTCAAGATTGTTATAGAAAATAAAGTGATTATCTGAAACTAATTTTTTGTCGTCCCCAAGCAAGAACAAAGACGCATCAAGGTCGAAAGCGGTTCCTGTAGAAGTATTATTGATATCCCATCCTAAACCTACAGTAAATTTAGGTGCGTTAATGTTTTCTCTTTGTCCTTTTTGTAAGTTAATAGCCATAATATAATTCCGTTTGTGTTAAAGTATTGATGTTATTTTCGTATTCTTTTATTAAATGATAATTGTTACTGATCGCCAGCTCCAAAAGCAGGTCCATCTGTTCCTTTTTTACTTGAGACGTAAGATAATCAAAATTACTTGAATCTAGGCCTAAAATATATTTGACAATCCTTGTATTGAACTGAAAACTTTCTTTATTCATCACTTCTGCAACATGATTTACATTTTTTACAGCATAGTAGTTGAAAAAGTTTTCAATTTTCGGGTCAAGGTCAAAATTCACCAGTTCTGCATAATACAGGAACATAAAGTCAGCCTCCACGTTATATTCATTCAGGATTCTGTTGACAGTATATTCATGACTTCCCGTGATTTTTATATCGTCTATAAAAATACAAAGTTTTCCTCTCAAAAAGTCCTTATCGATATAATAAGTGTCATTGGCGATCAGATTTTTGCGGTCTTCAAAATTGAGATTCCCGTAATCTGTGATGTATGTATGGTTTCTGTTGATTTTAGACAAAATACTTGACTTTTTTCCTTTTTGAAACAGATAAAAATCCAGGTGTTTTTTAAAGTAAAAACATAAAAAGTTGGATGCAGTAGGAATCGCCATATAGGGGCTTGGAAGCACTACAATCTCTTTATCTGTACTTAAAAGTTCTTCATTTTCGGAAATAAATCCGTCGAATAATTCTCTTGCGAATTTTTCAGCATACGACTTATCGCCATACTTGAAAAAGCTGTATTCTGCAGGTGAGAACGTAAACTCATCTGCCGAATGAATGTGGTGTAAGCTGTATCTTTTGTTCATGTTTATTTTTAGTGTTTAAGTAAATGGGCACTGAAACCAAAGTTCTTTGCTCCCTGATAATCTGCCACCGGATTGTCTCCGATATGCAGAATCTGGTGCATGGGCAAATCCTGATCTTTGATCTTATTCTTCACTTCCTGAAAAATAAGCGGGTTAGGTTTGGAACAGTTGATTTCATCAGAATAGATATGGAAATCTATGTACTGATCCAGGTTTTCATGAATCAGGAATTTCCGCATTGTTTTCCCTTTGATAAATCCAGTGTTGCTTAGAATATTTATGGTCTTTCCCTGATTTTTAATATCCTCAAAAAAATCATGAATATTTTCAAAAATTACAACTGGCTTATATTCCAGAAACAATTCTTCACTTTTGTTATAAAACTCATTAAGTTTTTCCTTATTAATAAGTTTTACGTCTACATCCAAAGCCCCCAAAATCATCAGATAAATTTCAAAAGTATCAATATTCCCCCCTGTCACCTCATTGATGGTATTACAAAGATCATCGTAATATTTTACGGTTTTCGCAACCTCATCTATCGGCTTATCTACGTTAAAAAATAAGGAGAACAGCTCAACTCTTTTTGCTTTAAATTCAGGATGAGATTTGATTAAAGTGAGCCACAGATCAAAGGAAAAATGACAGTGGTTATGGATGTCGATATCTGTTTTCAATAGGTTTTAAGTTAAAAGTTTTTATTTAGCTTCTTGAAAAAGATTTAAAATTTTTTAATCATCAAAAAGTGTTTACAATACTATTCTTCCCAAAGATAAAATATTTATCATAAAAGCATTACGTTCAAGTTCTGTTTTAAGATATTTTTATGAAAATCCAAGGTTTTGAAAGGTTCACAGAAGATGATTGATGAAGCGTTTAAAAAAAATATTTTCAAAAATTCTTTGGAAATCAAAAAAAAATTATAATTTCGCAACCGATTAAAAATCAACAATGTCAACAAAAATGATAAATATTATAACGTTAAGCAATCCTGTCAGAGCTGTGTTCTTTGGCAGCACTGAATATTTATCTGAATAGTTCTATAGATCTTTTATACCCAAAAATATATTGAAGACCTGTCTATTCGGATAGGTCTTTTTTGCTGCCCTGATTTCAGACTTTAACAATTCAAACAACTTCTGCTGTTTGTTAAGATCTCTGAAAATTTTCCTTTGATACGAAATACGAAAATGTTTTACCGGCTTTATAAGACCGGAGTGTATTTTGTGCTTATTTTTTTCAGAACCTTTTCCGAACACAGATCTAAAAATCAACAATTTAAATTAAAAAAAATGAAATACAACACACGAAATATAGGGATTATAGCACACGTAGATGCAGGAAAAACTACTTTATCCGAAAGACTTCTGTATTACACAGGACTTATTCACAAAATCGGCAATGTAGATGACGGAAATACCACCATGGATAAAGACATACAGGAAAGAAACAGAGGAATTACCATTTCATCCGCTGCAGTTTCTACCCAATGGAAAAAAGACGATAAAGTTTATAACATCAACATTATTGATACGCCTGGACACATTGATTTCGCAGTGGAAGTGGAACGTTCTCTAAGAGTTCTTGACAGCGTTGTCGCAGTTTTCTGTGCTTCTTCAGGAGTTCAGCCACAGACTGAAAACGTTTGGTTCCAGGCTGAAAAACATGGAACATCCAAAATCTGTTTCATCAATAAAATGGACAGAATGGGTGCAGACTTCTTTGCTGTTCTTAATGAAATAAAAACCAAGCTGAATTCTGTTCCATTGGCCATTCAGATTCCGATTGGAGCTGAAAACGATTTTGAAGGCGTTATTGATCTTATTAAAATGAAAGCCTTATACTGGACAGATGAAAATGGAGAAACCATTATGGAAAAGGAAATTCCTGCTGCTTCTATGACAGAAGCCCATGAATACAGAGTTAAATTAATGGAAACTCTTGCAGAGAATGATGAGATGTTCTTTGAAATTTTTATGGATACCGAACAAACAGTAACTGTTGAAATACTCTCAGAAGCGATAAAAAGGGTCTGCAGCTCCGGATCAGCTGTTCCTGTTCTTTGTGGCTCAGCCTTTAAAAATAAGGGAATCCAGCCTCTTCTTGATGCTGTGGTTACTTATCTGCCTGCTCCAGATCAGCTTGCTGACCTGCAGGGAAGAGATCCACATACAGATGAAACGGTAATATTGGAAAGAAATGAGAAAGCAGTTTTTTCAGGACTCGTTTTCAAAGTGGTGATTGATAAACATATGGGAAGACTGGCTATGCTTCGTGTGTATTCCGGAAAAATCAAATCCGGAGATACGATAGTGAATGTAAGAACGGGTGAAAGCTTCAGGATTTCGAGAGTTTTACAGATGCAGTCTGATAAAACATTATCAATGAACGAAGCTAAAGCAGGAGATATTGTTGCTTTAACAGGAATAAAAGATGCCAAGACCGGTGATTCTCTATCTTCTCTAGAAAAGCCGATATTACTGGAAGCCATTACAATTCCGACTCCTGTGATCAGAGTTGCTATCGAGCCGAAAACGAATGGTGATGAGAAATCTTTCGGTTTGGTATTGGCCAAAATACAGGAAGAAGATCCTTCTTTGGTGGTTGAAAGAGATCCGCAGACCGGAGAGACTTTATTAAGCGGCTTGGGAGAACTTCATTTGGAGGTTACATTGGAAAAAATCCGTCTGAATCATGGTATTGAAATCAATCAGGGGAAACCTAAAGTTTCTTATCGTGAGATCTTAACGGAAACCAAAGTTCACCGAGAAAAGCTTTCCAAACAAAACGGCGGAAGCGGCCAGTTCGCTGATATCACGTTTGAGATTGGCCCGGGAAATGACAATAGATTGGAATTTATCAATATGATCAAAGGTGGAGTTATTCCGACTGAATTTATTCCTTCTGTTGAAAAAGGTTTCAGAGAAGCTATGGAACATGGCCCATTAAAAGGATATCCTCTGGAAAACATGAAGGTGACTCTTCTGGATGGTTCTTTCCACGCTCAGGATTCTGCAGCATTTGATTTCGAAATTGCAGCAAGAGAAGGATTCAAAGCAGCGGCAAAAGGATGTCATCCTAAATTGATGGAACCTGTTATGCAGGTAGAAATCCAAAGTATTGAGGAGTACACGGGAGCTGTCACTGCGGATATCAACAGAAGAAGAGGGATTATCACTTCTATTGACGAAAAATCAGGAAGAAAGATTTTTGCAGCGGAAGTTCCGTTAGCTTCAACTTTCGGATATATTTCTGACCTGAGAACGCTGACAAGCGGAAGAGCTTCTATCAGCATGAAATTATCACACTATGCTTTAGTGCCTGATTTTATTGCAAACACATTAATAACCTAAACAAGCAAGGACTGTAGATTTTTTCTTACAGTCCTTGTCTTGTTTGTGAATGGTCAATTGTCAATTCGATGCGCTTGTCAATTTTTTTTACTATAAAAATTCACCATTCACTTGCGAAGCAAAATTCACTCATTGACTATGAAATTGTGAATAGTCAATCGTCAATCCGCTGCGCTTGTCAATTTTTTTTACTATAAAAATTCACCATTCACTTGCGAAGCAAAATTCACTTATTGACTATGAAATTGTGAATGATCAATTGTCAATTCGATGTGCTTTCAATTTTTTTTTACTATAAAAATTCACCATTCACTTGCGAAGCAAAATTCACTTATTGACTATGAAATTGTGAATGATCAATTGTTAATTCGATGTGCTTTCAATTTTTCTATTCTGAAAAAATTCACTTTTCACTTGCGAAGCAAAATTCACTCATTGACTCCTCTCCTATTTTTCCGGCATCACCTTATATGTAGGATCATCCTGAATATTAACTTCCACTACAGCCTCTGCATTTTTAAGTATTTTTCTGCAGTCTTCGCTGAGATGGCGCAGATGCAAGGTTTTGTGATATTGTTTATAACGTTTGGATAATTTGTCCAGCGCATCAATAGCACTCATATCTACAATACGGCTTTCTTTAAAATCAATAACCACCTGATCCGGATCATTCACAGGATCAAATTTATCCGTAAACGCTATTACTGAACCAAAAAACAAAGGTCCATATATTTCATAGTACTTCACCCCATTTTCATCTACATATTTTCTTGCTCTGATTCGTTTAGCATTATCCCAGGCAAAAACCAATGCTGAAATGATCACACCAATCAAAACCGCCAAAGCCAGATTGTGTAAAACCACAGTGATCAGAGCTACAGTTATTCCAACAAAAATATCAGATTTCGGCATTTTATTCACAATCCTGATGGATACCCACTGGAAGGTACTGATCGCAACCATCATCATAACTCCCACCAGAGCCGCCATGGGAATTTTCTCTATTACAGGTGCTCCACACAGAATAATAATTAAAATTAACAATGATGCAATAATCCCGGATAATCTGGCTCTGGAACCAGCGTTGAGATTCACCAGCGTTTGTGCTACCATTGCACAACCTCCCATTCCGCCAAAGAAGCCATTGGTAATATTAGCCAATCCCTGAGCTACGGATTCTTTATTGGCACTTCCTTTTGTATTTGTAATTTCATCCACCATAGATAATGTCAGAAGAGATTCTATAAGACCTACTCCAGCCATAATTAAGGCATAAGGAAAAATAATCTGTAACGTTTCCAGAGAAAAAGGAATCTGTGGGATATGGAAACTCGGAAGATTTCCACTGATATGGGCGATATCTGCTACCGTTTTTGTTGGAATATTAAATCCGAGAACCACAGCAAAGACAATGATAATAGCCACAAGAGAGGCAGGAACAACTTTTGTGATTTTTGGAAAAAAATAAACAATGGCAATTGTAAGAGCTGTTAAGCCAGCCATAATGTATAAAGGCATTCCCTGCAGCCAATTTACCGCACCACTACTATCTGTTATTTTAAACTGCTCTACCTGGGCCATGAATATAATAATAGCCAACCCGTTCAGGAATCCGTACATAACGGGTTGCGGAATCAGTCTTACAAATTTGCCCAGTTTAAAAATACCTACCATCATCTGAAGGATTCCGGCAAGTGCTACAGTGGCAAAAAGATATTCAATCCCATGGGATTGAATAAGAGCAATCAACACAACAATCGTTGCTCCTGCTCCACCAGAAACCATTCCCGGACGACCTCCCAAAACAGCTGTTACAAGTCCCATCATAAAAGCTGCATAAAGACCGATAAGCGGAGAAAGACCGGCCAGAATAGCAAATGAAAGAGATTCGGGAATCATTGTCATCGCTACCGTAAAGCCAGCCAGCAGTTCATTTTTATAATTGATTTTTTTCGAAAAATCGAATAATCTTATAGTATTTTTCATTCATTGACAAAGGTATGGACTGTCAGGATGGTATACAATTTTTTCTTTTTATCATTTTTTCATGAACCCATCTGTTAATTTGAATAATTCACACATCAGTTCTTATAATATGTTAATTTTAATTAAAATAAACACATAAGGTATAATTTTTATATTTATGATTGTTTTTACTTCTTATTTTTGTCTACATTTGAAAGCGAATAAGCAATTATTTGGTACTAATTAAAAATTCAACGAGTAAAAAGCTGTTTATCAATCTATCGCAGCTTTAACTCATAGAATTGTATAAAACCTTAATAGGTTATATATTATTTCACACAAATGGCAGGAAAAGAAGTTTGAAAGAGAAGAAGAGAAGACCATTGAAAATAAAGAATATAATCCAAGTACATTAAGGTGATCCCTACCCACCTGTTTTTAAGATATTTGGCAAAATTCAAATCTATTTTATAAGATTCATCGTCTTATGAAAGCTATTTTAATATTCTTAATCATAATTTCTATTCTTTATCAATTTCAAATTTTTGTGAATTATTCCCTGCCAAGTAAGATAATATATATCACCTATTCTCGTTTTTTTATATATAAGTTTAAACAAAAGAACAATATTTAGTAAAAATGTTATATAAAGAAATCCATATTGGGAAATTTATTAAGGAAAGAGTTGATGAAAATGAAATTACAGTAGAGAGGATATGTAAATTTTTAAGCAAAGATGAAGAGGCTGTCGAAATGATGTATGACAGCAGATCAATGGATACGGATCTTCTTTTAAGATGGAGCAAATTGCTGGAATATGATTTTTTCAGACTTTACAGCTCGCATTTGATTTTATACGCACCTCCGTCGGCAGTTAACAAAAACCAGCAGAAGTCCGAAAAAACACCTTATTTCAGGAAAAATATTTATACACAAGAAATTAAAGATTTTATAATGAAAAGAATTCTTTCCGGTGAAATGACGCAAAGTGAAGTCATTAAAGAATATTCTATTCCGAAAAGCACTCTCCACAGATGGCTTCAGAAGAGTGATAATGCAAACGGATAAACAGATAAAAATGCGCCCTAATTACAAAAAAATTTACCAGGATATGCTGAGGATGGAATATCCCGAAAAGCTTAAAGATCCAAAAGTTAAAGACCTTCTTGAAAAGCTTCATACGAGCGAAGATGTTCTTAAATTCAACGAAAAACTGTTCAAGCAATCCAGAGAAAATCAAAAACTCAAAACCTATGACAAACAGACTATGCTAAAACTGCTTCAGTATCAAAAAAAACATGGTCATTCTACAAGTTATATGTCACGAAAATATAAAATAAGCCGAACGACGCTTTCAAAATGGAAAGGAATGTTTGAAGAAGAGCTTGAAAATACAATGAAAAATGCCGGTAAGTAATCTACCGGCATTTTTTTAAGGTAATAATAAGGAAAAAACCGGGCTAAACGTTTGCCGGAGTCGAACCGGATAACCTTGCCGGAGTGATCGGCTTCGCTATTCCTCCCATAGTTGTGTTACGATGAATTTTTTCCTAACGACACTTCAAAATAGTAATATAAAGAAGCTGGAAGTGGGCAGAAGAAAGGGGTAAAGTCTGAAAAAATCATCTGACTTTATAGAAAATTATATACAAAGATATCTTTCAACGTCCCACTTCCGGCTTCTTATATATTTAAAAAACAAGGCAACAGGTGAATAATGCAGTCGTGCTCTAACCAGCTGAGCTACTCTTCATATTTAGACTGTGTTTTTTATTGTGGAAGAGACGGGATTCGAACCCGTGACCCCGTCGTGATGAGCGAAGTAACATTTTTCTACGGCACTTGTTTGTTTTTAAAATAAAAAAGAGGCAAGATTCGAAAAGACTTGTACAAGATCACTTTCATGATCTTCTGGAGTCGAACCAAATTAAACCGAAGTAGGTCTTTTCTACGGCACTCTTTTACAAATCAAGGTAATATTTTTCAGAATCTTCCGTGCATTTGCTCTACCAGCTGAGCTACCTCTCCTTTTCGAGGGAGAAGGCAGGATTCGAACCTGCGACCCAATGTTTACTCAATCTCGAAGTATGATTCTAAGACGACACTTGATTTTAATTATTTATAGTTATTAGTTTTCTTTCTACAAAATTATATTCTTATTGCGCATTCTATTTAGGTAGTATAATTTTTATTTACCTATTTGTTCGTTTTGCCTTGAAGCAAAAGAACCAAAAATTCAAGACCTGGAAACTTTGGCTAAAAATAACCTACACTCTCTAAAAATTCTAAAACTTGCGCGAATCTAATGTTACTTTTTAGTTTCACTTTCTGTCTTGCGCTTCAAACAGTAGGATTTTCTTAACGTTCTTGTTGCTTATTTTCTTAACGCCTCCGTTTCCTATGTCACATTTCCATAGTTATCATTGGTGGAAATTTCAACCTTTTATTATTATTTTTTCATTGATGTGATTTAAATAAAAGAGGCAAGATTCGAAAAGACTTTTACAAGATCATTTTCATGATCTGTTATGGAGTCGAACCAATATTATACCGAAGTAAGCCTTCTCTACGGCACTCTTTTATAGCATCAGGGTAAAAGCGGCTGAATCTTTTCTATACCATCTACTCTGCCATTTGAGCTACATTCCGTTTACAACAGGAATGGCAGGAATTGAACCTGCATCTGACGGGGGACTCGAAGTATGATTCCAAAACGACACCTGATTTTAATTTTTCCATTGGGTTTTTCTGTATTTCTTCCAGTTTCGCTGGAACTTTGTATACCTTGCATTCACCACTTCAAAACCATGTGGAAAACAATATGAACAACCCATATCATTTCCGTACATCAATCTTGAGATCTGTACGCCTGAAACTTTCTTTGGAAAGTCAATTAATCCATATTCATTAAATCCGAATTTCTGTCTTAACGTTTTAGCTTTTTTCATAAGTATTGAGTATTAACCTCAATACACTGCTTCTTTTAGATCTAGTTTATAATTATTCATAGTTATTAGTTTTCTTTCTACAAAATTATATTCTTACTGCGAATTCTACTTACGCAGTTTTTTTATTAAAAACCAAGCAATGAATGATAAGAGTAGTTGATGTTCAATTGGAAGTTGACGATGAAACTCTTATTAACGGCATTGGTTAGCTACCGGGCAATCTGGTGAAAGACTCTGTCAGTTTGGAATCGAAGGAGGTCTTTCTAACGGCACCAGTATTATTAACACTGCAAAATTATATTGTGAGTACGCAATCTATTTACGTAGTTGATTTTTATTGAGAAAATAATGATGAAATAATTTCAAAAAGTTTAAAAACCCCTAAAATCGGAAGTAAAATAATGAATCCGATCAATAAAAAGATTCCTATTTTACTTAAAAAATCTGTTTTGTTTTCTGAATAACTCCCTTTCTCTCTTGTTTTGACTTTGAAAACAGGAATCTGTTTTGTGATTTTAAGACTATGTTGTTCAAGTTCAGTGATTACTTTCAATGCATATTCATCAAGCAGTTTTTTATCTCCTCTGAAAACAATATCTTTTAAAATGGCATTTCCTGAATTGCTTAAAGACTTTCTGTAAATCTCTACTGCATTTTCCATTTTATTATTCTCTGGTTTAGAAAGAATCCAAAATTTACCTGCTTCATCAAGAAATCCTGCTTCAAAATAAATCTGTCCTAATCTTCTTCTTAGGGAAAGGTCATTAGGAAACTGATTAATCATATTTCTTAATCTGTCGCATGCTTTTTTCTTTCTGCCATCTTTAAGATCCTGCTTAATTTTATGCATTAAATTTCCCATACTTTTATTTTTCATGTAAATATTTGTTCGTTTTGCCTTGAAGCAAAAGAACCAAAAGTTCAATACCTGGAAACTTTGGCTAAAAATAACCAACACTCTCTAAAAATTCTAAAACTTGCGCGAATGTAATGTAACTTCTTCGTTTCAATTTCTGTGTCGCGCTTCAAACAATAGAATTTTCTTAACGTTCGCATAGCTTATTTTCTTAACGCCTCCGTTTCCTATGTCGCATTTCCATAGGTTTTATTTTTAAAAGCAGTGCCTGTTACAGCACTACTTTCTGAATCATTTTTACTGCAGACTTTTTGTCTTCCAACGCGTTCAGTACATCGAAAATTTTGTCTGACCAACCTGCAATAAGATGTACATCATCCTTCCTGATATCAAGCGGCTGTGTACCATAACCTGCAAGGTCAAAAATATACAGCTTTGCATGAGGCGCGATGGCTTTGTACTTTTTCCACACGTCTTCGAAAGAGTTTCTGTTTCCTGTGCTATCCCACATCTGGGTATCAGTGAAAAGCATTACTTTATCCACCTGCTCTTTTCTTTTGATTAGGTCTTCCATCACCAGATAACCGTTGGTGGAATATCCTACTTCACCTTCACGTTTGTAGAAGGCATCTACATTCCTTAAAATACCATTTTTCGGCATTGGAACTCTTAGCCAACGGTCACCGAAGATACCCGTTACCACGTTTTTACACTGTGACTGGAGGATCATAGACATCAGCAAACCGATATCATACAGCAAAATTTTACTTTTGCTGGAAACTGCTTTCTGCATAGAACCTGACACGTCGGCAGCGATCACCACTGATGTCTCAAAACCAAAACCTTTGATGTTTCTGGCACTTACCAAAACAGCATTTTCCAGAGCTTCCAGTACGGAGGACAGATAAGGAGAATCAAAGTTTTTTAATTCTCTGTAAGCCGCCAGGAATCGGAATGGGAGCTGTTTTGAATTGGTTACGGCTCTTTCATCGGAAAGGTATCTGCACACTTTGTTCATCGCATCAGACGATACATTAGCTTCCAGAATATTCCTCAGGTTTCTCATGGTTGCCATATAGCCCAGTTTGTTGCTGAAAATTAATTCTTCCCATTTATTTTTGAAAGTCAGTTTTCTTTCTGCATCATTTGCAAATTTTGTCTGACCCAAAACTGAAAGCTCCACTTCCCACGTATAAGGAGTTTGCAGTGTATTGTTAGCAATTTTATTGAAAACTGCCTGCTGATTTTCATCTTTAGCTTTCGGGTGAACCAGAAATAATGCATCTTTCAGGGTTACTTCTGCTTTTCTGTTATATTTTGCGAACTGGTATTCATCAAACTTATTGAATGATTTTACCAGACCTTTCTGAATCTGTTTGGACAGTTTATTCAGTTTCTTGGTATCTGTTCTTTTATTGGCAAACTGATAGTAAGCCAGCAATTCTGTAATTTCATCTGCTCTCTGAATGACTCCGTCTACTGTTTTGCTTACAAGGTCTGTACCTGAAGTCTGCTTTGCCAATTCAGTTGTCAAAACCAATGGGATAGATCTCAGATACATATCTTTTCTTGCATATACGGCCAGCTTCGCCACAAATTCGGGATCATTTTTTTTGATCAGAGACTGGATTCTTCCTAATCTGTCATTTCCTTTTTCGTAGTTGGCATCTGACAGTCCTGTTGTAACAACAGCACTATACAGTTCTTCTGCAGGTGTCATGGCATATGCTTTTGTACCTTCGTAGTTCTGTACTACTTTATTTTCTTTTTTTAAAAAATTAAATTTCATGGTTACTGTTTTTATTGTTAAACATGGGAAGGATTGATACTTCCTTTCTGATTTCTGATGCAAAGTAAAAACAGTATTACGCAATCTTTTTGCGCAGAAAATTTTTCTTTGATTTTTTTATTTTTAATCTGATTCTCGCAGATTTTAAGTTTTGGTTAAAGCCGACTGAAAGGTGCTATATTTGAAAGGCGGGCTAAGACCAACTCTATTGTGTACTATATTGAAATTATTATAACACAGAATACACAGATGCTGTAGGAATAAAATTGAATTCTTCATTCATCATTTATAATTCATCATTATAAAATCCTTCTATCATTCATTTTAATTAAAGAAATCGTCTATGCGGAATTTTCAGATAAGAGTTTTCTAGCTTTGTTTTATTAAAATTAAGCTATGATTAAAGGAATATACGAGACTCATATTCAGGTGAGCAATCTGGAAAATGCAATACAGTTTTACACGGAAGTATTAGGATTAAAACTGGCTCACAAAGATGAAACCAGACCTATTGCTTTTCTATGGGCGGGAGAAGGAAAACAATTTATGTTGGGGCTTTGGGAGCAAAAGGAGAATCTTCAGACCAGACATTTTGCTTTTTCCAGCAGTAAAGAAGATATTTTGAATTATTCTGTAGAATTTCTTGAAAAAAAGGATTTAAAACCTTACAATTTTCTAAAAAACGGAACTGTAGAGCCTATGGTATTTGCATGGATGCCTGCATTGGCTATTTATTTTAATGATCCAGATGGAAATCAGCTTGAATTTATTTCTATTCTGGAGGGTGAAGGCAGACCGGAACTGGGAGTACTGAGCTATGAGGAATGGATGAAGCAGACTGGTAATTAATAAGACACTACTACAACACAGTGGCGCAAGATGTTGCGCCTTTGTGCTGCTCAACAAAATGATAAGATGAGCATCAGCAGTATTTAAACATTAACCAGTTTTTTCACTGCCAATACATGTTTACAGGGACCTCTTTCCCCCTGATATTTACTGAACCACTCACAGGTACAGCGTTCTTTTTCTTCCTGAATGATTACTGTATGATGTACACCGGTTCCTCTTACTCTGGCTTCTGTTCTTTCTTTATTATTATTCAAGATTTCTACTTTTCCGTCTTCAATTAATTTTTCCGCATTTTTTATGCGGGGATTAAGCCCGATAATCCGGCTTAATTTAAATGGAAGTCTACGATAGAAAAATTCTCTGTCATTAAGATCATAACCAAGCAATCCCATTGCAGCAAGCCTGCCTGTACTATTTTTAACATTGTCAAAACGGATGTTCTCTTCCAAGGCAAGTCTGCCAGGATTAAAAGACTGATTGGCATAGGCATATTTATCCAGCGCATCAATCCACTCATCAGGAACATCTGAAATCAGGCTATCCAACACCGCACCTTCACCTGAAAAACCTCTCCAGCATTCTCTCGATAAAGAAAAACTTAACCGGATATTTCCCATATTGAGTTGCCATGTTGTAGACTGCATATTAGCATGTGCAAAAACCTGCAAACCATCAATATAAGGAAGAAGAGGTTCTAATAGGCGTAGTCTGTGAAGTCCTCCTATACAAACATAATCTGCAGATTTTACCGGAGAAAAAACTGGTTTATTTCCTCTCACAATTAAATAATAATCTGATTTCACCACTCCTTTGGGCATTCCTCTGAACAATTGCTGTGTCTGAATCTTATTGAATGTATGACGCTTTTCGGATTCTGATAAATACACCTGAACAGTTCCCAGTCCTTTGATCCATTTAGCAGGCAATGGTACTTTCCTTTCTATTATTTTGCTTTCCCCCTTGTATAATCCTACTTCTTTTTGCCCTACAGAAAGCATAATTTCTTCATTCGGAAGTATACTTCCCAGCGCTGTTATCATAGGTTGATTGAAATCCACATTCGTTGTTCCATTTTCAAGAAACTCTCCATCCAATCCCTCAGGAAGTACATCTATTCTTGCATACACTCCTGCACAATGAGAAAAACCTTCAAACCTTAATCTTTCATTTCCTGCTGTCACTATAGGATCTTTAAGAAGTGCCATCTGAAAAGGTGACAGGTTAAAACTGGATTTCACGATGTTTGAAAGTGTGATCAGACATCGGGCCAAAATAAAAGGCTGCCTTACATTTCCCCAGAAAAAACAGGGAATATCAGTATTTTTATCAATCTCACTGTATTTGGCAAGAAATAACTCTTCAAGTGTACCTCTCCTGACTAAAGAGGATACTCCTGAATAGCTGTAAATAAGCGTATCTTCCATGTTCTATTTTTTCAGAAGAAGATTACATATTTTTTTAAGGCTCGAGTTTTCCTTCCAACTGTTTAATTTTTCAACGACTTCCTGATGTACTGAGGAATGGTTCAAAGCCAATACTTCATGGTAGATCTCCAGAATTCTTTTCAGATTGGTAACTGGCTTCTCCATTTGAAGTAAAACACTGAAAATCAATTCTTCAAGAGCTATATTGTGATTTTTACTTATATTAAGCATGTGGTGCTGTATAAGATCGGTCAATCTTTTCACTGGTGCCCATTCTAATTTTTCGTGCAGACCAATCACTCTTCCAAGTCTTGCATTATCCATCATCTGACCAGAAACATGTTCAAGCCAGATCTCAGCAGCTGTTCCACGAATGGTTTTATCACTATCCAGGAAAATAGTCCCAAGAAACAGATATCCAATTTCATCCAGAGGTTTTTTGATCTGATACAGCGTATTGGCAGTATTCAGAACAAGGCTTCTTTCAAAAACTTCTGCAATTCCTGAATAGAAAAGACAGTACTTAATTACCTTCGCCAGGGCATTTGCAGGTGTATTGGGGAAGCAAAGCATCAGCGCAGGAATTTCATTAAGTTCTTTCTGCTCAGCAACAAAATATTCCATGAATAAAGGTTCTTTTCTTTTTTCAAGATGGTATTTTGGAATCGTAATATTCAGCTCTACCGGATAGTATGAGTTTTTCTTATTGTCAATGGTTTTCCATTGATAATCTCCCGAAAAGAATTCTGCAGGAATATTATCATATCCGAAATTTTTAAATTCCTCAAAAGCCGTTTCCGGTGAGCGGGTAATTCCAGCGGTCATCCACCATGAAGGATGTATAAACTTACCTTCCGGCTTTGCATTTTCTCCAAAGAAGAAAAGTAGTAAGTCTTTATATTCACCTTTTAATCTTTTCTCTGTTTCTTCAATAGCTTTAGAAGTATCGTCTAAAGCACAACGTTGAAGGGCCAGCTGAATATCCAGATGATGAGGCTCTGCATTGTTATTCTGGTAATTCTCCAATCTCTCAACCAGCGTTACGGGAGAAATCCAGCATGGCGCATGGGTGATAGGAAACAACAAAGGAAGTTTATCACCGGATTCTATTTTTTCAACAGCATAGATGGCGATTTCCTTAAATGCCTGTCTTGCCGGGCAATCTGCCCCTACATCTTCTATAGGTCCCAATTTTTTCTGATAATTGGAGTAAGACTCTCTCGTAGCTTCCTCTTCTTTGGTTTTCTGGTATATTTTTTCCAGATTCTTTAACTGAATCGGATATTTTTCCATTAAAGCCAGCCCATAATTGATGATTGCATTGCACAATAAAACGTTCAGATAAGGAACTTCCCATTTTGCAATGGTTTTACAGGCTTTCAAAAACACAGGTTCCATCAATTTTACAGATTCTTCATCTACATCTCCTGCAAATCTGATAAATCCAGTCAAAGCAATATCACAATGGTAGCTATAAGGATTGTCCATTGCTAAAGGCAGATAGAACATGAGATCTTCAAAGTTCTGAAGTACCTGCACTGCATTTTCATCTGAAGTCAGCAATAGTTTTTCTGATGCTATCGCCTCAAGTTCCGGCTGTTTTTCTTCAATGTACTTTACCAAAAGAGGACGTACATTGGTTAATATATTATCTGAATAATGAGAAAGCGCCACCATCATATTTTCTGAAGCCGGAATGTATTTAAGGATGATCTTCGCTGCTTTTGATTGTATTCCATCATCTTTACTGACAAATGCTGTACTTAAAGCCATCCCAAGCATATCCGGATCCATTTTCTTTCTCTGGAATATTTTTTCAGTAAGGCCTAGACTGGAAACCACTACTGTTTTTACCTCAGAGCTTAATAGATTCGGAAGATAATTTGAAAATTCTTCATTCTTAAATTCTGAAGTTCCCACAATTTTTTTCAAGTGAGATAATATTGTATTCACGGCTTTTGACTGTGAAGAAACAAGCCCTGCCAGTAGTTCATCCTGTAGATCAGATAATTCTTCTTCCGTTGGTTTTAATGAGGTAAACGCATCCATAAACCAACCCGTGACATTTTTATTAAAATTCCTGTTGGCAGCCAAAAGGCATTCTTTCAGAAATCTTTTTCTTTCAATTTTCTTATCTGCAATCAGTTTTTGAACAATAGGAAACCATTCTTTACGGAAAGGTAAAGATTTGGAAGGAAATTCACACAAATACCAAAAATGAGTATTGAGTGTTTCAGGGTGGCGGTCAAGATCTGCGGGATAATTGCTCAGATGATGTCCCAGCAATTCTGGTTTGGGCTGTACATATCCTTTCTCCGTCCATCCTAAAATATCTTTATAATTAAATGCTGTAAATTCAGCTTCAACAGATTCATTGATAAAGTCTGAAAACCAATCCGGGCATCCCCATTCAAGTATCTGATCAGTCTGTTCTACATTACGGAAAAGACTCCAATAGTTTTTACCAAAATTCTTTTTATCCATACAGACAAATGAAGCAATATCTATGATGGAATGCTGATTCACAGATCCTGCCGTATGGTAGGAGTTTTTAGTCATTACAATTTTACTGATCTCGCGGTCCATTTTCTTTATAGAAGGTACCAGTGTTTTCCTTTCTTCAATACTAAGCTCTTTTAGAAAGGGAATAATCTCATGTATTTTTTCCTCATTAAGGATCTCATAAAGTCTTTCTTTCATGGTGCTTTAATTTGATGTATAAATTTGTTTCAGGTTATTCATTTTTTCCATTCTTTAGGTTGTCTGACAAGATTTTTTTCATCCCAGACTGATTTTGTTTTAACAGTTCATGATAAAGCCTAAGGAAATTTTCAGCATTCAAAACTGTCTTTTCAACTGTTGAAAGAATGGGCATCAGCAGTTTTCCGGAAGCAGCATTCCAACTGGTAATCACACGGATAAGTTTGGGAATTTTGTAGATAAATCCTTTTATCTGATTCCATTCAAAACTTAACTTTTTACCGATTATTATTCCCCACTTCATTTCTTTAAAATTATTCAAAAACATCCTGTTTATAGGGCTTCAAAAGCCGTACCACAGAGCGTTTCATAGTATTAAACAGTCCCAAAAGCATGAATAAACAAAGCCTCTTCAGGGAAGCGCATTCTGTTTCATCCAAACATTCGGAAACACAATATTTATTTACATAAAAACACTGATATACAACACTTAATAAGTTTTACTATTTTTTTCCTGTAAAAGCAGAGTCTGAAAAACAGGATACCACATATAAAATTCTCATCTGATTATTATCATAAACACCTTGATAAAATTGAATGAAGTATTTAAAAAAAGAAGTATTATCAGGAATATAACGATCAAAGAATTCACTGACAATATCAACAGGTGTCTTGCCATATCCGGAATTCTGTTATTTGTAATCGTTTCCTGTTTTACAATACGTCAACAGTTTAAATTTTTCACCTGAAAACCTTTATCAATAAGCATAAACTCATTCTTATCGGCTAAAATAAAAAAAAATGACTGACAGACAGTAAATTATCCCATAAAAGTGATTTTTTTAACAAATATTAAGTTAATTAAAACAATGGCTATCAAAGCCGTTGATAACATAAAAACAATTCCCTGTTTAAAGATATATTAATAAAAAAGTGGTTAAAAGCGTTATATAATGATATTTACACAACATTTGGTGTCTTAATTCCAGAATTTAAGATACCTTATAACCAATTATGTTAGCTTACTAATACGTTAATTTTTTTTAAAATAATAAAAACAGGATTGTAATTCGCTAAATTTTATATATTTGCAAAATAAAATACTTGACAACTCAAATACTTTTCAATGATAAGCACAGAATTATTATTCTTAATAAACATCAATAAGCTACAGTCTGTAATTGCCAGAAAATTTGATTCTCTGAGCGTTCATGGCCTGGGATTCAATGACTTTGTTATTCTTTATGTGCTCTATTCTTCCCCTGAGAGCAAAATGAGAAGAATAGATCTTGCCGAAAAAATAGGTCTTACCGCATCAGGAGTTACCCGATTATTGAATCCATTGGAGAAAATCGGACTTGTATCCAGAGAAAGCAACGAAAGAGATGCCCGTGTAAGTTATGTGGTCATCACTCCTAACGGTAAAAAAGTATTTGAAGAAGCTAAGCTAAGCGCAGAAAATATTACCAAAGAAATTCTTTCTTCCAAAAAAGGTAAATCTCTACGCATGGTCAATGAGCTTTTATTTGATTTAGGAGGAAATATACAATAATGAAAAGATGAAAAATGCATTAAAAAAACAACTAAGAGAAAGGGCAAAAGACCATACAACAACAATGGGAGTACTTGCTGTTACCAACATTTCAAACGGGAAAAAATACGTTCAGGGTTCTTTAAACCTGGAAGCTCTGGTGAATAAGATGAAATTTCTTTTAAACGGAGGATTATTTACCCATCCACAATTACAGAAAGAATGGACTGAGTTGGGAAATGATTCTTTTACTTTTGAGTTTGTCGTTATTGTTCCGGATCAAAACAATGAATTTATCAACTATCGTAAAGAGGTTCAAAAGGCTGAACAGTCTTATATTTCCGGACTCATTACAGAATTATATTAAAGTGATGTCAAAAAAATATCTATCTCCAACTTTTGAGGCAGGTAAACATCTGTTTACTAAAAATATAAAAGGAGCCATCATTAATCTTAACCTCATCAAATTAAAGAAGGAAGCAAATTATTCAGAATATCCGGATCTGAAACCCAATGAGCAAACAACTGGTTGGGATGCCTATCTTACTTATATCAGGGAAACGGAACCTTATTTAAAGGAAAGCGGTGGAGAAATTTTATTTATTGGAAAGGGAGACCAGTTTCTGATAGGTCCTGAAAGTGAATATTGGGATCTGTGTCTCTTAATCAAACAAAAAAGTGTTAATGATTTTTTCGGTTTCGAAAAAAATGAAGCTTATATGAAAATTATGGGACATAGAATGGCTGCGGTAGAAGATTCCAGACTTTTACCATTGGAAGAAGTATTATTAAATACACAAAGGGATTAAATGAAAACAGTCAAAATGAATGATGTGGAATTATGCTATGAGGTATTTGGCGAAAAAAATTCTGATGTCATTGTATTAATTCCCGGATTAGGAAGTCAGATGATCCGTTGGGATACCACATTCTGTGATCTGTTGGTTGAAAAAGGGTTCAGGGTGATTCGGTTTGATAACAGAGATTCGGGGAGTTCTGTTTTTAATTCAAAAAGGGAAATACCTTCTGATAAAAGGATTGAAGAGATTTTTGCAATGCTCAGTAAAGAAGGGATTTCTTATTCTTTAATGGATATGGCGAATGATGTTATTGGCCTTCTTAATCATTTAAATATTGAAAAAGCTCATATTGCAGGACGTTCCATGGGAGGAATTATTGCACAGCTTTTAGGTTCCTATTATCCTGAAAGAGTTTTATCATTGACGATCATCATGTCTACTTCTATGAATCCTTCCCTTCCCAAGCCTGATCCGGAAGTGATGGCTATGTTGACACGGGTGTCTGCTGATCCTATTCTTCAGAAAGAAGAATATCTGAGAGAAAAGATCCATTTTGCAAAGAAAATATCGGGCTCTGGATATGTTTTTGATTCGAATCAGGAAAAAGCTTTACTTGAAGAGGAACTTATACGCTCCAGAACCAAAAACGGAATCATCCGCCAGCTTTTAGCAATGGGTTCCTTTCAGTATAATCCTGAAGTGTTGAAGAAAATAACTGCTCCGGCTTTAATCATTCATGGAACAGACGATCTGATCTTTCATCCTGATTGCGGAAAAGATATTGCGGATTCTATTCCGGGTGCCAAATGGCTGCTTATTGAAGGAATGGGACATTTTATTCCGAGGGAATTATTTGATACAATCAGTGAAAGTATGGTCAGTATTATCAACAAAAAGCTCCCATATTAAAGGGAGCCTTTTACTATTCATCCTGTAAAGTTTGTATAATATGAATTGTCTTATCTTCATTATTGGCAAAATAAAGTTTCAGTTCTTCATACATAAAGTTCTTAATTTCCGTCTGCACTTTCGGAGTTCCAAGCTTCCATCTGGTTGAACCCAAAAAAGTAAGTTCTCCTTGTACAGAAGCATAAAGCAACAGGTATTTTTTAAGTCTTGCTGTACTTATATTTAATTCTATATTTCTCTTTACGGCTTCCTCTTTCAAAAACATCTTGAATCCTTGTATAATTCCATCCAGTAAAGATCCTCCCAAAATGGTTTCTTTATAATTGGCGTACATCTTGATTTTAGGTGTAAAGATCTGGTAATCTGCAAAGGCAAATGCTACCGAATATGAAAACTCTGTTTTTTTCCGAAAATTCAATGTAAAAAAATAGGAATTATATGGCAATCTCTTTTGCACTTCATCATCTATGATTTCAGCTAAACCAGCTGGGTAATGAAAAATATTAATCTGCTGTTCATCTCCAGATTCATCAATACTTTTTATTTTCATATTTGAATCCAAAAATGAAAACCTTCTGAACAAATTGTTCAAAACGCGGTAACTCAATATCAAGTCCTTAAAAATATCTTTATCAGGAATGAAATCAATTGTCCATCTGCAGGTTTCTTCATTATCAATGTGCTGTATGTTGTCCAAAATCTTAAAGTTCCCTTTTTCGGATTGCAAAACAGGTAAGTTATTAATCTCAATCGTAGAATACTCTGTCAATGCAATAATACCTGCCAATGATAAATAAAACTGTCCCTGTTTGTACTGATCAATAGTTTTTATGACTTCTGTATTAAAAAGCGTTCTTTCAGGACTGATCCATTTCATAACCAATCTATTATCTTTTTTCAGGATGAAAGTGATATCATAGATTTCTGCTTTAATGAAATCTTCAATAAAATAACTTATTAATTCATTATAGCCTAAGTGGTTCAGAAAACCTATATACATTGCAGGCCGCATTCTGATATGCTCCAGCACATTATATTCTTCAATCATATATTAAGAATCTAGATATTTAAATATATGAATTTTTAAAATTTTATAAGGACTTTTGAAGACACCAATGCAGAATCTTTGCAATGTTTTTGGCATCATCTACTCCTCTATGGTGGGTACCTTCTAAAGTCATACCCAATTCACCCAAAGCTCTGTTCATTCCGACACTTTTCCTGATCGTAGGATGAATTTCACCAAATAATGTCTTCACATTGATGTGATCATCACTCATTGGATAATCTGTGTAGAATCTTCTTGCCTGGTTTTGAAGCATATTCAGATCGTAGTTTCCGTAGCTCGCCCAAGTCAGTTCCTCCGAATCATACTCTGCCCTTAGAATATCGAAAGCATCATCCAGCATAATGCCTTCATGATCCAGCATATTTTGGGTAATAGTAGTCAATTCCGTACAGAACGGACTTACTTTTGAATACTGGGGTTTTACTAAAATTCCTTCATTTTTAGAGATCTTACCTGTTTTTGCATTCATGATGCATACCCCGATTTCAATGATCTCACTTTCCTGACCTCTTGGCGGGCGGTTATCCCAACACGTTGCTTCAAGGTCTACTATTAATATATTTTCTGTTGTTTTCACTTGTCTAAAATTTAATTGTTAAAGATTGGAAGAGGATGCAGAAAGAAGAAATTTTTACTATTGTCTCATTTACTTCCAGCCTCCAGCATCTGTCCTCCAGTATTTGAAATTGACTATTTACAGAATCTTACTTAAAATTCTGGCTGTATTATAAGCATCGTCTGCTCCGCTGTGGTGGGTGCCTTCAAAATCCATATTCAAATAATGTAAAGCTCTTTTAAGCCCTATTTGTTTATGCAATTTGAAATGTCTTTTAAATTCATGCATCACATTCATATAATTTTCTGAAAAAGGATTGGTTATCCCGAGCCAGTCACATTGTTCTATGATCTGCTCTCCGTCGAAGTTTCCATATCCTGCCCAGGTAAGTGGTGCGGAATGGTATTGATCTCTGATTAATTCACAGGCTTCTTCGAAATAGATTCCTTTTTCTTCTATCAGTTGCGGCGTAATTCCGGTCAATTGTGTACAGAATCTGTTGATTTCTGACCGTTCTGGAATGACATAGATGCTTTGTTTCTGGGAAATTGCTTTTGATGTTAAGTTTAATTTGCAAATTCCTATTTCTATAATATCGACCTGTTGCCCAATGGGAATTCTGTCGTTTTCCCAACATGTAGCTTCCAGATCGATGATTATCATCTCATTGGTTGTTTTCATGATTTTATTAGAAATTAGAAGCTAGAAGTTAGTTAGGTTTATACTTCTCATATCCTCAAGCTTCATTTTCATCGTTAATTGTTAATTTCTGGGAGCAAATGGAGGCGTCCATTTTTTCCTCTTCATTATTTCCTTGACTTCCTCGTAGGAAACAGGATAAAAATTGTGGCAATCTACCCCAACGTCAAAACTGAGTGCCATCTCATCATCCGGTAGAGTTCCGTGTGAATGGCCGTATAATTGCCAGACCCCGCGGTGTGAACCATTCCAGGTACGCATGGCGTAATGGAAAAGAATGATTTTCTGTTTACCATTACTTTGATCTGCTTCATCAATTCTCACTTCGTGGTAATCTCTGATGGAAGCAAATCGTTTGGGATAAGTGAGAGCCGCTCCTTCATGATTGCCTTTGATCAGGTGGATATTGCCATGTAACCGGTCTAAAACCTCTTTTGTAAAATCCGGTTTGCCTAAACTCATGTCTCCTAAGTGGTAGACTGTATCACCGGGCTCAACTTTCTCGTTCCATCTTTTAATGAGTTCTTCATTCATATGGTCCAGTGATTCAAAAGGTCTTTCTGAAAACTTTATAATATTCTCGTGACCAAAATGATGGTCTGCTGTAAAAAATATATTGGGTTTCATTTTTTTAATTGTTTTTTTAACTACAAATTCCTTCTGTCATTCTGAATGAAACGAAGTGGAATGAAGAATCTCTAGTACTTTAAACAGATTCTTCCTTCTTCAGAATGACACATTCAATGTTTAACTTAGTAGTTTTTGTTTAATAATTATTTTTAATTAATTCTTGCGAAACGCTTTATAAAAAGCAGTTTCTATTTCTTCCTGATCGCTTTCCGTATATCTTCTTGAAAAGTGAATCGGGACAGCTTCTTTTACTTCACATTCAATCATAATTTTTCCTGATGCTGAAGCAAAACTATGATAGTTGATCTTTGCAAATTCCTGATCAGAGTCCTTGTAGAATGTTTCGATATACACCAAATCCGCTCTTCCGAAAACTGTTTTTATTTTGTCATAATTGTCCTCGGCTACTGCATGATCCATGATAACACCTAATTTGTAACCTTCATTAAGGGTTAATAAGTGGAACAGATCTGTTGCTTTGTAAACATTCCCTTCGATTTCAATCTCTTTCTCTGTATCCTTATTTTCAAATGCAGTCTTCAGCTCACCAATCCACTTCCCTTTTTTGAAATCTGAAGCATTTTCACTGAAGCTTACCGTGTCTTTTTCTTTAAACAAATAAGCAATAGAATCTGTTTTGTGATCCAGAATAGCAAAGTCAACGTTGACATATTCATCTTCAAACAGGAAATTCTGAGTGTTCATCAATTCCAGATTCCATTGTGGTGGACGAAGGGTGTAAACATTAATTTCTTCTTTTGAAATAATCTCACGGATTTCATATTCGATGGCTTTTTCATCAATCAAATTCCATGTGTAAGATTTTAATCTTGCTTCAACCTGTAGATGGATATTTTTCGGTCCGCAAATCACTACTTTTTCACCACTTCCGATCTGATGTCTGAAAATTCCATCGAAATTTGAAAAGTGATCAATATGGGTATGACTGATGAATACTGCCGATATGGCCTGTACTTCTTTCACGGTCAGCAAACTTGCTTCACCACAATCACATAAATAATGTTTTCCTGAGTTCGGAACTTTAATTAATATACTGATGTCTTCTTTTAAAAGACTTTTTATTTCTGCCTGTAACATAGTTTTTTTCTTTTTAAAACCATAAACATTTTTCATTCTGAAAGAATCTAAATTTCATTTTTCCGTTTTTGGTTGTTGAGATTCCTAACTGCTTAATGAAAATCAAAGATTTTCTAAAATGGTTTTTACGGCTAAGTTTATACATAAAAAAGTTTCGGTAAAAAATTACCGAAACTATACTTTAAGAGTCATCAACTCTTCTTTTATAAAATCAATGACTAAAGAATTCAACTTTTTGTTGATTCTTTTCTGCTCTTCTTTTTCAATAGTGGCAAAAGCTGCCGGGAAGTCTTTCTGGAAATCCTCTAAAATATCCTGTGAAAAAAGACCTATTACCTTACCTATCATTTTAGGTTCGAATTCGCCAATTTTGCTTATCACATTATTCAATCTGTTGGCTGTAGCATATTTTTGGATTTCCTCCCAGATCTCCTGAGCTTTTTCGCTGAAGTGAATCTGTTTCTGAACAGTTTTACCCTCTTTTTTAACCATTTTGGATTTTTCTACCCATTTTTCATTCTTATTTTTAAGAATAATTCTGGCTCCGTTTCCAAAGTATCTGGTTTTCAAAGTTTTTACAATGGTTCCTTCACACCTATTGTCTTCCAATTCGGGTAATCCCAGCCAAGCAGGAATTTTTGAATTGAAAACATTAGGGAATTTCAAAGCTTCTTCAAGACTTCCCTGAAACAAAATTTTAGCATAGAAAAATCCTGTCTCTTCAAAAATCTGATTGACCACTTCTGTATCCAAATAGGTAATTCCATTCAGTTTAATATCGAAAGCGTAAAATTCGTTGTGAGGGGCATATTCAATACCTTTCTGTACTTTTACAGCATCTTTTACGGGTTCTACTTCTTTATGTTGGTAACCACCACCGAACAATTCACCGTAGATCACTACAGTTTCTACATTCGGGTAAATGGCTTTCACTTTTTGAAACACTTCTATTACATTTTTTCTGTAGCGTTCCAACATCTGATGGGCATTGAAAAATTTCTCATCTTTTTCGATGAAAGCAGTTCTCTTTGCGATTTTAATTTCCTTTCCGTCGGTAAAGAAAGAGAAATTAGCTCCGTGAACTTTTTCCTGTACGATGAAAACCTCATCCCCAAAACCCTGCATTCTGATCTGTTCGATCACACGGGCCTGGTAAGCATTTTCTATAGCGTTATATGTTTTAAAAATCATTTTGTTTAGTTTTTAATCATTTCTGATTCGTTTTGCTGCATCTGGGTAATATGTCTTCGAGCATGGAGTGACAGAAAATAAATATATTCATATACATTAATTTTCCCCAGGTCATTCACTGTCATTGTCGTTTTATACAAGAGTCCTTCGCCATTTTTCATTACTTCAAGATAGTGTACGCATTGAAGATATTGTTGGTTTATTAAGCTTCTTATTTCATCTAAGCTTAATTCTCCTTTCGGCTCCATATGTTCTGGTCTTATCCATTCAAAGGCACCGTGCTCCCCTACTTTGTCAAAATTTTCTTTATTGAAACTGTAGTTTTTTATTTCAGATTCCAGATCAAGATCTAAAGAATTCTTCATTGCTTTTTTGGACCCTTTTTCGATAAGGATGAGCAGATAAAAATTCGTAAGATAAATGTGTTCTAAAATCTGCTGAATCGTCCAGCCTCCGTTTGAAGGCTGATGATTCAACGTTTTTTTATCTTTTTGAAACCATCCGTCTACATTATCAAATGTGAGCTTCAGATGTGCTTTTATATCTTCAATAAATCTTAAAATGTCCATTACAATTCTTTAAAGTTTTGCAGCAGGTTTAGGATATTTTCCTTTCCTACCGGATTCATGGAGTGGCAATAGAATTTCGGAAGGTCCAGATAATGATCCATACAATATTCTACCAGCCATTTGGCGCAGTCGTATCCTGTTTTCTCAACAAATTCCTGAGAATTCTGTTTCAAATAGTGTTCGTCTGCAAGATCATGGTCAAAAGATATCATTTCCGGGAGTCCTTTTTCCAAGATCCTGTTGACAAACTGTTCGTAATTCCGAACAATGTGCCAGTCACTTCTGAGGAAAATATCCTGTTGGGTATAATGATAAGCCTCGATCGGGTATCTTATATCATCCAGAAATAATAATCTTTTTGTTTTTTCCATGAGTTAATTTTTATAGTTTTTAAGCTTCCAGCTTTATTACACCATCATATCAGCACAGTTGGAACTTGCGAAAGCGTAAGGTTTTGCTTTAAACACATATCCCATTCCCAGAATATAACCCATGGCATCTTTTAATGCTAAATTGGATTTAAAATCCGGATCGGTATTAATGTCTGCGTGTACCTCCATTTCCACACCATAAGCATCTAGCACAGAACAGATCGCGTATGCAATTTCAACGGATTTGTTGACTTCATTCAGCATTCGCTCCTTGATACTGATACTCTGTATTTCTCTTTCTTTTCTAATAAAGGTAAACGCTCCTTTTCCCTCACGAATAAACACTACTGCCGTAGCATAGTTGATGGCATCTCCGTATACATGAGAGTCTGATCCCACACATACTTTCAGACGGTGTCCGTTGGCCTGTTCGCGAATGATGGCTTCTTCTACCAGCTGTGTGATAGAGTGCTGGAAAATTTTTCCACTCATATTCTGCCATGTTTGTTGTTGCGTTTCCATTTTTTCTACATGTTTTAAATTTTGTTTTAAATTAATTTCTGAATTGTGAATCGTCAATATTTTTAAATTCATTTGCAAAGCAAAATTCACTATTGACTATTCACTTTGCACTCCGAACCGGACTCGAACCGATACCATCAGTTTTGGAGACTGAGATGCTGCCATTACACTATCAGAGTAAAATTGTTGATTCATTAGGACTCGAACCTAAACTCCAAGAATCAAAATCTTGTGTGCTGCCAATTACACTATGAATCAATTTTATAATTGATAAATGTTGATTGATAATTGATGAAGTGCTCAGCAATCATTGATCATTAATCTCTTATCGTTTATGTTTTTGTACGGGAAGAGGGACTCGAACCCTCAAAAGCTTGATCCTAAATCAAGAGTGTCTGCCATTCCACCATTCCCGCAGGTTTTTTACAAGTAATGAGTAATTGGTAATGAGTAGTATTTTCTATTTTCATTATTACTCACTGTTCTTCAATTACTTATATTCTGTACCTCTCCCCAGATTCGAACTGGGACTTTACGGGGTTTAAAGCCGTTTTCTCTGCCAATTGGAATAGAGAGGCGTATCTTATTAGTAATGAGTAATCGGTAATTCTTAATGAAAATCCATGGGTATTTACTTATTGCTCATTACTTATTACTCATAGTATATCTAGGTTTGAGAAAGCTCTGTCTGATAATAAACTATGCCTGTTAGTGTTTGTAAAGATCTTCTGCGCTTGACAAACCTTTCTCATTTCCTAATGTATTTTGTTTAAAAAAGTAAAAGGCTGTCTGTTTTTATTGACTAAAGATCTTCTGCTCTCGACAGTCCTTTTTCTCTTTTCTTCATTTTTTTGCGTGAATGGTAACTGGCCAATTTTTTCAATAAAATCTGAACTTTCATGGTATTAAATCAATTCAATATTGACCAGCTATTCACATCCAGTACTCTATAAGGGAATCGAACCCTTGTTTTCTGCTCGAAAGGCAGGCGTCCTCACCGTTAGACGAATAGAGCGTTAATCCACAAACCAGGAATCGAACCTGGACAACAAGAGTACATTTCCTGCATGCTGCCATTACATTATTTGTGGTTGGTGGAAGTAGTAGGATTCGAACCTACTCAGCAATGAAGCAACAGATTTACAGTCTGCCCCGACTCTCCAACTTCGGCGTACTTCCGGATTTTTTTGAGCAATTAATCATATTCATAAGTAATTCCTCATTTTACCATTAAAAAGAAAAGGTCTGTCTTTATATTGAATGTTTGGTTAAAGATCTTCTGCGCTCGACAGCCTTTTTCTTTTATTAATAAAGGATATTCTTTGCTATAGATGATAAAAGATCATTGATAAAAGATGCTTATATTTCCTATAGTTTTTACTTTGAGATGGCTATGGGATTCAAACCCACTCAGTTTACACAACGGTTTTGCAGACCACCCCGACTCTTCCACTTCGGCGAACCATCAGATTAAAAATAAAGTCTGTCTTCATTTGTTTGATATAAGAACTTCTGCGCTTGACACACTTTATTTTACCTAAAAATTTATAAATGATATTCTTTAATTTTAATTCATCTGGAGAGAAGCAAAGCCTGTCTCTATTTTTCGTGTTTGGCGTAAAGATCTTCTGCTCTCGACAAACTTTTACTTTTTCTCCTGAAACAATTAACAATTAATTACTGTAATTCCGGAAGGACTCGAACCTTCAACCTTCGGTGTATCAGACCGACACTCTAACCACTTGAGCTACGAAATCATTTGTATTCCATAAGGGGATCGAACCCTTGTCGTCCGGTAGAAAGCCGGATGCACTTGCCACTATGCTAATGGAACAAATTGTCTGGAAAGCAAGATTCGAACTTGCGACCTCCCGCGTCCAAGACGGGTAAACAACCACCGTTATCTTTCCAGCTTTGGGGTTCACTTCTGTTTCTTTTCCGGGAGACAGCCGGATGGGAAATCTTCCATGAACCTTTGGTGATTCCGAGAGGACTCGAACCTCTAACCCTGGGTTTAGAAAACCCATGCTCTGTCCAGTTGAGCTACGGAACCGTTTTTTGTAATCCCAGAAAGATTTGAACTTTCAACCCCCGGTTTAAAAGACCGGTGCTCTAACCATTTGAGCTATGGGATTATTTTAAAGTCGTGAATAGTCAATAATCAATTCGCTTCGCTTGTCAATTTTAAAATTCACATTCTTTGTAATCTCAGAAGGACTCGAACCTTCAACCTTCGGTGCCGTAAACCGACGCTCTATCCAATTGAGCCATGAGATTTTCTCCTTTGGGTATCTCCGGGGATCGAACCCTGTTCTCCGGTTCCACAGACCGACGCTTTACCAAATAAGCTAAAGAAACCATAAAAAAAGCGCCTCTTTTCGGGAGGCGCTTCATATATTTAAACGTAAGAGATCATTAGCTGACCCACGTATATAAGCACCTTTTATCCACAATTTCACTTTCAAGAATACATGCAACACCTGTCGGCTTCTGTCCGAATAGTCTTGAATATTGATTGAATATGTTGTGTAACTGTTTCATTTTATTTTTGTTTGTTTCTAAATTATTTTTAACTGAATCCTGAAAACCTGTTGCTTTCAATTTTCGGTTGCAAAGTAAATATGAATTTTTGGAATCCGCAAATAAATTTTCAAATTAAAATACTGATAATCAATTTGTTATGTCCTATTTTTAGCATAGAGAATTTCTGTCCGCAATATTTTGCAGATGTCTTAATTACCTAAATGACTGTCTCTCACCGGGTTGCTTATCACTCTATTTTATCGTATTAAAGTTTCATTGTTAATTAAAAATTTTTCATGTTTATGGTTATTTTTTTTCATTCTAAATAATTTCTGACCTAAAAAACAAAAAACGCCTCGGTTTTCCGAGGCGTTTCTGTTGTATTTTGATTAATTTTTTACAAGTTTACAGTAAATAATTTCCAAAGTCAGCACATTTCGCCTCATTCCATATCACCTCATCATACCCGAATAATCCTTTATTAGAAGGACTTTCGCATAGTTCTGCATTGATATGTGCTCTTTGTATTGTCATAATTTTCTGTTGCAAAGATAAATCTTTTTTGATATTATTTTATAATATTCACAATTTTGGGAAAGTTTTAGATAAGCAAAGGGACATAAAGGAATCAATTAAATTTTGATTTGATAAAGCTGAATTTTCTTTAATTTTTAAATTCTTGAATCTTTAAAATTTAATTCCTGAACATTTTATTTCTTGCTGTTTTGAACCTTGAAATATCTTTCAGAATCACTTCATCATTGGGATTAAAAAATTTCAGTTCATTGACAATTTCAGAACGGGTATTTACTTTTTCAGCAATGATTTCGTAAGCTATATTTCTTGTTACGGCATGCAGTTCCTGAGATTTTTTAAATTCATATTTCATAGCATCAAGATAAGTAATCTTTTTATTGTCTGGAGTTTTTTCGTATAAATTCATAATTTCTGATTCCAGCTTTTTAATATCAAAGATATTGGCGAAGTAGTTATTCAAACAATTGAAAGCATCTTTATCTTCTTCCCATCCTTTCAACAGCACTTTCTGTGCTTCTTCTGTTTTTTCCATTTTTTTACGGTAGACTAAAGAGGCTTTCACCATCTGATTATTTCCTGTATAATCATCTGCTACCAGCTGGTAATAGTGATGGGCATTCTTAAGATCATTGATTTCTTTATAAAGATCTCCCACTTTTTCTTTCTGCTCCATTTCTTTATAAAGCTCAATAGCTTTTTTATGCTGTTTTGCCTTTTCATAGCAGGCTGCAGCATCGGATTTATTATTCAGTTTTTTAAGATATACTACCGCTGCTTCATTATAAAGCCCTCCATTTTCAAGTGTTTTTGCACCTCTGTAATTATCCTGCAGCAGGTTCATATAGACTCTTGCTGCTTTTTTATAATCTTTTTCGGCTATGTATTTTTCGGCAAGTTCTTCATATTTGCTCCGGATTCTGTCAAAGAGTGAATTTTCCACATAGAAATTACTGCTTCCGCTGCCTTTTCTTCCAACTAAGTTTCTGTTATTTTGCTCCTTATCTTTTAAAAAAGTGATCACAATAAGGATAATAAAGGCTACAATTAAGAAAATACCCAATGTTCCCACTACGCTCCAGAAACTTTCATGGAACAGCTGGGCTACAATTCCGACAACCTTAAACATGGCCAACAGTACGAATGCTGCCATAAATTTGTCTATAAATTTCTGTCTATTCATCATCATCGGAATTTAAAATGGTTTTATCTTCTCTGAAAAGACGGTAAAGAAGTAACAGCACACCAATTACCAGAATCCACACAAACCAGTTGTACCCAAACATTTTAACCAGCGGATAAAATAAATATACAAGCATGGCTACAAGAATGGCAATTAAAACAAACTTTACCCAGCCTGGTACATTGTCTCCGCCAAGGTTTAACGATTTATTTTTAAACAGGAATGAGTATAATCCCACTCCAGCAATCATCAGGATTACCATATACAGAATATCTGAAACGGGAGTTTCTTTTTTTAAAGGAGTTCCTTCTGAACCCACTCCTTTTACTTTAGACTTGTCAATTGACACAGAAGAAGGATCTACGATATCCAGTGTACCGTAAAGTTTCCCTAGTGAATCAGCCATCAATGCCTTCCTTTTTTTGAGAAGGTATTTTACAACATCATCATTCACCGGTTTTCCTTTAGTATACTGCTTTAGAGAATCTGAAATTTTACGTTTCAGATTTTCAGTTTTTTGTTCAAGATGTTTTGTGATTTTTTGGGTGTAAATGGTTTTGAGTGAATCTCTGCTCTGTTTTTCTTTATTAACAAGCTTTTCGATATCTCTTCCTATTTCGCTTACATCTCTTCCGCCACCTTTTTTATAGTTTTCTTTGTCTTCTTTTGTTTTGGATTCAATGATTCCTGCATGAATAAGCTCTTTGGATAATCCCTTTCTCTGCTGGTGATACATTGAATCTATTTTAAGATCAATTTCCGACGTCCCGGACTGGAAAGCAATTATATCAGAAGGTGCTTTTGCTGCATTATTTGCTATCTTTCCTGAAGAAGGAGTATTTCCATCCTGTTCCGAACTATTTTTATCTGAAGGTAATGCAATCTTTAAAACGATAGCGGCAATAATGACTGCCCAGAATACTCTGCGAAAATTTCTGGTTCCTGCACTTTCCTTTTTGCCTCCTGCACCGCCACCAAATAATCCTTCCAGCCAGGTAAACTTACCAAATCCATCACCTCTGGAAGTTCCCATTACGTCCAGGGAAACACCTAAATCTACTGCTCTTTCAGGGTATTTTTCAATATATTTTAAGTATTTTTCTATTTCTTTTTTATTTCCGGCCATTACTTTTTTAAGATCAAACGGCAGGTTGTTCATCCATTCTTCTTCGGTTTGTTTTGGTTGTAATGCTTCCATTACTTTTTCATCATCCATTTCCACCGTGTAGCTTTCTATTTTCTGAGGGATTGAAACTCCGCTCAGAGGCTTTCTGATGGTTTCATTTATGGTTTCAGGCTGTTGAATTAATGAGATCCAGTCGATTTCTTCAGAGAGTTTTACCAACCCGAATTCGGGATGCATAATCAGAAAACGTGAATCAAGCTGTGCCCAGTCTTCAGGATTTATTTTGGGATAAAAGGTTGTATTTTCAGGGATAAAAAGCCTGTCATCCACACTTTGAAAATAAGCATTCCTGCCTATTTCATGCGGAGCATGATCATTAAAAATGAGAAAACAACCGTACAGCACATTGGGACTGTCTGCCGGAATGGCAAAAGATTTTACCTGACTTAAATTAATCCCAAGGATTTCCATTTCCTGAAGCCATACCACAGGTGAAGAACCTTTGATTAAAAGTCCTTTTTTGGGATAATTATTTTTCGGGAAAGGTTTTATTCTAAGCTCCATAATCCAAAATCTGTTCTATAAACGGTTTTAAAAACCTGTCACACATATCATCCATTGTTTTTACTTTCAACAGGGCATGTTCCGGAAGATAATATTCTGATCCTCCGAATTCCGTATAGGTAGCTAACGAGAGAAAACCACCCAATGTAGATGGAATAAAGAATTCTTCGATACTCTTATTACTGCTTCGGAACGTCAGCATTCCCCGAGAGTCGGTGATGATTTCACTTCCGTCAGGAAATGTAAATTTATTTTTATTCTGTTCTGCGAAAATTTTGATATCAAATTTATTTTTGGAAAAATCAAGTGTATTTTCCGTAGCACTATATAGTTCATTTCCAGAAACAACGAGGTTATTATACTTGTTGATTCCTATTTTATTGAAATTATTGATCACCTTCAGTCCACTTCCTTTCAACCTGGCAACTTCTGCTTCTGCTTTTATATTATTTTTTTCAAATTCTTTATCCTTTCCGGTAATAGGCTCTACAGAAATGTTCCCATCAATATTGATTTTGTAATGGGTAGGGTTGTCCGGATGATGAAGATAAAAATTCCGTCCAAAATAAATCAACCGGTAAGACTCCAGAATGTTCATCCCTGTAAGATTCTGGTCAGAATATTCTCCGGTATTAAGATTAAGTTTTAAAATAAGTTTCTGTTCAGGATGGTACTGACACAGAATAAAGTGTTGCTGTCTGTTTTTTGCCAAGGCAAACTGTCCTTTGGGTTTTATGGAAATTTTATCAAACAAAACTTCACAGCCATGAAATGTTTTATAATAATCGTATGAATGTCTGTCGTAATAATTATCAGAAAGGTAAGTTTTCAGTAATTGCTTTTTTGAACTCAAAATGAAAAATTCTCCTTCATATAAGAACTTAGCAATCTTATTAACCGGCGCTGGAAATAAAATCGGATAGTTTTGCGGAAGATCTGTTTTCTTTCCATTGAAGTTCTGAACAGATTGTTTTTGTTGCGGCGGATTGGCCCACAGCTCCTGCAATGGAAGTTTTATTTTCTGGATATGCTTTCTTGCTCCTTTATGATGTTTGTAAAAATTGATTTCACCATCTGAAGCCGTTGTTACCAAAAACTTCAATTTATCCCTATTCTGATGTACAACCCGCTGAATTTCCTCATCAGCCATATTATCCTGATGGGTAATGAAGAACACTTCAATATCTTTTTGTGAATGATGTTCGTTAAAAAACTTCTCCAGTGCTTCCGAAACTTCCAGAACCGGACTTACCTGGTTAAGATTTTCCACCACTTCTTCCACTTTGTTCAGTGAAATCGGAATTGCTGCCTGCCCTAAAGCAAGAACTTTACATTCAGAATGAGCTTTGGGATGTTTAATAATGGCTATTGCAGAGGCATAAGCCAATACTTTTGGTGTTCCCCAGTTTCTAAGGGAAGTATCAATCAGGATAATTCTTTCAAAAATATTTTCTTCAGGCGGAATCTCTCTTTGAATATAAAGTGCTTCGTTATTGGCAACACGATTTATAAAGACATCATCTTCATTGGCAAATTCGGAAAGAAGCATCCGGTGGAAATCACCTTTGTTGGTCATATCAGAAATCCCTCCGATAGGCTGTTCACCGGGAGAAAGATGGCGCATTGGAATTTTCAGCCCGCTCCATATTCTTTTGATCAGGCTTCCTATCTGAAAGGTCTTTGGCTCATCAGTCAATTCTTTGATAAAATCTTTATCCGTATCTGCTGTTGTCTCTTCTTGTACTACCTCATCATCCAGTTCCGGCTCATCAACCAGGCCTTTCATGGCGTCAATGACAGACTGTACTGTAGGAAATTTTTCATTCAGATTCAAAGCACTCAGATCTTTGTTTAAAGCTATTGAACCTTCGTCTTGTTTTTCTGCACTGATCGCTAGTTCCTGCGGTCGTTTATAATAGATCTTTAAATAAATATCCGCATGAAGAGAGGCCACCCTGTTATGACTATTGCTGAACAAAGTCTGGAGCAATACAATTCTGTTCTGTTTCTCCTTATAAACTTTGGGTAGTGATTTTATTTTTTCAAGGAATTCAATTTGCTTTTCCGCGTTGAACTCAAAATCTTCACCGCTATAAAACTCAGCTGTACGTCTTAGCGGGCCTGCAAAGTCCGTATATCCATCCTGCATCGCATACAAAACCATAAGCAATGCCCCGAACGGAGGCCATCCCTGCGGCTGAAGCTCTTTCAGTATCTCCATTAGATAAGGCCTGTAAGCTATGGCTCCTACTCCGGGAATGGAGAGGAGATTGTTTTCATGATAACCGGAATCACCGGGAACATCTTCATCAGTTTTCCATTCCCAAAAATAATTTTCATAGGACTGGAAATAAGCCTTTAATTCCATTCTCTTGATTTTTCTGTCAGGCGGAATGAGCTTACGGATAATGGACGGAAGTCTGTTTCTTTTATTGAAAGATAATTCCCATTTCCATCCCACAGCAGCCATCCTTCCTCTTGATTATATTTTTGCTGCAACAGTGTGCTTAGGTTTTTAAATTCAAAATCCAGACCTGCAGGCAATAAATGTCTGTCCTTTGTCCAGTAGGTCTTTCCGGGAAAGCTCAATAATGGAGTTCCCATAAACAGGGCTTTATCGCCCAGAACTGTCCATTTTATTTTTTCAAGCTTAAACTTCGGTAGTGCAGCGATACTTTCTTTAATATCGGCAATGTTGCTCAGCAAAGCGATAACCGGATGTTCTTCATTGCTTTCTTTTAGTTCTATCCGAACCTGTTCATGAATCCCAAAATAGTTTTGGTTTGAAGGGGGAAGACTAAGCTGCAATGCTTTGTCTATCGGAATCCAGAGCAAAGCTGTCCGCATTTTTTTACTCGGAACCAAAGCCTCTTTTCTGAATAAAAGTCCATCACGAAGTTCATACAGAATAAAGTCCGGCAATTGTTGTATTTCCGGAGCTGCCGCCTGTTCCTCGATAAAGCCTTTCAGCCAGATCGTTTCATCCTCTACAGCAATCTGAATATTCTTCCAGTCTCTGATGGAACCCAGAAAATCTTCATCAGCACGGGGAATTTCCGCCCAGAATTCTTTTAAACGCTTTGAAGAATCTTCTGCCATAAGCTTTCAATTTCTTGCTGGATATATTGTTTTTGCTCCGGATTTCTGATCCAGTCGCAACGGGTCTGCAGGTATCTCAATTTATCTTTTATTACATTCTGCTCTTCAAAACTTAATGTTCCTTCATTCCATTTTTCTACAAGAATTTTTACGTCTTTCATAACTTCTTCAGGATTGGGAGTTTTGTTCTGCATGGCCTGTGGATGGGAATCCGGATGATCATCCTTCTCAATCGTCCTGTTGATAATTCCTTCCAGAATCTCAATCTGTTCTTCGGTATCCCAGATATGCTTTAACACCCACAAATCAGAAAGTACGGCTTCTTTTCTTCCGCAGATCAGGGCGCTTGCTGCAATCAGATTCTGAAGTTTCACCGCTCTACGGTCTGAAATAGCAATCCCTGTATTTCTGAGGCTCATAATTGTGTTCAGGTAGACTTCATAAATGGGTTTAAGATCTATGGTTCTACACAAACTCTGAAGCTGTCTGATTTCGTCAGCATGGATTTCCGGAACTTCTGTTTTTTCTTCGTTTTCCAGTTTTCTTCCGGCCAAAAGTACCTGTTGTAAGAGTTCGGGATTGACATAGTCTACATTAATTCTTACCAGAAAACGGTCAAATAATGCATTCAGTGCTTCATCTTCCGGAAGAACGTTACTTGCTCCTACAAACATCAGTGCAGGTAGATGTTTGGTTTCTTTTCCTCTTTTGAATATTTTTTCGTTGAGTGCTGTCAGAAGGGAATTCAAAATAGCCGAGTTCGCATTAAAGATCTCATCAAGAAAAACCAAGGAAGCTTCGGGCATCATTCCTTCCGTATTGGTCAAAAGTTCACCTTCTTTCAGTTTTCTGATATCAAAAGGTCCGAAAATCTCGTTCGGTTCTGTAAAACGGGTTAACAAATATTCGAAATTCTTTCCGTCCTTCACTGTTTTGGCCAGTGTTCTGACAATCGCAGATTTTGCCGTACCCGGAGGTCCGTATAAAAATGCATTTTCTCTTGCCAACAGGCATATTCCTAAAAGGTCTACGACATCATTTTTACCTACAAAAGTATCTTTTACGTAGTTAAGGACTGTATTTAGCTGATTTATATTCTGGTTCATTGATTTTAAAAATTAAAATTTCCACCACTTTTTCTTCGGGGTTTTCTCTTCTTTATTTTCTGCCTGTTCATTTCTTTTATTGAATGAAAAAGCCAGTCTCTGATAAGGCACTTTGATATCGAAATACAGCTGTGTTCCGTCATCCAGTGTAAGTACATCCATGATTTTATCTCCATCCTTGACCAGACTTTGTGAAACATCCTGTTTATTGAAGTGATGTCTGATCAGATCTCTTTCGTCGGAAATTCTTGTGATCATATAAGGAGAATCTTTGGTTCCGTCTCCGGTTTTTTCAAGGCAATCAAAGATAAGCTGTGCTATGGTCATTTCAATATTCCGTCCTTTTTCGTCCCCCAGTTCTTTGTAAGCAAAATATTTACAGATATGCGCTCTGGGACTCAGTAAAATATTGACATTGACATATTGTATAACCTCTTCAAATTTCCCTTCATTAAGTAAATCCTGTAAGTTTTCAATATCTTCGGAATAGGGATCATATTCCGTATTACTGATCACCAGTTCACGGCATTTCAGGAATGTTTCTTTTGTAGGGTCGGTTAAAAATTCAAATACTTTCTCATACGTTTTCATTATGGTGTTCGGTTATAGTTTTTAGTTCTCGCCAGAATGCATCTTTGTACATTCCGAATTCGGCTATTAGTAGTTTATTAATGAACGGAATTTCCGCAAGTTTATAATCTCTTTTTTCAACAATTCTTTCCAGATAAAGTTTCCTGTAGGTATTGTCTTGCAGTTCTTCTGTCCAGTTCACGTTCTTCAGATCAAGATCATACCCTACTCCGGAATAGTGAAACTGTGTCAGAATATTTTCCAGCATAGGGATTAAAGCATCTTCGGGATCAACTGTATGTAAAGCAACCATAACCTGTGGTAAAAATCTCAGTGACAAGTCTGCAGATAAGATAGAAGGAATATCCCGTGTTCCTTTGAACCGGGGAATAAGATTGTCAATATTTTTTTCTGTATTTTCTCTGATCAGATAAAGCTGTGCGCTATGGTAGAGCACCTTGGCAGCCCAAACAGCGGTTTCTTTGCTGCAGGTCAATTGATCAGATAAAAATTCAAGTCTTTCTTTTTCGAATTCAGCTTCAAAATAATCTCCTGCTTCCGCCTCTTCCTGAGGGGAAATTTGCTGTAAGTTTGAAAAAAGAGTAATACATTCTTCCTTACGAAGCAAAAATATCGTGTCTAAAAACGGTGACTTGGTTTCCATGATCTAACAAAAATAAAATTATTTCGTTGAGAATAAAATTTTTGTGGAGAAGATTCTTTTTAAATATGGATTATTTGAAGTTATCCTAAGGTTGGAAAGTGCAAAGGCGCTAGTGAGTAAGCATTGTAATACTTTTTAAGGCGTGAGAACATTTCGAATTCGCTGAATGTGAGGTTTTCAGCAAGGTAATTCTTACAATCTAAACCTTTTAGGTTTTAAAAACCTACAATGTTTGAAACTACATATTTATTACTATACTAAAGATTGCTTCGTCGCTAAAGCTCCTCGTAATGACTTAGTGTGATACAATTTCAATAATATTATTTTCCGGATCAAGGATCACGCTTTCGTAATATCCGTCTCCTGTGGTACGCGGTTCTCCAGCCACTTTATATCCGTCTTTTCTCAGTATTTCTGTAAGTTCGTCTACTTTTTGTTTATTGTCTACAGAAAATGCAAGATGAATAATTCCGTACTGCTGGGATTCATAAGAGTTTTTGCTTTCTTTGATATCCGGTCTGGTCATGATTTCAAGACGGCAGCCATTTTCAAAACTTAAAAAATAGGATTGAAAGTTTTTAACCGGATTATGGTATTTTTCATTGGAAACTGCTCCAAAATATTTCTGATAAAATGCTCTGGATTGTTCAAGATCTTTCACCCAAATGGCAATATGCTCTATTTTCACTTTTAAAATGTTAAATGTTTTACTTCTGCAAAAGTAGCCGGTCTGCTTTCACGATACCTGCTCTTCGTTATTCTTTTATTGTTCTCTGTTTACAAGGTTAGGTTTTGGATTATACAAAGGACTTTATTTTAAATATTATTTAAAGCATTTATTAATAATATCTTATATATTCTATTAATAAGAAGAGGTTTCATTGTTTCCATTTTCGTAATTATATAAACAAACTAAAAGTTATTATCTTTGTCCCATTCAAAAAAACATTATGAGTATTCACATCAGTGCAAAAAAAGGAGAAATTGCTAAAGTAGTATTGCAGCCGGGGGATCCGCTTCGTGCACAGTATATTGCTGAAAATTATTTAGAAAATGCTAAACTGGTAAGCAAAACCAGAGGTATTTTTTATTATACAGGTCTTTATAAAGGGAAGGAAATCACTGTAGGAGCAAGTGGAATGGGTTTTCCAAGTATCGGAATCTATTCTTTTGAACTGTTCACAGAGTATGATGTGGACACGATCATCAGAATCGGAACTTGTGGTGCTTACAATACAGATCTTCAACTTTTTGATATCTTAAATATTGACAAAGCTGCCAGTGAAAGTACGTATGCCAAATATGCATGGGGAATTGAAGACGAAATCCTTTCTCACCAGGGGAATATCTTTAATACCATCAACGAAACGGCTAAAGATTTATCTTTAAATGCTAAAGCCATCAATATCCACAGTAGCGATATTTTCTATAGAAAAGATCCTAACACTCCTGAAATTGCTACCAAATACAACTGTCCTGCAGTAGAAATGGAAGCTTTTGGTTTATTTGCCAATGCTCAGCATTTAGGAAAAAATGCAGCGACTATTCTTACGGTAACGGATATTATTCCTACCCACGAAAAAATCTCTGCTGATGAAAGAGAAACAGCTTTGAATCCAATGATGGAACTAGCTTTGGAATCAGCTATAAAGAGTTTGTAAGAACTAAATTCATTATAAAAAAAGAGCTTTACTTCAGTAGAGCTCTTTTTTATAGTCTGAAAAAATTTCTGGCAGTTTCTGTGGTATCATCTGCCACTTCGGAAATGCTGATCTTCTTCAGATGGGCAATGGTTTGTGCTACATAAGGTAAGAATGAAGGTTCATTTCTTCTGTTCTGCATTCTCGGCATATTCTTCGGAAGCATAAATGGGGCATCTGTTTCAATCATCATCCTGTCAAGAGGGACATATTTTATAACGTCTTCAAGGTGTTTAAATCTTTTCTCATCACTGATGGCTCCTGTAAATCCTAAATAAAATCCTTTATCCAGATAAGTTTTTGCTTCATTCAATGTTCCGGTAAAGCAGTGTACAACGGCTTCAGGTAACTTTGAAAGATAGTCATCTGTGATTTCATTAAATCTTTTAAATGCAGATCTTTCATGAAGAAAAAGGGGTTTGTTTACTTCAATGGCGAGTTCAAGCTGTGCCTGATAACATTTTTCCTGCAAAGGTCTGGGAGAGAAATCACGGTCAAAATCCAATCCGCACTCTCCTACTGAAATCACATGATCCTGCTTTAATAGTTTTCTGAGCTCATCAATACTTTGTCCATTAAAAGATTTGGCATCGTGGGGATGAATTCCGGCTGTTGAAAATAAAATTTCGGGATATTCTTGTGCAATTTCCGCAGATTCTTTGCTTCCACGTATGCTGGTTCCGGTGAGAATCATATGTTCAACCCCCTCGTCCAAAGCACGGTTAATAATTTCTTCGTGTTCATTGTAGAACTGTTTATTGGTCAGATTAATGCCAATATCAATGTAAGTGTTCATTTGTTTTTTACTTTTTTATTAAATGTTATTTTAGTTAAAAAAAATAGAAACAGACCGGGTTCGAACCGATGACCTTCCTTTGAATGGAATATTTTTCCAGTTAAACTACTGTTTCTTGTTTATGTTTCTGCTCTCAGAAGATTAAAGTATTCTGAAGCTGTAAGAGGTCGTATTTCTCCGGTAGGAGTTACTTTTTCTTTCAATTCGCAGATGAGCAGATCTCCCTGTCTCTTCAAGCATTTTATATAAGGAATCAGATTACTGTGTATTCTGAAGGTAGATGCAATGGCCGTTAAAGCATCGGATTTATAATCGGATTCTATCCACAGCCAGTGTTCTTTTTCCGTAGATGGGCACCAACATTTCACTGCATAAGAATATTCTGCTCTGCTCCCCCAGATGAACACTCCCAATTTACGGTTTTCAATTTCATGTACTTCATAACGGTTAACTTTTTGGATTAGTTTTTCGTTTCCGTTTTCATCATACTCCTCGTAGGCAATTTCAATTTCTTTTTCATTGATCTTTCTGGATTCAAGTTTTTTCATCAGATTTCCTACGCCATAATAACTGAAACAAAACAGTTTAAAGTTCCTGTCTTCTGCTTTAAAGAATTCCTCATATTTCATCGGCTCCACTTCTGTCCAGAGACTTTCAATTTTTCCTAAAACCTTTGTAAAAAATGGAGTATTAAAAGACTCCCATTGTCTTTCATACTCACGGGTTTTGAAATTCTGAAAGCTGCTGTGTCTTAACTTTAAGATCGCAACCAGTTTTCTCAAAGGATAACGCTTTTCCTGGAAAATATAAGGAAAAGATGTCCGTGAAATAATAAAATAATCTTTCGTAAGATGCAAATTATTATTTATTTTAAAATAAATATTCTTTGCGATATGTTCAAAGCCATCATAGGTACCGTACAAATAATTGTTGATACATTCCAACGCAGGAAACTTCAGGTCTTTCATTCTGGAATCTCCCCATTCCCCAAGATACTCCAACGATTTAAAATCTGTTGCAGGGTTCACATTATACAAAAACTGAATTTTCCCGTTCACTTTTTGAAGGTGTTCAAAACGATGGGTTTCATGGATAATCAGATCTCCCACTTCAGCAATGTTAGGAGCGAACGTATTATAGGTATTGAAAAAGCCTTTCACATATCGAAGAGCATTCAGCTCACACTTTTCAGAACCATTATACATGAAATTTCCAATAATATCAGTCAAAACCGGAAATGCCCCTCTACTTCCTCCATTGAGCATTATATTACCGGATTTTTCAAGTGCCGGAAAAGTGACATAAGAACCGTTTTCCATATGAATACTTCCGCTGGTTTCCTGAAGTACCGGAAATGAGACACCGGTATTTTCAAATTTCAGGTTACCAATCAACTTCTTCAGCATGGGAAAATGATGGGTAAATTTATGCCCGATATGATATTCACTCGTTATTCTAAGCGTACCATGAACAAATTCCAGATTCGGGAATGAAACATTTTTCCCTACAATGGTAATTTTACCACGTATTTCCCGGTGAGGAATTATAATATTATCTCCAAGAATATTGATATCAAAAATACCATCTTTCAAAAGCTCATCTGCCTGAAACTGGTACTGAACAGGAATAACATCTCTTGTTTTCAGCAACTTTCCATTTCTGGTATGTACTGTGGCATTCTTTACAGCAATACATCCTCCGATCGTTTCCAGGTTTTTAAAAGTGGCATCCACAATACACTTAAAATTACCTCTGACTTTTCTAAGCTCATTCATCATGGTATGGCAATGCATGGTAAAATGACGTTCTACTGTTTCAAGTACCGGAAGTTCACAATATTTTGCATCAATAGAAAGATTTCCAGCGATATATTTCAACTCCGGAAAGCGGCAGCCTTCACCACGCAAATACAAGCTTCCTTCTATTTCTGTACAATGAAAGGTGATGTTTTTAGCATAAACTTCTATCAAAGCATATTTATCAAAAACAATATCCGCCCAGTCTTCTTCGGAGAATATTTTATATTTTCTTATGGTATCAGTCGTATGCATTTTCTATGATTTGAGTTATCGGGTTATATTCCTGCTGGATATACTTTACAAAGTAATCACTTTCTATCCGCAGCATCTTATGTTCATTATGGGTGATAAAGGCATCTTCAGAAATCTGAAATGCTTCTGTAGTTCCGCTTTTAGCATAAATATGATATTGTTCTGTTTTCAACATATGCTGGTTGCTTGTTTTCTCAAGACAATATTCTTTATAATCCTTTGTATATTCTGCCAGATTATTAATTCTGTTCAAATAGTTTCTGTTGGTTTTCCTTTCTCTTACGGGCAGAATAGATTCTGTCACTTTCTTTCCTTTCACTAAACTTTCTGAGGCTTCTCTTTTTTGTTCCTGTACAGTCCTGCTTCTTTCTTTCAGCATTTCAGTTCTCGAACGCTCCAACGCTTTTTCCATTGGAGTTCTATCCCTCCTCTGTATAGGTACCGGAACCTGAATTTCATCAATAATGTTCAGATAAATCAATAGTTTTTTAAGCATGGTATTATATTTTAAAATGAAAGCCAAAGAGACCGGGATCGAACCGGCAACCTATCCTCCATGGATATGCTTTTCCAGATTAAGCTACTGCTCTGACTTTCTGATTAGGGAGATAAGCACGATTCGAATGTGCATCAATTCCGGGCAGGGAATCATTTTTCCGCTAAACTATTATCTCCATTGTTTGCATTGGAAGTACCGCAGGATTTGAACCTGCAGCTCGTCCCTGCTGAGGACGTATTCTTCTCCTTTTGAACTATGTACTCCTGTGAAACGGACGGGAATCGAACCCGCAGCCGTTGACGTGGATGGTCAAAGCTCTTCCGTTGAGCTACCGTTTCAATAGTTGGGAGATAAGCAGGAATCGAACCTGCAACTCATTTTAGCAAAATGTATTTTTCCATTATTACTATTATCTCCGTATGGATTTTACCAGGTATGAACTTTATAGTTTTTCAATAAAACTCCACTGAAGTAATTTCCTTTTATTCCTTCTATCACAGGGTGCATAATTCTGGCCGCCCCATCCACAGAATCCAGCGGGGGAATATATCCCATCTCAAACTGTTTCTTTCTAAGACTTTCTTTGGCTCCTGTAGAAATCCACCCCACATCTACGGCACTCATATAAATCTGATCATTTTCAAATTCTTTTGCAGAAGTGAGGGTCATCATATTCAGAGCTGCTTTTGTCATATTGGTGTGCGGATGAAAAATCGTCTTATTTTCGTAGCTGAAAATTCCTTCTGATGAAGTGACATTGATGATAAATTTTTCTTTAAAAGCAGAGTTTTTCATCAATGGTTTCAACTCTTTGATCAGAAAATAAGGGGCAATATGATTGATGAGGTTCACCTCTACCAATTCAAACATAGAAACTTCTTCCAGCGTAGAATTCCAACTTGTTTTTTCTCTGTTATCTACCGGCTGTCCAAAACGGGTAAGTGCAACCTGCGTTTCTTCATTTTGAGCATATTCCAGTTTTGCTGTTTCATTTGAAATTTCCGTGTGGTTTGGAATCAGGGTATGAATATCTTTAAATGCTATCAGTTTTTCTTTTTCGCGTTTTATAATTGGCAGATAGTATTCGTCGGGATATTTAATGGTCTGGGCTGCATTATTGATCAGAATATCCAGCGTATCAAAATTCAACTTATAAAAATCAATAAAATCCTGGATTGCCTTCAGATTTCTAAGATCCAGGCCATAGATCCAAAGTCTGTCTTTCCAGTTTTCATAATCTGCCTCCTGCTGCATAAGCTCCATTGCCAATGCCGGAAAACGGGTTGTCAAAACCAAATTGGCCCCGCTTCTCAACACCTTCAATGCAGTAGCAAAACCCACCTTCACTCTTCCTCCTGTCAGGATTAAATTTCTTCCCGTAAGATCAGCTGTTTCAAAACGCTTTTCATAGTTTTCTCCGGCACATACGGGACACAATCTGGAATAGAAAGAATGAGCATACTGATAACTTTGGTTACAGCAGTAGCAGTTTTTGGGAATCTGAAGCTTTGTAAGTCTCACTTCTTCCTTTTCATCATCATAAAAAGCAGAAATACCAGCCAATGCTTTCTGCATCAGTACCGCATTGGAATTTATCGCCAGATCATGAGACCTCATCTCAGAATAGTTTTCATGACGGCTTTGTCTTTTGGCATTTTTATGAATTTTGGTAATCAGTCCTGAAAATGTTTTATTATCAGGGTTCAGGAAAGGGGTTTCTTTCAAGGAATTAAGTACCTTGAGACATATTTCCCATTCGTCGGCTGAAAATTTTTGTTCTGATTGATTCATAGCTTCTGTTTTATGTCTGCAAAACTAGAAGCATGGTACGCAATGTTTTTACGCAGTTAAAAATTAAGATAAAAAAGACGAAAAACGAAAAGGTGCAATAGTTTTATGAGTAAAAGCAGCATAATCTGCGGGAACTTTTTTTCCCACAGATTTCGCAAATGCACAGATGTTTGTATTTATTTATTCGTTGATAAATTTTTCGAGAAAACCGATCAGCTTTGTTCCTCCGTGACTCCAACGGATTCCATGACCTTCTTTTTCCCGGACTTCAAAAACCAGCTCATGCTTGTAATGGAAGAAAACATTCCACCAGGTTTTATGATCAAGGATGTCATTGATTTTTGCCATTACTTTTTCCTGCTTCTGTTGGTTATTTCCTTTTATCTCTCCCCAGAAATCATCATCCATTCTTCCAATATGCTTTTCCCAGGCTCTTTGTGCAATGGTAATTTCATTGTTGAATGGTTCTTTGCAGGCATTGATCAACGTTGCTTTCAAAGGCGGAATAGCATTTTCATCACGGATGCTGGCAGAGGTGAGCCTTTGTCCTAAAACATTCAGCCAATGTTCAAAAGGAATTTCTTCCAGAAGTTGAGCTTTTACATCATCTGAATCATTATTATCAAGAATCTTCATCAATTTTTCAAAGCTTTCTTTCCTGTCAATAATTATTTCTTCATTAAAATAAGGAAGGTGCAATTCTAAAGTATTGTCCTTAAACTTCTGGATATTTTTTTCCAGATATTTCAGATGTTCTTGTGCTAAAATGGCTTTGTATTGGCTTTTCCATGTTTCGGAGAACAGGGCAATATAAGGTTCGAACGGATTCATATTTTACTTCATTTTGATCAGATTAACAGGAATACTTTCTTCTGTAATCAAATATCCGATCAGATTAAACCATTCTTTACAGTGGTCCAGAATCCAGGCATCTGAGGAAATAACGATGGCTGAACTTTCTGCCAGGAATTTATCGGGATTGTATTGCAGATCTGCATCCCAATTGAGCTGATGCTCTTCGGCAAATTCCAGAATAATCTGTTTGATTCTTCCACTGTTGGAAACCGGCTTATCAAAGATCCATACCAATTGATCAATCTGACTTTTCCGGTAAAAAGAAGCTACCAATTCTACTGCTCTTAAGGTTTGATTCACTCTTTTATAAGTTCCATGCACACCTGAAAGATCACGGATACAGCCATCCAATCCTTCAAAAACATAAGCTTCGGAAAGCAGACTTTCCAGTAAAATAAGAACATTGAACCCATCAAGATATACCGTTTTATCTTTCAAATCTGAAGTACCAACATGCTTCAACTGTCTGTTATCAAGCTGTTGAATGGATGCTGACGCTCCCCTCAATGCTTGTATCTGACGGGTTTTCAGTCGATACCTGTTACCCACAAGATCAGAAGCCGCTTTTTCCGGATACTCTCTGCTCAACAGATACTGCATGTCTTCAACAGCCAGTCTCAGTTTGGAGATCTGATTTTCTGAGCCAAATAAGGTATCATCACCAGTATTTTTTCCGCGGTTTCTGTTATTCATATTCAAAAATAGAGTTTTTGGTGAATTTTTATGGTAAGAAATTGATTTTAATAAATAATGCTAAAAACCACCCCGTCAAAAATTCTTTGAATTTTTGCCACCCCTCCAAAGGATGGGAATTGGGTACTTTTGATGCAAATTTTGGACATAATACCATTTTTCTCATTCTGTACTGGGATCTGTTATGTTTTTTACAACAAAAGAGATATTTTATACAACATATTAACATTGATTAGGGATAAGTTTGCAAAGACTTAAAAATACCCTTATGAATACACTGAAAAAATTATGTTATCTGTCTGCTGCTATACTGTTATCAGCATCTTTTGTTTCATGCTCAAGTGATGACAATGAAATAAGTATTGAACAACAGACTCCCTCACAGCTATTGTCTTCCACTCCATGGGAAACTACAGCAGCCAAAGATAAAAATGGAAATAATGTAGCCCTTACCGATGCCAGCGTAGCCGGATATGTAGGTTTTGCTTACTTCAAAGCAGATGGAAAGTTTGCAATTTATAATCTGACTGACATATTAAGATCTATGGGAACATGGTCTGTAGATGCTCAGGGTAAAACAAGAACTATTGCAGCATTAAACCCGGATGGGACTACTATTTTCACCCGTGATGTTGAAATTCTTGTTTTGAACAGAAATGAGTTCACCTACAGAATTCGTCCTAACTCCAGCGATCAGTCAGTTTACTATGATATCATCCATACAAGAACCTCTCATGCGGAGCCAACGAACGGGCAGCTTACCCTGGCTTCTACTCCATGGGAAACTACTGGAGCTAAGGATAAAAGCGGAAATAATATTGCATTAAATGATGCCAGTGTAGCCGGATTTGTGGGATATTCTTACTTCAAGGCCAACGGAACTTTTAAAATTTTTGGGTTAAATGATGTATTAAGATCCGAAGGAACATGGTCTATCTCTCCGGATGGAAAGAAAAGAACACTTACCACTCCTACTTTTACCCGTGTTGTAGATATTCTGGTACTGAACGAAACAACATTTACTTACAGAATTACACCTGATGCTGCAAATCCATCTGTATTTTACGATATTATTCATTCCAAGGTCAATCATAAAGAACCTTTGTAGTGATTATTTTTTTGATAAGAAGGAAGAAACCGGGCCAATAATGGACCGGTTTTTATTTTTCCAGTTCTATCGGATTATCATATGCAAGATTTTGTTGTTGCTCTCTTTGCTTTTGTCGTACAATTTCCTGCCCTTTTAAAATTGTCGTTCCATAGCTTGCCAGTACAGCAGCGGCATTTTCTCTGGCAGTCTTTAATGCCTGTTCCAGTTTTGGCTGTGTAGTTTCTATGGCTTCTGTATATCTTCTTTTATTAATCTTAACAGGCTTACCTTTTAGTTCAGCAGTGGGTACGGATTTTACAAGTTCAAAATCAAAATCTCCTGTTTCATCGGCTATTTTGATGATCAGTCCCGGCAATCCACCAAATTTATAGGGACCATAGGGAAATGGAATTTCAGTGGAATACCATGCCACCCAGATTCTTCCTCTATAGCTGAGTTCGGCTTTTTTGCAGTGTAGTGTATTAATTATTTTTGATTCATTAATAAGTTTCCAGCCGTTCATAACGGGTTGCTTATACGTAAGCAATGACATTCCGGCTAACTGGAAATATTGTATATTTTCATTGGTCTGTAATATGGTGGAGAGAAATCTTGTTTTGGGTACTGATACTCCTGCAAGGCTAAGACTAATGCTTCCATCCGGATTCTTTGTTGTCTGCAGAGAGTTTTCTATCACCGAATCTCTTTTAAGAGATTGAACACTTGTAAAAAATGCCCGGTTATTACTTACCTGTAATGAGAACAGCTCCTCATGAATGTAATCTGTTTGTCTATTTAACCTGCCTTTTAAGCGGTATGTAAAATCTCCCTGCAAAGTATCTTTTTCATAGGATTGAGCGTATGATAAAATACTGTAAAGCAAAATTAATAATGTTATTAGTTTTTTATAGTAGTACATAAAGGGTTTTAATTATATATAGTCTTCCCACCATTTTTTCCAGACTGTAGTTCCCAACTGATCCAGATCTACTTTTTCTCCAATCATCGGAAGGGTTATAGGTATATTATTTTCTTCTGCATGTTTCGAAGCGAGCTCCAAAGGTTCATACCAGATGTGCTGGGCAAGTTTGAATTTAGAATTGTGTACCGGGATAAAATTTTTGGCTTTCAGTTCTTTTATTTCTGTGATCAACTGATCTGGCAGCGTATGAATATAGGGCCATTTTTCATTATACTGCCCATTTTCCATTACGGCTAAATCAAATGGTCCATATTTTTCCCCTATTTCTGTAAAATGATTTCCATAACCGCTATCACCGCCTAAAAACAGATTTTTCGCAGGTGTTTTTAAAACAAAGGAAGTCCAGAGTGAGATATTACGGTTCAGCAATCTGCCGGAAAAATGTCTTGCCGGAGTGAGTGTAATTCTGAAGCCTTCTGCAATGTCTATACTTTCCCACCAGTTTTTTTCGATAATTTTATCAAAGCTCCAGCCCCAATATTCGAAATGCTGTCCGGTTCCCAAACCACAAATAACTTTACCTACCTTATCTTTTAATTCATGAACGGTTTTATAATCAAGATGATCCCAATGGTCGTGGGAAATAAGCAGAAAGTCTATTTCCGGCATATGTTCCGGTTTGTAATAATCTGCCCCCTGAAAAGCTTTTATAGAACCGGGCATTGGAGAAGCATTTCCACTGAAAACAGGATCTATAAGAAATTTCTTTCCATCCAGCTGTATAAAATAGGAGCTGTGCCCAAACCATACCAACACATTTTCATCCGGACGAAGATTCTTAAGGTCAGTCTCTATAAACGGGAGAGCGGTTTTTGGTGATGTATTTTCTACTTTGCACAAGCTTTGAAGGAGCAACTTAGTCATGCTTTCTCCTTCTAACAGCGCCGGGGTTGTTAATATATTCTGAAATCGCCCGTTGAGATAATTCGGTAGTGTACTGAAATATTCTTTCCTTTTTTCATCCGGAAACTGTCCGAGCTGCTTTTTTAAACTTTTCATTCATTTAATTTTAAATCCAGTCATACTTTCCAGAGAATACACCCTGTTTTATTAACCGGAAAACCTTAATATAAAATAAATATAAGCATAAGATTTTGAGATATAAAAATAAAATTAAAGGATATGAAATTTAAATTCTTCGTTAATCAATGAAAGATTCTTAAAAAAGCCATTTAACCAATCCGAGCATGATAATTCCTAATATTAAACAGAATAGGATCATTACCGCAAAAATCTCCCCAAATTCTGTCCAAAACTTTTTATGATCGAAAGTAAAATCTGCAGGATTAATATAATAGACCTCATAAACCAAAGGATTTATTCGCAAATCTGGTCGAAAATACACAATTCCCTGGATGTATCTTCTTCGTAAAGCTCTCAAATTTCCAATATAAGTAGTGTAGCCTGCATCCATTCCATTAAAATCAACGTCTGCTACCGAGCCATTGTTATTTACTGTCAATATATAAGTTTTATGCCTTGGACTGATACTCACATCATATTCATCAGAAAAGGAATATTTTTTCAGGCTATTGTACAAAATTTTATCTATTGTTCCATCGGCTCTCTCATAGTGAACTCCTTTATCATCAACCTCTATCTTTCTGACAATTCTTTTTCTGATTCTCCTTTGGTAAAGAAAAAAACGATATAAACCGAAAGCAAGTGCCGGATAGTATAGTATGGCTACAATAACAAATATAACCGGTTTATCACTCATCACAACAGGCAATCCTATTATGATCAGAAACGCTGCCAACAATAAAAGCCCCCCAAAAGTCCTGGTCAGCCAGGTCATGAACCACCATGTTTTAGAAACTAATGGCAAAAAATCTTTTCTTACATCCTCTTGCATCTGTTCAAGATACAAAAAAAGTAAATAACCTTCAGTAAGCAGTTATGATCTTAATAGCTTCCCTCCTCCTGCTTCCAGCTTCCAAACTATAATACAAAAGAGCCACCGCAGTACACCGTGACTCTTTTTACTTAATTGAAAATAAGATATGATTATCGAAACTATAATATCGTATAGGTCTTTTCTGTACTTACATTATAAGTATCAGAGATGACATTGTCTACAAACCTCCATTCTGCAGTAGAACTTCCAGTGGTAAATTTCACATGCAGATATCCTCTTTTATAAAGATTGGCATAATCCAGATCATCAATCAGTAATGAAAATGCCTGGGCCAGTTCTATCGCTTTTGCAGGATCTGAAGTTATTCCCAGATATCCTTCCAAGCCAGGAGAAGAAACGGAGCTGCAAGCCAATTCTGTTCCGATAAACTTCCCTTGTGCATCGTTCAGTTTTCCTAACCATGCATTGTGGGTATCTCCCGCTAATACCACTACATTTTTCCCTGCAAGAACAGAATAAAGTTGTTCCCTCTCCATAAAATATCCATCCCATGCATCCAGATTGTATGGTAAAGTAGTTGTGATTCTTGCAATTTCCTGCGGAGTCAGTGTTGGATCCTGCTGCTGGTGTCTTGTTTTAAGAATAATCAGTTGAGTGATGGTATTCTGAAGGGCCTGCATGGTAGCCGGCTGTGCACTTCCGTGTTGCTTAATTTCTGCAAGAATCTGATTCAGCAGCATCAATAACTCTGCTGGAACCATCATTTTAGTCATTAAAATCTGCTGGCCCAGCACTTTCCATTTTGCAGTATCGCTATTGATCTGAGAGCCCAGCCATGCCATCTGCTCATTTCCGATTAGTTTTCTGTTTGTGCTTAAAAAATCTGTTTTAAACTGTATTTGATTAAAATTCCCAGTGCTATCAATATAATCGGAATATTCCATTTGCTTATCTCTTGCAATCACCCTTGTATCCATCATGTATAGTGAAAGGATATTCCCGAAATTGAAACTTCTGTAAATTCTCATATCTTTTCCCGTTTTAAGAGGAATATATTCGCTATATGCCTGGAAAGCCGCCATTTTTCTTGCCTGGAAATCGCCTTCGTTGGGCTGATGATTTTCTGCTCCGGATTTATAGGTATCATTAGCAAATTCATGATCATCCCAAACACAGATGAACGGTTTTTTCTGATGAAGAAGCTGAAGATTTTTATCTCCTCTGTACTGCCTGTATCTTTCTCTGTAATCGCTGAGGTTAAGAATTTCCTTCGCCGGCTGATGAGCTCTTCCTAACTGATTGGTGTAAGGATTTGTTCCGTATTGTCCCGGAGCATATTCATAAATATAGTCTCCAAGGTGTACTACAACATCAGCTTCAGATTTTGCAATTGCACCGTATACATTAAAAAGTCCTGCAGGAAAGTTGGAACAAGACACCACTGCCATTTTCACTTCACTTACAGCATCCGATTTTGAAGGTAAAGTAAGGGTTTCTCCTGTCACACTCACTTCTTTGGTCTTACTGTTATAGAATCTATAATAATATTTTGTGTTAGAAGAGATATTCTGTACATCTACAGCTATAGTAAAGTCATTTACTGCCATAGCATTGGCCTGCCCTCTTCTTACCACCTCCGAAAAAGTATTGTTTTTGCTAATTTCCCATGTAATTTCTGCATCCGTTCCCTTTGAATATCGGGTCCAGATAATAATTCCTGTTGCACTCGGATCAAAACTTGCGACCCCGGATTCAAAACCTCCGTTTTGGAGATTATCGGGAGCATTTCCATTTTCAGTAAAATCGTCACTGCAACTTTCGATAAGAGGAGCAAGAAAAATTCCTCCGGCTGCCAATAGTGAATTTTTAAGAAATCTTCTTCTGTTGAATTGGTGGTTGTTTTCCATCATTACTTTTTTTGCAAAGCAACGGTATATGAAGAAGAAAATTGTTAACTAAATTTTAAATGTATTTTATGGTTTTTTAAACAAATGTTTAATGTTATGCATAGTAAGTTTTATGCTAAAATCCTATTTGTTTTATTTTAATTCGAAATTGATTTTTCAATCTCTTTAATATAAATAGACGGAGTAGTTCCTGTCTTTTTCTTAAAAGCAATCGAAAATGCCTGAACGTTATTATAACCTATTTCTTCTGCAATAGCAGGTAATTTATAAGAACGAAATTTCTTATCTTTTACAAGCTGATCTAAAGCATAATCAATACGTAAATCATTAAGATAAGTTGTGAAATTTTTACCTTTATGATTATTAATAATCTCCGATAAGTAAGCAGTATTGGTTTTAATATTTTTTGCAAGACTTGTTAATGTAATCCCATTTTTCAAAAAATGAAGTTTGTTTTCGAAATTGTCCAGATCCCTTAAGATAGATTGAGCAACATCTTCGGGAACCGTTTTAATTGTTTTGGTTTCACTTTCAACCTTTACCGGTTCGTATATTTCTACTGGTTTATCATTTTTATTTTGAGCTGCTTCAAGATTTCTTTTTTCAATCAAATGAATTAAGTCCTGAGCAATTTTTCGATGTTCTTTCTCAGCTTTCTTAGTTTTATAATAAAAATAGGTAAGTAAAAGTAATATTAAAGTTAAAATACTAACAGAAACATACAAAAATGTTTTTTTATTTTTTAATTCATTTATTATAACTTCTTTTTCTTGTAAAAGATTGGGCGTATCATATTTTTGGTGCAACTCCGTTGATAAGTATCGAAATTGTTCATCAAGCTTTTTATCAACTTTTAGAAAACGGTCAATATAATAGAGTTGCTTTTCTTTATCGCCGTTTTCCCTATAATAATCTATTAGAAAAGTATATACATCTCCTAACTCTGGAAAAGTAATCTCCGTTTTTTTTACATTGGAATCTATCTGAGTAAAATATTTTATCGCCTCTTGTTTGTTATTCAATTCTTCATAACATTTTCCCAGACTATATAATACAAAATTTTGATTGTTATCATTAATACTTGAAAAATAAGTATACGCCTTTGTTAACTCAGCAATTGCAGCTTGATAATTTTTGGTTTTAAGATGCAGCTGTCCAGATAAATATAAATACTGATTCCTATTATATATATTCTTTTGTACAAAGGGAGAATTCAATCCTTCCTGAATGAAAAAACTGGCAGAATCAATTTTATTTATTTTAATATAGCAGTACGCAAGACTTACCCGCATCTGATCATGCTGATATTCATCTGTTATATCGTGGGAATTCAATAAATAATATCTAAATGTTTTTGCTGCCTCTTTATTTTTCCCCATATAGCTATTTAAATAGGCAATGTTCATATTAGCATAAGCTATTTGCTTCAAATTCTTTTGCTTTTTAGAATATTCCAAACCTAAAATATAGTTATCAAGGGCAGCTTTTAAATTGTCATATTTATAGTATAAATTTCCTTTTATAATAAATGTTCTGGCTGGATATACATCTCCTTTCGCATTTTTTGTAATCATAGCCAGACTATCAATATACTTTAAGGCCACAGGGAAGTCCTCAGTTGAATGCATAAGATTATATCCTTCTGCAATTTCAAGGATATTTTTTTCTTTTTTTGCTTTTGCTAAGTAATATTGAGAAATAACTTGTGCTTCTAACTTTTTATTAGATTCATCATAAACATTAAATTTATTTCTTAACTCCTCATAATTCAATAATTTTAAACTATCAATTTTATTTTGAGCAAAAAATAGACTACAAAAGAATGCTAATAAAAGCAGGAATATCTTTTTCATTAATTTTTCTATACCGTACAAAAATATTCATTTTTTCAAGAAAATACATAATCTGTATTTTGATTTTAACTAATTGATCATTATTATTTTATTGACATTTTACAAATATGTATTTATAAATCTATAGATATATTTTCAGTGGGGTCAAAGAAATATTGCTTTCTTTGTAAAATTAATTTTTATAAACAATAACAATCATGAAAAAAGAAAACAACGCGCAAAAGAAATTGTCTTTAAAAAAAGTACAGATTATGAAGATTAATGATTTAAAGAGAATCCATGGAGGATATGGAGGGAATGGTAATCAGGTATCTTTAGATGAAAATGGCGAAGTTGATCCAAACACTCCCATTAAACATACAATCAAGCCTTAAATAAATATGAAAAACTTAATATTTGTCATTATTGCTATTTTATACGTACTTCCCGTAAAGGCTCAAAAAAACAATTTAGCACCTTCAAAACCTGTTACAGAAAATTATTTTGGAACTAAAATAATAGATGAATATAGAAACCTTGAGGATCTTCAAAATGCAGGAACTATAAATTGGATGCAGTCTCAAACCAATTATACCAATTCTATATTAAATCAAATTCCTAAAAAAAACTATTATGTTGAAAAAAGGTTAGAATTTGACAGAAGGCAGGGGTACTCTATATCAGATTTTGAAATTACCGATAATGACAAATATTTTTATTTAAAGAAAAATGGTGATGAAAAGATTGCAAGATTATATTATAAGGAAGGCTTTTTAGGCCAAGAAGTATTGCTATATGATCCTGCTATGTATAAAGAGAATAACGGAAGTCATTCTTTTGTTATCAATTATATAAGTCCATCTTCGGATGGCAGTAAAATAGCTGTTTCCATGTCTGAAAAAGGAAAAGAATTATCAGAAATAATTATCCTGGATGTAAAAACGAAATATGTACATCCTGAGATTATTACCAACTCTGCACCCGCTACTTTCGATGGAATAAAATGGATAGATGATAATACGGGGTTTATCTATGTCGAGTTTTCTACAACTGACCCAACATCTCAAAACTTTTATAAAAATACAAGAACTGTATTCTATAAAATTGGAACTGATCCTAATAAATCGGTTGACGTTTTTTCTGCTAAAAACAATCCTGATCTACATATTACCGAAGATCAATTTCCTATCATTTTAGACTTTAGTGCTGATGATCAATACTATATTGGCATGTTGGTTGATTTCCAGTCTTATAGAAAAACATTTATCATTCGTAAACAGGATTTATTATCAGGTAAAAAAAATTGGAGATTATTTTCCAATTCGGACGATAAAGCTAAAAGTTTAACTTTTCAAAAAGATAAAATATTTTTTATATCAGGTTACAATACTTCTCTCAATAAGCTATGTAAAACCAGTATTATCAATCCTGACTTTAAGAATGGTGAAGTTTTGATTCCTGAAAAAAAAGACGAAATTATTAAAAGCTATACCATCACAAAAGATGGTATTTATTATACCACTACAAAAAACGGAGTAGAAGCTAAACTATACTTATATAAAAACGGACAAAATCATTCTATTGAGCTTCCCTATCCATCCGGAGATATTAATTTAAGAGGCAAAGGAGAAAATCATTCTGATATCTGGATAACTTGCTCCGGCTGGGCCAATGATGAGCAAAGATTTAAATATGACCTAAAGACCAATTCTTTCAAGCCAGAAAATCTTACCCCTATTACTAAATATCCCGAGTTTCAGGATATTATTGTTAATGAAATCATCGTGAAATCAAGAGATGGACAAGAAATCCCGGTATCCTTACTATATAATAAAAACATCAAAAAAGATGGTAAGAATATGACTCTTATTAGCAGCTATGGTTCTTATGGTATTTCTAATAATCCCTATTTTTCCCCCACCTATTTATTATGGGTTCAACAAGGTGGTGTAGTTGCAATAGCTCATGTAAGAGGAGGAGGAGAAAAAGGAGAAGAATGGCGCTTAGGAGGATATAAAGAAACTAAACCCAATACCTGGAGGGATCTAATAGATTGTACAGAATATCTGATAAAAGAAAAATATACCTCACAAGAAAAAGTAGCGATTTGGGGTTCCAGTGCCGGAGGAATTACTGTAGGGAGAGCCATGACGGAGAGACCTGACCTCTTTAAAGTAGTTATTGCAGAAGTAGGAGTAATGAATCCGTTAAGAGATGAAATAACCCCTAATGGCCAGCCCAAAGAATTCGGAACGGTTAACGATCCAAAAGAATTCAAAAGTTTGCTGGAAATGGATGCTTATCAGCATATTAAAAAAGGAGAAAAGTATCCTGCTACTTTTATAACCGGAGGAATAAACGACCAGCGGGTTATAGTCTGGGAACCCGTAAAATATGCTGCTAAACTAATGTTTAATGATGCTTCTTCCAATCCTCAGTTATTAAAAATAGATTTTGAAGGAGGTCATGGAAATAATGTTGCAGTAGATCAAAGATATACTAATATTGATGATATATTTACTTTTGCATTTTGGCAATTAGGCCATCCCGACTACCGACCAAAAGAACAAATAAAAAATTAGATGTCACGCTTCCCTTATCATTTTTTTAATGAGTATATAGTACGAACCCCTTTATTCTCACTAAAGAGCTTTCAGGAACAACTTAGTCAAGATGAAATTTCAGATAAAAACTTAAAAGAGATTTTTAACAATCCTGTTTTTAGGGAGGCTATCTATCTTGCCTCCTCTCATCTATATGAAAAGTTTGACAAATGGCTTAGCTCAGAAAAACCATTATCATCCAAAGAGTTTCATAAACTCAAAAATACCCTTCTAAAATATTATAGCCGAATGAGTACCCGTTGTACTCCATTCGGCTTATTTTCTGGTATAGGATTAGGAGAATTTTCTTTAGAAGCATCAAAATTTTCCGACAACACAACAGGATACCAACTACCTACTGATCAATTAGTACGGGATACCAGATTAGATATGCATTTTCTTGTTTCTCTTGCACAATACTTTACACAACTACCCATAGTAAAGAATAAGCTTTTATTTTTTCCTAATAACAGCATCTATAAAATAGGTAATAGAATTCGATATATAGAATATCAATATACAGGAGGAAAAAGAGAATACATTATTTCCTCGGCTCCAATATCTGCAGAGTTACAGCAAATAATAAATTTTTCAAAACAAGGTAAAACCATTAGTGAAATTTCTCATATCCTGCTTAATAAAGAGATAACAGAAGATGATGCAAGAGAATTTGTAGAAGAATTGATTGCTAATCAGGTTCTGGTAAGTGAGCTTGAACCTAATGTATCAGGAACTGATTTTTTAAATACTATTATTACTGTTCTAAATAGATTAAAAATAAAAAATGAAACTGATATTTTACTTTCTTTAAAGAATAACTTGGAGAAACTGGATTTAAATATTGGTAATCCTACTATATTATACGATGAAATCAGAGATCTGATACAATCGTTCACTATGGAGTATGAACAAAAATATCTTTTTCAGACGGATCTCTATAATATCTCTCCTTTTTACTTATCCCCAAGTTGGAAAAAACAATTAAAAACAGGAATAAGTTTTCTGAATAAAATCACTTTAACACAAAAGGAAAATCAATTTTCCAGATTTAAAAAAGCTTTTGTCGAAAAGTTTGATACTCAGGAAATGCCTCTGCTATATGTCTTAGATACTGAAATAGGTATAGGATATAAGCAAAATACATCTTCAAAAGGCATTCATCCTTATATAGAAGATTTAATACTCCCTATTTCACAGGAAAAACAAAATAAAAATATTGAGCTTACTCCGATCCAGATAATACTTAATGAAAAGTTACAGGAAGCTCTACTAGATAACCAATATAGTATAGAACTAACTGATCCGGATTTTGAAGATTTCCAGGAAAACTGGGATAATATGCCTGATACCACTTCTATCATGGCAGAAATAATTTCTGAAAATAATCATGAAAAAATATTCTTAAATGCAAGCACAGGAACTAGTGCCGGTACTCTTTTGGGGCGATTCTGTTCTGAAAAATCAAAAGTACAGAATCTTATCAAAAACATTGCTGAAAAGGAAAAAGAACTCAACTCTGATGTGATCTTAGCTGAAATCATTCACTTACCTGAAGCAAGGATAGGAAATATAATAAGAAGACCTACTTTGAGAACGTATGAAATTCCTTATTTAGCTCAATCTTTATTGCCTCAAGAAAATCAGATATCTACAGAGGATCTATATATTTCTTTAAAAAATGATGAGATTATTTTACGTTCAAAAAAACTAAATAGGAGGGTTATTCCTTATCTCACAAACGCCCATAATTACTATACCAATACATTACCTGTCTATCATTTCTTATCAGATTTACATACACAGAATATCAAACCCGGGCTTTATTTTAATTGGGGCGACTTAGAATATATTTATACATTTTTGCCAAGGGTAGAATATCGTAATATAATTCTTTCAAAAGCGCGGTGGAAGATTACAGAAAAAGATATTTTTTTGTTAGATCAATTAAAATTGAACAAAAAAGATTTTTTACAGGAACTAAAAAACTGGAGAAACAAAAGAAAAATTCCGGACTGGATTCAATGGTCCAAATTTGACAATACTTTAACCCTGGCTCTTGAAAATTATGATATGGCAAAGCTTTTTATTGAAACTGTTAAAAGCCAAAAATCAATCATTATAGAAGAATTTTTATCGAATGAAAACGATCATTTCAGACAGGAGTTTATTTTTCCACTGTATAAAGCCGTAAAAGAAAAAAATAAGTAAGATATTTAATAATGCAACGAACTTTTATCCCCGGAAGTAATTGGTTATACTTGAAAATATATACAGGTATAAAAACTTCTGATATAATCCTGGAAGAAGCCATACATCCTTTAATAGAGCTATTTCAGAAGAACGGCTATATTTCCGAATGGTTTTTTATACGGTATTATGATCCTAAATCTCATTTGAGGATAAGATTAAAATTAAATGATCCCCAATACTATCATGAAATTCTTAACACTGCTCAAAATATTTTTCAGCCATATATAGATAGTGGAGAGATTTTTACCATTATGGTCGACACCTATAAACGGGAAATTGAAAGGTATGGAAAGAATACCATGGAAGAAATAGAAACCCTATTTCACAAAAATAGTGAGTTCACGTTGGAGTGTTTACATTATGATGATGAGGAAAAGATCATAGTCAGCTTGTTTTATATGGATGAGATGTTGAATAAACTTAATCTTCCCATCCAAGAAAAGCTGGAGTGGATCAAATATTTTAATCATACTTTTAAACAGGAATTTAATGCCGATAAAAAACTCAATAGCCAGTTAGACAAAAAATACCGCGAGTTTAAGCCTAAATTTGTAGACTTTATTAATTCTAAAGAATTTTTGGAAGAAAGAAGCTCTATTATTTCTAATATTGAAGAAAAGAACACTGCGCTACAAAACATTCTTCATAAACATAAAAATCAATCTTTAGAAATGCCTCTGCAATTCTTATTTCAGAGTATTTTCCATATGAATATCAACAGAATATTTGTTTCCCAGCAAAGATTATTTGAAATGGTTATTTATGATTATCTAGTGAGATATTATAAAACGCTTGCTTATGAATCATTCTTATAAAGAATTTTTCAAAATACCCCATTCTTTTTCCTCAGTTTCCTGATATTATTCGCCGAAAAAAAAAACACTTTCCAATAGTATCCTATAAATTCTTATGCAGGATACTATTGAAAACACAACAGACTAGCAAACAATAATTTACACAACATTCAATTCTCATTTAAATTTATAAATCCATAAGGATTTTCATCCAAAATTTATAAATCCCACTATACTTTTCTTGTATCATCGAAAAAGCACACGCATCTTTGCCTTGGTTAGAAACACAAATAATCTTAACCTTTTTATATCTGCGCAATATAAAAATGAAACAAGCCTGATCAGCAGAAAACCCATGTCAGGGATTATATGACAAAATTAATTATCATAAAAAAAACAAAATTATCATGAACAAAAAAATCAGAAACTCAGTTTTCGCAGGTGGAATGGCATTCGTATTTGCATTAAATTTTTTAGTACCTAATGTAGTTAAAGCACAAGGTATCGCCTATGGAGATCAAGTACAGTCTTCTAACACTTCACGCCAGGCGCTTCCTCCAGGTTCAAGTGTATCTGCTGTTGCCGGCACCGTTCTTCTTGCTGTAATGGTTGTTTCAGCTCTAGTAGATGGTCTTCACGCAACAGATGATGTTTCAGCAAACATCCAGAACTTAGACTAATAATGATTTAATGGCTCATTAATACAATGAGCCATTTTTATTCCTGACAGTTATGAAAAAAGCAATTAAAATATTTATCGTTACCTGTGTATCAATTTATTGGCTTTTTACATTTTTATACAATTCACCCAATAATTTTATAAAAATTGAGTATCAAAAAGAAATGAAACTATTTTCTACTTTTTTTGCTCAAAAATGGAGTTTTTTTGCCCCTCCACCACAATTTAACTACAAACTTTATTTTACCTATCTGGATGAGAATAAAAATGAAATTGCTGCTTTCGAAGTCTATTCTTCAATTATAGAATCAAAACGAAATACAAGGCCATTTAATGGCAGAGCCGAGATGGTAGACTATACAATTTATGGATCTATCGAAGGTATCGTTAATACAATAGTGAAAGAAAGAACTGAAATAAATACTACACAACCCGAGCTAAATCTTCACAATGCCAATCTTCTGGCAGTACAAAGACTCAATGAAAATCCTGAACAAGTTCAAGGTTTTCTCCTTTTAAAAGACTATGCGAAGATTGTTGGAAAAGATAAAATGTCTGCCGAAAAGTTAAAGACAGTAAAATATGTAACGATAAACATAAATTCTGAGGAAATTAAAAAATTTGCTAATAGAGAAAGTAAAAAGCCAAATGTAGAATCTAAAATAATTGCTTTCAATCCTTATCCTTTTTAAAATGAAAAAACTATTCCATTCAAATCACTATATATATCTTTCGATTTTCAGGATATTGATATCAATACACGTGTTTAAAAAATATTTACAATTATTTTTTAATAAGGATCTCATCACTGATGCTACATTTTTGAAAGGAGCACCTGTTAATCCAATATTTCAGTTATTTGGAATTCAGCAATCCTCTATTTTTCAAAATATTAATATTATTCTTAGTGCTATAATGTTGCTAAGTATTTTATTTGCCTTTGGAATTTTCAGGTATGTCACTCCCTTATTGTTATATATTTCCGTAGAAATTGTTCAAAGAGCATATCCTTTTATATTAAATGGTGGTGATAATTTATTGAAATTTCTTTTACTGTACATGATTTTTACGGATTGCTACAGGTATTTCACATTAAATAACAGTACCGGACAAAAAAAAGATAGTATCAGCTATTTTGTCAATCAAATATCCGTTTTATCTATAAAAATTCATTTATCTTTGATTTATTTCGTTTCTGCCGTATTCAAACTTAATGCTAAAGTATGGTTCAGCGGTGTTGCCACTTATTATACATTACAATTAGAAAGATTTAAGGGAACAGAAATGAATAATATACTAGCAAAAAATGGGATTTTTGTGACACTTTCTACCTATATTACTTTAATGTGGGAGTTAGCATTTCCTTTTCTTGCATGGCATAAAACCGGTAAATACGTTGTGTTTGCTCTTGGAATAATGATCCATCTGGGAATATACATTTTTATGATGATCCATGATTTTGAAATCCTATTTATGATGTGTTATGGTTTTTTCATAAGTGATGAAGAATGGAAAAAGGCTGGAGTATATTTTCAAAAAATTGTATCGCTATTCAAAAGAAAAATATTTATTAAAGAATATGCTTAAGAGATATCTGAAACTGAGATTAAAATTATTACTTAAAGCGTCAAACCAAAGTATGGATATTGGTGTTTTAGTAAGTATAATACTTTTATTTTTACTTTTTTTTAAAACGAATCATAATGGCTATTATGCATTAATTTCATCAACTGTTTTATTTATCATTCATTTTACTCGAAAGGATATTAATTTTTTAAAAAATATTTTAGGAAAGCAATTCTATATAAGCCTTGCATTAGAATATTTGATAATTTGGATATTTATAAATTTATTTTTCGTTTTCAAAGAAAATAACTTTGCCTTTTTGGGAAATGGTTTTATATGCTTCATTTTACCATTATTAAAGCTTAAAAAATATTTTGCAAACCCAAGGTTTATCAATAAACTCCCTAATGCATTATTAGAGTGGAAAGCCTATATACGAAAGAATATTATAATTTTCTTTTCCTTTGTATTACTTTCCGTTTTCTTAGGATATCATCCTGCAACTTTGATAATATTAGGATTATGCTGGCTACATATTCTTTTGCATGTTTATTCACTCCAGGAAAATAAAGAAATTCTCATTCTGCAATTCTCAAAATTCAGATTAGAAAAAAAAATCATATACTCTTTTCTGATTTGCTTGATGATCTCCATTCCTGCTATAATCAGCTTTGCATTTTTAAATCCTCTACAAAAAGATTATATAATTTATTTCAGTTTTTATCTTTTTCTTTCAAATTATGTTATTATTATTAATAAGTACGTAAATTATAATGAAAAAATAAAGGTAACTCATATCAATGATGCTGAATTTTTCAAATTTACACTTATTATTGGGCTACTAATTCCAGCAATAATTTACATTATAAACAATAGAAAATCAGCCTTAAAGAAAATTACAAAGTATGTTTAGTATACAAAATATCACCTTGAGTTATAACTCCAAAAAAATTTTGGATAACCTAAGTTTAAATATAAATGAAGGAAGCATATTCGGTGTTCTTGGAAGGAATGGTGCGGGAAAAACAACTTTATTTGAATCTATTTTTCAAAATACAAGATACCATGGAAAAATAGTATTACAAGACCAACCCATATATAAAAGAGATATTTCATATTTGGAATCTGAAAATTACTTTTATCCTTATCTGTCGGTTAACGATATTTTAAACCTGTTTATTCATGATAACGAGGATGAAAAGATAACAAGACTGACAAATTTCTTTAATATTCCAACAGACGCTATTGTTGAAAAACTTTCATTAGGAACCAAGAAGAAACTTGCAATCCTTTGTAATATTTTAATTGACAGACCCATATACTTATTTGATGAACCATTTAACGGACTCGATTTTGAAAGTGTCGAAAAGTTTTATTTTATCATTGATGACCTCAAAAAAAGAAATAAGATCGTTTTGATAAGCTCTCATATTATGGAAACTCTTACAAATTGTTGTGATTATATCGGACATTTACAAAATGGAAAATTCGCTAAAATTTACCTATCAGAAGAATACCATTTAATAAGGACACATCTTACAGAAGATATTCAGAAAGATTGGGTCTCTTACATCAACATTTAGCATTTAAAAACTAATTTCTATGGACAATAACCTTATTTCATTGGAGTATATTTTTATTACTTCAATAGTGATCGCTTTATCCTTTACAGGATGTATTTATGGCATTGCATACTATCTTTCTTATGATAATTTTAGTATGACTGCAGTTGCTTTTTTCCCTATTCTATCATTGTTTATTGCTTTTATGATCGCTGCAATTATTTTGTTTCTGTCACTAAAGAAATATAAGAAGGTAAAACAGGTAAATCATATCGCCAATTTTTATTATGTGATTTGTACGTTCATTCTTAGCGCCATCATGATTTTTTTGATTGATGTTTTCGTGTATGCTTTAATTGATAAAACATTGTCTTTAAAATATGCTGAAACATTGCAGATGATATCCAGACAATATGCGGTAACCTCAAAAAATATTGATTACATGAAAAAAATTCCATTTATTCTTCAAAGTGGAGTCATGATATTTACAGGGCTTTTGGCAGGGTCATTTTCTTCGTTATTCATTTTATCACAATATAAAAACATAAAAACGCAGCCAGACTTGCAATCTATTTAAAAATTTACAAAATGAAAGTTATTATTTATGATTCTGAATGTAAGTTTTGCACAAGGTTTTCCAAATGGAGCCAATCTAACGTTAAAACACTGGAAATCATTTCCGTAAGAAACAAAGAAGCAAGGAAAATTCTTCGTGATAAAGGAATTAAGTTTATAGATCTTCAGACCATCTATTTTGTGAATGATAATGAAGTCTGGGTACGTTCGAAGGCAATATTTGAAATATTTGCCCACTTTACTTCTCCCTGGAGAATTATTTCTTTTTTCTCTTTTTTACCTACTCCCTTCACGGATTTTTGGTATAAAATTTTTGCAAAATACAGATACAAATTTTAAAAATTAACCCATGAAATACTTATTGATACTACCGTTATTCTTTTTAACCACTATCAAAATCAAAGCTCAGGAGATCAATCGTTTTTTCTATGAAGTACAATATAAACCTAAAAAAGATTCTACAAGAAATGAAACTGCAATGATGGTTTTAGATATTAAAAAAGATCAATCGATTTTTAAAGATTATCAATTAATTGTTTCAGATTCAATCTCCAACGAAGTATTTAAAAAAATGCAAAAAACAGGCATTTACGAAAATCAGTCAGCACCTCCGAATGTCAGATTTACCTATTCTGTAACAAAAAAATATCCGGACATGGAAGTTCAATATACTGAAGATATTATGAACGGATTGACTCCTCTTACCTTTGGCTATCAGGAAAAAATAAATTTTGATTGGAAAGTTCAGAAAGAAAAGCAAAAAATCGGCGAATATAATGCCCAAAAAGCTATAGTAAATTTTGCGGGAAGAAAATGGGTTGCCTGGTTTTGTCCTGATCTTCCTTTTAATGAGGGTCCTTATAAATTTAATGGTTTACCTGGATTAATTGTAAAAATAGAAGATGATCAACACAATTATTCATTTACCTTAAAAGGAAATAAAAAAGCGAAAGATAACAGTGAGGATTCACTTGTTAAAAAGTTCACCAATGGTAATGTGAAAATAGTAGAAAAAGCAAAATTTATAAAAACCTTTGAAAATTACAAACAGGATCCTTTAGCTGCCATGAGAAATGAGCTAACTCCTCAATTATTAAGTATGACAATGCCTGGAACTGACATGAAGGTAAAGGACTTTATTGAGAAACAAGGGAAGGAAATAAAAGAATCTTACAAGCTTAACAATAATCCTATTGAAAAAGAATAATAAAGTTATTTAATAAAAAATCTATATGTAGGGCAGTATGTCCTACTTTTTTATAGCCCTGCACCAATACAGTATTATCATTTAAACCTGAACCTGTATTTCAGTATATAGTTTTAAGACAAAAAAAAAGCACCTACATTTTTGTAAGTGCTTGATTTTCTGTGGTCCCACCTGGGCTCGAATATGACAATGTTTCAAATTGAGATTGAGTATTTTATATATTATTTCTTTAAAAGGTGTGCCTGAAAGTGTACCTTTTTACTATCATAATAGGGAAATGTCTGGATTATATTGTTAATTATAGTTATCTGTCTGAATACACTATTTACAAAAGATAATCTTTCAATTAATTGTGTTTATACAAATTATACTATCATAATAGGGGAAGATATATATTTCAATATGTTTAATTATTTGTTTAGTTCATCTATTATATCACTCTGCCAAAATATTTTAGAGTTAGCTTCAAGGATTGTGACCTTTCCTTCTCCATAACCAGCCCCTGTATCTAAATTCCATATATTATAGTTATTCATAGGTTTTGTTTCATTCCAATTTAATGTTGGGGTATGTCCTATAAATATTTCCTTATGTGATTCAAATATTCTCAATTCTTCAGGAAGTTCATTAGTTTCATTACTTAACAAAGCTAATTCCCAAAGGCTTCTATCCCAATAGTATGTTTCAGAATTATCATTTCCTAAACCATTAGGAGATGTAAAACCTGCATGAACATACCCTCTGTTCTTAGTATCAATGTAGAAATCAAACATTTCATTAAAGAAATTTAAATGTGCTTCACTATCCAAATAGGCTGTTCTTATATAAGAATCAATAGTTGCCGTACCTCCATTCATTAACCACTCCATACTGATTTCTCCTGATTTAAGCCATTTGTGGCAGTAATTATCATGGTTTCCTTTAATGAATAAAGGTTTGTACAAGCATTTTTCTGCTAAGTCAATGTAGAATTGAACTAATTCAGCACTTTCAATACCTCTATCAACTACATCTCCTAAATTTATTAATAGGTCTTCATTTGGATTGAATTTGCATCTTTCTAAGACTTGTTTTACAGCTTTTAAGTTTCCATGATTGTCAGTTGTGATAAGTATTCTTCCCATTTGTATTTATATTTTTTAGATTTTTAAAATTGAACCAATTAAGTTGTTTGTGTAAGGAAAAGAGTTTGAAAAAGATATTAGTTTAATCTGATTAGTAGAGGGCAGATATAGACTCCAAAAATCTATTTTACCCATAAAAAATTTATTTATGATAATACCATATTTTAGATTTTCATTACTTAATGTTGAAAAATTCTTTGATAAATTAGCATTAAGTTTATTGTAGGCAGTTCTGTGTTTATTATCAAATTCATGAATGACTACTTCAAGCCTATCCCAATAAAATATTACTTTTGTTATGCTTGGCTTTAAGTTAAAAATCTTATTCACTTTAGATCCAACCCATAAATACTTATCACACATTGGTACCTCTTCACAAATTAATATTTCCAGATTCCATTCATATTTTTCATAATCCTCTCCTATTTCTAAAGATAGAAATAGATCTTTCATTTACATTTGAGATTAAAAAAACCACCTGCTTCGAGGTGGTTTCATTTTACAGCTTCAGATATAATTTTTTGTACATATTAATCTTAATTACATAGTAAATCAAAAGTCCTATCAACAAGCCTTGAAGTAGAGAAAAACCTGCAATTATCATCCTTACTTGTGGTGCTGACTCATAAGAATTTAAATTTGTGTTATATAGATAGTTTTCTCCAAAATATAATTCCATCAGTTCATTCTTTTCTGTAAACCCTCCTAAATAATAAAATAAACTCGCTGAAATCAAAAAAGAAAATAATACTATCCTGCTAAGAATAGAATTGCTTATTTGGGGCAGTTTTTGATTTTCAATTTTGGGAGGAAGCTTTGTAATACTTTCTCTCAGCTCTTGAACAGATTGAATATTTTTCCATCCATTAAATCCATCAGTCCATACCAAATATTTGTTTGTTAAGTTCATAGCTTTTAGCTCTTCTATTGTGTATGGTCCTGTTTGTTGACCCTCTAAGGAAATAAAGTATTTTTTCATGCTAAAAATTAGTTATCAGTTGAATATTTTAGATTGTAACCTTTGTTAATCAACATATTTCACTTTTGGCTTAGGAAATTTTTTGATATATTCTTGAGCCTTTTCTGGTTCAATAATATCAAATGAAGCTTTTCCTGTTGTTAGACCATAAGCTGGACTAAGCCTTATGTAATAAGTCTTTCCCTCTTTAGCATTTACAGTAAAGAAATCTTTATTTTCAGTCTGATCCTTTCTAATCTTGTTGCCCTCAAAAGCTCCTTCTAAATTGTATTTACCTGCATCTACATCCCAACACAGATAGTTTTTATAATCAAGCCTTCCTATCATATTTCCATTAGATGATAGGGTTATATAATAATGGCTTAATTTCCCTGTTGGTCTAATAACATAAATTCTTGCTTTATTAGGAAGAACCTCTGTATTTATATTCGGAAATTCAACATATTGAGATGTTTGAGAATATAGGTAAGTTGAGAAAAATAGAATGATTAGGAATAAAGTTTTTTTCATTGTTTTAAGTTTAGTTAGCAAATTAATTATAATTCATGTTTACACATTACGGGAATCCATAACGAGATAAAATTCAATGTTGCCATATATGGCATTACAATCTGTAAATATATTAAGTTCCTTTGACCTGACAAATATGGCAAGTTGGATAAATCTGAAATTCTTAAAAAAATTGGTAAAAGAATTAAAGAGGTGAGATTACAGAAAGGAATCTCACAAGCTGATTTAGTTGGCAAAATGGATGGAAATATTGATCCTACAAATATTTCAAGAATTGAAGCTGGTAGAACCAATCCTACAGTAATTACACTTTTCAGAATTGCAGAAGCAATGGATATGAAGCTTGCAGATTTAGTAAATCTTGAATCTACTGAAATTTAAAATTTGGCTATTTGTTAATTATATTAAGCTTTACTTCTTATTTATCCTGTTTGTTTCCACTTTAATCTAGTAGCTCAGAATAATATTATTCTTAGTAGAGTTTATTCAATCCATTAACTTAATGGCTAAAAAAGAGTTATGATTTGGCTATGATATATATGTAGTGATATTTTTATGTAGTATAAAAAATATCTAAAATCATCCAAATTTAAATTCCCTTACAGTGGTCTAAAGAAAATTAAATATATAATTATAACAATCCATCATCAGCAAAACTGAAATAATTTTCTTTTGAAATAATTAAATGATCCAGAAATGCTACATCCATCAAATCACAAGCTGATTTTAATTTCTGGGTTACATCAATATCAAATTTGCTAGGGACAAGATTTCCACTTGGATGATTATGAACTAAAATAATTCCACTAGCTAAGGTTTTCAGAACAATTGAAAGTATAATCTTCACATCAATGATGCTAGAAGACATACCTCCTTTGGATAAATCATAGACACCTAAAGCCTTATTTGCTCTGTTGAAAAGAATTATTTTAACTTCCTCATACATTTCCATTGTATCAAGATTCCAATGGTTTGTGATTAAACTGTATGTTTCTCTGCTATTACTTATTTTTTGTTCAGATATTATATTGGGAGAATAAGAAACAAGTAATTCTGCCACTTTTAAATTTTGATTCATGTGGTAAAAGGGTGTTTGTGAGTAAATAATTTTTGAATAAATGTCCATTTTATGTGATAATACTATATACTGGTACACAAAATGGACATTTTAGTAACATAAAAATCCGTCCAAAATTCTCAAACCCAATATATGGATTTAGGAAAAATGGACAGATTATTTTTATGCAAAAGCTTCTTCAAGTTGCTTTGCCAGTTTCTCTTCGGAACTTTCTACACCTTCAGGAAGGTAAATGTATTTATGTTCCAAAGAAATGGTTTCCCCAGATTCTTTGATTACATACTGATATGGTTCAGTTTTAATTTTTGAAACTTTGCCAGGCATCTGACTTCCTACCAAAGCTTTGCATGTTTCTTCATCAAATGTAGTTGATACAGTAGCTTTCTTAGCTGTAGCATAGTATTGACCTGTGGCTTTACTTAATACCATTTCAATACCACCTTGTACTTCTAAAAGATAAAACTCTGTTCCATCTTCTTTTTGTCTTTGTTTGTAGCCTAAAATTCTTACCATTGTTTTTGATTTTTGAGTTAAATATTAAATGGACAGCCTGATTTATTAAGACCTAAGAATAAGTGGAGGTGTTTGGTGGGGGTGACATAGAGAAAAAAGGTATTATGCTTTAAAATAAAAAAACATCTGATTGATTAAAAACTTAAGTCTTACAAGTCAACAATTTTAAAAATTTATGAAACTCATGACATAAAAACTAAAAATAGCATCCAAGTTTAAATGTGTTTAAAACAAATCTTTAAGAATAAAATTTATCTTAAATTGTTTTGAAATCAATATCTCCTCTCAGAAAAAAGATTTCTCTGGAATTGGGTGCGGGATATTGGGGAAAGAAAATGTACAGGGGGCTTGTTTTGACAGGACCTCTGCGAGAGAATAAACCCTCTAAAATTTTATTTTGTATAAATTTTTTCTGAGTATTAGGAATAAATGAGGGTGTTTGATGTGGGGAGATTCGTATTAGAATATGTTCTTAAAATATTTTAAAAAAATTAGTTCAACCATTTTGATAATGTATAGTAATTTTTTAAAAAATTGACAAACAAATATTTAACTATTCAGAGGAAAACATTAGATTTATATTTGAAAATATTTTTTATGTCAGTAAAAATAACCATAAAGGGCAGTCAGGAAACCTCTGAATATGCTGAAGCTAAAAAACTAAAAAAAACATTTGAAGAATATTTCAATCAAAATGATAATGGAGAAATAATAATTATTCCCTCTGCAACTCTTTATGGGCAAGAAATTAAAGACATAGATTTAATTGTAATTGGTAAACTAAAAAGTCATTTAATAAGAAATATACACACCAAGATTTATGATACAACATTAAGAGAACCTGTTATTATTAAAGAAAGTAAAAATATTTTTGTTAACAACTTTTGTTATGTTTTTGAGATCAAAAGTCATAGAGCAGAAAGTATAACAAGAGAAGGACTTACGTTATTTGTTAAATATGATAATAAAAAAAAGGATGTAACTTCTCAAAGTGAAAAACAAAAATATTCTCTAAAAAGTTATTTAGAGGAAAATACTGGAAAAAGTCCTTTTATTTCAAATTTCATATGGTTTAAAAATGTTAGTTCAGAATCATTAGATTATTTGACAGAAAATAACCTAAATAATTACTTATCTTCTAATTTTAAAATAATTGACTTATTTAAAAAAGCTTTTTTACAAAACTTTCCAAGATGTGCAAAAGATGAGAATGGAATGTATAAACATTTTGCATCTTATGATAGTTATTTTTTAAAAAATGATGATATAGACTTAGAAAATCAAGCGAAAGTTTTTGACATTTTTTTGGAAAACAAGAAAGGGATGGGTTCTTTAACCAGAGATAAGATAGAGAGACTTAATAGGAAGTTATTCAAAAATCAAAATTATGCAGAAGACTTAGGTAAAAAATTAATAATCTTCTCTGGAAAGGCAGGCACAGGTAAGACTACTAAATTACTTAATGCTGCATTTGACTTAGCACTAAATCATCAAAAAAGATGTCTTATTTTAACTTATAACCATGCATTAGTAAGTGATATCAGAAGAATAATAGCTCTGCAAGGGATACCTGATGGAATTGATTCACATACTGTTAAAATATCTACTTTACATAAGTTTTTCAAAGATGTATTAGAAGGGTTCAATATTGGGACAAAGCCAAATGAGGTAGGAGATGTTGAATTGGACAATTATTTAGATGATGAAATTTATTATAAACTTTTAAATGAATTAGTTGACTTTATAGATGAAGGTCTTATTGATGAAGAGGAAATAACAAATTTGATGAAGAGTAATTATGATACAATTGACTTTGAGTATTTACTTGTTGATGAATGTCAAGATTGGGATGAAAGAGAAAAGGTTGTTTTGTACAAACTATTTGGACAGCATAACATAATTTTAGCAGAAGGCTCAGACCAGCTAATTAGAACAAAACTAAACTGTAATTGGACTTATGGTATGAGACCTAGAAGAGACTTTAATAAAACATATGAGAATAAGAGCTTAAGACAGAAAAAAAGCATTGTATGGTTTATTAATAAGTATGCGGAAAAGGTTGGACTAAATTGGCTTTTAGAACCTAAAGAAGAAATGAATGGAGGTAGAATAATTATAAAAATAGGAGATTACACAAATGAGCTACATAATGAACTCTTAACTGATTTATACAAAAATAATAATGTTCCTTATGATATGCTCTTTTTTACACCACCAAATAATGTGACAAAGCATAAGAATGACAAAGGATATACCTATTCTCATTTTAATAAATTAGAAGAATTTAATATGCTTGGAGCTAAATTATGGGATGGTACATCATATCAATTTAGAAGTAAATCTCAATATCCAATTGATACAAATCAGCACAGAATATTTCAATATGATTCTTGTAGAGGTTTAGAAGGATGGTCAGTCATCTGTTTAGATTTTGATGAATTTATTCGTTACAAATTGGAGACATATAAAGAAGAAAAAAATGAAAATGAACTGGCTTTAGAAACATTTGAACAAAAAAGAGACAGATTTATATATTTATGGTCATTGATACCTCTAACTAGACCAATTGACACACTTGTTATCACATTAAAAAATAAAAATTCTTTTATTTATGATGTTATGAAAAACATATATAAAGAAAATGAAGAAATAATATCTTGGTTGGAGTAGTATTTACTTTAAATACGGAAACCCGTAATGTTATTATTAAAAAAATTCATAATTTGAGTTTTTAATTTTAAAATATAAACAATGTACTAATGGAACAATAGAAAAAGTACAATATAAGTTATTAGTAAAAAAGAATTCAGATATTATTATTAAAACTTAGAAAATACAAAGACAAGTGTTTTTATTTTTTATGCAAAACAATAAATATTTAATTATATGATTTTAGCAAGATATATCGCATTGAATAGTGACTTATTTTACACCTGCTTATTACTTGTATTATTATAAATTGTATATTTGGTATTACCATGAAATTTCAAAATGACAGACTCTGCAGTAGGTTCTATATCAGGCTATTTATTTCAATTTGAAAGAGCACTTTTTCTTCTTTGTAATTTAGAGGAAAAAACACAATCCATTTCAATAGAAAAAATAGATGATATTGCTGCTCATTCTGAAGAAGGTTCTATACTACTTTTAGAACAGGATAAACATTCAATATTAGAAAGTGGGTCAACTTTCAAAGATACAGAATATGCCTTATGGAGGACAATTCAACTATGGATTCAGAAACTTCAAACAGGGGTAATAACTTCTAATACAAAATTATATTGCTCAACTAATAAAGAAATTTCTGATACTTCATTATTAAAGTTTATTGTAAAGAATAATTTTGAAGATGTAAAAAAGATAATTCAAGATTTAAGAAACTCTCAACAAAAAAAATTGGATGGGTACAAAACAAAGAGTGGTAAGAAGGGTAACACTATATCTCAAATACTGAATTTAATAGATTTTGCTCTAGCAAATGAAAAAGAGTTGGAAATAATTTGTAAGAATGTTGAAACCAAGGAAAGTACTAATATAAAAAAATCAATAATTACTAAATTACATATTGATTCTTATACTGAGCAACAGCAAGATAAAATATATGAAGAGTTGTTTGGCTGGTTGACAACTACCTGTTTTTATAATTGGAAAAGTAGTCAACACGCAGAATTTACAAAACTTCAATTTAGTGAAAGATTAAAACTTTGTTTAGGATCATCTTCCATTGTCAATGCAATTTTTAGAGCAAAAAAGGATATCAATATATTACCTATAGATATTGAATCCAAAAAAGATGAGATTTTTGTACAGCAAATTAATTTGTTGAATATAAATAGTAAATCAAAAGAACATTTTATTACAAATTCTATAGAAGACTTTATTAGATATGAAATTGAGCATACTCACATTATAAGTACAGGAAACCTAACCAGAGAGGATTTTATTGATTTTTTACAAAATTGTAAAATTGAATGGGAAAATCATTTCTATTCAACTATAAGCAAAGAGATACATGAGTATAGTGATGATGAACTAGGTCAATTAGGATTCCAAATATATACTTACATAATTAAGGATTTAAAGATGAAATTTAAGTTTGATATAGGTTTCAATATTGAAAATATGTATGTAAAAAATGGTAGTTTTTTAAAATTGTCAAATATCCCTGAAATTGGATGGCATCCAAATTGGGAAAAATTATTAGAAGATGATAAAAAATCTTAAACAAGAATTTAACCTTTACGATATTATCCAAAATGTTGGAATAGGAGCTTTGGCATGCTATAGTTTTGTACAAGGTTATTGTGTTTTAGCTGTAAATAAAAAGAATAAGAATAATTTCCCCAAACTTGAATATTTATTCTATGTTTTACCAATAGTATACCATCAAGATACTATGAGAACATTTAAGTCATCAACAGAATTATATACTGTTCTAATAAAAAATAAATCTATTCTTTTAGGGTTACAAGAAAGAGCAAATAAAATGTCTCCTCAAACATTTGATGCCTTAAACCTTGCATTCAATAGAGAATTATTATCAATTAATGAGAATAATGAAATCACTATTAAACCTGAAGACCTAAGAAATAAAATTTCTATACCCTCATTTTCTGGTAGAGAAAATACAATCAGAAATATACAAGATACAGCAAGGAGGCTGGGTAATATGTTTGCAAAAACTGATGATAAAAACATACAATTAGAATTAAATATAAGATTTTAATGAATTTTCAAATACTTAATATCATTCTATACCCTAAAAATAAAGATCTAAAACCTAGATTTTTAACTTTTAAAGAGGGAAAAATTAATATTATAACAGGCACCAGTCAAAAAGGAAAATCAGCAATAATAAATATAATTGATTATTGCTTGGGTAGTGGTGAATGCAACATACCTATTGGACTTATTAGAGACACTACAGAAGTTTTTGCAATCTACGTAAAAATCAATAATGAGTTTTTTTTCTTTGGAAGAGAAAATTTTGATGACCATAAATCTAAAATGTACTTCTACAAAGAAGAATCGAATAGTGATAAAAAAATTGAGCTTAGAAGTAATAAATGGTTAAGAAATAAAGAAGATTACTCAATTAATACTTCTTACTTTAAATCTTTTATGAATGATATTGCTGGGTTTAAAAATATTGAAACTGGAGACAATCAAAGTTCTTTTGACCATGCTGCAAGCTTTAGAGATACAGCAGCATTTCAGTTTCAGACCCAAAATATTATTGCAAATCCAACAACAATGTTCTATAAAACTGATTCTTGGGAACATTTGCAAAAGTTGAAAACAATTTTCCCATTAATATTAGGATATAAGTCATATGAAATAATTGATTTAGAAAGAGAAATAAATGAGTTGGAAAGAGTAAAAAATAGAAAAGTAATAACTTTCGAACAGATCAAAGCTCAGTATGAAAATTGGCAAGCAAATGTTTACAAATACTACACACAGGCTATTTCTTTAGGTTTAACAATTTCTGATATTAATATTCAAAACTCCACTGTAGATGAGATTAAAAATGAGTTAGTCAGCATTGTTAAGAGAGTAAATTCTGGGGAATTATATAAAAATGGTAGTATAAATAGATTTTCTGAAAAAGTAACTGAGCTTAATAATGATAGAAATTCAAAAGTAAGGGTACTGGAAGATTTAAAATTTAAATATAACAAAATAATCCAACTAGACAACTCAAGAGCCTCTTATGTAGATGATGTAGCAAGAGAGAAGGAACAAAGATTACAACCAATAGAATGGTTTTTACAAAGGAAAGGAAATGATACTTGCCCATTTTGTGGTGAGAATTCAAAAAAGGCTGTTAATGAATTAATTTATTTAAATGAAGAAAAGCAAAAGAATTTAGAAGTTCTTAAAAAAGCAAAATCAAATGAACTTAGTTTTGAGAAGGAAAAGGCTGTTTTAAAACTAGAAATTAACCAAAATGAAATTGCTATTTCAGATATTGATGAGAACTTACACCTACTATTATCTAAGGAAAAAGAAGAAAATGATTCACTTCAAAAAATCTATGAATTTTCGGGAAAGATAGAACACGTTATTGATAATCTAAATAAAATATCACCTTCAAGCGAACTTTTTTTAGAAATTAAAAAATTAGAAGAACATATTGCAACAGAAAAATTAAAGTTAGATGGTCTGTATAAGAAATTTAATAAAAAAGCATCTCTTAAAAAATTAGGTAATATTATTTCAGAATACTCAAAACTCTTACCTATTGAAGACAAGTATAACAGAATAGTACATTTTGATCCTACAGAAAGTTTAAATATTAAGATTGAAGATATAAAAACTAAAAATAAATATTTTCTTTCAAGGATTGGCAGTGGTGCCAATTATATGGGATATCATTTAGCAACATTATTTGGTTTGCATGAATATCTTAATCAGCTTAAAGGAGTAGGTAAAGTTAACTATGTCCCTACTTTTTTAGTTCTTGATCAACCCAGTCAAGTATATTATCCTAAAGAATTTACTGAAGAATCAAAAGATATTGAAGACACAAAAAAAATATTCGAAACTACATATGAATTTATGAAAAGAACAAATAATAAAATACAAGTAATTATTTTAGAACATGTGCCTACATCAATGTGGGAAAACATAAATACTGAGTCCTTTAATCTTGTGGAAAATTGGGATCAAGACTTAGAAGCATTAATTCCTGAAAATTGGTACTAATATGATTAATTGGCTAAGTGATAAATTTAAAAATTCTATAGATCCTAAATTTTTATTTGAAGAATCAGTTAAATGTTATAAAATTGAGGCATTTAGAGCATCCCTGTTATTTTCTTATTTAGGTTTTTTCACATATATAAAAGAAATGATAATTTCTAGTAATAAACCTACCCCCATAGCTCAAAGCAGATGGGATGATATAATATCTAAATTAAATAAAGATGATTATTGGGAACAAAGAGTTTATGATGAGTTAGTAAATTCCACTTCATCTATTTTTAATTTTAATGATTCTATTAGGCAACAAATTAAATATTGGAAAGATAGAAGAAATGACTGTGCGCATTTTAGAGATAACGAGATTAACCATCATCATGTTGAAATGTTTTGGTTCTTTCTAAAATCTAATATTACTAAAATAAGCATTCAAGGAAGCAAAGAAAATTTATTGGAAAAATTTAAAGCTTTTTTTGATAAAACAAAAACTCCTCCAAATAGAAATCCTGATTATTTAATCTACGAAATTGAGGAAGCTGTAGAATATGCTGATCTTCAAATATTTTATGATCAGTTGAATAATATCACTATTGTAGGAGAGTCTTTTGTTGATGATAATGAGAAACAGCAAATTTTTTACAGAATTTTTTCAATAATAAATAATGCCAGAATTAAAAGTGAGCTAGTTAGCTTCATTAAAATGAAACCTCAACATTATGATTTAAAATTCATATTAGAATTTCCTACTTCATTAAATTTTTTAAATTACAATGCAGAGCAAATTAGAAATATATGGAAAACACGTGTTTGGTTATTGAATCATAAAAAATATAATCTATTAGTAACCTTATTTAGAAATGGAAAAATTCCAGTTGATGAAAGAAAAGAATTCTTTTCAGAAATTTTCCAACATTTCAACCAGATTGGATATAACAATTTGTATCTTGATGATCAATCAAAGGATACATTGTTTAATAACATTTATTTTCAAGAAGTAGTTGAGAAAGAATTATTTATAGATGAAAAAATTCACACGTCAGAATATTTATACATAAATTCTAAAGAAGAATTAATTACTTTATTATTTTTTTATGGAGATATAAATGAGGCTATGGTAGAAGGTTTAAAGAAAATGGTAGAAAATGGTATTAGACCTTATTGGTTACAGGACTCTTTGACAACATTATTCAATGAAAATGAAAATAAAAAAAATAAAATATTAGAAATTGCAGCAACATTAAATTGTGAGCAGTCATTTTATGATTATTTCCAACTAAACTAGGATTCTGGACATGAATTTTTACAAATTTATTTTTCTTTATATTGATTTTCAATATTTTACAAAAAAAATAGAAACGATAAAATATAGTAATTATTATAAATAGCGAGGTGTGACAGTTGAACAGTATTTAAAAAAGAATGGACCTACTCTTTCTTCAGTATTAATAAAAAAGCTTTCAGATGATGGTCTTTCACAAGAAGCTATTAGAAAAAGGATTTCAAGATTAAAATCTCCAGTAAATAAAATAATAGGTTTCTTTAAAGATAATCAAGGCTTTTATTTTTTAGATGAACAATTTCAAACTCAAATATATTTTGAAAATTTAAGGGCATGTTTAAAGAGTGATGCTAAAAAGTATTTTTCAGTTATAAGAGCAATAGAATATCACTATGGTTATATTAAAAAGGATCATCTGTCATCATTTACTTTTAGTCCAATACAAAACCTTACATCCCATAGAAATATCAGTGATGTTATTACTCAATTAAAGAGTTTAGAAGTCATAATTGATGATGGAGATTATTACATGCTAAATGATTTAATTACTTCAAAAAAAGCTAATTTTCAATTATATAAAGGTGTTGAGCTTGCAAAAGAAACTATTCTTTCACAATTTTACAATTATTCTAAAAGTATTGGTTTGGTTTCTTATGATAGTGGCAAATTTCACAGCGAGTTTGCAAAATTTCAGTTTGGATTCGTTGCACCAAGCTATGTTTGTGGTATTACGAGTTTCTCAAAGAATATCTTAAATCCGGCATTTGTACTTACAGATGTTCTTATTGGTAATAAAGTTACCATTGAAGATGTTAACACATATTTGGCAAAAATTGATGTTATCAAAAATACGAGTAAAAATAATTTTTTACCTTATTTAATTTTAGACAATGTTAATCAGGATGCTTTTAAACTTTTAAAAAGTAATGGAATTATTATTGGTTTCGTAAATAAGTTATTCGGATCAGAATATGAAGAACTCTTAAGATCTTTAATAAATACTGTAGCAAATGCAGGAGCAATTCTAAAGCAAAACCCTCAGGCTTATATAGATTTAATAATTAATTTAAATAAATTAGTAGATGGTAAAACTAATAACTTAAAAGGGGATTTATTTGAACTTGCTGTAGGGTATTATTATAGTAATATATCTCAAAATATTGATATTGGTAGAAAAATAAATTATACAGGATTTCAAAGAGAAATTGATGTATATGCAAGTTCACAAGGAAGTTTAACAATTTGCGAATGTAAAGCATACAAAAGAAGTGTAGACTTAGACCAAACTAATAAGTGGCTAACCCAAAAAGTTCCGGTTATATATGACTGGATTAGGAGCTTTGAAAATGATAAAGACATCATATTTGAATTTTGGTCAACTTCTGGCTTTACTACAGAAGCTCAAAACTTACTTCAAGATAGAAAAGAAAAGTCAAGAAAATATAAAATAGATTTTTTAAGTGAAAATGAAATTATAGCAAGAGCGCAGAAATCTAAAGCACAAAAGATTGTTGAAATAATGAGAGAATATTTTATAAAAGATTAAATATAAATCCACCTTACCAAAAGCAAGGTGGAAAATTCAACTCAAAAACCAATGATAATCAAAACTACCATTGAGTATTTTCTGAATACCCTTTGAAAATTCAAAAGCATTCAAATTTCTATCAAGAAAAGTATCTATATAACTACTTTTATTTGCTTGTGTAAAGAGATTATAAACATCCCAAAGATTAATATTTCCATCCTGATTTCTACAGAAATTTTGGTCTTCATAATAATCCTTTGCCATTGTGTTAATATGGCTGTCATTAAAATTCAATAAAGGAATATTCTGCTTCTCAGACTTAGGTAAATGTTGATATAATCTACTTCTCCCAATTAATTGAGCAAACTGATGCTCTGAAAGAAAATCCTGCGAAAGTTCTTTCATTTCCATAAGATTAAGCTCTGCATTATAATTTTGCATTGTTTCTAATACCTTTGAATACAAATCATTTGCACTCCCTACTCTCATATCTTCAACAAAGCCATCACTACTCACACAAAGATTCATACAAACCTGATTTTGGAAGCCTATAAAAAACTTGAACTTTTCAAGAGATTTTTTATTGTAAAGGTTTTCCAAGTTATAACTTCGTACTCCTCCAATGGTAAGAGAAAGCTCATTTCCATTCACAATATCTGTAATAGTTGGGACTTTTATAATGAATGCCATCCTTTCATAATAAATGGTTTTTTCATGCTCCAAAAGCTCTTTTACAGGCTTATGAATAGCTGAAGGTATTCTGCCTTTGATTTGATGAGATACTCTTATTTCTGGTTTTGTAATGTTATGATTTGGGAATATTTTCTGAACAGCACTTAATACAACTTCAATGAATTCTTGATGTGCAATAGTTTTCTCATTATCCTTACTGAATACAGGAATAATACAATCATTCTGTAGATGATGCAATGTAGCTTCAGATGTATTGGCTACAATAAAAGGCTTGTGCTGAATGTCTTCTCCTTTTCCTAGATTAGCAGAGGTATCATCAAAATTATGTTCTTTAGAAATAGGCATTAAAAAAGCCTGAACTTGATTTGGTGGTTCAGGCTTAATTACCTCATTCATTTTATTTGGGTAAAATACTTCAACCTCATCAATATTATCATTAAAGAAATTATCACTAACTATTTTATTCTTATTTACATTCTGAAGAACCAGATGTATATTAGAAATATCACCCTGGTCTTTCCCTATTATGGTAGTAGAATTATTGAAATTTTGAGTGTCCATTTGTACTGAAATTATTTGGATTATTTAAATTGATTAGTAAAGATTTCTTAGCCTCAAAATCAGGCTTTAAGCTTTCCTGAAATTGTGGAAACTGTCTGTATAATGCTAAAAGCTCTGTAACAGATTTACAGCTTTGAATAGCTTCATATACTTCTTTCTCTGTTACATGGGAAAGATTTAGACTTGGATTATTCTCATAAGGAGAAATACCCTCAAATGCTTCTTTAGGGTCTATTTTAGGCATATTATTTCTTCCGCCTGAGCTTTGTGTAAAATTTTCAGAAGAATTGTTTTTCGAGCCTGAATTACACCAATCTAAAATCATCTTTCCAGTTTCAGAGGTGATAATAAATTCAGGTCTGTTCATGAATAGTCCTGTCCTGTCTTTACTTGCCTTAGCTAAATGATTCTCATTCACCAATTCAAAATTGATGGTTAATTCATACTCAAAGCCATCTCTGGTAATTTCCTTAGTGCCATGCTTTACTACCTGAGTTTTACCATTACTTGCTACATCTAGAGAATAGTCTATCTTTCTTCTTGTAGTGGTTATGACATGGCATGTTGACTGTAGTATCTTATTAATAAAAGCCTGATGTCTGGGAGTAACATTAGCCCAGTCTTGGAATCTTCCTCCCAACTTCTCATGAATGTCAAGACACCCTCCTGTACCATTCCACTCATGGGTAATAGAATCTATGATAATTACTTCTATTCCAGAGTTTTCACATAGTTCTATGGCTTGTATGTACCTTTCAGGAGAATAAGGAGCCTGTAAATCCAGTACATTGTAATTCCCTAAGTCTGAATATAAGGAAGCAGAGGAGTTTTCTGTATCTATAACAGCTATTTTACTCCAATCCTGTGTCATTCCATAAGCTAATTGCAAGGCAGAGTAGGTTTTTCCAAATCCACTTGCACCTGAAAGTCCTAATTTTAGCCTTACTTGTTGTCTTTGTGATTGTTTTAATTGCATAATTAATTTTGAGATTAAAAAAGGTTAATAAAAAAGTGAATCAATTTTTGTGAAATTTTGTAATTTTATTTATCTGTTTGTTTAGTACAAGCTTTTTAAAGTCACTTGCTTTTTATTAAAGCACCCATTGGGAAAGCTGACCTTCATTGGAGGGGCAGTGATAAACACAGCTTATACAGTGCATTCTACATCAGTACTGCACTCAAACAGATTAAACAACCTTAGTGAAGATGTAGCACTAAATAATTCAGGTTGTGAGAGAAGAAGCTCATTAACATTATTTATTCCCAGAAATGTTAATATTGATAGAATTTTAAGTTTCAATCCTCCTAATTTCAATTACCATAAGGACTGCTTTGTTTATATAATGCATATAATTTCCTCCATTCCCACGAGGGATTGGGATTTAATTGACAGAAATGGATTCACTGCAATAAATAAAGTAATATTGCAGAGAAGAATTCATGAATATAAACTTTACATTTCTTATTTAGTCTCAAATGGTATTTTAGAAGAAAACAGGCATTATGTTCCTGGCAAGAAATCTATGGGTTTGAAATTTAATAGTAGGTATCAATCTGAATTAATACCTATTCAAATTACTAAATGGACACTCATAAAAAGTATTACTGGCTATCACTCTAATGTTAACATTGAGAAAACTGAAGAAATTCACTTTTTGAAAAAATGGTTCAACTGCAAAATTCAAGTTGATTTGGAAGGTGCACAGATATTTCTTACTCAATTAAAAGAGCAAGAAATTGAGTCTGGTAGTTTACATGCACAGCAAGCATATAATTCAAGAATACTTCCTTTACTGGAACTTATTCAAGGAGAATATTCTTTTGGTGTAGATAACACAGGCTTTAGGCTTCATACAAATCTTACAAGAACAATGAAGGAATTAAGAAAGTACATCAAATATGATGGAAACAAACTTCACTCAATTGACATAGTAAATTCTCAGCCTTTTTTAGCAAGACCATTATTCCAATTAAATTACTTTAATAGAAATAAAATTTACGATAAGATATTAAATCAAAGATTAACAACCCAAGCAAATTACCCTATTATGTTAGTAGAAAAAATTGAAAGGGTAACAAATCAACAAGATGTAATAAATTATCTTGAAATGGTAACAAATGGTGAGTTCTATGAAAAATTTGGTGAAATATTAGTTCAAAATGAATTATTTGATGGAGACATTCAGAATACTTCTGTTAGAGATACTGTTAAAGAAATTACTTTTGCAACTCTCTACAGTCCGAACACTGCTATGGCTTATAATTCAGAAGTAAGAGTATTTTCAAATGTTTTCCCTAATGTTTATGAAATGATTAAACTAATAAAGCTTGGTCATGGAAATCATAGGGCTTATTCAATTTTATTGCAAAGATTGGAGGCTGAATTAATTCTTGATAAAATCTGTAAAAGGATTAGTCATGCTTATCCTCAAATCCCAATTTTCACAATTCATGATTCCATTGTAACTATTGAAAAATATGTTCCAATAGTGGAAAATTTCATGAAGAAGATTATGAGGATTAATGTGGGAGCTAGTCCTGTGCTTAAGATTGAAATATGGGAATAATTATTACTGAACTTCTTTTGTGGGCTACTTTTAGGAGTAGCCCATTTTATTTAATTTGGAATTTAACCTACCCATCTGCTCACTCACTTTCTTATTTACAATCTTAGCATACGATTCCTGAGTAATGGAAATTTTAGAATGACCTAAAAGCTCACTTACAATTTCCATTGGCACATCATTATAAAGTAATACAGTAGTGGCGAAAGTTCTCCTTGCAAGATGATGAGTAAGTCTTTTATCTATTCCAACTATATCAGCTATTTCTTTCAAGTAGACATTGAACTTTTGATTACTTAAACTTGGTAATACTTTTATCTCATCTGCATTATTATATTTCTCAATAATCATCTTACTTTTATTAAGCAAAGGAATTGACAAGATTTGTTGAGTTTTAGCTCTCTTCATATTAATCCATTCATTACCATCAAAACCAATTACAATATGAGATTTTTCCAGATTAGTCATCTCATTATAAGCTAATCCAGTATAGCAACATAATACAAACATATCTGCTACTATTTGTAATCTCTCTGCTTTAAACTTGTACTTCTCAAGTTTACTCAATTCTTCTGTAGTTAAATAAACTATCTCTTTTTTGACATGCTTTACTTTGTAGCTAATAAATGGTTCTTTATTTATAATATCTTGAGATATAGCAAGCTTGACTATCTTTCTGAACCTCTGTATCATCTTGTTAGTAGTTGCAAGAGCTAAAGACCTCTCTGCCTTTAGGAAGAATTCATAATCTTGAATAAATTTTAAATCCAAATCTTTAAAATGATAGTCTCCCTTATTAAAAGAGTACTTAATAAAGTCTTTTAATAGTTGTCTTGCTTGTTTAAACTTCCATAAGGTTGCTATAGAATATTCCTTATCAATCAGCTTTTCAATTCTATCATTATGTTCTTGAAAGAGCTGTAATATAGTTTTATTCCTTTTAGGAGCATCTCCTTTGTACTGCAAGAAAATATCTTCCACATCAAACTCTTCTTCATTAACCTGTAAAAATAAAAAAGCCTGATTAATTTCGTTCTTAATCAGGCTTAATTGAGAATTGATAAAAGTATTCTCTTCATTAGGTGGCTTAGCTTTCTGCTGTTTGTTATTCCAATAATTAGGGCTTATGAATAACCCTAAAGAAAACTCTTTCCTATCTTGTTGGAATGTAATCCTACATCTTATAGGGCATTTTCCTTGTTGATTTATTTTAACTTTTTGCAAAAGAAAAAGTATTGATAATTTATTGTTATTCATTGATTTATAATTTAGAATATGGTACACCAAAATAGAAAAATGGTACACCTAATAGAATGCCTTTTAGACAATCAAATTAATTTGAAAATTGATAAAATGTTGAGTATTTAAAAACCCAACAGTATAGTAAACTATTGAAAAACAGCCTTAGTAACAAAAAAGCACCTACATTTCTGTAAGTGCTTGATTTTAATTGTGGTCCCACCTGGGCTCGAACCAGGGACCACCTGATTATGAGTCAGGTGCTCTAACCAACTGAGCTATAGGACCTCAAAACTTGGTTAAATTTTGTGTTTGCAAAAATAGTAAAATTTCTTTCACTACAAAATTTTTTATTGCTTTTCTTGGCAAAGTTCTACCAGCACTCCGTTTGTAGACTTGGGATGAAGGAATACAACTAATTTGTTATCAGCACCTTCTTTCGGTTCTTCGGAGATAAACTGAAACCCCTCTTTTTTCAGTCTTTTCACTTCTTCCAGTATATTTTCAACGCCAAATGCCAGATGATGGATGCCTTCTCCCTTTTTATCTATAAATTTCGAAATCGGGCTCTCTGGATTACTGGCTTCTAAAAGCTCAATTTTACTTTCTCCCGTTTCATAGAAAGAAGTTACTACCCCTTCCCTTTCCACTGTTTCTTTTTTATAGGATTCTTTTCCTAATAATTTGGCAAAAAGTTCATCAGAAACCCCTAAAGATTTTACGGCAATGCCAATATGTTCTAGTTTCATAAATACTAATCAATATAATTAAATCGTAAATTTGATACTGTAGTTGAATTTCAAAGTATCAATTCAAACAAAAGTACTAAATTTGCAGAAATTATGGAAAGTAACAGACAAAGAAAAGTAGCACAGATCATTCAGGAAGACTTCGCAGAGCTTTTCCGCAAACAGGCTTCAGAAAGCAAACAGAGCATATTGGTATCTGTTTCAGATGTAAAAGTAACTGCTGACTTAGGAATTGCTAAGATTTATTTAAGCATTTTCCCACAGGAATTCCGTACCGCTGTGATGAAGGAGATTGAAGAAAACAAACCTCAATACAGAAACTTCATTGGCCAGAAAATGGCAAAACAGGTGCGTATTATTCCACAACTTAACTTTTACCTGGATACCGCTCTTGATGATGTTGAAAGACTGGAAAGAGAATTAAGAGGTGAAGGCGACAATCCTGTTTTATAGATCTTGAAGAATATTGCATTTTACATAGCATCCAGATACCTTTTGGCTAAAAAGGGAAGTACTGCCGTTACGTTCATTACGTGGCTGGCTGTAGGTGCCATGACGGTTGCTGTGGCTGCAATGTTCGTCATTATTTCTGTTTTTTCAGGACTTGAAGACCTGAACAAAGACCTTATTTCCAATCTTCACGCTGATCTTACGTTAAAAAGCACCTCCGGAAAAACCATCAAAAATCTGGATAACGTCAGTAAAGTTTTGAGCAACAATAAGGAAATCAGCAGTTTTTCCCGCGTTATAGAAGAAAAAGTATATATCAGTTTCAACGGAAAGGGTGATATTGCTTACCTAAGAGGGGTAGATTCTGCTTATGTTAAGGTAAATCCTATTAATAAAGAAGTGTTTTACGGAACTTATCCAAGTTTCAAATACTCGAATGAGGTGTTGATGGAAAACAGTCTGGATAACAGACTTTCAATTCCTGTGGATTCTTCCAATCATTATGCAACCGTCTTTATGCCCAAACCGGGAACAGGGATTATCAGTAAGGAAGAAGACATTTATAATAAAAGAGATATTCTGGTAACAGGTGTCTTCCCGGGAAAAGACCAGCTGGACAATTATATCGTTTCTCCTATTGAGCTTACAGAAGAATTACTCACTCTTCCTAAAAAGTCTGCTTACCAGATTGTTATTAAACTGAAAAATCCGGAAAATGCCGATGCTGTAAAACAAAGCCTGCTTTCTTCTCTCGGAAAAAATATTGAGATCAAAACCAAAGAAGAGGAAAATGCTGCTTTCTGGAAAATGATTAATACAGAAAAGTTATTCATTTACCTGATCTTTGCCTTGGTGATCTTTATTACGACTTTTAACCTTGCCGGAGCCATTATTATCCTTCAGCTTGACAAAAAAGAACAGGCAAAATCATTGATATCTTTAGGCTTTCCTTTAAGCCATTTAAGAATGACCTATTTCTACACTGGCCTCCTGATTGTGATTTCAGGTGTGATTACCGGATTAATTCTTGGAACAGCACTTTGCTACTTCCAGCTTTATACAGAGTTCTTCAGAGCTAATGAGGTTCTGCCATTCCCGGTAAAAATTGTCGGAAAAAATTATCTTATTGTAGCCCTTACAGCTTCCTTGTTTGGAATAACTATTTCATGGTTCTTTTCAAAAATCAGTAAAGAATATATTACTAAAGGCTAACATTTCAACTTTATATATTACATACAATTAATATACTTCGGTTTCATTTTTTCGTACCTTTACGCCCCAATTTTAAAAAATGAAACAAATTTTATCTTTTTTTCTTTTAAGCATTACATTTATAAGCGCTTTGGCACAGGCTCCGGCTGGATATTATAACCAATCGCCGACCTTAACAGGTGCAGCTCTTAAAACAGCTCTTAAAACCATTATCAGTAATGGACATATCGACAATGGTTACGGTGGCCTGTGGACAGGTTATGCTACCACAGACCGCGATTATTTCTATGAAAATGATGGAACAATTCTGGATATTTATTCTGAAAACCCCAATGGACCGGATCAGTATAATTTCACCCTGGGAGCCAGTCAGTGCGGATCTGCCGGATATTCTAATGAAGGTGACTGCTACAACAGAGAACACGTTGTTCCTCAAAGTTTGTTCAACAATGCTTCCCCAATGGTAGCTGACATTCATTTTATCCGTGCTACAGACGGAAAAGTAAACGGAATGAGATCCAACTACCCTTTCGGAATTGTAGGAACACCTTCTTTTACTTCTAAAAATGGATCAAAACTAGGAAATTCGGTTTCTGCAGGATATGCAGGTACTGTATTTGAACCCATTGATGCTTTCAAAGGAGACATTGCCAGAATGATCCTTTATTTCGTAACAAGATATGAAGACAAACTTCCTAATTTCACTACTGGTGACATGCTTGGTAACACAGCATTCCCGGGACTACAGCCTTGGGCACTTAATCAATATTTAGCATGGAATGCAATGGATCCCGTATCTCCGGAAGAAATTGCAAGAAACAATGCTTCTTATACTTACCAGGGAAACAGAAACCCTTTCATTGATCACCCCGAATATGTTACTCAGATCTGGGGAGCTCCGGTTGTTGATAACCAAGCCCCTACAGCTGCAACCAACCTTGTTGCCAGCAACCCAACTTCAAACTCTATTGCTTTAAGCTGGACAGCTGCTACAGATAATGTGGGAGTAACTTCGTATGATATTTATGCCAACGGAACCTTAAAAGCTACTGTTTCAGGTACAACAACATCTACTATTGTTTCTGGATTATCACCATTGACTCAATACACATTCTACATTATTGCTAAAGATGCTTTCGCAAACTCTTCCCCACAAAGTACAACAGCTACAGAAACAACCCTTGATGTACCTGCCGGAGGAGGAAACTGTGGAACTGAAAATTTCGAAATGATCACCGGTCCTGTAAATACATACATGACAGTAAACTGGACCAACAACGGAATTTCATGGACTGCTACAGACGCAAGAGTTGACCAGACCATCAATAATAAAGCCATTACCATAAAAAATGGAACTTTAACAAGTTCAACTTTCTCAGGTGGAGTTCAAAGCTTAACTTTAACAACTCAATTGAAATTCTCCGGAAGCGCAGGATACTTCAATGTTCTTGTAAACGACGTCAATGTAGGAACCATTCCTTACAGTAATGTTGTTACTACAACTACCATTAATAATATAAATGTAAACGGAAATGCGGTGATTAAACTGACAAATTCGTCTACGTCCAACAGAGTTGCTCTGGATGATCTTAGCTGGACATGTTTCGGAACTACGTTAGCTACCGCTGAAAACCAAAAGGACAAATCAGACTTCACTATCTACCCTAACCCGGTAAGAAATAATGAATTATTTGTAAAAGGAGAAAACCTTAGCAAAATTTCAAAAGCTGAGATCTATGATCTTTCAGGAAAACGAATTGAAACAATTGCAAATCCTTTCAAACATTCAAACAAAATTAATCTTAAAGGTATAGTAAAAGGAACTTATCTCCTTAAAACAGATAATTTCTCTACTAAATTTATCGTAGATTAATTATTAAAAAATATTTCAAACCAAGGCCGGATTTATCCGGTCTTTTTTTTATTTTTGATGTATGGATTCCAATAAAAAATTAGGATTGATAGGACGAAATATTTCTTATTCTTTTTCTAAAAAATTCTTCGAAAACAAGTTCCAAAAGCTCATGCTGAAGAATTTCTCCTACGATATTTTTGATCTCAACGAAATCAATGAAGTAGAAAACCTTTTTGCTTCTCCGGACTTGTTAGGATTCAATGTGACCATCCCTTATAAGGAAAAAATAATCGATTATCTCGATGAACTAAGTGATGAAGCCGAGAAAATAGGTGCTGTCAATTGCGTTCTTATTCAGGATGGCAAAAAAACAGGGTATAATACAGATGCGTTCGGTTTTGAAAAGACGCTTCTTTTGCACAAAAAACCTTCTCAGGATAAAGCACTGATCTTAGGAAACGGAGGGGCAGCAAAAGCCGTCAAATATGCATTGGACAAGCACAATATTCCTTCTGTAACTATTTCAAGGAGTACAGAAATCAATTATGAAAATCTTGATCAGGAAACTGTTGCAGAGCATAAAATTATTATCCAATGTACACCGGTAGGCACTTTCCCGAATGTGAAAGACTGTCTGAACTTTCCTTTTGACGGGCTTTCTTCAGATCATCTCGTTATTGATCTGATTTACAATCCAAACTATACCCAATTCATCATCAATGCCTCAGAAAAAGGAGCAAAAACAGTGAATGGGTACTATATGCTTGAACAGCAAGCAGAAAAAGCTTGGGAAATTTGGAATTTTCAAAAAAAATAACATAAATTAGTACTTTAATTGGCCTTAAAGCTATATTTAAAGGATATTAACGCCACTCACATAAAAGATTTGCTATGACTACAGAAAACAATCTTTCTGAAAACGAAGAAAAGAAAAATCCTAACGAAGTATCTCAGGACCCATCAGAAAACACAGTTTCTCATGATGCAAACCAACATGAAGATGATGCAGAGCACCTGGATGAACATGAGGAAGAAATTTCCCTTGCCGATGCTTTAAAGGAAATGGAAAAAATCATCAACACTCCCAATGCCGGTGAGAACTTCAAAAGATTCAACCAGCTGAAAGAGAAAGCAAGTCATTATATCCATGATGAAGTGGAAGATAAAAAGCATGAATATGTAGAAGCGGGAAATCCAGCTGAAAATTTCAGCTACGAACACCCTTCTCAGGCTAAGTATTCTGCATTGGTTAATATTTTCAAGGAAAAACATGACGACTTCCAGAAAGGACAGGAAGAAGAGCAAAAGAAAAACCTTGACCACCGTCAAAGCATAATCGAAAGACTTAAAAATCTATACACCAGCTCAGAACCAGGAATCAATCTTTTCAGATCTATTCGTGAGATTAAAGAAGACTGGTCAAAAGCAGGACAGGTTGCAAAGTCTGAATTCAAAATTCTCAACAATAATTATTTCCACCACCTGAATCAGTTTTATCAGATGCTGGATCTTAATAAAGAATTTCTGGAGCAGGAATACAGCCACAATCTGGAAAAGAGAGAACATATTATTGCCCGCGCTAAAGAGCTGGAAAATGAACCCGTTATCCAGAAAGCTCTAAACGAACTTCAGTATCTTCATAAACTTTGGAAAGAAGAAGCCGAGCCTGTCGCTGAAGAGTTCCGTGAGAAAACATGGGAAGAGTTTAAAGAAATTTCGAATAAAATTCACGAAAGAAAATCTGAACTTTCAGCTTCTATTGAAAAAGAACAAAGTGAAAATCTTGAAAAGAAAAATCAGATTATTGCAGAAATCAAGAAACTGTCTGAACCTTCGGAAACGCCCAACCACAACTACTGGCAGAATGCCATTAAAAGAGTGGAAGATCTGCGTTCTGAATTCTTAAAAACAGGAAGTGTTCCAAGAAAACTTTCCAATCAAAACTGGAATGATTTCAAAACGACACTTAGAGGCTTTAATACAACGAAAAATAATTACTACAAATCGTTGAAAGGTTCTCAACAGGCAAATCTTGAAGAAAAACTTAAACTGATCCAGACTGCACAGGACAATATGAATAACGAGGAATGGGATATTGCTGTTCCGTTATTCAAAAAACTCCAGGAAGACTGGAAAAAAATCGGCCACGTTCCAAAGAGCATGACCAATAAAATCTGGGATGAATTCCGTGACGCATGTAATGCATTCTTCAACAATTACAGAGAGAAGAGCAATACTTCTACCGACAACTGGAAAGAAAATTATAAGAACAAAAAAGCTCTTCTTGATGAACTGAAAGAAGTTTCCAATGAAGAAGGAAGCATTGAAAGAATCGAGCAGATCAAAACTTCATGGAATAATATCGGAAAAGTTCCGAGAGATAAAATTTCAATCAACTCTGAATTCAACAAAACATTGAGAGAGAAATTGAAAATAAATAAGATCAACGAACTTGAACTGAAAGAAGAAGGTCTATCTGAAAACCAGCTTACCGACAAAGCAAGAAAGATCAAAAATCAAATCTCTGATCTTGAGGCAGAAATTGTTAAACTGGAAAACAACCTTTCTTTCTTCAACAAACCGTCCAGAGAAAACCCTCTTTTAAAAGATACCTATAACACGATTGATGAGAAAAAAGCTCATCTTGAAACGTTAAAACAAAATCTTCACAGCATTATCAGCGGAGATTAATACATAACAAAATAAATAAAGGCGGAGCAAAGCAATTTGTCTTCGCTTTTTCTTTTTATACATATGAACAACGACGAATTTTATATCAAAAGATGTATCGAGCTGGCTCAAAAAGCTCTTGGCAACACCTACCCTAACCCTCTTGTTGGAAGTGTGATCATACACAACGGAAAAATCATTGGTGAAGGGTATCATCACAAAGCAGGAGAACCTCATGCAGAAATCAATGCCATCAATTCCGTTAAAAATAAAGATCTGATTCCGGAATCTACAATCTATGTATCTCTGGAACCCTGCGCACATTATGGAAAAACTCCGCCATGCGCTTTGAAGATTAAAGAATTAGGATTTAAAAAAGTAGTGATTGGCGCAATGGACTCCCATGATAAAGTGAATGGAAAAGGAAAGAAAATCATTCAGGATGCTGGAATTGAAGCCGTATCAGGAATTCTTGAAAAAGAATGCATTGAACTGAACAAAAGATTTTTCACCTATCACGAAAAGAAAAGACCATATATCATTTTAAAATGGGCAGAATCCGGTGATGGCTTTTTGGATAAGGATTTTACACCGACAGCCGTTTCCAATACATTAGTAAACCAGTTTGTTCATCAGTTAAGAGCTGACGAGCATGCCATTTTAGTAGGAACTCAAACTGCATTGAACGATAACCCCAGTCTTACCGTAAGAAATGTTGAAGGCGTAAATCCTGTAAGAATTCTGATTGATTTTGATTTAAAAGTTCCTGCCAGTTTCAATATTTATAACAATAAAGCAAGAACATTGGTTTTAAATTCCGTGAAAGAAGGTACTGAAGGACATATTCAATTCATTCAAATCAACAAGGCTCATTTTCTGATTGAGCTCATGGAGGCATTGTATAAAGAACAAATACAATCTGTGATTATCGAAGGGGGCCGCTTTACTCTGCAGGAATTTATTAATGCTAATCTTTGGGACGAAGCCATTGTAATTAAAAACGAGAATTTGACATTAGAAAATGGGACAAAAGCCCCGGAATTCAGTCAAGTTCCTGATACAATTGAAAATTTCAGAGATAATACCATTTCATTTTTTAAAGCAAAATAATACTTTTGTATCACCATCAAATGAAATAATTTCTTTACATTAGTCTTACAAATTAAAATTACTATGAAAAATTTAAAGAAAGTTTCGAGACAGAGTTTAAAAAAAGTAAACGGAGGAATTGCTCCTGAATGTTGCTCATTCTATCCTCCTTCATTACAACATTGCTGCGCAACACCTTCCAGTATGAGTTGCCCACCACCTTGGGCAGATGGAACATTCCCTTGTTAAATTTTAATGTAAAACAAAAACTAATATCATGAAAAATTTGAAAAAAGTATCAAGAATCGGTTTAAAATCTATTCAAGGCGGAGCTTTTGTAAACTGTACTTTGCCTAATGGAGACCTTACCAGATGTAGAGATTTCTGCCCTACAGACTTTTGTGGTCCTACAAACTATATTTGTTTACTTCCGCTGGATTATTGCGGATAGAAATAACAAAAGTTGCAATACATAAAAATTGGGAAGCTGTCAGAAATCTGGCGGCTTCTTTCATTAAGTACTAGGATTTATTTAATATTTTTGCATAACAAAGCAGCAATTCCGATGACGTTCGAATACAAAACCATAGAAAGCCCCATAGAAAATACTCTTTTAAAAGAAAAAGGAAGCAAGTTTATCGGATTTGCTTATCCTGTGACTAATGAAAAAGAATTAAAGAGTGCACTGGAGAAAATAAGAGAAGAACATCCGAAAGCAACTCACCACTGTTATGCTTTCAGAATGGGATTGAATGGGGAAAACTATCGCGCCAATGATGATGGCGAACCTTCCGGAAGTGCAGGATTGCCTATTTACAATCAATTATTAGCGAATGAAATCACCAATGTCCTTGTCATTGTTGTCCGTTATTACGGAGGAACCAAACTGGGAGTTTCCGGCCTTGTAAAAACTTATAAAGAATCTGCGAAGATTACATTAGAGGCAGCCAGTATTATCACCAGAGAATTAGAAACAGAAGTAGAGATTCAATTTAACTTCAATCAGCAGAATACAATTTTTACCTTGCTTTCTAAATTTGATGCTAAAGTTTTGAACTTCGATGCGAATGAAAACTGTATTCTCACCGCGTCATTGAAACTGGCACAAAAAGAAAGCATCTCAGAAAAGCTTTCTGAGATGCAATATGTTTCATTTGAATTTAATAATTAATCCCTTCTCCCACCAAGAAGCAAAGATCCCCAGTAAAGAAGTTGTGCCAGAGAACCTAATGCGGCTACCACATAAGTTCTTGCCGCCCATTTCAAGCTATCCTGTACTCCAACAAATTCTTCTGCAGTTACAGTTCCCGTATCTTTAAGCCACTTCATCGCTCTGTTACTTGCATCGTATTCCACAGGAAGTGTTACAAAAGCAAAAAGTGTTGTCATGGCAAACATCGCAACGCCGATTGCCAGCACAGTAGTGTTCCCATTAGGGTTTTCAATTGTTCTGGACGCAGCCATTACTGCGATACCCGCAATAAGGACAAATTGCATCAGATTGGAACTTATATTCACAATAGGAACCAGTTTTGAACGTAAATTCAGCATAGAATACCCTACTGCATGCTGCACTGCATGCCCACACTCGTGAGCTGCCACTGCTGCGGCCGCTGCGTTTCTCTGCATATAAACACCCTCAGAAAGGTTCACTGTTTTATCTGCCGGATTATAGTGGTCCGTCAACTGCCCGGGTACTGATATGACCTGAACATCATTTATCCCGTTATCTCTCAACATCTTTTCCGCTACTTCTTTCCCCGAAAGGCCATTTCGAAGGTGCACATTGGAATAATATTCAAATTTCGATTTCAATCTGGACGAAACCCACCAGCTCACCAACATTGAAATACCAATAATGATATAATAACCCACCATTTTATATAAATTTTGTGTTTAATTTTACCCATAATCATATAAAAACTGTGCCAAAGTATACGATATTATTATTTATATTTGTCCTTTAATTCCTCTCAAAAAACATGTCTACAGTTTCAATTATTGAAGTAAAAACAGCGGGTCAGCTCAAGCAATTCGTAAGGTTTCCAATGGATTTGTATAAAAACAATCCCTACTATGTTCCGTCCTTTATCAATGACGAAATCAACATTTGGAATGCAAATGAAAATCCTGCGCTTCAATATTCAGAAGCCAAACAGTTTCTGGCTTATAAGAATAATAAGATTGTAGGAAGAATTGCTGTTTTGATCAATCACAAAGAAGAGAGAGAGTTAGGCATTAAAAAAGTACGCTTTGGATGGATCGACTTTATTGATGATGCTGAAGTTTCAAAAGCATTGATTCAAAAAGCGGTTGATTATGCCAAAGAAAAAAATATTGACAAAATTGAAGGCCCAATGGGCTTCACCAATCTTGATAAAGCAGGAATGCTGATCAAAGGTTTTGACCAGCTGGCGACGATGATCGGAATTTATAATAACGAGTACTATCCAAGGCATCTTGAGAACCTGGGATTGACTAAAGAAAAGGAATGGGTAGAGTTTGAAATAATCTTCCCCGAAACATTACCGGACAAAATTCATAAATTCAATCAGCTTATTTCTGAAAAATACAAGCTAAAAGTTTTAAAATTCAAAACAAAAGAAGAGATTATTCAGTATGTAGATCCTATGTTTGATCTTCTGGATGAGACTTACAAACATCTTTCTACATACACTCCGATTTCTGATGAACAGCGTAAAACCTATAAAGAGAAATATTTCAAACTTATTGATAAAGATTTCATTGTTTGTATTGCTGATGAACACAATAATCTGATCTCCTTTGCTATTACAATGCCTTCTTATTCCAAAGCTCTGCAGAAGTCCGGTGGAAAACTACTTCCTTTTGGCTGGTGGCATTTCTTACAAGCAGGAAAGAAAAATGACAGAGCGAACTTCTACCTGATCGGAATTCATCCGGATTATCAGAGAAGAGGAGTAACTTCTATTATTTTTAAAGAAATCTGGGATATTTTCAGAAAAAAAGGAGTAAAGTACCTTGAAACCAACCCGGAACTCGAAGAAAACAAAAGTATTCAGCTGTTGTGGCAGGATTACAATCCGGTGAATCACAAAAGAAGGAGAACATATTCAATGGAAGTCAACTAATTGATACTGCATTTTGTAAAACGTAAACTCACTACCCAAATTTTGAACTTTATGAAACCACAGCTTATCATATTTGCTATTTTAATTGCCGGATTTATCGGTTATAACATTTTTTTTCAGTCACCCGATGACAAAACCAATACGGTAATCAATATTCTTTTTGCCAGTATTCTTTTTGGATATATTTCCTTTATGGCCTATACTCTTTTGAAAAAAATGAAAAAATAAACGATAACCATAGCCCAATGGGTCATTTAATCACTTGTTTTTATTCCTCAATAAATAAATTCAAAATATCCACGATATACATGATGGGATGCAATTTTTCCAGAGTTACTACAAAAAAAGGGGAAAAACACCACAAAAAAATAATCACAAAAAGCTAATTTTTATTGATTCTAAATTACCGGTTTAACTCATTTTAATCCGACTTTTAAGCTGATAAATTTCATGCTTTCTTGTTTATTCGCTAAATTTGCAAATTGAGATAATAATGCAAAAATGAATTTACCTGAAAGTTATATTCCAATCCTTATCCAGGCTGGTGTAGCAGTAGGATTTGTAGCGGTTTCTTTGCTTGGAGCACATTTCTTAGGTCCACAGCAGAAAAAAGGAAACTCTGTAAAAAACCAAAGCTGGGAATGTGGGGTTCCTGTAGAAGGAAACGCCAGAACACCGTTTTCTATCAAGTACTTCCTGACTGCGGTATTGTTCGTACTATTCGATATTGAAATCGTATTCTTTTATCCTTACGCTGTAAACTTCAGAGAATTCGGTATGGAAGGTTTCCTTGCCGTGCTTACATTCGTTGCGATCTTCTTCGTAGCGTTTTTCTATGTCTGGAAACGAGGCGCACTGGATTGGGATAAATAAATTTTAACATTAAAAGATTGAATAATTTAATCATTTAAAAACAGAGATGATTAAATTTATAAACGTTTTAATCTTTAAATATCAACAAAAGAAAATGTCAGATAAAAAACCAGTAATAAGAACAGATGCACCTGCTCCCGAAGGCTATGAAGGAGAAGGGTTTTTCGCAACAAAACTGAGCAGTGTAATCGGGATGGCAAGAAAGTTTTCACTTTGGCCGTTACCCTTTGCAACCTCTTGTTGTGGTATCGAGTTTATGGCTACCCTGAACCCGACATATGATGCTTCAAGATTTGGTATGGAAAGAAACTCTTTCTCTCCAAGACAGGCAGATATGCTGATGGTTTGCGGAACTATATCAAAGAAATTAGGACCTGTCCTGAAAGAAGTGTACACTCAGATGGCTGAGCCGAAATGGGTGGTAGCAGTTGGAGCTTGTGCTTCCAGCGGTGGTATTTTTGATACGTATTCTGTACTTCAGGGAATTGACAAGATTATTCCGGTAGACGTTTACGTTCCCGGATGTCCTCCAAGACCTGAACAGATCATTGAAGGTGTAATGCAGGTACAGGCTCTTGCAGAAAGCGAAAGCATCAGAAGAAGAGACATGCCTGAATATCAGAAATTATTAGATTCTTACAACATAAGCAACTAAACGGAAATGACAAACGAATTTGTATTAGAAGCAATCACAAGAGAATTTCCGGAATCTGTCATTTCAAGCTCAGAACCTTATGGAATGTTGACTATTGAAGTGAAGAAAGAAGATATTAAGAAAATCATTCACTATCTGAAAGATTCATCACTGGAATTTAATTTCCTTACGGATATCTGTGGTATTCATTATCCTGAATTCCCTGAAAAGGAAATTGGTGTTGTATACCATTTGCACAATATGATGGCCAATTTCAGATTACGTCTGAAAATCTTTATGTCCAGAGAAAATATTGAAGTAGACTCTCTTGTAGAGCTATTTGCAGGAGCTAACTGGATGGAAAGAGAAACGTATGATTTCTATGGGATTAAATTTAAAGGACACCCGGATCTCAGACCTATTTTAAATATGGAAGATCTTGGATACCACCCAATGTTGAAGGAATATCGCCTTGAAGACGGTACAAGAACCGACAAGAACGATAGCATGTTCGGAAGATAAAAAATAATGCAATAAGCAGTAAGCAGCAAGCAATAAGCTTAAAGCCTAGAGCCTATAGCCTAAAGCATTTAAATTATGAAAGATAACTCATTATCTAATATACTAAACCAGTACGAAAGTAAGGAACAGATTGACGGACAATTATACACCCTGAATCTGGGACCTACCCACCCTGCTACGCACGGGATTTTCCAGAATATCTTAACGATGGACGGAGAAAGAATCCTTCACGCAGAGCAAACCGTAGGATATATCCACAGAGCATTTGAGAAAATTTCTGAAAGAAGAAACTATTCTCAGATCACTACCCTTACGGACCGTATGAATTACTGTTCTGCACCCATCAATAACTTAGGCTGGCACATGACAGTAGAAAAACTGATTGGCGTAGAAGTTCCAAAACGTGTAGACTATATGCGTGTTATCCTGATGGAGCTTGCCAGAATCGGTGACCACCTGATCTGTAACGGGGTAACCGGAATGGACTCAGGAGCTATTACAGGTCTTACTTATATGTTCATCGAAAGAGAACGTATTTATGATATGTATGAGCAAATCTGCGGAGCCAGAATGACAACCAATATGGGAAGAATCGGAGGTTTTGAAAGAGATTTCACTCCTAAATTCCATGAGCTGATCAAGGATTTCTTAAAAACTTTCCCACCAAGATTCAAAGAATTCTGTACTTTATTAGAAAGAAACAGAATTTTCATGGACAGAACCATCGGTACAGGAGCTATTTCTGCCGAAAGAGCTTTAAGCTACGGTTTCACAGGTCCTAACTTACGTGCAGCAGGTGTAGATTACGATGTACGAGTTGCGCAGCCTTATTCTTCATATCAGGATTTCGACTTCATTATTCCGGTAGGAACTTCAGGAGATACTTACGACCGTTTCATGGTTCGTCAACAGGAAGTCTGGGAATCAATCAAAATTATCAAACAAGCATACGAAAATCTTCCGGAAGGGCCATTCCATGCGGATGTCCCTGATTTCTATCTTCCTGAAAAGGCAGATGTATATCAGAAAATGGAAGCATTGATCTACCATTTCAAAATCGTAATGGGAGAAACCGATGTACCAAAAGGAGAAGTTTACCATGCTGTAGAAGGTGGAAACGGAGAATTAGGTTTCTATCTTGTGAGTGACGGAGGAAGAAGCCCTTACAGACTTCACTTCAGAAGACCATGCTTCATCTACTATCAGGCATACCCTGAAATGATTACAGGTTCTGTAATTTCAGATGCCATTGTAACGATGTGTAGTATGAATATTATTGCGGGAGAATTAGACGCATAAAAAGAAGATGTCAGACATCAGATTTCAGATGTTAGACTCTTCGCTTTATATATAAATTTAAAATCTGATGTCTGAAATCTGGCATCTGAAATCTTAGATAAAAAATGAGCGAAACAATAGCTTTTAAACCGGAAAGTTTAGCACAGGTACACAAAATTATCGCAAGATATCCTGAAGGAAGACAAAAATCTGCTCTTCTTCCTGTACTTCACTTGGCACAGAAAGAATTCGGAGGATGGTTAGATGTTCCTGTGATGGATTATGTTGCCGGACTATTAAGTATCCAACCGATCGAAGTATATGAAGTGGCTACTTTCTATACCATGTTTAATATGAAGCCAGTAGGTAAATATGTGCTGGAAGTTTGCAGAACAGGACCTTGTATGGTTTGTGGAAGCGAAAAAATTCTGGATCATATCAGAACCAAACTGAACATTAAGGATGGAGAAACTACTGAAGACGGTATGTTTACTTTAAAACCAGCTGAATGTCTTGGAGCATGCGGATACGCACCCATGATGCAGCTAGGGAAATTCTTTCATGAAAATTTAACGATAGAAAAAGTAGATGAAATCCTTGATCTTTGCAGACAGGGACAAGTTGCTTTAGACTAATAGAAATTTTAAATTCTACATTTTAGATTTTAAATTATTCAGTTATTTTCTTTAATAATTATAAAAAGCTAGAAGCCAATGGCCAATAGCGAAAAGCATAATAAACAATGAGTAAAAAACTTTTACTTAAAGACGCACATATAGAAGGTATCCGCTACTTTGAGACTTACCGTAAACAGGGAGGTTATACAGCAGCTGAAAAAGCCTTGAAGATGACTCCGGACGAAATTCTTGAAGAAGTAAAAGCTTCAGGACTAAGAGGTCGTGGTGGAGCTGGATTCCCAACAGGAATGAAATGGAGCTTTCTGGCCAAGCCTGAAGGTATTCCAAGACACCTTGTTGTGAATGCGGATGAATCTGAACCTGGAACATTCAAGGACAGATATCTGATGGAGTTCCTTCCTCATTTATTGATTGAGGGAATGCTAATTTCTTCTTACTGTTTAGGATCCAATACTTCTTATATCTACATCCGTGGAGAATATTCGTGGATTCCGGATATCCTTGAAGAAGCTATTGAAGAAGCTAAAGCAGCAGGATTTTTAGGTAAAAATATTTTAGGAACCGGTTTCGATCTTGAAATCTATGTACAGAGAGGTGGTGGAGCATACATCTGCGGTGAAGAAACAGCATTGCTTGAGTCCCTTGAAGGAAAAAGAGGTAACCCGAGATTAAAACCACCATTCCCGGCTGTAAAAGGTCTTTGGGAAAGACCAACAGTGGTAAACAACGTTGAATCCATTGCGGCAGTAGTTCCGATCATTGATATTACAGGTGCTGAGTATGCTAAAATCGGGGTGGGAAGATCTACAGGTACGAAACTGATTTCTGCTTGTGGAAACATCAACAAACCGGGTGTATACGAAATCGATATGACGATCACCGTAGAGGAATTCATCTATTCTGAGGAATATTGCGGTGGTATTAAGGATGGTAAAAAATTAAAGGCTTGTATTCCTGGAGGAAGTTCTGTTCCGATTGTTCCTGCAAACCTATTGCTGAGAACCGTGAATGGAGAGCCCAGATATATGAACTATGAATCATTGGCAGATGGTGGTTTCGCTACCGGAACCATGATGGGTTCAGGAGGTTTCATCGTTTTGGATGAAGACCAGTGTATTGTAGAACACACCATGACATTGGCGAGATTCTACAATCACGAAAGCTGTGGACAATGTACGCCTTGCCGTGAAGGAACGGGATGGATGTACAAGATTTTAAAGAAAATCGAGAAAGGAGAAGGAAAAATGGAAGATATCGATCTGCTTTGGGATATCCAGAGAAAAATCGAAGGAAATACGATTTGTCCGTTGGGTGATGCCGCAGCTTGGCCGGTTGCAGCAGCGATCCGTCACTTCAGAGATGAATTTGAGTGGCACGTAAAAAACCCAGAGTTGTCTCAGACACAAAATTATGGATTGGCACATTATGCTGACCCTATCCCGGCTGTTGAAAAGAACGCATAAGTAAAAGATGAAAAAATTATTGGTGGTCGGCTTAATGATGTCGAATTTTGTATTTGCACAAAATAAGAAAACTGATACTGCAAATTATAACAGATCTGTTGAAGAGGATTTGTCATATTTAGTGAGTGAGAAAGAGCAGATTAAAGCTGAGAGAAAGGAAAAACCTTTACCATTGAGCAAAAAAGGTCAGGTTTTCGTATTTTATGGTTGGAACAGAGCAGCTTACAGCAATTCTGACATCCACTTTACCGGAAACGGATACGATTTTCAACTGAATAATGTAAAAGCACAGGACAGACCTACAAAATTTGGAATTGTCTATTTTGATCCGAGCTGGTTTACTGTAACACAGTATAATTTCAGAATAGGATACTTTATTAAAGATAATTTAGCATTGGTATTAGGGATAGACCATATGAAATATGTAATGGATCAGAACCAGACTGTAGGTTTCAAAGGTCATATTTCAGATCCTGAATATGCAGCAATGGTTCAGAACGGGCAGGTTAATCTTGCAGATGAGAAGTTCCTTACTTTCGAACATACAGACGGGCTTAACTATGAAAACTTAGGTCTTGAGAAATACAAAAATCTTGTTCATAAGAAAAATATAGATTTAGTATGGTCTTATGGAGCCGGAATCGGATTTATGTTTCCGAAAAGTAATGTAAAACTTTTTGGTAACGAAAGAAGTGACCGTTTCCACGTTGCAGGGATGGGAACCGATATCAGATCCAGTCTTAACCTTGTATTCTGGAAAAACTGGATGCTGAGATTAGAAGGAAAAGCCGGTTATATCAACATGTGGGATATTAAAACTACATTAAATAACAAACCGGACAAAGCACGCCAGGATTTTGTTTTCGGACAGGTCCTTGGAGGAATTGGATATACATTTAATACAAAGAAATATAAATAACAAAGCCTATTGCTTAACGCATAAAGCTTAAAGCATATCATATGAGCGAAGAAGTTAAAAAATTCAAAATAACTATAGACGGACAGACTACCGAAGTTTTGCCTGGTACTTCTATTCTGGAAGCTGCAAGACAAATTGGTGGTAAATCTGTACCTCCTGCAATGTGCTACTACAGCAAGTTGGAAACCAGTGGAGGAAGATGTAGAACTTGTCTCGTAGAAGTTTCTAAAGGATCTGAAGCAGACCCACGTCCTATGCCAAAATTAGTAGCAAGCTGTAGAACTAATGTAATGGATGGTATGGAAGTAAAAAATCTTACTTCTGAGAAAGCTCAGGAAGGAAGAAAAGCGGTTACCGAATTCCTATTGGTAAACCACCCGCTGGACTGCCCTATCTGCGATCAGGCAGGAGAATGTCATCTTCAGGACTTAGGATATGAGCATGGTGTGGAAAACACAAGAACAGAATTCGAAAGAAATACTTACGAAGCTGATGATCTTGGACCAAACATCAAACTAAATATGAACCGTTGTATTCTTTGCGCAAGATGTGTACTGACTGCTAACCAGCTTACAGAAACAAGAGAACACGGTATCCTTTTCAGAGGAGATCACGCTGAGATTTCAACGTATTTAAATAAAGCTTTAGACAATGACTTCATCGGAAACGTTATCGATGTTTGTCCTGTAGGGGCATTAACAGACAGAACAGCCCGTTTTGCCAGCAGAGTTTGGTTTACAAAACCAATGAACGCTTCCTGCAAATGTGATAAGTGTTCAGGAAAAGCTGTAGTATGGATGAAAGGTGACGAAATTGTAAGAGTTACTGCCAGAAAAGACCAGTGGGGAGAAGTGGAAGAATTCATCTGCGATACATGCCGTTTCGAAAGAAAATCTTTATCAGACTGGAATATCGAAGGTCCTAGACATATCGACAGACATTCTGTAATTTCATTGAACCACTACGAAAAGCCAAAAGACGAACTAAGAGTTTTAGACAATCCGATGGCTAAAGAAATCAGTGAAAAAGACGAAAAATAATTAATAAGACATCAGATTTCAGATACCAGACTTCAGACAGCAAATTAAATCTGACATCTAGCATCTGACATCTTAATATCTAAATAAAAATGGATTTACTTACATTTAAACTTATACTTGTACTAGCACTTTTCCTGCTATCGCTGACGATTGCAGCCTACTCTACCTGGGCAGAAAGAAAAGTTGCCTCTATCATGCAGGATAGAATTGGTCCTAACAGAGCCGGACCATTTGGATTGCTGCAGCCTCTTGCTGACGGTGGAAAGTTTTTCTTCAAAGAAGACTTTACGCCTGCCAATGCAGAAAAATTCCTTTTCGTATTAGGACCAGCGCTGGTAATGTTTATTTCATTGATTACAGGAGCTGTTATTCCTTGGGGTAAAAGTTTAAATATTGCAGGTACTTCTTTTGATCTTCAGGTAGCAAACATCGATGTTGGTGTACTTTTCATCATCGGTATGGCTTCCATCGGGGTTTACGGAATTATGATCGGAGGTTGGGCTTCGAACAACAAATATTCATTACTAGGTGCTATCCGTGCTTCTTCTCAGATGATTTCTTATGAATTGGCGATGGGATTAGCACTTCTTTCTATCATTATGATGTCTGGAAGTTTGGATTTAAAAGAAATCACTGAAAGTCAGACAACCGGAAAATTATGGGGCGTTATTCCTTGGGTTTCAGGATTGAACTGGAACATTTTCTACCAGCCGATTGCATTCCTTGTTTTCTTTGTAGCTGCTCTGGCAGAAACCAACAGACACCCGTTCGATTTACCTGAGTGTGAATCTGAATTGGTAACAGGATACTCTACAGAGTACTCATCCATGAAGTTAGGTTTATATATGTTCGGAGAATATGTGAACATGTTTATCTCTAATGCTTTTATGGTTGTCCTTTTCTTCGGAGGTTATAACTATCCTGGTATTGAATGGGTAACTCAGAACTGGGGTGAAAACACTGCAGGGATTTTAAGTATCGTAGCATTCCTTACGAAAACAGTAATTGGAATTCTGATCTTCATGTGGATCAGATGGACACTTCCAAGATTCAGATATGACCAGCTAATGCACTTAGGATGGAAAACACTAATCCCTATGGCATTGGTAAACCTATTAATTACAGGAGCTGTAATTTTAGCGTTTGGAAATTAAATTATCTAAACCTAACAGGTTTTTGAAACTTGTTAAGTTTGTGTGAATATTGAATATTAAAAATTAAGATAACAGACAAGATTAGTCTAAAATCTGGTGTCTAACATCTAATATCTATAATTAAATGAAACTTACAAACAGATCAAAAGTTGTTTCCAATAAAGAAATGACCCTTGCTGAAAAAATCTACCTTCCTGCGATCTTTACAGGGATGGGGATTACATTTAAGCATGCTGTAAGAACCGTGATAAAGGGTGCTCCCGCAGTATATTCATATCCGGAAGTACAGAAACCAAGAACGACTATCTGGAGAGGTCAGCACGTTTTGAAAAGAGACGAAGAAGGCAGAGAAAGATGTACAGCTTGCGGACTTTGTGCGGTAGCTTGTCCTGCAGAAGCCATTACGATGACTGCTGCTGAAAGAACTAAAGAGGAAAAAGGTCTTTACAGAGAAGAGAAATACGCTTCAGTATATGAAATCAATATGCTAAGATGTATTTTCTGCGGTATGTGTGAAGAAGCTTGTCCTAAATCTGCCATCTATCTTACTGACAGATTGGTAGACGTGGAAACCAACAGAGGTTCTTTCATTTACGGAAAAGATAAATTAGTTGAAAAAATAAATGAAAGGATTGATATCACAACAAGACAATCCGAGAAACAAAAAAATGCGGTAAAATAATGGATCAGTTTTTATTTTTCTTGGTGGCGTTTTTAGCAGTGGCAAGTGCTGTTTACTTTGTATTTGCAAGAAATCCTCTTTATGCTATTTTGTCATTAATTGTTACGATGTTTTCAATTGCCGGGATGTACATTCTTCTCAATGCGCAGTTCCTTGCAATTATCCAGATTATAGTGTACGCAGGTGCTATTATGGTACTTTTCCTTTATATCTTAATGATGCTTAATCTTAATAAACAAGACGAAAGTAAGAAGAACAATACTTTAAAATTTGTTGGAGTTTTTACGGCATGTCTTTTATTAATTGGAGTTTTGGGGGTATTCAGAGGAATTCAGGACCACCACATTGTTGTTGAAAATGTAGACAGAGGGGTTGGTCTTACCAAAAATCTGGGTAGACTTTTGTTTAATGAATATGTTTTACCGTTTGAGCTTGCTTCCATCCTAATTCTGGCAGGTATTGTAGGCGCGGTATTAATCGGTAAAAAAGATTTATAAAATTATGGGAGAAGTAAATACATTTATACAAAGCATCCCTTTGGACTACTTCATCATTCTTTCATCAGTATTGTTCTGTCTGGGAGTAATGGGAGTATTGCTTAGAAAAAATGCTATTGTGATTCTGGGCTGTGTAGAGCTTATGCTGAATTCTGTAAACCTTTTATTGGCAGCTTTTTCAGCATATAAAGGCAACGGCGACGGACAACTTTTAGTTTTCTTCATTATGGTGGTAGCAGCGGCTGAAGTAGCAGTAGGTCTGGCAATTATTGCGATGCTATATAGAAACACCCGTTCTGTAGATGTGAGTATATTTAATAAATTAAGAGGATAAGAATGGAGAATCTAGTATATGCAATAGTACTTTTACCACTTTTAGGGTTTCTTATTAACGGGCTGTTCGGGAAAAATCTTCCAAAAATATTGGTAGGATCTCTGGCTACTGCTGTAGTTTTTGGATCTTTCTGTATTGCAGTAAGCCTTTTCATGAATTTCAATTCTGAAAGCCAGCCTGTCATTGTAAAAGCTTTTGAATGGTTTAGAGTCAACGGAGTTCAGATTAATTTTGGATTCCAGATTGATCAGCTTTCTTTAATGATGGTGATGATCATTACGGGTATCGGTTCACTGATCCACTTATACTCTATCGGATATATGAGTCATGATAAAGGATTCTACAAGTTTTTTACTTACCTGAATCTTTTCATCTTCTCAATGTTACTTTTAGTAATGGGAAGCAACTACCTTATCCTGTTCATTGGATGGGAAGGTGTAGGTCTTTGTTCTTACCTGTTGATCGGATTCTGGTATACCAACGAAGAATATGGTAAAGCAGCAAGAAAAGCCTTCATCATGAACAGAATTGGTGACCTTGCGTTATTGATCGGTATCTTCATGATCGCTTCTCAAACCAATGCTGTAGATTATCTTTCTGTAGCAGAAAACGCTTCAAAATTTGAATTAGACGGAACAGTGATTATCTTTATCACAGCGAGTTTATTCATCGGTGCTACCGGTAAATCAGCTCAGGTTCCATTATATACATGGTTACCGGATGCGATGGCGGGACCAACTCCTGTATCAGCGTTGATCCACGCGGCAACGATGGTAACAGCAGGTATCTATTTGGTAGTAAGATCCAACTTCTTATTTACTTTAGCACCAACTGTACAGGGAGGAATTTTGTTCATCGGATTCTTAACCGCTGCTTTGGCAGGGTTCTATGCACTTCGTCAAAACGATATCAAAAAAGTGTTGGCTTATTCTACTGTTTCACAGCTTGGATTTATGTTCATCGCTTTAGGTCTTGGTGCCTATACAACAGCAATGTTCCACGTAATGACACACGCATTCTTTAAAGCGTTATTATTCTTAGGTGCAGGTTCTGTAATCCACGCGATGAGCAACGAACAGGATATGCGTTTCATGGGAGGTCTTAAAAAATATATTCCTCTTACCCACGCTACATTCCTTATCGGAACATTAGCTATCTCAGGTTTTCCTTTATTATCAGGGATGATCTCCAAAGACGAAATTTTAGTAGCAGCTTTCGCTAAAAACCCTGTTTACTGGGTAATCTTATTTGTTTTAGCGGCAATGACTGCAACGTATATGTTCAGACTATACTACCTGACATTCCACGGAGAATTCAGAGGTACTGAAGAACAGAAACACCACTTACATGAAAGCCCGTCTAATATGACATTACCATTGATCGTATTGGCTATTCTTTCTGTAATCGGAGGTTTTATCAACCTGCCACACTTTATCGGTCACGGGCATTATGCCAAACTGATGGAATGGTTAAAGCCGGTTCTTACGGAACAAAGCTACAGCCAGATGGAAGCTACTCTTTCAGGAGTACCTTTCAATACTGAAATGATCTTATTAGCAGCTACAGTCTTGATGTTCTTCACTGTATGGTTCATTGTTAGAAATACTTATGTAAGTAAGAAAAAGATGGCTGTTGCAGAGGAAAACTATACCGGATGGGAAAAGCTTTCTGCTAAGAAATTATACGTTGACGAACTTTACAACGCATTGATTGTAAAAACTGTTGAAGGATTAGGACGCGGAGGAAAAATGTTTGATAAGGGTATCTTAGACCGTTTTGTAAACTTTGTAGGTGATGGTGCTGAAGACAGCGGAAAAGCTATGAAGCGTGTACAGAACGGAAATGTAGAGACATATATCCTTATCATGTCTTTAGCGGTGGGAATTATATTAATTGTTAACTTTTTATTACAATAATAATGTCTTGTTTGTTATTAACATTATTACTATTACCTCTAGTAGGTTCGGGATTAGTTTTTGCCTGGAAGAATAATTCCAGCAAATATTTGGCGCTTGGAATTGCATTGGTACAAATGCTCCTTACGTTTTACGTACTTTCGGATTTTGATTTTACTCCGACAGTAGACAGCGTATTGCAGCATGAGATCAATTATCCATGGTCACAATTTATGAAGAGCTCTCTTCACTTCGGTATCGATGGAATGAGCATGCTTCTTTTATTACTGACCAATATTCTGGCTCCAATCATTATTTTATCATCTTTCAACGAAAATGTAAACTATAGAAATACATTCTACGGACTGATTCTATTGATGCAGTTTGGTCTTGTAGGAGTATTCACTTCTTTAGACGGATTGTTATTCTACATTTTCTGGGAAGTAACTTTGATTCCAATTTGGTTCATTGCCGGACTTTGGGGACAAGAGAATAAAAGGTTTGAATTCACTACGAAATTCTTCGTATATACTTTCGTGGGATCATTATTTATGTTAGCCGGATTGATTTATGTGTACAACCACTCTGCATCATTCGCTTTAACAGATTTATATAATGCTCAGCTGAATGAAGTACAGCAGACTGTGGTATTCTGGTTTATTTTCTTTGCTTTTGCAGTGAAATTACCGGTATTCCCTTTCCATACATGGCAGCCTGACACTTATACCTACTCTCCTACTCAGGGATCTATGTTATTATCAGGGATCATGCTGAAGATGGCAATATATGGTGTAATGCGATACTTACTTCCAATCACTCCGCTTCCGATTGCCGGAATTTCAGGACAGATTGTAATTATTCTTGCCATCGTGGGAATTGTTCATGGTGCATTGATTGCGATCATCCAGACGGATATGAAGAGAATCATTGCGTATTCATCTTTCTCTCACGTAGGATTGATGGTAGCGGGAATCTTCGCTTCAGCAGTAGTTACTTTAAGAGGAACTTTCAATGTAGAAGGAGCTGAAGGAGCTTTGGTACAGACATTTGCTCACGGTATCAACGTGGTAGGATTATTCTACTGTTGTGATATTTTATACAAGAGATTTAAATCAAGAGACATCAGACAAATGGGAGGTTTAGCTAAAGTAGCACCTAAGTTTGCTGTATTGTTCCTGATCATTATATTAGGTTCAATGGGAGTTCCATTAACCAATGGATTCATCGGGGAATTTATTTTGTTGAAATCGGTTTATGATTTTAACGGAACAGCAGCAGTAATTGCTGGTCTTACGGTAATTCTTTGTGCGGTGTATTTATTAAGATTCTACGGAAAAGCAATGTTTGGAGAAGGAGATGAAGCCGTTTTAAGTACAGCAAAAGATTTATCAGGCGTAGAATTTTCTGTATTGGCAAGTTTAGCGGTTTTTGTGATTTTACTAGGTATTTTCCCACAACCGGTAATCGACATGGTGAGTAGTTCGGTGAAGTTTATCTACCAATCAATGGTAAGTTAATTTGATATTTTAAGAAATGAGTGTTTTAATTATTGTTTTCCTAACGGCAGTTATTGCGTTATTTTCAGGAGTTTTTGAACAAGGAAAATTCGCAAGATACATTGGGATTTTGGGATTAATCATCGCATTGTACGTAAGTTTTATGCCGGAATGTTCGTTTTTCGACCATTACAAGCATATGTATGAGTACAGTGACAATACCGCATTATTCACTAAAATATCAATCGTAACAACATTATTGTTATTCTTCCTGGGCGGTTTTGCTTTCAGCAACCACAGAAGCCACCAGTCAGAATTATATGCATTGATGCTATTTGCATTATGTGGAGGGATCATCCTTTTCGGATATCAGAACCTTGTGACCATGTTCCTGGGAGTTGAGATCCTTTCTATTCCGTTATATGTAATGGCGGGAGCTAACAAAACTGATCTGAGATCCAACGAAGCTTCTATTAAATATTTCCTTATGGGTGCATTCGCAACAGGTTTCTTACTGTTCGGGATTGCGTTCATCTATGGAAGTGCAGGAAGTTTTGATCTGTACAAAATCCACGACTTTGGAGTAGCAAATGCTGGAAATGTAATGTTCATCTTAGGTGTATTACTGATTCTTTGCGCATTGGCATTCAAGGTAGCTTTAGCACCTTTCCATATGTGGAGCCCTGATGTATATGCAGGTTCTCCTTCATTAATCACAGCTTTCATGGCGAGTGTGGTAAAAATCTCAGGATTCTTTGCCCTGTTCAGATTAATGACGCTTGGTTTCGCTGGGGTTACTCACGAATGGATTAATGTTTTAGGGGTATTCTTAATAATTACATTACTTTTGGCAAACGTTATGGGTCTTGCTCAGACGAATGCAAAAAGAATGCTGGCATACTCTTCAGTATCTCACGCAGGATATATCGGATTGGTATTCTTCGGAATGACAAGTCTTTCTACTTATAATCTTGCCTTCTATCTGTTTGCTTACTCTTTATCTACAGTAGGAGTTTTCATGTGTCTGATCTGGGTAGAGAAATTAAAAAGAGAAACGTCTTTCGGAGCTTTCAAAGGATTGGCAAAAACAGAACCTTTATTGGCAACAGCAGCAACGATCTCAATGCTTTCAATGGCAGGAGTTCCGTTAACAGCTGGTTTCATGGGGAAATTTGCTTTATTCTCCCAGGCGATGAATGGTGCTGCATTCTTAGTACTGGTAGCTGTGTTAGGTTCTGCCCTATCCATTGCTTACTATCTAAGACTGATCATTGCGATGTTCTTCTTTAAAGAATCAACATTCAAATCATCAGAAAAAGTAACCCTTACTTACAACATTATTGCAGTAGTGGTTATTGCCCTGATTGTTATCCTTGGTATATTCCCGGATATGTTTGCAAGAATGTTCGGATTATAAAATCTGAATTTTAGAATATAAAAAGCACAACTCTTCAGTTGTGCTTTTTTATTATCCTAACAAGGTAATGAATATCTCATCTAAAATGTTACAATTTTTATGTATCATTAAATCTATAATCTGTCTTTCAAAAAACCAATAAGGAATTATAAAATATGTTGCAGAATTTCCCAAAGCACATGCAAATTATATACAATAAAATAAAAATTCCACACGATCAATATTCTGCTTTTTTCATAACTTTACTTTAAATTTTTCAGCTCTTGGCTAATCTCTATAAAAAAGACTCTCCCTTTCAGGTTTATATATCATTCAAAAAATATTTGGATGTTCTGGAACATATCCGCTATAATGACAGACTGGAATACAGAGTGAACTACGCAGAGTCTTTGATTGAAAGCACACGAAACTTTAAAGAGCTCAGAGAAGGCTTCCAGGATACTGCCCTTCTTGAAAAATACGAAGACCTGATCAGACTGCTTCTTGCGGATCTTTTCCCAACAGGCCTTACCAAAAACGAAATAAAGGCGGCAAGCATTCCGCTTTCCAATATCACCTTCAACTATACCGAAAGGTTTAAGGATATTCTGAAAGATGCCGGAAAAGACTTCGAAATAGAACTCAGAAATATTTCAGATAATGAATTTTATGTGTTCTGCTGTTGTCTGATTCTTCAAAGCTACTTTAAAAAAGATATTAAAAGTACGCTTCCGTTTTATTATGATATTCCCAATAAGCAGGGAATCATGAAACATTATAAAATTACGGTCAATTCTGACTTTACGGAAATTACTCCTACAGAAGATGCCAAAATTCCATCTGATGATATTCTGGATATGCTTTTGGAAAATCTGGATGATTTTAAACTCTGGAAAAAGTATTTCCCTTCTCAATCGTGGGTATTAAAAGGATTTACGATTATTTCACTGGTAGACTGTACCTCTGAAGTCGCCCTTTCCGATCTGAAATCAAGCATGATTGAAATTGATCCGGAAAATATGAATCCCAACGAAAATCTTACGGAAATTTTCAAATCTTACTTTGATGTTCCGGAATTGAGCTTCGGACTGATGACTTTCAATAAAAAGGAACAGAAGCTGGATAAACTCCCGATTTATGAGAGTCTTCTTACGAATCATATCCTGGATTTCTGGATCAATGCATTTGATGAAGAAACCCGTAAGAGTACCTTCAATAATTTAAATCATAATTCAAAGCCTGTAGTTGTCTCCAATGTAAACAACCTGGACGAAAATGTCAAGCTGCTTCCTTCCTTCAGTATTTTAAAGGATAATAATGTGAACAGCTTCATGGTAATTCCTATCATGAAAGATGGTGAGCTTCTTGCAATCATGGAATTCACCTCTCCTATTGCCGGAAGTTTCAATGGCTTAAAGCTTAAAAAACTGGAGTTTTTCACTGATATGGTTCTCTTCTCTCTGAACAGGTTTTACTTTGAGAAAAACTATCAGATAGAAGCCATTATTCAGCGCGAGTATACAACCATCCATGACAGTGTGGTATGGAAGTTCAGAAATGAAGCTGAGAAATATTTTACAGCATCGCTTGGAAAGAAAATTTATACTTTAAAACAGATTGCATTCAAAAATCTGACACCTTTGTTTGGGGTTTCAGATATCCGTTCTTCTTCTGAAAAACGTTTTAATCTGATGCTGCAGGATCTTAATCAACAAATTGAATGGCTGAATGAAGTTTTGACACTCACCAATTCCGATTCGGAAAAATTTGTACTGGCACTGGATGTTTTTGAGAATGAGATCAACAATGAGATCAAAGCTGATACGGAACAACGTTTTCAGAGATTATTAAGGGAAGAAATTCATCCTTTTTTACAGGGAAAACTGGAAGTAAGAACCTCCAGAGAAATAAAAACAAAAATCAAAGACTATTTTTCACACATCTTTACTTCTACGGATCTGTTTTATCACCACAGGAAAAACCTTGATGACTCTATCACGCTGGTCAACCGAAAACTGGCAGATATGCTGGACGAAAGCCAAGTAAAAGCACAGGAAATTTTCCCGCATTATTATGAAAGATTTAAGTCTGATGGCGTAGAGCATAATCTATATATTGGTTCTACCATCGCTCCTGAGCTGCACTATACTTCGAAAGTAGTTCACAAACTGAGATACTGGCAGCTGAAAACCATCTGTAAAATGGAGCTTGAATTTCAGTCGTTCAAAAAGTATCTTCCGGTACCACTTGATATTGCTTCACTGATTTTCGTCTATAATGAAAAAATAGACATCCGTTTCAGAATGGATGAAAAACGCTTTGATGTAGATGGAGCTTACAACTCCTATTATGAGATTATCAAAAAACGTCTGGACAAAGCCCATGTGAAAGATTCTTCAGAACGCATCACTGCTCCCGGAAAGATCACCATCGTTTATTTCGGCATGGAAAACCAGAAAGAATACCTTGACTACATTTCCAAACTGCAGAAAAAAGGAGTTTTACAAAATGATATAGAATTTTTAAGAGTAGAAGACCTTCAGGGAATTACGGGATTACTGGCATTGAGAGTATCATTTACACTTCCGCAGGAATAAAAATTCCGGAATAGACATCTGACTTATCAATTTTCTTCAATAGAAATACTGATTTCAAACTCTTGCTTTACTGGATATCTATAGATTTTAGCAGAATACCAGTTATTGAGTTCGTTTGACTGAAATAAACGTTCAATTTCTTTCCTGGAAGCATCATCGGTATAGCTTAGAAAATCAATTTTTTCAATCGTATTTTCTTTTCCTACTGTTACGCGAAGCCTGTTTTCTCCTTTCTCTGCATTCGTCTGCACCTTAAAATTTTCAAATAAAATTTTTCGGAAATTGTTTATTCCCCCTTTAAAAGCAGCCTCAGTAGGTCCAAATCTTTCTATATCATCAATACAATTACCATTTTCTTGCTGACACTTTTCCAATGTTGCCAAAGCCACAGATTTTAATGAATCAATTGTTTTTCTTTCTTCTGGGGTAGGTGGAAGTATTTTTATATGCTCTAATGTCGATATATAATGAACTAATGAAACCTTCCTTGATCCACAACCCAAAAGGAAAGATAATAAAATCAGCATCAAAATAATTTTCTTCATTAGCAATCAACCAATTGATGGTCTATTTTAATCCACAAAATAAGTATCCGGCTTCTTCAATTCCCCTTGAGGAATTCCTGCCTGCTCAAAAATAGAAAACTCAATCGTACGGCAGATGCTGTTTAAAGCAAGATCATTTTCCTCTTCACCAAAAGGTTCTCCAATCTCCTGAATAATAGCATCAAGAGCAATAAAGGTGTAGCTGATCAATAAAACGATTAAAGGCATCATCCATCCCAAAGTATCTACCAGCCCGAAAGGAAGCCAGAAACAATATAGATACACGGTACGATGCAGCAAAACACTGTAAGCAAAAGGTAATGGAGTATTATAAATTCTCTCACATCCACCGGAAATAGTAGAAAACTGGTTCAGCTGATGGTCCATGGAAGTCATGACAATAGTGTCTATATTTCCTTTTTTATTCTGTTCGTTGAGCCAATCTGCAATAAAGCCTAAAATAATATTGGGAATGAATTTTTTATTCTTCACCTGTTGCAGTTGTTCGGGCGAAAGCAATCTCTCAAGATGCTCTGTCCCGGATTTATCTCTCAACTGAAAGTTCAGTGACCAGGAAAATGCAGAAATCAGTTTGATCATTCTCTCTTTTTCCTCTTTAGCTTCTGGAGAAGAATCATTTACTAAGAATAAAATCTGCCTTGTTAATGATCTTGTTTCAATCACAAGTAATCCCCAAAGTTTCCGGCCTTCCCAGAAACGGTCATAGCTTGCAGAGTTACAGAAACCCATAAATATGGCAAGTGCCAGTCCTATCAATGTAAAAATAGTAGGATTAAGATGCACTTTATAATCAAAGATTCTCCCTTTGAAAAAATAGATCGCCAAAGAAAACAGCGTGATGATGAAAAGCTGAACAATAATTTTCTTTAATACGGAGCCTCTCCATATAAATAACATTTTCAGCCAATTCGTACGCTGTCTGACGATCATTTGTGTATGTTTATTAATTAAAGACTAAGAAAAGCCGCCCCGAAAGACAAAACGGAAATAATAATTCCTGCCATAAAGATCTTATAGGTAATGGATAAAAGCTTGTATTTCCTGTTAAGAACTTTCCCCAGGTAATACAGATCTTTCACCATAGAATCATAGATATAATCCCTATCCTTAATGAGGTCTTTCATGGCATTGTTATAATCGTCAAACAACATCTGCTGAAAGTTCCCAAAGAACAGCAGGTTTACTTTTCTGTTGGCGATATCCTCAGAGGTAAAAGTTGATTTTGTGACATTCGGTTTTGTGGACAGAATCGCAAATATGATCGTCAATACGCTTGATAACAATAATATGAAACTTGGAAGAATCAGATGTGAATTTTTAGGAGCATCCAGCTTCGGTACCAATACAGAAAGACAAACTGAAATAATAATGGCATTTACCGATAAAAGAATATTGGCTTTACTGTCTGCAATATCACTTAATCTTGTATGATTGTTCAGTGTAACTCTGAATAGGGTATCTACACTTCTGTCTGATTTTTCCTTTTCTTTTTTACCTTCCGAAACCTCCTTTTTATTTTCTTTTTTCTCCTCTTCTTTTTCCAGCTTCTTCTCGATTTTTTTAATATTTTTCTTTTTCAGCGGTTCCCAGTTTTCTTTAGCATAATCCGTATAAAAAGTATGCTTATTTTTCAGCATGTCCAGATTTCCGGCATTCCATTCTTCATTGGAAAAACATCTTACATTGGTAAGTTCCCATTCTTTTCTCAAAGCATCAGAAATATCACTGTAATCATGCCCTGCAAAATGGCTGAAATCTGCATCCTTTACAATTTTTTCAAGTAAATTCTGAGGTTCGTAATGTATTTTCGTTGCCAGAATCAGTTTTTCAACATCTGCAATATAGTTTTCAGGATAGTTTTGCCCGTGTAAAAAGGCTTTCATGACCTCTACACTTCTTTCCTCATGGTTCAGCGCACATTCTATATACCCTGTATCATGAAACCATAATGCAACGAGTACCTTCTCCTGATCCTCTTCAGAAACAGGAGTGTTTTTCATGATTTCCTCAGCCTTATTAACTGTATAGGCAGTATGGATAAAATTATGATAAAAATATACTGAAGATAACTTATCTTTGAATAAGATTTCAACATAATTTTTAGCTTTTTGTAAAATGCTCATCCCTGAAATTTTGTTAATGTAAATTTATGAATTTATCCTTTAAAACTCATCTAAAAAATACTTCTATTGTTCTTCGAACGGTAATGTCCGCAGGAGCCCTTTATTCCTGTGCTACCTATAACGTGCAAAAGGGCAAAAACTTATTTGAAGTAAAAGATTCCGAAATAAAATCAGAAAATGATTTTAAACTCTTTCTGATTGGAGATGCAGGAAACTCAGATGAACCTCAGGCACAAAAAACACTTAATTTACTGAAAAGTAAGCTGGATTCTGCCAACAGTAACTCTATGCTGGTCTTTCTGGGCGATAATATCTACCCCAATGGGATGCCTAAAGAAACAGATAAAGATTACGCCACAGCGAAACAAAAACTGGAAAACCAACTCTCCATTACCAAAGATTTTAAAGGAAAAACTCTTGTGATTCCGGGAAATCATGACTGGTACAGTGGACTGGAAGGATTGAATACCCAGGAAGGGCTGGTTAAAAAATATCTTGATGATAAAAAAGCATTCCTTCCTAAAAATGGCTGTCCTATTGATGACATCAACATTTCTAAAGATATCAAACTTATTGCTATTGATTCGGAATGGGTGATCGCCAACTGGGACAATTATCCTGGAATCAACAAAAACTGTAATATCAAAACCCGTGAAGATTTTTTCACAGAGTTTAAAGATCTGATCATTAAAAATCAGGGAAAAAAAATCATTGTTGCCCTACACCATCCCATTATCAGCAGCGGAACACATGCAGGATTTAACTCTGCAAAATCTCATCTCTTTCCTTTAAAGAGTAAAGTTCCTGTTCCTGTAGTGGCAAGTGTCGTCAATATATTAAGGAGTTCCTCAGGCGCAAGTCCTGAAGACATTAATAATCAACATTATGCAGATCTGGCCAACCGATTGAAAAGTATTGTTCAGGATAAGGAAAACATTATTTTCGTATCCGGTCATGACCATAATCTGCAATATCACGAAGATGGAAATTTAAGACAGATCATTAGTGGAGCAGGTTCTAAAACAGATCCTTCTACCATTGTAGAAAAAACAGACTTTTCCTACGGGGGCAGTGGCTTTGCGGTTTTAAATTTCAGAAAAGATGAAAGCACAGATGTAGAGTATTTTTCTACTAAAGATGCTCAGCTTCAAAAACTGACTCATATTTCCGTGATTTCCAAACCGGATGTGTTTGTCAATAATTTCCCAAATTCTTTTCCTGCAACATTCTCTTCAACTATTTACCCGGTACCGCTTACCGAAAAAAGAAAGTTTTACCGTTGGCTTTGGGGGGATCATTACAGAAGATATTACGGAATTCCCATTGAAGCTCCGACGGCTAATCTTTCAGAATTGAACGGAGGATACATTCCTTTCAGAGAAGGTGGAGGAAACCAGTCCAACAGTTTGCGATTGAAGTCTGCAGACGGACAGGAATTCGTGATGCGCGGCGTGAAAAAAAGTGCGATCCGTTTCTTAAATAATATGGCTTTCCAGAAAAGTACACTGGGAGAAGAACTTGCAGATACGTATCCTGAAAAATTCTTACTTGACTTTTATACCACCAATCATCCATTTACACCGTTTACCATTGGGAATATGTCTGAAAAACTGGGTATTTTCCACAGTAATCCAAAACTGTACTACATTCCTAAACAACGCGCTTTGGATAGATATAACGAAAATTACGGGGATGAAATGTATATGATTGAAGAACGTTTTTCTTCAGATCCTAAAACATTGGCTTATCTTGATAATGCAAAAGATATTGTTTCTACCGATGATGTATTAAAAAACCTCAGCAAGAGTAATAAATATTCTGTTGACAGAGAATCTTATATCAGAGCAAGGTTATTTGATATGCTTATCGGAGACTGGGACAGACATTCAGACCAATGGAAATGGGCACAATATGAAGAGGGTGATAAAGTGATTTATAAACCCATTCCAAAAGACAGAGATCAGGCATTCAGTAAATATGATGGAGCAGCCTTTAAAATCATTATGAATGTTCCTGCTATCCGTCATATGAAAACCTTTACAGAAGACATCAGCAGTGTAAAGTGGCTTGCTATGGAACCTTATCCGATGGATCTTGTATTCTTAAAAGGTTCAGATCAGAATGAATGGGAAACCCAGGCAAAATATATTCAGGAACATCTTACGGATGCGGATATTGATGATGCTTTCCATAACCTCCCGAAAGAAGTGCAGGATGACACCATTGCTGAAATCCAGAGAAAACTGAAAATAAGAAAAACAAAACTACAAAGCTATGCAGCTCAATACTATGATGTATTGCTGAAAAAAGTTCCTTTGGCAGGAACGGTAAACCCTGATAAGTTTGTCATCACCAAAAACGGACATTCTGTGATGGTACAGCAATACAAGCTTGGTAAAAATAAAGACCAGAATGAACTTGTTTTTGAAAAGACGTATCATGATTCGAAAACAAAAGAATTATGGATCTACGGACTTGAAGATGATGATACTTATGTAGTAACAGGAAGCGGAAGTCCTAAAATGAATATCAGACTGATTGGCGGATATAACCATGATACCTATAACGTTGCGGATGGAAGAAAAGTGAAAATCTATGATTTTAAATCTCAGAAAAACACTTACAATTCCGGAAATGCAACCAAAAACATTACGGATGATTATGACATCAACAGCTATAATTATAAGCACCCCAAATATAATTCCGTTGCAGGATACCCAAACCTGGATTACAACCCGGATGATGGTGTCATTGTAGGAGTTTTAGCTAATTATACGGTGAATAATTTTATCCGTGATCCATTTACTCAAAGACACAGTTTAAAAGCTAATTTTTATACAGCAACTGCAGGATTTAGCCTGACTTACAAAGGGGTATTTAAAAAGGCAATCTCAGGTTGGGATATCAATCTTGATGCATTTTATACAACTCCGAGGTTCTCTCAAAACTTCTTTGGACTTTCCAATGAAAGCGAATATGATAAGGAGGATACAGAACGAGAATACAACAGAGCCAGAATATCTAAGTTTAACTTCGCTCCCTCTATTTCTCAAAAGAGCTGGATGAACCTCAGCCATCAGTTTCAACTGACTTTTGAAGATAATAAAGTACAGAGAAAAGCTGACCGTTTCATCAATCAGTCACCGGATGTCAGACCTGGTGTATTTAACAGCCAGCAGTTTGTGGGAGCCAATTATACCTTTGGCTATAAAAATGCAGATAATGGAGCCTTCCCTACTCTTGGACTGGAATTTATGCTGAATGCAGACTGGAAAGCAACACTTTCTGATTTTAATAAGAATTTCGTAACCGTAAAAGGAAAGCTTGCCATTGACCACAGGATTGATAAAAAGGGAACATTTGTGTTCGCTAATTCCAGTAATGTGATGTGGATTAATAATAATAATTTTGAATTTTATCAGGCTGCAGCTATCGGAGGTAATAATGGAATGAGAGCCTTCAGAAATGAAAGATTCTCAGGAAGATCCTATTTTACCAATAACTCAGAAATCCGATGGGATTTTGGACGGGTAAGAAATAATATTGTTCCTGCGAACATGGGAATTCTTATCGGATATGATATTGGCCGTGTATGGAATGACAATGAAAACTCTAGAAAATGGCATCAGTCTGCCGGTGCCGGAGTATGGCTGAGTATTGTGGAAATGATGTCTGCGAGGTTGAATTATTTCTATGGCTCAGATGGTGGAAGAATTTCTGCCGGAGTGGGAATGAAATTTTAATCTGATAAATTTAAAAAAAACAATTCTCATTTTCTAACAGGTACTGCAATCCAACACTCAACATAAAACACTGTTTAACAACATATTAAACTATTTAAAATAAAAAATTTGAAAAAATTTCAATTTTAATAAAATTTAATAATTCAAATTTTCAACTCACATTTTTTACTGATAAAATAAATATGGCCTTTAATTAAAGGCCATATTTTCAGCTATATAAGTCAAAACCAGACATAGTTCAATATGATTATCAATTCCTTAAAAAATAGACATTTTAAAAACATTTTATATTTGTGGCAACAAAAAATCAACAAATGATGAAAAAAAAACTATTGTATATGGCTTTATTTGTCATGTTTATTCAGTTAAATGCACAGATAGGGATTAAGACAGCGACTCCCCAACATACATTGCATGTCAACGGTTCACTGCAGGTGGTTAAAGATCTTAATGTGGGTGGAGATGACAGAACAAAGGGAAATTCCGGAAACAAAGGTGAAGTTTTAATGTCAAATGGAGCAGGTAATGCACCTGTTTGGAAAACAATTGAGTCAGAAAACTTTCTAAAGGTGGTTTATGTCGGAAACAAAACAGACATCAGCCCAGCCAGTGGAAGTTATACAGGTACGCATTCTACACCAGTCAATACCCATGAAAGTTATTCACAGACCTATGTTTTTAATGTGAGTAATAAGATCGATACGGCTTATTTAACTTATAATTCTACAACAGGGCTTTTCACAGTAGTAAAACCTGGATTTTACAATATTGTTCCTTATGCTACTTATGATCTTAATTTAAATCCATCAGGACAAACTGCAGGAACAGCTAACTCATACATACAAAAAGTTTCTCCTGCACTCACAACGTTAGCAGGCATATCTACGGGCCATGGAGAGCGTACAACGGGATTGAATCATAATCTTTCCTCCATTAACTTTTTCAATGCAGGAGAAACATTCAGAATACGCTGCCGTTATACTCAGAACTTCAGATTATCCAGCGGAAATATTCATATCTCTTACCTTACTCCCTAAGCACTACAAACGTCAATCACTTCATTAACATTTCATATATTTAAAAACCCCACAGATTTCTCTGTGGGGTTTGAATTTTTATAGAGGTTTGTTTATTACAAAGAAAAAGTATACACATTTCCACCTTCATCTTTCCCTTTCTCATCTGCGATCATTAATGTTTTATCATCAAAGAATACAACTGCTTCCTTCTGAGAATTATGATGTAAAGGGATTTTCTGGATTTTTGCAGTACTGAAATTGTCTGCTGTAAATCCGGTAAGAACGTGAACATTTTTATGGGTAAGCAATACAATCTTATCTTTTGTACCGTTGATACTGGCAGAGGTAATAGCAGCATCGTTATACCCTCCATCAAGTTTTAACCTTCCTATTAACTTTGCTTCAAAATCGCCTTCTTTATTGGGTACCTGAAATACAAGGAAAGTTCCATCAAAACCTTTGCTTCTGTTTTTGGTGAATAAGTAAAAATTTCCGTCCATTTCCACAAAACCTTCACAATCGTACAAAAGATTTGATTTTTTGGGAGGAAACTCCGTCTGTCCCTGATAATGGAATTTTGTAGTCTGAACAACCTTGGCCGCAATTTGTTTGGTATCTTTCAAATCTGTTTTTAAGATGGCCAGATCCTGTCGGTTATTGTCATTATTCCCAAAATCTCCGATATAAATATTTCCCTGGGGATCAGATATGATATCTTCCCAGTCTGTATTTTCAGCATTTTCTACCGGTATTTTTGCCAGCAAATCGCCTTTATCACTTAGCCCGTATATTGCATTTTTATTTCCTCTGTCTTCTATCGCCCAGATTGTTTTCTTATCCTTTGACAAAGTAATTCCGGAAACTTCCTTCAACTTCTTGGGTAAGGAAAACTGTACTTTCAATTCGTCTTCCTTAGCAGGAGAATTCTGAGCTTTTGGATTGCAGCTTAACAAAAGCAAGGCGGGTAAAATAAGAAAGCGTAACATATTTATATTTTATTTTTTTAACTGAATATAAGAAGCATTAATTGTTCCAATCGGCAACTATGAAAGTTTTTTTGCCTTTTCCCAAAGAACATCCATTTCTTCCAGAGACATATCTGCCAGTTTTAAATCCCGTTCCCCGGCAAGGTCTTCCATCTTTTGAAATCTTGAAATAAACTTCAGATTGGTTCTTTCCAATGCAGAATCCGGATTGATTCCTGAAATTCTTGCATAATTGATAAGTGAGAAGAAAACATCCCCCAACTCCTGTTCTTTTTTATCCAAATCCGTTTCAGCATGAAACTCCTGAATTTCTTCATCTACCTTTTTCCAGGCATCTTCTGCATCATGAAACTCAAAACCTATTCCTTTCACCTTATCCTGAATTCTGTAAGCTTTTACCAAACTTGGAAGACTTTTCGGAACTCCACCTAAAATAGATTTGTTTCCTTCTTTCAATTTTAATTTTTCCCAGTTCTGTTTCACTTCTTCCTCATCTTTCACATCAACATCTCCATAGATATGAGGATGACGGAAAATCAGCTTTTCATTAAGGGAATTGATAACATCTGCAATGTCAAAACTTTCTTTTTCAGAACCGATTTTAGCATAAAAAACCAAATGAAGCAAAACATCACCCAATTCTTTTTTTATTTCCTGTAAATCTTCCTGTAAAATAGCATCTGAAAGTTCGTAGGTTTCTTCAAGGGTAAGATGGCGAAGTGATTGGAATGTCTGTTTCTGATCCCATGGACATTTTTCACGCAAATCATCCATAATATTCAGTAATCTTCCGAAGGCCTCCAGTTTCTCTTGTTTCGTATTCATAAATAATGGGAAATTCAATCTTATACAAATGTAAGGGATATTCGGACATCATTACAAACGTTGGAAGTAAAAGTTGCGAAGTGCAGAATCCGGATAGATTCAATATGTAAACCTAACAGGTTCTCAAAACCTGCTAGGTTTGGAATATTAGCATCAATTATTTTTTGTCTTGAAAAAACAAAAAACCTTGTCCGGAAATTCCAGACAAGGTTTTGTATTTTTAATTCAAAAATGAATTATCCTTGTTTTCTGTGTGTACTTTTCGGAGCTGATTTTGCAGCTGAAGTAACTTTTACTTTTGGAGCAGCTGGCTTTTCTGCTTTTGGAGCCGCTTTCTTAGCTTCTTTTTCAATGCTTACTTCTTCAGCTGGTTCTCCTTCCAAAGTTTCAGGCTCTGCTTTTACAAAGCTATCAGGGGTAATATATCCTGCTTTCTGAAGAATGTTATACCATTGAGCCAATTTCTTGATATCAGAAGAATATACTCTTTCTGTATCATAGTTAGGAAGTGATTCCAGCATAAAATCTTTCAGATCTGCATCAGAAGATTTGTGAGAGATTGTTTCCTTATAATCGTTGTTTTTAGCAATATTTTCAAATACTTCAAACAAAGGAACTTCTTTCTCAAATGTAAACATGGCAATATTATCCAATAAACTTACCTGGCTTGAGTTTCCAATGCTTACTTTTTTCTTTGAGGTAACATCTTCAATGATGAATCCGTTTCTTAATTGAGAAACTAATTTGAAAAGTCCTGGTTTTCCAGAAATTGAAATTATTTTTTCTAACAGCATAATTTTATTTTTTGTAAATTCTGCAATCAGCACTAGCTTTTTGCTTTTTATTATTCGTTTTAATCCTTATTTAATTATTTTGGAAATCTCATTTTGTAACCGATGTTCACGTCACCCTGAGAGATTTTGGTCAGCTTACCTTTTACGAGTTTCTTCTTCAAAGCGCTCAGGTGGTCGGTAAACAGAACTCCTTCAATGTGGTCATATTCATGCTGAATTACGCGGGCTCTAATATCGGAAAAAGTTTCTGTATGTTTCACAAAATTTTCGTCATAATATTCAATAACGATTGTTCCTTTTCTTTTCACATCTTCTCTTACATCCGGAATAGAAAGACAGCCCTCATTGAACTTCCATTCTTCCCCTGACTCTTCAAGAATCTGCGCATTAATGAATACTTTTTTGAACTCCGCCAACTCATCTTTAATATCTTCATAATCCTCATCTTCTGCAAGAGGCGTCACATCTATTACAAACAGACGGATATCCAAACCAATCTGTGGCGCTGCAAGACCTATGCCATTTGCACTGTACATGGTTTCGAACATGTTATCTATCAGTTCCTGTAATTCGGGATAATCTTTGTCTATATCTTTTCCCACTTTTCTCAAAACAGGATCCCCAAAAGCTCTTATCGGTAATATCATCTTAATCTTTGTTCTAAAAAATTCTGCAATATAATTGTTGCACTTACTTTATCTATTAATCCTTTTTCCTGCCTCTTTTTCTTGTTTTTTCCACTTTGGGAAATAAAAAAAGAAGCCATTTTGGAGGTAAATCTTTCATCAAAACGGTGAACTGCAATATCCGAAAATTCTTTTTTAAATTCTTCTATGAATTTTAAAATATCGGTTTCCACTTCTGAAACATTCCCTTTCAAATCTATGGGAAGCCCAACTACTACTTCATCCACCTTATTTTCATTGAAATATTTTTTCAAAAATTCCATTAAAAAACGGTTCTCTACAGTCTCCAGCCCACTGGCTATAATCTGCATATCATCAGTTGCAGCGATACCACAACGAGCCTTTCCGTAGTCTATTGCAAGGATTTGTCCCATAAGTTTGCAAATTTAGTAAAATTTACTGATTTTATTCATAACGCAGTTTTTTTATATAAATCATGTTTTATTCCATTATTTTTTTTATAATTTTAATCTTCCAAAAAACAATTATATGAAGAAACTCATCCTCGTTAGACATGCAAAAAGCGACTGGCCGGAGGAAACGGAGGACTTTGACAGACCTTTGGCAGACAAAGGTTTGGAGGATGCTATGCACATGTCCAGATTCCTGAAAAGCAATAATATTTCCATTGATCATTTTGTGTCCAGCCCCGCGGTTCGTGCACTGAATACCTGTAAAATCTTTAATCAGGCCTATCAGCTGAACTGTTCTACTGATGAAAAACTATATAACCCTTCGGAAAGAAGCTTTGAATCTGTAATTTATGATCTGGATGACAACCTGAATTCAGTTGCGTTCTTCTCTCACAATAATGGAATTTCCAATTTTGCCAATTCCATTTCTGAAGATATTTTCCATTTTCCCACTTGCGGAGTTGCAGGTTTTGAAGTAGACTGTGAATCCTGGTCAGAATTCGATGGTGCTAAAAAGAAACTTCTTTTCTTTTATGAACCAGGGAAAATATAATTTCACTTTTCTATTTTTTTATGTCACAATAATTACCCTTCTTTTCTCTTGTCAGAAACAGAAGAAAAATTACTATGAATCTATTGCATTCAATGACATCAAACTTTCCTCTTCTCCCAAACCCGGAAGCTGGCGGTATAATCATGATGAACATTTCCAGACATTTGAAGATTTTCAAAAATTAAAAAAGATAAAACCACAGCCCGGAAAAAATATCATTTATCTTCAGCCTGTAGGAACATTCGATGAACTTCAGAAAAAAGAAATAATCCTCACAAAGGAATATTTAAAAACATATTACCAACTGGAGACCAAAATAGTACCAGCACTGCCTAACACGATATTTCCTGAAAATGTAAGAAGAATTTCGAAGGAAGGGAATGAACAGATTCTTGCAGAATATGTACTGGATAGCATTCTGATCAAAAGAAAACCTAAAGATGCTGTAGTACTGATGGGAATTACAGAAAAAGATCTTTTTCCAAGACCGGAATGGAACTATGTTTTCGGACTGGCATCTTATGAAAAAGGTGTAGGGGTAACGTCAATGTATAGATTTGCAAGCGGTCATTTAAGCGATTCCAACTTTAATGAGAGTTTTCTGAGATTAATAAAGATCAGTTCTCATGAGATCGGGCATATGTTTGGAATAAGCCATTGTCTGAATGCCAACTGCGTGATGAATGGAACCAATACGCTTATTGAAACAGATTATCACCTCGCAAGAGCATGTTCACTCTGCCAGAGAAAACTCAATTCAAGTATCCATTATGATCCTAAGAAAAGACTTCGTGAATTGAAAAATTTCTTTGAAAAGCAACATCTTAACACAGAACTTTCCCTATCACAGCAAGACCTGAATCTTGTACAATAAACCAACATCCTTTTACCGACTGCCTATTCCCCTCCTCTAGAGGTGGCAAAAAATTTATTTTTTGAAGGGGTGATTAGCTTCGCCTAAAGCCATTATCGTTGTAAACATGAAAAAACGGTGTTCGTTCTTGAACTGGTATTCGTAACCTTTCAGCTTATGCTCAGGATGATAGCCCGTTTCTATTGAATTATTTCAGTTCTCATTTTCAATGATCATTAAAATGAGTGTTATCTGTGAATAAATTTGTGGCATTCGTGGTTAACAAACAAAAAAAAGAACGGATCAAAGCCCGTTCTCTATAAAATATCTTATGTAATTTCGATTTTATTTCTTCTTCAAATCCAGATCATCAAAATCAAAACTAAAATCCGTCACATCAGAGATCGCTTTCAATTTTGCAGATTCTGCTTTTCCGTTTTCGTCATAGCTGAAAATAATATAGGCATCTGCATCATAGCTTCTGTCGTCCCATTTAATAATAAAAGAATTATTAGAGTATGGAAGTAATTCTCCTTTTAATCTTGGAGAGTTTTTGCACGAAATTCTGTAGCTATTTCCCTGCTGAGCAATCTCTACATCACCAAACCAAATATCATTATATGTCCCTGTGAACTGTTCTGCTTTTGGCTGCAGCGCTTTTTCTTTTTTGAAGGCTTCGGATTTTGCAAAAGCATCTTTCTTTTGTTTGCTGAATTCGGCTTCCATTTTAGCCATTCTTTCGCCATAGGTTTTCAGCCAGTTTCTGTCGGCTACCCCAAGATAAGAATCTTTCACGGTATTGGTAATTGTGTTGAAAGCGGCTCCTGACTGTTGGTTCGTCAATACTACAATTCCCAGTTTCATATCCGGAATTAATGTAAACTGTGTTACCGTTCCGATCAATCCACCGGTATGCTGTACCTGCTTGTGTCCTTTAACATCACTTAAAAACCATCCTAAACCGTATCCATAGAAACTTGTATCATAAGGATTTTTTGCAGCCACTCTATCCGGAATCTGCAGACTCCAAAGTTGTTGAACATTCTTATCCGAAACCAGTTTTTTACCATCTTTTGTGGTGAAGTTATTCAACAGACATTCCGCCCACGTGGTCATGTCTTTAATGTTACTCATAATTCCTCCTGCTGCATTGCCCGTCTCATTCCAGTCGTGAGGAACAGCAATTGCTTTTCCGTCTACAGGAGCGTGTGCATCAATTTTATTAGCTATAGCTTTTGCTCTGTTATAGCTTCCGAAACTTGAAGTCATACCTACAGGCTTCATAATTCTTTGCTCAATAAATTCTGCCCAGCTTAATCCGGAAACTCTGTGAATGACCTCTCCGGCTACAATAAACATGATATTGTTATAATCCAATTTTGTTCTGAAAGGATTTTCCGGTTTCAGGTATCTCACATTATGAACAATATCATTAACAGTCAAGTTTCCTCCTTCAGGAAAGAACATAAGATCTCCCTGGCCAAGTCCTAATCCCGCTCTGTGAGTAATAAGATCTTTGATCGTTACATTTTGAGAAACGTAGGGATCATACATTTGAAACTCAGGAATATATTTTGAAACTTTATCATCCCAGTTCAGTTTTCCTTCATCTGCTAAGATGGCTAATGCTGTACAGGTAAAGCCTTTTGAGTTGGAAGCAATGCCTACCAGCGTATTGTCATCCATTGGCTGCTTTGTTGTAAGAGAACGTACCCCAAACCCTTTGGAATAGATCATTTTGCCATCTTTCACAATTCCTACCGACATTCCCGGTACATCAAAGGTTTTCAGGGTATTTTGGATCAGTTCGTCCAGCTTTTTTTCTTCAACCTGCGCATTGGCCAATCCTACGGTCAAAAGAAAAATGAAAAAAGAAAGTTTCTGTTTCATTGTTTATTTTAATTTTCCCAAATTTACTAAATATTAAACGATGCTCATTTTAGCCCATGCTAAAACTTTACGATAAATCAGTTGTATTCATGAAAAAGCCTATTTGTATCTGTATTTTCTCTCTTTTCGCAGTCAGCGGTATCAAAGCCCAGGACAGAACTTCAAACCCTTTACTTTTGCAGACCTGGAATCTAAGTAAAATGGACACTTATATCTATACTTACGAAAAACAGGATGGTTTTGAGGCAAGAAGAGAAGGAATCAGATTTCAGAAAAATGGAAAAATCACAGGAAATCTAATTAAATCTACCTTAAGATATGATACCCTGGAAGAACCTGTAAATAAGAAAAACGAAAAGCCAGACCGTTATATCGGGAGCTGGAAAAAAGCTTCAGATTCTACAGTAACGTTGGTTTTCCCTTCTAATACCAATATGACCGGTACTTTTGTTATTTCAAAGCTTACAGAGAATCAACTGAAACTTAAAAAGGTCTTCAGTGCAGATATTGAAAAGAAACTTGATTCTATAAGGAAAACAAAAAATATTACTGATTAGCTTCTCCTGTGAATTGATAAAAGCTTCTTTATATTTGCAGTCTTAAAAATGGCAGTACATGACAAAAGTTCTTCTTCTTTCCGATTCCCATTCTTATATTGATGACCGTATCCTTGAATATGCTTCTCAGGCTGACGAAGTATGGCATTGTGGAGATTTCGGAAGTCTGGATGTCATTGAACAGCTGGAAAAAATAAAACCATTGAGGGGTGTTTACGGAAATATTGATAATGCTAAAATCCAGGCAGAATTTCCGGAAGTGAACCGTTTCTTCTGTGAAAAACTGGAAGTTCTGATGATCCATATCGGAGGTTATCCAGGAAAATATACTCCACTTACGAAAAAGGAAATTGCAGAAAAAGCTCCGAAATTATTTATTTCAGGTCATTCCCATATTTTAAAAGCAATGTATGACCAGAAAAACAGTCTTCTTCATCTCAACCCGGGAGCTTGCGGAAAACAGGGTTGGCATAAAGTGAGAACAATGATGCGCTTTGTGGTGGATGGTGAGGAAATCAAAGATCTGGAGGTCATAGAACTGGGACCAAGAGTGTGATGAGGAAGAGTGTGTGAAAGTTGGAGGGTTTGAGTGTTGAAGAGTTCGAAGGTAGAGGAGTTTGTGTTCATCCGTTTTACTTTTTACCTTTGCACAAATAATGGCTCACAGAAGTCTTGAAAAATATGAAAATTGGCGATAAGGTTTCGGTAGTAGATGAAGATTTAAGCGGAGTAGTTACTTCCGTGAAGGGTAATATTGTCGTTTTTAAAGACGAATATGGTTTTACTCATCAGTATCCCAAAGAAAAACTGGTTCCTAAAGATGCTGATCTTTATGAAAATATCAGAGTCGTAAGAAAAGAGGAGCCTAGAAAAATCATTTCTAAAAAACATCAGAAAAATCATTTGGTTTTAGACCTGCATTTTCATAATTTGGTAAAGAATCCCAATGATTATGACAGTTTTGAAAGATTGTTTATTCAAAAGGAAAAACTGATTGAAGTGATTGAGTTTTGCAGAAAAAACAATCTGAAGAGACTTGAAATTGTTCACGGCATTGGCGACGGAACTTTACAGAGGATGGTTCGGGATGTATTGGAAAGCCAGGTTAATATTGATTTTTATAATAAGGAAATACTTCACCATCAATCGGGTGCGGTAATGGTAGAATTTCACTAAATTTGCAGGAATTGAAATATGAACGTACTTAATTTACTTTTTACCAAAGACGGATTAATCTATCAGATTGTTAAAAACAAAAACATTCTGGAAGAAAAGTCTTATTTCGTTACTGAAGAGACACCAGCCAGTCTTATTGACCAAAAGCTGGATGAAGTTCTTATAAAGCAGCGCTATGACGAAATCCATGTGATTTCAGCATTGAACCACTTTACCCTGATGCCCGAAGGTTTTTCTGAGCATGATGCAGGATTTGATTTAATTGCCTTCAATGCTCCTACCGACAGAGAGAAAGAAGAACTGATGCTTTCTATCAACAAAAAATTCAATATTCAGTTTTATTATACGTTCCCGAAAAACTACTATAAGAAAATAAAAGAACTGGCAATACCGGTTCATTTTAATTTCTCCGGGGAAAAGTTTTTAAGTTCAATCAATAATAAAACGAATAAGGAAATTCATATCAATCTGTATCACAATCAATGTGAGTTTTTTGCGATTGATAATAAGAAAATCATCCTTTATAATAATCTGGATGTCAATTCTGAAGTAGATTTCCTTTACTTCATTATGTTTACATTGAGCAAGATCGGTTTTGGAATCAATGAAACCAGCTTTTATGCTTATGGAGAAACGACGGAAAATGAAACGTTTATTTCCGAACTTCAGAAATTTGTTAAAAATCTGAAAATTGTCTTTGACAATATTCCCAATAAAAATTTTATATTAAATTAAAAAAGGTACTGCCAGAACGCAGTACCTTTTTTAATCTTCATCATTATTATATCTAGAATAATGTGTATCCCAGGATAATTGAAAAGTTTTGATAAGATGTATCTTGTTGATCCAGCTTAAGCAGATCTCTTTTTGTATGTACATTCAACTCAACACTATATTTGTCATTGTATTTATAACCTATTCCAAGTCCTAAATTCATTCCGGATTCAATTTTATATTTTTCCTTAGCATAGTTATATATTTCATAGGTCACTTCTGAATCTCCCATTGGAATATCAAATATCGCCGACGCATTGAAAAACAATTTTGATTTTTCATTCAAAAACGCATAATATCTTACTCCTACAGGAATCTCAATAGATGAGTACTTTACCGAAGATTTATTTGATACTTTTTCGCCTAAAATAGTACTTGTAAATACTTCTTTATCAGCTTTAAAATATTGATAGGTAGGTTCTGCAATAATTGACCATTTGTTATTATTGAACGGTAGTACAAACTCTGCTTCAATGCCCATTCTAAAATTAGTTTTACTTCCGTAATCAGAATCGAAAACATTATTAAGCGAATTATTCTTAATATCTAAAGATGAAAAATTAATTCCTGGTCTTACAGATAAATGAAATATTTTTTTATTTGCTTTTTTTTCATCAAAACTTTTATAGTCTTCATTTCCACAAGTATTCAACTTAATAAAGACAGTTTTCAGGCTACTCTCTCTGTATTCCAACTTTGAAAATTGTGATGCTGTAATATTACCACAGTCCGATAAAGTTTTTAATTGATTTTGGTACGTATTATTTTTGCCCACCTGGGAACTTGATATCTGGTATCTTTTAAATATTAAAGGTTCTATTTCATTTTCTTTTTGATAAAAAAAACGCTCCAGATACTCACTGGCATATTTATACAGAGTATATTTCCCTTCGATAACCGTTTTAAGTAGCACTGTCTTTTTAGTAAAATGAGGTTTTTCATCCTCCGTTAAAGCATTGATATCATCACTGGACATATCAACATTCACTTCTGCTTTTACATATTTCACTTTGCCTTCTATCTCAAAACTTTTAATGTTATCAATAGTATATGTTTTAACGGAAGGGTTATTTTCTTGTCTAAAGCTAATCTGAGAGGGAGAGTCTTTCCAATCAAGATTCTTTATCAACCCTTCAATTTTCTCTCCATTGCTATTGATTACATAGCCTTTTTCAAAGTTATTTTGTGCAGATAATGTTAAACTTAGAACAACACTGAACAAAAATGTGTAAAATGATTTATTCATGATTATTATTTTCAAGGCGCAAAAGTAAACATTCTATCGAAATAAAAATAAATACTTCCTTGTTTCTTTTTTATTTGTCAACATTTAGTAATTTCGCTGTCTATAATAATTTCAGTATGTTCAGAATAATATCAGGCAAATGGAAAGCCAAAAAAATTGCAGCTCCTAAAAACTTTGAAGTAAGACCTACCACCGATTTTGCGAAAGAGGCTTTATTCAGCATTCTGGAAAATAAATACGATATGCAGTCGATTTCCGTGCTTGATCTTTTTGCAGGAATTGGCTCTATCACCTTTGAATTTGCTTCCAGAGGATGTCAAAATATAACGTCTGTAGAATTGAATCCGAAGCATACCGCCTTTATAAATACCACTGCATCTGAGCTTGACATGGCACTTCAGATCAATGTACAGCGAGGAGATGTTTTCGACTGGCTAAAAAAATTCAGAAATAAAAAGTCTTTTGAGATTGTTTTTTCTGATGCTCCTTTTGAAATGGAAGAGAAAAAATACCACGAGCTGATTTCTCTTGTTTTAAACAATAAATACCTTAAGGAAAACGGAGTTCTTATTGTAGAGCACCAAAGTCGTATGAAACTTGACCATCCCAATTTAATAGATACCCGAAAATACGGAAATGTAAGTTTCAGTTTTTTTGAACCCAATAAAGAAGATAATCAGGAACTTTAATTCCTGATTATTTTTTTTGAGATGACCGGAGATTCTTCGCCCCATTTTGTTATAGCTTCTAAAACAGGTAAAAGCGTCTTTCCAAAGTCCGTTAATTCATATTCTACCACTAAAGGAGGTTTTTCTGTAAAAACTTTTCTGTCCACAATTCCGTCTTCTTCCAGTTGTTTTAGCTGTAAACTCAATGTTCTTTCCGTAATAGTAGGAATGGATTTTCTTATTTCATTATAACGCTTCGCTCCTCCAATAAGGTGGTGTAAAATTACTGCTTTCCATTTCCCTCCGATAAATTTCATCGTAACGCTGGTACAGCAGGGATAGGATTTATTATCTATTGTATACATTTTTATACTATCATTTTTTACCGTTATTGCAAAGTTAGGAAACTTAAATTAATTTTGTAACTATAAAAATGATAGTATAAAATTATGAACTTTTTAGACCAAATGAAAAACAGGTATACTGTAAAAAAGTATAATCCACAGGGAAAAATCAGTGAAGAACAAATTGCAATGCTTCAGGAGATTTTAAACTTAAGTCCTTCCTCCATTAACAGCCAGCCATGGAATTTTATTTTCGTTAATGATCCGCAACTGAAAAAGGAATTGGGTGACAAGTCTTATTTTAATAAAGAAAAAGTACTGGATAGTAGTCATGTAATTGTTTTTCAAGTGATCAGAAACATAGAAAACTTTGAAAAGCAAATTGAAGAAAACCTTCCTGAAGGTTCTGTTAATTATTACCGAACGATGGTAAAACCTAAGGGAGAAGAAGCAATAAAATCATGGCTTGGTCATCAGGTATATTTATCATTAGGAGTTCTTTTGTCTGCATGCGCAGCAATGGGAATAGATTCTACTCCAATGGAAGGAATTGAACCGGAAGGTTATGATGCTGTTCTGAATAATGAAAAATATGAAACCTTATTTGCCGTAGCCATCGGACAGAGAGATGAAGCAGATGCTAATCAGCCGAAATTCAATCCGAAGAAAAGGCTGAATGCTGAAAAAGTAATTATAGAGGCGTAACATAAACACAAATTTCACAATCTCTTTCACAAAGGCCTAATAAAAAAGTCTGCTTCAATATGAGGCAGACTTTTTATTTATAATACTTTCAATTCTAAATCGATGGTTTTTCCAAAGAACTTCTTGGAGATCTTTTCAAAATTCTTGGTAAGATCGGAAAGGTAGAAGTGATAATTCGGCTGGTGATTGTTATCATTTAAAAGACTATACTTATCCAGAATAATCTTCAAATGGTTAGCCACAATATTCGGAGAATCTATTACACGGACTCTGTTTCCATAATACTGCTTGATTTCATCTATTAAAAGAGGATAATGGGTACAGCCCAGAATCAAGGTCTCAATATTCTTCAGTTTGCTGTTACTCAAGTAATTGTAGATTATAGCATGGGTGATCGGATGGTTTTTAAATCCTTCTTCAATGGCAGGAACCAGTAATGGTGTTGCCAGTTCATCCACTTTGATCCATTTATTATGTTTTCTGATGCTCTTTTTATATAATCCTGAATTCACGGTTGCTTTGGTAGCAATGACGCCTACATTATTATGGATTTCGTATGATACTTTTTCAGCAACAGGGTTAATAACGTCTATTACAGGTACTTTTCCCGCAACAGACTGCATCACTTCATTTAAAGCATTAGCTGTTGCCGTATTACAGGCAATGACAATGGCTTTACAGTTCTGCTCCAGCAGAAAATTGGTGATCTTTGTAGAATATTCAATAATCGCTTCCTTGGATTTTTCTCCGTAAGGAAGGTGCTTTGTATCTCCAAAGTAAATAAGGTCTTCGTGAGGCAGAAGTCTTTTAATTTCTTTGGCAACGGTAAGACCTCCTACTCCACTATCAAAAATTCCGATAGGCTGGTTGGGTGAAAGATGTGAATAATCTTGTTTTTTCGTTTTCAAATGAGTTGAAATTTTATACAAAAATAGTGAATTTTATGGCATGCTGTATACATACAAACATTATACAATAAACAAATCCGACGCAATTCCGTCTGCCATAAACCAATGTTTTTCAGGAATTTTTAAATGTTCATTCTCAATGATTAAAATACCTTCCTCAATTTTGAACTTGCTCTCTCTCTGAAAATGTTCCAGCATTCTGTCTGAAAATTTATTTTTTAAACTTTCCAGATCTACACCCCAAATGGTACGTAAACCAATCATAATCATTTCGTTAAACTGATCTTCATGGGAAAGAATTTCTTCTTCTTTAGCCAGAAGTTTATCATTCAGTTTTTTGATGTATTGCTGATTATTGGCTACATTCCAGCTTCTTACATCAAATCCGTTATAGGAATGTGCTGAGGGGCCTATTCCAAGATATTCATTGTATTTCCAGTAAGCAGAATTGTGTCGTGAGTAAAAACCAGGTTTTGCAAAATTAGACACTTCATAATGTTCAAAACCATTGTCTTTTAAAAAGTCTGATAGATAATAGAATTCACTGTTTTGCTCTTCTTCTTTGGGACTTTTTATTTTCCCTTTTGAAATCCAGCTTTCTAAAGCTGTTTTGGGCTCAACAGTTAATGCATAAGATGAAATATGAGGAACTTCTAAAGCAATTGTCTTATTCAGATTTTCTTTCCAGATTTCAAGATTGGATGTGGGTGAACCATAGATCAGGTCAATACTCAGGTTTTCAAAGCCGAAATCCTGTGCCCGTTTGATGGAACTTTCTGCTTCGGAAGCATTGTGAGCTCTGTTCATCAGTTTAAGATCTTCTTCAAAAAAACTTTGAGTACCAATAGACAGTCTGTTCACCGGTGTTCCCGCAAGCTGTTTTAAAAAGTCTTTATCCAGATCATCGGGATTGGCTTCCAGAGTGACTTCTATATCGTTTTCAAAACTGAAGTACTTCAGAACATCATCTATTAAAGAACTGATCTCATCCACAGAAAGAATAGAAGGAGTTCCCCCTCCAAAATACAGGGATTTCAGATTTTTATTCTGTAGCTCATCTTTTCTCAATAGTATTTCAGTTTTCATAGCACGAAGCATATCATCCTTGAAATTCAGGGATGTTGAAAAATGAAAGTTACAGTAACTGCATTTTTGTTTACAGAACGGAATGTGAATATAAATCATAAAAAAAGCTCTGAAAAATTTCAGAGCTCAAATTTATTTAAATTAAATTAATTAATATCTAAATCCTCTAGCATTAATGAAGTTGTCGAAGTTATACCCCAGACCAATCATGAAGCTGTTTCCTCCATAACTCTGGATGTCAGACAATCCAAGGTTATAAGTAGCTCCGATCATGAATTTGTTGAATCTTACTTTTACAATTGGAGAGATACTTAGGTTCTGATTATCAAATCTGTTCTGAACCGTTCTGTAACTTACCCCGAAAGAGAATGCGTTAATATCATTAGAGAATGTAGCCATTAGGTTCCAGTCTATCATTCTCGTTGAATTTGTATTAAGATTGATTAACGCTGAAGGTGCTAATGTAATATTATCAGCAATATTCCAGTTGTATCCTAAGTTTAAGAAGAATTTAATTGGAGAAGGCTCGTAGTTGTTTACAATAGAAGCATCATTACTTAATGCGATATCATTTACGGAAACACCCCCGAATAAACCTCTGTAGGTAGCTGCCAAACCGAAGTTTGCATATACCATAAAGATGTTACTTTCTTCACCTCTCAATAGTGGGTCACCACCTTCTTCAGTATTGATTTTTGAATAATCAAAATTCATGTTATAGAAGTTAACACTTGTACCGAAAGAGAATTGGTCTTTTCTGTCTCCTTCACTACTTAGCGGAATAAAATATGAAGCACCAGCCGTGATACCACCAGCAGAGATCGGTCCGTTACTGTCTCTAAACACGGAAATACCAGCACCTACTCTATCAAATATATTCGCATTAATCCCGATTGACTGAACATTCGGAGAATTACTGAATTTTGAAAATTGTTGTTGATAATTGGCGTTGAGCTGTACGTAATCTGTTTTTCCGTATTGAGCTGGGTTGAACAGGAACTCACCATCCAAAAGATATTGCTGATAGTATGGTAGTGATTCTTGTGCTTTGTATGCATTTGACAAAAGAGCTAAACATACGATAGCATATAGTTTTCTCATAACAAATCTTGATTTCAATTCAACAAATATAAAAAAATTCTCAATATATTTTTAGTTTTCTAAATAATTTCTCCATTTTTTTACGGCATCCGCCATATCTTTGGGCATTGGGCTCTCAAAATATAATTCCTTTTTTGTTGTTGGGTGTATAAATCCTAGGGTATGGGCATGAAGGGCATGTCTTGGCAAAATTTCAAAAACATTTTTAATAAATTGCTTGTATTTTGGAAGATTTACCCCTCTTAAAGGTGTATGTCCTTCATATCTTTCATCATTAAATAAAGTATGCCCGATATGTCTGAAATGCGCCCTGATCTGATGCGTTCTTCCGGTCTCCAGTTTACATTCCACCCAGGTCATATATTTGAATCTTTCCAGCACTTTATAATGGGTCACCGCGTGTTTTCCCTGGCTGCCATCTTCATAAACAGACATCTGCATTCTGTTTTTAGGATGCCTTCCGATATGGCCTCTGATGGTACCTTCTTCATCCTGCATATTTCCCCATACAAAAGCCCAATACAGCCTTTTGGTGGTTCGGTTAAAGAATTGTTTTGCCAGGAAACTTAATGCATATTCATTCTTGGCAATCACCAATAGTCCTGAGGTATCTTTATCAATTCTGTGAACAAGCCCTACCCTGTCAAGATCGGATTTTTCACCATTCTTTTCAAAGTGGAAGGCCAATGCGTTCACCAATGTTCCGTCCCAGTTTCCAAATCCTGGGTGTACCACCATTCCCGCTTCCTTATCCACAACAACCAAGTCATCATCTTCATAAACGATGTTCACAGGAATATCCTGGGGAATAATGACATTTTCTCTTGGAGGATGGGTAAGCAAAACTGAGATCTGATCTCCCGGTTTTACACGGTAATTCTGTTTCACCGCTGTTCCGTTCACTATAACATTTCCGGCTCTGCAGGTCTGTGAAATTTTATTCCTTGAAGAATTCTGTCTGTATATTAAAAGGAACTTATCTATTCTTAATGGTTCCTGTTTGCTGTCGACAGTGATATTAAGATGTTCATACAATCCTTTATTTTCCTCATCAATATCGATGTTTTCGATACTGTTGGAATCTAATAATTCTTCATCTAAAAAATCGTCGTTATCTTCTGACATTGTTTTATATTTTTTACACAAAAGGCTTCAACATTTTATAGTTGAAGCCTGTATTTTTGATATTAATCTGATCTTATTCTACGACAACCTTCTTAGCTTTTGGCTTTTGAGCAGGCTGTTGTGTTGTTGTTGCTGCAGGTTTTGTTGTACCTCCAGCAGTGTGAGTACCGTTCCCTACAGGTGTTTTAGGTTTTTCAACAGTTGCAGCAGCTGGTTTAGCTGCTGTAGTCTGATTTTTAGAGGCCTCTGTCTTCGGAACTTCCGGCTTTGGAGTTTCTCTTTTTGGAGCAGGAGCGGGTACAACCGGAGCATCATAACTTGGCTCAGTATGCACTTCTTCATATCGTACCGGAGGAAGTGAAGTATCCACTTTCATACGATAGATAGAATTCAACTGCTCTACTTTCGCTCTTAATTCTGCCGGAGTCTTTTTACTTGCCCAAAGATCGATTTGCATTCCCTGATCACGAACATCTCCGGAGGCAGGATCCTGATAATAAATAATATCAGATTCATCTTTACTTCCATCTTCATGCTCTACCAGCCCTACTTCAAACATACTCTTGGTAATGACAGCTCTTGCTTCTTTTACCGTAAGTCCTACTACATTAGGTATAGAAATATTTCTCATTGGCCCCGATCCTACCACAACATCAATGGTAGAGAATCTTGGTAAACGCGTACCTGGGTTTACAGCATTTCCTTTATATAATATTCTTAGAAGGGCATCTTTCTGAATACTAGGCTCATAAATCGTATCACCGATTTTAAGACCTACCTGATCCAATCTCTGAAAGGCCAGTCCGGAATATTTATTAATAACATTCGGCACCGCAATAGGAGCCCATGTTCTCGGATTTACTTTAAGCGTTACAGTTCTTCCGTCTTTTACACGGGAACCTGGTGCAGGATATACCTGCAATACCTGGAATGGTCTGTATTTCGGGTCGTAATTGGCACTGTCTACTTCATATTCCAGCCCTGTATCATCTAATATTTTTACGGCATCATGTACCGATTTATTTACAATATTGGGAACAGGAATTTCCTGACCGTGGTTAGTATGGTACTCCAACCAGCGAAATGTGAGCCATACCAGCCCAACGAAAACACCGATGGCTACTACTAAATTCAGTAAAACTTTCCAATTGAAAAGTGATTTAAGCATACTTAAAAATACTTTAATTATAACCGCAAATATAGCTAATAATTTTAGAATGGACTTTTTATTTAACACAATTCATTTTTGATTTTAAAATTTGCCGATTTCCCATATTGCATTGCATAAAATGATTAAATTTGCCTTAATTGATACTATATGGTTATGAATAAAAAAAGTGTTGCCGTAGTAATGGGAGGCTATTCCGATGAATATGTTGTTTCCTTAAAAAGCGGACAATTGATTTATGATTCTTTAGACAGAAATCTCTATGACGTATATAAAGTAGTAGTCCTTAAAGATGAATGGTATTTTTTAGGTGAAAATGATAAAAAATATGCCATCAACAGAGGGGATTTTTCTGTGACTTTAGATAATGGGGAAACTTTAAAATTTGATGTTTGTTTCAATATCATCCACGGAACTCCGGGAGAAAACGGAATTCTTCAGGCCTACTGGGATGCCATCGGTCAAAAATATACAGGTTGTGATTTTTACCAGAGCGCCCTTACTTTCAATAAAAAAGACACTCTTGCCGTATTATCAAAATACGGAATTCCTTCTGCAAAAAGTATTTATTTAAGAAAAGGAGAAGATATCAATGTAGACGAGATTGTGTCTGAACTTAACCTTCCTTTATTTGTAAAACCTAACCAATCCGGATCTTCTCTGGGAATTTCTAAGGTAAAAGAAAAATCGGAACTGATTGCCGCTACTGAAATTGCTTTCAAGGAAGATGACGAAATCCTGATTGAAAGTTTCCTGGACGGGATGGAAGTTTCTGTAGGAGTTATTGATTTTAAAGGAGAAACTATTGTTTTAGGAATTACAGAAATTGTTCCTACCAATGAGTTCTTTGATTATGAAGCAAAATATGAAGGTGCTTCTGAAGAAATTACCCCTGCAAGAATTGACGAAGAGACCACTAAAAGAGTGGAAGAAATCGCCAAAAGAGCTTACGATTCATTAGGCATGAGTGGTTTTTCAAGAAGTGAATACATTCTGATGAACGGAATTCCTTATATGCTTGAAATGAATACCAACCCAGGATTCTCTCCTGCAAGTATTCTCCCTCAGCAGGCAAGACATTATGGAATTTCCATTATGGATCTTTGTGGAAATGAAGTAGAAAAAGCACTTAATAAGTAAATATAGAAGTTAGAAATTAGAGGTTAGAAAATAATAAATACATAGCTTTTAACTGATAATTTACCATTCAACGTCATAACTCATACAACATGAAAATTGCTGTTTTTCCAGGGTCTTTTGACCCTATTACACTAGGACATTACGACATTATAGAAAGAGCGGCACCGCTATTTGATAAATTAATCATCGCTATCGGACAGAACTCTCAGAAAAAATATATGTTCCCTCTTGAAAAAAGAATGGAATTTATTCAAAACTCTGTAGCAGAATTTCCCAATGTGGAAGTAGATTCATTTGAAGGTCTAACAGTAGATTACTGTTTTGAAAAAAATGCTCAGTACATCATCAGAGGATTAAGAAACCCGGCAGATTTTGAATTTGAAAAAGCGATTGCTCATACCAACAGAACATTAGCTCATAAAAAACTGGAAACCGTATTCTTACTGACTTCCTCAGGAAAATCATTCATCAGTAGCAGCATTGTAAGGGAAGTTATTAACCACGGCGGCGAATATGAACTGATGGTTCCGGACTCTGTGAGAGTGGAGAGATAAAAAAATATAATTGATGAGCGATAAATGATAATTGATATAATGGCCAAGAATTTGCTTAAGCAGAAATCATTCATCAATTATCATTTATCAACAATCATTTATAATTATATATGCACGAACAGTTCAATTTTGCAATAGAAGTCCTGGGGACCATTGCCTTTTCCATGTCCGGAAGTTTTGCAGCGATGCAGAAACGGCTTGATCCGTTCGGAGTGCTTATTATTGCATTTGTAACTTCTGTAGGAGGAGGAACTGTAAGAGACCTGTTACTGGATATCCCTGTATTCTGGATGCATGATATTCTGATGTGTACCCTGATTCTGGCGACCAGTATTTTTTCAATGATTTTCAAATCTCTTGAGAAAAACTTTAAAGTAACTTTATTTATCTTCGACAGCTTCGGACTTGGATTATTTACCATAATCGGTGTACAAAAAGGTTTAAATGCAGGTATTCATCCAATGATCTGTATTGCATTAGGAACTATTACAGGTTGTTTTGGAGGGATTATCCGGGATATATTACTCAATAGAATTCCATTAATTTTCAGAAAGGAAATTTATGCCACAGCATGTATTGTGGGCGGAGCAGCATTTCTATTGATGACCAGATATACAGTACTTTCCTATACTTTTATACAAATCTTCACTATTTTACTGATCGTTGCGATTCGAACATTTGCTGTAAAATACCATTGGCAGATGCCTAAATTTTATGGCTATGATCAAAACTCAGAAATGTAAATTTGATATTTAACACATAAAAAAGCACCTCAAAAAGGTGCTTTTTATTTTTATTTTTTTTGATTAGAAGAATTTCCCTCTGTTTCTCATATTCGGGTTATGCATATGCTTCTGCATGGTTGGCATTTTCAACTGATCTTTCATCATTTTGATCTGATCGGTCATCATTCCGGCACTGTCCAGTCTTTTTGCTTCTTCCAGCAACTTCTGACCTTCCTGCTTTCTTCCTTTAGAAATAGCTGCTGCAGCAAGATTTAAAGTAGCCATTGCTCTGTCGTGTTTCATATTCAAACCGTACTCCAACGCTTTCTTCATGAAAGGCTCTACTTTCGCAGGATGATCCTGAGCTTGCGTCAGTCCTGATAAATAGTGAAAATATCCGTATTGAGTTTTATGAAGCTGTCCTTTATAATCTGTTATTTTGGATAACCATTCTCCGGCTTTCTCCATATTTTGTTTTCTCAATTGCCAGAATGCCAATAGGATATATTCGTTTTTAAAGAATAGCAAGATGGGAAATGCAGCCAAAAGAAAAACAACAATACCCCAACCAAGATTTCTTGTGAAAATCATCATATAAAGTCCTAACAGGATAAGAACTGCTGCTACTGCAATTTTTATGTATTTATTCATTATTAAATTTTAGAAGTGCAAAGATAATAAATTTAGAGCTTAAAGTTCAAAAAGTCAATGGTGAATGGTCAATTCGCTGCGTTTGTTAATTTTGTAACTGCGGAAAATTCACGATTCACTTTGCGAAGCAAAATTGACTATTGATATCTAATCTTCTTTTTTGATTTTTTCAAATGTCTGGAAACAGAAATCATAGCCGTTCTTTTCATCTTTCTCATGGCAGATTTCGTTAGTCATTTTCCAGATTTTAGGATCTATTTCCGGAAAGTATGTATCAGCCTGAAGATCTGCTTTCACCAAAGTAACTTCAAGTTTGTCCACTACATCCATAGTCTGCTCATAGATATTTCCGCCACCGATAACGAAAACTTCCTCATCAATCTTCTTAGCAAATTTCAATGCTTCCTTGATGCTTCCTACAATAAGAATTCCTTCCTCAAACCAGTCTTTTTTTCTTGACACAACAATATTGGTACGGTTCGGAAGAGCTTTTCCAATACTTTCATAGGTCTTTCTCCCCATAATAACCGGATGTCCGGAAGTAATATCTTTAAAATGTTTCAAATCTTTAGGAAGATGCCAAAGCAACTGGTTTTCAAAACCAATTTCATTTTTCTCTCCCATTGCCACCACTATTGTTGTCATTCAAATAATTTTTTACAAAATTAGCACATAATTTGTATATTTGGTTAGCACAAAAAATTTAAAAAAATAAACTATGAAAAATAAAGGATGTCTGGGTGCAGGAACCATTGGTATTGCCCTTCTTATTATTGTTGCAATTCTATTCTTCTGGGGGAAAAGCGGATATAACAGCTTTGTCAACAAAGAACAGACTGTGAACGCAAAATGGTCTAATGTAGAGACTGTGTATCAGAAAAGAGCGAACCTTATTCCTAACCTGGAAAGAACCGTAAAATCGTATTCAAAATTTGAGCAGGAAACTTTAACACAAGTTGTGGAAGCCCGTTCCAAAGCTACTTCCATCAATATTGATCCTACGAATATGACCGAAGCTGATCTGGCTAAATTCCAGGCTGCACAAGGAGAATTATCGGGTGCATTAAGCAGATTGATGGCCGTGGTGGAATCTTATCCTAACTTAAAAGCAGACCAGCAGTATATCAACTTCCAGAGAGAATACACTGCTATTGAAAATAGTATCAGAACTGAAACGGTTTACTATAATGATGCTGCAAAGGATTATAATACTTCCATCAAGACTTTCCCGAATAATATTCTGGCGAATTTCACCAACTTCAAAGAAAAACCTTATTTCAAAGCTGATGCAGGCGCTCAAAAAGCTCCTGAAGTATTCAAATAATAATGGGTAATTTCCTAACAAATCAACAGATCGCTTCCCTTGTGGAAGCGATTCAGTCTGCGGAAGATCATTCTACGGGAGAGATCAGAGTGCATATTGATTCCAATACGGAAAACCGGGATGCCAAGACTGCATTTGAAGTTTTCAAAAAACTGGCTATGGATAAAACAGCAGACAGAAATGCGGTACTCTTCCATGTCAATTTTGAACAGAAATATCTTACCATCATTGGAGATACCGGCATTCATGAAAAAGTAAAACAATCTTACTGGGATCATCTTCACGATTATATCACCGCTGAATTTGCCAAAGGAAATTATTATCAGGCCCTAAAAAGTGCCATCCTGGAAACAGGACTTGAACTCAAAAAACATTTTCCTGTAGAAGGAGAAAACCCAAACCAACTTCCAAATGAAATTACGTTCTCTTAAAATAGTATTTTCATTTTTACTACTCTGCTTTTACACTTTTGTATCAGCACAATATACCATTCCTGAAAAACCTGCGGTGCTGTATCCTGTTTTTGATGAAGCCGGATTGCTTTCCCAACAGGAAAAAGATGCACTTAATCATAAACTGATCAAGTTTGCAGATTCTACCTCAACGGAAATTGAAGTAGTCATCATCCGCTCTACCAAAGGAGAAGATGTGAATTTTCTGGCAACCATGTTTGGTGAGAAATGGAAAATCGGAAAAAAGGGAGTAGATAACGGAGTTGTCTTTCTTATTGCCACAGAAGACAGAACCATGTCTATCCAGCAGGGACGTGCCGTAGAGCAATACCTTACTGCTTCTGTAGCTGGACAGATCTTAGATTACATCGTCACCCCAAATTTCAAGAAAGGACTTTGGTATGAAGGGATCAATGGTGGAACCTCAGCGATTATGGAGGCTGTTGAGGGAAAATTCAAACCTGTAGCCACAACAGCTCCTTTCGGCAATGGAAGTGCATTTAAAGTTCTTATTATTGCTTTTATTATTTTCATCATCATTGCTATCCTTTTTGGAAACAGAGGTGGCGGACGTGGCGGAAATAATGACGACGATGATGATGTGATTATCACCAGAAGAGGACGCAGAAATTATCCTGGTGGTTTCTTCCCGTTCCCTGGCAGCTTCGGAGGAGGTGGCTTTGGCGGTGGAAGTTCAGGTGGCGGAGGCGGATTCGGAGGCTTCGGCGGTGGTGGAAGTTTCGGAGGAGGCGGTGCATCCGGTGGATGGTAATCAAGAAATATTCAAAAATGATATAGAATCAGATCATCACGATCTGATTTTTTTTATTTAAAAACCAAAATAATGCTGATTTATTAACTTTTATTAATGTTAAATTGATATTTAGCTGTTAAAAAGTTAATAAAACATCATAAAAACCACCTTTTATTCAATATTTTTTCACTATATTTACGGAAAACAGGATTATGAAGAAGACGCTGGTAGTATTTGCACACCCTTATCTGGAGCACTCCAATTCGAATGTAGAGCTCATCAATTTCTACGTTCGCCACCAGCATTATACCCTGAGAGATCTTTACGAAGAATATCCTGACTTTCATATTGCAGCTTTCCGGGAAAGAAAACGCCTTAAAAACTATGAGCGTTTTATCTTCCAGTTTCCCCTGATATGGTTCGGCATGCCGCCACTCCTCAGATTATGGATTGATGAAGTTTTCGACAGAGACTGGCTGAAAGAAGGTGAACATAATCCCCTGGAAGGAAAAGAAGTCTATATTCTGGTAACCACAGGCGGAAAAGAGAGGTCTTTCAGCAAAACCGGCACTTACCAATATACCATAGATGAACTCATCAGCGGGCTTATTGTTTCATTAAAAGTTTTTAAAGCAGATATCAAACATATCAAAATCGTATACGAAGCCAACAAGCTCTCTAAAAAAGAAATTATTTTACATAAAAAAGAATTTACAGAACTACTCAATCAATAGCATATGGAATCCAGCTTAGCGATGAACACATTAATTTTCCTGGGTGTAGCCATTATTATGGTTCCATTGGCAAGGAAATTAGGGTTAAGTTCTGTCATCGGTTATATTTTAGGAGGAATTATCATAGGCCCTTATGTCCTTAAACTTACAGGAAACAATGTCAATGACATTATGCATGCCAGCGAGTTTGGAGTGATCATGCTTTTGTTTTTGGTAGGTCTGGAACTGGAGCCCCGGAAGTTCTGGGAAATGCGAAAGAAAATAATGGGTCTTGGACTATCTCAGATGGCTCTTACCATTCTTCTGCTTTTTCTTGTATTCACAAGCGTAGGCTGGAGAGTAGACAAAGCGATTGCTATTGCCATGTGCTTTGCCCTATCTTCTACAGCTATTGTTCTGCAGACTTTACAGGAAAAAAACAACCTCAAGACTACCGCCGGAGAAGCTTCATTTTCTACCCTGCTGTTTCAGGATATTTCGGTAATTCCTATTCTGGCCATATTGCCTATTCTGGCCAATTATAAAGCCAAGCATCATGACAATGAAATTCAGATTCTGATTCAAAAACTACCCGAATGGCTTCAGGCCGGAACCGTAATTTTCGGGGTAGCATTATTGATTTTACTCGGCAGATATGTATTTGTTCCCTTTCTGCGCTATGTTTCAAAATCAGGAATGTCAGAACTATTGACCGCGTCTTCGTTATTTCTGGTTATTGGAGTTTCGGAGCTGATGGTTGTGATTGGTCTTTCTCCTGCATTAGGAGCCTTCCTTGCAGGAGTAATGCTTGCCAACAGTGAATTCCGTCATGAGCTGGAAGCACAGATCGATCCTTTCAAAGGGCTGCTTTTAGCTGTTTTCTTCGTGAGTGTAGGATCAACCATTAATTTTAATATCATTCAGAAAGATCCCTTATTTATCTTCAGTACTGTTTTTGCGGTACTGGGTGTAAAGTTTGTGGTTTTATATACTATTGGAAAATTTTTCAGGATAGATACTCCCCAAAGTCTTTTTTATGCCTTTGCCCTTTCTCAGGTAGGAGAGTTTGCTTTTGTACTGCTGAATTACGCATCAGATCTTTATCTTTTAGGTCCCGAAATGAATGCACAGATGATGGCTGTTACGGCAATTACCATGTGTATCACTCCTATTCTTCTCATCATCAATGACAAATTTATTACTCCGAAATTTATCAAAGAAATTCCTGAAGAGGAACATGACTATAATATTCTTGACAGCAATGTTACTCAAAAGAAAATCATCATTGTAGGTTTCGGGCATTTTGGAAGTACGGTGGGACGTCTTTTAAAAGCCAATAAAATACCAGCTACCGTTCTGGATCGTGATTCTGACCGTGTGAAACTGCTTAGAAGCTATGGTTTTAAAGTGTATTATGGTGACGCAACGAGGATTCCTATTTTAAGAGCGGCAGGAATTGAAGATGCTGAAATTCTGGTTTTATGTCTGGATGATCCTGACGATAACAAGTTCATTGCAGAACTTGTCCGTGAACATTATCCTAACGTCAAAATTTTTGTAAGAGCCAAAAACAGGATTGATGCTTATGATTATCTGAACAATGGCGTCAATCATATTTACCGTGAAACACTGGGAACAGCCGTGGATATGGCTGTAGATGTACTTCATGAAACGGGAATGAGAAAATATGCTGCAAGACGTCTTGGCCAAAGGTTTATGGCCATTGACAAAGCATCAGTCAGAAAGCTGGCAAAAATGAAGGAAAATGATGAAGATATTACTCTGTTTACCACAAAAGAAATCCTCCAGCGTGAGGAGGATTTATTGGCTTATGATAATCTTAATTTCGATAATAAAAACTGGGAAGGATCCTCATCAGCTGATGAAGAAGATGAGGAAGAGTCTCAGGATTAATTTACTGGATGTTTACGCTTCCACCGCTGCTTTCGTCTTTTATCACACTCTTAAGCTCTCCTTTTTTCGAGATATCCACACTTCCACCGGATGAAGCACCTGCTTTCACACTGGAAACAGCACTTATGTGTACACTTGCGCCACTGGAAGCATCTGCTTCTACATCATCAGCAATAACTCCTTTTGCAGAAACGCTGCTCCCTGAAGAAGCACTCACGTCTACCTTTTTTGCTTTACCGGAGAGGTCCAGAGTTGATCCTGATGAAGATTCAATATCAAGGTTTACTGCCCATATTTTCCCATCGAAACTACTGCTGCTGCTTATATTGATATCCATGTCATTCGCTTCAAGATCTCCGGAAATACTTCCTGCACTTGATGCTTCGATGTCTGTTTTTTCCTGAGTAAATTTATCTTTTACAATAATTCTCGCAGCCGAATCCGCAATAAGCTTACTAAAATCTTTTGTATAAATTTTAGCTGTCACTTTGCTGATGTTCATCACTCTGATCCCCGGCTTATAATGAATATGCAGTTTTCCGCCATCATTTTCCACCAGAATTTCATCAATGATACTTTGTGGCGCTGAGATTTCAACTTTCTCAGTTTCAGATTTTATAACTTCTGCTTCAATGGCTTGTGAAACCTGAATTTCGTCAAAATCTCCATTAAATTCCTTATGCTGTATCGGACCGCTTTCTTTGCTCACTACCTTCTCTACCCAATTACTTCGGTCTCCGTCTCTGTCTCTATTTCGGTTCTCATGTTTATCGTTACATGAGGCTAAAGCCACAAAGGCTGAAAAAATAAATAAAGTACTTGTTTTCATGCTTATTCCTTTTGTTAATTTTTTTATTGATTTCTTTATTTAAATAACAACTAATTTATAAAAAATATTACATTACATTTGAAAATACTGTAAATACAACAAAGGGCTTAAAGAAATACATTCGCCGAAATATGTTCTATGATACAAGTTTTTAATATCTTTATGCTTTAATAACAACTATATTTATGAAGAATATTTCATCGGTATTATTAATTTCTGCCTTGGCGTTCAATCAATCTTGTACTACAATGAAACAGACCGATATTCAACAGGAGCTTCCTGCACCTGATCCCTCTTTATCTTCAAATCCTTTTATGAAGAAGAGCAAGCTTCAATACGAAGCACCGGAGTTTGACAAAATCAAAAACGAACACTTCAAACCTGCTTTTAACTACGGTTTAAAGCAACATGAAGCTGAAATTATAAAAATTGCCAACAATCCGGCTGCCCCTACTTTTGAAAATACCATCGTTGCCTTGGAAAAAAGTGGTGAAGTGCTGAGAAGAGCACAAATTGTATTTTCAAATCTTACCAGTGCTAATACGAATCCTACATTACAGGCTTTAGATGAAGAATATGCTCCTATTTTTGCAGCACATTCTGACAAACTGTACCTGAATGAAAACCTTTATAAAAGAATACAATCCATCAAAGAAGATGGTCTGGATTCTGAAAGTAAAAGACTGGTACAATATTATAAGCAGAATTTTGAAATTGCAGGTGCTAACCTTTCTGCTGCTGATAAAGAAAAACTAAAGCAGCTCAATCAGGAGCTGGCTTCTCTTTCTACCCAATATGCCAACAAATTATTGGAAGCTAGAAAACAAGGAGGTGTATTTTTCTCCGATGCGAAAGAACTGGACGGACTTTCTGCCGATGAAATTGCAGCTGCAGCCTCTGATGCTAAAACGGCAGGACAACCTGGAAAATATCTTCTGGCGTTACAAAACACTACACAACAACCTCTTCTTCAAAATTTAAAAAACAGAACGACCAGAGAAAAGCTATTTAAAGCTTCTTGGACCAGAGCTGAGAAAGGAGATGCCAACGATACGAGATCAACCATCGAACAGCTTGCTAAATTAAGATTAAAGAAAGCACAGATTTTAGGTAAGAAAAACTTTGCTGAATGGAAGCTTCAGGATCAGATGGCAAAAACCCCTGAAGCAGCTACTAAGCTGATGAACCAGATTGCTACTCCGGCAGTGGAAACAGCAAGACGTGAAGCAAAAGATATCCAGGATCTTATTGATCAGCAAAAAGGAGGCTTTAAAGTAGAACCCTGGGACTGGAATTTCTATGCTGAACAGGTAAGAAAAGCCAAATTTGACCTTGATGAAAGTGAAATTAAACCTTATTTTGAGATTACAACAGTTCTTGAAAAAGGGGTTTTCTTTGCTGCTGAGAAATTCTACGGACTGACTTTCAAAAAGAGAACAGATCTTCCGGTTTATCACCCGGATGTAGTAACGTATGAAGTCTTCGATCATGATGGAAAATCTATCGCCATTTACTATCTGGATTTTTATACAAGAGATTCTAAAAACGGTGGAGCTTGGATGAGTAATTTTGTAGAGCAGTCTTATTTATTAGGAACAAAACCTGTCATTGTTAATTGCTATAATTATCAGAAACCTGCTCCGGGAAAACCTTCCTTAATCAGCTATGACGATGTTTCAACCATCTTCCATGAATTTGGTCACTCTATTCACGGGATGTTTGCCAGCCAGAAATATCCTTCACTTTCAGGAACGAATGTACCGAGAGATTTTGTAGAATTCCCATCTCAGATCAATGAGCACTGGGCTTTAGATCCTGTTGTTCTGAAGAATTACGCTGTACATTATGAAACAAAACAGTCTATTCCACAGGCGTTGGTAGACAAGATAAAAAAAGCATCTACTTTCAATCAGGGTTATATGACTACTGAATTGGTTTCAGCCGCTGAACTTGATATGGATTGGCATACGGTAAGCAATGACAGCCAGTTTATTCCTGTTCTAGATTTTGAAAAGCAGTCTCTAGCCAGCCATGGATTTAATTTGGCAACGGTTCCGCCAAGATATCACACCCCTTATTTTGCCCACATCTGGGGAGGCGGATATTCTGCAGGATATTATGCTTATTTATGGTCTGAAACTTTGGATAACGATGCATGGGAGTGGATCAGTAAGAATGGTGGTTTAACCAGAGAAAATGGTGACCGTTTCAGAAAATATATTCTTTCTGTAGGAAATTCTGTAGATCTTAACCAGGCATTCAGAGACTTCACAGGACACGATCCGGATATCAAACCTTTATTGAGAAACAGAGGGTTTATTAAATAAATCAATGGAAGCATTCTTTAATCAGAGTGCTTCTTTTTTATACCTATTTGTGACCAATAGAATTTTCTATGTTTCGGCTGAAACCGGTGGATTTTTTTGTTTATTTTGAGAGAGCTAAAGCCCATTCCTATTGAATTTCATTATTTTTACAGTTCAAAATTTAAAATACAATATATGGACTGTCCATGCTGTTCAGGAAAATCATACGAAGAATGCTGCAAGCCTTATCATACCGGAGAAAAACATGCTCCTACGGCTGAAGCTCTGATGCGCTCAAGATTTTCTGCTTTTGCCATTCCGAATGGTGAATACCTGATGGAGACTACCCTTCCGGGAAAAAGAAAATACCACAATAAAAAAGATCTGCAGGAATGGGGAGAGATCAACCAATGGACGAAATTGGAAATCATCAGAACTCCCGCTTTAAATCATGTAGAATTTAAGGCTTATTATACCGATCAGGACGGCCATCCGCAAGTTCATCATGAGTTTTCTGTTTTTCAGAAGATGCACGAACGTTGGTATTATGTTTCCGGGGAATTTTTGGATTAGAGAGCGGATTGAGAAAATATAATGTAGTGATGCTTTGCGTATAGAACCACCCCGTTAAAAATTCTTTGAATTTTCGCCGCCCCTCCACCGGAGGGGAATGCCAAGCAACCAATAACTATTATAATCTTATCAATAAAAATGAGCCACAGGATTATCTGTGGCTCATTTTCTTATCTAAACATGTCCGAAAATCGGGCATTTATATTTTTAGTGAGCTTCGTTTCCGTCAATTCCGTGAGCATGACCATGCGCCAGCTCTTCTTCAGTTGCCGGACGAGTGCTTAAAACTTCCACGTCGAAATCTAATACTTTTCCAGCCATCGGGTGGTTAAGGTCTGCTACCACAACTTCCGGAGTAATTTCTACTACAAAAGCCTGGAAGTTATTCCCCTGATTGTCTGATAAAGGAAGAATAGCTCCTACAGGCGGAAGTCCTGATTCTTTAAACATTTCCACTGGTAACTGTGCAATAGCATCCGGCTGTCTTTCACCGTAAGCTTCTTCAGGCTGAATCACAAAAGCAGCTTTGTCGCCAGCTTTTAAACCTAAGATATTCTGTTCAAATTTTGGAATCATCATTCCCACACCATACAAAAATGTAAGTGGATTTTCTGTTGTTGTTTCTTCTACAAGAATCTTACTTCCATCTGGTTCGATCGTGTGAAGTATATACTTTACAGTTACAACGTGATTGTTTTCGATTGTCATATTTTTTCTTTTTTTCGTGATTTTGCCTCACGATTAATCATACAAATATACTCTTTTTGAAATGATTCAATGAGCTTGAAAGATAGGAGATGGAAGATGAAGCTATGAAATGCATAAGGAAATATAATTTTCCTTTTTACTTTACATTACTTACATAATAACTCCCCGGCTTTATTTTTTTCTGTCCTCCTCCCTCTTTTTCTGTCTCAGGACAAAAAGATACAGGCTCTCTACTTTTGTTCTGGCCCAAGGTGTTTTTCGCAGGAACTTCAGGGAAGAGTTGATGCTTGGGTTATCTGTAAAACATTTAATATTGATCTGTTCGCCCAGCCTTTCGAAACCTTGATAGTATTCTACCAGTTCTTCCAGGATAGCATCAAGTCTTTTTCCGTGTAAAGGATCTTTGGACTGTTCCATCTTTTTTTTACAAAATTAATTTATTATAAGTTTATATGGAAATCCACACCACTCTTCCTTTTTTGTTTCTTATTTTTGAAGAAGTTATTCCTCACCAATAAAAATTATCCGTTACAAAACATGAGCAAAAACAACGAAGCGAACAGGAAGAAAAATAAAAAGAAAATTGATCAGAAAAAACGTAAAATACAAAATGCAGAAGCTGAAAGAAAAGCAAGGTTAAAACAAATCCGGGAAGATTTCAAAGCAAGAGAAGCTGACAATAAGCCATAATTGTCTTGATCCGAAGTAAGGAAACCTTAATTTTTTAAATGAAGTATTCTCTATCTTTACATTGTAATAGCTGCAAAATAATTCTCTGCGAAACAACTTGAAAATTACGCTGCATATAGTCTTTTTAATTCTCAAATTTAAATTATGAAAATCCTCCACACTGCCGACTGGCATTTGGGTAAGCGCCTCGACCGTTTTTCAAGACTGGAAGAACAGATTTTGGTTATGAATGAAATTGTTCAGATTGCTGATGAACAAAACGTTGATATGGTTTTAATTGCCGGTGATCTTTTCGATAATTTCAATCCAGGTGTAGAGGCTGCTGAACTTTTTTATAAAACATTAAAACGTTTATCCCTGAACGGAAAACGTCCTGTGATTGCTATTTCCGGTAATCATGATTCTCCCAGCTTAATCAATGCTCCCGATCCTCTGGCAAGAGAGTGCGGAATTATTCTCATTGGCCATCCCAAAGCAGAAATTTTGCCTTTCGGTACGGAACATTTTAGCATTATCAACTCGAAAGAAGGTTTTATAGAGCTGAAAATTGATAGCATACCGTTTCCGATAAGAATTCTTCATACTCCTTTTGCGAATGAGGTTCGTTTAAAGGAATATTTTGGTGAAAATAAAGAAGAAGAAATCAACAGAGTACTTGCACAGGAATGGAAAAATCTTGCAGATCAGTTCTGCGATGATACCGGAGTGAATCTTCTGACTGCTCATTTATACATGAATAAAAGAGGGGCAGAAATTCTGGAAGAACCGGAAGGAGAAAAGCCGATTAAGATAGGAAACGCAGATTTGATTTTTTCGGACAGTATTCCCGAGCAGATTCAATATACGGCATTAGGCCACCTTCATGGTTTTCAGAATATCGGAACGAAGGAAAAGCCTGTGATTTATTCATCCTCTCCTCTGTGCTACAGTTTCAGTGAAGCCGGACAGACGAAGTTTATTTCCATCATTGACGCAGAGCCGGGAAAAATAGTTTCCTATGAAAAGAAAATCTTGAAAAGCGGCAGAGCTTTAGTCCGAAAAACATTTAGTTCCATCGAAGATACTGTTCAATGGCTAAGTGAAAATCCCAATACATTTATTGAGCTTACGCTGGAAAGCGAGAGTTTTTTAACAGCTGATGAAAGAAGATTAATTTATCAGTCCCATAACGGAATTGTTCACCTTATTCCAAAAGTCAGAAATCTGGAATTGGGAGAAAGTCAAACCCATGAAATCAATTTGAGTCAGGATATTGATATTTTATTCAAAGATTATTTTAAATCTAAAAACGGCGGGCAGGAAGCCAATGAAGAACTGATGAATTTGTTTAACGAAATTTTAAATGCATAAGCCATGATCCCTGTTCAATTAACTATCGAAGGACTTTACTCGTATCAGGAACGCCAGACCATTGATTTCAGAAATCTTACTGAGGCGGGACTGTTTGGGATTTTCGGGGCTGTGGGTTCAGGTAAATCATCCGTTCTTGAGGCTATTTCGTTTGCTTTATACGGTGAAACGGAACGTCTGAATATGCGCGATAAAAGGGCTTATAATATGATGAATTTAAAATCAAACAGTTCTTATATAGAATTTGATTTTGTAAATTATGAGAATAAATTGTTCCGTGCCACCCGTGATTTTAAACGAAATTCCAAAAAATTTGAAGAAGTAAAACCTAATGCTGTTACTTTTTATGAGAACATCAATGGAAAATGGATTCCTTTAAATCATTCCAATGCGGAAGCTATTATCGGATTAAGCTATTCCAACTTCAAAAGGACCATCATTATTCCGCAGGGACAGTTCAAAGAATTCCTTGAATTAGGTGCTGCAGAGAGAACGAATATGATGAAGGAGATCTTTAATCTTCAAAAATTTGACCTTCAGAACAATGTTTCAGCACTTAATGTAAAAAACAGATCTGAACTGGATCAGCTGGAAGGGCAATTGAAAGGTTTTGAAGAAATCAACGAAGAGAAAATCAACATTCAGAAGGAGCAGCTGACAGAACAACAGAAACTGCTTTCTGAATCCAATGAAAAACTGGAAAAAATTTCCCAGACTTATCAACAGCTGAAAAACTTAAAAAGTGACTTTGACAGTTTACAACAGAATAAAGAAAAATTCAATAAACTCTCAGAAGAAAAACCCCAGATGGATGCTCTGGAAGCACAGGCAGAATTATACGACCGTATTTTCAGGCTTTTCAATCCGTTGATTATTGAAAAAAATAAGCTTTCAAAAGAGATTTCGGACAAGCGAAATGAGAAAGAACAGCAGATCAAAAGCCAGCAGGAAACAGAAAAGGCTTTTATTATCATCAAAGAACAACTTTCTGCTCTTGAACCACAATTTAAAGCTTTGGAGCAATCCAGAATTCAGGAAAATGATTTGAATCTTATCATTCAGATTCTTACGTTTTCTGAGGAAATCAAAGTTCTTAATGAAAGAACTCAAAAAGGCTCTGAAAAAGTAAAAGAAGTAGATCTTAATAAAGAGAAAATTCAAAAGACCATTGATGAGCTTTCCGCACAGATTAAAACTTTAAAAGAACAGAAACTGGATTCTTCCCTGCTTTCTGAAGTGGGCAGCTGGTTTATTCAGCAAAAGAATTTTAAAAAATCGCTTCAGGAACAAGCTGAAAAGATCGGGAAACATCAAAAGCAGATTGGAGAAATTAAAGAAGAATTAAAGCCTTTTGCTTATACCGAAAATTATAAAGAAGATTTCACAATCAGAAAAGAAACTTTAGAGACTCAAAAAAAGGAACTTTCCCAGAAACTGGATCATCTCAAAATACAAAAAGAGCTTTCCCGTTTTGCCAGTGAGCTTCATGACGGAGAAAACTGCCCGCTCTGTGGTTCTAAAGAGCATCCGCATATTGTGGAATTTCATGATGTGAATGCTGAGTTGAAGGAAATTCAGGAGAAAATAACTTCCGTGGAACAGGAAACTATTGGTCTTCAAAAACAGGAGGCTGAAATTGAAAAGATTCTGGACCGTAAAAAGATCTTTGAGGAACAGCTTCTTTCGGAACAAAAAATACTGCAGCAGATTCAGAAGGATACTGAAAATCATCTGCTGAATTTTACCTGGAAACAATTTGCTTCCAACCAGGAAGAGGAATTTGAGAAAAAACGCTCAGACTCGTTTACGCTGGAGAAAAAGATTGAAGAAACGGAACGGAATATCGCTTTAGCAAGGGAAAATTTTGACAGAGAATCCAAAACACTGGAAAAATATAAGAGTGCTCTGGAAGCTTTCCGTCTGGAAGAAGTTTCGAAGCAGGAGCAAATTAATATCAGCCGTTCCGGTCTTAAAATTCTCGAATGGGATCTGTATGCTCAAAAGGAAATAAAAGAAATTGAAGAATCGTATCAGAAGCTTGCTTATTCTAATAAAGAGATTGAAGAAAATTACCTGAAAACTGTAGAACAGGAAAAAATTCTTTCTCCAAAACTTGCAGAACAAAAAGCAATCGTCAGCCAATTCGAAAAACAAATTACAGAACTTGAGAAGGAGATTTCCGGAAATGAGGAAGCAATTATCAAAGCATTGGCAGAGCAGAATTTCACAGCATTCAAAGAAGTTGAGAATATTTTACTTCAGGAAATTGATGTTCAGCTGGTGAGGACTAAAGTTCAGCTTTTCAAAGTTGAATTTGAAGCTTTGAAGAAATTCATCGGAGAGCTTGAATTAAAGCTGAAGGGACTTTCATTCGATAATGAACAGTTTTCTCTGACTGAAAAGCAATTTAATGAAGCGCAAACCGAACAAAAACAGATCAATGATTCTGTAGTTACAAAAACCGCTGAAATAGACCGTCTGGAAAAGGAATTTTTGAAAAAGGAGGAACTTCTGAAAGAACTGGCAAAGCTTCAGAAACGTTCGGAAAATCTGAAGATCATGATGAATTTGTTTAAAGGAGCAGGCTTTGTACAATATGTTTCATCTATTTATCTGAGACAGCTTTGCGATCATGCCAATGTACGTTTTCACCGGATGACGAGAAACCAGCTGAGTCTTCAGCTAAATGAAAATAACGATTTTGAAATCATCGATTACCTCAACGAAGGAAAAAGCAGAAGTGTAAAAACACTTTCCGGAGGACAGGCCTTTCAGGTATCGCTGAGTCTGGCTCTTGCACTGGCAGAAAGTGTTCAGGCCAATGCGCAGGCCGATAAAAACTTCTTCTTTATTGATGAAGGTTTCGGAACTCAGGATACGGAATCTGTGAATATCGTTTTTGAAACGCTCACCAACCTGATGAAAGAAAACAGGATTGTAGGAATTATTTCGCACGTTGAAGAGCTGAAAGAGAAAATCCCAACGGCGCTCAACATCATTAAAGATGAAGAAAGAGGAAGTATCATTGAAATTATTTAGTTCAATATATTGTAAATAACAAAAGCCACAAAAGATTTGTTCTTTTGTGGCTTTTGCACCTCAAAAACTTCCCTGTTACAGTCCTTTTATAACAGGTTTCACTTCATTTCCAAACAATTCTATAGACTTCATCATCACATCATGAGCAGGATCTCCCACATCCATGTGCCCGATAAACCTTGTAATTCCGAAAATCTCTTTCATATAAGCAATCTTATCTGCTACTTCTGCCGGACTGCCGATGAATAACGCACCGTCTTTGCTTCTTCCTCCATCATACTGTGCTTTTGTGTAAGGTGCCCATCCTCTGGAAGCTCCAATCCTATCCATCTGAGATTTATAATTATGGAAATACCCATCCACCACTTTTTGGTCATCACTCACAAAAGTATGGGAGTGGATTGCGATCTGCATTTTCGAAACATCATGTCCTGCTTTTTGGTACTCCTGTTTATAGAATTCGATCAGATTTCTAAACTGGATAGGCATACCTCCAATGATGGCTACCACTAAAGGCATTCCAAGCCGGGCTGCACTTAAAACAGACTGAGGAGTTCCACCAACAGCTCTCCAGATGGAAAGTTTTCCGTCATTTTTTGCTCTTGGATATACCGTCTGATTCTGCATCGGAGCACGAAGTTTTCCTGACCAGCTAACGTTTTCCTCAGAATTGATTTTTAATAATAATTCTAATTTTTCGTCAAATAACTGTTCATAATCATTCAGTGAATAGCCATACAAAGGAAATGACTCGATGAAACTTCCACGTCCGACAAAGATCTCTGCTCTTCCGTCTGAAATTAAATCCAGTGTTGAAAAATCTTCATATACTTTTACCGGCTCTGAAGAACTTAAAACAGTTACTCCACTCGCCAGTTTTATATTTTTTGTAATGCTTGCTGCTGCAGCCAAAACAATCTCCGGGGAGGAAACAGCATAATCCGGACGGTGATGTTCTCCCATAGCAAAAACATCAATTCCTACCTCATCCATCAATTTTACCTGATCCAGTATCTCACGGATCTTAATTCCTGCATCTCTATATTTCCCGGTTGACTGGTCAAAAGCCAGATCACCGAACATTCCTATTCCTAATTCCATATTGTTGATTTTAGAGATACAAAGTTACCACTATGGAAAAATCAAAAACATTGATGTTTGTTAAGATCGAAAAGTTACTTTTTTAAAACACAAATAACACTAATGTATCACTAATAACACGAGAGTGTAATTGCGAACAAAGCAAATTGTGCTTTTGTTGGAAAACGCAAAGGCGCAAAAAGATCTTTATCTTTCTGTTTAAGGCGCAAGAAAATCGAAGATTTTCAACAAAGATTAGTTCTTATAGTATTAGGGATTATAAAATTTTATCGCAGATAAAATCTTTGCGCCTTACGACATAATCCATTAATAATCTTGTGCCTTTGCGTTTTCCAAAAGATTAGCAAAAACAAAAAATCCAGCCTTTCCGACTGGATTGTATTATTATTTCTTCAGATACAAATCAAAATAGTCTGTGATTTTCTGCATCAGATGAACCCTGTCTTTCCCGATCACATTATGCGGATGTCCCGGATAGGTAAAGTAATCCAGCTGAACTCCGTTATCAACAGCAGATTTGATGAATTTAATAGAATGCTGCCATACGACTACATCATCCTGAGCGCCATGGATCATCAGTAATTTTCCTTTCAGGTTCTGCACTTTATCAAGAAGATTAGCTGTTGCATAACCTTGTGGATTTTCCTGCGGAGTATCCATATATCTTTCTCCGTACATGATCTCATACATACTCCAGTCGATTACAGGTCCTCCTGCTACACCCACTTTGAATACATCCGGCTTACGAAGCATGAAACTTGTCGTCATAAATCCTCCGAAGCTCCATCCATGAATTCCCATTTTATCTCCATCTACATAAGGAAGAGATTTTAAGTAGTCTACTCCTTTCATCTGATCGTTCATTTCTGTAGTTCCCAGGTTTCTGAATACAGCCTGCTCAAACTTCATTCCACGGTTAGAAGAACCTCTTCCGTCCATTGTAAAGATAATGTATCCGTTCTGAGCCATATATTCATACCAAAGATTTCCTGAAGCCGGGAAGCTGTTGGTGATCAGCTGTAAGTGTGGTCCGTTATACAGATAAACAATGGTTGGATATTTTTTGTTCGGATCAAAGTTGGTTGGAAGGATAATCTTTCCATACAAAGGAGTTCCGTCATCTGCTTTTAAAGTTACGTTTTTAATTTCCGGTCTCTGATAATTTTTTAATGGATTTTCAGAAGTAAGGATATTCGTAGTTTTTAAATTAGCTGTATTGATAATGTTGGCAACTCTCGGTGAATTCGCATTGCTGTAAGCATCATACAGATAATTCCCATCGCCGCTCAAAGTTCCGATGTGCATTCCTTCTGCATTATCAAGCTTTTGCATTTTGAAGTTGGTCCAGTTGATTCTGTATAAATGTCTTTCCAAAGGAGTCTCTTTTGTTGATGTAAAGTAGATCTCCTTTTTCTTTTCATTGAATCCTAAAATATCAGTTACCAGCCAATCTCCTTTTGTAATCTGAGCTACCAGTCCTTTTTCAAGACTATAATGGAACAAATGATTATATCCTGTTCTCTGGCTCTGCCAGATAAAGTCTGTATTAGAGTTCGGGAAGAAAGTAAGTGGATGCTGTGGCTCAACGTATTTACTATCTGTTTCTTCAAATAAAGTTTTCACCAATTCTCCTGTCGCAGCATCATATTGATTCATTTTCATATGATTCTGACCTCTGTTCAGAACCCCTACAAAGATGTATTTTGAATCAGGACTCCAGGTAACAGCTGTTAGATATTGGTCTTTTTCACCCTCTACTTTTAAGAAAGTAGTAGATTGTGTTTTAATATTGAAAACACCTAATGTTACCTGATGAGAAGTCTGGCCAGCCATTGGGTATTTAATATTATGATTTACAGCCGGAGTTACAGACCAGTCAATGATCGGATAATCTGCTACCATGCTCTGATCCATCTTATAGAATGCTACACTCTCGGAATTAGGCGCAGGGAAAATTCCTGTATCAATACCGAATTCATTTCTATGAACTGCCTGACCACTGATTATATTTTCGTTGGCTTCGTTAGTTACAGCAATCGTTTTTCCGCTCTTGCTTACAAACAAATTATTCTTTACTGTGAAGGCAAAAGTCTGGTTATCACCAAACATTTTAACGTTGGCGGCATCCTGATCAATAGCAGCTGTGCTTTTTATTTTCCAATCGTTTCCGGATTTTTCAATCCAAGACATTTTGCCCTCTGTCGTAAAATATCCATTGGAATTCCCTGTAAATTTGATAGGGGGAACAGTTTTAAACCTATCATTGGAAAGATTTCTGTTCAATTGGCTCAATGAGATCAGAGTGTCCTGTTTGTTAGTCTTCAAATCTGTAATCAGATAGCCGCCTTTTACGGCCTGAATATAAGATTTTCCATCTGCAGCCCATGAAAACTGGGAGATATTTTTCACAGCAAGGTTGGTTCTCATTCCATTTACAGCCTCCGCCATGGTAAACTTCTGGGTCTGGGCAAATGCTGAACTGCCTAAAACCAGCATCAATAAAGAAAATTTATGTAATTTCATTGTATAAAATTGAATCCTCCAAAAATAAGAAATAAAAACCATTCGTTAAGAAATGTTAAATTAAAACATTCATAAAATGGAACTCATGCATTCAAAGGAATTATTTCTTAACTTAATAGTAGAATTTTTAAAAGGAACTTGGATAATGAATTGTGAACTGTCAATCCGCTATGCTTGTCAATTGGATGTTGGAATACATTCACCATTCACTTGCGGAGCAAAAATTGACGATTGACAAAAAAATCTCATTTCTTATCCTATATCAATGACTTGTATAGGTACGCTGTCCTAAATTTGCATCATTAATAACAAACAAAAAATACAAAATACAATGGCAACAAAATGGATTTTAGACCCTACGCATAGTGAAATTACTTTCAAAGTAAAACACATGATGATCTCTAACGTAAAAGGAAGCTTCAGAACTTTCACTGCTGAAATTGAATCTGAAGACGAATTCTTTGCAAATGCAAAAACTACTGCTACTATCCAGACAGATTCTGTATTCACTAACAATACAGACAGAGATAACCACTTAAAGTCTGCAGAGTTCTTCAATGCTGAAGTACACCCTACCATCACTTTTGAATCTCAGGCGTTAAATAACTCTATCGTTGGAAATCTTACCATCAATGGAATTACAAAACCTGTAAATCTTGATGTAGACTTTGGAGGAATCAATGTAGACCCATGGGGAAATACAAAAGCAGGTTTCTCTTTTGAAGGAAAAATCAGTAGAAAAGACTTCGGTTTAAACTGGAACGCCGCTCTTGAAGCAGGAGGTGTAATGGTAAGCGATGATGTAAAAGTAGCTGGTGAATTACAGTTTGTAAAACAGGCATAGTAAATTAATATATAGCATAAAAGGTTCGGGGATTTTTCTAAAAGCCTTGAACCTTTTATTTTTTTTATAATCTTCAATATTTATGAACCTCAGCGATCTCCAAAACATAAGTGACGGTTTTAAAAGTACACAAAGAATGCCTGTTTTATTTCTCGGACATGGTTCACCAATGAATGCCATTGAAGAGAATCAATTTGTACAGGGTTTCCGGAAAGCAGCCTCAGAAATTCCAAAACCTAATGCAATTCTTTGTATTTCTGCCCACTGGTATACAGACGGAACTTTTGTAACCGCAATGGATATGCCGAAAACCATTCATGATTTTTACGGTTTTCCCAAAGCCCTTTTTGATGTGCAGTATCCTGCTCCGGGAAATCCCGAACTGGCAAGAGAAACAGCAGAACTTCTTCTACCTGTAGATGTGGAAGAAGATCATAGCTGGGGACTAGATCATGGAGCATGGTCAGTTATCAAACATATGTATCCCGATGCTGATATTCCGGTGATACAGCTGAGTATTGATCATACAAAACCTCCGCAGTATCATTACGATCTTGCCAAAAGGCTGAACAAACTTCGTGAAAAAGGTATTCTTATTATCGGAAGTGGAAATATTGTTCATAACCTCCGCCTCATCGACTGGAAAAATATAAATACAGTGGGAGCCGGCTGGGACTGGGCAATAGAAGCCCGTGAAAAAACCAACAACTGGCTACTTGACGGTAACTTTCAGAATATTATTGATTATCAGAAACAAGGGACTTTCTTACAATACGCCGTTCCTACGCCTGATCATTATCTCCCTTTATTATATACTTTGGGTCTGAAAGATCAGTCTGAAAAGCTTAATTTATTCAATGATGAACTTATTGGTGGGTCATTGAGTATGACAAGTGTAAGAATCGGATAAATTCTTCTTTTGTTTATCACTAAAAGTTTAGTAATATTGTTTACCATGAAAACAGTATTACTATTTTTTTTACTCACCACTTCCCTTTTTTCCACACAAGTGGTAAAAGGAACTGTGGTGGATGATACCGGCCACAGGATCTCTGGGGCTAACATTTATCTTGACGGTACGAAAACAGGAGTCGTTTCAGAAGAAGACGGAAGTTTCACATTACATGTTTCTGCTCAGAAATATGGAAATCTTGTTTTTCAAAAAGAAGATTATGAAACCTTTACCATCGGATTACCGGATATCATCAACAAGACTTTAAAAGTGGTATTGACCAAAACCAATGCTATTGAAGAAATAAGACTGGTTCCCTACACTTCCGAAGCTTATCAGAACTATATCAATTATTTTCTGGACACTTTTATAGGTAATAATCGTGATGATGTGAAAATCAAAAATCAAAGATCTTTAAAGTTCTCCTACGACAAAAAGAATAAGATTCTGAAAGTAAAAGCCCCCAATACACTCATTATTGAAAATAAAAATCTTGGCTATGAAATCAATTATAATCTGATCGCCTTTTCTTCGGATTTCAATACTAAAATGATTAATTATTCCGGGACCAGTTTTTTTAAAGAGACAAAAAATACGGATAAGGTGAAATTAAACCGTATGAATGCTTACGAAGGCAGTCAGCTTCATTTTTTCAGAAGTATCTATGAGAATAAAATTACTGAGGCAGGTTTTATAGTGAATCAGGTGGTAAGAGTTACTAATCCAAAGTATCCCTCAGAAGAAGAATTAAATATTTTAAAAAATTATCTGGACCTCGTAACCCAACCTGATTTACATACGATTCCTGAAAATATCAGAGAAATTGCCCGTAGAAAAAATACTCAGAGCCCGTACATGCTGGCTATTGTAAAAACTAAAATCCCTGATTCAGATTATGTTAAAAGACAAGAAGGACATGTTTTTCTTGAATTTAAAGATATCCTGCAGGTCAACTATCCTAAGTTTTATTATGAACTTAAAGGAAAAGAATTTGTTAAAAGAACAGACAAAAGTATATTATCATCATTTCTGCATTCTGATGGAGAATCATTCGAAGTTTCAAAGGAAGGTAATATTACAATGCCTGATCAACTTATTAATGAAGGTGATTTCTCAAAAAATAAAATTGAAAATATGCTTCCTCTTGATTATCAATTAGGAGATTAGTATCAGGAACCGATTATTATATTAAAAATAAAAAGGAAATACCTCAGGTGAGATATTTCCTTTTCTTTTGATAAGGATATTATTTACTGTACAGCCTTCAGAACATTAATATTTCCATAGCCATAGCTTGAATTTACATTAGGATAATAGGTAGCTGCCTGTCTCATTTTATTGAGTACCTGATCTCTCGTCCATGATGGATTTTTAGCCCAAACCAACGCTGCAATTCCCGCTGTAGCTGCTGTAGCCACTGAAGAACCACCCACATAATCTGCCTGACCATTGTAATAGCTCAATACAGGAACAGTATTTCCTGAAGGTCTCTCCATCTGGAAAGTAAAATCAATCTGACTTCCCGAGTGGCACACATCACATTTCTGATTGGAAGTATTTTCTTTCACTCCCGTTATAGCCTGAGTTTCCGGCATGGATGCAGGGAAAATTACTCCGACAAAACTAGTGAAACTGGTAGAAGTACCTCCGGCACAGAAGATCAGTTTTCCTTTAGAATAAGCATATTTCACACCGTCTTCAATTTTCCCGACAGAGAAAACATGTCCCATTGACATAGAAATGATCTTCACATTCGTATTGTTACCCAATTCTGTGAAAGCGGTCTTTACAGCAGTCTGTTCACTGGAAGTTTCAAGAACAACATTTTCTGCAGCTCTGTAAGTGATCAGATTGGCATTATAAGCCACTCCTACAGGTAATCCTGCATTATTTCTCGGAGCGGCCATTACGGAAGCCATTTTCGTTCCGTGCCCGCATTGATCTCCTGATCCGTCAGAATTATATACTCCATATTTACTGATTGTTCTGCCTGAAGAAGCACCATTATTAAAACTTCCTCCCAACAGAGTCTGTTCAGGTGAAACACCTGTATCAATAAGTCCAATGGTTACGCCTGCTCCAGTACTATAGCCCCAGGCTTCAGGAATGCTGTGTTTAGTGAAAGCCCACGGTATTTTTGCACTTGGTGTCGTTGAAGTATAGTCTGCTGTACTTAGTGTAGATGATGAAAATCCGCATCCTGATGAACCACTTCCTGAAGATTTTGCAGCTGCATTATATTGAGCTTCAAATTCAAAATAATGATAATCTGCAGGTTCTACATATCGGATGTTTTTCATTTGGCGAAGTGCGGAAACAGTTTCCTCATTTTCAATCACAACGTCCATCTGATTAAGATACTGATCTGAAAGAAGAAGGAAATTTCTTTCGTCTTTTCCTTCATATTTTTTGATCACAGAAAGAACTTCTTTTTCGATATCATTGCTGTTTGGAGATTTACTTCTGTCGAAATCATCTTTAGAAGTTCCAAAACCGATAGAAACCATTTTATTTCCGCGGAAAATAGCACTCCATACAAAATGATCGGATTCATTCTTCCAATTGAAAGTACCGTCCGTTTTAATCGCCTGATTGATCCTTTCGTTGATTTGTTTTGCAGTCAACGGATCTTTCTGGGACATTTCGGTTTTTACATTTTCGTTCTGAAGATCTTCTCTGGTGCACGAGTTTAAGGCAAAAAATATTGCCAGTAGGAATACAGTTTTTTTCATATGTTATAATTTTGGTTGAGACCACAATATAACACTTTAACGGGAATTAAAAATTGAAAAAAAATGAATTTAGCATTACATGAATATTAAATTACAATACTTTCTCGTAGCACACACTTTGCTCTATTCCAACGTATTGACCATAATTAGGTATTTTGTAAAAACCACTTTTTTCATACACCGAGATGGCACTCTTAAGATCCCTTGAAGTTTCCAATACAGCTTTTGTAAAGTTCAATTCTGTTGCCCAGCTTTGAAGTTCTTTCACAATAGCGGAACCTAATCCTTTTTTTCTGAAATCAGGATGGGTAAACATTCTTTTTATTTCTATGGTATCTTCTGAAAATGGTTTGAATGCTCCGCAGGCTGCTGGAATATCATCTATATAGGCTACGATACAGTTTTTGATAGTATCTATTGTATTGAACTGAGCAAAGAAGTCATCATTTTCTCCATTATGTTCGGCTAAAGCGGCATCAAGGGATTTTACCAGTGTTTGAAAATCTTTATGGCTGGAATCTGTTCTGTATATGTGCATTTTTTATTTGATTAAAAGATGAATGTGCATAAAATCAAACCTTATAGGTTTTTGAAACCTATAAGGTTTAAACCCGGCATTATTGATTAGAAAAACGAAAAGCTCCCTTTCGGAAGCCTTTGTTTTTATGGAGCCGGTGGAGGTGGATTTTGAAAATTATAATGTTTATTCAATTTATCTTTAACCCTTTTATCTAAAGCTTCTGCATAACTAGTTCCAAGTTCTATTGAATCTTTCATTAAGTTTGGCATATTTTCAATCATTTTCTGACCTGCTGGAGTTTTATAAAACTTAATGAGTTCATCAACATCTGCATCAGTAAAATACTTTTTATAGACAGGAATATACAACGCGAAAATTTTATCAGTAGACATGTCTTTTTTAAACTCATCCCAAAAATTATCCGGTAAATCTTTATACATATTATTATAATGGTCCATAAACTGTTGAAAACCTGCCGACAACATCCGATCTGATCTTGTTAAAGTGATCAGTTCTCTCAATTTTGCTTCATTTGACTGAGAAAAAGTATTTATCCCAATCAGAAAGAAGCACAAAATAATACCTTTCTTCATCTTCTATTTTACATCAACAATAAACTTTCTCTCATTGATCAATTCTGCAATGGCCAGCATATCTTTACCGATCAGTCTGTCATCTTCAAGCTTGGCAACTTTAGAACGAAGAATTGCAAAGTTTTCTTCAATTACTTTAGAGCATTTCGCAGGTCTCCTGAATTCAAGTCCCTGAGCGGCAAACATCAGCTCAACAGACAGAATATTCACAAGATTTCCCAGAACCTGATTGAATTTTCTTCCTGAAATACTTCCCATAGAAACATGGTCTTCCTGTCCTAAACTTGTAGGAATAGAGTCTGCCGACGCCGGGAAGCATAATGTTTTATTCTCTGTAACCAAGGCAGCTGAAGTGTACTGAGGGATCATAAATCCGGAATTTAAACCTGAGCTTTCCGTTAATAATCTTGGAAGTCCATATTTTCCTTCTAATAATAAGTAGCTTCTTCTGTCTGAAATATTCCCTAGTTCTGCAGCTGCTAATGTAGCATAATCTAAAGGCAATGCCATTAGCTGTCCGTGGAAGTTTCCACCTGAAATAGATTCTTCAGCGCTTAGGACAATCGGGTTATCTGTTACAGAGTTCAATTCTGTTTCAGCCATTCCTTTAAGGTGCTCAAAAGCATTTCTGCTGGCTCCATGAACCTGCGGTACACATCTCATGGAATAAGGATCCTGAACTCTCTCACAATCTTCATGAGCTTTCATATTTTCTGATCCCTTTAAGAACTTAAGCATTCTTGCCGCAACTTTTTTACTGCCTTCAAAAGGTCTGATCTCGTGAAGTTCTTTTTTAAATGGGCTTGCTGAACCTCTGTATGCTTCAAGACTCATTGCAGCTGTCATATCAGCAAGATCTAATAAGTATTCAAATTTTTCAAGTCCTTTGATCGCATGAGCAAGGATAAACTGCGTACCATTGATTAATCCTAATCCTTCTTTTGGACCTAAAGCTAATGGTTCAAGGTCATGTTTTTTTAAAACCTCAATGGTATCAGAAACCTGATTCCCTTCCCAAACCTGTCCTAAACCAAGTAAAGGCAGTACAAGATGTGCTAATGGAGCAAGGTCTCCTGAAGCTCCTACAGATCCTTGTTCAGGAACTACCGGAATGATATCTTTCTCAAGCATCAGAATCATTCTTTCAATAACTTCCAGGGAAACTCCTGAAAATCCTTTCGAAAGAGCATGTACTTTGGCAATCATCATAATCTTGGAAAGCTCTTTATCAATTGGCTTCCCTACGCCCACCGCATGAGAAATGATAAGGTTATATTGTAACTGAGCGGTTTCATCCGCTGAAATTTTAGTATCACACAATGGTCCGAATCCTGTATTGATTCCATATACGCATCTGTCTGACTCTACTATTTTCTGTACGTTTTTCTGAGATTTTAAAATTTGTTCTTTTGCCGCTTTGTTTAGCTTGGCTTTATTAGGTTTTTTACATATTTCCAGAACATCATGGAAAGTAAAAACATCTACTCCGTATATCATTTCTAAAAAATTTCCTTAAAATTACGCATTTAACAATAATTGGAAAAGCTAAATTTCAATCTTCTATATTTTTATAAAACAAGCGAAATAATTTACTACTTTTAGCCCCGAAAATTAAAAACAATAATACATGAGACTGAAAACTCTACTTCTTGCTGTATGTGTAGCAAGCACGACAGCTTTCGCGCAGAAAGTAAAATATTCTAAAGAGGATATCAAAAAAATGGAAACTTACCTTTTTAATGAAGGTTTTAATACGCCATCACCTAAGAAAACATCTACCATTATCTTAAAAGACGGAACTACCTACAAAGGTTTCTGTAATAAGATTGAAACCAAAAAAGGACAGATCTACGAAGTTGCTATCAAAGACAGTATCACCAAAAAGAATACTACTTTCAATGCTGATCAGATCAATGAGATGTATGTGTATCCGAGTAATGCAGAGAAGATTGCAAAAGTGGCAAAATACATGGGGAATATCAGAAACTTCGGAACTAAGAAGTTGACGAAAAACACCAATAATGACAGAATTTATTTTATAAATCAGACTGTGTCCCTAAAGAACAAAAAAGATGATAAGGAATTTCTGATGCAGGTTATCAATCCAGGTTTTGATGATATTATTTCAGTATACCACGATCCCAGGGCGAAAGAAACAACAGGTTTTTCTGTAATGGGATCTCCACAGCTTGGAGGCGGTGTTATCAAATCTTACTATGTAAAAAAGGGCAACAAGGTAATGTGGCTGCATAAAGATGATTTTGAAGACAATTATGATTTTCTTTTTGGAGATAATCAGGATTTCATGAAAAAATATCCTAAGAACTCTGTGGAATGGGATTATTTCAGCTTTCTTGTAAGTGAATATACTGCAATGACCAACGGATAAAATATTTTGAACCCTAAAATAAAACCTGTAGAACCATCTGCAGGTTTTTCTTTTTTAGATAGCGAAAGTTTCCTTAATTTTGTTATATGAATCCTTCTTTAGAACTACAGCTCAAAACCTTACCATCCGAACCCGGCGTTTATCGTTATTATGATAAAAACGAACAGCTTTTGTATGTGGGAAAAGCTAAAAATCTGAAAAAGAGGGTACTCTCCTATTTCAACAAAAACCTCTCAGGATACAGGATCAAAATAATGGTCAGTAAAATCCAGCGATTGGAAACGACAATTGTAAACAGCGAGTATGATGCACTTTTATTGGAAAATAATCTGATTAAAGAGTACCAGCCGTTTTATAATGTTATGCTGAAGGATGATAAGACTTATCCCTGGATCTGCATCAAAAATGAAGATTTTCCAAGAATTTTTCTGACCAGAAATATGATTAAAGACGGATCTGAATATTACGGTCCGTATGCCAAAGTACGTCCTGCAAAGATATTGTTGGATACTATAAAACACATTTATAAGCTTAGAACCTGTAATCTTAATCTTTCTCCCTCCAAAATTGCGGAAGGCAAATATAAAGTCTGCCTGGAATACCATATCAAAAACTGCGAAGGGCCCTGTGAAGATCTTGAAAGCAAGGAAGATTATGACGAAAAAATAGATGCTATCCGCGGAATTATCAAAGGAGATTTCCGTAAAGCAAAAGATTATCTGGTGAATCAGATGATGAAGCTTGCTTCCAACCTGAAGTTTGAAGAAGCTCAGATCATTAAGGAAAGACTGGATATTCTCGAAGATTATCAGGCTAAAAACACAGTCGTAAATCCTAATATTGATGATGTAGATGTTTTCGGAATGACCAGTGATGAGACCGCTGCTTATGTCAATTTCTTTAAGATAAGAAACGGAAATATTATCCAGAGTTTTACTACTGAGATTAAAAAGATTCTTGAAGAAACTGATGAAGATATTATGGAAGAAGCTTTGATAGAGATCCGTCAAAAGTTTTCTTCAGATTCTAAGGAAGTTCTTTTACCGTTTCATTTGTCTGTAGAAATCCCAAATGTAAAACTGATTGTTCCCAAGGTAGGAGATAAAAAAAGAATTGTAGAGCTTTCTGAAAAGAATGCTAAAGAATACCGTCTTGAAAAGCTTAAGCAGGTTCAGATTGTAGATCCTGAAAGGCATACCAACAGAATTATGGCCGAAATGCAGAAACTGCTGAGAATGCCTGTAGAACCAAGACATATTGAAGGTTTTGATAACTCCAACATTCAGGGAACGAATCCTGTGTCTGCATGTGTTGTTTTCAAAGATGGAAAACCGAGTAAAGCAGATTACCGAATTTTTCATCCTAAAACGGTAGAAGGGCCAAACGACTTTGCAACGATGGAAGAGGTCATCTACCGCCGTTACAAAAGAATGCTTGATGAAGGAGAAAGCCTTCCTCAATTAATTCTGATTGATGGTGGAAAAGGACAACTTTCTTCTGCTGTTAAAAGCCTGAGGTTATTAGGACTTTATGGAAAAATTACCATTGTAGGGATAGCCAAGAGGCTGGAAGAAATATTCTTCCCGGAAGATCCTATTCCTTTATATCTCGATAAAAAATCTGAAACGTTGAAAATCCTTCAGCGTGTCCGTGATGAGGCCCACCGATTTGGGGTAAAACATCACAGAACAAGAAGAAAAAATTCTACTATAAAATCCGAACTGGAAGAAATTTCTGGTGTAGGAGAAAAAACTATTGAATTACTCCTGTCTAAACTGAAGTCTGTAAAACGTATCAAAGAAGCTAATCTGGAAACCCTGGAAGAAATTCTGGGTAAGAGTAAAGCCAAGGTAATTTGGGAATTTTTTAATGCCAATTAATGTTCTGACATCGCGCAGTGGTTAAGTTTCCATAAATAAAAGGTCGTTTATTGGTAAAATTTCATCAGAATCATCATTTTATCAAAATGAGACAAAAACCAAAATTCCTTTTAATACAAAATAAACACTACAACAAAATACACGAATAAATAAATATTTTACTAAAAAATACTATTATATGTATTTTTTTCATAAATTAGAGTTATCAACTAATAACAATAATGTTATGAAATTTTACTCATTTTTATAAATACTTCCACCATCTTTTTACATTATGTATGATTAGATTACCTTCTATATTTATAAGATAGTATTAAAAAAAGTGAAAAACACATCAACATATATATTACAAAAGGCTCTTTTTCAAGAGCCTTTTGTACTTATATTTTATTAATTACTTTGCTGTAAAAACTTCTTTGGAGTATCTTCCATCCGTCTGTGGAATATCTATCACAATATTTCCGTTTTCAAAATATCCGATGGTAGTATTTCCATCAGACATTTTTACAAGGAAGACAGAGTTCTTTGAAGTTGCTTTGAAAACAGCAAAAGGTACAGAGCTACCAGACTTGGCTAAAATAAACTGGCTAGGATCAATCTGTATCTTCTGAAGATCCAGTTTCCCGTTCGAATAATTACTCGCCTCCGGAGTTGTTGTAGAGACTACAGATACCACAGAGTCAGGAGATGTATGCTGAGTACTATTATTAGATGCAGGTAATAACGCAACGGGATTGGAAGCCGGTACTTTTATCAAAGCCTGCTTCAATGCTTCATCAAGTCCTTCTTCAAATTCTTTAATATTTGAACTCCCTTTAGATTCAAGTATCAAATTGTTATTACAATCTTTAAATTGTAATATCAGTTTATTTTTAAATATACTTTTATCATTGAGAACATCTGCCATAACCACATTACAATAATTGGTTTTAGCTTCAGATGGCCAGTTATCTTTAATGATAGGAAGAATTATATATTTTCTTTCTGTCAGAGCTTTAACAAAAGAGTTTTTTAATCCGTAATCTCCGTTGAAAGTCTGAAATTTTTCGGGAACTGCAACATATTTATAATCTGAAACCTTTTGTGCGAAAGCTATTGTTGAACAAACAGCCATAGCCAATATTGATAACTTTTTCATTTTTATAATTTTAATCGTTTCTAAATGCTCCCATATCCAGTTTTAATGAGAAGAAATTGGAATAGAAATTAGATCCGCCAATCCCTGAATTCGTAATTGCATAATCCAGTGTAAGGCCTCTATATCTGATCCCAAGACCTGCACTCGGCTGGAAAGAAACTTTTCTCTTAAGGTCTTCTATATCTGTAATAGACTGGAATCTGTTGATCCCCAATCTCACAAAAATCATTTTCTGATATCCCAGTTCAGCTCCCGCATACGGACTGATACTGGCAAAATCTGTTGAAATTAATGATGCTGTTTTAGCAAAATCAACATTAATACCTGCTTCCGGTAATACATACACACTGCTATTGATTTCGAATAATTTGCTGGCACCTACATTTAGCTTAGGCATTGTAAGTTCAAGTTTATCCTTAGGAGCTGGGTTAAATTCTTCCCCGTTTACAACAGTAGAAAGTTCTTTCTGATTAATCGTCCAGAAGTTTACCGTAGTCGTAATATCTCTCACCATTCCTCCGAATTTCCATCCGTTATCTGCCTTATAAATTGCTCCCACATCGAAACCAAAACCATAACCATTTGCAAATTTACCTACATTTCTATAAACAATTTTAGCATTCACCCCCACATCTAATTTTGGATTTCCTCCAGGTCTGAAAGCGTAAGAAAGAATAGCAGCATAATCGGATTGGGAAAACTTGGTAATTTTATCATAATCGATATTCCCTTCAGAATCGATCATTTGGGTAGTATTTAAAATATTGTCTACTCCAAGCCTTACTACCGAAACGCCAAAAACACCTTCTTCAAGTACTTTTGCATAGGCCAGATAGTCATATTTTGCGATGGATTCAAAGTATTCTGCGTGCATTGCTGCCCCTTGCCAATCTCTTTCAACAGACATTAGACCTGCAGGGTTCCACATTGGGGAATATACGTCATCCTGGTTGGTAATTACTGCTCCTCCCATAGCAAGTCCTCTTGCTCCGGCACCGATATTTAAGAATTCATTGGAATATTTCCTGATAATCTGAGATTGAGAAAGCCCAAACAGCAGTGAAAATGCAAGTAAAAAATATTTTTTCATCATATAAATTTGATGCTTAGTTTAAGTTTTTAGTTTTTCTGGCTTTTATTAATCCATTTGCAATGATTGCCAGTATCATAACACCCGAAGCGACATAAAATATAGGGCTCATATGTTCTGATTCCCCAAAGATAAAAAAAGCTAGTATAATTCCGTAAACAGGTTCTAAATTAACTGTTAAAATTAAAGTAAAAGGTGATATATATTTCATTAAATTCACCGATTCCAGCATTGGAAAAGCAGTGAAAACACTGGCTAACAAGCATATTAACGCCAGATCCCTGTAGTTTATTTCATTCATTTGAAAAATTTGCCCTGAAAACAAATAAATTAACATTAAAATAAACCAACCACAGAAGATTTCATAAAAAATAATGTTCCCCGAACTTGTTTTCCCAAACATTTTACCATTAAAAACAGAAAAAACAGTTCCGAATATGGCACACAGAATTCCATAAATAATACCTTCTTTAAAATGAAATTCTGTTTTAAAGATCAATAGTATACAGGCCACAATAACAGTTCCCATGATCACTTCGGATACATCAATTTTCCTTTTGAAAATAATAGGCTCCAGAATTGAGGCAAAAAGAGTAGATAAAGAAAGACAACTTAGCGCAATAGAAACATTGGAAACTTTAATAGAATAAAAAAAGCAATACCAATGGAGTGCCATGGCAAAACCTATTGCTGCCAGCTGAAAAAATATTTTTCTGGAAACCTTTATGCTCTCCTTTTTAAAAATCCTGATAAATACATACAAAAAAATAGAGGCAAACAACATTCTGTAAAAAACCAGAATCTGTGCATTGGCCTGAATCAATTTTCCCAGAATTGCAGTGAACCCCCATAAAAAAACTATTAAATGCAATCTAAAAAGTGCCAATTTATGCATAACCTATCCTCTTTTTATTTTAACCCTGCAAATTTACAAATCACAAACCCAAATATTGATAAAAAGACGGCTTTAATCTAAAAAAAGTTAACAAAATTTAAAATAAAGGTTAAACCATAAAAAAACCCTGAAAATTTATTAAACTTTCAGGGCCTTCAAATAATAAACTATTAAAAAAATAAACTAGGAACAGAGTAATTTTCAGAGGTTATCACCCTCCATTACTCTTATGTAAAGTTAGAAAAAATATAAATTATTTGAAAATATTTTTTAGTTAAAAATTTCACAAATTACTAAAAACCAAATAATTAAACATCTGTTTTACTTCCAATTCGTATTCCTCATAAAAATAGTATCTTTAAGCGTAAAAAATTGAAAATTTTATGGACATCGAATTCAATAAACGAGAAGATCAGAACAGATTAAAATTATCTGAAATTAATCGCTTACTCACTGAAATTAAAAAAGGCGGTGGTGAGAAGAGGCTTCAAAAGCTTCGTGATGAAGGAAAAATGACAGCAAGAGAAAGAATAGATTATCTTCTCGATAAAAATTCAGATTCCATAGAAGTAGGAGCATTTGCAGGATACGAGATGTATCAGGAGCATGGAGGATGTCCTAGTGGAGGTGTTGTAGTAGTTATTGGCTACGTTTCCGGAAGACAGTGTATTATAGTTGCTAATGATGCCTCTGTAAAAGCTGGTGCATGGTTTCCTATCACAGGAAAGAAAAACCTGAGAGCTCAGGAAATTGCTATGGAAAACAAACTTCCTATTATTTATCTGGTAGACTCTGCAGGTGTTTACCTTCCTATGCAGGATGAGATCTTCCCGGATAAAGAACATTTTGGACGAATTTTCAGAAATAATGCTAAAATGAGTTCTATGGGAATCATCCAGATCTCTGCCGTTATGGGGAGTTGTGTAGCTGGAGGAGCTTATCTTCCCATTATGAGTGACGAGGCGATGATTGTGGATAAAACAGGTTCTATTTTCCTTGCCGGAAGCTATCTTGTAAAAGCAGCTATCGGAGAAAGTATTGATAACGAAACATTAGGTGGAGCTACCACTCATTGCTCTATTTCAGGAGTAACAGATTATAAAGCGAAAGATGATAAAGATGCTTTGAATAGAATCAAAAATATCATGAAATCTATTGGAAGTAGTGAAAAAGCAGGCTTTGACAGAATAGAAAGCTTTCCACCAAAAGAAAACCCGGAAAATATTTTCGGAATTATGCCGGTTTCAAGAGCTGAACAATATGATACTTATGAAATTATCAAGTGTATTGTGGATAACTCCGAATATGAAGAATATAAACCAGACTACGGTAAAAGTATTATCTGTGCAACGGCAAGAGTTGATGGCTGGTCTGTAGGAATTGTAGCCAATCAGCGAAAGCTCGTTAAAAGTGGGAAAGGAGAAATGCAGTTTGGAGGAGTAATCTACTCTGATTCTGCTGATAAAGCGACCCGATTTATTGCCAATTGTAATCAAAGAAAGATACCTTTAATTTTCTTACAGGATGTTACAGGATTTATGGTAGGCTCCAAATCAGAACATGGAGGAATTATCAAAGACGGAGCTAAAATGGTAAATGCAGTTTCCAATTCTGTTGTTCCTAAGTTCACGATTATTACGGGTAACTCTTATGGGGCGGGTAATTATGCAATGTGTGGAAAAGCTTATGATCCAAGATTAATTGTTGCATGGCCTTGGGCTGACTTAGCGGTAATGGGAGGAGCACAAGCTGCAAAAGTACTGGCTCAGATTCAGGAATCAACATTGAAAAAACAAGGAAAAGAAATTTCGGAAGAAGAACACAATGAAATTCTGAATACCATTTCTAAGAAATATCAGAAACAAACAGAATCTACTTACGCAGCTGCAAGATTATGGACAGATGCCATTATCAATCCTGCAGATACCAGAAAATGGATTTCTATGGGAATTGAAGCAGCTAATCATGCCCCTATCACTGAGAAATTCAACTTAGGTGTAATACAAGTCTGATATCAATTTATAATAAAAAAGGGCTATCTCAGGATTTTGAGATAGCCCTTTTTTATTTATACTTTTAAAATGGGAAGTATTTTACTTACCATATTCTTCTTTACAAAATTCAATGGGCCCACCAAGTTTCATACAGCATTGATACTTAGTCATACAAATTCCATTTGGCCAGCCTGGAGGATAGCACATTCCAAATGCAGGATCATCAGGACATGTAGGTCCTCCACTTCCTTGTAATGATTTTAAACTCTCTCTTGAAATCTTCATTAGATTTTTCATAGTTATTTTAGTTTTAATTGTGTCCTACTCTATTTAAGCTTTTCGGATAACGCTTCTCTAAAATACTATTTATTCTACACATAGTGAAATTTAAATAAAAATTTTAATAATTAATCATTACTTAGTAGCTATTGCTGATTACTTAATGGTGATGTTATAGATTGTGCTTGGTTAAGTATCAAGAAAAAAACTGTCACATTGGAAGGGATCTTTTATGGATAATATAAATTGTTAATAAAGACACGTTACAACCCTAGATTTACCAGATAAAAAAGCATATCTCAAATAAAAAATAGTAAAAAAATAAAATTCATGAACGATAACCTATAATCAATATTTTATCTTTTCAATATTACCATTAACAGAATATTATACGCTAAAACTCGGATTAAACGACAAAATAAATTTATTAACAATTGTAAATCAACATTTTACATGTATTATTTATCATAAAGTATCATATTTTTTTTTAATATTGCAGGAGTAAGCAAATGATGAACAAAATGAAACAATTAAGTAAAGGGTTACCCGTGGCCGCCAGTGTTTTTTGTTTTTCTACTCAGTACAAATCAAATAAACGCTCAAAAAATACAGAAAGATTCAGCAAAGAATAAGGAAATCGATGAAGTTGTATCAACTGTTCTTAAGCTGGAAAATCCATTCAGCGAAGCTGGAGTTTTTTTGATAATGCCAAGAAGAATAGCTACCCTTCAAAAGATAATCTGAATTATCAAAATCAGAAGAATGCACTTGACCAGATGAAGCAGGATCCTGAATTTGGGACCAGTGAAAGTGACATACAAGGTCGTATTTGGCGGGATAAGAAATAAATTCCCCTTCACTAGAGGTTCTTGTCGTATTAAGGGTCTAAGTCGCCATATCTCACAATCTTCATACTTTTAGGCTCTTGGATCCTTATACGACGATAATGTCTTAGTTCAGTGATGAATGGACTAAAATGTGATTAGTGAATGAACAATGATAATGGATAGGTAATCAGTGTCAAGAAATTAGGGTTACGAGTTATTGAAATTAACTTAACAGTTGCAAGTGTAAGGATGCACGTTTATTCCAATTATTTCATTCCTCAGGAATCCAGACTTATTTATTAGAGGTTTAAAGGATGCAAGATGACAGGATAATGTCTACGTTTTTAGCAGTTAGTATTAGCATTGTCATGCTGAGCGGAGTCGAAGCATTTTAATAAAGAAAACCTTATTTAGACTTCTTGGTAGTAACAGCCTGGGAAGAATAAACAGTATTGAAGGTAAAGCCCCATCCTCGGATAAAGAATCGAAAACAGAGGGATGGAGGCAGGAAGCCTGAAGCTGGAGGAAGAAGAATAGCGGATAGATGAGATGGGCTACTTACTACCAACATCTATTATCTATTATCCACTTCTCATTACCTATTACTCATTACTTGTATTTCTGTTTGGATTTTGTGTTAGTTAGTTTGGGGAGTATGTTGAATGGGTTTAGTGTTGGTGTAGGTGTAGGTATATAACAAAAAAACCTTTATCGTAAAGATAAAGGTTTTTAAAAATAAAATAAAAACTGGCGGCGGCCTACTCTCCCGCGTTAGCAGTACCATCGGCGCTGGTGGGCTTAACTTCTGTGTTCGGAATGGGAACAGGTGAGCCCCACCGCTAAAACCACCCTAAAGAAGGTATATAAGATATCAGAGGATAGATTTCAGATTTCAGACTTCAAGGTCTGGTATCTGATGTCTTATATCTGACATCTGTTTTAAGCGATAAAAACTTTCACAAAGACAAAACCTTCACTGCGCATAAAGCACCTGGTTTATATTAGTAACCATAGACTATAAATCTACGGGTAATTAGTACTACTTGGCTATGACATTACTGTCTTTACACCTATAGCCTATCAACGTCGTCATCTACAACGACCCTTAAAAGATGTCTCATCTTGAGGCGAGTTTCGCACTTATATGCTTTCAGTGCTTATCTCTTCCAAACGTAGCTACTCAGCGGTGCACCTGGCGGTACAACTGATACACCAGAGGTTTGTTCAATTCGGTCCTCTCGTACTAGAATCAAGCCCTCTCAAACATCTAACGCCCGCAATAGATAGAGACCGAACTGTCTCACGACGTTCTGAACCCAGCTCGCGTGCCACTTTAATGGGCGAACAGCCCAACCCTTGGGACCTTCTCCAGCCCCAGGATGTGACGAGCCGACATCGAGGTGCCGAACCTCCCCGTCGATGTGAGCTCTTGGGGGAGACTAGCCTGTTATCCCCGGAGTACCTTTTATCCTATGAGCGATGGCCCTTCCATACGGAACCACCGGATCACTATGTCCTGCTTTCGCACCTGATCGACTTGTAGGTCTCACAGTCAAGCACCCTTATGCCATTACACTCTACGCACGGTTACCAAGCGTGCTGAGGGTACCTTTGAAAGCCTCCGTTACTCTTTTGGAGGCGACCACCCCAGTCAAACTACCCACCACGCAATGTCCTTCTAAAAGAAGTTAGGCTCCAAGTAAGTAAAGGGTGGTATTTCAACGTCGGCTCCACAAACACTAGCGTGCCTGCTTCAAAGCCTCCCACCTATCCTACACATTACTTACTCAAAGTCAATACGAAGTTATAGTAAAGGTTCACAGGGTCTTTTCGTCCCATTGCGGGTAATCGGCATCTTCACCGATACTACAATTTCACCGAGCTCGTGGCTGAGACAGTGCCCAGATCGTTACACCATTCGTGCAGGTCGGAACTTACCCGACAAGGAATTTCGCTACCTTAGGACCGTTATAGTTACGGCCGCCGTTTACTGGGGCTTCAGTTAATGCCTTCGCTTACGCTAAGCACCTTCCTTAACCTTCCAGCACCGGGCAGGTGTCAGACCCTATACAGCATCTTTCGATTTAGCAGAGTCCTGTGTTTTTGATAAACAGTCGCCTGGGCCTCTTCACTGCGGCCAACATTGCTGTTGGCGTCTCTTCTTCCGAAGTTACGAGACTATTTTGCCTAGTTCCTTAGCCACGACTCACTCGAGCACCTTAGGATTCTCTCCTCGACCACCTGTGTCGGTTTTGGTACGGGTTGCTTCACTTCGGCTTTTCTTGGATCAGATTACACTACAGCAGCTTCGCCCGAAGGCTAGGCCTTGACTATTCCGTCAGTCTCCAGCAGCTACATCCAACCGTCCCCTTTTATTGTGAGCAAGTATGGGAATATTAACCCATTGTCCATCCACTACCCCTTTCGGGTTCGCGTTAGGTCCCGACTAACCCTCAGCTGATTAGCATGGCTGAGGAAGCCTTGGTCTTTCGGTGAGCAGGTTTCTCGCCTGCTTTATCGTTACTTATGCCTACATTTTCTTTTCTATCCGCTCCACAATACCTCACAGTACTGCTTCGGCGCAAATAGAATGCTCTCCTACCAGATATATCTAAAATATAAATCCATAGCTTCGGTAATATGTTTATGCCCGATTATTATCCATGCCGGACCGCTCGACTAGTGAGCTGTTACGCACTCTTTAAATGAATGGCTGCTTCCAAGCCAACATCCTAGCTGTCAATGCAGTCCAACCGCGTTGCTTCAACTTAACATATATTTTGGGACCTTAGCTGTTGGTCTGGGTTCTTTCCCTCTCGGACATGGACCTTAGCACCCATGCCCTCACTGCCGTAGAACATTTATTAGCATTCGGAGTTTGTCAGGAATTGGTAGGCGATGAAACCCCCGCATCCAATCAGTAGCTCTACCTCTAATAAACTTATATACGACGCTGCACCTAAATGCATTTCGGAGAGTACGAGCTATCTCCCAGTTTGATTGGCCTTTCACCCCTACCCACAGGTCATCCGAAGACTTTTCAACGTCAACCGGTTCGGTCCTCCACTCTGTGTTACCAGAGCTTCAACCTGCCCATGGGTAGATCACAAGGTTTCGCGTCTAATCCTACTAACTATGCGCCCTATTCAGACTCGCTTTCGCTCCGGCTCCGGTACTTAATACCTTAACCTCGCTAGTAAAATTAACTCGTAGGCTCATTATGCAAAAGGCACGCCGTCACAGCATTACGCTGCTCCGACCGCTTGTAGGCGTACGGTTTCAGGTTCTATTTCACCCTTCTATTCGAAGTGCTTTTCACCTTTCCTTCACAGTACTTGTTCACTATCGGTCTTTCAGGAGTATTTAGCCTTGGAGGATGGTCCCCCCATATTCAGACAGGATTTCACGTGTCCCGCCCTACTCATTTATCATCTCTATATGCCTTTCGAGTACAGGATTATCACCTTCTATGATTGTTCTTTCCAGAACATTCCTCTAAACATAAAAAGACTTTTGGGCTAATCCGCTTTCGCTCGCCACTACTTACGGAATCTCTTCGATTTCTTTTCCTCCGGGTACTTAGATGTTTCAGTTCTCCGGGTTTGCTCCTCTTGCGAGGTGACATATCTTCAATATGCCGGGTTGCCCCATTCGGATATCTGCGGATCAATTCGTGTGTGCCAATCCCCGCAGCTTTTCGCAGCTTACCACGTCCTTCGTCGCCTCTGAAAGCCTAGGCATCCGCCATACGCCCTTAACGATTTCTTTCCTATTGGTTACTCAAGCGCTTTATGCGCTCGGTTTTCTCTTTGTGATGTCTTTACCGTTAATGTCAATGATCTTAATTTCTTTCTTTCAAACTGATGAACAAATGTTGTTTTTGGCTCCATTCGTAACTTTTAAATCAGTCTTCCAAAACTGTGGAGAATAAGGGAGTCGAACCCTTGACCTCCTGCGTGCAAGGCAGGCGCTCTAGCCAGCTGAGCTAATTCCCCCTCTAGTAGACTTTAGATATCAGATTCCAGATCTCAGACCTAAATGTCTGATGTCTAATAGCTGATCTCTTCCTGTCTTTCAATTAGTAGTCTCGGGCAGGCTCGAACTGCCGACCTCTACATTATCAGTGTAGCGCTCTAACCAGCTGAGCTACGAGACTGTCTTTTAGACGTAAAAGATGATAGACTGATAGATAACAGACTAATTTCTTCGTCTTTCTCTCTCTGCTTTTATCTTCTTTGCCTCTCTCAATCCCTTTACTAATTTCTAGTGGGTTTTGTATTTTTATATATCAACCAAACAAAAAACTAAAGCTATGCTTTAAGTAAGTATTTTGTATCTTACGATACTGATTTTGTTTAACGTCCTAAGACGCTCTAAAATGAGATGTTCCAGCCGCACCTTCCGGTACGGCTACCTTGTTACGACTTAGCCCTAGTTACCTGTTTTACCCTAGGCAGCTCCTGTTACGGTCACCGACTTCAGGTACCCCAGACTTCCATGGCTTGACGGGCGGTGTGTACAAGGCCCGGGAACGTATTCACCGCGCCATGGCTGATGCGCGATTACTAGCGATTCCAGCTTCATAGAGTCGAGTTGCAGACTCCAATCCGAACTGAGACCGGCTTTCGAGATTTGCATCACTTCGCAGTGTAGCTGCCCTCTGTACCGGCCATTGTATTACGTGTGTGGCCCAAGGCGTAAGGGCCGTGATGATTTGACGTCATCCCCACCTTCCTCTCTACTTGCGTAGGCAGTCTCACTAGAGTCCCCAACTTAATGATGGCAACTAGTGACAGGGGTTGCGCTCGTTGCAGGACTTAACCTAACACCTCACGGCACGAGCTGACGACAACCATGCAGCACCTTGAAAAATGTCCGAAGAAAAGTCTATTTCTAAACCTGTCATTTCCCATTTAAGCCTTGGTAAGGTTCCTCGCGTATCATCGAATTAAACCACATAATCCACCGCTTGTGCGGGCCCCCGTCAATTCCTTTGAGTTTCAAACTTGCGTTCGTACTCCCCAGGTGGCTAACTTATCACTTTCGCTTAGTCTCTGAAACTTACATTCCAAAAACGAGTTAGCATCGTTTACGGCGTGGACTACCAGGGTATCTAATCCTGTTCGCTCCCCACGCTTTCGTCCATCAGCGTCAGTTGTTGCTTAGTAACCTGCCTTCGCAATTGGTGTTCTAAGTAATATCTATGCATTTCACCGCTACACTACTTATTCCAGCTACTTCAACAACACTCAAGACCTGCAGTATCAATGGCAGTTTCACAGTTAAGCTGTGAGATTTCACCACTGACTTACAGATCCGCCTACGGACCCTTTAAACCCAATAAATCCGGATAACGCTTGCACCCTCCGTATTACCGCGGCTGCTGGCACGGAGTTAGCCGGTGCTTATTCGTATAGTACCTTCAGCTACCCTCACGAGGGTAGGTTTATCCCTATACAAAAGAAGTTTACAACCCATAGGGCCGTCGTCCTTCACGCGGGATGGCTGGATCAGGCTCTCACCCATTGTCCAATATTCCTCACTGCTGCCTCCCGTAGGAGTCTGGTCCGTGTCTCAGTACCAGTGTGGGGGATCACCCTCTCAGGCCCCCTAAAGATCGTAGACTTGGTGAGCCGTTACCTCACCAACTATCTAATCTTGCGCGTGCCCATCTCTATCCACCGGAGTTTTCAATACCGAATGATGCCATTCAGTATATTATGGGGTATTAATCTTCCTTTCGAAAGGCTATCCCCCAGATAAAGGCAGGTTGCACACGTGTTCCGCACCCGTACGCCGCTCTCAAGATCCCGAAAGATCTCTACCGCTCGGCTTGCATGTGTTAGGCCTCCCGCTAGCGTTCATCCTGAGCCAGGATCAAACTCTCCATTGTATGTTTGTCTGACTCACTCAAAGTTTTTAACGCTTTAGTTTTTCCTTACTTGGTTGTTATATTGTATGTCAATGATCTTTATATCTTTCGCTTTTCAACGAAGCAATCTCTCTGTCAGTGTCGCTCCGTATTTGCGAGTGCAAAAGTAAAACTTTATTTTTTAATGACCAAATGTTTTTGAAGAAAATTTTAAAGTTTTTTTAAGTAACCTTAACTCTTCTCAAAACCTCAATCCCTCTACTCCTGCGCTCCCTCTAATTGGGACTGCAAAGATACAAACTCTTTTTAAACTGACAACTTTTTTTTCAAAAAGTTTTAAAGTTTTTTTCGTCCGTCTCTTTTTGGAAGTAATATCGTTTCTGCCCATCTAAAGGCGCTTCTGCGCTACTGAATGTCTTTCGTTTTTCAGTGGGGCAAAGATAGTAACTTCATACAACGCAAAACAAGTTTATTTAACATAAATTTCATATTCGGATAGGTTTTTATCCTAATCAGCTGGAAGGCAGAGAGAAAAATTTTAAACATTTGTTTGGAGGAGTGGTTGGAGAGTAAGTGGGTTGGAGGTTGGGGGGATCTGTGTGTGAAGAGGGAATGTGAGATTCGGGGTTTTGGGTGGCTATGATCAAATAAAGTATATATTATATAATAGAGAGACTAGACTAGAGAGCTGACTTTCCTCGACGAAGACTAAAGAGTATATTTATATATTATATAGAACAATAAGATTTAACTCCTGTACCCGTAATTAATTATAATGCTTCGACTCAGCTCAGCATGACATGGCTAATACTAACTGCTAAAAGACCTCAGATATTATCCTGCCAACTTACAAGCGCTCTTGTAAAGAATTTGGATTCCTGCGGAATGATACAATGGGAATAGGGATTTATACTCAATAATATGTTTACATAGAATTCTGCAATATGAAAATTCAAACCAATATTCCTTTTATATCTGGAAACCCGAACCTCGAAACTCAATAACCAGAACCTCATCATTCATCATTCACCATTCATTATTAACTTATCATTAACGACTCCTACCCTAGCCCTGATAGCAATGGTTACCCCGCAGCTTGGGTTGGAGGGTGGGTTTTAGGTGTGGAGCCCTTCGGCTTCGCTCAGGGTGACAGCGTTGGAGTGCACGGGCGCGAGGAGTAGGAATGGATAGCAGGAAATAGCTCCTGAAAAAATTGGAGAGTTGGAGGGTTTGAGGGTTGGAGAGTGAAAAGCTTAAATGTACTGGTGAAGAGAGAATAAAAAATAGATATAAAATCGTGATGATTTGAAAGGCGTGTTAAAAGAAACGCTTGATTAATAACTTATAGGTATAATATCCTAACAGACATCCGATCGTATCTGCTACGATATCCAAAGTTTCCATCGATCTTCCCAATCCCATTTCTTCCTGCAGGATTTCTGTAAGGAAAGCATAGAGAAGGATGATCTGGATAAAGTATGAGAATTTTATTTTGGGAAAAGCAGCAATGAAAGAGAAACCCAGTGCTGCGAATATGCTTACATGCAAAACCTTGTCGATACCGCTGAACATGAACCAATATTCATGGTTTTCTTCTCCCGGCTTGAGAAGCATATAAGTAAGAAATGCCCAATAAATGGGCAGTATCTTACTAAATATTTTTGAAATCTTATCCAATGATCGCTTTGTAATCATCTGCAGAAAGTAACTCTGACTGATCTGCTCCATCAGCAATTTCCAATTTGATGATCCATCCGTCTCCATAAGGATCTGTATTTAACAGTTCAGGCTGATCTTCTAATTCTGAATTAAACTCAATAACCTTTCCTGAGATAGGTAAGAACAGGTCTGAAACAGTTTTTACTGCTTCTACACTTCCGAAAACGTCTCCTCCATTAAGATCATCATCTACAGTATCTACATCAACGTAAACGATGTCTCCAAGTTCTCCCTGTGCGAAGTCTGTAATACCGATTGTAGCAACGTTACCTTCGATCTTGATCCATTCGTGATCTTTCGTGTACTTTAATTCTGATGGTGTGTTCATTTTTAAATTTTTATTTTGTACAAATGTATTCAAAAATATAGTAGCTTCAAATATTGGATATAAAAAAAGTCCTTCAAATGAAGGACTTTTATGTTTGTATTATTTTTAGAATCCACCTCCGGATTCACCGAATGTAAATGTGGCTGAAATACCTGCTCTGATCGTAGACAGCGGGAATGCTGTGGAGATCTTGTATTTTGAGGTCATCTGTTCGTAGAATACTCTCAGATTCAGATTCTCGGAAACATTGTAATCTGCGGAAAGTTTAATGTTCATGAGTCTCTGTCCTCCTGTAACCTGGGCATCATTTAACAGAATATTCATAATAGATGTTTTACTGTCTCTTAATGAAATATCTCCTCTGATGTTAAGGTCACTTCCTTTTCCTCTTGTTCCTCGACCTCTGATATTAGCTGTTCCCAATCTGAAGTTTCGTACAATATAACCAAGTCTTACTACATATTCTGTATTGGCATCTTCGGTAAGCGTCTGGTTGACTAATCCCAGTACCATCATTCTGGTTCTGTTGTACTGTATTCCGAACTGCATATTGTTTCTCATGGTAACATCTACTCCGATAAGTGGTGAGAAAGATTCTACATATCCCACCTGTGCGAATGTATATGGGTTAATTTTATCACCACCATTTTTGTCTATATTACCTGCGTTATCTACAACCTGATAGTATCCATTCGGGTTGCCATGATAATCTACATTGCTTTGAATACCTGTCGCTGTATAAGTGGCGGTATAGGCATGTAAGATATCAAACTTCGAGAACTGTCCGCTGATCATCGGGATATTCTTTAACCCGGAATAGGTAATTCTCCAGTTTGGCAATGGGAATCCTGCTTTTTTAGGATTACCCATAGGTGTCACAGATTTTCCTTCCATCGCTGCTCTAAATGCAGGGATCAATACATAAGCATTTCCAATGCTATAGTGTTGGGCAAAGCCGTTATTATCCAATACTGCTCCGGGACCTCCCAGCTGTTGAGAAAGCGCTCTTGCATTTTCTCTGATTGCCTGGTAAACGGCCTGTCCATCTTTAAATGACGTACTGAGAAGCGTTGTTGTATTGGAATACGTTGTCATTTCGCTGGCAAATGTAAAATCTGTATCAGGAACTCCACCATTGGTATAGTTGAATCCTGTATGGGAGAAGTTACTGTTAAAGGTATGCAACACATTAAGATCTACTCTTAAATCGTTCATTGGCATCAACTGTAGGTCGGCTCTCAATTCTTTGGTCGACATTCTTACATAAGGATCTGTCATGTATTTAGAATCACTAACCCATCCGTTTTCCATTACTGTTCTTCTGATGTCAGCCTGTGATCCTAAAAGGAATCCTAGAGTTGGGCCACCCAGTGTCTGTCCAGATCCATACCAGTTTGGAGCTGATATTAGTCCCGGAAGTACTGTTCCATTCGTTTCGTTATAACTTACGTTTAGCTGTTTGAAAGAAGTTAAGAAGAATGCAGCGCTTTGAAGTGGAGTAAGCTTATTCTTAAATTTATATTTCTTATATCGGTATCTGTTTTTCTCCCATTGTTTCGAATATACATTATTCAGAGAGTCCATCTCCTGTCTGCGTTTCTGAAGTTTGGCATTAATATTTTTGAAATAATTAAACTGGCCAAAGAACTTCGGAAGATCCGCAGAAGCTGTTGCCTGAATCACATTGGTATTTTGCCCAACGGATCCTAAACTTGTTGTTTTATTATCGTTGTTAGGATCAACAAATCCAGTCAATGAAGTAGATCTTGCCGCCCAGTTATAAGTAAATCCATATCCTACTTCCGCATCAATGAAATCCAGATAAGGCAAATATTGGAATGGTAGCTTATAGTTTAACTGTGCTCTGTGATTATACAATACCGGTCTTCCGGCTCTGAATACATTTCCAAAAATCGATTTGCTGTCCATTGAATTTACATCCAGATTATCATTCAACGTTCTGGTTGCAGAATTGATCTCCAGTTTCAATGATTTTGTGAAATTGAATCCTAATCCATACTGCCAACCAAAGAAAAAGTTTCTGTTTCTGATAGCATCAAAATTATTATTCATGTCTCCGTTCAGGATGGCTTCCACATTTCTGAACTCAAGCTCGTTGTAGTTTCTGTCGATTTCAGTTCTGAAAGAGATTCTTGTAGGAATAGGGTTAATATTGAATTCTTTTACCCATCTCAGATACTTTGTCGATTTCGCCGTATCACTGATCATTTTGTTGAAAGGCTTAAGTACCCACGGTTTAAAGGTGTAGTTATAATCAATATACCCTCTCAGATACTGTCTGTAATTTCTCTTGGTATAGATATCTCTGAAATAGTCATCGTTATAAACAGCAGTTACTGATACGTTTTCAATATCATAAAACTTAGGCTTTTTATTTGGATTTACTCTTTCTTTATGCATGTTAACGACTCCTATACTTCTCTGTTGAGTATAGGTTCTCGCTACTTTTTTCAACTGATCTTTATTTGGTGCCTTATTAAATTCTACATCGGTATCCAGAGGATTGTACTTTGGATCTTCAATAGTCTGCGAGTAAGAATAGTTTAAAGGAATTTTCACCCCTGTTTTTTCCGGAAGGAATTTATCTACATTGATCGCCGTATTGATGCTGAATGCGGATTGAGTAGACTGTGTTCTTTCAGCAGGTTTTGAATCGATATTTCCGAAACCAACTGAGGTATAAGAGGCATTGGCATTCACTGTTGCCAGGTCTCCCATATTGAAGTTTAAGCTGGCATTTCCTGCATATCCACCATCATTCTCAATTTCAGAAAGACGGATTTCGTTAACCCAAAGAACTCTTGTTATGGTAGAGTTTGTTCTTGGATCTGCATTTCTTACCCCAATCATAATGGTGGTAATATTTCCTAAACTTGGTCTACCTTTGATATAAATATTTTTATAAGGTTCCTGATATCCTGTGTCAACGGTTCTATTTGTAATAGCAACACCAGATTTATCTCTTCTGATCTTTGCATCTACAAAGTTCTGAACATCAAAATCAACTTCGTTCTCCATTGGCCAGATCTCCATAGGAGCTGTTGCTGTTGTAGGAGTCATTCTTAAAGATGATTCATACTCGTAATAGTTATCAGTAGCATCGCTTCCGAAACGAATAAAGAATTTGGTATTCTCATCCAATCCAATCACTCTGTTCAATGGATCGTGAGCATGTACAAACAGCTTCAGCTTTTTGTATCTTCGCATATCCAATGTTGTATTTTTGAATACTCCTCTTGCCTCAGTTTTAAGGTCTTTCACTTTCATGTAAAGTGATGCTTCATTCTGTCTCTGAGCTCCTGCATTTCCACTCAATACCTGTCTGTCAATTCCCGGAGGCAATACATATGGAGGTTGGTTCAATGCATTTTCTTCAATATTTACACTTCCTATTTCAAAGTTTGGATCTGTCACAGTTCCGGTTCCTTCGTCGGAATTAGGAACATTTACACTGGCAATTTTACTGGTATATTTTCTCCAGTCTGATCTTACAAGATCCATTGTCCCGAATCTCAAAGTAGAGGTCTGATCAAATCCAGCAAGCATTAATCTTGCAAATCTTACATTATTTAGTACTGCATCTTCGTGTGTTCCTTCTGCCGGATCATAATTCGCTACAGGAATTCTGAACAGGTACCATTTAACATCTGAACTCTGTCCATTCTGGAATGTTGCTTTTACTGTTTTTACATCTACAATATTATTCGTTCCAAGTGACAAACTTGGCTGGTCAAGCTTTATAACATATTGGTTATAATTTTCAGTCTGATCCAGGTTGTAATCTTTGTTGATATCTTCAGCATCCGGAGTTTGCGAAGCTACATTCAGAGAGTTTGCTTCTGAGTTTCCTTCAGGGTTTCTGAAATATTTATATCGTTCCACTACTGAAGCTGCCTGACTTCCTGTAAATTTATCAGAAAGATAGAATACGAAGTCATCCACTGCAGGGTCAGCAATATTGGTTACGGGGTTTACAAAAGTATTTCCGAATCTCATCGCTTCCTGATCAGAAGTAAGACCATCATATCCGGCATCCTGTGTTTTTCTTTCATCTCCTTCTGTAGAGAATGCATATAAAATTGGTGGCTGTTTTGGTTGTGTTCCCCAGTTTGAATTCGTTGTAGAAGAAGGATTACCTGGAGTTGGAAGTCCGTTTTCATACTGCATTTTTCCATCTTTCAATACATCTTCTGAAACGTTTCCTAAGTGAAGTAAAAGTTTTGGATCAGTACCCAGCGTTTTACCATCTGCATAAGGATCCATCATCCAGAATTCAACATATTCAATGTTTGAAGTAACAAAGTTGGGAACACTGATCGATCTCATGATCCCCGCCCATCTGCTTTGTGGCTGTTCTGTTAACGGGTTTACGTTGTATGGTCCTTTTTCTTTAGGAAAATATGAAATATCGAAAGTATTCGTGAAGGTTTGTTCTCCTGCTACGAAATCTCTGTTATTATAAATCTCCGAATATTGTACTCTTCTGGAAGCGTGATTGGATACAGACTGTGGTGTAATTCCTGCCGGAGCTTTTCCTCCCACTCCCCAGAATCTAGGGTCAATATTATACCATGTTAATAATCCTCTTCCATATCCGCTTGTTAGATCATCATTGGCCGGTACAGTGTTAAATGGCGGCAATGTATTTTTTTCCGGTTTTGAAGCAAGGCTCCATGCTGCCGGCTCTTTTAATGATATTTTAGAAGTTGTTTGTTCAAAATCATCAATGTAAGATTGATTATTTGTTCCTTTATTCAAGCCAGGTAACAAGTAGGCCGCTTCCATCTTGAAGTTTAAGTTGGATGGAGCTTCGGTTTTCACCATCGGAAGTTTGTTGGTAAGTCTTGTAAGATAAGGAGCCTGATTGTTATACATCAGGTTGATCCCTGCCATGGTATTGTTTACCGCTTCCTGGCCAAAGTTCACTTTCTGAGTCAATGGAGATTCAGAGTAATTGATTACTGTTCCTCCCAAGATAAAGTTTTCACTGAATCTTCTTTCTAAGTTTAATCCTAAGAATCTTTTCCTTTGGGTATTAAATGTCAACTGGTTTTCCAGTGAAATATTGATCGCCTGTCCGGACTGTTTTACATTTTCATTGATGATGGTAACCGTACCAAGCATATAATCTACGGTATAATCAACTCCTTCTGTAAGCTGTACCCCATTTGCGGCCACTTTTACTGATCCCTGAGGAACGTTTACAGCACCCAGAGAAATACCTTGTCCCTGAACACCTTTGTAGCGTCCTTCCATGGTATACCTCTGCGCAAGGTTACTGGAAATCGCCTGTTGTTTTTGTTTGGTATAAAGATCCTGAAAAACATATTGAGGATCACTTGTACCTAATTTTGATTCCAGATATTTACCGAAAGGCTGCACTTTGGTAAAGATGACTCTTCCTGTTTCCGGTCTGATGGTAATTCCATTCACAAAGTCGAAAATACCATCTCCCTTACTTCCGTCTTTATTGTTTTGAATATCGCCGTTCATATTGAGACGGTCCCAATTAAATAACTTCAATAGGTTCTGATCTTTTACAGGAGTGTCCGGAAGATAATTTACCTTACCTCCAGTTTTTGGATCTCGGTAATAGACGTTAAGGATAAATCCATCCGGAGATACCTGTCCTGCATCTATAGAATAGATATTCTTCATCATCAGATCCCACATCGGAGACTGCGTATTCACCTTATTGTTTACTCTCAATACTTTGGTAATCAACACCGGGCTTTCTTCAGAAAATTCCCCTACTTTGTATACTTTATTGCTTCCATTAACGGTGTATGAGTAAGAAACGGCTAAAAGCTGCTGGTCATTAAGCTTCTGATTTAATGAAATATATCCCAACTGTGGCTGGAAAGTAAATTCATTACTGTTCAGCTTTCTGGCTTTTGTATTGTAAATGAATTGTTCTCCGTTATCGTAAGGAGCGGGATCTCCAGGAAGCACCTGCCCCTGGAAAATAGTTCCATAGTTCTTACCTGCTTCTCTGGTTCCTGCTACCGATGAAACAGCATCATAAAGACCGTTCAGCGAGTTATCCGGCAGCGTAACTCCTCCGGGTCCTTCTCCAAGGTCTCTGATCCCGATAATACTTTTCTGATATGCCAGATTACTGTTCCCCTGATCCAATACCCAGACTTCCATTCTGGTAATGTTGATGGTTGAGTTGATCTGCGGATAATTAAGTAAGGCATCATCATACTTATTCAGGAAATAATGTCCTATAAAGAAGTGTTGGTTTTCTTCGTAGTCAATGGCGTTGACTTTAAAATTGTTCATCACACCACCTCCCTGTACTACAATATTACGGGCTTCACCCTGCTGCTGGGAAAGAACTACGGTTCCAAATGTTTTTCCTAACTGGAATTCTGTTTTCACCCCGAACAGTGATTGTGAACCACGGATAAGGCTGGTTGAAAGCGGCATGTTTACATTACCAAATTCAACTCTTTTGATGATTTTATCTTCTCCTCCTTCATTCGGTTTATCTACATTTCCAAGACCTTTGCTCTGAAGATCTTTCCAGCTTCCTTTTGCCTGCCATACAAGATTCATTCTGTTTTCAAAAGCAAAACCACTCTGGGTATCATAATTGGCCTTTAACTGAAGGTTTTCCCCTACTTTTCCCAATAATCCCAACTGAATTCTCTGATCAATATCAAAGGTAAAACTGGTCCTGTTCTGAGGCAGGATCATTGGGTTATCTATTTTCTGGTAAAGTCCTGCAAAATCCAGGGATGCATACCCTGAAGGGATGATTTCAATTTTATTACCTCCGAAAATGGTTTCGAAAAGCTTGTTATTGATCATTACAGAAGGAATAAGTCCTTTTCTCCTTGCATCTGATTTATCTTTTCTGAAAAGAAGATTGTACTTATCTGATTTCTCCTTATAGTAAGCTCTGGTCTGACTGGCAAGCATATATTCTTTATATTCTTCCGGAGACATGGCTGTAGGAGGACCTGTAATGGTATTTCCGATTTTTGGATATACATAGTACATCCCTGTTTTTATGTCGTAATAGGCTTCATACCTCGTAGGGTCGGCCACTTCATATTGTTTTCTTATGATCGCTGTATCTTTCTGTGCCTGCCCAAAAGCACTCACAGACATACACAGGAACGACAGGAACAAAAATATGTTAAGATACTTAATATTCGCCACCAAATGTTAAATGTTTTTTAAGATTTGTTTAACCAATTCTTCTACCGAGATGGTTGGATTTTGTTTGATAATTTTATCCGCAATCTTCTCGCTTGTTCGTTTAGGAATGCCTAAAACTTCTAATGCAGATAACGATTCTTCCTTAATTTTATTATCCACCATCACAGAAATATTCGCGTTTGGATCGCTGTATTTCTGTACTTTATCTTTAAGATCCACAATAATTCTTTCGGCAGTTTTTGCACCAATTCCTTTTGCTTTTTGGATCAATGCACTGTTTCCGGAAAGTATAGCAGAAGCAATCTCATCAAGACTCAATGTTGACAACAGAATAAGGGCTGAAACAGCTCCTACTCCATTAACGCTTATTAACAGATTGAACATTTCTTTTTCTGAACGTGTGTTAAATCCAAAGAGAAGATGAGCATCTTCACGAATGATCTGCTGAATAAATAAAAAGGTCTGCTGATTCAAAACCAGCGTCTGTGAGGTCATCAAACTGATTCCCACATAGTAACCAACTCCCTGAACATTGATGACAGCGTAGGTAGGCGTAAGTTCTTGAACAGTGCCTTGTAAAGAAAATATCATTATTAATTTTTAAAACTCCCAAATATAGCAATTTAAACTAATTAATGTTTTCATTTGATGTACGAATGATTTTTAACTTAAATTTCAAATAAGAATTCAAGGAATTAACAGAAAAACAAAAGACTCCAAAATATGGAGTCTTTTTACTATCTGAACACGGTTTACAGTGTCATTTTTTAAATAATAGAGATGGATTACTGTTTCCAGTTATACCGCTCATTCTATATTACGATTTCTTTTCTCTCCTTTGAGCATCAAGAACAGCAATGGTAGCAAGGTTTACGATCTCATCAACGCTCGAACGCATCTGAAGTACGTGTACCGGCTGCTTTAATCCCATTAAGATAGGTCCGATAACCTGTGCTACTTTCATTCCTCTCAGGATTTTGTAAGAAAGGTTTGCACTTTCCAGATTCGGGAAGATGAATGTGTTGGCAGGAGTAGTTCCTAATTTTGAGAATGGATAATCGCTCAAGTGATCTGCATTCATTGCAAAGTCTGGCTGAATTTCACCATCCACAACCATTTTCGGATATTTTTCATGAAGGATTCCTACTGCTTTCGCTACTTTCTTGGAAGTTTCAGAAATCGCAGCAAAGTTTTCAAATCCAAGCATTGCAATTCTTGGTTCAATGGCAAAAGATTTTACTGTAAATTCTGCCATTTTAGCAATATTCACAAGATCTTCTGCTGTAGGGTTTTGATTGATAGAAGTATCTGCGAAGAAAATAGGTTTCTTTTCAGACAGGATCATCATCATTGCCGCTACTTTATCTACTCCTTTATCTTTTTCAATAACTTCTAAAACAGGACGTAAAACGGAAGTATAGTTTTTAGAGAATCCTACAATAAGTCCATCCGTATCACCATGCTTCAGCATCAAAGGCCCGAAATAGTCTCTCTGGCGTACATATCTTTTCGCTTTGTACTCGTTCATTCCTTTTCTCTGACGAAGTTTCCAAAGGGTTTCTCTGTATTTTTTTCTGTTTTCTTTCTGATCGTCATCACTTGGATCAATGATAGGAACATCCAGAGTAATTCCGTAACGCTCCATTTGCTCCTTGATGTATTTTTTATCTCCTAAAAGGCTTGGGTAAGCAATTCCTTCTTCATAAAGAATCTGAGCCGCTTTCAAAACATTGTATTCTTCTGCATTTCCAAGGGTGATTCTTTTCGGATTGGATTTCGCACGGCTCTGCATCATTCTTACCAATCTTTCATCTCTACCCATTCTGTCTAAAAGCTGGTGCTCGTATTCATCAAAATCCGTAATGGTTTTTCTGGCAACACCACTTTCAATAGCTGCTTTTGCCACAGCACTTGATACTTTTGTGATCAGTCTGTTATCAAATGGTTTCGGAATGAAATATTCTCTTCCAAACTGAAGATTCTGAACATTGTATGCTAAAATTACAGCTTCCGGCACCGGTTCTTTGGCAAGATCAGCAATAGCGTGTACAGCAGCCAGTTTCATGGCTTCATTAATTCCTGTAGCCTGTACATCCAATGCTCCACGGAAGATATAAGGGAATCCCAATACGTTGTTTACCTGGTTAGGATAATCACTTCTTCCCGTTGCCATGATCACATCTTTACGGGTTTCCAGTGCAAGGTCATAAGCAATTTCCGGATCCGGGTTGGCAAGAGCAAATACAATAGGATTTTCATTCATGCTCTGCAACATCTCAGGAGTCATTACGTTTCCTTTTGACAATCCAACAAAAACATCAGATCCTTTTACAGCATCTTCTAATGTTTCGATATCTGTCTGAGCGATGAAATCCAGTTTTTCAGGAGTAAGGTTTTCTCTTTTATGATTGATTACTCCTTTACTGTCACACATCAGGACGTTTTCTTTTTTCAATCCTAATGAAATATAAAGTTTGGTACATGCAATAGCTGCAGCTCCAGCTCCATTCACCACCATTTTTACTTTATCAATATCTTTATTGGCAATCTGCAGAGAGTTGATCAATGCAGCCGCCGAGATAATGGCTGTTCCATGCTGGTCATCGTGCATCAAAGGAATATTCAATTCCTCTTTCAGTCTTTGTTCTATATAAAAAGCTTCAGGTGCCTTAATATCTTCAAGATTGATACCTCCAAAAGTAGGAGCAATCCCTTTTACAATTTCAATAAATTTATCCGGATCTTTCTCATCGATCTCAATATCAAAAACGTTGATATCTGCAAAGATCTTGAATAAAAGCCCTTTCCCTTCCATTACCGGTTTTGAAGCCTCAGCACCGATGTCTCCCAGTCCAAGTACGGCAGTACCGTTAGAAATTACTGCTACCAGGTTCCCTTTTCCTGTATAATCATATACAGTTTCCGGCTTATCATGAATTTCCATACAAGGAACTGCTACTCCCGGAGAGTAAGCCAATGACAAATCTCTTTGAGAAGAGTGTGGCTTTGACGGGATCACTTCAATTTTTCCTTTGGGTTCTGCTTTATGATAATCTAGCGCTGCCTGGCTAAAGTTCTTTTCGTCACGATTGTTGTTACTTGACATAAAATTTTGTTTTTTGTTAAAGTATATATTTAATGTGGTAATCTACTAAGCTTTCAATTGGTTTCTGCACAACATGTCCCACATTTAAATTAAGTTCTGTAGCTACAGAACGTAATGTATTTTCATAATAATAAGCGATGGAACCGATAAAATTGATCTCGGCATCATGCGCTTCCTCATAAGGAAGAACCTGATATTCGAAGAAACTTTTCATTTCCTCAAAAACCATGTCTTTGAAATAAGGATGATCTTTTCTTTCGATTACAAATTTGGTAAAATTCGCCAGATAGGCGTTTGGCCTCGGAGTATGATACATATTTTTCAATGCATCTTCCACGGTAAGCTGATAATCTGCTTCAAATTCTTTATGAAGATCTGCAGGCAGTTTTTTCATAAAATATCTGCGCACCAATTGCTTTCCGATAGCACTTCCACTTCCTTCATCCCCAATCAGGAATCCTAGTGAAGGCAGTTCTATCTTTACATTTTCACCGTCAAAAAAACAGGAATTTGATCCTGTGCCAAGAATGCACACAATAGCAGGTTTCCCACTGTATGCCGCATAGGCTGCAGCCATCAGGTCTTCCTTCACAATAATCTCTGCTTTTCCAAAAACCTTTTTCAGCTCTTCCTCTATGGTCTCGCAGTTTTTCTTCACACCGCATCCGGAACCATAAAAAAAGACTTTGGTAATTGAATTTTTAACCGATATCAGATTGCTATTCTTCTGTATTTCAGGAGCGATAAGTTCTCTGTTGATAAAATTCGGATTGAAACCGATTGTTTCTGTTTTCAGAAAAACTTTCTTAAAGTCATCAAGTATTACCCAATCCGATTTAGTAGAACCACTATCTACAATAGCAACCATATTTTAGATTTTAATTTAAGGGTGCTAAATTATGAATTTATCTTCAATTAGCGTTTAAAAACAACCTGGAAGCTGTCTAAAATCATTAATGCTTGATTTGTGTTTTTTTTTCGTTGAATTGTATAAGCCAATCTTCTATTTCATCTTCCAGATAGGAAGTCTGTAATACCATTGCATTGATAAAATCATCAGGTACCGGTTCTCCGCTGGAGTTTTCAAGATTCCACAATTCGTCTGACATATTTTCATATTCTGAATACACTCTTTTGAAGCGGGAATTTTCTTTCTCAAGAGCCTCAATATTTTTCTGTTGAAGCTGGAATTTTCTGTATTTGTTTTGACGTTTCATACAAATATTATTAAAAAATGGGTCATAAAATGTTTGGAGTATATACGCTTAACCGCGCACTACAAGATAGAAAAAACCATCAACACAAGGAGTTGAAAATGAATTTATTATCAGGTCTTAATTACATCATTCTGAATATTAAAATTAGAAATAATTTTTATTAAAAAAAATATTTTAACAACTTTTTTCAGTGTTTAACATATAGTTATAAATTTGCATATTCATATTGTAAAGCCATGGGATTATTGAGATTTCAAAACCATTAGTATCAGAGGGAATTCGCTGAGGTGTTTATCTGCTGAGATATAAACCCGCCCGGTATGCTATCCAATATGTACAAACATTTTTAGTTTTATAATCATTAAATGAAAGAAATACTCTTACGCCAGAAACAGGTTTTGTTCTTCATCATTGCAGGAGGACTGAGTGCCATTGTAGAAATAGGAAGCTTTAAGATTTTCAGCACCTATCTTCCGCACTTCTTTGTAAAAGAAACCAACTTTTATGGGGTACATTATCCTTTAAGTAACATTTTTTCCACAAGCTGCGGTATTATTACCAATTACTTTCTGAGCATCTGGTTTGTATTTGAAAGAGGAAAACATTCAAAGAGAAAAGAGTTTGCTTATTTTATGGTGGTCTCCTTTTTTTCAACATTACTCAGCTTAGGCTTTTTCCAAATATTCTATAGTTTCATATTTAAAGATAATATCAATTTATTTTTTTATACCTTGAGCCCGGAAATGATCAGCAAAATTGCAGCAATATTGCTGGTTTCTATTCTGAATTATTCGATAAAGAAGAAAGTAATTTTTAACGGTTAAGCTGTGACAAAAATTTTAAATTATCTCTGGAGATTCTGGTTGCTTCTGTTGGCATTTTTTCTGACAGTCAGCATTGGAATCCCCGTTTACATTTTATCCTTTAATAAAAAGCATTATAAATACGGTTATAAACTTGTCAGACTCTGGTGTTTTGGCATGTTTTACGGAATGGGCTTCAGGTATGATTTAATTAAACTTTCAGAACAGAAAAAAGACAAGAATATACCTTACGTCTTTATCTCCAATCATACGTCCATTATGGATATTATGCTTGTATGCATTCTCTTCCCTGATCATCCAATTTGCTTTGTAGGAAAAAAAGAACTGGTAAAAATTCCGATTTTCGGAACCATATATAAAAGGATATGTGTAATGGTAGACAGAGCCAGTGCAAAAAGTCGTGCAGATGTATACCGCAGGTGTGCTGAGAAAATGGAAGAAGGCAACAGTATCGCGATTTTTCCTGAAGGCGGTGTGCCAGATGATACTTCGATTATCCTTGATGATTTTAAGGACGGTGCATTTATGCTGTCTTCAAAACATCATTCTCCTATAGCTGTTTATACCTTTGTGGGACTCAAGGAAATGTTCCCTTTTGAAAACTCAAAAGGCTTTCCCGGAAGAGTAAAGGTATATTTTAATGGAATCATTGAGCCTACAGATTCGCCAAAAGACTTAAAGGCAGAGGCTTATGAGAAAATAAAAAAAACCTTAATCAGGTATTCCGTTGAAAGGAAATAGTTATATTTGTTTGTGAAATCTATAATAAATATGTCAAATTATTCTAAACAAACCAATTGGGCCCAATTCATTCCGTTGGTTACTGTATTCTTCTTTTGGGGATTTGTAGCAGCCAGTAATGATATTCTGATCCCTGTTTTCCAAAAAGCCTTCAATCTATCCCAAACTGAAAGTATGCTTGTACAGATATGCTTTTATGTAGCGTATACTGTAGGTTCTTTAATTTATATGCTTGTATCAAAGAGCCTTAAACAGGATTTGATCAATAAAATCGGATATAAGAATGGTCTTATTGTGGGGCTTCTGATTTCCGCATTGGGAACCTTATTGTTCTACCCGGCTGCCAATATGCATTCTTTCCCTTTAATGATCTCAGGGTTATTTATTGTAGGTTTAGGATTCTCTCTTCAGCAGATTGTTGCTAATCCGCTTGCTATTGAAGTAGGTCCTACGGAAACGGGATCTCAGAGGCTAACAATGGCAGGAGGGATTAATAACTTAGGAACTACTATTGGACCTCTTATCGTTGCATTTGCTATTTTTGGTTCTGCAAGCGCAGCCAATACTGAAGCGAGTATAGAAAGTGTAAAAACACCTTATCTGATATTAGGAGCAGCTTTTGCTCTGGTAGCTTTAATGCTTAAATTCTCTTCCCTTCCTGCAGTAACTCCAACAAACACTGAGGACACCGATGATACAACTCCGGGAGAACATAGAAAGTCAGCATTCCAGTATCCTCAGCTGGTGATGGGAATGATCGCTATTTTTGTCTATGTAGGCGTAGAAGTTTCCACAGCCAGTAACCTTCCGGCGTATATGGAAAAAAGCTTGGGATTTGAAACGAAAGAGGTAGCCCCTTACATCTCTTTATACTGGGCATCATTAATGATTGGCCGTTGGACAGGTGCTGTAGAAGCATTTGACGTCAATGCTGGATTCAAAAAGATCTTAAGATTCTTAGCTCCTTATCTTGCATTCGGTGTATTTTTATTGGTAAACGCTATTGCCGATCATGATCTTTCTCCGTTCTATGTATATGGGTTTATCATTATCGCAATGATTATCTGTGATATTTTAAGCAAAGGAAACCCGGCAAGAATGCTTCTGATCTTCTCTCTGGCAGGGATCACAGCTCTACTTATAGGGATGTTCACTACAGGAATGGTATCTGTATATGCATTTACCAGTGTAGGTCTTTTCTGCTCTACTTTATGGCCTTGTATTTTCGCATTGGCTATCAACGGACTTGGAAAGCATACCAATCAGGGTTCAGGATACCTTATTATGATGATTATGGGTGGAGGTATTGTAAGCTTTATACAGGGTTATATTGCAGATATTACCAATATTCATTTCAGTTATATCGTAGGGGTGATTTGTTTTGCTTATCTTGCATTCTATGCGATCCGTGTAAGTGGGATTCTGAAAGCCCAGGGCATTGATCTTGATAAAATATCCAAAGGCAGTGGTCATTAATATAATAACAAATATATATAAGAAAAAGAGATTTTGGGCAGGTGTATTACTTGCCCAATTTCTTTTGTTTTATGGATTCTCAAAATCCAAAGTGATGATTTCTTTTTTTGAAAGTTTTTTTGAACTTCAGAAAGAGTTTCATCAGATGCTGTTCAGCTGGGTTCCGTTTTCTGTTGGAGATTTGATTTATATTCTATTGGGAATATTTCTTTTATACTATTTGATTACTTCATTCAGTAAACAGCGAAGAAATGATTCACTGATAAGGATTCTTATTTGTATAAATGTTTTTTATTTTATTTATCAAATCTTCTGGGGAATGCTGTATTTCCAGACTCCAATTATTAAAAAACTTTCCAGTCAGGAGGAGCCCAATATGAATAAGGCAAAAAAATTAGCCCTTATCTATCTTGAAAAATGTAAGCAAACCAGACAGTATGTTCATGAGGATAAAAATGGTGTTTTTATCATCACCGACCTTACGGATATACAAAAGGAAATCCTGTACCAACAGACCAAACTGCCTTCTTATATTTCAGATAAAAAAGCTCCTCAAATTCTGGATATCAAGCCCAGTTTATTCAAAAAAGTAATGAACTTTACAGGAATTCTGGGATACTATAATCCTTTTACTGCTGAAGCTCAGTTTAACAGTGAATTACCTCATACATTCATTCCCTTTACAACAGCTCACGAAAGTTCGCATCAACTGGGTTTTGCCAGAGAGCAGGAAGCTAATTTCGTAGGGTATTTAATAGGCATTCATTCCGATAATCAGGAGTTGAGATACAGTACTGAATTTTTCACTTTAAAAAGTCTTTTAAGGTTCATTGTGGAGGAAGACCCACACTTTGTAAAGAATATTCTTCATCAGTACTCTCCAGCTATGAAAAGAGACCGTGCTTATGAAAAAAGTTTTGTTTTTCAGCATCAGGGATGGTTGGATGACTTCTTTGGATTTACCAATAACCTGTTTCTGAAAAGTAATCAACAAGAAGGCTCAGTTACCTATTCTTACTTTATTGATCTGCTCTTAAATTATGAATCATAAATAAAAAAAGAATCGTATCAGGCGATACGATTCTAAAAACACAAATGATGAAAAAAAATTTATTACCTTGACTTGTTCCCTCATTCAAGGCGATGTAAAAGTACGACATATTTTATAAATACAAAAACATTTCCCTCCTTTTTTAAAACTTTATGAAAACTTTATGATTTTTTAAGTTTTTTTGAGTTCATTTCTGTTTGTTACAAATTACATAGAATAGAGAAATTTAATAAACAAAACAAGGGCAAAACCCACTACAAGCTATAAAATAATAACAAAATAAAACATTTGTTTAAATAAAAAATATTATTTCTCAGCTTTATTTTCTATGCTTTAAAGTTGGAGTTATCCTCAGTATTTTATATGATATTTCTAAAAATCTGAACTTCAAAATCACAGGATATTCTGACATAAAAATCCATTCATTTTTATATCTATTCCGTTTATTGTCTCAAAATAGGAATTTCCACATAACTATCATTATACCATTTGATCTCCAAAGGCTCTTTAGCATCAGCTATTGTTTCGAGGCTAACATCTTTTCCGGTTCCATAATTCATCTGTTCGAAAGGAGATGTATTGACCCCCAAAACAATAATCAGCTTACTGCCCTTTTCTATTTTTTTACTGACGAAATAGGTATTATTAACAGGAATCTCAGATATTTTGCCCGGAACAAGCAACTGTCTTTTCTCCTTATTTTTTGCATAACTTGCCCGCCCTAAGTAGCTAGAAAGCTGAATATATTCCCCTTTAGAAGTTAGCTCATAGAGGATTATTTTAACATCAATATCTTTTTTATTGATGGTAACTTTCAGATTTCCGGTGAAACTGCCATTGATCTCCACAGGATCCTGCAATGCATCACTTTCAAAAACAAGTTTATCTTTTAAAACAGCGGGATCAATTGCCATATCCATTATTTTATACCTGTCGAAATTTTGTAACGTATCTTTCCTATTTGTGAAACTGATCGTCTGTAAGGTATTATCTAAAGCCGGTTTTACTTCCTGCAGTTTTGATCTGCTGAGAAACAGTTTTAATTTTTTATTACTTATTTCATCAATATTTGCAGCGCTTTTCCATTGATTGGTTCCCATCACCTGGTAATTTACTTTTCCTTTTAAGAACCCCGGCTTTTTCTTTCCTTTCAAAATATAATCAAACCATTCATAGGATAAGGTATTGTGATCAATATTGGCAGCCGGATCTATGGTATATCCTCTCAGGTTATTTTTAATAGCCCCCTGCGCTCCGTAATGATCGTAAGGACCAATAACTAAATAATGATCAGCATTTTTGTTATACTTATAATGTTCATTGTAGTAATAAAAGGCACCTCTCTGGTCATCATCATAATATCCGGTAAATGTCAAAACCGGAATATTGACTTTTGCAAAGTCTCTTTTATAAGGTATTTTAGAAGTCCAGAATGTATCAAACGATGGATGCTGCACCCACTTCTGAAAAAAAACGTTCTTATTTCCATTAAGACTATCCAGATCTTTAAATGCCGTACCATTTGTATACATCTTGTTAACAAGGCTCTGCCATTTTAATGTATCAGAATCATCATAATCTACATAACGGCTTCTGGAAACATACTCCAGCCATCTGATCATATAAGTATTAAAGACATTATTTTCCATCGGAAAATCTATTCCAAAACCTACGGATGCTGACGGAACAATTGTTTTCAGGGCTGGATGCATGTTTTTAACAGCAGCCCATTGACTGAATCCGTTATAGCTTCCTCCGGCCATTCCTACTTTTCCGTCACTCCATGATTGTTTAATAATCCAGTCTATGACTTCATTAACATCTTCCGTTTCAAATTCAAATGGTGCAAGATTGTCTTTACTTAAGTACACTCCCCTGCTGGTAGCATATACAATAACGTAGCCTTTCATGGCATTTAACTTTTCAGCGTAATCAATTTTTCTTCCTCTGTAAATACCAAAATTCAATATGGTAGGAACCTTGGCCTCAGATCCTTTATACCTGATCATCTGTAAAGAAATCTCATTCCCTTTATTGCTTTTAATGACAATACTATCTTTAATTTCAAACTGCTGCTGTTCTGCTTTTTTGATGAAAGGAAGCACAACAGGATTTGTTTCTTTTACGACAAGGTACGAAGTATACAGCCTGCACAGTTTTACGGCATCAGCCAGAGAAATGCTGTCATTCTTTATGCTTTTTTTCAGGGCATTTATTACTTTGTCTTTTAGATCCTTTTCTGTAGACCTGAAGAAACTGCTAACATACATTTTCGTTTTCTCTGGCAGGGCATCAATTTTTTGTTCAAAAACTTTTCTGTATTTTTCATTATAAGGAGTTGGCCCCGGGACTGATTTTGACAATGCATACAGTTCAAATGAAAGTCCGATAATTTCTCTGTAGTCAAGATTGGCATAATCCGGATTATTTTTAATTTCATTTAAATAATAAATCCCTTTCTGATAATCTCCATCAAGGATATGCAGCCGGAATATGTTGTCGTTAAATATAGCTTTGTCTTTGTCCTTATAATCTCTTAAAACTTCTTTATTAAGTTTTTTGATCTCGTTATAAAAAAAACTTCCCTCTATATTTGGATTAGATTTAAAATAATACTGCTGAGAATGAAAACTCATTGAAAACAATACCAGACTCAACAACACTATCTTTGTTAAAAAAAGCTCTTTAGCCATGCGACTTCCCATACTGTGCACTTTAGATTATTATATATTTTAGTAGGCAAAACAAATACTTTTATACGATTTAAAGAAAACAGGTCTACCAAAATTGATCAATATCGTACACATTTTTCTGTAGACTACTTAATTTACTCTCTGTTTCTGTAATAGTTTTATATAATAGGAAGGCAGTGTTCCTGTAATTTTTCTAAATGCATTGGAAAACGATTCCGAATTATTATAACCTATACTATCAGCTATAGCTGCAATGGTATATTTTCGTATTTTCTCGTTATGATTGAGCTCTTCTACAATATAATTAATTCTCAATTCATTCAGATATTGTGAAAAGTTCTTTGCCTTAAGCTCATTCACTGACTTTGACAGATAATCTCTGTTTGAATTAAAATCTTTAGCCAAACTGTCTACCGTTATATTCTTACGTAAAAAATCTTTATTTAGTTCAAATGCCTCCAGTTTCACTTTTATATCCTGCAGCTGTTTGTCCGGGAGAATATTTTTAGCCTTTTGCTCTTTTGTTTTCTCTGCGATCGGATCAATCTTTACAGCAGAAGCTTCCATTAATCTTGATTTTTCTAAAAGGTGGTCCGCCTGTTTTTTATAGTGTTTTGCATTTCGTCTGTTCCGGATAAGTAAAAAGAATAAAGCACCTAATACTAAAACACCACCACACAAAACAAAATAAAGGGTAGAGTTTTTATTGTTCAATTCATCAATAAGTCTTTCTTTTTCTTCCAGCAGAGCCGGTGTGTCATATTTTTTATAAATCTCTTTGGACAAATACTGCTTACTACTAGTAAGAAAGCTATCCGTCGCCACCAGTTTATTAATGAATTTCAGCTGATTTTCCTTATCTCCTTTTTTCTTGTAATAATCAATTAAAAACTCATATCCGTTTCTCATAAACGGATCAAACTTTTTAGACACTGAAAAGATAGAATCTGATTTTGTGAAATAACGCACTGCTTCAGTTTCCTTGTGAAGATCACCATTGATTTTACCTAGAAAATAATAAGTAATCCCAAGGTTCCAGTCATCATTGTTTTTTTTGAATTTTTGCTCAGCCAACAAATGATTATTATAAGATTCCTTATAGTTTTTCAAGTAATAATTAGCTATTCCTAAGGAAGAGATCAGATAAGGATGATGGGTATAGTCATTAAATTTTTTACATTCTTCAATTCCCAAATGGATGTAAGGCAAGGCATTATTATATTGCTTGTTTTTATTATAGCTGTTTGCTACAGAAAAAATAGATCCGATATAGCTTTTTACATCTCTCTTATCAGTATGCATTTTTTCCTTCTCATACTGGTAATATTCCAGAAACAGAGGAAGAGCTTCTTGATCTTCACCCGTTGCCGATTTTAAAATACCAACCAGTTTTTTCACATAAAAAAACTGATCCGGGTTCTTTTTACCAGCTAATTTTTTTGCCTGAACATATTGATCTAAGGCCTCCCCGTATCTGGATTCATAATTGAACAGGATACCTTTAATAATATGAGCCTTCGCAGGGTAATCCCTGGTATTCACATACTGGGTAATCCTGATAAGTGTATCCGCGTAAGGATGTCCGTTTTCCGATTTTAAACCTTTACTGTGAGCCAGTTTGTAATAGCCGTCATAGATCAGATCATTATTTTTCTGCTTTTTACCTTTACTTAAAATAACATTGGCATAGAATTCTGCTTTATTATTATCGATACGAAAGGTCCTATCATAAGCCTTCTGTAATTGGTCAGCATTTTTATTTTGTAATGAATCCGGTATATGAAATCCACTAATGCTTTGAGAAAAGCAGAAATTCTCAGCAAACATCAATAGAAACATAAAAAAAGCCTTGCGCATATATTCTTTTAAAGGCACAATATTACACTTTTTTAGTTTTTAATACATTTTCATGACAGAAAATATAAAGTATTAAAAATCAAAATATTAATTTAATACTTTATTAAAAACCGCTAATAAACATCCCAAAATTTATCAATTCCGACATCCCTTTCTTGCATTCCCAGCGTTATGAATGCATCTTTGCCTCAGGTAAAAACACGAAATACTTTGTTTTAAAAAGATCCTTTACTTCCCACAGGCAACATTTAATGTACACTTAACCATGAAAACTTTAGAATACCTGCCTGTGGGAAATGGATCTTACCTTCGTAAAATGATACCGTTTAAAATACTAAAAACATCAATTACACAAAGAAATAATACAAAAGCCATATTACAAAATCTGCTTTCCATTTCCGGATTCAAGAAAATAAAATACTGAAGATCAAATAAAATCTACCAACATCCGTTTATATCTCACTAATAAAGGAGATTTTTTTTTGTATATTTAAAACATCTGTGTATTTTAGATAAAAATATTAATATGATTTTTGACAAACTAATTAACCATCTAAAACTCGATAAACAGGAATTTATTTTCCAGTTCAATTCCCATCCCAATTATCCATCTGCACTGGCATTTAGTGATACACTCAACTTTATGGGAGTAAAAAATGACGCTTACGAACTTGACAAAGAATATTGGGATGAACTTCCGGAAGAATTTATTGCGATTGTTGAGAATTCATTTTCCCTGGTAAAAAAGGCAGGAAGCAATTATTCTGTATATTCAGAAAAAGCAAAAACCTTCGGTAAAGAAGAACTTTATAATAAATCAACAGATTTTGTACTGTTGTTTGAGAAAACAGAAAATGCAGAAAGTAAACTGGCTTTCAATTTCAAACCGGTTCTTTATATTATTTTTGCAACTGTTCTTGCCTATTCTTTTATTAGCCAAACCATTTACGAAGCTCTATTTAATGTACTTTCCTTAGCAGGAGTTTATATTTCCCTGGAAATTTTCAATCAGAAATTCGGGAATACCTCTACTGTCATCGGAAGTATATGTGGAGGCGGAGGTGCTGCAGCAAGTCAGACAGCCAACTCGTGTGATAAGATCATCAAACAGGATAAAACCAGTATTCTGGGCTTAAAATTTGCAGATTTTTCTCTGATTTATTTTGCAGGACTTACCGTACTAGGTCTGTTCTTACCGGCAACAGCGTATATCGTAAAAGGTTTCACATTCGTTTCTGTAATTGCCATCGGATATTCTTTATACATCCAGGCATTTGTAGAAAAAACATTTTGTAGAGTATGTCTTTTGATTATTTCAATTCTGGTTGGACAAATTGTAATCAGCAGTTTATTTTTTGAGAATCTGTCTTTCAGTGTGGGAGCTCTTTTATTGACTGTTATTCTTTGGGCTCTTGTATTTTCTGCAGTTATCTATTTCAACACTCTTCTTGAACAAAAAGAAGCTCTTCAAAAATCGAATGCAAAAAATCTCAGATTCAAGAGAAACTATGAACTTTTCAAAAACCAGATGGAGCAAAATCCAAAAATAGAATTCCAGGATACTGAAACTTTTGCAGTTGGAAAAAAAGATGCCAAGCTTCGTATTTCTATCGTTTCCAACCCATATTGTGGTTTCTGTAAAGATGCACATAAGCTTGTGGAAGGACTTTTGGAAAAATATCCGGAGAATATTTCACTACAGATGAGATTCAATTACAGCCCAGACAGAGCTCCAGAAAAATACACTCAGCTTATTTCAGATTTAACTCATATCTATCATAATAAGCCCGAAAAAGAATTTCTACATGCTGTAGAAGAATGGTTTGAAACTAAGGATGAAAGCAAAATCAATGTGCTCTCCGGAGGAAAGGTAACATCAGAAAATCTGAATCCATTAGTAGAAATGTCCATAGAAAACAGTAACGCAGGATTAAGCTTCACTCCTATCTTTATCATCAATGGATATCAGTTTCCAGACAAGTATGATCGTGAAGATATTTTATTCTTTATTGATGAATTAATAGAGGATGATGAGATCTAGTAAATAAATCTCATTCATTTAAAAATTTCACTATCTTAGGAAAAACAAAATAACCATCTGAAAAGATGTAAAAGAGTAGAAAAACGGTGATCAATGGGACTATTTCCAGTTTACCATTTCATTGAATTATAATTGAATTAAAGCAAAAATGTCGTCATTTATTGACGGCATTTTATAATGAGTAGTAGTTTTGAAAAAAAAGTTTCCTTTTTATAAGCAACCAGATACCAAAGATTGTGGCCCTACATGCCTGAGAATCGTCAGTAAGTATTATGGTAAAAGTATATCTCTGCAGCAGATTCGTAACCTTTCCGAAACAACACGGGAAGGAAGCAGCCTTCTTGGGCTGAGCGATGCCGCAGAAAATCTTGGATTCCGGTCAATGGGTGTCCAGATCGATTTCAATACCCTAACAGAAGAAGTACCTTTTCCATGTGTAGCACACTGGAATAAAAACCATTTTGTTGTTGTATATAAAATCGACAAAAATAACAAAGTATATATTTCAGATCCAAGCTATGGATTGATTACTTATACCAGAGAAGAATTCATCAAGTCCTGGATTGGAGAAAATGCCAATGAAAATACAGAAGAAGGAATTGTACTGATTCTTGAAACTACTCCTGCATTCTTTCAGACAGAGTTTGATGCTGAAGAGAGTAAGGCAAGCTTTACATTCTTGTCCAAATATCTTTTTAAGTATAAAACACTTGTTATACAATTGGCTATTGGACTTTTAGGTGGAAGTTTACTTTCCCTTATATTCCCGTTTCTTACCCAAAGTATTGTAGACGTCGGGATCCAGAATCAGGATATTAATTTTATCTATGTAGTTCTACTTGCCCAAATTATGCTATTCCTGGGAAGAATGGGAATTGAGACAATCCGAAGCTGGATTCTTCTTCACCTCTCGGCAAGGATTAATATTTCGATCATTTCCGATTTCTTTATCAAATTAATGAAACTTCCGATAAGTTTCTTTGATACCAGAATGACAGGAGATATCATGCAGAGAATTAATGACCATCACAGAATTGAGCAGCTTCTTACAAGCTCTTCGCTGAATACATTATTCTCATTGGTCAACCTTATTATTTTTAGTATTGTATTATTATTTTACGATTACAGACTTTTCATCGTTTATCTTGTAGGGGCCGTATTATATATTGGCTGGATCAGTTTTTTCCTCAAAAAGAGAAAAGAGCTTGATTATAAAAGATTCTCTCAGGTATCTCAGGAACAAAGTAAAGTAATTGAGCTTATCAACGGTATGCAGGAAATCAAAATGCATAATGCAGAGAAGCAAAAAAGATGGGACTGGGAATTTCTTCAGGTAAAACTATTTAAGATCCGAATAAAATCTCTTTCATTAGAACAATGGCAGTCTGTTGGAGGAAACTTTATCAATCAGATGAAAGATATCCTGGTGAGTTTCCTTTCTGCTAAACTCGTTTTAAGTGGAAATCTTACTTTGGGGATGATGCTTTCTGTTCAGTACATTATTGGACAGTTAAACAGCCCGCTTCTTCAGCTTATCGACTTTATTAAACAAACTCAGGATGCTAAAATTTCCCTTGAAAGATTAGGAGAAATCCATGATAAAGATGATGAAGAAGATAAAAATGAGCAGTACGTCACAGATGTTCCGAAGCAAGATATCGAAATAAAAGATATGTCATTCAGGTATATTGGCTCTGACGTTCCGGTTTTTGAAAACTTAAGCCTTACGATTCCTTATCAACAGACCACAGCTATTGTGGGAGCCAGCGGAAGTGGAAAAACTACTTTATTGAAACTGTTGATGAAATTTTATGATCCGGACCAGGGTGAAATCAGAATCGGAAATACCAATATGAAAAATATTTCCCCAAGATACTGGAGAGATCATTGTGGAGTTGTAATGCAGGAAGGATATGTATTCAATGATACTATCGCCAATAATATTGCTGTAGGTGAAGATCATATAGATAAACAAAAACTTAGACGTGCCGTAGAGATAGCCAATATTAAAGATTTTATTGAAAGCCTTCCATTAAGTTATAATACAAAGATCGGAAATGAAGGAGTTGGTGTCAGTGGTGGTCAGAAGCAGAGACTTTTCATTGCAAGAGCTGTATACAAATCTCCAGAATATATTTTATTTGATGAAGCTACCTCTGCATTAGATGCTAATAATGAGAAAGTGATTATGGAAAATCTTGAGCAGTTCTTTAAGGGCAAAACAGCAGTGGTGATTGCCCACAGACTTTCAACGGTAAGACATGCTGATAAAATCATTGTACTGGATCAAGGAAAAGTAGTTGAAGAAGGAAGCCATGCCGATCTGGTAGATTTAAGGGGAGAATATTACAGACTTGTAAGAAATCAGCTTGAATTAGGCAGCTAATGGTATCTAGTAGAATTCGAAAAGCTTATTAGAGACTAATATTAAGAATGAAAAATTTTAAATACCCTCCTGATGCAAATACTTCAGCACCGGAATAGGTATGATGGAAACTACTCATTTATTTAAATTATATTCCCCTGAAATATTGGGGGAAATTTCACCTCAAAACAATGAAAGAAGACGTTTTAGACAATATTGAACTCCGTTCCGAGAGTGTACAGGATATTCTTACCCAGCCACCACATTGGATGATCCGCTGGGGAAATACAGTGATATTTATTATCCTCCTGTTAATTCTCTTAATGAGCTACATTATAAAATACCCGGAATTTGTACCGGCTCCTATTATTGTAACTTCCCAGAATCCTCCTGAGAAAATAGAAGCACGAACCAGTTCCAAAATTGAGAAAATATTCATAAAAGATCATCAGGAAGTTAAAAAGAATGATGTTCTTATGGTGATGCAGTCTGCAGCTAACTACAAAGACATTTTAGAGCTTAAAAAACTGGTAGACTCTATCACACCTGATAAATTATATACCTTCCCTATCGCCCAGGCTTCAAGATTTAAGCTGGGTGAATTGCAGGGAGAATATAACAGTTTCGCAAAAGCATTTCAGGATGAAGCTCTTTTTACAAGGCTACAGCCTTATGCACCAGAAAACCTGGCCGCCAATCAAAGCATTTCAGAATACAAAATAAGAATTGCTACCTTGAAACAGCAGAAGAACCTGGAATCTATAAAATATGATCTGACAAAGAAAAACTTCAACAGATCTCAGGAGCTATTCAACCAAGGGGTTATTTCAGCCATGGAACTTGAAAATGAAAAAATCAAATATCTTCAGGCTCAGCAAAACCTTGAGAATATTAAAATCTCCATATCCCAAATGGATGAAGGAATTTCCAATCTGAATAAGACCAAAAGCGGAACTGCCATTAATACAGAAAAAGACAGAATTACATACTCTTCACAAACTCTGCAGCTTCTTGAACAGCTGAGAAAATCTTTAAAACAGTGGGAACTGAATTATCTTGTGATTTCATCCACTGATGGGGTTGCCAGTTTCCAACAGTTCTTTGGAGAGAATCAGTTTGTAAAGGTAGGAGAACCCATCCTTTCTATTCTTCCTAAAAATAAAGAGCAGTTAGTGGGCAGAATGTCAGTCCCTACCACAAATTCAGGAAAAATAACTCCTGGTGAGAAAGTACTTATTAAACTGGACAATTACCGATTCCAGGAATACGGTATCATCGAAGGAAAGGTACAGAATATATCACTTATTCCTGATGACAAAGGAAATTATTATGTAGATGTAATTTTACCGAAAGGATTAAAAACCAGCTACAACAAAACACTTACATTCGATAAAGAGCTTAGAGGCAGTGCAGAAATTGTAACACAGGATCTGCGACTGATTGAAAGATTCTTCTATCAAATCAGAAAGTTACTTGGATATCAGGTTTAATGAACCTTTTACTAAAAAATTAACCCCGTTTTTCAAATTGTAAAACGGGGTTTTATTATGTATTTTTAAATTTCCCAGTCGACTGATAATGTTTTGCAGAAGCTCAATCAATCTCATTCATTTAAACAGCCTATTATAGCCACAATCTATCTAGGCAAAGGGGTTTTGTCGCAAAAAAATAATCATTCAAAAAAAGACAAGAAAATAACGAATACAGGGAATATCATAATGTTACTTGATTATGAAAATTAGCCGAACATTATAATGAAGCTGAAAAAGTATAATTATTCCCTTAATATTCCATCAAAAGAATGAAACCGTGAAAAAATAAAATTCATGTGAAAGAATTATAAGATAAAAGAATAATTCTTTTAAAAGTAAAAACCGCAATCGTAATTCAATGATTGCGGTTTATTGTAGCGAAGACGGGAGTATCTTTATATCACAATAAAACACAGTAAATAATTAAAAAACAGATTATTAGCGGTTTATGAAATTTTATAACCAATCAAAAACCAATAGATATGTTTAGATAATCCCTGTTTTAGTCCCTGATTTTTTAAGTAGGGACTAATTTTGATTATTTGTAAAGTCAAAAATCAAATGCTTAAGAATTCCAATTTTGGAATGATTGGATTCATAATAGGATTTTATAAGATTGTGAGATTCAAGGTTTAGCACTTCAGAGTTTCTTTTATCTTTTATTAAAAGAGAGTTAATCCCGTTTTTAGTTTCGTCAGCATTACCTTCAAGTAAATACCCTAACATACAACCCATTGGATATTTTTCAGAAAGATACCTTTGCATTCCTTCCTTGATATAAGATCTTTTCAGTTTGGAGTCTTTTTCTTTTAGTCTTTTAGCTTCCATGTAGTAATGAAACCTTTGCTCTTTCCATATTTTAAAGTAAACGAAATCAATTCTCGGTAATTTATCTGCAAAACCTTTTGTCTGATTTTCTGCATTAGAAAACAGCTTATTTTCAGTTTTACAAGTAATGCCTTTATCTATAGAAAATTGACTTTCATTGACATAATAACATAATAATTCTGAAAAATCATTTTCAAGCCAATCGGTTTGATATTTCTTTTCTACAATGGCTAAATTGTATGCATTAACAACTAATTCTATACAATCATCCTCAAAAGCCCTTCTGTAAATCTCACTAAGCTTCATCGTGTACTCCGTTTAAAATTTCAAGAATTAATTCGGAGGCATCTTCAAAAGCCATTGATTGAGACCAAAATCTACGTTGATTAGGACGAATGATATAAATGTCATCCCCTCTTTTGTAATTGAGTTTTTTTCTGAAATATATGTTTTTCGCTTTCTGTTCCCACAAATATTGGTCAAGTCTCATTAATTCATCACCAATGTTTTCATTAGAGATAGAAATTTCTTTTTTAGTTTTCTCGTGGGATATTTTTATCATCATCAAAGGCGATGATTTTAAACCTTTTAGATTGTAAACAGTTGCATTTGCAAATACATTTTGTCCTTCAAGAAATTCATTGAGTTCTGAAGATATTATTTGAGCGTATTCTTCAGGTTGTTTTTCGGTCGCAGGTAAAATTGCTTTTGACTTTTCCTGATTATGAAATAAATCTAAGTTATACAATATTGCATCTGATACTAATACTTTTTCATATTCTTCAAAGTTGAAACCATTAAGAATTGTAGAATCAATATTTTCATTAATGAAATTTTTCAAATCCTGTTCTTCAAAATCATTATTTAAAAAAGATTTTGATTTCATTTTGATTAAAAGTTCTTTTGTAGCCTCTATAATCTTCAATCCTTGTTCATCATTTAACGAAAAAGGAATTGACAAATATTCATTCTTCATTATTTGCTCGCGTTCAATTCCATACGATGAAATTGTCATAAACAAATAATAAGTGCTAAATTTTGAATTGAAAAAACTCAATAACTTATAAAGCTCATCAATTTTACTTTCATTTGTGTAAAAGCCATAAACACCATCTCTAAACGAACATTGATTTTCAATAAATGAAGCACAAACACTATTGTTTTCAAGACCTTTCTTTAAAATAATGTGAGGATTAATATATGCGTCAATATCTCCCAATCTTCTAAAAGCAGTTAATTGTTCAATTTCTGTAATGTTATTTACGTTGTAAAATTCTTTATAAAAATTAATAGCTTTAGATGTTTTTATTGCATTTCTTACAGAATTTAGTTTTTCGTTTGGTGTAAAATATTTATTTACACACTCCGCATCCAAATAATCCAACGATGTAAGTGTTTCGGAATATTTAGGAGTGTCCTTTTTTTGTGTAAGCAATTGAAATCCAACTCCAGATTTAATATTATTGTCAACAATAAAATTCTCGACTGTTTGAAACTTTGAGTTATTCAATTTTTTTATTAAATTCCAATCATTCATTCCTCCCCACATTGCCACTTTCCAGATTTTGGTATCTGGCTTTTGGCATTCTTCTCTTGGAATATATTTAATATCAGTCGAATCTATTGACAATCCTTCAATAACATTAGACCTTACCCAAGTTTTTGGAGCATAGTAAACAATAGTATCATTTCGATTATCAGGCTGATGATTTTTGTAAAATACAATACTTATTGGACCTGTTGCATCTCCGAACAATTGTCCGCCGAAATTCTTTTTAGCTTTACGTAAGATTGAAAAGTTAAAAACTTTTTCTACATAGCATTGATTAAAAAGCCATTCTCTGAAATTCTTGTAAGTTCCTCTTGTATTGGTTAAGACCTTTGTGTTAAATATTAATGCAATTTCACCATGAGGAGCAAAGAAAGTTGCCTTATGTAAAAATGGCAATACCTTTTCTTTTGCAAAATTTTCTTTATTACAATAATTTCTAATCGTATCTAATAAGTTCTTATCGCCAAAAGGAGGATTTCCTACAACAAGCCGAAAGTTCTGCAATTCATCTATTGATGACAAGTCAGAAATAGTATCCCGACAAAAAAGGTTTCGACCTTTCTTCTGCTCATTCTTTTCCTTTGGGTCGTTTACTAAATAAGGTAAACGATAATTTTTATTTTGCCATAGATTTTTAGGGTCTAATTTATCAACCAAAGCCAAATACAAACTAAACGCAGCAACTTTTATTGCTTGTGGATGAATTTCAATTCCAAAAATATTTTCTTTTAATAGCTTAACTAAAGTGTCAAAGTCCGAAAGGTTATCAATGCTATGAGCATTTTCATAACGTTTAACCAATCGTTTGAAGCTCTCAACCAAGAAAATTCCAGAACCGCAACTTGGATCCAATGTTTTCACATTATATTCTGTTTCTCCATTATTTACTGGAAGTTTTTCATTTAAAATAAACTCAACTAATGATGGTGGTGTATAGTAAGTGCCAGAATTTTCTTTTAATGTAGGATCGGTTTCAGCTAAGAAATTTTCATAAATTTCACTTAGTAACTCAATTTGTATTATTTTGAAATTAAAAAGCCTAAATTGCCTCCAATCATCAAAGAACTGTGCGTTATAGTTTTTTTCGTTCCCACGAATGAAACAAGTTTTAATTATTTGAAGCTGTTCTCTTGAAATATTTTCGCCTTGTTCTAATGTAAATACATTACCATTGAAATGATTTTCAAGTCGTTTGAATAAATCATAAGTAGCTGTTACATCGTCTAAAATATCAAAGTATGATTCAGCATCTTTTTTGATTTGACTATAAAAATCCTTTTCAGCAGCACCTCTGTCTTCAAGATATAAAAGGAACAGTGACCGTAGAATAATTCTATGAATGAAATCTATTTCTAACCCTTGACTCCTTAAATATTCAGCCGTATTAACCAAACTGGTTACTAAATATTTATCAACTCTTTTTTGTAAATTTATTTTATCCCGAACAATTTTCGCGTCTTCTAAAGTCCAGATAATTCCTGTATCGATGGCAATTCTAGAAAATAGCTTATTGAGTTCTTGCAACTGTTGTTTGTCGGAATATTGATAGGAATTAATTTCAATTTCTTGTAACTCATTTTTGTAATCAAAATCATCTTTGGTTACTATAAGTGGTTTTTCAGAGCAATTGTAGATACGGATTTCCGTTTCCGAATATACATACAGAAACAATACTTTTTTGTAGTTCCAAATTTTACGTTGTGTTTCAGCAATGTCTTTTAAATATATTTCATCATTGAAATTTGCAACTTTTTTCAGAAAAACAGCAGGAAAACTATTATTGGTTTCTTCGTCTGTATTGAAATAAATTAAATCAACACCAAAATCTTTTTCTTTTACTTCATTTAGGATAACAGCTTCACTATCCGATAGTTTTTCACTATCGGATTGAATAGACTTTGCTCTACCTAAATCAAGAAATTCAAGAATATCAAGTGTTGCCATATTACTACATACAATTAGTACACAATCTTCAAAGATACTTTAAACTTATTAAAAAAAACTTTTCTTTCAAGGAATTTTTGTTCATTCACTTATTAGGCGAGAAAGATTTTCGTTAAAAAGAATCAAACTTCTCCATAGCTGTTGCTTTTATTTCATCAGCAATATCAATATATGGCTTCATTGCCTTATAATCACTATGTCCTGTCCATTTCATAACCACTTGAGGTGGAATTCCCAAAGACAAAGCATTGCAAACAAAGGTTCTCCTACCTGCATGAGTACTCATAAGTGAATATTTTGGTAAAACTTCTTCAATCCTTTCATTACCTTTAAAATAAGTTTGGGTAACTAGTTCATCTATCTCAGCTAATTCAGCTAGTTCTTTTAAATAATCGTTCATTTTTTGATTACTGATTACAGGCAAAGCTTTATTATGCTCAAATTCTACATCGATATATTTGTTTAGAAGTTTTCGGCTATAACTATTCAATTCTATTATCAAATTATCTGCTGTTTTGAGTGTTGTTATCTCTAAGTAACCGTCCTTTACATCAGATCTTTTCAAATTAAACACATCCGAATATCTCAATCCCGTAAAGCATTGAAATAAAAAAACATCTCTTATTTTTTCAAGATAGCTTTTATCCGTAGGTATTTCATATTCAGTAAATCTCTTTAACTCAGACTTGTTCAAAAAAATGATTTTCTTTTGAACATTTTTAATTTTTGGTTTAAACTTTTCAAACTCTCCACTTTTTGTATAACCTTTCTTCATAGCCCATTTCAAAAACCACTTCAATGCAGCAAGCTCTTTTGAAATTGTTGAATTCTTGTGATTCTTCCCTTCTAAATATCGCTGATAATTTGAAAGATATTGCTCATTAAATTTCTCAAACGAAATATCATGGTCAAATTCTTCCAATACTTTTTTCTGCGTTTTCATTTTTTGAAGAGTCCTGAAATTCCATTGACTGTTAATTGATTCTTCATTAACAAACATATCATATATCACAAAAAAATTCTTTTCAGATTTCAGTTCTTCCTTAGGCGTTCTTCCAATCTCAACATTAAACCATTCCCTAAACTGGTCTTGGTTAGGTATCAAATCATCAATTTCATATTTCTGAAAAGTTTTCTCACAAGCGGATTCAAATAACTGTATCTTTCTATTTATAACACTTGCCGAGACTTTTTTGTTTCCATGAGTTGTATTTGCTTTACAGCGTTGTGTTTCTGTGCTCCATTTTTGTACTTCTACCCTATATCCCAAATTGAAAGCCACAATGTTGCCATCCCACTTAATGCGATATCGCAGTTTTGCAGTAGGGTTGTCTTTTTCCCTATCAAGAAGAAATTGAGCGTGATATTTTATATTCATATTAGAAAAAATTGATTATCTACTTTCAATAGAACCCAATTTAAAGTCCCGTATTGACACTCCTTCTGCTTTTATCAAGTCATCTAAGGAGTATTTTAAAGTTTTTATAAGTTGGTTATCGGCATAAATATTTATTGTTTTGGACAATGTTGAAGAAGTTGTTTGTTCTGAACCGCCTTTATGGGTATAGATTTTTAAAGAGAAATATAAAACAGGCTCGCTGGTTTCAATAAATTCAATGGGCTTTAATGAATTTTCTGATAATCCTGCTTCATTTCTATAATTTGTAAACTCTTGGGAAATCTTCATTAACTCATTGAAAGATTTATAATTAAAGCCTCCCGCTTCATCTTTCCAATTATTCTTTCCCATTGTATTTGTAACAACTGAAATTTCCGTAATACTTTTACTAACAATCTGTTCTAAATTTCCATTATTCACTTTTACAATACGAAGCCACATGTTTTGATTGTATTTCTCAAAGTCCCCCGCATTTACTATCTCAATTTTCAACTTTCTTTGAGTTTTTATCAAATCTGCTTTTTCATCTTCTATTTTCTTATTTTCTTTTTCCTGATATTTTGTAAAAACCTTTTGTGCGATTTCTCCATCTCTACTTTTCCAATTATTAAAAGCATTTTTCTTCTGCTGAGCAATCACGATTCCCCCAAATAAAATAGCACTAATTATTAAAATCCTCTTCATAGTTATTTTTTTAAAATTTCAAGAAGTATAGTAACCTGTCTCATGCTGTCCGATAGTTGCTCTTGACTGGTTTTCAATCTTTCTGTTAGTTCTTTTTGTATTTCTTGATAGCCTTTTTGAAGTTCTATCATATTAGAAAACTCGCTATGCGAAATAGTAACATTTCCACTAATATTTCCATTAATGTTGCTGTTTACATTATTTCCTGAGCCATTATTATTAATGTTTTGGTTGTTTGTTTTTAGCATTTCACCAGATTCCGAAATAAACCACTCCGGATTCAAATCGGGATAAGTGTATAGTATTTTTTCAATAGTATCTGAGTTGAGTCCCGAGTTGTTTTTTATAGCTCTGCCAATTAAACCAACAGACAAACCAGCTTCAACAGTGATTTTATTGGGGTTTAACCCTTTGTAGGTCATGTAATTTTGCAATCTTTCAGTTATAGTCATCTTTAAAATTTTTTTGTTTTTGAGATTAAAATATAGATATATTTCAATATTTATTCTATATTTGCAATACAAATATAGTTAAATATATACAAATAAGTATTTTTTTAGAATAAATTACAATAAAAATTTCAAAATGGAAGATTATAATAGACCAATTTGGCAATTGACCATAGGAGAATTTGTGGAAATTTTAGATGCCAGAAAACAAGAATCATCAGAACCCCCCCCACAAGAAAAGGTATTTAATGAAAAGTATGTTTACGGTCTTTCTGGATTAGCAAGAATATTGGGATGCTCTAAAAATCATGCAGGAAAATTGAAAAGTAAGGGAATTTTTGATGAAGCCATCATTCAAAATGGGAGAAAAATTATCATTGATTCGGAAAAAGCATTAGAACTTTTTAAAGATAACAGCTGATGGAAAACATAACCCCACAAACACCTCTTTGCAATCTGACCGTAAAAGAATTTTTAGAGATATCTAAAAATTTAAATTCTGAAAATATGTATGAATACGGTTTAAAAGGTTTGGCAAAAATTCTGGGCTGTTCCATTTCAAAAGCATCCAAGATTAAATCTTCAGGAATTTTGGATGAAGCCATCATTCAGAAAGGAAACATCATCATCATCGACAAGAAAAAGGCTATAGAACTTTTTGCAAGCAGTTAGAAATGTATTACTTGGAACTTATCGACCGATTTTGGGACTTCAATCAGAAGGCAAGACTTGGCTCTTCGGCAATTTCGCTCTATCTGTACCTTTTGAAATTAGGAAAGGACAACGATAGTTATAAGGTCGTTATTTCCGATGTTGCACTCGGTAATGCATTGGGAATAACTAGAAAAACCGTAAAACCGACCAAAGATAAACTTCGCGAGTTGGGTCTTGTTGAATTTGAGTCCAAAAGTGGATTTCCTTGTAATTACAGAATTCTGTTAAATTACTTATCTGATATTCCCATACTGGAGAAAATAGAGAAGGAAAAAATCGAAAAAGTACCAAGTTTGGAGATTGTTGAAAAACATGAAACTTTAAAGAGAAGCGATTCGTCCAAGGAAGTTGTTCCCAAAATCAGTAAATCTAGTGATAAAGTTTCCATTACTGATACTTCCAAAAGCAGCAAGTCAAAAATTATTCCCGAATTGGAAGAATTTATTCAGTTTGCAACAACTTTAGAGGATTATCAGCCTCTTTTGGACTCTGTAATTGAAGAAAAATATCATTCGTGGTTAGAAAACGACTGGCGGAATAGTTCTGGAAGACCCATTTCCAACTGGAAATCCTCATTAAAAAGTATCCTGCCCTATTTGAAGAATAGTCAAAATGATGATACAGTTTCCGTCGATTCCATTCCAAATATCAAACGACCGAAAACATCATGAAATCAATAAAAAGTCGATTTCATTTCTAACAAATCGTAAAAACTTAAAACAATGAAAATATCTGACTTAAAACCTGGTCAAAAAGTAACCATCAATAAAATATCTTACGAATATCTGGGTATCCAGAAAGTGAGGATCCCCAATATAGGAGAAGCCGAAAAAAGGGTGTTCAAAGCAACTGGTGTTGATTCCTACAAACACTACAATCTCATTGATGGAGACAAAACACTGAAAAGTGAGAAAATAAAACTAGTAAAGAAAACTGTTCGAACCAAATAATTACCATCTGAAATCAGGAAATAAGAAATCAGGAACATTAAGAATAGAAAATGTCTTTATCTGAAAAAGATTTGCGCCATGTCCGAAAGAAGTTTGAGGACAAGGGAGAAAAAGTTCCCGACAAGATTCGGCTGGGAAATCATTTCGTGGACGACTTTATTTTTGATGACCAACAAGCGGCGGACATCCCAATCAATGCGCTTCGAGTCATTTTCAATATCGTTGCAATTATCGGCAATGAACAGTTTCGTCCCGAAGACCGTCCGAAGCAACTTTCCCTATTTGATGAAGAATTTGAAACAGAAAATAACATTTTCGCCTCCATCAAAATCCGGAACAGTAAAATTTCTCCGAGTGGTTCCACAAAGCAGGTTGTGGATGCCTATGAGTTTCTCGCCAAATTTAAGATGGGATGGTACAAATCGCTTAATTCAAAAGGGAAAGAAATCAAAACATTTGGCGGACTTATTTCTACGCCAACCTATGACCAAAGAGGTTTTACCACATTTCTAATTAGCAGTTACTGGCTGAAAAAATTATTGGTTATTCCCGAATATAATTATGTACTCTATCATCTGGTGTATAATATCAGAAACAACAAACACATTATTTTCTCCATCTGGCTTTCAAAAATTCCCGAATCGGGAACAATGCTGAAGCTGGGTAATTTCAATAAAAAGTTTGGGTTAAATTATAAAAATACCAAAGATTTCTGCTTCAAATTTCTAAAGCCCATCAAAATCAATCTCGACAGATACAATAGTTTTTCTTTCCAATACAGGTATGAAAAGGATTCCATATTTATTGTTCCTATCTTAACCAAAGGATTTTCTCATCCATTTGAAGAAGCAAAAAAACTTATAGAATCAAACCAAGAGAATTTTAACCAAAGTCATAAAATTAACCGAAGATTGCTCTATTTCAAAAAACGATATAGATTAGACGAAGCCGAAACAGTCCAGTTTTTCCATCAATACGAAAATATACCGCAGACAAGGGAACTGATTGAAAGAGCCTTCAAGGAATTTATTAGGAACTGCAGAATGAGAAAGATAGCATCGACCGACTTTAAAGGTCAAAAATTTCTTATTGAAATTCAGGCACACATAAAGCATTTGTATAGAAATACAAAAATGGGAGAAATATTCCCTAATGGCTATCCGATGATTGTCTGATTTCGGAATTGCACTCACCACCAATTCGGAATTGCACTCACTAAAGTTAAAGAAATGTTAAAAATGAACAAAATAACAGCATCGAATTCGGAATTGCACTCACCCGAAGATTTAGAAAACACAAAAATTGTGGATAACCTAGCTGTTTTGTGGATAACTACGGTTATCAGAATAAATGGAAAAATCGATTCGGAATTGCACTCACCCCAAAACAGGCTTTATTTCGGAATTGCACTCACCCAGATTTCGGAATTGAACTCACTAGTTTTCGGAATTGAACTCACCGAAAAACACCATTAAATCCTTTGTGGCAAAAGAAGAATGCCGTTTGCTAAAAGTAATATAAAAGTAAATTAAAAGTCTTTTTTATTTAAAAGGGAAATGTGGATAAGTAATTTGCATTAAAAGAAAAAAAATGAATTGCGAAAAAGTCAAGCAAAACGTCGGAATTCGGGCGGTTTTGGAGTCGTTCGGGCTGTTTCCGGTCAAAGAAAATCCGAAAACTGCGTTTTATTTTGCGTTGGACCGGGAGGAAAAAATTCCAAGTCTGGCGGTCGATTTTGTCAAAAACAAGGCGTTCGATTTTGGAAATGGAAAAAGTTACGATGTGATTTCAATTGTCCAACAGATAAAGAAATGTTCCGTTTCAGAAGCATTGAAATGCCTTTCAACATTGGATTTTAGAGTTCAAAATGAAATAAAATATCACGAAACTACTGGTCAAACATGCAATCAGATTTTAGAAATCAAAGAAATCCAGCATCCTGCATTAATTCAGTATCTGAAGTCCCGAAGAGTTTTTGAGCAAAAGCATAGGGTTAAGGAAATTCACTACGAATTGAAAGGAAGAAAATATTTCGGAATTGGATTTCAGAATAAGTCCGGAGGTTTTGAGATTCGCAATCCACAGTCAAAAATATGTTTGGGAAAAAAGGATGTGACGTTGATTGTTAATGATAACAATCTCAAGAACGAGATTCTCATATTTGAGGGCTTTTTCGATTATCTGACCTACCGAAATTTAGACAAATCAGATAATTCAAACTGTGATTACTTGACTTTAAATTCAACCGCAATGTTTTTCAAGGTGGAAGAAAAACTGAAACAATATGAGAAAATTTCACTTTTTCTAGACAATGATAAGAATGGGAAATCGGTTAAATTAAAAATTAAAAGTCAATACAAAAATGTAGAGGATTGCTCTTTAATTTATCATAATTTTAAGGACTTGAACGAGTGGTTTTGTAATATTTGATCAGTTTAAATCATTGGAGAAACCATTTTCCAATGAATTTCCTTTAGTTTTCCATTAACAACCACGTCCATTGATTAAGTTTCCCAACTGCGGTTGGGCTTTTACGTTTGCAAATGTAGGACGGCACCACCCACACAAAAAAATCTTTTTGGGTTTCTAAAAAAATTCTTTCCACAAGCTCCAACAATTTTTCCAGACACTCCTAAATCCTTCGGACAAAAAGATTTCAAGCCCGATTCGGAATTTTCTGCCTTTATCCAGCGGAACCGAATCGGGTTTTGTATGGATGGTGCCGTCCTATGTTCATGCGCAAAGAAAAAGCCGGAACCTCAGTTGTACGAATCAAATCAACCATAGACGTTCTTTGAAATCAACGGAAAAACAATAAAAATCCAGCAAAAAATACTGTTTTCTAACTTAATATAAAAAAAGAAAAATGCCGAGTGTCCTCGATACCAAATCAATTCACTCCCAACATTTGACCTTTGACAAAACAAAAATTAACAAAATATTAACATTTTAAAATTTAAGATTATGAACACAATCGTAGGTAGAATTACCAAAAATGCAGAAATCAACACCTTGAAAAACGATAAACAGGTCGTAAACTTTTCGGTAGCACCCAATGACTAAATTACTAAAAAAAGTGGAATTGAAAAGCATATGCGGCTAAATATTTAGGCTTTTCAATTCAAGACTTCATCCCGCATTTTGCAAATACTATGTTGTACGCAGTTTTATTTTTCTATTTTCACATCAATATTCAATGAGGGTTGAGCAATTGTTCTCTTTTCCCATCTGTCATAATAGCTCCTATAATAAACGGTTTTGAATAATGCTCCACTCAAATAAATCCATCCATCAAAATTATTTATTACTTGCATTGATACAAAGAAATTTTGTTTAGAAATCCATACATTTCTTTTAGATATATCAAAGGTAAATGTCCCTGCTTTTATGTCGGCTTCTGTTAATTGTACTGTTAGATTTTCACTTAACAAAGAATTGTCAGGAAGTCCATTTTTTTCTGAATATACATTGAAACTTATCAAAAGAGGTTTATCAGTTTTCAAATTTACAATATTAATATTGATCTTTTGAATTTTTAATTTTTTGTTATTATTAAAATAAACACCAAATTCTTTAGATTTATCTTCTTTGGTTCTTGCAGGATTAAAACCAAATTGTACTTTTTTGGTTTTTGCATTAGTTCCCCAGTTTTTTTCGGAATATCTTTTTGGATTTAATTTAACTTCTTGAATATCTACTACTTTTTCGTTAAGAGAAATTATGTGATTTCCACTTATAAAATTTTGAACTGATTGAGAAAAATTTTCAAATCCTCCAACTTGCACTGTAATATTTTTATTCTGATCAACATTTGTCAAGTCAATTGAATAATTACCTTTTTCGTCAGCAATTGCTCCAAAATTTTCATTTTCAATTCCTATTCTAACAAAAGGAATTGCGCTATTGTTTTCTTTCGAAATAATCTTACCATTTATTGTTTGGGCATTTAAAATACCACAAAAAATTATTGCTAAAAATTTAAATAGTTTACTCATTTAGTTAGTTTGTATAAACCCGTTTGTTGTAAAATTGCGTACAACGGAAAAGGGCTTTGCGAGGTGCGGGCTACTGCAACCGAGATTTCAAGAGGAGAACCGAACCCTAGCAAAAACTTTTTCCATTTTTTAAAATTACGAAAGAACTAAAAAATGGAAAAGTTTTTTGCGGGTACTTTTTAGAATATTTCTGAGATTTCCTTCAACCCCGCATCTTGCAAAACCCATCTTTACTTTACACCCATAAATTAATACCTTTAAAATTAACAAGACAGAGGTGAACTAGAAATACCTTTAGAGATTAAAAGTCTCATCTAACATATCAGTCCTCTGCCTTGTTTTAAAAGGTTGAAAAAGCTTTAGATAGAATACCAGATTACCCAGATCTAATAAAGATTTTAAAGCAATTCAACATCAATTTAACACCACTAAATTATGAAAAATTACAGAACTTACATCGGAATTGATGTAGCAAAATTAACCCTCGATTATTGCATCGTAAAAGAAGATCCACAGCTCGAACAGGGTCAGATACTGAACACTCAAAAATCGGTCGATAAGTTTTTAAAAACATTGAAAAAAACCGGCTGCCAGATGAATGAGACTCTTTTCGTCTTCGAAAACACCGGCATTTATTCCTCGCTGCTTGCGTTGGTTTTAAGCGAAAACAGCCTGGATTACGCCCAGGTTCCTGCTCTGGAAATCAAACGTTCTCTGGGGATTACCCGTGGCAAAAGCGATAAGGTAGATGCGAAAGAGATTGCTCATTATGCCAAACGAAACACGGATAAAATCGCGCTTTCCACCCTTCCTGAGCTCAGTCTGCAGCAACTGAAAATAGTGTTTACCGAGCGTGAAAAAACCGTGGCAGCCATTAAAACATTTGAAAGAACAAAGGAAAACGAAATGTTCCTGACAAAAGAGGTTTTCAACAGCGTAAAAGCAATTAATAACCAAACGGTAAAACACCTGAAAAAACAACTTGTAATGTTGGATGAGAAGATCAGAACACTGATTCGGGAAGACGAAAACCTGTACGGACAGCAGCAACTTCTAAAAAGCATTCCGGGTATCGGGGATATTACTTCGGTTTATATCTTAATGGCGACAAAAGGATTTACGGCATTTACAAGCGGACGAAAATTTGCGTGTTATTCAGGTGTGGCGCCCTTCGAGCATTCTTCCGGCACAAGTATTAAAGGAAAAACCAGAGTCAGTCACCTGGCGGATAAAAAAATGAAAACACTGCTGCACATGGCCTCTCTTACGGCAATAAAATACGATCCGGAACTCAAGGACTATTACAACAGGAAAAAAGCAGAAGGAAAGCATACTATGCTGGTCTTAAACAACATAAAATGTAAAATGGTGTACAGAATCTTTGCCGTCATCCAACGGAAATCAAACTTTGTGAACCTGCATAAATTTGCAGCTTAATTTTATCACTTTTTGTTTGGTTTTTGTCATAGAATATGTTAGCAGAAGTGTCTTCTTTAGCGCGTCCAATCCTCAAGCTTCCCATTTTTCTCTTGCCAAATTTCTATATAAATATCTTCTGAAATTGGTTTTCCTTTATCCTTCAAAATATCAAATTGTAGTCCAGTTAAAGCATTTCTCACTTTGCTGATACAATACTCATATTCATCTTCCTCATAGAACTCTTTTCGTTCTTCATTTGAATAGGTCATTCTCACATTTGATATTTTTCCATTTTCAGAAATTGTAATTAGATATTTTTCCGAACAATCATAATCACTTTTCCAATTTTTCTTTTTCAGTTTTTCAAAGATAATTTTAGAAACTTTGCTTTTATCCTTTCGATTAATTCCATTTTTGATTTTTGCATAATTTTTCACATTTCCTTGACTAATTAAATTTCCATTTTGAAAACCTAAAACAGTTTCGTATTCAAATATTTTATAAAAAACTCCGTCCCAACGGAGAATTTTATTTTTTTCTGTTTTGTCAGGAAAATTGATTAATCCAGTAAACCAATTAATAAAAACTCTGTTGTTTTCCACTTTATCGCCAAAAATTTCCTTCATCTTATTTTGAGAATTAGATAAATTTACTGATTATCCGTTTATGCACCTGTTATATTCGCAATTACTAGTCTGTCAAAGAGTTTGTCTCCAAAATACCGTCTGTTTAATTTGTAAATAAACTCGTTGAGATACAACTGTAAGTATTTCCTTTTGATTTTATGGTAGTTGCCCAGCAATGTCCGTTTTGCATTACTGATTGCGATATGCACCCATTTGAGTGTTTCCTTGGTGGTTTTGGCGTCTGATTTCTCGGTGACGTGCAATTCCACCAGATCGGAGATGTCAACGTAAGAAGTGCTTTTGTCCGAAAATACGATGGCATCATCCTCCATGCAGTCCCTGACCACGCCGTTGATTCCTTCACTTTGATGGCTATCCAGTACCCTGGCCTTGAAATAACGCACATGCTTCTCCTTTTTGCCCGTTTCGATATCTTCCAACGGGGTGCTTTCGGCCATCACCGCAACGTTCTGCTTTCCCTCGGCTCCCCGGCCACGTGTACCCTTGCCTCGCTCGATTTCCTTACTGGCCACCGAAAAGTTAACGAATTCTTGCGGTTTCTTTCAGCGCCGCCAATACCGCCAGCCCGTCGCGCAAGGGGCGCGGCTCGTGTGTGCGGATGAAGTCAGCTCCACCTGCGGCGGCGGCAAGCTCTGCAGCGAGTGTCGCGGCCCCGACATCCCCCGGACCACGGCCTGTGAGCGCGCGCAGAAAGGATTTGCGCGAAACAGACAGAAGCACCGGCAAATCGAAGCGCAGCCGCAATTCATCGAACCGCGCCAGCACCGAGAGCGAGGTTTCGGGAGCAGCCCCCAGAAAAAACCCCATGCCGGGATCAAGGACAAGGCGGTTGCGTTTGATACCGGCACCCGTCAGCGCCGCGATGCGCGCGTCAAAGAACGCCGCAATGTGATCCATGATGTCGCCAGCGGGTGCCTCGCGCCGATCTGCCTGCCCGTCTTGCACCGAATGCATAACGACGAGTTTGGCAGATGATTTCGCCAATTGCGGATAGAACGCAGCGTCTGGAAAACCGCGAATATCATTGAGATAGGCCACACCACGCGACAAGGCATAGGCTTGCGTCGCGGGTTGATAACTGTCGAGCGAGACGGGAATGCCATCTGCCTTGAGCGCGTCCAGCACCGGCGCGATACGCGCGATTTCTGTGTCGGACGAAACAGGCGCGGCGTCGGGATTGCTGGATGCCGGACCGAGGTCGATCACATCTGCCCCCTCGGCCATCAGCTTACGCGCCTGCGCAATGGCTGCGTCTGGCGCCAGATACCGGCCTCCATCGGAGAAACTGTCCGAGGTTATGTTGACGATGCCGAAAATGATGAGCGATTTATTCATGGGGGCTTCTATAATAATACCTAAAATCCGCAGGTAGTTAATTAGGATGTTTAAAGATTCTGATTATCCGTTTATGCACCTGTTATATTCGCAATTACTAGTCTGTCAAAGAGTTTGTCTCCAAAATACCGTCTGTTTAATTTGTAAATAAACTCGTTGAGATACAACTGTAAGTATTTCCTTTTGATTTTATGGTAGTTGCCCAGCAATGTCCGTTTTGCATTACTGATTGCGATATGCACCCATTTGAGTGTTTCCTTGGTGGTTTTGGCGTCTGATTTCTCGGTGACGTGCAATTCCACCAGATCGGAGATGTCAACGTAAGAAGTGCTTTTGTCCGAAAATACGATGGCATCATCCTCCATGCAGTCCCTGACCACGCCGTTGATTCCTTCACTTTGATGGCTATCCAGTACCCTGGCCTTGAAATAACGCACATGCTTCTCCTTTTTGCCCGTTTCGATATCTTCCAACGGGGTGCTTTCGGCCATCACCGCAACGTTCTGCTTTCCCTCGGCTCCCCGGCCACGTGTACCCTTGCCTCGCTCGATTTCCTTACTGGCCACCGAAAAGTAACCCTCATCCAGTTCTATCATCCCTTCCAGTGTATACCTTGCATCCCGGTTGCCCATCGCCCTGCGGAGTTTGTGTACCATCGCCCATACCGGTTCGTAACGCTTCAATCCTAATTGCTTCTGGAGTTCGTTGGTGGAGAATCCCTTTTTTGTGCAACTCATCAGGAACATCGTTTTGTACCACACCAGAAACGGCAGCTTGGAGCTCTCCATGATCGTACCGCTGCGCAACGAGGTGCGGAAACGGCAACCTTTGCATTCATAACTCCATTTACCCTGTAACCAATAATGGGAAGTGCCCCCGCATCGCTTGCAGACAACCCCTTCCTTATCACGCTGCTCCTTGAAATGCAAACGACAATCTTCCTCCGAACCGAAATGAGCCGTAAAACTGAATATGTTCATAATCCCTGCTTTTTGAGCGCTAATATACTAAAAATATTAGGTGTGTTTGCGGAGAATCAGATAAATTTATTTTGGATTTTTCGTATAATTCACCACAAGAAATAATATTTGTTAAATAAAGTTTATTGTCTATTATTTCGTATATCGCTTGATATCCTCTCCAACAATTTGTTGAAACCCCAATATTTTCAGAGCTTCTGAAACTTAACCCAAAAAGTTTTTCTTCATTTGGATTTTTCTTTTGTAAAAATTGTTCTAAAATTAAATTATACGTTGGTATAGTGTCACCTTTATAAATGATATAATCCGGAATTTGTGGACTTGCAAAAATTCTAATTGCAAACAAGATAATAATTAAGAAAAGTGTTTTATGCAGTACTTTCATTTGACATTTCTGCTAACGGGAAAAGTATTGGCGAAGTGCGGGTAAAAGAAGCTGAAAATGAACAACGTAAACTGCACGAAGCAAAAAACTTTTTCGTTTTTCAAACTTACAAAAAAATTGGAAAACGAAAAGTTTTTTTGCGACTAAAAATGACGAAAAGTTCAACTAAAAACTGAACCCCGCATTTTGCCAATACAATGTTAGCAGAAGTGTTATTCTTTATTTAGATATTCAATTGCTTTTTCTATAAATGTATCCTTTCCGTTTTTTATGTCTTCAATATTCTCTTCAATGATAATATCGGGATCTATTCCTATTGAATGAAATTGACTTCCATCTGGATTTCTAACTTTCATTCCTGTAAATGAGTAGGTCATTCCATTGAGAAGATTCACATAATTTATATTTCCATTTACACCACCAGTTCTTCTACCCATCGTTGTGACAAAATTATTTCCCTTTAGATATTGTGGAATTGATTCTTGATAACTTCCGTTTCCTTCATACATTAATAAGACGATTTTAGCATTCAATTCGTACTTTTTTTTATGATTCCACCCAAAAAATTCAGTAAAAGTAGCATTTTCAAAAAAAGGATTTTCAATCTTCGGATACGCCATAAACTTCACGTTATTTCTATCCCAAAAGAAATTTCTTATCATTGAATTTGCTCCACCTTTTCCTTTTTTTGGATATCCTCTTAAATCTAATACTATTTTTTTAAATGATTTTAGATAGTCAATATTGGATTCTACGTTTTCTGTTGTAAGGTTTTGTAAGTTTAGATAAAGAATTTCTTTATCTAATTCTTTCATCTCAAAAGAATTATCTTGATTGAAAAATTCTATGTTTTGGTAAATTTTATAATTTCTTTGTAGCGTAATTAATTTTCCATCTTCCAAGTTAATGGAAAGTTTAGTGTTTTCCTTTCCTTTAAATAATTCACGGAGTATTGTATTATTTATATTGTATTGGTCTGAACCAGACCAATATTGTTTAATACTGTCAATAACCGTTTTGGTATCTTGTCCATTTATTTTGGTAATAATATTTCCTTTTTTTAAATTCGGAATGCCTCCTAAAATATTGGTAATTACTAATTGGTTTGTATTTTTGATAAATTTAGTTTTTATTCCAGGGGAAAACGAATTAATTTGTGAATATTTTGGATAAGTAATCCACATATGTCCATCATTAAAATAGTGAGAGATTTTTCTCAAGGTAAACATATTTTCTTCTTCTGATTTATTTTTAAAGGTTGCTTTTAGACCTTCATCCAGTATTTTATCCCAATCTATTTTCATTTCGTCTTGGTACGGAAAAAAATGTCGTAGACCAGACCACATAATTATAAAATTTGCAATAGCAGTATTTTTATCGAAAGAACTGGGATTTAGTTCATTATACTTTTCTATGTTTCCTTCTGGAATTGTTTTTCCATTTATTTCATAAACGATTAAAGGAATATTTACAACAAAATTATTAGATAGTTTCAGTTTATAAAACTTTTCAGGAATAGGTAAATCCTTGATTTTTATGTTGGATTCGTCTAAGTTTTTACGAAATCTTTTATAAGTTTCACTTTTAGAACCACTTGCAAGTCCCAAATTGCACCAATAGATAGGTTTTTCTTCTGAACCTTTCCATTGATATTCATTTTCTCCAAATGTGATGGATGGTGCAATTGGAAGAAACAGTTCTTCTATTTTTTTTTGAAACTCTTTTTGATTTTTAGTTTTTAAAATTTCTTCGACACCATAAGTAGCGAAGAGGTCCCATTTCATTTTTGCAGATTCATCACTTGGATGGAAATGGCGAATAACAGAATAGATTTTTGTAAAATCTTTAAGTTTTTCAATTTCTTCTTTTGCTTGAGCAAAAAAAAGATTGGATAATAAAATAAAAGATAGTAGGATTTTTGATTTCATAAAAATTATTTTCTGATTACCATTTGCAAATAAAAAATAAAAAATAAAAAATTAGAAAAATCTTAAAGAGTTGTTTTAAATGTTTGCCAAAATTTATTTATGAGTGTTAATTTTTGGCGGTGTCTTTTTTTAACATTTCTGCTAACGTTTCGGGGCTTTGCGAAGTGGCGGAAAATCGAAGACGAAAGTTTCGATTTAGACGGAACGTAGCAAAAGCCAATTTCTAATGGCTAATTTATGAAAAAAAGCCAATAAAATTGGCTTTTGCGGATTAAAATGCAGAAACTTTCAATTTAGACTTAACCCCGCCATTTTGCAAAACCCTTGTTAACTGCTGCCCGTTTTTCAAAGTTCATTAAAATTGATTAGTTCATATTCGGGTGAAGTTTCAAAAAATACTTTGAAAAATTCGGTATGAGATGAACCAAAAAGTATCAATATTCTATCTTCTTCAGGAGTTATATTTTGGGTTATTTTATGCAAAATACGGATATTTCTGCTTACTAAATCTAAAGTTAAGTCATCTGCACCTTCTATGTTTTCACTTTTAAATGAAGTTAAAAACATACTATAAAATCCTCTTTGTTGGTACTTTTCAGAGTTTAATAGCTTAAAATAATCCAATAATGAATTTTCTAATAAATACTTGTCGTCTAATTCATACCATTTGTGATATTTTGTAAGAGTAGGCGATATTTTTTCATTAGTTACATTTTTCTTTAAAGATTTGATATAATTTTTTGTGCTGTCGTTTTCAAAAAGGTCGTGAGCAATTGTTCTTGAGTCAACTGCATAAATTGTATCTAATCGAAACTTGTCGGATAGTCGGAATGCAATTTGGTCAATTTCGTCCGCAGTTAGTTTGTATTTTCCTTTTTGATAATTTTTATAGTTTTCCATAAGAACATTGTCCTTATTAAAATCTTCTACAAAAATTTTATTTGGTTTAAATTTAGCGATATACTCTACAAGTTCTAAAACTTCTTTTTGTCGTTCCTCGGATAAGATATTTACTCTGTTAAGTTCTTCCGTTTTATATTGGTCTTGGTCGAAATACGCAAAATGAAAAGTTCCAACAAGTAGAATTTTTGGCAATTTTTGGTTTTTTATTAAAATGCTGTCAGGATTTATTTGTGCTTTTGAAGCAGAAGTAATAAGAGCGAAAAGATAGAAGATTATTAGTTTTAATTTCATTTGTGATTTTTGTTCGGTGCGTTTTTCTCGGGTTGCAGTTAACGGGCCGCGTATTGGCGATAGTGGCGGATATGAAAGCCTAAACTTTCAATTTTGCACTAAGCTAAGCAACAGCTTTTTATTATTTTCTAAATTTATGAAAAAAGGAAATATAAAAAGCTGTTGCGACTAAAAATGCACACACTTTCTATATTTCCCTTAAACCGCCATTTCGCCAATACGATGTTGTGCGATCGTTATTTTATTTTTTGTTTTATTTCGTCAAAATTTTCAGCTAAAAGTAGTTTGTAGAATTCTTTTACTTCTAACCAATCTTTAGCTTTATAATTTGACTGATTTCCGTCAAATACAATTGCTAAATTTAACTCTTTGTCAGTTTCAATAACATTTTCATCGTCAGTTATTACAGAAACCCAAAAAGCTCCGTGTTCGTCATCGGTTTCTTGAATTTCAATAATTGCTTTTTCAATATCGGTAAAATCAATATTGTCTTTGTTATAACCTCCAGCGTATTGAATGTAGTTTTCGTTCATATTTATTTACTATAATCCCAAAAATTATTAATTAAATTAATAACTAATATTTATAAACGTTTTGTTTTTCATAATGTCGCACAACGGCAGAGTATTTCTGCTGTGGCGACAACTAAAACAAAAACTACAAATAATTACAAATCTAAATATTATGAAAAATAGTGAAACAAATAACATTCAGAGCCATAGCGGAAATACTTTGTTAGGTGCAGGTTATTCATCTTGCGAGGTTTGTTTCAACATCAAATTGAAACGTAAAGGAATTATGAAGTGGTTGGAAGATAAAAAGTTCATCAAGCCAAAAACAGAAGGATTTGCTTTAATGGTAAGAGATTGGGATAGAGTTGATATTTTATCTTCAAACGAAGAAAGTGTAGTTTCAATTACAAGCACTAAGGTTAATGGGTTGCGCTAACTTGCACCTAACGTGCCGCGTATTGGCGATGGGCGGGATTTTTAGCACTGAACTTTAATCGAAGAACAGAAATTGAATTTTGCACTTCCGTTGATACGAAGCCGTTCAGCCCGCCTATTGCCAATACGATGTTGTACGACGTAGTTATGTTTTGGGTTTTAGTCCAGCTAAATATTTTCGTATGTCATTTTCTAATTTATCCGGGTATTTGTACTCTAATTTTTTTGACAATTCAGTTCCTATTTCTGAAACTAAATCAGTCATTGAAAATAGAGCAGTCCAATTTTCCTTTATATTGCTCCCTGAAAATGTTTGTTCTGTTTTAGCCCACATTTCCTGGTTAAGATACTTTTTGAAAAGTCGTCCATATTTATTGGTCGTTATGTTCCAATTGTGTTCACTTGCAATGTGCCATTCAATTAAAGGAATTAAATATTCTGTGCGAATAACGGTTTCCGACATAAATTTCGCATAGAATATTTCATCTCTCACAAGACACTTTGCCACGTAAGTTGTGTCCCACCAAAAATCGTTTATTAGATTTTGAAACTCTTTTTCAGACGGTTTTTTGATAATGGAAATTTGATAAGTTGGTTTCAGCATTTGCTTTGTAATACCATCTTTATCAATTAAAATTTTATAACCAATATCCCAATCTTCTGGTAATTCTTTCTCTTGCGTTTCCTTTATAAATTTTGATTTGCTGTAAAGTTTAAAATCTACTTTCACACCGTCTTCATAAAGTAGCATTTTCATTGCGTGTTTATGGTTAAAACAACTTTCGTCTTCTTCAATCATAGCAATTGGATTTCCGAATTTAAGCGTCCAGCTTTTGTCTGAAATGTAATTTGTATTATCCTCAAAAACAAATTCAATGTCTAAATCACTAAATTCGTCAACAAGTGCTAAAGGATTTACAAGTGAACTTGTCAGAAGAAGAACTCTTACATCTTCGTTTTTCTCCGACCATTCTATAATTGTTCTTAACTTTTCTTCTCTGACTTTCATTTTGTTTGGTTCGGTTTTACTATGTCGTACAACGGGAAACGCATTGGCGAAGTGGCGGATAAATTGGACAAAAAGTTCAATTTAGCGAGAACGTAGCCGATGTGTTTCCACAGAGCTAACTTACAAATAAAAAGCGAATGTGGAACACATTCGGCGGAATAAAATGCAGAAACTTTCAATTTAGCACTTAACCTGCCATTTTGCCAATGCGATGTTATGTGAAGGAATTTTTAGTATCTTTGTATTCAAATAATTCACATTTTATGTATTTCAGCAAGCCTTGGTAATTAAAAATTAAAGTAAATTATTAAATCGTCTTTTTGAGACGGTTGCTATTTGGTACGTTAATTTTTAATTTAAAATAAGGTAATAATGAAAAATATAAAACCCTTAACTTTTCCGTTTAATTCGGAAAATAATACATCCATAAAACAAAGTCTTTTTCGATTTCGAGAATATTTTGATTCTTCTACAATTGTTGGTTTAGGCGAAAACTCACATTTCATAAAAGAGTTTTTTACATTCAGGCATCAAGTTATTGAGTTTTTAGTAACTGAATGTGATTTTGACACCTTGGCATTTGAGTTTGGTTTTTCTGAAGGATTAGAAGTTGATAAGTGGATAAAATCACAAATTCCATTCGACGATTTGGATAAGTTACTGTCACACTTTTATTATCCAAATGAGTTTAAAGATACTTTGCTATGGCTTCGTCGGTATAATCAAGACAATAATAATCAAATTACCTTTTTAAGTGTGGATATTCCTAAAAATGGAGGTTCTTATTTTCCAAACTTTCGTATTGTATCTGATTATTTGCAAAGACTTTCAATCGTTTCTTCTGATGTCTTACAGAAGATTTTAAATCTTGCTGAGAAATTTGATTTCTATTCGACTTCTCAGCTTGCGTTAAATTTATCGCTTTTTGATGAAGCTGAACATAATGAATTAAAAGCATTGCTATTAAAAGTTTACATTCGTTTGATTACTCTTCAACCAAAATTAGAAAGTTTAGAATTTCAATCGATAGTTCATCAAGTTAAAGGCTTGATTTATATGAATTATAATGCTGATGCTATGGAAAGTTTCATTACTGAAAGGGGAATTGAAGGAGATATGGGAGCAAAAGACCAGTATATGGCAGAAAGCATTGATTGGTTTTTGAAAAATTCACTTGGTAAAAAGATTATTTTGGTTGCCCACAATGCTCACATTCAAAAAACTCCGGTAGATTTTGATGGATTTATTAGTTGTTATCCAATGGGGCAAAGACTTTCGATGACTTTTGGAGAAAAATATAAAGCATTTGCAATAACTAATCTACGTGGAGAAACTGCGGCATTGTATCCTGATAATGATTATCAATTTGGCTTTAGGGTTGATAAATTTCCACTTGATTTTCCAGAGTCGGATTCTGTTGAATTTATTATGCAAGAATTTGGAGGAAAAGAATGCTGTTTACTAATGAACAGAAGTACGGAATTAAAAAATTGTAATAAGATTCGATTTGATTCGATGTGCCTAAAAACTGAAATAGAAGAAGCTTTTGACGGAATTTTTCTAATAGAAAAATCAACTGTTTCAGAAGTAGTGGATTGAGAATTTATAAATTTAATTTCGAAACGGCACTTTCTTTTTGGAGGTGCCGTTTTATTCTTTCACATAACCGCGGCTTTGCGAGGGAGCGGATTTTAGCATAAGACTTCCAAGCGAAGACGGAACTTTAAATATAACGAAAATCTTTGAACGGAAACAATAACCCGCTCTCTTGCAAAACCGATGTTATCGGCTTTACTTCATTAATTCAATAGTTCGTTCAATATTTATTTCTTGTAAGAACGTTTTATCGTGGGAAATTACAATTAAAGTTCCTTCATATTCATTGATTGCATTGGTTAAAATTTCGATGTTTTGAAGGTCTAAATTATTGGTAGGTTCATCTAAGATAATAATGTCGGGAGATTGATTAGCAATGTTTAAACAACACAACATTAACCGCATTCTTTCTCCGCCACTCAATGTATGACAAGGCTTATCCCAATCATCTTTTGAAAATAAAAAACGGTCTAATCTGATTTTTACTTCGTGTTCCTGAAGGCCGGTTTGATTAAATTCTTGAGCTTGTTCATAAATCTGTAAATGATTATTGATTAAAGAATAATCTTGGTCAATATAAACAGAATGACTTTCAGCAATAAATATTTTTCCTTCCGTTGGTTTAAGTTTTCCGAGTATTATTTGGATAAGTGTGGTTTTTCCTGTTCCATTTTTTCCGTTGATAGCAATTCGTTCACCGCTGACAATTTGAATGTTTAGAGGTTTCTCCCATAATAAACCTCCTGTTCTATATGCGAAATTGATATTTTCTGCTATAAACAGATTTTTACCTTTATGAAGATTGGAAGAATCAAATTCAAATTTCATTTGTTCTATATCAGAAACGGAAAGCCTCAAATCTTGAAGTTCTTCTTTTATACCATTAATTTTATCTGAATGAACTCCGGCAATTTTTGCTGAGCTTCTTTCAGCATTATTCTTCCAAGCATCTGATACTATCTTGGGAAGTCCAGCTTTTCCTAAATTCTTTTTTGCTCGAACATCTAATTTTTGTTGTCGTTCAATTGTTTTTCGCTCCTTTTCTTTCGCCTTTCTAAGTGCTTTTTCTTTGCTCTGAATATCTTGACTTAAGGCGTTTTGTTCAATTTCTTTTTGCTCTTTATAAAATTCATAGTTTCCGCCATAAACTTTAATTTCATTTCTGTTGAGCTCACAAATAGGATTTAATAACTGAAGTAACTCTCGGTCGTGGCTAACGATTATAAAAGTTGCTCTTGAGGTTTGAATAAAATCGTATAGTAAGTCTCTACTGGATTTGTCAAGATGATTACTGGGTTCATCTAATAAAACAAATGATGGTTGATGAATAAATATACCTGCGAGAAAGACTTTTGTTTTTTGTCCTCCACTTAATTCGCTTAATTTTTGAGATAGTGATAAATCAGAAATATCCCAATAGCTTAGGGCTTCTTGACATTTTTCTTCTATCGTCCAATCGTCATTTAAAAGGCTATAATTCTTTTCATCTACACTTCCGTTTAAAATTTCGTGTAAAGCATTGAGTTTGGTTTCAACTTGTAAGGCTTGGGCAATTGTCAAATCATTAAACTGACCGAAAATTTGAGGAATATAATAGGGTTTGGTTTCGGAGGAAATTTGTCCGTCATCAGGTTCTAATTCCTTGGCTATAAGTTTGAGTAAAGTAGATTTTCCAACACCATTATTGCCAATTAATGCAATTTTATCGGAATGGTTTACTGTCATACTTAAATTAGTAAACAGCGTATTTTTATTGGGATGTGAATAGGATAAATTTTGAATCGTAAGCATAATTAATTTCTTTTTGAGTTTAACAAAAGTGGGAGCCCAATTTTTTGAGCTGATTGTTAGATTGTCTAAGAAATTAATTTTTACATTTTCTGCTTACTTTTTATTTATGTTGCAAATATAATATTTTTTCTGAACTACTTTATTTCGTATTGCCGATAACGTTTGACGGCTTTGCGAAGGAGCGGATTAGAAAGACTAAACTTTCAATTTTGAACTAACTTAAGCAAAACCATTTTTTCTATTTGCTAATTTACATTTTAAAAGCAAATAAAAAATGGTTTTGCGGATTAAATGCACAAACCTTGAATTAACCACTTAACCCGCTCTTTTGCAAAACCGATGTTGGCGGTAGTTTTTTTATCTTATTTTGTGTAGGATTTCTTTCAGTTTGGGTTCAATATTTAGTTCATCAAATAGTTTTTCCGATAAATTTAATGAGTTCTCAAAAGCCAAAACGATGTTTTTGGGATTTAAATCTGATGTTACTTTTTTATACTCTGAATACCAAATCGTGTCAATGTCCTTTTCGAGACTTTTAGTCGGACTTTCCCAATGTTGCGTTTTGCTTGTTCTTGCTCTTATAAGCCAAAGCAAGTATTTCTGCACATTTGATAAACTGTGATGAGCGTGAGCAAATTCTTCTCGTTTAATCAAGTTGCTTGTTGTCAGTACAACATTCAGTAATGATTGGCTTAACCACAAAATATTTTCATTTGTTATTCTTTCGGGCGATTTCGTTTTGATTTGATTAAGCGTTTTCGTTAAAAGTCCATCTTTGTCGGTTAGGTTCATTTGGTCAAAATCGCTAAATTCAACAATTCCGTCCCAAGATTTGATAATTTCAATTTCCTCCGTTTTTAAAAAATGGAATTCTCCTCTGACCATATTCTCGAAAATAGCAACTTCACTTCCATATTCGTTTGTAAAATATAAAGCCAAAGGATGAATTTGATTTACCCATTTTTCTGTCGAGAAATTTTCTTTATTTTTCAAGAAGATGTAAAATTCGATGTCAGAATATTTGTCTCCTTCGTTTTTGGTAAATGAACCATACATAAAAACGGCGGAAACATTTTCGTCTTGTTGAGCTATATATTTTGTTTTGTCAATCATTTGTAACTGTGTCATTTTTCTAATTTTTAAATGTTGATAATAGAAATTTTCACTACTTTTTGAAAGCAATGAAAAAGTTTTACGTTGTTTATTTTGGACAGTTACTTATAGCTTCATCGGATTATACTTTTTTATGTTCAACATTCTGTTTGGTAAAATTACCGCCAACGTTTGACGGCTTTGCGAAGGAGCGGATTAGAAAGACTAAACTTTCAATTTTGAACTAACTTAAGCAAAACCATTTTTTCTATTTGCTAATTTACATTTTAAAAGCAAATAAAAAATGGTTTTGCGGATTAAATGCACAAACCTTGAATTAACCACTTAACCCGCTCTTTTGCAAAACCGATGTTGGCGGTAGTTTTTTTATCTTATTTTGTGTAGGATTTCTTTCAGTTTGGGTTCAATATTTAGTTCATCAAATAGTTTTTCCGATAAATTTAATGAGTTCTCAAAAGCCAAAACGATGTTTTTGGGATTTAAATCTGATGTTACTTTTTTATACTCTGAATACCAAATCGTGTCAATGTCCTTTTCGAGACTTTTAGTCGGACTTTCCCAATGTTGCGTTTTGCTTGTTCTTGCTCTTATAAGCCAAAGCAAGTATTTCTGCACATTTGATAAACTGTGATGAGCGTGAGCAAATTCTTCTCGTTTAATCAAGTTGCTTGTTGTCAGTACAACATTCAGTAATGATTGGCTTAACCACAAAATATTTTCATTTGTTATTCTTTCGGGCGATTTCGTTTTGATTTGATTAAGCGTTTTCGTTAAAAGTCCATCTTTGTCGGTTAGGTTCATTTGGTCAAAATCGCTAAATTCAACAATTCCGTCCCAAGATTTGATAATTTCAATTTCCTCCGTTTTTAAAAAATGGAATTCTCCTCTGACCATATTCTCGAAAATAGCAACTTCACTTCCATATTCGTTTGTAAAATATAAAGCCAAAGGATGAATTTGATTTACCCATTTTTCTGTCGAGAAATTTTCTTTATTTTTCAAGAAGATGTAAAATTCGATGTCAGAATATTTGTCTCCTTCGTTTTTGGTAAATGAACCATACATAAAAACGGCGGAAACATTTTCGTCTTGTTGAGCTATATATTTTGTTTTGTCAATCATTTGTAACTGTGTCATTTTTCTAATTTTTAAATGTTGATAATAGAAATTTTCACTACTTTTTGAAAGCAATGAAAAAGTTTTACGTTGTTTATTTTGGACAGTTACTTATAGCTTCATCGGATTATACTTTTTTATGTTCAACATTCTGTTTGGTAAAATTACCGCCAACGGGTCGGGGCTTTGCGAGGGAGCGGATTTTATGCACAAACGCTCAATCGAAGAACCGAACTACAAATTTAGCAAAAAGTTTCATACGAAGCACTTAACCCGCTCTCTTGCAAAACCCTTGTTACCTGCTGGCTGGCTTTTTGAAATGTATATATTTTTAGGTTGCTATTTTATCAACTTCTTCCCTTAAATAATTCAAATTGGTTTCATATTCTTCCAAATTAAGTTTATCAAATTGTAGTTGTTCAATGAATTCAAAAATATCTTGAAGTTTTCTGCTTATCTGATAATAGCGTAATGTATTGTCGTTTATTTGATAATTGGGATTGAGTTCATAATATTTCTTCATAAACGAATTGAAATAAGGTTGTTCGTAAATACTGAATATATCTGCCTCGGGTGGTGCAAACTTTATTCCTTCCCAATCCAAAAGATACAATTGCTGTTTGTCAGTGATTATATTCCAATGATGAATGTCTGTATGACATAAACAATTATTCAAACTTTGTCCTTTTAAAAATTCGGACAAGTTATTCCATTCATTCACTTGATTTTTAATAGTTAAAATATTGGGTTTTAAAACCTCCTGGATATCAGCTTTTAAATCATCAAATTTTCTTTCCGTCCAATCCAATAATTTAGAGATGAACGAAAGCTCAAATGTTTCAGAAATCTGTTCAACATCAAAAGGAAAATTTTTTAAATTATGTAGTTGGCTAACAATTTCGGCTAATTGTATGACTTGTTCTTCTGTCAAATTCTGTTCCCCAACTGTTTCTCCATCAATGTAATCAAACAAAATGTAGAGATAATTTTCATCTTCGCACTTTAAATTTCCGAATTGAGTTTTAACTAATCGAATTATTTTTCCGTTAAGTGACGTTTGATTCTCAATCCAATTCACTATTGGAAGATAAATATCTATGTGTTCAGTTAAATAAGATGTGGATTTTCTGCTTTTATCGTAAACTTTTAAAAAGTAAAACTTTCCGTTTTCGCTCTCAACTTTATAAGCTAAAGAAGCCCAACCACCTCGCTGTTTAGAAACATAGTTCGTATTAATAAGATATTTTTCTTGTAAAATTTTTATCAATAGTTCATTCATCTCTTAAACGGATTTTTGTTTTCAGCTTGCAGGTAACGGGAAACGCATTGGCGAAGTGGCGGATAAATTGAACCGAAAGTTCAATTTAGCAGTAACGTAGCCGATGTGTTTCCACAGAAGCTAAATTATTAAAAAAAAGCTGAATGTGGAACACATTCGGCGGAATAAAAAGCACAAAAGTTGAATTTTGTACTTAACCCGCCATTTTGCCAATGCGATGTTATGTGTAGTTTTTTTGTATCTTTGTCAGATGAAATTATCAGATTAGCATATTTACTTTACGCAACGTATAGGAAGAGAATAGTTTAGTATTATTCTTCGTTTCCTTATTGTCTCTTATTGTAAATTAAATATGTTAAATAATGAAAAATTTCTTCGAAAGTCCTTTTAAAGGAAAAATAATCAAAGACCACATAACTAATCCCAATATAATTTCGGGTAAATATTCTTATTATTCTGGTTATTATCACGGTCATTCATTTGACGATTGTGCTCGTTATCTGTTTCCGGACAGGAATGATGTCGATAAACTAATTATCGGTTCTTATTGTTCAATAGGGAGCGGTGCAAGTTTCATAATGGCAGGTAATCAAGGTCATAAATATGATTGGATTTCCAGTTTTCCATTTTTTTATATGTCTGAATTTGATGTTTTCAGTAAAAGCCAAGATGGATTTCAAAAAGCAGGAGATACAGTTGTTGGGAATGATGTTTGGATTGGTAGTGAAGCTATGATAATGCCAGGAGTTCAGATAGGAGATGGAGCTGTTATTGGCAGTCGTGCTTTGGTTACAAAAGATGTTGAACCTTATTCAATTGTAGGGGGAAATCCAGCCAAATTGATAAAAAAGAGATTTAGTGATGATGACATCCAAAAATTGCAGGAAATGAAATGGTGGGAATGGGATGAAGAAACCCTTTTTGAAGCAATGCCAATTCTTTGTTCAAATAAAATCGATTTGTTGTACAAGTTTTTTAGAAAAATGAAATGATAAAAAGAAGGTTCCGAAATTCGGAGCCTTTTTGTTTTAACTGCGTTTGCGGCTAAAATTACACATAACTTATTTATTGATACGGCTTTTCTGTACAAAACAGCATAATACTTGATGTTTTTGTGCAGGTTTGTTTCTTTATTTGATCAAATATAACGAAAGTAGGTAGACAATGATTTCTTATTTCTCATCAAGTAATCACGTTACCTCCAATACCTTTTCACTTCAAACGCATAGGCATTTTTCTCATCCACTGCTTGGGTTGCTACCGTTTCAACATTCCAAGCGACAGCTTCGAATTTCGGGAAGAAGGTATCTGCACCAAATTCGCCCTGCACATGGGTAATAAACATCTCTTGAACACAATCAAGCGCTAAAGCTTCTCGGTAAATTTGTCCGCCTCCAATTATGAAAACGGTTCGTTCCACTTCATTTTTATAATGATCCAAACAGGATTCCAAGGAAGAAAAAACAACTGCTCCAGGAGCATGATATTCGGTATTGCGTGTTAAGACCGCATTCTCGCGGTTGGGCAACGGCCGAAAACGTTCCGGAATGGAATCGTAGTTTTTTCTACCTGTAACCACAATATGTCCCGTGGTTGTTTCTTTGAAAAATTTCATATCTGCAGGCAAATGCCACATCAAATCATTGTTCTTTCCAATACCGAATTGCTGATCAACAGCAACAATCAATGCTACTTTCATGGAAGTACTTTGTAAATTGTAGGTGAAATGAACACCATGCGGGGATTTGGAATTACTGCATCGTGAACCTGTGTTCCCCTGGCCTCTTCTTCCGTGAGAAAATAACCAATTACCCAATGATAGGTTCCATCCGGAGCCACCACCTTGTGGATCGTTGGGGTGAATTTTTTTGAGAAATTAATTGGATTGCGAAGTATCCCTTCTTTACTTGACGAACATCCGTTAATAAAAGATAGTATTGCAATAAAAAAGATTAGATTTCTTGATTTCATTTTTTGTTTGACGGTTTTGTTTTATGCTTGCAGGTAACGTTTTGCAGCTACCCGAAGGTGGCGATTTCGAAGCGGTTCACTGTCAACCAAGCACAAACTTTGATAGATGCAGAAAGCTTGATTTAACCACTGAACCGCCACTTTTGGGTAGGTGCTGTTACCTGCTGGCATTCTTTTAAATTATATTCAAGTCTTTAAATACTTTTTTGGTGATTTCTTTTCTGCAATTACCGAAATCTGACCTATTCATTTTTCTATTTTGAAGAATTCTTGTTGCAAAAATATAAGTCCCCTTTTTGGCTTCAACATACCCTGTCCACCATCCTGTATTGGTATTGTTTTCTCTTGTCCAACCTGTCTTAGCTCTTATAGTATAGTCGTCTGTTTGCTCTGTAATCATTACATTTTTCACGATGTCAGTATTACGCTTAGAAAAGGGAAGTTTTTCTTCATATAAAGATTTTAGAAATTCAACCTGATTTTTAGGTGAAATTCCAAAGTTTCCAAAATTCCAAAAATCGGCTTCTGTTTGAGACAAATTATTGTTCCCATACTTGCTCTCAGTTAGGTATTTTTTGTAAGTATCCTTTCCAATTTTCTTTGCAAGTTCAACAAAAACCCAACCTGCTGATGATTCAAAAGCTTCTTTAACTGGCATATCGTGATAAATCTCAGGTCTGTACCCATATTTAATTGTATCTGTACTTCCGACCCATTTAACTATTTCGTTTTCATCTTTGATTGTATTAGTTTCAAGGGCAATCAATAAATTTATAATCTTGAATGTAGAAGCTGGAAGCGTTTCAATCTCTATTCCAACCGTGTCTGATACAATCCATTTTTGACCTTCTACGTCATAAATAGCTATTGAGCCATCAACTCCACAACTGTCAAAGTAGCCTTTGAAGTCGTTCCGTACAGTCATATCGTTTAGATGTAAATTATTTGATTTTTTGTCTGCTTCTTTACTTGACGAACATCCGTTAATAAAAGATAGTATTGCAATAAAAAAGATTAGATTTCTTGATTTCATTTTTTGTTTGACGGTTTTGTTTTATGCTTGCAGGTAACGGGAAACGTATTGCTGAAGTGCGGGCTTTTTACACCTGAAATTTCTACTAAAAACTGCACTAAGCAAAAAATATTTTCCGCTGACTAAATTAATAAAAAAATGGAGGCGGAAACATTTTTTGCGACTAAATTTTACAAAATTTTCGACGCAAGAGCCTTCAATCCCGCATTTTAGCAATACGATGTTAGCTGCAGTATTATTTTTTCAAACCATATTGAAATAAATCTTTCCCATATTTAGTTGGATAAATATCTGACGACCAAACACTCATTCTAATTGCTAATCCTGAAGATTCCAAATTTGATTCACCAGTCGTTTCATCTTCATTATATTCTTGTACTTCTTTATCTTCTGTCGTGTCAATTTTGGGAATAATTGTTAAATAATTTAAATCTACTTTTTCTAAACATTCCGAAAGTTTAATAAAATGTTCCCAAGAAAATTTATTTTCGATATATGCTGTCAATAAATTACTATAAACTTCAATTTTATCATTACTTTTGAAATTGTCAATATATTCGATTAATGTTTCTGTTACTTTAATTCTGTATTTTTTATCATTTGTAATTCGATTTACAAAATCGTTATATTCTTTCTCGCTGATTGTTTGATTTTCGAAAGATTGTAGAAAACGAATGAATTTTTTTGTGAAAATTTTGTCTCTTAAATTCATTACTCCTTTGTAGCTTGAAATTGCATCACCTAAATAAGGAATTGCATCCAAAATCCCAGAATCAACAATTTCTTCTATATCAATTTCATTTAATTTAATTCTTTTTGTAGAGTCTTTATTGGTTAACGAAAGTCCAAAATTGTCTATGTTTTTCATCAATTAATTTTTATGCGGATTTTTGGAAATATTGCAGCTAACGTTTGGCAAATTGGCGATGGAGCCGACTTTTAGCACAAATGTTGAATAGAATTACTAATCTTCAACATTGCACAAAAGTTCAATAGAAGTACTTCACCGGCTCTATTGCCAATTTGTTTGTTATGTGCCGTTTTATTCCATTTTATACATTTAACAATTGCTGAAACGTAAAGTCGGGTTTAAACATTTCAATTTCGTTTTGAGTTGATTCTTCTTGTGCTTCTTTGCCATAGATAAACATTTGCTGTTCATAATTTTTAACAGCCTCTTCAATGCTATTAAATTTTCCATCGGCTAGATTATCAGACAATATCAAGGCATCCACCAACCCACTATTTACTCCCTGCCCTGCAAAAGGCGGCATCAAATGTGCGGCATCCCCAATCATTGTTATGGGTAATGGGCGCTTGCTTTTCCAAGGCTTTTCTAAAGGAAATATCCGTGTAGCCAATCCTACAAATGACAACGTCGTATGAATCAATTCTTTGTAGCGTTCGTCCCAATCGGAAAATTCTTTCAGAAGAAAATCAACGACACTATTTCTGTTTTGAAAATCTACCTGCGTTTGGTTTTTCCATTCATCAGGTGTTTTAAAACTTATTCCAAAATGCAATGCACCATTATTATTGGGGTTAGCAAATAATAAATTACCTTGGTGAGATGCCATTAGCCGGTTTCCATTGCATAGCTGAAAAAATCCAGGACAGTTTATCTCTGGTTGATGAATATCGGCTTGTATATTGAAAGTACCTGTTTCTTCAACTTCCGTGTCGGTAACAAATTTTCTTACCTTGGACATCCCGCCATTGGCAAGAATAACCAAATCTGCTGTTTCACTCGGTTTATTCTCAAAAGTTAGTGTCCACTTCTTCTTACCAGGTTCAAGCATAACAAGTTTTCTATCCCAAATAACCGTGTCGTTTTCTAAACTATTCAACAAGATAGCCCTTAAGTCATTTCTGTTTATTTCAGGATTGTCAAATCGATTTTCGGGCTTTACATTTTTTGTGGATAAAATATTGCCTTTTTCATCAGCAATATTTACACCCATTGGTAAGGCTAAGTCATAATAAGTTTGTAACAATCCCGCTTTTTTCATTGCTTCCTGACCTGAACCTTTGTGTAGGTCAAGGGTTCCACCAAAAATTCTTGCCTCTCGGTCGTTGTCTCTTTCGTAAACTGAAACGTCTATGCCGTTTTGCTGTAATAATTTTGCCATAGTCAGTCCAACGGGTCCACCACCAATTATTGCAACGTTCTTATCACTAAGTAAATTCATTTGTTTGTCTGTATCTATTCGCATTGTCATTCAAAAATGGCACATAACGGGAAACGCATTGGCGAAGTGGCGGATAAATTGGACAAAAAGTTCAATTTAGCGAGAACGTAGCCGATGTGTTTCCACAGAGCTAACTTACAAATAAAAAGCGAATGTGGAACACATTCGGCGGAATAAAATGCAGAAACTTTCAATTTAGCACTTAACCTGCCATTTTGCCAATGCGATGTTATGTGAAGGAATTTTTAGTATCTTTGTATTCAAATAATTCACATTTTATGTATTTCAGCAAGCCTTGGTAATTAAAAATTAAAGTAAATTATTAAATCGTCTTTTTGAGACGGTTGCTATTTGGTACGTTAATTTTTAATTTAAAATAAGGTAATAATGAAAAATATAAAACCCTTAACTTTTCCGTTTAATTCGGAAAATAATACATCCATAAAACAAAGTCTTTTTCGATTTCGAGAATATTTTGATTCTTCTACAATTGTTGGTTTAGGCGAAAACGCACATTTCATAAAAGAGTTTTTTACATTCAGGCATCAAGTTATTGAGTTTTTAGTAACTGAATGTGATTTTGACACCTTGGCATTTGAGTTTGGTTTTTCTGAAGGATTAGAAGTTGATAAGTGGATAAAATCACAAATTCCATTCGACGATTTGGATAAGTTACTGTCACACTTTTATTATCCAAATGAGTTTAAAGATACTTTGCTATGGCTTCGTCGGTATAATCAAGACAATAATAATCAAATTACCTTTTTAGGTGTGGATATTCCTAAAAATGGAGGTTCTTATTTTCCAAACTTTCGTATTGTATCTGATTATTTGCAAAGACTTTCAATCGTTTCTTCTGATGTCTTACAGAAGATTTTAAATCTTGCTGAGAAATTTGATTTCTATTCGACTTCTCAGCTTGCGTTAAATTTATCGCTTTTTGATGAAGCTGAACATAATGAATTAAAAGCATTGCTATTAAAAGTTTACATTCGTTTGATTACTCTTCAACCAAAATTAGAAAGTTTAGAATTTCAATCGATAGTTCATCAAGTTAAAGGCTTGATTTATATGAATTATAATGCTGATGCTATGGAAAGTTTCATTACTGAAAGGGGAATTGAAGGAGATATGGGAGCAAAAGACCAGTATATGGCAGAAAGCATTGATTGGTTTTTGAAAAATTCACTTGGTAAAAAGATTATTTTGGTTGCCCACAATGCTCACATTCAAAAAACTCCGGTAGATTTTGATGGATTTATTAGTTGTTATCCAATGGGGCAAAGACTTTCGATGACTTTTGGAGAAAAATATAAAGCATTTGCAATAACTAATCTACGTGGAGAAACTGCGGCATTGTATCCTGATAATGATTATCAATTTGGCTTTAGGGTTGATAAATTTCCACTTGATTTTCCAGAGTCGGATTCTGTTGAATTTATTATGCAAGAATTTGGAGGAAAAGAATGCTGTTTACTAATGAACAGAAGTACGGAATTAAAAAATTGTAATAAGATTCGATTTGATTCGATGTGCCTAAAAACTGAAATAGAAGAAGCTTTTGACGGAATTTTTCTAATAGAAAAATCAACTGTTTCAGAAGTAGTGGATTGAGAATTTATAAATTTAATTTCGAAACGGCACTTTCTTTTTGGAGGTGCCGTTTTATTCTTTCACATAACGGTTCTCAGCTATACGCAGGCAGGGATTTTAACCACTGAACTTCCTACGAAGAACTGAACTTCAAATTTACCACTTTCCTGTCTTACGAAGCACGAACCCCCTGCTTGCGTATAGGTGATGTTATGCGGTCGGCTTTCATTTTCTCTTCTTTCTCGTTAATTTGTCAAGCAAAGTTACTAAATTTGCAGTAATGACAAAAAAGAAATTGCCCGTTCGTTTTACGGGTCAGCACTTTACTATTGATAAAGTGCTAATAAAAGATGCAATAAGACAAGCAAATATAAGTAATCAGGATACGGTTTTAGATATTGGGGCAGGCAAGGGGTTTTTTACTGTTCATTTATTAAAAATCGCCAACAATGTTGTTGCTATTGAAAACGACACAGCTTTGGTTGAACATTTACGAAAATTATTTTCTGATGCCCGAAATGTTCAAGTTGTCGGTTGTGATTTTAGGAATTTTGCAGTTCCGAAATTTCCTTTCAAAGTGGTGTCAAATATTCCTTATGGCATTACTTCCGATATTTTCAAAATCCTGATGTTTGAGAGTCTTGGAAATTTTCTGGGAGGTTCCATTATCCTTCAGTTAGAACCTACACAAAAGTTATTTTCGAGGAAGCTTTACAATCCATATACCGTTTTCTATCATACTTTTTTTGATTTGAAACTTGTCTATGAGGTAGGTCCTGAAAGTTTCTTGCCACCGCCAACTGTCAAATCAGCCCTGTTAAACATTAAAAGAAAACACTTATTTTTTGATTTTAAGTTTAAAGCCAAATACTTAGCATTTATTTCCTGTCTGTTAGAGAAACCTGATTTATCTGTAAAAACAGCTTTAAAGTCGATTTTCAGGAAAAGTCAGGTCAGGTCAATTTCGGAAAAATTCGGTTTAAACCTTAATGCTCAAATTGTTTGTTTGTCTCCAAGTCAATGGGTAAACTGTTTTTTGGAAATGCTGGAAGTTGTCCCTGAAAAATTTCATCCTTCGTAGTTCAAAGTCGGGTGGTTGTCAAGATGATTTTTTTGGTTTGGTGTCGTCTTTTAAGCTGCCGCATAACGGGAAACGCATTGGCGAAGTGGCGGATAAATTGAACCGAAAGTTCAATTTAGCAGTGACGTAGCCGATGTGTTTCCACAGAAGCTAAATTATTAAAAAAAAGCTGAATGTGGGACACATTCGGCGGAATAAAAAGCACAAAAGTTGAATTTTGAACTTAACCCGCCATTTTGCCAATGCGATGTTGAACTGAACAAGGGAAATGAGCGGTATCCTGCCAGACAGGATACCGACATTCACGAGGTTTCGATGGTTAGTGCGCCGCATCGGAGCGGGCCTGCTACCAGTCGTCGGTTAGACGACTGGCGACTTCTCGGTGGCAGCCCCACGGAGCCGAAGGAGCACCAGCCCCAACGAAACCAGTACCGCCATCGCCGTGGCGTAACAGATCACGGGCCACGCTGTGTCACCGTTTAAAAGTGCCACCGCCAATGTCCCGACAATGCTGACTATCAGGCTTTGAACGCAGAAGTAGAACGCGACCGCTGATCCCGCGATGTCGTCGAACTCTGCCAAAGCGCCGTTCGCGGTAACGGACACCGTGAAGACAATACCGACCGCGACAACCCACATCGGTAGGATGAAGGTGAGGAATGACGGCGAGCCGTAAAGTTCGCCGATCCCCAACAGGACCGCTCCGCAAACAAGCAACGCCATCCCACGCGCCACGCATCCTGCGATGCCCCATCTGGCGATAAAGGACTTCGCGAAACGGGTTGTCACGATCATTACAAGCGCGACAGTGGCGAAGGCAAAGCTGAATCCGATCTCGGAATATTCCGCTTGGCCTATGAGCACACGGGGAGCCGTCGAGAAGAAGACGAAGTAGGTGCCCATACCGGCGCTAAAGCCGACAGTGTAAACCCAAAAAGCCGGACTCGCGAAGATCGGCAAGACAGATCGGCGCGTCTTGACTTGATCCAGAGGGCGGGTTTCGTGCCACCTGAAACCCGCATTTAGGAGTGCGAGCATCGCCAGTATAGCCAAAGTAATGAATATCGCCTGCCATCCCAAGAACTCGCCGATCAATACTCCGGCGATAGGGCCGAGCGCAGGCACGAACGCCAGCATCGAACTGAAAAGGCCGTAGATGACGACACCCTCAGGACGGTTGGCATAAACGTCGCGAACCGTCGCGAACGTCGCCACCAGCATGGCCGACGCGCCCACTGCTTGAAGTAGACGGAAAGCGACAAAGGCCGGTGCAGTTGAAGACCAAGCTGCTCCCAGAGACGCAATGACGAAAGCCGTTGCGCCCGCAAGTAGAATTGGCCGTCGCCCGATTCTGTCTGAGAGCGGACCAAAAATCACCTGGCCCACGCCGAGCATCACCATATAGAGGCTCAACGTGAGTTGGATCATAGCGGGCGTCGTGTTCAGGATGCCGGGCATCGCTGGAACGACAGGGAGATAAATATCCATCGCCAGTGAAGCGAGGATGTCGAAAGGAGCCATCAGCAGCAGTGCTGCCGGCAGCGTATAGGCCCACGCGGGGCGTTGTTTTTGTTTATCAGTCATTTATGTGTTTTTCTATTCCATCAATAATTGATTTCCAATCATCAACGTGTAATTCGTGTCCTGTACCTTCAAGGGTGATTAGATTTGAACCTTTTATTTTTTCTAGTAAAAAACCTGCATTCTTATAATGCCAAATTTTGTCGTCTGTTCCGTGGATAATTAAGGTGGGTTGTTTGATTTCGTTTAATCTGTTCCAATATTCTTCACCACCACCACCTTGCGATGCAGCGTGATTGAACATACTTATATAATTGTTGGCTCTATTGAACTCAGCTCTTATCAGTTTTTCACTTCTTTGTTTGTCAAATTGTTTCTTGCCACTCATTAATTCTGCACCCTGAATTAAATAGTTTACCACACTGTCTTCATTTGTCCAATTGACTGTACCTGCTTTACTATGGAAATCTAAAATACTCGTGTCCATTTCAGGTATAGTTGGGTCTGAGTCTCCCCAAGGGCCTGATGACATAAGAGTTAAGGAGTTAACTCTGTCGGCAAACTTTATTGATGCTATTTGAGAAATTAGTCCGCCCAAAGAAATCCCCACAAAATGTGCTTTGTCAATCTTGTAGCCATCCAATATTGAAATAGCGTCATTAGTTAAGTCAACAATATCGTATGGAGTAGAACCTGGTTCATAATTAGTGGATTTTCCTACATCTCTGTTGTCGTAACGAATAACAAAAAATCCTTTTTCAGATAATTGTTGGCAAAATTCAGTGTCCCAATACAGCATTGATACGGTTGCACCTGCTACCAAAAGGATTGCTGGATTTTTCTTATTTCCAAAACTTTCCGTACAGAGTTCAATGCCGTTTGTTTTAATTATTTTCTCTTTCATTTCTGTTTTCCTTTGTTTGCAACTGATTATTATCAGTCCTAAAATTAATATCCAAAGTAGTTTTTTTTTCATTTATCAATGTTTAACTGTTATGCTGGTATCTTTCACAATGCCCGCTAACGGGAAACGGCTTTGCGAAGGCGGGGCTAAGAAAGCCGAAACTTTCTATTAAAAACCGAACTGAGCAAAAACTATTTTCGTTTTTTCAAAATTACAAAAAATAAAAAAAACGAAATGGTTTTTTGCGGATAAATTTTACAAAACTTTCACCGCAAGGGAACTTCACCCCCGCTTTTGCAAAACCGATGTTAGCAGAAGTTTTTTTATTGGCTATAAAGTTTTTCAAACTTAGAATATGACTCTATATCTTGAAAATTTCTTGAATATAATTCTTGATATTTTTCCTGTGTTTCTTCCCTCAAAAATTCGTTAACATCAATTATTTTTTCAAAATTTACAACAATTACATCTTCATTCTGATTTTTGTAGGTAGTTTCACAAGATTTTCCATATTCTTCTAAAACAGTCCTTGCTTCATCTATATTTTGTGACTTTATAGACAAATATGTCTCCTCAAAACTGCAGTTATTCGTCGTTTCATTTTTGGTTCTCAAAAGAACTATTCCGAAATATTTTTTCATAATATTATTTTTTAAATCTGTTGTCATTTAATAATTTCCAAGCCTTTTTGTGATCCGCAGAGGTGCCATTTTTTACTTCTCTAATTTTTACATCATAGAATTGACCTGGGAATTCTGAATTAATTCCACCTTTTCTACATCTTCCAATAAAACTTCTACAAGTTTCGTCAAGATTTTGACTTGCGTCGCAAGAACTCTGAAATACAAAAGTTGGTTTTCCATCAAATGGTTTTTGCTTTTCAAACGAACTTAAAGTAATAAAGCATACAAATAGCAATACTAAATTAAATGTCTTTTTCATTTTTTTTAATTTTATAGTTTGGATAAAAATATAAAAATTTATTCATTGATAAAAATCTTTTATAGTTATTTTTTACTCTTTTAAGACGATAGTTTTTATAAAATTTCTGCTAACGGAAAAAGTATTTGCGAAGGGCGGGCTACTTTGAACAAAAAGTCGGAAGGAAAACCGCCTTGAGCAAAATGTTTTTTCCACTGACTAAATTACAAAAAATAGGGAAGTGGAAAAATATTTTGCGGATACTGCTAAATTAATTCTCACAGAATATATTCAACCCCGCCTTTTGCAAATACAATGTTAGCAGAAGTTCTTTTATTAATTGGTTTTAAATAGTTTAATTGTATAATCAAGTAGTCTTTTATTTCCGAATTTACCATGTCCTGGAACAACAATTTTCACATTTGGATACTCATTTCTTACTTTTAAAACTGTGTTTGACCATGCTTCGACATTTGAATCTCCTAAATAACCTTTATTTGCTTGAAGTTCTTTTATCAAACATCCACCAAACATAATATTTTCGCTGGGAAAATAGCCGACAACATCATCTTTCGTATGACCCTCACCGAAAAATTTGGTAATTGTTTTCTCGTTTCCTACATTCAAATACAATGCGTTTTCAAATCCTTTTTCAGGAACAGTGTAATTATTTTCCTTGGCTAGTTCAATTGTCTTTATATGTGCGTATGACGGAATTTTATGATTATGAAAAGCTTGTAAACCTCCTAAACAATCCTTGTGAAAATGTGTTGGAATTATTGCGTTGATTTTTGCATTAAGTTTTTCGGATATCCACTTTATTAATTCTTCAGAGCCGTTATCATCAGTTGGAGTGTCATAAATAACTACTTCTTTATTATTGCGAACAATCAAACCATTACACGGAACATTCCCAAAGTCATTTGTTTGTAAGAATGAAGTGTGCACAAATGAATTTTCAGATATTTGAGTAATTATTAATTGATCTGTCTGATAAACTATTTTGTTTTTAAAATTATTCGCATTTTGTGGGTTGCAGTTTAAGATAGCTGCAAAAAATAAAAAAAGAAATATGTTTTTAATAAAAATTTTCATTGGTTATACGTTTGTATAGAATTTCTGCTAACGAAAAAGTATTTGCGAAGAACGGGGCTACTGCAAACCAAAAGTGATAAGGAAAACCGCGAGGAGCAAAATGCTTTTTCAGATTTCTAAATTACTGAAAATTGAAATATGAAAAGCATTTTTGCGGATATTAAAACCAAATTCTCAAATGAAAACTGCAACCCCGTTTTTTGCAAATACACTGTTAGCTGCCGTTTTTATTTTTCTATTTGGACATCTACATTTATTGAAGGTTCGCCTGTTGAAAACTTATTCCATTTTCCAAAATAGTTCCTATAATAAGTGTCTTTTGAAAAAGCAAAAATGTTTCCACCAAAATAGAGTCTTCCTTTTAGATTTTCGTCAACTCTTACTAAAACAAAAAAGTCTTCATTGGTCCAAATATTTTGTTCTGAAACATCTAGTGATATCATTTTATTTTTAATATCATTTTTCGAAAAAGTTAATTTTAGTGTCTCATTTGTCAAAGATTTTTGGTCGTCAGGAAAACCATTTTTCGAGCCCTGAATGTCAAAAATTAGAGTAGCAGAATTTATGAATGAATCATCGACTATATTCACATTAATTCTTTTTATTTTCAAATGTTTTTTATTCTCGACCTTAATTGCATACTCACGAAAAAGTCTGTCTTTATTTTCTGAATCGTATCCACAATAATTAGTTTTTGAATTTGAAGTGCCAAAATTTTTAAACTTATATTTCTTTGGATTTATATTTATTGGCTCAATGTTTATAACCTTTTCTGTCAAAACAATTTTTCTGTCCGAATTTAGCAAGTCAGAAATTTTGATATTATAAGGTTGAAATTCGCTGACATAAATTTTGAGGCTAGAATTTTTATCAAAATTTGTTAAGTCAATTTGGAAATTACCATTTTCATCAGATAAATCCCCAAAATCAGTATTCTCAATTCCAATTCTTGCACCTGAAATTGGCTTTTTATCTTGGTTAAATATTTCCCCAGAAATTATTTGAGAATAACCAAAAATGGAAAGCAGAAAAGTTAAAACAAATGTGATTTTTTTCATTGGATATGTGGTCTTACAAAATGGCAGCTAACGGAAAAAGTATTGGCGAAGGACGGGCTACTTTGCAGACAATTCCAAAGGAAGACCGAACCTGAGCAAAATGCTTTTTCAGATTTCTAAATTACTAAAAAAAGAAATATGAAAAGCATTTTGCGGATAATGTTAACTGAATTCTCAAAGACAATATTCACCCCGTCTTTTGCCAATACACTGTTATCTGCTGTTTCTTTTTGCAGTTTTCTTAATTTTTGAGTTTTTAGCGCGGACTTTTAGCGCATTTTTTGTCCTTTTTTCAATCATTTTAGCATTTTTAATGTTCCATTCGCTTCTCGTAATCCATTTCAAATTATCAGCACGATTATTCAGAGGATTTCCGTCAATGTGTTCCAATAAAATTTGGTCTTCGCTCGGTTCGGGAAGAAAATTTTCAGCAACTAATTTATTCAGGCTGAAATATTTAACGGTTGTATTTTTATTTTCAGTTTTTGAGAAAGCAACTTGCGCTGTAAATCCACCAACCAAAGAAGGCTTCAAAAATTTTGTTTCTTTTTGTTTCTCAACGCCGTTTTTGTCCACATGTTTTTTTCCAATTCGTCTTACATTCCCGAAGTTGGAAATTTCGTAATTAAATTCTTTATGTTTTTTCCAAATTTCCATTAAAATTCTCTCAAGTCTTATTGATACGCTGTTTTAGTGAAATAGCAGATAACGGAAAAAGTATTTGCGAAGGGCGGGCTACTTTGAACAAAAATTTCGGAAGAAAAACGCCTTGAGCAAAATATTTTTCCACTGACTAAATTACAAAAATAAAGGAAGTGGAAAAATATTTTGCGGCTACTGCTAAACTAATTCTCACAGAATGTATTCAACCCAGCCTTTTGCAAATACACTGTTGTACGCAGGTTTTTTAATTCTTCAGTAGTTTACTTCAATCTTTTCAATAAGTTTAGTTTCAGAATTTTTTGTTAGTGAATACAGTTCTTCTGAAGTTAGTTTGTAAAGCGCAATTTTATTTTTAGGTCGATAAACTTCAACATCATAATCTGCATTTTGTGGATTTAACCAATAATCAATATCTAATTTTCGCTGGTTTTTTATAACATAAACTCTGTTTTTTTCTTTCCGAATTAAGGCGCATTCAGAATTCTTTTTTTTCAAAGCAATGTCATCATTTTTTGAGTTCCAATAAAGATTTTCTAAATCACCATATCTATCTTCTATATCAAGCATTTTAAGACCGAAGTAAAGATAGATAGAGAATGAAATTAATAAAACAATAAGGAAAACTAATATTCTTCTAAACTTTTTTTTCTTTTTCATTCACTGAAAAACTTATTTTGATAACGTTCCGTTAAACTTGCGGACAACACTCAAATATATGAATATTTATGAATCAAGCATCATAAAATCGTAATTTTTTTTGAATCTTTATTAAGTATTTGTATATTAATATTTTATAGCTATATTTGGATTGCGTATTTTAAATTATTGGCGGCGGATAACATCCAACGCCATCTGATTTTAGCTTTTTTTAATATATAAAAAATACGCAGTGGTGGTATGGATTTTTCAGACAAAAGATTTCAGTTTTCCTCCGGAACTCACAACGGCTCCAACGTTATTTGGGTGCAGTTTGAAAAAGACCGGCAGCTCATTTCCTTTCTGCGCGAACACACAAAAGCACGGTGGTCCGCCTCACAAAAAAAATGGTATGTTACCGATAACAGGCACTACCGCAAACTTTTTGGGCTGCCCGAGAAAATAACCGGCAAGGCAGTACTCTCCAAAATTCACCTTGTCAATTTGCCGGAGTTCCAGCGTTTCCAGGAACATCTCCTGCTGAAGCGGTACAGTCAAAATACCTTACGCACTTACAGCATAGAATTTGCACAGTTGCTCTACATCCTAAAAAGTTATCCCGTGCAGGAGCTTTCTCCCGAACGTTTGCGGTCTTATTTCCTCTACTGCCACGAAAAACTGAAACTCTCGGAAAGCGAAATCCACAGCCGCATGAATGCCGTAAAGTTTTATTTTGAGCAAGTGCTCCACCGCCAAAAAATGTTTTTCGACATTCCGCGCCCAAAGAAAAAGCTGCTGCTTCCCAAAATGCTCAGCAAAGCTGAAATCAAGAAAATAATAGCTGCCACACTAAATCTCAAACATTCACTTGTTCTGAAAGTGTGTTACGGCATGGGGCTCCGTGTGAGTGAAGTGGTAGCGTTAAAACTTTCCGATATCGACAGTGCGGAAATGCTGGTGCGCATCGAACAGGGGAAAGGTAAAAAAGACCGCATCGCCGTACTTCCCCAAAGCTTACTGCCCGAATTGCGGGAATATTACCTGAGCTACCGCCCAAAGGTTTACCTTTTCGAGGGTAAAGAAGGCGAGGCATATTCTGTACGGTCTGCGCAGGCGGTATTTAGGAAGGCGATGGAAAAGGCAGGCATTCGCAAGAAAGTCGGTATTCACGGATTGCGCCACAGTTTTGCCACTCACTTAATGGAAACAGGAACCGATATCCGCTTTATTCAGGAGCTCCTTGGGCATAATTCCATTAAAACCACCCAAATCTACACGCATGTGACAGACCTTTCAAAGTCCAGGATAAAAAGTCCGCTGGATTCTTTATAATTTTTTTCTAAAACGGCTGTTCTTTCCTGTTTAAAAGTGTTTCTCCATTTTGATATTTGCTCTTTCGTAAACTCCACTTTCAAGTTCAACTTCTTCAAACCCATATTTTCTAAATAAATGAATAGCCGATTGCAACGTTGTGTTTGAGTATAAAATAAGTATCGTTATTTGTTTTTGTTTGGCAATATTTAAGCAATGTTCAATCAATATTGTCCCAATACCGTGTCCCTGTGCTTTGTCGCTGACAGCCAATTTACCTAATTCGTAAACCGTTTCACTTTTCTTTAACAGTGAGGCTGTACCAACAATTTCACCATTGAGTTTAGCATAATAAATATGGCCGCCTTTGTCTATGATATGCTTTTGGGGATCTGAAAGTGATGCAACATCACCTTCTTCTATACGAAAATATTTTTCAAGCCACTCGTAATTCAGTGTCTTAATTGGTTCAGATAACTCTTCTGAAAATTCTATGATATCAACCAAGTTTTTTTTACTCATTTGCCGGACAATTACATTTATAGATTTTTTTAAATCGACTGTTCTTCCCTGCTTACATCACTTCTTCCACAGTATAGATCCAATTTAAAACCAAAAATAAATTGGAGAAATAACAGATTTATTATAGATTTTTCTATTTTTTTAAAGAAATTAATAACTTAAAGATCCGCTGAACTAAAGCTTCGGCAGCTTTAACAACCGCCTAAATCTGTAACTTTGTAAAATTAACTAAAAACGGGTAAACCGCCCAAAAAAGAGACTCTTTCAGAAATCCCCTGTAAATCTCTAAAATCCTTCGCCGATAAACCCATAATGCTGAAAAAAAACTCCCGAAGCTTCCGTTAAATAGGGTATCACTGTTCGTTATTCGCACGCAACAAGAACTTAGCTGTTGAACTAAACCTCCGGTAGCTTTTCCCATTTGCCGTTTTAGTAACTTTGTTTTTATTAACCTTTTAAAAACTCATGAAATGGCTAAAAAAAAAAATCTACGGAGGATTTAAGGACCAACTATATAGCTCCAACAGATAATTGTATTCATGATGGCTCCACAGTTAATACAAAGAGTTTGGATATTGTTATGACGTATTTGGGACATTTTAAAATTTAATAATAAATTGGAAAAGGAAAAAGACATATTAGACAATCTTGAACTACGTTCAGAAAACGTGCAGGATATTCTCACGCAGCCGCCACATTGGATGATTCGATGGGGAAACACGGTAATTTTCGTCATTCTCCTGATGGTTCTCTTGATGAGTTATGTAATTAAATATCCTGAGTTTATACCTGCCCCCATAGTCGTAACTTCCAAAAATCCACCTGAAAAACTTGAAGCAAGAACAAATTCTAAAATTGAAAAAATTTTAGTGAAAGATCATCAGTCTGTAAATAAAAATCAAGTCATGATGGTGCTTCAGTCAGCTGCTGATTACAAGGATATTCTAGCTCTAAAAGATATAGTTGATTCAATGTCATCATCACAAGTTCTCTACTTCCCTACTCAACAGGCATCAACCTTCAAACTTGGCGAAATACAGGGAGAATACAATAGTTTTGCAAAAGCATTGCAGGATGAAAAACTTTTTACTCGTCTTAAGCCCTATGCTCCTGAAAATATTGCAGCAAACCAAAGTCTTGGGGAATACAGGGCAAGGATTGCTACATTACAACAGCAGCGGAACTTAGAAGTTACAAAATTTGACCTTACCAAAAAAAATACTTGCGCTCCCAAGAATTGTTCAATCAAGGTGTAATTGCCGCGATGGAACTAGAAAATGAAAAAACAAAATTTCTACAGGCAGAACAAAATTTGAAAAATATCAATATAACATTGTCACAGATGCAGGAAGCGGTTTCAAATCTAAATAAAACCAAAAGCGGTGCATCAATAAATACTGAGAAAGATAAGATTACATACAGCTCCCAAACGCTCCAATTATTTGAACAGCTAAGAAAATCACTGAGACAATGGGAACAAAATTATCTCATTATTTCTTCTACTGAAGGAGTAGTTAGTTTCCAACAATTTTGGGGCGAGAACCAATTTGTAAAACCCGGTGATATTGTGATGTCTGTTCTACCCAATGATAAGGAATTAGTTGTTGGTCGGATGTTGATTCCATCAGTGAATTCCGGTAAAGTTAAACCAAATCAAAAGGTTTTAGTAAAGCTTGATAATTACCGATACCAAGAATATGGAATCGTTGAAGGCAAGGTCCAAAACATTTCTCTTACTCCAGATGATAAAGGGAACTATTATGTTGACGTTTTGCTTCCAAAAGGATTGCGGACTTCTTTTGGGAAAAAGTTGCCATTTGACAGAGAGCTCAAAGGAAGTGCCGAGATTGTCACCGAGGATTTAAGGCTAATTGAAAGGTTTTTCTATCAAATTAGGAAATTGTTGGGGTATCAAGCTTGATGTTTTTTTTAAAAAAATAATTGTTAATGCTAAGATTTCTTACAGAAACGAGGGATTTCCGTGCATTATTAGTGCAAATTCTCAACAAATAAAGTCATCTTTTTCAAAAACCTGCCTGATTTAACCACAGGCAATTTTTCAACCTGCGTAAATTGGGCACATCCCAATCACAAAGCCGCGTAAAAAAGCCCATTTCCAAGAGAATCTTTTTCATTATTTTTAATTCCAAGATTATCTAAACTAAAATCTAAAAAATAACTCTGAAATAATCATCTACAGAATTTTCAGTCCTTCCGATTCTTTTGTTAAATATGCACTCCCAAAGTAACCACCTGCGAAAAATAGACACAAGTTCAAAATCAACCTGGGTAAAATAGACCCACCCTACATTTTCCTAAATGATAAGCATTCTGACAAAAATTTCAATGATAAAAAGACACACCTTCCTTCAAAACCTGCACCAAATAAACTTATCTTTTTCAATAAGTTGGGTAATTTAGCTACAGGTTATCATGCAACCTGCGTAAATCAGCCACATCCTACTCGCAAACGTGGGTAGAAAAGTTACACCTCAATTCTCCCCGTTTTCCATGTTTTTTTCCTTCCAAAGCAACTTTATCATAAAAAACCGCAAAACAACCCTAATATAAGCATTCGAGGAACCTTTTCAGACCTCTAAAAAAATCAGTAAACTTTTGTTGCAAGATGTGTCTTTGTACCCACAAACTTTTCAAGTTTTGGGACAAAGACGGTCTTGCCTTTTTGCAAAAGGGGAAAAAACGGCGGAACTTGTTTTTTTTAATCACCAAATCTGGTTCAAGCATCTAAACTCGTCTAAATTATTCTTTTTTAATCTTCGGAGAATCTAAACTCGTCTAAATTGTTCTTATTTAGCCCACGCCCCATGAACACTATTGTTTTCACGGATTTGATGTCCCAATTTTGCAACAGAAATTTTAATCAAAAAAATGAAAGCAACCCTCTATGTTCTCCTGACACTTTTTGCCATCAACCTCAATGCGCAGGTCGGAATAAACACACAGACACCCGAAACTACTTTTGATGTAGTAGGAAAACCAAACGACACCTCACATCATGACGGGATTATTCCTCCAAGGATAACGGGCGACCAGTTGGCGAACAAGTTTTACACACAGGCAAAAAAAGGTGCGGTTGTATTTGCCACCGCTCCGGCTTCCAATCTTTCGGGGCAGGTCATCAATATTTCAGAATCAGGAATGTATTATTTTGACGGCAACGTATGGCAGAATTTCGCAAAGGAGAAACAGCCTGTCGAATACAGAATTGTACTCACCTTCGATCCCAACAGCACCGCCGCACTGACAGCAACTTCAACTTGGTCCGCCCCTGTAAACTATTCGGGAAATAGCCACGCCTATCTTACCTCCTCAAAATATTACACCATCGGAACCAAAAATTTCGGAGGACTAAAGGGAGCGGTTTTGTTCAGAAAAGTACAGGGAATTGTAAATGTATGGTTTCAGATGTACAGGTCTTCTGATTCCGCACCGATTACGGGAAACGCCTTCATCAGCATTGCGAGCATCTACAGCGACATCGGATACATTCCCAACCAGATTGTCTTACTGCATACGGAAAATTCCACGCAATATTTTCCAGCCCTGCTGGAGAATTACAGCATCCAGATTCCGCAAACCTCCCTAAACGCAATGTCCACATCCTACTACACCTACGGAGAAGTTCAAGGATATTCCAACTGGATCAAGCCTTATCTGCCCTAATTGATGATTCAACAAAGTCCTTAATGGAAAAAGAAGACTACATAAAATTCAGAATATCCAAAACCAAAAAACAGGACTGGAAAAAAATATGCAAAGACAGAAACCTCACATTGACCGACTTACTGACGGCATCAGTTGAGAACAGAATTTTAGACAACGAAAGAAGACAGATACTGGCGTTCATTGAAAAACAAGACAACGTCTTCATCAAGATAGAGACCAACATCAACCAGGTAGCGAAAATTGCAAACGGACAAAAGTTTATTTCGGAATCAGAACTGAAAAACTTCACCGCAAAGCTTTCAGAAATCGCCAAATTGAAGAAGCAGCAAAACCAAATCTTCGAAAAGATCTATGAAATGCTCGCAAAATGATTGTCAAGATTATTCCTGCTTCAGGCTCGGATTTTCACGGCGTTCAGTACAACGACAAAAAGATGGAGAAAGGAACAGGAGAACTGATGCTGATGAAAAACTTTCCCTCCTTCATCAATGGGGAAAGCAGTCCGGAGCAGGTTCGGGACTACTTCAAATCCATTTCAAAAAATGAGAAGGTAAAGAAACCACAGTTCCACGCCGTCATTTCTGCAAAATATCAGAATCATGGCAAGGAAGAAATCACCGAAATCGCCAAAGACTTCATGCAGGAAATGGGCTACGGAAAACAGCCGTTCATAGTTGTTTACCACAGCGACACCGAGAACAACCACGTCCATATCGTCTCCACAAGGGTTGACAAGCAGACCGGAAAGAAAATCAACGACAGTTACGAACGCTTGAAAGCCCAAAAAGCATTGGCAGATACACTAGAAAAACGATACGGAGTAAGTTCCGAGGAAAAATTAGAAAAACTGCTAAACTATCAAATTGCTTCACTCAGCCAACTGGAACTCCTGCTTGAAAGAAGCGGGTTCAAACTAACTAAAGACACAAATGATGAAAATGACTTTTCCATTCTGAAGAACGGGGTAAAACTTAAAACCATCTACGGTAACCAAATCAGTTTTACTCCCAATTCGGACAACGGGCGAAAGAGACAGCTGAAAGCCATTTTGAGCAGATATAAAGACCTCTGTTCCAACAAAGTCTTCAAGGTAGAGGATAAAAGGTTGCAGGAATCAATGCTACCAGAGGAAAGACACAACGGGCATTGGAAACCCAAGATTGAGTTCGAGAGCGAACTCCAGAAAAAATTGCGGGACATCTTCGGACTGGATATGGTTTTCCACCACAAGGACGGACAAAAGCCATTCGGATACAGCATCATCGACCATAAGTCGGGAAAGGTGTTCAAGGGAAGCGAGATCATGAAGATGAACGAACTGTTTGAGCTGACCGATGAAAAAATAGACAAGAAACTATTTGAAAGTCTAAAGGACTACAATCTGGCGGACAGTTTTTCAAAACAAATTTTAATGGAGCATCTAAAACGCCAGAATCCCGAAAACGCAGTAAAAGAATTTATGCTTTTCGAGTCCAAGAAAATAAAGAACAGGGAGGTTTTCAGCGCCATAAAAAACGATGTAAAGGATTATGTCGAAACACAGAAAAATAACGATGTCCACCTCATAAAATCGGAAGAGGGAAAATATTATGCCGTCCACTCCAAACTGCATTATGTGGGAGCATTGGAAAATTTAATTGGCGAGAAAGCCTATCAAAAATTCCTCAATCCAAGCCAAGAATTGGCATCGGAAGATAGAGATGAAAATCTTTCCAAACAACTGGACAGAAGCATAGACGACCTGATTTTCCAATTCACCAAACCATCGGGAGGAGCAGGAAAAGACCCTGCCGAAGAAGAGTTAAGAAAAAGACGCAAAAACAAAAAAAGAACATAAGAATGATCATCACATTTGCCACGCAAAAAGGCGGAACAGGGAAAACCACCCTCGCCATCGCTTTCGCCAACTATCTTTCCGGAATTACCACAAGGAAGATCAAGGTGTATGATTTCGACTACCAAAAATCCTTTTTCAACAAATGGAGGGAGGATGCGGACTCGGAACTGCCCAAACTGTATGACGTAGAAGTTATCGGCGAAGATGACGATGAACCGCCTTTCGAGGACTTGGAACAGGTTGTCGACCTGAAAGAAAGCAAAGACCTGTTCCTGTTCGATTTGGCGGGAACGCTTGACCAGAGATACAGCGATGTCTTGGTGTACAGCGACTTTATCATCATTCCCTTCGAGTATTCCGATGTTTCCGTAAAATCGACGCTGGTATTCAAAAATCTTCTTGGTTTATTGGAAAGCGAGGCGGAAAGAATCTTCATCCGCTCCAAATACGACAAAGGCTACAAATATCTCAACCAAAAGGAAATGGATATAGAGTTGGCAAAATACGGAACTCTGCTAGAAAATCCGGTGTTCAAAAGAAACTGCCTCCAAACCATCGACACCCGAAAACTCACCTACGAGCAAAAATACGCCGTAAAGAAGCCGTTCGACGAAATTATACAGAAGATCAGCGAGGTCAAAAAAGTTGCGCTTTAAGGGAAGACAAAAGGGACAAGAAAAAAGAATCCAAAAAACCACAAACCTCAAATACAACCATCATGTTAAAATACTCACTCATCCTTTTAGGAGCCTACTTTCTGTACTATGTCGGAAATATCGTGTACGACCTTTTCCTAAAAAAAGAGAAAACCATTCTGACCAATGTTGCAGAAGAATACTCACTCGGCGACTTTGCACAGGCGGAGAATGAGGAACCCACCTTGATCGGCATTGAGGATGTGGAAAATCTCAAAACCCCGAAATCGTTCCTAAAAAGCGAACCCATTCCGATTCCGAGACAGAACAATTTTGAAGACAATCCCAGTCTGGAAGCATTGAGGAAACGGTTTGAGGCGGAAGAGGATTTGGATGAGACGAGTCCAAAACAGCCCGAAACCAAACACCATGAAACTCCTCCACAGGAAACCGAAACCATAAAAAAGCCAGAAATTATTGAACCAATAGTTTCCAAGAAAAAAAATGATGCACAGAACAAGAAAGACCAATGGAAAGAATTTGTGAGCCTCTCGGAAACCAATGTGAAACTGGTGGACAATATTGAGGGACAAAAGGTTTACCATTCGACAATGTAACCAATATACCCATATAACTAACCTAAATTTTAAAAATGATGAAAAATTTTATCAGAAAAAACGTGTCAAAAAAGAAAGTTCTAACCCTTGCATTGGTGATGCTGGCGATGACCCCGATGCTTGCGCAGGGCGGAGCGACCGCCATCTCCAACGCCGCTTCCGACATTAAGGACTATTGGGATCCCATCAAGCTGATATTAAAGGCAGTCGGTGGACTCGTAGGATTTATCGGAGGCTTGAGGGTGTACAACAAGTGGACGAACGGCGACCAGGATGTCAACAAAGAAATCCTCGGCTATGGCGGGGCGATGATCTTCCTTATCGTGGTTCCGGAATTTGTAACCGCATTCTTTGCTTAAGATGGGATATTACCTGTACAAGGGGCTCAAAAAACCCCTTGTATTCTTCGGACTCAAAGGCAAATACATCATTTATGCGGTAGCCGTCATCGGCGCAGGTGTCGTCGCGGCACTCCTCTTATCCAAATTCGGATTGCTGGGTTCCCTGTTAGGTTTATTGGTAACCGCGGGAGGAGTCTACCTCATTTTCAAGAGGCAGGACAAAAACGGACTCTACGACAAGACCAAAAATTTTGACCAGATATTCATTTTCCCCAAAAGACTCAACAACAAAAGATTTTTAAAAGATGGTAAAGACAAAGAAACAGGCATTTGACATTCCCTTCATCGGCTACGATTACGGAAAGGATTTCGGATGGGATTTCGATGTCCTCTTCGGACAGTATGGAAATCCAATTATCGGCATCAGGATCAAGAACATTGTGGAACAATATTCCGCCGACCCCGACAACTACCTGAACTTCCATACAGTGCTGAACCAAGTGGTATCCATTATTGGCGAAGGAAGAATCGTTCAAAAATTGGATTTGTTTTCCAAAAAGAGATACACCGCCGAATCTTCGAATCAGTTCCTCCAACAAAAATACTCCGAGCATTTTGACGGAAGACTATTTAAAACCATCGAAACGGTACTCCTGTTTACAGACATTGTGGACGATAAACTAAAGAAGAAAAACAAACACTACCAATTTTCCGAAAAAAGTTACAAGGAGCTCCGCGACAAATGCCAAAAAGTGTTGATGCTCTTGAAGCAGAGCGGTTGCGAACCCCAATTCTTATTCGAGAAAGACTTTGAATACTACATTTCGGGCGTATTGTCGATGCAGTTTACTGAAACCCCGGTTTTTGACAATATCAAAAGCACCAACGAGTATCTCCAAATCGGAAACCGCTTCGTCAAAAATATTTCCTATGTCGATGTCGAAAATATCGACCTCCCTTCAGAAATAGACCCTTTTTCCATACTGGGTGGAAATGGAGCCGCATCGGAAACAGCGGTGGACAATTTCACCTTCATCAATGAATTGGAGGATTACGAAGCCATCATCTACAATCAGGTCATCACCATTCCCCTGCAGGCGCAACAACAGCGGGAACTCGACAAAAAGAAGAAAAAGCACGAGGGAGCGGCAAACAACTCGCCATCCAACGCCATTATTGCAGAAGAAATCCAGACCCTTCTGCACAATATCGCCATCGACGGACAACTCGTGGTCAATGCCCATTTCTCCCTAATATTTTCAACACATACACTGGAAAAAATGGAAGGGATACAGTCGATGATTGAGAACAAGCTCTTTACGAAGGGGATTATCGTTTCCAAGAATGCCTACAACCAGCTCGAACTCTTCCGCTCCGCCATTCCGGGCAATGCCACGGAACTTCGAGAGTACGATTTATTTATGACGACAAGCGAAGCGGCCTTGTGTTTTTTTTTTAAAGAAAGTTACCCCGTGAACGAGGAATCCAATTTTTATCTGCGGTTTACGGACAGACAAGGCGTTCCTTTGAAAGTTGACCCAGCGGATTTGCCGATGAAGACGGGAAGAATCAACAACAGGAACAAATTTGTCCTCGGGCCATCAGGTTCTGGAAAGTCCTTCCTGATGAACAATATCGTGGAGCAATACCTGACCTACAATTACGATGTGGTGATTGTGGACACGGGCGATTCTTATTCGGGTACCTGCAAATACAAAGGCGGGAGATACATCCAGTACACCGAAGAAAAACCCATCACCATGAATCCCTTTCTGATGGACAAAAAAGAGTTCAACATCGAAAAAATAGAATTTTTGACCAATTTGATTTTCCTGATTTGGCAGGGTCCCGACGCCACGATGTCGTCCGCACAGAAATCCATTTTGGACAATGTGCTGATGTCGTACTACCACCAATATTTCAATTCGGGAACAAGGTGGTATGAAAGCAAGACTTCGGAAGAACTCATTCTCTATCTGAACAAATACAACATCCACGAGGAGGATATTATTTCAGATTTTGAGAAGCAGTCCAATGGACAAAACAACTACTACGACATTTTGGGAATCGCGTTCGATGCGGGTTCCGACGAAATCAAGGAGGCGTTCCGAAAACTCGCCATCGAATATCATCCGGACAAAAATATGAACAACCCGAATTACGACAGCGAAAAATTCTACAAGGTTTACGAAGCTTATGAAACCTTGAACGATGAAGATAAGAGAAAAATCTACAATGAGACGCAACTCATCCTCATCAAGTCCAACGAGATTATCAGGCAGCCGAAAACGGCGGAAGAATGGAACGAGTCCTTCCGAAAAACCATCATCAAGAAAATTAAGGAGCTCGAAGAAAAATTGGAGGCAAAAGAACTTTCCTTCAACGGATTCTATGACTACTGCGATAAATTTCTGCCCCTTTACCTGAACAATAAGAAACACCACATTACCGAAAAGGAATTTAATCTAAGGACATTCTTGTTCGTGCTGAAGGATTTCTACAAAGGCGGAAGATATGGAACGACACTCAACGAAAGTGCAGACAACACGCTCTTTGACGAACCATTCATCGTCTTTGAAATCGACAATGTGAAAGACAACCCGAAACTGTTTCCGATCGTGACACTCATTATCATGGATACCTTCATCCAGAAAATGCGTCTCCGAAAAGACCGAAGAAAGGCGCTCATCATCGAGGAAGCATGGAAGGCGATTGCCAGCAAATTGATGGGCGGATATATTCTCTATCTCTACAAAACCGTAAGAAAGTTTTGGGGAGAGGCGGTGGTCGTTACACAGGAATTGGACGACATCATCGGAAACGCCGTCGTAAAAGACAGTATTATTAATAACTCGGACACCTTCATATTGCTGGATCAGACCAAGTTCAAGGACAACTTCGACAAGATTGCATCACTGCTTTCATTGAACAAGGTGGAACAAAACAAGATTTTCACCATCAATAATTTGAACAACAAGTTTGGAAGAAGCCGTTTCAAGGAATTTTATCTGAAGCGGGGTTCCAAAGGAGAAGTGTACGGCAATGAGGTTTCCTTGGAGCAGTATTTAACCTACACCACGGAAAAACCCGAAAAATCCGCAGTCGAATACTATGTCCAACAATACGGAAACTACGACGAGGCTTTGCAAAAAATTGTAGGCGATTTGAAAAATTTCGGAGACAGCCTTGAAAACTTGGTATCGCTCGTCAACCTTTATCAAAAGCCATTGGACAAAAAGGTGGTTTCCTATTACAGGATGATGAAGAAGACGCACAAAGGGCAAAATATCTTCAAAATCATCTCGCAGGAATTGGAAAACCGAAATATCCATTTTTCAGAATTAATCAACCAAAAACACGAGGAATATGAAAAAGTATAAGCCCCAAAATCCCCAAAGGGGACTTTCAATAAATTCCCTCTCTTGGAGGGTTTGGAGGAGGCTTTTCCTGTTGATTCTCCCCCTTTGGGGGACATGGGGCTTCTCCCAAAACACCTACATCGACCCGACGGTAACGGCGGCGATGATCCTCTATTCAGAAAACTTGAAAGCCAAGCAGAACGATGTGATTGATGAAACCTCCAAACTGAAGGATGCCCAAGCGTGGGTGGGAACCCAGATGGTGGTTGCCAACGATATTCAGAATAAGATTCTGAAAGGTCTGAAGGAAGTTTCGGGAACCTTGCAGAACGGAATCCAGGTGAAGGAGATTTATTCGGAACTCAACAAATGCTACAATTATTCATCGCAGGTAGTTCAGTTGGCATCGGCACATCCACAATATGCCATTTTCGGGGTAAAGGCTTCACAGAAAACCTATGAACAGAGTATAAAAATAGTGACTGATGTCTCCGACATCCTCGCCTCGGGAGAGCTGAACCTTGCCACTGCGGGAGACCGATACAAGATATTGCACAACATTTCCGAGAATGTCAAAAACCTAAAGCTTTGGCTTCTGGCAATCAAGTTAAGACTGGAAAAAGCCAATCGTTTGGGATTCTGGAACTCCATCAATCCATTTGCAGGATACATCAATACCGACAAGGGAATTGTAGAAAATATTATGAACCGATATAAAAGAAATTTCTAGCCCCTGTACCCAAAGGGGAACAATGTAAAAAAATAAGATGAAAATGAAACATCCCATAATTAACGCTTTAAAAAGCCCCCTTCGGGGGTTTGGGGGCTTGCTGATTTATTTTGTGCTCACTTCATCCAGTGGCGGCTCCACGCCGTCTTGGCAGCAGGAAAACGTATCCTTTCCGATGATGAACCTAGAAATCAAGGCGACGATGGATGAAAACGAGAGGCAGAAGGAGATGCGGAAAAACCAAATTGCCAATGCCACGGTGGAAACCGCCAACAAAACCCAGTGGAACAATTTCAAGGACAAGGTGACCAAAATTCAGGACAGACTTCGAATCGTATCGTTCGCCATTCAAGCGATTCCCACAGGAATTGCGATGAGCAGGGAGATTACGAAAATCACCCAAAACCAGCAAGCCATTATCCATGAAATCAGTACCGCACCTTATTCCATCATCGCGGTTCTGCCTTCACAGGTTCAGTTTGTGGATGATCTGCAAATGGTGACGAGGCTGATTGTCGGGATTGTGGTTTCCTATGGGGCAATGAACCAGATGGAAAAGTCGGAGCGCAAGATTTTATTGGATTATGCCTTGGGAGAAGTCAAGACGCTGAGCAGAAATTCTACCCATATGCTTTTAAAGATTCGGGACATCAAGGCAAAAGTCTTACGAAACAAAAGAGCCTTTCAATACTATGTGAATCGGGACAAACAGGTGGTCGAGAACATTATGAAAAACATCAAATCCTTTTAAAAATGAGAAAACTATTTATCGGAGGAATCTTGTTTTTTTCTGTTGGTTTTGTAAGCGGACAGCAGATTGTTATCAACGACAAACTCTTGGTGCAGATGACCACCAACCACGGCGTAAGGCTGGGAAGCGAGCAGGCATTTCTAAACTCTTATGAAAAACAGAAGGAACTGTACGACGACATTAAAAACAAGACTGCACAGGTCATCGCCATTCAGGAATACATCTACCAACAACTAAAAAATGTCAACTCGGCACTCACGCAGAGCAAAAAGTTAATCTATCTGTACCAATATCTGGGAAAGGTAGCGAACAACTCCAACAAAATGCTGGACTTGTCGGCGCAACATCCAGAATATGCCGTCTTGGTTTCCAAATACTATGTCGAAATCGGCAAACAGGCCTTAAAACTCAAACAGGAAGTTACGCAGGATATTTTGAATGAGAACAAGGATTTCCTGATGGATCCGATGGACAGGGAGATGCTTATTGAAAAGGTGTTTACTCGAGTTAGGAATATCAACGGGAACATCCTCTACATTATACTGAGGTTAGAAAACGCCAAGAAGATTCCTTACCTGTACCAAGTTCCCGTACTAAGAAACTACCTCAATATTGACAAGGCCATTGTCGGAGACATTATCCAAAAATACAAATATGTATTCAACTAAAAACAACAAGTATAAAGATGAAAAAATTAGTCAAAAAATTAGCCCTCGTTCCGCTCTTGCTGACAGCAGTCGGCGTATTCGGGCAGTTTACCGTAAAGCGTTTGAACGACCCCTCCATCGTAGCCCAGCACAAAAGGATGGTGTTCCAGAGTTGGGGCGATTGGCGTCCCTATCCAAAATACCTTTTGGGGATTCAGACCAACTTCGCGTATGCCACCGTTTGGGGAATGTGGGCTCCCAGCAGAAACAGGGATTATAAGGATGGAGAAGATATCCGACCGCTAAAACCGACGGGACTTCAAAACCAGCGTTTTGCCCAAGTGAAATTTCAAGAGGAAGAGGCAAAAAAGATAAAGGCGGCATCCGACACCATCTATAAAAGAAGCGTCCAAGACTTTGCCCATTGGACTTCGGCGACGGTCGATGCAGACCCGCTCTGGTTGCTCTACTACAAAAGGATGCTCAGACCCATTACCGAATTTCCAGACAATCCTCAAAACTTTATCGAATGGAGGCTGAAGAACCAGCAAACCTACGAAACGCTCAATACCACGGGAACTTTAAAAAGACTTCAGGAGGAATTGGACTTAATCAAGGAAAAGTATTCGATGTCGAGATCTATGGATATGCCGAGAGGAAAACGCTTTTTGATGTACCATGACACCCTTATCAAATGGAGAAGGTTTGTGCAGGAATTAAGGAAACACAACGATAAGACGACGCTTCTTTTAGACTACAAAAATATTCTGAAAAACCATTCACCCTATGCGTTGCCACAGGCTTGGACTCCCGCTTCAGACAAGCAGATCGTCCACAACACGATGCAGCAATACAAACACAAATTTTAGTGATGAAAAGAAATATTACACCCTTATTTTGCCTCTTGGCAATATTGCTGCCGTTTATTGGCTTTGCCCAAACCGACGGCGACTACAGCAATTTGCTTCAGTTCTTAAAAGGCGACGGCGCATTTGAGAAATGGTTTATGGAGGTCTTCACCAAACTGGACAACAGCATTCAGGACGGTGCTGTCGGCTCCGCTTTGGTTGGAAGGGCAATCGGAGGATTGGGAGCATTGATGTATCTCGGATACATGGGTTGGCAAATGGCGGCGGGCGACCGGGAATGGGAAATCACCCCGATGCTCAAACCCATCCTTATTGGATTTACCCTGGTGTACTGGAGTGGATTTGTCAATCTGATTCAGGCACCCTTTGAAGCCATTGCAGAACCGGGAATCGCCATCTTCAGCGACATCGAGTCCGAAGTGAATGATTTGAGGATTCAACGATTCAAGAAACAGCAACAGTTACTCGATGCCGTCATCAAACTCAAAGCTGACGAGGATGCGAAGCAGGACGTCATCAACAACACCGGCAAAGATGCAGACGACTCTTGGTTCGACATCAGCGAGGGACTCGACAAACTCATCCAACCCATCAAGGAATGGCAGTTACGGATGGAGTTCCAGCTCCAAAAACTGGTTGCAGAAATTATCGAGTTCGTTTGCCTTTCCATCCTTCGAATCTGTGTCTACCTTATTTTCTTCATCCAAAAAATTTGGGCCTACATCCTTATTATTCTGGGACCTATCGCTGTGGGAATGGCACTCGTTCCAGGATTTGAAAACTCGCTGTACAGCTGGGTTTCCAAGTTCATCAACATCAACCTGTACACCTTTGTTGCCTATACCATCATCAATATCGGTCAGCAACTGATCGCTTCGGGTTACGAGATGGAGATTGAGCGATACGACACCCTTTTAACGAACGGAACCATCACCAATCTGGACGCCTTGATGGTCTATGTGAGCAATTCCGGAATGATTTACAATGGACTTTTTACCTGTGTCGCCTACATCGTGACGGGAATCGGGGTTTTGATGACGCCCACCATTGCCGACACCATTGTTACGGCAGGAGGCGCAGGTGCGATGACCAAGATGAAGAGTGCGGCAGGAAGAATGGCGAGTGCCGCTAAAACAACGGTATTGGCAGCCAAAACGGGCGGAGCTTCAGTAGCGGGAGCAGCAGCAAAATCGGCTGCATCAGGTTCCGCATCGGGAATGGTCAACAGTGCGATGAATAACAACAAAAAATAAATAAGATGCTGATCAAAAATATCGAACAAAGAATAAAAATCAACAAGGTAGTTTCATTGGGAACGGTGGCATTTGCCGTAATTATCGTATTGGCGGGCTTCTTCTTTGCCTATAGGATGATTCAGGATTCCAGAAAGTCCATCTACATTTTGGACAACGGAGTTCCGGTACTGGCAAAGCAGACCGATGTCTTGTTAAACAGACCCGTAGAATACAAAGCCCAAATTGAACTGTTCCACCGACTATTTTTCACCTTGGCTCCCGATGATGCCTACATCAAAGAGAATATTCAAAAATCACTGTACCTCATTGACGACAGCGGAAAAAAAGAATACACCAATCTCAAGGAAAAAGGCTTCTACAACCAGATTGTGGCCTCCAGTTCCATGGTCAGTATTCATACGGATTCCATCTCGCTCAATATGGAGCAACAGAAATTCTCCTTTTTCGGAAAGCAGATGATTACCAGAAAGTCTGCCGTGATTACAAGAAAATTGATTACCGAAGGATACTTTGAGGACATCATCCGAAGTCCAAACAATCCGCACGGTGTGATGCTTAAAAATTGGAGGATTATCGACAACGAGGAAATCTCCAACCAAACCAAAAATTCCTACTAAAAATGAAAAATTTTCTAAAACAAACCGTAAAAAAGGGATTGGAATGGGCGGCAAAAAATCCGAAGAAGTTTTTCACTTATTCGATGGTTTTTCTCTCCTTGTCTTTTATCGGATCGCTGATACAGGGAATTTTCTTTCCGAGTCAGTCGGCATTTAAGATTAAGCCCCCAAACCTCTATTCCAAGAGCAACACGACCCAGCAAATTAATAAAAACCAAGAAAAAGAGATGGAGAAAATAGTTAATGAACTCAAAATTTTAAAAATGAAAAGAGACCGAAAAGAACTCCAAAAAGAAGACAGCCTGAGAATAGAATATTTGTACAACCAATACCAAGAACTGCAACATGGACATTAAGAAAATCAACTTTAAGGAAAAAAAATATGTGATGCCCCTTCTGGCATTGCCATTCCTGCTGCTCTTTGTGTATGTGGGTGCCCAATTTACCAAAGAGGACACCTCTAAAAAAGACAAGCCGAAAGAACTTTCCCTATCTCTGGGAGAAACACGGGACTCCATCATGACGAAGAATGATGCCTACGACGCCTTTTTCAAGAAGGACGACAATAGGACGATGCTCGGAGGATTGGACAAGGAACAGGATAGCCTGCTCAGTTATGAAGACCAGTTGTCCTTGGACCAGAAAAGAAAAATAGACTCACTAAAGGCGGTATCGAGCAGACAAAATCAGCAAGCGTCAAAAGGAGGCAACTCTTCCTACTACAATCCAAAACAACAAAACGAGGACAAGGACTTTAAAAGGTCTTCCGAAATCATTAGAATGCTGAACGACAAATCCTACGGAAAACAGGATAATGAGCAACTATCAGAAAATACAAAATCCGGCAATCAAAATGCCCAGCAGGACCCCGTAAAATATTTAAAACAGCAGATGCTCGTTATGGATTCTTTAGAGAAAGCAAGAGATCCGGAATACCAAGCCAAACTATTGGCGGAACAGAAACTCAAGGCAAACAGGGAAAAGATGGACGAGTTCCTCAATTCCACCTTCAATGTCGGCAAGTCGGGAATCAACAGTGGGTTCAATGCCTTCTACAGAAAGAATGAGAACAGCTTCATCAAAGCCGTGATTGATGAGAACAACAAGGGATTTCTGGGAAGCAGAATCCGGTTTCGATTGTTGGAAGACATCTTCGTCGGCAACAGAAAAATTGAGAAAGGCTCCATCCTTTACGGGCAAATCTCGGGATTTTCCATGCAGCGGGTTGACCTCAAGATTGTCTCGGTATTTACCAAGGGAGAAATTCTTCCCGTCAACCTTTCCATCTATGATATCGACGGTTTGAAGGGACTTTATGTTCCGGAAAGCGTCTTCAGGGACATGATTCGGGAAATGGGGAGCAACTCCGTACAGGGAACACAGATGGATATGGGCGGACAGGGATTTTTCACGAGCATCGGCTCAAAATTGTTCACTTCCACCTCCAAATCCATAGCCAACCTCATTAAAACCAACAAAGCCAAACTGAAATACAACTCCTATGTATTTCTCATCGACGAAAAACAGCTTAAAGACTCACAAAACCAACAAAAGAAATAAAAATGAAAACAGCAATCAATATCCTATTATTCCTTATATCCAACCTTTTTATTGCCCAAACCGCAACCAAGGAACAAGTCATTTCGGAATTGCCCGAACTAGTGATTACGGAGGGCGTCAACCTGCACATCATCTCACCGGAACCCATCCAATATGTGGATTTGTCCACCCAAAAACTCACGGGTGATCTACCGAACACCAATATCGCGAGAATCAAGATCACGGATGCTCCTACCAACGTCGACCCAAAGGAAAAGGCAAAAACCACCTCTTTATTGAATGGCGACAAAATAGGAATAATAACCGTTGTAGGTCAGTCTTTTATTGCCCAATATAAGGCTATTTACAGAAATTCGGAAAATAAAAACACCGTGACCAACATCCATATCCAGTCGGAAGAGATGCAGCCGATTGAACTGGACAAAACCCGTTTTTCCAACTTGGAGCTGACCAAGTTTGCGATGGACATCATCCAGAAGAAGACGGAAGAAAATCCAATCAGGGAGCAGAAAGATCTTAAACTCAGTATGCAGCTCAACAATGTGTACGTTATCAGCGACTATATCTTTCTCGATATGACCTTCAAAAACAGCTCGAACCTGAGTTACGATATCGAAGACCTAAAATTTTCCATCGAGGACAAAAAAATCTACAAGGCGACCAACAATCAAAGCATCGAGATGACACCGATTTTTAGACTTTACGCCCCGAAACATTTCAGGAAAAATTTCAGAAACATCTATGTCTTCAAAAAATTCACTTTTCCGAACAGCAAGGTGATGATGATCCGCCTGATTGAGGAACAACTCTCGGGAAGAACCATCGACATGAAGGTGAATTATTCAGATATTTTAAAAGCAGATACATTTTAGTTATGAACCCATTACCAACAGAATTAATTATTGTCCTTCTCCTGGCGTTCATCGCTTTCATCGCTTCTTGCATATCCATATTTTTTTTATTCCGTCTCAGAAAAGCAAAGAAGGAAATAGAAAAGGAAATTATAAAAATGGCTTATCTGAAAGCGTGGTATAAGGAGATTGCAGTGAAGATTTATGGTAAAGACCGTATTGAGGAAGAAGAGAAAGAGTTTTTAAAAAACTACAATTTATAGGAAGTAATGCAGGAACAACAACACCAAATTAAGATTTACGGATTCCTTCAGAAGGCGGTTTATGCGGTCGTGGCATTGGATTGTGCGTCGCTTTTCTACCTCGATGCAGATATTCCTATAGTTTCAAACCTATTGAAAAATTTCTCGAAGATGAGTTTCTTTTACCCACCCATCAACGCAAAGTTTGCGACCCTGATTCTCATTGGATTGGTCGCTGTCGGGACAAAGGCGAAGAAGAAAAAGGATTTGAACATCGCCACGGAAATCGTAATCCCCATGATATTGGGCTTGTTGATGATTTTTTCTTCACTCGTTTGGCAAAACGAGGCAGGAAACTCCAAACTCCCTAAAATTTTTCCTGCGCTGAATCTTTATCAGGTCATCTATGCCGTATTGTCTTTTTTGGGTGCAGTAATCCTTCAAATGGGAGCAGACGCCATCTCAAAACTCATGCAACAAAAAATGGGAAAAGACCGATGGAATGTAGAGGAAGAAAGTTTTGCCCAAAATCAGGAACTTGTAGAAACGGACACCTCGATCAATATCCCATATCTCTTCAGATACAGTAAAAAAATCAACAAGGGATGGGTCAATATCAATCCATTTCGTGGGACGATGGTGATTGGAACGCCTGGAAGTGGAAAGTCTTTCGGAATCATCAATCCCGCAATCAGGCAAATGATAGCGAAAGGCTTCTGCCTGTGTATTTACGATTTCAAGTTTCCCGATTTGGCGCAGATTGCCTACTACCATTATCTGTTGAAGAAAAGCAAAGATTCAGGGTATGAATACGATTTTCATGTCATCAATCTGAACGAGGTAGAAAAATCCAAAAGGGTAAATCCATTCAAAAAAGAATACATCCAAACCTTGGCGGAAGCACAGGAAATGGCGGAGTCAATGGTATCGTCGCTCCAAAAGGGAGGTTCAAGTTCGGGAGGCGGCTCCGATGCCTTTTTCACCCAATCTGCCATCAACTTTCTTTCGTCGAGTATCTACTTTTTTGCCACCTACGAGGACGGAAAATATTCGGATTTACCACATATCCTGTCCTTTATGAACCGAAGTTACAAGGAGATTTTTGACACACTTTTTACCAACGAGGAAATATTCTCACTGCTTTCTCCCTTTAAGACGGCGTATGAAAACAAGGCATTTGACCAGTTGGAGGGACAGGTCGGAACCTTGAAGATATTTCTCTCACGATTGGCGACCAAGGAAAGTTTCTGGGTGTTTTCGGGCGACGAAGTGGAACTAAAAATTACGAACAGGGAGAATCCTTCCATCCTGATTTTGGCATCCGATCCAGGAACGCAGGACATCAATTCCGCCCTTTATTCATCGGTTTTGAACAGGACTTTACGACTCATCAACTCCAAACACAATTTGCCGGGAGGAATTATTGCTGACGAGTTTCCCACCATCTACATACATAAAATCGACAACGTGGTGGCGACCGCAAGGAGCAACAAAGTGGCAGTCTTATTGGGACTTCAGGAAATCCCACAACTCCGACAGTTTTACAAAAAAGAAGTTGCCGACACCATTTCCGCCATTGTTGGAAATATCCTTTCAGGTTCCGCAAGGGACAAAAATACTCTGGAATGGCTGGAGAAACTGTTCGGAAAAATCAAGCAAAAATCCTATTCCCAATCCATCTCCCAACAAGGAACGACGACCAGCATCAACGAGAAAATGGACTTTATGATTCCTGCAGGAAAAATTGCGACGCTCAAAACTGGCGAAATGGTCGGAATGATTGCTCAGGGCGAGGAAAACGACACCGAGGAATACAAAACTTCGGCGATGAACGGCAAAATCAATTTGGATATGAAGGCCATCAAACAGGAAGAACACAACTATGTGAAAATGCCTTCCTATTACTCATTTGTCGACAAAATGGGAAACAATCGTAAAAACGATGTCCTGATGACCAACTTCAGAAAAATCAATAAGGAGGTTGAATTAATCGTAAATGAATTTACTAAAAATGAAAAATAGAACGACAATAATAACATTAACAATTCTCCTTTTAACAGGCGGTTATTCCATGGCTCAATTCAATACGCTGATGCCGACAAAACCACACAAAACGGAAGACTTTAAAATTATGGAAACCCCAAAAGAGGAGAATTCCAACCAAAAAAAGGAGAAAAAATCGTGGAAAGAAATCTTCAACATCACCCCAAAATCGGAACTGAAAAACGAAACCGAAAGTTCAATGAAGATGTTAACGAGTCAAATCGACTCTCTAAAGACGATGCTTAAAAACTACCATAATGGAAACAATCAAAGTAACGTGGACTACAAAAAGATGAAAGATTCACTATTTGAACTGATGCAAAATTTTCAACCCGAAAAAAAGCAGGAAAAGGATTTTGAAACCACCTTTGAAGGTTTACGGAAAAATATCTCAATGCCTTTGCGCAATAGAATTAGCGTGACTTCGCCTTACGGAACAAGGATGCATCCAATTTTCGGCACTGCAAAAATGCACAACGGAATTGACCTCAAAGCCAACTACGAAGATGTTCACGCCGTGCTTGATGGAATCATTACCGAAGCAGGTTGGGATTCCAAAGGCGGTGGAAACTACATCAAAATCAAACATTTCAACCGATTTGAAACCTCCTATCTCCACCTCTCCGAAATCTACTACAAAGTCGGGGAAAAAGTGAGGGCGGGCTTCATCATCGGGAAAAGTGGAAACACCGGAAACTCTACCGGACCGCACCTGCATTTTGCGGTAAAGGAGTTTGGACAAAGCATCAATCCCTACCATTTCTTAAACGACCTAAACAAAGCAAACAATTTAATCGCAACCTATTATGCAAACTGAAAACCTACCTACCGAAGAACTTAAAAAGTTCGGCATCATCAACGAAGACTTGTCATTTTCAAAAAAACTGAAAGCGGACGACATCCAAAAATTTCTGCAGGGCTACACCATCGTCGCAGACAACGACAAGAACAGGGCAATCTTCCAACTCACGGAAAACAACACCCGACTGAAAGTCATCTTTCTGGAGCGGGATAAAAGCATCTCCGAAATCCTCAAGAACAGTAAGGACAGAATTGTGTATTCCACTATTCAAGACCTTTCAAATCAAAATGAACAGAAACTTTCGCTTGAGAAAAAGGCATTTATCTACGACAAGGAAAACAACATCGTTGCCGAATTCGACCTCATAAAAAACGCCACCGAACTCACCGCAATTATTGCCGACAAAAAGGATGTCGTGGAAATGAACCGCTACAAGAACGAACTTCAGAAACTGAAAAATTTTCTGATGGATAAAATGGACCAATATCCCGAAATCGCCAAGGAAATTTCCAACGACTTGAACATCGTTTCAAGAGAAATCAACACCGTGAACAGCATCTCACCCGATGAAAAACAGATTTTAAAAGGTGGCAATTCTGAAATTGACCTGAACGTCAATGACAGGGATACGTACGAAGACGCGAACCGAAACCGGGAAGAACACGAAGAAGAAATCGTACAGGAACAGGAGAAACGCCGTGGATTCCGCAGATAAATTTTTGAAAAGATGGAAACAGAAACGATTAATTACCAGAGCAAATATGGACCGAACACGAATTTCCAATTTCCGACGGACGAGGATACGCAATATCTCAAAACGTCGGCGGGCGAAGTATTACCCTACAAACTCTTCACCGGGAGAAATGATGCTGACCCAAATTCCGCCCTCCTACGGGAAAAGGACAATCAAGGATACGCCAATGATTTTGCGCTCGTAGAGAGACAGTTTTCGGAAAATAAAAGTCTTTCATTCATGGCGGGAACCAAAGTTTCCGATGTGAACGATGTGGCTTGGCTTTTCCGTGCACTCGAAGACGAGGCGGTGGAACACACCTTTGCACTCTACAAATTCAAGGACGACAGCTACCTCGTTCAGCATCTTTCAACAGGCGGTATTACTTCCACAGTGGTGGATTTGCGTTTGTTGACGGGAAACGTCTTCAAAATGCAGCCCGAAAGCATCACGCTCGTCCACAACCATCCTAGCGGACAACTGATTTCGAGCAAACACGACCGAATGTTGTTGCAAAGGTTGCACGAAATCTTCGACCACACGGGAATCAAGGTGGAAGACGGCATCGTCATCAATCTTCGTTCGGGGAAATATTTAGTATTCAACGGAGATTTGGGAAGCGACCAAGTGTTGGAACTTTCGGTGCAAAACCAACAGCAGCGAAAAGTCAGCACCTTTTCCTTTAACAAGCAGATTTTTGCCGCCAATTATCAGCCGTTTAAAATCAATAGTCCCGAAGATACCGCCGCCTATATTTCGAGTCAAAAGTTTGGGTTGTCGGACAAAACGGAAGCCATCATCCTGAACAATGCGAACGATATCGTGGGAAAATTCATTCTTCCGCAGCATCGACAGTTCGAGAAACTGACGGAACTGATGACCATCCACGCCGGAACGGGAGTTATCCTTTATGGGAACAATGTGAACGAGCAGATGTATAAGGAATACCGCGAAAAACTCGAACTGATGGGGTTCACAGCATTGGACGCGATTTTATTGGAAAGCGGAAACTACCACTCCCTTTACGAAAAGACCAAAATCAATGTCTATAACCATCTCGTGGACAAATTCAGCAAGAACCAACTGAATGCGGAACCCATTGTCGGCGTATCGGAAAACAACCCAAATAATAGTTACTCTAAAAATTTTAGAAATATGGAAGAACCACCACAAATGGATTACGTCAAACTGTTTATTGACGATTCCGAAGGTAATACCAAGCACGAATTTGAAATCTCCTTGACGGAAGACGACAAAGTGAACTACAGCCAGATTGCCTCAAAAATCCAGCTGTATCGAAAGCCGGAAGACCATGTTTTGCTATTCGTTGGCGGAGAACTGCTTACCTACGAGGGAAATGAGGAAACAGAAAAAATCATCGATTCCCTTAAAAGTCTTTTTCTTCCCGATGAGAAAAAACGGAGCAATTTATTCAGCCAAAGTAATTTTCATTCGAGATTTAAAGAAGAAATGGATGCCACAAGGTCAGGATTTTCGATAGACGACATCATTGGAGAGCCTTCTATAAAAGATTACGCCAAAATGAACGGAGATGACTTAACACAACACCTCAATAAAAACAAAGAATATTTTAACAATCAAACCCCAAACATTATGGAAACACAAAAAGAATTCAACCAGGTAGATTATCTAAAAAATCAGCTTAAATACCTCGGTTTCGGCGAAGATGAAAAACTTCACAAAGAATTGGAAAAAGGCATCAAGTCCAAAAACCAGCAATTCGAAATCAAAACTTCATCGGACAAGGCACTGCCCGGAAACAAGGTCGATTTTGCCTTGAAATTCAACAAGACGGAAAGCGGCGGCGTTTTCCTCAACTCCTACGACGCCAAATTAAAGAATGAGAAAGGCGAAGACATCACCCACAATTTTTCGGTAAACAGAGAAAACACCTTTACCGCGAAAGAAGCAGTAAACCTTTTGGAGGGAAGAAGTGTGAAAATCGAGTTCCACAACCCAAAGAGCGACCAGTCGGAAACCGCCTTCGTGCAGTTCAACTTTGAGGAGCCAAAGACGGAGAAAGGAAACTATATGTTCCAGAATTTCTACAAAAACTACGGTGTCGATACCGACAAAATCGTGGAAAAAGCCAACCTCGTTTTCGAAAAGCCGGAATACAGGGAAAACACCATCAAATCCCTTGAAAAAGGAAATGTGGTGAAAGTGAAATTTGAAATGGACGACAAAATAATGGAAGGAAAAGCGGTGCTCAATCCGCAATACAAGAACCTGAACCTTTACGACAACGACATGAACCGCATCAACACCAACAAACCCTTGCAGGGACTGGAAAATGAAGAAAAACAGGAAAAAGCCCATGTGAAGGAACAGAGCATCAAACGATAATAAATAATACCTGACTATTATCCGAAGGCGGTAAGTCAAATTTTGATTTGCCGCTTTTTTTTAAATGTAATCATTATGAAAATCAAATCCATATTTTTAGTCCTAGTTTCCATACTTTTTTTAAGTTCATGCCACAAGGAAATCAAATCCGAAAAAGGCGGAATAGACCTTATTTCTAATGTCTATTTTGATGCCTCCAGAGGATTGGACAAGATGCAGAGTTTCCACATCTCGAAAATGAGTTATTCGGAAAACCAAATTATCGAACTGGTTCCAAACCACACCTTTCCCGAAATGAATCAAAATGCCTATCTCGTGAGAGATTCTTTCTGCTATCCATTGGATGCTGAAAACGGCAACATCATTCTTTCCGATATTCTTGAAAAACAAAAACCGTCACTAGTTTGGAACAAGAAGGACGGCGCCATTTTCTCAAAAGAAATGATTCCCAACTATAAGAACAGGCGGAAACTCTCCGACACGGTGTTATTCAAGAAAAAATACAGACGCTTCGAAATCAATTCGCCTTGGAACTATACCCGTTTCTACATCTATCCGACAGACACGATTCTGCCGTATTCCCTCTACAGACACGCCGAAAAGGATTATGGCGGAAGATTGGAGCGCATCGATTCCTACAATAAAAAGACCGACATCTTTGTAAGCCTGCAACTGCTTCCAAGAAAAAACTGGGACGACACGGCGAAAGACATTTTTGAGTTCAACCACTTCGTAAAAAACAGAAAAAGTGAGTGAGACATCCTATTTAAATCATTCTAGTTCAGAAATTTCCATTATTGAGGGAACTAAAAACGAACTGATTGTCTTTAACAGCGATAACGACAAAGATTCGTTTTTGGAACTTTTGAAACTAAACAATCAAAACAACGGCAGAACCCTTGTAACACTCAATTATAATGAAAATACTGGAAGCTTTGTCGAACGGTTTAAAAACTACGACGGAAAGATATTTCTGTGTCTAACCGGTGATGATGACGGAAATAGGTCTACACAAAAAATCCTCAATGAATTTCAAAATAAAAATATCAAGGACATCCGCCTGCTGTATGGAATTTCTGAAAATGGGAACCAAAACCTGGAAGAATATTTAAAAAATAACCTCCAAGTTCAAGAGAAAAATACTACTTTAGTTGAACAAAAAACGATAAGAAATGAAGACGATGGAACTCAATCCGAAGGAATTTCCGACACTCAGCACTTGGGAGCCGAACTTTCTCAACGAAATTCTGGAGAATCTAACCAAACAAGCAAACCCAAGCAAAACGGAAATCACTTTGGAGGACAAGCTGTGGACGGCAACCATGCTGGAAATGGACTTGAAGACACAATCTGGAAGCATCTGGTCGGAAAACCAGAGCGAGGACCCGTTGACGGAACACAACCGCAAAATGCTGCAAAAAATGAGGGAGCAGAACATTCCTTGGGCGGAATCGTATCCGGGAGAAATGTATCCAATAGAATAGCAGAAATAGTAAAAACATCTACTCAAAACAATGAGGCATTAGGGGTTCTTATTTCAAAATATAAAGGTCAAAAACTGACCAATGAACAAGTTGCGGAAGTTGTTTCCGCAGCTTGTTTTGTTTCCAGCGATAAGCAAGTTAAACTCAAGGAAAGTCTTAACATTACCGAGGATTTAAAAGAGATCTGTCATCAATTCAAAAGTGGCGGAACAGCTAAAGAAGGCAGGGGTATTTTGGATGAATACTACACCGATTCAAGGATTGTAGATGCCGTCAGAAATTTAATCAACGACCAGTTTAAGAACAGGCAGGAAATTTCGGTATTGGAACCCAGCGTTGGAACGGGAAATTTTCTGTATGCAGTGAAAGAATTGGGAATCAAGTCCAATATCACTGCCTTTGAAATCAACGAAACCACCGCAAAGATTGCGAAAATCCTTCATCCCGAAGCCCACATCCATCTCCGCTCCTTTGAAACCGAGTTTATCGAAGAGAAAGGCAACAAGAAGGAATTTGCCGAAAAATACGATTTGGTTATCGGTAATCCACCCTACGGCGACCATCGCGGATTATACAAAGGTTTGGGAGAAGAACCCAAAATCTCCAAATACGAGGACTATTTTGTCAAAAGGTCTTTAGATTCTCTTAAACCCAATGGAGTTTTGGCAATGGTGCTTCCTTCGGGTTGGTTGAACCGACAAGCCCAACTAAAAAATGCAGATATTTTGGAAGGTTTTCGTCTGCCGAATGGTGCTTTTGCCGGAACTCAGGTAGGAACGGACATTATTATTCTGCAAAAAAATTCCCAGAAAATTTCTACAGATATTTCCAATTATTTTGAAAAACATCCCGACAGGATTTTAGGGGAAACCCGAGAGAAAACCAACCGTTTTGGGAGGTTGGAAAACTATGTCTATGGAAATTTAGAGGACGCCTTATCTAGGATTGAGCAACTCAAAAATAAAAAGCAGACCGAAAGAATTGGAAACCTCTTTGAAGATTTGTTTTTGGAGGTTGATCAACCTAAAGGAGAATCAAAAAGCAAAACTTTAGAAAACACCATTCCCGCTAAAACAGAAGAAATTGACCTTGCAGAAACGAAAGATAAAATTGAGCAAGTTCTTTCCAGACTTAATGAAGTAAAATTCAAATCTCCCGCAATTGAAAAGGAGATTGAGAAGTATTTCAAACTCCAAACCCAAATTTTTGATAATCCCCCAAATTTTTCGAAAGACCAAATTGATGAAATTCATCGTAAAGCGGATAAAATTATCCAGTCCCACAAAGAGAAAAATGCGGAATATCGAATTCAGACCAAACCGGAAATCAAGAAAGGGGTTTTAAAATACCAATTTTTCAAAGCCGATGAAATTGTGAATGCCTCGCTTCAGAACAGTACCGATATTACTAAAGAACAGATTGAGGCATTTCGGGACACTTCCTACGACGGCACATTAAACAATCACGGTAAGCACTACCAATTTGCCAACTATATGGACGGAAATTGGGTTCACGATTTTTATTACGCCGAAGGGAATATCTACGCCAAATTAGAACAACTGGAAATAGACTTTAAGGACAGGTTCTCGGTTGGCGGAACAGAAAATCAATATGAGAAACAAAAGGATTTACTCCTCAATGTTCTTCCAAAACCAAAAACTTTAGACGAAATCTCAATCAGTCCGAATCATGAATTTGTCCACCAGTTTGATTTGGGAACCATAGAAAAGGAACGCTGGAATCAAAACACAAGACAGACGGAAACTGTAACGGTTCCCTATAATCTTGCAGAAAAATTCAAGGATTTTGTCGGAACGCTTTCCAGTGAGGCATTTGCAGGTTCTTCATCTTGGGAAGTAAGAAGTTTTGTAGACAACGAAAACGTTACCGGAAGCGACAAGGAACGGAATGCCTTGGTTCGCGAAAGACGAAAAGTCGCCGCCAACGACTTGTTTCAAAAATTTTTGAGGGAAGAATTGTCGGACGCTTTAAGGAAGCGTTTTGTCAATGATTTTAACCGAAACTACAACAACATCTATGTTCCGGACTATTCAAAGTTTCCTTTGTTTTCAAAAATCCATTTGAATTTTAAAGGTCGAGAACTTAGATTAACTGAAGTTCAGAAAGCCGGAATCGGAAGGCAGACCACGAAAGGTGTCGGATTACTTGCACATGAAGTGGGATTTGGAAAAACATTGTCTGGAATCCTGTCCATGCACGAAGCGATGGAAAGAGGAAATGCGAAAAGACCGCTGATTGTCGTTCCCAATGACAGCATTCTGAAACAGTGGGTGGAAACCATTTTTGAAACCATTCCCGAAGCCAAAGTGAATGTCTTGGGAAATCTCGGAAAAGACTTCGACCTCTCAAAATTCGACAACAAGGATGGGGAAATCACCATCGTCACTTACGAGGGTTTTAACAATATCGGTTTTTCTGAAAATATTACCCAAAATCTGGCTTCCAAGTTCTCCTATATTTCAGAAAATGAATTAAGAAGTGTAAACACCATCAGCGAAAGGGATTTTCAGAAAGAACTGGAAAAAGAAAAAGAACTGGTGGGTAAAATGAAGCGTGGCAAGATTTACGATTGGGAAGACTTTGGTTTTGACCATCTGACTTATGACGAAGTCCACAACGCGAACCATATCGTAGGAAAAGTAAGAATAGAAGACCGCAGATTTGCTTCAGACTTTAGAAATCAAAACCAGCAGACTTCAAAGTTGGGTATCAATACTTGGATGGCTGCGCAATACATCCAAGAAAAGAACGACGGTAGAAATGTTACCTTGCTTTCTGCAACGCCATTTACCAATAAACCACTGGAATATTATTCTATTCTCTCCTTGATTGCGAACAAGAGATTAGAAGAATCGGGCTACTTCAATGTGAATACCTTCTTTGAAACCTTTATGGAGGCAGACAACGACATGGAGATTGACGCAAAAGGTGATGTGAAATTCAAGGCGAATGTTCGACGTTTTAAAAACAATTCGCTGTTTCAGCAACTTTTATCTGAATTTATTGATATCAAAGGCGAAGAAGACAATCCAGAATTGGTGCGGCCCAACCGAATCAACAAGGAATATAAGATTGAGCAGAACTATTTAACGAGTGAGCAATACGAAATGCTCAATGAAAACTTTACCGAAACCCAAAAAGGGGCAATTCTTACGCATATCCTTAATGCCCGTTTGATTGCGATTTCACCATATCTTTCTCCCTATTATGAAGGAGAAGAACCGTCTTTAGAAGAGTTTATAGAGGATTCTCCGAAACTAAAACAAACGATGGATTTGATTCGGCAGAACAAAAACGACATTCCGGATTCGGGACAGATTATCTACTCTGAATTAGCTGTTTCGGAATTTCCGAAACTAAGGGAATATTTGGTACGGGAGGTCGGCTACAAACCGGAAGAAGTCGGAGTCATCACCGGAGCAACCAGCAAACCAAACCGTTTAAAGATTCAAGATGATTTCAATTCCGGAAAAATAAAGGTGGTCATCGGAAGCGAGGCGATTCAGGAAGGAATGAACCTTCAGGAAAATACGACGGATATTTACATGCTTTCTCTTCCGTACAACTTTACCTCTCTACGGCAAGTGGAAGGTCGTGCTTGGCGACAAGGAAATAGGAACGAAAATGTAAGAATCAACTTTATGTTGACCAATGACAGCATTGATGTCTTTATGCTTCAAAAATTGCAATCCAAACAGGCAAGATACTTGGAGGCAATGAAGAAGGGAGCCGATGTTTTAGATATTTCTGACATCAGCACGCAGGAAATGAAAACCGCCATCATCACGAATCCCGAAACCAGAGCGAATATAGAAATTGAACTGATGAAAAAGCAAATTGAAACCGAAAAAAATAAATTTTTGGCTGATTCTGCTTTTGTGCTTCGAAAATATGACAGTTTTATTAAAATTCAGGAAGAAGTAACTAAAGCGCAACATAACTACAACCGAATCTTAGGCTATTCCAAGGAAGAGGGCGACAATGCCGAATACTGGAAAAACCAGCTTCCATTTTATCAGAAAACGATTGATTTGACAAAGGAGAAAGTCCAAGAGGAAATTGATATTCTTTCTCAAAAAGGCGTGAATGTGACGGAGATTGAACAGCAGACAAAAATTACTGAAGATAAGATTGCTGAATTGGATAAAAGGTTGGAGGATTTGCCTAATGTTCGGGAGGGATTGGTTGAGAAGTATAGGGAGGAGAAGGAAATGCAGTTGAAAATTAATGAGACTGGAAATTATTTAGGGGAGCGAGCAATTGAAAATGTGCTCTTATTTAATAAAAATAATTCCGAACGGATTAATATAGCTATAGAAAGACTGGATGTGCAAAAAGAAGCTGAAAAAGAATATTACAAAATAGGGCGATAAAAAACAGGGACTCAAAGTCCCTGTTTTAGTCCCTGTTATACGTAAATCACTGATTTACAGAATTGTTTGTAGCGAAGACGGGAATTGAACCCGTGACCTCAGGGTTATGAATCCTGCGCTCTAACCAACTGAGCTACCTCGCCGTTTTGGTGGTGCAAATATAGAAAATATTTCTTTACCTCCAAAATTATTTTACCTTAAAATATTCTAAAACATCGCCAACATGATCTGGTTTGCTGATTATCTTATTGTTAGCATCCAAAATAAAATACGTCGGAGTTGCATGAATATTATATAAATCTGTGTAACTACTGTTCCATCCTCTCAATTCTGAATCATTCACCCAAGGAAATGCAGCAATTTTTTTGGTATATGAATTCTTATCCACATCTAAAGACAGCCCTACAATCTGAATATTTTTCGATTTCAGATCATTATATTTTTCCAAAAGTTTTGGAAGTTCACTTTCACAGTGTGAACATGTGGATGACCAGAATACCACCACCTTTTTATCGGCCTTTATATCGTGTAAAGATTTTGCAGTGGTATTAACAGGTGACTGGAACTTATAATTAGGGAAAATAGCCCCCATTTCAATGTTTGCATTCGATTTCAATGTAGAAGCAAGCCTGTCGGTAATGGTACATTTAAGATTTTTAGCTAGAGACAGATATTTGCTCTTGTATTCATCCATCTGATAGACATCAAAAATATCAATCAATTCTGACAATACAGTCTGCCCTCTTGGAGTTTCTACTTTTAAACGATCCAGCAATTTATCAACAGATGCTGTAACATTGGCATTTCCTCCCGAATTCAGATAAGCTACTAATACAGGTCTCAATAACGATGAGCTTTCAAGCATATCACTTGATTTGTCAAGAAAGTTGATTATTTCTTCCTGATCTACTTTCTTCGTTGAATCGGGTGAATTGGAAAGAAACTTGCTGTAATTCGTATTATAATAAGCAACAAACGGATGTTGCGCAGCATCAATAGAACCTGAAGCACCGGAAAGTCTGTCAATTTCTGTTTTCAGAGCTTTTCCAAAATCTGTATTGTCTTTGTAATATTCTTTGATTTGTGCTAAAGCCGGTAAAATAAGCTCTTTCTTTTGGGAGCCTTCCTGTTGTTTGCTCATCAGATTATTGGCATCATCCAGATAAATAACATCTTTTACTTTGTTATTCTGAATATCCAATTTAAAATTGACATTCTTATTTTCAGAAATAAAGCTTACGGTATTATTAGAGCCAGGAAAATAGACTTTCATCATCCCCATATAATGACCCGGATATTTAAAAGTCCATGTACTATTCTTACTCTGTTCTTTAGTAACAATAATATCTTTTGATCCGTTAAGTGTATATAGAATAGCATCCTGGTCTTTAAAATCTGCCGGAGTCTGAATTGTAACAGTAAATTGAGCCTGTAAAGCAAATGCAGCCAAAACCGCTGATAGCGTATAAATCTTTTTCATAAAGTAAAAATAAAAAAACTCCCTGACTAATCAGAGAGTTTAATATTATTTTAATAAAATTTTATGCTTTTACGCTTTTGTACTTTTTTGTAAAGTAAACAATAAATCCTATTGCTACGATACCCAGTACATATACATACATATCAATTGGTGAGGCAGGTGATCCGGTACCATTTCCTCCATTTCCTCCTCCTCCTGGGATTGGTGGAGCGGCATTTGCTAAAGATACAGCAAATAGGAAAAATGCCAAGACTAGTTTATTAATAGTTCTCATGTGGTTTATTTTAAGATTTTAGTGTTAACAGTTTCTCCCTTATCAGAAACGATTTTTACAACATATGAATTTTTAACTGAGCCATCAAGCTCGATTACAAAATCTCTGGATGTTTCAACCGCTTTTTTAGAGATTACCAGTTTACCGCTCATATCATAAACTTGAATGTCTGCTTTTTTCCATTTTGGATCAAATCTAACAATGTAATTTGTAATAGATGGATCATAAACAACAAGTGTTCTGGAAACACTAGGAGTTGTTTTATTAGTAGCTAAAGTATTATTACTTGGCTCACCATAATACAAGTTAGCTTCTTCATTTGTTACAGCTACAACATCTCCCTGCTTAGCCTGTACTAAATTTCCATTTTCCGCTTTATAGTAGAAACCAATTCCTGAAGATAACTGGTGTGCACCAGCAGGAATAAGTTCTGCATTTTCTCTGATCTCGAACTTATAAGATTTAACCTGATCAAGCTTGTAGTTAACTAACTTAACATTTTTACCTTGGAAGTTACCCTCATTAGCTTCGTTAATATATAACCAATAGTTCGTATAATTATTATCATATCCGCCATTCAATGCTTCTTCGTAAGTACCGATAATTCTGGTACCTGCTGAAGCCTGAACTGTCGTGGCAGTAGAAACCTGGTGTCCTGTTGTAAATGATGGAGAAACCACGTAGTACGTTCTGGAAATCTCATTACCATTAGCATCAAGACCAATTACCCCAAGCTGCTTCACTGTACTGTTTGTACCCTTACCAGCCATTTTAGCTGCATTTACACCATTTGGAGTACCTGCTGTTCTTGCGGTTGATTTGAATCTTCTCAGTGTATTAAAGTCTAAAGTCTGAGCTGTATTATCTCTTAACTTTATTTTAAACGACTGCATTGGTTTGATAACCATTTTATCCAGGTTCACATCCCCAACTGCCGGAGCAACCCCGTCACCTGTAGCCACATAAGTAACCACCTGAGCACCTGTAGCATAAGTAGAGCCTCCAGGAAGTGTCACAACAGTACCAGGGTTGTATTCAATACCCCAGATATTTTTTACTGCATTTCCGTCTGATCCGGTAACACTTTCAGTATATCCAATATTAGATAAATCTAAATTGGTAAGGAAGGGGTTACCAAACTGATACCAGTTCTGACCAAATGTTCCAGCCCATGCGCTTGTAGTAAACTCAAAACTGTCATCTAAATAAGTGTTGTACTTTTCGTTGTAAGAATTCACAGCGTTACCACCAACCCCGAATACGACATTAGAAGGTCCCAAATTAGATTTCCCCGCATTCTGCAATGTTACAGTTCCAGCTAAGGGAGCATATGGTTTCCCGTTAATATTGAAAACAGTTGCTGCACCTGCAGGAGCACTTGGATTCCAGTCGTTATTGGTAACTTTCAGCATATAGTATCCTGAACCATCAGCAGTAGTAGATGCTAAATTTGTAAAATGCGCAGAAACTGCATTAGCGTTATCCCACTTTAGAATAGGGTTGCTGCCGGTTCCTGTTCTTTGGGTATTGAAAGTTTTCCCAAGTTCTGCAGATAATGAATTGAAAGCTTTACCCGAAAAAGGTAACGCAACTTGTTGAAAATAATTACCGGAACCATGACTTGTAGTTCGGTATTCTTTGGTTACAATACCTGTAATGTTGGACTGGGATAGTCCGTCGATGTACAACTGTCCATACGTGGAAGTAGCAAAAGAAGCAGGGGTATTAAGTCTTAAGATGATATTTCCGCCGTCAGTCTTATCAGAACCGGCAGCATCAATTGTCTTAAAAGCATCTGTACCAGATCCTACAACCATGATATTTCCATGCACGTCCAAAAGGCCATTACCCTTTGTTTGTACACCTCCACCGCTATAAACTAGGGTGCCTTCGCTCACATACATATTAGCATTAGTGTCAACATGACATAGTATCTGCGCCTGAACAGAATAACTAATTGCTAAAAGACCTATAGCAAATAAACTTTTTCTCATTGTATAAATTATTTGTGTGTTAATACAATCTTCACCCGCAAAGGTATTATTATTTTTCTTAAAAAAAAAATATTTTATCTATTAATCAAAACATTATCTTCATTTAAGATGATATCTTTCTCCTCTCCTATTGAAAACATATAGTCTTCTAGAACTTTTTCGGTGGTCCCTCTAAGCCCTCTTGCACCTAATCCTTTTTCAATAGTTTCCTCTACGATTTTTTCAATGGCTCCGTCTGTGATAACCAAATTTGTGCCATCCATTTTGAAAAGTTCCACAAATTGATTAACAATAGAGTTTTTAGGTTCCTTCATGATTCTTACCAACGTCTCTTTTGTGAGTTTATCGAGGTAAGTGATGATTGGAAATCTTCCTAAAAGTTCCGGAATTAATCCGAAAGTACGAAGGTCAATTGCATTAATATTTGTTAATATATATTCGTCTTCGTCTGTTTTATTGATTTTTTCAGAGCTGAAACCAATTGCCTGCTTGTTCATTCTTCTTTCGATGATCTCTTTGATCCCGTCAAAAGCTCCACCTGCAATAAATAAGATGTTTTGGGTATTTACCTGGATATATTTCTGATCTGGATGCTTTCTTCCTCCTTGTGGCGGAACATTCACAATACTACCTTCCAACAGTTTTAATAATCCCTGCTGCACGCCTTCTCCTGAAACGTCTCTTGTAATACTTGGATTGTCTGATTTTCTGGCAATCTTATCAATCTCATCAATGAAAACAATTCCTTTTTCAGCTTTTTCCACATCATAATCTGCTACCATCAAAAGTCTTGAAAGGATACTTTCAACATCTTCTCCTACATATCCGGCTTCTGTTAAAATAGTAGCATCCACGATACAGAAAGGAACATTCAGTTCTCTTGCAATAGTTTTTGCCAGAAGCGTTTTACCCGTTCCTGTCTCTCCTATCATGATAATGTTTGACTTTTCAAGCTCTACTTCTCTGTTTTCGTCCTGAGCGTGAAGCAATCTTTTATAATGGTTATACACAGCAATGGAAAGTTGCTTTTTTGCCTGATCTTGTCCGATCACATACTGGTCAAGAAATTCTTTGATCTCTTTTGGCTTTTTAAGCTCTTCCATACTATTAGCAGGTGAATATCCTGTTTTTGATGCACCATCTTTTACGATAGCATGTGCCTGCTCTATACAATTTTCACAAATAAAACCATTCTGCCCAGAAATCAGCATCTGTACTTCATTTCTTTTTCTGCCACAGAAAGAACATTGGTTGGAATTCATATGATATAATATATGTATATGTTAAAGAAAATCGTAAAAAATTACTTTTTTACGATTTTCTGGTTGTTAAGAATTAATAATTGAGTGTTGAATCTCTGTATATTCTTCGTTCGTTAATTTTAATCTTTCATTTCTGAAATTCATGTCTTCCATCTTATTTAAAGGAATCAGATGGATGTGTGCATGAGGAACTTCAAGTCCTACCACTGCTACTCCTACTCTTACACATGGAACTGCAGTTTTGATCTTCTTGGCTACCTCTTGGGCAAATCCCCAAAGGTTTTTGTATTCTTCACTTTCAAGATCAAAAATCAAATCCACTTCTTTTTTGGGTACTACTAAAGTGTGTCCCTTCACTAAAGGCATTGCGTCTAAGAATGCAATAAAGTTTTCATTTTCTGCAATCTTATAAGAGGGAATTTCGCCATTAATGATTTTTGTGAATATAGTGCTCATTTTATCAGAAGTTTAGGTTAGATATTTAGAAGTTCAGAAATAGAAAGGAGTATCAGACTATAAAGAGATGTCTAATACTTCGAAAGACAGTTTGTTTCCGTTAGGTAAAGTAATTTCAGCAATTTCGCCAATAGCTTTTCCTAACAATCCTTTTGCGATAGGTGTGTTCACAGAAATCTTTCCTGTCTTCAGGTCGCTTTCGTTATCCGGTACCAATGTAAATACCTGCTCTTGCTTGGTAGCATTGTTTTTAAGTTTCACTGTTGTTAAGATTGAAACTTTTGAAGTATCTAATTGGCTTTCGTCTATAATTTTAGAAGTAGAGATAACATCTTTCAGCTTGGAAATTCTCATTTCAAGCATCCCCTGAGCTTCTTTAGCTGCATCGTATTCTGCATTTTCTGATAAATCTCCTTTATCTCTTGCTTCTGCGATCTGCTGAGTAATTTTGGGTCTCTCCACAGTTTCCAACTGTTCCAGCTCAGCTTTCATTTTCTCTAGGCCCTCCTTAGTAACATAGCTTGCCATAATTTTCAAAATTTAGTTTTAGTATAAAAAAATAATCCGACATTTGCCGGACAATGTTTTCGTGTTGTAATCGTTTAATTTTTACAAATATATAAAAATTTAAATTGAAATGAAAAAAACTTTTTCAATCTTATCCATTTTCATTTTATTGATTTCCAGTAATTTAACTATAAACTCATGTGGAAGCAGAGAAGATACCGTGAACTGTTTCCCCAATGTTCCTATTAATGTATCTCTTAATTTAAATCTGCCTGCTTATTATGCTTTAAACAATATCAACGGCTGGATTTATGTCAACGAGCAACAGTCAGGGACAAGAGGATTGATTATTGTCCGGACAGCAAACGGATTTAAAGTCTATGACAGGAATGCCCCACATCTATGCCCCGATAGCAATACAACCCTTGAGGTAAAAGATAATATTGCCATTATATGTCCACAGGATAATACAAGATGGATCTTAAGTACAGGACAGCCGGAGTCCGGAGCCCAAACGTCTCTTCCTCCCAAAACTTATCCTTACAATTACGACGCTGCAAGTAAAACTCTAAATGTTTATTATTAGAAATACAAGATGAAGATCGTTATACAAAGAGTCTCCGAAGCCAGTGTAAAAGTGGACGGAAAAATTGTTGGAGAAATCGGGAAAGGGCTTATGCTGCTGGTAGGTATAGATGAAAATGATGAAAAGACAGATGCGGACTGGCTTGTACAAAAGGTTTTAAACCTGAGAATCTTTGGAGATGAAGATGACAAGCTTAATCTTTCCGTGAAAGATATTTCAGGAGAAATTCTTTGTATCAGTCAGTTTACATTGATTGCAGATTATAAAAAAGGCAACAGACCTTCTTTCATAAAGGCTGCAAAACCGGATAAAGCGGTGCCACTTTTTGATTATTTTAAGGAAGAAATCACCAAATCCGGATTAAAAACAGAAAGCGGAATTTTCGGAGCAGATATGAAGGTTTCCCTGATCAATGACGGACCGGTTACCATTGTGATGGATTCTATCACCAAAAGCTAAGCAGAAAAAGACAAATGTGTAAAATACACCCGATACGCTTCAATTTATGAAGCGTATTTTTTTGATGAGTAAGTATCAAATATGTGCTCTTAAATCTCATAGGTTTTGAAAACCTTTGAGATAATCACTCAAAACAAAAAAAATCCCTTATATAAAAGAAAAGAGTAAAAATTTAAAAAATAAAATCACAAAAAAGTGATTTGTTTTCATTTTATTATTATTTTTGATATAAATCAAAACTGATTTACAACCATTTAACAAAATTATATGAAAACAAAAATCAACCTTTTCGCATTATTTGCGTTCTGCTCTACTCTGTCTTTCGGACAGGACAGTCAGCCCAAAATGGCTAATGATCAAAATTCAATTATTTACGTCTGCTTTTCAAAAGGCATCAATTCAGAAAAAACGGCTTTCAGCAGAAACGCTGATCTGGAAAGATTCTCAAGAGAAAACCACATTTCATTTAAGTATGATCTGGACTTTACAGACAGCAAACTTGATGAAATGGCCAGAAGCAGCAAAGCCATCGGTAATTCCGGAGAGTCTGTGGAAAAGCTGAAAAGAATCTATAAGGCTGATATTCCTCTTCAAAATAAAGAAGTTTCAGAAAAAATTATCCGTACTCTTGAGAGATTTCCAGAAATAGAATATGTATCTGTAATGAGTGCCGAGCCTATTGAACCTCCTTTGGTAAATGCTTTTGTAGCGACTCCTGATCTGGAAAGCCTGCAGACCTATCTGAATGACAATCCTGGAATCAACGCCAAATACGCATGGTCAAGAGGAATCACAGGGCAGAATATCCGTGTGCGCGATGTAGAATATGGTTTCTATAAAACTCACGAGATGCTGTCTAACCAAAATTCAATTCAACTTGAACCCGGCTACTCTCCTAATGCAGGATTGGCCAATAATAACTATCGTGACCATGGAACTGCTGTAGTAAGTATTTTAGGTTCTATAAAAGACAATATAGGACTTACCGGAGCTGCTTATAGTGCTTCTGAAATAAAAGGTTATATGGAATGGACTACTGTGGGATACAACCGAGCTTCTGCTGTAAGCAGATCTATCAATGCATCTCAGGCCGGAGATATTATATTATACGAAATGCAGACTGGTGGAAAAGACGGTCAGTATTGCCCTGCGGAATATGATAAAGTAATCTGGGATCTTACAAAAGCTGCTACTGATTCAGGAATTATTATCATTGCAGCAGCGGGTAATGGAAATCAGAATCTGGATGACCCGTTTTATGCCACCTATCTTGCGAGAGGAAACAGCGGTGCTATCATTGTAGGAGCAGGATCTCCTAATACTACCCATTCGAAATTAAGCTTCAGCACTTTTGGTAGCAGAGTGGATGTTCAGGGTTGGGGAAGCAGTGTGATGGCTGCAGGTTATGGATCTTATGCGAAATACGACAATGACAACAACAGAACTTATAATTATTTCAGTGGTACAAGTTCTGCAACACCGGTGGTTTCTTCTGCTGCTATTTTAATCCAGTCTTTCTATCGCCAGACTACAGGTCAATATTTAACACCTTCGGCGATGAAAAACCTTTTAATTTCAACAGGAATTCCTCAGGGAGGAACAGTGACGGGCCAAAAGATCGGACCTCTTCCTAATGTTAAAAATGCTATCCTTCAACTGGAAAGTAATTTTACAGCACCTGTTAAGACTTTACCATCATTAGAGGTTAAAATTTATCCTAATCCATCCAGCAGTTCCATTGCTATTCAAAGCAGTGAAAATAAAAAACTGGATGTAGAGATTATTAACCTTCAGGGACGTACAGTGATTAAAAATTCCGTTCTACCAAATGAAAAGATTGATATTTCGCAACTTCCTACGGGACAGTATATCATCAATATTAACGAAGGCCAGAGGAGAGTTGTTGAGAAATTAACCAAATTCTAGAATACAAGATTTTTTATACATTTATTTCACATCAAACCCTCTTTCAGAAAAATGAAAGAGGGTTTTTATTATCAATTTTTATTGATTTTATTTTGCCGGAACGCTGCTGAAATTAAGCGCTACTTTGATGTTCATATCTGAAGAAGTCTGATTCTTCAATTCATAAACGGTTCTTACCGTTAACCCTGAACTTTTTACAATTTCGTCCAGGAATCCTGTATCATTAAGATCAAGATTTAAGCTGGAAGAATTGGTGGAGATATTGGAACGTGAAGCTACTAATCTTTCTCCTGTTCCGTTAGAAGAAACGTATATTTTTACCGTTTTGAATGCACTCAGATTTCCTCCGGAAGGAGAAGCCACAGAGATTTTCGCATCTGAAATTCTTACATCTTTAATTTTTGCATTATTATTTCCTCCGAACCAGGTCTGTACATTGGTAGCCGTTGCAGTGGAAGAAACTTCTTTATCCGCAGGAACTCCTGTAGACACTAAAACATTCGTTGTGTAGGGAAATGTATTCTGAACCAGCGACTGTACAGTTCCGCAACTTACAAGTACAGCTGAAGCGGCCATTGCTGTTAGAACTATATTTTTCATAATTTTAAATTTTAAACTTCAAAGTTTAGTTTGCAGAAATTGTACCAAATTGGTTGGGTCTTATTCCACAGTCACCGTAAAACTTCCTTTGGTATTTCCCGAAGCCATGTTACTTTTTCCGATAATTAACCATACTTCACCTTGTCCGGGAGTATCATAAGTAATTTCTCTTCCAAAAGGTCCGTCGTAGTTCCCGTTTGGAAGTCTGATCTGATTGAAACGGATATTAAAATCTTTCTCTTTTGTTGAAATTTTCGCTTTGATATTGGGACGATCATAACGGGTCAGTTTTAAAATCAAATCCTGATCATCCTTTGTAAATTCTTCTCCAATTGTAAAAGGCAACTGGTTGGCATCTGCCGTTCTTATGATCTGGCCGTCTTTTTCATCTCTCATTACGCCTTTGCGCAATACTTCCTTAGTGACCGGAGCGTTGTTAATAATTGAATCTTTTTTCCTTGATGCTACAGAATCTTTTTTTACCACAGAATCAGGCATTTCTGTTACCACTGTAGAGTCCTTATCCGCGACATTTGTCACAGCAGGTTCTTTTTTACAGGCAACAATTATCAAAGGAATTAACAATAAGCTTTTTTTCATAATAATTAATTTTAAGAATGGATCAGCATCTATTATGCTGAGCTCATTGAAATGCTAAAATTGTTCCAATCCGTTGAATGTTTTATTTTCCGTTTGTAATTCTTTTTCATCATTTGTTCCTGCCCATTTAAATGTAAAGTACATAAAGTTGAGCAATACTCCCATCAATAGAGTAACACCCCATGTTTTGGTATATTCCATAGGATAGATGAATCTCACCACAATATCCGAGAAGAGACCAAAGGGATTGTTGAGAACATCCCAGCTGTTCCATCTCAGAAAACGGCCAAGATAGACTCCAAAGCTGCTCATAAAAAGAAAAAGGACAACTAAGCCGCTGATGATATTTCTATTCATATAATCAGAAAGCCTCTTTTCAATATCATGAAGACTTATAAAGCCACAGATCAGTCCTGTCCAGGCATAGGAAAGAATCACAATGAGGTCATACCAGATCGGTATCTCATTTCTTGCTCTGAGGTGAAAAAGATCTGTAAGAATGTAGGGAGAATTGGGAAAGAACAATATCCACACTATTACTATAAGGATCAATGAAGTTTTGCTTTTAATATTAAAGGCAAGAATAAAAGAACTTAGTAATAAAGGAATCCACGCAAGAAAAAGATTCCAGTTGAGAAACAAAAACACTTTTGTATCGCTGATATAATATCTGAAAGCTGAAAGGCTAAAACAGAATATGGTCATCATTATCAACAATAGATTAATTTTAAATCTAGAGGATTCCACTAAGTTTTTCATGATATTTTATTTGATGGTATGATAATATATGATCTTTGAAAGGAATGTTTTGGATGTTTCATTTTTCACTTTATCCTGCAAGGTCTTTTTAAGTTTCTGATCATTTTTTTCATCCGCATATTTAAGAAGTGCTTTTTCACTGAAATTGATGGAAGTTACATGATAATTGACCGCAAAATCCTTTCGTTTCATATTCTGGGAAGTAATAAAACCACCCCAGTTGAAGTAACTGCACGCGAGAACAGTTCCATAAAAAAACCAAATCATTGTATTGATAAGGAAAATGTTTCTTTTCTGTTTTTGGATTTTAATATAAGTAAGGACCAGGCCAACTAACGATAACAACAGAAAAGCAAAAACTCCCAACCTTTTATAGGTGAATGCATAATTAACAATATACTCATAGTTTTTAAGGGCTGCGGAAACCACAAGAATAGCATTGAGGAATATCCAGATTTTGGCTAAGATTTTCAACAAACCTGCTTTTGGATCAAAATTAAATCCGGCTTTAAAATAAAACATGATCACCAAAATAGCCATGACAATAGACATGATTACTGCATTTACTCTTTCATGGGTTTCTTCTGAAAGCTGAACCGGTGTTTTTATGGCTTCATAAAACTGTTCATAATTGTAAGTAATAATAAAGAACACCAATAAAACATTCAACAAGACAAAAGAGATTACTCCACTCATTCGTTCTGCAGCAAGGTCAAGAAAAGAATAAGTAGCCTTTGGAACCCGGGAATCTTTGCGGAAATCATTATCCAGAACATGATTATTTTTGTAAATGAGTTTTTCCACCGCATAATTCCAATAATTAAAAGCAATAAAAAATCCTAAAACCGAAAGACAGAATACCTGCCAAATATTAAGATCCAACTCATAATCTGTGAAAAGGGCTGCAAAATGATTACTTCCTGCGGAATAAATTCCAAAGAAAACAGAAACAAGTACCAGCGGAATCAAAATGAAAGCCAATGTCTTTTGCCATAATCCGGGAACATTCTTTTTAGGAAGCCATTCATCAAAGCTGAAAAAACGGCAGAATGAAGTACAGCAGTTTATCATAAAAACCGGAATTAAGAATAAAATTTTCAATCTTCTGTTCTTCGATTTATAGCCAAGCAAAAGCAGTGAGCTTGCCACCGCAATAAAAGAGGTAAAATCTCCGAACCACGCAAATGCAACACCAGACAGAATACTTGTTGTAAAAAGGACATATAACGTTCTGGTTTTATTTTTTTCCGGTGTTCTAAACAGCGTTAGTACGGCATAGACAATTCCCAGAATTCCAAGGTTCAGCCCTATGTCCTGATCATAAAAAACGATGACAAAAAGAAGGGCTGTAAGAAATATATAATGATGTGTTTTCATGAGGTTTATTATTTAATATTTAAAAATTTAAAGGATTGAAAGATTTAAATTTTGAGAACCGCTTCCAACCAGGGAAACTGTGTCATTATATAGAGGTATAAGGTTGTAATCGGAATATTGACAAGCAGGAGAAGGACCGAATTACCAGAAGCTTTCTGTTCTGAAACATCAGTAAGATAAATAATCAACTCGTGCAGAAGGATAAACATATTAATCACGGCAGTTACCAATACATAATAAAAGCCAAGCTCAAGAAGAAATTCTGCTCTTATCAACCAAAATGCAAACAGCAGAAGGGTTCCCAGCAGAAAAGAAACAATGAATGATCTTTTCCCTAGCGGACTGAATTTTATTTTTCCCATCATCTTTAGTTTTTAATGAAAAACTGCCGTTTCTTTTTGTTGAATAAAGTCTTTTACATGTTCAAAATTCTGCCATAGCAATTCTTCAAAGTCCCAATGATGGAAGGTTCTCATATTTTGTCCCTTTTTATAAGCTTTGATATAAATTTTCACATATTCAGGAAGGATAAGTGTTCCTAATACGATAGCTGCCAGAAGATGTGCATTGAGCTTACCGTTTCCCAGAAGCAGGTACTGCATGGCAATTTCATCTTCAAAGTTGGTTCCACAGCCCGTAATCAGGTGGTGAACATCATGGTTTTCCATCTTTGGAATCATTGAGAAGCCGTGTTTCCTGTAAAATTCTCCCAGTTTTCGGCCTAAGGAATCTTCCTGAAATTCCAGCAATTGTTTTTCATTGAACTGCCATTGTCTTTTTTTCTTTTTGAAATATTTTCTGTATAACTTTTGAGTTTTATCGTACACAAAAAGCAGAAACTGAACACGTATTTTTTTCATACCGTATTATTTAAAAATTAGATATTGATGAATATTAATTATTGAAAAAACTAAGACCTATCATGGCGTACAGAAATGCGATGGGAATATTAGCAGTCAAAATAAGTATGGCTATCATACATTCTATAAATCTTGATGTATTTAAAACACCATATATCAAAAGTCCCAATATGCATAATAAATTGACTGGCACTCCGAAAACGATCAGCAGATACCCTGCTAAGGCAAACCCGTCATTTTTTGTAATAAGAGCTCCTAAAAGACAAAGAGTTCCAATTGAAAAAAATACTCCGAATACTGTCTTGCCCAGATCTATTATTTCTGAATCTTTCATTATAATTTAAGATTAATCACAAACCAAATTTTAGCTTCCTGCAAAAGGACTTCCGAAAATCCCTACTGCTAATTCAATCCATACCAATGCTATAGTCAGCACAATGAAAATACATATCATCACTTTCTGACTTTGTTTTTTAATTCTGTTTCTGATCAGATTGATGATAAAAGCGGTTGTAAAAAGCAAAGCTCCTGCAATAAGAAAATCTGCTCCTGACCAGTTCACTTCCTTAGAAAATAGATTTCCAACCAAGGGAATACTGAGTAAAGCTAATGGAAGGGCATAAATTGTGAGTGTTTTTTGTTTTTGTGTCATCATTTTATTTAATTTTATTATATAAAGTACTTTGTAATTCAAAGTTAATTTTTAAAAAAATATAGGACTATCGCCCCAATAATTTTTCCAGTGCATTCAAATGTTCCGTAAAAGCTTGCCTTCCACTTTGTGTAACACGATAAGAGGTTTTAGGCTTCTTACCTACAAATTCTTTTTTCACTTCTATATAACCAGCTTTCTCCAGTGCATTGCTGTGGCTTGCCAGATTCCCATCGGTTATTTCGAGCAGGTTTTTCATTTCGGAAAAATCAACCCAGTCGTTGACCATAAGAACGGACATAATGCCCAGTCTTACACGGCTTTCGAATTCTTTATTGAGCTGATTTATTTTGATCATAATTTCTTAATTCTTATTAGGAAAACACTGATTTCCAATTGCACCTCCTCCATATTGAAGAGCCAAAGATCTATTTACCAAGATATATTGACATCCATTATTGTACTCTCCCCTGTTGGTACCTGCCTTTTGAAAAATATTAAAAGAAAACATTCCCATTCCACTTCTTTTAAATCCAATTTTTAAAGGCTCTCCATCTTCTACAGAGATACAATTAGCCTTATCTAATTTACTTTTTAAAACTCTAACCTCTCTTTCTTCCCATCCTACTAAATCTCTAATTTTTTTTGATTGTAAAACATTGGAACCTACATTCCAATTTTGATACATAATTTTTGTTGAATCTTTAGTTGTTATCGTTAAACGATTCAATACTTTATCACTTTTAAATTCAATATTTACAGAATAGTTTTCGGGCTTAATTGCATTATAATATTTAATTAAATCTGCGATTTCAACTTCTCTCAAGTAATACTCTTCTTTCAGTTCAGAAACTGAATAACTCTTATCAAAACTTCCAAAAGCATAACCAATCATTAAAGTCACTGCAATAAAACCTACTAAAAACAAACCTCCAATGGCACAAAGTATTATAATGAAATATTTGAATATTTTATTCATTTTACTATTTATACTTCTTATGCATGATCAATCCATAGACAATATGCAGAACACCGAAACCAATGGCCCAGAACAGCAATCCCCATCCTAAAAAGAACAAAGAAATAAGTCCTAAAATAATTTCAAGATATCCTAAATACTTTACATCTGTTAATGTATATCGTTCTGCAGCTACCAAAGCTAATCCATAAAAAATAAGAGTAGCCGGAGCAATGAAAACAAAAAGATGATGATAAAGCAGAGCGAGACAAAAGACACCGCCTGCTAACAAAGGTACTGCAAAGGTAATCAAAAGTCGCTTTGTCGTGGCATCCCAGATCTTCAAACCTTTTTTTTTGCTTTTGTGGGCAGTAAAAATATAACCACTAAGAACAGCTACAACCAAAATAGCAATCCCAATCAGAACAAGTTCTTTAACCAAGGCAGGTCCCAGAATATTTCTGTCCCCATCAAGATAGTTGATCCCTTCTCTCTGAAAAACAAAATACACATATACGACTCCAATAATAGCCGTTAAACCCGCAACAACTCCGGATAAACCACTTAGCGAAATAAATCTGGAGGACCGTTCCATCATAGAACGGATATGGGATAAGTCTTCGTGATAGTTTTTTGAATCCATAAAAAGAACTTTGAATTACAAAGTTATAATTTATTTTGAATTTTCCTACTCTTTATTTTAAATTTTAAAATATTTTTTACTAAAAACCTCATCATTACTAACAGAAGTAAAAAAAGAGAACCCTACTAAAGCAGGATTCTCAATCATATATTAAAATCTGTACGTGTTATAATGGATTCTGAACAATCAATGGGTTAGCATTGATTTCAGTTCTTGGAATCAGGAATTCCCAACGCAAGTCTGTATTAGCTACTGTCATTACATTATTAGTCACTACTGAAGAATGATTAGCTCCTGTTCTGTCCAAACCTAAATTCAATCTCTTAAGATCTAAGAATCTGAAACCTTCACCCCAGAATTCAAGTCTTCTACTGTCAAGAATTTCTGTGATATAAGCAGCACCTGTTGTGGTAGCCCCAGGATATGATGGGTTTCTGTTTTTAGCAAATACGTTGAAAACGGCTTTAGAACCAGCTTCGTCTCCAGATCTTGCCAAAGCTTCTGCTTCAATAAGATACATTTCTGCAGATCTCATATAAGGAACATCTACCCTGCTGTCTGCCTGGCTTGCAGCAAGAAACTTCTGTCCTGTATAAGGGAATTTAGCATATGTTGAAGGTAAAGCAAGTGCTGTATGTGCACCCGTTGGATCAAAATTCTTAGTTCTGATATCTGTAGATGGGAATGATAAAAACAATTTACTATTAATTGCTTTAGGGGCCTGACGAATATTGGTGGAGTTAAAGTTTCTTGACATATATGCTCCAAAATTCGAAAATGTGTCTCCCTGATCTGCTATAATAGTAGCACCCCACATCCATTCAGAAACGCCTGCTAAATTATTAAATCCTGCGGTATAGGTTGCATTATCCATCAGAGCAAATCCTACACGTGCTGATTGAGCTGCTGTTACAGCAGCAGCATAATTCCCCTGCGTTAATGCAATTCTGGCTTTTAATCCTAAAACTACTTTGTCATTAAAATGCGATTTTGTAGCTCTGGTTATTCCTGTAAGCCTTGTTGATGCTTCATTAAGGTCTTTATTGATCTGAGTATATACTTCTTCTACTGTGTTTCTTGCCAAAGGAATTTCATTCGCTACCAATCTGATTGGAACTCCAAGCTGAGTATTGTTTGTACCTGGCACATATCTTTTACCATAAATTTGAACTAACATATAGTAACAGAAAGCTCTGAATGCATAAGCCTCACCAATAGCTGCTTTAATGGTAGTAGCATCAGCAGCAGTAGGTGCTGGAACTGAAGGGCCATTTGCAATAACCAGATTTGCATTTCTGATTAATGCATAATAAAACTGATAAGGATAAAAATCATTAGCGGCATTATCATTTACCTGATCCTGCCATCTCACCGTTGAAATATACCAACCGTTTCCTGTAGAAGGAAATACAAGATCATCTGCTAAAGCATCCATCATGATCATAATTCCACCCTGACCATTTTGTCCCTGATTATCATTTTGTCTGAAATACATATCTCTATGCATCCCGTTTACAATAGCCATAAGGTTGGCAGCACTTGAATAAGCTGCTTCCTCAGAGGCCGCAGTCGTAGGATCCGTTTCAAGATAATCACTCTCACATGAAACCGTTCCCGCAAAGACTGAAAGAACAACAGCCCATTTTATATATTGTTTTGCTATATTTTTCATTACTTTAATTATTTAAAAAGATACATTAAATCCTATTGTCACCACTCTCGCCGGAGTATACCTGTTTGATGCCGTACCGTTGAATGCCTGAGCTGGCTCCAACCCTTTTCTTGCTGTTTTACTCCATAAATTTTCACCTGAAACAAGGATTCTTAATCCTGAAACCCCCAGCTGAGATAAAGTTTCCGGAGTAAAGCTATAACTTAAAGTAGCTTGCCTAAATGTAAGAAAATCTGAGCTTACCAGCCATCTTGATGAAGCAGCATTAGAACTTGTATATGTTGAAGAGTTCAATGCCGGAATATCTGTGATTTGTCCAGGCGTTGTCCATCTATCCAGAATATCTGTACTTAAAGCTCCTCCCTGTGAGTAACTAGACATCAAAGCAGCATAGTTGGAGTCATATGTTTTTCCACCTAACTGATAGGTAAACATTGCTGATAGTGACCATTGTTTATAGGTAATTGTAGTTCCGAAACTTCCAAACAAGTCAGGAATTGCTGTGCCAGAATAGTCATATTTTGCTTTATTGAAGTTGGTAGTAACTTTTTGACCATTTACCGTTCTGATATCTGCAGCTGTTGTATTAGCATAAGCATCAGCTACCAGGAATAAAGGTGAACCATCCGCAGGATCTACCCCATACCATTGTCTCAACCAATAATCATACACTGAGTGTCCTACAGAAATTTTCTTAGTTCCATTGATAATTTCCGTTATCCCATTGGAAAGTTCTGTAATCTGATTTTTAAGCGTAGAGGCATTGGCATTAATATTCCAGGTAAAATTTTGATTTTTAATAACATCAGCATTAATACTGAATTCAAATCCGCGGTTATACATAGTTCCTACATTTCGACTAATTGTATTATCTGGAACACCTGAAGAAACCGGAACCGGAACCGGGAAAATCAGATCTTCAGTCACTCTGTTATAATATTCTACAGACCCTGTAATTCTATTATTTAAAAAGCCAAAATCAATTCCTACATCGGTTTGTTTATTAGCTTCCCAGGTAATGGTAGGATCTGCTAAAAAACCAAATAAGATTCCAGGCTCCTGAGCATTATTATATCCTAAAGTATATGTACTTTTATACATGTAATAACTGTCTGTTCTGTCATTCCCAACTTCACCATATGACGCTCTCAATTTCAATTCACTGATAAGATTAGAATTACTTAAAAATTCTTCTCCTTTCAGTCGCCATCCTGCACCGAGAGACCAGAATGAATCCCATCTTACATCTTTGGCAAACCTTGATGAACCATCCCAGCGGATAGAACCTGAAAGTAAGTATTTTGATTTGTAATCATAATTCAATCTTGAAAATACTCCTTCTTTTCTATAGTTGTCTGAACGTGAAGTAAGTGATGATGGAGTCACAAAGTTAACCAACTCATCATTATCATCTACGATCTGACCTTTTTTATACCCATAAAGATATTCATACATGAATTTATAATTTTCATGTCCTAAAAGGAATTCAAAATTATGATCTCCAAATTTTCTTTTATAGTTTAAGAGCTGGTTCCAGGTAAAGGTTTGCTCTGTAAAGCTAAATTTTTCCGCTGAACCTCCCGGAGCTGCATCTCCAATAATTTTATTTCCATAAGTACTTCTTCTGTTATTTCTGATATCATACCCTACATTGGTAGACAAAGTAAGATAAGGATCTACTTTGATTTCAGCATAGGCTCTGGAAATAATATAATAGTTTTTAGAAAGGTCTTTATTTAAAAGTGTTTCCTGAATTACGTTTCTTCCAGCCGCCGCATCAGCACCCCTAGCACTTCCAGCATCATACATGATATTCCCGGCACTATCGTAAAGTGTAGCAAATGTAGTAGGATCATGAGCATACGGACTGTAAATAGGTCCCATTGTTCTTGTCCATCTGTATGGGTTGATATAAGCAGAATTATTATCTACACCTTCTACCGAGTTATTTCCGTTAGAAGATACTCCACTGATACTACTCCCTAATTTCAACCAGCTTTTAACCTGAGAATCTACTTTTAATCTTGCCGTAAATCTTTCAAAATCTGATTTGATAAGATATCCGGTTTCATTGGTATATCCTACTGAGGAAAAATAGGTTGTTGTATTACTTCCTCCACTGTAATTTAATTCATAATTCTGTCTGAAACCTGTATTCATCAATGGTTTTTGCCAATCCAGGTCTGTATATTTTAACTGAGCATTTGAGTTCAAAAGTCCATTGACAACCAATTGATTATCCGGCACATTAAAAACATTGGTCTTAAGAACACCTGAAATCAATTGTGTAGTAGCGTAAGCATTGGCATCCGCCACACTAGTACCTGGTACAGAAGTCATTCTACCGTTTCTTATTGCCTCCCAAACAAGAGGATAATATTGATAAACATTTACTCTGTCATATTCCGGGATTGATCTTCCTACCGCTCCGGTACTCATGCTAAAGTTAAATGCATCTTTTCCTTTTCTACCGGATTTTGTAGTGATCAAAACAACACCATTAGCAGCAGCAGAACCATACAAAGAAGTAGAAGCAGCATCTTTCAGGATATTGAATGATGCAATATCATTGGGATTAATTGCCGCAAGAGATCCGGTATACACTGTACCATCAACTACATATAACGGAGCAGTTGTAATTCCATAAGAGCCTATCCCACGGATCTGGATACTTGGTGAGCTTCCCGGCTGTCCTGTTCCGGTACTTACTTTTACACCAGCACTGGCTCCATCCAAAGCCTGCCCGATACTTGTTATCGGTCGATCGGCAAATTGTTTTGCTTTAATTTCTGTATTGGAGCCAACCATTGTTTCTCTTTTCTGGCTTCCGTAAGCAACCACTACAATTTCATCAATCTTGGTATCCTGCGGTATGGTGTCGCGCTTAGCCTTTTGGGCTTCTACCATGTGTCCTCCTACAAAGAATAGCACGGCAGTACTTAATATTAACTTCACTTTCATATTTAACATATTTTAACAGTATTAATGCAAATATATGTAACAAAAATTAATAAAAAGGCAATAAAAAAGATAATTAAATAAATTAACCGCAAATGATTTATATTTTTAATCAATTAATCAATATTAATTAAAAATATAAGTTAAAATTGAGTTAATTTAGTTTTAAAAACATTAAACAATTATTTAAAATTAGTTAAAACAATGAAAATACTATACTAAAATTGTCATTTTATTGACACAGAAAAACAATTAGATAAAATAATATATGAATAACACAATATAAAAAATACAAAGAAAAATGCTAGATTTCTATTAAAAACATTAGAATCTAAGATTAAGATAAAACATAAAAAATCCGGAAAAACAAATGTTTCCCGGATCATATTTAGACAAAATACTTTTTTTAAAACAATTAAAAAATTACTTCACTCTTAATCTTTCTTTAATAGACTCAATATTTTTCTTTGCAGAATCTTCAAGAATAAGACTGGCACTCATATGAATCCTTGCCGGCATCAGCTCATTGAAGTGGTCAGTTCCTTCCCATGAAACTTTTTTGATTAATGCTAGAGCATCGCTGCTTCTTGATGCTAGAGTATGTAAAAACTTCTCCAGCTTTTCATCCATTTCTTCAATAGTATCTGAAACAGAATGGTAAATATTGTGTTGCTCAGCCCATTCTGCAGATCTGAAATCTGCATCAATGGCCATAGCGGAGAATTGTGACTTACCTATTTTTCTTTCAACATAAGGCCCAATTACAAAAGGTCCGATTCCAAGATTGATTTCAGTAAGTGCCAGCGCTGAATCTTTAGTAGCAAAACAATAATCTGCTCCGCAGGCAATTCCTACTCCTCCACCGGTAGTTTTCCCCTGTACTCTTACCACTACAATTTTTCCGCAGTTTCTCATTGCATTTAAAACTTTAGCAAAACCTCCGAAAAATTTTGTGGAAGCCTCCAGTTCCTCAATGGCTAAGAGCTCGTCAAAACTTGCTCCTGCACAAAACGCTTTCTCACCTGCACTTTTTACTAAAATAGCCTTCACTTCTTCTTTTGCTCCTTCTTCAAGGATGGTTTCTGCCAGCTTTTCTAAAATTGCCCCCGGAAGAGAGTTGCTTTTGAGTGTTCCGAAAGTAATTTCGGCAATATTATTTTTAATTTCTGATGCTACAAATTCGCTCATTTTTATTTTTATTGGATTCTTACAAAAATACGAAATACAGCTCGTTTAGAGAAACTTAAAGTATAAATTTTCTTTTTAAACCTGCATATTTCACAACATCTATTACGTAGAAATACGGAGTTTTTAATTTGGTATTTTCTACTCTAGCACCACCCTACTATTAATCGTTCCTTTGAACTGAGAATACATAATAATCAAAAGGCGGATTCTGAAAAGCCTGCAAGAGAGTAAGAAATTTAAAAAACTAAAAACATTTTATCATGGACGAGTACATTGGAATTGTAAAATTATTTGCAGGAAATTTTGCACCTAGAGGCTGGATGTTTTGTGACGGAAGTCTGATAAGCATTTCAAGAAATTCTGCCTTATTCTCTATTTTAGGAACAACGTATGGTGGAGACGGTATTACTACTTTCGCTTTACCTAACTTAAAAGGGCGTATGGCTCTAGGAGCAGGAAATGTAAATGCCAACCAATTTTATCCTTTGGGAGTAGTGTCCGGAACTACACAAAATACACTTTTAGCATCCAACCTTCCAAGTGTGGGTGCAGGATTTCAGCTTAAGGTAGCTAATAAAAATGCTAATTCATCTACCCCTACAGCCACGTCAACAATTGCGATCTCAGGGACACAAGTGGGAAGAGACTTCAATGCAGTACCTAGTTTCGTGAATGATGCCAACCCTGATACGATTATTAATAATCAAAGTATTGCCTTCATAGGACAAAATCTGCCTGTGAACAATATGCCACCTTATCTAGGTTTAAATTATATCATCTGTGTTGAAGGTATTTATCCTCCAAGAGATTAATAGCTATACAATAACCTAACATTTAAAACAAAAATCATGAAAAGCACTACTTTTTTAGCAATCTGTAGTCTGCTCATTTCAATTTTCTCATTCGGGCAGACCAGTACGGAACAATTTGAGACAGAATCGAACGGGAGTACAAGCTTCACCGATAATGGAGTCATTTTCAATATCATTTCACATGTAAGTGTTTTTGATATTCAGGGGAATTTCCCGGGAACTGGCTGGAGTGGAACAGCTAATGATAACAGATACATTGATAATTCTAACAATACTCAATCTCCGCCATCATTCAGTATAAAAACCACTTCCAATTTGTTTAAAGTAAACAGATTCTGGATGTATCTTTCTGCATTGAACCTGGATCTTAATGTAGCAGGAACACTTACTGTAACCGGAAAACTAAGCGGTGTAACAAAATTTACGCAAACAAAAACTACCGGATTTGCAACCAGCTTAGGCAGCACAAATGGATACACCTTAATTGATCTTACCAACTTAAATGGTCAGAATTATTCAAACATTGTGATTGATGAGTTACAAATCACCGCGAACGGAGCTTTCCGATATGTAGGTTTGGATGCTTTCACTTGGGTGAAAGACAGTAATCTGGTACTGGGTACTTCGGAAACTAAAAGCATTAAAAAAGACCTGACTGTTTATCCTAATCCAACCAACGGACCTATTTCTATTACTACAGAAAAAGCCAGTGAAGCTAAAATCTATAGTCTGGATGGTAAAATGCTGAAAACTATACAAACTCAAAAAGGGAATAATGAAATCAATATTTCAGAGCTTCCAAAAGGAGTTTATATTATTAAAACAGCAACAGAATCTACGAAAGTTATTAAAAACTAATCGTAAGAAATTTCACAAGTTCCATATTCCCATAAAGATTCTAATTCATGAATGACAAATCCCTTTCGACGAAGGGATTTTGTCATTTCTGCAAAGCTAAAATGTACTTGTCTATATAAAGCTGTTTTTCTTTCAATTTGTACTGCTGGATATATCTTGGATGTTCCAACACCGTCATTGTATCAAACAATTTTGCTTCTTTATTTAATTTTGAAATAAAATCGGCATTCTTCTTACCAAGAACAAAAACTTCTGAAGTATCGAGATTAAGGCTGATATGATTATTCAGAGATTCTATCATAAAGTCTTTTACCGCTTCGAAAAGTTTTTTATCATCATAGTAATTGGCATTAAGCCATCCGTTTTTTGTTTTCCTTACGATAGCCAATGGAAATGGAGAGTTGATATAAATATCTTTGTAAAAAAGATCAGCTCCACCATAGCTCTCCATCATGTCATACATAAATACGGAAGAAATTTCATGGGTATGGGCAGATTCCATTTTGATTCCGCAGACACTTTCCAATCTTTTGGTATCGGTAAACGGGACTCCTGTTACTCCAGCTCCATGACGGCTTGGATTGATTCCAATGATAAATTTTCTTCGAGATGAATCATTATAATATTTATGATAAAACTTCTGCATTACCATCAATGTTTCAGGATTTTCCAGATACGGATTCAGAACATCAAAACCTTCAGGTAGATTCCCGATATAGTTCAGATTTTCATTGAATGTAATAACATGGTCTGCAAAAGTTGTATTCATATTTAGTTTTTAGAAAAAATAAAATTTTCAGGCTGATCATCATCAATATCCTCATCTTCATCTTCTTCACTTAAAGCCAGTTCAATATCAATAAATTGAATATATAAACCACATATCTCTCCATTGCCATCATAAGCAAAATAAACAGGGTAGCTGCCGTCACCAAAGCCGCTGGCAAACATCGGAATCTGATAGTCGGTACCTGGAACCGTCCAGTTGATCCAGTCTCCTGCTTCTCTTTGATTGTTGGGATAATCTTTATAGCTTTGTGAGAAAAGCTCTGCAAAATAATCATCATAAACATTGTCGACATTTATTTCATCAACAAATTGATCTACAAAAGGAAGCACTTCTTTATCCGCAATACAACCTAAACCAGCATCCACCTCAAAACCAAAAAAATCATCATCGGTTACGCCTTCCAATTCTTCAATCCCGACCAATGCTTCTCTATAAATAACAGGTTTTTCTTTGGTAAATTCAACTTTTATAACAGCATATCTATCTCCCCAATCTTCAGATTTTACTACAGCAATAGCTACAGGAAAATTCCCTTTCGGAGCCTGAATAAAATAAGGCGATTGATTGCCATTCAGGGATACCAGCGGATCTCTTACCACCACTTTTCCGGAAGGAAGAGAAACATTTCAAATTTTCATGGTCTCCATTTTCAGCCCCATAATTTCATCAGAAATAAAATAGGTTTCCAGATCTGTAGGACTAACCAGAATATTTTTTACTTCTTCCCATTTTTGCATCCATTTTTCGTTCATTGCTCTCGATTTTATGATTGAATTTTAAAATTAGTACTTTTTTACAAGGGAAAGAAGAGGCTGAAACTAAGAATATGTTAAAACTTAATCATTCACTTAAATAAATTATCGATCAAAAAGAAACTGAATTATCATATTTCATGATCCTCTTCCTAAGTTTTAATTCATATTATTTTTTTATTAAATTCGTTTTCAATGAAATAGCGATTTCACCTAAAACTTTTAACCTATGATCGGAATTATCATTGAGCTTATCATTTCATGGCTTCTCCTTAAGTTTATAGCAAAAAAGGATCTTTCTGTTTTAGGATTTAAGCCTAATTCAACAAGGCTGGCTCATTGGAGCATTGGTCTTCTTTTGGCTGCTGCTATTTGCAGCCTTTATCATATCATGACAACTGCATTCATCAATAATGGCTGGATTCTGAATAAGCAACTTACATTATCCGCTGTATTGATGGGTATATGGTGGGTTCTGAAGTCTGTATTGTTTGAAGAATTACTTTTCAGAGGAGCTTTGCTTTATCTTGCTATAGAAAAATGGGGAACGACAAAAGCCTGCCTTTTATCTGCTGCGTGCTTCGGAATCTACCATTGGTTTTCTTATAATGCATTTGGAAATCCTTTTCAGATGGGAATTATTTTTGGAATGACTGCTATCTTTGGGTGGATGCTGGCTGTATCTTTTGCTAAAACTCAATCTCTATATCTTCCTATAGGTCTCCATCTGGGCTGGAATTTGTTTAATATTATTGTATTTTCAAATGGTCCGTTAGGCAAACAGCTCTTCATGAAAGCCAATATAAACCATTTGGAAGGAATCCCTTCATTGCTTGTTTTTTTGTTTCAGATATTCGCGTTACCCATTTTAATGTACGGATATTTTAAGTTTAAGAAAAAAATATAAAAAAACTGCCAATCACGAGGAGTAGCAGCTTTGTGTATTGTTTTAAGTTAAAAAAGTCTAAGAATCCGCACAGATATAACATGCTCTGGCAATATCAGGCCATCTTCCAGGAAGACAACAGCTTCCAGGAGGACAAGGATTAAGGGTGCAAGACCAGTTTGGCCCGGCTCCTTTAAGAGATCTCAACTCATGTCTTGAAAGTTTTTTTAAGTTTTTCATAGTGGTTGGTTTTGATGTTCTCTCCTACTCTATATGCTTTTCGGATTTCGCCTATTAAAGTTAGTAATTTTTCAAACAAAAAACCATAACTAACTGAAATAATGAATATTTCAATTTATACAAGACTAATATTCTAAAGGCTTATAATTTCTAAAAACCTTATAGAGATCCTTATCATTTCCTTTGAATACTTTTTCTTCAATAACCTTAAACTTGCCTGTAGAATCTTTTTCTTCCACCACTATTTTATCAGAAACATCCACTCTGGCAAATTCTTGAAGAGAGTCTTTTCTGATTGTAAGAAAGGATGTGATAGTAGAGCCAGTTAAAATCAGTGAATTAATACAATTTAATTTAGGATTATAAGTTAAGTTTGGATAAGATTCAGAATTTTTGATGTGGATGAAATCTTTATTCTCAGGATCATAAACAAATAATGTCATCACTATATTTCCTCCTCTTCCTGCGATTCCACTTTGATAAGTCACATCATTAAAGCCATCATTATTAAAATCACCAATTTGAACATCTAAACCCGTTACTCCATCTTTGATAAATTTAAAAGTATTTTTTAATTCCCAGGTATGAAACATAGATCCTTTACTTTCCACCCAAATATCTTTTAGATCATAAACATTCAAGGTAACAAATACATCACCATTCTTAATATGTCTAAATTTTTCAAACTCTACTTTAGTTTTACCTTTTCTTCCCACATTCAGACTGTCAACAAATTTTTCTTCAGAATAATAGCCGTCTTTATCTTGTTTTAGATTTCCTGAACAGGAAAAAAGAAATAAAATTGAGAAAGCGCAAAAGACAATGTTAAAAGAAGTTTTTAATGATTTCATGATTAAAAATTTTCAAATTTTATTACTTATGTTAAGGTTTCAAACCTTGGCAGGAGTTATTAAAAAGTCCCTTTCAGTTTAAACCGGAAGGGACTCTAAATTTATATTTTATTTTGAATTAAATCAATCCAAATTGTTGGAAGTGGTGTGTAAAATGCTTTTTGTGCATCAGTTCCCACATTTCTTTATTCAGCTTTCCGAAAACGTAATTCATGTGCTCTGCCTGCGGGTTTTCCTTATAGTAGATCACAAACTTCTTCAGGTTATCCATGAATGACAGTTTTGCTGCTTCCAGATTTTTATGTTTGGGTTCCGGAAGTGAACCGTCCTGCGGAAGGAATGGAGCTGTAAATTCTTTTGGCATTGCTCTGTGGTTGTAAAGAGAATCCTGCCATTTTTCAAGATTTTCTTCTGGAGTAAAGCATTTTTCTGCTTCAGGCTCTCCAAAGCTTACCAATACCGCCTGTTCAAGATGTTCTAACATCTGCTGAGGAGACATTTTTCCCCAAAGTGCAGGTGTACTTTCTGTTAATCCATTCAGTATTTTCTGAACATTTTTCAAATTCAGATCAATGAAAGGAGATTGTTTTGCTACCAGTGTTAAAATTGTTGCCACGCAAACTACCTCATCTCTTTGGTTTACAACTTCAACCAGCCATTTTACAACACCTGAAGGAATATTTCTTCCTTTTACTCCTCTGTTGATTTTCTCTTTTGCTGTCAGATAAACAGTGATCGTATCTCCGGCATATACAGGCTTGAAGAAACTACATTCTTCTAATCCGTAATTGGCAATAACAGGCCCTTTTTTACCTGAAACGAATAATCCCGCTGCTGCTGAAAGAATGAAATATCCGTGAGCAACAGTTTTATCGAAAATAGTACCTGTTAAACTTGTAGCATCTGTATGGGCATAGAAATGATCCCATGAAACATTGGAGAAATTAACGATATCTGCGTCAGTAACCGTTCTTCCTGCTGTTTCCAAAGAATCTCCTACTTCCACTTCTTCAAAATATTTCTGGAAAGGATGTTTATCTGAGAATTTTTTCTCTGCTCCCTGCTGGTAGATCTTAGTAATAGCTTTCAACACATCCGGTGATCCCTGAATAGCTGTTTTCTGTAAGAAGAAATGAAGACCGCTAAGTCCGCCCATTTCCTCACCGCCACCAGCTCTACCAGGACCTCCGTGCATTAATGTCGGAAGTGGAGAACCATGACCTGTGCTTTCTTTGGCGTTATCTCTGTTCAATACAAAGATTCTTCCGTGCTGGGAAGCCATTTTCCATGAAGTCTCTGCGATAAAGTTCTCATCGTGAGAAACAATAGATCCTACCAGACTTCCTTTTCCTCTTTTTGCCAGTGCAGCTGCTTCTTCAGCATCTTTATACGGCATCAATGTAGATACTGGTCCGAAAGCTTCTACATCATGAGAGATATTTTTTTCAAAAGGCCTGTCGTTCAGGAATAATTTCGGGCTCATAAATGCACCATTTTCATAGTTAGCATCTATCAGTTCGTGTTTACCGTCATAGACAAGTTCTGTTTCTGATTTTAATAGGTTTACTTTTCTCAGAACTTCTTCGTACTGCTGTCTTCCCACTAAAGATCCCATTTTGGTTTCTCTGCTTAATGGGTTTCCGATTTTTGTTTGATCTAAAGCTTTAGATAAAGCATTCTGAACATCACCGATTAAATGCTCGGGAACGATGATTCTTCTGATCGCAGTACACTTCTGCCCTGCTTTTGTCGTCATTTCGTTACGAACTTCTTTGATGAACAGATCGAATTCAGGAGTTCCCGGTTTTGCTTCCAATCCAAGAATTGAACAGTTTAATGAATCTGCTTCCATGTTGAAACGAACCGCATTTCCTGCAATAGATGGCAGTGATTTTAATTTTCTTCCTGTATTGGCTGAACCTGTGAACAATACAGAATCTCCATCCTGTACATAATCTAAGATATTTCCTGGTTCTCCGCACACTAACTGAACAGCTCCTTCAGGTAATACTCCACTTTCAATCATATCCTGGAATACAGCATTGGTAAGGTAAGACCCGAAAGGAGATGGTTTTACAATAGAAGGCACACCCGCTAACAATGAAGTTGACAATTTTTCCAACATACCCCAAACCGGAAAGTTATAAGCATTGATCTGTACTGAGACTCCTTCACTAGGCGTTAAGATATGTGTTCCCAGGAAAGTTCCGTTAGCAGAAATCTTCTGGGTATCACCATCTACCCAAAATGAAGTATTCGGAAGCATTCTTTTTGCCAATCCGGAATAGGTAAAGAAAGTTCCGAAACCTCCTTCAATATCCACCCACGAATCTATGTGGGTAGCTCCCGTCTTGTATGATAAGTCATAGTATTTTTTCTTTCTTTCCAGTAAGTAAAGTGCTACTTTTTTCAACATTTCTCCGCGGTCGTAGAAAGTCATTGAAGAAAGGTTTTTGTACCCTACGGTTCTTCCGTAGTCAAGAGCCTGTTCAAAATTAAGCCCTTCTGTATCGGAAACAGCTACCTGTTCTCCTGTAACGGCGTTGTACAAAGGAACTCCGTTTCCGGTACCTTCTACCCATTGTCCGTAGATATAGTTTTTTAACTTTTCCATAAAATATTTAATTTATCAATGTAGAAGTGTAACAGTTTACCAATAATTGTTTGCTGTGGATTTATTGTTACATTTTTACATTGGTATATTGTTACATTTATTTTTATTTCGGTTCCTGATAAGGAAACAATTTCACTAATCCTTCATACAAACTTCTGTGAAGAATGGTTGCATGATTGTCTGTTTCCATCATTTTATATTCTAATGTCCAGTTTTTCTTTCCTGCTTTTTTCAAAACATCATAGAAAACTTCTGCATCTTTTATCATTACCGGATGTTCACCTTTTCCTACAGAAACGTAGACAAACTTTTTAGTGTCCGGGGATTTTGAAAGCAGTTGTGGAGCTTGTTTTAAAAGGCTTTCATCATCCCACCACAAACTTGGACTGATAATAAAATAGTTATTGAACATTTCCGGCTTTTTTAAAAGGATTTCCGTTGCCAATAGTCCTCCCAAAGACTGACCGAAAAGGTATTTATCTGCAGTTTTAAACTGACTTTCCACGTAAGGCTTTAGTTCTTTTTCAACGAATGCAATAAACTTATCTGAATGTCCTGTTGTAGGATAGTCTTTTTGTAAGTCTTTCAAATCCGTATGAAAGGTAAAATCTCTTTTTCTGTCTACATTAGCAACTCCCACCACAATGGTTTCCGGCATGGAATACATCTGATTAAAGAATTGTACTAATCCTGTAACGTGAATAAAATCTTCGTTCATACTTCCATCTAATAAATAAATTACCGGGTATGATTTTGTTTTATCATATCCCTGTGGAAGATAAATATTCAGCGTTCTGTCTTCATTTAAGGTTTTGGACTTAATGGTCCTCACTTCTCCTATTGTAAGCGGTTTTGTAGCAACAGTCTGTGCTGATAACGTACACCCCACCGCAAACATTATGCTGCATGCAAGCGCAATTTTTTTAATCATATTTAATTGTAATGGTTATTATTTTATATCATCCCAAATACTGTAATCCACAATTTTAGTTGGGATCTGCTGAACATATTCTGTAAACGGTTCGCAAGGTAGAATAGCTTCTTTTCCTTCTCTTGCCAGCTCCTGATATAATTTTGTTCCTTCTGTTTTCCAGTGAATCATTTCATCAGAAACATCACGGATCACTTTTGCAGGACTTCCTACCACCAGTTTTCTTGGTTCACATCTGAAATTGGCTGGTACAAAAGCTAATGCTCCAACAATACTTTCGTCGCCGATATAGGCTTTGTCCATTACCACAGAATTCATTCCAATCAGACAGTTTTTTCCAATGTGCCCGGAATGAATAATCGCGCCATGTCCGATGTGTGCAGATTCTTCCAGGATCGTTTCTATATTCGGGAAAACGTGAAGAGTACAGTTTTCCTGTACATTAGCTCCGTCTTTAATGATAATTTTTCCCCAGTCACCGCGAATGACCGCATTGGGACCAATATATACTTCCTCACCTATTTCTACATTCCCGATAATGACTGCCTGCGGATGAATATAAGCAGAAGGTTTTATAATGGGACGAATCCCGTGGTATGAGTAGATGTTCATATTTTTTAATTTGAAAATCTGAGAATGGAATAATTTGAAAATTAATAATGGTTTTAAACTTTTTCAACTTCTCAAATTAAATCACTTTCAAATTCATTATACTTTTTCGATGACCATTGCATATCCTTGACCTACACCGATACAAAGGGTACACAATGCATATTTTTTATCCTGCTTCTGAAGTTCCATTGCTGCAGAACCTACGATTCTTGCTCCGGAAACTCCCAGTGGATGACCGATTGCAATTGCACCTCCGTTCGGGTTTATTCTTGCATCGTCATCTTTCAGCCCTAAGCTTCTTGTTACAGCCAATGCCTGTGCTGCAAATGCTTCGTTTAGTTCAATAATGTCTATATCTTCAAGAGAAAGATTTAATCTCTTTAATAATTTCTGAGTAGCTTCTACCGGTCCGATTCCCATAATTCTTGGTTCAACACCTGCCACGGAAGATCCCAGAATTTTTGCTTTGGGTTTCAACCCATATTTTTTAACGGCTTCTTCACTTGCTAAAATCAAAGCAGCGGCTCCGTCATTCATTCCTGAGGCGTTTCCGGCAGTTACCGTTCCTTCTTTTCTGAAAGCGGGACGAAGTTTGGCCAACCCTTCCATCGATGAAGTTGGTTTAATGAATTCATCTTTTTCGAAAACGATGGGATCACCTTTTCTCTGAGGAATTTCAACTTTTACAATTTCTTCTGCCAGCCTTCCGCTTTCCTGAGCCTTAGTTGCTTTCTGCTGAGACCAAAGGGCAAATTTATCCTGATCTTCTCTGTTGATCTGGTGAATATCCGCTAAGTTTTCAGCTGTTTCTCCCATTCCATCAACGCCGTATAATTCTTTCATTTTAGGATTGATGAAACGCCAACCGAAAGTAGTATCAAACATCTGGCTGTCTCTTCCGAAAGCTGCGCTTGGTTTTGACATCACGTAAGGTGAGCGGGTCATATGCTCTACTCCTCCTGCAATATAAATTTCTCCTTCTCCTGCAGCAATGGAACGGAATGCATTGGCTACCGCAGACATCCCTGAAGCACACAATCTGTTAACAGTCTCTCCTCCAATTTTATAAGGAAGACCAGCTAATAAAAGTCCCATTCTGGCAACATTTCTGTTATCCTCACCCGCCTGATTGGCACATCCGAAAATAACGTCTTCAATTTCCTCAACTGGAACTTCAGGGTTTCTTGCTACCACTTCTTTGATCACAATAGCAGCCAGGTCATCTGCTCTTACTTCTGATAATCCTCCCTGCAGTTTTGAAATGGGAGTTCTGACATAGTCTATGATGTATACGTTGTTCATTTTTATTTGATTTAGGCTTTAAGCTTTATGCAGTAGGCTCTGTCAGCTTCAAAAAAGCTTACGGCCTATTGCTTCAAGCTTACTGCTTATTATAATTCTGTTACTTTTTTCCCGATTTTGTAAACTGTTCCTACAAATTTTGCAATCAGCTCTTTATTTTGATTGGTAATCTGAATGTCATAAACAGCTGTTTTCCTCGTATCATTGACCAAAACACTTTCTGCTCTGAAAACATCACTTTCCTTTCCTGCTTTGGTAAAATTGATGATACAGTTCAATGCTACAGCTGCATCTCCGGTATTATTAGAGGAAAATGCCAGCGCAGAGTCTGCAAACGCAAAGGTAACTCCGCCATGAACTGTTTTAAGTCCGTTCAGCATATCCTTCTTGATTGGCATTTCTATTAAACAGTAATTTTCTTTTACTTCAATCATTTTAATATTCATCCACTGGGAAAAATAATCCTGATTGAACATATAATCTGCTACTTGTCTTGGATTCATTTCTGTTAATTATATGTTTATTATTTCTTCATACAGCTCATCTGATAATCTGTCGTAAACACTCATGGTTTTCCCAAGAATAATCTGCCCGTATGAAAGGTTTTCTGAGTCTGATGAATTTTCAGCGGCATAGGGTTCATTTAAATCAATTCCATTTTCGTTGGCCAGTCTTTTGATCAGCTCTTTATATTTTTCATTAAATTTTCCTAAAAACTCAAGTCTTTCATGCTCATCAACGGAGGAAGCTTCCTGAGTTAAATACTGTTTCTCAATTAAAAGTCTGGTCTCCAGTTCAGCCCTGAATTCATCTATATTCATTATTTTTTTAAATGTAGCAATTTAACAATCTATCAGTTTAGCAATGTTTATAAAATGATTGTTCCATTGCTAAACTGATACATTGGTATATTTTATAATTTACGAAGTAAAGGACTTTGTCTGTATCTTTCTTCCTGATATTCTTCATAAAGATTCTGAAGGGTTTCGGAGATTTTTGCATATCCGATTTCTTTCCCCCAGCTTAATAATCCTTTTGGATAGTTAACGCCTTTTTGCATGGCCAACTCGATATCTTCATCATTGGCTACTCCTAATCTTTTCGCTTCAACAGCCTCATTGATCAACATGGAAATGATTCTTAAAAAGATTTGTTGGTATAAAGCATCGTCTTTCTGAGGAATAGGTTTTTCTGCGCCTTCGCTGTAATCATAAAACCCTTTTCCTGTTTTTCTGCCGTGAAGTTTGGCTTCAGACATTCTTTGCTGTAATAAAGAAGGTTTGTATTTGGGATCGTAGAAATAATCTTTGTACACAGTAGTTGTTACTGCAAAATTGACATCTACTCCGATAAGATCCATCAATTCAAAAGGTCCCATTTTGAAATTCCCCAGCGTTTTCATGGCTTCATCAACCTGTTCAGGTGTTGCAATGTTTTCTTCAACAATCCTAAGGGCTTCCCCATAGTAAGGTCTGGCAATTCTGTTGACGATAAACCCGGGAATATCTTTGGCAATAACAGGAGTTTTCCCCCATTCTTTCATGAGGTTGTAAATTTTTTCTGCTAATGTTTTTTCTGTTAATAAGGATGGAATAACTTCCACTAAAGGCATCAATGGAGCCGGATTAAAAAAGTGAATTCCGATGAAACGCTCCGGTTTTTTGAGTTCTGCACCCAGAGAGGTGATAGAAATAGATGAGGTATTGGAACTGAGAACACAACTTTCTGAAACATAGTTTTCAAGCTCTGTAAACACTTTGGTTTTGATCTCTTTGTTTTCGATAATGGCTTCTATAATCAGCTCACAATCTTTGAAATCTTTCAATTCGGTAGCAATGGAAATATTAGCTAAAATTTCAGTCATTTTCTCTGCCGAAATTTTTTGTTTATCAACCAATTTGGTCAAGGTTTTTTCCAAACCTACCGTTGCCGTTTCTACTTGTTTTGCGTTGGCGTCATAAACCCATACTTTGCATCCGTTCGTTGCGGCTACTTGTGCAATGCCAATTCCCATGGTTCCGGCACCGATAATTCCTACATATTTCATAATGTAACAGTGTATCAATGTAACAATGTAACAATCATTGTCATGCTGAGCTTGTCGAAGCATCTCATTGATAAACTGCTACATTGGTACATTGTTATATTAGTTCTTATTTTCCTTTATAATTAGGTTTTCTTTTCTGTAAAAAGGCGTTTACTCCTTCAATGAAGTCTTCTGTTTCTGCAGCTTCCTGCTGAAGATCACCTTCCAGTTCAAGCTGTTCTTTCAATGTGTTGTTATAAGAATTGGCAAATGCTTTTTTCGTAAGCTTGATGGCTGCTGTCGGCATGTTTGCCATTCTTTCAAGAATTTCCATAGATTTCGGCACAAATTCTTCTTCAGTGAACACTTCTGCTACAAGGCCGTGCGCTTTAGATTCTTCTGCAGATAATTTTTTACCTGTAAATGCTAAATAATTGGCTAATTGTCTACCTAGAAGTTTCGGTAAGAAGTAAGTTCCTCCTGTATCAGGAATCAAACCGATATTTGAAAATGCCTGAGCAAAATATGCTTTCTCATTCGCTAAAACGAAGTCAGAGATTAAAGCCAACATTGCTCCAGCTCCTACTGCAGGACCGTTTACTAAAGCAATAACCGGTTTTTTGCAACGGGTAACTTCCATTACTAATGGATTGTAATAGTCTACCACAATTTTTCTGATGATGTCATGATCATGGTGTTCTTTGCCTACTACAAATGCTTCGTCCAGATTCTGACCTGAGCAGAATGCTCTTCCTCTTCCGGAAATGGCAACACATCTTACCGTTTCGTCTTCGCTGCACTCTTTAACAAAGTCTCTAAGATCTGATAAAGCCGGTTTTGTAAGGGCGTTCATCGTGTCCGGTTGGTTAAGATATGCGATTTTCAGCTTTCCGTCAAAATGCGTTTCAATATCAAGTTGTGTATACATAGTTTTTATTAATTTATTATTTAACAACGCACTAATTTAACAATATAAATCAATGTAACGGTCTAATAATTTAACATTCTAACAATTCCTTCGTTATGCTTTGCATAGCCGTAAAATTTGTTGTGTATGGGTTGATTATTCATCAATGACATTTAAAATAATCAAATGGCTCCAGGCAGTCTAAGCATTGATAAGAGGCCTTACACAAAGTAGACCCAAATCTGCTGATCTGTTTGGTATGCTCGGAACCACAGCGCGGACATTTTTTCGGTTTTCCGATGTGGTGTTCGTCTGCTCCTTTTTCGGGAGGAGTGATTCCGTAAACACGGAGCTTTTCTCTCGCTTCATCAGTAATCCAGTCTGTTGTCCAGATCGGAAACATCTTGGTGACTACTTTGGCATCCCATCCGTTTTCTTTCATCATTTTGATAATATCCTCCTCAATGGTAAACATGGCAGGACAAGCGGAATAAGTAGGTGTAATGATCACTTCACAGGTATTTTCACCTGTAATCTGTGCATCTCTTACAATTCCTAATTCCACAATATCAATGACCGGAATTTCCGGATCGGGAATGGTTTTTAATAAATCTAAAAGCTGATTCATATTTTATTTTTTATCAGAATCAAGGATTATTTTCATTGCTTTCTGATAATCTAAATTATCTGTTATGCCGTTGTGATACTGATCTTTTAATACAATCAGACAATCACCTTTTTTAAAGTTATTTTTAAGTTTTAAAGAGGCTTTATAGTTAATAACCTCATCTTTATCACCGTGAAAAATAACGACTGGTGACTTAACGGTTTTTAAATATTCACAAGTCTCAAAATTATATTTCAGTAAAAACTTCGGAAGGAATGAAAATTTCTGATTCATTTCATCTTCCATACTGTAATATGGTGCCTGTAAAATCAATAATCCTGCATTATGCATGGATGCTAATTTTGCAGCTAATCCTGTTCCTACAGAATATCCCAAAATAATAATTCCATTCTCAGGATATCGTTTTAAAAGCTCTTTGTAAGCATTCTCAACATCCGAAAAAAGCTGGTCTTTACTGTTAATTTTATCTTCGCTTTTTCCATATCCTCTGTAATCAAGTATAAACGTATCATAGTTCATACTCCGATATAATGGAGCTACTTCTCCCCAACCTTTTATTGATCCTCCGTTTCCATGAAGATAAAAGATGACTCCTTTTGGGTTTTGTGTTTTGAATAAAACAGAACTCAAATGCTTTCCATCCTGAATTTTAATGGGTACTTCTTCAAAATCACCATCAAATGTAAACTTGTAATTTTCGGGTAACTTTTCAGGATAAAAAATAATTTTCTCCTGATAGAAATAGATTCCAACACATAGTATCACATAGGCTGCAAGAAAAAAAGCCAATATCCCAAGAAGCAACTTCTTCATAATTTACTACCACGTACAGCCAGGATACGCTCTCTGCATATACTGAAGCTCACAAAGGATATACCCGAAATATTCTGTATGGTATCCTGTTCTTGATTTTGGCTGCATGAAAGCATTTTCAGGATATTCTAACCCAAAATCTGCAAAATCTTTCTTGGTAATTGCAAGGAATTCTTCGTAAAGAGCATCTGAATTGGGAGCAATATTTAAAACAACAAGGTCATCTTCTCCTTCAGTTTTAGCAAAAAGACCTTTCGTATATTCCCAGATATTTTCAATGGCTTTTACCAAACGGCCACGACTTTCTTCCGTTCCCTGAGCAAAGATTTTCATCCAGGATGCAGCGTGTGTATAGTGATATCTTACTTCCTTCAATGATTTTTGAGCAATGGCAGCCAATTCTTCATTAGCAGAGTCTGATAATGCTTCATACATCAGTTTCTGATAGACAGACAATACATATACTTTAAGAATAGTCTGTGCATAATCTTCATTAGGAAGTTCTACCCAGTGTGCATTCACATATTCATGCTCATATCTTAAAAATGCGATATCATCTTCACTTTTTCCGTTGTCAATCACTCTTGAAGCGTAAACGTAAAAGTTATTCGCCTGACCTAGTTCATCCAACGCAATATTTGTCAATGCAATATCTTCCTCTAAGTAAGGACCTTCACCGCACCATTCAGACAAACGCTGTCCCATAATGAAACTGTCGTCTGCAAGTTTTAATAAATAATTATATAATGGGTTCATTGTTTAGTAGATTTCAGATTTCAGATGCTAGATTTCAGATTGACAAAAAAGTCTAGTATCTGAGATCTCACATCTTGAAGTCTTTATTAATTACATATTTTTTACGTCGTTTGGAATCTCGTAGAAAGTTGGATGACGGTATAGTTTATCATCAGCCGGATCAAAGAATGCTTCTTTATCTACTCCTTCCGAAGTCACAATATATTTACTTGGAACAACCCAAACAGAGGTTCCTTCTTTTCTTCTTGTATAAACGTCTCTTGCGTTCTGCAAAGCCATTTCTGCTGTTGGTGCCTGTACAATTCCAACGTGTTTGTGAGATAATCCCGGTTTAGTCTGAATAAACACTTCCCACATATCTAATTGACTCATTATCTATTTTTATTTTTTTAATTTAATTTGATATTGAAGCTATCTTCAACATATTTTAAAATTTTCATGAAACTTTCATATTCATCAATCCCTGGGTACTTATCTAAATAGACTTGGGGATTAAGATAATGAAACTCATTCTGTCTATTATAAGACTTATATTTCACTAAGAAATCTGCACCATCTAAGACACTCATCTCCTGCGACATTAAAACATAATCTTTTTCATCTTCATCAAAAATAACTTCTCGTTTTGATTTTTTATAATTAAAAAATGTTTCTTTTGGAAGATCTCCAATATTTAATGCTTCAAGATTTAAAAAGACTTCTTTTAATGGAATCTTTGATTTTGGCTTTGTTACAATAGGAGGAATTGATTGAAATTCATCTTCACTTATCTTTTTTGGAAAAAACCATTGTACTAATTCGACATTCCATTTTTTATTTTCGTTAAGATAAATTCTAAAAACTTTTCCACTGTTTGTAATTCCATTACCAACGTAAATTCTTACTTCATTTTCTCTATCAAGTTTTAAGGGTATGTTTGCAAGTATATCAACACTTTGACCTTTAAAAAAAGAAATAGCCAATAATAAAAATATCTGAAGTAAGGTTTTCACTGATTTTCTAGTTTACTTTTTCGTTCTGTTTTTCTGCAAAAGCCGCCGCAGCTTCTTTTACCCAAGCATTCTCTCTTTGAGCTTTTCTCTTCGTTTCGATACGCTTTTTGTTGCAAGGACCGTTTCCTTTTAAGATTTCCATGAATTCATCCCAGGGAAGTTCTCCGAAATCGTAATGCTGTCTTTCCTCATTCCATTTCAGATCTTTATCCGGAATGGTTAATCCTAAGAATTCAGCCTGAGAAACGGTAACATCGATAAATCTCTGACGAAGACTGTCATTACTTTCTCTTTTTACTCTGTAATTCATAGAGATTTTAGAGTTGGGTGAGCTGTCATCATTAGGTCCGAACATCATCAGAGCCGGCCACCAGAAACGGTTTAGTGAAGCCTGAGCCATTTCTTTCTGTTGTTTTGTTCCACGGCACAATGCCATAAGAATTTCATACCCTTGTCTTTGGTGGAATGATTCTTCCTTACAGATTTTCACCATCGCTCTTGAATAAGGACCGTAAGAGTTCCCCATCAACATTACCTGGTTCATAATAGCAGCACCATCTACTAACCAACCGATGGCACCGATATCAGCCCAGCTTAGGGTAGGATAGTTGAAAATACTTGAATATTTTGCTTTTCCTTCCAGCATATCATCATAAGTAGCATCTCTGTCTGCTCGGATGCTTCCGTCTCCCAAAGTTTCGGTGGCAGAATAAAGATATAAGCCGTGGCCTGCCTCATCCTGAACTTTCGCTAAAAGAGCCATTTTTCTTCTCAATGAAGGTGCTCTGGAGATCCAATTGGCTTCCGGCAGCATTCCTACAATTTCGGAATGGGCGTGCTGTGAAATCTGACGAACCAGTAGCTTTCTGTAATCATCTGGCATTACATCTTTTGGTTCTACTTTATTTTCTTCGTGAACGTATTGAACAAATTTTTCTAAGTCCATAATTTTTTCAATTTAACAATGTATTAGTCTAGCAATGTACCAATGATTGTTATATTGATACATTGTTATATTGTTACATTAATTTTTAAACATCATAATTAAGCATCACCACATTCGTTGTAGGGTGACATTGGCAGGTAAGAACATAGCCTCTGGCTACTTCTTCTTCGGTAAGCGCATAGTTTTTCTCCATGAAAACCTCTCCTTCCAGAACTTGTGCTTTACACGTACAACAAACACCTCCTTTACATGCAAAAGGTACAGGAAGGTTGTCTTTCAATGCTTTATCTAAGATACTCTCTTTTTTAGAATTAAGGTGGAACGAATATTCATCATCATCAATGATAACCGTTACCATACTTTCAATATTGGCAATGGCTTTGAATTCATCGCTCATTTCCTCCGTATTTTCTTCATCCGGAGCGGTGAAATATTCAAATAAAACCTGAATAGCAGGTACTTTTTTATCTTTTTTCAGATAGTCTGCAATCCCTTTAATCATTTCTGAAGGTCCGCAAATAAAATAAGTAGCTTCTTTTACATCAATATCTGTATATCTTTCAAACAGCTGCTCTAATTTTTCTGACGAAATTCTTCCTTCAAAAACAGGGTCCTCGTGTTTCTCACGGCTTACCAGGTAAATCACTTTAAGTCTTCCGTTGAAGTGCTCTACAAGTTTATCAATCTCTGCCTTTCTTAAAACATGATTCATGCTTCTGTTACTGTAAAACAGATAAGCGTTACTGTTAGGTTCCTGATAAAGGCTTTCTTTAATATTGGATAATACAGGCGTAATTCCGCTTCCTGCAGCCAGGCCAACGTAAGTTTTTACATTGCTTGGGTGATATGAAGTATTGAAACCACCCATCGGAGGCATTACTTCCAGCACTTCATCCATGTGAAGGTGTTCATTGAAATACCCTGACACCTTTCCGCCTTCCAGCAATTTCACCAATACTTCCAGCGTGTTGCCTTTTTCACTTGGAGCATTACAGATAGAGTAAGAACGTCTTTCTTCATTTCCGTTGATCATCATTCGGAAATTCAGATATTGTCCCTGCTTGAACCTGAACTTATCTTTCAGTTCTTCAGGAATTTCTACCGCCACATTCACTGCTTCGGAAGTATCTTTCTGAACTTTAACTGTTTTAAGTTTATAAAATGAATTCATTATTTTTTAAGTATTCTATTAATTTTTCCACCTTCGCACTTTGGCAGGCTGTCCTGAGCATGAACTTTTACTTTCGTAGTGATTCCTACTCTCTTTTTTATTTCGTTTTCTATATTTTTCCCAAAGTTGCCGACAAAATTAAAATAATCATCGGTATTTGATTCTATTTTTTGAGATTTTACCAATTCATCATCGATTTCAACATCAATATCCAAAGCAATACACATATGTTCTTTCTCTACAGGCGTAAGATAGTAGTTTGGAACCACTCCTTTTACATAAGAAAAAGCATCTTCAATCTGACTTGGATAAACATTGACTCCTCTTACGATCAGCATATCATCTGCTCTCCCGACAATGGGTTTCATTTTTACCATGGTTCTTTTGGCATTTTCATCGTAGTAAAGGCTTGTGATATCATTTGTCCAGTAACGTAAAAGCGGCATTGCTTTTTTGGTTAAAGTGGTAATCACCAATACTCCTTCTTCTCCGAAAGGAACCGGCTGTTTGGTCACCGGATCTAAAATTTCCGGATAAAAATGATCTTCCCAGATATAAGCGCCTCCCTTCTCTTCAAAATCCTCCATGGAAACTCCGGGACCGATAATTTCACTTAATCCATAGATATTGGTTGCATGAACGCCTAATTTTTCTTCAATATGGCCTCTGATAATTTCCGTCCATGGCTCCGAGCCTAACACAGCATATTTGAGACTGATCTCTTCTGCAGTAATTCCTCTTCTGGCAAATTCATCCGCAATCGTTAAAGCGTATGACGGTGAACAACAGATCACTTCAGGTTTGAAATCTATAATCAGGTCTACCTGTCTTGCCGTCATCCCTCCGGAAATAGGAAGAACACTCATCCCCAACATCTCGGCTCCGTAATGAAGGCCTAAACCTCCTGTAAAAATTCCGTAGCCATAAGCATTGTGCAATTGCATTCCCGGTCTTGCTCCAGCAGCATGTAAAGATCTTGCCACCACTTCACTGAAAATATCTACATCTTCTTTGGTATACCCTACCACAGTCGGTTTTCCTGTTGTTCCGCTTGAGCAGTGTATACGCTGAAGCTCATTTTTAGGAACGGCAAATAGTCCGAACGGATAGTTATCTCTTAAATCCTGTTTGTAAGTAATAGGAAGTTTAGCGATATCCTCAATCGACCTTATATCCTGTGGAGATATTTGCAATTCATCAAATTTCTTTTTATAAAATTCCGACTTCTCTCCCAAATAGCTGATCAGGCTGATCAACCGGCCGGATTGAAGCTGTCTCAACTGACCCAGCTCCAGATATTCAACTGAAAAATCCATAAAACTAACTAACATTTGTTAGGTGTAAATTTAAAAAGATTTCGGAAGCTGGCAAAATTTTTATGACTTTTGTCATATTTTGAATGATTCTAAATAAGAAAGACAGTTAAAATTCTGTCCAATGGTCACTCTGAGCGGAACGAAGTGTAGCGAAGAATCTTTAATCTGATCATTTGGTACGAAATTCATCCTTCGTCAGAAATCGAAGACTCGACGTAGTCAATGACAAACGGAGTGCTTATTTTTTCTGGTTTCCAAGCAGGCCGAAAAGAATTTTCTCTCTGATTTCTTCGGTAATTTCATCCGTAGAATCGCTGCTTCTTTTGAACCAGAAATAGGAATTATTTAAAGTATGAAGGATAAATCTGGTGGTAAATGATGGTGATTTCAGTTCCCAGTTTTCTGCTTTGTAGATCTCAGAAATCAGTTCTTCTACTTCCTGCTGGTAGTTTTTCCTTAATTCTACAAATTCGGGAAGCCTTTCTTCTAGATGCTTCCATTCATTGGAATAGATATGGGTAACATCACGATTTTTAAGAACAACAGATAAGTGTTTATCCAATAAGAGATTCAGTTTTTCTCTGGGAGCGATATTGGTATTTTTTACTTCCTGAAGTTCATCGAAAAACTCCTGGGCAATACCGAAACAAATCCATTCCAGAATTTCTTCCTTTGAACGGATATGTGCATACAGTGATGCTGCTTTGATATTGAGTTTCGTAGCCAGGTCTCTTACTGAGCTCCCCATATACCCTTTCTCTTTGAAAAGTTCTACGGCTACTTCTAATATTTTTCTCTGTTTTTCTTTTAGTTCCATCTGGTAAAATGCAAAAGTAATTATTCTGAATTAAACTGTTCATTTTTTGAGCATAAAAAGAAAAAAGACCCATCGCCTAGAGTCTCAAGCTTTAGTTATTTTCTGTTACTATGACTTTTTGTTCATGGATTTCCAAGAAATAATTACGAAATCGGAAATTCTGTCAAGTTAAATTTCCGTTAAAAATACAATATCCGGAAAATTTGTCCTATTTTTTTGTAAATTTAATAATTGAATAGTTTTTGCGATACAGTCATCGAATAAATGATTAAATAATTGATGGCATTAAGAAACTAAGCCTCAGAATTTGGTTTCTTGATGTTTTTTAAAAACTAAACTTTAAACAAACCATTACCAAAAATATATAAAAATATGAACTTAAACCAATATACCGTAAAATCACAGGAAGCCATCCAGGCAGCACAACAGGTTGCTATGGAACTGGGCAATCAAAGTATCGAACCTCAACATCTTCTTGAAGGAATCTTCCAGGTAGATGAAAATATATCACCTTTCTTATTAAAAAAATCTGAAGCAGATGCTAATTTAGTAAGAGAGCGCAACCGTGAAAATTTAGAAAAACTTCCAAAAGTACAAGGAGGAAACATTTATCTATCACAATCTGCCAACAAAGTATTGCTGGATGCACCCAACATCGCTAAGAAAATGGGTGATGAATATGTAACGATTGAACATTTATGGTTATCCCTTTTGGAAACCACTTCTGAAGTATCAAAAATGCTGAAAGATATGGGTGTGACCAAAAATCTTTTGGAAGGTGCTATCAAAGAATTAAGAAAAGGAAGCAAAGCAACTTCTGCCAGTTCAGAGGAAACTTATCAATCCTTAAATAAGTATGCTAAAAACTTCAACGAGTTGGCAGCAGAGGGCAAACTGGATCCGGTGATCGGGCGTGATGAAGAGATCAGAAGGGTTTTACAAATCCTTTCCAGAAGAACCAAAAACAACCCCATCCTTATTGGAGAACCGGGTGTGGGTAAAACAGCGATCGCGGAAGGAATTGCCCATAGAATTATCAGTGGTGACGTTCCTGAAAACCTGATGGATAAAACTTTATTCTCGTTGGATATGGGAGCTTTGATCGCCGGAGCAAAATATAAAGGTGAATTTGAAGAGCGTTTAAAATCCGTTGTGAATGAGGTAATTAAGTCTGATGGTCAGATTATTCTTTTCATTGATGAGATCCACACTTTGGTAGGAGCCGGAGGTGGTGAGGGAGCAATGGATGCTGCCAATATCTTAAAGCCTGCCTTGGCAAGAGGAGAATTAAGAGCGATTGGTGCCACTACATTGAATGAATACCAAAAGTATTTTGAAAAAGATAAAGCGTTGGAAAGACGTTTCCAGAAAGTAATGGTGGAAGAACCGGATACTGAATCTGCAATTTCCATCCTTCGTGGGATTAAAGATAAATATGAAGCGCACCACAAAGTAAGAATCAAAGACGAGGCAATTATTGCTGCGGTGGAAATGTCTCAAAGATACATTTCAGACCGTTTTTTACCGGATAAAGCGATTGACCTTATTGACGAGGCTTCTGCAAAACTGAGAATGGAAATCAATTCCAAGCCGGAAGAGCTGGACGTGCTGGACAGAAAACTGATGCAGATGGAAATTGAGCTGGCCGCTATTTCAAGAGAAGGCAACCAGACTAAAATTGATCACCTCAAAGAAGATATTGCCAAAATATCCGAACAGAGAAATGAGATCAATGCCAAATGGCTGAAAGAAAAACAGAAAAGTGAAGATCTTACCCAGATCAAAAAAGATATAGAATCTCTGAAACACGAAGCGGAAAGAGCTTCCAGAGCCGGAGATTATGCAAAAGTAGCGGAGATCCAATACGGAAAGCTTCGTGAAAAAGAGGAAGAACTTACCAAGGTTGAACTCGAAATGCAGAATCATCAGAATGAGCTGATCAAAGAAGAAGTTACTGCAGAAAACATCTCTGAAGTGATTGCGAAATGGACAGGTATTCCTGTCACCAAATTGCTACAATCAGAAAGAGATAAGTTATTGAATCTTGAAACTGAGCTACACCACAGAGTTGTAGGACAGGATGAAGCTATTCAGGCAGTTGCTGATGCGATCAGAAGAAACAGAGCCGGTTTAAGTGATGATAAAAAGCCAATTGGATCTTTCTTATTCCTGGGAACAACCGGAGTCGGTAAAACCGAGCTGGCAAAAGCACTGGCAGAGTTCTTATTCGATGATGAAAACAATATGACCAGAATTGATATGAGTGAGTATCAGGAACGTCACAGTGTGTCGAGATTGGTAGGAGCGCCTCCAGGATACGTAGGTTATGATGAAGGTGGACAATTGACTGAGGCAGTAAGAAGGAGACCTTATTCTGTAGTGCTTTTAGACGAGATTGAAAAAGCACACCCTGATGTTTTCAACACATTGCTTCAGGTTCTGGATGATGGACGTCTGACGGATAATAAGGGGCGGGTAGTGAATTTTAAAAATTCTATCATCATCATGACTTCTAATTTAGGTTCACACCTGATTCAGGAGAATTTTGAAAACCTTACAGAGGAAAACCAGGATGAAATTGTGGATAAAACAAAAGATGAAGTTTTTGATCTTTTAAAACAGACCCTGCGTCCGGAATTCCTGAACAGAATTGATGAAATTGTACTTTTCCAGCCTCTAAGAAAAAAAGAAATCGGAAAAATTGTTCAGTATCAGCTGAGAGGGTTTAATGAAATGTTGTCTAAACGAAACATCATTATGACTTTCACTCAGGATGCGGTAGATTATCTGATGGATAAAGGTTATGATCCTGCTTTCGGAGCAAGACCATTGAAAAGAGTAATCCAACAGGAAGTTCTAAACAAATTATCTAAAGAAATTCTTGCCGGAAATGTGAATGACGGAGACAGAATTACGCTTGATTATTTTGTAGAAACAGGATTAGTTTTCCGACCTACCGAACAATAAAATAGTTTTTTTCATATACATTATTTTTGTGAATAAGTGCTGCAGAATACTCTGCAGCACTTATTTTTTTTTACTTTTTATCCTAATTAAGTGAAATAAACTTATCTTTACTATACTAATAACTAAAACAGAATCAGTATGAAAAAGCTAAAAAGAAATGATTTGAAGAAAATTGATGGCGGTCTTATCACTCCTATCATTATGTGTGATGAAAATATGAATTGTCCGGTCAATTTATGTTGTACATCAGGATACATTTGCAGGAACTGGAGAAAGTATCCATGCATTTAAAGAATAGGCGGAGAAAGGTATTTTCTCCGTTTTTTTTGTAACATCCATACAGATTTCAATCGCATGAAAGCTGTATTCTTTACATACAATCCGTAAAAACACGGTAAAAATAACAGTGTAATTCCCAATTAGCAAATACATTTTCTATAATATTTTTTACGAGATTTGCATATTAATTGAGTTTTACCGTAAACCACTAAGCTATGAATACAGAATCAAACAACCCATTACAGCCTGGTACTATGTCAAAAAGCCTTATCCAGGCTCTGATTGACAACTACCGTCAAAATCATCTAAATGTTATTAACACTGCTTTAGGGACACAAGATGCTCATTCCATCTGGTTTGACCTTCCGAAATTAAAAAATTTCATTGCTACTATTGAAGCTGAAGCTGCAAAAGTGAATCCGGATGTATCTACGGAAGATTTAGGAATAAGATTTTATTATGCTGCTTATCCAAAAGAAGACAACTGGTCTATAATGGACTCTCACCCTGTTCCTACCGAATATGCAGGAAAGCATACATTAGTAATGATTCCGACGTTAAAAAAAGCTGATGAAACAGGAGAGTTTCATGATTACGATTTCAATCAATCTCCAGATATCGATGGCAAACCTTTAGCATTAAATGCACGATCTGCCAAAGGTATTGGAGGAGAAGAAGATGATGATACAGGTCTTGGAGAAAATAATGGACAACTAACGCCTCCCAAGAACTCGTTTGGTGAATTATATTAATAATTAAATAACAAATACATGACGGATTTCCAAGAGTTTGCAAGCAAAAGCATGCTTTGGGCTGAGGGACTTGCTGCGTTTGTTGGCCTTTTGTATTACAATCGTATAAGAAAAGAATATTGGAAATTTTTTGTATTTTTCTTAGTTTTTATCTTTCTTAGTGAAGCATATGGCAGATGGGGAAAATTTGCTTATTTTTCTAAAGCCTATTTTTATAATTATTTTTTAATGCCTATCCAGTTTATTTTTTTTTACTGGTTATATGCAGCCAAATCCTTAGGAAAGCCAAAGCTTTTTTACGGATTATCCATCCTTTATCTTCTTTCATTTATTCCCAATGAATTGTATTTTTCGGGCAATAAAATTGTATTTGCTTTTAACTATACTTTTGGATGCCTTATCTTAATGCTTTTGGTAGTGATGGAATACTACAAACAAATTAACTCCCAGGATATTCTTCACTTTAATAAAAACAGAATGTTTTATATTAATTTAGGTATAACACTTTCTTATATAGGAACGCTACCTTTTATGGCATTTTATTCAATTCTGTTGAATTATATGGAAATCTGGGATATTTATTTTAGTTATTTTCTAATGTCAGGTGTGGTCATGTATATTTTATTTGCAAGTTCTTTCATATGGGGAAAACAGAGCTCTTAATTGTTATCATTCTATTCAATTTACTTTTTGTAATGTTTGTAACAGCGGTATTAATTTATATCAGAAGTTACAAACAACGCAAAAAGGAGCATCTGAATGAAATTGAAAGAAAAAATGAACTTCATCAGAGAGAACTTCTGTCTACCCAACTGGAAATACAACAAGCCACCATGCAGCAGATTGGTCGGGAACTGCATGACAATATCGGCCAGAAACTTACCCTCGTAAGTCTGTATGTACAACAGATGCTTTATGAAAACAAAGTTTCTGAAGCAAGTGAAAGAATTGATCAGGTTTCACAGATTATTAATCAATCTCTGCAGGATCTTAGAAGCTTGTCAAAAACATTGACAGATGATAATATCAACCAGAAGGAAATTGTAACTTTGATACAGGAAGAAGTGGATAACACCAATTCCTTCAAAAAATGTCATGTAAGTTTTGAACACAATTTCAAACAACTGGATCTGGGCTTTGTTCATAAAAATGTTTTACTAAGGATTACTCAGGAATTTATTCAAAACAGTATAAAACATTCCCATTGTAAAAATATTTTTATAAACCTGAATACTTCAGAAGATACTCTTTGGGAGCTTGACATTCGTGATGATGGAATCGGGTTTGATACCTCACAGATCAAGTCCAACGGAATAGGACTCACGAATATGAAAAACAGAGCTGAAATCATAGGAGCAAGTTTCTGTATGGAAAGCCAGGAAAATGCAGGAACACAAATCAATATTATTTTAAAAAAACAGTCATGAAAAAATCTATTGTCATTGTTGACGACCATATACTTATTGCAAAAGCTCTGGAAGGAATTATTGGTAACTTCAGTGAATTTGAAGTAATCTATGTAAGTGAAAACGGGAAAGATCTTATCCAGAAATTCGAAGAAGGCAATACCATTCCTGATATTATTCTTTTGGATATCAGCATGCCTATTATGGACGGTTTTGAAACCGCAGCCTGGCTTAGCAAAAATCATCCTGATATTAAAATCATGGCTCTCAGCATGCAGGGAGATGACAATAGTGTGATTAAGATGATTAGGAGCGGTGCCAAAGGTTATCTGCTAAAAAACACCCATCCAAGAGATCTTGAAACTGCACTTACCCGTCTCAATAGTGATGGCTTTTTTTATCCGGACTGGGCTTCAAAGATCATATTCTCCAATCTTAACAAGGAGACAGAATCTGAGATCGCAATAAGAATTTCGGACAGAGAAAAAGAATTCCTGAAATATACAGTCACTGAACTCAGTTACAAAGAAATTGCAGATAGAATGTGCTGCAGCCCAAGAACAGTAGAAAGTTATCGTGATCAGCTATGTGAAAAGCTGGATCTCAAAACCCGTGTAGGGCTTGCCGTTTTTGCCATTAAAAATGGTTTCGCAAATTAGACTCTACCATAAAAAAATTCTTTCAAAAGCAAATTTAAACGAAAAGTATTCTTATAAAATAATTAAAACTAAGATCATATTAGTATACTATTTCAAATTAATTAAAATTCAATACATTTTAAAAAACATTAAATTAAAACCAACAACACTCAACAATATTTAACAAAATCACAAATAAAAAAGAAAATCATTTGCATATTAATTTTAAATAATATAATTTCACATTCTCAACCTAAATGATTTTGATATGAAAAAACTATTATTTGGAGCTTTTATGCTCACTGTAATGGCTGCATGTAACAATGACAGCATTACCAATCAAAATGAAAACAAAACCGACGAAGCTGCAACTCTTGCAGGTTTAGCTCAAAGAGGCTGTGCTTCTGAGGAGATCAGACAGGAAGCATTGAAAAAAAGCCCTGAACTTCAACAAAGATTTGCGGCATTAGAAAGCAATACAGAAAAATTCGCCAATGATGTGAAATTCGGAAAAGTTCTTGCTGATGGTACTGTAGAAATCCCTGTTGTCGTGAATGTTATCTACAAAACTACAGCTGAAAACGTTTCTGATGCAAGAATTGCAGAGCAAATTGCAGTATTGAACGCAGACTATGCAGGTACGAACAGTGATATTAATAAAATTCCAACCGAATTCCAACCCGTAAGTTCTGGTGATACAAAAGTAAAATTCAGACTGGTAAACACCGTTAGAAAATCCACTTCAAAAACAAGCTGGGCAACTAATGATGATATGAAAAAAGCCTCTAAAGGAGGAATTGATGCTACTAACCCTACCAATTATTTAAACTTATGGGTTGTGGGCAAAATGACCAGCCAGGGACGCACTATTCTCGGATATGCCACTTTCCCTGAATCTGCAGGTTTATGGAATGATGGTGTTGTAATAGCCGCTCCATATTTTGGAAAAACCGGAGCTTCTTCTCCTTTCAACCTGGGAAGAACTGCAACACATGAAGTAGGTCACTATCTGAACTTAAGACATATCTGGGGTGATGCCAATTGTGGAAACGACCAGGTAAGTGATACACCTACACAAACTACTGCTAATTATGGAAAACCTTCTTACCCGCTATACAATACCTGTAGCGGTGTACAAAGATCTGTAATGTTTATGAACTACATGGATTATGTGGATGACGCAGCTATGTTTATGTTCTCTGCAGGACAAAAAACAAGAATGCAGTCTGTAGTAGCTTCTTCTGGAGCAAGATCCGGATTAAGAGTGTATTAAAAATAAAATCTTTTTGCATATTTAAAATCTGTCTCAAGTTTGAGACAGATTTTTTTTCTATCCGTCCTCAAATGAAAAATACTAAAATCAATGGTTTCTTGTTTTTAAAACCTGTATCAGTCGGATTTATTATAAAAAACATTCTACAAAAAACATAAAAACGATAAAATTATTTACCATTAAAATACACTTGAATGTGAAATATAAAATAAATAATAGATTTTAACTAAAATTCAATACATTAATAATTCAATTGATTTTAATTCAAATAAATTAATCAAATATTGTTTATTTGTTAAATATTTATGAAAATAATTTGCATATTAATTTCAAATGATATAATTTCACGCCCTCAACCAAATTATATTATAACGATATGAAAAAATTCTTATTTGGAGCCCTGATTCTGGGCCTTATGTCGGCATGCAACAACGACAGCTTAACCAACCAAAATGAGACTTCTCCGGATCAGGAAAACATTGTTCCGAGTGCTCTTAAAAGAGGTTGTCCATCAGAAGAAATAAGACAGGCAATGCTTCTGAAAAACCCTGCATTAAAACAAAAAATGGCTGATATTGAATTCAGTACTGAAAAATTTGCAGAAAATCTTAAAGTGGGAAAAGTTCTTGCAGACGGAACTGTTGAGATCCCTGTTGTTTTTAACGTAATTTACAACACTTCTGCTCAAAATGTTTCCGATGCAAGAATTGCAGAACAAATTGCAGTCCTTAATGCCGATTATGGTGCTACTAATTCTGATATCACGAAAATCCCTTCTGCATTCCAACCTTCAGCAGCAGGTGATGTAAAAATCCGTTTCAAATTAGTAGCTACCAACCGTAAGCAGAGCACGAAGACAGGTTGGAGATCTGATCTGGAACAAATGAAAAAAGCCAGCACTGGAGGTATTGATGCTACTGATGTAAATAAAAACATGAATATTTGGGTTGTTAATTCAATTCTTGACGAAAACAACCAACCTGGAACTCTAGGCTACGCTTATTATCCTGAAAATGCCGGGCAATGGTATGATGGTCTTGTAATTGGATATCAGTATATCGGAAAAACAGGTGCATCTGCTCCATTCAATTTAGGAAGAACAGTAACGCATGAAGTAGGACACTATCTAAATCTTCCTCACCTTTGGGGATCATCCGATGCGGGTTGTCAGACAGATTACTCTAATGACACTCCTACCTCTCCTGGTCCTAACTATGGAAATCCGACCTATCCTCTAAACAGAGTTTGCGGAGGGGTAAGCCGTTCTCAGATGTTCATGAACTATATGGATTATGTGGATGACAAATCTATGTATATGTTCTCTGCGAATCAAAAAACAAGAATGCAGGCTGTAGTATCCGCATCAGGGCCAAGAGCTGGATTAAGATAACCAACAACCTCGATTAGAAAATTATAAAAATATTAAAATAGTCTATCTCAATTTTTGGGATAGATTTTTTTTATATTTTTATGCGATTTAAATTTCAACACCACTAAGATGAAAAAAATAGCATTAGCATCAGGAATACTATTGCATTTATACTTTATTAAAGCTCAGGATACGATCAAAATTAAAACACTGCTGGATACCATCCCATCCAGAAATCTCAAAGAAGATCTGGCAATTATCAATTCAGGATATTCTATTCAGGAGAAAACTCCTTTTTTTCAAAAAGAATGGGTAAAAAAATCTGTAGCTCCAGCTATTCTTTTTACTGCTGCTGCTGCAACATGGGGAGAAAAAGAAAATATACGTGAAGTAAGAAACCGCTATCTTCCCAACTTCAAAGTGAAATATGATGATTATCTGCAATATGCTCCTGCTGTAGCTGTTTACGGGTTGAAACTAGCAGGTATAAAGGGGCGTAACAATATAGGAAGAGCAACTTTATCTTATGGTACAAGTTTAGCCATCATGGCCATTTTAGTTAATTCCATTAAATACACAACAAAAGTAGAACGTCCGGATGGATCCAAAAACAACTCTTTTCCATCAGGACATGCGGCAATGGCTTTTACCAATGCCAGTTTTCTGCATAAAGAATATGGTTTGGTAAATCCAGCCTACAGTATTGCGGGCTATGGTTCTGCAACTCTTACGGGACTTGGACGAAATTTAAATAACAGACACTGGGTTCCGGATATTCTGGCTGGTGCGGGTATCGGGATTATATCAACAGAACTGGGATATTTCTTTATTGATAAAATTTATAAGAACAAAGGAAATAATTTAAGCATCTTATCAAGAATACAGGGAAATGATTACCCGTCTTTTCTTGCACTGAAAATGGGGACTGCTTTAGGAACCACCAATTTCCTGAAGGAATCTGAACTGGATGATAAAAAACAAATTGGTTTCGAGGGAGGACTGGAAGGTGCTTACTTCTTTTCAAAAAAATGGGGTGTGGGTGCCGATGTATCCTTCAGCAGCTTCCCTATTAAATCCCAAAGAATAACATTTGATGACGAACAGGATTTTGGCAATCACGAAATCAAAACACAATCTATGGGATTTCTTTCTGCAGGCATCGGACCTTATTTTTCTCATGAACTATCAAAAAAATGGCAGCTTACTTTAAAGGTAACCGGAGGATATGCTGCAACAGCAAGTGGAAAAGTATTTTTAAAAGGAAACGATATTGATGCTCCCAACAACGAACTTCAGATCGCCAGATACAAACCCAGACCGGCTTTCCGCTGGAATACAGGAGCTTCCATGACCTACAAGTTCAATCCGGGACTAGGCCTTACTTTCTATACAGATTATAATAAGATCAACTCCACAATTCAATATTCCTTCAGCGATGAGATCAAGGAAAGTGAAGAACTGGATCAGGAACTGAACAACCTGATTGCTAAAGAAAAAATCAGTTATATTACATTAGGCTTAAGATTAACTGCCTATTTCTAAAAACAAAAAAAGCCTTCGTATTCTGAAGGCTTTTTTTTATAACTTTTTACGATTATCATCCGGAGTATAATCCATAAAGATATCTCCATCCAGCTGTACAGATTTTACTTTCTTTTTAATAGGAATCACCAGATCAGTCAGTTTCTGATCTTTTTCCCAAACTGAAGGAGAAAAATGAATTTTCTCCGTAGTTCCATCATCATAAGACAATATAGCATCAAACGGAATGGCAAAACCTCCTACATTTGCAACGTTTATGGTAAGCATGTCATTCATCTGGGATGCTCCTGTTACTTTTAAGTCAATATAATTATTGGTATAAAACCAATTCTGGAAGAACCAGTTCAGATTTTTTCCTGATCCTGTATTCATAGAATTAAAATAATCCCATGGAACAGGATGTTTTCCCTTCCAGTTGTCCATATAATGGTGCAATGCTTTTTTGAAGAGTTCATCTCCCAAATAATCTTTCAAAGCCAGATAAGACAATGATGATTTTACATAAGAGTTGTTTCCGTATCCGGCGCCACTTACCTGCGTACTCATCGTGATCACTGGTTGATCCTGCTCAGCAGAAGGATCATTGATCCATTTTTTAACACGGAAGTTTTTATAAAATTCTTTAGCTGCAGCCTCACCTTTTTCATCAATTCCTATAAGATATTCCAGCGTGGTTGCCCAGCCTTCATCCATAAATGCATATCTTGTTTCATTGATTCCCATATAGAAAGGGAAATAAGTATGGGCAATTTCATGATCTGCCGTCAACCTGGCATCATTAAGATCATCAGGAATACTGGTATCATTAATCATCATAGGATATTCCATATCTGCATATCCCTGAATAGCCGTCATTACATTGTAAGGATATTCTACACCCGGCCAGTTTTTTGAAAACCAATCCAGATTATAGCGCATCCAGTCTACATAATGTTCAAAATCTTTCGCTCCGTTTTTATATCCTGCCTGAACGCTGGCTCTTTTTGTTTTTAACTCAACACTGGCAGCATCCCACACATAATGGTTACTCATTGCAAAACAGAAATCTGTAATATGATTTGCTTTAAATTTCCAGATATTCCACTTGTTCTGCTTGGTTACTTTTCCGGACTTCATTTCCTGCTCTGTGGCAATATGCATCAGCTTATCACTTTTCAGGGAAGCTTTATACGTTTTTAAATATTCCGGCTGAAGAACAGCTTCCGGATTCAGAAAATCTCCGGTTGCCCAAACTACATAATTTTTTGGTGCAGTGATGGCAAAACTGTAATCATTGAAATCATTGTAAAATTCCTGTCTGTCTGAGTGCTGAAGCATATCCCATCCATTATAATCATCATACACGGAAATTCTTGGAAAAGAGTATGCCACATAGAATGTTTCAGGATCAATCTGCCCTTCTCTTCCACTCTGAACTGACAATGGATATTCCCACTCTATTTTAACCTCAGCTTTTGATTTAGATTTTAAAGCAGATTTTAATTGTACTTTTTCAACAGTACTCCAGTCATCACTGTTGATCTCATATTTTATGTTGTTTACAGTAAAGGATTTAATTTTCAGTCCGGATGAAAGGAAATCTTTGGATACAAATCCTGATCTTGGCGACTGTGGTTTGTGAAGGTTATTCACAAATCGTATAGCCAGTTCATTCAGATTATCCGGGCTGTTGTTGGTATAAACAATAGTTTCTTTTCCGGAAACTATTTTTGTAGCAGCATCTACTTTCACCTCTACATTATACACTCCTTTATTCTGCCAGTAGTTTTTTCCTGGCGCTCCGGAGATATCACGTGTTCCTCTCTCGTACGCTTTTTTGATATTCCTCGGCATATACAATTCCTGAGCTGACAATTGCAGTAAACAAACTGCAATCAGCATTCCGGAAAAAATTTTCTTCATAGCAATCTTTTTAAAGATAAGCATCAAAAATAGCGAAAATGTACCATCAGACGATTATTCTTTCGCGATAATATTTCACTGTAATAAACTTTTACATTAAAATATTCTACAATCGATCCTGTTCAGCGGTCTTCTTAATTGTTTTTGCATTTTTAACCGATTGATTTCCAAAGTTGAATTTCAATGAAAATGTTACTCCCTGAGTATCGGTATAATCAAGAAAATAATTATCCTGATTTGCATATTTTGTACTGACTTTCTGCTCTGTAGATCTGAAAATATCGCTAAAAATAAGGCTGGCTTCCAGTTTTTTACTAAAGAATTTTCTATTCATTACAAAATAGGCTGACCATAAAGAAGATATTCTGAACGTTCCCTGTATGCCTGGAGAATAGTAACGGTGTCCCATTTCCATTTTCCAGTCGCTGCTTTTATCCAGCGTAAAGCTTGTTGAGATGTTAGATACCCAGTTCCAGACTTTATTTTTATACAACATTCCATCAATTCCTTTGAAATAATTTTCATTATGCTCAAGATTTTCAGAAAGGATAATATTCCACCAGGATTTCACCTGGAAATTTTTGTACAAGCTTACTCCAAAAGCTTCTCCTTTCTCAATATTGGTAAAATAATAAATCAAACTGTTGGTACTTGGTTCCTGATAGGAGATTTCCATGGAAGGATATATTTCTTTTCTGTAATACAAATCCAGATTCCAGTCTTTCCAGGAATAAGTAAGATTGAGATTATGAGTAATTGTAGCTTTTAATTTTGGATCTCCCTGATAATAGGAAAAAAGATTATAATAAGATTTTGCAGGATTCAACCATGAATAGGAAGGTCTGCTGATTCTTTTCCCATAGGAGAACCCAAATTCCTGTTTGTTTTCTGTGGTATATTGTGCATAAAAAGTGGGAAAGAATTTCCAATAGTTACTTTTATTCAATTCATGAGGTTCTGAAACCACCCCTTCAAGATTTGTCATTTCCGCACGAAGTCCACCTTTGAAGCTCCATTTCCCGACATTGTAGGCTAACGAAGAATATAGGGCAAAATTGTGTTCTTTATAATCAAAAACACTGCTTTTTTCCGGCCTGTATTGTAATGCTCCGTTCTCATTATCTGAGAAATCAAGCTGACTGCTTGTCTTTACAAAACTATATTTTGTACCGGATTCAAGTTCAAACTTATCATCTTTCCACTGATAATCGAATTGGGTAGAATACAGCTGAACATCCGCTTTATTCTGAGTGAGGAAATTATCTTCTTTCGGTGGCTGTCCTGCAAAGTTTAAGTATGTAATTACATTTTGGTATTTATCCACATTATTTCCGGTAAAATAATTGATCCATGAAAGACTGCTTTTCTTATTCAGCTTGCGATCTATCTGAAAACTTACCGAGTTATTGATGGAACGGGAACGGTGATCATTGATTGTTGTATAATCAGATTCCACTATATCCTGCTGGTTATAGATCAATGTAGGAACATTATAAGTTCCGAAGGACTTTGGAGAAAAATACCCTGAGTAGTTGAGGCTTAGATTGGTTAAACTGTCCAGTTCATATTCCGCATTAAAATTCAGGGTATTCTGGTTATTGTTTTTATCCTTCCTGTTCATCGTACTTACCCATCGGGTTTGGCTTTCCGGATAGTTTACATAATCTGTTCCTTCCCGGTAGTACGTTCCCAGCCCTTTATAATAGCTTCCCATTAAGGAAAGTTTATCTTTTTTATAATATTGAGAGAGACCAAATACACCTTTCGCATATTGTGTCTGCACATATTTGGATGAAAGAATACCACGGTAGCCTTCAATTTTATTCTTTTTCAGAACAATATTCAGTACTGCGCTTCCTGAAGCTTCATATTTGGCAGGCGGATTGGTAATCACTTCTACAGATTTCACTTCATCTCCCTGTGTATTTTCCAGAAGATTTTTAAGCTCATCCCCTGTCAGCATTACTTTTTTATCATTAATCGTCACCAGAATTCCGGTACTTCCCTTTACACTCAATACACTGTTGTTAATGGTAACACTGGGTGTATTTTTTAGAATTTCCCAGGCATTGAGTGAGGAAATATTACTGTTTTCCACATTAAATTCAAGACGGTCTACCTTTCTTTTCACCAAAGGTTTACGTTTCGTCATGACTACTCCTTCTATTTCCTGAGATTCTTTTTTAAGAACAATGTTCAGAGGTTCAGACTCTGTTAAATCTACTTTTTTCTCAAATAAAGAATATCCCTGATTTTTAATGACCAGCTTTATATATTCCTCTGCAATATCCTCCAGTACAAATTTCCCATTGTCATCCGTTTCTAATTCTTTAATTAATTTATCCTGAGTATTATACACTTTCACTTTTACAGATGAGAGCTTTTCGTTTTCAGTATTCACCACTGTTCCTCCAGCTTTTTGTTTCTGGGCAAGAATCAAAATGGGAAAACACAAAAGAAAAAGAGTTTTATACATGGTTATTTTTTTATCCTTTCCAACAAAAACTGCTGTTCTGTTCTATGGAGACAAAATTCCATATTGACTAGAAAAAATACGGTTAACAGAAGGTTAATGATGGGTTAATGTCTTTTCTGGTTTCAAAACATCCAGATTCAGACAGAAGGATAAATCTTTATTTTGGAAGATTCAAAACTATGGTTAATGGAAGGTTAATAATAAAATAATCATTTCCTGAAAATGACTAAAGTTTTATCTTTGTTTTAATGATAGCCAAGAGTAAAATTCTCATCCCGGTTTTTGCCGCTCTATTCCTGCTTTTACTGGGAATTCAGGTTTATTTTATGTATAAAACCTATCAGGTAAAAGAGAGGGACATCTACAGATCTGTGAATGATGGGCTTACCAATTACACAGATAATCTTGAGGACATTCAGGAGGCTAAAGAAAGAAATGATGATTCTCTTCAGGAAATCATTATACAGTATCATAATAAGGAGATCAACAAAAAAGATTTTCTCCGCTATTTCATAGAAAACAGAAAATCTGCCAGAGAAAGGCTGATTCATTATATCGACAGCCGCTACCAAAAAGAGGGTTACGAAATCTCTGCAAGAATACGGTATCTTTCCATTGTTCATCTACCGGACAGCTCAAAAGTAATTACCGAACCTATTGTCATTTTTGAAACGCAGGATAAACTAAAAAATCCACGCATTGCCAGTAACGGAAGCTGGGAAACCTCAACCACCAAAAGAGATGATACGGAAACAGGGCAAGTTGAAAAAAAGAATACTTTTCTTGTGAAAACCCAGACCGATTTTGAAATCAGAAATATAAAAAGCATTGTTTTCAAAGAGCTTACCTTATTGATTATTTGTTGCATTATTCTTCTTTCAGGAGTTCTTCTGCTTTATATTTTCACGATAAGAAATCTTATTCAGCAGCAGAAGCAGGTGGAAGTTCTCCACAACATTGTGGATAACATTTCACATGAGTTTAAAACGCCTATCGCTACTTTAAAAATAGCTTCGAAAGCATTAAAAAAAGAATGGAATCCTGAAACGCTTCCTCTTATTGACAGACAGATTTCACGTCTTGAAAGCCTGATGTTTCAGCTTCATAAAGATGAAATTCCTGATGAAATGACCGCCATACAACCTGAAGACTGGAACTTTTTTATTCAGGATCTTTCCGTTACCTATCCAACTACAGATTTTAAGCTTGAAAATACAGTTTCACAAGAACTTCCTTTTGATAAAAACTTAATGGAAACGGTCATTAAAAACCTTTGTGAAAACAGTGTAAAATATGGAGCATCGGTTATTACAATACATGTGCGAAACGGTTCTCAACAATTAGAATTTGAAGTTTCCGACAACGGTCAGGGCATGGAAACAAAAGAGCTGAATAATATTTTCGAAAAATTTTACAGAATACAGAATAACAATATTCACAATAGCAAAGGTCTTGGTCTGGGCCTCTATTTCGTAAAAAAAATCATTACAAACTATGGTGGAAAAATAGAAGTTTCCAGCCATCTTCATACAGGCAGTACTTTTAAAATATTAATTCCTTATGAAAACTAAAATCCTTCTGGCAGAAGATGATCCGGATTTCGGAATGATTCTTAAGCAGTATCTTGAATTGGAAGATTTTGAAGTCAGCTGGTTTCAGAATCCGGAAGATATCGTACCATTGGTTCAGGCTGATTTTCCCTTTCAGATAGGAATTCTGGATGTGATGATGCCCAATATCGATGGCTTCTCACTGGCGAAAATGATCATTAAGGAAAGAAGTAATTTCCCTTTATTATTTTTAACGGCTAAAAATCAAAAAATAGACCGATTGACCGGATTGAAAATAGGTGCCGACGATTATATTTCCAAGCCTTGCGACCCTGAAGAACTTGTTTTACGAATTAAAAATATTCTGAAAAGAACACTTCCCGCCGTGATAGAAAGTCAGATAAAAATCGGAGAGTTTTCACTGGACACCACCAAACTTCTGTTGTCACATCCTAACGGAAATAATCGGCTGACTATACGGGAACAGGAACTTTTATTATATCTTCTGAAGCATAACCGGACGATCATCACCAGAGATAATATCCTGGATAATCTCTGGGAAACCAATGATTATTTTACCGGAAGAAGCCTGGATGTGTTTATCAGCAGACTTCGTAAATATTTCATCCATGATCCCCAAATAAAAATCCAATCCCTGAGAGGAATTGGATTTGAAATTGATTTTCCAACCAATTGATTTTTATAGAGAAAGATTCACAATCACCGGAAAATGGTCTGAAGGATACAAAAGATTTTCTCTTCTGTCATTGATGTGTCGGTGAGATCTTATTTTAAAGCCTTGTGTAAAAATATAATCTATTCTGTCTTTTGGAACTTCATTCACATTGAAGCCTGTGAAAGTTCCTACCGGGCCGTAATGCTTCGTCTCTGAATGATAGAAAGTATCTTTCATATTCTGGGAAAGGATTTTAATCGGTTCTGAATCATCTGTAAGGTTAAAATCTCCGCTCAGCGTTACCGGAAGATTTTTTGGATTCAGTTCTTTGATCTTTTTCAGAATCAATTCGGAAGATTTTACTCTTGCCACATTTCCTACATGATCAAAATGAAGATTCATGGCCAGGAATTCTTTCTTCGATTTTTTATCTTTAAATATGGCGTAAGTACAGATCCTGTTCAGTGCCGCATCCCAGCCTTTTGACGGTTTTTCCGGAGTTTCAGATAACCAGAATGTTCCTGATTTTACTGCTTCAAGTCTGTTTGTGTCATAAAAGATGGCAGAAAACTCTCCTTTCTCTTTGCCGTCATCTCTTCCTACTCCGATATAATCATAGTTCTTTAAACTTGCTTTAATATCTTTCATCTGCTCCGGAAGCGCTTCCTGTACTCCGAAATAATCAGGATGATAATACGTCAGTAAATCGGCAACATCCTGCTTTCTTTTTGGCCAGGCATTGTCTTTATCCGACTCTACATTCAGTCTGATATTAAAACTCATTACGGTAAGGTCCTGTGAAAATCCCAATGCAAAAAACATCAGAAACACCATTGAAAATCTGAAATTCATATGTTATTTTATCATTAAGAGACAAAAATAAAACTTCTCTGTGACAGAAAAGCCTTATTGATGTGATTATATTGTTAAATTATCTTTTTCTTCTTCTATAGATATAAAATACTCCTGAAATTCAGACTCCAAAATGGAAATGTTACTTTCTAGCTTTACAACACCAATGGTTTTGTAGTGAGCAGCCAGTTTTATGCCTTTATTTTTGAGGAAAACTTCAAGCTTTTTTAAATTTATATCTTTCTTTAAAACTGCGAGATAAGTGATCATAAGTATATCTGTATTAAACCGTTTCCAATATCTCTGTATTTTGTACCTTCAATAGGTCTTGCTTTGTTTTCAATCAGTTCCCAGATCTCTTTTGCTGATTTGTTAGGAAACTGTTCCATATACAAAGCGGCAAGTCCGGAAACATGTGGTGCAGCCATACTTGTACCGCTCATGCTGTAGTACAAATTACTTTTATTTTTTGCATTTTTAGGATACGAACTGATAATATCGACTCCGGGAGCACAGACATTGATACTTCCTCCTGTAGACGGGTTGAGGCCTGCATTTGAAAATCTTGCAATCTTCATCTGAGCGTCAATAGCTCCTACGGCCATAATTGATTTTGAATTGGCCGGCATTGAAACAGGTTGTGGAATCTGCGGTCTGTTGCTGTCATTTCCAGCCGCTGCGATAATAAGGCAGTTATTTTCCAGTGCTCTTTCTCCAATGGTTTCAAAAAGAACAGACGGCTGATCATCAAACTTCACCGGAGAAGCTAGTGAAAGAGACAATATTCTGAATTTCTTCGAAATGGCCCAGTCTATCGCATCAATGACACTGCTGGTAGTTCCTCTTCCATTATCTGCGAGTACTTTTGCTATTTTCAGGTTGCAATCCTTAGCTATTCCGTAACGTCTTCCGGTATCACTTCTTGTATTTCCTGTAGCTACTCCTGCGCAGTGTGTACCGTGACCATTCGGATCTCTGTTCCAGTCTTCACCATCTATGAAAGATTTTCCTTCAATTTCTTCAGCGGAAAAATCGGGATGGGACGTTTCAAGGCCGGTATCAAGAATGCAGACATCAATTCCTTTTCCTGTATAATTTGCATTTTCCAGTCCGATTGCTTTTAATCCCCATTCCATTTCAATGAATGATTTTTGAGGCAAAGGTTTATTTGTGATATATTTTTCAAGTTCTGAAATTTTTTCTGCAAGCCCGGCCGACTGCTTTTTAAGCTCATTAATCAATTGCAATTCATCTGCAGGAAAAAACTCTCTTTCTTTTTCGTAGTATACAATAGAATTGGATTCATCTTTCACAGCACTTTTCAATTGATCTTCATCCATATTTTCCACCACCAAAACCCCAAGATTTTTGTAAAGTACGCCATTGTCCTTATTAATGATTTCAAAAGAACGGTTTTCTTTAGACAGCAATTCTGAAGAGGTGATACTCACTTCCAGCTCTTTTTCAATTTTTTTAAGTGCATTTTTCTGCTGGTTCTGCAACAGAACAATATATCTTCCGGTTTCCATAATGATCTTTTTTAAATTAATTTCAGAAATATCTTTTCGAGAATAAGAAAAATATCCTCCGGAATAATGGTCAGTCTAAGTTTCTTATTAATCCCGGATATCGCTGTATTCTGTTCAGCCAGTGAAGTCCAGAAACGTTCAATTTTAGGAACGGAATTCATATCTTTCAGCTTTTCATCATCCAGAATGCCATTTTGATATAATGAGACAATGATTCCTGAAATAAGTTCTTCCGCATCCTCAAGTTTTTTGTTTTCCCTGGCATATATTTCCATGAGAATATCATAAATACTTTCCATCCCGTTAAATGAGAATCCTGCGAGCATTTCTCTTCTTCCCGTTATTATTTTTTCCATTTTAATAGGATTAAAGCCTCTTTTAACGGTAGAAATCATATTCATTACCTTCAGCACTTCAGATTCATGACTGGTGTTTCCTTTGGTACGGAAATACTCCAGAACCTCGTTGAGAAACGCATCGAACCGGGCATCAAAGTCAAATGATTTTGACAGGTATAAAGCCTGAACTTCATTGAACTGTTCCAGCAGTTCTTTGATTTTCTGTACCGTAAAGTGAATAAGTTCCTGCATTACTCAAAAGTTATCTGTTCTATTTCGTTGCCGTCTTTATCTTTGTAAGACACAATTCTGATTCCTTCCTCCTCCATTTCCACATGAAGATTGATGAATAGTTTATCTTTATCTTCTGCTGCGCTTGTATTGGGATCTATGTAAATGCTGTTCAACTTTGCATTCACCAGCGTATATTTATTCAGCAGAACTTTTGAAAAAATTTCTTTCAGTTCATCAGTTTCTTCTTCTGTTCCTTCCTGAGGTCTAAATATTCCGGAATTAAGAAGCTGCATTTTATTTCTGAGATCCAGTTTGAGCACTTCATTGGCTGGGAGCTGCCCGAATTTCTGATCATTTTTTTCCAGTTTACTGAACAGGGTTTTAAACTCTTCAGTTTGAATCTGTCTTTTATTTATTTCAGGAATATTAAATTTCTTCTCCTTATTCACCAGACGGATTCTTTCATTTATTTCTGTTACAAACTGATCTTCATTCAGTTTAAAATTATATTTGGAATCCGAATCGATATCAGTGATTTTAATCGGAATATCCATCTTTACACTAGGCAGAGCATAGCGCGGAACCTTAAAATACTTAAGATATTCATGGCGGGCATATTCTTTGGCAATAAGAACCGCATTTTCGTCTGCTTTTTTACGAGCCTGAATTATCTCGTTGTTGAGATAATCCAGGTAATCTGATAGTTTTATCATCTTTCGTAAAATCTTTTATTGTGAAAGAAGTCCAAGCACTTTTTCAAGCCCTGCAGGCATTTCGTCATTGGTGGCACGCACTTTTACCCCAAGAGAATATTCTTTTTCCACTTTGATTCCTGTACTGGAAGTTCTCTTATAGGATACGTCCACTTTGAATTTCACAGGTCCCCATCCACCGGATACTCCGGCATTGATCCCGAATTCATCACTTACGTCTTTTGTGTATGTAGAATTAAGTTTAACATTAAAGTCTACTTCACAGGTCTCAATTCTGAAGCTCGGAACATTCAGCAATGCAATAAAAGGTACTGAAATTTCCACGTCGTTCGGAATCGTTTTTGGGTTACTAGCACTTACCGGCTCATCTTCTTTAAAATCGGGATTCGGAATATTTTTTTTGTATTTGAATTCTGCCATTCTCAGTTTTTTAGGACTGGCAGCATTGGCCGGATCTGTAAGCTCGAACCCGACTTCGTTGATGAAATTAACGGTGGCAATTGAGGCATTGGACTGCGCTTTTACACAGGCATCCAAAGGTCCGCCAATAATAGTCGCAAAGTCGATGCTTCCCAATTCTGCTGCAAAATCTGCATTGGCAGCATCTGAAGTTCTGAAGATCTCCTCATCGGCAGCCATTCTACCGGCAATCAGTTTCATGATCTCAGAAGAGGCACCGGAAAAAGATTTTTCCCACTTTTCATCATAATTCTTTTTGAACTCGTCTACGATGGCTAATAATTCTTTATTCGTCAATGAACTCAGTTCTGAGGTTTCAATTCCTGACACTTTTTCATAGACTGCCGGAGTCAGTACTTTTTCTACTCCCGATAAAAGGTCGATTAACTCATTTTTTGTTTTTTTGGCGTGGCTTGCTTCAAGCACTGATTTTAATGTTTCCATGTTTTTTGTTTTGATTAATATTGTGGGACAAATTTATATCACTGACTACCAAAACATTGTAGGGAAACCCCTCTACTTATCCCGGAAAAACACCCTAAAAATAAAAAGCCTGAACTTACTGTTGTAAGTTCAGGCTTTTATACTGCACAATTTTATCTTATATGAACTATGCAGGTCTTCTACTATTATTTTCCAGATTGACATCCGGAACAACAGAATTCGGATCCAGTTTCACCTCATCAATTTCCTTGCTGGATTCTACTTTGAATGTCCATTCAGTATTTCTTTTCCAAACTTCAACAGGAATTTTTACCGTCTGTGTTGTTCCGTCTTTGAATTTGATTTGTACGGTTGTAGGCATTGGCAGCTGTCCAATATTTTCAACCGTAATCTGAACGCCGTTTTTAAAGTTTCCGTTGACATATTGTACGTTCTTAACCGCCTGATCAATTTTCCATTTATTAAAGAACCATCCTCTCCAGAACCAGTTCAGTTCTTCTCCAGAAACGTTTTCCATCGTATGGAAGAAATCCCATGGCGTCGGATGTTTGAATGCCCAACGGTCAATATAGGTTCTGAATGCTTGGTCAAACTTTTCAGGTCCCAGAATTGCTTCTCTTAAAACTTCCAATCCTGTTCCCGGCTTATAGTAAGCCAATGCTCCGATACTTCTTTCTTTCATATTATCCGGACCTACCATTACAGGCTCCAGGCTGTCGGTTAGCAGATACGTTCCTGATCTTGCTAGATTCGGTTTACGGTAATATTCTCCTTTATTGAAAGCTTCCGTTGAAAGCCCGTTAATGAATGTATTGAACCCTTCATCCATCCATGCAAAAAGTCTTTCATTAGATCCAACGATCATAGGAAACCAGTTGTGTCCGAACTCATGGTCTGTAACCCCCCAAAGATCTTCTCCTTTGGAATCCATATGGCAGAAAACAATTCCCGGATATTCCATTCCACCTTCGTTTCCTGCTACATTGGTGGCAGCCGGATAGGTATATTCATACCACTTTTTTGAATAATGCTCTATGGCCGCTTTAGTATACTCTGTAGATCTTCCCCACGCTTTATCACCGGCACTTTCTACTGGATAAGCAGAAATAGCTAAAGATTTCTTTCCACTGGGTAAATTGATTTTTGCAGCATCTAAAATAAATCCCGCAGATGATGCCCATGCAAAATCTCTTGTCTGATTAATTTTAAATTTCCAGGTCTTTGTTCCTGAAGTTTTATTTTTACCGATTTCAGACTCAGGGCGGATCATTACCGTTTTATCACTGTTTCTTGCCTCATTCCATCTGTTGATTTCTTCTTTGCTGTACACTTCTTTCTCATTCAGAAGTTCTCCGGATGCTACGACATAATGATTAGCCGGAACGGTAATATTGGCTGTGATATTTCCATATTCCAGATAAAACTCCGAAGCACCAAGGTAAGGAAGCGTATTCCATCCCATGACATCATCATATACGCACATTCTCGGATACCACTGTGCAATGGTAAATATTTTACCGTTTTTAGTATCCTGAACTCCCATTCTGTCTGAACCATACTCAGGAGAAATAAAAGAATATTCTATTTCTATCTTTGCCACACCTCCATTGGCTTTCAGCTCTTTGGGAAGATCAATCTGCATCCTTGTATCGGTAATGGTGTATTTTACATCTTTCTTACCATCCAGTTTAACTGATTTAATGGTATATCCACCGTTAAATTCTTCACCATGAGCTCCGTTTCTGCTCCCGGATAGCGGCACTACCCCATTTCCTCTGGAATCTTTTGCAAACAGATTCTGATCCAGCTGCAGCCAGAGAAAACCTAATTTATCAGGACTGTTGTTGGTATAGATAATCTGCGCTGTACCGGTAATTTCTTTTTTATCTTCATTCAGGCTGACGTTCAAATGATAATCTGCTGAATTCTGCCAGTAAGCATGTCCCGGCTGTCCGCTTGCAGAACGGGTAGCTGTGCCTGTCTGCGGATAAAAGAACGGCTTAAATGCTTCTACATAATCATATTTCGGAGTCTGCTGTGCATATGCAGATCCTGAAAAGAGGACAACTGCAAGCGTCGAAACAAGGGTTGGAAGTTTAAATTTCATTTGAAAAAGTATTATTTAGTGTATAGGTAAAAAAAAATCCCGGATTTGTTACATATCCGGGAACTTTTTTAATATAAGTTTAATTTAATTTGACTTTTTTGCTTTAATCATAGCTTCCAAAGCATCCCACATTTCACGAGGAATCGCCTCAAGCATATTAAATTCTCCAGCTCCCTGAAGCCATTCTCCACCATCAATGGTTACCACTTCCCCATTCATATACGCTGAATAATCAGAAACCAGATAAGCCGCAAGGTTGGCAAGCTCCTGATGTTCCCCCACTCTTCTCAACGGAACTTTTTTCTTCATATCAAATTTCTCCTGCAGATCTCCCGGAAGAAGTCTGTCCCAAGCTCCTTTGGTTGGGAAAGGTCCTGGTGCAATGGCATTGAAACGGATTCCATATTTTGCCCATTCTACAGCCAGTGATCTGGTCATCGCCAGAACTCCTGCTTTTGCACAGGCTGATGGCACTACATAGGCAGAACCTGTCCATGCATAAGTGGTTACGATATTCAGTACTGTTCCCGGAGTTTTAGAATCGATCCAGTGTTTTCCTACTGAAAGGGTACAGTTTTTTGTTCCTTTTAAAACAATATCAAGGATAGAGTCAAACGCAGAGTGAGTTAGTTTTTCTGTGGGAGAGATAAAGTTTCCCGCAGCATTATTCAATAAAATATCAATCTTTCCGAATTCTTTCAGAGTTGCTTCTTTCATGGCTTCCACCTCATCCCAGTTTCTTACATCACAAGCTACACAAAGCACTTTCCCTCCTGTTTCCTCTTCCAGTTCCTTGGCTGTTCCCTGTAATTTTTCCAGGTTTCTGGAAGTAATCACTACTTTGGCACCCAGTTCAAGAAAGTATTTGGTCATTGCTTTTCCAAGGCCGCTTCCGCCTCCTGTTACAATCGCTACTTTATCTTTTAGTGCACCTTCGCGCAGCATAGGTTGTGTATATAGACTCATAAAATATTTTTTCTTAAAAATACTAAATATTGAAATGCAATCCTTTAAAATGGGTTGATAAATAATGCTACAAATAATTGTTCCTTATATTATTCTTAAATATAGATCAACCATTTTAAAAAAAAATAGCCTGATAATAATTACCCGGCTATTTTTTCATTTGTTAAAACAATATATTAAGAAGCTACCACTCCTTTGAAAGAAAGTGTCTTAGGAGTTTTGCTGTCACTAGTAGTAACGTTTACAGTCTTCATAAATGGTCCTACCGCTGCTGCATTATAGCTGGCTTCTACAAATCCTTTTTTCCCTGGCTGGATAGGTGTTTTTGTATAATCTGCAGTGGTACATCCGCAAGAAGGAGCTACATTCTGGATAATGATTGGTTTTGAACTTGTATTCGTAAATTCAAATCTGATCAATTTCGGTTTTCCCTGAGGAATATTTCCTACATCGATAGATTCTGATTTCCATTTAATAGCATCTGCTACCATTTTCACAATGGATGGAGCGTCTGCAGTAAGTACATTAGCATAAAAAGGAGAGAATGCCAACACTGCCAAAAGAGCTGTAATTTTTAGTTTTTTCATGAGTATAAATTTTAATATTTGAAACTGATTATTTTCTTTCGATATAGCAAATGTAAAGCAGACTGTGATTACAACTTGTTAACCGCTATCTAACATTTGTTAACGAGTTGTTAATAATAAAAGATAAATAGATATTTTTGGATAATATTGTTTCAGGAAATGAAAATAAAAAGACTCAATATTATTATAACGCTGGGATTCATTGCTATTATCGGAATTTTAATAGCACAGCTGATGTGGACCCGGCAGGCTTATAATCTTGAAGATAAAAAGTTTGATCAGAAAGTCAATATTGCTTTAATGGAGGTCGCAGAAAAACTTTCCGGAGGAAAGACATCCTATACTGAAAATCCCGTACAGAATATTGCCAATGATTATTATGTGGTTAATATCAACAATGAATTTCACCCCGTAGTTCTTGAATATTATCTGAAAACAGAGTTTACCCGCTTCCAGATCAACACAGATTATGTGTATGCATTATACAATTGCCACAGCGATAAAATGATCTATGGAAAATACATGACCTCTCATCAGGAAAGTCCCGGCAGCAAGGTGATCAATTTTCCGAAGCATAAAAATCTGATCTATTACTTTTCCATACGCTTCCCGGACAAAACTACTTACCTGATCAGTTCATTACGGTTCTGGTATCTGCTTACATTTGCTCTTATTATCATACTTCTGGTATATGTGTATTCTATCTATACCATTATTCAGCAGAAAAAGTTCTCGGAACTGCAGCGTGATTTTATCAATAATATGACTCATGAGTTTAAAACACCTTTATCCTCCATCCTGTTAGCATCAGAAGCGCTTAATAAACAGGAACTGGTACAGGATAATTCCAAACTGCAGACCTATACATCCATTATCATCAATCAAAGCCACAAGCTCAATAGCCACATTGAGAAAATATTGAATATTGCGAAGAACGATGCAGCCGGACTATCATTAAAACCTCAAAAAATCCTGTTACAACCTTTTATTCAAGAGATTGCAGATAATATACAGCACAAAAATAAAGATCTCAGCATCGAAATCGATATTGAAAACAGTACTTCGGTAATGGCAGATGAATTTCACTTTACCAACATCATTTATAACCTGTTGGATAACTCCATTAAGTATTGTGAAATAAAACCTGTCATTAAAATTTCAGCTCACAAAGATTCAAAAGGATTATATTTAAAGTTTAAAGACAACGGAATGGGAATTCCCGCTAAAAATATTCCTCATATTTTTGAAAAATTTTATCGGGTACATACCAAAAGAAGTGAAGAAGTGAATGGTTTCGGACTGGGATTATTTTATGTAAAAAAAGTCGTTCAGCAGCATCACTGGAAAATTTCTGTAGAAAATAATGAGGACAAAGGAATTACTACAACACTCTTCTTCCCGTTTTCAAATTAATCATGTATAAGTATGGAGAAATCTAAAATTTTATATGCCGAAGATGACAAAACAATAGCTTTTCTGGTGGAAGACAGTTTGGAAAGTTATTATGATATCAGCTGTTATTCTGATGGAGAATCTGCGTTGGAAGCATTTAACAGCCAGGATTTTGATATCTGCCTTCTGGATATTATGATGCCTGGCATGAACGGATTTGAGGTGGCACAGCGAATCCGCAGTAAAAATGCTGAGGTTCCGATTATTTTTATCTCTGCAAAAGCATTAAAAGAGGACAGAATCAAAGGGCTTAAAATTGGAGCTGATGATTATCTGGTAAAACCATTCAGTATTGAAGAACTGATGTTGAAAATCGAGGTCTTCCTTAAACGTACTAAGAAAACAGATACTTCTCCTTTACAATATACGGTGGGAAAATATAATTTTGATCCTAAAAACTATACCCTTAAAGGGCTAGAGAACAGCATTACTCTTACCCAGAGAGAATCAGATCTCCTCTTATATTTTATCCGCCATAAAAATCTGGTGGTTAAAAGACAGGAAATTCTGAAGGCCATCTGGGGAGATGATGATTATTTTATGGGACGAAGCCTTGATGTATTTATTTCCCGATTAAGAAAAGTACTGGCTGAAGAGCAAAATGTTTTAATAGAAAACCTCCACGGAATAGGTTTCCGATTTTCTGAAAAAGAATAAATAGCCCTTAACTACTTTAAAAACACAACAGAAAATGATGATTTTAATTAATTTTAAACTTTGAAAAATTGTCATTAATGAAAAATCGCAAGTCTATTGTTTTTCTTTCTCTAGCATTTTTAAGTGCAACCTTTCATGCCCAAAAATTTGAAAAATTAATACAATATGTCAATCCTCTGATCGGAACTGAAAAGATGGGACATACTTATCCGGGAGCCACCGTTCCTTTTGGTGCCGTACAGCTAAGCCCTGAAACAGACACCATTTCCTATGAACTCAATGGAAAGTATAATGGCGAGGTGTATAAATACTGTGCCGGCTACCGATATGAAGATAAAACCATTGTAGGTTTCAGTTCTACCCATTTCAGCGGAACAGGACATTCTGATCTGGGAGATTTTCTAGTGATGCCTACCATAGGAAAACTTCAGTTGAATCCGGGAACAGCTTCCCATCCGGAAAGTGGCTACAGAAGCAGATTTTCACACCAGAACGAAACAGCAGAAGCCGGATATTATAAAGTAAAACTGGATGATCACAATATCCTTGCAGAACTGACTGCCACACCAAGAGTAGGAATTCATCGCTATACTTTCCCGAAATCTGACCAGGCTCATATTATTCTTGATCTGATGGCTGGTATTTATAATTATGACGGGAAAAATGTATGGACATACGTTCGGGTAGAAAACGGAAATACCATCACAGGTTATCGGCAGACCAATGGCTGGGCAAGAACCAGAACAGTTTATTTCGCCATGAAGTTTTCAAAACCTTTTAAATCTTATGGTCAGCAAAACTATGATGAAAAGCAGGTTTACAAAGGATTCTGGAGAAAATTCGACCAAAATCAGAATTTCCCGGAGATTGCAGGAAAGAACCTGAAAATGTATTTTGATTTTGATACCAATGAAAATGAAGCGATTGAAGTAAAACTGGCCATTTCTCCTGTAAGCCAGATCAATGCTTTGGAAAACCTCGAAAAAGAAGCCGGAAATATAACCTTCGATCAGGCTAAAACTCAAGCCCAGGACAATTGGAATAAGGAATTAAATAAAATTGTCATCAAAGGTTCTGATACGGAAAAAACCAACTTCTATACAGCAATGTATCATACCTTCATTAATCCTACCACTTATATGGACGTCAACGGAGAATATAAAGGGCTGGATCAGAATGTTCATAAAGCAGATGGCTTTACCAATTATACAACCTTCTCTCTGTGGGATACCTACCGCACACTACATCCATTCTTTAATATCATCCAGCCTAAACGGAATGGTGACATGGTAAAATCTATGATGGCTCATTATAGTCAGTTTTCAATGAAAATGCTGCCCATCTGGTCACATTATGCAAACGACAACTGGTGTATGAGCGGATACCACAGTGTAAGTGTAGTAGCTGATGCCATTATTAAAGGAAATTATAAAGGTGATCCTGAAGAAGCATTGAAAGCTTGCATAGAAACTGCTAATAAAAGAAATTATGAAGGCATCGGACAATACATTGATCTTGGATATATTCCTGCTGAAAAGAACGGAACTTCAGTTTCCAATACATTAGAATATGCCTATGACGACTGGGCGATTGCTCAACTGGCAAAGTATTTAAACAAAACAGAAATTTATAATCAGTTTATCAAACGATCTGAAAACTGGAAAAATAATTTTGACAAAACCATCGGGTTTATGCGTCCACGTCTGGCAGATGGAAGCTTTAAGAAAGATTTTGATGTGCTAAGTACTCATGGGCAAGGTTTTATTGAAGGTAACTCGTGGAACTACAGTTTCTTTGTCCCGCAAAATCCCGATGAACTGATTACGATGATGGGTGGAAAGAAGAAATTTGCATCAAAACTTGATGAGTTGTTCTCCATGCATTTACCTGATGAATTCTTTGCAGACACTGAAGATATTACAAGGGAAGGAATTATCGGTGGATATGTTCACGGAAACGAACCTGCTCACCATGTTGCCTATTTTTATAACTGGGCCGGACAGCCATGGAAAGCACAGGCACAAATCCGCCGTATTCTTGAAATGCAATACAAAGCAACACCAGACGGGCTGGGAGGAAATGATGATGCCGGGCAAATGAGTGCATGGTATATTTTAAGTTCATTAGGTTTTTATCCTGTAGCTCCTGGATCAGAGAACTATTCTATCGGAAGCCCGGCGATTGATCACGCTGTACTGAATCTGGAAAATGGAAAAACTTTTGAAATTGAAGCGATCAATCAAAGTCCGAAAAATGTATATGTTCAGAAAGTTCTTTTGAATGGAAAAGTAATTAAAAACTTTACATTGAAACATTCTGAGATTATGAATGGAGGAAAACTTACTTTTTACATGGGGAATAAAGCGAAAAGGTAAGATATTCTCGAAGATTGAGCGGATGAGCGGGTTTAAAAATCTGCGTAATCTCCTACATCTATGAGAATTAAGAATAGGTTTTGGCTGAAGCCAATGTGGGAGATCTAAAATAAAAAGAGCGGGCTTTAGCCCGCTCCTATTGAATTATAATACATACTGATTAATCTCTAGGTTCAAAAAGCAATCTCTCTCCAAATTTCTCTTCTGCAATTGTACCATTGTCATACACCAAATGACCATTGACAAAAGTATGGGTAACTTTAGAGTGAAAATTCATCCCTTCCAATGGACTCCAGCCACATTTGTACAGTAAATTGTCTTTGGAAACCGTCCAGTCCTGGTTTAAATCTACTAAAACAAGATCAGCTTTATACCCTTCTCTCACAAAACCTCTTTTTTCAACTTTGAAAAGGATTGCCGGATTATGAGCCATCTTTTCAACAATTTTCTCAAGAGATATTTTACCGTTTTTATAGTTTTCAAGCATTACAATCAATGAATGCTGTACCAAAGGTGCTCCAGAAGGACATTTTGTGTATACGTTATTCTTCTCTTCTGCCGTATGCGGAGCGTGATCTGTAGCAATCACGTCTATTCTGTCGTCCAGTAATGCTTCCCAAAGAGCATCTTTATCTTTCTGGGTTTTTACAGCAGGATTCCATTTGATGAGGCCACCTCTTGTTTCATAATCTTCGTTGGTAAACGTAAGGTGATGAACACATACCTCAGCAGTGATTTTTTTATCTTTTAAAGGAACATCATTTCGGAAAAGCTCCATTTCCTTTGCTGTTGAAAGATGGAAAACGTGAAGTCTCGCTCCTGTTTTTTTTGCAAGCTCAATGGCTTTGGATGAAGACTTATAACACGCTTCTTCACTTCTGATCAAATGATGGAATTTTACAGGAATATCGTCCCCATACTCATCCATATATTTCTGTGTATTGGCTTTGATGGTAGCTTCATCTTCACAGTGCACAGCAATCAGCATTTTAGTATTACTGAAAATATTTTCCAGCGTTTCCGGATTATCCACAAGCATATTTCCTGTAGACGAACCTAAAAATAACTTGATTCCCGGAACATTTCTAGGGTTTGTTTTCAAAACTTCCTCCAGATTATCATTCGTTCCACCCATCATAAAACCGTAATTGGCATATGCTTTTTGGGAAGCTATTTCATACTTGTCTGCTAATAATTCCTGGGTTACTGCATTGGGAACAGTATTTGGCTGATCGATAAAACTCGTTATTCCTCCAGCTATGGCAGACCTTGATTCGCTTTCAATGTCTCCTTTATGAGTAAGTCCCGGCTCACGGAAATGCACCTGATCATCTATTACTCCGGGAAGAAGATACTTTCCTGAGCCATCAATAATCTGATCTGCATCTTCAGAAATGCCGGCAGCTATTTTAGAAATCAAATCATTTTCTATCAGGATATCACTTTCAAAGACTTTTCCTTCGTTAACGATATTTACGTTTTTTATAAGAACTTTCATTTCAATTTATTTCGCTGTAAAATTAAGATTTTAAGTTTTAATTCACCCCAAAATCGCAAAACGAATGCTTAAAGTTTTACATTTGCAAAAAAATTCGGCTTTGTACAAGAAACTATTAGGACAGACCATCATCTACGGAGTAGGAGCAATAGCGCCAAGAATCATTCTATTCATCCTTAATCCACTTTTGATCTATAAGATTCCCAATGAAGGTTTTGCGATTTTCACTCAACTTTATGCGTGGATTTCATTTGTTAATATTATCCTTTCTTTTGGTTTTGAAACAGCCTATTTCAGATTTTCAGCAGAAGAGGATAACGAGAAAAAAACGTTCAACACTTCGTTTTGGTTTTTATTTTCAACCTCTACCATTTTCCTGGTATTGTGTTATTTATTCAATCAGCCTATTGCAGATTATGCGGGATACCACGATAACCCTGAATACATCAGATGGTTTGCTATGATTGCCTTTTTTGACAATTTATTGGTGATCCCTTTTGCATGGCTTCGTTTCCACAATAAACCCATCAAATATTCTGCAGTAAGAGTTGTTCAGGCTATATTTCAAGCTGTTTTTACAGCCGCATTATTCTTCTGGATTCCGGAAAACATATCAAGAAGTATGGGGCTGGATCAAAATGTAGATTATCCGTTCTTCAGTAATCTGGCTGGAAGTGCCTTAGGCTTTTTATTATTACTTCCCATTATATTAAAGGTAAGATTTCAGTTTGTCACTTCATTGTTCGGGCGTATGATCAAATACTCCTTCCCACTGATGCTGGCAGGCCTTGCTTTTATGGTAAATGAAAATTTTGATAAATCCATACAGAGAAATCATATTTCAGACGAAGAAGCAGGCGCTTATGGAGGATGCTATAAACTTGCTGTACTGATGACATTATTTGTTACCGCATACAGAATGGGTATTGAGCCATTCTTTTTTAAACAGATGGATAAAGGTGATGCTAAAAAAACTTATGCCAACGTAGCGGAATACTTTGCCTTTTTTGCATGTGCCGTTGCTTTAGGGATCATTGCCAATATATCCTGGCTGAAAGCCGTTTTTATTCCTAATAAATCCTATTGGATCGCGATAGATATCATCCCGATTATCGTCATTGCCAACCTTTGCTTCGGAATCTATTATAACTTTTCAACCTGGTATAAAGTAACGGACAGAACCAGTATGGGAACTGTTATTTCATGGCTTGGGGCAGGGATCAATATAGGACTTAATCTTCTTGCTTTAAATTACTATCACAGCATGATGGGTTCCGCATGGGCTACTTTTGGAGCTTATATAATTATGATGATTGTTTCTTACCTTTTAGGTCAAAAATATTATCCTATTCCTTACAGAATGAAGAAAATGTCTTTCTTTATGATACTGCTTGGGGTTTTTAGTTTCATCATTGTAAAATATCTCAACTATAATATTCTAGCGAGTAATCTCCTCTTTTTCATCTTTACCGGAATTTTGATTTATTCTGAGAAAAACCTGATTTTATCGAGAATCAGAAAGAATTAAACTTTGGTCTTTATTTTGCTTGTACACCAACCTATTGTTAATTTAAACAATTATTTAAAAAGATATAAATCATACTTCGTTAAAGGTTTTAATTATTATCTTTAACCTAAATATTAAAAACAACTAATAAAACATCTTTTATACATATAATTTATGAAAATTATTGTCCCTATGGCTGGACGTGGTTCCAGATTACGTCCACATACACTGACAGTTCCAAAACCTCTTATACCTATTGCTGGAAAACCTATTGTACAGAGATTGGTAGAAGATATTGCTAAAGTTGCAGGAGAAAATATTGAAGAGGTAGCTTTTATCATCGGAGATTTTGGTCCTGAGATCGAAAGATCCCTTATTCAGATTGCTGAAAAGCTGGGAGCAAAGGGAAGTATTTATTATCAGAACGATCCTCTTGGTACAGCTCATGCGATCAAGTGTGCTGAGCAGTCTATGCAGGGAGATATCGTTATTGCTTTTGCAGATACTCTTTTCCGTGCAGACTTCCAACTGGATAAAAATTCTGATGGTGTAATCTGGGTGAAAAGTGTTGAAGACCCATCTGCTTTCGGAGTAGTAAAATTGGATAACTACGGCTTTATTACCGACTTTGTAGAAAAACCTAAGACTTACGTTTCTGATCTTGCTATCATTGGTATTTATTATTTCAACAGCGCTGAAAAGCTAATGGAAGAAATCAATTATATCATGGATAATGATATTAAAAATGGTGGTGAATATCAATTGACAACTGCTCTTGAAAACCTTAGAGCTAAAGGCGCTAAGTTTACCCTTGGAAAAGTAAATGACTGGATGGATTGTGGTAACAAAAATGCTACCGTAGAAACCAACAGCAAAATTCTTGAATATGAAAGAGAGGAAATGACTCATTTTCCTGCTTCTGCTGTGATTGAAAACTCCCTGATCATTCAACCATGCTTTATTGGAGAAAATGTAAAAATATCCAATTCAAAAGTAGGACCTGGTGTTTCATTAGGAAACAATACCATCATTGTCAATTCAAATATTGAAAATTCCCTGATCCAGGAAAATACAAGAATCAACCATGGAAATCTATCCAATTCTATGATCGGTAATTCTGCACAATATTTCGGGGTTTCCAGAGAAATTTCTTTAGGTGACTATTCTGTTTTAGATTTTCTATCTAAATAAGAATAAAAATATTTAACTTAAACAACACATCATCAAGCCACACAAAACATTTTGTGTGGTTTGGCGTTAATATTGCAACGTATTTTTAATTAAAGATAAATACATGAAAAATTGGATCCCTTTTCTTTTATTCCTTCTTACCTTATCATCCTGTAAGACCCGTAATGCTGCTCAAAGCGATACTGATCATACACGGGACAGCATCAATACTACAAAAGATAATGGAGATCCAAAAGACGTAAATGAACCGGTAAGCGACAAATTTACTTTCTATGAACATGTATTAATTCCACCAAAATTCGAGCAGATCAAAATAGACAGTAAAATAAAGGTAGAAACAGGAAGCTATGTCCCTACCCTGGATGCAACCATCTATATTGAAAATGATAAAAAGGTATGGATGAATCTCAGAGCCTTGTTCATTAATGCAGCCAGAGGTATTGCAACTCCGGAAGGGATAAAAGGACAGGACAAGATCAATAAAACCTTTATAGATTCTGATTTTGATTATCTTAATAATCTGCTGAATGTTAACTTCATTGATTATAAATCTCTGGAAAAAATCTTAATGGGAAGAACTTTTGTAAAAATAAATGACAAACAGTTTACGCTGACCCAAAATGCACAAGGATTCAAAATGGTTTCTAACGTCAATCAGAAAATTGTGACGGATGAAAAAAACAGAGAATATAAAATAGCCCTTCAGTACGATACCAATTATGATTTATTGAATGTCAATTTAAAAGATATTCTGTCTTCGGACGAGCTCGATATTTCTTACAGCGACTGGAATGAATACGAAGGCGTCCGTCTTCCGAAAAATGTTAAAATAATTATAAAAGGCTCAAAATCTAGTCAGATTTTAATGGAAAATACGAAATTTGACTTTTCGAGGATGGAAACACCTTATTCTGTACCATCCAGTTATAAGAAAATTGAGATTAAATGATTAAAAAATTTAGCTTTTTAATAGGTGTTTTGATGTTCGGACTGCACCAGGGACAGCAGACCAAAGAACAGCTGCAAAAGCAGAATGCCGAACTTAAAAAACAAATTGCACAAATAAATACCGATTTAGCCAAAACCAGAAGTGAATCTAAACTTTCCGTAGCCTACCTTTCCAATGTCAACCAAAAATTGGTTTTAAGAGAAAAGGTTTATAACAACACGCAGAAAGAAAAAAGGTTTATTGAAGATGACATCTATTTACGTCAGCTGGAAATTAACCGTCAGAATAAAGAACTGGCTGTTTTAAGAAAAAACTATGCTGAAGTTTTGGTGAATGCTTATAAAAACAAAGGTGTACAGAACAAAGTAACGTTTATACTTTCTGCTAAAAATTTAGGAGAGGCCATACGAAGAGTTCAATATCTGAAACAATACTCAGACTATCAGGATAAAAAAGCAGCTGAAATTACAGATGCCGCTAATCTCATCAAAAAAACCATCGCTCAGAAACAAAACTCTGTAAAAGCGAAGGAAAATCTATTGATAAACCAACAAAAAGACCTGGCAACCATCAATGCTGAAAGAGCTCAAAAAGAACAATTAGTAGCCGAATTCAAGAAAAATGAATCCAAATTAACAGCTGAACTGAAGCAAAAACAAGTTCAGTCTAAAGCATTGGAAGGACAGATCAGAGCTATTATTGCAGAAGAGATCAGAATTGCCAAAGCGGAAGAAGAAGCCAGGAAAAAAGCGGAAGCCGAAAAAATACGTTTAGCAAAACTAGCTGCTGAAAGAGAAAAAGCAAGAATCGAAGCCGAAGCTAAAGCAAGAGCTGAAGCCCTTGAAAGAGAAAGAAGACTGGCAGAAGCAGAAGCTAAGAGAGCCGCAGAACTTGCAGCAAAAAGAGCTGAAGAAGAGAGGAAACGTAATGAAGAAGCAGCAAAGGCAGAAGCCAATGCAAGAGATGAAGCCAGAAGAGTAGCTGCTAAAAAGGCCTCTGATGAAGCCAATGCAAGAGCTAAAGAAGCTGCTGATAAATTGACCGCAGCAAGAGCAGCAGAAGCAGCTCTTACGAAAAGAAAAGAAGAAGAGAAAAAAGCAGCTGAGACTAAAGCTATGACAAGCTACGGAGTTTCCACCGCTACTGGAAACAGTTTTGCAGATAGCAGAGGAAGACTTGGTTATCCTGCAGACAGAGCCGGACAAATTACCCACCGTTTCGGAAGACAGCCACACCCGGTTTTCAAAAATATTACTGAAGAAAATAACGGGATTAAAATTTCCGTTCCTTCAGGTACACGTGCAAAATCAGTGTTCCCGGGATCGGTATCTTCGGTTCTTGCCAATAATGACGGAACAAAGACTGTAATCATTAAACACGGCAGTTATTTTACCATTTATTCCAACTTAGGAAATGTAAGTGTTTCCAAAGGACAGCAGGTTTCCTCAGGAACTCCGGTAGGTACAATAGCTCAGGATTTTGATGGTGCTTATACCCTTGATTTCCAAGTATGGAACGGAAGTACACCAGTTGATCCATTAGGTTGGATTTCATATTAAAAAAAGTGTAACTTTGCAAAAATTTTAAGAGATGAATACACTAACAATACTTGCCTTATCTTGGCAGCACATCCTTATCGTAGCAATACTTTTGGTATTACTTTTTGGAGGAAAGAAAATCCCGGAATTAATGAGAGGAGTAGGTTCTGGGATCAAGGAATTTAAAGATGCAGTGAAAGAAGAAGACAAGCCAGGTGCTGAAAATAAATCTTCTTCAAACAACAATAATAATAATTCTTCAAGCAACTAAAATTCCTTAGAATTAATGAAATTTACTGAGACTGCATGGAAAGTCTTCAATCAAGCTATTGAAGACTATCACGTGTCTGATGACGTTAACACTCTAATTAATAACCCGTTCGAAAAAGATAGTTTGGAACGGATTTTGTATGCAAAGAACTGGATTGATACCGTTCAATGGCATTTGGAAGATATAATTAGAGATGAAAATATTGATCCGGCAGAAGCTCTTCAACTGAAGAGAACAATAGACGCCTCCAATCAGAAAAGAACTGATCTGGTAGAATATATTGACGGCTGGTTTCTTAATAAGTTTGAAAATATAACTCCTAAACCTGAAGCAAAAATAAATACGGAAACTCCCGCTTGGGCAGTAGACAGGCTATCAATTCTTGCATTAAAGGTTTATCATATGTCGTTAGAAGCTAATAGAGAATCCGCTTCTGAGGAACACAGAAATAACTGCCAGGCTAAACTGGACGTTCTGCTTACTCAGAAAGAAGACCTATCAACTTCTATAGATCAGTTGCTTACTGATATTGAAAACGGTGACGTTAAGATGAAAGTGTACAAACAAATGAAAATGTACAACGATGAAAGTCTTAACCCAATCCTTTATCAAAAAGGGCAACAAAAATGAAACGACTATTTTTCTTTGGAGTACTTATCATATTAACATCTTCCTGCGCAACGGAAAAGCTTAATCTTTCTCCGTTGTCAAATAATTTTTATAGTGATGCTAAAGGGTCTGATTCAGACAGAAGCTCAAAGAAGAATTTTAATATCAATATCAAACAGAATGTCAATGCTTCTGAAATTTCAAACATGATCTCTACTTTTCCCAAGTTTAAAAACAACGGATTAAATGATGAGATTACCAGCTTGAAATATAGTCTTCAGAATTATTTATACGCTATTGATGCCAGCAATTCTGCAGGAAAGAGCAGGGCCCTTAAAAGCTTCGAAAAATCATACAAAAAAATTCAAAAGCTAAGGCAAAATCTTGACAGAGACGACGATGAAGTGCTTAACAGATATCTGGTTCGTTTAAAAACCAACATTTCTGTTATTGAAGATACTTTGCCAGGAAGTTAAAAACTAATTGAACTATCAATGATTAAAATTCAGGCGGAAGCCAATGTTCCCACAGAGCACGGCACTTTCCGAATGATAGCTTTCTCCGAAAACGAAAACGACTGGATGCCTCATATGGCCATTGTTGCTGAAAATACAGATTTTTCAAAACCGGTCAATGTTCGTTTCCACTCAGAATGTATTACCGGAGAAGTTTTCCATTCAAAAAAATGTGAATGCGGCCAACAATTGGATGCTGCAATGAAATATATCCATGAAAACGGTGGAATTATCGTTTACCTTCGTCAGGAAGGAAGAAACATCGGGATCATCAACAAGCTTAAGGCTTACTCACTACAGGAAAAAGGATTGGACACCGTACAGGCCAATCTGGAGTTGGGACTTCCTGCAGATGACAGAAACTTTGGTGTAGCCATTGAAATTCTGAATCTATTGGATGTAAAAGATATCAATCTTCTGACCAATAATCCTGAAAAGGTAAAGTATGTGGTAGACAGCAATATTCACCTTAATTCAAGAGTACCGCTACAGATTCCTGCCAATGAAATAAGCAAAGGATACCTGCAGACAAAAAAAGATTTCTTTGGACATCTTCTGGATGACAATGATAATTAGATAAAATAATAAAAGCCTCGGAAATTTCTGAGGCTTTTTATTAACCTTTTCCGGCTCATACAAGCCCAAAATTACCTTCTGAATATCTGGCGGAAAGATTATATTAAGTAAAAAAAAAACTTATATTAAAAGCTTAATTAGTCAATATCTTCCTTACCTATAATAATAAATCAAAAGCCCCGGAAGATATTCTTCCGGGACTTTTTTAATTATAAAAAACTGAAAAGATATTTCTAAATTATTTAGTCTTAATTTTAGACTCGTCGATATTATAATATTTGATTACACTCTTATAATCATTATAATCTACAGCAGTACCTTTAGCCATTTTTGCACCACCAGTTCCTGTTCCGTTTGCAGGAAGAATAAGAACTCTGAATTTTTTATTCTGATAGTATGATGGATTAGCTGTTAAGCTAAACGTATTGCTAGAATTAATATTTATAGTAGCAGCATACTTACTGAATTCATAAATATAATCTACAGCGTCATTATTGGCATTCCCTACATAATAAGTATATGGTAAAAGTTTCCATACAGGAGAATCTCCATCCATTCCAATCTGCATATAGATAAGTACCATATCGGATTGTATTAATGGCTTATTAAAATCATCACTCCATCTGTAAAGATTATCGTTAACTCTTGTAAAAGTAGGAGATATATCAAATGATTGGTTTATGGTATCATAATCTGTTCCTTGTACTACAGTATCATCACTATTATCACAGCTATACGCAGTAAAACCTACAGCTCCTAGGAATAAGAAAAGAAGTATTTTTTTCATTTTTAGTAAAGTTTAGTTATTATTTATATTGCGTATTCAAATCATATACCAAAAATCTCAAAAACTTTGTTTTCCTCACTTTTTTAATTGTATTTTTGTTCTTATTCAAAAAAGTTATGAAGAAATTATTGTATACTTCACTCTTTATTGCCGCATTGATAAGCCCTAAAGTGAAAGCTCAGTATCAGCCAAAAAATGCTTCTAAGGAAGATGTAAAAAAAGCACAGCAATGGGTTGATAAAACATATAAAAATCTTTCTCAGGATGAAAAACTAGGACAGCTTTTTATTGTGGCATTGTATACCAACAGAGGGGAAGAGTATATCAGCCAGGTAAGAAATATTGTTACGAATGATAAAATAGGCGGTCTGATCTTAATGCAGGATGATGCCGCAAGAGAAATCAATCTCGTCAATGAATTTCAGCAAAAGTCTAAAGTTCCTTTGATGATTGGTATGGATGCTGAATGGGGAATCTACCAGAGAATTGCTACCGCTCACAAATTTCCATGGGCCATGACATTAGGCGCTATTCAGGATAAAAATCTGGTGTATCAGATGGCGGCTAAAATTGCAGAAGATTGCCACAGAATGGGTATCAACTGGGATTTTGCACCTGTGGTAGATGTCAATACTAATCCTAATAATCCGATTATAGGGAACAGAAGCTTTGGCTCCGAAGTGAATAATGTAATCAGCTCTGCCCTATCCTATTCCAACGGTCTTCAGGATCATAATATCTTAGCTGCAATTAAACACTTCCCGGGACATGGAGATACCAGCACAGACTCCCACCTTGATCTGCCTGTAGTTTCTCACACTACTGAAAGGCTTGACGCCGTGGAATTGGCACCTTTCAAAGCATTGATGAATAAAGGAATCGGCGGCGTAATGGTGGCTCATTTATATGTTCCAAGCTTAGAATCAGGAAAAGGAATTCCTGCTTCTGTTTCTAAAAATATTATTACGGGATTATTGAAAGAAAAGCTGGGCTATAAAGGTTTAATCATTACTGATGCCTTAAACATGGCCGCTGTAGCTAATAAATACCAACCGGGCGAACTGGATGCTATGGCCTTTAAAGCAGGAAATGACATTATGCTTTTCTCACAAGGTGTTTCTGAAGGTAAAAAACTGATCCAGAAAGCTATTGATAAAGGAGAAATTTCACAATCCAGAGTAGAGGAAAGTGTGAAAAAAATCCTTTTAACCAAATATTTCCTCGGTCTTACACAATATACTCCTAAAAACCCTGAAAATATCAATAAGGATTTAAATAATGATTCTCATATCCAATTGGTACAGAATCTTTACTCCAATGCATTGACTTTACTAAAGGATGAAAAGAAATTACTGCCTCTCACGGGAAAACAGACTTATTATGTTCCTCTTGAAGAAGCTCCTTATCAGACTTTTGCCAACAGATTGGGTAACAATGTTATCATTAAAAAAGCAGGAGAAATTAATACAATTCCAGCTGGTTCTACAGTTATCGTAGGTTTCCATAAGGATAATTCAACAGCTTATAAGCCATATAAAATCTCAGCAGAATCTAAAAAAGTACTTTCTGATCTTACCAAAAATCAAAATGTTATATTGAATGTTTTCGGAAGTGCTTATGCATTAAAAGATATTGACATCTCAAAAGTTTCAACCGTTCTTGTTTCTTATGAAAACAATGATGATTCTATGAATGCAACTGCGGATGCTCTTAATGGAAAAACAAAAATATGGGGAAAACTTCCCGTACTGGTTAATGATCAGTTGAAGCCAGGAATGGGTATAGATCTTAATGTGACAACCTCAACAAAAACCAAATAATACAAAATTAAAACAACAATAATCTAATGAAAATAGGCATACTTTGCTATCCCACCTATGGAGGAAGCGGAATTGTAGCAACAGAATTAGGAATGTCTTTGGCCAACAAAGGCTATGAAGTACATTTCATCAGTTCTGCACTTCCTGCAAGATTAGATATCACCAACCCGAATATTTTCTTTCACAGGGTAAATGTTCAGACGTATCCCCTTTTCCAGTATCAGCCTTATGATATTGCGTTAAGCTCTATGATTTATAGGGTTGTCAATCTTTACAAACTGGATCTTCTTCATGCACATTATGCCATTCCTTATGCATATGCTGCTTTTACGGCAAAACAAATGCTCAAGGAAGACAATAATGATATTCCGTTGGTCACTACATTACACGGTACAGATATTACCCTTGTAGGGCAGCACCCAAGTTATAAACACGCAGTAGAATTTTCGATCAATCAGTCTGATGCTATTACTTCAGTTTCTGAAAGTCTGAAAAAAGATACCCTTCAGTTTTTCAATATCAAAAAAGAGATTCAGGTGATTACCAATTTTATTGATAATTCCGAATTTGATGACTGCTCTGAGTGCCAGAGAACCCAGTTTGCCAATCCGGATGAAAAAATCCTGATCCACGTGTCCAACCTTCGTCCTGTAAAACGTGTAGACGAAGTGTTGCAGATCTTTAAGAATGTGGAAAGAAAAGTGAAATCCAAGCTGATTATCATTGGTGAAGGCCCCGATATGGAAAAAGTAAATCAGTTTCTGGAAGAAAATCCCGATCTTATTTCCAAAATCCGCCTTTTAGGAAAGGTAAACGATCTATATAAAATCTTACAGCTTTCGGATGTATTTCTTCTGCCTTCCGAGCAGGAAAGTTTCGGTCTTGCAGCATTGGAAGCCATGGCAGCATATACTCCGGTTATAAGTTCCAATGCAGGTGGAATTCCTGAGGTGAATATTCAGGGGGAAACCGGATATCTTGCTGAAATCGGAAATGTAGAAGCTATGAGCAACTACACGATCAAGCTGTTGAGCAATGATGAACTTTTAGCCAAAATGAAGCAAAATGCGAAAGATCAGGCAATAAAATTCGATTTGAAAAACATTCTTCCTATCTATGAGAAAATGTATAGAACAACCATAGAAAATTTTAATAAGGAGCTGACGAAAGTATAATATTTCTATTATATTTACGTCACACTTATGACGGAAAAATTACTTCAATATCTTTGGAACTATAAGGTTTTCAAAAATTTTAACTTCAAGGATATTGAAGGAAATTCCGTTGAGATCATCCATTTCGGAAAATGGAATAAAAATGCTGGCCCTGATTTTCTTGATGCTAAAATCAAAATTAACGGCTTACTTCTCGCAGGAAATATAGAACTGCATGTACGCTCTTCAGACTGGATTTTCCACAATCATTCCCAGGATCCCAATTACCGGAATATTATTCTTCATGTGGTATTCCAGCACGACATAGAAATTCGTGAACTTACAGAAAAGCAAGTTCCAACATTGGAATTGCATAGTTACATTGATGAAAATATCATCTCGAAATATGAAAAACTGGTTGATGGAGAGGAATTTATTGCCTGTGAAAAAATTTTTGATCCGAAAAAATTACCTGTCAATTTTCATGAAGAAAGCATCCTGAAAAAACTGGATGAGAAATCTTCAGAGCTTGAACAGAGCTTACATCAATATAAAAATAATTTTGAAGCCGTTTTATTTCACAGTTTTGCCTACTCATTCGGTTTAAAAGTAAATGCTTCTATTTTCCGGCAGATTGCGGAAAGTATAGATTACAGTATTATCAATAAAATACGTCAGAATCCTCTGCAGCTTGAAGCCTTGTTATTTGGAATTTCGGGATGGCTTGAGAAACCACAGGACGGACAAATGAAAATATGGAAAAGAGAATTCGATTTTATTAAGGCAAAATTTTCAATTTCTGATTTAAAATTTCATCCCAAGTTTTTAAGACTGAGACCACCGAATTTTCCAACAATCCGGTTATCACAATTGGCTGACCTGTACAGGCAGCAGAATTTATTTTCAAAAATCATGGAAGCAAGAAGCGCAGAACAGCTGTACACTATTTTCAGCTCCGTAAAAGCTTCTGAATATTGGGATTTTCATTTTAATTTCGGAAGTATTTCTAAAGTACAGCCTAAAACATTGAGTAAAGATTTTGTAGATCTTCTCATTGTAAACACAATAATTCCTTTACAATATGCTTATTACAGATATCATCAGGAAGATATTGCAGACGAAATCATTGAGCTTTATAAGACAATTGATGGTGAGAAAAATACCCTCATTAATGGCTGGAAAAAACTTGGATTACAGGTCACCAACACTCTGGAAAGTCAAAGTCTTATTTATCATCATAAAACCTTTTGTGAACCAAAAAACTGTTTATCCTGCGCTATCGGATTCAAACTTTTAAAAGAATAACAGGATCTGAACCGGATATATCATTAAAAAACTTTGTAAAAAAAATTCCTTAACTTTGAGTATTAAATTAACTCTTAAATAACAATCTGGAAATGCTGAGTAATATCCGTCATAAAATGGAAAGAGAATGGTTTGGTGTACTGACAAGAACAGGTGCCAAGCTGGGAATTCCTGTTTCTAAATTGAGAATTTTCTTCATCTACTCTACTTTTGCAACCGCTGGATTTTTCTTTCTGATCTATTTAGGATTAGCATTTACCCTCTGGATTAAAGATATTTTCATCACCAGAAGACCTAGTGTCTTTGATTTATAAATTATGGAATTTTTACCGATTACTTCTTCAGAAGATCCTAGAGTTCAGGAAATCTATACTTCTTACTCGACGACTTTTCCTGTAGACGAACAAAGAGATAAAGATCAGTTTGATAGCTTATTCTCAAATCCTTATGTAGAATTGATGTCTGTTATCCACGAATCGGAAGCTATCGGCTACCTCATCCTGTGGAAGCTGAGTTCTTTTGTTTTTGTAGAGCATTTTGAAGTGTTTGAAGCATTCAGAAGTAAAAAATTAGGTTCTCATATCATGAATCATTTATCGGACAATTATCCGCAGATTATCCTCGAAATTGAGCCTGCAGAGTTGAGTGAAGATGCTTCAAGACGTTATTCTTTTTATCAGAGAAATAATTTCAGCCTGATTGATACCAATCATGTACAGCCTAGCTATGGCGAAGGAAAAAAATCCTTGAATTTATGGCTGCTTGCTAACTACACTCCTGAAAATGTGGAGGAAGCTAAAAAAGAAATTCATAAAATTATTTATGCTTAAAATATAAAACGCCGGAAAGCTATTCCGGCGTTTTTCTTTTACTGAAATTTATGTTAATTTACTTCATACTCCAGTTTGATGGTAATACTGGCTTCTTTTTCTTTGGATGAAGTATTGAAAGTTCCACCGTAAGAGTAATCTTCATTGGAATTGGGTGCCGTAATCTGAATTACACCCATGGTTGCCTTTTTCAGATTTCCCAGACTGCTTCCCGAGTTTTCCGCAATTTTTTCAGCACGTTCTTTTGCATCTTTTGTAGCACTGGCAATCATTTCCTGTTTCACTGTAGCCAGTTTGGTGTAGAAATAAGCTGGTGAAGAAGAAGTGAATTCAATTCCTCGGTTGATAATTTCGGTAATATTTCTGGACAGGTTTTCTATTTTTCCCACTTCTTTACTTTCAATAGAAACCTTTTGGGTAAGATTATATCCGGAGAATTCTCCCTGAACATAGTTTCCGTTTGAATCATTATAACTTCTGAACTGTTTCTGAATATCTACCGAAGAAAATACGATCTCCTTCTGTTGTATTCCTTTTGAAAGCAGATAGTCATTGATTACTTTTCGATCCATGGCCAGCTCATCATAGGCTGATTTCAGGTCCACATTATTTTTGGAAAAACTTCCGGACCAGGTGATCAGATCCGATGTAAACTGCTTGGTTCCTAATCCTGTTACGGAAATGGTGTTTTCAGATTTATTTCTGTTTTTAATAGCATTTCCTAAAAACCCGAGACCAATGACAAATCCTAGTGCTGCAATAGCTACTGCAAAAATGTTTTTATTCATAAAATTTGAGAATTTGGATTGTTATTTCATACTGTATCAATTTCTATTCCAATATTTTAAGAATTTATTAACATTCAAATTACTTTTGATTTTGCAGCAACCTCTCTATAAAAAGTGGAGCTGTCTCTTCCAACCTCAGCATAACGCCGGAAAGATTTCTTGCTTTTACATAGGTTCGTACCTGAGGTTTTGCTAAAAATGAAAATTGAATAAATTCAGAGATTCTGTCACCAGGAATTCCTGCTTTGATAAAATATTCATCCTCTATTCTGTCCCGAACCCAGGCAATATGTTCCTGAAGATCGTCATATCTGTATTGTCTCTTCTGCCTTCGGGCTTTCCCGCTGATCAGATCATACACTCCCTGAACATTAAGGTTTCCTAAAAGTATCGGTAAAAGAACACTTTTCACTTCTGCCGGCTTCTCCCTCATTTTCCCTACCGGCTTCGGAAGGCCAACGGCATCTCTTACCTGCTCTCCTTTATCTACTTTGGCTACTATCCGGGAATCTGTTTCCAGATCTCCGGTGAGCTTTTTCACAATTTTTACTTCACCCACATCTCTCGGAATCTGACGAAGTGTAATAAACAGAGGTAAGTTATTCCCATTGGTCAGAACTCTTCTGGAGACTCTGTTGAAATCTTCTTTTACAAATCTTAACTCATCGTTAGGATTGGCTTCAATAGAAAATATACCATCAGAATCGGAATATACTTTCTTATCAGTAGACATATTAATCACGATCACTTTACTCAAATTTTCGTCATTGTCATCCACTATTCGCCCCGTTACTTTCTGTTGAGACCAAACAAAAGTACTGCAAAGAAGCAGCAGGAAAAGAAAAGTATTTCTTTGCTTTGATATTTCAATATTTTCAGTGATATAAGCCAACTTTTAATGTATATATTATTCTTGAGTTCCTTCTAATTTATGGGTTTTACTATATTCTGCGAAGGCAACTTTAAGTTCATATTCAACGACACTTATACTAAAATCTTTTCGATATCTTTTTGCCAATAAACGCGTTTTATCAGCATACAGAAGAAATGCATCAATCTGTTCTTCATCCATTCCGTACTTTTTCAGGAAATTCAGGTTCACTTCATTTTTTACTCTCCTCAGGAAATCCTGAGTTTCAATGTAATTCGCTTTGGTAATTTTAGGTTGTGTTGCCTTCTTTACCAAACCTGATACAGCATTAAAAACGCCAAACAGATTTACCTGGCCCACATTAAAATCATGACCTGTAAAAGTTTTTGATATAGCATTATTGGGTAAGGGTTGATTCAATGGACTTTTCATATAATCATCCATATCTGATTTTAAGGCCTGAAGTTTTCTGGATTCATTATAGTGCTGATTATCTTTTGCCAGATTTCCGGTAGGCTTGTACTTAATTTTAACCTCGGGAATTTGAATTTCTATTTTCTTCAGAATAATATTGAACGGAGTATTGATCTCTTCTTTGGTCATTTTTTTATCAACACGATAATATCCTTCTTTTACAAATCTGATCTCATCATTTTCTTTGGCTTCAATTTCAAAATTCCCGGACATATCACTTAATGAGCTTTTATTCCCGGAGATATTCACAACGAGTACAGGTACTAAATCCAGTTCATCTCCTGTTATTACCTTTCCTGATATTTTTTGTTGTCCCCACAATTTCGGGGTGATACAAAAAAGCACAAACAATAGAAATCTTTCGATATATCTTATTTCCATATTATCTTTGAGTTTGTGGAGCACGATAGGATGAAATTCTTGTCAGAACAAAACGCTGAAACCTGTTCAGATCTGCATCGCTACAGAACCCATATTTCAGGATCTTTTTCCTTTCAAAACCGCCTGCAAAAACATAATAAATAAAATGTTCTATCAGAGGTTTCTCAATTTTAAGATTGGTAAAATAATCATCACCAAGGCTTGCTCTGATATATTTCATTAAGTCTACATCATCCCATTTATTTTTAACTTTTCCTATAGAAAACCCTTCCCCTTTCGGCTGCACAAATTCTCCAGGTCTCGCCGCCAATATTCTTGGATCTGATTTCTGAGAAATATACCGATCCATTTCTTTGAGCAGTTTTTCAACCTTTTGAGGTTTATTATAAAGTTTCGAATCAATTTTAAGGTTTCCGGTAAGCCCTTGTTTTATTTCCACTTCAGGAATCTGGATGGTTTGGCGTACAAGCCTTATATTCATAGGAGACTCTGTATTTTCCTGAGAAACTATTTTTGTAAGACGTTCATAACCCGCTTTTATAAAACGTAATTCATCTCCCTGTCTTCCGGAAATCATAAAATGACCATCCCGGTTTGAAACCACTATTTCGTCTGTTCTGATATTGACAACATTCACATCCTGCATTTCAGTACCGCTTTCGGAAATAATTTTACCAAATATATAACTTTGGGCATGGGTATGGATAAAAAGAATAAAGGATAAGAAAAAGAATAGTTTAAGTTTCACGGGCTATTTTTTATAAAGCAAAGCTAAAATTATTTTTAATTTATCCCATAAGTTTAACCACAGTTAACGCGTTTTAATATTTCTTTTTAATTTTTGCCATCTAAACTGTTAAATCAGCTGATTAAATTGTTAAAATTTCTTTTAAATTTTAGCTAACTTGCAGTCTCAATTCTCTTTCAACAATGCAAAATTCTTACACAGTCATCAATGCTTCTGCCGGATCCGGGAAAACCTATGCTCTGGTACAAAGGCTTCTGATGATCTGTCTCCGCTATCCTAATCAGCAGCAGTCGATCAGGAATATTCTCGCACTGACTTTCACCAACAAAGCAGCCAATGAGATGAAGGAAAGAATTTTATCGTGGCTGGGAAATTTCTCAGCGAAAGATTATGCTGAAAATACAGATCTGAACAATATCCAGAAAGCATTTGAAGAACAGGGTTTGAAAATTACCATTGATGAACTTCATCACCGTTCTAAAAAATTACTGGACTACGTTCTCCACAATTATTCCACACTTAATATCGGAACTATTGACCGTTTTAACTCAAGATTGGTAAGAAGTTTTTCTTATGAACTGGGATTGGCGAAAAATTTTAATCTTGAAATTGAAGCTGAGCCGTTTCTGATAGAAGCCGTTGATAAAATGCTGGATCAGATTGGTGAGAATGAAAACATCTCCAATTCTTTCATGGATTATGTAGATTACAGTCTCGAAAATAATGAAAGGATTAACCTTAATAAAAACCTTTATGATTCTGCGAAGGAATTTGTAAAGGATATTCACTACGAGCATCTGAAAAGCAATAAAAGTTTTGACGATGCCAATTATGAAAATATAAAGAATACACTTCGTAAAGAGATTGTTCTCAACAAAAAACAGTCTGCAGAACTCGCTGCCGGTTCTATTGAATTATTCAAATCAAGAAATATTGATATTGAAGATTTTGCTCAGGGTAAAAACGGAATTGGGGGCTTCTTTACTAAGGTTATAGATTTTTATCAGCAGAAAAGAGCCGGATTTCCTTTTCCTACTACGCAGGAGGAATCTGTTATCAATAATTACAGAAAAGGAGCGTCTTCAAAATCGAAACATAAAGAAGCTGAAATTTTCGAAATCCTGGATCAGCTTCTCGACAACAGAATGAAACTGATTCTTCTGTATATTGAGACTCAAAAGAAAGAGAAAGTTTTATCTGCTCTTCTTCCTTTAAAGGTCAATAAGGATATTCAGGATGAGCTACAAAAAATTGAGGAAGAAAATGATCTTGTTCTGCTTTCTAAATTTAATATTCTGATCAATGAAAATCTTAAAAATGAACCTTCGGCTTTTATTTATGAAAAAGTAGGTTCACAGTTTCAGCATTATTTCTTTGATGAGTTTCAGGATACATCAGAACTGCAGTGGCAGAATTTTGTACCACTGAGAGATCATAGTGTTTCTACAGAATACACTTCATTTACATTGGTGGGTGATCCCAAACAGAGTATTTACCGATTCCGTGGCGGAGAAAGTAAACTGATGCTGGACATTATCAACAAAAAGGAGTTTTCACCTAAGGAAGCAGATCTTCTGGTATTAAAAGATAACTGGAGAAGTGCCAGAAACATTGTACAATTCAACAATGAGTTGTACCGTTTTCATTCTGAAGGATTACTGGAAGAGCATAAGAATATTTTCGGGGCAGATGCTGAGCAAAATCCAAAATCCAAAATGGATGGACGCGTAAAGGTAAATCTGATTGAAAATCTTACGAATGAAGAATTCTACACAGATACTTCGGAAAGAATGCAGAAAGATATTCAGGAATGTCTGGATAATGGTTTTAAGTTTTCTGATATTACGATTCTTTGCCGTGGAAATTTTGATATTTTCAGTTATTCTCAAAAGCTGGGAAGCTTAAAAGTTAAGTATAAAGGAGAAGAAACCAATATTAAAACGATTTCTGATAAAGGGCTTACGCTGGAACTTTCCAATACCTTAAAAGCGGTTATTGAATTTCTTCGCTGGGAGCTCAATCCAAAGAATAAACATTGTCTGATTATGATGATGTACCACCTGAATACATTGGGCAAGATTAATATGCCGGATTTCACTTTAGGAATGAAAGAAATTCTGGATATCGAAGGCCATGAAGAAATTCTGCAGTTTATTCAGCAAAAATATTCGCTACAGCTTAAACAGGATAATTTCCCAAGATTCAATCTTTATAATTTCATCGAATATTACATCAATGAATTTTCTGTTGAAAATAAAGAAACAGACTTTTTACTGAATTTCCTGGAAATGCTTTTCAACTTTACACAGAATGCAGGTGCAAGTACCAAAGAATTTCTGAAATATTGGGACGAAGAGGCTTCTTCATACACTATTCAGGCTTCAGAAAATATTGATGCTGTCCAGATCATGACGATCCACAAGTCTAAAGGGCTGGAATTTCCCATTGTTTTTATCCCTATGATGAACAAAAACCGGGACAGTGAATTTACCAACTGGTTCGATACCAATGAGAATGAAGCATTAAAATCAGTCAACATTAATCAGTTCAGCAAAAACCTGGAAGCTTATGATGACGAAATTTTGTTCTTCAATACTAAAAATTCTTATAAAAACCTGATTGACAGATTATGTCTTCAATATGTTGCGACGACAAGACCTGTTGAACAATTATTTTTTTATCTTCAAAAAGCCAATAAAACTTCTAATAATCTGGAGCTTTTGGAATTCCTTCAAACCAAAAATCCCGAGCAGGCTGATGAGTTTGACGTGTATGCAGTAAATCCTGAGATGCTGAAGAAATATTCAAAAGAGAAAAGTTCTTCTTTTAAAACCCAGAATATTGAGAATCTGAAGAACGTTAATGAAAAAAGTACTTCTATCAAGATTGCAACACCTTCAAAAAACTATCAGGTACGAAATGAAAAGGTAAGAATCGGGCTTTTTGTGCATGAACTTTTATCGAAAATCAATACGGAGAATGATATCGCAAAGGTATTGGATGGTTATGCTTTAGAAGGACAGATTACCCTGGAGGAGAAAAATGAAATACAGGTTACACTGCAGGAAATTGTCAGAACTTATGCAGAATTCTTTAATGAAAAATGGGAAGTAATCAATGAAAAAGATATCATGATTTCTGAAAGAGGAGAAAGCCATATATTCAGGCCAGACCGCATTCTAAAAGGCGAAGAAGGATATATCATTGTTGATTTCAAAACCGGTGAACAAAAAGCAAAGGATGAAGCACAGGTAGAAGGGTATAAAAATATTCTTGAGCGTCTGGGTAAAAAAGTGCTTAAAACACAGATTATCTATCTATAATTTAAACATTCCCAAAAGGTTAATATTATAATTCTTGTAAAAAACCCTTCAAAATAGAAAAGGTTTTATTATTTTTATTCAGTACGAATAAAATATAACCTTTGATTATATTTTGATTAGAACTAACCAGCCATGAGAATATATTTAACTTCCTTTGTAATAAGTCTGATTATGATGTTGTTTTCTACAATGGTCATTTATCATATTGTGGATTACTCAGATTCATCTGCTACAGAAGATAACCGTCATTATATGTCTACTGAAAACATTGCCAATTCAGTGTTTCTGAGCTTCGTATTGGGAGCAGTCGTTTTTATTTCTGCAGTGAGAATACAAAGACCTGCGTATAAGAAATAACGATATAATCCTACAATAAAAAACCGCTATTCCTGAGGATAACGGTTTTATATTTTGAAGAATTTTGAATTTTAAGCAGTTGTATCAGGAGTAAATACTCTTTGAGACAATTCCTGATCAAAAAGGTATAATGCAGATGGATTATCACATACCATTTTGATTTTTGTTACATATTGAGAAGCACTTGCTTCTTCTTCTACCTGTTCGTTGATAAACCACTGCAGGAATGATGTTGTTGCAAAATCTCCCTCTTCATTTGCATTTTTTACAATATTGAAAATACTTTTAGTTACGATTTTCTCATGTGCTAATGCTTTTTCAAAAATATCTGTTGCATTTTCGAACTCGTGGGGTGGTTTTGGAATTTCCCCGATGATAATTTCGCCTCCTACATCATTCAAATAATCAAACATTTTATCTGCATGCATCAATTCTTCTTTGCTCTGTACTCTGAAATAGTTGGCAATTCCATCCAGGTCTTTTCCAGAAAACCATGCAGACATTGAAAGATAATATTGAGCAGCGTATTGTTCGTGGGCAATTTGTTCGTTAATTAATTTTGCAATTTTTTCGCTAACCATAAGTATTAAATTTATAGTCAAAAATAGGGAATAAAAGCCCGAAATCAAAAGTTTTAAAGAAAATTAATACAAAAAGGATGGAACAATATCCATCCTTAACACATTAAAAAACTAAAATTACAAGCTGTTATTTTACTTCAGCAGTTCCTGTATTCATCGGCTTTTTCATCATTCTTCTTTCTTTCATTGCCATTTTCATTTTTTCTGCTTTAGCTTTTCTGTCAGCCTGCCATTTATCATATTGATCAGGAGTAAGGATGTTTTTCATATCAGTATCCATTTGTGCCCTTTTGGCCTGCATTTCCTGCATCTTAGCTTGTCTGTCTACTCTATTTTTGTCAAATTCCGCCTTCATTTCAGCTTTTCTTTTATCCTGAAGAGCCTTTATCTGTGCTACCTGAGATGGATTAAGATTAAGGTCTTTCTGCATCTGGTCTAGACGTTCCTGTTGTTTCTGTTCCATTTTCTGCTTCATTTCAACGGCTCTTGCCTGTCTGTCTTGTGGAGTTGTAGTTTGTTGTGCCATTGCAAAACCTCCTATTCCGATAAATGCTATTGCTAAAACTAATTTTTTCATCTTTTTAAAATTTAATTAATTGTTATTTTGTTATTATATCTTTTTGATTATGAACTAAAACATAAGTTAAATTGAGAAATTCATAAATAATGTTAAATTTTAATAAAAATAAATTAACAAAATATCCAAAAAAAGGACAGATTATAAAAACCTGCCCTTCACACCACTTAAATATAATATATGAAAATTAATTCCTTACTAAACTGCCTCTAAAACCGCCACCGCTATTACCACGGTTCTCTTGTCTTGGTGCAGAATTTTCAGATTTTTGTCTGAAACCTCCATTATTTCCTCTGAATCCGCCATTATCTTCTCTTTTAGGAGCTTCTCTTCTTACTTCACTGTTCCCTCTGAAACCGCCTCCATTATTATTTCTGAAGCCTCCGTTATCGGCATTTCCTCTGTTTCCTCCATTATCAGAATTCCCTCTGAAACCGCCTTCGCTGTTGTTTCTGAAACCACCATTATTCTCATTTCTGAAACCAGAATTATTGTTATTTCCGTTATTTCCACGGAACCCTCCTGAGTTTCCATTGTTTCTTGTGTTTCTGAAACCATTATCTGGTCTGCTGTCTCTTCTGATAATATCAAAAGTAGGATTCTCCATTCTGCGGAATCTTGATCGGTCTACCCTGTAAATATTGATATTAATATTTCTATATCTTGGCATTACAGTATATCTCGGTACATAATAAGTTCTTCTGTAATTCTGGAAATAAACTATCGGGCTGGTTCCTCTGTAATAGTTATTCTGGAAAACCACAAATACTCTTGGTCCTAAAATTCTTTCCAGAGCATAAAATCTGTCATAGTACCATCTGTCCGGATTATATCTGTAGAAATTATTCCATGCTGTAAAGCTTGCATACAGGTTATTCAATCTCATAATCTGATCTACCTGCCATCTGCTTAATCTGTTCTGTACGAAAAAGCCGTTCCAGTCGATATTAATAATACTTCCTCTGTAGTCGTTATAATAGCTTTGGTAATAATTGCTTGGATAATAGTCCTGTGGATAATTGTAATAATAATCGTCAGGGAAATAATTTCTATCATCTTGATCACTGTAATAACCTCCATCATTCTGATAATAACCATCATCATCCCAACCATTATTTGGATACTGCTGAGCTGACGTCAAAACGCCTAACCCAAAAGCTAATCCCAAAAATATTTTTTTCATCTCTATAGTCGTTAATTGGTTAATATATAGCAGAATATCTTAATTCTATCTTTTTGATACAAATAAAAAAAAGAAGTTAAATCATAAGATAAAACTTCTTTTAAAATATTTACAACTACCTGATAATCAATTGTTAAATTTACACTCTTCCACTATCTTTTACCCAGTGAGCAATTTTTTGATTGAAAGATTTTTTCTCTTTCAGATCTTCAAGTTTGATATGCATTCTGTAGCGCCAATAATGGGGGAAAACGGCAGGATTGTTGATTCTTTCGTTATCCATTTTCTTATTGGTAAGTTCTGCATCTGTGGCCAGAAACTCCTGAATCGGGAAAATAGCCAGCATAGCCTCATTATATAAATGCTGCTTCATGATGATCTCTGCAAGATGAGGATTGAGATCTTCAGGAGCTTTTCCATACTGGATCAGCTGTTGATTGTAGTATTTCTGTGTCAATACAGGATCTTCTTTCCACCATTGTCTCAATGTTGAACTGTCGTGAGAAGAGGTTGTTACTACATTCATATAATTCGCATTCTTAGGATTATAGAATGGAATATTTTCAGAAGGCATTCTTTGTACTTTAAGTGCTATAATAGCCAATTCATCCATCACAATGGGTACGCAGGCAGGAACCATTCCCAGGTCTTCACCGCAGATCAGCATTTTAGTAGCATTCAGGATAACCGGAAGTTTCTCCATGGCCTTTTCAAACCATAAGTGATCCTGTCTTCTGAAAAAGTAATCATGGTAGAGGTCATAAATACTCTTTTGTTCTGCTTCAGGAAGGTATTGATAAGATTCTGTATTGTAAACATTGAATCTCGGATGGTAAACTGTTTTCCCATTTCTTTCTTCTGTTAAAAACAAAACGTTGGCACAAAGGGAAACTAATTTTTCTTCAAGAGAACCATGTGGTTTTTTCTTAAAGAAGTTAACGAGTTTTCTTTGAGTATCGAACTCTTCTTTGAAAGTATAAGTACCATCTTCATTACGGTTCATAAACTCAAGAGCTTTTCCGCTTTCTTCCCCAAAATAATCCCATAAGATCTTATTGTTGATAAAAGGCTTACAATACCTGTTAAAATTGAACGGAATCTGCCAGGCTTTAAATTCATCCGCTACAATAGGAACAGCCGGATAAAAGTACCCTAAAATTCCCTGTACAGCAGAAACCGGCATTCTCCATATTCTGAAGAATCCTAAAATATGATCAATTCTCATGGCATCAAAGTACTGTTCCAGAGCTTTGAACCTGTTTTTCCACCATTTGTAATCGTCTGCTTTCATCGCTTCCCAGTTGTACGTTGGGAACTCCCAGTTTTGTCCTAATTCAGTAAACTGGTCAGGAGGTGCACCAGCCTGGAAATCCATACCGAATAATTCCGGTTCTGTCCAGGCTTCTACAGAATATCTGTAAATACCAATAGGAAGATCTCCCTTCAACGAAACTCCCAGGTTATGGGTATAATCAACAGCATCCTTCAGCTGTACATGCAATTGATATTGTACCCAGGCATGAAGCATTGAAGTATCATAATCTTTATTTTTCGTTGTAAAAAACTGTGAGATCTTTCCGGCAATGTATTTTTTGTGGGTCTTCCACTCGTTGAAATTAGGTGTTTTATACTTGTCCCTCAAAACACAGAATGCAGAATAAGGAACAAGCCAGTATTCATTATCCTTGATGAATTTTTTGAAATTTCTGTCCTTATAAATTTTGTCTTTTTCCTTGTGGAAAACAGCAGTAAGATATTTCCACTTGCCTTCTATCATCTTTTCATAATCGATCAGATCCAAAGAGTTTAATTCCTCTTTTTCAAACAGATACTTATCAACTAATTCTTTCGGTAAAGAATAATCAAGATTTTCTAAAGAGATATACTGTGGATGCAAAGCATATACGGATACAGCTGCATAAGGATAAGAATCCGTCCAGGAATAATTAGCAGTTGTATCATTGATCGGGAGAATCTGAATAATTCCAAGATTGGTTTCTTTCGTCCAATCTGCCAGTTTTTTAAGATCTGTAAATTCTCCTACTCCAAATCCGTCTTCGCTTCTCAAAGAAAATACAGGAATTGCTACACCGGCATCATGATACATCTGATATCCTTTAAACCTGAAATAATGGTTGGAAACAACCTGTAAAACGTCGGATAATTGGTTAGCTATCGTGAATCTGTTTTCTCCGGTTTCTACATCTATAACCCTATTTTCTTTAGTATCGTAAACACAATATTTAAACTGGATAAATTCATTCTCCGGAATTTCAACGGAGGCTTCCCACATTCCAAAATCTGTCTGATTAAGATGAATAACTTTCTCATAACTCCAGTTTCCTAAAGATGCCGTACTTCCGAAAAGAACAATCCTCCAATCCGGATTATAAATAGGAGCTTCTATTCTAAAGAGATGGGTATGTCTTTTTAAAACAGTAACTTTTTCAGGAATAAAGTCGTGTAGTTTATTATAAAGAATTTTATTATTTAAATAATTCTCAGGAAAGTTTTTGTTATTCCATTCATCAAAAATGATAAACTCTTTATAATTATGTGGAAAACTCAAATGATGCCCCACAAATTCTTCCCTTACTACATTTCCTTTTTCATTCACTACGCGGTAATGATAGGAAATGAATTTTGAAAAATAGTCTACTTCACATTTCCATAAACCATTCTCCGCGTAAAACATAGTATGGACATGTAAGGTATTCTCCTCTTCACCAAATACCAGCTGCAGGTTTTCTCCAGCATTTACAATATATCCTACATTAAAGTATAGTTTCATCTATATTTTTTTATAAAAGTACATTTTAATATCGAAAAATAAAACTTATTGGATATCAAATAATCATTAAAAAACCTTCTCAAAATAATTTGAAAAGGTCTTTATATGCTGACTAATAGCATCCTATTATTTTGTAACTAAAATCTTTTTATTGAATATAACTTTTCCTGATTCATCGACAATATTTACAATATAAGCTCCTGTCACCAATCCCTTAAGATATACTTTTTCATCTAATGAACCCTCTTTCACAGATAGGTTCTGAGTCATTACATTTTTACCTGCCATATCAAAAATATTCAGTTTAATAGAACCTTTTACATTATTATTAATATGCACATTGATATAGTGCTCATCAACCCTTGTTGGATAAATATCTAGATTTGTAGCCAAACTATTAACTGCTGCAGATTTATCATTAGCAAAATATTTGCTTGCTAAATCATAAATATGAAGTCCCTGTTCTCCCTGAAGTTGTTTAGTCTGCAAAGTTGCCAGATCGACCTCATATAAAGCACCTCCTTTTGCACTTGCTACGACTACTTTACCCTGAGCATTTACTGCAGAACCGTTTACCGAATAGTTATCAGGAATACCTGTAATTTTACCTATAAATTTAGCTTTTAAATCCTTTGTCACAACTTTAAAAACATTCCCGGAAGCAGCAAATACATAGAAATTATTATCTGCATCTGCAATCATATCACCTCCAAAACCGGTTTCCATTGCAGTAAATGAGTTTCTGCCATTTGAGGCATCATCTTTTATGATTCCAAGATCATTTACAGTGTATTGTCCGGCTTCTTTTCTGATTTCTAAAAACTGTGTTCCTGCATTATTTACAGCATAAATGTTTCCGTTATATCCGGTTGCCATTCTGGTAATATGAGAATTAATATCACATGAGGATACTCTTGCTATATTATTTTCCACTAAAGTAATTTCCTTTGTCTTTGGATTTAAAATATAAATATTAGAAGAAAACATCGGCATGTATACCAGATTATTATTCGAAGAATCATACGCAAGAGCAGCTAATGTCACAGCTTGAGAATGACTGTAAGAATTTCTGTCTTCCGCGACAATACCTTTTTTTGCTTGGGAAAATACTTTTGATGAAGATTCGGCAGTAAAAAACTTCTCTCCTGAAATTCCATTAGTTCCATCAATGGCACGAAAATCATTGAACGTAATACTTTGCGTATCTTTTCCTGTAATCGCAAAGAAATCCTGCTGTGCTTGAGCATTCACACCGAATAACAGTAAAAACAGAGGGAATAAATGTTTTTTCATATTATATAATTTAATATTCGTAATCGTTTTTATCTTACTAAGTTACATAATTTTTGAATTAGAAAACTAAAAATCCCTGGTATTTGAATAAAATTTAGATAGTGACCCTAGAGAAATTCCAAATGATGAATAATTTGGAATTCGAAATACGAGGTTTTCAAATTCGAGCTAGAATGATAGGTTTTAAATCTGGGTTTCTTCTCATTACCTATTACTCATTACTTCTGTTTCTGTTTGGATTTGTGTTAGTTAGTTTAGGGAGTATGTTGAGTGTTGTTGGTGTTGATGTAGGTATATAACAAAAAAACCTTTATCGTAAAGATAAAGGTTTTTAAAAATAAAATAAAAACTGGCGGCGGCCTACTCTCCCGCGTTAGCAGTACCATCGGCGCTGGTGGGCTTAACTTCTGTGTTCGGAATGGGAACAGGTGAGCCCCACCGCTAAAACCACCCTAAAGAAGGTATATAAGATATCAGAGGATAGATTTCAGATTTCAGACTTCAAGGTCTGGTATCTGATGTCTTATATCTGACATCTGTTTTAAGCGATAAAAACTTTCACAAAGACAAAACCTTCACTGCGCATAAAGCACCTGGTTTATATTAGTAACCATAGACTATAAATCTACGGGTAATTAGTACTACTTGGCTATGACATTACTGTCTTTACACCTATAGCCTATCAACGTCGTCATCTACAACGACCCTTAAAAGATGTCTCATCTTGAGGCGAGTTTCGCACTTATATGCTTTCAGTGCTTATCTCTTCCAAACGTAGCTACTCAGCGGTGCACCTGGCGGTACAACTGATACACCAGAGGTTTGTTCAATTCGGTCCTCTCGTACTAGAATCAAGCCCTCTCAAACATCTAACGCCCGCAATAGATAGAGACCGAACTGTCTCACGACGTTCTGAACCCAGCTCGCGTGCCACTTTAATGGGCGAACAGCCCAACCCTTGGGACCTTCTCCAGCCCCAGGATGTGACGAGCCGACATCGAGGTGCCGAACCTCCCCGTCGATGTGAGCTCTTGGGGGAGACTAGCCTGTTATCCCCGGAGTACCTTTTATCCTATGAGCGATGGCCCTTCCATACGGAACCACCGGATCACTATGTCCTGCTTTCGCACCTGATCGACTTGTAGGTCTCACAGTCAAGCACCCTTATGCCATTACACTCTACGCACGGTTACCAAGCGTGCTGAGGGTACCTTTGAAAGCCTCCGTTACTCTTTTGGAGGCGACCACCCCAGTCAAACTACCCACCACGCAATGTCCTTCTAAAAGAAGTTAGGCTCCAAGTAAGTAAAGGGTGGTATTTCAACGTCGGCTCCACAAACACTAGCGTGCCTGCTTCAAAGCCTCCCACCTATCCTACACATTACTTACTCAAAGTCAATACGAAGTTATAGTAAAGGTTCACAGGGTCTTTTCGTCCCATTGCGGGTAATCGGCATCTTCACCGATACTACAATTTCACCGAGCTCGTGGCTGAGACAGTGCCCAGATCGTTACACCATTCGTGCAGGTCGGAACTTACCCGACAAGGAATTTCGCTACCTTAGGACCGTTATAGTTACGGCCGCCGTTTACTGGGGCTTCAGTTAATGCCTTCGCTTACGCTAAGCACCTTCCTTAACCTTCCAGCACCGGGCAGGTGTCAGACCCTATACAGCATCTTTCGATTTAGCAGAGTCCTGTGTTTTTGATAAACAGTCGCCTGGGCCTCTTCACTGCGGCCAACATTGCTGTTGGCGTCTCTTCTTCCGAAGTTACGAGACTATTTTGCCTAGTTCCTTAGCCACGACTCACTCGAGCACCTTAGGATTCTCTCCTCGACCACCTGTGTCGGTTTTGGTACGGGTTGCTTCACTTCGGCTTTTCTTGGATCAGATTACACTACAGCAGCTTCGCCCGAAGGCTAGGCCTTGACTATTCCGTCAGTCTCCAGCAGCTACATCCAACCGTCCCCTTTTATTGTGAGCAAGTATGGGAATATTAACCCATTGTCCATCCACTACCCCTTTCGGGTTCGCGTTAGGTCCCGACTAACCCTCAGCTGATTAGCATGGCTGAGGAAGCCTTGGTCTTTCGGTGAGCAGGTTTCTCGCCTGCTTTATCGTTACTTATGCCTACATTTTCTTTTCTATCCGCTCCACAATACCTCACAGTACTGCTTCGGCGCAAATAGAATGCTCTCCTACCAGATATATCTAAAATATAAATCCATAGCTTCGGTAATATGTTTATGCCCGATTATTATCCATGCCGGACCGCTCGACTAGTGAGCTGTTACGCACTCTTTAAATGAATGGCTGCTTCCAAGCCAACATCCTAGCTGTCAATGCAGTCCAACCGCGTTGCTTCAACTTAACATATATTTTGGGACCTTAGCTGTTGGTCTGGGTTCTTTCCCTCTCGGACATGGACCTTAGCACCCATGCCCTCACTGCCGTAGAACATTTATTAGCATTCGGAGTTTGTCAGGAATTGGTAGGCGATGAAACCCCCGCATCCAATCAGTAGCTCTACCTCTAATAAACTTATATACGACGCTGCACCTAAATGCATTTCGGAGAGTACGAGCTATCTCCCAGTTTGATTGGCCTTTCACCCCTACCCACAGGTCATCCGAAGACTTTTCAACGTCAACCGGTTCGGTCCTCCACTCTGTGTTACCAGAGCTTCAACCTGCCCATGGGTAGATCACAAGGTTTCGCGTCTAATCCTACTAACTATGCGCCCTATTCAGACTCGCTTTCGCTCCGGCTCCGGTACTTAATACCTTAACCTCGCTAGTAAAATTAACTCGTAGGCTCATTATGCAAAAGGCACGCCGTCACAGCATTACGCTGCTCCGACCGCTTGTAGGCGTACGGTTTCAGGTTCTATTTCACCCTTCTATTCGAAGTGCTTTTCACCTTTCCTTCACAGTACTTGTTCACTATCGGTCTTTCAGGAGTATTTAGCCTTGGAGGATGGTCCCCCCATATTCAGACAGGATTTCACGTGTCCCGCCCTACTCATTTATCATCTCTATATGCCTTTCGAGTACAGGATTATCACCTTCTATGATTGTTCTTTCCAGAACATTCCTCTAAACATAAAAAGACTTTTGGGCTAATCCGCTTTCGCTCGCCACTACTTACGGAATCTCTTCGATTTCTTTTCCTCCGGGTACTTAGATGTTTCAGTTCTCCGGGTTTGCTCCTCTTGCGAGGTGACATATCTTCAATATGCCGGGTTGCCCCATTCGGATATCTGCGGATCAATTCGTGTGTGCCAATCCCCGCAGCTTTTCGCAGCTTACCACGTCCTTCGTCGCCTCTGAAAGCCTAGGCATCCGCCATACGCCCTTAACGATTTCTTTCCTATTGGTTACTCAAGCGCTTTATGCGCTCGGTTTTCTCTTTGTGATGTCTTTACCGTTAATGTCAATGATCTTAATTTCTTTCTTTCAAACTGATGAACAAATGTTGTTTTTGGCTCCATTCGTAACTTTTAAATCAGTCTTCCAAAACTGTGGAGAATAAGGGAGTCGAACCCTTGACCTCCTGCGTGCAAGGCAGGCGCTCTAGCCAGCTGAGCTAATTCCCCCTCTAGTAGACTTTAGATATCAGATTCCAGATCTCAGACCTAAATGTCTGATGTCTAATAGCTGATCTCTTCCTGTCTTTCAATTAGTAGTCTCGGGCAGGCTCGAACTGCCGACCTCTACATTATCAGTGTAGCGCTCTAACCAGCTGAGCTACGAGACTGTCTTTTAGACGTAAAAGATGATAGACTGATAGATAACAGACTAATTTCTTCGTCTTTCTCTCTCTGCTTTTATCTTCTTTGCCTCTCTCAATCCCTTTACTAATTTCTAGTGGGTTTTGTATTTTTATATATCAACCAAACAAAAAACTAAAGCTATGCTTTAAGTAAGTATTTTGTATCTTACGATACTGATTTTGTTTAACGTCCTAAGACGCTCTAAAATGAGATGTTCCAGCCGCACCTTCCGGTACGGCTACCTTGTTACGACTTAGCCCTAGTTACCTGTTTTACCCTAGGCAGCTCCTGTTACGGTCACCGACTTCAGGTACCCCAGACTTCCATGGCTTGACGGGCGGTGTGTACAAGGCCCGGGAACGTATTCACCGCGCCATGGCTGATGCGCGATTACTAGCGATTCCAGCTTCATAGAGTCGAGTTGCAGACTCCAATCCGAACTGAGACCGGCTTTCGAGATTTGCATCACTTCGCAGTGTAGCTGCCCTCTGTACCGGCCATTGTATTACGTGTGTGGCCCAAGGCGTAAGGGCCGTGATGATTTGACGTCATCCCCACCTTCCTCTCTACTTGCGTAGGCAGTCTCACTAGAGTCCCCAACTTAATGATGGCAACTAGTGACAGGGGTTGCGCTCGTTGCAGGACTTAACCTAACACCTCACGGCACGAGCTGACGACAACCATGCAGCACCTTGAAAAATGTCCGAAGAAAAGTCTATTTCTAAACCTGTCATTTCCCATTTAAGCCTTGGTAAGGTTCCTCGCGTATCATCGAATTAAACCACATAATCCACCGCTTGTGCGGGCCCCCGTCAATTCCTTTGAGTTTCAAACTTGCGTTCGTACTCCCCAGGTGGCTAACTTATCACTTTCGCTTAGTCTCTGAAACTTACATTCCAAAAACGAGTTAGCATCGTTTACGGCGTGGACTACCAGGGTATCTAATCCTGTTCGCTCCCCACGCTTTCGTCCATCAGCGTCAGTTGTTGCTTAGTAACCTGCCTTCGCAATTGGTGTTCTAAGTAATATCTATGCATTTCACCGCTACACTACTTATTCCAGCTACTTCAACAACACTCAAGACCTGCAGTATCAATGGCAGTTTCACAGTTAAGCTGTGAGATTTCACCACTGACTTACAGATCCGCCTACGGACCCTTTAAACCCAATAAATCCGGATAACGCTTGCACCCTCCGTATTACCGCGGCTGCTGGCACGGAGTTAGCCGGTGCTTATTCGTATAGTACCTTCAGCTACCCTCACGAGGGTAGGTTTATCCCTATACAAAAGAAGTTTACAACCCATAGGGCCGTCGTCCTTCACGCGGGATGGCTGGATCAGGCTCTCACCCATTGTCCAATATTCCTCACTGCTGCCTCCCGTAGGAGTCTGGTCCGTGTCTCAGTACCAGTGTGGGGGATCACCCTCTCAGGCCCCCTAAAGATCGTAGACTTGGTGAGCCGTTACCTCACCAACTATCTAATCTTGCGCGTGCCCATCTCTATCCACCGGAGTTTTCAATACCGAATGATGCCATTCAGTATATTATGGGGTATTAATCTTCCTTTCGAAAGGCTATCCCCCAGATAAAGGCAGGTTGCACACGTGTTCCGCACCCGTACGCCGCTCTCAAGATCCCGAAAGATCTCTACCGCTCGGCTTGCATGTGTTAGGCCTCCCGCTAGCGTTCATCCTGAGCCAGGATCAAACTCTCCATTGTATGTTTGTCTGACTCACTCAAAGTTTTTAACGCTTTAGTTTTTCCTTACTTGGTTGTTATATTGTATGTCAATGATCTTTATATCTTTCGCTTTTCAACGAAGCAATCTCTCTGTCAGTGTCGCTCCGTATTTGCGAGTGCAAAAGTAAAACTTTATTTTTTAATGACCAAATGTTTTTGAAGAAAATTTTAAAGTTTTTTTAAGTAACCTTAACTCTTCTCAAAACCTCAATCCCTCTACTCCTGCGCTCCCTCTAATTGGGACTGCAAAGATACAAACTCTTTTTAAACTGACAACTTTTTTTTCAAAAAGTTTTAAAGTTTTTTTCGTCCGTCTCTTTTTGGAAGTAATATCGTTTCTGCCCATCTAAAGGCGCTTCTGCGCTACTGAATGTCTTTCGTTTTTCAGTGGGGCAAAGATAGTAACTTCATACAACGCAAAACAAGTTTATTTAACATAAAAATACAAAATGTGGAAAACTATCTTCATATCTATTTATTATTCAGTTATTTAAATACAAATTACACTTATCCACAATTAGCACTAGTAAACTTGAATAAATAGTATTGCTCTCTATAAGCTACATTCTATCTTCAAAATCTAATAATGATAACTGAGATATACTCAGTATTGTTAGATTTTAGATTAGTATTGTTTTAAATAAACAAAAAGGTGATGAGAAATATAAATAGCTTGCTTATACATCACAAAAGGCATTAAAGTATGAATTCAAAAACATAATAAATGAGAATGGTAGGAATATAGAAAACAGAAGAATGTAGTTCATATACACTTTGTAACAAAATCAATATTTATAAAAAGGAAAATAGAAGTAAAACTAAATCAAAAACTAATATATTTTGGTTTTTAGAAATATAAATATTGGTCTTGATAATTTAAATTTTTATAATTAAGTTCTATTTAGACTCCTTGGTAGTAACAGCCTGGGAAGAATAAACAGTATTGAAGGTAAAGACCCATCCTCGGATAAAGAATAAAAAACAGAGGGATGGAGGCAGGAAGCCTGAAGCTGGAGAAAGAAGAATAGCGGATAGATGAGATGGGCTACTTACTACCAACATCTATTATCTATTATCTATTATCTATTATCTATTATCTATTATCCACTGCTCATTACCTATTACTCATTACTTCTGTTTCTGTTTGGATTTGTGTTAGTTAATTTAGGTAGTATGTTGAGTGGGTTTAGTGTTGGTGTAGGTGTAGGTATATAACAAAAAAACCTTTATCGTAAAGATAAAGGTTTTTAAAAATAAAATAAAAACTGGCGGCGGCCTACTCTCCCGCGTTAGCAGTACCATCGGCGCTGGTGGGCTTAACTTCTGTGTTCGGAATGGGAACAGGTGAGCCCCACCGCTAAAACCACCCTAAAGAAGGTATATAAGATATCAGAGGATAGATTTCAGATTTCAGACTTCAAGGTCTGGTATCTGATGTCTTATATCTGACATCTGTTTTAAGCGATAAAAACTTTCACAAAGACAAAACCTTCACTGCGCATAAAGCACCTGGTTTATATTAGTAACCATAGACTATAAATCTACGGGTAATTAGTACTACTTGGCTATGACATTACTGTCTTTACACCTATAGCCTATCAACGTCGTCATCTACAACGACCCTTAAAAGATGTCTCATCTTGAGGCGAGTTTCGCACTTATATGCTTTCAGTGCTTATCTCTTCCAAACGTAGCTACTCAGCGGTGCACCTGGCGGTACAACTGATACACCAGAGGTTTGTTCAATTCGGTCCTCTCGTACTAGAATCAAGCCCTCTCAAACATCTAACGCCCGCAATAGATAGAGACCGAACTGTCTCACGACGTTCTGAACCCAGCTCGCGTGCCACTTTAATGGGCGAACAGCCCAACCCTTGGGACCTTCTCCAGCCCCAGGATGTGACGAGCCGACATCGAGGTGCCGAACCTCCCCGTCGATGTGAGCTCTTGGGGGAGACTAGCCTGTTATCCCCGGAGTACCTTTTATCCTATGAGCGATGGCCCTTCCATACGGAACCACCGGATCACTATGTCCTGCTTTCGCACCTGATCGACTTGTAGGTCTCACAGTCAAGCACCCTTATGCCATTACACTCTACGCACGGTTACCAAGCGTGCTGAGGGTACCTTTGAAAGCCTCCGTTACTCTTTTGGAGGCGACCACCCCAGTCAAACTACCCACCACGCAATGTCCTTCTAAAAGAAGTTAGGCTCCAAGTAAGTAAAGGGTGGTATTTCAACGTCGGCTCCACAAACACTAGCGTGCCTGCTTCAAAGCCTCCCACCTATCCTACACATTACTTACTCAAAGTCAATACGAAGTTATAGTAAAGGTTCACAGGGTCTTTTCGTCCCATTGCGGGTAATCGGCATCTTCACCGATACTACAATTTCACCGAGCTCGTGGCTGAGACAGTGCCCAGATCGTTACACCATTCGTGCAGGTCGGAACTTACCCGACAAGGAATTTCGCTACCTTAGGACCGTTATAGTTACGGCCGCCGTTTACTGGGGCTTCAGTTAATGCCTTCGCTTACGCTAAGCACCTTCCTTAACCTTCCAGCACCGGGCAGGTGTCAGACCCTATACAGCATCTTTCGATTTAGCAGAGTCCTGTGTTTTTGATAAACAGTCGCCTGGGCCTCTTCACTGCGGCCAACATTGCTGTTGGCGTCTCTTCTTCCGAAGTTACGAGACTATTTTGCCTAGTTCCTTAGCCACGACTCACTCGAGCACCTTAGGATTCTCTCCTCGACCACCTGTGTCGGTTTTGGTACGGGTTGCTTCACTTCGGCTTTTCTTGGATCAGATTACACTACAGCAGCTTCGCCCGAAGGCTAGGCCTTGACTATTCCGTCAGTCTCCAGCAGCTACATCCAACCGTCCCCTTTTATTGTGAGCAAGTATGGGAATATTAACCCATTGTCCATCCACTACCCCTTTCGGGTTCGCGTTAGGTCCCGACTAACCCTCAGCTGATTAGCATGGCTGAGGAAGCCTTGGTCTTTCGGTGAGCAGGTTTCTCGCCTGCTTTATCGTTACTTATGCCTACATTTTCTTTTCTATCCGCTCCACAATACCTCACAGTACTGCTTCGGCGCAAATAGAATGCTCTCCTACCAGATATATCTAAAATATAAATCCATAGCTTCGGTAATATGTTTATGCCCGATTATTATCCATGCCGGACCGCTCGACTAGTGAGCTGTTACGCACTCTTTAAATGAATGGCTGCTTCCAAGCCAACATCCTAGCTGTCAATGCAGTCCAACCGCGTTGCTTCAACTTAACATATATTTTGGGACCTTAGCTGTTGGTCTGGGTTCTTTCCCTCTCGGACATGGACCTTAGCACCCATGCCCTCACTGCCGTAGAACATTTATTAGCATTCGGAGTTTGTCAGGAATTGGTAGGCGATGAAACCCCCGCATCCAATCAGTAGCTCTACCTCTAATAAACTTATATACGACGCTGCACCTAAATGCATTTCGGAGAGTACGAGCTATCTCCCAGTTTGATTGGCCTTTCACCCCTACCCACAGGTCATCCGAAGACTTTTCAACGTCAACCGGTTCGGTCCTCCACTCTGTGTTACCAGAGCTTCAACCTGCCCATGGGTAGATCACAAGGTTTCGCGTCTAATCCTACTAACTATGCGCCCTATTCAGACTCGCTTTCGCTCCGGCTCCGGTACTTAATACCTTAACCTCGCTAGTAAAATTAACTCGTAGGCTCATTATGCAAAAGGCACGCCGTCACAGCATTACGCTGCTCCGACCGCTTGTAGGCGTACGGTTTCAGGTTCTATTTCACCCTTCTATTCGAAGTGCTTTTCACCTTTCCTTCACAGTACTTGTTCACTATCGGTCTTTCAGGAGTATTTAGCCTTGGAGGATGGTCCCCCCATATTCAGACAGGATTTCACGTGTCCCGCCCTACTCATTTATCATCTCTATATGCCTTTCGAGTACAGGATTATCACCTTCTATGATTGTTCTTTCCAGAACATTCCTCTAAACATAAAAAGACTTTTGGGCTAATCCGCTTTCGCTCGCCACTACTTACGGAATCTCTTCGATTTCTTTTCCTCCGGGTACTTAGATGTTTCAGTTCTCCGGGTTTGCTCCTCTTGCGAGGTGACATATCTTCAATATGCCGGGTTGCCCCATTCGGATATCTGCGGATCAATTCGTGTGTGCCAATCCCCGCAGCTTTTCGCAGCTTACCACGTCCTTCGTCGCCTCTGAAAGCCTAGGCATCCGCCATACGCCCTTAACGATTTCTTTCCTATTGGTTACTCAAGCGCTTTATGCGCTCGGTTTTCTCTTTGTGATGTCTTTACCGTTAATGTCAATGATCTTAATTTCTTTCTTTCAAACTGATGAACAAATGTTGTTTTTGGCTCCATTCGTAACTTTTAAATCAGTCTTCCAAAACTGTGGAGAATAAGGGAGTCGAACCCTTGACCTCCTGCGTGCAAGGCAGGCGCTCTAGCCAGCTGAGCTAATTCCCCCTCTAGTAGACTTTAGATATCAGATTCCAGATCTCAGACCTAAATGTCTGATGTCTAATAGCTGATCTCTTCCTGTCTTTCAATTAGTAGTCTCGGGCAGGCTCGAACTGCCGACCTCTACATTATCAGTGTAGCGCTCTAACCAGCTGAGCTACGAGACTGTCTTTTAGACGTAAAAGATGATAGACTGATAGATAACAGACTAATTTCTTCGTCTTTCTCTCTCTGCTTTTATCTTCTTTGCCTCTCTCAATCCCTTTACTAATTTCTAGTGGGTTTTGTATTTTTATATATCAACCAAACAAAAAACTAAAGCTATGCTTTAAGTAAGTATTTTGTATCTTACGATACTGATTTTGTTTAACGTCCTAAGACGCTCTAAAATGAGATGTTCCAGCCGCACCTTCCGGTACGGCTACCTTGTTACGACTTAGCCCTAGTTACCTGTTTTACCCTAGGCAGCTCCTGTTACGGTCACCGACTTCAGGTACCCCAGACTTCCATGGCTTGACGGGCGGTGTGTACAAGGCCCGGGAACGTATTCACCGCGCCATGGCTGATGCGCGATTACTAGCGATTCCAGCTTCATAGAGTCGAGTTGCAGACTCCAATCCGAACTGAGACCGGCTTTCGAGATTTGCATCACTTCGCAGTGTAGCTGCCCTCTGTACCGGCCATTGTATTACGTGTGTGGCCCAAGGCGTAAGGGCCGTGATGATTTGACGTCATCCCCACCTTCCTCTCTACTTGCGTAGGCAGTCTCACTAGAGTCCCCAACTTAATGATGGCAACTAGTGACAGGGGTTGCGCTCGTTGCAGGACTTAACCTAACACCTCACGGCACGAGCTGACGACAACCATGCAGCACCTTGAAAAATGTCCGAAGAAAAGTCTATTTCTAAACCTGTCATTTCCCATTTAAGCCTTGGTAAGGTTCCTCGCGTATCATCGAATTAAACCACATAATCCACCGCTTGTGCGGGCCCCCGTCAATTCCTTTGAGTTTCAAACTTGCGTTCGTACTCCCCAGGTGGCTAACTTATCACTTTCGCTTAGTCTCTGAAACTTACATTCCAAAAACGAGTTAGCATCGTTTACGGCGTGGACTACCAGGGTATCTAATCCTGTTCGCTCCCCACGCTTTCGTCCATCAGCGTCAGTTGTTGCTTAGTAACCTGCCTTCGCAATTGGTGTTCTAAGTAATATCTATGCATTTCACCGCTACACTACTTATTCCAGCTACTTCAACAACACTCAAGACCTGCAGTATCAATGGCAGTTTCACAGTTAAGCTGTGAGATTTCACCACTGACTTACAGATCCGCCTACGGACCCTTTAAACCCAATAAATCCGGATAACGCTTGCACCCTCCGTATTACCGCGGCTGCTGGCACGGAGTTAGCCGGTGCTTATTCGTATAGTACCTTCAGCTACCCTCACGAGGGTAGGTTTATCCCTATACAAAAGAAGTTTACAACCCATAGGGCCGTCGTCCTTCACGCGGGATGGCTGGATCAGGCTCTCACCCATTGTCCAATATTCCTCACTGCTGCCTCCCGTAGGAGTCTGGTCCGTGTCTCAGTACCAGTGTGGGGGATCACCCTCTCAGGCCCCCTAAAGATCGTAGACTTGGTGAGCCGTTACCTCACCAACTATCTAATCTTGCGCGTGCCCATCTCTATCCACCGGAGTTTTCAATACCGAATGATGCCATTCAGTATATTATGGGGTATTAATCTTCCTTTCGAAAGGCTATCCCCCAGATAAAGGCAGGTTGCACACGTGTTCCGCACCCGTACGCCGCTCTCAAGATCCCGAAAGATCTCTACCGCTCGGCTTGCATGTGTTAGGCCTCCCGCTAGCGTTCATCCTGAGCCAGGATCAAACTCTCCATTGTATGTTTGTCTGACTCACTCAAAGTTTTTAACGCTTTAGTTTTTCCTTACTTGGTTGTTATATTGTATGTCAATGATCTTTATATCTTTCGCTTTTCAACGAAGCAATCTCTCTGTCAGTGTCGCTCCGTATTTGCGAGTGCAAAAGTAAAACTTTATTTTTTAATGACCAAATGTTTTTGAAGAAAATTTTAAAGTTTTTTAAGTAACCTTAACTCTTCTCAAAACCTCAATCCCTCTACTCCTGCGCTCCCTCTAATTGGGACTGCAAAGATACAAACTCTTTTTAAACTGACAACTTTTTTTTCAAAAAGTTTTAAAGTTTTTTTCGTCCGTCTCTTTTTGGAAGTAATATCGTTTCTGCCCATCTAAAGGCGCTTCTGCGCTACTGAATGTCTTTCGTTTTTCAGTGGGGCAAAGATAGTAACTTCATACAACGCAAAACAAGTTTATTTAACATAAATTTCATATTCGGATAGGTTTTTATCCTAATCAGCTGGAAGGCAGAGAGAAAAATTTTAAACATTTGTTTGGAGGTGTGGTTGGAGAGTAAGTGGGTTAGAGGGTGAGAGAGCGTGAGAAGGGAGGGATTCGAGATTAGAGATGCGGGATACGGGGAGCGAAGTGCAAGGATGAGTGGTTTCGGGATGATTGCAATATACTATATATAATAAAGGGATAAGTTAGGCGAAAGCTCGTTCCTATTGAATGGTTTTTATTTTTTACCGCGGATGACACAGATTGACACGGATCATGATGGATATTTTATATATGAACTTGTTTTCATTGGGCCAAATTATTACTTATTACTTATATCCTACCCTCCTTCCCTAGCCCTGATAGGAATGGTTACCCCACAGCATGGGTTGGAGAGTGGGTGGGACTGAGCGTTGGAGTGCACGGGCGCGAGGAGTATGAATGGATAGCAGGAAATAGCTCCTGAAAAAATTGGAGAGTTGAGTGTGAGTGGGTAAGAGAGTTTTAGAGAAGGGAAGGGAAGCACAAAGAGACATAATCTGAAATACGGATACATTCTCTAGAAGGGATAAAAAAACATTCCGTAAGAATCCTTATAATAAGTAACTCCTACGGAATGGGGATAAAACGAAGTTATATTTTCTAGCTCAGAACGTATGATGTTCCGTCTCTTCCGTCTTTTAATTCGATACCTTCTGCAAGCAGTTTATCTCTGATTTGGTCTGAAAGTTCAAAGTTTTTGGATTTTCTTGCCTGGTTTCTCAATTCGATCAAAACTTTTAGGGTCTGATCCAGCTTTTCATTGTTATTCTCTTCTACGGTCTGGAGTCCAAGAACATCAAAGATAAAGGCATTGAGTGTAGTTTTCAAATCTTCAAGATCATCTGTTGAGATTGTTTCCTTACCATCATTCAAAGCAAAGATGTATTTCACTGCTTCAAACAGGTGAGCAATCAGGATTGGAGAATTGAAATCGTCTGTTAACGCTTCATATGCTTTATTTTTCCATTCTTTTAGGCTGAAACCGGATTGTTTGGTGTCATCGGCGGTAATAGAATTCAATACTTTCACTGCTTCCATTAATCTGATGAATCCTTTTTCGCTGGCTATCATGGCATCATTTGAAATATCCAGAACGCTTCTGTAGTGTGCCTGCAGGAAGCAGAAACGTACAATTGAAGGATGGAAAGGTTTTTCAAAGAAGTCATTATCTCCTGTAACCAACTGCATTGGAAGGATGTAGTTCCCTGTAGATTTGCTCATACGCTGAGAATTCATCGTCAGCATATTGGCGTGCATCCAGTAATTCACCGGTGCGGCATCGTTGCAGGCTTTCCCTTGTGCAATTTCGCATTCGTGGTGAGGGAATTTAAGATCCATTCCTCCTCCATGGATATCGAATGTCTCACCAAGATATTTTGTGCTCATTGCAGTACATTCAAGATGCCATCCCGGGAAACCTTCTCCCCAAGGGGAATTCCATCTCATGATGTGAGCTGGGGATGCTTTTTTCCACAATGCAAAATCCTGTGGGTTTTTCTTTTCACCCTGTCCGTCAAGGTCTCTGGTATTGGCGAAAAGCTCTTCTATGTTACGTTTTGAAAGCTCACCATAATTCAGCCCTCTTTTGTTGTACTCCAAAACATCAAAATACACTGAACCGTTGCTTTCGTAAGCAAATCCTCTTTCAATTAGTTTTTGAGTTAACTCGATCTGCTCTACAATATGTCCTGTAGCAGTAGGCTCGATGTTTGGAGGAAGTAAATTGAACATATCCAGGACTTTGTGGAAGTCTACGGTGTATTTCTGTACAATTTCCATAGGCTCCAGTTTTTCAAGTCTGGTCTGTTTTACGAATCTGTCGTTATCAACATTTCCATCATCGGTAAGGTGACCTGCATCAGTAATATTTCTTACATATCTTACTTTATATCCCAAATGCATCAGGGTACGGTAGATAAAATCGAAAGACAGGAAAGTTCTTACATTGCCTAAATGTACATTGCTGTACACAGTAGGTCCGCAGACGTACATTCCGACGTTTCCTTCTAAGATAGGTTTGAATATTTCTTTTTCTGCTGTAAGCGAGTTATATATTTTTAATTGCATTTATTTTTAAGTTAAAAGATTTAATGATTTTAAAGATTCAAAATTGAGTTAAAAATTACTTTTGTCACAACAAATAATTGTCGTGATAAAGATCTTATCTGAAACTTTTTTAAATTTTATCATAATTAAATCGCTTTTAAATGATGCTGCAGATGATCTACATAATCATCGATAATAAACTCCAATGTATAGATCCGTGGTTCTGATTTGGTCGTATCACAGGTTCTCTGTAATGCTTCGTCAGGGATATTTTCTACGATATGAACAATCTGATAGTTCAAAGATTTCCACAGGTCAATAAGATCTGAAGTAGGAACATTCTGATAGTTCTGAGCTTTTACCCAAAAATTCTGATCATATACAATATTTTCGTTCTCTTTATATTGTGTCACAACAAATCTACGGATATTTGTAAAAGCACTGTCACAAAGATGGCCAATAATTTCTTTTTTGGACCATTTTTCTGAAGAACTTCTATATGACCATTCTTCTTCAGTGATATTTTGAAATCTCTGAAGCTCGGCATCGATAATATTTCTAAGAATCTGGTAGTTCATTGTTTATTAATCCAGTTTTGCATGGCTTCCTACGTAGTGTAAGAACTCCTGTCTTGTAATAGGGTTTGTTCTGAAAATACCACTCAATTCTGCAGTAATGGTAGAACTTGCCGTATCTTTTATTCCTCTGCAGTTTACACAAAGGTGTTTTGCATCAATGATACATGCCACATCTTTCGTTCCCAAAGCTTCTTTCAAAGCATCTACAATTTGCATGGTAAGTCTTTCCTGAACCTGTGGCCTTTTCGCGTAGTAATCTACAATTCTGTTAATTTTTGAAAGACCGATTACTTCTCCATTGGAAATATAAGCAACATGCGCTCTTCCTATGATGGGTAAAAAGTGGTGTTCACAGAAAGAATATACGGTGATATCCTTTTCTACCAACATCTGGCGGTATTTGTATTTGTTGGAGAAAGTGGAGATTCCTGGTTTGTTTTCAGGAAGAAGTCCTCCGAAGATCTCGTTCACATACATTTTGGCAACACGTCTTGGAGAGTCTTTCAGAGAATCATCTGTCATATCCATTCCCAGCGTTTCCATGATCTCGCCAAAAAGCTCAGTAATTTTTTCAATTTTTTCCTGTGGCGATTTATCAAAAGCATCTTCCCTTATAGGCGTATGTTCTTTTCCAGTGAAAATATCATCGTCGTTATCAGTAAAATCAACCATTTTTATTTAATTTGCAGCAAAAATACGGATAATATCTTTTTCTCTATTTCAAATAAGATGAAAAACATTATCTTTTATAGCCATTTCTGATAAAAAAACATATGATTATTGTCGAAGAAGTACAAAACCATCTCCATAAAAGGGAATTTCTGGAATTCCCGGCCCGCCTTTATGAACACGACAAAAATTATATCCGCCCTTTAGATAAACATATTGAGGAAATTTTTGATCCTGCCAAGAATAAATTCTTTAAAAACGGAGAATGTAAGAGGTTTCTGTTTAAAAAGAATGGCAGCACCGTTGGGAAAGTAGCTGTTTTTGTAAACAGCTGTTATGAGCAAAAGCAGCCTACGGGAGGAATTGGTTTTTTCGACTGTATTAATGATCAGGAAACGGCTAATTTTATTTTTGATTATTGTAAAAACTGGCTTCAGGAAAAAGGAATTGAGGCGATGGATGGACCTATCAATTTTGGGGAACGGGATAAATTCTGGGGTCTGCTGATTGAAGGTTTCATAGAACCTTTGTTTGGGATGAATTATAACTTCCCTTATTACAAAGATCTTTTTGAGAATTATGGGTTTCAGATTTATTTTGAGCAGCTATGTTTTACCAGACCTGTTTTTGCAGAAGTTTCGAGGATCTTTACCATTGCACATGAAAAGAACAGAAGAAACCCTGCGATCTCAGCCCAACCTATGAAAAAGAATAATCTGCCGAAGTTTGCAAAGGATTTTACAGAGATTTATAATAAAGCATGGGCATCTCATGGAGAAGGAAAGCATCTGGAAGAAGCAAAAGTTCTGAAGATGTTCAACACCATGAAACCTATCATCAACGAGCATATCTCCTGGTTTGTATACGAAAACGGAAAACCGATTGCGATGTGGATCAATATTCCTGATCTCAACCAGTGGTTTAAATATCTGAACGGGAAATTCGGGATTTTTCAAAAGCTCAAGTTTTTGTTGTTAAGACGTTTTAAGAAGAATGAAAAAATGGTGGGTCTCGTTTTCGGTGTTGTCCCGGAATGGCAGAAGAAAGGCATAGACGGATATATGATCTGGGAAGGAACTCAACATTTAAGAAAACATACGGATTTTACAATTACGGAACTTCAGTGGATTGGTGATTTTAATCCTAAAATGATTAAGATTGCAGAAGCTCTTGAAACTACGGTTACCCGAAAGTTGGCTACTTATCGATATTTATTTGACAGGAGTAAGGAGTTTGAGAGACATACTGGTCTTTAGAGTAAGGATGACGGAAGATGGAAGTGGGAGGTTTATTTTTAAGGGAGGAAAGATGGAATCAACAAAGTTGATTCTTTCTAAGCGGGTGTATAGCCCACGGCTTTATTTATTTTATCTTTTAAATTAATTCTGTATAAGATTTCAAAAAATAAAAACCCTGCTTTTTACAGCAGGGTTCCTTCATTTTGGTACTTTTATTAGAATAGCTCACCAGCTACTTTTTTAATATTATCACTCTTACCCATTGAGTAGAAGTGCAGAACAGGAACTCCGAAATCCAACAATTCTTTGCATTGAGCAATAGACCATTCTATTCCGATCTGTTTTACCGCTTCATTATTTTTTGCATTTTCCACCTCATTGATCAGTTCTTCAGGAAGATCTATTTTGAATACCTGTGGCAGGATTTTCAAGTGTTTCTTAGTGGCAATAGGTTTGATTCCCGGAATAATTGGAACCGTTATTCCCATTTCTCTTGCTTTCTGAACGAATTCAATATACTTTTTATTGTCAAAAAACATCTGCGTAACGATATAATCTGCTCCGGCATCTACTTTTTGTTTCAGCCATTTAAGGTCATAGTTCATGGAAGGGGCTTCCATGTGTTTTTCCGGATAGCCGGCAACTCCGATGCAGAATTTATTGAGTTCATCACTGACCTGTTCTTCGTTATGAAGATATTTTCCCCTTCCCAGATCATTAATCTGGTTGACAAGATCCATTGCACTGGCGTGTCCTCCCTGAGTAGGTTCAAAATACTGATGTCCTTTCATGGCGTCACCTCTTAAGGCCATTACATTATCTATTCCAAGGTACATACAGTCTACCAGCAGATATTCTGTTTCTTCTTTTGTAAAACCTCCGCAAAGGAGATGCGGCACTGTATCTACATTATATTTATGCTGGATGGCTGCACAAATCCCTAAGGTTCCGGGGCGCATTCTTGTAATACGTCGTTCCATCAAGCCATTTCCTTTGTCCAGATAGATATATTCTTCTCTGGATGTGGTCACATCAATGAAAGGAGGTTTGAACTCCATCAACGGATCTATGTTTGTATAAAGATCTTCAATACCTATTCCCTTTTGTGGCGGAACCACTTCTAAGGAGAATAAAGTTTTTCCATTTGCGTTTTTAATGTGTTCTGTTATCTTCATGTCAATGTTAATCTGCTAAATTGGGTGACAACCATTTTTTCGCTTCCTGGATGCTACAACCTCTTCTTGCGGCATAATCTTCAAGCTGGTCTTCTGTTATTTTTCCTAATCCGAAATATTTGGCATGCGGGCTTCCGAAATAATATCCGGAAACAGATGCTGTAGGGAACATGGCAAGGCTTTCTGTAAGGAAAACGCCTGTATTTTCTTCTACTTTTAATAGATCCCAGATGGTTTTCTTTTCCAAATGATCAGGGCAAGCCGGATAACCTGGGGCGGGACGGATTCCTTTATATTTTTCGGCGATCAATTCTTCATTGCTTAAGTTTTCCTGATTGGCATATCCCCAGTATTCAGTTCGTATTTTTTTGTGCAAAAATTCTGCATAAGCTTCTGCAAAACGATCTGCAAGGGCTTTTACCATGATAGAATTGTAATCATCATGGGCTTTTTCATACTCCGCAGAAAGTTCATCAGTTCCAAATCCGGTGGTTACGCAGAATGCTCCCACATAATCAGTTTTTCCAGAGCTTTGAGGAGCAATGAAATCACTTAGTGCCAGATAATCTTTGCCTTTTGATCTTTGAGCCTGCTGTCTTAGAGTTAAAAATTTTGCTTGCTCATTATTATTTTCATCGAAAATTAAAATATCATCTGATTCATTGGAATTGGCCTTAAAGATTCCGAAGATGGCTTTTGCAGTCAATAATTTCTCATCCAGAATTCTATTCAAAATGACCTGAGCATCTTTGAACAGTTCTTTTGCCTGAACTCCTACAACCTCATCTTCTAAGATATTCGGGTATTTTCCATGAAGATCCCAGCTTCTGAAAAATGGAGACCAGTCGATGAAAGGAAGAAGTTCTCTTAAATCCTGATTCTCGATTACTTTTATCCCAAGATTATTCGGTGTGAAAATTTCTTCATTTTCCCAGTCAATTTTAAAATGATTTTCCCTTGCTTCTTTAATGGAAACATAATCTTTATCCACCTGTCTGTTCAGAAACTTTTCTCTGAAATCAGAGTAGTCGTTCTTTAAATCCGAAACATATTCTTTATTTCTGTCACCCAGCAATGAGCTTACAACGTTTACCGCTCTTGAAGCATCATTCACATGAACGACGGCATTTTTATATTTTAAATCGATTTTGACTGCGGTATGTGCTTTTGACGTTGTAGCACCGCCGATTAATAGAGGGAAATCCAAATTTTGTCTTTCTAATTCTGAAGCGATATACACCATTTCATCCAAACTTGGAGTAATCAGTCCGCTTAAACCAATAACATCTACTTTTTCTTCAATGGCAGTCTGGATAATCTTTTCGGCAGGAACCATTACTCCAAGGTCAACAATTTCATAGTTGTTACAACCTAAAACAACACTCACAATGTTTTTGCCGATATCATGAACATCTCCTTTTACCGTTGCCATTAAGATTTTTCCGTTAGCAGGTTTTGTTCCGTCTTTTTCTGCTTCAATGAAAGGCTGTAAATAAGCTACTGCCTTTTTCATTACCCTTGCGGATTTTACAACCTGTGGAAGGAACATTTTACCGCTTCCGAATAAATCTCCTACGACTCCCATTCCGGTCATTAAATTCACTTCGATGACATGAAGCGGTCTTTCGGCTGTTAGCCTTGCTTCTTCTACATCTTCTTCAATAAAACGGTCGATTCCTTTTACCAAAGCATGGGTAATTCTTTCCTGTAGAGGATTATTTCTCCATTCTAAGTCTTCAGTTTTTTCTTTCTTAACTGATTTATGCTTTTCGGAATAGTCGAGAAGTCTTTCTGTAGCATCTTCTCTTTTATCCAGGATGACATCTTCTACAAGCTCCAGTAATTCTTTATTGATCTCGTCATACACTTCCAGCATTGCCGGATTCACGATACCGATGTTCATTCCTGCCTGAATCGCATGGTACAGAAATACAGAGTGCATGGCTTCTCTCACCGTATCATTTCCACGGAAAGAGAAAGAAACATTACTCACTCCTCCACTCACGGATGCGTAAGGAAGGTTTTGTCTTACCCAGCGTGTCGCTTCAATAAAATCGATGGCATTTCTTCTGTGCTCATCCATTCCAGTTGCTACCGGAAAGATATTTAAGTCGAAAATGATATCTTCTGCGGGGAAGCCAATCTGGTTCACCAAAATATCATAGGAACGTTTTGAAATTTCAATTCTTCGTTCAAAACTGTCTGCCTGTCCTACCTCATCAAATGCCATTACAATGACAGCTGCACCATACCTTTTGATGGCCTTGGCATGTTTGATAAATTCTTCCTCGCCTTCTTTTAAGCTAATGGAATTCACGACACATTTTCCCTGAGCTACCTGAAGACCTGCTTCAAGGATCTCCCATTTGGAAGAATCTACCATAATCGGGATTCTTGCAATATCCGGTTCAGAGGCAATTAAGTTCAGGAATTTGATCATCGATGCTTTTCCATCGATCAACCCATCATCAAAGTTAACATCCAGAATCTGGGCACCTCCTTCTACCTGATGGCGGGCAATATCTAAGGCTTCTGAGAATTTCTCCTCTTTAATCAGTCTTAAAAACTTTTTGGATCCGGCAACATTTGTTCTTTCACCAACGTTGATGAAATTACTTTCCGGGGTTATGATAAGAGGCTCGAGGCCTGATAATCTTAAATACTTCATTTTATTCTTCTAAAATATAGTAGGCATTATTGGCATTCTGCTTCAATAAATCCCTATGCTTACTTAAAGCTGTAATCAGCGGAAATCTTTTGTATGCTAAACCATGTTCTTTAGCAAATTCTTCAATCTCCTCTGTAATTTCATTATAATACATATAACTGTAATTGGGAAACAGATGGTGAGCAACGTGAAAATTGAAATTTCCCAACACATTTCTTACAAACCAGTTATTTTCTTTGAGATCATTGGTTACTTCCAGCTGGTGGCGAAGCCAGCTAAACGGCAGACCATTCTCTTTATTTAATTTTGGAAAAGCATTATCAGGAAGCGGATGCAAAGGCAGTAAAACAAACAATGCAAAAATACTTGCTGATATCACCTGTAAAAACCACGCTCCTAAAGCCAATCCTATTGATACTTTAAAGAACACTACAGGAACCACAATCTGATAAAAGAAATAGAACAGCTTATAGCTTATCATTTTTACTTTTTCAATGGTGGGTATCTTTCCCTGGGTTTTTAAAATCACCCTTTCTTTATCAAAAAAGTCTCTGAAGTCTCTTATAAACATCCAGTTAAACAAATACAACGGATAGACTAAAAAGAAAAACTTGTCCTGATACTTCTGTACTCCTTTCGCTTTAATCCACGGTACAATTAAAAGCAGTCCGCTCTGTTCGATATCCGTATCCCATCCATCTACGTTTGGATAGGCGTGATGGCTTGCGATATGTCTTTTTTTCCAGATATATGAATTGGCGCCTACAAAATCAAAAATGTGAAGAACCAGCCCGTTTAATCTTTTACTCTTATAAATGTTATTATGGGCCGCTTCGTGGATTAAGTTTAAATAAATTAAAACCAGAGAGATTCCCATTAAAACAAAACTCAGAATATAGATCCAATGCTTTTCGGCATTAAGAACAGCGAGAAAATATAAACCAATATAGACCAGTGGCAGGATGACTGCTTTGATCTGAATGTAGATATCTCTGTTTTCAGAAATGGCTTCTACTCTTTGGTTCACTTTCTTTCTCAGCTCATTAAATAATCTGACATCCTCGGAATCTTTTAAGTAAATTGGCTTTTCCATATTTATAACTTTGTGGTTTACTTAAAGTTAATATTAATATTTCAGCCTTTATTCTTGATTTTAATTAAAAAAATCTATCAAATCATACAAATTTCTTCAATTTCCTTGGCTCATATTTTTCTACCAGATCAGCAATTGCTTTAATATGTTCAGGCGTTGTACCACAGCATCCTCCTATAATATTGATTAATCCTTTCTCTACATATTCTTTGATCTGCCTTGCCATATCTTCCGGAGTTTCGTCATATTTTCCAAAAGCATTCGGTAAACCGGCATTCGGATATGCTGAAACATAGAATTCTGAATTATGAGCCAGTGTTTCAAGATAAGGAGTCAGCTGATCTGCTCCCAATGCACAGTTGAAACCTACACTTAATAAATTCAGGTGGGAAACTGAGATCAGAAAAGCTTCTGCGGTCTGTCCGCTCAAAGTTCTTCCGGAGGCATCGGTAATGGTCCCTGAAACCATGATCGGGATCTCAATTCCTCTTTCGTCCTGCAGTTCATCAATAGCGAATAAAGCAGCTTTTGCATTCAAAGTATCAAAGATGGTTTCTACCAGAAGGATGTCTGAACCCCCATCCAACAAAGCTTCACACTGCTGTTTGTAAGCTACTCTCAATTCTTCAAAAGTGATGGCTCTGTATCCCGGATCATTCACATCAGGGCTTAAACTTGCTGTTCTGTTTGTAGGTCCGATAGATCCTGCTACAAATCTCGGTTTGTCTGGATTTTTCGCAGTATACTCATCACAGGCTTTTCTGGCAATTTTTGCTGACTCATAGTTCAGGTCGTATACCAGATCTTCCATGTGGTAATCTGCCATCGCAATGGTAGTTCCTGAAAATGTATTGGTTTCAATAATATCAGCTCCGGCTTCCAGATATTTCTTATGAACTTCTTCAATCGCCTGTGGCTGTGTCAGAGAAAGCAGGTCATTATTTCCTTTTACCGGATGTTCCCAGTCTTTAAAACGCTCTCCACGGTAGTCTTCTTCTTCGAATTTGTATCTCTGAAGCATGGTACCCATCGCTCCGTCAAGAATTAAAATTCTTTCGGATAAAGCTTTATATAATTGTTCTGAATTTTTCATTTTAATCTATTTTGGCTAAAACCAGTTGCTATTTGAATTAACCCAAAGCTTGTTTTAAATCTGCAATGATATCTTCTACATTTTCCAGTCCTACTGAGCAACGTACCAGTCCTGCAGTAATCCCTACTTCATTTCTTTCTTTGTCTGATAATTTGGAATGCGTTGTAGAAGCCGGATGAGTAACGATCGTTCTTGTATCACCTAGATTAGCAGACAATGAACACATTTGTATCTTATCTAAAAAGTTTCTTCCTCCTTCTATTCCCCCTTTTATTTCAAACGCCACAATATTTCCCCCGAGCTTCATCTGCTTTTTGGCGACTTCATAACTAGGATGGGATTTCAGGAATGGATATTTTACCAGTTCAACATTTGGATGACTTTCTAAAAACTCAGCTACCTTCAATGCATTCTCACAATGCTTTTCTACACGGATCGCCAATGTTTCTAAACTTTTTGATAATACCCAGGCATTAAAAGGAGACAATGCAGGACCTGTATTTCTTGCGAAAAGATAAATTTCTCTGATCAGGTCTTCTTTTCCTACTGCGATTCCTCCTAAAACTCTCCCCTGTCCGTCAATCAGTTTCGTTGCTGAGTGTACCACAATATCTGCACCATATTTGATAGGCTGCTGAAGGTAAGGTGTTGCAAAACAATTATCTACAATAAATATAAGATTATGCTTTTTGGCGATCTGACCGAAAAACTCAAGATCGAGAATTTCAATAGCGGGATTGGTAGGAGTTTCAAGGTATAAGATCTTTGTATTAGGTTTGATGTATTGCTCCACATTCGCTGCATCTTCTGCTTTGAAATAAGAGGTTTCAATATTCCATTTCGGGAAATATTTGGTAAACAATGTGTGGGTAGACCCGAATACTGACTGGCAGCTTACAATATGATCCCCAGCATTTAACAAAGCTGCAAATGTTGAATAGATGGCTGCCATTCCTGTTGCAAAAGCATATCCTGCTTCTGCACCTTCCATTTTAGCGATCTTATCTGTAAATTCTGTTACATTAGGATTGGAAAAACGGCTGTATAAATTTTTAGGTTTTTCTTCTGCAAAGCTTGCTCTCATATCCTCCGCATCCTGAAATATAAAACTGGAGGTAAGATAGAGCGGCGTAGAATGCTCATCAAACTGAGTTCTTTCCGTCTGGGTTCTTATTGCTGATGTTTCAAAATTTTCCATATAGTTTTAATTAATTTACCAATATAGCAGTCTAACAATGTACCAATTAAAATCATCGCTTTGCTCAGAATAACGACACCAATTATTGGTAAACTGGTACATTATTAGATTGTTACATTAAATATTATTTTGTTTCACTTACTCTTAAAATATCTCCGAATACTCCTCTTGCGGTTACCTTTGCACCAGCTCCGGCTCCCATAATCACGATTGGATTTTCACCATAGCTTTCTGTGTAGATTTCAAAGATGGAGTCTGAACCTTTCAGTTGTCCCAATGCTGAAGTTGCAGGAACAGAAACCAGTTTTACATCCAGTTCACCTTTATCTTTCTGTAAATCTCCGTGCAGATCACCTACATATCTTAATACATGTCCGGGTTCCTGGTTTTCTTTTATTTTCTGGTATTCTTCGTCAAGCTCCTCTAGTCTTGAAAGGAATTCTGATTTTGAAACTTCAAGTAAATTTTCAGGAACCAGATTTTGAATGCTGATATCATCAAATTCATTGATTAAGTCTAATTCTCTTGCCAGAATCAATAATTTTCTTGCCACATCATTTCCTGAAAGGTCTTCTCTTGGATCCGGTTCGGTGTATCCTTTTTCCAAAGCTTCATTGATGATGGTTGAAAATTTATCATCTCTTAAAGAAAAATTGTTGAAAACATAGCTCAGTGTTCCTGAGAATACCCCTTTGATTCTTGTGATATTTTCTCCTGAAAGGTGTAATAACTTGATGGTGTCAATTAACGGTAAACCAGCTCCTACATTGGTTTCATACAAATACCGTCTGTTGTTTTTATTCAACGTATATCTTAGTTTTCTGTATTCTTCAATCGGAAGGGTATTGAAGATTTTGTTGGAAGAAACCAGATCAAACCCGTTTTCTGCCAAAGCGTGATAGTTTTTAACAAAATCCTTGCTTGCCGTGTTATCCACAACAATCAGGTTCTCCAGTTGATTTTCATTAGAGAAATTAATCAGTTCTTCCACGTTTGACGGATGCTCTGCTGTTAAAACCTCATCATTCCAATGGGCATCAAATCCTTTTTTGTTGAAGGCAATTTTCTTTGAATTGGCTACCGCAACGACTTTAAGGTCTATTTTTTTACGTTTTTTAATCTCTTCTGCAGATTCAAGTACTTGTTCTATCAAGGTTTTCCCTACGTTTCCATGGCCAATAATGGCCAGATGAACGGTTTTCGGTTTTTTGAAAATTTCAGATTCTATGATGTTTCTTGTTTTTTCATCCTGCGAAGAGGTCACTACGATATTGACTCTGTTTTCTCCTGCCACCTGATTTAAAAGTAACGGGAAAACATTATTTCTTGCCAGCTCAGCAAAAACTTTATTGAAATCTTCTGCAACAAAACCAATCACAGAAACATTATTGATACTATATATTTGGGAAACTTTTCCTGACTTTCTTTCTGCTTCGAATTCATCAATAAGACAAGCCACTGCTTTCTCTGCATCATTTTCATGCACCAGAATAGAAATTCCGTTCTCTACAGCCTGCTGAGAGATTACGCCTACACTGATACGCGCTAAAGTAAGCGCTTTAAAAATTCGTCCGTCAATCCCGATTTCTCCCAGGAAATCTTCTCCTTCAAATTTGACGATTGATCTGTTCTTCAAAAATTTTATTTCGTTAGCATTTTTCATTACTTCTATAAAATGTTTTTAATGATATTATTTAATTGTTGATATTCCATTAGGAAGGCATCATGGCCGTGTATAGATTGGATCTCGTGATAAGACACATCCTTATTTTTCTCTTTTAAGTTTTCAAAGCACATTCGGATTTCAGAAGCCGGGAAGAATAAGTCTGTATCTACGGAGATCATGTGCATTCGTGCCTGTATGTTCTCCAGTGCTGCATCAGCAGCATTTATATTCATCAAGAGATGATTCATCAGTTTGTAACTCTTTAAACTAAATCTTTCGTTTAGTGCGTTACCATGATAAACCAGCCAGTCTTCTGATTCCAGGCGTTGTTTGGCCTGGTTATATTGGTTTTGAAATCTGTCATTGAGCGACTGTGGAGTTCTATAACACAACATGGCATGAATTCTCGCTTTCTGTAATGGTTCTTCTTTATCATTCAATAAAAATTTCTGAACCAGACACTGTGCATGAAGCCAGTCGTGTGTTCTGTAATCGCAGGCAATAGGAATAAATATTTCTGCAAGATCCGGCTGCTTAGAAAGCATTTCCCACGCAATCCCTCCTCCCAGAGAGCCTCCGATAATGGCATATAAATTTTTGATATGTAGCGCTTCAAGTCCTTTCAAAAATATCGCTGCGATATCTGAAGGAGTAAAGTCTTCATAATCTTCAATTAAAAAATCGTCATATCCGTTTCCTGGTATGTTGAAGCACAGAACGGTATATTGATCAGTATCAACAATCTGATTTTTTCCCACCAGCTGTTTCCACCAGCCTTTTTCTCCGGATACGTTTGAATTTCCGGTAAGAGCATGGTTGATTAAGATAACTGGGGCTGTAAACAGATCTTTCCCAAAGAGCTGATAGCTCAACGGGATATGGTATTCCTTTTGGGAATAAGTTTGATACGTAAGATTAATATAGTTTAGTTCTGTTTTCAATTCTATTAAATTTTAATACAATTGAAAATGCCACAGGAAATGGCTGAAAAGAACTTCAGTGAGTTATCTGTCCAAAATACTTTGGTAGAACGTAGCACCTTCTTTGCTTGCGCAAAGGGTTGCTAAGGTTTCATAGGGTCTAATCCCTCAACCTTTCTTGATAACATTTTCAATATTTGAATGAACGAATGGTGCAAAGGTAGTTCTTTTCTTTTAATTTCAAAAAAAAATTATTTTAATATTTAAAAAAGCCCTTAAATACAAGTATTCCAAGAGTATATTAATAATTATTCAGATGAAAAAAATTGGAATTACTTCTCAAAAAAACTAACTTCGTATGGAAAAGTGATGAGATATGACCGCCGAAAAAGATAGATTACAAGATACCAAATGGAAAAACTGGGGACCTTATGTAAGCAACCGGCAGTGGGGAAATGTACGCGAAGATTATAGCCCGAACGGGAATGCCTGGAATTTTACCAACCATAATAATGCAGAAAGCTATGCCTACCGTTGGGGTGAAGAAGGTATTGCCGGAATTTCTGATGTAAAGCAGCTTTTATGCTTTGCTTTTTCGTTCTGGAACAAGAAAGACAAAATGGTAAAGGAACGATTCTTTGGGTTGAGCAATCCTCAGGGAAATCATGGGGAAGACATCAAAGAAATCTTTTATTATCTGGATAATACACCTACTCATAGTTATATGAAAATGGTTTATAAATATCCCATCAATGAATTTCCTTACGATGAGCTTGTTGCAGAAAACGGAAGACGCAGTAAAAAGGAACCGGAATATGAAATTTTCGATACCGGAATTTTCGATAATGATGAATATTTTGATATTTTCATTGAATATTGCAAGGCCGATCACAATGATATTCTTGCCAGAGTAACGGTCTGTAACCGAAGTCAGCATGAAGCACCTATTGTGGTAGCACCTACTGTATGGTTCAGAAACAACTGGAAATGGGGATACAACACCTATAAGGCACAGCTTAATGCTTCTCACGACGGAAGTATCGATATTGCCCACGACAGTATTTCGATCAGGAAGCTGTATTCAAGAAATACCAATGCACAAAGCGTATTTTGTGATAATGAAACCAATAATTCTAAGCTTTATGGAGCTCCTGCAGGTGAAAACACTTATTTCAAAGACGGAATCAATAATTATATTATCCATCAAACGAATACGATAAATCCCGCAAAGAAAGGGACAAAAGCTTCTTTTCTGATTGATGAGCTTATTGGTGCCGGAGAATCCAAAGTTTTTGAATTCAGATTATGCCCGGCTGAAGCTGATGAGCCTTTTGAAAAGTTTGATGAAATATTCAATACGCGACAGGCTGAAGCTGAAGAATTTTATAAAGAAATTCAAAATGATACCGTTAACGAAGATGAAAGAAATGTTCAGAGACAGGCTTTTGCAGGACTTCTCTGGAATAAGCAGTTCTATCATTACAATATTGGAAAATGGCTGAAAGGTGATCCCAACTTTGAAGCCCCAAGAAATTTCAACGAATATGTAAGAAATACGGAATGGAATCATCTCCATAATAAGGATATTATTTCTATGCCCGATAAATGGGAGTATCCATGGTATGCCACATGGGATCTGGCATTTCACTGTGTTCCGTTTTCCATCATTGATGCGGAATTTGCCAAGGGACAACTTTTGCTCCTTACTAAGGAATGGTACATGCATCCTAATGGACAGCTTCCAGCCTATGAATGGAATATGAGTGACGTGAACCCGCCGGTACACGCCTGGTCATGCTTCCGTGTTTTCAAAATTGATGAAAAAGCTAACGGAAAACCGGATTTATTATTTTTAGAGAAAGTTTTCCAGAAACTGCTTCTTAATTTCACCTGGTGGGTGAACCGAAAGGATAAAAACGGAAAAAATATCTTTGGTGGAGGGTTTCTTGGTCTCGATAATATCGGAGCTTTTGACCGGAATATGGAACTAAAGGACGGACAGCATCTTGAACAGGCAGACGGAACAAGCTGGATGGCCATGTATGCATTGAATATGATGCGTATTGCAATGGAGCTTGCCCAATATTATCAGGTATATGAAGATATGGCCATCAAGTTTTTTGAGCATTATCTTTATATCGCTGAAGCTATGGAAAACCTGGGCGAAGGAACGAAAGGACTTTGGAACGAAGAAGACGGATTCTTCTATGATGTCCTACAGCTAGGAAATGGAGACAGTGTTTCTTTAAAATTACGAAGTATTGTGGGTTTGATTCCTATGTTTGCTGTTGAGATTGTTGACCACCGCTTACTGGAAAAGATGCCGAATTTCAGAACCCGAATGGAATGGATCTTAAAGAACAAGCCGGAGTTGACCAAACTGGTTTCTCACTGGGATGAGGAAGGACAAGGCCGAAAACACCTTATGAGTATCCTCCGCAAAAACAGACTGACAAAGGTTCTGACCAGAATGCTTGATGAAAATGAATTCCTGAGTTCTTACGGAATCCGCGCCATGTCTAAGGTGTATGAGGAAAATCCTTTTGTCTTCTCTGTACATGGGTCTGAAAATATAGTCTACTATACACCTGCAGAAAGTGACAGCCGTATGTTTGGCGGAAACAGCAACTGGCGTGGGCCTATCTGGTTTCCGATCAATTTTCTGATTGTTGAAAGTCTGCAGCGCTTCCATTATTATTATGGAAATAGTCTGAAAGTAGAACTTCCCACAGGAAGTGGTGATAAAAGAAATCTTGATGAAGTGGCTCAAAATATAAGTAAAAGGCTTTGCTCTCTATTTTTAAAGGATGAACATGGACAAAGAGCTTTCAACGGAGGTAATCCAAAGTTCAATTATGATGAACACTTCAGAGATTATATTACATTTTTTGAATATTTTCATGGAGATAATGGCCGTGGTGTGGGTGCTTCCCACCAAACAGGATGGACAGCTACAGTGGCAAAACTGATAAAACCAAGACTCACCTTTTAATAAGCAATGAGGAATTGGTAATGAGTAATATAAAAGCCGGATAAAACATCCGGCTTTTGCTATTTTATGTAAGAGATTAAATTTTTTCTCCGTTCACATACACTTCGTATCCGATTTCTACATTCGGTTCTAACGTTTTTGATACAGAGCAGTATTTTTCAAAAGAAAGTTCTGCAGCCTTTAATGCTTTTTTAGGATCAATTTCTCCTTCCAAAAGGAACTTAACGTTAATCGATTTAAAAGGTTTTGCATCTTCTACCTGCACTCTTTCGCCTTCTACTTCTGCCTGAAAGCTTTTAATTTCCTGACGTTGCTTCTTCAGAATAGACACCACATCAATTCCGCTGCAGCCTGCTACAGCCATCAGTACACTTTCCATTGGGGAAACTCCTTTGGCTCCCGGCTGGGAAGTATTATCTAAAAGGATAGAATTTCCTTGTGAGTTTGTACATTCAAATAAAAAATCGTCGTTTATTCTGTTGAGTGTAATTTTCATTGTACGGGTTTATATTTCAGATTTCTTTTTATATTCTTATTCAAATATAAAAAACTTTATGCAGTAAACCTCAGGCTAAGACATGATATCAACCATAGCCTGAAAAAGATTATCCGGATTTTCTGCAATGCGGTTACACATGTACAGATACCATTCATCACCATACACAATATACTGCCTGCACGGGTAACCTTCTTTATAGATTTCATTCAACAGATCTTCCTGTATTCCCAGTAACATTTCAAATTCATATTTAGATTTTGGAATATCATATTGTTCAATGAGCTCTTTAACTCTATTCTGAACGATATTATGATGGGTAGCAACAGAACATTTCCTGTTTTTAAGGAAAAGAGTTTCAATATATTTAATATATAAATCATCTAAATGTTTTCCTCTCTCTACAGCATGTCCCGGAGGAACAGCAAAAGCACCTTTTACAATTCTTATTTTCCCTTGTGTTTCATTCAATATCCGTTCAAGGTCTTTTGGAGTACGGTTTAAATATGCCTGCAGGGTAATTCCAACATTTGGAAAATCAGGCGATATTTTACAAAAGGTATTAATAATATCATCAGTTCTATCAATACCCTCTGCACTAATCACTATTTCAATATCTTTTTTGTAAGCTGATTCTGCTAATGACATTAAATTATTATAAGCAAGATCCTTATCAATTGCAAGACCAATATGTGATAAATCCAAAGAAATGATAGAATTGATATTCTCTTCTTTCACTTTATTAATCAAATCAAAAAAATGTTGAGTTACTGATTCTGATTCTTCCACGGAACGGGTACTCTCTCCCATAAACTCTAGTGAAGTTGGAAGTCCTTTATCATTAATTCTTTTAGCAGTGGCAATCGCTTCTTCCATTTTTTCGCCTCCTATATATCTTTTAGCTGCTTTCAGTAAGAGTTTAAAGAGCTCAGGATTGTTAAGAATATATTCTTTTGCACCTTCATTTAAGGCAGCTATTTTCAACAGCGCACCTGCCTTTTCTTTTAGTTCCATTTTATTTTTTGATTTGTATTTAAAATATTTTATAAAATTCCTCTCGCTTTTATCTCCAGATATTTATTGATAACATCGATATTCAAATTTTCAGGAAGGGTATATACGGTATAAATTCCGTATTTACGAAGTTCCTGGATGATCAGTTTCTTTTCAAATTCAAATTTTTCAGCAATAATTTCATCATAAATTTCCTGCATATTTTCAGGATTTTTGTTGATCAACGTCTGCAGTTCTGAATTTTTGAAGAATACCACTACCAGCAAGTGATTTTTAGCAATTCCGCGAAGATATTTCAACTGTCGGTTCAATCCGTCAAGAGTTTCAAAATTGGTAAAAAGCAGAATTAAGCTTCTTTGATTGATGGAATATTTTACATCCTGATACAAACGGTTGAAATCACTCTCGAAGAAATCGGTTTTAATATTATAAAGCGCTTCAGAGATTTTCTTCAACTGTCCGGATTTATTATCGGCAGCAATTTTATTTTCAGCTTTCTTGGAAAAAGTCATCATTCCCGCTCTGTCTCCTTTTCTTAAAATAATATGAGAAAGTGCCATGGTTGCATTGATGGAATAATCCAGTAAACTTAATCCATTGAACGGCATTTTCATGGTTCTTCCTTTATCGATCAACATAAAAATACGCTGTGATTTTTCATCCTGAAACTGGTTTACCATGAGTCTGTTGGTCTTGGAAGTTGCTTTCCAGTTGATCGTTCTGATATCATCTCCGGGAACATATTCTTTGATCTGCTCAAACTCCATGGTGTGTCCCAGCTTTCTGACTTTCTTGATTCCACCCAATAAAAATTCACTCTGAATAGCCATCAGCTCATATTTTCGGAGATGAATAAAAGAGGGATAGGCAGGAAGCATAGCATCTTTCTGAAAAATAAATCTTTTTGAGACGAATCCCAAAGGTGATGATACATACACATTCAGTCCTCCGAAATGATATTCTCCCCTTTCTTTAGGCTCTAATGTGTATTGAAAAAATGTATTGCCTCCAGAAGCGATCTGCTTTTCAATCAGAAAATCTCTCTTTTGAAACTGAAACGGAATTTCGTCAATAATTTTAGTGGCTATGGTGAAGCTGTAATTATTTTTAATATCGATTTTTACAAAATTCTCATCTCCGTTGGACAATTTTTCAGGCAAAATTCTCTGAACCTGTAAGGCATTCTTTTGATTAAACAGCAACAGAAAATCTACCATTGCTGCAAGAAAACAGATCAACAGTGCAAGATGGGCTCCCCACATCATCACCGGAAAGAAAAATGCAAGGACATACAGGATCCCCACTGCGATGAGTGTAAAAAAGAAACGTGTATTGATGTATAAGTTTTTCATTGGTTAGGTGGCAGGTTGCAGATGAAAGGTTTTAGGAATGATGATTCAAGCCCCTCTTTCTACTACCCTATCTCGGTATTTCTATTCCTTCTAAAATCTGGCGGATAATTTCATCTGCGCTAAGACCTTCCATTTCTCTTTCGGGAGAAACGATTACTCTGTGCCTTAAAACAGCATAGCTTGCCTCTTTAATATCTTCAGGGGTTACAAAATCTCTTCCTCTTAGTGCAGCAAACGCTTTGGAAGCTGTCAGAAGTGCCAGTGAAGCTCTTGGAGAAGCCCCCAGATATAAGAACTGATTTTCTCTGGTGTTGATGATAATCTTAGCAATATATTCCATCAGCTGTGCTTCCACAATGATTTCTTTTACCAGATGCTGATAGTTTTTCAACTGCTCTGCACTGATGACACGATTGATTCCTTCTGTTTTATCTTCTTTTTTACTTTCGTGCTGATTTTTAATAATCGCAATTTCCTGTTCAAGATTAGGATATCCTACATTGATTTTGAATAGAAAACGGTCCAGCTGAGCTTCCGGAAGCCGGTACGTTCCCTCATGTTCAATAGGGTTTTGTGTAGCGATAACAAGGAAAGGTTCATCCATCGCATACCGTGTACCGTCTATCGTGATCTGTCTTTCTTCCATTACTTCAAATAGGGCAGACTGCGTTTTTGCCGGCGATCTGTTGATCTCATCAATCAGTATGAAATTGGAAAAGATAGGTCCTTTTTTAAATTCAAATTCTGAGTTTTTCACGTTGAATACAGAAGTTCCCAAAATATCGGAAGGCATCAGATCCGGAGTAAACTGAATTCTGCTAAATCCTACGTCAATGGTTTTGGCTAATAATTTTGCCGTGATTGTTTTTGCTACTCCCGGAACTCCTTCAATAAGCACGTGTCCGTTTGAAAGTAATGCAGCCAAGAGATGTTCAATCATTTTTTCCTGTCCTACAATTACTTTTCCGATCTCAGATTTTACTTTCTCTAAACTCGCACGAAGTTCAATCATATCAATTCTCGACTGAAATTGCTCTTCCTGTTTGTTAAGATTGATAGCGCTTTGGTTTTCTATATTCGGGTTATCAAAGTTTTCCATAATAATTTTAATTTGCTAGTTTAACAATGACTATCTACAATTATATGTGTTCTAACGAACAAACATTTTAGCATTGAAAAACTGTTATATGGTTAGGTTATTCTATTATTATATTATTTAAGTATTTCATCAAGGAGCTTATTGATCCTTGTAAGATCTTCCTTCATAACACTGGCGTAAGGATCCTGGGCTTTTTTGATAAGTACTATTGCTTCACTGATCATTTCTAAGGGTTTACCAGTTTTCAGATGCAATTTTTTTGTAAACTCTTCATCTAAATTCTGAGTATCTATCAACAGATCCATTCTCACTTTGTTCAGAAAATACTGTGCCTTCTTGGCCATCATATCATGAAAATCGCCTTCCTGAAGATACAGATTTCCAATGCTTTTCACAAAATCCAGGGAAGTATTTCTTAATGGCTCTTCTACAGGAACTATCCTCTGTTTCCTTTTTGCATTAAAAAAGATAAAAAGAATAAGTCCTCCTAAAAATACCCACCATGCATATTTTAAAGGTGGATTTGACAATATAAATCTCATGAAAAAGCGTGATTCAGAACTTTTGTTGGATACGAACCAAAGGGTTTCTCTATCCTGAAGATATGAAAACACATCCTGTGCATATTTTACATTGCCGGGTTTCAGAAGATAATAATTCGTCAGGAAAAGAGGTTCTGTATGAGCATAGATATATCCTTTACCAAACTTTACTTTAATAAAATTGGCCTGATCTGTATTCTTCTTCTCAACTGTTTTCCCCAGTACTTCCACTTTAGGTTTGATAAAGGAAAATCCTCTGCCCGATGGAAATTTATCTAATTTAATAAAATCATTCTGAAATTTTTTATCGGTAAGTTTCAGGACATTTTCTTCTTCAAAAGAGATCTCAGAATCGTAATATCCGATACTATCAGAAATTTCTTTAGGCATGCGGGTTACCATCAGAAATGCATCCGAACCTTCAGATATCTGAGACAGAATTTTTTTCCATGACTCACCGTCAAGGTTATTTTCAATGACTACAATATTGTGAGCTCCCTTTTTGTGCTGGCTGTAATATTCATAAGGAACCTGTTCAATCTTCTTAAGATTATTTTTAAAAAGATATTTCGCTTCATTATTAAAAACAAACAGTCCAAACGGAGACTTCTCATTGATATCAAAATTCTTCCGCCAGTCTGTCGTTTCTTTTTTGTTAACTTCAAGCAACGCCAAAATAATCATCACAATGACGAAAATTACAGCATATGTTTTGAAAGTTTTGTTCATGGTTACTATAGTTATGGTTTAAATGCCTGATACTGATTTTTAAATTTCTGATAGCTCTCTTCTTCAATTCTGAATTCACCATACCATACATAATCAAAAATATAAGACAGATTGGAGAAGTCACCCTTCAGATGATGAGCTTTTAACTCTGAGGCATAGTCCTTATTGGTTTTTTCCGGATTCCAGTTGATCAGTTTTTTGTCACTCAGTTTTTTAAGAACAAACAGGAATTGATACCGAACTGCGGAACGATAATCTCCTGCGTGTTCAAATTTCGCGATACTTTCAGGGAAATTGATTTCATGGATATTCTCATGAAGTTCCTGTACATTGAGATCCAGCTTCTTATTCTTTTTACCAAAAATAAAATTCCCGTCTTTTCCCATGATATATTTAATAATAAAATACAACAGAAAACCTACAAGAATAATTGCAAACAGACGAATAATGATCGTGGTCAGCTCTGCCGATTTAGTGAACGCTGTTTCTCCAAAAATACTCTGTATAATCTGATTGATTTTTCGCATCAGCTTTTGAAAGAAAGATTCTCTCGGTTTTGATACGGAATAGTCAAATTCATTTCCTTTATATCTTGACGGAATATTTTCTTTGAATGTTTTCGGATACACCTCATTCTCCGATACCGGATTTTTCATCAGCACAGAATCCGCACGCAGCATATTTCTGTAATGTCCGGTGGTGTATAGTGAATCTACCAGATCATCAGAATCGGAATTATCATCCTGAGCATGAACCAGCCCAAGTGAGAAAAAAAGCAGTATGAAAAAAATAATTTTATTCATTGATTCCAATCGTATCTATTTCTGCCAATTCTACTTTCTGGTGAAGATCTGTTCTGCTGTCATAATACATCAGTCCTGCATTCACATACATCAGGTTGGAAAGAAAAAATGAAAATAACATAGAAAATCCATAGAATACAAAAAATACAATTCCGGCAGCTCCGGTAAAAGGATTCTGCTCAAAATTTCCGTCCGGTGTAGAAGTAAGCAGGGATCCGTAAAAGAACATCATAGGGATAAATGTGAATATAGATGTTATCATATACATAATAATAAACATCACAAATGCAGATCCCCAATATTTCCAGTATGGTGATTTTTCACTTCCATTCGGGTAAGAAAACTGAGAACGTAAAGCATAGCTCAAGCTTCCCCAGAAACCTCTGTCCGAATTAAAATAATCATACATCAGAAAGGTAGTAAAATTAAATATCGTTGGATAAAGAAGCAGGATCAAAAACAATCCGATAATAATAAAAATCAGGATATAAGAAAAACCTACTACAAATAAGATTGCCGGAGTAACGATAAAGATCATTCCCAGACATAGTTTTCCAATTCTTCCGGCATTGTTTTTAAAGTCGCCGAGAATTTCATCAGTCTTTATTTTTTCTGCTCCCTGTGCAATTCTTTTTAAATAAAAAACAGGATACAGATAATTGACAATCATCAGGATCATGAAAAGCAGGAAAGTCAGTAATCCTACTGTGATCAGCATTCCGGAATTTTCTGAAAAATACTGTTCAAAATAATACGTTTCACCGCCAAGATTAGATCCGAATATCTGTGAAAAGAGTTCTTTATACCCGAAAATCACCACAGTGACCATTAAGATCAAAAGCAGGCCATTGATCAGAATATAGTTTTTGAAATAATTCTTTCCGTATAATTTGAAAAAATTGAAACTGTCACTGATGAAAGTTCCAAAATCTCTTTTTTTATAAAATTGTATCATTGATGTGTTTATTAGTTTTTTTGTAAACAACAGACGGATATACAAAATAGTAGTATCCAATAATTGCAAGTGAGCCAAAAATGATGATAAGGTTTAAAATTAAAGGCATCTTCAATGCATGTCTGGTGACATATCCTTCTATAATCCCTGCACAAATAGTGAAAGGGACAGTACTTAAAAATATTTTAAATGAATCTTTAAATCCTTTTTTAAACGAGTTAAATCTTGAAAATGTTCTTGGAAATAAAATAGACGCGCCCAGAATCAATCCGCACATCGCTTCTACTACCATGGCAAAAATTTCAAAAACCCCGTGAAGCCATATTCCTCTTGCACTGTCTTTCAATGCTCCGTAATCATAGAAGAAATATTGAAAAGCTCCCAGCATCACACTATTCGAAAGCAATGCGAACAATGTTCCCACTCCCCCGGCAATTCCGTAAATATATAATTTTGCTCCAACCTGAATATTATTAAAGATAATTCCGATGGTGCTTCCCCAAGTGCTTCCGCTCTGATAAACGCCTACGGCATTATTATTTTTAATATTTTCGATCGTTTCATTCACATACCCTTCCCCTAGTATAATATTCACAAAGCCTTTATCATAAATGGCAGAAAGCACTCCTATTGATGTAAACAAAATGAAAAAGAGAAAGGCATACATCAGATATCTCCGGTATTGATACATCAGCAACGGAACTTCAGTTTTGAAAAAGTAAACCAGCCTGTTCTCCTCTACTCTTTTTGTTTTATAAATTTTCTGAAAAATCTGGGCAGATAAATGGTTCAGATAAACAGTAGTATTGCTTTTGGGATAATAAGTCTGGGCAAAAGAAAGATCATTGATCAGGTTTATATACAATGAGGACAGGTCATCAGGATTTTTTTTTATTTTCCCTTGAATAACCTGTTCGATTCCCAACCATTTTTCTTTATTTTGTTTAATGAAATAAACTTCTCTCATAATTATTAAGGCTAAAATAATAAAAAATATGTCTCAAATTGCGATAAATACCTCACAAAATGTAAATATTAATTTTAATATTGCAGGCGTAGGAGAAAGGATGCTTGCCTTCATTATTGATCTCCTGATCAGAATTGCCTACGTGGTTATTATCCTGTATCTGTTCTTCAATATTCTTGATTTGGGATATCTTCTGGATGGTCTTGACGGCTGGTCGATACGGGCTGTCTATCTTGTTCTTACCTTTCCTGTTTATATTTATCCTCTTGTGTTGGAAAGTTTAATGGAAGGTCAGACTCCCGGTAAAAAACTCATGAAAATAAAAGTAGTGAAAATTGACGGTTATCAGGCTAGTTTCGCAGATTATATGATCCGGTGGGTTTTCAGAATTGTAGATGTTTCATTTGCCGGAGTAGTAGGACTTATTTCTATGATTGTTTCTAAAAATAATCAGCGTTTGGGTGACATTGCTTCCGGAACGGCCGTTATCTCTCTAAAAAACAACATTAATATTTCTCATACAATCCTGGAGAATATCCATGAAAATTATGTCCCTTCTTTCCCTCAGGTAATTGCTTTGAGTGATAATGATATGAGAATCATCAAAGATAATTATACCAAAGCTCTGAAAGTAGATGACCGCCAGATCATCAATAAACTATCCGAAAAAATCAAAAGCATTCTGAAACTGGAAATAGATCCTACGAAAATGACGGAAAGGCAGTTTATCAATGTGATTATCAAAGACTACAACTATTATACGGGGAAAGATAATTAGGTAGATCTATGGTCAATTTTGCTTCGCAAGTGAATGGTTATCAATTTAAAAACATTTATTGCTTATTGCTTATTGCTTATTGCTTATTGCTTATTGCTTATGCAAAGCTCGGTGTAATTTTTGTATATTGAAGAATAAAGTCCTGAATCATGAAATTTGAAAACAATAAATCCGGAAATGGCGGTGTTCTTACTTTAAATAATGAAACAAAAGAAGTAGGAAGACTTACTTATACTATTTTCCCGGAAGACCATAAATTCATTATCTCTTTCGTATTGGTACATCCCGAATTTGAAGGCAGAGGAATGGGAAAATTTTTAGTGGAAGAAGCCATCAAATTTGCCAGAGAAAATAACTGGAAAGTATATCCGCACTGTTCCTATGCAAGATCTGTAATGATGAGAATGAGTGATGTGGATGATATCTTTTTAAAGAATTAAAACTTCATTAAGAAGGATGTCTTCAATATCATCCGGATAATCTACTCTGAGATGATGATCTGACGCTACCCACTCCATAATTTCCTGAAGATTTAAAACCTTGGAATTACGGATTCCCATTTTGTCAAGGGCACATGCATTGCATTCCTGCTCATATTGATTGTGGATGGGAATCACAAATAGTTTCTTATCCATAAATAATGCTTCTGCCGGAGTTTCAAAACCTGCATTGCACAAAATTCCGTCGCAGCCTTCAAAGTATTTCAGATACTGGCTTTCATCAATAGGAAATACTTCCACATTTTTTACCTTGACCTGTACTTTACTGTATTTTGAAAACACTTTCCACTCCACGGGAATTTTTCTTAAAACCTTAATGATATTCTCATCTGCAAAACTGGGAAGATAGACCAGATAATATCCCTGTTTATAAGGGTTCAGATTTCTGATCTTTCTCCTGATTACAGGTTTTTTGATCTGCGGATGATAATTTTCAAAATGAAAACCGATTTTTCTTTGGCTGGGAACGTAATATTTTAAAATCATTTCTCCCAGAAAATCTTTTTTTTCTGGTTTGGGTGTTTCCACAAAACTCATGGAAGCCTGATGGCTGAGTTCTATCATGGGAAGTTTTTTCAGTTTGGAAGCCCAACCTGTCAAAGGTTCATAATCATTGATAATCAAATCATATTGTGACAGCTCCAGTTCTCTGATGGTTTTAACAGCTTCAAAGAATTTATTTTCTGTAAATGTTTTTCGGTAGGATAAACCGCCTGTTTTATTATAAAGAAGAGAAATACCTCTATGTTGAAAATTAATATTAAAATCAGCCTTTAATTGCGACTGGTGCCCACTGATCAAGGTATCAACAGACACATGTTTTTTGAGAAGAGGAATAATTTCCTGTGCTCGGGCAACATGTCCATTTCCAGTACCCTGGAATGCATACAAAACCTTCATTTAGGAAAAGTTGGTTACAATTTTTAAAAGAGCAGAATTATCCATTTCCGGAATTTCTTCAGCTTCATCATCTTTCAGCAAATGCTTATGCTCATCGTAATAAAAAATCTTCCATTCTTTATCATGATATTCTAAAGCGGACAGATTTTCAATCCAGTCACCGGAATTCAAATAAGTACAAGATCCTTTTTTATTAACAACGTCACGGATCTGCGGTTGATGGATATGTCCGCAAACGACATAATCATAATGATTGTCAATGGCCAGCTCAGAAGCAGTAAGTTCAAAATCACCGATATATTTTACTGCTTTTTTCACATTGTTTTTGATCTTTTTGGAAAACGAGTATTTCTCTCTACCCATTTTTTCTAAGAACCAATTTACAACATTATTGATAATAATAAGGAGGTCGTAACCTTTTCCGCCGAGTTTGGCGATCCATTTGGAATGCTGGACGGATGCATCGAAAACATCACCGTGAAATATCCAGGTTTTTTTCTGATCTATGTTCAGACAGATTTTATTACAGACTTTAAGTTTTCCCAGTTCAAAATCTGTGAACTTACGGAACATTTCATCATGATTGCCTGTAATGTAATAAACATCTGTGTTTTTGGTAGCCAGTGAAAGAATCTTTCTGATTACCTTCAAATGAGGTTTAGGGAAGTAAGACTTTTTAAACTGCCAGATATCAATAATATCACCGTTTAAAACTAATGTTTTAGGGTGGATAGAATTGAGGTATCTCAACAATTCTTTAGCCTTACATCCATAAGTTCCCAAATGAACATCCGATATAACAACTAATTCAACGTTTCTTTTCATAGTTTTGTACAAAGAAACTAATTGAAAATTAACTGTATATGAATGCTATGTTATTTTTTATAAAGAGTTCATAAGCTCTTCTGTGATTTCCATATTGTGGTAAACGTTTTGCACGTCATCATCTTCTTCGAAACGCTCAAGCATTTTCATATTAGCCTTGAACTGTTCTGCATTTACTTCTTTTGTATTGTTTGGAATTCTCTGAAGTTCTGCACTTTTTGCTTCAATTCCAAGCGCATCCAATTTGTGAGATAGAGAACCGAAATCTTCAAAAGCTGTAGTGATCATTACTTCCTCCTCATCCTTTTCCACATCTTCTGCACCTCCATCAATCATTTCCATTTCGAAATCATCCCAATCCATTTTAATCTGGGCTAAATCTATTGTGAAAATACCTTTTCTGTCGAAGATAAATGCCAGCTCACCATTTTTCCCAAGGTTACCGTCAAATTTATTGAAAACAGCTCTTACATTAGCTACAGTTCTTGTAGTGTTGTTCGTAGTACATTCTACAAAAAAAGCAACACCACCTTGCCCATAACCTTCATAAGTGATTTCTTCATAGTTTTCTGCATCTGCACCACTTGCTTTCTTAATTGCTCTTTCAACATTATCCTTAGGCATATTCGCCCCTTTTGCGTTTTGGATACATCTTCTCAATGCAGGATTGGATTCCGGATCTGTTCCGCCAGCTTTCACTGCTAAAGCAATATCTTTTCCAATTTTAGAGAATGTTTTGGCCATCTTGTCCCATCTGGCCATTTTAGAAGCTTTTCTATATTCAAATGCTCTTCCCATTTTAATTTTTATATTTCCAACAAAATTACTCAAAAGTCCACAAAAAAAAAATACCTCCAATCAAATTGGAGGTATTCATTATTTAGAAAAATTAATTATTTTTTCTTTTTAGCAGCAGCTTTTTTCTTAGCTGGAGCTTTTTTCGCTTTTTTCACTACAGTCTTCTTCTCTACAACATCTAGATCAGATTTCTTAAGTGCATCCCAAGCAGCACCGTTAACAGCTTCAACAACTACTTTTCTGTCAACCATTCTTTCCGCATCAGAAGCTTTTTCAGAAACAGTAGCGTCTCTTTCACCAACTCCTACAGATTTTAACTGGTTTGCATTTACTCCTCTAGCTTCTAGAGCACCTACTACTGAAGCAGCTCTTTGTCTAGAAAGTTTCAAGTTGTAAGCATCAGCACCTTTCTTATCAGTGTGACCTGTTACTAAGAATGTACCATCGTTAGATTGCTTGATGATAGTTGCAGCTTGATCTAACTTACCGCTAGACTCAGGTCTGATTGTAGCTTTATTGAAATCAAATAAGATATCTTTAAGAGCACCTGTAGCTTCTTTAGCAATTACTTCTTTCGGCTTAGGACATCCGTTGTATTCAGGAAGACCTGGAACAGTAGGACAAGCATCATCTTTATCTAAGATACCATCACCGTCAGTATCTGGCCAAGGACAACCGTTGTTTTCAGCAGGACCTGCTACTGTAGGACAAGCGTCATCTTTATCGATTACACCGTCACCGTCAGTATCTGGCCAAGGGCATCCGTTGTTTTCAACTGGACCAGCCACTTCTGGACATTGATCGTCTTTATCTGGAACTCCGTCACCGTCAGTATCAGGACATCCTTGGAATTCTGGTAAACCTGGAGTATCTGGACAAAGGTCATCTTTATCTAGGATACCATCCTTATCTCTATCTCTGTTTCCAAATCTGAATAAGATAGAAGCAGAAGCTTGCCAGAAGTTAGCAACAGTAGATTTATCACCTGGAGTTGATACATAATCTCCCTGAATACCAAGACCGAAGTTCTTAGTTACCCAGAAGTTAGCACCAGCACCTGTAGCTACAGTAAAGTGATTAGCTTTACCATTTTCGTTACCATCCTTACCGTTTGTTACAGTTTCGATTGCGTTACCGTTAGCGTCAACAGATGTTCTAGGGAAAGTAAGAGCTGTATAATCATGTCTTAAGTAGTTAGCACCAACTCTTAAATATGGATCAAACCAAGATTCTTCGTTCCATAAAAGACCTGCAGCGTGAGCCTGGAAACCAAGACCTGTCATTAGGAAAAATTCTTTCCCCATGTTGAATCTTTTGTTTTCAACATTTCCAACAGAAGTTTGCCAGTCAATTACTAAACCTTTTCCAACGTTTCTAGCAACTGTTAACTTAGATAGTGGAGGTGTAATAGAAAAGTTGTTCACATTGAACATACTTTTTGTCAAATTGTTAGCAGAGAACGTATTACTGAAGTTACCTCTTGCTGCTACGTGGTTTTCAGCATGAGCACCAACTCCGATTAACCACGGATTGTTGGTAGTCTGTGCGAAAACAGTAGAGGCAACAGTAAGCGCCAATGCTGAAATTCCTAATTTTAGATTTTTCATAGAATTAAATGATTAAATAATTGATAATGCAAAATAAATATAATTTTTCTTTATATACAAAGTTTTTCAAATGATTTTTAACTTTTCTTTAATATTCTGTCGAGGTTCCGTTTATTTTCTCTATCTTTTATCGCCTCTCTTTTATCGAAAAGTTTTTTCCCTCTACCAAGCGCTATCAGCACCTTTGCTTTCCCTCGGTCAGTGATATATAATTTTAAAGGTATTATGGTGTTCCCGGCATCCTTTAACTTTTTTTCAAGTTTTTGTAATTCTTTTTTGTGCAAGAGCAATTTCCGTTCCCTTTTTGTTTTATGATTGTAAAAAGTTCCCAATTTATACTCATCAATCATCATGTTGATGATGTACAATTCCCCATCAATAAACTGACAGAAGGATTCTGTAATGGATGCTTTGGATGAACGTAAAGATTTTATTTCCGTACCCGTCAAAACCATTCCGGCTTCGTATTCTTCGAGAATTTCATATTCAAAACGGGCTCTCTTATTTAATATGCTAACTGTTTTCTCAATCTTCATCATTTTAAAATTTCGTTAATGAAATATATAAAAAATACCATACATTTAAAAACTTGACTATTATATTATTACAAAATACCCAAATTCTTTTCGTATTTTTGCGCCAAATTTACAAAACTATATGTTAACAGTATCTAACTTATCTTTACAATTCGGGAAAAGAGTTCTTTTTGACGAGGTAAATATTATGTTTACCAAAGGAAACTGCTACGGGATCATCGGAGCAAACGGTGCGGGAAAGTCTACATTCCTGAAAATACTAACAGGAAAGCAGGATCCTACAACAGGGCATGTATCTCTGGAACCAGGGAAAAGAATGTCAGTTTTGGAGCAGGATCACTTTGCATACGATCAATTTACGGTTCTTGAAGCTGTTTTAAGAGGTAATAAGAAATTATTTGAGATAAAAGAGGAAATGGATGCGTTATACGCAAAGGAAGATTTCTCTGACGAAGACGGTATTAAAGCCGGAGAATTAGGTGTAATTTATGATGAGATGGGTGGCTGGACTGCCGAATCTGATGCTCAGACGATGCTTTCTAACGTAGGAATTACGGATGATATGCACTGGCAGCTGATGAGTGAACTTGAGAACAAAGACAAAGTAAAAGTACTTTTGGCTCAGGCACTTTTCGGAAACCCTGATGTATTGATTCTGGATGAGCCTACCAACGACCTTGACATTGACACCATCTCATGGCTGGAAGACTTCCTTGCTGATTATGAAAACACGGTAATTGTTGTATCTCACGACCGTCACTTCCTTGATACGGTTTGTACCCATATTGGTGACCTTGATTATTCTAAGCTTAACCTATATACAGGTAACTATTCTTTCTGGTACCAGGCTTCTCAATTGGCAACAAGACAAAGAGCTCAGGCCAATAAGAAAGCTGAAGAGAAGAAAAAAGAACTTCAGGATTTCATTGCACGTTTCAGCTCTAACGTTGCTAAGGCAAAACAGGCCACTGCAAGAAAGAAAATGATCGACAAATTAAATATTGACGATATTAAACCTTCTTCAAGAAGATATCCTGCTATTATTTTCGAAATGGAGAGAGAAGCAGGAGATCAGATCCTTGATGTAAAAGGTCTTGAGAAAACAAAAGACGGAGAATTATTATTCTCTAATGTTGATTTAAATCTTAAAAAAGGAGATAAAGTAGCTGTACTTTCCAAAAACTCTTTAGCCATTACAGAATTTTTCGAAATTCTGGCTGGAAATGTTGAAGCGGACAAAGGTACGGTTGCATGGGGAGTTACTACCAATCAGTCTCACATGCCTTTGGACAACACCAACTTCTTCCAGGAAGACCTAAGCCTGGTTGACTGGTTGAGACAGTTTACAAAGAACGATGAAGAGCGTCACGAAGAATTCGTAAGAGGATTCTTAGGAAGAATGCTGTTCTCAGGAGATGAGGCTTTGAAATCTTGTAAAGTACTTTCCGGAGGTGAAAAAATGAGATGTATGTTCAGTAGAATGATGCTTCAGAAAGCGAATGTTCTTTTATTGGATGAACCTACCAACCACTTAGACCTTGAGAGTATCACGACTTTGAACAACTCTTTATCTAACTTCAAAGGAAATCTTTTACTCGCATCTCATGACCACGAAATGCTTTCAACAGTCTGTAACAGAATCATTGAACTGACTCCTACCGGAATCATTGACAGAGAAATGACTTATGACGAATATCTTGCTGATAAAAAGGTAAAAGAATTAAGAGAAAAAATGTATTCTTAATCTGAACAACATTAAAATCTATATAAAAATACCTCAAAGCAATGCTTTGAGGTATTTTCGTTTAAACAATAAATAAAATAATTATTTCGTCAATTTAGCTGTGGGTAACGCTACAGTTCCCGGATCTTTCCATAAACCTTCTTTCTCTGCTTTCTTTTTGATAGATTCTGCTCTTTTGTTGCTGTCGGGGTGAGAGTTGAACATTTTTTCAAAATTAGTCTGTGTACTTCCTTCTGAAAGTAAAGCTAATTTTTTAAAAGCCGTATAAGCACCTACTACATCATATTTATTAGCTTTCATAAAGTCATATGAATAAGTATCTGCTTCAGACTCCTGCTTTTTACTATGCGAAGCATCTAAAAAGGCATTCGCCATCTTTCCTATCTGGCTTTCATTAAGGGTAGATACAGCTGACGAAGCTGATGATGCAGCATCTAATGCAGCCGCCTTCAGATAGGCTGATTTCATAGCATCTTTGGTATCCTGATTCTTTACATGGCCGATTTCGTGTCCGATTACAGCAAGCAATTCATTATCAGTCATAATATCCATTAATGAAGAGAATACGCGTACACTTCCGTCAGCACAGGCAAACGCATTGATATCTTTTACTTTATAAACTTTATAATTCAGGTTCAGACCATCCTGAGATTTATGTTTTCCAAACAGCTTGTTCAGTCTCACAGTATATGGATCTTTAGGTCCTGCTACAGGATTGTTTTTATCCATCCAGTCTACTGATTCTTTGGATAATTTAATAGCATCTTCGTTGGTAAATGTTAAGGCTTTTGCGCCATTTGAAACCATCCCGGCAGCTTTTCCAAGGTTAATCTTCTGTGCATTGATCGAATACATAGCCCCAAATGACATAAGGCTTAGCATAATTTTTTTCATAGTCATTTAAAATTTGGAGCACGAAGATAACATTTTTTACCAATTACTAAGTCAAAAATTCTCCTAATATCCGCATTGAATGTTATTTTTTTATTATTAGAAAGAAACCCGAAAGTTCTTACCGTTTATTTTAAACAAAACAATCATAGAAACGTGTGATACATATAGTTTGAATGAATATAATTTTCCTACAGAGATCATTTTTAAAATGAAAAAAAATATAATTATTCTGATCAATTTAACTAACAAGTATCAATTTTCTCATCCTTATGCCACCTATTTTAAAATCTAATTTGCTGATTTTTAAAGACGCTTTTAGAACTTTTTTCCTTATTTTTGTGAAATGAGTCAAAAATGGATTTACAAGCCTGAACCCGATGAGGAAGTTGTTGACAGACTAAGTTCGTCACTTGGTTTTGGTACTTTTGAATCTAAAATCCTCGTTCTAAGGGGAATTGACAATTATCAAAAGGCCAGAGAATTCTTCAAACCCAACCTTAACGATATACACAATCCGTTTTTAATGGCAGACATGCAAAAGGCTGTAGAGCGTATTGCCACCGCCATTGAAAATGGAGAAAAAATATTGGTATATGGTGACTATGATGTGGACGGAACCACAGCTGTTGCTTTGATGTACCTTTATCTCAGCAAAATTGTTGAGAAAAAATATCTGGATTATTATATTCCGGATAGAAATTCTGAAGGATATGGAATTTCCACCGAAGGAATTGATTTCGCCAAAGAAAATGGTTTTTCATTAATCATTGCTCTGGACTGTGGAATCAAAGCCCTTGATATGATCAACTATGCCCGTAATCTGGACATCGATTTTATTATCTGTGACCATCACCTTCCGGGTGAAGAGATTCCTAATGCTGCGGCTGTACTTGATCCTAAAAGAAGTGACTGCAGATATCCTTTCAAGGAATTGTCAGGATGTGGCGTTGGTTTTAAACTTTGTCAGGGACTTAATACCATTTATAAATTACCGGAAGCAGAATTATTTGAGCTGACAGATCTTCTGGCAATCTCCATTGCTGCAGATATTGTTTCGATGACAGGAGAAAACAGGGTTCTGGCTAAAATGGGATTAAAAACCCTCAGAAAGACCAGAAATCTTGGTTTAAGATTATTGATTCCTGAGGATAAGCTTTCTCATTTTGAAATTTCCAATATTGTTTTTGAAATCGCTCCTAAAATTAATGCTGCCGGAAGAATTTCCCATGGTAAAGCAGCTGTAGAGCTTATGGTTTCTGATAATCTGAAACATGCCAATCAGATTGTGAATGATATCATGAACCTCAACGATGAAAGGCGTGAACTGGATATGAATTCCACTCTTTCTGCCCTGAATCAGATCATAGAATCCCAGCAGGAAACCAAGCATACTACTATTGTTTATCATCCGGAATGGAATAAAGGAGTAATTGGTATTGTAGCCTCAAGGCTTATTGAAACCTATTATAAACCTACACTTGTTTTTACTGATGGTAATAACGGAGAAATGGTAGCTTCCGCAAGATCTGTTTCTGATTTTGACGTACACGAAGCTCTTGATATGTGTTCTGAATATTTCCTTAAATTCGGGGGACACCATGCTGCGGCCGGACTTTCGATGGAGAAGGATAAATTTGATGCTTTCAAGGAAAAATTTGAAAGAATTGTTTCGGAAAAAATCAAAGATCATCAGAAAGAACCTTCTATTACGATTGATACAGAGATTAAAGTAGATGAAATCAACAGAGAGTTTATCAATTTCCACAGAAAACTGGCTCCATTTGGACCGCATAATATGAAACCTATTTTTACATTAACGAATCAGAAACTTTCCGGCTATGTAAAAACAATGGGAAAAGATAATAATCACCTGAAGTTTTATATCAAACAGGAATCTACAGGACGAAATATTGAATGTGTCGGGTTCAAGCTGGGACAGTTTGTTGACGATTTTAAAAATAAAAACTTTGATCTTGCTTTTACCCTGGAAGAAAATCACTGGAAAGGCAATGTCACTCATTATCTTAATATCAAGGATGTAAAATTTAGAGAGTAAGAAATAGGGATTAGGATTTAGTAATCAACGAATAGGGAAATACATATGGGAAATTATATGGAATTAATTGTCTGGAACAAATCTGTAGATCTCGTTACTGAAATCTATTCAGTGACCACTATTTTTCCAAAAGAAGAACTATATGGACTTACTAGCCAGATTCGAAGAGCGTCAATTTCAGTTCCGTCCAATATTGCTGAAGGACATTCCAGAAGATCTACCAGCGATTATCTTCAGTTTTTGAAAATTGCAAGAGGTAGCTGTGCTGAGCTGGAAACCCAATTGATTATTTCAAAAAATTTAAGTTACCTTAGTTCTGAAAAATTTAAAATTCTAATTGAAAAAACCTCCGAAATATCAAAAATGTTGAATGCTATAATCACAAAACTTCAAACTCCCTAACCCCTAATTCCTACGACCTAGCTTCTTAATAGCACATGAAAAAAATCGGTTTATTTTTCGGATCATTCAATCCTATTCATATCGGGCATCTTATTCTGGCTAATTATATTCTGGAAAATTCTGATATGGATGAACTTTGGTTTGTAGTAAGTCCTCAAAATCCTTTTAAAGACAAAAAATCTTTACTCAATGACCATAACAGACTTGATATGGTACAGCTTGCGGTAAAGAATTATCCTAATATGAGAGCTTCTAATGTGGAGTTTTCTCTTCCGAAACCAAGTTATACTATTGATACCTTAACGTATCTGCATGAGAAATATCCTGATTATTCTTTCAGTCTGATCATGGGAGAAGATAATCTGAAAAGCCTTCACAAATGGAAAAATGCTGATATCCTGATCAAAAATCATCATATCATTGTTTATCCAAGAGAATTTGAAGGTGAGAAAAAAGATTCCGAATATTTACAGCATGAAAACATTTCTCTGATCAAGGCTCCGGTAATAGAACTTTCAGCTACGGAAATCCGTAATATGATAAGGGATGGTAAAAATGTAAGGCCTATGCTGCCACCAGAAGTTTTTGAATATTTGGATGGTAGTAGTTTTTATAAGTAATTTTGCATAGTGGAAATGAGAGGCTAAAATTAAAAGCAAGAGAAAGACTCTTACCTTTTATCTCTCACCTCATAATTTAAGAAATGGACTTCATCGAAAAAATATTCTCAAAATATTCTCAGGAAAAAATCATCAGATGGTTTAAGCAAATTTGTCTTGCGGAGGCCATTTCATGTCTTTTGTTGTATGGTGTTGCGATGATCTGGATCCGGTATGATGAAAATTTATACTCTATCATCTTCATCAGTGTTATTGGTAGTTTACATGGCTTATTTTTTACCCTTTACCTTTTACTCTGCCTTCCTGCCAGAAAAATTTATAATTGGGATGATGAAGATTTTGTTTTTGCCCTATTATCTGCGTTCTTCCCCTTTGCAACGGTTTGGGTAGATAAAAAACTCGCCCGATTCGACAGAGAATAAACAATATAATGAAAGGACCTTTTCGGTCCTTTTTTATTTTTACAGTTATTACAACCCCGATTCACATATGTCTTTGTGTGAAGCATAACTCCGGAGCTAATGGGAATAAATTCCAGGTATTAATTAAAAATTTCTCATAATTTCTTTCATTGATGTAACATTTTGCATCATTTATTTGTCTTATTATACAGAAAGGTCAAGCAATCAATATTTTAATGTAAATTTTTATTAATTGATAATCAATTGATTATAATGATTTAAAAATATTTTTAAGTACTTTGTATTGCATAATACTAAATTTATTATATATCTTTGTAATGTTAAATAACAAACCATACAAGCTATTAATTAAAAAAGAATAATCATGAAGACTCAAATTCTTATTGCAGCACTATTTTTCGGTGGACTTATCACTGCCCAGCAGAAAAAAGATAGTTTGAAAGTCAATGCTATTGATGCAGTGAATCTCAAGAAGCAGGTTTTCAAAAAGCAGGGTGACCGTTTGGTATACGATGTAGCTTCTTCATCTATCGCTAAAGGAACCAACACCTTTAATCTTTTGAAACAAACACCGATGATTTCCAGCATAGACGGAAAAACGCTGAAGATTTTGGGAAAAAATGATGCAGTCATTTATATCAACAATAAAAAAACCAATATGGATTCTGAGGCATTGATTGAAATGCTGAAGTCCACACCTTCTGAGGATATCCAGAAAATAGAAGTCATCACAGTTCCCGGAAGTGAATTTCAGGTTGAATCCAAAGAAGGAGTCATCAATATTGTCATGAAAAAAAGCAAAAACAACGGCTATAACGGAACGTTGAAAATGCAGAACGAGCAGGCTTATTACAATAATCCTAATGCGGGAGCTTCTTTTAATTTCAGACAGGGAAAATGGTCCGGTAATTCTAATTTCAGAACGGGAAGCTGGACAGACAGACAAAGATATACGCTATCCAACGGTGATCCTACTTTCAGAAATGAGTCTTTTGGGTTTAATGATGATCCTAACAAAAATTTTGGTGGAGGATTCAATGTTGATTATGAAATCAATAAAAAACACAGTCTTGGATTTTCCTACAACATGAGATACAATAAAAGTTTCAATTCTGTACTGGATATTACCAACTGGCAAAACGGAGTATTAAATAACAGAACTGTCAACAACGAGGATGCACAAACAAGAAATCATTCTTTCAATTTGAATTATGAGATGAAAACAGATTCTCTGGGAAGTAAACTTACATCCAACATTTCTTACTTATGGTTCAACAGGGATAAAGTAAGTTTCAATGAAAGTTTTCCTTTAACGAATGATACAATCAACAAATATTCAGCATTACATCAGGCAGTACCCCAAATCATCAACAACTACGCTGCCAATATTGATTATCTGAAAAAAACGGCTAAAGGAGCAACATGGTTAATGGGAATCAGTTATAACCACACCAATACAGATAACGACACCAAACAGGATAAATTAATAAAGGGAGAATTTATTATCGATCCCAACCAGACCAATCACTTCATTTATAAAGAAAATATACTTGGGATTTATCTGAATTATGAAAGAAAATTAACGGAGAAGATATCCGGAAAAATAGGAGCCCGTTACGAAATGACCAGAAGTACAGGCGATATTGTGGATAAAACAGGATTTGAAAGAAATTACAACAACCTTCTGCCTTATCTGAATTTAAATTACGCCATCAATTCCGATCATAATCTGAGCTATACTTTCTCCAGCAGAATCAGAAGACCCAGATTCTGGGAACTGAATCCTTCAAGAACCTACTTTACTCCAACCAATTATACGCAGAACAATCCATTTATACTCGCTTCCAAATACTATAATCAGGAAATCAATTATATGTACAAAAATGCATTCTATGCCAATCTTAGTTTTAATATGGTGGAGGATGCAGCAGCCTCAGACCTGATTCCATTGCAAGGAACTGTAACAGCTCCTAAAAAAGATTCTGAGGGGAAAATCATAAAGGACATCAAAGGAAATCCTATTATGGAAACTACCAGATTCTTAAGATATATCAGAACCAATTATGGAAAAAACAGGGAGATTGCTCTAACTCTTGGAATGAACAAATCCTGGTTTAAAGATATATGGACAACCAACTATTCTGTCAATTTAGGTTATGTTACCTACAAAGGCGGAGTATTTGAAGACCCAACTTCCATGCCCGTTCCGGGAGAAACTGAAGTAGTAGATCCTTACATCATTGATGTCAAAAACTACAATATGTCTGCAACCCTCAATAATATCATCAGACTTTCTTCTAAAAAAGACTGGTTCCTGGGAGTGAATTACTTCTTTGCCAGCCAGACTGCAATGGAAGGAGGAATGATAGGTGCAAGACAAAGCTTCGATCTCAGTCTGAAAAAAATCGCTGGAGACTGGACGATTGTAGCGGAAGTGAGTGACTTATTCAATCAAAGCTTCTACAGTATTAAAGGAGTTCAGCCTAACGGAAAATATAATAATATCACCAACTTCAATTATCCAAGGTTAATGAGCATCGGAGTTACTTATAATTTCGGGAATCAGAAACTGAAAAAAGCAAGGGAAATGAAATCAGCTAACGATGCTGTGAAATCCAGAACCTAATTTATAAAACTTATACACTAAATCCACTCTTAAATAAAAACAACATGAAACGTATAATTTTGTCAATGGCCATTGTATTCAGTACTTGTGCATTTGCGCAGGAAAAGAAAGCTGATACGGCAAAAACAAAAAACATAGAAGGAGTTACCATCACAAAACAGGTTTTCAAAAAGCAAAGCGATCGTTTTGTATATGATGTAGCAGCATCTCCTGTTGCAAAGGGAAATACCACTTTTGATCTTTTGAAGCAGACCCCATTATTATCTTCAACGGATGATAAAACATTGAAAATAGCAGGGAAAAATAATGCCCTCATTTATATCAACGGAAGAAAAAGCAATATGGACGCTGAATCTTTAGTTCAGTTTCTGAAAAATACTCCGGCAGAAAATATCCAGAAAATTGAAGTGATTACCGTTCCGGGAAGTGAGTATCAGGTAGAATCATCTGATGGAATCATCAATATCGTTTTAAAGAAAAAAATGAGTGATGGTCTCAATGGAAATATGAGAATGTCTAACACTACCAATAAATATAACGGGAGTCAGGCGAGTTTCTCGGCTAACTACAGAAAAAATAAACTGGGAGTAAGTGCCAGTCTTAGCGGGGGTGAAAATATCGAACCACAGACCTATACTTTAAGAAATGGTACTGCCAAAACTTCTAATGAATCCGTAGGAGATGTTGATGATCCGAATAAAAACATCGGTGGCTATCTGAATATTGATTATCAACTGAATGATAAAAGCAATCTCGCATTATCATGGAATACATGGGCTAATAAAAGTTATAATTCAACGGTAGATTTATTTAATACCATAAAAAAAACAAATACGGAATATACGTGGTCTAAAAACCGGGAAGATTCAAGATCTTATAACAATTCTGTGAATTTAAATTATGAATTAAAAACAGATTCATTGGGAAGTAAACTGAATGTAAATGCAGCCTACCTCAACTACAGAAGATTCCAGTCCACAGATAACCAGACCTTTGCTTCGGATATCAACAGAAAAGTAGGAAAAATAAAAACACAGGTATTCCAGGATCTTCCTCAGATTATTAATAATTTCTCCGGAATGGTGGATTATAATCAAAAGTTTAAAAATGATCTGACTGTATCTATAGGCGGAAATTATAATAAGACTAAGACAGATAACGATTCTAAAAACATAACTTATTCTTTTAATCCTGTAAAAGCTCCGGATTCAAGACCTAACCATTTTATCTATGATGAAAACATCTACGGAATGTATCTTACCGTTGAGAAAAAGATTTCCGACAAACTTTCCGGAAAAATAGGTGCCCGATATGAGATCACCAACAGTCTTGGAACTTCTGACAACGCTCCCACAGAAGCTCTTAGAAGAATTGAAAGAAATTATAAAAACCTTCTTCCCTATCTAAGTCTGAATTATGCAATTAATGATAAAAACAATATCTCTTATTCCTTCTCCAGCAGAATGAGAAGACCTAGTTTCTGGGAACTTAATCCCGTAAGGAACATTCTTACAGATGATAATTATACTCAGAATGACCCGTTCGTAAAGGCATCTTCTACTTATAATCAGGAGCTTACTTATATGTTCAAAAATTCCTATTTCCTGATTTTAAACCATTCCTACATTCAGGATGTAATTACGCAGGTACCACTTCAGGGATATCCGGTATCACCGGCTGGAAAGGAAGGCGAAAACCCGGCATTAAGATATATCAGAACCAATTTTGGGAATAAACAGGAAATGTCCGCAATGGTAGGTGTTCAAAAGTCATTTTTCAAGCAATACTGGACAACCAATTTCAATATCGGTGTACAGCATAATATTAACAATGGAAGCCTTGATACTGATCCTACAACAGGAGACAGATTCAAAGATGAAAAAGGGCCCAGTGGAAAATTTATTACATACACCAATAAAACCAATTCTACCAGTCTTTTGATCCAAACCAACAACACCGTTCGTCTTGATAAAAAGAAAACATGGTTCTTCGGACTTAATTACTTCTTCGTAGATAAGCAACAGATTGAGCTTGGTTCATTGAAAAACCTGATGAGTCTAGATCTTAGCCTTAAGAAAATGTGGAACGACTGGACGTTTGCAGTGAATGTAAATGATGTATTGAATACCAACATTGTTAAAATTGAGGACTTTCAGGAAAACGGAAATTATAATTATGTCCACCAAAACCGCTACAACAGAAGCTTAATCGTAAGTCTTACCTATAATTTCGGAAATCAGAAAATCAAAAAGGTAAGAGATATCGAGGGTGCTTCAGATGCTATTAAAAGCAGAACCAGATAAAGAATTATCTTTCTTCATATTCAATTATTCTTACGATATCCGCTGATTTTTTTCAGCGGATTTTTTTATATTTAATAGCTATGAAAAAACACATACGAGTTATTTTAATTTGCCTTAGTTTTCTTTTTCTTTGGATAAGGTGTACAGAAAAAAAGATAAATCTGGGAAAAGATATCCACTTTGATAAGGAGGAAAATATTCACTATGGAAACAATCCAGAGCAGGTTATGGATCTTTATATTACATCTACACGAACAAACAAAGAAAAGGATGTTTTTATTATAATTCATGGTGGAGGCTGGAGGGTTGGAGATAAATCGCAGCTTACCTTTTTCACACTCTCTATGATGCAGAAATTTCCTGATCATATTTTTGTCAATATGAATTACAGACTGACATCAGAAACTCATTATGGCTTACCCAATCAAATAAATGATATTAAATATGTTTCCGCCTTCCTAGAAAAAAAGCTTGGGTACAGTCCCAAGCTGATATTATTGGGAAACAGTGCCGGAGCCCATTTATCCATGCTGTATGCTTATAAATTGGATACAGATAAAAAAATAAAGGCTGTAATTAATATTGTCGGTCCTGCAGACCTTTCAGATCCGGGTTTTAAAAACTATCAGGAATATTCCTTTGTGGAAAGAAGACTTGTAGATCCTCGTGTAGTGGATTCTGAAACTTCCAGAATAGATTTCGCAAGCCCTGTGAAATGGATCAATGAAAACTCTCCTCCTACTTTATCTTACTATGGAAATTCGGATCGTGTTATCCCGTCTTCACAAGAGAAAATCTTAGATTCTGTTTTAAATAAAAAACATATCTTCCATGAGTCTTATTCATTCAATGGCGGACATCTGGACTGGGATAAACACCCAAATGATCAATTTCTTATCAATAAAATAGAAACATTTCTCAAGAAAACAGACAAAAAATAACACGTCCTGATTTTTCAAAACGTGTCATTTTTTATATTTTACTTTGATCTATTCTGATTTTACAACAGTCGTTCTTTCAGAAACGCCATTCGCATTAAAAGCTTCAATCTGGAAATAGTATGCATCTGTTCTGTCTGCCCCTGTAAAGAAATACTCATTCTTTCCGTAGACCATAATACTTCCATACAATTTATCGGGAGTCTTTCCAAAATAGATTACATAGCCATCCGCTTCAGGGTTTTGCTGCCATTTCATCCAGATACTTCTTCTTTCACCGTATTTTTTAGGATCAGCTCTTAAAGGCACAAAACCTTCTACTTTTGCAGGCTGTTTCCCTGCTCCTTTTCCAAACACTCTGAAACCGCTTAATGCAAATTTTCCTGTTGGCATTTTCAGATTTTCCATTTTAAGGAAACGGGCTTTTGCAGGTTGTTCAAGTTCTACATAATCGTGAGGAACATCTTTAGTGTTTTTGCTTTTATCCACAATCACACTCCATTTTTTCCCGTCATTGGAACCATAGATTTTATACTGATGCATTTTCCCAAAGGTTTTCCCCATAAACTCGGCATCCTGATCTGCATAATTGATCTGAATGGCATTGATGGTAGAAACTTCTCCCAGATCTGTCTGAAACCATTCTCCGGAATTTCCGGTTTTGGCACTCCAGTACGTTTTGATATCTTCATCTACAGCATAGTTGGGCTGATACCCTCCCAAAGTAGATGAAACCTGAGCCGGTTTATTATAATTCAACAGCATCCATCCGGCAAAAAGACCTTTCGTAAAATCTTTGCCCTGTGCATATTGCGGAAGGTAAGTAGGATAATCGCCATATGCCGTATTACAGTACATCACATCATCTTTATCAAAGCCGGCCGGCCATATTCCCAGCCTTCTTTCAAAATTATTTTTTGTAGAAATAAAAATTGTGGAAACGTGCCACCAGTTCTTGTAATTGTCCTCAAACGTAGCTCCATGGCCTGCTCCTCTGGCAAAACCTCCCGGTTTATAAGAGAATGGATTATGTTGTTGATACTCGAACCCTTCCAAAGGACTTTTGCTCACATACACTCCATCCGAGTATCCACTGAATTCTGTTGCCGGAGCGCCATACTGCATATAATATTTTCCGTTGTGTTTTGTCATCCATGCCCCTTCTACAAAAGGCTGAAGAAAAACGTTGTCATTGTATTCTCCGAAGCGTTCCCAGCCGTGATCTTCAGGTTTTAGTTTAATAATGGGCTTAACGAAACCTTCAGACTGAAGATTTTTTACTTTCACCTCTGTTCCCAGCAATGGCCATTCATTACTTGAACCCCAGTACAGATAGAGTTTATTTTTATCGTCATCATAATGAAACGCCGGATCCCAAGCTCCCACTTTTAAAGTATCCACTGCAATTTTCCAATCATCCTTGGTGGGGTTTGTACTTTTCCAGATCGGAAAATCCTGTTCCCAGGTAGAACCATATACATATAGAGTGTCTTTCATTGCCCATACCGCAGGAGCATTAAGATCATGGATGTATTTATTATCTCTTAAAAACTTTCTTTTCACAAACTTCCAGTCCAGCATATCATCACTATACCAGTATCCTTCCTGGTTGGTAGAAAAAAGAAACAGTTTATTTTTAAAATTAACAATCACCGGATCTGCTGTAGCACGATGTTTCCCTTGTTTTGAAAAAACTTCAAACGGAGTATACCCATAATCAATATTGATGGGATTGCAGAATGTTTTCTGCTGAGCACCCACAATCATTCCTAGAAAAATTGCCAGTGACAGAAAATATTGTCTCATTTTTAGATTTTAAAGATTAAGACAAAGTTAGGCAACTTTTTTGGGTTTTCTCCAAATAAAGCCATCCAGAAGATAATGGGTAAGCTGCGGAACAACTAACAACGGAACAAGGAACTGTAATAATTTTTCTGAAATAATCACATTCAAGGAAAAATGTTCATTCCATACCAGAGTTTCCCACAAAAATTCTTCCATGAAAGCAAAGCTTAAAAGAACTCCTATAAACAAAAAGATTCCTGAAAAAGATTTAAAAATCTGCATCCTGTTCAGCTGATGATTTTCTTTCTGTTGTATTTCCCGGATGTAGATCAATGCGATATAGGGAATTCCGTGAGAAATCACATTCAGAAAAGTAAACAAAAGATCATTGTTAAAATAGACAATCCCAAAATACCAGGAAAGAAAAGTTCCGGTGATCAGTGCTGTTTTCGGAACGTTAATATTCTTTGTTTTAAAAGCTTCAATTACAGTTTTAATAATCCAGATGATCAGAATGGCAAAATAGGTTATTGTAATGAACGGAATATAATCCGGAAGATTTTGAAGCCAGTCAAATTCGTTATCGACAAACCACGTAAAGGCACGAGGAGTTTTAAACCAGTACAACATCGGATAAATGGTAGCAGAATAAACAGCCACCTCATCTATTCTTTTGCTCCAGTTATTCGGTTCAAAGCGGGCGTAAATTCTCATAAAACCATATTGCTGGCGTATAAAATGAAAAACGGCTACCAATGCCAGTACCGACCAGAATGTAAGACTTCCGAATTGAAAAAGGATAATCCCTAAAATCCAGCTTACCGCAGGAATTCCGAGATAAAGCCATTTATTTTTCTGTATTTCTCCCTTTACGAAATACGTTTTGAACAGCGTAGAATATACGTGAGCTACATCCACAAAAACGATCAGAAAAAGCCATGTGTAAAAGGAATAATGATTTTCCAGCCCCTGAATCTGTTTCTGAAAAAGAAAAATAACAAGCAATACAAGGAAAGGTGGTGATAGAATAAACCACCAGTCTGTTTTTACATTATGTATCCACGGCTGTTTCATTGTATCATTGTATCATTTGTCCTGCAGTCCGGATTCCCTGATAAAAGGCTTCTTCAAAAATGGATATTCCGGAAAGATCAGAGTGGGCAAAGAAAATTTTCCCTTCTATGGACTCTTTCGCTTTTTGAGTTTCCTCACCAAAAATCTGATTGGGAACCGGAGCAATCATTGCATGTCCTATTTTATGAAACTGCATTTCCAGAATGAAATCTTCTATCAATGGATGGGCTTTCTTCAAATCATCCAAAACTAAAGTTTTAAGTTCAGATTCTTTCATGGCATACAGCTTTTTCCTCGCTTTTTTGCAATCTGCAGTTGAAAAACTCTTATAGTGGGTAATTACTTTTTCACCTATAATCTGGTTCAGATTCTGATGCTGGTCAAAAATATACCCCAATCCGGAAGTCCCGTAGATCACATTATCCCAGGCCAGCTCTTCATCTCCTCCAAATTCATTCTTTAACGTAATCGTTGTTAAAAGCCACGGCACATAATGGAATGATGATGCTCTTTTTTGATTAAAAATTCTTTCATTCACAAATTGCGGGGTTGCAAACAGTACTTTATCTGCAATGATCTTTTTAGTTTTCTTTTGAGCATTATCAAAACTCAATACTTCAACTCTATCATTGATTTTCACATCAAAAACTAAGTTTTCTGGCATGTGTTTTCCCTCTGTATATTTTGAAAAATGGTTTGCCAGTCTTGCATTTCCTTCCGGCCATGTGAATACCTGATCTTTATATTTCGTGCTCCAGTTGTTTTTTCTTCCGGCAAAGTAATGGATACCTGCCCATGCTGAAACATAGTCAATTCCCAATCCGAAATCGTCTCTGCAGGAATAATCCAACAGCCAGAGAAGTTCCTCTGAATGATAGTTATTTTCTTTGAGCCAATCTTTGAATATTACTTTTTCAAGTTTTACCACCTCATCTTCTCTACTGGAATCATGTACGGGAATGGCGAACCAATATCTTCCTTCAGTGTCTTTCTTTACACGAAGCTCATCCATCAGCTTAAAAAAACGGGTAAGCTCTTGTTGTGTTGTTTCTGAAATACCTCTCTGAGGCACAATATCATTCTGCCATGAGTTTTTATAGAAAAGTCTTTCCTGCTGTGGAAAAGTCATTTGGTATTCATCAAGAATGGGTTCTCCGTTTTGTTCTGTTCCCAGACAGATTTTACATTCTTTCAGGAAATCTATTATTTCTACGTTTTCCTTATTAGGTAAAGGTAAATAATGGGCACCTAAAGGAAATTTTGAAAATGAATTCTGTCCGTTGGAAGAATTTCCTCCCAGATGGTTTTCCATTTCAAGGAGAAGATAATCCTGTTCATTATTCTGGTTAAAAAATCTACATGCAGAAAGTCCGGAAATCCCACCACCCACGATAAGATATTTTGTGTGGATAACTTCTGAAAACTGTGGAAAATTTTTTGCCCATAACTTGTGACCAAGAACATGGTTTGTCCCGGTAATTTTCAACAGCAAAACTTTTACTTTCTTTCCGCAATACTGCAAAAAGGGAAGCATAAGGCTACCTAAAAATATAGTTGTAAGAAAATCCTTTCTACTGTACTTTCCCCCACTCTTCATCGAAATAACGGACTAATATCTGGTTGTCCAGACGGTTAACTTCTACGTCTTTCACTTTCATATCTTTATTAAAATAAGACATCTGTGAAAAGTTATAATCATAGTATTTTAAGCCGGGAAGCTTTCTGTAAACTCTGTTGCTGATGGGCTCAAATGAAGCCATCGAAAATCCCCATTCTCCAAAAGACGGAACATAGGTATGATACGCTGCTGTGAAAGGAAAAATCTGATTGATTGTTTTCTCAATACACCAGAAAGATTTCGGAGCAAAATATGGAGATGTGGTCTGAACCACAATTTTCGTATCAAGCGTTGTCAGCTTCTCCAGTTCTTTATAAAACTGCAGAGAATAGAGTTTTCCTAAGCTATAATTGGACGGATCAGGAAAGTCTATGATGATGACGTCAAATTTCTTTTTACTGTCTTTTACCCATATGTAAGCGTCTTTATTGATGATTTCTACTTTTGGATTGGAAAAAGAATTCTGGTTCAGCCTGCGCATGGTTTCATTGGTCTTGAAAAACTGAGTCATTTCACCATCAAGATCCACCAGGGTTACTTTTTTAACGTCTTTGTATTTCAATACTTCTCTGGCTGCGAAGCCGTCACCTCCTCCCAAAATCAGGACATTATCAATGTTTTTTGCCATCGACATAGCAGGATGTACTAAAGCTTCATGGTAACGGTATTCATCCGTTGAAGAAAACTGTAAGTTATTATTTAAATATAAACGGAATTCGTGCGTATTCCTCGTTAAAACGATTCTTTGATAAGGTGAACTTTTAGTATAAACCACATTTTCGCCATATAGTTTTTCTTCAGAATAAGACAGAATCGTATCTGAAAAAAAGAAAAGTCCCAGCAAGAATGCAAATGCCGCGATAGATTTTACTTTGAGGGAAAGGGGTTTTGATAATTCCTTTGTAAGATAATAGCACAGGAATATCGCAATAGAGATATTGATCAATCCAAAAAACAAAGGTGTCTTTACAATTCCTAATTTCGGAATCAAAACCAATGGAAAAAGAATCGATGCCAATAAAGCTCCGATATAATCGAACGCAAAGACGTTTGAAACTAAATCTTTAAACTGAACTCTGTCTTTCAAAATGTTCATCAAAAGCGGAATTTCTACTCCGACGAGACATCCCGTGAAAAAGACGAAAAGATATAAAACGCTTTCAAAGTGTGCGAGTGTATTAAATAAAATAAACAGCACTACAGAGCTGATTCCCCCTACGATTCCCACCAGGATTTCGATCTCAATGAATTTATCAATAAGATTTCCTTTGATGAATTTCGCAAGATAGGAACCTACTCCCATTGAAAAGAGATACACTCCGATAATGAAAGAAAACTGCTTTACAGAGTCTCCTAAAAGATAGCTCGCCAGGGCTCCTGCCACCAGCTCATAAATCAATCCACATGTAGCAATGACGAATACTGAAAACAATAAAAGCAGCTCAAGAGGAATCCTCTTCTTATCCATGAATTGCCGCGCTTATAATCATTGAAATTCCGATGATAAATGCTCCGAAAACAATAGCCAGTGCTATATTTTTATTCTGAGCGATCTCATGCCATGTTTTTTCCGGGGTAAGCTTTTCAATAACGAAATAGCACACCAGCAGAATAGCGATTCCTAAAAATGAGTAAAGAACCGAGTTTAGTATGGGTAAGAAATTGATGTTGTCCATAGTTTTTATATTTTTATTTGTGATAGTATCTGTAGAATCCTACTCTGGAATGACTTCTTGTAGTTCCGTCGCGGTATGTTTCTGTTTTGGCACAGTCGCAGACCTGATTTCCCTGATAGGTAAGGTATACAAACCAGGTCATGAAAAACCCTCCGATCAAGCAGAGTATCCAGTTTTGTCTTATGTAATTGGTAATATTAGTTATCATTTGCAATATAAGGGGTGTTTGAACTATTCTTCCATTTATTTACATTAAAGAAATGTTTTCCTATCCACATGGCGACAAAGAGCGCAATCATTATGAATAAAATGAATCCGAAGTTCCAGAATGAAACAGGAAGCCAGGTCGCTTTAAGCTGTACATAGGTATTGTTTGAAATAGGATCTGTAGTGAGTCTTAACCCTTCTGTATTGATAAGAGAATCTATTTTTGAAGTTCCAAAGGAAGCTTTCACCAGTTTACCTAATTCTGTTGTATCTTTTTCTAAAGTCTTTCCGTCTATGAAAGTGATAGGTTGCCCTTTATAGATATCGGTTACCTCTACTGTTCCTGATTTATCCCTGGAGATTAATATCCTTGAATCCGGTGACTGAAGACCGGAAAATGCAGGTAATATAGATCCTTCCTTTTCTGCTGAAATAAGAAAGTGATATTGTCCCGAGCTTACTCCACAAAGGTTAAATTCTTCAGACTGACTTCCTTCTGACCAGCTTTCTCCATCTTCGTACCCATGATATTGTTCGATATCTTTTGAGGTATAGACAATTTCATTAGTCTTTTCATTCACAAGACTCAACTGAACATTAGCCCAGGAATTATCAACACCTGAAAATGCATTCACTTTTAATGGTGCAGAACCTCCTGAAAGGGTAAAACTTTTGCTGACCATTTCTTTGTCTTTTACATCAGCAAAATTGATGGTCTCCGCAAAAACAGTTTCGTTAGTTCGTGAGATATACACGTAGAGCTGAAGCAGACATATCATTAATGCGCCCACGCAAAAAATGTTCACCGCCTGTTTCATATCAAAATAATAAGGCTGGACAATTCCGACTCCTGTATAATACGGCATGTGAGCTATTTTAAAAGCTCTTTTAACATCATGTTTTGAAATGTGAACTCCATAAAAATACTGGCTTTTCTTAGCGGTCTTTTCCTGAGAGATCATACGGGTTCCGTTGACATATTCCTTGTAGGTCGCAACGCTGAAATCAATGTGTTCATCAAAAAAGCCGGCAGCAGCATAAATAGTGCATGGAGTATTTTCGTACCAGCGATAAGTTCGCCCGGCATAGGTAGGTAATTTAGAATCTTTGCCTTTAAAATCATCAGGATGCATAGAGATCAGGAAAACCCAATGTCCATCACTCTCACTCAGGAAAGCATCATTTCCTTTGCTGTCTTTTAAAGAATACTCCCGCCAGAAAATACTGTTTCCGTATTTTTTGACAGTAATTGCAACGACTGTATACTCTACTCCATCAATATTTCCTTTCTGTCCTACATCCAAGACAACATTTTCTGTAGGTACTTTCAAATGTTTAATCTTTTTATTTCCTGCTACATCAATGAGGTGAGAGCAGGTTTTACAAACATATTCCTCGATAGGAAAATTAAGATCTAATGTATTTTCTGATTCGCATGCTGGGCAGACATAGTGCATTTTATCTGTAAATTTTGTGTTTCTGAATGGTATTAGCTTTAAAATACTGAACTACTTCATCTGCAATCTGCTCTACTTTTTTGGTATTGTCCTGCGTATAATTACAAAGGAAAACATCAAAAGTAAGCTGTTTAAATTCCGGCCACGTGTGGATACAAAGGTGAGACTCTTTCAGGATTACTGCAGAAGTAAAACTCTCATTTTCAAAAATATGATTGGTTACTCCTACAATTTCTACATCTTTAGTTTTCAGAATATCTTCTGTAAACGTCAGAAAACCTTTGCTGTCTAATAACAAATCTTCTGACTCTGTTTCCAAAGTCAGAAGAATATGTAAACCTTTACTTGATAATGGGTTCAATTAATTTTTTTGGTAAATATATTATTTTTTTGGAAGAAAAACCTCAGCAAGCATACATCTTGCGCTTCCTCCACCATTTACTTCAATAGTATTCAGGTCTGAATAGATAATTTCGCAGTATTTTTCAATAGCGGCTACCTGTTCTGAAGATAAAGACTGATAGGCTGTCTGGCTCATCACCAGGAACTTCTCGCCTTCTTTGTTTTGAACCTGAAGCATATTTCCTGCAAACTGCTGCATCTGCTCTTCAGAAATTTCGATGATTTCTTTTCCTGAGCCTTTAATCGTTTCCACTACTTTTTCTCTTTCCAGTTCATCATCGATACAGTCAAGGCAGATTACCACAAATCGGTCTGCTACACACATCATTACATTGGTATGATAGATAGGAAGTCTTTCTGTTCCTACCGTCTGGAAAGAATGGAAAACAACGGGAGCAAATCCGTATTTGGTACAGAATTCTCTGAACAGTTTTTCATCCAGTCTCAAAGAAACAGAACCATATGCAATTTTATTATCATGATCGAAAATCATGCTTCCTGTTCCTTCCAGGAAATGTCCCTGAGTTTCAGAAAAAGACCAGTCATCCACCTCAACTACTTCAAATCCCTGCTCCTGGATACTTTCAATAATATCTTCTCTTCTTTCCACTCTTCTGTTGGAGGCGAACATCGGATATAAAACCACCTTCCCATCTTTATGGAAGCTTACCCAGTTGTTTGGGAATATAGAATCCGGAGTATGGGGATCTAATGTATCTTTTATGGTGATCACATTGATTCCTTTTTCTCTTAGTTTTCCAACAAAGGTGTTGAACTCAGCCAACGCTTTTGACTGGATATCAGAACCGGTCTGCTCAACCTGGAAATAATTATTTTTTGCTGTCTCAGCGTTGTAACCGAATGCAATCGGTTCTATCATTAATACGGTATCTGTTGTCTGCATTTTTTATAAGTTTGAGGGTATTAGCGTATAAGAGTTTGAGAGTCTGAACAGCGTTTTACAAATTATTATCTTCTTTATTCACCGAAGAAAATGAACACCACTTTTCTGACTGGCTCATCATTTTAACTAACATCCCTATTATTTGGTTATACTTGTTGTGCAAATTATTATATTGCTCTTCATTCATATAATGGCAGGCAAAGGCAAACTGAAGCCATGTTTGGGTTTCTCTCGCTTCTCCCTCCGAATCTGTAAGCTTAGCGATGAAGGATTTTTCATATTTTCTTTTCCCCCAAGCCTCACTAATATTTGCCGTTACAGATCTTGATGATCTTCTTATCTGATCTGTAAGTGAGTAAAGTTCTTCTTTTGGAAAGGATTTTGAGAGTTCATAAATCAACTGTGCTGTTTCAAATGATTGTTGATAAACTTTTAAGTCCTGATGAAATTTAATTGTCGACATACCCAAATATTTTTTTAAATTTAAACAAATATTCAAACCCACCAACACTCTAACGCTCAGACTCTAAAACTCCTCCACTCTTAAACACTAAAACTCTCCCACTCCATTATTCTCTCACAAGCGGCATTGTAGAGCATCTCAATAAACCTCCCATTTTGGAAATTTCTCTGTAAGGAATTTCTTCAACGGTCATTCCCCACTCGTTTCTTAAATGGTCATTCATTCTTGTGAATGCTTTGTCTGAAACTACTACATCAGGAGAAATAGAGAAAATATTCGGAAACATTTCAAACATTTCTTCATCATTGATGTGGAAGCAGTTTTCTTCTCCAAAAATATCGATGATTAAACGGTAATCACTTTCGTCTACGAAGCCGTTTTTATAAATGATACATTTGTCTTCTCCCACAGGATTAAATGTACAGTCCAGATGCAGAATCCCTTCAAACGGAACTTTATCGTTTTTCTTCAATTCCAGATCGATAATTCTTTTCTTAGGAAAATATTCTTTTAAGATTTCTATGGCATACTCGTTGGTTCTTGCCGTTTTATAGTTTCTGTAATCTTCGCTGAAGCAGGTTCCGATGAAAATAAAGTCATTCCATACAATTACATCTCCGCCTTCAATATGCGCGGTTTCGGGAAGATTAATAATTTTTCTCCATGCTACTTTTTCAAAAACACTTTTGTAGGCTTCCTGTTCGTCTGCTCTGTCTGCAATCACATTGGAAATGATCATCTTGTCATCAATGACAAAGGCTACATCTCTTGAAAAAACCTGATTGTAGTCTTTGATGATACTAGGACGCAGAACTTCAACATCATACTTTTTTAAAACCGCTTCAAAAGCGTTCATTTCATTGATAATATCCTCTTCTTTAGGATAAATGTTGTGTTCGATTGAGTAATATGACTTTGCGTCATAACTTTCCTCTAGTGTGGGAACTGGTCCCAATGAATTAGGCTGGCCTAAAACTACTGACTTCAGCCTGCCCGTTTCGTTTTTAATATTTAGTCTCATAAAGATTTATGCAATACTACAAATATAAGTAAAGGTCTCTACCTGTAAAACTTTTGGATTATTTTATGTATTAAATTTGATTTCTAAAATCAACACCCTTCAACAAAATTTCCTTGTCAGTTCAGCCAACTGCAGTGAATAGTCCCAAAAACATCTACAACTTACTATTTTCCATCTACATAAGAACAAAAAAATAGATAATTATATTATTTAATTTCCTATATTAGTGATATAATTTTCGCGAAATTATAGATCATAAAACTTAACTATTAACACCAAAAATCAAAGTCATGAACAAAAACAATCCGGTGCTGAAAAACGCACAAAAATTAGGAAGAGATCAACAAAAATCTGTAATGGGAGGCGCTCCGATTTCCACTGGCAGAAGATGCTGCGAATGGGATGATGCAGGAAACTGTTATATCTGGACATGTGACAGATGCCAATGTCCATAATAAAAAAACGAAAACCTGCTTTTGAAAGCAGGTTTTCTTCTCCTATTGTATAGACTTTTTCACCTGATGTTAAATCAAAAAAGCTAATATCAGGTATTGTTTCTCTCACTTTGTGACAAGTTTTCAAGCCTTCTCAATATCAATATCCGTAAGCGTTCTTCATGATCATCACCCCATTTCCCTAATGTGGCAATTACCGGAATCAACGTCTGTCCGAATTCCGTAAGCCTGTATTCTACTTTTGGCGGCACAACAGGATAAATTTTCTTAGTGACAAGATCATGTTCTTCAAGTTCTTTTAACTGAACATTCAATACTCTGCGGGAAGCATCAGGAATTTTCCGTTGTAATTCACTTGGCCTTTGAAATCCTTCATTGATAAACCACAGCAAACGAATCTTCCATTTGCCATAGAGCACTTCAGCAATCAGATCAAGACCGCAATTCAGATTGGGTAAGATTTTTCTTTCGTACATAAAACAAATGTAACACAATGAGATGAGATCTCAACAGGGGATTAATTTATCCCTATGTGATTCGTAAGACCGTACTTGTAAGAGCCGGTCATACTCCTGAAATTTGTACAAAAAAGAAATCATGACAGAATCATTTCATTTCAACAACGAATTATCAGGTAAAATTGTTTTGGTGACCGGAGGAACAAAAGGAACCGGAAAAGCTATTGCCGAAAGATTACTCACTGCTGGTGCTACTGTAATTGTCACTGCAAGAAATCAGCCTGAAGAGATGAATAATCAATTTCATTTTATTTCAGGAGATCTCAGCCTGGCAAAAGGTACCGAAAAGCTGGTAAGAGAAGTACTGTCTACTTTTGGCAAGCTTGATATTTTAATTAATACATTGGGTGGTTCAGAGACGCCTGGTGGCGGCTTCTCTGTTTTGAGTGATGAAGACTGGGAAAATACAATTCAGACCAATTTATTGGCACCCGTTCGTTTAGACAGAGGGTTTCTGCCGCAAATGCTGGAACGAAAAACGGGAGTGATTATTCATATTGCCTCCATTCAGGGAAGGCTGCCTTTATTTGATTCTACATTACCTTATGCTGCTGCCAAAGCCGGACTGATCAACTATAGTAAAGGTTTATCAAAAGAAGTTTCTCCAAAGGGAGTTCGTGTTCTTACTGTTTCTCCAGGTTGGATCATGACCTCATCTGCCATCCGAATGATGGAACGTATTGCTGAAAGTTCAGAAACGTCAATAGAAGAGGCTACTCAAAGTGTCATGGATGCGTTGGGTGGAATTCCCATTGGTAAACCCGCCCAGCCAGAAGATATTGCAGAGTTTGTTGGGTTTTTAGTTTCTCCACGGGCACAATATCTAACCGGAACCGAATATGTAATAGATGGCGGCACTATTCCAACTGTTTAATCATTTAAAAATAACAGTATGAACTTACCTAACATTTTACAGGAATTCTTGAAGGCACAGGAACTTTTTGACAGTATTTCTTTCTCTAACTGTTTTTCTGAACAGGCATCCGTATTTGATGAAGGAAAAATATACACGGGAAAAGAAGAAATAAGACAATGGAATGAAAAATCCAATAGTGAATACAAAACCTTGTTTGAGGTAAAAGATTTTTCGGTGAATGATAATACAACTGTTTTAAGAATTAACATTTCAGGTTCTTTTGATGGAAGTCCGGTAATGCTGAATTTTCATTTCCGAACGAAGAATGATCTTATTACGGCTTTAGCTATTACTGAATAAGTTGTAAAAATAAAGAATCCCAAAGCAAGCTTTGGGATTCTTTTATATTGTAAGCAAATATTATCTGCTTGCGATGTCGATGTAGTTTCTTTCCTGAGCACCTTGGTAAACTTGTCTTGGTCTTCCAATCGGGTCTCCTTTCAGTCTCATTTCTTTCCACTGAGAAATCCATCCTGGAAGTCTTCCTAACGCAAACATTACAGTAAACATTTCTGTAGGAATTCCTAATGCTCTGTAGATGATACCTGAGTAGAAGTCTACGTTTGGATATAGTTTTCTTTCTACGAAGTACTCGTCTTCAAGGGCAACTCTTTCTAACTGCATTGCAATGTCAAGAGCTTTATCCTGAATACCTAATGCAGTAAGGATATCGTCAGCAGCTTTCTTGATGATTTTCGCTCTTGGGTCGAAGTTTTTGTAAACTCTGTGTCCGAATCCCATTAGACGGAAATTATCAGCCTTATCTTTAGCTTTAGCAACATATTTAGATACATCACCACCATCTTTTTCGATTAGTTCAAGCATTTCGATTACCGCCTGGTTAGCACCACCGTGAAGTGGGCCCCAAAGTGCAGATACCCCAGCAGAGATAGAAGCAAAAAGACCTGTGTGAGCAGAACCCACCATTCTTACTGTAGAAGTAGAACAGTTTTGTTCGTGGTCTGCGTGAAGGATTAATAATTTATCTAAAGCATTTACTACTACCGGATCGATTTCGAAATCAGCGTTTGGTAATCTGAATGCCATTTTGTAGAAGTTCTCTACGTAGTTCAGGTTGTTATCTCCGTGGTTTAATGGTAAACCTTGAGTTTTTCTGTAAGTCCAGGCACAAAGATGAGAGAATTTAGCGATCATCAGCTCAGCTGCGTGATCCATTTCTTCTTTAGAGTTTACGTTCACTGCTTTCGGGTTGAAAGCTGTCAATGCAGAAGTTAAAGAAGATAAAACTCCCATAGGGTGAGCAGAACGAGGAAAAACATCAATGATTTTTTTCATTTCGTCTGCGATGAAGTTATATTTTTTAATATTGTTGTCGAATGAAGTAAACTGATCCTGAGTAGGTAATTCTCCATGTAATAAAAGATACATTACTTCAGTGAAGTTAGATTTCTCAGCAATCTGCTCGATTGGATAACCTCTGTAGAATAATTCTCCTTTATCTCCGTCTAAGTAAGTGATGTCGCTAATAGTAGCTCCTGTATTTTTGTAACCTAAATCCAGAGTGATTAAACCTGTCTGGTCTCTTAATTTTGAAATATCAATCCCTCTGTCTCCGATAGTACTATCCACGATTGGATATTCATATGAATTACCGTCGTAATTCAATATTACTTTGTTGTCTGACATTATTTATTTATTTTTTTTAAATATACCACTTTCCATAAAATACGGCAAACTAAAAATTTCGCTTGCCGTTATTTATAAATTCGATTAATTATCTTTTGATTTTAAAAGCTTCCAACCCTGGGAAAATTGCAGTTTCACCTAAAGCTTCTTCAATTCTCAATAGCTGGTTGTATTTTGCCATTCTATCTGATCTTGACGCTGAACCTGTTTTGATCTGTCCACAGTTCATTGCTACCGCCAAATCAGCAATTGTAGAATCTTCAGTTTCTCCTGATCTGTGAGACATTACTGAAGTGAATTTATTATTCTGAGCCATTTGTACAGCAGCCATTGTTTCAGAAAGAGAACCGATCTGGTTTACCTTTACAAGGATAGAGTTGGCAATACCTTCTTTTACTCCTCTTGATAATCTGTCTACGTTTGTTACGAATAAATCGTCACCTACCAACTGGACTCTGTCACCAATTTTATCTGTAAGCATTTTCCATCCTTCCCAGTCATCTTCCTGCATACCATCTTCGATAGAGATAATCGGATATTTAGCAGCCAATTCTGCAAGGTAAGAAACCTGCTCTTCTCTTGATCTGTGAGCGCCTTTGTCTCCTTCGAATTTTCTGTAATCGTACGTTCCGTCTTTGTAGAATTCTGAAGCGGCACAGTCTAATGCCAACATGATGTCGTCACCAGGCTTGTATCCTGCTTTTTCGATCGCCTGAAGTAATGTATCCAAAGCATCTTCTGTTCCGTTGAAAGTAGGAGCAAAACCTCCTTCGTCTCCTACTGCTGTAGAAAGACCTCTTCCTTTAAGGATCGATTTTAGGTTGTGGAAAATTTCAGTTCCTTTTCTCAAAGCGTGAGAGAAAGAATCTGCTTTTACCGGCATAATCATAAATTCCTGGAATGCGATAGGAGCATCTGAGTGAGAACCACCGTTAATTACATTCATCATTGGAACCGGAAGTGTATTGGCATTCACTCCACCAACATATTTATAAAGAGGCATTCCCAATTCAGCAGCAGCAGCTCTGGCTACCGCTAGAGAAACACCAAGAATAGCATTAGCACCAAGATTTCCTTTGTTAGGCGTTCCGTCAAGATCAATCATAATCTGATCGATATAGTTTTGTTCAAAAACCGGTTGTCCAACTAAATTCTCTGCAATTACTTCTTTTACATTTTCAACAGCTTTCAGAACTCCTTTCCCCTGATATTCTGAACCACCGTCACGTAATTCTACCGCTTCGTGTTCTCCTGTAGACGCTCCTGAAGGTACAGCTGCACGGCCCATTGCCCCACTTTCTGTAAATACATCTACTTCAATGGTAGGATTTCCTCTGGAATCTAAAATCTGTCTTGCTTCTATGTAAGAAATTGCACTCATTTTTTATTTTTTTTAGTTTAGACAAATTTAATCAAAATTTAACTTTCAGGGGCATTTCACGGGATTTTTTTGAGATAAATCCGAGTTAAATTTTAGTTAATTTATATTATGATAATTCTACAAATTCTTTGTGAAGAATTGGAGGTTAAAATTTGAAAATAGCAATAAAAAAACTCACCTTACAATTTTTAAGATGAGTTTTGTATTTCTATTCTTTCTTAATTTATTCTTTTTTCATCGCATCAAAATTAAAACTGACATTTAAGAAACCAAAAAGATTATTGTTTTTAATATCATATTTTAAAATCAATGGCACCCAAAGGTTTTTTAAAATTCTTATCCTAAGATCTGCATTGGCTAAGAATTGGTCATTTTTTTCTTCATCCATCAATCCTGAAACAATCCTTTTATATTCAAAATTAGGTTTAAGCTCTACAATGGATTTATCTTTAGTTTCCCAAATTGAAATATTCAAACCAAGTTGTGATGAAAATTCTTTTCTTTTGATCACAGATGTTGTGATACTATCTTTTGCTTTAAACTGATTTCGGAAGTCTATTTCCAATTTACTTCCTTTCTTAGATTTCAATCCTTGCAGATAAACCAAATTGGCATCAAACTCATCTAAAAATTTTGCGTTTTTTTGAAAGTTACTATTAAAACCTATTTTCAATAATGGCTTTCTATTAATAGAATCCAGTTCTTTTGCATACACTTCACCGAAGTATTTCCTAGTATCCTGATAATCAGAAGGCAGATATTTTATAAAATCTTTTGGAAACTCATCAAGTGGAATAATATATTCATCGGCATTCTTACTTATCGCCTCTTGGATCTGCTTTATTTTTGTTAATTTATCCTGATCTTTATTTTTGTCTAAATCTGCATTATATCTTTCTCTTGATTTCGTAAGTATTTCAAAATACTTCTCATAAAGTTTTGCTGTTTCACCATTCACTAATGTATTTACACTTAGATCTCTTTTGTTGATCAAAGCCCAATCAAAACCATATGAAAATCCTTTGAATTTATAATCATTGTCTAATTTCAGCCCCATATTTATTTGAAAATTTCTTGAAAAATTTTCTTTAACATAGTTTTCATCAATTAGCAATGTACTGTCTACCTCACTTTTTATAGCAAAGATTGTTGTCTTGTATTCAAAAGATTTATTATCACCTGCAAGGTTTTTGGCTGCAAGCTGCATAAAATTGGTAAAAACATCATTCCAGTTACCTGTTTTGCTGTTATTTACAGTTTTAAGGGCAATATTACTCTTTTGCTTTAAATCAATATTATTCTGACCATGAAGTGTCAATATATTGAAGAATATCAATATTAAAGTAAATAATAAAAGGCTGTTTGTTTTCATGGTTTTAAGCTTTAAAATAATATTCAGCATAAATATGCTTGCCTTTTTGGATTGATGGATTTGCGTAAGATAAATCCTTATCCAATGTAATCTCCTTATCATCAAAAACAAGACTTATAATTGCTCTTCTTTTATCAGAATCAGCATTACTCCCACCTATGTACAATGTGTAATCACCATTAAGATCATTAAACACTTCTTCAAAACTATGTTTTTTTTGTACAGGTTTTGAAGCATGCTCTTTTTTAACTAATTTATAATATATCCCTAATTGAGAAGAACCTCCTTCAATAGTCACTTTCAAGGTTAAAGTTTTCATGATGTTGTTTATTTTAAGTTTTTTATTATTTCCTCGGTGTAGGCGATAAAAGTCCGGCTAAGGCACCTATTGCACCAGAAGAAATAGTTGCAAAAATAGTAACCAACTGATTATCTTTAGCAGCCCTACCATTCCAGTAAGCAATAAGGATAAGTCCTGCTATAATGGTTATGACTGCCAATCCAAGCATAAGTACAATGATTCTGTAGATCCAATAGTCTGTGTCTTTCGGGTTTTTTATTTCTACATTTTTAATAGCCTCTATCGGATTGGTTTTGAACTTCTCCTGAAGATCAGTGTTGTTTTTTAAAGCAGCTTCCAAATCTCCGATACTGTCGTTAATAAGAGTTTTCATGGCTTTTAATTTTATCTATCAAATTTCCCTCTAAAAAACGGACTAGTCAATTACACAAAAGGGTAATTTATTTATAATGCTATTTTAAACACCAGACAGGTTCCTGGGTTTTCGGGTATGATGGAACATTCACCGGACAACTCATTCATTCTTCGTTTCATATTTCTAAGGCCGTTACCTTCTTTCTGTCCATCCGAAATTCCGTTTCCGTTATCGGAAATTTTCATAGAGAAGTTATTGTCTTCCTGCGAGAATGAAAGTTTCACCGTATTTGCCTGACTGTGTTTATATACATTATTGACCGCTTCTTTTAAACAGAGAAAAAGATTGCGTCTCATTTCTGTGGAAATAGGTGTTTCTGCTATAATATCTTCACATTCTGAATACACCATTATTTTTGTTTTCTTCAAAAAGTTTCCGGTGTAAAGGATGGCATAATCGATAAAGCTTCCTAAGGTGTCATTTCCTGAATTCAGGCTCCACAGCATTTCTCTCATGGAGATATTCATTTCTTCAGAGGTTTTCAGAAGTTCATCGATATCACTTTGCAGATCATCATTCTCAGCCTTCTGTTTCAGAAATTCTGCCTGAAGTTTCAGAGCAGATATTCCTGCTCCCAAGTCATCATGCATATCGTGGGAAATGCGCTCTCGCTCCTGTTCCAGCACTTTTTGTTTTTCGAGTTCTTTCTGAAGGAGCTGGTTTTGGTGTTCGGATTCTTTGAGTTGTTGTTCTTTAAGGTAAAGGAGCTGTTTTCGGTTGTATGTAAGAACAACAAGGATAATAAATAATACAAACAGCATTACTACAATGATTGCAGTTATATATACTATCTTTATTTCTAATGGAAGATTCTTCATTGTCTACAAAATAAGCCTCGTAAGAATAATGAATACGTAATTATATTAACTATACTAAACACATTAGATATTTCTTTTAAAAACCCAGGATCTTTTTTATTAAAGAAATACATTGGAAACATTCTGAAAATATAAAATAGTGACCAGAATAATAGTGAACAGCTAATCCAAAAAAAACATAAATTCAAAATATCCTGTGTTTGATCTTTGCTTGATATTTTCTTATAAAACCAAAACAGAGAAATGAAAAATAAAAAAATACAATATAGGTACCCAGTAATAATCGAATAATTAGTTTTGGAAATGAAAATAAAAATACCTCCTAATAAAAAAAATAAAATTGTGGTTATTCTAATAACATAGTTATCATGTAACTCTTTATTGTAGATGTATCCAAAATAAATTATACAGAACAAATCCAGATAATTATACATTCTTGCAGTTATAAAACCCGCTTTCGTTGTAAATAATATTTCTGTTATGATTGTAATTCCGAAATAAAACCAAAATAACTGCTTCCACAATTTCTTTTCAATTATGGAAACAGTAAAATTTGTAATGATTACAATATAATATATTAGATCAAGAATAATCATTTAGCATCCAGGAGGACAAAGACCATTTCTATCATATGCACCTATGTCAGGTATTGGAATAAATTTGGAACCTTGATAATATCCCAATATCATTATGAATGTAAGCCTATACTCATAACTAGCCTGAATAATAGTTCCATCATCTAATTCCACATCAAAAATATCCCCGGAAATATGTATTGCCGGATGAAAAGAAATAACAATATTAGGATATTTAGGTTTTAGGTTTTCAAGTTTAGCAAAGAAAGCTCTTGACAATGCAAACCTAACAGTATTTACCGTATTTGGAATATATTGTTGAATATAGGGATCCAATATTCTTTTTAATGCTCCATTTTCATATGCATCCTTATATCGACCAAAATTATATGCAGATATTTCTTCTTTTATTATTTTATTACTAATAATATAATATTTCTGGAGAAGTAAATCCTCAAATAAAAAAATGAGTCCATTATCAAGTTCTCCTAAAAAAATTTTAACATTCCTAGCATTTTTTCCAAATAAATCTGCTGCTACTTCTCCAGAAACTTGTAATTTATTTCTATAAATATCTTTAATATTAGGGATGCTCTGGTAAGCATTTGTCATTTCTGTTGCTAATCCAGCATTAATCTCACCATCAGACTCAGTTTGTTCATAGATTATGTACTTGCTCCAATCTATGGATTCTCTTTCTATAAATTCTTCTGCAAGTAGTCTATCCATTTCCTGATTACAAAATGATTGTATTTCCTGTAATTTTTCAGTATTAATAATTCCATAGTCTACTAATTGATGAATCTTGCCCGTTAAATTTAATAAATCTTGATTTTCATTCATGTTTTCTAATTTTTAAAATTGTTAAATTTATTGACTGCCTCCACCTTATTGTTTACGTGGAGTTTTCTGTAGATATTTCCGACGTGTTTTTTCACGGTATCAATGCTGATGAATTTCTGATCTGCAATCTCTTTGTAGAGAAGTCCCTGGGAAAGAAGTTCAAGGATTTCCTTTTCCCGCTCTGTAAGTTCATCAAAGCCTTTTATTTCCGGAAGTTTTTTCTCGAAATGTTTCAATACCCTTCTTGCAATAGAAAAACTCATAGGTGCACCGCCATTGTATACATCGCGGATGGAAGAAAGAATTTTATCCATGCTTTCTCCTTTTACAAGATATCCCATGGCCCCTGCCTTTAAAGAATTAAAAATCTTTTCATCATCATCAAAACTGGTACACATGATAAACTGTGTATTGGGCATTTCTTTTCGTAATTTTTCTATGATTTCAATTCCCAGCATATCCTGTAATTGGATATCCATCATCACAACGTCAGGAGAAATATCGGGTAGATTTGTTATGGCATCATTACCATCAAAGAACTGAGCAATCACTTTCATATCTTTCTGATAATCGATGACCTTCTTCAACGCATTGTTGTAGTTTTTCTCGTCTTCTACTATGGCTATGGAAATGCTCATGACTTTATTTGTTTGAAGCAAATTTCAACAGAAAACAATTTGAAATCAATTACACCTTTGTGTAATATGAATGTTTGAGTTTGAAGTTGTAATTCAGTCTTTTAGTTTTTATTAAATTTAATCAATTTTTGATTCCAAAAACAATATACGGCTAAACATTTCACAATAAATTAAAAATAAAAACAAATAAGCAACAACAAATCATTTAAAATTAACAATTATTTCATAATCTGATTAAAAATCTACGGATCATTTCGGCGTACTGTAATATGGAATTTGATCCACTCAAAGATCTGAATCAGGTTCTTACCTTTCTAAAGCCATATTGCAGGAATGTAAAGTATCTGCTGATGACCTGCTACAATATTCCACTATATTCCGGAATTTTTTCATTTGACAAGAAGTGCTGCCTCTCTTTAATTTCAAAATTTTCTTTTTGCTAAGCCTAGTATTCAAAGAGAAAAACAATAGAAATATGCATGAATAATCGTTAAATTTTCTCATATTGTAAGGCATGATTTTTGTAAAATTAAATTATAAAATCATATTGAATATCAAATAATATAATCATGAAAAAAAGTCTTTTAGCACTAAGTGCTTTGCTTGCATTAACTGTAGTCAGCTGTAAAAAAAGTGAAAGCGGAAATAAAATCGTTATCAAAACAGACAGTTCAGAAACTGTTGTTACAGACCATAATGGAAAAATAGATTCGGTGACACAAAGTTCTTCGACTGTAGATATCAACGGAAAGAAAATTGAGAAAACCGATTTTGTTTATAAAGCTACAGACGGAACATTAGTAAAAGTTGTATTTAAAAATGATCCGAAGGAAAGTACAGTAGCCATTACCAGCAATAAGAAAACATTTACGTTACCTAAATCGGAAACCAAAGGGGATGAAACGATTTACAAAAAAGATGATATGACGGCAAGGGTAAAAGGAGATAGTCTTCACCTTGAACAAGGGAATAATATTATTGAACTGAAAAGAACAAAGATTTAAATAAAAAAAATGTCCTTCAAAATTGAGGGACATTTTTTGGGTACTTTACCAATGTTTTTCATCATACCCTGGATAATCCAAGTATATTATGGAAATAAAAAACCATCCGTTTTCGGATGGTTTTTATATATATCTGAATGAATATTATTCTTCAGTTTTTTCTTCAGTAGTATCAGCTTTAGCTTCTTCTACTTTTTCTTCTACTACAGGAGCATCAGCAACTACTGCTTCAGCTTTTTTAGTAGTAGCAGTTGATCTTCTGCTTCTTCTTGTAGCTTTTTTCTCTTCAGCATTAGGGTTGTAAAGCTCGTTGAAATCTACTAGTTCGATAAGAGCAGTATCAGCAGCATCACCTGGTCTGAATCCTGTCTTGATGATTCTTGTATAACCACCGTTTCTTTCAGCGATTTTAGGAGCTACAGTTCTGAATAATTCAGCAACCGCAAATTTATTTTGAAGGTAAGAGAATACTACTCTTCTGTTGTGTGTAGTATCTTCTTTTGCTTTTGTTAATAGAGGCTCAACATATACTCTTAAAGCTTTAGCTTTAGCTACAGTAGTGTTGATTCTTTTATGCTCAATTAGAGAACAAGCCATATTAGAAAGTAAAGCACTTCTGTGAGAAGCTGTTCTTCCTAAGTGATTGAATTTTTTACCGTGTCTCATTATTAATTATTTATCAGCGTCTAACTTATATTTTGCAACGTCGAAACCGAAGTTAAGACCTTTTGAATGCACTAATTCTTCTAGTTCTGTCAAAGATTTTTTACCAAAATTTCTGAATTTCATCAAATCAGACTTACTGTAAGAAACCAGTTCTCCAAGAGTTTCTACTTCAGCTGCTTTTAGACAGTTAAGGGCTCTTACAGAAAGATCCATATCTGCTAATTTAGACTTAAGAAGTTGTCTTGTGTGAAGAGTTTCTTCATCGTACTGGATAGATGCTTTTACAGCTTCAGTTTCAAGAGTGATTCTCTCATCGGAGAATAACATGAAGTGATAAATTAATATCTTAGAAGCTTCAGTTAAAGCATTCTGAGGGCTGATAGACCCATCAGTTTCTATATCTAATACAAGTTTTTCGTAGTCTGTTTTTTGCTCTACACGATAATTTTCAATGCTGTATTGTACTTTCTTGATCGGCGTGAAAATAGAGTCAATAGCAATAGTTCCAATAGGAGCATTGTTTGACTTATTTTGTTCAGAAGGAACATACCCTCTTCCTTTTTCAATATTGAAAGTAATTTCGAAAGTTACATCACTGTTTAGGTTGCAGATCACTAAATCTGGGTTCAGAACCTCAAATCCGTTGATAGACTTTCCTAAATCACCAGCAGTAATAACCGTTTGACCTGAAACTTTAGCAACAACCTGCTCGTTAGCCTGGCCTTCTGCTGCAGCTTTTAATCTTACCTGCTTAAGGTTAAGAATAATTTCGGTAACGTCTTCGATTACTCCTGGAATAGTTGAAAATTCGTGCTCTACACCTTCTATTTTGATAGATGAAATAGCGTATCCTTCCAGAGAAGAAAGCAACACTCTTCTCAAAGCATTACCGATTGTAAGCCCGAAACCTGGTTCTAAAGGTCTGAATTCAAATTGACCTTTAAATTCATCAGAGTTAAGTAAAATTACTTTATCGGGTTTTATGAATTGTAAAATTGCCATATTATTGGGTTGAGCAAAAATTTGATTAAAAAATTATTTAGAGTAAAGTTCGACGATAAGGTTCTCCTTAATGTCCTCCGGAATCTGGATTCTTTCAGGAGCAGAAATGAAGGTACCTTCTTTCTTCTCATCGTTGAATTGTAACCACTCATAGTTTGACTTAGAAGCCAATGCATTGGTAACAACTTCAAGAGACTTAGACTTTTCTCTTACAGCGATTACATCACCAGCTTTTACCAAGTAAGAAGGGATATTAAGAATCTCTCCGTTCACAGTGATGTGTCTGTGAGAAACTAATTGTCTAGCTCCAGATCTTGTTTTAGCGAAACCTAATCTGAATACTACGTTATCCAATCTTGATTCACAAAGTTGTAATAGAACTTCCCCTGTTACCCCTTTACTTCTGTGTGCTTTGTCAAATAAGTTAGCAAACTGTCTTTCTAAAATACCGTAAGTATATTTAGCTTTTTGTTTTTCAGCTAACTGAACTGCATATTCTGATTTCTTAGCACCTCTTCTTTTGTTAGGACCGTGTTGTCCTGGCGGTTGGTTTTTTCTCTTTTCGAAGTTTTTATCATCTCCGTAGATTGCAGCACCAAACTTTCTAGCAATCTTAGTTTTAGGTCCAATATATCTTGCCATAATGGGTAAATTCTAAAAATTAAACTCTTCTTCTTTTTGGTGGTCTACATCCGTTGTGTGGCATTGGAGTCACATCAACGATTTCGCTAACTTCAATTCCTGAATTGTGAATAGATCTGATAGCAGATTCTCTACCTGCACCTGGACCTTTCACAAACACCTTTACTCTTCTTAAACCAGCTTCGTGAGCTACAGCAGAGCAATTTTCAGCTGCCATCTGAGCAGCAAATGGAGTATTCTTTTTAGAACCTCTGAAACCCATTTTACCGGCAGAAGCCCAAGAGATAACCTCTCCGTTTTTATTTGTTAAAGAAATGATGATGTTATTGAAAGAAGCCTGAATATGTGCTTCTCCAATAGCTTCAACTTTTACTTTTCTCTTCTTAACTACTTTAGTTTGTTTTGCCATAATTCCTAACGATTATTTACTAGCTTTTTTCTTGTTAGCAACAGTTTTTCTCTTTCCTTTTCTGGTTCTAGAGTTGTTTTTCGTTCTCTGGCCTCTTAAAGGTAATCCAAGTCTGTGACGTATTCCTCGTTGGCATCCTATGTCCATCAATCTTTTGATGTTCAATTGCACTTCAGATCTTAATTCTCCTTCAACTTTTACGTTTTCTAAGATATAAGTTCTGATGGCAGCCAATTCATCGTCATTCCATTCGTTGACTTTTTTGTCTTCGCTGATACCGGCAGCTTTAAGGATTTCAGAAGAAGTACTTCTTCCAACACCATAAATGTAAGTTAAACCGATAACTCCTCTTTTGTTTTTTGGTAAATCAATACCTGCAATTCTCGCCATAATTTAATTAACCTTGTCTTTGTTTAAATTTTGGGTTCTTCTTGTTGATTACGAACAGTACACCTTTTCTGCGTACGATTTTGCAATCAGCGCTTCTTTTTTTAATTGATGCTCTTACTTTCATTTTGATAGTATTTATTTTTTAACAAGAGCCAAATGGAGATCTAAAGATTCCATTTGGCGTTTGTTTAATATCTAAATGTGATTCTCCCTTTTGATAAATCATAAGGAGACATTTCTAGTTTTACCTTATCACCAGGTAAAAGTTTAATATAATGCATTCTCATTTTACCAGAAATATGAGCGATAAGAATATGCCCATTTTCTAGTTCTACACGGAACTGAGCGTTCGAAAGTGCTTCCGTTATAACGCCGTCTTGTTCAATATGTTTTTGTTTTGCCATAAATTAATATCCAGTCGTTCTTGATAATTTAGACTGCATTAAGCCATCATAATGATGGTTCAGCAGATATGTATTAATCTGTTGAACTGTATCTAAAATTACACCCACCATAATTAATAGGGACGTTCCCCCAAAAAATAGGGCAAACGCATCTGTCTGAACAAAGGTTCCATGCACAATTGCCGGAAGGATTGCAAAGATAGATAAAAATATTGCACCTGGCAAGGTAATTTTTGATAAAATATCATCTAAATAATCAGCGGTCTCTTTTCCTGGTCTTACTTTTGGTACTAAACCTCCATTTCTCTTCAAATCATCAGCCATCTGGTTTACCGGAATTGTAATCGCAGTATAGAAAAATGAGAAGATAATAATTAATAGCGCAAACAATACGTTGTACTGCCAGCTAAAAACATTCTTGAAACCTGCAAGAAAAGTATTAGACTCATCGAATTTTGTTAATAATCCTGGTACGAACATCAATGCCTGAGCAAAGATAATCGGCATTACACCAGCAGCATTTACTTTCAATGGAATCCATTGTCTTGCTCCCTGCATAAGATTTCTGTTTACACCTCCTCTTGCTTGAGCTCTGCTTACATACTGAATTGGAATTTTTCTAACAGCTACTGATAAGATTACTGCTAAAAGAACAACCAACATCCAGAATAATACTTCAATAAGGATCATGATAGATCCCATTCCTCCTTTTCCGTTCTGCACGGCCATCTCCTGTACGAATGCCTCAGGTAATCTTGAAAGGATCCCCACCATAATAAGGATAGAGATACCATTTCCGATTCCTTTATCGGTAATCTTTTCACCTAGCCACATTGCAAATACTGAACCGGCAACCAAAATAACAATACTTGGTAACCAGAACATAATTGAATTTGGCTCTACATAGTATGCAGACTGGAACTGAGCATATGGTAAGAATAATTGAGTAATAGAAGTTAAGTAAGAAGGTGCCTGTACCAGACAAACTCCAATCGTTAACCATCTTGTAATTTGGTTCAATGTATTTCTACCTGACTCTCCATCTTTCTGAAGCTTCTGAAGATAAGGAATAGCCATCCCCATCAACTGAACAATAATAGAAGCAGAAATATAAGGCATGATTCCTAACGCCATTACGGAAGCGTGGCTGAAAGCTCCCCCCGTAAACGACGAAAGCAAGCCAAGGAGACCTGCTCCTTGCTTGTTACCGCCTTGATTTTTATAATGCTCTAAGAGATCTCCCACCTCTGCAAGGTTAATCGCAGGAAGCGAGATATAAGATGCGAATCTATACACAAGGATAATACCTAAAGTAAAGAGAATTTTATCTCTAAGTTCTTTAAGACTCCAAATATTTTTAAGTGTTTGTATAAATTCTTTCATTAGTAAGTATTATAAGGTAATTGCTTTTCCACCTGCTTTAGCAATAAGCTCTTCAGCAGATTTAGTGAATTTGTCAGCAGAGATTGAAACCGCAGATTTCAATTCTCCTCTACCCATAATTTTCACTAATTCGTTTTTAGAAACTATCCCGTTTGCTACTAAAACTTCTTTCGTGATATCTCCAGTGATGGATTTGTTCTCGATTAAAGTTTGAATAGTATCAAGGTTAATTCCTCTAAACTCTTTTCTGTTTACGTTTTTGAATCCGAATTTAGGTAATCTTCTTTGTAAAGGCATCTGTCCACCTTCGAAACCGATTTTTTGAGAATAACCAGCTCTCGCTTTCTGACCTTTGTGACCTTTTGTTGAAGTACCTCCTTTTCCGCTACCTTGACCTCTACCAATTCTCTTTGAGTTGAAAGTAGATCCTGCAGCAGGTTTTATGTTATTTAAATTCATTTTAATTTCTCTTTTATAAAATTATTTTTGAACTTCAAGTAAGTGTCCTACAGCAGCGATCATTCCTAAGATGGAAGGAGTAGCTTCATGCTCTACAACTTGGTGAAGTTTTTTTAATCCTAATGCTTCAAGCGTTCTCTTTTGGGTTTTTGTTCTACCAATAGCGCTTCTTACTTGCTTTACTTTAATTGTTGCCATTGCTTTAATTATTAACCGTTAAACACTTTACTTAGAGAAATTCCTCTCATTCTAGCGATTTCTTCAGGTCTTCTGATGTCTAATAACGCTTTGAAAGTAGCTTTCACTACGTTGTGAGGGTTAGAAGATCCTTTAGATTTTGAAAGGATATCGTGAATACCAGCAGATTCCAATACCGCTCTTACCGCACCTCCGGCGATCAATCCTGTACCGTGAGAAGCAGGTCTTAAGAAGATATCTGCACCACCGTATCTAGCAGTAGTTTGGTGAGGGATAGTATGGTTCATTACAGGAACTTTCACAAGGTTTTTCTTAGCGTCTTCAACTGCTTTAGCAATTGCAGAAGCAACCTCTTTAGATTTTCCTAAACCGAAACCGATAACACCTTCTTCGTTACCTACTACAACAATAGCAGAAAATCCGAAAGCTCTACCTCCTTTTGTTACTTTTGTTACTCTGTTAACAGCTACGAGACGATCTTTTAATTCTAATCCTCCCGGTTTTACTCTTTCTATATTATCTAGTCCTAACATATTTTCCGAAATTTAATGATTAGAATTTAAGTCCACCTTCTCTTGCACCATCAGCTAGAGCTTTCACTCTACCGTGGTAAACGAATCCGTTTCTGTCAAATACAATACTTTCGATTCCTGCAGCGATAGCTTTAGCAGCGATAGCTTTACCAACAGCAGCAGAAACTTCAGTCTTAGTACCTTTAGCGTCTACACCTTTCTCTCTTGAAGAAGCTGATGCTAAAGTTTTACCATTTTTATCGTCGATTAACTGAGCGTAAATTTCCTTATTACTTTTGTATACAGATAATCTTGGCAATTCAGAAGATCCAGAGATTTTCCCTCTTACTCTTCTTTTGATTCTTATTCTTTTTTCTAATTTACTTAATGCCATAATACTTATAATTTATTAAGCAGATTTACCAGCTTTACGTCTAACAATTTCTCCTACGAATCTTACACCTTTTCCTTTGTATGGCTCAGGCTTTCTGAAAGAACGGATCTTTGCAGCTACCATTCCTAGAAGTTGGTTGTCGTGAGACGTTAAAGTAATAATTGGGTTTTTACCTTTTTCAGTCAATGTATCAACTTTTACTTCACCTGGAAGTTCTAATACGATACCGTGAGAGAATCCTAAAGCTAACTCAAGTTTTTGACCTGCGTGTGAAGCTCTATATCCTACCCCTACTAGTTCAAGTTTCTTTTCGAAACCTGCACTTACACCAACAATCATGTTGTTGATTAACGCTCTGTATAGACCGTGAAGTGCTTTGTGTTGTTTAGAATCAGATGGTCTGTTTACGTTAAGTTCACCATCTTTCTGTTCTATAGTAATTCCTGCCGTAAGCTCCTGAGAAAGTTCTCCTTTAGCTCCTTTTACAGTTACTACACCGTTATTTTCAGTGATTGTAACTCCAGCTGGAATTGTTATAATTGCTTTACCAATTCTTGACATTTTCCTCTGATTAAAAATTAATAAACATAGCAGATTACTTCACCGCCTACTTTCTCTTCTCTAGCTTTCTTGTCAGTCATTACTCCTTTAGAAGTAGAGATGATAGAAATACCCAAACCGTTTAGTACTCTTGGAAGCTCAGCTGAACCTTTGTACTGTCTCAAACCTGGTCTAGAAGCTCTTTGGATAGACTTGATAGCCGGTTTGTTAGTTTGCTTATCATACTTTAAAGCGATTTTGATCACTCCTTGAACAGCGTTATCTTCAAACTTGTAGTTTAAGATATACCCTTGATCAAATAAGATCTTAGTAATCTCCTTTTTGATTTTCGATGCAGGAATTTCCACCACTTTGTGGCCTGCGCTTTGTGCGTTCCTTACTCTAGTTAGGAAATCTGAAATTGGATCTGTTACCATTTTTCTTTTATAATTATTGGTTAAAGAACAATCAGTTTTGCAAAGACTTGAAGAGTAAAATATCAGACGTCAGAAATCTTCAGTCTGATATTTTTATCTTTAGTATCTGAACAACTTAATTGTTCCGATTTTTTATCTAGTGATTATTACCAGCTAGCTTTTCTTACTCCTGGGATAAGACCGTTGTTAGCCATTTCTCTGAAAGTTACTCTGGAAATACCAAACGTTCTCATGTATCCTCTTGGTCTACCTGTTAGTTTACATCTGTTGTGTAATCTTACAGGAGAAGCATTTTTAGGCAATTTTTGAAGTCCTTCGTAATCACCAGCTTCTTTAAGAGCTTGTCTTTTAGCAGCGTATTTAGCAACTAGTGCTTCTCTTTTGCGCTCACGCGCTTTCATTGATTCTTTAGCCATTTCTTAGTTCTTTTTAAATGGTAAACCGAAGTGAGTTAATAATGCTTTAGCTTCTTTATCTGTTTTCGCAGTAGTAACGAAAGTGATGTCCATCCCTTGGATTTTTTTCACTTTGTCAATTACGATTTCAGGGAAGATAATCTGCTCAGTAATACCTAAGTTGTAGTTACCTCTACCATCGAAACCATCAGCTTTGATTCCAGAGAAATCTCTGATACGAGGCAAAGCAGAAGCAGTAAGTCTGTCTAAGAATTCATACATTCTGTCAGCTCTCAATGTTACTTTAGCACCTACCGGCATTCCTTTTCTCAATTTGAAAGCAGCTTCGTCTTTTTTAGAGATTGTACCAACAGCCTTTTGACCAGTGATATTTGTAAGCTCTTCTACAGCATAATCAATAATTTTCTTGTCTGCAGTAGCATCACCTAAACCTTGTGATACAACGATTTTCTCTAATTTAGGTACTTGCATTACTGACTTATACCCGAATTCTTCCATCATTGCAGGAACAATTGTCTCTTTATATGCTTTTTTGGGTCTTGCTATATATTCCATGTGTTATTTAAAATTATAAAGTTTCACCCGTTTTTTTGTTGATTCTTACTTTCTTATCTCCTTCGATTTTGTAACCTACTTTGATAGCTTTTCCGTCTTTACCAACTAAAGCTACGTTTGAGATATGAATAGAAGCTTCCTTCTCAGTAATTCCTCCTTGAGGATTAGAAGCTGAAGGCTTAACGTGTTTTTTAACGATGTTAAGTCCTGCAACGATTACTCTTGGGTCTCTACCTTCTTTCTTGATCACTTCAATAACTTCACCAGTCTTACCCTTGATATCTTTCTTACCAGTAGTAATGATTACGTTATCTCCTCTTTTTATTTTTAACTTTGACATTTCTTTTAAAAATTTTTAAAATTAAAGTACTTCAGGAGCTAATGAAATGATTTTCATATATTCTTTGTCTCTCAACTCACGAGCAACTGGTCCGAAAACACGCGTTCCTCTCATTTCTCCCGCTGCGTTTAGTAATACACAAGCATTGTCGTCGAATTTGATGTATGAACCATCTTTTCTTCTTACTGCTTTTTTAGTTCTTACTACTACAGCTTTAGATACCTGACCTTTTTTAGCATTTCCGGATGGTGTAGAATCCTTGATCGTAACAACGATTTTATCACCAACTGAAGCATATCTTCTTCTGGTTCCTCCCAGAACTCTGATCACTAGTACTTCTTTAGCACCTGTGTTATCAGCAACTTTTAATCTTGATTCTGTTTGTAACATTATTACTTAGCTTTTTCAATGATTCTTACTAATCTCCATCTCTTGCTCTTGCTCAAAGGTCTAGTTTCTTGGATCAAAACTGTATCACCTTCTGTGCATTCGTTGTTCTCGTCGTGTGCAGTATATTTTTTCGTTTTCAAAACGAATTTACCGTACATCGGGTGCTTTACTCTTGTAGTTTCACTAACAACAATAGTTTTTTCCATTTTATTGCTGGAAACCACTCCGATTCTTTCTTTTCTTAAATTTCTATCCATTGTAAAATGAAATTATTGTTTGTTAGTTAACTCAGTGTTTAGTCTTGCGATTGTTTTTCTCAAATCTCTGATTTGAATCGGGTTTTCAATTGGGCTGATTGCATGAGCCAATTTCAATTTAGAATATTGAGCTTTTGCTTCAGTTAATTGAGCTTGAATATCACCCGCGCTTAAATTTTTAATATCAGCATTTTTCATTGTATTCAAAGATTATAGAGGTTTAACAAAATCGTTAGCAACGATGAATTTAGTAACTACTGGTAATTTTTGTGCAGCAAGTCTAAGAGCTTCTTTCGCAATTTCGTAAGAAACTCCTCCAACTTCGAACATAATTTTACCTGGTTTTACTACAGCTACCCAATATTCAACAGCACCCTTACCTTTACCCATACGTACTTCCGCTGGTTTCTTAGTAATTGGCTTATCTGGGAAGATTTTGATCCATAGTTGACCTTCTCTCTTCATATATCTTGTCGCAGCGATACGAGCCGCTTCAATCTGTCTTGCAGTGATCCAAGCTCCTTCCGTTGCTTTGATCCCAAAAGTTCCGTAAGCAAGTTGACTACCTCTCTGGGCATTCCCCTTCATCTTCATCTTGTGAACTCTACGGAATTTGGTTCTTTTTGGTTGTAACATAATTTCTAAATTTTAGATTTTAGATTTTAGATTTTAGATTTTTTTTAATTTTAAAAAAGTAACGGTAATTTAAAATTCAAAATTTCTAATCTAAAATTTTAATTATTATTGTTATTGTTGTTGTTTTTTCTAGGTCTTCTGTTGTCTCTGTCTCCTCCTCTGTTTCCTCTGTCTGACTGACCTCCTTTTTTCTGTTGTCCCACTAGTGGAGAAAGTTCTCTTTTACCGTAAACTTCACCTTTCATGATCCAAACTTTAACCCCTAGTCTACCGTAAGTAGTGTGAGCTTCTGCCCAGTGGTAATCGATATCAGCTCTGAAAGTTGACAATGGAATTCTTCCTTCTTTGAAAGATTCTGATCTTGCCATTTCAGCTCCGTTTAATCTACCAGAGATTTGAACTTTGATACCTTCAGCACCCATTCTCATAGTACTTGCCATTGCCATTTTAACAGCTCTTCTGTAAGAAATTCTGTTTTCAATTTGCTTAGAAATACTATCAGCAACTAGTACAGCATCTAATTCAGGTCTTTTGATTTCGAAAATGTTGATTTGAATATCCTTACCAGTCAATTTCTTCAACTCTTCTTTCAATTTATCAACTTCCTGACCTCCTTTACCGATAATAAGTCCCGGTCTAGCAGTAGTAATAGTTACTGTAACTAATTTTAAAGTTCTTTCAATATAAATTTTTGAAATACCACCTTTAGATAATCTAGCTTCAAGGTATCTTCTGATTTTGTAGTCTTCAGCGATTCTGTCTCCATAATCGTTTCCACCAAACCAGTTAGAATCCCATCCTCTGATGATACCTAATCTGTTACCAATTGGATTTGTCTTCTGTCCCATACCTTGATTAATTTTCTTTGTTACCTAAGATTAATGTAACGTGGTTAGATCTTTTTCTGATTCTATACCCTCTACCTTGTGGAGCTGGTCTTAGTCTCTTCAATTGTCTTGCACTATCCACAAATATTTCTTTAACGATAAGGTTTGCTTCCTCAATGTCAGCACCTTCGTTTTTCACTTGCCAGTTAGCCATAGCAGAAAGAAGTAATTTCTCTAACTTGTTAGAAGCATCCTTCTTAGAATATTTTAGGATATAAAGTGCTTTGTCTACCTGCTCTCCTCTAATGATATCAGCAACTAATCTCATTTTTCTTGGAGAAGACGGGCAATTATTTAATGAAGCTTTTACAACGTCTTTGTTAGCTTCTTTTCTTGCGATTGAACTATCTTGTTTTCTTGATCCCATGATTATCTGCTTCCTTTGTTTTTGTTACCACCATGACCTCTGAAAGATCTTGTTGGAGAAAATTCGCCTAACTTGTGACCAACCATGTTTTCTGTAACATAAACAGGGATAAAAGATTTCCCGTTGTGTACAGCAATAGTTTGTCCTACGAAGTCCGGAGAGATCATAGATGCTCTAGACCAAGTTTTGATAACTGTCTTCTTACCAGACTCTATATTTGCCTGAACCTTCTTATCTAAAGTATGATGAATGAACGGTCCTTTTTTAAGTGATCTTGCCATAATTATTTTCTTTTAGATACGATGTAACGGTTAGACACTTTGTTTTTCTTTCTAGTTTTGTAACCTTTAGCCGGTTTACCGTTTCTAGATCTTGGGTGACCTCCTGAAGAACGTCCTTCACCACCACCCATTGGGTGATCTACTGGGTTCATTACAACCGCTCTTGTTCTTGGTCTTCTACCTAACCATCTGCTTCTACCAGCCTTACCTGATACAGTTAATTGGTGATCTGAGTTGGAAACAGAACCAATCATTGCCATACATTCAGTAAGGATCATTCTTGATTCTCCTGAAGGTAACTTGATGATTGCATATTTACCATCTCTGGAAGTTAATTGAGCTGAAGAACCAGCACTTCTTGCTAAAATTGCACCTTGTCCAGGCTTCATTTCAACACAAGAGATTACAGTACCCAATGGAATATTTTTCAATTTCATTGCGTTACCTACGTTTGGTTCAACGCTTTCTCCTGATACTACTTTCTGATCAACTTTGATACCGTTTGGAGCGATGATATATCTCTTCTCTCCGTCTGCGTACTCTAATAAAGCGATAAATGCAGTTCTGTTTGGATCGTATTCTACAGATTTTACAGTTGCTTCAACGTTTGCTTTGTTTCTTTTGAAGTCAATAATTCTGTATTTCTTTTTGTGTCCACCTCCGGTGTAACGCATGGTCATTTTACCTGTTTGGTTACGTCCACCTGACTTTTTAATACCAACTGTTAGAGATTTCTCTGGTTTGTTGGTAGTAATTTCCTCAAAATTGTTTACAATTCTGAATCTCTGTCCCGGGGTGATAGGTTTTAATTTTCTAACAGACATTACTATTATTTATAATTAATAATTAATTTACAGCAAAAATATCGATAACCTCACCTTCAGCAAGTTTGATTACCGCTTTTTTCAATTTATTTGTCTTTCCTACTTGAAGACCTTTTTTAGTGTATTTTGAAGAAACCTTCGGAGCATAAATCATTGTGTTAACGTCTGCTACTTTTACACCGTAAGCTGCTTCAACAGCTTTTTTGATCTCGATTTTATTCGCCTTAGGATTCACTAAGAAAGAATAAGAACCTCTTAAATCTGTAAGGTAATTAGCCTTTTCTGAAATAACTGGTTTAATAATAACTGACATGATTTATTTCTTTAAATTTTCCTGGAATTTTTCAACTGCACCTTCGAAGAAAATGATCTCACCAGCGTTTACTAAATCGTAAGAACTGATCTCGTTGAAGTTCATTACTTTAGTTTTAGGTAAGTTTCTTGAAGATAAATACACATTCTTGTTAGCTTCAGGAAGAACGAATAAAGATTTTTTACCGTTAAGTTCCAATGCATTTAATACATTGATGAAATCTTTAGTCTTAGGAGCATCAAAGCTCACATCTTCTAAAACTTTAATGCTGTTGTCTCTCATTTTCTGAGATAAAACAGATTTCTTAGCTAATCTCTTAAGAGCTTTGTTCAATTTGAATCTGTAGTCTCTTGGTTTTGGTCCGAATACTCTACCTCCACCTCTGAATACTGGAGATTTGATATCACCGTATCTAGCAGATCCTGATCCTTTTTGCTTCTTAAGCTTTTTAGTAGAAGCAGTAATTTCGCTTCTTTCTTTTGCTTTATGAGTACCTTGTCTTTGAGCAGCAAGATACTGCTTAACTTCTAAGTAAACCGCGTGCTGATTTGGCTCAATTCCGAATACTGTTTCGTCTAGAGTTACTTTTCTTCCGGTCTCTTTTCCTGATGTATTTAATACTACTAGTTCCATTTTCTGATAATTACATAAGAATTTTTAGCTCCCGGAACAGCACCTTTTACTACTAAAAGATTTTGTTCTTGATCAACTTTTAACACTTGAAGGTTTTGAACAGTTACCTGCTTACCTCCCATTCTTCCAGCCATTCTCATCCCTTTGAATACTCTTGAAGGGTCTGAACCAGCACCGATAGAACCTGGAGCTCTAAGTCTGTTGTGCTGACCATGAGTTGCCTGCATTACACCTCCAAATCCGTGTCTCTTAACAACACCCTGGAAGCCTTTACCTTTTGAAGTTCCTGTTACGTCAACATATTCACCTTCAGCGAATAGATCAACTTTTACTTCTTCTCCTACTTTTACTTCATCAACGAATTCTCTGTAGAATTCTACTAATTTAGCTTTAGGAGCAGAACCAGCCTTTTTAAAATGACCAGCTAACGCTTTACCAACGTTCTTCTCACTCTTGTCATCGAAACCTAACTGAACAGCTTTATAACCGTCTTTTTCTAAGGTTCTGACCTGTAAAACCGAGCATGGACCAGCTTGAATAACTGTACAAGGAATGTTTTTTCCTTCTTCGTTAAACAAAGACGTCATACCGATTTTTTTACCAATAATACCTGACATTGTTTATATTATAATAAAATTTATCCTTTATTTATCACCATTTTTCGGAAGTCTGAAGTAATTTCTACTTTTGATATAGGCATACTACGCCCCTAAAATGAGTGTGCAAATTTATGAATAATTTTGTAACTGACAAATATTTAGACTAAAATATTTTGATTTTTAATCAATTAGATGATTTTGAAAAAATTCAGAACCAATTCCCCAAAGATTTATTTTGATTTTTAAAAAGAATTTAGGATGAAGATCTTATTGAGCCATCACCTTCACTCCCACTTCTTCCAGTCCAGCCCTGTCTTCAGCACAAATACCACTATCCGTAATAAGATAATCCACCTGATCTAAGGCTGCAATCTTTCCGAATCCTTTCTTATTTAATTTGGAAGAATCCGCAAGAATTACTGTCTGATCTGCACACTCCATCATAATCTGATTCAGATGAGCTTCTGCTGCATTGGAAGTACTGATTCCGAACTCCGGATCAATTCCGTCCACTCCCAGAAAAAGTTTATTGCATGAAAACTGTTTTAGAATTCCTTCAGAAATAGAACCTACAATAGAAGTAGAGCTTTTTCGCACTTCACCTCCCAGCTGTATAATATTAATATTAGGATTATTGCAAAGTTCAATCGCCACCCGTAAAGAAGATGTCAATACCGTAAGCGGCCCAAAGTTCACCAGCATCCTCGCAAGATAATGCATGGTTGTTCCGGACGCCAGTATAATACAGTCATTTTCCTGAATCAATGACAGTGCAGCTTTCGCAATAGCCTGTTTTGCTTCCACATTGATGCTTTCTTTCTCCCCTACATTTTTTTCATAAGCATATCTTACCTGCTTACTTGCTCCTCCATGATTTCTGAAAAGAAGCCCCAGGCTTTCGAGATAGTTCAGATCCTTTCGGATCGTAACTGAAGAAACATTGAGCTTTTCACACAGATCCTGAACAAGTACATGCCCTTTCTCATCCAGCTCTTTAAGTATTTCATCCTGCCTTGGTAATAGCTTTTCCATTTTATTCGTTTCATCAAAATTACCGATTTTTTCCGATATTTTAAAATTTCATTTATTTTCTTTTTGCTTTCATTTTTAATTTATATATTTGAAAACGAAACATAAACGAAACATTTATGAAACGAAACGAAGAACTCAGTAAGTTAACCAATGTAAAAGAATGGGACTTTATTGTCATAGGAGGAGGAGCCAGTGGTTTAGGTTCAGCATTAGATGCGGTAAGCAGGGGATTCAAAACTTTATTGCTTGAATCTCATGACTTCGCAAAAGCAACATCCAGCAGAAGTACCAAATTGGTACACGGCGGAGTTAGATATCTCGCTCAGGGAGATGTCGGATTGGTAAAAGAAGCATTAAAAGAAAGAGGACTCTTAGCAAAGAACGCAGCACATATTGTAAAAAATCAGTCTTTTATTATTCCTAACTATACCTGGTGGGGAGGAATCTACTATAAGATAGGTTTATCTGTTTATGATTTCCTTGCGGGAAAACTAAGTTTGGGTAAAACGAAATACATCAGCAAAGCGAAAACCGTTGAAAAGCTTCCTACTATTGAACAAAATCACTTAATGAGTGGTGTTGTTTACCAGGATGGACAGTTTGACGACGCCAGACTTGCCATTAATCTTACCCAGACGATTATTGAAAAAGGAGGAAGTGCTGTTAACTATGTGAAAGTAATCAACCTTTTGAAAGATGCTTATGATAAAGTAGTAGGCGTAGTTGCTGAAGACCAGTTTTCTAAACAGCAATATCAGATCCATGGTAAAGTAGTCATCAATGCCACTGGTGTATTTACGAATGACATTCTTAATATGAACAACCCTAAGCATGGTAAATTGGTGGTACCAAGCCAGGGAATTCACCTGGTACTGGATAAATCTTTCCTGAAAAGCGATGATGCCATCATGATTCCAAAAACATCAGACGGCAGGGTTTTATTTGTTGTGCCGTGGCACGACAGAGCCTTGGTGGGAACCACCGATACTCTTTTAAAGGATGAAAGCTTTGAGCCTCGTGCACTGGAAGAAGAAATCAGCTTTGTTTTAAATACAGCAAGACAATATCTGGCTAAAAAACCAACCCGTGAAGATGTGAAATCAGTTTTCGCAGGTCTTCGTCCGCTTGCCGCTCCTAAAGATGGAAGCAAAAGCACCAAAGAAGTTTCCCGTAGCCATAAAGTTATTACTTCAGAAACCGGATTAGTTTCTATTATCGGAGGAAAATGGACTACTTACCGTAAAATGGCAGAAGATACTGTAAACGAAGCCATGAAAGTTCACAGATTGGGAAATAGCCCATCTAAAACAGAACATCTTTCCATCCACGGAAATGTAAAACCAGAACAGGTAGACAGAACCAATCATCTGTATGTGTACGGATCTGATATTCCGGCAATCAAAAAATTACAGGAAAGTAATCCGCGCTATGCTCAAAAAATCCATCCTGATCATCCCTTCACCGTAGCAGAAGTGGTATGGGCCGTAAGAGCTGAAATGGCAGAAACCATTGAAGATATCCTGGCAAGAAGAGTACGTCTGCTTTTCCTGGATGCCAGAGCAGCGATAGACAGCGCTCATAACGTAGCAAGAATCATTGCTGAAGAAAAAGGATATTCTGAAGAATGGGCGCAGCAGCAGGAAAATGAATTCATTGAACTGGCAAGAGGATATTTACTGACTCCTTATTCACCTAAAGTTATCAACCTAAATTAGCATTATATACATGAATGAAAAACTAATTCTCGCTCTAGACCAGGGAACAACTTCCTCCAGAGCGATTCTCTTCAATCACAGTGGAGAAATAGAATATGTATCTCAAAAAGATTTCAGACAAATATTTCCTACTCCGGGTTGGGTAGAACACGATCCAAACGAAATCTGGTCTTCACAGATCTCTGTAGCAGCTGAAGTTATTGCAAAAGCCGGAATCTCCGGATTGGAAGTTGCCGCTATCGGGATTACCAACCAACGTGAAACTACCATTGTCTGGGATAAGGAAACCGGCGAACCTATCTACAATGCTATTGTATGGCAGGACCGAAGAACTTCAAAATACTGCGACGAACTGAAAGATCAGGGACACGCAGAAACCATCAAAGAAAAAACAGGATTGGTTCTGGACGCTTACTTTTCAGCGACCAAGCTAAAATGGATTCTTGATCATGTACAAGGAGCAAGACAGAAAGCCGAAGAGGGAAAATTATGTTTCGGAACTGTTGATACATGGCTTGTATGGAAACTGACTCGTGGAAAAATGTTTATCACAGATGTTTCCAATGCCAGCAGAACAATGCTTCTTAATATTCATACTTTAGAATGGGATAATGATTTATTAGAATTATTTGACATTCCTAAAAACATTCTCCCTGAAGTCAAGCAAAGCAGTGAAATATATGGAGAAACAGCAACTACCCTTTTCTCTACCAAAATTCCAATCGCGGGTATTGCCGGCGATCAGCAGGCTGCCTTATTCGGACAGATGTGTACCACTCCGGGAATGGTGAAAAATACTTACGGAACAGGATGCTTCTTATTAATGAACACAGGAACGGAAGCTGTTTCTTCTAAGAACAATCTTCTCACTACTGTGGCGTGGAAGATCAATGGAGAAGTAAATTATGCACTGGAAGGAAGTGTATTCGTAGGAGGCGCTGCTATTCAATGGCTAAGAGATGGTCTTAAGCTTATACGTTCTTCTGAAGAAGTAAACAAACTGGCAGCTTCTGTACCAGATAATGGTGGTGTTTACTTCGTACCTGCACTGACAGGTCTTGGCGCGCCTTACTGGGATCAGTATGCCCGCGGAACCATTGTAGGAATTACCAGAGGAACTACCGATGCACACATTGCAAGAGCAACATTGGAGGGGATTGCATTTCAGGTATATGAAATTGTAAAAGCAATGGAAGCAGATTCAGGAAGAGCAAGTCTTGAATTAAGAGTAGACGGTGGTGCTTCTGCAAGTGATCTTCTGATGCAGATCCAGTCTGACTTATTTGGATTTAAAATAACAAGACCAAAGACATTGGAAACTACCGCTCTTGGAGCAGCCTACCTTGCAGGACTTGCAGTAGGATACTGGAAAAGTATTGACGAAATCCAGGAGCAATGGATTGTAGACAAAGACTTCCACCCTCAATTAAACAGAGAACAAGTGGACAAAATGACCCACTTCTGGAAGAAAGCGGTAAAAAGCGCTCAAAGCTGGATAGAAGATTAATTCACCCATCAAAAAAACTTATATGACCCCATTTATTGCAGAAGTTATCGGAACGATGCTTCTTATATTGTTAGGCAACGGTGTTGTAGCCAATGTTGTCTTAAAAGATACAAAAGGAAATAATTCCGGATGGATTGTTATTACTACCGCATGGGCACTGGCCGTATTTGTGGGAGTAACCATTGCAGGGCCAATAAGTGGGGCCCATCTGAATCCGGCTGTAACCATTGGTCTTGCGACAGCAGGAAAGTTTTCGTGGGACCTGGTTCCCTCTTATATTGCAGCCCAAATGATTGGAGGAATGCTGGGTGCATTTTTAGTGTGGCTGTTTCATAAAGATCATTTTGCCATTACAGAAGATGAAGGTGCAAAACTGGCATGTTTCAGTACAGGTCCGGCCATCAGAAAAACATCTTCCAATCTTATCAGTGAGATCATCGGAACGTTTGTACTGGTATTCTGTGTCTTCTACTTTGCAGATCCAAGTATTTCTTTACAGGCAGACCCAACAGCTAAAGTAGGATTAGGTTCTATTGGAGCCATTCCCGTTACGTTTGTAGTGTGGGCAATTGGTTTATCTCTGGGAGGAACTACAGGCTATGCCATTAACCCGGCAAGAGATCTTGCCCCAAGAATTATGCATGCCATTTTGCCTGTAAAAGGCAGCAGTGACTGGAGCTATGCGTGGATTCCTGTAGTAGGTCCGATTACCGGAGCTATTATCGCAGCAATATTATATGGATTTTTAAAATAAAACACATGATGAGAAAAATCTTAAAAGGGATCTTCTTTCTTGTTTTAGGAACAGGAAAACTACTTTCACAGGAAAGTGCTGAAGCCAAGAAATCCAAAGAAGGAAGACTTGATTTTACAGCCAACATTCAGAATAATCATTTATGGAGAGGTCTTATCATTACTGATAAACCTGTTGTAATGGGAAATCTGTCGTATGCCCTGGATGCAGAAAAGAAATGGAAGGTAGGAATCTGGGGAGCATCTGCACTGGCGGATGATAAAGACAATACCCATTATAAAGAGATCAATTATTATATTCAATATTCTGACGGGCGTTTTTATATCGGGCTATGGGATCTTTACAACTCCCGAAACATCAATACTGCAGTGGCTGCTGATGATATCTTCAGCTATTCACAAAGAAGAACTGCTCATATTATTGATTTAAGGACCAACTATACTTTCGGACCATCATTCCCAATCAATATTGAGGCTGATATCATGCTGTATGGAGGTGCCAATGCAGGAGAAGTAATTCTGGAAGCTGATGGAAGTTACAAAAAGAACAGATATTCTACTTATGTACAGGCAAGTTATCCTGTTATTAAGGGACAGAAAGTCAATCTGGATGCATTTGTAGGAGCCGGGTTTGCCCTCAATGATAAAACGTTCTTATATGGCAATGGCAAAAACAGCTTTGACATCGTAAATGTAGGTTTGAAGGCCGGAAAAGTGGTTAAGATTACTGATCATTACAGCCTTCCGGTATCCATGATGGCGATGTGGAATCCATCGAATAAGTTTGCAAGGATTCAGCTTGCGGCAACCGTTTTTTAATCTGATTTTAACTCATTATAGAAAGCCACTCCCAAAAGAAGTGGCTTTATTGTTATAAAAAACTTTCAGTGAAAGAGATTTTGTACAACACATCTTTTAAACAACCGTGTTTTTACGGTGAATGTTTTTGCTTAAAAATCTTTACTTTTGAAAAAAATATCTATGAAAAAGTTTTTCAGTATAATGATTCTGTGCATCAGTATTTTTACGTGGGCACAGCAGACAGAACTTCCTTTTATCGGATACAGAGCTTTTGATATCATGAAAGGATATAGCGGCACAGGTACTCCTCATTATTATCTGGATGTAAAAAATAATGGTGATGTATATTTTGGATATGTCCAGATCAATCAGGCCAGCGGAGAAGAAACCACGGAAGAAATCAATGCAGGGAAATATGCTCCTAATAAGGTCATGAAAGTGGTCTTTAAAAAATATGAGGAAACGTTTTTCGTAAAGTTTGATAAAGAAAAAATTTACCTTACGGATGAAAAAGGAAATGTTAAGAATCTTGAAGGTTGCTGCTCATCAACTGAGAGCGTTAATAAAGAAACCTGCACCTGCGAAAGCGAATTTTTTAAGTAGTACAATATAGAGAAAAAGCCACTCCATTTGGGGTGGTTTTCTTGTTGTGTAAAACCACCCCGTCAAATTACAAATTTGCCACCCCTCCGGAGGAGGGGAATCGTTATACAACCTACTGCATTTGAACAAATCATACTACATCAATACAATATTTTTTGCTTATTACCTTTAATCACCGGGATTTTACGGTTTATATTCTGCCAAAATATCTTTAATTTTGAAGGGTGATTTACACCAATGAAACATTTTAAAATTTTATTTCTATTTCTCCTCTTTCTTACTGTATCATGCAACAGGAAAGAGAATCATCCTTACACTTTCTATTACTGGAAAACCAAACTGAAGCTTGACAATGCAGAAAAGAAAGCATTGGATAAAGCTACGGTTCCTTACTTATACACCAGATTCTTTGATGTAGATAAAGTAAACGGAAAATTTCAGCCAGTAGCAGTGATTACCAAGGGCCAGAGTTTTCAGACAGACAAACAGATTGTTCCTACGGTTTTCATTACCAATCAGACCTTGCTGGGGATCTCTGCAGATGAGATCCGATTTCTGGCAGAAAGCATTCATCTTTTAATTCAAAAGAAAACAGAAGAATATCATCTCAAAACCAATAACGAAATTCAAATTGACTGCGACTGGACTGCGGGAACACGAAATGACTATTTTAAACTTCTGAAAGAGCTCAAAAGGATTTCCGGAAAAGAAATAACCTGTACGCTTCGCCTTCATCAGGTGAAAGATAAAAAGCAGACCGGAATTCCTCCTGTGGAAAAAGTATACCTGATGTGCTACTCTACTTCATCACCTCTGGAAAAGTCTGATAAGAATTCTATCCTGGATGTGAATATTCTGAAAAGCTATCTTTCAAAGATGGAAAACTATCCTATCAAAAAGATTGAGGTGGCACTTCCCATTTATTCATGGGGGATTGTTACCAATCACTTAGGAAAACACAGACTTATTAATGCCTTATCGAAAAGAGATCTGGAAAACGCCAATTTCAAAAAGATTTCAGATCACGAAGTTGAAGTCATGAAAGACGGATTCTACTTCGGAAGTTATTTAAATAAAGGTTTCAAAATAAAGGTAGAAGAAATCTCCGAAGAACAGCTTAACGATGTCATTGTATTTTTACAGAAAAAAATCCCGCATTTTAATATTATTTATTATCAATTAGATAGTAAATTTGTTTCAGACCGGAAATTTTAATCTCTTAGAGATAGAGGCATACTTGCCAGAACACTGCCATCATACAATATTAAAACTAAAAAAAACACTACACACCCTATGAAAAAGTATATTCTTTCACTTGCGGTCGTATCACTTTTCTATACACAATCTGACGCCTGTGCGTGGTCAGATCCTGATTATGATTACTTCAACCTTTTTACGCAAACCATCATCAAAGACAAGGCTTATCTTCCCTTCCTGCACAATTATTCAAGCAGATTTTATGGAGGATATAACTCAGCATTGATTCCTGATGACAATGTGGAAACCTGGAAGAAGTTTTTCAACAATCAGCTGAGCTATTCTGAAACTCAGAATCTGGTGTATAAGATGAGTATGAACGACCTGAATGCTTTAAAGAACGGAAATCCAACCAACCCTCTTTTACAAAAACTAGGCACCGGATTTTACCAGAAATATAAGGAAGGTATTGATTATTTGATTGAAGCCAAATATCTTGAGCCTTATATGAGCATCAATTATATAGAAAGTGAAAACTCATTCTATTACGACAGGGATGCCAACAGAAAAAATGCTACTGCTCTTGATTACCATAAAACAATTGCAGCCTTAACCTCTCTGTACAATGCAGCAAGAAATCCGGAAATCAAACAGCGTTACGGATATCAGCTGGTACGTCTGAATCATTATACAAGAAATTACGATTCTGCAGTACAGGCTTTCAAAACGTATGTAGAGCCTATCAAATTAAAAGGAACGGTGTACTTCATGTCTCTGGACCAATTGGCAGGAGCACAAAGAGGACTGGAAATGAACAGTGATGCCAACTGGAACTTCTTCCAGGTATTCATGAACAGCAAAGACCGTAAGGAATCTGCATTTGTTTCGATGAAGCTTTCCGACACGGCCTCTTTCAGCAATATCATAAAAAGAGCCAACACGAATGAAGAAAAGAATATGGCTTACTTCCTTTTAGGCTATGAAGACTTCAACAATCCTATTCCGATGATGGAAAAGATGTATGAAATCAATCCAGATTCCGAGATTCTGAAGGTAATGGCTGCCAGAAGTATCAACGAGCTTGAAAGAAGCTATCTGCCTACCTATTACTACACTTCAGATGCTCAGAAAGCAGCAGAAAAAGAGAATTCAACGGATAACACCTCAAAAGGTACATCTGCAGATTCAACCAAAACTGAGGTGAAAGAAGAAAAACTTTCTTTCTGGCAGAAAATTGTAAGGTTCTTCAAAAATCTTTTCGGTGGTTCCAAATCTGATAAAAAAGGTGACAATGCCAAGGCAGACCAAAGTGATGATGAGCTGTTCAGCAATCCGGACAGAATTCCATTCTATAACAGAACAGGGTATTATTACGATGAAAAAACACAGGATTTCCTTAACGACCTGGAAAAATTCACAAACAAAACAAAAGAAAAGTCTAAGGATGAATACTGGCAGATTGCAGATGCTTATCTTAAGTTTTTAAAGAAAGACTATAAAGAAAGTTCTGAAATTCTTAATGGCATTAAAACGGCCAATCCGGAATATCTGGAGGAAATCAAAAGGATGAAAGTTCTGAATGACATCGTTTCCCAGCCGAAAATTGATGCAGACTATGAAGACCATCTGATGAAAAATTATGCAGAATACTTTGTAGAGAAAAAGGTAGAGAAAGATACAGCCACTACAGATCATTTCGATTATTATGGTGAAGTCCCTTCTACAGCAGATTTCCTTAAAGATGTTATTGCGAACCGTTATTTTCTTCAGGGAGAGGATGGAAAGTCATTCCTGATGAACAATAAACTTTCAGATCTGCAGTACAATCCGAATTCCAGTTTGGTAAAAAGCGTGGAAGAGTTTTACAGAAAGCCTGATAAAACCCAATTTGAGCAGCAGATTATTGCCAAAAATATGGACAGCGTAGGTAATATTGATGCCTTCTTTAATACCATTTATGGAGACAGAGCCATGAGACTTGCCGATTTTGAAAAAGCAAAAGCGTATTATGAAAAAGCAAAAAGTTTTGCGGGTATTCCAAGACAAAATTATGAATGGACAGAAAAGAATGGGCAAACCATCACTCCAAAACAATATGCTCCTTCAGAATATAATGGATTTAAAAATATTTCAAATCTCGTATTCGGACATAATGTGTGGGAAAGTTTCGGAAGTGCTGACACTGAAAGTATGAAAGCAGAAAACTATACTGATTTCCCTTTCATCAAAACAAGAATGGACAAACTTGAGCTGGCAGATGCATTGATTCAATTGAAAAAGATCGGAAACGGTACGGGTGAAAAAGCGGCAAAAGCCAATCAGCTTATCGGAAACTTATTGTACAATACTTCTATTTTAGGATATTATCGTCAATTATTTGTTATGGATATCGACAACAGCAACGGAGGTAAATATGATTTCTGGAATACAGACAGAAAGAATCCTTACAAGTATTACTACAAAAACTTCCTTGATACTTCTTATATTGAACCTGATAATTTTGACCTGTCAATAAACTATTATCAAAAAGCACTTAAGCTTTCCAGTAATAAAGAGGAAAAAGCAAGAATCTTATTCCAGATGGCAAGTGCTGAACAGGGCAAGTATTACCAGTATGAAGCGAAAGCACCAAAAGACTTTGATTATTCTGATCCAAAATGGTCTGAAAAAGAAGATGCCAGACAAAAGGAAATGGACAACCTTAAAAACCAAAAATACAGAACCTATTTTGCTCAGTTGAAAGCTCAGTATTCTGATACTGAAACGACGAAGAACTTAATGGGAAGCTGTAGTTATTTCAACTATTTTATGAGATAGTATAAACCATAAAAAAACCTCTGAGTGATCAGAGGTTTTTATTTGATTGTTAACCGGATTATTTTTTTACAAACTTAGTGGTACTCTTTTCTTCTTTATTGGTAATGGTAATAAAGTAGATTCCTTTCACAAGAGTTCTTACATTAATTTTGCCTTCTCCTATTGTTCCTTTTGCAATCAACTGGCCTGGAGCATTAAAAATTTCATAAGAAGCACTGGAAGAGACATTCATCACATTCAATACATCTTCTACAGGGTTTGGATAGATTTTAACAGATTTCACATTTTCTCCTTCAGAAACTGCCAGTAGACTGGACACGGTAGCCTGCTTCACGGCATAGAAAACATTTCCGATTGCTGAAACTCTCAAGTGAATTGTTTTTCCGGCTAAAGATGCAGGGATGAAAACGTTTGCCGATCCGCTATTCGGAACTGATGCAGCAAGGACATTCCAGGATGCTCCCGCATCTTCTGTATAATCAATTTTTACATTAGCTACATTATATGGAGCAGCTGTTGTTCCGGAAACAGTCCATGCAATTGCAGAATTCACATTAGGTGTCAATGATGTTGTGTTTACAGTAAATGCAGCTGCAGAACCTACTACAACAGTTTGTGTAGCATAAGCAGTCTGAGCCTGTCCTCCTGGTTTGTTATCTCTTACTGTCACGCGGAAGTTAGTCGTTCTTGCTACCGTACTTGCAGCTTCAAAATCTGTTGTATTTTTTACAGCTCCTCCCAATACGGTTGCCAGCTTAGGGAAATATCTGGTAGGACTTGTGGTAGGCGCCCAGGATCTAAAGTTTGCTCCTGAACTTGTATTTCCGATATTGGTTTTGGTTACCCCTCCGGAAAGGCTACTTGAATTCACCTGTTCCCAGCAATAAGTCAGAGCATCACCATCTGGATCAGTTGCCGAAGCAGTCAGCACGAATGCTGTAGATTTCGGAATGGTATACGTCGTATTCATGGCCGTTACAACCGGCGGATTATTGGTGATTGGTGTTTCCACATCAACGGTTACCGCAGCAAGATTAGCCTGTACCTGATCAATACTTACACTATGAAAATAGGCATCTGAATGTGACTGAACAGACATACTTCCCCAAAGCCCCGCATATCCCATAATAGAACTTCCTGTACCTGGTTCTACATAAGTATTAGAACCCGTTCCTTCATCTCTGCTGAAAGTATGGTTATCTCCAAGCTGATGTCCCATCTCGTGTGCTACATAATCTATATCAAAGTTATCACCCTGTGGTATGCTATTCGCAGGGGAAGTAAAACCGCTTCCTTTGTAGTTATTTGGAGAAGGTAAATTATCACAATCAGGATTAATAGTTGTAGATGTATCATTATTTCCTATACAGCCTATACAGCCTGCATTTCCTCCTCCTCCGGAAGCTCCGAACAAGTGACCTATATCAAAATTAGCATCTGTAACCCCATAAGCTCCTCCATGCAATGTATTCATCAGCTCATAATTCCATTTACACATCTGGCTGGAATCACTGTAAGGATCGGTAGCTGCGTTAGTAAATATCAGGTTAGGTGCATCAATCGCATTGACATGAAGATTAAATTCTTTTTCAAATACACCGTTTACTCTTGATAAAGTAGCATTGATCTGTGTCAGTGCGCCAGCAACACCACCAAAATAGGCAGTATACTCACCTGTAACAGACATGGCCAATCTTAAGGTATGGAAGGTTTTATTATTTGATTTTGCTGCTGCTCCAGAATTCTTAAGCTTTTCAAGATTAGCCACAGCTTCTTTATCTTCTTTGGTAGAGCAGGCAAATGCATGTCCGCTTTTATTAGTCTTTCCATGTACGGAATAATAAGACTTATCAGATGTTGCAGGTTCTATAAATTCATATTGACCCTCAGCACCAATAATCATAGACTGAAAATCATGGGGAGCAACACTGAATCTAATATATTTAGTAGGATCATCAACGCCAATTCCAACATAGGATCCCAACTGGTATTTGTTAGCCAAAGTTTCATCCATTACCGGAAAACTACTGACTGTAAATTTCTCAATTTTGCCTTCAAGAGTTGGAATATTAATAGTGATGGGAGAACCTTCACCTATTTTAGGAGCTCTTAGCAGCTGTGTTCTTATCTGGTCAATATCAAGCTTGTAATAAACAGAATGATCACTTTTTTTTATTATTTTCTGCTGAGGCAATCCTCTGCTCCATTGGGCATTCGCGGATATTGCTAACAGGAATATCGGCAAACAAAATAATTTTACTTTCATATGTTTTTTCAATAAAAGTAAATATTTATTAAAACAAACACTAAAAACAAGATTAAAAATTAAAAACAACCACTGAAATCCATAATAACACCAATAAGAGAATTAAAAAAAACCATAATATTCAAAAATATTTAGAAAATTTTTAATTCTGTTTTTTATATCCCTGTTTCTGTATCCATTCTTCATGTTTTCTTTTAAAGAACTCATATTTGTAATCATGATTCCTCTGTGCTGCATCAATGGAATGAGACGTATGGATATCCGCATCTTTTTTGGCCAGCTCACCCAGTTTTTCATAGTAGACATGAAGCTGATCCAGCTCTGCTTCTGTAAGATCTTCAATATCTACAATGCGATTGCTTGCTTTTTCGTGAGCCGCAATAAGCTCATTGAGTTTAATCTGTATGGCTTTGGAGTCTTTGTTCTGAGCTTTCTGAATGAGGAATACCATCAGAAAAGTAATGATTGTAGTTCCGGTGTTGATTACCAGCTGCCAGGTTTCAGAATAATTAAAAAAAGGTCCTGTTACTGCCCATATTACTACAATAATAAAGGCTCCTATAAAAGCATATGGACTTCCTGTAAATTTTACAGCCCAGTTTGAAAATTTCTCAAAAAAGCTATGGTTCATTTTTTCCATGGTGATCATTTTATAGATTGATTAAATGTATAAAATTAACAGGAATCAGGAATCAGGAATCATAAATACAAACAAAAACATTAAGACAATAGTACTGTCTTAATGTTTTCTAATTAAAATTGATATGAATGTTTGAAATATATTATTTGATTTTTCCTGAAAAACGGTTTTCAAGGTTTTGTTTTTCTTCCGCTATCATACTCTTTCCGATTTGAGCAGATGAAAATGGTTTTGGATAAAATGTATTATTCCAATGATCCTTCCAGGGAGAAATGTTACCCCATGAGTATATGCTTCTGGGATTTGTGTAATGTTTTTCAATATTTTCCCTGGCTGTTTTCAGTTCTTCTTCGGATAAATGTTCTTCGGAACATGAGCTTAAACCGGCAACGGCAATTAATAATAAGAATACTGTTCTGCTAATTTTCATAATTTTTGTGTTAGAATTTATAGTTTACCTGTACAGCAAAGTTTCTTGGCTGGATCTGATCAATATATCCGCCTCTGAAATAAGAGTTATATCCTACGGAATCAAAAATATTATTGAAGAATCCTCTTAATCCTAATCCATTTTTGAAGGAATATCCTATTTGGGCATCTACCGTAGTATACTGCGGCATGAAAAAAGGTTTTTCTCCAGGCTGGGTTCCGTTCACATGACCGTTTTCTGTATTGGTATATTTCTGTTTATAATCATCTACCGGTCTTTCTCCAACAAAATAAATTCCGGCTCCTACGTCAAGACCTGTAAGAATCCCCTTATCGAATTTATAATTTAACCATGCATTAGCAGAATGTTTAGGAGTATTAATAGGTGCTGAACCGTTCACAAATGAAGGACTGTCTTTATACTGTGCATCTACATAGGCCCATCCGGTCATTACCTGTAGGTTGGGAAGAATTTTACCTATCAACTCCACTTCTACACCTTGTCTTTTTAGGTTACCTGCAAGTGCATATTTCCCTGTAGGGTTTCCACCATCAAGAAGTTCATATGATAAATTATCCGTATTGATATCAAAAACGGTTACATTAAATCTCAATCTTTCATTCAGCCAGTCGGACTTAATTCCAGCCTCCCATTGTTTTGTAGTGGAAGCTCCAACAGTTCCACCGGTAAACAATACGTTATTGGAACTTCTCAACGCTGTAGTACTTGTATAGGAACCAAAGATGTTCATATTTTCAATCGGAGAAATCATAATTCCCAATGAAGGGTTCCATGCGTAGTCTTTTTCTTTATCCGAACCGATGAGTCTGCTATAACGAACTCCTAAATGAGCCTTTATATATTTGTTGAACGTAATAACATCCTGTGCCATTAATCCCATAGTAGGAGCTACCGTATTGATTGCATTAGCTGTTGATAAGTCTATATTAACTCCGGCAGGCAGGATATTGTTGATTTCATTCAGAACGTTGATCTGGTCAACATCTTTTGCTTTATATGAAGTTGTAGTAACGTTAGATTCTTTCCAGTCAAAACCTACCTGGAAAGTATGTTTCATGAACCCTGTCATTACATCAGTACCAATAAAATCAAATTGGAATACCTTATTTAAATCTTCCCTGTCAGATCTTGTTAATGTTCTGTTACGGAATTCTGTCGGATTATCTCTCTTTAGAGGTGCCAGTGCTGCACCTACAATTTCGGTCTGATAGGATGAGCTCATATAAGCCGCTCTTACCTTCAATTTTTCAGTCAGTTTTCGTGTAACAGTTGTTGAAAAGTTGAATGTTTCAGTCTTTGCTTTATCTGTAGAAAAACCAAGGAATTTTCTACCTGGCATTCTGTATATTGCTTCTGTATCTCCTTTAGCAAGGTTTACAGTTCCTCTATCTGGTGTTGTATTGTTATGCATATAATCCATTTCCACTACAATCTCCGTTTTATCATCCGGACGAATGGCAATAGATGGATTTACATAAATACGTTCTGTATTAATAAATCTTCTGAAGCTGTTATTATTTTGGTAAGCAGCATTTAGTCTCACTGCAACTTTCCCCTGAGAATCTAGTACTCTCTGAAAATCGACTGTTGGTCTATAGAAATACCAGCTTCCATATCTTAAACCTACATTAGTCTGGTTGATAAATTTGGGTACTTTAGTTACCACATTTATCACTCCACCTGCAGAGCCTAGACCATCCCCTATTCCTTGTGTAACGGCAGCAGAACCTTTAATTATCTGAATACTTTCTATTCCCTGCATATCGGTAAGCATTCCTGCAGTACGAAAATCGGAATCCATTTGTACTCCATTTTTTAAAACGGGTACTCCTCTGTATCCTCTGATAGACATACTTTCTCTGGTCCCTCCATAGCTACCGAACTGAGTTACTCCCGGAACATTCTTTGCTACATCAGTAACCGTCAGCCCTCCAAGGTCTTCAATTACTTTATGCGAGATTACGGAAATACTCTGAATCTGGTCTCTGGTTTTTAAAGGCAATCTTGTGATTGCTTCCAAACCTTGCGGTTGCTTTTTTCTTTCACCGAATAATTCTACTTCATCAATTTCTTTCGACTTTTTGATAGAATCGTTAACTTTCTGTGCATTTACAAAAACCCCACCCAATACAAGCAGAGAAAAGGATACTACTTTATTCATCTGATAATTTTTTGCAAAATTATTATTTTTATTAATTCTAAATAAACAAATCAGTGTGACATATGTCACCATGAAAAGCCCAGCCAATATCAGATTATTAACCTAGTTCACAGACTCTTTAAGATCCCCAAATGGATTATCTGTATTATTAAGACAAAACCCAAGAAGATCTTTTATCATTATAGAAAGTACAATGCAAAAAAAGCCGATTTGATAAAATACAAACCGGCTTTTCTATTAATTTTTTAAAAGTCATAGTTATAAAAAAATCCGTCCCTGAAAAGGAACGGATTGTATAATCATTGCAAAGTATGCATTTATCACACTTTAATTTCAACGTCTACACCTGAAGGAAGTTCTAATTTCATTAGAGCATCAACAGTCTTAGAAGAAGAAGAGTAGATATCCATTAGTCTCTTGTGAGCTGAAAGTTGGAACTGCTCTCTTGCTTTCTTGTTTACGTGCGGAGATCTCAACACTGTGAAGATTCTCTTATTCGTTGGTAATGGAATAGGACCGTTTACAACAGCACCAGTAGCCTTTACCGTTTTTACGATTTTCTCAGCAGACTTGTCTACCAAGTTGTAATCGTAAGATTTTAGTTTTATTCTGATTCTTTGTGACATTTCTTTAATTTAAAAATTAACCTTTTGCTTTAGCTATGATTTCTTCAGCAACGTTTTGTGGAGTTGGTGCGTATTTCTCTAATTCCATAGAAGAAGTAGCTCTTCCTGATGAAAGTGTTCTTAGAGTTGTTACATATCCAAACATTTCAGAAAGTGGAACAGAACCTTTGATTACAACAGCTCCGTTTTTCTCTTCCTGGCCACTGATAGTACCTCTTCTCTTGTTAAGGTCACCAATGATGTTACCCATATATTCTTCCGGAGTTACAACTTCCAGTTTCATAATAGGCTCCATAATTACTGGTTTAGCAGCTTTACCAGCTTCTTTAAATCCTAGCTTAGCAGCCATTTCGAAAGAAAGAGCGTCAGAATCCACTGCGTGGAAAGATCCATCTTTAAGAGTAACTTTAATACCTTCAACTTCGAAACCAGCCAATGGACCGTTCTTCATTGCAGCTTTAAATCCTTTTTCAATTGCAGGAACGAATTCTCTAGGAACGTTACCACCTTTGATCTCATTGATGAATTCTAAACCAACTTTACCTTCGTCTGCAGGTCCTAGTTCAAATACAATGTCAGCAAATTTACCTTTACCTCCAGATTGCTTTTTGTAAACTTCTCTGTGGCTGGCAACTTTTGTTAAGTTTTCTTTGTACTCTACCTGAGGTTGTCCCTGGTTTACTTCAACCTTGAACTCTCTCTTCATACGGTCTACAATGATATCTAAGTGAAGCTCACCCATACCAGAGATGATCGTTTGTCCAGAAGCTTCGTCAGTTCTTACAGTAAACGTTGGATCTTCTTCAGCCAATTTAGCTAGAGCGTTACCCATTTTATCCTGGTCAGCTTTAGTTTTAGGCTCAACAGCGATACCGATTACCGGATCAGGGAAAACCATCGATTCAAGAACGATTGGGTTTTTCTCATCACACATCGTATCACCAGTTTTGATAGACTTGAATCCTACCGCTGCACCAATATCACCAGCTTCAATATATTCTACCGGGTTTTGTTTGTTAGCGTGCATCTGATAGATTCTTGAGATTCTTTCTTTATCTCCTGAACGAGAGTTCAAGATATAAGAACCAGCATCCAGTCTTCCAGAGTAAGCTCTGAAGAATGCTAATCTTCCCACGAATGGGTCAGTAGCAATCTTAAATGCTAAAGCTGCGAAAGGCTCATCTACAGATGGTTTTCTTGTAATTTCAGCGTCTGTTCTCGGATCAGTACCTTTGATATCATCTTTATCCAATGGAGAAGGCAAGTATTTACATACTGCATCCAACATAAACTGTACTCCTTTATTCTTGAATGAAGAACCACAAGTCATTGGGATAATAGATAAATCGATAGTAGCAGCTCTCAATGCAGCATTGATTTCTTCTTCTGTAATTGAATCCGGATCTTCGAAGAATTTCTCCATCAAAGTTTCGTCATACTCAGAAACAGCTTCTACTAGTTTTTCTCTATATTCAAGAACTTCATCTTTCATATCTTCAGGAATTGGCACTACTTCGAAAGTAGCTCCTTGTCCTGCTTCATCCCAGATGATCGCTCTGTTTTTAATTAAGTCAACAACTCCTTTGAAATCTTCTTCAGCACCGATTGGTAAAACGATTGGAACTGCGTTAGATCCTAACATTTCTTTAACCTGGTTTACCACGTTAAGGAAGTCAGCACCTTGTCTGTCCATTTTGTTTACGAATCCCATTCTTGCAACTTTGTAGTTGTCAGCAAGTCTCCAGTTTGTTTCAGACTGAGGCTCTACTCCATCTACTGCAGAGAATAAGAATACCAATCCATCCAATACTCTTAAAGATCTGTTTACCTCTACTGTGAAGTCAACGTGTCCCGGTGTATCAATGATGTTGAAGTGGTAAGGTTTAGTTTCTGGTAAAGCTTTTCCTTGATCTGTTGGAAAGTTCCAAGAACAAGTGGTAGCTGCAGAAGTAATAGTAATACCTCTTTCTGCTTCCTGCTCCATCCAGTCCATTGTAGAAGCACCATCGTGAACCTCTCCAATTTTGTGGTTTACCCCTGTATAGAATAGAATCCTTTCTGTAGTGGTAGTCTTACCTGCATCAATGTGAGCAGCGATACCAATATTTCTTGTAAATTTAAGATCTCTTCCCATTTCAGATTAGAATTTGAAGTGTGAGAAAGCCTTGTTAGCTTCCGCCATTTTGTGAGTATCAGATTTCTTTTTGAAAGCAGCACCTTCTTCTCTTGAAGCAGCTACAACTTCGTTAGCTAATTTCAAAGCCATAGACTTATCATTTCTAGCTTTAGAATACTTGATTAACCATTTCATTGCCATAGAAATCTTTCTATCAGCTCTGATTGGCATAGGGATCTGGAAGTTAGCTCCACCTACTCTTCTAGAACGTACTTCTACGTGAGGCATTACATTTGTAAGTGCATCTTTCCAGATTTCAAGTGCAGTTTTTTCGTTATCTCCTTTTTTAGTTTCTACGATATCTAATGCATCATAGAAAATTTTGAATGCGATTGACTTCTTACCGTCAAGCATTAAGTTGTTTACGAATCTCGTTACCAATTGATCATTAAATTTCGGATCTGGTAACAACGGTCTTTTTTTCGCTTTTGTCTTTCTCATTGCTTTTGTACCTTATTTAATGATTATTTTTTCTTTCCTTTTGCAGGAGCAGCAGCTGCTTGTCCTGGTTTAGGTCTCTTAGCTCCGTACTTAGATCTTCTCTGTGTTCTTCCATTTACACCAGCTGTGTCTAATGCACCTCTTACGATGTGGTAACGTACTCCCGGTAGGTCTTTCACCCTTCCGCCTCTAACCAATACTATCGAGTGCTCCTGAAGATTGTGTCCTTCGCCCGGGATATAGGCGTTAACTTCTTTACCGTTAGAAAGTCTTACCCTTGCAACTTTTCTAAGTGCAGAGTTTGGTTTCTTAGGTGTAGTTGTATATACTCTCGTACATACACCACGTCTTTGTGGACAAGAATCTAGGGCAGCCGATTTGCTCTTCTTGGCAAGCGTGGCTCTTCCTTTTCTTACTAATTGTTGAATAGTAGGCATTTAATTGCTTTTTATTTTAGGGTGCAAAAATAGTAATATTTTTTTAATCTACAAATACTTATATAAAAATTAAAATCAAATACTTACATCCGAAATGAAACACATTTCATGAGTATCATTATAGAAGTACAATATACATGCGGAAAACAAGCAGGAAAAAAATAGATTTTACAGTATAAAAAATGAGTATTAAATAATTATGAAATCTATCGTTTCCTAGTTTTCAATATTTTTTTTCTTTAAAATAGATTCCGGAAATCGGATCCGATGTATTTAAAAATCTTCCTACACTTATGATGATTGAATCCTTCAATTTTAATTCTATATAAGATAGTTTTGAATCCATTCAATCATGGTATCATGCTGAAGATGCAGGAGAACCAATAAATAAAAAATACCGGAAAAAATAAGATATGAAGATTTTATCGGGTTAGTATTGAATGATATACCTTCAGCATCATTTGTTTTTAACAGCGATGTAAAAACAACGAATAATAATGTGGAGTAAATATAATTCCATCTCATCCAGTCTATTCCAAGATAATATAAAGGAGCAACCCAAATAATGCAGATCATATTACAGAAAAGGTAATTATATAATGATTCTTTTTTAAACAGATAAATATAGAGACCCATTTGAAATATCATAACAAGGAGCTCAATAGCATGAACCAGAAACGATAATTTATACTGAATAACATAGTTAAAATCAAAATAATATTCCAGATCAAAAATATTCTCTTCCTGAAAAACCACTCCTCTGCTTTTCAGGATCGACAAACTTTCACCTTCGTTCACATTTCCACCCCAAAAGTATATAATACCAATACTGGTAAACGCTGCTGCTGTTATAGACAGGAAGTATTTAATATTAATTTTCTGCCATTTAGAATAATTAATCCATAATAGAAAAGGGAAGAAAAAAAATCCCGCCTCATGTATGAAAAGAAAAATTATATAAAACACCCATAATAGCGCATCATTAAGCTTAGATTTTTTTGAAAAAGAATACCACAGCATTATAAGAATCAATATGATTTCTCTTCTCCCGGCATTTCTCACAGTCAATGCAGGAAATAAAAGAATATAAGGTGAGGCCATGATGCTCAGATAAAAAAGATCAACCTTATATTTTTTCAGGTATAAAAACGTCCCGTACAGAATTCCCGACAACCCCACGATCTGAAGAATAAAGATCTGAAATTGTAATTTCAATCCCGTCATATCCTGTATATAAAAAAATACATCTCCCAAAAGACCTCTTCTTTTGAAACCGCCATCTGTATAATTGATCAGCCAGTCAGAAATTGTCCAGGCAGAAAATGGTTCTTCAGCTTTCAGATATAATGCGATAAAAACACCAATATAAATCAGTACAATTCCAATACTGAAATATTTCACCAGCGATCTTTCTTTATTTTCAGGGATATTAATAAGGGTATCAAAAAGCATAATAGTCTATAATTTCTGAGGTCTGTTTTAGATAAACACAATATTAATACTTCCAAACTATATTTAAAAACTTTCTTATAGTTATGATCTATTAATAATCAGTGGAGTTCGGCACGATATTTCGTAAATTTGGGATATACAAATGATAAACAAATCAGTCATCATAAAAAAGCTTCATACTCTACTGAACCGAAGTGGTGATTGTATCACATTTTAAAAATAAATATATACATATGAAAAACGCAAGTATTATCGGTCTTAAAGAAGCCGATTGTAAAAACATCTCAGAAAAATTAAATGTACTATTAGCTAACTATTCAGTATTCTACCAGAACACAAGAGGTTCTCACTGGAATATTAAAGGTGATCAGTTTTTCACCCTTCACCCAAAGTTTGAGGAATTATACAATAGCCTGGTCTTAAAGATTGATGAGATTGCAGAAAGAATCCTTACGTTAGGAGCTACACCTGCACATAACTATTCAGATTACTTAAAGGTAGCAACCATTAAGGAAAGCAAAGAAGTAACTGATGGTACCAAAAGTGTTGAGCAAATTCTAAGTTCATTCAAAGTGGTGATTGATCTGCAGAGAGAACTTTTAGATATTACTGATGAAGCCGGAGATGAAGGTACCAATTCTCAAATGAGCGACTATATTACCGAGCAGGAGAAAGAAGTTTGGATGTATAACTCTTATCTTGGGAAGTAACTCCATCCATAAGCATGGAAATATTTCAAAAAAATCGCCTTACATTTAGGCGATTTTATTTTTTATTTTTATATTTGCGTTAAAATTACACATATTATGAACGACGTGAGATTAAACTCTATCCTTGATAATGATTTCTATAAAATAACCATGCAGAATGCTGTGGTAAAGCTATTTCCGGGTTCTATTGTAAAATATGAATTTATCAACAGGGGAAAGCACCACTTCCCAGAAGGGTTTGATGCTGCTTTAAGAGAAGCTGTGAATAAAATGGCTGAACTTAAGCTTACGAAGGATGAAAAAAAGTTCATGGCAAGAACATGTCCTTATATAGATCTACCCTATCTTGATTTTTTAGAAGGTTATCATTATGACCCGTCTGAAGTAAAAATCCATCAGGAAGGAGGAGACCTTTCCGTTATTGTGGAAGGACTTTGGTACAGAACCATACTTTGGGAAGTTCCGTTGCTGGCACTGATCAGTGAGCTGCATTACGAGATGAACCACATGGAAAGAGATTCCAATGAAGTGGTGATGAGCAAAACAATCGAAAAGGCTGACTCATTGGGTAGACTTGGAGTAACGTTTGCAGAATTCGGAACGAGAAGAAGACACTCTTACAAGGTACAGAATCTTGTAATGGAAGCTTTAACCCAGAAAAAAGAATCTACATTTATCGGAAGTTCCAACGTTCATTTTGCCATGAAATATGGAGTAAAACCTATCGGAACGCATGCTCACGAGTGGTTTATGTTCCACGCAGCTGAATATGGATTCAAGATGGCCAATGAATTGGCGCTGGAACACTGGGTAGATGTTTACAGGGGAGATCTTGGAGTAGCTTTATCTGATACTTATACCACAGATGTATTTTTCCAGCAGTTCGACAAAAAATTTGCAAAGCTTTTCGATGGCGTTCGCCATGACAGTGGAGATGCTCTGGAATTTGCAGATAAAACCATTGCCCACTATCAAAGAAATGGGATCAATCCTATGTTTAAATATATTATTTTTTCAGATGCATTAAATCTTGAAAAAGTAGAGGAAATTACCAATTATTGCAGAGGAAAAATTGGTATCTCATTCGGAATCGGCACCAACCTTACCAATGATGTGGGATTGAAACCCATGAATATTGTAATGAAACTTATTGGTGTACAGGCTCCTAATAAAGAATGGATTCCTACAGTAAAACTTTCCGATGAGCATGGTAAATATACCGGAGATCCAAAGATGATCGAACTGGCGAAAGAATTTTTAAGAATAAAAAATTAGTAACCTCATCAGAACAATTAGATATAAGCCTCGAAATCATCGAGGTTTTTTTGTTTCATAGTGACATTTGAAATTCAGTTTTCGGAAATCTGTGAGGATTTATTATATTTATCAAAATAAAAACAAGATGAAATCAAGAATACTACTACTTGCAGGTCTCTTTCTTTCAGCATTTTCTTTTGCTCAGGAAAAGAAAGCAGAAAAATCTAAATATAATCAGGAATTGGCCACTTCTTTAGGAGCTGACAAATATGGGATGAAACCTTATACGATTGTTATGCTGACAACAGGTACTACTAAAATTGAAGACAAAGCTAAAATGGGTGAACTTATGAAAGGGCATATGTCTAATATCGGTAAACTTGCCAATGAAGGCAAAATTGTTATTGCCGGACCTTTTCTTGAAAAGAATAAGGAAAACTACCGCGGTATGTTTATTTTCAACACCCAATCTAAGGAAGAAGCCGAGCAGTGGGTAAAAACAGATCCTGCAGTTCAGGCTGGTGTATTCAGCTATGAAATTTTCCCTTGGTATGGTTCTGCAGCGCTGCCTTTGTATCTTAAACATCATGATGAAATTGCAAAAGAAAATCCTTAATAAATAAGAAATCCCTCAGTTGAGGGATTTTTTTTAATCGAAACAGATAAATGGTTTTCTTGGTGGATAACAGCAATAAGGGTTGCTGCAGAATGTGTACCCTGCCGGACATCCCCCATCTACAGGTGCTTCACAGGCTAATGCTGCACCTCCTAAAACAGTCTTTAACTCTTTTCTGTTTAAGCTTTTTAAATTTTTCATGATTAATTTAGTTTAATTTGATTTCCTACTCTTGAAGATTTTCGGATTCCTCTTTATTATTTCTCTTTACCTGGAAATAAATATACAATTTATTTTTTAATCCTACATTCAAATAATTATCCGCAAACATTTGAGAAATAAAAAGAGACTGTCTGGTGTGACAGTCTCTTTTTACAGTTATAATTTTAAATTAAAAAATATCGCTACCTATTGTATAACCACTAGTACCATTTATTTTTTTAACTGCATTGTTATTAAATCTATATTTATTATAAATACCAATATTTGGAATATATCTTAAAGTATTACCTTCTCTCATATAAATCTTATTGGTATAATTATCCTGTTTGAGATCATTATCAGGTGTTAAATCTGCTCCACGTTCCACTGTAGATAAATTGCTTGGGCTCACAGTAGCGATTTCACCACTGGTAATATTAAATAATCCATAAAGTGTCATAGGGCTTTGGATATATCTCAGTTTGTTTTCAAACATAAAAAAGATCTGGTTGGTCGCAGGATTTCTAACAAAATTACCATTGACAAGGTTTGCCGTATTGGTATAATCTAATTTCACCTGATTATCGATTAAATACTGATCGATGTAAGCTTTCAATTGAGCTTTCTTTACTGGATCTTTAATAAATTCATAAAGAGGGATCAAACCATTGCTTCCAAATTCTACCAATACCGCATTCGTTGGTGTTGAACTGTTCTGCCAGCTGGAAATATTAATTTTAGGATTCGCCTGATCAAGGTTTAACTCTCCTACCAAACTCTTAGACGGATCTCCTCCTCTTGTTTTAAAGGATAGTTTTCTGGAAAAGTTTTTATTGGATTCTGAAGTATCTACGTCATTATCAACATTGGCATCAAAAATACTTTTTACACCCACTTTAACCCCTACTCTGGCAGCCTTTTCACGGCTTTGATTCGTTGTTTCGGATTGAAACATTACATCTAGCTTAGCACCGGTATAAATGTCTACCGCAACATGGGTTCCATAATCGTTTACAATCTGCGCAGGGCTGTTGTTCTGCAGATCACTGGAAAACTCCGGAGTCAAATAATCTGATAGTAAAACAGGGGTAGCATTAAATCTGAATCTTCTTTGTTTAATTAAAAGGTTATAGCTTCCATAAATATATTTAGCATCAAATTTATTGGTCGTCGTGTTACTCACAGAAGAACTAAAAGTAACCGAAATGAGCTTTTTAAATAAAGAGAATCCTGCTGTTGCTCCTACTTTCGTAGATACCATTTTTGAATACGCTTCTGCATTTTCACCATATTCTTCAAGATATTCCTGAGAAAAGACATTATCCGTAATCAATCTTCCGGCCTGTTCGTTTTTGAACTTTTCAAGATCAATTACCTGATATCCTGAGGAGTTCGAATTTGCATATTCTCCTGTTGCGTTATAACCATATCCTAAGATATCATAAGCGCCATCACCAGCAAATTTAGCAAAATTTCTCCCTGAGCTTTTTTTTGAGTTTTCATTTTGGTTAGAATTTTCAAATTCTTCAGTAGAGCAAGATGTTAAAAACAGCAAAACAATACTGGTAAAAAAGAAACTTAGTTTTTTCATATTTTTATTTTAAGTGCACAAACTTAATTCTTTGCATTCAAAACCAGAATGACATAAATCATGAATAAGGGAATTAATAAACAATTAACAATAGAAACCAACAATAATTTATATCTCTTGATATAGAAATAAGCACATCATTTAAAACACAATCTGTTTTATTTCAAATGATTACCTATGAAATAAAATGAAAAATTCAAAACATATTACTTTTATCAATGAATTAATTTAATTATTTTAGCTAATCAGCAACTCAACTCACTCTATTAATGTTGAGCGGGTTACAACAAACCAATACCATAATTAAAAATTAAACTCATGAAAAAATTAAGCATCACAAAACTTTCGAGAACAGAACTGAAAGATGTATTTGGAGGAACCCTGTATCCGGCAGAATGTCCGGGCGGATGCCATGGTGAAGGCATGATCAGATGTCCTGACGGCACTACCACTATGACCAATTTTATATGCATGGGAGGAACCTGCCAACCGGCTGCCATGTGCAAGCCACTGATTCTTGAACCTTTTCCAGATCCGATTATCATCACTGATCCGGTTATCATCACCCCATAATCAGAATGAACCATACAAAAAACTATCATGAAAACCATTGAGGAAGTTCTGAAAAAACTGGATGAAATTATTATCTGGTGTAAAGAAAACAAGAGTCCGGCAGGATATTTTGCCTGTACCTACAGAATCATGACCGCACAGGTTTTGAAAGGAATTCAGCAGAAAAAATTTGAATATAATCCCAGAATGACATTGCTTGATATTGCGTTTGCACAAAGATTTCTTCAGGCGTGGGAAAGCTACAGTAAAAATGAAAGATGCACCAACTCATGGTACATCGCTTTTGAAGCTGCTAAAAACAGGAATCTTTTGATATTACAGCATATATTTCTTGGGATGAATGCACACATCAATCTGGATCTGGGTATTTCTGCAGCCACCATAATGCCTTACCGGAAAATAAACCCCTTGAAAAAGGATTTTGAGAACATTAATACTGTTATTGCTTCCATTAATCAGAACGTACAGGATTCTTTAAACAAAATCTGTTATCCTGTGGATCTTGTGGACAAACTTTCTAATGGAAAAGATAATGCTGTCCTTGACTTTGCCATATCCAAAGCAAGAGATACTTCCTGGGCAACAGCAGTTATCGCTTCCAACACTCCAAATTTCCTAAGAGAATCTGTGATCGGTATTGTTGATTACGCAGCCGCTAAAGTTGCCACCCAAATTCTGAATCCGAAGATCCTCACTCCTGCTCTTTTAAAAGAATTAAAAAAATGTGAAAGCAGTGATGTGGTAAAAAATATTGAGATTTTAGAATCTACAAAAAACTCCTAATAAAAAGGCCGGGATCTTCCTCACGGATCCCGGCCTCATAATGAACAAAATAAAAGAAACTATATTGCTTCCTTATGCTTTTTACGGTAGGCATAATGGAAAATGATAGGTAGAATTGTAAATGACAGCAGCATACAGACGATCAATCCACCTACAATCATAATGGCTAAAGGCTTCTGAATTTCTGATCCCATTCCGTTTGACATAGCTGCCGGAAGAAGTCCCATAGAACCCATCAGGGCAATCATCACCACCGGACGGATTCTGCTTTTCACTCCCTGAGCTATGGATTCTTTGAGGGACATCCTGTTTTGTAGGTTTTCTTTCATTACCCCGATCAGAACAATACCGTCTATGGTTGCCACTCCAAAAAGGATAATGAAACCGATTCCCGCTGAAATTCCGAAGATGGTTCCCGTAAACCAAAGGGATAAGAATCCTCCGATAAATGCAAATGCGAGTGTAATGGATGAAATCAGCGTATCTTTTATATTTCCGAAATTAAAGTACAACAGCATCAGAATAAGAACTAAAGAAATCGGTACTACCATAGCCAGCTGTTTTGCGGCTCTTTCTTTACTTTCAAATTCTCCGGCCCACGTCATTTTATGCTTTTTCGGAAGCTTCACTTCTTGATCTACTTTCGCTTTGGCTTCTTTAATGGTACTTCCCAGATCGCGTCCTTCAATATTAAATCCAACTCCGATATATCTGCTGTTTCCTTCACGGTAAATAAATGATGGTCCGGTATGATAATCAATGGTTGCAATTTCTTTCAGCGGAACTTTTTTATTGTCCTGAGTCGGGATCAAAATATTTCCCATTTTTTCAGGCGTATCTCTGTAATCTTTTTCAAACCTGAGCATTACGTCAAACATTCTCTCCTGTTCATAAAACTTGGTAGCGGCCTGCCCTCCGATGGTCATTTCGATGACGGCCTGTGCATCTGCTGTGGAGACACCATATTTTGCCATTTTGGAATCGTGAAGCTGTATTCTCAATTCCGGAAGTCCGATATTTTTGAAAACATTGACGTCCGATATTCCCGGAACTGTTCTGATCGAATTAGCTACTTTATTGGCGTAATTTTCCAGCTCAAATAAGTCATTTCCAAAAATTTTAATGACCAACGGAGCTTTTACTCCTGCTACATATTCTTCCACGTTATCTTGTATAGGCTGGCTAAATCCAAAATTGATACCCGGAAATTTCTCAAGGGAGATTCTCATTTCTTCAAGAAGTTCTTCTTTGGATATTTTTTTCTTCCATTCGTCTTCGGGTTTCAGCTGAATATTAAATTCGATATTAAAGAACCCTGTGGGATCGGTTCCATCATTAGGACGACCTGTCTGGGTCATGACAAATTTTACTTCATCATACTTCATGAGAATCTCCTTCATCTCTTTAGTTAACCTTACAGATTCATCCAGATTGACACTGTTGGGAAGGGTCGCTCTTACATAAATTGCACCTTCATTCAGTTTGGGCAAAAACTCAGATCCATAATTGGAAAATCTCCATCCACACACGGCAAGCAAAGCAACGAAACCAACAATAAATCCTTTTTTGTGGCGGTCACTGAACTCGTAGATTCTGTAGATATTAACTCTGAAGAATCTTGAAATAAAGTTTTCTTTCTCTTCAATATTTTTTGTCAATAGCAGTTTACACATTGCCGGAACGTAGGTCAAACTTAAAATCAATGATCCTAATAATGCATACCCAAGAGTAAATGCTAATGGTGAGAACATTTTTCCTTCAACTTTCTGGAAAGAGAAAATCGGCATCAGCGCAACAATCAGAATCAACAGGGCAAAGAAAATATAACTTGCTACACTTCCTGCGCTTTTCTTGATGATCCCCAGTTTTGAAATTTTGTTAAATCTCCGCAGTCCAATCTTTTTCGCTTTAAGTTCAAGGGCGACAAAGACGTGTTCGACAATAACCAGAGTTCCTTCCAAAAGCAGCCCAAAGTCCAGTGCTCCCATGGAAATCAGGTTGGCCGGGAGACCCTGAATTTTCAACATAATAATAGCAAACAGGAAAGCCAGAGGAATAACTGATGCTACAATAAAGGTTGTTCTCCAGTTGTAAAGGAAAATGAATACAATAATGGAAACGAGAATAACTCCTTCAATGAGGTTTTTGGACACGGTATGAACCGTTGTATTTACAAGTTCTGTACGGTCAATGATGGGAACAATCTGAACATCACCTGGCAATTCTCCCCCATTCAGTTCTTCTATTCTGTCTTTCAGTCTTGCAATGACTTCACTTGGGTTTTCCCCTCGGAGCATAATCACAATTCCTTCTACAACATCATTGTCTTTGTTGTATCCTACCTGCCCTAATCTAGGTTTTGCAGAAACTTTTACTTCCGCTACGTGTTTCACCAAAATAGGGGTAGAACCTTTGACCTCGATCTGAATATTCTCTATATCTTCTTTTTTCTCCAAAAGACCGATCCCCCGCACTACATAAGCCTGATCACCTTTTGCCACTACATCTCCTCCTACATTGATATTACTCTTCGAAACCGCTTCATACACATCCAGGGGGGAAAGGTCGTAATTGTGTAATTCCGTAGGATTAATTTTTATTTCATAGGTTTTTTCTTCTCCACCAAAGCTTACCACATCTGCCACACCAGGGACGGCAAGCAATTCTCTTTCCACTACCCAATCCTGAATAGCGGTTACTTCTTTGATCGGCAGTTTACTCTTGATAATATATCTGTAAATTTCACCGGTAGCTCCCGAAGGAGGCTCAATACTATATTCTGCTCCGGCAGGAAGCTCTACATTTCCCAGTTTATTGGAAGCATACTGCTGGGCATAAAAATCATTCACATGATCATCAAAAATAACTGTCACCACAGACAATCCGAATAAAGAAATAGAACGTACCGAAGTTTTATTCGGGATAGCATTCATTTCTTTGGAAATGGGTAAGGTGACGAATTTTTCAATTTCCTCAGCACTTCTCCCCGGCCATTGGGTAATAACTCGTACCCTTGTATTGGTAACATCCGGAAATGCTTCAATGGGTGTATTCAGATAGGAATAGATTCCTCCGGCCAGCAAAAGAAAAGTTCCCAAAAGAACAATCAGTGAGTTTTTTAATGAGAAGGAAACTATATTCTGTACAAATTTTCGCATTACTTCGTGGAATTATTTAATTGGTTTTTCAGGTTCTCATAAATCAATAGTCCGTTGGAAGCAATGACGTTTTCACCTGGTTTTAAATTACCTTCTACATAAATATACTGGCTGTTGGAAGCAATCTCTGCTACGGGTCGGATCTCCAGTTCACAATCTTTCTTGTAAACCACTACATAGCTTTGGTTATTATCGAAGATTAGAGCCTTTGCTGGAATAGCCAGCGCGCTTTTGTTTTGTGAATTAACTGGTAATACAACATCTGCAGACATTCCCGGTCTCAGTTTCATTCCATTATTATCCATGATGATTTTGGCTTTGAGTACCCTTTCGTTTTCATTGAAAACCTGGGAAATCGTATTGATCTTTCCGGAGAAACTGTCATCAGGATAGGCAAGCGTTTTTACCACTACCGGCTGATCCACATAAACATGCCTCATGTTGGTAGCATACACATTGGCCATTACCCATACTTTATCCAGATTGGAAATGGTAAACAGTTGATCTCCTCCCGCAGTAACAGGCATTCCTTTGGAAATATTCTTTGAAATCACATATCCGTCTGCCGGAGCTTTTATCTGAATGGTATTTCCTCCCGCTGAATACAGCTGCATATTTTTCTGTGTCTTGGAAATATTGGATTGCAAGATGGCTACTTCGGAACGTGCTTCCTGCAAATCCTTCTGAGAGGCAATGTCATCTTTATACATGGCTTCTACAGAAGACAACTTTCTTTTCGCAACGGCCAGCTGAGCCTGTAAAGTTTGAGTATCATCCTGCATTTCATTCACAGCTGTACTCTTTACGCTTGCCAACGTTTGTCCTTTTTTTACATAATCACCAAGTGAGAAATAGGTATCCATCACGACTCCGTCTACAAGACTTACAAAAGGAACCGTTTTATCAGAATTGCTTTCCACTTCCCCGGTAAGCGTAATACTTTCTTCTATGGGAAGCAGTTCTGCTTTGGCCAGTTTAATATCTTTTTTAAGTTCTTTACTGATGCAATAACTTTTTTCAGCTTCTTTATTTTCCTGTTTTCCGGCACAGCCTGTAAAAATGATGAGGGCAGACAAATAAGCTGCAGCGGTGTATTTAGTAATATTTTTGTTCATATCTTATAAATCTTGTCCTACAACATACTGCAGGTTTTCGTAGTATTGGTTCAATTCTTTTTTAGTATCCAGGATGATCATTTTATTTCCGATGTAGGTATCCAGAAAATCCATATACTCAAGCATACTGATATTTCTTAGTCTGAAATTTTTCTCGTGGCTTACTAACAAACCGTCCAGAGTAGATTCATAATTGCCATCAATCTCTTCTGAAACCTGCTGTGTTCTGATATAATTTCTGAAAACAGAGACAATTTCATTCTCAGATTTCAGTATATTTTTACGGGTCTCCAGTTTGCTTTTCTCAATCTCAAGCCTTGCTTCCTGGATATTCCCTTTATTACGGTCGAAAATGGGAAGATCCATAGAAACCCCTAATCCTATAAAGTCTTTCATGATATTTCCTCCACGGTCGTATCCTATAGAAACAGCAACGTCAGGAGTTTTCATGGCATTTTGAAGTTCCAGGTTTTTTGCAGCATGTTTCTCTTTATTTTTCGAGATCATAATATCGGGGCGGTTTTCTTTTGCCTTGTCTATCCATTGGCTCACTTCCAACTCAGAAAGTTGTTTTTCAGGCATCACAAATGAATCTGTTATCACCAGGTAAGATTGAGAAGGCAGCATCAATAAGGCTTTAAGCTCTACCTGCTGATCTTCGATTTCCTGTTTTAATGAAATCAGCTTCTTCTTGAATTCAATTTCCTGTGCTTTTAAGCGGACATATTCAGCTTTACTGATATTCCCGAGGTTTAATTGATTATTGTAGGATTTCGTTAATTTCTCAATGGAAGTAATTTGCCCTTGATAGATTTTTTGCTGTTCCTGATTGTAAAGAATTTCGGTAATGGTATTTCTGAGTGTTTTTTTAAGTTCACGTAAAACTTCCTGTAACTCATACTTCTCTCCTTCCACTTCTATTTTCTGGAGCTCAATATTTTTTCGCCTTTTACCCGCAGTCTGAATCACCTGTTCTATTTCCGCAGAAATCTGAGTATTTTTTCCCCAGTTTCCGATCAATGCCGGCTGTTCTTCTATGTCATAAGTTCTCCATAGATTGACTTCACTGATACTCAATGTAGGGTTAGGCCAGTATTTAGCCTGAACAGCTCTTGCTTCTGCTTGTGAAATTTCAAGCTTCTGAGCAATAAGGTCAAGGTTTTTAGCCAAAAAGATAGTTTCAGCTTCCTTTCTTCCAACTTTCAGGGTATCTGAAATCTGTGCTGAAAAGAAACTGAAACAATGAATATAAAATAGGGTAAAAAATAGCTTCTTCAAGGGTCTCTTATTTTAAGACCACAAAGCTATTTGTCTAAGATTAGAGGGAATTGTAAAGAAAATTAAAATTCGGTTAGTTCAACATTAGAGTTTGATTAGAACTTTTTTAAAACACGAAAAACACAAATCTTTTCACAAATAACACGATTACGAATGGGCAGGAAATTCCAGGAGAACATTGGTTCCCACATTGACCATAGAATCAATTTTCATCACTATATGATGATGGTCAAAAATACTTTTTGAAAGCGATAAACCAATTCCGCTGCCTTTTACAGTATCTACATTTTTTCCTCTGTAGAAAGTCTCAGATATTTTCACAAGATCATCAGCCGGAATTCCTCTTCCTTCATCTCTGACCTCGATATATAACTGATTGTCCTTTTCTGATAAGGTAATCACTACAGGTTTATCAAAGGAATATTTGATCGCGTTTTCTACAATATTATATAATGCCAAATACAGCAGAGTTTCATTTCCGGGAAATTCCAGCAAAGCAGGTTTCGTTACCTGAAGCTGTATTTTAATGGATGAATGGCCTTCCTTTGCTTTGGGTTCTAATTTCTCATAAATCTTCCAGACCAGTTCATCCACTCTCATCGGTTTGTGAGAAGACTCAAGCTTTGTCATTCCGGACATCAGTAAAAGATTGTTGAGAATATTTTCAATCTCATATACATTTTCCAATGACTCTTTAGCCACTTCCCTGTATTCTTCCGGTGTACGGTCTTTTTGGGCAAACACCTCCAGATTTCCAGAAATCGCTGCTAAAGGTGTTTTGAATTCATGGGAAACATAATTGATAAAGTTCTGTTGCAAGAGTACATTTTCAGAGATTCTGCCCAACAGTTTATTATAGGACCTTATCAAATCTTCAATCTCGTCATTGGTATTGGTAGAAGTAATAATTGCCGTAGAAATGTTATTATACTCTACTTTATTGATCCGTTCTACTACATTGGAGATAGGTTTATAAACTACTTTAGAAAGGTATCTGCTCAGAAAATAGATTGCGAGAAGCCCGATCAACAATACGGAAAGCATGATAATAGCAAGCCTCAGAATCTGCGACTGGAAAGAATCGTTGGAAGACTTCACAAAAACCACAAAGTCACCTTGGTTATCAGGATAAAAAATTCCATAGTAGAATTGATTATCAGACATAAACTGTATTCCTTTGTTTTTTCGGACAGCCTGCAAATGGGAAAGCTTTATATTCTTATCGTTCAGGTTATGTCCAAAGGTAACTTCATTATTCTGATTATAAACCGCTACCCTGTTATTCTGAATCAGATGGTTGTATTCTTTTTTAATCTGGGCATGTCGATCTTTCGGGAGTTCATCCTTTTCAAGATAATAAATAGCAGAGATAAGAGCCGTATTTCTGAGCTTTTCAAAATAGAAAATCTTGGTACTGTCATAATAGGCAAAAAATATCACCGCAGATGTGATGATAGAAACGATGCCAAATGAGAGGCTTGAAATAAGGGTAAATCTACTTCTTAGCGTCATCTTCAGTCTTTGATCAAATATCCGGTTCCTTTTACTGTATGAATAATTTTCTGTTCTGTCTCATCAATCTTATTACGGACATAGGAAATATAAACATCCACTACATTCGTTGTATTATCGAAATCAATTCCCCATACCTTATGTAAAATCTGGGTTCTGCTCAACACTTTATTTTTATTCTCCATCAGAAAAGTAAACAGTTTGTATTCCGTAGGGGAAAATTCTATTTCCTTATCATTCTGAGTTACTTTATGAAGATCTGTATCAATCACAATATTTCCGCATGATAAATATTGATCCTCCTTTTGGTAGCTCATTTTATTTCTTCTGGTTAAAGCTTTAATCCTTGAAATCAATTCTTCAAAATGGAAGGGTTTGGATAAATAATCATCAGCACCCATATCGAGCATTTTGATTTTATCATCAGGACTGTTCAGGGCACTTAAAACCAAAATCGGAGTATAGTTTCCTTTAAATCTGATGATCTGGGTAAGCTGCATTCCATCCAGTCCGGGAAGCATGATGTCCATTAAAATAATATCAAAATCATAGGTATGAAGAAGTTCGCGTGCCTTTTCCCCGGAATCTGCCAGGGTTGTATTATAGCCAGCCTCGGAAAGGCCTTTTATCAGGAAATTACTGATTCTTTGATCATCTTCTACCAGCAAAATATTCATAAGTCTCTGAAATTTCCCATAAATATAGGTATTCTAATTCAGAAAGAAAGCTGGGGGCCGAAAGCGAGAGGTAATGGAATTTTATAAAGCGATTGTTTCCATTTTATTTCCCTTTAAAAAACATTGAATTTAATTGTAAAAAAAGTCAGTTCTTATCTGTCCAAAAGGAACTTCCAACATCCCACTTCCAGCTTCCGACCTTTTTTCATAATTTTGGAAGATGGAGATGATATATTTAATTATTGGATTGATTGCCGGTGGTGTACTGGGCGCTGTTATACTATATTTTGTACTGAAATCGTCAATGGTTTCAAGAAGTTCTTATGATGCACTGAACACTTTATCCATTAAAACCCAATCTGATCTTGAAAATTCAAACCAGAAAATTCAGGAGCTTAATCAAATCATCAGTAAAGAGAAAGAAGCCAATATGCTGCAGCAGGATCTATTGGATGACCTTAAAAATGAATTTTCTAAAATCTCTGCCGAATATTCATCCTTAAATCTTCAGTTTCAGGAGTTAAAACAAATCAATCAGAGACAGACTTCTCAGATAGAAACTCACATTCTTGAAAAACAGACTCTTTATGCTAAAAACTCTGAACTTTCTGCCAAAAATGAAGGTCTTCAACAATCTCTTGACACCCAGAAAGAAGAAATTGTTAAAATTCAGGAAGATTCTAAACTTCAGTTTGAAAATCTTGCCAATAAAATTTTAGAAGAAAAAACTGAAAAGTTTACTACCTTAAATCAAAATAACTTAAAAAATATCCTTGAACCTTTTCAGGAGAAAATCGCGGATTTAAAAAATAGAGTCAACGAAGCTTACGAAAAGGAAAATAAAGAACGTTTCTCCCTTGCAGAAAAGGTGAAAGAACTGGCAGAACTGAACCAGCAGATTTCCGAAGATGCCAAAAAACTAACCCGTGCCCTGAAAGGAGAAAGCAAAACTCAGGGAAACTGGGGCGAGATGATTCTGGAAAGTATTCTTGAAAAATCAGGATTGGTAAAAGGAAGAGAATATTTTCTCGAACATGAATTGCGCGATGAAGACAATAAAGCTTTATTTTCTGAATTCTCCGGAAAGAAAATGCGTCCTGATGCTGTTGTAAAATACCCGGATGAAAGAAATGTCATCATTGATTCTAAAGTATCTCTGACTGCTTTCACAGAATTGGTTGACGAAACTGATGCTGATGTTTACGCCATAAAACTGAGCCAGCACCTCGGATCTATCAAGAATCATATTAATCAACTCAGTCAAAAAGCATATGATGACTATGGAAAATCACTGGATTTCGTGATGATGTTTATTCCGAGTGAACCGGCTTATATTGCGGCAATGCAGGCAGACCAGAATCTTTGGAACTATGCCTATGAAAGAAGAATCCTTCTGCTTAATCCAAGCAATCTGATCACTTCTCTTAAGCTGATTGCCGATCTTTGGAAACGCGAATATCAAAACCGAAATTCTATTGAAATTGCTGATCGAGGAGCCAGACTTTATGACAAATTCGTAGGTTTTGTAGAAAACCTGGAAAAAGTAGGCAGAAATCTGGATCAGGCGAAAAATGTATTCAATGATGCTTACAAACAGCTTCATACCGGAAATGACAACCTGGTAATCCAAACTCAGAAATTGAAATCATTAGGCATTAAAAATAAAAAAGAGCTGCCACAAAGTCTTATTGATAACGGCAATTTTATTGAAACATCAGAAAGCTAAATCTGGATTTTATGTTTTCATTTACAGCACATCCATACCCCAAATCCGAATCTTTCAAAGAAATTTTTGTTTCTTCACTGGGAGCAGGAGCTGCTGTTTATTTATTTCTAATTATTTTTCAGCCTTTTGGTACGGAAAACTTTCAGCATCCCTATAAATTTGTATTACTTTTTCCCTATTGCATAATCTTTGGAACTGCATTTTTAATGGCCAATCTTATAACTTCCCGTTTCAGCAACTGGAATATTGGTTCGGAACTCTTAAAAATAACTTTCATTCTATGTACGGGTTCTATTCTATCCTACTTTTACAATTCATTATTCTTGAGCCATGTAAAACTGGATATAGTCAATTACTTTTATATGTTCCTGTATACTTTGGCTGTCGGAATTCCTATCTCTATCATCTATATTTTATCACGGTATATCTATTTAAAGACTATTCATGAAAAGAAAGCCCACGACATTTCTCAACACCTTCCCGTTTCGCCTCCTGCACAACGACAAAATCTGTTAAAAATATCAGCCCAGAATACCGAGCTTGTCATGAATAAAAAAGATTTTCTTTGCGTTCAGTCTATGGAAAACTATTGTACATTTTACTTTTTAGAAAACAACAGCTTAAAAAAAGCATTGATCAGAATAAGTTTAACCAATGTTTTACAACAAATCGAAACAAGTTCTGTCAAAAAATGCCACCGTTCTTATATTGTCAATCTTGGAAGGGTAAAGAAACTCAAAGGAAATGCTCAGGGTTATAAATTAGTTCTTCCGGAAATCGATTTTGAAATTCCTGTTTCAAGAAGTTTTATTCCTTCAGTTATTCCTCAATTGCAACAGCAGCATTCATAATTTTTGTCATTCGTCACTATTCTTTGTCATTGATCACATTAACTTGAAAGCATTGATTTAAAGCTACATTTTTGCTCAAAATTAACAGACATGAGTAAAAACATCCGCTTCTTTTCCATCTTTATTCTAGGGTTTACAGCCTATTATTTCTTCGATTTTCTCTTTTTTAAAACCATACAGACTTTCTCAAAAGATCTGTTTCACAGTAAAGCAATAGCCCATATAATTGCTTATTCGGTAACATTAATTCCATTGATAGTCACGTTAAAAATTCTGTTACCTCAAAGAAATATCCTTGATCTGTTTTCATTAAACAAACCCATTATCAAAGGATTTGTGTTAGCACTTACCGGAACTACTCCTATGCTCATTGGATACCTGATTCATTTTAAACCAATCTCAAAAATAAATTTTGAATCCTTGTTTATCAATACTCTTTCATCAGCATTTTTTGAAGAAATTATTTTCAGAGCTTTTCTTATTGGAATACTATACAGATTTACACGACTTGGATCTTTATCATCCGCATTATCAGGATCTTTACTTTTTGCACAGGTACATTTGTATCAAAGCCAAAACTTAATAGAACTTACCGAAATATTTACCATTACATTTTTAGGGTCAATATTCTTTGCCTGGGCATATTTTGAATCAGAGTATAACTTATGGACCGCCATTTTCCTTCATTTTTTTATGAATTTGTACTGGGAAATTTTTAATATTTCGGAAAACGTTTCCGGAAATTTCTATGGAAACCTCTATAAATTGTTATCCATTGTCGTCTTTATCTTAGTCATTATCTATTATAAAAGAAAAAATAAAATTCCAATGGAGATGACATGGAAAAACCTTTTTATTAAAACCAGAGAAGTTCAATCATAAATTTTGCATAATTTTGCAGCATGTTGATAGAAAGTTTTCAAAACGATAAAATAAAAAATGTCACTAAGCTTCTTACTGACAACAGGTTTCGTAAAAAATCAAAAGTTTTTGTAGTAGAAGGACAGCAGGAAAATGAAAGAGCCATGCAGTATGATTTTGAGCCGCTGGAGTTCTTTATCTCTGAAAATATCTTTAAAGGAACTCTTCCCGATGGAAAAATCCACTATGTAAGTGAGAAGGTATATGAAAAAATCGCTTACAGAGGAAGTTCCGAAGGAATTATCGGCATTTACCATACCAAAGAAAATTCACTTTCATCATTTGTTCCTAAAGAAGATGCTACAATAATCATTGTAGAAGGCGTGGAAAAACCGGGAAATCTTGGCGCTATTTTAAGAAGCTGTGAGGCATTTGGTATTGATGCCCTGATTGTTGCTGACGGGAAAACCGATTTCTACAACCCTAATGTGATCAGATCCAGTGTAGGATGCCTGTTCGGAATGGAAGTCTATCAGGCTGAAAATACGGAAACATTGGAATTCCTGCAGAAAAACAGTTTCAACATCTACACTACGCTGATGGATGAAAGTGCTGAAGACATTTATAAGAGAGATTTCAGACAGCGTTCTGCCGTATTATTCGGGACGGAACATTCCGGATTGAGTGATTTCTGGATTGGAAAAGGAAAAAATACTTTAATTCCGATGGCAGGAAGTATTGATTCTTTAAACCTGAGTAATGCAGTAGCTATTACCTGCTATGAATCTTTGAAACAGAAGAAGGGATAAGCTATTCCTGATCTGATTTTGATATGAAAGAGATTGCTTCGCCTTTAGCTCGCAATGACTAAGCATAAAAAAACCGTTTCACTGGGTGAAACGGTTCTTTTATTGTTAAGCGTATGCTAGAATTATTTCTTAGCAGCATCTTTAGCAGCATCAGCAGCTCCTTTAGCAGCATCAGCAGCTCCTTTAGCAGCGTCAGCAGCACCTTTAGCAGCATCTTTAGCAACTTCAGCACCAGCAGCAGTAGTAGCAGCAGCAGCATCTTTAGTAGCTTCTACAGCAGTAGTTGCAGCAGAATCAACAACTTTAGCAGCTGAATCAGAAACTACAGCAGCAGAATCAGCTACAGTAGCAGCAGCAGAATCAGTTGTACCTTCAGTAGCAGTAGCTTCAGTTTTTTTACAAGCAACTAGAGAGATTGCAGCGATAGCAGCTACGAATAATGACTTTTTCATAATAAATTAAATTTAATTTTGTTAATATTGTTTTATAAAATTTTCTTCTGTTCTGTTATTTGAACAAGACAAAGGTAGAGCAGTTAGAAAATTTGTCTATGAAAAATAATTGTAATACCTTTGTAAAATAGTTTTACAAAAAAACATAGCTGATAATCAACAATTTAATTATTTTTTGAAAAATTGACAGATTTAGATCTATTACACTTTGAACAGCTAAAAAAGGATGTTCAGGGTCAATACTTAAAAGAATATACCCCTTCGCAGGATGACATATCCAAGTGGAAGGGTATAGATATTATATATTTTCAGGAAGACCTTCGAAAAAAAGCGAAAGGAAACATCAGTGAAAAGTCATTTTACACTTATTTTAAAACTTCACCGGTTACTAAACTACCAAGAATAGACATGCTCAATTTATTGAGCATTTATGCGGGTTACAACTCATGGTACGATTTCAAGAAACAGCATCTTTTTGCGGGTGAATTACTTCAGGAAAATGAAAATTTTGAAGACGAAGATCTCGAAGAAATTGAAAAAACAGTTTCTGAAGCTCCTGAACTTCCAAAAATTGAACTTCAACCTAAAAAAGTTGAAATCAGGCCCCCAGAAAATACTGATTTACAAAAATCGAATACTGAAAATCAACAAATTACACAAAACAAAACAATAACAAATGAGATAGAAATTTCAGATGTTCCGCCTAAGAAAAATTTCTTCAAAAAGAATGCCTGGGCACTTGTCACTTCAGTTTTGATTACGATTACCGGTCTTTTAGGTTTTAAAGATGTACTTTTTTCAAAAACTTATAAATATTGTTTCATTGATAAGGACAGAGGAGTTTCTGTGATCAATACTTTAGAAATAATGGTAGTGAAGGAAAATGAATCTCCGTTGATGTATAAAATAAAACCAGGCGAATGTTTTTATTATTCTACCAAGGATAAAAATTTAAAAATGCGAATCAGTGCTCCTTTCTATGAGCCTCTGGAAGTGAACAGAAATCTTGAAAATGCCCCTGAAGAAGAAAAAATAGAACTAAAGCCGGATGATTATAAGATGGCTGTCTATTATTTCTCTATCAAAGATATCAAAGGAGGGAATCCTGACGAACAGGTTGCACTCATTAAGCAGAAGAGAAACCAGCTGGAAAACCTAATCAGCACAAATGCCGTGATCTACCAGGTATATGATAATGATACTTATGGCATTGAAAGACTGGATAAGCAGAAGTATATCACGCTGGTAACGACTCCAACGACCTCTCTGAAAAACCTGAATGTAATAGAAATGAAAAAGGATACCAAAGGTAAAATTGTATCCATCAAATTTAAAATTGCTACCACAGATGAAAAGAATAAGTAATTTTTTAATTTTCACCGTGCTTCTGACTTTATTTATTGCATGTAATAATAAAACATCAGAGGTGAGCGACCTCGATAAACTACGAAACAGCAACAATGAAAAAAGCTATCCTGCCGTACAGATGGATAGTATGCAGGCGATTAATTCCATCACCAAGCAGAAAGTTCAGGAGCTTCTTGATCTGTCTACCTTATATCTCAGCGGAAACAGAAATACAGAAATAGATACCGTGATTTATTCACAAATGGAAAGCTATTTCCACAAACCGGATTCTCTGACGTTTAAAAGGCTGCTGAAAGAACTGGACAGCATGAAAGCAAAAACAGCTAAAGTGAGTAACCTGAATGTCTATAAAGAATTTTATAAAAAAGATACATTAGACTACGCCAAGTTCAATGTGGAATACTTTGATAATAAAAATAAGTCTTTAGGGAGCTTTGAAAAGAATGCACAGTATATTCTGCTTTCAACTTCCAAACTTAAAAAAGAATTTAAATTTTACTTTTTAGATTTTTATTCCAAACCGCTTAAGAAAGACAGCACTTCAGTAGCAGTAACCAAATAGTCCAGGGGAATATCGTTTTCCCAGACATCATCCACATATTCATCGGGGTTAAAGTAATTGACTCCGATTTTTTTTGCCTCGGGAGAAATACTTTGAAACAACCCGTCATAAAAACCTTTACCGTAGCCTACTCTATTCCCTTTTTTGTCGCAATACAACAAAGGCGTAATCACATAATGAAAGTATTTTTCGCCGGAATCTTCATTGGAAACAGGTTCTGAGATCCCCCAATTGTTGGTTTCAAAAACAGTATCTTCAGAGATCTCAATATTAATAAGCTTATCTCCAACAATCTTAGGCACATAAACACGGATGTTGTGCGCTAAAAAATATTGAATGAAGATTTGGGTATCAATTTCCTTTCTTGCCGGAATCGGGATAAAAACATGGATCTTATTTTCTTCTTTTGGCTTAAAATATTGAATGAAATTTTCAAAAATCTTCTCCGATAACAAGAAAGCCTCATCGGCAGACAAGGCTTTTCTTTTTTGAGTGTATTTTTTTCTAAGCTCAGCTTTTAGCATAATGATTAAGTAATTCTTACAGAAATAATTTTCACAGGACAGGCATTTGCTGCCTTCTCCAAATGTTCAAACGCTTCGTGATTGGCTGTTTTTAAAGTATAGAAGCCTTTTTTATCAATCGTCTTAAGCAATACTGATTTACCATCTTTTTTAGACATTCTAAAATATTCCGGAGCGAATTCAACACAGTAATTACAACCAATACATTTATCTCTCTGAAGTGTAGCAATGACCATTACGCTTTAACAATTTTATATAATTTGTCACTTGGCCGTACACGGAACTTCGTAGGGAAAGTAATCACATCAGACTTTGTTGCCTTGTCTGCTCCTGTCTTCTGATCAACGATCATACTTTCAATGACCATTTCCTGTGATCCTGTAGTGGGTCCCTGTATAAGGACACTGTCTCCTACAGAAATATCATAGGCCTCAACCACAAATTCTGCGATATTGGATTTCGGATAGAAATGCCTTCCTTTTCCAATATAGACTTTCTTTTGTGTTGCACTGGAACCGGAGTTTGAAGACCAGTCACCCAGCTCCTGGCCAAGATAATATCCACTCCAGAAGCCTCTGTTGTATACGGTCTCCAGAAGTTTCATCCATTCATCCACTTTTTCCTGAGAAAACGTTCCTTCGGCAATACTGTCAATTGCTTCTCTATAACATTTTGTAACTGTTGCTACATATTCAGGAGCCCTTCCTCTTCCTTCTATCTTCAAGACTTTCACACCGGCATCCACAATCTGATTCAGGAAACCAATCGTACAAAGGTCTTTGGGAGACATCATATATTCGTTATCAAGTTCAATTTCAAAACCTGACTCCTGATCAATCACAGTATATTTTTTCCGGCAGTTCTGTTTACAGGCCCCTCTGTTTGCTGAAGAATTATGGGAATGCAGGCTCAGATAACATTTCCCGGATACTGCCATACATAAGGCACCATGCCCGAAAATCTCCACTTCAACAAGATGACCGGAAGGTCCTTTTACCTGATCTTTTTCAATCTGAGTACAGATTTTTTTGATCTGGCTGATACTTAATTCACGGCTCATTACCATGGTATCAGCAAAAAGAGCATAGAATTTTACGGTTTCAATATTGGTTATATTAATCTGGGTGGAAATATGCACCTCCATACCAATTTGCCTTGCATAAGAAATTACAGCCTGGTCCATTGCAATCACTGCTGTAAGACCGGCCTCCTTCGCTTTATCTAAAAGTGTTCTGACGATAGAAAGATCATGATCATAGATGATGGTGTTAAGGGTCAGATACGTTCTTACTCCTTTTTCAGCACATCTTCTGGCGATTTCCGGCAGATCATTAATGGTGAAGTTCATTGTTGCTCTTGCACGCATGTTGAGTTGTTCAACACCAAAATAGACAGAATCTGCACCGTTATCTATAGCTGCCTGAAGTGATATGAAATCTCCTGCAGGAGACATCAGTTCTATTTTTCCGCTTTTTGTCATTTCAAGTCTGGAATTATTAAGTTGTTAAAACAGAAATAATTGTATTGACAGCTATGAATTATGCATTTTGCACAATTCTGTACAATTTATCAGACAAACGAACTCTGAATGGCAGCGCAAAAGTAATCTGATCTCCAATGTTTGCCGTTTCACAAGGCCCTCCGTTAGCATAGATTTCAGTAATGGTGACTTCCTGCTCTCCCGTTGTAGGACCTGAGATCAATACTTTATCACCCACTGATAAATCCTTATGTTCAATTAAAAACTGTGCAATCTTTGATTTTGAGTAGTAATGTTCTGCCTTTCCAATCAATTCTTTTTTAACAGCAATCTTCTGACGGATATTTTTTGTCTCAGCTTTTGCTAAAGGCTTATCAGTTAAATCTCCTGAGTTTTTAAATTTCAGGGCATCTGATTTTCCTTTTCTGAATACTTTATTTCCAACCTGTAATCCCTTTCTCAGTTTCACCTGTTCATCCCACGGCAAATGAATGGTCTCCAGACATTCCGTAGAACAGCAGTTTTCCATCGCAGCTTTACAGTCGTCGCATTGGATAAACAACAAATGACAGGCATCATTGGCACAATTGGTATGATTATCACAAGGTTTTCCACACTGGTGGCATTGTGCAATAATATCATCTGTAATTCTCTCCCCTAGTCGGTGGTCAAATACAAAGTTTTTACCAATGAATTTACTTTTTATTCCTTCTTCTTTGATCTGGCGTGTATATTCAATGATACCTCCTTCCAATTGATAAACATTTTTGAAACCCTGGTGTTTGAAGTACGCACTGGCTTTTTCACAACGGATTCCTCCAGTACAGTACATCAACAGGTTTTTATCTTCTTTAAAATCCTGTAGCTGTTCATTGATGATGGGTAAACTTTCTCTGAAATTTTCCACATCCGGAGTAATGGCACCTTCAAAATGCCCTACTTCACTTTCGTAGTGATTTCTGAAATCTACAACAATGGTATTGGGATCTTCCAGCATATTATTGAATTCCTGAGCTTTTAAGTGAATTCCTTTATTGGTCACATCAAAAGTTTCGTCATTCAAACCGTCAGCAACAATTTTGTTTCTGACTTTTATGGTTAATTTTAAAAATGAGTAATTGTCCTGGTCTACCGCTACATTCAAACGGATTCCTTTCATGAAGTCATAAACTTCCAGCGTATCACGAAAAGCCTCAAACTGATCTGCAGGAACACTCATCTGAGCATTAATTCCTTCTGTAGCAACATAAATACGGCCAAGAGCATCAAGGGCATTCCAGGCTATAAATAGTTCGTCGCGAAATTTTTTGGGGTCTTCGATTTTGGCATACGCATAGAAAGACAAGGTAAGACGGTCTTTACCGGCTTCATCAATAAGTTGAGCTCTTTCTTCTGCGCTTAAGGTGTTATACAGTTGCATGCTATAAACGTTTTAAGTGAGAATAAAAATTTTTGCAAAGATAATCATTTTAGAATTAAGTATATTTATGACACCAATCACGAACAATAATCAGTAACCTGCCAGCAATGAAAATCAGATCACTATGTATGATAAGTCTGCCATATTTTCTTTAATTTTTTTTTAAGTTTTGTTAACTGTGACATTAACAATTATGACATAAGGCACAAAATCATATAATAGCCGTTAAATTTTAGTTAAAATTGAAACATAGCATACTAATTGCTTACTTATTTAACATTAAATTTGTTTACTCAAAAACATAAAAAGAAAATTAATTAATAAACAAGAAAGATATACAATGAAGAGTACTTTAAAAAAACTATTACCATTTGCAGTAGTTGGAGTCCTTTCCGGAGCTACTACCGTTGGAGCTTTACAATATTTCGGACACGGCTCCAACAATGGAGATCAATCTTATTTCACAACAGCAGCACCCAATACTTCATTCGCAGGAATGAATACGGGAGCAGTAGGTGATGATTTTGTAAAGGCGGCTAAAACAACCGTTCCCGCTGTAGTAACTATTAAAAATTATCAAAGCAGAACATCAAGCAGAGCTTCAGAGCAGGATTTGTTTGACTTTTTCTTCGGAGATCCTTTCGGTGGAAGAGGCCAGCAGAGACAAAAGCAGCAGGTTCCTGATAATATGCCATCGGGAATGGGTTCAGGGGTAATCATCTCTCCGGACGGTTATATCATTTCCAACAACCACGTGGTAGCAGGTGCTAATAAGCTGGAAGTCGTACTAAGCAACAAGAAATCATATATCGCAACATTGGTAGGAACAGACCCTAATACAGATATCTCTTTATTAAAGATTGAAGAAAAAGGGCTTCCTTATCTGAATTTTGCGAATTCTGACAATATTGATGTAGGACAATGGGTTCTTGCAGTAGGAAATCCATTAGGATTAAACTCTACGGTAACAGCAGGTATTGTTTCTGCTAAAGGAAGAGGTATCGGAATCCTGGGAAGCCAGGGAAAAGCTGCTAATCCTATTGAAAGCTTCATCCAGACGGATGCTGCTATTAACCCGGGTAACTCAGGAGGTGCTTTGGTAAATACCAATGGAGAACTGATCGGGATCAATTCTGCGATTCAGTCTACCACAGGATATTACCAGGGATACGGATTTGCTGTTCCTTCTAACCTGGCGAGAAAAATTGTTGAGGATATCAAGAAATTCGGAATTGTACAGAGAGGATTCCTTGGAGTTCAGTCTTTAGATCTTTCAAATGATCAGTTAGTAGCATCTTACAACAAGCAGTTTAAAACAAATCTGAAAGTAGGTTCAGGAATTTATGTTACAGGATTTGGTGAAAACAGCGGTGCTGAAGATGCAGGATTGAAAAAAGGAGATGTAATCACTAAAGTAGACAACTACGACATCACAGATTTTGCCGATCTTTCCATGTCTATCGGAAGCAAACGTCCTGGTGATAAAGTTCAGGTAACGTATTCAAGAAATGGTAAAGAAGGCACTACTACTGTCACACTGAGAGACCAAAAAGGAGGTACTTCTACCAGAACAAAAGCAGATCTTACCGTAACTGAAAAAATCGGAGCTGAATTTGCCCCTCTTACAGAGCGTTTCAAAACAGAATACGGACTGAACAGTGGTGTAGTAGCTAAAAACGTTTCTGAGGGCAGTGAAATGGCTAAAATCGGAATCGTAGATAACTACATCATCATTGAAGTCAATGGTAAACCGGTCAATTCACAGAAAGATGTAGAAAAGATCCTTGAGAAATATCAGGGGAATGTACAGGTGAAATTCGTGGATGATTACGGAAGAATTTATACCAAAGGATTCAAAATGCCTTAATTGAATTTCTTTGATTTCACATTAAAAATTTAACCATTCTTGCTTAAGAATGGTTTTTTTATGAAAAAAAATAAGTTAACTAAGACCAATGCAGAAACTAACACAAACCATATAAAACTCTGATTAACACACTTCTATTTTTTATATATTTGAAAAAACAAAAATGCATGAAAAAAGCTACCTATGAGGATAGAGAAAAAGTCGTTACTATTTTATGCCAGGCTTTCATAAATGTTCTTATTCCTAATTCTATCAATTTTGTCATAAAGAATTCTGGCAACAGATATAAGAGATTGAAAGCATTAATGGAATTTCAATTTGATTTATCAATGCTAAATGGAAGTATATTTCTCAGCGACGATCAAAAAGCGTGCGTTTTATACTTAGACAAATTCCAAATCAGTTTAAAAAAAATCTGGCTTGAAATAAAATTGCTGTTCAATTGTATTGGAATTGAAAATATCTTTAAAGTTTTACAACGAGAAAAACTCTTAGCAAAATTTCATCCGGAAGAAAAATTTGTTCATTTATGGTTAATGGCTGTAGTTCCTGGTGAACAGGGAAAAGGAATTGGAACAAAACTTTTAAAAGAATCTATGAGTAAATATGAGAACGAACTCATATATGTTGAAACAACAACATTAGAAAACAGAACCTTCTATCAACAAAATGGATTTACCATTTTCCATGAAACCTTTGAGCTGGATTATCCCCTTTATTTTTTGAAATATGTTTAATATGGAAATCTACTAACTCTTTTCAACAAAAAACGCTGCAGAATCTGCAGCGTTTTTTTTATTATTTATTTAGACTTATTCATTTTGTCAGCGATACTTTTCTTTTTATTTCTTTCATAGATCACTTCTACAATCTTCCCTCCAATCCAGGAAAACGGAAAGAACGTAAGAAAAATGGAGATCTTATAAAACGTAGGATGATAGGGAAAAATAATAACATCCAACATGGCAATAAAAAGCATAATAAAGCCAATCAGAATAGCATAGGCTACTTTAGCATATTTAACAATGATAGCGGTTGCCACTCCCCCGATTGTAGTCCCTAATCCGGAAATAAACAAAAGGAAGCCGAAAAACGCCTTATCATCTTTCATGCTGAAAAGAAACCTTTGCCAATGCTCAAACGGAGCAAAAGCCTCAAAAGTTACCCATTGCGGAAAAGCCCTTATACCAAGAGTAATAATAAGTCCTGTAATACCAAGACCTATCAGAACCGCAATTGTATTTCTTATAAAGTTCATTAATCCTGATGTGCAATCATAGAAATTTCGATATCCACATTTTTAGGCAAACATGAAACCTGTACTGTTTCACGAGCTGGATAGCTTTCTGAATCTAAGTAAGATGCATAGATATCATTCATTACAGCAAAATCATCCATACTCTTAAGGAAGATGGTAGCTTTTACAACATTTTTGAAAGTCATGCCGGCTTCAGTAAGAATCGCTTCAAGGTTTTTCATTACCTGGTGCGTTTCCTTTTCAATACCTTCTACCAATTTACCAGTTACAGGATCTACAGGAATCTGTCCGGAGATATACAAAACTCCGTTGGCCATATTAGCTTGTGAATAAGGTCCGATAGCTGCAGGTGCATTAACTGTGTTGATTATTTGTTTCATAGCGGATATTTATTTTTTTCTATGGTTATATGCAATCACAATCTGCAATATTCGTTGGTATTTGAATTCTGCCAACAGTGATTTTCATTAGAATTTATTTTGCTTGCAAATATAAAATTTATATTGTCAAATGCCAATCTGATATTAGAAAGGTGCATTAGGCTGGGTAAAGCTTCTGTCTTTGTACTTCAATGCATCACTTAAAATATTGGCTTTGATACCGATAAAGAAGTCATACACTTTATACTGACCAAACGGAACCCAGTTGAAATTGATGGTAAAACTTCGCTGATCTCTTGAAAAACCAATTCTTGTATATGCCAATTCTTTAGTCACCATGTCATAATGCGTACTTCCGTTGATATTCCAGTAAGGAGTTAGTTTGATACTTCCATCCAAACCTAGTGATGCAATTTTATTACCAAACCTGCTCAAGCCTTTAGAGTACGCATAATTGGCACTGATATTTAAAGTCCATGCCTGATCAAAATGAGCATAATGATCATCATCAAAATAGTAATTTTCATTTCGGACTTCTCCCTTCGAGGAATACTTTTTAGCATAATCTGTTTTTTCTCCAAAGATCTCGCTGCTTAAAGGATAAGATAACTGAACGTTGAACCCCTGTACACTGAAGTGTCCGAACTGCTCTGTTCTAATTCCTGTATCCTGTCCTGGTAAGAACTCAATTTTATAAGGTTCCAGTGCAAGGCTGGTATTTACTGTCAGTTTATTATTGAAAAATGAAGATTGTCCGTTGATTGAAAATACAGACCAGGGATGATCTTTAGCGGCAAAGTTGTAGCTTCCTGCAAGGTTTAAAGATTCAAAAATTTTGATTTTCTTTACCCCTGTAGAATCACTCTTAGACTTTACTTTCATCTCAATATTGTTACCAATATTGAAACCTAAAGCTCCCTGCATTCCACTTGACGGGCTTCCGATAATTCCTTTTTCAAAAATAGAATATGGCGTCAACGCTCCGTTTGCATTATAATAGTTTCTGTAATATCCGAAGTTAGGACTTGAAAAGTCTGGTGAATAAGTAAAGCTCAAACTTGGAGTCATCATATGTCTCACCGCTTCTACCGTAGATCCTTTTTTGAATTTCATCATTCCGAAAAGTGTGGTCTGAAGACTGGCAGAAGTAGAGAAAGTAGAGTATCCTGTAAAGTTTTTATTGATTTCATCAACCGTTACATTTTTTACCGGATCATAATATCTGTTCAACGTTTTTGTTGTCAAAGCATTGTCGATATTGGCACTTAAACTGAAAGTGAAATATTTTGCCAATGTTGTATTGGTTGCTAATGCGATATTGTTTTTAAGTCCTGTCTGCATTTTATCCCACATTTCTTTTTTAAACAACTCATTCTCTTGAGTGTTTACGAAATTGGTAAGGTTGAAGCCGGTATTTACCGTAATATTTTCAAGAAGCCCTTGTCTGATTCCTGTTTTTGATTTAAATAAATAGAACTGATTGATGGCTACGTTCATCTGTGGAAGACGAAGATCTGCCAATCCTGTGGCAAAGTTCTGGGAATAGGAAGCCGTTCCTGTAATAGTCATCGGAAGTTTCAGGAATCTTTTGGTAAGGGTTACCGTAGAGTTCTGCTGGGTATTCAATACATTCTGGTTGAAAATGTAATTGTTATTCAACGGGTTATTATAGAACTTGGTACTTACAATATCTACAGAAGCACTGAATGTAAGGAAAGGGTTGGCTTTAGAATCCTGCGAGTGTGTCCAGTTGATTCTGTAGGTACTGTTTTTAGTATAATCATCCAACCCTTTAATCCCTCTTACCATGGTACCAATATCTGCAGTAAAGTTTCCTGAGTAACGGTATTTTTTCTGGTAATTCACCTGAGGGCGTAAGTTCCAGCTTCCTTTTGTATAAATATCTGCTAAAACTTTAAGGTCGAAGTGCTCTCCAATGGGTTGGTAATATCCTATCCCGTTCAGGAAGAAACCTACATCTTCCCTTTCCCCGAAACTCGGGATCAGAATACCTGCAGCTCTTTTATCTGAAAACGGTAAAATAGCAAACGGAAGGTAAAGTGGTGTAGGCACCTGCTCAATAAACATCTGAATAGGACCCGTAACGATCTGGGATTTTGTTTTGGTTTTAATCAGCTTAATATTATAAGCTCTCATAAAATAATCCGCTGCCGTATCTTTTTTCTTGATAAAATAATCATCCGTTGTATAATCTGCTTTTCTCATTGCAAATACGGAATCATTATATTTTTTAGTCTTCTGAGCTATAATTACGCCTTCACTTTCTTCTGTTCTTGCATTGAAGGCAATGGCCTGTTTTGTTTTTGTATTATAGCTAAATTCGTTGGTTTCGTATTTTTTCCCGGCCTGCGTCGTAATTACAGGTTCTACAATTTTCCCTAAAGAATCCTGTTTTCCTCGCGCATAGATCAGATTTTTGTTATCATCAATAGAGATATAATCTGCATCAATCTGCATATCCTGATATTTTACCTGAGCATTTTTGTTCAGGAATGTCATCTTTTTAGGGACATCTCTTCTCTGATCATCTGCTTTTGTACGAAGAACATCATTTAAAGGTTCTTTTTTTACAACTATGGTATCCTTTTTGGAAATAGTATCATTAACCGCATTTTTAGGCAATTTTTCAGGAGTTTTCTGTGCTAAAAAATTGTTAAAAATTAGGATAATTAAAATTTGTAATATATTTTTGAAGACGGTTTTGGCCAATTTTATACTATATAATTAAGGCCCAAAATTAATATAATTTTTATAACTGTAAGATGCACAAACAAAATTTTAAAATAATTTTATCATTTCTCCTTATCCTAACCAGCAACTTTATTTTCTCTCAAAAGAAGTTTACTATCGTTCTGGATGCGGGACACGGAGGAAGTGATCATGGAGCCAACAGGACCTATTCCGACATTGGAAGAGTCGCAGAAAAAGACATTACACTTGCCATTACCTTAAAAGTAGGTGCCATGTTAGAGAAAAACAGAGATTTCAAAGTAATATATACCCGTAAAATTGACGAATACCCTTCTCTGTCTGACAGAACCAATCTGGCTAACAGGAGCAAAGCAGATCTTTTTGTATCCATTCACTGTAATTCTTCCCAAAGACCTACCGCCTACGGTACCGAAACCTATGTACAGGGACCTAACCAGAATAACGAAAATCTTGAAGTAGCCAAAAGAGAAAATGACGTGATCTTCCTGGATGAAAAAGATAAGCAGATCTTTGGTTCCTATAATCCGGACTCACCGGAGTCATTAATTGCTCTGAAACTTCAGCAAAGTAAATATCTCGAATCAAGTCTTCTTTTGGGAGGATTGGTAGAAGATAATTTTGTGAATAAAGATAAAAGATCATCAAGAGGTGTATTTCAGAAAAACCTTCACGTTCTCCGTATGAATGCCATGCCATCTGTACTGATAGAAACAGGGTTCATCAATCATCCTGAGGAAAGCCACTACATCGCCTCAGACAAGGGACAGACTGAAATTGCAGAAAGTATCTACAATGCTATTATTGATTATAAAAAGGCGATTGACAGAAAATCCGGCGGTTCTATTGCAACAAGAAAGCCAGAGCCAGAAAAACCTGCAGAGGTTCCTTTGAAAAATGATTTCAGAATTCTATTAATGAGTTCTCCTACGAAATACAATGAAAATGATCCTGCCCTGAAAGGCCTGAACTATATTCTTACGCTTAAAGAAAACGGGCAGTACAAATATTACTATGCTGTAACCAATATGGCTTCGGTAAAAGATATTAATCTTAAAACAGCGAAAGATGCAGGTTTCAGAAATGCATTTGCTGTAGGATTTATGCCGAATCAGAGAATCAGCATGGGATATTATACTATCGAAGTATATGCAGGTGATAAACTGAATGGTAATTCTTATATCCTTCAGAATTTAAAAGATGTGGAACGAAATAAGGACAATGGTGTATTTTACTACACCTACGGAAAAGTATACACATTGGAAGATGCTGTAAAACTTCAAAAGGAACTTGAAGCTAAAGGTATCAAAAATACCGTGATACAAAAGGTCTACAAATAAATCAAAAAAAATAATTTTGAAGTTTAAAAGTTAATTCCTACTTTTGCAACCTCAAAATTTGGCCTATTCGTCTAGTGGTCAGGACTCAAGATTTTCATTCTTGCAACAGGGGTTCGATTCCCCTATAGGCTACCAAACTACATCACTCAATCCCTGATCAATGCAATGTTCAGGGATTTTTTTATTCCAAAATTCAACGGAATCTCCACGAATTTTAAAAGGACTCTTGTACCCACTTTGTACAGGGCGAATTCCATAATCTTTCTTCATCTCTTTCAAAGATTCTTTAGGGTAATAGTTTCATTTTTTTCCAATATCCACAAAGTCAAACTTTGATGGTCCCATATTACATTTCTGATTTCAAAAACCATTTTGAGCAAATAAAACTCAATCTCAAAATCACGAAAAAGGGTAATTGAAATGATTCTGATTATAACTGAAATTTGTACTCATGCATAATCTAAGTATTGTACAAACTGAACACCGTTGTAAAAAATTGAGCATCAAATTAAAGTATAGGAGTAGAGAATTGACATTCATATATACAGTCGTAAAAACTAATTAAAAACATATGAAACTATCCAATCTAAAATTCATAGCAGAGACTGAAAAAAGATTTTCAAAATTGAGTCTTCCTCATGCTAAAGCAGCAATTGAATCACCAACATGGTTAAGTGAGAAAGTTATTATTAACGAAAGATTAGATCATCTTGTTTCAAATCGCTTTGAACCTTTCAATCTTGCAAGGGAAAGAATCTTGAAGAAAAATGATTTAATGAGTATAAATTATTTACAATTGGGTTTTTTAGCATCAAATCCTGTATGCAGAATTCACATAAAGAATATAAGTGGTGATAACATAGGTTTTGGAACTGGTTTTTTAATATCTCCCAATCTCTTGCTCACAAACAATCATGTATTTGCCAACGAGCACGATGCCCAAAATAGTCTGGCTGAATTCAATTTTCAATACGACCAGTTTGGCGAGCCTACAGTAAGCCAGATATTCACTTTTAATGTGAGTAAATTCTTTTATACAAATGAAAGATTAGACTTTACAATTGTCTATGTAAATCCCGATTCTAAAAGCAAAATTAAACCGCTCTATCATTTTGGATTTTTAAAGCTTAGTGAAGACCCGAATAAAGCACTCGTTTCAGAATACGTGTCAATTATACAACATCCTTCAGGACAATATAAACAGATTGCTATTAGGGAAAACCAGTTAATTGCTAAAACAGAAGACTTTATAACCTATTTTACAGACACGGCACCGGGCTCTTCCGGCGCACCTGTTTATAATGATCAGTGGCAGGTTGTTGCACTGCATCATAGCGGAGTCCCCCGAAAGGACGAGCAAGGTAATTATTTATGTAAGGACGGAACCGTATTTCAAGAAAACATGGATGAGAATCTTATAGACTGGATTGCCAATGAAGGCGTCAGAATTAGTTCCATTCTGCAAAATGTTAAAAACAACATAAACAGTATACGGGCAAAATTCTCCAATAATCTGGTTGAAGAAATATTCAATAATTCAAATTCTGATGTACAGATCTTAACAGAACAAAATCTCCATCAACCTCTATCTGACAATAAAAAATTAAATGAAATGAACAACAAAATTACATTTAACGTACCAGTTGAAATTACAATAGGTATAGGTCTTGCAGACAACTTGGCTTTACAAAATACAACAGACAGTATTCCCACTAACCAAGATACTAAGGAGCAATCTTTCTTCATAGAAAAAGCAAAAAATCCAAATTACAAGGGTCGAAACGGATATGACGCAAACTTTGTAAGCTCAGATAATTTCAAAATTGACATCGAGGACTTACTAAAATCTCAAGGTAAAAATTTAGCACCATTATTAAACCCTACAGAGACCAATAAAAGTCTTCTGCATTATTTTAATTTTTCGATAGCCATCCATAAGAGCCGAAAGCTATGTATGATGACAGCAGTCAATATCGATGGGAATAGACTTGATCCTATAAAAAGAGAAAATACAAAATGGATAATTGATCCAAGAATGGACGAGAAATATCAAACAGGTCCAGCCGTGTATGCAGATAATGATCTGGATCGCGGACATATGGTTAGGAGATTGGATCCTGTTTGGGGGCCAAATGCAGCTGCTGCAAATGATGATACTTTTCATTTTTCAAATTCTACTCCACAACATAAAGACCTGAACCAAAAGACCTGGTTAAGTCTTGAAAACTATATATTGGATAGTGCAGGACGGGAAGATATTAAAGTTTCTGTTTTTACAGGTCCTGTATTTAGTGAAGATGACATTCCATACAGAGGTGTTTTGCTGCCATTACAATTTTGGAAAGTGGCCGTGATGATAAAAGCAGATGGAACACCTTCCGTAAGTGGTTATATGTTAAAACAACCAGATAACATTGAAGATTTTAGGAATAAAGAAGGAATCAGAGAAGATGGTTTTGGGCAATTTAAGACTTATCAGGTTCCATTACAAAAAATTGCAGATCTTACGGGTATTGCTTTTAATGATTACAATGAATTTGATCCTTTAAACAGAGTTGATCTGCGCGAGACTCTACAAATTATTGAAATTATAGGGAAAGATGATATAAAATTATAAATTCCCTTTAATGGCTTAAAAATGCTACTTTTAATGTGAAAATTTTGAACATCAAACTTTTTTGGAGAACAATAAAGAAGGACAATTAATTGCCCTTCTTTATTATTTAAAATAAATTTCAGGGTATTGATTTTCAACACCAAGCCATCGTTCAGAAATATTTATAATCATTAATAGCGATGAAAAACTTTTCAAATTTTGATACTTATATTCATGAAGGAACACCAAAATTTCAGAACACTGAAAGTCTGATAATTACTGTCATTATCCTGAAAAGACCGGGACTTTTATTTGAAAAAAGCATTCCATTTATGTTATATGTCACAAAAGCATTATATTTGCAAAAAATTTATCCATAGTTGGTTCTACCAATATGGTAACACTGATGAAAAATATTATTGATAAATCATTGTTTGTAGTTTTCTACAGACTATCAAATTTTATATCATGCCGGATTTAAAAATACAAGAAGCGAAATTGCTTTTTAAGAAAATCCACTCTAACCCAAAAAGTTATGATTTACAAATCAATGAAGGCGGGATTACAGGCAGAGATGATAAAATCAGTTTCAGACTTTACAGGACTGGAGAAAGGGTTGCTTTTGAAGTAACAATTGACGAACTTACTTTCACCAATACCACTGGAGAATGGAATAATGCACTGATCATGCTGGGAAATACGATCAAAAAAATAGAGAAAGAACAAGAAAATTTAAAAATAGAACAAGCAATAAATAAACTGAGAAAGTACCTATCAGAAGAAAATTAAAATTTTTAAAAATAAATTTGGTAGTTTAAAAAAAAGTTTATAGTTTTGCACTCACATTTAAACGATATGGCAAATCATAAATCAGCACTAAAGAGAATCAGACAAAACGAAACTAGAAGACTTCGTAACAGATATTACCACAAGACTGCTAGAACAGCTTTAAAAGCTTTAAGAAATGAAGAGAACAAAGCTGCTGCTACAGAACAATTGCCAAAAGTTATCGCTTTATTGGATAAATTAGCTAAGAAAAACATTATCCACAAAAACAAAGCAGCTAACTTGAAAAGCAAATTAACAAAGCACGTTAATAAATTAGCGTAACAATACAGCTGGCCCGTTCGTCTATCGGTTAGGACCTCAGATTTTCATTCTGGTAAGAGGGGTTCGATTCCCCTACGGGCTACTTACATCTTATAAGACCACTGTAACAACGGTGGTTTTATAAAGATCACTGTAGAAAAAGCTATATTTAAATAAATCTAACCGGCCCGTTCGTCTATCGGTTAGGACCTCAGATTTTCATTCTGGTAAGAGGGGTTCGATTCCCCTACGGGCTACAATAAGAGTTGATACTCATAAAAACAAAAAGCTAACACATTACTTCGGTAATGGAAGATAGAGGGCCCGTTCGTCTATCGGTTAGGACCTCAGATTTTCATTCTGGTAAGAGGGGTTCGATTCCCCTACGGGCTACAAAAGGACTTTTTCGAAAGTCCTTTTTTCGTTTCTATATACATTACTATTTCAGCAAATTCTTCCCAAAAGAATCAACAGGTTTAAGCTTTCTATAGTTATTACACCTACTCTATCGAGCGAAAACGTTTTTTCAGTCAACATATCTCACCGACAAAACTTCTTATGTCATTCATCACAGCCAGTGAAGTATATTAAATTTCATTAAAAATATCACCAATAATGGAAATATTATTTCATACTTCTTTCATTAATCCTTAAATTTGAATAAAACTATTCATTCTAAAATATATAACATGAAATTCAATTTATTTTCGGGAAGTTCTTCTTCTTTAAAAGCCGGATTGATGGCTTTATTTTTATTTTCTGCCAGCGCCATGTCATTGGCACAAAACAGAATTTATGCCCATGCACAAAGCTCAGGGGTATTCGGTGTAGCCTGCCTTGGATGTCGTATAGATAATCCGCTTAATGCAGTAGGAGACAATGAAGACGACTATTCAACAATGGTATTGGGCACAGTACTATTGGGAGGAATCCAGCAAACGTTGATTTTCCCAGATCTGAGATCAGATACTAGGCTGGTAGTAGGAATCGGAACAGATAATATCCCATTATCAGTACAGTTATTAAGCGGAGTAACGCTTGAAACCATGAATGGAGGCACTTCTAATGACGACCGAAGAACAATTGATGTAAGTCTTCTTAAACTGGGTGCAACTCCTAACAGAGGTACGGTAGAATTCAAACCTACAAAACCTTATGATGGGATAAGAATCGGATTAACAGGTGGCGTTCTCAGCCTTGGTGGTGGCTTCAGAATCTATTACGCTTACCAGGATCCCTTAATGAACATTATGGCTCATAGTCAAAACGGCCAGATTATTCTTGGCGGGAATGTTCCTCTAGATGGTTCGGAAATTACTTTGTTCAACACTTCGGGAAAAGAAGTATTCCGTTCCACATTGAGATCAAATACATTTGAGTCAAAACAACCGGAGGGTGTTTATATTATGAATATACAAACCAAAGAAGGGAAAACGTATTCCAGAAAAATTTTAATCAAATAATATTCAATAAGCGATACAAGAAATACGGTAGACTTTTAAAGCTGCCGTATTTTTTTCATTCATTCTCAGACAAATACAACCTGTAATTATTAAATAAAATTAAATCCATAATTACAAATATCAATAAATTATTAACAAATCACATAATTATGAAATAAAATAATCAACATAATCATTTTATTTATAAATTTACAAAAAAGCTAAAACCCAAAATTTTTCTACATATGAAAACTTATTTATTATTTGGCCAACGCACAATGAAAGCTGCAATCCTGGCATCATTCCTATTTTTAACAAGCGCAATGTCTTCTGCACAAATTGTAAAAACTTATGCAAGCAGCCAAACCAATCAGGTTCTTGGAGTATGCCTGGGTTGTGGTGTATTAAATCCTCAAAATGCTGTAGGAAGCAACGAGAATGACTACTCTACTTTACAGGTTTCAGTGGGTCTTCTTGCAAGAACAGAACAGACATTGATTTTCCCTACAACCAATATTGCGAACAATACCAATAAACTTGTTCTTGCGATAGGTTCAAATGGAACTCCTCTATCTGCACAGCTATTGGGCGGGGTATCTATTGAAACATTTAATGGAGATGTTTCCAATAATGATTACACAAGTCTTGCTACAAAACTGATCAATCTTGGAGCGGGCGATCCAAGCAAAGGTGAAATTGAGATGACCATGAACATTCCTTTTGACCGTATCAAAATTAATGTTAACTCAGGATTATTGAATATTGGTGGAGAGCTTAGAGTATACTATGCTTACCAATACAAAGATCCTTTCATCAATTTCATGGCTCATAGCAAGGATGGACAATTTACTTTGGATAAAAATGTTTCTGCTGAAGGTTCAGAGGTTACTCTTACCAATACTTCAGGAAAAGAAGTATTCCGTTCTAAACTGACATCCAATTCTTTTGAAACCAAACAACCACAGGGAGTATATATTATGAAACTTCAGACAAAAGAAGGAAAAACATACTCTAAAAAAGTGATTATCAAATAAAAAAGATACATAAGAGAACGAACCCGGCAAGCTTTCCAAGCTTGCCGGGTTTTTATATCCCATTAATGAACCTATCCCATATAAAATCATACTGAAGGACAAATAAAAACCTCTGATCAACATTGACCAGAGGTTTATTTAACAAGATTACGATCTAAACTCTTATTAGTTTTTAATTAATTTTTGCTGATAAACGGCTTTATCCGTCGTAGCTTTTAAAATATAAATACCTTTTGGAAGTGCGCTTACATTGATCTGTCCGTTGTTCAACTGAGCATTAACAATTCTTCCTGATGCATCATAAATAGAAACATTTTGGATTTTCTCCTTGGTTTTAATAGTAAGAATATCAGTAACCGGATTTGGATAAATACCAAATTCAAGTTTCTTCACCTCAGCGGTTGCCAAAGTGGAAGCTGTACTGTTTACTGTAAGTGTTTTTTCCACAAGCTTACCATTTGAGTTAAAACTGATCACAATGTCAGATGTACCTGAAACAAGCGGCGTCAAAACCAGCTCATCATTATCATTAATTACAGCAGAAACTGTTGTAGGATTGCTGTTTGATTTGATTGACTTTACTACTGACACAGCCAAATTATCAGCATCAGAAACGATTGCTTTCAGATCAATTGTTGTTGTGTTTCCGGCAGTAACCTGTGAAGGGAAAACACTACTAACAACAGGAACTGAATTGTTGGTAAATACCGTCAATGAAGGGAACCAATAATAGTCATTAAGTGTTTTTGTATTGATAAGCGAACCGGTCATATCATACGTATGAATCCAGTTTTTCTGGTAGTGTGCACCATATCCGCTTTCTGTGGTATTCAGAACCAATTCTCCGGTAACAGGGTTTACACGAAGAGCTGCTCCGTACGGAATTTGTTTAAACTGACCTGTTTGTCCAGGAATGGCAGCAAAATTTTCATTAAATGTTTTCGTAGTTACATCGAATCTTACAATCTGTGTTCCTGAGCTCCAGCTGCTTATTGAATTGATCCAGTATAAAGCATTCTCTTTATTACTTGCTGTGAATCTTCCGGCATTCCATGCGCCCCAGTCTCCGATATACTTTGTAGTTGGGATATTGTAAGCTTGTGTTGCAAAAGTGGTAGGATTGATGCTGATCAGCTTCTGATCCTGAATTCCCCATGCGCTTCCGTCTTTAGCCTGAGTAACTGAATAGAAACCTCCGGCAACAGTACTCACAATCGTATCAGTATTAGGATTAATCACTAAAATTCCTACTCCTTGCTTAACAGCAAAAACATATTGTGAAGTACGGATCATATTTCCGATCTGCCCGTTTCCACCTGTACCGGTAATTAGAGAACCTACCTGTAAATTATCAATATTAAAAGTAACAATTCCAGTGGAAGTTCCGATATATCCTTTATGTTCATTTACTCCGACAAATGATCTACCATCACCACCTCCGATATTATTGAAACCGGCAAGTTTCTGCATGGTCTGCGCATTGGCTACGACCAATCTACCTCCAGGAGTATATTGAGTATCTCCTCCATCAGCAGCTTGTTTTGAAACGAAATAGAATTTATCACCATAGATCGTTCCGTATTGTGTAGTTGCACCGAAAGCCTGATTATTGTTTGCATTACTGTAGACACGGTAATTAATCTGGCCGTTATTATCAATGAAGTTTACAGAACCGTTGGTGTGTCCGTACCATTCTTCATTTACCATGAAATATCCATTGGTAAAGTTATTGGAAGCAACATACGGAGAAACAGGAGTAATAGTGGAAGAAACCGGAGTTTGATTAAATCCTACGTTGAAATTCCAGACATCCCAGGAACCGTTTTCCAATACACGTGAAGAAGCTCCAACACTGGAATACCCGAAATCAGCATCTGCAGGATTCTTTACCCAATATGACCAATACCCGTTAACCGTCCATCCGGACTGCCAGTGATCATTAGCCGCATCTACAATCGTGTAGCTGTCAAAATCATAAGCAGTTGTATTCACAAAACCATTTACCGGATATAAAGGATAAGTGGTATTTCCGCTTTTGATCAGTGCATTAGTTCCCTGACCGTTCAGATCAAATCCAATTCCTCCAACTGCTGATCCAAACTGTGTTCCCTGATACAACAAAGTGTATAATCTATGATCTGCTTTAGCAATAGCTTTCAGCATATCTTCTCCAGTAGCATTCCCGTTCCATTTGAATCCCCAGACCATGGCATCAGGATTCTTACTGTCATTCCACTGTACTACAAAAGCAGCCTGATTGGTTCCTGATCCTACCCAATACTGAATATCAGAAAAACTAATGGTAGTGGTATTAAGCTTGCTGATCCCTGAAATATCATTTCTGGGTACACCCTGAACTTTTATCTGTGCATTCGATACGCATGCGAACAGAAAAAGCATCATAAAAAGATAAAACTTTTTCATTTTTTATTAATTTAAATAGATTGTATTATTATTTGAAATGTAAATCGTAAGCTCCTGCCACTTCTGTAGAAACTTCTCCCAGCCATCCTGCTTCCTGATTAACTCCCGTATATATTTTCATAAAGTCTACTCCCGGAAGTTTCACGTATTTCCCACTTCTGTCTACCGCCCAGGAAATATCGATATTGGAGGCTTCATCATTATTCGGAGCATTGTCTGCATATCCGAACTCATATGATTTTCCTACCCAATAGGATCCGTCCCCGTTCTGATCGTAGAAATTATTTGCCAGTCTTGTTCCAGAAAACCCGTAAGAACTTTCGGTAAACCATAAAGGATAATAGCTTTGCGCATGGAACGTATTTTTTGTTTTAAAGCCCTGATTCCCCAGATTGTCACTCCATTTTATATATTCCACGTCGGTCTGCCAGAATTCAGTTCCGGGTACAGGTATTTTATTTTCGTTAGGTTTATGATAGGTTATGCTGTAGTCTTTCACTGTAGCATTTTTGAAATATTCACTGCCAGCAATTTCGTACCATTCATCATTATCAGGCTTCCCATTTTTATTTCTGTCGTAGGCCACCATAATAATTCCCGGTTCACAAGATCCTGAACGTTGATCCGCAGCATCATTTCCAAAGAATGCATTTCCCAGTACTTTAAAATCACGTCCATTCAGATTGGGAATCGTATGATCAAAACCAAACACTACATATCCGCCATAGCCACCAAGACTGATCATGGTGGAATTACCTCCTACCAACGATTCGTTGGCTTTCTGAAGCATATTCGCGGTAGTATTTCCTGGTAGATATTCCGGAATTTCGTTCATGAACTGCCCTACGGCAGGACGGAACTCCAATACTTTAGAAATATATTTACTGTAAGGTGTTTTTTCTTTGGTAACGATTATTTTAGAATGAAAAACCTGCTCGTTTCCTTTATTGTTAATCTTCAAAGTCAAAGGATAAGCATCTGCAGTAGGACTGATGAATTCAAGTTCTGAATTCTGAGAGATAATAGAGTCATTAATACTCCATGTAACCGATCCTGAAGCATTGGTAGGAATACTCAAAACCTTTAAACGTTCAATGGTATAGGAATCATCAAGTCCATTAAATGTAAATTCATTTTCATCATCATGTTTACAGGCTATCACTCCTACAAGGAAGCAGGATAGAAATCCGATTTTCAAATAAGTAAAGCTATTTCTGTTCATTTTTTAAAGTTTGGTTATTTGTATAAAAAAGCGAAGTGGGCAGGGATATTTCCCCCTTCCGTTTTCCATTTAAAGTGTCCGTTTTTATCAAAGCAATACAAAAATCCCATGGATACATAATTTCTGGCATCTGTCATGTAGATATCTTCTGTGATGGGATTTACGGCAATGCCGTAAGGGGTTTTAATGGCATCTTCATATTCTTTGTCAAAAATTCTGTTGGCAATGATCTGTTCTGTTTTTACATCAATGATTCCAAATGTCTTTTTATAGCTGTGGGTGTTGTAATTGAATTCATTTCCATAGAAATAGAGTTTATCATTTACGATTGTCATTTCACTCACGGAGAGATGGAAATCTTTCTTGACCGTTCCCGTGGCTGCATCTATGAGATAAAGACTGGAAGGAACATTATAATAATCTCCTCTTGAGGTTACATAGAGATCACCGTAATTATCTTTTTTAATGTGATGAAGATTGATGGCAACATTTATTTTTTTGAGTTCGGTAAAAGTATTCAGATCAATTACCGAAACAGTATTGTCATAATCGGGAGCTTTATATCCTCCGGAGTTGGCCACAAACAACTGATTACCCACAATTTCCATTTCTTCCGGCTGATATCCTACCACTACCTCACGCTGGATGGAAAGAGAAGCCGTATCAATTTCCACTACTTTCCCCTTCGGTGCTTTCGGGTTAATCGCTACAGGTCCGGCGTAGCTGCTGGCATAAGCTTTTCCGTTTTTGAAAGCAAGGTATCGGCAGTTTTGTAATGGAATAGAGGTAATACGTTTGGCCGTTTTGGCATCAAGAACTTCAATTTTATTGGAAACATTGACAACGATATAGAGCTTGCTTCCATAAACTTTGATATCATTTCCAACATCCCCCAACTCTTTTACGACATTGGGATTGATTTCTGCGTAGATATTCCGGTAATAGGTTCCTTTGGTGTAATCAAAAAAATCAAGGGTACATTTATTACTCCCCATGTTCCCTTCATTGAGCATATAGAAGCCTTTTATTGCTGTATTTTCTGAAGGAAGCCCTTCTACCAATTCCTGACGGACAATAATTTCATCTGTACGGCATGAAGTAAGAAAAGCTAATACAAGAAATAAAAAATAAAAGTTTAGTTTTCTCATAGGGTGAAGTTTAGAATAAGTTTAAAGTTTCTTCCGGGCATCGGATAATTGAGGACAACATCATAGTATTGATTGAAAATATTATTCATCTCAAGGCTTATTTTAAACTGATGATTCGCCCAGTTGAATTTTTTCTGAACAGACAAATCGTGCGTATACCAGGGCTGCACATAATTGTATTGAATGTTATCCTGATTCACGTCATATCTTTCTCCTACGTACATTGCACTGTAATTGAAACTCCAGTCTTTATAATCTGCCATAAGACTGAAAGATCCACTATGCCATGGGGCATAAGGAATCTGATTGCGATAAAACGTGTCTTCCGGATCACTTATATCTCTCGCGCTTTGATAGGTGTAGGAAAGCAAAGGTCGGAGGGTTACTTTTCCAAGCTGCATTTCAGTCTGTACATTCACATCTGCACCAATGATTTCAACCAGTCCAAGGTTCATCATCAGCCAGCGGAACATGCTTCCGTTCGGAGCTGCCACAATTTTATCCTGTACTTTATTGTAGTAACCGTCTACTTTAGCATAAAATGTTTTAAAGAAACGGTTGTTATAATTCTTCTGATAAGTAAATCCTAAATCATATTGATTGGTGAATTCCGGTTTCAGATAGGTATTTCCGATATTGGTATAATACAAATCATTGAAGGTCGGAAGTCTGAAAATTCTTTTATAGAAAGCCCTTAGAGTAAGCTCCGGAATTTTTTCCGGCTGATAGCTCATAAACACCGCAGGTGTCCACTCTCTGGCATCTCCCGGTCTTTTATTTTTTCTTACTTCTTCAAAAGTAAAGGTTCCTAAAAGGCTTCCCAAAATTTTGAATCTGTTCCACTGATAGGTTGTTGCCAATGCTACCAATGTAGTGTAACGTGTAGGATAAGAAAAATTATCCAGAGTGGCATCCAGGTTATTATACTGAAAATCTCCACTCAGGCTGACATCCCAATTGGGAGTGATTGAGTAAATATTGGAAGAGGAAAGATAAAGTTCCCTTTGGATGTAGGTATTATCGGTATAAATAATAGACTGCGAACGAACTGTGTCCATGAAATGGGTGTAATCGTAAGCAAATTTTGCTTTAAGCTGTGTTTCAAATTTCGGGAACAGTTTTTTTCTCAGATTAGCCTGTACAAAATAATTCTCATCGGAAAGCCTCGCTCCTCTTCCTTCAAAGCGCCCGTTAACAATAGGTGCCGGCATTCCGCGGTTTGAAATATAACCGTAGCCACGGATATTCCAGCTTCCGTTATTTAAAGTTCCGTTGAGAGAAGTTTCAAAACGTTTTGCTTTGATATCTGAGTCCTGTCTTTTTGCAATGGTATCATAGGCTTGTTGCCCATCAGGATATTTCTTGGCATAACGGAATCTGTAAATTCCGTCACTCTGCATAAATTCGCCACTGAAACTGGCAGAAACCCTGTCTGAAATTTTCTGTTCCAACCGGAATGAAGGATTAAAGAGATCAATAGATGCACTTTTTGCTCTTATCACCAAATTGGTTTTTCTATTTCCTTTAAATACGGGTGTTTTAGGCTGTAAATAGATAGACCCAGAAGAGCCAAAGTCCTTTGCTGGCTGAAAAATTTCACTTTTCTGTCCGTTATACAACGATATTTCTTCCAGATCATCCAAAGAGTACCTTCCCAGATCCACCAGTCCGTTTTGAGCATTTCCTAATTGAATTCCATCATAAAAAACCCCTACATGCTGGCTTCCCATGCTTCGGATGTTGATGGTTTTCAAACCACCCAATCCTCCGTAATCTTTAATCTGAACGCCTGAAAAATACCGCAGTGCATCTGCAACGGAATGACTGTTTAGTCTTTCCAGCTGTTCTCCCTGCAGCGTTTGTGCCGGAAGGATTTCTTTAAAATTCTTTTTATAAAGATTGATTCCTTTAATGGTCTCTTCCTGAAGACTGTCTTTTTTATTAGTTTGGGAAAACACAAGTTGAGATGTTAACACTAATATTGTGAAAACAGCTTTATGAATTGCAGAAGTAATTAGTTTTGCTGCCATTAGCTCATTTAGGGTAATGAAGACGCTAATGGGGTATAAGAATACAACGACAAAGCACAGCTGTCACTGCACAGAATCATTGATGTCCTAAGCTTTATTCCACGAAAGCGTCAAACGATTATTGTCTGGCAGGTCTTCTGACTTACTCCATTTTTGAAATCCTTCCCATTAAAAAACAGTGGATATATTCTTCAAAAACTTTGGTGCGGAGCTTACAGCAGCGGGTCTGTCCCGGATTTTCACCGGATTCCCTTTTAAGAGCTTTTTACGGCTCACCAAATTCCGGCAAAGATAAATAATTATTCCTAATCCCCAACTAAAATCATGATTTATAAACAATTAAAGCTCCCGAAGGAGCTTTAACATGATTTCAATAAGGGTTTCGCTTTAAATGCCAATATTCAGGAAAACACTGAATCTTGATTGAGCTTCAATATCTCCTCCCGCCAGATGCGTGTACATGGGAAGCATAAGTTCACTTCCCAGGCTCAGCTTTTTGTGAGAGGCTTCAAATCCCAGTTTTCCGTACAAAGCGCTACCAGCAGTATTCGGCAGTGCCTCATCAAACTGTTTGTTCTGAGCGTAGACTTCACCCTGAACCCCTGTTTTTATAGAAAAAATGGACTTTTCATTTCCTGCAACCTGATAAAAGCCTGTTGCTGCATAGTTCCATTGGTTTCCAAAACGGTAATTTTTCCTGTTCTCTGTTTTAATGGTGTAATCTGTATTAACCAGTACGGCTACTTTATTTTTCTGAAACTTATAATTCAAAGCGGCCTGATAATCCCAGCTTCCGGTTCCCAACTGAAAGCTTGGGTTGACACCGGATGCTCCTTTTTCATCAAACTTCCCCAGTGGAATTTTCACTCCCAAACCTCCGCTCAGATGATGGAAATTATCTTTAGAGCTCATCAGCTGGTAAATTCCCATCAGATTCAGATCTCCTATACCGTTGATTTTAATATCTCCCTGCATCGTTTTCTTTTCATGGAAATGGAAGGGCAGACTTGCATAAACACTTAGTTTTTTAGTCAGTGGAATCTTCCCCCACAGCTGCAGGGTATTGAAATACTGATCCTGCGTGAGGTCTTTTACAAATAAGTTTTCCTTGGCTTTGTAATGTTGTGCAAAGTATTTGATTCCGATAAACTGTGGATTCAGCAAAGATTCAAAGCCGGAAGATCCATTTCCTGCTGCACAGCCGCACGCATCACAATCATCATCAAAATCGAATCTGTTAAGCGTTTCGGGACCAACATAAGCACTGTCTCTGATGGTTTTTGCCTGATACTGACTAAACACGATCAAACTTACTATCAATATAATCTTCTTCATGTTTTTTATAAATTATTCTGCAAATTTTGGATTGGATATAAAACTTTTATCTGATAATGTTTTCAGGAACGCAATGATGGATTGTTTTTCCTGACTGTACATGGCAATTCCTATGTGACCATTCTGTTTAAGCTGTGGATCAAGATTGACATTATCTTCTACCTGATCCGAATAGAAATTAAGAACCGCATCTAATGTATAAAACCTTCCGTCATGCATATAAGGTGCGGTATATTCTACATTTCTCAGACTCGGAACACGGAATTTCATCCAATCTACCTGATTCAGGCTCACTCTGTATCTTCCTGCATCCTTGAATTCTGTATTGTAATACATTCCGGTATTTCTGAAACTCTCATCCGTAAACAGCTCTCCGCTATGACAGGAAGCACATTTCTGATTGAATAATGTCATTCCCTGGGATTCTATTGAAGTCAACTGTTCTTTTCCCTGTCTGAACCGGTCATATTTTGAATCTGCAGAAATTAAAGAAGCCATAAACTGTGATAATGCTTTTAAAATTCTTTCGCCGGTAATGGTTTCGTCTCCATAAGCTTCTCTGAACAGTTTTTTATACTTCTGATCATCTTTTATTTTCGAAATAGCTTCCGGTATGGAGCTGTCCATTTCATTGACGTCGGTAATCGGGCTGATGGGTTGCTCATTCAGATTGTGAATCACTCCGTCCCACATATATCTTTTCAAAAAAGCCATATTCTGGATGGGCGGTGCATTCCTGATTCCGATTCTGTCGTCTACCCCATGGCTTACCGTATGACCGTGATGGGTAAAAGCATTTTCCTGTATATGGCAGAAACCGCATGAAATGGTATTATTTCTTGAAAGTCTGCCTTCATAGAATAATTTTCGTCCCAGCTCCACTCCATTTTTGGTCATCGGATTAATGGATGTATCAAAAGTCATTTCCGGAAAATAAGAAGGAAACTCCAGATTGTAGGCTTCATCTTTTTCCAATGGCTGAATCACCTCATCAGAACATGAAATGCAACTCAATACAAATACAAGCAGAACCAGTATCGTTTTAACAAAAAAATTAATCATTGTGAACGTGGTCTACTTTAAACATTTTTGTAAGATTATTGGTAACATCTACCAGGTGCTGGTTTGAACCCATCAGCATATCATTGGCTGTGGTAAGTGTAAGTGTCCTATCTCCGCTCAAAAATTGGTTCAGGTCTGCCAGAATATGGACAGAAGGACGAATTTTTGTCGTTACCCTTGCTGTTGTCGGAAGATTCAGTGTAATTTCGCGATAAAGATCAGGAGTATTGTTGGCTGCAGTATTTCCCATATTTCCTGTGTGATTCATAAATTCTTTTGAAGGAGAATCTGTACCGTATTTCCCTTCCAGTTTTACAAATACATAACCGGCAGCCCATGACCAGGACATTCCCTTCTGCTTGGCTTTTGTCCAGAATTCAGCCTGTCCGTCCTGTCCCAGCAAATACGCTTTTTGACTCACACCTAATCCAAATCTTATTTTTTTGTAATTGTTTTTCGGAACGCCATCCAGATTAAGATAAACAATTCCGGCTACCGCATCTGCCTGATCTACGATAAAAGCTCCTTTGTCAGGATTATTTTCGTTGTATTTAAATTCGTTTCCGTTTTCGTCTATCAATGCAATATTACTGATGACGTATTTCAAAGCAGAAAAGTTATGTTTCTGTCCGTTAGCAGAAGTCTGAACCGTCTGATTTAGAACGATATCTCCCACATTGTTAAATCCGTTTTCAAATTTGATCTGAAGTTTTCCAGGCGTAGTATCCTGTGGGTTCTCATCATCCCTGCTGCTTTCGCAGGCTGTAAAAGAGAATACAGTAAAGGCAATAAAGAATAGTGATAAAAATTGAGAAATTTTCATTGTTGATTTTTTAAGTTAAATTAATTTGAATGGCTGTAACAGCATTGTTTTTTTACCACAAAAAGCACAAAAGTTCTTACACTTAAGTTTATTAAGTGATACGTATTATGTTCAGAAGAGCACTTAAACTTTTTAAAAATCTTTGATTTTTAATTGAGTAAGCTTTTGTGACTTTTTTGGTTGAATAGTGATAGTTTAACTTAAAAAACCGGTGGTTTGAAAATATGGGTAAGAAACAGAAAAGAATAAGCTGTTTCGTAAGTGAAATTGAAACTGAAAAACTGACGTCTTTCCGTAGTGTTGACCGTTGTAGTTTCAGGAAGAATATAGGTATCAAGAATTTTCTGTCCTGAGTTTTTTATTTTTTGAAAAGGTGAAGATTCTGAATCATTGGCTTTGGCGAGCTCTTTACTCAGGTAACATTTTCCGTTACAGTGAACCTCCGGTCTGGTTTTATTGATACAGAGAACTTTAACGATATAATCATAATTTACAGCATACTCTACCACGGGCACTAAAGGTCTTAGCACCATATAGAAGGTAAAAAGTATGCTGTACAATATTTTCATCAGATTATTTCTTGCTTATCGCTTCATCATATCTTCTGCTGATTTCTTTCCAGTTGGTAACATTCCAGATCGCGGTAAGATAATCTGCTCTTTTATTCTGATATTTTAAATAATAAGCATGCTCCCATACATCAATGCCGAAGATTGGAGTTCCTTTTTCTTCTACAACATCCATCAAAGGATTGTCCTGATTAGGAGTAGAGGAAACAAACAGTTTCCCATCTTTCCCTACAGAAAGCCAGGCCCATCCTGAACCAAAACGGTCTGCACCTGCCTTAGACATTTTTTCTTTAAAAGCATCCATACTTCCGAAAGTTTCAGTGATAGCTTTTGCTAATTTTGCTGAAGGCTGTGTATTTTTCTGAGGTGTAAGAACCGTCCAGAACAATTCGTGGTTGTAGTGTCCTCCTGCGTTATTTCTTACAGCAGCAGGCAATTTTGAAACATTGGAAAGAATCTGAAACAAAGTTTCTTTTTCCTGTGGAGTTCCTGCAATGGCTTTATTCAAGTTAGCAGCATATGCTGCACCGTGTTTTGAATAATGAATTTCCATCGTTTGGGCATCAATATTTCCTTCCAAAGCATTATAAGCATAAGGAAGAGGCGTCTGCTTAAACTGAGCCATTGTAAATTGGGCTGCGAAAACTGCAGTTATAGCAGCTATTTTCAAAATCTTCATAATTTTTTTGTTTATGGTTGAACAATGTTTTCTTTTTAAGTGGGAGGTCGGTAATCGATGCTGGAAGTAATTGATGTTATAGCCTAACTTTTTCAACTTCTATTTCCTTTTACAGCCATCTCAAAAAACTGCTAGAGCTTCATAGTCTGGAATAACTTCCAGTTTCAGACATCCGGCTTCCCCCCTTCCCTATTTCAATAATTTTTTAATATCCTCAATAAGAATTTCTCTATCTGGGTGATATTTTCCTGTCAGCATAGGTGTTTTACCTTCCGGATCTCCATAATTCAGTCCTGAATAATAGAGAATAGGCATATTTTCCTTGTTGTATCTACAACGGATATTCCCCTCCTGATCTACCAGAGCAATCATTCCGCTGTGGTTCAGGCTTTCTCCTTCATCTTCTTTATCACCTACGTAGATATTAAACTGATCCGCAAGTTTTCCAATATAGGTACGGTCTCCGGTCAGGAAATGCCAGTTCGGAGATTTTGCACCAATTCTTTGGGCATGTTCTTTCAAAGCTTCAGGCGTATCATTTTCCGGATCAATACTGATGGAGATAATGCCGAAGTTGGGATCATTAATCTGGTTTTGGATGGCCTTCATATTGGTATTCATCACCGGGCATATCGTAGGACATTTGCTGAAGAAAAATTCTACGAGATATACTTTTCCCAGCATATCTTTATTGGTAACTTTTTTACTGTTCTGATCTGTAAGTTCAAAGTCCGGAACTTTCATCACAGTATAAAGGTTCTTTTTAAAATACCCCATTCCCACACCTATTCCCAGGAAAAGCAATGCAAATACCGCAATGGGTATGATCACTTTACTTTTATTTGTGGTCTTTTTATTTTTGGGCATATCTTTCAGGACTTTTTTTGAATTCACCTTTGCAGGAGACACTGCAAAAACCGTACGTTTTATTTTTATACACAGCAGTATCTTTTATAGATCCGGCAGTTTTCATGTGGCAGACAGGATCTTCTTCGTTCACTACCTGTACATTTTCTATTTTCTTCCCCGAGGAGTCCATGTGGCTTGCATGCTTTACCTGAGGAGTTTCCTTGGCACACGACAGTAATGATACTGACAGCAAGGCAGTCAAAATTATAGGAGATTTCATTTTAATGTTAAATTGAAATTAATAATGTTAAATAAAGTTATGATACCATATACAAGTCTGAAAAAAGCACAACAATTCTCAAGAAGAACTGATGTATTTCTTATTGCTTACAATGGTTCATTTGAATTATAGAATGTATCTTTAATGGTTTACTAATGAAAGCTTTAGAAACTCCCATCTTATAAACTAAAAATATAGTTTATAATAAAATTTAAACCAACGGAGGATGGAAAATCCTTGAAAAGTATTCTGAAGAATGAGAATTAAAATAACTTGAATCGGGAATTTCAGAAAGTGATTCCGAATTCAAATGAGCGGAGAAGGAAAGGATATCGTGAGAAATAAAAACATCTAATCCAGCAATCTTTATGGTTTGGGAGCTATTGGACTGTTTTTCTGTTTTAGCCAGCTCTTTTTCCACGTAGCATTTTCCTTTACAGGTTGACTGTGGTACATTTCTCTTCTCACAAAGGTTTTTCACAATATAATCATAATTCACGGCATAATTTACCAATGGCAAAACAGGACGTAATGCAACGGTAAAAATGATGAATATGGAAATGAATAACCTCAACGATTTTGTTCTCTGTTACAAATATACTACTTCAAAACTGTTTTATAACAGATTTATGATGAATGTCATTATGCTTATCTACTGTTACCTATAAAAATCACAAAACTGTGCCTGTCACCGGAATAATTTTATCCCGAACTTTGAGTAAGACTTTAGACCTAAATAAAAATTTAGTTCTTTATATACAATTTAATCTTGTTGATAAAAGCTTTGCTGATGTTTTTGGCAGAGCTTTTTATATTCTTTGTTTTGTTGGAAATCGCAAAGTCTCAAGTTCTTTTTAAAATGCTTACTGTTTTAAGACGCAAGGATTTTATCTCCGATAAAATTTAAAAACAAAAGCCCTACTGAGATTCAGCAGAGCTTTTATTGAATATAATTGAGTTGTGTTTATTATTTGCTTGTTAAAATTTCATTCTTTGGATTCTCACCGCATTTAAAATAGCCAGCAATGCTACTCCTACATCGGCAAACACAGCTTCCCACATGGTTGCTAATCCACCGGCTCCCAGGATGAGAACAACAGCTTTTACAGCAAAGGCAAGGACAATATTCTGCCAAACGATCTTTTTAGTTTGTTTTCCGATATTGATGGCCATTGGGATCTTACTTGGTTTATCATCCTGAATTACTACATCTGCAGTTTCAATGGTGGCATCACTTCCCAAACCTCCCATTGCAATTCCAACATCGCTTAAAGCCACTACAGGCGCATCATTCACTCCGTCTCCTACGAAAGCTACCGTCTGGTTTCTGGCTTTGATTTCTTTAACCTTGTTTACTTTGTCTTCAGGTAACAGGTCCCCGAATGCATTGTCGATACCCAGTTGATCTGCTACATATTTCACAACGGTACTTTTATCACCGCTCAGCATTGTTGCCTTCACATTCATTTTATGCAGCTTGTCTACGGTTTCCTTAGCATCTTCTTTGATGCTGTCTGCAATAGTGATATAGCCTGCAAACTTTTTATCATAAGCCACCGCAATTACCGTATATACAATATTGGAGTGGTTAAGATCATAACGAATGTTGAACTTATCCATCAGCTTAAAGTTCCCAACCAGAAGTTCTTTTCCGTTAATAGTCGCTTTCAATCCGTGACCAGCTATCTCTTCTACATTTTCCAAAGGAATGCTGTGATTGATTTCTCCAACATAATTGTGAATTGCTGTTGCCACCGGATGGGTACTTTTACTTTCAAGAACATTAACCAGCTGAAGAATTTCTTCTTTATTAAATTCAGGGCTCATACTTACTTCCTGAACTTTGAATACGCCTTCCGTCATGGTTCCTGTTTTATCCATTACCACATTCTGAATCTCTGCAATACTGTCCAGGAAATTACTTCCTTTGAATAAGATTCCGTTTCGACTAGCAGCACCAATTCCTCCGAAATATCCTAATGGAATGGAAATAACAAGGGCACAAGGACAGGAAATCACAAGGAATATCAATGCTCTGTACAGCCAGTCTCTAAACTGATAATCGCTCACAAAGAAATAGGGCAGTAAACAAATTCCAACGGCAAGAAATACCACGATGGGCGTGTATACTTTCGCAAATTTTCTGATGAACAATTCTGTAGGGGCTTTTTGGGCCGTAGCATTCTGAACCAATTCCAGGATTTTACTCAGTTTACTGTCTTCATATGCGGTATTTACTTTTACCAGAGCAATACTGTTCATATTGATCATTCCGGCAAGGACTATTTCTCCTTTATTTTTGGTATCGGGTTTACTTTCTCCCGTTAAAGCTGCCGTGTTGAATGAAGCCGAATCTGAAAGCAATTCCCCATCCAGTGCCAGTTTTTCACCGGGTTTCAGCTGTATGACGTCTCCAACTTTAGCTTCTTTAGCCTTCATAGTCTTGGGCTGATTATTTTCCATAACCGTTACCTCATCAGGACGCTGATCCAATAATGCTTTTATATTTCCTTTGGCTCTGGTAACCGCCATAGACTGGAATACTTCTCCTACCGCATAAAACAGCATTACCGCTACTCCTTCAGGATATTCTCCGATGGCAAAAGCACCAATGGTTGCAATGCTCATCAGAAAGAATTCTGAAAACACATCTCCCTTAATGATACTTTTATAAGCATCTTTCAATACCGGAAATCCTACAGGAATATAAGCTGCCAGGAACCATACTAACCGTACCCAGCCTGTAAACCATGCAGGTTTTATATAGTTATCAAAGGCAATTCCCAATAATAAGATGATAAAGGATATAATGGCCGGCAGAAACATCTGAAAGACCGCCTGATCTCCGGAGTCATGAGAGTGATCATGTCCGTCATGGTCATGTCCGTCTCCTTCTGCATGGTTATGTTTGTGTCCTTTTGTATCTGGTTTTTCCGGGGTTGTACTACAGCATTTTTCCATAACTGAATATTTTTATACAAATGTAAAGATGAGACTGATGCAATGCTATTGCAAACTTTCAAGACAGTTTTCGCAGATTCCTTTGGCAAAGAGTCTTATTTCGTCAATCCTGAAATTGGTCTGGATATTTTCAGGGAAAGAAATATCTTCTTTGCAGGTAGTCTGCTTGCATATTTTACAGTAAAAATGCAGATGCCAGTCTTTGTGTGTTTTTTCATCACAATCGTCTTCGCAGAGTTTGTATTTTGTGGTTGTATTTTCCTGAATGCTGTGAACAATTCCTTTTTCTTCAAAGGTTTTCAAGGTTCTGTAGATGGTGATTCTGTCAGCATTATCAAAATGATTTTCTATTTCAGAAAGGGATAAAGCAGCTTCCTGAGAACTTAAAAAATCATATACCAAAATCCTCATACTGGTGGGTTTGGTATTTTTATCAATGAGTTTGTGTTCTATATCTTTTTTCATTGTACGCTTTTAAATGGTTACAGATGGACTTCATTTTCTTCATAGCCATCTTCTTCGATCTGAAAAGTGGTATGACTGATTTTAAAGTTACTAACCGTAGTATCTGTCAATGTTTTTAATAATTGATTCTGAGAATATCCCGCATCTTTTACTACATGAGCGCTCATTGCATTGACGCTGGAGGTGAGTGACCATACGTGCAGATCATGTACATGTTTCACTCCGGGAATTTTCTCCAAAGATTGACGAAGGGCATGAATATCCACGTCTTTAGGGGTTCCTTCCAGCAGAACATTAATGGCTTCTTTCAACAGCCTCCATGTTCTTGGAAAGATCAACAGTCCTATTGCCGCTGAAATCAACGGGTCGGCATAGTACCAGCCTGTTGTCAGCATAATTACTCCGGCTATCATTACTCCTACTGAAGTAAGCATGTCTGAAAGTACTTCAAAGTATGCACCTTTCATATTGAGACTACCTTCTGAATCTTTTCTGAGAATCATCATTCCGACAATATTAACGATCAATCCGATTCCGGCTACAATCAGCATTGATTTACTTTGTACTTCCGGCGGATTCTGAAAACGCTGATAGGCTTCAAACAAAACATAGATCGAAATGGCCAATAACACCACTGCATTGATTACGGCTGCTAATATTTCTGTCCGATAATAACCATATGTTCTGGAAGGATCTGCTTTTCTTTCTCCTATTTTAATGGCAATATATGCCAGCAATAATCCTACCACGTCGGTCAGCATATGAGCTGCATCAGCCAACAATGCAAGACTGTTGGTAATGATTCCTCCTATTACCTCAGCAATGAGATAGGTTCCGCTAAGGCAGAGAACAATCAGAAGGTTCTTTTTATGTCTGCTTCCTGCAGAAACGGTTTGTGTTGGTTTACTTTCCATATTGTGTATGGTTTAATTACATTTCATAATAAGATGTATTTTCTTTTTTTGGGGGAACATTCTGCTCACCGATCATCTGTCTGATATTGATCTCTATGGTCTGTGCCAGAGAAGTCATGGGTGTATCTACAGGACTATTTTCAAACGGATCCTGCATAATGATGGATGTTTTTTCAATGGCAATGAATGTCACCGGAACCAGGAAAGTAATGGCAATTTCTACCAACAGCTGCGAATCATCGAGTCCAAACGGAAGGATGGCGGCAAAAACATAGATCAGAATATGAACTAAAACACTGTATGAGCGTGGAAAGACTGTATTCTTCAGTCTTTCACATTTTCCCATACTGTCGCATAGTCTTGTAATGATATCATTGAGTTGCATCTGTTGAAAATCGGTAAGTCCTTTGGAAGCTGCAATTTCTTTCAGCTGTCTGGAGTGTTCGTCCAGAATTGCGTTGGGAATGTTGGCTGCTTTGATCTGATGTTGATCCAGATACTGCTGAACTTTTTCAGAAAATGGAAGTTTTCTCAGTGATTCTCCAAGTGCATAAGTCCAGATGATCTGTCTTTCGGCAAACTTTTTTATTACTTTATTTTCTCCTGCCGGCATAAACTGAATGATCAGTCTCACAAAAGTTCTGGAATCGTTGACAACAGCACCCCAAACTGTTCTTGCCTCCCACCATCTTTCGTAGGATTGGGAAGTACGGAAGGCCAGCAGCAATGATACTGCTGTTCCCAGGAGTGCCGGAATATTTAAAGGCAATGAGATCTTGCGAAACCATGGCAATTCGTCCAAAAGACCAATAGTGACGGCAAATATTCCGATCAACAGAATTTGGGTTTTTATTTCACGGATGAAATACCAGACTGATATTTTTTTGTTTAATAACATAATCGGGTTATTTATTAAAATTCGGTGAGATCATTTTCACTTTTCCAGCCGTTTTCATTCAATAAAAAATTACGTAAACAGCTCTAATGTAAGGATTAAAATCGACAATTTACTGGTTCCGGTAACTTTCATTAATGTTCGTGTTCGCCGGAATTTACCAGTTTTGCATTCACAAAAAATGCTCCTTTCACTACTATTTTTGCATTGTCAGGAATATTTCCTACCGGAGTTATCGCGGTATATCCCATATCGGAAGTTCCTTTTACCACTTCTATTTTCTCAAAGTTTAAGGTTTTCGGATGAGGTTTTCCTTTTTCTTTGTGTTCTTCTTCCGCTTTTTTATCGGTCTGGACAAATACAAAATATTTCCCATCTGCTTCTACAATGGCCTCTGTAGGAACTGCAGGAGTTGTGCTTTTATCAAGGCTTACAATTCCGGTGATATTCATTCCATCAATCAGACCGGATTTGTTTCCGATCACTTCACAATGCATAGAGATGGTTTTACTTTCGTTTTCAAAAGAAGATCCTATGCTGTAAATTCTTGCATCATATTCGGTTTCCGGATTGTTCGTCAGTTTAAAATGAACAATCTGCCCTACTCTCATTTTAGGAAGATCTTTTTCAAAAACCTGAAGATCGAGATGAATAGAACCGTTATCGATCACTGTAGCAACGGGAGAAGAGATATCCACATAACTTCCGATCTGTGCGGTAATACTGCTGATTGTTCCGCTGATGGGTGCTGTAATCACCAAACCGGATTTCATATTTCCATTGCTTACTTTTCCAGGGCTTATTCCCATCATCTGAAGCTGTTTCAAAAGAGATGCTCTTTTTGTTCTTAAGGTTTTAAGTTCCGCATCGGCACTCTGAAGATTTTTCTTCGCCCCAGCATCATTATCAAAAAGCTCTCTCTGTCTTCTGTATTCCTGTTCTGCATAGGTTATTCTACTGTTGGTAGTCAGATAATCTTCCTGAAGCTGGATATATTCCGGATTGGCAATGGTGGCAATGACCTGTCCTTTCTTTACGATACTTCCCACCTGAATATTGATGGTTTTGATGATTCCTCCATACAGAGAAGTGATGGTTGCTTTATTGCTGTTGGGTACACTCAGCAAACCATTAGCTTTTATGGTAGATGTCAACTCTTTCATTTCTACATTTCCTAAAGCCACTCCTACAGACTTCATCTGCTCTTCTGTAAGGGAAGCTATTGTTTGTGGAGCTTCTTCGTGAGCCTGTTCTTTCTGTTCTGTTTTTTCAGGAGTTTTTTCTTCCGAAACTTCTTTTTTTCCACAGCTTGTTAGTAAGATTGAGATCAGGGCGAGAGGGATGATATTATATTTGAGTTTCATAAGTAAAAATGTATTTTGTCTGATGCTGTATGCCATTGTTTTTATTGATACGGCATAAAGTTTTATAAGCAGCGACTTCATATTATTTGTTTATAATGGAGTTAATAGTAACTACAGATTGGTTCACCTGCTGGATGGATTCCAGATATTTCAACTGGATATTTGTGGCAGTCTGCAGGGCAAAAAGATATTCCACATAGGAAATTTCTCCTGTTTTATATCCTAGCTGAGCTGCTTTTACAATTTTCTCTGCGTTAGGCAATGCCTGGCTTGTATAGTAATCATACTGCTGTAAATCCTGCTGATACTGACTGAAGGCATTTTCCAACTGAGCAGAAAGCTGTTTCTGCTGCATTTTAGCATTGGTTTCAGCGACCTGTTTTTCATATTCGAGCGCCTGAATTCTTGCTTTCGTCGCTCCAAATGTTAACGGTATTGCTACTCCTACTGTTGCTGACTGAAAACGTTTTCCTGAATTATAAAAATTCTCCTGTCCGTTAATGGTATGCAGACCTATCAAAGACTGATTGGTGTATCCCAAACTGAAATCTGGCAGCCCCAGTGATTTTTCAACTTTCTTGTTTTTTTCGGCGATTTCCATTTCCTGGTAAAAAGCTTTTACCGTAGGATTGTTGGCAACCATAGCACTGTCGAGGACATTTTCTGCTTTTAAAGGAGCATAATCTTTGTTAAACGAAACCTCAATATCTTCCGAAGTATTCATCAGAGTTTTTAAATTCTTATAGGCATTATTCAGATAGACTTCATTTTGTCTGAGCAGCAGATCAATTTCCCCTTTCTGGGTTTCTGCAGTACTGATCTCAATTTTCTTGATATCACCTGCTTTAAATCTCACGGTTGCAATTCTGATAAACTCTTCATAATATTGATCAAGACTGGTCAGCTGGGCTTTATTATACTGAAGATATTCAATCTGGTAATAATAGGTACGAACCTGCTTTATCAGTTCATTGGCTGTAATTTCCTTATCAATCTGCTTGCTTTTAATATTCTCATTGATTAAATCTTTTCTTGCTTTAAACAATGTTGGAAAAGGAATACTCTGTGAGATCGCAAACGATTGGTCAAACTTTGGGCTGTTGTACTGACCAAGCTGTGCTTCAAAGCTCAATTTCGGAAGTTCTTTTGCAGTTGCCCTTAGTGCTTCGGCAGATTTAATACTTAGGTCTTTTGACTGCAGGGTTAAATTATTGTTCACTGCCTGTTCTACCGCCTGTTCTACGGAAATTGGTCTGGACTGTGCGTTAAAAGTCTGTCCCACCATCATAAATCCTACCACCAAAACGGCAGTAATAATTCCCGTATTATTATTCTTTCTTTTCAAAATCTTTGTGTTAAAAATAATGTACAGCATCGGCAAAACGAATAATGTTAGGAATGTTGCAGTTACCAAACCACCAATCACTACTGTCGCTAAAGGTTTCTGTACCTCAGCTCCGGCTCCGGTGGAAATAGCCATTGGTAAAAATCCTAGTGAAGCTACAGTAGCCGTCATCAATACAGGCCTTAATCTGGTTTTTGTTCCTTCAAATACTCTTTTCAGAATATCCGTTTCGCCTTCTTTTTCTAACTGATTGAATGTTCCTATCAAAACAATTCCGTTAAGAACTGCTACTCCAAAAAGGGCAATAAATCCAATTCCGGCACTGATACTGAAAGGCATATCTCTTACCAGAAGGGCAAATACACCACCAATCGCACTCATAGGAATAGCTGTAAAGATCAATGCAGCCTGCTTGAATGAGCGGAAAGTAAAATACAGAAGCATAAAAATCAGAAGTAATGATACCGGAACAGCGATCATCAGACGTTGGCTTGCTTCCTGCAGGTTTTCAAACTGACCTCCGTAGGTAAAGTAGTATCCTGAAGGCAGTTTCACTTTCTCCAGTTTTGACTGAATATCTTTCACTACACTTTCCACGTCACGGTCTTTCACGTTGAAGCCAATAACGATTCTACGTTTTCCCTGTTCACGGCTGATCTGTGCCGGCCCTAATTTGTAGCTTATATTCGCCACCTGCGAGAGTGGAATCTGGGCTCCGGTAGCAGAAGTGATCATCAGATTATTCACATCTGAAATATCTGTTCTGTGAAGACTGTCCAGGCGGACAACCAGATCAAAACGTCTTTCATTTTCAAATACCTGTCCGGCAGCTTTTCCTGCAAAGGCTGTACTTACTGCATTGTTGACATCTTCGATATTCAATCCGTAATTGGCTATTCTTGTTCTGTCATACTGAACATTGATTTGTGGAAGACCACTTACTCTTTCAATCTGAGGCGGCGTAGCTCCATCTACCGTCTGAATGATTTTTCCTACTTTATCAGCATACACTGCCAAAGAATCCAGATTTTCTCCAAAGATTTTTACCGCCACATCCTGTCTGATCCCGGTCATCAACTCATTGAAACGCATCTGAATAGGCTGGTTTTTCTCAAAAAACACTCCTGGAATGGTTTCCAGTTTTTCACTGATCTCATCCGCGAGTTCGTTGTAGGATTTCTTGGTTTTCCATTCACTTTGCGGTTTTAATACTACGATCATATCGGTTGCTTCAGGAGGCATAGGATCTGTAGGAACCTCAGCAGAACCGGTTTTCCCAACGACCATTTTCACCTCATCAAACTGTTTGATAATTCTTGATGCCTGCATGGAGGTTTCTATACTCTGACTCAGTGAGCTTCCCTGCGGTAAAATACAATGGAATGCAAAATCTCCTTCCTGCAGCTGCGGGATAAACTCCCCACCCATATTTTTAAAGATAAAAGCAGAGATAAGGAACACTACAGCCGTTGCTGACACGATAATATATTTTACTTTGATAGCTTTCTGCAATAAGGGCTGATATACCTTTTGCAGACGGTTCATCATTTTATCAGAGAAGGTTTCTTTGTGGGATATTTTCTTAGATAAAAACAAAGCGCTCATCATCGGAATATAAGTCAGAGAAAGAATCAATGCTCCCAGAATGGCGAATCCTACTGTTTTTGCCATTGGAGTAAACATTTTTCCTTCTACACCTGCAAGAGTAAGAATCGGGATGTATACGATAAGAATGATGATTTCTCCGAAGGCCGCACTGCTTCTGATCTTTGAGGCAGAAAGGAATACTTCTTCATCCATTTCAGACTGTGTCAAAGCACGGACAGATTTTCTGACACCCAAATGATGTAAAGTAGCTTCTACAATAATTACCGCTCCATCTACAATCAATCCGAAGTCTATAGCTCCAAGACTCATCAGATTGGCACTTACCCCAAAAACGTTCATCATTCCCAAAGCAAACAACAAGGAAAGCGGAATGGCCGAAGCCACGATAAGCCCGGCTCTCAGATTTCCCAGGAAAATAACAAGAACGAAAATAACGATCAGTGCTCCTTCGATGAGGTTTTTCTGTACGGTATTGATGGCTCTGTCTACAAGGTCTGTTCTGTCCAGAAATGGCTCTATAATAACATCATCAGGAAGAGATTTCTGAATGGTCGGAATTTTTGCTTTGATATTGCTGACCACTTCATTACTATTAGCCCCTTTCAGCATCATGACTACTCCACCCACAGCATCTACCTTTCCATCATAAGTCAAGGCTCCGTAGCGAACGGCACTTCCTAAACGAACATCAGCAACATCTTTTATAAAAATCGGAACGCTTCCTGTTTCATTTTTAACCGCAATGTTTTTAATGTCTTCCAAAGAGGTAACCAGACCAATTCCACGGATGAAATAGGCGTTGGGTTTTTTATCAATATAAGCTCCTCCTGTATTCTGATTGTTTTTTTCGAGCGCTGTAAAAATTTCAGTGATACTTGTTCCCATTGCCTTTAAGCGATTGGGATCAATAGCCACTTCATATTGTTTTAATTCTCCTCCGAAACTGTTGATTTCCGCTACTCCCGGTGTTCCGTTCAGTTGTCTGCGAACGATCCAGTCCTGCATGGTACGGAGCTCTTTGGCATTGTATTTCTTTTCGCTTCCTTTTTTAGGGTGAAGAATATACTGATAGACTTCTCCAAGACCCGTACTTACGGGAGCCAGCTCGGGAGTTCCTACACCTTTGGGAATTTCTTCTACAGCATTTTTAAGCTGTTCATTGATAAGCTGTCTCGCAAAGTAAACATCTACATTTTCTTTGAACACTACTGTAATCACAGAAAGCCCAAATCTTGAAATACTTCTTGTTTCCTGAATATCGGGAACATTGGCAATACTCTGTTCAATAGGAAAGGTCACCAGCTGTTCCACTTCCTGTCCTGCCAATGTAGGACATACGGTAATAATCTGTACCTGGTTATTGGTGATATCCGGTACAGCATCTATCGGTAATCTGGTGGCACTCCATGTTCCCCAGATGATCAGCACCAACGTCATCAATCCAATGATCACCTTGTTTTTGATACTGAATTTTATAATTTTATCTAACACGATTTGTATTTAATTTTTATTGAAAAGTGAATGCACACAGTATAAAATACTGCAGCAAAAATATCCTGAAAAACTCTGCAATGGTATTGCAAAGTTTCAAGCACGAATAAGTATCAGAAAGCATAACTTTCTGAAAATCAATAAAAATTAAATTTTAGGAGGCTGCCAGATAGGATCGTAAACCTGATAAGCAAAGTCGTTTTTGTGGAATAAAATCTTCTTTGAAAAATAAGCAGGAATCTGCTCGGGAATCTCCAATAAAGGATCCATTTTAAATGCTGAAACTGTTATCTGGCAACAGCTGCAGGCACACAGCGGAGAACAGATATCTCCTTTTTCTGTAGAATGAACACCATGAATGCTTAATGCAATCTTATTATCTCCTGAATTCAGCGGATGAGACACATCAGCACACGGCATTAATGAGAGTGCCATGAAGTAAATTGCCAATATCCATCTTAAGAGGTTCATTGTTACAAAGGTAGAGATTTTTTTCTAAAATTGAGAACTCCTGCCATGGGACTAGTTCATAAAAGCATAGTTTTTTGCTGCAATTTATTGCAACAGAAAGGATTCAACTAAAAAAAATCATCATATAGACAATTATCCCAACAAAATAATAGAAAAACTAAATAATCATTAAATAAATCACAAATCTAAATTATTTTCATTAAAAACAATTAAAACAGCGAAATATTAATAAGACCAAGCTGTATTTTTTCTTAAATTCGCAAGTGAAAAAATCAATAATTTCTCATTAATAGAATTTCTATTAAACACGACATTATTTGTCGTCCTTTGATTATAGTTTTACAAAAAAAATTAATTAACAATTATGAAAACACAATTATTTTCGATTGCACTGCTAGTGTCATCATTTACATTTGCTCAAAGTTGGAATATCACAGGAAATTCAGGGACAAACTCATCCAATAATTTTATTGGAACTACAGATAATCAACCCTTGGTTCTGAAGTCTAATAATATTGAGAGCCTTCGAATTAAGTCTAATGGGAATATTGGAATAGGAACTACAAATCCCGACACTAAATTGCATATAGCTCAAGAGAATACAAATAGTCAAAATTTGGTTATTGGGAAATTTTCCTCTTCCGGACCTACAGGAGGTAGCGCAATGGTTAGCATCAAGTACCACTCAACTGCAAATCTGGAATTAAATTCTACATATACTGGTATTGGCTTCCGATATGGAAGTTATGGTGACTTTAATATTGAAAATGAGATTTCATCCCCAGATTTCGGAGCGATTAACCTTATTACAAACAAGAAAGTACAGATGGCTATTATGCCCAATGGAAATGCTTCGTTACAAGGTAAACTTGAAGCCAAAGAACTAAAAGTAACCCTAACTCCTACTGCTGATTTTGTATTTGATGAAAAATACGATCTCCCAAAATTAGAAGAAGTTGAAAAACATATCAAAGAAAAAAAGCACCTTCCTGAAATTGCTTCTGCTAAAGTAATGGAAAAGGAGGGTGTAAATGTAGGCGAATTCCAGATCAAACTATTACAAAAAATAGAAGAACTTACATTGTACTCAATTGATCAGAATAAACAAATAAAGCAACAGTCAGATCAACTGAAACATCTTAAGGATGAAAATGAAGCTTTGAAAGCCCAATCTGCGAAAATTGAAAAACTGGAACAGCAGGTTCAGCAACTCTTATCAACACAAAAATAACCACAAATGAAAAGAAAATTACTCTCACTATCATCCCTGATGATAGGATTCTTCGGCTTTTCCCAAACCGAAGTGTATTTCAAATATGATGAGGCCGGAAACCAGCGATACAGGGGAATCGACGCTGCTGGTAAAAAGGCTGAAGAGATTGTTTCAAAAGAGTCAAAGGTAGCAGCTGTTACCAGACAAGCTCCTGTTATTGATGAGAAAACATTCTTGAAACAAATACGCCTTTACCCCGTTCCTGTCAACGACTATCTTACCATAGACTGGACAGAGGAAGTGGATGGGCTTATAGAATCCGTTTCATTGTATCAGCACAGTACAGTTCACTGGAAATTTCAGCAACAGAATATCCCAGACTTAAACCGCCAGGTTAAGATCAATATGACGGGCTATGACTGGGGAGTGTATGTTGTTCGCTTTACCCTAAAAGACGGCAGAGTTTTCAGTAAAAACATCACCAAACGATAGATAACCATGAAACTTTACGATAAGAAAATACAGATATTTTCATCATTCATCCTGTCATTATGTTCGGTATTAGGCTTTTCACAAACCATACTGTATCAGGCAGAGAGTACCTCAAGAACGGTTCAGGATCCACAAGTAGTAGTACTTGCTCAGGGATTTCAGGCTAAAGCAACTCTTTCAAATCCTTTTATAGCTAAAATAGGACCTGCGACAGAAAATTCTGGCGGAGGACCAACTGACTCAAATGCGGGGGCTAATAATCCCTATGGAACAACAGCTCCAGATGGCAAAAGTTTTCATGACACCAAAGGAAATATTGAGGTCAATGGAGCTGGGCAATTGCAATTTACTTTACCTATTGCTTTGCCGCCAGGAGTGAAAAGCGTAGCACCACAAGTTAATCTTATGTATACCAGCGGTTCTTCTAATGGAATAGCAGGATATGGCTGGAACATTTCAGGTGTTACCTCTATTTCCAGAGTTGGAAAAAATATTGATAAAGATGGAGAAGTAAAAGGAATACAATTGGATTATTCCGATTATTATAGCTTCAATGGGCAGAGATTAGTACTAAAATCCGGAGAATATGGCAAGGATGGTGCAGAATATGTAACCGAAAAGTATTCTAACCTCAAAATAAAATCTGTTGGATCTATAACCGGGCAAGCATGGCAAGGACCTGAATATTGGGAAATAACTTTTGAGGACGGATCCCAGGCCTGGTATGGGGCTACTGTTTCGGGAAGTAGTACAGCCAGAACACCGCTAGAATACAATATTGTTAAATGGAAAGATGTAAAAGGAAATTATATTGTCTATAATTATAGTCAGAACAGTTCTAATAATGTAGCCATACTTTCGAGTATTAGCTGGGGAGGGAATGAAACCTTAGGTAAAGTTAATTTTAATACCATTGAATTTGCTTATTTACCCAGAAAGAATATTGAGACATCTTATGTGAAAGGAATATTATTCAAGCAGGATAAAATATTAGATCAAATAAAAGTTAAGACTAATGATTCTCCATTCAAAAGTTATTCAATTCAATATTCTGGAACACAAAATATTGTTAATAATGATTCTAACAATAAAATTAATTATGATTTTGTTGAAAAGATTATTGAAATCAACTCGGAAGGAAAGGAAGCCAATCCTATAACATTATCAACAAACCCATTACTTACAGGTTCAAATGAATTTGATTTTGGGGAGTATGATGATATTATCACAACAGGAGATTATAACGGTGATGGACTTGTAGATTTTATTGTCAGGCAACCAGCTCAGAACTCTCGCCCAGAAGGTTATTACTTATATTTTAATACTCTAAACAACAGTAATTCTTCTTTTGTTTATTTAGGCGCTACAAGTCTTTTTTGGCCAAGCAGTTACCTAACTACAGTTAATATAAAATCAACAGATAATTTTATTAAGCCAAGACAAGGACTAGTAATAACAAAAGCAAATGTAGGATCTAACCCTCCATCTACGGGAAATATAGAATTAGCATATTACTCAATCAAAAGTGATGCATCTGTTATTAATACATATAACAATCCTCTAGTATTTGAATACTCAAAAACGATACAAAGTAATAATTATTTATTTGACAGCTCTCTATATCCACCGGAAACTGATCCTGAATACCTTGGAGGGCTTAATCAATCCGGATTATCAGTATTAAAAGAAGTAGATATTGATTCAGATGGGATATCTGAACTAGTATTACCAATAGAAGACAAAAAATGTAAATATGTTGTTATAACACCCGATCCACCAAAAGGAAGATGGCAGTGTAAGACATTAGGGTATAGATATATTGTTGTAGATAATTATAATATACAAAATAATACCATTAGTATCATCCAAGGAACTACTTCTAAAAACATTTTGAGTAAAGGAGGTATTATGGACTTTGACAATGATGGAAAACAGGACATTATGTTTCTTGAGCCAACGGACTCGAAAGTTAATGTAACATTTTATACCCAAGCCACTAATTCAGTAAGTAATGATTCTTCGCCTGTATCTCTTACTACTGAGGCACTTTTAAATGATTTAAAACAATATGAATTAAAAAAGGTAGGGAATAATTACACTCTTAATTTAAAGAAAACAATTTCCATTAAAGGATTTCCAGATGGGCTACAATTTGGTGATTTAAATGGTGATAGAAATATTGAAGTTCTACTACCTGTTGGTAAACATTACATAAACCGTCTTCAAGGATGGGCTATCTATTTAAATACTGGCAATGGGCTACAAGAAGATATTCAAGGTCTTATGCCTTATTTTCCTTATACACCTGGCAATACTGATAATTATTCATATACAATTCCAAAATTAATGGATTTGGATAATGATGGGAAAAGTGAGATTATCAATTCTCATGTGTCATTTGGACCCGATATTACTCCAAGTAATGGATCCTATCATTCATCATGGTACATTGATAGTTATGGTGAAACTTCATACGACCCAAATAATTCACAATTTAAATGGTCATTTACAAAAAAAAGAATCTTTAGTTCAGTAAGGAATGAAGTAGTGGTAAGTCCTATATTTGGAGACTTCAGAGTTAATAGTTCTTCTTCCAAAATATTATTTCTGGTAAAAGGAATTAATGGTAATAATGAAAGAAAAATCATAAGTTATAGACATTATAGTCTCAATCCCGATAAAAATATCTCATTAATATCACAAGGATCCCAAAATTATCATATAGATTATAAAGAACTTGACCCCTCTGTTAATTCTAGTATTTATGCCCCTATAAAAAAGGAACAATATCCATTTGTTGAAATGGATCGATTATCTCAGACTTTTGGTGTTTCTCAACTTCGTCAAACTGATGGCCAAACTGTTCGAAAACAGGATTTCCGATATAGGGGATACATTGTTAATTTATATGGGAAAGGAGTAGCCGGTTTTCGTCAAACCGCTCGTTCTTCCTGGTATGCTGATGGCTTTGAGAATACCAAAATATGGTCAGGTACTGAGATGGATCCTTTACAGGAAGGAGTTCCTGTAAAAGAATGGTCTATCAGAACGAATAATGAAAATCAAATATTCCCAACAGACATTTCAGAGAATAATACTCAATTATTAAGTTTTAAATCTACTAATTACAAAATAGATAAATTATTAAATGGACAGATAATGACTACTATCGCAGACTCTGATAAACCAAAGATAGTAACAGTAGTTTCTCCTAAGATCAGTAAGGTTAAAGACTTTTTAACAAGCACAATTACTGAAAGTACCATAACCTATGGAGAGTATTATCTTCCCACCCAAAGCATATCAAATGTCAATAATGGATATGCTATCACAACATCAACATCTGAATACACTCACAACCCAGCCGGAGTAGGCCCCAATTATTACATAGGACGACCAAAGTCAAAGATTGATGTGGTCCAAGTATATGGAGACATCAAATCAGCAAAAGAAGAATATACTTATGAAAATGATCTTGTAAAGACTCTAAAAACATGGAATAGGGATAATACAGGATATTTACAGGAAACCTATAATTATGATGGATTTGGAAATATTACTGGAAAAACCATAAGTAATAGTATTAATTCCCAAACCCAATTCACTACAAGTGAATATGATCCTAAAGGAAGGTATGTGGTAAAGAAAACCGATAATTTAGGATTAGAAATGCTTATTACTTACAACAACTGGGGACAGGTTTTAACGCAAACTGATCCATTAGGAAATATCATCACAAATACCTATGATGGATGGGGTAAAATATTAACTTCAAAAACTAATTTAAAAGGTACAACTACCTATGAGTACGAAAGGGATAATAATGACAATATTATTGTTACCCAAAACGATCCCGACGGAAATATTTCAAAGAAATATACTAATATATTAGGGCAGGAATACATGACTTCCATTAAAGCTTTTAAGCAAGGTAATTCGGTTTTAAAAGCTACTCAATATGATATATTAGGAAGAAAGATCAAAGAATCGGAACCCTTCTATGAAGGACAAGGGGTAGATCAATGGAATACAATAGAGTACGACGATTCTGTATTTCCTGCCAAAGCAACTGCTACAGCATTCAATGGGAAGAAAATGGAAACTACTGTTTCTGGTTTAATCACAACTATTAAAGAATTGAACAGTTATGGAAGAACTACCTCCAAAACTTCCGATGTATTAGGAAATATAATTTCCTCAACCGATAAAGGCGGAACAATTCAGTTTAGTTATAATGCAGCAGGCGAACAAATAAAGTCACAGTATGCTGAAAATATTGTTACCACTAAGTACGATTCTTGGGGAAGGAAATCCGAATTCAATGATCCTTCCAACGGATTATATCAATATGAATATGACGGATTCGGACAACCAAAAAAAATAATAAGCCCAAAAGGAACGAAAGAATTTACCTATAATAGTTTAGGGCAGCTCATTTCCCAAAAGGAGCTATCCTCAACAGACGGTGGACAAGCAACCAATAAATTGATTTCGTATTCATATGATAACAAAGGTAAACTTATTTCCAAATCAGGAACTTCCAAAGGACAGGCTTACAACTACAATATTTCTTATGACCCACAGGGAAGATTAATATCATCCTCAGAAAGCAGCAATGGAAAATATTTTATCCAAAAAGGAATTACTTATGATGATAAAGCCAGGGTAGTCTCTTATGAAAAGCAGCTCTATTCTTCTGGTACCCTTACTAAAGTTCAGATTGAGAATGTATACAGTGTCTGGAATGGCGAGCTGTACCAAGTTAAAGATAAGGCAGCAGGAAAGATATTGTGGGAACTTAAAGAAACCAACGTCAAAGGACAGGTATTAAAATCCAAGTTAGGAGCAACAGATATTAATAACATCTATGATACCAATGGTTTCCTGACAAATGTTAATCATTCCTCACAGGTAAAACCAGGTATCTTGCAATTATCTTATTCATTTGATGCCATCAAAAATGAACTCAAGAGCAGAACTACCGGAGGAGATTTTAACATTACTGAGTCTTTTGATTATGATGACAATAACCGTTTGGTAAACTGGACAAATCCAGTAACAGGAATCAAGCCAACAACGAACAGAAACGTCTATGATGTTAAAGGAAGAATTACCCAAAACGACCAGGTAGGAACGATCAAGTTTGAAAACCCTGCTAAGATTTATCAAGCTACAGGAATGACATTAAATGCTACCGGAGAACAGAATTATAATAATGATTTAATACAAAGCATTACATATAATGAGAATAATGACCCTGTATTCATTGATGGGATGAAAGGAGATGCAGCTTTCCAGTATGGATTATCTTCAATGAGACAGAGAGTAACTTATGGAGGTAATTTCAGTGTCGATGGTGACGGTAAATTCACTAAGTTTTATAGTGAGGATGGGAGTTATGAAGTGATAAAAGATAATACAACTGGAAAGGAAAAGCATATTCTTTATATTGGAGGTACTCCTTATGAAAGTAATATTGTATATTTAAAAAACTTTACGGAGAATAGCGGTTCTTACAAATTTTTGCATAAAGATTATATCGGAAGTATTTTAGCTATCACTGATGAAGCCGGAAACAAATTGGAACAAAGACACTTCGATTCATGGGGTAATTTCACCCATCTTCAGATCGGAAACGGAGCTATTATTACAGATAAAAATATCATTGACAACACTGCGTTGTTATTGGAAAGAGGCTATACCAGCCATGAACATTTTGCTGAAGTCGGAATTATCCATATGAATGGAAGGTTGTATGATCCACTATTAAGGAGATTCTTAAATGCAGACGAAAATATACAAGATATATTCAATACACAAAACTATAATAAGTATGGGTATGTATTGAATAATCCATTAATGTTTAATGATCCAAGTGGTGAATTTATTTGGTTCTTGGGAGCAACTTGGGCAGCAGCTCATGTGTTTTTAGCAGGAGTTATTACAGCAGCAGTTATTGGTACAGCAGTTGGTTTGGCTGCCTATTCTTTAGGAGTTGCGATAAGTGGCGGTAAATGGCAATTGGGAGGAGCTCTTAAATCCATGTTTTGGGGAGGTATAAGTGGAGCCGTTACATTTGGAATAGGAAGCGCATTTACTTCTACCGCAGGGACTGTACTAACTTTAACAGATAAAGTGGCAAGTGCTATGGCTCAGGGATTGGTGCATGGTTTTGCACAAGGTACTTTATCATTAATGCAGGGGGCAAACTTCACACATGGATTTGCAAGTGGTGCTTCTGGAAGCTGGGGAGCTTCTTTATTTGGTGCTTTTGCTGGTAGTTTTGCTAATAGCGCAGCGGGCACTGTAGCATCAGGAATGATTTTAGGTGGTGTTGCATCTGAATTAACAGGAGGAAATTTCTGGAAAGGCGCTGTAATTGGAGGTATAGTAGCAGGACTTAATCATTATTTACATCAAGTACCTATGAAAGCATTCAAAGCTAATTTAAAAGAACAATTAGATAAAGCTGGATATGGGCTAGACGGCAAACCTGACTTCTCTGATACCGGAATAAAAAAAATGATTGATACAGTTCCTGAGCTAAGAAGACTATTCGAACTTGGAGGTAAAACAGCTGTAATAAGAGCTATTGAATATATTCCAGGAGAAGATATGAATACTCGAAGTTTAGACATGGGATTAACTAAGGGCAATAATGTACTTATATCTAAAAGTTTAAATTTAACAAATTGGGATTTAGCCATCACATTAGGACACGAAATGATTCATGTCTATCACAATGTATCTTTGACCTCCAAAATAAGAGAATTTACTAAAAAAAGTTGGAGAGCTGGATTTAATATTTCTGAAATTGAAGCATATAGTTGGGAAATTGAAATGGGAAATACTATTCATGGTAAGGCAGGATTAGCGAAATATGAAAACATACTCAAAACCACTTATAAAATTGAGTATAAATCTAATAGATTTTACTAAAATAAATATGAAAAATATATTAATAGCATTACTATTCTTAACTTCAAACTATTACTTTGGACAAAATGACCTCGAAATAAAAATTTTAAATGATACAATAAAAAAGAGTTCCTATTTTGATCAAAATAATATTGTGTACACAATTACTAATAATTCACAAAAAAACTATTTATTAGTATTAGATAATGAGGAATTCAATGAAGATCCTGAATATACAGTAGAGCCCTTTTTCATTGGATTACCTGATTATTATCTCTATGAAAAAAATACACTTTTATCACCAATGTTTTCTTTTGGAGCCAGTAAAACCAATTGTCATCCTCAATTTGATCTAAGCTCAGAAGAATTTCAAAAATTCAGAAGGCAGTTTTTAAAAGAATACGATGAATACGAGATGAAGATTGCGTATAGAATTTCAAAAAAAATTATCATAATAAAATCCAAAGAAAAGAAAACCTTCAGTACTAAAGTTAATTTTCCAAGTTATATGGGAAGGTATTTTAACATGGAGAACTCCAAAGATTATTATTTCCAAGTAAGTTTACAAAACCCACAGGAGATCATGTTTAGATATTACAGTGTACTACATAATAAAGACAAGGAACAACAGTTTACCATATTTACTGGGCAAATATATTCAAATAAGATCCCTTTGATTTATAAAGTTTACAATAATCCATAGTTTAATCCCCCAATCATTTGGGGGATTTTTATTTCACAAAAAAACCACCGCAAAAGCAGTGGCTTAAAAAAATCAATCTAATTATGGACTATACTTTATAAATTCGGGTTATTCTCAAATTCTCTTTGTGGAATACTGAATAAATAATAGTTACTATTGGGTGTAAAAGCAGATTTATCCGGGAAATCAAGAACAGAATGTCCTTTACCGTCTACTGTTTTCACGGTTCCGTCCGGTGTAGTGATCTGAACTTTTATCGGTTTTCCATCTGCGTCTACAAAAGGTTTTCTTACTACTGTCCCTTGCGTTCTGATAATATCTGAAAGGGAAAATCCTTCTCCGAATAATTCTTTTCTTCTTTCAATCAGAATGGCATCTACTACTGCATTCTGTGAAAATGATCCAGAATAAATATTAGCATTTCTGGCAGATTTCAACTGATTCAATACTGTGACTGCCTGAGAAACATTTCCGTTTCTTGCTTCGGCTTCAGCTTCGATCAGGTACATTTCTGCAGCTCTCATGTACACGATATCTGCAATAAGGGTTGGCTTAAATTTAAACTTTGCATATCTCAGCAATCCTTCTCTTCCTTTCTGTCCATCCCATGAAAACAATTGAGATCTGATATCATTAGTATCAAAAAGGTCTTTAAAATAAGGATCTGCCATAAAGCTGTAATAATAACTTCCTGATGAAGATACATCAAGATAGTGGAAGGCATAGCTCGCATCTGATTGTTCTTGCGTCTGCCCGTGTCCCCAGATCCATTCTGCATTGTTGATATCATTGAATCCATCCTTATATTTTTCCGGAGCCATCAGTGGGAATCCTTCTCTTGCAATTTTCGCAGATGCCGAAGCTTTGCTCCATTCACCGGTATTCAGGTAAGTTCTTGCTAAAAGCCCGTTCACTACAGCACGGTTGATCTTATCCTTATTATTTCTTGTATAACTTTTCAACAGGTTATCAGCATCCGTAAGATCACTTTTAATCAATGTATAGATTTCTTCAAGACTTGCTCTTTTCTTCCCTACCGTGCTTGTTGTGGAAGGTTCAGTATAAATGGGAGCTGTCAAAACTGATTTGTCTTTCAGGTAGCTGAACTGATAAAAGCTTGCCAGATTCAGATAACAGAAAGCACGTAATGCTTTTGCCTGTCCCTTCACCTGATCTTTTTTCTCCTGACTACCTTCTGTTCCATCAATTCTTGTAATCACATTATTCATATTATTGATAGTAGAATACAACATCGTCCAGATAAACAGCGGGCGGCTTGCTGTACTGTTCACCATTTCTGTAAAGGCATAGGTAGAAGCGAAACCATATTTGTTGGTCAATACTGCCACATCACTTCCCATGGCATCACTGGCTCTCAACACAGTGGAATACCCGATATTGGCATAGGTTGTTCCGTCATTATTAAATTTTGCCCAGGTACCGTTTACCACTGTTTCGGCACTTTCGGCTGTTTTGAAAACTTCTACACTACTGGCCTGATCAGTAGGAGCTGTATCCAGCTCGCTTTCGCAGCTTGCCAACGACAAAAATCCGATAAGTACAAATGATATGTATTTTAATTTTTTCATTGTTTCAATTTTAAAAGGTTAAAGAGTTGCCTGAAGACCAAAAGTGATGGTTCTCATGGCAGGATATCTGTAATACGTGGTTCCGTCCAAAGCCTGCTCAGGATCCATTCCTTTATGTTTATAGAAGGTCAGAAGGTTTTCTGCCTGAATATAAATTCTGAATTTTTTCAATCCTATTTTCTCAAAATAATCCTCAGGAAGTGTATATCCCAAGCTTACATTTTTAAGTCTTGCATAAGTACCTGAATACAGGAATCTTGAAGACGTTGAAGTCCAGTTATTCGTTGTTGTGCTCAATGCGGGAACATCTGTATATGGATTATCCGGTGTCCATCTGTTCAGTATTTCAGAACTCCACGCACGTCCTCCCGCACTTCCGTTATGCATGATGGAAGTATAATCTGTATCTAAAATTTTACCCCCGATTTTGAATGTCAGTAATCCTGAAAAGTCAAAATTCTTATAGGTAATGCTTGTACTGATTCCTCCTGTCAGTTTCGGCAATGCGGAACCTTGCAATAGTTTTGTTGCTTTTGAGTATTCCGAAGTAGTTCCTTCCACTGAATTTCCACTAGCATCGGTAGAAACTGTTTTCCACAATGGCTTTCCATTGCCTGGATCTACACCCACCCATTCCGGAATAAAGAAATCATATACAGAACCTCCTACCGTTAATAACTTTGTTCCCACCACAAGAGAACCTCCCGGTAATTTGGTTACTTTGTTGTTTAAAGTGCTTAGGTTAACATCAACATTCCATTGGAAATCCTCAGTTTTAACAGGGGTTGTGAATAGTGAAAATTCAAATCCTGTATTCTGAATGGTTCCGATATTGGCAGGATAATCACTGATACCCAACGATGGTGCCACCGGCATATTAAACAGAAGATCCTGGCTTTTTCTTTTGAAGTATTCGATATTCCCTTTAACTCTGTTATTCAAAATAGCAAATTCCAATCCTACGTTTAAATTAAGGTTGGTTTCCCATTTCACATTATTAGTGGAAGTCTTTTCAAGAGTTGTACCCGGTTCTCCACCAAGGCTGATAAATCTGTACAGCTCCTGATAAGCATAATAAAGCGGTTGTCCGTTAGGTCTAAGTAATTTATCATTTCCTTGTCCTCCGTAGCTGGCACGCAATGTCAATTGATTGAATACATTCAGGCTTTTAATAAATTCCTCATTGGATATTTTCCATGAACCTCCTACTGACCAGAATCTCCCCCATCTGTTATCTTTTTCAAATCTCGAAGAGCTGTCTGCTCTTCCCGATGCAGATAAAAAGTAAGTATTATTGTAGTCATACTCTACTTTTCCAAGGAAACTCAATAAGCTTAATTTATTACTGTTTCCACTGAAACTTCCCAGCAAAGAAGCAGCATCCGGCTCATAGTAATAAGGCAGTGAAAACTGACTTCTTGTTCCTGATATCGTCTGATAATCGTATTTGTAGAATTCGTGTCCTGCCAGTGCATTAACGTGATGCTTTCCAAACTTTTTATCGTACGTAAGGATATTACTGGTTGTATAAGATAGTGTTCTGGTATTGGTTTTCGTCACTGAACCTCCAATTTCCGCTCCTTGCCCAAGTAATGGATTTGAATAATAATGACCGTTATAATTCACCAAATCAACTGAGAAGCTTGTTTTGAATTTCAGTTCCGGCAGGAAAGTGAATTCCATGAATCCTTTTCCTGAAAAGTTATCTTCTTTATTTTCGTTTTTGTCTAATGGTAAAGTTGCAGCCGCATTCTGATTTTGAAGTGCATTTGTGGGCCTGTACTTTCCAAAATCATAAATCGGATTTCCGTCAGCATCTAAAACGTAAGTTCCGTCAGCATTTCTTTCATAATAAGGATAGAAAGAAGGAATAAACCTTGCGGCATTGATGATATTGCTCGCCTTGGAATCTGAAGAAGTTGGTGCCTGCTGAATACTGTTGGTATAGCTTAAGTTTGCTCCAACATTTAACCATTTCTTCACTTCCGAATTGATTTTTAATCTGGTATTATATCTTTTAAAACCGGATTCAATCGCCATCCCATTATCATCCAGATACCCTAGTGAAAAGAAGTAATTACTTTTATCACTACCTCCGCTGATATCAAGATCCACCTGGTTTCTTGATGCCACTCTCTGTAAAATATCTCTCCAGTCGTCATTCCAGAGTGGTGATGCACCAAGCAATAATTTTCCATCTGTTCCCACCGGTTTTGGATAAGCAGTTCCATATGGATTAATTCCAAGGGTAGAAACAAGATTATCTGTTGCCATCTGAGCAGCCTGCTGAGAAGAAACTTTACCGGACTGATATCCGTTTCTTAATGCTTCCCAATATAATTGAAAGTATTGCTCCGTGTTTACCTGTTCATAATCTTTGACAGCTCGTCCTGAGAATCCCTGACTGATATTAAAATTAACTCTGGCTTCTCCTTTTTTCCCTGATTTTGTAGTGATGATAATAATCCCGTTGGCTCCTCTTGAACCATACAAAGCACTTGCTGTAGCATCTTTTAAAACACTTATAGATTCAATATCGCTTGGGCTAATGGAGTTCAGGTTTCCATCAAAAGGAATTCCGTCCACTACATATAAAGGATCACTGGAAGCACTGATGGAACCAATACCTCTGACTCTGATGGTAGAAACCGCACCTGGCTGTCCTGATGCACTGGTGGTCTGAATCCCCGCAACCTGGCCTTCCAATGCTTTGGTGATATTGGTTACAGGTCTGTTATTAATCTTATCACTTGAAATGGTCGCTACAGAGCCGGTATAGCTGTTTCTTTTAGCTTTTCCGTAAGCCACCACTACTACTTCATCAATCTCCTTTTCATGAAGGCTATCTTTTTTCGGTCTGGAATTCTGTGCACTTACACTGGTTACTCCCAGAAAAAAAGCAGCAACCGGAGGTATCCACGCTTTAGAATTGAATAAATTTTTGCTAATCATAATCAATTTTAGTTATCATATATTAAAATTTAGCCCTTTGCAGAAAAATCAGCAAAGGGCATCGATAAATACGATAAACCAAATGCTTATTTTTCCTTAAAAGGCTGAACGTAACACCTTGCCCCACGGGTAGGTTGTCAAGACTTCACAGGGTCAGTTCCCTCCATCTTTCTTTATAAGCCGATCGAAATATGGTTGCAAAGCTAAAAACTTTTAGTCTACAAAACAAGTAGACTTATTTATTTTTCATGATAAATTTTCAAAAATTAACGTAATTTTTTAATAAAACCCATCACAATAAAGAGTTACAAGCTTTGCCACTTTCTTAAACATGACAAATATCATTATCAATAATTCAATACAACAAATTAAATCTGTCCAGAAATTTTTGATCTTTAATTGAAAAAAGTTTTTAATTTTATGGTATGAAAGTTTTGATCATCAACGGCCCTAACCTCAATCTGTTAGGCACAAGAGAACCGGAAATCTATGGAAATGTTTCTATGGAAAGCTATTTGGAAAATTTAAGATCCGAGTTCCATACCCATGAATTAAAATATTACCAGTCTAATATTGAAGGAGAACTTATCAACAGACTTCAGGAGGATGATTTTGATGCCTTAGTAATTAACCCCGGAGCTTTTACTCATTATTCTTATGCTATTGCTGATTGCTTGAAAAACATTCGCAAGCCAAAAGTAGAAGTACATATCAGTAACATTTATAAAAGAGAGGAATTCCGACAGAAATCTGTAACGGCAGCCAATACAGATGCCGTTTTATCAGGCTTTGGAATGGATGGATATAGGCTGGCTTTATTAAGCTTGAAGTAATTTTGTTACTTATCCTTTTCCCATGAATTGCACAGATTTCTACAGATAATTATGGATAAGTAACAGAGTAATTTATGAAGATAAAAGATAAGGTTTATTGCAAAGACATTGGAATATATTCCGGACAATTGACGAAAAGAAAAAACTATATCGTTGAAGAAAAAAATGCGGAAAATATAAGAATCTGGAATGACGAAGGAAGACTGAGGTGGTATTCTGATTTTTATTTTAGTTTAAACAATGAACCGGAAATAACTTCTATTCATATTGATGATGAAATTGAAAATATTGAATCTGATGCTATAGAAGTAAGTATTGAATTTTCCGACAAAACAAAATATGGGATGACCTTCACTACCCCGCAGTATTTAGATAAAATATTGGACAAAGAGTCTTACTTTTCTTCAAAACACTTTATGATTATAAAATACCTCACTGAAGAATCAATCAAATCAACCGTCCTAAAACTGGATGAACAGAACGAACTGATTGAAAACTGTAAAAAATATGAATAAAAAAAAAGCCTCATCACTGATGAGGCTTTTTGTATGTTGATTGGTAACTATTAGATAGTTTGTTCCTGCAATTGAGGTCCTGAAGCTACTAATTTTTTACCTTCTTCAGTATCACAATACTGCTCAAAGTTCTTGATATATCTTGAAGCAAGATCTTTTGCTTTTTCTTCCCATTCTGAAGCGCTCTCATAAGTATCTCTAGGATCTAGAATACCTGTAGAAACGTTTGGCAATTCAGTAGGAATTTCAAGATTCATAATTGGAACCTGAGTTTTAGGAGCATTATCAATAGAACCGTCAATGATGGCATCAATGATTGCTCTGGTATCTTTAAGAGAAATTCTCTTTCCGGTACCATTCCAACCTGTGTTTACCAAATAAGCCTTAGCTCCGTGCTCTTTCATTTTGCCGATTAATGTTTTAGAATACATTGTCGGGTGTAAGGTAAGGAATGCTTCACCAAATGCAGGTGAGAAAGATGGTTGAGGTTCTGTAATTCCTCTTTCAGTTCCTGCCAATTTTGAGGTATAACCGCAAAGGAAGTGGTACTGCGCCTGATCTTCATTCAGGATAGAAACCGGAGGAAGTACTCCGAATGCATCTGCTGAAAGATAAACGATCTTTTTCGCATGACCTGCTTTAGACGGCAATACAATTTTGTTGATATGATAGATTGGATAAGAAACTCTTGTGTTCTCAGTGATAGATCCGTCTGTATAATCTGCTACTCCATTGTTAACAACAACGTTTTCAAGAAGAGCATCTCTCTTGATGGCAGCGAAGATATCCGGTTCTTTTTCTGCAGATAAGTCGATAACTTTAGCGTAGCATCCACCTTCATAGTTGAATACTCCGTTGTTATCCCATCCGTGCTCATCGTCACCGATAAGGTATCTTTTAGGATCTGCCGATAAAGTTGTTTTACCAGTTCCTGAAAGACCAAAGAATAAAGCTACATCACCTTTTTCTCCTACGTTAGCAGAACAGTGCATAGAAGCCATACCTTTTAATGGAAGATAGTAGTTCATCATAGCAAACATCCCTTTCTTCATTTCACCTCCGTACCATGTACCTCCGATAATCTGTAGTTTTTCAGTAAGGTTGAACATAATGAAGTTTTCAGAGTTTAATCCCTGAGCTTCCCAGTTCGGGTTGGTAGTCTTTGATCCGTTGATTACTGTGAAATCCGGCTCACCGAAGTTTTCAAGTTCGTAATGAGAAGGACGAATAAACATATTAGTAACAAAATGCGCCTGCCATGCCACTTCAACGATAAATCTTACTTTAAGTCTCGTATCCGCATTCGTTCCGCAGAATGTATCTACTACATAAATCTTTTTAGATTCTGCAAGCTGGTTCAGCACTAGTTCTTTACAAGACCCGAAAATTTCTGCTGTTGTAGGTAAGTTTACTTTACCATCCCAGAAAATTGTGTCTCTTGTAACATCATCCTGAACAATATATCTGTCTTTAGGTGAACGACCTGTGAAAATTCCTGTTTTTACTGATACTGCGCCTGATTCTGTAAGCTCAGCTTTCTCAAACCCCTGATTTTCAGGAGAAACTTCAGCCTGATATAATTCTTCATAAGAAGGATTATACACTACTTCATAGTTTCCTTTAATCCCTAATTTCTCTAAATCCTGGATGATTTTAGTGTTTTTCATTTTACTTATATTTTCTATTTCTTTATTGCTTTCAACAAAAATAATATTAATTATTTGTTAAAGGTGGTTTAAATATACTGATATAAGTCAGAATGGCAAATAAAAAAACAGGATTATAACTGCTTGATTACAAATCAATTATATTTTCCCATTCAAAAATAGTTGTAAAACCTTTCTCCCAAAAATAGTTCTTATAGTCCCCAAATTTGGCACTCATTACAAAATCTCCCCCCCATGCGCCTAAACTTTTGACAAATGAAGGGCAATCTGAGAATAACCTTTCTTTAACTGTGAGAATTTCAAGAAAATCGGCAATTTTATGTTCATGAGTCATCATTAATTCGGAAAAATTTTCCAATTCATGACATAACAATATTTTTTTTGTAAGATCTGAAAATTCGTCAACTAATTCCGGAGACTTCTTTTTGGACTTGTAAAAATTGATTCCCTCTCTGCTATCCTGCTTCTGATTTAAATGAATAAAAATCAGTTCATTTTTAAAGGACGGACTAAAATCTACTTTCTCATATTTTATCTCAGGCTTACTTTGGAAAAGCACTGCGGACTTTTCTTTTGCAACTGCAATGTCATATCCACTTCCTCCCAAGCTGATAGAGTTAAGATGGAAAGGATTAATCTCTGCCCATTCCGCAAGATTATTCATCAGCGTAGAACTGCTCCCAAGCCCATAATCCGCTGGAAACTGAAGATTGGTTTTTAAATGGTAAGTAAGATCAGTTTTGAATTTACTATTAGAAAGCAGCTGAACATTCTGTAATGTTTTGGTAATAAATTCAGCACTTGATGGAATATTGGTTTCTAAGACCTGCCAGGTTTTATAATCAATGACAGCCTTCAACCATAGTTTATTCTGATGATAGGCTTCCCAAAGAACAAGGGATTTTCCATCTTGTTTTTCTTCAAAGAAAAACTCTTGTCCCAGCCTGGTAGGTACCGCTAAGACAAGAGCTCCATCTATTGCGAAATATTCTGAAGTAAGCATAAGCTTGCCCGGTGAAAATATCGCGTTCATATTTTTTGTTTAGATTGCAGAAGCAGCTTCTACTGATCCGTCAATTTTTTTGATCAATCCCTGAAGGGTTTTTCCTGGTCCTACTTCCACGAAGTTAGAGGCACCATCTTTAATCATATTCTGAACAGACTGTGTCCATTTTACTGGACCGGTAAGCTGAGCGATCAGGTTTTGTTTGATCTCATCAGGATTGGTTACCGCTGTTGTCGTGATATTCTGGTATACAGGAATAGTTGCTTTTCTGAATTTTGTCTTTTCGATAGCTGCGGCCAGTCTTTCCTGTGCAGGCTGCATCAATGGTGAGTGGAAAGCTCCGTTTACTGGCAATAGCAACGCTCTTTTAGCTCCTGCTTCTTTCAGTTTTGCGCAAGCTTCTTCTACTGCAGGAGTTTCTCCTGAAATAACCAATTGCCCCGGGCAGTTATAATTTGCAGGAACAACAATTCCGCTGATCTGTGCACAGATTTCTTCAACCTTAGCATCGTCTAATCCTAAGATAGCTGCCATAGAACTTGGATTTGCATCACAAGCTTCCTGCATTGCTTTCGCTCTTTCAGAAACTAATTTCAAACCATCATCGAAGGATAAAACTCCGTTGGCAACCAAAGCTGAAAACTCTCCTAAAGAGTGTCCTGCTACCATTTCGGCACCAAGACCATTTACTGCTTTTAATGCTGCTACTGAATGTATAAATATTGAAGGCTGGGTAACCTCTGTTTTCTTAAGATCCGCATCCGTACCGTTAAACATAATGGAAAGAATGTCGAAACCTAAAATTTCATTGGCAGATTCCATCAGATCTTTAATATCTTTTCTAGAATCATACAATTCTTTTCCCATTCCTACGAACTGAGAACCCTGCCCTGGAAATACAAGTGCTTTCATGTATTGAATTAAATATTATGCAAATATAACTATAATGTTAACAATATTCGTTCTAAGTGCTATAAATCATTTATGGTACTAACCTGATTACTCTGTAACCTGTATTTACATATGCACCGTTAGCTTTAGATTTTACAAACTCAAATTTGGTAGCAAGCTGAGTCTGAACTTTATTCATCTGCTTAAAGATTTCTCCTTTTTTATTCTCTCTGGTCAACATGTCATTTACCACATCAAACCCTACAACAGCATATTTTGGCGGGGTTTTGCAGTATTTAGTTTTATAAGCTGCCAGAATTTCTTTCTCAAAGCTACCGTCTGTGTTAATCTTTCTATCCATCAGATATACAAGACTAGCCTGGCTCAGCTCATCCACTTTCTTCTCAAAAACAGGAGAATAGAACATACTGAACGCTTTGATACCCTGTACTTCTTTAGAAATAGCAATCATTCTGTTGGCAAAAGCATCTCCTGCAGCATTATCATCATTCGCTAAAATGGCAATAACCGGTGCAGACTGCCCTGTCATCATATTCTGATCCGGCTGAATATCTGCCGGAGAATTAACAATAATAATATTAGGATTTTTTACTGCTTTTTCAAGTCCTGCTTTGATATAGTTGGCATCTTCTTTTTTAGCATCCGCCACTATATATATCTTCTGATCTGAATACACACCTTTTACTTCTTCTACAATCTTATCAGCATAGGTCTGATTATTGGTTTCGACAATAATCAAGTTGCTGTAGTTATAGAGTTCCGGAGAGTTAGCAAATGGTGCTACAACCGGGATTTTCTGATTTTTGGTAAAATCAAGAACATCAATTACATTGGACTTAAAGAAAGGTCCGATAATAAGATCTGTATTATCAGGATTGATCTGTGTCAAAGAGTTTTTGAATGAAGCTTCATTTCCTGAATCTACAACTTTGATATCCAGTTTTTGTCCTCCTCTTGCATTTCTTTCAATAGCAAGCTTAGCTCCTGTCAAAAAGTCAAGTGCCATTGCTCTATACTGAGTTTCATTGGTACTGTACCCGAAAGGAAGCATTAGGATAACGCTTAAAGCATCACCATTTTTCTTTATATAAGCTGCATCCTGCTTTTTGATCTTTAAAACCATTCCGGTTTTCAAACCGTGTGAAAGATCCGGGTTGAGAGCGATAAGCTCATCAATAGAAACACCGAATTTATTAACGATAGAGAATACTGTATCTCCCTGCTGCACTGTATAGGTTACATAATCATCACCTACTGCAACATTGGAAGCAGCTGTTGATTTTTCGTTCCCTGAATCCATTTTTGCTTTTGGATTTGTAGTTTCTGCAACGGTATCAGTATTGGCAGTCGTATTTGTTCTTTTTATTTTAATGGTATCCCCAGGTTTCAGTCCTTTTTCTTCCAATCCTGGATTTAAAGCATAAAGGTCCTGCTGGCTAATGCCAAACTGTTTTGTAATTCTGTAATAATTATCTTTAGCCTGAATCACATAAGATTCTCCTTCTGCTGCTGGATTGCTAGCAGATGTAGATGTAGCAGCTGTTGCGGTTGCTTTTTCTACAGGAGTTTCAACGTGTTTTTCCGGTGTTACAGCCTGTTGAGCACCACCATACTTCTTAATACTGGCAAGAGGCAAAGTAATTTCATCTCCGATCTTCATATGAGAATCCAGTTCAGGATTCAGTTTTCTCAGATCAGTTTCAGAAATTCTATATTGTTTTGTGATGCCATAAATCGTTTGTTTTGGCAGTAAAACAATTTTACCTAGAGAAGAAGTACTTGCTGTTGAAGTTACTTTTTCTGCAGGAGTCGTTTTTGTCACAATCGGAGTGGCTGCTTTATCTGATTTTATAGTTAAAACATCACCGATCGCCAGTTTGCCATCTTTATGTTTTGGGTTTAGCTTCAGCAATTCATCTACAGTCATTCCATACTTTTTGGCAATGTTGTAAGGATTGTCACCTTGCACAACCGTATGTGATTTCTGAGCTGAAACTCCCAAAACCATACATAAACTGGATAGAATAAAAAACCTCTTTATCATATTCGATAATTATAATTTACAAAAATACTTCTTTAAAATTAAATGGCAACAATTATTAATTTTGAATCTTGAACCACCATTTCTTCCAAACAATTTTCAAGCCACGAATAGCCATAATCTGAAAAGAATACGCTAAAGTTATACACTCTTTCCTGCCATGTTTTTGCAGGATGAACATCTAAAAACAGATTTTCAAGTCTTTCCAGCAACTCATTCTGTTTTATTTTTTCAGCATGAAGCAGACGTTTTTTCATTCTTTTGAATGACTTTAATTGTCGTACTTCTTCTGCCTTTACCATATTCCCGAAGGATTTCTCAGTAGTTTCTGCTGAAGCTCTCAATGCAGAAAAATTACTAATCAATAATTCTTCTTTCTCTTCAAGTAATTCTACAATGGGATTATCTTTTAAAACCTTCTGATTGGTAAGTACTGAGAAGTTCTGGAAAAAATCTTCTATTTTAAGATCTAGTTTCTCAATTTTTCCCAATGTTTTTTCTTTCAGGAAAAGCATAGAGTTTCTTGGAATCAGAACTGGGAAAGGAATATTAATTTTTGAGAAATAATCTTTCAATTCCAGCCAGTACATGATTTCGGCATTTCCTCCGATATAGGATAAATTAGGAAGTACATTTTCCTGATATACCGGACGCATTAGCGCATTCGGACTGAATTTTTCAGGATGGTTTTCCAATTCGACAAGAATTTCTTCTTCTGTAAACTGGATAGGCTTATCTACAATATTATACTTGTGTCCGTTAAATTCTATTCTGTCTCTCGTTTCAGAAAGGTAGAAAAGATTTATTTCACGAGGGTTTACCTGAACCTTCCCATATTTCTCTGTCAGAAACTTGACTTTATCTTCAGAAGTTTTCTGTAAGCTGAAATGAAGAAGTTCATCTTTAAAAATCTCCTTCATCTGTTTTTTAAGTTCCTTAGAATCTCCATCCAGAATCAAAAGTCCGAATTCTGAGAAAAGACGGTTGACAAGAATTTTAATAGCTTCCGTTAAAGTGTTTCCAGCTTTATAAGCTTCCTTCATCATTAAAATCAGCTCTGTACCGAAAATGGAATCTTTGAATTCTTTTTCAAATTCCGAAATAAAATAGGTATCACTGATTTCAATTCTTCCTACCGGACCTCCGGATTTCTCATTGGTTTCGTAATAATTATTTTCGGTTTTAAAATGATTGATCTCTGCAAAATCATGATCCTCCGAAGCCATCCAATACACCGGAACAAAATTAAAATCTGGGAAATTTTCTTTCAGATAAGTACATGTTTTTATGGTCTGAAGAATTTTATATACAAAGAAAACAGGTCCTGAAAACAGATTCAACTGATGCCCTGTTGTTATCGTAAACGTGTTGGGCTGTTTAAGATTCTCAAGGTTTTCTTTCTGCTCTGAAGATAGAGAAAGAGTTTCTAACTGTGCTTCAAACACATCAGCTAAAATGCTTCTTTTTTCAGAGGTAAAAGAATCTTTCTTCAGATGAATCTGCTGCCTGAAATGATCTAAGGAAAATGTATTATTTTCAAACCCCTCAATCTTCTGATTTAAAAAATCTTTTACCAGCTGAGGAATACTTTCTATATCGTTAAATGATATTTTATTAATTGTTTTCAACCTGTATCGTTTTTAGTTGAACAAATACCACACAATTCCGATATTCAATCTGAAATCATACACCGGATAATGTGGAAATGCATATGCTTTGTTATTGGAAATAACAGTTCCTATCTGCTGTCCTTCTATGAAAAAGAACATTTTTTTCACTTTCATATTAATATAAATATCGGCGATAGGCTGCCCTCCAATTGAAAATGAATCTGCTCTTGGAAGAATATATTCATTAAGAACAGGGAAATATTCTCTTGAAGCGAATTTAGAGAAGTAATATACTTTAACCCCTGCCTGAATTTCTGCTGCTTTTTTGAAAGCCTGGGTCTGATAGAAGAAATTGGCTCTACCGATGAAGCCCGGCATTGGAAGTAGTTCTTTATTCGTTAAAGTATTCTGGAAATGCACTCTTGTATTCAGGTGGAATTTGTTGAAGCTGAAAGTAGCATCTCCTCCAATCTGAGATATATTTACTGAATTGTCACTTTGTTTCGGACTTCCGTTGCTGTCAAAATAAGTATAGTTATCGATTCTGAAATAATTGGCGAAAATCTCTGTTTTAAACCATTTCAGATTGATGCTTCCTCCTACTTCCATTACAGACTGATTCTTCGCATTTTCAAGATAATAATTGAAGTTATTATAAACAGAAGTATTCAATAGATAATTGAATGAAGGATAGGCACTCTGGAAGTTTACTTTGGCATTAACGAAATAATCTTTGATAGGTTCAAACTTCAGATTATTGGTTGTCTTCAGATAACTTTTAAACTGGCTTCCGTTTGAAAATTCCAGAAACGAATTCAACTGAATTTTGTCCCAAAGTTTTACCTGCAGGTTTCCTACAGCTCCGATTCTGTTTTCTTTCAGCTCACCAGGAAAAGGCACGTTGTTAAGTGCAACAACATCTCTTATCCCGAATTTAATCATCTGATAACGTACCCCGGCATCCAGTTTGAATTTTTCATTATTAAAAATCAGACTTACGGTATTGCTGAAATTCTCAGAATATTTTTTGGTTGTCAATGGAAAGCCATTTACTAAATCTGTAGGAGCGTCATACCAATACGGCTCCAAAGCAGTTTGGTTATAGTAATATTTGTTTCCCTGATGAGAAATAATATGTCTTATGCTGAAAGGAAATTTCTCAGAATTGAATGGAGTAAACTGATGGCTCAGATAATATCTTCTGTAAGAAAACTGTGAACTTGAAGAGGCCAGATTTACCTGTGCGTTTTGTCTGTTACTGTAATTGCTGTCTCCACTCTGAAACAGGTTATCTTCAGTAATCCCTCCACTTTCCTGATTATTTACATTCTGGTGAAGATAATGGGCAAAAAGCTCATAGTTTCCATTTTTTGAAACATAGTGTCCTGAAAATAAAGTATTGTTGTTAGCTGACAAGGAGTTTCTGTAAAGTCCCTGTGAACGAAGCCCCATATATTCAAGCGCAAAATTGAATCTTTTTCCGATATTCTGAGTATAGGTGGATTTTAGAGCCGCCCCGTTTCGCATAGCATTATGATATAAGAATGTAGCTGTAGGTGTTTTTACGTCATAATATTTCACATCATTTGCTCCAATAATCATGTAAGATTTGTTGAATGGCAATAAAGAAAGATTTTGTTCATCATTAACTTCAAATATAAGAGGATTAAATCCTGAACCAATGTTGGCAGGCTGTACTCTTCCGAAGTTATCTTTATTATTGTGTTGCGAAAAGATGTAGGTCTTATCAAAAGTCATTACCGTATCAAAAACTTTCTTTTCAGAAAACTGGGTCTGATACTGATAATCATTTATAGTAGGTTTGAAAATTTTCAGGGAATCTTTTTTCCCGGAATCTATTACAAGAGTGTCTTCTTTTTTAGGCTGAGGTTTTGTTTCTGCTTTATTAACGACCTGAGCCTTGGCTACAAAACCTAAAGAGAAGAGTATGAAAAGGATGTACTTCATTATTCATTATTGTACAGCAAAAATAAGAAATAAAAGGACATAAAATTGTTTGATTCTTTCATAGCTATTTGAAACCATAATAACATTCCCAATGAATATTATATTGATGATAGCAACCTTCCTGAAAAAAATCTTAAAAGTTTTCGAATTGATGTGCAAAAACTATAATACAGCCCAAAAATCAATATAATTAATTTTATAAAGAGCTTACTTAAATCCTAAAATGATTTTGTCAATAAAAAAAGCCACCTATAAAAGGCGGCTCTTATTTATTTATCTGATTTGATAATTAGTTATCGTAACCAGGGTTTGATTTTACCAAAGTTCCAGCAACGTTAGTTTCTGCCAAAGGAATTGGGAATGCCAATTTGTTATCTCCAATTGCAATGTTAGCTGTTACGTTACCGTTAGTAGCATTTTTAGGAATAGGTCCTCCCCATCTTAGTAAATCCCACATTCTGAAACCTTCACCAACAAGCTCTTTTCTTCTTTCAGATTTAAGCTTAGTCATATCAATTGGTCCTAAAGCTGCAATTTGCGCTGCAACACTTGTTACTACATTACCATTAGCATCAAGAATATCAGTTAATCTATTTTTCAAAATCATTTCCCAATATGTCTGAGCTTTAGCAGCGCTACCTCCGTTAAGTTCTGCTTCAATACCATTAAGGATGATCTCTTCATATCTAGAAACTCTGATATTATCTTCTCCATTATCATTAGGATACTTTGCTGCAATATAAGTTCCAGCAGCGTTCTGACTTGCACTAAATATAGAACGTCTGATATCCTGAGCAGAAATAGATGATACAACAGCTGACTTAACTGGCATGTTTACATATGAGTTAGCCGGTGCAATTTTGTAGTGAATACTTGTAGAACCTAAAGCAGCAATTGGTCCAACAGCTAATTCAAATACTGAGTTAGATGCTGCATTATTAAGTGTCCAGCTTGTTAAATATGAATCACGAGGAATTACACTATATTTTCCAGATGCTACTACATCGTTTACTAACGAACGTACCTTAGCATAATCTCCTTTATATAGATAATATCTGGACATTAAAGCCTTAACTGAGAATTCATTCAATACAGTTTTATCACTATAAACCTGATTAGCATTTCCCGTAAGATTAGCTAATGCACTATTAAAATCTGCTTCAATTTGAGCCTGAGTCTGTTGAACAGAAGAACGAGCCATATTTGCAGAAGGATTATACTGAAGAGGAACAACAACTCCGGTAGTTCCACCAGAATATTGCTGCCCAAATAATCTTAAAGCATCAAACAAAGCCTGAGCTCTTACTGCATAAGCCTGTCCTTTAAGTTGCTTTATTTTCAACGCAATCTGTGCTGGATCAACTGTTTCTCCCCAAGTTAGGTTATTTGAAGTTCCAAGAATGATGTTTGCTTTAGCAATTGTTGTATACATCGCAGTATATGGTCCTGAAGCGTAAGCATCACCAGAAAGCATTGTATAGTTTGAAACTGTACTATAATATCCTGAACGGTTATTAGAATACATTGCATCACTTCTTAATTCAGGAATTGTTACAAAATCACATCCATAATAAGAAGCACCTCTCATAGTACCATAAGCTCCGAATACAAAAGACTGAAGTTCTTCTATTGTTTTAATATCTTCCTGAGGTTTACTTTGGAAAAATTCAGTATCTACAAAGTCCTCACCACACGAAGTAACCGCAGTAGAAGTAAGGGCAATAACTGAAAATGCTATTAAGTATTTTTTCATTTTTTTCAATTTTTAAAATTCAACATTAAATCCAACTAAATAAGATTTCAAAGGAGGCAAGTTCAGGTTTGTTGTTCCTGCAAGTGCAATATCCGGATCATATCTTAAATTTTTATCATAAGCATGTGTCCAAAGGTTGTTACCCATAACGTAAACTGTTACTTTATTAAGGTTTGAACCTTTTAAGAAGCTAGAATCAAAAGTATAAGCTATTTTTAAGTTAGCTAATCTCAAATAATCTGCTTTATATAAGAATCTTGTAGACGTTCTGTTTGCAAGTTTATTTCCACCATAAATTGGTTTTGGGTTCAATGCATTAGTATTGTTTGGAGTCCAATAATCTAGCTGATCCTCATATCCAGGATAGAATAAACTGTACTGACCATCACTCATTGTATAGATTGCCCAGTCATCATATACTTTACCTCCAAAGCTATATGTTCCTTGTGCAGATACTGTGAAGTTCTGATAAGACATTTTAATACCAACACCTCCAAAGTATTTCGCTAAACGATTACCTTGAATAGCTCTTTGAGCTTTGTTGTAGTCGTTGGTTGTTTCACCATCAACTCCATTTAGGTACCATAATGGATCTCCATTATTAGGATCTACACCAGCCCATTTTCTCATGTACCAGCTGTTGATAGATTCTCCTTCTCTTAAGATTGTAGCTCCGGAAATGATATCTTTTCCTCCATAGATTTTAGTCAACTCATTATTAAGCGTTGATAAGTTAGCATCCATGCTAAGAGCAAAACCTTTTGGATTTTCAGGTTTTAGGATATCTGCATTGATACTGAATTCAAATCCTTTGTTAACCAATGTACCGATATTATCTGTGTAACCTGAAATACCTTGAGCAAGAGATAATGGAACAGTAAAGATCAGATCTTCAGTTTGTTTGTTATAGTATTCAGCTGTTAACGATATACGATCTTTTAATAGTCCTATATCAAATCCTACGTTGAAAGGTTTAACAGTTTCCCACTTAAGTCCTGGATTATAAAAACCTCCATAACTTGCACCAGCATTGTTATTATAATTGATACCGTAGCTGTATGTAGCATAAGGAGACGCTGAAATCTGATTTCCTAATTTACCATAAGAAGATCTAAGTTTCAACAATGTTAAATAATCATTATCAGGGATAAAGATTCTTGCTAAGTCAACACTCGCTCCCGCAGAATAGAAGTTACCTCCTTTTTGACCTGGGAAGAAGTTTGACATTGCATCTCTTCTGTAAGATAAATCTAAGTTAACAATATTGTCATAGTTATAGTTTACCTGTCCTGCATAACCAGATCTTGAAGTAATCGTTTTTGTTCCACCAGCTGCAACAGGCTTAACAAAACTATCTAAAGTCTGAAGAGAAGAAAGAGCAACAACTTGTCCTTCAGCATTAACAGCTCTCATATCAGACTTATAAGCTTCCTGAATTGCTCTTGCAACGAATTTATTTTTATCTCCAATTCTGAAAGAATATTCTAAGATATTCTGTATGTTGAAGTTAAAAAATCTTCTTGCATTGGATGTCAAATCACCTTTCGCTGAGTATCCATCACCATGAAGAGGAGATAAGTAAACATCTTCTTCTACGTTGATATATTCAGGTGCGAAATTCATTCTATAAACTAGCCCATCAAGAATTTTATAATTTACTCCCAAGTTGGCAAATACTCTGCTTGTGTTTGCTTTTCTAGAGTTAATATCCTGTAGTGCTGCTACGTTAAAGTTTCCAGAAGGCAATGAGTTATTAACTCCATAATACCAGCTACCATCAGGGTTTCTTACCGGATCAACAGGAAGGTTAAAGTACTGTGCGATCAATGGGTTAGCAAAATCTCCACCATTGTTCAAAGTACGCATTTTACTGTTTGAAAACTGGAAATCTGTATTAATTGTTAATCTATCAGTTGCTTTATATTCAATTTTAGTGGAAGCATTCACTCTTTTGAAATCACTCCCTTTATAGATACTCTCCTGGTTGAACATACCGATAGAAGAGTAATATTTGAATTTATCACTTCCTCCGCTAACTGAGAAGTTTGTTTCACTTTGGTTAGCACTATTTCTAGTTAATTCCTTTTGCCAATTAGTATTTACATTACCATAAGCTGCATATCCTAGTGGATCCTGGTCTGGATCAAATAAGGCATCATAAGCTTCCTGATAAGATCCATAACCAAATACGGATGGTGTATTGGCCATTGTTTGAGCTGCTAAGCCATGCCATTGATCTTTTGTCAATGAATTTGGTAATTTAAAAGCTGTTTTATTTACCCCATAATTACTTGAGAACTGAAATCTTGGTTTACCAGATTTACCAGACTTTGTAGTAATAATGATTACCCCGGCACCAGCATCTGCTCCATATAATGACGTTGAAACTGCATCCTTAAGTACAGTCATTGATTCAATATCATCAGAACTTAAATTCGCCAAGATATTTGACGTTGTGTTTAAGCTTGTAAGATCTCCTGAAGCAATTCTTACTCCATCAACAATAAAGATCGGGCTATTATTTCCATTAACAGAAGTATTACCTCTAACACGGATGTTTACAATTCCCCCTGGCTGTCCTGAAGCAGCTCCAGTCTGTACCCCGGTAACTCTACCCATTAGGGCCTTATCAGGAGATGAAACTGGCAGATCATTAAGTTTGTCACCTTTAACTGTACTCACAGAACCAGTAACTTCTTTAACAGATTTTTTCTGTCCGAACCCGACCATTACTACCTCATCAATCTCAGTAGCTCTAGCTGTATCCTTCTTTGCTTTTTGCGCATAAGCTACTTGTCCTAGGAAAAACAGAGCTCCGGCGCTTAATACACGTAGTTTAACATTCATATTAACAAATTTTAATATATTTAATGGGCAAATATGTTAATAAATATTAACATCCACAAATTAAACTAACGTTTAAACGACTATTTTTTTTACTGTTTCATTTAAAATTTACACAAAACAAATAAGATTCAATAATAATAGACAGTTTTTATTCAATAAAAAATAATTTTTTTACAGACCTTATTCATTTTAACAAATTATTAATAATTCAAAAAAAATTATTTAGAATGATTACAAATTAAACGAGTTTGAAAAATAAAAAAACCACTTTATAAAAAAGTGGTTTTCACATATTTAGGATATATTTATTTTAGTTTTTTCTTGACCGCTACTTCTTCGTATACTTCAAGGATATCTCCGATTTCGATGTCATTATAACCTTTCAGATTCAGACCACATTCGTAACCTTTCGTTACTTCTTTAACATCATCTTTGAAACGTTTCAAACTTTCAAGTTCTCCATCGAATTTAACAATACCGTCTCTTAATAAACGTACTTTAGACTGTCTCGTTACTTTTCCGGTAAGAACCATACAACCTGCAATTGTTCCTACTTTAGAAATCTTGAAAACCTCACGGATTTCAACATTACCAATCACCTGCTCTTGAATTTCCGGAGAAAGCATTCCCTCCATCGCTTCTTTTACCTCATCAATTGCTTTATAGATTACAGAATACGTTCTGATTTCAATTTCCTCACGATCTGCAAGTTCTTTAGCATTAGCACCTGCTCTCACGTTAAATCCAATGATAATAGCATCGGATGCTGCGGCTAAGTTGATATCAGATTCTGTAATCTGTCCAACACCTGAGTGAAGAATTTTAACACTGATTTCTTCTGTTGATAATCTTTGTAACTGATCAGAAAGAGCTTCTACAGAACCATCCACGTCTCCTTTAAGGATAATGTTCAATTCTTTGAATTCTCCTAAAGCAATACGTCTACCCAATTCTTCAAGGGTTGTATGCTTCTTGGTTCTGATTGATAATTCTCTCTGCAGCTGCTCTCTCTTATTGGCAATTGCTTTACCTTCACTTTCATCAGCATACACACGGAATTTATCACCTGCAGTAGGCGCTCCATCCAAACCTAAGATTGTTGCAGGAATTGATGGCCCAGCTTCTTTTAGATTTTTTCCTCTTTCATCAAGCAAAGCTTTTACTTTCCCGTGATTTTTACCTGCTACTACATAATCACCTACTCTTAAAGTTCCGGTCTGTACCAACATTGTTGCTACATAACCTCTACCTTTATCTAAAGATGCTTCAATAACAACTCCGTTTGCTGCACGGTCAGGATTCGCTTTCAACTCAAGCATTTCAGCCTGTAATAAAACTTTTTCCAACAATACATCTACGTTATTACCGAATTTAGCCGAGATCTCCTGTGCCTGAACATTTCCACCCCATTCTTCTACTAAAACCGGTGGATTTAATCCTGATAACTGCTGACGGATGTTGTCCGGGTTTGCATTCGGCTTATCTACTTTGTTGATAGCAATAATCATTGGTACTCCTGCAGCCTGTGCGTGAGCAATTGCTTCTTTTGTTTGTGGCATTACATCATCATCGGCCGCAATTACGATAATTGCAATATCCGTAATCTGTGCACCTCTCGCTCTCATTGCAGTAAAGGCTTCGTGACCTGGTGTATCTAAGAAAGTAATTCTCTGACCGTTCTCCAGTTTCACGTTATAAGCACCAATGTGCTGAGTAATTCCTCCGGATTCACCGGCAATTACGTTTGTTTTTCTGATGTAGTCCAACAATGAAGTCTTACCATGGTCAACGTGTCCCATTACAGTAACTACAGGAGCTCTTTGTAATAGGCTTTCCTCGGTATCTACTTCATCTTCTGCATCCGTATCTTCAAGATCAGCATCTGAGAATTCAATTTTATAACCGAATTCATCTGCTACTAATAATAAGGTATCGGCTTCAAGTCTTTGGTTCATGGTAACCATTACACCTAATGAGAAACAAGCAGAAATTACTTCAGTTGGGGAAACATTCATCAAACTTGCCAATTCACCTACTGTGATGAATTCTGTTACTTTAAGAGTTCTGTCTTGTGCTTCAAGCTCCTGCTGACGCTCATCCTGCTCTCTACGGAAAGTTCTCTTGTCTTTTCTGTGTTTTGCAGATTTAGATTTCCCTCCTTTATTAGTAAGTTTTTCTAATGTTTCTTTGATCTGGTTTTTAACTTGCTCATCAGTTAGCTCAACTGGCATAACTCTTTGTCCAGGTCTGTTGTTCTGACCTCCTTTTTTGAAGCCACCACCTTGACCTTGACGATTTCCACCACCCTGGTTATTTCCAAAACGGTTTCCACCTTGGCCACCTTGACCTTGAGGACGATTTCCCTGACCTCCCTGACCACCCTGGCGGTTTCCACCTTGTCCCTGTCCACCGTTATTATTATGCTGACGGTTTCCTTGGCCTTGTCCACCTTGGTTGTTGTTATTTCCTGAGTTTTGATTATTCCCCTGACCTTGTTGGTTATTCTGGCCTCCAGGTTTTTCAATTCTCTTTCTTTTCTTTTTTGCTCCAGCACCTGGTTTTGGTGCAAACTGAGTTAAGTCAATCTTTTCCCCAACGATCTTAGGACCGTCAAGTTTCTGATATACTGTCTCAATTTTTTGTGGTTCCTGAGATTCAGGTTCAGCTTCAACTTTTGGAGTTTCTACTTTTTTCTCCTCTACAACCGCTGGTTTTGGAGTTTCCTTTACTGTTTCCACAGGTTTAACTTCTTCTTTTTTCTCCTCCATTTTTGGTTTGTCTTTTTTCACAGGTCTGTTTCTAGATTCTATTTGAGACAAATCAATTTTATCCAAAACTTTAAATTCCTGTTTTTCAGGCGCTGCTTTAACTTCCGGTTGTTCTTCTTTCACGATTTCTTCTTTCTTTTCTTCAACCGGTGTCGCAACAGGAGCCACAGGAACTGCAGGAGCTGCAGGAATCTCTTCAGCTTCAGGCTTCTTAGGTTCCAAATCTATTTTACCTAAAATTCTAGTTTCTGGTTTATTTGCTTTAGCTCTTATCACTTCAGGGGTTTTCTTTTCTTCAATTTCCAGTTTTTCTTCCGGAACTTTTGTGATCACCACCTCATGGGAAGCCTTTCTTTGTTCGCCGTCTTTAGCAAACTCAGCCTCCAATGCAGAATATGCCGCTTCTTCCAATTGAGCGTTAGGATTGCTTTCAACCTCGAAACCCCTTGACTGTAAAAACTCTACTAATCTGGACATCGAAATGTTGAATTCCTTAACCGCTTTATTTAATCTAATTTTTGGCATTTATATTATTTACTGTTTTTAATTTTTAAAATTAAAGTATTTCTTTTTTACTGTTTATTAAAATTTATTTAAAATCTTAATCTTCAAATTCTTCTCTCAGAATACGTTTAACCTCTTCGATGGTTTCTTCTTCAAGGTCTACCATATTTAAAAGACTTTCAGTTTCTTTATCCAATACTGATTTTGCAGTCGTAAGTCCTACTTTCTTAAACTCATCCAAAATCCATTGCTCGATATCATCGTTAAATTCTTTCAATTCAACATCATCATCCTCGCTGGACTCTCTGTATACATCAATCTCATATCCTGTCAACCAAGAAGCCAGTCTGATATTCTGACCTTGTTTTCCGATCACTTTAGAAATTTCCTCAACTGGAGTATATACCAATGCATAATTGGTCTCTTCATTGATTTCAATTTTGTTAATAGTAACGTTTCCTAATGCTCTCTTCACCAAAATCTCAGGGTTTTTAGACCACTGAATAACATCGATGTTTTCATTTCTCAACTCTCTCACAACGCCATGAATTCTGGATCCTTTCACTCCAACACAAGCTCCTACCGGATCAATTCTGTCATCATAAGCATCTACTGCAATCTTCGCCTTTTCACCAGGAATTCTCACTACCTTTTTAAGGATAATTGTTCCGTCCTGGATTTCAGGAATTTCCAGCTCTAATAACTTCTCAAGGAATTTAGGTGCAGTTCTGGAAATAATAATCTGTGGTTTAGAACCTTTAAAATCTACTGTCTCAACAATAGCTCTGATATTCTCACCCTTTTTAAAGAAATCGGATGGGATCTGGTTTTCTTTTGGTAAAATAAATTCATTTCCTTCATCATCCAGCAAAATCACGTGCTTATGACGGATGTGGTGGATTTCCCCTACAACGATTTCACCAATTTTATCTCTAAACTGTTCGTACAGCATTGCATTATTGTGTTCCTGAAGTTTTGTAGCAAGGATTTGCTTAAGGGTAAGAATATTTCTTCTTCCCAATTGTGCAACAGGAATTTCCATTGTAAAGTCCTCACCTACTTCGAAGGTAGGGTCAATCTTCTTTGCTTCAGAAATTTCTATCTCCAAATCATCATCTTCAGACATTTCGTCCTCTACAATTGTTTTATTCAAAAATATCTGAAAATCTCCTTTATCCGGGTTTACAATCACATCAAAATGATCATCTGAATCAAATCTCTTTCTTAAAAGAGTTTTCAGTGAATCTTCAATAATTGCCATAAGATCAATCTTACTGATCCCTTTTTCGTCTTTAAAATCACCAAAGGATTCAATCAACGCTATATTATCCATCTATTCTTTTTTCTTTTTAAAATTTAATTACTACTAATGCTTTTTTGATCTCAGGATAAGAAATTTCTTTCTCCTCCTCCACATCTACTTTTCCTTTTCCGATATCTTTCGGCTTTCGGTAACGTAGAACAAGTGTGATCTTCTCATCGTCTACTTTTGACAATTCTCCTTCAATTTTAGAAGAATCCTCCAGCATCACCTCAATTTCTCTTCCAATGTTTTTACTGAACTGTCTTGGTGTGGATAATGGCTCGCTCAGTCCTGCAGACATCACCTGAAGGCTGAAGTCATGCTCTTCACGATCCATATTAAATTCAATCGCACGGCTTGCATCAAGGCAGTCCTGCAAAGAAACTCCGTTATCACCATCCAAAATCACTGTAATATCATCCCCTGCAGAAATTTTAAGATCAATAAGAAACAGATCTTTTCTGGTCTCAAGGAATTCATTTAATAATTCTTCAATTCTTTTTCTAAACTCCATATATTTTTATCTTGATTTACAGTACGAAAAAAGGCTTTCTTCCGAAGCCTTCCCATTTTTTCCGTAAATCCATTGCAAATATAAGCTTTTTTTCTAAAAATGCAAAATTATCTTAAGTATCAAGCAAATAGCGTAAGATTCATTTACAATAAATTAAAAGAGTATGTCACAGGATTTTTATTACTTTTGTCTTTAGAATTTTAAAACAGATATTTTGAATATAACGATTGTAGGAACAGGTTATGTAGGTTTGGTTACAGGAACTACTCTGGCAGAACTTGGCAATTCAGTATACTGTGTTGATATTGATGAAAAAAAAGTAGAAGGTATGAAAAACGGCATTGTTCCCATCTATGAGCCGAACCTTGAAGAAATGTTTTTAAGAAACATCCAGTCCGAAAGATTATTTTTCACTACCAATCTTAAAGAAGCTTTAGACAAAAGCGAAGTTATATATCTGGCATTGCCTACTCCTCCGGGAGAAGACGGTTCTGCAGATTTGTCTTATGTACTTCAGGTAGCCGATAATATTGGCGAGATGATGACTGAATACAAAGTCATTGTCAATAAAAGTACTGTTCCCGTAGGAACTGCAGACAGAGTAAGAGAAACAATTTCGTCTAAAACAGACATTCCTTTTGATGTAGTTTCAAATCCCGAATTCCTGAGAGAAGGATTTGCTGTTGAAGACTCTATGAATCCCTCAAGAGTCGTTGTAGGGGCAAGCTCAGAAAAAGCTAAAGATATTATGTCTAAAATATATCAGCCTTTTACCAATACCGGAATTCCCATCATTTTTATGGATGAGAAGTCTTCGGAACTTACCAAATATGCAGCGAATTCATTTTTAGCAGTAAAAATTACCTTCATGAATGAAATTGCCAACTATTGTGAAAAGGTAGGTGCAGATGTGGATAAGGTAAGACTGGGAATGGGTAGTGATGACAGAATCGGGCACAGATTTTTATTCCCTGGAATCGGATATGGAGGAAGCTGCTTCCCTAAAGACGTAAAAGCACTTATAAAATCCGGGAAACAGGAAGATTTTAATTTCCAGATCCTGGAAGCTACCGAAAATGTAAATACCACCCAGAAAGTTATTTTAGTATCTGAAATTGAAAAATACTTCGGAGGAAATATTGAAGGGAAGAAAATCGCCATGTGGGGACTTGCCTTTAAAGCAAATACAGATGACATCAGAGAAGCTTCATCTTTAGACAATATTGCACTTTTATTGGAGAAAGGCGCGGAAATTGTAGCATATGATGCTGTTGCAGAAAGCAATGTTCAAAAACTTCTTGGCAACAAAATACAATACGCCAAAGGAATGTATGATGCACTGGAAGATGTGGACGCACTATTTATTGCTACAGAATGGCCTGAATTCAAAAACCCTAATTTTGAACTGATGGCTAAAAAAATGAAAAACAAAGTCATTTTTGACGGCAGAAATATGTATCCATTGGAAGTCCCTGAGCAAAACGGATTTTATTATAAAAGTATAGGAAGAAAGACCATCTCAAAATAAATCAATGAAAAACATTATCATTACAGGAGGTGCCGGGTTTATCGGTTCCCATGTTGTAAGAGAATTTGTAAAAAACAATCCGGATACTACAATCATCAACCTTGATGCTCTTACATACGCCGGAAATCTGGAAAACTTAAAGGACATTGAAAATGAACCTAATTATGTTTTCGAAAAAGCAGATATTACAAAACCGGAAGAACTTAGAAGAGTTTTCGAAAAATACAATCCGGATGCGGTTGTACATTTAGCAGCAGAAAGTCATGTAGACAGAAGTATTACAGATCCAATGGCATTTATCAACACGAATGTAAACGGGACCGCTAATCTTCTGAATCTTTGTAAAGAGTTCTGGACGTTAAATCCCGATCATACCCACGGCAGATTCCCGGATGAAAAAAGAAATAATCTTTTCTATCATATTTCTACCGACGAAGTATATGGAAGTTTAGGCGAAACAGGATTCTTTTTAGAAACGACATCCTACGACCCTCAATCTCCGTATTCAGCATCCAAAGCAGCTTCTGACCATTTGGTAAGAGCTTACGGAAATACTTATGGAATGCCTTTCATCGTTTCGAACTGTTCCAACAACTACGGCCCGAATCATTTCCCTGAAAAGCTCATTCCCCTTTGTATTTCGAATATCATCAACGAGAAACCGCTTCCTATTTACGGTGATGGAAAATATACCAGAGACTGGTTGTTTGTCATTGACCATGCCAAGGCGATTCATCAGATATTTAAAGAAGCAAAAACCGGTGAGACTTACAATATCGGAGGATTCAACGAGTGGCAGAATATTGATCTTGTCAAAGAACTGATCAAACAAATGGATGCCAAGTTGGAAAGACCGGAAGGCTATTCAGAAAAACTGATCACTTTTGTAAAAGACAGACCGGGTCACGACAAACGTTACGCTATTGATGCAACAAAACTGAATAAAGATTTAGGCTGGAAACCTTCAGTTACCTTTGAAGAAGGATTAGCAAAAACCATCGACTGGTATCTTGAAAATAAAGAATGGCTTGAAAATGTGACTTCAGGAAATTATCAGGATTACTACAGCAAGCAATACAGCTAAATCTCCAGCTATTAAAGGAACAGGTATAGAATCTGACATCATTCATTTCAGTCTTTTATAACACACCAGCAATAGCAAAATAAATCGATTTATAACACAAAAGAAATAGCGTAATACGCACCAAAACATGAAAGGAATAATATTAGCCGGAGGCTCCGGAACAAGACTTTACCCTCTAACTATTGCCGTAAGCAAGCAGCTGATGCCTGTTTACGACAAACCCATGATCTACTATCCGCTTTCCACACTTCTTTTAGCAGGAATCAAAGATATTCTGATCATCACAACTCCACACGACCAGGCAGGTTTCATCAAACTTTTAGGCGACGGTTCGCAAATCGGCTGTAATATAGAATATGTTGTACAGCCAAGCCCGGACGGTTTAGCACAAGCTTTTATTCTGGGCGAGCAATTTATTGGTAACGACCCTGCAGCGCTGGTATTGGGAGATAATATCTTCTATGGTTCTGAAATGGGAACCTTACTGAAAAACAAAACCAATCCTGAAGGAGGAGTTGTTTTTGCCTACCACGTAGCAGATCCGGAAAGATATGGTGTAGTGGAATTCGACAAAAACCTGAAAGCGGTTTCTATTGAAGAAAAGCCTTTAAACCCTAAGTCAAACTATGCCGTTCCAGGTCTTTATTTTTACGATAACAATGTAGTGGAAATCGCTAAAAATATTAAACCTTCAGCAAGAGGTGAGCTGGAAATCACAGATATCAACAATGTTTATTTAAGCAATGGAAAGCTTGAGGTAGCTGTTCTGAACAGAGGAACGGCATGGCTGGATACAGGAACTTTTGATTCTCTTCACGACGCTTCAGAATTTGTAAGTGTCATCGAAAAAAGACAAGGGTTTAAAATTGGCTGTATAGAAGAAATTGCCTTCAGAAATAAATTCATTGGTGAAGAAAAACTGCTTGAAACGGCTACCAAATATGGCAAAAGTGGATACGGCGAATACCTGAAACAACTTATCGGAAAATAACAAATATAATTTATAAAATTCATAGACTATTGGCTTTATGGCCAATAGTTTTTGTTCATACCGACAAATATCAATATATTAGTTGTTGATTTTTAGTTTTATTGACTATGAAAATTTATAAACTAATATACACGGTAATAATTAATTATTATAAATTTGCAAAAACTTACACAGATGAATGAACCACAACAAAAGTGGACAGAAACGATTGATGCCGATCATTCGTTATTTGACTTGAAGCTAAAGGAAGTCTGGAGATACAAAGATCTTGTTTATATGTTTGTAAAAAGAGATTTTGTATCCAGCTTTAAGCAGACTATTTTAGGGCCGATCTGGTTTTTTATCAATCCCATTTTAACGACCATTGTCTATCTGGTTATTTTTGGAAGAATTGCCAAATTACCTACAGATGGAGCTCCACCGCTCCTTTTTTATCTGGCTGGTGTTACTCTTTGGAATTACTTTTCTTCCTCATTACTGGCCACCTCCTCTACTTTTACCGGGAATGCCGGCATCTTCGGAAAAGTCTATTTTCCAAGACTGGTTACTCCGTTATCCATTGTTATCTCTAATCTGATGCGGTTTGGAGTACAGCTTATTTTATTCATTCTTGCCTGGGCATATTATTATAGTAAAGGAGAAGTTCATCCTAATATCTGGATTCTTGCAACTCCTTTCCTAATATTCTTAATGGCACTTTTTGCCTTGGGAGTTGGGATGATCTTTTCTTCACTGACTACAAAGTATAAAGATCTTGCAATGCTACTGGGCTTTGGTGTAAGTTTATATATGTATGCAACTCCGGTTATTTATCCTGTTTCCTCATTACCGGGATTTTTTAAAAACCTGGCTTATTATAATCCTTTAACCGGTATTTTTGAATGTTTTAAATATGCTTGGATAGGCGTTGGAGACTTTTCTCCCACCATGCTGGGAATGAGTACTGTTATTATTCTTATCCTTTTAGTGATAGGAATTGTTGTTTTCAACAAGGTTGAAAAAACCTTTATGGATACCGTATAACCTTTGTTGGTAAACTTTTTTATTAATTTAAATCATTTAAGAATATGCTGTCTTTAAAAGCAGAAAATATATCCAAACAATATCGTCTAGGACAAGTCGGGACAGGGACTCTATCTCATGACCTTAACAGGTTTTGGCATAAAGTAAGAGGAAAAGAAGATCCTTATCTGAAAATTGGTGAAGCCAATGATAGAACAACAAAAGGATTATCCGACTATGTGTGGTCTCTTCGTGATATTAATTTTGAAATCGAACAAGGAGACGCTGTTGGAATTATCGGCAGAAACGGTGCTGGAAAATCAACTCTGCTTAAGGTTTTAAGTAAAGTTACAAAACCTACAACAGGAAGAATATTTACAAACGGAAGAATAGCATCTCTGCTTGAGGTAGGAACAGGATTCCACCCTGAAATGACAGGAAGAGAGAATGTCTTTCTTAATGGAGCCATTTTAGGTATGACCCGCAAGGAAATCAAAAGAAAATTTGATGAAATTGTAGATTTCTCAGGTGTTGAAAGATATATAGACACTCCTGTGAAGAGATATTCTTCGGGGATGTACGTTCGCCTTGCTTTTGCTGTAGCCGCCCATTTAGAATCTGAAATTCTTATTGTAGATGAAGTACTCGCAGTAGGAGATGCAGAATTTCAGAAAAAGTGTCTTGGTAAAATGAATGATGTAACGAGAGGAGAAGGCCGAACCATACTTTTTGTCAGCCATAATATGACAGCTATTAAAGAGCTTTGCACAAAAGGAATTCTTTTGAATCAAGGACAAATTGGCTATCAAGGCGACATTCTCAATACGATCATAGAATATCAAAAAAGCAGCGCAAGAGAAAGCTCTTACCAATATAATGGTAATCTGAACGAAGCTATAGGTAACGAAAATATCAGAATAAAAGAATTTTCAGTAACTCCTATTAATGGAGATTTATTAGATATTGATTCTGGAGCTCATGTAAAACTTGTTTTTCATAATTTCTGTCCGGATATCACTCTTGACACAACTTTTGAACTAAAAAATTATGAAGAATTGGTGATTTTCCATGTTGGAAAATGTGTTTCCGAAAATAACAATTCAAAAATAGGCGAATATACTGTAGAATTTGATATTCCTGCAGGGCTTTTGAATGCTGGAAACTACTATTTTAAACTTTACTTCGGGAAGGATCAAAAAATACTTTTATACGGAATTGATGAATTTATTGGATTTGAAGTAGAAAATGTAAAAGTGGGAACAATGATGCACATTTACCCAGGAGTTACCAGACCATTTTTTGAATACAAAGTACAAACACCATGATCCCACAAATAATAGAACTCCCAAAAATATATGATAAAAGAGGGAACTTATCCTTTTTTGAATATCCTAATCAACTTCCTTTTGAGATACAAAGAACATATTGGATATATGATGTCCCTGGAGGAGAAGTAAGAGGAAGCCATGCTTTCAAAGAACAGCAAGAATTTATTATTGCCCTTTCAGGAAGTTTTGATATTGTAATCCATGATGGAAAAGAAGAACAAAGGTTTTCTTTAAACAGGTCCTATTACGGATTATATATTCCCAGAATGTTTTGGCGAAGATTAGAAAATTTTTCTACCAATTCATTAGCACTCATTGTCTCTGATAGACAGTACAATGAAAATGATTATATAAGAGATTTTGAAGAATTTAAAATACTGGCTGATGAAAAATAATATTTCTGTATTTGACTGTAATGTTATTGATTTAGGTAAAATCAGTTTTGATGAAGGCAACCTTACAGTAGTTGAAAATAACGCCGCATTTCCATTCAATGTTAAAAGAATTTTCTACCTTTATGATATTGCAGGAGGAGAAAGCAGAGGTGCTCATTCACATAAAGAATGTCATCAATTTCTGATTGCAGCAAGTGGCAGTTTTGAAGTTTCTCTGGATGATGGCAAGTTCAAAAGACAGGTATTTTTGAATCGTCCTGATTTAGGATTACATATTCCTCCTGGGATATGGGCTTCTGAAATTAATTTTTCTTCAGGAGCAATTTGTTTGGTCCTTGCATCTCATACTTATAACGAAAATGATTATATCCGAAATTATGAAGATTTTTTGAATTTTAATAAACTCCAATTAGTTGATTATACAAAAAATATTCTAGAAAAATCATGGAATTGGTTAAATGACCCGGAAATAAAATATCTTACCAATACACCTGATTTCTCAAAAGAAGATCAGCAAAAATGGTTTGCAGGTTTAGAAAACAATAAAACGTATTGGGTTAAAGGTATCAAGCATAATCATAAAATCATTGGTGTAGTTGGCTTAAAAAAAATTGATCTCACCAATAAAACCGCAGAGTATTTTGTTTACATCGGGGAAAAAGAATATTGGGGAAAGGGTTTAAGCGCTGATTTATTTAAACTTATTTTTAAAGTTGCCAAAGACCAGTTGAATTTAGAAAGTTTATATTTAAATGTTATTCCTGGAAATACCAGAGCTGTAAAAGCTTATGAAAAAGCAGGTTTTTCAATATCTGATAATTCAGACTCCTATATAACCATGTCCTTAAGGCTATAACATGAATTTTGAAATAAAAAAATATACGCAAAAAGATTATACTGACTGGAATCTGTTTATAAAAGAAAGTAAAAATGGACTTTTCTTTTATGACAGAGACTTTATGGATTATCATTCTGATCGCTTCAAAGATCATTCTCTGTTTATTTTAAAAAACAATAAAGTTGTAGCAGTATTTCCAGCCAATGAATCAGGAAAAGAAATTATTTCTCATGGAGGTCTTACCTTTGGATCATTGATTCTCTCCTATCATGTAAAGGCTAGTGAAGTTTTGAATATTTTTGAGGAAATAAAAAAATATTATCAAGAATATTCTTTTAATGAAATAATTTATAAAGCCGTTCCTCATATTTTTCACAAATATCCTTCAGAAGAAGACTTATATGCTCTTTTTCGTAACCAAGCTAAACTTTTCCGAAGAGATATATCATCTGTAATTGATCTTTCATCCCCTATTCGTTTCTCTGAAACAAAAAGACAATTAGTGAGAAAATGTGAAGGAAATGAAGTCACTATAAGTGAAAATAAAAATTTTAAGGAATATTGGACTTTACTTTCAGATGTTCTTAAAAAATTTGATACAAAACCTGTACATACTGAAGAAGAAATCAAATTATTAAATAAAAAATTTCCTGAAAACATCAGACTATTTGAAGCAAGAAAAGATAATTTTCTTTTAGCAGGGATTGTTATTTTTGATTTTGGAAATGTCGTTCACACACAATATATGGCAGCATCACAAGAAGGAAGAAAAATAGGGGCATTAGATTTTATAAACTATTTTCTTATAAGTGAATTTCAAAACAAAAAATATTATAGTTTCGGAATTTCAACAGAAAACCAAGGAAAAATATTAAACGAAGGATTGATCCAGCAAAAAGAAAACATGGGAGCAAGAGGGATCACATTAGATTTTTACTCTATAAAACTTTAAATTATGATTAAATTTCTTGATTTACAAAAAATCAATTTACAGTACCAAGAAGAAATTGAAACTAAAATTTTGGAAGTTTTTCGTTCTGGATGGTATCTCATGGGAACTGAATTGTCTAGTTTTGAAAAAAACCTGTCAAATTATATAGGCTCTAAACACGCTATTGGAGTTGCTAATGGACTGGATGCACTGCGTTTAATACTCCGTGCTTATATTGAACTAGGATTTATGAGCCCGGGAGATGAAATAATTGTTCCATCAAATACATATATTGCCTCAATTCTTGCAATTTCGGATAACAAATTAATTCCAGTACTAGTAGAACCTGATATTAATACTTACAATATTGATATTAGTAAAATAGAAGAAAAAATTACCCCTAAAACAAAAGGAATTCTTATCGTACACTTACAGGGAAGAGTGGTTTTCTCTGAAGAACTGAAGAAAACGGCAGAAAGACATAACTTAAAAATCATTGAAGACAATGCTCAAGCAATTGGGGCTGAATGGCAAGGTTTAAAATCAGGTAATCTCGGAGATTCCGCAGGCTTCAGTTTTTATCCAGGAAAGAATCTAGGTGCATTAGGAGATGCAGGAGCCATTACTACCAATAATGATGATCTTGCTAAAGCCATCAGAACTTTAGCAAATTACGGTTCTAATCAAAAATATGTCAATATTTACAAAGGCCTAAATTCCAGGCTCGATGAAATTCAGGCTGCAGTATTAGATATAAAATTAAAATACATTGATACTGAAAACAAAATCAGAAGAACTATTGCTAAACATTTTATAAATAGCATCACAAACCCTGAGATTATACTTCCCGAATACCCTGAAAATGAAAAAGAACATGTATGGCACGTCTTTGTTATAAGAAGTAAAAAAAGACAAGCCCTTCAAGATTACCTAAGCAATAAAGGTATACAAACAATTATACACTATCCTATACCACCTCATCAACAGGAAGCTTATAAAGAATGGAACCATCTTTCATTTCCCATTAGTGAAAAGATTCATGAAGAAGTTTTAAGCCTACCCATAAGCCCTGTAATGACAAACGAAGATATAGAAAAAATAATCTCAGAATTAAATGATTTCAAATAAAAAGCTTATTCATATTGATAAAATTCTGAAAAAGAATTTAAAACAAACCATAAACAAAAAAAATTATGACTTCGCTTTACGATTAATAGAGTTATCAGCACATCTAAAATACAATTATGCGTTTGATGACACCCTATATGATGAAGAATTAGAAAACTCATTGAAACAAATTTCTAACTCTCTTTTTAAATCAGAAAAGATAGTCCCTAACGAAGATGTTGTTTTATTCTATGATTACTTTGGTTATGATAACAGAGGCTTAACCCAGCAATATCTAAGGGCATTATTAAGACTTAATAAGCGAATCATTCTTGTCTTTGAAAGTAAAAACAGGCATTATAAAAATGAAGCAATTCTAGCAGAAATTGAGCATTATAATAATAAAGAAATTTATTATTTGGAAGGAAACGACAGAATAGAACTATGTAAAAGTCTCATTAATATTATTTTAGCAGAAAAACCAAAACATATTTTAATGCATTTAGTTCCTTGGGATACTATTGCTTATATCGCTTTCTATAAAATACAAGGAATTATAAGATACCAAATAAATTTAACGGATCATGCATTTTGGCTTGGGGTGGACATTACAGATATAAATATTGAATTTCGTTCATTTGGACAAAATTTATCTGAGCAATTAAGAAAGATTCCTAGTCATAAAAACAAAATATTACCATATTATCCTATTTTGTCGGAAACTCCATTTCAAGGTTTTGATTTTGATACTAAAAACAAAAAAATACTATTTTCTGGGAGTACATTTTATAAAATTCTGGGAAATAATTTAGAATTTCTTGAAACAATACATAAGATTTTACAATTAGATGATAATTTAATTTTTGTATTTGCTGGGAGTGGTAATGGTACATCCATTAATAAATTTATTGATGATCATAAATTAAACAACAGAATATTCTTAATTGGCGACCGTTATGATTTATATGAAATTATGAAAAACGTAGATTATTATATTTCTACTTTTCCCTATATAGGTGCCTTAATGACACAAATTGCTGTTGCTTCAGGATTACCTGTTTTTGCTTATGTACATCCCAAAAACTTGGTAAGTGATATAAAAGATTTATTTTACAAATCTGATAGATTTAAAAGCTTTGACAATTTAGATACATTAGTAAAGGAATTTTCCATTGAATACAAAAAAAATACTCCAAAATCACTTTATAATAATCTGATGATTACTGAAAAAGAATTTTCTGAGAATTTAGAAAAAATATTTAATGGAGAAAACCCAATGTCATTTTTGGAAAAGAAGTATGATGTACTTGAATCTTATCAAACATTTAATAGCTTAATGATTGAAGCTGAAAACTTATATAATCCTGTCTTTGAAAATACCATTAATAAATTTTTAACGAGTGGTGAAAGATTTAGAATGTTTCAGGATTATAAATTAAGATATTATAAAAAAGTTTTTAAAGAAAACAAAATACTATTTTTAAAAACATTGTATTATCAATTAACAGGGAAAATATGAATTTTTTAAAAAAATATATTGTTAATTTTTTGTTCGATGTTCTGAATTCGAATGCTTATAAAACCCATACTCAAAATAAAATTAATGAGTGGGCTAGGAAAAGTTTTAAAAACTTTGGAACGAATTCTAATTTGCCGGAAGAACATTGTATAGAAAATCCTAAATATATCTCCATAGGTAAAAACTTCAGTTCCCTGTTTCATCTCAGGTTGGAAGCATGGGATCATTTTCAGGGGGAGAGTTTTACTCCTGAGATCATAATTGGAGATGACGTCATTTGTAATTCCGATATCCACATTGGTGCTATCAATAAGATTATTATAGGAAATAATGTACTTATGGCCAGCAGAATATACATTTCTGATCATTCCCACGGAAATGTAAGTATTGAAGATCTGGAACATGTCCCTGCAATGAGGCCACTATACTCCAAAGGGCCGGTAATTATTGAGGATAACGTATGGATTGGCGAAGGTGTATGCATCCTTCCGGGAGTTACCATTGGTGAGAACTGTATCATAGGAGCCAACTCTGTAGTGAATAAGAGTTTCCCTAAAAATTCAGTTATTGCAGGAATTCCCGCCAGATTAATAAAAACATTAGAAAACTGAAATGAAAAAAATAAAACCTCTAGCATTTTATCTCCCTCAATATCACCCCGTTCCTGAAAATGACGAATGGTGGGGAAAAGGATTTACAGAATGGACCAATGTAGGAAAAGCCAAGCCTCTATTTGAAGGACACGAACAACCTATATATCCTGGAGATCTGGGGTATTATGACCTGCGTGTTCCTGAAGTAAGAGAACAGCAGGCTCAGATGGCAAAAGACTATGGAGTACATGGATTTATCTATTATCACTACTGGTTTGGCAACGGCAAACAATTGCTGGAACGCGTGGCAAATGATGTATTACAATCAGGAAAACCGGATTTCCCTTTTTGTTTCTGCTGGGCCAACGAAACATGGTCAGGAATATGGCATGGGTTATCAGAAAAAATACTTGCTGAACAAATCTATCCTAATGAACAAGACTTAATTGCCCATTTCGAATATCTTCTGCCTTTCTTCAAAGATGAAAGATATATCAAAGTAGACAAAAAGCCTCTTTTCATTATCTATGATCCGAATCATTTAAATGACGGGGATCCCCACTATATTACAAAATTCAGAGAGCTCGCCAGGAAAAACGGATTTGATGATCTATACATCATGGCATCCAATAAGCTCCGTGATGACCTGGATTTTAAATCTATGGGATATGACAGTAAGATCTCCAATGCATTTCAAAAGGCCTGGATACCTCATATTGCGAAGAAAGAATATATTTCTCACTCTCAATATTATAAAAACAGGATAAAAGGATTAATAGGAATTAAGAAAAAAGAACAGCCTAAAGTTAACATTCAGGATGCTAAGGCAGTAGTAAACGACTTAAAGTTTGAAGAAAGCAATATTCCTACCTATCCATGTATCCTGCCCAATTGGGATAATACTCCAAGAAGCGGCTACAGAGGAATCATTTTGGCTAACAATTCCCCGGAACTGTTTGAACAGCAAGTAGAAAAGGCTATAGGATATCTTGAAGATAAAAAGGATTATCCGGAACAGTTTTTAATTATAAAATCCTGGAACGAATGGGCAGAAGGGAACATCCTGGAACCAGATAGAAAACACGGTTTTGGGTATTTGAATGCATTAAAAAAAATCTTGAACAAACACAGTCGAAATGAGTAAATTCAGTGTACTTATCGCCAACTATAATAATGGTCATTTTTTTTTAAAATGCTACCAAAGCTTAGTTGCTCAGACAGAAACAGACTGGGAAGCGGTAATTTTGGATGATGGCTCTACTGATGATTCTCTTGAAGTCATAAAAAAAATCATAGGTGATGATTCCCGGTTTAAAATCAATCAGAATGACCAAAACAAGGGAATCGGTTATACAAAAAGAAGATTAATAGAACTTGCTGAATCTGAAATATGTGGTTTTCTAGATCCTGATGATGGGTTAACGACTCATGCTTTGGAAGTTATTTTAAAGGCATATTCTGAATATCCCGAAGTGGGTATGGTATATTCCAATTTTGTATTTTGCGATGAGCATCTTAATCCTAAATCGGTCCATAAAGGGAAACAGATTACTGAGCTGAATTACTCTTACTATAATTTTAACGGTGAGATTTCACATTTTGCTACTTTTAAGAAAAAGATATACGAAAAGACTTCCGGCATTGATCCGTTTCTAAAAATTGCTGAAGATAAAGACTGGTACATGAAAATGTGCGAAACAGCTCCTGTAAAATATATTGATGAAGATCTATACTTATACAGAATCCATGATAGTGGTATTTCTACGACTAAAAATGCTGAGAAAGCACTGTTCTGGCATTGGGTAGCGCTGATAAAAATGGCAGAAAGAAGAAACATTAGTGTTGAAGATCTTTTTCTTCAAAGCTATGTTCCGAAAAATAAATATGAACAGGTACTCAACCAATTAAACCATGTAAAAAATTCAAGATGGGCAAAACTGGGAAATAAAATTGGGTTATTTAAAATCTTTAAAAAGCTCTAAAATCTATTGATCACCATGAAAGATTTAAAAGAGATACAACTAACATCTTAAGTATACAAGAAGCATATGATTATTGGTAACGGAATGCTGGCAAATGCCGTAAGATTTTATGACAAAGATGAGGTTATCTTTTTCGCATCGGGAGTTTCCAATTCTCTTGAAAAGGATTCCTCAGCATTCGAAAGAGAAATACGCCTTCTCCATTCCTGTATTGAGGAACATCCACATAAAAAACTTATTTATTTTTCTACCTGCAGTGTTTATGATCCCTCCAAAGCGGAAAGTCCGTATGTAAAGCATAAACTTAATGCAGAAAAGATCATTGCAGAAAACTGTGTCAGCTATATTATCTTCCGGGTAGGAAATGCAGTGGGATTTGGCGGTAATCCCAATACACTGATCAATTTCCTAAGTAATGCTGTTATCTCGGAAAAAAGATTTACTCTTCATCGAAATGCAGGAAGAATCCTGATCGGAATAGATGATATTGGCTCTTTTGTAGGAAGTAATATGATGGACCTTAACAATACGATCATCAATCTTGCTTATCCTTATCAGTATTCATTGTCAGAAATACTGTGCCAGCTCGAGAGTCATCTCGGTAAAGAGGCTGTGTATGATGATAGTGATGAAGGTTCGTTTTATACTATTGAATTCGATGAACTTACTGAAAGCTTTTTTACAGGAATATCTCCAACGGAATACTTGAAAAAGCTATACTCAACCTACTTATAACATGATTATTCCTGAAAAAATAATTTTGTACCTTGTACCAAGTGTCAGAAATCATTATCAAAAAAGATAGTGACCACTATATATCTAAAAAAACACATTGTAAAAAATAATTGATTAAAAATGAAAATGAATCCCAAAATATCTGTCATTGTCCCCTGTTATAATCAAGCACGTTTTCTGGATGAATCCCTACAGTCTATTCAGGATCAGACCTATGAAAATTGGGAATGTATCATTGTTGATGACGGATCTCCTGATAATACAGCAGAGACAGCCGATAAATGGGTAAAAAAAGATAGCCGTTTTAAATATCTTCACAAAGAAAACGGAGGTTTATCTTCTGCAAGAAATGCTGCTCTGGAAGTCACAACCGGAGATTATATTCAGTTTTTAGATGCAGATGATATCTTAGCTCAGACCAAGTTTTCAGATTCATTCAATCTGATACAAGACAAAGAAGCAATAATAGTGTCAAATTTTTGTTTATTTGACGATTCTAATAAGCAAGAGTTATTGCCTCCCTTTTGCAAGCTATCTCAGGATTTACTGAATTTTGAATCTATCCTGTATCAATGGGACTTCACATTTACAATTCCCATTCATTGTGGTTTGTTTCCAAAGTCTATTTTTGAAACTATTCGTTTTAATGAAAATCTAAAAGCGAAAGAAGATTGGCTTTTGTGGATTCAAATTGCACAAAAAAACATCGATTTCATTTTTTTAAATGCTCCTCTGGCTTTGTATAGGAAGCATGCAACGAGTATGTCACGGGACAGGAAACATATGATTTTATATCAGATGCTTTTCTATAATGAAGCTGAAAAAGTGATTTCCAACTCTGACTTCAATAAATTACTTTTAAAACACTTAGACATTAACTATAACAAAGTGAATGAATTAACCATTGAAATAAGAAATTTAAAAGAATCAAAAACTTTTAAACTCCTTTTGGCTTTAAAAAAAATGACTGAAGATCTGGGGCTATTAGATTTATCTAAAAAATTATTTCGTTTAATATCGAAGCTTAGGAAATAAATTCATTTCAGAAGTCTTACAAAATAATAAAGATTAAAAATAGAAAAATATCAAACTCCAGAAAGTAAATTATTTTTTACAATATACAAAGACATTTCAACAACTTTTACTTCCAAAATCCTATGAATATAGCTTTCACAATCTGCTCCAATAACTATTTAGCACAAGCTAAAGTTTTAAAAAATTCTATTAATAAATATGGTGAAAACTTCAAATTTGTAATAGGATTATGCGATGAAAAATCTAGCGAAATAGATTATGATTCTTTCCAATGTGAAATTGTAGAAATGAAAGATATTGGAATAAAGAATTTTGATGAATTATGGATGAAATATGACATTATAGAATTTAACACCTCTGTAAAAGCATCATTTTTCAAGTACTTATTAGCAAAAAATCCCAATACGGAATTTATATATTACTTCGATCCGGATATTGAAATATTTGATCAGTTATCAATCCTGAATGCAGAATTTGAAGATAACGCAGATATCTTGCTCACCCCTCATATTCTGAGTTCTATTCCTTTAGATGGCTATAAACCTGTAGAAAACACTTTTCTTAATTTTGGTATATATAATCTGGGATTTATAGGATTAAGAGGCAATTCTGAAAATGCCAAAAAACTTCTTGATTGGTGGGAAGAAAGATTGTTATCTCTTTGCTATAATCAACCGGAAAAAGGGTTATTTGTAGATCAGATCTGGATGAATTTTTCCCCTGTTTTCTTCAAAAATGTAAAAATTCTCAGTAAAATGGGGTATAATGCCGCTCCATGGAATCTGCATGAAAGAATAGGATTGGTAGCTACAGAAGACAATAAATACCGCATGCCGGATAATTCTCCTCTGGTATTTTATCATTTTTCAAATTTTAAATATAAAAATCCCGAAACCTTAGCAAAATACTATGACAGATATTCTTTGGAAAATTCAGATTCCTTGAAAAAGCTATATCAAAATTATCATCAAAAAATCATTGAAAACGATATTGAAAGAATCTCAAAAATAGATTGTAAATATGTAATTTTAAAAAATAGTTTACCTAAAAAAAATAAATCTTTTCCTGAAATTTTGAAATCAAGCTTCAATAATTTATTAAAAATAATTTATTATAAAATTCGTTACAACTACAATTATGAACCCAAACTCTAAAATATATATTGCCGGACACCGAGGTATGGTAGGAAGTGCCATTTTAAGAAACTTAACTTCGAACGGTTTTAATAATATTATTACCAAAACTTCCAGTGAATTAGACCTTACAGATCAAAAAAGTGTACAAACATTTTTTGAGACCGAAAAGCCAGAATATGTCTTTCTTGCTGCAGCCAAAGTAGGAGGAATCCACGCCAACAACACGTACCGAGCTGATTTTCTTTACGATAACCTTATGATTGAGTCTAATGTAATTCATCAGAGTTATTTACATGGAGTAACGAAATTACTTTTTTTAGGCTCCAGTTGTATATACCCCAAGCTTGCACCTCAACCTTTAAAAGAGGAATACCTATTAAGTGGATTTTTAGAACAAACCAATGAACCTTATGCCATAGCAAAAATTGCAGGAATAAAAATGTGTGATGCATACAGGGATCAATATAATTGTAACTTCATTTCCGCAATGCCAACTAATCTTTATGGGCCTAATGATAACTATGACCTAAATAATTCTCATGTTTTGCCGGCTATGCTCAGAAAGTTTTTTGAAGCCAAACAAAACAATGTAAAGGAAGTGGTTTTGTGGGGAGATGGAAGCCCTTTTAGAGAATTTTTACATGTAGATGACCTTGCAAAAGCATGTGTATTTTTGATGAATAATTACAATGAAAGCGGTCACCTGAATATAGGTTCATCCAGGGAAATCTCTATATCAGAACTGGCCAAGCAGATTAAAGATATTGCCCAATATGAAGGAAATATAGTTTGGGATACAGAGAAACCCAATGGTACTCCCAGAAAGCTAATGGATTCCTCTAAAATTAATTCTATGGGTTGGTCTCCTGATATATCTCTGGAAGATGGAATAAAACAAGTTTATCAAGAAAAATTTTTAAACAAATGATGAAAAAAGCACTTATTACAGGAATCACAGGACAAGATGGTTCTTATCTGGCAGAACTCCTATTAGAAAAAGGCTATGAAGTTCATGGCGTAAAACGAAGAGCTTCCTCTTTTAACACTCAAAGAATTGATCATCTGTATTTGGATCAGCATGAAAATAACGTGCATTTCAAATTACATTACGGAGATCTTACAGACTCTACCAATATCATCAGAATCATACAAGAGGTACAACCGGACGAAATCTATAATCTTGGTGCCATGAGCCATGTGAAAGTAAGTTTTGATATGCCCGAATATGTTGCAAACGTAGATGGGTTAGGTACACTGCGTTTATTAGAAGCAATCAGGATTTTAGGATTAACCCATAAGACGAAAATTTATCAGGCTTCTACCTCGGAATTATACGGCGGGATGCCATTCAATAAAAATGAAAAGGGTTTTTATGATGAAAACTCTCCTTTCTATCCACGTTCTCCCTATGGTGCAGCAAAAATTTATGGTTTTTGGATAACAAAAAATTACAGGGAGGCCTATGGAATGTATGCCTGCAATGGTATTTTATTTAATCATGAATCTCCCAGAAGAGGGGAAACTTTTGTTACCAGAAAAATAACTATGGCAGTAGCTAACATAGCAAAAAACAAACAGGATTGCTTATATCTGGGGAATTTAAATGCTCAAAGAGATTGGGGACATGCTAAAGATTATGTGGAAGGAATGTGGAGAATGTTGCAGCAGGAGAAACCTGACGATTTCGTTTTAGCAACAGGAGAAACTACCATGGTAAGAGATTTTCTCATTATGGCTTTTGAAGAAGTAGGAATAGAACTGGTTTTTGAAGGAAGTCAGGAAAATGAAATTGCCAAGGTATTACGCTGTAATAACCCGAATTATCAACTCCCATTAGGTAAAACAGTTGTAAAAGTTGATCCTAATTATTATCGTCCAACAGAAGTCGACCTGCTGATTGGTGACCCTACAAAAGCAAAAACTATTCTCGGCTGGCAACCACAATACACCGTAAAATCTCTTTGCAAAGAAATGATTGAATGTGATTTAAAAACAATATAATTTAAAAAAATCATATTCAATATAGAATCCTTTATTTCACAATAACAAACAGATTTTACAAAAAACATTCAAAAATATGCTCAATAAATCCATTACAATCATAACGATAAACTTCAACAACCGAAATGGTTTACAAAAAACTTTGGATAGTGTATTTCGGCAAACCGGTAAAGATTTTCAATATATAGTAATTGATGGTGGAAGTTCTGACGGAAGCAAAGAACTTATAGAAAGTAATCAATCCAAAATAAACTATTGGGTAAGTGAACCTGATAAAGGGATTTATCATGCGATGAACAAAGGAATTGCAAAAGCGACTGGAGAATATCTTCTTTTTCTGAACAGTGGAGACGAACTGCTAAATGAATCAGTTATAGAAAAAGTAACTCCATTACTGCACACAGATGATATTATCTCCGGTAATTTAATTGTAGATGATGAAAATCAAGATGTTCTTAGGCCTACTAAAGAAAATATTTCATTTTTAGATTTAATTGAAGAAACAATTTGGCATCCCAGTACATTTATAAAAAGAAGTGCTTTTGAAAAAGTAGGTCTCTATGATGAAAATTTGAGAATTTGTTCAGATTGGAAATGGTTTTTAATTTCTATTTTCAAATACAATTGTACTTATAGACCTATTGAACAATCTATATCCCGCTTTTATAAGGATGGTATCAGCTCCGATCCCAAATCACAGTCTTTAAGAAAAGAAGAAAGAAGAAAAACACTTGTAGAAAATTTTCATTTTTCTGAATTCCAGACGGAAGAATTAATCGATAAAATTAATTTATATTTCAGCGCAAAGAACTCTTTAGACAAAATAGACAAATTGAAAAAATCAAGGTTATTAAAATTTTTATATCAAATAGGCCTATTTAAAAACTATAAATACCTTTAAAAAAATTCTTAAAAGATAGGTTTTCATCTGTTATGAAGCTTAATAATATCCAGATTTTAAGAGGAATTTCAGCATTATTGGTATGCTGCTTTCATTTCCGTGAAACGATAAACTTACCCGGGCTGAATCTTGGTGATATTCTTTTTAATAAAGGAAGTATCGGTGTTCCCGTGTTTTTTATTATCAGTGGATTTATCATGGCTTTCACAACGCAAAGAATAAATTTCAGTAGAGATTCTTTTCAGCAGATCACTTTATTTTACAAAAGAAGGGTGATCAGAATTGTCCCCTTATATTATCTTTTGACCTTTGCTATAATGATACCCGGAGGCAGTTTTTTCCTCTATTTTCATGGCGCAGGACTTTATGAGCTTATCCATTCATTGTTATTCCTTCCCACAAAGAAGGAATTTCCCGTGCTTTTCCTGGGTTGGTCTTTAAATTTTGAGATGTTTTTTTATCTCATATTCGGGCTATCATTATTTTTTAAAGAAAAAAGGTATTATTTCATCGTAGGATTTTTCATTCTGACAACTATGTTGGGATATTGTGTACATTTTGACAGTCCATATCTGAAAATGGTAACCCATTCTCTCAATCTTTATTTTGTTGTAGGAATTCTCTTTGCTCTCTTACTGAACCAATATACAGTTCCAAAGAAATGGGCAGCAATAGTTTCTGTATTAGGAATAACCTCATTTATACTCGTTTTACTCAGCATCATTCCTATTGGCAATGATTGGGTAAAACTGGCAATTATCTCCACGTTTGTTTTTTCTTTCCTGACTTTTGATTATATTTTCCATTTTGAAGGAAACAAATTTTTAATATTTCTGGGAGATATTTCCTATTCATTATACCTATCACATCCTTTTGTAGAAATTGTTTTAAAAAGATTCAAAGTTGAAGGTTATCTAAACATTGCTTTTTTTCTTCTTAAAATTGTTTTAGTTATTATTGTAGCCTCTCTTCTGTACTATTTTGTAGAGAAAAGGGTTACCCATTATTTAAAAATTAAATTAAAAGCATAATCCGAAAAAAATGAAAATTTCAGTCATCATTCCCGTTTACAATGCTGAAAAATATGTCGCTCAGGCTGTAGATTCCGCGCTTCAGTTCGAAGAGGTATATGAAGTGGTACTGGTAGAAGACAAGTCTCCGGACAATGCCCTGCAGGTTTGCCGGGAACTCGCTGAAAAATATGACAGGGTAAAACTTTATCAGCATCCTGATAAAGGAAACCATGGAGCAGGTGCCAGCAGAAATTTAGGAATGGAAAAGGCAGAAGGAGATTTCATTGCTTTCCTTGATGCAGATGATTACTATCTTCCTAACCGTTTTGATGCCGAAAAAAAGCTTTTTCTCAATCACGAGGTAGATGGAGTTTATGGGGCTATAGGAGTTCATTATTATTCTGAAAAAGCCAGAGAACAGTATTATAAGGTTTTTGGAGACCGCCTCACTACAGTGTATAAAGAACATCCTCCTAAAGATGTATTCCCGGGCCAACTGAATATGAGAGGAACTTTTGGACTTTTCAGTATTGATGCCCTGACGATCCGTAAAAGTTCTCTACAAAATATGGAGTATTTTTTCAAAACCCATTTAAAGCTTCATCAGGACACCGAATTTTTATTCCGACTCTCCTACTATCTGAATCTGTATCCGGGAATTCTTGACAAAGCTGTAGCGGTGAGAGGAGTTCATGAGAACAACAGAATTACCAAAGTAGATTCCAGAGAAGTAAAACCGGCTTCAACCCGCGTTGTATTATGGAAGGAAGTGAACCAGTGGGCAGAAAATGAAAATACCATTCCTGAAGATATTAAACTTCATATCAAACGTGTTTACAGAAGCTTTCAGATTGCTAATGCTCCCCTTCTGAAAAAATGGGGGATGATCACAAAGTATTTGTTTACGGATTATAAAAGCATCCGTTCAGGGCTGTACAATATCAATTTCAGAAATGACTTGTTCTGACACTACATTTAACTAAATATTTAGTTAAAAAAAATTATTTGAAAACTAACGCTTTGAAAAATCAATCTTTCTTAACAGGTTTCGCATTGGCTTTTCTATTAACTGGTAAAAGACCGCGGAACTCAACAGCATAACGATAATGTAAATCAAAAATACCATATCAATGCTGAGCGTACACTTCTGCCATTGTAAAAATTCCCTTACAAGGTAAAGCACGGGAATATGAGTGATGTATATTCCATAACTAATTTCCCCCAGATACTCCAGCGGCTTTAATGAAAATATCCTGCTTACTTTCCCGTTATTTGCCGAAATCAAAAGAATGGCAGGTACAAAGAGTAAAGCCATCAAACCATTATGATAGAATAGCGGGACAAACATCAGTGACAGAAGAATCAGAAAAAAGACTGCGATAACGTGGTAATCATAATTTTTCTGCCTGTAATTTTGCACAAAATATATTCCTGCAAGATTTCCAATCAGGAATTCATTCAGATGCCAGAAAGGGAAATAGTAAAGAAAATCATGGCTTTTCGTATGAGGTCCTTCATAAGCTCCATACACCGGATAAAGATTAGAAAACACCTGTGTAATCAGCCAGAGACCAATGGCAAACACCCAGATCATTTTGTTTTTCCTTGCATAAAAATAATTATATAAAAACGGAAAAAGCAGGTAAAAGAAGAACTCTACGGAAATAGACCACCCCGGAAAATTCAGGATCATCGCCTCACCCGGAATCCAGCTCTGGATACCCAAACCATATAAGATCAGTTTATACCAATCGAACATCTCATATCTTGTCATAAAATAGAGCAAAAGTCCGAGCATATAAAGCGGATAGATCCTGGCAAACCTGTTTTTGTAAAATTCCAGGTAATCAATTTTATCTTTCCTGTGATAAGCAATAATCATGATAAACCCCGAAAGAATAAAAAAATAGCTTACTCCTACATTAGCCCTTAAAAAAAGATTGGAAATATAATCTATCTTGTATAAGAACAGATCTTTATTGAAATGAGAAATAACAATTGCCATTGCGGCAACAAATCGGGTAAATGTAATCTGACTTATTTTCACAGAACACCAAATGATTTACTTTATCAAAACTCAGCAACCTCAACCTGAAAAGTTGTTTTATTTGGTATAAAGTATTAATTTTTAAGGCACAAAAATAAGATTTATTATTATAATTATTTAAAACAAATTATATTTGTAAACTACAAATGTGAAAATAAATCCAGGTATGCTTGATGAAATTTTAGCAAAAATTCAACGGAAAAGCCAGATTTCTCGTCTCAAAAAACACCCTAATGTTTCTTTTAAAGGGATAAAGCTTGGGATCAGTAATCATTTTGTTCTGCACGACAATTTAAAAAATATTACACTCGGGAATTCCATGAGTTTCAGAAATTATGTACATATTCTTGTGCAGCAGAATGCCGTTTTAGAAATCGGAGATCATTTTTTTATGAATAATTTTTGTTCCATCAATTGTCTTGACAGCATTTCAATAGGTGACAACACTTTGTTTGGGGAAAATGTTAAGCTTTACGACCACAATCATGCTTATCAGACTCATCCGGAATTTAAGCTGTTCTCATCTGAGTTCACCACCGCTCCTATCAAGATCGGTAGTAACTGTTGGCTCGGAAGTAATGTAACCGTCTTAAAAGGAGTTACCATCGGAGATAACTGTATTATTGGAGCCGGATGTACTATTTACAAAGACATTCCATCAAATACGACTGTAATTAATCATCAAGATTTAATATTCAAGGAACAATAATGAAGTTTTCTATTCTTATTGCACACTATAACAATGCCATTTTTTTTAAAGACTGTTTTGAAAGTATACTTCAACAAACATATACAGACTGGGAAGCGGTAATTTTAGATGATGCTTCTTCTGAAAACGAGAAGAAAATAATCCGGGAAATGATTTCAGATGACAAAAGATTCAGGTTTTTTGAAAATGAAAAAAATTCCGGTGTAGGTGTAACAAAAAGTAAGCTGATTGAAATGGCCGAAGGTGAAATCTGTGGTTTTCTGGATCCTGATGATGCCATTGCTCCAACCGCCATTCAAAAATGTATGGAGATTTTTCAGACTAAAAAAAATACAGTACTTACCTATTCAAGGTTTATGACATGTGACCAGGACCTGAATCCAATAGCTCCATTCAGATCTGCGATGCAGGTACCGAGTGGAGATCCTTATTTTTTCAATTTCCCGATTCAGATTGCTCATTTTGTAACCTTCAGAAAAGCAGTTTATGAACAGACAGAAAAAATGAACCCTAATCTGAAAATAGGGGAAGATCAGGATTTATATCTTAAAATGTATGAAAAGGGGAACGTTCAGTTTATTAATGAAACGAACTATCTTTACAGAACGCATCAAGGCGGAATTTCACAGAATGACAATAAAAAGAAATCCCACGAATATTTTGCCCAGGTGATTTTTAATACCATGAAACGAAGAGGGCTCAGCTCTATCAATGGAAAGAAAGTTCCTGAACATTATACCGGTGCAGATGAAATATTCGGTCTGCTTCAGTATCAGCATCAGCTGCCTTTCCGTATTAAGAAAAAAATAAAAATTACGTTACAATCAATCTTCGGATAATGTTAGAAAAAAAAATAAAAATTTTGTTCAGGCACCGTTCCATGGAAATGGGAGGCGTGGAAAAAGTATTACTGGGACTTCTCAACAATCTTAATCCTGACAAATTTGAAATGACGGTATGCCTCACCCTCAACCAGGGAAAACTGCGTGATGAACTTCCGAAGCACATCAGAAAAATATACCTTACTGACGGAAAAGAAGATTTTTCCAACAATTCTATTTTACAGAAACTTCAGCTTGTTAAAAGAAGAATAAAGCTGAGAAAACTGAAAAATACTCCGGCCATTGCAGACCGTCTTATCAATGATACTTTTGATATTGAGATCGGGATGGATTACAGAGACTATGATGCCATTCTGAACTCAACCAATAAGAATTCAAAAAAAATAGGATGGTTTCACTCTGAAATTAATGTTCCGAAATTTCAGCCTTTAGTACCAAACATTTTAAAGAGCTTTCCGCAATTTGACCACATGGTGTACTGTTCACACAAGATCAAAGATATGATGCACCAGCATTATCCTAATCTAAATTATCCTCCTGAAAGTGTGATCATCAATCCTATTCCTATCGAAGAAATTAAGCGTAAGGCAGAAGGAAAGCTTGAAAATTTTCCTGAAGGGCCTGTTTTCGCATCTATAGGAAGACTTCATTCTAGAAAAGGATATCATAAACTTATTGACGCTCATACGAAGCTCATCAATGACGGGTTTCATCACAGCATCATTGTTATTGGTGAGGGTGATGAAATGAATAACCTCAAGGCACAGGTAGCTAAAAATAATGTTGAAAAAACATTTATCCTGGTTGGCAACCAAATGAATCCTTATCCTTATATCAAAAAAGCGGATTATTTTGTTCTGCCTTCGGAATCTGAAGCATGGCCATTGGTCATTGCTGAAGCTTTAATTCTTCAGAAACCTATTATAGCAACAGAAGTAGGAGATGTAGGATTGATGATCAAAGACCGTGAGACAGGATACCTCATCAGTTATGAAGTAGATGAAATGTATTCAGCCATGAAAACATTCCTTACCGATCCCGACCTTGTTCTCCACATCAGAGAGAACCTTAAAACAATTGAAAGTCAGTTTGACAATAAGAAAATATTTGACAGCGTAGAAAATATTATAGAAACTCTACACAAAAAGTAAGTTACTGTGCTGAATATCCTCCGTCTATCACAAGGTTGCTGCCTGTGACCCATCTTGAGGCATCAGACAACAGAAAAATACAGGCATTCGCTACATCTTTAGGTTCACCTATTCCAAGCGGATGCTTTTTTATAATTTCTGATGAAGCTTCTTCTCCGATATTTTCAAACATTTTCTCTAAAATCGGAGTATTGACCATTGCCGGACTTATACTGTTGACCCTAATATTACTTCTTGAAAGCTCCATAGCCAAAGAACGGGCTCCGGAAATTACAGCGCCTTTGCTGGCAGAATAAGCGGCCTTCCCTGCCTCTCCTATCATCCCTGCCACAGAAGAAATAAATACAAAACTGGAGTTTTCGTCTTTGTATTTTTTTAAAGATAAAATTTTTGCAATTTCAAGTCCTGCAATGACATTGACAGCAAATATGTCCTGATATAGCTGAGCATTGTGTTTTTTTAATGGTAACGTTTTTTCGATACCGGCACAGTGTATAAATCCTGATATTTTACCTAAAATTGAAACTTTATCTGCAATAATTGCTTCAAGATTTTCAGATTGAGTAATATCTTCAGTGATAATTTCAACTTTTGTTTCCGGATTGAGCATAGAAACGGTTTTCATCAGTTCTTCCTGGTTTCTTCCTACAAGAATCAGATCAGCACCGCTTTTGCTGCATTCTACAGAACAGCTTCTCCCGATTCCGGAAGAAGCGCCTGTAATGAGAATAATTTTATTTTTTAATGAGAAAGCATCCATTAATCTTCAAAATTTTCTTTTCCAATAACATTCATCAGATCTGAAACAGTTTCAATATCTTTAAAATGCTTGGTATCAATTTTTTTGCTGAAATTTTCGTCTACAAACGCAATAACAGAAAGTAAACTGATAGAATCATAGCTTTCTAAAGATTTCAGGTTCGTTTCAGTAGTCAATGTTTCATCTTCTTCTAATTCCTCCTGTAGTTTTTCTAAAAAAACGGATGTTTTCATATTTTATAATTTTAAATGTTTGTTTTCTTTAAATTTCCATTATGGTGGCTCCCCATGAATATCCAACTCCAAATCCTGCCATTAAAACCTTATCTCCTTGTTTCAGCATTCCTTTATCCATCATATTTTTAAGAGCAATAGGAATTGTTGCAGAAACAGTATTCCCGGTTTTTTCCATGTCAATATAAAACTTTTCTGCGGGTATTTTTGTTTTCTTTCTTAAATAATTCAGCATAAAGGAATTGGCCTGGTGAAAAACAAAATGATCGATATCATCCATGGTCATACTGTTAACTTCCAATGTTTCTTTTACCAGTCCCGGAATATTTTCAATCGTAAAATTAAAAATTTCAGGGCCATTCATATAAATATTTTCGGGGCCGAATTCGTGTTCCGGATTCAGTTCGAAGTCTTTTTTAAAAGCTCCTTTTTTCACCATAAGATTTTCTGCACCGCTTCCGTCTGTTCCCAGGCAGAACTGATAATCGTTACCTTCAGATTTTTCAATAATAGCAGAGGCGGAGGCATCACCAAATATACTTCGGTTTCCTTTATCATCAGGATGAATATGCTTGGTATACGTTTCTGAAGTAACCAAAAGAATACTCTTTGCAATTCCACCGGCAATCAATCCTTTTGCAAAAGCTAACCCATATACGAATCCTGAACAGCCAAGGTTAAAATCTATAGCTCCGATATTTTTCCTAAGCCCCAATCTGTCCTGCAAAATACAGGCCGTTGTAGGAAGGAAATACTCCGGACTCTGGGTACAGAATAAAATAAAATCTACTTTGTTCCTGTCATAGTTCTCGAAAATTTTTTCTGAAGATTGCACAGCCATATCCAGTACGGTTTCGCTGTCAGAAGAAATGTGGCGTTGGGAAATACCTACTTTCTCCTGGATACGTTCGGAGCTCCATTCAGGGAACTGCTTTTCAAGGTCCTCATTAGTTAGTACCTGCTGAGGCAGATAATATTCTATTTTTGAAATTTTCATCATATTAATAAATTCTCTTTCTTTGCAAAAGTAACGAAAACAAATTTACACTTGTGATGATTTTTATATTCAGAATCCTATTAAAAATAGACTCCCTCTATCATACTTTTTTGAACAGAGGCAGTCTTGAAGTGGCTAAATATAGAGGGATGAAAGTAGGAAAAAACTTTAATATGCCCGATAAAGTGTATTTCGGAACTGAACCGTACCTTATCGAAATTGGCGATAATGTGAACATCGCTGGAGATGTACGGTTTGTCAACCACGGTGGAACAACTACTCTGCTCAGAAAACTTCCTGGGTATGAAGATGCAAGAATACTGGGAAGAATAAAAATAGGAAACAACTGCACCATCGGGCTTAATTGTGTGATTATGCAGGATGTCCAGATTGGAAACAACTGTATTTTAGGGGCGAACTCTGTGTTGTCACAATCGATGCCGGATAACACAGTTTTTATTGGAAACCCGGCCCAATTCTTATGCACGATTGAAGATTATGGTGATATTGTTCTTAAAAATAACCCGGAATATCCCCGTGAACTGGAGAAAGACAGAAAAAAACTGGATGCCTATATCAAAGAAAATCTTCCTCACAAGTATAAAAAAGCAAGAAAAATTAAATAAATTTATCTTGTAAAATCATAAAATAGAAAAAAACAAATTGAAAAAGAAAAAACTCCTCATTCGTATAGGTTCATTGCGTCATGGTGGTGCTGAGAAAGTATTAATCAACTTTTTGAAGAATCTGCCTGCCGATAAGTATGAAGTTGATCTTCTGGTAAATCTCTATTCAGGATTATACATTAAAGAAGTTCCGTCATGGGTAACACTGTACTATTTGACGAAAGGAGAAATGATTACCACCAACAGGCTGCAGGACATTCCTGTGAAAGCCTACAGGGTTCTTTATCAGAAAATGTTTCTTTGGTTCCCTTCCCTTCTCTATAAATTTATTTTAAAGAATAAAAAATATGATGTAGAGATTGCTGCCATCCATGCGATGCATCAGGAAATTCTCTCCAGCCCTCAAAAAGATTCGAAAAAGATTATCTGGGTACAGAATGATATTTTCAATTTAAAAGAATACACTCCGGAAGTGATCAGACAGTTTTTCAGGTTTGATAGAATTCTGGTCATCTCCAATAAACTTCAGGAAGGAATGCATGATTTGGCTAAAAACGAAGCTGAAAAAGCATCTGTGATTAAAATTTTCAATCCGATTGACAAAGATGATACATTAAGAAAGGCAGACAGTGAAGTAAATGACTATCCTTTCAACAATGATCTTCCCACTTTTGTAACCGTAGGAACCGTATACCCTCAGAAAGGATACGACAGATTACTTAATGTGCATAAAAAACTTATTGATGAAGGGTTGAAACATCAGCTTTTGATCATTGGTGACGGGTATGATTTTAATAATATTCAGGATCAGCTCAATAAACTTGGTCTTCAGAATACTGCAAAAATGCTTGGTTTCAGCAGTAATCCTTACCCTTATATGAAAAAGGCGGATTTCTATATTATGTCTTCACGACATGAAGGATTTCCCACCATCATTGCTGAAGCACTTATCCTCAATAAACCTATTTCTGCAACGGATATTTCTGGCATCAGGGATCTTCTGCAGGATGGAAAACTGGGCAATATCACTGCCAATTCCGAAGAAGGGATTTATGATGGAATGAAAAAGTTTCTTATTGATAAAGATATCACTGAAGAATACAAAAAACGAATTTCGGAAACCGAGCTTCCGTTTGTTCTGGAAAAATCTGTGGAACATCTTCAGAAAATAATTGACGAAGTATAAAAATATTGACGATGGCTGATTATTCAATCATTCAAAAAGACTTTTACCGGGAAAGCGGAAAATGGCTTTCCACTTTTCAGATATGGAAAAAGTGCATCAATCCCAATCTCCACTTTGTTTACATTCTGAGAAAAGCACAGAAGTATCAGAAAACCCCTCTTCTGAATACTTTCTGGAGGATTGTCCTGAGACATTATCAGATCAAATATGGTTTTCAGATTTATCCTGAGACCCAGATTGGTGAAGGTTTTTATTTGGGGCATTTTGGAAGCCTTGTGATCAATCCTAAAACAGTGATCGGAAAAAACTGCAACATCGCCCATGGCGTTACGATAGGACAACAAAACCGTGGAAAAAATGAAGGATATCCGGTTATTGGTGATGAAGTATGGATTGGTACCAATGCCGTTATTGTAGGAGGAATCACTATTGGAAATAATGTACTGATTGTTCCCAATTCTTATGTCAATTTTGATGTTCCTTCCAATTCTATTGTCATAGGCAACCCTGCTAAAATTATCCCTACCGCCAATGCTACGATGGATTATATCAACCGTAAAGTATAGGAACTCCAATAGTTATCATAAAAATTCTACTTGTATTTATCGGTAATTTCGTGTACATTTGAAAAAATTGTATTGTTTGATTATAAAACGGATACACCATCATCCAATTTCATGTAAAATATCCCATTTTATTATCCGGATGACATCTATCCTTCGATACAACTTGTTTTGAAAAAAATCGCTTAATATTAAAAACACAACTCCAGTTTATTACTAATTAAAAAAATAATTTTTGATGAAAAAAATGCAAATTCAATTCTCTCCATTCCTACCTATACAGTCAACTCTATAATACGGAAAAACGACCGCTACAAACTGTAACAACTTAACTTCAAAAGTTTCTTTTTGAGTTGACAATACCTGCAATATATAAGAATTATTATCTGATATTAATTCTTTTCATGCACTCCATGATTCTGATATTCCGCAGGCTCGTATTCAGAAAAACTTTAAAGAAGATGATATAAAAATTTATTTTAACTGCACAGAAACATATATACACCCATGTTCAAAAAGATAGTTCCCATTCTTCTCATTATAATATACCTGACAGGTTTTTTGATCTCATTCCCTTACATCTTTGATAATCTTTTCGGAGCTGAAAAAATGGACAGTATCCGGAATATTTTTGAGTATGGAATTATGTTTTGTTCGTTTCTGGTATTTAATGCATTGCTTTTTAAGAATAAGTATACGTCTGTAATTGCTGTCATTCTCTGTTTATTATTAAGCATTAACTTTCTGATATCGGTATCCTGTTTTCTTATTTATCATTCCGGATTTAATGTAGGAATGGCTATCAGTATTCTGGAATCTAATCCGGATGAAGCGATGAGCATGTCTTATATGTTTATTCTTCCGGGCATTTTGTTTTTCGTTTTTCTGGGAATGGTAATGTACTCGGTGGATTATCTTAAAAAAAATATAGTTAAGGTTAATGCTAAATTTATCATTATAGCATTACTGTGGCTTGTTTTACCATTCGGATATCACCTTAAACATACCTATATAAGTAATAAAGGAGGAGGCAGGATGATTAAGAATGTATATTATCATTTATCTGATTTCAATACCGCTTTGAATATACAGAGAGATATCAACGCAATAAAAAAGAATGTTCCGGTTTTTAATATCAAAAAAATACAGCCAGGAATAGAAAATGTAATTCTCATCATTGGAGAGTCTGAGAGAAAGCAGAACATGTCATTATATGGCTATAACAAGAAAACAACTCCTTACACGGATGAGCAGGCAGGAAATATGATGATTTTTGACCATGCTATTTCTCCTGCCGGCATCACCAACCTGAGTGTCCCGCTGATGTTGTCCAGTATCCATCCTGATGAATTCAGATATCGTTATGATAAACTATCCTATAATATCATCAATATGGCGAATCAAAGCGGATACAATTCTTTCTGGCTGAGTACACAGGCAAGCGCAAGAGGAATTACAGCCATCGCTTCCATGTCTAAAAATAAAAAGTGGGTAAACGGCTATGATGAAGTAATTGTTCCTGAGCTTCAAAAAGTTATTCAGAAGAAGGAAGATAAATTTGTAGTTCTTCATATTATGGGAAGTCACCCTAATCCATGCAACAGACTTCCTTCTAACTGGAACTCCGGTGATCTGAATTGCTATGACAGCTCTATCAAATACACGGACTACGTTTTCAAAAATATATTCAGTACGCTGAAAAATACCAATTCCGTAGTCATCTATGCTTCAGATCATGGGCTTAAGATACAAGGTGACAAATTATTGCATGTAGACTCTAAGGAATCTACTCAGGTACCGTTTTTTGTTTGGTTTGGAGATAAAGTACCTGCCAACTATAGAATTACAGGACATGAAACCAAGCAGACCCAAACCACTTATATCTACCCTCTGATTATGAAATATATGGGTCTTGAAACGCCCCTACATTATAAGAATGAAGGAAATAAATACCTGAACCTGGAAATGAAAAGTATGGAGTATAACACACTGCCAGAGTAAAGCCTATTTTCTTATATTGCAACTGTTTTTTTATTGATAAAATAAGCAACTAACAAATTTGGAATCCAGCACAGCCATGCTACGACAAGATAAGACAGCATGGGATCTCCTGTAATATTTTTTAGTAAGGGAAGCCATAATCTCAATGTTACTGCAGCAAAGGTACAGGCGTAACTATAAGTCATCAGTTGCTGATGTCTGATAATATTTCCTTTCCTTATTTCTGCTAAGGCAGCAAGAGTTGTTAGTAACCAGATCAATCCTAAACAGATAAACCCCATCGCTGAAACCAGCCCTCCATTGGCATAAAATCCCATATAAATAGCTGAAACAGAACTTAGTGTCACGGCAACTACATAAAACATTCCGATATTCCGGTGGATTCTCATGTATTGAGTCCGAAATGAACGACCAAACTGACGCCAGCCTACAAAAAGAGCCAGCCCTCCGAAAGTAATATGGATGAAAAATGCTGTTTTCCAGATTATACTGTGGAGTAATTCAGGAGATTTCGAACCCAGAAAAGTATATTTAGATTCAACGAAGGCATAAATAAGAGGATAAGCTCCGATCAGTAATGCCAATACTCCCATCATCACAAATAATATTTTTTTCATAATACCCGATTATTTTTCTGTAAAAATGAGGATTATAAAAGGTCCAATTGTTCCAAAATGAAAGGTGGAACATGTTTATAAATCACTATAAATAAACCTCTTGCCCAATTCACCAGCAAATCATTCCATATTAATCTCTATGCTTTGGCTTTTTAGAAATTCTCTGGGTGAGCAGTTCATATATTTTTTAAAATTACGGTTAAATGACGTTTTAGAATTAAAGCCACTCTCAAAAGCTAGTGAAAGAATAGTATACTTTCCGTTGTCAGGAAGTACTGCAATCCTTTTAAACTCTTCAATCCTCTGACGATTGATATAATCATAAAAATTTTTATTTTCAATAGAATTAATTGCCTGAGAAAGGATATTAGGATGAACCTCCAGTAAGGCAGCAGTATAATTCAGATTCAGTTCGGGATCTTTATATAATTTTTCTTTCTCCATCTTCTTCACAAGCTTTTCGTAAACAGCCATGATAACATCTTCTCCGGGAGAATTCTTCTGATATTTTACCGTTTCTTCGTTTGTTTCTTTTTCATTTACTATACCTTCTGCTACAGGCAAGTTCAGAATTCCAACACGACTGATGCCAAAATATGCAGCAGCTACGATAAACAGAACAACTATAAAAAAAATAAGTATATCATTTCTAATGATCACTGCAACCCATATCAAAGCTAATCCAGCAATAAGATAATAGAGCCAGCTGAGATTTATCTTCTCTGTATTTGAATATTGGTCAGAAATCTCTTGCGTATATTTTCTGACAGCAAAAAAACTTAATGCAATATATAATACTCCTGATAATATCATCATGTATTTGATAACATTGCTTATTAATTGATATTGTTTGCCTCCGCTTTGATAAATGGCAAGTCTTTCCCATGGTGACAACATCAATAGTTTAAATAGCATGAAAAAGACAATCAGAACAGGAACAAAATGTAGCAGCCAGGTCTTTTTTCCCGGTGCTTTTCCTGTAACACAGAGAACATAAATATATAACATTGGGCCATGAATAAAGGGAAAAATAACTTCATAGCCCAGAAAATAAGGAAACTTTATATAGCCTCCGGAAAAAAATAGAATAAATAAGATAAGATGTATTCCTATCACCAGAAACCAGGCTGCCAGAACATAATCAGCTGTTATCTTTTTACGTTTTCCAACAATCAGAAATGAAGAGAAACAGGCGATAAAGACTCCTGCCAGATAGAATACCGATGGTAAAGATTGCAGACCAAAATCAGGCATCAGATAGAGGAATTAATAAGAGCTTTAAATTATTCATTTTTTAGCATACACAAAGTCTTTTTATTAAGTATTTCAAAAGAAACAATGGAGGCTACCTAAATAATTAAGAATATTTTAATTCACAAACCATAAATTTTAATTTATACTTCGTAATTTTATCCTGGTTTTTTAAACGTTTGGATTTCCTTATAGATCCCAATAGCTGTAAGATAAAGCATATCGGAATATTAGATATGATTTTAAGCATATTTTAATATTAAACTTTGTTAAAAGTGATTTATTATTTAACAAAAAGTATATTTTTGCATAATTATTGATTTAGTCTATTGATTTTGGAAATAATTTAAACGAAATAAATAATTATACATTTTAAAATTATGTCACAATCGTACAAGGTTATTTTCGAAAACAATAAAAAATGGGTAGAATCCAAAGTAGCTGAAGATCCAAATTTCTTCCATGAACTTGCTAAAACTCAGCATCCGGATTATCTTTATATAGGATGTTCAGATAGCAGAGCTACCGCAGAAGAGTTGATGGGAGCCAAACCTGGAGAGGTATTTGTTTACAGAAACATTGCCAATGTTGTTAATACTTTAGATATGAGTTCCACAGCAGTTATTCAATACGCTGTAGAACATCTGAAAGTGAAACACATTATTGTCTGTGGCCATTACAACTGTGGCGGTGTAAAAGCAGCGATGACTCCTCAGGATCTGGGATTATTGAATCCATGGTTGAGAACCATCCGTGATGTTTACAGATTACATCAGGCAGAACTGGATTCTATTCAGGACGAAAACAAGCGTTATGACAGACTTGTAGAACTTAATGTTCAGGAGCAGTGCATCAACGTAATCAAAATGGCCTGTGTACAGGAAAGATACATTTTAGAAGAGTATCCTATTGTTCACGGCTGGGTATTTGACCTTAGAACAGGTAAAATCATTGATCTGGAGATTGATTTTGAGAAAATCTTAAAAGACATCCAAAAGATCTATAATCTTACAGGTTCGGATTGGGTGATGAGCAGAAAGACTAAATAGTTTTTCTAAAAAGAATGTAAAATGAAATTCTGGAGTATTATTGTATTAACGTTTTTTCTGAATTTTACAGCGCTGCCAAGCATTGCTGCTGTTGCGGGCTGGGATATTGCGAGAACGAATATAATAATCAATGAAGAAGAGCCTCATTCTCACCCATCCTCATTCATTGTTTACGAAAAGACCATTCCGAAACCTTTAGATGTATTCGATTATCTGAAGTTTTCAGAAACAGATGTTCAGGGTGTGTCTTTTGTTCTGATTGATGATTCTTTTCATCTTTCTCCTTTACTTACTATATTTTCCCCTCCTCCGGAAGCGTAAACTCCTATAGTTAGATTTTTTTGATACCATTTCCATATCATTTTGTGATATCGGATACACATGTACTTTAAAAATTATTTTTTCTCAACTTTTTATAATTGACTTATTTAAAACAAATAAGCCGGTTATACTTTACAGCTTCACATTATGAAAAAGACATCATTAATAGGAGGAATCAAGGAAAATTTTCCTTCAGGACTCGTGGTATTTTTAGTAGCACTTCCGTTGTGTTTAGGAATTGCTTTAGCATCAGGTGCTCCTCCATTATCCGGTATTATTTCCGGTATCGTTGGCGGCCTGGTAGTAGGAATCATCAGTAATTCAAATATTTCAGTTTCAGGGCCTGCTGCAGGTCTGACAGCTATCGTTTTAACAGCAATAACAGATCTTGGCGCCTTTGAGCTTTTCCTTTGCGCAGGGATTATTGCTGGACTTATTCAATTGGTTTTAGGGTTTGTAAGAGCCGGAAGTATTTCCAACTATTTCCCGAATAACGTCATTGAAGGAATGCTGGCTGCCATAGGAATCATTATTATTTTAAAACAGATTCCACATGCGTTAGGATTTGACAAAGATTATGAAGGTCATGAATCTATTTTTGATAATGGTCTGAACTTCGGATATTTTACTGAACTATTTGGAGCGATCCATCCGGGTGCCATTGTTATTACTTTAATTTCTGTAGCGATCCTTATCGCATGGGACAAAATCCATGTACTGAAAAGGATGAAAATGCTTCCGGGTGCATTGGTTGCCGTAATTGTAAGTATTCTTTTAAATCAGCTCTTTAAGATGTCCGGAAGTTCTCTGGCTATCGAAACTCAACATTTGGTTTCTTTACCGGTTCCACAGTCTTTTGATGATTTTAAAAATCTGATCACCACTCCGGATTTTAATGGTTTCACTAATCCAAAAGTATGGATCGTAGGAGCAACAATTGCCATTGTAGCATCTATTGAAACTTTACTTTGTATTGAGGCTTCGGACCGATTAGACAGACAAAGAAGAATTACAGATACCAATCTTGAGCTTAAGGCTCAGGGAATCGGAAACCTTGTAAGTTCTTTTATAGGTGGTCTTCCCATGACTTCCGTGGTAGTAAGAAGTTCTGCCAATGCTAATGCGGGAGCAACCTCTAAAATGTCTACTATTATCCACGGGGTATTCCTATTAATTTGTGTACTTTCTATTCCTGTTATTTTAAATTTAATTCCATTGGCAACATTAGCTGCGGTATTAATCCTAGTAGGGTATAAATTGGCAAAGCCGGCAACATTCAAACATTTCTGGCATTTAGGAAAATTCCAGTTTATTCCATTTGTGGCAACTGTTGTAGCAGTAGTGGCAACAGACCTGTTAAAAGGCGTAGGAATTGGTCTTATGATCTCCGTTTTCTATATTCTGCAAGGAAATATGAAAAGAGCTTATTATTTAAGCAGAGAAAGACTGGATGATGCAGATGGGATCAATATTAAACTTGCTGAAGAAGTATCATTTTTAAATAAGGCAGCCATCAAAAAAACACTTAAAAATATAAAACCCAACTCTACAGTTATTATTGATGCGAAGAGCACTTCCTACATTGCAACCGATGTACTGGAAATGATTCAGGATTTTGCCAATATCCGTGCAAAGGAACAAGACATCAATGTAGAACTGATAGGCTTTAAAACTTCATACAGAGATTACGAGAGAAGTGAGGATTCGCACATTTTGGTTACTCACAAAAGAGCCATGTAATCCCAATAATTAATTAATTTTTTTAACTTTAAATTCGAAAACAATAAAAATATGAAAGCACATACATACGAAACACAGTCAACTATTACTCCTGAGAAAGCATTAGAATTCTTAAAAGAAGGAAATCAGAGATTTGTAAACAACCTTAAGGCAAACAGAGACCTTCTTGAGCAAGTGAATGCAACACGTGAAGGACAATGGCCTTTTGCAGTAGTTTTAAGCTGTATAGACAGCCGTACTTCTGCAGAACTTATCTTTGATCAGGGATTAGGAGATGTTTTCAGTATCAGAATTGCCGGTAACTTTGTGAACCAGGATATTCTGGGATCTATGGAATTCGGTTGTAATGTTGCGGGTTCTAAGCTTATTGTAGTCTTAGGACACACCAAGTGCGGGGCTTTAAAAGGAGGTCTTGACGCTGCACAAATTGAAGGACTGGGAATGGATAACCTGAACCACCTGATCAATCACTTCAACCCTATCATCAATGAGATCATTGAAGAGAATGAAGAACGTTCATCAAAAAACAGCTCACTTCTTGAAAGGCTTAATCATCAAAACGTAAAAAGTGCGATTGAAGATATCCGCAAGCAAAGTTCAACACTTAAAAACCTTGAAGCTGAGGGTAAAATTAAAATCGTTGGAGCCAACTATGATGTTGAAACAGGTGCAGTAACTTGGTTATAAGAAGTAAAAACTCTTTAAAATTCAATTATAATTTACACAAAATGCCATCGGAATCCGGTGGCATTTATGTTTTATTATATATCATCATAAAATAAGATAATTATAAACCTATTTTATCAATAAACTAGGTTAAACCGCAATATATTTCATTTTTAAAAGGGTTTGTTTTAATTATCTAAAAATAATTATATATTCGTGCTCTCGAGAAAACACCTCAATAAACCATGACTACCAAGTCAAAAAAGTATGATTTTTCCCAAAGCAAAAAAAATAGCCAGAGACCTTGGATGGCATAAAACAAGCCATAAGGTATTCGGACTTTACAAAGGCTATTTTTTCAATGTTTCAGACGCAAGTATAATACATACTCCTCAATACAAATATGTTTCAGTAACAACTGGGAATTTAACAGAGGAACAAAGACAACAAATCAAAACAGAGTTAACGGGAAACAGAAAAAAATTAAGATTTACCCTCTTTGAAATTAGAGAAAATACTATTTTTTTCAAATTCACAGAAAATATAATGCCTACTAAAATCAGCACTGTTTATGCTTTGTTTGACTTTGTGGTTGGTTTGTTAAAAAAACTCAATGTGCCGGAGCAAAACCATTGTCATAGCTGTGAAACAAATGAAAGTATTCGCTATTACGACCTTAACCATACTGGTATACTCCTTTGTGATCATTGTTTTCAACAGACAGATGATAAATTCTATGAAATAGAAAAGACAAGAATTTCAAAAGAGAAAAATTATCTGACAGGATTTTTAGGAGCCATTGTTTTTTCAATTCCTGCCATTATACTTTGGGTCATACTTGCTGTATATTTAGGAGAAATTTCCTCAGGAATGGCATTTGTTATTGCTCTTCTTGGTTTTTTAGGCTATGATTATTTCAAAGGATTTCGTGGAAAACTGACAAGATATATTATCTTCTTCACAAATATTGTAAGCATATTTATAGCCAATGTTATTACTGTAATTGCTTTATTGGTAAAACAAGGGCTCACCATTAATCAAGCGATATTTGAGTTTCAAAACAACCCTTCAGCAAATGAAATATTTATGCAGAATAGTATTGTATCTTTTTTATTATCATTCATTCCTTGGATGTGGGTATTATTTATCAGGAAAGAAGATAAATTAATTATAAAACCAGCAGAAAAATTTTAAAAAACATATAAACAAATGACTGCCTTACAAACAAGCCAGTCATTCAATTTTATAAGCTATACTCTAATTTCAGTTCTCTTTTATCACTTTCTGGAATTATTTTCCGTTAAATGCAGACATTGTGTTATTCAATCCCGCAAATACGAATGAAAGACTAGCCTTAGAAAAGGTTTCAATTCTCTCTTGAAGCTTTTCTGATTCTTCGTCATTCCATGTTCCTAAAACATAATCTACCTGTCTTCCTGCCGTAAAATCTGCAGAGATTCCGAAGCGCAGCCTTGCATAATTTTGAGTCTGCAATACTTCATTAATATTTTTAAGCCCATTATGTCCGGCATCAGATCCTTTTCCTTTCATTCTTAAAGTCCCAAAAGGCAAAGCCAGATCATCGGTAATGATCAGTACATTTTCCAAAGGAATATTTTCTTTCTGCATCCAGTACTTCACTGCATTACCGGAAAGATTCATATAAGTATCCGGTTTCAGAACAAAAACTTTTCTGCCTTTGTGCTTTCCTTCTGCCAGCCAGCCAAAGTTGGAGGTATTGAATGATACTTCAAGGGTTTCCGCTATTTTCTCAGCTACTTTAAATCCTATATTATGTCGTGTATTTTCATATTCAGAGCCTTTGTTACCAAGCCCGACAATTAAATATTTCATCAGAAATTTTTTGCAAAATTAAGGTATAAAAAATAAAAAACTCAATCTTAAGAAAGATTGAGTTTGAATATTGTTAAAAAAATTCTTCTATTGTGGTTTATAGATGTAATTAACGCCATATCCTTTTGTCATGTAAGTCTGAGGATCGTAAACGTAATTGGTACTCTTCACAATCGGTGTTGGAATCGGTGGCGTAAGATCTGTTACAGACCATCTCTTAGGGTTGTTTGGAGATAAGATAAGACTTTCTTTATCATTGATTATCGTAGATAATAATCTTGAAATTTTATATACGTGTGGCAGCAATGTGAATGGGCTTACCTGCTCATCATAGGCATAATATTCGTAGCTATATTTTCCTGTAACAGCACCAAACGATCCACCAGTCATTGTTCCGTAGTATCTTACTACTTTAGATACATTGTCTCCTACATAAGTATAACCTGTTTTAGAATAATCTGTGAAGTTAAGCGGAGCTCCCGGAACATCCGGTCCGTTTCTCATAATAATTGAATCCAGTTTTCCTGTAGCAGTACTGTATTTAACCTGATAAGCAGTTTTCTCTTTTTTCAATAATGTCTGTGGTCCTACAGGTCCTCCAGGTATTACAGGCGGAGTTCTTCTGAAGGTTGAACGGTTTTCAGAAATCAGCTGCAGTTTGTTATTGTTTGCATAAGTGAACAATTGAGTGTATGATACACTGTCTTTATCTAGTTTTCCGTTTCCGTCAAGATCAAGGAAACCGTTAAAATTAATCTGACTGATTTTATCACCACTGTACATAATATCAGTGATGGAAGCACTGTCTGTGATAACTTTAGTCACAAGAAGTCCGCTGTACTGATATTCTGCGATAGTATCTTTATCTGTAATTTCTCTGTATAATGCTCTGGGGCCGCTTAAGCCTCCTGTATTGTTAAGATCCAATAATGGATTTCCATCCTCATCCAGCATATCCTTGCAGGAATGTATTGAGGAAAAACCTGCGATGAGTAAAATAAAATAGAAAATTTGCTTCATTTCCTTGTAATTGATTATTTTTTTGACAAATATAATTTTTTTTTGCCTAAAAATTATATTATTATTTATATTCTGGTAAGATTAATAACTATATTTCTTCTATAAGTTTTTATAGGTAAAAGTTACATTCTGATTTTTTTCAACAACTACATACCCTTGATTATCATAAGAATAACTTTGAGAGGTATTAACAGGAGTAGCTGGTGATGGCAATTCTATAAACATAGAAGTAGGATTGTTCGGAGATATTTTATAGAATTGAGCAGGATCGATCAGACTTCGTGTGATGAAATACACGGACGGCAGTGTATAATACGGGCTTTTCTGAGCGTCATAGTTCTGAAAACTAAACTTGCTTATTACTGCTGTACTCATATTCGGGTTTCCGTTGATATCCAACAGACCTTTGGAGCGAACAACCTGAATCAGATTTTCTCCATTATATACAAAAGAATAATCAATAAATTTGTTATAGGCACTGATTCCTCCTTCTTTTCTCTTCTCAAGAATTTTAGTAAGTCTGCTGTTAACCGGATCATAGGTAAATGTATAGTCGCTTACAACAGAAACAGATGGAGTTGCCCCCGTTGCTGTAGAAGTAGCATTATAAATCTTTTTACCTGTAGCGTCAGGAACAATATTAAATTCATAAGTAAGGCTGGATGCTGCTGAACTTACATATTTAATTTTTGTGATATTTTTGTTGGTATATGTTACTGTTCCCGTATAGTAAGCACTTCCTGTAAAAGATTCATCTTTAGATACTGCGGTCTGCAGATCTCCGGTTACCGCTGTTGTAACATATTCTTCCTGAGAAACATTATTCGAGCTAACCTTCGTTAAAATCTTTTTAGGAGGAGTTCCTTCATCAGGATTCGGGATGGATTCTGTGGGATCTGAGGTTGTATTACATGCTGTCAGCAGCCCAAGAAAAGCAATACCGGCAAATATTTTAAAAAAATAGTTTTTTACCATATAGAATTTTTTTAGCTTGTCCAAATATAATTCAATTTTCGATAATACACTTTACTTTATCCGAACAAATTCACAAGAAATAGAGTTAATAAACAAAAAAAATCTAAAAACATAACGTTTTTAGATTTCCTATTATTGTATGATGATGAAAATTAATAAGGTTGTAATATGGATGTTGTCAAAACAGACTGTGACATATCGCTGTTGAGAAAGGCAGTATCAACAGCTCTTCCTATCCCAAGAGTTGTTCCGGAAATAGCTCTTTTTATACAGGCTACTTTAACAGAATACTGATTCTTAGGAGTAAGATTAGTAAGAGTAGCATTAAGATTAAAAATCTTATAAGCACCGCTGTCTCCCAATAACACATCTGTTCTCACTGCTCTAAGGGCGTTATCAACAAAAACTCCACAGGCAAAACTCGCAGAATTTGTTCCTGTTTTCTGAATCGTCGTCTGAAATGAGAAGGTAGCCTTATTCGTACCATTGGTTACGGAGAATGTATCCACAGTTCCAGGAATTACAGTCCAGCCTCCAGTCAGGGCTTCCCCGTCAGTATAAGGGTTGGTTGCCCCGCTACTTCCAGAAAAACTCACTCCAACTTTATCAGAAACTGTATTGATGGAAAACACAGACATACTACCCTGTCCATCTGCAATTTTAATGGCTTTCCAGTCGTTGGCACCTAAATCAGTATTATTGTGAAATATATCACCAGCCGCTCCGGCAGACCCTTTTAATACATCAGTTCCTCCTGTTCTTAATTCTTTTCTGATATTAAGATCTCCGTTTACATCCAGCATGTTAGTCGGATTAGGAGCATTAATACCCACTTGGGCGTTTGTTGCAACAGCTAATAAAAATGATGTTACAAATAATATTTTTTTCATAATCCGTCTTAGTTTATAATGGTATTAAATACTTCCGGAACTTCATATACGTCAACTTTAAGAGAAGACTGTGATATAAAGCTATTGATATTGCTATACACATTAGTACCTATAGTAAGGGTATTTCCTGCACCCGAAGCACCATAAGAACCCAGTCTTGTACAGGCAACGTAAACCGAATGATTTCCCTGGGAAAGATTATCTACAATTCCGATCTGGGTATGAGTAAGGAAAGGATATGAAGTGGTGATAGCCTTTAGGTTTCTCTGTCTCAGGTTGACCAGTTTATCATCCACAAAGATACCGCATGCATAATCTATGGAATTGTCTGTACTTCCTGCTCCCCCAAAATCTGCCTGTACCACAGTTTCAAACTGAAAATAAGCCTTACTTTGTGTACTGTAAACGGTGATGGTTTGTGAAAGTCCGTTTATTTTCTTAAAATTTGTAAGTGTACTATACTGCTTTCCCTTCGTAAAAGTACCTCCTCTTGAGTCCATGCTTACCGAAGAGTTTTCTGAAGAAGAGAAAGTAATACCAACTTTATCTGAAAAGGAATTATTGTATATAAGGTAAAATTTATTGGGTTCGTATTCAGGAATACGGAGTGATTTCCAGATAGGAGCAAAGCCTTCTCCCTGCGAAACTAACAGCTGATCATTATTTCCTTGAAATAATGAATTATCAGTAGCATTCTGGACAGCAATTTTATTTCTGAAATTAACGTCTCCGTTTACATCAAGTGTTGCTTTTGGGGCTTCTGTTTTTATTCCTACCTGAGCCGTTGCCAAAAGACCTATGCTAAGAAGCAGCGTTGATAATAGTTTTTTCATCATTAGTTGTTTTTATAACTCACGTATTCGATAACATCCATTTTCATCGTAGATTCCAATGTAAAAGCACTGGAAGCACCATTGGAGGCTTCTACATTTCGTCCAATTGTAAATTGTGAAGTAGAACTTGATGTATCAATCTTTCTGCATGCAATTTCAATATTATGAACCCCTACAGGAACGTTCTGCTCCGTATAATTAAGAGTAAAGATATAATCCTGAAGACCCGCTTTTCCACTGTTGTTGTTGGAAGCAATTCTATCCGGACGTACCGCTACCAATGCACCGTTTCTGAAAACGCCACAAGCAAATCTTACATTCTGTATTGTTGTAGAAGAAGCTGCTTTCATTTCAATACCTGTCTGGAACTGATAGGTAAGTCTGTTCTTTCCATTTTTGATGGTAAAAGTATTGTCGAGTCCGCCTATTTTTTTCCAGTTGCCTTTTGTGATATCATTAATGTTATCTCCAACATTGTTGGTGTAGACACCATCACCAGCGATACCATCCGTAAGTGAATTAATACCCGTTTGATCCGATGACAGATAAGAATTAATCAGCTTATACTGTCCCTCTTCCATAAAGGAAACATTCAAAGATTTCCACACAGGAGGCAAACCCTCACCCTGAGAAACCAAAACCTGGCCATTCAACCCGGCATCTCCAGCCTGAGTTGAACTACCGCCTACTCTAAGTTCTTTTCTTAAGGTGGTTTTTCCGTTCACATCAAGAACAGATTTGGGTTTTGCAGTACCTATTCCCACCTGTGCGTTAGCGTAGAACGAAAAAAGTCCAGCCACGCAGCAATGTATAATTGTTTTCATAATTAAGGACTGCAAAGTTAAGCAACGAAGTCCAAAAAATTCCAGTTATACATCTATAAACCTATAGAAATAAACACATTAGAACATAGAATTAATAATACTAAAAAGTAGAATTATTACTACATAACTCTACTTTCCATGTATAAAAACAGCAAGACAACATCTCAAACCCTTACTGTACGGGGATTTACAGGATTTTTTTTATCATTGGAAAGTGATTTCACCCCCTCAAAAACAGCCTTAATTCTCTTCAATAGGAATATTACAAAAGAAAAACATGATAACAATCACAAAAAAAAACGTGTAAAAATTAATCTTTTTACACGTTTCTAATAATATTATGATGCTATTTCCAGTAAAGGAAAAATAAATTTAGTCATGTTCGATAATTGCTTTCAACAATAGATTGACTTCATCTACATTTTTCACTCTTTCTTTTCTCATCATCAACTGATTACCTTCTTTTCCTGACTTCTCCTTAAGCTGGGCTTCAGTCGGATTTCGGGTCAAATAATTAATAATATGTCGGAATCTGTCTGTCTGGTAAAACTTATCCTGAGGATTCCCTGGGAAGTACCCTAAAAACACTCCGTTTTTCATAACAATCTTTTCAAAACCTATATCAGAAGCAAGCCACTTCAAAGAAACACTCTTCAAAAGATTGACAGCTTCTTTCGGCAATGCTCCGAAACGGTCAATCAGCTCCAGCTCAAACTGATGAAGATCTGCTTCATTAGTGATTTCAGCAATTTTCTGGTAGAGCAACAACCTTTCTTCTGTGTTCGAAATATACGAATCCGGCAACATCAGCTCTAAATCCGTATCAATATTAACATCCTTTACAGATTTGAAAAGTTTTTGTCTGTCTTCTTCATTTTCAAAAAGGCTTTCAAAATCAGCATCATCTTTAAGTTCTTCTAAAGCTTCCTGCATTAGTTTCTGATACGTTTCAAACCCCATTTCATTGATAAACCCACTTTGTTCAGCACCCAGAAGATCGCCGGCACCCCGGATTTCCAGATCTTTCATCGCAATCTGGAAACCGCTTCCCAGATCTGAAAACTGTTCAATAGCTTCCAGACGTTTTCTGGCATCGGAGGTCATCATGTCATAAGGAGGAGTGATCAGATAACAGAATGCTTTTCTGTTGCTTCGCCCTACCCTTCCTCTCATCTGGTGCAGATCCGCCATCCCAAACCGATGCGCATCATTGATAAAAATAGTATTGGCATTCGGAACATCTACCCCACTTTCTACAATGGTAGTAGACACAAGAACGTCGTATTTCCCTTCCATAAAATCCAGTACATTTTTTTCAAGCTGTTTTCCTTCCATCTGCCCATGTCCTGTAATTACTCTCGCATCCGGAACCAGCCTCTGAATAAGCCCCGCAATATCCTTCAGGTTTTCAATTCTGTTATTGATAAAATATACCTGACCGTCTCTTTGAAGCTCATAAGAAACCGCATCACGAAGTGTTTCTTCATTGAATCCGATTAACTGCGTATCTACAGGCTGTCTGTTCGGCGGTGGCGTTTTGATAACGGATAAATCCCTTGCAGCCATTAACGAGAATTGTAACGTCCTCGGAATAGGAGTCGCCGTAAGCGTCAGGGTATCCACATTATTCTTCAAGGTTTTCAATTTATCCTTTACTGAAACCCCGAATTTATGCTCTTCATCAATAATCAATAAACCAAGATCTTTAAACTTCACCGAACTGCTTACCAATTGATGCGTTCCAATGATAATATCTACTTTTCCGTTCTTTAAAGCCTCTAAAGTTTCTGATTTCTGCTTAGCTGTTCTGAATCTGTTGACATAAGCAACATTTACCGGAAAATCTTTTAGCCTTTCTTTAAAACTTCTGTAATGCTGAAAAGCAAGAATGGTTGTAGGCACTAATACTGCAACCTGCTTTCCATCTGTAGCGGCTTTAAATGCAGCCCTGATTGCAACTTCCGTTTTACCGAAACCTACGTCACCACATACAAGCCTGTCCATTACCGTATCCGCTTCCATATCTCTCTTTACATCTACAGTAGCTTTTTCCTGATCCGGAGTATCTTCATAAATAAAGCTGGCCTCCAACTCGTTCTGCAGGTAGGAATCTGGAGTATAAGCAAAACCTTTCGCCGTTTTCCTCTGGGCATATAATTGAATAAGGTCAAAAGCAATCTGTTTAACCTTCGCTTTGGTTTTCTGTTTTAAAGATTTCCATGTTGGAGATCCAAGTTTACTCAAAACGATCTCTCTTCCATCCGGACCGTTGTATTTCGAAATCTTATGCAAAGAGTGAATGCTTACATATAATAAGTCTCCGTTTTTATAGGTCAGTTTGAAACATTCCTGAATCTTTCCGTCATTATTCACTTTCACCAATCCCATAAATTTCCCGATTCCATGGTCAATGTGAGCGATATAGTCCCCTATTTTCAGAGACATCAGGTCTTTCAGGGTAAGCTGCTCAGATTTTGCAAAAGTATTTTTCGCTTTATATCTCTGATAACGGTCAAAGATCTGATGATCTGTATAGACCAGCAGTTTGTGTCCATTATCTACAAATCCTTCATGAAGTTCAGACTTAAAACTTTTAAATGGAAGCTCATGTTCAAGCTCTTCAAAGATAGACTCCAGCCTTTCTTTCTGTTTTTCTGTTGAAAAAGAAATCCAGGTATCAAATCCTCCATTCTGCTTTTCTTCAATATCTTCAATCAGTAGTTCAAAGTTTTTATGAAAAGAAGGCTGTGGAAGCTGTTCCATTTTAACTTCGGTTACTTCTTTCAATCCTTCAATAATTATTCCTCCAAAATCAACTGTTTTAAATTTTTTATAATCAAACAGAAACTCCTGATCAGAAATAAAAAGTTCCTGCGGAGTCCTGTGGGCAATATCTTTACTTAATGTATCATATTTTTCCAAAGACTTTTCGTAGAATGTTCTGATCTTCTGCATTCCCACCATTCCGTTTTTGGAAACTACAAAACTTTCTTTAGGCAATAATTGCAACAGAGATACCCTTGTTCCCGTTACAGAAAAATTCATATTGGAAACCAACTGGAAATCTTTTACTTTATCTACCGAAAGCTGTGTTTCGATATCAAAAGTTTTAATACTTTCCACTTCATTACCGAAGAAGGTAATTCTATATGGTTTTTCGTGTGAATAGGAAAACACGTCTACAATTCCTCCTCTCACAGAAAACTCTCCCGGTTCGGAAACGAAATCAGCCTGCTGGAAATGATAATGATTAAGCAGTTCATCCACAAAATCAAAATCCAGCTGATCTCCCACTTTAATATGATGGGAAATTGCTTTAAAATCTTCTTTTTTCAAAACCTTTTCAGATAAAGCACCGGCATAAGCCACAATCACTTTTGGAGATCTTCCGGAATTAATTTTATTAAGAACCTCAGTCCTTAACACTAGGTTGGCATTTTGAGTCTTTTCCACCTGATAAGGTTCAAGATGGGTGGCCGGAAAATACAGCACTTTATCCTTACCTAGAAGATCTTCCATCTCTGTATTGGCGTACAATGCATCTTCCTTATCATCTACCAGATAAAGAATATTCTTCTTCTGAACCAAAAAAAGCTCAGCCACAAAAATAGAAACTGAAGATCCTGCACTTCCTTTTACAGCTATATGCTGGCTGTTTTCTAACTGGGTAAAAATTTCTTTCCCAAACTCTTTCTGCATAAGGTTTGGAAGGAACTTTTCATTGATGGATTTTAACTGCATAAATACTAATGGTATAAACGACAAAAGCGATTTCGGGAGTTTTCCGAAACCGTTGATGATGTACAAAGGTACGGATATTTTTTCTCTTCCTTAGAAAAAGAGAAAGTCTGAAGGTTTGAAATGAAGGACTTAGCCTCATAAATCTTAATTTTTTACAATTTTATCTAATAACCTGTTAAAAAAATTCAACTACTCACCCATGGCATAGTGTTTGGGATTTCCAGACTAACCAAACATTAAGAATAATATTATGAAAAAAGCAATTAAAATCTTAGGAGTTATGATGCTGTTGGTATTCACAGCATTATCTTTTTCGTCATGTAGCAAAGATGATGACCCTGTAAACAATGAATTTTTTGCAGGAACCTACAAAGGAAAGGTTTCTTATAATGATGGTGGTTCTACCAACATCAGCACAGATGACGGAAGTGTATTTGTAACAAAGATTGCCAGCGGCACCAAATACAATTTCGCGTTCTCCAACAGTATTCCGGATCTCAACGGAATAGAGTTTAATCAGGAAGGAGATCATACTCTGGTGATGATTGGTTCTACAGCAACCTCTTATATCAGAATTGATAATAATGTTTTAAAAATTCTGTATGTCAAGGATGGCAAAACGTGGACAGCAAATTGTACGCGCTAGCCATGTCTATTTATATATTATTCAAGCCTGTCTTTATCTTTGAAGACAGGCTTTTTCATTGTAAATGAAGTGTTTTAATTTTTTTTTAAGCTGTAATAAACTTTAGTTAAGTTTAAAAATCTCAATTTTCTAGCCTGCTTTTTGTATATCTTTATTCAACAAAAAACAAACAATAATTCTTATGAAAAAATTCTTATCTGCAATGTCTTTGATCCTTGGATTAGGACTTGCCACTGCTCAGCAGACTGCTCCCGCTACAGGTGCTACGGCGCACCCGCCTGTAAAAGCAACTACAGCAAAAACTGTTAAACCAGCTGAAGTAAAAGCTGCAAAACCGGCAATGGATGTAAAAGCAGCGAAGCCTGCACAACCGGCTGCCAAAATGAAAAAAGACGGCACTCCCGATAAGAGATATAAAGAAAACAAACACCTGAAAAAAGACGGTACTCCCGACAAAAGGTATAAGGCAAACAAATAAGCATAACATTAACATATAGTTGTTATTTTCATAATCAAATTTCGAAAAGCCGGTGGAACAAGTTCCATCGGTTTTTTTATATGAAGCTTCGTAAAAATGATTCCAGATTCTTTACTTATTTATAAATTTGACCCATGTTAAACTTCTTCAAGAAAAATGCAGCGCTGATCTGGGCAAAAAAACATGTTCAGAAAGCGGAGGATTTCAAAAAAAATGCTGAGAAAAACCAGGAGGACTTGCTGCTTTCTCTAGTGAAAACAGCTCAAAAAACACTTTTTGGGAGGGAACATGATTTTGAAAACATTCATTCTGTAAAGGAATTTCAGGACAGAGTTCCTGTGGCCGATTATGAAGATCTGAAACCTTATATTGAAAGAGTAAAAAAAGGACAGTCCAATATTCTATGGACGGAAACGCCAGAGTATTTTGCAAAAACTTCAGGAACCACTTCCGGTTCTAAGTATATTCCGATTTCCAAAGAAGGAATGCCTTTTCAGATTGCCGGAGCTCAAAGTGCTTTATTTCATTATATCAGTAAAAAGAATAACGCTGATTTTGTGAATGGAAAAATGATTTTCCTTCAGGGCAGCCCGGAACTGGAAGAAGTATTTGGGATAAAAACAGGAAGGCTTTCCGGTATTGTAGCCCATCATATTCCTAATTATCTACAGAAAAACCGTCTGCCGAGCTGGGAAACCAATATTATGGAAGACTGGGAAACCAAAGTAGATAAAATTATTGAGGAAACGGAACATGAAAATATGACGCTGATCTCAGGAATTCCACCATGGCTGATCATGTATTTTGAGAAGCTGACAGAAAAACATGGTAAAAAGATCAAACAGCTGTTCCCCAATCTTCAGCTTATTGTAACAGGAGGTGTCAACTATGAACCTTATCGTGATAAAATGGAAGAGTTATTGGGAGGCAAAGTAGACATTGTTCAGACTTTCCCTGCTTCTGAAGGTTTTTTTGCTTTTCAGGATGATTACACCAAAGAAGGACTACTGCTATTGACCAATCATGGAATTTTCTACGAATTCATTCCTTTGGAAGAATATGGCAAGCCTGGAGCAAGAAGATTAACTTTAAAAGAAATCGAACTTAATAAAGATTATGCATTGATTCTTACGACCAATTCCGGGTTATGGGCTTATTCTATTGGGGACGTTGTAAGATTCATCAGCAAAGACCCATACAGGGTTTTGGTAAGCGGGAGAACCAAACATTTCACCTCTGCATTTGGAGAACATGTGATAGCATTCGAGGTAGAAGAAGCGATGAAAGCGACTCTTGAAGAGCATCCTGCACAGATTACAGAATTCCATCTGGCTCCACAGGTAAATCCGGCTGAAGGACTCCCTTATCACGAATGGCTGATTGAATTTGAAAAAGAACCTGAGCATTTAGAAGCATTCAGAGATGAATTGGATCAACAGCTTCGGGCAAGAAACACTTACTATGATGATTTGATTTCGGGAAATATTTTACAGAAATTACAAATCACCAGGCTTGCAAAAAATGCCTTTCATGAATATGCGAAATCCCAGGGAAAACTAGGAGGTCAAAACAAGACTCCAAGATTGGCTAATGACAGAAAGATTGCAAATCTCTTAGAAATTTACAAACTTTAATCATATTTTTTCAATTCCAAAAACGTATATTCGAAAAAAATTATAAATTTGAAAAACTAAAAGAAAATAATGAAAGCATCTGTACTGTTGAAATCGTCTTTACTAACATCTTTATTTGTTATTACATCTTGTGCTACTACAAAATACAGCGAAGATATTTCAAAAAACAACTACTCTAATCTTGAAGCCGGAAAAATATATAAAGTAACTATGAGAGACGGCTCTCCGAAGCAGACCATCTTATTCAGAAATGTCGTTGGGGAAAATATTGTAGGAACTGCCGGTAAAAAAGATAGTACAGAAGTGATTATTCCTAAATCCAATATAGCTGCTGTGAAAGACAGAAGAAAAGCAAGAATTGCCGCAGGAGCTACGATTATTGGAGCAGCAGGTGTTGCAGCGATCGTATTGAGTTCTTCCAGAGCGGACTAAAATAGATTTTATCTTTTGAGATATATTTAATATATCTTTTAAAAATTGTCATATGGATAGCCCTAAATAAATTTTTAGGGCTATTTTTGTTCATGATTTCCTTTACCCCGTTACAAACATTACAAAATGTTGAGTTCAGAAATCTTCTCACCGGGAGATTTTTTATTGTTTTAGCTTTCAGAATGCTTGCCACTTTACTTGGATGGTGGGTATATCAATTAACAAAAGATCCTTTTTCAATAGGCCTTATCGGACTTTCAGAGGTGATTCCTGCGGTAAGTTGCGCGCTGTATGCAGGACATGTTATTGATATGAATGAAAAAAAGAGACTGCTACTCATTTGTAATTATGCATATATTTTTCTGATTGGCCTTTTGTTGATTCCCGCATTTCTTGATGTGGAAATGCACTTTACGGGTCATCAGATTACCTATTATATTTATGGTGTTATCTTTTTCACAGGGATAGCAAGAGCCTTTATCGGTCCTATTGTTCCTTCCATGATTCCTAAAATTGTAAAGAAGGAAAATCTTCCGAATGCCGTAACGCTGAACCAGGCTACTTTCCTGATATCTTCTGTTTGCGGACATGCTATCGGAGGTGTTCTGATTGGATTTATCGGCGTAAAATGGACTCTCGTTGCTATTTTAACACTCATATTTGTTGCTTCATTATTTTTCTGGCAACTGCACAAACAGCATTCAGAATACAAAAAAGAAACAGTAAATGTAGTAGAAAGCATGCGTGAAGGAATTTCTTATATTTTTAAGACCAAGGAGATTCTGGGAGCTCTATGTCTTGATATGTTTGCAGTACTTTTTGGCGGAGCCGTAGCTATGATCCCTGTATTTGCAACAGACATCCTGAATTCAGGAGCTGAAGGTTTCGGTTTACTGAATGCAGCTTCAGACATTGGTTCAATGTGTATTATTACTATTTTATCTATTGTTCCGCTTCGCAAAAATCAGGGAAAAATACTTCTTGCTGTGGTTACAGGATTCGGGCTATGCATTATTGGATTCGGACTCTCAAAATTATACTGGCTGTCTTTTATGTTCCTGGTGATGAGCGGGATGCTGGATGGAATTTCCGTGGTTATCCGGGGCACCATTGTACAGTTAAAAACACCGGATCATATCAGAGGTCGTGTTCTGAGTGTGAATTCAATTTTCATCATGTCAAGCAATGAAATGGGACAGTTCGAAAGTGGACTTATGGCCAAACTCCTGGGCGTTGTGCGCTCTGTGGTATTCGGAGGCTGTATGACCGTTTTAGTGGCCCTTGTTGTTGGAAGCACCAATCCTAAATTGAGAAAGATGCAATATTAACTTATTGTTTATCAAATCATTTAAAATCTAATACAAAAAAATAAGAATTCGAAATACTTAAAATCAGAATAGAACGTTTTCTATTCTGATTTTTGTTTTATAGCTGTTTTTTTAAAATTTATAAAAGAATTAAACCAGAAATATTCATCAAAACTATATATATCTTTACGATCTTCATATAATTTAATCAACAGAATAAAATACCACATTTAAAACCAATATGTTACTTTCATTAAATATATCTCAAAATCTTTAATTTAACGTTAATAATTTTTTATATTTGCTTCATAAAATATCCCCCTATGACTAAACTTTTACTAATTTTGAGCTTTCTCATGACAGGTTCTCTGATGAATGCTCAATTCTTTTCAGACCAAACCTTACAACAATCTGTTTTACAATTCAATAATGCTAAAACAGAAAATGACTATGATATGCTTTTTTCTAAGTTTTCACAAGCTAAAACTTCAGAAAAATGGCAGGCTAATTACTATGCAGCAGCAGCATTGTATCTTAAAACCAATTTCCTTTTAAAGAATAGTCCGAACAGCCCTCTTGGAGAACCTAATGAATCTGCCAGAAAACTTGCAATGCAGGCTCTTGCTTCGGAAAAAAATAATGGAGAGGTCAATCTTCTTCTTGCTCTTATTCATTTTCAGAAAATAAGAATAAAAACAGCTGCAGATCCTCAAAAGGAACTAAAAACGGCTACAGGCTTTATGGCTAAAGCGGAAACAACTTTAAAGAATAATCCAAGACTTTCTTTTTTAAAAGCGGAAATAGCTGAAAAACAAGGGAACAAGACAGAAGCTATAAAGTTCTATCAAAAAGCAGCCAAAGAATTTGAAATGTCAGACGCCTCATCAAGTTCACCTACTTGGGGAAAACAGCTGATCGGAACAAATTAACAGTAAAAAAATGTATGATCTCCCGAGTAAATTGGGACGATCAGTTTTTTTTAATACGAAAACCTGAAAATTCATTGAATATTTTGATAAACAGTATTTTGTATCAGATAAAACAGCATTTTTTAATAATTAAACACATTTAATATTTGTTTTAAAAATTAATTCTCATGAAAAAAACATTACTTGTTTTATTACTCATATTTTCACATATTTTATTTGCACAATCAGATTGTGGCACTGCAATGGCAGTCTGCGGTAACTCTGACATTTCATATACACCAGGCGGGCATGGAGACATTGCAGAAAACCTAGGTGGATGTTTAACTTCTAACGAGAAGTACTCCGTATGGTATTCTTTTACCATCGCTACAGGAGGAACCCTTACTTTCGAAATCATCCCTAACGACCAGGGAGATGATTATGACTTTGGAGTATATGGACCCAACAAATCTTGCGGAAACCTAGGAACTCCTATACGTTGTTCTTATTCCGGACTAAGTGGAAATACAGGTCTTAATATGACCGCTACTGACCTTAGTGAGGATGCAACAGGAGATAAATGGGTAAAATACATGGATGTACTGCCTGGTCAGACTTACTATATCATTGTAAATAACCACAGAGAAACAGCTAACGGATTCAAATTATCATGGGGTGGAACAGCTACTTTGTCTTCTCCGTTCACTGATCCGAATATACAGCCTCATCCATTTATCCCACCGGGAATTCCAGGAGCTAATCCTGCTGACCCAAGAGAAGTAGTGATCTGTTCAAATCCGGCGACTTTTGATTTCGCATCATTATCCGCAGGAATTCTTAATGGTAACCCTAACTTCAACATTAGCTACCACACAAGTCAGAATGATGCTTTAACAGGTAACAACCCTCTTGTTGGACCTCAAACAGTTACTCCTGTTGGAGTTTATTTCTACAGTATCAACTATACTGACCCGACTAACCCCAACAGCCCTATTAATAAATGTAGACAGACTGGTAAATTTAAATTTAAAGATGGTACAATCACCGCTACCGATGTAACGCTGACAAGCTGTAACAACAACAATGCAGGTACGGCAACGTATGATCTTACCACTGCTGCAGTTTTTGCTGATCCAACGGCAACTAAAAAATACTATTACACATTATATGATCTGAATAACTCAATCAATGAGATCACCAACATCTATCAGTTTGTTTCTGCTGAAGGTAAAATATATGTAAAAGTAACTTCTGCATTTGGATGTAGTGATATTGCAGAAATTACCCTTAAATTCTATCCGCAAATCATTGCAAAAGATGCTGAATTGAGATCATGCTTTATTGAAGCCAATCCTTCAACAGCTTTATTCAACTTGGATAATGCTGCTGTAATTACACCACAGGCAGGGATCACTAAAAAATACTTCCCTTCACTAACAGACGCAATAGATGAAACCAACCAAATTTTAAATGCTAATTATATTGCACCAAGCGGCTTGGTATATGTAAGAGTATCCGACACCAGAGGATGTTATGTAGTGGTAAAAATTGGTTTAACTGTAATTGCTCCAGTAACATCCAGTGTTCTGAAAGACAAAATTATCTGCATGGAAGACACGACCACTTTAGATGCCGGACCTGGATTCAAAAGCTATGAATGGAGCACAGGAGCAACAACACAGTCTATTAAAGATGTAGGAGTAGGCGTTTACTGGGTAAAATTGAAAACAGGTGAATGTGTTGCCACTCAAAAGGTAACCGTTTATCCTTCTGAGCAACCAGTTGTAACAAATATCGACATTAACAATACTACATTGACAATCAATGTTATTGGAGGAACACCGGATTATCAGTATTCTATGGATAAGATTTTATGGCAACCTTCTAATGTATTCTCCAATGTAGCAAGAGGAACTTACAAAGTGTATGTAAAAGATGCTTACGACTGCGAACCTATTGAAGTGAACGTAGTTGTTCCTAACCTTATCAATATGATTACTCCAAACGGGGATGGTGTGAATGATGTAGTAGATTATTCTGCTATGGCTGATAAACAGAATCTTATTTTGAGTATCTTTGACAGATATGGAACAAAAATCCACCAGGGAGACAAATCCAATGGTTATAAATGGGATGGTAAAATTGGTGGCAAGAACATACCAACAGGTACCTACTGGTATTCTGTAACATGGAACGAGAATGACAAGAAGAACACTCCTTTCAAGTTTTCAGGTTGGATTGTTGTAAAAAACAGAGAATAAAACACCACAATATAAAAAGCCGCTTTGGCGGCTTTTTCTTTTACAAATAATGATAAAAATTTATTGATTTCAAGTTTGTTTAACAAAAAAGTTTTAACAATGAAAAAAATATTACTTCTTTTTATTTTATTGATAGCGCAAATGGCCTATTCACAGTCAGACTGTGTCACAGCAATTCCCATCTGTGGTAATTCTGACATCTCATATACCCCTTCAGGCCCGGGGAATATTATAGAAATACTTAACCAAAACGGAGGTTGCCTCAGCACCAATGAAAGATATACAGTTTGGTATACTTTCACAGTATCCACACCAGGAACACTGGCATTTACAATAAAACCTAACGATCAGGATGATGATTATGATTTTGCAGTTTACGGACCAACAGCTAACGGCTGTGCTTCGTTACAGAATGCGGATCACGTTTTCATACAACCCATAAGATGTAACTATAGCGGCACTTCAGGAGATACAGGTCTCGATCTGACTCTTGCTCCACCAGCCGTATTCCCTACCAATCCACCAGGTGTTACATCCAGTATGAACAATGGTAAATGGAGTCCCTATATGGATGTATTGGTTGGCCAGACTTATTATCTGGTTATTGACAACTTCAGTAGATCCGTTAATGGTTTTTCTTTAGAATGGACAGGAACAGCAAGCTTAAGTTCTGCATTTAACGATCCTGTTCTTTCGCCTAACCCATTTATCGCGCCTGGAATTCCGGGAGCAGCTCCTAATGATCCTAATCAGGTAATGGTTTGTGCGCTGCCTACCCAGTTTGATTTTACAACATTATCTGCAGCAATTATTAATGGTAACAGCCCCAACTTCAAGGTTACTTATCACAAAACAACCAACGATGCCCTTACAGGACAAAATCCACTTACGGTAGCCACTGTAGACGGAGTTACAACATATTATTACAGAATTGTGTATCAGGATCCTACCAATCCGAGCAACCCTATCAACGGATGTTTCATAACCGGAAAGTTCAAGTTTGTGAATGTGGGTATTTCTGCCAATTCGGCTACTTTATACTCCTGTAACAACAACGGAGCAGGTACTGCAAAATATAACTTAACAACAGCCAATGTATTTGGAGGAGCCGGAGCAACCATTAAGTATTATGCTACGGTTGCGGATATGAATGCTGAAATTAATGAAATTACAGATCCTACCAACTACGTTTCTGCTGAATCAACCGTATATGTAAAAGTAATTTCTTCTTTCGGATGTATCGCAACTACTACTATCAGATTATTATTCTACCCATCAGTTGTACTGAAAGATGCTGTACTTCAAAACTGTTATATTGATAATGACGTTACCCGTTCAACATTTGATCTTTCCAAGGCTGACATCGGAGTAGCTGTTCCAACACCTACCGGAACTACCATTAAATATTATACAACTGTAGCTGATGCTAAAGCACAGACAAACCCTATTATAGCAGCATTAAACTATCTTTCAGAAAGCAAAACAGTATATGCAAGAGTAAATAATGACAAACAGTGTTATTCAATTGCTAAAATAGAACTGATTGTATTGCCTCCGGTAAAATCAGCGGTATTAAAAGATAAGACAATTTGTGCTGAAGCCAAAACCTCTTTAGACGCTGGACCTGGATTTGTAAGCTACGAATGGAGCACGGGTGAAACTACACAATCTATCAACAACGTAGGAGTTGGGGTTTATTGGGTAAAACTTCAGACCGGAAAATGCTTCACACTTCAGGAAGTACGTGTACATCCAAGCCTTCAGCCAGTGGTTTCAGGAATCGAGATTACCAACAACAACATCACAGTAACAGCTTCAGGGGGAGTTCCTCCTTACAAATATTCTATTGATGGTGTTAACTGGCAGGACTCCAATGTATTCACAGGACTTCCTAGAGGAGAAAATACGATATATGTAAAAGATACTTATAACTGTACGCCTATTCAGGTAACCGTGACTGTCCCTAATCTTATCAACGCGATTACTCCGAACGGAGATAATGTAAATGATGTTATTGATTACTCAGCATTAGCTTACAAGAAAAACCTTATCTTCATTGTATATGACAGATATGGAAACAAACTTCATGAAGCTAACAAAATGAATAACTTCACTTGGGACGGAACAGCATTTGGTAAGAAAATCCTAACCGGAACTTACTGGTACACGATCTCGTGGAACGAAAACAATAAAGACAATACCGAAACCAAATATTCAGGATGGGTATTGGTAAAAAATAAAGAATAAGTTTTACTTCATCTTTTTGAAAAATCACCTCAGACTGAGGTGATTTTTTTTATCAACAAGTCCAACCTCCTGTTTACAGCATTTTACGAAAGACTGCTAATAATTTGTTGAATACTATTTTTCTATTATTTTTTAAATAAACTATCTTTGCATCATGGCGCAGAAAGAAACATTATCATCCCTGACACACGGAAACTTTGCAAAAGAATTGTCTATTGCGGATGGAAAAATGCCTCCCAATGCAGTGGACTTTGAAAGACTGGTTATCGGAACTTTTTTGATTGACAAAAAAGGTCTTGACCATTCCATTGACCTTCTTACTCCGGAGGTGTTTTATGATCCCAGACATCAGGTCATCTTTTCTACTATCTTAAAATTGTATGAAGGCAACCACCCGGTAGACTTAATGACGATTATTCAGGATTTAAAAAAAGAAGACAAACTGAGTCAGGCAGGTGGTGATCACTACATCATTGATCTTACAATGGGAGTAAGTTCATCTGCCCATATCGAATATCACGTACGTGTTATTCTTGAAAAGTATATTTTAAGAAGTCTTATTAATGTTTCTGCTAATGTTATTGATTCTTCTTACAAGGAATCGACAGATGTTTTTGAACTTCTGGACAAGGCAGAGCAGTCTTTCTTCGAGATTACCAACGGAACGATTAAGAAAGGATTCGATACTGCCAACTCATTGGTAAAACAAGCCATTGATACCATTAAATCTTTAAAAGATAAACAAGGACTTTCCGGAGTTCCTTCAGGATTCAGAGATGTGGATAAGGAAACCGGTGGTTGGCAGAATTCTGACCTTATCATTATTGCAGCCCGTCCCGCGATGGGTAAAACAGCATTCCTGCTTTCCATGGCAAGAAATATTGCAGTAGGGCACAAAATTCCTATGGCTCTGTTCTCTCTCGAGATGGCCTCGGTACAGCTTATTACCAGAATGATTGCTTCCGAAACAAGAATCTCATCAGAAAAATTAAGAAAAGGAACCCTGGATGATGAAGAATGGCAAAGACTATTCTCCAATGTATCTGAATTGGAGAACGCTCCTTTATATATTGATGAAACACCTTCCCTTTCCATATTCGACTTCCGTGCAAAATGCCGAAGACTGGTAATGCAGCATGGAGTAAGACTTATCATGGTCGACTACCTTCAGCTGATGACCGCAGGTAGTAGCAGCGGAAAAGGAGTTGGAAACCGTGAACAGGAGATTTCCATGATTTCACGTTCATTAAAAGCAATTGCAAAAGAACTTAACGTACCGGTCATTGCCCTGTCACAGCTTTCAAGAAGTGTGGAAGCCCGACCTGGAAAAAGACCTCAGCTTTCAGACCTGAGGGAATCCGGAGCAATTGAGCAGGATGCAGATATCGTATCTTTCATCTTCAGACCGGAGTATTATAAAATTACGGTTTGGGATAATGACGAAGAAGGACAGGAAACTTCTACAGAAAACCAGGCCGAATTGATCATTGCAAAACACAGAAATGGTGCTACAGCAGATGTAAGATTATCATTCCTGAAACATTTTGCAAAATTCGGTGATATTGAAGCAGCGTTTGACAGTGGTGCCGGAGGAGGATATCCTTCCAACTTCGGAGAGCCAAGCGGATTTGACAAGATCAAAACAACGATCCAGCCAGGAGCAGCATTTGATCTTCCGGATAGTTCAAAACTTTCAGGGTCTTCCATGAATGACTTTGATGACGATGATGACTTCCCTTTTTAAGCAAAGATTAAAATTCAGATCAATTCAGTTTAATTTTACAGTCAATACATCAATTATTAAAAAGCAGATTTGAGAATCGAAATTTATACGGACGGAGCTTGCAGCGGAAACCCGGGAAAAGGCGGATATGGAATTCTTATGCGCGTTCCTGAAAAAAATTACCAGAAAACATTTTCCAAAGGTTTTAGAAAAACCACCAACAACAGAATGGAGCTTCTGGCGGTCATCACTGCATTGGAAAAACTGAAATCTACAGAAAATGACATCCATGTGTATACCGACAGTAAATATGTATCTGACGCCATCAACCAAAACTGGATTGCCGGATGGATCAAGAGAGGCTGGAAGAATGTAAAAAACCCTGATCTCTGGAAAAAATTCATTGAACTCTACAACAAACACAACCCGAAAATGCATTGGGTAAAAGGTCATGCCGGACATTTTGAAAACGAACTTTGCGATAAATTAGCCGTAGCAGCAGCCAGTTCCTCAGATCTCGAAATTGATACCTATTTTGAGAGTTTAGATAACAATTCCTTATTTTAATTTAATTAATACAAATACGTATTAGCTACTGCAATATTCAGCATTATATCATAATTTATAGTATTTTTTTAAAATATTATTAAAATTTAAGCAAGATTAACATTAAATACATATTATTTAATTGGGATTTAATATCTTTACATATTAATCTAAGTCCCATTATAAATGAATAAAAATCTATTATTGTATTTATCTGTTTTCTTACTCTGTATAGCTGGAAAGTCCTTCGCTCAAACTTATCAGCTTATCGGAAATCCAGTGAATACTACCGGATGGACGATGGTCTCCCCTACTCAGGTAAACACAGATTTTATTCAGCTGACCCCGGACACCAACAACCAATCCGGTTCTATCAGGCTGAATGACCCCATTAATTTAAAATATTGCGACAAATGGAGAGTGGAATTTGATTTCAGGATGGATTCCAACCAAACCTCCAATGGAGATGGAATTGCCTTCTGGTACCTTGCCAACCCACCGGTAGCCAGTGTATTAGGCTCAGGACTTGGAGTATCTCAAAATGCTGTAGGACTTGTTGTAGGACTTGACACTTATAACAATACCACCACTGCTACCATGAGTAAGGTACACGTTGGTTATGGACTTGTTCAAAACACCACTGACAGCAATAACGTCGAATTTTTCAATGTTCCCGGAAGTTCTTTCCACTCTCCGGATCTGAATACTACACAGCCTTTTCAGGGAACAACTTTTAAACACGTTGAAGTAACGGCACAGGTAGATCCTGCAGCTCCTACCAGCTGGATTATAAAAATAACAATAGACGGTAATGTAATTTGCAATCAGTCTTTTGCGCCTTCAGGTGCTGCTGCTGCAATGACTGTAGGATATTTTGGTTTTTCAGCTTCTACAGGAGGTGCAAGATCCAGACATTCCATTAAAAATGTAAAAATTTATACGGAAAAGGTTCCTATTTTACAGAATTCGGCAACACAGTCATTCTGTCCTAATCCTACAACCGGATACGGATCAGTAAACCTTACTTCTTTCAATTCACAGTTTGTCAGCAATCCTTCCAATTATACATTTACCTATTATCCATTTGGAAGCTCCACACCTATTGCGAATCCCACCAATTATCAATTCAACTCTAACTCAACAGTAACAGTTGTTATTAAAGATAATGCAGGACTACTTTGTGATAACCCGGATGGTAAAATTTTATTGGTTCTTGCTCCTTTCAAAGCGGAAGACAAAACGATTACGGTATGTAATAATAACAAAGCAGGAACAGCAGCTTTCAATCTGAATACAGCAGCGGTGACCAATGTTCCGGGAGTTACAAAAAAATATTATAAAACTTTAGCAGACCTCAACGCCGATACGAATGAAATTCAAAATCCTGACAATTACCTATCTGCTCCCGGAGCTGTTTATGTAAAAGTAACAACTCCTCAGGGATGTACAGGTTCAGCAAAAATTACCCTTGCATTCTATCCGGACACCCCTGTGAAAGAAGCTACTCTAAGATCATGTTTCATTGAAAATAACATTACGAGTGCTATCTTTAACTTGACAACCGCAGATGTTACTACTTTAGGAGCAGGCACTGCAAAAAAATACTACACATCCATCGCCAATGCTTTAGACGGTACCAACGAAATTATGAATCCTCTCCAGTATTTATCTACAAGTACTGCAGTGTACGCTAAAGTGACAGACGCCACCGGATGCTTTAATATTGCTAAAATCAACCTTATTGTATTACCACCTGTAACCTCTTCTGTTCTGAAAGACAAAATCATTTGTATCGGAGAAAAAACAGATCTGGATGCAGGACCTGGATTTGACGGCTATGAATGGAGCACCGGAGCAACAACTTCATCTATCAAAGATGTAGGCGTTGGTAGTTATTGGGTAAAATTGAAAACCGGCAACTGTATCAGTACGCAGACTGTCAATGTAAAAGCATCTGCAAATCCGGTGATTTCCAGCATTGATATTGACAACAACACCATAACAGTAAATGTAGCAGGCGGAACTCCTCCGTATCAGTTTTCTCTGGATGGAATGAACTGGCAGCCTGGCAACATATTCACAGGTTTAGCAAGGGGCGAAGTAAGAGTTTATGTAAAAGATTTTTACAATTGCACACCTGTTGAAGTTCAGATTACTGTTCCTAACCTGATTAATGCTATCACTCCAAACGGCGACAACGTGAATGATTTCATTGATTACTCAGCACTGGCTTACAAGAAAAATCTGATATTTATTGTTTACGACAGATATGGCAACAAATTGTATGAAGCCGGAAAAATGAGAAACTTTACATGGGACGGAACTGCTTCCGGTAAAAAAGTTCTTACAGGAACTTACTGGTACACCATTTCATGGAACGAAAACAACAAAGACAATACTGAAACTAAATACTCAGGCTGGGTATTGGTTAAAAACAGAGAATAAAAATACTATCAGAAACTACCTCATTTGGGGTAGTTTCGGTATTAAAAAACAGGATTTGCCCAACCAGATTGAGGCCGGACGCTGCTTATCATCAATAATGTAAACACAAAAACAATTTTATATCAAAAAAACAATAACATCATAATCCATCCACTATGAAAAAAGATATACTCATTTTTTTACTGACTATCTTATTATGCCTGCCGGGAAGATTTCTTTCGCAAACCTATCAACTTACCGGAAATCCTGTCAATACGACTGGCTGGGATCTGGTCTCTGACGCTATAGTAAGCGGAGACTTTGTAAGACTTACCACTGATCAAACCAGCAGATATGGAGCTGTAAAATTATCCACTCCTATTACCTTAAGCTATTGTGATAAATGGAAAGTGGAATTCGATTTCAGAATTGACGGAAACGGAACCACTCAGTTTGGAAAAGGAGACGGCTTTACTTTCTGGTATCTTGCCAATCCGCCAACAGGATTTGTATCAGGAGGAGGTCTGGGAATTCCTGCCAATGCTTCAGGGCTCATGGTTGGTTTTGATATTTTCAACAATACCACTGAAGGCCAGATGAGTAAAGTTCACATTCTTTATGGTACCAATAACACAGCAGGTAATAATATCGAGTTCAACACCACTCCGGGAAGCACATTCCACTCTCCGGACCTTATTGCTACCCAGCCGTTTGTAGGAGACACCTACAGACACGTTGAAGTAAATGGCGAAACAGACCTTACCAACCCTACAAACTGGATTATCAAAGTAAGAATAAACGGAGTTCTTATCGTAGATCAGTCTTTTGCTCCTTCCGGAGGAGCAGTGGGAATGTCACAGGGATATTTTGGTTTCTCTGCAGCAACCGGAGGTGCCAGTGCAAGACATTCTATTAAAGACGTTAAAGTATATGTAGATAAAGTTCCTATTTTAAGCAATACCATAACTCCATTTGTTTGTACAAATCCAGCTACCGGAAATGGTACAGTAGACCTTACTTCTTATAATTCTCAATTTGTAAATAATCCCGGAAATTATATTTTCACTTATTATGTATTGGGAAGTTCTACTCCTATTGCCAATCCTACAAGTTTCCAGTATTCCGGAAATACAACGATTAAGGTGGTGGTAAAAGATCCTACGTCTACTCTTTGTGATAATGGTGATGGTGTTATTCAGCTTAACCCTACGCCATTCGCAGCAACAGATGCTACTCTTAGCGGATGTAATAACAACAATGCAGGAACAGCAACCTTTGACCTCAATACTGCTGCTGTAACAACTGTTGCCGGAGTTACCAAAGAATTCTATCCTACTTTATACGACCTGAATAACGGTACGAACCAGATAACAAATCCTTCAGCCTATGCTTCTGCTGCAGCAACAATATATGTAAAAGTAACCACACCTCAGGGTTGTGTCAGTACTTCTAAAATTACACTGAATATTTACCCTGTAGTAGTTGTTAATGACGTTGAACTCAAATCATGTTTCATTGAAACCAATCCATCTATGGCTTCTTTTAACCTTACAGGAGCTGTTGTTTCCCAGGGCGGACTGACAAAAGAATATTATCCATCGTTGACAGATGCTATCAGTGGAACTAATGCCATCTCAACTCCGGCAGCATACATTGCTCCTAATGGAGTTGTTTATATTAAAGTTTTTAATGGAAATGGATGCTATTCTATTGCTAAAGTTACTTTAACTGTAATACCTCCTGTTTATTCAAGAACTTTACTTGACAAGACAATTTGTATTGAAAACACCACAACATTAGATGCGGGAGCCGGATTCAAAAGCTATGAATGGAGCACAGGAGCAACCACACAATCCATCAAGAATGTAGGAGTAGGTACTTACTGGGTTAAACTGAAAACCGGAGATTGTATTGCCACACAAAAAGTAACAGTATATCCTTCCGACAATCCTGTTATTACCACGGTTGACATTTCAGGAAGTACGGTAACAGTATATGCTAACGGTGGAACTCCTCCTTACCAGTATTCTATGGATAATATCAACTGGCAGGATTCCAATGTGTTTACCAATATTGCAAGAGGAGAAGCTAAAGTATATGTAAGAGATGCCTACAATTGCGTTCCTGTTGAAGTTAATATTACAGTACCGAATCTTATTAATATAATTACACCTAATGATGATGGAATCAATGATTTTGTTGATTACTCCGCATTAGCCAATAAACAAAATCTGGAAATTGCCATCTTCGACAGATATGGTTATAAAATGTTCCAGGCCGATAAAACCAATGGCTACAAATGGGCAGGAACTACCAATGGACATAAAAAAGTCCCTACAGGAAACTATTGGTATTCTGTTTCATGGAATGAAAATAATAAAAACAGTACTCCGATAAAATTCTCAGGCTGGATTGTTGTAAAAAACAGAGAATAATTACACGTTCCACCACATCAAAAGAATCACCCCGCCGGTCGGGGTGATTTTTTTTGTATGAACAGGCAGGAGATATTTCATTTTAAAGACTCTTTATTCATATTCAATTCTTAAATTTGTCGTATGAATTATTTGGAAGCTTTAAGCAGAAGATATTCTGTAAAAAAATTCAATCATCAGATTATTCCTCAGGAAACTCTTCACAACATTCTTGAGTCAGGAAAGCTGTCTGCCAGTTCGCTGGGACTTCAGCCTTATAAAATTGTGGTTGTTGAAAGTGAGGAGATGAAACAGAAATTAATTCCTGCTTTTTATAATCCATCTCAGATTTCCACCTGTTCTCATCTTATTGTTATTATTTCAAAAAAAGTGATAGAAGAGAACTATATCCGAGGGTATTTTAATCATATTTCTGAAGTAAGAAATACTCCTATGGAAACACTGGACCCTTTCAGAAACAGCATTAATCAGCATATCAACCAGAAAACACATGATGAAATTTTCAACTGGGCAGAAAAACAGTCTTATATAGTATTGGCCAATCTTATGTATGCCGCCGCTATTGAAAATATAGATTCCTGTCCGATGGAAGGCTTCCGTCAGGATCTTATAGAAGAAATTCTGAATACCGACCCTGAAACAGAAAAAGTAACTGTTACCCTCGCTTTAGGTTACCGTTCTGAAGAAGATCACTTCCAGCACATGAAAAAAGTAAGAAAACCAAACGAAAAATTGTTTAAATTTATTTAATCTTAAACGATTGTACCTAAAGCCAGCATATGATAAAAGCGGATGTATTAGTAATTGGTTCCGGCATTTCCGGACTTTCCTATGCCATTAAAGTTTCTGAACAGCACCCTGATGCCAAAATCATTATTGTAACCAAGTCTGACGAAGACGAAAGCAATACCAAATATGCACAAGGCGGTCTCGCTGTCGTTACAGATTTTCAAAATGACAATTTTCAAAAACATATTGACGACACGATGCGTGCCGGTGACGGAGAAAATAAACGTGATGTCGTAGAGATGGTGGTAAGAGAAGCTCCTGCACGATTCAATGAAATTGTAGAATGGGGAGCACAGTTCGATATGAAGAACGGCAAATTCGCTTTAGGAAGAGAAGGCGGTCATACTGAAAACAGAATCGTCCATCATAAAGATATCACAGGTTTTGAAATCGAAAGAGCTTTGCTGGAAACAGCCAATAACAGCCCGAATATTGAAATTCTTGATCATCATTATGTCATTGACATCATTACTCAGCACCACGTTCCGGGAAAAGAACTTAATGAAGGAGACATCCACTGCTACGGGGCTTATATTCTGGATGAGAAATCCAAAACCATCAAAAAAATTACTTCTAAAATAACACTGGTTGCTACAGGAGGTGCCGGACATGTTTATAAAAATACTACCAATCCTACAATTGCAACCGGAGACGGAATTGCTTTCGTTGCCCGTGCCAAAGGAAAGGTTTCCAATATGCAATATTACCAGTTCCACCCAACCGCTCTTTACAGCAAAATGGATGGAATGTTGTTTTTAATTTCAGAAGCCGTTCGTGGAGATGGAGCAAAATTAAGAACCAAAAGAGGTGAAAAATTCATGCATAAATATGATGAACGTGAAGAATTGGCCTCAAGAGATATTGTTGCAAGAGCCATCGATGCCGAAATGAAAATTACCGGAGACGAATTTGTTGGCTTGGATTGCAAGGAAATGAACCATGAAAAATTCTTAGAACATTTCCCGAATATTTATAAAAAATGCAAAGACGAAGGAATTGATCCTTTCACTCAATTGATTCCTGTCGTTCCAGCCTGCCATTATCTGATGGGTGGAATTGAAGTAGACAGGGACGGACAGTCTTCCATCAGAAATCTTTTTGCAGTAGGAGAATGTACCAACTCAGGACTTCATGGCGCCAACAGGCTTGCTTCAAACTCACTTCTTGAAGGCTTGGTTTTCGGTCATAATGCAGCTATGAAAACGGTAGATCTTCTTAATGAAAACAATTTCAACTTTGATGATCTGAAAGCCGTTCCGGAATGGAATGAAGAAGGTATGAAGATCATGGACGAAATGGTTATCGTCAGCTATCTGAGAAAACAACTTCAGGAAATGATGAGTGATCTTGTTGGTATTGTAAGAAGTAACAGACGTCTGAATATGGCACTTCAAAAACACCAGGAAATTGCAGCCGCTGTGGATGAAATCTACCACTATTCCATTCTTTCACCACAACTTTCGGAATTAAGAAACTTAACAACTGTTGCGCACCTCATCATTACCCAGTCTATGGAAATGACAGAGAATAAAGGAGCGTTTTATAATAAAGATTTAGCTTAAAAGCATAATATAATGAAAAGACCAGCATACGTTACAGATAAAGCATTAAAAACATTCATAAAAAACGCACTTGAAGAAGATATTCAGGATGGAGACCACTCTACCCTATCTACTATTCCACAGGACCTTGTACAAAGTGCTAAGCTTTTAGTGAAACAGGACTGTATTCTTGCAGGTGTTGAATTGGCAGAAATCATTTTCAAGACATTTGACAAAAATCTTAAAGTGGAAGTTTTCATTAAAGATGGAACTCCCTGTAAATTCGGAGACGTTGCCCTTACTGTTACAGGAAGTGCAAGATCCATCCTTTCTACTGAAAGATTTGTTCTTAACTGTATGCAGAGAATGAGTGGTATTGCCACCCTTACCCATGAATGGGATTCCAGATTAGTAGGTACAAAAACTAAACTTTTAGATACAAGAAAAACAACTCCCAACTTCAGAATGTGCGAAAAATGGGCGGTAGCTATTGGCGGCGGAACCAATCACAGATATGGTCTTTATGATATGATTATGCTGAAAGATAATCATATTGATTACAACGGAAGCATTACCAATGCCGTGGCAATGGCAAAAGATTACGTTAAAAAGAATAAGAAAAAGTTAAAAATAGAGGTTGAGACCAGAAACCTTGAAGAAGTTCAGGAAGCCATTAACGCAAAGGTCGACAGAATCATGCTCGATAATATGGATGTAAAAACAATGAAGGAGGCTGTAAAAATGATCAATGGCTCTTGTGAATCTGAAGCCTCGGGAGGAATTACCCGCGATATGCTGAAAGAAATTGCATCCACAGGTGTTACCTATATCTCTGTAGGAGCCCTTACACACTCTGCTGAGAATATAGATCTGAGTCTCAAAGCAGTGAAATAGCGTTGAATTTTTAACAAAAACACTCCCACTTTGTTAAAAATTCAATAACATGACTTTTTTCATACAAAAATTCAATTTTTAGCCATAATATTGATTTTTAACACTTTAACATTATTAAGACTTATTAAAAATTAACATTGAGTTAATAATAGTTAAATTTTATTTTGCGAATTTTGCAGAAAATTAAATCTAATTATTACTAACGATTATGAAATTAATCAACAAATCGATACTAACTGCGGTTATTACATTATCTACAGCTAGTGTTTATTACGCTCAAGAAGTTCAGGATTCTACGAAAACTAAATCTAAGGACATTGAGGAGGTAATCTTAAGAGGTGTTACAGATATCGCTAAAGATAGAAAAACGCCTGTTGCAGTATCTACTATTAAAGCTGCACAGATTTTAGAAAGACAAGGAAACCAAGAACTTGTCGAAATACTAAACACAACACCTTCTGTATATGCTACAAAAGGAGGTGGTGGTTTCGGAGACTCTCAAATTGTTATGCGTGGGTTTGAGTCCAGAAACATTGCAGTAATGGTAAATGGTATGCCTGTAAACGATATGGAGGGCGGTACTGTTTATTTCTCAAACTGGACTGGATTATCTGACGTAACAAGTACATTGCAGGTTCAAAGAGGTTTAGGATCATCTAAATTAGCGATTGCTTCTGTAGGAGGTACAATGAACTTCATTACCAAGTCCGCAGACATGAAAAGAGGTGGGGTTATTAGATTAGGAGTTGGTAACAATGACTATTTAAAAACATCTTTTGCTTATAATACCGGAAAATCTAAGGATGGTGTTTCCGCATCATTCTTAATGAGCAGACAAGCCGGAGGTACTTATATTGAAAATACTGATTATGAATCTTATGCATATTTCTTTGCATTAGGTTATGAAATCAACAAAAAACATAACTTACAGTTCTCAATTACTTCTGCACCTCAGTGGCACGATCAAAGAACTTTTGCACCGACTATCCAAAACTATATTAACTATAACCCAGATCATGACGGGACTCCATATAGAAGATATAATTCAGATTTTGGTTATTACACAGATGCCAACGGAAATAAAGTAGCTTTAGCAAACAGAGCCAACTACTATTCTAAGCCGGTGATGATGTTAAACTGGGACTGGACAATGAATGAAAAGTCTAAATTAAGTACAGTTTTATACATGTCTAACGGTAGAGGTGGTGGAACAGGTGATTTAGGACGACTAGGAAATAAAAGTATCAATGATGCCAGCTTTACAGATACTTCAGGACACATTAACTATGATGCTCTTTTTGCAGCTAACGCAGCGGTTAATTTAAATACTGCAGGTGCAGGAAGCACAATTGTTCGTCGATCAAGTATCAATTCACACAACTGGTATGGTATTTTAGCAAACTTCCAACATAAAGTTAATGATAACTGGAATTTCTCAATCGGTACTGACGACAGATACTACTACGGGTACCATTATCAGGTGCTTACAGACCTTTACGGAGCTAAAGGATATAAAGATGCGGCTAACAAAAACATCGCTACACCTAGAATAGTAAATGCACTTTATGATTACAAAAAACTTTCGTGGAATCCTTTCGGAGGAAAATTAGCTCCAGCTGAAGATCAGGTAGGGTATAGCAATGACGGAGAAGTTATTTGGTACAGTGGATTTGCACAAGTAGAATATACTAAAAATAATCTATCTGCATTCTTACAAGGTTCCGTATCTAATCAAGGTTACCAGAGAATTGATAACTATGTAGTAGACGGAAGCACATTAAGAGGTCAAACCATCAACACGAAAACAGGATTTAAAAATATTTTCGGATATAATATTAAAGGGGGTGCTAACTATAACATTAATGAGCAGCATAACGTATTTGCTAACTTAGGTTATTATAGCAAGCAACCATTCCTTAACACAGTTTATCCAAGTAACCAACAGCTTGTTAACCCTTATTTAACGAACGAGAAAATTTCTTCAGCAGAAGTTGGTTATGGGTTCAGGTCTGCAAAATTCACTGCTAATGTAAACGTGTACAGAACACAGTGGAAAGACAGATGGTTGAGAAAAACTAGCCAGACTTTCACTTTAGCTGATGGTACAACGACTACAGGTTATTCTGAAATCAATGGTATTACAGAAGTTCACCAGGGAGTAGAATTCGATGGAGTTTACAAACCAAACCGTTTCTTAGAAATTCAGGGGATGTTCTCTTGGGGAGATTACTATTATAAAGGAAATGCTAATGTAGCTTCATTCGACGATAATAATAATCCTGTTACTTTAGCAGGTTCAGCAGGAAACGAACTATACTTAGATAAAGTAAAAGTAGGAGGTTCAAGTAACAACAGTATTCCTCAGATGACTGCATCATTAGGACTTACTGTAAAACCAGTAAAAGATCTTAATATTTTCGGAACATGGAGATATGTAGGTAAACTTTATTCTACTATTGACGCCGGAACATTCACCAATGTTGCAGCTCAGGACAGAGGAGTATTGAAATTACCTGACTTCAACTTATTTGATGTAGGTTTCTCTTACAAAATCAGATTACAAAACGAAGCTCAGTACTTCACAATCGGAGCTAACGTTTATAACTTGTTTGATAAAATTTATATTTCTGATTCTGCAACAAGTATATTTGGAACGGATAAAATTACAGCAAACAATGATCCTGATAAAGGAAAAACTTATGAAGAAGCTGGTAGAATGTACAATGGTATTGCAACGGGTAACCGTGCTTATTTCGGTTTCGGAACTACTTGGGCAGCAACCTTATCATTCAACTTCTAATAAAATCATAATATTAGATTTTCTCAATATCAATCCCGGCTTTGAGCCGGGATTTTTGTTATCTTTGTGTACAAAAAAATAGGATTATGGATTTTTACAACATTTTACTTAATGCCCACAAAGGTTTCGGGTATCTTGAAATTCTTTTGGTAACATTATTTGTCATTGCACTTTTAGCTACCATGTTCGGTTTCAGTGGAAAAGTGAACAAATTTTTGAAGAAAACAACGCTTTTCACGATGATTTTCTTCCACGTTCAGTTTTTATTAGGGATCATTATGCTGATCACCACTTTCAGCAAAGGTTTAAACATGGGAGAAGTAATGAAAAATGCAGCATTAAGATTCCAATATGTTGAACATCCATTCTCTATGCTTATTGCGGCAGTTTTGATGACTATTGTCAACAAAAAAGTAAAATCCAATGATACTATTTCTTTAGGAGTAGTAATTATGGGATTGATTGCAGTAGGTTTATTTGCATTTGCATTCCCTTGGACAAGAGTCTTCGGGGCTTAAAACAGACAAAAAAATTATATGCGTTATAATTTATAAATAGTTTAATCTTAAATTTTTATTTAAATCAATGAAAGTAGCTGTAGTAGGTTCAACAGGAATGGTTGGACAAGTTATGCTTAAAGTTTTGGAGGAGAGAAACTTCCCTGTAACAGAATTAATCCCGGTAGCATCCGAAAGATCTGTAGGCAAGAAGGTGAAGTATAAACAGAAGGAATTTACCATCGTAAGCATGAAGGACGCTATAGCTGCCAAACCGGATATTGCTATTTTTTCTGCAGGTGGATCTACTTCTCTTGAATTCGCTCCTTTATTTGCAGAAGCAGGAACAACAGTAATTGATAATTCTTCTGCATGGAGAATGGATCCTGACAAAAAATTAGTCGTTCCTGAGATCAATGCTGATGTTTTAACAAAAGAAGATAAAATCATCGCAAATCCGAATTGTTCTACCATTCAATTGGTAATGGTTCTTGGGCCATTGAACAAAAAATATGATTTAAAAAGAGTAATCGTTTCTACTTACCAGTCTGTAACAGGAACAGGTAAAGCTGCTGTAGACCAGTTAAACGGTGAAATCAGCGGAGATGAAACTACTGAAAAAGTATATCCATATCAGATCTTCAAAAATGCATTGCCACACTGTGATGTATTTGCTGATGATGATTACACAAAAGAAGAGATCAAACTGATGAAGGAACCTAAGAAAATTTTAGGAGACGATACCTTTAACTTAACAGCAACTGCTGTAAGAGTTCCGGTTCAGGGAGGACATTCCGAAAGTGTAAACATCGAATTCGAAAATGAATTTGAACTGGACGAAGTAAGAAAAATCTTATCTGAAACTCCTGGAGTAATCGTAATGGATGATGTAAAAAACAACCACTACCCGATGCCTCTTTATTCAGAAGGAAAAGATGAAGTTTTCGTTGGAAGGATCAGAAGGGATCTGTCCCAGCCCAAAACGCTCAACCTCTGGATCGTTGCAGACAATCTGAGGAAAGGAGCAGCAACAAACGCTGTACAAATTGCAGAATACCTGGTAGCAAACAACTTAGTATAAACTAACAAAAATAAAAAGAGTCTCAGAATTGAGATTCTTTTTTTTATCAAACACTTATATGAATACCCAGAAAAATACCCACAAAGAGAAAATAGGATTTCAAAAGCTTATTGCCGCATTTGGAATTATCCTTTTTATCGGAAAGATCATTGCCTGGAAACTGACTAATTCTGATGCTGTTTTTTCTGATGCCATGGAAAGCATCGTTAATGTCATCAGTGCATTTATGGGATTGTATTCTCTTCATCTTGCAGCGAAACCTAAAGATGATGATCACCCATATGGCCATGGGAAAGTAGAATTCGTGACTTCCGGAATTGAAGGAGCTTTGATTGCCATAGCCGGTGTTATGATTATCTACGAAGGAATTCACAGCCTTATTGTAGGAAAAACACTCAGTAAAATTGATCTTGGGATATGGATTATTGCAGCCACTGCAGTTGTTAATTACCTGCTGGGATATATCTCTATAAAAAAAGGGGAAAGAGAGAATTCTCTGGTTCTTATTTCGTCCGGTAAACACCTTCAGTCCGATACCATTACCACCCTTGGCGTAGTGGCCAGTTTAATCATTGTTTATTTCACCAAAATCTATTGGCTGGATTCTGTAGTAGCATTAAGTTTTGGACTTTATATCATATTTGTAGGCTATAAAATCGTCCGAAAATCTTTAAGCGGAATTATGGATGAACAGGATCCTGAAATATTAAATCAGGTGATTAAAATCCTTGAAGGCAACAGACATGTAGAATGGATTGATGTACACAATATGAAAATACAGCAGTTTGGTGCTTCCCTTCACATTGATGCGCATATTACCCTTCCCTGGTATTATGACCTTCGCGATGCACACAATGAAATGGAAAAAGTAATTCTCCTTCTTGCTAAAAATATAAAACGCAATATTGAATTCAATTTCCATATGGACGACTGTAAACCAATTTCATGTCCCGTTTGTCAGATCAAGGAATGTCCTGTCCGCGAAAAAAAATTCGTTAAACGTGTAGAATGGACTCCGGAAAATGTAACGAGTGTTGATAAACACACAATTGTTGAGGGAGAATAAAAATTCGGATTCTCTTTTCTAGCCTTGTTCACCGCCCATCTTCTTCCTATAATAGAACATCGGTACTATCAATAGTATGATCAAAGGCTGGATGACAAATCTTCTCATATAAAAAGAAAAAAGATATCCTATTTCAAATTTGTTATGAATACAGTACAGGTAAATCGGGAATGTAATAGCAAAAACGACAATCATCATTACAGCTCCCTGTATGGTCCAGTTCTTATTTTTGAATAAACCGTAAATAATCACGCAGGAAAAAAGAAGATTTAAAATAAACCTGAATACATGTCCTGCAATCAGTTTTCCCCATTCAAAGGCAGGGAACTCAATATGTTTATTGGCTTCGTGAAAGTAGTTTAAAAATGGGTCATAAAAAAGAGTACCTTCCAAAGCTCTTACCCCTATCAATCCGCATATACCTGCGATAACCAGAAACCAGCTAAGAATTTTCATGTTTTAAGGCAAAAAATTTAATCCAGATCAGCCAAAGGGCAACCACACTTCCATAAATAATGGAAGGAAAAATAAAATCGTGAAACATCTTTCCGTATTCTTTATGATCTGACATGACAATATTCAATCCTATAATTCTTAAAAGATTGATAACATACAATAATACCAGTCCCGCTCCCACAAAAACAAAAGTTTTCGTTCCTTTATAAAAAGCAAAAACAAAAGACACAAATAAAATGATAACAGAAATCGCATTACAACCCTCCACCATTCTCGTCACATAATTCTGTTTAACATAAAACCAAACCTGTTCGTTCTTTAGATCGTCATAAAGTTCTGTAGGGTAACCTATCAAATTCTGAACAGCTGTCACCTGATTGGCTATCATCTTTGAAAAAGAATCCAATCCGGAGTCTTTCCCACTATTCAGATAGAACTGATAGGCAAAGAGCAGCACCAGATAAATAATAATAAAACGCAATAAGATACCCAAAACAGGTTTAAAGTCTTTCAGCATACTACAAAGATAAAAATTAGTGTGTAATATCCTGAATTTGAATAAAGAAAGTTAAAAACAAGAGTTCAAACCATATAATTACCAGACTTACATTGAAAATTTTTCACAAAAACAATTAATAAAACCAAAATTCTACATCTCCATGATAATAACTCTTTGATCTTCATCCATCACTTCTTAAATCTATCATTTCCAACTCATGTTAATTTAGTATATTTGTTTCCATATTATGACTTCTGAAAACGCAAAACGATTTTTTGAAAACCATATAGGTAAAAAATCTTCCGAATTCGTCACATTAGCTCAAAGCGGCTCTGCGAGGGTAAATTTTCTGGCCACTGCCGGTACTGAGAAATACATTATCACGTACAATGAAAATATTCCGGAAAATGAAAGTTTTCTTTACTATTCCGAAGTATTCTCTGACCTGAGTCTTAATACTCCTTCCATCCTCGCTGTTTCAGATGACAGGAAGATGTATATCCAGGAATTTTTAGGGCAACAAACACTTTCCGAGGTGATTACAAAAGAACAATTATCGCCCAATATAAAATCTTTGGTTCAGCAGACTTTACAAAAGCTTTACCAATTGCAGCTACAGACTCAGGGGAAAATTGATTTTTCAAAAACCTTTGAATATGAAAGTTATGATGAGCTTCCTGTGATTCATGATCTTTATTATTTTAAAAACTTTGTCGCCGATTTTCTGGAACTTGAATACAACAAGTCTACTCTTCTTAAAGAATTTAAAAAAATTGCAGTGCTCATTGAGAACCTTGAACCTAAAGGAATTATGATCCGCGATTTTCAGGCAAGAAATATTATGGTGAATGAAAAGAATGAAATCTCTTTCATCGATTACCAATCGGCTATGAAAGGCCCGTTGATGTATGATGTCATCTCTTTTCTTTTTCAGGCTAAAGCTAATTTCCCGGAAAATTTCAAACAGGAAATGCTCGAATATTATATTCAACAGTTTGAAGATCCTGAAACAAGAATCCAACTGAAAAATGCAGTAATGCCTATTCAGATGATGAGATTTTTACAGGTTTTGGGAGCCTATGGATTCCGAGGATTGATTCAGAGAAAGCAGCATTTCATGGCCAGCCTTGAGAAAGGGATACAAAATATTACCCAATTTGCAGACTCATGGGAACAGATGAATAATTATCCGGAACTGAAAAAAGTAATTCAGCAACTGACATCGGAGAAGGCAAAGCAAAAAATTGAAGAAATAATAAATTTAAACCATTAAGAATATTAAGGTTATGACCAAAAAAGGAATTACGTATTACCAATCCAAGCGCAATTACTAACTGACATGAAAGTTCTTAAAACGCCACAAGGTCTTCTTATTAATTTTTTCACTAACAATATTACAAAGTCAATGAAACCCTTTATTAATGAATTTTTCAAAGAGCTTCCTGACTAAATTTTGATTTATCAAAATCTTAACTTATCTTAAAAACTAAATAAGCCTTAATGGTTTAAAAATAAAAAATATGCTACACATCGAGATACACAGTTTTTCATACAAAAAAGGAGGAATTCCCAAAGATAATTCCGGAAATGGCGGAGGTTTCGCTTTTGACTGCCGTGGAATCTTAAATCCCGGAAGAATTGAAGAATATAAAATCCAGACCGGAAATGACATCGGAGTTCAGGAATATCTGGAAACCAAAACAGAAATGCCAAAGTTTTTAGAACTTATAAAATCTCTGGTTTCCATCAATATTGACGATTATCTTGCAAGAGGCTTTGAACATCTTCAAATCAACTTCGGATGTACAGGCGGACAGCACAGATCAGTATATTCCGCTATAAAAATTGCAGAATTTATCAGAGAAAAATATCCTGAAGGAACTCAGGTAACTCTTCACCACGATGAACAACCGCAACTGAATAAATAAATGATAAGTGATCATTGATAAATGATTTAATTTCATTTATCGATGATACAAAGTATTATCATTCATCAATTACCATTTATCAATTATAAAAAATGAAAGCTTTAATTTTCGCAGCTGGAAAAGGTACCAGGCTTAAGCCATTTACAGATCATCACCCAAAAGCACTCGCCAAGGTAAATGAAATTCCGCTTCTGGAAAGAAATATTAATTACCTGAAAAGTTTCGGAATAAAGGATTTTGTTATCAACATTCATCATTTTGGAGAACAGATTGTTGATTTCCTGAATAAAAACAATAATTTCGGGTGCAAGATTGAAATCTCTGATGAAACCAATGAACTTCTGGAAACTGGTGGCGGCTTGATATTTGCAAGAAAATTCCTAGATCATGGAGAAGATTTTTTAATCCTGAACGCTGATATTCTAACAGACCTGAACATCAATGCATTGGTAGAATACCACAAAAAGATAAAAGATTTTGCTACTTTAGCGGTTTCGGACAGAGAAAGTTCGAGAAAACTCCTTTTCAATGATGATATGGTTTTGAGAGGCTGGCTGAATGTACAGACTGGTGAACAAAGGTTGGCAGAATTCAATAAAGGTTTTAGAGCCCTTGCATTCAGCGGAATTCATTGTATCAATCCTGTCATCTTCGAAAAAATAAAAAGAACAGGCAAATTCTCTGTTATGGAAGAATATCTGGATCTGATGCAGACCGAGCATATACATGGTTTTGTACACGACAGTATTCTTATTGATGTCGGAAGACCATCCTCCATAATAGAAGCCGAAAAACATTTTAAATAAATTTTTGCAATGGAAATTGATGGAACCAGGGATGAAAGTTTAGTAAATCCAGAATTTGATAGTAACGAAACAAAACTGCATAACAGTTTCAGACAGAAAACCTGGGACGAAACAATCACCAAAGACAGCTGGATGGTCTTCAAGGTCATGGCTGAATTTGTAGACGGCTATGAAAAACTGGCTAAAATTGGTCCATGCGTTTCTATATTTGGCTCTGCCCGACTGAAGCCGGAGAACAAATATTATGAAATGGCGGTAGATATCGCTGAAAAGATCACCAAACTAGGTTTCGGAATTATTACCGGAGGCGGCCCGGGGATCATGGAAGCAGGAAATAAAGGAGCTTTTAATGCCAAAGGGAAATCTATAGGACTTAATATTGATCTTCCTTTTGAACAGCATTTCAATCCTTACATCAACAAATCTTATTCTATGAACTTTGATTACTTTTTCGTGAGAAAAGTGATGTTTGTAAAATACTCTCAAGGTTTCGTAGTAATGCCTGGAGGATTCGGAACACTGGATGAGCTGACTGAAGCGATGACCTTGATTCAAACCAACAAAATTGGAAAATTCCCCATTGTTTTGGTAGGAAGTGAATTCTGGGGTGGATTACTGGATTGGTTTAAAGCAACTCTGTTAAAAGAGGGAATGATTGCGGAAGATGATCTTGATCTTTATCGTGTGGTAGATACGGCTGATGAGGCTGTAGCGCATATTAAAGCCTTTTATGATAAATATTCTGTAAATGTAAATTTCTAATTGGCATATTATTTGTGACTTATAACTAGCAAGTATGATTGTAAATCTATTAATTAAGATGAAAAAACTTTTATATATATCAGGAATTTTAACATTTTTTGTGTTAATGAGTTTTATGTATGTAGACTTTTTCTCTTCAATGACCAAAGTTGACTATATTGATGGAAGCAAGACATTGAAGTTTACCACAAAAATGAATACAAGCCATATCTCTGATGCTATTAAAATCAACCCTAACACGGCAGGATTTGAAGCAGAGGTAAAAAAATATGTGAACAATAATTTTGATGTTTTTGTCAATGGGTCTCCCAAAACGATTACCTTCACAGGAAGTCAGGTCAGTGGAGAAACTGTATGGGTATATTTTGAAACCGGAGGTGTTTCGGATATCAATACCTTAAAGATTAAAAATACGATCCTTTTAAGCGCTTTTCCTAAGCAGATCAACCTGGTAAACATTGCCTACAAAGGCAGCCAGAAAACAATGAACTTCCAAAGAGGAAAAGAAGTGAATGAGGTTTCTTTTTAAACGAAAATTAGATTTAACCATTATAAAATGGGTGCCCTGTAAAGTTGAACTTTTCAGGGTATTTTTTTGAAGCTTTAAAAAGTCACTAAAAAGAGATTAATTAAGTACAAATACGTAATCAAAAATTTCAGCATTTCCACTCTAATATTTTCATTTTCAGCCATGTACATTTGTATTGTAATTACAACTCAATCAGTGAAGCCGTATCACTTTAATAACGGGGCGGAATCTGAAAAGCCCAATGAGTAAGAAAACACCAAACAAAACTAAATATCATGGAAGATATAGAACTAAAATCATCCAGTCAGGAAATTGATGTCCTGATCGTTATTGACACGGATTATGTAAGAGGAACGTATAAAAATCCAAGTACAGACCCTAATAATCCTACCGGAATTGATCATAACAGCCAACATATGATTGTTTCCAATGCCAACGCTATTTCCGGACAAGGTACAGCTGATCTGAATTTCAGTGCAAGAGCCGGAGATACTGTTTCTTTCAGGGGAACATCAATATACCAAAACTCCGATGATGCAGTAATCATCTATAATATTAAGTACTGGTCAGGCGATCAGGTTTTTAACAGCTTTATATACAATTCTGTGGAAAGAAAGAAGGCTGCCGTACCCAATTTGAATTCTCAAAATGGCCTTCCTGCCGCCAGCGCTGATATCACTTTTGCGAGTATAGACTCCAAAGTAAAAGCTACAGGAACAGAGAATTTCTATGTACAGTTTGGACTTTATATTTTAGATCCGAATGACAGTAACAAACAGATTCTGTACGGTTACTTTTACTGGGATCCAACAATTACGGTTAAATAAACGCAAGTAAAATCTCGTATAAATAAAAATCGGGCAGCTTGAAAGCTGCCCGATTTTTATAAAGTGGATTAGAATATATTTTATCCTAATGAATTACTCAATTTTGATGTTATCAATCTGAACATCATATATACCACCATTTCCTGTTTTAATCGCAAACATATCTTTTCCGGCTGTAGTGTTAATATCTGCAATTCCTGTAAGGGTAAGCTCAACTAATCTCCACTGTCCATTTGTATTGATAGAACCGTTGTAAGAGTTAGCACTTTCTACTCCTAAAGTAGCACCAGTAGAGAATGTTCCTAAGTTGAATACGTAGAAGCCTCCACCTGCTTTATATACGTTGAAAGAAAGACTTTTCCCTGTTGCGGTACCTTTGATATACATTGTAATTCTTTTTGGCACCGCTGGGATTCCTGTAGTAGCCACAGATGTAAATACATAATCGTTAGCTGTAGGAGTACCTTTTATCTGAAGTGAATTTGTACCATTATACCCAAGACCAACACCTTGTGTAGCGTAAGGCTTAAGACCGAAAGTATTTACACTTGATAAGAAAGATGTCCAGTTTTCAAAGTCAGAACCTGCGAAAAGGTTTACAGCAGAAGCAGACGGAGCATCAGGTTCACCCGGATTGAATCTGTCGTTAGGGAAGTTAATATCATCAAGATTTCTGATATAAGCCTGATCTGTGAAAACCGTTGCATTACTTGAGCTGGTAAAACGGCTTAGTAGAAGAACGATATCACCACTTTTTGCATATTTAGGAGAGATCGGCGATTTCGCAAAAGTTGCATAGTTACTGAAACGAAGATCTAATCTACCAGCCTTTTTATCAGTGATATAACGGTCTCCTGTTCCTGATTCATCAGCAAAAGTTTTTGTCAATTCAGGATCTTCGAACTGAACATTTTTAATTTTTACAAGCTGATTGATGTGAGCACCATTTTTAAGAGCATCAGCGATAGAATTAAACTCTAATGGCTTTATTGCAGTTACAACAGCCTTTTGTCCGTCACAAACTCTTGCCATGTAATTGGATAGTTTATTTGGGTTGATTCTACCGATAGGATAATTAGGATCAAAAGAACCTACTTTAATATTCCCATTAATACCTTGAACGATCAATCCTTTAAGATTGATTCTTACTAAAGATCCGGTAGGATAATCAAGATACTGATTTCCACCATCGATGTCAATTTCAATCCCTTGCGTTGGGTTTTCAGGTTTATCCTGAAGGAACATCATTTTATAGATATTTCCTGATTCATCACTTGAAGAAACATAAGCTTCAACAATGTAATCTTCTTTAATGATATCAGCTTCAGTTGGTTTTGCTTTTGCAATGGTAGCAAGATCAGTTAACGGGTGATTAGCTGCTGCAAATTTGTTGGTACATTTAATTTCCGGTAATTCATAATCATCAGTTTTTACACAAGACGAGAATGTCAGCATTGAAATAGCACTAAAGATCGCCGCTTTAAAATATATATTTTTCATTGTTTTCGATTTTTAATTTTAGTTTTTAGAATCTGAATTGAAGATTAACAAAATAAGATCTACCCTGATTATACCAATACTTTGGTGCAAATACCATATTGCCACTGTCATAATCATTAGCGTAATCAATATAGTTAACGTTTCTGGTCTGTTCAAATCCTCCTGTAATATAATTTCTGTTGTTAAGGATGTTATTTACCGATGCAGACACCAATACATAATACTTACCAATCATCCAGGACTTCCCTGCATTGACATTGAAGAAGAATGCTGAAGGAAGCTTTGTAGGCGTAAGAACTCTTGCTAGTTCTTCATCATTTACCTGGTCATAAGGCACTCCTGGTGTGCCAGGATTGGTATAGAATCTGTCTGTTCTGGTCACCGGAGACGGGTCTAAGAATGAATGCCCAAAATAGTTCCAAGTTGCTCCTACCCACCAGTAGTTTTTAGTGCTGCTGTAACGAAGACCTAGTGTATATGCTTCCTGAGGAGTACCCCCTTGTCTGTAATTTTTAAGAGTAGCCTCACCCATGTTGGTATAAGATCTTGATACGATATTTCCATTTCCGTCAAGCTCTCTGAACGTTCCAACAGCGTCAGATGCAAAATAAACTGTAGGATTATTAGTATAAGTGTATTGTCCTAAGCTTAATAACCCACTGGCAGTTAAGTTAGGAGTTACTTTCACTTGTCCACCAAGCTCAATTCCCATATTTCTTTTATTTGCACCTGCCAGTACCTGCGTAATGAAAGCTCCATCCTGAACCGGAGCCTGATCACCACTTTCAGTAAGGTTTGTTAGTTTGACTCCCTGTGCAAAATATCTTTGTACACTTGTTTCGTTTTGGGTGTTAACAAGGTAACCTGTCAGCCTAAGTTTAACAATCGGAGTAGAGATTACGTAGCTCAGGTCGTTAGCATCAACAACAACATTTTTGATACCAGGAGTGGTAACACCACTTACTCTGGTATTAAAGTAAATATCATTCAGGAAAGGAGACTGCGAGAAGTAAGCTCCGTTATAAACCAGGAAGTTTCTACCATTGATTTTATAAGTAACCTGTCCTTTAACACCAGCATTCCAAAAGTTTTGGTCTGCCCCTTTTCCGTAAGAAGACTCATACAGGTAGTGTTGGAATAATCCTTCTCTGCTGTTTGATGTATATCCAAATAATCCGGAAATAAAAACATCAAATTTTCCGGTGGAGAATTTGAAAGCAGGATTTATTTTGAATTCCTGTCTTCTGAAGATATAGCTGTACCCGATTTTATCCCCTTCTCTTTTGGCAACATCAGTATCGCTTTCTCTTGTATTGAATTTTCCCCAAACACTTCCTGCCGTGGTATTGGATGCAAATGGATCCATATTTAGGGCAAAATCAGCTCCTAATAGGTCATTCACTTCTCTGTACTGCTCAGATCTGTAGTTCTGGTAAGATAAGTTTAAAATAAAACGGGAAGTATCGGTGAAGTTATAAGTATAGTGGGTAGATACATTCCATACTTTATCATCTTTTACGTCATCCACAAGATAATAAGCGGCTCTTCTTCCTCCCAATAATGCATTGTATTCTACATTTCGGTTGGCATTATAAAGATTATCCCAGTTGATCTGTGTGTGTGACTGGTCATCATTGGTCCACCAGTCTCTTGTGATTCCGATGTTGGCAGCCTGCTCCGGAGACGGATCTTTATAGTTTAACCAATAGCTTGGCAGATTACGGTAATAAGTTGGAGACGGGTTATTAGCTCTGTACCAATCCAATCTTGAACTGTATTCTTTCCCAAACTGGTAAGAAACAGACGTCCATAACTGAGAGTTTTTATTGATTTTCCAGAAATCCTGTAATTGGATCATCGGCTGGAAACCTCTTTTCACTCTTTCATTTCTTTTATCTCCGTTTTGCCATCCCCAGTAAGAGTTGTAATGAACACCTCTGAAGTCATATACTTCCTGAGTACTTGGACTTGAAGAGCTTCTGGCATATTTAGAACCAATGGCATTTAAGGTCATGGTATGGCTGTCGCTGAATTTCTTCTCAATACCGACATATCCACTGTATGCATCATAAGCGGTACCATCCTGAATCCCTTCCTGTGCCCATCTCCTTGCGATCATTCCTGTAAATGCCCATCCGTTCTTATTCATTCCGGATGAAAATCTGTAGGATAATCTGTTGGTATAATTTCTGTTGGTCAGAGAGTATGTCAACTGGCTCCCTTTTCTGTACTCGCTGGCTTTTGTATTTTTATAAAATACTCCGGTAGTTCCTCCGAAGGCATATTCTGAAGGGGCATGGTTAGCTGCAATTTCCGGGTAACGGGTAATTTCGTTCAACCCTCCCCAGGTACTGAAGTCTACATCTCCATTATCAGCTGCAGCCATAGAAACCCCATTGATCATGTTCTCACCTGTTCTGCTATCAATTCCTCTTGGACGGAACCAGTAGGGGCCTAAATCAAAACTTGCAATTCTGTTGAAAACATCCTGAGAAGATTGTAATAAACCTACCGTGGCCGTTTGCTGTGCACCACCGCCATCACTTTCTCCAGAATCTTCTATGATAGCTAACCCTTGATCAGCACCATTCAGTGCAGAATAAAGAGTAATTACTCCAAGATCTTTTCTTTTCTCATCACTGGTTACGTCAAATTCAAAAATTTTAGTTTCAAAATTGGGTTTTGTAACCATAATCTGATAATGTCCAGGCATCAAATCTTTAAATTGGAAATATCCGATTTTGTCTGCCTTTGCATCATTTCCTGCTCCTTTTAAATCCACACTTGCTTGCTCAACAGGCTTGCCGTCCGCATCCTTAAGATACGCAAACACAGTTGTCTGCGCATAATAATAGGACGCAGGCAGCAAAGTAAATAAAGAGATCAATGATAATTTTTTAATCATGAGTATATTTATTTTTTAATACTTTTATTGTTAATTTTCAACAGTTTAAAAGTTGGGGGCACAAAATTAATCAAATTTTGCAATTCAGAACTTTTTTAACGTTATTTTTCCTTAACATTGCAATCTTTTAAGAATCATTATAAAAGAGAGGTTCAAATTACTGCTTTTAAATTTACAAATATTTAAAACGCAGCAAGTTAAAAAAAAGTAAATTTGTAATTAATAGTATAATAAAACTCCAAAGAGATGAAGAGATTTTCGAGTCTGTTTGCCCTGTTTATTTCGATCGTGGCATTCTCCCAACAACAAGGAAAACTGAGAAAAGTAGCAACCATAGGTTTCTTAAATGTAGAAAACCTTTGGGATACTATCCGCTCAGCTGATTATATTGATGGAACCAAAGACATTAAAAACCCTGCTTTCCACAGAAGTATCCCTATGGATTCTATTCAGTTTCTGGAAGCAGAAAAATACGACGGACCCTGGAGTGACGGTGCATTAAAAGGGAAAAAAGCAGTAAGAATTCAAAGTGGTTCTGAAGAATTTACTCCTAAAAGTGCTAAGAACTATGGATCGAAAATTTATAAGGCAAAACTGGCTAACGAAGCAAAGGTGATTTCTGAAATGGGAGCACAATATACCAAAACAGCTCCGACAGTAGTAGGCTTAATCGAGGTTGAAAACAGACAGGTCATCCAGGACCTTGTGAACGAACCTGCTTTAAAGAAATATGACTACGGAATTATTCATTACAACTCTTATGACTATAGAGGAATTGATGTGGCATTGATCTATCAGAAAAGAAGATTTACCCCTACCAATTCATTAAAAAAAGAACTGGTAATTTACGGTGACAACGGAAAAAGAGAATACACAAGAGATATCCTTGTCGTAACAGGATTTCTGGACAATGAAAAAGTAGCATTTTTCATGAACCACTGGCCTTCAAGAAGAGGTGGTGAAGCAATTTCTTTACCTAAAAGAAATGCTGCGGCTGCCTTATTAAAACAGCAGATGGACAGCGTAAGGACTGCAGACCCTACTACCAAACTTTTTGCTATGGGTGACTTTAACGACGATCCTGTAAGCCCAAGTTTAAAAAACCATTTGAAAGCCCAGGCCAATCCAAAAGATTTAAGCGAGGAAACTCCTTATCTTAACCTGATGTATCCTTTATATAAGAAAGGAGTTGCTTCTTTGGCTTATCAGGATGCTCCCAACCTGTTTGACCAGATTATTGTTTCTAAAAACGTAATTTCAGATCAGGTAACTAAAGAATATTCTGTGTACAAAGCAGAAATTTTCGCTCCAGCTTATCTTGTCAATAAAGAAGGAAATTACAAAGGATATCCTTTCAGATCATGGAATGGAGATCAGTTTACAGGAGGCTACAGTGACCACTTTCCTGCATTTGTAGTTCTTCAGAAAGAACCATAAAAAAGTTAGGCACTCTTATTGGAGTGCTTTTTTTATATAAATACCTATATCATGAAAAGTATTATTTTATTAGTAATGATTGCATTGGTACCTTTCAGCTGTTTTTCTCAGGAAACACCAAAGAAAGATAAAGAGCAACATGAAATGAAGCCTTCTAAAAATGAAGACGGAGAATGGGACCTTACGGTTATCGATACCCAATTCGATTATTTTCTGAGCGCTGTTGCCAGACCTATCAGCCAGTACACAGAATCTTATCTGAAGACAAAAAACACATTTTTGGTCAATGAGTGGAACAGCTATTATCATTCCGGCAGATACAGAAATATTATTGAATCCGGAATCGATTATGATCCTAAGGAAAATTACGGAATCAAGTTTGAATATAAATTATACCAGGTTTTCGCCTATGTAAACTGGAAGTATAAGCTAAGATTGAATGGATTATCCGGAAGCGATGCAATAAGGTAAATTTAAAACATCCTCAATAAAAAGGTTCAAAGTAATTTTGAACCTTTTTTATATAAATGCTGTTTAAATTCCATTGAAATACTCAATAAAAAGTCTTTCTTAATAGTATTTGGAATTTCCGTAGTAAAATACAACCTTTTAATTTAACGATGCGAAAACAACTAATAAACAGAAACTTAACATAAAAAAATAGTTCACAACAAATTGATTTTATTTTATATTTTAGTAATGAATTTAAAAAAACTCATTATGAAAAAAATTATTTTATTAGCAGCTTTCGGAGTTGCTGGATTAGTAAATGCTAAAAGCACAGTGGCATAAAATCGTTATTCCAAGGTTACAGAAATCAAAGAAGAGGAAAAGGAAAACAAAGTAAAAGCATTTGGATGTATGCAAGTTTTTATTCAAACATCTTGCGGACTTAATTCATACACAACATGGTGTAGCGAATGGGGAACCGAGTGTTTAATGAGCGATGCAGAAGCCGTTGAACAAATTAACTGTCATCAGTAATCAAAAAAATAACTCAGATAGTAAATAAACTATCTGAGTTTTATAATTATGTAAAAAATGAAAAAATTATTACTACTATTTATTATTAGCATAACAACTTTCATTCAAGCACAAGAAGTGAAATCAAGTACAGTATTTTATTATAAGTACACGTTCATGCGTGATTCCTTAGATAAAGACCGGAAATTTGAAGAGACGATGGTACTACTTTCAGATGGTAAAGAATCTATCTATAAAAGCTTCTCAAAAATGCGTAGAGATTCAATCGTACAAAGCAACTTTGACAAAGGAAATTACACTATAAACTTTGCTTCTATGCCTCAAGCAAGGGTAAATCATGAGGTATTTTACAGTATAGACAAAAAAATCAAAGTACTTGATAAAATTGTCAATAAGTTTTACGGATATCCCGCCGAAACAATACACTGGGCAATAGAAAATGAGAAAAAGAAAATAGGTGAATTTAATTGTCAGAAAGCAGTTTGTATGCTCGAAAACAGAAAGTTTACTGCTTGGTTTACTTCTGACATACCATCTCATGATGGACCATTTCGATTTAAAGGACTCCCAGGACTGATTGTTGAAGTGTATGATTTAAACCATTATTTTACATTTAGTTTGGTTGGTGTTAAGAAACAAAGTTTGAATATAACCTTACCAAAAAATTTTATTGAAACAACAAAAGCAAATTTCATTAAAGAAAGAAACGATTTTTACGCTGATCCTGCTGGAAAAGCTAAAATGTATATGGGGAATAGTGTTCAATTAGCAGACCCAAAAGTTATTAACGAAAAATTTAAAAAAGATAATCTATTCATAGATTAAAGGAAAAAGGAGACTGTCTAAAAGCACCTTTCTCTCAGACTCTTGTGTGACAAATTTTGTCATTTAAGAAATTCTCAGAGTGTTGGTCTACCTTTTGAGACAGTCTCCTTTTAATTTTTATAATAGCTGAAAATTATTTATTGAATAATTCCTCTACTTTATCCCAGTTTACTACATCAAAGAATGCAGAAACATAGTCAGGTCTTCTGTTTTGGTAGTTTAAATAATAAGCGTGCTCCCAAACGTCTAATCCTAAAACCGGAGTTCCTTTAACGTCTGCTACAGGCATTAATGGGTTGTCCTGGTTGGGTGTAGAAGAAACAGATACAGAACCGTCAGCATTTTTAACTAACCAAGCCCATCCTGAACCGAATCTTGTTTTAGCAGCCTCAGAAAAATCAGTTTTGAATTTATCAAGACCTCCGTAATTTTCGATAGCAGCCTTTACATTTCCTACAGGCTCTTTGCTTCCTCCAGGAGTTAAAATTTCCCAGAATAGAGTGTGGTTGAAGTGACCTCCTCCATTATTTCTTACTGCTGGCTTGTCAGTTCCTGTCTGGCAGATTTCTTCAATAGTTTTTCCTGCTAGTTCAGTTCCTTCAATTGCTTTATTTAAATTGTCAATATATGCCTGGTGGTGTTTTGTATGGTGGATTTCCATAGTTCTTGCATCGATCGTTGGCTCTAATGCATCATATGCATATCCTAGTTTTGGTAATTCAAATGACATAATCTTTATTTTTAATGTTATACTTCAAAATTAGCCAATATTTAAGGTATTATCAAGGATTGTGGATTACTTTAATAAATCTTTAACATTGATATATTGATTTAGAATGAATTAAGTTTTAATTTTTTTATCATATTAATAAAAAGCACGAACCCCAATGATCCGTGCTTTCTATTTAACAATATTAAATTAAATTTATTTATTCATAGACATCAGGAATTCCTCATTATTCAGAGTTCCTTTGATGTTTTTATTAACAAATTCCATAGCTTCTACAGGATTCATTTCAGAAAGATATTTTCTGAAGATCCACATTCTCTGAGAAGTTACTTCATCCAGAAGCAGATCATCTCTACGGGTACTGGAAGAAATAAGATCAATAGCAGGATAAATTCTTCTGTTGGCAATTTTTCTGTCCAGCTGAAGTTCCATGTTACCCGTACCTTTGAATTCTTCAAAGATAACTTCATCCATTTTAGATCCTGTATCAATTAATGCAGTCGCAATGATTGTCAGAGATCCTCCTCCTTCAATTTTTCTTGCCGCACCGAAGAATCTTTTTGGCTTGTGAAGAGCATTGGCATCTACTCCACCGGAAAGTACTTTACCAGATGCAGGCGTTACGGTGTTGTAAGCTCTTGCTAATCTTGTAATAGAATCCAGTAAGATCACTACATCATGTCCGCATTCTACCATTCTTTGTGCTTTTGCAAGAACAAGGTTGGCTACTTTCACATGTTTTTCTGCTGCTTCATCAAATGTAGAGGCAATTACTTCTGCATTTACGCTTCTTTCCATATCAGTAACCTCTTCCGGACGTTCATCAATCAGAAGAACCATCATGTATACTTCCGGGTGGTTGGCTGCAATAGAATTAGCAATATCTTTCAGCAACATCGTCTTACCTGTTTTAGGCTGTGCAACGATCATTGCTCTCTGACCTTTTCCAATAGGTGCAAATAAATCTACAATTCTGGTAGAAATGGTAGAATTGCTTCCTGCCAAATTGAATTTTTCTTCCGGGAAAAGCGGAGTAAGATATTCAAAAGCTACACGGTCTTTGATGAATGCAAGATCACGTCCGTTTACTTCTGTAGGTTTTAACAATGAAAAGTATTTCTCTCCTTCTTTTGGAAGTCTTACAATTCCTTTCACTGTATCTCCGGTTTTTAACCCATAATTCCTGATCTGTGCTGTAGATACATACACATCATCCGGAGAAGAGATATAGCTGAAATCTGAGGAACGTAAAAATCCGTAGTTATCCGGTAAGATTTCCAAAACACCTTCAATACTTACCAATCCATCGAAATTGAATTCTTTTTTATGCTCGTTCTGCTCCTCTGCCTTTTCAGAATGTCTGTTTTGATTCTGATTTTGGTTTTGATGCTGCTGATGCTGATGTTGTTGGTTTTGATTTTTATGTTGGTTTCCACTGTTCTGTGGATGGTTGTGTCCTTTTTGGGGTCTGTTAGCCTGTGGTTGTTGAGGATTAGTAGGCTTTTCTTCGGCCTGAACAGGCTCTTGAGGTTCTGTGTTTTTTGGAGTTTCAGTTCTTTCCTGAGATACTTCTGCATTTCCTGAATTGGTAGAAACTCTTTTTCTTTTCTTTTTTGCCTGAGCAGTTGCTGCTGATTCTTCTGTTACTGTTGCTACAGTGGTTTCAGCTTTTGGTTCTTCCGGTTTTATGTCTTCAGAAGCAGCTACCTTTTCTTCTACTATTTCCTCTGTTTTAGTTTCTACCGGAGCTTTTGCTGGTGCTTTTGGCTTGGCTGCTGTTTTTTTCGGGGCAGCTTTTTTTGCCGAGGCTTTGGCAGGTTTTTCTGCTGGAGCCTCTTCAGTATTTACACTGGCGGTTTCTGTGGCGTTGAAATAATCTTTTGCAACTTTAGGGTTAGAAGCCTGAAAGTCAAGAATAGCAAAGATCTTGTCATTTTCATTGCTGGTTCTTGCAACTTTAACGCCCAAATCTTTTAAGATTTTAGTCAGTTCCGTTACGGATTTTGACCTTAACGTTTCTATGTTAAACATATTTAATGTAAAAATGTAATTAATTGTGAGTAAGAAAAGTAAGTCCGGTGACTTTTGTTTTCAAGTACATTGTATAATGCAAATCTACACTTATTTTTGAATTGTGCAAAATTTATATTATTTTTGCCAAGAATTTAATATTCAATGCTACAGAGAATACAAACCATATGGACTTTATTAGCAGTTTTAGCTGCTGTTTTCCTTTTTATAACAGGACAGGATGTTGTCATTTCAGACAGTATTCCTTTACTTAATATAAGCTGTATAGTACTTGTTATTATTGGAGCATTAAGTATTTTCAGTTTCAAAAACAGAAAAAGACAAATTTTGCTGAATACCATCAGCATCATTATAAACGCTTTGTTGATTGGTGTATTGGCGTACTGGTTACTAAACTTATCCGGAGGAATTCAGATTCCTGAGAAGGGTATTGAGCCGATTTTCCCATTGATTGCGGTAATCTGTCTGCTTATGGCAAACATTTACATCCGTAAAGATGAGAGGCTCGTAAAATCTGTAGACAGACTTCGATAGCCTTACAACGATTTTTTGAGTGAGAACAGCTTCTTTTTAGGAGCTGTTTTTTTTCGTTATCCATTCTTAAATTAATTTATGTAAATTCATTGCAACTTTTTGATTAAAAACACGACAGATCATATAATTTTAACAAAAGACAATGAAAAAGCTAACGTATCTTACTTTATCCCTGTTCTCAATATTTTCCTTTGCACAGGAAGTTTCCAAAGAAAGAGTAAAAACAGTTCTTTCCACTCTCGCTTCAGATGAAATGAAAGGCCGTGAAATCGGAACTCAGGAAAATGAAAATGCAGCTAATTATATCGCGAAACTTTTCAAAGAAAATAATCTGGAATATTGTACCGGAAAATCGTATCTGGTGCCTTTTGACTACAATGGAAAGACCGTATACAATGTTTGCGGAATCAAAAAAGGAAAGTCAGATCAGTATCTGGGTTTTTCAGGGCATTTTGATCATATCGGAACCAGTGATAAAAGTGGAGACAATATTTATAACGGAGCAGATGATGACGCCAGTGGAATCACTACTCTGGTAGGTATTGCTGATTATTTTAAAAATAAAAAACCGGAATTCTCTATGGTGTTCATGGCATTCAATGGAGAAGAAAAAGGAATGCTGGGTTCAAGAGCGATTTCAACAGATAAAAATCTGGATCACATTTATAATAAAATGACTGCTCTTTTCAATTTTGAAATGGTTGCTACAGAATCTCAATGGGGAAAAAATGCATTATATATGACAGGTGACGGATTCTCAGATCTTGATGAGCTTTTCAATCAGAATGCAGTAAACGGATTAAAAATCAATGCTGATCCCTATGCAAAACAGCAGCTATTCTACCGTTCAGACAATGTAAGCTTTGTCAAAAAGAAAATCATTGCCCATTCATTTTCTACTGTTGATATGACCAAAGCGTCTCATTATCACCATGAAAATGATGACATCAACGTTGTAGATTTTGATAATATGACTCAGATCATCAATAATTTGGCAAAAACACTTGACAAACTGAGTCCTAAAAATTTTGCTCCGAAGTACAATGATCAGGTGAAATTTTAAGTAAAATCATTATAAAAAACTGCTCTTTCTGCAGTTTTTTTTATTATACAGCAAGACCTTACGATCTCCTGTTCTTAAGCCAAGTTCAGGCTTATTTACGCAAAAAAATAATGCTTAATAGTGCTGAGTTGTAACAAAAAGACACTTTTTGAAACTTATCCAGTAAAGTAAAACAGGATTAAGAACGTCTTATCTTTTAATTTTACGTAATTTTGCTATCCAATTTTTTCATTGAATGAACCAATATATTAAAATACTAAAGTTCGCAAGACCCCACCAAAAATACATCTACGGAAGTTTGTTTTTCAATCTTATGTATTCTGTATTTCAGATTGCTTCCTTAGGGACTATTCTTCCTGTTTTGGGAATGCTTTTCGGAACCATTGAGGCTAAAAAATACAGCCATCCACCTGTGTATTCGGGAGAAATTTTAGATTTTTTCTCCTACGCAAAAGAATATGCCAATTACTATGTTCAGAGTTTAGTAATCCAGTATGGAGCACTTAACGTTTTGGCGTGGCTTTGTGTGGTAACAGCGTTTATGTTTTTACTGAGAAACCTTTTCAGATATTTAGGTTCATTTTTATTGATCAATTACCGTGTAGGGGTTACTAAAGACCTTCGTGGAGCAATGTACAGAAAGATTCTTGCTTTACCTGTTTCCTTTTTTACAGAAAGCAGAAAGGGAGATCTGATGTCTCGTATGTCCAATGATGTGGGTGAAGTTGAAGGGAATATTTTAGGAAGTTTAGTTGAATTAATCAATGCACCTTTCATGCTGATCAGTACACTGGTAACGCTTTTCTTTTTAAGTACAGAGATGACGCTTTTTTCTCTTTTAGTATTGCCTGTCATGGGAACCATGATTGCTTTAATAGGAAAAAGTCTGAAAAAAGATTCTCATCAGGCTCAAAATGAGATGGGGAATATTTTCTCAATCGTAGATGAAACACTAAAATCTACAAAGGTAATTAAGATTTTCAGCGCAGAAAAAATAATGGACAACCGTTTTATGCAGTCTATGCAGAAATGGATCAACAGCTCCATAAATTTAGGAAGAAAAAAAGAACTGGCCTCTCCTATGAGTGAATTTTTAGGATCGGTGACGTTCTTGATTATCGCCTGGTACGGTGGAAAGCAAATCATTGTAGAACAAAGTATTTCACCTGCAGATTTTTTGGTTTTCCTGGGTATTTTCTTCCAGATTTTACCACCTGTGAAAAGTTTATCTCAATCTATTTCGAATGTTCAGAAGGGTGAAGCTTCTCTTGAAAGAGTTTTAGCTATTCTTGATGCTGATGTGAAAATTGACGAAGTACCCAATCCTGTTTCTATCTCAACATTAAAGCATTCTATCGAATTTAATAATATTGGTTTTTATTATGATAAAGATCATACGATTCTTAAAAACTTCTCCCTTTCTATTCCAAAAGGAAAAACTGTTGCTCTTGTTGGGCAAAGTGGAAGTGGTAAAACAACTATTGCTAATCTTTTAGCAAGATTTTATGATGTTTCGGAAGGAGAAATTCTGATTGACGGAACAGATATCAAACATTTAAAGCTACAGGAATACCGTAAGCTATTGGGAATGGTAACCCAGGAATCTGTATTATTCAATGATTCGGTTTACAATAATATTCTGATGGGTAAACCTGATGCCACCAGAGAAGAAGTGATTGCAGCCGCTAAAATTGCCAATGCTGATGCATTTATCAACACACTTCCTGAAGGATATGATTCCAATATCGGGGATGACGGAGGTAAACTTTCCGGTGGTCAGAAACAAAGGGTTTCTATTGCCAGAGCAGTATTGAAAAACCCACCTATCATGATTCTGGATGAAGCTACCTCTGCACTGGATACGGAATCTGAAAGATTCGTACAGGATGCTCTGGAGAAAATGATGGAAAACAGAACTTCTTTAGTCATTGCCCACCGTCTTTCCACCATTCAGAAAGCAGATTGGATTGTAGTGATGGAAAAAGGTGATATCGTGGAACAAGGAACCCACCACGACCTGATTGCAAAAAGAGGAATGTATCACAAACTTGTTGAACTTCAAAACTTCGACTAATCTTTTAATTGAATTAAAATGAACCCTATACAAGAGTATTTCTACAGAATCGAAGAGCCTGAAAGAAGTACTCTTTTATTTTTACGTGACACGATCTTAGCTTCAGATCCGGAAAACATTACAGAAACATTTAGTTTCGGTCTTCCGTTTATCAAATACAAAAAGAAAATGCTGTGCTATTTCTACTACAGCAAAAAATACAAAAAGCACTACCTGAGCTTTTATCATGGTGACAGACTTGATTATCCAGAACTGATCCAGGACGGCAGAAAGAAGTTTAAAATCCTTCTTATTGATACGGAAGACGATATTCCCGTAGAATTCATATTAAACCTTGTACAGGAAGTTAAAAGACATATAAAATAAAAACTCCGGCACGAATAATCGTGCCGGAGTCATCTTTAAAAACCTTTTATCATTGTGTGTTTATTCCGTTAAATTCCGCCTGCTTTATTGCCCAGGCAATCATATTGGCAAAAAGGATTGAATTCTGAACCTGCATTCCTCCAGTTGTATATCCGTTTCCAGCATAGCCATAAGAAGACTTCTGAACTGGGAAATATCCTCCTGTACTTGGTGCTACAAAAGGTTCTATTGTATTACTCGGATATTGATTTCCATTGGCATTTTCATTACTTAGAAAGCCGCCATCCCCAAACCATACAAAGTTTAAACTTGTATTTCTTAATCCTGAAATTCCTGTTCTGGCAGTTGTGCTGTTGATAGGCTGCGCATAACTGTATGGAACAAATCCACTTGTCAGGCCTGAAATATTTACTGTGGTAGAAGCATCTTCACCCCAGTTTTTCCCTCTTACATCTCCAAAAGGCCCGTTAAGGATAGGATCATCATTATTGGTAAGAGCATACACAGATCCAGCACCGCCTCCATAAGATGCTGAAATGGTAGGATCAGAGAATATTCCTCTGAATAGATTCTGTGCTGTGCCCGTATCATCCGTCATAGCAATGACAACTCCTCTTTTATTAAGATAAGAAGCAATATAACCTGCATCTGTAGCATTAGGTGTGTAGTTGTAGCCAATGACAACAATATCCGGCTTATTGTTAAGCGCTGTCTGAAGGGCAGTTGATGAAGGGGAATTTCCCAAAGAAGTATGGGTAAAACCTTCATATTTAACAATACTGGAAGCAGCAGTACCAAAATTTGTGGGAGAATCCATCAGACTTCTTGAGGGACCGGTATAGGCGCTATAACCGTACGCTGTTTCTAATCCGATATGGAGAACTGTTTTTTTAGGAATTACAACCACTACATTTACAGAACATGTTGTAGATACTCCCCCCTGACTGTCAGAAGTAATTGTAATTGTTTTCACCGATGTGGAGGTTGGCGTTCCTGTTCCTCCTAACGTAATATTCTGATTTCCTGTAGACGTAAATGTACCTGAACCACTGAAGGAAATTCCGTCAACGGTATTGGTAGTAATCGTGTAACTTCCCAACGCTGAAACATTCACAGGTAAGGTAATTGTATTCGAAGCTGTTAGGGCTGTCCCCACTTTGTATACTCCATTTACTGTTGCAGTACCACAGCTCATGGTATATGTACCTGCAGGACTTAGCACCGTAATAGAAATAGCTGGAGTACAAGTTACTTCAGTTCCGTTGGCTTCAAGAACTACATTATCCGTCTGAATATTCTGGGGAGTTCCCTGTCCCGGAATCTGTATGGTTTGTGTTCCGGCATTTAAAAATACACCTGTTCCATAAAAATTGTATCCGTTTGTGGTAGTTCCTGAAATGGTATAATTACCCGGTTTGGTTACATTCACGGCAATGCTTAGATAATTTGAGTTGGTAAGCTCTTTTCCTTTTACATAGCTACCCATGGCTTTGGACGTGGAGCAATCTATGGTAAAAACAGCTTTTCCCATCTGTCCGCAGACACTTTTCCATTCGTTATCCGCACGGCTCCAGTAATTGAAACAGTCTTCTGTGGTGTTGTAAATCGTCAGACCATCATCATTGGATTGATTGATTACAATTGCATTTCGCTGTGCTTCAGTTAAACGAGGAATAAGGACTCCTTTATTATTATTTCCTGAAACAACATCCAAAACGGAATTAGCGTTCGGGGTTGTAGTATTAATCCCTACTGCACCATTATTGGTTTGAGAAAAAGATTTTCCAAAAACAAAGAGCATTGCGATGAACAAGGCTTTGATTGAAGGCATTGTAAATTTTGTTTCCATCATTGTAATAAGTTATAGTTGTTTGATAATTAAAATTTTAACCTGAACATTTAACTTCCACAAAATTATCAAGCACAGACGATTACAAATTAATTCCCGCTACGCAATACTACTCACGCGTAGTAAAACTCACAAATGCCAATAACTTATCATCACATTCAATACAAATAAAAAAGTTGAGTTATAAAAAACTCAACCATAAATTTAAAAACAAATTCAAAACAGCATAAAATCAATTCTTTCTAATGTAATAGAAAAAAAATAAATCGATTAGATTAAACAGAATACAATACTTTTTATAATTTAAAAATGGTTTTCCATCTGGCAATTGTATTTCGGCTTATCTTAAAATGATGGCTCACCTGAAGATTAGTCAGTCCATTTCTTTTTTGGTAACTGAGAATCCTAAGAATAGATTCCTGATCATAAGACCGAAGCTTCTGATTATTAAGGCTAACCGTATATTCAGCCTCTCCAAAAATCAGCTGGTTAAATTTCAGAATATCAAAAGCTGATTGCAATGTTTCCAGCTTAAGTTTTATAGCCGCATCCAGTAATTTCTCTGGAAATTTTTCTTCAAGAATGTCGGTATAAATCTGCTTATAATCTGGTATCATATTATATCTTTTTCATCCATTTAAATAAAGTGGTTCTGGGTATTTTATACCTTTCAACCACATCATTGGCCGTCATTTTTCCTGTATTTATTCTTTCCAGCACAAAATCCTTCACTTCCTGTGTATAGATACTCTTTCTGAAAACCATGGTTTCTCCTTTATGCCGGAATGTATTATCAACTCTTGAACCTGGCGAGTATAAAATCAGATGTCCTGTATAGAACCTAAAAAAATCGAATTTTAAAAGCTTACACCATTTCAGAAGAACATCGGTATCCATACTTTTGGCATGATACATCCTCTCTACTTCGTCTTCCGGCCTGTTTAAAAACCTGGAAATTCTTTCTATTGGAATCTGACACTCTTCCACTTTTGTCTGGATAAGGTTTCCAATATGAATGTTCTTAATATTCATCACAATGCTTTTAAGTAAAAATATTGATAAGAAAATCAAAAAACACCATCGGAAGCTACTCAACACTACGTACGAGTAATAAAAATCAGAATTCTGTTTAAATTTTTATAAGAAAGCTATTGATATTAATCTCCGAGGAAATATTTAATTTTTTCCGGATTCTGTACTTTTTACTTTCCACAGCCCGAATACTGTTTTTGGTGCACTGTGCAATTTTTTTTGTATCAAAATCCAGCTTCATCAATGCACAGAAATAGAGTTCAGAATGGATGAGATTAGGATTTATTCTTAAAATTTCAGGAATAAAATGAGGAAAAAACACCTGAAATTTTTCAAAGAACATTGGTGAATTATTTTCTGCCAGGCTTAAAATCTCCTGGACATTTTCTTCTGAAAGATGATTGATGAGCATCTGATGCTTCATCAGTTCTGTATTCGTTTTTACAAGATCCTTAATGGTAGAGTCTTTTTCTTTTTTATCGGAAATCAGTCCATGAATCAATGCATCTTTCTGAGTGATAAAAACAATATCCATGAAAAAATAGGCGATAGAAAACAAGATATTTAACAATTTTAAGGTTTTAAAATCATCTTTTTCTAAAAATCTACTTCTGGGAAGAAAATTAAAATCATAGTAAAGGCATGCAATAAAGTTAATGCTGATAATGAGAGTAATAAAAATGATACAAAACGGATCCTTCTTATAATTGAGAAAAAATGGAACTGCAAATAAGAGGCAAAAATAGAAATATTCTACACCGCCACTCTTATAGGTATAAATATAAAAAAAACTTACTATAAAAGTCAGTAAAACAAAAACAAGGATAATAAAAGGCTTCAAAATCTTTTTAAATCTTCTTGTTTTACCTTTTATAGCCATCAGAAGCAGCCAGAAAAAAGTAATAGAAGTAAGGAATATTGAAATCAGCATGTCTCCAAAAAAAGCAATGATAAAAACAGAATAAAACAAGAATATGAAAAACAATGAAAACAGATACCTGTTAATAATATTCAGATAATTACGGTCAGCATTAGCTTCCATTTTGTCTGACTCGCCATTAAGCATTTTAAATAAAAAATTATAAATCATCTTATTGTTGTTTTATAAAGAACAAATAGGGATTCGAACAAAGCTAGAAAAAAAATCCTCTATATTCTTAATCAAATAAAATACAAAGTGTCTTTTAATAATTTCATGTTAAAAAAATTAAGTGATTTTCTTTATACAATTTACTAAAATTCCAATATTGAAATATTGAAACTAAGCAAAATCATATGACAAAAACATTAACAGTTATCAACTTACCTAATTAATGTGTCTTATTTTTAAGCCGGCAAAATTATTGTTCTCTAAAAAAGAAAACCTATATATCAATACGCAATACTACTCTTGAGTAGCTAAACTCACCTATCAGTAGCACCCATCAAATGAAAAAGAGGACCCAATGGCCCTCTTATATATTTATATTGTAATAATTTTAATTTTCTTTCAGTTTGGCGATAACATCCTCACCTCCTTTTGTAATATCTCCGATCTTACAGATAATCTCTGTGTCTAAAGGCAGGAATACATCCATTCTGGAACCGAATTTAATAAATCCGAATTCATGCCCGGCCTTTGCTTTATCCCCTTCATTACAATAGAAAACGATTCTTCTCGCAACATATCCGGCAATCTGTCTGAAGACTACTTTATGATTAGTCATCGTCTGAATAGCTACCGTAGTTCTTTCGTTTTCTGTAGAAGACTTTTCATGCCATGCTACCAGATATTTTCCCGGGTGATATTTTTTGTAAATCACTTCTCCTGACACCGGGTATCTGCAGATATGAACATTGAGTGGAGACATAAAAATAGAAACCTGGATGGCTTTTCCTTTTATAAATTCATCCTCTTCCACTTCTTTGATCATTACAACTTTTCCGTCAACCGGAGCAATAACATTTTCTTTGTGATCAAGAATATTACGATCCGGAACTCTGAAGAACCAGAAAACTAAACCGTAAATAACCAACAAAGGCATAATGATCACCAGTGACCATATTTCAAGGAAATAAATTGCTAAAGCACCCAGAATAATAAAAAGCAGGGTTGCAACGGTAATCGTTCCTTTTGATTCTCTATGTAATTTCATGAGACTAAATAAATTTTTCTAAAATAAAGTACAAATATACGACAGGAACGCAGATAATAAAACTATCCAGTCTGTCTAAAACTCCTCCATGCCCGGGAATGATGTTTCCACTGTCCTTTACACCGAAGTTTCTCTTCAATTGACTCTCCACCAGATCTCCTAAAGGAGCAAAGGCAGCAATCAAAAATCCTACAACCATCCAGTTGCCTCTCAGCTCAGGCTGATAGTGTTCAATAAAGTAGGATAAAACCAATGTTAAAACAACACCTCCGGCATATCCTTCCCAAGTTTTTTTAGGGGATATTTTAGGGGCCATTTTATGTTTACCGAAGAATTTTCCTACCAGATACGCAAAGGTATCGCTGCTCCAGATCAGAATAAACAGGAACAGAACCTCCAGAGAGAAACTGTCACTATAACTGGAGAATTTGGGTAACCCCAATGCAAAACTGAAGGGCAGGGCTACGTAGATTACGGTAAAAATAAGTTTTCCGCTGTCGAAGTAGAGTTCGTTGGGATATTTGAATAATGTAACCACAGCAATCCCAATAAGTACCAGTGCCAGTATTTCACTAAGCCTGAAATCAAAAAAGAAATCGTGATTAAAATATCTTTTGGAGAACATATAGAATATAAAAATGACCAATGGATATACCACCCATTTTTCATAGCCGTTTCCAAACTTCATGATTTTGACACACTCCCAGGTTCCTACAACCAGCAGCAAACTCATTAATCCATGATAGAGATACTGTTGCTTGATAAGACCAGGTGCAATATTGTTCAGCAGCTGTGCTCCCAGCGGAGTAGAACAAAGAATAATGATAGCTACATAAACGATACCTGACAGGGTTCTTTGAATGAGATTTTTGTCCAAAATTTAAAATTTAGAAGTGGTTGCTTAATCTTCAAGCAGCAATAAAAACAGTTTTGTATTGGAATTGGAAGAACTGTCCATTTTCGATTGGCTTCCGCTTATGGAAGTAAGGTTCTTGATATTTCCGTTTCTTTTTATTTTCCCCATAGCGTCATTCAGGTTGTTTACAATCTGAGAAACATTGGCAATAATGATAATTCTATCGGGAAGCCTTGAAGAATGATAATGAAGAATATTATTATGTGAAAGCATGATTCTGCCGTCATAAGCAATCAGATATTCACAGGTGATGAATGCGGCGTCATTAGACGGCTGTAATTCTGAAGTATACGAAGACTTCACAACGTTCAAAAAATTCTGAAGTTCTTTATCCCAACAAAAAAGATTATGTATCCCTTCTATTTTGATAATTTGATTTAAAGTTTGTAGAGCCTCCGCTTCATCTGCACAATAATTAAAAAATCCCCCCGAATGCGTAAATAATTGCGCAAACTTATAGTCAAGATCCGCATTTTTCAGCGAATCCCCAAGCTTCTCCAGGCTCTGTTTGTCCTCTTCTTCAGGCTGGTTGGTAAGTTTGCTTACAATCCTCTTGAATAAATTCAACTTAATCTATTTTTAGTCAACTTTATACAAAAATAGAAAATTAATTACAATAGTATCCAAAATATCTCCTTAAATATGAAAAAACCTGACAACTTGAAGTCGTCAGGTTTTTATGAATTCTATTTTTTAAGAGTCTTAAAGCTGTGTTGGGCTTTCTGGAGCCTGTATTTCGCTTTCTTCTTCTTTTTCTTTGATCTGAGGTGTTTCCACTACTACCGGCTGATCTTTTTCAGGAATAGTATTGGTTACAGGTTTCTCTGTCAATTCAGGATCCCATGCTCTTTTTCCGAATATTTCTTCTAAGTCTTCACGGAAGATCACCTCTTTTTCCAACAGTTTGCTGGCTAAAGCATCAAGCTTGTCTTTATTATCAGCAAGAATTCTTACTGCTCTCTCGTATTGGTTTTCGATGATGGATTTGATCTCTGCATCAATCTTAGTAGCTGTTTCTTCAGAATATGGTTTTCCGAAATTATACTCAGACTGGCCTGAACTGTCATAGTAAGAAATATTACCGATATTCGGGCTTAATCCGTAGATCGTTACCATAGCCTGAGCTCTCTTCGTTACTGTTTCCAGGTCAGAAAGTGCTCCTGTAGAAATGTTATTGAAAATAACCTGCTCTGCTGCTCTACCTCCTAATGTTGCACACATTTCATCCAACATCTGTTCAGTTGTGGTAAGCTGTCTTTCTTCAGGAAGGTACCATGCTGCTCCCAGTGAACGTCCTCTGGGAACGATCGTCACCTTTAAAAGTGGAGATGCGTGTTCTACCAACCATGATATCGTAGCGTGACCTGCTTCGTGGTAAGCCACTCTTCTTTTTTCAGAAGGTTTGATTGCTTTATTTTTCTTTTCAAGACCACCGATGATTCTGTCTACAGCATCAAGGAAATCCTGTTTTGTTACGGAAGTATGGTTATTTCTTGCTGCGATAAGCGCTGCTTCGTTACAAACGTTGGCAATATCCGCTCCACTGAATCCTGGAGTCTGTTTTGCAAGAAATTCTCTGTCTACATTATCATCAAGTTTGATCTTTTTCAAGTGAACATCAAAGATCTGTCTTCTTTCGTGAAGCTCAGGAAGGTCTACATAAATAGATCGGTCAAAACGTCCGGCTCTCATCAAAGCTTTATCAAGGATATCCGCTCTGTTGGTTGCTGCCATTACGATAACGTTAGTGTCTGTTCCGAAACCATCCATTTCAGTAAGAAGCTGGTTCAAGGTATTTTCTCTTTCGTCGTTTCCGCCGGAGAAATTATTTTTTCCTCTTGCACGTCCGATAGCATCAATCTCATCAATGAAGATAATGGCCGGAGATTTTGCTTTTGCCTGAGCAAAAAGGTCTCTTACTCTGGAAGCTCCTACCCCAACAAACATTTCAACGAAATCAGAACCTGAAAGTGAGAAAAACGGAACTTTAGCTTCCCCTGCAACCGCTTTCGCCAATAGGGTTTTACCAGTTCCCGGAGGCCCTACTAAAAGAACTCCTTTAGGAATTTTACCTCCCAGTTTTGTATATTTCTCGGAGTTTTTCAAGAAGTCTACTACTTCCTGAACTTCTTCTTTAGCACCTTCCAATCCTGCAACATCCTTGAATGTTACCTGAATTCTTTCTTTTTCGTCGAAAAGCTTCGCTTTAGATTTTCCGATAGAGAAAATTTGTCCACCAGGACCTCCGCCACCGCCCATCTTTCTGAAAAGAAGGAAGTAGAATAATCCTAAAATTGAAATCCAAACCAGCGCAGGGATTAAGATATCCATTAATGCGCTCTTCCCTGTACCGTAATCTTTGGTTGTTTTAATAACCGGATTGCTGGCTTTGACCTGTTCAAATTTTTGAAGGAAAAGTTGAAGATCTCCGTATTTCACAGAAAAATCTGCTTTTGGAGCCATTTCGAAGGCAGAAAGAGGGTTGTTTTCTTTTCCGGCTTTGGAAACCATTGCCGATTTTGCTTCTTTTGTTAGGAAAACATCAGCTTTCTCTATGTCTTTGTATATAATTATATTCTGGACTTTGCCCGCCTGCATTTCTCTAAAGAAACCATCTTCATCAATAGATTTTGCTGCATCACCTCCAAGGAAGTTGGAGCCAAAGAATAGCAAAAGAGCTACGATTGCAATAGGAAAGAACCAGTTGAATCCTTTATTATTCATTTAGACTTTTTAAAATTTTTATTATTCATTTTCAATTCTGGTAATGACTGCGTCACCCCAAAGCTCTTCTATATCGTAGTACTCACGTACCTGTTTCTGGAATATATGAACCACCACTGAAACGTAATCCACCAATACCCACATCGCATTCTCAGTACCTTCTACGTGCCAAGGTCTGTCCTGCAGTTCGTTTCTTACTTTCTTCTCTACACTTCCTGCCAATGCAGCTACCTGTGTATTTGAGTTTCCACTACATATCACGAACGTTTCTGCTACGGAGTTTTCGATGTTTGAAAGATCGAAGATCATAATGTCTTCTCCTTTTACATCCTGGATAGCTTCAACGATTTTATCTATTAACGCTTGTTTTTCTGCTGTTTTATTCATTAAAAAAATACTATAATCTGCAAATTTATTGTTTTTTCTTTACTTTAACCTTACTTTTACCCTCTTAATCTCTTAAAGTTTTCTTAAATGAGCCAACTCTTCTACCTGAAAGAATGTTCTTCTACTAATGACGAAATATCAAAGTTTTTACTTTACGGAGATTCAAATTTTATAGGGCTTCATACTTTTAATCAAACTAAAGGCCGTGGTCAGTATGGAAATATCTGGACTCAGACCGCCGGAAAAAATCTGGCTTATACGCTGGCAGTGAATACTCAGAACATCCTGTGCTCCGACTTTATGTTCAATTATTATACCGCAATGGTGATCCGGGATTTCCTTGCCAAATTGTCTGACTCTGAGGTAAAAATCAAATGGCCGAATGATATTATCCTTAAAGGTAAAAAAATCGTTGGAATTTTAATAGAAAAGAAAAAAATTAATCAAAATAATTATTTCATTATCGGAGCCGGGATCAATATTCTTCAGGAAAGTTTTGATGAAATATCCAATGCAGGATCACTTCTGACGCAGACAGGGATCCGATTTGATCTGGAAGAACTTGCATTCAACCTTCATGAATATTTGTCTGAAAGGCTTAAAAGCATACCTTCAGATCAGGAAATTCTTGATGGATTTAATAAAAATCTTTTCAGAAAGGATCAGATCTCAGTTTTTGAAATTGAAAAAGAGCGACAAAATGGCATCATCCGACATGCAGACGAAAAAGGTGAACTCTGGATCGAACTGGAAGACGGAATGCACTCCTTTTATCACAAAGAAGTAAAACTCCTTTATTGATTGGCTCTCTTGATATAAAGATAAAGGGTAAGCGGTAAAAACACCATATTGGGCAGCCACATGGCTACAGCAGGAGATAAACTTTTATTTTCCGAAACCACCTTTAAGGCTTCGAATGAAAATACGAAAATAAACGCTAATGAGATCCCTATTGCAAGATTAACTCCCAATCCTCCTCTTTTCTTCTGTGATGACAGGGAAAGCGCCAGGAATGTCAGAATAATAATTGAAACAGGCATTGAAGTTCTCTGATGAAGTTCATTCAGATAAGAGTTCAGGTTACTGTTTCCTCTTTCTTTTTCTCTTTCAATGAATTTCAAAAGTTCGGGAGTGGTTTTATTTTGTCCCAAAAGCTCATTCGGGAAAAGTTCTTCCGGAGAATGCCCGTAATTTTTCCTTAATTCTATTCCGTTACCCAGTTTTTCGGTATTGTCTTTATTGATTGTTTTTTCCAGATAGTTATTTAGAACAAACTGTTTTTTAGCTTTATCCCAGTATACTTCGCTTGCCTTCAGCTCATAGGTCATTTTTCTGTCTTTATCATATTTCTGATAGACAAAACTCGACCCTCTTTTTTCTCTTTTATTCCAAGAATCAACGAAAATATATTCCGTCTTACTCAGCTGTGAAGAAGCAGGAGCGGTTCCTAAAATCTTTTCTTTATTGGCTGCATTATAAGTATAGGCTTCCAGCTCATTTTTCTTGATATTGGCCCATGGCAGCACCATATGGTACACTACAAGGGCGATCAATCCAATAAAAATGGAAGTAACCAGATAGGGCTTGGAAAACCTGTGAAAACTGGCTCCACTACTGATAATAGCAACAATTTCAGTATTATTTGCCATTCTGGAGGTAAAATAGATCACCGAAATAAATACCAGAATGGAAAGGAAAGTCACCACAAGATTGATGATCCAGAAAGGATAAAAATGGATAAGAAAATAGGTCAGATCCAGTTTCGGGTCAATAGCCTTAGCATTTTCTATCCTTGGAATCTTTTGCTGAACATCGATTACCAATACGACTATAGACAATAATACCAACATGAAACTGAAAGTTCCAAGGTATTTTTTAATGATATATCTGTCTACAATTTTAAGCATATTCTCTTACAGTCTTTGTCTAAGAACCGGTACTACAGAGTTTTTCCATTCATAGAAATCACCTGCCATAATATGTTCTCTGGCTACTTTTACTAAATCAAGGTAGAATGCCAGATTATGAATCGAAGCAATCTGTTTTGCCAGATATTCTTTAGATACAAACAAGTGACGAAGATACGCTTTTGAATATTCACGATCTACAAAACTGGTCCCAAATTCATCCAAAGGCGAAAAATCGCGCTTCCATTTTTCATTTTTAAGGTTCATCACCCCTTGCCATGTAAAAAGCATTGCATTCCTTGCATTTCTTGTTGGCATTACACAATCCATCATATCAATTCCCAGCCCGATAGACTCAAGAATATTCCAAGGAGTTCCTACTCCCATCAGGTATCTAGGTTTTTCTTTTGGAAGGATGTCTGTCACTTCATCAGTGATCCTGTACATTTCTTCCTCAGGCTCTCCTACCGAAAGTCCTCCGATAGCATTTCCTTCTGCTCCTGCTTCAGAAATTACTTCTGCAGAAATTTTTCGAAGGTCAGAATAAGTAGATCCCTGAACAATCGGGAAAAGTCTTTGTTGATGTCCGTATAATTCAGGATTATTGTTAGTCCAGTCAATACATCTTTTCAGCCAACGGTGGGTAAGCTCCATCGATGATTTCGCCTGGTTGTAATCACAAGGGTAAGGTGTACATTCATCAAAAGCCATGAAAATGTCAGCTCCGATCTGTCTTTGAATCTCCATTGATCTTTCCGGAGAGAACATATGATAACTTCCGTCGATGTGAGATTTGAATCTCGCACCTTCTTCCGTCATTTTTCTGTTACTTGCCAGTGAAAATACCTGAAAACCTCCTGAATCGGTAAGAATAGGAAGATCCCAGTTCATGAATTTGTGTAAACCACCTGCATCCTGCATCGTTTCCATGCCCGGACGAAGGTATAGGTGATAAGTATTTCCCAGAATAATCTGAGCTTTAATGTCTTCTTTTAATTCTCTCTGATGAACTGTCTTTACACTTGCTACAGTTCCCACAGGCATAAAAATAGGAGTTTGAATCTTCCCGTGATCTGTGGTAATTTCCCCTGCTCTTGCTTTTCCTTCAGAGGTTTTTTCTATATTAAAAAATTTCATCTCTATACTTTTTTAAATGCACTGTTTTGACCAGTGATTTTGTGTGACAGAAACTTCCAGCCTTATTTACCTTACTACAGGCATTACGGGACCATTCTGTTTCAGTCTTTCCTTTACATATTTATCTGCTTTGGGATCTTTTTTCAGCAATATTTCCTGTGCATCACTGGTAATCCCATCCATTTCTTCTTTAATCACATAGTATTTGAAACTATCTACAAAATCATCAGGCTTTACCTTATGTGATTTCAAAACAGCTCTGGTTCCTGCTTCCATATTTTTGTCAGGATATACAAAAATAGCCTGATCGTTGATGGCAAGATCGGCAATGATTTCAGCCATCAAACCTTTATCGACCAGATTTTTGGGCTTATCAATATAATCGCTGCACGAACACAAGCCCAACAAAACGAAAATAAAGATTAACTTTTTCATCAGTTTCATAATCTGTTGATGATTGATTTCCATTTTAAATTCAATACCCCAAAAACTGCTTCATGGATAATTCCACCATTCATTTTGCTTTCTCCTAAAATTCTGTTGGTAAATATAATAGGAACTTCTACAATTCTGAAACCTCTTTTAAATGCTCTGAATTTCATTTCAATCTGAAATCCATATCCCTTCAGTTTCACATTATCCAATCCTATTTCTTCCAATACTTTTCTTGAAAAGCAGACAAATCCCGCTGTCGTATCATGAATTGGAAGGCCTAATACAAACCTTACATATTTGGATGCAAAATAAGAAAGCAGCACTCTTCCCATAGGCCAGTTCACTACATTCACTCCTTTTGAGTAACGGGAACCGATCGCCATATCTGCATTTTTACATGCTTCAAAAAGCTTCGGCAGATCGTTAGGATTGTGGGAAAAATCGGCATCCATCTCAAAAATATAATCGTATTTATTTTCGATGGCCCATTTAAACCCGTGGATATATGCCTTTCCCAATCCGTCTTTTACATGCCTTATGGACAGGTGCAGGTAATGCGGATGTTTCTTCTGCAGTTCTTTTACAATTTCTGCAGTTCCGTCAGGAGAAGAATCATCTACTACTAAGATATGAAAGTCATCCTCCAATGCAAAAACTGCGGAAATAATATTTTCAATATTTTCCTTTTCGTTATAGGTCGGGATGATGACGAGTTTTTTCATTTCAGTTTGCAAAGATAGTTTATTTAACCTTTTTATTTTATACAAAATAATCTATAATTTTGCAAAAATATTTCTCGGGGATTAAGCGGATGATACAGAAACTTTTATTCAACAGATCTGAACAATACGTAAAATCGATGAGAGCAAATATTTTAACTGCAGGTTCATGGACCTGGTGACAGGAAAACCTGTGCCGGACTGTGTCATTCTGAAGTTAAATAATAAATAAAAAAACTTAAATTTTGCCATCATCACAACACTTCATCAATCACGTAAGAATACCTGAAAATAATGATTGGGTAATCTTTATCCTTGTGGGCTGTATATTTTTATATGTTTTTATGATGAACGTCATAGAAAGGGATGCCAGTCTCAAAGATTTTCTGCTTCAGAAATATTTTGATGCAAGCAACAACCTTCCCAGCTGGATTATCACGTCCTGTGTAACGACACTTACCCTGTCTGTATTAATTTCACAGTACGTTCCAATAGTACCGAAATATATTGCAGATCTTCAGCTTCTGGGATATCAGCTTAATAAATTTGGATATACATTGCTGGCGGTGCTGCTTTTTTATTTAACAAAATCAACATTAGGATTTCTATTTTACCAAAGTATAGGGGACGGAAAAAAATGGACTATTTTTTATTTTACCTCCACAAAATTTTATTTCATTCTTTCATTTTTGCTAATAATTCTTTGTGTAGCCCATTATTACTTCCCGATAGACAGAAATAAAATGTTTTTATATTATTTCTGCTTCTTCGCTTTTGTATTCATTTTCAAAGTATTTTTCTATTTATTTCACAAGAACAAGATTCTTCCCGAGAAATGGTATTATAAATTTTTGTATATTTGCACCCTCCAAATCGCACCATTATTATTGCTTTGGAAGTTGTTATTTTTTTAATAAAAGTCAATGATGAGAATAAAGTCTATATTGGTTTCTCAACCAGCGCCTAGTGAGTCTTCTCCATATTTGGATATAGCGAAGAAGGAAAAAATAAAGATTGATTTCCGTCCATTTATCCACGTCGAAGGGGTTGACAATAAAGAGCTCAGAACACAGAAAATAGATCTGACGCAGTATACCGGTATTATTTTTACCAGTAAAAATGCGATTGACCATTACTTCAGACTCGCGGAGGAATTGCGTTTTGCTGTTCCGGATACGATGAGATACATCTGCCAGTCGGAAGCAATTGCCAACTACCTTCAAAAGCATATTGTGTACAGAAAAAGAAAAATCAGCTTTGGGGAGAAAAACTTCTCAGACCTGCTTCCTCTTTTCAAAAAATTCCCAACTGAAAAATATCTGTTGCCATCTTCAGATGTTTTGAGTCCGGATATTGTAAAAACCATGGATGCATCTAATGTAGACTGGACAAGAGCAATTATGTACCGTACCGTATGCAGTGACCTTACAGATATCAATGTCAAAGATTATGACATGCTGATTTTCTTCAGTCCGCAGGGAATAAAATCGCTACAACAAAATTTCCCTGACTTCAAGCAGGATGAAACAAAGATCGGAGTTTTTGGAAACACGACTTTGGCAGCTGCAGAAGAAGCAGGATTAAAAGTAGATTTAATGGCACCTACGAAGGAAACTCCTTCTATGACAATGGCCCTTGAAAAGTATATTAAAGCACTTCACAAATAGTCTTTAATTATAAAAATACAATGAACCATCTTTTCAATAAAGGAAAGATGGTTTTTTTTTACCTAAATTTGAACAAAAATTAATATTGAAAGGATTTCTGCTTAAATTACTTACTTTCAGAAGAAAAAAGTATAAGAACATTCTATTCAATAAAAAAATAAAATACCCCGGATGAAAGCTCCACAGGCAAAAAAAATTGAAAAAATACTAGAAACCCACGGCGATATAAGAACCGATAATTACTTTTGGCTGAACGAAAGGGAAAACCCTGAAGTGATCAAATACATTGAGGAAGAAAATGCCTACGAAGAATTCATCATGAAAGATACGGAAGCCCTTCAGGAAGAGCTTTTCGAAGAGATGAAAGCCCGCTACAAAAAGGACGATGAGTCTCTTCCTTATTTCTTTAATGAGTACTGGTATATTGTACGTTATGAAGAAGGCAAAGAATATCCTATCTTCTGCAGAAAGTATAAAAGCCTTGAGAATGATGAGGAAATTGTACTCGACGTTAATATTCTGGCAGAAGGTAAAGAGTTTTTTGAAGTAGGAAGTGTTGCCGTAAGCCCCAGCAACGAACTGACTTCTTTTTCTTCCGATGATGTAGGAAGAAGAATTTATACACTAAATTTTAAAAACTTAAAAACCGGAGAAATCCTGCCGGACACTATTCCTAATACGACAGGAAAAGCTGTTTGGGCAAATGATAACCAACATATATTTTACATCAGGAAAGATAAAAGTCTTCGTGCATTTCAGGTGTACAGACACAAGCTGGGAACAGATTCAGCAGAAGATGTTCTGATTTTTCATGAAGAGGATGAGACTTTTGATGTCAATGTATTTAAGACAAAATCATTAGAGTATATTTTCATTGCAAGCTCAAGCACTATTTCTGATGAACATCGTTTTATTCCTTCTGACAACGTATTCGCAGAATGGACGGTGATCCAGCCAAGGATAGAGGATCTTGAATATTCAGTAGAGCATTATGAAGATGAATTTTATATCATTACCAATGCGGATGATGCGATCAATTTCAAGATTGTAAAGACAAAGATTGATAACTGCAGCATGGAAAATTGGGTCGATGTGATTCCGCACCGTGCAGAAGTTTTACTGGAAGGTTTTGAGATCTTTAAAGATTATCTGGTTCTCGAGGAAAGAGAAAGAGGATTGCTTCAGATCAAAATCATTGACGAGAAAACACAGGAATCTTACTACTTACCTTTCTCAGATCCTACTTATACAGCTTATATCGGGATCAATCTGGAATTTGATACGGAAATTTTACGCTATGGATATACTTCCCTTACACAGCCTAGTTCCACGTATGAGTACAACATGAAGGAAAAGACGACAAAACTTCTGAAACAACAGGAAGTTTTGGGTGGAAAGTTTGCTCCTGAAAATTATATTTCGGAGAGAATCTGGGCAGATTCAAGAGATGGAAAGACAAAAGTTCCTATTTCCCTGGTTTATCATAAAGACACTAAGAAATCACCTGACACTCCCCTTCTTTTATATGGATATGGAAGCTACGGACATACTGTTGATGCCAGCTTTTCCAATGTAAGATTGTCTTTGCTGGATAGAGGATTTATTTATGCTATTGCTCACATCCGTGGTGGAGAATATCTGGGAAGAGAATGGTATGAAGACGGAAAGATGTTGTTTAAGAAAAATACATTCTTTGATTTTATTGACGCAGGAAAATACCTGATCAGAGAAAATTATACTTCATCAAAACACATGTATGCGATGGGAGGAAGTGCCGGCGGACTGCTGGTAGGTGCTGTGGTAAATTATGAACCTCAGTTATTCAACGGAATTGTGGCACAGGTACCTTTTGTAGATGTTGTTACAACGATGCTGGATGATACAATCCCTTTGACAACCGGAGAATATGATGAATGGGGAAATCCAAATGACGAGGAATATTACCATTATATGAAAGACTACTCTCCTTATGATAATGTGGAAGCGAAAGATTATCCGCATATGCTGATCACGACAGGATTTCATGATTCTCAGGTACAGTATTGGGAACCTGCAAAATGGACGGCAAAACTGAGAGAATTAAAAACAGATAATAATATTTTAGTCTTCAAAACCGACATGAGCTCCGGACACGGAGGGGCAAGCGGAAGATTTGAATCTCTGAAAGAAGATGCATTAGAATATGCATTCCTGTTGAAAATAAATGATAATTCATAAATGATAAATGATGGATAGTTCAGATTATAACACAATTTTTGCTTTTAAAACAAAGCAGCTAGCCATCATGATTATTAAAGAATTTTCTAAACTTCACATAATGAAGCCTTTTCTGTGATCAGAAAACAAATATTTCGGTCTTCTACTTCTATGGTTGCTAATTGCTGCTAATTATAGAGCTATGTGCAGAGCAAGATCAAAAGCTGAGCGGTTTTCTAAAATATCTATCGTGATTGAAGAAACTGATGAAACTTTGTTTTGGCTTGAAATGTTAGAGGAACTGGAATATGTTCAAAAAGAAATTATAGCAGATATAAAAATAAAGACTGAAGAAATACTGAAAGTAACTTCTTCCTATAGAAAAATGCTAAAGAACTAACTTTATCATTGATCAACTATCATTTATCATTTAAATATATTATGAACGAAGCTGAATACTGGAAAAAAATAGAACAATTCTTTGAAGACAATTTCCAGACTGAAAAGAACCCACCCATTGAAACCCTTTTATTTCTGATAGGATTACAGGAGTTGGGAAGCGGCCAGCAAAAATATACAAAAGAAGACAAGGTAAACCTGATTCATATTGCAGTCTGCAGATTGCTCGAGCCTTTTGGATATTATAAATTTACCCACTATGAAGACGGATGGCCCCACTTTGAAACTGTGGAAGAACTTCCGGAACTCAAACCTAATGAGCAGACTTTGCTTATGAAAAAGGCGATTATCCAGTACTTTCAGGAAGAAGAGCTTTTGTAAAAGCAGGAAGCCTGAAGATGGAAGCAGGAAGTTAATCAACACCGTGTAACTTTTCTATTCTAAATAGAAAATTTCGGATCTTTCCTTGGGAAAGATCCGAAATTTTTTATTTATTAAGAATCAAGTTGCGTATCGTATTCTTATCCAATCAATTCTTCCAATTGATTAAGCCCCATTTTAAAACCTTCTTCAAATCCCATATCCATAAGCTTTTTCATCACTTCAGGAGAATGGTAATGGATATTGATGGTTACTTTAGTTCCTTCCTCCACTCCGGTAAAGCCAATCAGCCATTTTGACCTTGGGAAGTCTTCATTGACATTGCCTTTTTCATCACAGAAAGCACTCATCCAGTCAAGACTTCTGTGTTCTGTAATTTCTCCATATTGAGTCTGAGAATACATAGGCCCTTTTTCTCCGTTTGGTCCTACCATCGTATACATCCAGATCCCTCCTTCTTTGAAATCCTGACTTACCGTTTCACATTTCCACGGTTTAGGCCCCCACCATTGATCCAGTAATTCGGCTTCTGTAAAATACTTCCACACTGTTGAAACATCAGCCTTATAAATCTTCATGACATAAGTGCTGGACGCATCAAAATCTTTGTTGAAAATGATATTAGATTCCATAAATATTTATTTTTAATAAAGTTAACACTTTATTTATTGAAAGGGACTTTTCATATGACAACTAAAAGATAATTCATAAATAATTGTTAAAAAACACTCTTTTAAGAAAAAAAAAACAATTTTTTGGCTCGTTTTTTGTTTAGGTACTCTTAAAACAATTAATTTTAACATTCATTTTTCCAAAACCTATATAATTAAATAATGAATAACAAATTCATCCCAATAATTTCAGTGTTTATGACAATCTCACTGATTGTCTTTGTGACGCTCCAATTTTATTGGTTGAAAGGCTATTACGGCGTACTGGAACAGGATTTTTCAAATAAAGTGTATGCGGTTTTGGAAAGTACTTCAAAAAGTATTGAAGAGATTGAAGCTGACAAATACCTGAATCAGGATTATAAAGATTTCAGAAAAAATATTCTTGCGAACAGCAAACAGCCATCTTTAACTACCATTCAGCAAGTAGAAGACTCCGGGACTCAAAGACAGATTATTTATTCCAAAAATATCATTGAAAAAACGCAGCTGCCTATTTCTCAAAAAGGAGATTCTATCAAGCTGACTACATTGTATACAGACGAAGCTGCTTATAAAATAAAAAGAGATACCACCAATCGCGAACTTTTAACGCAAGATATCAATCAGGAGATTGAGACGGGAGATTATTCCATGAAAGAGTTTGTGAAAGTATATGGAAACAACCTTCCTATTACTAAAAGAGTAGATCCGAAAACACTTGACTCCGTTATTGCCAAAGAACTGAAAATAAGAGGTATCACTGCCAAGTTCGGATATGGAGTTCTGGATCGTAATAATAAGCTTACAAGCATTGCCAATAAGGCTTATAAAGAAAAGAAGGACAGTAATACCTACAGCTTTCCTCTTTTTGCGGATAAGAAAAATACATTATACAGCCTTGCCCTGGTATTTCCTAAAAAAGAATATTCCCTGGCGATGAATAACTGGCCGATGCTTTTGGGAACATTCCTTTCTCTACTTACCATTCTTGGAATTTATATTATTTCCATCAATTATATGATGAGGCAGAAAAAACTTGCTGAAGTGAAAACAGACTTCATCAACAACATGTCTCACGAGTTTAAGACACCATTGGCAACCATTTCTGTAGCCACGGATTCTTTGGCTAATGACAAAATTGCCACCAATCCGGATAAGGTAAAATACTATTCCGAACTGATCAAGCAGGAGAACTTAAGGATGAAAAAGCAGGTGGAAAATGTACTTAACATGTCCAAGCTTGAGCGAAATGAAGTGGAATTATTTTTAAAAGAGACCAACGTAAGAGAGCTGATCAAAAAAACGACAGAATCTTTCAACCTGATTGTACAACAAAGGAATGGAACCCTTACGCAGAAGTTTACGGCCACTCAGTATAATTTTAAAATAGATGAATTCCACATCTCCAATATGCTGGTCAACTTACTGGATAATGCCAATAAATATTCTCCTGAAGCACCGGAAATACATGTAGAAACAAGAAATGAAGGACACTGGTATGTAATTGAAATTTCCGATAAAGGAATGGGGATGGATACGCAGAATAAAACCAAAATTTTCGAAAAATTCTTTAGAGAAGAAACCGGAAATATTCACAACGTAAAAGGCCAGGGATTAGGTCTTTCTTACGTGAAGAAAATTGTAGAACTGCACAAAGGACAGATTATCGTAGAATCTCATAAAGGAAAAGGAAGTACCTTCACGATAAAACTACCGATGAGCTAGAAAAATAAGTGATAGATGATAATCGATAAATGATAAAACTTCTCCATCACATCAATTATCAATGATCATTCATCAATTATAAAAAGTGTAACCAAATATCAAAATATAGAAGATAGAGTGAGGAAGTTCATTCTTAATTGTTAATTTTTAATTATTAAAATTATGAGCAACAGAATATTATTAGTAGAGGACGATCAGAGTTTCGGGGCGGTGCTTAAAGATTATTTGACCATCAATAATTTTGAAGTAACTCTTGCCACTGACGGGGAGCAGGGACTTAAAGAATTTACGGAAAATGAATTCGATATCTGCATATTTGACGTAATGATGCCTAAAAAAGACGGATTTTCATTAGCGGAAGACGTAAAAAAGATTGATAAAAATACACCGATCATTTTCCTTACTGCAAGAAACATGAGAGAAGATATCCTGAAGGGATATCAGTTAGGTGCTGATGATTATATTACAAAACCTTTTGATACTGAGCTTCTATTATACAAAATAAAAGCAATTCTTCAGAGAAGTTCTACCCTGGAAAATGAAGAACAGGAGCAGTTCAAGATCAGCAATATCTTCTTTGATTCTATGCTGAGACAGCTGAAAGTAGGTGATAAAGAATACAAACTTTCGCCTAAAGAAAATGAATTATTAAAACTTCTTTGCATCCACAGAAATGATTTCATGCCGAGAGACCTTGCTTTAAGAAAGATCTGGAAAAAGGAAAATTACTTTACAGCAAGAAGTATGGACGTTTATATTGCCAAGCTTCGTAAGTTATTAAAAGACGACGAAGGATTGGAAATCATCAACGTTCACGGAGAAGGATTTAGACTTTTGGTAAAAAATTAATCCAAAAATCAAATTATAAGTATAAAATTAGCAAAACAATTGAAAATGTTTTGCTAATTTTGTTTCATACCCATGGATATGAAGAATACATTTATAGGTTTGATCGCCGTATCACTCTTAGCTGCATCCTGTAAAAAGGATGAGAGAGCTACTTACTTAAAAGAAGAAGCCAACGCTGGCCAGCCCAACGTAGCCCTAAATACAACCTCAAAAACCGCTCTGATGGAACAGGCAGGCATCCAGTCTAACGTTGCTCCTGCTCCTATGGCTACCGTTCCGGGAATGAATCCTCCACACGGGCAACCTGGACACCGATGCGATATTCCGGTAGGACAACCTTTAAATGGTCAACCTGCTGCAGCTACTCCCGCTACGCAAAATGTAAACGTGAACGGAGGCAATACCATCCAGATTGATCCGAATGCTGTATCACCAGGGAAAATTTCCCTTGATAACAATGGAAAACAGGTAAAAACCGCTCCAGGAATGAATCCTCCCCACGGGCAGCCTGGACACCGATGTGATATTCCGGTAGGCCAGCCATTAAACAGTAAGCCCGCACCCACACCACAGCCAGCACAAAATGTAGTTCAGCCTTCTCCAAGTCCGGCTCCTGCACCTGCTGCACAGAATCTGGCGATGGGTGAAAAACCAAAACTGAATCCGGCACACGGAGAACCTTGGCACAGCTGTTCTCTAAAAGTTGGTGATCCTTTGCCATAAATTTTGTATTTTTGCAGAGATGAAGCTGTTTCACATACTTGCCATAGTGTTTTGCCTGGGAGTCTTTCTGATTCCCAAGGATAATTTCTATGCGCAAGAGGCACAGGAAACATGCTGTAAAGCAGAGTCTTCAAAAAAAATGGATTGCTGTAAAAATCATTCTTCAAAAAAAGACAGCAACCATGATAAAACAAAATCATGTAAAGATGACTGCTGCTCATCATGCATTGCCTGCTATACTTTTATTGAAACCCCTTTTTCAAAAAATCTACGTCTGGAACTGTCTTATTATAAATCGAATAAGAATCCTCAGTTTCAGTATGCTGATCCTTATCTTTCAGACCGTTTAAAGGAAATCTGGCAACCGCCCAAGATAGGTTAATTAAAACATCAAGGGTTCATTATGTCTTATAGTGAACTATTTTTTAATTAATTTAAACTTTTAAACAAAATGAAATTATATATTTCCAGGTTGATACTTGGTGGATTATTCCTATTTACACAATTTATAGCTGCTCAAACACTTTCAAAAAATCAGTTCAAGGTAAAAGGGAACTGTGAAATGTGCAAAACAAGAATTGAAAGTGCCGCTAAAAAAGCGGGTGCAAAAACAGCAGTATACTCTATTGATCTTCAAACCTTAACCTTTGAAACAGACAAAGCATCCGCCGATGATATTCTGAAAAAAGTAGCAGAAGCAGGTCATGATAACGAAAAATTCAAAGCTCCTGACACAACCTATGAAGGACTTCCGGGATGTTGTCATTACGACAGAGATGCAAAGTCTTCACAGGCAGAAACCAATCATGAGCATCATGCAGAGGCTACTATTTCCACTAAAAAAGAGAATGAATTCTATGTAAGAGGAAACTGTGCTTCTTGTAAAGCCAGAATTGAAAAAGCATCAAAAGATGCGGGGGCTGATACTGCGGAATGGAATGCAGAGAAACAAACGGTTACTTTGAATTTTGACCCTTCAAAAACCTCATCGGATAAGATTTTAAAGGCTATTGCTGATGCAGGTCATGATAATGAAAAATACAAAGCTTCTGATGCTGTTTACAACGGACTTCCGGGATGCTGCCTGTATGACAGAGAGTTTACTTTTGGGCAGCCTAATCCAAAGGTTCATTACGAAGAAGCAACAAAGCATGAAGATCATAAAGACAATGAGACTTCATTAGCTAAAGAGGATCATTCTCAACATGAAAAAAATATTGATGGTGTTGTGGTAACGGGTTCTAAGGCAGCAACAGCTTTAAGTAAAAAAGAAGCCGGACTTGTTTTTAATATTGATAAAAAAGAACTTTTAAAGGCTGCTTGTTGTAATTTATCTGAAAGTTTCGAAACCAATGCAACGGTAGATGTTTCTTTCAGCAATGCAGTTACGGGAACAAAACAGCTGAAAATGCTTGGGCTGGATCAGAAATATACCAGCTTAACGAAGGAACAACTCCCTGAAATCAGAGGATTGGCTTCTGCTTATGGATTAAATTTTATCCCGGGAAGATGGATCGAAAGTATTCAGCTTACCAAAGGAGGAAGTACGGTAACCAACGGTTATGAAAGTATCACAGGACAGATCAATACTGAGCTTTTAAAAAATGCCAAGACGCCTGAAACGTCACTGAACCTTTTTTCTGACTTCAATGGAAGAGCAGAAATCAATATCACCAATGTTTCTCCGATCAACGATAAATGGTCGCAAACTTTCCTTCTTCACGGAAACGGAACGTTTGGAAATACAGATATGAACCATGATGGTTTTCTGGATAGACCGAAAGGAACACAGATTAATGCAGCATATTTGCTGAACTATAACGATCTTGAAAAGTCGGGGTTCGGGTCTCATTTTGGAATTAATTTTATCAGAGATGAAAGAACAGCAGGACAGATTGGTTTTGATAAAAAACTGGGTCAGGACAAACAGCCTTTTTATGGGGTTGGAATCGATATTTCAAGATTCCAGGTCTGGAATAAAACTGGGTATGTTTTTAAAGGAAAACCTTACCAGAGTATCGGATGGATGAACCAGTATGTTTACCATCAGCAGGACAGCTTTTTTGGATTGAGAAATTATGCGGGACAGCAGCATACATACTATTCCAATTTAATTTTTGAAAGCATCATCGGAAATACCAACCACAAGTACAAGGCTGGTGCAAGTTTCTTATATGATGGTTATAAAGAAACGTATTTGCTGGATGATATGAGAAGAAATGAAATTGTACCGGGCATTTTTGCTGAATATACTTTAACTGGTTTAAAATATACTTTAGTAGCAGGTTCAAGAGTTGATTTCCACAACCTGGCAGGAACACAGTTTACGCCAAGATTGAACTTTAAATATGACTTCACACCTCAAACAATTTTAAGACTTTCTGCGGGAAGAGGTTTCAGAACAGCAAATGTATTTGCGGAAAGCCAGCAGTATTTTGCATCAAACAGAGCGATTAATATTCTACCTAATGGAGGAAATATTTATGGATTAAGACCTGAAATCGCATGGAATTATGGAGCCAGTTTACAACAGGAATTTAAGTTATTCGGAAGAAAATCAAGCATCATTGCAGACTTCTTCAGAACAGATTTCCAGGATCAGGTATTGGTAGATCTGGACAGATCTCCTCAACAGCTGACATTCTATAATCTGGATGGAAAATCTTTTGCCAATTCATTCCAGACTCAATGGGATTTCATGCCTGTAAAAAATCTTGAAGTAAGATTGGCATATAAATATTATGATGTGCAGGCTGATTATATCGGTGGAAGAAGAGAAGTTCCTTTTATGGCGAAGCACAGAGGATTCGTGAATCTGGCCTATTCGACCAATAAAAGTGATAAAGGAGGATTCTGGAGTTTTGATACGACTTTAAACTGGGTCGGAAAGCAAAGACTTCCTGATACGTCAACGAATCCGGCAGAATTTCAGCTCCCAACTTATTCGGAATCATATGCAGTTCTTAATGCTCAGATCTCAAGAAATTTCAATAAAAAAATCAGAGCTTATGTAGGAGGAGAAAACCTGACTTCTTATTATCAGAAAAATGCGATTGTAGATTTTAAAAATCCTTTCGGAAGCTATTTTGACGGAGGAATGGTATATGCACCAATTATGAAGGCCAACTTCTATTTGGGACTGGATGTGACGTTTTAAAAGCAGGAAGTTGGAGGAATGAAGCTGGAGTACTGCTAGTAAAATTCACCGGTAATAACGAAGTAAATCCAACAGCTTTAAAAACCTCCAGTAACTCCCCTCTTACAGCCTCAGGCTTCCTTATCAATAAAAAATCCGCTTCAATGAAGCGGATTCTTTTTATTTATCTTCCAAAGTCATCCTGTACTCTTACGATATCATCTTCATCTGAAGGATTGGAAGCATCGGTATGCTGCCAGATTTCGGCAACGATTCCCCAGCCTGCAAGACCAATTAATCTGTGTCTTTCCCCCTGCTGAAGTTTCACCTGATCTTTCGGACCATATTCTTTCAATTCTCCCTCTTCATCGGTATTGCTTCTTTTGATGCCTACAGTTCCTTCTACTACCTGCCAGATTTCGGCTCTTCTGTGGTGATACTGCCAGCTTAATCTTGCTTCCGGAGCCACGATAAGAATTTTAGGGCTTAGCTTCCCTCCTATTCTCAGGCTGTCTACATCAATCCCGTCAAAATACTGGTTGGCAAAATCCTGTGCCTGTGTTTCATCAATCACAAAAAATCCTCCCCATGGTCTTGTATCATCTTTTGCAGCAATAGTAAAACCTTGTGTCTGCAGCATATTCTCTACTCTCTCGAATATTTCTTTTTTTTCTGTACTCATGCAGCTATATTTTTAATTTAAAAATTATTTATTTGATTCTTCTTTTGACATTGAATATGGGAAATCTTTTTCCTGTGTACCTCTTTCTTTATTAGGTTTGCTATCCATTTTAAAGTCTAACACAGCACCTTTCATCAATTCCTTGTGGCTTAGCCAGTTTTTGGAATAAGGCTGTTGGTTTACATTCAAAGATTTTACATATAAATTTTCCGCATTGTTTTCAGGAGCTTTTATTTCAATTTTCTTACCATTTTCAAGGTGAATGGTGGCTTCTTTAAATAATGGTGCTCCCAACACATACTGATCCGTTGCTGGTGTTACCGGATAAAACCCAAGGGCTGAGAAAATATACCATGCGGAAGTCTGTCCGTTATCTTCGTCACCGCAATATCCATCAGGAGTTGCATGATACAGTTTATTCATCACCTGTCTTGCCCAATATTGAGTTTTGTAAGGTGCTCCTGCATAATTATATAGATAGATCATGTGTTGGATAGGTTGGTTTCCATGGGCGTACTGTCCCATGTTCATGATCTGCATTTCTCTGATCTCGTGGATCACGCCTCCATAATAACTGTCATCAAAAACAGGAGGCAGAGAAAAGACTTCATCCAATTTGGCTTCAAACTTCTTCTTTCCACCCATCAGTTCTGCCAGACCGTCGATATCCTGGAAAACGGACCATGTGTAATGCCAGCTGTTTCCTTCTGTGAAAGCATCTCCCCATTTGAAAGGATTGAAAGGTTTCTGGAAGTTACCATCTTTATTTTTACCACGCATAAGGCCTGTCTCCTTGTCGAATACATTTTTGTAATTGTAAGCTCTTTTCTTATAAATATCAATTTCTGAAGCAGGTTTACCTAGTGCTTTTCCTAATTGATAGATTGAAAAATCATCATAAGCATACTCCAATGTTCTTGCTGCATTTTCATTGATCTTTACATCGTAAGGAACATACCCCAGTTCATTATAATACTTTACTCCTGCGCGGCCTACAGCTTCTATAGGACCTTCATTGTTTGCTCCGTGTTTTACAGCCTGCCACAGCGCTTCTGTGTCATATCCGCGAAGTCCTTTGATGTAAGCATCTGCTACTACGGATGCGGAATTGTTTCCAATCATAATATCAGAATATCCCGGACTGCTCCACTCTGGTAAGAAACCACCTTCTTTATAAGCGTTGGCCAGTCCCTCCTGCATTTCCACATTAATGCTTGGATACACCAGATTCAGGAAAGGATATAGAGCACGGAAAGTATCCCAAAAACCGGTTCCTGCAAACATTCTTCCGTCTACAATTTTGCCATTGTATGGACTCCAATGTTTTATTTTATTTTGAGCATCAATCTCATATAACTTTTGCGGGAAGAATAAAGTTCTGTATAAAGAGGAATAAAAGGTTCTCATCTGCTGATCTGTCCCTCCTTTTATTTCTATTTTTCCTAATGTCTTATTCCAGATATTTTTAGCGTCGGTCTTGACCTGTTCAAAATTTCTGTTTCCGATTTCTCTTTTAAGATTCAGTTCTGCCTGTTCAAAGCTGATGAATGAAGAAGCTACTTTTGCGTAAACCGTTTCTTTATTTTTAAGCTTAAATCCTACCACAGCTCCGGTGTGATCACTGGTAATTTCTAACTGATCATTCACCAGTTTATCATCTTTCCAGGTTTTTGTGAGTTCAAAATCTTTATCAAACTGAATAACAAAGTAGTTTTTAAAGTTTTCGTATTTCCCGGTAGAATATCTTGTAGTATATCCGAGGATTTTTCTTTCTTTTGGTAAAATTTTGATATAAGATCCTTTGTTCAAAGCATCAACCACTACGTAAGCGCTGTCTGTCTTTGGAAAATCAAATTTAAAATAAGAGGCTCTTTCAGTAGGTGTAAATTCTGTTGTGACATTGATATCAGCAAGATAAACGCTATAGAAATAAGGTGTGGTAACCTCAGCTTTATGGCTGAACCAGCTTGCTCTTTCGTCTTCTTTAAACTTCACTTTTCCAACTCCAGGCATGATGGCAAATGCGCCATAATCGTTCATCCAGGGAGACGGCTGGTGGGTTTGTTTAAATCCTTTTATTTTATCTGCATCGTAGGTATATGCCCATCCATCGCCCATTTTACCGGTCTGGGGTGTCCAGATATTCATTCCCCATGGAAGTCCGACTGCCGGATAGGTATTTCCATTGGATAATGAAGGTTTGGATTGGGTTCCCATCAAAGGATTCACATAGTCTACGGGAGATACATTCTGACCTAAAGCCCAGGCCTGTAATAACAGTAAGCAAGTAGAAAATATAAACTTCATTGTATCTTTTCGTTTGTTAATTTATATACGCTTTTTTAATGCATAGCTGGCAGCTCCAAGAATGGCCGCATCTTCAAATATAGCAGAAATTTTAACCTGCAAGTTAATATTATTCTTGGTTAAGTTCTGAATAAATCTTTGCTCAAAATGAGGATAAGCCTTGGCAATATTTCCTCCTATAACTAAAACCTCCGGTTTGTAATGATCTACATATCTGACAATAAACTCAGAAAAGGAGTCTGCATAATCGTTAAACATTTGAGTCTGTATCTCTGTAGGTTTATCCAGAAGATCTTTCGTTCCTGAGATTTCTTCTCCGGTCAGTTCTTTATAATGATTCACAAACCAGCGTGTCGCCAGATAGTCTTCACTGATGGAATCTCTGAAGGGAGAATCCCATAAGTCTTCATCGGCAGCAAAATCTCCATTGAAGAAAGTAGTTCCCAATCCTGTTCCAAGAGTCACTCCAAAAGCACTGTTGAAACCTTGGGCACATCCTCCGAATACTTCTCCTTCCATAAACGCAGCCGCATCATTTACAAAATGAATCTGCTTCTGAGAAATGGCCAGCCTTTTTGCCAGTTCTTCTTTAATATTGACCTGATAGATATCAATAAATTTTCCCTGCCGCATAAGAGATATTCCATTTTCATAATCGAAAGGTCCCGGCATTGCGATACCGATTAAAAGATCTTCTTTTACCAGATCATGAGCCACCTTATTAATGGCTGAAATCCAAGCTTTGAAAATAACTTCTTTGTTTTCGAAAGCATCTACATGTTCTCTTACATAGGTTGATGAAATGATTTCACGTTTTCCAGCATCTACCTGAGCCAGCGTAATGTGCGACCCTCCGATATCAATTCCTACTATATTCTGCATTATTTTTTATTTTAAATTCAAGGTCCTTCCTGTGACTGAAAAAACAGACAAACAGAAGTCCACTTCTGTCTGTCTGCTTTGTATTTCAGACGCTATTTTATTAGTTCCGATAACTATTTCATTATCTGAATTTTACTTCACAATAATTTTACCGGTTGATATTACTTTACTGTTCGCAGATGTAATCTTGTAAATATAAGTACCACTGATTAAATCCTGCGTATTGACTGCATTATTATTTTGATTAATATTCTGTTTTTTGATCAATTTTCCTGAAGCATCATACAATGCCACTTCACTTGCAGAGTTGTCACTGATAGCAAAGTGAAGATCATTTCCTCGTTTCACAGGGTTCGGATAAACTGCGCTGTTGTCTTTCACAGATTCAACATCTTTCACTGCAAGATTAGAAGCACAGGCAACATCTGTTCTCCAGTTGGCATCTGTCATATTGATCAGGGTTGCAAAATGAGTGTTGGCCGTAGCATCCAAAGCTCCCATTCCACTTCCTTCATCCATTTTCCAGTTCGCTTCAAGACCTGTAGAATTGGCAGGAACATTACAGCTGTTACTTAAAATTTCCTGTGGTGTTAATGCCTTTTTCCAAACTCTGAATTCATCAAGAAAGCCGTTGAGTGTACGGGAATTGTCATAGTTTCTTCCCAGATAAAGAATTCCGTTTGCCGTAAAGTTACCCGTTACTGCAAAAGTAGCATCAAGATTACCATTGACATAAATTTTCATGGCTGTTCCGTCATAAGTAGCTGCTATATGATACCATGTATTGGTGTTGAATGAAGTATTCGTATTCAATTTCACCTGTGACGAACCAAAACTTAATATAAACTGCAGCTTATTATTCGCAAGGTTTCCGTCTCCGAAACGAAGCATCGCCGAGTTATTATCTCCTACTTCAACGCCCATTACCGATGAGATGTAAGGGAAAGCAGATTTAAATGAGTTTACTTTTACCCAACCTTCAAAGGTCACCGCGTTTCCACTCAGGTTAAATTGTCCTGCGTTAAGATAATGCGTGCTTCCGTTGAAAGCAAGAGATCTTGCACCCGGACTTGTAACCGGAGCGAAACCACTGTTGAATGATCCTTCTCCTGAATAAGTACTTGTAGTTCCTCCTGTACATGAAGCCTGTACTTTCCATACATAACTTGTATTAGGTGTCAGGTTTTGTAATGAATAGGAATTGGTTGTAATATTTGGAATTTCAGTCCAGGTTGTGGCAGCAGCAGTTTTATACTGTAATGTATATGAAGTTGCATTTCCGGCATCCCATGATAACTGAGCCGTATTACCAAGGAAACTTCCGGAAGTCAATCCTGATGGCGTAGTGCAGCCACTTCCGGAGTTAAACCTTGGTGCAAAAATATAAGTACTTGTTAATGTCGGTGAGCAGTTAGACTGGATTCTCCAATCGTAATTGGTATTCAGGGTAAGGTTGCTGATGACAATATTATTTCCTGAATAATTGTTGGCAACGTTTGTCCATACCGTTGAATTCGCTGGTTTATAATCAATATTGTAAGACTGAGAAGCATTGGAAGTCCAGTTCAGTTGAGCTGAAGTTCCTGTCACGTTGGAGACATCAAGCCCCAATGGCGGATCACAAGCCTGTCCCTGTGACCATGAATACAACTGACCACTTAAGAGTGTATTTTCATTATAAAGAATATTGGATCCTGTACTCAGGTAGCTGGCTACATTGGTTCCCGGCAGATCGTACCACATAAACACGCCGTATTGATCATTCTTTGTACTGTTCGCTAAGCTTGCCAGTGTAGTGGCAGAAGTTGAACTTGGATTCGAGTTCTGTATCCAGGTTGCCGCTGCAGAGATTTTAGATTTATCAAGAGGTGGAACAACAGGCGCATTGTAAGTACTGTACATGGCGTTCCAGGTGTAATTGATATAATTTCCTGCTAAATCTCCATTATACGTTTGTCTGGTTGTAGCCGGACCGTAGTAGTAGAATGTAATCAGTTTATCCGGCATTGCAGCTTTAAGCTCCTGTAATAACATAACAAAAGAACTGTTATTAGGCTGTCCTGTTCCGTTATTTCCGTATCCTGCATATTCATCATCAAGGTCTACTCCATCCAGGCCGTAGGTGTAAACGGTATGAGCAACCTGCAGAGCGAAATCTTTAGCCGCTTCACGGTTAGGGAAATTGGAAATTCCAGCTCCCTGGTGGTTTCCTAAAAGATCCAGCAATACTTTTATTCCTTTTTGCTGTAAAGGTTTTACGTAGGTATTGACATCATTCAGAACTTTGGTAACGTTGTTATTATTTGAGATATAAGCACGGTTTTTAGAAACATCATAGTTGATATTCGCTGCAAAAATAATAGCAACATCAAAAAGCTGTCTGTTGGTATTCTGCAGAGTATACGAGCCTGCATTCAGCATATTGTTGTTGTTCACTTCCACATAACAGACTCCCAAAGGATTAAGCTGCTGTGCCTTGAGTGCCGGAGCTGATTGAAGCATCAAGGCCATTAAGGGAATAAAAAAGGATTTTTTTCTCATAGTATATCAATTTTGTAGTAGAAAAAATCATTGGGCCGAAGCCCAATGACGGGGGTTATTATTTTACAATTAGTTTTTCGGATTGTTTCAGGCTTCCATCATGAGATTCAAACTGAACAATGTAGTTTCCTGCCGGAATTCTGCTCAATTCATATTGATTATCTCCTGAGTTCAGTGATTTTGTGTCTACGATTCTTCCGTTAAAATCATAAATTGTCAATTTTCCTTTGCTGTATTCATCAGGAACAGAAACTGTCAGTAATGAAGATTTGCTTGCCGGATTAGGATATAATTTGATTTGATTTTTAATGCTTGTCTCTCCGACATTGACCGCCTTTTGCCCTGCAGTTCTTGCTAATGCTGAACTTCCTGTTGTACATGGCAGATCTGTTCCCCAGTTAGAAGAATCAACTCCCGTTAACGTTAAAGTCACACCATTTCCTGAAGTATCCTGAACTGTAGAACCACTTCCTTCGTTAAACTTCCAATACGCAGCCAGTGAAGTTGCCGGAACGGATACATTACACATATTCTGACTGATTTCGGTTTGGCTCAATGCGCGCTTCCAAACTCTTACTTCATCTATTTTACCATTGAAATTTCTGGAAGTATTATATAAATATCCTACGTTAAATGCACCAGTTGAATTCACACTTCCTGTTTGTGCTTTAGTGGCATCCAGAACACCGTTGATATAAATTTTCATATTGGATCCATCGTAAGTAGCTGCTACATGATACCAGGTATTGGCATTCAAAGCAGTAGCAGAAGCCAGTTTTTGCTGTACATTATTAATACTTACCACAAACTGGAGTTTATTATTCGCCAGACTGGCATCTCCTAATCGTAAGAATGCAGAATTGCTGTCGCTTACTTCTGTTCCCATGATAGAAGAAATATATGGTGACGCAGATTTGAATGATGAAGGTTTTATCCATCCTTCAAAAGATAGTGCAGACCCACTTAGATTCATACTTCCGGCCGCTCCTGATTCAGTACTTCCATCCAAAGACAGAGCATAGGATCCTGTAGGAGTTGTTCCTGAAGTGCTTGTAAATCTTGGAGCAAACATATAGGCGCTTTTCACACTGCAGTTGGTTCTGATTCTCCAGTCATATTCAGTATTGGCTGTTAATCCGGAAATGGTTACGGAAGTGGAGCTCGTTGCTGTTACTGCATTCGTCCATGTTGTTGAAGAAGCAGGTTTATAATCAATATCATAAGTATTGGTTCCTACGGCTGACCAGTTTAGTTTTGCGCTTGTTCCTGTAAGATTGCTTGTGTACAATCCGATAGGGGCATCACAATTGGTTCCTTGTGTCCAGGATTGTAAAGTACCGCTTAAAACGGTTGGTTCTCCATATAATGTCTGAGTTCCTGCTGAAAGCTGTGATGTTTCATTAGTTCCATGTAAATCATACCACATGAATACTCCATAACCGCCATTTTTTGTTTGAGTTGCCAGGCTGGTGGTGGTAGAATTGGAAGTATTTCCCATCCATACGGCAGCAGGAGAGATTTGTGCTTTGGTAAGAGGTGGTACATTTGGAGCAGAAAATGTTCCGTACATGGCATTCCAGCTGTAATTGACATTATCTCCTACTCTGGCTCCGTTCCAGGAAAGTCTTGAAGCAGCAGGGCCGTAGTAATAGAATGAAATAATCTTATTCGGCAATAACGCTCTAAGCTCCTGAACAAGCATTACAAAAGAGCTGTCATTAGGCTGTCCTGTTCCGTTATTTCCGTATTCAGAATATTCATCATCAAAATCAATTCCATCAAGACCGTAGGTATTCACTGTATTGGCAAGCTGCAGAGCAAAGTCTTTTGCGGCTTCACGGGTAGGAAAATTACAGATCCCGGCCCCTTGGTGATTCCCTAAAATAGTCAGTACTACTTTCATTCCCTTTTGCTGAAGTGGCTTTATGTAAGTATCTGCATTAGTAAGAACCTTGGTTACGTTATTATTGGAATACAGATATGCTCTACCACGGCTGGTATCATAATTAATATTGGCCGCAAAAATATTCACCACATTAAACAGGTAGCTGTTCGATGTCTGCAGTTTATACGCTCCCGCATTCAGGAGGTTGTTATTATTCACTTCCACATAGCATATTCCGGTAGGATTAAGCTGTTGTGCGTTAATCAGAGAACCAGACTGAAGCATCATGGCAATCAGTGCGGTAAAGATGGATTTTTTTTTCATTGTATAATTTTTTTAAGGTGTTTTGGTGTCTGAATTTTATATAGCAATCCCCTTATTCCTTCTTTTTCGGGAAGGAATCAATGATAAAAAGCCATATAAAAGGGTGTGCTATGTCAGTAGCTCTGGGTTTTCGTTAAAGGTTTTCCATAACAATTCTCCAAATAAGGTATTGGCCCATGCAAACCATTCTCTGGTGAACTTTTTAGAGTCGTCTTTATGGAAGGATTCATGCATAAAGCCTGTTCCTCCGTGCGTTTTCTGTAAGGTATCTATGCACCATCTGATCTCACTTTTGTCTTTGGTAGTGAGTGCCTTCATTATGATACTCATTGGCCAGATCATGTCAAGTCCGATATGCGGACCTCCTATTCCTTCTGCCAGCTTACCTTTGAAGAAGAACGGGTTGTTTTCTGACCACACAAATTTTCTTGTATTCAAATACACAGGGTCATCAGCTTTCACCGCATCCAGATAAGGTAGTCCCAGCAGGCTTGGACAGTTCGCATCATCCATCAGGTTATAGCTTCCAAAGCCATTTACTTCAAAAGCATATATTTTTCCAAATTCAGGATGATTGTAAATTCCATATTTTTTGATGGCTGTTTCTACCTCATCAGCAAGGCTGTTCAATTGTTGAGCCAACGTTTTTTCATTTTTAATCTGAGCAACCATTTCCGCAGCCTGGCGTAAGCTTACCACCGCAAATAAGTTGGAAGGGATCAGGAATCCGTAGATGGTAGCATCATCACTTGGACGGAACATAGAGCTGATCAATCCTACAGGTTTCGTTGGATAACCATATCCCCCCATAGGAACTCCGTCTGTTGCCCAAGCCGTTGTACGCTCGAATTTGTAAGGTCCTAAATCGTGTTTTCTCTGCTGTTCTGTAAAGGTCTGCAGGGTAAGTTTGATTCCTTTCAGCCAGTTCGCATCAAAAGGTTTTGTATCTCCTGTAGTTTTCCAGAAGTGGTAGGCCAAACGGATAGGATAGCAAAGCGAGTCGATTTCCCATTTTCTTTCATGGGTGCCCGGCTTCATATCGGTATGGTCATATTCTTTCCATTTACTGATCTTCTGATCATCGTTATAGAAAGCATTGGCATAAGGATCTTTCAGGATGAAAGTAGTCTGTTTGTGGATTACTCCTGAGATCAGCTTATGTAGTTTTTCGTCTTTTTTTGAAAACTGCAGATAAGGAAAAACCTGTGCGGAACTGTCACGAAGCCACATGGCATCAATATCCCCGGTGATCACATAGGTATCCGGTATTCCTCCGGTTTCCGTATAATAAACAGTAGTATCCAATGTATTCGGGAAGCAGTTTTCAAAAAGCCAGCTCAGCTCTTTGTTTTTCACTTTCTTTTTAAACGCGGCAATAGCACTTTCTACGGATTCGCTGGTAAAATGTCTTTTATCTTTAGGAACACGGACAACAGGAAAATCGTCCAGCACTAAATTTTTAGCAAAAACATTTTGAGTAAACAGCAATCCGGCTCCTGCCAATGCACTTGTTTTAATAAAATTTCTCCTTTCCATTGATATTTTGTTTCGTTTATTTTTATGAGTCTTATTTTACTGGTTTGCTTCCCATTACGAATCTCAATTCACCACCGTTCATGATATCACTGTGATTCAGCTCCCAGCTTTTGTATTCTTTACCGTTCAGGAACATTTTCTGTACATAGATATTCTTGTCGGATATCTTGTCAGCGATCACGGTAAAAGTTTTTCCATTTTCTAATTTTAATGATGCTTTCGGGAATTGTGGTGCACCGATGGCATAAACAGGTTTCCCCGGTGTCACAGGATAGAATCCTAATGATGAGAAGATATACCATGCTGACATCTGGCCGCAGTCTTCATTATTGACAATTCCGTCTGGTTTCGCCGCGTACATATTGTCGCGGATATATTTTACCATTTTCTGAGTCTTGTAAGGACTTCCTGCATAGTTGTACAGGTATGGAACATGATGACCAGGCTCATCCCCGAATCCTAAAGATCCGATGAATCCTGAGATATCAACATGTTGTTCTCCTTCCATATGAAGTGCTTCTGTGAAGGTTTTATCCAGTTTTTCTTCAAATCCTTTTTTCCCTCCGTACAGATTCATCATTTCATCAATCTGATGAGGAACAAAGAAGTCGTACGCCCAGATGTTTCCGGAAACCCAGTGTGGCTGAAGTTTTTTCCAATCGTTAAGAGTAAAATCTGCTAAGAATTTACCGTCTTTTTGTCTTGGCCAGAAGTGATTATTTTCTTTATTGAAGGTATTCAGGAAGTTCATAGAACGTTTTTTATATACTTCCGATTCTTCTTTTTTACCTAATTTTTCTGCAAGCTGCTGAATACACCAGTCATCATATGAATATTCTAATGTTGCAGAAACTGAAGCTCCGTTTTCTGATGGAGTATAGCCTAATTTGATATAATCATTAAGACCGCCACCACCATCGCTGCTGCTCATTTTATCTGTTAAAGAAGCATCTTTCATCGCGGCAAATGCTTTTTCTGCATCAATACCCGGAACTCCTTTTGAAATGGCATCCCAGATTACCGAGGTACTGTGATATCCTAACATACAGAAGTTATCATATCCGCAAAGCTCCCAGATCGGCATGTGATCTTTACGATCTGTATATCTGCTGATCAGGGAATTGGCAAATTCTTTTGTATGTTTTTGATCCATAATAGTCAATAATGGATGTGTTGCCCTGAATCCATCCCAGTAAGAATACGTACTGTAGTTGGTAAACCATTTGGCATTCATGTTTTCCTGAGCGGCAACATAATCTCCATTCACGTCCATATATAAATTCGGTGCAATGAAGGTATGGTAAACTCCGGTATAGAAAATTTTTCTCTGGCTATCCGTTCCTCCTGTCACCTGAAATCTGCCGATCAGATCTCTCCAGGTTTTTTGGGCTGTTTCTTTTGCTTTGGCAAAATCAACATTTGTTGCTTCCGTATCAAAATTTTCCTGTGCATTTTCTGTACTCACCGGAGATAGAGATACTTTTACTTCAATGCTTTCCTGATCTTCTGTGGAAAATCTCACAAAAGCTTTCGCATCTTTGGCAAGGGCAATTTTTTCATCATTTTTGATTTTTCCGTCAGCATAAACACCGTAAGACTTAAACGGTTTGGAAAACTCCATCACGAAGTAAGCAAACCGTTTACCTCCCCAGCCATTGCTGTAGCAGTATCCTTTGATTTTATTATTGCCTTCCACACTTACTAAAGTATGGTAGATATTTCCGAAGATTTTGTTGGTAGGATCAATAATGATATTAGCTTCACTACTTTTCGGGAAAGTATATTTATGAAATCCGACTCTTGGAGAAGCGGTCAGCTCTGCTTTGATTCCATAGCTGTCCAGCATTACAGAATAATACCCCGGAGACGCTATTTCTTTATCGTGCGTAAATTTTGAACGGTATCCTGTTTCCGGTTTATCTTCTGATCCTGGAACCATTTTAATCTGCCCTACGGTAGGCATTACCAGAATATCTCCAAGGTCTGCCCAACCCGTTCCACTCAAATGGTTATGGCTGAATCCCATAATCGTTTTGCTGCTGTAGTGGTATCCTGAGCACCAGTCCCAGTCGCCACTTTTTGTATTCTGATCCGGACTCAGCTGTATCATTCCAAATGGCGTGGTTGCCCCAGGAAAAGTATGCCCATGTCCTCCTGTGCCTATGAAAGGATCTACCCAGGATAAAACATCGTTTTTATTTTGCTGGGCACTAGCTACAGAAATCAGGGTGGTAAAAAAGCAGATTAACAGTTCTTTTTTCATGATAAGAGAGGTATCGGAGATTTTTTTATTTAAAAGTTGGTTTAAAAATAGGAAAACCATTATAAAATTCCCAGCAAACGGAAAAATTAAGATGATTAACCTATTTTCCTAAACTTTATATTACTGTATTAAATTGAATTCTTTTTCATAAAATCAATGATTTCTGAGATATATCCAAAGGCAATCGCAACTACGGTATCAGCAGCACCATAATATACTGTTACTTTGTCTCCTTCAGTCAATGCTGCACAAGGGAAAACCACATTGGGTACATCTCCTGTCAGTTCATACAATTCAGCCGGAGCCAATAAATAAGGCTTCGTTCTGTACAACACTTTTGTAGGATCTTCAAGATCAAGCAAAGCAGCTCCCATTGAATATCTGAATCCTCTGCAGGTATTGATCACGCCATGATAGAAAAGCAGCCATCCTTCCTCTGTTTTGATAGGAACCGGCCCTCCTCCGATTTTAGTACACTGCCATGCACTGTCTTCGAAAGGCGTTACTTTCATCACGCAACGGTGTTCACCCCAGTATTTCATATCAGGGCTATAGCTGATATAAATATCTCCGAAAGGTGTATGTCCATTATCACTCGGACGGCTCAACATGGCATATTTACCATTGATTTTCTCAGGGAATAAAACACCATTTCTGTTGAATGGAAGAAAGGCATTTTCACACTGAAAAAATTCTTTAAAATCAAAAGTATACCCAATTCCGATGGTAGGTCCATTGTATCCGTTGCACCAGGTGATCCAGTAGCGGTCTTCAATAAAAGTTACACGTGGATCGTATTTGTAATCGGATTCAATCATATCCGTATTTCCTGCCTGCATTTCAATAGGGTCATGATTGATATCCCAATTGATTCCGTCTTTACTGAAACCAGCAAAAATATTCATCTGTACTGCCTTGTTGTCGCAACGGAACACTCCGGCAAATCCGTCCTCAAAAGGAATTACGGCACTGTTGAATATACTGTTGGATGTTGGTATAGCGTATCTGTTAATGATCGGGTTTTCGGAAAACCTCCACATGATATCATTACAACCTTCCGGGCGATCCTGCCAAGGGATCATTACTGATTGAGCTGTCATAAAGTATTTTTTACTTTTTTATTTTTAATTATTATGAATTGATTTGTTGTTCTTTCTGATTTTCCGGATGAGGAAAAGGAACAAATAAAGTGACCAAAAATGCAGGAATGGTAGCAATCAAGACCCAGATAAAGAAAATTTTGTATCCGATCCAGTCACTGATCGTTCCACTGATCATTCCGGGAATCATTACGCCAAGATTCATAATCCCTGTTGCAAATGCGTAATGTGCCGTTTTGTGTTTTCCGGGTGCAATCTGCTGCATCATGTAGAGCATTAGTCCCACAAAACCAAATCCGTAACCGAAATATTCCACTACCACCGCAATTCCTACCGGTAAAAGATCTGCCGGCTGATAATAAGCCAGTAATGCATAGACCACAAATGGAATATTGAATGCACAGCATAGCCATATCAAAGATCTTTTCAATCCGCGGGCTGAGATAAAATACCCTGCCAATACGGACCCCAGGATGAATGCTGCAGAACCATATGTCCCATAAATAAGCCCGATATCGGAAGTAGATAATCCTAATCCTCCTAATGTTCTTGGAGCTTTAAAAAATAAAGGCGCAATTTTGATCGCAAATCCTTCTGCAAAACGGTACAGAATTATAAAGAGGATACACCATAGAATTTTCTTTTTGGTGAAGAAAGAGGTAATCACTTCCAATAGTTCCTGACGAACATTTCCGGCAGTCTTTCCATCTTTCCGTTCTTCTTTGTTTTCCTTCGGCAGAATGAAATAGTGGTAAATAGCCAGTACAAAAAAGAGTAATGCATAGATCACCATAATGATCATCCAGGCATGGGTTACCCCTTTTGTCTTTTCTAAAACCCCGGCAAAATAAACGAGTGCTCCACTGCTGATAATCTTCGCCAGGTTGTAAAAAGCACCTTGCCATCCAATATACTTTGCCTGCTCTTTATTGGTCAAAAACCCAATATACGTTCCGTCTGCTACCACATCATGGGTAGCTCCGCAAAATGCAACTATCGCAAAAAGGGCAATACTGTATTTGAAAAAAGCATGCATTGGCAGGCTTAAGGCCACTAATGCAAACAGAATTCCTATCGCAAACTGAGTAAAAACAACGAAGAATTTTTTGGTTTTATAGATCTCCAGAAAAGGGCTCCAAAGAGGTTTTAATGTCCAGGAGAACATGATAAGGGCAGTCCAGAAAGTAATCTGCGAGTCCGAAACCCCCATATCTTTATACATGATTCCTGAAACCGCATTAATGGTTACAAAGGGCACTCCCATTGCAAAATATAATGTTGAAATCCAAAGAATCGGCTGAATCCGACGGGTTCCGGAGTTGTTTTTTCCCATATTTAAAATAAGATTCTAAATAAAAGAGAACATCTCAAAAATACATTCAGGCTAAAAAAACGAAACTATAAATTTTTTGGAGATTCTACTCTATTCTCCCGCCTTAATGAATGCATCAAATAAAAATCTGATCTTGAGATGTCTCTTTATTAATGAGTGATTCTGAATATTTTTTATTTCTTATCCCACCAAAGTTTTGTACCTCCGGTATCAGGACCGTTCAGCATTTGAGCAGCTTGCTGGTAATTATATAATGACGTTTTGGTATCAATAGTAAAAGGAATTCTCCTTATCATTGCTTCTGTACTGATGGCTCCGCCGCTATCATTTTTTCTTACCTTGAAAAGAACCGGATATCCTGTTCTTCTCTGCTCAGCCCATGCTTCCGGTCCGTTTGGATAAAGAGAAAGCCATTTTTGGGTAATAATTCTTTCTAATTTTCTTTCGTTGGTATCGCCGTTATTCCACGCAATCGTAATAGTACTTAACTGGGGGTTTCCAACAAGTACGTTATTGTCTGCATTTTTCGGATCAATATAAGGTGCTTCAGTAGAAGTATTATCGGCAAGATAAGCAGCAACATTAGCACTTTTCCCCCATTCCCCGAAAGACTGCTGAACTCCGGTTGTATAGTTGGTTTGAATATCTCCTGCTCCTGCATATCCTCTCAAAGCAGCTTCAGCTCTAAGGAACCATGTTTCTGCAGCGGTGAATAATTTCATTTTACCATCGGTACCGGAAAAATAATCTCCGCTGGCAGATTTTGCCTGTGGCTGCGAGAACCCTCCGTATGTTGATTTACCATTTAATAAATCAATACCCTGACGTATTCCTATATATTTTCCCTGTAAGCTTGGGTCAGATGCAGGAATAGCATATGCCGGAAGTCTTGGGTCATTGTATCCGTTCATATATGCCATCAAAGGGGCTCCGATCAGACAATCTCCCCATGAGTAAATAATAAAACTCAATTCTGACTGTCCTACACTGATCAACGCATTATCTGCATTGTCAGTAATCAATCCTGCAGGTGAAGCTAGTGCTTCTTCTGCATATTGTTTAGATTTTGCAGGATCAGCATAGCTCATTCTCATGGCTAACCTCAGCTTTAATGAATTGGCAAATTTTGCCCATTGAGCCATATTTCCGCCATATACTAAATCTGCTTTTTTCAATGCCGATTTATCTTCTACATTCTGTGTTGCTGACATGGCAATTACTTTCTGCAAATCGTTAATAGCTGCAGTAAGATCAGCAATAAAATAGTTGTAGGCTTCCTGTTGAGAATCAAAATCAGTTACTCCATTCGGATTGGGTTTTTCATATTTGCTGTAAACTACAGGGCCATGACTGTCTGAAACTCTTGCGGCTGTAATGACTTTCAAAATCTTTTTTACAGCAAATGTTCCTGTAAAATCTACTCCTTTATAGATTTCCTTAGCCGTATTATCAATAATAAGAGAGTAATTGAAAATATCCTGTTGTCTGGCAATAATTCTGTTATTCCATCCATCCATCATTGAATAGGTTAGATTATTTACCCCTCCGTTAAATGGTGTTGCTGTACTGAACATTCCACTGTACATATCTGCACTAAGGTTAGGGTACAGCTGATAATCTGACTGTAATCCTCTCTGCATGGATTTCATGGGATCAACAACAGCGATGAAATCAGCGTAAAAATTTTCAGGACCTCCTGCTTTTTCCTGATTATACTGTTCAAAGTCATTAGTACATCCTGAAGCAGAAAATAACAGTACAGCTCCGAATGCCAATATTTTAATATGATTGATTTTCATTTTCTTAATTGTAAAAGTTAAAAGTTAGCTTTTAATGATAATCCAATAGATCGGGTAACCGGTAATCCGAATGAATCTACCCCTACTCCACCAGGTGTATTTCCTGATACCTGCTCAGGATCAAATGGTGCTTTTTTGTAGAAGAAAAATAAGTTGGTTCCTACTAAGCTTACGGTTGCGTTTCTCATATATTTAGATTGAATATCAAAAGTATATGAAATGGAAGCCTGGCGTAAACGTATTGTTGTAGCACTGTACAGATAGGCTTCATCAATACCTTTTCCAAACCCTTCTGTTGTTCCTACTGCTTTATAGTAATCTTTTGCATTAGTTAAACCCGTGTAAGCCTGTCCCGCATTTGGTGTTCCTGGTGCATATACTGCATTTGGAATAGATACCCCGCCTGCATCTCTTGCATCAGCTGTAGACTGACTAACTCCATAGATATCGTTTGCTTTTTCTGTAAGGGAAAGTACCTTCCCTCCAAATTTACCATCAATAAGGAAAGAGATTCCCAGCTTACCAATGTTAAAGGAGTTATTGAATCCCATAATAAACTTAGGGTTCGGATTACCCAGATAAGAAGGAGTACCTTCTGCTAATGGGATTCCTTTTTCATTCACTAAAATACGTCCCTGATCATCTCTTTTGAACTTAATTCCGTAAAGATCACCAAAAGATCCTCCTAATTTCAGTTTAGTGTATTCCCCTCCACCTGTTAATGAGAAAAGTTGGTTTTCTGATATAGGTAAGCTTGGTGGAAATAATTCAACAATAGTATTTTTGTTAGCCGATGCATTTAATGTAGTTGTCCATCCAAATTTTTCTGAACTGAAGACCTTATATGACAATGAAGATTCAAAACCTGTATTTCGGATTTTTCCTGCGTTGATATAATATGATCCAGGAGCTATTCCTCCGAAATAAGAATCTATTTTTGTTTCTAACAATTGATTACTCGTATTGGAGTTGTAGTAAGTAATATCAAAACTTAATTTATTACTAAACATCCTTAGCTCTGTTCCAACTTCAAAAGTTTTATTAAATTCAGGTTTCGGAAACAGGTCTTTATACTTAGGATCAGTAATGAATGAACTCTTTGGAAACACAAGTGTTCCCGCATCTACGCCAACAGTATATCCTTTATTATATTCAATCATAGCATTGGAAATATTGGTAGGCAACCCTAATCCTACCGTTGCATAAGATCCTCTTACTTTCCAGAAACTAATGACTTCCGGAAGTTTGAAAACAGAAGATAATACAGCATTAGCTCCTACAGATTCATAGTCAAATCCCGTTCTCCCTGTTAAGGCCAGACTGGAATCCCAGTCATTTCTAAAAGTCATATCCACATAAAACATATTTTTATACCCTACTGTAGCACTTGCAAATACAGATTGTACCTGCTTCTTCATATTGGTATAGATATTATGATATCCATCACCAGGGGATCTTTTTTTACCCCATTCAAGATTACTCACAGTGAAAAGGTTAGGGTTTGTCAGATATGCGTTATCAATTTGTCCTATTTTATTTCTTGTTGTATTGATACTTCCTCCTAACGTAAAATCTAAAGAGAAAGACTCACTAATTTTAGGACTACCGATAAGCAACGCGTCCCCATATGTTGAAGAGTTTTCATAGGTATTCTTAAGAATTCTTCCATTAATTCCTTCCTTAACAGCCAGTAAAGTAGGTGCTGAAAAAGCAGCAATATCACGCTGACTGTCTGAAATATTCCAGCTATAATTTCCTCTTACTCTTGCCGTTAACCAGGGATTGATCTGGTAAGATAATGAAAGCGCTCCATAGGTATTTTTATTGCTTACAGTAACCGGATTACGGTTTAAAATCCAATAAGGGTTCTGTGTTGGAGGGTTTCCTTTAAAACTTCCATCGGGATTAACCTCCCACCAGTTTTGAGCAGGTAAAAATCTTTCTTTATTTAAGTAAGTGTAATTATCTGGACCATACTGATCAAAATCTACACCTCTTGGCAACCAGTACAAACTCGTCAAAGGAGAAAAAGATGCTCCGGGAGTCTGTCTGTTCTTACTTTCCTGTAATGAACCGATGAAGTTGGCATCTAATGTTAATTTATCATCCAGAAACTTACTTGAATTTCTGAAAGAAACGTTATACTGATCAAAATAAGACATGGGAACCACTCCTTTGTTGGTGGTATTTCCGATTGAGAAATAACTTGTTGATCTCTCATTTCCTGACTGAAAAGAAAGGCTATTTACCCAAGTTGTTCCTGTCTGAAGGAAGTCTTTAAGATAATCTTTAGAAGATCCTTTTGCGCCCCAGCTTTCTACCGACTGTCCCGGCTGTGATCCCGATACAGAAGGGTCATAAGACAGATAACTGTGCTGTAGTTTTGGAAGACTATAAGCCCTGTCCACTGTAAGGCTGGAGCTGTAAGTAATTGAACTTTTCCCTGCACGTCCTTTTTTAGTCGTAATCAGGATAGCTCCGTTACCTCCGGCAGAACCGTACAATGCAGAAGCAGAAGCTCCTTTCAGGAAGTTGATGCTTTCAATATCATCAGGATTGATGGAGCTCAATACATCCCCCGGATCCGGCATATTGGAATACTGTCCGATATCTGCTGATTTTCCTGTTCCGTTGATAATAGGAATACCATCAATCACATACAGTGGCTGTGCACTGTTGACAGATTTATCTCCTCTCATGACCACCCTTACGGAGCTACCTACACCATTGGTTCTGTTGATCTGCACATTGGAAACTTTTCCGTTGATCGAATTTAATAGATTGGGAGTTTTCACTTCTGTAAGCTCATCCCCGCCAATCTGTTGACTGGAATACGTCAAAGAGCGGGCCTGCCTTTTTATCCCCAAAGAGGTGACCACGACCTCCTCAATACTGGTTGTCTTCGTAGTGTCGGCTGTTTTTTTCTCCTGTGCATTCGCAGTAAGTGAAAAAACGAACAGAACGGGTATAACTGCTTTTCTCATAAGGTATAGATTCGTTAGATTTAATTGAGAATCAGTGACATTACTTTATTTTTTAATACAAAAAAAATTATTGTTTTTTCAACAAAATTTTGCCGTTTAAGTATTAAATAATTTAAAGTTTTGTTAAGATTTAATTCACATTCACAAATCTAAATTTTGTTGCCAGTCTGATATAATACTATTTTATCATAAAACGATATTATTTTTTCAGCAATCAAAATCAAAAGCCATTAACACTCTAAATATCAACAAAATACAACACTTCCCGAACAATTAAAAAAAGGGGATTTATTCTGATATTTGGACAAAATATAAGTAGATTTCTGGACGGAATTACAGGATGTCAGATAAGATATAAAACAGAAAGCTGTACATTTTTAATACATATTATTCAATCTTTTTAACTCCTTTAAATTGTTCTTTAAATTCGGTTGGAGTTGTCTTTTTGATGGATTTAAATACCTTATTGAAGTTCGCAATATTATTAAAACCTGCCTCAAAAGCAATTTCAAAAACAGTAAGATTTTTTTCCATCAACCAGCGCGCAGCATAACTTATTCTAATTTCATTAAGATAATTAACAAAAGTTTTCCCTGTTCTTTTTTTGATAAATCTGTTAAACGTCACATTGCTCATATTCACCAATGATGCTACATTATCCAGCGTTATTTTGTTCTCAAAATTTTTATGAACAAAATCATGAACAATCTTCATTTTATCATTATCTGCAAAAGACTCAAGCTCAATACTATATGAGGATAAAAGTGTTTTATTATCTGCAACGGCAAGTTCATTCAGAATTTTCATAATTTCTATAAAAGATTCAAAGCTGTTCATCTTTGAAAGATTGAGAAACGAATCTTTTAGTTTCTCAGCCGTTTCTGTAGAAAAAAGAATTCCTCTGATGGAGTCTTTCATCAGATTATTGATAGGTTTCAGGATATTTTTCTCCATCAGTGACTGTTGAAAGAAATCCTGATTAAATTGTATGGTGATTTCGTGGGTTTTTCTGTTCTTACATCTGTAATTTGCCCAACAGTGTGGTAAATTGGGTCCTACCAGTACCAACTCTATATTTCCGATCTCTCCGGTATGGTCTCCGATCATTCTTCGGTAGCCTTTCCCTTTATAAATAAAGTTGATTTCAATTTCCGGATGATAGTGATATGGAAAGTCAAATGAGGCTTTAATCCTGTCAAACACGAGAAAACTATCCTCAGGAGATAGTGGAGTTATTTCTCTCAGAATATTTTCTAATTCGCTCATACAGGCAGTTATGAAAAAAGGTTAATACTTTTAGGTTACAATACAAATCTTTGTAAAAATGATAAAATAATATCAATGTAAAAACATATTTTGAATTTATTTTATTTCAATTTTTTATATCCAACATAAGAAATCATAGGTTAAGTAATTTAATACAGTTCAAATCATGCTTTTTTTTTATCTTTAAACTAAAGTTAAAGTATGCCGCAACAGCTTATTTTTGAAGATCACTATAAAAGACTCGGACTGGAAGTATTTTCAGAAGAAAATCTGGAGAATTTCAACGGAAGTCGATTCTCTTCAGATATTAAAGTATTTTTTATTCCTTCAGGATATGAACTTACAGTAGATTTTAATCATTATAAAACAAAGAAACCTTCACTTTTCTTCCTCACCAACCAACATTTGAGTATCCAAAAAGGCAAAGATGAATCTATTCTTCTTTTCTACAACCGGGATTTCTACTGTATCCAGATCCATGATAAGGAAGTGGCTTGTGACGGCCTTCTCTTTCATAATGTATTTGAAATTCCTTTTGTAGAACTTGATGATTCAGAAACTTCTCTTATAAAAAGTTTGTTTCAAAATATTCAGGATGAACTTGAATGGAAGGATTCTTCGGCAGAGGAAATGATCAGAACCTATGTAAAACAGATCATCATTAGGGCTACCCGCAAGTGGAAGAAACAAAATCTGGATAATGATACGCTCAAAATACCAGGCAGTGAGCTTGATATTTTCAGAGATTTCAGCAGGCATCTGGAAATTCATTTCAGAGAAAAACATAATGTTGCTGATTATGCAGAGCTTCTTCACATCGCTCCGAAAACTTTAACTCATAAATTTAAAAACTTAAAGCTGGAGTCTCCCAACCAGTTTATTATTAACAGAATTTTATTAGAAGCAAAAAGGTTACTTTTTTATACGGATAAACCTGTCAAAGAAATTGCTTATGATCTGGGTTATGAAGATCCCGCCTATTTCAACCGCCTTTTCACGAATAAAACAGGAAGCACACCGGTAAATTTTAAAAAAAATTACATCACGGGAAAAAAGTACAATAGTTAAGTCATTTTATCTATTGAATACTCCCCGCCATAGATATACCTTTGTAACATCAAAATCAAACAACATTACTAAATACAAAAACAAACATTATGAGACGTAACGCAACAGCCGTTTGGAACGGTACCATTAAAGAAGGAAAAGGACATTTAACAACTCAGAGTACAACTTTAAACCAGACTCAATATTCTTTCAACAGCCGTTTTGCGGATGGTGTAGGTACCAACCCTGAAGAATTGCTGGCAGCAGCCCACGCAGGATGTTTCACCATGAAACTGGATGCAGAATTATCTCAGGCAGGCTATAATCCTGAAGAATTAAAGACGACTTCTGTAATTACCCTTGATCCCAATATTGGTAAGATTACAAAATCTGAACTGACTCTTACTGCTAAAGTTCCGGGAATCTCAGAAGAAGAATTCCAGAAATTTGCTAAGATTGCTGAAGAAGGATGCCCTGTAAGTGCAGCATTCAACTTTGAAATCACATTGAATGCTACGTTGGAAAACTAATTTAAGTAATCATTCAATATCAATAGAAACGGGCTTTTAGTCCGTTTTTTAATTTAAAAAGAATCCATTAGCCTCAGCCAAAACTTAAAAGTTAGAATATTACCTGATTAAACTTTTTTAAATAAAATATACCGAGTGGTATATTTTTGTATATTTGCATCATATTTAAACATTTATAATGTCGAAGGCAGAAAAAACGAAACAGCATATTATCGAGAAAACAGCAAACCTTTTTAATACCAAGGGTTATATTTCCACATCGCTGTCTGACATTACTCAGGCAACCGGACTGACGAAAGGCAGCATCTATGGAAATTTTGAAAACAAGGATGAAGTAGCCATTGAGGTTTATAAATACAATGCGGGATTACTGGGCAAAACACTTAGCCGCTCTTTTGGTAATGAGTATCCAACTTCATTGGATAAACTGCATGCTTTTGTAGATTTTTACCGGAAAAACTGGAAGTTTGTCTTTGCCAACGGCGGCTGTCCGTTAATGAATGCTGCAACCGAAGCTGACGATTCTTTTCCTGCCTTAAAAGCACAGGTGAAAAGGTCTTTTGAACAATGGATGACAAAAATATCAAATGCCATTGCTGAAGGACAAAGTAAAGGGGAAATTAATAAAAAAGTGAATGCTGAGCAATATGCGTCCTTATTCATCATGCTTATTGAAGGTGGAATTCTACTTTCAAAAACAATGGGTGACCAAAGTTTTCTCAACCACGCTTTAGATAAAGTCAGTCATATGATTGATCATGAACTCAATATTCTTCCATCATAAATAATACCATATGGAAACAAAAAAAGTGGCTATTGTAGGATACAACAGAATTCCTTTTGCCAGAATGAATACCGCTTATTCAGAGCAGGGCAATCAGGATCTTCTTCTTGCTTCTCTCAACGGATTAATAGATCGTTATCATTTAAAAGGAAAACGACTCGGAGAAGTTGCGGGTGGTGCAGTCATTAAACATATTTCTGAGAGCAACCTCATCAGAGAAACAGTGATGAATACCACTCTTGACCCTGCAACACCTGCATGTGATCTACAGCAGGCATGTGATACAGGAATTGAAGCTGCTATTTATATCGGAAATAAAATTGCTCTGGGTCAGATAGACTGTGGTATTGCATGCGGTGTGGAAGCCATGAGCAACATTCCATTTGAGTCTTCACCAAGGTTAAGAAAAGCCCTGTTAAAAGCCAATAAAGAGAAATCAGCGTTTGGAAAAATAAAACAACTGCTAAGCCCGAAGCTCAAAGACTGGATGCCCATTCCTTATAAAGGGCAGGAACCCAAAACAGGTCTTGTCATGGGTGAACACACAGAAATTACCGCCAAATATTACAAGATTTCCAGAGAAGAACAGGATGAACTAGCCTTAAAAAGCCACCAGAATATGGCAAAAGCTTATGATGAAGGGTTTTTTGATGATATGATTACTCCTGCTTTTGGTTTAGAGAAAGATAATAACTTAAGACGCGATAGCAGTATTGAAAAGCTCTCACAACTGAAACCCGCTTTTGATAAACAGAACGGAACTTTAACGGCAGGAAATTCAACGCCATTTACGGATGGTGCTTCCGCAGTTTTGCTGGCCAGTGAAGAATGGGCAAAAGCTAATAACCTTCCTGTCTTAGCTTATATCACTTTTTCAGAACTGGCAGGAATAGAATATGTTGAAAATAAACAGGATTTACTTCTTGCTCCTGTTTTTGCAGCAGAGAGAATGCTTAAAAAAGCAGGCATGAATTTATCTGATTTTGATTATTATGAAATTCACGAAGCATTTGCGGCGCAGGTTTTAGCCACAATAAAAATCTGGGAAAATGATGAGCTGGCCAAAAAATTCGGATTGGAAAAAGCTCTTGGGAAAATAGACAGAAGTAAACTGAATATAAAAGGAGGAAGTCTCGCCGCCGCCCACCCTTTTGCAGCAACGGGAGGAAGAATTATCGCAACACTGGCAAAACTTCTCCATGAAAAAGGCAGTGGAAAAGGATTTATATCCATTTGCGCAGCACGTGGACAGGGAGTAACGATGATCTTAGAAAAATAAAAACGCACGTATGGATAGATTAGCACAATTAAAACAATTCATCGGAAAAGAATTTGACCAGTCACCTTCTCCTTTTATGAAATGGCTCAATCCTGTTGTTCTTTCTGCAGAAGAAGGTCAGCTGGAATTTCAATATACCATAAGACCGGAATGGCTGAATCCTATCGGAAACCTCCACGGTGGAGTTACCGCTGCCATTATATACGATATCATTGGCGCTACTATGTTTTCTTTAAATGAAAATTCTTTCATTACCACGATAAATAATGTCATCGATTATTTTTCAACTGCAAAAGAAAATGATAATATTGTAGCCGAAACTAAAATCATTAAAAGAGGTAAACAATTCGTAAATGCACAATGCGAGATATGGAACGCAGACAAAACACGATTGATCGCAAGAGGAACCTCTAATTTATTCAAAATCAATAACTAAGTATGAAGAGAGTTGTCATTACAGGTCTGGGCGCAGTGACGCCTTTGGGAAATAATGTCGAAGAATTTTGGCAAAACAGTATTAAAGGAGTCAGCGGAGCAGGACTCATTACCCATTTCGATACGGAAAAGTTTAAAGTTCATTTTGCCTGTGAGGTAAAAGACTTTGATCCTAAAGTATATCTGAATCATAACGAAATCAAGAGAAGTGATTTGTTTACACAATATGCCATGTATGCCTCATCAGAAGCCATTCAGGATTCCGGCCTGGAACTTGAAAAGATGGATCCTTTTGATACAGGAGTGATCTGGGGAACAGGACAGGGCGGAATGTGGACTTTTGAAAAAGAAGTAATGGATTTCGCTGCTGGAGATGGAACACCACGTTTCAATCCGTTCTTTGTACCGAAGTTTATTGCCAATATGGCTTCAGGAATGATTTCTATGAAATATGGGCTTCAGGGAATCAATTATACTACAGTTTCTGCCTGTGCTACGGGAAATACAGCATTGATGGATGCTTTCAATTATATCCGTCTCGGGAAAGCAAAAGTAATTGTCAGTGGAGGTTCCGAAGCTGCTATCACTCCGGCATCCATCGGAGGATTCTCTATTATGAAAGCCATGTCTACAAGGAATGATGACTTTGCTAGCGCGAGCCGTCCTTATGATGCAGACAGAGATGGTTTTGTAATGGGTGAAGGTGCAGGAGCACTGGTGCTTGAAGAATACGAACATGCTGTCGCCAGAGGAGCAAAAATTTATGCAGAATTAGCCGGAGCCGCCATGACGGCAGATGCTTATCATATGACAGCACCCCATCCGGAAGGAGCAGGAGCCATCAAAGCAATGCAACTGGCCGTGAAAGAAGCAGGAGCTAACATGGAAGACATTGATTATATTAACCCTCATGCTACTTCCACTCCATTAGGAGATATGGTTGAATTAACAGCCATCAATAAAGCATTTAAGGGAAGTAAAAACCTTGATATCAGTGCCACAAAGTCCATGACCGGGCATTTGCTGGGTGCTGCCGGAGCGGTAGAAGCCATTCTTTCAATCAAGGCTATTCAGAATGGAATTATTCCTCCAACAATCAATCTTCACAGTATTGATGAGAATATTCCTCAGGATATCAATATTGTTTTCGGAGAAGCAAAAGAAAAAAACATCAATTTTGCGCTGAGTAATGCCTTTGGATTCGGAGGACATAATGCAACTGTTGTTTTTAAGAAATTCTCTTAATTATCATAAACTTACGACAGATTTTCATATCTGAAATTGAATTATACATTCTTCCTTAGTCAGAAGAATAAAATTCTGAAAATATTTAACGGAAATAATTACAATCCTTGTGTTTTTAAAGCGCAGGGATTTTTTATATATAAAAGTTTTTGTAAGTTCGTTCCGTCACAAAATATTTTATGAAGAAACTTTTCTATGCATTATTAATTCTTATTTCGAATTTTCTTTATTGTCAGAATAATTTTGAAATTGATCTCAGTTCAGATTCATACATTAATGATAGCCTTATGTTAGGAGCTCCAGCCACCAGAAACGGGTTCGGAGAGCTTTATACATTCAAAATACAAACCAACAACAACATTTCTGATTTTGGAAAAAAGATCAGGATGAAACATTCTATTTATTATTTTAAGATTCAAAAGAAAAATATTGCCAGTGGTTTTACAGAATATCCTCAACCAGTAGCGTTTGGTTATATGGGAAAGAACGGTAAAGCGGGTTATAGTACAAAAGTATTTTTCTTAGAAGGAGGAAAATATAAAATTGATTTACCCAAAGACTTTAATAATGTAGAACTTAATATAGACTCCCCTACCAACAGAGAATATAAGATTTTACAAAAATCATTGGAACCGTTTTATATAAAATCAAAAAATCCCTATCAAGGTGATAGCTTGATCAATATAGATAAAAAACAGGAATTTTTAGGAGAATACATCAGGAAAAATCCCAATTCGTATGTTGCATTATGGGAAATTGTGAATGATTATACTCTTAACGATTACCATCCTGCTTATTTGAAAAACTTACATTTATTTTCCGCAAAATTTAAACAAAACGCATTATACAAAGGTGTTGAAGCTCGTTTAAACGCAGAACAATCTACATCCATTGGACAAAAAATACCTGACATTTATTTTGAAAACGGGAATAAACTGACTTCGGAAGATTTTAAGAAATATAAATTAACCTTTATTGATTATTGGTCAACGACTTGCGCCCCTTGCATAAAAAGTATGCCTGAAATTGTGAATCTGTATCATGAATATAAAGGTCAAAATGTAAACTTCATTACAATTACAGACGAGCAAAAACCCAATAGAATGGAGGTTGCCAGGAATATTTTAAAGAAAAATAATGCGGATTGGATAAACTTTTTTGATGTAAACAAAGACTTCCAAAAAAAAGTGAATGCTACAAGCTATCCTCTTCATTTCATCATCGATGAAAACGGAAAAATAATTGCCCGAATCAGCAATAGCATTGAGGAAGCCAGAGCTGTTATTAAAGAATTTCTACAATAATTCTTCAAAAGAAAAAAGCAGTCAAAACTGACTGCTTCAAACATAACGAATTATATACCCCTTATAAAGAGATTGACTTGTAACTATTGAGCATCCGGAATAAAAAAATCATCGGCATTTTCAGCAATCGGAATATAGAGTCTCTCCCATTCTTTGCTTTTCACCATATCCCAGCTGTGGCCGGTTCCTTTAAGGTCTTCTGCAAGAAGAACTACTCCCGGTTTAATCATAAAAGTGGAGCCATCCGTTACTTTAAATCTTATATTGCCCTTGATGGTAATCACATATTGTCTTCTGGGAGCCGGATGAGCATTTTTTTCCCACTCCTCCGTTTTATTGCTCATCCAGAATGTTGTGGTATTCATGTGTTTAAGAGTGGGGATTTTCCCTTTCTCAAAAGTACATGATCCGTCAGGATTGTTGATTAATCTTATAGCAGGAATAAACTCAGTGGAGGTCTCCGAAGTGACACTTACATTTTTATGGTTTTTGTGTTGTGCATTCATAAATCCTACAGTACTTACTACTAAAACAAGGCTTAAGCCCTTAATGATATTTTTCATTATAAATTTAATTTTTTATTTTTAATTATAAACAGTATCATAAACCAGCATTCTTTCAAAGAATGGTTTATATTTCTGAACCAAAGCAAGATGCTCAGGAAGTTTTCCATAAGCTTCAAGTTCTTCCAGGCTATCGAACTCCATAGAAGCATTATAAGTAAATGTGCTGTCTAAAACACTTCTCGGGCTGGAAGCTGCCGGTTTTCCGTAACGGAGATTCTTCTGATAAGGAAGCTTTTTAAGGCCTTCAAAAAAATTTTCAAATTCTTTTACCTCAGGCCCGGAAAGGTCTTTTCTAAGCCAGAACAACAAATAATGGAAGTACACTTTTTTCTTTTTTTTAGGATTAAACATGGGTAAAGCAGACGCAAACATATTTCCTGAGATCAGCAGCAAAGCAGAAGCCTGGACTGAGCGGAATAAAAATTTTCTTCTTTCCATTGTTATTTATTTTAATTAAAATCTATTCTGTATTTAAGGACAAACTGCCATTTCCGGTCTGAAACTACGGCATTGTTTGAAGGGTCATTGGTATAAACAGGTCTGTTCTGAGCGTCAAAGGTTAAACGGGAAGACATTCCGTTCATCAGCAGAGATATTCCTGCATCATAGATCACAGCATTATCATGAAGTCCTTTCAGATCTGACAGCTGCATTCCTACGGCAGGCTGAAGCTGAAGACTTTTCTTTTCTTTATCCAGATAAGGCAGAGTTCCTCCCAGTTGTACATAATATGTATTTCCGGTTCCGATTACAGGCATTGCATTTCCTGCTCCATTCAGACTCGCTTGTGTAACATCTACAGAAGTTGCAGGATTATTGGTACCAACATACCGGATATAATTGGGTCCGTAGTCGTTATGCATCGCCATCCCATAAGCGCTTATTGACGTCCCTTTTTCTTTATTCAGTGGTGCATCATAAAATAAATCTACTGCAAAGCTTTTCATATCATCATTCACTGTATTTTTACCGGAATCCAGATGCCATAATGCATTGTGAATATAATCAAACCCAGCTCCCAGACTCAGTACATTCTTCTTCCCTACATAAGTTCCTGCATTAAAGGGAGTGGAAATATTTTCCTTGTCCAAAAAAGCATATCTGAAATATCCTGAGAAGTCTTTTCCAGGGGAGTTTTTACTAAAGGAAGCTACATTCAGTTTCGGATCAGAAGTTGCCATGGTATAAGGATCAGCCACTACCAGACGGTAATCAAATCTTCCGAGCTGTCCTTTAATATAGGCACTCAATTCCCTTACGGTATAATCTGTTGTTCCCGCATTGGAGGTTGCGTAAGCTGGAAGGTCGTATAACAGCGTATTCAAAGGTCCTGTAGTAAATCTTGAGAGGCCGCGCCATGTAGAACGTCCTGCACCAAAAGCAATTTTATCATTAAAAGTATATTCAGCGTAGGCATCCAGAAGGTCAAAATAATTACTTCCTTTTGCATTGACATTCACGTTGGTAGTTCCACCCTGCAATACAAACATCAGCTTTTCTGTTGGCTTATAAGTCATTTTTACACGAACCCTTCTAAGCGAAAGGTCAGACAGGTCTGATTTTGCTTCGTTATTGACAAGGCTTCCAGGGTTAAGCTGGGTATATCTGGCCCACAATTCTGCATATCCGCTAAAGGAAATATATCTTGAGTGATCTTCATTGAAATAATGAGTCAATCCGGGATTATTAAAATCATTTTTTTTCTGGGCTTCTAATTTCCCCATAAGTCCTAATAAGGAAAACAACGCAATTGCTGTTTTGAAAGAGGTAGTCTTCATATTTTTCTATTCTTATCTTTTGTTGATTTCAACGGGACAAAATTAGATTGCTAAAAGCCCGACAGGTATTAGAAATCTATTAGAAACCTTATAGAAAACTATTAAAAGGGGGAATGTTTTCTGATAAAAGAAAAATATAAAATACCTTTGCACAGTGCTTTGGGAATAAATGAAAGTCAGGCTTTTAAAATCAAAAAAACGTTTGAAAACCAACACCCCTATTCATCGTATTTCTTTATGAAAATTTTAATTGTAGAAGATAACTCACGTGTTTCAAGCCTTTTGAAAAGAGGGCTGGAAAGCCAGCAATATCAGGTTTATATTTCGGAAGATGCAGAAGATGCGATTGTCCTGCTGAATAAAATAACATTTGATCTGGCCATTACGGATATTATGCTCCCGAAAATGAGTGGTATTGATCTGTCCAAACTGATCAAACAGCAATATCCTGACCTTCCCATCATCATGCTTACCGCTCTTGGAACGATTGATGAAAAAATTGAAGGATTTGACGCCGGAGCAGATGACTATATGGTGAAACCTTTTGAGATTAGGGAGCTCTATGTGAGAATCAAAGCTATTCTGCAGAGGAGATCAAATAAAAATAAAGAAGCTTATCTGACCGAACTCGAATATCATGACCTGAAGATCGATAAGAAATTCAACAGAGTTTTCAGAAACGGAGCGGAAATAGAACTCACTCCCAAAGAATTTAAACTCCTGGTATTTCTGGTAAGCAATGCCGAAAGAATTCTTACCCGTGAAGAAATTGCCGAAAATGTGTGGGGGAATCATTTCGACACCGGAACCAATTATATTGATGTCTATATTGCTTATTTACGGAAAAAGATTGATAAAAATTTTGATCATAAACTGATTCACACCAAACCCGGAGTAGGATTTATTTTTGCTTCACAATTATGAAAATAGCAACCCGAACAGCACTCATTTATTCCATCCTTACGGCAGGCATCTTATTTTTGTTTGCTTACGTTCTTTATTTTGTTTCTGAAAAAAACAGAGAAGATGAATTCAATGACCGGCTGGGATACAAAGTGATCTGGCGTTCAGAATTTATATTTGATGCCAGAATCAGTGATGAAAAAATCCGTGAACTCCACCAGCGTAACCAAAAACTTCTGAATGAAGCAGACATCAGCGTTTATAACAGCAAAAAAGAACTTACCTTCACAGATCTTCCTCCTCTCAAAAGCAATGAAAAATATCTGGATAAAATGATCAGATCCGATAAAAACAGAATATTCTGGCAGCGGGGTGATCGTCAGTATATTGCCATTCAGCTCTCCTCCAACGGAGAAAAATATTATATTATTGGAAGTGCGATAGACGTCACGGGAAAGGCCCATATTTCTGAGTTTAAAAAAGATATCATCATCATCTACATCAGTTCGATTGTTATCATTTTTATTATAGGATTTCTTTTTTCCTATTATACGCTTAAGCCTTTAAAGGATATCATTCTCCAGATCCGTGATATTTCAGAGCACAACCTTAATAAACGGCTGGATATTCCCAAGGCAAAAGATGAGATTTATGAACTCACGGAAACTTTTAATTCTACCTTCAACAGGCTTGAAAAATCCTTCAACAATCATAAGCAATTCGTGACCACTATTTCCCATGAGTTCCGGACACCTCTTTCTACCTTAATTGCTGAGCTTGAGCTTGCCAAGGAACTTAACGTGACCCTGGATGACTATAAGCTTTCTATTGACAATGCCCTGCAGGATGCCAATGATGCTTCGGAACTATCTTCTGCTCTTTTGGATTTTGCCAGAGCCAGCTATGATGTATCACAAATCAGTTTTACCAATCTACGTCTGGATGAGATTTTAGCAGAAGCTAAGCTTGCATTGCTGCAGAAAAATGCCGGCTTCAAAATCGGGATCAATTATATGAGCAATGCCTCAGATGATGATGAAAACAATTATGATTTTTATGGTAATCCTTACCTGCTGCAGGTTGCTTTTTCGAACTTAATAGAGAATGCCTGTAAATATTCGGCAGACAAAAGCTGTCATATTGAGATAGAAACCCAACAGGAACATATCAAAATCCATTTTATTGATCATGGGATCGGTATTTCAGAAAAGGATCTTTCAAAAATTTTTGATCTTTTTTACCGCGGTTCCAATAAGAGTTTCGAAAAAGGAAACGGAATCGGTCTTTCCATTGTAAAAAGAATTGTAGAAATACACGAAGGAAAATTGACTATCAATTCTGAAGTATCCAAAGGAAGTGTATTTACTGTGGAATTTCCTTCCAAAAATTAAAAAGCAGTCAAAAATGACTGCTTTTTTAATCTTACGCTTTCAACCATTCTGAGGAAGAAAGATAATTCTGATCAGGATAATAGATGAACAGACAGTTTTTTCCTTTAATCGTGTTGATTATAGACTGCGTCAGTTCTCTTGGGACGGCAGGGCATCCCCAGCTTCTTCCGATTCTTTTGTGCATCGCAGCAAATGCATCACTCACATAATCCGCACCATGCATTACAATTGCTCTTCTGTATGCAGCATCATTAAAGCCCTTATCCATTCCCAATAATTTCAGAGAGTATCCGTTATCACCCTGATAGGTTGCATCCGTGATATAAAATCCAAGACTACTCTGCAGCGAACTTTCCTTGTTAGAAAAATTCGTCGCAAATTCTTCGCCGGTATTTTTTCCGTGTGCTACCAATGAGTTGAACAGAACTTTTTTGTCTTCGAGGTCAATAATCCAAAGTCTTTTTGTGTTAGAAGACATAGAAAAATCGCAGATAGTTAATAAATGCGAATCCTGGGTAAGCAATCCTGCTTTTTTTAAATTTTCATAGCCCGTCAATGCTTTTGAGAACACTTCATAATTCAGTTCATGCCCCGGCTCAAATGCAATAGATTGGTACAGTGCTTCTGATGAAGACACTGCTGCAGTGTTCTTCTCAGATTTCGTTTCAGCTACTTTTTCAGTTTTCGTTGTTTTCACATTCTCACTTTTCACCACCACTTTTGGGGAAATGTAGAATGAAGTCGTCACCATGTAAACAAGGCCTAATACGCTATAAAATCCTTTCATTCAATACTATATAAATCCAAATTAGTGAGGCAAAATTATAAAAACATAATTACCAAGGGGTTATAACTCTACAAAGTTTAACGCTATTTAAGAAACTTTAACGTCCTGATTTTGTGAATTAAAGTGGTTATTTTTGAGAATCCGGAACAAATTCCAGACTTATAGAATTCATACAATATCTTAATCCTGTAGGCTTCGGACCGTCATCAAAAACATGTCCCAGATGGGAATCACATCTTTTACAAAGTACCTCTACTCTATCCATACCGTACGACTGATCTCTTACATAATAGACTCCTTCTTTATCAGCTTCAAAGAAACTCGGCCAGCCACAGCTGCTGGAAAATTTTGATGTCGAACGGAACAGATGATTTCCACATACCGCACAATAATATTCTCCTACCTCATCAAATTCGTTATATTTTCCTGTAAAAGCTCTTTCTGTTGCCGCTTCTCTGGCTATTGCGTATAGATCCGGAGCAAGGATTTTTTTCCATTCTTCATTGGAAACATTGAGTTTTGAAGTATCTGTTCTGGAGTAATATGGATTGCTTTTTGCTTGTGTATTTTCCATAGGAGTTTTTTTAATAGGTTCATATTTCTGCGTACATGCCTGCAGAATAATTAATAGGGTTATTGAAATTAAAAATTTCATAGTAAATTTTAATTCTTTAACCACGAATGGTTTCATAACCAAATTTAGTAAATTTGAGAATATGAATGACGAAGCAAAAAGAAAACAACTTAGAAAATATAAAGCATTTGCCACCGGATTATTTGTCCTGATGGCTGTTATTTTCATTGTTACCACTATTTTACAGAAGTCTGATAACTCTCACTGGATTGGCTATGTCCGGGCCTTTTCCGAAGCGGCAATGGTGGGTGCTCTTGCGGACTGGTTTGCGGTCACTGCATTATTCCGGCATCCTCTTGGCCTTCCCATTCCCCACACCAATCTGATTGAAAACAGTAAACAGAGATTGGGAGACAACCTTGGAAGTTTTGTGGTGGGTAACTTTCTTTCTCCTCAAAATATACGTCCTTATATCCAAAAACTTAAAGTTTCCAACTTTGTCGGTGAATGGCTGGGTAAGGAAAAGAGCCAGGAGATTTTGATTAAAAACCTGTCAGATATCGTTCTTGATATCCTCAATAAACTGGATGATTCTACGGTAAGCCAGTTTATCAGCAAAAAGGTTTCTGAAATGACCGATGATATCAAGCTTAACAAAGTGGTGGGAAACGGAATTGGCTACATATTGGAAAAAAATGACCATCAGAGAATCATCACCAATCTTTCAAAACAGATCAAAGAATACATCATTGAAAACGATGAAATGATTCAGGATCGGGTAAAAAAAGGCAGTTATTCGTTCATTCCATCTTTCGTAGATAATAAAATCGCTGATAAAATTGCCGATGGGCTTTCTGAGTTTTTCAAGGAAATAGAAGAAGATCCCCAACATGAAGTAAGAGCATTGATAACCCAAAAAATTCATGAATTCTCAGTTGACCTGAAAGAAGATCCAAAGTGGGATGAAGAGTTTAAAACCATTAAAAACGGTCTTCTAAAAAATGATAAACTGGATGAATATTCCAATGATATCTGGGTTTCCATAAAAAAAACATTGATGAAAGAACTTCAGGATGAAAACTCGGCTTTGAAAAACTATCTTACTAAAAATTTGAATGAGTTTGCCCAGAATTTAAAAACAGATGAAAATCTTCAGAACAAAATTGATCATTGGGTTCGGGTGACAGCTTATAAATATATTCTGAAAAACACTCATCAATTCGGGAATCTCATCAGTACTACCGTTGGAAACTGGCAGGGAAAAGAACTCAGTGAAAAGCTGGAACTGGAAGTGGGAAAAGATCTGCAGTTTATCAGAGTGAACGGGACGCTGGTCGGTGGGCTGGTAGGATTGATCATCTATACCATCGCACACTTCTTCATTTAAAAAAAACTAAAATCCACGACAACTCAACCATGAAAAAAATTTTCAGTGTCTTCTTTTTCTTTTTCCTCACTTTTTTTATCGGTCAAAAAGTTGAATTAAAGAAAGTAACAGATTCTTCCCAGACTTTTACCGGGGAAATCGGAGGAATACCAATTACTGTTGAACTTAGCTACACAGGCATTGTCGATTGTGATCAATACCAGCATTATGTGGATGGATGGTATTATTATGACAAATACAAAAAGAAAATCCCGCTTACCGGAATATATGACTATTATGGAAGTTTGTCGCTGTATAATTTTGGGACGAAACAAAAACAGAAATCAAAGCTTCTGAAAGAGCAGATCACCTCGCTGCAGAAAGTTGAAAAAACGGATGAGATGGCACAAAAGCTTTCGCCGCAGGAATATCTTATATTTGAAAAGATCAATACGGATAAAAATCCGGTGACGGGGTCTTTTTATTTTGGGAAAAAAGTTCTGCCTGCAAAATTATTTACGGGCAATGCTATGATCTACCGCCTCAACAATTATCTGTACTTACCGAATAATAAAAAAATCAACACCTATGATTTTATCAATAAAGCAGGCGGAAACGAGCTAATTTCCTATTCTTCAGGAGAAAACGGGAACCGGGTTTTATTGTACTTTGAGCAGACATCGAATTTTAATGCCTGTGGACAGTGCGGGGCAAGTGAAGGAGAAAAAGGCTATAGAGTACTGTACTTCACAAAAGACTGGAATTATAAAAACTATGAAGAATTCCTTACTGAGAGCTGCCGGGAGAATATATATGACGTTACCAAAACGAAATCCAAAGACAAACAAACAATTACCTATAAAATAGGCAAATCCGAAAGCACTCCGCCCCATACGCTTACAGTAAATATTAAAAACGCATCTGTTGTAAAGTCAAAATAAAAAAGAGAGTCATATCAACTCTCTTTTATTTTATCTCGGTAATCTGCTGGCTCTTTTTAGTAATTCCTGATTGATGTCGTTGATCAGTTGCGGGCCTTCATAAATAAATCCGGTGTACAACTGAACCAATACAGCTCCTGCATCCAGCTTCTCCATCGCATCTTTAGCAGAATGAATTCCTCCTACTCCAATGATTGGAAATGCCCTGTTGCTTTTATCAGAAAGGTATTTGATCATTTTTGTACTTCTTTCACGGATGGGCTTTCCACTTAATCCACCATTTCCTATCTGTTCTAAAACTTCGGGGGAGGTTTTCAGCCCTTCTCTGTTCACAGAAGTATTGGACACTACAATTCCATCGATTTTTGTTTCTGCAATCAGTTCAATAATTTCATCCAATTGATTATTATTCAAATCCGGTGCAATTTTCAGTAATATAGGTTTCTGTACAGATTTTGACTGGTTTATCTTTTTCACTTCCGTAATCAGCTCTTTCAGATAGTCTACGTCTTCCAGCTTGGCGTGGCTTCCAACATTCGGGCAGCTTACATTTAGGACAAAGTAATCTACATGAGGATGAAGACCTTCAAAACAGTCCAGATAATCCTGGGTATAATTTTCCGGGCTTGTATCTGTATTTTTCCCGATGTTTCCACCGATGATTATTTTTCCTTTGTTAGATTTCAGCTTTTCAATAGCAGCTTCAAGACCATCGTTGTTGAATCCCATTCTGTTGATGATCCCACCATCTTCAATCAGACGGAACAATCTTTTCTTAGGATTTCCGGCCTGAGCTCTTGGAGTTACCGTTCCGATTTCTACAAATCCGAAACCAAGATCTCCCAATTCGTTAAATAACACTGCATTCTTATCAAAACCCGCAGCCAGTCCTACAGGATTTTTAAATTTTAATCCGAAAACTTCTCTTTCCAGACGCTTGTCTTCAATAGGTTTTGGTAAAAACAGTTTGGTAAGAAATCCAAAATTTTTAAGCATTGAAAATGTAAAATGATGAACTTCTTCAGGATCAAATTTGAAAAGGATCGGACGAATGAGCGATTTGTACATTGAAAAAAAGTTTTACAAAATTACTCATTTTAAAATTAATGCTAGATTGATGTATGATATTTTATCGAAATGGCTCATCTATAGTATCTATAAACTGGAAAACAACTGTATACTCAACAACTCAGTGGGATTTTTTTAATGCGGCGACCGCAAAGAAAGATGATTATCCTGAAAACATTTTGGTTCGCAAGGGGGAACGAAGTGCTCTTGCGATCGGAAATAAAAAGCAGACATAATTAAACTTTGCGAACATTGCTTTAAAACAATGGGCACAGGGAAAAGTACTATTAAATACCTTTTGAGATACTTAGAAACACCATGCTTGTGATAAGTCAAGGTTTTAATGAAGAGTACTCACTCAGATCGAATTTCAGAATATCCCCTACTCTTTTGAACTCTTCATCTATAGTAGCATTTACTGTAATTCTTTCGTTAGAAATGGGATGATTAAAAATCAGCTGGTGTGCGTGAAGCGTCATTTTGTTGATGTCAAATGTCTGAAGCCACAACTTATTTTGTTTGTTGCAACCATGTTTCCGGCAACCTAAAATAGGATGGAGAATATGTTTAAAATGTTTTCTCAGCTGATGAAATCTTCCCGTTTCAGGAATGGCTTCTACCAAAGAATATCTCGAAGTCTGATGCTTTAGAAAAGGTAAATCTATTTCTGAAGTCTGCAAACGGCGATAGTTTGTAACGGCATTTTGCTTAACTTCATTTTCATTAACCAAGTCATAATCAATCGTTTCTTCTTCTTTTGTCCAACCCCGAAGAATGGCCAGATATTTCTTCTCTACATCGCGTGATGCAAACTGCTCGCTCATGATTCTAAGAGTATCTTTATCCAGAGTAAAAAGCAGAACCCCCGAAGTTTTCCGGTCTAACCGATGTACGGGATACACTTTTTGCCCGATCTGTTTCTTCAACTCCTGAATAGCATAGGTATCAGCTTCTCCGGCATAAAAAGATTTATGAACCAGTAATCCGCTGGGTTTGTTGATGGCAATAAGATGCTCGTCATGATAAAGAATTTCTAACATCCGGCAAAAGTAAAGATTTTTCGATTGATATTATATGCTACCATCTTTGTAAACCTAACAGGGTTAGACATTCCTTTATCAATAGCCCCGATCTGAGAGAAAATCCCGCAGCGAGGCGGCGGCGCGAAGCAGAGCCGCCGAGCAAGGAATTGCAACGGAGAGCGGGTTCCCGGCTCCTGAAAAATTAAATTGTCAATATTTGTCTCTTTATTAACTGCTTTTTTTATTGAATCTCATGATTTTGGATCCAAATTGCTATTTTTGCATTTCAGACGTAAAAAAATTATGGCAAAGCAAGAAGATGTTTTCAAGAAAGTGATTTCTCACGCTAAAGAATATGGTTTTATTTTCCCATCGAGTGAGATCTATGATGGTTTATCCGCTGTTTATGATTATGGACAGAACGGTGCCGAACTAAAAAATAATATCAAACAATATTGGTGGAAAGCTATGGTACAGCTTAACGAAAATATTGTCGGCATTGATTCGGCGATCCTTATGCACCCAACAACCTGGAAGGCATCGGGCCACGTAGACGCTTTCAACGATCCATTGATTGATAATAAAGATTCTAAGAAACGTTTCAGAGCAGACGTTTTGGTGGAAGATTATTGTGCTAAAATTGAAGATAAAGAGAATAAAGAAATCGAAAAAGCAGCGAAAAGATTCGGGGATGCTTTCGATAAGGATCAGTTTGTAGCTACCAATCCAAAAATTATTGAATACAGAGCAAAAAGAGAGGCTATTCTTTCAAGACTGGCAAAATCTCTGGAAAATGAAGACCTTGCTGATGTAAAAGCTTTGATTGAAGAGCTTGAAATTGCAGATCCTGATACAGGTTCTAAAAACTGGACTGAAGTAAGACAGTTCAACCTGATGTTCGGGACAAAGCTGGGAGCTTCTGCTGACAGTGCTATGGATCTTTATCTGAGACCTGAAACGGCTCAGGGTATTTTCGTTAACTTCTTAAACGTACAGAAAACTTCACGTCACAAGCTTCCTTTCGGTATTGCGCAGATCGGTAAAGCATTCAGAAATGAGATTGTTGCGAGACAGTTCATTTTCAGAATGCGTGAGTTCGAACAAATGGAAATGCAGTTTTTCGTAGCTCCGGGAACAGAACTCGAATTCTACGAACAGTGGAAGCAGAAACGTCTGAACTGGCACAGAGCTTTAGGTCTGGGGAATGAGAACTACAGATTCCACGATCATGAAAAGCTTGCTCACTATGCGAATGCTGCCGCTGATATTGAGTTTAACTTCCCATTCGGATTTAAAGAGCTGGAAGGTATTCACTCAAGAACAGATTTCGACTTAAAAGCGCATGAAGAATTCTCAGGAAGAAAACTTCAGTTCTTTGATCCTGAGAGAAACGAAAACTATGTTCCTTATGTAGTGGAAACTTCTGTAGGTTTAGACAGATTATTCCTTTCCATATTCTCTCATTGTTTAAGAGATGAAACGTTAGAAGACGGTTCAGAAAGAACAGTTTTATCGTTACCTCCGGCATTGGCACCCATTAAAGCAGCTATTCTTCCATTGATGAAGAGAGATGGTTTAGCAGAATATGCAGAAAAGATTTTCAATGATCTGAAATATGATTTCAATCTGTTCTACGAAGAGAAAGATGCGATCGGAAAACGTTACAGAAGACAGGATGCCATTGGTACTCCATACTGTATCACTGTGGATCACGATTCTCTTACAGATCACACGGTAACCATCAGAGACAGAGATACGATGCAGCAGGAAAGAGTTCCTGTTTCAGAGCTGAGAAGAATCATTGATGAAAAAACGAACTTCAGAAATTTACTTTCTCAATTATAGTTTAAAAGCCCTGTTTTTTCAGGGCTTTTTTATTTTTCATACATTCCGGAACAACCTACCACAAAAATGATTATTTTTAGCGGACTAAAAACTAAACTAATAATAACCATGAAAAAACTGATGTTTTCATCACTTGCTGTGGCATTGCTCTCAAGTTGTGTTTCTAATGATAATCCGGCCGACCACAGAGACAACAGCAATAATTCTCAGAACAATAATAACGGGCCTTTTCATCTCTTAAAAAAAGCAACAGACGTCAACCCGGGTGGTCAGCCCTATGTGGTGGAATTCAAATATAATGGAGATAAACTTGTAGAAACATATAATGCACTGGATGATGATCGAGTTGTTTATACTTACAGTGGAGATTATATTGCTAAAACAGAAGAGTTCATTGGTGGCGCTCTGGTTCTGATGAGAGAATTCACCTATTCTAATGGAAGGCTTTCAACGGAGAAAATTACTGATAAAGAACAGGGAACGCTTACCTATACCAAAATCTATCAGTATCTCAGTGATACCCATGTTCAGTTTGATGAGTATAAAAGCGGAACTTATAATCCTGCAACAGGAACATATTCCAATCTTGTATTTGCACAGGTGGATGTTAATTTAACCAATGCCGGAAATGTGGCTTCAGCTAAATATACTTATAACGGAGTTACCTACAATATCACCAATACTTATGACACTTTCAATAGCCCTATGAAAGGGATTAAAGGTTTTGTTAAGATCAATTTATTTGACGTGAGTGATGGTCAAATAGGTTATAATAATTTATTGAATCAAACCGAGAGTTATTCCGGTTCATCTAACGGAACCAACAAAATTACAGCCGTTTACACGCTTAACGGAGATAACTATCCTACCAAAGCCGTTACCACTTATGAAAGCTCGGGTTATGGAACAAGCACTCATAACTGGCTTTACGAATACTATTAGTAATTGTTCTGCCTTTTTAGATCATAAGCTTTGGAAATATTTCCAGGGCTTTTTTATTTTTCGCAACATATGGGTTAATTTATTACTTTTATCGCTCAAATTTTAACCATGAAAAAAATAACGCTGATGATGTTTGGACTGATCCAGACATTTACATTTTCTCAAACTCAGGACCTGACAACTCTCGCTGCAGGTGATCACGTGGGAATGAATGCTCTATTCGATGATAAAGACAATCTTTACGGCTACGTTTCTCTATACTCTTACGGTAAATCCGGTGATAAGACCAAGAAGTTTGAGTATGTTATCCTCGATAAAAACCTCAACCCTGTTGCCAATAAAGAGTTTGAAGGAGATATTACGGCTGCTTCTTATTTGGGATATGTTGATTTTAAAGGTCAGATTATTTTAAAGCCTTCCATGATGGATTATTCTCTTGTGAAGAGCAAAGAAGTCTTTACTCCGGTTTCTATGGTAATCGATCCGAAAACCAACTCTATTACCCGAAAAATATATTATGATTATCTGGAAAACGGTACTTTCAAAGAGATCAACGAACCGAAGAGCTGGAAGGAACAACGTAAGGAAAACCGTGATGAGAAAAAAGAGAAAGGCTACAACTACGTTTCTGCGGTAGGAGAACTGAAAGAAGGTGGTTATTTTGCTGTTGAATACAAAGATTATGGGAAGTATGAAAACAGCAACAGCCTCATGAGGTTTGATGACAACAAAAAGGAAATCTGGAGATACAAATACAACACTGACGGAAGTAAAAAATTGTACACGACTTTATCCGTTCTGGAAAGAGACGAAAATTATATGTACTGTATCCTGAAGAAAGTGAATGACAAACAGAAGACATTCAATCTGATGGTTCTTGACATGAAAACCGGAAAAGAAACATCCAACAAACCGATTACCGGATTATCTGATGATACAATAGACAATATTGAATCATTCTACTCCAACTACAGAAAGCTTGATAATGATAAAACTTTTGATGATAAAATAGTTCTGCTGGGAAGAAACTATGATGATTCAGAATCAGTAGGATTTGCAAGAATGATCCTCAACAAATCTGATTTTTCGGTAGATATGAAAGCGATCAATTATGAACCCAATATTTCTGCTTTTCTTCCCAAGGTCAACAAATATGGAATGGTAGAAAGCGGTTATATGCTTCAGACCAAAGATATGTACTTTATGAACGATGGAAGTGTGGGTATTTTATGCGAAAAATATAAACCGGCAGGGCAATACAACGCTCCAAAGACTACAGATCTTGTGTATATCTACACAGATAAAGATTTCAAAGTGAAAAATGTTCAGGTTTTTGAAAAGGAAAAATCAAAATGGGTCAACAGTGATTATCTCTTCTCACAATACCTCAACGGCGGAAAAGACGTAGTGTTTTTCTATCGTGACTATCAAAAAGACGAAGTAACCAGGCAGAAAAGATGGAATTTGTTTATCAATACCATTATTGATGGAAAATTCAAACAGGAGATTATTCCGATCTCTGAAAAAGATAATTATGCAGTAACGCCATACGTTGGAAAAGAAGGCTACATTCTGCTTCGGGAGTATAATGAAAAAGAAAAGTTTAACAAGATCCGTCTGGAGAAATTAAATTATTAATACAAAAAGAACCCTGACTAAACATCAGGGTTTTTCTTTGACTTTTGAATACAGCACTAATAATATTTCCTTTACTCTAAATTCTTTTATTTAAAATTCGGTTTTAATTTTATCTAGGTAGGTATAATCTTCTTTAACCTTTGCTACATAAGGATCTCTTCCTTCTGGCCTGTTCAGAAAATTTGAGTGGAAAACCTCCGTTTTTGAGTTGAAAACAATTTGGGATGCAAGCGTTTCCGATAACGGTGCATATTCCGTAGAATTCAAGGTTAATAATGTATTATATAGAAGGCAATATCCAGGATACTTTGTATTGACCAATTCCTGAGCATATTGTGCTATTAATTTAGCTTGATCTGTAGTGGGTGCAGTATTTTGAATACCCAGTAAATCTTTTTTCGCAAATAATATATAAATCAGATATTGTTTTGAAGCCGTACTTAAATCTGCACTATAAAGTGCATTGATGGTTTTCCAGTCAACTTTGGGGTCATTCATCTTATGGGCAAGATCATTTTCAACATTGAAAACCATAAAATCTGTATGAGCATCAAGATAAGGCAATTGCTGCGTATACTCTTTTCCGGCTGTCTTTCCAGATGAATTGTTGTTATTTAAAATGGATGATTTGGATAATACTTTATCATTTTCTGTTGTACCTTCTTCTTTAGAACAACTTGTTACAACTGAAGATAAAACTATGATAGTTAAAATGAATTTTTTCATGGTATTTTACTTTATTATTAAAAATTTATTTTTTTTATTATTTCATGGGAATCAATTTACTTCAGTATTTACAATAGGGTTTGAACTCCGATCTTTTGGAATATTCCATTTATATCGCCGCCATAATCACCAGAAAACACGTAATAACTTGCTGTATTTAAGGTTTAACAGCTAAAACTGTAATTAGTTTTTTAATCTGCTTAATCAATCTATTTTAGCGATTGTCTCATTCGTCTGATAAAAATCTGCTATATTCTTTATTTCATCAAGGCTTAAGTTCCACATAAAGTTCAGAAACTGCTGATAACTTTCACTTTGATTTTTAGGTTCTATTCTATCCAGATACCGGTTCAGATTATAATTTTTTCTTGCTTCATATATTTTGGTAAAGCATCTTCCCAACCAGCTTTTATAGTATTTTTCCTCCTCTTCATCCTGTAAAAACTGCATGGCAGCATAGATTCCCAGTCCATAATCTTCCGAATGGAAATAATTGGGTAAAATCTCCATCCTTGCAGTTTTTCTTAATGTTAAAAACAGATCTGAGGGTTTTTCCGGACTAACAGGAGTTTTAAGCTCTGTAAATGTCTTTTTAAGCACTTCTAATCTTCTGGAAACTTCAGGATGAGAAGCAAGAGAGTCTTTGTTCAGCTTTTCTTTATAGAAATTATAATTGTACAGAGAGAAATCTTCCTTCTTCATCCATTTTTCATTGAATGCCTGCTTGGGAAGATTAAATAGTTTTTTATATGTTTCTACCTTCAACTCTCTTGGTGAAATGGTATCAAAATCCTGCAATCTCTGAAGAGCATTGATGAATTCTGCTTTCTTGAAATCACTGTTTTTAAAAATAACATATCCCAAAGAATCTGCCTGCATTTCGCTTTGCCTTCTTTCTACTCCTTTCTTGTAGGCTGTATTTTTAAAAATATCGAAAGCCTTTTGGTTCTGGTCCTGACTTCTGCTTGTTGTAGTAGATTTTATGTTCTGCACCACCACTTTATCCTGTTTATCCTGTTCGATAATTTTCAAAAAAGTCTTCAGGGAATGCTCCTCGATTTTATGTCCCAGCTCATGGGCAATCACCGCGGCAATCTGTTCCTCATTATTCAGCCAGCTGTAAAGCCCCATGTTGATGACAAAGGTTCCATCAGCAAGACAATAAGCATTGGGTGTGTTGTCTTTTGCAATCAGAATTTTCAGGTCCTGAGGAATTGTAGGATTATTCTTTTTAAGACGTAGAATCATAGACTGTATACTGGTTTCAAATTCAGATTTAAAGATAAAATCCTTATTCTTCACCTGCTTTTCAAAATCAGTTCCGAATTCTTTATAAATTTTGGATAATTCAGAACCTGTTTTTCCGGAATATTGGGACTTTAATCTCTTTACAGTGGCTTCATTATTTCCTTCAAAACTCTTTAAAAACGCTTTTCTCTGTATATAATCTGCGGTATCTATTGGTTTATAAATCTGGGCTATTCCCATAATTGAAAATAGGAAGTACCCCAATACAAAAAGTTTTCTGGTCATAGTTTTCTTCAATAAGAACAAAAATAACTTATTTGCTGATTCATTTTAAATTTTATAACCAAATTATTCTAAATTTGTTAAAGACCCATTCGTGAAAAAATGAGAATACTAAAGTATATGATAGGTGGAGCTGTAGCAGGTGCAGCAGCGGCTTATTTTTTGGGATATGATTATTTATTTAGTGGTATTTCCAAAACCTACCTTAAAGGAAAATCAAGTGCATACATCGACGACGGAGATCTTTTCCCCAGCAACCCTATTGCGACGGAAGAGCCCAGGCTATGGGAAGAAGATCCTGACTACAACAAAAAAGATTTACCTAAATACTTAGTTGAAAACTTAAAACACTCCAGAACAGCAGCTTTGGTAGTGATAAGAAACGGAAAAATTCTTCATGAACAATACTGGGAAGGCTATAACCAGCTATCCCAAACCAATTCTTTTTCTATGGCAAAAGCAGTGACTGTGATGCTTTTGGGTAAAGCACTGGAAGAAGGAATTATTCCATCTATTGATGAAAAGTTTTCAGATTTTTATTCTGAATTTAAAAACAAACCCTTTGGAAATAAGGTTACCCTTAAAAATTTAGCTCAAATGGAAGCCGGACTGGACTGGAATGAAGACTACAACAATCCTTTTCTGCCCAATGCTAAAGCCTATTATGGAAAAAGCCTTGTAAAAGCTGTATTCACAAGAAAATTCAAAGAAGAACCAGGAGTCAGATTTGAATATCAAAGCGGTTCTACACAACTTCTTGGTTTTGCTCTTCGAAAAGCACTGGATAAACCATTGGCAAATTATTTATCAGAAAAGTTCTGGGCTCCTTTGGGAATGGAGCAAAATGCTAAATGGACTACAGATAATCATGGTATGGAAAAAGCCTATTGCTGTATTCATTCCAATGCAAGAGATTTTGCCAAACTTGGACAGCTTTTTCTGGATGATGGAAAAGCGGGAGACCTGCAAATCCTCAATCAAGATTTCATTGAACAGATGAGAACTCCTACTGAAAAGTCTGAAAACATTTATGGAATGGGACTTTGGATTAATCATGACAACCCCATCAAACATTATTATTTCCTGGGATTACAGGGTCAATATATCATTATGGTTCCGGAGCACAATATGGTTATTGTAAAAACCGGAAGCTATTCCAACAACCCTAAAAATGACAGAGGAAGACCTGATCAGGTAAAATTTCTTGTTAATGAAATTGTACAATTATTCCAATAAAAACGATGGAGAAATACAGTCCCAAAATTGATGCCTATATTGAAAAATCACAGGATTTTGCGAAACCTATCCTGCATTATATCCGTGAAACCGTTCATGAATTCTGCCCTGATGCTAAAGAAACCATGAAGTGGAGCTTTCCCCATTTTATCTATAAAGGGAAAAATCTTTGTGCTATGGCTTCTTTCAAACAGCACTGTACTTTTGGGTTCTGGCTGGAAAAAGAAATGAAAACCATGCAGGAGATCACTCAGAATATTGAGAAAAACTCGATGTTCAGTTTAGGAAAAATTACGCAGGTCGGAGATCTTCCTTCCAAACCACAGCTGAAAAAAGCAATTAAAGAAGCGATGGAGCTTACTGATATGGGCGTTACCATGAAAAAAGCGGCTCCTTCCAAAACAGAAATGGAAATTCCTGATTATTTTCAGAATGCATTAAATGCCAATCAGAAAGCTCTTGACCTATTTTTAAAGGCTTCTCCGTCCTTTAGAAAAGAATATATTACATGGATTGCAGAAGCTAAAACAGAAACTACCCGAAATAAAAGAATGGATCAGGCTCTGGAATGGATTGCTGAAGGTAAAGGAAGAAACTGGAAGTATGAAAGGAAATAAATACACCCAATTAAGAAAAAATTATTTCAAAAAATATAGAAGATCATTAATAAGTTCATGGTATGATCTCTTGTACTCTGATTTCAATATTATTCCTGTTTCAAATTCCTCCATAATCACATCATAGCCATTGGTTTTAGAATAGTCATATGCAGAAATATAGATGAGAACATTCCCCTTCTTCATTCCTACAGCCATAGTATCTGCATCCCAGTAATCTACAAATTCATATCCGGAAAAACCTTCCAGAGATAGTTTTTCTAATAAATTATTGATATCAGTACATTTATTTTCCATTCGGCAAGAAATCGTGAAAAGGGAAAAATAAGCAGAATTTTTGAATTAAAATAACATCAATGAAATCTAAAGTTAATATAAAAAATACTATTTTACTATCCGATGTCTGGGCAGTCCAATCTCATGGGCCTGTGGATAAGGCTTCCTATGAGTCATGCTTACATCTTCCTTAATCTGTTGATGGATATCATATTGTCTTTCTTTATTATAAGAGTACCGCGGATCAGGAATCATCGGCATTTTGGCCATTTTATGGATAGTAATTGTGGGAAAATGATAATCTACTTCTACTGTTCCCAAAAGTAAATAGCATCCTCCTCCCTGAAAACCATATTGTTTCAGACTGTCCGGAAAATGTGCGGTATCAAAATAATCTCCATTTGCATCAATCCACGTCCCGAAATACATTTCTCCTTTCTTCGTTGGGACATGTTTTCTGGCAATCAGATAAGCCAACATTTTCACTTGCTTTTTATGAAATTTCAATAAATCTTTTACAAACACAGAGCCTCTATATTGGGTCTGTAACAAGTCGAAGGGGCTACATGAAACAGGAAAGCCAATGAGTTCAATTTCGTCAAAAGCATCTTCAAACTGTTCTCTTTTTAACTGCGGAAGTTTAAACTCATGAACGGGTTCTTCAATCAGCATAAGCCCTCTTTGTTCCGGTTTAAAATTGACCAATAACAGCCTGGCTTCCACCAGCAATTCATTTTTAGGTTTCCCCGTAAACCTGAATGCTCCAATAAAAATTAATATCTGTATTGTTTCAATACCAATGGGAATTCGTCTGATAAAATCTTCCAGAGATTTGTAATCTCCATTTCTTTCGCGTTCTTCCACAATTCCGTGGGCAATTCTTGTTTCTAATCCTTCCAAAAGCATTAATCCCAAAAAGATATCTTTCCCTTTTAACGTAGTCTGGAATTCACTTGAATTCACACAAGGAACCTGAACGTTTCCACCTGACATTTTTGCTTCATGTATATAGACTTCGGTGCGGTAAAATCCTCCCTGATTATTAATCACAGAAACCATAAACTCCAATGGATAATATACCTTCAGATAAAGACTTTGGTAGCTTTCCACCGCATATGAAGCTGAATGTGCTTTACAGAAAGAATACCCTGCAAAAGACTCAATCTGACGAAAAGCCTCAGCAGTAAGCGCTTCAGAATGCCCCTGCTCTTGACAGGATTTAAAGAAGTTGGCCTTTACTTCATTCAATTTTTCAATTGATCGCTCTTTTCCACTCATCGCACGACGCAGAATATCACCGTCAGCATGAGTAAGTCCTCCGAAATATTGTGCAATTTTAATTACATCTTCCTGATATACCATAATGCCATACGTTTCTTTTAGATTTTCCTCAAAAACAGAATGAAAATATTCAAACTGATCCGGATGATTATGCCTGAAAATGTATTCCCGCATCATACCACTTTGTGCTACTCCAGGTCTGATAATAGAAGAAGCAGCAACGAGGATTCTGTAATTGTCACATTGTAATCTTCTTAAAAGCCCACGCATGGCGGGAGATTCTATGTAAAAGCAGCCGATCGTTTTTCCTATGGCCAGATATTCATTGGCTTTTTCTTCATCTTTGGAAATGCTTGTATCACGGATATCAACATCAATTCCTCTTGTTTTTTTAATAAGATCTACGGTATCCTTTATTGTTCCCAGACCTCTTTGAGACAGAATATCAAATTTCTCTAATTTAACATCTTCTGCCACATTCATATCAAATTGAACAATTGGAAATCCCTTCGGTGGCATTTCAAGGGCAGAATAGTTTGTAATAGGTTCTTCCGAGATTAAAATTCCGCAGGCGTGCATACTCCTTTGATTGGGAAACCTTTCCATCAGCCTGACATATTTATGGATCGTTTGTACGACAGAATTCGTTTCGTGAACTTCCATTGGCTTTTTCGTCAGTTCATCCAACTCATCTTTAGGCAATCCAAAAGCTTTCCCGACCTCTCTGAATCTCGATTTGTATTTGAATTCAACGTTTGTTCCACAAAAAGCAACGTGATCTTTCCCATATCTGTTAAAAATATATTCCAGGATTACATCCCTGTTCTGCCAGCTCCAGTCGATATCAAAATCTGGAGGACTTTTCCTGTTAAGGTTGAGAAATCTTTCAAAATAAAGGTCAAGCTCCAAAGGACATATATCTGTAATACCGATACAATAACTGACAATGGAGTTAGCTCCGCTTCCACGTCCTACATGCATAAACCCCATTCTGTTACTGTATCGTACAATATCCCAGGTAATGAGGAAATAAGAACAGAAGTTGAGTTCATCAATTACTTTCAGTTCTTTTTCCACTCTTATTTTTGCTATTTCATGATCTTTACCATAACGCTTTTCAAGTCCTAAATAGGCTAACCTTTTTAAAAGTTTAACGTCAGATTCTTTGGACTTAGTATAGTATTGTTTGTTCTTAACTTTTTCAAAATCAAATTCAAAACTGCAGGCTTCCAGCAAATTTCTGGTATTCTTTATCATCTCAGGATACCTTTGAAAAGTACTGATGATTAAATTTTCGGATTTAAAATATTCCGATTTCCCACAAACATCCTGTTCATTCAGTTTCGACAACAGGGTATTTTTGTCAATAGCCCTTAATATTTTATGAAGATTATATTCTTTTTTAGTGCTGAATGTAACCGGATGAAGAACCACCATTTTCGGAACCAACCTTTTAAATTCAGGACGGATCAATAAGTTCAGTTCTTCTTCCCGGATTCCAATAAACTCATTTTCTTTTAGCTTTGAAGGAATGTTATCTATCGGATAAACAATAAAAACATTTTTAAATACAGGAGCTGCTTCAGAAAGTTCACCTCCATAACAATTATGATCTGTCAATATTTTATTAACTTCACCAATCCCGGAGAACTCTTTTGCCACAGCAATATAAAGCAGCCTGTCTTCTTTTCTGACCTCAATTCCGGCAATAGGTTTAATGCCTGCCTTTTCACATTCTTTCTTAAAATCATAAATAGCAGTAATCGTATTGATATCTGTTAATGCCAACTCTTTAATACCCAAAGAATGTGCCTGCCGTACCAATTCTTCTACCGATAAGGTACCGTAACGAAGACTGTGGAAAGAATGACAATTCAGAAACATGATCAAAAGTTTTATATATTATTTTCCAAAATCAAAACCGGATGCCCTGCCAACTGCATCAACACCAAACCGGTTCTTCAGATAATCCATTGTCTGGTATAGGCTCATCTGTTCTTCTGTATCTTCAAACAGATTCATCTGATGGTTGCCATGCACGAGTCCGGTAAACCGTAATCCTACCAATCTCAGTCTCATTCTTCTTGTATATACCTGGTTGAATAGTTCCAATGCCACTCTTGAAAGTGTATGGTCAGCTGAAGTATAAGCTACTTTATACTGTTTAGTTTCCGTATCGAAATTGGCATATCGGATTTTTACTACCACAGTTGAAGTAAGCCATTTTTCTTGTCTCAGTTGATAAGCCAATTGCTCTGCCATTCCCGATATCAGCCGTTTTAATTCTATAATATCCATAGTATCGTTGGTAAAGGTTCTCTCGGTTGAGATAGACTTTCTTTCAGAATAAGGAACCACAGGATTCTCATCAATTCCATTGGCTTTTTTCCAAAGTTCTTTTCCGTTGAGTCCGATCATTTGCTGCAGAACAAGTACCGGCATTTCAGATAAGGTATGAATGGTCCGGATTCCGATTCTTGATAACAACTGGAAAGTCTTTTCACCTACCATTGGAATTTTTTTGATGGATAAAGGATTTAAAAATGGCTGTACTTCCAGTTCCTTGATTTCCATTCTCCCTAAAGGTTTAGCTTCTCCCGTACCAATTTTTGAAACGGTCTTATTCGTTGACAGTGCAAAGCTTATAGGAAGGCCTGTCTCTTTAGTAACAGTTTCAGCAATTTCTTTGGTCCATTGATAGCAGCCAAAAAACTTATCCATCCCTGATAAGTCCAAATAAAATTCATCAATACTTGCTTTCTCCATCACCGGAACTTTTCCCTGTATAATTTCGGTTACAGTATGAGATAAATTTGAATACATTTCATAATCACCCCGGATTACTTTTGCATCAGGACAAAGTCTCAGTGCCATACGAATAGGCATTGCAGAGCGAACCCCAAATTTTCTGGCTTCATAAGAACATGAGGCTACCACTCCACGGTCTCCACCTCCTATGATGAGAGGAATACCCTGAAGCTGCGAGTTATTACGTCTCTCGCAGGACACAAAAAATGTATCCAAATCCATATGTACAATTGCACGATTCACGTTACAAATTTAGTTACGTTTTTAAACAAAATTCGTATTTTTGTTGTTACAATTTATAACAATGTCAATTTTTTCAGACAACATACGCTTTTTAAGAGGCAAGAGAGAAAAAACTCAACAGGAGTTAGCGAATACTTTGAAACTCACCCGTTCCAGATACGTTTCTTATGAAGATGGCAGATCAGAGCCGCCTATCGAAATATTAATCAAAATCTCTAAGTTTTTCAATCTTAGTATTGACCTTCTTGTATCTGTTGACATCCGGAAGTATCCGCTGGAGGATATTCTGAAGCTTCCCGACAATCGAATTGTCTTACCTGTTATTGTGGATCAACTAGGAAATAACAGTATAGAAATCGTTCCGCAAAAAGCATCAATGGGTTATTTATCCGGCTACAGTGATCCGGAATATATTGAAAGTCTGCAAAGAATCTCACTTCCTTTTTTAACCAATGGAAAGTACCGTGCCTTTCCGGCCCAGGGAGATTCAATGCCGCCTTTTAAAGATGGCTCTTATATTATCGGGAAATATGTTGAAAATATTGATGATCTGAAACCGAATAAAAGTTATGTTTTTGTGACTTTGAATGATGGCATTTCTTATAAACGATTCATATCTGGAAACAAAAAATCAATAACTGTTGCTGCCGATAATTCATTTTACCAACCTTATGATATTCCATTGGGAGAAGTTGTAGAAATATGGCAATATGCATCAGGAATTTTTCCTGAAGATTTTGATTCAACCAATTTTGAAAATTATAATCTTAAAGATATGTTTTCAGAATTGAGAAATACTATTACGGAATTAGAAAATAAAGTGTTTATTATAAAAAATCAAACAATGTAGTTGATTCTTAATGAATAAAATTTCATAATACGACATATTTTGTCGCATTAGCGCTGTAATTTTGTTTTCAAAAAACAAATTATGATATAGATTAAATCATTCTTAACCGTTCTTCCTCAAGGTCGAGCTGATAGAGCTGATGGCGGATAATTTCTTCATTAACGGAAATATCTTTATTCAATTCTGAAAGAAACTGTCTCTGGCTTTCCAGCATTTCAAAAAAAATATCTTTGGTCTTTTCATTCATCCATTCAGTATTATTGGCCTGGATTTTTTCCTCCCATTGTTTGAGCATTCTTTCTAATCCTGCATGGCTGTTCAGTTCATTTTCATGCTTATTTTTAAGAAAATGATAAACATGCTGTTTCAGTTGATGTTTTATTTCTTCCCTTGCCTTTTTATCTTTCTCTTCATCTGTAAAATCATCAAATACATGTCCATATTTGATGAAGTATGGCAAGGTAAGTCCTTGTACGAGTAATGTAAGAAGAATCACCACGAAAGTAATGAAAAGGATAAGGTTTCTGTTGGGAAAAGGAAGTCCGTTTTCAAGGGTAATCGGAATGGCAAGTGCAGCAGCCAGTGAAACAACTCCTCTCATTCCGGTCCATCCAAGCATCAAAGGCATCAACAGGCGTCTTCTTGCCGAAGAAGCACGGGGAGCGACACTTGGCCGGAAAATCAATGTAGCCAGCATGGCGGCATAAGAACTTATGATTCTGGCGGCAATCAGAACACTGGTCACCAACACTCCATATTGGATAGCAATTCTCAAAGGAATTCCTTCTGACCGCAACCCTCCAACAATTTCAGGAAGCTCGAGCCCGATGATTAAGAAGACGATACCATTCAGAATAAATACAAAACTCTGCCATACACTATAGCCCATAATTCGGCTGGTACTGTTGAGAAATATCAATCGTTTGCCTGACATATACAAACCTCCGCAAACCACAGCTAAAACTCCGGAAGCATGAAACTGTTCTGCTATCCAATACATCAGATAAGGTTCAATAATCGTTAAAGCAATATCCGAAGAAGCTTCTGTAGGGAGTCTTTTGTGAACCTGTACAAAGATCCATGCTAAGAGTAAGCCAATTCCGGCACCTCCGATGATCATCCATACAAAGTCTAATGAGGCTTCCTGCCATATAAATTGTCCGGTTCCTACAGCAATCAAAGCAAAACGGAATATAATTAATGAAGAAGCATCATTCAATAAACTTTCTCCTTCCAGAATAGCAGAAGTAGTGGACGGGATTTTTACAAATTTCATGATCGCTCCTGTACTTACTGCATCAGGTGGAGATACGATACCTCCCAGCAAAAACCCGAGAGCAAGTGTAAATCCGGGAATAAAATAATTGGCAGTCACTGCCACTGCCAGTGCCGTAAAAAAGACCACTAAAAAAGCAAAGCTTCCGATAATACGCCACCATCGTTTCATTTCTTTAAAGGAAATAGACCACGCAGCTTCAAATAAAAGAGGAGGTAAAAATATAAAAAAGATAAGATCCGGATTGATCTTTACAACCGGAAGACCTGGTACAAAACTAACAAGCAGCCCGAATACAACGAGCAAAACAGGATAAGCAATTTTTAATTTTGTAGCCCACATATTGAGCAGCACAATGGCAGCCACCATGGCTAATAAAAAAGGTAGGATCGTATGCATTTACTATTGTGTTTTATCCATCATATTTACTACTTCTATTTGATTTTTAAAAATTTAAAAGCAATTTTTTCTCATTTTTTGGATGTACAGATGAGCTACTTGTTGCTAAATCTCTTTTCATATTATGTTTTTTATCTAAGGTTGAATATTATAAAAATTTAAATAAAACACGTCAAGTTTCGTCGCCTCTGCGCTATACTTTTGTCTTATAACAAAATAAAAAATATGGACAAAGTAACCTTAGAAAGGATTCAGAAACTTCACCCGTTGGTAAGAGATGAAGTGAAGCAGATTATACAGGAATGTGATGAAGCTCTTACCGGAAGGGCTAAGATACGAATCACTCAGGGATTAAGATCTTTTGAAGAGCAGGAAAAGCTTTATGCCATCGGAAGAATTACTTCAGGAAAAAAGGTAACCAATGCGAAGGCAGGGCAAAGCATCCACAATTATGGACTTGCCGTAGATATCTGCCTGATGATCGACGGGAAAACAGCAAGTTGGGATACCGCAAAGGACTGGGATAATGACAAAGTTGCAGATTGGTACGAATGTGTGAAAATTTTTGCCCGTCACGGCTGGGACTGGGGTGGAAACTGGAAAACATTTAAAGACCTTCCCCACTTCGAAAAAAAGAATATTCCCTCTAAAAAAGGTCCTGTAAAAACCAGTTGGAGAACGCTCTTGAAGATGCCAAAAGACCAACAGAATTACGTTATTTTTTAGTATCATTTATTTGAAATTAAATATAATACGACACGTTCTGTCGCCTCCTCAAGCTACCTTTGCTTTATAAGAAAACAACAAAAAAGCAATGAAACCTCAATATGGAATCTCAACATTTTCTGACCAGTCAATAAGGTTCTGTAGATTTAAGATTGCATGTGTCCTTTTAACAAACCATTAAAAATATCACATGAAAAAGACAACCATTCTTTCTTTGGACGGAGGTGGAATAAGGGGAATTGTAACCTGCATTATTCTGCGTTACATAGAAGAACAGCTCCAGTATTATGATAAGCCTTCCGCCAAGCTGGGAGATTATTTTGATCTGGTAGCTGGCAGCAGCACCGGAGGTCTGATTGCTTCTATTATTCTCTCTCCTGATGAAACCCGAAAAGCAAAATATTCTATTCAGAAAGGATTGGAATTATATGCTGAAAAGGGCGGCGACATCTTCCAGGTTTCCTTTTGGGAAAAACTGGTTAATCCATTCGGATTATTGAATGAAAAAATTTCCCAGGAAGCTCTGGAAAAAAATTTACATGATTTCTTTGGAAATTTAGAATTAAAAGAATTAATAAAACCATGTTTAATAACAAGTTATGACATAGAGAACAGAAGGGCAAAACTTTTCAACTCGTGGAAAGCCAACCTCAGCACAGATAATTTCTATGTAAGAGATATCTGCAGAGCAACTTCAGCGGCTCCTACGTATTTTAGCCCTGTTCAGATTAAATCCATGTATGGCCAGATTTTCAGTTTGATTGATGGAGGAATGTTTGCTAATAATCCCGCGCTTTGTGCTTATGCCGAAGCAAGGAAGATTCCTTTCGCAGAAGTTTTAAAAAACCATCAGAAAGCTAATCACCCAAGCGTAAACGACATGATCATTGTCTCTATAGGAACAGGAATTGAAGCAAGAACTTATTCTTTTAAAAGATTGGAAAAGGCTGGAAAAATTGGCTGGGTAAGCCCAATCGTCGACATTTTGATGTCTGCCAACGCAGAAACAGTGGATTATCAGCTGGAACAAATGTTTCAGACGCTGGGACTTAGAAATCAAAAAAACTATTACCGATTGAATCCTTCACTGAAAAATGCTTCTCCCGCAATGGATAATGTAAGAAGATCCAATATCGAAAATCTGATACAAGCCGGATTGAGCTATATTGATGATCACAGAGAAACTTTGAACCAGATTGTTCAGAAACTCATCAAAAATAAAATATAAGCTTTTTACCTTATAACAGTATCATATAAGCTATTAAGATTATATTTAAAAATTAAAAAATCTTTTAAAAACACGTCAAGTTTTGTCGCTTTGCCCCATTACCTTTGGAGTATTAAAAAGACACAACAACAATTCTTAAAAACTTTTAAAAGCCTTTGAATTCAACATTTTCTCATGCTGAACAGTCTAAAATATGTTCAAAATATAACCAACACCTTACAACACAAAACATGGAAACACCAGATCACAATACCGATGTACTCTTCAATGAAGATCTCTATACAATAGAATGGAGTGATATCGAAAATGCTGAGATGGACTATGAAAACTATCTCATTGACATTGAAAACTTCTTCAGGGAAGATTTTGAAAAAGGATTACTCGAAGAAGATATTTTTTAAATAAAAATTAATACACGACAAGTTCTGGCGCTGTTCAACATTACTTTTGAAATCTCTATAATAACCGTACAGCAAACTCATTAAACATTCATTCTCAATTCCTTTGAATTCACCATTCACAAAATGCTGAACAGCCAGAACTATGTCTGAAAATATAGCACAAAAGTGAGCATGCTTTATAAAAGAACAGATCACAGCAATCAACTTATTAATCAATCACACAACGTTTTATGAAAACAAAAGAAGAATTAAAGCTCTATTTTGAAAATGGAGATATCCCAAAACAGGAAGATTTTTGGGAATGGCAGGACGCTTACTGGCATAAGGATGAGAAAATTGACATGCGCAAGATCGCAGGTCTGGAGAATGGTACATTCAACATACTCTATGCTGAAATGGATGCTGATAAAAATGCTTCATTAGCCTTCTTTTCAAAAAGGAAAATTGTGATAAAAGAAGGAACAGTCACTATTCCCAAAAATTTTACCGCAGGTCTGCAGGTAACTGACGTAGAAATCCCTGACTCCGTAACAAGTATTCAGGAAAGCGCATTTAGTAACGGTGGATTAACGACTCTTACAATTCCTCCAAAGGTAACCGAAATTTCCAATTGGGCTTTTTACAATAACAGATTGACGTCTTTATTTATTCCGGACAGTGTTGTCAATATTGGAATACAAGCATTTACAGCCAATCAACTGAAAGAACTTCGTTTTCCCAAAGGAATAACGATTATCTCACAAGGAGCCTTCTCTGCCAATAAGCTGACATCTGTTGAGATTCCCGATGGAGTAACAGAAATTCACTCGGATGCTTTTGTCAGCAATCAACTCACCTCAGTAACCATTCCGGCCAGTGTACTCAAAATTGAAAACAATGCTTTCAGAGTTAACCAGCTTACAAAAGTAACATTAGGCCCTGAAACGACCTATTTACCTTATTCTTTTGACAGCACAGTGGAAATCGTGGGAGGAAAACTCATCAATTAAAATTTTTAAGCAAATGAAAACAAAACAAGAATTAAAAAAATATTTCGAAAACGGAGATATCCCGGTACAGGAAGAATTTTGGGAGTGGCATGATTCCTATTGGCACAAAGATGAAAAGATTCCTGCAGATCAATTAGATTATGATCTCTCTCAAAAAGCAGATGTAAATGCATCCAATCTTAGCCCACAGAATGCTCAGCTTTGGAAAGAAAAAATTGAAACGCAGACAACAATTCAGGTTCCACAGTTGAATGGAAATGTCTTAACTGTTTTCTATACAGGTGAGAATGGTGTTCAGCAAAGTAAATCTGTAGATCTAAGCAGTCTGGTAACCCGTGATATCAGTATTGAAAATGCAGCATATGATGCCTCTCAAAATATGATTACCATTACCCAGAATGACGGTTCTGCCTTTCATATCAATCTTTCTGAATTCAGCATTATTCCTACTACCAATGCTGATGGAAGTGTAACATTATCACAGGAAGGACAGGAAAAAATCACTGTAAAAAAAGTAGCTTTAACAGGAAGTTATAATGACCTTTCTGACAAACCCACTTTTAGCGGGAATGATAATTTACAGAATGTCATAGACAGAGGTAACGGAACAACCAAACCTATTATTTTTCAGCCAAGCCAGGGCAGAGCAGGCGAAATCAATTTCAGTCCTACAACGTATTCCTTCTGGTTTGGAAATTTGAATACGGATCACACCGGAGCCTACGGATTGGGAATTGGTTATAATACATTATCAAAATTAACCACCGGAGCAAATAACGTAGCACTTGGTTCTTATGCTTTAAATGAAACCACTACGGGAAGATGGAATACCGCAACAGGTGTTTCAAGCGGAACTAAACTTACAACAGGTAATTTCAATGCTTTTTTCGGAACACAAGCGGGAACTGAAACAACAACAGGAAACGGAAATACGTATATCGGAGATGAAGCAGGAAACAAAAATATTGCCGGAACCAATAACACCGCGCTTGGTCTGGGAGCCGCTTATTCCTTAACTAATGGTACTCAGAATACTTTTTTAGGTGCTTTTGCCGGAAATATTCATGGAAAAGCGACAACTTCAGGAGCATGGGGATCGAATACTTTTGTTGGATATAATGCCGCCTCCACTACACATGCTATGGGGGTTTGGGGTGACAACAATGTCGTTATCGGCTGTAATGCCCCATTAGGAGGTTCAACCTTCAACAAACTGGTGATTGAATCCAATCCGGTAGCAAGACGCCATGATTTTGTAACGCCTTTAATTGGTGGAGACTTTGCTGCAAGAACATTGGATTTTGACGCCGTGATTTCTGCAAAAAGAACACCTTTAGCAGATAACACTTATACAAAAGTTGCGGTTCTTAATGCCGGTAATGTATTGGGATATAAAAACCTTTCCGATTTTCAAAACTACATTCCTATCACAGGAACAGAAGCAAACAATCCTGTTTCCGGTCATATCCAGTTTGAAAATGCCGAAGCTCCGGAAATTGAATCTCTTCTCTATAAAATCAATACTCAGGACGGAATTAAAAACCAGGTAGGTTTCTTTCCAAGCGGAGTTTTGATCACATCAGGCAGTGTAGATAATTCTATACAATCAAATTTAGATGTCAGTAAAGATTACGGTGTATTGGCTAGAGCTTATGGTGCAAAACTTAGTTTAAGTAATGCCGGAGCCTCTTTAACGAGTTTTACCGATCATTCTGACGGTAAAGGAATTATGGTAAGTAATTATCCTGATGAGCCTGTTATGGTAGAACATCAGGTATCAAATGCCAGAGGCTTAAGTTCTAAAACTTATTTTGGAGACAACGCACAGGAAAATGATTACATCCAGAAACAATATGCAGACAAACAGCATTCCTACAGTACCAAAGAAGAGCTGACGGGTGGAAAATGGATCAACGGTAAGCCTGTTTATAAAAAGACCTTGTATCTGAATCAGATTCCGAGAACAGGTGAAATTGACTTAAGACCTGAATTCCCGGATCTCGAAACCATTATCTCCAACGAAATGTTTACAGAATGGGATGATCTTAAAGCCGCATTTGCAGGTAATCAGTGGCGAACAAAAGTCTACATCACTATTGAAAGAGAAAGAGCAATTATTGAACTGTTGAATACACCTGATTATAATTATTCTCTTATCAATTCGTTTACTCTAACACTTGAATACACCAAAAAATAAGAACAAAATGCCAACAAATAATACATCAACAGTAAAATCCGCATTTACTGTCGGAAAATCCTTAATAGGAGAAGGAATTATTAACTATAAAGAAACAAACCCTATGAATACCAATAACGCATCACAATCACTTTTCAGATTTGTAAGTCTGAGAAACCCTCAATTAACAGAAATTAAAGACAAAAACTTAGGATTTATCCACAGACCTAAAGGAGTAACCGGTGTTTTTGACACAGCGGTCGTTGGAAGACCTGCCAAAACTTTAAAATTTACAGCCATGAAAAGGGCTGCCGGAGAGTTTAACAATTCCGGATTCGAAAGCGAAAAGAAAATCGAAGAAGGAGCATTTAGAGACCTTCTGATGATCGGAAGAAAGCTTTCTAAAAAAGAAACATTAGAAAGCGCTGACTGGACGTTCGTTACGGATTATTACAAAAGCCTTATTAATACCAACAGACAGCTGAACGCAGAAGGAATTTCTATATTTTCCCAACTTTGGAATAATTATATTTATCAGATTGTTACCCAGGGAGATTTCTATATTAAAGAAGCAATCAGCCACATTTTAATGGCTATTCAGCTTGGTTTTGCCAGCAATCAGGACCTTACAGATCAGGAAATCATCAAAATTAATGGAGAAAAACCATTGGAAAAAGCAATGGATGGAAAAATTATACTTCCTACCATTCTATTTTCAGAGGATACGGAAACGGCTTCTTTAGTTTCATCTGCAAACGCTGAAGGTTCCGAACCGGTTTTGGCAGCAAGAACAGTTCAGAGATTAGAATCTGAAGCAAGAGCTTCTTTTGTATCCAGTAAAGCCATCCACAGAAAAGAATCCCTGAACACACTGAATTCCGAACTGGAAAAGCTTCAGAAAAAATTCCATAAATCCAGACATCAGGCCTACCAGGATGAGTATTCCAGATATATGACAGAAAACAAAGAACGTTTGGAACTGTATGACAGAAAGCTGGCCGAAGTAGACAGTAAAATCACTCCGGACATGTCCGAAGAAGAAAAAGAACGCCTTTACAGCACTTTGAAAGAATATGAAGTTGCGCCTTTCGTATTTACGTACAAAAATGAAATCAATTTGGAGGATTTGCAAGCAAAGCTTTCACCGGAATCTTTCGACCTTTTTGTAGAACTTTTCGGTGAATCCACAACCAGCTTAACTTCTGTGGCAGAAGATAAAGATAGCCTTCAGATCCTTTCGCATGACACTTTAAGAATGGGTGCCCAGACCATTGTTCTTGATGATGAGATTGAAAGCTATGCTGATGCTTTACTTGTTGTAAGAAACAATATCTCTGCTTCCATGGAGACGGCACTTCAAAACAGTCCTCTTCCGGAACAGCAGTATGCCAATATCGGCGGAGCTTCAATACCTCTTATTCAGAATACCACCAGAACACCGATGGCATACAGCTTGTATGCTCACAGTGCTTACGTAGTAGCAGGCAGCAGAGGATTTGTTAATTTTTCTTTTGAAGTTGAAGATGTTTCGTGGAGTGTTGCCAATGCTAAAATTACGGCTACAACAGATGCTGCCGGAACTTTCGAAGAAAATTACAGCAATATTTCTGTAGTTGATAATAAAATTACCTTACCTGCGGCTTTGGTAAACAGATTCAGAACCAGCTTTAGTTTCAAAATAGAAATTATTTTTGATAACGGAAGCCAGGCTTATGGAGAGATTGCCACACAATATCTGAAAGAAGACTTAAACCTTACCGGAATGCTGACTCTGAAGCGTGCAGCAGTTGAAAATCCGGGTACACCTGAACCAGGTACAACCCAAAAACGAAAAAATTTCGGGATCAAAAGATTGGGTGTAGCAGATTATATGAAAGTCGTGCAAAGTGTTCATGCTTATGTTCCGGGAGAAGTGTCCAATATTGAGAACGTTATGGCAAGCGAACTGAGACATAAGTCTTCCGTTTCCAGAGAGTACTCTGAAATTACGGATACAACTTCCAAATCTCAGGAAACGGAGAAGATGTCAGACACTTCCAAAACTTCCAGAACGGATATGCAGACCGAAGTTGCGAAAGAAATTGAAAAGCAGCAGAGTATTTCTGCGTACACAAGATTCAGCTATGGAAATGACAGTGCCATGAAGTTTGAAATCGGAGCTGACTATGCCAATAATACGGCACAGCACGACAGTACAAGACAAGCTGTAATGAAATCTCAGGAAATTACAGAAAGAGCAATGGAAAGAGTTCTTACTAAAATTTCAGAAGAAAGAGTACAGAAAATCATCAAGGAATATACGGAAACCAATGTTCATGAATATGATAACAGAGGAAAGGTAACCAACACTGATAATGCTGAAGCGGCACAGCCTAAACACATTACCGGAGTTTACAGATGGATCGACAAGAAAATGAAAAACCAGATCTACAACTATGGTAAGCGTACAATGTTTGAATTTATGGTTCCTGAACCTTCAAGATTACACCGTCTGGCTCTTACTGTTGCCAAGGCTCAGGTGCTTAAAGCTCCTGTAGATCCAAGAAAAGCACCGGAACCATGGTTAATGGCAGATCCAAAATCTGCAACGATTGTACAGATCCAGCATTGGGCTCAGGAATACGGAGTAACTTTAGAGGCATTCCCGGAAGCAACCAAACAAGTAATTCATACTGCTTCCAGCGTTCCTCAGACAAATGATGATTTTGGAATTGATCATACACAATTTACCATCCCAGACAATTATGCTGGTAAAAATGCAAGTTTCGCGTGCAGGTCAACAAGAAACAGAGGTGGTGGATGGTCAGGATCACGTTATTCTGAAGTGATGTTCTCAAACTTAAAAGGAGATATGATTGGCCGTTCTGAACGTGGTGGAGACCTTAATTTTGACGATGGATCATCTGGTTTCAATATCACAGGTAATGTATCTTTCCAGGTGAAGGGCCACAACGTAAGAAGTTATACCATCAAAGTCGTTGTGAACTGTGAGCTGAGCGATGCCTTTATCAGCAAGTGGAAAACAGACAGTTTTAATGATATTATTAAAGCCTATGAAGCTGCTTATGCCAAATTCCAGGAAGATCAGGCAAGATTAGACGCAGAGCAAAAAGAAAAAGAAGCTCAGCTTAAAGAAAGACAGGATACTTTCTACCGTTATATGGAACATGATGTCTTAAAGCACAACTGTATCGCTTATTTATTACAGGATTACCTTTATACATTAGGCCAGGAAACAACTAACGGTGCCGATGAGAAAACAACCATGGATAATTTCCAGGTATACCTGAATGAAAATCTGGACAGATATACAGCCCTTGCCAAGTTTATGGAACAGGCATTCGAATGGGAAATTATGGATTACACCTTCTACCCATACTATTGGGCTAACCGTAAGAGCTGGCAGGAATTCTACATCAGCGAAAGTATGGACCCATTGTTCAGAAGTTTCCTGCAGGCAGGTATGGCAAGGATTATCGTTACCGTAAAACCAGGTTTCGAAGCAGCTGTTCAGTTCTTCCTTGAAACAGGATTGATCTGGAATGGCGGTTCTGTTCCGGTAATCGGCGACCCAATGTACATGAGTATCGTAGACGAAATGAGACAGCCTACCGGAGAACCTCAGGGGAAATACTGGATTACCAGAATCCCTACTACCTTAACAATCCTTCAGGATAAATCCACAGGACTTCCGGTAAATCAGCCATTACCGATTTTCCCGGAAAATGCCCCTGAGAATTGTGAAAACCCTTCAGAATTGGAGTTTGAAACAAGTTTCAGATTGGATGAAGATGCACAATTACAGCATGGAGATAAGGAAACAAGCACCTTAGATTAAACTATTCAATGAAATGGTGGCATAAAGCCGCCATTTCTTTTTAAACACTTAACACTTATAAAATGAAATCAATAAAAGCATTAGGAACTCATGACATAGCTTCATTAAAGATGCCTAAAATCACCAAAATAAGTGGCTTGGGACTTTCGCCTGAAAATAAATATGGCCATTTAAATGGAAGCGGCCTTACCTATTACCACAAATTTTTAGCTTATGGAGATATAAATAAATTGGTGGAAGAATATAACGATCCCAAATTTCTAAAAGCTCATACCGATACTGATCTATTAATATTTTACTTACTTGGAAGCAAAAATGAATTATATATTACCATTACCGGGAGATCAAAAGATTACAATAAATTATTAAGCTCTCAACAAGAATTTAAATATGAAGGATTTAAGGATGATATAACGTTTAAAGAATATGTTATCAATAATATCATTAATGACAGACAACAAGGATTTTCTTTTTCTCACGATGAAATTTCAACAGCTATTGATGATGCGATATCAGATTATCAATTTATTATAAGCGAACAAAATACTAAGCAGGAATCCAGATTTGCCATTCCAAGCCAGGTTTTAAAAAACAAAGTAAATTTAAAAGAGCAAGGTACTATAAAGGCTTTACAGGAAGTAAACAGAACCATTGCCAAAATGAGAGCGGAAGAAAAACATGCCTATAATGAGTGGATTATTTCTAAAGCAGATCCCTACAATTATTTTGGAATTCACTTGAACAATAATAAAGATATTTCTCTAAAAGACCTGAAACAGCTCATTGCCCAACTGAAAGATTATAAAAAGAATATGGGGGAGCTTAAAGACGGAAGAATCACCAATATTGAAGATATGAATTCCTTTGTAGAGCAAAATCTTACTGCTGGAGGAAGTATGTTCAAATGGTTCATTGATACTCCTTTCTTCAGTTTGGATATGGAAACCAGGAAAAAATACATCGAAATGTATTGTGGAGAAGAATCTGCTTTCCCAAGATTCAGTATTTCAGGAGGAATCTCTAATGGAGATATTGTTGCTGCATTATTTAAAACCTGTTCTAATAAGCAGGAGCTTTTTGATATTATAATCTGTTTAGAGCAAGATGGAAAACTCTTTCATTTGCTTAATAACTTAAAATTTCAGGCATTTTCCCAAGTATGTACTATTATCACAGGAGTTTATATGACCTACATTAAAAAGGGAGAAATGAACAAAAAGTATGCGGATTCCCTTGAATTTGGCAGACAGATTTTATTCGATAACAGAACTTTTGGGAATCGTAATATTGAAGAATTTGATATAAAACACAACAAATTAAAATTCACAACAGATCTCAATCTTTTTGTAAAAGTTGGAAAAATGAGTCTTGTTGCTCCTTTTCTATCAAATATGACAAGAGAAGATCTGCAAAAACCTATTTCCTGTAATCCTCTTGACATCATAAGTGTAACTCCTGTAGAAGATATTGAAAAATATAAACTGAAAAAAGGTGAAATCTATTTACTTCCTGCTTGCTTTGTCTATCTCCTATATAATGAAGAAACATGGGAAACCAATATACTTGCCGCAGAAGTTACGATACAGCTAGCCTTCTGCCTTCTTGGTGTGGGTGAAATAATGGCAGCTGTAGAGGCAGGAAGTACAATTGGTGTGGCTTATTCCGCAACCGGTGTCGTAATAGATGCTGGTTTTGGAGCTACATTGTTTAAAGAATTTAAAAAAGACCATCCTGTAATTACAAAGTACATTCATTATGCAATGTGGGCACGTTTAGCAACCGATTTCATTAATGTAAAAGGGTTGTCACAAGAGCTCAGAGCCTCTATGAATGCAAAGAAAATTAATTTTGAACCCTATGAAGCAACAATAGATGGAGTAAGAGTTATAAAAGGAACAAAAAAGATATATCGTCCGCTTTCTATTGGATTGCTTAGTGTTATTCCACCTGCCATCCCGGCACTTTATGCAGCACAAGGAGGACGGAAGCTGTTATTTTATTTACAAGGAATAAAAGAATCAATAACAGATGTTACCATTTTCTTTAAAGGAGCTGAAATTTTTTCAGGTAGTAAATCTGCAGCTAAGGAATTTATGGATGCAGCAGTAGTAGTTTACAAAAATGAAGGGCAAGCAGCCATGGAAAATTTCTTCTTTGCGAAACAAGCTTCCGAAAGAACAAGAATTTTACATTCACAACTACCACCAGGAGATATACATGTAGGGAATTTAATTAAAAAGAAAAATGGAGAAGGATATTTCTATGAACTTCACGAATTAAATCAGACATTGCATTACAAGAAAAATTGGACTGTATATGATAAAATAAAAGAAGATCAATTTTTATGCAATGTATATGTAGTAAAAGATAATGGTAAAAACTTATATTCAGGTGATTTTTTTATTCCTCCAGCTTTAAACGCAACTTTAAGGGCTAATAAAGCAGATCTTTCTGACATCAGTCTGGGGAAAACTATGTATGATGACGGTTTTGTCTCACTTCAGATGGACCTTGGAAAGGAATTTGACGGAATCTATGGTCTTTACCAAAAGAGCTCAGCATATGTTGCATATGGAGGAGAATCTGTAAATTTAACCCGATTTAAAAAAGCCATGCAAGGAAAACCTATTACAAAAGATAATATCATAGAAGCAGTAAAACAAATTGCTCCTTATAGTTGGGCAAAAGAAAAAGGCTTTGATAAAATTGAATTGAAAACTCCTATGAATGAATTCAATGATCTTTTAGGAGATATTAATAAATTAGAAGAACTAAAAGTAATATATCACAAATAACTAATTATTATGAAAGAAGAAAAAATAGATAAAATCATAATCTCATTAACAGATGTAAAAAAAAATGGGTTGTATAACCCAGATGGTACCTATGTAGGCTTTGATGTACGCACAGAGGACTATAAAGAAAATCCTGAATGGAATGAATTTGATTTCAAAAAAGAAGTTTTTGAAGAACTTTTAGGAGATGACTTTGGGAAGAAAGACTTTTACTATGAACCCAACACATGGGAGTTTGTTGTTGATGCACTGGAAAATAAAATTAGAGATGTACTGAAAACAATGAAAAAAGTACCGGAAGAGCATACCAAAAATTCTATGGAATATTTGAAAACTTACAAAAATGAACATTTTGATCCTATTACAAATCGTTCTATTTTTTATGAAGATGTTAAAGAATTTCTTGGTGAATTATATCATTATAATATTCGGGAAAATGTCAGAGATAAAAACTTATATTATTTTCAACTTTTTTACAATCATCTAAAAAGTAGTTTCAAAGAAGGTTTCCCTTTGTATATTACGGCAGCCACTATTGAAGACCAAAAATAAATGTCTATTTAAAACAAAAATAAAACACGACACGTTTTGTCGCATGAACCGCATATATTTGTCTTATAAAACTTTACCATGAATGCAGCGCTGCTGCACCCTAAAAAATAGAGAAATGAAGAAAGATTTTTATCTGACAAGATATGCCTTAATAATTAAAAGATTAGAAAGTTCTCCGGCTACCTATTCACAACTGGAGGACTATCTTTTAAACTCTTTTGAATTCCAGGATGCAGGAATCAAGAGCTACTCTATCCGTACCCTGCAGAGGGATATCCGGGAGATTTCCGATCTTTTCAACCTTTCTATTCACAACAAGAAAAAGGGCGACAACCGGTATTATATCGAGAGCCGCCCGATTATGGAAGTGGATGAATACAATCAAAAACTTCTTGAATCCTTCCAGGTGAGCAATGCCCTGAATCTTCACCCTGATTTTTCAGATTTCATCTTTTTTGAAAGCAGAAAACCCACTGGTGTAGAACATTTTTATGATCTGTTCTTTGCAATCAGAAATAAAAGAGTTGTAAGTTTTGAACACTACAATTACAAGAACAAACTGATGACCTCCAGAAAAGTTCACCCTTTGGCTTTAAAAGAATCTAAAGACCGATGGTATCTTATTGCTATTGATACCAAAGACAAAGTTTTAAAATCATTCGGGCTTGACAGGATCAATTATCTGGATGTAGCCAAAAATCAGTTCAGGGAAAAGTACAAATACAACTTCAGAGAGCATTTCAAAAATGCATTTGGGGTGATGAACCTGGCAGAACAGAAACCACAGAACATTGTATTAAAATGCAGCCGCCATCAGGGAGAATACATCAGAAGTTTTCCTCTTCACCAATCGCAGAAAGAAACGAAAGAAACTCCGGAAGAGATTTATTTTGAGTTCTTCCTCCACCCTACTTATGATTTCATGCAGGAGATTCTTTCTTACGGAAAAGAAGTAACCGTTCTGGAACCGAAAGGTTTAGTTGATGACATCCGCAATCATTTACAGGAATCTTTAAACCGTTATCTTGAAAGCTGATCATCAGGAATATATTTCATATTTTTTGTTATATTTACATAAATAAACCTTTATTGAAAACTTTATTCATTGGCATCAGCTGCTTTATTTCTTCCTTTTTTCTCGCACAGCAGAAAGAAGAGTTCAGACTCGTAAAGAGTTATTATAATCAGCACAGAAATATGCTGAATAAAGAGTTCAAAAAGAAATTTGATGCAGAATCCGATACTTCAAAAAAGGCTGCGATAAAGGGAGACTTTCTTTTTTTCATGAAAAAAATGGACAGCATTGAAAACAATGCTCTGATCGGAGCTTTATTAAAAGTCAGGAATCTGGAGGACCTTCAAACCATTAAAAACCCCAGACTCACCTCATCTGAAAAGTTTGCAGATGCTGAAAAGATTGCAGATTATCCCGGAGGTATCAATTCTTTGAGGCAGGAAGTCGCCAATCTGCTGTATGTTGACGGAGTATATTCTAAAGAGAAGATGATAAAAACGGATGTGGATTTTATTGTTGAAAAAGATGGAACAGTCAGTAATGTTCATGCACAGGGAGATAATTTTACCTTTAACAGACAGGCAGAAATTGCTTTATATTCTCTGGCGGAAAAATTTTCCCCGGCAATGCTGAAGGGCGACCCTACTATTTACCGCTTTAAACTTCCTTTAACCTTAACGATAACGGATTAATGTTTACCGACGAATATTACATGAAAATGGCACTGCAGGAAGCAGAAGCCGCTTTAGAAAAAGATGAGGTTCCTATCGGATGTGTAGTAGTTTCCAACAACAGAATCATCGCAAGAGCCCACAATCTCACGGAAACATTAAATGATGTGACCGCCCATGCCGAGATGCAGGCCATCACCTCTGCTGCCAACTTCCTGGGAGGAAAATACCTGAAAGACTGTACGCTTTACGTAACGATGGAACCTTGTGTTATGTGCTCAGGTGCCCTTTCTTGGTCTCAGATCTCGAAAGTAGTGATTGGGGCGCGAGATGAGCAAAGAGGTTTTATCAATAAACATCTTTCCCTCCATCCGAAAACTGAAGTTATTACGGGAATCATGGAGGTAGAATGCTCTTCTATTGTTAAAGAATTTTTTAAAAGCAAAAGATAATTTAAAATAAAAGCCAGAGGATATTGCAATTCTCTGGCTTTCAATTTTATAAATAGCAAGACTTTCTGTTTTAGTCTTTTAAAATACAATATCTCACCAGATCAAAATATTCTCCGTCTTTTTTCACTTCTTTTATGAGAACAGCCTCCTTCTTCATTCCTATTTTCTCCATAATTCTTCCGGAAGCAGGATTGTGAAGGAAATGAGTGGCAAAAATTTTATTGAGCTTCAATTCATCAAAGCCAAAATCTATTATCCCTTTTGCAGCCTCGGTTACATATCCTTTGTTCCAGTAAGGAATTCCTATCCAGTAACCAAGTTCAGCTTTATCATCTTCCCTGTCATGCAGCCCGATAGCTCCCATGATTTGACCTTCTTTATTCCGGATCGCAAACGTATATCCTGCATTATTCTCAAAAGCTTCTTTTGACATTTTCACCCAGGATCTGGCATCATTTTCCACGTATGGATAAGGAATATTGGAGGTAAGATCAGAAAAAATCCTATGCTGAAGAAGTTCAACGATAAAAGGGATATCCTTTTCTTCCAGCTGTGAAAGGATCAGTCTTTCGGTTTGTAGTACGGGAAATTTTTCCATTATATTAATTGTAAGATTGAGGAACTAAAGTATCAGCTGGATTCAACCTCAACCTTAATCATTTAAATTTATAAATCTTTTCCGAGGAAATAAAGACCTTTCAATGTATGGAGCCTGTCCATCACATGAATCTTATCCGTCAGAGGTTTATAGACATGGGAAACTCCTCCTGTTGCCACTACAAAACAATCATCGTTCACTTCTTCGTTGATACGGCTGACAAAGCCTTCTACCATACCGAGAAAACCATATACCATACCACTTTGCATACAGGTTACCGTATCCAGTCCCAAAACAGATTTTGGTTTCTTCAGTTCGATATCCGGAAGCTGTGCGGTCTGGTTAATCAGTGAATTCAGAGACGTTACAATTCCCGGAGCGATAATTACTCCTAAAGTTTCCCCTGTTTCTGCTACACAGCTTGCGGTAAGTGCTGTTCCGAAATCTATGACAATCTTCTTTCTGTCCGGGTACAGATTGTGTGCAGCCACAAGGTTGGCATAGATATCTGTCCCCATCTGCTTAGATTTAGCCTGCACTCCGGAAGGAGTATTTCTGTCAACAATCACAGGATTTGTTCCGTGTATTTTTTTGATCCCGGAGCTCATTACTTTGGTAAGCTGAGGTACTACGGATCCGATAATTACCTTATCAATCTCTTTAGGATCAATTTTATAGGTCTGATAGAGCATCAGCATCTGTACATAAAGTTCATCTGCTGTTCTGTAAGGTTTTGTATTGATGACCCACGAAATATCACAATTATCGCCATTGAAAAGACCGAATCTGATATTGCTGTTTCCTACGTTTATTACGATTGAATTCATTGACATATTTTTCAGAAGAAATTCATGATATATAATTGAAATTTCCGCTTGATTTTGAGGCAATAAATTTAATAATTTTTCTAAAAACAACCTGCCAATCTCCCATAAATTACAATGATCTTAATAATATCACTCGTAGAATTCTCCTGAATGCAAAACAAAGCTGTTTGTAAGCTGCATGATTCCTCCCGAAGTTACAAGCAATAGTATTTTAACCTTCTAGAGATGTACGGAAATTTAAAACAAGTTGCGGGAGATTTCCGGTGATAACCGAAGGATTCCTGCAAGCTGTGGGAAACCAAATGAGGTCTCCAAAAGTCCCTTACAGGTCTGTTTGCAACAAAACGAGATACATTTAATTACTATGAGATACTTTGCTATCCACAGTGTTCTTAAGGAGTTAAAAAATATTTTTAAAAAATGTATTGTTAATTGATCAAAAAAAAATATTCTTGTAATAAGAATTTAAAAACACAAAATCACACCAATGAAAAAAATTAATTTGCTTATCTTAATGGCAATCATGTCCTTTATATTCAGCTGTAGAACAGAACTTACCAATGAAACGGACACCAGCATTACTCAATCAGATTTCAGAAAAACGATTAAACTAAATCAAAACGTATATTACCGGGATAAAAAACGGTCCTTCACATACGCATGGTAAAACAGAGGATTTTTTCTCTTCTTTACCCGATGATGCCACAGTAACAGTAATTACACAACATAATGTAACTTCTTATAGTACCGTCATCAGAAACTTGGACAGATCATCAGATGTTTTAGTGTATAGTATTGATAATGAAAATAAAAGTATAGGCTTTATCGCAAAATATAAACCTGCAGACCTAACAAAAAACTATCAGATTGATAATTTTACAGGTACAGTAGAATATATCACCCTGGATGGCAGACCCATGGGAACTAAAGAACTCTCCAACGGCACACCACTCCCCGATAAAGCAACAGCAGCAAAAACATCTGCGAATAAAATGGATTGCTCATTAAGCATTAGGCTTATTGAGGTAGAATGCAACGGGGAACAAATGCAACTATCTATTTATTAGGATTTAAAAAGTCCAAAAAACTAGGACTCCATTATTATTACGCTATCAATAGCCCAACCGACCCAACAGAATTTGAATATTATATTACCTATAAAAAAGTGAAATAATCTTATACACCCTACAACTCCTTTGCAATGACTTTATTTGACGATGAATCAATAAATAAATTAATGAAAAAATTAGCGATAACAATTACAGGATGTTTTATGCTGTCATGTACCGTTAATAAATTAGGTTTTAAAGAAGAGTTGACAGTACAAAATTTCAAAGATAGAACTTTACAAAAATGTCTATTGAAAGGATATCAGAATAAAGACCTCGTAAATAAAATATATGATATAGATTAGACACTCTATGACCCTGTTGCAATAGCCTTATTTGATAATGAGATAGATTCTTTTTTAACCCTAAAATAAATAAAATGAAAGAAGATTCAATGGAATCAATCGGGAAGATCTCTGAAGCAAAAGCAGGGAAAATTCTATTTGGAAATTGTTTGTATGTTTATAAAAGTAAAGAACTGGATAAGTTTGCTACTAAGTATATTAATAAATATAAGAAGGTCAAAGATTTAGATTCGTTAATTCTTTCAAAAAACCCATCTTTTTAATTAGCAAAGATAATAGAAATGAATAATCCAAAATTAATCATACCTATCGTTTGCTTTTTACTAATTTATTCATGTTCAATCAATGCAAGACCACAATTCAGCTATTGAAGTGATAGAAAACACAAAAGCAATGAAAAGGAATTTTATACCAAAAGATTTAGGGATGCTGTATTTTATAAATGTCTACAACATGGATATGGAAAGGATATTAATTTTAAAATAGGAAAATTAATGGCAGAGAAAGATTTATTTACTCCTTCTGATGAACCGTTTATTACAAAAGATAGAATACAAGATAGTTTAGCAAAGCAAATAATCTCTAATCTTCCTCCTGTATACATGCTTCATGAAACGAGAATCAAATAAAGGGAAAAAATTTCATAATTTCCACGTGTCTTTCCTACTATGAAAGCAAAGAACTAAACTCCTTTGCAAAACAGCTTTATAAAGAAAAAGCTAAACATGAGAAAAAGTTATGGGGGAAGTAAAATATGAAACTATTATCTTCTTTAATAATTATGTTTTCCCTCTCGTCCAATTTTATTTCTGGACAGGAAATTATCCAACCTGATAAAACTAAAATAGGCAAATATGAATACGAGATTTATTTAAAAGATTTCTATTCTTATGAAATTGATGAGTCTGGGATCAAAGGTATCTTTTCAATGGTTTCTCCGAAAAATAGCTTATGGACTTCTGGACATGCAGATTGTTTGCAATCAAGTGGAACTTGCGTAAATAACTGTCATTTTTTTGATGGAGATATAGAATATATTGATATTTGGGAATTAAATTAAAATCATAATTACAGATATGAAAAATCTATTTATTTTATTTTTTAGTGTAGTCTTCATACATTGCTTTTCACAAAATATAAAATGTGAAACCACTGAGTATGTGAAGAAATTGGATGAAAAAGAATATTCCACATATAATTATATAAATTCGAGCTATAGTTATTCAAGGCCTCTATTAATATTAATTGCAGACACTGAAACTTTTATGAAGATTCATCTGAAAATACCGTCTTTATTTTCAAGAAAGCAGGAATACACCGATGTAAATCTCCTAGGTATAAAAGGGTTTAACAATAAGCATATTTCTGAAACAGATAAAAACATCATAAATGCTTTTATTCAAAATATTATAAAATATCGGGCCGACAATAACCTTCCTTTATACACTGAAGAACAAATTCGAGGATTAATCCAATTTATTGAAAAAGAAAATGATATGTGTAAGGTATTTGCTTGTAAAAAATAAATTATGAATATGGAAATTATATCACCTCTCTTACATTAAGAGTTTAACTGGAAAATTAATAATTGACAAAAAAAGATATGAGACTTTCTCCTGAACAAATCACTATATTTAATAACACATTATAATTATTCTGACTAACTCATGAAAAAACTGATCCTCGGTACTTTACTATGCCTCAGCGTCACCATTTTTGCGCAATCCGGCAATTCAATGGCAAGCATTTTACAAAAAATAAAGAGTCAGTCGAAAATTGATACTCAGGATAAAACAGTTTATGATCTGATGGATGAGTTTTATCAAAAAAATCTTCAGGCTGACAATGATGAAATGACTCCCGAGTTTACCCACAAACTTCAAAGAGCAGTTTCTGATTCAAATACCAAGAATATACACCTGCTTTATCTTTTTCTGATGTATCAGCAGCATATCAGCCAGGCCGTGGCAGAAGGGAAAAAACCTAATCCCTTGTTTCAGATTGAAACCATGAATCTTCTGGAAAGTGAAACAAAAGAAGTATATGGAAAGCTCCCGGCAATTATTTACATTTTTAAAGCAGAGGCTTTAGATAGCGGCTCAAAAAAAGAAGAAGCACAAATGACGGTGGCCAGCGGCTTAAAAGAATATCCGGATTCTGTTCCTTTAAAGGTATACAGTTATTTAAATACCAAAGATGAAAATTTGCGGAAGGATCTTACTCAAAATCATCCCAATCACTGGATGGTACAGCAATTTGGAATAAAATAAAAAAAACCACAGATTCATCTGTGGTTTTTTCGTTGTATATGTCTATTGTTATTTCACTTCAACAAAGTTATTTTCCATATTCACATCTGCAATTCTCTGGCTGAAATCAATTCCCAGGACAGATAATTGAGATTTTGTGTAAGGAATGGTAAGCGTATATTCTTTCTGAGTCCAAGGCCAGTAAGGCATTGTTTTAAACTCACCATACGCATCCTTTTCTTTCCATGTATGAGTCATATTCATTGGAATCTGATACGTAACGATCTTCTTATCGGTTGTCATTACGCCAAAATCAATTGGCATTGGAACCTGGCCATTATTGACTAAGGTAATGGTAGTAGATTTTGCATCGTATTTTACATCCTTAATTCCGTAATCGATAGTTTTTGTCGTATTGATCCAGTAGTTATGGAACCATTTCAGATCCATCCCTGAAACTTTCTGTGCAATGTGAAGGAAGTCCCTGTCTGAAGGATGCTTCATACTCCACTGGTCATAATATTGCTTTAAGGTTTCGGCAAGATTCTGCTCTCCCATAATATATCCAAGCTGCACCAGGTATAACTCACCTTTTACATAAGATGCAAATGTGTAAGACGTCCCGTTATCATGGTGATCACCTAACCAAACAGCTGGCTCTTCAATTCCTTTCTTAACAAATTTTCTGTAGGCATCCAATCTTTCAACAAAAGGATTCGGAAGATCTTCAGGGAATAACTGATACATGGTATAGCCTTCCGCATAGCTTGTAAAACCTTCATCCATCCACGGACGTACAGATTCGTTAGTGGCAAGCATCTGCTGATACCATGAGTGAGATCCTTCGTGAGCCATTAATCCCATCAAATCTTTAACACTTTTAGCTTCTCCTAAAATCATGGTACACATCCCGTATTCCATCCCGCCGTCTCCTCCCTGGATAAAGGCATAGGTAGGATATACATATTTTCCGAAATGAGCATTCATGATCTGGAAATATTTCGTAATATAAGGCTGAGATTCACCCCAGGCTTTCGTTTTATCATTTTTCTGATACACCAGATATACTTTCGGACCTTCCGGAACATTGAAGCTTTCTACAGAATAATCTCTGTCTGCACTCCATGCGAAATCAAGGATGTTTTTTGCCGTCCATTTCCAGATTGCCTTTTTATCTTTTTCCGTTTTTATTTTTGCATTGGCATCATAGCCTTTCACTTCTGAAGGGTTCTCCAGAATTCCTCCTGCTCCAACTACATAATCTTTATTAATCTTAATAGTAACATCAAAATCGGAGAACGGCGCATGAAATTCTCTTCCCAGATAATCGAAAGTGGCCCAGCCATCATAATCGTATTCAGCAATTTTCGGATACCACTGCGTCATGGTCATGTCTACTCCTTCTCTGTTGTTTCTTCCGCTTCTTCTGATCTGCATAGGAATCACAGCATCCCAATCCATTGTAAAGGTAGTCGTAGAATTAGGTTTGATAGGTTCTGCCAGATACACTTTCATAATGGTTTCCTGAACTTCAAATTTCAGCTCTTTCCCATTTTGTTTAATCCAGTGAATGTTCTGAGCTCCTTCCTGATCTTTTGGAATGGAAGCGAGTCTTGAAATACCGTCTTTCTGAAGTCTCCCATCACCATTTTTTCCCTGTGAAGCCACTCTCTGATCCATCATGGAATTAGGTTTGAAAGCATTCCAGTATAAATGGAAATAAACCACATTCAGCTCATCCGGCGAATTGTTGGTGTATTCTAAAGTTTGTTTTCCCTGATAGGTAAATTTTTCAGCATTAACATCAATATCCATCTTGTACTTCGCAGTCTGCTGATAATAAGCTCCTTGCTGAGCCTGAAATTGTGAAATGATAAACGCAAAAATGATTGCAGCCGATTTTCTCATTTAAAATTTTATTTTTTCTAAAGGTAGGTAATTTAACTAAGAACCTCAAATAGGAGTTATTCTGAGGTTTTATTCTGTTTGTTATGGTTTTAGATGGATTTTATTTCGGGTGGTTAAATTCTTTTTTTAACCTTATTTGTGATCCTTGTCAAGGTTTTAGACCTTGACAAGGATACTTTATCGGCTTTTCAACAGTTTTTTAATTAAAGTAATCTGGCCCAGGTGATAGTAGCTATGCTCAATCACTCCGTCGATATTTCTTCGGTAAGTTCCATATTTTTCATCAACGAAAACCTCATCAAGTTGGGAATCCGGCATTTGTTCCAATAATGCGGCAAACCTTTCAGAATCCGTCCAGAGTTTACTCAACAAGGCTTCCCATTGTTGCTGAGATTCTATGGAAGGAATATCAAAACTGAATTTATCTTTAATCTCAAGATCTCCTCCTTCAAAGACATTGACAATTCCTGCAATATAATAATCAATGTGAAAAGTGAGCATCGCAATAGTGTTTAAAGAATCAATCTTTGTCACAGCCTGTTGCCAGGTAACATCTGAAAGCTGATCTTTAAAATTGGTATTGGCGATCCAGAAACCGTCAAGCAGTACTTCTCTGAATCTTTTGGCGAGTTGTGAAACTGAGCTCATGGATATTTTATTTATGTTTCCTAAAGATAAGTTTTTATTTAAACACAAATGTTACCAATGAAAACCACTATTTTAAACACAATAAAATAGTGCAATTTGTGCAAATACATTTGTGACATTCGTGTTTAACTAGTTACAAAAAAACCTCAAATACAAAAGTATCTGAGGTTGATATTATAATATTGAATTACAATTATTTTTTAGCAGAAGCTTCTTTTTTACCACTTCTTAAAATCTTTTCAAGGATTCTTAAAGTAATCAGATACGTTGGTTTCACCCCTGTAAGACCCAACCCTCCTGAAGATAATGTACTTCCTGTTTCCAACGGATTATCAGATGCATAATAAGCATACATTACAAAAAGATCCGGTGAAATATGATGTCTGATTTTAGATGCTACCTGAATGGCTTTCTGATAGTGAGCGCCTTCCATTTCAAGACCAATAGCCTTCCATGAAGTATTCATAAAATATGATAAAATATCTTTATTCTGAAGGGAAGTTCCCAAAACGGTAATCATTGGTCCTTCAAAAGCTTTTAATTCATCATCTTTAAAATCTTCCAGTTTTAAAGCATTTTCAAAAGGATAGTTATCTGCTGTTCCTTCAAAGATATGAGAAGTAGGAATCATGATATCTCCTTTTTCTCCGGTAAGAATACCTGCTTTACCCATAATGGAAACAGATTTTACATGCATCATATACACTTCTCCTTTATGCTCAAAAGGTCTAAGTAATTCATCCATTACTTCAAAAGCCTGCTCTCCGAATGCGTAGTCAAAAACCATTACCACATCATCACCTCCGAACTTGATGTCTGCAAATGGGGTATTCTTCAGGTCTGTTTTGCTGAGGTCTATAATCTGAACGTCAATATTACTTCCACTCTTATCTGCAATATGGATCATCCCTTCATCCAAAGCATATTTTAAAACTTTATCACGAAGTTCTTTCTTGTTGGAGATCTCTTCATACAGTTTATAATCCACCTCGTGGTGCTGCTTCTTTTTAAGGGCATTATTGGCATACAGCATATTTTTCACCGAGTGCATGTTGGCTGAAATAATATGTAACGGACGCATATGAAGATCATTTTCAAATAAAACCTCTTTCACTTTGTTCGCCCATTTTTCTCCAAAATAGTGGTGACCTACTCTTTCTTTTAATATAGAACTGAAATGAATCTCTCTTTCTCTGCTTCCTTTTGCATCATCAAGACTTACTTTTGCTAAGTTGTAAATGATTTTGAACAGACGGTCAGGATTATGATCGTCACCAAAAGTATTATAAGCTCTTAAAGTCTCATCAAAAGATCTTCCTATTAAAGAAGAAAGATGAATAAGTGCTACTTCTTTTTCTTTTCTGCTGTATTTCTTTTCACCTTTTACCACTTCCTCAATAATTTTGAAGGCACGTGTCGGCTTCCAGTTTTCATCCTGGATAAATGCCAGATTACGGACTTTGTCAGCTTCTATAAAAAGGAAGGTAAGGTGGGTAAGAATATCATAAATTTCGGAACGGCCCAAAAGAACCTCAATATTCATCTGGTGTTCGTCTATTCTATAACAGTTTCTTCTTCTTTTCTTCGGAACAATGGGTTCGAAACTTCCTTTATCAAACCCTTCATCAGATGTAAGATGAATAAAAGCACATTCTTCAATTCCTTCCGGAAGTCTGTCCAGTACATACATCAAACCGTCAAGTTCCAATTTACTTGGAATATTCATGGTTCCATAAATTTCGGGATTGATGGTCTTCAACAAACTTCTGATACTTTCTCCTGAAACTCCGCCCGGCTTGAAAAATCCTCTATAAAATAGGTGTCTCATAGAGATATATAGTCTTTCAATAGCCTCTGTGGTTTCTCTTGCTCTAGAATTTGTCATAAAATAAATTTCACACAAATATACAAAATCTTTGCCCACTTTATTTTAACTGTCTTTTAACAAGTCGTTTAATCCCATCGTATTATTTTAATTTGCACAATATACAGTATATTTACATTGACATCTATAAAACAGGCGCGAATTCTCACATCTTAAATATTAAATCACAAACACCCCTGTTAAAAAACACCAAACAATTGTTTAAATTATATAAATTTTCAAATCACCCCTAAAATTTTTAGGGTTAAAATATTTTTGATTCATTTTTTTTGTAAATTTGCGCTGTAAAAAATCAACCCAATTATGTCAACCTTAAGATTCAAAGCATTAGAAACCCTTCCATTTAAGGATTTCAGAAAAGACAACTCTGTTGAGATCCCTGCGAAATTATCAGAGCTATTCTGTAAAAATGTTTTCTCAGAAGAAACCATGAGAGAATATTTAACAAAAGAAGCATTCGGTTCTATCATGGATGCGATTAAAAAAGGAACTAAGATCCAGAGACATATTGCAGATCAGGTAGCTGTAGCGATGAAAGACTGGGCAATGAGCAAAGGGGTAACCCACTACACGCACTGGTTCCAGCCTTTAACAGGTACTACTGCAGAAAAGCACGATTCTTTCTTTACACCCATTGAAGGAGGAAGAGCAATTGAAAGATTCAGCGGAAACATGCTTATCCAACAGGAACCAGACGCATCGTCTTTCCCTAACGGAGGTATCAGAAATACTTTTGAAGCAAGAGGTTATACAGCCTGGGATCCTACGTCTCCGGCATTCATTATGGGAACTACATTATGTATTCCTTCCATCTTTATCTCTTATACAGGAGAAACACTAGATTACAAAGCACCTCTTTTGAGAGCTTTGAATGCTGTAGATGAGGCTGCGACTAACGTAATGCAGTATTTTGACAAAAACGTAACGAAGGTAACTCCTACTTTGGGTTGGGAGCAGGAATATTTCCTTGTTGATTCAGCATTATACCAATCTCGTCCTGACCTTGTATTAACAGGTAAGACCTTATTAGGACATTCTCCTGCAAAGGGGCAGCAATTGGACGACCACTATTTCGGTTCTATTCCTACAAGAGTAATGAACTTCATGAAAGAGCTGGAAATCGAATGTATGAAGTTAGGAATTCCTGCAACAACAAGACACAACGAGGTTGCCCCTAACCAGTTTGAGCTTGCTCCAATGTTTGAAGAAGTAAACGTTGCGGTAGACCACAACTCTCTGTTGATGGACATCATGGCAAGAGTAGCTCACAAACACCACTTCCACATTCTTTTCCACGAAAAACCATTCGCGGGAGTAAACGGAAGCGGAAAACACAACAACTGGTCATTAGCAACAGATACTGGTGAAAACCTTTTAAGCCCTGGAAAGAATCCAAAGAAAAACTTACAGTTCTTAACATTCTTTGTTAACACGATTAAAGCTGTTCACGAATATGCAGACCTTTTAAGAGCAAGTATTGCTTCTGCAAGCAATGACCACAGACTTGGTGCTAACGAAGCTCCTCCTGCAATTATTTCCGTATTTATCGGAACCCAGTTGTTCAGTGTATTGGAAGAACTTGAAAAAGTAACCAACGGAAAACTATCTCCGGAAGAAAAAACAGAATTAAAATTAAATGTAGTCGGAAAGATTCCAGAAATCCTGTTAGATAACACAGACAGAAACAGAACTTCTCCATTTGCATTTACAGGAAATAAATTTGAGATCAGAGCGGTAGGTTCTTCTGCAAACTGTGCAGAGTCTATGACTGTAATGAACACAATTGCAGCTAAACAGCTTAATGATTTCAAGAAAGAAGTGGATGCTTTAATTGAAACCGGTCTTAAGAAAGACGAAGCGATCTTTAATGTATTGAGAGAATACATCAAGCAGTGTAAAAACATTATGTTTGAAGGTGACGGTTATTCTGATGACTGGGCAAAAGAGGCTAAGAAAAGAGGATTGAACAACCTTAAGACGACTCCTGAAGCTTTAAAACAGGAAATGGACAAGAAATTCCTAGACCTTTATGAAGAGATGGGAATTTTCAACCACAGAGAAGTTGAAGCGAGAAACGAGATTAAATTAGAGAAATACTCTACTGTAATTGATATTGAAGCAAGAGTGTTAAGTGATATCGCCAGAAATCACATCATTCCATCTGCATTAAATTATCAGAACAGATTAATTGAAAACGTAAAAGGTCTTAAAGATATCTTTGGTGATAAAGAATTTAAAACGCTGGCAAAAGAGCAGATGAGTTTAATTACAAGCATTTCTGAAAATGTTTCTAAAATCAAGCTTGGTGTTGAAGATCTTATCAAAGCCAGAGAGGCTGCAAAAACTATATCTGACAGCCAAAAACAGGCAGAAAACTATTGTAACAAAGTAAAACCATTATTTGATCCTATCAGAGAAGCTTCTGATGCTTTGGAAATGATGGTGGATGATGAGCTTTGGCCAATGACAAAATACAGAGAAATGTTGTTTACCAAATAACACCTGTAAAGTTCCATATTAGTTTAAATTCCTCGGTTTTCCGGGGAATTTTTTTTGTTTTATTAACAACCCTTAAAATTAGAGTTTTATGTCACAAAACCTGATTTCTAGAAGAAAGTCGATTAGGTTTGTTAAAGAATCTTAATAAAAAAAACCGCACACTTACCAAAAACAGGCTGTTGCGGTTTATTTTTCTTTAACATATGTAAATTATATGTTAAAATGTGTTAAAATAAGATCCTGACAATTATCATATCAGGGGTCTTTTGCTCGGAATCTCTACTTTTGTAATGCTTTTGAAAATAAATATTCCTTTTTAACACGGATAATCAAATATATATGAAGAAAAGAGTTTTGTTTTATTTAGTTGCTTTAGTTACTACAGTTTCATTGCAATCGTGTGCTACAAATTATGTGGTTTCAAAACCAGCAACTTACACAAAAGAATACAAAACAGATGCCAAACTAGCTTCTATAGATAACAAAAAAATGGAGCAGGATAAGCAAAAACTTATCGACTCTTTCCTTGCAGAAAAGGCGGCATCTATCGCTAGTGCTAAAAAAGCAGTTAAGAATTCTGAAATTGCAAAAGCAATCAAACATAATAAAACCATTGACGGTATCCTTGAAGAAGCTGAAACATACCTTGGAACTCCTTACAGATATGGAGGAACAACCAGAAACGGTATCGATTGTTCAGCTTTTGTTCTTTCTGTATTCGGAGCAGCAGCAGGGCTTAGCTTACCTAGAGTAGCGGCTTCTCAGGCTCAAGAAGGAGAGAGAGTTGAAAAAGGAGAGCTACAGAAAGGAGACTTAATTTTCTTTTCTCACGGAAGAAGAATTTCTCACGTAGGTATTGTAGAAAGTGTTTCTGAAGAGGGTGAGATTAAATTTATCCACGCAGCAACATCAAAAGGGGTAATGATTTCTTCACTGAATGATTCTTATTGGGGACCTAAGTTCAGATTCGCAAAAAGAGTGATCAACGAAGAAGGAGAAGCTTACAATAACTTAGCCGCTACTACTCTTGCTACACCCGCAAATTTTTAATTTTATAAATAATTGATTTAAATAATGAAGCCGTCAGAAATCTGACGGCTTTTTTATGTGCTCATTTTTGGCAAGTTTTCGCTAAAACCAATGGGAATAGCAGCTAAAGAGAAAAGCGGTTAAAATCCGCTCCTATTGATTTAATTTTGAAATTTTAATATAGCAGTTATACACGACTGAAGATATCAACTGTTCTTGTCAATTTCAATATCTAATTTATACAGTAGTCCATAGATTTCAGAAAGTGAAAATCTGGCATTTTTAAGCTTATTTAAAGCCGGATCTATCGAATAGTTTACCGATGTCCGGAAATCAGCCTTTTCGAGGTTTGTAGCATCAAAAACAGCGCCTGACAGATCACAATTACTAAAGACGGCATTTGATAAATCACATTCACTAAAATCGACCTCAATTAACTTGGTATTTTTGAAAACTGTTTTCTTAATGGCTGTCTGATAAAAAACGGAATTATGTAAAGCACTTCCATCAAATCTGAAAGAGAGTCCGAATGCATTACATTCATTGAACTGAAGCCCGAACATTTTACATTCTTTGAAGATCACGTTATGGAATGCTGTTTTTATCAATTTTGCCATGCTGAGGTTACACTCGATAAACTCACAGTCCGTAAAGCTGAAGCCAGATAGGTTTCCATACTCAAAATTACAGTTTCTGAATGTGCAGTTTTCATACTCACTTTTTTCTAAAGGAAGTTGCGTGAAATCTTTGCTCTCGAAATCTTCGTCTGAGAAATAGGATTGTTTCATAAAAATGTGTTGATGAAGTTGATTTTGAAAACGAATTGGTCAGCAGAACAATGATAAACTTCCATCATTCAGCTTCCAACCTCCCTTTTTTACACCAAACTATTCTTATCCGAATAATTAAGCTTAAAGAAGATAAAAGTCATCATCGAGAAAGCCAATAAAGAACTTCCTCCGTAACTGAAATACGGAAGCGGAATCCCAACGGTTGGGAAAAGCCCCATAACCATCCCTAAATTGATTGAAAAGTGCATCAGCAGAATCGAGGCAAAGCAATATCCAAATACCCGGTTAAAAGTAGACTTCTGCTGTTCTGCCAGATAGTAGATTCTTCCGATATAAACCATATAACACAGGATAAGAACTGCACTTCCAACAAAGCCCCATTCTTCCCCTACGGTACAAAAGATATAATCTGTTTCCTGTTCGGGAACGAATTTCCCCTGGGTAACGGATCCTTCACGGTATCCTTTTCCCCAGATTCCACCTGATCCGATGGCTGTTTTTGAATATAATAAGTTGTACCCGGAAGTATCTCTGAATGCCTTTTCACCCTTATAAAGAACCTCAATTCTTTCTCTCTGGTGTTTCGGCAGTTTTTCTAAAATATAAGGTGATCCGAAAGCCAGTCCGCACAATATAAGAATAGAACCTGCAATTCCTGAAATAGAAATGACGTCCCATGACATTCTATGATAATTCATGGCGATCAAAACACCGGCAATCACTAAAACTGCTACTGCAACATAAATGGGAGGAATCGCCAGCGAGATCAGAAAAACTCCGGCGAAAATAAATCCTATACCGAATAAAAGACCACTCAATCCTTCTCTATATAAGGCGATGAAAAAGGCGATGAACACAAGCATAGAACCTACATCCGGAATAGCCAGAACAACTGCTGCCGGAATTCCTATAATAGCAAGGGCAGTCCAGATAGATTTTTTATTTTTAATATTAAAATCCGGGCTTGAAACAAAATTAGCCAGCATCAAAGCAGTGCCTATCTTTGCAAACTCAACGGGCTGCATGGTAAAACTTCCAAACTTATACCAGTTTTTCTGGCCCAGAATTTCTTTACCAAAAGGGAAAAGACCTATCAACAGTAAAACTCCTCCAATGTAAATAATACCAGCCATATTCTCAAAGAATTTGCTTCTTCCTACGAATATAACCAGCCCTACAAATACAGAAATACAGAAAAAAACCAATTGCTTCTCTCCTAGTTTCTGGTCAACACTGTAAATATTTGCAATGGCAAAAATGCAAAGCAGGAAATACAGCCCAAGGCCAAGTTTATCTATTCCTTCTGTCCATTTCATTGCTTTACAGGTTTTTTAGCAGTGTTATTCTTTTTAGCGTCCTCTTCTATTTTCTTTTGCAGCTTAGCCTTTTGTTGTTTTACCAATTCCAGACTATCCTTTATTCTTTTTTGTTTGATGGAATCAGGTTTAGGGTCAACATATAGTCCTTTACGCTTCAAATCTGCAATCCATTGTCTTTTATATTCAGGCATGAAACTCGAGGTAATCATTTTTTTGTAAAGATTTTCTCTTTTCAAATCACCGGTAATATATTTTTCAGCAATCACTGTACAGGCTGGCCCTGCCCATGTAGCACCAAATCCCGCATGCTCCATTACAGCTACTACAACAATTTTAGGCTTATCAGCAGGAGCAATCAGTACAAAAATGGAATTATCCTTCCCTTGCGGCACCTGTGCTGTTCCTGTTTTTGCTAATTGTGTAAAGTCATTGGATTTCAATCCTCTTGCCGTTCCTCTCAACACTACGGCTTCCATTCCTTTCAATACCGGTTCAAAATGCTTCGGATCAACTAATGTTTTATGTTTAACCTTAAATCTTGGATCCGGATTGGGTTTCCCATCAATTCCTTTTACAATATGAGGAGTATAATACCATCCTCTATTAGCAATAGCCGCCACATAATTGGCCAGCTGAATAGGAGTTACCAAAACATCGCCCTGCCCCATTCCGTTATAAATAGCACCAGTGGACATTTCATCCCAGTTTTTAAAATCAGTTCTCTGAGAACCGCTTGCCTTCATGATGGCTTTAAATCTTTTTTCGTAAAAATCTCCTGAAGGTATTCTACCCCTTGCCCCAACGGCAAAGTCATTATTTAAAAATTCACCGACTCCGAAGCTGCTCATGATTTTTTTCCACTCATCAACACCTTTTGAAGGATTTCCCGGATATTTCTTGATAATAGCAATAAAGGCGTAGGTGAAAAAACAGTTACTGGAAACCTGAATGGAAGGAATAAGCGGATCTGCTCCACCATGGCCTTTAATTCTTTTCCCTTTATAGAAAAATCCTCCTCCACAAGGAAAAATAGTTTTCTCGTCCATCACACCCATCTGCATTGCTGCTAAAGCAGTCAGTAATTTGAATGTTGATCCCGGAGGATATCCGGCCTGTAGTGCACGATCAAAAGTTGGCTTATTTTCATAAAGGGTATCTTTTGAAAGGGCATATAAGTTTTTTGATTTATTAGGTCCGGTAAAAAGGTTTGGGTCAATATCCGGTCCGGTTGCAGCCACTAAAACTTCTCCGTTATTAGGATCTAAAGCTACAATTGCGCCGTGTTTGTTAACCAGCATTTCTTCTGCCGTCCTCTGAAGGTCGTAATCAATGGTTAAAGTAATATCTTTACCCGTAATCACGTCTTTATCCAAAGATCCGTTTTTATAGGAGCCAATATTTCTTAATCTGATATCTTTCTGGATATATTTCACTCCTTTAACTCCGCGCAGCTCTTTTTCGTAGGATTTTTCAACCCCTGTTTTTCCAATAAAATCTCCCGGTAAATAGTATAGTGAATCTTTTTTAATATCTCTTTCATTCACCTCACTGGTATAACCGAGAAGGTTTCCGGAGGTGGAAACTTCATACTGACGCTGAGGTCTTGATACAATATTAAATGCGGGATACTTAAAAATAATTTCCTGAACTCTTGCAATATCTTCTCTGCTGAGGTCTTTAATAAAAGTCATCGGGGTCAGCTTAGAATAATATTTTTCCTTTTTGATCACATTGATTTTATTGATAAAATCCTGTTTTGTAATTTTCATTAAACTACAAAACGCCAGTGTATCAAAGTCAGGTTTCATTAAAGCTTGGGTAAACGAAATTTCATAAGCAGGCTGGTTACCCACCATGATTTTCCCATTTCTATCAAAAATGACTCCACGCTGTGGAATAACATATTCTGTTTTGATGGAGGTATTAGCCGCATTTAAGGCATAGCGGTCTGTAAACAACTGCAAATAAGCAAGCCTCGCCACAAAAATAAGGGCGATGATAACGAGGATGGAAAAAATTTTTAAATAACGTGTGTTCAAACTTTTTGTTTGATTTTAAATATTAATGCGTAGATGACTATAAAGATAAATGAAATTACACTTGTCACCAACACATTAAATAATATTTCAAAAAACCTGCTAAACTTAAAGAACTCAATATACTGGACTAAAAGCTGATGCAGGAAAATACTTGAAAATAAAAACAGCAAAAACTGCGCCCATTGAAGGGACTGGAATGAGAAAAAGTCCGTAGACGTATCTGTGGAAGTCCTGAAGATCAACGTTCTGAAATAAGCGATTAACGTTGTTGCAAATGCATTGATCCCCCATGAATAGAGGAAACCGTCAATAGACAGCCCTATTAAAAAGCTCAATGCCAGGAACTGAAATTTGTTTCTGAAAAATGGATAGAACATAACAAACACAGGATATAATACCGGAGTATATTTCCCGAAAAGAGTAATCCTGTTCAATACAAATATCTGTAATGCAACAAGAAAGATCATGATCAATATATCGGTAAATAAAGTCCTGCTAATCATTTTCTTTTTTTATTACAGCCTGCATAGTATCCTGAATCTTCTGCACTTCTGCTTTCTTAAGATTCTTCACTACATACACTTTATTCAACGCTCCCATTTTTTCACTCAGCTCTACGGAAATGTCCCAGAAGCCGGTTTTATTGTCCACAGAGTATCCTGCAATAGTACCAATGGTTACTCCCTTAGGGAAAATAGCAGATTTACCATCTGTAACAACAGTATCACCTACTTTCAATGCAACATATTTTGGAATATCTGCTAGGTGCATCACCCTTGAGTTATCTCCATTCCATGTTAAAGTACCAAAATACCCTGAGTTTTTAAGTGCTGCATTAATTCTGATCTTGTTAACACTTAACACGGATTGAACCAATGCATAACTATCTGTAGAATTGATTACAATTCCCGCAATACCTCTCGGCGCCATTACTCCCATTTGAGGAAAGACTCCGTCTCTACGGCCACGGTTGATTGTAAAATAGTTGTTTCTTCTGTTGATACTGTTGAAAACAATTTCTCCATCAACAAAAGTATAGATCTGCCCGCCACCAATGGTATCGTGTACTCTTTTGAAAACAGGATTTTTCTCTCCGTCTTTTCCATAGAGTTCAGTCATAAGGGCTTTATTCTGAACCACAAGATCTTCGTTGATCTGTTTTAGCTTCAGATAAGAAACTCCTTCATCAATATATCCGGAAACCCAGGAATTGAACGCAGCCGTTTGGCCTGCAATCCAGGATCTCTGCATGGCATTTCTTGAGAATATCAAAACCAGAGCAATAATTTGCAGGAATATAAAGAAGACGAAAAGAGTATTCTTCGAAAATAATCTCAGCAAAAATCCCATTCAGATATAAAGTCGTAAAAAGTTAAAATTATTTAATTAAGAAATTGAACTTATCCATATTCTTAAGGGCAATACCTGTTCCGCGAACTACAGCTCTCAACGGATCTTCAGCTACAAATACAGGAAGACCTGTTTTCTTGTGAATTCTGTCCGCAAGACCTCTTAATAACGCTCCTCCTCCAGCAAGATAAATACCTGTTTTGTAAATATCAGCAGCCAATTCCGGTGGTGTAAGAGATAATGTTTCCATTACGGCATCTTCAATTCTGATGATTGATTTATCTAATGCACGTGCAATCTCTTTGTATCCAACCATAATTTCTTTTGGCTTACCTGTAATAAGGTCTCTACCCTGTACCGGGATGTCTTCGATATCTACATCAAGATCTTCTACCGCAGAACCTACTTCAATTTTGATTCTTTCAGCAGTTCTTTCTCCGATATAAAGGTTATGGTGAGTTCTTAAGTAATAAGCAATATCATTGGTAAATACGTCTCCTGCAATCTTCACAGATTTATCACAAACGATACCTCCTAACGCTACCACAGCAATTTCCGTAGTACCACCACCTATATCGATGATCATATTTCCTTCGGGCTTTTGAACGTCAATCCCAACCCCAATTGCAGCTGCCATTGGTTCGTAGATCAATCTTACTTCTTTCGCGTTTACTTTCTGAGCAGAGTCTCTTACCGCTCTTTTTTCAACTTCAGTGATACCAGAAGGGATACAGATTACAATTCGTAATGCCGGTTGAATGAATTTACCTTTGATTCCAGGAATTTTCTTGATAAATTCCTTGATCATATGTTCAGAAGCGTGGAAATCAGCAATAACCCCGTCTTTCAAAGGACGGATTGTTTTGATATCCTCGTGAGTTTTACCCTGCATATGCTTAGCCTGCTCTCCGACGGCAATCGGCTTACCCGATGAACGTTCAATTGCAACAATTGAAGGTTGATCTATAACAATTTTATTATTATGGATGATTAGGGTATTAGCAGTTCCAAGGTCTATCGCAATTTCTTGCGTAAACATATCAAATAAACTCATATTTTTCTTCTGATTTTAAGTTTACAAAGATATAAATTTAAGACTACTAAAGAAATTTCCCACCAACTTAATTTGGTTAAAATTTTATTAAAATTTATAATTCTTTATTAACTTTCAATTTAGACATTTACAGAGTTTGATTTCAACTAAAATTAATAGGATGTTAAAAGGGCAAAAAAGTAATTACAAAAGGGTAAAAAACCAAGAAAACACAGTATTGAAGACCAAAACAAAAACTCAGAAACGTCAACAATTCTTTTCCAACACGGAATTTTATCATTTTAAGATTTTGTCTTCCTGCCAGAAACACCTTTTCTTCCCTTTTATAGTTTTTTACGATAATTATCATATACACTATCTGAGAGAGGTTAATTAAAAAAATCGTAAATTTGCGACTGCTTATGTTACAGTATTCCAACATTCATCGAACGTCAAATTTTGCCGTGCTTTCAATAAGCTACGAGAAAGCCGACGTAGAAACGAGAGGAAAGTTTGCATTCTTTGATGAGAACATCAAAAACTTTGTTTCCAGAGTCCATCAGGAAGACCTTGGTGATGCATTTGTGGTTTCCACCTGTAACAGGACCGAAATCTACACCACTTCTCCCAATTATCTTTTAGTAGCTGAAGAGTACTGCAAAACCATTGGAGTACAACTTACAGATTTTCTTCAGTTCGCGAATATTCTTACCAAAGAGGAAGCATTGATTCATCTTTTCAGGGTAGCAGCTGGTCTTGAAAGTCAGATTATCGGAGATTTTGAAATTATCGGGCAGATAAAAAAAGCATACAGCCGTTTCAAAAAAGAAAGACAAAATTCTAATCCTTATCTGGAGAGAGCCATCAATGCGGCTATTCAGATTTCGAAAAGAATAAAAAATGAAACCGGCATTTCCAATGGTGCGGCTTCTGTTTCTTATGCGGCAGTTCATTATATTCTAAACAACCAGAAGAGAATCACTGAAAAAAATATTCTTCTTTTGGGAGTAGGTGAAATTGGACAGAATACCGTTGAAAATCTGGTAAAACATGTCTATCAGCCGAAAATTAAAATTGCCAACAGAACTCAGGAGAAAGCGGAAAAAATTTCCCAGAAATATAATATTCCTCACGTTGATTATTCTGATTTTGACCAGGAATTAAAAAATACAGATATTCTTATTGTGGCAACAGGAGCCAAGCATCCTATTGTCAACCAGTCTCACTTCCCGAATGGAAAAGAAACACTGATCATTGATCTTTCTATTCCTCATAACGTTGAAAAGAATGTTACAGAAAATAAAAATGTAACCCTGATTGACGTAGATGAGCTTTCAAAACAGATTCAGGAAACGATTCAACAGCGAGAAAGAGAAATCCCGAAAGCTGAAAAAATCATTAAGGAACTGATGAAAGACTTTATTGAATGGGAGAAAAAGAGAAAACTGGCACCCAATATTCATCATTTCAAAGCAGTTCTAAAGAACATGGAACGTAATGAAATGCATAATTTTTATAAAAAGAATAAATACATAAACATCACGGACATGGAACTTTCTGACAAAATGATCCAGAAAATCACCAACCGTTTTGCAAAATATATCATCGATAATCCTTTAAAAGCCGAAGAAATTAGTAAATTAATGCACGAAATATTAGTTGAACAACCAAACAACGAATTCAATGAAAAGCATTAGAATCGGAACGAGAAATTCCGCACTTGCACTTTGGCAGGCTAGAGAGGTTGCGAGGCACCTTCAGAACAACAATTATTTAACGGAAATTGTTCCTATCGTTTCTTCTGGCGATAAGAACCTTAATCAGCCGCTTTATTCTTTAGGAATTACCGGGGTTTTCACAAGAGATCTTGATATTGCTCTATTGAATGACGAGATTGATATTGCCGTACATTCTTTAAAAGATGTTCCCACTCAATTGCCTCAAAATATTGAGATGATCGCTTATCTGGAAAGAGATTATCCACAGGATATTCTGATCAGAAAAGAATCTTCAAGGAATAAAGAATTCCATGAACTTAAACTCGCTACAAGCAGTTTGAGAAGAAGAGCTTTCTGGTTGAGAAATTATCCGACTACTGATTTTTCGGATATCCGAGGAAATATTCAAACCAGACTTCAAAAACTTGAAGACGGAGATTTCGATGCTACGATTTTATCTTTGGCAGGTATCAAAAGAATGAAAATGGAAATTGATTACGAAATGCTTCCATTAATGATCTCTGCGCCTTCACAAGGGGTAATCTCTGTAGCCGGACATACTGACAAACCGGAAATTAACGAAATTGTAAGCCAGATCAATCATCAACAGACTCAGATCTGTGTAGAGATTGAAAGAAACTTCCTGAGCACTTTAGAAGGAGGCTGTACTGCACCTATCGGAGCATTTGCGGAAATCATCGGTGATCAGATCCGTTTCAAAGCGGCACTTTGCTCTCTGGATGGGAAAAACTGCATTTCTGTGGATGAAAACTTTGTGTATACTCCAACCGAGAATTTTGGAGAAAAGTTTGCAAAAGTTGTTCTTGAAAACGGAGGAAAAGAATTAATGGCAGAAATCAAAAGCCAGATCTGATAGCTCAGATTTACATTTTCACCTTCCTTTAGCCACTCTTTTTCATCTTCTTAATTTTACAGACATGAAAATCTTATTTACCAAAAATATAGACCAGACGATTATATCCAAAGAATTAGGAGAGGGTATTTTGGTCGACTGTGTTGAGGTAATTAAGACTAAACCCATTATGATCAGTCCTTTTGAGCTGAAAAACTATTCTCTGATTTTCACCAGTGTCAATGGAGTTGCTTCTTTTTTTAAAAACAGATTCAAACCCAATGAGAATTTTACAGCCAAAAACTATAACAAAATCTATTGTGTAGGTGAAAAGACCAAAAGAGAGCTTAGAAAGCATGGTTTTGGAACATTTAAGGTACTGAAAAATGCTGAAACTCTTTCGCGATTCATTATCGGAAAATGCCAGCACGAGCAGTTCCTGCACTTTTGTGGTAATCTTGCCATCAATGTTCTGGACAAAGACCTTCCTTTACAAAACATTAAGTACAAAAAAGTTACAATTTATAATACTGAGGAAATCAATCCTATAATAACTGAAAAATATCATGCTGTGGTATTTTTTAGTCCGAGCGGAGTTCGTAGTTTTGCAAGGCGAAATTCTCTGGAAGGCATGAAGCTGTTTTCCATTGGTGAAACCACTTCCGGTGAGCTGAGAAATTATACGCGGGAAGAAATTTTTACTTCTGAAGAAAATACACTGACATCCATATTTGCATTGATCAGAAAAGAAATCGGAAGTAGGATTTAGAATATCTGTTACCGGATATTGCGGTAATATTAGTTACAATAGATTATGATAAAAAACGACCTATATTTAAAAGCACTTCGCGGAGAAACCGTTGAAAGACCTCCTGTCTGGATGATGAGGCAGGCTGGAAGATATCTGCCGGAATTCATTGCTTTAAGAGATCAGTATGATTTCTTTACAAGATGTCAGACTCCAGAGCTTGCTGCTGAGATCACTTTACAGCCTATCCGCAGATTTCCTTTGGATGCCGCGATTCTGTTTTCTGATATCCTGGTAGTTCCGCAGGCAATGGGAATTGATTTCAAAATGAAAGAATCTGTTGGACCATGGTTAGATACTCCAATCAGAACAATGGAACAAGTTCAGAATATTGAAACTCCGGATGTGAATGATACTTTAGGGTACGTTTTCGATGCTATTGAACTTACACTTCAGAAGCTGGACAATGACATTCCATTGATCGGTTTTGCCGGTTCTCCATGGACCATTCTTTGTTACTGTGTAGAAGGAAAAGGAAGTAAAGCTTTTGATATTGCAAAATCCTTCTGCTTCCAACAGCCTGAAGCAGCACATTTATTATTACAAAAAATTACAGATACTACAATCGCTTATCTGAAGAGAAAAGTAGAAAAAGGAGTTTCTGCAGTACAGGTTTTCGATTCCTGGGGAGGAATGCTTTCTCCTACAGATTATCAGGAATTCTCATGGCAGTACATCAACCAGATTGTTGAAGCATTAAGCCCCCTTACTCATGTTGTAGTATTTGGAAAAGGATGCTGGTTTGCTCTGGAAGATATGACAATGTCTAAGGCTTCTGCTCTTGGAGTTGACTGGACTATTAAACCGGAATTCGCAAGAACTTTAACGAACCATACAATGACGCTACAGGGGAACTTTGATCCTGCAAGACTTCACTCAACACCTGAAACCATTAAGAAGATGGTGAATGAAATGATCAACCGTTTCGGAAAAGACAGATACATTGCCAATTTAGGCCACGGAATTCTACCGAATGTTCCTGTCGAAAATGCTGAAGCTTTCATCAGAGCAGTAGTAGACTGGAAACCGAATTTGTAAGATTATTCTCTTAAAAATACAATAGCCTTGTTATCCGTTAACAGGGCTTTTTTATTGTAATTAATTTTCCGGAGGTTTTTACATTTGATTATTACCCCTTTAAATCACATCATATGAAAAAGCTAAACAAAGTAAAGATGAAAAGTATTATAGTAGAAGGACAAATCTGCCTGGAATGTGCTACCGGCAATTATCCGGTCATTATTGAGGGCCGGTGTTATTGTATACCAATAGACTAATAAAAAAAGCAGCTCAAAGACTGCTTTAATTCTATATCGTAGAGATTCTTTATTAATTAACTCAACATTCTCTGTGCTTTTCTAACACCTTCCACCAGGGCATCAATTTCTTCGAAAGTATTATAAACAGCGAAACTTGCCCTTACTGTTCCGGCAATATTAAAGAAGTTCATGATAGGCTGTGTACAGTGGTGTCCTGTTCTTACAGCGATTCCCATTTTATCAAGGATCATCCCTACATCAGAGGCAATACCCACTCCTTCCAGATTAAAGGATACAACACCTGTTCTTTTTGCTTTCTCACCATATACTTTCAGACCCTCAATTTCTAAAAGATGTCTTTGAGCATATTCCAACAAAGCATTTTCATGGTTTTGAATATTCTCACGACCTACTCTGTTCATGAAATCAACGGCAGCACCTAAAGCGATATTTCCTCCTACATTCGGTGTTCCTGCTTCATATTTGAATGGAAGACCTGCATAGGTAGTTCCTTCGAAAGAACACGTCGCAATCATCTCCCCTCCTCCGTGAAACGGCGGTAAAGCTTCCAATATTTCTTGTTTTCCATATAAAATACCTGTTCCCATCGGAGCATACATTTTATGACCTGAAAACACAAAGAAATCGCAATCCATCTTCTGTACATCAATATTGAAATGCGGAGCAGACTGAGCTCCGTCTATCACAACATAAGCATCGGTATTTTTTCTTGTTTTAGCAATAATTTCCTCAATTGGATTTACAATTCCCAAAGCATTAGAAACCTGATTTACAGAAACAACCTTCGTTTTTTCACTCAAAAACTGATCAAAATAATCCATCTGAAGGATTCCGTTCTCATCAATCGGAATTACGCGAAGTTTCGCTCCGGTTCTTTCACACAGCATTTGCCATGGAACAATATTGGAATGGTGCTCCAGATAAGAAATAATGATTTCATCATCTTTCTGCAGTTTCTGTGTTAAAATATAAGCGATAAGGTTCAACCCTTCTGTTGTTCCCTTTGTAAAAATTACTTCAAAGTCATGTTCAGCATTGATGAATTTCTGAATCTTTCTTCTTGAAAGCTCCATTTCTTCTGTTGCCAGCTGGCTCAGTGTATGAATTCCTCTGTGAACGTTGGCATTAAGTTCTGTATAATATGCGTGACAGACTTCCAAAACTGAATTTGGTTTTTGGGATGTAGCTGCATTATCCAGATAAACCAAAGGTTTACCGTTCACTTCTCTGTCCAATATAGAAAACTGGCTTCTTATTTCCTGAATGTCAAACATTTATTTATTTTTTAAATTAAAACGTCCTTATTTAGAACTCTTCAAATTTACGGCTTTTTTTCCGAAAGGAAGCATGGGGTTGGCTCCTGATCATTGTCAGTTGATAGAAATATTCGATAGTGTAAGGTGAAGAAAGACAATAAAGCAAAAAGATGAAATTGAAACCAACCCTTTTAAGTTTGCTCAGTTCTTTCAGCTGAGACTGGCTATCAAATAAAAAACCCGCCATAACTGACGGGTTCTTATATTGTTTAAATAAGCAATTCTTATTCTGCTGCAGTTTCTGCTGCTGCTTCAGGAGCTGCACCTTCTTCAGTTGCAACTTCTTCCTCATCATCATCATCCATTGCAGCTGCACCACCTTTCATTGCATTTCTAGACATCTTAACAGCAACTACTACTGCATTGTCAGGGTGCATGAAAGAATATCCTTCTGTTTTGATACCACCGATGTAAAGTTTGTTACCAATTCTTAATGGAGTAACATCAACTACTACTTCGTCAGGTAGGTTAGCAGGGATAGCTTTTACTTTTAGTTTTCTGAAAGACTGACGTAAAACACCACCAGCTACAACACCTTTTGAACGTCCTGTAATTCTTACCGGAACTTCCATGATCACTGGCTTATCATCAGATAACTGATAGAAGTCAACGTGAAGAATTTTGTCAGTAATCGGGTGGAACTGAATATCCTGAAGAACAGCTGGAATTGTTTTTCCGTCAACCTCAATAGATACCGTGTGTGCTTCAGGAGTGTATACTAATCCTTTGAAAGCTCTCTCTTCAGCAGAGAAGTTCAAAGGTGCTTCACCTCCATAAACAACACAAGGAACTAATTCAGCATCACGTAAAGCTTTTGTAGACTTTTTGCCCACGCTTTCTCTTTTTGTACCTTGAATTGTAATAGATTTCATTTATAAAAAATTTAAAAAATTGTTCTTATTTTAATTTGCAACTTCTTTAAAATCAATTAAATAACAAACTTGCTGCTAATTGATTTGTGCTCATGAACCATTGTCATAACGTCTGCAAATAACGGGGCGCAAGATAGCACTTTTATTTTAGATGACAAATTATTTTTAACAGGAATTGAGTCAGTTACAATAACTTCCAGCAGTTGCGAGTTCTCAATATTCTCGTAAGCCTTTCCTGAAAGCACTCCGTGAGTAGCCATAGCTCTTACTGTTTTTGCTCCTTTTTCAATTAAGATATCTGCAGCTTTGCAAAGTGTACCTGCAGTATCAATCATATCATCAATAAGGATTACATTTTTACCTGTAACATCCCCGATAAGGAACATTTCTTCTACAACGTTTGCTTTTTTTCTTTCCTTATAAGCAATTACTACTTCAGCACCAAGGTGACCGGCATAGTTTTTCGCTCTTTTTGCACCTCCCATATCAGGAGAAGCAATGGTAAGGTTATCAAGATTCAAAGATCTGATGTGGTCTACGAAAATAGTAGAAGCATACAGATGATCTACCGGAATCTCGAAGAATCCCTGAATCTGATCTGCGTGAAGATCCATTGTCATGATTCTTGTCGCTCCTGCTGCAGTAAGAAGGTTAGCAACTAATTTTGCACCGATCGGCGCTCTTGGTTTGTCTTTTCTGTCCTGTCTGGCAAGTCCGAAGTAAGGAATTACTACGGTGATGCTCTTTGCAGAAGCTCTTTTTGCTGCATCAATCATTAGAAGAAGTTCCAAAAGATTGTCTGCAGGAGGGAATGTAGATCCAATCAGGAAAACTCTTCCTCCTCTTACAGATTCGTCCAAAACAGGCTCAAATTCCCCGTCGCTGAACTCCTGAAAGTTGATTTTTCCTAATTCTTTCCCATAACTCTGGGCAATTTTCTCTGCCAAGTCCCTGCTGGTTCTTGTACAAAATAGATAACTTAACTGATCGGCCATTTTTACTTTTTAAAAGATTTTGCAAATTTAAAAAAAAACCACAAGATTTACTCTTGTGGTTTCTAAGTTTTTATTTTATCAATTATTAAGGGAATTTAACTCCTGAATATTTGTTCGGATCTACCTGCGGAAGTGTAGACTTATATTTAGCATTGATAGACTTGATAAATTCATTAGCAACAATACCGTATCCACGTCCTGTAAGGTGAACTCCATCTAGAGAGAAAGCTCCTCCTGTTACAAATTTCGCAGTATATTTTACACCATCAAATAAAATTCCTGACTGTGCATTCAGTTCAATCATCTTAGTGTTGGCATCTACAAATGCAAGTCCATAGGAATCAGCAAGTGATTTTATAGAAGCATTATATGCAGTAGTTGCTGTTTTCACATAGCCAGCTTCTGTTTTTGTTAATACATGTTGGTTTTGTAATGGATAAGAAATTCCATAAACATTTACCGGAGCAGGAACTCCCACCGCAGTACTTCCAATTACAGAACTAGTCGTAAGCAAAATATAATCATCTGCAGTAGCCTGTCTTGCCTGTCCAAAGATCTGACCAAAAGCAGCAGCTGTCGGTGCTCCCAAAGAAGGAGTTAAAGCAGCTGTAAGCTGAGCTGATAAATCTGTCAAAGCAACATCTTTAATTAAAACAGGATTTGGACCCGTAGCGGAAAGTAGATTAATTCTATCCCCAGCTCCAAAAGCAGTAAGAGCCTGCTTCAACGGACCATATAAACTGGTGTTAAGAGTTGTCAGGTTTGAACCTAAAAGAGCAGGCGTCAAAGGGTTATAAGGTACCGTAGTAAAGAAAGGAACTGAAGTAACAGAAGGGATATTAGCAATAACTCCTTTTGTAGTTCCTACACTTTTAAGACCATCTAAAACCGCTTTAATAGATCCAGCTACTAATGCAGGATCAGAGATATCATTTGATTTATACGTTGTAGGATTGGTATTTCCTGTCTGAACTGTAGCTGCTGTATAAGTGGTAACACCTCCTACAGTCTGAGAGTTTGTTCCTCCATTAGTAGCATAAGACAGTACATCATTATTCCCTATCCACAAAGAGAAAAATGTTGCTTTCTGAGCCATAGCATCCGCCAATACACTTGTAGTAGCTGAAGAAGCAAACCTTACAAAGTAAGGATTAGCCGTACCCGCTGCAAGACCTGCCTGACTACCATACCCAGGAGCAACTAAGTGGAAGGACTTGGCACCAGGAACCCCCATATTATTATAAGTACCTCCGCCAGATAATACATCTAATGCTGCTGCTGCCCCGCTTGGCACAGGAGCTAAAGATCCATTAACTACCTGAAGAGTCAGTTTTCCCGGGAAACCCGGAAGATTGTTGAACCCACCTACGTCATTAGGCATTAAAGGTTGTTTAAAATCTCCTCCACCTGCCAATTTCATTTGTGCAGCGATCATACTTGGATAAGATTCATTCTGTCCACTGCTATACAATGCACCATCACGATATCCTGAAGTAAGAGAGTTTCCTAATGAGATATATTTTGAAAAGTCTGCGTCTCCTTTTGTTACCGGGATATCTTTCACATCCGTATCGAAATCCGTATTACAGCTTACTGTAAAAAGAAGTGCAGAAACTGCAATTGTCGATATTATAATTTTTTTCATAGTCTTCTAAAATTAAAATGGATTATAGGATAAACCTAGACCTAAGTAAAATGCTGTTGCTTTCGACTGTCCGTAGAAACCTAGATTAGCATTATTTACATTTCTGTATTGAGGCATTGCATATCCTCCTGCAATATCAATTCCGAATTGTTTCAGCTTAAAGCCAATCCCTCCTGTAATAACATACGTATCATATGAAGGTGTTTCCGGGATAAAGTTTTCTGTAGTGTAAGGTGCTTCATCATAATAAGCTCCCAAACGTCCGTAAATCATATTGGTAAATGCATACTGAGTTCCCAGTCTGAATGTTTTAGAATTCTTAAAGTTTTTAGGACTTGTAAGAACAGTTGGATCTGATGGGTTGTTTCCAATAGGAGCATTCTCGAAATCTAAAGTAAGCTTACTGTATCTTTCCCATCCGTGATAGTTAAAGTCAGCAGAAACCTGCCATTTCGGTGTCACTTTATAAGTTAAACCAATGGTGTATTCTTCCACTAACGGAAGTGTTGCAGAGAACCCATCCTGTCCGGCAGCATTTAATTTCAGCTGATTATAGATAGATTGAGAAGGGAACTGGAAAGTAGCCGTACCTTTTTTAGCTTTCATATCTATTGCTGAACGGTAAGCAATACTTACATCTAATTTCGGATCAGGTCTGAAGTAGAAACCAAAACCATATCCGTGTCCGCTTGCTTTTTTATCGTTGATATTTACCTGTCCTCCAAATTGTGTTACTGCTTTATCCCAGTCTACAACTCCTTTTGCATAGATATAGCTGGCACCAAAAGATACCCATGGAGCTAGTTTTACAGAGACCATTGGCTGGAAGTAGAAACTTTTCAGTTCTAATTTCTGAACCATTTCTTTACCTTCCCAGTCATTCGGCCACTTAATTGTACTTCCAAAAGGTGTTGTTACACTTAGACCTACGGTAAGCTTTTCTATCGGTCTATAAGTAATTGCGGCATAGAAAGGAGTTCCTACAGGGTTATCTGTCTCTGTACTTTGTAAAGTATTGAAGTTTTGAAAAGTAACCTTGTTACTTGCTGCAAACCCTCCTGCCACTACACTCAGCTTGGAAGGGATAAATGACATACCCGCCGGGTTAAAGAATGTCACACTCGCGTCTTCGGCATGAGCACTAGTATGCGCCATTGCCAATTGTTTTACCCCCTGCAGGGAAACTCTGAAGCCTCCTGCGTAAGATAGAACTCCCGCCAATAAAGCAGTTGATACTAATATTTTTTTCATAGACTATTATTATATATATAAGCCAAATATAAAATTATTTTGAATACGTCTGTTAATATTTCCTAATATTTTAAACAATATTGCAAAAGAAAACTATGTTTAAAATAACACCTCAAAGAAAATAAAATACAAAACAATCATTATTAAACACTTAAAATAGTTTAAAAATCAAGTTATATTCATTGTTTAATTTTAAACGATCGTTTAAAATTAAACAATAATGCACTAAAAAAGCAATCCAGGAAAGGAAAAAGATAATAAATGTTAAAGGAAAAAAAATAGAATAAATTAAAAATCAGCATTTTTATTCCCTTATAAAGCCTCTGACTACATCTACAGACATCATTCTTAGTTAAAATAGGGAAATCTTTTATACCGAATTCACCTTATTTAAGTATTTTAGAATCGCATAAAGATAAAAATACATAAATTTGCAGATTATAAATAATAGAAAATATGAGTTGTGGATGTAAAACATCCGGCGATTCTGCACATTCTTGCGGCCCTAAAAAAACCGCAAATGGCTGTGAAAATGTAAATACCTGCGGGAATAGTTATAAATTAAGTGTTTTTGACTGGCTTTCTAACATCAACAATCCGGCACCAAACAGGTGTGATTTTGTAGAAGTTAGGTTTAAAAATGACAGAAAATCTTTTTATAAGAATGTAAATAATATTCCTTTACATATAGGTAGCGTAATTACAGTAGAATCAAGTCCGGGACACGATGTAGGCGTAGTAAGCCTTACGGGAGAATTAGTAAAGATTCAGATGAAAAAGAAAAAATTTTCGGAAGAATCGGCACTCAAAATATACAGACAGGCCAACCAAAAAGATCTTGAGGTATGGCAGGAAGCAAGAAAAAAAGAAGACGGCGTAAAGCTTGAAGCAAGAAAAATTGCACAAAGATTAGGCCTTGAAATGAAAGTTACCGATGTGGAATATCAGGGTGACTCTTCAAAAATAACCTTTTATTATACTGCTGATAACAGAATAGATTTCAGACAGCTGATCAAAGATTACGCTAGTGCATTCCGTACCAAGATCGATATGAAACAAATCGGTTTTAGACAGGAAGCCGCCAAAGTGGGCGGAATCGGGTCTTGCGGACGTGAACTTTGCTGCTCAACATGGCTTACAGATTTCAGGTCTGTAAACACCAATGTTGCAAGATATCAACAGCTGAGTATCAATCCTCAGAAACTGGCAGGACAATGTGGTAAGCTGAAATGCTGCCTTAACTATGAGCTTGACAGCTATCTGGACGCATTAAGCAACTTCCCTTCTTCTTCAACGACTTTGGAAACAGAGAAAGGAAAAGCATTCTGTATTAAAATCGACGTTTTCAAAAAGAAAATGTGGTTTGCTTATGTAGACAGCTCAATTGCATGGTATGATTTTGATATTGACCTTGTTAAAAAATTGATTTCAAAGAATAAAAGAGGAGAAAAAACACTTCCTCTTGAAGACCTGAAACAGCCTGAAACCTCTACTCACACGATCGATTTGATACAGGAAAACAATGTGGACCGTTTCGAAAAGAAAAACAGAGGAAACAACAGGAACAGAAACAACCAGAGCAACCAGAATAAGCAAAACAACAACCAGCAAAGTCAGGGTCAGGGCCAAGGACAAAAAAGAAACAGACCGGAAAGACAAGAGAGACCGGAAAGATCTGAAAAAACCGAAAACCCAAACGCTCAATCCGCCAATCAGCCTAGACCTCAAAAGCAGCACCCACAGCAAAAAACACCTGTGGAAAAAGCAGTGAATAATTCTGACGCTGATAAAAAACCACAGAGCAACAATCCGAACAAGAAAAAATTCAAAAAGAAATATCCTCCAAAAAAAGATAACAATGCATAAAATTTTAGGATTACTTTCATTTATCCTTTTCTTTAGCTGCAACTCTTCCTCAGGAGGAGATGTCATCATGAATTCCGTTGATAACAAATGGAATAAGAAAAGTGAACAAAAATTTAATCTTGAAGTTTCAGATCCGCAGAATCCTAAAAATATTATATTTGTCGTAAGAAATAACAACACTTATCCTTACAGCAATATAAGGTTTATAGTGAATTTCACCAATCTACAGAACAAAAAAAAGGAAACAGACACGTTGAATTATGTTCTGGCTAAACCAAACGGAGAATGGCTTGGTACAGGGTTTGGTGATACGAAAGAAACTTTGTTTCAGTATAAAGTAAATTACCAGTTTCCGGGAAAAGGAAAATATGAAATCGGTCTTACTCAGGCGATGAGAAATGATAACCTTCCGGGAATTGAGGATATTGGGGTAAAAATAGAAACGGCTAAACCGTAACCATAAATGGAAGAAAACAAAAAAAATACAGGAAATAAGGGGAAAACATTTCCTCTGCCTCCCAAGAAAAAGAAAGATACCTCCTGGAGAAAATGGGTTTCATTTATCTGGATCGGACTCATTGCGGTAGTTCTGGGAATTTCAGGGCTTTTCTTTTCGGTTTCTCAAGGATTCCTTGGGGAAATGCCTGATGTAAAAGAACTTGAAAATCCGGATATCTTTGTTGCTTCTGAGATCATTTCTTCAGACGGAGTAACTTTGGGTAAATTCGAAAAAGAAAAGACTCAACCAATTGTTTATAAGGATCTCCCTCCTTATCTTATTTATGCTCTACAGGCTAAAGAAGATGAGCGTTTTAAAGAACACTCAGGAATCGATTTATACTCCGTTGCCAGAGCCGTAGCATATGGTGGTGGACGTGGTGGAGGTTCTACCATTACTCAACAGCTTGCCAAACTTCTTTTCACAGGAAATGCTTCTCAGAATAAAGTTCAGAGAGCATTCCAGAAACTGAAAGAATGGGTAGTAGCAGTAAGTCTTGAGAAAAGATACACCAAAGAAGAAATTATCACTCTTTATTTCAACAAGTTCGACTTCCTTTTCAATGCTAATGGTATTGAAATGGCTTCCAGAGTTTACTTTAACAAGAAAACGTCTGAACTTACATTACCGGAAGCTGCAACATTTGTAGCAATGCTTGAAAATCCAAGAAAAAACAATCCTTACAGATACCCTGAAAAGGCTAAAGAAAGAAGGAATGTTGTATTGGATCAAATGCAGAAAACCGGATACATTGATGCTGCAACTTATGAAAAAGCAGCCAGTACCCCGATTGAAGTAGACTTCCATCCTATCAAGAGTATCACTGATGGATATTCTGCTTATTACAAGTTCTATCTGAGAAAAGAGATTGACAAATATCTTGAAGCTCATGAAAAAGAAACCGGTAAAAAGCTTAACCTTTACAAGGACGGTCTAAAAATATATGTTACTCTTGATTCTAAAATGCAGAAATATGCTGAAGAGTCAATCAAAGAACACTTAACAGATCTTCAGAAGAGATTTGATGCAGAACAGAGAGGAAGAAAGAACAGACCTTTCTACTATCTTAATGATAAACAAATCAAGGACGTAATGGTTCAGGCGATGAAAAGAACCGGCCGTTACAAATTACTGAAAGCTGATGGAATGCCTGAGGATTCTATCATGATGGAGTTCAAAAAACCTATTAAAACTTCGCGATTCACATGGGCAGGAGAAGAAGAGGTGGAAATGTCTCCATGGGATTCTATCAGATACCACAAACAAATTGCACAGGCAGGTTTGATGTCTATGGTTCCGGGAACCGGAGAAATCAAAGCTTGGGTAGGTGGTATAGACTGGCAGCACTTCCAATATGACCATATCAAGCAAGGTAAGAGACAGGTAGGATCTACATTCAAGCCTTTCGTATATGCTACTGCTATTATGAAACTGGGAATGACACCTTGTTCTGCTGTTTCTAACGGAACTTATGATCATAACGGATGGCATGTACCGGGAAGAGGTGGAATGCTTACTTTAAAAGATGCATTGGCACACTCTCAAAACCCTGTTGCTGCAAGACTTATTGAAATGACAGGAGTAGACGCTGTAATCCAGACGGCAAGAGATCTGGGAGTAACAGAAGATATTCCTAGAAACAATACCATTGCTTTAGGTTCATCAGACATCACGATTTACGAAATGCTAGGTGCTTACAGTACTTTTGCCAATTATGGTAATTACAACAAACCAGAGATGATCTGGAGAATTGAAGATGCCAACAGTAGAGTAATTAAAGAAGTAAACGTAGAGCCTAAAGAAGTAATGAACCCAATGTATGCCTACACCATGATTGAACTTATGAAAGGTGTTGCACAATACGGAACTGCTTCCGGAGAATTAGGAAGAAGAGGAATTTCAAAAGCTGTGGAAATTGCAGCTAAAACAGGAACAACTCAGAATAACTCCGATGGATGGTTTATGGGAATCACACCAAAACTGGCAACCGGAGCATGGGTTGGATGGGAAGACAGAGCAACCCATTTCTTTGGAACAGGTGAAGGTCAGGGTGCGAGAATGGCACTACCAATCTGGGCAATTTTCATGAAAAAAGTATGGGCTGATAAGAGCTTAGGTGTAACTCCTGATGACAAGTTTGTTAAGCCTTCAGACTGGAAAGACGGATGTTCAAACCTTAAAGGACTAAGCGGAGGATATGGAGATGAAGGAAGTCTTCAGACGATCGATGAGATCAAAAATCCAAGGCCGGCAGATCCAACTCCAAAAAAACCAACAGAAAAGAAAGAGGACAACATCAATGAAAACCTTCATTCTAATGATGAAGTAGATTTCAATAAATAAATTCTCTTTTAGAAATACACAAGACCTTTCAATAATTTGAAAGGTCTTTTCTTTTTTAATTAATACCTTTGAAGGATGAATATCGAACGTATCAGACAGCCATTTATTGAAACTTTTCCTGGTGATTTTTCCAATAACCCTATGCAGAGAAACACTCCAAAAGTCTTATTTGCTACTATTAAGCCTGCAGGTTTTGATAAACCCGAATTGATTGCTTTTAACGAAGCTTTATCAGAAGAAATTGGCCTGGGAAAATATGAAGATGAAGACCTGAATTTTTTGGTTGGAAATAACCTTCCGGAAAACGTTCGAACATACGCCACAGCTTATGCAGGACATCAGTTCGGAAACTGGGCAGGACAGCTTGGAGATGGAAGAGCCATCCTTGCTGGTGAAATTACCAATGAGGCAGGAAAAAAGACCGAAATACAATGGAAAGGAGCCGGTGCTACTCCATATTCCAGACATGCTGATGGAAGAGCCGTATTAAGGTCTTCTGTACGCGAATATCTTATGAGTGAGGCCATGCATCATTTAGGTGTACCTACAACAAGAGCGCTTAGCCTTGCTTTTACGGGTGAAGATGTGATGCGCGATATCATGTACAGTGGAAATCCACAGCTTGAAAAAGGTGCAGTGGTCATCAGAACTGCTGAAAGCTTTTTACGTTTCGGACATTTTGAACTTATGTCTGCCCAAAGAGAATACAATAATCTTCAGGAACTTGCCGATTTTACCATTGAAAATTATTATCCGGAAATTACAGCTACTGACAGTACGAAATACAGAGATTTCTTTGAAAATATCTGCACCCGAACGGCTAACTTAATGGTTGAATGGTTCAGAGTCGGTTTTGTACACGGAGTAATGAATACAGATAACATGTCAATTCTCGGATTAACCATTGATTACGGTCCCTATTCCATGATGGATGAATATGATTTGAATTTCACACCCAACACAACAGACCTTCCGGGAAGAAGATATGCATTCGGAAAACAGGGACAAATTGCTCAATGGAATCTTTGGCAGCTTGCCAATGCTCTTCATCCGTTAATCAAAGATGAAAAGTTTTTAGAAGATACTTTAAATAATTTCGGAACTTATTTTTGGGAAGCTCATGACCAGATGCTTTGTAAAAAGTTCGGTTTTGATCAGCTTCAAAAGGATGATGAAGAGTTTTTCACCAGCTGGCAGGGTCTTATGCAAGAACTTCAGTTAGATTACACCTTGTTTTTCAATCAACTGAAAAAAATAACCCAAGCCACAAATATATCAGAACATTTTAAAGATGTCTCTTATATTATCCTGAATGAAGAAAAGCTGGAAAAGCTAAATAGTTTCATCAAAAGATATGAAGCAAGAAAAGCTTTAAACTCTATTTCAGAAGAAGACTCTTTAGCTATGATGGAAAAGGCAAATCCAACATTTATACTCCGAAATTATCTTCTCTACGAATGCATTGAAGAGATCAGCAATGGCAAAAAAGAGATGCTGGAAAAGCTCATGAAAGCACTCGGAAATCCATATCAGGAAATATACTCCGAGTTCTCCGCCAAAAGACCGTCTGGATATGATGATACTGCCGGATGTTCCACACTTTCATGCAGTTCGTAATTAACAAATATTCATGAAAAATTAAAAAACATGTAATTATTTTCATTTTTTTATTACATTTACTAACAACTTTAAACGTAAACCAAATGAAAACAAAATTACTATTCATTTCCCTAATCTCTTTTGTATTTGGGAATGCACAGATTCTCACAGAAACTTTTCAGGGTACGACATTTCCTCCAACAGGATGGACAACCGGAACAAATGTGGCTTCAAGACCTTGGGGATTTACCACTACCATATTTAATGCAACCGGACAAGCAACATTCAATATCAATGGTGGAAAATCTGCCGCTATAGGATGGATTGCCCAGGCACAGGACGCTCATTTAACAAGCCCCTCCTTCAGTTTGGTAGGAACAACAAGTCCGGTACTAAAGTTCAATGCTAAAATTGGATACGAATACATGGTTGATCCAAATCCTAACGGAGATTTAAAAGTAGAGGTCTCCACAGATGGAGGAACTACCTGGAATCAGGTATGGGTTGAAGAAAACTACGGAGTATATACGGATTATGAAACATTAGCAATTACCGTGAGCTTAGCTTCCTATGCAGGGCAGGCGAACGTTAAATTCAGATTCCGTTATGTTGCCAATGATGCAGATAGTCTTTCCATAGATGATGTACAGGTCTTAGCAAGTGCTACATTAGCTACTCAGGAAGCCAATGCTAAAGTTAAAGAGTTCACAAACATCTATCCAAACCCTACAAAAGGAGAAATCAATATAAAAACAGACAAAAAAATCAAATCTGCTACAATAATTGATGCAAGTGGAAAATCTCTACTCAACAATACTTCAGAAAGATTGGATATTTCTTCGCTTCCAAAAGGAGTTTATCTATTAAAAGTAGACTTCTCAGACGGAACTTCCAAAACCGAGAAAGTAATCAAACAATAACAACGTTTATACAAACTTTTATAACCACCAATTTTGGTGGTTTTTTTATTTTACTTTTGCAAAAAATTTGACCCGTGTCTTTTATCAAAACAAAATTTATCAATTTTCTTAAACTGGTTTTCCCATCCACTTATACCGAACTGGCAGTATTTCTGTTTTTCATTGTCTGCTATGGAATTCTGGGATCTTATATTGCCCTTCATTACAGGATTATTTTTGACAGCAGAATTCCATGGGATGCCTATTTCAGCTTTGACAACAAATCTATCCTTATGACAGGAGGCAGCTTTGAGAGACACCCTTTATCTTACTATTTTTTTAACTGGATAAGAGAATTTTCGTTATTTATTTCAGGAGGAAAAATGGATGCTAATTTCAGGCTTACTCTGGCATGGCTCAGTAATATCATCATCACATTGAACATTGTTCAGGTATTTAAATATGTAAAGAATATCATTCAGCTTCCTTTATGGTTAAGCCTTTTAATCGTATTATTCTTTGGAGCTTTTGCCACTAATATCATCTTGTCTTTCACACCGGAAAACTTTACCTACACTTTATTTTTACTATCGCTATACAACTACTATGCGGCAATCAAACTAAGGAAAGAAGAGAAAATACCGGCAACAGCCTTATCATTGGCAGGGATTACTATCGGAGGACTTACTATTACCAACTTTGTAAAAGTTTTCATTCCTCTTATTTTTGAGAAAGGCATTTTTACAAGCTGGAAGAAGTTCGGAAATGCAACATTAAGGGCAATAATTGCGGTTATTTGTTTTATCCTGCTTTATCTGAATAGAATTGATTTTAAATATCAGAATATCTTTTCAAAAACCAATCAGCAATATGAAAAGTTTTCCAATGTAGAATCTATGCCGACATGGGATATGATTCTTTCATTTTTCTTTGGCGGGAATATTCTTTTCCCCAGCTTCATCATGTCAGACAAGCACAATATGAAAGGGTTCAATTTCAAAGGACTTTATATGGATCTTTATTCATCTGCCATTCCTTACTTTTTCGTAGCAATATTATTAATCCTGATAAGTTGGAGTTATTTTAAAAATTTCAAGAATAAATGGGTCCAGATCATTACTATTTCATTTGCAGTTGATATCATCATCCATTGCGTGATGAGATTTGGTCTTCATACTTCCTACATCTACGGAGGACATTTTGTTTTTGTCTATCCTTTGCTTGTAGGATGGCTCTTTTTTGCGTACAGATCATCACCGAAAATGATGTCATTTTTAACATTCATTGTGGCAATATTATTTACTTATCTGCTGATCAACAATATCTTTAGAATGGCAGAATTCTTCTGGTTTATGGAAAATTATTATCAATAAAAAAAGCTGAGAAATTTCTCAGCTTTTTGTTCTTTATATTGAAATAAATTCTTCTTATTTCGCCTCGGCACAGAAAATTCTATACTGTACTGCAACTGCAGATTTAAAGTATTCTCTGATTTTCGAAAGATCACTGGCGGCACTTTGTTTTGTGAAATAACTTCCAGCTAAAATCTTATAATTTGGTCTTAAAGAAGCATCGGTCTCCACTTTCAGATTCGGGAATCTTTTTCTGAAATAAGACTTCACCTCATTAGCCTCCTCATTACTTTTTACCGTTGTAATCTGGATTTTGAACCCTAAAATTCTAGGATTTTTCTTACAGATTTCAGCATTGGTAAGCTCTCTGCTCGGTACAAAGATCTTAGGTGGTTTTGTATTGATTCCTGTAGAAATTCCACTATCATTATTACCGAAATCTTTAGGAGAATTTGTTGGAGTAACTTTCGCACACTTTCCTTCAATTCCTTCCAAAGCAGCATTTATTTTGGAATCCATTGTCATAATAAGCTCTGTTCCCGACAGGGTATCCTTTTTAACAACTTGTTGTGCTTCAATATTATAAAATCCAAATAATGATAATATCGAAAATATTTTGATTAGATTTCTCATTTAAACTTGTTTCCGCAAATTTATACAAATTAAAAAACTATACCAAACTGGTTATTTAGAATCAATACAAATTAAACGTAAATGATATTTTCCCTTTTCGATATACCGTTAAATTCCTGTTAAAAATATTATTTTTGCGGAATTGATTGAATGTTCAATAATTTACTAACATAAGATAATTTAAATGATTAGTTGGAGAAAGCATTATAAAAAAACGTTGATCGCAATAGGCTTATTGCTATCAACCAGTGCTTCATTTTACGGGCAAGACGGCGATCCTAAAAACGGAGAGAAACTTTTCAAAGCGAATTGTACTGCATGTCACGCGCTGGACAAACAAGTTGTAGGACCACCTCTAAAAGGGGTTGTAGAACGTGTAAAGACAGAAGGTGGTGTAGACAAAGATTGGCTTCACAAGTGGATCAAAGACAACAAAGCTCTAAGAGCTTCTGGGGATAAATACGCCAATGAGATTTTTGAAAAGTTTAACAAGACTGAAATGCAGGTCTTTCCAAATCTTACAGATAAGGATATTGACGACATTTTAGCTTTCACAACTAACCCTCCTGCTCCGGAGGAGAAAAAACCGGAAGCAACTCCTGCAACTGACGCTACTGCGGCAGCTCCTGCAGACAAAACTACAACAAACGTTGTCATCATTTCACTTTTAGCGATCGCAGGTTTACTGGTTTGGATCTTGGTTAAGCTAAGACAATTGGTAAAACTAGGTCAGTCTGAAGATTTAGCTGGACTTAATGAAACAAGAGTTCGTTCTTTCAGTGAAATGTATGAGAAGTTCCACTTCATTGGTAAAGGTTTATTGGCAATCCTTGCTATTTTAGCCGCTTACGGAGTATGGAACTGGTTAATGTGGATTGGGGTTTACAAAGGGTACAAACCTGAGCAACCTATCTACTTCTCTCACAAAATTCACGCCGGAGAACAGAAAATTGACTGTCAGTTATGTCACTCTAGTGCTAAATACGGAAAAGTATCTGAGATTCCTTCTATGAACGTTTGTATGAACTGTCACAGAACGATTTCTGAATACAACGCAGATCACTACATGGAGCCAGGAAAAGACAAGGCATTCTATGACGGTGAAATCCAGAAGATCTACGCTGCAACAGGTTGGGATCCTGCAAAACAACAGTACACAGGAAAAACACAGCCGGTTGAATGGACAAGAATCCACAACATGCCAGACTTCGTTTACTTCAACCACTCACAGCACGTAATTGCTGGAGAACAAGCGATCATCAATTCTTTCAACAAAAAGAATCCTAACAACAAAATTGATGTTGTATGTAAAGCTTGTCACGGTAAAATTGATACAATGAATGTTGTTCAGATGGCAAACGACTTTACTATGGGATGGTGTATCGAGTGCCACAGAACGACTGAAGTTGATATGAACAACGGTTATAATAAAGAGTACTTCAAAAATCTACATGACAAGTTGAAAAAACAATATCCTCAAGATGGAGGTAAGATCACTGTAGATGCAATTGGAGGTCTTGAGTGTGGTAAATGTCATTATTAATAACTAAAAAATTAGAAGTATAAATGGCTTCAAACAAAATACAATTCAGAAGTATTCATGAACTTAAAGATCCAGCTTTGAATAATAAGCTGGCTCAGAAAGAGTTTCAGGAAGAAATTCCGGTAGAAGATTTCCTTGGAGATGCTGAGAAAAACGGATCTAGTACTTCAAGAAGAGATTTCCTTAAATTACTAGGGTTCTCTACAGCAGCAGTTACATTAGCTGCCTGCGAAGCTCCGGTAATCAAAACGATTCCTTATGTGGTAAAGCCGCATGATATTATTCCGGGAATCCCTAATTATTACGCTTCAACTTATTTTGACGGTTTCGACTTTGCTAGTGTTTTAGTAAAAACCCGTGAAGGTAGACCTATCAAAATTGAACCCAACCCGGCTGGTGGCGATTTAGGTAAAACTAACGCAAGAGCTCAGGCAAGTGTACTTTCTCTTTATGATAACGATAAAGTAAAGCAGCCTAAACTAGACGGTAAAGATGAAACTTTCGATAAAGTAGACAGTTTCGTTATCAAAGGGTTGGAAGAAGCTAAAGCGTCAGGCAAAAAGATTGTGGTTTTATCACACTCTTTTCCTTCACCAACTTTCAAAAAGTTATTCGCTGAATTCAAAGCTAAATATCCTACAGCGGAATTAGTAACTTATGATGCATTCCCTTACTCTGCAGGATTAGATGCAGCACAGGAAGTATTCGGACAAAGAGCATTACCTGTTTATGACCTTAAAGGTTCTGAATTGGTAGTTTCTTTCCAGGCTGATTTCTTAGGAGATTATAACGCTTCAAGCTTAGAGACTTCTTATGCAGCAGCTAGAAAACCAGGAGCAAGCATGTTGAGACACATTCAGGTGGAGTCTAATATGTCATTAACTGGAGCTAACGCTGACTCCAGATACAGATTAAAACCAAGTGCTGTAAACAAAACTTTAGTGGAAGTTTACAATGCAATCGTAGGTGGTGGTACTACTGATAAGACTGCAACTGAAATTGCTAATGAATTGAAAGCAAAAGGAAGCAAAGCTGTTGTTTTCGCTGACGGTTCTAAAGGAGCACAGGTTTTAGCACACTTAATCAACCAAAAATTAGGTTCAGTAGCTTTCACAGGTAAGGCAAACTTCCTTAAAGAATTCAACGCTGCTAAATACCAGGAATTCTTAGGATGGGTAAACGGTGGACAAGTTGGTGTATTGATTACAAACAACGTGGACCCTATCTACTCTCATCCAAAAGGAGAAGATTTCAAAAAATCGTTATCAAAAGTTCCTTACGTAGTTGCTGTAGCAGATAAGAAAAATGAAATGTACAAAGCAGCCAAAGCTGTTATTCCGGTAGCGAACTGGCTAGAGTCTTGGGGAGATATCGAACCACAGACTGGTGTATATTCATTAATGCAACCAACAATTCAGAAAATCTACAAATCAAGACAGATTGAAGAATCTTTATTGGTTTGGAAGAATGGTAAAAACAATGCAGCAAACAACTACTACGATTATTTAAAAGCAAGCTCTGCTTCTCTTTTAGGTGGTACTTCTTTCAACAAAGCATTGTACAACGGTATCAACGCTTCTACCAACGCAACTACTTTAGCTTATGCAGGAGGAAACGCTGCTCAGGCTGTTGCTGAACTAGGAAACTTTAAAGCTTCTGAATTAGAATTAGTATTATACACTAAGACTTCAATGGGAGACGGTACTCAGGCAAACAACCCTTGGTTACAAGAGTTACCTGACCCAATCACAAGAATGTCTTGGGATAACTACCTTACAATTTCTCCTAAAGATGCAGAGAAATTTGCAATTGACAACGATCTTAACGCGAGAATGCAGTTAGATGGTTCTATTGTAAACCTTACTGTAAACGGAGTTAAAATAGAAAACGTTCCTGTATTCGTACAACCAGGACAAGCCGAAGGATCTGTAGGTCTTGCACTTGGTTATGGTAAGAAAAACTCAGGAGCAACTGCTGATACTGGAGTAAATGCTTATCCTTTATTTGACGGTTCTAACCTTGTGCTTTCAGGTGTTAAAATTGAGAAAACAGGAGAAGATCACGAGTTCGCAGGTATCCAGCTTCAAAATACATTGATGGGTCGTTATGAAATCGCGAAGGAAGTTCCTTTGGCAGATTTCATCAACGTAGCTTTCGATGATGAACACAAAGGATGGAACAAACCTTTGGAATACCACACGATCAGCGGAGCACTTCCAGCGAGAAAAATCGACCTTTGGGATGCTTTTGATGATACAGATGGTCCTCACTTCAACTTATCTATCGACCTGAACTCTTGTACTGGTTGTGGAGCATGTATTATTGCTTGTCAGGCAGAAAACAACGTTCCTGTAGTAGGGAAAGAAGAAGTAAGAATGTCCAGAGATATGTACTGGTTAAGAATTGACCGTTACTATTCTTCAAGACAAACGGTAGAAGTATACGAAGGATTGAAAGAAGGAATGGCTGTACCAGAATTATACGGTACTGCATTCAACAAAGAAGGAGGTGCATTAAACCACCCAGCAGACAACCCGGATGTAATCTTCCAGCCAGTAATGTGTCAGCACTGTAACCACGCTCCATGTGAAACTGTATGTCCGGTAGCGGCTACTTCACACGGTAAGCAAGGTCAAAACCATATGGCTTACAACAGATGTATCGGTACCAGATATTGTGCAAACAACTGTCCGTACAAAGTAAGACGTTTCAACTGGTTTACTTATAACCTAAATGACAAGTTCGATTTCAACATGAACAACGATTTAGGAAGAATGGTACTTAACCCGGATGTAGTTGTAAGAACTAGAGGGGTAATGGAGAAATGTTCAATGTGTATCCAAATGACTCAGAATACTATTCTTGAGGCTAAGAAAGAAGGAAGAAGAGTGAAGGATGGAGAATTCCAGACTGCTTGTTCTAAAGCTTGTTCTACTGGAGCAATGACATTTGGAGACATGAATGATAAAGATTCTTCAATTAGAAAGCAGTATGCATCTAACAGAAGATATTATTTACTAGAGGAGATCGGAACAAAACCAAACGTGTTCTATCACACTAAAGTAAGAAACAGAGTAGAAAAATAAAGTTTAAATAATAAATAGGTAAAAAATGTCAGGACATTACGAAGCTCCGATAAGGGAACCTCTAATTATTGGTCACAAAACTTATCACGATATTACAGAAGATATCGCACGACCTATCGAAGAAAGAGCAGGTAAATTATGGTGGATCTCATTATATGCTGCACTAGTTCTATTCCTCTATGGATTCGGCTGTATCGCTTACACTATCGGGACAGGTATTGGAGCATGGGGGCTTAACAGAACTATTAACTGGGGTTGGGATATTACCAACTTCGTATGGTGGGTAGGTATCGGTCACGCCGGGACCCTAATCTCCGCAGTATTATTATTATTTAGACAGAGATGGAGAATGTCTGTAAACAGATCAGCAGAGGCGATGACGATCTTTGCGGTTGTACAGGCAGCAATCTTCCCTGTAATCCACATGGGTAGAGTTTGGGTTGGATACTGGGTATTCCCTTTACCAAACCAATTCGGTTCTCTTTGGGGGAACTTCAACTCTCCTCTACTTTGGGACGTATTTGCGATCTCTACGTATTTCTCAGTATCAACTGTATTCTGGTTTATGGGACTTATCCCTGACTTTGCAATGATCAGAGATAGAGCTAAAACTCCTTGGACTAAGAAAATTTATACATTCCTTGCATTCGGTTGGGGTGGTAAAGCAAAACACTGGCAAAGATTTGAAGAACTTTCTTTGGTTCTTGCAGGTTTGGCAACTCCACTTGTATTCTCAGTACACACTACCGTATCATTTGACTTCGCAACTTCAGTAATTAAAGGATGGCACTCAACAATCTATCCTCCTTACTTCGTTGCTGGTGCAATCTTCTCAGGATTTGCAATGGTACAGACCCTATTGTTGGTTGCAAGAAAAGTGTGTCACTTAGAAGAGTATATTACAATGTATCATATCGAAATTATGAACATCGTAATCATCTTAACCGGTGGTATGGTAACTGTAGCTTACGCAACTGAATATTTCATCGGATGGTACTCAGGATCTAGATTCGAAGATTTCACATATCTTTCTCCGGGTGCTGCTGTAGGACCTTACTGGTGGGCATTCTGGTCATTGATCATCTGTAACCTTGTTATTCCTGCTTCTTTCTGGTTCAAGAGACTAAGAACGAACATTATCTGGACATTCATCGTTGCATTGATCATCAACATCGGTATGTGGTTCGAGCGTTTTGATATCATCGTTATCAACCTTTCAAGAGACTACTTACCAGGATCATGGACAATGTTTAAGCCAACGATCATTGATGTGGGTGTATACTTAGGAACGATCGGATTCTTCTCTGTATTATTCTTATTATATGCAAGAACATTCCCTGTAATTGCACAGGCTGAATTAAAATCGATTTTGAAAATCTCAGGTGAAACTTATAAAGCAAAAGAAGGAGATGAGCACCACTAAAATTGTATACGGACTTTATGCTGACGACGACGATTTAATGAACGGCGTTAAAGCATTCAACGATAAAGGAATCGCAATTAACGAAGTTTATACTCCGTTTCCGGTTCACGGACTAGACAAAGCTTTAGGTTTAAAGAAAACTAGAATTTCTGATGCCGCTTTCATCTATGCTTGTTATGGTGTAACTATTGGTGCTACTCTTACCTGGTACGTGATGAATCACGACTGGCCTCAGAATATCGGTGGTAAACCAGCTTTTGACTGGGGACACAACATGCCGGCATTCGTAGTTCCAATGTTCGAATTAATGGTATTCTGTGCTGCTCACATGATGTCTTTAACTTTCCTAGTTAGAAACAAAATGTATCCAGGAGCTCCTGCTCAGAACCCGGATCCAAGAACGACTGATGATAAATTCATGATGGAATTCGTAACTGAAGATGTAGAATCTGTAAAACAGTTGCTTATTGAAACTGGAGTTGAAGAAATAACTGTTAAAGACGCTTAAAATGAAAAAGAATGTATTAAAAATTACAGCGGTTTTAGGTTTAACAACAGTTTTACTTAACTCTTGCGGACCAAAGGAGAATACTCCGTTGGTATATTTCCCGGACATGTATTTTCCGGTAGCTTATGATCCATTGATGAAAGCTCAGGATGCTTATTCAGATCATGAAAATGAAATTCCTGCTTTTGTTAAAAATAATGGTGCAACAGGTCTTTCTCCGGTTGAAGGATCAGTTCCTCAGAATAAAGACGGAGTTTTTGAAGAAAGCTTATTACCTAAGAATGTTGACGAGTACAACGCAGGGTATGAAGCATCTAAAAAACTTACAGCATCTCCTTTGAACCCAGCTAATGCAGCTAAGGATCTTGAAAGAGGTAAAATACTGTTTGATCACACTTGTGCTGCATGTCACGGTACAGGAGGTGATGGACAAGGACCTATCGTTCAAAGTGGAGCATTCTCTGGAGTACCCAACTATGCTGACAGAGAAATTACTGTAGGATCTGTTCATTATGTATTAACAAACGGTAGAAATGCCATGGGATCTTATGCGGGACAATTGAACGCAGGAGACAGATGGAGAGTAGCAATGTATGTGATGAGTGCTTTCAAAAAAGGAGCAGCAGCACCGGCAGCAGCTACAGCGGCGGCACCAGCAACAACTGAAACGACTACCGAAACTAAAAAATAAGAAAAGAAATGTATAGTTTTTCACCAAAATTAAAATCAACTTCTATAATACTTCTTGTTGTAGGTTTAGTTCTTTTCGGTATTGGTTTCTTTTTGAACAAAGGAATATCTACTGAGAAAATAGAACAAATGATGGAAGCTGTTCATGCTTCAGGTCATACTGCTCCTACACACTCAAGTGAAATGGTTGGACCTCAGGATCACGCGGCTCACCTTGAGCACGCTACATTGCAGGTACACAACCAGCCTTTAGCAGCAATACATTTTGTAGCTGTATTTTTCTTTGGAGTAAGCTGCTGCGTATTATTCTTCTATTCTATTCAGCACGCTGCCCATGCAGGATGGCCAATCATCATTACAAGAGTAATGGAAGCTATTGCTTCTTATATTCCTTACGGTGGTGCAATCCTGGTAATCCTGATGATCTTAAACATCACTCATAATGGTCACTTATTCCACTGGATGGACCCTGAATTGACAAACCCGGATTCTCCGCATTTTGATGTGATCTTATTTGAAAAGAAAAAATTCTTAAATATTCCTTTCTATGCAGTAAGAACTTTAATCTATGTGATTGGTGCTTCTTTCTTCGCTTGGAAATTGAAAGCTCAGTCTAAGAAAGTAGATGAAACGAAATCTAAAGTAGAGTATCAAATGCTTTACAGATGGGCAGTAGGATATATTGCATTCTTCGGATTTGCTTCTGCAGCTTGGGCTTGGGACTGGTTAATGTCTATTGACCCTCACTGGTATTCTACAATGTATATCTGGTATTCAATGGTTAGTTGCCTTTCAAGTGGTATTGCTGTAATCATCCTATTAAGTGTTTACCTTAAGAAAAATGGTTTCTTACCACAGTTCAATGATAACCACTTACACGATTTAGGAGTATTCCTTTTCGCTACAAGTATGCTTTGGACATATACATGGTTCGCTCAGTTCATGTTGTACTGGTATGCCAACGTTCCGGAAGAGGTTAACTACTTCTTCGGTAGATTCCAGCACTATTCTCCTACTTTCTTACCGATGTTGATCATCAACTTCTTATTACCACTATTGGTATTAGTAAGCAGCAGCATCAAGAGAAACTACAAAGTAGTTACTACAATGGCAGTAGTAGTAATCTTAGGACACATCTTAGATTACTTCAACATGGTAATGCCAGGAACAGTAGGACCATACTGGAACACTCCTGAAGTATTCCTGTTAATCCTAGGAGCAATCCTGTTCGTAGCTGGATTATTTATGTTTACTGTACTTTCAGCTTTATCTAAACTGAAGTTGATTCCTACAGGAAACCCATTCTTACACGAATCTGAAATTTATGAGTATCCTTTCTAAGGACTTGTAACAAAATAAAATTATAAAAGACTGATTGTTAAAACAATCAGTCTTTTTTTATGTATATCAGGTAACTCGTCGCCATTGATGGGATCAACAATTAAAAAAAACTTACTATGAAAACCAAACTTTTCCTTTACACATTCTTTCTTTTTTTATATAGTTTTATTTCTGCACAGACCATCACTTTCGTTTCTGAAAAAAGTAGTGCTCCCCTTCCCAGAGTTTCAGTGTTTGGGAAAGATGGAACTATTCTGGCATACTCAGATATTGAAGGCAAGATTGACAAACAATCATTATCTCCCTCGCAGGAAAAGTTTCAGCTTGTCTATAATAATTTTCCTGTTGCCACCTTATCATATTCCGATTTTGACCAGCCCATTATTAAAATCAATGATCAGGTAAAAGAGATTGAAACCGTAGTTATCAAAAATAACAAACCTGCCAAATACATTTTTATCAAAGGAAATTTTAATGCTTACGTGACCGTAAATAATAAACTGAATAGTTATACCGATGGAATTGTAACCTATATTTTTGACAACAAAACAAAAAAGCTAAAAAGTACAAACGTGGAACAATACAGGGTTTTCAGATTGACAGAACCTAAAAACGAGAAGAAAGAAACTTCATCATGGGATTATGGAAATTCTCTACAGATTCCAAAACTTAAAAATGTAGGAAATCCGGAAGAATATAAAACAAAAAGAAATATCATCAGAGAATTGAAAGGCGATCGTAAAGATCAGATTGAGGTGACAGGCGGAGCACTTCAGGAAAAAGAATTTTCATTTTTCGGATATCGATTTTATGATATCAGAACCATATTGAATATGTCTTTTGAAAAGGGATCAGAAAAGACATTGAAAGATTTTCTTGAATACAATGAACTTGTTTTTGTTAAGCTTAAACACAAAAGCGAACCCGAATACAATCAGATTGCCGTTTACACAAATTTCTATCCTACAGAACTTAGCTTTAACAACGACAATGATATTGAAAAAGTAAAATTTGATAAAGAAAACAGTAATTACAAAACTTCTTACTGGCAGGATTCTTCATTCCCGAATATGCAGACCATCTTCAGCAATTTTTTCAAAGGAGACTTAAAAGAACAACCCCAAAAAAAGTAAAAATATAGGATTATGGCTATTATGAAAAAGAAATAAAACAAGCCATAAAACATAAAGTGAAAATAAAATCCAGTATTAATAAAGGTTTTATTAAATTTGCAACAAACCAAATAAAAATGAAAAAGTTTTCTTTTCTACTTGTTTTCAGTCTGTTGCTTTTTACAGCATGTAAGAAAGATCATGTAGATGCTACGAATACTAAAACACTGCAGTCAAGTATCAATGATATGACTTCCAGTTTACCTACCATTAAGCAGATTAAGTTTAATGAAGCTCTTTATATCCTTAAAACATTTGGAGTAGAGGCAGACGGTGATATCAATGAGCTAAAAGCCCTTGGAAAACTGATTAACGGAAAGAAAGTTCCTGAAATCATGTCTTTGGCTGACGAAGTGGCTCAGAAAAACGGAATAGAATGGGCAAGTACTGCCCCACCATCACTTGGAGAGATGAATATCTTCGGGGATGATAAAGCTAAAGAAAGCGATCCTAACGATGTGAAAGCCGGATCACTAAGCCTTGTGACAAGACCTACGGGAGATGACGGAACCGGAGCGCCTACAGCAATCCAGATTGTTCCAAGACTTGTAGATGCAGCCGGAAACCCTGTATCTTTCACAGGAGCTGGCCTTGAAGCAACTCTTGAAGTCTTCAGTAACGGTGTAAGATTGGCTACTGCTAAAAACCTTATGCAGGATAATAACTTTAAAGGATTCAATTTAAAATTCTCTTCTATCCCTGCTTCAAAAGTGGTAGATAATAAAATTGATATTACGGTTTCTGTAAAAACAACTGCCAAGACTTTCAAAATGTCTAAAATCGGGCTTGATGTCAATGCCGCAGCTCTAAAAGTTCCTGCCATCCCAAAAACGGATTCGACAGCGGTGACAGAGCAACCAAGCGCAGTGATAGATCCAAACAATCCAACAGCAACTCCTGAAGCAACTACGGACCCTGCAACAGCTACTCCTGCAACACCAGCTGCACCAAAGCAGCCTACTGCAGACCCTAAAAATACAGTAAGTAAGTTCCTGAACAGTGTGAGTTCTCAAAACTTAAAAGCAGCATACGAAACAGCCAGTAATCCAAGCTGGGGAAGTTATGAATCTTTCTCAAATCCTACTTCAGGCTTTGGATCTGTAAAAAATGTAAATGTAAAAAACATTACGACAAGTGGAGCTAATGCTAATAGTGCGAGCGTAAACGCTACTTATGATGTAACGGATAAAAGTGGGAAGACAACTTCTTTAAAAGTAACTTTCGGGCTTAAAAATGTAAATGGAGACTGGAAAATTTCCAGCTATAAAATCAATTAATAAATGGCTTCAGCAGAACTGATCAAAAGATTAGAAGAAACAATTGAAAATATCCCTGATTTTCCGATTCCGGGAATCCAGTTTAAGGATATTTCACCTATCTTTTTAGACCCAAAACTTTACGAAGATGTCATTGCAGACCTTGTTGCATTCAGTAAAGGAAAAATAGATGCAGTCTGCGGAATTGAAAGCCGCGGTTACCTTTTTGGAATCGCTATCGCTGTGGCATTGGAAGTACCATTTATTCTAATCAGAAAAGCAGGAAAACTTCCCCCGCCAATTATTTCAGAAAAGTATGATCTGGAATATGGAAGTGCCATTATTGAAACCCGTGAAGGCCAGATAAAACCTGGACAAAGAGTTTTAATCCATGATGATCTTTTAGCCACGGGAGGAACTACTGAAGCTGCAGCAAAATTGGTAGAAAAGCAAGGAGCAATTGTTTCACAGTTTAGTTTCCTTATCGGTTTACAAGGTCTGAACGGTGATGAAAAACTGAAGAAATTCGGTGCAGAGATCTACCATATTTTAGGATACTAAGACTTAATATATATGCTTCGAAAGGTTCAGCATGACAACGCTAATCATTTACTGTGAGATTAGAACAAGCACTATCAGAAGTGTCATGCTGAACATCTCGAAGCATCTTTTTTTTAATAAATTCATCATTCACCATTAACAATTCACAAGATTTCGTCAATAATACTCACAAAGTATTTTGTAAATCTCTCAGAAACAATTAAATTTGCATTTCAATTTTTAAAAACTTATGGCAAAATTGGGAAAGAGTGCTCAGAACGAGCAAGAAGGTAAAGAAACAGTTGAGTTCTTTAAAGACCTTGACAGAGAGGCTTTAAACACTGAAAGATTTGTTGAAAAATATTCAAAGCCGCTTGGTTTTGTATTTGGAGCTTTGATTTTAGGAGTTTTAGGATTCTTTGCTTATAAGCAATTTGTAATTGCTCCAAAGAACACTGAGGCTGTAAAAAGTTTCCTTGCTGCTCAAAAAAATCTTACGGAAGGTAAAGATAAAGATGCCTTAGGTGGAAAATCTGCAGCTAATCCAGGTTTTATAGGTACAGCTAATGAATATTCTTCTACTGAAATTGGTAAACTTTCTGCTTACAATGCTGGTTTATTAAAATTCAAAGAAGGAAAATTCCAGGAAGCATATGATCTTTTGGATAAATTCTCTTCCAAAAACAAAACCTTGATGGCAATGAAGTATGGAGCAATGGCTGATGCAAAATCAGGTCTTAACAAAAATGATGAAGCTCTGTCTTTATTAGATCAGGCTGCTACAGCATCTGATGATCCTTATACAACGTATTATTTTACAAGAAAAGCAGGTATTGTTGCTTTAGGATTAAAGAAAAATGCAGAAGCTAAAAAATACTTCTCTGCAATTGACGAGAAATATCAGGACTACGACAACGGAATGTCTGATTCTTATATCGAAATGACTAAATATTATTAAAAAATGGCAACAGTTAATCTATCCGATTACAAGCCACTTCATATAACTAATGCCGAAGATTTTTCTATCGGCATTGTTTTTTCTGAGTGGAATGATTTTGTAACTTACAATCTTCGTGATGCAGCTTTGGAAATCCTTGAAAAAGAAGGGGTAAAACCTGAAAATATCAAACTTTTCCCTGTACCAGGAGCTTTCGAATTAAGCTATGCTAGTATGCAGCTTTGCAAAGAGAGAAAATATGATGCAGTAATTTCTATAGGATGTGTGATCCGTGGGGAAACTCCACATTTTGACTATGTATGCTCTGCAGTAGCGCAGGGAATCAAAGACTGTAACATCATGACGGATACTCCTACAATCTTCTGTGTATTAACAGATGATAACAAAGAACAATCTATTGCAAGAAGCGGTGGAGATCTTGGAAACAAAGGGGTGGAAGCAGCCGTTACAGCGCTAAGAATGATTGACTTCAAAAAGAAATTATCTGATAAAAAGGGGAATATCGGTTTTGGACATTCTTAACTTTTTATTCACTTTAACAATATAAAGGGGCTATTTTTAATAGTCCCTTTTTTATTAGTATATAAATAATTCATAAATCTTATTAATAAAAAGGATGTTTTTCTTTTTTTCCGTCAAAAGTTCCCTACAAAAACTATCTTTGTGAAAATTAATAAAGACAGACAATACATGTTTTTAAAAAAAATAAAACCCTTCCTGTATTTAGGAATTTTCTATCTTATTATTTCGTTGATAATAAGAACCGTATTCTTTTTTCATCCTATTACTACTGCTAGTTTTGGATTTTTCGAAGTTGTAAAAGTTTTGCTGATAGGTCTGGTGAATGACATTTTTGTTTTCATACTGGCCAGTTCCATTCTCGCTCTTTACTTCCTCTTTCTTTCCAATTCAAAATATAAAAAACCTTACGGACACATTATTCTGAGTGCTCTGGTTCTATTCTTCCTTTATATATGGCTTGTGCCTAACAATATTTTCAAGCAGTATGGAGGTTCCATCATGGAAATAGCCCTTGTTTTCGTAGGGATAAAAACTCTTTTCTTTGGATTGATGCTTTTCCTTCCTAATCAAAGGATAAAAATACGTAACACATTATATTTCATTACATTATTATTATACGTTCTTCTGATCATTTTCAACGGAGTCAGTGAATACTTCTTCTATAATGAATTTGGAGTTCGTTATAATTTTATTGCTGTAGACTATCTTATTTATACCAATGAGGTGATTGGGAATATCATGGAAAGTTACCCTGTAATTCCATTGTTTTCTGCCATCATGCTTGTTACCCTTACCATCACGTGGTTCATTTATAAGAAAACAAAAGATGAATTGCTGGAACTTCCGGACTTTAAACAAAAAATGGTTCTTCTGGGTAGTTTTATGGTACTTTGCGCATTAAGTGCGCTGGCAATACCGTCTTTGATGCAAATCAAATCTGACAATGTTTTCGCAGACGAAATTGAAGCCAACGGACTTCCTAAGTTCTACTGGGCGTTTACCCATAATGAACTGGATTACTTCCAGTTCTACTCGCAGATTAACCAGCAGCAGGCCGAAAAGAATTTTTTAAGCCAGTACCCACAGCATACGTTATCAAGAGCTGTCGTTGCGGAGCAGCCTGAAGTGAAGAAAAATGTAGTATTGATCTCCATTGAAAGTCTTTCTGCAGATTTCATGGAACATTATGGCAATACCCAAAAAATCACTCCTTTCCTGGACAGTCTTGCTGATAAATCACTCATGTTTACCAATCTGTATGCAACCGGAAACAGAACGGTACGCGGACTGGAAGCTTTAACATTGTGTATTCCTCCAACTGCAGGTGAAAGTGTCATCAAGAGAGATGATAATAAAAATAAATTCACAACCGGAAGTGTTTTTAAATCCAAAGGATATGATGTTAAATTTTTATATGGCGGATACAGCTATTTCGATAATATGCAGGACTTCTTCGGAGGGAACGGCTATGGAATTGTAGACAGAAACAACTTTAAACCTGAAGAAATCACTTTTGCCAATGTTTGGGGTGTTGCTGATGAAGATATGGCAAGAAAAGCTATTCAGGTGATGAATGCCGAAGCCAAATCAGGAAAACCATTTTTCAATCACTGGATGACGGTTTCCAACCACAGACCTTTTACTTATCCTGACGGAAGAATTGATATTCCGGGAACGGCAAAATCCCGTGAAGGCGGTGTAAAATATACGGATTACTCTCTTAAGCTGTTCTTTGATATGGCTAAGAAACAGGATTGGTATAAAAATACAGTTTTTGTGATCATCGCAGACCACTGTGCATCCAGTGCGGGAAAAACGGAACTTCCGATGGATAAATACAGAATTCCTGCGATGGTATTTTCTGAAGGATTTATTCAGCCTCAGAAATTTGATGCGCTGATGTCGCAGATCGATATAATGCCAACCGTTTTGGGATTATTAAACTTCAGCTATCAGTCTAAATTCCTGGGTCAGGATGTGTTCAAACCGGAATTCCAGCCTAAAGCTTATGTGGCAACCTATCAGGATCTTGGATTTATCAAAGGTGAACGTTTGACCATTATTTCGCCGGTAAAAAAGGTAAAACAATATTCTTTGGAACTGGAAAAAAGTGATCTGAAACCGGAATTTAAACTGTATTACGACGAAAAATTATTAAAAGATCCAGATCAGAAACTGGTTGATGATGCTGTATCAGCCTATCAATCTACTTCTTACTGGCTCAAAACAAAACAACTCAACAGATAAATATCTAAATATTTTCGCTCATAATCTGGCGTAAAATATTTAAATTAACCCATAAATTTATTAGTATGAAATGGACAGACGACAGAGGCGGAAACGTTGATGACCGCCGTGGTTCAGGAGGCGGAAGTGGCGGTATGATTGTAGGAGGCGGACTCGGAACTTTAATTATAGCAGCTATCGTATTCTTTTTGGGAGGTGACCCATCCGGCATTTTGAATTCTGGCGGCATGCAGTCTTCAGGAAATTCCGGGGAACAGAGAGAGCTTACAGCCGATGAAAAACAAGTTGGAGAAATGGTTGATATGATGGCCAAATGGAATATTCTTACCTGGGATCAGATTTTTAAGGAAAATGGAATGACTTACAATGCTCCTCAGGTAGTTCTTTTCGAAAATACAACATCTTCAGCATGTGGTACTGCTCAATCTGCTATGGGACCATTCTATTGTCCGGCAGATCAGAAAGTCTATATGGATATGAGTTTTTTTGGTGAACTTCAGCAAAAATTCGGAGCTAAAGTAACAGAATTTACAGTAGCTTATGTTCTTGCGCATGAAGTAGGACACCATGTTCAGACCCTTTTGGGAACTACACAGAAAGTAGATGCGTTAAGAAGAAGCGGAAGATATTCCGAAGAGCAGATGAACAGAGTATCCGTAGCTACAGAATTACAGGCTGATTTCTATGCCGGAGTATGGGCAAAAAGAACCAATGACAGCAAACATATTCTGGAACCAGGAGATATTGAGTCTGCCATAGATGCTGCCGAAGCGGTTGGCGATGATAATATTCAGAAAAGAGCACAGGGATATGTGAATCAGGAAAGTTTTACTCACGGCTCTTCTGCACAGCGTAAAGAATGGTTTATGAAAGGTTACAACACCGGAGATATCAGACAGGGTGATACTTTCAACCAGCTATTAAAATAGTTTTTATCAAAAATTATAATGATATAAAAAAGCGGTCTTGACTTAAGACCGCTTTTTTATTTATTGCAATTCGATCGGATTTGAATTTTTCTTAGCCTCTTCTTTCACCCTTTCTTCCATCCTTTTTCTCATATCGGCAGGATTTTGATTTCCGCCGCCGGGACCTCTTCCGCCTCCGCCTATTCTTATTGTATTAGAAAATCCACCTTGTCCACCTCCACTTTGGCTCATAAACGACATTGGATCAGCTTTAAATTTTTGCTGCTGCTTGATATAATCTGTTCTTTTTACTTTCAAAGTATTTCCAAACTGGTTCAAAGCCGGAAACTCAGCAATTTTATAATTTTTCATTAAATCAAAAGAATAACCTCCTTTATCATCTTCCACTTTTACAATCAATCCCGGAAGTCCACCGAACTTATAAGGTCCGTCCTGATAAGGTAGGTCAGTTGTAAACCACGCCGTCCATTTTCTTCCACCAAAATCAGTTTCAGCTTTCTGAACTTTATACTCGCCTATTTTTCTCGTTTCTGACTCTATTTTCCAGTTCAGTGGTCTGTCTTCTTCATATGAATAAATATCACGCCCAATTCTGTCTTTGAAATAGGTCTTTTGATTTGTTTTATCTTTTTCAATGGAATAGCTGATATTCGTTCTCAATCCTTCCATCTGATCTCTGTTGATGCTTGCTCTTCCGCCTCCGCTCTGAAATGCTTTTTGCATAATAGAATCTCTTTTGATTCTGTTTTCAGAATAAAACACTGATTTCTCCGGAGAAATATCCAGATAAGCATTTTCAGTCTTGATATCTGTTTTATTTTCCGCATCAGGCTTCATCGTCACCTGATATACGAATCTGTTGGTTTGTGCAGAAACATTCTGTATAAAGAACGCCAATGCGATAATACCTATTTTTTTCATTTATATTTTTATTTATTGAGCATTATCAAAAGAAAGACTTATTGTATCTATTTTTTGACAAGTTTTCTCCTTTATTGCTTCATTATAGATCTTCTTTATAGATTCAAAATATGATTCAAGGTTAAAATTATAAATAAAACCTTAACAGTAAACGGCTTAGTTTATCTTTTTTTAACATAATTTATCCTCGCAGAAATAGCTATTAATATCAGAATCATTAAAATAGATATCTTCGATTTGAGATTGCGGAAATTAGTTCGTATTTTTGCATCATTAAATCATTCTAAATAAATACAATGATAAAAGTATCAGACCATGCAAAGGAGAAAGCCATCCAGTTAATGACGGAAGATGGTTTTAACCCTGCTGAAGATTACATAAGAGTAGGGGTAAAAAGCGGCGGATGCTCTGGTTTAGAGTATGTTTTAAAGTTTGACAACGAAAAAACAGACACAGATCAGATTTTTGAAGATAATAACATTAAAATTATTATAGATAAAAAATCCATCCTTTATTTAGCAGGAACAACTCTTGAGTATTCAGGAGGATTGAACGGAAAAGGGTTTGTTTTTAACAACCCGAATGCATCCAGAACATGTGGATGCGGGGAATCATTTAGTCTTTAGAGAAAAGACATTAGATCCTAGATTTCAGACCTCAGAGCTACTCTGGATTTTGAAATCTAAAATCTGAAATCTAAAAAAAAGTAATGAGTAAATATACAGAAGACGATCTAAGAGTCGATCTAGAAAATAAAAAATATGAATTCGGTTGGGAGACGAAGATTGATTATGAAGACTTCCCGACTGGTTTAAACGAGGACATCATCCGTGCGATCTCTGCTAAAAAAGAAGAGCCGGAATGGATGACTGAATGGCGATTGGAATCTTTCAAAATCTGGCAGAAAATGGTAGAGCCTGAGTGGGCTAATATCAAATATGAAAAACCAGATTTTCAGGCAATCCGTTACTATGCTGCTCCAAAAGTAAAGCCTGAACTGGCAAGCCTTGACGAAGTAGATCCTGAACTATTGAAAACATTCGAAAAGCTAGGGATTAATATCGAAGAGCAAAAAAGACTTTCAGGAGTTGCTGTAGATATCGTAATGGACTCAGTTTCTGTGAAAACTACTTTCCAGGATACACTGGCAGAAAAAGGAATTATTTTCTGTTCGATCTCTGAGGCTATTAAAAACCACCCTGATTTGGTAAGAAAATATCTTGGAAAAGTAGTTCCGAGAGGGGATAACTTTTATGCAGCATTGAATTCCGCAGTATTTTCTGACGGAAGTTTCTGTTATATTCCTAAAGGAGTAAAATGCCCGATGGAACTTTCTACTTATTTCCGTATCAACCAGGCAGGAACAGGACAGTTTGAAAGAACGCTTCTTGTAGCTGATGAAGGAAGTTATGTCTCTTATCTTGAAGGATGTACAGCACCGTCAAGAGATGAAAACCAGCTTCACGCAGCGGTTGTAGAGCTTATCGCTTTAGACAATGCTGAAATTAAATATTCAACAGTACAGAACTGGTATCCTGGTAATGAAGAAGGTAAAGGAGGTGTATTCAACTTTGTAACAAAAAGAGGACTTTGCGAAAGAAATGCAAAAATCTCCTGGACACAGGTTGAAACAGGTTCAGCAGTAACGTGGAAATATCCATCTTGTATCCTTAAAGGAGACAATTCTATCGGAGAGTTCTACTCTATTGCGGTTACCAACAACCACCAGTATGCAGATACAGGTACAAAGATGATCCACATCGGAAAGAATACCAAATCAACGATTATTTCAAAAGGTATTTCTGCCGGAAAATCACAAAACTCATACAGAGGACAGGTAAAAGTAATGCCTTCTGCAAAAGGAGCAAGAAACTTTTCACAATGTGACTCTTTATTGATGGGTAATGAATGTGGAGCTCATACTTTCCCTTATATTGAAATCAAAGACCCTACGGCACAGTTGGAGCACGAGGCTACGACTTCAAAAATCGGGGAAGATCAGATTTTCTACTGTAACCAGAGAGGTATTGATACAGAAAGAGCCATTGCTCTGATTGTAAATGGTTTCAGCAAAGAAGTTTTGAACAAGCTTCCAATGGAGTTTGCTATTGAAGCTCAGAAATTACTTGAGATTTCATTAGAAGGTTCAGTAGGATAATATTATCAAAAAGAACCCTTCAGATAAAAACAAATTGATTTAAAGGCAAGGTTTTCAGAGTTTTTATCCGATGATCAACCGCTAAAACGGAAATATAAGTTATAGTCTTTATTGAAGATTATTATAAACATAAAATATAAAAAGCTTCTCTCCGTCTATTGAGGAAATATCCTAATATAAAGACGATGTGTATATAAAGGAAAGAAGCTCATACAATTATAAAAAGCAAAAGTTAGCAAGAATGTTACAAATTAAAGACCTTCACGCCAAAATTGAAGATGGCGCAGAAATATTAAAAGGTATTAATCTTGAAATAAAGCCGGGCGAAGTTCACGCGATCATGGGACCAAACGGAGCTGGTAAATCTACCCTATCTTCTGTAATCGCAGGAAAAGAAGATTACGAAGTAACTGGTGGAGAGATTCTTTTCGAAGGACAGGACATCAGTGAAGAAGCTCCTGAAGATAGAGCTCACAAAGGGATTTTCCTTTCTTTCCAGTATCCAGTGGAAATTCCGGGAGTTTCTGTAACGAACTTTATCAAAGCTGCTTTGAACGAGACGAGAAAAGCAAACGGACTGGAAGAAATGCCGGCAAAAGAAATGCTTGCATTAATTCGTGAGAAGTCTGAAAAACTGGGAATTAAAAAAGATTTCCTTTCAAGATCATTGAACGAAGGATTCTCCGGAGGTGAAAAGAAAAGAAATGAAATTTTCCAGATGATGATGCTTAATCCTAAGCTGGCAATTCTTGATGAAACTGATTCAGGATTGGATATCGATGCTTTAAGAATCGTAGCAGATGGAGTAAATCATTTTAAAAATGAAGGAAATGCAGTTCTTTTGATTACGCATTATCAAAGATTACTAAACTATATTCAGCCTGATTTTGTTCACGTTTTAGCAGATGGAAAAATCATCAAAACAGGTGATAAGTCTTTAGCATTAGAACTTGAAGAAAAAGGTTACGACTGGCTTCTTAACTAAGAAGAATATATATTATTTCAGAGATTAACCTTTCCTGTAATCATTCATACAATGTGGCAGAAAAGAATCTCTACTATTAAAAATTGGTTTTCCTATTCCTCGGAATAACAATATTTTAGTTAATAAAAAAAGAAAAAATGGTGCAAACCACAGATATACCAGTAATGGCATTAAAAGAACAAATTATAGAGAACCATAATGAATTTTTGGAGACTCTTCGTCACAGATTTCTGGATGAGGAAAGAAAAACAGCGCTTCAGAAATTTGCAAACCTTGGTTTTCCTACTAAAAAAGACGAAGAATATAAATATACCAATCTAAAGGAGATCACGGAAAAAAGCTACAACTTCTTCCCGAAAGAGCACCACAATATCACTAAAGAGCAGTTTGATGAACTACACCTTGGAGAAGAAAATTTTGATTGGATTGTTTTTGTAAACGGTAAGCTTCACAAAGAGTTATCTAAAGTTTCTATTGAAAATGTAGAATTCCTTTCATTCAATTATGCATTGAATGATGAGAAGCATAAAGAGGTTTTTGAAAAGTATTTCAATACGATTGCTTCCAAAGAACAGGCTTTTACGAACCTGAACCTTGCTTACTGCAAATATGGCTTCTTCCTTAAAGTTCCTAAAAATGTAGTGATTGAAAAGCCAATCCACGTTTTTTACATTTCTCAGAATCAGGAGGAAAACACATTCTACAATACCAGAAACCTTTTGATCGTAGAAGAAGGAGCAAAAGTAGAAGTGATTGAAAGCCACCATAATTTTGACAGCACTTACGTACTGACAAACTCTGTGACGGAAATCTTTACCTATCCGAATGCGAAAGCTGACTGGCACAAACTTCAGAACGATAACAACACAACCTATCTTATCGACAATACTTTCGCAAGACAGGAGAAAGACAGTTTAACAACGGTAAACACATTCTCTTTCGGAGGTAAACTGGTAAGAAACAACCTTGATTTTATTCATAATGGATCTAATATCAATTCATTCATGAACGGAATTACCATTATCGGGAAAGATCAGTTGGTAGACCACCATACAGCAGTTCACCACAACTTCCCGAATTGTGAAAGTTACCAGAACTACAAAGGAATCTTTGATGGGAATGCTCACGGAGTTTTCAACGGAAAAGTTTTTGTGGACAAAATTGCTCAGAAAACAAATGCTTATCAGCAGAATAACAATGTATTGCTAAGTGAAGGGGCAAGTATTGATACAAAACCTCAGTTAGAAATTTTTGCAGACGATGTAAAATGTTCTCACGGATGTACCGTAGGACAATTGAATGAAGATGCTTTATTCTATCTGAGAGCCAGAGGAATTTCGAAAAAAGAAGCTCAGGCATTACTTTTATATGCTTTTGCGAATGATGCTATGCAGAATATTGATATAGAACCTCTAAAAGAGAAAATTTCAAAGCTGCTGGCTGAGAAATTAGAAGTTGATATAGAATTCTAAGACTTATATATTGATAAACAAAAGCACTTCATTTTGAAGTGCTTTTTTATTGTATCATATAGTATGTTTCTACTTATTTTTTCAACCAGCTTTGGTTATCTTTATTTTCTGAACGTTTCTTACCATTATCAAAATTATAAGCCAATCCTACGCCTAAAGTCTGCTTCAACTGAGTCTTCCATATCTGATTATGATCATACAAAAGATCCAAAGTAACGTTGGTAGAAATATATTTATTGATTTTCATGCTTAAAACTCCGCTATATCCAAGGACAAGCCTGTCCGGATGATCAAGGTAGTTTGAGAATACAGAAGCCGTATTCAGTAAGGTTATGTTCTCCATAATTTTCAGCTTGTACATTGCCGTTCCCAGAAAACCGAATTGGAAAAGAGAAGAATCTCCATCGTTTTTAAGACCGTAAGTTCCTGCCTTCTGAAGATCTTCGTCTAAAACGAAAGTCCATCTGGCATTTGCAGGTCGTAAAGTAACTGTAAGATTATCATTGGGACGGTATGTAACCCCTGCTCCTACACTCAGATATCCGGGAGCCATAAAATTGGAAATCTTTTTTGCATCAGGATTATTTCCATCTTCATAACCCGGAGCAAACTGAGTCTGAAGCCCTGCTCCTGCAGACAAATACCAATGTTTGGCAAATTCTCTACCATAGTTTGTAGAAAGATTAATGACATCCTGAGTCTTTCTTACTCCCGTTCCCTGCGTGTTATTTTGCCCATAACCCAGGATAATGATATTTTCCCAAAGATCTTTCCCTTTTTCATACGTCAGGTTGTAATTAACACCAGCAAGCCAGCCAACGTTGTTAGCTCCACCTCCTACCCAGTTTGAAAAGGCAGCCTGGTTAAGCATTAATGTATTTTGCCCCTGAATAGACCATGCTTTAATGGTGTCTGATGCCGGAGCTTCTGTCTTAGCCTCCTGAGCGAATGCTACAGCTCCCAAAGAGATAGAACTGATCAATAAAAGTTTTTTCATAATGTTTATTTATTACAAATGTATAAATAATAATTTATGCCATCATAAAATTCACTTTAAAATGAATTTAACATAACTAAAAATACGCACATAAACAACTGAAATTAAAATACTTGCAAACAAAACAATTCCTAATCAAACTTAAGTCAACTTAAAATTACAGAATTTTATAAAGAAAAAACACCTCATTTCTGAAGTGTTTTTTAACTATAATATAAATTTTCCAAACTATTTTTTGATCCACCACTGGCTGTCTTTGCGATCAGAACGTTTTACACCATTTGCGAGCGTATAGGCAAATCCGATTCCAAGAGTTTGTTTCAGCTGTGTTTTCTCTATCTGATTATGATCGTATAGCAAGTCTACGGTCACATTGGAGGATATGTATTTATTTACTTTCAGGTTCAGCAAAGCTCCATAGGCAAGAACTAATCTGTCCGGGTGATCAAGGTAATTCGAGAAGACAGAAGCCGTATTGGTTAAATAAATATCTTCCATTATTTTCAATTTATATATTGCTGTTCCCAGAAAACCGAATTGTAATAACGAAGTATCTCCATCATTTTTTAAACCATAGCTGCCTGCTGTCTGAAGGTCTTTATCCAGTACAAATGTCCATCTGGCGTTGGTAGGACGTAACGTTACAGTGAGATCATCATTGGGTCTGTATGTGATACCCATCCCGACGTTCAGGTAGCCCGGCGCCATAAAATTGGATATCTTTTTCGCATCAGGGTTATTTCCGTCTTCATATCCTGCAGCAAACTGTGATTGAAATCCTGCTCCCATAGAGAAATACCAGCTTTTTGAGAATTTTCGTCCATAATTGGTAGAAACATTGATAACGTCCTGTGTTTTTCTGATACCCTGGCCTTTTGTATCATTCTGCCCATATCCAAGAATAATGATATTTTCCCAAAGGTCTTTATCTTTTTCATACGTCAGATTATAATTCAATCCGGCAAGCCATCCAACGTTATTGGCACCACCGCCTACCCAGTTTGAAAAGGCAGCCTGATTAATCATTAATGTGTTTTTTCCTAAAACCGACCAGTATTTTATGGTATCTACCACTGCGGAATCTTTTTTCAATTCTTCTTGTGCACTTGCATATATTCCTATAAAACAGGAAAGAATCAATAAAAACTTCTTCATTACTCTAAATAATTTTCAATGCAAAAATATTAATATAATTTTTTTAAAAGCTAAAATCAGCTTTAAAAGAACCAATTTCTATAAAGTTGAATTACCTCATAACAAGATATTTCTATAAAATCAATGCCAAATAATGAGTTCAAAAGTTAAATTTAACACCTTTTGTCTTAAAATCAGGACGGTAGAAACTTATTCATCGACAAATTTTCCGAAATTTATCATTGGCTTTTGATTTGACGTAAAACCCACATGTTCAAAAATGTAATTTCCAAAAGAGCGGTTATATACCCATTGCTAATGCTTTCAGCGATGTGGTTCGGGTATTTTTTACAAATGCAGGGCTTTTTTCAAAGCTGTTTTGGAGCCATTATTCCTCTCTTACCCGAGGGATTGCTTGGTGTAGTTACCTCTCCCCTTTTACATGGAAATATCGATCATATTATAGGAAATTCCATTCCCATAACAGCACTTATGTTTTTGCTGTATCAGTTTTATCCATTGGTTGCCAACAAAGTTTTTATCATCGGCTGGCTGGCAACGGGACTTTTGGTATGGCTTCTTCCTCCTATTGATATTCTTACCGGTGAATATATGTACACCTGTACCATCGGAGCAAGTGGCGTGGTTTATGTACTCGCTTTTTTCCTATTCTTCAGCGGGGTATTTAAATGGAATACGAAGCTTCTCACAATTTCAATGCTTGTTGTGCTTTATTATGGCAGTTTGATATGGGGGATGCTTCCTGAAGAACTGTTTTACAACATGCAGGAGCCGAGCAAAATTTCTTGGCAGGCTCATCTTTCAGGAGCTGTAGTAGGCAGTATTATTGCATTTGCTTTTAAAAATGTTGGCGAAAAGAAGAAAAAATTTATCTGGGAGTTTCCAAATTATTACAGCGAAAAAGATGATAAATTGTGGCAGGAATACAAGGAAAATCATCCTGAAGACTTTATGGAACTTCCATACAAGAAAAAAGATGATATCTGGGACCATTTGGATGAATTGAGAAAAAGATAAAACTTATTTCATTACATTTGAAAAAAAACACACATGACCTCAGAAGAATACTTTTATGCCATCGCCCTCCGCGAATGCAGCCAGATTGGCGATATCCATTTTCATAAACTTGTCCGTACTTTCGGAAGCGCTCAGGAAGCCTGGAATAGAGCCAGAAAAGAATATAAAAAGCTGGAAGGAATAGGGCAAAGAACAGTTTCAGATATTGGAAATAAGTCTCATTTGGAATTCGCAGAAGAAGAATTAAATTTTTGCGAAAAAAATAATATTCAAATCAGGTTAAAACACCTCAAAGAAATCCCGTCTCTACTTAATGAATGTAATGATACTCCCGCTATTCTTTATCAAAAAGGGAATATTGAGGATGCACAGCCAAAAATAAGTATTGTAGGAACCCGAAATATGACCGCTTATGGAAAACAGTTTATTGAAAACTTTTTTGAAGCAACACGATCCTCAAAATATACATCCATAAGCGGTCTCGCTTTAGGCGTCGATAAAGAAGTTCATGAACAGTCTATTTGTCATCAAAAGCCCACTGTAGCTGTTCTTGCACATGGTTTTCAATATCTATATCCGGCAAAAAACAGAAAACTTTCTGAAAAAATTTTACAGGAAGGAGGAGCATTAATAACGGAGTTCAGCTCTTCCAGAAAACCTGACCGGGAAAACTTTATCCAGAGAAACAGAATTGTGGCAGGAATATCCCCCGCAACGATTGTAGTGGAAACCGGTTTCGGAGGAGGCTCTGTGAGCACAGCAGCCTTTGCCAATGATTATAACCGTGATGTTTTTGCACTGCCTGGAAAAATTACAGACAGTTCTAGCCAGGGATGTAATCAGCTGATTTTCCATAATAAAGCAACGGCAATTTCTACCATAAAAGATCTTATAGAACTCCTTGGATTAAATGATCCTAAAGAAAAAATGGAAGAGTTATTTCCTTATAGCGAGACCAAACCACAATTATCTGACAATCAGAACTTAATATATCAATCTATTCAATCTTATCCTCAAATCTGTTTAGACGATCTCTCCATGAGAATTGATCTTCCTACTCATAAAATCTTACCAATAATTTTAGAATTGGAACTTTTAGGGAAAGTAAAATCATTTTCCGGGAGGCAATTCATCGCAATTTAAGATTTAATGATTTCTTAATATTGCATTATTTCATATATAACATTTCATTTTTAATAAAATTTAAACACAAATTATCAATTTAATAATATTACGGAACATTATTATTTAATTTTTAACAATGTTAAAATATAGTGTTGTGAATCTTGAAAAAAAAATTAAATTTGTTGACAATAATATTCAACCTTAATATATGGAACAATATAATATTGACCAGAAAATCCAAGAGTTTATTGCAAAAATTGAAGCAAAAAATCCTAACGAACCGGAATTTTTACAGGCTGTAAAAGAAGTTGCCGTAACCGTAATTCCATTCATTGCTACTAAAAAAGAATATACCGGAATGAAGCTGCTTGAAAGAATGGCTGAAGCTGAAAGAATTATTATTTTCAGAGTTCCATGGGTTGATGACAAAGGAGAAATTCAGGTTAACAGAGGTTTCAGAATTCAAATGAACTCTGCTATTGGACCATACAAAGGAGGAATCCGCTTCCACCCTACTGTAAACTTATCAGTTCTTAAATTCCTGGCGTTCGAACAAGTATTCAAAAACTCTTTGACAACTCTTCCAATGGGAGGTGGTAAAGGAGGTTCAGATTTCGATCCACAAGGAAAATCTGATATGGAAGTAATGCGTTTCTGCCAGGCTTTCATGACAGAATTATGCAAACACATCGGTCCTGAAACAGACGTACCTGCAGGAGATATCGGTGTTGGAGCAAGAGAAATCGGATATTTATTCGGACAGTACAAGAAAATCAGAAACGAGTTTACCGGAGTTCTTACAGGAAAAGGTCTTGCTTACGGAGGTTCATTAATCCGTCCTGAAGCTACAGGATATGGTGTAGTATACTTCGCAGAGCAGATGCTTAAAACGATCGGACAGGATTTTAAAGATAAAATTGTAACAGTATCAGGTTTCGGAAACGTAGCGTGGGGAGTTATTAAAAAAGCAACTGAACTAGGTGCTAAAGTTGTAACAATCTCTGGTCCTGACGGATATATCTACGATAAAGATGGTATCAGCGGAGAAAAGATCGATTATTTATTAGAACTTAGATCTTCTGGTAATAACAGAGCGGAAGACTATGCTAAAAAATATCCATCAGCTGAGTTCCACGCTGGAAAACGTCCTTGGGATGTGAAGTGTGACGTAGCTTTCCCTTCCGCAACTCAAAACGAATTAGATTTAGACGATGCAAGAAAATTAGTTGAAAACGGATGTATCTGTGTAACTGAAGCGGCTAACATGCCTTCTACACTAGATGCTATCAACTATTTCTTAGATAATAAAGTATTATTCTCTCCTGGTAAGGCTTCCAACGCTGGAGGTGTTGCTACATCAGGATTAGAAATGACTCAGAACTCTATCCGTCTTAACTGGACTTCTGAAGAAGTTGATGCAAGATTAAAGGAAATCATGATCGGTATCCATAAAGCTTGTAGAGATTACGGAAAAGACGAAGATGGTTATGTAAACTACGTAAAAGGTGCAAATATTGCCGGCTTCGTAAAAGTAGCAGAAGCAATGTTGGCTCAAGGAGTTGTGTAACAAAAAACAAAGGTTGGGAAAAACTCCCGACCTTTTTTGATATAGCCTGTTCCCGGGATAATGGGAAAAAAGTAAAAAGTGAAAGGAGAAAGCGCTGCTATATGCAGCGCTTTTTTTATTTTTATATGATGCAAAACACCTTTAAAAATATTGATGAATATATACTTCTGTTTCCGATAGATGTACAGAAAAAATTACTCAAACTTAGAAAAGTAATTCATTTACAGGTTCCGGATTTGGAAGAATATATCGGGTATCAGATGCCGGCCTTCCGGTACAAAGGAAAACCGTTGATTTATTTTGCAGGATATAAAAAGCATATCGGATTCTATCCCGGAGCTGAGGGTATTCATAATTTTAAAAAAGATTTTGAGGAAAGAAAGTATAAATTTTCAAAAGGAGCTGTTCAATTTCCCATCACTGAAAATCTGCCGCTGGATCTGGTCACCAAGATTTTATTGTTCAAAGTGGAAGAAATTGAACAAAAAAAATCCTGAAATACAAGATTTCAGGATTCCGACTAGTGTTTGCTAAGTGCTTTACTTTTTCTTCTTTTTGTCTTTCTTCTCTTCTTTAGGAGCATCTGCAGGCTTAGTAGCATCAGTAGGCGTTGTACTTACTGATGGATCCGTTGCAGGTGCAGTTTCCATTGTAGTTGCAGGTGATTTTTCCTGTTGATTCTTTGGATCCGAAGGACTTGTAGTCTGTGTATTCGGTTGTTGAGTCTGAGTTGTCGTAGTGTTATTAGTAGAAGTATCGGCCGGCTTTTGTGGTGTTGATTGTGCTGATACTGCGATTACTCCGACTAATGTAAACGCTGCCGTTAAAAATAACTTTTTCATAATGTAATATTTAAATGATTGTTTAACTTAAACGAGACATCATTTATAAAATTATGTGTAAAAGACTTATTTAACGTACTTTATAATTATTTAAGAGGAATTTGCAAAAATGAGTTAGAGTGATTTGGCTGGAAGAGGGATGTTGGAAGCAGGAAGTTTATTAGATTAGAAGTCGCAGTTTTTCTGATCAAAGATGAGAGCTCCCAATCCCCATCTCCCCTCTTCCTGCTTACAAAGCTATTTTCCTATATTCTTCATCATTTTTTCTACAAATTCAAATGCTGCAGGGCAGATAACTGTATTTTTCAGCATCAAATTATTGATCTGATAAATCTTTTTACGGTCTGTATGAGGATATTCACGGCAGGCTTTTGGTCTTACGTCGTAGATAGAGCATGTATTATCGTCGTTCAGAAAAAAACAGGGAAGATTCTGCAATACCTTATCATTATCTTCATCTACTCTCAAAAATTTTGCTTCAAAGTCTGCAGACTTCATTCGGAGATGTTTGGAAATTCTCTCAATATCTTTTTCGGTATAGAGAGGTCCCGTTGTTTTGCAACAATTGGCACACTGCAGACAATCTATTTCTTCAAAAACTTCATCATGTGTCTCCTGCACTATATAATCGAGATTCTTGGGCGGTTTTTTCTTTAATCCGTCCAGAAATTTCTTGTGTTCTTTCTGCTTTTGTATCGCCTGTTTTTTATAAAAATCTAAATCCATTTATTCTTTGTTTCTCACGGACTCCGGAAGTTCTTCTTTTTTATACTCGTTAATTTTATCCAGATCCAGTACCGTTGAGAGATTTTCTTTATTTGGATAATACATCGGAACAAATTTGGCTCCATATACAATTTCTCCAGTAGTGTACGAAGATCTTTGAACCACCGTATTTGAAAATACTTCATCAAATGCGCGTACCTGTACGATGAGCTCAAGATCTGTATTTTTAAAATCCTCTTCAGAAAAACCGTAAAACGGAGAGTTTTCATCAATTTTATGCACTACAGTCCAGTTGAGAGCCAACGTATTGATCTTACTCATCTGCGTGGTAAGTCGGTAAAAATTACTTTTGGCAACCCCATTTTCCACAACTTCAATAGCTACCGATACAATTACGTCGGCATCCGTCAATGCATTATTTTTATAGGGAGCAAGCCTGAACATCAATGCTGAAGATTCCTGAAAAGGAGCAATAACTGCTATATCAGAAAATCTAAGATATGCCCGTGGTCTTGAAAATCTTCCGTAAAAAAGCCCTGTTGCAATGGCAAAGGTAAGCAATCCCAGAAAAGCTTCAAAAGTTGCTACAAGACTTGCCAAAAATCCTACCGGAGCTATCCTCCCATATCCAACTGTGGTGAATGTCTGGGAACTAAAGAAAAAGACATCAATAAATTCATTGAGTGGATCACTTTTATCTATTCCCGTAAGATGCTCTACCCCAATCAGATAATAGATCATTGCAAACAGTAGATTAATGAGAATATAAGCGATAACCAGATAAGAAATAAAACGAAATGAGGACAAATTCAGCATGGTGTGATACCAGCTTAACCTGTTAAAAACATTAACGCCTCTTCGCTGAACATTCGGGAGACCATCTTTATTGATGAACCTTCCTGAGGCATTGGTTCCGAAACCACTGTTCTCCGCATTTTTCTGACGGATCTTTTTTCTGAATCCTCCTGTCATTTTTTAATCATTTTGACTTTATTATATTATGATTTTCCTCTACAATAAGCCAGTTGATGATTAGCTCTTTCTTTCAGCATACAGATATTTTAAAAGGCAAAGTTAAGCATAGAACACATTATGATGCTTAATTTTTTAAGTAATCATTTTTTTAAATTACTCCCTTCAGATGATAGATGATTTTACCATGGACTCTCTATAAAGCTATTTACTTAAAATGAATAAAAAAACAGCAGAAATTCAAATTTTTCTGCTGTTTATATCATTTATTAAATCCCAATTACACAATAGCGTTTCATGCGGGGGCAATTGGGCAATCTCAAATTCCGGCGAATTAATTACTAATATTATTCTTTAATAATTTTAGACTGATATTTATTGGTCCCGTTATTTATTGAAATAATATAAATTCCCGTTTTCAGATCTTTTATTTTATCGTTAATTTCCTTATTGATGTCACTTAGAGAGCCTTTTGCTGAAATCAATAACGTCCCTGTCATATCAGATAATTCAGCGTTCAGATTTTCTCTTGAATTTTTAATATGGATAACCAGTTTTTGTCCATTCTTTAAGGGATTCGGATAAATAATAAAGTCATTATTATTTGTCTTACTATCCTTAACAGCTAAAGTATTTGCCGGATAAACGAGAATTTTTTGCCCGTTATATCCTACTGCATATACTTTCAAAGCATTGGAAGGGAAATCAACATATGTATTGGCCAATGTAGTATCTCCAGTTCCTACGATAGAAACACTGATGAGCTGGTCACCTGCATCATAAGTTTCAAATGCAACAGCATTATTCCACTTAGAATTATTTACCAATAAAAACTGACCTTGCGCATTGTTCACAATCTGGGCCCCAATTCCTGTAATTCCTGAGACAGGAAGAAGATTTTTATAGGCATTCACGCTATTTGCCGAAAGATAATTAATCACAGGAGATACTGGTTTTGCATACCCCTTCATTAAAACATAGGCTTTCACATCATCAATCATACTTTGTGTAATCGTAAGCTGACCGTTTGAGTAATCTGAAATTATAGCATTAATAGGTTTTAAAAAACCTGTATTGGTAAAGAAATCTGTAAGGTCTTCCTGCACAGCGTCACAGGTATTTTTCACAAAATTCATGACCATTTGTCCATTGGTAAGCTGGGTTTCGTTTGTGTTTCTTACTTTTTCAGCTACTGTAGCAAACCAATGTGCATAATCTATTCCCGCAACAGCAGGTACAACCGGAGGCGTATCTTCATCTGACATATCCGAATCAAATGCAAGCGTAGATGCACTTTTTGAAGCACCCGCCAATTGATAATACAATTCTAATTGCCAAAACGGAATAAGGCTTCTGAAATTTGCATCTGCAGGATTCACATAATCTGTTCTGAACTGATCCATAATACTCTTCCCGTTAATTTGGGTTTGAATAATAATTTCTCCAAATCTGTTTCCTGCCACTTTAGGGAAAGCCGTTTTATCAGCAATTTCACCTTCCAGTCTTGTAAATCTGTTAGCTCCTGTTGGTGAATACAAATTGTAATATGCCCAAAGCGAGTACATATTATTTGTAATTTCTGTCGTTCCGATCCATCTTAGCCCAGGTCTAATCTGATTGACATGCCCTAATTCATGAGCGACTCCCCAAAAGTCCAGACCAGTTGCTGAAGCAGAATTTGAAAGCCCCCAAGTGAGATCTAAATGAGCACCCAGGCCTCCTGCATACCAGCCTCCAGAAGATTCTGTATAAACAAGCTGTCTGTTTTTAAGATTTTTATTAAACTTAAAAAAGCCCATCATTTCTCTTTCAGATTTAACAATTGCATCGTATTTATCAATTAAAGGCTGAGCGGTGGTGAAATGGAAATTGCTTATCACAGACTTATCCATCATCAGTTTCGTGTAATAACCTTCTATATCAATTTTTGGATAGACATCATTAGTCAGCATTTCAATCCATTCTGCAGACGCTGTACCCTTTTTATATATACCATTTACAATCCCTGCTGTAATATTTGCCGATACAGGTAATGCATTTACATCATCAGTGTAATATGAAATATATCCCAGTCCGGCATTTGTAATATTAAGAATATTCAGTCCATTTTTCAATTCATAAGATTTTTCAGGAGAAGCTCCTTCAGTAGCGAAATCTCTTATTTTTAAATAAACTTTGTTTGCCTCCGTAATATCTTTGGCAAAAACAATAGCAGTAGTATTAGCCTGAAATGCTAACCCTGTCGGATTTTCATAGCCATTATAATTCCCTAGCTTATACTGGTTGTTTATGGATTCAATTGTTTTATATGCCGTAAAAGTCTGAACTCTGTATTTTCTATTATAGGTATTATTAAATAAACACTGAGCTAACCCTTTAATGAAAGGTGAGGGAATTGCATCAATATCCTGCTGGGTTATTGTTGGTTTTAAAGTACTGAAAAGAGTATCATTAAAAATATTTGAATAAGCTGAAAGATTAAAACTATTAGGGCTGTTCTGAAAAAATTCCATTTCAGCACAACTGGCAAAATTGTTTTTACCATCAAGAACCTCAATCTTTATATTTAAAGGAGTAATGGCAGAAGGAAAAACTACCGTTTTAATAGTACTCGTTTGTCCAAAATTTTGAGTAGCAATATCAACATAAGCAGGGTTAGAAATGGTATTATAACTTATTTTTACATTTCCGAAAAGACCATTAGGCCCACCATCTTGTCTTGGGGTGTATCTTAAATAATTCATAGATGTCTGCCCATCAAACTTATAAATCAGAGAAATAGGAAAAGTGGCTGCTGTAGCATTCCAGCTACAATGATAAAGCGTACTTACATTACCATCAAAGGATTTCTCTATATTTTCTCCCGATTGGAAACTTGAAGCCGAAGATCCTGCCACCTGAGGCAACACAGGAATATCCGCATACCCTGAAAACTCATTGGTGGGGAGTGTACATTCTGTTTGTATAGGGTCCATCTGTTCTTCAGAATAAAACTCCATCTCTGCACAACTTGAAAAATTATTTTGAGCACTTAGAACATCAATCCTAATAACATCAGGATGAATAATTGCTGTTGGCAAATCTATTGTTTTTGCCGTATTATCAGATGTCCAGGAAATAACTCCGGTTGCTGCTATAAAAACAGAAGGATCGGATTGCGTAGAATAGGAAACCTTCACACTTGTCCATATTCCATTAGGACCTGTTGTTCTAGGCTTGTACACCAACTTTTTTACACTTTTTACCCGACTGGAAAATTTGAAATTTAACTGATCCGGAAGTGCAGTACTCAAATTATACCGCGAATGATAAAGTGTATTCACATTATTATCATTACACATTCCTGCCTCCTGCCCGGGCTGTGGTGGTTGTAACGAACTTACATAAGCTATAGGCATTTTATATTGCTGAGCAAAAACTATCTGTAAGAAGAACAGAAATAAAAGGATAAAATAATTTTTTTTCATCTTGTTGTAATTTTTGATTAATAAAATTTATTCAGAGCTACTGCTATAAAAGCGATATAATTGAAAGATTTCCAATTTGATACTATTGTGTCAAAATGGTTGAGTAAAGAACGAAAGCTGTTCAGCCATGCATTAGATCTTTCTATAGCCATCTATTCCTGTAAAAAATTCATCAAAATAGCTCTCAGTGAAAACCATCTTGAGAACAAAAATTAGGAGCCAGATTATTTTTCTATCATAGCTTTGCCAAATACTTGTACATCAACCTAAAAGTTTTATTTCTAAAATTAAGAATTAAAATAATTGCAAAAACTTATACCTACCTGTTTTTAATAATACACCACCAGTTGAATTATATTATTACAATCCCGCTTTACATTAAACTGCTGAAAAAATGAAAAAACAATACTCCACTTTTACCCTTTTTTAATAAGAGAAATTCTATATCTTTTGTGCTGGTGATTCCAGTACGGTAACACTTACATTGCTGACAGATTTTACGATTCCTGACTCTCCGTGTATATTGGTAAGAAAATCAGGGAAGCTTTCGATAGGAAAAGCCCAATAGTAATGTCCATCTACGGGAGAGGGAAAGTTCGCCTGTAATCTTCCTTTTAATTTCATCGGTACAAAGTATTCAACGGATGATCCCTTCAATTTTGTAAGGACAGAAATTGTTTTTTTAGAATGAGCGGGCACAATGGTTTTGTAGCTGCTGGTTTCAGTAACTTCTTCAGAATTTTCTGTACCTTCAGTAGTATCTCCTCCTACAACAACTTTTGTACTTGCTGAAGCTTTTGCAACTAACGGAATATCAACGGATACTGAAGCTGCCACTTCAAATGAACCTGAAACGGTCCGTTTCCAGGAAGTAGAATATCCTTTTTTATAAGAATAGGTTACCGTAATTTCACTTTCTCTGTCGCCATTGTTAATTGCCTCCGTAGTGTAAGCATTGTCCGGTAGATCTGCACCGTCCGTTTTTATTGTCACCTGAGGAGTTCCCAAAACAATGGAAACATTAGGGTTTGGAGCTGTATTCCGGGCATCTCCATCTACAGAAAGGTCTGGATTAAATATAATTCCATCCGGAACCTGGCCGGAATAAGCAAAAATGTTTTTCAACCGTGTTCTTTCTCCTGAATAACTGACATCATATCCCATATCTTTCAGGTGATTTGCCTTGAAAGGGATTTCACGCTCTTCATTTGGCAAACTATAGCTGGCACCCAAACTATTATTGCCTGATAATTTAAACTCATCTACAATTTTCCAGCCCTGCTGAAGCATCTCTTCCTCAGTCAACTGTGATTTCTTTACTTCAGAATAATGTACTTTTTCTGAATCATCATTCATAGCACTCACTTCATCCCTTGAACATGATACTGAAAACATCAATAAGAGAATACAAACAGAATTGATTTTTTTGATCATTTTAATAATTTTTTAGTGTTTAATAATTAAATTTACAAAAAATGAATTCTTTTAAGGTGCTTTTTTGCGAATTAATCAAATTTTAATCTTTCCCAATTTTCCATTGTTTAATAATATGTTGTTCTCTAAAATACTGTTTACATGAAATTTATCAATTTCGCGACTGAAATTTTTAATACGAATTATACTAACTTTGAAGTATGAAAAAGCTTGAATCAAGAGAAGATATTGAACACCTTGTCAATTCATTTTACAACAAAGTTGTTAAAGATGAAACCATTGGATTCTTTTTTAATGATATTGCTAAAGTAGATTGGGATAAACATCTTCCTAAAATGTATTCTTTCTGGGAATCTATTCTTTTTGGGCAGATGAGCTATAAAGGAAATCCAATGGGTGTCCATTTCCCGGTTAATGAGATACAAGCTATGGAACAGAAGCACTTTGACAGATGGCTGCTGCTTTGGCGTACGACTATTGAGGAAAATTTCGTAGGCGAAAATGCCGACATGGCGATTTACAAGTCAGAGAATATAGCAAAACTGATGGCTTTCAAAATGGAGCTGGCGAGAAGGTTGTAGTGATACGGGATTCGGGGTACGGGATATCGATGTCGAGGTTAACTTCCGGGATTTTACAGATAAAAAAGATTTATAATTTTTTATTTTTTCTTTCTAAGGAACAATTACTGTAAAGATATAGGCTGCCAGATTCACCAGCAGAACAGTCCCGTACAGGACGTTTGTTTTTCCACGACTTAAAGATAGCATCACAATAAATACGGATAAAGAAAGCAGAATAATGTCTTTTTTATCCAATCCCAATACAAGTGGAATATCATACATAATACATACCGCTGAAACCGCAGGAATAGTCAGTCCGATACTTGCCAGTGCAGAACCCAATGCCAGATTTAAGCTGGACTGGATTTGATTGGCTCTTGCTGCACGGATGGCAGCAACGCCTTCAGGAAGAAGAACCACGGCAGCAATAATTACCCCAACCAGGGATTTTGGAGCTCCAAGGCTCTGTACCATTCCTTCAATTGTATCGGACAATCCTTTGGCCATCAGTACAACAATAACAAGACAGATTACCAGAAAGACAAAGCTGATAAGTGTTTTTGGTAATGAAGGAATATAATGTTCTTCAGGATGCTCATCAGGAACAATAAAATAACTTCTGTGGCGCACAGTCTGTACCATCAGGAAAACCCCATAAATGGCAAGACATGCGATAGATATAAAAATAAGCTGAGCTTCGTTATAGAATGGTCCGTTGACACTTGAAGTAAAATTGGGAAGAACAAGGGTAAGTACCAGAATGGAAACAATACTCACCAGATAAGTAGTTGCTGAAGTTCTTGCAAAGAACTGTTCATGATATTTAACGCCACCTACCAAAATACATATTCCAAGAATTCCGTTGAGAATAAGCATTACGGCAGCAAAAACGGTATCTCTGGCCAGCGTGATCGCCTGATCTCCGCCGGCAACCATCAGCGAGATGATAAGTGCTACTTCAATAATGGTGATACAAAGCGCCAGGATGATTGTTCCGAAAGGCTCCCCTACTTTATGAGCTACAACTTCAGCATGATGTACTGCTGATAAAACACTTCCGATCAATAAAACACCGGCCAGAATATCATAAAGGACACCATTTCCCATCAAACCGGAAAAGTAGTATCCTACTGCCAAAATAGGAAAAATATAGGTATAATGTAAAAGTTCTTTTAGTCTCATATCGTGACTACAAAATACAAAAAATCTATAATAATTTCAATATTAAAAGAAAATATTAATAATATTTTAATGAGGCCAGAAGTTAAAATCCTGATAATCTGTGAACATATGAAACAGAAGCCCGATTCCTATAAGCCTGATATTTCCTTTAAAGAACAACAGCAAAAAATACACCGCAATGGCATAGTAAGAATGTAAAAAATGAAAACCTATACTTTCTCTGGACGGATCAAAAACAGGATTGGCAAAAAGATGGTCCAGATCTACCAGCATGGTAGCGAGAAGAATAAAATATGCTTTTTTCCAATTTTTACGATAAAAAACCAATGCGATAAATATTGGAAAAACGAAATGCAAAAAGTAATGAGTAAAAGTTTTGAGCAATGTGATGTCTGATGGAGCCATTAATGAAAATTTTATCGGTTTCTATGCTTACCACCGTAAAATTAAGGGTAATTCTCCTTTATTCGCTTTTATTTTTATCCAATAATTCTGAGCCTTGTTCCCATACAACACGTAATCAATGTCAGAAATGATCTTCTTTTCAGTGTTATTCAATGTTTTCAAAGAAGAATACAGCAAAGCATTATTTCTGATCATAATATAGTTTTGCTTTAACCGGCTGGATAATGATATCGGATTCCGGGTTGATTTTATCGTAACACCTTTATTATTTTGCGTGATTTTATTAGGTTGAAAGGGAATTGCAGTAAATTGATTTTCGTTGTTGATCCATTTTTCAGACTGGAAATATTGCCAGGTTTTCTCAGGATCATTACTCAGAATGTCGATCATATAGCTGGGCTGAGTGATCTTTTGAACCGTCTTTCTTTCAACTTCATTAAAATTATCATCATATTCATACGTGACGATGGTATCATTGATCTGTTTAAGATCTGCAGCAGCCTTTAAAGATGTTATCTGTGAAGAATCTGCTATACTTTTTTTGAAAAAACGGGTAAAATTCCTGATGTTTTCTCTGTCTAATTCAAGTTCCAGAAAATGATTTCCTTTCTCAAATTTTGAAGCAATCGTATTAAAAATCTCCGGATTTGAATTATTATTGATTTCAATTTCATCCTCATTTAGCTCAATGGAAAAGTTTCGGATTTTCTGCCCTGAAATGAATGAAATGCTTCCCACTGTATTTTGAATAAAACGGTCTGCCTCCCAAACAGGATGTCCGGATTGGTGGAGAAGTTTTTTCTGAATAGTTCCAAAAGCGAGGTCAGAAGTTCCTGCAATACAATGGTTCCCGTTGATCATAAAGAAAAACTGATCTTTCTGAAAAACGTTATTTCCTTTGGCCACAAAGTCTTGTTTCTTTAAACAGGTAATGAATTTTTGCGAATCTTTAAGCTCTAAAACACTATACCATTCTGAAAATTTAGTGTCTTTAATATGAAATATCTGTAGAAAATCCGGAATTCTGATTCCTGAATCTTTCAGTGAACCGGAGGTTTTACTCTTTGCTTTGCTTCCGGACCATTTTGAAGGATGGGTTGCTAAACTGAAGAGGTATTGTCCCGTTAATTTCTTCGTGTCAATTAAGATCACGGTATCTGCATTATCAGGAATATATTGAAGGCTTTTATCTTTGTGAAAAGCTATAAAATATACTGAAACAGCAAGCAATAAAAATAACGGGACAATAATCTTCTTTTTGTTCATCTATAAAATTTGAGGCTTCTTTTCTGTTTCTTTAGCTTTAAAAACCTGATCGAATATATCAAAGAAATACATTAAGCTGTTTTCTGAAGAATCTTTGATGTTATAATTCATCTCAGTCTGGATGCTTTCTCCTTTTACTTCCGTTTTATAATACAGTTCTCCTACATTTTTTTTGATCGCCTCTAACGTTTTTCTCTCTTTCGGGCTTTTGAATTCTTTGTCTAGTCCTGTTAATAGCTTCTGAATATCCAGTCTGCCGGACAATGGATATTTAGCGGAGTCTTTTGCCCATTTTCTGGAAACATCAGATTGGTTTACAGGTAAATTATTATCTGCAGCACTCATAAGGTACACAACCCCATCTTTCACAGTAAAAAACAACTGATCTACATATCCTCCTTTTTTCTCTTCTTTAAAGGTATAAAGGTTTCCTTTTTTAGAGAATCTCTTAGACATTTTTTTGTTGGTTGTAAGCAAATCAAAAATACGGTTCCAGTACCCTTCATTCTCTGTTGCAAAAGCGAAAGTGAAGTTAGGAACAGCGATTTCCTTGGTTTTCTTTACTTCTTTTTCATTGAAATCAGCATCGTATTCATAATCGGTGTATTCTACGGTTTTGGATTTTAATTCATTCAAAACAAAGATTCCGTTTCCAGGGGCAATTTTGGTAATTGCTTCTTCATCCAGTACAATTTTCATGGTTTCCATGATCAGCTCCATTTCTTTTTTGTACTCGTTTTCTCCTGAGTTCTGAAGAAGACTGTACATCATGTCAAAGCATTTTGCCCCATTCACATTCATTGCATAGTAGCCGACACTTTTTTCATTGATCAGCTCCAGCAGTTTTTTGTTTTTCTTCCCTTTATAAATGGCAGAAATATTCTTTTGAATGTCACCATTTTTGTGCTGATAATTATTAACCAGCCTTACTTTGTCTTTATCAAAATACAGATTGTATGCATAGTTGGAATTGTACATGTTTTTGAAAAACTGTCCATAGCCGTAATACTTTGTCATTTTTCCGTAGATGCCTTCATTTACAATTCTTCCGTAGTCTGTATACACAAAAACATCGGAATTGGCATCTCTGAACGAAAGCATTTCTTTAGGCACTTCAATTTCTAAATTTGAACTGAAATATTGGTCAAAACGATCTTCTGCGTTCTTTTTAACAACCCTGAAGTTTTCTCTACGGATAGAATCCTGCTCTTTCTGGAAAGCCTTTTCTTCTTCCTCATCATAAGCATCTTCCGGCATTTCTTCTCCGTTTTCAGAATTTTCAGCAGTTTCTTTATCTGCAGGATATTTATGATGTTTCTCCAGGTATTTGATATCTTTCTGGATTCTTGCAATCTCGTTGTTGTTATCTTTTATACTTTCTTTCAGATACTTAATATCATCATTGAGACTTTTGATCTCTTCTTTATAATCAAACGGCTTTTCCGGTTCTTCGGTATACACTGTATCTCCCGGCTCTGCGTAAGCGGAGTCCACCACTGCAACTGCTGTACTGTCTGCAACTGCTTCCTCTGCCCAAAGATCCTTATAAGGTTTTGTATAGCTGATCATACTGAGAACAGCACGGCTCCCGTTCCATGCTACAAAAACATCATCATTGATATCTACGTAAGAATAGTTCTTTCTGCTGGAAACTTCCTGTCCTTTTTTCTTTACAGAATTAATGAACTCCTGAAACTTTTCCTTATTATCAATGATAAAATGGGTATTATATGCTTTAATGGAGTCATTAAAGCTCGCATAATGGTATTGAACAGCGTCGTATTTGATTCCTGTTTTGGAATAATCTGTCCATGAAAGATTTTCTTTACTCTTTTTGCTGAGCTCATGCAGCAAAGGATTCAGTTTATTCCAGTTGATTTTATTATTAAGCTGCTTTCCGTTGACTTCCATATAAAATACGGCATCGGAAGGAATTTTCATGCTGTTTTGGGCTAAAATCAATGTAAAGCCAAAGAGGACGAAAATAATGGTTTGTGTTTTTAAAAAGATAGATTTCATGACTATAGTTTAGAAATTTATTGAAAAAGGATGGTATTTTGTATTTGTTTTTTCTGAAGGATTACATCCAGAATATCTGCTTCCAGTTTAAGAGCCTTTTTGTTGGGAGAAAGCACGTAAGTAGGATTCGATTGTGATTTCACTGGAGTTTCAAACTGCATGATAGAAGTATATTTCGCATCAGTAAAAACCTCTTTGTCTGCCTTACTCATCTTGTCATAATCAGCCTTGAAAGTATTGACTTTATTCCTTATCAATGTCTTTTTTTCAAGATTCTGACTGTAAACCTGAGTAGGAACCATTTTACCCAATATTTTCTGGGCTTTCAGTTTTTCCAGACCTGCATTAATGTTTTCAATCTTTTTGAAACTACAGCTCAGCTTGATGATGTAATTATCAAAATCCATGGAGGTTTTCACATTGCTGATTCCGGGAGTTCCTTTAAAAATTCTGGCAGCCTCATTGATTTTAGTTTCAATTTCTGACTTTTTAGGAACTTTTTTTCCGTTGATGGTTTCCACTTTAGAAATTGAAGCAAGTCTTGTTTTGCTCTTGCTTGCGTTAAGAATAATGGTATATTCTCCTGTTCCGTCAGCTTTTATATTCACTTTATCCAGAATATCAAAACAGCTTGTCAGGAACAGCAAAGGAATACATAGAAGAAATAATCTGAGAAAATTTTTCATGATCAGGTTTAAAAGCACAAAATTACTTAATTCTGGCCTTACATCCTTATAATCTTTGATTTTTTGGGCATAAATAGCTGTTTCCCGGTACTTTTTCCGGGGAAAATACGGTACTTTTCCGTATATTATTTTTTAAACTCGTCCTTTAAGATAATCCTGGCGAAGATCTTCATCCAGTTTTTCAATAGCATACCGAAGACATGTTCTGGGCATTTCTTTATAATATTGGTTCAGATAACTGATCAGCTCGCCTTCATTTTTATTTCCCATTTCCCTTAGTAGCCATCCGTTTGCTTTGTGCATCAGGTCATGAGGATGTTTCAGATTTCTGGTGACAAATTCTTTGGTCAGATCAAATGATCCTTTTTTTATATAATGCATTGTTCCGACAACAGCAATCCTTTTATGCCACATCTCATCAGATTCCGAAAGTTGCTTAAGAAGGCTTTCTTTCTGATTTTCAAAAGCATATCTGCCTAAAATCTTATAGCAGGTAGAATCTACCAGATCCCAGTTATTGATATAAGGAAGATGATCCAGATAAAAAGCGACCACTTCTTCTTTTACTGCCTTATCTTTTGTTTTCTCAAACTTTGAAATCAGCATAAAAAGAGCTGTCAGCCTGTGCTCGTGATATGTTGAAGAAAGTAATGTACTGAGTTCCTTTAAATTTATTTTCGAATAATATTCTTTGGCCACAGAGCGTTGATCCGGAACTTTTACGCCCAGAAACAAGTCGCCTTCACCATATTCTCCTTTTCCTGTTTTGAAAAATCTTGGAAAAAACTCCGCCTTTTCAGGAATGGATAAAACAGCAAGTGCTTCCTGTATTTCTTTAACAATGCTCATATGATTTTAAGCGTTTTCTTCTACAGCAATATTTTTCTGCTCCTCTTCTTCTTTGGCAATCTTATTCGGATTGGCCACCTTAGCAATGGTAAGCCCCTGAACAATGATTGAGAATACGACAACACAATAGGTAATACTTAAAATAATCTCACTGTATTCACTTTTAGGAACAGACATCGCCAATGCAATGGAAACTCCGCCACGAATTCCTCCCCAAACAAGCACTTTCACCGTTTGTGGACTGAAACTTCTTCTCAGGGAAGTAAATTTTGTAGGTCCCCAGATCGAAATAAATCTTGCCAGCAAAACCACCACAATGGCCACTAAGCCCGGAATCATGAAATGTCTGAGATCTTTAATCATCAAAAGTTCAAATCCGATGAACAGAAATAGTACCGCGTTCAGAATTTCATCAATCAATTCCCAGAATTTGATCAGATAATCCTGAGTAACGGACTTCATTTTGAAACTTCTGTTGAAATTTCCCATAAATAATCCTGCCGCCACCATAGTCAATGGTCCTGAGATATGCATCTGACGGGCAATAAGATAACCTCCCATTACCACTGAAAGCGTCACTAATACGGAAATAATATAATCGTCCACTTCACGCATCAATCTTGAAGTAACCCATCCTAACAGAACCCCGAGTAAAAGACCTCCACCAGCTTCCTTAAGGAGGAGCAATCCTATCGTTTCAACACTCAGATCCACTTCTTTTCCGATCGCCAACTGCAAAATCACTGTAAAGACCACAACTGCCATACCGTCATTGAAAAGAGACTCTCCGGCCACTTTTGTTTCAAGAGATTTGGATACATTCGCCTGTTTCAGTACACTCAGAACCGCTACCGGATCGGTAGGAGAAATCAAAGCACCGAAAACAAGACAGTAGATAAAAGGAAGTTTAACCCCCACATAAGGAAGCAGATAAAACATTCCGAATCCTACGACAAAGGTAGAAATCACAACACCTACTGTGGAAAATATCACTACAGGTCTGAACTGTTCTTTCAGGTCATTAATATTAATATGGATTCCCCCTGCAAAGAGTAGAAAATTAAGCATAGCACCCATCAACACCTCCGTGAAGTCGATACCATTCATAAGGTTGTGAAGGTGTCCGAAAGTTCTCGGAAGAACCGTTTCTCCAAACAGTACCAGAAAAATTGATACTACAATGGCGATCACCATAATTCCGATGGTACTTGGAAGTTTTAAAAACCTATAGTTAAGATAGGCAAATATTGATGCTAATACGATTAATGCTGAAAATGAATAATATAATTCCACTAAGTGTCTTTATTTTAAGATTAATTGGTGAGTTCCAAATAGAGTATTTTGATATAAATTTGATTCCCATCTTTTTCCCAGATGTCAAACATGGCATCTTTAGAAGCTTTCGAACGTCTTGTGTAATCCTGCCCTATATTCAGAATATTCAGCAGAATGTATTCATCTCCTACAGAATTAACGATATAGGCCGTTTTCTCGGATTTTCCGTCTCCGGAACTTCTTATTCCTTCGGTAAGGGTGCGGAACTGGTTCAGATGGTGTACAAAATTATTTCCATCTTTTACCGAATCATAGGCCCTAAGAAGGATCAACAGAATATCCAGGTTGGTAGGATCTTTATCATACAAAGCTTTTCCCTGTTTGATACAATCTGCAAAATTGTTTTGTTTAAAGGCTTCTACCAGACTTTTAAAGCTATCATCTGATGTATTTATTTTATCGTTTCTAAAATTTCTTCCGTAGTACAGATATTGAGATTCTATACTGTCCAGAGATTTAGGGTATCCTTTAAATTTGAAAATAAGCTTATCGTAATTATACGGAGAGTCGGAAGTCCTGAGACTTTTCTCAATAGCTTTTATATCAATTTTTGATTTCTGGCTGAACCCAAAAACCGAAAACAGGATGAACAAAAGGAAAAAATGGTATTTCATTAATTGTTGCTTTCTTCTTCGTCGTTGTCGAAATATTCGAAAAGAAAATCGTTGTATGGAAATCTGGAAATATGAATCTTCATGACCTCATCATAAATCATTTTCTTCATTTCCGGGAAGTTTTCTTTCGTTAACGCAGAGATGAAAACCGTTGGATATTTAGATTTTGCCATCCAGGTCTTTTTCCATTCTTCCAGAGAAATATTTTTACGGGTTGAAGGGGTAAGATCATCTTCATCCTTTTTCTCATAGCTGAAATCGTCAATTTTATTGAAAACCATGATCATCGGCTTCTGATGAGCGTTGATTTCCATCAGGATATGGTTAACAGATTCTATATGATCTTCAAAGCTTTCGTGAGAAATATCCACCACATGGATCAAAAGATCGGCTTCACGAACCTCATCCAATGTAGATTTAAAAGATTCTACCAGCTGAGTAGGAAGTTTTCTGATAAATCCTACGGTGTCTGTCAATAGAAACGGTAAATTTCCAATTACCACTTTTCTTACCGTGGTATCCAGTGTAGCGAATAATTTATTTTCCGCAAAAACTTCAGATTTTGAAATGGAATTCATCAGGGTAGATTTCCCTACGTTGGTATATCCTACCAAAGCTGCACGAACCACTTTCCCACGGTTGTTACGCTGGGTAGCCATCTGCTTGTCTATCGTCTTCAGTTTCTCTTTCAGCAAGGTAATTCTGTCACGGATTATACGACGGTCAGTTTCAATTTCCGTTTCTCCGGGACCTCTCATCCCGATTCCTCCTTTCTGACGCTCAAGGTGGGTCCACATTCTTGTCAGTCGTGGTAAAAGATACTGGTATTGTGCCAGTTCCACCTGAGTTCTCGCATATGAAGTCTGTGCTCTCTGGGCAAAAATATCAAGAATAAGATTGGTACGGTCCAGGATTTTAACCTCCATTTCCCTTTCCAGGTTTTTAAGTTGTGAAGGAGAGAGTTCATCATCGAAAATTACGGTTCCGATCTCATTTTCTTTTACATATTCTTTTATCTCGATGGCTTTTCCGCTACCGATAAAGGTTTTGGAATCAGGCTGAGTTAATTTTTGGGTAAAGCGCTTTTGTACGGTTGCTCCTGCTGTGAAAGCTAAAAACTCAAGTTCATCCAAATACTCCGTCAGTTTTTCTTCATCCTGATTCTGGGTAATAACACCCACCAGGACAGCTTTCTCATAGTTATGTTCTTTCTTTTCTAACATTAAGTTCTGTCTATGTTTATGATTTTTACAAGTTAATATTTTTCAGAAAAAAAACAAAATCAATTTTTATTTAATAACATATTTTAATATAAATTTAAGTTTACTGATGAATGATTTATAAAAAATCAATAACTTTATATAATAAATTTCTGATTTTTAATTATTTAAATCAAAAACTAATCTCCGGAATATCATGGTTACCCATATCAAATGTATGATTATTGATGATGATGAACTGGACAGGCTGGTTCTTCAGCATTATATCAGGCAATATGAAAACATTGAAATTGTTGCCACTTTCGACTCTGCTGAAAAGGCAGTTCCCTATCTTGACATTCCTGTTGATCTCCTGATTACCGAAACCAATTTAAGGGGGATGAACGGTCTTGAGTTCAGAAAGCTGGCCCATAAGATCCCTGCCTGTATTTTCGTAAGCTCTCATCCCGAACTGGCTGCCGGAGCTTTTGAGATTAATACTTTAGATTTTATTACCAAACCGCTTACCGCAGAACGCTTTCATTATTCGATGGAAAAGCTTTTTGATTTTTTTGAAGTAAAAGAAAAATGTGAATGCTATGATGCCATGGTGGGAGAAAACTGCATTAAAATAAAAGAAGGTGGTCATGTTTTTCAGATTAAAATGAAAGATATTCTCTACCTGGAAGCTCTGAAAGATTACACCAGAATCATCACACTTGAAAAAAATCATTGTATTTTAAATTCACTGGGAAATCTTCTGCAAAAAAGTTTTTTTAATTCTTTTGTCAGAATACACAGAAGCTATGCTGTCCCACGTCATCTTATCCGCGGAAAAAACTGTCACGAAATAGAACTTCCGCATCGTATAAAACTTCCTATTGGCCGAACTTACAAGGACAATCTTTCTTTTTTTAATCCTTAAAAATACATCATAATAATTCACCAATGCCATTGGTCGATTATTTCTGCCGTTGGTCTATTTTCCTGCTAATCAATGGAGATAGTTGGTAATTTAGTCTTCCCAAATTCCCCAAGAAAACACATCTATTAATCACCAAAACTGTTATCCATGGAAAGAATATCTATTTATTGTATTATTCTGTCTGTCTTTTCCATCTCCATACTACACGCTCAGGCTGTAGTTTTAGCAGCGGGATTGGATGCATCAGCAGCTAATGGTTTTGTTTCTTACAGTGTAGGTCAGACAACCTACCTCGAAAAAGGAACAGGACAAGTTCTCGAAGGTGTTCAACAGCCTTACGAAATCATCACTCTTACCACTTTTGAAAACTCCTCTGAACTGACTGGTATTTTACTTTACCCTAATCCTTTCAGAGATTATTTGTATTTAGATTTTACGTCAAATAATTTTAAAGGCTCAGAATATCAGTTATTCGATGCCCAGGGCAAGCTGGTAAAAAAAGATAAGATCTCACAATCAAAATCTGAGCTTAATTTCTCCTCAATTCCTTCCGCGATGTACATCATAAGGATTACTCAAAATGGAGAAAATATCAAAACTTTCAAAATCATAAAAAAATAAAACGCCATGAAAAAAATATTATCACTGTTTTGGATCCTGACAGGTTTCTTTATGGGACTGTCCCAGGCTCCGGAAAAAATGAGCTACCAAGCTGTCATGAGAAATGGTTCCGGACAACTCTTAGCCAACCAAGGAATTGCTATAAGAGTAAGCATATTGCAGGGATCTCCTGCCGGAGCAGCAGTCTATTCTGAAAGACTCACCGGAAATACCAATGCCAACGGACTCGTTAGTCTCGAAATAGGAACAGGAACAATCCTTACCGGAACATTCGCCACTATTGATTGGTCCTCAGCAAGCTACTATTTAAAAACAGAAACAGATCCAGCTGGCGGAACCAACTATACCATAGTAGGAACAAGCCAGTTACTAAGTGTACCCTATGCTTTATATGCTAAATCCGCCGGAGTGAGCGGAGGAAGCTTTACGATCCCCTACTCCAATACGATAAATAATGCCTCCACTTTATTTTCATTAATCAATAATGGTGATGGAACTTCTGTGGAAGGAGCCAACAGCACAACCACATCCAGTATTGCTGCTGTAAGAGGAATTGTAAGCAATACAGCCCCCGGAGGATTTTCTTCTGCAGTACGCGGTATCAATAACGGAACCGGCGGACTGGGAATTGGAGTCTGGGGAAGCCAGGCTGGAAGCGGCTGGGGCGTATATGGCGTTACTCCCAACGGTTTAGGAGTTTACGGAAATGCCAGTGGAAACGGATATGGTGTTTACGCAAACAGTAATACAGGAACAGGATTAAATGCCACAAGTAACAATGGTATTGCTGCCAATATTTCTATCGTCAATAATGCTAACGCCAATAGTGTTCTTACGGCATCTACTGTAGGGAACGGAACAGTTATCAATGTTTCCACCACAGGTACTGGAGCCGGAATACTAAGTTCTACTGCGGGAGGATTTGGTGCCCACGGGATCACCTCTTCCCAATCATCTGCTGGGATTATAGGAGACAATACCGGAGCAGGTGAAGCAGTTGTGGGTAGAACGACCAGTGATATTGCCGGAGCGGTTGTGGGCCGTAATGATGGAGGAGGATATGGAGTGAGAGGATTTGTTGCGACCAATACATCCGGAACGGGTATTGGTGTTTACGGTCAGGTAGGTTTAAATAACAGTACCGGACGTGCGGGAAGGTTTGAAAATTTCAACAATACAAATACTGATGCTAATACTTTTGAAGTGGCATCTAACGGAAATGGAAACATCCCTGATAATACCAAAGGCAATGCTGCTTCTTTTGTACTCAATAATACCAATAGTGTAGGAGCTGCGGTAAGAGGGGAGGTCAATACTATTTTTGGAAATTTTGGTGCTGCTGCTATTTTTGGTGTCTCATCCGGAACCGGAGGACGAGCCGGACTATTCTACGCTTCCAATCCTGCCGGAAATGGAGCATCATTGATCGCTTTGACAGACGGTAACGGTAACGCCATTACAGCCAATGCAGGTAAAGACGGCAATGGGGTTGAGACCAATATTGATGGTGCCGGAAATGCGCTTTATGCATGGGTTCCTTCTTTTGCTACCGGACGTGCCGGACGATTTAATATTTTCAATGAATCAAACACCAGCGATGTTATCACTGTAACCACTGTTGGAAACGGTATTGCAGGTAATTTCAAGGTAGATAAAGTGACCGGAACCTCTCCTGCAGTAAGAGGAGAAGTCAATTCACAGTTTGCCAACTTTGGCACAGCAGGAATTTATGGAGTATCTTCCGGAACCGGAGGATACGCAGGCCTTTTCCACGCATCCAATCCTGCAGGAAACGGCCCTGCCTTGATTGCTATTGCAGATGGTAATGGTAATGGTATCACCGCTAATGCATCCAACACCGGAGATGGTGTAGAAACCACTGTAGACGGAACAGGAAGTGCAATCTATGCATGGGTTCCTAATTTCAGTAACGGACGAGCTGCCAGGTTTGTTAATTTTAATACATCTAATACCAATGCAGCACTTACTGTAGAAACTCATAGTGCAGGATCTCTGGCTTTATTTAAATCAGGAAACCCGGGAACCGTAAACGTTGCCCGTATTGATAATACCGGAAAAGGATTTTTCAATGGCGGTACACAAAACAGTGGTGCTGACGTTGCGGAAGCTTTTGATGTCAACGGAAACATCTCTGAATATGAACCTGGTGACATTCTGGTTATCTCAACAAAAGCAGATAGAACGGTTGAAAAATCATCAACTCCCTACTCTACTCTTGTTGCCGGAGTGTATGCTACTAAACCTGGTGTACTGCTTACAGAAGAACATATCGATATTGATATATCCAATAAAGCGCCAATGGGTGTCATTGGTGTTATTCCTACCAAAGTATGCCTTGAGAACGGAAAAATAAAAAGAGGAGATCTTCTGGTGACTTCATCTAAAGCGGGAGTTGCCATGAAAGCCAATCTCAAAAAGGTAAAAATAGGCCAGGTCATCGGAAAAGCACTTCAGGATTATGACCAAAAAGAAGTTGGAAAAATTCAAGTATTAGTCAATATAAAATAAACCGTCATGAAAATAGCATATATCATCCCATTATTATTTCTAAGCACTCTTATTTATGCTCAGGAAAGTAAAAAAACGACTGCTGTAGAAGAAGATCAGGCACTGGTTGTAAAACAGGCAAAAGAACAACAGGTAGTCCAAATTCAGGCTGATAAGGAAAGAGCTGAAAAAAATCCGGTAAGTACCGGGTTGGCATCTGATCGAGGCCTGGAAGTTAAAAAACAGGAATCCAAGCCCAAAGCAGCTGCAGACAATTCAGGAAAGCTTCTTCCTAATACAGCAAGTCTTGAAGATATTAAAAAAACGATCCCAAACAGACAAGCATATCACAATAGTATAAATTCCAGGAACACAAAAACGACAGTTACCGGGCTGCCTAACACAGCAACTTTGGAAGAAATAAAAAAAACAATCCCCAAAAACTAATGACTCTCAAAAACTGATAACCTCAAAAAGCTGATAACCAAACTAGATTTTTCAAACAAAGAAGTCCGCTATTATGCGGACTTTTGTTTTGTATAGGAAGAAATGGTATGATTAATCCCAATCAGCAGCTACAAATTTCATAGTATTTCCATGATCATCTGTTAGAGTAAGAAAATGCCCTTCAATAGAATAATGAGTCATCGTTTCTATTTTCTTCTGAAAAGAGCTTTCAAGATTCATATCCTGACAGGCTTTCATTGTACTTATTCCTTTTGAAAATTTCACTTTACCTTCTTTTTTAAATTCAGAAGCAAAAGACATCCGGTTACATCCCATATAAACACTTGCCTGAATTTTACCCTTTACCCTATTGGCTGTCAGATTCATTTCGGCTTTATTGGCTATTAATTGATCTTTTGAAAAGCCATCAAAAGAAATGAGCATCCATTGCCTTTGAAGAAAAGGATCTTTGGTGGGCACTGAGGAACAATTTAAAACGAGTCCTAACAGTAAAACTGCAAAAAGTGGTAATAGTATCTTTTTCATGCAGATTATCATCCCATTTTCATACCATTCCGGGACAGAATCTCGTAAAAATTAGTAAATTAGCGACACAAAAATTATTTTATAAAATGAAAAGACTATTTCTACTATTCACTTTCTTACTGGGCTTTGCTCAGATGAGGGCGGATGAGGGGATGTGGCTGCTAATGCTCATCAAAAGACTTAACGGTGTTGATATGCAAAAAGAGGGTCTGCATCTTACGCCTGAAGAAATTTATTCTGTGAACAATTCAAGCTTAAAAGATGCTATCGTAAGTTTCGGTGGTTTCTGTACTGGTGAGATCGTTTCGGATAAAGGACTTATATTTACCAACCACCACTGTGGTTACGGTGCTGTTGCTGCGGCTTCTACACCAGAAAAAGATTATTTGAAGAACGGTTTCTGGGCAATGAAACAGAAAGACGAATTCAATGCAAAGGATCTTTATGTAAGATTTTTAGTGAGAATGGATGATGCTACGCAAAGAATCAATTCTAAACTAAACAACAATATGACCGGAGCAGAGAGAAAAGCTGTGATTGATGCTGAAACTAAAGCAATCCAGACTGAAAACTCTGAAAACGGAAAATATACGGTAGTAGTAAGAGATTTCTTCAACGGAAATGAATTCTACTATTTCGTATACCAGGATTATAAAGATATCAGATTGGTAGGTGCTCCCCCTTCATCATTAGGAAAATTCGGAGGAGATACAGACAACTGGGAATGGCCAAGACACACTGCAGATTTTACAGTTTTCAGAGTATATGCTGATGCTGCAGGAAACCCTGCTGAATATTCTCCAAGCAACACGCCTTTGAAGCCTAAGCACTTCCTTCCGGTTTCTCTTAAAGGAATTAAGCCTGGTGACTTCTCAATGATCTTAGGATATCCTGGAAGAACAAACCGTTACCTGACTTCTTACGGAATTCAGCAGATGGTAACTAAAGATTACCCGGCATGGGTTGAAGCTTCTAAACTGGCTATGGATGTTATGAAAAAATACATGGACAAGGATAAGGCGACTCAGCTTAACTATGCTTCTCAATATGCTTCTGTAGCTAACTACTGGAAAAACAGACAGGGAACTATCGATGCTGTAGAGAAAAACGGAACTATTTCTGACAAACAAAAGATTGAGGAAACTTACAATAAGTGGGCTGCAATGCCAGGAAATGATCAATACAATGGCGTTTTAGAAGATATTGGTATCTACTACAAGCAAGTATCTGATAGAAATGTTGAAAGAAACTATGCTACTCAGTTTACAAGAAATGCAAAATATATTACCCTTGCTGCTCAGGTAGGATCTGCTCTTAAAGCGTATGCTGCTCAGGATATGCAGGGAAGATTAGCGATGAAAGCTAAAACAGAAGCCGCTATCAAAGCTGCTTATGAAAACTTCAATCCAGCTTTGGAAGGAGAAATGCTTGCCGCTATGACCAGCCTTTACCAGGCAAGAGTTAAAAACCCAGACGTTGCTTCTGCTACTATTTTAGGATTGGATGCGAAGACTGTTTCTAATTTAGCGTATTCTTCAATCTTCGCTAATAAGACTTCTGCAACCAACTTCTTATTGAATCCGGATGCATTGAAACTTGATGCTGATCCACTTTGGAAAGCAGCTAACGGAATTGTTGCTGATCAAAAAATAAGCATGGAAAGATTTGTAAAAATAGATGATAATTTTGCGAAAAATAACCGTCTGTTCCTAGCTGGTTTAATGAAAGCTATGCCTGAGAAGAAATTCTACCCGGATGCTAACTCTACAATGAGATTAACTTACGGAACTGTAGATAAATTACCTATCAGAAATGACAGAAACTACTTCGGTATTACGGATAACTATTATACAGATATGACTGGTCTTGTTGGAAAATACAAGAAAGGTGATGAAGAATTTGATCTTCCTCAAAGAGTAATTGATCTTTACAACCTTAAAGATTTCGGTCAGTATGCTGATGCTGCAGGTTATATGCCTGTAAACTTCCTTTCTAACAACGATATTACAGGGGGTAACTCCGGTTCTCCGGTAATTGACGGAGACGGTAACCTTATCGGTATTGCTTTTGACGGAAACAGCGAAGCATTAAGTGGTGATATCGTATTCGAACCTGAATGGCAGAAAACCATCAACGTAGACGTTCGTTTTGTTCTTTGGACAATCGATAAGTTTGCGGGGGCAAGAAGATTAGTTGACGAATTGAAGCTTGTAAGAGATGCAAACACTCCGGCGGATACAAAAACTAAAAATTCAGGGACTACAACAATGCCTAAGAAAGTTAAAAAATAATCATCTTATCTGATATATTTTTGAAACCGTGAAATTTACTTTCACGGTTTTTTTATTTTTGATTATTAAAATATTTATCATGAATCCTGAACGTATCGAATTTACAGCCATTATTCAGCAGAACGGAGAGATGAATGCTGCGTTTGTAGAATTTCCATTCTCTACAGAGGAATTTTTTCACAAAAAAGGACATGTAAAGATAAAAGCCCTTTTTGATGATAAAGTTGAATACCGCGGAAGTCTTACCAAAATGAAATCAGACTGTCATATTTTAGGTTTGACTCAGGAGATCAGAAAGAAACTTGGTAAAACCTTCGGAGATGAGGTTCCCGTCTCCCTTATTGAAGATAAGGAGGAAAGAGTGGTTGAAATTGCAGATGATATTGCCCTTGTTTTTAAAGAAAATCCGGGAGCAAAAGCTTTATTTGATGCAATGAGCTACACCCACAGAAAGGAATACATCCGCTGGATTGAAGAAGCCAGGAAACCTGAAACCAGAGAAAACAGAAAAATAAAAATGATCCAGATGATTCTGGATGGGAAAAAGGGAATATAGACCGCTTTAATTTTCCCTCTCAAAAACGATACATTTAAAAAAAATTGAATTACGAAAATATTTTTTGTCAGGATCTCAAAAAGTAGCCGACTATAGTTGCAGATATCATTTATAACTATAAAAATTTACTTTTATGAACAAGTTTATTTTCAGAACATCAGTTTTAGCAGCAGCTACTCTAGCTGCATTTTCTCTAACTTCATGCAGTGATTCTAATAACGACATGATGATGGACATGGGTTTTCAAAGATCCATTACTTTTGAAAACGTTGTAACTCCCAAAGATTTTGTAGAAAGCGGAAGTTTTCAGGGAGTAGGAACGCCTCCTATTATTTTGCCCGGTCAATCTGTTTCTGTTAAATTCAGTGCAGGAAAAGCACAGGCTTTAATGTTTGCTACGATGTACGGAGCTTCAAAAGACTGGTTTTTTGCGTCCCAACAGCCGGGTATCAAATTGTTTGACGCTAATGGAAATGCTATTACCGGAGATGTTTCTTCAAGTGTACGACTATGGGATAACGGAAGCAAAGATGACACCACAGGGCAGGTTGAAAGCAAACCTATTATGCAGGTTCCTAATGTCAATGCTTCACAACTTATGAAGCTTAATCTTGCTTACAATGATGTAACTTCAGAATTTACCCTGACCATTACCAATACCTCCGGCGGAACAGCCAACGAAACTCCTTTTTCTCCCGGTGTATGGGCTGTTTCCAACTACAATGGATCTCAGCTGCTGAACAGTGCTCCATTTTTTACACCTAATGCTTTATCCAATCCTGAAATCACAGATATTGCTCAAATGGGAAATATCAGTAAAATGATGACAAAACTGAATGTCAACACAGGAATTATAACGGGGCTTTCTCCTGCCTTGGTGGTTGTTTATCGTGGTGATAAAAATCCAATTTATGAATTAGGCAAATTAGACAGCGGAATGGGACTGAAAGATATTGCACAGTTTGGAAATGTAGCCAAGCTTCAAAACAGTTTAAAATCTTTACCTAATGTAAAAGGAGTATATGTTGCAGGAAATGCTCCTGTAACTCCGGGAAGTAAGGTAACCACAAACTTTAATGCTGAGCCTGGCGATAAAATTGCTTACGCAACCATGTTTGGTTTTTCCAATGACTGGTTCTATGCCAACGAACAAAGCATTGATTCCAATAGTAAGGGTGACCTCAGCCTAAAAACTTCATTATTTGATTCGGGGACAGGTATTGACCAATATCCGGGTGCGGGAAATCATCAGGCATTGTTTGGTGGAACCCCACAAAGTGAAAATAAGGTTATTTCCAAAGTAGGAACAGCATATCCTGTTCCTGCTGTACAGAATGTGATTAAAGTAACCATCAACTAATCTTCAGATAAGAAAAGGTCAGACAATACTGTTTGACCTTTTTTATTATGCTGTTCGGATAATAAAAATATATCCGTTTTTATTATTGTTTCAGTGCTCCTTCCAGATACTGTTTTCCTCCTCCATTGGTAACGGTTATAGAGCCTTCATAATGGCTTACCTTCACTCCCAGGTCATTATTTATTTCTTTAAAATACCCAGCATTTTCTCTGCTATAAAGCGCATCTCCCTGCCAGAGAAATTGTGCAGACTGCCCTGTTTTGTTTTGAAATGTAAGAACTCCCAATGGATTTACCAATCCCCTGGATTTAATATCCACCACTGCACTTTCATTAGCAGCGAAATCTTTTGACAATACAATAACGTTATTCATCTATCCTGTTTGGTTTTCAGTTAATTAAAAAATGGGATAAGATTTTTTCATTACCCTGATCCAAATATCCTGGTCCACTGCGACAAAATCTGACGTATTTGCTGAATAAAAATTAAAAGCCCAAGCACGATCTGTCTGGGCTTTTTCAATTATCAAATTCTATTCAACCGGAATTCCAAGATATTGTAAATAGGAATCCAATATTTTTTTATCAAATACCGGTTCGTGAATGCCTGACCCTTCCAGATACTGAATAACATTGGAGCAATCCCATACATAAGTATTCTGGTAAAGTTCTACTGTGGATAATCCTTCATGCATATTATCACTGAAAAGACTCGTTAATGGATACAAACGGTTTTTGCTGTCATCTTCCCATTGTTTTCTCCATTCTTTATAAGGAAGGTCTTTAAGTGTGAAAGGATAATATTTTTTCATGAGTCCGAAGAAATCTTCCAAAGTAAGATTGGTTTCCGGACGGGCAATCAGGTTGAATTTCTTCCCTATTGCCTCTTTATTTTTGGTGATATGAGCCATCGCTTTGGTCATATAATCTACCGTAATAAGTCCTTCTCTAAGCTCAGTGAGCGCGGGATACGATTTGAGCTCTATACAATTTTTCACCAATCCGGACCACCATTGATAAGAGGCACTTGCCCCTGTTTCGCTGTGGCACATGGCATATCCAAGACGGTACGTAATTAATGGTAGCCCTTCTTTTGCCGCTAAATCAGCAATGGCTTCCATCACCCATTTACTTCTTACATAACCAATATCTTTACTTACGGACATCAGATTCTGTTCAATATCATCAGATTCAAACATTACTGTTTTTCCTGTGAATAGGTGTCCCCAGCTATATACGGAAATGGTTGACAGCAAGGCGAGGCATTTTGTTCTTTCCGCTCCTGCCAGTTTTATAATTTCCCTTAGCCCTTCTACATTCGGTGCTTTCATATAAGAGTAGGGTTCGATGAAGTTGACTGAGCTTCCGGAGTGATAAATCAAATCGGTTTGTTTTGCCAGCTTTGTAAATGTTTCTTCTGAAAGTCCTAAAGACGGTAAAGCCAGATCTCCGATAACAGGAATAATTCTAGATTTCTGTTCTACATGTTGAGGAATATGATATTGTTTAAAACATCTGTCAATTTTTTCCATTGCATAAAACTCATCCTGAGCTCTTACAAGACAGTAAATATCAGCATTTGTAGTATCAAGAAGCTCCTGTAACAGGTGAATTCCTACAAAACCTGTGACACCAGTTAAAAATATTGTTGTTGGATTTTCCACCTGTTGAGGATCAAATCCACCTGCAAAAACAGTTCCCGCAGCAAGATAAACATCTTTCTGAAGCTCAACATATGGTTCTACATCTTCCATGGGGATTGCTTCCCTTGTCTCTCCTAATCTTTTAATAAGAACTTCTGAAAGTTGCTGTAATACGGGATACTGATATATATCCCGCAGATACACTTTTACATCCAGTTTCCTCTGCAAAGCAACCGCTACCGTTGCAACCAACAGAGAGTTTCCTCCAATATCAAAGAAATTATCTGTGATATTGATGACAGGACGCTCCAATGCAGACGACCAGACATCTGCAATAATTCTTTCGGTTTCGTTGGTTGGAGGCTCAAATGAAATCAATTCTTTTGCTTCTTTATCGGCAAGATCTTTTAAGACCTGCGTATCTGTTTTTCCATTTGCTGTTAACGGAATTTTATCTATAAAAATAATTTGTGCTGGAATCATATAGCCCGGAAGTTCTTTTTTCAATGCATTTCGGACTGACGAAATATCTGCTACTGCTCCAGGAGCTAATACAACAAAAGCAATAAGATATTTGGTACTTCCTTCCGTTTCTTTACCAATAACCATAGCTTCTTTAATATTTTCCTGCTGGATCAGTGAACGTTCTATCTCTCCCAGTTCCACTCTGAAGCCACGAATTTTCACCTGATTATCAATTCTTCCTAAGAATTCAATATCACCATCCGCGTTCCATTTGGCAAGGTCTCCAGTTCGATACAGCTTTTCTTTTTCATTGAATGGACTGGTAATAAATTTAGCTTCCGTAAGTTCTTTATTATTAAGATATCCTTTTGCTAAAAGATTTCCTCCAATACAGAGTTCTCCTACAGCTCCTACGGGCAGCAATTCCTTATTTTCTCCCAAGATATATGCTTTTGCATTGGCAATGGGTCTGCCTATAGATGAAACATATTTTCCATTAATATCTTTCACTTTTTTATAAGTAGCGTATACGGTACATTCTGTGGGACCATAATAATCCACCAGCTCATAGCTTAATTCTGAAGTAAGTACCGGCTTTAGCTTCTCACCTGCTGTAAAGAGATATTTGAGCTTCAGATCATTATAATTGCGGGTAATATCCACTACAGAAGGAGCCAGAACAGTAGGCACAAAGCCATGGGTAATATGATTTTTTCTGTAGTAATCTACCAATGCCTGAGCTTCTGTTCTATCCTCATTATCTGCAATAAAAACCGTTGCGCCTGAAGTAAGAGCCGACCACGTTTCCCACACAGAAATGTCAAATGCCAATCCCGCCACAAGAGTTAATTTTGAGCTATGATCCACATGAAAATGATGATTATGCCATGTTACCAGATGCTGTATAGCCTCATGGCTTACCATTACACCTTTGGGTTTCCCCGTCGAGCCAGAAGTATAAATTGTGTATGCAAGGGCATTCTGGTGGATATTAATTCCTGGATATTCTGATGATAAATGATTAAGATTCTCCATATTGCTCATATCAAATACTTTTACCTTTTCGGTTTCTGATAAAAGTTCTCCAAGAATTTGATTGGTAATGATAAGATCAGCAGTGGTGTCAGAAAGAATATATTCTACTCTTTTGACAGGATAAGCAGGGTCTATCGGAACATAGGCCGCACCTGTTTTGATAACTCCAAGTACAGCAATGATCCATTCTAAAGAGCGGTCCAGCCAGATGGGAACATATTTTCCTTCTTTGATACCATGGCTCAGTAATAAGTTGGCTACCTGATTGCTTCTCTGATCCAACTCTCCATACGTAATCTTCTGATTCTGATAAACCGCAGCAGTCTTATCAGGATGAAGGATTACCTGTTTCCGGAAAAGAGATTCCAGGGTTTCTTCATGATGATAATCCCAACTGGTTTTATTAAATCCGTTGAGCAATTTTTCTCTGTCTTCAGAAGACAGTAATACCGCTGAACCTATCGATAAGGTTCCTGATGAGGGAATTGTGTTTGACATAATAATTTGATTTGGATTAAAAATTTGTAATTGGCAGCTTAATGCTTCGATAAGTTCATTTTAAACTCCTTGAAATGAGAAAAAAAGGACGTAAAGCATAACCACAGCTTATTTTACTCAATGTGTTTTCATAATAGTTTTAAAAACCGAATGATACAGAGTTTCACTCGATCCTGTCAGTGAGCAGACCGGTAAACAGTGTTCAAACGATGTTTATTGCAGTCGAAAAGAAGAAAGAATACATTGCAGATATTCTTCAGGAATTAGAGACAAGACTCTATTCAGAATTTAAAGATTTAATTTTCATAATATAATATTTTTAAAAATTTGGTAATCAAACTTATCATAATATTTCAAACTATGCGTTACATAATTACGATCATCTACCACATCCCGAAATAGATATTGTGGAAGAGATGAAAATAAAAAAACTGGATTACAATACATTACGCAACCTAGAGTAAAACTTTTCTATATCTATATTTAACAGGATCAATGTATGTGAATATTCTCTACATTTGTAAAACAAAATAAAATACACTTCATTCTAGTATGGATCAAAAACTGAAGAGAGACCATGGATTTATACACATTCCATGCAATGAACTGGATATTTTTATACTTTCTGACGGATATTTTGGTATTGGATATCACCAGCCTATCTTAGCACCAGGCATCCCTCAAAATCTTGTAAAAGATGAACTTCGTAATCTTTATCTATCTGAATCTTATTATGAAGCACCTATTAATGTTATGCTTATTAAAAAAGGTGACCGCAACATTTTAGTGGACACAGGAGAAGGGTTTTATGATGAAGAAAACGCGGGGAAATTGGTATACAGCCTTACTGCAGCAGGATTTACGCCTGAGTCTGTTACTGATATTCTGATTACACACGCTCACCGGGATCATATCGGAGGAATTCTTTCTAAAAACGGTGATTTCGTATTTCCGAATGCCCATTATTATATTTCCAGTCAGGAATTTGAGTTCTGGACAAGTGATGAACCGGATTTTCAGAAAAGTAAAAACCCGGAAGGAGGAAAGCCAAGCATACCTTTGGTTAGAAAAGTTCTTTCTGCCATAAACAGCCGGCTTACAAAGTTTGAAATGGGTGATCAATTATTCTCATGCATTCAAACAGAAGCTGCTCCCGGACATACTCCGGGTCATATTATTTATACAGTAAATGATGGGGATTTATCAATAACCAATGTGGTAGATCTTTTTCACTCTCCCCTGCTTATTGCAAAACCGCATTGGGGAACACAATGGGATATTGACTTTGCAACAGGTGTTGAAACCCGCAAGAAAGTTCTTGAAAACTGCTATCAAAACAGAACACTTATCTGCTCTGCCCATCTTCCATGGCCGGGAATAGGATATATTAATAAAGTGAATGATCAGTTTCAATGGATTCCTAAAGTATATAACAATCCTTTTTCGATCAATCTTAAAATTGACCAGAAGGCAGGTACAGTATAAATTTTTCTAAGAAAAAGAGGTCGGATCGTTTATCCATTCCAGAATTCACGATCCAGACTTCGGTATTGTATGGCTTCGGAAATATGATGAGACAGAATCTTTTCAGATTCTTCAAGGTCGGCTATTGTTCTGGCAACTTTAAGAATTCTGTCATAAGCTCTTGCCGAAAGATTAAGTTTTTCCATAGCTAATTTGATGAGACCGAAAGACGTTTCATCCAGTTCACAATAGGCCTCAATTTCCTTAGGTCCTATTTGAGCATTACTGCTGATATTGAGGTTTTGATATCTTTTATTCTGAATATCTCTTGCTTTCAAAACCCGCTCTCTGATATCTTTGCTCTTCTCTCCTTTTCTTTTCTCGGAAAGCTGCTCAAATTCTACCTTTTGAACTTCAATATGAATGTCTATCCTATCTAAAAGCGGCCCGGAAAGTTTACTCATGTACCGCTGCATTTCGTAAACAGATGAAGTATTATTAGGATCATCGGGAAAGAATCCGCTTGGACTGGGGTTCATAGAAGCTACCAGCATAAAACTTGCCGGATAGTTTACAGTAAATCTGGCTCTTGAAATCGTTACTTCACGATCTTCCAAAGGCTGTCTCATGACTTCCAGCACTGTTCTCTTAAATTCGGGCATTTCGTCCAGAAACAAAACTCCGTTATGAGCAAGAGAGATTTCTCCTGGTTGTGGATAACTTCCCCCTCCTACCAGAGCAACATCTGAAATAGTATGATGTGGAGATCTGAAGGGCCGAACAGTCATCAATGATGTTTCTGTTCCTATTTTCCCGGCTACAGAGTGAATTTTTGTTGTTTCCAAAGCTTCTTTCAATGTCAATGGAGGCAAAATACTGGGAACCCTTTTGGCCAGCATTGTCTTTCCGCTTCCGGGCGGTCCGATCAGAATAATATTGTGTCCGCCTGCTGCTGCCACTTCCATCGCCCTTTTGGCGGTTTCCTGACCTTTAACTTCGGAGAAATCGAAAGGGAAATCATTGATTTTTTCATGAAATTCTTTTCTGGTATCCAATGTAACTTTTTCGAGCGCTTTTCCTTCATTAAAAAAATCAATAACCTCTCTGATATTTTCAACTCCGTATACTTCAAGATCGTTGACAATGGCTGCTTCTCTGGCATTTTGTTTGGGAAGGATGATTCCTTTAAAGCCTTCTTCTCTGGCTTGAATTGCAATGGGTAAAACGCCTTTGATAGGTTGTAAACTTCCGTCCAGTGACAGCTCTCCCATAATAATATAATCTTTAACGTTCTCTGCCAGTATTTGATCGGAAGCAGTTAAAATACCAATAGCAATACTGAGATCGTAAGCAGAACCTTCTTTTCTAAGATCTGCAGGCGCCATATTAATGGTAATTTTCTTTCCAGGAATTTTAAATCCGACATTTTTCAGGGCTGCAGAAATTCTATAGCTGCTTTCCTTAATAGCGTTATCAGGAAGCCCAACGAGATGGTATCCTATTCCTCCGGTATCTACATTCACTTCAATAGTAATGGTCTGTGCAGCCACTCCATGAATGGCACTTCCATAAATTTTGATCAGCATGATGTGTTTTTGAAGTAAAAATAAACAATATAGTATTTTGAAAATCTGAATGTTACATTAATGATTTTCTATAGGAATAAGGATATCTAAAAAGATTTCAACAAAAGGGCATTGAGAGAGGCTCTTCAAAAACTATTAAGATTTTCATGTGGCTCAGATAGCTTCCCCTTACATACAACAGAAATTAATCATTTCTTTTTTCAAGAGTTATAAAAGTTCTCTATATGAAAAGCTTAATATTTTTGGTTTTACGAAAGGAAAATTCCACTTAAAAATTATCATAGAAAGAGAAAAGGGAATAAAATCCGCTAAAGTATTCCAGCACAGTGGATTTTTTGTTTAACAAGTATGTTAATGTAATATATCCGGATCAATTATCAAGGTTATAGATAAAGAAATACATAAAGAATTCCTTCATCCTGAACAAATTTTACTCAAAAATGAATATTTACAATGAAGAAACAATACTAAAATTTGGTATTGAAAAAGACTATGAAACTATATACTAAATTTTATCTGCATGAAGAAGCCATGTGGAGAGCAAAACATATCACTAAGGCATATTCTTCCTATAGATCCAAAAGAAAGAAGAGCTGTCTCCTACATTTGACTTTGCAAACATAAGAGACAGCCAGCCTCCTCTTGTATCAGAATAATGTGAGTATATTCTTCTTAATTATCATTTAGTAAGCTAAAGAAATTCCTGCTCCCCATCCCATATCACTGTCATAGTGGGCACGAATACTTACATTTTTATTAAGAATATACTTCAATTCGGTCATGTATTCTTTGTCGGTATTGACCATGAAGCCTCCTCTCAAACGTTTTGATATTGGAATATCTTCTCTCATCAGCTGTAAACGAATGATACCGTCATGATATACTTCAGCCTGAAAGTTGATCAGCATCGGAAGGGTATACACGAAACCTAAACTGATTGCTCTTCGGGTATCTTTTTCGTTCTTTTGCCCGAAGATATTTTTCTCCTGTTCATCTATTCCCATTTTTCTATAGCGGAAGTCAAATCCTACAAACGGCATAAACCACTGCATCTTCCCGATGTATCTTCCCAAATGCGTTTCCACCTCATATCCGTGCATATCATTATATCCTAAACGCCATTCTGCAGAGAGGTTCCATCTTGCGGTCTGAAGCATTGCATCCCCGTCATTTCCATTGGTTGCAAAGTCATTCTGAATCATAAAATGAGGCATGTTGCTTTCTCTCTGAAGCATGTTATAGGCTTCTTTTTTGTCCGGTAAATAAGGGTTTTTATAATCATCTACTGCAAAAACCCTGTTCATTCCTGCCATCATATGATAAAGGATATGGCAGTGGAAGAACCAGTCGCCTTCTTCATTAGCCTGAAATTCAATTGTATCGGTTTCCATTGGCATCACATCCAGTACATTTTTCAGGGGAGACTTTTCTCCTTTGCCATTAATTACCCTGAAATCAAAACCATGTAAATGCATCGGATGCCTCATCATGGAATTATTATAAATGGTAATTCTTAATATTTCTCCTTTTTTTACAGGGATTTTATCGGTTTCAGATAAGATTTTATTATCCATGCTCCACACATAGCGGTTCATATTTCCGGTGAGGGTAAATTTTAATTCCTTTACCGGAGCATCTTTAGGAAGTTCTGTGTTATAAGGAGATTGCAACATGGCATAATTCAGGGTTTTAATATGTCCTAGAGCATTGGCATTATATCTGTTACTATCCATATTCATTTCCTGATCTGCATTCATATTGTGTTGGCTGTGATCCTGTTTATGCTTTCCATCACCTGTAATCTCAGGGTACATCACCACATTCATATCCATTTGGTTAAGGCTCATTTTCATTCCCATATCATTAAGATCTCCGTTCATTTTCATCATGTCATTCATCATTTTCATTCCTTCAAAGTATTTAAGTTTGGGAAGAGGAGAAATAAGCTGTTTGATGCCATTACCTACAAAGTAACTTGCAGATTGGGTTCTGTCTTCTGTGGTAGCTAAAAATTCATAGGAAACGCCATCCTGAGGAATGGTTACTACGATATCATAGGTTTCAGAAACAGCAATAATCAGTCTGTCTACTTCTATCGGTTCCACATCATTACCATCATTGGCCACAACGGTAATTTTACCTCCTGCATAACGTAACCAGAAATAGGAAGAGGCTCCTCCGTTTGAGATCCTTAAACGTACTTTATCTCCTGCTTTTAGCTTTTGCCCATCAACGGTTGTTAAATCAGTACTGTTATTTCCATTGATTAATACTTTATCATAATATACATCACTTACATCCATGGCCAGCATGCGTTTCCACTCATTGGTCAGTTTTGTTTTAAAATGACCTTCTTTAATGGCTTCCACGTAAGACTGTGTGGCATTTTTTTTAATGGCCGCCCAGTCGTTGGCATTGTGAAGCATTCTGTTGATATTATCAGGATTCAGGTTCGTCCATTCACTTAGGATAATAGGAACTGTCGGCAGGTCATCAATTCCTTTTCTGAAAGTTTTGTCATCCTCTCTTTTTTTCATGACGAAGCTTCCATACATTCCAATCTGTTCCTGAAGTCCGGAATGGGAATGATACCAGTGTGTTCCGTGTTGAATAATCGGGAAACGATAGGTATAGGTAGCTCCAGGCTTTATAGGTTTTTGCGTCAGCCATGGTACACCGTCTTCTTTATTGGGTAAAAATACGCCATGCCAATGCAGTGATGTACTCTCTTTCAGCTGATTGTGGACTACAATTTCTGCGGTATCTCCTTCTGTAAAGGTAAGAGTAGGCATTGGTATCTGTCCGTTAACAGCGATGGCTCTTTTTTCTTTCCCGGCGTAGCTGACCAGGGTATCTTTTACATATAGCTCATATCGTACTACTTTCTGTGCCAAAACACCTTGCCAGCAGAAGAAAATCAAAACTGCCTGAAGTAATCTTATGGCGATATTCTGAGGTATATTCATTGTATTATTTTTATTCATAAACTTTGCTCTGCTCTTTTAACCATTCGGTCATTGTTTTAATTTCGTCATCACTCAGTTTTGCTTTTCTGTGCATCAGAGTGTAAGACGACAATGGCATTTGCCTGTTTACAATCTGTTCTTTTATTGAATTCAGCAATCTTTCCTGTTTTCGGTTGGAATAGGTTTCCCATTCATTGAAATTCAGGTCATTTTTCGCCTCTTTAATGTGGCTTTCTACAACTGATCTTACAGGCTGTATGTAATCGTACCACACATAATCGGTATTGTTACTGTGACAGTCATAACAGGAATTCCGAAACAGAGTTTGTACTTCAGCCGGCATTTTATATACTCTTATAAAATCTTTTGTAGCAGCCTTGCCTTTATCTATATTAAAGGCGGGCTGATACATTTGTATTGCAATAAAAAGAAACAGAACAAATACCAAAATTCTTTTCAGTATTTGTTTCATTCTCAGAACTCTTTTTTCACAGAACCACAGTTTAACATCTGATTTCCATAGTAAGGATTTTTAATGTCTTTGGTTTCACTGATCCATACTGCTCCTTTACCGTCATTATACATTGGGCAATGATCCTGATACAGTTTTTGTGAACTACCAAATAAGGCGATAAGATCCGAAACATCTTTACTTAAAGAAGCCAGATGCTCACGCTGATGATCAATTTTCCCTGCATTATCACCAATATGTTCTGCATTCTCCTTTATGTTGTCTGCTATTTCTTGATACTCTTTTTGTTTACTGGAAGGAATACTTTTCACATCCACATTCTTGAGGGTCGACAGTAATTTTTTTCCTGCATTGGCTGCTCCCTTGTCATTGTCTGCAACAAGTGCATTTTTAAGGGCTAAATAATCTTTAACAATAGGCTCAATGCTGAAGTTTTGGGGTTGAGTCTCTGTTTTAACCGTTTCAGTTTTCTGATCATGAGCAATTACTGGTTCAGCAGAAACAGCTGAATCATGTGATGGTGATGTCTTTGTCTCAGATATAGATGTACTGTCCTGTATTTTTACCTCATTGTTTTTATTTGGAGACTGTTTGCAGGAGATTACGGCTGTTAATATGATGATTGATACTATTATATGTTTCATTGTATTGATATTTACTTATTAAAGTTTTTTATTATTGATGGTTGATGGTTTCCTGAACACTCCCGCAGGTAAGCATTTTAGAACCGTAAAATGGATTTTTGATGGATTCTTCTTTGCTAAGCCAATTCGCTCCCTTTCCATTATTAAACATTGGGCAATGCTGGTAATACACTGTTTCGCTATGTTTTGAAACTTTGGTAAGGGCATAGATATTTTCAGACAGAAGCGCAAAAGTACCTCTCTGCTTTTCGATGTCTTTAGTAGTTGCTATCTTTTCTGCCTGTGCTGTCAGTTCTTTTAAAACTTTCATCCAAACAGTATGTTCTTCATTGGAAAGCTTACCCATTTCAACATTCCGAATCGCTTTTACCAAAGAGGCTGCCCTTGCCGATGAAGTCCCTGCATCAGTATTTACCAGTGCATCTTTTAAAGAAAAATAATTGTCAAAAACTGCTTTAAGCTGAAATTCGTTTTTATTTTCAGAGTTGTTAGCCTGGGTCATTTTGCTGTGATCATGATTAGCGTGTTCGTTATTCATATTCATTCCCTGATCTTTATTCATGTTGGCAGGTTTTAATTCTCTTTTGTACTGGCAGCAGCCCGGCAGCTTACTGTAAACATCGTCCGGAGCTAAGAACTTTTCACTGTCATAACCCGCTAAAGCAATACGCTTAAGTATTTCTTCCTGATTTGTTTTTTGGGCATCATAATTCAGGGTAGCCATTTTTGTATCTTCATTCCACTCTACGGATGAGATATTCTTTAGATTCCCGGCTTTTTCGATATTGGCTTTACACATTTCACAGTTGCCATATATTTTTACTGTCTCTGTCTTTGCATTTTTAATCTGTGCAAAGCTTATAGTATATGATAGTAATACAATGATTACCATCAATATTTTTGATAATGATTTCATTTTTTGATTTTTAAAATTGATAATTGGAATACGACCGTGTGTCCGAAAACAAAAGTTTGCCTTCGACAAGACCTATTTCTGGCTGTACAGCCAGATAATTATCCTATTTTGGGAGGTTGCCAGATAGAAGAAAACCCTGAAGAATAATAGGTTTGACTGAAACTAAATTTAAGTTTCGTTTCTTCAATGAAATGATTTTTGATTTTCAGACCGTCCATAACAGGAAGTCCTGTTAATGAGATGACAGTTCCGCATCGGCAGGAATTGTGTTTACATTTGCCATTGCAATCATTATGGTCTTTATCTTTTTTACAAAAACCAGTTTTACAGCAGAATTTATCTGATAAACTACTAGTTTGACACTTATAACCTAAAGTTTGATCCTTTTTTATATCTTTTTTTGTGCACGCAAAGCTTAAGTTCGGTACTAAGAAAAGCACCAGACACAGGATAAGGATGCGGCCGATATGTTTGTTATAAGTTTTCAACCAAACAAAGTTACAATATTTATCATTTATATCTTTTTTTATGAAATTATTTTTGTGAATTTTTCTGTGGGTTGATGTTATTTACAAAAAAATCAATGTATTTCTGAATAGAAAATTTTTCAGACAAAGCTCACAGCAAAGGAATTTATCTCTTCATAGAATAAAAAAACCGGTACAAAAAAATTTGTACCGACTCAACCATTATTAAAAACTAACGAAAAAGATTATTGGTCTGAATACCGGAAAAAATTAGTGTGAGTCAGGAAGCCGGATGCCGGAAAGAGAAAGCTCCTTTGGGGGTAATTATGACCGTCATTAGATTAACAAGGATGAAAATGTATCTATGAGCGTAAAGTATTAAAATAAATCACTTTAGTTCTTCTTCAATACAAGGAACATCCCCCTCTGACATCCATTCTTCCTTCCCACAATCAATTTTTAACCTCTTCAGATTGTATAATCCTATTATTTTTTTATCAATCTATTTTTATATTCTGTTCCATCTGTGCTTTTAGACACAATGATATAATTTCCTGGTACCAGACTGCTTACATCAATCGCCTGGTTATATCTGTGATCTACTTTCTTCAGGACAAGTTTTCCGGACATATCAATGATGATAACTTCCTTATAGACTTTATCCGATTCTTTCCCGATATAAAGGTGCTGCGCGGTAGGATTAGGATAAATTCTCAGATTATTATCTTTAATTTTTGTCTCTCCAGTTCCCAGATTGCTGCAGAATTCCCAATCTCCGAAAGTCACCTCAACAAATGCAAACGGGTCTAACATCTCACATTGATCCGGACAATATTCAGTACAGGCATAAAATCCGTATTTCCCTGAGTTGGTTGCAACGTAGGTGTCTCCTACTACACCTGCAATAATACAAGGATCTCCTGCTACCGGCGGATTGCTCCCTGGTACACATTTGAACCAGGTATGTTTGCCATATACTAAAGGAAATATATTGTCAAACTGTACAGAAGCTCCATTGCAGACCTTCACGGTGCCCATATTTTCTTCATAGGTGCCCGGTGTATAAGTAGTCATCATTGCCGGCAGACCATATACAAACCCATCTGCAAATGCGGTAGGACTCTCTGCTGTACAGTCGCCCTCAGAAACCACTACTTTAAAATAATTCAACTGATCGTTACCACTAATGGTTAGCTGCTGAGATGTTGCTCCCGGAATAGCTACCCATGGATTGTTATTAGGTGTCTGCCAGGTCCATTCCTGTTTGTACCACTGATACGTTGTGTACGTCTGTGTAGTGGAAAGAATTTCATCTTCCGTACTACAGAATAAAATCGTTCCCGGATACTTTTGCCCAAGTCTCGCGCTGGTAATTGTGGGTGTACATTGTGCTTTAATATTCAGAATACTAAATAGTACAACCGCTAAAAAAATTAGTTTTGTTTTCATATATTTTTCATATATATAGATTATTAAGTTTGGTGTTGTAAAAATGGTCTGCCTTAATCCAGCAGTACTCGTATTCCGAATTTCATATTAAATTGAAAAGGCTTTTCCTTATAAATGGTATTAGGAGCACTTTCTTCTTTAAAATGGTACCCTATTCCCGGCTCTGCATAAATTCCGACTTTATCAATAAGTTTCAACTGAAGCCCTACTGCTGTATTGACAGAAAACTGCAAAGGTTTAGGCTCCACACGTTCTTTTGAGGACTCCTTAATTTGATCATCGACAACATAAGTTGTTGTAATACTGCCCGCTATTGGTTTTTCTACCAACGCTCCAGCTGTAATATATCCTGTAAATTTTCCTTTTTGAATGACATTATAATTAACCTGAACAGGAACTCCTATATAATGAACTGTCTGATCTCCTTTAATATAATTATTGTCACTTCCGGAATGCAGCTCAGAAGAAAGCTTGGTATAATTCAGTCCTGTTCCTATTCCCCATCTTTTCCCCAAATTATAGTAAACAGAAAGCCCGAATGTCACCGGTACTTTATGTCTGATTCTCGCTTCTACCGGCTGACTTTGATTGGCCAGTAATATGGCCGTCAGAGGATCATCATGATATTCGGCTGTAGACCATACCTGATCTATATTCATCGCTTTTCCAGTGATTGAAGCATAGCCCGGAAACTGCTGTTCTGCAGAATTGGAACCCATATTTCCTGTAAGCATACCTAACATCCATGATTTTTTATCTCTGGATCTCGTGGCTTTACGCTGTGTATTTTCAGCATAGACTTCTTTTACTTTTTCCTGATTAAAAAGAACCTCATCAGAAGCCTGTTCTTTTACAGTTTCTTTCACTGTATCATCAATAACTGATGTTTTCTGAGCGATCTTACTTTCCTGCTGAAAAGACTCAGATGCTGTCGGAAGCTTGAAGACATCCTGGATCTTCTGATGGCTTCCAGCCTGATTTTCTGCTCCATTATCAGCATATCTTGGTGTCAATGTTTTCTCCGAAGCACCGGTGTTCAATATATTTTCAGATAAAAAAACATCTGTTTTTGATTTTACTTTACTGCCTGAAAGATTCTCAGTTTCTATAGTTTTTATATAATTTTTCCCCTTTTCTCCTTTCATATCTGCCGGTTTCTGAGACAGCGTTTTTCCGGTATCATTCTGGGGCAGTATTCTGGTCAGCAAAAACAATAATGCAATGGCCGCTGCAATCCCTCCTACGCGATAAAATATGGATCTGTTTCCTGTATTTGTTCTCTTTTCTTTGATTGCTTCACCTTCATGAACCTCAGGAATAAATCCGGGAATACTGTTATTTTCTTCTCCGGAAAATAATTCATCTTTAATGTCATTCCACAATCCTTCCGGAACGTCCTCTTCATGGTCATCCATTCTGCTTCGCAGATTATTTAGCCATTCGTTATTCATATTGTGCTTTTTTTGACATTTTAAATTCTTTTATTTTCTGAGTAAGCAGTCCTTTTGCCCTGTGAAACTGTGATGCAGAAGAATTCTCTGCAATCCCCAGCAGCCCGGCAATCTCTTTATGGCTTTTTTTCTCAAATACAAACAAGTTAAAAACAGTTCTGTACCCTTCAGGAAGAGCTCTGATCATCATCATAATATCATCACGGGGAATTTCTTCAAAATCCGGTTCTTCTTCATTAGGAATATCTGGAAGATCATCTACTTCTATGGCAGATTTAAAGTCTCCTTTCTGCTTAATATGCTTCAAGGATTCATTGACTGTGATACGGGTCATCCAGGCTTTTAAAGAACCATTTCCTCTGTACTCAAAAGATTCTATCGAACGGAACATTTTAATAAAACTGTTTTGGAGGACATCATGAACATCTTCTTTTTCTGCCAGATAACGAGAACATACATAGGACAGATTTCTGGAATAAGCTCCAAAAAGCTCTTTCCAGGCAGCTTCCTCCTTTTTCAGAAGGTGCTTTACCAAAATCTGTTCTTTACTTTCTTCCATATAATGCTGCTGCCTCCGTATCCGCCGGGATATTATAAAACTGTCAAGCAAAAATAGATTGCATCTTTTTAATAAGGCGCAATCCATTGATGATACTATCTATTAATTAATTTTTTATACAGAATGGAAAATTATAATCAATCACCTCATAAGGAGTAACCACTGTACCATCTACTGTAATTTTTTCTGCTGTAAGAGCATATCTAAGCGTTTGGTCTAACCCTACATAATATCCTTTCTGCTTAGAAACGAATTCTACCACTGTCTTTTTATTCACTCCGTCTACAGGAATCTGAAGTTCCATTGTTTTAGGGGTCAAAGTAAGCTCTATCACATTATTCGCGGTATTGATTACTGCAGCATATTTAACATCATATTTCACTTTTCCCAGTGTTTTTATGGCATTTTCTGCTTTCACAGGATCTTTCACCACAGTCTTTACAATTTCACTTATCGGAAATTCTGCAAATGAGATCGTATCTTTCTTTACTTTGAATTCTTTTACGCCTTCTCTTTTGATATTTCCCTGTACAATAATCAGTTTTCCTTTATAGTTACCTGGTAAGTTTTCTATTTTTACAGGCGGAATATCCGGTCCTTCATTATCATTACATGAGTATAGGGTAAATCCTACCAAAACCATTAAAACTGTTATAAAAAATCGGGGTACTGTCAATTTTTTCATTGCATTACATTTTCGTTAAACATTAATTATTTTCGAGTACTCATCTATATAAATCATGTTTTCTGAAAATCTTGCATCCTTTTCTAAAAAAAGAATAAAAAAAATTATAACCAATTGATTTTGTGAATATAAAATTTCATCATCTCATTGCAAATTCCGTACCTGTTATAAAAACAAAGCTCTATTTATCTTTTATAAACAGCAAAAAGGAAACTACATGACATAGCTTCCTTTTTATTATTTACCAGTTGTATTTTATTGTACTCCGCCTCCAAGTGCTCTGTAAAGATCTACCTCAGCATTTAATTTTTCAAGGGTCACATTGATGGCTTCCAGATCATTCTGAAGTTTATTGTTCTGAGCAGTGATCACTTCCAGATAGGTAGCCATCCCACTTTTATATAACTTCAATGCATCATTGATTCCTTTGTCCAGAATAGCTGTTCTCTGTTCTAAAAGCTGTAATCTTTCTGAAGAACCTTTAGACTTTGCCATAGCATCGGAAACTTCTCCCACCGCAGTCATTACAGATTGTTTAAAATTGATGGCTGCTTTTTCCTGTTCAATTAAAGCAGTTTCATAAGATGTTTTCAGTTGTTTTTTCTGAAAAATAGGGGCAGCAAGATTGGCCGCAATTGCTTTGGTAATAGATCCGGGAATATCAAACCATGAGCTGAATTTATTGGAATTTACTCCTATCTGTGGGCTCAGACTGATACTTGGATACATAGCAGCTTTTGCCAATCCGGTTTTGGAATTTAAACTGATAACGTTAAACTCTGCCATCTTCAGATCTGGTCTTCGGCTCAGCAGTTGTGCGGGTAATCCTTCTGACAGCTTATTTTCAGGAATCATTGTTTTCAGATTTCCTTCTCTTTCTACTTTGTCCGGATATTCTCCACAAAGAATACTCAGTGCATTTTCCTGAATAGAAATATTCTGTTTTGCCAAAGGAATCAGCAGCTCAGCGGTTTTCTTCTGTGCTTCCGATTGCTGAACCGCCAATGAATTAATTTGTCCTGCCGCAAACTGAAGATTCATCATTTTAAGGGTATTGTCACTCAACTCAATATTCTGTTCGGCTATTTTCAGCTGTTCATCTAGACTGATCAGATTATAATAAGCCTGAGCTACCTGAACGACGATTCTGCTTTTGATGGCATTTAAATTTTCTTTTTGTCCAAAATATTCTGCCGCCGCGGATTCTTTCTGCATTTTCGCTTTTCCCCAGATGTCTACTTCCCATGAAAGTCTCAGTGCGGCACTGAAATCATCCATGTATTTTGTACCAACAAACTGTTCATTCAGAGAGCCGTTAAGCGTATTGGTAGAAGCCCAGCTTCTGTTGGCACCTGCTGTAAGATCTAATGTTGGCATCAGACCCAGTTTAGCTTGTTTATAAATCAGATCCAGCTGTTCTATATTTTTCAAAGCGACATTCACTTCATTATTTCTTGAAAGGGCTTTATCTATTAGGCCTATCAATTTTGGATCTTTGAAGAATGTCTTCCAGGGAAGAATTACTGTATCTCCTGTCACCTGCATGGATTCTTTGTAGGTCTCGGGAATCTGAAGGTCTGTTCTTGTATATTTTTTCCCTACGGCACAAGACATCAGTAGTGATGCCATTGCGCCTGAAATAAGGAAATTCTTTATATTAAATATGCTCATTTGTCAATTGATTTTCTGTTGTAGTATACTTCTTTTTGGTAGAGAATTTCTCATCCAGATACTGAAAGAACATGTAGAGTACAGGAATGACGAAAACTCCTAAAACCACTCCACTTAGCATTCCCATGGCCGCACTTGTACTGATGGATTTGTTTCCTGATGCCATTCCTCCTGAAGAAATCATCAGTGGAACCATTCCCACAATAAAGGCTAATGAAGTCATGATAATAGGACGTAACCTCGCCTTTGCACCTTCCAGTGCGGAGTCCAGAATCGAAAGACCTGCCTTACGCCTTTGTATGGCAAATTCTACAATAAGGATCGCGTTTTTGGCCAGAAGCCCGATAAGCATGATGAGTCCCACCTGTACATAAATATTATTATCCAGCCCGATGGCTTTTATTCCTAAGAATGCTCCTACAATTCCTGTTGGGATGGAAAGCATTACCGCCAGAGGAAGAATATAACTTTCATATTGAGCTGCCAGTAGCAGGTACACAAAAAGCAAGCACAGTCCAAAAATGGCAATCGTTTGATTTCCTGCTGATTTCTCTTCCAAACTTAATCCTGTCCACTCGTAGCTGTAGTCGGATGGTAGCTTGCTTAAAGTCTGTTCCAGTTTATCCATCAATTCTCCATTACTTACGCCTGGTTTTGGAGACACGTTGATGTTTAATGAATTGTAAAGGTTATATCGCTGAACGGATTCCGGACCGTAGACTTTTTTCAAAGTAATCAGTGTATTCACCGGAACCATATCTCCTTTTTCATTCTTTACGAAAATATCGTTGAAGGCCTGCTCGTCCATTCGGAAAACACCATCTGCTTTAATATTCACTCTATAGAACTTCCCGAATCTTGAAAAATTCTGAGACTGATCTCCTGAGAAATAGGTCTGAACAGTTCCCAACAGATTGGAAATGCTTACTCCCAGCTGCTTTGCTTTATCTTCATTTACTTCAAGTTCCATCTGAGGATAATCTGCCCTGAACATCGTGTAGGCAAATGCTACTTCCGGAACCTGCATCAACTGACCGATCAGTTCATCTGCTTTGGCCTTAAGAACCTGAGGATCTCTTCCCATACGGTCCTGAAGTACAATTTCGGCATCATTCGTCATTCCGTAACCTTCTACAGGAGGCATTCTGAAGGTCATTACACTTCCTTCTTTGATCACTCCCAATTTTGCACTTGCCATGTCTACCACTTCCTGGATATCCTGAACTTCACCTCTTTCTTTTTTAGGCTTCAGTTTAACAAATCCCATTGCATAAGCCGGCCCTGCACTGTTACTAAGAAGGTTGTATCCGGTAATGGAAGTATTTTCCTGCACCGCTTCCACTCCTTTTAAGATATCATTGATCTTGTTGGAAACCTCTGTCGTTTTGGTCAATGCTGTCCCGGGAGGCATGCTTAAAGTGTACATGAAGAATCCGTCATCTTCCATTGGTACAAAACTTTTTGGCGTACTTGACATCAGCCAGCCTGCAACCCCGATAACAACTACGATTAATCCTCCTGCAATCCATTTTCTCCCTATTAAAAAGCGTACTCCTTTTGCATAACGGTTGGTCATATTATTGAATCCAGCATTGAATGCCACAGCAAACCTCTGCCCGAATCCTTTTGGTTTTTTACCTTCTCCCGAGTGATTGTTTTTCAAAAACACGGCACATAAAGCAGGAGTTAAAGTCAATGCGTTAACTGCTGAAATAATGATCGCTATGGCCAATGTATAGGCAAACTGCTTATAGAATAATCCTGCAGAACCGGACATAAATCCGATGGGAATAAATACGGCCGACATCACCAATGTAATAGAGATAACCGCTCCTGTAATCTCACTCATTGCTTTGTGAGTAGCTTCTCTTCCTGAAAGGTTTGTTCCTTCCATATTACTGTGAACAGCTTCTACCACTACAATGGCGTCATCTACTACAATCCCGATGGCCAGTACAAGAGCAAAAAGCGTCAGTACATTGATGGTAAATCCCAAGACCAGAAGGAAGAAGAAGGTACCGATAATCGCCACCGGAACCGCCACTGCCGGAATAATCGTAGATCTGAAATCCTGCAGGAATATAAACACCACTATAAATACGAGGATAAATGCCTCTATCAGGGTAGATTTCACCTGTCCTGTAGCTTCATCCAATCTTTCTTTGGTACTCATTACCTTCGTGTATTTGATACCAGGAGGGAATGATTTTGATAATTGGTCAAGAGCTTTATTCACTCCTATTTCAATATGATTCGCGTTGGATCCTGTAGTCTGCATAATCGCTACAGTCACTGCATTTTTCCCATTGGAAAGGTTATCTCCGGTATTTGAAATGGCTCCGAATTCTACACGGGCAACATCTTTTAACCTAATAACCTGGCTTCCTGCATTTTTAACAATAATATTTTCATATTGTTCCGGCTTGTTCTTTTTTCCTTTATAGCGGATTACATATTCTAAGGCTGCATCAGATTCCTCCCCAAGTTTTCCCGGAGCAGATTCCAAACTGTGGTCTGCGATCGCTCTGGAAACATCTGCCGGTTCAAGTCCGTAAGATGACATTTTCTGAGGGTTCAGCCATATTCTCATGGAATAATCCTTAAGCCCGAAAACCATGGCCTGCCCAACCCCTTTTACTCTTTTAACCTGTGGAATAAGGTTGATATTCGCATAGTTCTGAAGGAAAGTTTCATCATATTGTTTATTATCTTCCGTATAAATATTGAAAATCAATACCATACTGTTCTGCTGCTTGGAGGTGGTCAATCCCATTCTCACTACTTCCTGCGGTAGTATCGGGGTGGCCTGCTGTACTCTGTTTTGCACGTTTACGGCTGCCTGATCAGCATTCACTCCCTGTTTGAATATAATGGATATCGAGAATGTACCATCATTACTTGCTGTGGATTTCATGTATTCCATATCTTCCACTCCATTGATCTGCTCTTCCAGCGGTGTTACCACAGAACGAATCACGGTTTCACTGTTTCCTCCGGGATATGATCCTGAAACGGTAATCGTGGGTGGAGAAATATCCGGGAATCTGGTCACCGCCAGCTGGTTTAATCCTATGATCCCTAAAATAACAATGATAAGGGATATTACCGTCGCCAGTACAGGACGGTCTATTATCTTTTTTAACATTTTTGAATTTTCTAAGAAAGGTTATACAACTATTTCAAAGGAACAGTGTGTGCCACCACCTGTGCTCCGTCTGTAAGAGCATCAATTCTGTTAATGGCAATCTTATCTCCTGCATTCACGCCTTCTTTGATAAAGTAATCCTGGGATGTACTTCCTGAAACGGTAATCTGTGTCATTTTCACTTTATCCTTACCATTCAGTTTATAAACAAAGAATCTGTCCTGAATATCTTTTACAGAGGTTTTCGGAAGTTTAATCACACCATTAAGGGCATTATGAATCATCACTCTGGCTGTTCCTCCGGCTCTTAATAATTTATCCGGATTCTGGAAAACAGCTTTCATCTGAATACTTCCGGTATTTCTGTCGAAATTTCCGCTTGCATTTTCCAGTTTTCCTTTAAGAGAATAAGTGGAACCGTCTGCCAGGATAAGCTCTACATTTTCTGCTGTATTTCCTGATGCCGCAGCCTTGCTGTGTGCAATAAAATCAGCTTCGTTCATTGAAAAGTATACATTCACACTGTTGATGCTTGAAAGCGTGGTTAGTGGTGATGGATCAGACGGGCTGATAAGATTTCCTACTCTGTTCGGAATTCTGCCTATGTATCCGCTCACTGGCGCTTTGATATACGTAAAATTGGCGTTAATCTTTGAGGATCCCAATGATGACTGTGCCTGTGCAACCTGTGCTGATGCCGCTTTATAACTCGCCTGAGCGGTTTTCAGCTGCATATCGGAAACTACTTTTCCTTCTACAAGAGGTTTCAGTTTCTCCACTTCAAGTCTTGCTGTTTCCTGTGCCGCCAGCGCTGATTTCAAGGCTGCTTCATTGGTATTGACCTGCTCATTGTACACAGATGGATTTATTCTGAAAAGGGTCTGTCCTTTGCTTACATACTGTCCTTCTTTGATATATACTGCCTCCAGATATCCTGTTACCTGTGCTTTAATATCTACATTATCCTGTCCTTCTATGCTTCCGGGATATCCTGTAGACACGTCAGCATCTCCGGACTTTACCTGGATAAAATCTGTAGGCAATGCCTGCTGCATCTGCTGAGTATTTTCCTGGCCGTTCCCGGAACCGCATGAGTACAATATCGCTGCAGCTGTAAGTGAAAGTACCAGATATCCTTTTCTGTAATTCATAACATTGGTTTTTAAATTTTACAGGAGCAAAATAACTTCATCTTACAGTGATATTCATTCAGAAGTTGGGTGAAGTGTCATTAATCGCAGATGAAACGTATGATAGGAAAAATGAAGGGAAAGCAGCTATTTTCGTTTATAAATGTGATAAAAAAGAATATTTCGGATGAAAATATAAGTAAAATTGTCAAATACAAATTTGTGGACGATATAAGTGAAGCAAAAAAAGACTGCTTTTATAGAAGCAGTCTTGTCTGTATTTTTCCAGGATTAATAATCCATCCAGGATTTGAAAACGGAAGCTTTTTCCCGGCTCACAATAACCTCCATATCAGGCTGTTTCCTTAGTTCCAGCTTCAGTTTCCCATTAAAATGATTTAAAATCTGCTTAACGGAATTGATATGAATGATAAATTGTCTGTTGGCACGGAAAAAGAATTTAGGATCCAATTGTTTTTCAAGTTCTTCCAGGGTTTGGGGAACATTTTCTACCACTCCCGTATTCAGCATGGCTTTGCTGATTCCCAATTCGGTATAAAAGTAAAGGATATCTTCTGCCAGCACGGTTTTATATCCGTCTCTGTGGGCGATCAGAAAACGTTTTCTATAGTCTTTTGGCTGGATATAATTCAACAGTCCTTCAATGGCTGTTCCTACTACCGGGACGGCTTCCATAAAGGTTTCATAGCGTTTTAAAGCAGCATCCAGTTCTTCTTCTTCAACAGGTTTCAGAAGATAATCTACACTGTTGTATTTGAATGCCTGTACTGCATATTCATCATATGCTGTGGTAAATATGACGGCACTCTTAACTTCATGTTTGTTAAATATTTCAAAGCTGAGACCATCTGCAAGGCGTACATCCATCATAATGACATCCGGGACAACATTATTTTCCAGCCAGTGTACTGTTGAGGTGATCGAGTCTTCCACAGAAAGAATTTCGATATGCGGTCTTAACTTTAACAACAGTCTTTTTAATCTGTCAGCATTCGGTCTTTCGTCTTCAACAATTAAAACTTTATTAATCTTCATATCAATGGGAGTTTTACAATAAATTTATCTTCAGTTTTTTCAATTACAGGTTTAGGATATCCTAAGATTTCATATCGTGCAACGATATTGGTAAGCCCTACTCCTGAGGAATCCGGTTTGTTGATTAAAGGCAGAAATGTGTTGGAGACTACCAGCTCTCCTTCAGGGTTTGTATAAACGTGAATTTCCAGAGGGTTTACTTTGGATGTCTGATTATGCTTGATAGCATTTTCAACCAGCAACTGTAAAGACAGCGGAAGGGTAAATCTCGATCTGTACTCTTCCTGAATATCTATTTTGAATATAACGCCTTCACCTATTCTTTTTTCAATCAGAAAGATATAGGACTCTAAAAATTTGAGTTCCTCTTCTACGGCGATAATGTCTTTTTTGGAATTGACCAATAAGTATCTGTATACTCTCGCAAATTTCTCGGAATACTCATACCCCAACTGCTGATCTTCGAGGATGAGTTCTGACAACACACTTAAGTTATTGAAAATAAAATGCGGGTCTATCTGAAGCTTAAGCGCCTGAAGCTCTGCCGCCATTGCAGCCTGCTTGTGTTTTGAGGCCCTCAGTTTGTGCTGGGCAGCTTCTACTGCTGTTTTTTTCCAGTTTTCCAATAAATAATCAACAGTATTAAAAGCACTGATAATCAACGATATGACAATATTAGTAGCGATCCATTGTCCAAGAAGTGTATATTCTTTGCGGGAATCCATTTCAGGTAATGTTACTGAAGTACCATCCACGATTGCATTGATAATAATCACAATCAAAACACTTCCCACGATCTGAAGCAAACATTGGATGAATAATCGCTTTACAGTCCTGTTTCTCCAGGGAAGCCACTTATTGAGCGTCCGGTCTATAAATATACTTACCTCCGAGATAATGATTGAAAAAAAGATAATCCATGTGGCATCTTCCAGAATCATTTTTAACGGAGCATCAAGATAGCCTTTCCAAACGGGATCAAAGGGATCAATAAGGTAGGAAAAAACACAGAAAGTGACCACTGCTAACGCCCAGATCACTAGCCTTCTTTTCATGGTGGAAAGAATCTTCTTATTCCGTACTATTTTTTTCCTGATGGCAGAAATCCTGTTCATATCCGGGACTTTATGAATGTAAATATAGAAATAGATTTTATATGAATATCTTCTATTTTGGACGAGACCGCCAAAACAATACCTGAAACGTAAAATAGCAGAGTTAAAATGGATGTGACGGTTCATCACCTGAAAAAGACATTTCATCATCATTTTATGCAACATCACAGTATTTTTATAATGAGGGAATAGCTGTCTATCATAGTTTTGTGGTATTAAATCCGGTACAATGAAAACAATAATTGTCTGCACAGATTTTTCCCACGAAGCTGAAAATGCAACACATTATGCAGCATCTATGGCTAAAGAAAACAAATACAGGATTGTGCTTTTCAATCTTCAATCCGTTTCCATCCATGCCCTGAATGCACAGGTTTCTGCTGATTTTTTCTACACTCAAACGCTTAAAAATCAGAAAAAAATGGAGGATAAGGCAGCGGAACTTAAAAGATTATATACTGTTGAAACCCAGCATCATCTGGCTTCCGGCAATTTTATTGAAGAGCTTGAAAACTGTATGCAGATTCACGATTGTGATTTTATTGTGATGGGAATGGCTGAAAAAACTCTGGAACAGAAGCTTTTGGGAAACAGTGTAACAAGAGCTATACACAGAATTAAAAAACCGATACTCATTGTTCCCGCTCATGTAGAATATACAGGAATCAGGAAAATTCTTTTTGCTTATGATACGCATAAAAGTATGACCTGGTCTGCCATGAATGATATTTACCACTTTATTAATGAATTCAATGCTGAGATTGAGGTATTCAATGTAAGTGAAAGATTAGAAGATTTTGCTGAGGTTATTCATGATATTGACCTGAATTCCGGGTACGATCTGGATGATATTAAGTACAGCTTTAAAATGATTCAGTCCATTGAAGTCATCAAAGCGATTGAGGAGGAAATAAAACTGACCAGTCCGGACCTTTTAACCATGATTCCTTATAAATACAATCTTGTAGAATCTCTTTTCCATCGAAGCAAAACAGCCATAATGGCCTATAAGAATAAATTACCATTACTATCAATTCCCTTAAACATAGATTAAGAATCAATAAAAATCTGTTCACATTTGAATTATCCTTTTTGCCTGCAAAGGCTAAATTTTACACTTAATCTTGTTTAACAGGACCGGGAATAGATTTCCGGTCCTGTTTTTATTTCAGAGGTTTACTATTACTTTTCCTGCAACGCGGCTGGTCTCAACCTCCAGGTGTGCCAGTGCTATGTCTTCAAACGGGAAAGTTTTATAAACAAATGGTTTCAATGCTTCCTGCTTCAATAAGCCCGAAATTGCTTCTGCAGTTTCTTTTTTAGACTGTACCATCATAAACTCAATATTCACCTTTTTCTGCCTGGCTCTCAATGCAATATCCTCAGGAATCTCAGGCGTCGGAAGTGTTATAATAATACCATTCTCTTTTACAATATCTACCGAATCCGACAAAGCTTTTCCCTGAAGGGTATCAATGATGATATCTGCATCCTGCACCTTTTCATAAAAGTTTTCCGTTGTATAATCAATATGTTCATCAGCCCCAAGCGACAAAACAAATTCTTTATTTTTACCGGATGATATGCCGATAACATACGCTCCGAAATGCTTCGCCATCTGAACAGCAAAATGGCCGACACCACCTGAAGCGGCATGGACCAGAACCTTGCTTCCTTTTTTAATTCCGGCAACATCCACTAAGGCCTGATATGCCGTTGAAGCAGCCATTGAGGCCGCGGCAGCCTGCTGATGGGTAATATTTTGAGGCTTTAATGCCAGATGAGCAGCCGGAGCAGCCACATATTCTGCATAGGCATTTCCTTTTCCAAAAAAATTGACCATTCCGAAGACCTCATCTCCCGGTTTAAAATCAGTTACACTTTTCCCGGTTTCTACGACTTCTCCCGAGATATCCCATCCTAAAATAACGGGCCTCTTTTCTTCAAAAATCCAGTTCAGAACTCCTTCATATGCTCTGGACTTTACATCTACAGGATTAATGCTTACCGATACTACTTTTACCAATACTTCATCATTTCCTATGACAGGCTTATCTATTTCCGTAAATTGAAGATTTTCAACGCCTCCTGCTTCGTTTACAATAACAGCTTTCATTTTTTTTGATTTTAATTATCGGACAAATGTAGTCTCATCATATCTTTGCAGCAAGTATGTACTTTTTAGTAATCTACATACTAAAAACATACTAATACTGATTATCAAACCATTGAAAAAATGTTAAAAATAAAAAAAGTTACCAATGAGCCATCCTGTCCTGTTGACTATGCCTTTAAACGGATTGGAGGAAAGTACAAAGGCCGTATTTTATGGTATCTTCATCTGAAGACAGTTATGCGGTATGGCGAACTTCGTAAAACCCTTTCTGATATTACCCCTAAAATGCTTACCCAGACTGTCCGGGAGCTGGAAGATGACGGGCTTATCCATAGAGAAGTGTATCACGAAGTTCCTCCTAAGGTAGAATATTCTCTAACGGAAACCGGCGCCGAGCTCATTCCTTTTATTGATTATCTCAGAATTTGGGGTGAAAACCAGATTGAAAAAGAGAGGATAAAAAAGGTAAACCTTTCCTGCAAAGCCATGAATGTTCATCATGGTTTTAATTTTATTATTGAAGGAATACCATTGGATATTTTTAATTAAAAAAACAAACCTCGTAATTCCTATTCAACTGAATATCAAAAAGTCGTAAATTTAGTAAAGGATAAAAACAGTGTTTTCACCCTTTTTTATAGTTGTGCCGTTCGCTAATTTTGTTCCATAAAATTAAAACCATAAAAATGAAAACTTCCTTTTTTACTAAGATTTCACCTCTGCTTTGTGCAGCTCTTATTCTGGCTCTTTGTCTGCTTAGCTGCACCGAACCTCCTAAAGAACCTGTAAGCAACAGTTATAAAAAGAAACTGATCAGCTACCGTGAAGGGCGCGTTCTTTTTGATGAATACACCAGAACCAATCATGAAATTCTCATGAAGTACAGAAACGGCGAACCCGATTCGCGATGGTACTGGTTTTCGCTTGAAGATATGGAAGGCTATATTAAATATGTAAAAGAAAATGCCAGAAAACAAAAATTAAAAAATCCGGGAATCAGGATCTACATGGGAAAATATCCAATGAACCACCCTAAAAACAGAATGGCAAAACCTGAATATGCAGGTTACCAAACTATATTTTTAGTACCTACCGCCCAAAAAAGAGAAAGAGAGAAGGCCATGGCCAGATCAGCCACTACCGAAGAAAACACAGACGTTACTTCAATAGAATCTATGAACATGACCAATCTGGCACCGCCACCAAAAACGTTATCGGAAACAATGCCTTAAAAAACACAGCATTATGAACTGGAATATTGAAACAGGGAAACAGATATCGATGGCCATTTCCATTGTAGTGATGATTCTAATGGTCATAAAATACAGAAAAACCGGAAAGGAGAATTTATTTTTTATTATAGGATATCTGTTGTTTTCCCTGATTGATATTTCCTGTTATTTCTATTTCAAGCTGACCAATCTGCCTACGGACATCTTCTATGTAATTGGTTTTTTAATGATTGTATTTTTTTTGTATTTATTGTATTATTACCAATTACTGTATGTTCCGATGCTCAAAAAGATACAGACCATCATCCTGATTCTTTTTGTCCTCAATATTGTTGTGATGTTTTATACAGAAGATGATCTGCTTCATCATTTTTCTTTTAATATGCTCTATGCAGATATTCTCCTGTTGCTGTTTTCAATCATTTTGTTCCTGTACCAAACCTTTAATTCTGATAAAGTATTGGAAATCAAAAACTATTTACCTTTCTGGATATCAGTATCTTTAATGATATTTTTTATTGGAAGCATTCCGATACTTTTTTTCAGGACTACTGTTTCGGAGACGATTTATTTCTTCATTTTATTTATGCTGAATCTGATCAGTAACGGGATACTGATATTAGGTTTAATCTGGAACAAACAGGAAAGATAAGATAAAAGCTTTGCAGATATGGAAGAGAATAATCTGGTCATCATCTTTACGATTACTTTATTCATCGTTGTTTTGACAATGGTCTTCATTTATGCGGTTTTTATCAGGAAAAAAACAACTCTGCTGATTGAGCAGAAGGAAAAAGATCTTCGGTTTGAAAAGGAACTGGCGACTTCCCAGGTAGAAATGAAAGAACAGACTCTGAATTATATCGGGCAGGAATTACATGATGATCTGGGTCAAAAACTATCCGTAGTCCGCTTACGCCAGAACCAATTGATTACCAAACTCCAAAATACAGAAAAAGAAGATCTCATCGAACTCAATGAATTATTGGGAGAATGTATACAGGATATCAGAAACCTGTCTAAAACATTGATTACTGAACAGATCATTCATTTCGGACTGGCAGAATCCATTGAAAGAGAAGTGAAAAGGATCAAAAAACTAAAATTATTGAAAATAGAATTTATTACTCAAAAACAGGATATTGATATTTCGCCTAAACACGGACTGATCCTTTTCAGAATTATCCAGGAAAGTATCAATAATATTCTGAAACATTCCAAAGCCAAAAATGTTTCCATACACATGGAAGATGACTGTGATAAACTACACATCAGTATCTCCGACAACGGAAGAGGCTTTGATACAAGCAGTATTCAGGATGGCTCAGGATTGAAAAACATGGAACTGAGAGCCAAGCTGATTCATGCTGAACTGTCTATACAATCAGAACTGAATAAAGGAACACAAACTTTGATAACCTATCATAAAAATTTATTATGAAAACAATTCCCATAGCGATCGTTGATGATCATACCTTAATCTCCAAAGCACTGGAGAATATGATCACAGAAAACACTCAATATCGGGTCATTATGAATCATCCCAACGGAGAAGAATTTATTGCTGATGTGGAAAAGGCTTCAGAATTACCTGCTGTAGTTCTGATGGATGTTAATATGCCTTATAAAAATGGTATAGAAACTACAGAATGGCTTACAGAGCATTATCCCGATATTAAAGTCATTGCCCTTACCATGGATGATGATGAAAGAATATTAATTAAAATGTTAAAGGCCGGCGCTAAAGGCTATCTGCTGAAAGATATGCAGCCTTCCATTCTTTTCCAGGCCATTGAAACGGTATTTGAGAAAGGCAGCTTTTATACTGATTTTGTAGCCCAAAAGTTATTGAAAGTAAAAACAGAGGAGGCGAAAAATGCCTCTCTGCTTTCTGATCTTAGAGACCGGGAAAAAGAGTTTATCAAATGGGCCTGCAGTGAACTCACATACAAGGAAATAGCAGATAAAATGTGCCTGAGTCCCAAAACCATTGATGGCTACAGAGATTCGGTTTTTGTGAAACTGGATATAAAAAACAGAGCGGGTCTGGTACTTTTTGCCTTGAAACATGATTTGTGCTGACTTAATTTTTAATCCTATTTATTCCCTGAAAAAATAAACATCTTTACATTCTATTGAAAAATCCGGCAGCTTTTCAAGCTGCCGGATTTTTGTTTCATAACCCACTCATACACAAATAAAAAAGGTGTTTTTCCTTTTTCAAAACGCGGTTTTCTCCTCTGTTTTTGTCCTTAAGAATGATGGAATTTTGTCATAGAAAAAACACAGAAAGGCAGCCCCCGAAAAGCCGAAACAGAGTAGGGAATATTTTCAAAACTAATACAATGAAAAAAGCACTTATCGTAGGTATTAATGATTATGCACCCATCGGATACGGAGGTCCGGATCTTAATGGCTGTGTAAATGACGCTAGAGACATGGCAAATACATTGGTGATCTGTGGTTTTAGTCCCGCAAAGATTAAAATCCTGACAAATCAGAATGCTACAAGAGCGAATATATTGAACTATCTGAAATCCATGATCAGCACAAGCGTAAAAGGAGACTCTCTCGTTTTTTATTATTCAGGACACGGAACCAGAGTGGCCAATATCGGATCGGATCTTGAACTGGATGGTTTGGACGAAGCTATTTGTCCGCATGATTACGCCAATAACGGTGTCATTCGGGATGATGATTTTAAAACTGTTCTCAGCAAGCTAAAAGCCGGAGTAAATATGGAAGTTATCTTCGACTGCTGTTACTCGGGAACGGGAACCCGAAAGATGGATCTGGGGCTGGAAGCTGATCTTCTCAACGAAACAGCCCGCTATATCCCTCCAATGCTTGAGGATGAGTTTTATCTCACTTACGCCAGTGAAATGGAGACTTCTAAAAGTTCAAAAAAATCAACCGTTCTCACTAAAGCGCTTGTGCCTGTTGCCGGAATGAATCATACGTTATGGGCTGCAGCAAAAGACAATCAGGTATCCATGGAAGGAAATATCAGCGGACAGATACGAGGCTATTTTACGTATCATTTCTGTAAAATATTACGTGCTACCAACGGTAATATTGTAAGAAAAACTCTTGATAAACAGGTTGCCATTGCCTTAGCGGCTATGGGAGCTGCCCAGATCAACCAGACAGAAAGTATCACTGCAGAATTTTCACAAAAAATATTCACTTAACTAATAACCATTACCGGCGGAATCCGAAAAGCCATCAAAAGAGTAGGAATATACCAGATTAAAAATAATAATCATGTCTAAAACCGAAAACAACAATCCAATGACCGCTGAAGAAGTGTCAAGACTTAGAGCTGTCAAAGCAAAATCAACTGAAAAACCAGAAGTAATTGAAAAATTATTTAAGCTGGCTCCGGCTATGGAAACCATTAACGGAAGAACTTTTCCTAAAGGAATGAAAACAATAGGAATGCCGATGGATGAAAAAACAGCAGAAAACCGAGCTCTGGAAACTGACCATTTCTACCCTACCCATGCTGATTTTGAATACAATCCAAAACTTGAACCGAAAAGAGACCGTAAACCCAAATTCATTGACAGAGATTCTTTCCTGACTCCTGAAAATGCAAGAACCATCTTTGGAGTCGATCAGAGAAAAGTATACAATTCTACAGCTTATCCATGGAGATGTGTCGGCAGAGTAGAAAGTTCTCTGGGTTCTGGAAGCGGTGTGATGATCGGACCGAGACACCTTCTTACCTGCTCTCACATTGTAGACTGGCAGCCTAATAATACAACAGGATGGCTGAAATTCACCCCAATGTATTACAACGGAAGCGCTCCTTACGGAACTGCCTGGGGTACTTTAACGTATTACAAGTATAAAGTTGCAGGACCTTCTATTGATTCTACAGAAATTCAATACGATTATGTTGTGATTGTATTGGACAGACCAATCGGAAACAGCACAGGCTGGTTAGGTTCAAAATCCTATTCCGATTCATGGGACGGAGGTGCTTACTGGACTCACGCAGGCTATCCGGGAGATCTTACAGGAACGCAAAGACCTACCTACCAGACAGGTATCGCACTGGATGGAGATTTCTGGAGTGCTGATGACAACGAGAGCATGAGCCATAAAGCTGATATATGGCCTGGACAAAGCGGAGGCCCTTTCTGGGGATATTGGGATGGTTCTCCGTATGCTGTAGCTACTCAAAGCGCGCATAATCCAAGCGATAATTTTGCAAGTGGCGGCTCGGATTTAGTCAATCTGGTCATCAGAGCGAGAAATGAACATCCTTAATTTATTTTTTTAGTTTAAATCAAAGTCTGCCTTTCGGGGTGGACTTTTTTATGCAGATTAAAATATCGGACTGATTTAGGCAGTATTCTCAATATTTTAATACATTTGTTTAAAACATACTTCAGATGAATTTCGAGCAGATCAACTTACACCTTGAGGCTTATAAAGAACACAACCAGATTCTGGATGCTGCCAAGTATCTGATCCATTCTTTTGAGCTGGAACATGAGAACTTTGCGGGATTTGGTTTCAGGGAAGAGCTATCTCCTACTTCAATGCTTCTTACGGCAGAAGGAGACCTGGGAGGACCCCAAACCGTAATGATCCCACGAAATTTATTTGATTTTGACCTGAACCTTGTTCTGAATATGGTTGCCCACGAAATGCTTCATGTAAGACAAAAAGCACCCGGACAAGTTATTGAAGACAAAAACGAAAGAGAATTTCAGGCGTATTATGAAATGCTTTTTCACAAAGTTTTCCCGCAGATCCCGGAAGTTTCGGATTTTCATAAAAAATTCTTTGGAGGAAAAGCATTGGAATACTACAAAAGAATGGGTGAAGGCTCAGTATTGCAGCAAAAATATGCAGAACAGAAAACAGAAGTAGAACATTTAATAAACGAATTACCATGACAGTAAAACCAGAGATCACCTGGGCAGATTTTGAAAAAATAGACATCAGATGCGGAACGATAATTTCTGTGAATGATTTTGAAAAAGCAAGAAATCCATCGTATCAGCTGGAAATAGATTTTGGAGACTTGGGAATCAGAAAATCATCTGCACAAATTACCTCTCTTTATGAAAAAGAAGAACTTGTAGGAAAACAGATTTTAGCGGTTGTCAATTTTCCTAAAAAACAGATTGCCAATTTCTTCAGCGAATGTCTTGTGTTAGGATTATATGGAGAGGACAAAAACGATGTTACTCTTTTAACCCCTTCGTTACCTACAAAAAATGGAATGCAGGTAGGATAGATACCCAACAAAAACACATATGATACAGAACATACCGTTAGAAAGAGTTTTATTCCTTGACATTGAGACTGTTCCACAGGCAGGCTCCTGGAACGACTTATCCGAAACAGAGCAATATCTGTGGGATAAAAAAACAAAATTCCAGAGAAAAGAAGATGTGACTGCAGAAGAGTTTTATGACAGGGCCGGTATTATGGCCGAGTTTGGAAAAATTATCTGCATCACCATCGGAATGGTTGAAAAGAATGAAACCTTAAAAATAAAAAGCTTTTCCGGACATGATGAAAAGAAAATGCTTCAGGAATTTGGAGAAATCTTCAACAGTCCAAGGCTTTACAATGTGATTCTCTGTGCACATAACGGAAAAGAATTTGATTTTCCTTGGATTGCCAGAAGATATCTAATCAATGGAATGCAGCCACCGGCACCGTTCCAGATGTTTGGAAAAAAACCATGGGAGGTTCCCCACATAGATACAATGGAGCTTTGGAAATTCGGAGACTATAAGAGTTTTGTATCGCTGGAACTACTGGCGCATGTCTTTGGTATTCCTACTCCGAAAGATGATATTGACGGCTCAATGGTTTCATCAATTTACTACATAGAAAAAGACTTGCAGAGAATTGTTGACTATTGTGAAAAAGATGTCTTAACTTTGGCAAATATTTTCCGGCGCATGCGTCAGGAAGATTTGTTGAAAAGGAATATCAATCTAGATTAAAAAATGAAATTTACAGACGATCAAATTGCTGACATTGGTGAGGAAATCATTGGTGTATTAAAAACCGTATATGACCCTGAAATTCCGGTAGATATTTACGAATTAGGGCTGATTTACGATGTCCAGATCTCCGATGATGCAGACGTAAAAATTATCATGACACTTACTACTCCCAACTGTCCGGTTGCAGAAACACTTCCTCAGGAGGTAAAAGATAAAGTGGCTGAAGTAGAGCATGTAAACAGTGTAGATTTAGAGCTTACTTTCGAACCGAGCTGGAATAAGGATATGATGAGCGAAGAGGCGAAGTTTGAGCTGGGAATGCTTTAATCACTCTTAACAAATATAAAACCCCGAAGAAGTATTTTCGGGGTTTTTATTTTTAAATATCTTTTGCGATTTCCTTGCCTTCTCTCCTGCTCCATTCACTCCATGAACCTACATACAGATCCGGAATGGGAAATCCTGCATAATCCAGGGCTAAAATTGTATGACACGCAGTAACTCCTGACCCACAATGAATGATCAGACGATCAGGCTTATCTTGTAATAACTTGCTGTATTTTTCTTTTAAGATTTCCGGACTCAGAAAATTTCCGCTTTCATCAAGGTTTTCAGAAAAAGGAATATTAATCGCTCCCGGAATATGACCGGCGACCAAATCAATAGGCTCAGATTCTCCTTTATAACGATAAGCATCTCTTACATCAATAACTGTAGAAGAATCATTTGTTAATTCATTTTCAACTACTTCCAGACTCGAAACCGGAAGACTCCAGTGATTTTTTTTAATTAAAGCTGCTTTATCAAATTTCTCTTCCCTGGAAGAAAATTCTAATCCTGCTTTTTCCGCTGCCTGCATTCCGCCATCAAGAACCTGAACTTTTTCCAACCCGAAAGATCTCAGCATCCACCATGCTCTTGCTGCTGCATTCGAAGAATTCTTATCATCATACACAACAATATGAGCGCCCTCTGAAATCCCAAGATCTGAAAGTGTTTTTGCAAATTTTTCTACGGAAGGAAGCGGATGTCTGCCTCCGAAAGCTACATTTTCTCCTATTTCAGCCAGATCTTTATCCAGATCAATGAACCTTGCTCCGCGAATATGTTTTTCAAGATAATTTTGCTTTACATCTTTTCCGGTTCTAGCATCAAGAATAATAAGATTTTCAGCAGGGATATTTTTGAGTTCAGATGACGAAATTATTGGAGTCATTTTGTTGATTTTTGGGTTAATTTAATTATGTTTTGGCTAAAGCCATATGTATTTTAATATAGTAAAGCGGGCTAAAGCCCGCTCCTATTGATAGTTTTCTCGCAGATTCTACTGATTAAGCAGATCTTCTTTTCTATCTGTGGGATCTGCAGAATCTGCGAGAAATTTATTCTTCTTAAAAATGAAAAATATCCTTCGCCTTGTTATAAGAACTTTCAAAGTTCAGAAGGTTCAGCTTATGTTCAGCTTTTTCCACACTCATAAAATTGATCACCTGTTCTGTAGGCATATTTCCCACAAGATCATCTTTAGCCATTGGACATCCTCCGATTCCTTTGATGGCACTATCAAATCTTCGGCAGCCTTGATCGTAAGCCGCTTTTAATTTTGAATAAGAATCTTCATAACGGTTATGAAAGTGTCCCCCGAAATTAATTTCAGGATATTTTGAAGGTATTTTTTCAAACAAAAGAGCAATCGTTTCAGGAGTTGCCACTCCGGTAGTATCTGATAATAAAATATCTTTTACTCCGATGTCCGAAAACTTTTGTGCCCATTGGTCAACATCCTCCCACTTCCACATTTCGCCATATGGATTTCCAAAAGCCATCGAGAAATAGATATTAAGCTGTTTCCCTTCACTTTTTACCAGCTCAAGCATCTTAATGATTTCATCGAAAGCTTCTTCCTGACTTTTATTCGTATTTCTGTGCTGAAAAGTTTCAGAAATAGAGAACGGAAAGCCCAGAATATCTACTGACTCGTGTTTTAATGCTTTTTCGGCTCCTCTGTAATTACCAATAATAGCAGAAACTTTGGTCTTGGAACGTGATTTGTCGATATTTTTTGCCACCTCATCAGAGTCAGCCATCTGCGGAATCGCTTTAGGAGAAACAAAACTCAGGCAGTCCAATACATCAAAGCCAACATCCATCAAGGAGTTGATATAATCTATTTTTTTATCGGTAGGGATAAATTCTCCCCATCCCTGCATTGCATCTCTAGGACATTCGGTAAGAAACATTTTTACTTTTTGATTTTCTCAAATATAATAAAACTAAACTACTTGGTACACTATATATACAAAGCTAACACTATTTTGATTTTCAAAGATTTATATCTGATTCATAATTTCAATAATTGATATTAAATCGCAAATAACGTATTCTCAGCATCAAATTTGCTAACTTTGTTAAAATTTATGATATCTGATGAGTACAATAGAATTCAACCCTTTGTGGAAAGAAAAATTACTGAACCGTTTTCTTAGCTATGTAAAAATATATTCAACCAGTGATGCAGAAAGTGAAACTACACCTTCTACTGAACGTCAGTGGGATATTGCCAACTATATTACTGAAGAACTTAAGACCATCGGTCTGGAAGATGTTTCTATAGACAGCAATGGTTATATTATGGGCTATGTTCCTTCTAACCTCGAAAATGATGACAGACCTACCATCGGATTTATTTCACATTATGATACTTCACCTGATTTCAGCGGAGAAAATGTAAAACCTCAGGTTTGGGAAAACTATGATGGAAACGATCTTCTTTTGAACCAGGCAACAGGATTCACACTATCTCCTTCAAGATTTGAAAGCTTAAAAAAATATGTTGGTCAGACATTAATTACTACTGACGGAAATACGCTTCTTGGTGCTGATGATAAAGCAGGCTGTGCAGAGATTGTAACAGCTGCTGAATATCTTATCGCGCATCCGGAAATCAAACATGGAAGAATTGCTATTGGCTTTACTCCTGACGAAGAAATCGGAAGAGGAGCTCATAAGTTTGATGTTGCTAAATTTGGTGCAGAATGGGCTTATACAATGGATGGCGGAGAAGTTGGAGAACTTGAATATGAGAACTTTAACGCGGCCGGAGCCGTGGTGAAAATCCACGGATTAAGTGTTCACCCCGGTTATGCTTACGGAAAAATGATCAATGCTGCTCTATTAGCGGCTGAATTTGCTCAAATGCTTCCTGCTAATGAAACACCTGCCACAACAAAAGGCTTTGACGGGTTCTATCACTTAATGGATATTACGGCTGATATTTCAGAGGCTAAACTTCAATATATTATCCGTGATCATGATGCAGATAAATTTGAAGCCAGAAAGAAATTCATGGAAGAAAAAGTAGCTGAATTCAATCAAAAACATGGGGAAGGAACTGCTGAAGTAGAGATTAAAGAGCAGTACAGAAACATGAAACAGCAGTTTGAAGGTAAAATGCACATTGTAGACCTCGCTGCAAAAGCAATGACTGAAGCAGGTATAGAACCTAAGATCAAAGCGATCAGAGGAGGTACAGACGGTGCTCAGCTTTCTTATATGGGACTTCCCTGCCCGAATATCTTTGCAGGAGGAATCAACTTCCACGGACCCTACGAATATGTAGCTTTGGAGAGCATGGAAAAAGCAACTGAAGTCATTATTAATATTGTAAAAGCTTAATAATCATGAAAAAGGTCTTAGCATCAGCATTCATTTTCACTTTTATTTTCAGCAGTGCCCAGGTTTCTGAATTTCAGAGGGCAGACTCACGCTATGAAAGAAAGAAAACGGCTCTGTATAATAAATATCCTAAGCCTAATGATTTAAGAACCAAGAAAGAATGGCTTTTGACAGAGGATAAAATAACAGCTTACAAGACCGCTTTGGATAAAGCTTCTCTTGAGGATCAGAAAATGATCAACGCAGATCCTCCTGTAAAAACAAAAGTGAGTAAGGAAGCAGAATACGATAAAGGAAAAACCGCTTTTCAAAAACTTTTATATGAAGCTGTAAATCTTGATTTTCTTAACTTTTCTTCGGAAACCTACAAGGCAACGATAAGTTTTGTTGTAGATTCCAAAGGGAATGCTCTTGATCCCAATGTAAAAGGAAACAATGAAGATGTAAACGCATTCATTGAAGCCGCTTTTTACCGGATTAAAGATAAGGGCAAGTGGAAACCTGCAGAAGACAAAGGGAAACCGGTCTCTTCAAATGTTTCCGTTCCTTTAACAATGTCCTTTAAAAAATAATATATAGAACCCGCTATGATGATAGCGGGTTTTTATTTTTCATATAATAAAAACATAATCAAAGATCATTATGTTGTTGATATTAATTTAACACAATTCTTTTGTAAGTTTTAAATAATTCACTTAATTTTGATTAAACCTTAAAATCACTTTATATGAAAATGAAATCCAACCACTTTAAAATCAACAGAAATTTTTACTTTTCCTTTCTATTTTCTTTTTTCTGTTTGTTTCTTTTAACGTCTTGTTCTCAGGATGATCCGGCGGATGCTCCTGTTGAAAAACCTGCAGAGTCTACCCCAATGAAGACTTTGGGAAATCTCACTTTACAGAAGAATGTTATTATTCTGAATGATGAATCAGTAAATGCCATTTCAACTCACAATGAAGGAGAAATTACATTTAGCCGTATGACACCGCAAACGGATAGCATCTCCGTGGGAACAGTTATTGTAGGGACTAAAATAGAAGGAGATCAAGTGAACACCATTCTTTCAAAAGTAAGTTCTGTCTCAAAATTGAACAACCAATTTACAGTACAGACTTCCAGTGCGAAGCTTGAAGAATTTATCTACAGCGGAACCCTGAGCGGTGTGTATGATCCATCCGGTAAAGCTCCCGTCAATATTGATGGAAGAATGGTGAATTATATTCCTGTAGAAGGGATGGTTTCTGAGCAGATCAATCAAAGAATACATTCTATTGAAGCTAAAAACCTTCAAAATCAGAAATTAATTACTTTCAACCGTTATAATTTTAATAAAACGTATTCCTTTCCTCTAACTTCAGCCGGAACATCCAGTGTAAATGTACAAGGAGGATTTACACCAAAGATTGATTATAATATCACATTCTCATGGGGACATTTGTCTAACTTCTATGTCAACCTCATCATGGATGATATCAAACTTCAGAGTACGGCAACTATTGTAGGAAGCCTGGGCTACACCGCAAGTACTACAGACTATCTAAATATTCCTATCGTTCCTATTGTTTTGGGACCTACAGGACTGATCTTAAGCCCTACCCTATCTGCCGGACCTTTTGTGGGAGTACAGGCTACAGGAAAAGTACAGGCAAAGCTTTTGGATCTTGAAGGAAATGCTAACTTTTTAGTAAGCAAAACTCCGGAGATTAACATTAATCTTCAAAAGAAATCAGAATCTGCTATTACTCTTGCAGAGGGAAATTTATCTGCTGAAGGTGGTTTAGAAGCAAAAGGAGCTGTAGGATTAATGTTCCTTACCATTCCTATTGCTAACTCAGGGTTGAAAGGAAGAGCCTCTGCCCTTTCATCTTTAGGATTAACACTTGTTCCTGCAAGAAAAGGAGTGATTACAGTAAAAGGTAAAATCCAGGCGGATATGTTCTACGGCTTTGGAATTGCTCCTTTACGATATGAAGGAACCATTCCTCTTTTCCAAAAAGAACGTATACTGTACCAGAAGGAATTTAATTTCTAAATACTCTTTTTCTTATTCATCATAAAAAGCCACTTTCAGAGTGGCTTTTCTTTATATAAAAGCTCCACATAAAATTCATTTACAACACATTAAGACAATTTTATTATATTTACAAGGATGTACAATTGTCAACAATAACATTTAATACCAATTATCATGAAAACAATGAAAAAACTTTTGAGAAAAGACTTATCTGCAATTCTGGGCAGCGGCATAGATGGCTGTCATATGGGAGGCAACTCTTACAATTGTCAGGACGACTGTCAATGCGCATGGGGATACGCCTGTGAAATGTATGAAGACGGAAATCCGGGACAATGCATTGCAGTAGGTGGCGGTGGAAATCCTGGCGGAGGTGGATGTACTCCTCCTTCTATTTGTGAGGAACAGCCTTATTAAAATCAACTAATAAAAACCGGAAGTATTTCTGCTTCCGGTTTTATTTTTCACCTTAAAAAAGATCCTTATCAAAGCATCTCTGCCATTCATCAAATAAAATTTAATTTCATCCGCCATAGTTGTTGTTTTGCATCAGATTTTTAACAATAATTAAATTATGAAGCAGCAATTTTTCGCTTTAACTGCATTGCTATTATGCATTTTTTGCAGCATGGAAACTAAAGCACAACAGACTCCGGCTTTTCACATTGGGGTAAAGGGAGGGGCAAACTTTACAAAAACCTCCACGGAATCTTCTTTAGAAGGGAAATACGGATTCGGTTATCAGGCAGGTGTAATGACAAGAATGGATATCGGAAAACTGTATGTGCAGGGAGAAGCTCTGTTCAACAAAAGAAAAACATCATACCAATCCCAAGACGGAAGCTCTTCAAAACTTTCATGGAACGCTATAGATATTCCTGTGGTAGTAGGATATAAACTGATTAAAGCAGATGACTTTAATGTGAGAGTATTTGCCGGAGGTGTTTACAGCTATGCTTTCAACAATAAAGTATCTGCCTCTCAGGCCATTCAGGAAGGGTTTAAAAAGTTTGACAAATCCAATATTGGCGTTACAGGAGGTGTAGGATTAGATTATAAGAACTTCACGGTAGATCTGAGATATGAGACGGGTCTTACGAGCATCAGTAAAGAGTTTAAGTCCAAACCCCACAGTTTTTCCCTTGGAATAGGTTATTTCCTGTTCTAAGAAACTTAAATTATCTTTACCATTAGAAACTGTTTTCCCTGCAGTTTCTAATTTTTTTATCAACCTATTTCCAATTCCATGACAAAATCTTTTATTGTAAAAGAATACATATTTACTTTTATTTTCTGGCTTGTATTAGCGATTGTATTGTGGTTTAATTTCCAGAGTACAACAGAAAGTTATCTTGCGATGACCCAGGCTGCGATCATTGCGGCATTTTCGTTTACATTTACTCACTTTTTAACCAATAAGCTTCTTCCGAAAGCACTTCGGGAAAAGAAAATGAAACTGTTCCTGATACAGCTGGTAATGGTTATTTTCATGCTTAGTTTGGTTTTCTCCGTTATATTCACGTATCTTGAAGTGGAGCCCAAAGATCAGCTTCCTGAAAACTTCACAGATCAGCTACCTTTTTTGTGGAAGGGGTTTTATATGTCTCTGCCTGCCTCATTTCTTATCAACGGAGCAGCGTGTGGTGTAAAATTTTATAATGAACACGGAAGAATAGAGCGGGATCATATTCTCCTTCAGCAGGCGCATCTGGAAAACCAGCTCAAGCTTTTACAGGACCAGATCAATCCTCATGTGGTATTTAATATCCTGAATCATATTCATATTCTGATGAAAACGGACACCCAGCTTGCTGATTTTTTGCTTATGAAATTTTCGGATATTCTCCGGTATCAGCTGTACCATTGCAATCAGCCACTGGTACCTTTGGATAAAGAGATTGAGTATCTCCAAAACCTTGTTGAGGTAGAAAAACTGAGGTGGGGAAATGAGCTGGACGTAAAAGCCCAATGGCAGATCAATAACAGAAAAGCTTCTATTGCTCCTTTACTTTTGGTTCCTTTCATAGAAAATGCATTTAAATACGTTTGCAGGCTACCGGGACATAAAGGTTATGTGAAAATCTCCTGCAAAGAAAAGAATAACAGTCTTTATTTTTATGTCGAAAATTCTTATTCGGATATGGCAACCTATAAAAAGAAAGACGGAACGGGTGGAATTGGTCTTCAAAATGTAAAAAAACGGTTGAAATTACAATATCCGGACGCCCATGATCTGAATATAGAATCCGATAATCACATCTTTAGAATAACATTAATACTAACACTATCTGACAGTTATGAGCTCTAATATTCCTAAAATGAAATGCCTTATTATTGATGATGAGCCTCTCGCTAGATTCCATCTTAAAGAACTGGCCGGTCAGATTGATTTTGTATCGGTTGAAGGAACATGCGCAACAGCATTGGAAGCCGACGCAAAGGTAAAGGAGAGTGAAATAGACCTTCTCTTCCTGGATATCAACATGCCTTATCTTACGGGCCTTGAATTTCTGGAACAGCTTGAGAATCCTCCTTTATGTATTCTCACTACTGCTTATTCTGAATATGCGCTGGAAGGATTTCGTCTTCAGGTGGTAGATTATCTGTTAAAACCCATTGCCTTCAACCGGTTTTATCAGGCGGTAAATAAGGCTCAGCAGCAATTTATCATCAGTGAAAAGCGGAAAAAAAATACTTCGCTGGATGATCCTTTTCTGTATGTAAGGCAATCTGATACTTTCATTAAAATTTCTTGGGTAGACATTCTTTACATTGAAAGTATGCAAAACTACACCAAGCTTCATTTTAAAGATAAATCACTGATTATTCATCAGACCATGAAAGCTATTGAAGAATCTCTTCCTTCAGATCATTTTTTCAGGATTCATAAATCCTACCTCATCAATATTACCCATATTGATATGATTTCGGGAGGACGTCTTTTCATTAATAAAATTGAGCTTCCGATATCCCGTATCCGAAAGGAAGAACTGCTTAATCAGGTTGTTTATAAGAAATTAATCAGTAAATAGAAGAAAGAAGCCGGAAGCAGGGAATTTAATAACTCCAGGCTTCCGGCATTTTTTATGGGAGATTCCAGCGTAGTGATAATGCTGCATAAAATGTGCTTGAAAATCTGGGATCTGCTATCTTCTTGTCTCTGAAAATACTGCTGATTTTGCGGTCATTTTCGCTGAAGCTCCTCAATATGGCAGTTCCGCCGGTGAGGCGCAAAGTAAGCCGGTCGTTAATTTTTAATTCCGGTCTGAGTCCTGCAGTGATCTGCTGATATCCTAGCAACATCGATTTTCCGTTTATATTTCTTTCGGCAGTCATTCCATTCAGTTCTACAACAGCCTTTAAAGTAAATTTATCTGAAAAAAGATATCCGGCTTCCATCCCTTCCGGGAAATTGATCTTAAACTTAACTTTTCCGTTTGTTTTCCAATCGAAATAAATCCAGGGCAAAATCATAGGAACACCAAAAGCAGTAGTAAGCACCGGACCGGCTCCCAATGAAAGGTTAGGATTAAAATGTCTGATAAATAAAATTCCACCCTGTCCAAGTACATCATCGAAATCTATTTTCTCAAGGTCGGTATATACTCCTACCGATGCCGTCATCATCATACTCCACTTTTTACCTAAAGGTCTCATATGCTGTATTCCGGCCTGTGCATTCAGCATCTGATCAGGAAACAACTGAGTTTCGTAATTTTTATGCGTCATCTTTGCATAAGAGCCACTTAATAGCATAGACCACGACCTTACCTTCCCGTCAGTATCTTTTTTTACAGATAACGGAATACTTAGATTCAGATCGACTCTTTTAAAATCACTTTTAGAACTGGTCTTTGTACTATCTTCCGGACGGATGTAATTGGATGCAGGAATATATTCGGTTTTAAGCTCTGCGGAAAGCCCGGACTGTGCACTTACCCCATATCCTAATGGCAATATACAGCATAAAGCTGTCGAAAGGGTTCTTTTCATATTTAAATTTTATGCAAAGAGAACCCTTTGACTATTTTTTACAAAAATTACTTGATTAAGTGCCCGGATTGTATGACAACCGGATTAAATAACAGGATCAATTTCCGGATTAGAACTGGTGTTTAAGCTTTCTCTTTTTTGAGTTTTAAAAATCCGGTATCCGTACCACACTGCAATCAATGCCATTGCTGAACGTGTTACCACCATAGGAATGATAGAATCTGCTTCTAAGAATCCTATCAAACCTGATAGTAAGAAAGTTACCATCAACTGCATAAAACCAAGCAGTGCCGCAGCTGTTCCTCTGCCTTCTTTGAATGGAGACAAAGCATGAGCTGATGTAATAGGAAACAAAATACCAATAGCCAGTAATGACAGATACAACATAGCAATTTCTAAGGCTACAGAAAGATTTTCAGCTGCAATCAGAATATGAAGGGTACATACCACCAACAAAACAATTGTAGCAGCAAATAAAAGTGTTGAATTGCTTATTCTTTTGATCAGTTTAGGCGTAATATAAGCGGCTGTTATCAATGCCAGTGAGTTAAAAGCAAATATAAAGCTAAATGTACCACTCGAAAATCCATGGATCTCCATGAATAAAAACGGTGCATTGGAGATATAAATAATCAAAGAAGCAAAGGCAATACTTCCTACCAGGGTGCTGTTGATAAAGTCCCTGTTGGAAATGATCATTTTCAGCTGATCTTTTAGTCCTTTTTCATTCAACATCTCATCATCGGAAAGATGAATTCTGGTATTGGTTTCCGGCACATACTTGTAGACCATGAAAAAGGTAATCAGCCCCATGATGCATAAAAAGGCAAAAGAACTGTTCCATCCCCAGAATTTAAGGAATACACTTCCCAGTAACGGAGCTACAATCGGGGCAATACCACTGATCTGCGACTGCTGTGAAAAGATAGTGACAGCCTTATGCTTATCATAGAGATCAATAATAATTGCCCTTCCGATAACAATTCCGGCACTTCCTCCGAATGCCTGTAGGAAACGCATGCCCCATAATACATAAATATCGGAGGTAAAGTAGATAGCTGTAGCTCCTATGATAAAAAGCAAAAGTCCGCAATACAACATGGGTTTTCTTCCTTTTTTGTCTGATAAAGGTCCCCATAACAGCTGCCCGAAAGCAAATCCGGCAAAAAACACAGAAATGGATACCTGAATGTGTCCGATATCGGTATTAAAAATCTTCGCCATATTTGGGAAAGCGGGAAGATAAAGGTCTATACTTAACGACTCTAACGTGTTGAGTAGTGCGAGAATAAACACTACGATGTTCAAATTCTTCTTCATAAATAACAATAAGCCTTCTCAGGCGATTTTTTCAGCTGCAAAATTGCTGTAAAAAGTATCGTTTTTCAATAAAAGAACTGAAGGAAGGATAGCACAAACTGAGGATTACCCTATCTGATTACCCCCGGATTATTTATTTAAAATAAAAAACAAAGGAACATTCTGAGGATTAACCTTTTCCAGGCCTGAATCCTTCCGGATTCTGCCGGGTATGCTTTTTAAAAAACCGGGAAAAGTAAGAAGCATCGCTAAAACCTAGTTTAAAAGCAATCTCCTTTACCGTTAAAGCGCCAAAACTAAGCTCTCTTTTGGCTTCCAGAATAAGTCTCTGCGCAATCATTTTTTTCACTGTCGTTCCTCTTGAAAGCCGGACAATGTCATTGAGGTGATGGGCACTTATTTTGAGCTGTTCAGCATAAAAGTCTGTATTTTTCTCTGTGATATAATACTCTTCTATCAAGGCTGCAAGTTGCTGAATCCTCGGTTTTTCATCTTCAGCAGTATTCTGCATCGTAATCTGATCTGTAATGATCAGGCAGAAGGCTCTCAGATAAGCTTTTAAAATTTCAACACGCCCGGATCCCAGATATTCTCTTTTAATCATTGAAATAAGCATATTTCCGGTTTCACTGCTTTCTGCATCCAAAAAGAAAGGTCTTGCTCCGTTGGCCAAGACCACTTCCGTATCACAGGCTTCTTTGAAAATTTCTTTGCTTATGGCCAGCACATAACCTTTTTCATCACGGAGTTTCATATTAAAAACCTGACCGGGAACGATAATACAGAGCTGATTATTTTTTACGGTATAGCTTTCAAAATCCAGTTCAAGACGGCTATCTGTATGTACTTCTTTGAACCAGATAATCTCAAAAAAATTATGCCGATGAATATCCTCGAAGTTCTCCGGATGTCCATTTTCTAAAGTGTTGACCTGAAATTCTTCAGACATCAGATTATGAACAGGAATATTTTTTTCAGATGAATTCATTGCTAATGTATTTAATCAGAGAAAGCGAAAACCGCAGCAAAAAATACTACGGTTTTCTTACAATATTTAAAATTAAATATAATTTTTCGATTTTATTGGCTTAAAAAAGCATCCCATCCCTGAGCGGTCAGAGCAACCAATTGGTTTGATCCTCTGGCTACCATAAAGTTTCCTTCTTCTTTTTCTACGGCATGCCCAATAATGGTAAAGTCAGGGTGATTTTTAATTTTATCAAAGTCTCCAGATGAAATTGTGAATAGCAATTCATAATCTTCACCACCACTTAAAGCTGTCATTACAGGATTTAAGTTCATTTCATCTGCTGTAGAGATCGTAAGATTGTCTAACGGAATTTTTTCCTCGTACAATCTGAATCCAACATTGGATTGATCTGAAAGGTGAAGGATTTCGGAAGCCAGACCATCTGAAATATCAATCATAGAAGTTGGTTTAATATCCAGTTCTTCCAGAATCTTTTTAACGTCTGTTCTTGCTTCAGGCTTCAGCTGTCTTTCAAGGATATAATCATAGCCCTCCATTTCTGGCTGCATATTCGGATTAGCAAGGTACACAGCATGTTCTCTTTCCAGAATCTGTAAGCCCATATAGGCTCCACCTAAATCTCCTGTTACAACAAGAAGATCATTTGGTTTTGCACCACTTCTTTTTACGATGTTTTCTTCATTTTCAATTCCTACAGCGGTAATACTCATTACAAGACCCGAATTAGAACTTGTTGTATCTCCTCCGATAAGGTCAACCTTATATCTTCCACATGCTGCCTGAATTCCTGAATAGATTTCTTCTAATGCTTCCACTGGAAAACGATTGGACACCGCAAGGGAAACCAATATCTGTGTAGGTGTTGCATTCATTGCTGCAATATCGCTCAGGTTTACCACTACCGCTTTATAGCCTAAATGCTTTAAGGGAACATATCCTAAATTAAAGTGTACACCCTCCGCCAATACATCTGTTGTAAGAACTACTTTTTTGTTATCAGGATTAATAACTGCTGCATCATCTCCTACTCCAAGCTCTGAAGATTCATTGGATAACGGAAAATACTCTGTCAAATGTTTAATAAGACCAAATTCTCCTAATTTTGAAATGGGCGTCAGCTCCTGTGATTTATCTTCAAACATAAATTTCTTTTTATAAGTGATGGTTGATAAATGATAATTGATATTCCTGAATACAGATTTTCATTCTGTATCAACCATCATTCATCATTTATATATTAATTTCAGCCGGGTCAATATTGTGTGGGTGGAAAGGAAACTTTTTGAAATCTTCTTTCGATAATACAACAGTGTCCGCGGTTTTATATTTATTCATTGCTTCCACTACATCATCCGGCGGAGTGGTCATTTTTCTAAGCATCATATCAATCCATACGCCTGTAGCTTCTGCCGTAGCACAGTGCATTCCGTCCGGTGTATAGAATTTGTGTACGAAACGATAGATGGAAGAGTCTTCTGCACATCCGTCTATTTCCACACTTACGATTACCGTCTGATCTGCATAGATCTCTTTGAAGAAAGAATATCTTTCATGCAGGATCACCGGGCCGATTCCCCATCTGCTCAGCTGGGTAACCCCCATTTTCTCTTTAGTCATAAAAGCCATTCTGGCCTGTGCACAATATTGCACATATGATGAATTGGCCAGGTGCTTATTGGCATCAAGGTCGCTCCATCTTACTTCAAATTTATGGTAGAAAATCATATGAAAATCGTTTTTGATATAATTAAAATTATAATCTTCAAAAATACTCAAATAAGATGGTTTATAAAAATTGTACTTTTGAAAAAATAATCTTCCGCATAGGATTACCCATACATGAAACAGATCATTATTATCGGAGGCGGTGCTGCAGGCTTTTTCTGCGCATCTAATCTTGACGAAAAGAAATATACAATTACAATTTTAGAACAGAACTCAGATGTCCTTCAGAAAGTTAAAATTTCCGGAGGCGGACGCTGCAATGTTACTCACGCATGCTTTGATCCAAGAGAACTGGTGCAGTTTTATCCCCGTGGAAACAAGGAATTACTAAGTGTATTTACTAAATTTCAGCCTGGTGATACAATGGAATGGTTTGACCAGCGTAATGTTCCTTTAAAAATTGAAAATGATAACAGAACTTTTCCTGAAAGCAACTCTTCCCAGACCATCATCAATACTTTTCTGAATGAAACTCAAAAGAAAAATGTCACGGTGCAGACAAAATGTACGGTAAAAGAGATTGAAAAACAGGACGAAAAATATATTGTAAAGACCAATTCTGGAGATTTTGAAGCAGATTATATCGTTTATACGACCGGAAGTTCTCCAAAATCATTGAAAATTGTCGAAAATCTGGGGCATAAGATTGTAGACCTTGTGCCTTCCCTTTTCACCTTCAATATTAAAGATGAATTGCTGAAAGACCTTCCTGGAACAAGCTTTGAAAATGCCGGAATTTCTATTCCTAAACTTAAAACGGAAGAAAGCGGGCCTTTGCTTATTACGCACTGGGGACTTTCCGGACCTGCTGTTCTGAAAATATCTGCGTGGGAAGCCATCAGTCTGGCAAAACTTAAATACAACTTTGAAATTGAAGTGAATTTCATTTCCATAGAAATGGATGAAGCAGAAGAAGTATTCCATAATTTCAAGCAAAGCAACCCTAAAAAAACCATCGGACAATCAAAGATCTTTGATATTACCAACAGATTCTGGCAGAAAATCTTAGAAATTTCAAAGGTCGATCTCAACAAACAGGTGGCTAATATTTCCGGAAAAGAGATGCAGAAAATCCTAGAAAACCTTTGCCGAAAAAAGTTTCAGGTGACCGGAAAATCTACTTTCAAAGATGAGTTTGTAACAGCTGGAGGTGTTGATTTAAAGGAAATTAACTTTAAAAACATGTCTTCCAAATTACTTCCTAATTTCTATATTGCCGGAGAAGTTCTGAATATTGACGCCGTGACCGGAGGATTCAATTTCCAGGCATGCTGGAGTGAAGGATGGCTGATTGCACAGGATCTTAACAGCTTGTAAAAAATGATTACTTTTAATAAAAACTAAATACATGAAAAAAAATTTCGGTTTCTTTCTTTTACTATGGTTCTTTTTAGGACACAGCCAGGAAAAAACAATCGTCTCTGACTGGACATCATTCACACAAGCTGTCAATATAGAGCATAAACAGAATTGGAACTTCCGTATAACGGCAAAAATCAGAAAAGAGAATGAGGATAATGGCTCCAATTGTGGGTTATGGTGCAGAATAAATAATAAAGATGAGTCTACCAGTTTCTTTGAAAATCAATATTATGGAATCCAGGTAACCCGTGAATGGAAAACCTACGAAATAAAAGGAACCATCAATCCATCTGCGAAGACCATGACTATCGGAGCATTTGCTCAAAACAACGGGGATTTTTATTTTGACGATTTTAAGCTGGAAGTCAATGATGGAAAGTCAAAAAAGTGGATTGAAATCCCTTTGGAAAATTCAGGTTTTGAGAAAGATATTACATCAGGTGGCTGGTTTGAAGGAATCCATTCTCAGAAAATAAAGCACGTAAAGCATTTTACCATTGAAACTTCGGATTATCAACCATTCAGTGGTAACAAATCTTTGTTGATTAAAGGTCGTGGTATTATCGGAACAATGCCGGAAGGAAAATTTATGGATGTTAACGGCATCAAATTATATTATGAAACCTATGGAGAAGGTGAGCCGGTTCTTATGCTTCATGGTAATGGCCAATCTATCAGTGCCTTTATGAACCAAAAAGACACCTTTGCTAAAAAATATAAAGTGATCATTATAGATTGCCGTGAAAGAGGAAGATCTACTTATGACAAAACGAAGGAACTTACCTTCGATATTCAGACAGAGGATATTAAGCAGTTTTTAGAAAAGCTGAACATCAAAAAAACAAAAATTCTAGGCTGGAGTGACGGAGGAATTCTCGCACTGTCTATGGCCATGAAATATCCGGAAATGGTAGACAAAATTGCCTGTTCAGGAGCCAATATTTTTCCGGAAGGAGTCAAAGATCATGATTTAAAATCCATGAAAGAAATGCTTGTAAGCCTTACTAAAGAGAACAAAGACCATAAAAATGACATCTTTATTGATCTTCTGAATCTGGATTTGAAGTACCCTCAATGGAAGTATGAAGACCTGAATAAAATTCAGTGTCCATCATTAATCATTGCTGGTGATAATGATCTTATAAAAACAGAACATACGGTAAAAATCGCAGAATCTATCCCCAAAGGACAATTAGCCATTATCCCCAATGCCAATCATTATGTTCCCGAAGAAAAACCGGAATTATTCAATGAATTAGTCATTGATTTCTTTGAAAATAAATAATCTGAATACAAAATAAACCATGAAAAAAATAGTAACCTTCGCGTTGTGCCTTGGATTTGGGCTCGCATTTTCTCAGGTAAAGGAAACTGAAATTTTACCAGCTAAAGATCAGTCTGAAGAGCCTGTTTTGTCAAAAGACATAAAATCTGCAGAATATCCCGGAGGACTGATGGCACTTCGAAAAGATATTGCTGACAAAATAAGGACGAGAAAAATAAAAGGGAAAGGTATAATCACTGCGAGGGCAAAGTTTACAGTTAATGTTGAAGGTAAAATAGATGACATCATAGTAACCGGAGATAATGCCGATTTCAATAAAGAAACAGAAAGAGCTTTAAAGTCTTTGAAAGCCCAATGGAAACCAGCAAAATCTAATGGCATAATTGTCCGCAGCTATTATACTTTTCCTCTTAATATAAACTTTGAATAACGGACAATGTTATCCGCCAAAAGAAATACTGCAGTTTTCTTTAAAATCCTTTTAGTTCTTGGATTTGCATATTTCTTTTGGCTGATGCTGAAAATCACCTTAGAATATATTCCTTTTAATCCTGAAGTCAGCTTTCTGATGATTAAACAGACAGAAGTATCGGAAAGACCGGAATATCTTTATTTTTTCTATACCCATGTTTATACGAGCATCTTTGTGCTTTTTTCAGGTTTTCTGGCTCTACTCAGAAGGAATTTTGGCGTCAATAATTTCCACAGGAATATGGGAAAACTATATACTTTTCTCATCCTGATTTTTGCAGCGCCTTCAGGAATTTATATGGGAATTTTTGCCAACGGAGGCCTTTTTTCAAAGATTTCCTTTATTATTTTAGGCTTTTTATGGTGGTTTTCAACATTGAAAGCCTATCAGCTGGCAAGACAGAAAAGGTTTAAAGAACACAAACAATGGATGTGGCGTAGCTTTGCTTTTACTTTATCTGCTATTACCCTGAGAATGTGGAAGGTAATTATTGTATATTTATTTCATCCCAATCCTATGGATGTCTATCAGATCATTGCATGGCTGGGCTGGATTCCCAACATCCTTATTATTGAATATTTAATCACAAAAAAACATCTATGAAAATTGTAAATTACACACTGATTTCCCTGCTTACAGTTGCTATGTTAAGCTGCAAAAAAGAAGGAAAGATTACTGAATCAGGAAAAGATTCTCTGGCTGCAAAGAAGGATTCTGCGGTAGTCCCTGAAGTTCACCAGGAATATTACGGAATTTATACCGGCGAATTTGCCGGAATGGAAAAGGTGGTTGATCAGACAGATGGCTCAGAATATGATGTCAGTAACTACAAAAGAATTTCTTTAAAGATCAACAGGATCACCAAAGACAGTGTTTACGGACAAAGTATCATGAATGGGAATCAGCACCCGTTCAGAGGTGTTTTCAATGAGGCTACAACGTCTTTTGTGCTTGATGAACCGGGCAATGACAAAACAGACGGAAGATTTGAAGTAAAATTAAAGGGAGACAGCTTAACCGGAAAGTGGAATGCTTTTGATAAAACAATGGTTAAAGCACCTTCAAAAACGCTTAAACTTATTAAAAAAGAGTTTGTCTATAACCCGAATTTTATGCTGGATAAGGATTCTGACCTTGTAGACTGGTCAAATCCAAAAGAATTTACTGAAAAATACACCGATGAAGAAACCGGAAAAACAGAAAGCTATAAAACCTCTAAAAACCGTATCGCATCTGAAGCCATTTTCAAACTGAATGCTTCCAAGCAGAAACTGACAGAAAAGGATCTTAAAAACTTAAGAAAACTGGATCTTGAGATCATCAAAAATTCAGTATTTGCAAGACATGGCTATTCCTTCAAAAAAGAAACTTACAGAAATTTCTTTGAGCAAACAGACTGGTATATTCCTGTTTCGAGCAATGTAGATAATGATCTTTCGCCTATGGAAAAGGAAAATGTGGCTTTACTGAACCGTTTTACCAAATATGCGGAAGATAAATATGACAGTTTTGGAAGATAGAGAAGGTTTTTAGATGGCTGGGATTAGGGAGTAGGAGTAGGAGTTAAACCATCACGGTTTGTGATCTTTACGAAAATATAGAGCAACAGACAGCCTACAGCATAGCAAAGATTATCTATCCATGAGAAAGAATTTCCAATGACAATATACATCAGGCTTCCAGGACGGAAGCCTAGTTTTTCTGCAATATTGAAATACTGTGCAAATTCTACCATCCATGAAAAAATAAGAATTCCCATAATCAGTTTCTGATCATTTACTTTTACGAAACTTTTTACAAACGTGTAAAGAAGCATAACCACAATTACATCCCCAAGATAAGCTCTCACAAAGAAAATATCACTTAGTTTGGTGGCAATCAACACTTCTGCAAGAAAAATAAATACGGTGAGAAGCAGATACTTCAGGCTGAACTGGAATTTCATTTCAAATTGAGTTTAAGGCATAAAAAATCGGCATTCTAAGAACACCGATCTTATCATTTTATAAAGACAAATATATTATTTCTTTACTTTGATTGTACATCCGATGGCTACTGTTTTAGTCATTTTTACAGGTTCTCCTTTAATCAGAGCATTTACGGCATCCTGAGCATAGTATTCTGAGACATCATTCGGATTATCATAATTGTTGTCGATAGCACCAATGTATTTTACGATGTTCTTTCCGTTTTCTTTTTTCAGCACAAAAACATGCGGAGTCTTTGTAGCACCGTATTGAGGATAAATTTTCTGCCCTTCATCTACAAGATAAGGAAAAGTAAATCCTTTCTGCTTTGCTCTTTCGATCATCTGCTGATAGCCATCTTCGGGCTGTACGTTGGGATCATTAGGATTAATGGCAATGACCGGATAGCCTTGAGTTTTATATTTTTTATCCAGTTCAATGATTCTGTCCTCATATTTTTTAGCATAAGGACAGTGATTACAAGTAAATACTACTATGAATCCCTTTGCGCTTTTAAAATCACTTAGGGAAACCATTTTCCCGTCGATATTTTTAAGCTTAAAATCGGTAGCTTCGTCCCCTACTTCATAGCCTTTTACAAATAAAATATTCTCTTTCTGTCTTATATTTTTATCATCATCTTTCGCTGTAAAACTTAGTAATCCTAGCCCAACGATGAATGCAGTCATTACAATTTTCAGATTTTTCATAATTTAATTATTTATTGTAGATTTTCTTTAATTGTTTTTTCCAGATCTTCTTTGCTCATCTCACCGTCATTGAAATGGATTTTTGATCCGTTTTTGTAGAATAATGTTACCGGAATACTTCCATCCCAGTCTTTTTCAAATCTTGGAATCCAGGTGTTCATCCTTTTAATATCATCTAACAAAAGTACTTCAGCAGTCAGATTTTTATTTTTAATAAATTTCAAGACTCTTTCTTGATCCGCCAGTCTGTCCAACGAGACCAGAATCATCTTATACTTCTCATTATCTGCATATTTAGTATTTACCTCCATAAAATGAGGAAGTTCTTTTACGCATGGACCACAGGTTGTAGACCAGAAGTTGACCACAAGCAATTTATCTTTTTCCTGCTGAATTCTCTTCTCGATATCTTCATATTTTACTACAGAAACCTCTGTCTGCTGAGCTTTAAAAACCGTACAGAATAAAAACAGGGTTAATATTTTTATTATATTTTTCATTATCAAGACACAAACAACTACAATCCAACAATATACAAAAATAAAATTCATACAATTGATCATTTTTTTTAAAAAATCCTATTTATTTGGCCATTAATTCATTTTTTTGATATTTTTACATCGTTAAATCAAAATCATGAAAAAATTTTATTTACTATTGCCAGTTTTCTTTTTGGCATCATGTACAAGCAGCAGCGATGATGATACATCATCTAACAACAACGGTAATAATAATGATAATAGCCCGGTTTTAGTAACCAAAATGGTTGCTGACGGAGATACATCAACGTTTACCTACAATGGTTCAAAAATTTCCCAGATTAAAAACATCAGCACTGGTGAAGTTACTCTTTTCAGCTATTCGGGAGATTTGATTACCCAGCAGGTAACAACGGGTTCAAGCACAAGCTATAAAACGACATATACTTATGATGGAAGCAGCAGATTGAGCAAAAAAGTATATAGTGAAACTTCCCTTTCTTCCGGAAAGGTTTCTACAGTGGAAACCAATTATAATTATCTTTCAGGTAATAGTGTAAAAATTACCTATACGGCAAACTTTACCGGATCTTCGTCTATAAGAACAGGCAGCAAAACCGCAACATTAAATGCTGATGGTTCGCTTAGCAGCTGGACAGAAACAGCATCCGTACCTAATAATACAGGAGGTTTTTATAGTGGAACAGGTGCTTTACAGCCTATTGTATATGATACCAAGAATGTACCTTTCAAGAATATAACAGGTTTTTTAAAAATTATTGATACCGAAGATGAAAGCGGGTCTGCACACAATATACTAAGTTATAATTATGTTCTTAATTATAACGATGGAGCAGGAAGTGCTGAGTGGACAATCTTTAAATCCACTTACGAATATAATAACAGCGGATACCCAACAAAAAATGTCAAAACATACTATAATAAGACAGGAGCGGGGGTAACGAATAGTGAATTGATTACCTATGAATACAATCATTTATAATAAAGAGAGCCGACAAGGCTCTTTTTTTTGCAGATATGTTAATTTTTTCACAAGCATTAGAATTATATAGATGATTTTTATATATTTGATTTGAATCAAACTAAAAATACCATGAAAAAATCAAACAATCAGAAAAAACTGACTAAAAAGGCATTGAAAAACATTACAGGAGGAAATGGACCAGGGATATGCTGGGAAGGTCTTTGCAGGGTAAGAGGAACAGATGATGAATATACCATAGGACCTTTAGACAGCACCGGATTTTGCTGCTAATCCAATACACTAAAAACAATAACCAAAATCAAATCATCATGAAAAAATCAAACATTCAAAAAAAGAAAACTGACAAAAAGTGAGTTAAAAGAAATTACAGGAAGTGGCAGAGTATGCTGGGATGGATTCTGCCGCAGAGGCGAATTTGAAGAATGGCAGCTAGGTGCTGGTGACAAAAATGGCTATTGCTGTTAGGATCACATACACTTTGTTAGATCAATAAGGATTGAGGTAGCCCTCAATCTTTTTTTATAAAATAGATTTTCGATTTGAAAAGTTAACAATTTGACTCACAATATTTTGAACATAATAAAATAACTTGTAAATTAGCTTTTACCAAATTAAAATTATTATGAAAAATTTAAAAAATCAGAAAAGAAAATTGAGTAAAATTGAGCTGAAAGAAATCAGCGGCGGAGCAAACAGGCCAGTATGCCCAAGAGTAATCAGCTGTACAGATCCTCATACCGGAGAAGAACGATATGGTGTTCCCGGGATGCAGGATGGATTCTGCTGCTAACACAAAACAACTGTAAAAAAATGATTGGATTACCCTCCAATCATTTTTTTTATCGCATTCAGCTTCATTAAAGCTTCAATAGGTGTTAAAGTATTGATATCTATTTTCGTCAGTTCTTCCCGGATATTCTCAAGAACAGGATCATCCAATTGGAAGAAAGAAAGCTGCATATTTTCTTCTGTCACTCTTTTGATACTTTCAGAAGTACTTCCACTTCCCTGCGTTCTGCTTGCTTCAAGGGTTTTAAGAATCTCATTCGCTCTGTTGACCACTTTGACAGGCATTCCGGCCAGTTTTGCCACGTGAATACCGAAACTGTGCTCACTACCGCCCGGAACAAGCTTTCTCAGGAAAATAATATTCCCTTTGTTTTCCTGGATAGAAACATGGAAATTTTTCACTCTTTCAAAATTCACGGTCATTTCGTTCAACTCATGATAATGCGTTGCAAATAAAGTTTTTGCCTGCGTTGGGTGCTGATGAAGATATTCTGCAATAGCCCATGCAATGGAAACTCCGTCATATGTTGAAGTTCCACGACCGATTTCGTCCAGTAAAATCAGGCTTCGTTCTGAAATATTGTTCAGAATATTGGCTGCCTCGTTCATCTCTACCATGAAAGTAGATTCTCCGGCAGAAATATTATCGGTAGCTCCTACTCTTGTAAAGATTTTATCCAGCATCCCGATCTCCGCATGTTTTGCAGGCACAAAACTTCCAATCTGTGCCAGAAGACATACAATCGCTGTCTGACGCAGAATTGCCGATTTACCGGCCATGTTAGGCCCTGTTACCATAATAATCTGCTGCGAATCCTTATCCAGGAAGATATCATTCGGGATGTATTTTTCTCCTAACGGAAGTGCATTTTCAATGATCGGGTGTCTTGCTTCTTTTAAATCGATAGCATAACCGTCATTCAAAACGGGCTTTGTATAACTCTCAGATACAGCAAGTTCAGACAATCCCGCTGCCACATCAAGCTGGGCAATGATATTGGAATTCCCTTGGATCTGATCAATATAAACCATTGTTTCCCCACATACATTTCTGTACAGGGATGTTTCCAGAACACCTATTTTTTCTTCGGCGCCAAGGATTTGGTTTTCGTATTCTTTCAGCTCTTCGGTAATGTATCTTTCAGCATTCACTAAGGTTTGCTTTCTTACCCAGTCATCCGGAACTTTATCTTTATGGGTATTTCGGACTTCAATATAATATCCGAAAACGTTGTTAAAATCAATTTTAAGGCTGGTAATCCCAGTTCTTTCAATTTCCCTCTGACACATTTCATCCAGGAAACCGCGTCCTTTACTCTGAAGATTTCTCAGTCTGTCAAGCTCTTCTGAAACTCCTTCTTTAATGATATTTCCTTTCGCAATACTTACCGGCAGTTCTTCATTAAGGTGATTTTGCAAAAATTTAATCAGTTCTTCCAGATCAAATAAAGGCTCTAACCACTCCAAAACAGCTGCATGAGGATGCAATAAAGCTTTGATTTTATGAATATTAATTAAACTCTGACGTAAATATCCCAGTTCTTTAGGTGAAATTTTTTCTGCAGCCAGTTTTCCCATCAACCGGTCAAGATCAGAAATGGATTTCAGAAGCTGGCAGATTTCATATTTCAGTGCATCGTTTTCATTTAAGAAATCAATCAGAGATAGTCTTCTCATGATCTCATCCACAGATTTTAAAGGAAGAATAATTCTTCTTCTCAACAATCTTCCTCCCATCGGAGTAGATGTTTTATCAATGATATCAAGCAGAGATTTTCCCTGTGGATTGCTTGGATAAACAATTTCAAGGTTTCTCAGGGTAAAATTATCCATCATCAGATAATCTTCCTGCGGAATGATCTGCAGTTTCGTAATATGAGCCAGCAGATTATGATGGGTATCTTCTACAAGATAAGCAAAAATAGCTCCTGCTGCTGTAATGGCCAGCGGAAGACCTTCCACTCCAAAACCTTTTAATGAATTGGTTTTAAAGTGATTTGTTAATTTTTCGTAGGCAAAATTATATTGAAAAGCCCAGTCTTCAAGCTTAAAGGCATTTTTATTTTTGATCTGTTCTGGAATCTGTGTACTTCTCTGGAAAATAATCTCACTCGGATCAAAGGTATTTACAATGTGTAAAAGCTTTTCCAGGTTTCCTTCGCTTACCAGAAACTCTCCTGTGGAAATATCCACTAAAGCAATTCCGTACTTCTCTTTTTCCTTGTGTAATGAAAGAAGGAAGTTGTTCTTTTTGGAATTCAAAACCTGGTCATTGAAAGTAACACCAGGTGTAACCAGTTCAGTAACACCACGTTTTACAATTCCTTTCACCATTTTCGGATCTTCCAGCTGATCACAGATCGCAACTCTCATTCCCGCTCTTACCAGTTTTGGAAGATAAGAGTCTATTGAATGGTGTGGAAATCCTGCAAGTTCTACACTGCCTTCTCCATTATTTCTTTTGGTAAGGACAATTCCTAAGATCTGGGATGTTTTCACAGCATCCTGCCCAAAAGTTTCATAAAAGTCCCCTACCCTGAAAAGCAATAGCGCATCCGGATATTTACCCTTGATGGTATTGTACTGAGTCATTAATGGAGTTTCCTTCTTCGTTTTTGCCATAGTAAAAAATGAGCCCCAAATTTAAAAAAATAAATTCAGGGTAAGAGAATTGTTTAGGGGTTAATCTTCTATACTTTTCTTTATCAGTAATTAATCGTATTTTTCAGCCATCAAATCACATTATTCATGGAATTTCCTGTTTTAGAGACTGAAAGGCTTATTTTGCGTCAGCTTACTTTTAATGATACCCAAGATCTTTTTGAATACTTTTCTCTGGATGAAGTTATGGAATATTATGATCTGGATACCTTCAAGACGGAAGACGACTCCCGTCGCATCATCCAGCATTTTAACAGTGAATTCGAAAAGGGAAAAGGCTTCAGATGGGCTCTGGAACTGAAATCCACCGCAAAAGTTATTGGAACCTGCGGCTATCACAACTGGTACAGGGAACATTTCAGAGCAGAAATCGGCTATGAACTCAATCCCAAATTCTGGCAGCAATCCTATATGAAAGAAGCCATTCTTCCTATTTTAACCTACGGATTTGAAACAATGAGGCTTCACCGTGTAGATGCTTTCATAGATCCTTCCAATATTTCTTCTGAAAGACTGTTGACTTCTTTAAATTTCAGCAAAGAAGGGACGTTGAAAGATTATTTCTTTGAAAAAGGGAAATTCGTAGATGCAACCATCTTCGGGCTTATCAATAAATAAGTTCAAAAATTTAACGCTAGGAAGCAAAGAAAATTGATATTGATGCTTCTTATTTTCGTTCGCACAGGCTTTCATTTAGCAATTGAATTGCTTTTCTCGCTGAATGAAATGCCTTTGCGAACCTTTATAAACAGATAAGCATTAAACTAGCGTTCAATGCGTTAAAATTATCTAAACTCTAATTCTTATCATTTAGAAAGATGCTTTTCCAAAGCCTCGGAACTTTTCTTGTAGGCCCATTTCTGCTTATAATTCACCCATTTGGCTTTGAAAAGCTTACGCATTAGTTTATCCGTGTACCTCATAATGAAAACATGATAGAGCATACTGGCAAAGACATTGGGTTTATTGGGAAGAGCTCTCAGTGAAAGAGAAAAACCTGGTTCCAGATATCTGTTGAAGTGCCAGAATGCCCCGGGAATAAAAAGGGCATCACCATGCTCCATGAAGATTTCGTATCCTTTGGCATATTTCAGCGCCGGAAACTTCTCATAATCCGGATTTTCATAATCAACCTCGTAAATGGTATGAACGGATAAAGGAACTTTATATAAAAAGCGCGACTGCTTCTGATCAAATAATAAAATCCTTTTCTTTCCTTCGAAATGGATATGCATAAAATCACCCAGATCCACATCATAATGCATTAAAACATGGGCCTCACTTCCACCGAAGAATAATGTGGGCAGTCTTTTAAAAAATTTTATTCCAAGATCAGGGTAAGTAAAGTTTTTCAGCAGCTCAGGAAGCCTGTCTGTAATGATATAGAAAAAAATTCGCAGATCAGAAGGCTTGCTTTTGATGGTGTCAATATAGTCCTTCATTTTCATACGGGTAACCGGAGCATCAGAACTTTTGGCGGCATCAGCCGGTTTGTTATCATATAAGGGAACTTCCTGATCTCCTGCCTTTTCTTTGATATAGGCAAGATTCCATTTGTCAAAAGCCTCCCACCGGCTGGCAAAATTCTTAATCAAAAGAGGTTTTTGCTTTTTAAAATAATTTTTCTGAAAATCTTCTTTACTGATATCATTTACAATATCTACGTTTTCGAGGATCATGTATTTTGTATTTAATGCGAACTAAAAATAGTGTTTTTTTGAAACGTGAGAAAATTAAGATTAAAAAGGCTGGAAGCTGGAAGATCGATGCCGGAAGTTAATATTTGTCTGCAAACCTTTATACATCATTGCTTAAAAGATTTTTTATGGAAAACTCAAACTTCTTCTTTGGCTTCCATAACTTCTCACTTCCGTCTTCAGACTTCCTTACTTAATTAGCAGAGCTCAGATGAAAAAATTATATTTGTAGTAATAAGCGAGTTTATGAGAGTCTATAATACCAAACATTTCATTAAAATCCTTTTCAGTTTACACAAAAGTGATACTTTAAAAATTCTTTTCCCGAGTATGATTCTTGTAGGATTATATTCCTGGGGAATTCAGTATCTGGAAGTTGAATATCTGCACCTTACCACAAAATCAGGAGTGAGTAATGTAGGCATGATTCATTCTCTGCTGGGTTTTGTGCTTTCACTTTTGCTGGTTTTCAGAACGAATACTGCCTATGACAGATGGTGGGAAGGTCGAAAACTTTGGGGAAAACTGGTGAATGATACCAGAAACTTTGCCATAAAAATCAATACGATTCTTGGCGATAACCGCCAGGATGCTGAGCAGATTGCTAGATATTTAAAATATTTCCCGCACTTTTTAGCCAAACACCTTTCCAAGGAATCTACAAGGCTGGCTTTGGATGAAGATTATTCTGAAATTGAAAATTCGTTGAAAAACCATGGACCAAGTGAAATTGTTATTCTATTAAGCCATAAACTGAATCAATTAAAAAAAGAAGGAAAAGTTTCTGAAGTTGAAATGCTGTATTTAGATACCCAGCTTTCCGGCTTTCTGGATGTATGTGGAGGTTGTGAAAGAATCAAAAACACACCGATTCCTTATTCCTATTCTTCTTTCATCAAGAAATTTATTATTCTGTATGTTTTTGCGCTTCCTATTGCTTACGTTATTACAATAGGGCTTTTTATGATTCCGCTTACTGTTTTTGTGTATTATGTATTGATGAGCCTTGAACTTATTGCAGAAGAAATTGAAGATCCGTTCAATAACGATGAAAATGATATTCCTATGGAAACCTTAGCCCAGAACATTGAGAAAAATGTACAGCAGATTATGATCAGAAAATAAAAAATCAAGCTTTTAAAGCTTGATTTCTTTAAGTTCGCCATCCTGTTTTATCTCTACAAATTTGCTTTCCCTGTTGGCAGCAGAATATCCGTAGAAAAAGGTACTGTATATAGGAGTGGAATACAGATAAGCTCCATAGCCGTTATAAGCATCTGAGGTTCCTGTCTGCTGCTGATAACTTGCCGTTGCAGTAAAGTTGACAATGGTTTCAAGATAATATTTCCCGGGTTTGAGTTTTTCAAATTTAAATCTCCCATGGTCATCGGTTAAAGCTTCCACTCTGTATTTAAAAGCCTCTTCTGACATATATACGGTGGTCTTTTTATTTTCATATTTTCTTCTCATGTCATAAAATTCCTGGAAATAAGGAGTAACAGGAAAAAGCATAACAACCGTACCTTTGGGAGCATAATGCTTTTCTCCAAGTAACGGTTTGATTCCCCAGTTGTTTTTTTGTTTGGTAGAAGCCACTCCTTCAATGGTAGAGTTTCCAAATCCAAGCATGTCTCTTGCGAGCTTTTTATCAAAAAAAGCTTGAGGATAATAAGTATTTTGTGCACTCAGGTAAATAAATCCCCATATTAATATGAATAATGTGAATAATTTTTTCATAGTATATTTTTGAGTCAAATATAAGTATTTTACTATTTTTGAATTAAAAATAGCTATGAAGTACATGTTTCTATTGTTTTTTTCCACTGCTGTCCTGATCACGGCACAGAAACCTTGTGGATATAAAGACGGATTACAGGAAGGAACCTGTAAAGAATTTTATGACAATGGCCAGGTAAAAAATACTGTGGAATGGAAAAAAGGGAAACTGGATGGCGATGCTGTTTTTTATTATGATAACGGAAAAGTGCAGTCGAAAGGAGAATATAAAAAAGGATACAAAGTAAAAGAATGGTCGTATTTTGATAAAAATGGAGTTCTTACTTCCAAGGAAGTTTTCAGAAATGGGGAGAAGAATATTTATGATAACAGCCTTACCGCTACTTTTTATTCTCCTGCAGGTAAAATAACTGAAATTTCCAATTACAAATTCAATAAATTACAGGGAGAAAGCAAGACCTTTCATGAAGATGGAAAATCAATAAAAGATATTGGCCAGTATGACAACGGGCTGGCTACCGGAAAATGGAAAGTCTTTTATCCATCTGGAAAATTACAGCGTGAAACTGAACTTGCCAACGATAAAAGAAACGGCAACAGAGTTCATTACCGTGAAGACGGAAGCATAGAAAAAACAGAGGTCTATAAAGACGGAAAATTAATCTCAACAAAATAATACAATTGGTACAGAAACTAAAACTGGAAGAACTTAACAGAATAGATGTAGAAACATTTAAGAAGGTTGAAAAAATTCCGTTGGTCATCATTTTAGATAATATCAGAAGTATGCACAATGTAGGTGCAGCCTTCAGAACGGCAGATGCCTTCTTAATTGAAAAAATAATCCTTTGCGGAATCACCCCGCAGCCACCTCACCGAGAGATTCATAAAGCGGCATTGGGAGCAACGGAAAGTGTAGACTGGTCTCATGACGCAGATACCAACAACGCGATTGCTGATCTGAAAAGCAAAGGATACGAAATCATCGGGATCGAGCAGACTACCGACAGTCAACTTCTTACGGATTTCACCATCGACAGATCAAAAAAATATGCCTTAATTTTAGGAAACGAAGTAGAAGGAATCAGCGATGAAGTACTTCCGAATATTGACGTATTTTTAGAAATTCCACAACTTGGAACCAAGCATTCTCTTAATGTAAGTGTGTGCGCCGGAATTGTGATGTGGGAATTTGCAAAAGCATTAAAATAAAAAAACTGCATATGTCCTTAGTAGACAGTGCAGTTTGAAATAAATCTAATAAAAAGTAAAAATGAAAGGCGACAAAGGTACTTTATTTTTTTTTACAAACAAATTTTGACGGCATTTTTTTTGTTTCATCTTAAAAAAAGTAAGGTTTTCAGAAAAAGTTTCGTTTAATTTTTTATAAATTAGCACAATGTTTATCAAGGACTATATCTCAAAAGACTTTCCATGTTTTAGCCTGTCTGACTCCATAGAGTCGGCCAGAAACCTGTTGGAAGACTTCGGATATTCTCATGTTTTCATCAAAAAATCTCATCACTTCTTCGGAGCCATTGCCATGGACTTCCTGTATGAAGAAGATGGAGGAACACTGAAGGATCTGGAACACCAGATTGAACGGTTTGCAATTCTGGAGGACAACAATGTCATGGACAGTATCCGCCTGTTTTATACTTTCAGCTCCAATGTGATTCCGGTGATTAATAAAAATGAAAAATATCTGGGGTATATTACCTGTGAAGATGTTTTTCAGGACCTTTCCCGTTATCCTTTATTTTCAGAAACAGGAGCTATTCTTACCGTAGAAACTCCGGCCAGAAAATATTCTATGACGGAAATTACCAACATTGTGGAAAGCAACAATTCGAAATTTTACGGAGGGTTTATAAGCTTTATGTCTGAAGAGGTAGTTCAGGTCACCATAAAGATCAGCAATGAAAATCTGGCCTCGATAGACGCTACTTTTGACCGGTATGACTACAGAATCGTTGAAAAATATTATTCTGATGAGAAAACCGATCTGTTTAAAGACCGTTATGGTTTTTTACAAAAATTCATAGAAATATAACATGAAGGCAGCCATATATTCTCAGAAAAAAGATCTTGATACTTTTTTATATTTAAGCAAGTTTATCTCTGAACTTGAAGCAAGAGGTGTAAAATCTGTTCTGTATGATGAAATGGCTGAAGCACTTCAGTTTTCAAAAATATTCGAAACTTTCAATTCCAAACAGGATCTTCTGGATAAAGAAGTGGATCTGTTTTTCACTTTTGGTGGAGACGGAACCATTGTCAACTCTCTGACATTTATTGAAGATCTTGAAATTCCGGTGGTTGGAGTGAATACAGGAAGGCTTGGATTTTTAGCTTTTTTCACGAAAGAAGAAGCCTTTAAGGAACTGGATTCCATCTTAAAAGGAAATGTAAAAACAAGCCGCCGTTCTGTAATTGAAGTGGTTTCTCCAAAACTGGAGGGAGTTTTTCCTTACGCATTAAACGACGTTACCGTTTCCCGAAAAGAAACCACCTCCATGATTACCGTTGACTCTTATATCAATGACGAATTTTTGAATGTATTCTGGGGTGACGGCGTGATCATTTCAACACCTACAGGTTCTACCGCCTACTCTCTGAGCTGCGGAGGCCCTATCATTTCTCCCAATAACGAAAATTTTGTCATTACTCCAATTGCTCCTCACAATCTGAATGTGAGGCCGCTGGTTGTGAATGATAAAGTAGAAATAAAATTCAGGGTGGAAAGCCGCGTACCGCAATACTCTCTTTCCTTAGATTCCCGACTGATACATATTGAAACCGACAAGGAAATCATCATTAAAAAGGCAAAATTCCAGCTTCTTCTGGTGCAGCCCAACAGTTTGAGTTTCTATGAAACCATCCGTCAGAAGCTCCTTTGGGGCAGAGATAAAAGAAACTAGTAATTTCTTAAAAATGATTACCTTTACACGAAATTAAAACACCTAATAAATTTATAATAAAAAGTAAAACATGAGCAGAATTTTTCCGGCAGGAGTTGCCACAGGTCAGTTAGTTACTGATATCTTTCAGTATGCTAAAGAAAACAAATTTGCATTACCTGCAGTAAACGTAATTGGATCAAGCAACGTAAACGCTACAATGGAAACTGCAGCGAAATTAAACGCTCCTGTAATTATTCAGTTTTCAAATGGAGGAGCTGCTTTCAATGCAGGGAAAGGATTAAGCAATGACGGACAAAAGTCTGCAATCTTAGGAGCAATTGCTGGAGCAAAACATATTCACACTCTTGCAGAAGCTTACGGAGCAACGGTAATTCTACACACAGACCACTGTGCAAAGAAATTACTTCCTTGGATCGACGGATTGATGGATGCTAACGAAGAATTCTTCAAGCAGACAGGAAAATCTCTTTACTCTTCTCACATGTTAGACCTTTCTGAAGAGTCTTTAGAAGAAAACCTTGAAATTTCTTCTAAATATTTCGAAAGAATGGCTAAGCTTCAGATGACTCTTGAAGTAGAAATCGGGGTAACAGGAGGTGAAGAAGATGGTGTTGACAACTCAGACGTTGATAACTCAAAATTATATACTCAGCCTGAAGACGTAGCTTATACTTATGAAAAATTAAAAGCTATTTCTGATAACTTCACAATCGCGGCTGCTTTCGGTAACGTTCACGGAGTTTACAAGCCAGGTAACGTAGTTCTTACGCCGAAAATCCTTGACAATTCTCAGAAATATGTTCAGGAAAAATTCGGAACAGCTGCAAAACCTATCAACTTTGTATTCCACGGAGGTTCAGGATCTACTTTAGAGGAGATCAGAGAGGCTATCGACTACGGAGTTATCAAAATGAACATCGATACTGACCTTCAGTTTGCATACACAGAAGGCATCAGAGATTATATGATCAACAATATTGATTATTTAAGAGCTCAGATCGGAAACCCTGAAGGAGAAGAAAAACCTAACAAAAAATTCTATGACCCAAGAGTTTGGGTAAGAAAAGGTGAGGACACATTCTCTGCAAGATTGGTAAAAGCATTTGAAGATTTAAATAACGTAGATACTTTAAAATAAGAACTGTACATTTGTACCAATGTAAAAAGTATTCATAGGAATGCATTTACATTGGTACATTTTACATTTATACATTAATACAAGCAAAAATGGCATTCGACTGGTTTAAAAGAAAAGCAAAAAACATTACCACTTCTACTGATGAGAAAAAAGACGTTCCCAAAGGCCTTTGGCATCAGACTCCATCCGGAAAAGTAGTGGAACATGATGAACTAAAGAGAAATAACTATGTTTCTCCTGAAGACGGATTTCATGTAAGAATAGGAAGTGCAGAATTTTTTGACATCCTTTTTGACGGTGGTAAATTTACCGAACTGGATGCCAATGTTGAAAGTATTGATATCTTAAACTTCAAAGATACAAAGCCTTACAAAGACCGTTTGAAAGAAGTAAAAGCTAAAACAAAGCTTACAGATTCTATCAGAAACGCTGTAGGAACTGTAAAAGGAACTGAAATGGTAGTTTCTTGTATGGATTTTGCTTTCATTGGTGGATCTTTGGGTTCTGTAATGGGAGAAAAGATCAGAAGAGCAGTAGATTACTGTATTGCACACAAACTTCCGTATATGATTATCTGTCAGTCCGGAGGAGCAAGAATGCAGGAGGCTACTTACTCTTTGATGCAGCTGGCAAAAGTTCAGGCTAAATTAGCTCAGCTTTCTGAAGCTGGACTTTTATACATCGCTTACCTTTGCGACCCTACATTCGGAGGAATCACTGCTTCTTTCGCAATGACCGCTGATATTATTATGGCAGAACCGGGAGCACTGATTGGTTTCGCAGGACCAAGAGTAATTCGTGAAACAATCGGTAGAGACTTACCGGAAGGATTCCAGACATCAGAATTCTTACAGGAAAAAGGATTTGTAGATTTCATCGTAAAAAGAACTGAAATTCAGGATACTGTTGCCAAGACAGTTAATTTATTAGCTGTAAAAGCATAGTATCTGTAACAAAAACAATACAATCTCTCTCTAATTAGGGAGAGATTTTTATTTATGAGGACTTTTAAGATATTTTTCAATACCATCCGAAGCATGAGTTTTAAAAAGATTATCCGTCTTTTATCACTTGTCCTTCCTCATCCTCTTTTCGCTTTACTGAGTTTTTATGCAACAGTAAAAGCGTTTACCATTGCACAGAAAAAATTTCCTGCAACGGCCTCCAACAATGGAATTGGAAATGCTTTCAGACACGCGCTGTGGTGCTGCTTCATTATGATGTACTGCTGCAAGATCTCTTCCCCTAAAAAAGCGCTGGATTTTTGTAAAAGAATCACAGATATGCATGAAGAACTCTTCCCTAATGAGCCTTTGGAAACCAAAATGGATCTCCATAACAACAAAATCGGAATGGATTATTTTATGGAAATTTTACCCGGAATTCATCGCCAGTTCTTTGAAAAAAGCTTCTTTGTAGATGCTTTGATCAAAAAAATGGATGAAGCCAAAATTCTGAAGAATCTTGATGATGATTTTGAAGGACATCTTGTTTATCTGGAAGAGTAAATCATTTTAGTTTTAAACGCTAGAGAGCGTAAGGAAAATCTAAAAACTTAAAGCATATTTTTTGTTCGCAAGGGCATTTCATTCAGCAATGCTCTTTAACTTAAATTCTCTTTGCTTAGTGCTAACGCCTTTGCGAACGAGAAAAATCATTTTCCCCATTATTTAGGAACTTTGTGAACAATGCGTTAACAATAAGCTTTAAAATTAGAGACCATCATTAGTTTTCTTTCACACCGGAATTACAAAAGACTTTAGTTATTTTTGTGGTTTGAAGTATTTTCGATAAGTTTAAACAATTAAATCAATCAGATGGTTCTCAGCAGAATTTGGTCGGCTTTCATTATCATTGCCATTGCCATTGCCAGTATAAAATATGTTTCGTCAGGTAACTACAAAACCATTTTCAATGATATGGTGGTGGGAAAAGGAGGTGATACAGTAAAGATTGCATCTCAACCTATGAACAGCCTATCTCCTATTGTCAGAGACAGCCTGATGAAAAAAAATGATTTTGCAGACAGCAGAATTCACTATAAAACAGATTCTTTAAAACAAAATGTAAATGTTTATCGCGTTCAGGAAGCCGATGGAGTTATCGGAACCTCTGAAACTGCCGTAAAGATCTGTCTTGGTCTTATCGGAATCATGACCTTGTTTATGGGATTCATGAGTATTGCTGAAAAAGCAGGAGGAATTAACCTTCTAAGCCGTTTGATTCAGCCATTTTTTTCAAAATTATTTCCGGAAATTCCTAAAAACCATCCTGCATTCGGACATATGCTAATGAATTTCAGTGCCAATCTTCTGGGATTGGATAATGCTGCCACTCCTTTTGGATTAAAAGCGATGGAAAGTCTCCAGACTTTAAATCCCAATAAAGATACTGCCAGCAATTCGCAGATTATGTTTCTGTGTCTTCATGCCGGAGGAATGACATTGATCCCGGTCTCGATTATTGCCATCAGAGCCTCTATGGGATCAAAGACCCCTACAGATATTTTCCTTCCTTGCATGATCGCCACTTTTGCGGCAACTTTAGCTGCGATGATTATTGTTTCTTTATACCAGAAAATCAATCTTCTTCGTCCGGTGGTAATAGCTTATGTAGGAGGAATTTCAGCAATTATTGCTTTATTGGTAGTATACCTTGTACAATTGAGTAAGGATGAACTGGATGACTTCAGTAAAGTATTAAGCAATGGTTTAATTCTGTTTATCTTCCTTGCGATTGTATTGGGAGCTGTTTATAAAAAAATTAACGTTTTTGATGCCTTTATTGAAGGCGCAAAAGAAGGCTTCACCACCTGTGTTAAAATTATTCCTTATCTGGTTGGAATGCTGATTGCGATTTCATTACTAAGAACTTCCGGTGTATTTGATGTGATTATTGACGGGATGAAATGGGTAGCCAACGTTGCCAATATGGATCCGAGATTTGTGGATGGACTTCCAACTGCATTGATCAAACCTTTATCCGGTTCAGGAGCCAGAGGAATGATGGTGGATACGATGGCCACATTTGGAGCAGATAGCTTCCAGGGAAAATTAGCGGCAGTACTTCAGGGAAGCTCAGATACGACGTTCTATGTAATTGCAGTATATTTTGGTGCCGTAGCCGTTAAGAATACAAGATACACGGTAATTGCCATGCTTCTGGCCGATTTAGTCGGCGTTATCACTGCCATTGCATTAGCTTACTTATTCTTTGCTTAATGAAATCTGCAGGTTGAGCAGATGCTATTAACTTTAAACATTAAACTTAAAACTTTAAATCCATTATGATCACAGATAAAGAATTCACCTTAAGACTCATCCGCCAATTAACTCAGGCATTAGAAAAATTGATTCTCGACAAACCTGAAGAAAGCTTAATGCAGAAAGAACTGGATTTTGATACGTTGATGAGAGACATTTTTAAGATGAGCTTCACAGAGGTTGCTTCTAAAACCAAGGAAGAAATGATCGCGATTGTGAATGAAAGACAGGAAAGAGATCACAAAGATTATTATGAAATGCTGGGAAATCTATTTTATTTCAACAGCAGACATGATCAGAACAAAGATTTTCAGGATAAAGCCAAGACATTCTACGAGCTTTATCTTCAGACCAGTGGTATTTTTGCACTACCCATTATCAACAGAATAAATGAATTGAAAAAAGCACTTGAATAAAGTGCTTTTGTATTTTTAGAATGTAATTTTATAAGTTCCGGTGGAAGAAGTATTGGCTTTCTCTGCTTTTACATATTTCTTAACCCAGGCCACAGACGTGGATGAGACACAAGGATCTGAAATCCCGCCGGCTCTTCTTGCGGATACTACATTCCCTGCTTTATCTACCGTATAAGCAATAGTAATTGATCCACTTGCTGTACAGCTGTGAGAAGGCTGTGCTCCTCCTCTTCCCATTGTTCCCGGAATATAACCGACTAATTTTCTGTCGATTCCTACTTTACTGTCTCCGTTTCCATCACCGCCTAAAGGATCTCCCGCGTTTCCGATACCATCACCAGTTCCCTGGCTTCCGGCTTTAGTTCCTCTTCCTTTAATCAGGTTGCCTATGGCTGCGGTTCCTTTTCCGTCACCATTTCCTGTTTTTGAATTGGCAGTGGCCGCTCCAGATTTTTTAGTATTTTTTGAAGCACTTGTACTCGTAGCTTCTTTTTTCTCAGCTTTTTTGGATTCCTCTTTTTTAGGAACAGTAGCTTTTGAATTATTTCCTGTAATAACTTTTTCCTTAACCTCTGTTTTCTTTGGTTCGGGAGTAGGAACTGGTTCTGGCTTTATAACTGTTTTTGTTTCCGGAACCGGAGTTTCTGCGGGCTCTGGTGTAACTTCTTCCGTTGCAGCGGCAAGACTTCCAGGCTGTTCAGCTGGTTCTTCAATCCCCTTTCCATTTCTGTTATCACCAAAATTAACCAGCATAGTAGTAACCACTTCAGGATCTTTATCCAGTTCAGGTTTTAATTTATATAGAAAAACAAAAAGCAGAATAGCAGCCCAGATCAGAATAGAAAGCAGTGCGCTCTTTACTCTGTCTTTATTTTCTTCGTTTCTGTTTGCTGTATAGCTTTTCATCTTAAAACGTAATTCTTTCCGGAAATCCGGATATGTTATTTGTCTTTAACGGTTGCAATAGCAATATTAAATTTATGTTTCTCAGCAATTTCCATCACAAAAACAACATCTTTATGCAATGTGTTTTCATCAGCTCTGATCGTAAATGATTTATTGGTCTGGCTGGCTAATTTATCTACAATAATTTGCTCCAGTTCTCCTTTATTGGCAGGATTATCATCTACAAAGAACGAGCCGTCCGGTTTGATGCTTACCGTTAAAGGATTGGGAATATTATCGTCAACTGCTCCGGCTTTCGGCAGATTCACATCAATAGCGCTTTGATTGGCAGCTGAAGAAGTGATCATAAAGAAAATCAGCATCAACAGGATAACGTCTGTCATCGCTGCTAAACTGAATTCCGGATTTGCTTTATTTCTTCTTTGAATTTTCATCGTAAGAAAGATTTATAAAGGTTTGTTGATAAGGTCTAAAAATTCTCCTGACATATTCTGAGCTTTCAGGACAAATTTATCAATCCTTGTCAATAGAATATTATAACAGAAGTTAGCAGGAATTGCTACAGCCAAACCTACAGCGGTCTGCCCTAAAGCGGTATAGATCCCCTCTGAAAGTGTTTTCGGCGAGAATGATCCTGTTGCGTGGGAAAGATTAAAGAAAGCAATAATCATCCCGATTACCGTACCTAAAAGTCCCAACATGGGTGCAATACTTGGTACTACAGCCAAAAGGTTCAGGTTTTTTTCCATATTGGCAACCTCTACCTGTGCCTGAGATTCCATAGCACTTACAATATCAGAAACAGGACGTCCTAATCTTGAAATTCCTTTTTCTAAAATTCTTCCTTCCGGAGAGTTCTGGGTTTTGCAGTAATCTGCTGCCGCCTCTATTTTTCCTGCCTTGATGAAGTCTTCGATATTGTTCATGAAGTTGGAATCTGTTTTTGATGTAAGCCTTTTGATAAAGAAAAATCTTTCGAAAAACAGGTATAGAGAAAACACTCCCAATAGTAATACAGTGACCATCACTATTTTAGCGAAAGCTCCTCCATGGAACATAATTTTCCAGAATGAGAACTCTAAGTTGTCTGCAGCAACTGCAGGGGTAGCGATTTGTGCAAATAAAATCTGAGAAAGTTCCGTTAACAGCATTAAATGTAAATTTTATTAAATTTCAACGACAAATGTAGGAGAATATTATGAATTGAACTCTTAAAAATTGCTTAAAAACAACTTAAATTTTGTTACAATTTTACAAATAGCAAATTTCTTTCCAAAAAAAAATTTTGAAAAGAAATCTGGTACGAAAAAGATAGAAGCCTATGTTAGTCTTCTCCTACCTCAATTTCATCTTGCTTAAATTCGCATTTTAATCTAAAGGGGATCGGTGTATCTGATCCGGTATAGAAATCATCAATGGTCCCTTTCCAGATGACCTGAAGCTCCCCTTCTTCATTTTTTTCAAAAAGAAGCTCATTATCATAGATGTAGGCATCTTCGTCATCGAAAAGGTCTACTTCTGTATAGGTTTCTTCATCAGAGTCATTGATGATGATGGTTTTTCCTTCTATTTCCGCCGATTCAATAGGAAAATCAAAAACTTCAAGTGAAAGCTGCGGAAAGTTGTACTGTAATGAATCATCATCCACGTGATCCAAACTGTCATCCGTAATCACTTCAACCTCTAAAAAATGTTGCTGGTTGCTGTAAACTGCCTTACAATAAGTATTTCTGATATTGTATTTTAGCGTTTCGTCCGGATGGTAAATTTTTAAAATCCCTTTCATTTTTTCTTAAAAAAGAGCTGTAATAATATGATTGTTAAACGTTTTAGACAAAGATAAAAAATTGATTCAAAGTTGAAAGGATTTTGAAAATAATTTTTTAAAATCAATGCAAACAATAAGTCTGAATCTCCCAATAATACTTATTTTTGTTTTCATAAAGATTCTGAAAATGAAAAACATTTTATCAAAAAGTATTCTAGGATTAGGGTTGGTGATTGGGCTTACTTCCTGCAAAAAATCGGATTCTCCCCTTACAAAAGTGACTCCCAGCAATCTGGATTCTATCGCTTCCAACTATTATGAGCAGTATCTTAAACTATATCCTTTAGATGCTACCGCACAAGGAGATACAAGATATAATGATCAGCTTCCTATCAATATTGATAAAGATTTTATCTCAGGAGAAATTGCTTTCTACAATTCTGTGCAAAAACAACTGGAACATGTAGATTATAAAACCCTTTCTGACGAAGACAAAGTGGTCTATGATGTTTTGGATTATACTTTAAAAGATAAAACTGAGGCCTACGCCTATCATCCGGAATATATTCCTTTTACTCAATTTGGAGGACTTCCGTTAACGTTCCCATTGTATGGAAGCGGGCAGGGTAATCAACCTTTTAAAACAGAAAAAGACTATAGCGACTGGCTGAAAAGAATGGAAAAATTCCCGGAGTGGATGAATGCAGCGGCAGACAACTTCCGTGAGGGAATCAACAATAAGATAGTATTACCTAAAAAACTGGTTATCAAAATGATTCCTCAGATGAAAGCAGAGGAAATTACCACTTCTGACATGGAAAAGAATATTTTCTATGGTCCGATAAGAAATTTTCCGAAAAGCTTCTCTCAGGCTCAGAAAGAAAAATTTTCAGCACTTTATAAAGATGCTATTACCAAAAAGATCATTCCGGCTTATATTAAAATGGGAACATTTTTAGAAAAAGAGTACCTTCCGAAAGCAAGGGATACAGACGGATACAACAGTCTTCCTAACGGAAATGAGATCTACAACTATTATGTAAAAAGCTGGACAACCACTAAGAAATCTCCTGAAGAAATTAATAAGATCGGACTTCAGCAGGTAGCTATGCTTCGTGCAGAAATGGAAAAAGTAAAACAACAGGTAGGTTTTACGGGCACTCTTGAAGAGTTTATCACTTTTGTAAAAACGGATCCAAAGGCAATGCCTTATAAAACATCTAAAGAGGTTTTAAATGCATTCAACGGGATCTTAACTAAAATCACTCCGAAGCTGAAAACAATGTTTAATGTAACGCCAAAAACGAAGTTTGAAATCAGACAGACGGAGAAATTCAGAGAGGCAAGTGCCAGCGCAGAATATATGCCGGGAACTCCGGATGGAAAAAGAGCAGGTATATTCTATGTTCCGCTTCCTGACCCTACTAAATTCAATGTTACTTCAGGAATGGAATCTCTTTTCCTTCATGAAGCCATCCCAGGGCATCATTATCAGGTTTCTTTGCAACAGGAGAACACAAAGCTTCCTAAATTTATGAGATTCGGATGGTTAGGAGCTTATGGTGAAGGGTGGGCCCATTATTGTGAGACATTAGGACCTGAATTTGGGTTATACACAGATCCTTATCAAAAAATGGGTTACCTGAGTGATCAGATGCTGAGAGCTGTAAGACTGGTAGTAGATACAGGGCTTCATACAGGAAAAATGTCACGTGAAGAGGCTATCAAATACTTCTTAAGCAATATTTCTTACGACGAGGGATCTGCCACTGCAGAAGTAGAAAGATATATGGCAATGCCGGGACAGGCTTTAGGCTACAAAATAGGATCCTTAAGAATCCGTGAGCTGAGAGAAAAGTATCAGAAAGAACTTGGGAACAAATTCAAGCTGGCAAGCTTCCATGATGAAGTATTAAGCCAGGGATGTCTTCCTTTGGATGTTCTGAACAGAAAAATGGAGCTTTGGGCTAAAAAACAAAAATAGTTTCTTTTATGAGACTATTTTTATTTTTTACCGGTATTTTATTGGTGTTATTGAGTTGTCAAAAGAAGCACAATTTTGAAAATTTTACGGTTGACAAGAGCTTACCTGGCAATGATACTATTCTCCTTCTTTCCAAATATCCGGAACTGAAGCTTTATAACAGTGAAATTGTTGAAAGTAAAACAAGGACAGCACATATTGTTCAGGCTGCAAGTTACTCAGATGGCTTTCGTAAAGGAACATTTTTATTCGATGATTATAAATGCAAAGCTCAGTATCAGAATGATACTCTTACCATCAAACTGAATAACAATAACGGATATTTTGGAAACGGAATTTTGATTAAGGTGTTTAAAAACCACTTTTACATCAAGGATATTGATCCAAAAACCTTAAAAGGCGAGGAAAAATTCATAAAATCTAAAGTTTTTAGTCAGAAACTGATTCTAAATAGTAAACAATTCACCAAAAATGATAGCATTTATGGCTTTATAGATTATAAATGCAGTATTGACAGTTTGGTTGATAAACACTTTAAAGGATATTTTAAAACCATAATACAATAAAAATTGATATGATCACAGAAAGCCTCAAATCTCTTTACAACAGAGATTTAAATAAATTAAAAACAGAGCTAGAAGCCTATCAAAACGAAGAAAATCTTTGGAAAGTTGATAAAAACATAGCCAATTCTGCGGGCAACCTGGTTCTTCATCTGGTTGGAAACCTCAACCATTTTATAGGAACGCACCTTGGAAACACAGGATATGTAAGACAGCGTGACCTGGAGTTTTCATTAAAAGATGTTCCAAGAGCTGAACTTATTGAAAAAATAGAGGCAACTACAACAATGATAGATTCTACTCTTTCTCAATTATCAGAAGACGACCTGAAAAAAGAATACCCACTGGTTGTTTTTGAAAATAAAATGACTACAGATTACTTCCTGATTCATCTGATTGCTCATCTGGATTATCATTTGGGACAGATTAATTACCACAGAAGGTTGTTGGAATATTAAATCATGTCCTTTATCTCACATGATGTTTTTAAACCATGTCAAGGTTCAGAACCTTGACATGGTTTATTTAGCGACCACAAAGTAATTGTTGCGTTTTCTATCAGTTCGCATAGATCTTTCACTCAGTCAGGGCAATATTGCTTTTGCTAAACGAAGTGTCTTCACGAGCTATCCCAGCGTGGTTTTTATAGAATCTTAGCGGACATGGCGCTAAAATAATTGAATTATTTTTCAAACATCATTTTCGTAATAAAATCCTTCTCTCCTTTTCCTCTTGCCGGAGAATATTCTCTTCCATAGAAAATAATCTGAAGGTGAAGTTTATTCCATACTTCTTCAGGGAATAATTTTTTGGCGTCACGTTCTGTTTCCACCACATTTTTTCCGGAAGTAAGTTTCCACTGCGTCATCAGACGGTGAATATGGGTATCCACAGGAAAAGCAGGAAATCCGAAACCCTGACTCATTACTACTGATGCCGTTTTGTGCCCTACGCCCGGAAGAGCTTCCAATTCTTCATAAGTCTGGGGAACAATACCATTATGTCTTTCTAACAGAAGTTCGGCCATTTTCTTCAGGTTTTTGGCTTTCGTATTAGATAATCCTATTTCTTTGATTAGTTCTTTGATTTCAAATTCTTCCAGCTTAGCCATTCTTTGCGGTGTTCCTGCTACCGCAAAAAGTTCGGGAGTAACCTGATTTACTTTTTTATCTGTAGTTTGTGCAGAAAGCGCTACGGCAACCATCAATGTATAGGGATCAGTGTGATCTAACGGAATAGGTGTAGTGGGATATAATTTTTCCAGTTCTATCTGAACGAGCTCAGCTCTTTGTTTTTTTGTCATGTATGCCTTAAATTTGAACAAAATTAAATCATTATGCTGAAAGTTGGAGATAAATTACCTGAATTTGAAGGATTCAATCAAGACGGAGAAACAGTAACCTCATCAAAATTAATTGGAAAAAAACTGGTCGTTTTCTTCTATCCGCAAGCGAATACACCAACCTGTACAGTGGAAGCCTGCAACCTGAGTGATAATTATACTAAGCTTAAAAAAGCAGGATTTCAATTATTGGGAATAAGCGGTGACTCTGTAAAAAAGCAAAAGAATTTCCACAGCAAGTTTGCTTTTCCTTATGATCTTATTGCAGATGAAAACCGTAATATCATTGAAAAATTCGGGGTATGGCAGGAGAAAAAAACGTTTGGAAAAACCTATATGGGAATTGTAAGAACCACTTTTATTTTCGATGAAAATGGTATTTGTACAAGAGTGATTGAAAAAGTAACTTCAAAGACTGCTGCTGAACAGATTCTGGAGGGATAACTTTCTTAAAACACAGATATCACAAATATTTTCACAAATAACCCAGATACATTATTGTGCTATTTGTGAAAATATTTTTTTATAGATTTATTATTCGGTTTCGTAATAGTTGAGTTCGTCGGTTTCGCCTGGAAGTATGACGTGTTTTTTAAACCTCAAACCTAATTTTTCAATCAGCTTTTGGGAAGAAATATTATCCTTTGAAATAATGGCTGATATTTTTGTTAATCCGAAATCATCCATTCCGATCGATTTAACCTTCTGAGCTGCCTCAAAAGCATAGCCCTTACCTTCGAACTCTTCCAACAGAGAATATCCGATATCCACAATATCAAGTCCTTCCCTTTCGAAGATTCCTACCGCACCTACTTTTTCATTTCCATCTTTGGTTATTAAAATATAATTTCCAAATCCCAGCCTTTCAATCTGTGGGGCAAATCTGTTTAAGATGTAATTTTCAGCATCTTCAATGGAATTTACATTGCGGTTGCCAATATGTTGAATGAATTTTGGCCTGTTATAAAGTTCAAAGACAAAATCTTTGTCTTCACGGGACATAGGGCGAAGGATCAATCGTTCAGTCTCATAGGTATTATTTGCGCTTGGGTGTTTTTTTGGGCTCATCTTTCTTTGGTTCTTCTTTTTTTTCGATTTTTAAAAGTCTCGGGTTATTAGCACATTTTTTATTGTAAAGCTCAATATAAGTTCCATTGTCTTTAACATTGTTTACAGCACCTGTAGATTTATTGAGTGTTACTGTATAATGAGTTTTCTGGTATGGACATTCCTTTGAGGTGAGCTTTCCAAGGTCCAGATAGTAATTCGACTTATCTTCATGATAATTACCCGCAAGGTCCTTAAACTCCTCATCTATCATATATCCGTCAGCGGCTAATACAACAGCTGCTTCCTGAGCATTATCAATTCTATCTACAAACTTCTTCAATCCTTCGACATCCGTAACGTAATTTACTTTACCTCCTTCCGAATAAGCGATATAATAAAAGCTGTCTTCACTAGGGAAAAGATTGAATCCTGAGAATTGAGGAGTATAATTTACCTTACCCGAAATCTTTATTTCCTGACCTTTCCCATAGCTGTTGTACACCAACACCCATGAATCCACCCTATTACCAGGGTTGATCTGCTGTAAAATAGCAGGAATGCTTGAAAACTTTTTCTTCTCCTGAGCAAATCCTAAGACTCCCAAAAGTGAAAATGTAAGAATTGTAAATCGGGTTGCAGTTTTAATCATAATTTAAAAATCAGCAGAAAATATACCAAATATTACATAAACTTCTCGCCCTTTTTAAAGTTTTTTAAGTCAAGAACATAATCTTTAATGAGCTGATCATTATCCCTTGGGCAGATAAGAAGCGCTTTATCTGTATCTACAACAATGTAGTTTTCAAGGCCGTCAATAATCACTGCCTTGTTATTATTCTTTAAGCGGATGATATTCCCTTTTGAATTATAAGAAAGTAAATGTTTCAGTTTTACAGCGTTTCCGTTTTTATCTTTTTCTGTATTTTCATAGACGGAAGTCCATGTACCTAGATCACTCCATCCTAAATCTGAAGGAATCACGTAAACATTCTTTGCCTTTTCTAAAATCCCGTTATCAATGGAGATTTTCTGAACCTTCGGATAAATGGTTTCAATACAGCTGTTTTCTTTTTCGGAGTTATACTCACAAGCCATAAAATGCTGCATCATCTCAGGAAGATAGAGATCAAAAGCATGGTGAATACTTTTCACATTCCATACAAAAATTCCTGCATTCCAAAGGAAATCACCACTTTCCAAAAAGCTTTGGGCAATTTCAAGAATAGGTTTTTCTGTGAATGTTTTTACTTTAAAATACTCTGATCCTTTTTTCTCTACAAACTGAATATAGCCATAACCGGTGTCGGGTCTTGTTGGAGTTATTCCTAATGTTACCAGATAATCATGCTGTGAAGCCACCTCAAATGCCAGCTCTACTTTTTCCAGAAATACGTCCTCTTTAAGGATCAGATGATCTGCCGGCAATACAATCATTGTTGCATCCGGATTGATCTCAGCAATTTTGTTAGCCATATACAGATTACAAGCTGCTGTATTCTTCATCAACGGCTCACCCACAATATTCTCTTCAGGAATTTCCGGAAGCTGCTGATGGGAAACAGGAACATATTCTTTATTCGTAATCACGAATATCTGCTCTTTAGGAATTACCTTGCTGATTCGGTCATAGGTCTGCTGAATCATTGTGCGTCCGGTTCCTAAAATATCCTGAAACTGTTTTGGAAATTTCTGCGTGCTCATAGGCCAGAACCGACTCCCGATTCCCCCGGCCATTATAACGCAGTATCTATCTGATTTTAACATTCTTAGCTACATTTTTCTACCCTCGCTAAAGGCTTGAAAGAATACTTCCTTCCAGTAGCCAGGTTCTTACAAAGATAGTTTTTTTTAACCAGACCTTCTAATAAATACTTTTCGTTGCGATAGATAAAAAATTCTCCCTTTTTAAGTTCCTCGATAAATAGAAGAGTATCATCCTGTTTTTCAGTATGGAAATACCTTACCAGATCAGGGCTTGCCATGAAATTGGCTTTTGGCGATTTTGAAAATTTTATAATGATAGGTTTGAGTTCTTCATCATAAATTTCAAGGCTTTCCAGAAGCATATTTCTGAAAGTTTCTTTCCATTCATTACCGTGGGGAGAGATTCTTCGCCCATATTTTTCGAAAGCAATCAGATGAGCAAGCTCATGAGTGAGTACAAAGAAAAAAAGCTGTGGGGTAAGGGTAGAATTTACCGTAATTTCATGAGAATTATCCGGAAGTTTTCTATAATCTCCCAGCTTTGAATTTCTGTTTCTTGTTACTTTTATATGTATATAGTAATCTGCAAACCAGACTCTTAAATATCTAAGTGTATTTTGAGGTAAGTATTTTTCTAATGATTGAATTGGCATTTTACAAACTTAATGGAATTCCTGCATAGAAATTCAATAGTTTAAGACTAAAAAGATAATTATATTTTGCTTGCGCTACTGATCCTTGTGCATTTGCATAATTATTTCTCGCCACATTAACGTCGTAGATAGTGGTTCTTCCGGCAGCATAACTTTTATCGGCAAAATCAAGAGCCAGTTTTGAGCTTTTTTCAGCTTCCACTGCAGCCAGATAGGTTTCATAATTGGCATCAGCATCAAACTGAGCTTTCTGTACGTTTTGTCTTACCGTCTGTTTCTGTTGTTCCAAGGAATTCTTGGCTAAACTTTCATTTATTTTAGACTGTTCTACCTGAAGTTTTGTTTTCCCTTTATTGAAAATAGGAATATTCAGTGATAGCCCCACGTTTTGTCCGAACTGATCTTTATATTGTTCAAAAAAAGTTCCCTGTACAGTACCTGGCATAGGATCAAATTGTCTGTTATAGAAAGTATTAAGACCAGCGCTCGCTGTTAATGTAGGCCAGTATGCTGTTTTGCTTACTTCCGTTTGTGCTTCGGCAGATCTTATACGGCTTTCCGCTGCTTTTATCTGAGGCTGTATCTCATACGCAGTGGTAAGCACTTCATCCGCGGTAGTAAGTTGTAAATCAAGCTTTTCAGGAATATTTACATCTTCCACATCAAAACCTTTATAATCTGAAAGCTGTAAAAGCTGAACGATGGCAAACAAAGCACGTCCAACGTTTACTTCTGCAGTTTTAAGGTTTTGTTTTTCTCTTGCCAATGCAGCTTCAGCCTCTGCCAGAACCGTCTGGGCTGTTGTTCCAACCTGAGTTGTGATTTTAGCTCTGTCAAACTGTTTCTGCGCATTATCCACGGCACTCTGAGAGATTTTAACAATCTCTTTATTCAACAAAGTAGTCAGATATTGCTGAGCGATCTGAAGGGAAATATCATTTTTAATGGTTTCAATGTCGTATTGGCTTGCTTCTACATCAAACTGGGCTTTTCTTACATTTTTCTCTAACCTTCCATTATTATAGAGCAAAATATCAGCACCCAGACCAATACTGTTATTGAATCTATCGTTTCTAAAGCTTCCTGCTCCTAATGAGCCTTGCCCGAAACTTACCCCATTCGTCATACTCCCCGATACAGATGGTAAATATTCTTTTTGGGCTGCTTTAAGATTATATTCCTGGTTTTGTTTGTTATACTGATTTTGGATAACCTGAAGATTATGCTCCACTGCATAGCTTACACATTCTTTTAAGGACCATTTCTTCTGAGCGCTTAAACCCAGATAACCTAATCCAAAAACGATGATCCAAACTTTTTTCATATTGTATATGTTTATTTGTTTTTAATGGTCATATGGAATCGTGTTATCTTCATAAGTACTATACCATGTAAATCACAGCGATTTCATATTAAGATTTTTCAATATTAGACGAATTAAATATAAAAAAGTTACAGATTGAAAAATTATATTTTATTTTAAAAAAACTTTTGGGAATTTTGCACCATGACAAATGAACAATATCAGGAAGCTATCGACTGGCTTTTCGTACAGATGCCCAACTATCAGATAGATGGACAGAAGGCTTATAAACCTGGGCTTGATAACATTACAAAGCTTTGTGCTTTCTTTGGAAATCCTCAGGATAAAATAAAATGTATTCACATTGGCGGTACCAATGGAAAAGGTTCTTCAAGCAATATGCTGGCATCGGTTCTTCAGGAAGCCGGTTATAAAACAGGATTATACAATTCTCCACACCTTATAGACTTCACAGAGCGCATAAAGGTGAATGGAAAAAACTGTAATAAAGAATTTGTCTTTGATTTTATTCAAAAACTGAAAACGATTCCGGAAGACATCCGTCCCTCTTTCTTCGAGTTTACGACCATCATGGCTTTTGAATATTTTTATCAGCAGCAGGTAGATTTTGCCATTATTGAAGTAGGATTGGGAGGAAGACTGGATTCAACAAATATTATCAAACCGTTGATTTCGGCTATTACTAATGTTCAGCTGGATCATCAGAATATTCTTGGAGATACCATCGAAGAAATTGCATCAGAGAAGGCCGGAATTATTAAACAATATATCCCGATTATTTCCGGTGACGAGAATGAAGCCGTTAGAAATATCATTCAGGATAAAGCAACGAAAGAAAATGCTCCGTTTATAGATGCTACTCTTATAAATACCAACCTTGAATCTGATCTCAAAGGGAATTACCAGAAGAAAAATATCAGAATTGTATTGGCCGCTGTAGAAGAATTAAGAAAGCTTAAAGTAAATATTTCTGATGAAGCATTGGAAAAAGGACTTCTCCATGTTCACCAAAATACAGGATTTATTGGCCGTTGGTTCGAGTTTTCACAACATCCACTTACGATTTGTGACACGGGTCACAATCAGGCAGGTCTGGAGTATGTTTTTTCACAATTAAATTCAATTAACAGACACAAGCATGTTATTTTGGGGTTTGTGAATGACAAAAAAATAGATGATGTAATGAATTTACTTCCTGAAAATTCTGAGTTCTATTTTGCAAAACCATCCATCAACAGGGGAAGACATCCCGAAGATTACGAAAATCTGCTCCAGGAGGCGAAAATTTTTTATAAAATTTTTGATTCCGTGCAGGAAGCGTATCTCTCTGCAAAAGAACGATGTACAAAAGAAGAAATGATTTTTATCGGCGGAAGCAACTTTGTAGTGGGAGATTTTTTAGAAAAAAATTTGGAGATTAAAGAATAAGTCGTATATTTGCACCACTCTAAACAAGAGAACAAGTCTAGAGGGTTCTTAGCTCAGTTGGTTCAGAGCATCTGGTTTACACCCAGAGGGTCGGGGGTTCGAATCCCTCAGGACCCACAGAAAAGGAAACGAAACCTTTCAAAAAAATTCGGGTTCTTAGCTCAGTTGGTTCAGAGCATCTGGTTTACACCCAGAGGGTCGGGGGTTCGAATCCCTCAGGACCCACAAAAAATCTCTCAGATTTCTGGGAGATTTTTTTATTTTATCCCTAAGCAATTTATAAAGCTTCTCCTCCACTTTTCCTTATATTTATCTACCTTTGCCTTCACTTGAATTTCGCTTGCTGTGAATAAACTTCATCTCATATCATTCAATTATCCCTACCCTCCTTCCTATGGTGGAATTATTGATGTGTATTATAAAGTTAAGGCATTATCTGATCTGGGAATAAAAATTCACCTACATTGTTTTGTAGATCAAATCCCTCATAAGATTGATCCGGAAGTCAAAGAGATGACAGAAAATGTGTTTTTTTATCAAAAGAAAAAGAATCCACTTCTCTATTTTTCCGGAACACCTTTCGCTGCTGCCATCAGAGATTCTGAAACCCTACTTAAAAATCTGGAGAAGCACAAAGCTCCTATCTTGTTCGAAGGCTTGCAAACAACCCATATTATACGGTTTTTGAAGGATAACAGACACCAACTCTACCTCCGTCATCACAATAACGAATCAGAGTATTATAAAGGCCTCTCTGTGTCTGAGAAGAACCCATTTAAAAAGATTATTTACAAAATTGAATCTGTGAAGTATTCCGGATATCAGAAAAAACTTTTAAAGAAATTTGAAGCTGTATTCTGCTTATCTGAAAAGGAATATAATGAAGTACAAACTTATTCGGAAAATGCACACCTGATTCATATCTTTCACGGTAATGAATCGGTAAAGGAATTGGATCAAAAAGGAAAGTATTTTCTATTTCATGGAGATCTCACCACTGCAGACAATAAAAGAGCATTGAATGAAACAATTGACTTATTTAAAACCCTTCCACAATATCAGCTTGTTGTAGCCTCAGATCGTGCCAGTGAGGATATTAAAAGAAAGATTTCCACAGTTGAAAACATCAGCCTCACTCCTATTCAAACCACGGAGAACCTTTACCGCCTTCTGGAAGATGCTCATGCCAATATTTTGATTTCTTACCAGAATTCCGGAACAAAGGTGAAACTTTTTAATACGCTTTACAACAGCCGTTTTGTCATTATCAACAGAAACATTACAGATGATCCTCTATTGAAGAGTGTATGTCTTTTTGGATCTGATATGAATGAAATTCGTCAACAAATTGTCACCTCAGCAGAAAAGGACTATCATGACACTGAAAAAAGAAAGAATATTTTAGAAGCAAGTCACTCCGATAAAGCTAAAGCAGACGAAATAGTAAAGCTAATTTTTAAAAATTAACCCTTTCCACCACTTTCTGGATATTAAATTCTTCAAGACAGGCCCAGTCACCTCTATAACATTCTTTATCTCCAAAAACAGAACATGGTCTGCAACTCAGGTCTTTCACCTGAACAACATCTTCTTCACTTTGCCCGAATCCTAAAAAGCCGGCATAAGGATGAGTAGCTCCCCAAATAGAAACACATCGCGTTCCTACAAGACTTGCAAGGTGCATATTGGCAGAATCCATAGATATCATCAGTTCCAGTCCGGCAATATAATTGAGTTCTTCCGTAAGATTTAATGTTCCGGCAAGGTTTTTTGTATTAGGAATCTCTTCTGCCCATTTTTCGAGAGTTTCCGTTTCTTTTTTACCTCCTCCAAAGAAATATACAGTATGTTTCTGAGCCAAAATTCTTACCAACTCATAGGATTTTTCCAAAGGGAGCATTTTTCCTTTATGCTGGGCAAAAGGAGCAAATCCAATTCCAGATTTTTGTTCTGAAACCGGTCTTAATTGATGAGAAAGTTCAACTTTGAATCCCATTTCACGAAAAACGTCAGCGTAACGTTCCACTGTTTTTTTCAGCTGTATCTTTTCCAGATTCCAGACATCCGTAAGATGTTCTTTTTCCTCTTTACCTTTATTAATCTTAAAGACCTTAAGTCCCTTTCTTCTATATATTCTGTCTAAAACTTTGGTTCGGATTACATCATGGAGGTTGGCAATACAATCAGGATTAAACTCACGAATCAGTTCATTACTTAGTTTTCTCAATCCAAAAAGACCTTTGTAGTCATCCAGATCAATCCCCTTAAAAGTTACATTGGAAATTCCAGCAAACAACGCCTCAAAATTTTTCCTGGAGACCATAATAATTTCCACACCGGGGTTCTGCTCCAGAAATTCTCTGAAAACAGGTACGGTCATCGCAACATCTCCGAATGCGGAAAAACGATATGCTAAAATTCTGGTCACGGTTATGATTTCAGTTGGTAAGCAACTGCATAAAACTTGATCTGCTTTGTCATCGCCATAAGCCCGTTAGCTCTGGAAGGTGAAAGAAATTCCTGTAGTCCTATTTCTCCGATAAAATCAAAATCAGAATCCAGGATTTCCTGAGTGGAATGTCCACTGTAAATACTTACTAAAAGAGAAACGATCCCTTTTGGTAGAATACCATCAGAATCTGCATTAAAGAAAAGTTTCCCGTCTTTAAATTCAGCATCAATCCAAACTTTGCTCTGGCAGCCTTTAATCAGATTTTCTTCTGTTTTCTTATCTTCAGCCAAGCCTTTCAGTTCTTTTCCAAGATCAATGATGTACTCATACTTTTGCTCCCAATCTTCAAGAAAAGCGAATTCATCTATTATTTCCTGCTGTTTTTCTTTAATGGTCATTTTAAATCAAATTTCTTTTGCAAAGATAACCAATTTTGTAAAAATTATTTACAGGATGCTTTTTCAAAAAGTTGGAGGATTTTTGTCTCTTCATTCTCCCAGCAAAATACATCTGCTGCCTTATTTAATTCGCTCTGATAATACTGTCTTCCTCTCTGAAGAACAAGATTGATTGCTTTTTCAATGGTTTCAGGCTGATGATCCGGAATAACTTCTCCTACATTAAATTGATTTTTTATCTTTTGCATTTCCGGAAAATTAATCATCACAAGCGGTACTCTCGATTGGATATAGTCACAAACCTTATTAGGAAGTGAATAATAGTAGCTTACTCCATTATTTTCTTCGAGACTGAACCCTGCATCAGCGGTTTTTGTTATTTCCCTGAGATTTTCCGGTTTCAGCTTACCCAGAAAAAAGACTTTATCCTGAAGTTTCTCCTGAATAACAAGTTCTTCGTATTCTTTTTTCTTCGGGCCGTCACCTGCAATTTTCAGAACAGCATCTTTAATATGATGCATGGCCACAATCATTTTTTCAATTCCCCTCGACTGATTAATCGCTCCCTGATACAGAATGATTTTTGGATGATTTTCAGGAATTTCCGGTGCTGAAAGAATTTTTCTCGGAATATTTCTAACCACTACCGGATTGACATTATACTGTTCATGAAACCATTCGGCATAGCTTTCACTTTCTGTCATCATCAGCTCCATATGAGGCACCAGCTTTCTTTCAAGTACTCTCCAGAACTTCTGAGAAAACCTGTTTTGAACCGATGGCATTTCCGTGAAAATTTCATGACTGTCAAAGACTAACGGAATATTCAGTTTTCTGGCAATGAGATAATTTGGCAGAAGTGCATCAATGTCATTGGCATGGAGAATCGTATATTTGTCCGCTTTTTTCTTCAGTTCTTTGTATAATTTCCAGTTGAATTCAAAATAAGCGGTCTTCAGGCTTTTAGACTTCAATCCTATTCTGGAAAAGGGATAAGGACGTTCCATTTTTTCATTTCCTTCCCAGTCGTTACCAATCAGATCTATGGAATACCCGTTATCAAAAAGGGTTTTGCACACCTTCTCTATCCGTTGGTCAGTATACAGATTACTAAAAGCAGAAGTAATAATTTTTTTCCTCATCAATCTTTCTTGTCTAGTATTAAATAATAGATTTGAATGAAACAAATAAGCCCGTTTGGTATGATAACCGGCCAAAGCATTCCATTAAAGATACCATAAATGACAAAACAAATACAGCCAATCATGTTAACCACTCTGATTTTTTTTACATCTTTCAGTATGAAACTCAATACGATAAAAAGAGAAGCAGAATAGCCAATGTAAGTGGTAAGTTCAGAATTCATGGGGAAAATTTAAGGTTACAAACTTAATCATTTTCAATAAGATAATAAATTTTTTTCTGCCATAAAGTCATTAATTGATTTTTGGTAAAATATTTGTAATTTAGATAATGAATAAAAGGTAATGTTGCCTTTGTTCTAATGAGATATATTATGGATTATAAGTTTTCACAAGGTTTGAGCCAGGTGTTCAAACAAAGCAAAAGCGAAGCTAAAAGGCTCAAAAGTGAATTTCTTAATACAGAACATCTACTTTTAGGTATTATAAAAACGGAAAACTCTGCAAAAGAAATCCTTCAAAACCTTAATGCGGATTTAACACAAATCAGAAGAAAAATTGAAACTTTAAATACAGCAAGTCTTAATCCTATTTCTGAAGAGGTTACCAATATTTCTTTCACTAAGATGGCAGACCATGCTATTAAACGTGCAGAGTTAGAATGCCGACAGTATAAAAGCAATGAAATTAATACCGTTCACCTGCTTTTAGGTATTCTTTATAAATATGAAGATCCTACTTCAAATATTCTGGGAGCTTATGACATCGACTACGAAGGAGTTTCAAGAGAATACCAGACTATGCTTAAAAATTCAGGACAGTCTCCTCAGATGAGTGCTTACGATGATGATGATGAGAGAGAAGAATTTGAGCAAATGAGAAAGCCTACAGGAAATCTAGGTTCTGCAAAAAGTAAAACACCTACATTGGATAACTTTGGTAGAGACCTTACTTCTTTGGCAAGGGATGGAAAACTGGACCCGGTGATTGGCCGTGAAAAAGAAATTGAGAGAGTTTCTCAGATTTTATCACGTAGAAAGAAAAACAACCCTCTTCTTATCGGGGAGCCTGGAGTTGGTAAATCTGCCATTGCTGAAGGGTTAGCACTAAGAATTCAACAGAAAAAAGTGTCGAGAGTTCTTTACGGAAAACGTGTGATCACTTTAGATCTGGCAAGTTTAGTTGCCGGAACTAAATACCGTGGTCAGTTTGAGGAAAGAATGAAGGCCATCATGACAGAGCTGGAGAAAAACAGAGATGTCATCCTATTTATTGATGAGCTTCATACGATTGTAGGAGCTGGAAGTTCTACAGGAAGTTTAGATGCTTCCAATATGTTCAAACCGGCTTTGGCAAGAGGTGAAATTCAATGCATCGGGGCAACTACCCTGGATGAATACCGTCAGTATATTGAAAAAGACGGAGCTTTAGAAAGAAGATTCCAGAAAGTAATGGTGGAACCTACTTCTATTGATGAAACCGTACAGATCTTGAATCAGATCAAAGATAAATATGAGGAACATCATAATGTAATCTATACTCCGGAAGCGATTCTGGCTTGTGTCAATCTGACATCGAGATATATTACAGACCGTTTCTTACCGGACAAAGCGATTGATGCGATGGACGAAGCCGGATCACGTGTTTATATCAAAAACATGAAAGTTCCTACAGAAATCATTGATTTTGAAAAGAAAATCGAAGATATCAAAGAACTGAAACAGAAGGCTGTAAAAGCTCAGGATTACCTTGAAGCAAGAAAGCTGAAAGATGAGGAGGAACGTCTTCAGATGGAACTTAACTCGGCTCAGGAAAAATGGGATAAAGATGTAAAAGAGAAAAAAGAAACCGTAACAGAAGAAAATGTAGCGGAAGTGGTTTCTATGATGAGCGGAGTTCCTGTGACGAAAGTTGGTAAGAACGAGCTTGACAAACTTGCCCAAATGGATGAGAAACTGAACGGAAAAGTAATCGGTCAGGAAGATGCTGTGAAGAAAGTTGTTAAAGCTATTCAAAGAAACAGAGCAGGTCTTAAAGATCCTAACCGCCCTATCGGTACCTTTATTTTCCTTGGAACAACCGGGGTTGGTAAAACCGAATTGGCAAAAGTAATGGCAAGAGAGCTATTCGAATCCGATGAATCTCTGATCAGAATTGACATGAGTGAATACATGGAGAAATTCGCTGTTTCAAGACTAGTAGGTGCGCCTCCGGGATATGTAGGATACGAAGAAGGTGGTCAGTTAACGGAAGCTGTAAGAAGAAAACCTTATGCAGTAGTTCTTTTGGATGAGATTGAAAAAGCTCACCCGGATGTATTCAATATTCTGTTGCAGATTTTGGATGAAGGACACGTTACAGACAGTTTAGGAAGAAAAATTGATTTTAGAAATACCATCATTATTCTGACTTCAAACATTGGAACAAGAGATCTTAAAGACTTTGGAGACGGTGTAGGATTTGGAACTTCTGCGAAGAAAACCACTTCGGATTCGAGAGCAAGAAGTACGATTGAAAATGCCCTTAAAAAAGCATTTGCACCGGAATTCTTAAACAGAATTGATGATATTGTGATCTTCAACTCCCTTGTACAGGATGATATCAAGAAAATCATTGATATTGAACTGAACAAACTTTATGGCAGACTTGAAAAATTAGGATATAAAGTAGATCTTACTGAAGAAGCAAAAGACTTTATTTCTGAAAAAGGATGGGATAAAGATTTCGGAGCAAGACCATTGAAACGTGCCATCCAGAAGTATATTGAAGACTTATTGGCAGAAATGCTGGTAAACAAGCAATTGAATGAGGGAGAAACCGTAGTTCTTGACCTTAACGAGGCAAAAGACGGACTGATCGGGAAAACACAGAAGGCTAAGAAATCAGCTGAAAAGTCATCTCAATCTTAATTAAATAAATAATTTTCAAATAGAAAAACCCCGGGAACTTTCCCAGGGTTTTTTGTTTTTATAGATTTTGACTATTTTGGTTTCTGATTAAACAGGCTAAGCCCTTTCTTATTGATAAATCAAATATTAAAGTCCTACTACAAAACCAATGTTCGGGATCAGACCGCTGGAAAACACACTGGAATTCTGTTTCCAAAGCACGTTATACATTAAACCCAGCTGCATGAAGGAATTGTTTCCGATCCACTGCATATATCCTCCTCCAAGGTATAATGCATTCTCTTCCGTATTGTATTTATAATCGTAATATTTATCCTTGTAATCAACAAAATAATGCTGATAGTTGGCTCCCACGTAAAATGATCTGGCAAAATAATAGTTGACAAAAGGACCTACACCAAACATGGTAGATTTATAATAATCAGAAGTCTGCCACGAAACACTTCCTACCACACCGCCTTCAAAATCATTAGTAAATCTGTAACCTACTCTTGGCGATGCAGATAGATTAAAAGCGCTGTTACTTCCAAATCCTAATCCAATGCCTCCTCCAAAAGTCCACTTGCTGTTTTCCTGTACGGGTGCTCCTACTGAAATTTGGGAAAAAACTGATCCTGAAGATATCAGCATCATAGAAATAATAAACTTTTTCATATGTTATATTTTTGGTCTTACAATTATATTCTCATCTGTTTCCATTTGCAGAGGTTGATAAAAAGATGACATATAGCTCTATCGTTTTTATCAATGTTTAAAATTATGGTTTTTTTACGAATTTTTTAATTGTATTTTTGCCACATCAAACTAAGAACTCCCGTTAAGAGTTTCGTAAAATTGAATACAATGAAAGTAGTAGTAGGCCTCTCCGGAGGTGTAGATTCTAGTGTTACAGCTTATTTGCTGCAGCAACAAGGCCATGAAGTAGTGGCTTTATTTATGAGAAACTGGAACGATGCTTCCGTAACATTAGAAGATGAGTGTCCCTGGATTGAGGACAGTAATGATGCCCTTATGGTGGCACAAAAGCTTGGAATTCCTTTCCAGGTGATAGACATGAGTGAACTTTACAAGGAACGTATCGTTGACTATATGTTTGCCGAATATGAAAAAGGCAGAACTCCCAACCCTGATGTATTATGTAACAGAGAAGTAAAATTTGATGTTTTTATGAAGACCGCAATGTCTTTGGGTGCCGATAAGGTAGCAACAGGACATTATGCAAGGGTAAATTCTACTTTTGATGAAAACGGTAAAGAAATTTTCCACCTTCTTGCAGGAAAAGACAATAATAAGGATCAGTCTTACTTCCTTTGCCAGCTAAGTCAGGAACAGCTTTCAAAAGCGTTATTCCCAATTGGAGAACTTACAAAGCCTCAGGTAAGAGAAATTGCAAAAGAAATCGGACTGGTAACGGCAGATAAAAAAGATTCTCAGGGATTATGTTTTATCGGAAAAGTAAGTCTTCCCCAGTTTTTACAACAGCAATTAAAACCTAATGAAGGGGAAATTGTAGAAATTTTCAAAGATTCTCCTTTATTTTCAGAAGAAAAACCTGAATTTTCCTCCAAAGAAGAGGAACTTGAATTTTTATCACGAAAAATCAATTATAAAAAATCTGACGGAAAAGTAATCGGGAAACATCAGGGTGCCCAGTTTTTCACGATCGGACAAAGTAAAGGCCTTGGTATAGGCGGACACAAAGAAAGCTGTTTTATCATCTCCAGAGATATGGAAAACAACATTCTTTTCGTAGGAGAAGGAAGCCATTTCCCGGGACTTCATAAAAAAGCTCTGAAAATTGATAATTCTGAACTGCACTGGGTACGTGAAGATTTGAGACTTCAAAACGGAGGATCTATGGAAGTAATGGCCAGATTCAGATACAGACAGCCTTTGCAGAAAGCAACCCTGTATCAGTTTGAAAATGCTTTTTATATTGAATTTGATGAACTTCAGTCTGCTATTGCTGAAGGACAGTTTGCTTCATGGTATATTGATGAGGAGCTGATCGGCAGTGGTGTGATTTCGTAAGAGTTTCGGGTACGGGATTCGGGTGATTGAGATTGTTTTTTTTAAGAAAATATTTTTTTGAAATTTTTCTGTAACGTTTTTTAAGTTATCATACTTACGGAGTAAATAACAATAAAAAATACTACTATGAAAACATCTACAAAAAACCAGTATGCTTATGTAAACAATATTCTGATTGCAGTTGTATCCTCTATTTTCGGTTATAATCTTTATCAGGCCATTGTACATCCGGAAAACTCCAATATCGCGATCAGTCTTATTTTGGTAGTCCTGACTTCCGTTATGGTTCGAAAATATGGCTATCAGCCCGCAAAAGAAGAAAAGAAAGATATTTAATATCAACAACACATAATAAAGCCCGGAACATTTTTGTTTCGGGTTTGTTTTTAATAATAAATTTTATTTTATCTTTTCATTTACATAACCTGAGATAAAAACCAATGTAACAATACCTTCTGCTATTAATATCACAACAAGAAATCCAACAGGTTTTCCCAATATGACACCTCTGATAAGCTTGATAATTCCCAACAAGAAAATAAATCCTGCGAAATAAAATGTCGTTCCCGAAATGGTTTCTTTCAAAGAATTTAGCATAAAAAACGAAGCGTAAAATCCTAGAACCAGAATGACATAGAACTTCAAAAAGTCAGGTCCTTTAAGAATAACCGGATTAAATGTCAAATGGACTGTCATAAGCCATATAAAGCCTATCACAACCGGAACTGAATGAATGATGAGTTTTTTCATAATGATGAGTTTTATTATCCACCACAGCCTCCACATCCACCGCAACCACCGCAGCCACCTCCACAACCACCTCCTCCACTGCAGCTTGAGCCACCACAACTTCCTCCATCATTATTTTGCTTATCTTTTCTGTTAGGGTCAGAAACCACCTGATCTCCTATGATTGAAACGATAGTTCCCAGAATGAAAATAATCCCGAATACAACTCCAGTAACCATTAACCCTGAAAAGTTATCTCCTTCTGTACACGAAAATAAAAGCAGTAACACAAATATGGGAGCAAAGAAGGCCATTTTTCTAAGCCAAGACTGTACTTTTGACTTTTTCTTACTCTCTCTCCAGATTTCTTCTGGTGCTTCCTGCCGGAATATCTGCCGATAACTTGTTAAAGTATCTTCAAACCAGTTCTGATGTCTTTCTTTTTCCGCAGAGCCTCCTTCGGAAGGATGATGATGAAGCGGTCTTTTTAAGATATGGGGACAGAATTCCTCCCAATAATTCTGCGTATAAATCAGATGCATATGCCAAACCTTGTCAACGATGTTACTGGGAGAAGCTCCGTGGGGAAGAATACAGCAGAGATACACGAACTTTTTATATTCTTCAATTGCTTTTCTTGCGAAATCAAGACTCCAGCGTTCTTCTTTAGCCAGTTTTTTTGAAAAAGGGAAATCAACTCCTGGAGCATCCAGCGAGAATGCCTGTATCCTGTTCCAAAGAGACTCATCTTGTAATAGCATTTTTGTTTCCATTGTTTTGATTTTTGTTTTTCTACTCAAATATCAATGGATTATACAATATAAAAGTCTTTCAAAAATCTTTTTTAGTTTGATAAAAATCATAAATTAGTCTTATAAATAAACACCATGAAAAAGGAAGATATCCTGCATCTTGAGAAACTGATGAATTTCTTAAGCCGGCAATTTTTAAAGAAAAACCATTGGGAAGATGTGACCAAAACCGAATGGTCTTATATAAGCGCTGAACTAAATGAACTGATTATCAATGATCATTCAGAAAAAGAGATCAAAAAAGAACCTGATATTCTGGGAACAAATTATCTGTATGAGCATCTGATCATCAATAAACTGAAAAAATTCAAACAGAACGAGAATGCGGTTTTAAGCAGACCCAACCTTGCTAAACTGAGTTTAATTGTCAAAGTTTTGGGATATTCCAAATTGTTCATCAGCTTTTAATCCAAGAAACTCAAAAATATAAGGATCTTTTAAAACACTGTGAATAGTTTCCGGAGAAGATTTTTTATGTTCCAAAACCCTTTCGTAAGCAAGCGAATTGATTTGTCTTTTAAGATCTCTAGATTTCATAAATTCAAATACGGAAGCATTCAATTTTAATGATCTAAGGATTGATATTAATAATACCAATATGAATACCGCTCTTTTAGACCGTTTAGTAGGGTGCTGGTATTCTTATAACAGAAATCTGCCCGATAATCCTTTGATGGCAAAAGAAGACCGCATATGGCGTTCTGCCATGGAAATTTATAAGTCGGAAACCACAGGAGAATATTTTATTGAAAGAAGCGGTGGTGATCATCACAAATACTTTGGAAAAGTAACCGCCTATTCTGATTATGTTTTCATCATCATGAACAGCAATACTTTTATTCGTCAGAGACATTTCATTTCAAGGATAAAGGATATTAAAGAAAAACTTAAGAACCCGGACTATAAACTCCACGAAATCCACTTTATAAGCACCTGCATTAGTTTCAATCAGGAGCCGATTGCTTTATTTGAAATCTTCAGAAAAACGGACAGAAAAAACTTCATTTCTGATTCCATCAGTTTTCCCATTGACAGTGACGAAATACCTGAATCAATTGTCAAACAACTTGAAGACACCGAATCTAACAGAATAGATTACAGATAGTTAAAAAAAATAAAGATTATCGGACAAAAAATAATTCAACAATAAACATCATCATCAATCTCTATATCATGGCCCCGGAATAAGACTATTTCGGGGTTTATTGTATTTCTCTTATGCCTGGAATATATTTAAACCTTAAAAATCAATTCATTACCGCAATAATTCTCTAACTTGATGGTTCTAAATATAAACCCTTCAATCGTCTTGCTATGGAATATTATGAATTGTATGAAGTTTTGAAAAATCATTTTGATTCCGGAAAAGACAGGGCAGAACTTCAGGAACTGAATGTAAGCATTGAATCAATTCCTTTTGAATCCAAGGTATGTGATCTGCTTTATGGCTCAGAGAAACAACAGTGCAACAAACATCAGCAAACCCTCGCAATCAACAAAAATGGTTATCTCTTGTACAACCAACCTGCTGTAGACATCAAAGATTTTGATATTGAATGCAATAAAAGATTTGAATATCATATCCTGAAGCGGGCAGATATAGAAACAGCCGAAGGAGTTTTGTTTTTTTTCCATGGACTGAATGAAAAGAAATGGGATAAATACCTGCCATGGGCGTATGAATTGGCCCAAAAAACACAAAAGGCCATCATACTGTTCCCTATTGCGTTTCATATGGATCGAGCAGAACCTATCTGGAGTGACCGCCGTCACATGATGGAAGTGGTTAATTTCAGGAAAAAAAAGTATCCGGAAAACATGAATTATTCCTATGTAAATGCTGCGATAAGTTCCAGACTGGAAGCGCATCCGCAAAGAATATTCTGGTCCGGGCTACAGACCTATTCTGATATTACAGAAGTGGTAAAAGATATTAAAAAGGGTAAAATAAAGGGTATTTCTCCAGAAGCAGATCTGGATTTATTTGGGTATTCTATAGGATCATTTCTTGCTTTAATTATCAAAATGGCAGATCCTCAACATTATTTTACCCGATCAAAAGTGTTTTGCTTTTGTGGTGGAATGACGATTGACAGGATGTTTCCGATATCCAAATACATCATGGATACTCAGGCAACAGTTAAAATGCAGTCTGTTTTTACGGAATTGCTGAGCTCTGATTTTAAGTCAGATTCACGTCTGAAACATTATCAGAATGAAGCATTGCATCCACAGGAAAGCTGGTTCAAAAAAATGCTCCGCTACAATTATTTCCAGAAGGAAAGAGAAGAAAGAATTCAGGAAATCCAATCTCAGATCAAGGCTTATGTATTAGAGAAAGACAGTGTTGCTCCTCCGATAGAAGCACTCAATACGCTGCAGGGTGGCTACAGGAACATCAATGTAGATATTGAAATCAAAGATTTCCCGTTTGAATATTCCCATATGGTTCCATTTCCGCTTACCCACAAGCATTCAAAAGAAGTTACCGACGCATTCCACCAGTTTGTACAATCTGCCAGTGATTTCTATAATGCCTGATGATTAATTTTTCAGGGATAAAATATAGAGAGAAATAGTTTAAAAATAAATAGAATAAGATCCATGGTGTTTGTTTTTAAGTTAATCTTTATCAACTGACCAGCCAGTCTTTAAAATCTTTCACACGGTCTCTGCTGACCGTTATTTCTTCTTCAGGCTGAAACTCAAGGTCCACTTTATAGTAAGGCGAAGTATGGATATTTTTGATATAATCCGAACTGATAATAAATTGCCTGTTCACCCGGAAAAACTTTTTCTCATCGAGTACATCTTCCAGCTCATCAAGTGTAAAATCTGATGGATAGGTACGGTCTTCCGTCTGAAGATAAACGATTTTATTCTCACTGAAAAAACAGCTTATTTCATGAGTCTGTATAATCTTAAGGTTGTATCCTATTTTCACCAGAACTCTGGAAAGCGTAGACTTTTCTTTTCGGATTAACTGTTTGATATCCTGAGAACCATTAGTGTCATTGGCTGGAATAAATGATTTAAATTTCTCCACTGCTCCTTCCAGGTCTTCATCAAGAATGGGTTTTAAAAGATAATCAATGCTGTTCAGTTTAAAAGCTTTCAGCGTATATTGGTCAAAGGCTGTTGTATAGATAATGAAACCTTTTGTAGGTACTTTTTCAAAGATATCAAAAGACAATCCATCCCCTAAAACAATATCTGAAAAGATCAGCTGCGGATGTTCGTTTTCAGAAAACCAGGCAACACCTTCTTCCACCGATTCTATTTTAGCAACGATCTCTATATCAGGAAAGTTATTCAGCATTCTTTCTAATTTCCTTGAAGCAGGTTTTTCATCTTCTATAATAACAGTTTTGATCATTGAGTTTAAGTTTTAGTTTTCAGATTTTAGGAAATAAATTTATATAAAAGTGGACAGATTTTAATAGTGTATCGTTTTTTTCTCTTTTCTGAGTTCTTTTTCAATCATATCTTTTTCCCATTCGGAATCAAAGAGAAATAGTTTTGCAGCTTTTACCAGAATAATAAATCCCCAGATTCCAAGGATGATATATCGGTCAAACCAATGAAAGCTAATCATCTTTTCTCCAAAAATATCATCAGGAATGATTAGAACGGCAAATAAGGCAAATATAAAAAGGCTTTTATAGAATTTTCTGATATTGTTGGTTCTTGTGTGGGCAGTATCGTAATCCATGATATTATAAGTTTTTAAGTTATTGTTTAAAGTGTTTTTATTTTCTGTTTTTCATCCTTCTCCATCAGTTCTCTGATTTTTCTTTCTTCCCAGCTTTTACCAATTCCGAATACGCTTATGGCATGAAATGCAATTCCTACTCCCCATCCCAGTGCAGGCCATAGAAACCATAAATATCCGGGAGCAGTTACAATGTTCAGTATTGCTAAAAAAGGAATAACGATACAGTACGAGGTAAGGTTTCCATAAAATTCTTTAAGGTCTTTCACTCTTCTTGAAGCTTTTCTGTAAGCAATTGTTTCTTTGTCAGGTAAAATTTCCATAATGATTTGTTTTAAAGGTTGATTTGTTTTTTCTTGAATCAAAGGTAGCTCACGAAAGTGCCATGAATCAATTTTATGTGACCGAATGGTAGATTATGCTGTCTGAACTGTAAAAACCTCTCATTAATAGATAAAAGGGATCAATTTTTTGGTGCTTTTTCTGTATTCAATATATTCATCCCCGAACTGCTCTATCAGCGTCTGTTCTTCAATTTTTATTCTGTAGGCAAAGGCTAAAAACGGAGGAACAAAAGCAAAGACTAATGAAAGCCAGTTATTGAGATACAAACCGAGGCCAAAAGAAGTTAACAGGGAAAAAGCATAGGAAGGATGTCTCAGATATTTATAAAATCCTTCTTTTTTGATTTTATGATCTTGTCTGATGGTTACATCTACTGTAAAATATTTTCCCAAAGATCTGATGATGATGTATCTGACAATGATACCAACAAGAATAAAAAGCTCGCCCAGATAAAGTATCCAGACGCCATCAGCCATTGGAAAATGAAAATTATAAGACATGAATATTGCACTAACAATAGAAAAAGGAATGGCCATCCATAAAATATTCAGAGTGGATTTATCCTTGTTTTTTTGATCTTCTTTGCCAGATTTCAACATGTTTTTGTAAAGGAATTCCGTGAGAAACCAGGCTGCCATTGAAATATAAAACAAAGTTGATAAAGCATTCATTTTCAATAAAATTAAGATTAAAAGTATTTTTAAAAAGATAGTTTCTCTAATGCTCTTTTTGTTTATCCATCAGTTCTTTGATCTTCTTATCTTCCCATTTCTTGATAAAATTAACACGAGGCAGAAAAACGGTAACTGCATGTGCTGCAAGCCCTATTCCCCAAAAAGTTGCTGTGAAAAAGTTTTTGAACTGAAAATAACTTTCACCAGGTTTCAGGTGCATACAATTATAGACAACAATCAGAGCATTTACTGCTATATAAGCGAATACATGTCCGTAAAACCCACGCAGTCTTTCTACCTGTCTTCTTGCTTGTTGATATTCAATATTGTTTTCGTCAAATGTTCTCATGGTTCTATTTTTTTTGTTTGTTCATAATTTCACGAATCTTCTTTTCCTGCCAGGATTCACCTACTCCAAACACCTGAAATGCATGAGAAGCAACGCCTATTCCCCATCCCAGTACAGGAAACCAGAACCAATGATTTCTGCTGCTCGTAAAAAGATTAATAAAGATTAAAAAGGCACTTACCGTACAGTAAGAAATAAGGTTCATATAAAAACTCTTAATCTCTTTTACTCTTTTTTGTGCCCGTTGGTAAGCTGCAGAATCATCTTCAGGTTTTGATATGGAAACTTGTGGTTTAGCCACGAGCATTGGAAGTTTTACTTTAAAATGATCTTCAGATTTTTCGATGAAGACATTTCGCTCTGTAATAAGGGAATAACGCTGTACAATATTGGCCAGACCAATTCCTGAGCTTTCTTTGATCTGCTCTCTTACCTGAAGATTATTTTCAATGCAGAGCGTATTTCCGTCTGAAAAAATTCTGATGATCAGAGGTTTTGATGATGTGGCAAAATTGTGTTTGATACAATTTTCCAACAAGAGCTGCAAAGCCAGTGGAACTACATATTTCTGATAATCCCCTTTAGCAACATCAAAGGTAAAATCCACACTGTCTTCAAATCTTGTTTTCAAAAGTTCACAATAGGTTTTTGCAAATTCTATCTCGTCTTCTACTGTTACCAGTTCTTTATCTTTTTGTTCAAGTACATATCGGTAAATCTTTGACATTGAAGCAGTAAACTTTTGTGCCTGACGAGGATTTTCATCAATCAACGAGCTTAAAACATTCAATGAGTTGAAAAGGAAATGTGGATCCAGCTGGTTCTTTAAACTTTCAAACTGGGCATTTGCAGATTTGGCGATAAGCTTCTGTTCCACCACTTCTTTTCGGGAAGTTTTCTTCAGCTCTTCCATGAAACTTCTGGCATGAAGGAAAGCGGATATCAACAATGCTATATTGATGGTAAACCAATTGAGGAAATTATATTTTCCAAGGAAAAACTCTTCTGTAGTAGCTGCTTTTTGAATAAGTACAAAATTGACATAATTGCAGAAATAGACCAGTACAAAATTGGCGACAATAATTGAAATAATACTGATAACCGCTCTTTTCGTTGTAGCTTCCGACCATGGAATTTTTTTATTCAGAAAACTGTTCAGCATTCCGTTTCCTCCTCCCAATACAAAAGAATAAATAAAAGAGATAAGCAGGGTATATAAAAAGTTTTCAAGATTCTTCTCTTCTGTAAAGACAAAAAAGAAAAACATGGAGACTGCAAGCGATACCCAGAATAGTACGATAAAGTTTTTCCGTTTCATGATCTGTTTTCTTGACTCAAAATTAGTTTTTATTAAAGGTATCAAAAATTAATTGTTACCGAAGGGCTGATTTTTCTTTCCGAATGGTATAAAAAAACCTTCACGAATGAAGGTTGATTAATTTGAAATATAGAAAAAGCTATTTTGTTTTTTCTGCCGGTAAGCTTAAGAAATAGTCTGCTTCTCCTTTTCCCCAGTTAGGGTCCAAAACTGTTTTGGGTTTGTAGGCTTTAAACTTTGCCTGAGCATCTTTAAACATTTCCAATCCTTTGGTTTTGCTTCCTCCGTACTGTTCGGGAGTAAAATAGACATCTTCTGCTTTGATAAGCGCAATTCTTGGGTTTGCCGGGTCTAATTTTTCTGCAATATTAAGTTCCTCAGCAGCTCTTGCTCCATCTGTCATATAACGCTGGGCAGGATTTACCATCATTCTGAGAGAATAAGACATTTTTTTCAACAGATGAATTTCCGCATTATCTGCTCCTGCAAGGTTCTGAGCCAATGAAAGACTTTTCTCTGCCTGATCTGCAATACCATCCAGTTCCTGCATTTTTCCGTCTCTCATCAGGGTTCTTCCTTTTTGGATATAAGAAAATGCGGCATAGTAAGCCGGAAGCCATTTTGTACTTTCTTTACTTCCTATTCTCTGGAAATCATTTGCAAGAGCCTGGAAATCTTCTGAGGTTTTGCAGGTTTCAATTCTGGCTATTTTTTCAGACATTATTTTGTCATAATCTGCCTGTGCAAAAGCTGTTAAGCTCACAAAAGCTAAAGCAAAACTTAAAAGGTATTTTTTCATGATATCAAATTTTAAAAGTGAGTTATGTTTGTTCTAAGATATGTTTTTTATAAATTATTATTGATGGCATCATCTGTTTTGTCTACTCCAAAGCTTATAAACGCTCCTATGAAAACAAAAGTATTGACAGGCGGAACAATTGCAGAGCTTCTGGAGCCATTGGCTGAAAAATTATAGCCATAAATATTCTTTGATCCTAAAATATTGCTAATACTCAATACAAATACCGGAAAAGCTTTTGCATCTTTTTTACCAATATTCGGAAGATAATTGACGCTGAAATTCAATGCGTTGTAATCCTTAAGTGTTCCTTCATTCCTGATAAAATTTACAGCTTTTCCATCTTTAAATGTGGAGGCAATGTCATAATAAGGCCGTCCTTTTGCGTAAGTATATGATAAATTGACCCCAAGCTTCCATTCAGGAATAAATCTTTTTGCGACTGCTGAAAGGGTATGTTCTGCTGCAAAACTCGGCTGCAGGCTTACCGGATAATTCAGGAAATCTCTTTTTGAATCCAGATAAGAGTAGCTGATCCAGTAATCGATATTTTCAAATGTCTTTTTATTATCTCTCCAGAAAAACTCCAGTCCTTTTGCATATCCGTATCCATCATTGTTTAAAGCGGTCTGAATCTGCTGATTTTGCTCTTTGTCCTGGGTAATATTGAACGTCTTAATCAACTGGTCATATTTCTTGTAAAATGCCTCAAAACGTAAAGTTCTGCCCTCTGAAGCTCTCTGAACCTGGAAAATATAATGCTGGGATTTCTGGAAGCCAAGATTGGCAGGTCCATTGATGTATTTACTTTCCGGATTCTGATAAAAAAGTCCGTAAGCTAATGAAGTGGTCCAGTCTTTTGCAAGACGGTAGGCAATCGCAAAACGAGGCGCAATATTATCCTTTCCTAAAAAAGAAGAATGCTCTGCTCTCACCCCTATTTTTGCTGACAATGCATTGCTGAAGCCAAGATCTGTTTCCACGAAAGCAGAAGAGATCAGGTCTTTATAATGTTTCTGCACAGCTTCAAAATTCAGGTTTTCATCCGTATTATTCAGTTCAATTCCTCCTCTTACAGCACTGATTCTGTTGATCTTTCTTTCAAGAACTGCTTTGAAGTTCACATAGTTTCCGTCAGTGAGAAGCTGGCTTCTGTTGGATTCAATATCATTGGTTTCTGTTGAAAAATGAAGATCCGATCTATTGTAGGAATAAGAACCGCCCACATTAAGCAGATATTTTCCGAATTTTTGTTTAAAAGAAAGGTTGTGAAATGTATTTTTACCGTTAAGATTTACCAGACTGAAATCAGATCCGGGTTTAAGACTTTCTGATCTCACGCCCATTTTATTGGAATTGAACATTCCGTAATATTTGAAAAAGCCTCCTGATTTTGTTTTAAATCTGAAATTCAGATCTCCGTTAAGACCTTGGGGAGCTTCTACAAAGTCTGTATTAAAATTTAAGACCTTCTGCATCAGACTTAAAAGAGAATATCCTGCTGTAGCACCATAGGAATAGTTTTTATTATCTCCTAACTTTTGAAATCCTGCACTCAGAAAAATGGGTGAAATCCCAAAGTTATAGGAGGTTTCTTCCGGAAGATCTACACTTTCCAGCATCAATGCTCCCGAAAGAGCCTGCCCGTACAATGCAGAATAGCCACCACTTGAGAAAACATTTCCTTTAAAAAGTGAAGTATTGAACTGATCTCTCCCCGCTATTCCCGGAACAGAATTAGAAAAATAATTATTGATAAGACTTCCGTCCATAAAGATTTTAGATTCCGTTCCGGTACCTCCACGGATGAATAAACCTTCTGTTCCTCCTACTTTCTGTACTCCCGGAAGATAAGTCAATGCTGAAGAAATCTGTCCGTCTGCTCCTGCCGTTGTATAAATATCAATGGGAGTGAGTAATGCTGTTGCTCTTTTTTTATCACTGGCTTCAATAGATCCTGCAGAAACTACTACTGCATCAATCTCACTGATCTGTTCTTTAAGATCAATATTCAAAGATATATCTTGATTTTCAATAGAAACTGATCTTTCTACATTTTCATATTTCGGGTGGGTAAAAGTAATTGTATGAGCTCCTTTTTCTGAAGTTTCAAAGGTAAAATTACCCTGAGCATCTGTTGTAGCCCCATCATAGGTGTCTTTGAGCGTTACATTTACTTCGGCGACTCCTTTGTTTTTAAAGGATACTTTCCCCGATATTTTCACCTGGGAATATCCCATAATGGAAGTGATAAGAAGAATCAGAAACAGTATGTTTTGTCCTTGTGTTTTCATTTTTATTGTTTTCTGGAATCAAAAATAGCATGAGAAATACCTTTCTGTAAAAAAATTATTACTGAAAGGCATTCTTTTGCTCCCGAATGGTAATTAATGAACCGGAATGCAAAAATCCACGATCATCTTCCCATCCGGATGTTCTTTAAAATTGGAGTGATAGATTTCATAAGGAAAGGTTCTTCTCATGGCGTAGTTGTTTTCGTTCATCCATAAGAACAGAGAAACCCAGCATTGTTCAAAATCATCCAATGTCACCTCTCCGCTTCCTACAATGTACTTTCCGCCTTCTACCGTTTCTGAAAATACTTCTCCCTCCTGTTGCTGCAGTTTTTCATCCAAAAGCATACAGGCGTGAATCCTTACTTTATCGAGAGGTGTTATTTTACAGCTGTCGTGATATACAGAAATCATTTTAAGATTTTCCCGCGGAAACAGGTTTTTCTTTTTTGCCCAGTCTATCAGGATATTAAAAGAAGGTTCTACGTTGGCCATTCCAAGGCTCATAATGGATGCCAGATTCATTTCCGGCATTTCTTTTATTTCGATTTTCAAATTCATTTTAGTCCAGTTTAACAGGTTTTCAATATTGCAAATGTATTGGCTGAAAACCGTCTCAACTTGTCCGTTCTTGCTTTGTATTTGTAAAATCCTGTGAAATTTTTCCGGAGCCGATCTGCGAAACTCAGTGGGTGCGAGACCGTAATATTTTTTGAATGTTTTACAGAAAACTGAATGATTGGAGAAACCAAGATCCCAATAGATCTCCTTGATCTCCATATTTTTATGAACCGCCAGATGAAGAGCACTTTTCTCTATTTTCTTTCTGATGATATAGTTCTGAAGGGTTTCTCCTGTAACCAGCTTGAAAATTCTGTGAAAATGAAACGGTGAATAGGCACTTACCTCTGAAACTTTTTCCAGAGAAAGATCTGTATCAATATGGTTATCAATATATTGAATTGTTTTTACAATCCGTTTTTTATATTCTTCCACTTCAAAATTGTTAGTTCACAAAGATATTTTTCCGGAGCGGAATTATGTTGTCTTTTATTGCTATTATCAGAAAATCCTTCTATTTTCACGTTCAAACTTCCTCTTGAAAGTATTTAATAAGAGGGTTCACATCCTTAATTTTTTGATCTGAAGAGGCGATATAACCGTGATAATCTTCATGGATAAAAATCTCTTTGGTAAAAAATTTTTCCTCTTCAATAATACACTCATTATGCAAGATTTCAAAAGAATCCAAAGGTAACATCATTCCTGCTCCATGGGCTTTTATTACCGCTTCTTTTCTCGTCCAAAAGGTAAAAAAGGCTTTCATTTTATCACCAAAGTTCTCAATTTCCTGAAACTCATTAACAGTCATCTGAAATTCAAAATCCTGATAATTTGTCTTAGGATCATTAAATTCCACATCTATTCCCAAAGGATATTCTGCAAAAGCACAAACAACAAGGTCCTTAGAGTGCGATATATTAAAATGAAGCTGACATCCTTTCAAATAAGGTTTTTTGTTTGGAAGAGTTCCTATTTCTGGCTCAGAAATGTTATAATAAGTCTTTAATCCATATTGTAAAAGCACCTTTCCCAGTAAAGAAAGCTGCACATCCTGCCATCTTCTGTATCGCAGGATATTCTGATTAACCTCCTGAGAAAAAGCAGGCAGGTATCGGTCTAAACGTGACTGATGTTTTTCTTCGCTAATGAATGTATAAAGAATGATCATTTTCTATTGGTTTCCAGCTATGAACGCTTGATTAAAATGACTTTTTAACGACTAAAATAAAGCTTTTTTTCATCTCTTTTTAAACAACATATTATTCATCTCAAGATTTTGGAATTTAAAGTTAAAAGATGCTTTATGCCAGTAATTATTTAAACCTGTTTTTTAAAAAAGAGTGAGATCATAAAGCGCTTTGGAAAATCTTTTTTAAATTTATCGTAAAATCACTATAAATCATTTAACAAATGAAAGTACAAACATTAGCATTATTGGCGGGATTTGCAGTTTTTGCCGTTTCATGCGGAACCACAAAAACCTATTCTGTAAATGCCAAAAGCGGAACACAGACAGGAGGAACAGCGAAGTTTACTCAAAATGGAAATGAAGTAACAATGAAGCTTGACATCACCAACCTTACTCCTGGAATCCATGCCGTACACATTCATGAAAAAGGAGACTGCTCAGCTGCAGACGGAACTTCTACTGGCGGCCACTGGAATCCTTCGAAGAATGATCATGGTAAATGGGGTGCCGAACATTTCCATATGGGAGATATAGGAAACCTGGTTGCTGATCAGAACGGAACGGCGACATTGACTTTCAAGACAGACAAATGGTGTCTGGGCTGTACAGACGAGTCTAAGAACATTATCGGAAAAGGTCTTATTGTACACGCTGCTGCAGATGATTTCCATACTCAGCCTACCGGAAATGCAGGAGGAAGAGTGGGATGTGTAGAAATTAAGTAATCTACTTTATTCAATAAAAAAACCGCTAATCTTTATAATTAGCGGTTTTTTTATGTTTAGGATTTAGCTCCCATATCTGATACAATATTCATTGCTTCCTGCAGGTAAAGATCTTTTTTCAGATTCTTGATCCACATTTCAGATTTTTTCTTGAAAGCTTCATCTTTTTTCTCTCTTTCAATTTCACTTGGATACATGATGAACTGAAGACCGTTTTCAAATTTTGTCAAAGCCTTGAACTTTTCAATCTGAGATTTTCTGTTCTTCATCAGCTCATTGAATTTTGTAATATTCAATGTGATATTTTCTTCTTTATCCAGTTTTTCTCTCCACTGAGCAGATTCTAATAGCAACTGGTAATTGCTGTTTTTAGCCATTCTGTCTGCACTTGCCTTCTCCAGAGCCTGGATATTGAAATAGTTCAGTTTCTGGAATTTTGTAGGTGGAATTTTATCCCACGCCAATGCATAATCATCATATCGCTCTCCTACTTCAGCATACGTAAAGAAGTCTTTCATCTGGATATCAGAAACAATTCCTTTTCTCTGGGTAGATTCTCCGGTAATTCTGTAGAATTTCTGGATCGTCAGTTTTAAAGATCCGAAATCATCTTCTGTATTCAGGAATCTGTTCAAATCCACAAAAGTCTGAACAGTTCCTTTTCCGAAAGATTGTGGAGATCCGATAATCATCGCTCTACCATAATCCTGCATTACTCCTGCAAGAATTTCTGAAGCTGAAGCCGAAAGTTCGTTTTGCATGATAACCAACGGACCTGTCCAGATTGGAGTTTCATTTTTGTTCTTAAGTGTCTGTATTTTTCCGTTTCCGTCTTTTACCTGAACATAAGGACCAGCTTCCATGAAAAGTCCCATAATATCGCCTACTTCAGTTAAAGAACCTCCACCATTATTTCTAAGGTCAAGAATGATTCCCTGAATGTTCTGTTCTTTAAGCTTAATGATTTCATTTTTGATATCATCAGAAGCATTTCTTCCTTTGGCGTTTTCAAAATCAGCATTAAAGCTTGGCAGGTTGATGAAACCGTATTTCTTACCATTTGGAGCATTCACTACAATACTTCTTGCAAATGTATCTTCGATAGCAACTTCTTCACGGATCATGGTTACATCTTTAATGGAACCATCTTTTTTCTGAACAGTTAAGGTTACCGGAGTTCCTTTTTCACCTCTGATCAGTCTTACCGCTTCATCAGAAAGCATTCCTACCACATTTACAGCATCTTCTTTCGGCTTTGATCTTACTTTCAGGATTTTATCTCCTTCTGAAAGCTGCTTGGATTTCCATGCCGGTGCACCAATGGTAAGCGCTCCTAAGTAAAGGTTTCCTTTTTTCTCCTGGATCAGGGCTCCGATACCAATTACTTTTCCGGTGAACTGGGTATCAAAATCTTCTTTATCTTTTGGAGAATAATAGTTGGTGTGCGGATCAAATACTTCAGTATACGCATTCATATACACGGTAAACCAATCCATTTTCTTTCTCTTTTTGAATCTCGTGAAAGTATCTTTTACAAGGTCTTTTACCTCATCAGTCGCTTTTTTGATCTTCTCGTCCTGAGTAAGTGGCTTAAACTTGATCGTATCTTTCAGTTTGTATTTCTGAACAGAGTCTTTCTTTTCTTTCTGAGCTTCTTCCTTGCTGTTCATCGACTCAACTTCCTGGAGGATGTTGTATTTGATGAATTTTTTCCACTCATTATACTGTTCCTGTTTGTTGGCAGGTACTTTTTTTAGTTTGGGTTCAAGAGTAAGCGTTTCATCTTCCTGAAGATTGATGGGCTTGCTGAAGATATCCTGTGTGATTTTATCAATCTCATCCACTCTCTGGTAAAGTCTGTCAATGGTAAGCTTATAGAATGTAAGATCACCTTGTCCGATATAGTCATCAAGCTTTGTTTCATGCTTGCTGAATTCATCCATATCAGATTGCAGAAAATATCTTTTCGCTGGATCTACCAATTCGAAATAATGCTTATAAACGTCCTTCGAATAGGCATCATTGATAGATTTCGGGCTATAATGCAGATAAGAAAGTGTGTTTTTTACGCTCACCATTATTGTCTGCATCTTTTCATCGTCATTCTGTGGCGAGTTGAAACAAAACATTAGACTGGTTAATGGAATAAGGAGTAAAAATTTATTCAGTTTGAAATTTTTCCACATAAACTGTCTTTATTTATTAATTTTTTTAAAATAAGTATAGTAATTAGTAGCAGTAAGTTTGGTACTGTTACAAATGATCAAATTTAATACCTTATTTACAAATATCGACAGTTTTGATCATTTTTATTTAAAGAGATTTACAAATAATCAGGACAGTATGAGCCATTTCCTATTATCAGACAGTTTCGTTATAAAGTGATACAGATCAATCCTTTTTTTCAAACACACCTAAATTTTTAATTTTTAATCTAAAAACAGAAAACACATACCACAAAAATCAATTTTTAGCCATAAAGGCATAAAATATGCAGAGAATTAACCATACAAATTCAAAATATTAAGTCATGAAAAGTTTATTATGGTTAGTAGCAGTCATCTGCATCGTTGTTTGGCTATTGGGAATGCTAGGAGTCGTTCCCGGAATGAGCACAGGTTATTTAATTCACGTTTTACTGGTTATTGCTATTATTGTTATTCTTTATAATATCATTTCCGGTAGAAAACCTCTCGACTAGTTTATTATTTTGTACGACCACTTAACATTAAAATTATCAGGCTTTACAGGTGTTCTTCACAGGATAACAAGAGATTTTCATGGGAGGCACCTGTAAAATTCTGAGTTTGATGAACTAAAATTCATATTAAAATTCCTTCATTTTAGTCAGATATTCTGCTTCTGGCATTTTTCTTTATCGGTGCATTGATCTTTCAATCTCTGAAGCAAAAGCAGAAGGATTTTATTTCTATTTCACAACAGCCAATCCCAATCTGGTATTTTATGGCGTCTGATTTTTACCTACATTTGATGTGTTGAAAATCTATTTGTTCAATTCTGAAAATGAACAAACTCACTCTGTTTAAATAAAAAATTAAAGATAATTTATGGAAAGACCACTTATTCTGGTGACTAATGACGACGGAATTACAGCTCCTGGTATCAGAAATCTTGTAAATTTTATGAATGAAATCGGAGAAGTAGTGGTTGTTGCCCCCAATTCTCCTCAAAGTGGAAAAGGCCACGCTATTACCATTAATTCTACCCTAAGCTACGAAGAAGTTACTCTGGATGGCCCGCAGACAGATTTTTCCTGTAGCGGAACTCCTGTTGACTGTGTAAAAATGGCTCTTGATAAAATCCTGACCAGAAGACCCGATATTGTGGTTTCAGGAATCAATCACGGGGCAAATTCTTCTATCAATGTAATCTATTCAGGGACCATGTCGGCTGCAGTAGAAGCAGGTGTAGAAGGAATTCCTGCCATTGGATTCTCATTACTGGATTTCAGCTGGGAAGCAGATTTCACTCAGGCTAAAGAATTTATTCAGAATATTGTAAGAAGAACATTGGAAAACCCAATGCCAAAAGGAGTTGTACTGAACGTAAATATTCCTAAACTTCCGGCGGAAGAGATTAAAGGAGTAAAAGTCTGTAAACAGGCCAATGCCAAATGGGAAGAAAGCTTTGATGAGAGAGTAAATCCTCATGGTAAAAAATATTACTGGCTGACAGGTTATTTCAACAATATGGATGATTCTGAAGATGCTGATGAAACAGCATTGGCCAATGGATATATTTCTATTGTTCCGGTAAAGTTTGACCTTACAGCTTATGAATACATGAAAACATTGGAAGAAGTGATGACTTTTGAAGATGTAAAAGAAGTAAAATAACAAGAAAATAATAAAAGCGTGAAATTTCATTTCACGCTTTGCTTTTTATATGGCTAAAATAAAACTTTATCTTCTTTCCTGAGTTCTTCCAGATAAGCCTTTTTTTCATCTCTGTAAAAGAGGTTCATGGTTTCAAAAGGTATTAGCTTCAGGTCTTTATTGACAATATGTACGCACGACTTCTTCACCGCTCTTACATCAAAATCATGAGCATCCATAAAGTTCATGATAATTATTCTGAAAAGGTTATCATAATCGAGATCCGGAGCACAAACATCCGGCAGGCAGCACAGTAACTGATTGACTTTAGGCTGAACTTTATCTACGGAAATTCCGGTGCTGAAAATATCCAGCAGCTGCATATGCAATCCTTTATCCTGTTCATAAACAATGGTATTCCTTGATTCATTATTCAGAAGATCTGCAGGATTGATATACCGGGTTAAAGGAATTGTTTCGCCCTGCAGTTTCAAGATATACCCCATAGCAAGAGCATCCGGATTACATGGAACGGGAATAATATCATCAGAATTTAATAACGGAAACTGATTGATAATTTCCTGTCTTACTTCAGTTAAGGTAATTTTTTCATGAGCAGAATCTTCCCGGTTTCTTCCGGCAATTTCAACCGGCTGAAAGGTAATTCCTCTTACGCACTTCTGTTTTAGGGCAAATTCTATAATTTTTCCAATTTCATCAATATTTTTATCTTTTTGAAGAACAATAACCAGTGTCGTAGAAAGGTTAAGCTCATTGAGTTTTTCCAATGCTTTCATTCTGACCGCGGTAAGATCCTTCCCTCTGAAATCTTCCAGGACTTCAGGTTTAAATGAATCAAACTGAAGGTAAATTTCAAACTCGGGAGCATAGGTCGCCAATCGTTCAGCAAATCCCGGATCATTGGCTATTCTAATTCCGTTGGTGTTCAGCATCAGATGTTTGATCGGTTTTGATTTGGCAATATCCATAATTTTGAAAAATTCCGGATGGATTGTAGGTTCTCCTCCACTGATCTGCACCACGTCTGGTTCCCCTTCATTTTTTACAATAACATCAAACATAGCCTCAATTTCTTCCAGGCTTCTGTGACTTCCATAGTGGGGTGAGGACATTGCATAGCAGGTTGGACAGGTCAGATTACAACGGTCTGTAACTTCTACGATAGAAAGACAGCTGTGCTGTTCATGGTCTACACATAATCCACAATCATAAGGACATCCATATTCCACATCGGTTCCGAAATGAAAGGGCATTTCAGAGGCCTTATTATAGTTTCTTATATTTTTATAATACTGTACGTCGGAAGCTATTTTTGTTTTAAAAAATCCATGATCCGGACATCTTTTAGTCATAAAAACAGTTTCGTCCTCAATAATGATTTTGGCTCCTACCCTTTTAAGACATTCCGGGCAAAGGCTGATTGTATAATCGTAATAGGTATAATTTCTTACTGGCATAGCAATTTTTTTAAAGTCCTCCGCAAATATAACCGCTGATTAATCCACAGATCAGAAGAGAGATCAGCATGGTCTGAATAAATTGTTTTCTGGTGAATTTTTGGTCTCCTTTCCTTTCATAAATAAGTTTTGTAATAAAAGCGACTATGAGGGAAAAAACCAGTGCAGCCAAAATAATTGCACCAATAATCATTATCACTACCCCAGCCAGATTGAGATTGCCTTCTAAAATAGTTAATGTTTTCATCTTGAATATTTTAAATATAAAGATCCGGTATTTTTGATTTTATAAATGTAGTAAATAATTACACAGATACACACCATTTGAATTGTACCTATATTTCCAATGATTTCTATTCTTGGTTTTATAAAATCCAAAAGGAATCTGAATGTAAAATAGCTGAGCATAAACAGCTGAAAAATAAAACCGGAAGGGTATTTTTTACGATTCTGAATATATTTTAATCCCATCCACAGAAGAAGTAAAAAGGCTATTTCATACAAGGCAACAGGATGTCTGAGATATTGGTCCCCCAAATACATTCCAAAAACAGAATCAGTAGGAATACCATACGTTTCTTCATAAACCCCTGTAAGAAAACATCCTATTCTGCCTATAATCATGGCCAATATCAGGGGAAAAACAATAAGATCTCCCGTACTTTCTTTATGATGTACAATCTTTTTTGCCAGCTCTACTCCCAATAAACCAAAAGCCAGTCCTCCTACAATAGTATTGTTTGACCAGACCTTTCTGAAGGAAAAATTTTCAAATAATGCATAAGGATTTTCAAGATTACCGATCAGCTTGGAACCTATCAAAGCTCCGGCAGTAGCACCAATTAAAACTGCCGCAGAAGTATTGAAGGAAAGTTTTTCCTTAGACTTACGTTTCAGATAAAAATAATATCTCATGCCCAAAAACATTCCGGCAGCCTCAAAAAGCGGATGCGCAAGGATTGTTTTGCCGAAAATATGAAATGTTACAGGAAAATCCATTGTTTCAAAAATACACTATTTCATATTATTCACTACCTTTATTCTGACAAATAATTACAAAATGCGTATAGAATATGACATAAAACTGGGGTTCAAGGATGTAATGTTCCGCCCTAAGCGTTCTACTTTGAAATCCCGTTCGGAAGTTGATTTACTGAGAGAATTTACCTTTAAACATACCAGGAAAAGATGGACAGGAGTCCCTGTAATTGCAGCCAATATGGATACGGTAGGAACTTTTGAAATGGCAGTGGAACTGGCCAAGGAGAAAATTATTACCGCGGTTCATAAGCATTATACTCCTGAGGAATGGAGCAAGTTTCTCAACAGCCAGCCTGAAAGTATTCATCAGTATATTGCACTGAGTACCGGAACCGGAAAAGCTGATGAAGAGAAAATAAAACAGATCCTCGATAAGCACCCAAAAATTGGGTTTCTCTGTATAGATGTAGCCAATGGTTATTCTGAGCATTTCGTTGAATTTGTGAAGAAAGCAAGAGCCAATTTCCCGGATAAAATTATTATAGCAGGAAATGTGGTTACCGGAGAAATGGTAGAAGAACTTCTTCTGGTAGGTGCAGATATCATAAAAGTAGGTATTGGACCTGGATCTGTGTGTACGACCAGAGTAAAAACAGGAGTGGGATATCCTCAACTTTCTGCGATTATTGAGTGTGCAGATGCTGCTCACGGTTTGGGAGGGCATATCATTGCTGACGGCGGATGCAAAGTTCCCGGTGATGTAGCAAAAGCTTTCGGCGGCGGTGCAGATTTCGTAATGCTGGGCGGAATGTTTGCCGGGCATGATGAAAGTGGTGGCGAAATGATTGAAGAAAACGGTAAAAAATACCGCCTTTTTTATGGAATGAGTTCTAAAACAGCCATGGATAAACATTCCGGAGGTGTGGCAGAATATCGTGCTTCTGAAGGAAAAACAGTAAAAGTGGCTTATAAGGGGCCTGTTTCAGAAACGGTAAAGGATATTTTGGGAGGTGTACGATCTACTTGTACTTACGTAGGTGCCTCAAAGCTTAAAGAACTTTCCAAAAGAACTACTTTTATCAGGGTTCAGGAACAGGAAAACCAGGTTTTTAAGGACTAAAAATACAACAAAAGGCTTTAGATTGATTATCTAAAGCCTTTATTTATTCTTTTGTTCTGATGTATTTTTTATTGAAATATTTTTCAAGCTGATCATTTACATAGGTTTTTTCCTCTTTTACAGAAGCCATTTCATCCATATGTAAAATTCTTGGAATTTCTTTTATTTTATCTACCACCACAGAATCCTGAGAAGAGTTTTTAATTATATCAACTCTTTCATTCATCTCTCTTTCATATTCCTTAAGATCTGTAGTCAGAAGCTCCATAACTATATTTTCACCATTAAGATCAATGTTAAAATAAGAATATTTCTCTGGGAAAACTTTGGGCTCAGGAAGGAAAATAATGAAAAGGGAAATCCACCAGAACTTTTTAATTTTTTCAAATTTAAAAAAGACGATCAGAGATAAAGTGATTAGAAAATAGAAGATAATACTTTCAAATTGCCTTGCAATGGAGGTTAGAATATACCCTGTAAATAGTAAAGGAACCAATGAAACCACCCAGAATAAAACAGCTTTTTTAAAGGTTATCTGACTCATTATCTTTTTGAGTTCTTCTTCAAAAACCATCATAAATAATGGGAGTAATAATAGAACTTTGGCAGCAACATAGAGTGTATTAGCTCCAAAAAGGCCTATTCTTTTTACCCATTTTATAATTCCTTGTTCGCTTTCCCCCATTCTGTTGAAGTTCCCAGGTGCAAGAAAACTTACCAATAAAAAGACGCTTGCAGTCAATATCAATGTCAGATTTTTCTTATTGCGTTTCTGATAATAAGTCACCAACAGAATTCCCCATACAATCAATGCTAGAATTTCATTGGAACCCATCAGCAGTATAATAAGTAGTAGAGAAAGAGAAAACCAGATATTCTCTCCTTTATCTTTATTTTTTTTAATAAAATAGAGTAAAATACCCGCTAAAATGACAGGAACGAAATAGATATTGGAACCTGTAATCCAGAAGTAATGCTCAGGCAGACTTACCAGAAGCATGGTATAAAAGAAAAACAAAAGGAAGCCTTTCTTAATAGACTCTTTGAAAGAATAATTGAAATATTCTTTCAAGTTTACTGCGGAAACTCCAATAAAGGAGAGCATTAAAAAAACAGGATAGATTTTCGGAACAATATTTTTACTGTCATAAAAGACAGGATTAAACATATTTATAGAATATCCAAAATACCTTCCGCCCCATGTTGTATAGGTATCCGTAAAACATTGTAACAGCCCAAGTTTTCTGGTGGCATAGGAACAAAAATAATCATCGGTCTGGTATACATTAAAGAGACTAATGTATGCCAGACCGATGATTAGTAAAACGGACAAGAATAATACTATATTCTGTGGTCTTTTCATTTTTTATGTTAACATTCCGCCGTCAACGTTTAATGTCTGTCCGGTAATGTATGCCGACATTTCGCTGCCTAAGAATACACATGCATTGGCGATATCTGCAGGCTGTCCTCCTCTCTTCATTGGAATTTCTTCTCTCCATCCCTGAACTGTTTTTTCATCCAGAACAGCAGTCATTTCCGTTTCGATAAATCCAGGTGCAATTGCATTACATCTGATATTTCTTGATCCTAACTCCAGTGCTACAGATTTTGTAAATCCGATCACCCCGGCTTTAGAAGCTGCATAGTTGGCCTGTCCGGCATTACCCTTCACACCTACTACAGAAGTCATATTGATGATAGATCCTGATCTTGCCTTCATCATCGGCTTGATTACCGCTTTTGTAAGGTTGAAAACTGAATCTAAATTTACTTTGATTACTTTATCCCAATCTTCTTTGGACATTCTCAATAACAGGTTATCTTTTGTAATCCCTGCATTGTTTACCAAAATATCAATCTGCCCGAACTCTGCCATTACTTCCTCCACCAATTTCTGAGCTGCATCATAATCTGATGCGTCAGACTGATATCCCTTGATTTGGGTTACAGAACTTAAAGCTGCTTCTAATTCTTTTGCTTTGTCTACAGAGCCGGCGTAGGTAAATGCTACTTTTGCCCCTTGCTGAGCAAACATTTCAGCGATACCTTTACCGATTCCTCTTGTAGCTCCGGTAATTAGTGCTACCTTTCCTTCTAATATTTTCATATCTATTGACAATTATTTTCTTTTTATAACTCGTTCAGCTTGTGACAGCTGCCTCTTCATGTTTCTACAATTCCTTTCCGGAATTAAACGGTTTGCAAAGATATTATAAAATGTTATTCAACCCATTTAAATTGTCAAAATACTACTATTTTTTTGATGATTATCAGGATTTTCATTAAAGTTGACCAAAATTATTTCTGAATCTGGTGAAATAAATAAAGTCTGTTTTTTTACTCTTATCCAGTCTTAATACCTCTTTCTGCCAAAAGTATTTATCATAAATAATGTCTTTCAAAGGCTCATTCTGAAAATTGGAAACTCCAAATTTTCCTTCTTTTTTAACGACAATTTCGTTTTCAGCATTTCCGAATGTTATAATATCTTCGTATACAAACGGTACAATTTCTGTTCCCTTCCCATCCAGGACTCCATAAAAGTTGTCTGTGTTTCTGCAGACCAAAGGTTTTGAATATTGATTGAGAGGATTAAAATAGTCAACATCTTCATTTTTTATCTGGCTGATATTTTTCAACTCAGATAATGACTGATCTTTCACTGAAAATCTGTAGTAACGATTATCTTTTCCAACAATAAGATTATCAGGATAAAAACCTAAGATCCGGACACCGTCACCCACAATATTTTTAAGATCTTTATCGAGAAACTTCTCTTCATTTCCTTTTTTAAGGTAAATAAAGTCTTTCCCAGAAATGGTAAAACTTCTGATGAAATCATATTCCAGTGGAAGAATAACATTTCCTTCCAGATCTATAATTCCTGATTTCTTTACCTTATCATTGTAGACACCAAAATAATTATTCAATAAAGGATTTAGATATTTAAAAGTCTGCACATACAGCTTCTTGTCTTTTTTGCTGAAAACTGTTGTCTTTCCGTTTTTTGTAAGGTAGATATACTCTTTTTTACCAAAGTATTCCGGGGTGATATCATTATAGATTTCTTCAGCAATTGTTTTTCCATCAGCATCAATCAAACCATATTTTCCTGTAGCCTTATTTTGGGTAACCAGATAAGGATAGGCATTGATATTTACCACTTGTTTTGAAAATTTATGCAGAGTCTCTCCGTTATTTCCAATGATTTCTTTTTCATTGTCTTCATTGATGATCAATGCTCTACCCTCATACAAGCTATAGTTTTCTTTAAATTCGCGATTGCTGAGTTGCTTTCCTTTAAGGTCGTACAGAAACCATTTTTTATCTTTTAAAACCAAGAGTCTGTTGTTCCCTGAAAAACGAATCTTTTCAGCATAAGGAATGATTTCCTTTCCGTTAAAATCATAAACAGCTTCTGAATTCTGTTTTGATGAGATGATACAATCTTCACTCCACCATGGGGTATTAAATTCCTGATCGTTGAGAGGAATAAGTTCTGTTCCTTTTTCGTCAATAACAGCTGATTTTCTGCTATTTCCTTCCTCAGAATATAGAATAAACCGGTTTTTAAAGACATGCAGAATACCTCCTTTGTAAGGGGATTCAAATGTAACCGTTCCTAAAGAATCTACAATTCCCTGTTTCTTGTAACCAGTATCATAGAATGTTCCATATCCTTCCGAATAAGAACTGATCTCCTTCCCTGTTTTTTTCGACAGGATCACCTTCATATATTGGTTAGTCTGTGCTGTACAGACTACAGAAAACAATACAAAAACTAATTTTTTCAAAGAAAATTAAATAGAATTATTGACAATAAGAACGATCTCTCCTTTTAAAGTTTTACTCTTGGAGAACTCAATTAATTCATTGATTGTCCCTCTTTTAGTTTCTTCAAATTTCTTAGAAATCTCACGGCTTAAGCTTACCTTGGTTTCTTCTCCGAAGAATTCTTTGATCTGTTCCAGAGTGGTATTAATCTTATGAGGGCTCTCGTACAAAACGATGGTCTTTTTTTCTTCTGCAAGCTGCTTCAGTTTGGTTTGTCTTCCTTTTTTCTGCGGCAGAAATCCTGCGAATAGAAATTCATTATTAGGAAGCCCCGAAACCACAAGTGCCGGAATGAGCGCCGTAGCTCCGGGAAGGCAAATCATGTCAATATTATTATCTGCTCCTGCTTTGGCCAGCAAATATCCGGGATCTGAAATACCAGGTGTTCCCGCATCGGTAATAATAGCGATATTCTCACCATTTTTAAGATCTGTAATCACTTTCTCCGTTGCCTGATGCTCATTGTGTAAATGATAGGACTTTAAAGGCTTGGAGATCTCAAAATGTTTTAAAAGTATTCCTGAAGTTCTGGTGTCTTCACATAAAATATAATCTACTTCTTTCAGAACATTTACTGCCCTGAATGTCATATCTTCCAGATTCCCAACGGGTGTGGGAACAAAATATAGGATTCCGCTCAAAATTATAAGAATTTGTTTTCCACCAATATCCAAAGTCTCTGTGCATATTCATCCACCTTATTCCATTTTCTGTCATAGTACAGATCACTAAGGTATTCTTTGGCTTCTTCCAGTGTTCTGAATTGATTCAGCTGATAAACAGTATCGTTCAGATCTGCCTGGCTTCCCTCAAAAAGCATCTTTGTAAAGGCAAGTCTGTCATTCAGATCCAGTTTAAATTCAGGTTTCAGCTTGTCTGCTTCCATGAATTGGGTTGGAATATTGGATTTCAGAATACTTCCTGTATCTTCTTTAACAACAGGAGCTGTTTTTTCTTCCTTGGAAAGTTCCAGGTGGTCGTCATCAAAAAGTGACTGAACAGCCTTCATTCCTTTGATATTGGCTAATTTTATTTTTTTCTCCCGATGGTATTCTTCTAAATTTTCGAAGCTTTCATCGGAACGATGTTTATCTGTTTTTTCAGTAACAGGCTTGTCGATTTCGACAATCTTTCTGCGATCATATACTTCAGCCAGAATACTTTCTTCTTTTGCAGGTTCTTCAGAGTGGTCATTTTTGATCTCACTCAGAATATTTTCCACATTGGAAGTTTCTGTAGCCATTTCCCCCTGCTCTATGGAAATGTTTGAAGCCACAAATTGTTCTTCGTTTTCTTCAATCAGTATTTCATCATCCAGCGTTTCTGTATCAAAAATGCTCGGAATTGTTTCCGTTACAGAAGATTTTACATCATTTACTACAACAGAATCCGTTTCTTTTTCAGATTTCGTCACAATAATTTCATCTTCCTGTTCTTCTATTTCATTGAGCTGATTAGTGAAAACAGCTTCTTCCTCTGTGACTTCATTATAAAACAGATCTTCGTTAAGATCTTCATCCGAATCCGGTGTAGAATCTGCAAGAATTTTATCTTCATCTACAAAGCTCAAAACTGCTCTCTGTTCCTCTGAAATTTCATTTTCATCAATTTCATTCAGCTGATTATTAAAAACAGCCTCTTCTTCAAGGGGTTCATATTCTGGAGTCTCTTCCTGAATATTTTCCGGTAATTTTTCTTCCTTGTTTTCTTCTACAAAGCTTACAATATTTTCATGGAATTCATTTTCAACAATTTCATTCAGCTGATTGTTGAAAACAGCTTCTTCATCAGGTTCGTCTGAAAAAACTTCATTTTCATCAATTTCGTTCAGTTCATTATTGAAAATTGCTTCCTCCTCCGTCACTTCGTTTCCGGTATCATGATGATCTGTTTCTCCTGAAACAAAAGAGACATAATGATGGTCCGGATTCTGCTCCGGATTGTCTGCTACGAAGTATTCAATATTTTTTTCCAGCAGTTTCAAAAAAGAAATCCTGTTAGCAAGCTCATCTACAAGATCTTGCTTGGAAAGTAATTCGTCTATATTGCTTATTTTGTCCAGATTATCAATGATATTCATGGATTCAAAAAAAATCTTTTCCTTTAAATCTTGGATATTCTGCATAATAAGATTCTTATTAAAATTGCTTACTTTTGATGTTAAAAATATACGGCTAATTTAACAAATGTTTTTAGAAAATACAATTAATCATTCCAAACAAAGTGGTTGGATGGAAGTGATTTGTGGCTCTATGTTTTCCGGTAAAACCGAGGAACTTATCCGCAGATTGCGAAGAGCGGAAATGGCAGGACAGAATGTGGAAATTTTTAAACCAAAAATGGATGTACGGTATTCTGAAGAGGATGTAGTATCTCATAATCAGAATAAAATCCGCAGTACAGCAGTAGAAAACCCCAATGAAATTCTTCTGCTGGCTTCCAATTGTGATGTAGTAGCCATTGATGAAGCTCAGTTTTTTGATGAAAGCATTGTTGATGTTGCCAACCAGCTTGCCAATAGTGGTATCAGAGTAGTTATTGCAGGATTGGATATGGATTTTTTGGGTCGTCCATTTGGACCAATGCCCAATTTGATGGCGACTGCAGAGTATGTTACAAAAGTGCATGCTATTTGTAAGAGAACCGGTAATCTTGCCAACTACTCGATGAGAACTTCACAGGGAGATAATCTGGTGGAACTGGGAGAAACAGAAAGTTATGAAGCAGTAAGCCGCCGTGTTTTTATTGACGAAGTACTTTCAAAAAGAAAATAATCGGATAAAGCAGACGACGAAATCACTAAATTGTAAAACTGTTTGCTATAAACCGTAAAATATATTCAATAATATAAAATGAAAAGCGAAAAAGCTACACTGTAAAATATTTAAAAAGGAAAAACCGGATGATGTCATAAATCTCAGCCCTTTTACTATTTTACCTTTTTGCCAATTCGCTAAAAAAAGCAGAAAGGGTACCAATGAATTATACAGTACAACACATTGCAGAGATCACCAGTTCACAGGTCATTGGTGACGGAAGTTTATTGATCAAAAATATAGCATACGACAGCAGGATTATTTATTCTATCAAGAATTCAGCTTTCATTGCGATCAATACTCACAAAAATTCCGGTGAAAAATTTATTGAATCTGCAATGGACAGGGGTATCAATGTCATTATTTCTGAACATTACTATCCGGAGTTTGACAATATAACCTGGATCATTGTTGAAAATTCCGTAGAGTTTCTTCAAAAATTAGCAAAGTATCATTTCGAAAATTCTCATTTACAATCGATCGGAATTACAGGAAGTAATGGTAAGACTATTTTAAAAGAATGGTTATATCAGTGCTTATGGAACGAGTTTCCTACGGTAAAAAGCCCTAAAAGTTTTAATTCCCAGATTGGTCTTCCTTTGTCTCTTCTTCAGATCAACAGTTCCCATCAGCTTGGGATTTTTGAGGTAGGAATTTCAAAACCGCATGAAATGGAAAAACTTGAAAATATTTTCCACCCTCAGATCGGACTGCTCACGCATATCGGAACTGCTCACGCGGCCAACTTTTCTTCCGAGGAAGAATTGATTAATGAAAAAATTATTCTTTTCAAAAATTCTGAAGTGATCATTTATAATGGAGATAATTTTTTGGTTGATCAAAAAATTAAAAAATCCTACTCTGATAAAAAATTAATTTCTTACGGTTTTAAAAAAGAGAATCAGGTTTTCATCAAAAACAATATTTCCAAAGATGAAAACATCATTGTTGAATATTTGGGTGAAGAAATCAGTTTTCCGGTTCATCAGAGAGACGAAGCGACATTAACCAATGCTATGGCGCTTATCTCGGTACTCAAGGAACTGAATATCGAAAATAAAAAGATCGTTGAAAAAATCAACCTTTTAAAAGCCGTTGAAATGAGGCTTGAAGCGATTGAAGGAGTTAAGGGCAATATTGTCATCAACGATTCTTTTAATCTTGACCTCGACTCTTTGAAGACTGCCCTGCAGTTTTTGAATGAATACAACAAATCTAAAAAATCACTGGTCTTAACAGATATTGTAGGAGTAAACTCCAACGCCAAAGAATTATATGAAGAAGTTTCTGAACTGGTGAATGAGCAAAATTTTGACTCTGTCTTCTTAATTGGTGATGAAATATCAAACTTTAGTGAATTATTTAAAACTAAAACATATACTTTTATTGATACTAAAGAGCTCATTGAAAGCAAACATCTTACTGAAATAGAAAATCAGATTATTCTGCTCAAAGGAGCCAGAAAATTTGAGATCGAAAAACTGAAAGATATTCTTGAACTCAGAAAGCATGATACGGTATTGGAAGTAAACCTTAATGCAATTCTTCACAATATCAACTATCATAAATCATTGCTGAAACCGGGAACTAAAATGATGGCAATGGTGAAAGCCAACGCTTACGGGCTGGGAAGCTTTGAAGTATCAGAATTTCTTCAGCATCATCATATAGATTATCTTGGGGTAGCCTATGCAGATGAAGGGGTAGAACTTCGTAAAAAAGGGATCACCACTCCTATTATTGTGATGAATCCCGAGCAGCACAGTTATCAGACGATTATAGAATATAACCTGGAGCCGGAAATTTACAGTTTCAGAGTTTTGGAATTATTTTATGAAGCCGTTCAGAAATCCGGATATGATAAAAAATACCCGATCCATATCAAGCTGGAAACGGGAATGCACCGTCTTGGTTTTAAAGATTTTGAGCTGGATCAGTTAAGCGAAACTTTAAGCCACAAAAATGTAAAGGTTCAGAGTATGTTCAGTCATTTATCATCTTCTGATATGCCTGAAGAAAAAGAATTCACTTTGAAACAACTGGAGATATTCGAAAAAAATTCCGATTACCTTATTGAAAAACTAGGCTACACTCCTATCCGTCATATTCTGAATTCGGCAGGAATTACCAGCTATAAAGATCATCAGCATGACATGGTGAGAATCGGTATTGGTATGCTGGGAGAATCTGCAGATCCTGAAATTCAGAAACAATTACGATCTGTGGTAAGCTTTAAAACCGTAATTTCACAGATATCAACCGTTGAAAATGGTGAATCTGTAGGCTACAGCAGAAGATATAAAGCAGATCATCCTACAAGAATTGCAACGATTCCTGTGGGATATGCAGACGGAATTCCAAGATTGATCGGAAATCAGGTAGGAAATGTAGGTGTAAATAAAACTCTTGCACCTATCGTCGGAAATATCTGCATGGATATGATGATGATTAATGTAGACCATATTCCCAACGTAAAAGAAGGTGATACCGTAACTGTTTTCAACGCCAAACCAAGCTTAAAAGAATTCGCAGGATACTGCAAAACGATAACCTATGAAGTATTAACCTCCATTTCCCCGCGGGTGAAACGGATTTATATAAAAGATTAACTATGAGAAAACTCCTGATTCTGCTTTTCATATTCCCACTGTTATTGATCCATTCTCAGGTAAAAAAAAATCTGGTAATTCCGAAGAATCCAAAAATAGGGCTGTCTCTCGCCGGTGGTGGTGCCAAGGGTTTTTCACATGTCGGAGTTCTTAAAGTACTGGATTCTTTGGGAGTGAAAGTAGACTATATTTCCGGAACAAGCATGGGAGCTATCGTAGGCGGATTGTATGCCGCCGGATACTCCGGAAAAGAAATAGAAAAAATAGTCATGGATACAGATTTCTATTCTCTTATTATGGATCCAAAGTCCCGGCAGGAAGCCAGCTTTTTCAATAAATCTGTAGACAAATATCTTTTATCCATTCCGCTCAAAAACGGTAAAATCACACTTCCTTCCTCTATCAGTACCGGACAAAGAAATGTTTATCTTCTGAAAGAACTTTTTAAAAACGTTTCCAATATTGAGGACTTTTCCAAAATGCCTATTCCTTTCCTTTGTGTCGCTACCAATCTTGAAAGCGGCAATATGCAGATTTTTGAAAAGGGAGATCTCGTACAGTCTATTATGGCGAGTTCTGCGTTCCCTTCTTTAATGGATCCGGTAAAAATTGGGGACAGCATTTATATTGACGGAGCGATGACGGTAAACTACCCCTCAAAGCCTTTAAAGGACAAAGGAATTGACATCGTCATAGGTGTGGATCTTAATCAGGATCTTTCTAAAAGAGAAGATTTAAACAATATTATAGCCATTCTAAACCAGGTCATAGATTTCGGTATCAAAAGAGATACCCGAAGACAATACAGATATACAGATATCAATATTAAACCCAATCTGAAAGGGATGTCCGCTACAAGCTACGATGATAAAAAGAAAATTCTGGACAGCGGATATGTGGAAGGTATGAAATATTCCCAGGTATTAGACCAACTTCCAAAGAGATCATTTGACCGTCTCAGACAACAGGTGAACCCTATATATTCGAATGTTTATAAAATAGACAGTATTTCTATTGAAGGAAGCAAAATTTATGGTAAAAACTACACGCTGGGAAAAATGGGACTACGCCTCCCCTCCTTACAGACCTATGGAAGCATTAATAAAATGATAGATAAACTGGTTGCTACCAACAACTACAAATTTATCAATTATGATATCGTTCAGGAGAATGACGCCAATTACCTGAAGCTTTACGTCACTGAAGATGATGCCCGTCATTTTCTAAAATTCGGATTGCATTATGACGAAGTTTTTAAAACGGGACTTCTTTTGAATTATTCTGCAAAAAGGCTTTTATTTAAAAATTCAAACCTTTCGGTGGATCTCGTTGTAGGAGATCGTCTCAGATATTACCTTAATTATTTTGTAGATAACGGATATATTCCGGGAGTTGGCCTCTATTCATCAGGAATGAGCTTTGATATAAAGAATGTAGATAACTATGTAGTAGACCGCTGGGAATGGATCAGAAATGAAGCTTATATACAGTCTACCTGGAAGGATAAATTTGCCATTGGCGGCGGTATTAGCCACGATTATTTTAAAGCAGAAAACAGCAATGGAGATAACAGGCGATACAGCCGTTTTCTGAACCCTTATGTTTTTATTAAGACCGACACTCAGGATGATAAGGAATTCCCTACAAAAGGGGTTTATTTTGCAGCAGAAGGAAAGGTTGTAGATCTTTTAAAGTCTGAAGTTGATAAAAGAATCATTCAGATCAAAGCGGACCTTAAGCTTAATATTCCGCTAAGCAAACAATTCAGCTATCGTCTCAATCTGTTTGGAGGAGTTACTATCGGTGAAAACCTTCCAGGTTATTACCAATACAGATTAGGCGGAATTTTTGAGCAGAATCTCATTAATTTTAAAAGTTTTGGTGGATTCTATTTCGCCCAGTTGTATACAAACAATGTCATACTGGCATCAAATGATGTTCAGTTTAAGTTTAATAAAAACTATTTTATCAGCGGAAACTTTACCTTTGCCAACTTATCAAACGATATTAAGTTTGAAGATGCAGTTAAAGTAAATTATAGCTCACTGGGAATTACGGCAGGTTACAAATCTCCTTTCGGGCAGATAAAAGTAAACTTCAGCCACTCCCTAAAAAATAACCAAAAAGGTATATTCAGTGTTATATTAGGACACTGGTTTTAAAAAAATGATACAGTTCTTTTACGAAAACTTACCAGAATCGGTAAGTACAGATTACAAAAAATGGCTGGAAGATCTTATTCTTTCAGAAGGAAAAAAATTAGGAGAAATCAACTACATTTTCTGTGATGACGAATATCTTCTTAAGATCAATCAGGATTATTTGCAGCATGATTACTATACAGATATCATCACTTTTGATTATGTAAAAGGTAAGACAATAAGCGCTGAGATTTTCGTATCTTTGCAGCGCATTTCTGATAACGCCTCTACCCTTTCCCGAGATTATGAAGAAGAATTAAGAAGGGTTTTAGCCCACGGTATTTTACATCTTGCAGGCTATAAAGACAAGACGGAAGAGGAAGAAAAAGAGATGCGGAGAATGGAAGATTTGTACCTGGATAAATACAGGGATTTAAAGTTTTAAAATTGAAGAATCACTTAAAGTCCCATATCTAAAGTACTCTATTCTAGCAACAATATAAGTTTACCTAGAGTGCATTCTCCAAAAATGTTTCACGTGAAACATTGGTTATAAAGATAAGGTTTAAAGCTTAAAACAAGCGAGATAAAAATGATTTCAGAAATATATGATGTAATAGTAGTAGGTGCAGGACACGCAGGTTGTGAGGCAGCAGCAGCAGCAGCTAACTTGGGTTCAAAAACACTGCTTATTACAATGAATATGCAGACCATCGGACAGATGAGTTGCAACCCGGCAATGGGCGGAATCGCAAAAGGACAGATCGTAAGAGAGATTGATGCAATGGGAGGATATTCCGGAATTGTGGCAGACAAATCTGCGATCCAATTCAAAATGCTGAATCTTTCAAAAGGTCCTGCGATGTGGTCTCCGAGAACCCAAAATGATAGAATGCTTTTTGCCGAAGAATGGCGTTTAGCATTAGAGAATACTCCCAATCTTGATTTCTTTCAGGATATGGTGAAACAACTGATTGTTGAAAATAATAAAGTAGCCGGAGTGGTTACTTCTTTAGGAATTGAGATTAAAGCAAAATCTGTAGTTCTTACAAACGGAACTTTTCTTAACGGATTAATCCACGTTGGAGATAAACAATTAGGAGGAGGAAGAATGGGCGAACCGAGAGCTTTTGGAATTACAGAACAACTGGTCACTTTAGGTTTCGAGGCAGGAAGAATGAAAACCGGTACTCCACCGAGAGTAGACGGAAGAAGTTTGGATTATTCAAAAATGGAAGAACAGAAAGGTGATGAAAATCCCCAAAAGTTCAGTTATCTTGACACTCCGAAACTAACAAAACAACTAAGCTGTCATATCGTATATACCAACGAAACAGTACACGATATTTTAAGAGAAGGTTTCGACAGAAGTCCAATGTTTAATGGAACGATTCAAAGCTTAGGTCCTAGATACTGTCCAAGTATTGAAGATAAAATTAACCGTTTTGCAGAAAGAAACAGACACCAACTTTTCGTAGAACCGGAAGGATGGAAAACAGTAGAGATCTATGTCAACGGTTTCAGCTCTTCTCTTCCAGAGGATGTACAGATCAAAGCAATGAAACATATACCAGGATTCGAAAATGTAAAAGTTTTCCGTCCGGGTTATGCAATTGAATATGACTACTTCCCTCCTACCCAATTAAAGCATACCCTCGAAACTAAATTAATTGATAATTTATATTTCGCCGGACAGATCAATGGAACAACCGGATATGAAGAAGCAGCTGGTCAAGGATTAATTGCCGGAATCAATGCACACAATAAAGTTCATGAAAAGGGAGATTTTATCTTAAACAGAGATGAAGCTTATATTGGAGTATTGATTGATGACCTAATTACAAAAGGAACTGAAGAACCTTACAGAATGTTTACTTCACGTGCAGAATACAGACTTCTTTTAAGACAGGATAATGCTGACATCAGATTAACAGAGAAAGCATATCAGCTAGGACTGGCAAAAGAAGACAGATTAAGACGCGTTGAAACAAAAATATCTGAAAGTCAATCACTTGAATATTTCCTTCGAGAAACTTCTTTAAAACCAGGTATTATTAACCCTGTCCTGGAGTCTATTGAAAGCAGCCCTGTTGATCAGGCGTACAGAGCAGCACAAATCCTTACCAGGCCTAATATGACGTTAGAAAAACTGGATGAAATCGATTTTATTAAAGAAGTTTCTACCCAATATAACGATGAAGTAAGAGAGCAGGCTGAAATCAATATCAAATATAAAGGTTATATTGAAAAAGAAAAGGAAAATGTAGCTAAGCTGAATCGTCTGGAAAATATCAAAATACCGGAAGATTTTGATTATACAAAGCTAAGCAGCCTATCTGCAGAAGCAAAACAAAAGATGTCTAATGTACGTCCGAAGACTATTGCACAAGCTGGAAGAATAAGCGGAGTTTCCCCTGCTGATATTAATGTTTTATTGGTTTACCTAGGGCGTTAAAAAAATGTTTCACGTGAAACATTAGAAAATAAAAACAAAAATTAAGGTATTTATAAGCGTAAAACACTTCTGAATATCTTAATTTTTTTATCATATAAAAGATATTTACTTCAATGAAAATAAAAGATCATTTTCTTTCACAGGAAATATTTGAGATCAAAGAGACTGAAACAAAAGGAGTTTTTAAAACCACTCCTATTCCATCCAATATTTCCAGATATTATGAAAGTGAAGATTATATTTCTCATCACCAGGATTCCGGAAGTTTGAAAGAAAAGCTTTATAAGTTTCTTCAATCATTCAATCTTCAGTACAAAAAAAATATCCTGATAGACAGAATAAAAAAAGGTTCTAAAGTTTTGGACTATGGATGCGGCGCAGGAGAATTTGTAAAATACATTGAAAATGATTTTGAAACCTATGGATTTGAACCGGATTCTGATGCCAGAAAAGCAGCACAAGGAAAAATAACCAAGGCTTCTATTTTAGATGATATTAACAAAATTGAGGAAAATACCTTAGATGCTATTACACTATGGCATGTATTTGAGCACATCGAGAATCAGGATGAAATGCTTGCTGTTTTTCATGAAAAATTAAAAGAAAAAGGAATTCTTGTGATTGCAGTTCCCAACCCTACTTCCTATGATGCGAAACATTATAAAGAATATTGGGCCGCTTATGATGTTCCAAGACATATCTATCATTTTTCAAAAAATGGTATGGAAAATTTGATTTCCAAAAATCCTGACTGGAAAATGAGAAAGATCAAACCTTTAGTTCTTGATTCGTATTACATCTCTATGTTGAGCGAAAAATACAAAAAATCACCTCTATTTTGGTTAAAAGCAGTGATCTTTGGAACAATTTCCAACGTAAAGGCATTATTTTCGAACGAATTTTCAAGTTTGATATATATTATCGAAAAAAGATAGAAAATCGATTTTTACCCTATTTATGAAGGTCAATTTTCAGCGTTTTAGCTTAAAAAATAAAAACTCAGGATTTTTCTCCTGAGTTTTCTTTTTAAATATCATATCCGAATAATAATTTCTTCGTCAATTTTATCAAATAAAAAAAAATAAAAATATCTACTCTACTCTATTTTTTAAAGTTGAGAAAAATGTCCATCACCTACACAGCATTTTATGTACTTAAGATTTTACTAAACCTTCTCATTCAGTTTTCAACAAAAGCATAAAAAACAGCAAGAAAAGAAGAAATTTAGTTTCAACAAGATAAATTATTACAGAAATAGCCTCAATTCAGCTTCAAAATAAAATAAGATACAAACACTCTAAAAAAGAGAAAAAATTGATTTTTAAGCTATTTATGAAGTTCATTTTTCGACATTTTTATTAAAAGAAAAAATTAAAGCTGATTTGGTAAATATAATTCTGACGACAAAAAAAGAAAATCTAATTTCTTCTTAAGGTAATTATTCCACGATAAAAAAAAAGCTCCCCTACTCCACTCTACCATTTTTAATAAAAATAATTTTTCCCTACTTCAAAAAATAAAATTGATAAAAATTGAAAGGTTGTATTTTTTTTACGAAAAAAGGAAAAGATAAAAATACAGAGAGTTTCAAAAATCAATACTTGAACAAAAATTTAAAACTTGGAAGCACCTAAACAATGTTAAAACTTCATGGCAAATTTTTAAGTCTAAAGAATAAAAAATTAAAACTTACTTAAATTTATCATGTAAACGGATCTTAAAAATTCAAAAAAAAATTAACTTATTCATTTTATTATAGTTACCTATGGATTTCTATTGTTTTAGTAAGAATATCACATGAAAATAATAAGGAAAAATAGTTAAAAAATAAGTTTAATGATTAATAATCAATAATATAAAAAGCTATCACTATAATGTGAAATAAATAAATGATTGAATTTAAAATTTTCAAAAATTTATATCTCCATTTTCTAATAGAAATTTAAATACTAAAGCAATCTAAAATACTATTTCCTAAAAAGATAAAGTGAAACCTATCTCTCCAGAATAATTTAAAAAAAAACAAATAGAATCACTTTTCAATGGGAAGAAAAAATCATAAACCTTCCTTCAAATCCTCTACTAATCTTCATAAGATCATATCAACTACTCCTTCTATATTTTTCGAAATACAAAGTATAATTCACAGAAAAAATACCGCTTTTTATATCAATTGTTTTGCAAAAATAATGGTCATTTATCAAAGTAAAATGAGAATAAAACCATAAATAAAATCACATAAACTCGTAAATTTTCTAAGAATATTCTGATCATAAATTTCATTAAAAACATAAGTCTCTGAAAGATAATTCAACCCATCTCTATATAACTAGAAGTTATATCTAAAATAGCATTAAAACTACGATCAATAAAGGATTTTCTTTAAGTTTAAGAAATAAAAAAAGCCTGCTAATTATATTAGCAGGCTTTGAAATATCTTTTATTTTCTATTAATTATTGATTGCAGCTACCCCTGGCAATTCAAGTCCTTCAAGACTTTCAAGCATGGCTCCACCACCGGTAGAAACGTAGCTTACCTGATCAGCATATCCGAATTGTTTCACGAAAGCAACACTGTCCCCTCCTCCAACTAAAGAGAAAGCACCAAGTCTTGTTGCTTCAGCAATACTCTCTCCTAAAGCAACTGTGCCACCAGCAAAGTTTGACATTTCAAAAACTCCGATAGGACCGTTCCAAAGAATAGTTCTTGAATTCAACAATACATCATTAAACTGATCTCTCGATTTGTGACCCGCATCAAGTCCCATCCATCCTTCAGGGATTGCATAGATATCAGCTTCTTTTCTCTCCACATCATTACTAAAGCTTTCAGCGATGATGGCATCAGACGGAAGATATACTTTTACTTTGTGCTCTTTAGCTTTTCCTAAAATCTCAAGGGCCAAAGGAAGTTTATCTTCTTCTACAAGAGAATTACCGATTTTCCCTCCAAGAGCCTTAATAAAAGTAAATGCCATACCTCCACCAATGATCAGATTATCTACTGCAGGAAGGATATTCTCTATAATGGTAATTTTAGTTGAAACTTTAGATCCACCCAAAATAGCTGTAACTGGTTTCTCACCACTTTTTAATACTTTATCGATTGCCTGAAGCTCTCTAGCCATCAGTAAACCGAAATATTTAGTTGACGGAAAGTATTGAGCGATTACTGCTGTGGAAGCATGAGCCCTGTGAGCCGTACCAAATGCATCATTTACATAAGCGTCTCCTAACTTTGAAAGCTTCTCTGCGAATGCAGCATCTCCTTTTTCCTCCTCGTTATGAAAACGTACATTTTCCAATAGTAAGATCTCTCCTGGTTTTAAATCTGCAGCTGCTTGCTCTGCCTTCTCTCCAATACACTCATCAACAAATTTCACTTCTTGTCCTAAAACAGCAGAAACTTCGCCAACAATATGTTTAAGAGAAAATTCATCTTTAACCTCTCCCTTAGGTCTTCCAAGGTGTGTAATTAAGATGACAGAACCACCATCATTAAGGATCTTTTCCACTGTTGGTTTCACAGCAACAATTCTTGTGTTGTCAGTCACTTTCAGTTGATCGTCCTGTGGAACATTAAAGTCCACTCTTACAAGAGCCTTCTTATCTTTAAAATTAAGATCATTGATTGTTTTCATAAGTAGATTTATTTTTTGCTAAGCCCTATGAAACCGTCGTGCTCAAAATCCGTTTTAGTTTTCGGAAAAATCTCGCAAGAACAATTTCATAAATCTCATTGAATTTTTGTTTCACAAATGTAAGGTTTTAAACTTTTTCAACAGTTTGATTAAAATAAAAGTTTTCAAAAAGTTTCCCCGAACCCAATCACCCATTAATCAACAATTTTATCTCTTTTAAAAAAAAGAATAATGTAGTTGTTGTTGAGTGTTGTGAATTTCGGGGATAAGTTTTATGCTAAAAATTGATAACATTCAACTTTTACTCAACTCATATTTAACTCACAATATAAATCTCTGTAAACCCGCTATTTCACCTACTTATTAACAAATGTTGATAACTTTGAGATGAAGCCATTATTAGTTATTTTATTATGGAAAAATCTGGGGATAGCTGAAGAAAACATCTGGAAAGTTGTGGTAAAAGTTTGAGAAAAGATTTTCTATTACGAAATAAATTGATCTTTAAAAATAGAAAGTTGAGAAAAGTTTTCCACAGTTATTCACATACCTTTTCACAATTAACTCAGGGTTTACTAACACGAATTGTTATTATTCTTACCTTTGTAAGGAAATAGAATCTAATAAAGCTTAATAAGAGTATTATGAAAAGAAAAATTGCTATCGCAGCGGACCATGCAGGCTATGAATATAAGGAGATTGTTAAGAACTACCTTTCAGAACTTTTTGATGTTCAGGATTTTGGAACGTTTTCCACAAACAGTGTGGATTATCCAGACTTTGTACACCCTGCGGCAACCTCTGTGGAAAACGGAGAAAATGAGCTGGGAATTCTGATCTGTGGAAGCGGAAACGGAGTTCAGATCACTGCTAACAAACATCAGAAGATAAGATGCGCTTTATGCTGGATGCCGGAGATTGCAACACTGGCAAGACAGCATAATGATGCCAACATGATTTCAATGCCGGCAAGATTTATATCTAAAGAACTGGCACTTGAAATTGTAGATAAATTTCTTTCAACAGACTTTGAAGGTGGAAGACACCAGAACAGAGTTGACAAAATTGCAGTTTGCTAATTATAATAAGGCTTGTAAATCACTTTACAAGCCTTATTTATTTTTTATTCGTACATTTGCAGTGTCCAATAGAAATTACACTCTATTATTCTCCAAAGCCTTTCTTATATTTGAAATATATTTAATAAAAGGTTTTTCTCTTTTCTTCTCCAGAATTGTATTAAATTTATACAAAACTAAAGCTCCCGTTGTAAGCAAACTGAAAGATAATTTCTGATGATTTACGGAAAGATTCTAATGATGAAATTGAATAACCTTATACTAAGGAACTAATAAGGAAGATTTAGAAAAAGGTCTTAATTGAGATAAGACCAAAACAATTAAAATAAAAATTAAAATGCCAAAAAAAAGAAAATATATAAGTCATAAAAATGATTTAAAGATGATGGAGATCGGAAGAATGATCCTCCGTTTTATGAATGCAAATTCATCCAAAATTTATAATTATAAGCAGATCGCTGATGGGATAGATTACAAAAATCCAAGACAAAGAGAACTTGTGATCCAGGCGCTGCATAAACTTCAGGGATCTGAAAAGATTAAAGAAGTTGAAAAAGGAAAATACATTGTGAACCTGAAAATCGCAGGAACGCTTACCGGAACTATTGACTTTAACCAAAGTGGAAATGCTTACGTAAGTGTGGAAGGTTTGGAAGATGATGTCTTCGTTCACTCCAAAAATGTGAAGGACGCATTGCAGGGAGATAAAGTTCTTATTATAACTTATCATTATAAAGGAAAGAAATTGGAAGGCTCTGTTTTGGAAGTTTTGGAACGTACCAGAACGGAATTTGTAGGAACGTTTCAGAAGGTTGCCCATAAGGAATTTGGGTTTGTGGTTTGTGATAAAAAGACAATCAACACAGATATCTTTATTCCGAAAGGAAAATTCAACAATGCTGAAGATGGAGATAAGGTGATCGTAAAAATGACGGAATGGAGACCGGGTGACAAAAACCCGGAAGGTGAAATCATTCAGGTGCTGGGTGCTCCGGGAGAACATGAAACGGAAATCCACTCTATTCTTGCAGAATATGGTCTTCCTTACGAATTTCCATCAGAAGTAGAAGCTGATGCAGATAAAATCGACAGAAGCATCACAGATGACGAGGTGGCAAAACGTTGGGATATGCGTAGTATCTGTACGTTTACCATTGACCCTAAGGATGCGAAGGATTTTGACGATGCTTTATCCATTAGAAAACTGGAAAATGGAAACTGGGAAATCGGAGTTCATATTGCAGACGTATCTCATTATGTAGTTCCGGGAACTATTCTGGATGATGAAGCCTATCAGAGAGCTACTTCAGTATATCTTGTTGACAGGGTTGTGCCGATGCTGCCGGAAGTTTTGAGTAATGATGTATGCTCCCTTCGTCCGCACGAGGATAAATATACCTTTTCAGCTGTTTTTGAACTGAATGATAATGCTGAAATTCAAAAGCAGTGGTTCGGAAGAACAGTAATCCACTCAGATAGGAGATTCACATATGAAGAAGCTCAGGAGCGTATCGAAACCGGACAGGGAGATCTGGCGGAAGAAATCAATACACTTGATAAGCTGGCGAAAATAATGCGTCATGAACGTATAAGAAAAGGAGCCATTACTTTTGACAGAAGTGAAGTAAGATTCAATCTTGATGAAAATAATGAACCGATCGGTGTGTACTTTAAAATCAGTAAAGACTCCAATCACCTGATCGAGGAATTCATGCTTTTAGCCAATAAAAAAGTATCAGAATTTGTATCACTTTCAAGAAAAGGTGAGATCACCAACAATACATTTATTTACAGGGTTCACGATGATCCGGATCCTGCAAAACTGGAATCTTTGAGAGACTTCGTTGCTACTTTCGGATATAAAATGGATTTGGCCAATACCAAAAAAGTGGCTGCGTCTTTGAATAAACTTCTTCATGATGTAAAAGGAAAAGGGGAAGAAAATATGATTGAAACTCTTGCGATGAGAAGTATGAGTAAGGCGGTATACTCTACGGAACCAATCGGCCACTATGGTTTAGGTTTTGAGTATTACAGCCACTTCACCTCTCCTATCCGTCGTTATCCCGATTTGCTGGCACACCGTCTTCTTCAGCATTATCTGGATGGAGGAAAATCTCCAAACAGAGGTGAGCTTGAAGAAAAGGCAAAACACTGCAGTGCGATGGAAAGACTGGCAGCAGATGCGGAAAGAGATTCCATCAAGTACATGCAGGTAAAATTCATGGAAAAACATCTGGGAGAAACATTCAGAGGAGTGATTTCCGGAGTAGCTGAGTTTGGTTTCTGGGTTGAAATTCCTGAGAATGGTGCTGAAGGTTTGATCAAGTTAAGAGACCTTGTGGATGATTCCTATATGTATGATGCGAAAACCCATGCTGTATACGGAATAAGACATGGAAATAAATATCAGCTTGGAGATGAAGTTCAGATTAAGGTGGTGAAAGCCAATCTGATTCAGAAGCAGCTTGACTTCCAGATTGTGAAGTAAAGAATTAAGTCTTTAAGAAGACTGTTGATAAAATTATAAAGGCTGATGTGTTACCGAACCGTCAGCCTTTTATTTTCTAAATATAAAAAGTATGAAATGTACTCTCCACTCCTCTCTTATTCCTTAATAAAAAATTACATTAAAGTGTTATTAAAATCCACTTGATATATCATAACTTTATTGAATAATTAAATCATAAAGTCTAACTTTGTATTAAACGAAATGAATTTTTATTCATTTTAAAACACTACTTAATGCTAGAACTTGTACTATCTGCCGTCATATTAGGATTTATGCTAAGCCTGGTTTTCATAGGACCTATTTTTTTCCTGCTTATTGAAACCAGCTTTTCCAGAGGCCCCAGACATGCCCTGTCACTGGATCTTGGTGTGATTACGGCAGATTTATTATGCATTGTAGCGGCGTACTATGCCAGTACGGATATTGTTTCTTTAATTGATAAACATCCAGGTTTTTACAGGATCACTTCTATTCTTATTTTCATCTACGGAATTGTAATGCTGGTGACCAAAACCAAAATGCACCTGCCCGGAGAAGAAAAGATCATTGGTCAAAATTATATTAAGACCTTTTTCAACGGTTTTTTCTTTAATCTTCTGAATGTAGGAGTCATCCTTTTCTGGCTGGTAACGGTAATTTCCGTAAGGAATCAATATCCGGACACCAGCAGTTTTATTTTATACATCAGTATAGTACTGGCCACTTACCTGTCTATAGATCTTGCCAAGATATTTCTTGCCAAACAATTTCATGATAAATTAACACAAAAACTGGCCAACCAGATCAGAAGAGTTGTTGGCTGTATTCTTATTATATTCAGTTTCTTTATTTTCCTGCAGAGTTTTAAAAAGTTCAACCAATTTGAAAAACAACTGGAGGAAGCAGAAAAGAAAGAAGTAAAATATCAAAAAGCAAAATGAAAAAAATGATCTTTCCAAAGTCTCTTAAAAAAGGAGACAAAATAGCTGTTATTTCCCCTGCAGGTGCAGTAGATGCTACTCAACTGGAAAAGGGAATAGAAATGATTAAAAGCAGAGGTTTTGAACCCGTTCTCGGAGAACATCTCTACACTAAATTTTCAAACGGATATAATTACGCCGGAACAGAAAAGGAAAGAACAAAAGATATCAACTGGGCCTTAAACGATACGGAAATAAGAGCTGTATGGGCTTCAAGAGGCGGTTACGGATGCCAGCATCTTATTCAGCACCTGAAGTTGAAAAACTTTACAGAAAACCCGAAATGGTATATCGGATATTCAGACAATACAGTCATACAAAGTTATCTGTTAAAAAAAGGTTTTGTTTCCATTCATGGACAGACCATTAAGACATCAAGTTTTGGAGTGACAAATGAAAGCTATGATCTGATCTTTGATATCCTTAAAGGCAAAAAGCCTAAATACGTCCTAAAATCTCACCCATTCAATAAAAAAGGGAATATTCAGGGAGAATTGGTTGGAGGAAATTTAGCCCTTATCTACGCTCTTCTGGGAACGAAATATTCATTCGATTTTAAAGACAAGATTCTGTTTATTGAAGATATAGGAGAAAACTTCTATGCACTGGACCGTATGATTATGAGTCTGGAGCTGGCAGGTGTCTTCAACAAAATCAAAGGATTGATTGTTGGTGGAATGACCAATATGGGAGATGAAAAGGAAAATAAAAACTATGAAGATAGCTTTGATGAGTTCGTTTACAAACTGATCTCAGACAGAATTTCAAAGTATAATTTCCCGGTAGTATTTGCCTTCCCGAATGGGCATATTAAAGACAACAGACCACTTTTAATTGGTGCAAACGTGAAAATAAAAGTGGATGCTAAAGTAAAAATAGATTTTTAAAGTAGCACTACTCTCCTGTCTCCAAACTCTTAACTATACACTATGGCACATCATAATGATTTTGGAAAAATAGCAGAGAATCTCGCTGCTGATTATCTTCAGAAAAACGGCTATACCATTAAGGCCAGAAACTTTCGTTTTAAGCAAAACGAAATTGATATCATTGCTGAGAAAGATAATCTGATTATTATCGTGGAAGTGAAAGCAAGATCCACGGATGCCTTTATGCTCCCTCAGGAAGCTGTAACCAAAACAAAGATAAAATCCATTGTTTCTGCAGCTAATCACTATCTTGAGGAATGTCATAAAGACCAGGAAGCCAGATTTGATATTATTTCCGTTCTTCCCGATGATAAAAAAAACTTAGTTATTGACCATATCAAAGATGCTTTTCAGGCCTTTGATGCAAACTAATAAATCAATACAACAATGTTTGAATGTAACAGAATCATGACATTGATAGAGGAGTGCATTCGGACATTTAACAACCAATTTTATGAAGACAATATTAATCACCGGTGCAACTTCCGGTATAGGTAAAGCCACTGCAGAGCTTCTTGCAAAGCAAGGAAACAGAATTATTATTTGTGGAAGGAGAAGTGAGGTGCTGGAGTCTGTAAAAACAGAACTTTCCCAATACACCGAAATATTTAGTTTAATATTTGATGTAAGGAATCTTGAAGAAGTGGAAGCAGCTATTAATTCTCTTCCTGAGAACTGGAAAGATATTGATGTTCTGATTAATAATGCTGGCAATGCTCATGGGTTAGATCCTCTCTCTGCTGGTAAGACGGACGACTGGGATTCTATGATTGACGGAAATGTGAAGGGATTACTGTATGTTTCCAAAATGATCATTCCAACTATGAAAACTAAAAATTTAGGTCATATTGTAAATATCAGTTCTGTAGCAGCAAGACAAACCTATGCGAATGGAGTAGTGTACTGTGCAACAAAGAAAGCAGTAGACGTTATTTCGGAAGGTATGAGACTGGAACTTACCGAATTTGGAATCAAAGTAACCAATATCCAGCCGGGAGCTGTAGAAACCGATTTCTCTCTGGTAAGGTTCAAAGGCGATAGTGAAAAGGCTTCAACGGTGTATGCAGGATATGATGCCCTGAAAGCAGAAGATATTGCTGATGCCATTGCTTACTGTGTAAATGCTCCGAAACACGTTACTATTTCAGATATGACTATCTATCCAAGTGCTCAGGCTGAGCCAAGAACGATTTATAGAAAATAGTCCAAAATAATGAAGTAAATTTGCAGAAAATTAAATGCGATTTTGCTGTTTAGCTTTAAAACAAAAAAATGAAAATTCTATATCTGGAAACATCATCGAAAAACTGTTCAGTAGCCATATCAGATAATGAGAAGTTATTGTGCCTTTGTGAAGAAGTTTCTGAAAACTATAAACAGTCTGAAAGTCTTCACACTTATGTAGAGTGGGCATTGGAAGGAGCGGGGATTACGCTTAAAGATATCGAAGCCGTTTCTTTAGGAAAAGGTCCCGGATCTTATACCGGCCTAAGAATCGGAGCTGCCTCTGCTAAAGGGTTTTGTTATGGACTCAGAGTTCCTCTGGTAGCAGTGAATTCTCTTGAAAGCATGATAGAGCCCTTTTTAGGCGATAACTACGATTTTATAATACCTTTGATCGATGCAAGGAGAATGGAGGTTTATACGGCCGTTTATGACGGTAAAACAGGGGAGGAGTTATCCAAGACCGAAGCCAAGATTCTGGATGAAACATCTTTTGAAGAATTTAAAGATAAAAAAATTCTGTTTATAGGGGATGGCGCTAAAAAAGCAAAAGAAATTCTGAATCTCCCTGATGCTGTTTTTAAAGAAGATGTTTATCCTTCTGCACAATATCTCATCAGAAAGACTCTGGAGAAAATACAAAACAAAGAATTTGAAGATATGGCTTATTTTGAGCCTTTTTATCTCAAAGATTTCCATGGAGTAAAGAAAAAGAAAAGCGAAGAATAAATCTTCGCTTTTTATTTTATTGAGGTCTTGGCGGGATCTTCGATCCTGATTTTGTCTCAGTAGGTTTTTTAGGATTTTGTGGTTGCCCCGGGCTTGCTTGTGGAGCTGTACTTATATTATCCAGCTTCTGTACTTTTCCACTATTCATTTGTGGAACTCCCGTATTTTGGGTGTTAGGTTGTACAGGTGCTCCTGATGGTTGTTGAGGAATATTATTTCCTTTGTTGTCCGTTGCCTGGAAGCTGAGGTCACTTTTCAGATAATTCAGCATTTCTTTAGCTCTTATCCCTTCAGGTGTTTTGGAATAATTCAGGGCAATCTGTTCCAGCTGCAGAATCATAACTTCTTTTCCACTTGATTTTCCTGCATTGAAAGCATTTAATAAATACAGCTTAGGAACCAGAGCATCTTTCGGAAACTTCTGAATCGTCTGATCTATAATATCTTTACTTTCCACAAATTTTTCTGATTCAAATAGTGCATATGCCTTTTTGTATTCGTTTTCAACTTCTTCAGTTGATTTTACAAATGATTTATTTTTAGGATTTCTGGCAAATTCAGCGTAAGAAGTATAAGGATAATCAGCTAAGAGAATTTGTTTTGCTCTTTCAGAAGCCTGTGGATTTTTCTCATAATTCATGGCAAAAATCTCATACAATGCCTGTAACATCACTTTTTCTTCCGGCTTTACATCAACAAGATCATAAAGTGTTTTCGTGGCCAGTGGAGTATTGGTAAAATAATTCTGATACATAATTCCCAGACCTAATGAGGCGGTATCTCTGTCCTTTTTTAACTGAGATAATTTTCCCTGATCTGTAGGAATCTGTTCAATATAGTACGCAGGCTCAAAACGTCTTGGATTAGGCGCTGAGTTTACTCCCAACGCTTCATTTTTCATATCTTCAATGGAGGCCATCTTCTTGGAAGAACGCCAGTTATCGGCCAGGGCACGGTCTCCCCAGATCTGCTTAAATGAAGAGGTTCCTTTGCTTACCGTTCCTGAATTGCTGAAATAAAAACCTTTTGTAGTGACTCCAAAGTCTTCAAAAGAATTGCCGCTATTGGCAAAAATAGAATTGGCACTGTAATCTCCGGTATCAAAACCTTTACTTCTTTCTGCACGTCTCCTTTCCTGTTCCTCTTTCTCTTCTTTAATCTTTAATTTGGCAATATATTTTGTGAAATAGTCTGTTTTCTGAGCATCATTCATTTTTGCCAGAGAAAGAATACTGTCATTCTTTTTGATCAGATAGTAGTTTTTGGAAATCTTTTTAATATACTCGGATTGATCTTTTAACAGGATTTTTGATGGTTCATAAGTCATTACGGCAAGCGCAGAATCATAATAACTTCCGGCCCCTATATAATCATTTTTGTCAAGATAGCTTTTTCCTATTTCATAATAAGCCAATCCACGGATCTGAGGATCAGAAACCTTTTCAAACAGTGATTTTCTGAAGAATTGCTGTGCTTCATCCTTTTTGCCTGCTTTATTAGCCATTAAACCTAAGGCATAATAAAATTCGTTCTTTCTGGAGCCATACATCCCTTTTTTACTGATTCCTTCCAGGTAATTTTTGGCTCCTGCATAGTCTCCTTTACCGTTAAAAGTTTTGGCGATGGCAACCTGAGATTTTACTTCAAATTCGAAATCACTGGCATATTTATACGCTGCAGCATAGCTTTCTCTTGCTTTATCATTCTGATTCAGATTTTCCAGCACCTGACCTCTCAGATAAGCGATTCTGCTTTTCAGTTTTCTGTTGCTGTTCAGTTCAAAAGCATTATCAAGTTCTTTGGCGGCCTCTTCTTTTTTCCCGGCATCAAGCAAAGATTCGGAATAGTAAATACTCAGAAGTTTTGCATAGCTTTTACTGATATCTTCACTTTTCAGTTTGGCAAAAGTTTCATGCGCTCTGTGATAATCTTTGATCTGATCATAAGCAAGCCCCTGATAGATTCTCGCGAGTGGAATCCTTTTGTCATCTTTCATACGGGTGAAAACATAATTCAGAGCATCAAGTGCTTCCAGAGATTTACCCCGATAAATTCTTGCCTGGGCAAGGATCATGTAGGCATCAAAAATCTGTTTATTTTTCTCCTCACCATTTCTGGTTACGGAGTATTTATTGATTGCTTTTAAAGCTTTTGCTTCTGCAATTTCGAGAGTAGTGGCTCCTTTGGTCTGTTCCCCGTCAGGTCTTGAAGGGCCATTTCCCTGAGGTCCGCCGGGAATATTGGGAATTCCTGAATTACCTCTTCCAGAAGGTCTGTTGGCTACTTCAGCCATTTTCATCGAATTTTCGGCAAAAGCCTCAGTCTGTCCAAGATCACTTCCTAAAGGCTGTTCTTCATAAGTCAGAATAGGAATGTAGGGAGCATAAAAGTTGTCCTTATGCCCTTTGTCTCTTGTGGTAAACTCACTGTTTAATGCATCTTTTGCATTAAATAATGTGTTATAATATGTGGAAAATCCTTTCAATACTCTTGATCGCTGCTCCGGCTTTTTCGTTTTGGTAGCACATGAAGCAACAAGACATATGACTAAAAGGAATAATATATTCTTTTTCATTATTCAATATAACTCGCTAATCTGCTTTTTATTATCAGCAGTTTGATGATTTTGTAAAAATAATAAAATTTTATAATGAATAATATTTATATTTCGTCAGGAAGTATTTTATTTCTTCTTTAATGGAAGTTTTAAACCTGATAATCTTTTAAATCAGAGAAGATTCTTTCAGGATTTTATAAACAAGATGGGTAGGAAGTCCCATAATGGTATAATAGCTTCCTGTAAGGCTTGTGATCTTTGCCATTCCCAGCCATTCCTGAATACCATAACTGCCTGCTTTATCAAAAGGCTTATAATTCTGAATATAATAGTTTATTTCTTCATCAGAAAGAGTGTCCAGAGTAACATCGGCTACATCTGTTTCGGTAATGGATGTATTGACGGTTTTGATGGTAATGCCCGTATAGACCTGATGCGTTCTTCCCGAAAGACTTTGAAGCATAGTAAAGGCGTCATCTTCATCTTTTGGTTTTCCCAGGATCTGATTATCGATAGCGACTACCGTATCAGCAGTCAGAAGTACTTCGCCCGCTTCAAGTTTTCTAAAGGCTGAAGCTTTTAAATCAGAAAGATAAGCCGCAGCATCTTCTATTTTGATGTTTTCCGGAATAATTTCTTCACAGTCTATTTTTACAACTTCAAATTCAAAGCCTAAACTAGAAAGAAGTTCTTTTCTTCTTGGGGATTGTGATGCTAAAAGTAATTTCATACAGATACTTATACAGATTGAGTATTATCGTCATGCCAGTTCCCCTGAACTTTCATTACCTGTTCAATGACATCACGAACTGCACCGGTTCCTCCTTTTTTAGGAGAAATATAATCGGAAATTCCTTTTACTTCAGGAACCGCATTTTCAGGACATGCCGCAATGGCTGAGCTTTCCATGATGTGAATATCCGGAAGATCATCACCCATGGTCAGAATTTCTTCGTTTTTAAGATTGTATTTCTTCTTAAAATCTTCAAAATCATTCATTTTATTGTGAGACTTCGGATAGTAATCCTGAATACCCAGGTAATTGATTCTGTGCTTTACCATCTCATCATTTCCTCCCGTAATAACCCCAATTAAATAATTGTTTTTTAAAGCTTTTACTACTGCATAACCGTCAAGGACATTCATTACCCTGCACATGTTTCCTCCGGGAAGCAGATATACGCTTCCGTCAGTGAAAACTCCGTCAACATCAAATACAAATGCCTTAATATCTTTTAATTTCTCTTTATAGCTCATACATTTTCTGAATAGAATGATTCATTGTTTTATAAATTTCAAGACTCTCGTCTTTTAATAACTGTTCATGCAGCTGTAAAATCCTTACATCATTTCTTACTGCCGGACCGGTTTGTGCCAGTTTGGGTTCAATTTCATGAATTTTCTGAACCGTTTCATCAATGAGGGGTAAGAAATAATCAAACGGAATATCCTGGGAATCTGAAATTTCTTTAGCTCTTGAAAAAAGATGATTCACAAAATTGCAGGCAAATACAGCAGTCAGGTGAATATATTTTCTTTTTTCGTGATTGCTTTCCATCACTCTTTCTGAAATCTTTGAAGCAAGATCAAACAATATTTTTTGATCTTTTTCATTTTCCGCCTCTATAAAAAATGGAATTTTTTCATATTCAAGTTCTTTGGATTTTGAAAAAGTCTGTAAAGGGTAGAAGCTGGATTTTCTATACACACCAGCCAGCACTTCTTTTGGAAGAGATCCTGAGGTATGGGCAACCAGACAATCTTTTCTTGTAATAATTTTTGAGACTTCTTCTACAGAATGATCACTTACACAAAGAATATAAAGATCTGCTTCTTCCAGATGATCTGTGGAATAAGGAATATTTAATTCTTCAGAAATTTTACCTAATTCTTTTTCGTTCCTCCCAAAAATCTGGGCTACAGGAATACTTTTCAAAGTGAAAGCTTTTGCCATATGATAGGCTACATTTCCGGAACCGATGATTACAATTTGCATATAACAAATATAAGATTTTAAGCTGAGCCGGGAAAAGAAGAACACTTCAGAAATTCTGTACTTCAATATAGGCACGTTTATTGCGTAAGTGTCTCATATTATTTTTAATATTTACATTGAAAATTGAATTTTTAATTTAACTTTCAGCTATTTTTGTAATCCAAAACAATGAAGGCATCTTATGAAGATTAAGGACGCGGAAATTATTTCGTTGATGCAGAATCCACGGACCCAGGATAAAGGGGTTCGTGCCTTGATGGACGCCTATCAAAGCAGATTATACTGGCACATAAGAAGAATTATTGTGGACGGAGATCTTGCACAGGATACTTTGCAGGAAACTTTTATTAAAGCATATCAGAATTTTCATCAGTTCAAAAATGATAGCCAGTTGTATACCTGGTTGTACCGAATCGCTACCAACGAAGCGTTACAGCAGGTTAACAAAATGAAGAAAATGCAGAAAACTGATGAGGATCCGGAGTATCATATGCAGAATCTTGTGGCAGATAATACAGAAGGTGATGCTGAAGAAATACAGATTTTACTGCAGAACGCTATACAGAGCCTGCCCGAAAAGCAGAAACTGGTATTTATGATGCGGTATTATGATGATCTACCTTACGAAGAAATATCAAAAATTGTAGATATGTCGGTAGGGACGCTAAAAACGAATTATCATTATGCCAAACAGAAAATAGAAGATTTTATTAAAGAAAATTACGAAAAATAATTTTTGACCAACAAAGATGAAAGAGTTCGACATAGAAAAATTAGAGCGTAAAAACATTTACACAGTTCCTGATAATTTGTTTCAAAATATTCAGGAGAACGTTATGAATGATATAAAGGCAAGTAAAAAAGCACCTGTCTTTAAGCTGAACTGGATGTATGCTGCAGCAGCATCGCTGGCTTTGATTTTTGGAGCAACTTATGTTTTTAATTCAGATAACAATTCCACGGAACAAATTTTGAACTCTAAAACAACCTATGTTGCCAATAACGGAGAGCCTAAAACAGAAAGCGAGCTGGCTTATGAAACTTTAAAATCTGATTTAACTTCTGTTGAAAATAACAATCAAACAGTTGAAAATCAAAAAAATAACAATGTTTACGCTTCTAAAAGTGTAAGCGAAACAAAAAAAACAACAGAGAGCCCTACACCGGTGAAAACTGTAAAGAAAAAAGAAGAAACACGAATGAATGAATATCTGGACTCGTTTTCTAATTCTGAAATTGCAGAGTTAGCAAGTAATTCGACTCAGGACGTTTATTTGGATATTTATAATTAAAAGAAAATGAAAAAGATATTATTGACGTTTTTGATTATTTATGGCTTTGGATTAAATGCCCAAAGGACAGACTATGATTGGAAAAAGATGGATCCTAAACAAAGGAAAGAAGTCATCAATAATCTTTCTCCGGAAGAGAGAAAAGACCTCCTAAAGAAATTCAGGAACAATATGATCATGGATAATCTGAATGTTGATCCGGATGATAAAGCCGAATTTACACAATTGTATAACGAATATCTGGATAGCCAGAAGCAGATAAAAAGTCAGTTTAATTCCAATTTTGATCCCGAAACTTTATCAGATGAAGAAGCTAAAGCTAAGCTGCAGCAAAGTTTTGAAGTGGGACAGAAGTTATTGGATAACAGAAAAAAATATGCAGATAAAATGCAGCAGGTAATTCCCTGCCAAAAAGTTCTGAAGCTGTTTCAATCCGAAAAGATGATGAAAGATAAAATGGATGAAAGAAAACCTCACGGAAATCATGACGCTTCTGGATCCAGACAGAACCCATAATAGTTTATTTTTTTAATGTTGGACGGCTCTTACAGATCTTTCTGTGAGAGCCGTTTAATTTTTACAATAAAAAAATTATTTTTACCACAAATTCTATCTATGAAAAAAGCATTTTTCTTTTTATTATTTTCGTTAGTATTATTGGGTCAGAAAACAGAAACCATTGATCTTTCAAAATCTATTAAAGATAACAAAAACTCTATCAAAAGTCTTACAGTGATAGATCAAAGAGGTAATCAGGAAATCGGAATGGTGATGTACCATAAGGATGAGGTGAAAGTTATTTTCGAAAATAATGCCAGCAAAGACATACAGGATTGGTTTTATAAATACAATACGGTAAGGGGAAATGATGAGATGATTTTTTTGCTTGAAAATTTGAATGTTTCAGAAGATAAAAAGGAAAAGTATTCTATTGGAAAGCTTGAATTAAAGGCAAGTACATTTGTTAAGAAAGAAGACGGATATCATTTTATTGATAGAATAGATACTGTAGCAACAGTCTCATCACGAACAACTCCTTATCTGGCACAAAGTCTGGCAAGAAAAGTAACTTTAATTCTTACTGACCTTTTTAAAGAATCTTATAAAGCAACACCTTGGAAACTTAGTATTTCAGAAAATGATTTTCCTGATTATACTTCTGTATTGAAAGAAAAACTTAGTATTCTAAAAGCAGATGAATTAAAAGAAGGAGTTTATAAAGACTATTACAGCTTTTTTACTCACCATCCTGAACCCGGATTTACTTTGCAGACTAATGATAAAGGAGTCGTTACTAAGGCCATAAAAGGAGAGGAAAAAACGGCAATAAGACATTTTTATGGTTTCGTGTATAAAGGCATTGCCTACAAAAATATCCCTGTGGGTTACACTGAGATTTTTAAAGATGATAAGGGTGTTTTTATTGAGGTAACAAAAGCAGAATTATTTCCTGAAACTGCTACAACCGGGGTTACAATTGGTGCAGCAGCAGGAGGTCTGATTGGTGGCGTTATTGGTGCAGTGATAGATGTCAGTTTATCAGGCAAAAGAAAGAATACTGTAGGACCTAAAGTTTATCTTGATCCTTTTACCGGAAATTATGTGTTACCGGAAGACTTTGGCAAAACAAAATAATATTTAAAAAGAGGGAAAATTTTACCTCTCTTCTTATTGTTATCTGTGTTTCAGTTAAAAGAAAGAATTAAGAATGAAAAATTCTCCTGCATTTTCTTATCTTTGCAAACTACAAGATTCTTAAATGAAAAACATACGAAATTTTTGCATAATCGCTCATATCGACCATGGTAAAAGTACCCTGGCAGACCGTCTATTGGAGTACACGAATACCGTTACCCAAAGAGAATTACAGTCTCAGACGCTGGATGATATGGATCTGGAGAAAGAACGTGGGATTACAATCAAATCACATGCTATCCAGATGGATTATGAGTATAAAGGAGAAAAATATATTTTAAACCTTATTGATACCCCGGGACACGTTGACTTCTCTTATGAAGTTTCCCGTTCTATTGCTGCCTGTGAAGGTGCACTTCTTATTGTAGATGCTGCGCAAAGTATTCAGGCACAGACTATTAGTAACCTGTATCTTGCATTGGAAAATGATTTAACGATCATTCCGATTTTGAATAAAATTGACCTTCCGTCTGCAAATCCTGAAGAAGTAACCGATGAGATCATGAACCTTATCGGATGCGAATATGAAGATGTATTGAGAGTTTCCGGTAAAACAGGAGAAGGTGTTCATAACCTTTTAGAGCAGATTGTTGAAAGAATTCCTGCACCGATAGGAGATCCTGACGGCCCACTGCAGGCTTTGATCTTTGACTCTGTATACAACCCGTTCAGAGGTATTGAAGCTTATTTTAAAGTAGTGAATGGAAGCATCACTAAAAATGAAAAGATCAAATTCTTCGCTACAGGAAAGGAATATGGAGCTGATGAGGTAGGTACATTAAAACTGAAGCAGGTTCCCAAGAAAACGATCCATTGCGGAGATGTAGGATATCTTGTATCCGGTATTAAAGATGCCCGTGAAGTAAAAGTAGGAGATACCATCACATCTTTTGAAAAACCTGCTGATGCACCAATTGACGGATTTGAGGAAGTAAAGCCAATGGTATTTGCGGGGATTTATCCAATCGATTCTGAGGATTTTGAAGAATTAAGATTCTCTCTTGAAAAATTAAGACTGAATGATGCTTCTCTGGTTTTCGAACCGGAAAGTTCTGCCGCTCTTGGTTTTGGTTTCCGTTGCGGATTCTTGGGAATGCTGCACATGGAAATTGTTCAGGAACGTCTTGACAGAGAGTTTAATATGAACGTAATCACCACGGTACCAAACGTATCTTATTTTGGATATACTAAAAAAGAACCTGAAGTTCCCATTCTGATCAATAACCCGTCTGAAATGATGGATCCTTCAACGATGGACAGAGTAGAAGAACCTTTCATAAAGGCTTCTATCATTACAAAATCCGATTTCGTAGGAGCAGTAATGACTTTATGTATTGAAAAGAGAGGAGAAATTGTTAACCAGAGTTATCTGACATCAGAAAGAGTAGAGTTAATTTTCAATATGCCTCTTGCTGAGGTGGTATTCGACTTCTATGACAGATTAAAATCTATCTCTAAAGGATATGCTTCATTCGATTATCATCCAATCGGATTCAGAGCTTCCAAGCTTGTAAAAATGGATATCCTGATCAATGGTGATATGGTAGATGCCTTATCTTCATTGATTCACGATTCTAATGCTTATTATATCGGTAAAAGAATGTGTGAAAAGCTTCGTGAGCTGATCCCGAGACAACAGTTTGATATTGCTGTTCAGGCTGCATTAGGTACGAAAGTAATCGCAAGAGAAACGATTAAGGCCTTGAGAAAAGACGTTACCGCAAAATGTTACGGAGGGGATATTTCCAGAAAACGTAAGTTATTGGAAAAGCAGAAAGAAGGTAAGAAGAAAATGAAGCAGATTGGTAGAGTAGAAGTACCACAATCAGCGTTCATGGCTGTACTAAAATTAAATGATTAATTATTAATCTATTATAAAGTAAAACCGCTTCATCAGAAGCGGTTTTTTTAATGCATTTATTTTTTACGCGTATATTTTATTTCCATTGTTTTATATTCCTTTCCGGTCTTGAAATCCGGGCCATACATTTCAAGCTTTTGAGTATTATCATCCACAAAGGTGAATACTTCTCTGAAATCACAGTCTTTTCCAGGTCTTGAAGGATCTGTCATTTTCCCTTTGAATTCAACTGATTTTGTGGAAGGGTTCCAGTCGCCTTCGCTATGCATGATTCCGGTTCCCATATTATCGATCCACGTACTAACAAACTTTTTCTTTGCGTTATCATATCCCACAATGCTCATTCCTTCAAAAGGCATTCCCATAAAGTCTCCTTTGTGATTTGTGATCTGATAACGTCCGCCAAGCATCATTTTATTGGTTGCTTCAGATTTACTCATCATAGGTTTGGCTCCGTTTTCCATCCACATTGTCGTTTCTCCTGTCCAGGTTCCATCAGATTTTGCAAGCATTTTCTGCATTTCTCCCGGAGTTGAGTATGCCATCCAGTCTTTCATGGCGGTTGCGGAATCTACAGGTTTCCATTCAGATGTAGAAGCTGAATCTGTTTTATCAGAACCAGTGGAAGCTGTCGTTTTTCCTTTCTCACAAGCTATTAACAGAATAGCAACGGAAAGAATTGTTAATAAATTTTTCATAATGATTTAGTTTTAAGATGGTTAGAAAGATAAATTAAAGATAAGAACTTTTATTATAACGGAAATTATTTTTTAATACAACCATAAATTGTAACTTTGTGTATTCGTAACGCAAATCAATTTATGGAGTCTCCAAAAAAATTACAGGATATAAAAGTGGCTGTAGATGCCGTTATTTTCGGATATTTTGATAAAAAAGATCTTCAGATCCTTCTGATTAAAAGAAATATTGAACCTTTTAAAGGAGGCTGGGCACTTCCGGGAGGGCTTGTTCTTGATGTTGAAAGTGTAGATGATGCGGTAAAAAGAGAATTGTATGAAGAAGCCGGTATAAAGCCCGATTTTTTGGAACAACTGTATACTTTTGGCAATCTGGGCCGTGATCCAAGAAACAGAGTGGTTTCTGTGGCTTATTTAGGTCTTGTAAACCCGTCTTACCATGAATTGTTTGCCGATTCGGATGCGGAAGATGCACAATGGTTTAGTATCAATAAACTTCCTTCAGTTGCTTTTGATCATAAAACAATTATTGAAACTGCTCTAAAAAGACTTCGTACAAAAATTCAATACCAGCCAATCGGCTTCAATCTTCTCAATGAAGAATTCCCTTTTTCAGATCTTGAAAATCTTTATAAAACCATTGTCGGACAAGAAATTGACAGAAGAAATTTCCGCAAAAAAATCATGAGTTACGGATTGCTTAACGAAACCAACAACGTTAAAAAAGAAGGCAGCGGGAGACCCGGAAAACTTTTTACTTTCAATAAAGAAAAATATAAGGAGCTTGAAGAGCAGGGCTTTTACTTTGAGATTAAATAGATTGTTTTAAACACAGATTTCACAAATGTCTTGCACAAATATTAATTAATATTTACAGGCATTTTCGGAATGCACATTAAACAGTATTAAGACATTCAATAGGAAATATCTAACTCCGGATTGTATTATCGGTCTTCAGTCATTCTGACGGAGGAAGAATCTCGTAATTGGTTAGATTCTTCACTACACTGTTGAACTACGTTCGCAGACCTTCAGTCTGTGTTTAGAATGACATTGATGTAATAACAATTTTTAAGATCAAATTCCACCAGTTTTAGCTGAAACCTATCAAATTTGTGTCATTTGTGATTAAAATTTGTGTTATTCGTGTTTGTTAAGATTAAATTATTGTTACTGAAAATCAATTAATTATATTTATTAGCGTAAAATTAACACAAATAAATTTGGTGCAAAGACTGATATTCTTTTAAATTTGTGTCAAAATAACGCAATCATGAAATATACCTTACAAAATATTATAGAACGCTTTCAAAAAAAAGAAAAGATAAAATATCTCTTTTTCTGGGGACACACGGCAAAAGATATTGTTACCAAATCATGTTTAAGCCAATGGTTTCCAGGAAGTTTTGAAGAAAACGGAAATACCTATAGAACAGCAGAACATTATATGATGGCTGCAAAAGCAAGATTATTTAATGATGTTGAAATGGAAAAGGAAATTTTAAAAGCCGCTACTCCGAATCAGGCAAAAGCTCTGGGTAGAAAAGTAAAAAACTTTGATCCGAAACAGTGGGATGAACATAAATATCAGATTGTAACTCAGGGAAATCTTTTGAAATTCTCTCAAAATCAGAAATTTAAAGACTTTCTTTTATCAACCGGAGACAAAGTTTTGGTGGAGGCAAGCCCTTATGATAGAATTTGGGGAATCGGGATGCTGGAAACGGATAACAGAGCAGAAAACCCTTTATTATGGAACGGAGAAAACCTTTTAGGATTTGCCTTGATGGAAGTAAGAGATGAATTAAGAAGATAAAACACAAACCAGACACAAAATATTAATTATGGAAAAAATAGAATTACACCCACAAATATTTCTGATTGAAAATTTTCTTACTGAGACTGAATGTGATCATTATATCAGTCTTTCGCAGGAAAAAGTCTTTGAAGAAGCAAAAATCAATGTATTCGGACGCCAGCAGATGAATAAAGGAATCAGAAATAATGACCGACTGATGGTTTTTGATACTGCAATTGCTGAAGAGCTTTTTAATAAGGCTGTAGAGTTTCTGCCTCAGGAATGTGATGGATATCAACTTTTTAACTTTAATGAAATGCTCAGGATTTATAAATATGCTCCCGGACAGCAGTTCAAAATGCACAGAGATGTAAGTTATATCCGAAATGAAAAGGAGAAAAGTTTCTACACTTTTATGATCTATCTGAATGATGATTTTGAAGGAGGAGAAACAGAATTTGAAAACCTGTTTACAGTAGCTCCGAAGAAAGGAACCGCTCTTGTTTTTCACCACCCTTTAAGACACGAAGGAAAAACACTGATCAGTGGCTTGAAATATGTTGTGAGAACAGATATAATGTATTCAATAGTATAAGTCAACAGGATCGGAGAAAGGCATTGCTATGTCTTGTTTGATTAGCGTAATTTTAACACAAATAAAAATATTTGATCATGGAAGATGAATTAAAACCCAGATTTATCGAATCATTACAAAGAAATAATGATCAGATCAGAGAAGACCGTGCAAAAATCATCGGAGCAGATTCCGAACTGATTTACAGGCGCAGAGTGGAAGATATCGAATTAAAAATTAAAAGACTCAAGCGCGAACAGGAAGGGCTTATTGATATCAGTCCTTTAGACAGAAACAGTCTGACTTTTGTGGATTTCAATCCCGAAGCATTCGTTCAGAAAGACATGGAATTATCATTAACAATCAGAAATCTGAATATTCAGCTCGAAGTTACCCAAAAGAGATTTGAATATTTATTTGGAAAAAAATTATAGTCATGGGAAGTACAAGATATGATTTAGAAGCTCGTTATGACAGAGCAAGAAAAGCAGGTTACGGAACAAAATCCGCAGGGGAAATTTTCACTCAGAATGCCAAAAGAATAGCTCATGAATCGATGAATCCTCATGGAGTTTCTTTCAGGGAATCCAGAGATTCAGAAGTTCACCCTCATTCAGTTCCCATTATTTTAGGATTAGATGTTACCGGAAGTATGGGACATATTCCTCATGAGTTGATCAGAGATGGATTACCGAAACTCATGGGCGGAATTATCCAGGGAGGCGTTCCTGATCCGGCCTTATTATTCCTTGGAATCGGAGATCATGAATGTGATGGTTATCCGCTTCAGGTGGGACAGTTCGAATCAGGAGATGAAGAACTGGATATGTGGCTCACAAGAACTTATATTGAGTCCGGAGGTGGTGGAAATGCTGGAGAAAGCTATCTTTTAGCGTGGTATTTTGCAGCATTTCACACCAGAACAGATGCGTTTGAAAAAAGAGGACAAAAAGGATTATTGTTTACCGTAGGTGATGAACCTTGTTTAAAAATACTTTCTGCATCTGCAATCAGGGAAATCATGGGAAAAGGACAGCAAACCTATACTCATTTTGAACTGCTGGAAGAAGCAAAGAAAAAATATGAAGTATACCACATCAGTGTTTTGCATTCCGATCAGGCACTGAGAGCAGACAGAGGCTGGAAAGAATTATTAGGACAAAACTGTATTTCCATAGCAGATCACAGGGACATTCCGAATGTTATTAAAAACATTATCTGTGATAAGTTTAAAAGCAAAAGCATGGGAACAACAGGAACAGGAGGATTGGATCAGTTTCAGATGCTTTAGAAACCTGTCAATGTCGTCCTAAAATAGGAATGATAATACTAGAAACCTCAAAAATTAAAAGACATGAAAAAGGCGCAAATAGTAATAGGACTTGGTTTTGGTGATGAAGGAAAAGGAATTACCACAGATTTTCTGGCTTCTCAGAATCCGGAAGCTGTTGTGATCAGATTTTCAGGAGGACAGCAGGCTGCCCATACCGTAATGATGAATGAAAGAAAGCATGTGCATTCCAGTTTTTCCAGTGGTGCACTTCGTGGTCTGCCTTCTTACTTTACCGAGCATTGTACGATTCATCCGGTTTTTCTTCTGAATGAAAGAGAAGAGTTAAAAGCAAAGAACGGAAACATTGAGCTGCATATCCATCCATTGGCAAAGCTGACAACTCCTTTCGATGTATGGCAGAACAGAACAAATGCCCGTAATCTGGAACACGGAACCTGCGGAAAAGGAGTGGGAGCCACGATGAAAAGAAACGAAAGTCCTTATAAACTATTTGCTATAGACCTCATAGCACCCAGAGAAATGCTGATAGAAAAACTGAAAGGAATTGCCTATTACTATGGTTTTGTAGAAGAAGGCGAGATCAGTGAACTTTTAGAACCTTTCTTAAATGCTATTGAAGCTATTGATTGGAAGATAAATGATTATAAATACCTGGCTTCGTTTGATCACCTCATTTTCGAAGGAAGTCAGGGTATTTTACTCGATATGGACCATGGCGTTTTTCCCAATGTGACTTATGCACATACGACTTCAAAAAATGCCTGTGAGATTTGTAAGCTTTTAAAGATTGAAGATATTGAAATGTATTATGTGACCAGAAGTTATGCAACCCGTCATGGAAACGGCTGGATGAGCAATGAAAAAGAAATGAATCTGAAAAACAATGAAGAAGAAACCTGTATATTCAATGAATATCAAAAGGAGCTAAGAACCGGAGAAATAGATTACAAACTGCTGAATTATGCCTTAAAACTGGATGGAGCTTATGCATTTCCGGTTAAAAAAAATCTTGTCATTACTTGTCTGGATCAGATTGATGAGGAATTTAAAGTAGAAAATCTTGATGAGGAATTTGATGTTGTCTATGGATCCTATTCTCCTTATTCTAAAGATTTTAAACGGATTTTTTAAATTCAGCAGTTAAAAATGTTAATTTTATTTGGAGAGGAGGATATGATAGAGAATAAAAGAAAATAACCATGAAAACTATACAATATTTAAAAGGGGATGCTACGGTCCCACAGGCCAAAGGAATAAAGATCATCGCCCACATCTGCAATGATATCGGAGGTTGGGGAAAAGGTTTTGTACTGGCAGTTTCCAAAAGATGGGAAGAGCCGGAAAAAGAATATAGAAACTGGCACCGTTTCAGAAGTAAAAATAATTTTGCTTTAGGAGAAATTCAATTGGTTCAGGTTGAAAAATACATTTTTGTAGCCAATATAATCGGGCAAAAAGGAATAAAAACCGGAAGTAATGGTGTCCCTGTTCGGTATGATGCCATTGAAAAAGCTCTGGAAAAACTTTCCAACGAAGCTTTGCTGTTGAACGCAAGCGTTCATATGCCAAGAATCGGATGTGGACTGGCAGGAGGAAAATGGGAAGAAATTGAACCTATTATCGAAAGAACATTGCTTGTAAGGAATGTGGAGGTATATGTGTATGATTTTTAATAAATTAACCAACAATGAGAGAATTTGAAATAAGAGCAGATTATAAAAATGACACGCTGATTGTCTACCAAGCCTATAATAAAGCAATTGCAAAATCAGCCGTAGAGAATCAGAAATTTACAGCTCCTTTTTCATTCAGCAGGATGACCTGGATAAAGCCTTCTTTTCTCTGGATGATGGAGCGCAGCAATTATGGACAGAAATGCAATCAGGAATGTACCCTGGCCTTACATATTAAAAGAGAAGCCTGGGAGAAAGCTTTAGGCAAAGCAATTCTTACTTCACCTGAAAAAAGGGTCTATCCCGATCCCCGAAAATGGGAAAAAGATTTTGAAAATGCCGGAATATATGTGCAGTGGGATCCTGAAAGGAATATTAAAGGAGCAAAACTGAATTACCGTTCCATTCAGGTAGGAATCAGCCGCGCATTGATTGAGGAGTTCAATGAAGAATGGATTGTAAAAATAGAGGATTATTCTCCTTTGGTTAAGAAGATTCTGAATCTTACCAGGTCGGGAGAATTTGATAAGGCAAAAAAACTGCTGCCGGTAGAAAAAAACTATCCTCTGTCAAAAGAACTGGCTTACAGAATTGGAGCCACAGTATAACCAAATAAACGAACGTCATGAAAACAACAACATTATATAGACCAGTAGGAGAAAAAGAAATGATCTTGATTATGGAAAGCGGATTTAAAAAATTTCCTCCAAGACTGGAATGGCAGCCCATTTTTTACCCCGTTCTTAATGAAGAATATGCTTCAGAGATTGCAGAAAAATGGAACACCAGAGACGAAGCTGGAAACTATCTTGGTTTTGTAACCCGGTTTGAGGTGTTGGAAAAAGTGACGGATCAATATCCTGCACAGAATGTCGGGGCTAGAAATCACAATGAATTATGGGTTCCTTCTGAGGATCTTAACAGCTTTAATAAGGCAATTGTAGGAGATATCAAAGTAATCAAAGTCTTTATAGGAGATGACTTTAAGAAGGCTGCAAGTGCTGAGTTGGAAGATTTGATGATCAAAATAAAAAAACTAACTATGACTAATAAAGGAATGGCAAAAGATACTTTGGATATCTTAGCTAAAAAATATTATATTAACGAACATAACGAAAAAATAAATATAGAAAACGAGCTGGAAATCAGTAAAAAAGAAACCTCTCTTTTCACTCCGGAACAGCTTTCTGAAATGAAAGAATCTCCGTTGCCGGAAATCAGTTTTGAAACAAAAATTGAAACCTGGAAGTGCAGTTCTTTAAAAGCAATTTTACAATTATCCGAAGAAGAAAATCAGGAGAAGATCATGTGTCTCAATTTTGCATCAGCAAAAAATCCGGGTGGAGGATTTATCAATGGAGCAGAAGCACAGGAAGAAAGTCTGGCAAGAACTTCCGGACTGTATGAAAGCTTACTTCAGGCATTTGATTATTACACAATTCATCGTGCAATGGAATCCTGTTTTTATACCGATACAATGATTTACAGTCCTAAAGTTCCTGTTTTCAGGAAAGATAAGGGAGAGTTGCTTCCTAAGCCTGTTCTGTGTAATTTCATCACGTCTCCGGCAGTCAATGCAGGGGTGGTAAAACGTCAGGAACCGGAAAGAGCACATGAAATTCTTGATGCAATGGATCTTAGAATGGATAAAATGCTTTCACTGGCTTTACAACAAGGAAATGAAGTTCTGATTTTAGGAGCCTGGGGATGCGGTGTCTTCAAAAATGATCCAAAAGAAATTGCAGGATTATTCGGGAAATATCTTCAGGGAAAATATAAAAATAAATTTAAAAGAGTGGTTTTCGCAGTGCTTACCAAGAAAGAAGAAATGCTGAAACCATTTGAAGAAATACAATGAAAATAGAACTAATAAAAGGAGACATCACAAAAATCCAAGCTGATGCAATAGTTAACGCTGCCAATTCATCCTTACTTGGGGGAGGCGGTGTAGATGGAGCTATTCACAGAGTGGGAGGATCTCAGATATTGGAAGAATGTGTTGCGATCAGAAATAGACAAGGAAAATGCAAAACGGGAGAAGCGGTAGTAACAAATGCAGGAAATCTCCCTGCAAAATATGTTATTCATACAGTAGGACCAGTTTGGAACGGTCACGAAGAAAAGGAATCCATTCTTCTGGCAAACTGTTATCATAATTCTTTGAATTTGGCAGAAAGCCTTGGTGTGAAGACGATTGCTTTTCCTAATATTAGTACAGGAGTCTATAGATTTCCAAAAGAACTGGCAGGAAAAATTGCGGTAGATGAAGTCAGAAAATTTCATTCATATAATATTGAGAAAGTTATTTTTGTCTGTTTTGATGATGAAAATGAAAATATTTATAAAGACCTTTTACAACTGTGAAAAAAAATAATTTCAGATTCGTAGATCAACCTGAAGATCCTAACGTGGGATTGGCAAATGAAGAAATTGCTTTTCTTCAGAAAGAATTGAATCTGCAGTTTCCTGAAATTTATATTTATTATCTTCAACATGCTGGAAAAGAATCAAATGTTTTCCCTGTGGAAAATGATATTGTAAAGCTGAAAAAATACCAAAATCAATTGAAAGATGCTTTGAAGCAAAGAGGCTTACTGAGCACCGAAAGTCTTTTTTGTTTTCAGTATAATATAGAGTATGAACCTCTGGTGGGACAGGATTTTGAAACCTTTTATTTTTTCAATTTATCACATCCTGAATCTCCCGATCTGTATATTTTTGGAGACTTTATGACCAATTTTGATTGGCGAGGATATGATAAAGAGCTTACAAATAAAGAAAATTTTGTAGATTTTATCAATTATAAAACGAAAGATAAATTTGGACCAAAGCGACTTAAAAGAATAGGAAATACCCTTTTAGGGATTCTGGTAGCTCCTTTTATTATAATCGTGTTGATTATTGTTGCTGGCCAGGTTTTACTAGAAAAAATTAAAAACCAATGAAAAAACTAACCATATTAAGCGGCGCCGGAATCAGTGCCGAAAGCGGAATAAAAACCTTCAGAGACGGAGACGGTCTCTGGGAAAATCATAATGTAACGGATGTAGCAAGTCCGGAAGGCTGGAAAAAAGACAGAGCTTTGGTTCTGGAATTTTACAATCAGAGAAGACGCCAGCTGCATGAAGTACAACCTAACGAAGCGCATCAATTACTGGTTGAGCTGGAAAAATATTTTGATGTTCAGATTATTACCCAGAATATTGATGACCTTCACGAAAGAGCAGGATCTACAAAGATTCTTCATATTCATGGAGAACTGTTCAAATCATGCTCATGCAACAATAAAAACCTGATTTATGAACAGAAGGATGATATTAAAATTGGTGATAAAGCTGAAGATGGAGCGCAATTAAGACCTTTTATCGTTTGGTTCGGAGAAGATGTTCCTTTATATCAGACTGCAAGAGAAATCGTAAAAGAATCGGATATTCTTCTGGTTATCGGGACTTCTTTGCAGGTATATCCCGCAGCAGGACTGATTCATGATATCAAGGACGATTGTCTTTTAATCGTCATCAATCCTAATGAAACGGGATTCGGATACGGACAGAGAGCTGTAGTAATGAAGGAAACAGCCACTCAGGGAATGAAAATATTATTTGATAAATTAGTCAATTTAGCCTGATGGAAAATAAGGTAAAAGCTGGAATTATGGGTGTTTGCATAGGTGACGCTCTTGGCGTTCCTGTAGAATTCAAAAAAAGAGAAGATTTAAAACGTTTTCCGGTAACGAAAATGCTGGAGTATATGTCATGGAACCAACCCAAAGGAACCTGGAGTGATGACAGCTCTCTTACACTTTGCCTTGCTGATGAACTTTCCAAAAGATATGATCTGGAAAAAATCGGACAGAGTTTCGTAAAATGGAATAAATACGGTCACTGGACTGCCCATGGAAGGCTTTTTGACATTGGAGGAACGACAAGACATTCTCTGGCGAGATTAATCAAAGGTGAGAGTGCACGATTTTCAGGAAATATTTTTGAAGAAGATAACGGGAATGGTTCTCTGATGAGAATTCTTCCCCTCGCTTTCTATCTTGAGAAGGAAAATGATATTCAGAAACTCTATCTGACGGTAAAAGAGGTTTCTACAATAACTCACGGCCATTTCCGTTCTGTTTTTGCCTGTTTCATCTATGTCATTTTTGCCATTCAACTGTTGAAAGGAAAGAATAAAAAAGAAGCATATGAGCAAACACAGAATATCACTTTAAAATATGCTGAAGAACAAGGATTTAATCCTAATGAAATTGAACTTTTCAGAAGGATCTTAAAAAATGATATTTCCAAATATCCTGAAGATGAAATTAAGAGCGGCGGCTATGTTCTTCACAGCCTGGAAGCCTCTCTATGGTGTTTTTTAAACTCAGAAAGCTATTCTGAAGCTGTTTTGAAGGCCGTCAATCTCGGGGAAGATACCGATACAACTGGAGCTATCACAGGAGGAATTGCCGGAATTTATTATGGATATGAAAATATTCCACAAGAATGGCTTTCTGAGCTGGTGAGAAAGGATGATATTGAAGCATTGTGTGAGAAATTACACCAAAAATTAATGAATTAAAACACAATCCATGAACGAAATAGAAAAGAAAAAAATAAGTAAATTTTTAAGCCTGATCCTGCGGCATCAGCCTGAAAGCATTGGGCTTACGCTCGATGAAAACGGTTGGGCAGATATAGAAGAACTGCGGGAGAAATCAGCAAAGAAAAGAATATATTTTACCTCCGAAGAATTAGATGAGGTGGTAGAAACCAACAATAAAAAACGTTTTGCTTTTAATGAAGATAAAACAATGATCAGAGCAAGTCAGGGACACTCTATTGATATTGACCTGGCTTTGGAAGCCAAACAGCCTCCGGAATTTCTGTACCATGGAACAGCAGAAGCCAATATTTCTTCTATTTTAGAAAAAGGAATTGAAAAAAGAAGCCGTCAGCATGTACACTTAAGTGCTGATAAAGAGACTGCTGCAAAGGTCGGAATGAGACACGGCAAACCTGTGATTCTTACGATCAGAACCGGAACAATGCATCAGGAAGGATTATCTTTCTTTCAGTCTGCAAACGGGGTTTGGTTAACAGATTTCGTAGATGCAAAATATATTTCGAAGTAAAATGAGCAGAACATTAGTCATAGGAGATATCCACGGAGGGTTTAAAGCCTTACAACAAGTTCTTGAAAGAGCAGGAGTGATGAAAAATGATCAACTGATTTTCCTCGGAGATTATGTAGATGGTTGGAGCGAATCTTCACAAGTCGTACAGTTCTTACTGGAGCTTTCTGAAAGACAGGAATGTATTTTTATCAAAGGGAATCATGATGCATGGTGTGAAGATTGGTTGAATTTAGGACAAAAACCTGATTTGTGGCTTTTCAATGGAGGAAAAAGTACAGTAGAAAGTTATGCTGATTATTCTCTTGAAGATCTGGATATTCATCTCGAATTCTTTCAAAGGATGAAAAATTATCATATTGATGATCAGAACCGGTTGTTTATTCATGCCGGATACGCTTCCATGCACGGTCCTGAAAAAGAAGTGTACTCAAGCAATTACCGTTGGGACAGAACGCTTTGGGAAACTGCCGTGGCAATGGATAAAAAACTGTCGAAAAATTCTGAATTATATCCTAAAAGACTGCTATTGTATAAAGAAATATTCATCGGACATACGCCTACTCTTGATATTGGGATCAAAATACCAGCCAATAAAGCTAATATCTGGAATATGGATACCGGAGCAGCCTATACCGGATCTTTATCCATCATGGATATTGACTCCAAGCAATTCTGGCAAAGTGATCCGCTTCCTTCCTTATATCCAAAAGAAAAAGGGCGAAATTAATACTGTTGAGAACAAACCTAACAGGTTTTCAAAACCTGTTAGGTTTTTATCTGCAAAACAACTTTAACTTTTCAATCTTTTGCAATTTTGACTGCCAGCACATCCCCGTTTCTCACAAAAGATGATTAATTTTAAAGTCTGAAAATATGACTTCAATGAAACTGAAATATCTTTTATTCACCTTAAGTTCTACCTTGTTTTTGGCTCAAAAATCATTTCAGACCCCTTTTGAAAAAGGGAACGGAAATCAGACAGTTACCTACGACGAAATGAACAGCTATTATCAGGATCTGGCGAAAAATTTCAATACTATTCAGTACCTTAAAAAAGGAGAAGATGACAACGGAAAGCCAATTTATGTAGTGGTTTATAATCCCTTTCCTGAAAAAGACCTTGAAAAATTAAGAAAAGACAAAGCCATTCTTTTTGTCAACAATGGAATTCACCCGGGAGAGCCGGATGGAATAGATGCTACCATGATGTTGATGAGAGATCTTGCGGCTAAAAAAATTAAAACTCCGCAGAATTTTATTATTGCTGCGATTTCCGCTTACAATGTCAGTGGAATGTTGAACAGAGGATCTTACTCGAGAGCCAATCAAAATGGACCGGAGCAGTACGGTTTCAGAGGAAATGCAAGGAATTATGACCTGAACAGAGATTTTATCAAAGCAGATTCTAAAAATGCAAGAAGCTTTCAGGAAATCTATCAATGGTTGAAACCGGATATTTTTATCGATAACCATGTCAGCAACGGAGCAGATTATCAATGTACGTTCACCTATATTTCTACATTTAAAGAACGTTTGGGAAATACCCTTGGAAATTATTTCTACAATGATTATCAGGCTAAAAATATTGAGGATATGAAAAAACTGGGGTATGATAGTACTCCCTATGTCAATATCCACGGAGATGTTCCGGAAGTAGGATTTGCCTCATTTGAAGATTCTCCGAGATATTCTACAGGATATACTTCCCTTTTCAACTCTCTGGGAACAGTTCCTGAAACCCATATGCTGAAGCCTTATGATAAAAGGGTAGATGCCACTTACAAATATATGCAGGTGAATCTACGGAATTTAGATAAAGATTATCATAAAATAAAGCAGCTTCGAATAGAAAATCTAAAACAATATCAGGCTGGAAAACAATACGGAATCCGTTGGAAAATAGATTCTACGAAGTTCTCTACTATGGATTTTAAAGGTTATGAAGGAAAATATAAGCCCAGTGAAGTTTCAGGCAAACCAAGACTGTATTATGACAGAAATAAGCCTTTTACGAAGAATATAAAACTCTTTACGACGGCTGTTCCAACGGGATATATTACCATTCCAAAATATTATGTAATTCCGCAGTCGCAGTACCGGGTGATTGAAGAATTTAAAAGAAATAATATTCAGATGAAACCGATACAGAAAGACAGTACTTTAACGGTTGAGTCCTATAAAATTAAAGATTTTAAAACCGTTAAAAATCCTTATGAAGGGCACTACCTGCATTTTGAAACTACGGTTGATGCTACGCAGAAAAATAGGGTATTTACAGCCGGAGATTATCTGGTTTCAACCAATCAGCCTGGTGTAAAATATATTATAGAAACCCTTGAACCTGAAGCATTAGACTCATTTTTCAATTGGAATTTCTTTGACGGAATTCTGGCACAGAAAGAATACTATTCCGCTTATATTTTCGAAGATACAGCTGCTGAACTTTTGAAAAAGGATAAAAAATTGAAAGAAGCGTTTGAAGCTGCCAAAGCATCGGATAAAAAGCTGTCAGAAGATGGAGATGCACAATTAGATTGGGTGTACAGACATTCTCCTTATTTTGAAGAAAAAACATTCAGACAGTATCCCGTTTACAGAGTGTTGTAAATATTTTTTCACAAAAATTCTGATGATTTTTTTGTTTTTTTATAGTAATTTGTTAATCAATGTTTTATATTTTTATTAAATTAGTATCAAAAACAAACACTATGAAACAAATTTATCAATTCGTAACATTGCTGTGCTTTATACCAATAGGTTTACTGGCGCAATATTCTCAAAGTTTCGATTCGGCAACAATGCCTGCTGACTGGACAATAATTAATGGTGGAGATCCTGGAACCTGGGAAACCTTTAGTTCTTATGACTCTTCATTCAACGCTCCTCATTCTGGGACCCACTTCCTTGGATTGGAATACGGCAGTACTTCCCATGATGATTATGCCATAAGCCCTGCTATAGTGGTCACCGCAGGAGTATCTGATAAGCTTACTTTCTGGGCAAGAAACAGAGGGGCAGGACTTGCTGAGACGGTGGATATAAAAGTATCAACCACAACTCCTACTATTGCAGGCCTTACCAACACGCTCGCAGCAGCAGTAAAACCTCCTACTTCGTGGAATCAGTATACGTACGACCTGACTCCTTTTGTAGGACAAACAATTTATATTGCTTTTCATTCCACTACAGAAGATGTTTGGTTTATAGGGATAGACGATTTCCAGATTTCAACAAACAGTTTATCGGTTTCTGATGCAAAAGCGGATAAGAGCCGTGCATCCATCTACCCAAACCCGGCACAAGATGTTTTACACATCAAAAATAAAACTAAGATCTCTGAAATTAGCATCTATGATCTTAACGGAAAGCTAGTGAAAAAAGAAACGATGGATACAGAAAACGGAACTGTAAATGTAAGTGAACTTGCAGCAGGGAATTATATAGTGAAGGTCAAAGATAAAGAGACTGAAAAAGGCTATAAAATGATTAAGAAATAACATTTATAATAGAATAAAAAAAGACGTTTCAAGTGAAACGTCTTTTTTTATTTTGGTAAGCCTCTCTTCAAGGCCATTTCTGCTCTTTTAATTGCCATTTTCTCTTTCCAGTCCATATAGCTCTTTTTAAAGTTCGACTTCATAATGTCGTCAAATTTACGCTGTACGGTAAGATTCCATAGAGAATGTGCTTTTACTGCCCATGATTTGTCCCATGCTCTTAAGGAAATTGAGAAACTTCCGTCCAGATATTTCATCCAGTGCCACCATCCTGTAGGCATAAATAAAGTATCACCATGTTCAAGATAGCATTCAATACCTTCTACACCATCCAGTGCCGGGAATTTTGTGAAATCCGGATTTTCAATATCATAATCCTCAAGTGCATACGTAGCATAGGGTATCTGATAAAGGCGTTCTTTCCATTTATAGTCGAAAAGAAGGATATGCTTTCTTCCATTGAAATGGGTATGGAAAATATGGGCCATATCGATATCGAAGTGAAGGAAGGTTACAGAACCTTTTCCTCCAAAGAACATATTCGGATATTTATCAAGAAAGCCACCCATTAATTCTTTAGGAGAAATATAATCTTCCAAAAGTTTAGGAGCATATTTTATGGGGTCGAATAGGAAAATTCTAAGATCAGTAGGTTCTCGCTGAATAAGATCTATGTAATCTCCAAACTTCATTTTTGCTGCTGATGCATTGATGGGAGCAGAAGGATCTGCCTTTGAGCTGTCATATAGCGGGACCTCCACATCTCCTACAACCTCCTTCATATATTCCATCGTCCATTTTTGGTAAGCAGGCCATTTTTTTGCCATATTTTTGATGACAACGGGCCTTCTTGGCTTCAGATATTTTTCGTAGAATTCTTCTTTCGAAATGTCATCTACAACATCTATAGGCTTTAAAATAATTCCCATTTTATAAATTTTATGTTACAAAATTATTAAATATATATTGATGTACCAGTGTTTAATTTTTTTTTAATCTATGATTCAAATCAGATTTTCCTATTTAGAATAAGTAAGATTATTAATTTCTTAGCTCCTGCTTAAAATTGTTCTTTTATCTAATCAATAAGACAAAATCTATTCAGATTATGTTACATAAATCAAAAAATAAATCATCACTTCTTTTGCAAATTTTTTATGCCAAACATCATTTTATGATAAATTAAATATTCGCAAAAGCGGATAAACAGATTGTGAATCTGCTTAAAAAGATTTCTTTTTTTCAAAGAAAATCAAAAGCTTAAAAATTATCACTATGTTTGTAGTGATAATGGTTTAACTTTTATCTATAAAATTCATCTTTATAAAAGTGTAACAAAAAACAATATCCATTAACTAATTGAGCAAATAATAAGTATGAAAAAAAATATTTCCTTATTTCTGATGCTTTTCTTTACGGTGCTTACTTTCGCCCAGAAAACGATCTCAGGAAAGATCACGGATGATGACGGGGTAGCAATACCAAGCGCCAGTGTAACGATAGAAGAGCCCGGTAAAGATGCTATTCTTGCTTATGCCATTACGAATTCCAAAGGAGAATATAAAGTAACTTTTACATCCGCTGAATCCAATGTGGATTTAAAAGTGAAAGCATTCAATCAGAAACCTCTTACGAAGCAAATTAATAACAGCGATCAGACTCTGAACTTTAAAATGCAGTCTGAAGCTACAGAAATTAAAGAAGTACAGCTGAAAACCAAAATGATCACCGCAAGAGGCGACACCATCTCTTACGATCTTAAGGCTTTCAATAGTAAAAACGACAGAACCCTTGCTGATGTAATGAAAAAGATTCCGGGAATTGAAGTAAACAAGGACGGAACAATTCTTTATCAGGGAAATGCCATCAATAAATTCTACGTCAACGGAAAAGACCTTATGGAAGGAGGTTATGGAACCATCAACAATTCCCTTCCTAAAGATGCTGTACAGAAAGTAGAAGTTCTGGAGAACCACCAGCCGGTAAAAATCCTTCAGGATAAAGTCCCTTCAGATCAGGCAGCCATCAATATCAAACTGAAAAACTCTGTCACCATGACTGGAAGAGGAGAAGTAGGAACCGGATTTGGAGATCCGTGGCTTTGGAATGTAAAACTGACGCCTATGTTTTTCGGGCAGAAAAGCCAATGGGTTGTCAATTATAAAACCAATAACATGGGTGAGCAGGTGGAAAATGAAGGAAATATTCTGGCTTTTGGAAGCTCATGGGAAGGAAGAAGAAGTAACATCTCGCAAAATAATTGGCTAAGTGTAGAGAATGCATCCGTACCTGATCTTCCTGTAAAAAGATATTTGATGAACAGTGTTCATTATCTGTCAGCAAATTATCTTACCAATATTGATAAAAAGAAAGAATGGGAGCTTAAAGCCAATGCCAACTATACCAATAATGCGGTGGAAAGAGAGTCTAATAGTGTTACTAGAGATATCCAGCAGGGTACACAATATACAACAAGGTTCCTGAACAATTTCTATACAGACAAATTAAAAGGAGAACTGATTTTTACAAAAAATGCAAAAAAAGGATTCTTTAAAAATACAACAACATTCTCTCAATTCTGGAATGCAGATAGGGCTTTTGCAGAAAGAAATGATAAGCAGGGTTACAGGATAGGAAACGAAGCATTGGAATCACCTACAACATCTTTCCAGAACTCCTTAAGTACAATTATTCCATGGAAAGAAAAAATGGTGAATTTCAAATCCTATCTGAGCTATCAGAATGATAAACAGATTTTAGAAATTTCTCCTGCCAATTATTTACAGTTTCCATATAAAGAACCTGGAAGTACTGATTTTACAACCATAAAATTCACACCAGGCAGTACTGCTTTGCAATATTTCAGGATTAAATCTTTAGATACATCACATTCTGCAAATATCAGTTTCACTTCAAAAGGATGGACATTCACACCACAGGTAGGACTTGATTTTTCAACTGATAATTTGACAACAAATTTTGATGGAAGTACTGTAGATAATAAACCGGATTTTGCAAATTTAACTTATGAAAATGATCTGAAATTTACGAGAGTTAATCCATCGGCTTCCGTAGGAATCAATTATAAATCTGAGTCATGGAGTTTATTTTCAAGTTTCCCTGTAAACTTCAATAATATTAAGGCTGAAGATGCATTTAGAAATGTTTCCAAATCATTAAGTAAAGTAACTTTTACTCCTAATGTTTTTGCTCAATATTCATTTGCTTCCTTCTTCAAAGCGAGTTTGAATGGAGGAATTAGTAATAACTTCGGAGATATTCAGACAGCTTATGCAGGATATATTCTCACAAGTCCAGGAGGATTTAATGTGATGAACCCTAAAAATCCGATCCCTCAGACTACTACTAAAAATGCAGGAACAAGATTGGAGTACAGAAATCCGTTAAATAACCTTTTCTTTAACGTTGGATATAGAATAAGTGATGCAAAAAATAACCTTATTGCTTCAAGTATCGTTAATGAATCAGGCTTCAGAGTAACAGAATACTTGGAGAAAGAAAATAAAAGGACCAGCAATACCTATTATGCAGAAATAGGAAAGTATTTTCCAAAATTTAAAACCAATGCTTCATTAAGTTATAACAATACCATTTCTAAATCTCAATCCATCAGAAATACTGATAATATTGATAATAAAACAAATGGAAATACGCTAGGAATTAAATTTAACAATACTTATTTCTCATGGATGAGTGTAGATTTTAACGCATCTAAAACATGGAATAAGACATCTAATATTTTCCTTACAGATAATAAAGGAAAGTCAGAAGGATACAGCCACAATCTTAACGTATTTTTCTATCCATTAGAAAACCATACCATAGGGTTTTATTGGGATCAGATCAATTCAAAATCTGCAGACATAAAGTATAATAATGGTTTCTTTGATGTTTCATATCAGTTCTCATGGGCTAAAAAGAAAATTGATTTTGAATTAAAATGGATGAATATAGCAAATAAGAGAGTGTTTGAAAGAATCGATATTGATAATACGAATATCACACAAACAAGTATGCAACTCCGCCCAAGTCAGGTGATGCTAAGTGTAAAATTCAACTTTAAATAAAAAAAAACCAATCCATACGGATTGGTTTTTTATTGAGATATACTGAAATTAAAAGCTTTGCTGGTCTGCTGAAGGCCCATAGCTTCCCGGCAAAGGAATATTGTTTAGTCTGTAATACACTCCCAGTTGAGCCCTGTGATGCGTAATCTGGTTTAAAGCATGCCGGATGGCTCCGTACTTGCTCCAGCTTGCCAGTTCGTGCCCATCATTTTTAATCGTCCAGCTGGGATTCAGATCGTTTTCTGTACTGTTTTCCAATGCTGTTTTTGCAGACTGGTAATCATCTTCCAGTTTTTTCATGAGTTCATCTCTTGTAGAAAGAATGGTAGGTTTATAATCTCCCTTGGCAAAATCCAGTTCCGAAGTTTTTAAAATAGTGTTCGGCCATTCAAAAACTTCTACCAGATGGGTAGCAAGAGGCATCATTTTCATGCTTTTTTCATGCGGAGCATAATCGTTTTTTCCTTCAGGGAATAGTTCAATAAATTTTTTTGTGGTTTGGAACTCTCCCTCCAGTTCGGATTTTAATTGAGATAAGGTATCCATAATATTTTGTTTTTTAGAAACTTAAAGGTAAGCGTTTTAAATATGAAACTGTTTTAAGAGAATCATAATTTTTTAATTAGTAAAGATTTGAAACAGGTGAATATTTTTTACCGAAAAATAAAATTTCAGAAAAACTGTAACAAAAGAAGACAAGTGATTACTAATTATATAAAACTTGCTACAATGAAAAAGTTATTCTCAGTATTTCTTATTGCTCTTTTTGCATTTGCAGGAGCTCAGGAGTCAAAAGAAACAGCCAACCGTTTCTTTTATGAACTGACTTTTAAGCCGAAAAAAGATTCGGCAAGAATGGATAAGATTATTACTATTCTTGATATTACCCCAAAGAAATCAATCTACCAGGATTATACAATGCCGGCTCAGGATTCTATCATTAAAGTTCAGATAGAAGAAATGGAGAAAACCAAATCTTTTAAGGATATGACCAAGTTGATTAGGTGGCCGAAATTTTCATATAAAATTATTAAGACTTATCCTGACATGAAAGTACAGTATGTAGACAGAATCAGCAGAAATCTGTTCTCATATGAAGACGATCCGAAGCTGCAATGGAGTATTCTACCAGATAAACAAAAAATAGGCGCGTACAATGCTCAGAAAGCAACTACTGAATTTGGAGGAAGAACATGGACTGCATGGTTCAGTTCGGATATCCCTTTTCAGGATGGACCTTACAAATTTAAAGGACTTCCTGGTCTGATTGTAAAAATCGAAGACGCTGATAAAAACTATTCATGGCAATTGAGCGGAAATAAAAAGATCGAAAATTATGATGAATTATCATATGCCGATAAGATCAATGCTAAGATGGGAATGATGAGCAATACAGTAACACCTACATCAAAAGAAAAGTTTCTTAAATCTTATGAAGGATACAAAGCAGATCCTTTTGCAGAATCCCGTCCATATATGACTGCAGAGAATATGAGCAGACCCATGCCGGGAACAGACGGAACTGTAGGAGATTTCATGAAAAGGCTGGAAAAGCAGGTGAAAGATTTCTTCGGGTCCAATGATAATCCCATAGAAAAAGAACAGCCTTCTGACAAGAAGAAAAAGTAAGACTTCATATCAACTAAATTATATTTTGAATCAACCCAGATACAGCAATGTGTTTGGGTTGATTTCTTTTTATCAGGTAAATTCTACGTTTGACCAGCAGAATTTTTAAAAAATTCTCTGAAAAAATTTGATTTTATTTTTTATTCTCATATGTTTGCTAAAACTAATTTAAAAATTATACCATGAAAAAATCTATTGTCGCAGTTCTGCTGACAACATCTGCATTGCTATTTGCTAAAAATGAATCTCCAAATAAAAATACGGAGCCCCAAAAGGCAACAGAAACTGTTTTAGTCACTAAGAAGACTATTGAAAAAACAGATCAACTACAAAAACCTATTACATTATCCACAACTGCAAAAGAGAGGGAAAAGGAATTGACTACAGAAGAAAAATGCGCTATTGAACTTGCTGTTGGTCCTGTAATTGCGGGGCCTCCTGTTCATTGTTTTCAGCTTGGAGCAGAAGGATAATCTTAATAAGATATAAATAAGCCCAGATACAACGATGTGTCTGGGCTTATTTCTTTTATCTCAAAACGTTATTTAGATTAAATTTAAATAGCGTATATTTGCAGGACTAAAAATTAGGCTTTGAAAGAGAAAGGATTACATAAATTAAGTGGATTCCCTAAAAATAAAATGGGGAAGATATTGGGATATGATAACGACCATCTTAAAATGCCCAATAAAATTATTGAAATGGGGCTTCTTCCGGAGACCATTTTCAGAATTTTGTATCAGGCTCCGTTCAGCGGGCCAATGTATGTAGAATTTGGAGCAGAAAAAAGCCGGATTGCTCTTCGTGAGGAAGAAGGAGATTACATCATTGTTGAAGAATTGAATTAATGCAGGAAAACAAGAAAAAACAGATACTTTTAGTCGGGAATCCTAATGTAGGAAAGTCAACGGTTTTTAATACGCTTTGCAACAAAAAGCAGAAGACCGGGAACTACGCCGGCGTTACCGTTGCAAGTCATTCGGGAAACTACATATACAAAAATGAAGAAGTTGAGGTGATAGATCTTCCAGGTTCTTACAGTGTATACCCAAGCTCAGAAGATGAGGCCATTTTCTCCAAATATCTTATTGACGAGCAGAAAAACTACGCAGGAGTTGTTTATATTCTTGAAGCATTAAGTTTAAAAAGAGGGCTGCTGTTGTTTCAGCAGATTCAGGACCTTGGCATTCCAATGATTCTGATTGTCAATCAGATTGACCAGGCAGAAAGAAGAGGAATTACTATCGATATTCAAAAATTTTCCGAAGCATTAGGCATTAAAATTATTCAGACCAATGCCAAGGAACAGATCGGGATTGATGAAGTAAGGGAAGCTGTTTATAACAATGAATTCGTAAAAACAGATCAACTTTCTTTTGAAACACCAAACGAACACAGAGACTTTATTCAGAAACTGGCAGCACATAAAGGTTTCGATAACGAATATAAAGCATGGATGAGCCTTTCTCTGGGAACAGATCTTGGAAGAATCGGCGGAGTAATGGAACAGCTCAATGAACCTGATTCTAAAAGTTTGGTTCCTAAAAGATTACAGGTTCAGGAAACTGTAAGAAGGTACCAGAATGTTGACAAAATACTGGCTGATGTTATTTTTAAAAAGGCTCAGTTCAAAGAATTATTAACCGAGAAACTGGATAAAGTTTTGGTTCATAAATTCTGGGGTTATGTGGTCTTTTTAGCTATTCTGCTGATTATTTTTCAAAGTGTTTTCTTCCTTGCAGAATACCCGATGAGCTGGATTGAAGATACATTCTCCTGGCTGGCCGCATTTACAAGCGAACATCTTCCTGAAGGACCAATTAATTCATTGATTTCAAATGGAATCGTTCCCGGAATCGGAGGAATTGTGGTTTTTGCACCACAGATCGGAATTCTCTTGTATTTCCTTTATTTATTGGAAGATTCAGGATATATGGCAAGAGTAGTATTCCTGATGGACAGATTACTTCGTCCTTTCGGGCTTAACGGAAAAAGTATCGTTCCCCTTGTGTCAGGGACTGCCTGTGCGATCCCGGCGGTGATCTCTACAAGAAATATTGAAAATGTAAAAGAAAGATTGCTTACGATATTGGTAACCCCATTTATGACATGTTCTGCGAGACTTCCTGTTTACAGCATCATTATCGGACTGATTATATCAGAAGGAACATTTTTAGGAATCAAATACAAAGCACTAGTCCTGATGGGAATGTATCTCCTTGGGTTTTTAGTCGCTTTATTCTCTGCAGCAATCCTTAAAAGATTTATTAAAAGTAAAGGAAAGACGTATCTCGTAATGGATCTTCCAGCCTATAAAAAACCACTTTTCGGATATGACTTTAAAATGGTTTTAGGAAAAGTATGGGACTTCATTACCGGAGCCGGAAAAATAATTTTCATCGTAAGTATCATTATCTGGTTTTTAAGCTATTTCGGGCCAAGCCAGAAAACAAATGAATTTGTAGCTGCAGATGTTCACTTAGACCATTCTTACCTTGCTAAGATGGGTAAAGGAATAGAACCTGTAATTGCTCCTCTTGGTTACGACTGGAAAATGGGAGTAGGAATCCTTACAAGCTTCGTGGCAAGGGAAGTCTTTGTAGGAACAATGTCTACGCTCTATAGCCTGGAAGATGATGCTCCGGAAGTGAAAGTTATTGATAAAATGAGAAGAGATGTAAAACCAAACGGTGAAAAAGTCTTCAGTTTTGCAACCGGAATTTCGGTGCTTCTTTTTTATGCATTTGCAATGCAGTGTGTTTCTACACTTGCAGTAGTCTACAGAGAAACCAAAAGCTGGAAATGGACTGGCTTTCAGGTAGTCATGATGACAGGTTTGGCATATTTTGTGTCGATGATAGTATATCAGATTTTAAAGTAATGGACTCATCATTAATCATTCAGTACGTACTTATTGTATTAATTGTAGCATTTGCTTGTTACTCTTTATTTAAAGTACTTAAAAAAAATTTCGCTCCTAAGAAATTCAGCTCCAAAAGAACCAACTGCGATAAAGATTGCGGCTGTTCTTAAACAAGGTTTAATAGAAATCAAAAAATAATAGTATTTTCATCCTTTGAAAATATTAATTATTTTGACTCTAAAAAACACAATTTCAGTTCTCTTGTTGTTCTCATGCATTTTTTACGCTAGGTGTCAGACAGATACAACACTAGTAAAATCGTATAGAGATCAGGTGATGATCCGCCTTAATCTGGATACCAATCTTGAAAAGTATATTCTTTCCCAGCGAGGAAATGATAAAATGGAACTGTCCATCAATAACAAAACAAGAACGTCCGTATCTATTGACTACCGTGCCATTAGTGCAACCCTCTCTTTTTCCCCAAAATTTATCCCGGGAAATAATGAGGATGATCTGAAAGGGAAAAGTTCTTATACAGATCTGAGCTTCAGGTTTTTTCCAAAAAGATTTATCCAGACTTTTTATTATAAAAAAGTAAAAGGGTTTTACGTGGAAAATATGAAAGATTTTGTTCCGGACTGGCAGGAAGCAGATGCTTATTTACAGTTTCCAGACTTAAAAGTGGTGAGTTTTGGAGGAACAACATCGTATGTGTTCAATAAAAACTTCTCAGCCAAAAGTGTATATACTCACAGTGAATGGCAGAAAAAAAGCAGTGGAAGCTGGATTCCTTATCTGGATTATGATGTCAGCTTTTTCACCAATACAATAAATGAAGTGAAAAACAAGGAAGTTCAGTATAAAATAGGGGCCAATATGGGATACTTTTATAATTGGATTATAAGAGATAAAGTGAATGTTGCTCCCTACCTTTCTGTAGGACTTGGAGGACAGTTTTCAGGCTCCCAGGAGAACAATGAGCAGAAAGAAAACGAACAGTTTGTAACCCTGAGAATGGAAGGAGGTCTTCACGTGGGATATAATTCAGACCGCTTTCTTTTTGGGGGAAGGATGAACTTTAGGGCTTACACGTATCAGAAAAACGGAGAAGCAGTTGAAAATAATAACCTTTATGGACTGTTATATATTGGGTATCGTTTTGCACCACCGAAAGTTGTGAAAAATACCTACGATAAAGTCCAAAAAAAGATTCCGGTTCTATAAGTTGAAGGGTCTTTTAAGTATCTTTGCGTTGGAAAAATTCAGAAAGAACAAAATAAAAGCAAAAACATCATGTCATTAATAAAATCTATTTCCGGAATTCGCGGAACCATTGGTGGAAGAGTAAATGATAACTTAACACCGCTGGATGTTGTAAAATTCGCATCCGCTTTCGGAACCTGGCTTCAAAATAATAAAAACAAAAAAGATCTTACCCTTATCATCGGAAGAGATGCCAGAATTTCTGGCCAGATGGTTTCCTCTTTAGTTACAGCTACATTGCAGGGATTAGGAATTAATGTGGTAGATCTGGGTCTTTCTACAACCCCGACTGTTGAAGTAATGGTGCCTGAGCTGAATGCAGACGGTGGAATCATCCTTACTGCTTCTCATAATCCAAAACAATGGAATGCCCTTAAATTATTAAACGAAAAAGGAGAATTCATCAGTGGTGAAAACGGAGCTGAAGTACTGGCTTTGGCAGAAAGCGAAGATTTCAACTATGCAGAAGTAGACGATCTTGGAAAATATGAAACAAGAGACGATGCTTTTGATATCCATATTCAGCAGATCCTGGATTTACCGATGGTAGACGTGGAAGCAATCAAAGCAAAGAATTTTAAAGTAGTTCTTGATGCTGTAAACTCTACAGGAGGAATTGCTATTCCAATGCTTTTAGATAAATTAGGTTGTGAAACCATCAAATTATATTGTGAACCTACGGGACACTTCCCACACAATCCTGAACCGTTGAAAGAACATTTGGGAGATATCTGTGATCTTGTGAAAAAAGAAAATGCAGACTTAGGAGTGGTGGTAGATCCGGATGTAGACAGACTGGCTTTGATTGATGAAAAAGGAGAAATGTTCGGGGAAGAATACACCCTGGTAGCCGTTGCAGATTACCTGTTGAAAAATAAAAATGGAGTAGCAATCTCCAACCTTTCTTCAAGCCGTGCATTGAGAGATGTAGCACAAAGCCACAATTCAGAATACTTTGCAAGTGCTGTAGGAGAAGTAAACGTTGTTACTTTGATGAAGGAGAAAAATGCGGTGATCGGAGGAGAAGGAAACGGAGGAATTATTTATCCTGAATTGCATTACGGAAGAGATTCTTTAGTAGGAGTCGCTTTATTCCTAACACATTTAGCTAAAGAAAACAAGACCGTTTCTGAATTAAGAGCAGGATATCCAAGCTATTTCATGGGTAAAAAGAAAATAGAACTTACGCCGGAGATTGATGTAGATGCGATCTTAAGCAAAATGGAACAGGAATATCAGAATGAAGAAGTCTCTATAGTAGATGGTGTTAAAATAGACTTTGAAAACAACTGGGTTCACCTTAGAAAATCCAATACAGAACCAATCATCAGAATTTATACTGAAGCTAAATCTCAGGAAGAGGCAGATCAGTTGGGAGATGATATCATTGCTAAAATCAAGAGTTTAATCTAAAAATATATGAAGAGCGGACAAACAGTCCGTTCTTTTTTTATACCAGAAATGTTTGAACATATTAAAAACAGATTTCCTTTCCCTAAAGAAAAGTGGAGAAAATTTCTGGGCAGCTTCCAGCGTATGGATGTTCCTGCCAAGACTTTGCTTTTAAAAGAAGGTGAAGTTTCCTGCAATGCCTATTATCTTGAAAAAGGGATGGTAAGAGCCTGGTATAATAATGACGGAAAAGATGTTACCTTTCAGTTTTTCCCTGAGAACACAATGTTTTCCTCTCTTGAAAGCTTTAAAAAAGGTTTACCAAGTATGGTTTCATTTGAGACCATAGAACCCTGTATTTTATACAAAATTAATAAACCTGATGTGGAAGCTTTTCTGGAAGAAGTTTACGAAAATCCGGAGCTTAGAAATCTTTTTATGGATGCTCTTTTCGAAAGGGTATTCGATTATATGAAGCATTTCTTTTCATTCATTAAGGATACTCCGCAGCAGCGATATCTGAATTTAGTTAAACAAAAACCTGAGATCATCAAAAGAGTTCCCCAGCATTATATTGCTTCCTATCTTGGCATTACTACTGTACATCTCAGCAGAATCAAAAGCAAAATATTGAAAGAAGGACTTTAAGAGGATGGAAGATGGAAGCCAGAAGCTGGAGATTTAAAAAGACACCGCATTACTTTGTATTTGTCCTGTTTAAATTTTAAACGCGATGTTCGCGAAGAATAATAAAAATGCTCGCAAAGGTGTTCCACTCATCAAGGGTAGCTATTCTTTGCTGAACGAAATGTCCTTGTGAACAAATAATAATAACAATATCATGTTTCCTAGCGATTGCTGCGTTTGTTAACTCTGTTACCGGCTTTATAAACTCCCAACCTCCCGCTTCCAGCTCCCTTTTCCAAACTGATAACAAATGTTATCGCTTCACAGCCTTCTACACTCCTAATTTTGTATAAAAATTAAAAGAATGAAAGCAGCCGTAGTATTTGCAAAAGGAAGCATTCCTCAATATGCAGATTTCCAGGAGCCTGAAGTACAGGAAAATGAAATTTTGATTTCAGTAAAAGCCGCATCAATTAAAAATCTCGACAGAGCCAGAGCAGGTGGAAATCATTATTCAACAGAAAATCAGAAACACCAGCCAGCGGTTATCGGAACAGACGGCGCAGGATATCTGGAAAACGGAAGTAAAGTCTATTTTTTCAGCAAAAAAGGGACTGTATCCGAAAAAGCTGTAGCAGATAAAAAGATGATCATTCCAATTCCTGAAGGACTTGATTTTTCTCTGGCTGCAGCATTGCCCAACGCCGTTATGGGCTCAGCAATGGCATTAAAGTTCAAAGCAGGAATACAGCCTGGAAATACTGTACTGATTAATGGAGCAACAGGAATTACAGGCAGAATTGCTGTCCAGATCGCCAGATTATATAGAGCACAGAAAATTATTGTTACAGGAAGAAATGAAGAATCTTTGCAGTCTTTACTTGAACTGGGTGCTGATGAGATCGTTTCTCTAAAATTGGAGGACAATGATTTTAAACAAAAAATAAAAGAAATTCATCAGGAAACACCGATAGATATTATCATAGATTATGTCTGGGGTCATTCTGTAGAAATGATTTTGTCTGCTTTCAAAGGAGACGGAACCTTTTCCCATAAAACAAAGCTTGTAACGATAGGAGGAATGAGCGGGGATACCATTCAGCTGTCTTCTCAGATCCTCAGAGGAACCGATATTCAGATTTCAGGATCAGGATTGGGAAGCTGGACAAAAGAAGAATCAGCGCTACTTTTTTCGGAAATTATCCCGGAAATGTTTCAGGCAGCAGTTGAAGGGGAAATTAAAATGGAAACTCACGAAGTTGATATTAAAGATATCGAAACCATATGGAACGCTGAAATAGAAAGCGGAAAACGTCTGGTCATAAGAATTTAACCCCAATTTCCGTTTTTTTATCCACAATCCTTTTATCGGTTTTCTTTTTTTACTATTTTTATAATAGAAATTTATGAAATGGAATATTCAAAAAAAAGTTGCAACTTTGCATAAATATTTGAATATCAGTTTCAGATGTATTATTAACTAAACGTTTGCCGAGGTTTGTAAGCAAATTCAAGCGTTGGGCCGACAAAGAGGACACTATTGGAAGAGTATTTTGGAAATGAACTTGTAAAAAAGTTCGAGGAAATGATGGAAAACAATGACGAATTCTACTTCGATACCGAAGAGTTAGAAGACATTATTGTTTATTATTTGGAGCTTGGTGACTTTAATTACGCTGACATGGCTGTTAATTATGGGCTAAAGCTTCATCCCAATTCGTTGGATATCAAGATCAAAAGACTTGAGATCCTTCTGGAGTGGGAAGAGTATAATACGGCGAAAGAACTTATTGACGAACTGAAAGGTGCTTCTATGGAGCATACAGACTTTTTGGTTTGCTACGCCAAGTATTATTCGAACCTAGGAAATCCCAGAAAATCCATTGAAATCTGTAAAAAAGCTTTGACATTAGAGGAAGAAGAAAACTTTCTCCACAACTTTATTGCGGATGAATATGTGAATCTCGGAGATCCTTTTAACGCTCTTAAACATTACAGAAAAGCACTGAAAGAAGATCCTACGGATGAATATTCGCTGGAAAACTGTATGGTGTGTTTCAGTGACCTGAATAAGAGTGAGGAGGCTATTGCCTTTCTTAATGAATATTTAGATGAATTCCCTTATTCTGAAACCGCCTGGTTTGAATACGGTCAATTCTATTTCAACAGAAAAAATTATGATGAAGCGATAAGAGGCTATGACTATTTACTGGCAATCAACTCAAACTCTGTAGGAGTATATGCCAATAAAGCAGCCTGTTATGAAGCTTTGGGACAATACCAGAAGGCCATCGAAACTTATGAAGAAATGCTGGAGCTGGAATATACAAAAGCATTTACTTTTTATAAGATCGGATTATGCAACAAGGCTTTAAAACAGCCTATTTTAGCTTTAAATTCATTCCAAAAATCATTGAGAGAAGACCCTCAGTTTTATCTTGCGATGATGGAACAGTCTTATCTTTATGAAGAAATGGGAGGAATGTCTGAAGCATTACATTTTGCCAAAGAAGCTACCCAGCTGAATGAAAACAATCTTGACTATCAGAAGAGACTGGCGTTTTTATTCATCGATTCGGGGAAGTTTGAAGAAAGCCTTTCTTGTCTTAAAAAACTGGTGGATGCTGAACCTTCAAGGTTCTACAACTGGTATGCCTATTCAGAAGTTTTAATGTTAGTAGGAGAGTATGAAGATGCGGTAACAGTCTTGAACAGAGCCATTAAAAAACATCACAGAGCCGAGCTGTTTTATCAATTGAGCAATTGTTTTTACAATCTGAAAGAACAGGATAAAGGAATGGAATCTCTTCAAAAAGCATTGGAACTTGATCCTTCTTTAGCTAAGGATATGCAGAAAAAATATCCTTTCATTAAAGACGAAGTGAAAAAGGTCAAGGCCAATAAAGTGAAGAAAAAGAACTAGATGTCTCTAACAAATAACAGAAAACCTGCAGAAATGCAGGTTTTTTTATTGATAGTTGTATTCGTAGAAAAATTTATCCGGAACACTGGTATTTGCATTTCCATTCACATCAAGAGATTGTCTGCTTTCTTCAGATGGATAACCGGCAGTATTAAAAGTAGTTGTATACTTGTGAGACGTTGTTCCGGTTGCTGTTCCTCCTCCGGCAGTCGTATTGGTAAACTCTCCTTTATAAGTGCTTAAGCTGTTCTTAATATTCGAAAATAGCATGCTTATCCCATCACTGCTTTCATTTCCATTGAATATGATTTTGTCAAAACCTTTGACATTTTTGAAAGGATAGTTCTTATCAGTATAGGTATAAGTCTCTTTTTCTGTATAATTAACCGTATTTCCATTGACGATTCCGTTTCCTGATCCTACGTTACTTACCATATTTCCATTGCTGTACGTAAATACACTGTTGATCGTATAAGAACCGGCAGTTCCTGAATTCGTCTGTCTTTTTACATTGATTTCCGTATTGCTGGTATAGTTATAAGTAAATGCAATCGTATTCTGTACAGTTCCGGTAGTGGAATATTCCTTTATAACAGCCGAAGCCATGCGCCCATTAGAATATCCATATTCTACAGAGCTTTCAAGAACATTATTTTCGTAATGTTTAATCCCGGAAACATAATCATCGGTATAAGAGAACTCCACTCTTTGTCCATGATTAATGTTGTTAATCATACTGATGATTTTGGTTCCGTTGTAATTGATTTTCATTACAATACCATCCATTGTCATCTTCGTGGGAAGAATTACGCTTTGATTAGACGGATCACTGTTGTCGAAAGGAGTGTCATCAGAGTTGGAACAAGAAAGTGTAGATAAGGCTATAGCCCCAAAAAGTAGAAGTTTTTTCATAGTTATAAGTTAAATCATCCAAATATAATTTAATTTATAATATGATTTTATTTTTTTGTATTTGTTCTTAAAAATATGAGTCCGGCAATAATAACTCCGGCTCCTATAAATTGTAAATAAGTGAGTTTTTCACCATCAATGATTCCCCAGATAATTGCAACGATTGGCATTACCAAAGTAACCGTTGAAGCAAAAAGAGGAGAGGAAACTTTCAGCAAACGATAATTCATCATCATTGCCAATCCGGTTCCGAAAACAGATAAAAGGCTGACAAACATAAGTCCCATCAGATTATCCTTTGAAAAGCTGAACTCTGAAAAGAATCCTGTGCCTGTTAAGGCGATAATGGACGGAAGTAATAAAACAAATGAGAAAACAAAAGCAGATAAAACCGTGGAAGATACCTCCATTAGTCTGGATTTCACGGTCGTTGTGCTCATTGCGTAGCATAAAGTAGCCAATAAAAGCAACAGAATCGGGATCATTTTCAATTCTCCGCTGTCTCCGCCTCCAAATGCGAGGATACAGACTCCGGTGAAGCTTATCAATGTGCCCACAATTTGTTTTTTAGTTGTTTCGAACTTCCATACCAAAGCTCCAACAATAATGACGAAAATAGGCATCATGGAGTTGATAATCCCTGCAATACTACTGCTTATTTCGGTTTCAGCAATCGGAAACAGAAACATGGGGATGAAGTTTCCGGTGAAAGCAGCCAGAATCAACCATTTCAAATGTTTTTTAGGGAAAAGTTTGTAATTGGAAATAGCAACCGGAAGCAGAATAATGCCGGCAATAAGAACTCTTAAAGATCCAACCTGAAACGGATTGAAGTGTTCCAGTGATTTTTTGATTAAAATAAAGGATGATCCCCAGATAATGCTGAGGACAACCAGAAGAACCCACTTTTCTTTATCTGCGTTCATTATTTTCGTGTAAGATTTTTAGAAATTCTTTTTTGGGAATCATTTTTGCCCCCAAACTCTCCAAATGTTCGGTATGTGACTGACAGTCAATTATTTCAATATTTTTCTTGTTGCTTTCCACAAAATTGATAAATCCTGCCTTTGAAGCATTACTTACCTTAGCAAACATACTTTCTCCGCAGAATACATTTCCAATCTGCAATCCGTAAAAACCCCCTACAAGTTCTTCATCCTGCCACACTTCAATGCTTTTGGCTAGGCCGTATTCATGGAGTTGAACAAAAGACTCCATCAGTTCATCAGAAAGCCATGTGCCTGACTGCCCTTTTCTGGTGGCTTGCTGGCAGTTCCTGATGACTTCCTTGAAATTCTTATTCTCAGAAAAAGTAAAAACATTCCTATTTAAGATTTTTCTCATTGATTTTGAGATTTTTAATTCTTCAGGAATAAGAACAAATCTTGGATCTGGACACCACCAAAGGATCTCCTCTCCGGGATTGTACCATGGAAAAATGCCCAGCTGATAAGCAAACCAAATACGTTCTACAGACAGGTCGCCACCAAAAGCAACCACTCCCTCATGACCATCATAAAGCTCAGGGTCAGGAAATGAAATCTCGTTTTTGTCTAATCGGACCATTTTTAGAAAAAAAATCCCACTTCAAAAAGCAGGATTTATATTTGATCTTTATTCTTTAATTAGAAAGGTAAATCATCATCGTCGTCTCCGGCAAACGGATTCTCATTAGAAACTGGAGATGCAGATTGCTGTGGCATCGCCTGAGTAGGTTCTGAAGCATTGTCAGAAACTTTTTCTACTCTCCACCCTGTAATAGAGTTGAAGTATTTAGTTTCACCCTGAGGAGAAACCCATTCTCTCCCTCTGATGTTGATTCCTACTTTTACGTTTTCTCCTTCTTTAAGATTATCTAATAAACTGATTTTATCAGATAAAAATTCTATGTTTATCGGCTGTGGATACTGTTCTTGGGTCAAAATAACCATTTCTCTTTTTTGAAACCCGCTCGCAAATGTTTGAGCATCAAAAAGTTTCTTTACCGTTCCTTGTAATTCCATATCGTAAATATTAACGATGTAAAAGTAAGAAAATGAAATGTAATAAAAGAAGGCGTGAAAAAAAAATATGGAATTTTTATTTTTTTTTCCTGAAAAGTTTGGTAGTAAAGGAAATTGTCCTATATTTGCACTCACAAAAACGAAGCAAGCTCTTTAAAACTTACAATATAAAAAACCAGCGGATGTGGTGTAATTGGTAGCCACGCCAGACTTAGGATCTGGTGCCGTGAGGCGTGGGGGTTCGAGTCCCTTCATCCGCACTATGCGAAAATAGCTCAGCTGGTAGAGCACAACCTTGCCAAGGTTGGGGTCGCGGGTTCGAATCCCGTTTTTCGCTCCACACCATGCCCTGGTGGTGGAACTGGTAGACACGCAGGACTTAAAATCCTGTGTCCGCAAGGACGTACGGGTTCAAGTCCCGTCTGGGGTACAAGACCCTCTGTAATATCTTACGGAGGGTTTTTTGTTTTAATAGAGAGTGTTCTTTAAATAAAAATCTTATATTTGTAAGAAATCAGGTTGAATCTGAGTATTCAGATCAGCAAAACCAGCGGATGTGGTGTAATTGGTAGCCACGCCAGACTTAGGATCTGGTGCCGTGAGGCGTGGGGGTTCGAGTCCCTTCATCCGCACAATTCGAAAGACTCTGGAGAGTTTTTAAGAAGGTTGGAACCCTTGGTTCGAATCTTTTTTTTTGCCCACACCATGCCCTGGTGGTGGAACTGGTAGACACGCAGGACTTAAAATCCTGTGTCCGCAAGGACGTACGGGTTCAAGTCCCGTCTGGGGTACAAAGCCCTCTGTAATGTATTACGGAGGGCTTTTTTATTTCTGTTGAATTTCTATTCAACATTTTCAGACAGAATATTTCCTCATTTTCTTTTTTTTGTCGGTTTTTTTGTCAGTTCTGTCAGTCTGAAACAAAATAAATTTACCATGCCATATTAGAACAGATACCGTTTAACAATAAAAAAAAAATTATGAATTTAATCAAAGACGAGGAAATTTTACAGTCTGTTGTAAAAAAAGCATGGAAAGATCCTGTATTTAAAAACAGTTTAATCCAGAACCCGGTAGCTACTATGGAGAATTTTTTGGGAAGTCCTATTAATTTGCCCGCAGGGAAGAATCTTGCGTTTGTGGATCAAACAGACTCTTCTACCATTTTTGTAAATATTCCGGCAGAGCCGAATATGGACGATATGGAACTAGACGAGGAACAGTTGGATATCATATCCGGCGGTGCGAATGAAGGAGACCCACCTATCTACATTAAACCAGTTAATTCTGATGGAAGCATTTTTGGTGGAGGGTAGATTGTAAGATTCTATAAATCGTGTATAATTCCTGTTTTTCAAGAATTATATACGATTTTTAATGAACCCAAAACATTGTCTGGAATTCATTTGATATACCCTATACTTACTTTATACCAATGCTATAAACCTTTTCGCTATGATAAATTATAAATACATATTGTTTTTTTGTTTTTTATTTATCGGAAATCACCCTAGAGCTTTTTCTCAGACTCATGTAAAAAAAGAGAATCACTCTACAATCAATAAAAACAAGGCAGACAGTCTTTTGAATATTGGTATAAAGAAACAGGAATCAGGAAATTTTGCGGAATCTGTAATATACTTTAATAAAAGTCTGGAGAGTTACTACGAAAATAAAGACTTTAAAAAAGCGGGAGATTGTTATAGCTATTTGGCGATTTCCTACTCTCTTCAAGGAAATTATGTTCAGTCTCTTTCATATTTTGAAAAAAGTATCTCTGAATATAAGAAATCCGGATATAAATTAGGAATATCTTCAGTTACCAATAACATGGGTGGAACTTATTATTACCTAGGTAAACTGCCTCAGGCCCTTAGCTGCTATCAGAAAGTATTGGAGTTACAGAAAGAAATTAAAGATCCGAAAACCATAGCAATAACCACTCAAAATATAGGAGGTATTTATTCTAAACTTGAAGATTATTCCAGCGCTTTGAAATATTATAAAAGGGCATATGATGTATATAAAAAAGTAAATGATGTAAAGGCTATTGCTCAGAACTTAAATTCAACCGGATCTATTCAGGTTAGGATGAAAGATTTTGATCTTGCTTATAAAAATCTAAATAAAGCCCTTAGCATTGCGAACGAACAAAATGATAAGCAGATTAAAGTAGAAGTACTCAATAATTTAGGAACTTTATTTTATAGAAAGCTGGACTATTCTAATGCTCTGGCCTATTTCAATAATACATTACAACTGGCAAAAGAAATGAACAGCCAGCAATATATAGGAGATTCTCAAATTGCTATCGGTAATATTTATATAGAACAAGGAAAAAATAATGAAGCGGTAAAACTGTGTAATAAGGGATTTGCTATTGCTCAAAAAATTGGTTCTCTCAGCTTAAAAAAAGATGCCTGTGACTGTCTGTACCAGTCTTATAAAAAATTGAACGATAATAAGAGAGCTCTTAGCTATTATGAAAAATCAAATATTTTTGAAGATAGTTTAAACTCTAAAGAAACGTCCAACAGGATGATGAATATGGAGTTTCAGAAACAGCAGTTAACGGATAGTATTGCCTATGTAAAGAGAGAACATATCATTCAGATAAAACATAAGGAAGAGGTACAGGAACAAGAAAAGCAAAGGAATATTTTCATTGTTTCTTTATGCTTTATCCTTGTTGTTGCCGGAGGTTTATGGAGCAGGCTCAATTTTGTAAGAAAATCCAGAGAAGCTCTGAGAGTAGAGAAAGATCGTTCAGAAGAGCTTTTACTGAATATTCTTCCGGAAGAGATTGCTGAAGAGCTAAAACAAAAAGGAAGCGTAAATGCCAGAGATTTTAATTTGGTATCCATTCTGTTTACAGATTTTAAATCCTTTACACAAACTGCTGAAAGGATGTCTCCTCAGAGTTTGGTAGAAGAAATTAATGTATGTTTTAGAGCATTTGATCTTATCTCTGAAAAATATCAAATTGAAAAAATAAAAACAATAGGAGATTCGTATATGGCTGCGGGAGGCATTCCGAAACCTGATCAGAATTCATTGAAGAATATTGTTTTAGCCGGACTTGAAATGCAAGGGTTTATGGCAGAAAGAAAAACTGAAAACATACAAACCAATAAGCCTGCTTTTGAAATGCGATTAGGAATTCATGCAGGGCCTATTGTCGCAGGAATTGTAGGCGTGAAAAAGTTTCAGTACGATGTGTGGGGAGATACTGTCAATACAGCCAGCAGAATAGAAAGTAATGGGATGGTAGGAAAAGTAAATATAAGCGAATCGCTTTATCACCTTATTAAAAATGAAGACTGCTTCGTTTTTGAATACCGCGGAAATATCCAGGCAAAAGGAAAAGGAGAGCTTAAGATGTACTTTGTTGAAGCCAATTCGGAAAGAATATAACAGATAGTAATCATTGACAGTTTTGAAGCAAAACTTGGCAAGTCTATAGAGAAACAACTTTCTACTTTTACCTTATTGAAAATGGAAGTTATCAGGAGCAGATGTTAAAAACGATAACCGTGTAAGAAGAAATAGAGCTGACAGTTTTGAAGCAAAACTTGGCAAATCTGTAGAGAAACAACTTTCTATCTTTACCTTATTAAAAATGGAAGTTATCAGAAGCAGATGTTAAAAAAGATAACCGTGTAAGAAGAAATAGAGCTGACAGTTTTGAAGCAAAACTTGGCAAATCTATAGAGAAACAACTTTCTATCTTTACCTTATTAAAAATTGATATTATCAGGAGCAGGTGTTAAAAAAAGATAATTGACAAAAAGAAATAGAACTGACAGTTTTGAAGTAAAACTTGGCAAATCTATACAAAGAAAGCATTTTACCTTTACATCAACAAAATGGCAATGTTATGGAAGACAAAAAAGAACAAATTATACAGGCAGTTATATCTAAAGCTTGGGAAGATGCGGAATTTAGAAAAGAACTACTCTCAAACCCAATAGAAGCAATAGAAAAACTGACAGGTGTAGTAGTGGTTTTGCCTGAGGGAAAAGAGCTGGTTGTTGTTGATCAGACAGATAAATCTAAAGTGTATTTGAATATACCAGCAGAGCCTGAGTTAGAAAATACAGAACTGACAGAAGAACAATTAGAAATAATTGCAGGAGGAGGACAAATGATTTGGAAAGATTTAGCCGACTCTTTATTTCCTGCTTTTAAAAATTGTATTAAAATATAAAAAGCAATATCATGGAATGTAGAAGTCATACAAAAAGAATTGTTATCCATGACTGCGCAGAATAAATAATAGTGAGAACTTAAAAAAATAATTTTAACATGTAATTTTAATAGTATGATGGTTAGTCGGAATTTAGAAAACACTTTGGAAAGACCAATGCATTCAAAGTATTCTATGCAAACAATAAATAGTTTTCTCAAAATTATGTTTCAAAATGATGACATGCCACTGTTAAAATTGGAAAAATTAACCAGAGAAAAATTAACTGAACTTATCGATCAAGAGGTAAGAATAGAGAATGTTGAGATTACTAATGATCTATTTTTATTATTCTCTAGCCTTGCTATCGAATTACAAAAAAAAGACATAAGATCTGAAGAGACCTGTACGAAGATTAATGAATGCATGGCTAAAGTAGATCTGAACGACAATGAAAAGGCTATTTTACATATGGGTTATTTCCCAATAATGGCACTTTATCATTATAAATTGAATAATTATGAAAAATCAATTCAATACTCTCATCTAGCCATTCAAAATGATGATTATCTTTTGGGAAAATATCCTGAGTTATTCACCCATAAGACGTTGCAGATACAAAATATAATTAAAACACATCTTTTATTTAATGAAGTGGATAGAGCATTTAGCTTGTGTAATGATATGTTAAAATATTTAATTGATGGAGATCAATTTGCCTATCCTGTAGGTCATTGGACAAATAATTTTAACATTGAAAAAGAAAGTGAAGTGATTAATGTTTGTCAAACGGTAACGATCGTCGTGAAAGCTATCATCACCTTGACTAAAAATAGTGAAGACGAACAAAGGCTTTTTTCATTGGCATTTGCAGGAATTGAAGGAAAAAAAATAAAAAATCCGGAGATAAAACTCATATTACAATTCTTTGAAATGAAATTTTCCCTTTACTCATCTCAAAAATTTGATGAGGTGCAAATTAATAAATGGAAAGATAAAGTCATTGAATCAAAATATATCTCTATCCTTAAGCCCCTTTTCTCTAGTTTGTTCCTATCCATGGAAACCAACTCCAGGGGGATTATTAAAAGATATCTCTTTAGTTTTTAACTAAAAGATCACCCATCATATAAGTCATAACTATTGTCTGGAAGGCGCTTCGAAAAGCCTTCTCTGGAGCAGTGTGCGCCTTAAATAAAGAATATAAAAATAAAATAAACATTAAAACTTAAAAATTTAGAAATTATGAGTTATCAAGCCATCTCGGAAGAGAAAAAAGAACTAGTTAGAGACGTTATGTTCAAAGCTTTAAATGATGCAGCTTATAAAGCAAGATTAGTAAGTAACCCTATTGAGGCAATCAAAGAATTGCACCCGAACTTTACCCTTGGAGGAAACAAAAAAATCGCTGTTGTAGATCAGGTAGATAATGATACCTACTACATCAACCTATCATATCTTTCATATGCTCTATTTGGAGGTGATATTGAAGAATTTGAATTATCAGAAGAAGAATTAGGAATGGTTGCCGGAGGTAAAACAGTTCCAATCGGAAGCTGCCAGTTCTTAAGCTGCTTTGGTGGTAGTATAACAGAACCATCTGCAGAAATAGTATAAATCTAGATACAATAAATAAAAACAAAAAAATTAATTAACATTTAAAAATTCAAAAATTATGAGTTATCAAGCAATTTCAGAAGAGAAAAAAGAACTAGTTAGAGAAGTAATGTTTAAAGCTTTAAACGATGCAGATTACAAAGCAAGATTAGTAAACAACCCTGTTGAGGCAATTAAAGAGCTTCATTCAGATTTTACTCTTGGAGGAAACAAAAAAATCGTGGTTGTAGATCAAGTAGATAATGATACCTACTACATCAACCTATCATATCTTTCATATGCTCTATTTGGAGGTGATATCGAAGAATTTGAATTATCAGAAGAAGAATTAGGAATGGTTGCAGGTGGTAAAACAGTTCCAATCGGAAGCTGCCAGTTCTTAAGCTGCTTTGGAAACGGTTTGACTGAAGATACTGCTACTACTGAAGGTTAGTATATTCATAAAAACTGAATACATAAATAAAAAGAGAATGCACATTCTCTTTTTATTTATTTTACACCATGACTTCCTGTTAAAGCGATTGATTTTCAATTGAATATATTGAGTGTCGGGCCTGGATGAATAAAGTGTATTTAATCAAAATGGTAAAAATTTTGTCAGAGATAATAACCTTGAATCCATTTATAGAAAAGAAAAGTCTTTAAGAATGTTATAAATATTAAAAATTAATAGAAAATGACCAATTCCACTTTAAAAGAACCCACCTTTGTTGAAGAAAGAATGACATCTTATCTATGCTCTATTTATGAGAGGAATATCACAAGGATGCTGCCTGAATTTATTAGAAATAATAATGAATTAACTTTTGAAGATTTCTTTGAATATTTAATAAAAGATAACTGGCAAAACATTCGTCGTCAATTTCCTGTTTTAGAGGAGTACTTACCTCTGCAGAAAAATAAAATTCACAATCAATACACCAAGATCATTGAATCATATAAAGATTGTTCTGCAGAACTATTTGACAATATGTTAATTGAAAATGAATCTATTGCAGTTCAGGATATTAAAATAGGAGAGGGTGATTTTCATAATGGTTTTTCAACCTCTATGGTTTTTTTAGAAAATGGAAATAAACTGGTTTTCAAGCCAACCAATGCATCAATTTCTCATTCTCTTTTTTATTTCCTAGACTGGATTAATGATCATATATCCCTGGGCAATTACAAATATCAAATCCTCAATAAAAAAGAGTATCATTGGCAGGAATTTGTACTGGGAAAACCATGCAATTCAGAAAGTGAAATAAAGAGTTATTATGAAAGAGCGGGATACTTATTATGTATTCTTTATCTTTTAAATTCTACGGATTTTCATGCTGAAAACCTTATTGCTAATGGAGATACACCTGTAGTGATTGATCATGAAACTTCAATACAGCCTCAGATTTCAGAGCATCTCAGAGATAATTTCAAATCGTTTGATACTCTTAATTTAGAAAATATAGATAAGCAGGATACTGTAATTAATTGTGCGCTTTTACCTTTTGGGAATGATGCGAAATTTATTCCGGCAGGAATGTGTGGTTTGGGGTATTCAAAAAACACGCATGCCTTTGTGACCAAAAAAGAAGGTGTCAATAAGTTTACCAAAGACTGGAAAATGGAATACAAATCAGTCAAAGTAGATTATATTCAGAACAATATTCCCACATTCAACGGTAAGAATGTTTTCGTGGATGAATATTCCGATCAGTTTATCTCAGGCTTTGAAAAATGTTATAATCTGTTTCTAAGTGAAAAAGCATTTTTACTATCTGATCGTTCACCCATTCAAAAATTCAATAACCTTCCTGTAAGGTATATATGGCGTTCGACCAATGTATATGGTAAAATTTTAAATGTCATGAATTTACCCAACAATCAAAAGGACAGAAGAAAATACACCCAAAGAATTGAAGATTATCTTTCCATTGCTTTTAAAGATATTCCCGAAGGCTCTGATTTACGTTTTATTCTGCAACATGAAATCGCTCAAATGTTAAGAGGAGATATTCCTTATTTTGAGGTGAATACATCATCCAGAGATTTACATACAGAATTTGGAGTCGTAAAAGATTTTTTTGAGCTTAGTGCAGTAGAAAACATCGAAAGAAAATTAAACAAGCTTTCTCAGGAGGATTTAGAGTTCCAGAAGAAAGTTATATTTGAACAACTTAGGTAGATATTTGTAGTTAAACATCATTTAAAGTTATGGAAATAAGAAAAATCATATTATTAATCATCGTATTGGGTTGGTTTAATCTATTTGGACAAAAATCTAAAGTTTTGAACTTAGGTGTTTTCCATATGGGAAATACTACTGATGCCAACAAGGTAAAATACGATTCAGACAAGAACAATGTTGAGATTGATGCTATAATTAATATGCTGGCAGATTTTAAACCGACAATGATTTGTGTAGAAATCATTCCAAATAATAATGAAGAACTTAATAAAGATTATTCTAATTTTTTACATGACGGAAAATATAAGACTAAATATAAAGGAGAAGTAGAGGCATTAGCCTATCAAGTCGCCAAAGTTTCAGGGGTAAAAAATATCTATGGAATTGATGATAAAGAAACGGCAATGTATAACTATAATATTGCAGATGAGTTGAAAGATCCGGTAGACAGTTTGACTTCAAAGAATTATAAACTTAACCTTTTTAAAAAATTTGCTAAAGTGGAGAGTTTGTCAACCTTAGAAAAATTAATATTCTTCAATTCAAAAGAGACTTTAGAAGGTTTGATTAACATTAATGCGGATATATTAACGTATAGCAGTACTAAAGGAAATTTTGAAGGAGCAGATGAAGCGAGTAAATTTTATAAAAGGAATTTAAGAATATTTTCAAACTTAAACCAACTTCCTGTTACAAAAGATGATCGGGTTCTGATCATTATGGGAGCTACCCATACAGCATTTCTTAATGAGTTCCTGAAAAGAAGCCCTAAATATGAACTTGTTGATACTTCACAATATTTGAAAAAGAAATAGATCTTTATTAGAATATTTTTCCTTTCAACAGAAGATAATTCTTACTTTTTTAATAACCCAAGCTCTCCTATCCACAGATTTCTTTGAAACCATGGAGTATTCATTTTTAGATAAGAGATTTCTATTACTCTTAAAGAACTTTTCACCGGACTGATTTTAACATCTGAGTATATATCCAGGGAAGAAGAGCCTATATTATATTTTTATTGTCCCTGTTTATAATTATACAGGAGACATTCTTACTTAAATCAGCTTATTATTTGTAGCATATGCAATAGCCTCTGTAATGCTGCTCACCTCTAGTCTTTCAAATAGCTTTCTTCGATGGAACTTTACCGTATCCGGAGAAACAAATATAGCTTTTGCGATATCATTGATCGTAAAGCCTCTTGCACAAAGCTGTAAAATTTCAAGTTCTCGTTTGGATAAGACTGCTTTTTTTTCTGCTTCCCATATATCTTGGTCCAGCCTGTAATGATAGACTTTATTTTCTCCGTTTTGATATATTTTAATATTCCCCGAGTCTCTCTCTGAAGAAATGGAAATAAGACATACTGCCTTCCATATTTTTCCATCCTTATTAAGAAATAAAGGCGTTAATTTTTGATTAACTAAAATCTTTTTATTTTCCTTGTTTATAATATGAAAATCATAAGAAATGGTATAATCCAGCCTTTTTTCAAGAGGAATCTTATCATAAAAATCAAATCCTACAGAATTGATCTTTAACAAGAGTTCCAGGTCCTTTTGAGGAACATATTTAAAATAAAAAGCATATCCCATCTCCAGTACTTGCTCTGGAGTATTGCCACAAAGAAAAAGCGGGTTGTCCGAAACATATTCAAACCCCTGCTTCATATAGTCAATTACATAAATACTTGTGTAGGTGGCTCTTGAAAATGCCTTAATCGATTCCAGATAACTGAATTGTTGTTCCTTCTCCTCTTCCGTTACGCTGCTTATTGTATTCCTATGATTAAAGAAAGAATCCTTTTCATCCATGCTTATTTTGTCAGTTTTATACAAAAATAATATAAAATGAACATAATATATGGTATTACGGTATAAAATTTTTCTTTTTCACATTAAATCATGGTTATTTATTTAAATCCCTAAATAGGGATTAAGTTTTTATAAAGAAAACTTAGATGACTACACCAAAGTGTAGTTGTTTGGCTTTCAGTTGAATACTACAATATGGTGTAGTGGAATTGACATCCCTGCCAAGTAGATTTGTTAAAAACAACTAAGCCATGAGAATCACACAAAATTACTTAAACCAATTAGAGCTGGAACAGCTCGCAGAGCTAGCCCAATTTGTAGTAGAAGAAAACTTCAATCATCATTCTGATAATGTTATACCAGAAATGGAAATTCAAAATGATGTTAAAGATGTATATAATGAAGAACTAAGCTATTTCAAAAATTCTGAAATTTTTGTTGTAAAAGATACAATGGGAAGCATTCAAGGTTCTATAAGAGTAATTAAGTGGGATTATAAAACAATACTTCCTATTCAAAAGTTATTCAATATCAATCCTTTAGACGTTGGTTATTCTCAAAATGCCTCTTCAGTATGGCATATTGGAAGATTTGCAACAAACAAAACCAATCAAGACCGTACATTGTTTAAGAGATTAATGGTCTCTGCCATTACTCCAATTTGTAATGACAAAAATAGTATTGCCTTTGCAGAATGCGACAGCAAGCTTTTAAGAGTAATGAACCTGATGGGCATAAAAGCCGATGTAATAGGCGATTCTATTAATTATCTGGGATCTGAAACAATTCCTGTATCCATGAACTATGAGGGGCTTAAAGGTTTTTATGATGCCAATAGATATCTGGTTAGCTAAAAATGAAATTACAAAACTGTTTAATAAAATCCCCCTTTTAAAATGAATACAGCAAAAACTATAGACTGGAACTCTCCTGATGTTTTGGAACAGATCATCCAGAATATTAGAAACCCGTTAGAGAATATCATTACGGTAAGCAAAAGCACAGCATTACATCATAAAGAAAAAAAGGATGAAATCATATTTTCAAGCAGCAAGGAAATAAGTGATATTATTGAAGAAATGATGCTGAAAACAAAAGCAAAAACACTGAATCTGACATTTCGTGGCCGACCGGAAATTTTTGATATCTACGAATCCAATGAAAATGTTCGCGGGTTGTGCACAGACGAGATTAATCCCCAGAAAATAGCAAAAGTAGATCAGGATTGGCTTGTCAACTTAGAAAAAGAAATTTTTGGCTCTTTGAACCAGAATGAATTAAACCTTTATGAGCTTTCCTATAAAATGGCCGTGAGTGAAAGGCAGTTACACCGAAAAGTGGCCAACCTGGTGTATCTGACGCCTAATAAATATATAAGAGTCTTGCGACTTCATAAAGCTAAACAGATGATAGACGACTATATACAAAAATCTATCTCTCAAATCGCATATGCAGTAGGGTATAATGATGTGCATTACTTTTCCAGATTATTTGCAGATCAATATAATATTACCCCTAAAGAACTCATAAACTCTTTAGAATAACAGGTATAAAACAAAAATATGAACTTAACAGAAGAACAAAAGAGAGGACAAGAAGCATTTTTTAGAATTATTTCTGAAGCTTGGGAAAATGAAGATTTCAAAAAGTATTTAATAGAAAATCCAGAAGAAGCTTTAGAGAAATTTTTTGGAAAAAAAACTCCTATGGGTAAGAAAATTAAAGTAACCGATCAATCAGATCCGGACTATTTGTACATCAATATCCCGGTAAAACCCCAGAGGATGAATAAGGAGGAAGATCTTAAATCAAATGAAGGGAATAGTAACGGTGTGATAACAGATTATAAAGGATTGTATAATTCGTTGAAAAAAATAAATAAACGTCAGGAATAGCAGTTTTTTTGGCGAAATTATCAATGTGAAACAAAATATTTTAGCATAATCTTAAAAGAAATATAATTATGAAAAGAGTACTTTTTTTCTTAGGTCAATTAAATGACAGAGATGTAGAATGGATGATTCATAATGGAAGTAAATTAGAACTACCCATTGGATATACGCTGATCAATAAAGGTGAATCAATAGATAGCTTATTTATTGTTTTATCGGGGCAATTATCCATCTATGCAGGTAACAGCAATGGAGAAAGTATTGCAACACTTGAAGCGGGAGAAATTGTAGGAGAGATGTCTTTCCTGGAATCACGGCCGCCATCAGTTTCTGTAGTTGTAACCAGGCCATCAGTAATATATCAGATTTCTCGTGATACAATAAGTTCCAGAATGGCAGAAAACCCTGAATTCAGATCTAATTTCTATTATGCTCTGGCATTATTTCTTTCAAACAGATTACGTAAAACAACAGACCAGCTAGGATATGGCAACCCTGAGGAAGAAGATCTTATCGATATGAATGTATTGGATGGTGTTGCTAATGCAGGAACTCGTTTTGGACAGATACTTCACAGATTTTCAGAAGTTTAATCCCAGAAATATTCATTGGCGAAATGAGACTTTATAAATTTATCTATCTATTATTTACAGGGATCGGTATCACTAATTTCTATGGACAGTCAAAGATAAGTAGCGATTTGGTAACCATTTCGAATATCGCATTTGAAAAAAACCCGGACATCATAAGAAGTGGTTACACAATCCAGGATGCAGAGGGTGATTTTCAGATCCAGAGAAGCGTATTTGATATCAATCTATTCTCTGAACTTTCTGTTAAACATAACCGGTACACACTTTTCGATGCTGATACAAGAAATCAATATATAGATAAATTTTTGAAGACAAACACCCTGGACTTTTCAGCCGGAGTACGTAAAAAATTAAGAACAGGACAAATAACAGACATAAGTCTTAAATATGGTTTTAATAATAATAACTTTCCTTATGACAGCTTTAACCAACTTGTTGGGCCTTTCTGGGGAAATCATCTCGGGTCTGTCAATTTTTCATTAACACAACCTTTATTAAGAGGAAGAGGAAGAGAGGTTACTACTCTGTCAGAAAGAGTTTCTCAGCTGTATATAGAAAATACTAAAAGCAATAATGAGTTTAATAACTCATATACCATTCTGCAAATTGGTAAAGCATACTGGAATTATTATCTGGCTTATAAAAGTTTAGAAATTTATAAAGAAAATGAAAGCCGGGTAAGAAATGTAATGGAAGTTACAAGAGAACTTATAAAAGCAGATAAAAAACCGGCCGGAGATTTAGCTCAGGTAAACGCAGACCTCTCAAACCAAGAAAAACTGACAGCTCTTGCAGAACAAAATCTGTATGCAGCAAGAATAAATCTGGGGCGGGTAATTGGATTAAGTAATGAAGAAAGTCTCCGGTTGGATGCTCCTTCCAATGAATTTCCGGCTATCGCTGAATCCCAATACAGAGAAGGACTTGACAGAAGTAGTCTGATAAAAATAGCTAAAGAAAAAAGAGGTGATCTGAGAGCGGTTGAAAAAATTTCTGATGCTTTGGAAATGCAGTATAAACTTGCAGAAAACAATACAAAACCTCAATTGGATCTTACCGGTTTTGTTTTCTATGGGAGCGCCATTGCCGGAAATGGAATTGACAAAACATTTTCTTCATTTACTAATAATGAGGGAAGGAATTTAGGAGCAGGTGCTAAGTTGACATTTACTTTTCCCGTAAATAATAATCTTGCGAAAGGAAATTATGCCAAAAGTCTTGTTGCCTTAAATGATCAGAAAATCTCAAATGATAATCTACAAAGGAACATAGAGCTGAATATCAGTAATGCCATCAATACTCTGGACAATAGTGTTGTTGTTTTAGAGAGAGCAAAAGAGGCTCTTAATTCATACAAAGATGCTTTTAATAACGAACAGGTAAAGTTACAAGCGGGGCTAACAACCATTCTCAATGTAATTTTATTTCAGGAAAGGCTTACATCCTCAGAATTGGAATACCTGCAGGCGTATCAGCAATTTGCCAATGCAATTATTAATCTGAGACATGAAACTGGAACATTAATATCTCAGGGAGATAAAGGATTTACTTTAAATCAGAACGTTTTTTACACGATACCAAACATCTCTAATTATTAAATATTAAAATTATGTCAGCAGGGTTTTTTAGAAAGTCGGCATTAGAAAAACTGTCTACTCCGGAGAAATTAGATCAGCTCATAAAAGTTACAGGACCCAAAGCTTGGATTGCCCTTTTTACGGTTTTTATTGCATTGGTAACAGGAATTTGCTGGTCAGTAATGGGTACAGTAAAAACAAAATTGAATGCTACTGGAGTGGTACTTGGAGGAGAAGTACATGAAGTAGTTGCGACCTCTCAGGGCCAGCTTGTTAAGCTTCATGTCTCTATCGGGGATGATGTGAAAAAAGGAGATATTATTGCTACTATTCAACAGCCCGAACTTTATCAGCAAATAGAAGATGCCAAGGCTGTACTCTCAGATAGAAAATTTGAGATGGGAAAACTAATGGCCTATGGCAGTCAAGGAAATCAGCTTGAAGGAAAATTAATTAACCAGAACAGAGTCAGTATTCAGGGAGAAATAGAAGCGGAAAAGAAAAAACTGGCATTCCTTTACAGCCAACTGGAATCAGAGAATAATCTGCTGAATAAAGGGCTCATTGTAAAATCTCAGGTAGCTGGTACGAAACAACAGATAGATGCCTCAAAAAACACAATAGAAAGATTAAAAGGACAAATGGCGGAAGCATCGAGCCAGCAGCATAACCTGGGTTTTGATCTGCAACAAAAAATCACGTTACAAAATCAACGTATTTCAGAGGCAGAAAGAAATCTTCAGTTTTTATCAGAAAGATATGAAACTCAGAATAAAATTAAAAGTCCTTATGATGGAGAGGTTGTGGAAGTTTTAACGGATGCCGGAGGAGTTGTAGGAGCAGGTACACCATTATTTAAATTAAAAAATAAAGGGACAGAAAACTTTGCCGTACTCAAAGGAGTTTTATACATCCCTTCTCAGGATGGAAAAAAAATTAAGAAAGGAATGGAAGCTCTTGTTGTCCCGTCTACTGTACAACCTCAGGAATATGGATTTATGGAAGGAAAAGTAACCTATGTTTCTGATTTTCCTATTACTGAAAGAGGAATGATGACTTCAGTAAAAAACGATCAGCTGGCTAAAGGGTTATTGGCTTCGGGACCTCTGTTTGAAGTGCATGTAGAATTTGAGAAAGATCCTAAATCCTATAGCGGTTTCAAGTGGACCTCTGCCAAAGGACCCAATATTTCAATAAAGGAAGGAACTTCATGTAACGGAAAAATCACAATAAAACAAGAACCTCCCGCTACCATTGTAGTTCCTGCATTTAAGAAATTTTTTGATCTATACTAATAATCGAGTTTTACGGATGGAAAAGAATACAAATTTTGTGATAGGAAAACTGGCGAGACCTGTAAAGGTTCCTACAGTTTTGCAGATGGAAAGTGTAGAGTGTGGGGCTGCGGCATTAAGTATTATTTTAGGACATCATGGTAAATTTGTGCCGCTGGAAAAACTAAGAATTGCCTGCGGAGTATCCAGAGACGGATTAAAAGCTACCAATATTATCAAAGCAGCCAAAGAATTTGGGCTTGAAGCAAAAGGATACTCGAAATCCATTGAAAAATTAATGCAAATTCAGACCCCTTCTATTATCTTTTGGAATTTCAACCACTTTTTGGTTTTAGAAGGATTTACAAAGAAAAAAGTATATTTAAGTGATCCGGCACAAGGAAGATATCAGGTGACTCATGATGAGTTCGATGAAGCATACACAGGAGTTGTTCTTACCTTTAATCCCGGTGAAAAATTTGAAAAAGGAAACGAAAAAAGAGGGTTAATGTCCTCTTTAGCATCCAGAATATCTAATTCTAAGCTGAGTATTATCTATCTTATATTGGCCAGCCTATTCTTGGTGATTCCAGGGTTGGTTATCCCATCTTTTATCAAAATATTTATAGATAAATATCTGATCAATGGGTATTCAGGATTTGTGATGCCATTACTTCTTATTATGGGAGGCGTTTTAATAGTGAACTCTGTATTGGTATATATCCAGCAATATTATCTTTTGAAGTTAGAAACAAAGCTTGCCCTTACTACTTCCAGCAAATTTTTGTGGCATGTATTTCATTTGCCAATCGTCTTTTTTACTCAACGTTACAGTGGAGAAATAGGGAATAGAGTTTCTCTTAATGATAAAGTAGCCAAATTATTAAGTGGAGATCTTGCCAACGCCGCACTTAATATAATTGTAGTTATTTTTTATGCCTTTTTGATGTTTTCCTATGATATTCCTTTGACCTTGATAGGAATATTTATGGCAGGAATCAATGTAATGGTCTTACGATATGTTTCTACCGCAAGAAAAGATGGCAACAGACGCCTGAGTAATGAAAATGGTAAGCTTCTGGGAACGACAACATCTGGAATCAGTATGATCGAAACCCTGAAGGCATCAGGAAGAGAAAATGATTTTTTTACCAATTGGGTAGGATATCTTGCAAAAGTAATGAATGCGCAGCAAGAACTTGGATGGCTAACAATCAGGCTTAATGCAATTCCCCCTCTTGTAACCTCTCTTACCACAACATTCATTTTAGGAGTAGGAGCATTAAGAATTATGGATGGCGAAATGACTCTTGGTGCATTGGTAGCTTTCTCCTATTTGATGAGCAATTTTATATCACCTGTTAATCAACTGATCTCTGTAGGAGCGATGCTGCATGAAACCGAAAGTGATATGAACAGAATAGACGATGTTATCAATTATGAAGTAGATGATCAATTTAAGGAAGTCCAAAATGGAAAACCTATAGTTAAAACTGAAATGGACAATAAGCTGGTAGGATATTTTGAAATGAAGAATGTTACCTTCGGTTATAATACAACATTACCCGCTCTTATAGAAAATTTCAACTTAAAGTTAAAGCCCGGAAACAGAGTGGCCCTGGTGGGAGGATCAGGAAGTGGAAAATCAACAGTTGCTAAAATAGCCTCCGGATTACACAAACCCTGGAACGGCGAAATTTTACTTGATGGAAAAAACAGAGAAGAAATACCAAGAAATATTATTACAGAATCATTAGCAGTAATAGATCAGGACGTCCTGATATTCAACGGAACAATCAAAGAAAATATTTCTTTTTGGGATACCACTATATCTGACAAAAGCATTATTCAATCTGCCAGAGATGCGGCTATTCATGATGTTATTGCATCCAGAAGTGATGCTTATGACAGTTCTGTTTTAGAAGGTGGATCCAATTTTAGCGGAGGACAGCGACAGCGGTTAGAAATAGCAAGAGCTCTGGCTACCAACCCTTCAATTCTGGTAATGGATGAGGCCACCAGTGCATTAGACCCAACAGCAGAAAAGGTCGTTATGGATAATATTAAAAAAAGAGGTTGTACCTGTCTGATTGTAGCGCATAGGCTGAGTACGATTATTGATTGTGATGAGATTATCGTAATGGAATATGGAAAAATAGTAGAAAGAGGAACACATCATGAATTGATGAAAAAAAATGGGGCCTACTCCAAATTAATTGAAACGAAATAAAATCTAATACCATGCCCGTAAAAGAAAAGATATATATAAATGTTGAAAATCCTTTTACCCTAAATAATATCAACAAATTTTGGATGGTGCTTTCAGGTGAGGTAAATGTATTCTATACTAAAGTTGATGAAGAAGGCAATTATCTTATCCCGTTAAAGCACTTTTATACAGTGCAGAAAGGAGAAATCATATTCAGTTTGTTAACAGAAAACAATACTGGAAATAATACAAGGCTTATTGCTTTTTCAAATGAAGCCAAACTACTGCCAATTGATAAGAGCAACCTTCTGGAGATGGATCATTTCTTTTTAAAGAATATGATGAATAAGTGGATCTCAAAAACAACCTCTATCGTATGCAATAGCAATAGCCCCAGAGTTTACAAGGCATTAGATGATTATAAAATAACGCAGTTAGAAAAGAATAGTATCGCCTTCCCTTCAAGTGGAATCAATTGGATACATATTTTGAAGGGAGAAGTAAACATATATGCGGAAAGTACAAATATTAGCTATGATAAGCTTCCTGGATTTCTCACTCCGGTATCTAATAAGCTGTGGATCAGGTCGCTAACTGATGGTACTGAAGTGAAAGTATTAAGTACAAGAGAAGTCCTGCAGGATGAAATTTACTTTTTGCTTTCATTAACAAAGCTGGAAGAACATTTTTACAACCAGCTTAATACCATTATAGAGACCCAGAAACAGGAAGAAAGTAAACATTTTCAGGAGAAACTTTTAATAGAAGAAGAGGGAATCAGAGCTACATTACAGAAAATAAGGTCTATTGTAGCGGGGAATGATGAACGTGTTCATATCCAGAATTCAACCCTATTTAACAAAAAAAATATTCTTTTTTCTACCTGTCGGTTAATCGGAGAGCAGTCCGGATTTAAAATGGATGAACCCAAGCATATAGAATCTTACGAAAATAGTGTTACGAATCAATTATATGCCATAGCCAAAAGTTCTAAAATAAGAATAAGAAAAATTATACTGAGGGGAACCTGGTGGAAAGATGAAAATGGCCATCTCCTAGCATTTACAAAAAAAGACAAAACACCTGTAGCTTTATTACAGGCAACATCCAATAGCTATATTATAAAAAACCTATCTACTGGTATAGAATCCACCGTAAATAATGAGATTGCAGAAACATTAGAGCCAATTGGTTATATGTTCTTCTCTGGGTTTGACGGAAAAATGAATTCCATAAAGAAAGTAGCCCGTTTTGCTACAAAAGGAGTAAGAAAAGATGCAAAATTATTGATTTTTGCTGCCTTAGCAGGAAGTATGATGGGATTATTAATACCCATCTTATCAGGAATGATGTATGATGATGTAATTCCTACAGCAGACAGGTCTCTTCATATTGAGATCTTTTCCATTATGATTATGATGGCTTTAGTTACAGCGGGATTAAATCTTGCTAAAGGAGTTCTACAGCAAAGGTTGGAAACCAAATCCAGTATTAATTTACAGGCAGGTGTTATGGACCACATGCTGAGATTGCCCGTTACTTTTTATAAAAAGTTTAGTGCAGGAGATCTTACAAACAGAGTTTTAAGCATCAATGCAATCCGTCAGATTGTTTCAAGCACACTGATGACAGCGGTATTGAGTGGGGCATTTTCTTTTGTGAATCTCGCACTTCTCTTTTACTATGATTCAAAGCTAGCGGTGATGGGCGTAATATTAGGCCTTATTGCAGTTATTTTCATGATTACTATTGGCTGTTTGAAATTGAAATATGATAGAGAAGTTTCCAAATATCAGGGAGAAATACAAGGGTTTCTGTTTGAATTTTTATCAGGGATTTCTAAAATTAGAATAACAGGTGGAGAAAAAAGGGTTTTCGCTCTTTGGGCAGATAAGTTTTCGAAGCTAAAAAAATTAGGATTTATTTCAGGAAGTTATCAGAACTTTGTGGAAACATTTAACGCTTCTTATCCACTTCTTACAAGCATTTTCTTTTTCTCTTTCCTGTATTATACCGTGCTTAATTCTGATACCACAACGGCTATGTTAACGGTAGGTGCATTTATGGCATTCATTACAGCATTTAATCAGTTCCTGAATGATAGTTTAAAGCTGAGTATGGCTTTAATAACATCTCTCAATGTTGTCACTCTGTATGAAAGAGTAAAACCTATTTTGGAAGAGGAGACAGAATCTGCAGAACAAAGCGTGGATCCGGGAGAACTTGCCGGAGATATAGAAATGAATTCAGTTTCCTTCAGATATAATCAAGATCAGCCTCTGGTCCTGAATAATGTTACTTTTAAAATTAAGCCAGGGGAAATGGTTGCCTTTGTAGGTGCTTCAGGCTCAGGGAAATCTACCATTATGAGATTGCTTTTAGGCTTTGAATATCCTGAACTGGGATCTATTTATTTTGATGGAGACTCTTTTGATTCAATGAATAAAGAATTGGTTAGAAGACAGATCGGTGTTGTACTGCAAAATGGATCTTTGATGTCCGGAAGTATTTATCAAAACATTGTAGGAAATTCAGAATTGACATTAGATGATGCCTGGGAAGCGGCGCGAATGGCTGGCATGGAAGAAGACATCAAAAAAATGCCTATGGAAATGCATACCGTTGTAAGTGAAGGAGCGGGAACATTCTCAGGAGGACAAAGACAGCGTCTTATGATTGCGAGAGCAATCGTTCATAAGCCACGATTGTTATTTATGGATGAAGCTACCAGTGCGCTGGATAACAGAACCCAGAATATTGTCTCAGAAAGTCTTGATAAACTTCAGGCAACCCGTATCATTATCGCTCACAGATTAAGTACTATTAAAAATGCAGACCGTATTTATGTGATGGATAAAGGAACTATTGTTGAAACGGGAACCTATGATGAGCTGATGGAGCTTGAAGGACTTTTCTCTCAATTGGCAAAAAGACAGATCGCTTAATGTACAAATAGAATAGATGTCCGTACTTAGAAATATAGAAAAACTTGAGACCTATCTGCAGAACAAATTTTCTCCAGAGAGAGTAAAAACGGTAGATTTTGAAGAAAATGGCTGTGTGGAATTCTGGAAATATTACCTTGAAAAAACAGATGAGTCTCATTTTCAGATCTTAAAAGATTTTTATCCTCAACTCTACTTTCCGATAGAGACAGAAATAAATACAACAGAAGACTATATCCATGCTGTTTTGAAAGGAAAAGAGACTTTTAAAAATTTACCATCACATTTACTGTTGAATCATGCTGAAGGCCTATCAATTCAACTATACAAGGATATTTCAGGTACTATTCCGGTAATTTCGATAAACGACAGCCAGGATTTTGTTGCCATTGCACAAAGCCTTCTCTACAAGAATAATCCAATACCAATTCCCTCCTCTATGGGAGCATTTCTTGCCAGCGGAATCAATAACTGGGAGAGAATTCGTGCTTTAAAAAAAGTATGGGGAGAAAATCATCCTTCAAACAGCTGGAATAATGAATTTTCCAAAAATATTCTGCCCAATCCGGAGCTTTATAAAGACAAGATAATTGTAGTAAGTACAAAACCTTACAGTAATGTTCAGGCAGCTCATCTGGGGCTTTCAGAGGATGAATGGAAAGCATATTCCTATTCCATAAGACTTGAGCATGAATGTACTCATTGGTACACCTTAAAAAGATATGGCCGCGCTTCTAATAATCTTCATGATGAACTTGTTGCTGATTATATTGGGATAGCCAAAACGTTAGGAAGTTATAATAAAGAATGGATGCTTGCATTCATGGGACTGGAAAACTATCCTCAATACAGGGAAGGAAGCAGACTGGAAAATTATATAGATCGTATTGATATTTCCGGAGATAGCTTTCAAGACCTTACTGCAATTATAAGAAATGCTATTGAAACCATTGCAGGGTTTGATGAAGTGTTAGGGAGTATAAAATCAGTACAAGACCAGATAGCGAGGATGGAAGCCCTTTGTGAAACCGGTCTTATCGATATAGCCTCCAAAAGAGGAGGCCATATGCTAATGATAAAGTATAATGAAAAGGTTGCGTATAGCTGCTAATTGGTTAATTAACAGTTGTTAAATAAAATTCCGGGAATTTTTTTACAGGTTGATTCGTTGCAATATTGAACGCTATTTTTACACAACTTGCTGCTGCAAGAAATGAAGCAATTGATAATTGCGGTGGAGGAAGTTGTTTGTTTTCTTTAATGTAACTTTCTACAATATCTTCAAGCCATTGCTGAGGGTTTCCCCAATATCTCATGTGGCTGGATACGTACTGAACAACATTTAATTCATTAAAGTTTTCTTCATCTTTCTGCAAAGATTCCAATCCCATATTTTCGCTGATTACCATAACCAATGCTCCCCAGCCCAGATTATAAGGGTGCAGAACAGGGATGTTTTTTTCCTGACACATCTTATCGAAAATAATTGGGATTTCTGTTGAAAAGTCAAGGGCATTGATAGCGATGTTATGGTTTCCAATGATTTCCTCAGCATTGTCTTTAGTAATAAACTCACTGTGGAAACGAATGTTGGCATTGGGATTAATGCTTTTCAATCGGTGATATAAGGTTTCTGCTTTATAAGAAGAAATATCCTGGTAGGTATAATTCTGCCTGTTCAGATTAGATAATTCAATGGTGTCGCCATCCACGAGTGTAATGTTTTCAAAACCAAAACGTAAGGCACATTCTGCTATGTTACTTCCAATACCGCATCCGGCAAGTAATATAGAAAAATCTTTGATAATCTTCTGCTCCTCTTCTTTTACATATAGCCTGTTTCGGGAGTATTGCTCTTCCATTATTTATATTTTAGAAACAAAAATATAGGTATGGGAGAGAATTACTACTACACAAAAGTTTAGTTTTTGCGTTTTTACAATAAAAAGAAGAAAGGAATAATTTTGATTTTACAAGAATAATCTAATCGTGTACGTATTTATTTTATCTGTTATCGGCTTTCTTTTCAAGATTCTCCAGCCTTTCAAAAATACTGGTGAAAATATTTTTCTCAGTAGTAGAAACGTATCCTACAATTTTATAATATTCCGTACGAGATTTGGTTATTGTTTGTTTATCAGTAACATATGAGAGGTTCCCATCCTGATAAATAAGAAGATGGTTGATAGATTCTGTTTTCTGATCTGCTTTGTTCAGAAATAGAATATCACCGTATTGATATTGTGGTAGCAAAGGTTTTTCAGAAGTAAATTCATACAAAAGATCAACGGATGCTAATATTTTTTGCATTACTGCCGTGTTTGGATTATTTTCTTCTATGTCTGTCTTTGCTTCTTTGCTGTTTTGAATAGCCAGCTCCGGGAAAAGCATCAGCTGATCTATATCAGAAACGCTTACTAATTGGTTTACCTGGAGGATTTCTGTCAGTAATTTGTCAAGATTAAGGTTAAAATGATTAGCTACCTTTAATATAGTTTCTATCTTAGGTTCTGCACGCCCTTCCTCATAAGAGCTTATTACTCCTCTGTTTAAATCAAATAAATCAGCAAAAGCCTTTTGGCTTAGTCCTTTAACCTGTCTTATTTTTTTAATATTAGTTCCAAAGAAGCTCATTTTGTCTAATCTTTTTTGCAAAGATAGAGAATCTGAAACAATTATTTGCTAATAATATTTGCATTTTGAAAATTTTATTTTATATTTGTCTAGACGAAAAATAAAACACTAAACCAGCCATCATGAGAAATCAAATATTCAGAACGGTCAAAGAGTGGTTGTTAGATTATGAGTTTAACATCACGTTGGAAGATGAGGCTCAGAGAATCTTAATCATCGAAAAAGAATCCAACGGAATAAAAAACATGATTCTTATAATATCAGACTCTATTCTGATCATGGAACAGTTTCTTTTTGAAATCAAAAATCCATCCGAAAAAATATTTCTGAGACTCCTTCAGAAAAACAGAGACATCGTTCACGGAGCATTTGTACTGGACGGAAGCGGAAGAAGGGTGATTTTCAGAGATACACTCCCAACCGATAATATGGCGCAAAACGAAGTGATGGCTTCCATCAATTCTTTAGGAATCCTTGTGGGGGAATTTACAACGGAAATGCTTGAAATGAGTAAGTAATTCACAAAAGATATTTAAAATGAACATTTTTAAAAGATTGTTAACGATAGGAAAAGCAGAAATCCATTCTGTGATTGACAGCTTTGAAGACCCAATCAATTTAACGGAACAGGGAATCCGCGAAATGAAAGAACAGCTGGGAAAAAGTATAGAAGCTCTCGCTCAGCTGAAAGCTCTTGCCATACGCAAAAAAAATGAAGCAGAGACTGAAGAGCAAACAGCCAAAGATTACTATAATAAAGCTATAGTCATTGTTCAGAAAGCCGAAAAAGGAGAAGTGGAAACCGCTGAGGCAGACCGTCTTGCTAAAGAAGCACTGAAAAAACAGACCTCTTCATTGGAAAAGGCAACAGCTCTTCAGAAAGAACATGAGAAACTGTTTGCTGACTGCGAGAAGTTACAGGGTAATATCAACCATTTGAAATCAAGCATTACCAAATGGGAAAATGAATTGAAAACCCTGAAAGCAAGAGTTCAGGTGAGTGAAGCCACAAAAGATATCAATCAGAAGATGACTCAGATGGATACCGGAAGCGCGGTAAGCATGCTGGAAAAACTGAAGGATCGTGTTGTACAGCAGGAAGCCCTTGCAGAAGCTTATTCTGACCTTTCAAAATCAGGAAAAAGCATTGATGAAGAGATCGATGCCATGGTAAACAGTAATGATACAAAAGCTGAAGAAGCTTTAAACAGATTAAAAGAAACCCTTAAAAAAGGCTAATATATGACCTTTCAGGAATTTTTAAATATAGCATTTTCTCCGGTGAATACGGTTCTGACAGTCCTTCTCGGGCTTTCAGTGGTCTATTGGCTCTTTACCATTCTTACAGGGTTGGATATCGATGTAGGAATTCATTCCGACCTGGATGCAGATGCTGATATAGAAGCTCCGGACGGTCATCTTCACGCATCCGATCATGATCCTTCAGCCTGGATGCATTTCCTGAAATTTCTGAATCTGGATATCGTTCCGGTCACGTATTTTCTTACACTTTCATTGCTGATCACATGGCTGGGCTCGTTTTATCTGAATTATTTCGTACCTCTTCCTACTTGGGCAGGAATACTGATCCTTTTTCCAATGATGATTGGAGGAATGCTATTAACCAAAATCATTCTGAAACCGCTGAATCCCTTTTTTAAGGAAATCAATCATAAAGGTGAATTATCGTACGCCTTTTTAGGAAGAGAAGGCCGCCTGAAATCAAGCATTCAGGATGATAAAATAGGGATGATGGAAGTCTTTATCGGAAGCGATCCTATGACGCTGATGGTGAGAAGTAAAGACGGAAGCAGGCTGGAGCATGGAACCCGGGTTATGATTGTAGATGAGGAACCCGAAAAAAGGATTTACTATGTACAGAAATCAATAAGATATTAAAATAAAAAACTAATAACCATGCTAACCATTTTTTTTTTCTTGCTGAATTATATCCAGGATATCATCTTCCAATTCTTATAAAAACAAAAAAAACACATCTATATAAACTATAAACTTATAAAACTATGAACTTACCTTTAATTGCTGGAATTGTTGTTGCTGTGGTAGCATCAATCGGATTGATTTTCTGGATTTTATCGATGTATAAAAAAACTGTTCAGGGAATTGTTATTTTAAGAACTGGTTATGGAGGTACAAAAGTCTTCTTTAATGCCGGTATTGTTATTCCTATTATCCATCGTATGGAATCTATGGATATCTCCGTAAAAAAACTGGAGATTTCAAGAGAGGGAAGAGCAGGCTTGATCTGCAAAGACAATATGAGAGCAGATATTCAGGTGGCATTTTTTATCCGTGTCAATAAATCAGTAGATGATATTGTGAATGTAGGGCAAACTATTGGTTGCCAGCGTGCTTCTGATGCCCAGACATTAAGAGAATTGTTTGAAGCTAAATTTTCAGAAGCTCTTAAAACAGTAGGAAAGAAATTTGATTTTACAGAATTATATGAAGCAAGAAGCGAGTTCCGTCAGGAAATCCTTGATATCATCGGAACAGATCTTAACGGATATGTCTTGGATGACTGTGCGATAGACTACCTTGAGCAGACTTCAATTGATAAATTAGATAAAGATAATATCCTTGATTCAGAAGGAATTAAGAAAATTACTGAACTTACAGCGACCCAAAATATTAAAGCCAATCAGGTTCGTCGTGATGAAGAAAAAACCATTACAAAACAAAATGTAGAAGCCAGAGAAGCCATTCTGGAACTTGAAAAACAGCTGGCAGAAAAAGAAGAATCTCAAAAAAGAGAAGTGGCCAATATCAAAGCCCGAGAAAATGCGGAAATTCTGAAAGTAGAAGAAGAAGAACGTCTGAGATATGAAACCGTTCGTATTGCTACAGAAGAAAAATTGCAGATTGCAGAAGAAAATAAACTTCGTCAGGTCGTTATTGCTGCTAAAAATAAAGAACGTGCAGATCTGGTAGAAACAGAAAGAGTATTAAAAGATAAAGCCCTTGAAGCTACAGAAAGAGAAAGAATTGTCTCTCTTGCTCAGATTGAAAAAGAGAAAGCAATAGAGCTGGAGAAGAAAAGTATTCAGGATGCGATCCGCGAGCGATTAACCATGGAGAAAACCGTAGTGGAAGAGCAGCAGGGAATCAAAGATCTGGAAGCCTTCAAAACAGCAGAAAGAAACAAGCAGGTAGAAATTACCGTTGCCACTCAGGAAGCAGAGAAAAAGCTGATCGAGGAAACAAGAGCTGCAGAATCCCGCAGATTGGCAGCAGAAAAAGATGCGCAGAAATATGTAATTGAAGCACAGGCGAAGAGAGATGCAGCAGAAAAAGAAGCTGAAGCCCGTAAGATCATTGCAGATGCGAAAGCAAAAGAAGAAGCAACCGTAGGATTATCAGAAGCTCAGGTAATGCATGCGAAAGCAGATGCTGCAGAAAGACAAGGCGTTGCAGAAGCAACTGTTATTGAGAAAAAAGCTGATGCCAACAAAAAAGAAGGAATTGCCCAGGCGGAAGTCATCAAAGAAAAAGCATTGGCAGAAGCAGCAGGAATCACAGAGAAAGCAGAAGCCATGAAGAAACTGAATGATGCCGGAAAAGATCACGAAGAATTCCGTCTTCAGCTTGCCAAAGAAAAAGATGTGGAACTGGCTCAGATCGCTATTCAGAAAGATATCGCAGAAGCGCAGTCTATGGTACTGGCGGAAGCTTTCAAATCTGCAAAAATTGATATCGTCGGAGGGGACAATACTTTCTTCGACAATGTTATAAGACAGGTTTCTGCAGGAAAAGGACTGGATAAGTTCATCAGCCACAGTGAAAATGCACAGATTGTAAAAGAAAACCTTCTGGGTGATGGAGAAAATATCATCGGAAAAGTGATGGGAATGGTGGATAAATATAAAATCTCTTCTGATGACATCAAAAATATGAGCATTGCTTCTTTGATCTTTAAACTGAATGGCGTAGCCAATCAACAGGAAAAAGGTATTCTGGAAAGAGCTCTGGACATGGCTAAACACCTGGGTGTGGAGCACAAGCCGGTGAATAACAACCATGTTTAATACAAGAGTGCTTTAAATGCTTAAAAGATTCTAACACTCAAACCTTATAGGTTTCCAAAATCTATAAGGTTTATACCAAAAAAATTTTCAAAGTACCACAAGTTATACAAAGACCTGCTGTAATTCAGCAGTCATGACAACCTAAATAAAAACGATGTCAGAACAACTTAATTCCGGAACTTACGAAATTATTCAGAACCGTTTAAATGAGCAGAAGAATGATCTGATTCAGAGACTTCAACAGCTTAATGAAAACCGTAAAAATATATTTGGCGGAGTCGATTTTTCGCTTGTAGCCAATGAAAGAATTTCTACGGATCACAGCTGTATTGCCAAAGATATCTATTCACTGGGTGACCACCTGATTTTCGGGTCTAATGCACATCTGGGACTTCAGACGGAAATCAATATTTCGGACGTTTTTTCAATATATACAATCAATAATGACCGGTTTGAACCTCAGGATCACACCCTGATCAATGATGAGGTTTTCATTGACGAGTTTAAAAACCTTTACAAATATTACAGAAATACTTTCTTTGCCCGATTTACCTTCACGGAAAACTATCTTTATATGGTTTTTCAGCTGTCGGAAAGTACTACAGATATCAAAGCCTTTAAATGGCTGATTAAAGGGAATCACTTGACGTATATCGATTCGAGAAGTGCCTCCGAAACCTCATATCCTCAGCAGCATGGCTTTGTATGGACAAAGGCAACAAGAGATATGCAGAGATCCGGAAAACATCCTCATATTTCCTTAGCAGATAAAGTTTTTGTAGAAAGCATCGGTGGAGATATTACCATCAAAGTAGAAGACAATACAGATACCGGGAAGGGAATTTATTCTGAAGATGTCATTCACAAAGATCAGAATCTGGATGATGCAGAGATTCATTTCTGTGATCTGGATAATCTTGTTTTGTTTAAGATAAAGCCTTATCAGGAAACAGAACGCTATTTTATTTATAACCACAAAGAAAAGACCGTTTCCAGAGCAGATGCTCTTAAATATTCGGGACTTTTGCTTCCCGAAAATCAAGGGGTATTGTTTTCAAACGGATATGCGCTTCAGACCGGAGGATTAAAAGTGATTTCTCAGGATCAGAACAGGCTTTACTATCTGAAAACCATTACGGAACCGAACGGAGAGAACTTTTTGTATGTTTTTTATGATGATAAAACGAATAACTATCAGCTTATTTCTTACAATATCATCACCCAGACCATAGAAACTCCGATCCGTTGTAGTGGATTTACGTTTTTACATGATGGAAAACTGATCTATCTGAGAGAAAGCATCGAAACCACAAAGCATCATCTGTCTCAGATCTGGCAGACTCCTTTTTCTAAAGAACTGTTACCCAATATTGAAAAAGCAGACAGTTTACTTTACAAAATAGGAAATAAGGATATTGTAAGAGTAATGGCAGAGAGTCAGGAGCTGATCACCCTTCTGAACAAAAAAGACTCTTACAGTGGTTTATATGATGATATCGTAAAGCTCTCAACCTTTATTCTGGATACTTACTATTTCCTTGGGGAAGATGAGGTCCAGAAGCTTGATGCACCATTGAAGGAGATCAGAGCGATTGCCCATTCTGCCATCAATGAATACGAAAAAGTAGTAGAACAGAGAAAAAATACAGAAGAAGCTTTAGAAAAGATAAAACAGTCCTGTGAGAAAATTCTTGATGATACCAAAAGGCTTCATTACTCTCAGCTTACAGAGTATATTGATGCCCTTTCTCAGATCAGAGCTTTAAGGGGTGAAGTGACAGGAGCAAGAGAGCTTAAATATGCAGACACTGCTTTACTGGATAAATTGGAAAAATCCCTTGCAGACCGTTACACAGAACTTTCAAATGCCTGTGTAGAATTTCTGCTTCAGGAAGGAGCATTATTGCCATACGAAGAAAGAGCACAGCAGATTTCCGAAGATATCATTGGATTACAGAAAGCCATTGATGCCAAAACAATTGAAGAAAATATCAATACCCTTTCCGGGCAGCTTGAATTATTGGTGGATATCGTTAATAACCTTAAAATTGAAGACACCTCCCAGTCTACCAAGATTATTGAAAACATCTCTCTGATTTTTGCAAAACTGAATCAGGAAAGACTTGAACTCAGCAAAAGAAAAAGAGAAATTTCAGGGAAAGAACTGGCTTCAGATTTTCAGGCTCAGATTACCTTATTTGACCAGTCTGTGATCAATTTTCTGGAGCTTTCGCAAACTCCTGAGAAATGTGATGAATATCTGACCAAACTTTCTATTCAGTTGGAAGAAATGGAAACGAAATTTATTGATTTCGAAGAATTCATTCAGCAGATAGGAACCAAAAGAGAAGAGGTTTACGGACATTTCCAAAATAAAAGGGTACAGCTTACCGAAGCAAGAAATAAAAGGACGCAGAATCTTTTTGATGCTGCACAGAGAATCCTGAAATCCGTACAGACCAAAGCAGAATCTTTTGACTCAGAAAATGAGATCAATGGCTATTTTGCCGCCGATCTGATGGTGGAGAAAGTGAGAGATCTCTCCAGACAGCTCGCAGAACTGGAAGATTCAGCAAAGTCGGAGGAGGTTCAGACCATGTTAAAAACCCAGCAGCAGGAAGCAGTTAGAAAGCTGAAAGATAAAAAAGAGATCTATGCAGACGGGGAAAGCATTATTGCATTGGGAGACTATAAATTTGCAGTCAATCAGCAGAAGCTGGACCTTACTTTGGTGCTAAGAAATGCTCAATATTACTACCACCTTACCGGAACCAGCTTTTATGAACCTTTAAACTTCACAGCTGATGAATTCAAAGAAGTATGGAATCAGGAATTTGTTTCAGAAAATAACAAAGTAAAAAGATTTGAATACCTCGCCTGGAATGTGTTTTCCGCTCACAAGGAAATAACCTCAGAGGCTGAAAACGAAAAGGCTGTACAGCAGTTTACAGCAGAGCATTTCGGAGAAGGACTGGTAAAAGGAATTCATGATAAAGATGCTGAGATAATTGTATTGAAACTTCAGCAGATGCACAATGAACTGGGACTGATGAGGTTCACAACAGAGGAAAGATCATTAGCACAGCTTTTCTGGTTTTTCCTGGAAAATGATAAAAAAGAATATTATACCAAACAGTTTGAAGCAGCCGCTATTATTGCTGAATCATTCACTATAAAGCAAGGATTTGAGTATTTAAGCAGAGAACTTTCAGAAGAAATGAAATCTTTTGCATCAGCCCATGGTATTTTTAAAGAAACGGATTGTATCAATGCTGCCACCTACCTGAAACAGGAAGATAAAGAAAACTTCCTGATTTCAGAAAAAGCAGCAGCATTGTATGAATTGTTCCTGAAAGAACTGAAGGAAAAAGGCAAAGACCTTGAGTTTATTAGCCAGCTACAGGTGATGTATGAATATCCTAAGGCATGTTATTATATTGCGGAAAGCGCGGTAAAGGCCTTTGGTTCAGAGGTTAACCGGGATATTATGCCGGAGGTGGCAGCATTTATCATTACCCAAAAATTTGATCCGAAAAATATCAGACACATTGCGTATGAAGTAGCCATAAAAGAGCTGAAGTCGCTTGAAAAAGAGACAGAATATCATCTTAACTACTTTGAGTTTGTATCCCGCCTTAGCCATTTTAATACAGTTACCGTTCCTAAATACAAACAGCTTCAGGAATTGAAATACAACTGGGTAGATGAAAAGAAAAAAGCATTGAAGCTGGATACTTTCAAGCCTCAGGTATTAAGCTCATTTGTGAGAAATAAACTGATTAATGATGTTTATTTTCCTCTTATCGGAGCGAATCTTGCCAAGCAATTGGGAACAGCAGGTTCAGACAAAAGAACAGACAGAATGGGAATGCTTCTTCTAGTATCTCCACCCGGATACGGAAAGACAACCCTGATGGAATATATGGCAGAGCGTATGGGACTGGTATTTATGAAGATCAACGGACCATCTTTAGGATACGATATTGTATCAACAGACCCTTCTGAAGCCAAAAATGCTGGGGCAAGACAAGAGCTTGAAAAACTGAATCTTGCGCTGGAAATGGGAGATAATGTTATGCTTTATCTTGATGATATCCAACACTGTAATCCTGAGTTTTTACAGAAATTCATCTCTCTTGCAGACGGACAGAGAAAGATTGAAGGAATATATAATGGAGAAAGTAAAACTTATGACCTTCGATCCAAAAGATTCTGCCTTGTCATGGCTGGAAATCCATACACAGAGAGTGGAGAAAAGTTTAAAATTCCGGACATGCTGGCCAACCGTTCAGATACATACAATCTGGGAGAAATATCCGGATCGAAAACAGATCTTTTTGACCTGAGTCTTATTGAAAATGCTTTAATGTCTAATGAATATCTGACCAGGCTGACCAATCCGGGAATGGAAAACCTGTATGAACTTTATGATTGTGTACTTACAGATAATCCTGCCGATAACCTGAAAGGAAATTTCAGCTCCAGTGAAATATCAGATTTCAGATCAGTACTGAAAAGCACAATCACAGTGAGAAATATGGTGTTGAAGGTGAACAAAGAATATATCGCGTCCGCAGCTATGTCAGACGATTACAGAAATGAGCCGCCATTCAAACTGCAGGGATCTTACCGTAATATGAATAAGCTGATTGCACAAATACAGCCTATTCTTAAAGATAATGAAGTTACCCAGATTGTCCTGAATCACTATCAGAATGAATCTCAGACACTGACAACCGGAGCAGAAGCCAATATGCTGAAACTGAAAGAACTGATAGGAATTCTTTCAGAAGAAGAAACAGAACGCTGGAATGAAATAAAGAAAACCTTTGTTAAAAATAAAACCCTGAAAGGACTGGGTGAAAATGATAGAATGTCGCAGATTGTAGCACTGCTTGCGCAATTCGGAGACGGACTGGAAGGAATCAAAGAAGCTCTTAAAAAAGCAGAACAATAACCATGAGACTTTAAATAGTTGTCAACAGGCTGTTTCAGATAGAAACAGTCTGTTTTTTATTTCTATGCTATTATCAATTGTGCGAATTAGGATTTCTTCCAGACAAAATCTGCTTTATATGCGACAGGAAAAAGATCAGATAAAAAATCTGTACCCATAATATTCTATAGTTCTGTATCTGTGTCCAAATTTAAATACTCCATAATTTTGTTTAGCTAAAGAAGAAAATATGGAAACAATCACTCAACATCAGAAACAGTTTCAATATGCTGAGGCTTATGTATCAGACATGTTGGTGCTGAAAAACATTTTTCTGGAAACACAGAATTTGAAGCAGGTAGATCAGAATTTCGGACTTCCTTTTCTTTTGGCTAAAAACGGAAAAGAAACTGTTGCTTTTGCCAGTCTTATCATCAACGAAAAGGATGAAATATCTTTTAAAATCTATGATAAAAATAGAATGACGGAATCAGAAAAAAGGAATTTTTATTCCCGGACTGAAAGATATTGCAAAAATAATAATACATCCAATTTCAAGGATCCGGAGCAATTAAAAAGCAGTATCAACAGTATGATCAGTTGGCTGAATCCTGAATAAAAACAGGATAAAATTGTACATTTACTTAAAACCCGGATTCTATGTCTAAAGATGTTCTGTACCTTAAAATAGCCAATTCTGTCACAGAGCAGATTAAAAGTGAAACTCTGCAGTTTGGGGACAGGCTTCCTTCATTGCGAAGTGCCCAGAAATTATATAATGTAAGTCTGAATACCATAAAACAGGCGTATATGGAACTCGAAAGCCGTTCGCTGGTAGAATCACGTCCGAAATATGGATATTATGTAAGCCAGACTTCCCAGCGAAAACTGGCGCTGCCTTCTGTGACACAGATGAAGGTTTCTGAAGGTAAAAATACCCCTCAGGATTTGATTGACAAGGTGTTCGGAAGTATCGGAGGAACAGATGTTACACAATTTGCTCTTGGAATTCCGGGGAAAAGTCTTCTTCCGGTAGCCAAGATGAAAAAATGCATGATTGATGTGATGAAAAGGAAAAGTGACAGCGGAACCAACTACGAACCCGTGCAGGGAAGCGAAGTGCTGCGCCGGGAAATTGCCAAATGGTCAATGGTTATGGAAGGGAAAATCACAGAAGATGATCTGGTCATCACTTCCGGAGCGATGAATGCCGTTTATAATTGTTTAATGGCCGTGACGCAACCGGGAGATTCGGTGGCAGTGGAAAGCCCTGTGTATTTTGGAATTCTTCAGGCCATTCAATTATTGGGATTGAAAGCAGTAGAAATTCCTACGCATCCTATTACAGGAGTGGATCTGGATGCTCTAAAGAAAGTGCTTCCAAAGCTGTCTGCATGTTGTTTTGTGGTAAATTATAACAATCCACTAGGATTTCAGATGCCGGATGAAAACAAAAGAGAATTGGTTAAAATGCTTACCGAACACAATGTTCCTTTGGTAGAAGATGATGTCTACGGAAACATCTATTTCGGAGCAGGAAGACCAAAGCCTTGTAAGTTTTATGATGAAGCAGGAATTGTGATGTGGGTAGGCTCGGTTTCCAAAACATTGGCTCCGGGATTTAGAGTAGGATGGGTAGCACCTGGAAAATTTAAAGAGAAAATTATTCGCCAAAAACTGGTTCAGACGGTGAGCGGACCTTCTTTGTTTTCAGATGTGATTGCAGATTTTCTTGCCCACGGACGCTATGATCATCATCTTAGAATGTTTAGAAAAAAATTATACGCCAACTACCTTCAGATCCAGAAATCGGTGATTGAATATTTTCCGGATAATACCAAAATCTCAGAACCCAAAGGCGGTTTTATGCTCTGGCTGGAACTGGATAAGAGAATATGCACAGAAGATCTTTATGATTTGGCGGTCAGCCAGAAAGTAAACTTTGCCCCAGGAAGGATGTTTTCGCAATATAATCAGTATCAGAACTGTATGCGCCTGAATTATGCATTAGAATGGACAGACAGAGTGGAAAGTGATCTGGAAAAGCTGGGAAAAATGATAAAAAACAGAATTTAATAAACCTTATAGTGATGAATGATATCAAGAATGAAGTAAAAATTATAACGTATGAACCTCAGTATAAAGAAGCCTTCAAAGCTTTAAATGAAGAATGGATCAAAACATTTTTTGTAATGGAAGCGGGAGATTATAAACTGCTGGATCATCCGGAAGAAGAGATTTTAAATAAAGGAGGACATATAGCCTTTGCTTTGCTGGATGGAGAAGTTGTAGGAACCTGCGCATTGGTAAAAACGGAAGATCATCCTCTTACTTTTGAGCTGTCAAAGATGGCAGTAAGTCCTAAAGCTCAGGGAAAAAAAATAGGCTATCTGCTGGGAAATGCTCTAGTGGAAAAAGCAAAAGAATTAAAGGCAGAAAAAGTTTTTCTAGTTACCAACTCTATCCTTGTTCCGGCTATTAAGTTGTACGAAAAGCTGGGCTTTATCCATATCCCTATAGGTCATGCCGAGTACGACCGTGCAGATGTCAGAATGGAGTTGATCTTTGCATAAACAAAAAAATATTAGAACTCGGATAGGAATATCCTTGTTCTAATATCAAATTTAAATCTAATTGCTTTACTGTTTTATTTCTTGATGAATGTCTTGGTCAGTGCTTTTTTGCTTCCGTTGATTTTAATGAAATACACCCCAGCCGGAAGATTTCCGATATTGATTTTTTCATCGTAAAAACCTCTTGAAGACTTTAAATGGGTTGTTAAAACATTTGATCCTTTACTGTCTATTATTTCTGCTTTAATTTCCTTATCCTCACATTGATATTGGATTCCAATGAATGTTGAAACAGGATTCGGATAAATTTTAAAATCCTCAGCGATTACCCTGCTCTCTTTTGCTGCCAATATTTCTTTGGAACATGCCGGAATTCTATTCACTCCATCTATTCCCCATGAAGACTGTACCGGAATACAAAGCCAGTTCAATACCGTAGGGAAATGATCCGTTTCTCTTGTCGTTGAGGTGTAATCATACACTTTAAAATTGTTAACAGTATTGGCATTATAAGTAGGAGAACCTGTCACAGTCATATGATTGGCGTTTGGACCAGAGTCTGTCAATGTAGTTCCTGAAGTTCCATTACACTTCCAGTTGGCTAATAATTGAGAATAATAAGGATGTGAAGTTGTAATATCCTGGTTCGCCCAATTCACGATAACATCATTGGGAAGAGCCGATTTCCAGATTCTTACATCTTTATAAGAAGCCGCCAGATTAATTCCGTAAGCATTGGTTCCATCCTGATTTAAACTCAAAGGAAGCCCGGAATCAATATTTCCGATGGTATTCATTTTAGCAAAAGTTACCGGAACACCATCTTCGTACAATGTTACAAGACCATCTCTGTCAAAGCTTGCCGCAATATGTTTCCACTTATTTGTTTCCACTTTTCCGCCTACCAGGTCAATTCTGTTCGTTCCATCTCCAATATTCATTTTGAAAGTCTGTCCTGAATATCCTGAGAACACAAATCCTTTATTTTTCCCATTAGCCCAGTTTTTATTACTGATCATCACCGGATCACTGGAGTAAGCTGCATTAGACTTTACCCAAAACTCGATGGTGAAATCCTGGTTAGCTCCAAAATTAAAAGGAGTCTGGCTTGCTGGCTTTGCATAAGTTCCTGCCGGGAAATTCAACTGATTGAATGTTTTATTGGATTCCAGAACAGTTTTGGTGATCTGCTGAGGAATAAATCCAGCATTGGAATACACCGTGAAAATATTTCTTTCGGTAAGATTTCCACCTCCATGAGAGCTTTCGATCGCTCCATGATCTGTGGTTAATACAACCAGCCAGTCTTCATTATTATAAGAAGGTCTGTTTTTCATTGCAGTCACAATTTCTCCAATATAAGAGTCTGTAGTCTTAATAGAATTGACATATTGAGAAACAGTGGATGAGAATCCATAAGAATGTCCGGCATGGTCTACATCATCAAAATCTACAAAGAGAATATCCGGATTATCATTCTGTAAAGCTGTAACAGCTGCATTTTTCACTGCAAGATCCGTTGCGAGATTACTTTTTACATCAGCGGCTTGAATGATTTTGTCGTTAATAGGTGACCAATGAGCCAGAGAAATGGTTCTTAGTGCGGGATTATAAGTCTCTGCTCTGGTTAAAAAATCAGGGTAGTTGACATAGTTCGGGCTGGTAAAGTTATTGTCCTGAACATTGTGTTTGGTGTGCCATACGCCTGTAAGCATGGTGCTCCATCCGTTTCCGCTCCAGGTAGTAGCAGCGCAAAGCCCGTCAATAGAATAAATAGACTGACTAATGAGGTTTTGGATGTTGGGAGTTGGGGTAGACATCATGACATCTGCACGGCATCCGTCAATACCGATAAAAAGAACTTTTTTGGTCTGAGCTCCAAGGAAACAGCTCATTACAACAGCCATTGACAATAGTTTTGTTTTCATGGGGAAAAAGGGTTTTTAGAATTGTGAAAGTTTACAAATAGTAATTTATTTTTAACTATTGTAAAATTAGTTTACTATTTGTAAAAATTTATGAACGGAAAGTTAATTAATTGATAATTAAAAAGATCACCGAAAAAAGCTTAGATATTAACCACAAAAGCCACAAAAGAAAAATGACTCTGTTTATTTTAAGTTACATACTTTGTGAATAGAAGATCAAAAAAGGTTTCTGAATATGTCGGTTATAACAATTACCTAATGATCCGTACTACATTCCCCTCCTCCGGAGGGCTGTCGAAAATTCAAAGAATTTTTGACGGGGCGGTAAAAACACAAACATTTCCAATAGAAAAACCATGGAAACATTTGTGTCAAGAAGTATTTAAAAATAATCTGAAAAAATGGATTAAAGGATTCCCTCAGCTTCAGAAATCGTATTCAGAATATAATCAGGAGCTGCCTTTTCAAGCTCTGATTTACTCTGAGCTCCGGAAAGTACCGCTACTGTTAATCCACAGCCTGCATTTTTGCCCTCTTCAATATCAATCACAGAATCACCTGCCTTTAAAACTTTATGAGCTTCAGTAATATTGAATTTCTTCATTGCAAGATGAATCATTTCAGGACTTGGACGGCTTTCTGAAACATCATCAGCAGTAATCAAAGCATCAAAATGAATACTTTCTTTCCAGTTGAGTTTATCTAAAAGCTGGTGGGCGATTTCTGAGGTATACCCTGTATTTAAAACAATTTTTTTGTTTTGAGACCTCATATTCAATAAGAAATCTTGCGTTCCGTTGATGGGTTTTACATCCAGATTTTGATAAGATTCTTTCAGCTGGTCAGAAAAATTCTCAAAAATAGCAGGAGCATCTTCTTCGTTCCCATTGATTTCTTTTAAAAGACTTGTGATCGCTTCCAGTTTTTCCATTCCGGCACAGCTGGATAATACTTTTTCCAGGCTTACTGCGTAGCCGTAATCATTTACAGCATTGGTAAGTGTTTTGTAGACTACGTTATCTTCATCAATTGTTGTTCCGGCCATATCCAGAACGAGTAATTCTATATTTTTCATTTGAATTTTATGCGTAAATTTTTTCAATATTAAATTTGGAAAAGCCACCGCTTCCCGTCATTCCTTTTCCTCCGATCCCTGTTACAATATGAATATTGGCAGATGGGCTGTGCTCAAAAATATCTTTTGTTTTGCACTGGGAATAGATTCCGAACCATCTCCTCTGAATTTCATACGTAGGAAGATCAATAATTTTCTTAGCCTCATGAATCATGAATTCATCAATCTCCATATTAAGGTCATACCCCAAATCATCGGCATTTTTGGCATCTGCATATTCGTGAGAATCTCCTATGATTACAGAACCGTCAAGAGCCTGTTTGAATAAAATATGAACTCCATACTTCTTTTCAAATGAATTGGGATCTTCTAAAGCCTTGATCTTCTGAAAAGAAGGACATTCGCTGAAAGATTCATACCTTCTTACAGAAAGTCCAGTAAGGATATTTCCCTGAAGTGAATAGATTCCTTGTGGTTTGGTCTGAAGCATCTGCAGCTTACTCACTTCCAGATCACTGTCATTGAATACTTTAGTATATAAAGTTTTAAACTCGTGTCCACCGCAGATTATGATTTTGGAAGCGTTAAATTCCGTTCCATCAGCCGTTACCGCTGTACATTTCTGATCATCTTCATGGGTTTCCAGTACAGATGTATTGTAGAAGATCTGTAAGCCCATTTTTTCCTGAAGCAGCTTGTGAAGCTTTACAATCATATCTGCAGAATCTACGGAAAGTTCCTGTGGGAAAAACAGACCTCCTTTGCAATAGTCTGAACGAAGACCATCAAACTTCTTGATGCAGTCGTTTTTAGATAATAAAACAGATTCATAATCATTATTTCTGTTGATTTCATATAGCTCTTCAATCAATTGAAGCTCTTCATCATTGGAAGCAATATAGATGGAGCCATTTTGCCTGATGGTAAGGTCTGCCTGATTATGAAGTTCATTGTATATGGCAAGACTTTCCCTTCCGAAATTCTGCCATTTAAGATCCATTCCGGAAGGTACTACCTGTCCGAAATTTCTTACCGTGGCACCCTGAGGAACAGAATTCCTTTCCAGTAAAGCTACCTTAAGGTTTTTCTTCAGTGCATGATAAGCATGGAATGTTCCTAAAATTCCACCTCCTACAACGAGTAAATCAAATTTTGTTGTCATTGTACTATAGTTTATAAAATTTTCGACGTATCGAAATTTATGAATTGATTAGATTTAGAGTTGGGTTTTGACTTTTTTCTGAAAGCCAGAAAAGCAATCACGGAAAGAACGAAAACCGCTATGGTAATGATATAATTTAAGTGGATATAAAAATGCAACCAGGAAGTCTTGGCCGAGCCAAAGTTTTTATACAAAAGAATCAGAACACTTCCCAGATAACCAAAAGAATCTACAATATAGATCAGAAAACCAACATTTCCCTTAATTTCAAAAGCGGCAATCATCCGGTCAAAATAAATTCCATTGAAAGGAATATAGCAAATGTACATTCCGAAGCCTGAAACCGTCATCCATAAAAAAGGTGACAGAGAACCATGCTGAAACAGATACGTAGAAAGCCCTACCGTAAGAATTCCCATAAAAAGAATGTAATGATAATAGGCAAATGCCTTTTTATTGTTCTTTACTTTTACCATAAAGCTTAAAATTACCAGAACCATTACGGCGATAGGAATTTCCGTTAAAGTGAAAATAGAACTGTCAAAAGTAAAGTTCAGTCCGTCCCAGATTTCACGATTAAAATTATCTCTGAAATCCCTTAAAACGGTTAAACTGATATATAAAAATATGATGCACACAATTGGAACAAAAAACTGTTGGATCAGGGCTTTTCTTTCTTTACCATTCAACGGTTGTCTCTTATTTTTAAGCAAAATATCTTCTTCTGAAGGTTTGGGAATTCTTTCAAGCAATAATCCGAAAAGAATCAGAGGAATAATGAAAATAAGTCCTGCTGAAAAAGGCATCCAGAATTCTGAAATGGAAAAAGTATCCATCAGAAATTTTCCTACAGATTTTGTAAAACCAGAAGAAACCACAAAGCTTGAACATAAAAATAATCCTATGATTTCGGTGGTTTTTCGTCCTTCAATATAAGAGAAAACAATTCCCCAGATCATTCCCAGCGGAATACCATTAATAAACATGAAGAGAATATTGTAAGGAGCAGGAACGGCTGCAAATCCTAATAAGGAAAGCTCAGCAATAGCAATGAAAGTAAAGAGATAAGCGATTCGTTTCTCAGGTTTCAGTTCCGAAATAAATTTGATCCCGATGAATTTCGAGATAAAATATCCAATAGCTTGGGCAATGATAATCAGAATTTTATAATCTACTCCGAAATAGGAAAGCCCTTCGAAGGAAGCTACGGTAAAAGGTTTCCTGAAACCGTACATGCAGAAGTAAACACCGAAAGCAGCAAATGCGGCCTTCAGTGTTACCAGTGTTTTTTTATTGATGGTTCTGGCCATGGTAATGGTTTAGAAGTTCAGTTTTATTCCAAGATTGAAACGTACTCCATAATATTCCACCTGTTCAGGACGGTCTTCGCTTTTTCCGAAGTGGTAAATCAGTGGTTTGTTCAGAATATTATTCACATCCGCATACAAAGTCAGGTATTTGGTAAATTGATAAGAACCTCCGAAATCCAGATTGCTGTATTTACCATAATAAGAATCATTGATATCCTCCTCAGCGTATTCTACAGCATACTTTCCTTTGTAGTTATAAGCCAGTCTTGCATTGAATCCTTTTTTCTCAAAGAAAAGCTGCGCATTGTACAATTCTTTTGCCTGGTAGGGAAGTGCTACCGTTCTTCCGCCTGGCTTTTCCATTTCGGAAGTCATGAAGGTGGCATTCAATTGTACTCCAAAGTATTGTAAAAACCCTGGAAGGAAGTCAAATCTTTTATTAATTCCCAACTCAACTCCTCCTAACCATGCTGCTTTCCCATTATTAGGAGCTGTGAATTGTACGCCATTGATTCCGTTGTAATTTCCGATAAAAGAGTCCTGGAAAATAGGATCAGTAATCGATTTATAGAAAACACCGCCACTCAGAATCCCTACGTTGGAAAAATAATATTCTCCCATCAGGTCAAAATTCAAAGAATAGGTAGGATTAAGATTTGGGTTTCCCCCTTTGAACTCGTTATCTGCTTCAATATAAGTTCCGCCCGGAGTAAGATCTCCGAAATTAGGTCTTGAGAAAGTTCTTGTCGCAGCAAAACGAAGATTGGTTTTATCGTTTAACGTATATTTTAAATGAATCATTGGGAGAACAGCCAGATAGTTTTTAGTATTTTCTACCGGTGTCAGTACGTCATCATTCACGCTGTATCCTCTTACTTTAGTATTGGTATTGGATAACCTGATTCCTCCTAAAATGATGATTTTATCATTCAGTTTATAGGTTGCCATTCCGTAAGCATCTGCATGTTTTTCAAACACATCAAAGTTTCTTCCTAATGCTTTATTATATTGCAATGCTTCGGAATCAGCAGTATTGATTTTTAAATTTCCCTGGTTGTCATACCAAAACTGGTTCATTCCTGTGGTTGAAAGTACCGGACCAAAAGTATTGCCGATATGGGCATTCATTTCACTTAAATATTTCGGTCCGTTGGGCTGTGTTGTGAGATATTGTGAATAATCTGATAGAAGAGGGGCTGTTCCACTGCTCCAGTTGTAGAAAATATCGGAGAATTTTGCATTACGTTCTTTATCTCTGTATTTAAAACCATATTTTAAAGTCAGTTTATCAGAAGCATTGATCTCATGGTTGAAAGCCGCTACGATTTTATCCTTTTCCTCCACAAAGACTTTATAAAATTCAAGATCTGTAAATCTCATCTGAGAAGCATCCATTTTAAAGTTCGGGTCACTGTAGAAACCAAATAAAGCATCCGGATTTTTATAATCTAATTTTCCACCGTCAGCTTTCCAATATGCTCTCGGACCATTTCCATGATTTGAAATATAATCAGGATTGATGCCTACTCCAGATTGAGTATACTTGATGACGTAGTAAGAATTGTTCTGTTTATCAGGAATATTGCCGTACTTAAATTTGTTGTCATAATAAGAGAGATCCCAGTCGATTTTTCCTTTATTTAAGTTATGAACTGCTCCCAAAGAAACAGAAGTAAGTTCTGTTATCAGTAAATTGTGGATATTCTGGAGCTCTACTCTTGCTGTATTATTAACACTGCTGAATTTATCAAAACGGATTCTGTGTTTATAGTGGGTTTCATCATCTGATAAAGTACCATACATTCCTTTTAAATAGAAGGTTGTTTTTGGAGATAATACATATTCAAAAGCAGTATTGATCCCTGTTGTTTTTCTGACTCCGTTATAATCACGAAGTTCCAGTCTGAAAACTCCTTCATCGCCACTTCTTCTAGCCTCAAAATTATCTGTAGACCAGTTTCTTATGAAATGCGCAAAGTTGAATAAATACCCGAACTTTTTATTCTTCGTTCTTCCCCCATACAAAAATCCAAGATTGTAAACTCCTTTATCAGACTTTGCATTATAACCGCTTCCCACAGTAGCTTTGAACTCTGTTTTCATCGGTGGAGTTTTGGTGATAAAATTGACACCGCCGCCTATCCCGTCAGCTTCCATATCTGGGGTAAAAGACTTGTTTACATGTACATAGGAGATCAGTTCTGTAGGAAAGAAATCAAATGCCGTTGCTCTGGAAGTCGTTTCTTCCTCTGCGGTGGGAAGTCTGTTTCCATTAATGGTTGTGGATGCCCAGAATGGCGGAAGTCCTCTCAGGGAAACAAATCTTCCTTCTCCCTGGTCTCTTTCAATAGAAACTCCCTGCACACGCTGTACGGTTTCTGCTGCATTTCTGTCCGGTAGCTTTCCGATTCCGTCAGAAGCAATGACATTGGTGATATTAATGGCATTTTTCTGAAGGTTTAAAGCTCTGGCTTCCGTATTTTTTAACGTTCCGGTAACGACAATTTCGTCAATATTTTTTCTCGGTTGGGATAGTTTGATAATTCCTAAGTCAACCGTTTGTTCCGGTTTAAGATCTACATTGATATCTGAAGATTCATAACCGATGTAGCTGATTTGTAAAGTATATTGACCTTCTTTAATATCGTTGATGGTAAATTTCCCTTCAATATCAGTCGTTATATTTTTAGATAAGCCTTTTATTTTGACTGTGGCCCCGGGGAGAGGCTGACTGTCGTCAAGCACAGTTCCTATAATTAACTGCTTCTGCGCTGTAACAAAGACTATGAAACAGACAAAAACAAGGGTGAATAATTTCTCTAAATTTGTTTTCATTTTTACATATATTAAATTTTTTATGCAAATCACGCTAATAATTTTAATATATATAAATATTTTGTATTAAGTATTGTTTAACAAATAAGCCCGGTTTGTTACGCTTTTTTTACTTTAAAACCAATAGGAGTTAACCTTTGAAAATTCAGGAAAACAAGCTTTGAAGTGAATGTTTCAAAGTTTTTAGTAAATATTTACCAAAAATAATAAGAATTGAAATCAGTTGAAAATGGGCCTTTTTTAATTCATATTTCGTTCATCTTGGAAGAAAACAGGAAAATGAAAGTTGCATATTTGTAAACTTTTGTGTTGCCTGAAAATCAGAAATTAAAGGATAATGATTAAAGTAGATGATATTTTAGACACTAAGTTTTATGATTGAAACAGTATGTTTTTAAGGAATCAAAGGCTGCTACTTTTCGCTGATGAAGCATTACATACACTTGGACTGAATCTATTCTTGACCTGTCATTCAGAATAACAAAAGCAAAATAACAAAAGAAATAGTTAAGCCGTATAAAAATAAAGAACAAGCATCACACAGCTTTCATCACTGATGCTTACCGGAACATGAGGAAATTTTCCGTTGAAATACAAAGAATCACCCTCTTTTAAGATGACTTCTTCATTATCAATTACGTATTTTACTTCTCCTTTCAGGATATATTTGAATTCCCACGCATCCGTAATTACTTTTTCCCTTTTAGAATTGGGCTCAAGAGTTAGTAAAACAGCTTCAAAACCTAAAGAATGAAGACTCTTGCTGAAGATATGCATATACTTAAATCCTTCAGCTTCTACTTCTTTTTCAATGACTTGCTGGCTTTCTTTCGGAACATAAATGAATTTGGCGTTGGATTTTTTCTCAACCCCTTCAAAAAAATAACTGGCATCAATCTCCAGCGACTGAATCAGATCCAATAACACAGGTAGTGAAGGAATCGTTCTTCCGTTTTCAATTCTGGAAACAAGTCCGTTGCTTACATTCGCTTTGAAGGCCAGCTCATTAATGGTTAAATTATTCTTTTTTCTAATATCCTTTAATCTCTTGCCGATACCTATTAAAAAGTCATTCATACTGTGTGTAATTTAACCTGAATTATATTCAAACAAAGGTAATATTATTCCATAGAGTTTGGATACAGGAGGGAATCAATTCATTGAAAATTATTATTTGTTGCTTGCTTCCCCGGATTCTTTCACTTTTTCTCCCCAAGAAAATTTCCCTATTTTTGTAAAACTCCTTATTTCATCTATGAAAAAAATTATTCTTATCGAAGACGAAACCAGTGTGGTGTCCTTTATTAAAAAGGGACTTCAGGAAAACGGATATGAAATTTCTGTAGCTTTTGATGGGCGTACAGGAGTGCAGCTGGTGCAGGCTAATGATTTCGATCTGGTAATTTTAGACATTATGCTTCCGGAAATGAATGGTCTGGACGTGTGTAAAGAAATAAGAAAAACCAATCAGAGTGTTCCGATTTTATTTCTGACTGCTTTGGGAACTTCTGAAAACATCGTTCTCGGATTGGAAAGTGGTGGAGATGATTATCTGGTGAAGCCTTTTAAATTCATTGAACTGGTAGCCCGTGTAAAGTCTTTACTAAGGAGAAGTAACAACAACGGTCCACAGGAAATTGCCGAACCGGAGCCTGATAATGAACATGTATTCCAGTTTTCGGATCTGATGGTAAATGATTATACCAAGAAAGTAACCCGCGCCGGAGAAGAGATTTCTCTTACTTCCACAGAATATAAACTGCTGCTGTACTTCCTGAATAATCCTGAAAAAGTAATTTCAAGAGCGGAAATTCTGGATGCCGTCTGGGGCGTTAATTACGAGCTGGGAACCAATGTAGTAGATGTTTATGTAAATTATTTAAGAAAGAAACTGGATAGCCAGGACGATAATAAGTTGATTCATACCGTGATAGGGATGGGGTATGTGTTAAAAAAGACATAATGAATGTTTAACAGAGTCATTACAAATCAAACCAAAACGATGGTACTCTTGATGTTGGTTTTTACCGCCATCATTTTGCTGTTCAGTGGTTTGGTGTACTTTTCAATTGTTAATTTTTCACACCAGAGATTTTATGAACTGCTCAAGATCAGGACAGCAACGATTGTTCAGATCGAAAAAAGCAAAGATCATCTCGACCTTCCGGAAAATTATGTTCTCAACAGCCTGAATGATGAGGAACTTCCAATGGAAAAAGACTATGTTTTTGCCGTTCCTACAGATTCCAATTTCAAAAAAATATCTCAGGAAATTCATATTCCTTCATACTTCTTTAAAAATATTATCAAGGAAGGAGAGTCCAATTATAATGATGAAGAATTCTATTATATAGGACAGAGCTTCAAATATGATGATAAAGATTATATTGCTATTGCTTCTGCTAAAAACCATTATGTTGTTTATTATCTGGGTTTTTTAAAACGAACACTGCTTACCTGCATTGTACTGTCTCTGTTCTTTAGTATGATTTTCTCTTTTTATTTATCTAAAACTTTATTCAGACCGATCTTAAAAATCACTGGAAAAGTAAAGGAGATCAGTTCTGAAAACCTTCACTTAAGACTGGAGTCTCAGCCTGATAATAAAGAACTTAACGAACTGGTGGATACTTTCAACGATATGCTCAACCGCATTGAAACTTCTTTCGAAACCCAGAATCACCTGATTGGAAATGTTTCCCACGAATTGAGAACTCCGCTTACCTCTATTATGGGAGAAGCCGATGTTGCCCTTTCTATCAGCAGAACAGCGGATGAATATAAAGAAACCCTGGGAATTATTCTGGATGAAGCCGAAAAGCTGGATAAAAAGATCAAAGCCTTATTAATGATTGCCCAAACCGGATTCGATGGGAAAATCCAGAAAATGGATAAGGTAAGAATTGATCAGTTGCTTTGGGACGTTATAGAAACGCTCAGAAGAATTGATTCCCGGAATAATATCTATCTGGATATCAGTATGCTTCCCGATAACCCGAAGAAACTGAAAGTACAAGGGAATGAGCAGTTATTGCATCTTGCAGTAGCCAATATCATCAGTAATGGCTGTAAATATTCTAATTTCCAACAGGTTAAAGTCTCTCTGGGAGCAACCAATTCGGATGTGTACATCATTGTAAAAGACAACGGTATTGGAATTCCTGAAGTGGAAATGAACAAAATCTACGACCCGTTCTTCAGGGCTTCTAATACCAATAATTATGAAGGCTACGGAATCGGACTTCCATTAGCGAGAAACATCGTAAGAATGCATCATGGTGAACTGATTGTAAGCTCGCACGAGAATCAGGGAACAACCGTACAGATGAAGTTCCCGAATTTCTATAGCATGCAGAAAGGCGAAGAGATAAACAAATAAGAATCTCTATTCTAGCATTTTTTACTTATTTTTCATTTGTTTTGTTTTGAAAAACAAATGTTTATATCTTTTTTTGATCCTGATTCTTTCCTATATTAAGGGCTCTTAACAATTTTCTAATCTCATTTTAATCTCTTTAATCACATTTTAATTCCATTCCAAAGATCTTCTAATATGGTCGTTCTAGTTTTGTATCATCAAAAAAGATAAACACAATACAAAATAATAAGAACATGACTAAAACAATTTTAATTGCAACAGATTACTCTCTTGAGTCATTGAATATATTGAAAAAAGTACTTAAAGAGAAAGATGCCGCTGAAGATCAAAACCAATATAACATTCTTCTGACTTCCGGGTATGATTCCGGAGATTCTATCAGAGATCTTTTGTTCAGTACCAAAACATCTGTTTTCAATAAAATAAGACCTACAGAATTCTGCGATGCCTTTGGAATTATCAGTAATAAATATCCTCACCTGGTTAATAAAATCATCTGTGATGTGTTTACAGGAAGTTTCCAAAGAACATTCAATCAATATGTAAAGGCGGAAAATATTGAGGAAGCTTACTATGCTCCATCTATTAAAAGCAAAGGAAAAGGCAAATTTGATCTGATTCCTTATATCAAAAAATGCAAAGAGCTGAAGTCTCATGAAATTACCATCGAAGTAAGAGAAAAGCTTCCGGAAAGAGGAAGACTGGCAGAGATCTTTGTAGAGGTCTAAAGATTAAACACAATTTAAAAACGATTAAAAATGTTAAGAAATTATAGTAACAGCAGGACACTGGGAGACAATATCAGATTGGGGACGCTGACTGCCTTCACAGCAGGTACTATAAACATTGCTTCCCTATTAATATTTCTTTCTTTTACATCGAACGTAACGGGACACTACGCAATTTTAGCAGCGGAAATCAGTAAAGGAAACTGGACGCAGGTAGGAGTTGTAGGAGGATGGATCTTTTTGTTCTTCTTCGGAAGCTTTCTGTCCAACTTCATTGTCATCAATTTTAATAAGAAAAGTAAATATTTTGCCCATTCCATGCCCATTGTGCTGGAAATCATATGTCTCCTTTTTGTAGGTGTATACGGGCAGTTTTATTATCAGAAAACATTAGAAGAGACAGAATATCTAGTAGCATTGATGCTTTTCGCGACAGGATTGCAAAACGGTTTAACGGCAAGTATCTCCAATTTCTCTGTAAAAACAACCCACCTTACGGGAACAACTACCGACCTGGGAATTCTGGTATCCATGTTTACCCAGAAAAAATACAGGAGAAACGGAGAACTGATTGGCAGAGCAAAACTTCTGATGAGTATTATGCTTGCCTATGTAATGGGAGCTGTATTTTCAGGGTTGACATACTATTATCTGGAATTCAGAGTCTTCTATGTCATCAGTATATGTCTTCTGATTGTCATCGGGTACGATGCTTATAAAATTCATATCCGTCACTTCAACACGAAGTACAGATACAACAGGATTTACAGAAAGCCCAATATTTTTGCTTATCTGTATGAGAAAATCCACGGTATTCCTAAAAGAGAGAAGAAAAGAAAGCTTGTCTTTGAGGATTAAAATAGAAAAACACACTATTAATTTTTTGTATAAACTAGCTGTAAATGCCCTTATTTTGTTATGAAATAGGGGTGTTTTTCTGAAAAATCAACTTCTGGATCGGTATTTCTATTGTTTTTAATCATATTTTCATGACTGTTAAAATAAAAGTTTCCGGATGAGACGCATCAACTTGCTAACGCCCTTCATTACAAACATTAAAAAAATCGGTTGGGGATAAATAGGTAAAAATGTTGATAATTAAATATTAAATCACGATTTTAGTATTTTAATTCCCGTTTCCATTGACTATTTTTGTAAGTTGATTTACGTTTTTATGTCAGATATTATTCAGCTTTTACCGGATCATGTAGCCAACCAAATTGCAGCAGGAGAGGTGGTGCAGCGGCCTGCATCCATCGTGAAAGAACTTTTGGAAAATGCTATTGATGCCGATGCAACGAAGATTGAATTGATCATCAGAGATGCCGGGAAAAACCTTATCCAGGTGGTAGATGACGGAAAAGGAATGTCCGAAACAGATGCCCGCATGGCATTTGAAAGACATGCTACCTCCAAAATCAAAGGAACAGAAGATATCTTTAAGATTGCTACAAAAGGATTCCGTGGTGAAGCACTGGCTTCTATAGCAGCGGTCTCACAGGTGGAGCTCAGAACGAAACAGAAGGATACTTCGATTGGAACCAATATCTATATCGAAGGAGGAGTTTTCCAGTTTCAGGACCCGGTTCAGACAGCAGACGGATCAAATTTTTTAGTAAAAAATCTTTTCTATAACGTTCCTGCAAGAAGGAAGTTTTTGAAAAATAATAATATTGAATTCAGACACGTAATTGATGAATTTCAACGTGTTGCACTCGCTCATGAGAACCTTGAGTTTTCACTGTTCCATGATGACGAAGCTGTGTTCAGGTTGAGAAAAGGAAGCCAGATGCAGCGTATTGTGGATGTTTTCGGAAGAAAGCTTCAGCCGCTTTTAATTCCTATTAAAGAGGATATTATCTGGTGTAAACTGCATGGCTTTGTTGCCAAGCCTGAAGGTGCCAAGAAAGCAAGAGGCGAACAGTTTCTTTTTGTGAATGGGAGGTATTTCAGAAGTCCGTACTTCAATAAAGCCGTACAGGAAGCATTTGAAGGGCTTCTTCAACCTGGATATGTACCTTCGTTTTTCCTTTTCCTGGAACTTGATCCTGAGAAAATAGATGTCAATATTCACCCACAGAAAACAGAAGTGAAATTTGAGGACGAGCATCTTATTTTTGCTTTGCTTCGTTCAACTATAAAAAGATCTTTAGGAATTTATAATGTTTCTCCAAGCCTAGATTTTGATAGAGATCCCCAACTGGATGAGATGATGAATAAGCCGATTCCCAGCAAAGGAAATGGAGGCGGGTCCAGCGGCGGGGTTTTTAAAATGCCTGAAATTATTGTAGATAAAGACTATAATCCGTTTCTGGAAGAAAAAAACGTAGTACATCCGGAGGAAATCCAGAATCTTACGGAAATGTATCATCAGAATATTACAGCAGAACCTTCAAAAATTAACCTGTTTGAAGATGAGGATTTTGATGAAGATCTGATGAGACTTCCTAATGGATACTGGCTTTTCAACAAAGGAGATGTCACCTTAATGCTGGATTTGGGAAGAATGCACAGACTATTGGTTTCTGAAGGAAATAAATCTACCAGAAAATCCAATACAAACAGTCATGCTCTTCTTTTCTCTCTGGAGTATCATATGAATGAAATTGAAAAGACAAAGTACAATTCAATCAAAAAATATCTTCCGGAATTAGGGTTTGACATGAAAATTGCTCATGAAAGTGTACTTCGAATAGATTCACTTCCTGAAGGATTGAAAGAAACCCAGGCCATGAAGTTCCTGGAAAACCTTTTTGAGATCCTCGACTACAAGACAGAAGAAGAATTTTTGCAGTATTACCATAACCAATGGAATAAAATGCAGTCGAAGTCAAGATTTGACTTTATTTATAAAAAAGATGCGGAACAACTGATTAAAGACTTTACAGCATTAGGCTTCCCGGAATTTTTACCGGACGGTAAAAGATGCTTTTATGAAGTTCCGTTTAACGACTTTAAAAACAAATTTTAAAGAATATGTTTAACAATATACCGCCCATCACAAGAAATATTATTATCATCAATGTTATAGTATTTATTGCTACTTACTTTATGGGAAACCAGATGATTGGTTACCTCGCAGGTTTTTATCCATTCTCACCTTTTTTCCATTCGTGGCAGGTTATTACCCATATGTTCATGCATGGAAGTATCATGCATATTTTATTTAATATGATGACCCTTTTCAGCTTTGGACCAATTCTGGAGCAGACATTAGGGGATAAAAAATATTTGATTCTATACTTTGCAAGTGGCCTGGGAGCATTCTTCCTTTTTAACCTATGGAATTTTGTCGAAGTGCAGCAGCTTTCCCACGAACTGGATCAGCTGGGGTTCAATGTAAATGCTTATTTATCCGGAGCAAGTGTTGAATTTACAGGAAATACAGGTTCCATTCTTAAACAAAAAGAATTACTGGAAAGCTTTAAGGCTATTGTTGCAACACCAATGGTGGGTGCTTCCGGAGCAATTTTCGGAGTAGTAGCTGCTTTTGCTACATTGTATCCGGATGCAAAAATCGGAATTATGTTTATCCCTGTTCCTATGAAAGTAAAATACCTCTTACCCATCATTGTTGTGGTTTCCATATACCTTGGGGTTTCTGGAAATGGAGGAGGTATTGCCCACCTTGCCCACGTTGGTGGTGCTTTGGTTGGATGGCTGCTGGCAAGAATTTGGAAAAAACATTTGTACCGTTTCAATTAAAATAATTTTGTGAAGATTTTCCGACTTATCGTATTCATTGTCCATCTGGGAATTTTATTTCTGCTGTTGGGTACTTTATTGAATGCTTATGTACCTCCAAAGATTTTTCCATGGTTTAATCTGCTTTCCTTAGGTTTTCCTGTGCTTATTATAGTATATGTGATTCTAACAGTTTTCTGGGTATTCAGCTGGAAAAAAAGGGCATTTGTGTTTATGTTTGCAGGGTTAGCATTCATAAATCCTGTAAAACGTTGGGTTAACTATTCTGATAGGAAAGGAGGTTCCGAAATAAAAGTGGTTTCTTTCAATACCAATGCTGGGGGAAGAGGAAGTGATGCTATTGGGCCTTATCTGAACTCTCTGGATGCAGATGTTCTTCTTTTGCAGGAGGATGCAGGGATCGTATATAATTTTGATGGATACCAAAAAGCTAATCCACCTTTTGGAACAACTGTTCTGACCAAACATAAAATTATCAGTCAAAAGGTTATAGAACCACAAGATAAAAGCATTAAGGTTCCCGGTTTACAGGTTGATATAGAAATTCATGGAAGGATATATCGGTTTATTGATGTTTACCTTCATCCTTTCCGCTTCGAAAAAGATATGGTGAAGCTTAACACAAATACAGATACTAACGAAAAAAAAATAAAAGATGTTGTTAAAAGGCTGATTCCCACCTTTAAAAAACATCAGGATCAGGTCACACTTATTCGTGAAGCTATTGACAATTCTCCTTATCCTGTAATTCTAGCGGGTGATTTTAATTCTGTACCCAATTCTTACGAATATTATCATTTATCAGACGGGCTTGAAGATGCATTTGTGGAAGCAGGAAGAGGAAGTGCAACCAGTTTTCACGATTATAAATTCCCCATTAGAATAGATTATATTTTCTCTTCCAAAACTGTAAAGGCAATATCTTATAAAGTTGACCGTTCTGTAAGTATTTCAGATCATTATCCTGTCACAGTTAAGTTTTCTACGGAAGGCAAATAATCATAAAAATAGTTAAAGTTATCTGCTTGGTAGGATTTTTGTTGAAAGAAAACCGTACCAAGACCGTTTTTTCATGAAGTCGAACCAGATATTACTATTTATACATATCGTTATTGCTGTATTGCTGTTATGCACATTGGGGAATGCATGGATTCCACCTAATATTTTAGGCAACCTGAATCTTCTGTCTCTTGGTTTTCCTTATCTGATCCTGTCACACCTGCTTCTTACACTGATCTGGATCGTAAAAAAAGAAAAAATTGCGATTGCTTTTGCACTGGGTACACTTATTTTCTACAATCCGATCAGACGATGGGTGAACTTTTCTCCCAAAACAGAAAATTTAAAAACAATACGGGATATTAAAGTATTGACTTTTAATGTGAAATACGGAGAGTATGGCTGGGATAAAGTAAAAGATTATATCAAAGCACAGGATGCAGACATTATTCTGGTACAGGAAAAAGATACAAACCGTGTTATAAAACGTGATCTTATAAAATATCCGTCAGTTATTCTTAAAACTAAGCATAAAATTGTAAGACAAGCGGAACTTATTGATGAAAAGGCTCGCGGAAATTCATTCTATGCTGATATAGACATTAATGGGAAAGTAATCAGAATTATTAATGTGTATCTTGAACCCTTCAGGCTTCATAAATCGATGTTTACGAAACTTGATAAATTAGGTTTGGGAAATGTTTCAACATTGCTTTCTCATATGACACCGACCTTTCAGGCACATGAAGATCAGGTAAAAAGAATTAGAAAAATGATAGATTTATCTCCTTATCCTGTTATCCTGGCAGGAGATTTTAATTCTGTTCCTAATTCATACGAGTATTATAATCTTGGAAAAGATCTCCAGGATGCATTCTTGGTAGCAGGAAAGGGTAGTGCAAGCAGTTTTCATGATTATAAAGTCCCGTTAAGGATTGATTATATCTTCACTTCAAAATCAATCATTCCTTTAAGCTATAAAGTAGATCAATCTGTGAAATTATCGGATCACTATCCTGTAATTGCAGAATTTCTGTTAAATTAGTTCTATGAAAAATTTACTGGCTGCGATTTTTGTTTTTACCATTCTTTTTACTGCGTGTTCCAAGAAAGAATCTCCGGGTTTTGGGGCTGAACAGGAGGTGAGAGTACGTTATGATACAACTGCTGTTGACTCCTTTTCTACAGGAGCTGTTTCAGTGGATATTGCACGAAAAATAAGAATGTCCTCTCCTCAGTATCTTGATTCTGTAAAACAGGCTAGAAAGCTGCAGGAGGAAGAAAATAAGCTTAAAGCAGAGCTTGAAAAGGAAACCAAAGCGAAACAGGAAGAGGAAAAGAAAAAAGCAGAAGCTGAAAAGAAACTGAAGGCAACAGAAAAACCGGTAACACCGGAAATCAAATCAGAATAAATCTAAATTCCATTAAAAAATAAACAATATGAAAAAACAAATTTTAGCTGCAGTGGTGATCTCAATATTCACTGTAGCATGTACAAAATCAACAACAAAAACAGAACAGGTAGAAAATCCTGACGGGTCTACTACCACAACCACAACTACTACTACCGAAACACCGAACGTTGTGGATACTGCAAAAATCAACAACGCGAAAGAAGACGTTAAGGCTAAAGTAGATGAAGCAGGCAATAAGATTGATGCCGCTGCTCAGAAGGCGAAAGATAAGATTGATGCCACTGCAGATAAGACAAAACAAGATCTTAACAAAGCAGGACAGGATATCAAAACTGAAGCTAACAAAGTAGGGCAGGATGCAAAAGAAGCTGCTAAAAAAGGAGCTTCAAAAGTAGAAGAAGCCGCGAAAAAAGTAAAAGAAGATTTAAGCAAATAAATAATAAAAGCCGTAGTTCAATAGAATTACGGCTTTTTTATATTCAATTGAGAGTTAGGAATCTTTCTCTCTTATTTATTCATTTCCAATAATGGATCAATATATTCTCTGTCATTGCTTAACCTTGGTACTTTATTTTGTCCACCTAGCTTTCCTTTAGCTTCCAGCCAGTGATAGAACAGATTTTCTTTTGCAATATGGACAATCGGTCTTTTAAGAGTCATATTGTTGTATCTTTTCGCTTCATAGTCTGAATTGATGGTCTTTAAATGTTTATCAAAAGCATCAATAAAATGATCCAGATTATCAGGATGCTGACTGAATTCAAAGATCCATTCGTGGGCACCACCTTCATTTCCTTTCATAAAAACCGGAGCTCCTGTAAAGTCTGTGATTTGTGCTCCTGTTAATTCGCAGGCCTTTGAAAGGGCAGATTCCACATTGGTGATCATCAGTTCTTCCCCAAAAGCATTGATATAATGTTTTGTTCTTCCTGTTATTTTTATTCTGAAAGGATTGATCGAGGTAAAGACAACGGTATCGCCAATCAGATATCTCCACAATCCTCCATTGGTGGTGATTACCATTGCGTAGTTTTTCCCTACTTCCACATCTTCCAGACTTACGACTTTCGGATTTGAAAAATGAAACTGATCCATAGGGATAAACTCATAAAATATTCCATAATCCAGCATCAGCAGCATCTCATCACTATCTGATCTGTCCTGGATACCGAAGAAGCCTTCGGAAGCATTGTAAATTTCGTAGTAATTGATGTTTTTTCCGATGATCTGTCTGAATTGTTCCCTGTAGGGCTTAAAGCTGATTCCACCGTGAAAAAACACCTCTAAATTAGGCCACAGCTCAGAAATACTTTCTACATGAGTTTCCTTTAATACCCTTTGAAGAAGAACCATCATCCAACTTGGTACTCCAAGAATACTTCCTACATCTTCATTTTTTACTTCGGAGGTGATTGCTTTAAGCTTACTTTCCCATTCTCCCATCAAAGAAACTTTCTTACTCGGAGTGGTGGTGATTTCTACCCAAAAAGGAAGGTTGTCAATGAGAATAGCAGACAGATCTCCGAATTTTGTATTGAAATCAGCGTACAGCTCAGAACTTCCGCCTAAACGTAAGTTTTTATAATTAAAAAGCTGGTTTTCAGGATGGTTGTTGGCGTAGATAGAAACCATATCTTTTCCGGCTTTCATATGACAGTATTCAAGGCTTTCTGCAGAGATCGGAATAAATTTGCTTTTAGCATTGGTGGTACCCGATGATTTGGCAAAATGTTTTATGAGACCTGGCCAGCTTACATCTTTATGGCCTTGTCTTGCTTTCTCAATAAAAGGTTCCATTTCTTCATAGCTAACAATAGGAACTTTGCTTTTAAAATCCTGATAACTTGATATTGAATTGAATCCGTATAGTTTACCATATTCCGTATCCTCCGCATGAAACAACTGAGAAAAGAGTATACCTTTCTGGGTTTCAATAGGATGGTCCATGAAATTCTGTATCTGGTCAATCCTTTGACGGATGAACCAGTTGACTACGGTATTGAAAAGTGCTTTGGTTGCCATTTCAACAAATATAATGATATTTGAATTTTCAGAAAATTTTTTACGTGATTAAATAAAAAAACCGTTACAAAATTTGTAACGGTTTGATATTTAGTTTATTGATTCTTAGCAATATTCATCGTAAGCTGCCTGAAGGTTAGCTGCGATAGCTCCTGCAGGGTTTCCTTCAATGTGGTGTCTTTCCAGCATGTGAACTAACTCACCATCTTTGAAAAGTGCTACACATGGAGAACTTGGAGGGAATGGAGCAAGGTGTTTTCTTGCTTCTACTACAGCCTCAGTATCAAATCCTGCAAATACAGTTGTTAGATGATCTGGTTTTTTGTCTCCCGTTAAAGAGTATACTACTCCCGGTCTTGCAGCACCTGCAGCACAACCACATACGGAGTTGATGACCAATAATGTGGTTCCGGATTGTTTTAACGCATCTTCTACCTGAGCAGGAGTTGTTAAATCCTGAAAACCTTTATCTGTAAGCTCTGCCTTCATAGGCATTACTAAATCTGTTGGATACATATATTTTGTTTTTTATCTGTACAAAGTTAAGCAATTCTTTGCGTTTGTTCAATATATAAAAACTATCAATTGATTAGTCATATAAAATTAACCAAGTATTAATATTGTAATAATATTCTAAAAAAAGTGAATTAACACTAGGAATAATAAAATATTATTATTAAATTTGAAATGATTCTGAAAAACAAACGACCGTGAAAAAAACATTTGAAGCTTTCCCTCAAGCAATCAATCACTTAAATACTCTCTGAAATATGGTAGTAGCTTAATTCTCTTTCAGTTTAGAATCAAACTGATTAACAAACTTTAATATCCAAAGAAAGTGAAGCCCGGAACTGAACAGTTCCGGGCTTCTAATCAAATCGATATGCAAAGGTTGTATATCCTATAGTTATGGAGTGAGAAGCGTTTTTAAACTTTGAAATGAAATTAAGTTTAAAAACATATCACCATTAAGAAAGGAGCTTTTTAGCCATCTCAGAAATACTTTTTCCGTCTGATTTTCCGGCTAATGCTTTTGATGCCACTCCCATTACCTTCCCTAAATCTTTAACAGATTCAGCTCCGGTTTCAGAAATAATATTTTTAATTTCTGTTTCTAATTCTTCAGCAGAAAGCTGTTTAGGTAAGAATTGCTCAATAACTTTCATTTGAGCATCTTCTACTTCTGCAAGATCATTTCTTCCCTGTGCAGTAAATTGATCGTAAGAATCCTTACGTTGTTTTACCATTCTCTGAAGAATAGCAATTTCCTGTTCTGCTGTTACTTCAGCTCCGATAGCTTCCGTTTTAAGCAGTAATATCTGAGATTTCACAGCACGCAGAGAATCCAAAGCCACTTTGTCTTTGGCTCTCATTGCTGTTTTTATAGCTTCGTTTATTGTATTTTCTAAACTCATGGTTTCAAATTTAACAATGTATCAATGTAACAGTTTACCAATAAATGTCTGGTAATTGTTACATTGGTACATTTCTACATTGTTATATTATTTAGTCTACATCTTTATTTAAAAATCTGTTTTCTCTGATCTGCATGGATCCATTGTTATCAGACAGATAAGTGTTGATGTTCTGGTCTGATGCATTGTTTCCGTCGATCGAAATATTTTTTCTTTTAAAAGCGGGAATAGATTCGAATTCACTTGTGCTGTCAAAATTCTGGTAGCGGGAGTTGAATTCTTTTAATTTATTTCTTCTTTCAATTACTCTGTCCTGATCAATCGTTTTATTCACGAAAGTGAATTCTGATTCTTCAGTTTTTGGAGTCTCAATTTCTGTTTTGTGTTCAAAAGTTGATCTTGTTTCAACCTTTGGCTCTTCCTGTTTTTGGTAGAACGTTTCAATCTTTTGAGCTGGTTCAGCTACCGCAGCATTGGTAGGAGTATTAAACTCTGCTTTTGGCTGCCCGAAATCCTTACTAGGCTCGTTTCTGATAGGCTCGTTTACAAAGAAGCTGAACTCAACAGGTTTTTCATTTGAAAATGAATTGTTGAAGGAAGTTCCGGATTGTGGTTCCTCTTTTTTGTTTTCAAAATCAAATGAAAAAGACTGGATCTCAAGATCGTTAGGATCATCATGTTCCTCATCAATAGCTAATAAGCTATATTCTTCTTCTCCTTCTTCTTCATTTCTCCAGTTTTGTTCCGGTGTATTTACTGTATCTTCTTCTTTATCAAAGAATTTGATTTCAGTTCTTGGCTGCTCTTCTTCAATAATCATTTTTTTTTCAGCAGAGGTCACATTGAACGGAGTGTCGTGATCTTCGTCATCCAGCCTGAAAAGGTTTTTTCCTCCAAAATCATGCGTTGTCTCAGGAGCTGATTCTCTTTCTTCTCTTGTTTTGAAAGGAGAATTTTTAGGTGCTTCAAAACTGTCGTTAAGACTGATTCTGATTTTCTCAGTAGGTCCTGCGAATTTCTTATTATCATTAGAGAATCCTGTTGCAATTACAAGAACACTTACTGCATCTCCTAATTCTTCATCTGCACCCACCCCGAAAATGATATCTGCAGTGTTTCCTGCTTCTTTCTGGATGTGGTCCATAATGATACCGATCTCATCCATGGTAACTTCTTCAGCCCCACTTCTGATCAATAACAATACGTTTTTAGCACCTGTGATCTTGTTATCATTTAATAACGGAGAATCAAGGGCTTTTCTTACAGCTTCTTCAGCTTTATTTTCACCTGAAGCTGTTCCAGTAGACATCAATGCAGTACCTGAATTCTGAAGTACAGATTTAGCATCTCTAAAGTCAATGTTTACATCAAAGTAACCTGTAATAACTTCAGCCATCCCTTTTGCAGCATTGGTTAACACTTCATCGGCTTTTGAGAATCCCTGCTTAAATCCAAGGTTTCCGAATTGCTGTCTTAGTTTATCATTGTTGATGACAATAAGCGAGTCAACATTGTTTCTTAATTTATCCAGACCGTTTTCTGCCTGCTCCAACCTTCTTTTCCCTTCAAAGCTGAAAGGAACGGTAACAATACCTACGGTAAGAATTCCCATGTCTTTCGCTACTTTAGCAATGACAGGAGCGGCTCCGGTTCCTGTACCACCACCCATTCCGGCAGTGATGAATACCATCTTGGTGTTTTGGCCCATAGCAGCCTTGATATCTTCAATACTTTCGATGGCTGATTTCTCACCAACTTCAGGATCGGCACCAGCTCCAAGACCTTCTGTGATAGAAGTTCCCAACTGAACTTTATTGGCTACCGGATTATTATCTAAAGTTTGAGCATCTGTATTACAAATCACGAAATCAACTCCGTGGATTCCTTTCTCGTACATGTGCTTCAGAGCGTTGTTTCCACCGCCCCCTACACCGATTACTTTTATAATGGATGAATTTCCTTTTGGCAAATCAAATGAAAATCCTTGTGTACCTATATTTTCCATAACTATACTTTTAATAATTGATAAGTGATAGATGATAATTGATGAATGATATTCGTCTTTAATTTAATAAATATTAATCTATTTCAGGTATCATTGATCATTAATCTTTTATCATTTATATTTATTTACTCTACTTCTTCAAAGAATTTTTTTACTTTTTCCATAAGCGACTGCCCGAAGGTCAGTTTCGCTTTTCTGTTCTCTTGCTTTTCATTTTCAAAAGACTGCTGCTCCTGAACCGGGGCTGCCTGCTGAACGGGTTGAGCCGTTTCTGCCTGTGCTGCAGTGACTTCCGGTTTTGGCTGCTCTGTAACAACTTCTACAACTTCGTCAATATTCTGTTTTTTGTCTCTGATCTTTAAACTTTCCATCAGTAATCCGATAGAAGTAGCAAATTCAGGGCCTTTCAGATACTGATTTTTATCATTGGCGATATATTCATTCGCAAAACCGATTCTGCTGTCAAAACCTGTTGTATAATTGGCCAGCTGACGAAGGTGTTTCAGGTTTGAACCACCACCCGTAAGAACAATTCCGGCAATCAGTTTTTTCTTTTGTTCAAAAGCACCATAAGCCTTCAGTTCTGTATTTACCATTTCCAAAACTTCTTCTACTCTTGCATTGATGATCTGCGCTAAAGTTTTTAAAGAAATCTCTTTGTCCGGTCTTCCGTGAAGTCCGGGAATGGTTACAAAAGTACTGTCTTTTTCTAATTCGGGAACAGCCGAACCAAATTTTACTTTCAGTTGTTCTGCATGTTTTTCTATGATGGAACAGCCTTCTTTGATATCTTCGGTAATAATTCCGCCTCCGTATGGAATCACACAGGTATGACGAATGATATTATCTTTAAAGATTGCAATATCGGTTGTACCACCACCAATGTCAACAATGGCTACACCGGCTTCTTTTTCTTCTTTTGTAAGGACAGCTTCAGAAGATGCCAATGGTTCTAAAGTAAGGGCTTCCATTTCTAATCCGGCTTCACGAACGCATCTTGCAATATTTCTGATGCTGCCCATTTGCCCTACTACGACGTGGAAGTTGGCTTCTAAACGTTTTCCATGCATTCCGACAGGTTCCTGAATTTCCCCCTCGGAGTCCACTTTATATTCTTGAGGAAGTACGTGGATAATTTCTTCTCCAGGAAGCATAACCAGCTTTTTTACCTGATCTTTTAATGCTTCGATGTCATCGTCTGTAATAAATTTATCAGGATGTTCACGCATAATATAATCGGAGTGCTGCAGAGAACGGATGTGTTTTCCTGCAATACCTACCGTAACTTTGCGGATAGGAACTCCGGCGCTGGATTGTGCTTCGGATACTGCAGCCTTGATTGAATTAATGGTTTGTGAAATGTTATTCACAATACCTTTATGAACACCAAGACTCTTAGCTTTTCCTACACCGAGAACTTCTATCTTCCCGTGTGCATTCCTTCTTCCGACAATCGCGACTATCTTCGTTGTCCCGATGTCCAGACCTACTGAATACTCTTGATTTTCCATTTTATATCGATTTGATTTTTTCTACTTTTTTATCTATAAGGATAGGCTCCTATTTGTGTATTAAATGCCCTGAGGGACTTATTCTATTTTTACTTTTGCCTTAGGCTTGGACTGCGCCTTGACGGGGGGCTTTTTCTCTGCTTTTTTAGTTTCTTTTGTTTGTCCTTTCGGTTTGGTACTCTCTTTCGGTTTTACCGAGGTGGAGCTGGTCTTTTTTACCTCTGCTATTTTGGGTTTAGCTTCCGTCTTTTTAGCGGCTGTTGGGGAAGGAACTTTTGCCAATTCCATCTTTCCTGCCTTTAAAATACTGTCATTTTCTTTAAAATAAGGGTTTAAAGTAGTGACAATCTGATTCTGATATTTCACCGAAACCATGCTGTATTTCTGAGGATCCTGATACACAAGATATTTTTCCACAAACGTTTTAAATCCTTTTACTTTAAAATCAATATTATCAAGGTCTCCAATTTCCACTCTATAATTTCCTTCACTTGTCAGAAGGCTATAGCTGTCTTTACTTTTTGAGATTCCGATAAAGTATTTCTTACTGAAATCATCTTTATCAATTTTTTCTACCAGTTCTGCCAGCTTCTCATATTCATCAGGATTTACGTTTCCTGTTACCAGCATACATGGGTGAGAATAGGTTCTTGAAATAGGGAATTCAACTCCTTTCTCATCCACATAAAAGTCTTTTCCGTCTTTATTTAATCTGAAAACAGGCACTCTCTGTTTGATATCCAGATTCAGCTTTCCGTTCAGGTTCAGATAAACATTGGCGCTGTCTACCGCTGGCAGGGAATTGATCTTTTTTTCCAAAGAAGGAATATTGAGATCTCCCACTTTTCCTGAAGGATTTTCTTTTTTTACAATTTCCCTGATATCTTTTTCATCAACAAAATATACCGGAGTTTTCTCGTTCATTTTTACAGAAATCTTGTTATCCGTAATCTGCTCACGGCTGAATCTCCTCAACGAGAAGCTCAGTAACAATCCCAGGATAATTACGGTGACAACAATTTTTAATATTCTGTATTTATTTTTCATACATTTTTTGTATTCATGTATTTATGTAAAATGTATTCATGAATACGTAAATACATTATTACTTTTTACAATTTATTTATCCATTCACAAATAGGATCATACAGAGTGTCTATATTTCCTGCACCTACCGTAAGGAGGATGTCAAAATCTTTTTCTTTTATTTTTTCAAAAGCACCGGATAATGTTGATACTTCTTTTTTATCTAATGTTACTTTGTCCAGCAGCCAGCTTGAAGTGATTCCTTCAAAATTTTCCTGAAGTTCTCTTGCAGGATAAATATCAAGAAGAATGAGTTCATCTGCCTTACTTAAGCTTTCCGCAAATCCGTCTGCGAAATCTCTTGTTCTGCTGAAAAGGTGAGGCTGGAAAGCTACCAATAGCTTTTTATCAGGATAAAATGTTCTGATTGAGCTCATTACAGCATTGATTTCTGTAGGGTGGTGAGCATAATCATCAATGTAAATTTTACCGTTTTGATAAATATGTTTGGTATATCTTCTTTTAATTCCCTTAAAATTGGCAATTGCTTTTTTCAGCGTATCAAAATCTGCGCCTAAATTATGCAGGATGGCCAGTGCTGCAGTGGCATTTTCCACATTATGAATTCCCGGAATTTCCCAGACAAAATCTTTTATTGTTTCCGTTGGAGTATGGAAGTCAAAATAAATTTTATCATGCTCCATACGTAGGTTGTCTGAATAATAATCTGCAAGCTCATTTACCGCATAAGTTTGATGCCCTCTGCCAATTTCCAATCCTTTTCTTACAAAAAGTTGTTTGTCTTGAGGAACTAAAGCTGCAAACTGTCTGAATCCTTCTTCAATATGATTAATGTCTCCATAAATGTCCAGGTGATCTGCATCTGTAGAAGTTACTACTGCCCAGTCCGGAGAAAGGTTCAGGAAGCTTCTGTCATACTCATCTGCCTCTACTACAGAATAGGTAGAACCGTTATACAGGAAGTTGGATTTAAAGTTTTCAGAAATTCCTCCCAAAAAGCATGAGAAAGGAAGATCGGCCTCTTTACACAAATGAGCTACAAGGGTAGACGTGGTGGTTTTCCCATGAGTTCCTGCAATGGCAATACAGTCTGTATTTTCAGTAATTAAGCCTAAAACTTTAGCACGTTTTAAAACTTCAAACTGATTTTGATTGAAATAATCCAATATTCCAAGCGTTTTGATAGCCGGAGTATAAATTACCAACGTATTTTCTTTCTGAAGGGAAGTAATTCTTTCATCAATAAGATCTTCAAAAACAATATCAATGCCTTCATTCATCAGATTCTGAGTAAGCTTTGTATTGGTTTTGTCGTAACCCAATACTTTTTTTCCGGATGCATTGAAATAGCGTGCCAATGCACTCATTCCTATACCTCCGATTCCAACGAAGTAAAAAGTCTGATATGTTTGTAAAATGTTCATTTATATTTTAATCTTTAATAACTCTTTAATCAGTTCAGAGTTTTATTACTATATTTTGTATTATAAGGCTTTCATCAACTTACGCTAGTGACTCGTTAATGAATTAAATTTTAACGGTGTCAGGCTGAGCTTGTCGAAGCCTTCTAATCTTTCATCCTATTTTTTGATAGCAGTGGTAATAAATCCCAGTTATCATTTATTATTGCTTCTTTCTTTTTCCTACTCCAGCCTTTAACTTGTTTTTCAAATCTTATAGCTTGATTAACATCATTAAACTCATGGTAGAAAACAAGTTCCACAGGTTTTCTTGTATACGTGTAACTTTCAGGATTTAATCCGTCATTATGTTCGTTAATTCTTCTTTCCAAATCATTGGTAAAGCCTGTATAGTAAGAATTATCGGAACATTTTACAATGTATACATAATATATTTTCATTCATTAGTGTTTGCTTACTGGCCCTTCGACAAGCTCAGGGTGACACCTCTAATACTAACTGTTTTATTTACTCATGTCAGGCTGAGCTTGCCTAAGCCTTTCCTAATTATTTTATTACTTTGAAAATCTCGTCTACAATCTCTTTTGCGGCATTAGGTTTGGCAAAATATTTCAGATTGTCGGACATTTCTTTTCTTATCCTTTCATTTTCGCAGATTTCTGATAATGTATTCCAGAATTTTTCCTGCATTTCAGAGTCTTTTACCATTCTGGCAGCATTTTTTTCAACCAGGTTTATGGCATTTTTGGTTTGATGGTCTTCCGCTGCAAAAGGGAAAGGTACCAAAAGCACCGGCTTTTGTGCTACAGCCAACTCTGAAATGGCAATAGCTCCGGCTCTGGAAACAATGATATCAGCTGCAGAATACGCCAGTTCCATGTCTTTGATAAATTCTTTCAAATGAATGGAAACTGGAAGCTGTAGGCTGGAAGATAATTCTTTGTAATCCAACTTTCCTGTTTGCCAAATTAATTGATATCCTTTTTCTTTCAGATTCTCAATATTTTCTTTCCAGGCATTATTCAATGTTCTGGATCCCAAAGAACCTCCTACAGAAAGAATCGTAAGTTTATCTTTATCCAATCCCATTTTCTCTTTTGCCTGAGCGGTTTCCTGCATTCCTGAAACAATATTCTCACGAATCGGATTTCCCAGAAACTTTATTTTCTCTGTAGGAAAGCCTTCTACTTTTGGGTAGGCTGTGAAAACGGCTCTTGCTTTCTTGCTTAAAATTTTATTGGTTACCCCAGCGTGAGCGTTCTGTTCCTGTATGAAAATCGGAATTCCCATTTTGCTAGCTTCATAAAGAGCAGGTCCACTGGCAAATCCTCCTGTTCCTACAGCAAAATCAGGAGCGAAGTTTTTGATAATCTTTTTAGACTTTGATAAACTTTTCAGAATCTTAAAAGGAAGTCCCAGGTTGGATAACAGATTACCTCTGTCGATTCCTGCGATATCAATTCCTTCAATTTTATAGCCTGCCTGAGGAACTTTTTCCATTTCCATTTTTCCATTGGCACCAATGAACAAAAATTCTGCATCAGGAAATCTTTTTCTGATCTCATCAGCAATGGCAATGGCCGGGAAGATATGTCCTCCTGTTCCTCCGCCGGATAATAATATTCTTAATTTTTTGTCCATTTTAAGCGATATCGTTTATTTCTGCTATACTTTGTTTTTTGCCCATTCCTTCTTCATCATAAATCTGAATTCTTGAGCTTATATTTAAAATAATACCTAACTGTAAATAGGTCACCAGCATGGATGTTCCTCCATAACTAATTAAAGGCAGCGGCTGTCCTGTTACCGGGATTAGGTTTACAGCAACGGCAATATTTACCGAAAGCTGAATGAAGATCATTACCCCGAGACTGAGCACGAGCAACGATCCGAAAAATGCCGGCATTTTACTGGCGATCATCACAATCCTGATCATCATAATCAGGTACAAACTGATCAGAAAAGCGGCTCCAATCACCCCATATTCTTCTACAATCACTGCGAAAATAAAGTCGGAGGCAGATTGCGGAAGCATTTGTTTCAATGCACTTTTCCCTGGCCCCATTCCGGTAATTCCGCCGTGTACAATAGCTGCTTTGGCCTGCATTACCTGATAATTTTTTGCTTTTACACTTTCATCATCTACATCTGCTGTTTTGGCTTTGCTTGATGTAAAGGTTTCAATACGGCTCATCCATGTGTGAACACGGTTTCCACCGATCATATTGGTATTTAAGGCAATCAATAAAAAGAACACAATGGCTACAAATGATGCGGAGATAAATCCTGCAATGTATTTCCAGTGAAGCTGTCCTATTATGAGAACCACTACGGAAACCATTAAAATCATTAATGCCGTTGAACCGTTATCTTTGGCTACCAATACAAAAACAAGCAGGATAGGCCCGAAAATATACATGATATTCTCTATCGGAAGCCTTTCCCTGGTGATCTTTTTGGTCAGATACCTGCACAGATAGATGATCAGCATTAAAAAGGCAAATGATGAAGGCTGGAAAGAGATTGGTGTTCCCGGAATTTTCAGCCATCTGGAAGCACTTGCTCCATCAATGGTTTGTCCGGTAAACATGGTAACAATCAACAGAATAATCATCAGGCCGAGCAGGATACTGCTGAGCTTTCCGATGTATTCATATTTTATAGTTCCTACCAGTCTCATAATGGCTAGTCCCAGAACTACAAAGAACATATGTTTGATAACGTGGCCTGTTGTGGTCCCGTTATTGACAATGTATTCGAGATTTGAACTTGCAGAGTATACCGGGAAAATAGAGAAAATGGAGATCACAAGGATGACCATCCAAAGTACTTTATCGCCCTTTAGAAATTCAAATCTGTTTTCTGTGTTCTGTTCGTCCATATTTAATGCTATTGGCTAATGGCTAATGGCCATTGGCATTTAATACCTGTTCTTTAAACTGGCGTCCTCTGTCTTCATAGCTTTTGAACAAGTCAAAGCTTGCGCAGCATGGAGATAATAAGACCGTGTCGCCTTTTTTAGCCAGTGATTTTGAAATTTTCACGGCTTCTTCCATACTTGAAGTATCATAAATAAGCTCTTTTTTATCTTTAAAGAAATCGATGATCTTCTTGTTATCTACTCCAAGACAAACAATTGCCTTTACTTTTCTTTTGACTAAATCTTCAATTTCGGTATAGTCATTTCCTTTATCTAAACCGCCAACAATCCATACGGTTGGCGTTTTCATGCTTTCTAAGGCATAGTAAGTAGCATTTACATTGGTTGCTTTACTGTCGTTGATGTATTTTACGTTATCAATTTCAGTAACGAACTCTAATCTGTGCTCTACGGCCTGGAAGGTCATCAATGAATGTCTGATGCTTTCATTGTTGATTTTTAATATTTTACCGGCAATAGATGCTGCCAGGCTGTTAGCTACATTGTGATTTCCCAGCAGAGACAATTCATCAACTTTCATTGCGAATTCGTCTTTCATTTTTACCACAATTTCATCATCATTCACAAAACCTCCTTCCGTTAATTTCTCTTTGGTTGAGAAAGGAATCATTTTCGCCTTTATTTCAAGCTTTTCAAGAAGATTTTTACTCATTTCATCATCCTTGTTGTAGATGAAGAAGTTATCATTCTCCTGATTTTCTGTGATTCGGAATTTGGCCAATGCATATTCTTCATAATTGTAGTTGTACTGATCCAGGTGATCCTGAGACAGATTCAACAATAAAGAAATATAAGGTCTGAAATTCTGAATATCATCCAGCTGGAAAGAGCTTACTTCCAATACATAATATTCATGGTTTTCATCCGCCACCTGCTTCGCAAAGCTGTATCCGATATTTCCTCCTAAACCTACATTCAATCCGTCATTTTTCAGGATGTAGTAGATCAGGGAAGTTGTGGTTGTTTTTCCGTTGCTTCCGGTAATGGCAATGATCTTTGCATCTGTAAATTCTGAAGCAAATTCAATTTCAGAGGAAAGTCTGATTCCTTTTTCATGAATTCTATTGATGATATCAGCCTTTTTCGGAATTCCCGGGCTTTTTACGATCCAGTCAGCATTTAAAATCCTTTCTTCATCGTGGTTTCCTTCTTCAAATTCAATTTCATTTTCGGTAAGAAACTGCTTATAGTTATCCTTAATGGCTCCTTTATCTGAAAGAAATACTTCCAGACCTTTCTTTTTAGCCAGATAAGCAGCTCCGCATCCGCTTTCTCCACCTCCTAAAACAACTATTTTCATATTATAAAAGCTTTATGCTATAGGCTTTAAGCTTTAGGCTTATTGCTTACAGCTTTTATTTTTTATCTCATTTTTAATGTGATCAGACATACAATGGCCAGTATTACTCCGATGATAATCATTCGGTTCACGATTTTACTCTCGTGGAAACCTTCTTTCTGATAATGATGGTGTAATGGTGACATTTTGAATAGTCTGTTGTTTTGAGCATATTCCAGCCCATATTTTCTTTTTCTGTATTTGAAAACAACTACCTGAAGCATTACAGACAGGTTTTCAATTAAGAAGATTCCGCATAATACAGGAATCAGCAATTCTTTTCTTAAAATAATGGCTAAAACAGCAATTACGCCTCCCAGCATTAAGCTTCCGGTATCTCCCATGAAAACCTGTGCAGGATAAGTGTTGTACCAGAAGAATCCAATTACAGCACCTACCATTGCGACTGCAAAAATGGTGGTTTCCCCCATGTTGGGAAGGAACATGATATTGAGATAGTCTGCAAAGATGATGTTCCCGGAAAGGTAAGCGAAAAGAGCCAGCGTGAGCAGTATAATAGCACTTGTTCCTGCTGCAAGACCATCAATTCCGTCGGTGATGTTGGCTCCATTGGAAACGGCTGTTACAATGAAGATTACAATGGGAATAAAGACAATCCATGCCCACTCATGGGCATCTTTATCATTCATCCAAAACAAAATTCCACTATAATCGAATTCATTATTTTTTGCAAAAGGAACAGTGGAAACGGTAATTTTTTCTGTAGGCATAAAGTTTTGCTCTACATTGTTCCTGTTCACTACTTTAGCATCTGCATATTTTCTTTTAACGGTAATATCCGGGTGGAAATACATTGTAATTCCGACAATTAGCCCTAATCCGACCTGTCCTACAATTTTGAATTTACCACTTAAACCGTCTTTATTTTTTTTAATCTTCTTTAAGTAATCATCAAGGAAACCAATAGCACCCATCCAGAACATAGAAACCAACAGCAGCACAATGTACACATTGGTGATTCTTGTAAACAGCAATACAGGAATGATGGTTGCCAAAATAATGATAAGCCCTCCCATGGTAGGAGTTCCTTCTTTTTGTTTCTGCCCATCCAATCCCAGATCACGCACTAATTCTCCCATTTGTTTTGTTCTCAGGTAATTGATTACTCTTTTTCCGTAGACAAGAGCAATAATCAATGAGAATAGTACAGCCATTCCGGCACGGAAGGAAATGTATTTCAACAATCCTAATCCCGGAACGTGAATTCCATGGTTGGTTAGATATTCGTATAGATAGTATAGCATAGTTTCAATTGTTAATAAATGATCATTGATAATTGATGAATGATTGAACAATTATTCTTTCAGTTATCATTTGTAATTTATTTGCTCATTAATTTCCAAAGCTCATTAATTACTTCTTTGTCGTCAAAATGATGTTTCACACCATTAATCTCCTGATAGTTTTCGTGGCCTTTTCCGGCAACTAAAACGATATCTTTAGGTTCTGCAAACTTGATGGCCATTTTTATGGCTTCTTTTCTGTCCGGAATTGAAGTGTATTTGCTGAAGTTCTGTGGTTCAACGCCTGCTTCAATTTCTTTGATGATCTGTGCAGGATCTTCTGTTCTCGGATTATCTGAAGTGATGATTGCCAGGGTTGATTTTTTAGTGGCAATATTTCCCATTTCAGGTCTTTTGGAGTGATCTCTGTCTCCTCCGCAGCCGAATACGGTGATTAATCTTTCGTTTTTGGTTCTGATATCGTTGATGCTGTCCAGAATGTTTTCCAAAGCATCCGGAGTGTGTGCATAATCTACGATAAAGAAAATTCCACCATCGGATTTGAAGGTTTCAAATCTTCCGGAAACTCTTTTTAATTTGCTGATAGCCTGAAGAATTTCATCCTGCTCAAAACCTAGTTCAGCAGCAATTCCAAAGACAAGCAGTAAATTATATACATTGAATTTCCCGGTCAGTGTCGTCCAGAATTCTTTTCCGTTGAAGTTCAACAGCATTCCGTTGAAATCTACTTCCAATAATTTCCCGTGATAGTCTGCCATGGTTTTCAGAGCATAAGACTTCTTTTTAGCCTTGGTGTTCTGAAGCATGACATTCCCGTTTTTGTCATCCACATTGGTGATGGCAATAGCGGTATCTTCTAATTGATCAAAGAATCTTTTCTTTGTTTTTAAATATTCTTCGAACGTTTTATGATAATCTAAATGATCATGAGTAAGGTTGGTGAAGCCTGCTATTTTGAAGTGTAGTCCTTCAATTCTATTTTGGGCAATTCCGTGTGAGCTTACTTCCATGAAAGCAAATTCACATCCTTTTTCTACCGCTTCCGCCAAGATCCTGTTGATGGTAATCACATCAGGAGTGGTGTGGGTTGCCGGAATAATCTCTTCACCAATTCTGATTTCAACAGTAGAAAGTAAAGCGGCCGGATATCCAAGGTTTTTAAAAACATCAAAAAGAAGGGTCGAAACGGATGTTTTTCCGTTAGTTCCTGTAACTCCTATCAGTTTTAATTTCTGAGAAGGATTTCCATAGAAGTTTGAAGCAAGATGACCAAGGGCTTTAGAAGAATCTTTTACCTGAATATAGGTTACATTTTCCACCCATGTTTCAGGGAATTCTTCGCAAACAATTGCGGCAGCTCCTTTTTCAATAGCAGATGCAATGAATGAATGACCATCCACCACGGTTCCTCTCATGGCAATATAAAGAGAGTTCTCTGTAACTTTTCTGCTGTCGATCACCAATTCAGTTACCTCACGGTTATTATCACCGTGGATTTCCAGTACTGGGATTCTGTTTACTAATTCTGTTATAATCATCTTTATCAATAAGGCATTGCCTTATTCTGTTTTAAATCCTTGTTTTTTAATTCTGCAGAGACAAATAAATTCTCTGGTTCTTACTTATCGTGGTGCCTTCCAGAGGGAATTGTTCTTTAATTCTTCCTACTCCTTTATAATCGACACGGTAGCCTAAGTTTTCCAGCTGCGGGATTACATTTTTCCCAATTAATCCTACCACATTAGGCATTTGTTTATCATTGACCGCTACTTTGACATTAGGCTCCACCATTTTGCTAAGGTTTACCTTTTTGTCTACAAGCATTTCTTTTTCAATATTCTGAGGCGTTTTCAGGAATGTTTTTCCTGCAATTTCCTTAAACACCGGCGCTGAAACGGAACCTCCATAAAATCCTTTTGCGGTATTAGGTTCACTGATCATGACATAGCAAGTATATTTTGGAGCATCAGCTGGATAGAATCCTGCAAACGATGCACGATATTTCATTGGGCCAGGCAGCCAGTATTCGAATCTTGCGGTACCTGTTTTTCCTGCCATTTTCAGGTTGGGAGTAAAGATGCTTCGTCCGGTTCCCTTTTCTACTGCTTTGGTTAATGCACTGGTCATCATTTTAATAGCTTTCTCCGAAGCCATTTTGTTTACCATTACTTCAGGTTTTGCGCTGTACATCACTTTTCCGTCTTTCATGATTTTATCAATGAATAAAGGCTTAAGCATTTTTCCTCCATTGGCAACTCCGTTGTAGAAGGTTGTCAGCTGCAGCAGGTTGATGTTGGAAGAGTATCCGTAAGAAATGGAAGCCAGTGTTGCGGCATTCCATCTTTTATTTTGTGGTGTCACGATCTTCGGTTTTGTGATTCCCGGAAGCTCGATGTCCATTTTATCAAATAATTTCCAACGTTTAAGGTGGTCAAGGAATATCTGAGGCTTTTCAGCATAATACTTTGTGATCAGTTTGGCTGTTCCTACGTTACTGGACTTCGCCAATACATCACTGATATCGTATGTTCCTCCTCCGTGGCCGTCAGAGATTCTCTGTTTTGCATAGACCCAAACTCCGTTTCCTACGTTTACTGTTGTGTTTTCATCGATAAATCCATCGTCCATTGCTGCCAGAAGCGAAATGGTTTTAAAAGTAGATCCGGGCTCGATATTATCTTTCAGCGCGTAGTTGTAAGAGTCTTCGTATTCTCCTTCTTCTGTTCTTCTTAAATTAACAAGAGCACGTACTTTTCCGGTTTCCACTTCCATCACAATCACGGTTCCGTGCTTGGCTTCGAAATTAATCAGTTGCTTCTCAAGTGCGGAGTGCGCAATGTCCTGAATTCTAAGGTCTAAAGTCGTATAAACATCTTCTCCGTCTACCGGTTCCTGAACTTTCCAGAAGTCGATCGGTTTCCATTGGGAAGAATTGATTCTTTGCTCCAGCCTTTTACCGTCTGTTCCGGTTAAATATTTTGAGAAAGCACCTTCCAGTCCGGATTTAAGCTCACCGTTGTCCATACCGATGGTTCCGGCTCCGATTTCTGAAGTGGCCAATTCTCTTTTATAGTTTCTGTCAACAATAAATCCTCCTTTATTTTTTCCTCTTTTGAAGATTGGAAACTTTCGGATTCTATCGTATTGATCGAAATCCAGCCCTTTTACCAAAGTATAGTACTGGTTTTTCTTTTTCTTCTGCTCGTCAAACTTCTGTCTGAATTCACTTCTTGGTTTTCCGAACATTTTGCTCAAGGAATCAGTTAGCGCTCCGATATTGTTGGAGTACACCGTATCTTTCATTGTTTTGAAATCAAGATAGATGTCATATCTCATCACTGTTGTAGCGAGAATAGAACCATCGGAAGCAAACAAATTACCTCGGGCAGCTTTTAAAGTGGCCTCACGATAGTTTTTATTAATGTAATCATCTTTTATTTCCTGGACATTGGTATTTTGAAGGATGACAATCCTTGCCAAGAACATGACAAACACGCACAAAGCTACCACTGCAAAGAGGTAGCCCCATCGTAACGTTTTCTTACGTTTATTGTCGTATTCATTTTGCTTTTGCATCTGTACTATCCAGTTTTATTAGCAATTTGTGAGGGTGGTTTTCCAGGGTCATCAATGAATCCCGGGCAACCTCTTTCCCCAGTTCTGATTCCATTTTTACTTTGATCAGCTTACTCTGGGCGTAAGCGTTTCGTGATTTGTATTCTTCTGTTTCTTCCTTTAAGGCGTTTACAATTTTTATTTTTTTATTGACGAGATGGTTAGTATAAATCATGGCCATCATCAGAACGAACAAGAGAAGAAAATACTTGTAATGTATTTTGATCTCATCACGATTCAGAAAGTTTCCTTTTATAATGTCTATAAAAGTGAGTCTTTTCTGGGGACGATTTGTTGTTCTTTTTGCCAATTTATGATGTCAATTTGCTTTGCAGTGAATTTACTTCGTGTCAATAGTCAATTTTATTTTGCTAAATGATTCACTATTGAAGATTCACTCATTCACATTTTATACTTTTATTCCTGTTCTCATCTTGGCACTTCTTGCTCTTGAGTTTTCTTCGATTTCCTGATCGTCAGGAATGATCGCTTTACTCTTTATCAATTCGAATGCCTTTTTATAATTTCCGTAGATATCTCTTTCCGGCTCTCCTTCGAACATTCCGTTTTTCAGGAATCTTTTTACCAAGCGGTCTTCTAAAGAGTGATAGGAAATAACGACTAATCTTCCTTCCGGTTTTAAAACATTATAAGCCTGAACCAGCATTTCTTTCAACACTTCAAGTTCCTGGTTGACTTCAATTCTTATCGCCTGAAAAAGCTGAGCATAGAATTTATTCACCTTGTGAGGCGGAATATAGCTGAACAATTTTTTCAGATCTTCCGTCGTATCTATACTTTTAGTTTTTCTGTGATGAACAATTTCTCTCGCCAGCTTTCTTGCTTCTCTTAATTCTCCATAGTGATAGAAAAGATCTGCAAGTTCACTTTCTTCATATTCATTAATCACTCTTTTGGCATCCAGATTCTGCATTACATTCATTCTCATATCCAAAGGAGCATTGCTTCTTGTAGAGAAACCTCTGTCTGCTTCATCAAACTGGTGAGAAGACACGCCTAAGTCTGCCAAAACACCATCCACCTGTGAAACTCCATACATCAGCAATGAGTTTTCCAGAAATCTGAAATTCTGATTCACTAATGTAAACCTGGCATCATCAATTGTATTTTTAAGTGCATCCAGGTCCTGATCAAAACTGAACAATCTCCCTTTGTCGGAAAGTCTGCTCAAGATTTCTCTCGAATGGCCTCCGCCTCCAAAGGTGCAGTCCACATATATTCCGTCAGGATTCGTTACCAAATCATCAACACTCTGCTTCAACAAAACGGGGTTATGATACATGCTTAATTGTGTTTTTTATTTACTATATAATCAATTAATAACCTACAACAGTTATTCTTCATCGAAAGAGCCCATCACATCTTCGGCAAGGCTTGCAAAATCAGCTTCGTTAGTGGAGATTACCTTTTCATAGGCATCTTTATCCCAGATTTCGAAGAGTTCTCCTGCACTGGTAATCACAATATCCTTTTGAAGATTTGCGAAAACCGTCAGGTCTTTGGAGATCTGTAATCTTCCTGCATTATCCAATTCTACTGTTTTTACTCCTGCCGTAAACATTCGTATGAAATCAGCATTCTTTTTTATGAACCTGTTCAGTTTATTAATTTTACCCATCAGTTTGTCCCATGCATTCATAGGATAAACTTCCAGACAAGGTTGGAACACAGATCTTTTGACTACAAATGCCTTATCGTCGAAGTTTTCCATCTGTTTGATTAAAGATGAAGGAACTTTTAAGCGGCCTTTGTCGTCAATTTTACACTCATATGTCCCAATGAAATTTTTCATTTGGGACAAATTTATATAATAATTTCCAAAATTTCCCACTTTTTCCCACTTTTTGACTCAATGTTAATAAGTTTTATTAAAGATTGAATTTCAATAATGTAAAATGCTGATATGAAGAGACTTGTTAAAAGTGCTATTTAGGCCATAATAAAGCGCGTTTGAAAAAAAAAGTTAAAAAGGAGAATATTATATTATTTTTATCTTAAATTAGGATAATCAAAATTTTTTTGAGGTTTAATTTGTATTTTTGCAGGGCTTTATTAAGGCGTTTTATGATATTTAGTACAAAAAAAGAAAAGAAATATTCCTATGTAGAAGCGGGAGAAGGACATCCATTAGTGCTGTTGCACGGGTTAATGGGTGGTTTGAGTAATTTCGATAAAATGGTAGATTTTTTTTCGGATAGAGGCTTTAAAGTATATGTTCCTCAGCTGCCGATCTATGATCTGCCGGTACTCAATACGAATCTTACCACGATTGCAAAATATATTATCAAGTTTATAGAAAGTCATATTGAGGGGCCGGTCTCTATTGTAGGAAACTCAATGGGAGGTCATGTAGGACTTATATTGACTTTAGCAAGACCTGATCTAGTAAAGAATCTTGTTCTTACCGGAAGTTCCGGGCTTTATGAAAGAACTTTCGGAGACAGTTTTCCGAGAAAAAATGACCGATCTTATATCAGGAAGAAAACGGAGGAAGTTTTCTATGATCCAAAGGTAGCAACAGAAGATCTTGTGGATGAAGTTTTTGCAGTTGTCAATGACAGAATGAAAGGAATAAAAACAGTAATGCTGGCAAGAAGTGCCATCAAACACAATATGCTGAATGATCTTCCCAAGATTGTGACGCCTACCTGTCTGATCTGGGGTAAACAGGATAATGTTACTCCACCCGAAGTAGCCGAAGATATGCACAAGTTTATTCCTAATTCGGACTTATTCTGGATTGATAAATGCGGCCATGCAGCCATGATGGAAAAACCAGATGAATTCAATGAAATCCTGTATAACTGGATAAAAGATAAAGTTTAAAACATATAAATGACCATTAAGAGCTTTTCTTAATGGTTTATTTTTCTAAAATACATTCAAAAATGATTATCAAGACAGCAGAGTTTGTAAAGAGTAGTGGAAAATGGCAGGAATGCCCTGAACCAAATATTCCCGAATATGCTTTTATTGGAAGGTCGAACGTAGGAAAATCATCACTGATCAATGCCATGATGAATCATAAAGATCTGGCTAAAACATCGCAGACCCCGGGGAAAACCCAGCTGATCAATCATTTTTTGGTGAATGAGAACTGGTACCTTACCGATTTACCAGGATATGGCTATGCCAAGGTTTCAAAAGTCCAGCGAAAGGATTTTGAAAAGCTGATCACCAATTATATTCTGAACAGAAGAAATCTGGTCAATCTTTTTGTATTGGTAGATGTAAGGCATACTCCGCAGAAAATCGATCTGGAATTTATCCAGTGGTGTGGTGAAAGTGGAATACCGTTTTCCATTGTCTTCACAAAGGCAGATAAACTGAAACCGAATGCTGTTATCAAAAATGTTGAAGACTATAAAGCTGAACTTCATAAAACGTGGGAAGATCTTCCCGAATTGTATATCACCTCAGCAGAAAAGAAAGAAGGAGGAGATAAAATTCTTGACTTTATCCAAAAGACCAATGAGTTTTTAACTAATAATAATATAAGTTTTGATGAGTAATATGATCTGGAAAATCAAAACATTTGAGGAGTTTACTGTTCCGGAATTATATGCAGTACTGAAAGCTCGTATTGATGTTTTCGTTATCGAGCAAAATTGTCCTTATCCTGATCTGGATAATTATGACCAGAAAGCCGTTCATATCTGGGCTGAAGAAGAGGGACAGGTACTGGCCTACTGCCGGATTTTTGATAAAGGGATAAAATATGATGAAACTTCTATCGGAAGGGTTCTGACCACAGAGCTGGTGAGAGGTAAAAGTCTGGGTAAGCAGTTGATACAATATGCCGTAGAAACTATAGAAAACCGTTTTCACACTACTGAAATCAAAATATCCGCACAGGATTATCTTTTAAAATTTTACAGCGGGTTCGGATTTGTAGATACGGGGAAAAAATATCTGGAAGATGATATTCCGCATACGGAAATGATAAGAAAATAGAAAAGCGAGGAAATGTATTCTTCGCTTTTTAATTAAATATATTGAGTGTGTTTTTATTTTCCTGCGATTGCTTTTAAAATAATAGGCTCCAAATTGGAAGGAAGATCAGCAGATTTGATTTGATAGTTTTTAATTTTCATTTCTTTAAACCAATTTTCCCAATATTCTTTAATAACAGCTTCTTCGAAAGGATTTCCTTTTTCTGGATTGATTCCCAAAACAATGACTTCGAGATTACTCAGGTTTTCATTTGCTTTTACAAATCCATAGCCGTTTTTTTCAATAGCATCTTTAAAACCAGATGTTGTTAGGTTGTTAGCTTTTATAAGTTTGGTTGTTAAATAGGAAGTTTTGTATGAATTTTCTTTTTTTTCTTCAAACTTGGTATTTTGATGATACATATAACCATCTGTCAGAATGAACAGAATGTTTCTTTTATCTTGTTTGATACAATAATCATTAACTTTGTTTTTAAAGAATTCCCAGATATCCGAACCGACATATTTGCCGTCTTTTATAGCTGACTGATAAATGTTTATAGGTAATTCTGAGTATTTTTTATCAACAGAATCAAAATAGCTCTTTGGAATATCTTTATTAAAAGAAATTTTCAACTCTTTTGTGAAATCATTTATTTTTGGGTCTGAAGGCTCAGGATTAAAGAAAACTTGCATCTGATCGTCATAAGTGATGATCTTTTTTGATTTAACATGATTTAAAAATCCTTTTTCAATGGCTTTAATATACTCTGTATCCCGTTGAAAATATTGCATTGTAGGATTAGGGTTGGTTGCAGGATCAATTCTGTCTGAAAGATCAATCAGGATACTGAGATTGATATTGTTTGAATCAACAACAATAGTATCTTTCTTTTCTATCTCTGTTCTGTCATCTTTACCTTTACAGCAAGAAGCCAAAGAAATAATGAATAATAAATAGAATATCTTTTTCATAATTTTCAGTTATAAAGATGATAAGTACACTAAATTCTGATTGTCGGAATTAGCACCTACGGTTTCTAAATTGGTATTGTAGGTGACAATACAGTCGTCAATCATTGTTTGTTTTTCCGTTCTTGAAACGGCTATTTTTTCACCGATAAAAGTGATCCAGCCCTGAACATATTCCGAAGCATACAGTTTGTAATCTTTGGTTGGAATGATGACTCCGTCGATAATATTCTGAAGCTCTTCGATTCTTCCTCGTGTCTTGATAACAGTTTCTTTTATCGTTCCGATACTGGCAAGGATTTCTTCAATTTCTTTTTTCAAAACATTAATCTTTTCCTGAAAGAATTCGACTTTTTTCTGTCTGATTTCCTGTTCGTTTTTAATCTTATCCTTTTCACGATGTTCTTTCATTACAAAATCAAAAACCAGCCCCCAAATAATGTAAACAATAAATCCGGCAAAAATAATTCCCCAAAACTGAATTTTGGTAAAAGCTATCTTAAGATCAAAAGATGGAGAATTAAAGGTTCTATTTAATTCATATAATTTTGATTCAATTTCGTAGGCTAAAATGCAATCAAAAATAAATGTTACAATAAATAATAATCCAAGCTTGATATAGTTGGCTCTCGTTTTATTCTCCCAGAACATATGAATTAAATAACCTAATCCAAGAAATACAAACGGAATAAGGGTAACAAAAGCACCTTCAATAACTCCTTCGTTCCATGCCTTACTGAAAGCTTGAGCATCTAAAACACTTTGAATTATAGTACTTTTAGCATCGAAGCTTTTAAAGAAAGCTGAATATGATGTTGATATATAAAATGTTGTTAAATATAGAGTAATAGGAATCAAAAGAATCAGGCCGATCCAGAATTTTGCAGATGCACCTCTTGTAGCTTTTACATTATATTTTTCCGGGTTCCTGGGAAGATCAAGGATCTCAGCTTTTAATGTTTCAATGGTATGCTGATGATTCTCAATTTCTGTGTTCTTGTTTTTTAATTGTTCCTCTTTGGTCTCCTGTGAAACGAATAAAGCTTTGATTTCAGTTTCCCGGTTTTTCTGTTCGTTTACATAGGATTCTTTCAGGTTTTTCTGCTTTTCAACCATTTCTTTTTCTTCATTCTGAAATTTTGAATAAACGGCATCCAGACAAATGGATAGGGTAGAGTGGTTTCCATTGGTTCGCGAACTGTCTCTGTATCCTGCTTCATGATAGGTCCTTTTCCGGGTTTCTTCCAGAGATTCATTGTCCGGATTGTTATTGTTTTGAGGAAACGGTTCCGGTGTTGGTTCTATCGGAACGGATTTGAGTTTGAATAAATTTTTTATGCTGGTGGTATCCATGATGTGTTAGTTTTTTAATTCATATAAAATTTCGCTTTTATTCTTGCCAATTTTTATGGCTTCAATGAGGTAATCTACAATAGCTGTTGTATTTTCTTGCAGAAATCCAAACATCAGAACATATTTTTGCATGGCAGAATATTCATTCGGAGAAACAACTCCGTCGGCCCAGATCATGACGGTGAGGTCATACAGATAATCAACTTTTTCTTCGATCGTTTTGGGTATCAATGACTTTAAATTGATAGGGTTTAAGAGTATGTCGTCTAAATTTTTTGATGAAATTCCTCTTTCTTCTGCACATTTATAAAGCATTTTCAGTTCTAATGCACTGAAATCGTCATCACAGATTGCCATTTGATAGAGTCTTAGAAAGTGAGCTTTGAGGCTTTCTGTTATTTGATTGTTTTCCATGATGGTTATGTCTTATTTTTTAGGATTAATAATTCTGTCTCTGGAAACAGTTCTTTGGTGTATGGGAGGTAAGTGCTCTGAGGTTTTTTCGGTAATTTCTTCTTCTTTTTCTTTTTTTTGTTCTTTTCTTTCTATGAAATTGATTAGCAGAAATAAAATTCCCGTTATAATATCAATTGGGATCCAAATGTTTTTCCGATACAGATAAATCGGGAAAACGGGATTGAAAAGAATGAGAATGATTAGAAATAGTATACTGAAATAATGTTGTTTAGAGCTCAGCGTATTGTATAAAACCAATAAAGCTCCAATGGAAATAATAATTCTAAGGAAAGTATAATATTCTATAGGAAGTTTGAAAATACCAGCGAAACAGCATAACGCACAGAAGGTGAGAAATGGTTTCATTTTTTTGATTATTTTAGATCGTTATTAAAAACATAACCTTCTTTTCCTCTTGATTTAACCTTTACTTTGTACCAAGATCCTTCTGTTGACAACTTTATCAGTTTAGTATCTTTAGGGACTATCGCTATTATTCTGGATTTAGATGTGGGCTTTTCAAAAATATTTATGGTTTTAATTTCTGCAATATTTCTATTATTGGAATTAATATTGACATTAACTTTGTCAATATATACCTTTGGGGGCTTACTTGATTTTGCTTTGGTGGATTTATAAGAATCAGAAGGTTTGTATTTTCCAGACTTACTTTTTTTACTGGAATTACCCGATGATGAGCTTCTTCCAGAAGAACCTCCTCCACAAACGCCGCACGTTCCACCACCACTGCAGTGCCCGCATCTTGAGCAATTTGAACAGGCTGTACAATAGGAAGAACCTGTACATCTTCCACCATGTCCTACATTGTCATTGGCTTTAAAACAGGAATTTAAAATAAATATACTGAAGGTAAGTATGATGAACGAGATTAGTTTTTTCATGTCTAGAATATTAATAGTTAATTGATTTTATCTTCAGATGAAATTTTCATTCATAGAGATTTCTCTCATCGCCTGTATTTTTAGATAATCATTGGCGTTTTTGTACTGTCGGAGAGAACTTGATAATGCAAGTGTGAATATTTCAGTTTCTTTATAATTTACACGCAGTGAATAGCTTTTATTTTGGATTACCAATTCAAGATTTCCTCCTCTTGCGTTGTGGGAAATCAATTTATAGAAAGGAATTTGGAAGCTTTTCCCTCCGGCATTGAAAATAATTCTTGAGTTGGTAAGATATAGAGTTCCAGGATGAGTCTCCCTTATATTTTCTTTTACGGGACGGTATCTTCCGCCGCCAATTCTGGCATTTACTCCTTTCATAACTCTGAAGGAAACACCGGTACTTGTGCGTGAATATCCTGCATGAACAAGCTTGTTTTCAATAAGAGTTGCATTAACGTTTAAATAGCATTGTTCATCTCTTGCTAACGTTATGGAAGGATTGTAAATAACTGGAAAAATACCATGGTCAAGATTCCATAATAACTTGGCTTGCTGTAAACTTTTAATTTTTCGGTCAGAAAGATATACTTTAATGCTCTGATGGTCAATTTTCAGATTTCTTGTCGCCTGTTTCAGCTCTGTTTCTTTTATTGGAGAAAGGCGGTTATCAGATATCTTTTCTTCAAGTATTCTATTGAATAATGAAAAAGCGATTTTATTTTTGATCTCTCCTGCTTTATTTAACGGAAATTGAAGAAAGTTAGCCATGTTTGTAATTTGCTGTTCTTCTAAATCAGTCAGTACACGATCTTCATAACATTTCTGAACCAGATTTTTTACCGTTTTTTCTGAGATCCTATTTTTTTCTAACAGTACTTGCTGATCAGATAAGTTGAAATACACTTTAATCTCGTTCAGTTTAAGAATTTTGCTTTGGGTGAGATTAAAATCTGAAATAGCATTACAAAGGGTATTATAATAAATTTTTCTCCCAAACCTTAATTTTTGTTTTTCAGTTAATACTTTTTTGTGGTTTAATACATTTTGTTGATAGACGGGTAAAATAGTATGAAGATCAGAATAGTCTATGGTTTGTAAGATTTTATGAGTTCCATCAAGATTGATCATTCTTATTTTATTAGTAATAAAATTACCTGTTGGCGGGATTAAAAATATACCCAATATCAGCATTACAATTGATGCCTCAAAACTCTGTTCTATTAAAAGACCTAACGAAATAAGAAGAAATGAAACACCCAAAATCCACCGTAAAGCTTTCAGAATAATTATAAAAGTTTTCATGGCTATTAATTTTTATCCATAGTTTTCCAGCGTCAGATGAAGCTGATTTCTGTAATTATAGATTTCATCAAGGGTATTCAATAAAATCTTTTCTCCTGCTTCTTTTCCGTTGTGGAAAGTTTCCAGATATTTATTTGTTGTATTGAAGTGTAATCTGCAAAGTGGTTTTCTGTTATTGTCATCCAATAAAATCCCGAAATAGGATAAAGTATCCCGATAGGCAATTCTCGAAGAAGGAATTTTCTCTCTCAGAATAGCTTTTACAATTTGGAAGCCTTCCAGTTCTTCTGCAGTAGTTACGATTTTAGAATCATTATTTTGATCAATAGATTGTGATGATTTTATATCGTCTTCTTTTTTCTCTATCTGTTCATTAATGCTCAATGCGGACTTTAGCCGGAAGCTGATCGATTCATTAATAGAAGTAGTTAATGCTTTTTTAGCATACTCTTTAAAAGAAATCATTCTGTTGGCTGTTAAAGGCTTTTCAAAGAAACGGTTCACCAGAAGTTTTACCAATTCATCAGATGGATTTTCAATTTCCTTTTCGAATTCCTTTCTGATGGCTTTGATATACTTTAATGCTTCTGCAGAATCAAGTATACTTTCCAGATTATAATCTTTTTTGGTGAAACTTTCTAGAATTTTGATGGAACTGTCTTTTAAATCTTCAATATTGATGGTGAAAAACGGTTTTTCATCCATAATATTGGGCTTTTCCAGATCTGTATAAAAGTTGTACACAATTCCATTGGTCAAAACTCCGAATCTTGTTTTGGAAACATGATAATACCTGTGAAGCTGTGAATTGTGAGCATCGGCGCTTTCTTTCCAATGCTTACATTCAATAATGAAGATGGGCTCATCATTATTTTTGATCACATAATCTACCTTTTCTCCTTTTTTTGTTCCGATATCACAGACATGCTCCGGAACCACTTCTGTGGGATTAAAAATATCATATCCCAGTATTTGTATAAAAGGCATTACGAAGGCATTTTTTGTGGCTTCTTCAGTTCCGATCTGGTCTTTAAGTCCCATAACTTTCTGCTGCAATTGCTCCAGTTTAATTTTAAGATCCATAGTGTTTAGTTTTTTAAAGTTTCGTCAATGATTTCAGCTGTCGGGGCATTTGATTTTACAGAAGCAATACCATTTTCCATTCCGGATTTTGTACTATACATCTGGCTGTTCCCTATAATTTCACCGTTTCTTGCTTTTAGAACGAAATAGTCTTTTCCATTTTTTGCAAGTCTTCTGTCGTACCTTGCAAGATCCTGAGAATTGACTTTTACAGATTCGATGCCTTTTTGACAGGATACTTTCTGAACATACCCTTCACTGGTTAGAATGATTTCACCGTTTCCGGCTTTCAGATTAAACTGATACTCTTTGTTGACTCTTTGTGTGATTACGAATTTTCCCATGATTAATTTTATTATTAGATAATCCAGTGATCATTTTTGGTAATAATCACTGGAAATAATGACTTGTTAAGCGTACTGAATTAATTCCCAAGTAACAGATTTACCATCATAAGGAGGCATTCTATTTCCTTTTGAAATTGGAGCTGTTGTAGAAGGATTTCCAACGACTTTCCAAACTCCAGATTCAGGACAATTTTCTCCTGTCTTCGCTTTTGTTCCTAATGGTTTTCTTTCCATTGTAAAAATTTTTATTGGTTTAACAGTCCAAAAATATGAGCATTAAATTTTGGTTCGTTACGGGTTTCCGTAAAACGGGCAAAAAATAAAAAAACCTTTCAAAAAATTTGAAAGGCTATATGTAAAATGAATTGTGTATTATATAATCCCGATGTCCTTACAGAAGGCTACCAGCTGCTCATTGCTGTTTATTTCAAGGTCTTCTTTCAGACTGTTTAATCTTTTTTCGACACTGCTCAGGCTGGAGGGTTTAATATTTCTTTCTTCGAGGTGGGCGGGAATGTTTTTTTGTAAGATTCCTTTAGAAAGGAGGGAGACGAGAGTAATGTCAAATGTAGAAAACTCATAGCTGTTGAACTTTTTCATATCCTGCTTCAGATCAAAAGATAAATAGTTTTCGCCGATATATACAGATGCAATGGCCTTTTTCAGTTCTTTTGAATCGTTTCTGGCTTTACGGATATATCCGTTGATTTCATAATCTGAAAAAAGATTTTCTATTACACCCGTTTTATGTTCTGCCGAAAATACAATGATTTTCAAGTCAGGCTGTATCTCTTTTGCTTTTCTGATGAGTTCTTTTCCGTCTTTAAGGTTTTGCTCATGATGATCATCTTCATAATACAGATCTGTAATCAACAGGTCATAAGGATATTCTTCCCGTAATGCTTTCTGAATTTTTCCTATAGCATCATCACAGTAATATACATAATCTACTGTAGGAATATTCAGCTCCTCAAGAGTTTTCTGAACAGAAATATTGATGCTTTCATGATCTTCGGCAATTAAAATTTTTTTGAACATGGTTATACGGTTTAATTAAAAAATGGGTTAAGACCCCAAAAGTATATTCATTTAATTTTTAGTCATTACGGTTTCACGTAAAAGGGACAAAAAAATGATATTTCAGCAGACCTGATCAGATGAGACCGATATCTTTGCAGATGACGATCATTTCAATGTTATTTTTTGCGCCAAGACTGTCCCTGAGTTCGTTCAGCCTCCTTTCGATAGACCTGATGCCATATGGGATCATTCTGTGCTGTTTCAGAGAAGTGCTTATTTCACTTTGCTTATAGCCTTTAGCTAACAGCTCAAGCAATTTGATATCATACGCATCAAACTCAGAAGAAATATGACGCATTGTATTCAGAATTTCCTGGGGAATTACGGTTTCTCCGTTAAAGATTTTCCGTATTGTGCTTTTCAGATCTTGTCCGTCACGCCTTGCCTTACTTACAAATCCATTAATCTGATAGATTTTATAAAGATCGTCAATTGTTTTTGCTTTTTTTTCAACAGAAAATACCACTACTTTTAAAGCCGGTTGAACTTTTTTTGCTTCAAGAATAAGCTCCTGTCCGGAATGAAGTTTCTGAGGAATATGGTCTTGTGCAAAAGACAAATCAGCAATAAGCAGATCATATGGATTTTTTCTTTCCAAAGCTGTTCTGATCCTGCTTAACGCTTCATCACAATAGGTTACATAATCAAAATCAGGAATGTTTAACTCTTTTATTGTATTCAGGATTCCTTGGTTCATTATTTCCTGATCCTCAACGATTAAAACTTTTTTGAACATGGCTGCATAATTAGGAAACAGGGAATGAAAGATTGACCTTCAGCCCCTTTTCAATTTTTGTTTCAAAAGTAAGGGTTCCGTTGATTGTTTTAATACGGGATGCCGCATTACGTAAGCCGTTTTTATAAACAAGATCCCCCGGAATTCCTATTCCATTGTCTTTGTACTGAATTTCAACGACATTGTTTATTTTTTCAAATTTAACCGCAACATGACTGGCCCGGCTGTGTTTTTTCATATTCACCATCAGCTCACGGACCATTTGGTAAACCTCCTCTTTTACTGTGGGAGAAACGGACTCCCAGATCGCAGGACTGTTTCCTGCGGTAAAGGTTTTTACGGTATCATTATTAAAAGAAGCAATAAGCTCTGAGATGACTTTGCTGAACTCTTTTTCTTCTCCAATTTTATCGTAGGAAATATCTCTTGATTTTTCATACACAAATTCCAGTTCATCAAGCGCTTTATCCCGGTCAAAATCTTCCTGGTTTTCAATTTTTGTCATCACCTGGTAAATACCATTGGCAACCACATCGTGCACTTTTTTAGACATCTTAAGCTGGGTGTTTTTTACCTCGATTTCTTTTTCTTGTTCAAGCTTTTTCTGTCTTTTTTTATATAAAATAATAATAATAATTAGTAGGCCAATAAGTAATCCCGAAAGAATGTATTGCCATAATAATTGAATTTCTTTTTCAGCCTTTTCAGCTTTTACTTTTGTATTTTCATACTTTATAAAAGCAAATTTATTAGTGTAATCATTACGACTGGCCTGTATGCTGTCGGATAGATTTTTATATATTCGGAAGTGATTATTTATATCTGCTGGCTTATCTACATAAATTATTTTTTCAAGAGCTTCAAGTCTATCTTCAGGGCTTTTGTTTATTTGAGCAATATCAAGCATTTTTTTAGCATAATAAAGTGATTTCTCTGGATTTGATTTCTTATTAATTTCTGCTAAATGAGCATAGCTTGAATTAGCTCCCCAAAGGTCATTATTTTCTAACTTAAGTTTTAGAATATTTTCTATGTTAGTTTGAGCATCTGTATTATTGTTGTCTAGCCATTTTATATATTCAATATTATCTTTAATTCTATTTTTTAAATTTAAATCTGAAAGGCTTGATAAGTTAAGCTTTTGTAAAATGTTCAATGCTTGTTTATATTTCCCTGATTTATATACTGCTACAGATTTATTATTTAATATACTTAGCCGGTTTTGTTCAGATTCAATTTTAACAGAGAGCGCTTTATCATACCATTCAATTGCCTGAGGATATTGATTTTGATTTAACTTTAAATTAGCCATAGTATCATATAATGCATAAAGGCTTTCATCATTTTCCTTCATCATTTTTAGTGCTTCTACCAATGTTGATTCCGCACCTAAAAAATCACCTCTGTTTTTTTGAGCATTTGCTTGTACAATTAAACTTTTAGAAATATTAGAAAAATCATTTTTTTTACTATAATAACTTATAGCTTCTTGGAGCTTTAAATAGGCCTTAACATCATCTTTTTCAAGAAGTCTAACACCTTCTTCGTATAATTTATCAGCTTTTAATATGTCATTATTCGTTTCCAGTGTATCCTTGCATGAAGCAACGAGACAGAATGAAAAAAGGAAAAATAATAAATTTCGTATCATTTTACTAAAATAAAAAAAACCACTCTAAAGAGTGGTTAAAATTTCTATTTTTTAGGAGGAAGGGTTGTTCCTGTTTCTCCTCCTGTATCGCTCTCCCCTGTTCCTCCTACAGGATCTGTAGCTCCACTTTGAGGCTGAACTGTTTCAGTAGTTGGGTTATTATCATTTGCAGTTGTAATATTAGCATTATTGTTTGAGAATGCTAAACCGATTAGCATCAATATAATCTCGATCATTTCCGTAAAATTTTAGAAGTTTTTTGACTGTTTTTCTTCCTCCTGAGATGTATTTATCTCAGGCTGTACACAATTAAAATTTCGAAGCGCTTCTTAATTTTTTAGGGAAGTGAACCTTCAAAAACGGAGGAGAAACATCTGCTTCCCAATCCGGAGTTTTCCTCCGTTTTATCTGGTGATTTTTGAAATCAGAGTTTTTTAGATTTTATTTTTAATGTTTGTAATTGTCCCTGATTTCTTTTACAAATATCCGATAGTATGTTGTCTTATGTGAGACAGTGAGTGGACAGATAAAGCCATGTAAAATGCTGTGTATTACGGAAAACCGCAATTGTATTGTCTAAAATGTGTCTAATTTGGACAGCAAATTAATCCATTATCGAAATTGTATGTTTGAGAAAAGAAAATTGCTCATAAAAGCAGCATATGAAACCGCAAAAAAAGAACTTAAACTTGAAACAGATGTTTATAGTACTGTATTTGATTTTTTAAGTCAGAAACTAGAAGAGAAATTTGGTTATTCTAAAGATGGAAGAACTTTTGTACGATACTACAATAGATTGGTACATGAAAACCGAGACTATTCTATTGACGATCTAACTTTAGATCAATTAAGTTGGTATGTGGGGTATGATAATTTTAAAGATTTTTCTGAGAATTATACAATTAGGAGAGATCATGGAGAGACTCAGATAGAAATGAAAATTGGAAATGATGAAGATTCTTTGTCAGAAAGACTTTCTAAAATAATTATAAACATTACGAATACGCCTGTTTTTAATATTCCACATATGGCAAAAAATGGAATGGGAATAGGAGCTCTCATTCTGATTTTATTTGCAGGTTTTTCTTATGGACGAAATGAAGTCAAAGAAAATCAATGTATGTACTGGGATGGGGAAGAATACAAGCTAACATCCTGCGATGATAAAAATCCCAAACACAAGTTAATACCCGTTGATACTGTCAAGTTGAAGTATTTTAGGAAAATTACCAGACCAGATACTTTAACGGTAGAAAATGGATTGGGGAGTTCTTGGTACACAAAATATGATAATGTGGTAGAGTTTTTTACAATGGATGGAATAAATCCAGATAATGGCAAAAGTTTAAAAAATGCAACGAGCCATATGATCACAAAATACGCCGGGAAAAATTCAGAACCTTTCCTGATTGAAAAATAAATTTCCTTCACAATAATTTTAAACCCAACTAAAACAAATCCTTACCCATTTTATGGTAACAAAAAAGCGAAGAGATTTTCTCTTCGCTTATGTATTTTATACTAGCTTTTAAATATCAGGATTCCATTTTCTGGAATAATATTAAATATCAGTAGGAGCGGACTTTAGTCCGTTAACTAAATTCATATCATCAGATCCGGCTTTAGCCAAAACTTAAAAATGTAAGACTTTACTCTGCATTCAGCATTCCCAATTCCCCGAAATGCTTTTTGAACTTCTGGATTTTTGGTCCCACTACAGCGCTGCAATACGGCTGTGTCGGATTTTCGTTATAATATCCCTGATGATATTGTTCTGCAGGCCAGAATTTGTCGAATTTCGTTAATTCCGTTACATAGGTACCAGCCCATCTTCCTGATTCCTGAGATACCTTGATGGCTTCTTCAGCTTTTGCTTTTTCTGCATCATCTTTATAGTAAATAACAGAACGGTACTGGGTTCCGATATCATTTCCCTGTCTGTTCAATTGAGTAGGATCATGAAGGAAGAAAAACACATCCATCAGCTGTTCATAAGAAATAATGGCAGGATCATAAGTGATCTGTACCACTTCCGCATGTCCGGTTTCTCCTGTACAGACTTCCTGATAAGTCGGATTGTCTTTATGTCCGCCTGAATATCCTGAAATAGCAGATTGTACCCCTTTAAGCATATTGAAACAGCTCTCCACGCACCAGAAACATCCGCCTCCGAAAGTAATCTGTTCTAAATTATTATTGTCCATTGTAGGTAATTATATTGTTTTATGATCTCTTCCTTTATCCGGAAAAGCTGATCAAAAATAGGAAAAACTTTTTCATTTAAACACGATTTTATGTCTGAAACGTAAATTACAATGATAGATGTGACAAATGGTTTTCAAACACAAATAACACCAATGTTTCACAAATCACCACAAGAAAATACAGGATAATCATCTGTGAAAACCTGTGATCTGTGGGAAATACTTTCACTACAAGATGTGAATGGCGGATATCCGGAACATTTTAAAGCAGCTGGTATTAGTGATGTCATGCTGAGCTTTGTCCAAGCATATTAATTGCGCTAATTTAATTTTAAAGACAAATAACACCAATGTCTTCACAAATAGTGACAAGAAAATATAGAATAGTCATCTGTGAAAATCTGTGCGATCTTTGGGAAAAACAAGAAAAGCACCCTAAAAGGATGCTCTGAATTATTTACAATAGCGTTCAGTTATTTTTCCCAAACTAAAGCACTCGCTCCAAGAATAGCAGCATCGGCTTCGTCAAGTTCACTGAATACCAGTTTCACTTTATTTCTGAAAATTGGAAGAAGGTTTCTTTCCATATGAAGTTTTGCAGGCTTTAAAATAAAATCTCCTGCCTTGATAACTCCTCCAAAAAGAAGAATCGCTTCAGGTGAAGAGAACATTACAAAATTGGCTAAGGCTTCACCCAGCTTCTGTCCGGTATATCTGAAAACTTCAATTGCAATAGGATCTTCTTTCATTGCACATTCAAATACTGTTTTAGAATTGATCTCGTCTTCAGGATATTGGTTCAGCATAGATTCCGGGAACTCAGCTCTCATTTTCTTTGCTGTAATGGTAATTCCTGTGGCAGAAGCATAGGCTTCCAGACTTCCTTCAGAACCTGTGCTCCAGTGTTTTCTCCCACCTGGCTTTACAATTGTATGTCCCAATTCTCCGGCAAACCCATCGTGTCCATAGATTAAGCTTCCGTTGGCAATAATTCCACTTCCTACTCCTGTTCCCAGCGTAATCATGATGAAATCTTTCATTCCTCTTGCAGCTCCGAAAAGCATTTCTCCCAGTGCCGCAGCATTCGCATCATTGGTTACTGTACAAGGAAGGCCAAATTTTGCCGTCATCAGCTCAGCGAAAGGAATAACACCTTTCCATGGAAGATTAGGGGCAAGTTCTATGGTTCCTTTGTAATAGTTAGCGTTTGGTGCGCCTACTCCGATTCCGTCAAAGTGAGCTTCAGTACCATACTTTTCCATCATTGGACGAACATGTTCATATAAAGCATCGATGAAATCTTCCACTTTGTCATAGGCATCAGTTCTCAGATTTCCTTTATCCAGAACTTCACCACGGTGGTTTACGATTCCGAATTTAGTATTGGTTCCGCCGATGTCAACTCCAAGGGCAACTTGTTTTGATAAATCTATTAATGACATTTCTATTATTAAATTCTAGGGGCTAAAATTATAAAAAAGATTGTATTAATGGATTATTAAGTAGGTTTTATTTAATACTTTAAGCTGTTTTTATTGGTTTTTTCTTTTTTCTTCCCCACCAGATCATAAATCCGGTAACCGGAAGCGAGGCACAAATGATACTTACAATAAAAGCAATGATCTTGGTAGGAAGTCCTAAAATAGCTCCTACGTGAATATCATAATTGGCGCTCACAACCTTTTCTCCAAAGTTTTTGTCCTTAGGATCATGAGTGTGCAGCAATTCCCCTGAGTTCTCATCAAAGATTAAGCTGCTGCTTTTATGGTAAGAATAAGAAAGATGTTTTACGTACACCTCAAAGTTGGGATGTTCGTGGTCATCCATATGCGGATGTCCTAAATCGATAGCGAAACCATAAGATTCAGGATATTTTGTCTGTATTGTATTGATGATTTTATCTAGTGTTCCTTCTGTTCTTAATTCGATAGGTGCCTTTGTTTTAATATGTGAGAAGTCAGGATACTTTGTTTGTCCACCGGAAAATATCACGTAAATCATCGCCTGTACTACAAAAAAAGCATAGAAAAGACCTGTAATTGAGAAGATTAAAGCAAAAATCGACGCGTAAAATCCTAAGACATTATGGAGGTCGTAGTTCTTTCGTTTCCAGCCTTTGATATTTTTCCATTTGAAGGCAAATCGCTGTTTTCTTGCTGCTTTATTTTTTGGCCACCAGAGAATAATCCCGGAAATCAGCATAATGATAAAGATAATAACAGGAATTCCCACGACGTAAGTTCCCCAGTCCTGCTTCAAAAGATAGCTCCAGTGGATCATTTTTACAATATTGAAGAATCCGTTTTTTTCATCATAGACTCTCAGTACTTTCCCTGTGTATGGGTTTACATAGGCCTGTTTGTAGATAGGAAATTCATCAAAATAGTTCCAGGCATCCGTATTATGTTCATACCAGAAGAACATATAGGACATTTTTTTATCAATAGGAACATTTACCCAGTGGATAGGATACTTTTCTTTTACCTGCTCCGCAACAGCCTTTTCCATCACTCTGATGGGAAGGACCTGTTTCTGCTCGATATTTTGCTCGTGATGGTAGATGACGTCTTTTCGGGTGATATTTTCCACTTCATCTTTAAATACGTATAATGCTCCGGTAATAGAGATAATAAAGATCAGAAATCCTATTCCCAACCCGAACCAAAGATGCAGCTTGGCAGACCATTTTTTGATAAAGCCCGGTTTCTTTTTATGATGATGCTTTTTCTTCATATAACAGTAAAAAGTAAAGCAAAGATATGCTTTACTTTTTATTTAGATTAATTAAAATTTGTATTCAATCATGAATGTCCCTCTCAATCCAAGAGCATTGGTAAAATCACTGTCTCTTGCAGTCCACCATGAAATAGCAGGCTGATACAGTTTGTTGAAAATGTTTTCAATACCTAATGATACTCTCCAGTTGTTGTCAACCTCATAACTGGATTTGAAATTGAAAACAGTATACTCAGGTACATATCCTTCACCATAAGCATACAATCCCGTCTTGGCATTTGGTTCAAATCTGTTTTGTTGGAAAGAGTGAAGCATATCAAGACCAACGGATAGAGCTGGAACAGGTCTTGCCTGAACATAAGCCAATACTTTAGGCGCAGAAATTCTGCTGTTGTTGATCTTGGTTGAATAATCACCGTCGTCCTTTATAGAGGTAATTCCTTCCATCCAGCTGTAGCTTCCACCAAACTGAATCCATTTTGTAGGGCTAAAGTGTAAAAATCCTTCTACCCCGTATACAATCTCGGGAGATCTCTGAATCATCAATGCTCTGTCTGGACTTTGTACGAATGATGCTCCCAGTTTCGATGTGCTTACATAAGAAGTTAATTCATAATTCAGCCAGCTGGAAAGCTGTCCTGTTGCTCCCAATTCGTAATTATTAACGATGATGGGTTTCGTTTCCAGATTTTTGATCGTTTCAGAAGTTGAGGTTCTTAAAATTCTTCCTAACTCATTGATAGAGTAGGCCTGAGAGAAGCTTCCGAAAAGGTTGATATAAGGCTCAATATTGTAACGAATTCCAATATTTCCTACCAATGCATTGTAGTTCAGTTTTCCACCCGCGACAGGAATACTTTTGGTGAAAGTTCCGTCACTTTTCAGGGTAGAAAGGGTATTGAAGTCATCTACATTTACTTTGATGTTTTCGTAACGAAGTCCTCCTTTGATGGTGAACTTTTTAAACAGATCTATTTTTGCCAGTACGAAAGGTGCAATATTGGTCATGTTCATATTCGGAGTCCAGAAACGTCCGTCTTCCAGCTTTTGAACGGTTTCATCATTCAGAATATCGGCTCCGTAGATGATTTCTGCCTGAGAGTTCGCTGAATTCCAAAGCTGGGTATCAAAATTGAATCTTGCTCCTGCTTTTTTTGAAATTACATTCGACTGCCCGCCGTTGAAAAAGGTGTCGCTGTAACCGTAAACGGTTTTAAAATCCTGATAGTAAAGGTTGATATTCAAAGACGTTCCTGCAAATAGGTTCTTATTGTCGTAGCTTACTCTTATGTTGTGGTTTTTAGGAGTTCCCTGAGGAGTGGTTTCCAAACCTTTCCCAATTCCTTCACCAATCGTTGGCTTGATGCCGTATTTTCCTGTTTTTAATCCTACATTCAGATCTGATCTTGATGAATAGCCAATGTAAGAAGCCTCAATTCTCTGATTTTCGTTGACGTCATAACCTATTTTCAACAGTCCGTTGTAGTTGTCCATCTTCGCAATGCTATACGTAGGACTTATCAAAACACCATCACCGTCTTTTGTATATCCTGTTCTTTCGTAGGCTAATGAAAGGGTATAATCAAACTTGTTGATCTTTCCGGATAAAAGCTGACTGGCTCTTACTCCTAAAGTACCTCCATAAGGCTGCCCTGTAAGCCCGATCTGTGAAATCCCGGAGATTTTTTTATCTGTTTTGCTTCTTTTTGTAATATAATTGATGATCCCTCCGTCTGCTCCGTTACCATAAATGGAAGAAGCTCCTTTGATTACCTCTATTCTTTCGATCGCTGAAGGGTCAATGGTTCTTAAATCTCTTGCTCCGTTACGAAGTGGGGTAGACTGTGGAATTCCATCAATCAAAACCAGAACCTGACGTCCTCTTAAGGTCTGTCCTGTATTGGATGTCTGTCCCGAATTGGTTCCTAAACTGGGAACGGTATACTGCAGGATGCTTGTGATATCTGAGTTAACGGTCAGCTGAGACTGAATCTGTTTCTCTCCTACCACCGTTACGGAGCTTGGAACTTCTTTGATGCTTTCCTTTTTTCTGGAAGCAGTCATGACAACCTCGTCTACATTTTTAGTTTGTAAACTATCTTTTACCTGAGCAAAAACAGTGGCAGTTCCTAAGCAGGCAGCTGATAAAAGCACTTTTTTCATTATATTTTCTTTCCTTTTTTCTTTCTTTTTCCCCACCAGACCAGAAATCCGGTTACAGGGAGCGATGTACATGTGAGGCCGGCTATAAACCAGATGACCTTTCCAATGATTCCGAAGTAGGAACCGGTATGGATGTCGTAATTGGCGTTGGAATATTTCTCGGCAGTATTGAGATTGTGATGAGGTTTATTGGCGAGTAGTTTTCCGGAGTATTTGTCGAATGTCAGGATGTTTCTGTCACTGTATCTTCCATCCATTCCGTAAACCGTTACAGGAAGATTCTTCAGTTCTTTTCCTTTTTTATTCTTTCCGTTCAAAGTAATTCTGAAGCTGGATGATTTTGCGTACAGCTTTTGAGTTTGTGCCGCAGCGAGATCAAAAACAGCTTCATTCTTTGCTATCAGAGAGTCCGGAGATTTTCTTTCTTTTTCCTTTGGAAGTTCCCACGAACCTGATAATGCAAAAGTAAAAGTGTTTTTTACATAGGGATAAGCAAAATAAAGCCCTGTAATACTTAATAGCAATGCAATAAATGATGCATAGAATCCAAGAAGATTATGAAGATCATAATTTTTACGCTTCCAGTTTTTTACATTTTCCCAGTTGAACCAAAAACGTCCTTTTCTTGCATTTTTGTTTTTTGGCCACCATAAAATGATTCCTGTAATCAGCATAATGACGAAAATAACAGTTGGGATTCCTACAGTATACGGTCCCCATTCTGAATTAAGCAGAAGTCCCCAGTGGATATATTTCAGAATATTGAACACATCATACTTTTCATCATAAACCGCCAGGATTTGCCCGGTATACTGATTTACATAGACCAGTTTGTTAATGTGTACCTGCTGAAAATAATTCCATCCTTTTTTGCTTTTGTCATAGTACTCAAACTGGTAGGATTTATTTTTATCCAAAGGAATTTCTACAGCGCTTACAGGATATTTTTCATTAAGTTCCAGCGTAACTTTTTCACGAAGCAGATTAATAGACAATGGCTTTTTTCCGATATCCTCCTTTTTTAGGTAAATGGCTTCTTTGCGTAAGCTATTCTGTATTTCATCCTTAAAAACATATAAAGTCCCTGAAAGAGAGACTATAAATACAATGATTCCAACAGATAAACCCAGCCACAAATGAAACTTTGCAGACCATTTTTTTGTGGAAGAAACCTTCTTTTTATGATGATGCTTTTTTCTCATAGCAAAAAGTTAACCCCATGAGGGGCTAACCTTTGATTTTTTAAAATTTATATCCTATTGATACTCTCCAGTTACGCGGAGCATTGTAGATCCAGGCATATTCTCCTCCATCACCTCTATATCCGCTGTAAAGCTTTCTGTTAAGAACATTGTTCAACATAAAGTTAATATCGAATTTTTTAGCAACATAAGAAACGCCGAAGTTGGTATCAAAATAATCAGGAAGACTCTGATCTTTTGTGGCACTTACCCCATACCAGGATTGTCTTCCTCCCTGATATTGATATCCTGCAGAAATACCGAAACCATTTAAAACACCATTCTGGAATCTATAGTTGATCCAGGTATTCTGAACATTTTTTGCATTTCCTGGAGACTGAACTCCAATTCTTGCAGGATCTGTGTCTTTGATGGTTTTTGCATCAGTGTAGGCATAGTTTACAATGATGTTCAATCCTTTGATGATTTCTCCTTTGATATCGGTTTCAAAACCTCTTGCTCTTTGTTCTCCGGTTGGAATCTGAAAAGCAACTCCACCGTTTTCATTAACGTTTCCTGCTACAAGAATATTTTGTCTTCTGATTTCGTATACTGCGAAGGTAGAGTTCCATTTTCCACCGAACCAGTCTTTCTTCAATCCAAATTCAATATTCTGACCTCTGAAAGGATCTGTAATCAGGGTCTGATGAATTCCTGTTCCGGATTGTGGTACAAAAGTCTTATCATAGATTCCGTAAGCAGAAAAGTTTTCATTAATAGAATAACTCACTCCAACTCTTGGGGTAAATTCACCCGCTGTATCTGGTACAACAGGAGTTCCAGGGCTCAGATTAGGGTATGCAGAATAGGTTTTACCGCTGGTATACCTTCCTGCTAATGTTAATCTCAATTTATTATTAAACATTTCAATCTGATCCTGAGCATAATATGAAGTATATTTTACGCCCTGATCGTTATAAAACGGAGCAGAAGTGTTTAATGTATAAAAGTCAGAAGAAGGAAGTTTTGAAGGATCTACTCCATAATTTACATTATAAATATTTATAGGGAAAGGACCTCCGGCAAAAGATGAAAAGTCTGCATTATACTTTCTGTCTCCATAATCGAATCCTGCAATTATTTTATGTACAATGTTTCCTGTGTTAAGCTTACCTCTTACATAGGTTTGGAAAATGTGATTTTTTCCTTTTGCCTGCCAGTTGCTTAAGGTTCTGTTGAAAACATTCTTATTGTTCGCATCAAAAGTTCCCCACCAAGAACCTCCGTCGTAATTCAGATCCATATAAGCATACTGTGTGCTCCAAACCCAGTCTTTGAAAAGCTTTTGGTCTAAACTTAAGAATAAACTCTGGTCTTTTACTTCAGTTTTCTTGAAGTTCGGGTCATTAAAATTGGTATGTACATTCAGTGAAGCGTATCCGTCGTTAGACATCAGATAAGCTCCAGGCTGATTGAATTTTAAGTATTGATAGTTGTATTGAGCTGTAAATGTAGTGGTTTTTGTAGGTCTGAAAGTAATGGAAGGGGCAACAATGAATTTGTTTGTTTTGTCATTTTCCACCCAGGATTTATTAGAGCTTCCCATCAAATTGATACGGTAGTCTAAAACTCCGTCTTTTACAAGAACTCCATCCAGATCAGCTTCTCCTCTGAAAAGATTATAGCTTCCCGTTGTGAAACGCACACTGTTGGCAAACTTTCCTGTAGGTTTTTTAGTTACTACATTATAAAATCCGGCAGGATCTCCCATAGATCCCATAAATCCGGCAGGACCTTTTACAAACTCTATTCTGTCTATGATAGATGCGTCAGGATTGATGGGTCCCCAAGTAGAAGAAACATTCATCCCGTTCATGAAAGTAGCAATACCTGCTCCTCTCATGAAAACATTGGAATATACATTATCCCAGTGTTCTACTTTTCTTGCCCCACTTACGTTACGGACTATTCCTTCAGACATATTTAGAGTCATCTGATCAGCAAGAACCTGTGAACTTACAGACTGTACATTTTGTGGCAGCTCAAGAATAGGCGTCTGAATTCTCAGTGAACCTGAAACCTCATTCAGCTTGTACTTCTGATAATATCTTCCGTTAACAACTACTTCTTCAATATCATTGGATTTGATGGTGTCTTTTTTTTGCGCAGAAACCAACATTGTTCCCAGTGCGGAAGCACAGATCAGTACATTTTTCATGAAACTCAAATTTTCTGCAAATATATTATTTTTAACTGTTCTAAATAAATAATAAGATTGATATTTATCATAAAATTATTATATACTGAATAACAAAAAACCGCTATGGTCAATGCCACAGCGGTTTTTGTATGATTTTATTAAATTTTTCTTAAGCCGGAATTTCGCCTTTATATAAGAAAGAAATAATTTCTTTGTTTAATTTATCGATCATTTCACTGAATAAGTGGAAAGATTCCTGCTTGTAAATTACCAATGGATCTTTCTGCTCGTAAACAGCTCCTTGTGAAGATCTTCTTAAGTCGTCCATCTCACGAAGGTGAAGCTTCCAGTTTTCATCGATAATTGATAAAGTGATATTCTTTTCAAAATCGTTCACTAAACTTTCACACTGAGTATCGTAAGCTTCTTTAAGATCAGCTACAATTGTCATTGTTTTGTGCCCGTCTGTGAAAGGAACCTGGATCATTTTGAACATTGAACCTTGATTTTGGTATACATTCTCAATGATTGGGAATGATTTTTCTTTCAATAGGTTCAGCTTCATTTTGTAGTCTTCCTGAGCTGCTTTGAATAAGATATTGGTCAGATCCTGAACGTTTTTATTATTAAAATCACTTTGAGAAACCGGAGATTCCATTGTGAATGTTTTAATGATTTCGTATTCAAAATCTTTATAATTTCCTGAAGCTTTTCCTTTCGCAACGATAGAATTGGCAACATCGAAAATCATATTTGTGATATCATATTTCAAATGGTCTCCGAATAAAGCATTCTTTCTTCTCTTGTAGATTACATCACGCTGTTTGTTCATAACGTCATCGTACTCAAGAAGCCTTTTTCTTGTTCCGAAGTTATTTTCTTCCACTTTTTTCTGAGCTCTTTCAATAGACTTACTGATCATAGAGTGCTGAATTACTTCTCCCTCTTTGTGACCCATTCTGTCCATCATTTTAGCAATTCTTTCAGAACCGAACAAACGCATTAAGTTATCTTCAAGAGATACATAGAACTGAGAACTTCCCGGATCTCCCTGACGTCCCGCTCTACCTCTTAGCTGTCTGTCAACACGTCTTGAATCGTGTCTTTCTGTACCGATGATGGCTAAACCTCCTGCATCTTTTACTTCTTTAGAAAGCTTAATATCGGTACCACGACCTGCCATGTTGGTTGCAATGGTTACAACTCCCGGCTGTCCTGCTCCAGCTACAATCTCAGCTTCTTTTTTGTGAAGCTTCGCGTTCAATACCTGGTGTGGAATCTTTCTTAACTGAAGTGCTTTTGATAGTAACTGAGAAATCTCAACAGAAGTAGTACCTACCAATACAGGTCTTTTCTGTGCTGTTAATTTTTCAATTTCCTCTATTACAGCATTATATTTTTCTCTGTTAGTTTTGAAAACTAAGTCTTGCTTGTCATGTCTTAAAATAGGACGGTTGGTAGGAATTACCACAACGTCTAATTTATAGATTTCCCAAAGCTCTCCAGCTTCAGTTTCAGCAGTACCCGTCATTCCCGCAAGCTTGTTATACATACGGAAGTAGTTCTGAAGCGTGATGGTTGCAAAAGTTTGAGTAGCTGCCTCAATTTTTACATTCTCTTTCGCTTCGATCGCCTGGTGAAGACCGTCTGAATAACGACGTCCCTCCATGATACGACCTGTCTGCTCATCAACGATTTTTACTTCACCATCAATGACTACATACTCATCATCTTTTTCAAATAATGTGTACGCTTTCAATAGCTGGCTCATTGTGTGAACACGCTCGGATTTTTCAGCAAAATCAGAGAAAAGTCTTTCTTTTGCTTCAAACTCTTCTTCTTTAGAAAGGTTCTTAGCTTCTACTTCAGCAATCTCAGTTCCGATATCAGGAAGTACGAAGAAGTTAGGATCAGAGTTACCCTGAGACATGTATTCAACACCTTTGTCTGTAAGGTCTACCTGATTGTTTTTCTCCTCGATTACGAAGTAAAGATCTTTATCTACAATCGGCATATCACGGTTGTTGTCCTGCATGTATTGCGCCTCAACTTTCTGAAGCAATGCTCTGTTTCCGCTTTCCGATAAGAATTTGATTAATTGTCTGTTTTTTGGAAGACCTCTGTATGCCTGAAGTAATTTGAATCCGCCTTCTTTTGTATTTCCTGCAGCAATTAATTTTTTCGCTTCATTGAAAATAGCAGAAACGGTTTTCTTTTGTACTTCAACAATTCTGTCGATAGAAGGTTTAAGAACATCGAACTCCTGTCTGTCTCCCTGAGGAACCGGACCTGAAATGATCAATGGTGTTCTGGCGTCATCTACCAATACAGAGTCCACCTCATCCACGATAGCAAAGTTAAGTTCTCTTTGTACCAATTCTGAAGGTGATGTCACCATGTTATCTCTCAGATAATCGAAACCAAACTCGTTGTTCGTTCCGTAAGTAATATCTGAGTTGTATGCTTTTCTTCTTCCGTCTGAATTCGGCTGGTGATTATCGATACAATCGATAGACATTCCGTGGAATTGATAAAGAGGACCCATCCAAGCGGAGTCTCTTTTTGCTAGGTAGTCGTTTACGGTTACAACGTGCACTCCTCTTTCCGGAAGTGAATTTAAGTAAATAGGTAATGTTCCTACCAAAGTTTTACCTTCACCGGTTGCCATCTCGGCAATTTTACCACTGTGAAGAATAACCCCTCCGATAAACTGAACATCATAGTGGACCATATCCCAAACTACAGGAGTTCCGGCAGCGTCCCATGAGTTTTTCCAAATAGCTGTGTCTCCCTGAATGCTAACGAAATCTTTTCCTGAAGCGACAAGTTCTCTATCCCAGTCACTAGCAGTTACACGGATTTCTCCATTCTGAGCCCATCTTCTTGCCGTTTCTTTGATCAATGCAAAAGCTTCGGGAAGAACCTGAACCAGAACTTTCTCTTCAATTTCGTAAGATTCTTTCTTTAAAGACTCAATTTTTGAGAAAAGAGCTTCTTTTTCATCAACGTTGGTTGAATTTTTTATCTGCTCTTTTATCTGTTCTATTTGAGCTGTGATCTTACTGGTTGCAGATTTTATATTCTCTTTAAACTCAGCAGTTTTTTGTCTCAACCCATCATCCGACAATTGTTGAATGTTAGGTTCTACAGCTCTGATTTTTGTTACAACTTTTTTTACTTCTTTTAGGTCCTGCGCTTTTTTGTCTCCCAAAAACCCTTTAAGAACTTTGTTTAAAAAACTCATAAATTTTTTGCTTTATGCTTAATGCAAAATGCTTTAAGCGTTTTAAATAACACTTATCGTGTAAATTATATATAAAAAGGGCAAAAAAGCTCTAAGCATGCAGCCTAAAGCTTATCGCTTTATTAATATTCGTCCTCGTTCCAAAGGAAATCCTCGTCAGTAGGATAGTCACTCCATACCTCTTCGATAGATTCATAAATTTCTCCTTCGTCTTCAATAGCCTGAAGGTTTTCTACTACTTCCATAGGTGCACCAGTTCTGATGGCGTAGTCGATAAGCTCTGCTTTTGTCATTGGCCAAGGTGCGTCACTTAAATATGAAGCTAATTCTAATGTCCAGTACATAATTTTCTAATTTTTTGCAAAAGTATAAAAATAGGTTGTATAATAAACTTTTTTATACTTGATTTTCAATTCTTTTTATAATTTTTTCTTATAAATGGCTGTCACAAACTAACTGGCAGCTATGTCAGCAATTTACTTATTGTCGTTTTCTCAAAAACCATTCCACAAATTTTTTTATGCCATTTTGGAAGTCTGTGGCCGGTTTATACCCTATCAAATCCATTGCTTTTGCAATGTCGGCATTGGTTTTTGTGACATCTCCCGGCTGCAATGGCAGAATTTTTTTGATGGCAGATTTTCCCAGCGTCTTTTCGATTGTAGCCACCATTTCAGACAAAGTGATTACTTGATTTTCGCCCAGATTCACAATTTCATAAATCCCTGAATTGTTTTCAAGATAAAGAATAGACTTGGTAATTCCATCAATGATATCATCTATATAAGTATAGTCTCTGGCCGTATTTCCGTCACCATAGAAAGGAATTTCCTGATTTTCCGAAATGAGCTTTGTAAACTTGTGTATGGCAAGGTCAGGTCTCTGTCTTGGCCCATATACCGTAAAGAATCTGAGCTGGATCATATCTATATGATATAGATTATGGTAAACATGTCCTATAATTTCTCCGCTTTTCTTGGTAGCAGCATAAGGAGAGATAGGATTGTCTACATTATCTGTTTCCGCAAAGGGAATTTTCTCATTGTTTCCATAAACACTTGATGAAGATGCACAAATGAATTTTTTAATATGGAAATCCTTACACAGTTCCCAAAGATTCATAGTACCTCGTACATTCACTTCTTCGTACTCCAGAGGACGTTCAATAGAAGGGCGAACACCGGCAAGTGCAGCAAGATGGACCACCATGTCAATATGATGATTCTTAAAGATGTTTTCAAGACCTTTTAGGTCCCTGATATCCTGCCAATAGAAGGAATATTGGTCTGAATGGGTGAGGGAAACCAAACGCGGAATATCCGTCTCTTTATCTGAGAACTCAAAATCCGAATTTTTACTGATTGACTCCAAAGTATTTTTAATTTTTACCTGATAGTCATAGAAATCATCAAAATTGTCAATGTTTATGACAGAATGTCCATTTCTTAATAATCGTTCAATTAAATGGGAACCGATGAACCCACTACCGCCTGTTACAAGATAAACCATTTGTATTTTTTATGAGCACAAAAATATAAATTTTACTTTTTGAAAAATATAATCATTAAATTTACTTAAAAAAGTAATATAAATATAATATGCAGTTTCAAGGGCAAATTTTAAAGATGACAAGCGTCGATGCTAAGCCAATCCAATACTACCTCAATCTTTCTGGAGATCTGATCCATATGAATGAGCTGTTTGGAAAGGAGTTAAGCATCAAACATACCGGATTTCAATGTGTAAATTGTGGTGAAAATAAATCAATTTACAGAATGGGATTCTGCAAAAACTGTTTTTTTGAAAGCCCTTATGCAAGCGATACCATTATCCGCCCGGAACTATCTACAGCTCATTTGGGGGTTGCAGAGCGAGATCTTGAAGTTGAAAAACAAATTCAGCTGCAGCCACACACTGTTTATCTGGCCTATACAGGAGATGTAAAAGTAGGCGTAACCAGAAATACACAGATTCCTACAAGATGGATTGATCAGGGTGCAACTTTTGCATTACCCATCGCAAGAACGGAAAACCGTTATGAAGCAGGAATGATAGAAGTAGCTTTAAAAGAACATCTGGCAGATAAAACCAATTGGAGAAAGATGCTGCAGGATGATTTTGAAGGAGAAGTAGACCTTGCTGATTTCCGACAAAAGATAAAAGAATATTTTCCTGACGATTTCCAGAAATTTTACAGTGACGGTGAAGAGCTGTGGATGTTTGATTATCCTTTTGAAAAACCGGAGAAAGTTTCATCGTTTACATTAGATAAAAAACCTGAGTTTACAGGAAAGCTTACAGGAATTAAAGGTCAGTATCTTGGATTTGAAGGAGGTAATTTTATCAATGTAAGAGGGCATGAAGGGTATGTAATAGAACTGGAAATAAAGAATTGATCTATATAATAGGAAAGAACCAAATCACAAAATATGAAAAAATGGGTTAAAAGGCTATTAATAACTTTCGGAGTCCTAGCAGGAATTCTTCTTGCTGCGAATTTCGGACTGAATCTATGGCTCAAAACCCAGCTTCCGGAATACATCAAAAAAAATACAAACTATAAAGTTTCTTACAAAACGCTGGATGTTGATCTGGGAACAGGAAATATCTTTGCAACAGGAATTTCAGTTAACAGTAAAGATCCGCAAAATACAGACGTTATTGGTTTGCAGGGAACTATTGATACCTTGAAAATAAGCCGTTTCGGAATTTATGATGCTGTTTTTAATAAAAGAATCAGCTCGTCAGACCTTTTGTTGGCTAAACCCAATTTAAATGTCATTCTTGCCAAACCTGTCGACCGCAAAACCGAAAAGAAAAGAAATCCGGTTTCATTTGAAAATATAAGAATTAACGAAGGTAAAATTGCTGTTTTCAGGCATACAAAGCAGAAATTTCTGTCTGTTCAACAACTGGATCTGTTTGTAGAAAATTTACAGATGACGGAAGAATCCGTAGAAAATAAACTACCCGTTGTTTTTGACAAATACAGCATCAAAGGACAAAAATTCTTTCTTCGTCCAGATGAAACATATGCGGTTACCATCAGCAGTATAAATACAAGTAACGGACAGATGGCTGTTGAGAATTTCAGGCTGACCCCGCTGCTCTCTTTTGCTCAGTTTAAAAAGTTTTATCCTAAGAAGGCTCAATTATTTGAATTTGCAGTTCCCAAAATGGATTTTACGGATGTTATTTTAAACAAAAATAAAGTTTCACTTACGAATGCAGACTTTGAGAATCCTGTTCTGACAGTCTATAATACAGGAGTAAAGACCAAGAAAGCCGAAAAAAAAACAAATTTTGAAGTTGATTTAAAAAATATAAAGCTGAATAATGCCATAGTAAAGATCACAAAAACGGATGGAAATAATCTTCTGTCAGTAGGGAATCTTAGTGTAAATATCAATCAGCTGATGTTTAATAAAGAAACTTCTGAGCAGGTTATTCCGATAGGATATAAAGATTTTACTATAGCCGCAAGGAATATTGAATATTCCAATGCTCAGAATATTACAATACGAAGTCTTGCGCTGAAGCCTGCAAACGGTGAAATCAGGGACGTCATACTGACACCAGGGCATCCTGCAGAGAGAAAAGCAACAGTAGTGTTAAAAACAGATCATATTGCTTTTAATATCAATAAACTGGAATTCGTTGATAAAAAACTGAATGTGGATCTTAAAGATCTTCTCGTAGAAAATGTTAACGGAACTTTTAAAGCAGGTGAAAAAACAACCAATAAATCTGCCGGACCAGGGATTATTAATTCCTTTATCATCAGAAAAACATCCTTAAAAAACTCAAACATTACTTATGATAAAGGAAAACAACCACTGACTTTCCATGATCTTAACGCAACGGTAAATGATATTGAATTATCACCTAGACCTAATCAAAAAGGGCTGTCCTTCAAAGTAAAAGACTATTATATTACCACTAGAAATCTGGCTTATAAAACGCAGTTTTACAATATGAGCCTTGGGCTTATTAAACTGAATAAAAATAAGGTACAGATTAACAATTTTGCCATGAAGCCTCTCGTTTCAAGAGCACAGTTTATCAAAATGATACCCGTTGAAAGAGATCTGTATAATTTAGAAGCCGGACAAATTACTGCAAAAGGAGAGTGGGATCTTTTTTCTCACAACAAAATGGTTAATGCTTCCCAGGTAGACATTGAGTCTGCAAATGCGAATATTTTCAGAAGCAAAATTCCTAAAGATGATCCGAAGATAAAAGCATTATATTCTAAAATGCTGCGTTCCATTAAGATTCCGATGACCATTCATAATCTGGATCTAAAAAACTCTGTCCTGGTCTACGAAGAAGATACTCCTGAAAGTATGGGACCGGGAAAACTGACCTTCAGCAACTTTAATATGAACGTTAAAAACCTGAATTCATCTAAAATTAAAGGAAAGCCAACAAAAGTAGATATTAACATCAATTGTTCTTTCATGAACCTGTCACCACTTTCTGTCAACTGGAACTTTGATGTGGCTGATCAGAATGATAGATTTGCAATTTCAGGGAAAACTTCCAATCTCCCTGCAAGTGGAATCAATCCCTTTATCAGACCTTATCTTCATGTGACCGCTACTGCAGGAACTATTCAGGAAATGCTTTTTAACTTTAAAGGAAACCCTGCCGGATTACACGGAACTTTTAATCTTAAACATAAAGACTTAAAAATTGCCGTATTAAATAAGAATAACCATGAGAAAAAAGGGTTTCTGACTGCAGTAGCCAATATTTTTCTGAAATCAGATTCAGGAAGCTTTCCGGAAGCTGTTACGGTAGAAAATGTAGAACGTGACCCTACAAAGTCTTTCTTTAATCTTTTCTGGAGAGGAATAGAGCAGGGATTGAAGAAAACCCTGATTGGTAAAAATGTTGAAAAAACAGAAAAGAAAGTCAAAGAAGCAGTTTCTTCTGTAAAGGATATGAAACAATCGGTAAAAGAAATAAAACAGGAAATAAAAAATAAAAAAGAAACTCCCCAACCGGAAGCAGAGAAAAAAGAAAAGAAAGGTTTCCTGAATAATGTGTTCAGAAAAAAGGAAAAAACTGAAGAATAATTCTTTAAACCATTAAGACAGATCCTTTTGCGGCCGGTCATAACCACTGTACAGTCTTTAATTGAAAACAACCTTAATGGTTTAAAAAATTAATATGTGATTGAGTTGTTAAAAATTGAATTCATCACTTTCCTGAATAGGGATATCTCTTAAAAACTTATCAAATTCTTCGCCTGGATAATTGCTGTCTGCACCATAGGAATCTATAATCATCCCACGATTTCCTGCATTGTCCTTCACAACATAAAGTACAGCATTATCATCAGGATTGCTGTCTCCCTCGAAGCGATAAGTTTTTAAAATGACCAGTTCAGAGGGTTGATACACCTTGTCAGAGTTTTCAAACTTCATTTCACATTTATCATTCATTCTGAACTCCCTGTGTATTCCTCTTTCAGAGAGTGTTTTCATCACCTGGCTCAAGGTCGTCATTCTGTCTATGTTTTCTGGATTTTCCATAATAATATTTTTATTTTTAAGTACAATAATTAAACCATTGCAAACTTTAAATATAAGAAAAATAGCAGATTGCAATTTTCCTAAAAATAAAGTTGAATGTTAACAAAATTTATAATTAAAAAAAATAAAATAGGTATGCTTTTTGCAATGGTATCAATAATAAATCAGAGAAAATATGAAAAAAGAAGTTGGAGTTTTACTGGCAGGAGGAGTTGGTCTTTTGGCAGTATTGAGTTTAATAAGTATTAAAAAAATTTTGACTAAAAAAGATAAAAAATATAGTGATTCCTATTCGGACTATCACAGACACTTTGATGAAAAAAATAATGATGATGAAACTCATGGAGTAGAATTATTCGCGCTGAAGTAGTAAAAAAATATATTTAATTATGTTTAAATCCAACGCTTTTGAAAGTGTTGGATTTTTTTGTGGAAAACTTTAATGTTAAAACTCATTATTTTATAAAAATTCCATTCTAATTTTACACCGGAATGCAAAACGAAAATTTCATAAAAGGTCAGGGAGCTCAGCGAAACGTTGTCAATCGTTTCGACAGGTATACCTATGAACCAGAAGATGAGGATTTCGAAACCGTAAAGACTTCTTTTACGGAAGTATTTCCCAAAACCATTGTCAATCAGGTCAAAAGTGAAGACCTTCCAATGGAATATTCGATGAACCCTTATCAGGGATGCGAACATGGCTGTTCTTACTGCTTTGCAAGACCTACTCATGAATACTGGGGTTATAGTGCCGGGGTTGATTTTGAAAGAAAAATCATGGTAAAGAAAAATGCCCCTGAGTTGCTGGAGAAATTTTTTCAGAAAAGAGGATACAAAGCTGCCCCGATTCTATTGTCAGGAAATACCGACTGCTATCAGCCGGCCGAAAGACAATTTGAAATTACCAGAAAATTACTGCAACTCTGTCTTGATTACAGACATCCTGTCAATATTTTGACAAAAAATGCACTGGTGCTAAGAGATCTAGATCTTTTAAAACCTATGGCAGAACAGAATCTGGTATCTGTTTCTCTAAGCATTCCAACCATCAACGAAGAACTGAGACGAAAGATGGAGCCGAGAACAAGCTCTGCAAAAAATAAATTAAAAGCAGTTGAAATTCTTTCTGAAAACAATATCCCCGTACATGTAATGGTAGCACCCATTATCCCAGGACTCAATAGTGATGAGCCTTTAAACATATTAAAAGCTATTTCGGATGCAGGTGCTTTAGGATTCGGTTATACCCTTGTAAGACTAAACGATACCGTGGAACCAGTTTTTATAAACTGGATTGAAACCCATTTTCCGGACAGGGCACAAAAAGTTTTAAATCTTATCCGCTCCATGAGAGGAGGAAAACTGGGTGATAAAAGATATTTTGAACGACAGAAAGGAGAAGGGAATATTGCAGAAATGATTCATAGCACCTTTAAGATCGGCAAAAAGAAGTTTTTTGAAGGCAAAGAGTTTCCAAAGCTTTCAACGTCTAACTTTACTGGATCCCGTGATCAGCAGCTACGGTTATTTGATTAAGCTTGCCTTATATATATAATATAAAATAGAGCCTACCTCTTTATTCTTCTTCCCGCACTCTCAAACCCTTTTACTCTCAAACTCTCGAACTTTTTTCAGGAGCTAATTCCTGCTATCCATTTCTACTCCTCGCGCCAGCGCTCTCCTACGCTCCAACCCACCACTCTCCAACCCAAGCTGCGGGGTAACCATTGCTATCAGGGCTAGGGAAGGAGTCGTTAATGATAAGTGGTGAATGATGAATGATGAATGATGAGGTTCGGGTTTCCAGATAGAAAAGGAACATGGGTGTTGAACATTCATATTGCAGAATTCTATGTAAACATATTATTGAGTATAAATCCCTATTCCCATTGTATCATTCCGCAGGAATCCAAATTCTTTACAAGAACGCTTGTAAGTTGGCAGGATAATATCTAAGGTCTTTTAGCAGTTAGTATTAGCCATGTCATGCTGAGCTGAGTCGAAGCATTATAATTAATTACGGGTACAGGAGTTAAATCTTATTACTCTATATTTATATATTAAATATACTCTTCAGTCTTCGTCGAGGAAAGTCAGCTCTCTAGTCTAGTCTCTCTATTATATAATATATACTTTATTTGATCATAGCCACCCCAAACCCCGCATCCCGCACCCCGAATCCTCCTCTCTCCCCTCAAACGCTCAAACTCTCCCACACTCCCACGCTCTCACCCCGATCTTCCAAACAAATGTTTAAAATTTTTCTCTCTGCCTTCCAGCTGATTAGGATAAAAACCTATCCGAATATGAAATTTATGTTAAATAAACTTGTTTTGCGTTGTATGAAGTTACTATCTTTGCCCCACTGAAAAACGAAAGACATTCAGTAGCGCAGAAGCGCCTTTAGATGGGCAGAAACGATATTACTTCCAAAAAGAGACGGACGAAAAAAACTTTAAAACTTTTTGAAAAAAAAGTTGTCAGTTTAAAAAGAGTTTGTATCTTTGCAGTCCCAATTAGAGGGAGCGCAGGAGTAGAGGGATTGAGGTTTTGAGAAGAGTTAAGGTTACTTAAAAAACTTTAAAATTTTCTTCAAAAACATTTGGTCATTAAAAAATAAAGTTTTACTTTTGCACTCGCAAATACGGAGCGACACTGACAGAGAGATTGCTTCGTTGAAAAGCGAAAGATATAAAGATCATTGACATACAATATAACAACCAAGTAAGGAAAAACTAAAGCGTTAAAAACTTTGAGTGAGTCAGACAAACATACAATGGAGAGTTTGATCCTGGCTCAGGATGAACGCTAGCGGGAGGCCTAACACATGCAAGCCGAGCGGTAGAGATCTTTCGGGATCTTGAGAGCGGCGTACGGGTGCGGAACACGTGTGCAACCTGCCTTTATCTGGGGGATAGCCTTTCGAAAGGAAGATTAATACCCCATAATATACTGAATGGCATCATTCGGTATTGAAAACTCCGGTGGATAGAGATGGGCACGCGCAAGATTAGATAGTTGGTGAGGTAACGGCTCACCAAGTCTACGATCTTTAGGGGGCCTGAGAGGGTGATCCCCCACACTGGTACTGAGACACGGACCAGACTCCTACGGGAGGCAGCAGTGAGGAATATTGGACAATGGGTGAGAGCCTGATCCAGCCATCCCGCGTGAAGGACGACGGCCCTATGGGTTGTAAACTTCTTTTGTATAGGGATAAACCTACCCTCGTGAGGGTAGCTGAAGGTACTATACGAATAAGCACCGGCTAACTCCGTGCCAGCAGCCGCGGTAATACGGAGGGTGCAAGCGTTATCCGGATTTATTGGGTTTAAAGGGTCCGTAGGCGGATCTGTAAGTCAGTGGTGAAATCTCACAGCTTAACTGTGAAACTGCCATTGATACTGCAGGTCTTGAGTGTTGTTGAAGTAGCTGGAATAAGTAGTGTAGCGGTGAAATGCATAGATATTACTTAGAACACCAATTGCGAAGGCAGGTTACTAAGCAACAACTGACGCTGATGGACGAAAGCGTGGGGAGCGAACAGGATTAGATACCCTGGTAGTCCACGCCGTAAACGATGCTAACTCGTTTTTGGAATGTAAGTTTCAGAGACTAAGCGAAAGTGATAAGTTAGCCACCTGGGGAGTACGAACGCAAGTTTGAAACTCAAAGGAATTGACGGGGGCCCGCACAAGCGGTGGATTATGTGGTTTAATTCGATGATACGCGAGGAACCTTACCAAGGCTTAAATGGGAAATGACAGGTTTAGAAATAGACTTTTCTTCGGACATTTTTCAAGGTGCTGCATGGTTGTCGTCAGCTCGTGCCGTGAGGTGTTAGGTTAAGTCCTGCAACGAGCGCAACCCCTGTCACTAGTTGCCATCATTAAGTTGGGGACTCTAGTGAGACTGCCTACGCAAGTAGAGAGGAAGGTGGGGATGACGTCAAATCATCACGGCCCTTACGCCTTGGGCCACACACGTAATACAATGGCCGGTACAGAGGGCAGCTACACTGCGAAGTGATGCAAATCTCGAAAGCCGGTCTCAGTTCGGATTGGAGTCTGCAACTCGACTCTATGAAGCTGGAATCGCTAGTAATCGCGCATCAGCCATGGCGCGGTGAATACGTTCCCGGGCCTTGTACACACCGCCCGTCAAGCCATGGAAGTCTGGGGTACCTGAAGTCGGTGACCGTAACAGGAGCTGCCTAGGGTAAAACAGGTAACTAGGGCTAAGTCGTAACAAGGTAGCCGTACCGGAAGGTGCGGCTGGAACATCTCATTTTAGAGCGTCTTAGGACGTTAAACAAAATCAGTATCGTAAGATACAAAATACTTACTTAAAGCATAGCTTTAGTTTTTTGTTTGGTTGATATATAAAAATACAAAACCCACTAGAAATTAGTAAAGGGATTGAGAGAGGCAAAGAAGATAAAAGCAGAGAGAGAAAGACGAAGAAATTAGTCTGTTATCTATCAGTCTATCATCTTTTACGTCTAAAAGACAGTCTCGTAGCTCAGCTGGTTAGAGCGCTACACTGATAATGTAGAGGTCGGCAGTTCGAGCCTGCCCGAGACTACTAATTGAAAGACAGGAAGAGATCAGCTATTAGACATCAGACATTTAGGTCTGAGATCTGGAATCTGATATCTAAAGTCTACTAGAGGGGGAATTAGCTCAGCTGGCTAGAGCGCCTGCCTTGCACGCAGGAGGTCAAGGGTTCGACTCCCTTATTCTCCACAGTTTTGGAAGACTGATTTAAAAGTTACGAATGGAGCCAAAAACAACATTTGTTCATCAGTTTGAAAGAAAGAAATTAAGATCATTGACATTAACGGTAAAGACATCACAAAGAGAAAACCGAGCGCATAAAGCGCTTGAGTAACCAATAGGAAAGAAATCGTTAAGGGCGTATGGCGGATGCCTAGGCTTTCAGAGGCGACGAAGGACGTGGTAAGCTGCGAAAAGCTGCGGGGATTGGCACACACGAATTGATCCGCAGATATCCGAATGGGGCAACCCGGCATATTGAAGATATGTCACCTCGCAAGAGGAGCAAACCCGGAGAACTGAAACATCTAAGTACCCGGAGGAAAAGAAATCGAAGAGATTCCGTAAGTAGTGGCGAGCGAAAGCGGATTAGCCCAAAAGTCTTTTTATGTTTAGAGGAATGTTCTGGAAAGAACAATCATAGAAGGTGATAATCCTGTACTCGAAAGGCATATAGAGATGATAAATGAGTAGGGCGGGACACGTGAAATCCTGTCTGAATATGGGGGGACCATCCTCCAAGGCTAAATACTCCTGAAAGACCGATAGTGAACAAGTACTGTGAAGGAAAGGTGAAAAGCACTTCGAATAGAAGGGTGAAATAGAACCTGAAACCGTACGCCTACAAGCGGTCGGAGCAGCGTAATGCTGTGACGGCGTGCCTTTTGCATAATGAGCCTACGAGTTAATTTTACTAGCGAGGTTAAGGTATTAAGTACCGGAGCCGGAGCGAAAGCGAGTCTGAATAGGGCGCATAGTTAGTAGGATTAGACGCGAAACCTTGTGATCTACCCATGGGCAGGTTGAAGCTCTGGTAACACAGAGTGGAGGACCGAACCGGTTGACGTTGAAAAGTCTTCGGATGACCTGTGGGTAGGGGTGAAAGGCCAATCAAACTGGGAGATAGCTCGTACTCTCCGAAATGCATTTAGGTGCAGCGTCGTATATAAGTTTATTAGAGGTAGAGCTACTGATTGGATGCGGGGGTTTCATCGCCTACCAATTCCTGACAAACTCCGAATGCTAATAAATGTTCTACGGCAGTGAGGGCATGGGTGCTAAGGTCCATGTCCGAGAGGGAAAGAACCCAGACCAACAGCTAAGGTCCCAAAATATATGTTAAGTTGAAGCAACGCGGTTGGACTGCATTGACAGCTAGGATGTTGGCTTGGAAGCAGCCATTCATTTAAAGAGTGCGTAACAGCTCACTAGTCGAGCGGTCCGGCATGGATAATAATCGGGCATAAACATATTACCGAAGCTATGGATTTATATTTTAGATATATCTGGTAGGAGAGCATTCTATTTGCGCCGAAGCAGTACTGTGAGGTATTGTGGAGCGGATAGAAAAGAAAATGTAGGCATAAGTAACGATAAAGCAGGCGAGAAACCTGCTCACCGAAAGACCAAGGCTTCCTCAGCCATGCTAATCAGCTGAGGGTTAGTCGGGACCTAACGCGAACCCGAAAGGGGTAGTGGATGGACAATGGGTTAATATTCCCATACTTGCTCACAATAAAAGGGGACGGTTGGATGTAGCTGCTGGAGACTGACGGAATAGTCAAGGCCTAGCCTTCGGGCGAAGCTGCTGTAGTGTAATCTGATCCAAGAAAAGCCGAAGTGAAGCAACCCGTACCAAAACCGACACAGGTGGTCGAGGAGAGAATCCTAAGGTGCTCGAGTGAGTCGTGGCTAAGGAACTAGGCAAAATAGTCTCGTAACTTCGGAAGAAGAGACGCCAACAGCAATGTTGGCCGCAGTGAAGAGGCCCAGGCGACTGTTTATCAAAAACACAGGACTCTGCTAAATCGAAAGATGCTGTATAGGGTCTGACACCTGCCCGGTGCTGGAAGGTTAAGGAAGGTGCTTAGCGTAAGCGAAGGCATTAACTGAAGCCCCAGTAAACGGCGGCCGTAACTATAACGGTCCTAAGGTAGCGAAATTCCTTGTCGGGTAAGTTCCGACCTGCACGAATGGTGTAACGATCTGGGCACTGTCTCAGCCACGAGCTCGGTGAAATTGTAGTATCGGTGAAGATGCCGATTACCCGCAATGGGACGAAAAGACCCTGTGAACCTTTACTATAACTTCGTATTGACTTTGAGTAAGTAATGTGTAGGATAGGTGGGAGGCTTTGAAGCAGGCACGCTAGTGTTTGTGGAGCCGACGTTGAAATACCACCCTTTACTTACTTGGAGCCTAACTTCTTTTAGAAGGACATTGCGTGGTGGGTAGTTTGACTGGGGTGGTCGCCTCCAAAAGAGTAACGGAGGCTTTCAAAGGTACCCTCAGCACGCTTGGTAACCGTGCGTAGAGTGTAATGGCATAAGGGTGCTTGACTGTGAGACCTACAAGTCGATCAGGTGCGAAAGCAGGACATAGTGATCCGGTGGTTCCGTATGGAAGGGCCATCGCTCATAGGATAAAAGGTACTCCGGGGATAACAGGCTAGTCTCCCCCAAGAGCTCACATCGACGGGGAGGTTCGGCACCTCGATGTCGGCTCGTCACATCCTGGGGCTGGAGAAGGTCCCAAGGGTTGGGCTGTTCGCCCATTAAAGTGGCACGCGAGCTGGGTTCAGAACGTCGTGAGACAGTTCGGTCTCTATCTATTGCGGGCGTTAGATGTTTGAGAGGGCTTGATTCTAGTACGAGAGGACCGAATTGAACAAACCTCTGGTGTATCAGTTGTACCGCCAGGTGCACCGCTGAGTAGCTACGTTTGGAAGAGATAAGCACTGAAAGCATATAAGTGCGAAACTCGCCTCAAGATGAGACATCTTTTAAGGGTCGTTGTAGATGACGACGTTGATAGGCTATAGGTGTAAAGACAGTAATGTCATAGCCAAGTAGTACTAATTACCCGTAGATTTATAGTCTATGGTTACTAATATAAACCAGGTGCTTTATGCGCAGTGAAGGTTTTGTCTTTGTGAAAGTTTTTATCGCTTAAAACAGATGTCAGATATAAGACATCAGATACCAGACCTTGAAGTCTGAAATCTGAAATCTATCCTCTGATATCTTATATACCTTCTTTAGGGTGGTTTTAGCGGTGGGGCTCACCTGTTCCCATTCCGAACACAGAAGTTAAGCCCACCAGCGCCGATGGTACTGCTAACGCGGGAGAGTAGGCCGCCGCCAGTTTTTATTTTATTTTTAAAAACCTTTATCTTTACGATAAAGGTTTTTTTGTTATATACCAACACCAACACTAAACCCACTCAACATACTCTCTAAACTAACTAACACAAAATCCAAACAGAAACACAAGTAGTGAGTAATAGATAGTGAGCAGTGGATAATAGATAATAGATGTTCGTAGTAAGTAGCCCATCTCATCTATCCGTTATTCTTCTTCCTCCAGCTTTAGGCTTCCTGCTTCCAGCCCTCTGTTTTTTATTCTTTATCCAACGATGGGTCTTTACCTTCAATACTATTTATTCTTCCCAGGCTGTCACTCCAAAGAAATCTAAATAAGGTTTTCTTTATTAAAATGCTTCGACTCCGCTCAGCATGACAATGCCAATACTAACTGCTAAAGAATCATGGACATTATCCTGCCATCTTGCATCCTTTAAACCTCTAATAAATAAGTCTGGATTCCTGAGGAATGAAATAATTGGAATAAAGGTGCATCCTTACACTTGCAATTCTGGGATCTAATCGCTGTACCTTGTACCCCGGAAATTAGGATCTCTATCTTTTAAGGCCGTAAATCGCTTATTGTGGTTGAAAGCTGATTCACGTATATAAACGAGATTTAATCCCTCAGAATTCACCTTATTTTAAGTCAAAAGAAATAAAAAAACCGCTTCTCTAAAGAAACGGTTCTTATGGGTTACATTTTGATTGTAATCTTACATATCATTGTTGGTATCCGGGCATTTGAAATCATCGCTGCAGGTTGCACAAACAATGGTTCCATTACAATAGTACATGCAGAAATCTGCTTCAGGAAGGATGGTACCTCCTGAAATGTTTTTTAATTGGTCTTTTTTTAGTTTTTTTAGATTTTTCATATGGTTTTAATTGAAAATTTGTAAGTAAAGTAAAAATAGTTAAAATATTTTTAATTAATAATGTTTATTACATTAAAAATAAAAAATTAATATAACAAACAGCTTTGAGAGCTATAGGATCAATGATTTGTATATAAACATTTGATTGCTAATAAAATAAATGCTATTTTTAAGGTAGCGTTATCCGAAAAGCTTACAGAGTAGGAAAAACTAAAACTATAACTATGAAAAAACTAAAAAAACTTTCAAGAGACGACAAAAGAAGTATTGTTGCGGGTGCCAATTTCCCAGCCTATTGCTTAGAAGGCGGCGGACCGGGAGAAGGCGGCTGTTCTGCAGGACAAATCTGTTCGGGGGGAAAATGTGTTCCTTACGAAAATCCTGGAGGTGGAGAAAATCCTGGAGGCAGTGGAGATACATATACCTGCATCTGTCCGTGGGGTACTTTTACACAATCGACTCCTTGCCCAGAATTTTATTGTATAACAGGATAGGACAAAATTGTATTATTAATTAACTCTCATTATAGTTGGAAAATTATTGATTTTATTCAGTAAATATTGCTAATTTACGCAAGCGTTATCCGAAAAGCTTTCAGAGTAGGAAAAACTAAAACAATAACTATGAAAAATTTAAAGAAAATTGAGAGAAAAGAATTGAAAAGTATTTCAGGAGGAATTGATAAGTGTTACGATCTAAGGGATTCTCCTGATGATCCTTGTCAGGAACTTAATGATCAAAATAACGGTTGTTACAGAATGAATAGCTGCACAATGTTATGTACACGCGTTTCCTGTTTAACTGGGATGTAATATAGTAAAAACGGCTGCCTCAAATAGAGGCAGCCGTTTCTTTTTTATTTTTTAATCAACCCTAGTTCGATCAATCTTTCATGCAGGAATTCTCCGGCAGTAGTATCTTCGTATAGCTTTGGATTGTTTTCATCTACACAATTTTCAAGGGCATTTAAAGACATTGCACTGATAGGATGCATAAAGAAAGGAATTGAATATCTTGAAGTACTCCACATTTCTCTTGGTGGGTTTACCACTCTGTGAATGGTAGATTTCAATTTGTTGTTGGTATGTCTTGAAAGCATATCTCCAACATTGATCATCAATTCATCTGGTTCAGCAATGGCATCAATCCATTCTCCGTTGTGGTTTTGAACCTGAAGGCCTTTACCTTGTGCTCCCATTAGAAGAGTGATAAGATTGATGTCTCCATGAGCTGCTGCTCTTACCGCATCATCTGGCTCTTCAGTGATTGGCGGATAGTGAATAGGTCTTAAAATAGAATTTCCTTCTGCGATTTTGTCATCAAAATAAAATTCATCTAAACCAAGGTGTAATGCTAAGGCTCTTAACACATACTGTCCTGTTTTCTCAAGCATTTGGAATGCTTCTTTACCAACTTCGTTGAATTTTGGAAGTTCATCAACGATTACATTGTCTGGATACTCACTTCTGTATTTTGAATCATCAGACAGATACTGTCCAAAATGCCAAAATTCTTTTAAGTCTCCTTTTTTGAAACCTTTAGCAGTTTCTTTACCGAATCCTACATAACCTCTCTGGCCACCAATTCCTGGAATCTCATACTTTTGTTTCGTTTCCACTGGTTGTTCAAAAAAGTTTTTCACCTCTCCATACAAATCTTCTACTAGGTTGTCATCAAGAAAGTGGCCTTTTAAGGCAACAAAACCAATTTCTTCATAAGCTTTTCCGATTTCATTTACAAATTTCTGTTTGCGTTCCGGGTTGCCCGAAAGGAAATCACGCAGGTCTACACTAGGTATTTTATCCATTTTTAGAAATTTACGAACAGCAAAATTACATTTTTTTTAATTTAAATGATTTTAAAATCATTATTTATAAGTTAAATTTGCTGTATGAAAAAATATTCTTCTAAGAGAAGTATCCAAATACTTGCACATCTTCTTCAGCAGTACGGAATTGCAGATATCGTAATTTCTCCGGGGTCAAGAAATGCTCCTTTGGCCATCCATTTTTCAGAGGTAGATCGTTTCAACTGCTACAGCATTGTAGACGAAAGAAGTGCAGCTTTCGTGGCAATGGGAATGGCAAAAAGTGAAAAGAAGCCTGTAGCGGTTACCTGTACCAGCGGATCAGCAGTAGTTAACTACTATCCCGCGGTTACTGAAGCTTTTTATCAGAATGTGCCCCTTTTGGTACTTACTGCAGACAGGCCGACAGATTTTGTTGATATATTCGATGGTCAAACGATCAGGCAGAAGGATGTTTTTCATCAGCATTCCTATGGTGACTTCCAGCTTTTGGAAGACAGTAAGGAGAATGCAGAAGATATTAATTTCGATATCATTAAAAAAGCTATTGAACTTTGCTTTGAGAAGCAAGGTCCGGTACACATTAATATTCCTCTGGAAGAACCTTTATATGAGCTGGTATCTGAGCTTCCCACTTTCCCAACTGTGGAAAAGACCATCAAACGTAAAGAGTATGAAATACCGTCCAATCTGATTGCAGAATGGCATACTTCGCAAAGAATTATGCTGTTGGTGGGAACAAGAGACTACAGCCCGGAACTGGAAAACCAGCTAACTCAGTTGGTGAAAAATCATTCTGTAGTGGTATTGAGTGAAGCTAATTCAAATCTGCACCATGAGAAGTTCTTCAAACATATAGACCGTTATATTTTCAATTTTACCGAAGAGGATTATAAAACATATGCTCCTGACCTGTTGATTACAGTAGGACAGAATGTGGTTTCCAAAAAAGTAAAGCAATTTCTGAGAAGTGCCCGCCCAAAACAGCACTGGCATCTTGATGAAGTATGGCAGCCTGATACTTATTTCTCACTGACAGAAAAGATAGAGGTGAAGCCGGAAGTTTTCTTTTCAAAACTGCTGAAATTTATCAATCTGGAACCTAGACCTTATTTTAATCTTTGGGACGTTTTAAGAGATAAAAAAGATGCTAAACACGAGCAATTTTTAAATACAATTGATTTCTCTGATTTTTATTTCTTCAATAAAGCATCACAGACAATTCCCGAAAACTATAACATTCACTTCAGTAATTCATCTGGGATCAGATATGCCCAGCTGTTTGATTTCGGAAAGAGAAAGATGTATTGTAACCGAGGAACAAGCGGTATTGATGGATCTACTTCTACAGCAATGGGATTTGCCATCAAAAATGAAAACCCAACTTTATTGATCACAGGGGATCTTAGTTTCTTCTATGATATTAATGGTCTTTGGAACCAATATATTCCACCGTTTGTAAGAATTATGATCTTCAATAATGGTGAAGGTAATATCTTTAAAATCATTCCGGGACCTGGAAATGCCAACCCGAATACATTAGACGAGTTTATTGCTACAAAACACCGCAAGAACGCTGAATCCCTGGCGAAGCATTTCGGATTCTCCTATATCAGAGTAGAGGATGAGCTTACGTTGGACAGAGTGCTTGAGAATTTCTTCAAACCTGATGCACAGCCAAAAATCCTGGAAGTAAATACTCACGGGAAGAATAGTGCAGATGTACTGAAGTCGTATTTTGAGTTTATGAAATAGATTTAAAGATCAAGATATTCTTCACTCCCTGGCAGATTGATAATTCTGTCAATAGGATAGATAAACATATCATCGAAATCATTCAATGCATTAATGATCTGGAAATGGGTGAATTGCTTTACGTTCTGTAAAGTAATCTCCGTTTCTTTGATCTTTTTTTGCTTTAAAAGATGCTGTCTTTGTACTCCGTTCAACAGATAAGTCGAAGGCGTAAACCAATCTTTTCCTTTCAAAAACAAAAGGTTAGAGAAAGATGTATCGGTGATATGATTGTTTTTAACAATGATAATTTCTTCAGCTTTCGCCTTAGCTTTCATTTTATCCAGTTCTTTACGATCCTCGAATTTGAAAGAATAGTCGAAGCTGTTATTTTCTACCAGTTTGAAATCATGTATTTCCGGGATTGCGTATGGAATCATCTGTGTCCTGATTCTTTTATCGAGATCATAGGCAATTCTCAGTTTGAAAAGACCATCCTCATCATGTTGCAGGTTTTTATAGATTTTGGCCAGATCAATAGAGTCTTCCTTCCCGAAATGGGAAAATGTCTGATTGACACGTTTCTGATGTAGATCCAATAGAAAAACCTCCTGATCTTCTACTTTAATGCTTTCAATGAATTGGGACATAGATTTTATTTTTCATTTCCTGATACTCGTCTTCTAATTTACTCATGTGCGTTATACCGCCTCCGCTTTTGAAATAAAGTTGGTCTTCTTCTTTTTCTATAAAGCGTATCATTACACAACTGTCTACGTTTTGGCCGTCAAACCAGCCGCAAACTCCCGTATAATATCCTCTGTCATATCCTTCCGCATCCAGAATTATTTCCAGTGTTTTAGGTTTGGGAGCTCCTAAAATAGAGCCGGCAGGAAGAAGTTTCTGCATAATACTTCCTACTTTTCCTTCATATTCAGGTTTTATCATTCCTGAAATTTCAGAACTCATTGCATATAGATCTTTTTGCTGGGTTTTGATAAAGTCAATATGCTGGAACTGGTCCACCTTTACTTCATCAGCGACCATACTCAGATCATTGCGGAGAAGATCTACTACGGTGTAATGTTCTGCCTTCTCCTTTCTGTCATTCTTCAGAATTTCTGCTGCATTTTCAATAGCTGCGTCAATTGTTCCTTTCATAGGATAGGTGAAAATTTTTCCATCAATGATCTTCACAAAAGTTTCAGGAGAAAAAAATACAAAAAAATCTTTATAAAAAACTTTGTACTTTGCATTTGAGTGGTAAAAAATTTCTTCTAAGGTTAAATTGGTCTCAATTCGTGTTTTTCTAGTATAATTTACTAGGTAAGAGTTTCCCAAACGAATATTTTCCTGAACTTTATTAAAGCCGGCCTGAAAGCTATCCAATGTTTCAGGAAAAGATTTCCATATTACTTTTTTGTCCAGTTTATGTGTCTCCTTTGTGTTTGAAAAGTATTGAAAATCAATAATTAAACCTTCTTTTTCAATTTCATGCTCCTGATAGATTTCAACATTCTCCGAGAGAAAGTCTATGACGAAAAAATAGGGAACCTTCTGAAGAGAAAGTTCGTCCATTTCCATAAATTTTTGATGATTCACTGAAAACATTCTGCAAAAGTACTTATTGATGTTTACTTTTGCATAAATTTTTTTATGATGCAGAATAAATATCCTCAGAAACCGGGAATAGATTTTATATTGAAGCAGGCTTTTTTTTATTGGAATAAAACACTCGTTTTTCAGTTGATGTTTTCCATTGTCTTTTTTGGAATCTTGCTTACAGGAGTGATGCTTTTCGGAGAGAAGTATGATATTTTTTCTTATAATAAAGAATTGCAGGAAGCCTTTATGCAGGGCACTCAGGTTTATCTGAAGAAAATGGAGCAAATAACAGCTACTGAAAATTATCAGATGTTTACATTGGCAATCTGGGCAACCACGGCATTTCTGTATCCTTTAAATCTTGGAATGTTCCAGATCTTCCGTAAGATGGATCTTAAAGAGAATATTGTAATAGGAGATCTTTTTGCAGGGTACAACGGGCTTAATTTTTTTAAGTATGTAGGCTATTTTCTTTTCTGGTTCTTTATTTACAAATTTACCATTCCTACTGTTGTATTGGCTATAATTTGGGTTGCTGTAACCATTTTTGTTGCTCCATTGATGTTCTTTACCAATAAAAGAATTTTTGAAGCCATTTCCTTAAATTTTAAAGCGCTTAAAATGTATTTCGTTGAAATCATGGTGTGTGTGATCGTTGCTTTTCTATTTAAGTACTTAGGTTTTGCTTTGTTTCTGATAGGTGGACTTTTCACTTTTCCTTTTTGGAATGCGATGATTTATTCACTTTATAAAACAGTCTTTTCGGAGAAAAGTTAAAATTCATTCGTGTTTAATGGGATTTTTTACTAAAAAAAAGTAAATTTGGTAAAATCATTAAATATTTAAACTATGTCTGAATTTAACGAATTTGATCAGCAAGGCTCTGTACCCAACAGAGAAACGGGATCAATTATTTCTCATGCTTTTGAAATGTACAAAGGCGTTTTCGGTTACGGAATTGTAGCTATGATCATCTATCTGATCGGAGGTTCTGTTATTCAAATGCTTACAGGATTTGATTCTGCTTCTATGGTAGAAGAGATGAAATCTTCAGGAGGCGATTTTAATTATTGGAGTGCACCGGGACTTCCTTTATATATGGGAGCTTCCAGTCTTTTTGGCCTTTTATTATCTCCTTTGTATGTAGGATTGATCTACATGGTGAATAAATACAATACCAAAAACCCTATTGAGTTTTCCGATCTTTTTATCGGATACCGCCAGAATTTTGTGAACATTTTGATTTATAGTCTTCTTGCCTGGATTATTTCCTCGATAGCTCTGGCATTGTGTGTTTTGCCTATCATTTTTGTATATCCTTTCCTTTTAATAGGATATCCGATTCTGTTATTTGAAAATGCTTCAGCTACAGAAGCTTTATCAAAGTCGTTCAACATTGCTAAAGAGAACTATGGAACTTTCTTATTGACAGGGTTTTTAGGGTTTTTGATTTCTATTGCAGGGGTTATTCTTTGCGGAATAGGGGTTATCCTGACAGCTCCGTTTATTATGATTGTAATGTACTCAACCTATTGTGCTTTCTTAGGAAAACCAAGACAAATTATGTTCAGCAAATAAAAATATAAAAATACATGATGAATAAGGACAAACAAATAAGCAGTGTTGCGATAAAGCAGATGTCATTGCTGGCCATCATTCTGGTATTGGCTGGATTGATCTGTTTTAATCTGGCATTGTTTATTCCGTCGGTGTTGGGAGCAATTACCATTTATGTAGTCTGCAGAAAATACAATTTTTATCTGCAGGAAGAAAAAAAATGGAAACCGTCACTGGCAGCCTTTGCATTGATGTTTGCGAGTCTTATTGTTCTTATTCTTCCGATTTATTTTATTGCCGATCTCATTATTGATAAACTGGGAAATGCACAGGCTTATATGGCCAAATTCAATGTTTTCCTGGACAAAATACATTCTTATATCTTCTCAAAAACAGGGTTTGATATTCTGAGCAAAGAAAATATGGCCAAGCTGAAAGATAATGTAGGAAAATTTTCTACTTCTGCAGTCAGTGGGACATTCAATACCCTTACCGTAGTAATGTCTATGTATTTTATTCTCTATTTTATGCTGGAAAGACCGAGACTCTTTGAAAAGATCCTTACTTCTTCCGCACCGCTGAAGCGAGCAAACATCTCCCTGATCGGCGATAAAATGAGAAAATTAATTATGGCCAATGCAATAGGAATTCCTGTTGTTGCAGTAGGACAAGGAATTGTTGCTCTTATTGGTTATCTGATTTTCGGTGCGCCGGGAGCTATTCTGCTTTTTGCTTTAACAGCTGCTGCATCAGTAATACCGGTTGTTGGAACAGCTATTGTATATGTGCCGGTGTGTATTTTTATGATTGCTGAAGGAAATACAGGACAAGGTATAGGTTTAGCCATCTACTGTCTTGTAGTAGTAGGTCTTACCGATAATCTTCTTCGTTTTACCCTTTTAAAGAAACTGGAAAATATTCACCCATTGAATACTGTATTCGGAATCATCATGGGAATGAATCTTTTTGGCTTCATGGGACTGATTTTCGGGCCTATTCTGATCTCACTAACCCTTCTGCTGGTTCAGGTATACAGAAATGAATTTTCGGATGAAGAAACCCCTCCTGATCTTGAATTACCCGGTCAGGATGATATTAAAGAAAAATTAATTTAATTAGATAAAAACGTGGAAGGACTTAATCCCGAAATATTAAAAGAAATCTGTGTAATGAAAATGCCTTTCGGTAAATATGAAGGAACGGTTCTGGTGGATCTTCCCATCAGCTATCTGGAATGGTTTAATAAAAACGGAATGCCAAAAGGAAAACTGGGAATGCAGCTGTCAACAGTTTATGAGATCAAATTAAATGGTTTGATGGATCTTTTGACTCCTATCCGGGCAGTAGTGAGAAACGGATTGTAAAAACTAAAATATATCAATCTCAGCGGTATCGAAGATAGAACGACATATATGTCTAATTGAATTTGGAATAATTTTTTAGAATTAATTATAAAATGAAAATGATTGGCTTTACCGGAGATAGGTAAAGCCAATCATTTTTTTAATTAAGGATATTGAGTGTAATTATTGTTTAGTAAAAATCAAATCTTTTGTTTCAGGCAGATAGATATTAATATCTGTTCCGCTGGGACATTTACTGTTGTCAAGAATTATATCATTTGGTTTATATTCCCATGAAATCTGTGTAGAGTTGATTTTTTTTAAAATTATTTTGCCCCATCCAACGTTGCAATTTGTACCACTATAAAAGAATATAGCAGAATTATTATAAGGTTTCGTTCCTATACTATAAAGGTTTATTGAAGGGATATTATTATTCTTGGTGTCTTGCAAAACTACACCAGAAGAGTTTTTAACAATATACTTTATATCTAAAATATCTGAGTAATAGATTTTTTGTGAACTTTTTTGTAACTTATTTTCTATTTTGGAGATATACAGTGTGATACTTTTCCCTTGAAAATTTCCTTGAAATATTCCAGTGTATGAATTTAGTTCGTTATTTAAATCTTTTAAATAAGAATTAGCAGGAATGTCCTTCAAAGAAGTATTTAATGGAAGTGTTGTTTGTGCTTTACAAGATAAAAAGCTTATAAAAAGACTAAAAAGTATTGTTGTTTTGATATTTGTTTTCATATTCATTGATTTATTAACAAGTAGTTGAGGTTGGCTGATTATTGCCATTCAGATTAATATTTTTTACACTACCATCATTTTCTATTCTTTGTAAGTTAACTTTTCCTTCTAATCCCATATTTTTTATAGTTTCAAAAAAAAGTTTTTCCACTCCTAAATTATTAATTGTTCCATCACTATTAATATATGTATTACCATTTTTTGCAAAATCAGTTAAATCACTTTCAGTCTTTACATAATCAAGAATATAGCCATTTATATTGTCTTGTGAATAATTGGTTAAAGCATCCTGATACGATCCGTTAAACCAAATAACATAGTGCATGCCATTTGGAGCCACCATTCCAACGAATGCATTTTTAACATTTTCAGAGTTAGAAGTTGGTTGTGCTCTCGCAAAACCTAATAACTGGTCAACATCTGGTGGTGATAACATAGGTATTCCTGTTGGAGTATGGTTATGATAACCTCCTGCATAGCCTGTTTTATCTCCAAAATTTACACTGTGTGCCCCTCCGCTTATGATCTCGGAGGGCGTTCCGTCTACTTTCAATTTTACTCCTTTTTCACCACCTAAAGTAGATTGTGCTTTAAGCTCATCAATTTTTGCTTTGACAGTGGTATTGGTTATTATACCAGTAGTCTTTTCACAAGGATTCTTCGGGTCCTGAGGGTTTTGTGTTTGGCTTCCGCCAGCTCCTCCGTAGGTCTCAGATCCGCCACTCATTCCGCCGCCATTGCTTCCGTAATCTACATAAGGTTGGTAATAATGATTAACAGGTCCGGTAATGTCTCCATAAACAGTAATTATGACAGGTAGTATATCTTCTGTTTGCTCAGGCTGTCCACCTCTTGATGCTATTGTAGGTGAATTATAAACGTTTTGAAAATTTGTAATTATACTCTGTACTTCAGGTGAATTATTTTTCAAAACTATAAAATTAACCCAATCTCTTTTGGGATTGACCAATCCTACCAATACTGCATTAACTGAGCCGTCTTTTATGATAGGGTAGGCAATTCCTTTTGTTGTTTCTCCGTAAGTAATACTTCTAAGATTAAAATAGATTTCTCCTACATCATCATTAAACCTTTTAGAGTAAGACGGATTATTCTTCATAAATGTTTGAATAATTTCTTTAAAAGGTTCATGATAGCTGATGTATTCAGAGCTACCTTTTTGTGATTTTTTTTGCGAAGCCAGATTGTTCTCAAACCTACTAAATGCTTCGATTTTTTCTCTTTCAGTTCTTTTTTCTTCTTGAGTAACTTCATCAGTTCTACACGAATTGAAAAAAAACAAAGATACTGTTACTAATAGCAGTAATCGCAAGATAAATTTTTTGTTCATCGATTTGTTATAATTTTTAAGTCGGCAAATATATAATATTTTTCATTTGGCAGCATATCGTTTTTCCCTGTATTTTGAAATATTTTCCCACCAATTTATATATGTGGAACGACAAAATGTGTCATATTATTAGTTTCAATCTCGTATTAAATAAAATTAAGCGGATTGATGGATCTTTTGGTTCCCATCAGAGCAGCAGTAAGGAATGAATTGTAAAATTAAAGTATACCCATTTTAGTATATGATTTCGGCGGCATCTTCGATGCCGCCGAAATTATTTTATCATTAATCCTTTTAAGCTTTCAAAGCTGCAATTTCATCTCTCAGCTTGGCTGCTTTTATAAAGTCAAGATTTTTTGCTGCAGATTCCATTTCTTTCTGTTTCTGAGCAATCATTTTCTCAATATCTTCACTGGCATAAGTCGCTTTTGTTTCCGCAACTTTCTGAAGGATTTCTTTTTGCGTATATTTTTCATCCGGGAAGTCTTTGCTTCTTCCTACGAGATTTTCGGATATCTTTTTATTTAAGGCTTTGGGCTTCAGACCGTGATCTTCATTGTACTGCATTTGCTTGGCACGGCGGTATTCGGTTTCATCCAGAGTAGCCTGCATGGATTTTGTGATTTTGTCTGCATACATGATTGCCTTTCCGTTCACGTTTCTTGCGGCACGGCCCACAGTTTGGATCATTGATCTTCTGCTTCTAAGCATTCCTTCTTTATCAGCATCCAGAATAGCAACCAGAGAAACTTCAGGTAAATCCAGACCTTCTCTCAATAAATTAACCCCAATCAGTACATCAAAAAGTCCTAAACGAAGATCCTGCATGATCTGAATACGTTCCAGGGTCTCTACATCTGAGTGAATATATCTCGTTCTGATTCCGAACTTGGTAAAGTATTTCGTAAGTTCCTCTGCCATTTTCTTGGTTAAAGTAGTTACCAGTACTCTTTCATCCGCATCAGCTCTTTTCTGGATTTCTTCCATCAGATCATCAATCTGGTTCAGTGAAGGTCTTACTTCAATAATCGGATCAAGAAGCCCGGTAGGGCGGATGATTTGTTCAATATAAGCACCTCCCGTTTTTTCAAGTTCATAATCTGCAGGCGTTGCAGAAACATAAATAACCTGATTCTGAATAGCTTCAAATTCTTCAAACTTTAAAGGTCTGTTGTCCATCGCTGCAGGAAGTCTGAAACCGTACTCCACTAACGCCTCTTTTCTGCTTCGGTCTCCCCCATACATGGCATGAACTTGCGGAACAGTTACGTGGCTTTCATCAATGACCATTAAAAAGTCTTTAGGGAAATAGTCAATCAGACAGAAAGGTCTTGTTCCCGGAAGACGACCATCCAGATACCTGGAGTAGTTTTCAATCCCTGAACAATAGCCCAGTTCTTTAATCATTTCAAGATCCAGTTCAGTTCTTTCCTGAAGTCGTTTTGCTTCTAATGGCTTCCCAACGGAGCTAAAGAAATCCACCTGTTTTACCATGTCGTCCTGAATATCTTTAATGGCACCATTTAAGGTTTCCTTCGATGTTACAAAAAGATTGGCAGGATAAATCTGTATCTGATCAAAATTATCCTCTACATTTCCAGTAACAGGGTCGAAACTTTGAATCTTTTCAATTTCATCTCCAAAAAACTGAATTCTGATCGCATTATCAGTGTAGGCAGGGAAGACATCGATTACGTCCCCTTTTACACGAAATGTTCCTCTCTGGAATTCATTCAGCGTTCTGGCATACAGTGCATTAACTAGTGAATGGAGAAGTGCTGTTCTTGTCACTTTCTCACCAATAGCGATAGAAATCAAAGATTTATGAAATTCGGTAGGATTCCCGATACCATAAATACATGAAACAGAAGCCACAATCAAAACGTCTCTCCTTCCCGAAAGAAGGCTGGCAGTTGCAGAAAGACGTAGTTTTTCTACCTCTTCATTGATACTCAGGTCTTTTTCAATATAAGTTCCTGTTGTGGCAATATAAGCCTCAGGCTGGTAATAATCATAGTAGCTTACAAAGTATTCCACTGCGTTTTCGGGAAAAAACTCTTTAAACTCCATGAAGAGCTGTGCAGCAAGCGTTTTATTGTGTGCCAGTACCAGAGTTGGACGTTGTACTTTTTGTATCACATTCGCAACAGTAAAGGTTTTTCCGGAACCTGTTACCCCTAAAAGCGTTTGATATTTCTCACCGATCTCTATTCCTTCAGTAAGTTTTTCAATAGCTTGAGGTTGGTCTCCGGTAGGTTTATATTCTGATTGAAGCTTAAAATCCATAGAAAAGAATGTATACAACAAAAATACGAAAGAAATTATTAGGCTGTATAATGTTTTGAAGGTGAATATTTTGATAATATAATTTTAACTTATCATCCTTGATTTTTGATTTTTTGAAGTTGTCTGATTACGAAAAATTGAAAAAATAAAAAAGCGCTGAAAAAAGCGCTTTATTGTTATGGTCGTGTAAAAGTCATTGTTGCCGGAACTTTCAATACTGAAGCAATGGTTTTTCCATCTTTCATTGCAGGTATCCATACTGTTTCATTACTGATTTCAGTGACTGTTTTTAAAAGTTCCCGGTTCAGAATTTCATTTTCTCCCGAAGTAGTTACCAGAGTTGTCTTTCCTGCTTCATTGATATGAATATACGCGGTAGAGGTTATAGGGCTGCTATAGTCTCCTAACTTACTCACATCTACGCTTCTGCTTATTTTGATTTTTAAGTCTTTAGGCCCTCCGGGATATTGTGCTGGAAATTCGTTCGTATTCTGTTGGGTATTGACCGATGAATTTGTGTCTTTACTTTCGCGTGTTTTATCTACTTTCGGAATTATTGTATCCGGAACTTTTTTCAATTCTTCTTTTTGGGAATCTATTATACCAGATGACTTTCCTTCTTCCTTGGTTTTTTCAAAATAGTCCTGACTTTTTAAATCTGTTTGTTTTGATTCCTTGTGTACAATCTGATCCGGGATCTCTGCTATTCTTTCAGAAAGATAAACATGAGTGGAATTTCCTGCATATGTTCTTTCAGAAAATAAGACAGCTGCAGTAATTAAAACGGTGATTCCTGCTGTTTTCTTTAGCAGACTAAATTTTGATTTTTTTGTTTTCATCATAATAAATCTTTTTTTGGTGTTATTAAAATTAAATGAATGAGTCAAAGGAGGATTTTGATGGTTCAGAATTTCTTCAAGAATAAGATTCTGGTAATCTTTGATGTTGCAATTGCTTTTCACGACAGCTTCGTCTGCCAGGAATTCATGATTTGTGATCATCGCTTTCTTATAAAGGAAAAGAACAGGATTGAACCATGTAAAGACTTTTAAAGTGTTCAAAATTAATAGGTCAAGGCTGTGATTTTGTTCAATATGAGTTCTTTCGTGAATGAAAATTCTTTGATCTATTGTATCGTTTTTCATATAGTTTTCGCCCATATACATTGTATTCCAAAAACTGAAAGGGGAAAGATTTTCTTTTGTCAATAATATAGTATGGCTTTGGTAAATATGTCTCTTTCCGGATATTTTTTTGAGCTTCACAAGGGAAATAAAGCTTTTTATCAACAGAAATAGGGTGATGAAAATATAAATTTCCCATACCAAATTCATCCAGTTAAAACTTTCCTGCTTTTGAGGGATAAAAACCAGTTGTTGTGCCGTTTCTTCTATGATCATTTGCGGCATTTTCTCAGTGCTGTGATTGGGAAGAGTAATGGTAACAAAAGGAATTATATAAGAAAGTACTAACGAACTTAATAAATAAAGCCTGTTGAATCTGAGCATTTTTTCTTTTTCCAGAAACAGATAATAAACAGCAATGAAAATAGAAGAACACAGAATTATTTTCACAATAATAGCAGTCATATTTATTCTTTAATTTGTTCATCAATAATATCACGAAGTTCTTTCAGTTCCTTTTGGCTAAGTTTGGCATTGGATGTAAAAAATGATGCAAACTGCGTTACAGAGCTGTTAAAAAAGCGGTCAATCATAGAAGTCATTTCTTCCTTAAAATATTCCCCTTTTTCTACTTTTGGAAAGTATTCGCGGGAATTTCCATAAAGTTTATAGCCTATCAGTTCTTTGTTTTGCATTCTTTTAAGTAAGGTTGCAATAGTTGTTGGTGCTGGCTTTGGATCCGGATAGGCTTCCAGTATGTCCTTCATGAAAACAGTTTTCTTTTCCCAAAGAATTTCCATAAGGCTTTTTTCAGAATCAGTTAGTTTAATCTCTTTCATTCTACAAGTTTGTAATTTATTCTACAAATGTAGAATAAAAATTGATATGTGCAAATTTTATTGGCATTATTTTTCCATTCGTTGTATAACATCTAATTATAATGATATGAAAATCAATCAATTTTATATTCCTGTAGTAAGCCTTTTTCTTTTTTTATCTTCATGCAAAGAGAATCATGCCAATGCTCAGCGGACTGGAAATGACGGAAGTGTGGAAACGGAAAATCCTAATTCTGATTATAAGCCTGCATTTAAAGGGCAGACAAGAATCAAGGCTGTAAAAACAACAACGCCCTATGCCATAGAAATATTGAATAAAGACCTTGGAAGACCATGGGGAATTATTAATCTACCTGACGGAAAATTTCTCATCACAGATAAGAAAGGGTATATGAATGTGGTTTCAACAGATGGAAAACAGGTGTCAAAGATTGAAGGTTTTCCAAAAGTAGATTCAAAAGGACAGGGCGGAATGCTGGATGTAGCACTTGATCCTGATTTTAAAACCAACAATATTATTTATTTCAGTTTTTCGGAACCTTTTGGAAAAGGAAACTTAACATCTGTAGCAAAAGGAAAGCTGTCTGCAGATCTTAAAAATATTTCAGAAGTAAAAGTTATTTTCCGTGCTGAACCTTCTTATGACGGAGATAAGCACTACGGAAGCCGTCTGGCTTTTGATAAAGATGGGCATTTATTTGTCAGTACAGGAGAAAGATCAGATAAAGTAACCCGTGTATATGCGCAGAAAACAGATAATTATCTAGGCAAGATTTTAAAGATTACAAAAGATGGTAAACCTGCGCCGGGAAATCCTTTTATTGGGAAACCCGGTTATAAACCTGAAATATATGCTTACGGAATCCGAAATCCGCAAGGAATGGCTATCGATCCCAATGGCAGGCTCTGGGATGTTGAAATGGGGCCAAGAGGGGGTGATGAAATCAATCTGATTCAACCGGGAAAAAATTACGGCTGGGGAGATGTAACCTATGGTATCGAATATTCAGGGGATAAAGTAGGACAGGGTATCACTCAAAAAGAAGGAACCGAACAACCTGTCTATTATTGGGATCCTGTGATTTCACCAAGCGGAATTACTTTCTATACAGGAAATATTGATGAATGGAAAGGTAATCTCATTATCGGATGCCTGAGTGGAGAGCACATTAACAGAGTTGTTATGAAAGATAATAAAGTAGTGGGTGAAGAACGTCTTCTTACAGATCAGAAAGAACGTTTCCGTGATGTATTAAACGGGATGGATGGGAATCTTTATGCAGTAACAGACAGCGGTAAGCTTTATAAAATTTCAAAAAAGTAGAAAAAAACTGTATCAAAATTTTATTCTGAACACAGACTGAAGGTCTGCGAACGTAGTTCAATAATGTAGTGAAGAATCTTATGTTATTGGTTTATAAATGAGACTCTTCCTTCGTCAGAATGACAAAGGTGAAATTATTAACCTTTGATACAGTTTCTTTTTATTCTCTTAAAACTTAAAATTAAGTCTGGCAAAAACCTGTCTTCCGGCAAATCCCATCTGTACAGGATCAAAAATACCTCCGGCTTCTGTATTTCCGTCGGATACATGTGTAGTCTGTAAAGTAGGATATCTGTTGAACAGGTTTTTACTTCCTAAAGTCAGATTCAGATTCTTGCAGAATTCATAGCCGAAAGAAAGATCGGTGGTCACTTTTGGATTATAGACCTGTTCTGAGTCGTCATAACCAATCAGGGTTACTTTATCAAATCGTACCATCTGCAGATTTACATTGAATTTGTTGAGTCTGTAATTAAGGTTTAAATTTACTTTTGTCTTCGGAGCAGAAGCAAGAATAAATGCTTTTTCTCTTGCACTCAGGTAAGTATCTTCTTTCCCTGCCAGCTGTTCTGAGGTATTGACTTTTGTGATTTCCATATCATTATAGTTTCCTGCTAATGTAGCAGTCAGTTTTCCGGAACCGATATTTTCAGTATAGCTTAAGATTACATCAACTCCTTTTGTTTTGGTATCGATGGCATTGGAAAAAAACTGTACCTGGTCGATAAATGGATTCTCTTCTTGAACTTTTTCTGGTAAGTCTGCTTGTGCAAAATATCCGGTAAGAACAATTCTGTCTTTAACACGGATGTAATAACCATCTACGGTGGCTGTGAATTTTCCAGTATTGAAGGTAAACCCGGCGCTGCCGTTCACTGAGGTTTCCTGCTTCAGTTGAGGAATTCCCAGGCTGCTTGCGATGTTACTGTCATTAGAAGCGAGCTGAATAGTGACCAGTTTACCGCCCTGGAAGTTGGTAAATTGCTGGCTGTAGTATTTCTGAGCCAGAGAAGGCGCTCTGAACCCAGTAGAAACGGATCCCCGGAAAGCAAACTGTGGCGTGATCGCATATCTTGTAGCAAATTTACCATTCAGAGTGCTTCCGAAATCATTATAATTTTCAAACCTTCCGGCAATGCTTATCATCCAGTTTTTAGTAACATCCAATTCTGTATCTACATAAGCAGCAAAGTTGTTTCTGCTATTTCCTGTATCTGTAGAATAGCCGGGAAAACCTTGTGAACCACCTGGCCTTACATTGCCACTTGATGGATTCGTAACCAATAAGTTTTGAGGTGTGTTTGAAGTCACCAGATTTCCATTGATATCATACATGGCGTAAGAAGCCTCTTCTCCTTTGATGATATCAAATTTTTCATATCTGAATTCAGATCCGAAAGCAACGTTAAGCCCTTCCAGTACTTTGAACTGTTTCACAGCATTAAACCCAGTTGTATTCTGCAGCAGAGAATGTCCTCCTGCATTAAAGCTTGTAGGAGATTTGACTCCTAAAGTGGCATTAATTGTATTGTCTATCTGGTAAGTAAACCTGTTGTTACCAAAAGCATTATAAAAATCTACATCCCAGTCTGCAACTTTGAACTTTAATCCGTTGTCAAACGTAAAATCCGTAATGCTGGTATTTTCAACCGGGTTAAATCCTGTAGGGTAAACTTCAGGAATATTACCGTCTGCATCTGGGGTTCTGGTCCATGCATAAGCCTTAGTATTTCTATGTGAAAAACCTTGGCGGGAATAAAACTTCAGACCATCAGATAACGGGACTTCAATATTTCCGAAAAAGTAGATGTTCTGAGCTTTTGCATCTCCGAAACGTTGTCTGGGAGAGGTGTAAACATCTGGATTGGCATTTCGTATGGCGTAATCTTTATTGATGAATTCTACGGTAAAGTTTCCGAAACCACCTTTTGATCCTATTTTAGTTCCCAAATTTCCATTGAAATCAAAGGTGGTTCCGTCTACTTTGTGATCTGATACTACGTCATTATTACCTGGACTTTTGAAAAGATTCATACCTGTGAATAGATTTCCTTCAAAACCATTATTTCTGTCATTCAAAATAACATTAATTACTCCTGCAATAGCATCCGAACCGTATTGGGCTGATGCTCCGTCACGAAGAACTTCCACTCTTTTTATGGCGCCAATCGGGATGGTATTCATGTCATATCCAGTATTTCCTCTTCCTTTGGTTCCGAAAAGGTTAATCAGTGAAGATTGATGGTATCTTTTTCCATTTAACAAAAGTAAAGTCTGGTCTGGACCAAGACCTCTTAACGTAGCGGGATCTACAGCATCAGCACCGTCGGATCCTGATTGTTTATTGGAGTTAAAAGAGGGTGCAGAAAATTGTAAAAGCTGGTTGATTTCCACTTGTCCCGTTGACTGGCTTACCTGTTTAATGTCTATAATATCAATAGGAACGGGCGTGTTTACCACTGTTCTTTTCTTGTTTCGGCTTCCGGTAATGGCAACTTCGTCAATTTTTGATTCTTTCAAAGTATCTTTTACCTGCTGGGCATAGGAGAAGGCAGAAACTCCAAGGAAAATAATGCTGATATATTTTATTTTCATATTAATAATTTTTAGTGATGATTCAATCAAAATTATCAATATTTATTTTTAAATCAACATGAAAATGAAATATTTAGTATGGATATCTTAATTTCGTGTTGATTTGTGATAAATTCGGAAAAATAATAATCTATTATTTAGATTTAATTAAAATTTTTAATGTTAAAAGCTGGTAATGATTCTGTTAATTCCTTCTTCTAAAATTTCCTGGGATGTAGAAAAGCAAATTCTGATATGTCCTTCAGCTCCTTTTCCGAACCATCTTTCTGATCCCGGAACAATAGCGACTTTCCCGTGAGTTAAGACATGTTGGGCAAACTCATCACTTGTCATTCCGTTTTTAATCTTTGGAAACAATACAAAAGTTGCCTCCGGGAGATTAGGTGTTACAATTTCTGAATGGCTTAATAATCTGAAAGCAAGATCTCGATTGCTCTGTAAGTGAGCCAAAAATTCTTTGTACCATGGTTTTGCCTTCTCCAGTGCTACACTTCCGGCAATCTGAGACAAAGTAGAAACCCCTTCTATTGTAGAGTTGAAATTGGATTTTTCTGTGAAATCTTCAAGAATATCCTCATCATTGCAGAGTACGGCTCCAATCCTCAATCCTGCTATTCCAAATGATTTTGAAAACCCATACACGGTAAAGCTCTTTCTCTTTGCCGTCTCTGAAACGGAAGAATAGGTATGAAAGTCTTTATGATCATAAATAATATCACTCCAGATTTCATCACTCATCACCCAAAGATCATGAGCAGATGCAATTTCTGCTACTTTTATCAATACTTCTTTAGAGTAAACTTTTCCGAGCGGATTGTGAGGATTGCATATGCTGATAAGTTTAGTTCTGGGATTGATTAAAGAAACCATTTTTTCAAAATCAATTTCTCCTGTTGTTGTATCCGCAGGGCAGAGCATTACTTTCCCACCCGCAGTTTCCACCGATTTTTTGAAAAGAAAATCTACAGGATCCAGAATAATGGCTTCATCTCCGGGGTTGAGTACATAGGATGCAATAAGGAACATTCCCTGGGCAGCACTGTTGACAGCCAGAACATTCTCCGGTGAGAAGCTTCCGTGTTTTTCCTGGTTAAAGTGATCTGCCACGCTTTTCTTAAATTCCGGAAGTCCGGAAAACGGGCCATAGCTGAGGTAACCGTCTTTCAGGTATTCAATAATTCCCTGTTCTATTTCAGGTGCTGTTCTGAAGTCGGGATCAGCTGCTGTAAGAGGAATGATTCCATCTTCGAGCGTAGCCCATCTTCCGTTATATGCCTTTCTTTTCAAGGCTTCAAGGTTGATATCGTTATTGGTGAACATTATTATTTATAAGATATGGGTAAAATATTTTCGGTTTGTTGGTTGAGTGGAAGCAAAAACTGATTGAGTAATATCCTTCCGTTGTTAATATGAACTTCGATTTCAGGTTTTCTCTTAGCTTCGTATTTACTGAAGGCGGTCTGTATATTTTCTTCTTCAACTAAATATTTCGTTAATAAAAGTGAGTCTTTCAAAGCAGAGGTAACTCCCTGACTGGTAAATGGAATCAGTGGATGTGCTGCGTCACCTATGAATACTGTGTTTTCTTGATAAAATGGATTAAGTTTTTCAAGTTCATAGACATTCCATAAATGTACATTTTTATAGTCCGATTTTTGGATGATTTCCGGGATTAGAGGATGCCAGTTTTCAAAAATTTCAATCATATATTTTCTTAAGTTCTCCACAGAACATTCATTGATCATGTATTTTTGGTTGTCAAACTGTGAATACCAAAGAACAGTATCATCAGAAAGTTTAAGAATCCCGAAAGTAAGGCCTCCGTCTTCATGGTGGAACTTCATAAAGTCATTTTCAATAGAATTGGCAATTTCTTTGTTTTGAATAATATTAACGACTTCACTTTCTCTTACCACTCTCATCATTTCATCTTTAAAAAGATGTTTTCTGATCCGGCTTCTGGAACCGTCAGAGATGACAGCAATGTCAGTATCAATATCAGTCCCATCGGAAAGCTTCAGTTTACCGTTCTGTAGATCATCAAAAATGATAGTTTCTTCGTAGGTTATCTTTTGCGGAGTAATATTTTGTGTTAATAAACTGATCAGTGAATGTCTTGAAATGGCGAAAACATGATCCAGATTCTTTTCAGCCAGTACTTTTCCAGTGTGAGAATATTTTGTGTATTTTTTTAAAAAGTTTCCATGCTTAAGAAGCAGTTCGGAGTCAATAATCTGGTAAAGATAATCCATTCCTTCCTGCGGAATAAGAAAGCCGTGGCCTGCCAGATCTTCCTTTTTTCTCCTTTCGTAAATGTGGTAATCGATCTTGTGCTTTTCTAAGTAATTCGCCATGCTTAAGCCAGAAATACCGGCGCCCACGACAGCAATTTTCTTCATTTTCGGAATAAAGTGTTTTTCAGGTTGGTTTTTTAAGTATTTTTTTTTAATCACCCTTAGGTAAATGCAAAATTAAAATTAAAAACCTTCACTATTTCAAAAAAATAAGTCAATTTAATTTTGATTTCATGAAAAATAAAACGAAAAATATAAGATATACTATGCAATAAAAAAATATGATTGATTTATATGTGTTGATAAAATATGTTCTATTGCAATATCTTAATGATTTTTAGTGGATTAAGAGATGGCTGGTCTTTGGGAACGTAAAGAATCAGATTGTTGTTTTGTTTAAACCAATTTTGAATTTTAAGACATAAAAAAACCGGAAAGAATTCCGGTTTTATGATTAGGCTTTTTCAAGCTGAACGGTAAAGTGTCTTAAAATTTCCGGTTCCCACGTGATCTTGTAGCCTTTTGCTATTTCTTCGCGCCTTTCGTACACATTTTTGATGGCAGCAGCAATATAATCCATGTGGTTGTTGGTGTAGGTCCTTCTAGGAATTGCCAGACGTACCAGTTCTAACTTCGGATAACGGTTCTCTCTTGTGTCAGGATCTCTGTCTGCCAGTAAAGTCCCGATTTCTACAGTTCTGATCCCTGCTTCCTTATAAATTTCCAGTCCTAATGTCTGAGCCGGATATTCTTCACGGGAAACATTCGGAAGGAAGTTCAAAGAATCGATGAATACGGCGTGTCCTCCGATTGGTTTCTGAACTGGGATTCCATATTCAATCAGTTTATTTCCAAGATATTCAACCTGAGAAATTCTGCTTTCAAGGTAAGCAAACTCAGTAGCTTCATCAAGTCCTACGGCCAATGCTGCCATATCTCTTCCTGCCATTCCTCCATAGGTAATGAAGCCTTCATAGATGATGGTGAAGTTAGAGGCTTTTCTGAAAACCTCTTCGTTGTTTAATGCAATGAATCCTCCGATGTTTACTAAACCATCTTTTTTGGAACTCATTGTCATTCCGTCTCCGTAAGAGAAAATCTCTTTACAGATCTCTTTAATGCTTCTGTTTTCCTGTCCTGCCTCTCTTTTTTTGATGAAGTAAGCATTCTCTGCAAATCTTGCTGAATCAAAGAATACAGGGATTCCGTATTGGTCAGAGAGCGCTTTTACAGCTTTCATATTTTCCAAAGAAACAGGCTGTCCTCCAGAAGAGTTACAAGTAATCGTAATTAAGCAGAAAGGTATATTTTCTTTAGGATGGCTTTTATAAACTTCTTCCAGTTTTTCAAGGTTGATATTTCCTTTGAATGGGTGAAGATCATTAATATCAAAAGCTTCGTCTATCGTACAGTCAATTGCATGTGCCTTTCTGAATTCGATATGACCTTTTGTCGTATCAAAATGCGAGTTCCCAGGAACTACATCACCTTCTTTTACCAATACTGAGAAAAGGACGTTTTCAGCAGCCCTTCCCTGGTGTGTTGGTAATAAATATTTGAATCCTGTAATTTTTTCAACGGTTTTCTGTAACTGCTCAAAAGAACGTGATCCAGCATAGCTTTCATCTCCGGTCATCAAAGCAGACCATTGTCTATCAGACATTGCTCCCGTTCCTGAATCGGTAAGCAGGTCAATATAAACGTGCGAAGATCTTAGGTTGAAAAGGTTATAATTAGCTTCTTTAAGCCATTGTTCTCTTTCTTCTCTGGTGGACTGATAGATTTCTTCCACCATTTTAATGCGGAAAGGTTCCGCGTACGGTAAATTCATGAGTTAAATTATGTTTTAAATTGTTTGTAAAGAAAATGTGCTTGAAAATAATTTTTCAAAATTCATCAATGTATAGATAAGTCGGAAAAAGAGATTATTCCGGAGCCTTAAATATATTTTCATCAGAATGGAATCCGGCTACACCGCCGCTCACTGCAAACTTCATGGCAGAAGCTGCTGTCATTCCCACTACAGGTTTGATGTTTTTTTCTTCAGTAACAATTACCCAGCCCGAGATGGCGTACGAGTGGGGAAGGTATACCGCAACGTAATTATGCTTGTCAACGTCCGACATTTCTTTTTGAGTTAAAAAACCGATTCTCCAGATTTCCGGATTCTCGTTGGTTTTTACCCATACAGGATCGTTGAATTTTTTCTTGTCGCCTACGAATGAGGACATGACGTCTTTCGTAGGAGTGTAAATGTGTTTTACTCCCGGAGTTTTCTCCAGTAAGCTGTCCATGGTATCGAAAAAGAATCTTCCGACCACGAATTTATTTCCTAAATATCCTAAAATAGCTGTAAACAAAATAATAGATACGAATACAAGCCCGGGAACCTGCTTGGCTAAAGAAGGAACAAGGTTGTCAATCGCGCTTACAATATACCAGATTACAAAAATAGTAAGCCCTATAGGACCAATGATAACCAATCCCTGGAAAAAATTTTTCAGGAACATATTGGCGATATTTTCAAAGCTTGGCTTCTTCAAGGTGTATTCTTTACTATTCTTATTTTAACCGTGGATGGTTTCTTTATTTCCGTAGGATTTAATAATATTGGCTTCATACTCCAGCCATTCTTCCCAACGTTTGTTTACTTTTTCCGGGTCTCCGAGCTGTCTTGCAAATCCGATGAAAGTAGTGTAATGATTGGCTTCAGAAATCATCAGTTCTTTGTAGAAAACCTTAAGTTCTTCATCTTTGATATTTTCCGTAAGAACTTTGAATCTTTCACAGCTTCTGGCTTCAATCATAGCGGCAAAAAGCATTTTGTCTACGATGAGGTCTTCTCTGCTTCCCTGTACAATAAATTTTGCCAGTTCATTCACGTAATCATCTTTTCTTGCTCTTCCAAAAGTAAAGCCTCTTTTTTTGATGATCTCATGTACCTGATTAAAGTGATCCAGTTCCTCTTGTGCAATGGCAAGAAGTTCAGTCACAATCTCAGGATATTCCGGAAGCATGGTGATCAGGCCTATAGCATTGGTAGCTGCTTTTTGCTCGCACCAGGCATGATCCGTTAAAATTTCTCCAATGTTTCCTTCTGCAATATTTGCCCACCTTGGGTCGGTAGGTAGTTTCAACTTAAACATGTTGTAAAATTTTTGTAAATTTAAACAAATTGAGGTAAGAAATGTGACTTTATTTCAATTTGATCCTTAAAGTCTTAAGATGCGGTCTTTTTTCTTAAGAATTCCAGAATATTCCAGCCTGAGGTATCTGCTTTTTTCAATCCTGCAGAAATAATGAAGGCTAAAATGATATTAATTCCATAAATAATGACCATCAAAAGCCACCATGGCATGTTTTCTTTTAACGGAACGACCAGAAAATAAACGAGTGAAGAGCTGATTCCCTGTGCAAAATAGAAGAAAATAGCATTTTTTCCGATGTAGGTGATGAAATTTTCTTTTGTGATTTTCAGTCGGTTGTAAAGAACAAATAATGTTGTAAGAGAGAATAATGCCCAGATGATGTAAGGAACTTTTGGTGGAAATTTATTTTTATTGATTTTATAGAAGATGTCTCCTCCGTAGTACCAGAACATCCATATGAGAGCTGCTCCTACAAGTCCATATAATACAGGAATAGCTTTGGTAGGGATCTTTTTTCCACGCATTTTGTGGCCGGTTAAAAATACAGCAAGGTAAAATGCAACGTATCCAACTTGCCCCGTCGGATAATACTCCGGGAAGATGTTGAATAATAAAGTTAAGGCAATACAAAGTCCAATAAACCAATTGATATGTTTTGGGAAAAACCTTAGGATAAGGACACCGAAAACGGTGAGTATATAATACACTTTAAGATACCAGAAACTTCCCATCACTACAGGAAAAGTATCGGCATTGGTGTACTGATGAAGATACCAGTTTCCCAGATTTTCCCATTGAGGGTATGTTGAGATGCTGGTTGTAGAATATTTAGATCCAAATGTAGAATAAAAGCTCTGAAGCCATTCCATAGAAAAAAAGCTGAGTCCAAAGACTTTAAAGAAGTAATCTAAAAAGAACAGGAAGGTCACAAAAATCATATAGGTAATCTGGAGTTTCAGAAGACGGTATAATGTTTTTTCAATATTGGCTCCTGAAGTAATTCCGCTGAGTGCGTAAAATAGTGCCACATCAAAGACCAGAGAAAAAACTCTTACTTCTGCGGGAATATAAAACTGTCCAGACCAGAATGCAGTATGGATAAATATGATGGAAAGTGTTGCCAGTCCTTTGGCGAAATCAATGTAGAGATCTCTGTTCATTATAGATTGCTTGGAAGTTCTTTAGTGATTCGTTTTAGCTGTCCGTGTTCAAAAAAGTATAGATTGCCTTCCCATTCAGGCTTTTGGCTGTGCTCCAGTCCACGAAGATCGTTTTCGAAATATCTCATGTACTTCATTCTTATATTCGAGTTATAAAAATCATTGTCAATAGCAAAAAGAGGTTCCGTGAAAACGGCTGAGCGTTGAGCGGTTGTCTCGCTGATATTATGATAGCCATTCATGACCAGGAACAGTTTATATCCTTTTTCTTTAGCATACGTTTCGTATGAAGACATTGGCAGACACAATTTTGATGAGCAGCCATTGGTAAATACATATACTAATGCTTTTGGATGGTTTGTTAATTCTTTCTTTAGCTGAGAGCCGTTTATCTTATAAATATGCTCAGTGTCTGTTTTTGAAAAGTCCTCTATAGGGATAATGCTCTGCTGTTCAGTGGATGAGAGCTTGCCGTAATCATTTGTTATTCCCGCAACAGTACAGGAGTTTAATATGAAAAAGGAAATTATAAGTAACCAATACTTCATGGAATTATTTTTTTTCAAAAATACAAACAAATTGATTGGGTAAAATATAAAAGCTTTTAAAAACAAAAAAGGGGCGGAACATACTGCCCGCCTCCTTTCTTAAATATGCTAAAAATGAATGTTCTCGTTTATTGAAGATGTTTAAATTCTTCTGCAGAAATTTCTCCCGACTGAATTTTTCTAAGTTCATCTATATATTGACTCATGTATGCGTCAATTTCAGGATTTACAGTGTTCTTAGCCATCTTGTAAGTTCCATTTAGTACCCCCTGATAGTAATAAAAGAAGTTGTAATCGAAATTGGATGCATTAAGATCGTATTGTCCTAAAAGGAATCCTAAACGAACTGCTGATCTTCTCTGTGCAGGAGTTCCATGATGGTTTACATTGGTTGTCTGATAATCGCCGATACTTTGGGCAAATTCATAAGCTGCTGCAATTTCTGCAAAGCTGGTTTTATTGTATCCGTTAGGTCTTCTCAAATAGTATCCTGCAAAACCATCTGCTTCAAGCTCATTCGGTCTGTACGTTGATTCTGATACGGAAGGAAGATTGAAGATATACTGTAACTGATGTCCATACTCATGGGCAAGGATCATTGCATTTACAATATCACCACCTTTTGATTTTGCATCATAATAGATGGCATAACCATAATAGATTTTTCCTGTAGAATAAGAAATGGCATTGTACGTTGAATTGAAATTGGATGGATCGTTCACAAAACGCAGCGTAGGATTGCTTCTTCCCCACATGCTTGCAATTTTAGTCATTTGCCCATTCATAAAATTGGTGTCTGTGGAGTTTTGAAGCCCGGTCAGTAAAACTGAATTGGTGCTCCAGTTGTTGTCTACATAAGAACAGATTTTTTCAAGATCCCCAGGCTGATCAATTTTTGCACTTAGTGCTTCTTGCTGAGGTTGAACATTGTTGTCCATTTGGTCATCACTACATGCTGTTAAAGAAGTAACAGCAATGGCGCCTGCTAGTAAGCAGAGATTAAAGTTTCTTTTCATATATAAATTCAATTTGGTAAAACGAAGGTATGAAATTATCTCTTAAGTGTGAGTACATTATTGAAAAAAATTATTCAAAACATAGTGAATAGGATTTTAATAAAAAAAACATTGCTTTGATTGTAAGCTATTTAGAAATTTATATGTATATTTGCACCTCGAAATAACTAAAAATTTATAAACAATGTTTGCAATTGTAGAAATAGCAGGGCTTCAATACAAAGTTGAGCAAGACCAGAAGTTGTTTGTAAACCGTTTAAAAGGAGATAAAGGAGGAAAAGTTTCTTTCGATAAAGTTCTTCTTACTGTAAACGGTGCAATCACTGTAGGCGCCCCAGCTGTAAACGGAATCACTGTAGAAGCAGAGATCCTTGACCACGTTAAAGCTGATAAAGTAATCGTTTTCAAAAAGAAAAGAAGAAAAGGTTACAAAGTGAAAAACGGTCACAGACAATCTTTAACTCAAATCGTAATCACTGGTATTACAGGTTTTGAGGGTGGAGCTAAAAAAGCTGCTGCTAAAAAAGAAACTGTAAAAGGTGAAGTTCTTTCTGACAACGCAACTGTTAACTTTGGTGAAGATCACGAATTGAACTATCACTTAAAGAAAAACAACTTGTCTCAGTCTAAAGAGAACAGAGAAACTTTAATTACTTTAGGTAAAGCAGTTAAAGTTGAATTAGAAAAGAATATTCTTACTCATGAAGAAGTAGATGCTGCTATCATTAAGAATATCGATCAATTTAAAGCACTTAATAAATAATCCAGTAATAAAATGGCACACAAGAAAGGAGTCGGTAGTTCCAAGAACGGTAGAGAGTCTCACTCTAAAAGATTAGGTGTGAAGATTTTCGGAGGACAAGAAGCTATTGCCGGAAATATTATTGTTAGACAAAGAGGTACTCAGCACCACCCAGGTGATAACGTGGGAATCGGTAAAGATCACACTTTGTTTGCATTAGTAGATGGTAAAGTAGTTTTCAGAAAGAAAGCAAACAACAGATCTTTTGTATCTGTAGAGCCAAACGCATAATTTAAGCGTTTTATAAAAATTAAAACCTCAGTTTTTACTGAGGTTTTTTTATTAGCCTTTTTGATGTATTCATTTATTCGTGAAATATTTTATATTTGTTAACTGTTCAGATTTGAATCAGTTGCGATAGCCGAAAAGCAAAAGAGTAGGCCAATATTAAAACAAGATATCTATGAAAAATGTAAGAAAATTAACCAGAAAAAAATTAAAGGAAGTAACCGGAGGTGTAGCAGGAGAATGTCCTTCCATGTTTCAGTCTTGTGAAGAATGGTGCCGATGGACTCCATGGCAGAAATCACACTGCATGCTTTCTCAGCCATGTACAGAATGTTTTGAGTAGTAGCAGAAATTATAACCCCTAATCTTTTTTAAGACAATAATTAGAGCTGAACCTTTAATAATGTTCAGCTTTTTTAAAAGTAAAAAGCGTTACATAGTATCTCTAAATTGTGAGATATTGATATATTTGTCCGTAACCCAATAAAAAATTAATGCGGAAGCCGAAAAGCAAAGAGAGTAGGCAGCAAATAAAACTAAACAATCATGAAAAATTTAAGAAAATTAACCAAGAAGAATCTGAAAGAAATCAACGGAGGAGCGGGTACAGTATGGTGTCCACCAAAGCCAATTACTTCATGTAGTACATGGTGCGGACTGACAAAGGAACAGAAAATGCGTTGTCTTCTTGATGTAGAAGAACCTTGCGAATGTTTTTAATTAAAGCTTTACAAAAAAGTTCGGCGGCTTCAAAGAAGCCGCCGAACGTGTTTTATATTATATTCTGTTTAAAATCCTACCTGGAACCCTGCTTTAACCCCGAATTTAGAAATATCAGGTCTGTCAAGATAATTTCCTCTCCAGTTGAAGTCTACTCTGAAGATTCTAAGATTTCCAATTCCTATATTTTCAATCCCGAATCCATATTCATAATAGATATGTTCGCTTGGTGCAGAATATTTAAAACCTTCTACATTGATCGCTTTGGAGGCATCACTTAATGTACCATAGGCTCCTCTGATAAATGCAACTTCTCTAAGTTTCAGTTTTTTAATCAAAGGAATGTATGAAAGGATCTTACCGTTAAAATGATGCTCTAATTGAAGAGTTGTATACGCATCCGTCACAAACTCATAATAGTTAAGCTGAGAGAAAGTATTCGGAACCAGACCATAGGAAAGGTTTGCCGGAATAATATTCTGTAATGCCAAAGGAACTGTATTGAAGTTCTTTCCAGCTTCGAAATTAACCACCAGTTTTCCCATACTTCCAATTAAAAATGGCTTGTAGAGCATGAACTGGAGTTTGTCATAATTGAAATCAGCATTAAATAATCCTTCAATACCTCGTGTATATCTTAAAACGATAGTTGGAGCTAAGTTTCTGGCCTGGTAACGGTCAATACCGGTTTGTGAAAATTTTGCACCAGGTTTGGCAATTAAACTGATGGTAACGTGAGAATCATTAACTGTTTGTCTTAACTGTCCATCTTTGTAATACATCAGATTGAATTTCTCAGGAATAGCAGACTTAATACTCTGCATCACTCCATCTACTCGGATCTGGAAGTTCTTCCATGGTTCAATAGCTGCAAAAACGCTTGTTTTGTTTACAGAACTTAAAGAAATATTTTCTCCTCTTGCAAAAAAGGTACTGGTAGATGAAGATTGCGGCGTAACACCATCCCCTGATGTAAGCTGTCCCCCAAGCTGAACAATATCTCTGCTGGTTCCTGCTCCAATCATAAAGCGGTTAAGCTTATTGAACATATATCTTGCTTCTACGCCATATTTAAACTGTTGATCTTTGAAACCATAAGCTGTATAAAACTGGGCTCTCCAGGTATCATTCAATCCGAAATAGGTTCTTGCTCCTAATCTTATTCTGTCCCCTTCTACTTCATTTCTTCCGTAAATTGAGAAAATAGGACCAATATCTATTCCTTTAAAGGCATTATAATAACGTGAACCGAGGGTTTCAAACAGTTTTACCATTCGGTTGAATTTCGGTGTCTGCTGAAGCTGGTCAAGCATGTTATAAACGCCCTGTTCTGCTTTAGATAAAGTGTCAGGTCTTGCTTTAGTCCAATATGCATCGTCTTTATTGGTGAACTTGTCTTCGTATTCTTCTTCGGTACGTTTGAATACTTTAGGGTCAAGAGGCTTGTTGAATTGATAATCAGAATAATCTACCGATCTTTTGGCGATGATACTTTTTGCACCTTTCTTTTTTGAGAAAGGACTCATTTCAAATTCAGTGATCAGTTTTTTAGGAAGAAATGTAGCGTCATCAGGATTGTCGTATTCTACCTGAGTATACACACTGTTGACAAAGTTGACGTTGATCTTCTGTGTTGACTTTAATGTTGCTCCTAAAACAGCATAAGTATCGGTGTCAATATAAAGGTTTCCCTGGAATGCAAGGATGTCTTTTCTCTTAGGCTGATACCTTATCTGAAATGCTTTCTCACCACGAATCGTAATGGTATCCATAAGGCTATAATCGTAAGTACTGAAACCATCACTTCCGACAGGGCTCTGGAATCCGATATCGAAATAATTAAGAGTATTGTCGTAGATATTAATATCACGGTATAAGTTTTTAGCAGAAACCGTAATCACCTGGTTATCCTGAAAACCTGAAGTTTTCTGGGCTACTAATGTTCTTTTGCTGTTTTTTTCCGGTTTATTTTTACCATAATTTTCGTAAACGGCTTCGTTCAGGAAAATAGGAAGTCCAAGTCTCCCGCTTGCTGTGGAATCTGCATAATCGAAAATGAAATCCAGTTTATTGAAAATCTTTTTCTTCATGAAGGCACTATCAAGATTGTTTAGGTCAAACTGCGTTTTTTCATACTCTTTATAAGAATAGGTGTCGAATTTTTCCAGTCCGTTATTTCTTTTTTGTGCCCATACTTTCTGCATAATTGCATAAGCCGGATTTTCTTTCTTGCTTTTGTATTTTGTTTTTCCGCTTTGAAGAACAATTTCCTGAATGTCGCTTACTTTAGCCTGCGAAAGCTGTACGAAAATATTGTCAGCATTTTCGGGAGTGATATCAAGGGTTTCTGTAGTATAATTTTTTCTGGAAAATCTTAGCTGATGGATGATGCTATCAGACTGAATAATAAAACTGCCTGAAGTTGTCGTCAGGGCAGGTGTTTTACTGTCGTTGATAAAGATATCAACTTTATTGAGTTCTTTACTGCTCTTTTCGTCAACCACCTTGCCGCTCGCTTTGTTTTGAGCGCATACGGAACCGGCGAGAATCAGAAAGAAAAATAAAAGATAGTGTTTTTGGGAGTTATTGTTTAACATCATTCGTTTCTTCAAGCAATTATCATAAACAAAAAGCATGCAGTTTATTTAAAAAATAGGTAAAAAAATAAAATATTTTTATTCTATCCTATAAAACGACAAAAATAGCGAAAATAATATATGTATGGATTAAAAAATAATCGGGAAATTTTAATGCTTAAAATATAATAATCAGGAGATTAAAAGAAAGGTAACGTTCCTGCTTTTTAGAAATATTTTGCAGCCGTTATGAAGAATTTATATCATAAAAAAAGACTTACAGAAATGTAAGTCTTTTTTGCTCCTCCTGCTGGGCTCGAACCAGCGACCCTCTGATTAACAGTCAGATGCTCTAACCAACTGAGCTAAGGAGGAATGTCCTTTGTTTTAAGTGGTGCAAATATAATAGGAATATCCGTACCAAGCAAGTTTTTGTTCCTGAATATTGAATGAAAAAAGCTATTGGTTTATTTTTCAATAAATTAAATTTTAAATATTTTTCTGGGATGAGCAGGAGGTTATTCATGATTTTATAAATTCCAGCCGATAAGCTTTGGGACTTTTGCCCCGCTGCGTTTTAAAAAATTTATTAAGATGGCTCTCATCAGTGAATCCCAATTCGTCGGCAATCTCTGAAATTCTGTTGTTGCTGTGTTTTAAACGGTGCTCTATTAAGGTGGTTTTATAATTATTCAGATAAGACTGAAGGGTTTCACCGCTATGTTTTTTAAAGTATTTACCGAGATAATTTTCAGAAAACCCGAACTCTTTGCAGATAGTTTCAGTTCGTATTTTTTCAGGTTCGTAGATATTTGCCTGTATATAATTCAGAATACTAATAATTCTTGATTCTGAGGTTTCATCGATCTTCTGAGGAAGATATTTGGCAATATTGCGGGCAACAATAACAATGAGTGTATTAATGAGTTGTGCGGTTATATCGCTGTGATACAGGTCTTTATTGACGGCTTCTCTTATCAAAGCTTCTACGATTGGTCTTACAAGTGTTTTATCTGTCTGATTTTTTAGGATACATCCGGGTTTGTGGTTGGCATTTTCAAGAATAAATTCCAAACGCTTGATATTCTCTTTCGAAATTTTATCACTTTTTAAATAAATATTACTGAACCTCAGAAAGAAAAAACGGGTTTTAGTATCAATCCAAAACTGGCTGCAATCCTGCGGGGTCAGGAGAAACATGTGATTATCCGAATAGGAAAAGCTGTGCTTATTAATGCAATGCTGCCCTGTGCCTGATAAAATAAAGACAAGTTCAAAGAAGTTTTTTCTGCTCTCTTTATCCGGGAATGTTTCTAATGTTTCAAAATGAATACTGTATGGCTCATATAATACGTCTCTGTTCATGAGGGTTGCTTTATATTGGCAAAATTATACAAAAATAGAGAAGTTTTGTACCGGTAATTTGCTAATTATCAGTATAATTTTGCCTTGTTCAAATATTGGAATTGTCTGCCAGCATAAAAAAGTTACCCGCTAAAAGATCAAATTTCATTATTAGAAATTATAACATACTAATCATATATACAGATGAAAACCAATAGATTTTTTTTGATTTCTTCAATTTCAGCACTATTTTTCTTCAACTCAGCTAAGGCTCAGCAGAAGGTCATTCAAACAGACTTTAGTAAAGGAATTTGGGAACAGGTGGGAAAAGGATTACAGCGTAAATGGATATCCGGCTCAGAAAGTACTTTTGCCTTTTGGAAAATGGATAAAGATGCTCATGTAGCTCCCCATAGTCATCCGAACGAGCAGGTGACTTATATCAATAAGGGAAGTGTAAAAGTACTCATGAATGGGAAAGAACATATTATAAAGGCTGGTGGCGTGCTGGTGATTCCTGCAGGTATTACGCATGAGTTCTTCTGCCTTGAAAATGGAACCGAAGATCTGGACTTTTTTACTCCTGTGCGTAAAGACTGGATAGATGGATCTGCATCTTATCTTTCAGAACATGGGAAAAACCTTGAAGTCGTAGCGCAGTTTACTGATTCCAGACCAGGAAATGTAGCCGTGAGTCATAACGGAAGGGTATTTGCGACGATGCATCCTTTATCCGATCCCAAACAGCAATTGGTGGAAATCCGCAATGGGAAAGCAGTACCTTTTCCGTCTACGGATTTACAGAAAAACGGACAGCCGGCTGATAGTCATAAATTTGATACTCCGCTGGGAGTCACTATAGATAAAGGAAATCGGCTTTGGATGATTGATATGGGGCTTGAGCTTGGGAAAACCCGTCTTTGGTGCTTCGACCTGAAAAAAAATAAAGTCGCTGAAAAGATAGAATTACCAGCTGATATTGCACCGAAAGGCAGTTTTATTCAGGATGTTGCCATTGATGAAAAAAATGGCTGGGCTTACCTTGCTGATATTGCCAATCCGGGAATTATTGCATTGAATCTCAAAACAAAAAAAGCAAGGAGGTTTGGTGGTCATCAGGCTTTACAGTCGGAAGATGTTGATATGATTATTGATGGAAGGGTCATTGATTTTGGAGGCAAACCGTCCCGTGTAGGCATTAATCCTATTACGCTGTCAGATGACAGGGAAACATTATTCTTTGGTTCTATGAATGGAACATCATGGTATGAAGTTCCTGCCCAACTTTTTAGAGAAAATAAAGATGACCATGCAATAGGAAAATCCATTAAGAAACTGGGAGAAAAACCTGTGAGTGATGGTGTGGCTACAGATAAACAAGGGAATCATTACATTACTGATCTTGGAGGTCATGGTATCAGTAAGCTGGATAAAAATGGAAATCTTACGGAATTCATTAAAGATTCAAAATTACAGTGGCCTGATAATATTGCAGTTTCTGATGATGGCTACCTGTATATTTCAGTCAACCAACTTCATACAACAACAGCGTTTTCTGGTCAACCGGATGCCGGAAAACCTCCGTATTTTATATACAGGGTTAAATTATAAGCCAAAATTTTTAAATATAAATCACATAAAATATTAAACAATGAACAAAACGTTTAAATCTGTGGCGGTACTGAAGTCTAAACCGGAGAAAATAGATCATTTGAGAAATCAAGAACTTTGCAGGCCAGATGGATGAATTGATGAGTGAGCCTATACAGCTTGTTGAGCTGGAAAGAATTTCAGAGGAATAAAACTCTTGTTATCATAAAAGTTAAGATCATACCAACGAAAAAGACCTGCACTTTTGCAGGTCTTTTTTATTTTATAGTTCCGGAGTTTTATTTTTTTAAATCTTTAAGGATTTCCTGAACAGCTCTTTCCAGTTGTGGGTCCTTGTTCTGAAGACGGTCCATAAAGGTGTTTTTTACATAAATATCAGGTTTTACACCTGTCTTTTCCAGGTTCTGTCCGTCTAATGTGTAAGTTCCCCATGAAGGAAGTCTGTAAGAAGATCCGTCTACCAACCCTTTTGCTGAAGTGAAAATAATCCATCGATAAGTATCCTGACCGATAATTTTACCCAGCTTTAGAGCTTTGAACCCGGCTGCTGTCATTTCTGCATCACTTAATGAAGCTTCATTAATCAAAAGAACAATAGGCTTTCCGGAAGGAGCAAAGTTCGGTTGTGTTGTTATTTTTCCTTCACGATATTTCCATTGCAGATAAGGTCTCTGAGAAAGGAAATTCAATACTTTGTCATGAACATTTCCGCCGGTGTTGTAGCGTAAATCGAGAATAACAGCGTCTTTTCTGTTCTCTTGTTCTACCATATCCAGAAGGAATCGGTCCAGCTCATCAGTAGACATGTTTTTCATGCAAGAGTAGGCAATACGGTTGTTACTAAGCTTGTCTACACGCTGATGATTGTTGTAGATCCAATCATCGTAAAGTAATCCTTTTAATTCTCCATTAGAAATCGGATGTACTTTGGTTGTTACCGTTTTACCATCACGGTTGAAGGTAAGAACAAGCTCATCCTGTTTTTTAGGGCTTGTGAAATACGTTTCGATATTTTCGTTTACATCAATCTTTTTTCCATTTACAGAAGTCAGTTGGTCTCCAGGTTTGATATCAACCCCTGAACGGTAAGCGGGAGATTTTCTCACAATGCTTTCTACCGTGTAAGGCTGGTCTTTTTTGAAGATAATTCCGGTTTCGTTGGTGAAATAATTCAGGAATACGGTTTCCTCTTTTCCGGTAGAAGAAAATCCGGTGTGTGAAGAATTAAGCTCTCCCAGAAGATCATTCAGTAAAATTCGCAGATCATTTCTGTTATTTATATACGGCAGGTATTTTGCATATTGCTCCTTTTTGGCTTTCCAGTCGATACCATGGAATTTTTCGTCGTAGAAGTTTTCTTCCACACCTGTCCAGGCTTCAGCATACATCTGCATAAATTCTGAGGCCAGATCTTTATCGAAACTATACTGGATATTGATTTTTTCAGGTTTTAATGCGGCAACAGTTGTTTTGTAAATATTACCTTCAATCAGAGCAAATAGGTTTTTCTCATTTTTGGTTAAATAATAAGCTGCTTTATCAAACACTTTTTCAGATTTGGCAGGCTCAAAATCGGTAAACACCTTTTTGTACAGTTGTCTTTTTCCGTTATCCTGATTAGAATTAAATAATAGAATTTCTTTTTTATCATCAGCGAAAACGGCCGGATCATCCTGATATCCATATCGGTCGGTTACCAGCTCAATTCTGTCCAGGGTATCTTCGGGATTTATTTTCAGCTCTTTGATGACCGGTTCTTTTTCTTCCTTTTTCTCTTTATCTTCTTTGTTCTTGTCTTCTCCTTTTTTGTCCTTCTTATCTTTATCATTTTCTTTATCCGAAGATTTTGTTTCCTTCTTTTCTTCAGTGAAGAGATTGTCGAATTTTTCAGACTTAAAAGGCTCGTCAAACCAATCTAAAGCCATACGGTAAATGTTGGATTTCTGCATGCCTAAAGGATAAGACGGATTGGTCCTGTCGCTGGCGAAATAAATATATTTTCCGTTCGGAGACCACACGGGATCTTCTTCAGAAACGCCTGTATTGGTAAGGTTTAAAGTCTGTCCTTTTTTGATGTGATAGATGAAAATATCGAGCTCGAAGTTTCTTTTTGCCGAGAATAATACATATTCGTTATTAGGGGAGAAAGAAGGCCTTGAGTTTTGGAATGCCCAAATCTCGTCTTTTACAATAGTTGTAGATGTAAAACTTTTTAAATCCAATAATCTTACTTCATCTCTCCCGCTTAAGTAAACGGCTTTTGAAAGGTCGTTATTAAGGGTGATACTTCTGTTATTGCGTAAGTCTCCCGTTAATTGCTTTGGCTGTCCTTTTCCGTCTGCCTGAATCGTAAACCAGTTTTGATATCCGTTATAAGTCTGATTGTAAAGTAAAGTACGGTTGTCTTTCAGCCATTTTACTTCCATAGCACGTTCTTTACCATCAGAAATCTGCTGGGCAAATTTCCCTTCAATATCAGAAACGAATATAATACCACGGCTTATGAACGCCATTTTTTTACCGTCCGGAGATACATCATAATAGGAAATATTATTTTCCACATTGAAATTCTGAGCTTTTTCCAAGGTTTTATTAGTATTCAGGCTAATGTTGAGGGGAGCTGTTTTTTTTGAAGCTACCTCATAAGTATAAAGCTGATAATCCTTTTCAAAAATAACTTTAGATCCGTCTGCTGAGACAAACGGTTTTTTTATAGACGTATCAAATTGCGTTAAAGCAGTTTTTTTACCATTTTCGATTTTATAAAGATTATATTCTCCATTATTCTCATCAGAAATAAAATAGATAATACCTTTTTTATCTACACTTGGGTTGAAATCTTTTCCTTCATAGTTCGTGTACTGTTTGAAAGAATTGCTTTTTGGATTGTATCCAAGAATATCAGGATTATTTTCTCCCTTATAACGTTTTCTCTGTACTTGATGGGCACTTTCAGATGAGCTTGTGAAAAGATATTCTCCTGCAGGGGTTTCCACTAGTCCATTGGTGTAGTTAAAGTAATTATTGAAAAGTTTTTCCGGAGTTTTTCCTTCAATTGTAGTTTTAAAACTTCCGAAATTATTATTTCTGTTGGAAGTAAAATAAATCGTTTTGCTGTCCCACGCCCAGCTTTCCATTTCATCCCTTCCGGTATGGAAGGTTAACTGCTTGATGGTTCCTCCTCCTGAGGGCATTACATACACATCATAATTTCCATATTGATTAGAACTGAATGCAAGCCATTTTCCATCCGGAGAAAGGCGGGGATTGATCTCTTCTCCATCCAGGGCGGTAATTCTTGAAGCATTTCCTCCATTGGAATCTGCTTTCCAGATGTCACCGTCATAAGCGAAGTAAGCTGTTTCTCCATCAGGACTCAATGAAGGACTTGATAAAAAATAAGACTTTTGCTGCGCCGAAATCCCTATAATAGAAAATGCTGTTAATAACGAAATAATAGTTTTCTTCATGGTACAATTGGGTATTTATGCAATACTATCTGTTGGTTGTTAATTTTTTTGCCTTTTTATAGAAATGTTTATTTGTAAAAAATTTTCTCAATCCGGATTACTCTAAAAAAGAATAGTCGAATTATTGACGAAATAGTTACAGGTAAAATGCTTTAAAGGCTTATAAAATCCAATAAAACAGATATTTCTGGGAAAGTGAAGGAAAATTGTAAATATTTGTTTTTTATGTCGGACTCATTGGTTCTACAAAACGTAAAGAGGATATTCTCTTATTGTTGAGGGAGATAAAAGGCAACGGAGTCGCTGATGAAGCTGAGTGGATATTCGAATGCTTAGAAAGAATCAACAAAGTTGACTCCCGCCTTTGCTTCCTGAAAAATGAAGTACCAGCTACTAATCCTTTGCGTTATATTTAAACTACAAATGTGTTATTTCTCAGATTTGGAGTCCTTGCCATGAAAGAGTTCATAGTAAGACACAAAAAAAGACTTACATTTCTGTAAGTCTTCTTGCTCCTCCTGCTGGGCTCGAACCAGCGACCCTCTGATTAACAGTCAGATGCTCTAACCAACTGAGCTAAGGAGGAATGTCCTTTGTTTTAAGTGGTGCAAATATAGGACGAATATTTATACCCTACAAATATTTTTAAGAAAAATTTTAAAAAAATTATAATTTACCCATAAATACTTTGAAGATGTCACTTCCAAAGATCAGTAACATCAATCCTAACAGGAAGATAACTCCAATCATCTGTGCGTTTTCCAAAACTTTCTGCGGAACAGGTTTTCCTACAATAATTTCATATAAAGTAAATAAAACGTGTCCACCATCAAGTCCCGGAATCGGAATAAGGTTCAGGAATGCCAGCCATACGGAGAACATTGCTGTAAAGCTCCAGAAAGCAACCCAGTTGATCTTAACGCTTCCGTCCGCATCTTTATCCACAGGCATGTTTTTTACGATCGCAATAGGACCTCCAACATTTTTATACCCCTGAACTTTAGAGTTGAACATAATTTTGAACTGCTTTACCTGTGTGGTTAATGCTTCAATAGTTCTTGTAAATCCTCTTGGAATAGCTTCTCCGAAAGAATATTTTTTATTCGTTACAATATCTTTTGCAATGCTTTTGGTATCAATTGCAATCCCCAGTTTTCCGTTTTTATCTACGGAAACTGCAGGTAATGTCTGTAAAGCACCGTTTCTTTCAACATCTACAGAAATTGTTTTACCTTTATTTTCACTTAAAAGAGCACTTACTTCATCAAAGAATGCTGCTTTCTTACCATTGATTCCTACAATTTTGTCGCCTTTTGCAAGACCTGATGCCTGGGAAGAAGGAGTAGCCAATGAGTCAACAACCATAGAAACTCTTGGTGTGATGTATAGTTTTGCTTCTCTCTGCTTAAGAACGTCTGCTACACCGTCTGCATTGACAGGGAAAGTAACTTCCTGTCCGTTTCTGTTTACGGTAACATGATCTCCCAAAAGGATATTGATGGAAGTATTTTCAAGTCTTTCTGCCGGTTTTCCGTCTACACTAATGATTTTGTCACCATTCTGGAAACCCATTTTCTTTCCTGCAGAAGTGGCTTCAATACCATTTTTAAATTTTGTGATATCTGTATAAGTTTCTCCGTTGAAGAATGATAAACAGCTGTAGATTAACCACGCAAGAAAAAAGTTAACGGTAACTCCCCCCAGCATAATGATAAGTCTCTGCCAGGCTGGTTTTGATCTGAACTCCCAAGGTTCTGCCGGTTTTTTCATCTGGGCAGTATCCATACTTTCGTCCACCATTCCTGCAATCTTCACGTATCCTCCAAAAGGAAGCCAGCCGATTCCGTATTTTGTTTGTTCAGGGTGTTTTCTCCAGTCGTTGTCCGGAAGTTTTGATATATCGATAGGAACTTCTTCCTTCTTTCCGTTCACTTCTATTACTTCAGAATCCGGTAAGTTTTTTGATAAAAATTTATACTGCCATTTTCCGTTGATTTTCTTCATGGAGAATATGGAGAAGTAAGGATCAAAAAACAGGAAAAACTTCTCTGCTCTGGTCTTGAACCATATTGCCGGTAAGAAATGCCCAAGCTCATGAAGAAGCACAAGTATAGAGATGCTCAGAATGAACTGAAAAAGTTTAATTGCTATTTCCATTAATAAATTTTAGATTTTAATTTGCAAAGGTAACAATTATCAAAACTATGCCAAATAAAAAAGCTCCCCGAAACAAGAAGCTTTGTCATATTTAAAGATTGATTTAATGATAAGATTATAAATTGAAAGAAACACCAAGGCTGCCATTATTACCAACCTCTGCAAAGACTCCAATTTTTTCTGTGAAGAAATAACGGGCACCGATGTGAGCTCCCACTCCAAAGTCTCTTCCAAGAACTCCAAGGTCTACTCCAGGATAGATGTCCCATTTGGAAGGCAAATTTAGAGCTTCCTGTAAATGAAAGTTCAGTCTTCCAAACACAAAAACACGATTATCTTTATCGTTGTTTTTATAATTATCAAAATAGCCATTGATCCCGGCTCCTACTGAAATCAGTTTGTTGAGGCCATAGTCATACGTTCCTGTAATTCCGGTTCCATATCCCCAGGCACTCAGCCCCAGTTGTATTTTCTGATCCCCCTTTCCTGTCCACGCCTGAGCATTAGCCATAGCACCAAAAAAGAAGATCGCCACCATAAAAAACAATTTCTTCATAAATTTTTAATTTTAATGATAATAATAAAAAATATTTCTATCAAAAATGAAACCGAAAGAATGGCAATATTGTAAAAATGCTTGACTTTAATAAATTATTAAGAAATAAATTCTATTTTAAATACTAAAGCATTCTTCAACCATTTAATTCTACTTTCATAAAGTTAAAAGATGTATTTTTATATTTCATATATGAAATAATTTAAAAGAATAAAAGATGAAAGTTGTAGGACTTAATTTAGATATCATATGGAAAAAAAAAACTGAGAATTTTGCGCGTATAGAAAGCGAATTGCTCAATGTGGAGGCAGATCTGTTTCTGCTTCCTGAAATGTTTTCAACAGGTTTCTGTATGGATGCTTCTGAAGTTTCGGACAGAAATAATGAATCACTGGAGTTTTTGAAAAAAATCTCAAAAGAGAAAAATGCTGCATTTTGCGGAAGTGCTCCGGTAGAACAGGACGGCAATTTTTACAACAGAATGTTCTTTGTAAAGCCGGATGGCGAAATCACTTTTTATGATAAGAGACATTTGTTTTCTTTTTCCGGAGAAGATAAAGTATACACGCCAGGAAAGGAAAGAGTAATTGTTGAATATAAAGGAATACGTTTCCTGCTTCAGGTGTGTTACGATCTACGTTTTCCTGTCTTTGCAAGGAATAACGATGATTATGATGCCATATTATATGTTGCCAACTGGCCCGAGAAAAGGGTAGGAGCATGGGAACATCTGTTGAAAGCCAGAGCTATTGAAAACTTATCTTTTGTATTTGGTTTAAACAGAATCGGGACCGATGGAAATGATCTGTTGTATCAGGAAAGCTCTCACTGCTTCTTTGGAGATGGAAAAGAAATTTCTCAGAAACAGGGAAATCTTGTATCTGCAGAATTATATATGGAAGAATTGAACGATTTTAGAAAGCATTTCCAGTTTTTAAATGACCGGGATAGTTTCTCCATTCAACTATAAAAAATAATAAAGGCTGAAATTCATGTGAACTTCAGCCTTTATTATTTTTTTGTTTTTATTTAAACATATTGTTGCAGAAGGTTCGTTAATGTGTTCACATCATGAACACCACTTTCCTTCCAAAGCATTTCTCCTTTTTTGAAAATGGCCAGTGTAGGGACTCCACGAACGCCATACTGAGCTGCCAGTGCAGGATATTGATCTACATCTACTTTTATAATTCTTGCTCCTTCGCCAATATTTTCTTTTACTGTATTTAATACCGAAGACTGTACTTTACAAGGCTGACACCATGTTGCGAAAAAATCGATAAGTACGGGTCTTTCGGAATCTATGATTTCCTGAAATTTTTGTGACATAGTTTTGGTTTTATTAGTTTGCATTTTTGTTTGTTTCATCCTGGATCGCTTTTACATTTTTCCAGGTTGTACCATCATAAGCTTCCACACCATTTTTCTTCAGAATTTCCATCGCCTGGTCAGCCTGGATTCCTTTATTGCAAAACACAACAACTTTTTTACCTTTTAGAGTTTCTATATTGTTTTGAATCTCTGCCAAAGGAATGTTGATGGCATTCTTTGCTGTTCCTGCGGCATATTGCTCCGGAATTCTGACATCCACCAATGTTACATCAGAGCTGTTAACCATTTCTTTGATATTAGCCGTAGAAACAGTTGCTGTAGGATTTGTTTTGCAGGCATTTAGCGTAAATGTTAATGCTAAAAATAATCCGAAAAACTGAATTTTCATGTCTTACAGGGTCTTAGATTGGCATACAAAATCTGTGGTTGGAAGTTTTTCCGTTTTTTTGATTCCGTTAAAACCACCTTCAATTTCGGTAAAATTTCTGATTCCGTGTGAGTTAAGGATGCTTGCGGCAATCATGCTTCTGTACCCACCTGCGCAGTGCAGGAAGAAATGTTCAGAATCATCAATGGTACGAGCCCAGTCACTGATAGTGTCTAGTGGCTTGTTATAAGCATTGTCAATGTGTTCTGCGGAATACTCCGTAAGTTTTCTTACATCAATTACTGTAGCGTCTGCTGTAAATTGTTCTGCAAATTCAGCCGGAGTAATTCTTTTGATCTCATCCGTTTCCTTACCTGCATTTTTCCATGCTTCAAAACTGCCTTTCAGGTAACCAATTACATTGTCAAAACCTACTCGGCTCAGTCTTGTGATTACTTCCTCTTCAGTTCCTTCATCAGTAATTAATAATAAAGGGTGTTTTACATCTACAATAAGCGTTCCTACCCATGGGGCAAAATCACCTTTCAGTCCTATATTGATAGAGTTGGGAACAAATCCTTTATGGAAATCCGCAGCTCCTCTTGTATCTAAAATTAATGCTCCTGTTTCTTCTGCCAGAGCTTCGAAATCTTCAGGTGTTACAGGCTGCAATCCTTTGTTCATCACAACGTCCAGACTTTCATAGCCACCTTTATTTAAAGCGACATTCATCCCGAAATATTTTGGAGGAGCTGTTAAGCCATCCAGAACTTCTCTGATGAAAGACTCTTTATCCGGTTGATTAAGAGCGTAATTGGTTTTCTTTTGGTTTCCTAAGATATCAACTGTCTCTTTCTGCATATTCTTTCCACAAGCAGATCCGGCTCCGTGAGCTGGATATACAGTGATGCTGTCATCCAATGGCATGATTTTGCTCTGAAGGCTGTCATACAAAATTCCAGCAAGATCCTCCTGAGTAAGATTAGTTGCCTTCTGGGCAAGATCCGGTCTTCCAACATCTCCTAAAAACAGCGTATCACCAGTAAAGATTGCAGTTTCAACACCATTTTCATCGATTAAAAGGTAAGTACTGCTTTCCATCGTATGCCCAGGAGTGTGCATGACCTTTATTTTCACTTTTCCGATCTCAAAAATCTGATTGTCTTCAGCAATAATAGCGTCAAATTCCGGAGCAGCAGTAGGTCCATATACAATAGGAGCACCTGTTTTGTTGCTTAAATCCAAATGTCCTGATACAAAATCTGCATGGAAGTGAGTTTCAAAAATATATTTTAAAGTGACATTGTCTTTTTCCAGACGATCCAGATAAGGTTTTACTTCTCTTAGCGGATCAATAATGGCAGCTTCATTCTCTGATACAATATAATAGGCACCCTGAGCCAGACAGCCCGTATATATTTGTTCAATTTTCATTGGGGTCTTTTTTTAATGAGTTAAAGATACGAAGTATTAGATCAATTCTAAATGAAATGTTAAATCCCATTGATAGTTTCTTTCAATACTTTGTTAAACGTACGTTTAGTATATGTTGTTTTTTTTCAGCAAAAAGAATGCCTTACATAAAGATAATGGTAAATGCTGTTTTATATCATGTTTAGTTCCTATATCCTTCCTGGCAGAAAAAAATAATGATCGTGGTTTAAAATTTGATTATTGAAGGACAAATTTATTTTCGAAAGAAGCAGAGAGAAGTTCTTCAGAAAATATCTTCAGATATTTTACAAAAAATTTTATATTTATAAGTTAAAAAAGCGATCAAATGGCAGACAAAACACAATTTATTGAAGAACTTAACGCTAGATATACTCCAAAAGGAGAGCATATAATATTAGGAAAAGGAATGTTGGATGGCGAAGTGGTGACAGAAGTCAATGTAACCATTCCTCTGAAAACCATAAATCGTCACGGTCTTATTGCCGGTGCTACCGGAACCGGTAAGACAAAAACGTTACAGGTGTTTGCAGAACAGCTTTCTCACGCAGGAATTCCGTCTTTGGTTCTGGATATTAAGGGAGACTTTTCCGGGATTGCAGAAGCAGGTCAGATGAATCCTATCATTGAAGAAAGGTATGGCAAAACACAGCTTCCTTATAATCCACAAGGTTTTCCGGTAGAACTCATGAGTATTTCCGGAGGAAAAGGTGTAAAATTGAGAGCTACGGTTACAGAATTTGGGCCTGTTTTATTAAGCAAAATTCTTGAATTGAATGATACCCAGCAAAGTATCATGTCTATAGTTTTCAAATACTGTGATGATAAAGGACTTCCATTGATTGATCTTAACGATTTGAAGAAAGTACTGCAGTACGTGACGGATAATGCACAGGGAAAAGCTGAACTTGCAGCTAATTATGGATCTATTGCATCAGCATCTTTGGGAGCTATTTTAAGATCTATTGTAGCTCTGGAACAACAAGGAGCGGCAGGATTCTTTGGTGAGCTAAGCTTTGATGTTCATGACTTGCTGGAAACAAGAGACGGAAAAGGAGTGGTTAATATCTTAAGAGTAGCAGATATCCAGAACAAACCACAGCTTTTCTCCACTTTTATGCTTTCTCTTTTTGCAGAAATTTATATGACATTTCCGGAAGAAGGAGATAGCGGTAAACCAAAATTGGTATTATTCATTGATGAAGCCCACCTGATTTTTGATGAAGCTTCCAAGGCCCTTCTTTCACAAATTGAAACGATGGTAAAACTGATCCGTTCCAAAGGAGTGGGGATCTATTTTATTACCCAGATTCCTGGTGATGTCCCTGAAAATGTACTTTCCCAACTAGGATTAAAAATACAACATGCTCTAAGAGGTTTTACGGCAAAGGATAAAAAAGAAATTACCAAAGCCGTTGAAAACTATCCTACCACAGAATATTATAATGCTTCCAGCCTGATCCAGAATTTGGGAATCGGAGAAGCATTTGTTACAGCACTTGATGAAAAAGGAATTCCTACCCCATTAGTACATACTTATCTGATCTCTCCAGAATCAAGGATGGATGTTTTGAATGACGCGGAAATCTCTGATCTGACTTCAAGATCAGCACTTGTAGCAAAATATGAGCAGGCAATTGACAGAGAATCTGCTTATGAAATGCTTACCAATAGGATGGAACAGGCTGCACAAAACCCGTCACCTAACCAAAAGGCAAAGCCGGTAAAAGAAGAACCTGGAATGTTTGAACAGGTATTGCAAAGTAAAGCTGGCCGTACTTTTACCTCTACATTAATGAGAGAAGGAGCAAAAGCTATTCTCGGAATGTTCGGTCTGGGAGGCAGAAGAAGATAATTTTGAAAGACAATCTGCTGTATTTTGATATATTTTTTGTTATTTTAGCAGGTTATCTTTACTTAATAAAGAAAAATAAGACCGTATTTTATTGGGGAATAAAGCGTCGGTTTTAAATATTAAACCAGAAAAACAGCAGTTAAAACATTCATGTATTCAATTATAGATATAGAAAGTAATGGTGCAGGTTATAGAAATGAATGCATTATAGATATCGCCATTTACAGATATGACGGTCAGAAAATTATAGACCAGTTTATATCTCTGGTAAACCCTGAAGGTGATATCACTCCTTTTGTACAAAAACTGACCAGTATTACCCCGAAAATGGTCAAAACTGCTCCAAAATTTCATGAAATTGCCAAAAGAGTGATAGAAATTACTCAAAATACAACTTTGGTGGGGCATAATATTGATTTTGATTATAGGATGCTTCGCCAGTCATTCAAAAGGCTTGGTTATGATTTTAAAATCAATACTTTAGATACAATTCCTTTAGCAAAAAAACTGATTCCTGATGAGGTAAGTTATTCCTTGGGAAAACTGGTGAAATCATTAGGTATTCCATTGACTAACCATCACAGGGCGGAAGGTGATGCAAGAGCTACCTTAGAACTTTTCAAGCTTCTGATTTCAAAGGATACCGAAAATGAGATCATTCAGAAGCAGCATGATGAGTCTAACGCCAAAACGTATATCAATAAGATCAAAGAGCTGACTCAAGATCTTCCTAATGATAAAGGTTTTGTCTATTTTCAGGATGAAGGTGGACGTATTATGTTTTCTGATTATGTTCAGGATATCAACAAATTTTCCAAAAAGGTTTTCAATTCCAAATCAAAAAAATGGGAACAGATTCAGAAAGATGTTGAGCAGATTAATTTTGAACTTACCGGAACAGATATTATTGCCAAACTGATACTGAATTCCAAGAATATTAAAAAGAAAGAAGTTTTACCTTTCGGACTATATTTCAGGAATAATAAATATGTGGTTGAGAAAAATAAGCTCAATAAAACCGAGAAGCCAGTCTTGAAATTCAGGTCATTTACCCAGGGAACAAAAGCTGTTCAGTTTATTGGTTCTCAGGAAGAATTTAAAGATTTTTCTGTCTTGAAACAAAAAATTGAATTCAGAAAAAGAAATGAACTTTGGCTTGGACCAGGAAGAAAATTAGGAGAAAAGTTATTTTTAATCATAGAAAACGGGAAATTGGTTTCCTTTGGATTCTATGAGCTGTTTACGCAGATTCAGACACTGAGTAAGCTGGCTAAGTTGAAAATTGATCTTCCGTTATCTTCCACAGATCTGAATAATGAACTGCAGTTGGCTCTTCTTCGTGGGGATTTTGAGACATTACCGTTACCGAAGTAAAAGAGTGTCTATACGTTACAAGTTGTCTTCTGAAGACAATGGTTGTACAATCAATTTTCAAAAAGTAAAAAATAAATAGTATTTTTGCAAAAAATAAATACAAGCAATGCAAAATTTTAAACAAAATAAAACTGGAAAAAAGGGAGCTGTAAAGTTCTCTAAGGTTTGGAATATTTAAAAGAGTTGTCTTGCATAAAAAATAATCAATGTGGCAGGCTCTTTTCTGAAGAATCTGCCTTTTTTTATGTTAAAATGAAATTATGAATTCAAAAGAATTATTAAAGATTGCCAATGAGTTTGGCACACCAGTGTACGTTTATGATGCGGAGTCCATCAAAATTCAATATGAAAAACTTACCTCTTCATTTTTAAAACATACGAAGTTCTTCTACGCAGCGAAGGCTTTAACGAATATCAATATTCTTAAATATGTCAAGAACCTGGGTGCATCTTTGGATTGTGTATCTATTAACGAGGTTAAACTAGGGTTGAAGGCAGGATTTTCGAAAGAAAAGATATTGTTTACTCCCAATTGTGTTGACCTGGCCGAAATAGAAGAAGCAATGACTTTTGGAGTTCATATTAACATTGATAACATTTCTATTCTTGAGCAATTCGGGAATAAATACGGGAACACTTATCCTATTTTAGTAAGAATCAACCCACATATTTTTGCTGGGGGTAATTATAAAATCTCAACGGGGCATATCGATAGTAAATTCGGGATTTCCATTCACCAGGTTCGTCACATTGAAAGAGTGATGAAAAGTACCAACCTGAATGTTGAAGGACTTCACATGCATACGGGAAGCGAAATTAAAGATCCGGACGTATTTCTTCAGGCATTGGAGATTATGCTGGAGCTTTCTGAGCATTTCCCGAATCTGAAATATCTGGATATGGGAAGTGGTTTCAAGATCCCTTATCAGGACAGTGAAGAAGAAACTGATGTGAGAACATTAGGTAAAAAAGTAGAGAAAGTAATTTCTGAATTTTCAAAATCTACAGGAAAAAAATTCGAATTATGGTTTGAGCCTGGGAAATTCTTAGTTGGGAAAAGCGGATATTTATTGGTGAAAGCTAATGTAATTAAACAGACAACGGCAACTGTTTTTGTTGGAGTGAACTCCGGATTTAATCATTTGATCCGTCCGATGTTCTACGATTCTTATCACATGATTGAGAACCTTTCTAACCCAAAAGGAGCAGAGAGAATTTATACTGTTGTAGGAAATATTTGCGAAACCGATACTTTTGCATGGGACAGAAAACTGAATGAAGTAAGAGAAGGAGATATCCTTGCTTTCCACAATGCAGGAGCGTATGGTTTTGAAATGAGTTCAAACTTCAACTCAAGATTAAAACCGGCTGAAGTATTGTTCTTAGACGGAAAAGCTCATTTGATCCGTAAAAGAGATGAGTTTGAAGATCTGTTGAGAAATCAGATTGAAATAGTGATGTAAAATCCACATATAATATAAACAGCCGCCTTTTAGGTGGCTGTTTTGTTTTACAGCGGAATATTAAACCTCACGGGTTTTGAAAACCCGTGAGGTTTGAATAGAAAAAAATCAAAATTAAATTACAAGTTTTTAACATTGCGCTAGGGATAGAGTCTCAACTTTATTCGTTAAATTTGATAGAGATAGGAAGATTTTCTTCTTCTCAAATACTATTTTCATCTAAAAACAATCATCAAAACAGAGTAATTATGGCAAAAAACATCGCAGAGCAGATTGTTGAAATGCTCGAAAATGCCAATGTGAAAAGAATTTATGCTGTAACAGGCGACAGTCTTAATCATCTGAATATTGCAGTCAAAAAAAGCAGTATCCAATGGATTCATGTAAGACATGAAGAAGTAGGAGCTTATGCTGCCGCTGCAGAGGCGGAGCTTGATGGGTTAGCTGTATGTGCCGGAAGCTGTGGTCCCGGACACGTTCATCTGATCAATGGAGTTTATGAAGCTCATCGCTCTCATGTTCCAATGCTGGTCATTGCTTCCACCATTCCCAGTGATGAAATGGGCATGGATTACTTTCAGGAAACCAATACGATAAAACTGTTTGACGACTGTAGTTACTATAATCAAATGATTACCCGGCCAGAGCAGGTACAGAGAACTGTACAGACTGCTATCCAACATGCAATTTCCAAAAAAGGAGTTGCGGTGATAGGTCTTCCCGGAGATGTTTCTGAATTAGATGCCGAAGAAGGCTCTACTTCCACTCAAATCTTTAAAACAAATCCTGTCATAAGACCTTCGGATGACGAGTTGAAAAGCTTGTCAACACTTATAAATAATAGTAAAAAAGTAACAATCTATTGCGGAATAGGCGCTGCTGAAGCCCGTGATGAAGTGATTGCTTTGTCCAATCTGTTAAAAGCGCCCGTAGGATATTCATTTAGGGGGAAAATGGCTATTCAGCCCAATAATCCAAATGAAGTGGGACTTACAGGTCTGTTAGGATTTCCTTCAGCCTATCACGCCATGCATGAAGCTGATCTCGTCATTCTTCTGGGGACGGATTTTCCTTATCAGAAATTCATGCCTGTAAAAAATAAAATCGTCCAGATTGATGAAAGTCCTGAAAGATTGGGAAGAAGAGCAAAACTCGAGCTAGGACTTGCCGGGGATGTCAAAGAAACCATCAAAGCATTATTGCCGTTACTTGACGAAAAAACTGATTTTCATTTCCTGAACGAGCAGCTGGCATTTTATGATAAAGTGAAAGAAAGCCAGTTGGAGTATGTGAAAGATTCTGGAAAAGAGAATGCTATTCAGCCGGAATATGTGGCCCATACTTTAGACAAACTTGCTAAGCATGATGCTATTTTTACGGTAGACACCGGAATGTGCTGTGTATGGGGAGCAAGATTTATTACAGGAACAGGCGAAAGGAAAATGCTGGGTTCATTCAATCATGGATCAATGGCTAACGCAATGCCAATGGCTATCGGAGCAGCTTTAGCGCATCCTGAGAAACAGGTAATTGCTCTATGTGGAGACGGTGGACTATCCATGCTTTTAGGGGATATGGCTACTATTTTTCAGTATAAACTCCCTGTGAAACTAATTGTTTTCAATAACAGAACGTTGGGAATGGTAAAACTGGAAATGGAAGTTGGCGGGATGCCAGATAATGAAACCGATATGATTAACCCGGATTTTGCCATGTTAGCACATGCGATGGGCTATCCGGGAAAAAATGTTCATCTTCCCGAAGAAGTAGAAAGTGCCATCAAAGAATGTCTGGATCACAACGGACCTTATCTTCTGAATATTTTCACCAATCCTAATGCACTGGCCCTTCCTCCTAAGATTGAATTTGATCAGATTATGGGAATGACAAAGTCTATGGCCCAGCTGATGCTTGGAGGCAAAATGGATGAGGTTTTTGAAACCGTAAAAAGTAATTATAAACACATTAAAGGGTTACTGTAAGATTAAAAAATAATGAATTCAAAACTTGTATTGAATTCGCAATATTTAAATTCTGAAACTTCATGCTTTGCGTGAAGTTTTTATTGTTTATAAATAAGCTAAATATTTACCTTTGTTTATTATTTAGTATACAAAATTATGAGAACGATATTTTTATTTTTAGCCTTATGTGTAATGAATTTTTCATTGGCGCAGGATCAGGAAGACCGTGATGATTCTTTTATCAGGGAAAGCAATAAAAATGTTCTGAAAATAGATATCAAAGAACCTTTTATGCAGGTAGCTGTAAAATGTAATGATTTTAAACCTGCTGCTTTCGAAGGAGGTGTCGTGGCCTATAAAGAAATCCTCAACAAATATATGTATGCATACCTGAATTCTGATTTCTATGCTTTGACTGGAGATTTTACCTTTACCCTAGTGCTTGATGCTAAAGGAAAAGTAGTGGATGTGAAAGGAATGCCCAAAGTACAAAACAGTGAAGTTTTTTTTGACGATATGCAATATGTAGTAAGAAGAATCAAGAAAAACTGGACTCCGGCCTCTTGTGGCGGGCAGCCTGTAGCTTCACAGATCAAGGTTAAAATGAACTTCTCTTCAATGTCTGTGGATATTGATTAGATGCAAAGGTTTTCTTTTCAAAATTTAAACACAGGGAGATATTTAGTGAAGAGATCAATTAAGATCCGAAAAAAGAAATAAAATGAAACATGACCATGATTAAAAAAATTTTGTTGTTTATTACTTTCTTTGCAACAAAATTAATTTTTGCTCAAAATGAAGTTTTGGATAAATATCCTTATGGCCAAGATTTTTACGTTGGAGGTGTAAATCAATTAACTAAGGAGATGGTAATGGTTGTTAAAGAGAAAAAGTTGTTGCCTTGCGAAAAAAGCGAAGAACGGTATAATGTACAGATTCTTGTGCATGAAAACTCAACCATCAATTATGTTAAAGATTTTGATACTTTAGAAATTCAAAAAAATAAATGCGCATTTGATTTCAGCCGTAAAATTATTCCCCATCTCAAAAAATGGATGCCGGCAAAAGTAAACGGAAAGTTTATCGGAGCCATTGCCAAAATTGAAATAAATCCTTTTTATTTAGTTAATTCCAAAGATGATCCAAGCAAAAACGAAAAGAAAGGCCCAACTTTTAAAAAAGGAATAAAAGCTTTTGGATTTGAGGTTAAGTCTATTTTTGAAAGATTCGTAAAGAAAAACGAGGACAAAAGAGCTTTGTTGACATTTGTTGTGAATGAGAATGGCGAAATGGAGGATTTCAAGATTGAAGGTGATTTTTTTGACTATGAAAAGAAAGATATCATCAATAGTCTGTCTAGAATAAAAGGAAAATGGAATCCTGCTACATTTAATAATATTTCAATTAGAGCTAAAATTACTCAACCAATTTTTCAACAATTTGATCTACAGAGAGAGTTGGAAGATCAGGATAAAATAATGGATCAAAATTTCCATGATAACAGATACAGATAATCTCCTGACATTCTGTCACAATATTTTGTATCTTTGCAAACTTATTCGTTCGTAATTTTAAATTACGGACCTTAAATTGATTATCGTGCAGGAAAAATATATAGACGAAACAAAACAGGGCGAAGCTTTTGCTATTGCAGAAAAACCGGAGAACTCTAAAAAACTGTTTTTAGAAAGCTATGGTTGTCAGATGAACTTCTCTGACTCTGAGATTGTTGCATCCATTCTTAATGAACAGGGCTATAATACAACGATGAAAGTTGAAGAAGCAGACCTGATTCTTTTAAATACATGTTCCATCCGTGAAAAAGCAGAACAGACTGTAAGAATGCGTCTTTCTCAGTTTAAAAATCTGAAAAAAGAAAGACCGAATATGACGGTTGGTGTACTGGGATGTATGGCAGAAAGATTGAAAACCAAGTTCTTGGAAGAGGAGCAATTGGTTGACCTTGTTGTAGGTCCGGATGCGTACAGAGACTTACCGAACCTTTTAAAAGAAACTGATGATGGAAGAGATGCGATTAACGTAATTCTTTCAAAAGAAGAAACTTATGCAGATATCAATCCTGTTCGTTTAGGTGGAAACGGTGTTACCGCATTTGTTACCATTACCAGAGGTTGTGATAATATGTGTACATTCTGTGTGGTTCCTTTTACCAGAGGAAGAGAAAGAAGCCGTGATCCGCACTCTATTATTGAAGAATGTAAAGATCTTGCCAATAACGGATATAAAGAAATCACCCTTTTAGGCCAAAACGTAGACTCTTACCTTTGGTATGGAGGCGGTCCTAAAAAAGACTTTGCCAAAGCTTCTGAAATGCAGAAAGCAACAGCCGTTAATTTTGCTCAGCTTCTTGATTTAGTGGCTAAAGCCGTTCCGGAGCTGAGAATCAGATTCTCTACTTCAAATCCTCAGGATATGAGTCTGGATGTATTCAGAATGATGGCAAAGCATCACAACATCTGTAAATATGTACATCTTCCTGTACAAAGCGGAAGCAATAATATGCTGGAAGCGATGAACAGACAACATACCCGTGAAGAATATCTTGATCTGATCAGAAAAGCAAAAGAAATTGTTCCGGAAGTCGCATTCTCTCAGGATATGATCGTTGGATTCTGTAATGAAACAGAAGAGGATCACCAGGATACTTTAAGTCTTATGAGAGAAGTAGAATATGACTACGGTTATATGTTTGCCTACTCAGAAAGACCGGGAACACCGGCGCACAAGAAAATGGAAGATAATATTCCGGCTGATGTAAAACAAAGACGTCTTGCTGAGGTTATTGCCCTTCAGGGTGAGCTTTCAAAACAAAGAATGAAATCTTATGTAGGAAGAGAGCACCAGATCCTTATCGAAGGAATTTCCAAGAAGAACAAAAATCAGTGGAAAGGAAGAAACTCTCAGAATGCGGTATGTGTCTTCGATAAACTGGAAGGACAGAAAATAGGTGACATTGTGAACGTTTTTGTGTATGATAATACGCAAGGCACGCTTTTAGGGAGGACAGTAGAATAAAATTAAGTTACCATCACTGAAAAACTTAAAAAAAGAAAATATATATTCTTAAAAAAAGATCAACGGGTATATTACCGTAAGATTTTTAGTAAATTGTGAAGGAAAGACAGTACTGTTCAGATTATGGTATATGAGCCCAGGTCTGAAAGAGATAGAAGGTTTAAAAGTAGTTTACTATCATTATTCAACCTATAAAATTAAAAATGGAAAAGTTTCAGAGGTATTACCTTAGCTTTTTGTTACTTATCGTTTACACCAATACTATTGCACAGGTCAACTGTAATGCAGTAGAGGGTGAGAACTGTAAAAAGGCGTGTGAGTTATACAACTGGGCTTCAGATTTACAAGGTCTAGCAGAATCTCAGGAAGCTTTCGATAAAGCCATTGAATTGTGTCCCGATTTTTCCTATGCTTATATGGAAAAAGCAGTTCCATATATTAAAAACGGGGACTTCATAACCTGGAAGATTCTAATAGATAAAGCAGTTGCTTTAGACCCTAAAATGCACCTTGGTTACAGAGGCTGGACAAAGTTTCAGTTTTTGAGAGACTATAAAGGGGCAATTCAGGATTTAGAAGGGTTAAAAAAATATGAGCCAGGAGATTTAGGAAGATCTCAGAACGGGGACTATAACCTGGACGTAGTAAGAGCTTTGTCCTACAGTGCTTTAGGACAGAAAGAAAAAGCAGCAGGGATTATAGAAAAGCTTCTGGCTACCAGAGGTTATGTGAAGGGAATGTTTGATCATTATCAGCTGGGAGTTACCTATTTCGAGCTGGGAAGATACGACAGAGCCCTGGAAAATTTTGAAAAACAAAGCAAAGAGTACGACTTTGCTGAGAATATATACTTTAAAAGTAAAGTTTCTAAGATCAGAAACAAAGATTATTTGGATTTAAAAATGTTAGCCTTACAAACGTATGATGAAGGGAAGACCATGAAAGATGTCTACACTCATCACTTTAACAAAGTCTACAGACAACAGATTGAAGAGCTGTAGAAGATTAACATTCAGTCAATAATCAAAAATTTACTTATGAGCAACGAGCTACAAAACATAAAAAACCGTTTCGGAATTATCGGAAACTTTCCTGCACTTAACCGTGCCCTCGAAAAATCTATCCAGGTTGCACCTACAGATATCTCTGTACTTGTGATTGGAGAAAGTGGGGTAGGGAAAGAATTTATTCCGAAAATCATTCATTCAGAATCCAGAAGAAAACATCAGCCTTATATCGTTGTAAACTGTGGAGCCATTCCGGAAGGAACCATAGATTCAGAATTATTCGGACACGAAAAAGGAGCTTTTACAGGAGCTACAGCTACAAGAAAAGGATATTTTGAAGTAGCAGACGGCGGAACCATCTTTTTGGATGAGGTAGGAGAACTTCCTCTACAAACTCAGGTTCGTCTTTTAAGAGTGCTGGAAAGTGGTGAATTTATGAAAGTAGGTTCTTCACAAGTGCAGAAAACCAATGTGAGAATTGTCGCAGCTACCAACGTTAATATGATGAAAGCTATCCATGATGGAAGATTCCGTGAGGATTTGTATTATCGTTTGAATACTGTTCAGATTGATATGCCACCTTTGAGAGAAAGAAAAGGAGACATTCATTTGCTGTTCAGGAAATTTGCAATTGACTTTGCAGAAAAATACAGAATGCCGGAACTGGAGCTGGAGCAGAGTGCTGTTCATTATATAGAAAGTTATTCTTTCCCGGGAAATGTCCGCCAGCTAAGAAATTTAGTAGAGCAGATGACCGTTGTGGAAAGGAACAGAAATATCACTGCTGAGAAGCTTGCCGAGTATATTCCTATGGAAACCCATCTTCCAATGGTGGTCAATACGCAAAGCACTCCAAAACAAAATGATTTCGGAAGTGAAAGAGAGATCATGTATAAAATTCTGTTCGATATGAGGAATGATATTAATGATTTAAAATCCTTAACTTCGGAACTGATCAAGAACAGAGGAACAGCAGATCTGAGCAACCATGAGAAAAACCTGATCAACAGGATTTATACCCCTGAAAGTCAGCCGCAGGTGAATTCCGGATCTTTGTTATATTTTGATAATAATAACGATACTCCGGCAGTTCAGACTCCAACAATTATTTCTAGTCCTGATGATAGTTATGAAGATATTGAAGATATCGAAATTGAGGAAAACAGACCAGAATCTCTTTCTCTTCAGAACAATGAAAAAGATTTGATTATCAAGGCCTTGGAGAAGCATAAAGGACGTAGGAACAGAGCTGCAGATGAGTTGGGAATCTCCCAAAGAACTTTATACAGAAAAATAAAACAATATAACCTGGAAGATTAGCAAAACATAAATAATGAAAGTCAATTTAACACCCAAGCCGATCAATTTTAAACTCGGAGAATATATAAACAAAGGTTTCGAACTTTTAAAGAAAGATTTCGGGAATATTTTTATAGCATTTTTAGTATGCTTTATCATGTCTATTATTCCATTCTGTGGATTATTAGCAATGGGTAATTTATACAAATACCTTCAAAGGCTGAACAGAAACCAGCCGGCAAGTCCCGGAGATATTTTTGATTTCAAAGATTTCATGCCTTATTTTATGTTGCAGTTAATTGTTTTTGGTGGTGTTTTATTGCTTTATATCCCGTTATTTGCTGTGCTGGGTATATCAGGAGCAATTTCCGGAAGGGATGAGCCCAATCCGATGGTAGGACTTTTTATGTTTCCTTATATATTTTTAATAATAGCAGCTATATATTACTTTGTTCTAAAAGGCTTTTATATTATTCCGTTAATCAGTCTTAAAGGAATCAAAGAAGTAAAAGAAGCCTGGAATATTTCCAAAATTATGAGCAAGGGAAATCTATTGTCAATTTTTCTTTTCTCATTGGTAGTGAGTATTTTGTCCCAGATTGGTATTGTTGCTTGCGGGATAGGAATTTTTCTTACCTTACCATTCTTATACACAGCAAATTATTTTGCTTATGAAGATGCTATTCAACAAATTGAGTATGATGAAATTATTGAAATCGGATCTAAAAATGAACTTTAAAATTAACAATATCAGCTTGAAACAATCACTGTTAACGGGAGTGCTTTTTGCATTGCTTGGAGTTTTAAATTCATGCTACAGCTTTACAGGATCGTCTCTTACAGATGAGAAAACAGTTCAGATTAATGAATTTCCCAATAATGCTCCTCTTGTAAACCCTGCATTATCACAACAGTTTTCTACAGCGATTCAAAACAGATTCCTTCAGAGAACCACTTTGAAAGGAACAAAAGAAAATCCGGATATCCTGATTGAAGGAGAAATTACAGACTATTCCATTACCCCTACCACCATCAGCTCCAATACCCAGACCAACCCTTCTGGAGGAGTGATTCAGCAGGCACAGAATAAACTTACGATTACAGTAAAGGTACATTATGAAAATAAAATTCATCCGGATGCAAGTTTTGACAGAACATATTCTGATGAAGCCGCTTTCAACAGTGATGTATCCCTAAGTCAGATCGAAGACCAGCAGGTAAAGCTGGTAACAGATAGAATTATTAATAAAATATTTAACGACATTGTAGCGAATTGGTAAGATGAATCCGAGAGTTTTAGAATTAATAAAAAATCCGAAAAATATTCAGTTAGAAGACCTTGGTCTTTTGAAAGAAGAGATTCACACTTTTCCTTATATTCAGAATATCAGGGCGCTTCATCTGTATGGAGTGCATCTGTATGAAAAAGAAAACTATCAGAAGGAACTTTCTGTAACGGCTGCATATACTACTGATAAAAAGATTTTATATCAGCTGATCAACGGAAAGATCAGACAGGAGGTGAAACCCGAAATTGTGGAAGAAAAGAAACCTTCTAAAACAATTGAAAAACCTGCCCAATTTACTCCAAAGATCCAATCCTTCCCCATCAGAAGAGAAGAAGAAGTTTCTTTGGAAAAACCTTTGGAAGAGGAGAAAAGTACTTGTGTCTTACCAACCGCACAGGAAGTTAAACACATTTATGTAAACGGTGAACGAAACAGAATTTTATTTGAAGGAGAAGAAAACTTCCTGGATGAGCAAAATTCTGAAACCATAGATATTGAATCTACCCTTGAATCTGGAACTCTGGTAACCCAGAAGACTGAGTCTACAGTTGAAGAACCGGTTCAGGAGAAAGTAGAATCCGGACAAGTTGAAACTAAGGAGAATGATGGAGAGGCGCTTACGGCAGAAACTATCATTCGCGAAGATCAGATTTCTTCAGAAAAAGAGGAAGACAATATTGAAGAAGAAGGAAATACCAGTTTTCATGAAGTAGCACCTTTATTATCAGAAATAAATAGTGAGGCAGCAGCAGAAGAAGAGCCTGTAAAAGAGGAATCCGGCCATAAAACTGAATTGGTTTCTGAGGAAGAATCTGCTTACCAGGAAAAAATACAAGCTGAAGCAGAAGCCGGAGAAGACTTTACACCGGAAACCATCATCGACGAAGATCCGATTTCTGGTGTAAAAGAAGAAAATGGTAATGAAGGATTGCATTCAGTGGAAATATCTGATGCGGAAGTAAGTTTCCATGGAACAGATTCATTTATGCCAGACGTTAAAATCCAGGCTAACAGCGAAGAATTAATGGAGACTGTTGAAATTTCCCAACCGAATATCAATAAACATGAGGAGGAAATGAGACGCCTGATTGAAGAGGTTGAGAAAAAAATGAAGGAAACTAAACTTGCTCAGCAAGAGGAAGAAATAGAGCCTGAAACAGTTGAGGATCATGAAATTAGCTTCGCTGATACTCAAAACTTTCATTTCTGGTCAACCAGTGACAATAAGCCTGAAGAAATAAAAGAAGAACCTGTACAGGAAGGAGTTATTGAAAATCAATTACCTGTAGAAGAGACTAATTCTGAGTTGGCTGAAGAAAAGATAGAAGAAACTCCTGAAGTACACTCTGCATGGAAACCGATGAGTGTGGAGTCCAATATGCCAGATTCTTTAATCAGTAAATCTGAACAAGCATCAGCTCCCGAAATACAATCTCTGGTAGTGGAAGCAGCTTCTGTTACTGATTCTGAGGGTATTACTGAAGAGACACAATCTACAGAAGCTGTTAAGGAAGAAGTTTTGCCAGTAGTGGAGACTTCAGAAACTGAAGATGATAATGCTGCCCCAAGTGAATCAACTGAAGAAGAAAAAACGGTAACAGAAACTTTAAAAGAAGATGTTCCCGTAATGAATGTTTCATTCTTCGGAACCGATATTTCTACCCTTAAGGTTGAAGAAAAGAAAGAAGAACCTGTAGTAGAAAAAGTACAGGAGGTTACTATGAAAAATACTACTCCATCATCAATAGACAGCAATGTTCCAGGTTTTATCAATACGTGGCAGAGCTGGCTTAAGATTGGCAGAACAGAAGAAATTGTAAAGGAAAAGTCAGAAATTAAAGAAAAGGCTATTGAAACCTTTATTGAAAACAATCCTAGAATCAGTCAGTTAAAAGAAGAAAGTACCTATGTTGTAAAAGAAAAGAATGACGATATCTCACATTTGATGACAGAGACATTGGCGAATCTTTATTTTGAACAGAAACTCTATACAAAGGCCATAAAAGCATTTGAAATATTGATCAAAAAGAGTCCTGAGAAGAAAGACTATTTTGAATCCAAGATTAAAGATATTAAAGACTTCAGAAGTAAAAATTAAAATGAAAAAGGTACTGTTCTCATCAGTACCTTTTTCATTTTATAACTTCTGAGAATTGCTTTTAGTGCTTTTAAATTTTTTCCAGGCCTTCCGCCCAAATACAATAACAACAATTAATGTGATTAGAGCAAATATGGCCGCTATTACCGGAGCTGCCATTGCGAGAACAGACATGATACCTGCACCAGCTGTCTCTGTTGTTCCTACCATAGAGTTTCCTAAACCTCCGGTAGTCGCAGTAGAAGCAGCCCTTATTCCTGCAAATCCAGAGCTGATGGTAGCTGCTGTACCTCCACCGGCAATTAATGCCAAAGCCCATTGTGGGAAAGTTCCAAGATCAGCAAACTGACTCGCAAATAATATGGAACCAGCTACTGTTGCCATGGGAATAGAAACAGTATCTAGTAAATGGTCAACAAAAGGGATGTAATAAGCCAGTATTTCAATGATAGTGGCTATTCCTGTTGTAATAAGCGTAGGAAGACCGGCAAGCCATTCAAAATGCTCATTCATGGGAATCCAGTTGAAATAGGAGGCAAGGCTTACAATAAACATAGGAAGAAATACCCGGAAGCCTGTAGCAGCTGCCAATCCAATCCCAATAAATGCACTGATGATATAAGAAAAATAGGGAACGTTATCTAACATATTAATTTTCAGATTTATTGTTTTCTCTAAAAATACAAAAACTATATGATATTTGGAGTATTGCTAATGTCTGAGTTTGGGGTCGAGTGATACGTGATACGAGTCTCGAGCTTTGCAATTCGTGGTTTATTGTAGCGTAAAAATATTTTATACATACTTATCTGAAAATTTGTGTGATCTGTGGGAAATAAAAAAATCTGCAAGAAAATGTCTCACAGATCTTTTTATTTTAAAGAAAAAATTATTTTTTCTGCGCTTCACAGAGTTTGATAAACTGTGCTTCCACATCCTGAAATTTAGGAGGCATCTCAGAAGAAACCCAAAACAGCATTGCCATAGTTTTTTCTCCAAAGGCTTGCCTGAAAAGATCTTTATTCAGACGATAGCATTCTCTCAGTAACCTTTTGATACGATTCCTGTGTACTGCTCTTTTAAAATATCTCTTAGAAACAGAAACTCCAAATCTTGCAGTTTCTACAGAAAGGTTGGGCTTATCCTTTAGAATAATAATTCTAAGGTTTCCGCTTGTTCTCCATTTACCTTTCTCAAAAAGCAAACTGATCTCTGTGTTTTTTTTGAGCTTTTCCGCTCTGGGATATTTGGAATTTGTCATTTACGAAATGTAAATATATTTTTTTATTTTTCTCCCGCATATTTCACAGATTAAGACATGAAAATCGTTTTAAAAATCTGTGAAATACATGAGAAAATATTTTAATCCTGATTTAATAAATGATTAATCACTTCTGAAGCGGTATACAACCCGAAAATGGCAGGCATATAACTTATTGTTCCGTAAAAAGATCTTTTATAATTGGTCCCGTCAGTCATTTTCAGACTTTCTTCATCCTGGATGTCATTGGCAAAAACACAACGGACTCCTTTGTCAATTTTTACTTTTTTCAGCCTTTTTCTTACCTGTCTTGCGAGGTGGCAGTGTTCAGTTTTGCTGATATCCCTTACCATTACCTTGCTTGGATCGGTTTTTCCACCGGCACCCATTGAACTTACAATTTTTATCCTTCTTCTTTTGGCAGCGATAATCAGACAAAGTTTTGGCGTTACACTGTCAATACAGTCTAAAACATAATCAAATTTTGCAGAATCCAGAACTTCATCCATTCTTTCAGGATTTAGAAACTCATTGATTTTGGTTAAATTAAGATCGGGATTAATATCTAAAAGTCTTTCAGCTACCACTTCTACTTTATGCTTTCCAATGGTAGAATGTAAAGCCGGCAGCTGTCTGTTGATATTGGTAATGTCTACGGTATCACCATCCACAATCGTCATATTGCCAACTCCGGCTCTTGCAAGAAATTCAGCTGCAAAAGAACCTACGCCGCCTAAACCAACAACCAAAACAGTAGCTTTGTTCAATTTTTCCAAGCCTTCTTCTTTTACCAGAAGCTCCGTTCTTTCCAACCAGTACTTATCCATTTTTTATTGAGTGTAAATTTTCTAAAATTTGTTCATTGAGCTGTTCCAAAGAAATACCTTTTATTTCCGAAACTTTATCATACAATTCTTCGATGCTAAAATCTTCATTGTCAGTTTCTAAAAAGAGTTTGTCTAATGGAGTGTTTTTCAAAATATCCTGCAAAGATAAATTATACAAAACAGCTTTTCCAAAACTCAGGTAAAAATTATTGGCAAGAAGGCCTTCGGCAATTTGATGTTTTTTATTAAAACCATGAATGATCATGGGCTGTTCGGCTTTCTTTTTAAAAGAAATGACCTCATAAAATTTTCTTACACAATGAATAATCATGGGTTTTTTGACTTCATTAGCGACCATGATCTGTCTTAAAAAAACGTCTTCCTGAATTTTCTGATCTATAGAAACTAAAGAATCTAAACCACATTCACCAATGGCAAAACAATTTTGAAACATCATACTTTTCATCCATGAAAATTGCTGTTCGAGATTGTTAACATCAATATCTTGGGGATGAATTCCAATAGAATAAGGGAAATCAGGCGGGATTTGTTCAATGTTCATATTGTAAATTCCGTTTCTTATATATTTCTTATGATGATGAAAATCAAAAAAATCCATATTCAAAAGTAAGTATTTTCAGAATTAATTTAAAATTATTAAACGATCGTTTATAAATGTGTTAAAAATTTCTTAACTTTACTCAAAGTACACTTCATGAAAAAAAAATTTACAGAAAAACAGATTCACATATTGGATATTGCAGAAGAGCTCATCGCCAAGAAAGGATATGAGGGAACTTCTGTAAGAGATATTTGTTCCAAAGCAAATATCAACGTCGCCATGATCTCTTATTACTTCGGTTCTAAAGAGAAAATGATGTCCTATCTCTATCAGTACAGAGTACTGAAAACAAGAGAGAATTTTTCAGAATTTGCAGATACGATCAAGGATGGTAAGCCTGAAATGCAATTACGGGAAATGATTAAATATATTGTTTCTCAGCTTTTCAAGTATAATTATTTTCATGGTTTCGTGACCCAGGAGCTTCGTCATACAGAGAATCTGAAAGATGAACTGCTGGATTTCTATCAGCTATTTGTGAAAAAACTGGATGAAGTCATTAAAAAAGGTGTCGCATCAGGAGTTTTTACTTTTACACCCAAACCTGAAGACATTCTTACCATGATCATCGGATCCACTTTATTTGTCATCAGGAATAAAAATTTCTATGAGCTCTATGTTCCGAGCAAAAATGAGGAAACCTATGCAAAAGAAGCAGAGAAAAAGGTGAGAATGAATCTTTTATTAAGTGTTTTTGCGATTTTGGGATACGCTGCAGACTAAAATTACGTTAAATATTCATAAAAAAAAATCTATTGGCAAAAAAGTTATATTTTTGCAAATTAGTAAATCGGCTGTATAATCCGAAAACTGTTGAATTTTATATATGAAAAAATATATTTTAGGTCTTTTTGCTGTAGCGGTGATTACATCTTGTGTAAGTCAGCAGGAGAGAGCAATGAGAAGTGCTGATAAAGAATTTATCTTAAAGGCAGCTAATGAAAATTTTGCCAAGAAAAAATGGAAAAATGCATTGGCTCTTTACGACAGACTTGCCAATCTTGTGGCGGGAACAGATGATTTTCCTAACGTAGGTTTCAATACAGCTTATGCCAATTATTACGACAAAAGTTATAAGCTGGCAGGACACCAGTTTAAGAATTTTGCAGTAAGTTTTCCAAAAGACCCGCGAGCAGAAGAAGCAGCCTATATGTCTGCATTATGCTACTATGAAGGTTCTATGGATTACAACCTGGATCAGTCGAGTACAGAATTGGCCATTAATGAACTTCAGGAATTCCTGAACAATTATCCCAACTCTGAAAGATCTAAGAATATCAGCCAATTAATTGATGAATTGTCTTATAAGCTGGAATTTAAAGCTTATGAAAATGCAAGACAATACTACAAAATGGGTGAGTATAAAGCAGCCAATGTAGCATTTGAAAATGTTTTGGAAGATTTTCCAAGTACAAAACTTCGTTCAAAGATTTATGACTATATCATGAAGTCACGTTATGAATTGGCGATGAAGTCTGTATATGGTCTCAAAGATGAACGTATTGAAAGTGCTCTTACTTATACAAAGCTGGTAGAGAAAGAACTTCCCAACACAGAATATTCTAAAACAGCAGTAGATCTTAGAGAAAAACTGGAAAAAGAAAAACAGAACTTCGTAGTTGTTAAAAAACAAACTGAGGCCAGAATTGCTGCTTTAACAGCAAAACAGAAAAAAGAAGCTGAAAAACTGGCAGATAAAGATAAAACAGAACAGCAAATCAAGGATCAAATCAGCAATGAAAAGAAAGCAATGCAGTTACAGAGGGACAGTGCAGCACTTAAGACACCTCCTCCTGCAGCGACTTTCAAAATTCAAAGATAATTCGTAAATTTGCCATCTTAAAATAAAAATAATTTTCTCAAAATGAGTGTAAAAGATACAAAAGCAGAAGTAAATACTATTACTTACGACAAAGATAAGATTGAAGATAAAGTAGGTTCAATCTATGAAGCTATTGTTATCATGGGAAAGAGAGCAGAGCAGATCAATGCGGAGATCCGTACGGAACTTCACAACAAATTGGATGAATTTGCCGTTCACAATTCTACATTAGAAGAGGTTTTCGAAAACAGAGAGCAAATTGAGATCTCTAAACATTACGAAAAGCTTCCAAAGCCAACTTCAATTGCTATTGAAGAATGGTTAAACGATGATGTTTATTTCAGAAAAACAGAAGAAAGAAAATAATCTTCTGTATTTTAATAAATCAAGGTCATAAAGGAATTTACTTCTTTTATGACCTTTGTTGTTTTAAAGCCTCATTGTGTGGGAAAAAATAAGTACTTTAGTATTTCAAAAAATTAGAACTAAATGAGTGTTTCCGGTAAAAAGATACTTATCGCTGTCTCTGGAGGAATTGCGGCTTACAAAATTCACTTTCTGATCAGAGATTTTGTGAAGAAAGGTGCCGAAGTACAGGTTATTATGACTCCTGATGCAGAAAACTTTGTAACGAAACTAAGCCTGTCTACATTATCCAAAAAATCCGTGTATTCGGATTTTTATAGTGATAACGGAACATGGAACAGTCATGTGGAAATGGCCCTGTGGGCGGATGTTATGATCGTTGCTCCATGTACGGCCAATACACTGTCAAAAATGGTTCACGGAATGTGTGATAATCTTGTTATTGCCACCTATATGTCTGCAAAATGTCCTGTATTCATAGCTCCTGCAATGGACCTTGATATGTATGTACACCCTTCTACAAAAAAGAATCTGGAGCTGGCAGAAAGCTTTGGACATATTATCATTCCTGCGGAAAACGGAGAGCTGGCCAGTGGACTGATCGGGCAGGGAAGAATGGCAGAACCGGCAACTATCTTTAATACGGTAGAACAATATTTAAGTTCGGATATCCAATCCCGAAGCCTTGAAGGAAAAACGGTTTTAATTACCGCAGGACCTACCTATGAAGCAATAGATCCGGTAAGATTTATCGGGAATCATTCATCAGGAAAAATGGGATTCTCTCTCGCAGAAGAAGCTTCAAAAAGAGGAGCTAAAGTAATTCTGATTTCAGGACCGAGTTTTCAAATCATCAATGATCCGAATATTGAACTTTATAAAGTGACTTCAGCCAAAGAAATGCTGGCTAAAGTATTTGAATTTTATGAAAGTGTTGATATTGGAATTGCCAGTGCAGCCGTGGCAGACTATGCTCCAAAAGAAGTGGCGAAGGAAAAAATCAAAAAGAATGATGAAAATCTTACGATAGAATTGGTTAAGAATCCCGATATCCTTAAAACAATGGGGGAAAAGAAAACCCATCAGTTTTTGGTAGGATTTGCACTGGAAACGCAAAATGAAGAAGAAAATGCCAAAGGAAAACTGGAAAAGAAAAATCTGGATATGATCGTTCTCAATTCCTTGCGCGATGAAGGAGCCGGTTTTAAAAATGATACCAACAAAATCAAGATATTTACTAAAACAGAAAAGAAGGAATTCAATCTGAAATCCAAGGATGAAGTAGCAAAAGATATTCTCAATTTTGTTGAGGCTCAACTTTTAAAATAATTTTAATAAATTTCCGTTCTCAATTTTTAATAGACAATGAAAAAAATTATAAGTTTATTTTTTCTGTTATTTCTATATACCCAAAGTTTTTCTCAGGAGCTGTTGGCAACAGTGCAAGTAAACTCCCAACAGCTGGGTGGAAGTAACCAGCAGGCGTACAAAGCGTTGGAGAAAAGTCTCCGGGACTTTATCAATAATACCAGCTGGACAGGTAAAAGACTTCAGAATTTTGAAAAAATAAAATGTGCTTTTTCTATTGTTATTGCAGAAAGAGATGTTAACAAATTCAAAGGATCTATTGTGATTCAGGCAGTAAGACCTGTTTACAATACGACTTATGAATCTCCTTTAATTAATCTTCAGGATCAGAGATTTGCTTTTGAATATATTGAAAATGAGAGTCTTATTTTTAATGAAAGACAATTTTCCGGGAAGAATCTTACCGATGTGATCAGTTTCTATATTTATGTTATTTTAGGTCTGGATGCGGATAGTTTCCAGTCTATGGGAGGATCACAATGGTACGCAAAAGCACAGCAGATTGCACAGAATTCCCAAAACAGAAACTATGAGGGTTGGAATACCATCAACGAGCCGAGAAGCCGCTCTATTTTGATCAACGAAATTATGAACCCAAACTGGAATCAGTTACGTTCTACCATTTATACTTACCACAGAGCTGGATTAGATAATCTTTTCAACCAGGATCAGACTGCCGGGAAAAAAGTCATTTTTGATGCCCTGATGCAACTAAAAATGTACGAAAATAATTTCCAGCAGGCGTTTTTCTTTAACCAGTTCATGGATACCAAAAGCGATGAAATTTTCAATATTTTCAATTCCGGAAATAATGGAGGGTTGATTCTTAATGATCTTAAACAGACAATGATCATCCTTTCACCAAAGAATATAGAGAATAAGTGGAATAAATGGAAAGTCTAGGATTTGTGAGCAGGTTTAAAAACAGTTAGCATTATGGATGAGTGAACAGTCAAAAAACGATTTCTTAACTCATTAAAAAAACTTATTTTTACAGTTCAAACTCAAATTGGATTATAACCCGGATTATCAATGCTTTCGAGAATTTACATTAAAAACTTTGCCCTGATTGATACCCTTGAAGTATCATTGAAAAATGGTTTACAGGTTATTACCGGTGAAACGGGGGCGGGGAAATCTATTATTCTAGGTGCTCTTCGACTTATTTTAGGTGAAAGAGCAGATGTAAAATCAATCGCCAAAGCTGAAGAGAAAAGTGTGGTGGAAACCGAGTTTTCTCTCAATAATCAGTTTAAGAAATTCTTTATAGAGAATGATCTGGACTACGAACTTCAGACTATTATCCGAAGAGAAATACTTCCCTCAGGGAAATCCCGTGCATTTATCAACGATGTGCCGGTAACGTTAGATATTCTTAGAGAGCTTTCCTCACAACTGATTGATATCCATTCTCAATTTGAAACATCCAATCTTTTTACCTCAGAATATCAGTTTAAAATTATCGACGGGCTTTCTGAGAATAAAAAAATCATTGAAGAGTATCAACAGGAGTTTTCTGAATTTCAAACGCTGAAGTTGTTATTGAAAAAACTGAAAACCCAACTTTCGGAATTCAATAAAGAAAGCGATTATAAAGAATTTTTACTCAACGAATTGGAAGAGCTCAAGCTTGATGATGTTGATTATGAAGATATTCAAAACCAGCTTTCTATCCAGGAAAATGCAGGAATGATCTCTGAAAATGTAGGCCAGATTCTGTCAAGGTTTCATCAGGAGGAAATAGGGATTCTGTCATTCTTTAATGAAGCGACCAGTAAACTTTCAAAAATTTCCGAAATTTCTACCAGTTTTGCTGAACTTGATTCAAGATTGGAAACCTCTTTTGTAGAGCTTAAAGACATTATCTCTGAGTTGGAGCATGAAGCGGAAAGAGTTGAAATCAATCCTGAAAACCTGATATATCTTACCGATCTTAATAATAAAATCAATGCGTTATTTCTTAAACATAATGTTTCAGAGCTTAATGAACTGATTGAGATCAGAAATCAGCTGGCTGGAGATCAGAAAGGAGCCTCAGATTTAGAATTACAGATTGAAGAAACTGAAGAAACGATCTCTCAAAAAGAAAAAACACTTCTGAGCCTTGCTTCAAAACTTTCAAAGAACAGACATAAGAATGTTCCTGTTTTCATCAAAAAAGCAGAAAGTCTTCTCAAGAAATTAGGACTGGAAAAAGCAAAGGTGGATATAGAATTGCAGGATGCTGACGAATTTAATCAGTTTGGAAAGGAAAGTATTCAATTATTGTTTCAGGCCAACTCCGGCTTCCCTTTAAAACCAATTCAAACGGCTATTTCCGGAGGAGAAAGATCAAGAGTAATGCTTGCTGTAAAGAAAATTATTGCAGAAAGTGATGAGTTGCCAACCCTTATTCTGGACGAAATTGACACTGGTGTTTCAGGAAAAGTAGCTGAAGAAATCGGTAACCTGATGAGAGAAATGTCTGAAGACATGCAATTGATTGTTATTTCCCACCTTGCACAGGTTGCTGCTAAAGGAAACGATAATTATAAAGTAGTAAAACAAGATATTTCCGGCAGAACACAATCTACTATTATTCCATTAAGCAGTGAAGATAAACTGAACGAAATTGCCCAATTACTTTCCGGAAGTAAAATTACGGAAGCAGCTTTAGCACAGGCAAAAGAGCTTATAGGATAATTAAATAAATCCACTTTTTTCTTAAAAATTTGTAACATATTTTACATTATATTTACTAATGTATAAAAACTAAAATATGTTTCTAAAGTTCCTTAGGCTTGAAATCAAAAGCTTTTTTCGTGGTACATCTTTAGGGATCAATCTGACCATGAAAATTCTCCGTTTAATAGGAATTCTTTACTTTATCGGATGTCTTGTGGGTGGAGCATTTATTGCCTTTTTCTACATTCAGGAGGAAATGCACCAGGATCCTTTAAAGGTAGTTTCAAAATTCATGATTATTGCCTGGATTATTGATCTTGTTCTTAAATATCTCTGGCAGGAAATCCCTACACAGAATATTAAGCCGTTTCTTACCATGAATATCAGGAAGAATACATTGGTCAATTATATGCTGGCTAAGACGTTTCTTTCAGCATTCAGTTGGCTGAGTTCCTTATTCTTTATTACATTTTCACTGATTGCATTATTCAATGGATACAGCATTCCAGGAGTCTTATTATGGCTTATAGGGGCGGTTTCATTACTTTACATGAATAATTTTATCAATATCTTTTTCAATGGTAAAGAAACGCTGGCAGTCATCATAGGAGTATGTTTTCTGGGTATAGGAGCGCTGGGGTATTATAATATTGTTCCGGTTTTGTCCTATTCTGAGTTGGTTTTCTTCAGCTTGTATGAAAAACCTTACTTTGCACTGATTCCTGTTCTATTGTTTGTTATACTCTGGTGGGTATGTTTCCGCTACCTTCGCAATGAATTTTACCTTGATCAGGGGCTTGAAGCCAAGAAAACAGTCGGGAAAACAGAAAATATTGCCTTCCTGAATAAATATGGTGTTATCGGAGCATTTATCAATAATGATATCAGAATGCTGAGACGCAATAAAGTAACCAAAGGAATTTTGTTTGGAAGCTTTATGTTCTTGTTCTATGGATTGCTGATGTTTAGTTCTTCACTCTACAAAACTCCGGCAATGATGATGGTTATGGGACTTTTTGTAACAGGTGGTTTTCAGTTTCTGTTCGGGCAGCGCGTACCTGCTTTTGACAGTTCCTATTTTCCATTGATGATGACTCTGAATGTTCCTTACAAAGAATATCTGAAAGCGAAATGGTGGCTGATGAATATTATAACAGCTGCTTCTGTAGTCATTGCTCTCTGTTATGTGTACTTTGGCTGGGAGATCTATGTTACATTCTTCGCGGCAGGATTATATAATATAGGTGTTAACTCTCAATTTACCTTGTGGTCCGGAGCTTTCAATAAAAATCAGATCGACCTGAATTCAAAAGAGAAAAGAATGGGGCAAAAAGGAAGTTTCAGTTTAGTGACAATGCTTCTGCTGATTCCTAAAATGCTTCTCCCAATGGGAGTATTTGCTTTGACAAAATATCTATGGGGAATTACTGGCGGAGTGATAAGTATTGCAATTATAGGAATTATCGGCTTTTTTCTGAGAGAGAAAATCTTCGATATCATTGTAAAACAATATAAAAGAGAGAAATACAGCACATTGGATGCATTTAAAAATATAAATTAAGCCATGATCAATATACATAATCTATCAAAAACATACGGAAAAGCAACGGTTCTTAATATCGAAAATCTTGAAATTCCTAAAGGGGAAACATTTGGCCTTGTAGGAAATAACGGAGCAGGAAAAACAACTCTTTTCAGCCTGATGCTGGATCTGATTCAGGCTACGACAGGATTTGTAAGCATTGATGGTATTAAAGTCAATGAATCCGAAGTCTGGAAAAATAAAGTATCAGCATTTGTAGATGATACCTTTCTCATTGGATATCTTACTCCGGAGGAATATTTTTATTTTCTTGGGGAGCTGAGAGGTCAGAATAAAGCATCTGTAGATGAATTCCTGAAACCCTTTCATGATTTTTTCAATGGTGAAATCCTGAAATCCGGGAAATATGTCCGTGATCTTTCAAAGGGAAATCAGAAAAAAGTGGGAATCGTAGGAGCAATTATCGGGAATCCTGAAATAATTATTCTTGATGAGCCTTTTGCTAACCTTGATCCGTCTACCCAGATTAAGCTTAAAAACCTGATCAAGGAATTATCAAAACAGGATGGCGTTACTTTCCTTATTTCCAGCCATGATCTTTCCCATACCACAGAAGTCTGCAACAGAATTGTAGTGGTGAACAAAGGTCTTTTGGTAAAAGATATTCAGACTAATCCGGAAACATTGAAAGATCTGGAACAATATTTTGCAGATCAGGTTTCAGTTTCGGATATTTAATACGACAAAAATAGAGGTATGAATACAATAGAATCACAGAATGTAACAGATTATCCCAACAGCAATACTATTTTCATGGTCTGGAAACTTAATGACAGCCCTGAGCTGAAAGAAGTTTTTCAGGAACTATGTGCTTTGGTTTTAAATCTTAATAATTCAGTGTTTAACCGTTTCCCGGACAGCAGAGCAAGCTGTGTCATGGGAATTGGTGCAGATGCATGGAGAAAACTGGAACTTCAGACACCAATGCCCAAAGAATTAGTCAATTTTGAAGAAATAAAAGGAACGAAACATACCGCAGTTTCTACTCCCGGAGATCTTCATTTTCATCTGAGAGCAGACAACAAGAGCCTTATTTTCGATATGGCGGTTGAAATATCCAGCTTATTGAGCTCTGTAGCTGAAAGTATTTTGGAGATTCATGGATTCAAATATTGGGATGCGCGTTCCATTCTTGGTTTTGTAGATGGAACGGAAAACCCTCACGGTGATGACCGTGACTATTTCGGAAAAATAGGCGACGAAGACCTTCAGTATAAAGGAGGAAGCTATCTTTTTGTTCAAAAATATCTTCATAACATGGATGCCTGGAAAGGCTTATCCACGGAAGAGCAGGAAAAAGTGATCGGAAGATCAAAAGAGAATGATATTGAAATGTCTGATGATGTAAAACCATCAAATTCACACATTGCCTTAGCTAATATCGAGGGCGAAAACGGTGAAGAATTGAAAATCGTAAGAGATAATATGCCTTTTGGGAATCCTTCTACCAATGAGTTTGGAACTTACTTTATTGCCTATTCAAGTACATTTGCAACAACAAAAAAAATGTTGACCCAAATGTTTATAGGTGATCCTCCGGGAAATTATGACAGAATTTTAGATTTCAGCACTGCAGTTACAGGAACGCTTTTCTTTGTTCCTACCAGAAATTTGCTTGATGAATTCTCAGGATAAAATGAAAGGCTGTCCCATTCAAGGCAGCCTTTTTAACTTTTTTTAGTTGTTTCATGGTACTGTTTTAATTGAGCTTAGAATTAAGCTGGACCACCAGTATCACACATACCAACAGGAGTCAGACAAAATGCAGAAGAGTTGCAAGGATCTACATCGGGTTTTGTACAGCATGCATAATAGCCGTTTGCTTCTATTAAGTAAAGGTTACCAAGGCATGTAAAGCCCGCGCCTAATACTACTTTTAAATTTTCTCTATCTAATTTTTTTAGATTTTTCATGGATTTAGTTTTAAATTAATTATATCTCTAATATAGGAAAAAAATAAATACAGAGTACTTTTAATTAAAATATTGCCATTCAGTTTTTTATTTAAAGGTTTTTCTTTTGTTTCTCGAAATAAAAAAAGGAGGGAATTTGTAACTCTGGACAAAAAAAATCAACTTATTGTAGTAAATAATAAAATATTTTTTTTCAAGTTGTAACCTTTTTTTGTTTTGATTGTCTTTAGTATAGAAACAGCATAAGCATGAAACTTTTGTTCGGAAATAAAAAGAATGATTTGTTAAGCCTCCTGAAGAAACAGGATCCGGCTGCACAGAAGATTTTCTATGAACAGAATGTAAAGAGATTCCTGAGTGTAAGCAAAAGCTATGTGAGCGATTTGTATCAGGCCGAAGATTGTCTCATTAAAGCATTCTGTAAAATTTTTAAGCACATTGAAAGCTTCAGAGGAGAGTCGAACCTGGAAAGCTGGGCAAGAAGAATTGTTGTAAATGAATGCCTGAATTTTATCAAAAGTCATAAAACTGTTTTCTATCTGGACGAGATTAATCAATCTTTTCATGAAGATATCCATGAAGCAGAGATTGATTGTGATTTTAATGCACAAGAGCTTTTGGATCAGCTTCCCGATGCCTACAGAATGGTTTTTAACCTGTATGTGCTGGAAGAATATTCTCACCAGGAAATTGCTGATACTTTGCAGATTTCAGTGGCTGTCAGCAAAACACAGCTGTTCAGAGCAAAAGAAAAATTAAGAAAGATCTACTTTCAACAACAAAAAAAAGTGAAAAATGAAAACGTCTAAAGATACTATTGAATTTCAGATCAAAAAACAGATTGAGGAGAGAGAAATCACTCCATCACGCAATCTGTGGTCCGAAATTGAGCTTCAGAATAACAATAGTCACCGTTTCAAATCAAAAATGAACTGGTTTTTAGTAGCGGCATGTTTGATTTTGACATTCAGCTTGGGAAGCGTTCTTTTTTTTCTTAATCGCCCTTCCGAAACTCAGCAGGAAATTGTGAAACAAACCGGAAAAAATACTACAGAAGAAATTGTAAAAGATCCGGTTCAGAATCATGCTCCGCTGGCAGTTGAGAATAATGATAAAAAAGAAATGAAAAAAACTCTTTCTGATGATAAGCAAGAAGCGATTGCTCCAGTTGCAATAGGCCAGAATAAACTTATCCCTAAAGAAAATCTTCCATTGAAGAAACTGGATATCAATCAGATTTCTAATCCTAAACTCATGGCAAAAGCCGATTCTATAAAAACTCCGGTTAAAAAGAAAAAATATGTAGACCCATCCACACTTCTTTTCTCAGTAGAGCATAAAGATGTTATCGAAAAAACAAAGGATGGAAGTAATGTGGCTACTATTGATTTGAATGCCAGATAACGTATCCGTAAAAATTTAAAAATTAATAATATGATCAAGAAATTAATCGTAATGGGATTGCTGTGCTCTTTTTCAGCATCATTCTATGCACAAAAGACATTCAATATTAACCTGTCTTCTAAAAAAGATACAGAGGTAAGCCCTATTGTAAAAGAAAAAGTAGAAGAATATGCTGCAAAGATCAATACCATCATTCAGGAAGAAAAAAAGCTGATGGAAGAAGAATTGGTCGTTTTGCAGGCAAGAAATCTTGATAAAGCGGATTTCGACAGAGAAAAAGCTCAGATTGCAGACCGTTATTCTGAGAAAATGGATAAAAGAATTGAGGAACTTGGCTTTGATCTGGATGACGTTATTCAAAAGCAGGTAAGATATTCCCTTCTGAATACCGATGTTACCTCTAAAGAAGAGCTTAAAGAAAAATTATTGAAAAAATTCCGTCCCAGCAGAAGCTTTACAGGATATTTCTCTTATGGAATCATGACACTTACAAACAGTGCTCAGGATAATGTCCTGGATAAAAACATAGGATATGCCAATAACCTGGAGTTTGGTCTGAAACTGAACTATCAGCTTAGCAGAACAAGCCCGTGGGCGGTAATTTCCGGGGTAGGATTTTCCTGGAGAACAGTAAGAGCAGATAATAATATGCTGTTTACAAGAAGTGCAGATCAGGGAGTCGCTTTGGCGCAATACAACGGAAACCTTGATAAAAGCAAATTGAGAACCGGATATATCATGGTTCCCCTTGGGATGCAGTATAATTTCTCAAAACTTAAAAATGCCGGAATGGATATCCAGTACAGAAGTTATTATACGGGTTTTAAAATTGGAGCCAATGTTTATGGAGGGGTAAAAATGTCTACCAACAATATTGTAAAAGGAAATGACGGTGAAACCAGAGACCGCGGAAACTATCAGGTGAATCCTTTTGTATATGGAGCACAGATTACATTTTCGTACAACAGTTTCAGCGTGTTTGTTAAAAAAGATTTCAGTAACTTCTTTAAAGACAGTTATTTCAAAAATGATAAAGCATTGATATTTGGCTTGGCCATTGGATTAGATTAAATATATTTTGACAGTAAAATGAAAAACTCTGGGAACTGTTCCCGGAGTTTTTACATTGTATCAGTTATAGAATCATTATTTTAAACTTCCTACCATATCTTCAGGTTTTACCCACTCGTCAAACTGTTCAGCAGTTAGCAAACCAAGATTAATGGCTTCTTCTTTCAACGTTGTTCCGTTTTTATGGGCCGTCTTAGCAATTTTAGCAGCATTTTCATATCCGATATGAGTATTTAAAGCCGTAACAAGCATTAAAGATTTGTCTACCAGTTCTTTAATTCTCTCATGATTGGGCTCAATACCTACCGCACAATGATCGTTGAAGGAAATACATGCATCAGCAATCAGTTGGGCAGACTGTAAAAAATTGTAAGCCATTACCGGTTTGAAAACATTCAGCTCATAATTCCCCTGAGTTCCTGCAAATGAAATTGTAGTGTCATTTCCTAAGACCTGTGCGCAAACCATCGTCATTGCTTCATTCTGGGTAGGATTTACTTTCCCGGGCATAATAGATGATCCCGGTTCATTTTCAGGAATATGAATTTCCCCGATTCCGGAACGTGGTCCTGATGCCAGTAATCTTACATCCTGAGCAATTTTATATAAAGAAACTGCCAGTTGCTTTAAAGCTCCGTGAGATTCTACAATCGCATCATGAGCAGCAAGGGCCTCAAATTTATTTTCAGCAGTAACAAAAGGGTGTTTTGTAAACTGAGCAATATATTCTGCTACTTTTACATCATAGCCTTTAGGCGTATTCAATCCTGTTCCTACAGCAGTTCCTCCCAATGCCAGTTCAGAAAGATGAGGTAGGGTATTTTTTAAAGCTCTCAATCCGAATTCCAATTGAGCCACATATCCTGAAAATTCCTGTCCAAGAGTAAGCGGAGTGGCATCCATCAGGTGGGTTCTACCAATTTTTACCACATCTTTAAAGGCTTTTGATTTCTCAGACAACGTATTTTTTAGTTTCTCAACAGCCGGAATGGTTACTTCCACCACTTTGGTATACGCAGCAATGTGCATAGCAGTGGGATAGGTATCATTCGAAGACTGGGATTTATTCACATCATCATTCGGGTGGATTTCAGATTTTTCACCCAATGTTCCGCCATTATTGACGTGTGCTCTGTTTGAAATTACTTCATTGACATTCATGTTCGACTGGGTTCCGGAACCCGTCTGCCAGATCACCAGAGGAAACTGGTCATTCAATTTTCCCTCCAGAATTTCATCACATACTTTCGCGATCATATCTCTTTTTTCCACAGGAAGTACTCCCAGATCAGTATTGGCATAAGCGGCAGCCTTCTTCAGGTAAGCAAAAGCTTCAATGATTTCATGCGGCATTGAACCCTCAGGTCCTATTTTGAAATTATTTCTGGAACGTTCCGTCTGTGCACCCCAAAGTTTATCTGCAGGTACCTGCACTTCTCCCATGGTGTCTTTTTCTATTCTGTAATTCATAGTGTTGAAATTTGTATGATCTTTTATTTTTTACGCCAAAAAAATTGTTGGTAGTATCATGTTTAATGAAATAAATAATATTTTGGCTTTGTTTATTTAGCTTCTATAAAGGTACTTATAAACTCAGAAACCTCCAATTTATAATCATTATAAATATCAATTTAAATGACTGATTTTACTCATATTTTTTTAAAGGAGGCGTATTTTTGTAGAAACAAAAATTGAATGGATTTTAGATATCAGGATCCGTATCCTATTCAGAAAGATGATACGGTGTACAAAAAACTTACATCAGACTATGTAAAGGTTGAAAAACTGGGTGACAGAGAAATTTTAACAGTAGATCCTAAAGGATTGGAACTGTTAGCTGAAGAAGCCATGGCAGATGTTTCTTTCATGCTTCGTTCTTCACACTTAGAAAGCCTTAGAAGAATCATTGATGATCCTGAAGCTACAGATAATGACAGATTCGTTGCTTATAACCTTTTACAAAACGCTGCAGTAGCTGTGGAGGGAGCTCTTCCTTCGTGCCAGGATACAGGAACGGCTATCGTAATGGGGAAAAAAGGAGAAAATGTGTACACGGGAGTAGATGATGGTGAATATCTAAGTAAGGGAATCTTCAATACCTATCAGAAAAGAAACTTAAGATATTCTCAGGTCGTTCCTTTAACGATGTTTGATGAGAAGAATTCCGGGTCTAACCTTCCTGCACAGATTGATATCTATGCTAAAAAAGGAGATTATTACGAATTTTTATTCTTAACGAAAGGAGGGGGTTCTGCCAACAAAACATTCTTATATCAAAAGACGAAATCCTTATTGAACGAAAAATCTCTTGAAGAATTCATTAAAGAAAAGATTTCGGATCTTGGAACGGCTGCCTGCCCGCCTTACCACTTAGCATTGGTAATCGGAGGAACTTCAGCAGAAGCCAACCTTGCAGCAGTGAAAAAAGCATCTGCAAAATATTACGACAATCTTCCGACGGAAGGAAATGAGGCCGGACAGGCATTCAGAGACCTTGAATGGGAAGCAAAAGTTCAGAAAATCTGCCAGGAAAGTGCCATCGGAGCTCAGTTTGGAGGAAAATACCTTACACATGACGTAAGAGTAATCAGACTTCCGAGACACGCGGCATCTTGCCCTGTTGGAATGGGAGTTTCTTGTTCCGCAGACAGAAATATCAAAGGAAAAATTACAAAAGAAGGGATCTTCCTGGAGCAATTAGAGCAGAATCCGAAAAGATTCTTACCTGATACTCCACCACATTTGGAAGAAGCTGTTGAGATTAACCTTAACAAACCAATGCCGGAAATTCTTGCAGAGCTTTCCAAATACCCGATCAAAACCCGATTAAAACTGAACGGTACTCTTATTGTAGCAAGAGATATCGCTCACGCAAAAATCAAAGAAATTATTGACAGTGGAAAACCAATGCCTGAATATTTCAAAAACCACCCAATCTATTACGCGGGACCAGCGAAAACTCCGGAAGGAATGGCTTCAGGAAGTTTCGGACCTACCACTGCCGGAAGAATGGACGTTTATGTAGACGAGTTCCAGAGCCACGGTGGAAGCATGATCATGCTGGCAAAAGGAAACAGAAGTAAAGATGTTACCAATGCATGTCATAAATACGGAGGTTTCTATCTTGGATCTATCGGAGGGCCGGCTGCTATCCTTGCAAAAGATAATATTGTGTCTGTAGATGTAGTAGACTTCCCGGAATTAGGAATGGAAGCCGTAAGAAAAATTGAGGTAAAAGACTTCCCGGCATTCATCATTTCCGATGATAAAGGCAATGATTTCTTCGCAAATCTGGCTCACTAATTAGTTTAAAATTAAAATAAATAACAAAATAGAACGCTGATCTTTTGTGTAAAAGGGAAAAAAGTTCTATTTTTGCCTAAAATCTTTAAGAGAATGATAACGATATTATCAGCATTTTGGCCGTTCTACCAGTTCCTTTGGACTATATTCTTCATTACTATGTTCTTAGTAGGATTCTGGTGTATTTTTATGTTCTTCGGATTAGTAATCCCAATGTGGCTAACTGAAGGTTTGAAAGAGTATTTCGGAAAAGTAAAGCCTTTCGACCCTGAAGATATCAGAAGAAAGCTTATTACTGAGCAGGAAGGTGTAGAAGTTATCTATAACGAGCCGAAAGGAAACGGACCTTTCCTTCACGATCACGGACATCATCATTAATTGATTGTCATTGCTTTTTCACCTGAATTCTGAAAAAGTAATATCAAAGCAAAACAACATATATAGACCGCTTAAGCAATTAAGCGGTTTTTCTATTTATTAGTCCTCAGACTTTCAGGAGATACCCCAAATTTCTTTTTGAAAGCACGGGTAAAGTTCTGGAGGTACTCATAGCCGCATTCAATAGCAATCTCTTTAATCATAATCTCTTTATTTGTGATCAGTTTCCTGGCTTTCAACATTCTGAGCTCCGAAATATAATGAGCAATCGTTGTATGATATCGGGCTTTGAATTCTTTCCTGATGACATTTTGATTCATTCCTATATATTTTCCAATCTCTTCTGCTTTTATATTTCTATGATAATTTTCATCAATGAATTTCCTGATCATTTCAGGAGTTTTTGGAGTATCCTCGAGAATATTTTTCTCATTAAATTGCTCAAAGATCAGGATAAGAAGTTTAATAATCTTTGCTTCTATGAATAACTTCTGCATAATTCCCCGTTTGCTATAACCAAGAATTTCTTTAACAATCATATGCATCTCAACCGTCATATCCGGCGGCGTTTCTTTATGAAGGAATATAAAATTATTATGAATCATGTTTTCCAGAATCTCAGCATTCTCACGATTTAGTTTTGGATTGATGAGGTTAAAGATATATTGGTAATTAATCTGAATGTGGAGATACCTCAGAATTTCCTGATTTTCTGTCCATAGTTCAGCAACACCTTCTTTGGAAGAATAATGAAGTATATATTGATTTTTCTTGAATAAAAACTGAGTGCCGCAATCATGACCTTCTAAATTAATGCCGTCACTCAACATGAAAATCAAATTAAAACTTGACTTTGCCTCCAGCATATAAGACTTGAAGGATTGATCAGAACAAAGGTCTTCCTGCATGATGATTTTGATGTCCTCGGATATGAACAAATGTTCACTTTTTGATTGACCCCTCATACAACACATTTTTACAGCCATGGTACAACTTCTTAAGATAAAAGTCCTTCGCAGGATAACCAAAAGTTCGAAAATGATAACTCGGGGTTAATTGTCTGAGGTACTTTTGCGCAAAATTAAATTAAATTTAGAATAATTAAAAATAATATTCATATGTTTAAAGATTTATATTTTGCAATACGGAAAATCAGAACAGGATTAGCATTGCTAGCCGTTGCTGGAAGTTATATGTATGCTCAGCAATGGGAAAGTGTAGGAGGCATTCAGGATGTATCTGCAGGAGGAAGTGGTTTCAATAATCTTGTTATTGACAATTCAGGAAATTATTATGTGTCCTATTATGATGTTTCTATAGCTAAAGGTTCTGTTCAGAAATTTAGTGGAAGCTCATGGTCTTACTTAGGCGGTGTTCCAGGCGTAACTACAGGAACAGCTACTTATAACTCATTGTCTATAAGTCCAAACGGAAACAGTATTTATTATACCAATCAGCTTGGTTATCCAGGCTCCGGGATGGAAGTACGTTTATTTACAGGCTCTTTATGGTCTCAGCTTCCTAATGCTACAGACAGCTCGGTAAATTATCAGGCTTCTGCGGTATCTTCTGATAATATTATATTCACTTATGGATCTTACGGTTCCGGAACAGTAAAAAAATATTCCGGAGGTGCATGGGAACAGGTCGGAAATGCTGGTTTTTCAGGAGGTGCTGAATTTGCAGAAATGGTAATAGGAACCAATAATATGGTGTACACCTGCAATGTTTCCGGAGGGATAAAAGTATATCAGAACAGTACAGATGCCAGCTCAGCACAAAACTGGACACTGGTAGGAGGAACAGCAGCAGATGATTCTTCATCAGGAGAGCAGTATAATGCTGATATTGCTTTAGATGGAGCAAACAGAATCTATATTGCTTATGTTTCCAACTCCGGAGGAGGAAGGAAGTTGAATGTCAGAAAGTTTGACGGAAGCTCATGGGTACAGGTTGGAAATGCCAACTTCTCAGAGGGAAGAGTACAGCATGTTGCCTTAGCCGTAACAGACTCAGGAAAGCCATATGTGGTAGCCAGTCGTTTTGAAAATGATAATTTCCTGAGAAATACCGTTTATCAATTAGACGATTCGCAAAACTGGGTTCCTTTTGGAGGAGATTTTGTTTCAGATGGTGAAGCAAAATACAATGATTTAGCAATAGATAAGGCACAAAATTATCTTGTTTTGGCTTATTCCGACAATACAACAAAGGTGAAAAGAATTTCTCTGAACCTGAATCCACAAACATGCAGCAATACAGATCCAGGAGCCAATGTAGGTGATATTGGTTGTGTAAGTTTTATGTATCGCGGACAACAGGTTGCTTATACTACGGTAAGAGGAGCAGACGGAAAAATCTGGCTTCAGCAGAACCTTGGAAGCTTACAGGTGGCTACATCAGTAGCGGATGCGAATTCTTATGGAGACCTTTTCCAATGGGGAAGATGGGATGATGGACACCAGCTTAGAAATTCCCAGATGGTACCAGCACCATCTCCTAATACTCCGGAAGGAGCAAGTACCACAGCTGGAGCTTATGTTGCAGGATCTCCGGCATGGTGGGCAAATTTTGCAAGTGGAGATACATGGAATGGGGCATCACTTGCAGATGTCACTGCTTCAGTAGGTATAGATCCTTGTAAAGCAATAGGACCAGACTGGAAAATGCCTTCTCAGGCAGACTGGACAACTTTAATAGGAGCAGAAAGTATTGGTAATCCGGCAACAGCTTACAGCAGCAATCTCAAATTACCGGCAGGAGGATACAGAAGCTCCAGTGACGGGAACTTTACTTTTGTAGGGCAAAGAGGGTATTTCTGGAGTTCAGATACATCAAGTTTAGGAGCGAAATATCTGTATATCGGATCGACAATTGCCAATCCGTCGGCCGGAGCTATGAGAGGACAGGGATCATCAGTAAGATGCATCAAGCCTACCTCTTCTTTGAGTACTTCAGAAACCAAACTGAATCAATCTGTAATTGGGGTGTATCCTAACCCTACAAAAGGAATTCTTATGGTTAAAGCTGATTCAGGAATTGAAAAAGTAAACGTTGTGAACGCTGTAGGACAAAGAATGAATGTACAGTTCTCGGATCATCAGATCAACATGACTGAACTTCCTTCAGGATTATACATCGTAGAGTCAAAGTTAAAGAACGGACAATCTGTTTCTAAAAAAATTATAAAGGAGTAAGCGGATCTCAATACCAAAGATTTCGCCAAAAGAAATTAGTTTATTACAATTACTTTTATTGGAAGGCTCATGAAATTTTCATGAGTCTTTTTTTATTTGATTTTTTCCGAAAAAAATAAAATATTTCCCGAAAACTGATTCAAAATGATGGTTATGAATAAAAAATAACACTATATTCGATAAAAAATAAGATATGAGAAAATTTTATTCCGTTGTTTTTCTGCTGATTACAATAGGTGTTTTTGGTCAGATCAATTATACAATTTCTCCCAATCCATTCAATGAAACAGATGCCATTACGCTTACAGTTCCAGGTGATCAGATTGACGAGTCTGCCTGGGGAGTTTCCAATAATGCCATTTATATGTGGACCTGGTCGTTTGATACCAATTATCAGAATAGTCAGGATTGCCCTACCAATGGCAGCTGGAACAATTCCAATGATCTGAATAAGCTGAATTATAATGCTGCTACAGATAGTTATTCACTCACTTTTACACCAACTTCTTTTTATGGAAGAACAGGAATCGGAAGGTTTGGGTTTTTATTAAAGGATAAGACGGGATCGCATCAGACTTCACCCGATATTTTTGTAAACGTAGGGACTTTAAACTTAACGCTTACAAATCCATTGGCGAACAGCCTCACTTCAGTTCCTACGGGAAATTCCATTACTATTACGGCGACGGCAAGTACCAATGCTACATTTCAGCTAAAAGCCAACGGAACTGTTGTCAATTCAGCAACAACGCCTTCACAATCTTATTCTTACAGTTATACGGTTACTCAGGATGCAAATATGGAACTTGTGGCGACACAGGGAACCAATTCCAAAACGGCAGCATTCATTGTACAGGTTCCGAGAAATGTTGTTTCCCAGGCAATACCCAACTGGATCAGACAGGGAATCAATTATCATCCGACAGATCCAACCAAGGTGGGATTGGCTTTATATGCTCCGGGAAAAAATTTTGTACACGTCATAGGAAGTTTCAATAACTGGGCGGTGAATGATACCTATTTAATGAAAAAAGATACTACAAATCCTGATCTGTACTGGATTGAACTCAATGGAATCACTCCTCAGCAACTTTATACCTTCCAATACAGAACAAACGATTTGAGAAAAGTAGCAGATCCTTATTCCCCACAAATTTTATCTTCTTACGATGACCCGTGGATTTCGGCTTCTACCTACCCGAACTTACCAGCATTTCCTGCCGGGCAGGGTTTTGAAGTGTCAACATTTAAAACAGGCCAGACCGCTTATAATTGGCAGGTTTCCAATTTTCAAAGACCTGCGAAACAGGATCTTATAGTCTATGAATTATTACTGAGAGACTTTACTCAAGAAAAAAACTGGCAGTCATTGATTGATAAAATCTCGTATTTAAAGAATTTAAAGATCAATGCTATAGAACTGCTTCCCATCATGGAATTTGACGGAAATCTTTCCTGGGGATACAATACTTCTTTCCATTATGCATTAGACAAAGCCTATGGAACTCCGGAAAAATTCAAAGAATTTGTAGATTTATGTCATCAGAACGGAATTGCAGTCATTCTGGATGTAGCGTTTAATCATGCTACAGGACGCTCTCCTTTAGTTAGACTTTGGAATATTGATCCTGATGGTGACGGCTATGGTGATGTTGCACCGAACAATCCTTACTTTAACCAGGTACCGAAACATTCATACAATGTCTTCAATGATTTTAACCATACAAGTCTTTCAACGCAATATTATGTTGAAAGATGTCTTCAGCAATGGCTGACTGAATATCACATAGACGGATTCCGTTGGGATTTAACCAAAGGATTTACGCAAAGCTGTTCTGAAAATGATGAAGCCTGTACCAATGCCTACCAGCAGGACAGAGTGGATATCATGAAAAATTATGCTGATAAACAATGGGCCATTGATCCCAATTCTTATATGATCTTCGAACACCTTGGAACTGATGCAGAAGAACAGCAATGGGCGAATTACAGAATAGCAGAAGGAAAAGGCGTTATGCTTTGGAATAAACAGACCGATCCTTACAATCAGAATACGATGGGCTATCAGGAAAACAGCAACTACGACCGTATGAATCACAGTCTTCACGGCTTCACCAATATGAGTGCCGTAGGTTATGGAGAAAGCCATGATGAAGAGAGGCTGATGTTTAAAAACCTTGCCTATGGTGCTATAAACGGAGGTTACAATGTGAAAGACCTGAATACCGCTCTTGAAAGAATGAAAACTTTCGGGGCCACGTTCTTTACTATCCCTGGTCCGAAAATGATCTGGCAGTTTGGAGAATTAGGTTATGAATTCAGCATCAACAGATGTGCGAATGGTACCATCGACAGCGGATGTAGAACCGATGAAAAACCTGTAGCATTCACTTTAGGATATGATACCAATGCGAACCGAAAAGCAGTCTATGATACATGGGCTAAAATCATCAACATCAGAAACAGTCATCAGGTTTTTAAATCTAAAACTTACAGTATAGAATCCAATAACCTTACGAATGATCCTACTGGTCTTATCACAAGAATTTATGTGTATGATGCAGCTATTACAACAGGAATAAAGAATGTTGTCGTATTGGCCAATTACACGACTTCCGCACAGAATGTAGTGCCTTATTTCCCTTACACTGGTCAATGGCAGAATTTAATGGATAACAGTATTTCAAATATAGTTTCCACAACGGCTCCGATCACTTTACAGCCCGGAGAATTCAGAATCTTTGGAAATTATGCAGGTGCGTTGTCTACTGTAGATGCCAATGCGGTCAACAAATTATCTCTTCAGATTGCGGATAATCCGGTTCGCAACGGAATCGCTCACCTCGTTTTCAATAAAGCAAAAAAAGGTGAAATTTCAATTTTTGATATGACCGGTAAAAAACTGGATACTTTCAAACTGGATAAAGAGAGCGGAACTTACGATGCGAAGGTTGATTATCCAGCAGGCACGTATCTTGTGCAGTTGAAATCAGATACAGGAATAGCCATTCAAAAGATGATTATTGAATAAAATAAATTATAAAATAATAAAGGCAAATTTGCGGATCAGCAGATTTGCTTTTTTTTGTAAGTTCAAAAAAATAGTCTACTTTTGCAGTAGATTTATCAAGAAAGGTGGAGGGATTTGGCCCGGTGAAACCTTAGCAACCTACACGGTTCCAGAAGTGTAAAGGTGCTAATTCCAACCCTTTGGGGGAGATAAGTGAAGTCAATATTCTATATAAATTCCATTTCTTGAAGTCTTGTGTATCTGCGGAAAGATCCGTCAGATTCGTAGTATTAATTGGCAAGAATAAAAATGAAAAAATTAAGCACAGCTGTATTATTGCTTGGAGCAATTCTGGTCGCGGCTCAGGAAAGTGAGGAAAAAGGAAATCAGATCGAAGATATCATCATCGTCGGAAACCGTAATGTCAAAAGAACAAAGCTGGAGACACCGGTTCCTGTAGATGTAATTAATATCGACAAAATCCAGAGAAGTTCTCCCCAAATGACTGCTCAGGATCTCCTGAATTATGTGATTCCATCGTTTAATGCAGTGAGACAGTCTGCTTCTGATGGTACCGAACATATTGACCCTGTTACTTTAAGAGGTATGGGACCCGATCAGGTTTTGGTGTTGCTTAACGGAAAGAGAAGACATTCTACTTCTTTGGTAAATTATCAGAATACCGTGGGAAATGGTTCTGTAGGAACAGATTTGAGTACCATTCCCGTAATTGCAATTGATAGAATAGAAGTGTTAAGAGACGGAGCAGCTGCGCAATATGGTTCTGATGCCATTGCAGGAGTGATCAACATAATTCTTAAGAAAAATACAGGAGCTTCAGCAAGCCTTACTTACGGATTAAGCGGAAGAAATGATGGTGATACTTACCAGGCAGGAGTTAACTATGGAACCTCATTAGGAAAGAAAGAAGGTTATATTAATCTTTCATTACAGCTAAGTCACAGAGGAAAAACCACTAGAACGCAAAATCACGACCTGGATATTTTCGGGGATAATTTTGCCTATGAATTTGCTGGTGATGCTGAAGCCGTAAAAGCTGCCAGAGCTGCAGATGATGCAGAAATTGCAAAAAGAGGATTAACACGTGATGATTTTAATTTTCAGATCGGAGATGCCCAGATCAGACAGGGACAGCTGTTTTTCAACTCAGAATATCCTTTTAATGATCATTTTAAACTCTATTCTTTCGGAGGTTTCAGTATTAAAGAAGGAGAAGGGTTTGGTTTCAGAAGACTGCCGAGCGAAAAGTCTAATGTAGTTTCATCCATTTATCCGAACGGATTTCAGGCTACTCTGGCCTCTCAGGTATATGACGTTTCTTATGCTGTAGGTGCGAAATATAATGTTAACGACTGGCTATTTGACCTTAGTAACACCTTTGGAAGCAATACTTTCAATTATACTGTAAACAATACGAATAATGCTTCTCTGGGTGCAAAATCACCCACAAGTTTTTATGCAGGCGCCCATAGTTTTCTGCAGAATACCATTAATCTTGATGTTTCTAAAAATATAAACCGTTTCAATATCGCATTTGGGGGAGAATTCAGATTTGAACAATACCAGATTAAAGCGGGTGACGAAGCATCCTATACCCAATATGACATCAATGGAAATGTAGCCACTGAAGGATCAACAGTGCTTGGTGCAGGCGGATCTCAATCCTTCATCGGATTCTCTCCCAACAATGCCTTGAAGAAAGACAGACATTCCACGGCAGTATATGCAGATGTTTCCTATGATTTGGATAAAAAACTCAACATTGACGCTGCTGCCAGATTTGAAAATTATTCAGATTTCGGAAATACCTTGAATGGAAAACTCGCTGTACGATATGAGTTTGTAAAAAACTATGCGGTAAGAGCCGCTGTTGGGACAGGATTCAGAGCACCATCATTGCAACAACAGTATTTTAATAATTCCTATGCGGATATTTCTACTTCGGGTTCTAAGATTGTTACCAAAGGAATATTCAGCAACGATAGCGAAGCCGCTAAAATTCTTGGATTTGATAAACTCAAACAGGAAACTTCTGTCAATGCAAGTGCTGGATTTACGCTGAAACCTTTAAACAACTTGACAATTACTATAGATGGATACTGGATCAAAGTAAAGGATAGAGTTGTGATCACCAGCAATATAACAGATAAAAGACTGGATCAGTTTAAGGTAGAAAGCGGAAGATTCTTCGCCAATGCCATTGATACAGAAACGAAAGGAGTAGATGTAGTGGTTTCCTATGACTGGATTCTTGGGAATGGAAAATTAAATATGAATCTTGCCGGAAACTATACGGAAACAAAAATCACAGATTTTCATTTTCCTGAAAACTTAGGAACGCCTCAGGATCAGTTTTTTGGTCCCGATCAGATCAATATCATTGAAACCCTGTCTCCAAAAACAAAAGCTTCATTAGGATTAAATTATGGAATAGGAAAATTCAGTTTTCTCGTAAGAAATACCTATTTTGGTAAGGTAATAAGAGATGGTTATCCGTTTGGAGACGTGCAGGAATTCTCACCAAAAGTAGTGACAGACATCAGCGTTGGGTATGATATTACTAAAAGTATCAATTTTACAGTAGGAGCCAACAATATATTTGATGTCTTTCCGGACCGCCAGATTTATAAAAATTCATATTATGGAGTATTCAAATATGCGCCTGTACAGATGGGAACGCTGGGGAATTATTTCTTCGGAAGGCTTAATTTTAATTTTTAATCATTAAATGAGTACTTCCTCACATCAGATTGGCTGGAAAACAGCCGCAGCCATCGTCGTTTCCAATATGATCGGAACAGGGATTTTTACCACCTTGGGATTTCAGCTTTCCGATATTACCAACACCTACAGTATTTTCCTGCTATGGAGCATCGGAGGAGTTCTCGCATTGTTCGGAGCTTTTTGCTACGCAGAATTGGGCTCCCATTTTAAAGGAAACGGAGGCGATTTTATTTATCTTAAAGAAACCTATCATCCGATTTTCGGATATCTCATAAGCTGGATTTCGCTCATCATAGGATTTTCCTCTCCCGTAGCGCTGGCTGCTTTGGCTATGTCAAAATACCTTTCTGTATTTGATTATAGCTTCGGAAACGGATTTGCCATAGCCACGATATTCCTGGTGGCAATTGCATTATCATTCAGCCTGAAAACATCCAGCAGGTTTCACAACTTTTTTACATTCATTAAAATCGCTTTTATTATTGTACTGGTTATTCTTGGAGTAGGAATTTCAAATTCACCCCAGATCGGCAACAGCCTTAATTTCAGTGACAGCTGGCAGAATGAGATCATGCTTCCTGCCTTTGCAACCTCTCTGGTATTTGTGACCTATTCATACACAGGCTGGAATTCAGCTTCCTATATTGCGGGAGAAATAAAGGATGTACAGAAAAACCTTCCTAAATCATTGATTATAGGAACTGTTTTTGTGACGGTAAGCTATATTCTGGTGAATTATATTATGCTGAAACACGCTCCTGTAAATCAGCTGGCAGGAAAAGAAGATGTGATGGGCGAAGCAGCAGTCAATATGTTGGGTCCGGCTTTTGGAAAAATTGTTAATATTTTTATAGCCCTGCAGCTGATTGCAACCATAAGCGGATATTTGTGGGTTGGCTCAAGACTGACACAGGCTTTTGCAAAACATACCCACATCTGGAAACCATTGTCATCTGGAAATGCAAAAGGAATTCCGGTAAGAGCTATCTTTGCCCATGCTGTGATTGCTGCTATTATTATTTTAACGGGAAGCTTTAAAGAAATTTTTGTTTATACAGCTTTTATACTACAGCTTTTTGCCAGTCTTGCGATTTCGACGGTTTTCTTTCTGAAGAAAAAAGACAGAAAAATCTTTAAGTCGAATGCTTTCCATATTTTTCCGGCAGTTTTTCTTTTGTTCAGTATCTATATCCTCTATTTTACATTCATTCATAATCCTAAGGAAAGCTTGATAGGATTGGGAATTATCGCTGTAGGAATTATTTTATATCTGATAGACAGAAGACTTTCTAAAGGATATCAAACTTAGTTTTGATTATTCAGAAAGGGAATAAACAGATTGGCAAATCTACCTTTTTGTGGTTTTGCATCCTTTATCCCTAATGCTCAAAAATTTATGATGATTTGGAATTTTAATTTTGAATTAATAATCCTTATCTTTGCACCCACAAAATTTCTACAATGTCTAAATCATTAATTCCAAAATTAGAAGCTATAAAACAAAGATATAATGAGGTTGCAGACCTTATTATACAGCCTGATGTCATTTCAGACCAAAAAAGATATTCTTCTTTGAACAAAGAATATAGTGATTTGGGAAAAATTGTAAGAGTTTACGATCAGTACAAAGGGGCGCTGGATAGTATCGCAGAATCTGAAGAAATCATTGCAGATGGTTCAGACAGAGATCTGGTAGATCTGGCTAAAGAAGAAAAACTGGAAGCTCAGGCTAAACTTCCCGGATTGGAAGAAGAGCTGAAAGTATTGCTGATTCCTAAAGATCCTGCAGATGACAAAAACGTTATCGTGGAACTACGTGCCGGAACCGGAGGTGATGAAGCCGCTATTTTTGTGGAAGATATCTACAGAATGTATACCATGTATTTCAAAACAAAAGGATGGAGACATGAAGTGACAGATTCTAACGAAGCAGCGAAAGGATACAAGGAATTGATCATGAAAGTGGAAGGAGAAGGTGTTTACGGAATCATGAAGTTTGAATCCGGAGTTCATCGTGTACAGCGTGTACCTGAGACAGAATCTCAGGGAAGAGTACATACTTCTGCCATTACGGTTGCAGTTCTTCCGGAAGCTGAAGAAGTAGATTTTGAACTGAATCCTGCAGATATTGAAATGCAGACTTCCCGTTCAGGAGGTGCTGGAGGTCAGAATGTAAACAAGGTTGAAACGAAAGTTCAGCTTACCCACAAGCCTTCAGGACTTGTTGTGGTTTGTCAGCAGGCTCGTTCTCAGCTGGCTAACCGTGAGCTGGCGATGGAAATGCTGAGAACAAAATTATACGATATCGAATTACAGAAAGTACAGGGAGATATTGCAGCACAGCGTAAATCCATGGTTTCTACCGGTGACCGTTCTGCAAAAATTAAAACGTACAATTATCCGCAAGGTAGAGTTACAGACCATAGAATCAACAAGTCTATGTACAACCTTGATGCTTACATGAATGGCGATATTTCTGAAATGATTGATGCCGTAATCATGGCAGAAAATGCAGAGAAGATGAAAGGGGAAGAAGAGAATTATTAAAATTAAGATAAATAAAAACAAAGCCTCTGACTGTTCAGAGGCTTTGTTTTTCCCAATAACAAAACAAATATCGACTATGAAAAACTACAAAATTATTTTCCTGATGTTATTGACCATGATGGGACAGCAGCTGATGGCTCAGACAGAAGTGAAGAAACCCAAAGAAGCCTTTGAACTCTTTTTCGGAACTTTTGTGAATAATGATGAAACAGCTTTGAACAAACTTAACGATTATCTAAGACCTACTGTAGAAGGTCAGAATGCGTATCAGGTAGATTTTAAGGAAACTTCAAAAGAAATGATAAATGGCAGCGTTGAGAATTTTCTGGCTGCTTTCCCAAAAGCTACGGCTTCAGCATGCAAAAAAGAGGCGGAAGAGTATTTTATCGCGATGTTTGGGAATTTTAAAACAGGAAAACTGACTTTTAAAAATGTAAAAGTTGTCCCGAATGAATATGTTAAGGACGAAAAAATTGCAGAAATAAGTTATTCCGTAAGCTTTCTGGTTCCCTCGAAATTAACTTCCGGACCAAAAGGCGATCTGAGTAAAATAAAAGCAGAAGAACTGAAAAAATATCTGGTTCAAGCAGCTCAGGATTTCAAGAATGCTGATAAAACAGTAACAGCTGATCAGAGTTTTAATCTTTACGAAATGAAAGTAGGAGACAAAATATATTATTGGAACGGAAGCCCGGATGAGATTGTTTCTAATCTTACCGATTTCTATTTTGAAAGTTTCGGAGCTAATGAATAGTCTAAAAGTATAATCATAAAGAATAGAAAAGTCCCAATACAACGGGACTTTTTTTATTTCACATACTTTGCGTATTTTTGAGAAAAACCGATCAGTATGAATTTTAAGCCTATATTGTTAACCGCTGGAGTATTGTTTTCAGCATCTTTTTATTCTCAGAAAATGAATTATCCTAAAGCATTAAAAGGAAACCAGACAGATACCTATTTTGGAACTGCCGTTTCTGATCCTTTCAGAGATCTGGAGAATGACTCTGAACCTACAAAAAAATGGGTGGATGAAGAAGTTGCTTACAGCCAGAATTACCTTTCTAAGATTCCGTTCAGGGATAAAATTAAAAATCAGTTGAAGGAAATCTGGAACTATGAAAAAATTTCTGCACCTTTCAAAGAAGGAGATTATACCTATTATTATAAAAACGATGGTCTGCAGGCGCAATCTGTTTTGTACAGAACCAACAACAAGACCAATGCTACAGAAGTATTTTTAGATCCTAATAAATTTTCAGAAAAAGGAACGACATCTCTTTCCAATCTTTCATTCAATAAGAAAGGAAACCTTGCAGCTTATTCTATTTCCGAAGGAGGAAGCGATTGGAATAAGATCATCATCATCGATGCTGTGACTAAAAAACAGATTGATGAAACTTTACTGGATGTAAAATTCAGTGGAATTTCATGGCAGGGAGACGAAGGCTTCTATTATTCAAGCTATGACAAACCTAAAGAAGGAACAGTACTTTCCGGGATGACGGATAAGCACAAAGTATACTTTCATAAACTGGGAACAAAACAGTCTGAAGATAAATTGATTTTCGGAGGAGATAAGACCCCAAGAAGATATCTTAGTGCAGGAGTTTCTGAAGATCAGAGATATCTTATCATTTCTGCTGCTAATGCCACGAATGGTAATGAACTGTATATAAAAGACCTTAAAAAAGGAGGAGACTTTGTACAAATTATGAGCGGGTTTGACATTAATGCCAGCATCGTAGATACACAAGGTGATGATCTTTTCATTTTTACAGATAAAGATGCTCCGAATATGCGTCTTGTAAAAACTACCATTGCTAATCCGGCTCCTGCAACATGGAAAGACGTAATTCCACAAACTGAAAACGTATTGGGAATCTCTTCAGGGGGAGGATATTTCTTTGCAACCTATATGATTGATGCGATAGACCAGGTAAAACAGTTTGATAAAACCGGAAAATTAGTGAGAGAAATTACTCTTCCGGGTAAAGGAAATATCTCAGGATTCGGAGGAAAAGAAAAAGAGAAAGATGTTTACTTCTCTTTCAGCAATTATATTACACCGGGAACGACTTATAAATTCAATGTAGATTCCGGAAAGTCTGAAGTTTATCAAAAACCTAAAGTGAAGTTTAATCCGGATGATTATGTTTCGGAACAGGTATTCTATACTTCAAAAGATGGTACAAAGGTTCCTATGATGATTAATTACAAGAAAGGAACTAAACTGGACGGTAAAAATCCTACTATTCTTTACTCTTATGGAGGTTTCAACATCAGCCTTCAGCCGTCATTCTCTGTAGTCAACGCTATCTGGATGGAAAATGGCGGTATTTACGCTGTTCCAAACATCCGTGGAGGAGGAGAATATGGTAAGAAATGGCATGATGCAGGAACAAAACAGCAGAAGAAAAATGTTTTTGAAGACTTTATCGCTGCCGGAGAATACCTTCAAAGTAAAGGTTATACTTCAAAAGAATACATGGCCCTTTCCGGAAGATCAAACGGAGGATTATTAGTAGGAGCAACAATGACAATGAGGCCGGACCTTGCGAGAGTAGCCTTCCCGGGAGTAGGAGTGTTGGATATGTTGAGGTATAATAAATTTACAGCAGGAGCAGGGTGGTCTTATGATTATGGTACTGCAGAAGACAGTAAGGAAATGTTCGAATATCTGAAATCCTATTCTCCTGTACATAATGTAAAAGCAGGAACTTGCTATCCATCTACAATGATCATTACCAGTGACCATGATGACAGAGTAGTTCCGGCACATTCATTCAAATTTGGAGCAGAACTTCAGGAAAAACAAGCATGTAAAAACCCTATTCTTTTAAGAATTGAAAAGAATGCAGGTCACGGAGCTGGAAGATCAACAGATCAGGTGATCAGCGAAAATGCAGATCTTATATCATTTGCTTTATTTGAGATGGGGATAAAGAAATAACTTAAATTTATACCTATAAGAAAGGCCGGACATTTGTTTGGCCTTTTTCTTTTGCTAAATGAAAGAAAAACAGAATATTAACAGAAGTTTCATGTTTCGTTCAAAAAAATTAACTTTACGGGGACAAAAATAATTGGAATGCGAAAGACAATTTCTGTGAAAAAACCGGATTTTAGTGTATTACCTCAGGAAAAAGAGATTTACAATTTTGAAAAAGACGGCCTTGAACTCAAATCATCCTATGAAAAAAAAGATGTAAAAGATGAATCATTAACGCAGACTTCACCAGGAATTGCTCCCTATCTGAGAGGGCCGTATTCCACCATGTATGTTCAGAAGCCATGGACAATTCGCCAGTATGCCGGATTTTCCACCGCTGAAGAATCCAATGCTTTCTACAGAAGAAACCTTGCGGCAGGTCAGAAGGGACTTTCCGTAGCATTTGACCTTGCAACGCACAGGGGATATGATTCTGACCATTCAAGAGTGGTGGGAGATGTTGGAAAAGCAGGAGTTGCCATTGACTCTGTGGAGGATATGAAAATCCTTTTCAATGAAATTCCATTAGATCAGATTTCAGTTTCCATGACCATGAACGGAGCTGTACTTCCTATTTTGTCTTTCTACATCGTGGCGGCAGAAGAGCAGGGAGTAAAACAGGAGTTGCTTTCCGGAACTATTCAGAATGATATTTTGAAAGAATTCATGGTAAGAAATACTTATATCTATCCGCCAGCACCTTCCATGAAGATTATCGCAGATATTTTTGAATACACTTCGCAAAATATTCCCAAATTCAATTCCATTTCCATTTCCGGATACCATATGCAGGAAGCTGGTGCAACGCCTGTACTTGAAATGGCTTACACATTGGCAGATGGTCTTGAATATGTAAGAACAGGAATAAAAGCAGGAATGAACGTAGACGATTTCGCCCCAAGGTTATCCTTCTTCTGGGCAATCGGAATGAATCATTTCATGGAAATTGCGAAAATGCGTGCCGCAAGATATATCTGGGCAACCCTTTTGAAACAGTTTAATCCACAGAATCCAAAATCTCTGGCATTAAGAACCCATTCACAAACTTCAGGATGGTCTTTAACGGAGCAGGAGCCTTTCAATAATATTACAAGAACGGCTATTGAAGCGTTGTCTTCAGCATTAGGAGGAACGCAGTCTCTCCATACCAATGCACTGGATGAAGCTATCGCCCTTCCTACAGATTATTCGGCAAAAATTGCAAGAAATACACAGATCATTCTTCAGCAGGAAAGCGGAATATGTGATGTCGTAGATCCGATGGGAGGAAGTAACCTTGTAGAAAGCCTTACTCAGCAAATGATTGAGGAAGCAATGAGGTATATTGATGAGGTAGAGCAGGAAGGAGGAATGACCAAAGCCATTGAAGCCGGAATTCCAAAAATGAGAATTGAAGAAGCCGCAGCAAAAAAACAGGCTAAGATCGATAGTGGTGAGGAATTTATTATCGGAGTCAATTCATTCAAATCCTCATTGAAGCAGGATCAGATAGAAATTTTAGATATTGACAATACTGAAGTTCGCAGAAAACAAATTGAAAGGTTAAATACGATCAAAGCAGAAAGAAATACAGAAGCTGTTGGGCAAATCCTGAATGACATCCGCGAAAGCGCGAAAACAGGAAAAGGAAACCTTCTGGCTCTATGTATCGAAGCCGCAAGAAGAAGAGTAACCCTTGGCGAAATGAGTGATGCCATGGAAGAAACCTTTGGAAGATATAAAGCAAACATTAAAACAATCTCTGGTGTATACGCAATGAATGCCGGTAAAAACGAATACTTTGAAAAAGCCCTTAATCTGACTCAAAAATTTGAAGAAGAAGAAGGACGCCGCCCAAGGCTAATGGTCGCTAAAATGGGGCAGGATGGACACGATAGAGGCGCGAAAGTAGTAGCTACAGCATTTGCCGATATGGGATTTGACGTAGACGTTGCTCCATTGTTTCAGACGCCGGAAGAAGTGGCTAAGCAAGCGGTAGAAAATGATATTCACATTTTGGGAGTTTCTTCATTGGCTGCAGGACACAAAACATTAGTTCCTCAGGTAGTGGAAGAATTATCTAAACTGGGAGCAGACGATATTACCATCGTTGTAGGAGGAGTGATTCCGCAACAGGATTATGAATTCCTTTATGCCAATGGTGCTGACTTTATTTTCGGGCCCGGCACCAATCTTCCGAAATGTGCAGTGGAAATTTTAGAAAGATTTTTAGAAAAATAAATAGAAAAACTTAATTTCTGTACTGAAATTAAAACATAACCTATGAATCTGAAAAATATAATAAAGCCTACGAGGAAAAAGCTGTTTCTTCTCGTAGGCTTATTTATTATCGCCGGTGCTTTCCTTTTAGCTTCAGGAAAAAATAAATCCATACAAAGCTCAAAAACCGTTGCAGATACTGCTTTGGTTAAGGAACATTTGACAGCACTTACCCAAACAGCGCAATTTAGAAATCATAAAAATATTGACCAGCTGAGTCATATCGCAGATTATATTCATCAGACGTTTGCTCCTTATGGAGACAGTACCGCTTTTCAGGAATATAAAGTAGACGGGAAAATTTACAAAAACGTTATTACTTCTTTTGGAACAGAAAATACCAAACGGATCATTATTGGAGCACATTACGACGTTTGTGGAGATCAGCAGGGAGCAGACGATAATGCCACCGGAGTTACTGCCCTATTGGAGCTCGCTAGAATGTTGAAAGGACAGAAGCTGAAGTACAGAGTAGATTTGGTTGCTTACACGCTGGAAGAGCCGCCTTATTTCAGAACCGAAAATATGGGAAGCTATATTCATGCAAAATACTTAAAAGACAACAAAATTGATGTCTATGGAATGGCCAGTGTAGAAATGATAGGTTATTTCCGAGACGAAAAAGGTTCTCAGGGTTTTCCTATAGGTATTCTTTCCTGGATATATGGTGATCAAGGAAATTTTATTATGTTGGCTAAAAAGATGACTGGAGCAGGCCCATTTGTAAAAAGCTTTATTAAAAATTTTAAAGGCTCAAAGCAGATCAAAACAGAGACGTTCTCTGCTCCCAAATTCATTGCAGGAATAGACTATTCCGACCATTTGAACTATTGGAATTTTGATATCCCTGCCCTCATGATCACCGATACTTCTTTTTTCAGAAATAAAAATTATCACCAAACTACGGATACTTTGAAAACACTGGATACAAAACGGATGACAAAGGTAATTGATGCCATTTTTCTCAGTATTATTCACCTGAAGTGAAAAAAAATATTATGATTTTCAGAAAAATGTATATATTTGCACCTGAAAATCAAGTTTAACCAATAAAAAACAACGAAGCAATGTTCAGAGCTAATCAGAATTCTACAGTTGGATTGCCACTTATGGTGGTAAGGCTTCGCGGTTTGGTACATTCTTAGAATAACAGTACAATGAAATATCAGAACCCGAAGTCGTAGAGATTTCGGGTTTTTTATTGCGCAATATTTCAAACTTCAAGTTTCCCCGAAATCTTTTTTTAGTGTCATTAAGGGCAAAATAGGAGGAGGTCATTCCTCAGAACTATTAAGTCTATTATTAATCCATTCAACTAGTATTTTAGTTGATTAAAAGTTGTGTGAGATAAAAAATAATTAAGTTTCTATAATCTCACATCAGGCTTCTGTTCACAATGGAAAATGATAACCTTCTGCATTTCCGCCTGAGAAGCGTAAGAAGCAGAAAAAGAACAATTAGAAAAGATGTAGAAAAGCAGATAAGAACAAAATATAAACGTAGTAGAGAGCTCTGGAAAATAAGAAGAAATCTTCCGTTGATACCATTAGATAAACCTTATCAAAAAGGATTTGTAAGATTCTTTGTCGTAAGGGATGATGTAAAACAATCCAAGGACGGAGATTTTTTCGAAGGAATTTTAAAGAAGATAAATACCTATATGTATTCTGATAACCGAAAATTTCTAAAAAAGAAAAGAAAATTAGGAAGAAAGATATATGTAGAAAGAGAACAGAAGCTCAGGTATATTACTTCATTTTCCTGGAATTATCCAAAATGGGAACTTACCGACAGAGAAAGACAATACTTTGAAAAGAAGGATGACTATTGTCCTGTCCGTAAAATATTCGGAACCTACTACAAATTTACTGAACCATGGAGATTTACTCTGAGAGTAAAACCCAACATGATTACTCATTACAAACCCTTGGATCTGGAGCTGGAAAAAGAATATGCGGCGCTGGATTCCTATTTGGGACAGCATAAGGTAATAGGGATTATTCACAAGACTATTTTATGTAAGTCGAATCCATGGAAAGAAAGGTATCAAAGAGAACTTATCAAAAGCAGGAAATATGTTACCTGCACAATGTCTGCAACAGAGATTGCAGAAAGCTTACAGGACTTATAGGTCCAACTGTTATTTAAAACAAAAACAATGGGAAATTTAAAACTAAAAGGAAAAGATATATTAAAACTGGGCTATCCAAATAACCAAAGCGTCAATGTAGCATTGGAAGTCATGAAAAGAAATTTTGCAACGAAGAATATTCATCATGTAAAAGCTATTTTAAAGGAGATCCTGCTGAATCCGGAAGAATTTGAAAAAGATCTGACTTTCGGACAAATTGCAGAAACTTTGCTTTCATCCAAAAAAACTGAAAAAAGAATGCTGAATTCACAACGTGCTTCGTTTCAGATTTTTGGTAACAATATCTCAGAAGAGGCAAAAAATCAGTTGTACACAGCTTTGAAACTGCCTGTTTCTACTCAGGGAGCATTAATGCCGGATGCCCACAGCGGGTACGGACTTCCCATAGGAGGAGTTCTGGCAGTGGAAAATGCAATAATTCCTTACGGAGTAGGGATGGATATTGGTTGCAGAATGAGCCTTAGTATTTTGGATACACCGGTTTCATATCTTGAAGGAGCAAGAGATAAATATGAAAAAGCGCTTGCTGAGCATACAAAATTCGGAATGTATGAAACGCATAAATCTCACATAGATCATGAGATTTTCGACAGAGATACATTCGATATGATCCCGATCTTAAGAAGATTAAAGGGAAAAGCCATCAAACAGATGGGATCCTCAGGCGGAGGAAATCACTTCGTAGAATTCGGGGAAGTGGAAATCACTGAAGAGGACGAACAAATTGGTCTCCCAAAAGGAAAATATCTGGGAATACTTTCTCACAGTGGCTCAAGAGGCCTGGGGGCAGAAATAGCACAATATTATTCAAGAATGGCGACAGAACAATGTCCGTTACCAAAAGAAGCACAAAACTTTGCATGGCTGGATTTGAGTACCCATCTTGGATTGGAATACTGGACGGCAATGAACCTTGCCGGAGATTATGCTTCAGCCTGTCATGATGATATTCACAGAAGGCTTGTAAAAGCAGTTGGTGGAAGAGTGAAAGCCAGAATTGAAAATCATCACAACTTTGCCTGGAAAGAAATCCATAACGGTAAAGAAGTAATCGTTCATCGAAAAGGTGCAACACCTGCCAATGAGAATGAATTGGGAATAATTCCGGGATCTATGACCGCAAAAGGGTTCATCGTTCGCGGTAAGGGAAATCCTGAATCCCTGAATTCAGCATCACACGGTGCAGGAAGAGCTCACTCACGAGGAGAATGCAGAAGCCTTTTCACTCAGCATGATATCAAAAAAGAGCTGAAACTTAAAAATGTCACATTGATGGGCGGAAATGCAGAAGAAGCACCAATGGCCTACAAAGACATCAATGAAGTGATGAATGCACAGTGTGAGCTGGTAGATATTCTGGGAACATTCCAGCCGAGAATTGTGAGAATGGACAAATAATGCGCCTCATACTTTATAACCTTACAGGTTTCAAAAACCTGTAAGGTTTAATCAGAAAATATTGAAAAACAAAAAATGGGAGCACCACATAACATAAAACGATACGGTGAAGTCTGGCCGGAATTCAGAATTCAGTCAGGACTCGGAATTTTAGATAAATTAAAAGATAAAGTCATTATATCAGGGGGTTGGGCATGGCATTTTATGTCAGAAACAGGACATACAGAATACAAGCATGCCCATGACCACAAGGATATTGATGTTTTTGTAAAAAAAGAAAATGTAGCAGAAGTAGTTATCATTCTTCAGCAGGAAGGATTCCAGAAAGTCTGGACACGATATGACCATCTGCCGAGTGACGAAAACTTTCGCAGGTATGAAAAAACAGTTGAACTGAAAAATGAAAAACTTTACAGAATTACCATAGACTTCTTTGAAAGAGATGATCTAGAGACAGTAGAAACCAATGGTTTTACCGTTGTGAGGCCTGATATTTTACTTTCTTTTTACAGAAATATTCACTCCAGTGACAAATGCTGGGCAGTGATGGCCGCAAAAGAACTATTACAAAAGGGAATAAATCCGGTTGGAAACCCTTTATTAAGCAAAATGCCAACATAAAAAATGGAAAAATTAATACAGATCACTTCGGGAAGAGGCCCTTTAGAATGCCAGTGGGTAGTAGCCAGGGTTCTAAAGGCCTTTCTTGAAGAGGCAAAACACAATACAATAGAATACGAAATCATTCATCGTGAAAATGGAGATGAAAACCTGACATTAAAATCAGTAACCCTGCTTTTGAAAGGAAAAGACCTAAGCTTGTTTTTAAAAAGCTGGCTGGGAAGTGTTTGCTGGATAGGGAAAAGTACATTCAGGAAGCTCCATAAAAGAAGCAATTGGTTTATCGGAATTTTTGAACTGGAAAATGTAAAAATGACTGATTTCCATGAAAAAGATATCCGGTTTCAGACTGTAAGAAGCCAGGGAAGTGGAGGACAAAACGTAAACAAGGTGAATACCGCTGTACGTGCCACCCATATTCCTACCAACGAAACTGTTTTTGTACAGGATTCCCGTTCACAGCTGGAGAATAAAAAACGGTCTGTGATCAGACTCAAAGAAAAGGTGATGGCAGTTTATATACAACAACTGGAAAGAAAACTGAAAGAAACCTGGTCGATGCAGATGCAGGTAGAGCGCGGAAATCCGGTTCGTACATTCTCAGGGACAGATTTTAAAAAGAATTACGAAGACAAGACATTTAAGAAAAGAAGAAATGCCTTGAAAAATGAATTAAAAAACTACAGAAATGACCTTAACTAAAAGTAAATATTATTTTGAAGCATTAGACTACTTTCCTTTCAACCTTGCTGAGTGCATGGATGCATTGAACTACGCTCTGTCCTATGAACCGGAAGATGCGGACAGTCTTTGTCTCATGGGAAGAATATATTCAGAAGAATTAAAGGATTATGAAACTGCCAAAAAATACTTTGATGAAGCCATGCAGAGTAATATTGGGAATATTAATACTCCCAAATATTATATTGAATGTCTTTTGAGTAATGAAGATTATAGAGAAGCAGAAAAACTGATTGAATTTGCTTTGAAACTAAAAGGAATTGATAAATCAGAAATCCTGACCTGTCTTTCTCTTCTTCAGGAGAGAAGCTTTGATTACAAACAGGCTTTGGCAACACTTAAAGAAGCTAAAAAATTTGCTTACAACCGTGCAGCACTCGAAATTATTGAAGACAGAGAAAAACTGGTTAAAAGAAAAGTAACCAGGACAAGAACCGTAAAAAAGGCCGAATAATCTTTTTTTTGATTTATAATAAAACAGTACGACTACTTCAAAAGTCAAATCATTTGACTTCTGTCATTCTGACGAATGAAGAATCTTATTGATAACCATAAGCGTGAGATTCTCCATTACATTTCGTTCAGAATGACAATTTTGAGGTAGTCTTATTTTTTATTCACGGAGATCAGATAATCATACACCATTTGATGTTGGTCATCAGTAAGCTTGGCCTTCGGAGCCATTCTGCTTAAAGTATTGATCCATCCCTGGTTGTCATGCTTGGTTGGCTCCGGAAGCTTATGGCATTTTGCACAGGAATTTTCAAAAATGGTTTTTCCTTGCGCCAACTGCTCAGATGAGGTGTACTTTGGCCCGGTAACAGCCACACTTTTCGGTCCGCAGGATACCAGAAATGCCGATGCTGCAATACCTGTTAAAATGAATTTTTTCATATCCTAATATTTTTTTGATGATTACTTCTTTACAGAAACAATATAATCATAAACCCATTGATGCTGTTCATCCGTCAATTTTGCCTTTGGAGCCATAGAATTCATGATTCCTACCCATTGCACAGGGTTGTGTGAAGCAGGATCTGGTAATTTATGACATCTTCCGCAAGAGTTTTCAAAAATAGTTTTCCCCTGAGCAATCTGTTCTGCAGTAGAGGTAGAGGTTCCTGCAGTAGTAGCGGACGTAGAAGCTTTCGGCGTACAGGATACAAGCAAAATAGCCGTAAACGAAGCCGCAGCGATGAGTTTTTTCATGTTTCTTCTTTTGATATAAAACAAATGTAATAAATTCCTGAAGCCGTTGATACAGGATATTCTAGTTTTAATTTAGAAGAAATAAAAACTAAATTCATAAAAAATTGATAATTCCAAATAAAGCCAATTTGTGTCTTTTGTGTGATCATTATGATCCAGGTATTGACCATTCACATTTTAATTATTAATTTTGAATTAATGAAATTTTCTACAGAAGAGCTAATAGAGGGAATACAGTCAGGAAACAAACGCCTGATTGCAAAAGCTATTACATTGGTTGAAAGTAAAAAAGAAGAGCACAGAGTACAGGCAGAAGAACTTTTGAAGAAAATTATGCCTCTTACCGGAAACTCTGTGAGGGTAGGAGTAACGGGTGTTCCAGGAGCAGGAAAATCTACTTTTATAGAAAACTTTGGTCGCCTGGTTATTGCTCAAGGAAAAAAGGTTGCCGTTTTGGCTATTGATCCCAGTTCGGCCATCAACAAAGGAAGTATTCTGGGGGATAAAACCAGAATGGAAGAATTGGCCAAAGAAGAAAATGCATTCATTCGTCCTTCTCCTAGTTCAGGATTTCTGGGAGGAGTAGCCAATACTACTTTTGAAACCATGATGATCTGCGAAGCTGCAGGCTATGACTATGTTTTAATAGAAACTGTAGGAGTAGGGCAATCAGAAGTTCTGGTGGCTGATATTACCGATGTCTTCTTATTCCTTAAAATCATTGGAGGAGGAGATGAACTTCAGGGAATAAAACGAGGGATCATGGAAATGGTAGACCTTATCTTCATCAATAAAGTAGATCAGGACAATCTTCAGAAAGCAAAAAATACAAGACTTGAATTAAAAAGAGCTCTAGACTTTATTCCGCCTAAAGAAAAAGGATGGAAGATTCCAGTTTTACTAGGTTCTGCACTTCATAATCAAGGATTACAGGAAGTCTATGATACAATATTCGAATTTATTGATCTGAAAAAGAAAAGCGGGCGTTTTGAAGAAATCCGTGTTCAGCAGGCTGAAAAACGATTTGAATATTGGGTTCAGGAATATATTTTATCCCTGATGAAAAAAAGTAATGCTGTGGAGGAAGCTTATCATATGCACAAAAAAAATGCTTCAGCCATGGTTTCCAATCCAAGTACTGAAGCAAAATTATTTGTTGAAAAATTTTTATCGAACGAAAACAGGGATTAAAGTTTCTCTTTGTCCTGTTTTACCTCAGTTTTAGAAATGTATCCATCATAAGTAATGGGCTGTCTGTCACTACTTCTCATAGAAACGAAAGCTTTTCCGTTTTTAAATACTTCAATATTAACTTCGTCTACGTTTCTTACATCTTTAGGTTTGAACTTAAAAGTCCAGGTTCCTTTTTTATTCTGAGTTTTAGTTACCGTAAAATCTTTTGAAGTAAATCGGTAGCTGTTATCACTGGCACTTCCAAAAGTTGGATTGAACATCCTTCCAAAATAAGGCAACACTACATCCAGTGTATTTTTACTGACATCAATGGTATAATCTCCATTCAGATTAAGCAGCCTTGTTGCAGTGGCATTAGGCATTGAATTCATGACATTAATAACATCATAATTCGTAGGATTGGCTCTTTGTGCATAGAACGTAAATTCCTGGGAATTTACTAAAGTATCCACTGTTTTCGGATCTAATGAACCTTGTGAAGCACAGCTCTGAAATAAGAACAGGAATCCAAAAATCATCAGTAAAGAAATATACTTTTTCATAATGATATAATTATTAAATTTAAACAGCAAAATGTATGCAAATATATTCTTTCTGAAATATTTTGGAATAAAAATTGTTAAGGTTGAATTATTAACACTCAAACTATGAAAGTTACACATCTATTAGGAATGGGAGCTATTGCTCTGTCGGCTGTTGCCTGTACTACAAACCCGATTACGGGGAGGTCTTCTTTACAGCTGGCCAACAATTCGGAAATTTTAACAATGTCTTCACAGGAATATAGAACGACATTGTCTAAAGGTAAAGTGATTACCGGTACGGCAGATGCAAAGAGAGTGGTAAATGTAGGAAACAGAATTAAAAATGCGGCAGAAAGATATTATCAGAGTATTGGAAGATCAGCAGATCTTGCAAGCTACAGCTGGGAATTTAATCTTTTGCAGAGCAATGAGCTGAACGCCTGGTGTATGCCTGGTGGAAAAGTTGCAGTCTATACGGGAATATTACCGGTAACAAAAGACGATAACGGACTTGCCGTTGTAATGGGACATGAAGTTTCTCACGCGCTGGCAGGCCATGGAAACGAAAGAATTTCTCAGGCAATGGTTGCTCAGTATGGAGGGGCAATCCTGGGAGGAACAATCTCAAATTCACAATGGGCAAGTGTTTTCCAGAAGGTTTACCCTATCGGTTCACAGGTTGCTTTATTGAAATACGGAAGAGGTCAGGAATCTGAGGCAGATGAAATGGGGCTTTACTTGATGTCTATGGCAGGATATGATCCAAGAGCAGCCATTCCTTTCTGGAACAGAATGGAAGCCGCATCTACAGGAGCAAGACAGCCTGAGTTCTTATCTACCCACCCGAATCCGGAAACAAGAATTTCAGATATCAACAAAGATCTTCCGAAAGCTTTAGAATATTATAAGGCTGCGGGAGGAAAATTATAATTAGAATTTTAATCTTGAGTAAGGCCTTATTAAATTTTTAGTAAATTTGATAAGGCTTTTTTATGTAACCACCTAAACACAATATTATGAAGAGTTTATCAATTACCGGACTTATCCTTTTAGCTGTTTCTGCATTACTTTTCTATTTAACAACCGATTTTGCCGTAGAGCAAATAAAAATTTCTCACATTATGGGAATCATGGCGGGAATCGGGATCGGGCTTATCATTGGAGGAATGGTAGGCTATGTAAGTAAAGGAAGCGCTATAAAAGCGGAACAGAAGAAAAAAGAATTCAAACAGCTGCAGAAAGACAAAGAAGAGCTTGAAAAACAAGCTGCAGAAATTGCAAAACGCCAGGCTGAACTTGAAGCACAAAATAAAAACCCTCAAATTTAAATTTGAGGGTTTAAAGTTGTTATTTTCAATAATTCATTAGAATTTATATCCTAAACCTACCATAAACAAATTAGGTCTGTTATCATATCTGATTTCCGAACCGGAAACTTTGTTGATGAAATTTCTTTCGTCTTTGCTGAAAGCGCCCTCATATCTGGCATTTACAATAAGCTTTTTGATTTCAAGCTGCGCACCGAACTGGTATCCTACTGTAAAGTCATTTTTAGCATTTTCTTTGAAATCGTTGTAAGTGTTGTCTTTATTTAAGTTAAAACTTCCTACAGGTCCTACAAAAACGCCCAGCATATTCCCTAAAAGATTATATCCTAAAAGAACCGGAACATCGATACGGTTGCTTTTTACATCAAAAGTAGTGTTCTCTGTAGTAAACTCATTTTTGAAGTGAGTGTAATAGATTTCCGGCATCACAAACAAGGAAGTAGGAAGACCTACTTTTAATGAAAGCCCAACATTGAAACCTACATTATTTTTACCTGTTCCTTCAATCGCATCATTCACTGTTCCTTTGATATTGGACCATGAAGGTGAGCCTGTCGGAAAAATTAAGTTGGCTTTACCTGCCAGTGAAATCTGTGCAGATGCCCACATTGAAAACCCTAATAACGCTATACTAAGTACCTTTTTCATTATCGTCTATTTTTGTATTTGTCGTTTCAATCGTTTTATTATTCTCAAGTAAATATTCTCTCAGCTCTTTAAACAGTTCTGAAGAATAAACGAAGTCAATCAGATTTTTATTGCCTGCAGTAATCAGAATGTCTTTGTTGCCTTCCCATTCTTTGATTCCCAGTCTTAGGTATACAATTTTCTCGCCAATCGTCATGACAGAGTTCATATCGTGGGTATTGACGATGGTTGTGGTGTTGTATTCTTTTGTGATCTCGTAAAGAAGATCATCTATTACTTTTGAAGTATAGGGGTCAAGTCCGGAATTGGGCTCATCACAGAACAAATATTTGGGATTGTTTACAATTGCTCTCGCAATAGCAACCCTTTTCTGCATTCCCCCAGAAATTTCAGAAGGATATTTCTTTTCGGCTTTATCAAGGTGTACTCTTCCTATTACTTCAAAAACCCTTTTCTTTTTTTCTCTGTAGGTAAGATTGGTAAACATGTCAAGAGGAAACATAATGTTTTCTTCAACAGTTAAAGAATCAAATAATGCACTTCCCTGGAATACGGTTCCGATTTCTGAACGGAGATGTTGTTTTTCATCTCTGGTCATCGTATTAATATCTTTCCCATCAAACAGGATTTCTCCTGATGAAGGCATATAAACATTCAATAAACTTTTTAGAAAAACGGTTTTCCCGGAACCACTCTGCCCAATGATTAAGTTTACTTTTCCTTTATCAAATGAAGTTGAAATTCCCTTAAGCACTTCAACATCATCAAAACTTTTCTTAAGATCTTTTACCTCAATCATCAGCTTAATATTAATTGGGTTAAAATTAATTCAGAGATAATAATGAACACCATTGTCCATACTACGGCCTGTGTACTGGCTCTACCTACTTCCAAAGATCCTCCTTTTACATTATATCCGAAGTAGGAAGGTACTGTTGCAATGATAAAAGCGAAAACGGTGGTTTTGGTAAATGCATAATAAATGAATAAATTAGGCATATACATTTGAATACCAACAATATAGTCGTTTTCTGTCCAGTTGCCTGTTAAAATTCCTGCAATATATCCTCCGAGAATACCAAATACAATACTGATGGCAATAAGCAGAGGATTAAAAATCATACAAGCGATAATTTTCGGAAATATGAGGAAGTTGGGTGAATTTACTCCCATAATATCCAATGCATCAATTTGCTCTGAAACCCTCATCGTTCCAATACTGGAAGCAATATATGATCCTACTTTACCGGCCAGAATAAGGCTGATGATGGTAGGGGCAAATTCCAATACCAATACTGCTTTTGTAGCGTATCCTACAAATGATGGAGGAATAGGAAAGGAAGAGGCGTCAAAGTTGTTGAACATCTGAATAGCAACTACAGCCCCCACAAAGATTGATGTGAAGACGACAAGCCCGAAAGAATTTACTCCCAAATCATTAATTTCTCTCATGAACAGCTTCCAGAATACTCTCATTTTCTGAGGTTTCTGCAGGGATTTTCCCAAGAGGATAATGTATTCCCCTATCGCTGTGAAAAACTTTTTTAACATACTGCTAAATTAGACTTTTTTATTTAATTGGGCTAGGGTCAAGAATAAGACCAAAGCTTGGTTTTGTGTTAAAATTATTTCAATATTTTTGTTATTCCGTTCTTCATTTTGCATTTTTATCTCCTCCAATCACCAATAAAACGGTTTTTAAAATAATAACCAGATCAAGTACGAAACTCCAGTTTCTTACATAGAAAGCATCTGCCAGAACTCTTTTTTTCATTTCTACTTCCACATCTCCGAAGTCACCACGCAGTCCATTTACTTGTGCTAGTCCGGTAATACCAGGACTTACCATACTTCTCAGACTGTATCTGCCGATTTTAGGTTTGTAATAATTGTCGACAGCCAGCATGTGAGGACGCGGGCCTACCACAGACATTTCTCCTCTCAGCACATTGATGAATTGAGGAAGTTCATCAAGACTGGTTTTTCTTAAAAACTTACCCACTCTGGTAATTCTGGAATCATTGACAGAGGTGGTTTTGGTGGTAGATTCATCATTCACAACCATTGTTCTGAATTTAATACAATTGAAAACCTCTTCATGAAAACCGTATCTCTTCTGAATGAAAAATACTGGACCTTTGGAAGTTGTTTTGATTAAAATTGCAATGATTGGGAATACCCACGAGCAGATTAAAACCAATATAATAACAGAAAAGAAAATATCAAATGTTCTTTTCATCAGGAAATTAGAAAAATAATCTAATGGATATCTGGCCTGATTAAGGACGGGTTGGGTCTGTATATAGCCAAGGTCATAAAGGAAAAAATCACTTTGTGTGATACTTGGAATCAGCGAAATATGAATCTTATGATCTTCGGCCAGTCTGAAAATTTCATTTTCCATTGCTTCGTCATAGGAGTTTTCCATCGATAAAAATAAGGTGTGGATTCCGTTCTTTTTCCAGAAATCTACCAGTTCACTGATCTTCACCGCGGTATGTTCGTATTCAAATATTCTGTATCCATAATCTTTACGGTCTGTAAAGATATTCTTCAAAATTTCTGTGGAATGGTTGTCTCCTAAAAACATTACATTTCTGTAGTTGGCTCCAAGAGATCGCAAGTACTTGATCGCGAAATAGACTAATGATTTTGCAAGAAAGATGGCAATAAAAAGGTAAAGGGAAAGCCAGTAAATATCCGAATTGAAAAATACATTCTTACTTACCTTTCCTATAAGCAGCACTCCCAGTATAAAAAACAGGAAATGAATTAAAAGCCGTTCAAGAAACAGGGTATAAGTGAGGTTTCTCGGGATATTGTATATTTTTGTCCTACCACTTAATAGTACCCAGAACAAAAACAACAGAACCAGAGAAAAACTATTCTGATACCAGGTTTCTTTATTGTATTTTAAACTTTCATTTCTGCTTATAAAAAAGAATATGAAGATAGATGCAATAACCATGAGGTCAAGCAACATAATGATTGATTTCAGGTATCTAGAGTATCGAATTCTCTGCATCTATCGGTATTATAGCGAATAAGCCCGGCTAATTTACACTTTTTTACGGGATATTCAGATATTTGTGCGTCTGAACAGAAGCCTGCCATTCAGGGTTTTCCAGAATGAAATCTGTGATCTTGGGATACATATCGTTTCTTTTGCTCCATTCACTCTGAAGATAAAGCTTACAGTTTTCAGAAACTTTTGCAGCCTGTTCCTGAGCAAAAGTAAAATCATGCTGGTTGAAAATAATCACTTTAAGCTCATTGGCCTTTTGATAGATCTCTTCTTTAGGAAGTCCTGTTTTCTTAGGGGAGAGAGTAATCCAGTCCAGTTGCCCGCTCATAGGATACGCTCCTGACGTTTCGATGTGCACTGTACATCCCAATTCTTTCAGTTTGGAGGTCAGGATATCTAAATTCCACATTAAAGGTTCACCGCCAGTCAATACAATTGTTTTACAATGTCTGGCAGCTGTTTCTGCAATTTCTTCTGCATTCATCAAAGGGTGGAGTTCCGGATCCCAGCTTTCTTTTACATCACACCAGTGACATCCAACATCACAACCTCCCAGCCTGATAAAATAGGCGGCTTTTCCGGTATGTGCTCCTTCTCCCTGTAAAGTGTAAAAATGCTCCATCACAGGGAGCATTTTACCTTCTTTTAATAAAATATCTTCTTCTTTATTCATTTTAAATTAGTCGTTATAGACCGAAGTTTTGTAAGCAATGATGGTGTTTTTCATCAGCATCGCTCTTGTCATTGGGCCTACTCCTCCAGGTACGGGAGTGATCCAGCTTGCTTTGGCAGCACAGCTGTCAAAATCCACATCACCTGCAAGATAATATCCTTTTGGAGAGTCATTATCTACTCTTGTAATACCCACGTCAACAATTACTGCTCCTTCCTTGATCATATCTCCTTTTAAGAAATGTGGATCTCCCAAAGCGGTAATGACGATGTCTGCTTTTCTTGTATATTCTTCGATGTCTTTCGTGTATGAGTGTGTAAGGGTAACAGTAGAGTTTCCAGGGAAATCTTTTCTTCCCATCAAAATACTCATTGGTCTTCCTACAATTTTACTTCTTCCGATAATGACACAGTCTTTTCCTTTCGTTTCAATATTATATCTTTCCAATAAAGTTAAGATCCCGAAAGGAGTTGCCGGTAAGAAAGTATCCATTTCAAGAGCCATTTTACCGAAGTTTTCCGGGTGGAAACCATCCACATCTTTTCTAGGGTCAATAGCATTGATGATCTTTTCCTGATCAATCTGATCTGGTAAAGGCAGCTGAACGATAAATCCGTCTACCGCTTTAGACTTATTAAGCTCGTCAATTTTTTCCAATAGTTCAGATTCAGAAACAGTGCTTGGAAACTTGATTAAGCTGGATTGAAATCCTACTTCCTCACAGTCTTTCACTTTAGAGTTTACATAGGCCTTGCTAGCTCCGTTATTTCCTACAAGAATAGCTACCAAATGCGGAGCTCTTCTTTTGCTTGCGAGAATCTTTTCTACTTCTACCTTGATCTCCGCTTTAATTTCCTTGGATACTTTAAGTCCGTCAAGAATTTCTGCCATTTTTACTTTTTTACTTTATAGATTTACTTTTACTTTCTTTTTACTTACTATTTATTTTCTTTATAGTAATTGATCAATCCGTTGGTAGAGCTGTCATGAGAGCTTATTGCTTCATTATTTTCAAGCTCAGGAAGGATTTTATTGGCTAATACTTTTCCTAATTCTACCCCAAACTGGTCAAAGCTGAAAATATTCCAGATGACACCCTGAACGAAAATTTTGTGTTCGTAAAGGGCGATCAATTGACCTAATGAGAAAGGAGTTAATTCCTTGAATAATATGGAGTTAGTTGGGGTGTTTCCATGGAAGACTTTGAAATTGATCAGTCTGTCTATTTCTTCATCAGATTTTCCGGAATTTCTAAGCTCTTCTTCCACTTCTTCTTCCAGTTTTCCGAAGGCAAGTGCCTCAGTCTGAGCAAAAAAGTTCGCTAATAATTTATCTTGGTGATCAGAAACATGGTTCGGGCTTTTTGCATAGGCAATAAAATCTGCCGGAATCAATTCTGTTCCCTGATGGATTAACTGATAGAATGCATGTTGTCCATTGGTTCCAGGTTCTCCCCAGATGATCGGTCCCGTTTCATATTCTACGAATTCACCATTTCTGTCTACACACTTTCCATTACTTTCCATATCTCCCTGCTGAAGATACGCTGCAAATCTGTCCAGATATTGAGAATAAGGTAAGATGGCATAAGTGGTTGCTGCATAAAAATTACGGTACCAGATTCCTAAAAGTCCCATTAATACGGGAACATTTTCCGAAAATTCTGCTGTCTGGAAGTGTTGGTCTGTATCAAAAGCACCTCTTAAAAGCTGCTCAAAGTTTTCATATCCTACAGAAAGTACAATACTTAATCCGATAGCACTCCAAAGAGAATATCTTCCGCCTACCCAGTCCCAGAATTCAAAAATATTTTCTTCTGCGATTCCAAACTTCTTAACTTCTTCAATATTAGTAGATAAAGCAACGAAATGTTTTGCTACATCTTCCTGTTTTCCTGCTTTCAGAAACCAGTCTTTAGCTGAATTGGCATTCGTCATTGTTTCCTGAGTCGTAAATGTCTTGGAAGCAATGATGAATAAAGTAGTTTCAGGATTTAAATCTTTTACTACTTCTGCGATATGATTTCCGTCCACGTTGGAAACAAAGTGAGCGTTTAATCTTGTTTTAAAATGCTTTAAAGCTGAACAAACCATAACAGGACCTAAATCTGATCCTCCGATTCCGATGTTGACTACATCTGTAATCTCTTTTCCGCTGAAACCTTTATGTTCTCCTGAAATAATCTTCTCAGAAAAAGATTTCATATGCTCAAGAACTCTCTTGATCTGTGGTTTGATATTTTCTCCATCTACGATAATTTCACGGTCGGAGAAATCTCTTAAGGCGGTATGAAGAACAGCTCTCCCTTCTGTTTCATTGATTTTATCTCCTGAGAACATTTTGGAAATAGCATCTTTTAACTGGCTTTCTTCAGCAAGTTGTAGTAAAAGATTCTTTGTTCTTGAATCGATTAAATTTTTAGAATAATCAAAAAGATAATTGTCCTTTTGTAGAGAAAACTCATTAAAACGGTTCGGGTTATACTGGAAAAGAGTTCTAAGATCAAAGTCATTTCCACCGAAGTGTTCGTCAATTGCTTTCCAGCTGCTAGTTTGTGTTGGATTTATTTTTGATAGCATATTACAGAATTTTTATCAATCAGAAGATCATATATCGGATGAGAATAGGTCATAATCCATAATGATTTATTTCTGATTTGCAAATTTACGGAAAAATAAAACCTCTGATAAATTTGAAGACGATAAATAACATTTTTTTAAAAAACAAAACCCCAGAACAGGTCTGAGGTTTTGTAAAATGTGTTTTGTGGTAGGAGTTTTCAATACTATTCATCCATTTCGTTCAGAATGTTTTCCAATTGTTTTGCGCTTCCTCCATAGATGTATTTTGTCCATAGAACAATGCTGGTTATAAACCCTAACGTTCCTATCAGTACTGCAATGATTAATCCCTGTTGATGAGAAGCAGAAAGTTCTGGTAAAGACTTTCCCTGCTCTTTCATCGTATTGTAGATAACCAGTCCAATAGTAATAAGTAAATGTGGAAGTAATAAAAATCCAAAAGACTGATATCTTTCCATATTCAGACGAAGTTCATGATATATTTTCCAAAGACTGTTTTTAGTGTTTCCGGTATAAAGTTCCGTCTGTTTGTAGAATTTATAAAATCCTAGCAGATAGTATGAAGAGATAACCACCATCATCGTATAGGATACATAATAAATAATGTACTGTGAATGAGGGAATTTGAACTGTAAAGGGAAAAAAGCGATCAGAATGATGGTCAGAATCTGCATAGGAAATTCTTTCTTCATGTTTTTCTGGATTTTTTCTATAGGGTGTTTGCTTTCCTTTAATTGCTTTATGGTATCAGGAATATGGACATCGCTGTCTTCTTTATTCCACTGTTCTTTTAATTGATCAAAATTCATAACCTGATTTTTTTATGATTTGCTGTATTTTTTCTTTTGTTCTATTGAGTTTTACTCGCGCGTTGCCTTCACTAAGTCCTAAATTATTCCCTATTTCTTTGTGAGACATCCCTTCCATGAAATAAAATATGACGGCTTTTTCCAGAGAGTTCAGTTCCTGAACGGCCCTGTAGAAAATTTCCAGCTGCCTATCTTTGGTGGGATTATAATCTTCCTGCTGAACTTCAAAGTGCGAAGGAGCATCTGTGTGATTATTAGATCTTTGCTTTTCCTTTTTTAAATAGGTAATTGCAGTATTGATGGCAACCCGGTACATCCATGTGGAAAACTCACTATTGCCTTTGAAATTCTGGTAGGACTTCCAAAGCTGGATTAGGATTTCCTGCTGCAGGTCTTCCCGGTCTTCTACGGAATCTGCATAGATCCTTGAAGCTTTATATAAAATGCCCTTGTGCTGGTTGACGAGCTTTAAAAAAGCGGTTTCAGTTGGATTGCTCACAATCGTTTCATGGTTTGGTTATAATTATAAGCTTGATACAGGTTTTACCTTGTAGCCTTTTGCCTGTAGAAGAGGAATAATTCCGTTTTCACCCATAAGATGAGAGCCTCCAACGGCAAAGAAAGAACTTTCTTTTTTCATCATGTCCGGCATTACTTTTACCCAATTTTGATTTCTGTTGGTCAGCATGGCTTTTTCCTGTCGGGCATTCATGAATCTTTCATCCTTAAAAAGACTGTAAAGAGATTGTACATTTTCATTTTTAAAAGCTTCAATCATCTTTCTGAATAATATTTGATATTCCTTATCCATTTTCAGTTGAGCAATAGTGCTTTTCAGATCATACGCTTCATTGATTGATTTCATCTGATCTTCCACTTTTTCAAGTCCTTTGATGCTTTTTTTATCTTTTATTGCTTTCTGAAGAAGTTCCATTTCGTAAAGCTTTACTTCCGTCTGAGGGCAGGGGATTGCTTTGGTAGAAAGAAGAGCATACAATGCCTGAGGGCTTGAAGAATCTATACTTTTCAGATCCGTTCCGTAATTGGCAAGAACAGTATTCAGCTCTTTAGCTTCTTCGGGAGAAAGCTGATCCGATATTTTTTTATCTGCTTTAAACATTTTCTGTAATGACATCATTTCAGCGGGATCTGTATAATTGATTTCCATAACAAAGTTGTCAGATTTCTCAAGCGCTTTCAATACCTTAGATTTGATCTCAAAATCTTTACTGCATAAGATATGAAAAGTTCCGGTAATATAAGAAGGCTTCGAAAGTCCGTTGCCGGATATTTCCCAAAGCAGGCTGTTTTCTTTGTTTTTACTTTGTGCGTTGGCTGTTATGAAATTCAATGACAGTAATGCTGCGAATCCAAGTTTTATTAAATTTCTCATTGTATTAATTTTTTTGATTTTCTGTTCTTTTAAACAGTAGGTAAAGCAGGCATTACAATCGTTACAGTTTTTTTCAAAAAAAGATAAAAACCTCCTGAAAACAGGAGGCTGTAAAATCTAAAATTATGATGATAACCAATTGGTTAGGATGGTTTTTTTATTCCGGGTTTTTTGGATATTCAGGTTTTGAAATTTTTCTTTTTCTTAAAAAATAGAAGATTGCAGCAGCAATTAATAGGAGTGGCCATACATTGATAAGCCCCACAATAATTCTCTGAATCAGATAAAAACCGTATACAAAGCCATCTTTAGCATCATAGATGAAATTGTATTTATACTTATTATCAATACTTGTAGGGTTGGTAACAGCAATTTCTGCAATACGCAACTGAGGTTCTTTGATGTAAATGTCAATCGTGCTGTATTTCAGATCATCCGTCATGTTCATGCTGGAAAGCTTTTGAAGATTTGCTTCAGACATATTCTCATCATCCAGCGTTACTTTATCTTTATTTGTTTTCAGCTTGCTGATGTTCTCAGAAGTTTTTTGATTTCTTTTCCCTTCTAGTTCAGAATACTTGATGTTGGCCGTAACATCCTCAGCATTGATGGATCTTGAATTAAGAAATAATTTATTGGTATTGATCGCTGTCAATAATTCTCCCAGTTTTTCCGTTGGAATACGTACCTGCATTCTGTTCTCTGTCTGGTATTTTTTAACCAGCATCGCCTTTTCATTGGATGTGTTGTAGGTGTTTTCAGAAACAACGTTACTTTGAAGATTACTATTGGTAACAAATCCTCCAAGCTCCTGAACCGATTTTTCAATAGCAATCGTTGCATTATACACATCTTTTACTTCCATGTTCACATCAGCTGTTTTGATGAACTGTTTGTCTTTTACTTTCATTTCTGCAACGGATGAAATACTGTCGGAAACAATAGCAGAAGCAGAATCTGTTGTAGCATATGCTTCAAGGTCTGTTGAAGCTACTTCTCCTTTTTTACATGAATAACTTCCTAATAAAAGTATAGCTGACAGAGATAATTTAATGTAAGTGGTTTTCATAGCGCTAATTTTTGTTGTTTTGCTTGAGTCAAAGTTCAGTCAGGATCTTTTGTAACACTTGAAAATCAAAAGTAAAAACCTTGTAAATAAAATTTTCGGTTTTAATGAATTGAAATATAGTATTTTGTAAAATAAACTTGAGCTTCAGCCATTGCTTTCGGAGCAGTTTTTGCTTATCTTTTACAAACCAAAACTACAATCTATCACTATGTCAAATACTTTTTCCAAAATCAGAAACGCAATAGGATTATTCACATCTATAGATTTTGATCAGCTGAGCGCCATTTCTCAAAAAGTGGATTTGCCAAAACTGATGCATAATTTCTCAAAACTGGATGATAAACAGCTTTCCGGGCTTATGAAAATGCTCGATCCCGAAAAGAAAAAGAAAGAACTTCCTCCCATTGATGGAGACTTTTATGATATCTACCATACTCTTACTCCTGAACAGCGTGAAATTCAGCTTAAAGTAAGAGCGTTCATGGAAAAAGAAGTTAAACCTCTGGTCAATCACTACTGGCTCAGAGATGAATTTCCTTTTGAGCTGATCCCAAAATTTCAAAAACTGGATATCTGCGGGGTTACTTATGAAGGGTATGGTTGTCCGGGAATGCCTTTCCTGATGGAAGGTGTTATTGCCATGGAGATGGCAAGAGTAGATGCTTCTATTGCCACTTTTTTCGGAGTACAATCCGGACTGGCAATGGGTTCTATTTATATCTGCGGATCGGAAGAGCAGAAGCAAAAATGGCTTCCGCAGATGCAGAAATTTGAAAAAATTGGTGCCTTTGGACTTACGGAGCCCGAAGTTGGATCAGGAGCAGCAGGCGGACTGACAGTAACCTGTAAAAAAACACCTGAAGGCTGGATTCTTAATGGCCAGAAAAAATGGATCGGGAATGCTACTTTCGCTGATCTGATCATTATCTGGGCAAGAGATCTGGATAGCGGAGAAGTGAAAGGTTTTATTGTAGAAAAAGATAATCCGGGATATTCCGTAGAAAAGATCAAAGGAAAAATGGCGTTAAGAATTGTTCAGAACGGATTGATTACCTTAAAAGACTGTCTCGTTACCGAAGAAAACCGTCTGCAGAATGCCAATTCCTTTAAAGATACAGGTAAAGTACTGAGAATGACAAGAGCTGGAGTAGCATGGATGGCCACAGGTTGTGCACGCGGAGCTTACGAAAGTGCTTTGGATTATACCCGAAAAAGAGAACAGTTTGGAAGACCTATTGCCTCATTCCAAATGATTCAGGGACATCTGGTGGAAATGTTGTCTAATCTCACTGCCATGCAGACGATGGTTTTCAGACTGTCTGAAATGCAGGATGAAGGAATTTTAAAAGATGAACATGCTTCTTTAGCCAAAGTTTTCTGTACCCTCAGAACAAGAGACATTGTTTCCAGAGCAAGAGAAGTAATGGGAGGAAACGGAATTTTGCTTGAGTACGATGTGGCCCGGTTTGTTGCCGATGCAGAAGCCATTTATTCTTACGAAGGAACAAAAGAAATCAACTCGCTCATCGTAGGACGATCGATAACAGGTTTCAGTGCTTTCGTATAGGTGACAGGTAGCAGATGGCAGGTAATAGGTTGTAGGTGCTGCAACCTGCAACCTATCATCTGCCGCCTTATGAAACTAAATGTTTATATTTTTCCTTGTTGTCAATAATCATCCAAAGATTGATCAGAAACATTACTCCGGCAATACCCATTCCCATAGGAGATTTATCCATTGTGAAAACATGCGTGACAATTCCTACCATGACAGGTAAAATAACAATGGCACCTAATGCTCTTGTTTTTGGGAAAATAAATAATAACCCGCCAATAACTTCTACAATGCCCACTAATGGCATCAGCCAGCTGATTTCTCCAAAAGCAGCGAAAAGTTTCATTTGTTCTGGAGTAGGTTTCTCCATGGGCATATAATTAAAAAACTTGTTTAATCCGGCATTAATAAACATAAGCCCGAAAAGTAAACATAAAATGAATTTTACTGTTTTCATGTTTGGTGATTTTATACCAAATGTAAAATAAAAATAGGATTATTTGATTGTATTTTTATAAAAAATGCATAATTAATGTTAATGATAGGTTAATGTTGTGTTTTGGATAATTTCATTGTTTATATTTGATATTCAAACTAAACTAATACTATTATGTTGAAAAATCTTAAAAAATTAAACCGTACGGATTTGAGAGAAATCCAAGGAGGCGGAGGTGTTGGAAAATGTGATATAGGACCTATAGGATGTCCTTGTAAAATTCCACCAGGTGATCCTTGTTTAGGCGGCCCGGGTGGAGATCCTAGTGGACCTTCTTATGGATATTGTCCTGACAGCCAATCTTATATTCTTTGTACGGAAACGTGTCCAAATGGAATGAGCCCTTTGTGTGCTCTTCCATAAATAATATAAAAAAGACTGTCTCGAAAAAGGCAGTCTTTTTATTTAAAGTTACGAGTATACCAATGAGTACCCATTGCTTATTACTCATTACTCATATTCTAGTCCATTTCCTTCAAAGTGATATTCTTGGAAATTTTGTAGCTTTTTTTCTTCTTATGAGGTTTGGACTCTTCTCCTAGCAATCTTCCCCAAGGTTTTAGATCGTCTACTCTTTCACAGATAATTTTTATAATCGCAATCGCTGGAATGCACAGGAACATTCCTGCAATTCCCCAAAGATGTTCTCCTAAAAGGATTCCAATAAAAGAAAATAGAGCGTTGATCTTTACTTTAGAGCCCACCACAAATGGTAGGACAATATTTCCATCTACAGCATGAATGGCAATATACCCTAAGGCAACATAAATACAGGTTGAAGGCGTAGAAGTAGCAAACGCTATAAAACAGGAAATGAGAAGAGAAATAAAAATTCCCAGATACGGAATAACGTTTAATAATCCTGTGAGAACTCCTAAAAGGATAGCATATTTCACTCCCAGAATGGTAAGTAGCGTGGAAGTAAGAACAGATACAATAATCACCTGAAGGAAAAGCCCGAAGATATACTTCTTGGTCATGATTCTAATTTCGTTTACAGCTTCCTGTACACTTGCTTTATGTCTTTCATTGAAAACTGTAACGATAAAATTGTTTAAAAGTCTTCTGTAATTTAAAATAAAGATAAAAAACAGGGTGAAAAATATAATAAATCCGAATCCGGTTGAAAATATTCCAAAAGTAAATCCTAAAATGACTCCCGAAGAAGAAAGCAGTTTAGTTAATCCCTGGTTAATATAATCCACCTGTTCATCCACTTTCACATTGAATGTTTTGGAAACCCAATGCTGAAGGCTGTTAAAAACAGTCGTAAACTGTTCCTTGAGGTGTGGAAGATCCTTACTGAAGTCAGACAGCTGATTGGTAAAGAAATAAATGATACCACCTAAAATCATCAGCATAATAAATACTGAAGTCATGGTAGACATAGATCTTGGAAATCTTAACTTTCTTTCCATAAAAGTGGCTGCAGGTAAAAACAGCATTGCCATCAGGAATGCCAGGAAAAACGGAGCTAAAATACTCTGTCCCAATGCCAGAAGATAGCCAAGTCCAATGATGGAAACCACCACGAGGGTAAGCTTGACAAGGAAAGGAAGTCTAAGAAAATTCATAATCTAAAAATATGCGGTGTGGAATAAAAATAAGAAAACCCTTCCGAATTGAAAAATTTTTTATTCAATCCTTCAGGATTTTCTTGGATTGTATCAAATTTTATTCCACCCAGCCAGATTGATTGTGATTTTTTTTACCTAAAACAGAAACACGCCCTGAATATCAGAACGTGTTTCTTTATTGAGAAGTTAATATGTTATAAGTTGTTTTATTCTTCAATGGCGATGTCAATGACTTCCTCCATTCTGTTGACGTAGTGTACTCTCAGATTTTTAAGATAATCTTTTTTGATTTCCTCCACATCTTTTCTGTTGGCCTCACAAAGAATAACATCTTTGATTCCTGCTCTTGTTGCTGCAAGAAGCTTTTCTTTGATTCCCCCTACAGGTAGTACTTTCCCTCTTAATGTAATCTCCCCGGTCATTGCCAGGTGGGGTTTTACTTTCTTGTTTTTAAATGAAGAAACCATGGATGTCAGCATAGCAATACCGGCAGACGGTCCGTCTTTAGGCGTTGCCCCTTCAGGAACGTGTACGTGGATGTTTTTCTTTTCAATGTCTTCCTGAGGAATACCCAGTTCATCATGCTTAGCTTTAATATATTCCAAAGCAATAGTAGCAGATTCTTTCATTACCGTTCCCAGGTTTCCAGTCATCGTTAATGCCCCTTTACCATTGCTTAAAATACTTTCAATATAAAGGATATCTCCTCCTACACTTGTCCAGGCAAGACCAGTTACCACCCCCGGAACTCCAGTGATTTCAGATAAGCTTTTAGGTCTTGGAACCCCAAGAATTTCATCTACTTTTTCTACTGAGATTTTTGGATCATAATCTTTTATCAAAGCAGTCTGTAGCGCTACCCATCTTCCAATGGCTGCTATTCTTTTCTCCAGATTTCTCACTCCGCTTTCTGAAGTATGAGCTTCTATAATATGTTTGAGTTCTGCATTTCCAAGTTTGAATGATTTTGCATCCAGACCATTTTCCTCCTGTTGTTTCCTGATCAAATGTCTTTTGGCAATCTCAATCTTTTCCTCCAAAGTATAGCCGGCAATCTGAATAATTTCGGTTCTGTCTAAAAGAGGAGTCTGTATGGTTGAAAGTGAGTTGGCCGTTGCAATGAACATTACTTTTGAAAGGTCATAACCCATCTCCAGGAAATTATCATAGAAAGACTTATTTTGCTCTGGGTCAAGAACTTCTAGGAGTGCTGAGCTCGGGTCCCCATGAAGTCCCTGTCCGATTTTATCAATCTCATCAAGAACAATTACCGGATTTGAAGTACCGGATTTTTTGATGGACTGTAAAATTCTTCCCGCCATAGCACCGATATACGTTTTTCTATGTCCACGGATTTCACTCTCGTCATGAAGTCCTCCCAATGACAATCTTACATATTTTCTTCCTAAAGCATCTGCAATAGATTTTCCTAAAGAAGTTTTACCCACCCCCGGAGGCCCTACCAATAATAGGATAGGAGACTTCATGTTGTTTTTTAATTTTAAAACAGCCATGTGCTCCAGGATTCTTTTCTTAATATCTTCCAGTCCGAAGTGCGCTTTGTCAAGTACTTTTTCAGCTTTTGCAATATCAAAAATATCTTTTGTATAAGTTTCCCAAGGTAGATCTGTAAAGAAATCCAGATAGTTTCTCTGAACATTATAATCCGGAGAGTTGGGATTCTGACGCTGCAGTCTGCCGATTTCCTTCTGGAAATGGTCTTCTACCTCCTGACTCCATTTCTTTGATTTAGCTTTAGCAATAAGGTCTTCCACATCACTTTCAGGTCCACCGCCCAGTTCTTCCTGGATTGTTCTGATTTGCTGATTCAGGAAATATTCTCTCTGTTGCTTATCTAAATCTTTTGAAGTTTTCTGATGAATCTGATTTCTCAGTTCCAGTTTTCTGAAATCCTCATGCATCAGCTCGTAGCACTGGTTGGCTCTTGTCATAAGACTTTTCTCTTCAAGCAGTTTTTGTTTTGCAATCGAAGAGAAATTAGCATTGGTGCAGATGAAATTCAGAAGATCATCATTATTGTTAATATTTTTAATCGCAAAGTTGGCGGCATTAGGAATATTAGGATCCAGTTCAATGATCTTTAAGGCAAGATCCTTGATGTTTTCCAGCAATGCTTCATACTCTTCCCGGTCTTTAGGCTGGGTATCTTTTAATTTTGATATTTCTGCTTTAAAATATGGTTGATTATCAACGATTTTTTTAATCTTAAATCTGTGAAATCCTTTGGTAATAGCTGTAATATTGCCTTCGGGAAGCTTAATGATCTTAATAATCTTTGCCAGTGTTCCGGTAGTATATATATCTTTTTCGGATGGTTGTTCCAGATCCGAATTTTTCTGGCTTACAATTCCAATAAAATCCCCGTTTTTCTGTGCCTCTTCAAGAAGCTGTATAGAGGTTTTTCTCCCCGCAGTAATAGGAATTACCACATTAGGGAACATGACCATATTTCTTACGGGAAGTATAGGGAATATTTTCTGTTCGGAATTTTTATCAGTCTCTGCGAAATCGGAAAGATTGATTTCTTCAGTTACGATATCAAATCCGTCACTGATCATTTCTTCTAAACTAATATCTTCAAATTCTGTCATAGTCAATCGAATGACAAATTGTCATTTTCGTTTTTTATCGTTAAAGGGATTTTTATATAATATACTCTGAAAACGTGCGGCATATTATAATGTTTTAAAAATGCACAATACTTATGCCATTTGTTTTTTACTTAAAAATACGGTCAAAATTTCCTTTTTTAGATAAACTTTGCATTAAAAATCAAAATAAAGCAGTTCTGTTTCTGTAATTTCTTAAAAATGTGTATTTTCGCAAACTGATAAAAAACTATAATTTATAAAATGGCAATTTTAGGACAGATTAGGAGTAAGCCTTGGCTTTTAATGGGAGTAATAGCCTTAGCGCTTTTGGCGTTCCTGGTAAACCCCGATAGTATCGACAAGGTTTTTGGTAAGAATCCTGACGTTTTAGGAAAAGTAAACGGTGAGAAAATCACCCGCGAAGAGTTCAATGATCAGCTTTTCGTGTTGCAGCAGCAGGCTGAACAGCAAGGTCGTCCGAAAAACGGTCTTGAAGAGCAGGCATGGCAGTTACTTGTACAATCTAAACTTATCAAACAACAGTTTGAGAAACTGGGCTTTGAAATGACTGATGATTATTTCTGGAATCAAATCCAGTACGATCAGATGTTTGCTCAGAATCAACAGTTCTTTGATGAGAAAGGTAACTTTAAAACTCAAGAGCTTAAAAAAGAAATTGAAACATTACAAAACACCAATCCTCAGGGATATGCACAATGGTTGAAAACGAGAAAGACAATCGAGTACAGACTAATGGCAAGACAGGTGTTTACTAATCTTTCAGCAGGGATTACTACAGGTAAGAAAGAAGCTGAAGAATTGATGAAGCAGAGAGATCAGCTTGCAGATATCGACTTTGTAAAAGTAGATTACGCAGCTTATCTTCAAAAAACAAAGATCAATGTTACCACACAAGATCTTGCTGATTACATCAAGAAGCACCCTGTAATGTTCAAAGCTGAGCCAAGCAGAAATATCGGTATTGTATTTTTCCCATCTAAACCTAGTGCAGCAGATGATGCAGCAGCCCTGAAAGAAATTACAAAATTATATTCAGGAGGTACAGATGCAAGTGGAGGAACTGAAAACTTCCAGAATACTAAAAACGATTCTATGTTTGTTGCAGCAAATTCTGATGCACCATTCAATCCTCAGTATCTGAATCCTGCACAATTGCCTCCAACAATCAAAGATCAGATCACAGCAGCAGCGGTAGGTCAGACTTTTGGTCCTTATAAAGAACAAGATGTATACGTAGTCTCTAAATTGGTAGGAAAAAGACCTTCAGATTCTACTTTATCCAGACATATCCTAATTGCATTCAAAGGAAGCCCTGCAGGTGAAGGGGTAACGAGAACCAAAGAGCAGGCTAAGAAATTGGCAGACTCAATTGGTGCAATCGTAAAAGCAACTCCTGCTAAATTTACAGAATTCCTTAAGCTTTCAAGCGATCCGAATTCTGCAGCTCAGGGAGGTAGCCTTGGATGGACAACACCGGAAACACCTTTCGTTCCTGAATTCCTTGCTTATCTTGCAAACAATCCTAAAGGAGCTACAGGGGTAGTAGAAACACAATTCGGTTACCATATCATCAATATTGAAGATAAAAAATCAGGATCAATGGGGTATAAAGTTGCTAACCTTGTGAAAGCAATCAAACCTTCAGATGCTACTGAAGCTGAAACAGATAAAAACTCAAGAAAATTCATTCAGCAGGTTCAAGGAAAATCTTTCAACGATTTTGTGAACATTGCTAAAAAAGGAAACTACCAGTTCTCCAATCCAAAAGCAGCAAAAAGATTTGAAGGTCAGCTTCAGGGCTTAGGTACTGAAAAAGATGCTGATATCCTAACCTGGGCTTTTGATAAGAAAAGAGAAAAAGGAGATACTGAATTATTTACAGTAGACGGAACAGGTGATAAAATTGTAGTATATCTGAACGGAAAACAGGAGGCAGGTCTTGCTGATCCTGAATCTGTAAGAGATCAGATTGAAGTTATCGTTAAAAATAAACTGGCAGCAAAACAAATCTCTGATAAAATTGCAGCAGCAAAAGCTTCAAGCTTAGATCAGATTGCCAAATTATTTGCAGCTCCAAAACAATCAGCTCAGGTGAATCTGTTGAATCCTTCTGTAGCAGGGGCTATGGAACCTAAAGTTGCCGGTGCAGCGTTCGGTGTTGCAAAAGGTAAACTTTCTAACCCGGTTGAAGGTGGAACAGGAGTTTATGTTCTGATCAAAAAATCAGAAACTGTAAACAAGCAGCCTGGAGATCTAAAGCAATTTACAGAATCTCTTACTCAGAGAAGTGCTGGAATGTTCGGACAGGCTTGGATGAAGAGTCTTCAGGATAATGCAGATATCGAAGATTACAGAATCGAGATCTGGAACAAGCTGGGGAATCAGCAACAATAAGAAATTCATTTCAATGATATAAAAAGCGGCAAAATTTTTTGTCGCTTTTTTTGTATTTATGGCAGAATAATAAAGGAAAAGATTTATTTAAAATGTATTATATTTGCTTATTAGAAAAAAATTAGCAAGTGAAGTTCAGTAAAGAATTAAAAGCTGGTGTGATTGCACTTCTAGCTATCGTAGGCTTTGTGGTGTTGTTTCAGTTTATGAAAGGGAAAAGCCTTTTTACTACCGACAATATATTTTACGCAAAATATGACAATGTAGAAGGTCTGGCGCAGTCTGCGGCAGTTTCTATTAATGGTCTGAAAGTAGGGCAGGTAGATAAAATTATTCCTATCACCTCAAAAGATGGAAAAATTAATTTTGTCGTAAAAGTTACCGTCGACAATAAATTCGAATTTTCAAAAAACTCATCATTGGAGATCTTTGAGCCGGGATTAATGTCTGGTAAAGAAATGAGAGTAAACCTTATGTATGGTGGGCCGACTGCAAAAGACGGTGACACTTTAAAAGGTGCTTTCAAGCTGGGAACGCTGGGAAGTCTTTCTTCGCAGGTAGGTCCGGTAAAAGATCAGCTACAGGTGGTTTTACATAGAGTAGACTCTTTAATGGCGAATGCCAATCAGGTTTTTGATGCTCAGAACAGAGCCGAAATAAAAGCTTTACTAGCTAACCTTAATAAAACAGTAGGAGCATTACAATCCACAGCAGGAAGTGTAAATACGCTTGTAGGACACAATGATCCAAAACTGCAAAAAGTGTTGGATGATGCAAGTCTTACTATGCAAAGCGGAAAAGTAACACTAGATAAATACGGACATCTTGCAGAAAGTATCGACACTAAACAGTTGAATGCTACCATTGCAAGTTTAGATGCTACAGTAGGAAAATTGAATCAGGTGATTGGAGGTATTGATAAAGGAGAAGGAAGTTTAGGTAAACTGATGAAGGACGATCAACTGTACAACAACCTGAATTCAGCTTCTTCCAATCTGAATACATTAATCGAAGATATGAAAGCGAATCCGAAGAGATATATCAACTTCTCGGTTTTCGGTAAAAATAACAAAGACTAATACGCCTTATGCAGTACATCGATAACATTATTTTCCTGATTTTATTAGTAGCCGGGTTCGGGCTGTTTGCCAAAAGCCTGCAGAAGATATACAGAAATATCAGGCTGGGTCGTGAGATCAATAGAAGTGACAGAAAATCTGAACGCTGGAGTATCATGGCCAATGTGGCTATGGGACAGAGTAAGATGGTAAAACGTCCTATCGCAGGAATTTTACACATTTTTGTCTATGTTGGTTTTATTATCATTAATATAGAACTCATTGAAATAATTGTTGATGGACTGTTTGGTACTCACCGTTTTCTTGCCTCGGTTCTGGGACACGGATTCTATAGCTTCTTTACAGCTACATTAGAAGTGCTTGCACTTCTGGTTGTAATAGGTGTGGTTATATTTTTCATCAGAAGAAACTTTTATGGGGTTAAAAGATTAACAATGAAGGAGCTTTTCGGATGGCCGAAAGAAGATGCCAACTGGATTCTTATCATCGAATTTGCCCTGATGATGGCTTTCTTTAAAATGAATACCTCAGATTTTATTTTGCAGTCAAGAGGAGTTTTACCAGTACATGGAAGCTTCCCGATCAGTGAGATGACATTTGTGCCGTTCTTGGAAATCTTCAACTTTGACAGCGGGTTTTTGATGTTCACAGAGAAAGGAGCATGGTGGTTCCACTTTGTAGGTATTCTTTTCTTTATGAACTATCTTTATTACTCAAAACATTTGCATATTATCCTGGCGTTTCCAAGTACATGGTATGCAAACCTTGATAAAAAAGGAAAGTTCAATAACCTTGAGTCTGTAACAAAGGAGATCAAATTAATGATGGATCCTAATGCAGATCCATATGCTGCTCCGGCTGAAGGCGCGGAAGCTGATGTACCTTCTAAATTTGGGGCAGAAGATATTTTTGATCTGAACCAGGTACAATTGCTGAATGCCTATTCGTGTACAGAATGTGGACGTTGTACTTCCGTTTGCCCGGCTAATATTACCGGTAAAAAACTTTCTCCGAGATTGATCCTGATGAAGACCAGAGACCGATTGGAAGAAGTGGGAAGAAACATTGATAAAAACGGAAAATTCGTAGATGACGGTAAAAAACTGTTGAACGATTATATCACAAAAGAAGAACTTTGGGCTTGTACCACATGTAATGCATGTACAGAAGCTTGTCCGGTATTGCTTGACCCGCTTTCCATTATCTTTGAAATGAGAAGATTCCTGGTGATGGAACAGTCTGCTGCTCCACAGGAACTGAATCTGATGATGACCAATGTGGAAAATAATGCAGCCCCTTGGCAGTATAATCAGGCTGACCGTCTGAACTGGGCAAACGAAAATTAATATAACAATGTAAATAATGTAACGATGTAACAATCATTGGTAAACTGTTACATTTGTATATTGATAAATTTGATTTAGAATGGATTTCACTATAAAAACAATGGCAGAATATGCTGCCGAAGGAAAAGCACCAGAAGTTTTATTCTGGGTTGGATGTGCGGGAAGTTTTGATGACCGTGCTAAAAAAATTACAAAAGCATTTTGCAAGATATTAAATAAAATAGGAGTTGAATTTGCTGTTCTGGGACAGGAAGAAAGTTGTACAGGAGATCCTGCGAAAAGAGCAGGAAACGAATTCGTTTTCCAGATGATGGCGCTTACCAATATCGAAGTGTTAAATGCTTACGAAGTAAAGAAAATCGTAACAGCTTGTCCACACTGTTTCAATACTCTGAAAAATGAATATCCAAGCCTTGGCGGGCACTTTGAAGTAGTACACCATACCCAGTTCCTTAAAACCTTAATGGAAGAAGGAAGACTGAAGATTGAAGGAGGTGCATTCAGAGGGAAAAAAATTACCTTCCATGATCCATGTTATCTGGGACGTGCCAACGACGAATATGAAGCGCCAAGAATGCTTCTTGAAAAGCTGGATGCTGAACTTGTAGAAATGAAGCGTTGCAAAACCAATGGTCTTTGTTGTGGAGCAGGAGGCGCACAGATGTTTAAAGAACCTGAAAAAGGAAAGAAAGACATCAATATTGAAAGAACAGAAGAAGCTTTATCTTTTGAGCCTAAGGTAATTGCTACAGGATGCCCTTTCTGCAATACCATGATGACGGATGGTGTAAAACACTTTAACAAAAATACAGAGGTTGCCGTAAAAGATATCGTTGAACTTCTTGCTGAAGCAGAAGACTTATAATTGACATCTTATACAGGTTTATGAAGCTGAAATGGAGACTCTCCTTTTTGTTTATCATTTCGATACTTGCTCTTCTTACATTCTGGAATTATCAGAACAGAGTATATGACTGGGATATGCCGGGCTATATGGGATGTATGTATACTTCCGAATTTCCGGACTCACCGGATAAAGTCCGAATCCTGACCTATGAGGAAATCAAGAAAGAGGCTCCTGCAGAACATTATACAGACATTATCGGAATAAAGCAATGGGACATTCCCAGGCAGTATTTCGTAAAAAACACCCAATCTTTTACAGAACAATTACCCTATTTTCAGATCAAAGTAGGGTATATTCTTATGATCACCCTTTTTTATAAGCTTGGATTATCGTCGCCAATGGCCGTATTGTTTACCAGTCTTATTTCTTACTTTTTTTCAGGAATATTATTATTTTATATTCTGAAACTCCTGTTTCCAAAGAAATACTGGCTTGCGATACTATTAACGATTGCCGCCATGCTTTTGCCACCAATGACTTACATGTCGAGGGTTTCTACACCGGATATGTTTATTTTTCAGTTTATGCTGATTTTTATGATCGGGTTACTCAAAAAATGGAACAAATGGGCAATGTTTGTACTTTTATTCGGTATTACTTTTATTCGGCCAGATTATATTACATTCACCCTGACTTATATTATGGCTGTTTTCTTTTTCCATTATTTCCGGGAAAAGAAAATTGATATTTCTTTTATTGCACAGGGAATCGTACTTCTTGCCATGTATCTCGCCATCATTAAGTTTTATCATTATCCCGGATGGAAAGATCTGTTTTATGATACTTTTATTGACAGAAGACCTATTATTTCTACACATCCTATTGATGTCAGTTTAAAAGACTATCTGAGTATTATTTATATTAAAATCATTTATTTTAAAAAAGTAACTTTATCGTTGGCTATTATGATCGGAGTGATCTTCTGGCGTTCCAAAGACTCCTGGGTGAGAACGATTGCAGTTCTTTTTGTGGTGAATGTCTATATCAAATTCTTCTTCTTTCCGCAGTCGGCTGCATTAAGATTTTTCTTCCCTTTTATCTTCCCACTTTTCCTAACGATGCTCTATGTGCTGAGCAAAAAATACAATGATCTTAAACTCGAGAAAATTGCGTAATTTTGTATTTAAGATGATAAGGATATTCAATCAGCGTTAAATTAATATTCTGGTTAGTGATCAGAATTTATTTTTTTGATATGTTCTTGAAAAATAAATATTTACATTATGAAAATCGAAGAATCTAATATTGTAGAAACCAACGACTACAGAGTCATTATATACCCGGCTTCAAGACCTTTTGAAACAAAAGAAGCAAAAGCTATTACTGAAAAACTATTTGATTTCCTTGCAACGTGGGCTGCTCATGGAAAACCACTTTCTTCTTCTTTTAAAATTGAAAAGAATCAGTTTATCATTGTATGTGTGGATGAAGAAAAAGAAATGGCTTCAGGATGCAGCATTGATGCATTAGGAAAGGTAATGAGAGAAATTGACGAAGAATATCAGCTAGGCCTTTTCGATAGGATGAAAGCAAGTTTTGTGGAGAATGGTGAAGTGAAAACGTTAAAATTAATGGACTTTAAAACGAAGCTGAGAAACGGAGAACTTGCAGAAGATATTCAGGTTTTTGACTTCTCTAAAAATACGTATCTGGACTTTTTAAGCCACTTCCTTCTTCCTTTGGAGAAGAGCTGGGCGGCTTCTATAAAATAATAGCTGTTAAGCTGATACAAAAAAATAATCATAAAGTGGAAAATATATTTCCACTTTTTTGTTTTAATGTATATTTGTATAGATTCGAGCAGTGACTAATGCCTAAAGTACTTTTTTTAACGACTTCCCACAGCTATAGTGATGACCGTATTTTTTATCATCAGGCAAAAGCTCTTAGAGATAATGGGTATGAAGTGAAAATATGCAGTTTATATGCAGAGTATAAAGGTTGTATTGATGAGATTGAAATAGAATCTTTTGCCATTCTGGAAGAAAGTATAGAAACGAAAATGGAAACTTTCCGGAAAGTTTGCAATTCTTTTCATCCTGAGTGTATCATCTGTTCTGAACCATTGGCTGTTGTGGCAGTAAAGAAGTTTGTAAAAGAACACAGGATAAGCTGTATCTATGATATTACAGAATGGTATCCTTCCATGTCAATGCTTCAAAAGTACAGGTTTCCGGTTACCATTTTTCAGGCCATAAAGTTTTCACTCATTCAGCTGTATGCCGGATTTTTAAGTACTCATTTCATTTTTGGTGAAACCACTAAAAAATTTCCTTTAGTTTATTTTTTTGGATTTAAAAAACAGATCATTGTTCCTTATTATCCGGATTCTCTTTATATCAAGGAAAGCATAAAGCAACTCGATCCGAACGTCATCAAGCTATGCTATACCGGACAGATTTCTAAAGATAAAGGAATTGAAAATTTCTTCAAGGCAATAGATAGACTTCGTCAGAAAATGCCTGCACTTCATATCAGGATTCTTATTATTGGTTCAACTGTACAGGAAAGTGATGAGCTCTACTTTTCATCATTATTAAAGATATATTCTTTTGATGATATTGAGATCAGAAAACCAACAAGATTTGAAACATTTACAGAAGCATTTGAAGATGCGGATCTATGTTTTGATCTTCGGGAAATTAACTTTGAAAATAATCATTCTCTTCCGATAAAGCTGTTTTACTTTATGGGAGCAGGAAAACCTGTCATTTATTCAAATTTGAAAGGAATCCGGAAGCATATGGGAGAGCTTTCATTTGGAAGTCTGGTAGAGCCTCATAATGCTGAAGCAATCTCAAACGTGATCATTAATTATATCAGGAATCCTGAATTGTATCATTCTCATGCCTTGAATGCCAGAAAAGAATTTAAAGAAAAATATAATTGGGAACTCATAAAAGATTCCTTCGTTGATTTTGTAAAAAATCTATTGATCAATAATCATCATGCAGCTTACTATCATTAAAACCTTTGTCTCACGTTTTCTGATTCTGATCCTCAGCTTCGGTCTGGTGATCTATTCTACGAATATGTGGGGAAGTGAGGGTAAGGGGACGATTTCTATTGTGGTGGCTAATGCAGCGGCAGTAAGCTTTTTCAGCAGCATTTTTTCCGGAAGCAGTGCTTCTTATTTCGCATCAAGATTCAGAATAGAAAAGGTTTTATTATATGCCTATCTGTGGTCTCTCCTGACTGGACTTTTAATCCCTTTTTTATTCAGTGTAGCTTCTATTCAGGGCGAATATCTATTGTATCTGATCGGAATATCTGTTTTTTCTTCACTCTTATCTACCAATATCAGCTTGTTTATTGGAACACAAAATATTAGAAAGTTTAATGTGTATACTGTTTTGCAACAGTTGGTCCATATTATCTTTATAGGAATATTGGTATATGGGTTTGGAAAGAAAGATGTTACTGTGTATTTTCTTGCACAGATTGGCTGCCTGGCGCTTCTTTTCCTCACTAGTTTTTTTCAGATTATCAAAAAATGTAATATTTCTGAAATATCATTCTGTAAAGAGGTGGGTAGAAATATGTTTGAATATGGCTGGAAAACTCAATTGAGTGCTTTTGTTCAGTTTTTGAATTACAGGCTTTCGTTTTATTTCTTAGAATATTTTGAAGGCATTGCCAGTGTTGGAATATTCTCTATCGGAGTTACTTTTTCAGAAGCCATCTGGACTATTACCCGCAGTATTGCAGTAATTCTATACTCGGATGTTGTCAATAGTAAAAGCAGGGAAGAATCTATTGAGAAAACCAAAGAATCTTTAAAGCTGACCTTTTTTCTGATGATTGGTTTTGTGCTGGGTATCATTATCATACCCTCTCAGGTTTACGAGATGATTTTCGGAAAAGAATTCAGAGATACCAAAGAAATCATGCTCCTTTTATCACCGGGGATTTTTGCTATTGCGGTAAGTGATATGGTGGGACATTACTTTTCAGGAATGCGAGAACTGAAAATTCTTAATGTCAAATCAATTGTAGGTCTTGTGGTTACTGTTGTATTTTCTTTCATTGCGATACCAAAATGGGGAATTATAGGCGCTTGTGTTGCTACAACATCGTCCTATTTTGTTTCAGCTTTTCTGTTGTTCAGGAAATTTTATGCTTCTACTCCCTTTATTTTTAGAGACTATATGGTTTCAAAAGAAGAAGTACAGCTTTTAAAGCAAAAATTTTTAAAGAAATAATTACTTGATAGCTCCCCTTAAATAAAGTCATTTTTCCTATTTTTACATATCTATTAATCCTTTTCTATGTGCGGAATCACCGGTTATTATTCATTTCATAAAAGTATTTCCTCTACAAATATTCTGGAAATGAATCAGGCGATCAGACACCGTGGGCCGGATGATGAAGGGTTCTGGATGTATAGTAACGGAGAGGGAGCCTCTTTTTCGGGAAACGATTCCACGCAAAAAATTAAAGAACAGTTTCCGGTTCTAAAAGAGAAAAATTCTAATATTGCGTTAGGTTTCCGAAGATTATCCATTATTGATCTGTCTGAAAAAGGGCATCAGCCTATGCTTTCAAAGAATGAGCAGATTATTATTACATTTAACGGAGAGATTTATAATTTTAAAAAATTAAGGAAAGAACTTGAGTCTTTAGGTCATTCTTTCTGCAGTACTTCAGACACTGAAGTTATTCTCAAAGCTTATCAGGAGTGGGGAAGTTCCACCTTTGCAAAGCTGGATGGGATGTTTGCGGTTTGTATTGTGGACCTTATCTCTCAAAAACTTATTCTGGCAAGAGACCGAGTAGGAATGAAGCCTCTTTTTTATCATCACAGTAAGGAAGGAATGATTTGGGGATCAGAAATAAAAGCATTGTTGAAAAACCAACTGGTAAAGGCTGAAATCAACTGGAACGGAGTCTACACCAATTTTCTTTTTCAAACAACATTGGCTCCGCAAACCTGTTTTCAGAATATTTTCTCTCTGGAACCTGCATCTTTTATGACTATTGATTTAAAAAATCAGAAAATCACTACAGAAAAATTCTGGAGACTACCTTCTCAGTCTGAAAAAAATATTTCCGATGAAGAAGCGGTAAAAAGGATTGACGAACTTCTTTCTGAAAGTATTTCAGAACAATTATATGCGGATGTTCCTGTAGCAGTGATGATGAGTGGTGGAATTGATTCAACGTTAATTGCTTCAAAATCAAAATCTTTCAACGCTCATGTTAATACATACACAATAAGTTATCCGTTTTCGGAAGAAGAAGTACATAATGCATCTCTGGCCGCCAGACATTTTGGAATTCCGCATGAGATAAAAAAGGTAAATGATGACGAGGAACTGGAAGACCTTAAAGAAAATATTCAGCATTTTGAAGAACCTTACAGCAGTTTTGAAGTCTTGATTAATGCTGCAAAATATGCACATAATCAGAATTTTAAAGTCGTATTAAGTGGAAATGGAGCGGATGAGCTCTTTGCAGGCTATTCTCATACGCTGAAACTGAACAGATGGCTTCTGATGAGGAATTTTAATTTTATAGGCCCTTTGATCTTTACAAAGGATAAATTTTCACAACGGGTGAAAAACTACTTTTCCCAGGATCATATGTTTGATTTTTTCAGACAAAGCCAGATCAGTATGAGACCGATGGAAGTTAAAAGTCTTATAACCCCAATTATTTATAGTAAAATAGATTTACACCTTTCAGAATATCATCTTTCAGAAGGAAAAAATTATGCCGGGTATTTTGAATACGACATGAAATATTCACTCTCTTCCCACCATGTTTTCCGGGATGATCTGAGTGCGATGAAGTATAGCGTAGAATTCCGTTATCCTTATCTGAGCAATAATCTGATAGATTATGTATCATCACTTCCGGAAAATATCAGATTTAATGGAATTCAGAATAAACCTTTATTACGTAAAGCAGCTAAAAAATATCTTCCTCAGGAAGTTCTGAATATGCCCAAGAAAGGGTTTTCATTTCCGGTGAATTATTTCATTAAAAATGAGCAAAAAGTAAGAGACTTTATTACCGAAAATCTGGAAAGCTTAAAAAAGCGAAATTTCTTCAATGCTGCAGTGATTGATGAATGGTGGAATCATCAGGAACATGAATATGATTGGGTAAAAATATGGCAGCTGGTTACCTTTGAACTGTGGTATCAGAAATATTTTGAAAAATAAAGAAGGAGTCTAAAGATTAATATTTTACCTTTGTATTTATGATGAAATATTTTTGGGGCATTTTTATAGCGGTTTTTGCACTCATCAGTTGTAAAAATGATGATGATTCTTTGCAGAGAATAGATCAGGCGCTGAATATTTATATGAAAAACAGTGCAGGTCAGGACCTTCTGAACAGTAAAAAAGCCGGATCTTATACTGGATTTTCGGTAAATGATATTTTTGGAACCAAAGATATTGCCCCGGTAAGTATTCCATTGAAAATGACAACGGATTCCTTATTTTACATGGATTATCTGGCGGGTGCTAAAAGAAGAAGATTAGATTCTATCAGTCCTGATAATCCGGGAACAGGAACTTCTTACCATTCCAAAATGTTAATTACCTTTACTAAAAGTACCAATGTCAATGATAATGTTACCGGGACATTGGAAATTCAATATCGTAATACACCTACTGTATTTCAGGTTTCAAAGGTATTGTATGACGGAAAAGAAGTGTTTTCAAAAGAGGCTGATGCACCTACTTCAATAAATACCGTTACGATCACAAAATAATTTTTAAATTTGTACAATTGTTAGCTTATTATGAGCTTAACATCTAATATTTAACATCTAAATAAAATGTTACAAGTCAATTTTTTGCGCGACAACAAAGAACGCGTTTTAGAAGGTCTTAAGAAAAGACAATTCAAAAATCTTGAGTTGGTAGACGAGGCTATCGCTGCCGACGAAGAAAGAAAAAGAATCCAGTTTGAGCTAGATTCCCAGCTTTCCGAAATCAATAAAATTTCGAAAGAAATCGGACTTTTGATGAAAGAAGGGAAAAAAGAAGAAGCGGAATCTGCAAAGTCTAAAACAGCACAATACAAAGAGTCGAGCTCAGAATTGAAATCCCAGCTAGAAGTTAAAGAAAACGATTTACTGAATATTCTTTATCAACTACCCAACATTCCCAATGAACTGGTAAAGAGTGGTGCTTCTGCGGATGATAACGAAATCATTTTCCAGTCTCATCCTGTAGAAGGTCTTGGTGAAGGAGCAATCCCTCATTGGGAGCTGGCAAAAAAATACAACCTGATTGATTTTGAATTAGGGGTAAAAATTGCCGGTGCAGGTTTTCCTGTTTATTTAGGAAAAGGAGCGAGATTGCAGAGAGCTCTGGTTCAGTATTTCTTAGATAAAAACGTGGAAAAGGGATATACGGAAGTGAACCCTCCTCATGTTGTCAATGAAGCCTCAGGTTTCGGTACCGGACAGCTGCCGGATAAAGAAGGACAGATGTATTATATCAACGAAGATAGATTATATCTTATTCCTACTGCAGAAGTTCCTGTAACAAACCTTTACCGTGATGTATTGCTTGAGGAAAAAGATCTTCCGATCAAAAATACGGCATTCTCTCAGTGCTACAGAAGAGAAGCAGGAAGCTACGGAGCTCACGTAAGAGGATTGAACCGTCTCCACCAGTTTGAAAAAGTAGAAATCGTAAGAATTGAAAAACCGGAAAATTCTTATGCTGTTTTGGAAGAAATGGTAGAGCATATCAAAGAAATTCTTACCGATCTTGAGCTTCCGTTCAGAGTATTAAGACTTTGCGGTGGTGATACAGGTTTTGCATCTGCCATGACCTATGACTTTGAAGTGTGGAGTGCCGCTCAGGAAATGTGGCTGGAAGTAAGCTCTGTTTCGAATTTTGAAACATTCCAGGCAAACAGACTGAAATGCCGTTACAAAGGAGATGGTAAATCTCAGCTGGTTCACACCCTGAATGGATCTGCAATGGCTTTACCTAGAATTATGGCTGCATTGCTGGAGAATAACCAGACACCGGAAGGAATCAAGCTTCCTAAGAAGGTTGCGGAATATGCAAGATTTGATATGATCAACTAAATTAATCTATTTTTGGTAACAATAAAAAGACCACCATAATCCGGTGGTCTTTGTTTTATTCAGTAACGATGATAATCTTCTTATCAGCGTTTTTGAGTTTTGTATCATTATCGTAAATAGCTTTCAGATCATAATCTATTCTTATGGAATGATCATCAATCTGTTTTACCCAATCATGTTTACCTGAGATTGATTGTATTTTATTTTCAAATTTTAAGGTTGTACCGATCTTTTTGAAAAACATTACCATCATCCCGGCTACTTTCTCAGCTTCTTCCTTTGAACTTTTGGTTTTGACAGCCTCTTCAATACTTCTAAGATTAAAATTTTCTGTATCGATAGTGAGGGTTTTTCCATCCCAGCTATTGTATATATTTTGATCTAAAGGGATTTTTTCGGTCTTTGTAAAACTTTTTAAAACCAAATAATCTTCTGGAGTAAAATGTTCCATTTTAAAAGAAAATCCTGCCAGCTTGTTGTCCTCCTTTGTGGATTTCATGAAAACTTTTTTCATGATTCTGATAGAGTCCGGATTTTCAGTTTTTAATTTTCCTTCCTTTTTGGCAAGATCATACATACTTGTCCAGGTAGTCGGAAGTCTGTCCATTTCTCCAAATTCCTTCTGCTTTAATGAATCCGGTGTCATCGCCATCATTTCAGCCATAAACTCCCTTGTATCAATATCGGTGACAGAAGAGGAGGCAGCATCTTTATGATAGACAATTTCAGAATTGATACTGCAGGATTGCAATATAAAAAGACTGATCAGAAATAAGATGATGTTTTTCTTCATGGTAGATTTAAATACAAATTAATGGCAGTTAACGGCTCCGTTCGGATCTTTAATAATTGTCATGGCTTCTGCTTTCGGAGAAACATAGGGAATTCCGAGTTCAAGACCTCTCAGAATGAATAATCCTCCCAAAATAATCATAATCACAGGAACTGCTTTTAAAACTTTTACTCTGAAGGCCTGATTCATGAGATTTCCAGCCAGAACTATAGCGAACATGAACGGAAGGGTTCCCAAACCAAATAAAGCCATATATAAAGCTCCCTGCCATATCCCTCCTCCTGCGAGGCTGGCGGTAAGTGCCATATACACCATTCCACACGGTAAGAAGCCATTTAATACACCAGTCGTAAATCTTGAACGGTAATCTGCTTTCTGAAGTAATTTTCCCAAATTCATTTTTACGCTGTACAGAAACTTGGATAGGAAAGGAATTTTTGAAGCAAAATCTTTTCCACCAAATGAAAATACAGCCATAATGATCAGAAGAACTCCTGCCGTAATAGTGAGGTATTTCTGAAAGCCAGCCATTTCAAATCCTTGTCCGATAATTCCGAGAAGTGCACCCAATAAGGAGTAGGTGAAAATTCTTCCGAATTGATAAGTAAGGTTCTGAAGATAGAAATTAGCTGACTGTTTTTTGGTTAATCCCATCGATAAAGCAATAGGTCCGCACATTCCGATACAATGAAAACCGGAAGCAAAGCCTAAAGCAATAGCCGATACAATAAGTCCTATTTCCATATCACATCATAATCCATTCGGTAGTCTGTTTTATCTTTTGTCCAACTTAATCTTAATGTGTAGTTTCCTACTTTCAATACCTGTGCAGGAATTGTGAAAGACTGGCTGGCATCAAGCTGTACAGATTTTTTAATGTCTAAATTCTGGTCGTCGGTTCTGTTTAAAACAAATTTTACCGTAGTATTTGAGTTATTATATTCTTTAGGAAAAGTAATTTTAATTCCTTGAGTATCCTGGCTGTATACAGGTTTTTCCTGAAGATCATCTGCCTTTTTCTTAGCATCAATCACATCCTGGTACTTCAACTCTTCTTCGTAATAATTATCGGTTACCATTTCAGAATTCTTCTGCCCGTTCGGGAAAAGAAACATCATGGATAATATAAAAACTATGAATGCTAATAGTGCAATTACAACACCATGTCCCCAACTAAAGTTCTTCATCTTTTTCTAATTAAAATTGCAGTTTAAATGGTCCTTCAAAATAAGTCTGATAAGAGTCTATCAATTTACCTTTCATATCGTAAACACCGATAGTAATATTTTGTTTAGAGAGTTTCATATCATTTTCCGGGAAGCTGATGTTGATCGTTCCTTTGGAAATTTTATCTCTGTCTACCTGAATCTTACTTGATGCACTATACGTAATTTCACCATGTGCAGGATCTATTACTTTGATGGTAACGATTTTTTTCTCGTTCGTTTTATTAAGGAAGGTATAATTATAAGTGTTGGTAATTTTACCGTCTCTCACAAAGAATGTACTTCCCGCAGGTTTGATGAATTTAGCCTCCATCTCGCCACGGCTGTACAGAAGATATCCCAGGAATCCTACAAGAAATAACAGGAATATTGAAAACCCTTTCATTCTTCCTGTAAACTTGAACTGAGTTTCTTTTTCAATTTCGTTTTCAGAAGCATATCGGATCAATCCTTTTGGAAGGCCTACTTTTTCCATTACTTCATCACAGGCATCAATACATGCGGTACAGTTGATACATTCCAGCTGTTGTCCGTCTCTGATGTCAATTCCGGTAGGGCATACCACTACACACTGGTGGCAGTCGATACAATCTCCTTTTCCTGCAGCTTTACGATCTTCGCCCTTTCTCCATTTTGCTCTGTTTTCTCCTCTTTTGAAGTCATAGAAAACATTGATAGTGTCTTTATCGATCAATACGCCCTGAAGTCTTCCGTAAGGACAAACCAATGTACAAACCTGCTCTCTGAACCACGCAAATACAAAGTAAAATGCTGCGGTAAGAAGAATCATTACAATAAAATTGGTAGGGTGTGCAAATGGCCCTTCCCCAACAATTTTAAATACTTCCTCATATCCTACGATATACATGAACATAAAGTGAGTGATAATGAGTGAAATGATGACATAAATACTCCATTTCAAACTTCTTTTCCAGATCTTCTCACTGTTCCACTCCTGTCTGTCCAGCTTCATCTGCTTATTTCGGTCACCTTCAATCAGATATTCGATTTTACGGAATATCGATTCCATAAAAATTGTCTGAGGGCAGATCCACCCGCAGAAAATTCTTCCGAACGCAATCGTAAAAACAATAATAAAGATTAAAGAGGCAATAGCACCTAAAGTAAGGATAAAAAAGTCCTGTGGATAGAAAGGCTGTCCAAAAATGAAAAACTCCCTGTCTATTACATTAAACATCAGCAATGGGTTTCCATTGATTTTGATGAATGGTAATGTAAAATAAATAATTAATAGTAAATAGCTTACAATGTTTCTATAGTTGGTGTACTTTCCTTTAGGTTTTCTTGGAAAGACCCATTTTCTTTTTCCGGATTGCTCCATTGTCCCTATAGAATCTCTGTAAGTCTCAGGGTCCAGAACCTGTCCCTGTCCGCCGCGTACTTCTATATCTTCTATGTCTGACATATGTAATAGGTTTTAAAAAAGAAAAAACATAATTCGTTACTATTTTAATCTAATAACAAATTATGCTTTTTTCATATGTTTTCTAATTTTTTAAATTATTCTTTTTCCCAATGTGCTTCAGTTCCCTGAGGAGCTGCTCCTCCCTGAGCCGGAGTCACTGGTGGTTGTTCCTGGTTGATGTGATATACATACGCTGCAATCTTCTCAATTTCAGCCCCTGAAACTTCTCCGTTTTTACCGAAGGCTCTCATGGCAGGGTTAGTAGGAGAACCATTCCAGTCCATGTGGAATACGTTTTTGAATAACGTTTTCTCAGGCTGGTTGATCCAGTAGTTATCAGTAAGGTTTGGCCCGATACCTCCACTACCGTCTTCTTTGTGACAAGATGCACAGTTTGTTTTGAATAATTCTTTACCTTCTGCAATGTTATCAGCTGAATACTTAGCTGTTTCAATCGTTACAGGAGGCTGAGATTTCTGATATTCTTCAATACTTGCCAACTGCTCTTTATATTCTTTTTCATATTCGCTTAACGGGTGAGCGAAGTCTGTGAAAGAGTAAGCTGCAATATATACAATACAAAAAGCGGTCCCAAAATAGAATAAACCTACCCACCATTTCGGTAATTGGTTATCCAACTCCATGATTCCGTCGAAACCGTGGTCGATAAGGATATCCTTTTCTTCAGAAGCCGATTGCTTTTTGAAAGCACTTTGGTACAATCTTTTGAAATAAGGAACTTTCTTTTCAGCTAAATATGCTGCCTTTTCCTCAGGAGATAATTTCTTGAATTTGTTGTTCTCAATTAGGTCTCCGATAGCTCCATGAATGTAAGCCAGGATACCAGCGATCACAACAGTTCCCCAGAAGTAAGGTGAAGAAAGGAACGCGTAGCTCTGTACAAATAAATAATAAAAAACTATTAAAAGTCCGATTATTATTAAGATGTTTATAACAACAGGTGTTCTTTGTTTCATAAAAAATAGTTTAATTTTTTAAATTAAAATCGTCATCTTCATCATCCCCAAGAGGTGCCTCTTCTTCTTCTTTGTAATATTTTTTAGGTCTGCTAAAAACATAGATTACTAAAGCTATGAAGAACAGCATAAAGAAAATCAGAGCCAGTGTCTGGTAGAAGCCAGCATTTTCAGTATTGGATAATATATCTTTAAAGTTCTGAGGAATCATAGTATGAACTTTTTAATGTTTTTTAGTTATTACTTGCTGTTTTGATTTCAGTTGTTTTGATATCTGTACCTAATCTCTGAAGATAAGAAATAAGAGCTACAATTTCTTTTTTCTCTAGTTCTCCCTGAGGTCTCTTAGCATAAGCCTGCTTAAGGTCATTAGCTTCAGAGAAGATATCTTTCACAATTTTTGCTGATTGGTTGTTTGCCCATGTGTCTGCAGAATCAATTTCAGCCTTAGTATAAGGTACATCGAATACATTCTTCATCAGCTTCATCTTGTCTACCATCTTAGTTCTGTCTAAGTCAGTAGCAATTAACCAAGGGTAACGAGGCATGATAGAACCAGCAGAAGTAGATCTTGGGTTATACATGTGCTTGTAGTGCCAAGAACTTGGGTTTTTACCACCTTCTCTATGTAAATCCGGTCCTGTTCTCTTAGAACCCCATAGGAATGGTCTGTCGTATACGAATTCTCCAGCTTTGGAGTACTGTCCGTTTTTACCGTTGAATCTTGTAATCTCATCTCTGAACGGTCTGATCATCTGAGAGTGACAAGCGTTACATCCTTCACGGATATAAATATCTCTACCTTCAAGTTCCAGCGGTGAATAAGGTTTTACCGCAGAAATCGTAGGAACACTTTTCTTAAGAGATAGTGTTGGAATAATTTCAATTGAACTACCGATTGATATCGTGATGAAAGACAGGATACCTAATAATACCGGAGTTCTTTCCAGCCAAAGGTGAGTACCTTCTCCTTCTTTTCTGTTTTTGCTGATGTTTGCCAACGCTGGAGCTTCAGCAGGAACTTCTTTTTGGAATGATCCTTTTCTTACTGTAGCAATTACGTTTACAATCATCAGGATAGATCCTGAGATATAGAATAGACCTCCTACAAATCTCATTTTGAAGTAAGGAATAATTGCCGTTACCGTATCCAGCCAGTTTTTCCATAATAAGGTTCCATCCGGGTTGAACTGCTTCCACATTAATCCTTGTGTAAATCCTGAAATATACATTGGAACTGCATAGAAGATAATTCCTAAAGTACCTAACCAGAAATGCCAGTTAGCTAATTTTACAGACCAAAGTTTTGTTCTCCACATGATTGGTACCAGGTAATAGATAACCCCGAATGCCATGAAACCATTCCATCCAAGAGCTCCTAAGTGAACGTGACCGATAACCCAGTCTGTAAAGTGACCAATTTTGTTGATGTTTTTAGTTGCCAAAAGCGGTCCTTCAAACGTTGCCATACCATAACAGGTAACAGCTACTACGAAGAACTTAAGGATAGGATTTTCTCTTACTTTATCCCAAGCTCCTCTCAGCGTAAGAAGACCATTTAACATACCTCCCCAGGATGGTGCAATAAGCATGATAGAGAAACCTGTTCCTACCGCCTGAGCCCAAGCCGGAAGAGCTGTATACTGAAGGTGGTGAGGACCAGCCCAGATATATACGAAAATTAATGACCAGAAGTGAATAATAGACAGTTTATAAGAGAATACCGGTCTGTCTGCAGCCTTCGGAAGGAAGTAATACATTAAACCAAGAACCGGAGTCGTCAATACGAATGCAACCGCATTGTGTCCATACCACCACTGTACAATAGCATCTTTTACCCCTGCATATGCTGAATAAGATTTCCAGCCTGTGAAAGATAAAGGTACTTCAAGGTTGTTGAAGATGTGAAGCATTGCTACTGCAATCCAGGTACCGATGTAGAACCAGATGGCTACATAAAGGTGTCTCACTCTTCTCTTAGAAATAGTCAGGAACATATTGATACCAAAAATGATCCATGAGAATGCGATCAATATGTCGATCGGCCACTCGTGTTCAGCATATTCTTTAGAGGTATTAATCCCCATAAAGAATGTAACGAACGTAGCAACGATCATAAACTGCCAGGTCCAGAAATGTAACCAAGACAATGTGTCACTGTACATTCTTGTTTTTAATAATCTCTGTAATGAGTAATAAATACCCGTGTAAACAATGTTACAAACGAATGCAAAGATTACGGTATTGGTGTGCAGCATTCTGATTCTACCAAAACCAAATGCACCATGAGTGTTTATTAACCCTTCAATATTACCAGATGCCAAACTTTTAATGGTTGTGTCATCCGTCCCGAAAAAGAATTCAGGTAATTCAGGGTAGAAAAGCATTAATGCCGCCGTAAGCCCGAACGTAAATCCAATGAGACCGAAAACTAAGGTCGCATAAAGGAACGCACGGACAATACTATTGTCATAACTAAACTTCTGTGTTTCCATATCAACTATTCACTATTTTTCTCAATTTTTATTATTTTCTCCTATTTCTTTATCGTCTTTATTTTTGTTGCCGGTTTCATCTTTTTCTTCGACTTTTTCGTCATCAAAAAGGATTCTGACAGCCGGAGATTCATCATCTTCAAACTGTCCTTTTCGGGCATACACTATAAATACGACCAAGAAAATCGCAGCCAAAGAAACACTGCAGAGGATCATTAAATATAGAATATCCATTGGACAACAAAATTAACCTATTTTCGGGGTTCAAATTTAGTGAAAAATAATGACATTCATCACGAAATGCCGATTTCAGCTAATTTAAAATCAGTCTAAATAAGGGCTTTTACGCCTGTTTTTTGAAATATTTACGACCTAAAATCCAGGTTGAAAGTGTAGTAAAGGTAACCACTGTAATCGAACTGATTGGCATGATGATTGCAGCGAAAAGCGGATGCATATGCCCTGTAACAGCGTAACTTAAACCAACAATATTGTACAGAAAACTGATTATAAATGTCATTTTCACAATGGTGATAGAACCCTTACAAACGTTCAGGTAATTGTCCAGAGTAACTACTTTATCTCCATTCATAATGACATCGGAAGACGGAGTAAAACTGTTCGTATCATCAGCAATGGCGATTCCTACATTACTTTGTTTTAAGGCTCCTGCATCATTAAGCCCGTCTCCAAGCATTGCCACTTTTAAGTGCTGATCCTGAAGGGATTTGATGTAATTTAGTTTGTCTTCCGGGCTTTGATTAAAGGCCATTCCTTTGTAATTCGGAATAAGCTCTTTAAGCTGGTTTTCTTCTGAGGAGTTGTCTCCACTCAGGATGAATATTTTGTAATTGGTAAGTTTTGTGAAAAGTTCTTTCAGCTTCGGACGATATTCATTTTTGAAGATGAATTTACCTAAATATTCTCCATTTTTGCTGATGTAAACTGCTGTTTCAAGGTTTTTAGGCTCCTGGTTGTTGTAGCGGGCAGAACCAATTTTATACAGATTTCCTCTTACACAGGCTTCATATCCTTTTCCAGAGATTTCAACGAAATTTTCTACCGGGAAATACTCATCGTTCACCTCAATGAATTCGTACAATGATTTTGAAAGTGGGTGATTGGAGTTCTTTAATAACGTTTTAATGTTCAGTGAATCAAATTCGTTGATCTCAGATCCTTCGTATTTGATATTTGATTTCTTTCTGTGTGTAATGGTTCCTGTTTTGTCAAAAACAATCGTATCAAGTTTCGCGATTTTTTCAATCGTTAAAGTATCTTTTACGTAAAACTTATTTCGGCCTAAAATTCTCATAATGTGACCGAAAGTGAACGGAGCAGACAAGGCAAGTGCACAAGGACATGCAATAATCAGAATCGCAGAAATAACCTGAAACATAATTTTTAAATCAATAAAATACCAATAAGTTCCTGCGACTAAAGCAATACCTAAAATAATGAATGTGAAATATTTGCTGACGTTATTCGTAAGAGTATCGAGACCTGTTTCGTGTTTTTTAAATGCCTCTTTATTCCAAAGCTGAGTTAAATAACTTTGATCTACGTTTTTAATCACTTCGAGCTCTAAAGATGATCCTATCTGCTTACCTCCGGCAAAAATCTTATCTCCAGGCTGTTTGCTGATACTTTCACTTTCTCCGGTAATGAAACTGTTGTCGATATTACCTTCTCCGTTGATCAGAATAGCATCTACCGGAATGATTTCCTGATTCCTAACCAGAATTCTATCACCCACTTTTATTTCAGATAGTAAAATATTATCCTGTTTACCTTCGAAATCTACCTTGGTTACAGCAATCGGGTAGAAGGATTTGTAATCTCTGTCATAGGATAGTGCACTGTACGTCCTTTTCTGGAAAATTTTCCCGAGAAGCATAAAGAATAAAAGTCCACAAAGAGTGTCAAAATATCCTGGACCATAATCTGTTACCACTTCATAGATACTTCTTCCGTACAGAACAAAAATTCCTAAGACAATCGGAACGTCAATATTGACAATCTTATTTTTTAAACCGTACCATGCGGATTTATAATAGTCTGAAGCTGAATAAAATACAACAGGTGTTGCCAGCAGGAATATCAAAGTTCTGAATAAACCTCTGTAATGTTCCATCCAATAATCTTCCCCTCCAATATATTCCGGAAAGGCAAGGAACATTCCGTTACCAAAAGCAAAGGCAGCAATGGCAAATTTTACTAATAAAGATTTGTCAAGATGATCTTCATTTTTATCAGCGGTTTCAAGGCTGATTACCGGTTTGTATCCTAGATTGGTTAAGAATTTAGCGAGTTCGCTTAATTTCAGATCGTTATGGTTGAATGAAATCTGCAAAGTCTTCCTTGTGAAGTTTACCTGCGAATATTTAATGTGCTTATTTAATGTATGAAGGCTTTCCAATAGCCAGATACAGGAAGAACAGTGAATAACGGGGATTTTGAAAGTAACAAGACTGGTGCTTCCTTCAGAGAAATCAGTAACTTTCTCAAAAATTTCTGGCGTGTCTAAGTAATCAAATTGAGAAGAATTTTCATCATTCGGACGAATTCCTGCTCCTTTATTAAGCTCATAGAAATTGCCTAAATGATTTAAATTTAGAATCTCGTAAACAGACTTACATCCGTTACAACAGAAAGTCTTTTCATCAAATAAAATTCTCTCTTTTTCTATACCTTGACCACAATGAAAACAGTTCTCGCTCACCCCATAAAATATTGAACTACAAAATTATAACAAATTTTTTTGTTTATCGCGTTAAAAAGTTCTATTTTTGTGATAAATATCATATAAAATGCCGCAGGAACAACAGATAGCAATTGAAGAGAGGTTCGCCAGAGTTTTTAATGATAAATCATTTAAAGAAAGACTTTCTAGCGCAGATTTTGAAAAATACATTAATGGCAAAAAGAAACTGAGTTTTCAGAAACATGATACTATTTTCGAGGATGGTGAAACTCCAAAAGGAGTGTTTGTCCTTGAAAAAGGTGCTGCCAAACTTTCGAAATCTGGAGCGTTCGGTAAAGATCAGATTTTAAGATTTATCAAAGAAGGAGATATCATCGGCTATCGTTCTTTGCTTTGCGGGGAAAATTTCCAGGCCAAAGCAGAAGCAATGACAGATATTGAATGTGTGTTTTTACCTGCAGATATTTTCATGTATCTTTTGGAGGTAGACCCACAATTGTCTTTTGTAATGCTTCAGAAAATCTCATACGAACTAGGAGAATCTTCCAATACCATTACTTTCCTTGCACAAAAAACGGTAAGAGAAAGACTGGCAGAAATTCTTTTGCTGCTGGAACAGAAACTGGGAGTAGATCCTGAAGGCTTTATCAAGATCTCATTAACGAGAGAAGAGATTGCTAATATCATCGGTACTGCTACAGAAAGTGCCATCCGCCTGATCTCGGAATTCAAACAGGATAGCCTGATTGAAGTGGACGGAAGAAATATCAAGATCTTAAATCACGACAAACTCATGAAACTCGGTCACGTAGTTTTATAATCATACAAAAACTTAAGTCGGCTCAAGGCCGACTTTTTAACTTTTAAAAATAGATAAATTATGTCTGTTCACTCTGAAATTAAAAAAGTTACAACTGAAACCTTGCGTAAAATGAAATTCGACAAGGAGAAAATAACAATGCTTACAGCCTATGATTTTACCACGGCAAAGATGGTAGACGCAGGAGGAGTAGATGCTATTTTGATTGGAGACTCTGCAGCGAATGTAATGGCTGGTTTCGAAACTACATTACCCATTACGCTGGATCAAATGATTTATCATGCTCAAAGTGTGGTAAGAGGAACCGACAGAGCTTTGGTGGTAGCGGATTTACCTTTTGGAACTTATCAGAGTAATCCTGAAAAAGCACTGGAGTCTGCGGTAAGAATGATGAAGGAAGGAGGGGCGCATGCTGTAAAAATTGAAGGTGGAAAAGAAATTTCCAAGTCTATCAAAAAAATTATCAATGCCGGAATTCCTGTAATGGGACATTTGGGATTAACGCCACAGTCCATTTATAAATTCGGAACGTATAAAGTAAGAGCTAAAGAAGAAGCAGAAGCTGAAAAACTGATTGCTGATGCTCAGCTTTTGGAAGAACTTGGCTGTTTTTCTATTGTGTTGGAAAAAATTCCTGCGGATTTAGCCAAGAAAGTAACTGAAAGTATTTCTATTCCTACCATCGGAATCGGTGCTGGCGCAGATTGTGACGGACAGGTTTTGGTGTATCATGATATGGTGGGAATGAACAAAGGTTTCAGCCCGAAATTCTTAAGAAGATACCTTGACCTTTACACAGAAATTACAGGAGCCGTTTCTCAATATGTGAAAGATGTGAAAAATGTAGAATTTCCAAACGAAAACGAAAGTTATTAATCCATGCAGAACCAACAATCTATTCAGGGAATATTATCTATTGCAGCTTTGATTTGTCTGGCCGTGGGATGGTTTAATTTATTTTCCCCGGAAATTAATCATTTGCTTTCAAGAAAAGTATTTTATGTTCTGATTGGAGCAAGCTTTTTTATTCAGGCTCCATTGCTTACCAATAAGAATTTTGTTTATGCCATGTATGCTGCAGCGGCTATCTGTGTATTCGGAGCGTTTATTCCGGAAGGCTCAAAACTTTCAGCTGTTAAAACAGTAGGCCTTCTGGCAGGGATTATCCTGTCTTTATCCAACAGAAGAAGATAGACGGAACAAGTATGAAGGAGCAGATTATATATGAAGACAACCATCTTCTGGTGATTAATAAAAAGGTGGGTCAGCTTGTACAAGGCGATAAGACCGGCGATGAATCACTATTAGAATCCATCAAGAACTTTATAAAAATAAGAGATGCTAAGCCGGGAAATGTTTTTCTCGGCTTGGTTCATCGTATAGACCGCCCAACTTCAGGACTGGTGATCTATGCAAAAACTTCCAAAGCACTTTCTCGTCTTACGCAGATGGTGAAAAACCGTGAAGTGAAAAAAACATATTGGGCAGTTGTAGGAAAAGAAATGATCCCGCAAAGCCAGAGACTGGTGCATTATTTAAAGAAAAATGAAAAAAATAATAAGGCTATTGTCTTTCCGAAAGCTACTGAAGGGGTGAAAGAAGCTATTCTTACCTATCATGTGATCAAAACACTGGATAATTATCTCCTTCTTGAAATTGATCTTGAAACCGGAAGGCATCATCAGATCAGAGCACAGCTGTCCAAGACCGGAGTTCCGATTAAGGGTGATCTGAAATACGGAGCACCACGTTCCAATCCTGATGGAGGAATCAATCTTCACGCCAGAAAGCTGGAGTTTATTCATCCTGTTACCAAAGAAAATATTGAAATAACAGCTCCCGTGCCGCAGAATGATGCGATCTGGAGAGCTTGTGAGGAATAACTAAAGATTTTTAGTTAATTAAAGGCAAACATAAAAGTCCGTCTCAATTTTGAGATGGACTTTTTCTATATTATCATTTCAGATTTTGCGCATTCTAAAAAAATGTCTAACTTCGTTCCCAACTTTAGGGGTGTCTGTTACCAACAGACTGAGACTTTACCCTTTGAACCTGATCTGGATCATACCAGCGTAGGGAAAAGTAGATGACTTTTGCTGTACATTCTATTGTACAATAATGGCCATTCCTAAAGTATATTTAATTTATTAGGAATGGAACTTATAATCAACCACACCCGAAAAACATTTGATGTACTTCCTGCAAACCTGGAAGCATTACTGACTATTGAGTTACCCGGAAAGAAAAAAGGTATTGCTGTAGCGCTCAACAACCGAATTATTCCGCTGTCAGTCTGGGCGGAAACCATGCTAAACAATAACGATTCAGTGTTAATCATTACTGCCACTCAGGGCGGTTAATTCTCATATTTAATACCAATACTTATGGCTCACTCCATTACATGTTCGCCATTTCCGAACTCAAAGAAAATCTATGTTGAAGGAAAATTACATCCTATCAATGTAGCCATGCGTGAAATACAGCTTAGCCCCACTAAATTGACCAATGGCGGCTTTGAACATAATGTTCCGGTAACCATTTATGACACTTCGGGGCCTTATACCGATGAAAATGCAGTCATTGACATTCAGAAAGGGCTTCCAAGAATCAGAGAACAATGGATTCTGGATAGAAATGATGTGAATATCTTACACGGAATTACATCTGAATACGGCAAAGCGCGTTTGGCAGATCCTCGTCTTGATGAATTGAGGTTTTCCTATGATCATAAACCTAAAGTTGCACAGCAAGGAAAAGAAGTTACACAGCTTTACTATGCCAAACAGGGAATCATTACTCCGGAAATGGAGTATGTTGCCATCAGAGAAAATCAAAGAATAGAGCAGCTTGAATCCGTATCAAAAGAAATGGCTTTTCAGCATGCCGGACAAAGCTTTGGGGCGAATACTCCCAAAAGTAAAATCACCCCGGAATTTGTAAGAGACGAAATTGCTGCCGGAAGAGCTATTATTCCCAATAACATCAACCATCCGGAAAGCGAGCCGATGATTATCGGGAGAAATTTCCTGGTAAAGATCAATGCGAATATCGGAAACAGTGCCGTTTCATCCAGTATTGAAGAAGAAGTGGAAAAAGCAGTATGGGCCTGCCGATGGGGAGCAGATACCATTATGGACCTTTCAACCGGTAAAAATATTCACGAAACAAGAGAATGGATCATCAGAAATAGTCCGGTTCCGATTGGTACCGTTCCAATCTATCAGGCATTGGAAAAAGTAAAAGGTGTTCCTGAAGATCTTACATGGGAAATCTTCAGAGATACTTTGATTGAACAGGCTGAACAGGGAGTTTCTTATTTTACCATCCACGCAGGAGTTTTACTAAGATATATTCATCTGACAGCCAACAGAGTAACCGGAATTGTATCCAGAGGAGGATCGATTATGGCAAAATGGTGCTTATTTCATCATAAAGAAAGTTTCCTGTATACCCATTTTGAGGAGATTTGTGAAATCATGAAGAAATACGACGTAGCTTTCTCTCTGGGAGACGGTCTTCGTCCGGGATCTATTGCAGATGCCAATGATGCAGCGCAGTTTGCAGAACTGGAAACTTTAGGTGAACTCACTAAAATTGCCTGGAAACATAATGTACAGGTAATGATTGAAGGACCTGGGCATGTACCAATGCACATGATCAAAGAAAATATGGAAAAGCAATTGGAAGAATGCCATGAAGCTCCGTTTTATACCTTAGGCCCATTGACCACTGATATTGCACCGGGCTATGATCACATCACTTCAGGAATCGGTGCAGCCATGATCGGATGGTTTGGATGTGCGATGCTTTGCTATGTAACTCCGAAGGAACATTTAGGGCTTCCGAATAAAGACGATGTAAAAGTTGGAGTAATAACCTATAAGCTGGCGGCTCATGCTGCAGATTTGGCTAAAGGTCATCCGGGAGCACAGTACAGGGACAATGCATTGAGTAAAGCCAGATTTGAATTCAGATGGGAAGATCAGTTCAATCTTTCATTAGATCCAGAGACAGCAAGAGCTTATCATGATGAAACACTGCCTGCAGAAGGAGCAAAAATTGCCCATTTCTGTTCCATGTGCGGACCGAAATTCTGTTCCATGAAAATTACACAGGAAATTCGTGAATCAGCAGAACAAGGAATGCTTGATAAATCACAGGAGTTCATCGAAAAAGGGAAAGAAATTTATATATGATCCTGGTCATTACTCCTGAATTGATTGTCCCGAACGAGACAGATTTCATTAATCAGATGTTTCAGGAAGGTCTTGATCTGCTTCACATTCGTAAACCATGGATCAGCCGGAATGAAATGATTGAATTTATCACTCAGATTGATGAATTTTTTTATACACAGCTGGTTTTGCATACGTATTATGACCTTGGGAAAGAATTTACTATTTCAAGGTTTCATTTCAGAGAGATTGATCGGCAGGAAGAAATGTATAAGTCTTTTGCGAAAGAAAATACCATTTCAACTTCTGTACATGATATTAAAACCTACAATACTTTGGAAAAAGAATGGGAATATGCTTTCATAAGCCCGTTCTTTCCAAGTATCTCCAAAAAAGGATATGGATTGAATTCTACCATTAAAGAACAAATAAAACATCGGAACAATCCGGATGTAAAATTGATTGCTCTTGGAGGAATTCATCAGGATAATATTCATGAAGTTTTCGATTCAGATGCTGATGGAGCAGCTTTATTAGGTGCAATCTGGGAAAGTGAAGAACCTTTAAAAGTATTCAAAAAATGCAGGAACGTCCTTATGTCATAAGTATTGCAGGCTTCGATCCCAGTGGCGGAGCAGGCTTATTATCAGATAGCAAAACTTTTGAGCAATCAAAGGTGATGGGGCTTGGAGTGTGTACCGCATTAACCTTGCAAACTGCTTCGAAATGCCTGAATTTAGAATGGCGGCCTATAGATGAAGTAACTGAAGCGATTCAGGTGCTGATGGATAATTATTCCGTTTCAGCAGTGAAAATTGGAATAGTGAAGGATGCCGAATTTCTGGCTAAGATTGTAAAAACAGTTCAAAAAGGAAATCCTGAAGTGAAAATAGTTTGGGATCCCGTTCTGAAAAGTACTTCTGAATTTACATTTTTTAACCTTGAAACACTTCCTCAATTAAAAAGTACGGTTAATAAACTTAGTTTAATAACTCCTAATTATAACGAATACCACATTTTAAGAGGAGATAATCTTTTAGCGGATACAAATCAATGCTCATTACTGATCAAAGGAGGACACCGGAAAGATCATTTGGGAACGGATATTTTAGTTGAAAACGAAAAAGAAACTTTTTTACTCCCGTCCGAAGACAATACAATCTATTTTCCTAAACATGGTTCCGGCTGTGTTTTATCTTCAGCAATTACTGCAGAACTGGCGAAAGGCGAAAATATGGAGAAGGCATGCCGAAACGGAAAACGATACATCGAAAAATTTTTAAAAAGCAATCCCTCTTTATTGGGAGCGCATTCATAGAAAACATGGAAAAATTACAATACATATCACAAGGAAATACCCTGCAGGAACAGGAACTTTGTATTCGGAAAGCATTAGACAACGGGATCAAATGGGTACAGGTTCGATGGAAAAATGCTCCTGAAAACGAATTAATCAATCTTTGTGAAATTTCAAAACAACTTTGTTCAGAATATCAGGCGGTTTGTATTATCAATGACCATGTACAAATAGCCAAAGAAATAGATGCAGATGGTGTTCATTTAGGATTGAACGACAGTGCCATTGAAGAAGCAAGACTGATCTTAGACGAAAATAAAATAATTGGAGGAACGGCTAATACCCTTTCAGATGTCATTCAGAGAATCAAAGAATCTTGTGATTATATCGGTTTAGGACCATTGAGATTTACTACAACCAAAGAAAAACTAAGCCCTGTTCTGGGGTTTGAAGGCTACCAGGCTATCATTGATGGATTAGGAGAAAAATCAATAGACGTTCCCAAAATATTTGCCATCGGAAGTGTTACTCTCGAAGATATTTTACCGTTACAGGAAATCGGGATTTATGGTGTTGCTGTATCCGGACTTATTACCAGGCAGCCGACTATTATTAACGAACTAAAAAAAGTAATGATATGAACAATCAGAAATTAGAAATAGCAGGAAGAACTTTTGAATCAAGACTGTTTTTAGGAACAGGAAAATTCGGAAGTATGAGAGACATGGTGCAGTCTGTTATCGCATCAGAAACCACTATGGTGACAATGGCGCTTAAAAGAATTGATGCCCAATCCAGTGAGGACGATCTGCTTGATTCATTAAAAGAAACCAACGTTCACCTTCTGCCTAATACTTCCGGAGCAAGAACCGCCAAAGAAGCCGTATTGGCCGCTCAATTAGCCAGAGAAGCACTGGAAACAAACTGGGTAAAGCTGGAAATTCATCCGGATCCAAAATATTTACTTCCCGATCCAATTGAAACTCTATATGCCACGGAAGAATTGGCTAAATTAGGATTTATTGTCATGCCTTATATCCATGCCGATCCTGTTTTATGCAAACGTCTTGAAGATGCCGGAACAGCTGTAGTAATGCCGTTGGGGGCACCCATTGGAACCAATAAAGGATTGAGAACTCAGGACTTTCTGGAAATAATCATCAGTCAGAGTAATGTTCCTGTAGTGGTAGATGCCGGAATCGGGGCACCATCAGATGCTGCAAAAGCAATGGAAATGGGAGCAGATGCTGTTTTGGTGAATACTGCCATTGCTGTAGCCAGAAATCCGTTGAATATGGCTGTTGCTTTTAAAGAAGGTGTGATTGCAGGAAGAAGAGCCTTTGAATCTGGATTGGGAGCTATTGCCAACCATGCCGAAGCTTCAAGTCCGCTTACTTCATTTTTATTTGAATAAATCAAACTTATGAAAAGCTTTAAAGATGTTTTTGAAAACTATCAGTGGGATGAGGTGAAGAATAAGCTTGGAAAAGTAAGTCTGGCAGATGTAAGATACAGTCTTCAGAAAAAAAATAAAACTCTGGACGATTTCCTGAATCTCCTTTCACCAGCTGCCTCTCAGGAACTGGAACTTATGGCAGGAATGACGCAGATGCTTACCCAAAAACGATTTGGAAAAACCATTCAGCTGTATGCACCGCTGTATCTCAGTAATGAATGTCAGAATATCTGCACCTATTGCGGATTCAGTCTTGATAATCATCTGAAAAGAAAAACCCTCTCCGATACGGAACTGATGATTGAAGCATCTGTTCTGAAATCAATGGGAGTGAATCATGTGCTGCTGGTAAGTGGTGAAGCCAATAAAATAGTAGGAGTTCCTTACTTTCAGAATGCTGTCCGTAAGTTAAAGCCTCATTTTTCCAACATTTCCATTGAAGTTCAGCCCTTATTGGAAGAAGAATATAAGTTGCTTCATGAGGAAGGAGTATATTCCGTTTTAGTGTATCAGGAAACCTATCATCAGGATGTTTACAGAGAATATCACCCAAAGGGTAAAAAATCTAACTTCCATTTCCGTCTGGAAACTCCCGACAGGGTAGGAAGAGCAGGAATTCATAAAATTGGACTAGGAGTTCTTCTTGGACTTGAAGATTGGAGAGTTGACAGTTTTTTTAATGCATTACACATTGATTATCTTCAGAAACAATACTGGAAAAGTAAATTTTCTGTTTCCTTTCCAAGACTCAGACCGGCAGAAGGGATTATTGAACCTAATTTCATAATGGAGGACAAAGATCTTCTTCAATTGATCTGTGCGTATAGAATCTGGAATGAAGACCTTGAAATCTCCATTTCTACCAGGGAAAGTGAAGTGTTTAGGAATAATATTGTTTCTCTGGGAGCAACCGCTATGAGTGCAGGTTCAAAAACAAACCCCGGAGGATATGCGGTGGATAAAGAATCTCTGGAACAGTTTGAAACCAGTGACGAGCGAAGTATGGATGAAATTAAAATCATGATTAAAAAAGCAGGTTATGATCCTGTGATGAAAGATTGGGATTCCGTATATAACGGATTTTGAAATTTTAAAGCCATTAAGGATTTTGAAGGAGTGAAGTTGAATTAATAAAAATCGGAGATTTTTTAGATAGTATCTTTTTAAAGCGAAGCTTAACTTTCCTAAAAAAGCTAAAGAAACTTAATGGCTCAATTATCATAAAGTATGAAAAAAGAAGATCATTTTTCACGGTACAGCCGGCAGATATTTATTGAAGAAATAGGATTGGAAGGACAAAAGAAAATAAGTTCATCCAAAGTTCTTGTCATTGGGGCAGGAGGTTTGGGAAGTCCTGTTATTCAATATCTGGCTGCTGCAGGAGTAGGAACTTTAGGTGTTGCAGATTTTGATGAGGTTGAACTTCATAATCTGAACCGGCAGATTATCCATACCGAAAACAGAGTAGGATTATCCAAAGTGAAAAGTGCTGAAACCTTTGTAGGAGAACTCAATCACCAGATTACATTCATCGGTATTGAAGAAAAAATCAATGAAAATAATGCAGAGGTAATTCTGTCTCAATATGATGTTATTGTTGACGGCTCAGATAACTTTTCAACAAGATATCTGGTAAATGATACCTGCGTGAAACTGAAAAAGACTTTGGTTTATGGAAGTATTTTAGGGTTTTCAGGACAGGTTGCTGTATTTAATCATAGTGGAAGTAAAAATTTACGGGATATTTTCCCTGAACCGCCTTTCGATGAGGATGTGCCCGATTGTGACAGTCTTGGTGTATTAGGAGCTCTTCCCGGAATGATAGGCAGCATGATGGCTCTTCAGGCATTAAAAATTATCATAGATCTTCCGGTGAGTGTGAATCAAATGACATTGGTAGATACGATGAAGTGGAGATTTCAGACGATAGATTTCTGAAGTAAATGTAAACACTAATATCACTGATATTTTACCAAATAACACCATTTTAATATCAATAGAAAGAGGCAGTAAAATGATTACTGCCTCTTTTATTTATCTTGGAAAGGATTATTGTGCCTGCTGCATTACGCCACCGTTATCCTCTTTTTTAGTCTGGTTAAGGATATTCGGATCCTCTTTTGCCAGTTTATTTCTTGTCGGAATTTTGTAGTTGATAGAAAGTCCGAAATTTCTTGTATCATATTTACTGCTGATCATTACAGGAGTTCCTGATGGAGGATTAGAACGTACCTGCATCATCTGTCCGTTGAAAATATCATTTGCAAAAACAGAAAGTGTCAGACGATTGTTCATAAACTTTTTCGTCAGCGTAATATCAAGCGAGTTGTTGAACGGTTTTTCTGCCGTAAAGTAGAAATATCCTGCTTTGGGTGTCAGATAGCTGTAATTAGCTGTCATTTTGATGTCCTTAGGCAAAAGAATTTGCGTCATGATATTGAAAATCCAGAACCCTTTATTATTCAGATTGTCAATTTCATGTTTCTGATAACCGGCATATAAGTACATGAAGTTAATTTTATCAGGGTTGAAATCAAACTTCATAATCTCACTCATAGGCTTACTGAAAATCATAAAAGGAACCGGCAATCCCACGTTGAAGTTGTGAATTTTCATATTTGAAATATTCACCTGCTCGTTGTAGAGTTTTCTTCCGTCTTTTCGGATGATCTGTGCCACCTGATTGCTTGCCGAACTTACACTATATCCGATAAATGCATAATCAAAAGCTGAAATTTTCAATTCATAATTATCAAAAATAGTAGGTTGTAGATTCGGGTTACCGTTTACTTCTGTACTGGGTCCTGAGAACGTCACGTTGTTCGGGTTAAGGGCAGAAATACTCGGCAGACTGATTTTTCTGTTGTAATTCGCGGCAATATAAACCTGATTCATCATGTTATACTGCACGCTTGCATTAGGGAAAAATTTAAACTTATTGAAAGGAATTAAATTAGCCTCTACCAGTTTTGCATCTTTATCAAAATATCTTGTTACTCCGGAAATATCATAGTTCTCAGCACGGGAACCTAATGTGAAATCAAATTTTTTCAATTTAGCCTGAAACTCTAAGTAGGTAGAAGCTGTCTGTCTTTGATATTCCAGATTGGTCAGGCCAAAACTTTTCGTATCATAATCCTGTCTTTCATATAACCCACCAAAACTTACCTTTCCGCCATCAAGAAGTTTGATTGGCTGTGCATAATCTACTTTCAGGTTCGCGATATTCATCACAGATTTATTGTTCAGAATATCTTTTAATCCGTTGGTAGGGCTATCAAGAGGTTCATTGGGATAGTTTACAAATGTTCCATCCTGAAAATAATTATCCTGAGAAAACTTGCTGTCTGATTTTGTATACCCAAACTGGAAATCAAGTTTTTGAGATTTGTCAGCAAAACGTTTCTGATACGTTACCACGGCTTCCTGTCTTAAAGTATTGGTATGGGCAACATCCGAAGAAGTGTAAAAAGCTTCTCTTAAATCCTTCGGGTTTCTCTTGAACGGTAGATCTCCATGTCCGTCACTTAAAGTATAGTTATCATTATTGTTGTGATAAATATCGTAGTTCAATAATAATCTGTCCTGTCCTAAATCAAAAGTCAATCCGGATTTTGCAAAATATCCGCGTGCATATCGATCGGTATGGCTTGTTAGAAGCTCATCCTGCTGGCCATTCAGCATACTTTCACGGTAATTTTGCCCCACATTCAGCTGCCACCCAAAATATTTATTTCTGGCGTTTAAGTTAACAGAGTTTGTGGTTCTGCTTCTGAATTTATCATAATTCGTGAAAGAATAATTTCCAGAATAGGTAGCAGTTAAATATTTATTAGCGTTTTTGTTGGTGATGATATTCATAATTGCACCTCCGGAAGTGGCCGGAAACTCAGCACCAGGCTGAGTAATCACTTCAATCCTTTCTACAGAATTGGCAGGCATTCCTTCCAGGAAGGAGTTCAGTTCATTGGACGTAATGTTCAACGGTCTTCCGTTAAGATATACTTCCAGCATTTTTCCCTGATACATCATCCCTGCGATGTCTGTAGATACAAGCCCGGGAAGTTTTTTAATTCCTTCCAGAACGTTTCCGTTATTGAGCTGAGGTTGTTCAGAAAAATCAAAAATAGTACGGTCAGCCTTTTGTTCAACGGCTTTTTTAGTTTTGGTGATCACTACACCTTCAATTTGTTTCTCTTTAGGAGTGCTATTGGTCTTTTCCTGAGAGAAAACCAGCATAGAACTTACCAGAGATAAAGCGAATATAGTTTTTTTCATAATGTTTTTACTACTATTCGGTTAGACGATGAAAAATAAATTTTGTTACAGTCAGCACAGTAATTTATTTATTTTAATGAAGAAAATTCAATAAAATCATATTCTGCAGAAGAAGTAAAAAGTTGCCTTAATACAGCCGCATGGCCATTTCCTGCAATAACAAGAATTCTGTCTTCATTATTATGAGGAATGTTTTGAATATTGCGGAACATTCTCAGATTCCTGCTGTACCAATAGAGAGCAAGCATATCTGCACCATCATATTCTCTCAGTTTAAAATCTCCGCTCAGATAAGCCCCATATCCATATTGATGGCTTTCTTTGGAATTCATATAAATAAAAGTGTCTAAGAGCGATTTGAAATTTTTAGGTTCAGAACTCTTGAAAAACCTGTTAAATTGTTGAGAAATTGCATCATTACTTCTAAAATCATACTCTTTGCTGAGGGTATTAAAAAATGAAGAATCGCTTTTTCCAAACTTCTTCTGAAGATCATCCCAAATAGATTCCGCATCAATGCTGAACAGTTCTTTTATTTTAAGGTCCCTGGCGATTCTCATAGCAAGCTGATAACGTTCGTCTCTTTTGTCCCGGTGTTTGCCGTCATTGTATTCCTTAAGCTTTTGATTAGCATTCCAGCTTGGCCAGGCCTCAATTGCAATTTTTGTTGGCTTAAATCTTTTGATATATTCTACAAGCTCGGTGACTTCATTTGAAGTTTTAGGAGAAAGTACATCTATCTGATCTTCTGTATTGATTTTATTGGCATCAAGATTTGGGTAATCAAAATGAAATGATCCGACAACCAAAACTTTTGTCTTTGGATTTTTAAAATAATCGGAAGGTTTTTTTTGAGCAAACACTGATGTAGACATGAATACAAGAAAAATATAAATAAAAGTTTTCATGATTTTATTTTTTAATTAATATTACATTATTATTGTGCACGGTTTTTCTCTTCGAAATTCACCGTTCTGTTATTTGATTTTACTTTCTGATTTCCAAAATTATAAGTGATGCTGAGTGTCATTCTTCTGGCATCCCAATAGTTGTTGAAGGACTGTGTGTTATCGGTAAAGTACATATCAGCCCTTAATCCGGATTGTCTGAAAATATCACTCACTGAAAGATTGACCTGAAGTGCCTTTTCTGCAAAGCTCATCTTTAATCCTGCATCCAGGCTTGCACTGTTTTTCGCAGAAAAATATCCGTCTCTGGAAGGAAGATTGTTCCAGTAGTTGACAAATAGCATAAATGTTTTTGCCTTATTCAGCTGGAAGGTATTGTTCAAAGAAAAATAAAATGACTGTCCATTTTTAGCAACCAGATTGAATCTTGTAATCTGAGTTTCATTATAGCTGAAGGAAGTAGAGATATTACTTTCCCAGATTTTGAAATAGGTGTTCGTATAATTGAGATTGATTCCGTAAACATTCTGACTATAATAGTTTTCGTAGGTACTGACAAGGTTAATCCCATTCAGAAAGGAAATCTGGTCAAAATTATTCGTTGTTCTCTGATAATAAAGATTGGTAGAAAATTTACTTTTAAAAATATAATTGAATTCGATGTTATGATTGAAAGATGGCTGCAGACTTGGATTTCCTGTATAATACGTATTGGGATTAGAATACCATCGGAACGGATCTAAAGCTCGGAAGTAAGGCCGGTTGATTCTTCGTGAATAATTAATACTGAACTGATTGTTTTCATTGGCTTTATAAGAGACATAAGCTGTTGGGAAAAACTTTCCGTAATTATTCTCCGATTTTGATTGCGTAGTAGGAGAGAAGCCGCTTGTTTGTGAATATTCATAACGAAGTCCGGCCTTTACAGACCATTTTTCACCTAGGTCCTTACTGGCACTGATATAAGCTGCATAATTCTTTTCATCATAATCAAAAAGATTACTCTTTGCCGGATCTATGATATAATTCCCATTGGTGAAATTAAAATATTCTATATCTGAATTATTAGAAAACTGGCTGTATTTCGTACCTGTTTCCAATTGAATTTTTTTGAAATTTAAAGTCAAGTCTGCTTGTCCGGAGTATATTTTATAATCTACCGTAGAGCGATTTCTAACGATCTGAGTGGCATTAGTGGCAAGATTTTTTGTTGTAAAATTAACTTCAGTATCGGGCAAATTTCCATAATAATTAGATCCGAAACTAAGTTTATGTTCACCCAGTTTTTGATCAAAATAGAGATTAAGCATTTGGGTAGTAAAAGGAGACCGATGCTTTGAATCTGTCTCTGTTTGCAAAGTAGACGTACCATCTGTAAAGTAACTTTGTGTCGAATTGATATCCATATTGGTATGTCCTTTTGTAATGTCGTATACCAATCCTATATTGGAACTTTTAGAAAGAGAATAGTCGAAATTGGCATTCAGCCCAAGTCCGTCATTCATATCTCTTCTGTCATCCTTGCTGACAGAAGAATTTTGGCCGATAATATTATATTTTTCTACCGATCTTTTATCTCCGTCATATCCCGTCACCTTTACAGAAGCTTTTATCTTCTCGTTTTGATAATTTACTCCTGCCACACTGCTGAAACCGGCATATGTTTTTTGAGTATAATTGGAATTCAGATAGCCGCTCCATCCAAGATTCTGATTCTTTTTGAGGATGATATTAATAATTCCGCTGTTTCCCTGAGCTTCATATTTAGCAGGTGGAGTCGTAATCACTTCTATTTTCAAAATATTTTCAGAACGAATATTTCTCAGATAATTGATGAGTTCTGATCCGGAAAGATTCAGCATCCGGTCATTCACCATTACAGAAACCCCATTCTTTCCGGCAATAGAAAGAAGTCCTTTGTTTTCATCCACCTGCAATAAAGGAGTTCCCGCCAGAACCTCAGTCCCTGAGCTTCCCTGTGAAAGCATTGAGTTCTGAACGTTGTAAACAAGACGATCCACTTTACGTTCTACCAGAACTTTTTTACCATTCACCGTCACTGCTTCAATTTTGTTGACGTTAATAGTGTCTTTTGTTTGTGCTGCTGTTAAAGAACAAATCAAGGTAGCTATAAATAAAAAATCTTTTTTCATGGAATATTAATGACAGATTAAAATAATGGTTGTGTTAAATTTCTCTCACAAAAGTATTGGAAGGGCTTCTGAATGGAAAGAGCATTTAGATGAAGGGCAACATTATGCGTGTCAAAAAAGTTTCATCGGAAAAAAACAGGTTTTTATCGAAAAGAGTAGATGGAGTATCGCTACAGTGATTTATATTTGAATATGAATAAAAAGCAAATTATCTGGCTTCAGATTTTTTATTGGTGTTTCAATTTTATAGGGAACAACATTACGCCTTATTTCTTTTTCCCTGAGCGAAGGGGATTTGAAACTTATGTGCTGAACTTTACCTATTTTATTACTGAAATCTCTACTTTTTATCTTTTGTATCTTGTTATTATTCCGAAAGTATTAAATCTTGAGAAACTTTATTCTGCAGTTTTAGTTTTTTTAATCTCTATATTAAGCTTTGGTGTCATTCGGTATGGAATAGAAGAAGTACTGCTTCCAATTACTCTTGGTTTCAGAAATTATAATAAAGATACCGGACTTTTATATTATTTGACAGATAATATTTACAATGCTTCACTGACGGTTTTCATTGTCGGAATTTTGTGGATCGTGGAGAAATACGGAGTTGCTGAAAATGATAAAAAACAACTTCTGATTGAAAAAAAACAGGCAGAGTTACAGGCACTGAAGACTCAGATCAATCCTCATTTTATTTTTAATTCATTAAATAATATTTACTCTTTGGTGTATCAAAAGTCAGATAAAGCACTTCCGGCCATTGAAGAACTTGGGCAATTGCTGAGATACAGTACCAAAGATCTTGAAAAAGACTCAATTTCTTTGGATAAGGAAATTGGATATATAGACAGTCTGATTGCGCTGGAGAAGCTTAGAATCAGAAATCCTGAACTGTTGAGTATACAAAAGGATATTCAACACCCTCATCTGAAGATCTCACCCATGCTGTTGGTTCCTTTTGTTGAGAATGCCTTTAAACATGGTGATTTTCGTGATAAAGGTTTTGATATGAAAATTTCAGATCATGATAAGGTGCTGCATTTTTATCTTTTAAATTTTAAAACACAGAAAATGAAAGACACCGTTTCTGGAATAGGAATTCAGAATGTGAAAAAAAGACTGGAAATATTGTATCCTAAACACCAGCTTGAGATCAAAGATTCGGAGACGGAATTTATTGTAGACTTAAAAATTGATTTAAGGGATGAATAAGATAAAATGCATCATTGTGGATGATGAGCCACTGGCCATCTCTCTTCTGGAACATTATGTAGAGAAGATTCCCTTTCTTGAATTGGTATTTTCAACAGAGAATCCTATTCTGGCCTTGGAGTATCTGCAAAAAAATGATTCCGACCTCATCTTTCTTGATATTCAGATGCCTGAGCTTACAGGAATCAATTTTATGAAGATTGTAGGACCTGATCAAAAGTATATTCTGACAACGGCTTATTCAGAGTATGCCTTGGAAGGATATGAGCATAATGTAGTGGATTACCTGCTGAAGCCTATTTCATTTGAAAGATTTCAAAAGAGTGTATTAAAGGCTCAGGAGCGATTTTCTTTTCCACAGGAAGAAAATACCCATTTCTTTGTAAAATCTTCCGGGCAGAGGCATCGTATCGGCTTTCAGACGATTCTTTATATTGAAAGTATAAAAGACTATGTCAATATCCGGACTGAAAATGATGAGTTTATCGTTCTGGATACTCTTAAATCAATGGAAAACCAGCTTCCTGCAACATTTGTTCGGATTCATAAATCTTTCATCGTCAACCTGGATAAAGTCAAAAGTATTGGAGCGAAAAAAGTGATTCTTCCTGAATACGAGATTCCTATTGGAGAAAGTTATAGGGCAGGCCTTTTGGATAGATTAAAGTGATGGAATATCATGATATTCATTTGAAACAGGTTCCTAAAACCTGTAAAGTTTAGAATATTTACCAAGTTCAGACCAAGTAAGTTGAAATAAAAAAAGACGACTTCAGTTGAAGCCGCCTTTCTATTAATTAATCTAACAATTAATCTTATTTTTCCTGTTGTTTGATCAGATTTAGCGCTGAACCGGCCTTAAACCAATCAATTTGCTGATCATTGTAAGTATGGTTGGCCATAATGATATCTTTAGTTCCATCGGTATGAATGAATTCTAAAGTCAGTTGTTTTCCTGGAGCGAATTGATCAAGATCTAAGAAATTAACAACATCATCTTCTAGGATCTTGTCATAGTCTGCCTCATTAGCGAAAGTAATTCCAAGCATTCCCTGTTTTTTAAGGTTCGTTTCGTGGATTCTCGCGAATGATTTTACCAATACAGCTTTCACACCAAGATGTCTTGGTTCCATGGCTGCGTGTTCTCTGGAAGAACCTTCACCATAGTTCTGATCTCCTACAACAATTGTTGGAATACCTGCCGCTTTATAAGCTCTTTGTACAGCCGGAACTTCACCGTATTCACCGGTTAATTCATTTTTAACTTTATTGGTTTCCATGTTGTAAGCATTCACTGCTCCAATCAACATGTTGTTTGAAATATTATCCAGGTGACCTCTGTATTTCAGCCATGGTCCAGCCATAGAAATGTGGTCGGTAGTACATTTTCCGAAAGCTTTGATCAATACTCTTGCTCCGGTAATGTTTTTACCATCCCATGCAGGGAATTCTTCCAATAACTGAAGTCTGTCTGAAGTTGGGCTTACATTCACAACAACTTTAGAACCGTCCTCTGATGGAGCCTGGTATCCGTTGTCGTCTACAGCAAATCCTTTTGAAGGAAGTTCGAAACCTTTAGGCTCGTTAAGTTTTACCTGTTCGCCAGCTTCGTTCGTTAAAGTATCAGTAATCGGGTTAAAGTCCAGTCTTCCTGAGATCGCTACAGCAGCTACCATTTCAGGAGAAGCTACAAATGCGTGGGTGTTTGGGTTACCGTCAGCTCTTTTTGCAAAGTTTCTGTTGAAAGAATGGATAATAGAGTTTTTCTCTCCTTTTTCCGCACCTTCTCTGTCCCATTGTCCGATACATGGTCCACAAGCGTTGGTAAAGATTCTTGCGTTTTCAAATTTTCTGAAAGAATCTAAGAATCCGTCTCTTTCCGCTGTAAATTTCACCTGCTCAGAACCAGGGTTGATTCCTAAGATTGCTTTAGGTTTTACCCCTTTTGACACTGCATCCTCTACAATGGATGCAGCTCTTGATAAATCTTCATAAGAAGAGTTGGTACAAGAACCGATAAGTGCCCATTCCACTTCTAACGGCCATCCGTTAGCTTCAGCTTTAGCTCTGAATTCAGCCACTGGAGTTGCTAAGTCCGGAGTGAAAGGTCCGTTTAAGTGAGGAGTCAGTTCAGAAAGGTTGATTTCTATTAATTGATCGAAATATTGTTCAGGGTTAGCATATACTTCAGCATCACCTGTTAAGTGCTCTGCAATTTTATCAGCGGCATCTACTACGTCCTGTCTTCCTGTAGCGGAAAGATATCTTCTCATAGAATCATCATATCCGAAAGTAGACGTGGTAGCCCCGATTTCAGCACCCATGTTACAGATCGTACCTTTACCCGTTGCGGAAAGAGATTCTGCACCTTCACCGAAATATTCCACGATACATCCTGTACCTCCCTTTACGGTAAGAATTCCGGCAACTTTTAAGATCACGTCTTTTGCAGAAGTCCATCCATTCATTTTACCGGTTAATTTTACCCCGATAAGTTTAGGCATTTTAAGCTCCCAGGCCATTCCTGCCATTACGTCTACCGCATCAGCACCTCCTACACCAATGGCTACCATTCCCAATCCGCCGGCGTTTACCGTGTGCGAGTCGGTACCAATCATCATTCCTCCAGGGAAGGCATAATTTTCCAGTACAACCTGGTGAATGATACCTGCTCCCGGTTTCCAGAATCCGATTCCGTATTTATCGCATACAGAGCTTAAGAAGTTGAATACTTCGGAGTTTTTGTTGATCCCTTCCTGTAAGTCTTTGTCGGCACCTACTTTAGCCTGGATAAGGTGATCCGCGTGAGCAGTAGAAGGAACAGCCACTTTAGCTTTTCCTGCCTGCATAAACTGTAAAAGTGCCATCTGTGCGGTAGCATCCTGCATCGCTACTCTGTCCGGTGCAAAGTCCACATAAGAGTTTCCTCGTTCATACGCTTGTGTAGCATTTCCTTCCCAAAGGTGGGTGTAAAGGATTTTTTCTGAAAGGGTAAGAGGTTTTCCCACGATTTGTCTTGCTGCTGCAATTCTTTCAGGGTAACGTTCGTACACCTTTTTGATCATATCAATATCAAAAGTCATATCGTATTTTAGTTTTGTTCTTGTTCCGTTAATGCTTCTTTTCCCTGTGTTGAAAAAGAAAATCACTTATCTATGCATCAAAAAACGTTCCTATAATCCATAAACAGGGTGTTTTTGATTCTGAAATCAATAGATTTTATAACTTTCAATTTAAGAAAAATTAGAATTTATTTTCCAGCTTTTATCGAAAAAAAAACGTAATTATCTTAAAATAGAAACGTTCTAAACAAAAAATTGGAAGATTTTAAATCCTTAAGGACTAAAATCTTCCAATAATATAGTTATTCAATAGTCTTGCGACTTATTATCAATCTCTTAGTGAGCGCTTGTACTTGTTAATTCTTTAATAGAAGGAACGAAAGTAGTAAGGTCGATTCCTTCCACTGCAGCTTTGTACTCATCAATGCTAGGAATTCTTCCGATAATCGCAGAAAGAACAACAACCGGAGTTGAAGCAAGCAGAGATTCTCCTTTTTTACGTTCAGAATCTTCCACTACTCTTCCCTGGAAAAGACGGGTAGATGTTGCTAAAACAGTATCTCCTTTAGCTGCTTTTTCCTGGTTACCCATACAAAGGTTACATCCAGGACGCTCAAGGTACATCACGTTTTTATATTCAACACGGGCCTCTCCTTTTGGAGCGTTATCATCAAATTCAAAAGCTGAATATTTTTCTAATAATTCCCAGTCTCCTTCTGCCTTTAATTCATCAATGATGTTGTAAGTAGGGGCTGCTACTACAAGAGGAGCACTGAATTCTACCTTACCTTGTTGCTTTTCAATGTTTCTAAGCATTTGAGAAACAATCTTAAGGTCTCCTTTGTGGACCATACAAGATCCTACGAAACCAAGGTCTACTTTTTTCTCACCACCATAGTAAGAAAGATCTCTGATGGTATCGTGAGTATATCTCTTGGATACATCATCATTGTTTACATCCGGGTCAGCAATCATTGGCTCGACAATTACGTCAAGATCTACAACTACTTCAGCGTAATATTTAGCATTTGAATCCGGAGTTAAAGCAGGTTTTTCTCCTGATCTGATCTCTTCAATTCTCTTATTTGCTTTGTCAATTAATCCCTGAAGAACTTTATTGTGGTTATCCATACCCTTATCGATCATGATCTGGATTCTGCCTTTTGCAATTTCCAGTGATTCGATCAAAGTATTATCTTCAGAAATGTTGATAGAAGCTTTTGCTTTCATCTCAGCAGTCCAGTCTGTAAATGTAAATGCCTGATCAGCAGGAAGTGTTCCGATGTGAACCTCAATGATTCTACCCTGGAATACGTTTTCTCCTCCAAACTGCTTCAACATCTGAGCCTGTGTTGCATGAACCACATCACGGAAATCCATGTGTTCTTTCATGTTTCCTTTGAAGGTTACTTTTACAGATTCCGGAATTGGCATTGATGCTTCACCTGTAGCCAAAGCAAGAGCCACAGTTCCTGAGTCTGCTCCGAAAGCTACTCCTTTGGACATTCTTGTGTGAGAGTCACCACCAATGATGATGGCCCACTCGTCAACAGTGATGTCATTAAGAACTTTGTGGATAACGTCAGTCATGGCGTGGTATTCACCTTTCGGGTCACGGGCTGTAATCAGTCCGAACTCGTTCATGAATTTCATCAGCTTAGGAATGTTAGCCTGAGCTTTTTTATCCCAAACGGAAGCGGTGTGACATCCTGACTGGTAAGCTCCGTCTACAGTAGGAGAGATTACAGTTGCGGCCATAGATTCAAGCTCCTGAGCAGTCATAAGCCCTGTGGTATCCTGTGAACCTACAATATTCACTTTGACACGAACGTCTGATCCTGCGTGCAGAACTTTTCCTGGGGTAGTTCCCACAGCATTTCTGTTGAAAATCTTTTCTACAGCAGTAAGTCCCTGTCCTTCATGAGAAATTTCTTTTGAAGGAGCAAAAACCGTCGGCGCTTCAATACCTAAAACCTGAGCAGCAAATGTCTGTAGTTTTTTACCAAATACGACCGCGTAAGATCCTCCTGCTCTGATGAATTCCATCTTTTGCGGAGTGAAAGATTTGGTAAGGTCGATCAGTTCCTGGTCGCCGTTATATAATTTCTTTTCTTTTGTATTGATTGTTAAAACAGTTCCTGTTGCTACTGAATATGCTTCTTCAAGAACAATGTCACCGTTTTCATTACGAACCGGGTTTCCGTTTTCGTCAACTTTCTTTACCCAGTTTTTAAGGTCAATACCGATACCTCCGGTAACGTCTACTGTGGTAAGGAAGATCGGAGAAATACCGTTTGTTCCTCCTACAATAGGAGCAATGTTAACGAATGGTACATATGGGCTGGCCTGTTTTCCTGTCCAAAGAGCCACGTTGTTTACTCCGGACATTCTGGATGATCCAACACCCATTGTTCCTTTTTCAGCGATCAGCATAACGCTTGCATCAGGATGCTTTGCCTGTAAAGCTTTGATTTCTTCCTGAGCTTCAGGAGTGATCATACATTTTCCATGAAGTTCACGGTCTGATCTTGAGTGAGCCTGATTACCCGGAGAAAGTAAATCTGTAGAAATATCTCCTTCACCAGCAATATAAGTAACTACTTTAATTTCTTCAGCAACTTCAGGAAGTTTAGTGAAGAATTCAGCTTTTGCGTAGCTTTCAAGGATTTCTTTTGCAATTTCGTTTCCGCTGTTGAATGCTTCTTTCAGACGGTTCGTATCTGCTTCATAAAGGAAAACCTGAGTTTTAAGAACGTTGGCAGCTTCTTTGGCAATCGCTGCATCATTACCTAAAGCAAGGTCCAGCAGCACCTCAATAGAAGGTCCGCCTTTCATATGAGATAATAATTCAAAGGCAAATGCCGGGGAAATTTCTTCTACTACGGATTCACCCAGAATAATTTCTTTTAAAAATTTTGCTTTTACTCCCGCTGCACTTGTTGTTCCGGGTAGTGTGTTATAAATGAAAAATTTAAGAGAGTCCGGTCGGTCAGCATTACCTGAATCTTTAATTTGTGCAATGATTTCGCTTAGTAATTCAGCACCATCAATTGGCTTTGGATGAAGCCCCTGGGTTTTTCTTTCTTCAATCTCTTTGATGTAATCCTTATAAATACTCATAATAGAAGGTCTTTCAAAATTAAAGGTAGGCCTGCTTTTTCTTTACCGGGGTGTATAAATACAATTAATGACATTTTGAGTTCTCGCATTTTGATGCAACATTAACCGAATAAAGTCAGCATAATCTACACTTTTTCAAAAGTTTTTTAAAATTATCAAACATTTCAAAATGTTTCCAAAATTACGAAATTTTACAATTTTATAAGAATGAAATTATTTAGATTCTTTATAAATATGAATTTTATAATATCTATTTTTGGTCGTATTTTTGTAATCAAATGGAGAATATGAAAAATATCCTGAATGTTTTATGTGTTTTTATTTCGATTTTCGTTTTCTCACAGACCCGATCTGTGAAGAAAATCCCTGCGAAGAAAGGACCGAAAACCACGGCTAAAAAAGCAGCTTCAGCCAGCAAACCTAATGCTGATCTGGTGGTGATCAACAAAGATCTTCCTGTTTTGATTCCTAAGAAAAAAGGAGATCAGTTCGGGTATGTCAATCAGAACGGGAAATTTATTATCCAGCCGGAATATCATATTGCCGTATTTTTTTATGAAGACTGCAACCTTCTGAATTCTCCTAATGAAAAAGTGAGAAAATTTGGAACAAAAGACTATGCTACGGTAGAGAAAAATATGATTTCTTACCGTATAGATAAGTCTGGGAAGCGAGTCTATCAGTTTAAAGATACCGATTTTGGAAAATGTAAATTTGAAGAATATAAACAACAGTTATTCCAGGCTTATATCCTGAATGGTTTTTACGGAATCATTGAAAAATCAAAATTTGTAAATGCCGCAGATTACAGACAATATCAGATTTATCCTCAATATCAGTATCTGTTCATTCTTGAAGGGGATGATGTAGCTAATCCAATGATTGTTGCTTCCAATAATGATAAATTTGGAATCATTGATGTTAACAATAAAGTTATTATTCCGTTTGAATATTCCAATATTAAAAGAAATTTCAGCTGGAAACTCGGTAAGATGTTTGAAGTGACAAAAGATGGTTCCAATTACTATTACATAGACGCCAACAACAAAACTTACTAAATAATTATAAATGATGAATGATGAATGATGAATGATTCATTTTATAACTCCTATTTTTCATAGTGTTTTTTCCATTCTGTAACTATTTATTTACCACGTAATCTGATATTCAAAAGCCCGCATCTCGTAACCCGATCGCAGTTCATATATTTTTTGTAATTTTGCGGTTGAAATAAAGGGGTGCTTTAACAGGCTGAGATTATACCCAATGAACCTGGAACAGGTAATGCTGTTTAGGGAATTGAAAATGTACCAATGAAACAGTATAACAATATACCAATTGCTAGACTGTTAAATTAATAAAATTGTTACATTATTGCTCAACCCCTTTTATTCATTAAATGTTAAAGATTTATAGAATGAAAGGATTATTTTTTTTAGGGCTTAGTGTAGGCTCAGTAGCTTTTATACAGGCTCAGAATAAAGATTCCCTAAAGGTGAGGGAAATTGAAGCAGTCAACTTTACCAAAAGGCTTCCGGTAGCAAAGGAAATCATCAATGTACAGAAAGATCTGGACAGTAAGAATCTGGGACAGGATCTTCCTATTCTTTTGAAAAATCAAACTTCCATTATTTCGACGTCAGATGCCGGAAACGGGGTAGGATATACAGGTTTCCGAATTCGTGGTGTTTCGGGAAGTGCCATCAATGTCATGATGAACGGTGTTCCATACAACGACTCTGAAAGTCAGGGAACCTTTTTTGTCAACGTTCCGGATTTGACAAGTTCTGCCTCACAGATTGTCATTCAGAGAGGAGTAGGAACTTCCAATAACGGGGTTTCTGCCTTCGGAGCAAGTATTAACGTACTTTCTAAGGATCCTGAAGAGAAATTTTATTTTAAAACGGATGACAGCTACGGATCATTTAATACTTATAAATATTCAGCAGAAATTGGCTCAGGGAAATTCTGGAAAAACCGACTTTCTGTGATGGGAAGATATACTCATATTCATTCTGACGGATACATCGACAGAGCTTCATCCAACTTACATTCTTATAATTTCACTGCCTTATTTGAAGAAGGAAACACGAAATTACGTTTAATGGCTTTTGGTGGAAAAGAGAAAACATATCAGGCATGGAACGGGATTGATCGTAAAACCTGGGAGACTGATCCTAAATTCAATATTTCAGGAGCCATTTATGATGCCAACTGGGAGAATATTGTAAGTTTCTATGATAATGAAACGGATAACTACAGACAGAACCATTATCAGTTGCTTTGGGAACAGAAATTCAACGACCGCTGGAATCTGGAAACCACGTTCCACTATACAAAAGGAAAGGGATATTATGAAAACTACAAGCAGGGAGATCCTTTTTCAAGATATAACCTTCCCAATATAACAGAAGGAGGAGAAACGATAAAAGCTTCAGACTTTATCAGAAAAAAATGGCTGAATAACGATTTCTACGGAATGGTTTCTACATTGTACGGAAAGTTTGAAAATTTAGATTTGAACTTTGGTGCTGTGGTCAATCAGTATTACGGAAGACACTATGGAAATGTAACAGGAGTATTTTTTCCTCAGATTGATGAAAGCGAATATTACAGAAATCGCTCTGTAAAGAATGAGGTGTCTGGTTTTGCAAAAGCTTTATTAAGATTGAATAATTTTGAATTCTTTGGTGATTTGCAGCTCAGAAAAATAAATTACAACACAAAGATTCTGACGGCTGGTGATGGTGAAGGAGCAGATTTAAGTAAAAACTGGCTGTTTTTTAATCCAAAAGCCGGAGTAAATTACAGAATTGACGGAGGTAAAATATTCCTTTCTTACGCCCACGCCCATCGTGAACCCAACAGAGACGATCTGATGGCTAATAATGATGTAAAAGCAGAAAAGCTTCACGATATTGAAGCCGGTTTTGAAAAACAGTTCGGAATCGTTTCTTTTACTGCGAATGTGTATTATATGTATTATGTGAACCAATTGGTTCTGAACGGAGAACTGAATAACGTAGGGGCATTTATCAGAACAAATTCAGGGAAGAGCTACAGAAGAGGTATTGAGGTTGGTGCTTTGGCAAAACTATCCAAACAATGGGAGGTTTCCGGTAACGTAACATTAAGCCAGAACAGAAATCAGGATTTTAATATTCAGAATGGTGATGTTCCTAAAAGCCTTGGAAATACTCAGATTTCATTTTCTCCAAATGTTATAGCCAATTTAGGCTTGAAATTCAATCCTACAAAAAATTTCCAGTTTGCTTTAATGAATCAGTATGTAGGAAAACAATATCTGGATAATACCGAAGATGCCAATCTGCAGCTTAAAGATTATTTCCTTACAGATTTCAATGCTCAGTACCAGTTTAAAATTGCCAATAATGAAATTGCATTGAAGTTATTGGTGAATAACCTGTTCAATAAGAAATATGTGAATAACGGATCTGTTTATGATGGGCAGCCTTATTATTTTTCTCAGGCAGGAACGAATTTTATGTTTGGAGTGAGCTGGAAAATTCAGTAATTGACAAATCGGCCTTTTTGCTTTTTAACAGTTTTGACCTTTTAAGCTTAAAAAAAGCAGTTTGAATAACAGTATATCTGTTTTACTACAGAATAAGTAAAAGACTGTTTCGGCAGTCTTTTTTATATCCATTAAATATTACAAAAAGTCACGAAAAAGTTATAAATTTGCTGCCAAATGAATATTTCAGCATATATTTTAGAATACTTAAAACAATTTGGAACTGCCACAGTTCCAGGCTTTGGGGTGTTTTCACTGAAAAATTCTAAGGCAATTATTAATTCTGAAAACGGAAGCATTCTGCCTCCGGCCAGTCAGATTGAGTTTACAATAGATTACGAAGTACAGACTGAAGATCTTGCTGCTTTTATTGCAGAACAAAAACAAATGTCTCTGGAAGCTTCAAAAAGTGATCTTAAAATTCAGACTGATTTTTGGAAGAAAAAACTTCAGGCCGAACAGGTTCTTGAAATTCAAAACCTTGGAACAGTCTTCATTGAAGAAGGACACACTCATTTCAAGGGAAAAAGAATAGAATCCGGACGTCCAGACTTTTACGGATTGGAAGAAATCAGATTCTCAGATATCAATAACGGGGAAAAAGTGAATACCACAGTGAATCGCGAAAAGGATTTTAAATTCAAAAAAACAATTCTTTGGATTTTCCTTCTGGTTATTCCGGTTCTTGGGATTTTATACCTGGCGTTTAGCCAACAGGAACTTCTTTTTGGAAAAAAATCTTTCAATAATGTTTCTGTACAGACTTCCACCCATAGAATTGTAAAAGATACGGTGAAAGTAATGGTACATACCCCGGAAACATCCGTTTCAGATTCTTTGAAAAAAGATTCATTAGTAAAACCCGCCGGAAAAGTAAAACAATCTGCCCCGGCTGTCCCAAACAACACTAAGACTAGATGGCAAAAATAAAAAAAGCGTCAGAATCTCTGACTATTATGACCAATATCGTTCTTCCGAACGAAACCAATTCTCTAAGAAACCTTTTCGGTGGTGAACTTTTAGCAAAAATGGACCGTTGTGCGTCTATTTCTGCAGCAAGACACTGCGAAAGAAGAGTAGTTACAGCTTCTGTAAACCACGTATCTTTCAACCATCCGATTCCGGAAGGAGGAGTTGTGGTGCTTGAATCTAAAGTTTCCAGAGCATTTTCCACTTCCATGGAAGTGTATGTAGATGTATGGTTGGATGATCCTATCAATCAGAAAAAAGTTCATACGAATGCCGGGATTTATACTTTCGTTGCAGTAGATGAATTCAACCGTCCAATTCCTATTCCGGAAATGATTCCTGAAACAGAGGAAGAAAAAGAAAGATTTGCCGCAGCATTCCGTAGAAAAGAACTTTCATTGATCCTTTCCGGAAGAATGAAACCTTTGGAGTCTGTAGAACTTAAAAAACTATTCCAGGAACCGCAGGAGTCTAAGAAAGACAAAAAATAAAACACAAAAAAACACAAATGACTGGCACAAATTTTCACAAATGGTTTGTGCTCAGTAAGATGAAAAAAATAAGCAAAATGGATATTTCAGAAAATGATATATCAAAAATAGTCTACGAAGCAGGGTATACAGTTCATAAGTCTTTAGGACCTGGACTTTTGGAAAGTGCTTATGAAGAATGCCTGTTTTATGAATTAAGTAAACATGATATTCTTGTAGAAAGACAAAAACCGATGCCATTAATTTATGATGAAGTTAAAATGGATGTTGGTTATAGACTTGACTTTTTGATTGAGGAAAAATTTGTGCTGGAAATAAAATCTATAGAATCATTACAGGATATTCATTTAGCGCAAATACTTACCTACCTTCGCCTAAGTAATTGTAAACTTGGGATGTTGATCAACTTCAATACACTTCAGTTTAAAAATGGTGTTAAGAGAGTAATTAACGGTACTTTATAATTTGTGCTATTTGTGAAATAAATTAGTGTCATTTGTGTTTAAACTATGAAAATACTTCTTTTAGATAAAAACCATCCTCTCATCACTGAACAGCTTTTGGCTCAGAATTTTATTTTAGAAGAGGATTTTACATCGTCTTATGATGAGGTTTGTGATAAAATTGAGAAATATGACGGAATTATTATCAGAAGCCGTATTCCACTAGACAAAAACTTTCTGGAAAAAGGGAAGAACCTGAAGTTCATTGCCAGAGTAGGAGCCGGAATGGAAAATATTGATATACCTGTTGCTGAAAAACTGGGAATTCAATTGATCAATTCTCCTGAAGGAAACAGAGATTCTGTGGCTGAGCATGTAGTGGGAATGTTACTGGTGATCATGAACAGACTTTTTATTGCTTCTCAGGAAGTGAAAAACGGGATCTGGAAACGTGAAGAAAACAGAGGAGATGAGCTATTAGGAAAAACTGTAGGGCTTATCGGATATGGAAATATGGGAAAAGCTACTGCGAAAAGACTTTCAGGATTCGGATGTAAGGTGATTTTCCATGATATTCTTCCTGATCTTTCTGATGAATATGCAGTACAGGTTTCATTGGATGAATTGAAGCAGTCTGCAGAGATTGTGAGTTTACACATTCCTTTAACTGCGGAAACCCATTATCTTATAGATGAAACATTCATTGCAGAAATGAAAAAGCAATTTTATTTTGTGAATACTGCAAGAGGAAAGAATGTTGAAACTAAAAGTTTAGTACAAGCATTGAAATCAGGAAAAGTGAAAGGTGCTTGTCTGGATGTTTTGGAATATGAAAAGTCTTCTTTTGAGAACATTGAATCAGAAAATGAAGATCTGAAATATCTTCTTGAATCAGAGAAAGCTATTGTCACACCCCATATTGCCGGATGGACCCATCAAAGTAAAGAAAAACTGGCTCAGTTTATTGTAGATAAAATTGTGGCTTCACATTGTTAAGATATTTAAAAAAATAAAATATAAAAGGCGGATATACAAAAAGTAAATCCGCCTTTTATGATGATTTTACCCTTTAACATTTTACTTTTCTATTTCACTTATGTTAAATAATTCATAATATCCACCTCATATTTATTATTTATTTTGAGTTTTATTAAATTGCCGCTCATTTTTGAATCTCATGACGACGCGTAATTTTGTACTTATTTTAACTGTTCTATTATCAATATTTTCCTGTAAAAAAAAGTCTGAAGCCAAAGAAGTTTCGGCTGAAAATACAACCAATCTGCCCAACTATGGAAATGTAGATCTGAGTGATATTTTTACAAAGGGTGACGGACAGCTTTTGAACAGACAAACTACCGTAAGTTATATAGATCAGTATTACAAAAAGATATGGGAAGGAGGAGACCTTAGCGGTGGAATTCTTGTTGCCAAAGGCGATGAAATCCTGTATGAAAATTACAGAGGTTTCGGAAGAGAAGGAAACCAAATGCCAATCGATAAAAATACACCTTTGCACGTTGCTTCAGTTTCAAAGACTTTAACGGCAATGGCCATGATGAAGCTGATAGAGGCCGGAAAAATAAAATTAACGGATCACCTTACGCAGTTTTTTCCAGGATTTCCCTATCCGAATGTTACCGTTCAGACTTTATTGGATCAAAGAAGCGGTCTTCCAAAATATGAATATTTTATTACCAAGATACAACCTGCTCCGGCAGAACTTTCCAAGCCTTTTATTACCAACGAAGATGTATTGAATATGATCATCAAATATAAACCTGATCTGGCAAGAGATACGGATACAGGATTTATGTATTGCAACACGAATTTTGCTTTATTGGCTTTATTAATTGAGAAAGTGACTAAAACTCCTTTCCCTCAGGCGATGAAAGAAATGGTTTTCACACCACTGAAAATGAATAACACGTACATCTTCCAGGAAAAAGATATTCCTACAGCTTCGCAGTCTTTCTATTATGGAGGAAATAAGTTGTATCCTTTAGACAGACTTGATCTGATTTACGGAGATAAAAATGTGTACACTACACCAAGAGATTTATACAACTTCTCAAAAGCAATGTTTTCGAAAAATTTCCTGAAACCGGAACTGATGCAGATGGTATTTACTCCTTACAGCAATGAGAAAGCAGGAATGAATAATTATGGGTTAGGATTCAGAATGAAAATATTCGATAATGGCGAGAAGCTGACCTATCACAACGGATGGTGGCATGGCACCAACTCGGTATTTGCCCATCTTTTAAAATCTAAGGTTACCATTGTAGCTATTGGAAATAAATATTCAAACAAAGTATATACAGCTCTTGCATTATCAGGATTATTTGAAGATTTCCCTTTACAGAAAGAGAAACTTCATACGGTGATGCACGACAATAAAGATACTTTAAATTCCGGACAGGAAGTTTTTGGAGAATAATGTTTACTTTTGCCTAAACATTTTCATGAAAAGGTTTCTTTTATTATTCGTTATCTGTTTTCTTGTACATTCATGTGCAAGAGTAGGATCTCCTGTTGGAGGACCTAAAGATACTCTGGCACCGAAATTTTTAAGTTCAAACATTGATACAACAAGAATTAATGTCAAAAGAGATATTCACCAGCTCCGTCTGGATTTTGATGAATATGTGACGTTGAAGGATATCAATAAAAACCTGATTATTTCACCTCCCATTAAAGGGATAACGAGGATTCTTCCGTCCAATATTGCCAACAAATTTGTTCTGATTCAATGGTCAGATACCCTTCAGGCTAATACAACGTATAATTTCAATTTTGGAAACTCAATTGTTGATAATAACGAATCCAATATACTAAGGTATTTCAATTTTGCTTTTTCTACAGGAGATAAATTGGACGATCTTTATATCAGCGGTGAAGTGAAGGATGCTCTCAATACTAAAAAGAAAGAAGGAACTACAGCAGAAAATAAACTTGTGGTAGGATTGTATCAGCTAAAAGATACAATGGATTACAAGAAAAAACCTTACTATATCACAAAGGTAGATGAAGACGGATATTACGAATTAAACTATCTGACTCCTGGGAAATATAAAATTATTGCTTTTGAAGACGAGAATGGAAATTCTATGTATGATCCGGGTAAAGAAAAAGTAGGTTTCCAGAAAGATCCCATCAATTTTGAGAAATCTATTTCAGGGTTAAACTTAAAAGTATATCCTTCCAAAAAGGCTGTAAAGTATGTTGAAATGAAAGAAATCTCAGGAGGTGTTCTGATGACTTTTGAAGGAAATCCTGACGAAGTAAAAGTTCAGTCGCTGAATGAGAAACTGAAAGATGTAAAAATAACCCATACTCCGAAATCAGACTCTGTAAGAATCTGGTTTGATGCGGTAAAAGATAATGTAGGGCAGGACGCTAATGAAAAACTGATATTCACCCATAATAAAGGTCCGAAAAAAGACAGTGCCTACAGCGTGTCTTTATTTTACAGATACAATAAAAAGAATGTCATGGATCTCAACAGTGATAATGGAGGTGAATCATTAGCTCCAAAGTCAGATTTTAGGATATCTTCCAATTATATCGTTGATAAAATCGATCCTTCAAAATGGACACTTAAGATGAAAGGAGACAGTTTAACAACATTACCGTTTACTGCGAAAATTTCAGAAACAAATCCTTATCAGATTCAGGTTCAGTCAGATTTTGTGATGGGGAAAAGTTATGAGCTTACCGTACCTAAAGAAACCGTATCCTCTTTCTATGCAAAAAATACTCAGTCTAAGCGTTTCGATTTTGATGTTGACAAGATAGACCAGTTTGGAAGTGTTGAATTCTCCATTTCTAATGCACCTACGACAAATTATTGGATTCAGCTGCTGGATTCTTCAGATAAAATTGCCTATCAGAGATATATAAAAGGAGACAAAGTAAAATTTGATATCCTGAAACCTGGAGAATATATTGTGAGAATTCTGGTAGATAATAACGGGAATAAATATTGGGATGAAGCAGATTTTGCAAATGATGTTTTTGCTGAAGATGCCTATATTTTCTATAAAAAAGTGATCATTAGAGGTCTATGGGAAACAAGAGAAGAGTGGGATCTGAAGGATACCAGAACACTTGATAATCCCAAAGGAGCTACGCCCGCTGTAGCAACTCCTGTAGTGGAAACACCACCAGCTGCGACTGAAGTGAAACAGGAAGCTAAAAAAGAATTAAAATCTCAAAATGCTGTTTTAACGCCAGTAAAGTAAGTTGATGAAGACCGCTAAGAAAATAATATTCTGGACATTGGTGGCGTTTGCCCTGATTCAGTTCTTTCCTATCGATAGAACCAATCAGCCTGTGGATACGAAGGTAAACTTTGTTGATGCAAGGAAATCACCGGAAAAGATCAGAACGCTGCTTAAAAATGCATGCTATGACTGTCATTCCAATGAAACGGTTTATCCGAAATATGCTTTTATTGCTCCCGTTTCATGGTCTGTGAAGAGTCACGTGAATGAAGGTCGCGAACATCTTAATTTTTCTGTCTGGGGAACATATAATAAGGATCTGAAGGAAAATATGCTGACTAAATCCGTTCAGACCATTCAGAACAAAACAATGCCGATGCCGGGTTATATTGTTTATCATAAAGAAGCCAATCTTTCAGAAGCGGAAAGAGCATTGCTGATTCAGTATTTTGAAGAAATGCTGAAGACTAAAACCTACTAGTTTCTATAATACAAAACTCCCGCAGATTTTACAAACTGAGCAGATTGTTTAAAACAAATATCTGTCCGGTCTGTAAAATCTGCGGGAGAATATTTTACAAAAATTATTTCTTTACATAGCTCTCGAAAAATCTCTTCTGAGAATCAAAAGCAAGATTTTCAAGATCCAGATCCTGTAAAGGAATCCAGGCTGCTTCCGAAATCTCAGAGAGCTCAAGATTTACCTCAAATTTTTCCGGAACATTGTATTCATAAAAGAGATCGATCGTATTATAATCAATTTCCTTGTATTGATAGATGTTAGGAAGGCTGGTAAGGTATTTCAGGTTCGAAATATTGATGTCAAGCTGAAGTTCTTCAAAAAGTTCTCTTTTACAGGTTTCCTCTGCACTTTCTTTAGGGTCGACAAATCCTCCTGCAAGATCGAGCTTCCCTTTTTTAGGATCTCTGTTTCTTCTGGTAAGATAAATTTCGTCTCCACATCTGATGACAACTGCTACCGCACCTGCCACATTATTATACAAAGTAAAACCACATTCCGGACAGCTCCATTTCTTTTCACCATCCCAGTGTAAGGACTCCTTGCCACAGCTTGGGCAATATTTCAATATTTTCATTGAGCAATATTAATATTTCTCGGGTGATAACTCAAAATAACATCCCTTAATTCTTCCGTTTTCAGATGCGTATAGATCTCCGTTGTCGTAATACTTGAGTGTCCCAGCATTTCCTGGATATAACGTAAATCTGCCCCATTCTGTAACAAATGGGTTGCAAATGAATGTCTGAATGTGTGTGGCGATATTTTTTTGTTAACCCCTGCTTTATCTGTAAGTTCTTTGATAATAAGAAATACGATTACTCTGGACATAGAAGTCCCACGGCTGTTTAAGAACAGAGTATCTTCATATTTCTTATTGACTTTTCCTTTAGAACGCACCTCTTTGATATAACTTTCAAGCAAATCAGCCGTATAATCAGCTAAAGGAACAAAGCGGGTTTTATTTCCTTTTCCGTGTACCTTGATATATTGCTCTTTGAAATTGATATTGGAGATCTTCAGATCGATCAGTTCAGAAACACGAAGTCCGCATCCATAGAGTACCTCTATGATGCAGTGGTTTCTTTTTCCAAGATCTGTATTGACCTCAATAGCAGCAATAATTTTGTTGATATCAGGCAGGCTTAAAGTATCAGGTAGATATAGTCCAAGTTTAGGGCCTTCAAGTAACGCCGCAGGATTGTCTTCACGATATTCATCCTCCAGCAGAAATTTGAAGAAAGCTTTGATGGAAGATATCCATCTTGCCTGTGATCTCTCACTGAATTTCTGTTTGGAAAGATTGAAAATGTATTCCTGCAGGTTTTCGTAACCGATGGAGTCTGGACCGACGTTTTCCAGATCCTCTTCTGCGTAATCTTTTAATTTCTTAATGTCCCGAACGTAAGCGTCGAGCGTGTTTTCTGAAAAATTTCTTTCGAAACGAAGAAATATTTCAAAATCTTTGATCTTTTCATCCCAAGTCATTTGTGCTTATTTTTTTAGTTCACAGTCCGATATTTGTTCTATTTCAATATTATGGTTCCTCAGGAACGATATTCCATCGTCATCCGAATACTCATTAATGTACACCAGTCTCGTAATCCCTGCCTGCAGAATCAGCTTGCTGCATTCTTTACAGGGAGACAGCGTTAAATATAACGTTGCTCCTTTTGCAGATTGGGTAGAGGCAGCCAGCTTTAATATAGCATTGGCTTCCGCATGCAATACGTACCAGTGTGTTTTTCCATCTTCATCTTCACAGCAGTTTTCGAATCCCGAAGGAGTCCCGTTGTAACCATCTGAAATAATCATCCTATCTTTTACGATAAGAGCTCCCACCTGTTTTCTCTTACAGTAGGAGAGTTTTGCCCATTCCTGAGCCATTTTTAGATAAGCTTTATCAAACTTATTCATACCGCAGCATTGTTTTTTTTCGAAATAATTTGGATTAAAATCTTTTAGAAAGATTTAGAAGTTAGGCTTTCTCTTCTCTAGAAACGCAGTAACTCCTTCTTTCTTATCTTCCATTTCAAAAAGTTCTCCGAAATATTTGATTTCAGTTTCAAAACCTTTCTCCGTATCCGATAAATTCACGGCATTGATAGCCTTCGATATTGCCATTGGTGAATTGTAGGCAATCGTGTTTGCTAATTCTTTCGTTTTGGTTAATAATTCTTCAATAGGGTATACTTCATTCACCAGTCCGATCTCTTTTGCTTTTTGAGCAGGGATCATTTTGGCAGAGAAGATCATTTCATTGGCAATACCTTTTCCTACAAGCTTTGGAAGCCTCTGAGTTCCTCCGTATCCCGGAATTAATCCAAGAGTTACTTCAGGAAGTCCTAATCTGGCGTTTTCCGATGCATATCTGATGTGGCATGCCATGGCAAGCTCCAAACCTCCTCCTAATGCAAAACCGTTTACGGCTGCAATGACAGGTTTAGACATATTTTCAATCTTGTTGAACAATGTATTTTGTCCGTTTCTTGCAAGTTCTTCAGCTTTTTCCTGTCCGAATTCACTGAATTCCTTGATATCAGCTCCTGCTACAAAAGATTTTTCTCCACTTCCGGTAAGGATAATGACTCTACATGAAGTGTCAGCGTTAAGCTCATCCAGTGCGGTACTGATTTCCTGAATTGTTTTGGCATTTAAAGCATTTAAACTCTCAGGTCTGTTTATGGTAATAATAGATAATTTATCTTCTTTTTTTAATAATATGTTCTCGTAACTCATTTTTCCACTTTAAAATATCATCCTTTGCAAATTATGAATTTTTTACAAAAAAAAGGAAAAAATATTATTTTTTTTTCCTTTTTTTTAATTTATCATTCAATATGATTATTTGGAATGATTCATCATATTTGCATCAATATTGACGTTTAGTTGAGAAGCCACTTTCATGCCAAGCTCAATGTTAGCACGGAAAAAGTGACATAACTGTCGGTTGATAATCTCATCTCTTTTTGGCCCGGTGATACCACTCATGCTGCCTACAATATTTTTGATCAGATGATCTCTGTCCTCAGCATTCATTGCTTTTGAATACAAAAGCCCCGGTTGGGTATAGTGATCACTGTCATTGTCATTTCTGTTGTAGCTGGCAACATGAGCACTGTCTAACTCATATTCATAGTTTTTATAAGATGAATCTGCTTTAATATCATCAAAACTGTTCGGATGATAATTAGGTTTGTCCTTGTACTGGCTTGAATCTGCCATATAACCATCTCTTTGGTAGTTGTTGACTTCAAATGGACATCTGTTCACTTCCAGCTGATGAGCATTGACACCTACTCTGTAACGATGAGCATCAGGATATGAAAATAATCTTCCCTGAAGCATTTTGTCCGGTGAGAAACTGATTCCGTTAATTAAGTTACTTGGTGAAAAAGTAGACTGTTCCACATGGGCAAAATAATTAACAGGTATTTCGTTAAGCTCCATTTCGCCTACTTCAATCAGAGGGAAATCATCGTGGAACCATACTTTGGTTACATCAAAAGGATTCCATCTGAAATCTTTTGCCTGCTCCTCAGTCATTACCTGTATAAATAAAGTCCATTTTGGGAAGTCTCCATTTTCAATAGCGTTGCAAAGGTCTTCCTGTGCAAAGTCCGGGTTTTCTCCGGCCATTTTTACGGCTTCTTCCTCCGTAAGGTTTTTTACACCTTGTTTTGTTTTAAAATGGAATTTCACCCATACTCTTTCATTTTTATCGTTGATCATGGAGAAAGTATGAGATCCGAAACCGTGCATATGTCTGTAGCCGTGAGGTGTTCCTCTGTCTGACATTAGTATAAGAACCTGATGAAGTGATTCCGGGTTTAAGCTCCAGAAATCCCACATCATAGTGGCGCTTTTTAAGTTTGTTTTCGGCACTCTTTTCTGAGTGTGAATAAAATCCGGGAATTTTTTTGCATCCTTAATAAAGAATACGGGAGTATTGTTTCCTACAAGATCCCAGTTTCCGTCTTCGGTATAAAATTTTAAGGCAAAACCTCTCGGGTCCCTTGCCGTATCTGCGCTGCCTTTTTCGCCTCCCACAGTGGAAAATCTTGCGAACATTCTGCATGAGTTTCCTACTTTTGAAAACAGCTTTGCTTTTGTGTACTGGCTGATGTCGTGTGTTACAGTGAACGTTCCGTAAGCTCCGCTTCCTTTGGCATGCACAATCCTTTCAGGAATTCTTTCCCTAACGAAATGTGCAAGATTCTCCTGAAGAATAAAGTCCTGCAGCAATACCGGGCCTCTTGGTCCTACCGTCTGTGAATCCTGATGTTCAAAATAAGGTGCGCCGTTACTTAACGTTAATTTTTTAGAATCCATATAATTGATGATTTGAATAATTGTTTCTTTTTCCTAAATCCAGTGTAAAGGTAATGAATATCAAATTTACTTGAATTTTTAATTGCTAATAGCAAAAACGTTATATCTTTGTAATAGATAATATTAATCAAATGAACATTCAGCAACTGGAGTATCTTATCGCCGTTGATAAGTATAAACATTTTGGTAAGGCCGCTCAGGCGTGTTTTATTACCCAACCTACGTTAAGTGCCATGATACAGAAATTTGAGGATGAACTGGATGTAAAGGTTTTCGACAGAACTACTCACCCGATTCGTACCACGGATGTAGGTCTTCAGATTATTGATCAGGCAAAGGTAATTATCGAGTCTGTCAATGAGCTGAAAAACAAAGCCAACCTTTTGAATAATATTCTAGGAGGAACTATCAATCTGGGAATCATTCCTACGGTGTCTTCTTTCATTCTGCCAACAGAGATTTTCAAATTCCTGGAGGAAAATCCGAAGATTCAGATGAATGTAAAAGAAATGACAACTGATAATATTATTAAAGCGCTGAAAGCAGGAGAGTTAGATGCTGGAATTATTTCCACTCCTTACGATACCGCTGACGAGTTTTATCAGGATTTTCTGTTCAATGAGGAGTTGATGATTTACAGTTCCAATACAGAAGCTAACAAAAAGAATTCTTATATCATTCCGGAAGATCTGAATGTAGAGAAAGTATGGCTTCTTGAAGAAGGGAACTGTCTGAGAAATCAGTTTGAAAATATTTGTCACCTTAAAGAAAATACCCTGAAACCTAAAAATTTAGATTTCTTAGCTTCCAATATCCAGACTCTGGTACACATGGTAGATAAAGTAGGAGGAATCAGTATTCTGCCGGAACTGGCACTGAGCCAGCTTTCAGAAGAGCAGAAGAAAAATGTTTTCAGATTTAAAAAACCTTTCCCGTATCGGGAAATCAGTATTATTTACTATAAACCGACTTTTAAGCAAAAAATTATTGATGAATTATCACATTCTATCAAAACTTCTTTAGAACTTAAGTTGAATTACCACGAAAGTCCGAAAGAATTTGTAAGCATTAAGCCTCAGTAATGGAAATGCTTTAAAGTGATAGAAATCATCAATTTAAATAAAAGTATAATTAATAAACAAAATTTTTGAGTATTACGAAAATAGTACTTAAATTTGCTGACGTTTATTACGAGGAAAAATTTGACCTGATTGCAACCTCTATAAAAAAATGCTAAAACAGTATTCTTTTTTCTGGGCAATTTCATTCATATTTTTCGCAATACAATTTTTTAAATCTTTAAAAACAAAAGAATTATATGTCTTATTTATTTACATCTGAATCAGTTTCAGAAGGACATCCGGATAAAATTGCCGATCAGATTTCCGATGCATTAATCGACCATTTCTTAGCCTATGATAAAGATTCAAAAGTAGCATGTGAAACTCTTGTAACTACCGGACAGGTAGTATTGGCAGGAGAAGTAAAATCAGATGCTTACCTTGATGTACAGACCATTGCCAGAGAAGTAATCAACGGAATCGGGTATACGAAAGGAGAATATATGTTCAACGGAGATTCTTGCGGAGTTATTTCTGCTATCCATGAGCAGTCACCTGATATCAACCAAGGAGTTGACAGAGCTGTAAATGATGAGTCTTTCGAAGCTAAAGCAAATGCACAGGGAGCAGGAGATCAGGGTATGATGTTCGGGTATGCTACCAATGAAACGGCAAACTATATGCCTCTTGCATTGGATCTTGCCCATACGATCCTGAAAGAACTTTCTGCTATCAGAAGAGAAAATAAGGAAATCACTTATCTTCGTCCGGATGCAAAAAGCCAGGTAACCATTGAGTATTCTGACGATCATAAACCAATCAGAATAGATTCTATCGTAGTTTCTACCCAACATGATGACTTTGGAAGTGAAGAAGAAATGCTGAACAAAATCCGTGAGGATATCAAAAATATTCTGGTTCCAAGAGTTGTTGCACAGCAAACTGAAGAAATCAAGGCTTTATTCAACGATCAGATCAAATATCACATCAATCCTACTGGGAAATTCGTAATCGGAGGACCTCACGGAGATACAGGTCTTACAGGTAGAAAAATCATCGTTGATACCTACGGAGGTAAAGGAGCTCATGGTGGTGGTGCTTTCTCTGGAAAAGATCCTTCTAAAGTAGACAGAAGTGCGGCTTACGCAACAAGACATATTGCTAAGAACTTAGTGGCTGCCGGAGTAGCGGATGAAGTTTTGGTACAGGTTTCTTACGCCATTGGAGTAGCTGAACCTTGTGGTTTATACATCAACACTTATGGAACTGCGAAAGTAGATCTTCATGACGGAGATATCGCTAAAAAAGTTTCTGCTATTTTTGATTTAAGGCCTTATGCTATTGAGCAGAACTTGAAATTAAGAAATCCTATTTATCAGGAAACAGCGTCTTACGGGCATATGGGTAAAGAGCACTATATAGCTGATAAAACTTTCAATAAAGGACATAAAAATGAGCTTACATTAGAAGGGCTTGAGTTCTTTACATGGGAAAAACTAGACAAAGTAGAGGAAATTAAAGCTGCTTTTGGAATTTAATTTCTCTTTAAAGAATAATAAATGAACTGCTTTATCTTTGGATAAGGCAGTTTTTTTTAATTTTACACCTTAATAATATAGAAAGATGATGAATTTTCGAACTGTAGTTGCTGCCATGTCTCTGTTTTTGCTAAGTACATTAGTAAAAGCTCAATATACCATGCATAAAATGATCAGTGTAGGGTATACTTACCAAAATCAAAGTTTTGGTGAAATAGGAGGTAAATTACTTTTCCTTAAAAATGATGATGTGATTTACAGAGTAGGAGGATCTGCAATGATGGGATCTGTGGATTCTAAATTTGCTATTATGCCCAAACTACAGGCTGATGTCCTTCTTAATTTTGAAAAGAATGTAGACTTCTATCATTCATATTACTTTTTAGCAGGTGTGGAAGGAACCAATAAATACATTGCCCCTAAGATAGGAGTTACCTTATTTGGGATGCTTGATCTTACAGGAGGTTATGCTTTTCCTATCGGAGATACCCGACTGAACGGCAAAGAGATGAAAGGACTGAATATTAATTTTACATTAAATGTTCCTACAGTCTTTATTCATGACATGTTTAAATGATTTTTTTTAGATTTTTCTCTATAAAATTTAATAATAGGTTAACAGTTATTAAAAAATTATTATATTTACATCATAATAATTGTACTACTGCCTATAGAAGAGACTCTACTCTAGAACTGTTTTGTTTATACAGCAAAGGCCAGAAGAAATATCTGGTAGAATGCCTGTCTGCAAATATTTATATTGAGAAGAGTTATGAAATCAAAATCGGATAGTTTACTAATTTCCCTTTACCAGAAAGGTGATGAGAATGCATTATCAACCCTCATTCACCGTCATCAGAGAGAACTTTTTACATTCATTTTTTACAAAATTAATGATGAAGATTTAGCTAACGATATCTTCCAGGATACATTCATGAAGATTATTGTCATGCTGAAAGAAGGACGCTATAACGAAGAAGGCAAATTTATTCTTTGGGCGAAAAGAATTTCCCACAATTTAATCATTGATCATTTCAGATCAAAATCCAAGAATATCAAAGTTTCAGAAACTACTTTTGAAACAGATGAATATTCTATCTTTGATTTGATCAGAGAACCTTCAGAAAATATTGAGGACCAGCTTGTGACCAACCAGATTCAGGAGGATCTTATGAGGATGTTACTGTTTTTGCCACAAAACCAGCAGGAGGTAATCAAACTGAGGTTTTTTGATGGTCTGAGTTTCAAAGAAATTGCAGACCATACAGAGATGAGCATTAATACTACGCTAGGAAGAGTAAGGTATGCACTGATAAACCTGAGAAAAATCATGGACGAAAACAATATAATATTAACCAGATAAATAATATTTTGTAAAATTTCACGTTTTTAAGGAAAACATACTTCGCTTATGAAAAAAAATGACTCCTTAAAAGTGAAAACTTTGAAACCTAAGAAACAAACAATTGATTTTTTGCTGAATTTTTCCAAAAGCCTTGAGATTGTGAAAAGCAAGAGCAAAAATTATCCTATTACAAAAAATTAAAATTATTAACTTTGTGCTGTATGAAAATGCAGCACGTTTTTTTTGACCTGGATAATACACTCTGGGATCACCGCAGAAATGCCTATCTTACCATCAAAGATCTTTTTGAAAAACAGGAAATTACTTCAAAATATCATATTGATTTTGAAGAGTTTCATTCTGTCTATCACAATATTAACGAAGAGTTGTGGGAAAAGATCAGAGACGGAATTATTGGCAAAGAGTACTTGAGAGAACACCGTTTTTATGATTCATTCAAACATTTTGGAGTAGATAATAAAGAGCTTGCCCTTTATTTTGAAGAAAACTTCCTTGATAATATTGTGAGTCATAACGAATTGGTAGAAGGTGCAGAAGATGTTTTGGAATATCTGAAAGCTAAAAATTATACACTGCACATTATTTCCAATGGTTTTCAGGAAGTAACGGAAAGGAAATGTACCCTGTCCGGAATTGCACCTTATTTTAAGACTATTACCAGTGCAGATGCAGTAGGGGTAAGAAAACCCAATCCAAGGATTTTTGAATATTCATTAGGCCTTTCTGAAGCCAGCAAAGAAGAAAGTATCCTGATTGGGGATGATTGGATTGCAGATGCCATGGGAGCTACAGATTTCGGAATGGATGCGATCTTCTTCGATGTTTATAAAGAAGATAAGCAGAAAGAAGGTTTAAAAGCCATTACCCATCTTCAGCAGATCAAAGAATATTTATAGAAATATATAAGATCATAAGATTTGATAAAAAGCCACTAAGACCGCCTTAGTGGCTTTTCTGTTTTCAATTTTCATAAATCAATACAAACATTGGTGATCATCTGTTTCAATGTGTGGTTAACTTAAATTTCTCCACCAAAATCATTTTTCCCAATTCTTTCCCAAATTGATTAGCAACTTTGCTTCATAATAATAACAGAAAATGTAATAGTATGAAAAATGTAAAGAAAATCACAGGAGTATTAATGATTATTTTTTTATTAGTGGGAGGCTTAGTAGCCGCACAGGACAGAGCAATCAATGCGAATCAGTTACCGAAAACAGCTAAAAACTTTCTTGCTGCTCATTTTAAAGGAATACCTGTGACCTCGGCAATAGAAGACAGAGAAATCTATGGAGTAGATGAGTACAAAGTATATCTGACGAACGGAATGAAAATGGAGTTTGACAGCAATGGAAACTGGAAAGAAGTGGATGGAAAACACCAAAAAATTCCATATGGTTTCATTCCTGTTTCAATCAGAAATTACATCACGAAAAACTTTCCTAACACTTACATTATTAAGATTGAAAAGAAAAGATGGTCTTATAAAGCAGAACTTTCCAATGGATTGGAGCTTGAATTCGATAGAAACGGGAATTTTAAAAAAATCGATGATTAACACTTAACCGAATACAAACACTAAATAGTAATACTATGGTCAATTGGAATGTAATAAAGAGTAACGGAAGAAAGATGTCTTCTGCTCAGATTAGAAAGAATATGGTATCATTTATGACAAGAAATCATCCTTGCAGCATCATTGATTCTATTGAAAAAGAATACAGTGCTTACAAAATTCATTTGATGAATGGTCTGTGTCTTGTTTTTGATGCAGATGGCCTGAATGTGAAATCAAATTAGATTCTTTATGAAAAAGAACCTGAGGGAATCCGGCAGAGAGCATTTCCATTTTGTAGATTTATTATCAGTAATTTATCATATAACCCTTATACTGATGATATTATCGTAGACTTTCGGATGTATATTCCTTTCTCCAGCTTCCCTCCTTATAATTTCCTATATTTGACATAAGTTAATCGTGCACCAGAGCATATAGATCCGGAATATGAAGATTTTAATAGTAGAAGATGAACCCGAACTGAAAGATACCGTACAGAAATTTCTGGAGGCAGAACACTTCATTGTAGAGTATGCAGAAAATTACAGTGGCGGACTGGAAAAAATTATTTCTTACGAATACGACTGTATTTTGCTGGATATCATGCTGCCTGACGGAAACGGAATCGATCTGCTGAAAGAGATCAAAAAAATGCACAAGAAAGACCCTGTGATCATCCTTTCTGCCAAAGACTCAGTAGATGATAAGGTGGCCGGACTGGAAATAGGAGCAGATGATTATCTTGCTAAACCTTTCCATCTTGCAGAACTGATGGCGAGAATCAAATCTGTGATCAGAAGAAAAAATCAGGATGGCGAAAATATCATCCGCTACAAAAATATCAGCATTGACCCGGAGAACAGAACGGTGAAAGTAGGTGATGAAGAGCTTGTTCTTAACCGTAAAGAATATGACCTTCTCTATTATTTTGTGATTCATCCGGAAAAGACCTTACAAAAAACAACACTGGCAGAAGCCATCTGGGGAGATTATATAGATCAGGCGGACAGCCTGGATTTTATATATTCCCAGATTAAAAATCTTCGTAAAAAACTGAAAACCCTCAATGCAGAAGCTGATTTCCAGGCTGTATACGGAATAGGATATAAATTCATCTAATGAAGACTTCATTAAAATATTACACGATAAAATACCTGATCATGATCCTGCTGCTGATTATAGCAGTATGGGCAGGTCTTTTTTATGCCTACATTCTGGATGAAGTACACGATAATGTAGATGATGGTTTAAGAGATAGAAAAATACAGATTATTAAAGCTGTTTATCTTAATCCTCAGCTTTTGAAGAATAATGAATTTGGATTCAATGAATTTAAAATCAATCCGATCAAAGCCGCAGATTATCAGAATAAAAGCAGGCTGTACAATAAGATGTATTATATGGAATATGATGATAAAGACCAGCCTTACAGGGTTTTGGAAGCCGACTTTATTGATCAGTTCAAAGGGCATCAGCGGCTTGTCATCAGAACATCTACGGTAGAAGAAGACGAATTGATATATGATCTTACAACAGCCTTAATTGTGCTTTATATCCTTTTGGTGATAAGTATCGTAGCAGTTAACGGATATCTCCTTAATAAAGCTATGAGACCATTCTATCAGATATTGGATAAACTTAAAAAATATCAGTTTGGAATTCCTTTTTCTCAGGAAAAGCAGAACTATAAGATCACCGAATTTGAAGAATTAAATGTGGAAATCAATGAAATGATTGAACGTAATGAATTGGTTTTCTATCAGCAGAAACAGTTTATTGAAAACGCTTCCCATGAGCTTCAGACTCCTTTGGCTATCGTGATCAATAAAATTGATCTGATGATCCAGAATGATGATCTTGATAAAAAGAACCTTACTTTTCTTACTGAAGTAAAGAATGATCTGAGAAGAATGGTTGGGTTAAACAAATCGTTATTAATGCTTTCTAAAATTGAAAACAGTCAGTTCAATAAAACTTCAGATGTTGATTTTAATGTGATGATCGCTCAATTAGTTCAGAATTATGAAGATTTCATTGCATTCAAAAAAGTAGAGGTCAGTATTATTGAGAAAGGAAAATTTGTTGCGGATTTTAATCAGGATCTTGCAGATATTCTTTTATCCAACCTTCTTAAAAATGCAGTTAAATATAACCATCAGGAAGGGATTTTAAACATTATCGTGGAAAATAATTGGATAACATTTCAAAACAGCGGAAGTGCTGAACCTTTAGATAAATCCAGAATCTTTAACCGTTTCTATAAACGGGGATCAGATCATACTTCTACAGGATTAGGGCTGTCTATCATCAAAACCATTATCAAGCAATATCCGGGCTGGGATATTAATTACGAGTATGGAGATCAGATGCATTACTTTATTCTGACAAAGAATAATGCCCATTAATAATACTTTATATCAATAGAAAAAGCCTTTCAGACGAAAGGCTTTCTTATGTTTAAAACTCAGGATTAAAATCCTAAACTTGTTCTTACTCTTTTAAGTGTTTCCAGCGCGATAGGTCTTGTTTTTTCTGCTCCTTGCTGAAGTTTTGCTTCAAGTTCATCAAGATTATTCATGTAATAAGTGAACGTTTCTCTTTCTTTCTCAAAACGTACCAGGATAAGATCCAGCAATTCTTTCTTAGCATGTCCGTATCCGAAGTTTCCGGCAAGATATTTTGCTCTTAATGCTTCAGTCTGTTCAGGCGTAGCAATCAGCTGATAAATCTGGAATGTTTTATCCGTTTCAGGATCCTTAGGTTCCTCTAAAGACTTGGAATCTGATTCAATGCTCATCACCTGTTTCTTCAACTCCTTTTCAGGTAAGAAAATGTTGATGATATTTCCTCTTGATTTTGACATTTTCTGTCCGTCTGTCCCGGGAACATATTTAGTGTCCTCCTGAAGTTCAGATTGTGGAAGAACAAGAATTTCACCCATCTGGTTGTTGAATCTTGAAGCTACATCTCTTGCAAATTCCAGGTGCTGAAGCTGATCTTTTCCTACAGGTACAATTTCAGCATCATAAAGTAAAATATCTGCAGCCATCAGAATAGGGTAGGTAAACAGACCGGCATTTACATCCTGAAGTCTGTCAGCTTTATCCTTAAATGAATGGGCTAATGTTAATCTTTGGTATGGGAAAAAACATGATAAATGCCAAGAAAGTTCACAGGTTTCAGCGATATCACTTTGTCTGTAGAAATATGTTTTTTCAGTATCCAATCCACAAGCAAGCCAAGCCGCAGCAATCTCGTAGGTATTTTGTCTTAAAGTCTGCGCATCCTTAATCTGTGTAAGCGTATGAAGATTCGCAATAAATAAAAATGATTCATTTCCTTCCTGTTTGGATAACTCAATAGCAGGAATAATGGCCCCTAATAAATTTCCAAGATGGGGTGTTCCGGTGGCTTGAATGCCGGTAAGAATTCTTGACATTTGTTTACAATTTATATTTAAAAATTAATGAATAGCAAATTTACGAGGTTTGACGGGAATAACGAAAGATAAAAGATAAAAGATAAAAGATAAAAGATAAAAGATGTTGTTATTAAAATTCAATAGGGGTGGGCTTCAGCCCAGCCAGCTTAAAATTCAACATCTATCCATTGGCTTTAGCCAAAACGTATCAACCTTCAATAATCTATATCTCTTTACGCATCATCCGTGAAAATCTGTGCAATCCGTGGGAAAAATATTAAGGAATCACAATTTTTTCTCCTCCAAATTTCGGTTCCACACCAAAAAGAAGATCCCAATAGGCTTTAGCTTTTGCAAAATACTCTCTTAAATTGGTCTTTAAACCTGCATACTTATTCACATCCGCTGCATTGTATCCAAAGGCTTCCATACCATTTTTTCTGGCCAGGAAAACGGCCCTTTCATTGTGAAACTTCTGAGAGATAATGATCAGTTTTGTCTGGCTGAAAATATCCTTTGCTCTTACCACGGAATCCAGCGTCCTGAATCCGGCATGGTCTAAAATAATTTTATCCTGTGGAATTCCTTCCTGCATCAATGCCAGCTGCATATCTTCAGGTTCGTTATAATCCTTGGTACTGTTATCACCACTAACGATGATGTATTGTATTTTCCCGCTTTTGTATAAATCACTTGCAGCCTTAATTCTGTTATAGAAATAAGCATTTGGAGTTCCATTGCTCAGAAGTTTTCCGGTTCCCAGTAATAATGCGGTTTTTACTTGTGGTACATCAGCAGTATTGTAGGAAAGAAATGGTGCGCTGTCACTTTTGATGCTGTAATTCGCCCAGGCAATAAAAATAATTCCTGCAACGAAAAGAAGCAGGAAAAATTTAATAATATTTTTGATTATTTTTTTCATCCGAAAATATATCTTTTAAAACTCCAGACCGTTCGGGAAAGCTTTTTTTCTGAATATTAATAAGAATGCGGCACCTACTGTGATCGCAGAATCAGCAACATTGAAAATATATTTGAAGAACTCAATATGTTTTCCTCCTATCAAAGGCCAGCTTTCAGGAACGTACCAGTCTACCACCGGGAAATGAAGCATATCCACCACACATCCTTTCATAAATGTGGAATATCCGTGTCCGAAAGGAACAAGTTTGGAAATTCCGCCATAGCCAATCCATCGGTCAGTGCTGGCGTCATAAACTGTTCCGCTGTCGAAGATCATTCCATAGAACATTCCGTCAATAAGATTTCCGATAGCGCCTGCAAAAATGATCGCCATGGGAACTAGAAGATAATTAGAAGCTCCTTCTTTCAACCATTTTTTGAACATATAGATCATCCCTCCGATCAGGAAAACTCTGAGGATAACCAGAAAATATTTCCCGATAATTCCTCCGAAATGAAATCCATAGGCCATTCCGGGATTTTCCACAAAAGTTTTGTTAAAGAAACCATTGATAACAGGAATGCTCTCATTCAGTTCAAAATGGGTTTTGATATAAATTTTTGAAGCCTGGTCAATGAATAACACTAAAAGTGTTATTGCTAAGATCTTTTTCATTATTGTCCTTTAGGTTTTGAAGGCTTTGAAGCCAGCTTTACATTTTTATTATCGCTTGCTTTCTTGACCACTTTCTGTCCATTGAAAGAGCTCTTAACATGTGCTTTTTCAAATTTAATGCCCATTTCTTTGAGTACGCTTTTCAGTGCACTCAGCTCCATAGAATTCTTAGGATGTACTATGATAGATTCCATTTCTTATATTTATTATTTACATTTTGGACAGCTCATCAAGTCTTTTCCTGTCTTTCTCAGACAGATCATTCACTCCGTTTTTGCCCATCTTACTCAAAAGTCTGTCGATTTCTTTCTCCCGCTCGCGTTTATCAGAATTGAATTGATCATCAATGGTATAATTATAATTTTTTTTCCGATCAGGGAAGAATCTGTTTTTGATCCATTCTCTGTTGAAAAATAATATAACTACGGCAATGATCACTCCCAAAATTAATAATTCGTTCATGGGTATACATTAAAAATTAGGTTTATAAAGTATCCGTAAATACGATATAAACCCAATGTTATTTTACAAACCTTACGGTTATTTTTGCATGTTTTTCGCTTCGATGCTCAGCGTAGCGTGAGGAACGGCTAAAAGTCTTTCCTTAGGAATCAGCTTTCCTGTTACTCTGCAAACACCATACGTTTTATTTTCGATTCTGATCAAAGCATTTTTAAGATCACGCACGAATTTTTCCTGTCTTCCTGCCAAAATAGAATTCTGCTCTTTGCTTAGCGTTTCTGCTCCTTCCTCAAAAGCTTTGAAAGTAGGAGAAGTATCATCAGTACCATTATTCTGGTCATTGATAAAACTTTCTCTGATAAGCTGAAGATCCTTTTCTGCTTTTTCTATTTTTTCTTTAATGATCGCTTTAAATTCCTGTAAATCAGCATCGCTGTATCTAACTCTTTCGTCTGACATATTCTTTCTCTTTTTTAATAAAATTATGAAATGGAATTTGAAATATAATAACTACAGGTTAATTTTTTTCAACATTTATCTTAAAATTAACCTCATCTATTTCGATTTCGTTAAAATTTAAAAGTGAAGATACAATTTCTATTTTATTTGACAAGACTTCGGAAGAAATATATTCTTCATTTTTCTTAATCTCATTCAGGAAAGGAGAGCTTTCTTCCAATGTGATTGAAATTCTGTCTGTCAGATCAAAGTCTTTGTCTTTTCGCAGGTTCTGAATTCTGTTGATGAATTCTCTTGCGATCCCTTCAGATTTTAACTCATCGGTTAACGTCAAATCTAATGCCACAGTTGTTTTTCCATCAGAAGTTACTGTCCATCCCGGGATATCTTTTGTAGAAATTTCCACATCATCAAGAGTGATCTCATATCCCTGAACGTCTGTTTTCCCTTCTTTTTCAAGTGTGGAAATCTGTTCTGCTGTAAGGTTGCTAATCTCTGCACCTACCACCTTCATATCTTTTCCTAATTTAGGACCAAGTGCTTTGAAGTTCGGTTTTATCTGTTTTACAATTAAATGGGATGCTTCTTCAGCATTAATTAACTGTAATTCTTTCACGTTCACTTCCTGCTTGATCAGATCTGCAACCGCAAGAATCTGTTCTTCTGTTTTAGCATCCAGTACAGGAACCAATACTTTTTGTAAAGGCTGACGAACTTTTACATTTTCTTTCTTTCTCAATGAGAAAACCATACTTGTAATGTTCTGTGCCAGATGAGTCTTTTCAACCAGATCCTGATCGATTAAACTTTCATCTGCTACCGGGAAGTCTGTAAGGTGTACAGATTCACAATTTTCCTTACCTGTTACTTTATTTAAATCCTGATACAACTGATCCATGAAGAACGGAGCAATAGGAGCGGAAAGCTTAGCTACTGTTTCAAGACAAGTGTATAGAGTTTGGTAAGCGGAGATTTTGTCATCAGAATAGTCTCCTTTCCAGAAACGTCTTCTGCATAATCTTACATACCAGTTACTCAGGTTATCGTTCACAAAAGTACTGATCGCTCTTGCTACTCTTGTCGGCTCATAATCTTCGTAGAATGCTTTCACCTCCTTGATCAGAAGATTAAGCTCAGAAAGGATCCATCTGTCGATTTCCGGACGGTTTTCCACTTCTTTTTCCGAATAGTTGAAGCCATCCACATTCGCATACAAAGCGAAGAATGAATAGGTATTGTAAAGGGTTCCGAAGAACTTTCTTCTTACTTCGTCGATTCCTTCGATGTCAAACTTCAGGTTTTCCCATGGGTTGGCATTGGAGATCATATACCAACGCGTAGCATCCGGTCCGTATACAGCAAGTGTTTCGAACGGATCTACGGCATTTCCTAAACGTTTTGACATCTTCTGCCCGTTCTTGTCCAGAACAAGACCGTTACTCATTACATTTTTATAAGCAACTGAATCAAACACAGCAGTTCCGATAGCGTGAAGCGTATAGAACCATCCACGCGTCTGGTCAACACCTTCTGCGATAAAATCAGCCGGGAATGCTTTATTATTGTCGATTAATTCTTTATTCTCAAAAGGATAATGCAACTGGGCATAAGGCATAGACCCTGAATCGAACCAAACGTCGATCAGGTCGCTTTCACGTTTCATTGCTTTTCCTGAATCAGAAACCAATACCACTTTGTCAACCACGTTTTTGTGAAGATCCACAAGTTCATAGTTAGACTCTGCCATATTTCCGATGATGAAACCTTTGAACGGGTTTTCAGTCATCAGTCCTGCTGCAATTGATTTCTCAATTTCGTTGTATAACTCTTCTACAGAACCAATGATCTTTTCTTCCTTCAGGTCATCTGTTCTCCAGATCGGCAACGGAATACCCCAATATCTTGAACGGGATAGGTTCCAGTCGTTTACATTTTCCAGCCAGTTGGCAAAACGTCCTTCACCCGTAGCTTTTGGCTTCCAGTTGATGTCTTTGTTTAAATTAACCAGTCTGTCTTTTACAGCAGTCATTTTCACAAACCATGAATCCAACGGGTAATACAATACCGGCTTATCTGTTCTCCAGCAGTGTGGATAGGAGTGGACATATTTCTCTACTTTGAAGGCTTTGTTCTCTGTTTTCAACAGGATCGCAAGTTCTACATCCCATGATTTCTCAGGAGCCGTTCCTTCGTCGTAATATTCGTTTTTGATATAAGTTCCGGAGAATACCGCAGGAACATTATCTCCTTTGATGAATTTACCCTGTAAATCTACCAATGGTACAAGATTATCATTTTCATCTTTTACCAACATCGGTGGAACCTCAGGCTGAGCCATTTTAGCAACTCTCGCATCATCCGCACCAAAAGTAGGTGCTGTGTGAACGATACCTGTACCATCTTCTGTGGTTACGAAGTCACCAAGAATCACTCTGAATGCATTCTCAGGGTTGTCATTAGGTGTAAACCACGGAACTAATTGCTCATATCTTGTATCAACAAGCTTTTCTCCTGTAAATTCCTTTACTATTCTGAAAGGAATTACTTTCGTTTCCGGAGTATAGTTGGCAAAATCTTCATCTGTACCTTCTGCGTATTTTTTACCGAAAACTTTAGGTAAAAGAACGCTGGATAAAACCACTGTTACAGGTTCAAATGTATATTGATTGAAAGTTTTAACTAAAACATATTCAATATCTCTCCCTACGGTAAGAGCCGTATTGGATGGAAGTGTCCACGGGGTGGTCGTCCATGCAAGGATATGAACATCTCCGTCAACATCATTGAACAATGCTGAAGAGTCTTTCTTTACTTTAAACTGAGCCACAACCGTTGTGTCCGAAACATCACGATAGGTTCCGGGCTGATTCAGCTCGTGAGAAGAAAGTCCTGTTCCTGCTTTTGGAGAGTAAGGCTGGATAGTGTAGCCTTTGTACAACAAATCTTTGCTATACAACTGCTTCAACAACCACCAAACGGTTTCCATATATTTTGACTTGTACGTGATGTACGGATCATCAAGGTCTACCCAATATCCGATTTTCTCCGTAAGGTTATTCCATACGTCGGTATAACGCATTACCGCTTCACGGCAAGCTTTGTTATAGTCTTCAATAGAGATTTTTTTGCCAATATCTTCTTTCGTGATTCCTAACTCTTTTTCTACACCCAGTTCCACAGGAAGACCATGCGTATCCCAGCCTGCTTTACGGAAAACCTGCTTTCCGTTCTGAGTCTGGTAACGGCAGAAAATATCTTTCAATGCTCTTGCCATTACGTGGTGAATTCCAGGCATACCGTTTGCTGAAGGCGGACCTTCGTAAAAAACAAACTCAGGATTTCCCTGACGAATCTCAACACTCTTATTGAAGGTTTTATTTTGTTTCCAAAATTCCGCTACATTCTCTGCTACGTCAATAAGGTTGAGGTTTTTGTATTCTTTAAATTGGCTCATTGTAAATATCTCAATATCGTTGATTAATTAAGTCTGCAAATTTACTAAAATTTGTCGGTTTATAATATATGTTTTATTTAGGTAATTTCTATTAAAAAGTTCAATTTCAGAAATATAATAAAGAAAGTGGGGGGAAGTGAATGGTGAATAGTGAATAAATGAATTTTTTCTGACAACTTTTATGTGAGATTTTATGCAGTATATTCAATAGAAGTAGGCTTTATCCCACTTGAATAATAAAGTTTATTTATGGCTTTAGCCAAAACTTAATGGTAACGCAAAGTTCACAAAGATGTATGGATAATGTAAGATCGATCGCAAAGACGTTTCACTCAGCAGGGGAAATATGGGGTGAGAAAAACAAAATTGATTCTAAGTTTGGCTAGAGTACGAAGCACTGATTGGCAGAAATTTTGTACATTTAAGTAGACCTACTAAACCCAAATGCTGTATGAAAATCTTTTATTACCTGATGCTTTTTGTTTGTTTTATCAACACAGGCATTGTACAAGCTCAAAATAATTACCCTCAAAATTATTTCAGAAATCCATTAAACATTCCCATGCAGCTCGCTGCCAATTTTGGTGCTGTGCGGACCAACCACTTTCACATGGGACTGGATCTGAGAACCAACAGCCAGGAAAATCTGCCGGTTCTAGCCGCTGCAGAAGGTTATGTAAGCAGGATAAAAGTAGAACGGTACGGATTTGGAAATGCAGTGTACATCACTCATCCCAATGGTTATACCACGGTATATGCTCACCTGAATAAATACTTCAGTAAACTGGATGAATACGTAAAGGAAAAACAATATAAAGACGAAAAGTGGGAACAGGATATTACTTTTCAGCCCGGACAGTTTCCTGTGGAGAAAGGACAACAGATTGCTTTAAGTGGAAATACCGGAGGTTCCGCAGGACCACACCTGCACTTTGAAATAAGAGATACCAAAACAGAGGAATGCTTAAATCCGTTACTTTTTGGCTTTGCTATTCCTGATAATATTGCCCCGATTATTAGCGGATTGTATTGGTATGACCGACGTTTCAGTACGTATGAACCAGGAGCAAATAATATTGCCGTAAAAAAAGAGGGAAATGCTTATACGGCTAATCTTGTTCAGGTGAGTTCTCCGGAGATAAGTTTTGCCATTAAAGCTGTAGATAAAGCCAACAAAGGATTTAATCTTGGTATTTATCAGACAGAACTGTTTATGGATGGCAATCTGATGTACAGTTTTAAAATTGATAAGATCCACTATGATGATACCCGATACATCAACGGTTGTATAGATTATACCAAATTCATAAGAGATAAAATGGGAATCCAGCACCTGTCTGATTTACCTGGAATGAAACTGCAGCATTATAGTCTTCCAAACTTAAGTGGGATTATCAAACTTCAGGATGAAAATGTTCATGCCATTGAAATTGTCCTGAAAGATGTCAAAGGAAATACAAGCCGCTTAACAACAAAAGTTCAGTTAAGTAAAACTTCAGAGAAAATATCTTATACTGCAAAAACAATAATGGCTAATCAAGGGAAAATCATTACCACAGAAAATACAGAGATTGCTTTTAGTAAAAATGCCATGTATGATGCTGTAAATTTCAGTGCCTATGAAAAACCTGATACAGATCCGAATGCAGTTTCAAATACGATTGTTTTGCATAATCCATATATTCCCGTTCAGGATGAATATACCTTGAAAATAAAACCGAATAGAAAATTAACCAATACAGAAAAAGATAAAGCCATTATTCTTCTTGACTATGGCAGTGATAAAACCGTTGTCAAGGTAAAATGGAATGGTGATTGGACAGAAGGGAAATTCAACAGATTGGGTACCGCAAAATTGTTGATTGACAATAATCTTCCATCCGTTTCATCAGGCTGGGCAGAAGGAGCATTAGTTAATAGCAGTTCATTACTCTTAAAAGGAACAACGAAAGTGGGTGATATTATTTCATTCCGTGCCGAACTGGATGGCAAATGGTTGAGGTTTACCCGTGTAAAAGATAATTTTGTCTACATTTTTGATGAAAAATGTCCTAAAGGAAGTGGTTCTCATACTTTAAAAGTAACAACTATCAATACTGCCGGGAATACCAATACACAAACTTTTACGTTTAGGAGATAATTCATCTTTTAATACTTGAATCTTTAAATCTTTTAATTTTAATTAGATAAATTTGCCTTTTAAAAAATTAAAATCATTGGAATTTCATCCGTCAATCGAGAAAGCAGGGATTCAGGAAATCAAAATATTTCAGGAAGAAAAACTTCATGAGCTTTTGAGGTATCTTGAAACTCATTCGCCGTTTTATCAGAAACTGTTCAAAGAAAATAATATTACTATTGAGGATATTCGTACTTTGGAAGACCTTCAGAAGATTCCTACCACCACAAAGAATGATCTTCAGCAGTACAATCATGATTTTTTCTGCATAACACCGGATAAAATTGTGGATTACAGTACCACTTCCGGAACATTGGGAGATCCGGTGACTTTCGGATTGTCTGACAGTGATCTGGAAAGGCTTGCGTACAATGAAGCGATATCTTTCGCCTGTGCAGGAATTCAGAAAGGAGATGTTGTGCAGATGATTACCACCATAGATAAAAGGTTTATGGCTGGGCTTGCTTATTTTCTTGGTTTAAGAAAAATGGGGGCAAGCGTAGTAAGAATGGGACCGGGAATTCCTGAACTGCAATGGGATTCTATTTTTAGATACAAGCCAAAATATTTGATTACCGTACCTTCTTTTCTACTGAAAATGATTGATTACGCTGAAAAACACGGGTTGGATTATAAAAATTCCGGCGTTTATGGTGCTGTTTGCATTGGAGAAAGTATCAAAAATCAGGATTTTACAGATAATATTCTTTCACAGAAAATCAAGGAAAAATGGGACATCAAACTCTTTTCTACCTATGCTTCTACGGAAATGAGCACTGCTTTTACAGAGTGTGAATTCCAGATCGGAGGACATCACCATCCGGAATTGATTATTACAGAAATCCTGGATGATGAAGGAAACCCTGTAAAAGAAGGAGAAAGCGGTGAACTTACGATTACGACTTTGGGAGTGGAAGCCATTCCTTTGTTGAGGTTTAAAACCGGAGATCTTGTAAAAGCCCACTATGAGCCATGCCAGTGCGGAAGAAATACGATGAGGCTAGGACCTGTTGTAGGAAGAAAGCAGCAGATGATCAAATACAAAGGGACAACGCTGTATCCTCCTGCTATGAATGATATTTTGAATGATTTTAATACTATCTTATGCTACCAGATTGTGATTCAGTCCAACAAAATCGGACTTGATGAGATTATCATTAAACTTAGTACAGAAGCAGATCACGAAGGGTTTGTCAATGAAGTGAGAGATCACTTCCGTGCAAAATTGAGAGTAAGTCCTAAAATTGAAATCATAGATTTTGATGTTCTTTCTAAAACAGTTTTTAATCCAAACAGCAGAAAGCCAATCACTTTTATTGACTTAAGATAAAATTAAACCTAAAGAATAATTAACAGAGGTCTTTTTATATATCTTTGGGGCTTGAATAGTAAAACTAATACACTATGAAAAAATTATTTCTGCTGCTTTTTGCAGCCATTACCACGGCAACTTTTGCCCAGGACAAAATTAATATTGAATCTGGAAATTTTGACTTTCTGAAAGATCAGACTGAGGTAAATGTTCAGTTTAAATTTGAAAATCCTCTTTTTCAGGCAGATAATTATACTGAAGCCCAGTATCTTGAAAGAAGAAAAACAGAGACATTGGCTAAGAAAGGCGAGCAATCCTGGAAAGAATGGGATGAAGAATGGCAAAAGCATAAGGAATCAGTTTTTTTTGATAAGTTTATTGAAGGAGTAAATGGTAAAGCGAAAAAAATAAAATTCACTAAAGGAGCTTCGGCAAAGTACACCTTAATACTGCATACAAAATGGATCTACGCCGGATGGACTGGGTTTGTAACACAGCCTGCTAAATTATCATCAGAAATGATATTTGTTGAAACTGAAAATCCATCTAAAGTTTTAACTAAAGTTCAGGGTGATAAGATTGAAGGGATAGGAAGTAAAGGTAGTTATCGTATGGAATACGGAAGAATATCTGCTGCATATGAAAAAACAGGAAAAGAATTGGGTAAAGCTATTAAAAATGCTTTAAAATAACAAAAACGGTCTGAATTTTCAGACCGTTTTTTTATGCTTGATTTTGCTGTTCCTGTTTTTCCAGCTTGATCAGGTTTGCAAGGTTTTTAATAACTGTATCATGCTTTCTCACAAAAGGATTGTCTTTATTCCAGACATAGCCTGCTAAAACAGCGCAGATCTTTTTCTTTACGTCCGGATTTTCCGGTTGATGGAAGAATAATTCCTGAAGATTTCCGGTATACCATTCTTTTACATAGGTGGTGAAAACATCCACTCCATATAAAATGTAGTCTGTGTATTCCCTCTGCCAGTCAATTTTTTCTCCGTTTAATTGTCTTAATGCCAGTTTGGCGGCCAGCATTCCGGATTCTGTGGCAAAAGCCATTCCTGAAGAAAAAACCGGATCAAGGAATTCAGAGGCATTTCCTGTTAAAGCAAATCCGTCTCCGAATAAACTTTTTACTGAACAGGAATAATCTTTCAGATGTTTAGGTTCAAAAAGGAAATCTACATTTCCAAAACGTTTTACATAATATTCAGAAAGAGAAATAGCTTTTCTTAAAGCTTCCGTTGTATCTCCGTTTTCAGATAATTTGTCAATATATTCAGTAGGACCTACAATTCCTAAACTTGTGTTTCCGTTGGAAAAAGGGATTACCCAAAGCCATACTTCTGTTTCAATAATGTCAAAAGAAATCAAAGTTCCTTCCTCTCCCGGTTCTCTGTTGATATCATTCACATGAGAGAAAATGGCAGAGTGAGGGGATAGTTTTGAAGGTTTTTCAAGATCAAGCAGGCGAGGTAAAACTCTTCCGTAGCCACTGGAATCGATAACAAACTTAGCATGGATCTCTTTTGTTTCTCCATCCTTATTTCTTACCGTAGTTATAGAATTTGTTCCGTCAAATTTGATGTCTATAACCTCAGTTTCAAACTCAAGATCGATTCCTTTGTTAATGACTTCCTGAGCAAGCGTATTATCAAAATCAGCTCTCGGAACCTGCCAGGTCCAGTCCCAGCCTTCCCCGAATTTGTTGCTGAAATCAAAAATGCAGACTTCGTCACCACGAAGAAAACGGGCTCCAAGCTTTTTTTCAAAGCCCATTTTATCTAATGCAGGGAAAAGTCCGGCCTCCTCAAAGTGGTCCATTACCCTTGGAATTAAGCTTTCTCCAACTACGAGTCTGGGGAATTTTGTCTTTTCGACTACTTTTACGCTGACGTTATTGTTCTTCAGGTACGAAGAAGACACGCATCCGGAGGGTCCGGCTCCGATTACAAGAACGTCAACAAATTCTTTGCTCATCTTTGATTTTTTATTTTAATAATAACTTTTATCTTTGCCGCAAAATTAGTGACAAATAATTAATATTTTACAAAATTATCAACTATTACTTTTAATTGATGAAAATAAATAACTTTTTAGAACTGAAAGACTTTCAAAAAATTATCATTGAGAATGAAAAAATAGAACTGGATGAATCACTTTTATCAAGAGTGGATAAAAGTTTTCAGTTTTTAAAAGAGTTTTCAAAAAATAAAGTAATATATGGTGTGAACACCGGTTTTGGGCCAATGGCTCAGTTTAAAATCAGTGATGAAGATACACACCAGCTTCAGTATAACCTGATCAGAAGCCACTCTTCAGGAATTGGAAACCCTTTGCCTGTAGAAGAAGTAAAAGCATGTATGCTTGCAAGATTGAATACCTTATCATTAGGGAATTCAGGAGTGCACCAGTCTGTTATTTATCTGCTTCAGGAGCTGATCAACAGAGATATTATCCCGTTGATCTTTGAACATGGAGGAGTAGGGGCAAGCGGTGACCTTGTTCAGCTGGCTCACCTGGCTTTGGTATTGATTGGAGAAGGAGAAGTTTTTTACAATGGAGAAAGAAAATCTACCAAAGAAGTTTTTGAAGTTGAAGGCTTAGAACCGATCAAAGTAGAGATCCGCGAAGGTCTTGCATTGATGAACGGAACTTCCGTAATGTCAGGAATCGGTATCGTAAATGCTTATAAAGCCAATCAGCTTACTGATATTTCTCTTAGACTTTCTTGTGCCATCAATGAGATTGTACAGGCTTATGATGATCATTTGTCAGAAGCCTTGAACGGAACTAAGAAACATTACGGTCAACAGAAAGTGGCAGAAAGAATGCGTGCTCACCTGGCAGACAGTAAACTGATCAGAAAAAGAGAAGAACATCTGTATACCCATTTTGAAGAACAGGAAAAAGTATTCAAGGAAAAAGTTCAGGAATATTATTCTTTACGATGTGTTCCTCAGATTCTAGGTCCGGTATTGGATACATTGGAATATACGGAGAAAGTTCTTGAGAATGAGATCAATTCAGCGAATGATAATCCAATTATCAACGTTGAAGACCAGCATGTGTATCATGGAGGAAACTTCCATGGGGATTATATCTCTTTGGAAATGGACAAGCTTAAAATTGTGGTAACCAAACTTACCATGCTTGCAGAAAGACAGCTAAACTACCTTCTGAATGCTAAAATCAACGAAATTCTACCTCCTTTTGTCAATTTAGGTAAATTAGGTTTCAATTTCGGGATGCAGGGTGTACAGTTTACAGCAACTTCTACTACGGCAGAAAGCCAGATGTTGTCAAATTCTATGTATGTTCACAGTATTCCAAACAATAACGATAACCAGGACATCGTTAGTATGGGAACAAACGCTGCTGTAATTTGTAGAAAAGTCATTGAAAATGCCTTTGAAGTTTTGGCTATTGAAGCTATTACCATCATTCAGGCGGTTGAATATCTTGGATTCCAGGATAAGGTTTCATCCTCTACAAAAGAACTGTATGATGATATCAGAAAAATTATTCCTGCTTTCTCAGACGATATGGTTATGTATCCGTATTTGGAGGAAGTAAAGAAATATCTGAAAGGAATGTAACTATTGGTTGCCATCAATTGTCTTTTAAAAAAGGCTTCCAGCATCAACTTAAAAAACTAAAAACGATATAAACACTAACGCATGAAATGTGCAATTGTAACAGGAGGCTCCAGAGGAATCGGGAGAGCAATCTGTATAAAACTGGCTGAAGAGAAAAACTATCACATCCTTATCAACTTCGCTTCAAATGAAACGGCAGCCAAAGAAACGTTGGCTAAAGTGGAAGAATTGGGTGCTACCGGAGAAATTCTTAAATTTGATGTAGGAAACACCGAAGAAACACAAGCTGTTTTAACGGAGTGGCAGGAGAAAAATCCTGATGCCGTGGTAGAAGTGATCGTCAATAATGCCGGAATCACAAGAGACGGTCTTTTTATGTGGATGCAGAAGGAAGACTGGAATAGTGTGATCAATACAAGTCTGGACGGATTCTTCAATGTGACCAATTTCTTTATTCAAAAGCTGCTTCGTAACAAATACGGAAGAATCATCAATATGGTTTCTGTATCCGGAGTAAAAGGAACAGCCGGGCAGACAAATTATTCTGCTGCGAAAGGAGCTTTGGTAGGTGCTACAAAAGCCCTTGCACAGGAAGTTGCCAAAAGAAATGTTACGGTAAATGCCGTTGCACCGGGTTTCATCAAAACGGATATGACCCAGGAGTTTAATGAAGATGAGCTTAAAGCAATGATTCCTGCCAACAGATTTGGAGAAGCAGAAGAAGTGGCAGATCTTGTCGCATTTTTAGCATCTAAAAAATCTTCTTACATTACAGGTGAAGTGATTAATATTAACGGAGGAATTTATTCATAAATAATCTAACAATATACCAATGTACCGGTGTACCAATGTTGATTGATATCAATGAAAAGATTGTTACATTACTAGACTGATACATTGTTAAATTCAATATAAACAAATGGAAAATAGGGTTGTAATTACCGGAATGGGAATTTATTCCTGCATCGGGACGTCTTTAGAAGAGGTCAGGGAATCCCTATATCAAGGAAAATCCGGTATTGTTTTAGATCAGGACAGAAAAGAATTTGGTTTCAGGTCTGGCCTCACAGGAGTAGTTCCAAAGCCTGATCTGAAAAATCTTTTAAACAGACGCCAGCGTGTCAGTATGGGAGAAGAAAGCGAATATGCTTATCTTGCTACGCTTGATGCTTTAAAACAGGCAAATCTAGATGAAGAATTCTTGGATGCTCATGAAGTGGGGATCTTATACGGAAATGACAGTGTTTCTCAGGCAGTCGTAGAATCTATCGATATTGCAAGGGAAAAGAAAGATACAACATTGATGGGATCGGGAGCGATTTTCAAATCAATGAATTCAACGGTAACGATGAACCTTTCTACGATTTTTAAACTGAAAGGAATCAATCTTACCATCAGCGCAGCATGCGCAAGCGGTTCGCATTCTTTAGGACTGGCTTATATGATGATTAAAAATGGTTTCCAGGATATGATTATCTGTGGCGGAGCTCAGGAAACCAACAAATATTCCATGGCGAGCTTTGACGGATTGGGAGTGTTCTCAGCAAGAGAAGATGAGCCTGCAAAAGCATCCAGACCTTTCGATGCAGATAGAGACGGATTGATTCCAAGTGGCGGAGCAGCCAGTCTGATTGTTGAAAGCTTGGAATCTGCCCAAAGAAGAGGCGCTCCGATTATTGCAGAGATTATCGGGTATGGTTTTTCTTCCAACGGAGGTCATATTTCAACACCAAACGTAGACGGGCCGGCTTTGGCAATGGACAGAGCCTTAAAACAATCAGGATTAAAAGCTTCAGACATCGATTATATTAATGCTCATGCAACTTCTACTCCAATTGGTGATGCCAACGAAGCGAAAGCCATCTATGAGATTTTCGGCAGTGATGTTCCGGTAAGTTCTACCAAATCTATGACCGGACACGAGTGCTGGATGGCAGGTGCAAGTGAAGTGATCTACTCCATTCTGATGATGCAGAACGATTTTGTGGCTCCCAATATCAATCTGGAAAACCCTGATAATGAAGCACAAAAGATAAATTTAGTTGCAAAAACAAAAAATCAAAAAATTGATGTATTTTTGTCGAATTCTTTTGGGTTTGGGGGAACCAATTCTGCACTAATAGTTAAAAAATTTGATTAAAAACATGGAAAGGGAAAAAATTGTTGCTATTGTTAATGATTTTCTTGTCAACGAATTCGAGGTAGACGGAGACGAAATCAGTAACGATGCCAACCTTAAAAATACACTGGGCTTAGACAGCTTAGATTATATCGACATGGTAGTCGTGATTGAATCCAATTTCGGGGTGAAATTAGGAGAAGCAGATTTCAAAAAAATGGTAACATTTGATGATTTCTATACAACGATTGAACATAAGATTGCTGAAAAAAACGCGTAGTTATTGAGTAATTCTTTATTCTATAAAATGTGCCAATGTAACAATATCGCAGTGATCCGGTAACGGACACTTCAAAAAGGTATTATTACATTGGCTCTCTGTTATATTAAATTCTAGATATGAACAAGTGGAAAGGTAAATCTAAAGGAACAGTACTCGGATACAGAATATTCGTCTGGTGTATTAGAAATATCGGGATCAGAAGTTCATATGGTGTGCTGTATTTTGTGGCGGCCTACTACTCCCTGTTTCAGAAGAAAAGCAATCAATACATTCTTTATTATTTTCAGAAAAGACTGAACTATGGATACTGGAAATCCAAAGCTTCCATCTTTAAAAGCTATTTTACCTTCGGAAAAGTTCTGATTGATAAAACTGCGATTTCTGCCGGACTCAGAGAAAAATATACCTATGAATTTGACGGTATTGAAAACCTCAGAAATCTTTTAGCTGCTAAAAAAGGAGGTGTACTCATCAGTGCCCATATTGGTAATTTTGAAATTGCGGAACACTTTTTTGCAGATATCGACTTCGACTGCCAGATCAATCTGGTTACAACAGATCAGGAAGTGACCGTGATCAAGGAATATCTGGAAAGTGTTGCGGTAAAAAAGAGTAATATCAAGTTTATTTACGTGAAGGAGGACATGTCTCATATCTTTGAGATCAATCAGGCTTTGTCCAATAATGAACTCATCTGCTTTACCGGAGACCGTTATTTCGAAGGGTCCAAATATCTGGAGGCAGAACTGCTGGGAAAAAGTGCAAAATTTCCTGCTGGCCCATTTTTGATCGCCTCAAGGTTAGGCGTTCCCGTAGTATATGTTTATGTGATGAAAGAGAATAATCTTCATTACCATCTGTATGCAAGAGTTGCCCAGAATATCAAAAATCGTGATTCACAGGGACTTTTACAGTCTTATGTGCAAAATCTTGAAACTATGGTGAAAAAATACCCGCTTCAATGGTTTAATTATTTTGATTTTTGGGATGATGTTGATTAATTTTTCTATTTTTATCCCGTAAAAACGAATAAAAACTAAAAAACCATTAAGATTTACCGAGATTTAAGAGAACTCATAAAATTTCTATGCTTACTTTACTGAAGTAAACTTTAAATATCTTAAATTCCCTGTTTCTTAATTATTAAAAGCACATTTTCTTTTGAAGAAAGAATACGACATACTTGTAATCGGCAGCGGATTGGGAGGCCTTGTTTCAGCTCTTATTTTGGCGAAAGAAGGTCAGAAAGTATGCGTTCTGGAGAAAAATAACCAGTATGGGGGAAATCTGCAGACCTTTTCAAGAGATAAGCTTATTTTTGATACCGGAGTCCATTATCTTGGAGGTTTATCCAAAGGACAGAATCTTAACCAGTTCTTTTCCTATCTGGAAATTATGGATGATCTTGAACTTCAGTTGATGGATGAAGACGGCTATGACAGAATCAGTTTCGGAGAAGATGAAATAGAATATCCTCATGCACAGGGCTATCAGAATTTTGTTGAACAGCTTTCAAAGTATTTTCCCGAAGAAAAAGAAAACCTTGAAAACTATTGCGAAGAAATTCAGTATGTATGCAGCCAGTTTCCCAGATATCATGTGGTGGGAAAAGACAATTACAACGAGGAAATCCTGCATCTAAATACCAAAAGATTCATTGAATCTGTTACTCAGAATAAAAAATTGCAGTCAGTTTTACTGGGTTCCAACTTTTTATATGCCGGAGACTCGGAGAATGTTCCCTTTTATGTACATGCTCTGACGGTAAATTCTTATATCCAAAGTGCTTACAAATGTGTGAAAGGAGGAAGTCAGATCTCTAAACTTTTAATCAGAAAACTCCGGGAATATGGAGCCGAAGTACACAAGCACTCCGAAGTTTCAGAATTTGTTTTTAATGAAAATAATACACTGACCTCTGTTAAAACAAAAAAAGGAAAAGAATACACTGCCAAACAATTTATTTCAAATATAGAAATCCGTTCCACCATTAAACTTATTGGTGAAGAAAGACTTAAGAAATCTTTTCTGAACAGGGTTTTAAGCTGGAAGCCGGTTTCATCGTGCTTTAGTATTTATCTTGTTTTAAAGCCTCATTATCTTCCGAATTTTAATTATAACAGATATCACTACTCCTCTGAAGAACAGGTTTGGAATGCATTCCAATACCGGAAAGAATCGTGGCCGGAAACGTTTATGCTTTCTTCTACACCTTCGAAACGTCATCCTGAATTCGCAGAAAGTCTGACGGCGATATCGTATATGGATTTTGATGAGGTTAAAGAATGGGAGAATACCTTCAATACCGTTGCCGATGAACATGAAAGAGGAAATGCTTATGAAAGATTTAAGCTTGAAAAAACAGAAAAAATGCTTGATGCTCTGGAAAAGAAAATTCCGAATCTAAGGCATGCCATTAAAACACTCTATACTTCCTCTCCTTTATCTTATCGGGACTATATCGGAAATTGTGAAGGAAATATGTATGGATATATGAAAAGCTCGGAGAATCCTCTTAAAACGATGGTTTCTCCCCGTACCAAAATTGACAATCTTTTTCTGACCGGACAATCCGTGAATATGCATGGCATCTTAGGCGTTACTATCGGAGCTTTTAACACCTGTGCTGAAATTATCGGAAAAGAAACGATAGACATGCGGCTGACCCAAATGATTAATAAAAACTAAAGTGAAAAAAACTAAAACCATTTATTCATCCTGTAAAAGAACTTTACTTTATCTCACTTTTTGTGTTTTCCTCACATCCTGCGGAATCTCAAAGTCTATCAAACATATTCCCGATGTAAAACAATATGCTCTGGAGATCCCGAAAGTAAACCAGATCAATGACAGTACCTTCAGCTACAATCAGAATTATCTTACCAAAAATAAACAGCAGCTCTGGGAACTCTATATTAAAGGAAATCCTTTGCAGCTTGGATATAATAGCGGAGCATTGACCCAAAACTTAATGCAGAAGCAGGAGAACATTTTCTTTTCAAAAGTGGAGGGTTTTGTGCCATCAAAATTCAGACAAGGGCTGTTAAGAGGTTTTTTAAAATGGTACAACAGAAAAATGTACCTCAATGTAAGAGAAGATTATCAGGCAGAATTATTTGGCTTGTCACGATATTCATCCGATCAGTATGACTTTATTGCTCCTAAATATTTAAGAAACCTTTACCTGCACGGTGCTCATGATATCGGGCATGCCATGCAGGATCTTGCCATGGTAGGCTGTACATCTCTTGCTGTATGGAATGAAAATACTGAAGACGGAGACTTGTTGATTGGAAGGAATTTCGACTTTTATGTGGGAGACGATTTTGCTAAAAATAAATTGGTAGAGTTTGTGCAACCCGAAGAAGGAATTCCCTATATATCGGTAAGCTGGCCCGGAATGATAGGTGTAGTTTCAGGAATGAATAAAGAAGGAATTACCGTGACCATTAATGCCGGAAAATCAAAAATTCCTTTAACGGCAAAGACTCCTATTTCCCTGGTTACAAGAGAGATTTTACAGTATGCAAAAAATATAGAAGAAGCCATTGCCATTGCTAAAAAACGAAAGGTATTTGTTTCGGAATCTATCCTTGTGGGAAGTGCGGCTGATAAAAATGCGGTAATCATTGAAGTTTCACCTAAAAATTTCGGGGTATATAGAGTACAAAATACAAGCAGAGTGCTTTGTACCAATCATTTTCAGTCTGAAGCTTATAAAGATGACAAAAGAAATCAGAAGCAGATTGAAGAAAGCCATTCAGAATACCGTTATGAAAAACTTCAGGAGCTTTTGCAGAAAGAAAAGAAGATCACTCCCGAAAAGATGGCTTCCATTTTAAGAAATAAGTCCGGCTTAAAAGATGAAAGTATCGGTTATGGAAATGAAAAAGCACTCAATCAGCTATTGGCTCACCATGCCGTTATATTTTCGCCTCAGAAAAAACTGGTTTGGGTTTCTTCCAATCCTTATCAGCTTGGAGAATTTGTTTGCTATGACCTGAATGAGATTTTTTCCGGTAAGCCATTATCGCAAAGTCTGCTGGCGAAAACAGAACTGAATATTGCAAGAGATCCGTTCGCAGATTCTGAAGAATTTCAAAACTATGAACTGTCCAAAATGTACGGTAAAGAAATCAATGAGGCCGCTGATGATAAAAACGCGCTGTTGACAGATGATATTATCCCATCGTATCAGGCTATGAATCCCGATTTTTGGCTGGTCTATTATCAATCAGGAAAGTATTATTTTAGCAAAAAAGAATATTCAAAGGCAAAAATGGAGTTTGAGAAAGCATTGACGAAAGAAATTACAACAGTTCCGGACAGAAAAAATGTTGAAAAATACCTGAAGAAAACTTTAAAGAAACTGAAATGATCCCCAAATATATAAAACTGCTGTTCTGTATTCCTTTTGTTATTATTATCTGTTATTCTTTGTATTTGTGCACCGTTTACAGCTCAATACCTGACACCATCACTATTCACGGGTACGGAAGTATGAAAGACAATTATGGAAGCAAAATCTTTCTTGTGTTTCCTGTACTGATGAATCTCGCTGTTCTTTTATTTATCTGGTTGATCATTAGAAGGCCTGATAAAATAAAATTTACTTTTGAAATCAATGAGGAGGAAAGAGAAAAAATATACCATATCACCCAGCTCGCCCTGGTTATTATTTCGATATTTGTTACCATAATGATGACACCACTATCATTCGCTGATGTGGTCTTTAAATAATTGATTATGAAAAAACTTTTAACCTTATTCTTTACCGCATTCGCTCTGTTATCATTTTCTCAGGACAGAAAAGAGATCGGAAATACTTTCATTAAAGCCTTGCTGGTTGATAAAAATATGGAAAAAGCACATGCTTATTTTGATCCTACCGTAGCGGGACAAATTCCGGTGGAACAGCTCAAAGCGATTCCGCAACAACTTCAGGGGCAGATTGGAGGACTTAAAAATATCCTTGAAGTAAATAACGAAGGAAACACCTATTATTACTATTCTGAATTTGAAAAGGAAAAACTGGATATTCAGCTTACTTTTAATGAGAATAATAAATTGCTGGGTTTCTTCTTAGTTCCTCACAAAACATTTGAAAAAAGAGATGAGAAAACCACACTGAAAATAAAAAGTGATGCTATTGAGCTGAAAGGAACATTATTAATTCCACCTTCCAACAATAAAAAGAGATTGGTTATTTTCGTTCACGGCTCCGGACCTCATGACAGAGATGAAACCATTGGAGAAAACAAGCCGTTTAAAGACATTGCAGAATATCTTTTAAACAACGGAATTGCTTCCTATCGATATGATAAAAGAACCTATTCCCACCCTGAAGCATTCACGGAAAAGTCTACTGTAGAAGAAGAAACCATCAATGATGCTGTAAACGCAGCTCTTTATTTTAAAAATAATGCTGATTACAAAGGATACCAGATTATCATTCTTGGGCATAGCCAGGGAGCATATATGATGCCTAAAATTGCAGAAAAGGCACAGGTTTCAAAATATGTTTTTATGGCCGGGAATGCGAGACCGCTGCAAGACCTGCTTGTTGAGCAATATGAATACCTTCATACGATTGACCCGGCTAAAGTTCCAGCTGAAGCTGTTCAGGAAATTAAAAAGCAGGCTGCTTTTTTAAACTCATCCCAATTTAACTTACATTCTCCTTCATCAGAGCTTCCTTTGGGCCAGTCTGCCGCATATTGGAAGTATTTGAAGGATTACAATCAGCTTAACGAAGTTAAAAAAATAAAAGCTCCGATGTTTTTTGCACAAGGGGGAAGAGATTATCAGGTAACTGAGAAAGATTTCAGCCTTTGGAAAGAAACATTGAAAAATGATAAGACTGCTGTATTTAAGTTTTATCCTGCATTAAGTCACTTATTTATTGCAGGTTCCGGAAAACCATCTCCAAAAGATTATGAAACAAAAGGAAAAGTGGATGAACAGTTTTTAAAAGATTTGGTTCAGTTTATTCTGCAATAATGTATTCCGTGTAAAATAGAAAATAATAATTCATTGTGATAGGCCTGGAACTTTGTTCCGGGCTTTTTTTAATTGTTTTCCGGGCTTACCTTATTCAGAAACAGAAAAGAGGTCACTCCTGCAATGGCCGAAAGTGTAATACTTAAGATAAAACTACCAATCACATATTGCAAAAGATTGTTCTTGATCAGTTCGAAATTTAAATCCTGACTTAGAATATCGCTGTTTCCACTTACAAAGGGAGCTCCCAGAAACAGAGAAGCGGCAATAATGAAAGGGATAAAAGGAGGAAGACTCACATTGGAAGCTACAAATGCAAGGACTTTATTAAGCTTAAAAAGTACAGATAAACTGATCACCAGAAGAGTCTGGAATCCCCAGAAAGGAGAAAGTCCTATAAAAACGCCCAGTGCTATGGAAAATGCTTTTGTTCGGTTACTTCCGTCACTTTCTAAGACATCTTCCTGTATGAATCTTTTAAAGCTTTTTTTTTTGAAATTATTCACGAAATTTCTCGGAATAATATAAAATAGAGTAATCGTTACCAGAATTGTATTCAGAATACTGATTCTTGTGAAATCTTTGAAAGGTCTGAAATGGGAAACCCGCTCCACCGGATCATATAAAACCTTGATTGGAACATTTTTTACCGGAACATGCCTCCATGCAGTTCTTACAATAATTTCTATTTCAAATTCAAACTTTGGGGTAAAATATTTCTTTGGAATTTTATGCAAAGGATAAAGTCTGTAGCCGGACTGTGTATCTTCAAGCCTGATACCGGTTTCAAACCAAAACCAGAAATTGGAAAAACGGTTTCCGAAACTGCTTTTCTTAGGAATTCCATCCTGAGACATATTTCTGTTTCCGATCAGAAGAACTTCCTCTTTTTCCTGAAGAAGAGCTTCTACAAATACAGGAATATCATCCGGATAATGCTGACCATCCGAATCAATGGTGATGGCGTAATGATATCCTGATTTCTTTGCTGCTCTGAAACCCGTTTTTAGGCCGTTTCCTTTTCCTTTATTCTCCGGTAAGGAAATTACAGTGATCTGAGGATATTGAGCAAGAACCTGAGGCGTGGAATCTGTAGAACCATCATTGACCACGATAATACTTTCGGTGTAGTCCAGAACGCCGTCAATAACCCTCTTCAGGGTTTTTTCATTATTGTAGGTAGGGATTAAAACGCATATCTTCTTTTCAGAAATAGCATTTTGTACTTCAGCAAGAAACATTTTTTTATTTTAAAGTGGCTTTTTCCGCCTCTGTCATGGTTTTAGATTGCATTGCAAACCTTTTGATATAGCCCTTCAGAGCTGTATTCTGTTTGCTGTAATTATTCAGCAGGAAAGCTTTATCATCCTTCAGGCTCCCGCGGTATCCTACGATCTTTGGAATATTTTCCTGAACACTCATTCTGATCAGACGAAGTTCTGCATTGTTAGGATTACTTTTAATAATGCCTTCAAGACTTGTAGCACCTGTCTTTACCAGAGCTTTTCTGTTGCTTTTGGCAATTTTGGCCTCCATAATCTTTGCTGCGGCCTTGTATCCTACAGTTACGGCATCAGAGCCGGATTGTTTTTCCGCAGTCTCAATAAAGCTCGCAGTATTGGTAGTGGATTCATTCGCCTTAGCATAGCTGTTTCTCAGCGTTTCAAGATCAGATTGAAAGAAAAAAACAAATGCTGCTATGAATGATAAGATTAGTTTCATGACGATATTTTTTTATAGCTTACAGACAATTTCAATGCAATAGTCTCGCCAAAAGAAGTTGTGTTTTTTACTTTAACATCTTCTTCATTTTCAGCAATATCCAGTTGAAGTACCAGATCAGGGGTTTCAAAAGGATTGATAATCGCCATGAACTTTACATTGGAAGCTGTTTTCAGAAATAACTTTGAACCTGTAAATTCCTCAGTCAGTTCCTTAATAATTTGCATCATACAAACACCGGGAGTTACCGGATTTCCAGGAAAATGACCTTTAAAAATCTCGTGGTCTTTATTCAGGTGAATATGAGCGGTAAATTTTCCGTCTTCTGTCTTATCGTATGATGTTAAAGTATAAAAGTCTGTAAGAATGGTCTGCATGATCTTATTTTTTAAGATTAAATGTACACTACACTTTGGTTTGAAAATAATACTTGTAGGCTGTACAGTTCTTATTCTGTTTCGGTTATTTGAAATAGTTTTATATTGATCTTAAAGTCTTTGTGCTGTAGATTTAAGCTATCCGCGAAGATAGGTTTTTTTGCATCAAAAGTGAAATCGATTTTCTCTTTGTTATTTTTCGTGTAAACAATCTCTTTCAGTAAGCCATTTTCTTTGCTGAAGAACAGATAATAGCTCTTCTTATCGATTTTTGAAAGGTAGATTTTAGCATTTTTATTTTCAAAACTTTCACTGACCGGATATTTTCTTTTCAGAAGCTGCTGAAAGTCATTTTTTAGAAAGTTGATCACTATTTTTTTATCCAGATCAGGAAGTACATAATTCAGTCTGAAATCATTATCAGAGACTTCAAAATCTATCAGTTTATTCCCGAAATCAGAAGTTAAGGCGACACGGTGCGTTGTTTCATTCAGTTTTTTGATGATCAGAATTCCACTCACATGGTTTTTATAAATGTCCATCTGGCATTTGTATACATAATCTTCAGTGGACGAAAAGTATAAATTTTCAACCATCTTTTCAGAAGAAGAAACAGGTTTTGCTTCTGTTAACTGGTATGTTTTACAGGAAACAGCCAAGATCAGAATCAGGCTATAAAGAAAACTCTGACGCAGGAATGGAAGCATTGATCTTGGTATTTTTGAAAACAATATTCGTAGTATCCCCGGAAGACTCCGTCATATTGACCTGTGAAACTGTCGACTGGTTTTTAGGGAAAAACAGTTCAATCTGTTTAATATATTTCAGCAACTGAGAAGTCTTTGGGATAAACTTTGCCACATTGTAATTTCCGTTCTTAAAATAGGTAACGGTAAACTCAGGATCATTAAACATGGTTCCATTCGAACTTCCTACAATAAGTTTATTGATTTTTTCAAATGTTTTGCTTTTCGCATCTACAGAAGATTTTTTTCCCTGATCATTGATGAAGATTTTATTGCTTTTAAAAACAATACTGTACTGATACGGTTTAGTGTACTTCCAGCTCAGCATATTGGGCGTCTGCAAAGACATTTTCCCATAGGTGACAATGCTTTTATCAAGGAAATCCATTTTTTTGGTCTGGGTAAAATCGCTCTGTAACGTTTTAATTTCTTTTGTGTCTGAAGAAACCTTCGATACAAATGCTTTGGCTTCAGCTCCTGACATTGCTGTGTTTTGCGCAAAAAAGAATCCTGAAACCAGTAAGAATACTCCGAAAACTATATTTTTAATCATTTCTATTTGAATTTATCACTGTATCAACAGTAAAGGTTGAATATTTTTTATCCTTCAAAAATACTAATAAATTGGTCAGCACCCGAAAGGTCTTTTCCGAAGTGTCATGAAGAAGAATAATACTCCCATTTTTCAGACCTTTGGTCACTCTGTTGTAGATTTTCTTTTCGTCATCAATGATGGTGTCCAATGACCGGACATTCCACCCGATGCTTACTTTATTGGTTTTTTTGATTGCTTTTGCAATATTAGGGTTCGTCACTCCGAACGGCGGTCTGTAGAGATTGGTCTTAATATTTCCCACGTTTTTCATGATCTTATCACACTTTTCAATCTCTGTAATCATTTTTGAAGTCGATAAAAATCCTGTAGAATTGGAATGTGATAACGTATGATTTCCTATGGTATGTCCCTCTGCAATGATTCTCTGAAACGTCTCAGGGTATTTTTCAATCTGTTTTCCGATACAGAAGAAAGTTGCTTTTATCTGATGTTCTTTAAACAGGTCTAAAAACTTTGGGGTAAATTCAGTAGGTCCGTCATCAAATGTAAGAGCCACTTCTTTTATTCTGGTACGCTTATGAGTAATACTGTTCACAAAATATCCCAGCTCAATGTCAAAAGAACCCCAGACAACTACTGCAGAAAAAGCAAAAAAACAAAACAGATATACCCAAATACTTCCGTGGAACGCATAAATAAAAACGTTACAGAAAAGGTAGAATAGGATGAAGGGATAATGTTTCATTGCTGATTGTTTTATTACAAGTTTTATAGTCGTAATATTTATTGTATACCATTGTCACACTCCGTAGGAGTCCAGACTAATTTCTAATTTAGATTCCACGCTTCACTGCGTTTCGCTCTGAATGACAAATAGACCGTATAATTTTCAATTTCAACAATTATGCCTTTTCCAATAACACCAGGCTGTGATCATCACCCGCCAGATGGTTGTAAAGAAGTATATTCTTTATACTTTCCTTTTTTTCTGCATTGATCATCATAATTTCCGGGATCTGCTGTTCCTTCAGGATATGACAGGCCATAAAGGTTGAAAAACCACTTGCTGTATTGAATTCTCCACTCAAATGTTTATAATACAGCTGTGCTGAATCAGGAAACAGTTCCATTGCTTTTGTATAGTACATATCTGATTGTGCATCTCCACTGAATCCTAAAATAACCGCATCAATATCATGAGTGGAAAGATTGTTTTGAACCAGGAAATTCTGGATAAAATCCTTTACTTCATTCAATTCAACCTTGTTGCTGATCTGGATATTCTTAAGCTTAGCGTAAGAGTTTTCGGTCTTATCTTTTCCAATTACAAAAAAGCTGGCTCCTTCGCCCCAGATTACGCCATTGGTATTAGAATTCAAATAATCTGCAGGAAGATCTGCTTCTTTTTTGATCGTATTATTTAAGCAGTAAAGTTCCATGGTTCTGTCCGTCTGTTCGTCTGTAGAACCTACCAGAACATTTTCTGCTTCTCCGTCATTGATCTGAAGCTGAGCGTCCAGTAACGAAAACTCCAGTGAAGAAGAAGTATTTACATACGTGAAGTTGTAAGCATGACACTGTAATCCCAGAGCAATCTGTCCTGCTACCGTATTGTGAGTAGACTGGATGAAAAAGGTAGGCGTAAGGAACTCTTCATGATTATCAATCACGTTTTTTAGGAACTTTTCAGAATCCTGAGAGCAGCCCATTCCGGTTCCTACAATGATAGCATCCGGTTTTTCAATTTCAGCTTCCTTCAATGCGTAGTGAGATGCTACGGAGCTCATTTTTACGGTTTTAGACATTCTTCTGATCATCGCAGGCGGAATGAACTCTTTGTAATTAGGTTCTATCGCTTTAATGATGTTTGAAGAATTTTTAACAGTAAGGTTTTGAAGAATATTGTCGTTTAAAGTGTCCTGAACCGAGATACAGGATGCACTGTTGATGTATACTGCACTCATGATTTTGAGAAAATTAAGGTGGAACAGTTTCCTCCAAATCCAAATGAATTGGAAAGCACATGATTGATGTTTTTCTCTTTCAATTCGGTAACAGGAGTAAGGTCAAACTCTTCCATTTTTGTTTTAAAATTCAGGTTCGGGAAAATCACACTGTTTTGCATGGCTAGAATTGAAAATACGGCTTCAATTCCTGCTGCTGCGGCCAAAGTATGTCCTGTAAATGCTTTTGTGGAGCTGAATTCAGGGACCTGGTTTTCTCCGAAGATTCTTATCATGGCAATTCCCTCAGATAAATCGTTGTTAGGAGTAGCTGTTCCGTGAACGTTGATATAATCTATATGCTCTTTTTCCAAACCGGAAATTTTCAGGGCTTGCTGCATTGCTAAAAATGCGCCCTGTCCGTTTTCCGAAGATGCGGTCTGATGGTGGGCATCATTAGCATTTCCATATCCGGAAAGATAAGCGAGAACCTTTTTGTTTTCTTTTTTGACCATTTCTTCAGATTCAAGGACTAAGAAAGCCGCAGCTTCCCCAAGATTCAGCCCTTTTCTGTTGTTGTCAAAAGGAGTGTTGTAGGAATCCGTAAGAATCATCAGCGTATTGAATCCGTTCAAAGTAAATTTTGAAAGAGAATCTGTTCCCCCTACAATAACACGGTCCAAAACTCCGTTTTTGATGAGCTTTGCGCCCATCATAATCGCATTGGCTGCTGATGAGCAGGCTGTACTAATGGTAGAAACCATTCCTTTTAATCCCAGATAACCGGCAATCGCCAATGAGGAATTTCCGGCATCGTGTGCGTCAATATACTTTTGCTTTTCAGGGAAGTCTTCGTAAGAGTAGAAGTATTTTTCAGTGATATCCATTCCGCCTACACTGGTAGAAGAAATCAAGCCGGTTCTATAACCATTGATATCTGAAATTCCTGCACTTTCTACAGCTTCCTTTGCAGCGATCATTCCCAATAAAGAAGTTCTTGTTACGTTATTGTCTTCATCAAGCTGAAGCTGTTGTACAAGTTCTTCATTGGATAATTTTATTTCACCCGTTTTAATGGCTCCGGCATGACGGGTTTCAAACATTTCGATATCTGAAATTCCATGTTTTCCGGATTGCAATGAAATAAAATTTTCCTCCACATTGTTTCCGATGGAGGAAATGATGCCCATTCCCGTTATGGCAATTTTTTGACTCATGGTATTCAATAATGTAACAATGTATCAATCGGATAATTTACCAATAATTGCTACATTGTTACACTGTTAGATTTTTATATTAATTTATTTTGTTCTGTTGTCCTCGATGAATTTTGCCATCGTATCGATAGATTGGAAAATCTCTTTTCCTTTTTTAGGATCTGCTAATTTTATTCCATAGTCTTTATCAAGAAGAACGATCAGTTCCAAAGCGTCGATAGAATCTAATCCTAATCCACCTCCGAACAGTGGGTCAGTATCTTTGATCTCTTCTACAGATACATCTTCAAGGTTAAGAACTTCGATAATTTTGTGTTTCAATTCTGTTTTTAAGTTTTCCATAAATAGTATTTTAATGTACAATATATCAATGTGCCAGTTGACCAATGGTTGTTATTGCCTTTAGCATTGGTACATTATCAGATTGGTACATTGTTAAATTATAATGTGAGCAAATATACAAAAGCTTTGTAATTTTCCTGATACAATTCCACCCAGCCACACAATACTTTGTCAGCTTTTCCGGATAGAAGAATCTGTTCAGAATAGTCATTCAAAAATTCTTCATCAAAATCATCCAGTACGAAAAAAGCATTTTCTGTCTGCATTTTGTGTTTAATGCTGATTTCACCTGCACAAATATTGGGTAAAGTATACACAAAAACGGCAGGACTCGGATAGAAATTATCCTGATCGTTGATGCTTTCCTGATATTTGAAATCCGTATCCAGACTGGACGATCTGTTGGCAAAAACAATGGCTGTTCTGCTGTGGTCTTCATCTTTCAAAATGGTTTCAGCGGAAAGAAAAGCCAGTTTACTCAAATGATCCATTTTATGAAACTTTGGATAGCTGAGGTCTAAACTTTTATAGGCTTCTTTGGCAAATTCCTGAAAGGTTTCGCTTGGGCTTTCAAAAATAAGATTTCCGTCAAAGGTTATTTTTGAATGTTCTATGGTACAGGTATTTATTTTCTTCATCACTTTCAGTTTAACATTTTTCCAGTACAACAACTGCATTACATCCTCCAAAACCAGAAGCGGTCTTTAGAATATATTTAATATCTGCAGTTTGGTTTTCTTTGATGATATTTAAAGGCTGGGTTACTCCTGTTTCTTCAAAGTTCTTTGATGGAAGCAAAGTACTGTGAAGAGCACTTTCCATAGAAATAATACTTTCCAAAAGCCCTGACGCACCCAGGCAATGTCCGTAATAGCCTTTCATACTGTTGAGAGGAATATTCTGGAGATCCATTCTGTTGAAGGCAATGGCTTCCATTTCGTCGTTATATAGAGTAGCCGTTCCATGGGCAGAAATAAAATCAATCTGTTCCGGAGAAACCTTCGCTTCAGTCATAGCATTTTTGATACTGGCATATAAACCGTCACCGGTTCTTGAAGGTCCGGAAATATGATTGGCATCATTCACTGCTGAATCTCCCAGTACTTTAAATCTGAATTTTTCGTTTCCAGTTGACATTGAAGTGATATAAGCAGCAGCTGCTGCTTCACCAATATTAATTCCGTTTCTGTTTTTATCATAAGGTTTACAAGGTCCTGATCCTATTGCCTGAAATGAATTGAATCCTGAAATAATAAATTCAGAAAGCTCATCACCTGCAATCACAAAAGCATCTTTATATTTTCCTGTCTGAATCATATTTTTAGCAACAGAAATCGCCATTACCCCTGAAACGCAGGCATTGGAAACAATAATCGGTTTGGTTTTAAATCCAAAGAAATAAGCAATTTTTTCTGCTAATTTTGATAAATAAACACCTTCCGGTAATTCCGGCTTGTTTTTTAACAGACTGATATTTCCTTTTGTTGTGGAAAGGATGAAAACCGTACTTTCCGAAACGGTATGTTTTTCAACAAGAGGCTGTAAGCTTAAAAGAAGCATCTTCTCCAGTCTTGTGAAATCAATTGTATGCTGAGCGAAGAATCTGTTGAACTCTTCATTCAGTTCGTCAGAATCAATCATAGAAGTATAAAAAGCCTCCTGATTGTCTATAATTTTATGTAAAGCAACTCCTGACTGTCCTTCTAACAGAGCGTTCCAGTTGGAATCAACATTGAAACCTAAAGGAGTTACACAATTGTAGTCTGTGATATAAATTTCCTTGCTCATGATAATCCCATTTTATCTTTCCAGTTTTGAAAAAACTCCGGATTGTAAAGGCATAAGCTTCCATTGCTATCAAGAAATACCTGAATGGTTTCTCCGCTGCATACCAGTTGATCTTCCTGATTGAAAAGCTCATATCTGTAAATAAGTTTGGCAGATACAGAATTGATAAAAGTCGTTACGATCTTAAATGTCTCTCCATACTTTAAAGGAAGAAAATGCTCACAGGTACTTTTTACAATAGGCGTTACATATCCTGCATTCTGGATATCAAGATAGGTAAGACCATGCAGACGACCGAAAGCTTCTCTTCCGTCTTCAAAATACACGATATAATGCCCATGCCAGACAATGCCCAGCGGATCTGTTTCATTGAAGCGTACTCTCACTTCTTCAGTACAGGTTAATATATTTTCTTTAGACTGCATTTTGTTTTTTTTCGTAAAAAATAGAAATAGCTACAGTGGCAATATAGAATAAGAAGAGGAAAACCAGTTCTTTGGCAATTCCACCAATTCCGCTGTTTCTTAAAATAATATCATAATAGGCATTCAGCCCCCAGTTCATAGGAGAAAATTTAGCTACAGTCTGCATAAATTCCGGCATTAAAAATACAGGAACCCAAATCCCGCCAATAGCAGCTAAAACCACTACAGAGGTTGCTCCAAATGGGGCAGACTGTTCCTGCGTATCGGCTATAGTTCCCAATAGAACTCCAAATCCAATTGCGGCCAGTCCTGCAAATAGTGTTACTACCACAAGCTGGAACATTTTTCCGGATACATCAAAAGCCGGAAGATCCATATAAGGGAAAAGGTAAATTCCAACGGCAACCATCAGTAAAAACTGAATAAGGCAGATGATAAGATAGGTAAATGTTTTTCCTAAAATATGGACAAAATAAGGAGTAGGGCTTATTCTTGCTCTTACACTTGTGCCCTGACTTTTTTCTTTTACCAGATTGATGGATAAAGGGACTACAATAAAGAAGATGGCAAAAAGTGTCCATGCAGGAACGTTGTGCTGAACAGAGTTCGGCATCACATCCATTTCTCCTTTTTGGGGAGTGATTTCTTTAAAACTGATCAGGTTTTTATTTTCGTCAAGATTTTCTGTTGTTCCCAGCTGCTCCTGGAAGGCTTTGTAAATCTTTTTATTTTCAATCTCAAAAACCATTTTATTCACAGAATTCATCACGGAGTTTTTGAATCCGGCATTGGTAGCGGGATCAAAATACAAATGAATATCTTTTGCCTTTGGAGCTGCTGTTTTTACTTTTGCCGAATCTCCTTCCAGTCCGAATGAGCTTACAATGGTCTGAACTTTAGAATCAATATTGGAATTTAAATCTTTCGTTAAATTTTCAGGAATGACAATCGCCATCTGATAATCTCCGGAGAAAACAGCATCCTGGGCCGACTTTTCATTGAAGTTGGTCAGCAGTTGAAATGTTTTGCTGTTTTCAAGCTCTGCTTTTATGTTTTTTGATACCTCAGATTTGTCCTGATCAATAAAGATAATAGGAATCTTTGATCCTTCAAGGTTTTTAAAGGTAGAATCCTGAATAAGGGTAATGGTGACAATCAAAAGCAAAGGCATCACAAAGATGATGACGATTCCTCCAATATCTCTTTTTAGCAGAAGAATTTCCTTAATAAAACTTCTCCACAGTTTATACAACAACATCTCTTAATTCTTTTCCGGTTAATGAAATGAAAACGTCTTCCAGGTTTTCGGCATTAGCAATCTGCGAAACAAGTTCTTCAGGGGTTCCTACAGCATGAATTTTTCCATGATCGATGATGGCAATTTTTGTGCAGAATTCTTCAGCCTCAGAAAGGTGATGGGAAGTATAAATAATGCACGTTCCCTGTTTATTTAAATCCAGAAGATAATCAATAATTGCTTTTTTAGATTGAACATCCACACCTACAGTCGGTTCATCCAGAAAGAGAACTTTAGGATTGTGAAGGGTACCGGCGATGAGGTTGCAGCGGCGTTTCATACCTCCTGAAAACTGGCCTACCTGCTTGTTGGCAAATTTTGAAAGCCCCATGATTTCAAGGGATTCATCAATGGCTTTTTTAAGCTGATTATGCTTTAAACCATACAGGCTTCCAAAAAACATGAGGTTTTCTTTGGCTGTAAGTGTTGGGTATAAGGCATATTCCTGTGGAACAATTCCGATAATCTGTCTGATTTTAAAGCCGTCCTTCTGTGGAGATAAACCATTGATGGTAAAATGTCCTGATGTAGGTTTGATTAATCCTGAAAGCATGGAAATCAAGGTTGTTTTTCCAGCTCCGTTGGGGCCAAGAATTCCATAGATTTCATTTTTACTGATGCTCAAAGAAATATCATTTACAGAAAACTCATCAGAATTTTTGTATTTTTTGTATAAGTTTTTAATCTCAATCATATTTTCTGCCATATCAGATCGCTTTTCTCAGTTTTTTATAGAAAGCTTCTTCCAGGTCTGCAATATGCAGCATTGTTTTTGAAAGTTCGTTATAGATATTGCTTTTGGAGTTTCTGTTTTTATAAACACGGGCAATATCCACGGCAAAGTCTCTCCAAAGGTCACCAATAGAAGTAATTTCTTTTGATAATTCCTTCAGCTCATCATTTTTAAGAATAACAGCCGCTTCCTGAAGAAATGCACCATAGATAAACCTGAAGCCTCCGCCTCCGGTTCCGATTTCTTCCTGCATCCTGATCAATTGTCCCAGATAATGGTTAGTCACTTTTGTACCTTTCTTTTCAGCCCATTTCGGGATGCTTTTGGCTACCCATCTCATAGCTTTTACTCCGATAAGCGGTACTGGCGCCAGCATATTTTTACAGGTATCCTTGATTCCTTTTTTGATGGCATCTTCAAGATTCACATTTTTCGGAACATACACAGGGTAGTACATATGTCCTTTTGGAGGAAGTGCTCCTTTGGCGTATCTTACTTTTTCCAGTTCTGCTTCAGAAAGGGAAGTGGTATAATCCATTACCGGATCACTGATCAGAAATTTTCCGTCTTCTTTTCCGTATACCACAAGGTTGTGGGCATTGAAGTGGAATTTATATTCTTCAGGAAAATAAGTAAGGTTGAAAACGCCCACCTGAAGTCCTGTAGGAATATTTTGTTCCAGATTTCTTTCAAGCGCTTTTTGGGCATCCTGAGGATTGGAGAATTTTTCTCTTTTGATTTTAATTCCTAATCTTTTAGCTGCTTTACTGAAAATAGCACCCGGCATCGGACGATAGCTGAAGCCCGGAGCAAAATTCACCTTCAGAAAAGGAAGATAGACAAAAAACAGTCCTGAACCGATCCCGAAGATCATAGGTTCGCTTAGTTTCAAGCCTTTGTTAAGCAGTAGATTAGAAGCAACACCGTTTTCGCAATGCGCAGTCTGATGGTGTTCAAAGTTTAATTTCATTTGCAGATTGTATCTTTTCTCTGGTCAAATGGAACGGGCATTATTTCTGGCCCTGTTTCATTTATTTTCCGTTGAAGTTTTTTAATTCATCCACTGAAATACCGAATGCATCAGCATATTTTTTCAGTGCATTTTCGCTTAGTGTTTTGAATATTTTTGGTTTAAAATGTCTTTTTACCCTCCATTGCCACATTCCTACATATGAAGCCAGAACGCCAATATCCATTTTGTTCAGTTCCATAAAATAGGCAATAGGACTTGCTATATTATGGGCCACATTTTGTTTTGCTTCCTCAATTCTCTCATAAATAAGTTCCATAGATTCATCCAGAGCAGCTTTCTTGGCATCCCAGCCTGTACTGTTTGCTGTCGTGTAGTTGTCGTTCTCATCCGTTACATACAGAACTTCAGTCATGTTGGCGGATTTCAGGTTACTTTCGTCTTGAGGCAGGTCTTGTTTTTTCATCTAAATAATGTTTATATTTTTAGATTCCAGATGACATAAGGCTCACCTGTTTTTTGATTCTTTTAATCAGGTGGCTAAAATAGTGAAAATACATTATATGTAAATCATATTAAATTTGAGGGAGTTATTACCATGAAATAGAGACTGTATCATCAATAAATCTCCAGAATTGTTATAGAACCGTTTTTATTTTTCCCTGTTTCGAAAGAAGCTTTTAACTAATTCTATATAAAAGAATCTTAAAAGAATCCTATAAAGCTTATTGTTTCTGTTGGTAACGGTTCCGTTGTAACAAGTGTTTATATAAATAAGACTAATGGATGGAAATTTGGATTGAAAAATAATATTAAATAACTACTATGAAAAAGATTTTTATTTCGGTTTCGCTTTTCTTTATGATCAGTGCAATGGCACAGAAATTTGAGACTCAAAAACAGACGGATGCTCAAGGGTATACTTATGAAACGGTAAAGAATGACCAAACCGGAGTGCGTGTGTATACACTGAAAAACGGATTAAAGGTTTATCTGGCAAAAAATGATGATGCACCGAGGATCCAGACGTACATCCCCGTAAGAACGGGATCTAATAATGACCCAAGTGATAATACGGGTTTAGCGCACTATCTGGAACATATGGTTTTCAAAGGAACTTCGCATCTGGGAACTCAGGACTGGGCAAAAGAAAAAGTCTTATTACAACAGATCTCTGATCTTTATGAGCAGCATAAAGCAGAAAAAGATCCTGAAAAAAAGAAAGAACTTTATAAAAAGATTGACGAAGTTTCCCAGGAAGCCTCCAAATATGCTATCGCTAATGAATATGATAAAGCAATTTCTTCATTAGGAGCTACAGGAACGAATGCTCACACTTCACTGGATGAAACGGTTTATAAAAACAACATCCCTTCCAACGAATTGGAAAAATGGTTAAGAGTAGAGAAAGAGCGTTTTTCAGAATTGGTATTGCGTCTTTTCCACACAGAGCTTGAAGCGGTATATGAGGAATATAACAGAGCTCAGGATAATGACAGTCGTCTTGTATTCTATTCATTGATGCAGGCTCTTTTCCCCAAACACCCGAACGGACAACAAACGACAATCGGAACTTCAGAACATTTGAAGAATCCTTCTATGGAAGCGATCCACAAGTATTTTGATACCTATTATGTGCCTAATAACATGGCTGTAGTATTGGTTGGAGATCTGGATTATGATAAAACTATAAAATTAGTTGATCAGTATTTCGGTGCATTCAAATACAAAGAACTTCCGATGAAAAAGATGGTTACGGAAGAACCAATGACCAGCATTGTTACCAGAACGGTAAAAAGTCCTACTACGCCAAGAATGACTATTGCATGGAGAACAGATTCTTATGGAACTCAGGAAGCAAGACTGGCAGACGTAGTATCTGAAATTTTAAGTAACAGAGGAGATGCAGGATTAATTGACCTTAACATTAACCAGAAGCAAAAAACGCTTGGAGCAGGAGCGTATGAGTCTCCTTACAAAATGTATGGTACATTTGGATTAGTGGTAACGCCTAAAGAAGGTCAAAGCTTTGATGAAGCTAAAAAACTTCTGATGGATCAGCTGGATCTTGTGAAAAAAGGACAGTTCCCGGACTGGATACTGAAAGCTATCGTAAATGATAAAAAAGTTCAGCGTATGAAGAGCTGGGAAACAGCTGACGGATTAGCTACTGAACTGTATGATTCTTATATCAACGTAAGAACATGGGAACAGGAGCTGGATGAGATCAATCAGTATGATAAAATTACGAAAGCTGACGTAGTGAAGTTTGCCAACGATTTCTTTAAAGATAATTATGTTGTTATTTATAAAGAAAAAGGAGTGAATGATAAACTTGTACGTGTACAGAACCCTGGAATTACCCCGATTAAACTGAACAGAGAAGCTCAGTCTCCTTTCCTTAAAGATATTCTGAATACAAAAGTACCGGAAAGTAAGCCTGAATTTATTGATTTTAAAACAGCCATTCAGACTTCAAAGATCAAAGATAAGACGATAAGTTTTGTGAAGAATAAATATAATGAGGTTGCTCAAATCAGTTATATTTTCCCTTTCGGAACAGATAATGATAAAGAACTTTCTATTGCAGGAACTCTTTTCGAATATCTTGGAACCGATAAATACACTCCGGAACAGCTGAAAGAAGAATTCTTTAAACTGGGCGTAAGTTATAGTCTGAGAACTTCCAATGACCAGATGATCATTACATTAAGTGGTCTTGAAAGTAATATGAAGAAAGCTGCAGAACTGATGAACCACTGGATGACGAATGTAAAAGCTGATAAAGCAATTTATGCTCAAACGGTAAAAACAATTCTGGAATCAAGAGCTTCTGCAAAGAAAGATAAAGTGAGAATTATGGCTGCTCTTTCAAACTATGCTAAATACGGTAAAAATTCAAGAATGACAGACATTGTTTCGAAAGAACGTCTTGAGAGCATTGATGCCGTAGAATTGATGAAGAAAGTGAAAACGTTGAACCAGTATCCTTATCAGGTGCTTCTTTACGGACAGGATCAGTCAGGATTAGAAAAAGCGGTGAAACCTTTTATCATTAATACAAGCCTTCAGCCTGCACAGGCAAAAGAATATGCTGAACCAGCTACTGAAGGAAAGGTGTACTTCACAAATTATGATATGGTACAAATGGAAATGTCAAAAGTAGCAAAAGCCAGTACCGTAAACCTTAGTAATTTCGGGAAAGCAAATGTTTTCAATGAATATTTCGGAAGAGGATTATCTTCTATCGTTTTCCAGGAGATCAGAGAAAGTAAGTCATTGGCTTATACTGCCTATGTTTCTTATGGAAATGCTTCAGAAAAAGGGAAAGCAAACTATGTTACAAATTATATCGGAACACAGTCAAACAAGCTTCCTTTAGCTGTAAATGCAATGAATGACTTAATGGTATCTTTACCACAAATCCCGGCACAGTTTGAGAATGCAAGAGGTTCTGCCTTAAAACAGATTGCTTCTAACAGAATTAATAGAACAAATATTTTCTTCAATCAGTTAGCATTAAAAAAACTAGGGGTTGACTATGATATTAGAAAAGATATTTATGCTGAAATTCAGGGATTGACATTACCACAGCTTACAGGATTCTACAACACTGAAGTAAAACCTGTAAAATACAATACAGCCATCATCGGCAAGAAAGAAAATCTGAATATGGAGTCTATCAACAAAATGGGAGAATTCCAGGAAGTATCTCTTGAAGAGATCTTCGGATACTAATCCTTTGTTTAAAATAATGTTAAAAGTGGGACAGAAATGTTCCGCTTTTTTGTTGTTTAAAACTCTTTCTCCCTGACCATCAGAGTTTCACGGATTTATAAAATGTTTCACGTGAAATAATTCATCTGATGATGAGGTTTTTATGATTGTAATTGGCTGATTTTCAGTTTTTTTATGAAGAAGTGATGAATGTGTAAATAAACAAAAAACGGACGTTTTTCCGTAAAATCATTGTAATCAATTCAATAGGAGTGGGCTTTAGCCCGCTTAAAAAAAGAGAAAAATCAATTGGCCTTAGCCTAAACCTATATTTTAAACACAAATAACACAAATGAATAACACAAATGAATGCACAAATGTTCACAAATCTATTAGAGAATATAAAATTGATTTAAAAGAAAAAGCTGTACAAAATGTACAGCTTTTCTATTCTATTTTTAATTGATCATTACGATTTTACTTCCTGAATAAAAAGGTTGATCTCCGCTCTGATCAATAATTCATCATGATGAAATGTTTCACAGAAAATATGGCAAATGTTCTCAAACTGTGAAATGAGTGAAGCTTTGGAAATGATTTTGTCATGTACTTTTGGAAGAGCGAAAATCTCGATCTTCTTGATATTGGTAATGAACCCGATCACTTTAGTATCAGCTTCAGGATTTTCAAAGAAGCTTTGTCCAAGGATAGAAGAGCAGGTTTGGGCCATATTTTCGATTAAGCCGGCCTCTGCAAACTGATTGTTGTGAACAAATATATTATCTTCTTTGATTTCAAAGGAAGTCACTACTTTTTCTTTGGTCAGCTCCAGGATATAGTCTGCCATCAGCATCGGTTCACGATGCGGTAAAAAGTTGTGTATATTGATGATATTTTCTTCCTTTATCTCCATTTCAGTTTATTTTACAGCGGTTTTCATTTGAGATTTTGCAATCACTTCACCGTTCAGTTTGGTAACAATATCTACAAGGGTTACTCCCATTACTTCATTAAGGATGGTCACCTCAGATTTCAGGTGGTCTCCTACTTTAGGTAGTATTTCGGCTTCAAAAGATTTGATAGCTCCGATATATCCCGTAGGTGCATCTTTTCCCAGCAGATAATATTTATATCCTGTATGCAGGGCAACGCTCTGCGCCTGATGCTCAATCAATCCTGAAGCCTGGAATAATCCTTCCTGGATAAAAAGGTTATCTTCTTTTATTTCAAAACCAGACAGAAGATGATTCTCAGAATATTCTGATAATTCATGTACCATCACAAAAGGAAACCTTTGCGGAATAAGGCTTTCTACAAAATCTTTATCGGATGTTGGCAGTCTGTGTTCCATTAGCAAACCGTTAATAAAGCACAAGAATAAGCAAATCTTCCACTTTCAGGAACACAAAGAAGTACTTTTTCTCCTTTTTTTAGTTTTCCTGAATTCATCAATTCTTCAAGGGCAATAAATATAGATCCTGCACCGATGTTTCCAACCTCAGAAAGGTTATAGAACCATTTTTCTGCAGGGAAATCCATTCCTTTTTTAGCAAATTCTTCTTTCAGTCCATCTTTGAAATATCCTGAAGAAATGTGAGCCAATACGTGGTCAATTTTTTCCGGATCGAGATTATGTTTGTCAAAAGATGATCTTAAACTTTCTGCTCCCTTTACAAGAATATATTTATCAAGGATTTTAGTGTCTTGTTTGATGGCAAAAATAGATTGCTTCAACCATTCATCAGAAGGGTAGTCAGCCCATGATTTCAGGCTTCCGTCTTCCAGCTTATCACATCCTGCATACATACATGCCTCAATTTCGTGAGCATAAGAATAGAAATCAATGAATTCTACTTTTAAGGAAGTACTGTTTTCTCTCGGTTTATTTTCTAATAAAAAAGCGCCTGCTCCATCAGAAAGCATCCATCTCAGGAATTCTCTTTTGAAAGCAATGATAGGTCTTTCCTCCAGTAATTTTAAATTTTCTGCTTCATGGTTGAATTTGTCAGCAGTCATCCATGCAGACATTCTTTCAGAACCTGCACATACTGCGTTGTCCTGTACACCGGCTTTTACAGAAAGGAATCCATAGTTGAGTGCATTCATTCCTGAATTACAAAGACCTGTTGAAGTATTAATTTCAATAGATTTTCCGATGTTAAGCTCACCATGCACCATAGAAGCGTGAGAAGGCTGGATCTGATCTGGTGAAGTAGTTCCTACCGATAGTAATTTCATATCTTCCTTTTTGAAATTTTCATCAAAAAGTCCTTCGATTGCTTTGGCAGTAAGCTGTGCATTAGAGTGGGTAGGATTTCCTTCTTTGTCTAAGGCGTAGTATCTTGTTGTGATTTTATTATTTCTTAGGATAAGTGATTTTGCTTTAGATGGCGCATCATTGATAAGCCCAAGATAAGTCTCCATTTCATCATTCGCTACCGGCTCATTGGGTAAGTATTTTGATGCTTTTGTTATAAATACGTCGTACATTCTATTTTAAATTAATTCCTTGTAAATATCTTTTTTGTTTTTGTCTTTTAAACCAAAATATAGGGGTTGTAAGCAGGTGTAAAACCAAAACGACAGGTGAGATAATCCATATCGCTGCCATCAAATATACCTTAAAGAATTTTATCAGCAATGGACGTTTCTCTTTTTTCTTGATAATCAGGTTAGACCATACTGTAAAAATTTTGTTTCCTACCTTTTCTACACGCACTAAAAACGCACGGATTTCAATCGCTCCGTTTTTCACAAGATCCGGTTGCAAACTATTAAGGTCGTTATTATTAAAATGTCTTTCAATAATCTCGCCATACTTTACAGAACCTGTGATTTCTTCATTGGAAACTCCTGCGGCAGGAAGCATTCCTGATTTTTCTTTCTGACCTGTGGTAAGCCATCGGAGAATCGTTAATACGCTGGTGTAATTGTCATGTCTGTCTACCAAAGCAATATTTCCTACGAGTTTAGCCTGTAAATCCCTTAAGTAAACCTTTAATTTTTCCTGGGAAAGCATCCACATATTTCTGGTTCCTGAGATCGTAACCACAGGAGTATCTTTAAGGATTGGTTTTGCATAATCACTCTTTAAAAAAGAAATAATAGGAATGGATGGTGTGAGATACCATACCTGATACCCGAATAGGATAAGGTCGTACTTTTTGTTCAGAATTTCTTCTGAAGGAGGAAGGATTTCTTTTGGAATCTGTAGATAAGATTCAGGAAAAGTGTTGAAAAAAACATCACTTGGCCAAGGAAACGGGAAGTCTTCTTTCAGTTTAATATTATAATAGGTAACATCATATTTCTCCTTTTGAGCTTCAAAAGGCCTGGCGATGTTTTTCACAATATCTTCGAGTTGCCCGGTTTGTGAATAATATATGACAAGTATATTTTTCTTCATTAGTTTTCTTTAGCGTTTACAAAAATATGTTTTTCATATTTATTATTTGGTTTTAAATACTTTTAATGATTCTGAACTAAATTTTAGTGTATAATGATCACTTTTAAAAGAATCATTTTTTGTATTTACAAAAATGATCGTTTCCGGCAGCTCCTGAATATCATTCCATGTAAAACGATCATGGGAGATGAGGAGTACATCAATCTTTTTGTTTGCCTCAGAAAGGTCTTTTATATACTGGATCTTTCTTCTTTTTACCAGATAGCTGTGTGCTGCTGTTGCTCTTTTTTCATCATTCTGAATCAGAGAAAAAACTCTTCGGCTGGCCTGGTATAAAGTTAATAATGCATCCTTCTGTCCAAAATCATCAGCTAAATGAAGAATATTGGCGTCATTCGGAATATGCTTGTTCAGTTCGAAATAAACAGATTTGTTGGCATTAAAATCCTCTTTTACTTCTTTTACCACTTCACTGTCTTTGTAAAGATAGCTCAGGAATAATTTCTTTTTAAAATAATTCTCATCCTCAATCTCTTCACGCAGTCTGGTAAATTCTTCCCTGAAATGAGCGTTGATCTTCTTTGTTCTCTCAGAATAGTTTTTACCAAAACTCATGTTGTCTTTACTGATTCTGTTCCCCACTTTTACCGTAATGCTTCCGTCATAGATTATGAAATCTCCTTTCGGCAATACCTCAGAGTTTCCGTGGATGTAAATAGGAAGTATATCCAATCCGAATTGTTCCGCAAGATAAAACGCTCCTTTATGAAACCTTTTCACATCATTGGTATAGGAACGTTCTGCTTCCGGGAAAACAACCAGAGAATATCCTTGTTCTACTTTTTCTTTCAGTTTGTCCATTCCATTCTCGATTCCCTGTGAAACGGGATAAAAGCCCAGTGCTCTTACCAGTTTTCCAAAAACAGGAGACTGATATACCCAGTCATTCACCAGATAAATAATTTTGTGGGTCGCCATTGCAATAGCCAGCGTATCGAGGAAAGAAGTATGATTGGCAATGATAACTGCAGGTTTGCTGAAATCTTCAGATGTATTTTTAATGACCTTCTTCTTTACAAAAGGATTAGAATAAAGAACGGAAGTTAAAAATCTGGCTAAAATAAGTTTGATAATATTCAGCGTCTGCCCTTTGGAATTTTTAACAAAAAAACTTCCGAAGGCAGAAAACAGCAATCCACCCAATCCGTAATAAAGGAATGAGAATACTGACCATACAAACAATCTGAATGTGATGGGAGAAAGTCCTTTTTTCGCCCTGTTGGTAATGAATAATCTGAACCAGAAAGGATATAGGGTAGAGGTAATGATAATCACAGAAAACATTCCTATCAAAGCAACCAAAGCCAAGGAATGCAGGGCAGGATGCTTGGCAAAAATCAGAGAGCCAATTGAAAGGATCGTCGTGAAAACTGCAAGGATAATCGAAATTCTATACGTGGGTAATTCATTCTTTCCGGTAGTATGTTCTTTCTGCATAGCCTGAGTCAGGAAAATACTGAAGTCATCTCCGACTCCAAATACCAGCGTACACACTACGGTACTGAAAATATTTAATTCCAATCCCAGAAAATAAAGGATTCCGGCTGTAACAACTCCCGTTAAAACAATCGGGAACATGGTGAGAACCGTTAATTCAAAATTCCTGAAGAAAACGATGATCGTCAAAATAATGGCAAGAAGAGAATAATTGATCAGTGTATTGAAGTCTCTTTTCAGTAAACCAAGGAAATTTTCGTTCATCTGCTGGCGGTCAATGGCAATGGCATCATGCTTCTTCTCAATATCCTTGATGAAAGTATCCCGTTTTTTTTCATCTACTTTTACCACATTGGAAACCGTGTAAAAACCATTTTCGCTGCTCATGAATTCTGAAATCTGAAGCGCTTTTACTTTTTGATAATCTTTCAGACTCAATGCGGAATAATTTTTATGCAAAACTTCATTAAAACCATCAAAAGCGGAACTGTTGAAACCGAATTTATTTCCGTTACTGATCAGTTCGGAAATGGCTAGACTTTTCTTCTGGTCATTCCAGAATCGATTCCATTGTTCAATTTTTTTCTGTTGGTCTTTTTCTGAAAGCACCACACTTCCGATAGAGTTATAGCTTAAAATTTTGCCTTCTTTTTTCTCTTTTTCAAGGACGCTGCTCAGTTCAGAATTTCTGCTTAAAGCCTGTTCTTCAGAATCACCATAAGAGATAGTGTAGATTGATTTTGAAGTAATATCTGAAAGTTTCTGAAGTTTTGCTTCACTGATTTTTAATTCTTTGGGAATATAATTCAGATCGCCGATATCTTCATTGAAACCTACATGTCTGAATCCAAAAAGGCAGGCAAGAATAATAATAGAGCATCCTATAATCAGAGGCTTGTTTTTCTCGTACGGATAAGATCCGATCTTGTCAATAAAGTTAGTATTAGGCTGTTCACTCTTCTCTTTTGGTTTATAAAGCTGAGGAACAATAATCAATGCGGTGATTGAAGAAAGAATCACGGTGATCGCTGCAAAAAGTCCTAAGTCCTTCAATGCTTCAGAACGAACAAAAACCAGACATAAGAATGAAACGGCCGTCGTTGCACTACTCAATATAATAGGCTGCGTAATTTCTTTGTAGAGCTCTTCAATATTATTGTTGTGTTTATAATGGGTAAGAATATGCAGGGCATAATCAATGGTAATTCCAATCAGAATAGCTCCCACACTGAGTGAAATTGCCGAAATCTTATCTTTAATAAAATAAAGAACCAATAAAGCAAGCAATACAGAAAATACTGTTGGTAAAAAAACAATGATGGGAGTAAAGACATTTCTGAAATAATAGATCAGTAGAACCAGAAGAACCGTCATGGAAATGACTACTGTGTTCTGAATATCTTTTTTGATCTGCTTTGCATTGGCTACAGCAATTACAGGAGAACCGAAATAGCTGATCTCTGTTTTTCCTTTGAACTGTTTGTTGATTCCGTCTTTGATGGAATTAAGCTGATCTACAAAGGCCTCATTCGCTTTCGTGTCATTACTTTTGTTTTTAGGATCAATGAAAAGCAAGAGGTTATTACCGTCTTTCGTTACAATATAGCTGTCTTCGAGTTTGAAGTCTTTACTGATGTTTAAAGCATTTAACTTTTTGATCCCCAGAAAATTAAGCCCCAGAGGATCTTTTTTAATAAACTCTTTGGTAACAAGACTTGTTGGAGAAACCAATGATATATAATTATTTTCTACCTGTCTGGCAATGCTGTCTTTCTGAAGTTTCCGGTCAATTTCCTTATAATCACTCTCATTAAGGAATAGAGGTAAATTCTGATTGACAAAATCAAAGGTTTCGGAGATTTCATTATCATTCACCTTACCCTGAACAGAACCGATGTATTTCTGTAAAGGCTCAATTTTTTTCAGAAACGTATCTGCTGTTTCGGAAAGCTGGAAGCTGTCTTCGCCGGATTTGTTCTCAATAATAACAATAATCTTATCCGAAAAATTAAGCTGTTTAAGAACCTTTGCCGTAAGATCTGACTTTTCATTTTTAGGAATAATCTGATTGATATCTTCCTCAAAATTGATCTTTGACGCAAAGAAAATGCATAAAACGGCAATTCCCAGAGCTGCAAATACAGACAGGATTTTATTTTTGGAAATCAGGTAATATAAAAATATAAAAAAGCGATGCATTGCATTTAAATCAAGTCTGCAAATTTAATTTTTTAAGCATTAGTTCAAAATAGTTAACGAGAAGTTTTCACTGAAAATCAATAAAATATTCTAGGAAGAATGAAAAAATATTCTACTTTTGCAAAAGTTCCCTTTTGAAAAAATGTATTTTAAATCACCATTATTATTAAAAAAATAAGAATCTGTTTTAGATATGTTGAAAAGAAATGATGAAAAAATAAACGGATTTCTATTTGTAATAGTACTTCCGCTTCTGTTGTTTGCTATGTCTTATTATGGATTTGAATCTTCCTATACAAGACTGAAAACATCAGAGACAACCCCTGACTTTTTATTTTCCTCGGTATATGCTTACAGAGTGATTCCCAATTATCTGAGTGTACAGATGACAGATTTGATGTACAATCTGATTAACGGACCTCTTTCTTTCTTCAAAGATTTTTTGTCAAAAAACGGAACCCCTTTTTATCATGGGCTTTTCCTGATGAACAGTGTGTTTTTTATTTTGTGTTCTTTGATTTTGAATGCAATTTTCCGCATGAAATCAACGGGACTTCTTCTGAATCTTAATGCAAGAAGGATTATTCATCTCTTATCCGTATTTTTTATTGTGATCACACAGTATGCACCTACAAACTGTGACACCATTGCTCTTTTCTGTTATCTGGCAGGTGTATTTTTAACCTTGAAATATTTAGATACCCCAAAAAATATTTTCTTTTTTATTCTCATTGGCCTTATTGGAATCTCTACTTTGGTAAGAGAAACGGCTTGTCTGAATATAGCCTTTTTTGCAGCAGTATTTTTCAATATAGAGGAGTTGAAAAAAGGAAATTATCAGGTAATCTGGAAAATTATACCGTTAGTTATTGCTTTTCTGATTCCCTATCTTGGATTGAGGGCTCTGCTTGTTCAGGATGAAACTACTTTTGTGGAAGGGTTTTATATTAACAGGAACTTTTCCAGCCCTTTCAACCTTGCAGGACTGCTGTTTGCATTAATTGTGATTTATTTTATATATGGTCTTTGTACGGAAGAAGAAAACAGAAGTGTTTTTGGAAAATATTTTTTCTTTTCCATTCCTTATCTCCTTATGATTACTTTAGTAGGGCTTTTCTGGGAAGTGAGGCTTTTCCTGCCTTTAATTCTGACAGGAATAATCACAGCATATCATCAGTTTAAAAAAACATCAGAGATTTAGCATGAGTTTACTACATCCATATTACATAATTGCAATCGTCTATATGCTGTTCTTCAGTGTTCAGGAAGTATATGGAAAAAAGGTTGATAAAAAATGGTTCTGGTTCCTTGCTGTTTATTTTATTATTATTGTCGGTTTTAGAGACAGTGTAGGCCCGGATTACGGAAGTTACAAAGGAATCTATATTTACTCTGATACCAAAAGCTACTACAGTATATTCATGAAGATGCTCCATATGGAAGGAACGGAAACTCTGGATGTGGAATGGCTGTATACCTTGATTAATAAAGTTCTTCTCAACTTTTTTGATGCACCTTTTTATATGGTAACATTCGTCATTGCTGTTTTTGCGATGATCTTTAAAGTAGAATATACAGAAGACAATACTTTTTACCCGTTTACTTTTACTCTCTTCATGTTTATTCCCAACTTCTTTATCGGAGAAAGTGGGCAGATCAGACAAAACCTGGGAACTTTTATCGTTTATTTTGCAATACGGTATATTAAAGAACGAAAACTCTGGTATTACCTGTTTTTTATATTCATAGGATCAGGTATACACAGTGTTTGCTATTTATTCCTGCCGATGTACTGGCTGGCTCGCATTCCGCTGAATAAAACGATGATGTTGATTATGATTGTAGGTTCTGTCTTTTTATCTCCTTTTGAAATCTATAGGAGTTTTGGAGGTTTCTTAGATGGTATGGCCTCTAACAGTACACTTGTAGAGGGTTTTAATGGATATATGGATGAAACGGTACAGCGACTTAACGGGGGAATTGGTATCCCGGAGGTCATGATGGCTATCCTTACCTTCTTCCTTTTTGTTTTTGATAACAAGATGAAAGAACTCTATCCCTACTATGAATACCATAGGAACTATGCTGTAGTCGGGATATGTCTTTACTTTATTTTTAGAAATAACCCTATCTTCTCATCAAGACTTGCAGGAGCATTTATTGGATTCTCGTATATCATTATTCCGAATGCAATGTATGTTGTTTCCGGAAGGGTTAAAAATATGATTTATGCATTTATCATTGCACTTGTGGTCTTCAATTTTGTTATTTTCTCTATGTTTAATAATATCAAAGCCGGACGATTCTCGATTGATCGTTATCAAAACCATATTCTTCCGTAAAATTTTGAAGGTTAAAATATAAAGGCAGCTTGAGGCTGTCTTTTTTTTGTGTAAAAGGTTTGTTAAGACTTGTTTTGTTTATTAGATTTATGTTAAATTATTAATAATGTAATTTAAATATGATGATGTTATTTATAAAACAAATCACTTTTTATTGAATAGGGCTTAAAAATTGCATTCGCTAATGACACTAAAACCTAAGGTATGAAAAGATTAGCTGGAAAATTAGCGGCAGTCATCTGCCTGATGTTATTTGGAATCATTTCCAAAGGTAATATCAAAGGAAATCTATGGCTCAATGAGAGTAAGGACTCATTGAAAAGACCACTGAATGAACTGACACCATTATTTCTTCCCGACTGGAAAAAAGCTCCCAACAGTTACATCTTTGATCCAAATCAGAACAGCGAAGGATTGTTGATTCCTGTAAAAAAAGCTTATGCGATGTGGGAAGGAGGCGGATATCTTAACGGAAGCGGCATTCCGGCAGGAACGGTAACTGCAGATGTTTTGTGGGAAGATGTTCATGGACTTATAAAATCAGGAGTAAATTATGCTCTTGAAATAATAGGAACCGGGCAGGATGCTAAGATAAAAGTCCCTGTCAATAAGACAAAAAAAGGGAATGCTGTGGTAGCTCTCAAAGTAAACGGAGAGATTTATTGGAGCTGGCATATCTGGGTAACAGATGATCCTACCAATGGAGTTGCCTATAAAAGTTTCAACAACGTCAAAAGAATGAAATCGGACGGAACCACAGAAGTTATCCCGGATTCCGATTGGAAATGGATGGATAGAAATCTTGGAGCTATCACAAGTTCTATCACAGCATCAGACTGGAATAAGAGTATGGGGCTTCTTTATCAGTGGGGAAGAAAAGATCCTATACCCCCTTTAGTAACCAGAGGAAATGATTTTTATGAAGCTTCAGGATCTATAGGCAGAGTAAGACATAGAGGAGCTAAAAATATGACCAACGCTGTAAGTATTGATGATCTCAGGAAATTTGTTCTGCTTTCCGCTGCAGAGGTTACCAATAATATCAGACTCTCTGTAAAAAATCCTTTGAGTCTTATTTATGTTAATAAAGATGATAATTCAGGTCAGGCTTACTACAACAATAATCTCAATCTTCCGGTCAATTGGTTTGGTAAATCTACGACTTTGTCGAGTAACAGGCTTTCAGAACTCAATCTGTGGTCTGATAATGCACAAGGGAAAATTGAGACCGTCTATAATACCGATGATAAGACGAAGCCTTATAGAGATAAGTCCCCTTATGATCCTTGTCCCAATGGATGGCGTATCCCTTCTATGTTGGTTGCAAATTTGGCTTCTCCCTCTTATGTAGATGATATCAGAATAGATTTTTCACCTTTTGGAGTAAAAACCAATATGGCAAAAAATGTTTTTGAAACCAATAAGTATCATATTATAATGCCTACTGATGCTGGAGTTCCTGCCTTCATGACGGGATTTAGAATTTATCCTAATCTTGGGTTTGATCTATCGGCTGTAGGTGGGTATAATATGGGGGTTTTTCCTGGAAATGGGCAGCTTATCAGGGGAGCGCATTTAGGACAATATAGTGATCAGCATCACATTGCATTGTGGACGGCAACTTTAACCCGGTTGTTCGATGCTTCTCCTGCTGTTACTGTAAGAGGGCTTTCCATGATTCCGGATAAAGGACAGCCAGATATTCCGGATGCTAATTATCCTAATATCAAAGGACGTTATTATTACTTTCCTATGTCCGGAATGTATACTTCGGATGCCAATGGCTGCAGATGTATAAAAGATCCGTTATATATAATTAATGATTATGATTTTCCAACAGAATATCTGCCTGCAGTTACAGAGTACAAAGAAGGTTTCAATAATCCGAATACTTACCAGATCGTTAAAAAACCAACGGTTACAACCATTGACATTCCGGTCAGTAAAGCATTCTCTGTACAAAGTCAGTTACTGGGTAACGCTGATATATTAAATACTTCCAGTTTTAGTAATTTAAAAACTAATGTTCTCTGGTCAACCAATAAAGCTCTTATCAGTAGAATTTCAATGGTAAATCCTTCACCTTCGTCATTGCAGGATATCGGTAATTCTAAAATATCTGTAGAAATTGCCCCCAATGAAAGTGGAAATGCTGTTGTTACATTACATAATGGGAGTATATCTTCGCCGGTATATTGGAGCTGGCATATATGGGTTACGGATTCTCCCGTGGAATCTTATACTTATCTTACAGAAACTCCAATAGCTGTCACAAATTACGTGAACTATGTTAATAAAGCTGATGCTGTATTGCAGACCACTTTCATGGATCGTAATCTTGGAGCAACAGATGCTTTTCCTAATGTAGCCAATCCTCAGGCACCTACAACTGATGAGCTGCTGAAAATACGTGCTTCTACAGGATTGCATTATCAATGGGGAAGGAAAGATCCTATTCCTGCATTCCAGTATGCGGATAACAGAAGCTTTTACAATGTGTTTTTGGGAACCGTAGCTGCTAATGGAACAGTGGCTTACAGTACACTTAATCAGTCGGATTATAATAATCTTTCAGGAAACTATATTGTACCTTATGACACATATGCGGGAACATCAAACGTACAGATAACGGATAAACCGGCAGACAGAATCTCCAAAATAATATCCTATTCTGTGAAGAACCCTCTGGTATATATGATCCCAAGTACTTTTGCTCCTTACAACAGTACAACTCCTAATTATACCAATGGTACAGACTGGTTGGCGCAAGAACCTAATCTGGCTTCTGACAGATGGGGTAGAGGAGGTAAGAAATCCCCTTTTGATCCTTGTCCTGAAGGATGGAGAGTGCCGGATCTTACAAGTGTAGCTCTGGTTTCAGGAGCGGATTTTGGACAAACTTCCTGGTATAAAAAAGATAAAAATGTAGCAACTTCATACAGTATTGCTACAGATTATTCAGGAATGAGAGTGAGAAATTCTGCCAATGCTACAGTGGGATATGTCTTTAATAATCCGGCATATCTTGTAGGGAATTATCCTGATTCCGGTTCAAGAGGATTCAGAAGTGTAACAGCCAATCAGACTGCGCAGGGAACATTTAATGTGCTCAACTTTCAGTATCCGGCAGTATGGACCGCTGCTTTAAATTCAAACTACATTGGACGATCTATTAATGTATTGTTTGATGCGGCCTCTACCACCAATAGAATAATCGTCTTTCATGATAATAATGATCCGTACTTCGGAACAGGATGCCGATGTGTGAAAATAAAGTATGATGCCAATGGTAATGAAGAAGGTCCTGCATCAGGAATTTCGGTTATATCTAATAGGCCTGCATTGATGAAAGAAAATGTGAAATCTAAGGCGGTCAGTAACAAAATTTCTATCTACCCGAGTCCTTTTTCCAATATTCTTTACATCAGCGCCACAGAAAATAAAGAATATAATTTTCAGATTTTTAATGTTCTGGGTCAACTAGTAAGGTCCGGACATTTTATCAACAATCAGACAGATCTTTCATCTTTAAGCGCAGGAGTATATGTAATAAGAATAAACAACTCCGAAGCAGTTGCGAAAATTATAAAACAATAAATCTTAAAATAAGGGACTAAAAGCAGAATGAGACTTCTTGTTCTGCTTTTTTATAAGATAGCATATTTCTTACATCTATTATGGCTGATGAAAAATTCTATATCAATGAATGTTGATAATTGTATATCAGTCTAAAACCCATACTGCAAACGGTTTGTTTCTCCAAAAAATGAATATTGAAAGATGCTGTAAAGCGACCTGATTATTAAATTAAACCTGTTTAACAAAAAGTATATAATAAAAAAGCTTTACTTTTGCAAAAATTTTTAGTTAGAATGTCGAAAAATTTAGTAATCGTAGAGTCCCCGGCAAAAGCAAAAACTATTCAGAAATATCTAGGAAAGGATTTTGAAGTGAAATCCAGCTTCGGACACATCCGTGATCTTCCTAAAAAAGGAATGGGTATAGACCTTGCCACATTCAGTCCTGATTACGAAGTTTCAGCAGACAAAAAGAAATTGGTAACCGAATTAAAGGCTGCCGTAAAGAAAGCTGATATGGTATGGCTCGCTTCCGATGAGGACCGCGAAGGAGAAGCTATTGCATGGCATCTTGCGGATGAATTGAAACTAAAGCCTGAAAACAGAAAAAGAATTGTTTTCCACGAGATTACCAAAAACGCCATTCTAAAAGCAATCGACAATCCAAGAGATATTGATCAGAACTTAGTGAATGCACAGCAGGCGAGAAGAGTGCTGGACAGAATTGTAGGTTTTGAAATGTCTCCCGTTTTATGGAAAAAAGTAAAACCGGGACTATCTGCAGGTAGAGTACAGTCTGTAGCAGTAAGATTAATTGTTGAAAGAGAAAAAGAGATCCGTGAGTTTAAACCAAAAGCAAGCTTTAAACTGGATGGGATCTTCTTAAATAAAACAGAGCAGGAAATTGCTGCCAAGCTGAAAAAAGACTTTGAAAAGGAAGAAGAGGCAGAGAAATTCCTGGAGCAGGCAAAGACTACAGAATTTAAAGTTCTCAATGTTGAAACCAAACCAGGTACCCGTTCAGCTTCAGCACCATTTACAACCTCTACATTGCAGCAGGAAGCATCCTCAAGATTGGGTTATAATGTAACCAATACTATGCGTCTCGCACAAAGGCTATACGAAGAAGGGTTTATTACTTATATGAGAACGGACTCTGTAAACCTTTCCCAGGAAGCTATTGAAGGAGCTAAAAAACAAATTATATCAGAATATGGAGCAGAATATTCTTCTCCAAGAAATTATACTACAAAATCAGCTTCAGCACAGGAAGCTCACGAAGCGATCCGACCTACAGATTTTGGAGTGAAAACTGTAGCTGATGCCCAATTAAACAGGCTATATCAATTAATTTACAGAAGAACACTTGCTTCTCAGATGGCTAATGCCAAAATTGAAAAGACAGTGATTGAAATAGGGAATGCATCATTGCCACATCATTTTGAAGCACAGGGAGAGGTTATTATATTTGATGGTTTCCTGAAAGCTTATGGAATTGTAAAGACAGAAGAGGATGATGAGGAAAACAACGATAAGTTGCTGCCGAAAGTAAGTGTGGGAGAAGTCTTGAACTATAAAACCATTACTGCTACTGAAAAGTTCACAAGACCAAGTGCAAGATACACGGAAGCTGGTTTGGTAAGAAAGCTTGAAGAATTAGGGATTGGTAGACCGTCTACTTATGCCCCTACCATTCAGACGATTCAGAACAGAGAGTATGTAGATAAAAGAGAAATTGAACCACACACCCGTGAAGTGATCAAAATGTCTTTGACAAAAGATAAGATCAAAAAAGTAGTTCTTGAAGAGAAATTTGGTGGTGATAAAAATAAATTCGTTCCTACGGATATTGGTGAAGTAGTCAATGATTTCTTAACAGATAATTTCAGAGAAATCCTTGATTATGGTTTCACAGCAAGAGTAGAAGAAAGTTTTGACGAAATTGCAAGCGGTGATCAGAAGTGGAAAGAAATGATGACGAGTTTCTACTCTAAATTCCACCCGAGAATTGAAGATGTAGAAGAAAATGCAGATCGTGCAACCGGAGACAGACTATTAGGAGTAGATCCAAAGACTGGTAAAAATGTTCATGCAAGAATCGGAAGATTTGGAGCGATGATCCAGATTGGAGAAACGGATGATGAAGAGAAACCAATCTTTGCTTCGTTAATGACGGGACAGAATATTGCAACCATTACTTTTGAAGAAGCATTGGAGTTATTCAAGTTGCCTTTCGATTTAAGTGAAGTTGACGGACAGCCGGTTTCTGTAGGAGTAGGAAGGTTCGGGCCTTATGTGAAATGGGGAGAAACCTATATCAGTATTCCGAAAGGTGAAGATCCGCTTTCTGTAGATCAGAAACGTGCTGAGGAGATTATCAATGAAAAGAAGATTGCTGATGCTCCAATTGCTACGTATAAAGGAGAACCGGTAACCAAAGGATCAGGAAGATTCGGACCATTTATCAAGTACAAAGATATCTTTGTGAATGTTCCCAAAAGATATGATTTCGAAAACCTTTCACAAAGTGATATCAATGAACTGATTGACGCTAAATTGGAGAAAGAAGCCAACCGATATATCCAGCAGTGGGAAAAAGAAAAAATCTCCATTGAAAACGGAAGATGGGGACCTTTCATCAAGTTCGGAAAAGCCATGTTTAAAATTCCGAAAAAAGCAGATGATACAAAATATGAAGCTGACGAACTGAAAGAACTTTCTTTAGATGAGGTTAAAAAATGGATTACAGATCAGGATCCGAAAGCTTTTGCAGAAAAGAAAAAACCTGCAGCTAAAAAGGCAGCGACTACTAAGAAGACTACAGCTGTTAAAAAACCAGCTGCTAAGAAACCTGCAGCTAAAAAATAAATAATCTTAAGATTGAAATACCAAGCCGTTAACACCTGTTGACGGCTTTTTTTATGAACAAATAGAAACAGTCTTACTCAGTTCCTGTGTTTTTTGTATGTTTGTTACATCAAGCGATTAATCAATTATTACATTTTAAATTAAAATATGGACTTCGAAGACTTTATCATTTCACCAAGAAATTTTAAAACAGAGAGCTGGCAGATAGGAAATCGGATTACAAAAGATATCAGAGAAGACAGTATTGTTCTTTTGTTTGTATCAGACTACAGAGGTGCGGGCGGCGATGCGGAAGTGCAGGATTTTACGGCGGTAAGAAAAGAATTTTACAAGCTTTCGCAGATGGACTTCGAAATTCCTGTTGTTGATCTCGGAGATCTGGTGTCCGGGAAATCTGTTCAGGATACCCATTATATCTTACAGGAAGTGCTGTCGGCATGTCATTATAAAAGAGCCATTCCGGTAATTATTGGCGGATCCAATGATTTTGCTTTTTCATTATTTTCGGCATTGAATTTCCATAAGAAAAGTATCAATTATACCCAGATCAGTAATATTATCTCTCTTCAGCAAGGAGAAAGCATCAATGAACATACTTTTTTAAGCAAGATTTTCGGAGCCAAAAATTTCTCCATTAAAAACTACCATCATCTGGGCTACCAGAAACATTTGAATGAAATGGATTCCGTAAGGCTCATCAAAGAAGTAGAGTTTGATATTATCCGACTGGCTGAAATGATGAATTCTACAGAAAAAACAGAACCGTTCTTCAGAAAAGCAGATCTGGTGACCGTAAACTGTGATGCTATTGAAAGCTTTAGTGAACCCTTTTCAATGAATCCGCAGGTAAATGGGTTGAACAGAAGAGAAATCTGTGCCTATATGAAGGAAATCGGATTGAGTGAAAACCTGAAATCTGTCGGGATTTTTAATTATAATATTTATTCTGAAAACCAGCTGAATCATCAGCTTTTAGCACAAATGCTGTGGTATCTGATTGAAGGAATCAATATCCAGCATTCCCATCCTAAAGAAAGGCATTATGAACTGTTCTATGTTTTGATAGATGACAGGCAATATGCATTCAGGCGTGATACTTTCAGTAATTTGTGGTATTTTGGTGATGATGAAAATATAGAAAACTGCATTCCCTGCTCCAGAAAGGATTTTGATGAAGCTAAAAAAGGCTGGTTGAATGCAAGACTGACGAAAATTTAATGTATGACAAATGTTCCCTCAAGAGTATCCATTATTGTTCCCGTTTATAATGTAGAAAATTATTTGACAAAATGCCTTGACTCCCTGGTGAAGCAGAGTCTTCCTGATATTGAGATTCTTGTAGTGAATGACGGAAGTAAAGATAATTCTGAACAAATAATTAAAGAATTTGCACAAAAATATCCGGATAAAATAAAAGCTTTTACCAAAGAAAACGGAGGGCTAAGTGATGCCCGTAATTTTGGAATTGATAAGGCTACCGGTGATTACATTGGTTTTGTAGACAGTGATGATTATGTCACCGAAACTATGTTTGAAGAAATGCTTCTTTTAGCAGAAAAACACCAGGCGAAGATGGTGATCTGTAATATTCAGAAAGTAGACGAAAATGGAAAAATTATCCAAAAACTGACCCAGCTTCCCAATATGCCTGAGAAAATACTACTTGGAGATTATTTTTCTGTTTTTTCAGATATCAGCTATTTTGCATGCAATAAGCTGTTTAAAAAGGAGCTTTTTAATCAGAAAAGATTTAAAAAAGGAATTCATTTTGAAGATATTCAGCTTATTCCACAGCTTTTGCTGGAATGTGAAACCATAGCGCAGACTCAGAATTTTCATTACCAGTACCTTGAACGTACTGATTCTATTACAAAAACCCATACGGAAAAAGGGATTGATATGTTAAAAGCCGTGTCTGATGTGGAAAAAATATTCAGTAAATCCCCATATTCCCACAAAAAAGAAGAGTTGAAAAATTTTCAGATTTTTGAAGGCGTATACTCATTTTTAGCCTATCTGGCCTTTGTTAAAAAAGAAGAAATATTTTATAGTATGTCGGATCAATTAGCTCTTTTTATGAAGGAAAGACAAATAAAAATTCAAGATATATTGAAGTATAGTCGTTTTGGTAAGAATTATCTTTTATCTTTGCCTTTGAAGAAAAAGATTTTTTATCTGTTGTTTTTTGCAGGACAAAAAAGATTGATAAGAAAGTTGATTTAGTAAACACAAATGTAAGTACTATTGTTTCGGTCAATAGAAAATGATAATAAAGTTCCTATTATGATTTTTTATTTTGGAGATACAAGTGCTGAATTAGAAAAGAATGAAAAACTTTGAATTGTTCTTAAGCGGATCGGGGATACCTATTTTCTATATAAAAATAGGATTAGGTTTCGTATTCTCCTTTTTAATTACATTTTTCTCTATTCCTACCATTGTCAAGATTTCAAGAAGAAAGAATCTGATGGATGAGCCTGGAATAAGAAGCTCGCACCTTAGAGAAATTCCCAATCTTGGTGGAATTGCCATCTTTTATTCAATTGGAATCTGTGCCTCTATTTTTGCCTATGAATTGTTTGATCTCTACAAATTTTTATTTGCTTCATTAATTATCCTGCTCTATGTGGGGGTAATGGACGATATTGTTGTAATGAGGGCTTACAAAAAACTTGTTGCACAAATTGTTGTGTCTTCCCTCATTGTTATTGGTTCGGATATCAGAATAAGAAGTTTATTCGGAATCTTCGGCGTATACGAACTGGAGTATTTCGTAAGTGTGATATTCAGTATCGTAACATTTATTATTCTGATTAATGCGTTCAACCTGATTGACGGGATAGATGGGCTTGCAGGAGGTTATTCCGTTATCTGTAGTGCTTTATTTGGAATAAGCTATTACCGTTTGGGAGAATATAACTATCCGCTCGTAATACTATCTGTTGTTATCATTGGGACTGTATTGGCATTTTTGTATTATAATTTGTCAAACTACCGTACCCGAAAAATATTTATGGGAGATACCGGTTCTATGCTCCTTGGCTTTTTATTGGCTTTTACATCCATTTGTTTTATAGATATTTTTATAGATAAGAAACTCATCGATGTTCCAAGATATCACCTTCAGTCTGCTCCTGTAGTTGCGGTGGCCATTTTGATTCTTCCGATCGTAGATACTTTAAATGTAATTATGATCAGACTTTACAATAAAAAATCCCCATTTGATGCCGATAAAAACCATATTCATCATAAGCTGTTAAAATTGAACCTTACCCATAGGAGATCAACTTTTTATATTATCCTTTACTATTTGATGATTGTTGGAGTAGCTTATTATTTAAGACATATTAATGTCAATCTTTTATTATTGGTGATCCTTTCAATAGGTTTTTTGGGTGCTTATCTGCCAGATTTGCTATATCGATTAAGAAATAACAAAAATTAACAATTAAATATTACTTTTGTAAACAATATTATATATATGATGAAAAACTTTAAATATTTATTTTTAATATTCCCTCTTTTAGTTACCTCATGTATTACAACAAAGGATGTAAGATACTTACAGCCAAGTGAGAGTCTCGTAATTAATGAAGAAGGTCTCGTTCCCTACAATATTCCTGTATACAGGATTACCAAAAATGATATCCTCAATCTTAACATTGTAACAACTCCCAAAGGAGATGCTGCACAGTTTTATTCTTCTTACAATTCCTCAGGAGGAATTGGAGCAGGATCCGGAACCGCAATAAGCCCTGCCATGTCTGGAGGCAGTTCTGTAGGAGGTGGAATTGGAAATAGTTCCAGTGCGAGCAGGGGAGGAAATATGAATTTTTATTTTAATGGCCTGAAGGTAGACTCTAATGGTGATATCAATGTTTTTGGAATTGGCTATGTAAAAGCCGAGGGGAGAACATTAGAGGATATCAGAAAAGAAATTCAGGAAAAAGTAAATGAAAATTTCCAGGAAGGAAAGTCTGAAGTAAGACTGAATACAGACGGTATCACCTATTATATTCTTGGTGATGTAGAAACAACAGGACTTTCAGGAGAGAAAGTAGCCCATAAAAATACCCTTACCATTACTGAAGCTTTAGCTATCAATGGTGGACTGAACAGAACGATCGACAAAAAAGAGATCGTTATCCACAGAAAACTTCCGGAAGGAATCAAAATTGCCAAAATAGATCTTACCCGCGAAGATCTTATGAACTCTCCTTTCTATTATGTGCAGAATGGTGATGAAATTTATCTGAACACAAGAGCAAAAAGCTTGAATGGATTCGGAAAGGACCCTATTCAGACTTTGACAACAGGAGTTTCGGTGATTACTACAGCATTGTCTATTTATTTACTTCTTAAAAATCTTTAGTCATGATTCCAGAAAGAGTAAACGCTGCAGAGAAGAATAATTCTCAGAAAGAAAAGTATGGATCATTTGCATTATTTGATTTAGAACACTTTTTAAGAAGGGTTCTTAAGAACTGGTATTGGTTTGTATTCATGTTTTTTATTGGCTATACGCTTGCATGGGGATACACTCACTACTATGCACAAAATATTTATGCATCAGATTTATCATTAAGTACTTCCAGTAAAGGGTCTGAGTTTTTACCAACACAGGCTAATCAATCTATCAACTTCATTTGGGGAGATACCGGAAATCAGGATGGACTTTATCTGAAGAAAATGCTTTTATCCAGATCGCATAACGAATTTTTGGTAAAAGAACTTGACCTTTTTGTCAATTATTCTACTAAAGGACTGATAAAATCTACCTATCTGGATAAAGATGACTCACCTGTCTTTCTTCAGATCGATAAAAAACATCTTCAGCAGATTAATTATCCTATTACCCTGATACCCAAAGGAGATGGAGCCTATCAAGTAGTTTTACCCGAAGAAGGAGAATCTACCAACTTGTATAATTATGAGATTGAAGGCTTCCAGAGTATCAACGCATATAGCAGACCCGCTGATAAAATCATTAAAATCAATGAGTGGTACAATTCCCCAAACCTGAGATTCAGACTGGTTAGAAATCCTGTTCCCACTAAAATCAAGTTGGATAATATCATTGTAAAACTGAACTCAGTAAATGAGAGTGTAAATGAGATTGTTTCTACTACAGGTGTTGACTTTGATAAAGAGATCAGATCCATTATGATTATTACCAAAACAGGATATAATCTTAATAGTACAGTTAATTTCCTTAATAAATCTGTTGCAGAATTACAAAAAAAGAGATTGGCTGATAAAAATATAGTTAATAAAAACACAGACATCTTTTTAAAAGAAAATCTGGATAATATCCGTAAAAAGCTTGATTCAAGTGCTAATGTGCTGAATTATTTAAAAACCTCAGAAAAGCTTTATAATATTAAAGACAGAGATGAAAAATCTCTTGAGAAAATAAAAGAGTTGGAAGCTAAAAAAGCTGATATCATAAGCAAAATCAATTCACTTAACAATATAAAGAACACGCTGCAGTCTCAAAATTTTGATAAAATGATCGGAACCAATGCTGCTGGTTTTGAAGATGGCGTATTCTCAGCAACCGTTTCTGAACTGAAAGCTCTGTATACCAAAAAAGCAGAAATGGCTTCTATTTATAAGCCTTCATCAGAGCCGATGAGAGAAATCAACAGGCTTATTGATGAAGCAAGAATGGGATCATCGAATAGCTTAAGAGGATATTATAGCAGATATTATGATGAGATCAACAAAATTGACCGTGATATTTCAGGAGCCAATTCAGATTTAGCATCTTATCCTGAAAAAGAAAGAAGATATCTGGATGCAGAAAGAGGTTATAATATGATCGAGGCTACTTACAATAGTCTTCTGGGAAGACAGAGTGATACTAAGATGAGAATGGCGACCAATCAATCCGATATTACAGTGATTGACCCTGCAAAAAATCTGGGACAAAGACCTATCGGGCCTAATGTCAAGTTAGCGAAAACTGCCATTATCTCTGGATTGTTGCTGCTTCCATTACTCTTTATCTTTATAGGTGAAGTATTAGACAGTAAAATCAGAAATATTAAAGAGCTTTTAAGTGCTACAAAAATTCCACTTCTCGGAGTAATAGGAAATAACAGCAATGAAAATATGCTTACCGTTCTGGAGCAGCCAAAATCATCTGTATCAGAAGCCTTCAGGGGAATAAGAGCCAATATGAGATTCCTGATGGACAATGAAAGTGAAAAAGGAAAAGTTATTTTGATTACTTCATCCATTGGGGGAGAAGGAAAAACTTATATCTCTATCAATCTGGCATCCGTAATAGGATTAAGTGATAAAAAAACAATCTTATTAGGAATGGACCTTAGAAAACCGAAAATCTTTGGAGACTTTAAGATTGATAATAAATATGGGATCTCAAATTATCTTACAGGTGAAGTAGATATTGACCAGATTATTAACAAAACCAAGATCCCTAATCTTGATGTTGCTACTTCAGGTCCTATCCCTCCCAATCCATCTGAGCTATTAATGAGCCAGAAAAATATCAGATTTATAGAAGAACTTAAAGAAAAATACGATTTCATTATTATAGATTCACCACCTGTAGGGCTTGTGGCGGACTCCTATGAGCTGATGAAGTATTCGGATGCTAATATTTATGTTGTACGCCATGAATACACAGAAAAATATATGCTTAAAATGATTACTGAAAAGTATCATAATGACGAAGTTAATAATTTAGGACTTGTCTATAATGACTATAATACCAAGCAAGGCTATGGATATGGCTATGGTTACGGTTATGGATATGGCTATGGTTACGGTTATTTTGATGAAGATAAAAATTATAAAGAGCCATTACTGATAAGGATCAGAAATAAAGTACAGGTATTATTCAACAAAAAATAAAGCATTAAACCCTCATTTAATGGGGGGGGTTTCATATTTAAAGTATTTTCATTCTATGAAAAAAAGAATATTTTTGCCACTTTGCCGTTTACTTTATAACAAATTATGTTTTTTTGTTTATTTTTAACTAAACATTAAGATTATCATTAATATAAAAATGTTTTATATTTGCAAAAATTAAATTTTAAAATAACCATAAATCCATATTCTTTTATGAATAAAAAATTATTGTTTAGCTTCCTTGCCTTCCTTGGAGTGGTAAGTGTTAAAGCACAAAGAAACGAATTGGGAGTTCGTCTAGGTATGAGTAACCTAGTGGGAGATGTAGGAAGGACAAATTATATTTTACAGAAGCCGTTGGATTTAAGCAGAGCGTCAGATTGGGGCATCCCATTTTATGGTGGTTTATTATATAGATTTAATTTTAATCCGCATCAGACCGTTAGATTGGATTTGGGATACAATCAGATTCAGTTTAGTGATAAAGCGGCGAAAGAAGATTATAGAAGAAATAGAAACTCATACGGAAAAAACAATGTGTATGAGGCGAGTTTAATGTTTGAATATAACTTTTTCCCTGTAAATAATGAGCAGATCAGCATGCTGAGCCCTTACATCTTCGGAGGTATCGGTGCTTTGATGTTTGATGCTCCTAAAGCTACTCTTGTAAATGATTTCAGGAGAGATGCTGATGGTGTAGCACAAGCTCCGATCAATGAATTGGATTTTACAACCACCACAGATTATTCACTAGGGAAAAAAGTAACAATGCATATTCCTTTTGGGGTGGGTTTGAAGTATAAATTCAACCATTCCTGGGCTATATTTGCAGAAGCTACATTCAGATATACATTGACGGATCAGTTGGATCATAGTAAGATCCTTTCCAAAGATGTAAAAACTTCTTTTAATGCTGATATTTTGGATCCCGCTACAGGTGGTTCATTATTACAGTCAGGAAATTATTATGCGGTTTCTAAAGAAAGAGAAGCAGAGTTTATTAAAAAGAGAAATATTGGAGATGGAAGATCCAACGACTGGATAAATACTTTCAGTTTAGGACTTACATATTCGTTCGGAAGACCTCCATGTTATTGTGAATAATATGTCGTTGATTAAAGAAAAAATAAATTCTGAGAATTTACCAAAACACGTAGCCATCATTATGGATGGTAATGGGAGATGGGCAAAATCTCGTGGCGAAGAAAGAACTTTCGGTCACAAAAATGCTATTAATGCAGTAAGAAATGCCATTAATGCATGTAATGAGATTAATATCCCTTATTTAACACTGTATACATTCTCTTCAGAAAATTGGAATCGTCCAAGTGAAGAAGTGAATACCCTTATGAATCTGTTGGTAGAGACCTTACTGCTGGAAGCAGAAGAGATCTTCAGCAAAGGATTGAGAATGCATGTTATAGGGAATCTTGAGAAACTGCCTACAATAGTAAAAGAGCAGTTGGAACGTGTGGTAGAGCTTACAAAAGAAAACACAAAAGGAAACCTTGTATTGGCTATTAGCTATGGCTCGCAAAATGAAATACTGGAAGCCGTAAAAAATATAAGTTCTGATGTAAAAGAGGGAAAAGTAGAGATAGAAAATATAAACGAAAGTTTATTCGAAAACTATCTTTATACAAAAGATTTTCCTCCTGTAGATTTACTGATCAGAACCAGCGGCGAAATAAGGATAAGCAACTTCCTGCTTTGGCAGATTGCTTATGCAGAATTACAGTTTTTAAATGTTCTGTGGCCGGATTTCACCAAAGATATTTTCTTCCAATGTATTGTTGATTATCAAAACAAGGAAAGAAGATATGGTTTAACCGGTGAACAGGTAAATGGCCAATAAAATTTTAAGAAAAGAAAGACTCGATAAAATGAAGTTTAGACTATTACCCATCATTATGTTTGCTGCTTCTGCACATTTTTATGGACAAGTAACTCCACAAGACAGCACAAAAGTAAATAATGCTGTACATGCAGAAAATGAGGCAGGAACTTATACACTTAAAGACATCGTTGTAGATGGGGTAAAAAAATATACACCAGCTCAGATCTTAAGATTTACGGGCCTTACAAAAGGAGAAAGTGTAGACATTCCGGGACAGAAAATCAGCAACGCTGTAAAAAAGCTTTGGGATACCCAATCTTTTTCTGAAGTGGAAGTTTATGTTCAAAGTATTGAAGGACAAACGATTGTTCTGAAATTTCATCTACAGGATCTGAAAGAACTTGGAGAAGTTAAATTTGCAGGAAAAGGAATCGGTAAATCTAAAAGTGAAAAACTGGCAAAGGATAATAACCTTAAACCAGGAACTAAGATTACTCAGAACTTAGTTTCAAGCCTTAAAACCCATGTTCCTAAAGATTATATCAAAAAAGGTTTTGCAGATGCTAAAATCACTATTGAGGATAAAGTCAATGCAGGTGATCCTTCTTTGGTAGACTGGACAATCAATGTAGATAAGGGTAAAAGAATCAAAATTGATCATATTGAATTTGAAGGAAACGATAATGTAACCGATAGAAAACTTAGAAATAAAGCTTTCAAAGAAACTAAGCAAAAGCGTTTCGGTATCGGTGGAATATTAAAGTCCTCAAAATTCATTGAAGATAAATATCAGGAAGACAAGCAAAGTCTTATCAGTTATTACAACTCCCTCGGATACAGAGACGCTAAAATTGTTTCAGATTCAGTATGGAGAAACAAAAGAAATAACTACGAAATCAATGTAAAACTTAGCGAGGGTAAAAAATATTATATCGGGGATGTTACATTCACGGGTAATACTGTATACGCGACAGAATATTTACAAAGATTATTAGGATATAAGAAAGGTGATATCTACGATGCTGTAGGTTTCAACAAAAAAGTTGGTGAAGACGGAGGTAAAGAGGATGATTCAGATATTAAATCTGTTTACATGAACAATGGTTATCTTTTCTCAAACGTAACACCTGTTGAAAAATCAGTAACAGGAGATGCTGTAAACCTTGAAGTTAGAATTAATGAAGGTGAGCAGGCTACCTGGAATAAGGTAACATGGCAAGGGAATACAACAACCCATGACCACGTAATTCTTAGAGCACTAAGAACAAAACCAGGAGAGCTATTCAAGAAAACAGAAATTAAGAGAACCTATTTCGATTTAGCAGGGATGTCATTCTTTGACCCTCAGCAAATCGGACAGGATATCCAGCCAAATCAGGTGGATAATACTGTAGATATCAACTGGAAACTAGTAGAAAAAGGATCTTCTCAGGTTCAGCTACAGGCAGGTTACGGTGGTAACAGCTTCATCGGTACTTTAGGATTAACATTTAATAACTTCTCATTAAAGAATTTCCTTAAGTTTAAAGATTTCAAACCGGTACCTCAGGGAGACGGACAAACGTTCTCGGTTCAGGTGCAGGCAGGACAGTACTTCCAGAACTATGGAGTATCATTCACTGAACCTTGGCTATTTGGTACAAGACCAACAGCTCTTTCTGTAAGTTTGAATAACTCAAGAGTAAGATATACAGATCAATATGGAGACGCTCAGAAATTGAACATTTTCTCTGCTTCAGTAGGTCTGAACAGGCTATTGAACTGGCCGGATGACTATTTCTCTCTTTATACTGGTTTACAGTTCCAGAAGTATGACTTCAAAAACTATCCATTCCAGTTTGGAGATTCCACTGAAAATAATGGTACTGCCAATAACTTCAGTGTCAACTTAGGATTGAGCAGAAACTCTGCAGGTATTGACCCGATTTTCCCAACAACTGGATCCAATATCGAGCTTTCAGCAAAACTGACTCCTCCATACTCATTGTTTAAGAAGAAAGATTACTCCACAATGTCTGCCATTGACAAATATAAGTGGATGGAATTCTATAAAATCAAGTTTAAAGCAGATGTTTACAATGAAATCATTGGAAAACTGGTCTTGAGATCTTCTGCAGAAATGGGATTCATGGATGGATATAACAGCCAATTGGGTGCTCCGCCATTCGAAAGATTCTACATGGGAGGTACAGGTCTTTTCGGAGGTCGATATGATGGTAGAGAATTGATTCCTTTAAGAGGTTATGAAAATGCCACTACAGAAGGAGGCCAGGCAGAAGATATTACACAGAAAGGAGGAGGTACAATCTATAACAGATTTACTTTAGAATTAAGATATCCGATCTCAATGAGCCAGACTGCAAAAATCTACGCATTGACATTCGCTGAAGGTGGTAACGTATGGAATTCATGGAGTTCTTACAGCCCATTCCAGTTGAAAAGATCTGTCGGAATTGGTGTAAGAGTTTATATGGGAGCATTTGGATTGATCGGATTCGACTTTGCGCTAGGTCTTGATAAGACTATTTCTGGTGATAAGTCTGGATGGAGAAACCACTTCTTGATGAACCAAACATTATAATTATAAATATGAAGCACTTTAAAATAATTTTCACGTTCGCATTCCTCTTGCTTTTCGGGTTGAACAATGCCCAAAAAATAGGAGTAGTGGATACTAATGAAATTTTGAATAAATTACCTCAGTATAAAGAAGCTGAAGCTAGGTTGAATTCTCAGATTGATACCTGGGAATCTGAACTTCAAAGCCTTCAGTCTGAATATGAAAGAAAAAAGGCTGCTTTTGAAAGTGAAAAAGTTTTATTGATAGGTGACCAGCTTAAACTTAGAGAAAAAGAAGTTACCGATCTTGATAAAAATATTAAAACAACAACAAGCTTACGTTTTGGAGCTAACGGTGAAATTACAAAACTGAGAACAAATCTTGTTCAGCCATTTCAGGATCAGATTTGGGGAGCTATCAAAACAATGTCCGAAAAAAATGGCTTGGGCATAGTTCTTGATAAAAGCAATAACATTAGTGTTATTTTCCTTCAGTCAAAATATGATTACACCGAAAAAGTATTGTCTATTCTATTAAAAGGGACAGACAAGAAGGAAAAGACAAATAGCAAAGGCAAAAAATAATCAGAGAATTAACTTTTGCTATATTTTAAAATCTAAAAACAAATTAAATTATTTATTTACCAGTTATGAAAAAATTAAGTGTATTATTTGCAGCAGTAATGATGGTTGTATCTGTAGGTATGGCAAAAGCTCAAAAAATTGCTACTTTAGATGTAATGGGAGTTCTTAACGCAATGCCGGAGAAAAAGAAAGCAGATGCTGATCTTAAAACATTCTTGGATACTAAACAAGCTGAGATTAAGAAAAAAGCTGACGCAGCTCAAACTAAATATCAGCAATACCAAACTGAAGCTCCTAAGAAAACAGCTGAGGAAAACAATGCTAGAGAAGCAGAAATGAAAAAATTAGCTGAAGAAATCCAGCAAATGCAGGAAAAAGCTCAAAAAGATCTTCAGTCTAAACAAGATGTAGCTTTCGCTCCTATTGAGAAAAAATTAAACGATGCCGTAGAAAAAGTAGCTAAAGCTAGTGGATATGATTATATTATGGATGCAAACTCAACAGCATTCCTTTATAAAGCAGGACCAGACGCAACTCCAGCTGTGAAGAAAGAACTAGGAATTCAATAATTTCAGCAAATTAACAAAGATTTATAAAACTAACCACCTCTTTTAGAGGTGGTTTTTTTATTTTTGCCGAATGGAAAAAGAAGTATCAACTACGGTCAAAGTTAGGTTTAGTGACTGTGATCCAATCGGACATTTGAATAATGTAAAATATCTTGAGTATATGTTCAATGCCCGGGAAGATCATGTAGAAACATTTTATGGATTTACCTATGAAGAATATACCAAGCAAACCGGCTGTACCTGGATTGCTATTCAAAATGAAATAGCCTATCTGAAAGAAGTAAGATATAATACGCAGGTAGTGATCAGCAGCAAGACCATCGATGTACAGGATAGAACAGCAAAAGTCGAAATTCTGATGAAAAGCCTTGATGAAAAAACAATTCATGCTGTACTTTGGGTAACCGTTATTTATTTTAATGTCAAAACAAGAAAATCTGAAGTTCATCCCGAAGATATCAAAGAAATTTTTGATAAATTTTATGTAGATCTTATCCAAAAAGACTTCCAGTCAAGAGTGAAGTTCTTAAGATCTCAGAATGCCAAGAACTCTTAAACCTACTTCTTGTTGAAGGTCCCAATTTAAAAATTAATAATAAACAAATGAAAAAAATAGCAGTAATAGGGAGTAACGGACAATTAGGAAACTGCATAAAAAAGATTGCTCCGGATTTTGAACATCTATATGAATTCTTATTTACAGACTCATCCATTTTAGATGTTACCAATGAAGAGCAGGTGAATGATTTCTTTTATGATAACAAACCTGATTATTGCATCAATGCCTCTGCATATACCGCAGTTGATCTGGCGGAAAAAGAAAAAGAAAAAGCCTTTGCCGTAAATGCTGGTGGAGTAGCTCATCTTGCTCAGGCATGCGCAGATTATAAATCTGTTCTGATTCATGTTTCTACAGATTATGTTTTTGATGGTACCACAAATCTTCCATACTCTGAAGATGATTTTACAAACCCGATAGGAGTATATGGTGCATCAAAAAGAGAAGGAGAAGAGCTTGCTCTGGAAATTAATCCAAAAACAATCATCCTAAGAACTTCATGGCTGTATTCTGAATTTAATAAGAATTTTGTGAAAACAATGTTAAATCTTTTCTCTCAAAAAGAAGAGCTGGGAATCGTTGCTGATCAGTTTGGGCAGCCTACTAACGCAAACGATTTGGCAGAAGCTATTATGAGGATTATTGAAACGCCACAGAAAACCTATGGGATTTTCCACTTCTCAAACTATCCGGAGACAACCTGGTTTGAATTTGCCAGAAAAATTGCTGAATTTTCAAAATCATCAATAAAATTAAATCCATTAACAACCGAACAGTACCCAACACCTGCCCAAAGACCTGTAAGAAGTACAATGTCTTTGGATAAAATAGAGGAAGTTTACAAAATAGAACCTAAGCATTGGGAAAACAGTCTTGAAGAATGTGTCGATATCCTTTCACACTAATACTATATATATGAAAAATATTGCAATCCTCTTTTCCGTGTTATGTATCCAGTTGTGGAGCGCACAAAATGTTTATATGACCAGAGTTGAAAAAACAAATGACAACTCAGATAAATTCTTACTAAGAAAAGAAGCCGTAGCAGATGCTATTTATTTAGGAGAAGTAGAAGTACAGGGTTTTTCAAAAGATGATGCACTCGTATTTTCTCTGGTATATAAAAAAGCAAAAGAGATTGGTGCCAATACATTCGAATTAAAACCTTTCGAAAATGTTGATGGTACACCTCAGGCATTCAATGCTGCCAATTATAAAATCGCTTTATATTATACACCCAAAGAAAAACTAGCAGCTAAACATGGTGAGATGTATATATTTGCCTCTTCTGAAAAAGATCAAAAGATCAACATCAACCGTAAAGATTATACAATCTCTCCAAGATCTTTTTTAAAATTAAAAATTGTCCCGGGAGAAATTTATACCATCTCAACCAAAAAACTTTTAGGCTCTACGGTGAAAGTTCAGCCAAAAGCTAATGATGACAACCTCTATTTTCAGGTTTCTTCTCTAAAAGTAAAACCAGATAATTCAGGAGTAGGAGGTTTGAATCTGAAATCCGGTGATATTATTGGCCTGGAGAAGTCCTACGCTGAGTTTTTGAGCGTAATATATAAGGAAATCAAACCTTAGAAACATTCTATACTAAACAATTGTAGGTTTTGGCCTATATAAATCAACAATAGGAACGGGCTTCAGCCCGTTCTTTTATATAATCTTTGTACTGAGCTTTAGCTCAAATGTATTTCCAGTCACATTTTTTACAGGCTTTATTGAAAATCTTCCCTTATCTTATTATATATATCAATAGGGAACGGGCTACAATCCTGAGCTTAGTCTAATGAATCTTATTTAATAAAGATACTCCCTCCATCTGAATTCAATTCAAACCTGCACCTTATTATTATAGATACCTTATTTGATGTTCCACCCCCAAAATCCCACATCTCATCGGCCGAATAATCCCCTCTCGTCCACTCCTCCAAACAAATGTTTAAAATTTTTCCCCCTGCTACCCAGTCCTTTAGCGGCAAATATTACAAAACAGTAAAATTTATGTTAAATAAACTTGTTTTGCGTTGTATGAAGTTACTATCTTTGCCCCACTGAAAAACGAAAGACATTCAGTAGCGCAGAAGCGCCTTTAGATGGGCAGAAACGATATTACTTCCAAAAAGAGACGGACGAAAAAAACTTTAAAACTTTTTGAAAAAAAAGTTGTCAGTTTAAAAAGAGTTTGTATCTTTGCAGTCCCAATTAGAGGGAGCGCAGGAGTAGAGGGATTGAGGTTTTGAGAAGAGTTAAGGTTACTTAAAAAACTTTAAAATTTTCTTCAAAAACATTTGGTCATTAAAAAATAAAGTTTTACTTTTGCACTCGCAAATACGGAGCGACACTGACAGAGAGATTGCTTCGTTGAAAAGCGAAAGATATAAAGATCATTGACATACAATATAACAACCAAGTAAGGAAAAACTAAAGCGTTAAAAACTTTGAGTGAGTCAGACAAACATACAATGGAGAGTTTGATCCTGGCTCAGGATGAACGCTAGCGGGAGGCCTAACACATGCAAGCCGAGCGGTAGAGATCTTTCGGGATCTTGAGAGCGGCGTACGGGTGCGGAACACGTGTGCAACCTGCCTTTATCTGGGGGATAGCCTTTCGAAAGGAAGATTAATACCCCATAATATACTGAATGGCATCATTCGGTATTGAAAACTCCGGTGGATAGAGATGGGCACGCGCAAGATTAGATAGTTGGTGAGGTAACGGCTCACCAAGTCTACGATCTTTAGGGGGCCTGAGAGGGTGATCCCCCACACTGGTACTGAGACACGGACCAGACTCCTACGGGAGGCAGCAGTGAGGAATATTGGACAATGGGTGAGAGCCTGATCCAGCCATCCCGCGTGAAGGACGACGGCCCTATGGGTTGTAAACTTCTTTTGTATAGGGATAAACCTACCCTCGTGAGGGTAGCTGAAGGTACTATACGAATAAGCACCGGCTAACTCCGTGCCAGCAGCCGCGGTAATACGGAGGGTGCAAGCGTTATCCGGATTTATTGGGTTTAAAGGGTCCGTAGGCGGATCTGTAAGTCAGTGGTGAAATCTCACAGCTTAACTGTGAAACTGCCATTGATACTGCAGGTCTTGAGTGTTGTTGAAGTAGCTGGAATAAGTAGTGTAGCGGTGAAATGCATAGATATTACTTAGAACACCAATTGCGAAGGCAGGTTACTAAGCAACAACTGACGCTGATGGACGAAAGCGTGGGGAGCGAACAGGATTAGATACCCTGGTAGTCCACGCCGTAAACGATGCTAACTCGTTTTTGGAATGTAAGTTTCAGAGACTAAGCGAAAGTGATAAGTTAGCCACCTGGGGAGTACGAACGCAAGTTTGAAACTCAAAGGAATTGACGGGGGCCCGCACAAGCGGTGGATTATGTGGTTTAATTCGATGATACGCGAGGAACCTTACCAAGGCTTAAATGGGAAATGACAGGTTTAGAAATAGACTTTTCTTCGGACATTTTTCAAGGTGCTGCATGGTTGTCGTCAGCTCGTGCCGTGAGGTGTTAGGTTAAGTCCTGCAACGAGCGCAACCCCTGTCACTAGTTGCCATCATTAAGTTGGGGACTCTAGTGAGACTGCCTACGCAAGTAGAGAGGAAGGTGGGGATGACGTCAAATCATCACGGCCCTTACGCCTTGGGCCACACACGTAATACAATGGCCGGTACAGAGGGCAGCTACACTGCGAAGTGATGCAAATCTCGAAAGCCGGTCTCAGTTCGGATTGGAGTCTGCAACTCGACTCTATGAAGCTGGAATCGCTAGTAATCGCGCATCAGCCATGGCGCGGTGAATACGTTCCCGGGCCTTGTACACACCGCCCGTCAAGCCATGGAAGTCTGGGGTACCTGAAGTCGGTGACCGTAACAGGAGCTGCCTAGGGTAAAACAGGTAACTAGGGCTAAGTCGTAACAAGGTAGCCGTACCGGAAGGTGCGGCTGGAACATCTCATTTTAGAGCGTCTTAGGACGTTAAACAAAATCAGTATCGTAAGATACAAAATACTTACTTAAAGCATAGCTTTAGTTTTTTGTTTGGTTGATATATAAAAATACAAAACCCACTAGAAATTAGTAAAGGGATTGAGAGAGGCAAAGAAGATAAAAGCAGAGAGAGAAAGACGAAGAAATTAGTCTGTTATCTATCAGTCTATCATCTTTTACGTCTAAAAGACAGTCTCGTAGCTCAGCTGGTTAGAGCGCTACACTGATAATGTAGAGGTCGGCAGTTCGAGCCTGCCCGAGACTACTAATTGAAAGACAGGAAGAGATCAGCTATTAGACATCAGACATTTAGGTCTGAGATCTGGAATCTGATATCTAAAGTCTACTAGAGGGGGAATTAGCTCAGCTGGCTAGAGCGCCTGCCTTGCACGCAGGAGGTCAAGGGTTCGACTCCCTTATTCTCCACAGTTTTGGAAGACTGATTTAAAAGTTACGAATGGAGCCAAAAACAACATTTGTTCATCAGTTTGAAAGAAAGAAATTAAGATCATTGACATTAACGGTAAAGACATCACAAAGAGAAAACCGAGCGCATAAAGCGCTTGAGTAACCAATAGGAAAGAAATCGTTAAGGGCGTATGGCGGATGCCTAGGCTTTCAGAGGCGACGAAGGACGTGGTAAGCTGCGAAAAGCTGCGGGGATTGGCACACACGAATTGATCCGCAGATATCCGAATGGGGCAACCCGGCATATTGAAGATATGTCACCTCGCAAGAGGAGCAAACCCGGAGAACTGAAACATCTAAGTACCCGGAGGAAAAGAAATCGAAGAGATTCCGTAAGTAGTGGCGAGCGAAAGCGGATTAGCCCAAAAGTCTTTTTATGTTTAGAGGAATGTTCTGGAAAGAACAATCATAGAAGGTGATAATCCTGTACTCGAAAGGCATATAGAGATGATAAATGAGTAGGGCGGGACACGTGAAATCCTGTCTGAATATGGGGGGACCATCCTCCAAGGCTAAATACTCCTGAAAGACCGATAGTGAACAAGTACTGTGAAGGAAAGGTGAAAAGCACTTCGAATAGAAGGGTGAAATAGAACCTGAAACCGTACGCCTACAAGCGGTCGGAGCAGCGTAATGCTGTGACGGCGTGCCTTTTGCATAATGAGCCTACGAGTTAATTTTACTAGCGAGGTTAAGGTATTAAGTACCGGAGCCGGAGCGAAAGCGAGTCTGAATAGGGCGCATAGTTAGTAGGATTAGACGCGAAACCTTGTGATCTACCCATGGGCAGGTTGAAGCTCTGGTAACACAGAGTGGAGGACCGAACCGGTTGACGTTGAAAAGTCTTCGGATGACCTGTGGGTAGGGGTGAAAGGCCAATCAAACTGGGAGATAGCTCGTACTCTCCGAAATGCATTTAGGTGCAGCGTCGTATATAAGTTTATTAGAGGTAGAGCTACTGATTGGATGCGGGGGTTTCATCGCCTACCAATTCCTGACAAACTCCGAATGCTAATAAATGTTCTACGGCAGTGAGGGCATGGGTGCTAAGGTCCATGTCCGAGAGGGAAAGAACCCAGACCAACAGCTAAGGTCCCAAAATATATGTTAAGTTGAAGCAACGCGGTTGGACTGCATTGACAGCTAGGATGTTGGCTTGGAAGCAGCCATTCATTTAAAGAGTGCGTAACAGCTCACTAGTCGAGCGGTCCGGCATGGATAATAATCGGGCATAAACATATTACCGAAGCTATGGATTTATATTTTAGATATATCTGGTAGGAGAGCATTCTATTTGCGCCGAAGCAGTACTGTGAGGTATTGTGGAGCGGATAGAAAAGAAAATGTAGGCATAAGTAACGATAAAGCAGGCGAGAAACCTGCTCACCGAAAGACCAAGGCTTCCTCAGCCATGCTAATCAGCTGAGGGTTAGTCGGGACCTAACGCGAACCCGAAAGGGGTAGTGGATGGACAATGGGTTAATATTCCCATACTTGCTCACAATAAAAGGGGACGGTTGGATGTAGCTGCTGGAGACTGACGGAATAGTCAAGGCCTAGCCTTCGGGCGAAGCTGCTGTAGTGTAATCTGATCCAAGAAAAGCCGAAGTGAAGCAACCCGTACCAAAACCGACACAGGTGGTCGAGGAGAGAATCCTAAGGTGCTCGAGTGAGTCGTGGCTAAGGAACTAGGCAAAATAGTCTCGTAACTTCGGAAGAAGAGACGCCAACAGCAATGTTGGCCGCAGTGAAGAGGCCCAGGCGACTGTTTATCAAAAACACAGGACTCTGCTAAATCGAAAGATGCTGTATAGGGTCTGACACCTGCCCGGTGCTGGAAGGTTAAGGAAGGTGCTTAGCGTAAGCGAAGGCATTAACTGAAGCCCCAGTAAACGGCGGCCGTAACTATAACGGTCCTAAGGTAGCGAAATTCCTTGTCGGGTAAGTTCCGACCTGCACGAATGGTGTAACGATCTGGGCACTGTCTCAGCCACGAGCTCGGTGAAATTGTAGTATCGGTGAAGATGCCGATTACCCGCAATGGGACGAAAAGACCCTGTGAACCTTTACTATAACTTCGTATTGACTTTGAGTAAGTAATGTGTAGGATAGGTGGGAGGCTTTGAAGCAGGCACGCTAGTGTTTGTGGAGCCGACGTTGAAATACCACCCTTTACTTACTTGGAGCCTAACTTCTTTTAGAAGGACATTGCGTGGTGGGTAGTTTGACTGGGGTGGTCGCCTCCAAAAGAGTAACGGAGGCTTTCAAAGGTACCCTCAGCACGCTTGGTAACCGTGCGTAGAGTGTAATGGCATAAGGGTGCTTGACTGTGAGACCTACAAGTCGATCAGGTGCGAAAGCAGGACATAGTGATCCGGTGGTTCCGTATGGAAGGGCCATCGCTCATAGGATAAAAGGTACTCCGGGGATAACAGGCTAGTCTCCCCCAAGAGCTCACATCGACGGGGAGGTTCGGCACCTCGATGTCGGCTCGTCACATCCTGGGGCTGGAGAAGGTCCCAAGGGTTGGGCTGTTCGCCCATTAAAGTGGCACGCGAGCTGGGTTCAGAACGTCGTGAGACAGTTCGGTCTCTATCTATTGCGGGCGTTAGATGTTTGAGAGGGCTTGATTCTAGTACGAGAGGACCGAATTGAACAAACCTCTGGTGTATCAGTTGTACCGCCAGGTGCACCGCTGAGTAGCTACGTTTGGAAGAGATAAGCACTGAAAGCATATAAGTGCGAAACTCGCCTCAAGATGAGACATCTTTTAAGGGTCGTTGTAGATGACGACGTTGATAGGCTATAGGTGTAAAGACAGTAATGTCATAGCCAAGTAGTACTAATTACCCGTAGATTTATAGTCTATGGTTACTAATATAAACCAGGTGCTTTATGCGCAGTGAAGGTTTTGTCTTTGTGAAAGTTTTTATCGCTTAAAACAGATGTCAGATATAAGACATCAGATACCAGACCTTGAAGTCTGAAATCTGAAATCTATCCTCTGATATCTTATATACCTTCTTTAGGGTGGTTTTAGCGGTGGGGCTCACCTGTTCCCATTCCGAACACAGAAGTTAAGCCCACCAGCGCCGATGGTACTGCTAACGCGGGAGAGTAGGCCGCCGCCAGTTTTTATTTTATTTTTAAAAACCTTTATCTTTACGATAAAGGTTTTTTTGTTATATACCTACATCAACACCAACAACACTCAACATACTCCCTAAACTAACTAACACAAATCCAAACAGAAACACAAGTAGTGAGTAATAGATAGTGAGCAGTGGATAATAGATAATAGATGTTCGTAGTAAGTAGCCCATCTCATCTATCCGTTATTCTTCTTCCTCCAGCTTTAGGCTTCCTGCTTCCAGCCCTCTGTTTTTTATTCTTTATCCAACGATGGGTCTTTACCTTCAATACTATTTATTCTTCCCAGGCTGTCACTCCAAAGAAATCTAAATAAGGTTTTCTTTATTAAAATGCTTCGACTCCGCTCAGCATGACAATGCCAATACTAACTGCTAAAGAATCATGGACATTATCCTGCCATCTTGCATCCTTTAAACCTCTAATAAATAAGTCTGGATTCCTGAGGAATGAAATAATTGGAATAAAGGTGCATCCTTACACTTGCAATTCTGGGATCTAATCGCTGTACCTTGTACCCCGGAAATTAGGATCTCTATCTTTTAAGGCCGTAAATCGCTTATTGTGGTTGAAAGCTGATTCACGTATATAAACGAGATTTAATCCCTCAGAATTCACCTTATTTTAAGTCAAAAGAAATAAAAAAACCGCTTCTCTACAGAAACGGTTCTTATGGGTTACATTTTGATTGTAATCTAGCTTACCAATGATGACTTAGTTTGCTGCGATCGTAAAGACGATTTGTGTGCTATAAGATGCTGCAGGAATTGTCACAGAAACACCTCCTATTTGGAGTTGAACACTAATGGCTGAGTAATCTACACTATTATTGACACCCAATAATCCACTAAAGGTTATTGTTGATAATGTGACGGCGCCAGCCTGTGGAATTTCTACAAAATTTGCACTACCTCCATTGATAGAAGCGGTACAAAGGACACAAAGACCATTGATTATTGCTGTTCCTCCACTTCTTTTTGCGGACAGTTTCAGGGAACTGTTCCAGGAAGTCGGGTTAAGTTGCATGGTTATTTTGGCTCCGGAGGCTGAAAGAAGATTAAGAAAAGATCCTGGTAAATGACCTGATATTGTTAATTGTGCAGGGTTCTCATAAGTTCCGATATAATTACTTCCTGCCTCAGTAATGGTAGGTACACTCACAGTCCAGTTAGTTCCGGCAATACTTATGGTTTGCCCTTCAAGATAGCTTCCCATTATTAAAGCAATAATGTAAAGAGATCTTTTTAAGAACTGTTCTTTGAGAAAGAGACTTTTCATTTTCATTTTATTCTGTGATGGTATAAGTGATGACGATTGCTGTATTGGCCTGAGCCTGTAAATTGGCATAAGTATTAGTAGCAAGTGAAATGGTAATAGCATGGCCGTTATTCGCTCCGTTTCCTGTATATGCTCCGCCAATACCACTAATGATGGTAGTAGGAGTTGTGGTGAGAATTATTTGCCCTGAAGATGTTCCCAATGTTCCGCCGCCAGCTCCTGAAGCCGCCGCCGCCTGAATTCTTATATTGACACCTGCGATAACTTTATTTACTGAGGCCGTAATCCTTCTGGTAAGACCTCCGGAAGCAATAGCTGAAGTATAGTTGATCCATTTGGATGTATTGGGAGTAGGTGCTCCAAGAGCATTTCCAGCTTCTGTAGGAGCTGTAAAATTTAACACAATACTGCCTGTAGGCTCAATGTCCATTAAAGTTACTACAGGCAATGTAAGACTAACAGTAGTATTTGCGGTCTGGGAATAGATTGGCCCGGATACAACACAAAATGCAATTAATAATAGGGTACGGATCAGAATCATCTCTTCTTTTTTATTTCATTATATCCTACTTTCAAGGATTCCTTTTGATATTTGATCTCTATCTGTTGCTTAACAACATTGATGCTTATTTTTTTTGTTTCCGAAGGCTTTAAAGTAAACAGAAACTTGTCTGATGAAATTTTATATCGTTTATCAAGCCCGTTACGATAGACTTTAATAGTCCAGTCTCCAGGCCTAAGATAGGTAAAGTCGAAGTTTTCTCCAATGAGACAGATCTTACGGTAAGTCTGATCATTATTGGTAGCTTCCACAATAATACTTTCTTTTTTCTTTTTTCCTTTTTCAGATTGTATCTGGTCAAAATCAGGTTGATCTTTTTCTCCTGTCTCTAAGAATTTAACGTGGCCCTGAACATTTGCAGCTGTGGTTAACCCAAAGTTAAAAGTGTTTTCCTTATTGATCAATGAAAGAGCAGCAGGAAACGTTTGAGTCGGAATATCATTGATTTCCGTAGTGGAGCGGTCAATTTCAAGAAAATAATTCCCTGGGATAACATTTTTAAATATATAATTTCCTTCCTTATCCGTAATGGATAGATAACTTCCAAGCATTAATCTTATGCCTTCAGTCTTTTTTATACCCAGGTTGCCAACATTTCCAGACAATGAAATATATTCGGCCGTTTTCTGTACAGGAATATTGGGACGCCATGTATAACGCATAGAGAATATAAAATCTTTATCTCCGATTTCTCCTCTTTGCAATGAATATCTTCCGGAAAGATCAAGTTCATTTCCGGGAAATAACTGCTGGTGAAATAGAAGTTCAAACAGATTTCTGTCTTTAAAATACTCCTCAGGCATATAATTATTCTGATAAAATATACTTAAGCTGGTCTTATCAGAAAACCGACTAAAGATTCTAGCTCCATAATAGATATTTCTCTGATTTTTAAGCTGATATCTTGAGCTGATGGCATAACTTCCGAAGATGTTAAAAGATGTTCTGAACTTTTGAAATGACAGATTTGCGGAATAAAAGCTTGAATTGCCACTGAATCCCGTCAGATAATTATCTGTTTTTCCAAATTGTCCATCCACATTTACCTGAAATACCCCAATCTGCTGATTAATACTTACTTTAAAGTAACGTTCATAATAATCAAACTGTTTAGGTTCTAAACGGTCTTTATAGGTTTGATATCCATTATTAAGGATAATGAAACCACTCGGTATATATTTGTACTGTATACCATATTGAAAATACTTTCTATAGGGTGCTGCCAGGAGCAGTGTATCTCTTTGGAAATTTTTGGCATCCTGCATATAATTGGCAAAGAAACTTATTTTCTTTGTGAGATTGTAGGAAATATTACCATTAAAAGTATTTGTATTGGTAAAATATCCTCCGAAATCAGGACTTGCTTTCATGTACATTAAATTTCCATTCAACTTTTTAAAAACGGCCTCAGCCTGTAGTAAATAAGCTGTTCCATCTGTTTTTTGTGCAGTACTGTATGCCAATTCTCCAGAAAAAGTTATATTGTTTGAAACCTTAAATTTTCCTTTGGCGTAAGGTAAATGAGCATTAGAATCAAGTCTTACTTCACTATATCTGATTTCTTCTTTTCTTGGAGTTTTGTAAAGGTATCCTACAGAAATTTCGGACTCTTTTCGGATTTTAAAGGCTGAATAGAAATTGAATTCATCTTTAATATCTCTGAAAAATCTCGGATGGTTATAGAACCCACCGAAGCTCACTTTATCAAAGTTATACCGGATTTCTGCCCCGCGACCATATCTTGCAAATTCTGTAAGATAGGATGAAGAGTAGGTTTTATCACCTAAATGAATAGAAAGATTGTTTCGTTTATAATTCACAAAATATTCTTCATATTGAGTAAATGTATTGAGTTCTACAGGATTGTGAGTAACCGCCCTAAACTCAATCTGATTCTTATTGTCTTTGTCAAGTGCTCCTTTACCATAGATTTCTCCCTGAAAACCATCATTATACACTCCCATATTCTGCATGCCAATAAAAGATAATGAGAAAGCAACAGGAAGCCTGTGATAAATATCTTTCTCAGAAGGTTTTGCTGATATCACCTGAGTACTCACATAGACATCCTGATTTTCTTTGGGATTACCCTTTGAGTGCACCGAAAGGTTTAGGTTTTGAAATTCATTTTGAGCGAGTTCAGGATTTGTTACTTTATGAATAGTAATTGTTTTAGACTCATTAGGCTCCAGTACCAGTGATGTTTCATTATCGACAATAGCATTTTTACTTTCGAGAACAATACTTTCTGTTACATTACCATTATTTTTTAAAAGAAAAGAGGCGCGAATTGTTTCTCCTGCTCTTACAAATTCAGGTGTATTTAAAGCGGTAACTAAAAGATTCCTGTGTCCGGAAACAATGATTTTTGAATTTTTTGTAAAAGATATTCCGTTATGGCGATCAGTTACATTCATTATCACGGAATAAATACCCTGTCCTGTTTCTGTTCCCACCCGTAAAGGAACAAGATATACAGAGGTTTCATGAGGAAGAATCTGAAATTCTCCTTTTGCTAAAATAGGATTAATAGAGGAACTTGATGTGGTAATTGAAATATCATAGGTCTTGGCTTCATCCGAATTGTTTTCTAAAGTGAAGGGAATAGAAGTAGACATTCCCGGCATTAAACTATCTTTTTTACTGATCAATCTATTGGATTGCTCTTGAGAAAAAATAAATACCGGGAATAATGATATGATAATAAATAAAGTCCAAGTTCTACTCATTTTTTACTTCTAATTCCACATTGAGTGCAAAAGCATTCTCTTCTTCATCGGCAGCTATGATAGCAGCTTTATATTTGTCTGGTGGTACTTTACTAATGTCAATGTAAAATGTTTTGGAGGTGTTGGGTAACAGCCCCATCGTTAAACTTGAATAAGTTCCCACCTTCTCACCCGTTTTTCGGTTATAGATTTCTATGGAAGCAGTCGGTTTACAGTAAAGATTACCATTATTGGCTATTGCTATCTTTGCCGTTTGTTTTCCTTCCTGTTTTTCCACCTTGATACTTTCAAACTTAAGATCCGGTTTTGCTTTTTCTGTTTCAAAATCTGTAATGACCTGAATGGCATATCGTATAATAGAAGTGATGCTGACTCCTGGCTTATTGTCACTGGGTTTTATATCTTCTACCGGTTCTACAATGATCACACTCCAATAGCTTCCCGGATCCATTGCCTGATTGGGAATGGTTATTTCATAGAGGATCTCAGTCTTTTCTTTACCTTTAAGGGTAACAAGATTAGTGTTGAGTTTCAGCCACTCTCCGTTACTTCGTTTATTGGTACGTAATGCTGTATAATTGATCGTTCCGTCCGCATGGTAGGTATAATCCTGTAAAAATATTTTTACACTTTGAGGATTGCTGCCCGTGTTTTCAATGGCAACTTTTCCCTTATAAACCTTTCCGTTTTCTATTTTGTAAGAATGCGTAAGTCCGTTGAGAATCACAATACCGGCACGTAAAAAGCTGAACTGCAAAATCAGGGTGATCAAAAGAAGGATACGCTTTATCATTGTGTAAAGTTTGAAGTTAAATCATGAATAATACAAAACCAGGAAGAAACTGGATACTAATTTCTTCTTGTTTTTGAAACGTAAAATAGAATTTTAATTAAATTCTAATTGTCTGATATTGTATAAGTAACGGTAGCAGCAACAGTAGCTGTAGCCTGTAAATCTGCATACGCGGCTACCCCTCCAGGACCACTTCCTGCAGCGAGTGCATAGGTAAGATTATGACCGTTATTAGCTCCATTTCCTGTATAAGCACTTCCAATACCAGAAATAATTGTCTGGTCAGTACCAGTTAATGTAAGCAGTCCTGCGGAAGTTCCCAATGTGCCTGCTCCTGCTCCGGTGGCCGCCGCCGCCGTTACATTAAGATCTACTCCAGGAATGATAGCATTCATTTTTACGCTTACGTTACGGGTAGGATCTGCCACAGATTTAATAGAAGAATAATTAAGCCACAACGTAGTGTTGGCCGCAGAGGGAAGAATAGGATTTCCTGCTTCAGTAGGAGCTGTAAATCCAAGAGTAATGTTTTTGGTTGCTGCTGGTTCAATATCGACCAATGCGACTTCGGGAATAGAAATGGTAACCGTATGGTTATCTGTAGCGAGATCTTGGGCACTAAGATTCCCGGATAGAGCAAACGCAAATAAAGACGCTGCAATAGTTAAATTTAGTTTTTTCATGACACTGTTAATTAGTAAAGTGAAGATAACAAAATTCAATATGTTTTAAAAAAAATATACCACATATTTTTTATAATTGCTTATTTCTCATATGTAATGCATTATAAGATGAAATAACTCAAAAAAAATACTGCACAATTTTGTGCAGTATTTTATGAATATATAGGCGTTTTTAAGCCCAATGCGGGTCAGAAACGGAAACTTTTCCGGTTTCTATTCTTCCGGCAAAGTGCCACAGATGATCGTTTAATTTTAGCTGCAAATCATACCAGCCTTTGTATTTATCAAGGTCAATAATGATTTTTTCTTCCATTTTTTGTACAGAAATTGTTCTTTCGCTTCTTGTATAAAGATCTTCCAGACTGATGGAAAAATTTTTCTTTTTGTGATTTTTGATAATTAATTCAATCTGATTTTTTGAGGTCATATTCGTCAAGATCACCTCTGTTTCTGCAGTTTTATTTCCCTTAAATTTCCTGAAAAAGCCATTGGGACCGAAAACTTCATAATCATAAGCTCCCGGCTGCACAGTATGGGATAGCGTTTGCTTTTCATATAAAGCATATGAAAAATGATAATTATTATTGTCGAATTGAGTTCTGTTATATACCAAAAGCGGAACCCCATTATCTTTCAGGTTAGTCATTTTTATATGGTCTCCTTCCAGATTTACATGGAAATGATAAGGCAATGGGTTGGAAGGTTTCAGTCCTTTTTCCTGAATGTCAAGCAGGCTATCTTTAAGTTCATCTTCAGAATACCATTTCAAATTAGGGACAGGTTTATTTTTAGCTGCGTTGATGGTTTTAGCATAATCCTTCTGATTCAGATAATCCATTTTCGGAACTTTCACGCTGGAAGAATTGAAAGCGGAAGTAAGATCTCCACATATCGCTCTTCTCCAGTCACTGATATTTTCTACACGGACATCCTTTTTGAATTTCTTCATAATGAATTTTTCCAAAAACTGCAGGACAGACGTGTGATCCGATACTTCAGAATTGACAAAACCTCCTTTCGTCCAGGGAGAAGCGATGATCATAGGGACTCTGTAACCCAATCCGACAGTTCCTTCTACTTTTTCATAGCTTTTTAAAGAAGGAGAGCTCATATATTCCTGAGTTTTATCCACATATTCTACCCCTTCTTTTCCGTTCATATCTACGGGCTGGCTTGGATTCACTGGTGGGGCAAAAGGCAATACGTGATCAAAATACCCGTCATTCTCATCATAATTGATGATAAATATGGTTTTCTTCCAGGTTTCAGGATCTTTGGTCAGAATATTCAGAACTTCAGAAATATACCAGGCTCCGTACCATGGTGAACCCGGATGATCAGAAAAATGTTCCGGAGCTACCAGCCATGAAACCAACGGAAGCTTTTTCTCTTCCACATCTTTACGGAACTGAAATAATACATCACCTTCCGGAACAACAAGCCTTTCTCCGTTTTCATCCTTTCCAATTTCCAGTTTCCAGTAATCAGGATCGTTGGAATTAGTGGTAAAGGCTTTTTCATGAAGATTTTTTTCTTCTTTTGAAAGTTTGGAATAATTGTCAGGGTGGTATTTCACCTGATCTTCCTGAACTTCAGCCAGCATGGCTTCCAGTCTTTCTTTCTGATTAGGATTTTTTTCAATCTCCTTCTTCAGATAGGCGATGATATTGGGAATATTCTGATAATATCCTTTTGAAAATTTAACGTTGAATTTTGAAAACCACTCAATCGGGTTATCTGTAAAATTACTCAGCCAGGCTTCCTGTTCTCCGGACATTCCTTTTGGAAGACTGATTTCATTCTGATAAATTCTCCACGAAACATTTTGCTGCTCTAATATTTCCGGGAAACTTTTCCATTTTGCCTGCCTCGCTTTATCATAATCAATATTTTCATTGACAACATTGGCTTTTACCTTTCCATTTTGCTGTTCTCTCAATGTTCCGGACCAAAGAAACAGCCTGTTGGGAGTAGTTCCGGTAAGCGATGAGCAGAAATACTGATCGAATATGGTGAAGGCATCTGCCAGCTGATAATAAAACGGAAGGTCTTCGCGGTTGTAATATCCTAACGTAAGCGGAATATTTTTATAATCTTTATTTCCTGAAGCTTTCGCCTGAAGCCATTGGTCAAATTTACCTTTGTTCAAAGCTTTCTGCTGATCTGCCCATGAGTGTGGCAGTGAGCTCATCCAGGTAGATTTTGTATTTCTTAAATCCAGACGGGCAGGAGAGGCATATTTTCCTTCGTCACTTTTTTGAAAGAAAACAGAATGGCCGTCCTGTTTTATAAAAGCTCTTTTATCCAAAAAACCTCTTACTCCTTTAAGAGCACCAAAAGCATGGTCAAATGAACGGTTTTCCTGCATCAGGATGACAACATGCTCTGCATCATAAAATGTAGACTGGGCAGCCGGATCAATGGCTAAAGCTTTTAAAATGGAAGGATGTAAAACATTTGAGGTTCCTAATCCTGCTAATAAAAGACTTGATTTCTCTAAAAATTCTCTTCTGTTCATGTTCAATCGTAATAAGAAAGAAACCGCAAGTTAATAGGATTTTCCTGCGGTTTCTTTGTTTTATATAAAATTAATCAGATTTTTATTGTAACCACCAAGGTTTGGAGCTGATATTATCATTTCCTCCATACTGAGCCGTTAAAGCAGCTTTTAAATTATTGCTGTTGTAATTATATTCAGATTGCGGATATCTGAACCTGAAAGGAGCTGCGACTCCTGCTTTTAAAGGATAATTTGGAAAGCCTGTTCTTAAATAATCAAAGTAAGAAGTCCACTGTGCCTGATGGAACATCGTCATGTATTTTTGAGTCATGATCTTTTCCAGTTGTGTTTGTAGTGGATCAGCATCATTATATACTACCAAAGGAGTTGCAAGATATTGGTTGACATCAAAGCCTGAGAAATATTGTCCCGGATTTTTTACATAGGTCTGATAAAAATTGAAACTTGCTTTGATCGCATTATCATAATGTGTTTTTGCCGACCCGGAAATCCAGCCTCTTGCTGTAGCTTCAGCCAGAATAAACTCAAGTTCTGAATAACTTAATACAGAAGCAGGTTCATTGGTAGGGTCTTTATAAAAACGATCGTTTACTTTGGAAATGTTTTTTGCCGTGATCAGTGCTGCATTATCAGAATACGGAGAAGTAGGATTTCCGCCGTTATATCCTGTATAGTCTGTGATGGCTTTTCCTGCTTCTTTTGCTCCTGTAGTCTGTGCTGCAAACGTGAACAAACGTGGATCATGCCTGTTTTTGAACATATTAATAAAATAATCAGCCATGTACAAACTTGAACCATATCCACTGTTGTTAAACATCGTGTATCTGCTGTCTGCTGCATCAGCAAACTTAAGTTCACCGTTATCTGCAATAGAGGTCATGAGAGACTGGCTTCCTGCAATAGAAGCAAATTCTGCAGCGATATTATAACTTCCTACTGTCGTTTTTTTAGATAAAGTGATCAGAATTTTCAGACGGAATGAATTAATCAGTTTTTTCCACTTTAAAGCATCTCCGTTGTAGACAATATCACCTTCAATTTTATCGGTGGTATTAATAAGATCATTGGCTTCTTTTAATTCTGATAAAATTCCGGACATGATAGCTTCCTGTGTATCATATTTAGGCTGGGTAATGCCGGATTCACCCTTTGCTGCTTCAGAATAAGGAGCACTTCCAACTTTTAAACTGATATTGAAGAAATGATACGCTCTCAAAAATTTTCCGATGGCCAGATAATTTTTGTTTCCTCTTTTTTCAGCTTCCTGCATCATTTTTCCAGTGTTCAGAAGTCCTTTGGTATAGACTTCAAAAGAAGTATCATTCCATTTCATATACTGGTATGAATTTTCACCATCAGTACCAATCATCATTCTGGAGGCATACATATTGTCCCCGTTTACCTGAAAAGTATATTTTTCAACGTAAGTCAATAGATTTTTGGGATCAATACTGGCCTGGTCATTAGGGTTTTCATTGATGGTATCAAGGTTAGATTCACATGATGCTAATGTCAGAAGTCCGGCTGCAAATAAAGATTTCATCAGCCATTTTGCTGTTTTACCTTTTTGCTCTGTCACTTTGTTTATAGTATTTTTCATTGTCTTGACGTACTTTTTAGTTAAAACTTAAGATTAAATCCGATTCCAAACCATCTGCTGGATGGATCCTGAATATCATTGTCTGTTTTTGTCTGGAAGTCTGGATCAGAATAAAGGTTTTTTGATTTTTTCCACATCGCCAGATTGTAAGCAGAAATATTGGCGGTGAAACCTTTAACCATTCCTCTTGGGTTGAGTAATGAAGAGAAGTCATATTCTAATACTACAGATCTAAGCTTGACGAAAGTTCTGTCAAAAACGTTAGCAAACTCTTCGCTTTCGTCCTGTGTTACTCTTGCACGGTAGGGATAATTTTGCGCCCAGTCCTGGTAGCTGATAGCTTTTGTGTGTGGAGTATAGGTTCCGGTTGCCGGATTGTAGTTAACCCCATCAGGTACAAAATAATACGTTCCCGGATTTGCATATTCAAGATCTCTGTACGCTACAGAATTAGGGTGTTTTCCTCCCCACCACATTTTTTCCACAACCTGGGATCTCATCACACCTCCGATGCTTCCGTCAATTCCGATGTTTAAAGTGAATTTTTTATATTTGAATGTGTTGTTGAAACCGAAAGTCCAGTCAGGATTGAAATGTCCCAGATTACTTGGGTTATTAGCTCTTGTCGGCATTCCTGTATTCGCATCAAGAATTACTTTTCCATCCGGAGACTTTTGCCATGTATAGTCGTAATAGCTATCCATTCTTTCGCCTAGCTTAATATTTTTGTAGTTCGGCATATTATCATAAATGGAAGTCAGCTTTTGTTCATAAGTACTCCAGTTGATTAATGTTTTCCAGCTGAAATCAGAAGTTTTTACCGGAACTAAACCAAGGGAAACTTCAAATCCTTTGGTTGTATATTCATTTCCGTTTACATATTGAGAAGTGAAACCGGATGATTCTGCAGCAGGGAACTGGAGAATATTATTATAATCTAATGTTCTGAAATAAGTAGCGTCTAAAGTGATTCTGTTATTCAGGAACCCTGCGCTTAAACCTAATTCATAAGATTTTGTCTGCTCCGGTTTCAAAGAATTTTCTACATTCAGAGTGGTTGGATAATAATAAGTAGGGTTTCCATTGAATGTGATTCCCCCATTGTTCAGATAATAATTTCTGATGGAATAAGGCTGGAAGTCATACGCTACTTTCGCCCATGAAGCAGAAAGTTTCAACATATTGATAGATTCCGGCATTTTTACCAGGTTGGAAATAACCGCACTGATGGAAGCAGAAGGATAGAAGTAAGATCTGTTGGCCTTAGGTAGTGTAGAAGACCAGTCATTACGCCCGGAAACATTGATGAAGAAAGCATTGTACAACCCGATATCAATCGTTGAATACGCACTGTAAATCAACTTTTCCTTCAGATAAGTGTAATTTTTCAGTGCTCCGATAGAGTTCTCAAAAGTGTATACTTCGGGAATTTTTAATCCATCCGTAGACCTTTCATTGTTGTTGTTTTTATAATAGAAAGCAGAACCTCCCGCATTGATTGTAAAATCAAAATTTTCAGATATCTTTTTCTTGTAAGTTGCCAACACATCATAATTGAGGTTCCATGTTTTATTATCCTTCAAAATATAACCGCCACTTCTTGGTGCATCATAATTGAAATAGGAATAAGGACTCAGAATTTCCGTTTTGCTATGGTTTTCGACAAGAGATATTTTCCCTTTTACCGATAGATCCTGTGTCGCTTTATACTCTAGACCTGTCTGGGCATTGATAATATTGGTTCTGTTCTGGTTCTTGTAATACTCGGCTCCGAACCATGGGTTGTTGTACCAGGCATAGTTCCAGTTGGCTTGTGCTCTTCCTTCCTTTCCTGGGATCCACATATGATTTTTCAATGCTTTTCCATCTACATCTCCTCCCATCCAGATCAGGATGGTGTACATGTGTCCGCTTGGATTATAATCATAGTTGGGAATATTAGGAGTAAAAGCCTGGTTGAAGTTGAATTTTGTATCGAAGGTTAATTTATCTCCTAAATGGTTTTCAGAAGAGAAGTTGATTCCATATTTCTGAAGATAAGAATTGGGAACTCTGTCGTCATAATTCATGAAATTCCCAGAGAATCTGTATATGTCTTTATTGCTTCTATAGCTGATCGCGAAGTTATTATTGTTGATTACTGCTGGTTTTAAGAACGTACTTAAGTTATCATGGTATTTCCAGTCAATCGGAATTCTTTCATATCTTGATTTATCATCATACTGAGTTCCTGTTACTGCTCCATACCACGGAACAACCTGCCCTGTTACTTTATCTCTGATAGGGCTGTTCCATTGAGCGATCTGTAATCCCGGAACAAATTTTGGTCCCCAGATCATATCTCCGTCATTTACCCCGCCATCGGCTCCGTCCCAGAATTCGTATTTTCCATGGGAACCGTTACCATATTCAGTCTGGGTTTTCGGAAGATTGGTAAATCCTGCTGTAATCATGGTGTTTTGGGAGAATTCTACAGAAAAGCCTTTCTTTTTAGCATTTTTTGTGGTGATTAAAACAGCTCCGTAACGACCTCTTGAACCATAGAGAGCAGAAGCGGTAGCTCCTTTCAGGACATTGATGTTTTCGATATTATTAGGATCTAAATTCTGGAAAACCTCTTTTTCTACAATCACACCATCAATGACGAAAACCAGATTGGAGTTTCCTCTCAGCGTAAACTGTGGAGCCTGCTGCATTCCAGTAGGATTGGAAACATTCAATCCTGCGACCTGTCCGGAGAATAAATTTCCAATACTTGGAGTAGTGATGGTTTCAAACTGTTTTGTTCCTACTTCCTGAGTAGAATATCCGATTTTTTCTTTCTTTTTGGCAATACCTAAAGCGGTAATAACAACGCCTTCAATCTGCTTTTCGTTTTGCTTTTTTAAGACAACGGAATACTGTTTTTTGGAAGAAACCTCAACTGTATAAACAGAAAAATCAGGAGCAAAAAATTCAAGAATATCTTTGGGGTTTGCAGAAATAGTGAAATTACCATTTTCATCTGTAGTAGCAGTCTTTCCTGTGTTTTTGTCGGTGATGTTCACACCGGAAACACTAGAACCGTTTTCTGATTTTACATTTCCTGAAATATTGATTTCCTGGGCAGAAAAATAAAGAGGAAGTAAAAAAACGGCAAAAGTGGCTAGAGTTTTCTTCATTTTTTTGAAGGCAAATTTAGCAGTGCACTGTTACCAGTACTTTAATGATGTATTAAAATAAAAATACGATTTAATATTTTTTAACAATAAGAATTAATAAATAAGTAAAATGAAAAATGTCCTTTGTATAGGGACTTTTGCTTTATTATATAAATATTAATATAAAGAAGGAGGCTGGAGAGGAGTGCTGGAGGTTGTTATCGTGTTATAAGATTAACATAAAACCTTTTAAAAATACTGGGATAGTGAAACCGTGACCTCAATAACTTGTGGCATCACGCTTCCCACTTCCTTCTTTTTTTCTAAAACCTACTCAGAATTCCCCAATGGATTTTAATATCATTAAATTTAAAAGGATTTCCGAACTCATTACCATTAGACAGCTGGAAACTCATCAGACCAATAGGAATGAAGAAATTGAAACCGAGCCCGACACTGTAGAGCTTGGGTTTTACATTTAAAGATTTATTATTAAGCTGCCCATATTGTCCAAAGACGTCAAAGAAGGCCTGATTTCCGATCAGATACCGGTATTCCAGACTTCCATAATAATAAAAGTCAGCAGCGAGGGAGTTTTCATTGAATCCCCGCATGGAGTTCCATCCTCCGAAACGGTATAATTCATTGGCAGAGAATTCTATTTTAGAATCCATCATCGCACCTTCCGCTTTGATGTTCAGGAAGTGATTCCCGGAAATGTGGTAATTGTGTTCTCCAAAGAAATAAAACTGGTTTTGATTAGCTTTAATATTATCTTTAGAATATGTAGTTGTTAAGAAATCATATCCGGCATTGATCCTTGTTTTGTACAGGAAAAGGTCAATATCAGTAGGTTCTGTCATTTCATACCATATCCCGATCCCTTTTTTATTGTAGTCTTTTCCCTGAACGTATAAGGTATCAATAATAGTAGAGGTTTCCAAAGTTGCCCTTAGACCGATTTTATTCCTGTTATTGATATGGTAATAGAAAGCAGGAAGGAACTTTACATTGGCAAACGTAGAATCCTGTCGGTAGATATTTACCTTCGTATCCATCCCTACATTTGATTTGAAAAGGTATGGAATATCTACTCTAAGATCAAAAGTCTGTCCTTTGTCCGGGTTTCTCTGCCAGTATAAATTGACGGTTTCAAAACCATTGAACATATTCCTGAAATTGACGTTCATTGTCCCGTTTAAGGTGAACTTGGAGGTTTTGTCATTTCCAAAACCGATAACCCCATCAAAAGTATTGGTTTTTTTCTTTTCCAGAAACAGGTAAATACTGGTAGAGTCTTTCGTAAATAAAGTTTGTGGCTGCCGTTCAAGGGTTAGGAAAGGATGACTCTGGAAGGTTTTATTGATGGCTAGAAGGTTTTTGTCATCATAGTTTTTACCTTTAAACTCCTTTTCCAGGTTTTTGATGAATCTTTTGGGAACTTTTTCGTATCCTTTTACTACGAATCCGTTGATTGTTCTTTTATCATTCTTGTTGATGTCAAGTTCTACTATTGGATAGCCGTTTTTCTGCCCTTTGTATTTAGATTTTATTCTGCTGAAAGAATATCCTTCATCAATATAAGTTTTGTTGATACTTTTCTTGGTGGAGTCTAAATTTTTAGTGAAAAAATCTTTCTGAATTTTCAATTTCTGAACCAGAGAATCCGTAAGGTTTACATAAGTTTCATTGAAGTTTTTCCCTTTATCGTAGAAAATTTCCGTGCTGTCACCTTTTACTTTTACGTCTTTCAGTTGAGTGAAGAAATAATTGCTCTGGGCTAATGAATCCAGAAATTTTACAGCTGAAGTAGAATCTTTTACTTTTTTCCTGACCTTGGTCTCCGTATCAATCAGCCAATACTGCTTCTTCTGCGCTTGTGTGAAAACGCAGAACAGTACAAAAAATATTTTTAAAAGTAATTTCAATTTATTCTTCTGAATATGAACTGGAATCTCTATAAAATACAAAAGATTCTTTATTGCATTTCTGAACTTCGTTCGCAGACTTTCAGTCAGTGTTCAGAATGACAATGCGCCTTATCAATCAACTAATTTTTATCCAGTTTATTATACTTCTTCATCAAATTCTCATAAGTTCCCTGCGGAAGAATCCATTTCAACGGAACTCCAATTTTCTGTCCGAATTTACCAAAATAATAATGAGCTTTCCATTTATTTTTTGCTAAAAGTTTTTCAATGTATTCTGCGACTTCCAAAGGCTCTGTTCCGTCATTCACATGAGAATTCATCAAAGCATATACTTTATCAAAAACACTTTTATAAGGTTGAGAAACCTGTGCAATCACTCTGTTGTCTGCAATATTGGTTTTAATATCTCCCAGATGCAGAGAGCATACATCAATATTCCATGGGTAAACTTCATACCTCATCGCTTCCGTTACTTTATCCAAAGCAGATTTAGAAGCCGAATAAAATCCACGGAAAGGGAGACCCATTTCACTTCCGATGCTGGAAACATTGATGATTTTTCCGAATTTGTGCTCACGCATATTCGGAAGAACGGCACTCATCATCTGTACAGGTCCGGCAAGATTCAGACTGAAAAGTTTCAGAATATCTTCTTTCGTAGAATCTTCCACGGCGCCTACCATTCCCATTCCGGCATTATTGATCAGAACATCAATTTTAGTTTCTGTTTTTAAAACCTCAGCTACAGCATTTTGAACTGCTGTATTGTCTGTCACATCAGTGGGTATAGATTTGAAGTATTGGCTTTCTGTATACTTTCTGCTTAATCCGTATACTTTATGTCCTTTTTTACCAAAATATTCGGCTAATGCAAACCCGATTCCTGATGAGGTTCCTGTTATAATGATGGTCATTGAATTCGTATGATTTTTAATGTTTTATTTTTCTTTTGAAGCCAATGAGACGTTTTTTAAAGTCTTTGTTCAAAAGTAAAATCTATTTTCAGCAAATGTAAAAAAAGAAAAATGAACTCAGTTATTTATTATTCCTGAAATAATTTTTAATGATTTCTTGACCTATTGTCCCGATTTGATGATAAACTTAAGACAAACTTAATCTCAATCATGCATGGATTATTTGAGGAATGATTACTTTTAATTACATATGTTGTTGAAATACAGTTTTTTAATTTCTTTTTGTGGTAGCGGGTATCTGAAAAAAGCTAAAATTTCTTAATAAAAACATAAGGAAACCTTAATGAGTGGTGGGAGCAGGCTGTTCTAATTTTGCACCTAATCAAAAAGGAGATCATGAATGTATTTAAAATCCCTGTATCCGTAACGTATTTAACGGGAAGGGTATTACTTATTGGTGCAATATCAGCTTCACCGATGTTCCTCGCTCAGAAAAAAGACAGCTTAAAAGAAAAATCCATCGACGAGATTGTTGTGGTTGGATACGGAACACAGAAAAAAAGTAAAGTTTCCGGAGCTGTTTCGGAGGCTTCACTGGATAAACTTACTTCCAGATCTTTGTCCGGAGTAGGAGAAGTACTTCAGGGTAAAGCGCCCGGAGTGACTGTAGTGAATGAAGGCGGTGATCCTAACGGAGCACCGAAGGTCAATATTCGTGGTCTGGGAGGAATCAATGGTGAAACTCCCCTTTATGTTGTGGATGGAGTGGTTTTCAACGGAACACCGTCTATCAATCCCAATGATATTCAGGATATTTCTGTACTTAAAGATGCTTCTGCAGCTATTTATGGAGCAAGATCTTCAGGAGGGGTTATTCTTATTACCACTAAAAAGGGGAAAAAAGGAAATCTTACTGTTGATTTTGATGTTAAGTACGGAGTAAACCAGGCGTGGAGACTGAAAGAATCTCTGAATGCAGCAGAATTTCAGGACGTGATGTACAAAGCCTATGAAAATGCCGGGAAACTGGGAACTTTACCGATGGCTTTTAATCCTAATCAATATCCGGACGGAAGAATTACCAGAACAGACTGGATGAAAGAAATTTTCAGAACAGGAACGATTCAGGAATACAACGTAAATCTGAGCGGTGGAAGTGATAAATCAAGATATTTTGTGGGCATGAATCACAGAAGTCTTGAGGGGATTTTACTGAATACTCAGGCAAAACGATACAATTTCAGAGTTAATTCTGAACATAAAGTAAAAGACTGGCTGACGATCGGAGAAAATATGTACTATAATTACTCTGACGGCAATACAGCCGATACCAAAAGTGGATATACAGGAGCTTTGGTAGCGGCTATGTACTATCCGCCAAATGTTCCGGTATATACGCCGAGTGGTGCGTTTTCCGGACTGCCGATTGATGTGGCAGGTGGTTACGGAGATATGATCAACCCTGTTGCGTATCTTAAAAGAATCAGTATCAGAAATCCTACCCACGAAATTTTAATCAACCCTTATGCTGAAATTACACTGGCGAAAGATTTAAAATTCCGTTCCAATTTCTCACAGACTTTTAAACTGGGAGATGTAAAGAACTTTACATACAGAGTCCTTGAAATTGGGAAAATTTTTGATACCAATAATCTGGAATACCAATCCAATAATTCTTCAACAGCGCTTGCAGAACAATTGTTAACGTATAAAATCTCAGCAGGACAGCATAATTTCGATTTTCTTGGAGGTTTTACTTTCCAGAAAACAATTGATGAGGGTTTTGTGGCAAAATCATATGATTTCAGAAGTGAAGCTGAGGTTTTCCAGCACCTTCAGAACGCTGCGGATACCAATAAAGATGTTTCCAGTTACAGATTCAAACAGTCTTTGGTTTCTTATCTGGCGAGAGTAAATTATGACTATGCCGGAAAGTATATTGTAAGTTTATTGGGAAGACGTGATGGCTCTTCACTGGTAGCGAAACAAAACAGATTTGCTAACTACTATGCGATTTCCGGTGCCTGGGTGGTTTCGAAAGAAAACTTTATGAAAGATATCTCATGGCTTTCAAGTCTGAAATTAAGAGGAAGCTACGGTATCTTGGGTAACCTTGGGGGAATTTCACCTCAGGCTGTAAATCCTTTGATGACGAGAGATAATAATGTGATTTTCGGTCAGGATCCTTCTCAGAATATTGCTTATTATGCCACCACACGTCCGAATCCGGATCTGAAATGGGGGAAGTCTGAGCAGACCAACTTTGGGGTAGATGCTTCATTCCTTCACAACAGCCTTTCTTTACAGTTCGATTACTTTGTGAAAAATTCCAAAGATCAAATTTTCAATGTAAGCTTACCAAGTACGGCAACGTATAATAATCAGTATGTGAATGCGGGATTATTCCAGGATAAAGGATACGAATTGGGAATCAATTATAACAAAGTAGTTTCCGGCGATTTCACGTTCTCAATAGGAGCTACGATGAGTCAACTAAAAAATACGGTGAAGCAGCTTGCCAATGTGGATGAGATCTTCATCAATGATAACGGAGTAAGAGGTGTATTAAAGCCAACCCGTGTGAAAGTGGGTGATCCTTTGTATTCTTTCTATGGTTATAAGACAGGAGGAATTTTCCAGAGTCAGGAAGAAATCAACAATTATAAAGATGCCAACGGAAATCTTATCCAGCCTAATGCCAAGCCGGGAGATATCAAATTCCTGAAAAAGGAAGGAAATACGGGAGTACTCAATAATAATGACTTCGTCAATCTTGGAAGCCCATATCCTAAGTTCTCTTATGGCTTTTCGTACAACATGACCTGGAAAAACTTTGATCTGAATTTATTCTTCCAGGGCGTTTACGGAAACAAAATTTTCAACGGAATGAAATTTATTTCTTTGAATCCGGGCGGAACGGGGCAGAATTATAATATGGACAGAGATATCCTGAATGCATGGACACCTCAGAATACCAATACTGATATCCCAAGACTGGTACACGGTGACCCAAGCGGTAATTATTCCAAAGTATCAGATTTTTATGTGGAGGATGGATCTTATTTAAGACTGAAGAACCTTACCATCGGGTATTCATTACCAAAAGAATTGTACAGAAAACTGGATGTAAACAAAGTCAGAATTTATATGACCTCCAACAACCTGTTTACCATAACGAAATATACAGGATTCGATCCTGAAGTAGGGATGAACTCTTACGGAGTTGATACCGGAAGATATCCTCAGGCACGCTCATTCATCTTTGGAATAGAGGTCGGATTATAATTTTTAACCAGCAAAAAGTAAAAAATGAAATTTTTCAATAAAATATTGTTAGTATCAGGAATATCAGTGATGCTTCTGTCATGCACGGGAGAACTGGATATTCAACCTGAAGGAACACCTACTGAAGCAAGCTTCTGGAAGACAGAAAACGATCTTATTACCGGGGCAAACGCTATGTACAAACCTTTATTCGATGGTGAATTTTACGGAAGAGGTTTGTTCTGGTTTATCAATGCCAGTGATGATATGGTAACCGGAAGAGCAAAAAGTGAGGCAGATAATGCTAAAAACTTCAGCAGCAATTATATCGCAGCAGGTGATCTTGAAACCCAATGGAACAAAAGATATAACGTAATTGGAGTGGCCAACCGTGTGATCCGTAATGTTGATAATATTCAGACTTCGCAGGCCACCAAGAATAAATATCTTGGAGAAGCACTCTTCATGAGCAGCAGAATGTATTTTGAGCTTGCCTATTCTTATGGAAATGAAAAAGCAGGTGTTCCTATCATCGACCGTTCGAAAGATCCGGATCCCAACCCGATTCCAAGAGCAGCCAACGTAATGGAAAATTACACGTACATTGTCAACGACCTGAAAAGAGCTGCTGAATTATTACCTACACAGGCAGAACTTCCAGCAAAGGATTACGGAAGACCTCATAAAGCCGCAGCTTGGGCATTGTTAGCAAAAGTATATCTGTTTATGAAAGACTGGAAGAATGCAGAATTCTGGGCTAATGAAGTAATGACCAAAGGAAACAGAGCCTTATTAGGTAATTTTGCTGATGTTTTCAAAGCTGAAAATAACTACAGTTCAGAATACATCTGGTCGGTTCCGGGAACTACAAAGTTTACTGCCTGGGGAAGTATTCTTCCGGGAGTAATGCTTGAAAACAAAGGATGGGGAGAATATAACGGATGGGGATATTTTCAGCCAACAAAAGAGTTGTTTGATGAATACGAAACGGGAGACCTTAGAAGAAGTGCGACCATTCTGAAAATTGGAGATAAATTTACCTTCAACGGAAAAGAAAGAATATACGCTTCTACGAATTCCCTTACCGGATACCAGTTTAATAAATATATGGATGCCTTCAAGTATGAGCTGAAAAATGGTCACGTGAGTGCCAACGGAGATTATCCGTGTACAGACCTTGCCGTTCCGATCATGCGTTACGCTGAGGTGATCCTGATCAAAGCAGAAGCTTTACTGATGCAGGGAAAATCTGCAGATCAGGAGATCAATATGATCCGAGTACGTGCAGGATTACCTGTGAAAAACGGATGTACATTGGCTGATCTTAAACATGAAAGACGTTGCGAACTGGCGGGTGAATGGGCAGACAGACACAGAGATCTTGTACGTTGGGGAGATGCTCAGGCAGCGTATGCGAAGCCTCTGCACGGTATCAATGGACAGGTAGTGTGGGCCGCAAGAAACTTTAATCCGGCTGTACATAATGTTTGGGCAGTTCCACAGGCTGAAATCGTAAACAGTCACGGGATCATTAAACAAAATGAGGGCTGGTAAAATTTTAATCTTTTTATATATAAGTCACTATATCATTACAGAACCTTCTGTGGTGATATAGTTTTTTCAAAGGTATGGAGATAGGTTGTTTCATTTGACCTATAAAATAATAACGATATACGAATGAAATTATCAAAAATATGGGCTGTATTAGCCCTTGCTGTTTTTTCTGAAAATCAGGCACAAAATTATTTGAATTATAATGTAGGGAATGCACATTCACATAATGATTACATGCAGGAGATCCCATTCTGGCAGGCTTATTATGCCAACTTCGGTTCCATTGAGGCAGATGTTTTTCTGGTAAAAGGAAAGCTTTGGGTAGCGCATACCGAAAAGGAACTTTCTGCAGACAGAACATTGGAAAATCTTTATCTCGATAATATTTCTAAACAGATTAAACTGAACAAAGGAAATATTTATCCTGATGCTGGTAAAAAACTTCAATTGCTGATTGATATAAAACAGGACTATAAAACATCATTGGCTGCTTTAGTCAGTACATTAAGGAAATATCCGGAGATTACAGGAAATTCCGGAATTAAAATTGTGATTACCGGAGGAAGACCTCAGCCTGCAGATTTTAAAAATTATCCGAATTATCTTTATTTTGATGGAGATCTTGATAAAACCTATTCTGCAGATCAGCTGAAAAGAATTGGAATGTTCAGTGCGGACCTTCCTGGATTGGTAAAATGGAACGGAAAAGGAATTCCAAGGGATGAAGAAACGCAAAAAATCAAAACTGCAGTAGGTAAAGCCCATGACCAGCAGAAACCTATTCGTTTTTATGGAGCTCCGGATTTTCCGAATGCCTGGGTAAATCTGATGGATTTAGGCGTAGATTATATCAATACCGATCATATTCCGGATCTCAAAAAATTCATGAACACGATTCCGAAAAACTTTTATAAGAATACAAAGGAATATGCCACTTATACTCCAACGTATCAGTCAGATGGTGTGGAGAAAAAAGTAAAGAATGTCATCCTTCTTATTCCGGACGGAACTTCTTTACCGCAATATTATGCTGCCTTTACAGCGAACAAAGGAAAACTGAATGTTTTCAACATGAAATCCACAGGGCTTTCCAAGACCAATTCATCCAATGCCTATATTACAGATTCAGCACCGGGTTCTACAGCGTTCGCAACAGGAGTTAAGACTAAAAATACTTTTGTAGGAGTTGACAATATGGGAAAAGCATTAGCACAGATCCCTGATATTATTGCTGAAATAGGAATGACTTCCGGTTTAATTTCCACAGGAGATGTTACAGATGCTACGCCTGCTGATTTTTACGCCCATTCGGATAACAGAAACAGTTCGGAATCTATTTTAAAAGATTTTGCGGCTTCAAAAACAAAAATATTAATTGGAGGTCCTACAAGCGGATTGTCTCAGGATAATCTTCAGAAATTTAAGGAAGCAAAAATAGATTTGTATCAGGATTTGAAATCAGTAATGAAAATTAATAATCGTACATTGGTTATTGATCCTCTGGCTTCACAAAGAATCACTAATGGAAGAGGAAACTGGCTTGGCGAAGCTTTTGACCTTACTTTAAATGATTTAAAAAATAATAAACAGGGATTCTTTATGATGATTGAAGCTTCTCAAACGGATGGCGGAGGTCATAGCAATAATATAGAACAGCTGGTTACAGAATTACTGGATTTTGATCATGTGGTAGGGAAGGCTATGAAATTTGCTGACGAAAATAAAGAAACCTTAGTGATTGTAGTGGGGGACCATGAAACCGGAGGTTTAACACTTTTAGATGGCAGTCTGAAAGAGGGTTGGGTATTCGGGAACTTCAGTACGAATGATCATACTTCCATTCCGTCAAGTGTTTTTGCGTACGGACCGAATTCAAAAGAATTCACAGGATTGTTCGAAAACACTGAGATCTTCAACAAAATACTGGCTGCTTACGGAATTAGGAAATAGCTTTTTTACACTTTTACTTTTACAAAGAGAGATTGTTTCATTGCTGGAACAGTCTTTTTTTGTGAATTAATTTAGAATTCCCGCAGATTCTACAGATTAAGCAGATGGTTGAGTTAATCTGCGTTATCTGCAAAATCTGCGAGAGATAAAAGCAGAACAAAACGCAAAAAGGCTGCCTCAAAAAGAAAGACAGCCTTTGAATAAATCTAACAAATAATAATTTAGAAATTGGTGTTAACGATCAATTGGGAAAGTTCAGCATTCACAAAATCAATCGGCATTATTCCGAAAGATCCGTGAGTATTGGATTGGAAGAATGTTTTAAGCCTTGGATTGATATTGTTGGATACGGTAGGAATATTTGGGATACCAAAGATTCCTGGTTTATAACCGCTGGTAAAATTCACGAAAAGTTTACCATTCGTATCATTTTTAGCTTCATTAAGCAGGCTGGAAATTCCATTCCACTTATCGTCGTTATTAGTTACTTTATAATAATCCTGCACTTTTAACTGTACCCCGGAATTGTTAATGTCAAAAGTTGTATTATCAGCCCATGGTGAAGCGTTGATTCCCTTAGTTGTTCCTGAAGAGAATCTTCTTAGTAATTTGATCTTTCCTCTTACAGCACCAAGCGTAGGAATGTTTGCTCCAAGATCCCATTTCGAAGGATTTTTCTGTACATAAGAATCAAAAGTCTGTTCAAAACTTCTGGTGGTATTGGAAGCATCATATTCTTCTTTTACAGACATGATGATTGTTTCTGATGGATGGCTGTTAAGGAACGCATAGCACGCATTAAGCACATCATCAAAATTCAGATTTTGGTAAATCGCTCCGTGATGAATGGTGAAAGCATTGTCAATATGTCTGCAACGTATATCCAGAAAACGGACTCCGGCGTTCAGTTGTTCTGCGATGCTGAGGTCTTGAGTTTTAGCCGTACCTGATACAACAGGGGCATCTACACGTGCTCCGGAATCATGGGTTCCGGGAATCGAGATTTTTGAAATGGAAATATTATCCTGAAGACCAGACATCCAGCTGTTCATCTCGATAGGTGCTAAAGAAGCTCTACTGCTAACTTTTGCTAAAGAAGCTAAGCTGTTTTCATTAGAGTCTCTTTCCATAAGGCTGTCATTGGAACAGGAAAAAAAGACAGATGCAGTAACCACTCCAAGAGTGATAGCTGTCATACGTTTCATGCTTTGTTTGAACATAGTTTTTTTATTTTTAAAGTAGCTTAAAAATAAGAATATATCAAAGCACTAGGAGTTAATTTAACTTTAAGTGATAATTAAGTTGGTATAAAGTAAGGGAGCTGGAAGAAAGAAGAAAAACGACGATTTTTATTAACGCAAAGCTTATTTTGGTTCCGGATATAGAGAGGAAGCAAAGATGAAATCAATAAATTGACTCTTTCTAAGCGGATGCATAACAATTAAGCTTCATCAACGACATTGTCGCCTTCTTTGCTTTCTTTAAATAGAACTATAGAATTGTTTTCTTTGCGTTTTCAAAAGATATAGCTTTTCCAGATAGAAGTCTCTCTTAAAACGCAAAATCCTCCTTCAACCCGGGAATTTTGAACTTGTGGTCTCCGATAAAGAAATCATTCATTTTAATAAGAGCCGGGAATTTATGAGTAAATTCTTTATGTAAGTTTTTGGGTAGTTTGGTATGATCATCACAGGAGGAATATTCTCTGTCAACAATTACTTGGCCTGTAGAAAAATTAATTTCATTGGTGAAACTGAAATCACAGGTATCTTCAAAATGATCGTATAAACCTATCAGATAAAAATCTCCGTTCTGAAATCTGAAGGTATGTTTATATTGCTGTGTATGCCTTGAATTGGTAAAAAACAGTTGTTCAATAACAAGACAGTTATTTTTTATATTGATTGTAAGAGTATTATCGGAAGGATAAAATCCGAATCCGCTTGAAAAAATGATGTCAGAATTTTCTTTCCATACTTTCAGACTACTGTTTTCCTTTTTCAGAATATAGAAAACCCTTTTATAGTCACTTATACCTTCCGGGTTCTGCTTGTATGATGCTTTTATATTCGTATTAAATACCAGGATAGTTTCATCTTTTCCATCTTTGTCAAGATCGCCTTTGGCTTCTGCAATCTGAGTATAACCTTTCGGAACCGAAAAATTTTTCAGCTTCTGAGCAGATAAGCTCGTCACAGATAAGAATATCAAAAAGTGAATGACAGATTTCATGATTATCAGTATTATTAAAAATGTGGTAATCCGAAATAAAAATCATTTTTCAAATTACCACATTTTTATATTGTTAAATTAATGAGTCAGTATACTTTCAAGATCTTTCCAGAACATTGGATAAGACTTTTCTACTACATCTTCATCTTCAATATTGAGCTCGCCGATCAGACAAAATGGTGCAAAACTCATGGCCATTCTGTGATCCTGATAGGTCTTAATAGAAATATGGCTTTGTGGCTCTCCAAAACTGATTGATTTAATCGTCAAATCTGTGATCTCTGTTTCGGTACCCAGCTTTTTAAGCTCATTATATAAAGCCAGAAGCCTGTCGGTTTCCTTTACTCTTAAAGTCCCCAGTCCGGAAATCTCAAAAGGAATTTTTAAAGTGGCGGCTGTTACACAAAGAGTTTGTGCAATGTCCGGACAGTCGTTCATATCCAGCATAATTTTTTCCGGGAAAGAAAAATCACGCTGAGGTTCAAGCGTTAGTTGATGTTCATCTTCAGAGAATGTAGTTTTGATTCCGAAGAACTTTTCGTAGATGTTGGCAATTGCAGAATCTCCCTGTGTGGATTCTTTGTAAAAACTTTTTAGATGAATCTTTTCTCTTCCTAATGCACAGATAGAGTAGAAGTAGGAAGCCGAGCTCCAGTCGCTTTCCACTTCATAATGTACAACTGCGGAATTGTCAGGAGTGAAAGGTTCTACTTTGATGGTATTTCCTTCAAAACTGCTTTGAATACCAAATCTGGTCAGGATATCAAGCGTCATTTCAATATAAGATCTTGAAGTAACGTCACCCACAAGATTAATCACTAATCCATTCTCAAGTTTTCCTGCTATAAGTAGCAGTGAAGTGATAAACTGGCTTGAGATATTCGCAGGAACATTTACCGAAGTCTGTGTGATTTTTCTTCCTGTAATTTTTAAAGGGGGAAAACCTTCATTCTCCATATATTCAATTTCCACTCCAAGATCTCTCAAAGCACTTACCAGATTTTTGATAGGTCTTTCCTTCATTCTTCCGGAACCTGTAAGAACAGTTGCCTTTCCTTCCTGAATAGAATAATAAGAAGTGAGAAAACGCATTGCTGTTCCCGCATGATGAATATCTACCACTTCGGTATTCTCAGATAAAGCTTTTTTCAGCAGCTGAGTATCCTGAGAATTGGATAAATTCCCGATTTTTATATTGTTAAACAGACTTTCCAGAATCAATAAACGATTCGAAATACTTTTCGAACCGCTGATCTGTACTGTTTTATCTCCTGATAATTTTGATTTTTCTAGCTTCATTATGATCTACATTTCTAAAAAAATAATGAGTTACAAATTGATGTATTATTTATAACTCATCATTTATCATTATTTCAATTTTTCGTTGTTCTGATGCCGGTCTTTATCACGGTCAGTTTTTATTTTCATTTTTCTGTCGAAAGCATCCTGCAGGTTGACTCCGGTTTGGTTGGCCAGACATAGCGTAACAAAAAGCACATCTGCCAGTTCTTCACCAAGATCTTTATTCTTATCACTTTCCTTTTCGCTTTGTTCACCATATCTTCTGGCAATAATTCTTGCTACTTCGCCTACTTCTTCTGTCAGCATTGCCATATTGGTAAGCTCATTAAAGTATCTTACCCCAATGGTTTTGATCCATTCATCTACCTGCTGTTGTAACTGCGTAATTTCCATTATTGATAAGCTCCTAAAGTTGGGTTAGTGGTTCTGGAAACATTCACAATATCAAAAGGTACCGTTGCTGCAACAGCCGCATTTCCTTTTCCAAGAGCCGGAGAACCTGGTTTTACCCTTAAATTCATTTTAGCCATAAAATAATTGACAAACTGAGGTTCTGCATTCTTCACCGTTTGTATCACATTCGGATTGTTGTCAAAAGTGAAACCTGCTCCGGTGGCACTTGTATATTTGATTAATGAATTTTGAAGTAAGAATTCAAACTGCTGTCCCGGAGTTTGCTCAAAATGAACAGCATCATCCCTGTCAGAATAGACAATACTGTTTTTGATGTCAAGCTGCTGTAAGGCTCCTTGTTGCGACTGCCCGGTATCATTTTTCCATTCATTGGCCGCAAAAATTCCTGCTCTGTCAAAAGAACTCATTGTTTTAGAATAATTCGCAATGGTAGCATGAGTATAGCTATGTTTTCCACCCAGGAAAATACCAATACATGATAAACCGCAATTGTTCATGACAAGATTATTGGCATTCACGGTAGAACCTACGGCATAGATTCCATATTCAAAGAAAGTGTGGATGAAGGAATTGGTAATAGTAGCATTGGTTTGCTTCATATCCAGCCCTCTAGTCCCTCCGAAAAGTCTTGCATGGTTCATCTTAAGGGTAGAATTGGTCTCCATTTTAATAGAATTCCAGTTTTTAGGAATCGTATCATAATAAGGATCATTCCTGTCTCCGCGAAGAATAACCTGATCTGCCTGAGTACCGTTAATATTTAAGACCGCTCCGGAAGAAACTTTCATTCCGCTGTTTTTGTGGAAGTATACTTTCGTACCGGGATTGATATCCAATGTTATATTAGGATTAATGGTAAGATTTCCGTAGATGATCTTTGCTTTATTGTTATTCCATGTAGTGGAACTGGTAATTACATTCGGGTTTCCGGGAGTCTGAATGAAAAATTCAGCATCCTGAACAACAGAAAATAAAGTTACATGCTGTTGTCCGCCAGGACTTGTAAAAAGAACTTTGTCTTCTGCAATGGCTTCCGGTCCTGTAGCTTCCGGAGCAATTTCAACAAAAATATAAAGGCTGTCTTTCTTTCTTAAAGGAACATTTTTAAAATCATATCCCGGTTTTCCATCTACATTGATTCTATATAATGAAGCCGCTCCTTTTTCAAGGTTTACTCTTGGGATCATGATATCCTTATCTTCATTATTATATACTTTTACAACATAAGTTTCTGAACGTACCTGATGATATACCGTATCACAAAATACCGTATCTCTGGAGAAGCGGAGTTCCTGTGAAGGACTGTCAAACGTTATGTCATCTTTATTACATGATACTGCTACAAGTAACATCCAGAAGGAAAAAGCCAGTAATAATTTGAATTTCATTGAAATTAAAGTTTAAGTAAGTTCCAAATTTAACGAAAATACTTTGAATTTCTTATCTATAAAAAAATATTGAATTCAGTATTTGGAATTTTAAAAAAATGTTGTATTTTTGCAACCTAAAATTTAGCAGAGAAATATCCATTACTATTTCGAAAGCAAACTTAATTTTTTTAAAAATAGTATTATGAAAAACGGAATCCACCCAGAAAATTATAGACTTGTTGTTTTCAAAGATATGAGTAACGACGAGGTGTTTCTTTGCAAGTCTACTGCAGAAACAAAAGACACTATTGAGTACGAAGGACAAGAGTATCCTCTAATCAAAATGGAAATCTCTTCAACTTCTCACCCTTTCTACACTGGTAAAGTGAAACTAGTTGACACTGCAGGTAGAGTTGATAAGTTCATGAACAAGTATAAAAAATTCGCTAAGTAATTTTTATACATTAAAAATATTAAAGTCTTCCAATTTTTGGGAGACTTTTTTTATTGTAAATTTGTTGACCTTTAACATAAACCTTAAACTTAAAAACTGAATGATGCAGTTGGTATTTTCAGACGCACAATATTGGGAAGATTTTCTTCCGCTTACTTTTACCCGTCCGGTTGCTGCTATGCGATGCGGAATCCTTACATTTTCTGAAAGATGGCAGAAAATACTTGAAAACACTGAAGTAACTTATTTCACGGAAATATACCTTCAGGATAAATTTAAAAGCCCGGAGGAAAAAGAAAGTCTATTTTTAGTTCCCAATTTCCTTCCTACAGAAACCGTAATTCAACAGATTAAAGATCTTAAGCAGGGAGAAGCCCTGGTTTATGAAGATGAGCTGATTGCTGCTAAAATCAATATGAAAGGGTTTTCTCTGAACCAGATTGAAAAAATGACGGATATTAAGGAAGAACTCGTTTTTTTCAAAAGACCGAAAGATCTTTTTACCTATAACCATCACGCGATTGATTTTGATTTTGAACTGCTTACTAAAGGAAGAACTTCACAGGAATTGTCTTCAACCAATGGTTTCTTAGGCGATAAAAAAGATCTGTTTATTGAAGAAGGAGCTTATGTTGAATTCTCTACCATCAATACAAAAACAGGGAAGATTTACATCGGGAAAAATACTGAGATCATGGAAGGCTGCCATCTTCGCGGGCCAATTGCGCTTTGTGATGATTCCAAATTCAACCTTGGCGCTAAAATTTACGGAGCTACCACCATCGGCCCTCACTGTAAAGTAGGTGGTGAAGTGAATAACATTATTGTCTTCGGATACTCCAGTAAAGGGCATGAGGGTTTTGTAGGAAACTCTGTGATTGGGGAGTGGTGTAATTTCGGAGCGGATACGAATTCTTCTAACATGAAAAATAATTATGGTAGCGTAAAATTCTGGAATTACAGAACAAAATTATTCGAAGATACAGGATTACAGTTTGCAGGTCTGATTATGGGAGATCATTCCAAAACAGCCATCAATACCCAATTGAATACAGGAACGGTAATCGGCGTTGCTTCCAATATCTTCAAACCAGGTTTTCCCCCTAACCTTGTGGAAAACTTTTCATGGGGCGGCTCGAAAGATGATGAAAGATTCAAACTTGATAAAGTATATGAAGTCGCAGAAAGAGCCATGGCGAGAAGAAAAGTGGCTTTAACAGAAGAAGATAAAGCGATTCTGAAACATATTTTTGATACGTATTAATTCAATAAAAATAAAAAACTTCAAATTATTTGAAGTTTTTTTATTTTTGATGTAATAGATAAGTAATAGCAATTGTCTTACCTATAAGAAACAAAACTCATGACCCAAGAAACTTTCAAGAATACGGTGTTTATTCTCAAAGACGAGATGTATCGTTTTGCGAAGCGGTTTGTCATGAGCAGTGATGAAGCAGAAGATGTAGTACAGGATCTCATGATGAAGTTTTGGCAGAAGAGGGATGAGCTTGAGCAATTCGGGAACTTTAAATCCTATGCGCTGAAGTCTGTCCGGAACGAATGCCTGAACAGATTGAAGCATCACGACGTAAAGATCGGCTTTGCGGATATGCAGCTTCACCGCTCGGAGCTTTACAGTATGGAAGTTGATAACCTTAAGGAACATATTGTAGGATTTATCAATCAGCTCCCTGAGAAACAGAAGATGGTCATCCACTTGAAAGATGTAGAAGAGTATGATGTTTCCGAAATTTCTGAAATGCTGGAAATGGAGGAAAATGCAGTAAGGGTAAACCTGATGCGTGCGAGACAAAAAGTAAAAGAACAAATCTCACAACTGATGAGCTATGAAAAAAGATCAATTACAAGATAAATACAACGAAGTCTTCCGGGAAATTAAGGAAGAAAAAATGGACTGGAGTTTTGAAGATTTTCTTCAGACTGCAGAAGGTGCGGAGCCTGAACAGAATATGGCACCTATCATCCCATTAGGCGAAAAAAAGAAACCTTCATTTCCTAAATGGTTCTGGATGGCCGCCAGTGTAATGCTGGTTTTGGGTATCGGCTTATTTATCAATTATAATAATTCCGGTACGGCAGATGCCCTGGACAGAGAAAAACTGGTAAAAGACGAGATCTTAAAACAGAAATCAGGGTTCATTGAAGAAAACAGTGATCATCAGGAACAGGTTGCAGTGAATCATACAGACTCTATTTCCGGTGTGAAAAAAGATTCTGTTTTTCAGGACAACCAGGTGGCAGAAAAAGATGTAATGGATGAGATTCTGCCAAAAAGAGGAAGGCTTAAAAAAGAAAGAAAACCTAGATATGTTGATAATTCTTCCTTCCCAGGTAAAAATGTAAATGATTCTGCAACAGCTTACAATGACTCTTATGTTATTGTAAACGGAAAAAGAATTAGTAGTGAAAAAGAAGCCCTGGATGTTACAAGATACTCCTTTATGAAATTAGGAAACGAGTTTAAAAAAACAGTAGCATCTTCCCAAAAAAATGAAAATCTTGACAGCGAATACTAAAAATCAGCTCAATCTCATGAAAAAAATATTTTTTATAATAGCCATAATGCTAAGCAGTTTTGCAACATCTTCTGCACAGACAGACAAACTGAACAAGCTTTTTCAGGATTTTGAAAAAAATGGAGGAGTAACATCTATCAATATCAAGAAGCCAATGTTCAAACTACTGAATACCATTGATGTTAATGATGCTTATGTAGGAAAGATAAAACCAATTTTGAACGAAGTAGAAGGGTTGAAAATCCTGATCATTCCCAAAATAACATTTCCGGATCGTTTAAAAGATGAAAATCTCGCGAATATAAGAATGAACGAAGAAAAGACGGATCGGGTGAATAAAGCTCTACGATCTCTTAATTTCAATGAACTGATGTCCATGAGCAGTGATGGTACTTCCATGAAGTTCCTTGCCGAAGAAGAAAAAGATAATTATCTGGAAAATCTTGTGTTCAATGTAGATTCCAAAGAAGAGAATATTATTTTTATTCTTAATGGAAAAATGAAACTGTCAGATGTGAACAAAATCATTAATTCCGGCGAAACAATTACTTCTTCTGTGACAAGTACCATGAAAAGCAGCCTTACTTCAGAGAATACATCTTCTTACCTGAATGGAGATAGCAGAAATGTAGGTGAGTTTTCAAAAATAGATGCCAGCGTGGGAGTAAATGTTACCTTCAAGCAGGAAAATAACAGAAGTGTAAAAGTGATTGCCGATGCAGATAAACTTCAATATGTCATCACTAAAGTGGAAAACGGAGTGCTGAAAATATATGTGGATAATAAAGGCGTTCGAAATCTTAGATTTAAAAATCTTAATGTGAACGTTTCGGCTCCTAATCTTCACGGTATAAAAACTTCATCGGGAAGTATTTTTACAGCTGTAGATACTGTTAATGAGAATAGCATGGAGATCGATGCAGAATCAGGTTCTATTATTAAAGGAGCTTTCAATGTAAAACAAGCTGCCGCTGTTACAGTGAGCTCTGGTGCTGTTGTGAATGCAGAACTTATCACAGAGAAGCTGGCTTTGGATACCTCAAGCGGAGCAAGTGTAAACTTATCCGGAGAAGCTGTTTCTGCAGTAATAGAAACGAGTAGCGGTGCTTCGTGTAAAGCCGATGACCTTAAGATTACCACAGCAGTTGCAGAATCTACTTCAGGAGCAAGTCTTTCCTTACTTGTTACAGACAAATTAAAAGTAAGTGTTTCTTCAGGAGCTGATGTAAAACTGAAAGGAAATCCTGAGCTAGATGCCAAAGTGGACAAAATTTCGGGAGGAAGCCTCAGACAAATCAAATAAAAAAAACTAACCTATGAAGACTCTTAAAAACATTTTTCTCGTGATTCTGACAATTGGGCTGATGCAGTCATGTATTGTCTCAGAAAAGCCGAATATAGATTTTTTTCAGAATTCAAAATATGATTTCAAGGGCGTACAGTTTGCAAGTATTAATGTGCCCATGGTTTTAGCTAAATCTTATATTAAGAAAGCCCTTAGAGAAGAAGGAGAAAGTGAAGAGACCATAGATATGGTTAAGAAAGCCTCTAAAATAAAAGTCCTTACTGTAACCAATGGGAGTAAGGAAATGCTAAATGACTATGCTCAGTTTTTGAATAACAATCATTATGAAGAGTGGGCTAGCATAAAACATGATGGAGAAGATATCAACATTAGAGTAAAACAGGACGGAGAGATCATTAAAAATATGCTGATCACTGTAGGTTCCAGCAAGAATGAAATGGTTTTTGTAGATGTAAAAGGAAGTTTTACGGCTAATGATATTTCAAAAATGATTAATTCTGTTGCTGATAAATAATCATATCACCTCAAGAATTCAATCTGGATGAAAATGAAAACCTCATGAAACAGACCTTCAATGTTCATATTTAACATATAAATAAAGTAGTTTCAAACTTATTCAATTATTTTGTACCGTAACCGTTCTGATAAAAGGACGGTTTTTTTGATTTAAGTTATTGATTATTAATTTTTATTTAAACTATCAAAAAGGATTTTCATATCTCACTAAAATAACCTAATTTTGCAAAGAAAGTAAAGATGTCTATTCATAACAAAATTGTAGAGACAGCCATCACTTTCGATGACGTTCTTCTAGTCCCTTCTTATTCAGAAGTTTTACCTAACCAGGTTTCATTAAAATCAAGACTTACCGACAAAATCACGCTGAATGTTCCGATAGTTTCCGCTGCGATGGACACTGTTACTGAAGCTGATCTGGCCATTGCTTTAGCAAGAGTCGGAGGGTTAGGATTTATCCACAAAAACATGACAATCGCTGAGCAGGCAGCTCAGGTAAACCGTGTAAAACGTTCCGAAAACGGAATGATCTCTGATCCGGTTACTTTATCTAAAGATCATACTTTAGGTGAAGCTAAAGATCTTATGTCAAGATATAAGATTTCCGGTCTTCCGGTTGTAGATCCCGATAATGTCCTGATCGGAATTATTACCAACAGAGATGTAAAATATCAGGAAAATCTTGATATGAAAGTAGAAGAGATCATGACCAAAGAAAATCTGATCACTTCAGACAAAAATACCAATCTTGAAAAGGCAAAAGAAATCCTTCTTAAGAACAGAGTTGAAAAACTTCCTATCGTAGATAAAGATAACAAACTTGTAGGTTTAATTACTATCAAGGATATCGATAATCAGTTGGAGTACCCTAATGCCAATAAAGATGAAAATGGTCGTCTTATCGTAGGAGCGGGAGTAGGAGTAGGAGAAGATACATTAACGAGAATTGAGGCTTTAGTACAGGCAGGAGTTGATATTGTAGCAATTGATTCTGCACATGGTCATTCAAAAGGAGTTTTAGATAAAATTTCAGAGATCAGAAAAGCATATCCTAACCTTGATATTGTAGGAGGAAATATTGTGACAGCAGATGCCGCAAAAGATCTTATTGCAGCAGGAGCAAACGTATTGAAAGTAGGAGTAGGCCCAGGATCTATCTGTACAACCAGAGTAGTGGCCGGAGTTGGAGTTCCTCAGTTATCTGCTATCTATAACGTTTATGAATATGCTAAATCTCAAAATGTAGCAGTAATTGGCGACGGAGGTATCAAGCTTTCCGGAGATATTGTAAAAGCTATCGCTAGCGGTGCAGGTGCTGTAATGTTAGGTTCACTTTTAGCAGGTACAGATGAGGCTCCGGGAGAAGAAATTATCTTCCAGGGAAGAAAATTCAAATCTTACCAGGGAATGGGAAGTCTTTCAGCAATGAAGAGAGGTGGTAAAGAAAGATATTTCCAAAGTGAAGCTAAAAAATTCGTTCCGGAAGGAATTGAAGGAAGAGTTCCGCATAAAGGAAAATTGGAAGATGTTATTTTCCAGTTGACAGGAGGTTTAAGAGCCGGAATGGGATACTGTGGTGCAAAAGATATTGAAACCCTTCAAAGGGACTCAAAATTGGTTATGATTACCGGAAGCGGATTGAAAGAATCTCACCCGCATGATGTCATTATCACACAGGAAGCTCCGAATTATTCTTTATAAAATTATAATTGAATTTAAATATGAAAAACCGCACAATTTGTGCGGTTTTTTTATTTTGTGATTCTGTTTTAATGATTTGGTTGATAGGGTGTTGATTTTAAAATGTCTATTTTTTAAATTGTCAATTTGTTTTTATTTTTCTGTGTTTTTTAATTATAATATAAATAAAATTAGTTCTGTTGGGTTTTGTGTTAATTTTATTTTTTAATTTAAATGTAACAATAGTTAGGTTTTTTCTACTAACTGTAATAAAATTTTAAATTTATTGCTTGTTTTAGTTGTGAATATCACGATTAAGGATGTGAAGGTAGTAAATTTGCAAATTGTTTAATTTTTTAAATTAGTGAAATGAAGAAAACTATCCTTTGTGGGGCTTTGTTACTATCCCTTTCAGTATCTGCACAACAAAAAAAAGATTGGTGTGACTTTGATAATGAACAGAGAGTACATCAAAAACAGAATGCGGAAATTGATGAAATGATTCGTAATATCCGTAACAAAGTTATTAGCAGTAATCAAAATACTACAGCTAAAAACGGAAGTGCATACAAAATTGTAAATGGAGTTTACGAAATTCCTGTAGTAGTACACGTAATAGCACCTACTGGTGCTGCTATTGGTTCAGCTTATAATAAGAGTGATGCACAAATTCAGGCTTGGTTGGATCATTGTAATCAAATGTATGCAGGTACTTATCAATGGGCGCAGGGAGTTCCTGCAGATTTTGGTAATGCTGCTACCATGCCGATTAAATTGGTGTTGGCTAAAAGAGACCCTAGCTGTAATGCTACTACGGGGATTATTCGATATAATGGAGGAGTCCTTACTGGATATGATACTTATGGAGTAAAGCGTAACGGAGCCAATGGAGTTACAACAGCACAGGTAAAAACAATTGCTCCTCACTGGCCGGAAGCATCTTACTTCAATATTTATATTATGAATAAAGTAGATGGCGGTGGTACTTATGGTATTATGGGATGGGCAGGATTACCTCAAAATCCTGATTCTTCTTATGAATCCTTTATGAAATCTTTTGTCGTTACATTACAGGATGATATTACTCTGGCACACGAATTTGGACATAGTATGGGATTACTTCATACTTTTGGAAATGTAGACCCGGATGCACCACAAGGAGATACAACTACTAATTTCTGCCCACCAACTACAGGTAACTGTGAGGATGATGATGACCAGGTTTGTGATACAGAAAGATCAAGAAGCTTGCTGAATGATTTTCCGGCACCTACCAATAATGATATGAATTATTGTTCAGGGGTGAACTATCAGGGAGTACAGTATAATATGATGAACTATACAAACCCAACAGCATTTAAGTTTACCAATGGGCAACATGACAGAGCAGCTCTTTATTTCTTCCTGATGAAAGGAGGGCTAAGTACTTCATTAGGAGCAACAGCTCCTTCTGCAGGATCGGCTATTGGAACTCCTATTGCAGCTACATGTAATCCAACAGGTATTACAACACCAAGTAATTATTTTGTAGGACCAACTTTAGTAAAACTGGGAAATATCAATAATGCATCAACAGGATATTGGCAGAGTGCTGCTAATTTCTATGAAGATTATACAGGAGCTAGCTGCTTAAGAGCAACATCAACTGAGCTTTCTGCTACTGGAACTCATAATCTTCAGGTGAATGTATCAGATTCATATAATGATGTAAGAGTATGGATTGATTATAATAATAACGGAACATTTGAAGCTTCTGAACTTGTAGGTTCGGCTGATAATATTATTGCAGATCCTGTTACTTTAATTGGTACTTACAGTACTACGATTACAGCTCCGGCTTCAGTAGTATTGAATACTCCTCTAAGAATGAGAGTCCTTGTAGATGATGAGAATGCTAACATGGCTCCTTGTGGACAATTAAAATACGGACAGGTTGAAGATTATACAGTAAAATTTGTTACCAACCTAGGAACAAGTGAAGTGAAAGCTGATAATGGTGATTTAACAGTTTATCCAAACCCGGTAGCAACCGGAGATAAGATCTTCATTAAAGCTAAAAATGGTAAGAATCTGAAAGTTTCTATTTCTGATATGTCAGGAAGACTGGTATCAAGTCCATCTTTATCTGAAGAAGGAAATGGTGTTTTCAAAGTAGACCAGCAATTAGAAAAAGGAGTTTACATGATTCAGGTTTCTAATGGAAAAGACAGTAAGTCTTCAAAGTTGATTATCAAATAAAATGATTATCATTTAAAATATATATAAATGTCTCCATTGTAATGGAGACATTTTTTATTCAATTTTTATATACTTAAATTTGGGCTTAATAACTTTGTTAAGAAATTGTCCCTTAGATTTTGCCTTTCCAAACTTTTCTATAATAGTAGAAGGTACTTTAAAATAGTCATAAACAGCCCCCGACTGATATATAATTCTCAATATTTCAGTTTCTTGGAAATAAATGAAATGATTTACGACACTTGAAGGCATACTGTATTTTATGCAAAAAACATTCCTTATCTTAAAATAAAAAGCTTCCGAAGATCCCGAAAGCTTTAATAATTGATTATTTAAAAAAACAGTACCTTATTTTTTTACAAATTTAAATTGATGCGTCTGAAAATTTCGGGTATTTATTTTCAGTACATATCCTCCGGGAGCGAGTTGTGAAACATCAATCTTAGAATCAAACATTTCAGACTTTACTAGACGTCCGTCAATAGTGTAAATCTGGATTGACGTTCCGTCGTCGATACCTCTAATACTGATGAGATCAGTCACAGGATTAGGGAAGATCTGAATTTTATTTTTAGTAAGCTCCGAAGTTCCTAATGTTGTGGTTTGCACATCACCGGTCATGGTAGAATTTCCTGCAGTAAGATTTCCATTGCAAAGCCCGGTTGTAAATGCCGTATTTTCAACCCAGGTTCCAATGTTGTTACCAGGAGGAAAAGAGACTGAATTATTTCCCGTTGAATTGTAATAAACAAGTTTAGGATTTGTAAATGTACCATATCCCTCATCAGCAAGAAATTCCCATCTTGTAAGAGTGTTGTTCCATTGTATTTTAAATTCGCAGGTTCCCAGGCCGCTGCATGGCTCTCCGTCAACAGGAGTCGTTACATAGATGCTTTTGTTATTGGTGTCAACCCCGGTTTTATTAAAAATAAAAGTTTGATCATCAAACAGATTAATGCATCCTTTAAAAGTTATAGTCTGCGCAAAAGCTGTGCTTCCTGCTATCAGGCATAATAAGTAAAGAATTTTCATAGTTATTAATTTTGTGATGGGAAAACTCCAGCTAATGCAATAATACATTTCAAGGTAATAAATGGAGGTCTGTTTTCATGAGGTTGGCTTCCTCCTGTATTTCCTACCATTGTGTTTTTCATTACAGTGTTAGCAGCTGTATCGGAATATTCTTTATCGAGCCCTTTTGTGTCAGCAGGTAAATTATTTGTTGGAGTACTTTGGTTTCCTTCTGCCGTTACGGCATTTACAGTATGATTGTGAGCTGGCATTTGTGTTATCAATAGTGTTACACTTTCAGCTCCTCCGGTTTCTCCCATGGTGTATGTGGTAGGACTTCCTGGAGCTTGTCCGTTATGAACAAGTACCCTTCCTCTCATATCTGGTAAGGCAAATGTGGTTGTCCCATTTCCTCCATAAGTGGTTCCTAACAATGAAAAAAGTGCTTGATTTTGAGCGATGGGCAGAAGCTGCCCATTACATTCTGCCCAGTATTTTGGAGCAAAATTATAAGGTACAAAGGCTATTTGCCCTAAAAATGGTTCTGATGCCTGTGCTTTTAGAGCAGGAGCAAAGGCACTGCCTATCAGCAGTGTACATGCAAAAATTAAGTTTTTCATGATAGCAAGAATTTTAAGTAATATAAAATTAAAAAATATTTTACATAAAACACTTAATTAAAAGAAAAACCTTTCGTTATATAACAAAAGGTTAGATTTTATTTATTGAAAAATGGTTTATTATAGATTTTTTCTCTAATGTTTAAGGTTGGATGATGGGAATAAGTTATCATTTTAATTTTTCAGATTATCCTTAAAATCATCAATTCTGAAATCAGTCAGAGCATTTCCTTTTTCAATTTTCTCTTTAGAATACAACCTGAAATCATTTTCTGTTTTTTCTAAAAGATAATCATAGGGCCCTACGTGAGAGATTAATTTTACCAGAACCGGAGAAATCTCAAGACAGATAAACAATCCCATGATAAAAGCGGCTGCAAGTCCAATGATCGCAGAATTTTTACCAAGCTCATCCAATGCCTGAAGTCTTGCTGCAAAACCATTGAATTTATCTTCAAAAGTTTCTGTAGATTTTCTTTCTGTTTCCAGATTAGTGTATACCTTGGAAATTTCTTTATCCAGATATTCCAGTCTGGGAGCAGCCTGTTTCTGATAGTTTTCAAGGTCCAATCGGCGTTGTTCCTTTAATTGTTGCTTACGTTTGGCATTGGGGCCATAACCTTCTTTTCCACTGGTTAATCCCGATTGTTTACCCAGGATTTCCTTCTCAAGCTCTACAGAAGCAGAGTCATATGACTGCTGATACTGAGCAATTTTTCCTGAAATTTGTTGCTTTTCTGTTTCAAAAGGACCGCTTTGTTGAAGAATCCTACCATTCATTTCACCCTGTAACTGCTTTTTATTTCTTTGAATAATGGTATTTAACTGTTTGTTCACCTCCTTTTCAAAAATTTTAAGTTCTAAAGGTTTAGAAATGATAATTCCCAGAAAGGTTGCAAGAATGAGGCGTGGAATAGACATCAGAATCTGATTCCACCATGTTCCTGTTTTTTTGATGGAAGAAACAATATAACGGTCAAGATTGAAAATCATTAGTCCCCACAGAATTCCAAATCCTATAGAAGCCCAAAGATTATCAAAAACCGTATACATAGCATAGCCTGCAGATAAAGTGGCAAATACTGCAGTGAAAAGGACAATACCTCCGATGCCGGAAAACTTATTCCATTCACTCGGAGTCTTTCTTAAAATATGGATGTTCCCGCCTGAACATACCATCAGAAACTTTTGGAACCAGTTTATTTTATGAGTCCCTTGATTTATAGTTTGTTGGTTTGTTTTCATAACTGAAAATTTATACAAAGGTAGTACTAAAAATCATACCAATGTAAAAGATAGTATTATGTTTTACCAAGTAATTATGTGTGTTTGTATAAAATTCTGTTTTTGAGGATGTTAATTTTTTTAATTTTGAAAATTTGCAAAATGAAGATGAAAAACTATTTCAATCTATCAGGATTCTGCTTTAAGAAACTCTCCCATCCGGAATATGATTTGGTATCTGCTATCGTTCCGGAATTAAAATGATGACATACTGCTACAGCAAGACCATCAGAAGCATCTAAATATTTTGTAGGAAATTCTTTTAATTTAAGAAGATTTTGAAGCATACCTGCTACCTGTTCCTTACTGGCATTACCATTTCCGGTGATAGCCATTTTGATTTTTTTTGGAGAATATTCCGTAATAGGGATGTTTCTGTAAAGACTGGCAGCCATGGCAACACCCTGAGCACGTCCAAGCTTCAGCATACTCTGTACATTTTTTCCATAGAAGGGAGCTTCAAGAGCGACTTCATCAGGATGAAACTCGTCAATAAGAGACAGGGTTCTTTCAAAAATGTACTTAAGCTTGGTTTCGTGATTGGGATATTTTTTTAAGATCAGTTCATGAATAGAGACCATCTCCATTTTTCCTTTTTTTACGGAGATAATACCAAATCCCATTACCGTTGTTCCCGGGTCAATTCCTAAAATTATTTTCTCTGAAATCATTGCGTCAAAGATATGACTTTCTATGTTTTAAGTGTAAAAAAGTATTGATAATGATTTCCATTTTTATTTAAAACTTTAGTAACTTTAAACAAAAATGATTATGAAAAATGTATTTAATGTACTTATTGTTCCTGCTTTTTTGTTATGCAGCTTTCAGAAGGAAAGTAGTTTAATTCAAAGTAAGGATTCAGAAATCGTTACAACAAAGAGCGACCGGATTATTTATCTGTTTTTCAAGGCGGATAAAGATTACTCAGGAAATACAAAAATTACACTTCAGAGTACTAAAATTGCAGACGGCAGACTAAAACATGTACCCTCTTTTGATAGAGATGATGTTCGTAAGGGTGATCTTGTGATCATATTAATAGGGTCTGATGGAAAAGAAGTAGTTAAACAGCTTGTGAAAGATCCTTTTAATCCTGAACTGGAGGTATATGAAAAAGAAGGAATTTCCAGACATAAAGCTTCCCTTCAAAATACGGAATTCAGTGCCCGGTTTTCTTATTCTGAAAACGTAAAGTCAGTAAAGATTGAAAAAGCAACTGATGATGGGGTACAAGTATTATTCACACAAAAACTATAATTATGAAAAAAACTTTATTATCCCTTTTAATCGGAAGCAGTTGTTTTGCACAGTCATTCGAGACTGTTCCTCTTTTACAGAATGGAGACAACAGTAAACGAGTTGTGATTGCCGTGTTAGGAGACGGATTTACCTCTGCACAGCAAGCTGCCTTTACAACATCTGCTCAGAATACAGTCAATTATCTTTTTACAAAAAGTCCGTATACGGAATATAAAAATTACTTTAATGCCTATGCCGTAAAAGTAATCTCTACCGAATCCGGAGTAAAGCATCCCGGAACGGCAACAGACGTTACCGAGCCCGTAATTCCTGTAACCAATCCCAATAACTATCTTGGGTCTACTTTCGATGTAGGAGTTCACCGTTGCATCTACAGTAATACAACCAATAAAGTAGGACAGGTTCTGGCAGCCAACATTCCTGATTATGATATTACTTATGTTTTGGGTAACTCTACAGAATATGGAGGTTGTGGAGGAACTTATGCTTTTGCTTCACTCAATGGTTCTTCCAATGAAATTGTGGTACATGAGCTGGGGCATTCTTTTGGTAAATTAGCCGATGAATATTGGTTTTCAGGTTCACTGGAATCTCCCAATAAAACTCAGAATTCTAACCCGGCAACGATAAAATGGAAAAACTGGGTAGGATTGAATGGAGTAGGAGTTTATGCCCATGCTGAGAGTCCCACCTGGTTCAGACCGCATCAGAGTTGCGAAATGAGATATCTTAATCAACAGTTCTGCTCCGTATGTAAAGAGGCAATTATTGAAAAAATTCATAGTCTGGTTTCTCCTGTAGATTCCTATACTCCGGCAAATAATACCACTGTGGATGCTACATCCAATGTTACTTTCACTGTCAGTGAAATCCTACCCATCCCGAATACGCTGGTTAATTCCTGGAGTTTAAACGGAACGGCTCTTGGGGAAACAGGAAGTAGCATTACGATAACTCCGGGACAACTTAACAATGGAAGTAATACCCTGACTCTTTCGGTAGTGGATAACAATCCGCTTTTGAAAGTTGACAATCACAGTACACTTCATGTAACCAATGTTTCCTGGACTTTGAGTAAGACTACGCTTAAAATTTCAGAGATAAAAGCTGAAGAAAGGCGTTTTAGCCTTTATCCTAACCCAACAGATGGAGAATTTTTCATTAAAGGCAAGCAGGCCTTTTCAAAAGAGGTGAAAGTAGAAGTTTATGATGCTTCAGGAAAGCTCATTCCATCAAGATTTGAACTGAATGATTCTGCTATAAGGGTTGATATTAAAAACTATCCCGCAGGTACTTATCTGTTGAATGTAAAAGAAAATAAAAACCTGATTATTTCTCAGAAGATCATCAAAGAATAAATGAAACGAAACCGGCTCCAGTAGCCGGTTTTATTTTTCCAGTTTTTTCTCTGCTACAGGTACCCATTGTCCATCGTGGCGAAGTAGGAGAATTTCATCAACTATAAATTTAGTTTTATACTCCTTGGTTTCATATTTTTCCCATGCTCTAAGATAATTTTCCCAAGTCAGATCTCTGAATCCCACAGTCATATGCGGGTGAAAAGAATATTGAGCAAAATTAAAATGCTCCTTTACCCTGTGGTAAAGCTCTGTTAATTGAATATTTTCTTTTGGCTGAATATAGAGTACAGGATTTTTAGGGTTGGGAAAGCTTCCAAAGCCATCCAGTTCTACTTCAAAAGGTGTAATTTCTGTATTGATTTTCTGAAAAGCAATGTGAATATCTTCTTCCAGTTCAATTTCTCTCGAAAAGGGAGGAAAGAGTGTAATATGTGCTTCGTTTTTCAAAGCCTTGGAATTGGCATAATTTGTTGCCAGATCCTGTTTAAAAACTTTTATTTCTTCAATAATTTCCTGAGGAGGGTAAATGGCTATGAAGTACATTTTTTTCATATGACAAATTAAAAGTTTTTAAATTAAATTTTAATACATAAGAAAATTATGCATAAGTTTGTAAGGTATTTAAACCATTCTATGAAAAAAAATAGTCTCTATAAGGGTACTTTACAGAATATTATTTTAAAGCTCCTTTCGAAAGAAGTGAAGATGTATGGTTATCAGATTACTCAAAGAGCTAAAGAACTTACTTTGGGTGAACTTGAAATGACAGAAGGTGCGCTCTATCCATTGCTGCATAAATTAGAAAGCGATGGAATGATTACTTCCGAAATTCAAAAGATTAATGGGAGAGACCGGAAATATTACCTGTTGACTGAAAAAGGAAAAAAACAACAGGCAGAACAGGAAACTGAGATGAAAAGTTATTTACTCAACCTACAGACAATATTTAACATATGATGACTGAAGCACAGGAAAATAAAATTACAGATTATCTGGTGGCCCAAGAGTTGTCTCTGGATATTCTGGTAGAAATCAGAGATCATATGATCAGTCAGATTTTGGATATTCAAAGCAATGAGAATATCAATTTTGAGGAAGCTTTCTTGAAGGTAAAAGAATCATGGAGCAATGAGTTTAAAATGGTTAATTATTTTTTATTTTATCCTACAAAAATTCCTTTGATTGCCAAAAGAATTATCCGGGAGAAATACAAAGGGATTTTCAAAAAATCTTTGATGGTAGCTGCTCTGGCATTTGCTGTTAATCTGTTACTAATTTTTATGGCAGGAAATCAGGAAGAATATAAACTGTTTTTCCGACTTCTTAATGGTTCATTTGTAGTGACAACAATATTGATATGGATTTTTAATCACAAAATCTGGAAGTATATAAAAGCAGACTTTAAATACAAAGGAAAATGTCTCTATACCATGTATCAGCAGAATCTTGGATTAATGGTTGTGTGTGCCAGCTCCATGACGCAGGTGGCCATAAGGAACGGGCAATATGCCTACCAGTTTTTCAGAGAACAGAATTATGCAGATGTTGCCGGGGTTCTGGTAACCTTAATTCTTCCTTTTGTATTACAGGCAACTCTTGCTTTTGCGGTATTCAATTTTCTTGAGCATAAAAAGAATTTAGTCAAGATGCAGGAATTCCTGAAGCTCGTGTAAACAAATGGGTGCTAAAACTAATGTTTTGATCGAAGTTGGTTCAGTGTATTCTCAAGATGATCAGTGATCTTTTTCACTTCAATATGAGGTCTGAAGATCACTCCTTTTCCTCTTTCTTCATCGGCAATATTAGAGAGAATAATCACAGACGTTTTGGTATCCGGATAATAGATGTTTAAGGAAGGAGAACCTTTTATATAGCCGCTGTGGAAATAAGAATTGGGTTGACCGATATTAAGCATAATTCCATAGGCGTAACCCATTTTTCCAAAAATAGCATGATGCCTTTCTGAACTTTTTGCCATGAAGAGTTTAAGGGTTTCCGGTTTTAAAATTTTTCCACCATAGAGAGCTTTATTCCATGAATGAAGATCCTGAATCGTAGATAGTATTCCTCCAGCGGGTATCCCGATTTCTGATCCGCCCAATCTTTTCGGCATATTGGGAACTTCTGAGAATTTGGCAGGTGTCCCTACATACGCACTGGCAAAATTATTTCCTTTGAAAGTATTTCCTGTTGAAGAATGGGACATTCCTGCTTTTTTGAATAGTTCCGATACATTCTCATCATATGATTTTCCAGAAACTTTTTCCACAATCTTTCCAAGAGTATTGAATCCATCATTGGAATAAAAGAAATCTGATCCACTTTTGAACATCAGTTTTCCACCCATCAGATTCAAACCGGAAGTATGATTTAATAGCTGATGAATTGTGATGTTTTCATATTCTTTGATTTGAAATTCTTTCAGGTATTTTGACGCTTTATCTGTCACATTCAGTTTTCCCTGTTCCATCTGGAGCAGAATCAGAACAGCAGTGAACTGTTTGCTCACAGATCCGATTGCAAAAATAGTATTGCTGTCAATTTTACTTTTTCTTTTAAAATCTGAATAACCGTTTTCCCTTCTGTAAAGAGGTATAGAATCTTTAAAAACAGCTATGCTTCCATTGAAATGATATTTCTTGAAAGTGGAATCAATCTGTTGCTCTAAAAGGGTTTTCTGAAAAGCAGCAATGGTAGAATCAATGATTGCTTTTTTATCAACCGGGGCAATTTTTGGAACCTCAGTTGTGGTACAGGAAGATAAAAAACAGAAAAAGGACAGGAATAATAAATTTTTGATCACAGGTGTTGTATTTTTTAAATGATGATTGATATTCTTAAAGATACTAAAATATCCTGAAGAGCATTAAGGGAAGCAAATTGCGTGCTAGGATGAGGTTCCGGAGCAATTTAGTGCTAATTGAATTAATATTTGTGGACAATTTTAGTTTTAATAAAATTCTCCTGCGATAAAAATGGTACATTTAAAAGCATGGGGAAGAAAATTCACAGGCCTATTTTAATACAAGGTCGCTAAACCAGAAAACATACTCTCCATCTTCTTCGTCAGGAGATGTTTTGGGTCTGGGATACGTTTTCTTTACTGTTTCTCCAATTTTAAACTGAATCGGATTTTTGAAAATGGGACCATCAAAAGTAAAAGTATGAAACTCTCCGTTTTCTCCGCATGGATCAACATTTTCAGGAAGGTCATCAATGAATTGCTGATCAATAATTCGTCCGGCAAAACTTTGATCAAGGTAAGATCCGTTAACACAGGTTACGATAGTTCTAAAACCAAGATCTAAGAACTCATGGATGAGGTTGGAGGTGTTTTGTTTCCAAAGAGGAAATACTGCATTCATGCCAACAGCATTTAATTGGTCTTCTCTGTATTTTCTGAGATCTTCCAGAAAGATATCTCCAAAAATTGAATGCGTAATGCCCTGAGCCTTAATTTCAGTCATTGTTGTATTCATGATCTGTTGATATTCTTCCATGGATGGTTCTTTAGGGAGTTCCATTTTGGTTAATGGGATTCCGAGGCTTTCCGCTTGTTTTTCTAAAAGCGATACATGAACTCCATGCATAGAGATCCTTTGAAATTCCTGATTGATGCTGGTAAGCAGTGTAGTGATCTCGTACTGATCTTCCTGTAGTATTTTATAAAGAGCAAGGGTAGAATCTTTTCCACTACTCCAGTTGAATAAAGCTTTTGGTTTCATTGTAAAATAAAAATCTCCCAAAAATAGGGAGATTTCATGTATTATAAATTAAATGATTGTATCTGTATATTACATATTTCTTCTGTACTTACCGCCTACTTCAAATAAAGCATTGGTAATCTGTCCTAAAGAACAGTATTTCACAGCATCCATCATCACTTCAAACAAGTTTTGCTGGTTGATGGCTGCATGTTGAAGTTTTCTTAAAGCTTCATCGGACTTACTTTCATTCGCTTGCTGGAAGTTGTGAAGAGATTCAATCTGTGCCTGTTTCTCTTCTTCTGTAGAACGGATAACTTCTCCTGGTAAAACAGTTGGCGAACCATCTTTTCCTAAGAAAGTATTTACTCCGATAATAGGATATTCACCGGTGTGCTTCAGCCATTCGTAATGCATTGATTCTTCCTGGATTTTTGAACGCTGATACATAGTTTCCATAGCTCCAAGAACGCCACCTCTTTCTGTGATTCTGTCAAATTCAGTATATACAGCTTCTTCTACAAGATCCGTTAATTCTTCAATGATGAATGATCCCTGAAGCGGATTTTCGTTTTTAGCCAATCCTAATTCTTTGTTGATGATTAACTGAATCGCCATTGCTCTTCTTACCGATTGCTCAGTAGGCGTTGTAATTGCTTCGTCATAAGCATTGGTGTGAAGAGAGTTACAGTTATCATAGATTGCATAAAGTGCCTGAAGAGTCGTTCTGATATCGTTGAAATCAATTTCCTGAGCGTGCAGAGAACGTCCTGAAGTCTGAATGTGGTATTTCAACATCTGACTTCTTTCGTCTGCTCCGTATTTTAATTTCATGGCTTTTGCCCAGATTCTTCTTGCCACACGTCCGATTACTGAATACTCAGGGTCGATACCATTGGAGAAGAAGAAAGATAAGTTCGGTGCAAAATCGTTGATATCCATTCCACGGCTTAAGTAATATTCCACATAAGTAAATCCGTTAGCCAGTGTGAATGCCAATTGGGAAACCGGATTCGCTCCTGCTTCAGCAATATGGTATCCTGAAATGGAAACAGAGTAGAAGTTTCGTACTTTTTCTCTGATGAAATATTCCTGAACGTCACCCATTAATCTCAATGCAAATTCTGTGGAGAAGATACATGTATTCTGGGCCTGGTCTTCTTTTAAGATGTCGGCCTGAACAGTACCACGAACTGTAGCAATTGTTTTAGCTTTAATTTCTGCATACACATCAGCAGGGATTACTTCATCACCTGTTAATCCTAAAAGTTGTAGTCCTAAACCGTTGTTGGATGGAGGAAGTTCACCGTTGTATTTTGGTCTTTCTAATCCTTTATCATCAAATTTTTCTTTAAGCTTAGCTTCTACTTTAGACTCTAAACCATTTTCTTTGATGTATTTTTCAACATTCTGATCGATGGCAGCATTCATAAAGAAAGCCAGTAGCATCGGTGCAGGACCGTTGATTGTCATTGAAACCGAAGTTAATGCATTTACCAGATCAAATCCGGAGTATAATTTCTTCGCATCATCCAGTGTCGCAATAGAAACTCCCGCGTTCCCGATTTTACCATAAATATCTGGTGGTAAAGCAGGATCCTGGCCATATAAGGTTACAGAGTCAAATGCTGTAGATAAACGTTTTGCAGGCATCTCTGCAGAAACATAATGGAACCTTCTGTTGGTTCTTTCAGGACCTCCTTCTCCTGCAAACATCCTTGTAGGATCTTCACCGGTTCTTTTGAACGGATAAATACCTGCGGTATAAGGGAAGCTTCCCGGAAGATTTTCCTGGCCTTTCCATTTGATAAGATCACCCCAGTCATTGTATTTTGGTAATGCAATTTTTGGAATTCTCAAATGAGATAAAGACTCTGTAGAAGTTTCAACTTTAATTTCTTTTCCTCTTACGAAATAAGAATAAAACTCTGCATGGAATGCTTTTTTCGTATCGTCCCATGTCTTTAGGAAGTCGATATTATCCTGTTGAAGCTCTTTCTCTGCTTTTTGGTATTCAGCGTCCAAAACTTCATTGGAGATGATATTTTTTACACCTTCAATATGATACATTGTTCTGGCCAGCTCAGCCTGCTTTTCAATATTGACATCATATTGTTTGTTGTTTTCAACGATTTCAGAAAGGTAGCGAACTCTTTTCGGAGGAATAATCGTTACTTCTTCAGTAACTTCCTGTTCTACAAAAGTTTTTAGATTTAAATCAGCGAATTTATCGTTTACTTTTGAAACTAATCTATTGTATAATTCTGTAGTTCCATGATCATTAAACTGAGAGGCTTTCGTAGCATACACCGGCATATCATCTAATGGGCTTTCCCATAGAAGATGGTTTCTCTGGAACTGTTTTCTTACCGCCTGAAGTGCATCTAATGCACCACGCTTGTCAGATTTATTCAATGCTACCAGATCCGCATAGTCTAACATGTCGATTTTTTCCAACTGTGTAGAAGCTCCATATTCAGGAGTCATTACATACATGGAAATATCTGCAAAATCAGAAACTTCTGAACCAGACTGCCCGATCCCTGAAGTTTCGAGAATGATGACGTCCGGATGAGCCAGTTTCAATACGTTCAGTGCAGAGTGAATAAATGGAGAAACGGAAACGTTATTTTCTCTGGTTGCCATCGAACGCATATAAACTCTTGGATCATTGATCGCGTTCATACGGATTCTGTCTCCCAATAAAGCACCTCCGGTTTTCTTTTTCGAAGGGTCGATGGAAATAATAGCGATTTTTTTATCTGTATTGGAACGTAAGAAGCGTCTTACCAATTCGTCTGTTAAAGAAGATTTACCAGCTCCTCCGGTACCGGTGATACCAATAATTGGAATAGTAAGATCTTGAGATTTCTCGTCGATTGCTTTTACAAGCTCAGGCTTTTCTTCTGAGAAGTTTTCAACAGCTGAGATAATTTGTGCAATACTTGACGGATTTTCAAAACTGATATCGTCAAGATCTTTTGCAGTGACATCTTTTCCCGTTGCAAAATCTGATCTGTGTACCAGGTCATCAATCATTCCCTGAAGACCAAGTTCACGACCGTCATCCGGAGAATAAATTCTGTCGATTCCGTAAGACATCAGATCTTTGATTTCTTCAGGCAGAATTACACCGCCGCCGCCGCCAAAGATCTTGATCTGAGGTGAATTTTTTTCTCTCAACAGGTCATAGATATATTTGAAATATTCATTGTGACCTCCCTGATATGAAGTTAATGCAATAGCATTGGCATCTTCCTGAATCGCTGTATTTACAACTTCTTCTGCCGATTTATCGTGTCCTAAATGGATCACTTCGCATCCTGTTCCCTGAATGACACGACGCATAATATTAATCGCAGCATCATGCCCATCAAATAATGAGGCAGCAGTTACGATTCTTACCTTGTTGGTTGGAGTATATTTTTGGGTTTCCATAAAAATTTTAGAAAGTTTCTAAGTTTCCAAATATAATAATAAAAAAAGAACATAGTGTTTGAATTTATGTTTTTGATTTTCAGATTATTATTTTGTGTTATTTAATTATATCTCCCCAATTTTGTATTTAAATGTTTGAAAGTTGAATGGTTCGGTAACTACAGAATTAAAATGAGTTATGACGATTTCATTGTCAAAGGGGGCTTCTTCAGATTCTCAAATTAATTTCTCTATTTTTGCACTATATTTTACAGACATGCAAAAAGCGTTGATATATTTCGCATTGGGAACTGCAGTAAGCTTCCTGATTAATTATTTCTTTTTAAGTTCAGAGAATATCGGTTTAGAGTTCTACTACGCTATTGCTTTTGGTGCAGCGTGGGGGATTGCTTATTATTTAGATACTCCGGATATTACATTGGTAAAGAAACTTGGACTGTCTTTTGTAGTAATGGCTATTCTGGTTTTTGCAGGAACTCTGATTTTTAAACTTGAGCTTGCTATTCCTTCTATTCTGAAGTTTTCCATGGTATTTGTTGCCTATTATGTTATAGCGAGCTTTAGGGCGACTAAGTCTTTAAGAAAATAAATAAAAGGAGGCTTTCACATTGAAAAGCCTCTTTTTTATTAGTGTATCATCATGAAACTTATCAGGGCAAGGCCTAGGAGTAAAAACATGAATGCGATAAAATTAATGGAGAACAGTATTATTCCGACAATAATGCTTACCAAACCATGGGCACGATAAACGCGTCTGTGGGCAATAAAGAAATAGGCCATAGTATATAATAACAGGAATGATATTGTTAAATATAAAATAGTATTAATAGGCCAGAAGTCTGTGAGGCCTGTCAATTTAGAGAGTAAGAATATAAGTAAGACGGTTAGTAATAAAAACGAGAAATAATGCAGCGTAAAGATTCCATGATCAAAATACCACCACTTTTTCTTACTATGGAAAACCCATAAAAAGAATGCGAAAAGAGGAAGGTAAATGAAAAGGGCTTTAGGAAGATTATGGAAAGACTTTTCTATCATACCGGCAATAATCTCCTTTTTCTTAACGCCTTTTTCTTTAAGTTCAAAGAATTTGTGAACGATGGGAGCTTCAATAAAACTGAGAGATGACGGGTTTTTGGCTTTAGCAGAATCGTAAGCTTTTCTGGTTTTATATTCTCCAAAGCTAACGTCCGGATCTATTTTTTTGTCCATGTTCATCATGTCTTCTAATTCAGAAGAATCAGGAACAGCTTTTAGCTCTTCAATGGTAAGAGAGTCCTTTGCAGTCAGATGTTTTTTTGCTTTGATACTGTCTATCAGCTTTTGTTTCCCGACAGGGCTCATGATTTTTAAAAGGTTTGTCTTACTCTGCTCTTGTGTGTTTCCTTCTTTAGGGGAACCTATATTAACCATAGGAAAAAGGGCAAATACGAAGAATGTAATAAAACTGACAAAAATATAAAGCTTTACAGGAGGTACGAACTTCTGTCTCTTTCCTTCGAGATATGTGTTTGTCAGTTTGCCAGGTTTAAATAACAAATTTTTTACTGTTCCCCAGAACTGTCCGTCATAATGAGTAAAATCTTCAATGAAATGGGTGAAAAGAAAATAGAAAGGCTGTCGTCTTTCAATATTTTCCTGTCCGCAGTGGGGGCAAAACCTTTCTTCAACCTGATGTCCGCAGTTTAGACAGGTTTTATCTTCTCGTACTTTTCCGTGGCTCATGATTATGCAATATGATTGCCACAAATATAATTATTTCAGTGAAATTATGATTATATTAATATGTTTTACGGGAATCGTTAAAGTAAAATTAATGAAAGAAAGAGTTGAGGGAATAAACTCTTTACTGTTTCATTGGTGTTTTTAGAATCTACGAAGTGTTTTTTTTCATCGGCTCATGAGTTCGCAAGATCTGTGCCAAAATTATAAATAGTGTTAAAATCTATTGATAGAGGGGTGTAGAGTAAAGATTATATAGATTAAATAAAATATGTTTTTGGGTTACGAAAATAATTTGTACCTTTGCACACCCTTTTAGGGGTAAATTATGTTTAATCTTTAACTAAAACGTGTGAATACATTAAGTTACAAAACTGTTTCAGCGAACAAAGCTACTGCTAATAAAGAATGGGTTGTGGTAGACGCTGAAGGACAGCCGTTAGGTAGATTAGCTTCTACGGTTGCAAAGATTTTGAGAGGTAAGCACAAAACGAACTACACACCTCACGTAGATTGTGGTGATAACGTAATCGTTTTGAATGCTGGGAAAATTACACTTTCCGGAAACAAGTGGGCTGATAAGACTTATATCTGGCATACAGGATACCCTGGTGGACAGAAGTCTATGACTGCGGCTGAACTTCAAAAGAAAGATTCTTTAAAGGTATTAGAGAAGTCTGTAAAAGGTATGTTGCCTAAAAACAGATTAGGAGCTGCTATCCTTAAGAACCTTTATTTATATGAAGGAACTGAGCACAAACATGAAGCTCAACAGCCAAAAACAATTAATGTTAACGAATTTAAATAATTAATTATGTCTATAGTTCACAAAATCGGAAGAAGAAAAACTTCTGTAGCTAGAGTTTATGTAAAACCAGGTTCTGGTGTTATTACAGTAAACGGTAAAGATGCTAAAGAATATTTCTCTACAGACGTGATGGTTTACAAATTAAACCAACCGTTTATCCTTTCTGAGACTGTTGGTCAGTATGACGTTACCGTAAACGTATTCGGTGGTGGTAATACAGGTCAGGCAGAAGCTATCAGATTAGGTATTTCTAGAGCTTTATGCGAAATCAACGCTGAGTTCAGATTAGCATTGAAGCCAGCTGGTTTACTTACAAGAGACGCAAGAATGGTGGAAAGAAAGAAGCCAGGTCAGAAAAAAGCAAGAAAGAGATTCCAATTCTCAAAACGTTAAGATTTCTCGTTGGCAGATGGCTTATGGCTATTGGCTACAGGAATGTATTAAATTTTTTTTAAACTTAATCTCGGCGAAAAGCCCATTGCCAAAAGCAAAAAGCAGACCGCCAATTGCCCGTTACGTTTAGCATCCAAACGCTTCTCCCATCTAAAGAAGTTGTTGATTGTTTAAAAGACGGAAAGTAAACTAACAAAAACAGAAAACATGGCAAAAGCAAATGTAAAAGACCTTTTAGAGGCTGGCGTACACTTCGGTCACATGACTAGAAAGTGGAATCCAAATATGGCTCCATACATTTTTATGGAGAAAAACGGTATTCACATTGTAGACTTACATAAAACAGCAGTTAAATTGGATGAAGCGTGCAGCGCTTTAGAAAAATTAACTTCTGCAGGTAAAAAAGTTCTTTTCGTAGCTACTAAGAAGCAAGCGAAAGAAGTGGTTGCAAAACACGCTTCTGAACTTAATATGCCTTATATTACAGAAAGATGGCCAGGTGGTATGTTAACGAACTTCGTTACTATCAGAAAGGCTGTAAAGAAGATGAATGCTATCGACAAAATGAAAAAAGACGGTACATTCGAAACTTTATCTAAAAAAGAAAGATTACAAGTTGACAGACAAAGAGCTAACCTTGAGAAGAACTTAGGTTCTATCGCTGACATGGTGAGACTTCCGTCTGCTGTATTTGTAGTTGATATCTTAAGAGAACACATCGCGGTAACTGAAGCTAAGAAACTAGGTATTCCAGTTTTCGGTATCGTTGATACAAACTCTGACCCTAGAAAAGTTGACTTCGTTATCCCAGGAAACGATGATGCTTCTAAGTCTATTGATATGATCCTTAGCGTAGTTTCTGAATCTATCAAAGAAGGTCAGTCTCAAAGAAAAGCTGATAAAGAAAAATCTAAAGAAGAAGGAGAAAAGGTATCTGCTGATACAGATGCTGATTTCGATGCAGAATAATTAAAGATTTTCTTTAATATAGGAAAAACGCTGGATTTCGGTCCAGCGTTTTTTATTGTTTATACCAGAGAAATTATTTCTTAGGGCATACCATCAACTCTGGTAGATCAGGGTCGGTACTGGGTATAATTACTCCAATTCTGCATACTCCATTGCAGCACATTTCGCCCAGTTCCATACTACAGCCATCCATACAGCTTCTGTATCCTCCTTTGATTGTTCTTAGCTCAGTTCTTGAGACTTTTTTTAAATTTTTCATGGTTTTAGTTTTAATTTTTTTCCTACTCTATATGCTTTTCGGATACCGCAATTATATTTCTAAATATAAGGAAATATTTTTATATGTTTGATCTTCAAAATACTATTTTGATTTGATGCCAATTTTTACTTCTAATAAAGGGATTTAGCTCAGCACTATTTAAAGAACAATGAAATATGAGGACTGGTTTATGGATATTTGTTGATGCTGAGCGCTCTATTAAGCGTTTTCAGGCGGTATAAAGTCTTTTATGTACTTTTTCCTATAGCGAGTTACTTTGAGAACTTTAAAAGCAATCTGATCTTACGGTAAAAAGCTATTAACTATAATAAAAGATGAGAGTCTTCATTAAAAACAAAAACCTGCAGACTTCTGCAGGCTATATTTTAGTTTGAAAGTTTTATAGAATAAGATGTTGTAACAAATTTTGTGGATTGGTATGTTGAGTTACAAACAATCCCGGATAACCTGTAGTTCTGATTTTTCGGAACCATGGTATATCCTATTTTACCTGCACCAATGGGAATCTTCTTGAAGAAATTGCCACCAGTCACCGTAAGGACCATATTACAAGGAGATTTATTTTCCACGGAAATAGAGGTCTTTGGATTTTTAGGATCATCACTGTTGAGAAGGTCATTAAGTACATCAGCTGTTTCCGGCTTATAAGTCTTCATAAGATCGTTATACTCTCTTTCTATATTGGCTCTGTTCCCTGAATTGTTAGAAGGATAAGGGTAGGAGGTTCTTCCCGGATAGCCTCCATAATTAACATTACAGCTGGCAAGAATCAATAAAATTCCGGTGAGAACTAATAGTTTTTTCATCCTATTCTATTTTTTTGACTTTTGTTTTTTCTCTGACTTTTCCGTTATGGGCTCCTTTTGGGCAGACTTCAGTCCAGTGTTGGCGGGTCTTGGATTATCTACTGTTACAAATATACTTTTTTTTATCTCTTTCTGAGAGGAATATTTCATATCACAGATATTGCTGCTCAATGTATATGAATCTTTTTTAAGTACAATGAAATTTTCTGCATGAGCAGGAACAGCAAGATTGTAAAATTCTTTTCCTTCTATCCGCAATACAATATTACAGTCAGAATTATTTTTGAATAAGAGAATCGCTTCATTACGGTTAATGTCCTCATTAAACATTGCATTCAGTACTTTTACAGTTTTTGCCTTGTGTTCAGCAGATGTCTCAGTAATAAGTTTTTTAAACTCTTCGGCATCGTCCGAATTAGTATTTCTCATTGCACTTTTAGGTATGTCTGCAATAACAGGTCTTGCTTCCATAGGTTTGGCCGTTAGCGCTCCCTTTGTCCATTCTGTGTTTTTTAAAGCAATAAGTTTTGGCTTCAGCACAGTCTTTTTAGGATCGTCAGGGTGTGCGTTCCTCAGGTATTCTTCGATTTCTTTGATATTTGTGCTTTTTAAGATGTCTTTACTGCTTTTCTGAGCTTGTGTAAAGTGGGGAATAAGAAATGTGAAGAATAAAATCGTTAAAAATTTTTTTTTCATCAAGTTTGTTTATTTCATCAGCTTATCCGGAATTTGATGTAAGTAATAGTTTTTCCTTTCGCTGAGAATAGCTCTTCGTAATACGTTTTGATATCTCTCAGGTGTTCCGTATTAGGATCATATTCTGGTGCGCCATAGATATCATGGTGGGCAGAAATGATTTCATAGCCTGCTCCTTGTAAATATCCTAGCGTATAGCCGTGCAGGAATTCTGAATCGGTTTTCAGGTGAATGATGCCTCCTGGCTTCAGGAATTTTTTATATCGGTTTAAAAAATCCGGATGGGTTAATCTGTGTTTTGTTCTTTTGTATTTAATCTGTGGATCAGGAAATGTAATCCAGATTTCGTCTACTTCATTTTCAGCAAAGAAATAATCTACAAGTTCGATCTGAGTTCGCAAAAACGCTACATTAGTCATGTTGTTGTCCACAGCTTCTTTAGCGCCAAACCAAAATCTGGCTCCTTTAATATCAACTCCGATGAAGTTTTTTTCAGGAAATGTTTTTGCAAGCCCTACAGAATATTCTCCTTTTCCACAGCCCAGTTCCAATACGATAGGATTATCATTTTTAAAAAAATTGTCTCTCCATTTTCCTTTAAGATCGAAACCATTTAAAGCATCTTCTCTTGTTGGCTGGATTACATTCGGTAATATTTTGTTTTCTGCAAATCTTGCTAATTTATTCTTGCCCATTGAGTTATAAAATGAGTGCAAAAATAGTGAAAATTTATGGAGTCTCTATGTCTTTTGGTAGTAAAAGACATAGATATCATTCGTATTTAGTTTGTATTATTGGCCTCCCAAGGCCACCATAATTGGTCTTTCAATCGTTTTTTGTGAAGCATATTGAGCCCCGCAAACCAGGCTGGTAAAAAGATATTGTCCTTTATCTATCACAATGGAACCTTCACCCTGGGCAGGAACTGCTAGTCTATATTTGGTCGTTCCTACGCCTTCCATTCTTACAATGATGTTGCAATCTGATTTATTTCGAATCAAAACAATACATTCTTTAGCATTAGGATTATTATCAAATAGGGAATTTAAGATTTTTACTGTTCTGTTTTTGTGTTCTACAGGAGATACAGCCATCAACATATTAAATTCTTCTGCTTCAGTATTTGGAATGGCGGCATTAGCATTAGCGTTTACAACGTATGTATTTTGAGCAGTACTAGGTGTATAGACTGTGGTAGATTGTTTTGCAGCCAGCTCAGCTTTGTATTTTGCAATTTGTTTTTGTTTGATGATGGCATTCATTTCATCAAAAGTAATTTTGGTAGAAGGTCTTCTCCTCAACATAGCAAGCATTTCCTGCATGTCTTTTACTTTTTGATCAGCAGGGTGTGCATTTTTGATGTACTCTTTCATCATTTCCATTACCCTGGGTTTCAAAACAGATCTTCGGGGATCATCAGGATGAGCATCCCTTAAAAAGGCATTGATCTCATAGATATTCTTACTTTTTAAAATATCACTATAATCTTTCCCTTTCTTTTGGGCAGAAGCCATAAAAAAGAACATACAGCCAAGAAGTAAAAGTACTTTTTTCATTAATTAATATTAAGTTAGAAATTAGGTGCTTCACTTTTAATTTGCGTTTTGGTTGCTTAGTTTTTTATTTGATAACGAAATATCTGGTGTTTTTATTTTAAACACTTGTTTGTGAGATAAAATTAAACATATTTTTGAATATTGAGGAATAATATGTTGCAAAATTTGAATAATTCATATTGTGAATACTTTTGTAGTAAAGCATAGCTGGTGTTCTCAGCCATTCCGCAAAAAAATAACCCATGTAATGTACATGAGTTATAAAATATTTTGAATTGTTTTTTTTGCCGAAATCTCTAGTTGCCGCCTACAACTTCCTGAAGATGTGAGCTTCTGAGCCTTTTCTGATAAATAGGAAGATATTTTTCAATAGGAATTTTTACTGCTTCAAAGTTGCCTGCTAATACGTAGGCCTGGATATTTTCGGAGGAATAAACAAACTGAAGGAAGTTATCAATTAAGTTTTCCGGTATTTTAAACTTTATAAAATAATCTTTCCCCAGATAATTTTTGATCTGTGCTACGGAGCTGTTCATCCTTTCATAGGCCTGGTAACGCTGTTTTTTCTTTCTTTCTCCGGAAAGGATATCATAAATACTTTCCAGGCTGAAGGTAAGTCCTCCATCTCTAAGTCCTGCAACAGGAAGTTCCGGAGGTGTTCCGTCTCCTTTGGGTTCAGGAAGACCAATTACTTTTTTAAGGGCATATGCTTTGTCTTCTTTTCTTAAAGAGTTCACGTCATATCGGAGGTTACCGGTAGGCTTGAACCTGCTGAGAACAATCTCCTGAATTTCGTAATAGGCGATTTTAAGCTCAACCAGATTTTTTTGTTCCATAGACTGAGGAGTCAGTTTGATGTCTTTTCTTTCGGTAACAATAGAGGTAAACCGGATGACATCCCCGGTATTGGCAGGGATATTAAAGTTTCCATTGTAGTCCGTAAGAACGGTTTTCTGTGTATTCAGATTGGTGACATACACCTGATTGAGATATAAAATAGAGTTGTCTCTCAGAAATACCTCCCCGGAATATATTTGTGCATTAATTTTTGCCAGAAAAACCAATAGCAGTAGAGTAAACAGTTTCTTCATATAATGCGCAAAATTACATAGAAATAAAGCAATTCTGTGTAGTTAGATGAAGATTAGTGGTTAAAGTTATATTAAACTTTGGGATTAAATTGTTAAGGAGTGTTAGAAACTTGCCATTCATGTAAAAAATGAAACATTTACATAAAAAACCGGAAGAAATAAGTGCTGAATTTTCAGATGTTTTTTCTTCCGGTTTTCTGTTGTTACCTATGTTTTACAAGCAGCCAGCTCGTGTATTTTACCATAAGGTTGGAGCCATATTCCGTCCAGGTGATAAAATACCAGTAATTTGCTGTAGGAACATATCTGCCTCCGATTCTTCCATCCCAGGTGTATCTGTTTTCAGGAGTGCCCCTGAAGACTTCTGCACCATATCTGTCAAAGATCCGGAATACAAGATTATCATTCTTCATTAAGGCAGAATAGTCGATGACTTCATTATGCCCATCTCCATTCGGAGTAATGGTATTGATCAGATTAATAATGGCAAATGGTTTTTTAACATCCTCACACATTTTAGAGTCTCTTACAAATATGTTGTGAGCTCCTCTGGGTACATTGTAGAAAACATTGGAACTCTGCCATACCACACCATCTAAGGAATATTCATATGGAGGTGTACCACCGCTTGCCCCAACTTTTACAGTTGTTCCATCAATTTCAATAGAGGTTATGATAGGAAGCGGCAATTCTGTAACATTTACATATTGCTTGTAAACACAGCCATTGAAGGTAAGTTCTACCCAATAACTTCCGGGAGCAACATTCGTAATGGAAGGAGTTGTCGCTCCGGTGCTCCATAGGTATTTTTCAAAGCCAGGTCCTGCATTAAGTGTAGTAGTAGTTTTTGGGCAAATTGCCTTGTCTTTTAAAATATCTGATTTCTTAGGAACTTTAATGTTAATCTTCAGAGTACCTACTTCAGGACAAACTCCATTTTTTTCAAAACGGATATAGTAGGTCTGTGAATTAGTGATATTAACAGGAGATAAAACTGCATTCACATTGTTCTGAGCATCTGTTAGAGTTGTATGAAAAGTAAAAGTAACATTCGGATCTAATGTAAACTGAGGAATAAACTGAGCTAAGTTGACACTTTTTATTCCGTCCAGATCATCATCACAGGTACTTTCGGTAACGGTTTTTGTAATCAATATTATTTTTGCTCCGATACTAAATTGTAAAGGTTTGATCACAGAAGCACATCCATCCGGAGAATCTACCCTGATGTAAATGGTTGTAGTTGCTGTATAACTCCAGCTATTAGGGAGCGTATTGTTATTCCCTGCATTGGCATCTGCCAGATTTGCATAATATCTTACATTCGTAAAATAATTTGGATTATTAAGAACAATAGGGGTGATATTGGAAAGCACAACATTAACTGTTCCATCCAGATTATCATCACAGAAGACTCCATTGTAGTTATCCTGTACAATAGCTTTATTAAAAAGTGATAATGTTATTTGTGCAATGTTTTTACATCCAATATGGTCATTAACAAGTGCATATACTATTGTTCCGTTAGTTGCACTATAGGCCGTTGTGTTAGTTATTAGTGCTGCGGCATTTTCATTCTGAGCATCCGCAAGGGTAGGGTAATAAGTAATAGTAACAGGTGAGTTACTGGTAACATTTGCTGTCGTCAGGTTGAAGGTTCCCTGACCATTGATATCACAGGCAAATAATGTCGCATTCATTACTGTTAGAGGCTGAATATTCAGGGTAACGGTTACTGTTTCACAATCTGGAAAGTCTGGATCATCTCCACAGAATGTATAGGAGAACGTATCAGTTCCTGATGTTCCGGGAGTATTTACAGTATAAGTAATAGCACCTGTAGTAGGGTTTATAACAGCTGTACCCAATGAAGGTGTTGATGTAATAGCTACTGTGCTTGGAACGGGAGTTTGTGATGAGCCACTGAATGCAGGGATTATCGTTTTAGCATTACATACGTTGTATGATGTATTGGTCAGTTTTGTACAATTGAGAACTTTAAATTGTTCAGTAACTAAAGGTGCACAGCTTCCCATTGTTACAGAACATGTATAATATCCAGGTAATGTAGGTGAGATTGATGAAGTGATAGCTCCCGGAACAATAACCCCGTTTCTGTACCATTGGTAAGTATCATAGATTAAAGGATCCACAGTAAGAACCATACCTGGAATACAACCACCTCCGGATTGTAAAATAACCGGCTGTGTAGGAAAACCGGCAAAAAAACCTCCATATCCTACTGCATCACTTCCGGCAGTGATGCCAGCCATAATTGCTTTATCTGAAATTACAGTAATCGTACCTGTTACATTGGGAATGCCATAGGTTACCCAATTAGTTGTACCTGTCATATTGTAAGGACCGGTTATTGCAGAAGGATTCGTGCCGTTCACGGTAACACTGGCTCCTCTTTCTGTAATAATATTCAGCTTTGTGGTGATGTTCAGAATACCTCCAGGGTGACCGTTTGAATGAACAAAGTTTTCATTAATAAGACCCAGCTCGTTAATCTGCTTGGGAAGATAACAGTTTAATGCAGGAATAAAATTGAATCCTCCGGTAAATACTTCACTTCCTGCATTTGAATCTCCAGCTAAAATCTGGTATACATAAGCATTTTTAGATGTTTTGAGATATAAATTATAGTGACCGTTTCCCTGAAGAATATATTTGGAATCTGGAATAATGAAATATTTTCCTGCATTGATAGTTGCTACAGGAGGGATTTCATTATTGACAAAAACCTGAGTATTGTCTTCCGTAGCAATTACAATGGCTCCTTCTGTACGAGTACCAATCGGTCCGCTACCCTTTACAATAGCAAATTCATTTCCAAGTCTGTTAACAGGCACTGACTGGTCCATTAAAATATCTGAACTAGCGGGATAATTTCCGGCGTATTGACCGTTAAAATTTCCGTTGGTTACATTAACAGGTTTGTTTGAAGTAATCTTTGCGCCAATGAAGCCATTAAAGTTTCCCGTTATATTTCCTATTCCATCAATAATGTAGGACTGGCCTTTATTTAAAGTAAAGGTTAATGTTGGGTTGGTTGTGCCAGTCAATCCATTTGAAAACTGAACAGTAGGGCTGTAGCCGGAAACGGTAACAGTTGTGTTATCTTCGGTTGCCAACACGCTCGTCATGAAATTCAGAATGGAGTTACTCACAGTAATAGGAGCTGTAGCTGCATAAAACTTTAGCCCTGTGGAGGAAGTCCCTTTGGAAGTAATGATTTCTGCATGGTTGAATACTGAGAACCTTAAATTAGCATAAAAAGGAAATTCAGCTTTAAGATATAATCCCTTAGTGGTTGGTGTAAATAAATCTGCCTGTAGTTTGGTAATGATATAATCTCTTAATACATCGAATTTTTGCGGATTATTTTTACTGATATTTACCGTTCCAATCAGAACGTTATTATTGTAAATGCTTACAGGAAAAGGAGTAGTTCTGTTGGTTGATAAATACAGTTTTTGATAGGGATTGGGAGCGCCTGTTCTATCTATCATCGGAGCAAACCAATGCTCCCGGTCCAATTGGGCAAAAGCAGAGGTGAATATGCAAAGCATAAACAAAAAAGATAAAATTTTTTTCATTCAGCGGTGGTCTTTGTAGCAAATTTAGTGATAAAAAGTATTAAATTATTGAAAATAGAATAAAAAAATATGATTTTGAAATCGTGGTTAAACAAAATTTAAATTTATATTATTTTTTTTGCTTTTAACATAATATAATAGGCGGATTAATTGAAAATCTAAAAAAAATGAGCCGCGATTATCTGATCGCGGCTCATTAAATATAGTTTTAAACTAATTATTACTCTCTGTTTTTAACAAGAATCCAACCTGTATATTTTATTGGGGTCTTTTCTTTGTTGGATTCATTCCAGCTGATATGGTACCAGTATGTTCCTGTTCCCAATTTTTTATCAAAGTGTTTTCCATCCCATCTGTAGTTGTTGAACCTATTTCCGGTGAACACCATGTTTCCATATCTGTCATACACTACAAAGCTCAGATTTTCTTTATAAGCCAGTTCACTGTAATCTATATAATCATTTACATTATCTCCATTAGGTGTAATCGCATTTAATAGATTAGGAATGGTAACTTCCACAGCAATAGGAGTACAGTTATAAACATCTTTTACATAGAAAGTGTGCTGTCCTCTCGTTAAACCTGTGAAGGTACTTGAATCCTGCCAGTTTGCAGTACCATCAACTGCATATTTGTAAGGAGCTTTACCTCCGCTTACAATTACAGTTGCTGTATTATTATTGATTTCAATAGTTTGAATTACTGGATCTTCAACTTTTTTAACTTTTACAGTCTGGGTAAGGAAGCATCCGTTCTTACCAAGAATTACAGTGTATTCTCCCACCCCTATATCTCTGATACCTGAGGAGGTAGCTCCAGTGCTCCATTGGTATGAATCATATCCAGGACCAGCGTCCAGGTTCGTTTTCGCATCCATACAGATATACTGATCTACAAGGATTGGAGATTTTTTAATTGGAAGTACAATTAATTCAATTTTTGCATTGGCCGTACATCCCTCAGCAGTTGTTACTTTCACGTATACAAATCCTCCTGTTGAAGGGAAGTTGTTTGGGGTTGTGATTTCATTGATTCCTGCAGTAAGGTCATTCAGAGTACGGTAATATTTCTTTGTAACAGCATTATAATCTGTTACCTTTGCTTTGGTAAGGTCAAAATAAGCGTAAGGATCTACATCATACCAGCAAGCCTTAATAGAAGTATCCGTTACAATGAATGGTACTACAGTAAGGTTTAAGGTTACCTGTTCGCAATCTGTAAACTCAACTGAGTTTCCGCAGAATTTATAAACGATTTTGTCTGGTCCCAGATATCCCGGATTAGGGGTATAAGTGATCGTTCCGTTTGGATTAACCACGGCTGTTCCTTTGGTAGGAGGAGTCAAAATTACTACTGTACTTGGAACCACAGTCTGAGTGGAAGAAGTAAACGTCGGAGTAATAATTTTAGTAGAACAAGCATTAAGAGCCTGTGTAGTCTCTTTTAAACAGTTTTGTACTTTATAAATAGGAGTCGTCACAGGAGGACATGTTCCCATGGTTACTTTTACGGTATAATTTCCAGATTGTGTAGGAGTATACGTATAACTGGTAGCACCCGGGATAGCCACTCCGTCACGGAACCACTGGTAGGTTTCATATCCATCATCTACTTCAAGAACGATTCCCGGAACACATTCACCTGTTTTTTTTGCAATAACAGGGATTGAAGAGAATCCTGCAAAGTAACCTCCGTATCCTGCAGAGCTATATCCTCCGTTGATACCTGCTGTTACAGCTTTTGTAGATGTAATCTTAATATTTCCGGTTACACTGTTGATGGCATACGTTACCCAGTTGGCATTTCCTGCAAGGGGATAAGGACCCGCTTCAGGGAGAAGAGGCGCGTCATTCAACATTACAGTAGCACCAGCCTCTGTCAGAATGTTTAATTTTACTACCAGATCACTGGGAGTAGAGCTGGCTCCTCCCACGCCAAGAGGCATTTCATTGATCTTGCCGATTTCATCAATTTTTCTTGGAAGGAAACAGTTTAATGGCGGGATATAGTTGAATCCATTGGTAGCATCACTTTGCAAAACTCCGATAAACTGGTATAAATATACATTTTTGGTGGTGGAAATGAACATATTTGAATGTCCTGATGTTCCCTGAGCAACGTAGCTGGTTTCGTTAATTCTGTACCATTCTCCGGCAGCAAGTGTTGCAACAGCAGTACCTCCGCCGTTTAGATATACTTCAGTATTATCTTCGGTAGCAACAATAAGACCTCCCTCCATATTTAAGGAAGGTTGAGTAGATCTTGTTTTTACCATGGCAAAAGTATTCCCAAGTCTGTCAACCGGAACAGATTGATCGAGAACCGGATCACTTCCTGTTGTTGAAGCAGAGAAGTTGGCATTACAGCTTCCATTAGTCAACGTTACAGGCTTGTCAGAAACAATTTTAGCCCCGATAAAGCCTGTTTTATTTCCGGACTGAGAACCGGATCCTGCAAGAATGAAAGATTGTCCTTTTTGTAAAGTGAAAGTCTGAGTATTTCCAGTTGGATTTCCATTAATAAAAACAACTCCGGCAGTTGGATTCCATGATACGGTTACATTGGTATTGTCTTCGGTAGCAAGGACACCTGCTGTAAAATTTTGAATACTGCTGGTATTGGTGTTGGGAGCGGCAGCAACGAAAAATGTTTTTCCAATTCCGGCTTTTCCTTTACTGGTTATTACTTCCCCGTGAACACTCTGAGCCAGTCTTAAGCTGCAGTAAAAAGGCTTGGCTGCTTTTAAATACAATCCCTTATTACCCACAACAAATGCGTCAGTAGTAGTGGTAGCAGAAATAAGGCTGTTGGTAACTTTATAAGTCTGCGGACTACCTTTACTGATGGTAACGGTGGTTACTGGAGCATTGTTATTGTAAATGGTTACATCAACGGGAGTTGGAGAGTCTGTGGAAAGATAGAGCATGTTGACATAGCTGTTGCCGCCAACACTGTCGTAATAGGGAGCTATCCAGTGCTCGGTATCCCTTTGTGCAAAGAGTGTATTAATTGTCAAAAAAATTAATACCAAACTGAGTAGAAATCTTTTCATGAGTATGGAATTAGGATTTCTACAAAAATAAAATAAAAAATGAAATACTTTTAATAAAATTTAAATAAATGTTAAATATACGCCTTCGGTTTTTAATCAAAAACCCTGTTAGGTATGAAACTGGTAATAGACTCTTGAGCGTAACCATGGTGATTATCTGGTAATAATTCTTTTTTCGGTGAATTTTTTAGTCTGTTAATTTTTTCGGATGTATGACCGCATTATTGAGTGAAAATAATGGTAATAAAAAATCCCGGTGAAATTTTCACCGGGACTCTATATTCTTTTGAAACAGTCAGCTTATAGGCTTACTCTTACAAATCCTGTTACTTTTAAGTCTGCGTTTACAGATTTTACGTAATCAGCAACTGAGATACTTCCGTCTTTAATGAAATCCTGGTGTACCAAAGTGTTGTCTTTGTAGAATCTCTGCATTTTACCTTTCAGGATGTTGTCGATAATGTTGGCAGGCTTACCTTCTTCAGTAAGTTTGTGTCTTTCAATCTCTAACTCTCTGTCGATAGTTTCCTGAGAAACTGCAGTTTCGTCAAGAGCAATTGGGTTCATTGCAGCAACTTGCATAGAAACAGCTTTAGCAGCTTCTTCAGCTCCGTCTACTTTTGCAGAAAGAGAAGTGATAGCAGCAATTTTGTTTCCAGCGTGGATGTAAGCTCCTAAGAAATCTCCCTGGATTCTTTCGAAAGATCCGATTTCGATTTTCTCACCGATAACTCCTGTTTGCTCAACTAATTTCTCAGCAACAGTGATTCCGTGGAAATCTGTAGCTAAAAGCTCTTCTTTAGTAGCAGCGAAAATAGCCATTTCAGCTAATTCGTAAGCTAGCTCAACGAATGCTTCGTTTTTAGCAACGAAGTCAGTTTCACAATTTAAAGAAATTACAGCACCTAAAGTGTTGTCTTCATTTACTCTTGCGATTACTGCCCCTTCAGTAGACTCTCTGTCAGCTCTGTTAGCAGCAACTTTTTGTCCTTTTTTTCTAAGGATATCTACCGCTTTTTCGAAGTCTCCTTCAGCTTCAACTAGAGCTTTCTTGCAGTCCATCATACCTGCACCTGTTTGGTTTCTTAATTTAGCTACGTCTGCAGCAACTGGTGTATAAGACATAATATCTATTATTTTTTATTTAAGATTAGTATTAATTTTTAGCTTAATTTTAGAGCAGTGCAAAGATAATGATTTTAATGATAAACTAAAAAATGACTTTTCACGTTATTAATATATTTAATACTATTTTAAAGGTTTGATTAATGAAAAAAATCTTCTTCCTTCTATTTATATGCATTTTTGCTCTAGGTTTTTCTCAAAAAAAGAAAAAAACAAAATCTAAAGCTGTTGTTGAAAAAGAAACTGTAATTATCTATACCGAACAGGAAGCTGAGATTTCAAAAGAGGCAAGAGTCATTGCCGGATTTTTGAAACAGAACCCCGGTCATGCTAAAACTGACTATTTCAAAAGAAAGCTGATTGATATTATTATGGCAGATAATTCACCGGAAGCAAAGCCTACAATCAGACCAATCAGTAAAGAGAAAATTGAAAATATTGTAAAAAATAATGAACTGAATAGCGGTAAAACACTTGCTGCAAATAAAACAAACACAGTAAACGGTAAGGCTGTGTCTAATAATACTGCAGCGGCTATTGAGGCTTTAAAAGAAGAAAGAAGAACTACTTTTGCATCGGTGGGATCTGCAGGTACAGCAAAAACGGCAGGAACATCTAAAGCTGAGCCAAGTGAGGAAGGGAAAAGGAGAGCAGCGATGCTTACTCATCTTTTTAATAATGATATCAACAAAAGTGAAGCTTATATCAATATTAAGAATAGGTCGTCCTGTAATCTTATTGTTAAGATCAGCGGGAAAAAATATTACAATTTAACGGTTCCAGCAAAAGGAGAAAATTTTATCCTGGTTGATAAGGGAGAGTACGTAATGACCACATCAGTCTGTGATGCAAAATATTCATCTGTAAAGAAAATTACTCAGGATATTGAAATTGCCCTGAATGTTGCGGAATAGAATAAATAAGAAGAAAACTAAAGAAAAAAGGTTAAGAAAAATTCTTAACCTTTTATTTTTTATCCTTTGAACTGACCCATTGCAATGAATTTGTCCTGTCTTTGGGTTTCAAGCTCCTGACCTGTAAATTTGGAGAAAGCTTTGATATTCTGTAAAATTGAATTTTTCAGGTTTAAATAGGTTGTCTCCTGATCATAATGAGCACCTCCAAGCGGTTCCTCAATGATTCCGTCAATGAACTTTTCTCTTAAAGCATCTGCCGGAGTAAGATTTAATGCGTTGGCAGCATCTTCTTTGTGATCCCAGTTTCTCCATAAGATAGAAGAACAGCTTTCTGGTGCAATTACTGTATACCAGGTGTTTTCCAACATATATACTTTATTTCCAACACCTATTCCTAATGCGCCACCACTGGCACCTTCTCCGATGATGTAAGTGAAGATTGGAGTTTTCAGCTGAACCATTTCAAAAATATTTCTTGCAATAGCTTCACCTTGTCCTCTTTCTTCAGCTTCCAATCCTGGATAAGCTCCCGGTGTATCTACTAAAGTTACCACAGGGATATTAAACTTTTCAGCAAGTTTCATTAATCTTAAAGCTTTTCTGTATCCTTCCGGATTTGGCATTCCAAATCTTCTGTGCTGTCTTTCTTTAGTCGTTCTTCCTTTTTGAGTCCCTATGATCATTACTTTCTGACCATCAAGGGTAATCAATCCTCCAATCATTGCCGGATCATCAGCGAAATTTCTGTCTCCATGAAGTTCTAAGAAACTGCCTTTGTCTGCCATTCCGTTGATATAGTCCAGTGTATAAGGACGATCCGGGTGACGGGACAGTTGTACTCTTTGCCAAGGTGTAAGATTTCCATAGATTTCTTTTTTCTTTTCTAAAATCTTATCCTCAATCTGGCTGCATGCTAATTTTACATCAACACCACTTTCTTCTCCTACTAAAGAACACGTCTGGTATTGGTCCATCAATTCTTTGATAGGAAGTTCGAAACTTAAATATTCCATTTCTTGAAGTAAATTAAATCTTTCAAATGTATGAAAAATTATGGTTATTCTATTTAAAATTATTTATAGCATTGCTTATTCTGGAGATACTTTCCTCTTTACCAAGGATTTCCAGAATATCCGGAACGTCCGGTCCTTTCAGTTCTCCTACTAAAGATAATCGTAATGGCATCATTACTTTACCCATTCCTAATCCTTTGTTTTCAGCAAAATCATGCATGGTTTGTTTTAATGTTTCAGCAACAAAGTCTGTAGCTTCAAATGAAGCAGCCAATTCTCCTAAAATTGCTGATGTTTCTTCATTCCAAGCCTTTTTTGAGGCCTTTTCATCATATGAAGTAGGAGCTTCAAAGAAGAATTTTCCGCTCTCATAGATGTCTTTCGGGAAAGTGGCTCTTTCTTTCATCAGATGAATTACTTTCAATAGTTTTTCATCAGAAGCACCGGAAAGATCAAGATCTGTGTTTTTCAGAATCTGAAGAAGCTCTTCATCAGATTTCATCTGAATATATTGGTGGTTGAACCATTCAGATTTTTCTTTGCTGAATCTTGCTCCCGCTTTATGTACTTTATGAAGATCGAATTCCCTGATCATTTCATCCAAAGGAAGTATTTCTTTATCATCTGCAGGAGACCAGCCTAATAAAGCAACCATATTAATGAAAGCGTCAGGAAGATATCCGTTTTCTCTGTATCCTTTAGAAATTACCCCTGTAGCAGGATCTTTAAAGTCAAGAGGGAATACCGGGAATCCGAATTTATCTCCGTCTCTTTTGCTTAATTTTCCTTTTCCTTCTGGTTTCAAAATTAAAGAAAGGTGGGCAAACTGTGGTGCTTCCCACTGCATTGCTTCGTATAATAAGGTGTGAAGTCCCAAAGATGGAAGCCATTCTTCACCTCGGATGACGTGGGAGATTTCCATTTCATGGTCATCAATAATGTTGGCAAAATGATACGTTGGCATTCCGTCATTCTTTACCAGAACTTTATCATCTAAAGTATTGGTGTTGACTGAAAATTTTCCACGAATAATATCTTCAAGATTTAATACTCTGTCAACAGGCATTTTAAACCGTACTACATAAGGCGTCTTTTCGTCTAATAACCTTTGAACCTCTTCTTCAGAAAGGGCAAGGCTGTTTCTTAAACGGTTTCTTGTTTTATTATCATAAGAGAAAACATCACCTTTCGCTTCATATTCTGCACGCATTGCATCCAGTTCTTCTGCAGTATCAAAAGCAATGTAAGCATAGTCTGTCTTCAGGATCTGTTCAGTATATCTGTCGTAGATGTCTCTTCTTTCAGACTGTCTGTAAGGAGCGAATTTTCCTCCTTTCTTAGGACTCTCATCAGGAATGATTCCGCACCATTCTAAAGCTTCTTCAATATATTCTTCAGCTCCCTCTACATATCTGGCGGTATCTGTATCTTCAATTCTTAATACAAATTCTCCTCCTTGATTTTTAGCAAAAAGATAATCATATAATGCGGTTCTTACGCCTCCCAAATGTAATGGTCCTGTAGGACTTGGAGCAAAACGTACTCTTACTTTCTCCATTTCAATTTTAATTTTTGCAAATTTACTTAAAATTATGCGTTTAAGAGATGATTTATGACCGCGTATTGTTTTTTTTGATCCTGACTTTTTTATTTATTTCTATAGATTTTCGATAATTACGGTTTTTAAAACTCCCAATCTTATATTTCTGATCAAATTTTTTACTCATTGATTCTAACCTATAAAATAAGGTTGTGAAAAATGAATTCATAAATAGTAAGTATTGTGTTTAATACGTGTTTTCTTTTGTGAGTATTTGTACGTTTGTTTCTATAATTTATTTTGTTTATTTAAATCACAATTAAGTGATGGTTTTAATATTTATTCATGGTATTTTAAGCGTGTGATAAAATCACTAATAAATGATATATGTCAGTTGTTGTTTTTATATTTCACCTGGTATTGAAGTTTATATTTGTAGGAAATTTTAAAATAATACTATGAAAAAACAAGTTTTATTTAGCTTCAGTGCAGCACTGTTGCTTTTCATGGGGTCATGTTCTTCAGATGATCTTAATAACGAATCTACTCCTGATAGTCCGGCAAAAACGAATCGTTTATCAGCAGCGAAATTTGCAGGTGATGGTGCTTATGATGTTTTAGGACATGGTTTTAATGCTACCGGGGAATATGCCAATGCTAATTCTGCAGGGTTTAAAGTAATTGATATTGATCGTTTTAAATCTGAACAGGCTGCAAGATTACTTTCTGAAAATACAAATACACAGCAGTATCTTGAAGAATATGGAGAAAATGCAGAAACCTATTCTAAAATGGTTTCTACAAAAGTAGACGCTACTGCAGGAATTCCCTTGTTTAAAAAAACAGTATCAGTAGGATTTAATTCTGCAGTTACGACCAACCATAAATTTGATGCCAAATATATTTATGGCAGTTACAACCTTATTATTAAGCAAAAAAGGCTAAGATTCAATGCTACCACAGATATGTTGGCGGATTATGTAACTCCGGAATTTACCCAGGATTTGCAAACGAAAACTCCTCAGCAGATTGTAGAGGATTATGGAACCCACGTTATGATTGATATTTATACTGGAGCTAAAATGGATATCATGTTTCAGTCTGAAACAACTAACGAAAGCCGTGACCGTGCTGCCAGAATTGGAGTAAAAGTGGGGGTAAAATCTATCTTTGATGTAGATGTAACCAATGATGTGAATACTTCGGAATCATCTATGAATTACTCTAAGAAATTATCCTACAGAACAAGAGGAGGGGATCCTTCAAAAGGTTTGGTTGGAGAACTGAATCTTGAACAGGCTGCTCCAAAAATTAACATTACAAACTGGCAAAGCAGTTCTACTGCTAGCAATTCTGTATTGGTGGAATTTGGAAATAACGGCCTTGTTCCTATCTATAATCTTGTAAAAGATGCAGCCAAAAAAGCTCAGCTTAAGACGTATGTAGATCAGTATTTAATTGATAACCAAATTTCATTGGAGTATAATACTACAATGTTATATGGCTACCAAAATCAGGCAGACAGTAATCATTATTTCACTTTCAATACAAACCTTCAGCCATCTTCTTACTGGACTAATGAAGGACCGACATTTAAAGTGTTTCAGTATAAAGCACCTGATACAGTTCCTATTTATTGCTATAAAAGTACTTCGGGAGCTGATCACTACTTTACCCAGGCAAGTACGTTACAGCCATCTTCTTATTGGAATGTTTATATGGGAGTAGCATTCTATGCTTATAAAGATCCGGGAGCTGGAAGAATTCCTGTATATAGCTATAAAGCTAAAAACGGATCGGATCATTATCTTTCAGTGTCACCTAATTTAGGTCCTGTGAACTATTGGAGCATCAGAGAAGGTATTGCTTTCTATATTCCAGCTAATTAATTTTTGGATTTATATAAATCAATTTGGTTATACATTATGAGTGGAGTCGGTAATTCTAACTCCACTTTTTATTTATCATCAAATAGTGCTTGAGTTTGATGTGAAAATAATAATAGTAATTATTTATTTTTGTTATTTCTCTATTGTGTGATGTTGTAACTGTTTATTAATAGAGTTTTAAATGATTATTAAATTCACTTATTGATGATATATATCATTATTAATTTATTTCCTCACTTGGTGATGAGTTTTATATTTGCAGAAACTTTTTAATAATCTATGAAAAAACAAATTTTATTTTGCTTCAGTAGTTTACTGATGCTTTTTATGAGTTCGTGTTCTTCTGAAGATCTAAATTCAGAGGTAACGCCTGAAAGTCCAGCGGCAAAGGCTAATAACAGAATGTCTGCAGCTAAATTTGCAGGCGACGGAATTTATGATGTCTTAGGACATGGTTATAATGTTGCCGGAGAATATGCCAATGCAACGGCAGCAGGTTTTAAAGTGATCGATATTGACCGTTTTAAATTAGAACAGACCAACAGATTAATCAGTGAAAACACATTTTCTCAGGAGTATGCTGAAGATTATGGGGAAAATGCTGAAGCTTATTCTAAAATGGTTTCAACCAAAGTAGATGCAACAGTTAATTTTCCATTGTTTAAAAAAATACTCTCTGTAGGTTTTGGCTCAGCAGTAACAAGTAACAATAAGTTTGATGCAAAATATATTTACGGAAGTTATAACCTTACGATCAAGCAGAAAAGAGTAAGATTCAACGCTACTACAGATATGTTGGGTGATTATGTAACTCCTGAATTTGCTCAGGATTTGCAGACAAAAACTCCACAGCAGATAGTTCAAGATTATGGGACTCATGTAATGACTGATATTTATACAGGAGCAAAACTTGATATTTTATTCCAGTCCGAAACAACGAGCCAGACTCGTGATAAGGCAGCCAGAATCGGTGTAAAGGCAGGGATGTTAAATATTTTTAATGTGAATGTGGATAATGATGTGAATACTTCTGAATACCACATGAATTATTCTAAGAAGTTGACTTATAAAACCAGAGGGGGTGATCCTTCAAAAGGTTTAGTAGGAGATCTGAATCTTGATCAGACGAATCCTAAAGTTAATATCTCCAATTGGCAGAACAGCTCAAATGTAAGTAATTCTGTTTTGGTAGACTTTGGTAGCAATGGGTTGATCATTATTTATGACTTTGTAAAAGATCCTGTTAAAAAATCTCAGCTAAAGGCTTATGTAGACCAATATCTGATTGATAATAAAGTATATCTTGAATTTAAAACAATTCCAATTTACAGATATTACAACGGAGTTGATCATTATTATACAAAAATTGCAGGAAACTACAGCGGATATTCTTTTGAAGGAACAGAGTTTAATGCATTCTTGTATAAAGCTCCAAACACAGTTCCTATTTACAGATATTGGAATGGTAAAGATCATTACTATACAAAAACTCCTGGATATTATTCGGGATATGTATCTGAAGGAATCGAGTTCAATGCTTTTGCTACTCAGGAGCCAAATACAGTTCCTATTTACCAGTATTGGAATGGTAAAGACCATTATTATTCAAGATCCAGCGTAACGCCTCCTGGTTATATTAAGGAAGGAATTGAGTTTTATGCTTATTAACTAAATAATATTAATATTTTACAATAAAGAAACCGTTTCAATTTTGAGACGGTTTCTTTCATATGATAAAGAAATAGAAATCAATTGTGAAAAATTTCATTAGTGATATGAATTTAAGACTGATATTTTTTACTCGCTTATAGGTAAAAATGTATTTTTGTAGCTTATTAGTTTAGTTTATCAATGAAAAAGCACTTTGTTTTTATCAGAAACTATCTCAGAAACTACAGAAATAAGTTCATAATACTTTTAGCACTGTCATTGAGAAGGGTTGAAACTAAATAATTTAACTTACTAACAAATGAAAATTATTTTCCACGAAAATCAATTGTGCTATAGAGGGACGTCCAATGCTCTTTTTGATTATGCTTATTATAATGAGGAAATGCTTGGTAACGAGTCGATGATCCTTTATCCTAAAAATAGTCCGAATAATGCTGAAGAAGCTATTGAACGTTTTAAAAAAAGGTTTAACGTTGTTGGATATAGCGACATCAAGGAAAGGGATGAAATTATTAAAAAGGCAAATGCAGATCTTTTCTATGCAATAAAATCCGGAGAAAGAGAAACAGATACTCCTCATGAGCTTATTAAAACGGCTATTCATGCGGTTTTTAAATACAACGAACCCTATGGAGATGTTTATGCCTATGTTTCTGAATGGCTGGCCAAAACGATGAGCGGAGGAAAGCTTCCTTTTGTTCCCCACATTGTAGATCTTCCCGAGGTGAGTGGAGACCTTCGTGCTGAATTAAATATTCCGAAAGATGCAGTGGTATTTGCAAGATATGGAGGAACTGAAACTTTTGATATTGGTTTTGTAATGGAAGCCGTAAAGAAAACGGCTCTGAAAAATAAAAATATATACTTTGTTTTTATGGGAACTGATGAATTTGTAAAGAGAAATTTTTTCAGGTCTTACAAGAATATTATTTTTCTTCCACCGACTACTGATGTAGAAAGAAAAGTGAAATTTATTAATACTTCTGATGCATTTTTGCATGCCCGCACGCAAGGAGAGAGTTTCGGAATGGCTGTAGGTGAGTTTTCTATTAAAAATAAACCTATTATAACATGGTCCGGATCTGATGAGAAATCACATCTGGAGATTCTGGGAGATAAAGCTATTCTATACAAAGATAAGCAGGATATCATGCAAATCCTGAAGAGCTTTCAACCGGATGCAGGTAAAAACTGGGATTGTTACTCAGAACTTTTCAATCCGCGGGCAGTTATGGAGAAATTTGAAAATGTTTTTATCAAATAAAATAATAAAGGCTAATGTAACAACATTAGCCTTTTATTTTGGTCTGAAAAAATTAAAAAAGACTTCTAATTCTCATCTTTATTTTTTTCGTGAAAGATAAATTCAGATTGAGTTTTTGCTGAGGATATTTCTTTGAAAAGGAAAGAATAAATTCATCAATGTTTTTTGCAGGGAAAAAGGAAAGCTCTTTCCAAATGCCTTTATATAAAGGATGAAAGTCTATGAATGTCTTATAATTGTCAGCATTCACCGTTTTCCAGGAGTTTAAAAACGTTGAAGTGTCAAAATCATTTTTATGCCCCCAGTTATTGATCTTTTCTGAAATTTCACTTTCTTCCCGCGCCCATGACTGATGTATTAAATAAAAATCCAGTGGCAGGATTCTGCCTTTATTTGTATTTCTTGCATATTCATATTGAGGATTGTTTGTAATAAGCATACACTTTTCATCAAAAGGCGTAATAACAAAGAATCCCTCCGCATTATGTTTGAATAATGTCACAAAATTTACCTGAAAATTAAAAGGATTTTTAGCAGGGTTCTTTAGTAAAAATTTATTCCCTTTCAAAAACTTTGCTAATACTCCGAAGTCATAAGCATATTCATCTCCATCCATCTGGATATGCCATCCGCCAGAGCCCATTTTTTCTGCCATCATGTTCCTTTGTCTGGTCTCCAGCTCCATTGGCTGCATCCCTTCAATGAAAAAAGTGTCTTTGTAAAAGATGATTTTATTCTGAGTATCCAATTTTTTGATATCACTGAAAACACTTTCAGGAATATGAATATCATTACCTGCCCATGTCTTATTATTGGCATCATAGCTTATCACAATACAGTCCGCATGCTCATAAATATGCTTAAGAGATGTAAAGATGTAACAGTAGTCATATGATAGAAGATATCCTACTTTAATAATATTTTTTTTACTCATTTTTTATTTTATCTAAATTGGAATAAAGACCGTCTAATATACCTTTTATGTACGCTTTCGCCATGGAAAATTTTCTTTTTTTAAGGGCTTTCCTTGCAAACTTCCATCGTTCTTTGGTTACATATTTTAAATTCCCGTCATACAGCCTGCACATCCAGATCCGGTTTCTGGTGATGTAATACTCATAAAAACTGCCTTTGTCGCTGGCAAGATTGAAAGCTTCACATTGTGTATTGACGGCAATTTTCCATTGGGTGTTTTTAAGAAGCCGCAGACACCATTCAGACTCTTCATAATACATGAAAAAGCTGGTGTTCATTAAGCCTACATCGTCCAATATTTCTTTTCGGAACATCAAGGCGCTTCCATCTACATATTTTATATTGTAGTTGTAATGAGGAGCATTTACATGGTTTTTATCCTGTTCAGAATGGGTGTGTCCTCCCTGAAAACCTTCTTCCGGGAATAACAGCCCACCGTCTGAGAATATTCTGTCACGAATGTTTCTGTAGCAGATTCTTGGGCCAATGATTCCTATATCTGGAAATTCTTTTAAATCGTTATATAACTGACCAATTGTGCTGCGGGATATTTCAATGTCCGGATTTAATAGTAAAAAATAATTCCTGCCGTCTTCAATCGCTTTTTTAATGGCTAAATTATTACCGAAAGCATAACCCCCGTTATAATCACTTAAAATATAATTGATTTGCTTTTGTGAGCCCAGTTGCTCTATTTCCTTTCTGTCTTTTGAATGATTATCTACTACATAAATAGATTGTTGCGAAATGCCTTCGTTTAATAATGAATTAACTTCTCGCTGGGTATCTTCAAAAGAATTGTAATTCAGTATGATAATGGCCAGGTCATCCATTAGTGTAAAATCTTTTTCCATTTTTCAATTGCTTTTTCTTCAGAAAAATTATTTTTAAAATATTCCTCAGCCTGTATTTTCATATCCTGATAATAAGATTGATCCAGTAGTAAAGACATGATCTGATCTTTAAAAATTTCAGGATGATCATTTACCAGACATCCATTTGAAGTTTTTGAAGGGAACCCATCAATCGCTCTTTCTGTTCCCACAATAGGAAGTCCGTAAGATAATGCTTCAATGACTTTTATTTTGATCCCTGTGCCCTCCAGCATTGGGCAAATTGCAATTTTTGACTGGTGGTAATACTCTTCCAGGCTTTCTGCAAATTCTATTAAGGTAACACCTTTTCTTTCTTGAATATGCTTGCAAATTCTCCCGATAATTACAATGTTGATATTTGGAGAAAGCAATGGATATACATGGTCAAAAAACCACTGTATGGATTGTATATTGAAAATGTTTTCAGACCCTACGAAAATCAGATCATACTTTTTATCACCATCACTTTTTTCGAAATGAGATGGGAAAGAAGGCGGTATATTGATTACTTTTTCACCTAAAAATCTTTTAAAAACAAGGTTTTCATCTTCTGATATGGTGATTACTTTATCAAACTTTGAAAGATTATTAATTTCCTCATTGAAACGTTTTCCTATATCTAATGATTTGTTTTTGTAGAACTCATTCAGAGTAATCCAATCATGAGTATCTATGATTTTTAAAGTATTTTTCATAGATTCATGATCAACTAATCCAGCCCAGAATTCATAATTGATAATGATGGCATCATATTTTTCCTTATTGAAGATGTCAGAAAATTCTTGCTTGGCAAAATCTGTCAATAAGTGGTTATATTCATTAGGCTTTTTATAAAATTTTGATATTTTGTGCTTCCAATATGCGGAAGATGTTTTTACTTTTAATGGTCTGTGTTTAATTAAGAACAGATGATCAACAATATTTTGATCAATATCTGTAGTGTCGTTTTGGCTCTTATAAATCTCAGCGGCTCCTACCAGGTCAATATGATATCCCATTTTTTTTAAAACAGTAAGGGTCGTTTTTGCTCTCGTAGTATTTCCTGCCCTGTTTGAAAATGGATTTTCAGGAAAAAAAAATAGAATTTTTTTTGTCATTATAAAGATGTAATGGCGGAATTAAATTTGTTGATGATGGTATCCCATGAATAGTTTTTTAAAACATAATCTCTCGCTTTGATGCCTTCAGAAACAAGATCATCCTGTGACTGTTGCATATAAAACGTTAATGACTGGGAAAATTCTGTACTGTTTGTAAAGCTTTTTCCGGTTTTACTCTTTTCAATATGAGAATACAAAACCTCACAGTTTTTATTTACAATGATAGGGATTTTCAATAACATGGCCTCTAATGTAATCAATGAAAGGCTTTCATAGAATGAAGGCATTATAAGTGCGCTGGCATTTTCCAGTAAAGCATTTTTGAGGTCGTGGTCTACAAATCCCGTAAGGATAATATCATCTCCCTGAGTTATTTTTTCCTCAAGAGAATTTTTGCCTACCAAAACGAGCTTTACATCTCGATATTCAGGATGTTTTTCTTTGAAATCTTTAAAATATTCAATCATCATGACACAGCCTTTGTCTTCAACAATCCTTCCTATATAAATAAAGTATTTGGTCTGATAAAGATCCTTAGGGAGTTCACCCGATGCAGCATCATAATCATCAAAACCAATTCCTGCAATTTCTGATTTTAACTTTTTTGCCTGAGGATAAACGCTTTCTACAAAATCTTTTTCAATCTGTGTATTGTACATGATGAACTTTGGAAGAGAAAACAATTGAGAATAGCCATCAAGATAAAACTGAGACTCGTCGTGGGCAGTTGGAATAAGAATGCTTTTGTCAGCAACTTCTCTGATTCCTATATTGGTTGGGTGATATAAATAGGTAAAGAAAATAAAAGCCTTGTAATCTTCTTTTTTCTCTTTTATAAATTGAATTAAATCCGGGGAGAATGGTCCTTGTACTTCTAACCATTCATTGAAATTAAAGTTTTTTTTGTTGTATTTAAATCTCTTATAAAGCAAATAAGGGAAGTTTAAAAAGCTTAGCTTTCTACTATAATATTTATATAAGTTACGGGCTGTTTTACTGAGCTCATTAAATCTTTTTAAATCCTTTTTTAACGTTTTAAATCTTCTTACTTTAATATCATTGATAATTTCAACACCTTCCGGGTAATGATTATCCCAACATTCGAATTCTATAGCACAGGTTGTAATAATTTCAATATCATAGAGAGCAGACAATTTTTCAGCTAATAATCTTGCGTGAAGTTCTGCACCTCCGTTGATCTCCAGCCCATATCTTTGGACTACTATTGCAATTTTGTCTTTCATCTGAAATATGATAAGCTCATTCGTAAATATAACAATTCGTCTATAAGCTGGCGAACCAGAACATTAACCAATACAATTATTTTCTGCCTTTTTTGAAGAAAGCATTGACTTTCTTTCTGATTTTATTATAAAGAGTTCGCTCGAGATAATGAACTCTGGAATTTAATCTTTCGATTTCGCTTAAATAGAAAACATTATTGACATCACTGCCTCCGGTGCTTTCTTTTTTACCAAAACCATCAATGAAATTCAATCTGATTTTAAATAGCTCTCCGATAGATTGAATAGAAAAATTTTCAGCAATTTGTGATTTTGCCTTTTCTCTCATTGAAGCCAGACTTTCAAAATTGTTTTTGATATACTGGAGTTTTTCAACAGCATCTTTCAAGCTAGGCTTGGCAAGCGTTAAGCCTTCGTCAATCAGTCCTTTTGTATTGGATGTTTTGATGAAATCATACTGGATAAGGAAGCTGTTATTTACATTCATAAAATCCAGATTTCCGGAATAGCCCGTTCCGACAACAATTTTTCCATAGGCCATGGCTTCTGCCATCGTCAGACCGAAACCTTCTGAACCGTGGAGAGAAATCAGAACATCAGACTGCTGGATCAAAGAATGTAGTTTCTCCTTTGAAAAATGCTCGTTAATGATGATGACGTTCGGAATATTTTGGTAAGCTTCCAGCGCTTTCTGAGCATCCTTGCTTCTTTCAAGATTATGAGTTTTCACAATAAGAACACTATTTTTATCTTCTTTGAAAACTGTTGTGAAAGCTTCCAGCGTAGCTTCCGGATTTTTTCTGATAGTGGTACTCAGAGAATCGAAAATCGTCAGATAGATCTTTGATTCCGGAGAAATATGATATTGGCTTAGCTGAAAATCCTTAGACTCTGCCATTTTTTGGATCGGATGAGAAAATCTGATCACAGGAATTCCTGTATACTTTGTAAAGATATTCACACAGAAATCACTGGGTACCCACAGTTCATCAAAGACATTTAATATCTCAACAACTTTCTCGGAAACTTCGGGAAATTCCCAGGCCCAATAAATAATATTATAATGATCCTTAAGATTCAGATCCTGATTCTTAGAAAAGAAATTGTTGATAAAATTGATATTAATATGGAAAACATTAATAGAAGATGATGACTCGGAGCCCGAATCAATTCTTTCAAAAGTTTCACTGGAATAATTAATCCGGTTGACTTTGATGCCGATTGTTTCCAAAGCGATAGCATTCAGCCGTGTAGCTTCCGAAATTCCGAAATTTCCATCAAAAAAACCGTGGTAATTTACACTTAATGACATGGATTATAATGTTTTAAGTTTTTCTTTTACTTCTTCAGGTGAAAATGCTCTCAGACTGTCCACAGAATTTCTGCTTAAAGTATTCCAAAGCTCTTCATCATTATTCAGCTGAATAATAGCCTCTGCGAAACTGTTCTCATCATTGGCAATCAGTACATTCTTTTTATCGGTAAGTTTCATTCCTTCAGCTCCTATATCCGTTGTCACCACAGGAAAAAAGTATTCAAAGGCCTGTCCGATTTTTCCTTTCACGCCGGCACCGAATCTTAAAGGTGCCACCATAATTTTCGAATTCATAAAGTGCTCTTCAATGCTTTCCACAAAACCTAAAAACTTAAACTTAGGAAATAGTTTAAGGTCAAGTTTTTCTGCAACATTCCCGATAATGCTTACTTCCAGTTCAGGATTGGTTTTCCAGACGATAGGCATTATTTTTTCATAGAGAAACTTTACTGCATCAATATTCGGCTCGTGAATAGAACCAATGAAGGTAATTCCCTTGCTTTCACTGAAGTTTTTTCGCTCAGAAATATCAATTTTAGGATAATGGATATTAGATATTGTAACGATCTTATTTTTGTCCGCATACTGGCTCATAATTTCTTTCTCCTTATCAGATATAGCAATGATATAATCCAGTTGTGGGGCAACGACAGTTTCCAGACGGAAAAAATGTTTATAATTCTTCTTTAAAGAAATACGGGTAGGTTCCAGTTCTATCGCTCTTTTAAACCTTAAAAAATGAATATCCACCATATCATAAATGAATTTGGCAGAAGGTAAAATGGCTTTCATTTTTTTATAAAAAAGATTCAGCGCCAGAGGGCCGTTGAACCAAACGTAATCTATCTTTTTAAAAGAAGACAGGAAATCATAAATATTCCTGTACTTATTGTTCTCTATGTAAACGATAACATTATGCTGCTGATAAAACTTCACATAAGAATCGTCTTCAAACATATGGGGTGCAAATAAAATGCAGTTGTATTCTAATTCTTTGTAAATAAATATAAGTTCTTTCAATCTGTTAGCCCCGGATTCTTTATCGTGGGCAGGAAAATCTCTTGATGCAAACAGGATTGTTTTTTGGGAAGCGTCATATAGATTAATGTTGACTATATCCTTAGACTGAAGGTTTTTAAGTTTTTCTTTTCTTTCGAAGTGCTTTTTTATTTTTTTTAAGATTCCCATTTGTCAGTTTTTAGTATCGAGTTCAAAAACTTTATTTACCCAACTATCCAAAGTATATCTGTAGTAGATTTCTTCCGGAATTTTCTCGTAAGGTTTTTCAAAAAAAGATTTGTCAAGATTACTAATATTTTTGTTTAAAATCAAAATATTATTGGGATTGTAAAAATCGTAGGTTTTAATGGCTTCATTATCAGTTATGATTTTCTTTTCCAGAGACATGGCTTCAAAAACTCTGAAACTGAGTCCATATTGCCCTTCACGCATCAAATCCAGTAGTACTTTTGAATTCTTATAATATTTTGGAAGATCATTATGCGGAATCTTCTTAATGCTGAACACCAGGAAAAGATTCTTAGGCACTGTCATGAACATATTGGTGAGCTGATGCTTCCAGGATTTTTTTCCAATGATCATAATCTGGAACTTCAATCCTTGTTCAATGAGCTTTTTAGCCAATAGTTTTATCAATGAAACCCTTCTGTTGTCATAAGAGGTAATGTAAAAAAGATCCATTTCAGGCTTTTGAGACTCTTTTGCACAATGCGGAAGATAAATGTAATTGGTTAATTTTTCAAAGCCGTGTTTTTTAACATCAATATAATCAAAGGAAAATACTTTGTCAAAAAGATAGAGTTTGTCTTCCACAGGAACTCTTTCAAGATTATCGTAAAGATAGGTTACCAGACGGTCTGTAGATTTTCGGATTTTTTTAAGGGTAGACAGATCAAATGTATCAGGATTCATCACCAGAATCTGATCCTGATGCCCTAATTTTTCCAGAGAATCCAGAACATATTTCTGTCTTTTTTCAGTCTTAAGATTTTTGTTTAAAAAAGTTTTGCTTAAAGCATTTACAGCTCTTTCGTTGAAGTTGGAATGAGTAACGGTACTGATCTTTATATGATGGGCATCAATACCTCGCTGGCATAATGTTTCAACAATATACTTATCATAATCCCAAAAATCATAACTAATGATACAAATCTTCATTCAACTAATTTTGCTCTTTTTTTAATGATTCATAGGTTTCATAAACGCTTAAAGATTGCAGGTAAGATAACTGATAGCCTTCTTTTCCGTCTAAAATACCAAGTCTCATTATATAGGCTTTAAAAAATTTAAAAGCAGTTTTAAGATATTGAATCCAAACACTGTACTTTTTTCCTTTAGCAGCCAGTTCTTTCCCCTTTAAAACTCCGTAATGAATCATTTTTTTTTTGTAAGATTCATAATCTGAAACGGAGTAATGGAGTAATTTATTTTTTAAAACTCCAATGGTTCCATTAACCTCCAGAGTTTCATGTACCTTTTTTCCTGCCATATATCTGGCTTTCGATTTTCTGAATAGCCTGAAATTTTTATCAGACTGTGTTCCCGAAAAATGAATTGGTTTCTGGGCAAAAAAGAATTTCCTGTAAAAATAATAGGCATCTTTTTGCCCGGGTTTATTCAGCTTATCAATAATTTCCTGCTTCAGGGCTGGTGTAATTCTCTCATCACCATCCAAAAATAAAACCCAGTCATTGGTTGCAGTATCCAGAGCCAGATTTCTTTGCTTTGTAAAGTCTTCAAATTTATTCTGAATCACCTTTACATTAGGGAATTTCTTTGCAATTTCTACAGTGTTATCCGTGCTAAAAGAATCTACTACTATTATTTCATCGCAGAAATCAAAAGATTCCAGGACATCCTGTATATTTTTTTCTTCATTATATGTTATGATCAAACCACTTATATTCATCACAACGCTTTGTTTGACAGAGAAGTAAGTAAATACTTCCCTAAAATTGTTTTTTAAAATAGTTTTAGTCTGCCAAAGATAAGTTTTAATTTGAATTTTATAAGCGAATCTTTGCCTTTTATATCAATTCTACACAGTTCGTATGGGCGCTGGGTAGGGTAATAATTCACTTTATTTCCAATTCTTACTGCAAAATCAATTCCTAATTCTTTCAAAATAGAAAAAAATGCTAATTTATCATGTTTTTTTTGTGGATATTTTCCATAAGGATATGCCAAAACCTTTGAATATCTTATATTTTCGGCATCGAGAATCTCCATGTTTTTTTTTAGATCTTTTTCTATAAAGTCTAAAGACACGTTTCTTACATTTTCATGGGCATGGCTATGAAGGGCAATCTCAAAATATTTTTTATCCAGACTTCTGATTTCATCAAAGGTCATCATTGAATAATTATTATATCCCTTTTCAATAAATCCTGTTGGAATAAAAATTGTTGCCTTCAGATTATACTTTTTCAGTAAATAGGGGAGATACTCAAGGTTGTTTCTATATCCATCATCAAAGGTGATGACAATGTTTCTTTTTGCTGAAAGAGTAAGTTCCGAAAAAAAATATGAAGTATATTTTTTCGAATTCAGATATGAAAACTGCTGTTCAAGATTTTTTAAACTGACGGTAAGATCTTCATGACTTTCTTTTTCAACCTGGTGATACATAAGAATGACCAGTCTGTTGTAGGGAAAGGCAAATAAATAGAGACGGAAATATACAACGATAAATACCGCCAATAAAAGAGGAATAAGATACAGAATCATACTATTTTACTGTATTTTTTTCAATTTCCTGCAACCGTATTTTTTCGTACAGTCGTGTTTTTTCATGCAATTTTATGTATTTCAGGAAGGTGTAATAAGACATTGTTTTGGCAATGTAAAATCCTGGAAATCCATCCAGAAAACCAAGTTTGAAAATAAAAACCTTAATAAACTCAAACATTGGGCTTACAATAATTTTAAATCTATTGATTCTTTTTCCTCTCTCAAACATCTTTTCAGCCATCATATCCGAATATTTATTGATTTTCGAAACATGATGATGAATGCTTTTATAAGTATAATGATCCAGCTTTCCTTCCATAAGACCCACTTTCTGATCAGTAATCAAAAATTCATGGACTTTATCATCAGAATACTTTGCATATTTTTTTCTGAAAAGCCTTTCACGGCATACATTTCCCCAACCACCAAATCGGATCAGGTGAATCCCAAGATGATTGTTGAATTTTGCTTTATACACATTGAATCCGGTGCTTCCAGAAGAAGTAATGCGTTGTATAGATCTTTTCAGAGTTTCATCAGGAACTTCGTCGGCATCCAGAAACAAGACCCATTCATGGGAACATAGAGCAAGGGCATGGTTTTTTTGTTCACCATACCCATTAAATTTTTTCTCAAAGAATTTTACCTGAGGATATTTTTGAGTGCAAATCTCTTTGGTCTTATCTGTAGAAAAGCTGTCGACAATAATTATTTCATCCACAATATCTGTTAATGAATCTAAAAGTCTTACAATATTCTCTTCTTCATTATAAGTAATGATTGCAAGGGAAAGAGCCATTTATTTATACTCAAGAATTGTCTTCTCAATAATTTTCACACAATCCAGCAATTGCTCTTCAGTAATTACCAATGGCGGTGCAAGTCTGATGATATTGCCATGCGTAGGTTTTGCCAGCAATCCGTTTTCTTTTAATTGCAAGCAAAGGTTCCATGCAGTAGAACTATCAGGGGTATCATTGATAAGGATAGCATTTAAAAGACCTTTTCCTCTTACTTTGGTAATAAGGTCTGTCTTTTCAATAAGCTTCTCTATTTCAGCTCTGAAAAGCTTTCCTAACTCTTCTGCTCTTTCAGACAGTTTTTCATCAGCTACCACATCCAATGCTGCCACTGCTACTGCACAGGCAATAGGGTTTCCTCCGAATGTAGAACCGTGTTGTCCCGGTTTGATAACATTCATGATGTTATCATTTGCTAATACAGCAGATACAGGATACATTCCTCCGGAAAGTGCTTTTCCTAAAATCAGGATATCCGGCTGTACATTTTCGTGGTGGCATGCAATCAGTTTTCCTGTTCTTGCAATACCTGTCTGAACTTCATCAGCAATGAAAAGAACATTGTATTTTTTACATAATTCAGAAGCATTTTTAAGGAAGTTTTCATCCGGAACATATACTCCGGCTTCTCCCTGAATAGGTTCTACAAGGAATGCAGCAATATTTCCAGCTTCTCTGCTCAGAACTTCTTCTAAGGCTGCAATATCGTTATAAGGAATTTTGATAAATCCTGGCGTAAAAGGTCCGTAGTTTTGGTTGGCATCCGGATCGTTAGAGAACGAAACAATAGTTGTCGTTCTTCCGTGGAAATTGTTTTCGCAAACGATAATTTTCGCTGAGTTTTCAGCAATTCCTTTTACTTCATAACTCCACTTTCTGGCTAGTTTTACAGCAGTTTCCACAGCTTCAGCTCCGGAATTCATTGGTAAAACTTTATCAAATCCAAAAAGAGTTGTTATTTTCTGCTCGTATTCTCCTAATTTAGAGTTGTAGAAAGCTCTTGAAGTTAAAGCAAGCTTTTGGGCCTGTTCTACCAAAGCACCTACGATTTTAGGGTGAGAATGTCCTTGGTTCACGGCAGAATATGCTGAAAGAAAATCATAGTACCTTTTACCTTCCACGTCCCAAACGAAAACACCTTCTCCGCGGTCCAGAACTACTGGAAGTGGGTGATAGTTGTGTGCTCCATGTTTGTCTTCAAGGTCAATAAAATACTGCGAGTTTTTTGTTTGTTCTGCTGTTGACATATATTTTGGTTTTCAACAAATTTACGCAATATTAATGATACTCATAAACAAAAATAGAGTAGAGTATAAGGCTGTGATTAGAGTATATTTTGAGGTAAAATGAATCCTCTAATGGAAAATATTTTCTTAACGGATAACAGTTGCAGGTATTCTATCTTTAAGAATAAGAAATTTATACTGAGAATTAATTATTCCGATATTGATTTGCTGTTCCATCAGGACTATAATTTTTAAATGCTGTTCCCTAAGTAGCTTTTGATTAGGGTTTATCTTATAAATTGTTCTGGTACGAAATATCAAAAACTTTTTCCATTTGTTTTTCGTTAACAGAGCCAGGTGTTGCCTTTAGTAAAGTATTACGGAGCCAAACCGCCAGACTGTTCTCATAGTGTGAAATTTTACCGATGGCTGAGCTTGTGTTAACAATGTAATGCGCTTTTTTCATACGCAGTTTTTCGTATTGAGTGAAGACTTCATCCACGTTTTTCCCTTCACCAAAAAGTTTTCCGAGGATATATGCATCTTCAACGGCCTGGCAGGCACCTTGTCCCATATTAGGAGTCGTTGCATGGGCTGCATCGCCAATCAGGCAAACACGGTCTTTTTGCCATTGATAAATCGGTTCCAAATCGATAATGTCACTAACAAATATTTTTTCTTGCGGTGTTACGGAAATCATTCTTGGAATTTCGGGATTAAATTCAGCAAAAAGCTCAGCAAGATTATTGGGATTTTTGACCAGGTGCTCGTTAACCACGGCGTACCAGTAAACTTTGTGATCACTAATTTTCACGAAGCCGAAGCGTCTGCCTTTTCCCCAGGCTTCATAAGCATGGTGATTATATTTTTCTGTCCAATCAGATTCGATGACGCCACGCCAGCATTTTTGCTTGGAAGATCTGAGTTTTCCAATATTTAAAATTTGATGACGTACTACTGATTTAATTCCATCTGCTCCAATAACAGCATCTGCATTAGCGATAGTTCCGTCTTCAAAAGTGAGTTGATAACCGTTTTCCTGTTCGATTTTGGATAAACGTTTAGAAAGTTCAATGTTTTTAAAACCAATTTCTTTAGTTATAATATTCTGTAAATCAGCACGATGGATGGCAGTGTTGCTTACTCCATATTTACTTTCGAATGTATTCAGTTGTACGTCCGATATGGTTTTGAGCTGTGGATCAGTAATGTTAATAGTTGAAATTTTATGACCTGCCATTTCGATTTTGTGGCGAATGCTTAGTTTGTCAAAAATCTGCATGGCATTATTAGCCATAATGATTCCGGCGCCCACAGGTTTTATTTCGGGTGCACTTTCGTAAACGGTAACGTCCAGATTATTTTTTTGTAAGGCTAAAGCTGTTGTCAAACCACCAATTCCGCCACCGATAATTGCTATTTTCATTGTGATTGCATTTATATTATGAGGCAAAATTAAGGGCTGAAAAAACCAAAAACGTTCACTTAAGTTAATTTTCTGAAATTAGCAAATTCTTTTCCGGATTCTGCTCAACGATTGTGGCGTAATTCCTAAATATGACGAAATATATTTCTGTGGAATTTTGTTCAAGATTTCGGGTGACTTTTTCAAAAGATTGATATAGCGTTCTTCCGGTGTATAAAAAAACAGTTCGTCAAGCCTTTGTTTTGCATCCAGAAAAGCTAGATCCGATATGCGTTTTGCCAGCCCAAGCCAGAAAATATCTTTCTGAATTAAAATCTCAACATCTTTTTTATCAAAATATAAAACTTCAGTTTTTAGAAGAGCCTGTATAATTGCCATTGATTTTTTTCCGGTAATATAGCTTGCGTAATCACCAATTACATCATTATTCACCTGCAAAAGATAGCTGATATCCTCGCCTTTCTCGTTGATGTAATAAATCCGGACGGCGCCATTTAAAATGAGTCCTAAACGATCAAATACTCCATTTTTAGGTACTATCATTTTGTTTTTATCATAAGTTACGATATAGCAAATATCCAAAAATTCCTTCGCACGCTCCATAGAAATCTGAAGTGTCTCTGCTAATTTCTCCTGTATTGCTGATGTCATCGCTCCTATGTCGGTTTTAATTGATACTACAAAAATAACTTTTCCTGCTTTATTAGAACGAAATAGAGTATAAAACTGAAGAAGGCGCCTTTTCGGACGCCTTCTTTTTATATGAATGATAATTCTTTTTAGTGATTATCGTATTTTCTATCCATTACAAAATCTTCCATGAATTTTGTAGTATAGTTTCCTGAAAGATAATCTTCATTATCCATCAGCTGTCTGTGGAAAGGAATAGTTGTTTTTACTCCTTCAATATAGAATTCTTCAAGAGCACGTCTCATTTTTGCAATAGCTTCTTCACGGGTCTGAGCCGTAGTGATAAGCTTGGCAATCATAGAGTCATAGTTAGAAGGGATTGTATATCCGGAATAAACGTGAGTGTCTACTCTGATTCCGTGTCCTCCAGGGATATTTAATCCTGTGATTTTTCCCGGAGACGGTCTGAAGTCTGCGTAAGGGTCTTCTGCGTTGATTCTACATTCGATTGAATGTAATTTAGGATAATAGTTAATTCCTGAAATAGGAGTTCCTGCAGCAAGAAGAATTTGTTCTCTGATCAGGTCATAATCAATTACCTGCTCAGTGATAGGGTGCTCTACCTGGATTCTTGTATTCATTTCCATGAAATAGAAATTTCTGTGTTTGTCTACAAGGAATTCGATAGTTCCTACACCTTCATATCCAATGAATTCAGCAGCTTTTACGGCAGCTTCTCCCATTTTCTCACGAAGTTCGTCTGTCATGAAAGGAGAAGGTGTTTCTTCAGTTAATTTCTGATTTCTTCTCTGTACAGAACAGTCTCTTTCAGAAAGGTGGCACGCTTTACCGAATTGGTCACCCGCAACCTGAATTTCGATGTGTCTAGGCTCTTCAATCAGTTTTTCCATATACATACCTCCGTTTCCAAAGGCAGCTACAGCTTCCTGAATAGCAGATTCCCAGTGATCTTTAAGGTCTTCAGCTTTCCAAACAGCTCTCATTCCTTTACCTCCACCACCAGCAGTAGCTTTGATCATGACAGGGTAACCTGTTTCTTCAGCTACTTTTACAGCGTGTTCGTAAGATTCGATCAATCCGTCAGAACCTGGTACACATGGTACACCTGCTGCTTTCATGGTAGCCTTAGCATTTGCTTTGTCTCCCATTTTTTCAATCTGTTCAGGAGAAGCACCAATAAATTTGATACCGTTCTTCTGGCAGATTCTTGAGAAATTAGCATTTTCAGATAAGAATCCGTAACCTGGGTGAATCGCATCAGCATTGGTAATTTCCGCAGCAGCAATAATGTTAGGGATTTTAAGATATGAGTCTTTACTCATTGCAGGGCCAATACATACTGCTTCATCAGCAAATCTTACGTGAAGACTGTCTTTATCAGCAGTAGAGTATACCGCAACGGTTTTGATCCCCATTTCTTTACAAGTACGTAAAATACGCATTGCAATTTCGCCTCGATTGGCTATTAATATTTTTTTGAACATCTTCTTCAATTTGAAAATTAGATAATTTGAAAATTAGATAATGTTATTTTAATGTAGAATTTAATCTAACATCTAATGTCTAACATCTAACTTCTAAATTAAGATGGATCTACTAAGAATAAAGGTTGGTCATACTCTACAGGAGTAGCGTCATCCACTAAAATTTTAACAATTTTTCCGCTGATTTCAGATTCAATCTGGTTGAATAGTTTCATTGCCTCAATAACACAAACTACTTTACCAACAGAAACTTCGTCACCTACATTTACGAATACATCTTTATCAGGAGATGGTTTTCTATAGAAAGTACCAATCATTGGAGATTTGATTGTTACATATTTGCTGTCATCAGATGCAGCTTCAGCTTTTTCAGCAACAGGAGCGGCCGGAGTTGCAACAGGTGCCGGAGCAGCTACCGCTTGTGGAGCAGTGTGGTATACTGCAGGTTGTGCATAAACAGCATCGCTTCCAGCTAATGGAGTTTTAATAGTGATTTCGAAATCTTTAGTTTTGTACTTCACTTCTGATACTTCAGCCTTAGATACAAACTTGATAAGATTTTGTATGTCTTTAATGTCCATAAATTTGATATTTGATTTGATGCCAAAGATACCAAAAAAACGTAAAAAACAACAAAAAACCGCCAAATTTTATCAAAATTGGGCGGTTTTTGTATTAAAATGAGGCTTTTTCAGCGAAAAGCGACTCTTAGTTTTCTTCAGTAGCAGCTACTTCTTTTTCCAATACTACTTTACCTCTGTAGTATAATTTTCCTTCATGCCAGTGAGCTCTGTGGTATAGGTGAAGCTCTCCTGTTGTTGCATCTTTAGCTAATTGAGGAACTACAGCTTTGTAGTGAGTTCTTCTCTTATCTCTTCTTGTAGACGACTGTCTTCTCTTTGGATGTGCCATTTTCTAATAACTTTTTTAATTGATGAGCGATGAGATTCATCATCTCATCATATTTAAATTATTCTATTTAATTATTGTCTTTTAATTTTCTTAAAGCATCCCATCTAGGGTCACTTTCATGTTCTTCTTCTTCAGTTACCTCAATATCTTTAGGACTGAACTGGTCAAGAATTTTAAGATCTTCATCACTTACATTCGGTGAAATCTTTTTCATCGGAATAGAAAGCATTACATTTTCGTAAATCAAATGTGCTACATTGAAAGCATGCTCTGCAGTAGGAATAGTAATAACATCTTCATTGCTGTCATCATATTCTTCCCCGAAATTCACCAGAATTTTGATTTCATTCTCAATAGGATAGTCGAAATTTTCATTTGTGATATCACAAACCAACTCAACCCATCCATTAATTTTAATCTCAAATTCTAAAAAAGTAGTGTGTTTATCAAGTGATACATTCACTTCTATTCTAGGATTTGTAAATTCCTGCTCAGTGTCAAATAATTGAAAGAACGTTTTATCTATCTCAAACTTGAACTCGTGTTTTCCGTTTTTAAGTCCGGAAAAGCTTACGTCATAGTTTCTTAACTTGTCCATAAAATGAGTGTGCAAAAATATGCATTTTTTTTATAATAACAAATAAAATCTGAAACAAATTAATTTAAAATTTGTTTTAAAGATTTATGCTTCAGTTTCCTCCGGTAGATCTTCATCTATTCCATTGTCTACAGCCATTTTTCTAGGCTGAAGGCGGTCATTCATCAGTTCACTGTATTCACTTCTGTTCTTGAAAACCTTGATCGCTGTGAAGATTGCTTCTGTAAAACTCTGCTCATCGGCCACGTTTTTTCCTGCAATATCGTAAGCAACTCCGTGATCGGGAGATGTTCTGATAAAAGGAAGTCCCGCAGTATAATTTACTCCTTCCTCATAGGCTAATGTTTTGAAAGGAGCCAGTCCCTGGTCATGATACATCGCCAAAACAGCATCGAAATTTTTGTATTTACTCGGCTGGAAAAAGCTGTCTGCCGGGAAAGGCCCGAATGCCAGTATTCCATTGTCAGAAAGTTCTTTAATAGCCGGGCTTATGATTTCAATTTCTTCGTTTCCGATTACACCTCCGTCTCCTGCGTGAGGATTTAATCCCAGCACTGCAATTTTAGGCTTTTGAATACAGAAATCTTCTATCAGCGTCTGGTTTAAAACTCGGATCTGTTTCTTTATTTTTTCCTTGGAAATATTTTCAGCTACCTGTGCAATAGGAATATGATGCGTGGAAACAGCTACTTTAAGATCTTCAGTAACAAGGAACATTAATCCTTTTTTATTGAATTTCTCTTCAAAATACCCTGTATGTCCCGCATGTTTGAATCCCATTTTTACCATTTCATCTTTGTTGATCGGAGCAGTTACCAATACGTCAATATCTCCTTTCGTCAAAGCTTCAGTAGCTGCTTCTAAAGAATCAATCGCCATTTTCGTAGAATCTTCAGTAGGAACTCCCAATTCGACATTCACGTTTTCTTTGGTAAGGTTAACCATATTAAGTTTCCCAGCCTGTGCCTGTGAAGGTTCGTTAACGTAGTTGAAATTAAGATTCAGCTTAAAAATATTTTTCTGATAAGTGAATAATTTTCCCGAACCAAAAATTACAGGAGTGAAAAAATCTGTAATAGTTTTGTCTTTCAGAGACTTCATAATGATCTCCGGGCCGATGCCATTGAAATCACCGATTGAAATTCCTACTCGTACTTTATGGTTTTTTGGGCTCATTTTGATTATCTTTGAAGATTATAATTTACAAATTTAGCAAAAAATAATATGTTCACAGGAATTATTGAAGCAGTTGGTGTTATTGAGAAGATTGAAGAAAAAGGAAGCAATATAGATTTTACCCTGACTTGCCCTTTTACAAATGAACTGAAAATTGATCAGAGCCTTGCTCACAACGGCTGTTGTCTTACAGTTGTTGAAATAAAAGACAATCATTATGTGGTGACGGCAATCAATGAAACATTGGAAAAAACCAACCTTGGAAAATGGGAATTGGGAACCGTTGTCAACCTTGAACGCTGTATGAAAATGGATGGAAGACTGGATGGTCACATTGTTCAGGGGCATGTTGATAAAACCGGTGAAGTGGTGAGTATCGAAAATAAAGACGGAAGCTATTTTATTACCATGAAGTATGATAATGACGGAAGTTTTGTAACGGTACCTCAGGGATCAATTACCGTAAACGGAATCAGTCTTACTGTTGCTAAAAGCGAAGATGCTCAGTTTTCCGTAGCCATTATTCCTTACACCTGGGAATTCACAAATATGAAACATTTGAAAATTGGTGACAAAGTAAACCTGGAATTTGATATCATTGGTAAGTATATTGCTAGGTTAATTAAAAAGTAGAATGTCAATAAATAAGTATAAAGGATATAGCTTAAGAAACCGGGTGTTTTTCGGTTTCTTGCTGGTATGTTTTTTAAGTGTTGTTGCTACATCACTTGTTCCTTACTTTGTATTGAGAAATCATTCTTTACAGCAGAGTAATATCGATATGCAGGATAAAACCAATGCTGTCATGCGATATCTGGACTATGCGGTAAGCCAGAAACTTATTGAAACAAAAGATCTTCCGGAAGTTTTAGGGAATAAAATCTTTGAAATAGCGGATATCAACCAGCATGACATTTTTATTTATGATCTGAAAGGAAACTATTTGCTTTCCAACAAAGATGAAGGATTGGTGGAGCAGAAAACAATTCCTATAGAAATCATCAATAAGATTCTGTCTACCGATGCAAGGGTAGATATGGTGAATTATGATGCAGCTAAGGATGCAAAATTGACTTCTTCCTACCTTTTGCTGAAAAATAATGAACTTGAACCTATCGGAATTGTTTATATCCCTTTATATCATAATGAATCTGCTTATCTGGAGGTTCTGCACCAGTACGTAAAGTATATTCTTTTAGTCGATATATTTCTTATCCTTTTTAGTATATGGATTAGCTGGGTTACGTCTAATAGTCTTGCCAAAACCATTACGAAATTCTCTGATATGATTACCCGTATTACTTTGTTTGAAAATGAAATGCGCCCTATCAGATATTATAAGAATGATGAGCTTAATGCTTTGGCAAGAGCTTATAACAGAATGATTCTACAGATTCAGGACCAGAAAGAAAGACTTAGATTTAAAGCATCCGAAGAAGCGTGGAGAGAAATGGCCAAGCAGGTGGCTCATGAGGTGAAAAATCCGCTGACGCCAATGAAGCTGACCATTCAGAATTTTGAAAGAAAATTTGATCCTGAAGACCCGAATATCAGAGAAAGGGTAAAGCAAATGAGTAAAACTATTGTTGATCAGATTGACCTGATTGCTACAGTAGCCTCAGCATTCTCAGAATTTGCCAAACTTCCTGAAAAAAATAATGAAGTGATCAATCTGAATACGGAAGTTGAAGATATTCTACGTGTATTCAATGATGACAGTATTTTCATGCATGCCAATAAGACGAATATAATGATCAATATGGACAGAATTTATCTTTCCAGAATCATTACAAACCTTGTTACCAATGCAAAACAGGCAGAGAGTGATCAGAGAAAACTCATTATCAATGTAGATGTGGAGCAGCATCAAAGAAGGGTGATTATCTCTGTTCAGGATAACGGAGTCGGGATTCCTGAAAATATGTACGAAAGAATTTTTGAACCGAATTTTACATCTAAAAGCAGTGGGATGGGGCTTGGCTTATCCATGGTGAGAAAAATGATAGAGGATTATAAAGGTGAGATCTCCGTGAAATCAGAAGTAGGGAAGGGGTCTACATTCATTATTACACTGCCTACCAATTTATAGTGAAGCCTTTTACATTTAAACAATTTCAAATTCAGCAGTCTAAAGACGTCTTCCGTGTAGGAACAGACGGTGTTCTGCTTGGTGCTTTGGCAGATGTTGAAAATGCTTCCAGTGTTTTGGAAGTAGGAACAGGCACAGGACTAATTTCTCTTATGCTGGCACAAAGAAATCTGCAGGCGGAATTTTTAGGGTTGGATATTAATGATGATGCTGCCAAGCTTACCCAGCTCAATTTTGAAAATTCTCCTTTTCATGCCCGGTTGAAAAACAGTCATCAGGACTTTAAAACTTTTGAAACGGAAGATCGTTTTGATCTTATTGTGTCCAATCCTCCGTATTTTGAAGAATCAGGATCTGAAAAAGATAAGGTTGCACGTCAGACCGTAGAATTGAACTTCATGCAGTTGATCAGTAAGGCGGCAGAATTATTGTCAGAAAAAGGGATGTTTTCTGTAATCATACCTGTGGAAGCAGGGGAAGTTTTTATTTCAATCGGTAAGGAAAATAAACTGCATCTGAACAGAAAAGTGAATATTAGAGGAATTGAAAATGCAAAGGCAAAAAGATTGATTCTGGAGTTTTCATCACAAGTAAAAGAAGTTAATGAGTCTGATTTTATTATAGAAAAAAGTCCGAGACAATACTCGGACCAATATCTTGAACTCACCAAAGAGTTTCATGTTTTTAAATAGAGAAGTTAGTTATTTCTGACCTTCTTATTTTTTTATTCTTATTCGAATAATTCTGAAGTATCCAATACAGAAACTTTTCCGTCTTCACATCTGATGGCTTCACCAGGGAAGTTCTGAATCATGTGGTAATCATGTGTTGCCATTACTACAGCAGCTCCATTTTCAAGGGCAACCTGCTTTAATAGCGTCATAATTTCGTTGGAAGTCTCAGGGTCAAGGTTTCCTGTTGGCTCATCGGCTAAAATAAGATCCGGATGGTTAAGAAGAGCTCTCGCAATGGCAATACGCTGCTGTTCTCCTCCGGAAAGTTCGTGAGGCATTTTGTGCTTCTTGCTTTTCATGTTCACACTTCCTAAAACCTCATTGATACGGTCTTCCATTTTTACTTTGTCATTCCATCCTGTCGCTTCAAGAACGAACTTAAGGTTTTTCTCAACTGTTCTGTCTGAAAGTAACTGGAAATCCTGGAATACGATACCTAGTTTTCTTCTTAAGTTAGGGATGTCAGAGGGCTTTAGTTTTGCCAGATCAAATCCTACAACAGCTCCGTGTCCTGATGCTAATGGAATATGTCCGTAAAGCGTTTTCAGTAGGGAACTTTTTCCGGAACCTGTTTTTCCGATAAGGTAGCAGAATCTACCTTTCTTTATATTAAGATTTACATCAGAAAGTACAGTAAAGTTTTTTTGCGCAATCTTTGCATTTTGTAAACTTATAATATTGTCTCCGGCGATATTTGTATGTGGCATAATTTAATTTTAAAGGCTGTTTTCTAACAAAAAAATTTCAATCTTTAAAAATAGAAAAAAGAAGTCTATTTGACTCTAATTTTAGTAAATTTTAACAACAAAAAATGCCTGAAAAGGAACTTCTCAAGCATGTTTTGTATATGATAATTAGAAATTATCTCTTAGCGCGTGCAGCACTTACAGTTAATCTCTTTCTGCCTTTAGCTCTTCTCGCAGCCAAAACTCTTCTTCCATTTGGCGTAGACATTCTTTCTCTGAAACCGTGTTTGTTTCTTCTCTTTCTTTCTGATGGCTGGAATGTTCTTTTACTCATTACTATATGTTTAAATCGTAATTAATCTATTAATTTTCAGGTTGCAAAGATATATAAATTTTTATAAGTTACAAACTTTAATTATCTTTTTTTAAAATTAAATGTAATGTTTTTTGGTCGGGTGTTAACAAACCCTCATCACAAAACCATTTTTCCGGTACAAAAATAATATTTAAATGATTTATATAAAAGCTCTATCTTTGAAAACTTTAATTTTAACGAAAAATAAACACCGGATGTTTACACCAGCAGAACTTTTAGATATTAATACATTACTTACCCAGGATAGCAGAATAGTGATCCTTACCCATTATAACCCGGATGGAGATGCTATTGGTTCAAGCTTGGGATTAAAACATTATCTGAAAGCAAAAGGAATTCATGCAGAGGTTATCGTACCTAATGATTTTCCGAAATTTCTGAAATGGATGCCGGAATCTAAAAAAGTTATTATTGCAGAATATAAAAGAAAACTGGCTGCTGATATGATTGCGGGAGCAGATGTTATTTTCTGTCTGGATTTTAATTCTCCGTCAAGAATCGGATTATTGGGAGACTGGTTGGTAAAAGCTCCGGGGAAGAAAATTCTTATTGATCATCACCAGCAGCCGGAACAATTTGATTTTGTGTATTCTGATACAGTAATTCCTGCCACTTCACAAATGATTTATCATTTCATTGAAGCAATGGAGGATGAAAAGCTGGTGAATCAGGATATGGCAGAATGTCTTTATACCGGAATCATGACGGATACAGGAGGTTTCCGTTTTCGTTCTACCAGTGCTACTACCCACAGAATTATCGCTAATCTTATCGAACATGGTGCAGATCCTGCCATGATCACTTCCAATACATGGGATACCAATACGGTTTCCCGTCTGCATTTGCTTGCTTTAGTTCTTGGAAGAATAGAAGTAGTGAATGACGGAACAGTGGCTGTGTTAAGCCTTACCAGAAATGAACTGAAAGAATTTGGTTTTCAGAAAGGAGATACGGAAGGTTTTGTGAATTATGGTTTGAGTATTGCCGGAGTGAAAATGTCAGCATTCTTTATGGAAGATCTGTACGAAGACTTCGTTAAAATTTCTTTCAGAAGTAAAGATGATGTGGATGTGAACCAATTCTCAAGAAAATATTTCAATGGTGGCGGGCATATTAATGCAGCCGGAGGGAAATCTTTAGATTCTTTAGCGGGAACGATCGTCAACTTCAAAGAAAAAGTAAAAGAGGAAGGTTTATAGAGGCAAAAACCTGTAAATTTTTCTGATTAACTTCTAGATACTTTTACGAAACCCCTTTTCTTCAAGCTCCTGGCAGGTATAATCATACACTTGCTGAAACATTTCATCCATATATCTTTTGTTGAAAAGACTATATTTCGTCATTTTGGGCGGATCAAGAAAAATATTGCAGTATTTTGCTTTAGAATAGACCGACTTTGCGATCGCTAAGTGAAGGATTCTGTCGAATTCTTTCATCAGGCTCATCTTGCTTAACTCATCATAGCTGATGGAATTGACATGAGAGGCAATCAGAAAATTACATTTATCCATGATAGGCTCAATGGGAAGGTTATCCAGAACACCGCCGTCTACATAAATTTTCTCACCAATTCTTACCGGTGGAAGAATAAAAGGAACGCTTGAGGAAGCCAGTAATGGTCCAAAAAGCTCTCCTTCAGAAAAGAAGTCTACGATGCCATGCGTCATTTCCGTGGCAGCTACATACACCGGAATTTTTAAAATACCGAAATTGTCTTCAGGGAAATAATCTTTGAACAGTTTTAAAATAAAATTGGAACTGAAGATTCCGTTTTTGGATAATTTTAAAGATGACCTGGAAAAAAAAGAAGTTTGCTTGACAATTTCCATCATCTCTTCCGGCGTTTTTCCAAAAGAATAAAAAGCACCAATGATGGATCCTGCGCTGGTTCCTGAAATAATGTGTGGTTTCAGATTGTATTCTTCCAAAGCTTTCAGTACGGCGATATGAGCAATCCCACGCATTCCTCCGCCTGAAAGTGTAAGTCCGATAACCGGTGGTGCCGGTGGTTTCTTTTTTTTGAATGAAAATAAAGCCATTACCCAAATTATCCTCTACTAATATACAGGATTTTTTGTTATGCACAGCTTAATTTGTCAGGTAACCTGTTTTATAAAATCAGTTTTTTAGGAAGATTGTGAAGAAGTTCTGTATTGATGATTTCTGCGCAGATTCCTGGCTTTTCCCAATGACCGTTGTGTCCGCAGTCCAGGATATAAGATTTGATATTCGTTCTGTCCGGAAGATGTTTGATCATCATATCCGTTTTTACCGCATTATCATGTTTACCCGCCAGTACTAAGATTTTAGCTTCCAGGTTTTCCAGCACATGCTTTTTGTCGGTTCTTTCTACCATACCCTTTACGCAGGAAAGAGCACCTAAATTATTGGTGGAAAGGGCTGTTTCAAGTGCAGTTTCTATTTTACCTTCCAGAATGTCTCTTTCATTCGGATTGAATAAATTAGGTACCCCGGCTCTTGCATAATGGGCAAAAGCATCCTTGATGATTCTGTAGCTTTTGATTCGCTGCTGTTTTTTCTCTTCATCATCCGGAAAATACGTAGAGAAAAATAATGTAAGACTTTTTAAAGAATCAGGATACTTTTCTGCAAAAGCGAGAGATGTATATCCTCCCATAGAATGTCCCAGAAGATGTATTTTTTCTAAATGCTGATCATCCAATACTTTTTTTACTTCTTCAGCCATCAGTTCCATGGTGTGAACTTCAGCCAGAATTTCAGACTGTCCATGGCCGGGAAGGTCAATTTTGAGCAGTGAAAAATCTTTGGAAAGGTGATGTTCCATATCACTCCAGATGGATAGATTTTCCATAAATCCGTGAAGAAGTACCAACGTTTCTTTTCCGTTTCCTTTTCTTTCAAAGTTCAGCATGATTCCAAAATTTAGAAGGTTAAAAATAATACAGCAGCTTACATACTGTGGATCTGTTTCTCCTTTCAAATTTAGTCAAAAAAAGAGCATTTAAAAAATGCCCTTGTCTTTTATTGAGTTAATTCCTTATAAACCTTTGTTTCCCAAGGTTTGATGTCTGTTACGCCATATCGTTCCTTTTTAGAAATAGCAAGGTTGTCCAGCATGTCTACAAAATTTTTGTAGTTGGCTTCATCTGTTGGTTTTACAATCACTGTGAATTTGTTGGGTGCAGGAGCATTTTTATACGCTTCAGCAATGATCTTTGAAATTTTTATTCCACTGAAATCTGTTTCTTTTAGGTTTCCTGTATTCAAATCTTTCTGATTGCTCTGATGATAAAATACCCGGTTGTCTTTTCCAAGGATAAAGGTAATCTGGTTTTGATCTCCAATTACCGGTTTATCAATAGAACTGGGATTTGGATCTTTTGCAGGGAGTCCCAGGTCCATTACATTAGGTTTTGTAAAATTAGTGGTGAACATAAAGAAAGTGATAAGTAAGAATCCCAGATCGACCATAGGCGTCATGTCCACTCGGATCATTTTTTTCTTTTGCTTTCCGCCTTGTTTTTCTTGTGCAATTACTTCTGCCATGATTAAAGTTTTTAAATGTTAGACTATATTTTTTTTTGAAGAATTCATACAAAACATATGCCTTGATTGTTAAAAACTTTATAGATTCATGAATCTATTGATTATTGTCGTATAAATTTTACCTATTTCTGTTTTTTAATACTTTTCTTGAAGGAAAAGGGTAATTATGATATTTTTAAGAGGTTACCGGATGATTGTTATTTTCTTTGTAAGAATAATTTCTTCTCTGTTTTTTACCTGTACCATATAAAGTCCTTCCATGAATGCAGATGTGCTGATTTTAATTTTTTCTTCATTATATTTTTGAGAGAAAAGTTTTCGTCCGGACATATCAGTAATGCTAATAGTACTTTCCCGGGGCAGATGATCTAAATAGAAAAATTCTTTTGCAGGGTTAGGGTAGAGGTTGGGTTTATGCCTCTGTTGATTTTCCGGAATGCCAAGCTGTTCAGGACTTAATTTAACTATCCAGGCATCGATCATACCATGATGTCCGGTAACGTCTCCACTTGTAGATCCTGTACTTCCTGAAACAATATATCCGTTATCAGCGGTCAGTTCAAGAGCAGTTAAGTAATCGAAATCGGGACCTCCCAAGGTTTTCTCCCACTTCAGATTTCCGCTGCTGTCCAGTTTTATGATCCAGTAATCCAGATTACCGTGGTGATTGGTTACCTGTCCGTTGTTGGAAGCTGTCCAGCCCGCAACAATATAATCCCATTCGGGAGTCTGGCGAATAGTTATGGCGTTGTCATGAAAACTTCCTCCAAAATATTTATCCCACTCGATGGTTCCGTTATTGCTTAGTTTTATAACCCAATAATCGGGAAGTCCGCTCTCAAGATTTGAAGAATTAAAAGAAGTGCCCACGGCAATATAACCGCCATCAAAAGTCTGTTGCGCATAATATCCTATGTTATCACCAATATTGCCCAACGTTTTTTGCCATTGCATATTTCCGCCGGAATCGAGTTTTACTACCCAAAAGTCATTGTTCCCGTAGCTTACAGTAATATCGCCATCTGTAGACACGGTGGTTCCTGCAATAATATACCCGCCATCAAAAGTTTGCTGCACAGAATTGACCTGTTCACTGCTGCTTCCACCCAGCGATTTCTGCCATTGTATATTTCCGTTAATATCTAATTTTACGATCCAATAGTCTCCTCCTCCATGATTTCCGCTCACATCTCCGTCATTGGAACTTGAAGATCCGGCTACAATATATCCTCCTTCAGAAGTCTGCTGAATAGATTGTGCCATATCCATACTGCTTCCACCCAGCGATTTCTGCCATTGCATATTCCCGTTGGAATCAAGTTTTACAATCCAGTAATCATAATTTCCATGATTTCCGCTGATATCTCCGTCACCGGAATTGGATGATCCGGCAATAATATATCCTCCATCGGTAGTTTGACGGATGGATTGTGCATCATCAACATTACTTCCTCCTAACGTTTTTTGCCATTGTATGCCTCCTGCAGGGTTTAATTTTACGATCCAGTAATCTCCTCCTCCGTGATTTCCGGTGACATCTCCATCATTGGACATAGAATTTCCGGCTACAATGTATCCTCCGTCGGAGGTTTGCTGAACGGCATTCGCAGATTCACCATGGGTGCCTCCCAATGCTTTTTGCCATTCTATGGAAGGGGCAGACTGGGCAGCTAATGCGGAATAGATAAGAAATAAAAAAGTAGATGTTAAATATCTCATATGTATTTGAATTGGTGATAGTTATTCAAATATAATTAATTTTAGACTACGTTTTGTGTTTTATTGTTTATTTAATTCATGAAATAAAAAAACTCACACGATAAAGTGTGAGTTTTTGAATGATATGTTAATAAATTATTTATTCTTTTTATAGAAATTTACCCCGCATTCAAGGAATTTTTTGAAATCCTCTTTAGGCATATATCCTGAAACAGGCGTGTTGATGACTTTTCCGTCCGGAGTGATTAAAACATAGTGAGGTTGAGAGTTATTATTGAAGTTCACCTGCTGGAATAAACTCCATCTGTCTCCAATTGTTTTTACCTTCTTGATCTGTCCGTCTCCCAGGTCAATTTTGGTTTTCTGATCCTCAGGAAGCTCTTCCTTATCATCGACATAGAGAGAAGCCAGTACTACATCATTCTGAAGAATCGGTAAAATGTCTGGTTCGCTCCATACAAACTCCTCCATTTTTCTACAGTTTTCACATCCATATCCTGTGAAGTCGATCAATATAGGCTTGTCTTCTTTTTTAGCCAGTTCTATTGCTTTGAAGAAGTCGTGTTCAGGATGCATTCCTAAAATTCCGTCTTTTTCATCATGGAAATAGCTTACATTGAGTGGAGGTAAAATTCCACTTAATAACTGAAGTTTCGGACGGTCAGATGGGATTAACCCTTGAACCAGATAGATCACGAAACCAATTCCCAATACCCCTAATATTTTTCTGGTGATAGAGATTTTAGGCTTTTTATCATCATGAGGGAATCTGATCAATCCTAATAAATAGATTGCTAATCCTAAGGCGATAATAATCCAGATCGCAATGAAAAGTTCTCTTTTTAAGAAGAATGTTTTGGATACAAGATCTGCTTTAGACAAGAATTTCAATGCTAATGCCAGTTCTACGAATCCTAAAACAACTTTTACCGTATTCATCCATCCTCCGGATTTCGGTAGACTTTGTAATGCCTGCGGGAATAATGCCAGCAATCCGAAAATAATAGCCCATGCCAGCCCGAATCCTGCCAACGCAAAAGTCAACAGCATCGGAACATTGGATGAACCTGTTACCGCACTTCCCAGTAAACTTCCTAAAATAGGTCCCGTACATGAGAAAGAAACGATCACCAGAGTCAATGCCATGAAGAAAATACCAATAATTCCTCCTGCCTCTTCCGCTTTGGAAGATTTGTTGGCAATAGAACTTGGCAGCGTGATATCATAATACCCGAAGAAACTTCCGGCAAAGAAGATGAATATGATAAAGAAAGCAATATTCAACCATACACTTGTAGAAATCTCGTTGAAGATATTTCCTGCGATTCCATCAATAATATGGAAAGGAATACTCAGTAAAACGAAGATAAGAAGAATGAAAAAACCATAAATAAGAGCATCTCTTTTTCCTTTTGCTTTGTCTTTACTTCCTTTCGTAAAAAATGAAACGGTAAGTGGAATCATCGGGAAAACGCATGGCGTAAGCAAAGCAATTAATCCTCCGATAAATCCAAGGAATAGATACGTCCAGTAATTTTCATCCACTTTGGTAGAGGCAGTACCGCAATCCGTCAGTGGTTTTTTGAAATCAATACTTTCAATTTTCAACTGCTTTGGATCTAGTTTTGAAGTTTCTGTGATCGTAGCTTCAGTTTTTGCAGGATTTTCAGTAACCGTCTCAGTTATTTTTACAGAGTCTTTTGCAGGACCTGCAGTTTCCTCGGTCGTAGCCTCTTCCGTTGCCCCTTTTGGTGTAACTTTTTGGTTGAATTCTAATGTGTTGGGAGCCAGGCAAACTCTGTCGTCACAGGTCTGATACGTAATCTCAGAAGTGACATCTGCGGGTTTTGTTGGATCTTTTAATTTAAATTTTTGCTTAAATCCAGCAGAATTGGAGTAGAAAACAATTGTTCCTCCAAACGCTTCAGAAAACTCTTCATGTTTTTTACCAACTTCGGTAAATTTCCCGATCAACTCAATATTCTTTCCTGTCACTTTATACTCCGTCGGAATTCCGGTATCTTCCGGTAGATCTTTAGAGTAAATATGCCAGCCGTTTTCCATGGTAGCATTCAATACTGCTTCGTATTGATTGTTCCCCAGATCGTTGATGGTGAATTTAAACTTTACAGGATTTTTTATCTGCGCATTAATTCCTGTCGCTAAAAATAGTAGAATTAATAAAAACCAATTTCTAAATTTCATTGTTCATTTCATTAAAGTTTTGAGACTCCATTTCGTTTTCTCATTCTTTGCAAATCTTCTGACTTACCTGGAAGGAAGGCTGTCAAATACAGCATTATTCCTAATGAGTCTGTGTCCAGATTTTTTGCCTCGCTAAAATAGATAATTTTTCGTCCCTAAAAAATTTAGAAACTTTCTTTTTTTAAGCGTGATCCCTAAAATATTTTGTCTTCTGCCCTAATCGCAATAGAAGTGTTACTTATTTTATCATTCAAAATGATTATAGATTTTTTCAATTTTGCCAACTTGGTATTATGATGAGATTCTTTTGCCATGACAAAAACTCTCCGAGAAAATCAATTCAGATTTTTTAAAATATCTTCTACAGATGCTCTGTTTTTATAGTCCGGATCAAAATGTCTCCATGTAATTTCTTTCCCTTCATTAAGGATGAAGGTTGCCGATACAGGAAGCCTTCCGGAATGATCTGATCTGCTGTTGGCAAAATCCTCCTTTAATTTTGAGTTGTAGAAATTAAGGGTTTCACTGTCTGGAGTATAGAGAACATCGAATGCTTCTGCAATTTTATATCCTTCGTCATATAAAACCGTATACTCTGTCTTTGTTTTGCTGATCGTCTTTTCTATAAATTCCGGTTTTTCGGGAGAAATAATAACAAGTCTTGCGTTTTTTGATTTCAGCTCAGGGGTCAGATTTTGTAATGTTTCAATGTATTTGTTACAATACGGACACCATTGCCCCCGGATAAAAACAATTACCAGTTTTTTGTTTTCCTTTGATAATGAAAATGTATTACCCAAATGATCTTTCGCATTGAAATTATCAATTTTATCACCTATCATTTTTCCTTTTACCTGATCTAACGTTTTGCCGGATTGAGACATCTTTTTTTTCAGGACAGATGCTCCAACTTCCAGAAACTGTTCAGGATTATAGTATCCGAAATCATATTGAACCAGTTTCCCTTTTGGATCTAGGAATAAAAAGGAAGGATAGTTTACCACTTTAAATTCTTTGGCAAGGCTTAGACCTTCTTTTTCTGCATCAATGGCAAGGTTTACAAAATTTTTGTTGAACATCTCTCCGATTCTCGGATCAGTAAAGGTGTTTTTTGCCATCAGCTTACAAGGTCCGCACCAGGTGGTGAACAGATCAATGAAGATCAGTTTATTCTCTTTTGATGCGATTTTTTTCGCGGTTTCTAAATCAATTTTTTGAAAATTGATACCTGCGCTTTGTGCGTTAAATGAAATTCCTACTAATATAAGAAGACTCAATACGATTTTTTTGAACATATATTTCTTTTCTTATTATGTTCCCTGATCCATAAAAAAATCACCCTTAAATAAAAATATTTTATATAACTATCTGTTTTTCAGTCGTAAAAATATTTTTATTTTTAATTTTTTTGATCTGCTCTACACATTTGTATTTTTGATTCTGAGCATTATGTTTGCTGGAATACTGGTATTTATCCTGAATTTCTTCAATACTTTTGTTTTCAATAAAAATGTCATGGATGAGATTCTGACAATGGGAAGAAATCGATTTGATATAACCAACCAGTTTTTCCCAGTAATACCTTTCATTTTCAATGGCAGTACTTATTTCCTCCTGATGTTCCATAAAATAGTTTTCAGGAGACTCAACATAAAAGTTTCTGTTTTTTAGTTTTTTAAACCACAGGTTTTTTACAATTCCGATAATATAATTTCCCAGACAGGTTTGGACTTTGAAGTCGTCAGCATTGAGTTTTTCGTAAAGAATGAGTAATGCATCCTGGAAAATATCTTCTGCATCTTCCAGATTACCTTTATTGTTCAGAATAAATTTCTGAGTATAACCAAAATACTGTTGGTATAAAATTCCAAAAGCTATATTGCTGTCTTTCTTAAAATCATCAACAGCTAACGAATTAGTTGTTTTTCTGTCCACGTTACAGTTATCTTTTTTTGAGTAGTTCTGTCTGCCTGATACCTGCGATCCTGTCTGAGAGGGATGACACCCAAAATATGGTTTTTGGAGTCACACAATAACCAGATCTTTTCCTTGATCAAAGCAGATAATTTTTCGTCCCTAAAAAATTTAGAAACTTTCTTTTTCCCTGAAAACCCTGTCGGAAAAAATTCATCTCCATCCTGTTGTTTTCTCAATAGGAGGGGAAACTGAAGCTTTTCAGCATCGAAATCCCATTCAAATTCTTTTTGGATTTCTTCATTGTTTTCAATATCATCTACGAGATTGATTCTGATCAGGTTTTGAGAAAAATCAAAGTTTTTGATCAGTACTATTTCTTCCGGAGTTCCCTTTTCTTCATTTTTATCAATGAAAATAAGTTCATCACGGTTGACAATCAACTGATATTCTTTTGAAAAGAAAGAACTGTTGTTTTCAGCTTTAAAAATTTTGGGGATTTCTTCCTCCTGATTGAATCCGAATTTTTTTAAGATTTCAAATTTTACGAAATCACTTTCCTGATCCAGCTTTTCCTTTGATAAGATTTTATAGTTTTGGTTAAATACTGTAAGCTGATTTTCTATCTCCTGAATCTGTTTCTGAACAAAATCTTTAGTCTGATTCAGATATAAAGAACTTTTTCTGAAATTTTCCAGAAAATGATCGTTGGTTTCCATCAGCACCGGAACAATCTCATTCCTGATCTTATTCCTCAGATAATCACTTTTTTTATTAGAAAGATCTTCCCGAAATTCAATAGTATTCTGTTCAGCAAATTGGTAAATTTCTTTTTTTGAAACATTTAAAAGGGGACGAAGGATGTTATTATCATTTGCTGGAATTCCACTCAATCCATTAATACCGGCAGCTTTGGACAGATTAATAATGAACGTTTCCAGCTGATCGTTAAGATGATGGGCGGTAACGAGAAATTCCAGTTTTTCTTTTTCCTGAATTTCTTTAAAAAAGGTGTATCGAAGCTCTCTTGCCCATAGCTGAATAGAGTTTTCGGGTTTCTGATCTTTTTCTGAAACTTCATACAAATGAAATTTTATATGATTTTTCTCACAAAAATCCTGCACTGTTTTCTGATCCAGATCCGAATCATTACCACGAAGTTTATAATTGATATGAGCTACCTGAAACCGGAACCTGGAATCCTGAATTTTCTGCCCTAAATCCCTGAACAAAGAGGCGAGAACCATAGAATCTGCTCCTCCGCTTACCGCCAGAAGATAGGTGTGGTTTTCCGGTTCGTGAACGAGATTTTTTAATTGATTGGTGAAGGCTGATTGATCCAACATAGATGTTGAGAATTTCTTTTATGCAAAGATAACCGATATAATTCAATTGAATTTTCCTAACTTTGAGTAGTCTAAAAATGATTATTTATGAAGATTTTAAAAATTTTAGCAGTTTCTGCAATGGCGCTGGGGATGACATCTTGTGTCAGCAAAAAGCAGTATGATGCTTTGAGCACAAACTATAAGCAGTGTATTGAAAATATCGGAGAAAGACAAAGAGAAATTCAGGATTTGAAATCTCAGAATTCTGCATTGGCGGGTGAAAACAACTTGTTGAAAAGCCAGCACGATGCATTAAAATCATCACTTGATGCGTGTCTGTCCAATACTGGAAAAAGTTCTGCTAACATTGACAAACTGGTAGGCGAAATCAATGCGTCCAATTCTTATATCAAGCAATTGATCTCCAGTAATGCTAAAAATGACAGTTTGAACCTGGCATTGTCTAATAAACTGAAGAGATCTTTGGATAATGTATCTGATGAAGATGTACAGGTAAAAGTATTGAAAGGAGTAGTAATGATCTCCCTTTCTGATAAAATGCTATACAAAACAGGAGATTACAACATCCTGCCTGCCGCTCAGGAAGTGTTGGGTAAAGTAGCAAAAGTAATCAACGATTACGATAAATACTCTGTATTGATCGAAGGTAACACGGATAACGCTCCGTTGAACTCTCCAAATCTTCCAAGAGACAACTGGGATCTTTCTGCATTAAGAGGTACTTCAGTTGCTAAAGTTCTTCAGACTCAGTTTGGGGTAGATCCGGCAAGAATTACTGCTGGTGGACGTTCTGAATACAACCCGAAAGCGACTAACATGAGCGTTTCAGGAAGATCAGAAAACAGAAGAACGGAAATCATCATTATGCCTAAACTTGATGAGTTTATGAAACTGATGGATATCGCTCCTAAGAAATAATGATTAAACCTTATATCATCATAAATCCCGAAGCAATTCGGGATTTATTTTTTTATGAACCAACCTGTTTGGGAATATACTCTGCCGATATTTTTTTCTTTGAAGAAGTGACTGTCTTTTTATCAGACTGTTCAAAATAAAAATTGGTGATATTCCAGACGATCATAATCGCTGAAAAATAATATAAATTCAAAACCAGTGCAATTCCTATATGCATGGAGATGGTAAAGAAAAGCCATGTTTTCTGTGTGGGTTTATACCAGATAAAAAAAGGATAACATATCTCAATAATAATGGTACTCCATCCAATCAAACTTATCAGATAAGAGTGTTCTATCAGCCAGCTGAAATCAATATTCAGGTCTCTGTTGGAGTAGGGGAGATGAATAGCTTTCCAGATAGATTCACCGTTCCACCAGTTGAACCCTAAAGCTTTATCCAGTCCGGAAAAGAAATAAGCAATAGAAATATGAATCTGAAATAATCTTTTAACTGGAGTAATATTACTATGCCCAGGTTTTCTGCCGAAAATAAAATTTCTCAGTGAAAAGTGTTGGTCAGCAGGAAAAAGAATCAGATAAAATAAAGACATGCTTGTGAAAAAATCTGCACCATAGGCAAAAAAAGAACTTCCCTTAAGTAATGCTATCTGTAAAATAAGCAACAATAATGCAGAGATTCTTGAATAAAATCCGGTGATGATCAAAATACACAGTGTAATAAACGATACCTTGGTTATTGCCATTGTTGCACTTTCTTCAATCCCGAGAGTTTGTAAAAAGCTTACTATTTTTGAGAAGGTTATCAACCAGTCTGGAGTAAAAACACTCATAATGTCCTGAGGAATAATACTGTTGCTTGAAAATAATTTTTCAAAATCCGGCAACACTGCAGCAAATTGTAAAAGAATTACAATTCCTATGGCAATCCTAAAGAAGCTTAAGAATTCCGTTTGATTATCTTGTCTGAAAAAGAAATTTTCAATTTTGGTATAGAATGCATTCAGATTTTTCATCACTTTAGTATTTGAATTCATCAATAAGAATAAGATTTTCACTCGTTTTTCCTTTTTTGAAATCTGCAATAGCAGGGTAGTTGTACAGATAAAGCTTTGTCGTTACACTGGATGCTAACGGATTTTCTTTCATTACGTGGGCTGCGATCTGTCTGATAATGATATCCAGGTACTGATAATATTTTTTGTCGTATTTATTTTTGTCGGAAATTTTATCAAGAAACATGTTAAAAACAGTTGTATATCTTACTCTGCTCTCTTTGTTCTTAAAATAAGGCAGGTTTTTCTGTTCAAGGATATTACCATTTTGATTTTTTAATTCAAAGCTCATGACAAAGTCACTGGCAACATTGGGTGCGTAGAAACCATATCCTGTATCAAAACCAGTGTAAGAAGTAAATATATTGACGGGTTTTGATTGGGCAATGTCTTCGGAAATAGTATATAACAGCGGTTTTTTATAGTCTTTATTTTCATAATAAAAACCATAATATCCATCAAATGTTCCTTTCAGGCCAATGGTGAAAACCAGAAGCAGGATCATAAAAATTCCGGATAACTGAAGCTTTCTTTTCATGACAAAAGATTTAAGAAAAGGCTGTCTTCGGACTAAAAACAGCCTTTTGAGGTTATTTGTAATTCATCAATACGCTGTTCAGCTTTACATTGATTCTTGGATCAATGGCTGTATTAACTTTGTAAGATTTTATAATCACATTGGTAAGATTTCTTCTACCCATCGTTGGTGGACAAATTGTGTATTCTTCTGCTCCTTTAACGGTTAATCTACTTAGAGAGGCGATGTCTTTCTGGCTTAGCAAAGCTGCATTGGTTGCAACCTGGTTGTTTTGAATAGCATAATAATCTTTTCCCAATTCTTTAGCTCCATATTTTTTCAGGATACCGTCCACTTTTTCTCTTAGATCTCCATACTTTTTCCAGTCGATATTAGCTTTCATTAAGCATCCGCGGATTACATACTGTCTGTTGATTTTATAAATAATGAAATTGGTACCCAAACTGTTCTGATGAAGTTTCTGAAGACTTAATAAACTTTTCATGTCTTCGTCAGAAATTTTTTTCACATCTTTCAGGATGTAATTATGGTCTACAATGTAATTGCCTTTTTCTTTATAAAAAGACATTTCCTGAGGTTTTAGCTGGGAAAATATCATCACAAGTCCCACTATCGCTCCGATTAATAATAAAGTCTTTGTTTTCATGTGGTTGTTTTTAAAATATCCCTACTCTTTTTTAGGATTTTCGGGTGCCTCCATTATTTGAATGTTTCATGGTTGGAAAACTTATATCAAAGGTAGAGGCATATGAGCGGTCAAATACAGGTGTTTTTCCTATATTTTATGAGGATTTTGACTTGTGAACTGATATATGAATCGGGATTTTGAATAATATTGGCTATTCATGGATATTTCAAGCTGATATATTGTGGCTTACAATATGACTTTTGAGAATGAATTGTAGAAATGAACTTAATGAAGTTCTGTTGAATGATGTAGAGAAAAATGATGATGAAGGAAATGGATGAGGTTTTAATCTGAAATAACCTGAGAGGGAATATGTGAGTATAAAGCAAAAATAAATCCCGTAGGTGGCCGGGATTTATTTTTTAATCAAATTAATTCTTCCTTTTTCAGGAGCGAAATAATTCGTTGCAAAAATGAAGTGGATATTTCTTTCTTACTTTTTGCTGCAGAAGCATCAGTTCTACTTTTCAGTACAACTTTTTTGTGATTCTCATGGTTAGTTTGTGTCTCTCCTGCAATCATCTTGTTTTTTCTTAGTGTTTTTACCCCTTATTCTTATTGCAAACTTATAACTAATACCACAAAAATAACATCCGTGTTTTCACGGTATTTTATATAGGGATTTCACTGAAGTTTATATTTTTATTTATTAAACGTGTAGTTTTTGTGTATATAATTAGTTGATTAATAAAAGAATATGTATATTTAAATCTCCATTAAAGGAAATATTAAAGAGGTATCCGAAAATCTAAAGAGTAGGAAGGTTAATACTAAACTAAAATCATTATGAAAAATTTAAAAAAACTTTCAAGAGGAGAAATGAAAACTGTGCAAGGTGCTATTAACGGGTGTAATCCACAGATATTTTGTACGAGTCTACAAACAAAGTGTTGCCCGGGATGGGTTTGTGCTGGGATAAGACAATATTGTATAGCCATATAATAATTTTTACGTAGAATGTAGATGGCTAAGAAAAAGAGAGGAATTAATTTCTCTCTTTTTTGTATTTTATAATGAACAAAAGAAGGTTTGGGAAAGCTTTAAAATCATTAAATTTGTTTAAATTAAAATGGTATGAGTTTTTTTGAAGAAAAGAATCCTGAAATGGACAGATATTTGGAGGCACACGCTTCTTCGGAATCCGAAATTCTGAAAAAGCTGAGGAGAGAGACATATCAGAAAACCACACAGCCTCATATGATTTCCGGATATCAGCAGGGAAGATTGCTGACGATTATTTCCCAGATGATGCAGCCGAAAAGTATTCTTGAAATAGGAACATTCACAGGATACGCTACCTTATGTCTGGCAGCAGGACTGGCGAAGAACGGGAAAATTACAACATTGGATGTGAATGAAGATCTTGCCTATCTTCCTAAAAAATATTTTGAATCCAGCGAATATGCCAGCCAGATTGATTTTAAACTCCAGGATGCCAAGGAATATTTAAAAGAAACAGATGAATTTTTTGATCTGATTTTTGTAGATGCCGATAAAGAAAACTATGCTGAATATTTCAGACTGATTAAACCGCATACAAAATCCGGAACAGTGATCCTTTTTGATAATGTCTTGTGGTATGGAAAAGTATTGGAAGAAAATCCGAAGCTGAAATCTACCCAATCTATCCAGGAATTAAATGATTTGGCGGCAAAAGACGAAGATTTTGAAAATCTTATTTTACCTTTGCGAGATGGAGTCAACTTTCTTCGCAGAAAGTAACTGAAATATTCAAGGATTAAACATTTAAAGAGATACCTATCGTATTTTTAATCTTTAAATTATTCAATCTTTAAATTGAAAATTAATGAATAAAGGAGTTTGTATTGTTACAGTAGCGCCGGTTCGTGCAGAAAATTCTGACAGAGCTGAAATTGTTACGGAAATATTGTTTGGAGAAAGTGCAGATATTTTGGAAGTAGATAAAAACTGGACCAAAATAAAAATGCATTATGATGGCTATGAAGGATGGATGGATACCAAGCAGCTGAAGCCTATAACAGACGAAGAGCTGGCCAAAAGAAAAGTGACTGTCGTTACCGAAGATTTTTCTTCCGTATTAATGAATGATGGTAAAACGTTACTTTCTATGGGTTCCGAAGTGGAGTTTCCGGTGGTAGCTTCAAGAAGAAGCCATGATGTGCGTGAAAGTATCGCTCTGACAGCAAAAGAGTTCCTGAATGTACCTTATCTTTGGGGAGGTAAAAGCTTCTTCGCAGTAGACTGCTCCGGATTTACCCAATTGGTTTACAAAATTCATAATATAAAAATACCCAGAGATGCATCACAACAGGCTGAGGTAGGGGAGCCGCTTACTTTCGTTGAAGAAACACAGCCTGGAGATCTTGCATTCTTTGAAAATGCAGAAGGGAAAATTATTCATGTTGGAATTATGCTGGAAAATCAAAAGATCATCCATGCTTCCGGAAAGGTAAGAATAGACACACTGGATTCCACAGGGATTTTCAACAAAGAAATGAATAAGCATACTCATAAACTGAGAGTACTGAAAAGTGTAATCTAATCCTAATTCAATCTCGTCTGAAATGGAAAATATTCTTTTTACAATTTTTGATATTTTTAATTTTGGATTAGTCGTTTTTCTATGGTGGTTTACCCTGAAAAACTTTAATACATTGCCAGAGAGAATTCCTGTACATTTTGATATGGAAGGAAAAGCGGATGGATTTGGAGGTAAAATGTATGCTTTTCTGATGCCTGTATTGGCTCTGGGATTATATGCTCTGTTCGTGTATGGCTTGAGACATCCCGAAGACACTAATTTCCCGGTAGAAATTACGGCTCAGAATATGAATGCTCAGTTTTTAATTATGAAGATTGGCCTGAGAATTCTTTTTTTGTTTTTAGCGGTTATTTTTATGAATATTCAGGACTATATGTTCAGATATGCCGTAGATGATCAGGCTAAACCGAGAATTACATTCGCAACCATCTTTTTATCTGTCGTGTTATTTACTCCTGCATTACTTTTTATTGCCCATCTATTCAAATGATACATTCTAAAGATAATTCAGAACATTATATCTGGGGAAGCCAATGTGACAGCTGGATTCTTAAAAATACCCGAAGCTTATCCGTAAAGCAGGAGAAAATGCCTGCAGGAACTTCAGAAAAACTACACTTTCATAAAGTGGCAGAACAGTTTTTCTATATTCTGAAAGGTGAAGCAGTATTCTATATCAATGAAGAAAAATTCCTGGTTGGGCAGGGTGAATCTATATCCATTGAGCCGGGAGCAAAGCATTTTATCTCCAATGAATCAAATGAAGAAATTGAATTTTTAGTCATATCAAATCCTCCCACGGATCACGACAGAATTGAAATTAAAGAATAAGTAAAATGGCTTTTTTATACAATATATTTATCAGTCTTCTTACCTTCGGTATGAAGGTTTTTGCCTTGATTAATGATAAAACTAAAAAAGGCGTTGAAGGAAGAAGTCAGTCTTTGAATAAAGTAAAGTCTGCATTTTCAAAAACAGATCAGGTAATTTGGATGCATGCTGCAAGCCTGGGCGAATATGAACAGGGATTACCTGTTCTGGAGAAATTGAAAGAGAATTTTCCTCAACACAAAATACTCGTGACCTTCTTTTCTCCATCAGGATATGAAAATGTGGTTAAGAAAAAACATATTGCAGACGTTATTTGTTATTTGCCTTTCGATAAAAAAAGTATTGTAAGAGAATTTACAGACCAATTTAATACTGAACTATTTTTTACGGTTAAATATGATTATTGGTATAACCTCCTTGCAGAACTGAAAAATAAAGGGACAGAGATTTATGTCATTTCTGCACTGTTTTATGAAAGACAATCTTTTTTTACTTCCTATGGAAAATGGTTTGTGAAGCAGCTTCAGAAAAATGTAGACTGGTTTTTTCACCAGACTCAGTTTTCCTTGGCCTTGGCGAAAAGCGTTGGATTAATGAAGTCTTCCGTAACGGGAGATACAAGATTTGACAGAGTAAAACAGTTGCGAGAAAGAAATAATCATGTAGATTTCATTGCAGATTTCAAAGGGGAAAGTAAAGCTGTTGTTTTTGGAAGTTCATGGCAGGCAGAAGAGAAAATAGCAGAAGTAGTTTCCCGTAAAAATAATACGGTAAAACTTATTATTGCCCCCCACGATCTGAAAAGAGTAGAGCATTTGAAAAATATATTCCCGGATGCCTTATTGTATAGTGAAATACAAAATACCCGGCCTTCAACTTTCAATACTCCAATTCTGATTATAGACAGCATTGGTTTATTATCAAAATTATATTCTTATGCAGATGTAGCTGTTGTAGGAGGAGGATTTCATGATGCGGGACTTCACAATATTCTGGAAGCCGCTACTTTTGGTGTTCCTGTGATCTTTGGAAATCATTACAAAAAGAATCCGGAAGCGGATGACCTGATCTCGGCCAATGGCGGAAAGTCTTTCCCTGACGAATATGCAGCTTCAGAATTTGTTTTATTTCTTACGAATGAGGATAACAGAGAAGAACTTACTGAAATGTCTCAAAATGCAGAAAAATTCGTAGACGGAAAACCTGATTCTACCAGAATGATTCTTCAGAAAATCCTATCGTAAAAATCCCTGGCTTTTAATGTCTTTCATAATCTGATCGATATTATCCGGAATTCTGTCACATTCAAACCAGTTGAAGTCAAGACCATTATTGATGCATAGCTTTTGGAGATAATGATTTTCTAAAACTTTATTCAGGGTATCACGAAGGTATTCATCAATTTCCATCCAGTAATCTTCATCCAGTTTTTTTACAAGAATTAATGACTTGAAAATTTTGTTGATGGTGTAAATATAAAGCTTGTAAACATTATCAAACCTTTGTCTGCTGAGATCACCATTATTTTCCAATACCTTATTCACGAGAAGAAGATTCAGGGAAACCTCTCCGAATTTATCGGTCGTTATTTTTACATGTTCCGTGATTTCAGCACTTATTTTTCGAACAGTAGACAGGAAATATTTAGCATTTCCCACATACTTTGAGGCCAAGAGCATCTGTTCCTTCACATGTTCTTCCATCGCGTTTCTTTTATCATCCGTGGTTTCCGGATCAATCAGTTCGAAGTAGAGTTTTTTAGATAATAATTTATCCTTTCTCAGGAGTCTGAAAATAAGTTTGTCCTTCTCCGTTCCGGAAAAAGCACTCAGAGCGGCTTTGAACTCTTTTGAATACTCCATTAATTGAAAATTTTCGAATATTTCAGAAATCCGTTTAATGCCCAGTTAGCCGTATAATACAACGATTTTACTGTGGAGAATCCCATGAAATCTTTATAAACAAGATATTGATCTTTAATGATGTTTTTTTTATTTCTTGAAACGCTGTTTTCACGCATCCTGTATTTGGCCAGTGTCTTTTTTACAGGAATTCCTTCCGGAATTACTTTTAAAAGATTCAGCCACATCACATGATCTTCGCGTTTACTTTTTACAGGGAATAAAAACTTGCCGACTCTTTGAGTGTCATACATTGTAGAAACCGGTGCCAGACGACATGTTTTCAGCAGATTGGAGAATGTAACCACTTTATCCGCCAAGAAATCTTTAAGTATAGGCTGAAGCTGTTCATCGCATCTTGAATAATTACAATAAACAAGTTCTGCTTTGTGCTCCTGCATATAATCCGTCATCATTTCCAGATATTCGGGATACCAGTAATCATCGGAATCCAGAAAGGCAATATATCTTCCCTGTGCTCTTTCCAGGCTGTTGTTTCTTGCATTTCCTGCGCCTCCGTTTTTCTCCAGTACCTGCAGTTTTATTCTGGGATCATTATATTTTCGGATGATCTCAACGGTATTATCTTTGGAAAGGTCGTCAGTAATGAGCCACTCCCAATTTTCATAGGTTTGGTTAAGAACAGACTGTATGGTTTCCTCGATAAATTCTGCAGAATTATAACAGGGAGTAATGATGGAGACAAGATCTTTCATTTATGTTTTTTAAACTGCTAAATTATAAAAATCTTTTTTCATAAAGATGCCAGGAGCTTATACCTACTGCAATTACCACCAACATACATACCAAAGCCATTACAAATGGATTGTAATCTTCAAACAATCCTAAAGTCTGGAAAGTCCTGATAATAGGGAAGTGGAAAATGTAGATTCCATAGGTGAAATCACCATATTTTCCAAAATTATTTAAGAATTTGAATGAATAGGCAACATACATTACGATAACTCCGATCATCATTGGAGAAAAAAGCTGAACTTTTAAAAATAAGTCAATCCACACAGTAACGAATGCAATAATGAAAATGATATTTTTATGCTGGATAAATTTATCGAAATTAAAGTAAATCAACATTCCAGGGATAAAATAGGATAATGTTCCTGGAAGCTGTTTGGCAAGGGAAATTTTATTTAAAGATTCAAAATAATTTAGATAAATAAGTGATAAGAAGTATAGAATAACCAAACTTACATTTCTGTATTTATTGTTTTTCCCGAAAAGCAAAAACAACAGAGGAACCGCAAAATAGTAGCACATTTCTATTTTCAGTGTCCATAGGGCTCCATTCACTGCTTGATTCCCAAAAACTCCGGGAAGCCAGGGTGCCTTAAAATTTAAAAATAATGAATTCCAAAATAGGTATTTATAAACTTGTGTATTGCTGAAATATTCAGTGAAGGAATAGGTACTTACCAGGCTTAATAAAATTGCGCATAAAAAAATAACCAATAAGTAGGCGGGAACAATTCTTCTGATTCTCTTTTTTAAATAGCTTTTCAGGCTTGAAGACCTTTCATAGCTCCTTGCAATAAGAAATCCGCTCACCGCAAAAAAGCCGAAAACAGCAATTTCTATAGGGCTATGCTCAAAAATCCTGAGGTCAGGAGAAGCGCTGAGTGTGCCAAGATGTCCCAAAAAGACAATAAAGGCAAGGAGAACACGTATAAAATCAAAATTGTTTCTCGTAATATCCTGCATTTGTATTTTGTTTCCTGCAAAAATAACTTTTTTAATAGAATGAACGATGCTCATGTATTCACTATTTGTTAAATAAAGGGAAAATCAGGTGTCCCTATTTTTAAATATATATAAATAATCGTCGATGAAATAATTTTTCATAAAAAATAGTAATATAAATCAAAAAAATTATAATTTTAGCGCTTGAAAAAATTGATCTATGAAGAAATTAGCATTACTATTTGCAGGTTTATCTTTGTTTGCTGCAGCTACAGGCTGTAGTAGTGACAATGATACTGTTCTGGAAGCTCCTCTTGTTGGGACATGGCAACCGTTAAAAGAAGTAGTTACCACTGTAGAAGTTGGTGAAGACCCGGTTTCTAACACGATTACTTATACAGACTGTCAGAAAAAGACAAGATGGTGGTTCAGCGTTGATTCTAAGGGAGGGAAAACGAACTGGGGAGATACTGCTACCCCTGGTCAGTGTGCTATTCTTTCAGATATAAAATTCAATTATACTTATAATAAGGAAGGGAAAGACGTTCAGATGAAAATTCAGGGAATCGTAGAGCCGCAGAATGCAAAGGTGATTACTTTGGATGCAACAACGCTCAATCTTGCGGTAAGAGAGGAGACTCAGGATCCTACTATATTCCAGACAAGAACATATACCTTCAAGAGAGTTACTCAATAATAGTATATACTTCAGGATATAAAACAGATCTCATCTCCGGATGGGATTTTTTTGTTGAGGTAGAATTTGTAATTCATCATAATTTCAATTTCTATTTACTTTAAAATCATTAATTTTGTGAATCTTGACAAAAAGAAAAATAATCAGTCTAACATATAACATATATATCAAGTGTTTTACGATCATCAGCAGATAGAAAAAAAGTGGCAGAAATACTGGGAGGAAAATCAAACCTATAAAACCTCTAATAACACAGACAAACCTAAGTTTTATGTACTCGATATGTTTCCGTACCCATCAGGAGCAGGACTTCACGTAGGTCACCCGCTGGGATATATTGCATCGGATATCTATGCGAGATACAAAAGACATCAGGGGTTTAATGTACTCCACCCGGTAGGATATGACAGCTTTGGACTTCCTGCTGAACAATATGCTATTCAGACAGGACAGCATCCGGCTATTACTACAGAACAAAATATCAACAGATATGAAGAGCAGCTGAGAAAAATCGGTTTCTCATTCGACTGGAGCAGAGAAGTAAGAACTTCAGATGCTTCTTATTATAAATGGACACAATGGATTTTTATCCAGTTGTATCATTCCTGGTATAATAAAAATACAGATAAGGCGGAGGCTATTGATTCTTTAATTCATCATTTTGAAGAAAAAGGAACAGAAGGATTAAATGCCAATCAGAACGACGAATTAAATTTCACTGCAGAAGAATGGAAGAATGCTTCTGAAATTGATAAAGAAAACATCCTTTTAAACTACCGTCTTGCTTACAGAGCAGAAACCACTGTAAACTGGTGCCCTGCATTAGGAACTGTATTGGCCAACGATGAAGTAAAGGATGGAAAATCCGAAAGAGGAGGATTCCCGGTTTTCCAGAAGAAAATGATGCAGTGGAGTATGAGAATTTCCGCATATTCTGAAAGATTATTACAGGGATTAAATACCTTAGACTGGCCGCAGCCGTTGAAAGATTCCCAGGAATACTGGATTGGGAAATCTCAGGGAGCACAAGTTCAGTTCAAAGTAGAAGGACATGACGAAACTGTTGAAGTATTTACAACAAGGCCTGACACTATCTTTGGAGCAACCTTTATGGTACTGGCTCCGGAAAATCCTTTAGTGGAAACCATTACTACAGATGCTCAAAAAGTAGAAGTAGATACTTATATTGAGGAAACATCCAAGAAAACGGAGAGAGACAGAATGTCTGACGTGAAAAACGTGAGCGGAGCTTTCACAGGAAGTTATGCAATCAATCCTTTCAGCAATGAAAAAATGCCGATCTATATTTCCGACTATGTGTTGATGGGATATGGAACAGGAGCTGTGATGGCAGTTCCGGCACACGATGAACGTGACCACAGATTTGCCAAGAAATTTAATCTTGAAATCAAGAAAGTGGTAGAAACGGAAGAAGATGTTCAGGAAAAATCCTTTGATTCCAAAGATTCCGTTTGTGTAAACTCTGATTTCTTAGACGGATTACATTATAATGAAGCGAAAGCAAAAATGATTTCCGAGATCGAAACGAAAGGAATCGGTCATGGAACAACAAACTACAGACAGCGTGATGCTATTTTCTCAAGACAGCGTTATTGGGGAGAACCAGTTCCTATATATTATAAGGATGGAATGCCTTACACGTTGCCAACTTCCGCTTTACCTTTGGAACTTCCTGAAGTTGAAAAATACTTACCTACAGAAGATGGAGATCCACCATTGGGAAATGCAAAAGAATTTGCATGGGATGAAGCTAACCAGAAAGTAGTAGCTACAGATCTTATTGATGACAAAACTATTTTCCCGTTAGAATTATCTACAATGCCAGGTTGGGCAGGAAGCTCGTGGTATTTCCTTAGATACATGGATCCGAATGATGAAGAAACTTTTGTTAAAAAAGAGTTAGCAGATTATTGGGGACAGGTAGACCTATATATAGGAGGAAGCGAACATGCAACCGGTCACTTATTGTATTCCCGTTTCTGGAACATGTTCTTAAAAGACAGAGGATATATCAGCCATGATGAACCATTCCAGAAACTGATCAATCAGGGGATGATCTTAGGAATGAGTGCATTTGTATACAGAATTGACGGCACAAATCAATATGTGTCTAAAAATTTAGCTAAAGATTACCAGACTCAGCAGATTCACGTAGACGTATCCTTATTAAAAGGAACTTCTGACGAATTGGATACAGAAGCCTTCAAAGCATGGAGACCGGATTATGCAGATGCAGAATTTATTCTGGAAGACGGAAAATACATCACAGACCGTGAAGTAGAAAAAATGTCCAAGTCAAAATATAACGTAGTCAATCCTGACGATATCTGTGAAGAGTACGGAGCAGACGGATTAAGATTATATGAAATGTTCTTAGGACCGTTAGAACAATCCAAGCCTTGGAATACTCAAGGATTAAGCGGAGTATATGGTTTCCTTAAAAAATTCTGGAACCTGTATTTCAACGGAGACGTATTTGAAGTTTCAGACGAAGAACCTACAAAAGCGGAATACAAAGTTTTACATACCTTAATAAAGAAGGTAGTATACGATATTGAAAACTTCTCTTTCAATACTTCAGTATCATCCTTTATGATTGCTGTAAACGAGCTTCAGAAAATAAAATGCAACAAGCGCAATATTTTAGAACCGCTTGCCGTTATCATTTCTCCGTATGCTCCTCACATCTGTGAAGAATTGTGGAGTTTATTAGGACACGGTACATCGATAGAATTTGAAAGATTCCCGGCATTGAATGAGGATTATCTGGTTGAAGACGAAATTGAGTATCCGGTAAGCGTAAATGGTAAAATGAAGTTCAAAATTTCACTTTCCGCTCAATTATCTGCCAAGGAAGTAGAAGATTTGGTGATTTCTAACGAGAAAATGCAACAGATTTTGGAGGGTAAAACCCCTAAAAAAATCATTGTAGTCCCTCACCGTATTGTGAATATCGTAATTTAAAAAAAAATTAACATTGGGAAATTAAAAAAAATGGGTGTCTTATTTTTATGATTTTTTAATTCAAATGTTAAATTTGGAAAAAATAAATAAAATAATTTAAAATAATTATTATTTCGAAATCGTATTAAAATTTCTTTATCAAAAAAAAGCAAAATGTTTAATTAAGACTCTTGCATTTTAATTAATTTTGCCTTTAATTTACACCCTGTAAAATTTTAAAACAATATAATTTAGTTAAATATGGAAATGAATGTTTCAAAAAATGATGAGCAAGTAGTTGCTAGAAAGGCAGGAGGTTTAAATCCAGCTGTTATTATTCCTATTCTATTTGCTATAGGAGTATGTATTTATTTATTCGTTCTTGGTAGCCCAGGAAACTTTAAGGATGCAGAAAAACTAGGAAGTGGTTCTGTAGCTTTTTCAAGTGTTGAAGGAAAAGACATTCACCCAGAATCGTTTTTAGGTATTATCTACAAAGGAGGGGTTATCGTACCAATCTTGATTACTTTCATGATTACTGTAATCGTTTTCTCTTTTGAAAGATATTTCGTTCTTGGTAAAGCAGCTGGAAAAGGAAACTTAGACAACTTTGTTGTACAGGTAAGAAGCTTACTAAACCAAAACAAAATCGACGAAGCTATCGAAGAGTGTGACAGACAACAAGGTTCTGTTGGTAACGTAGTAAAAGAAGGTCTTACTACTTATAAAGCACTTTCTCACGATACTACATTAAATAAAGAGCAGAAAATGGTAGCACTTAACAAAGCTATCGAAGAAGCTACTACTCTTGAGATGCCAATGCTTGAGAAAAACATGATGATCCTTTCTACTCTAGGTACAGTTGCAACCCTAATCGCACTACTTGGAACAGTAATCGGGATGATCAAAGCGTTCTTTGCATTAGGTTCAGGAGGTGGTACTCCAGATGCTGCTGCTCTATCTACAGGTATCTCTGAAGCCTTGATTAACACGGCATTAGGTATTGGTACTTCAGCAATCGCTATTATCCTTTATAACTTCTTTACATCTAAAATTGATGGATTAACTTACAAGATCGACGAGATCTCTATGAGTATCCAACAGTCTTTCGCTGAATTCAACTAAGAATTAGCAAGATATTTGCATTAGCAATTAAAAGAAGTTTAATTAAAAATATTTTATAATAATGGCGAGAGTCAAACCTAAAAGACATGGAGTAGTAACGGACATGACCGCAATGTGTGACGTTGCGTTCCTACTTCTTACGTTCTTTATCTTGACCACTCAGTTTAAAAAACCTGACGTGGAGCAGATCAAACCGCCATCTTCAATTTCGGAAAAATTGCTTCCTGATGCTAGTTTAATGACTATCAACGCTACTCCGGACGGAAAATTCTATTTCCAGCCAGTAGAAAATGCATCAGAAAGACTTGCTCTTTTGGATAAAATGGGACAAAAGTATGGGATTACTTTTGACAACAACCAAAAAGCTGCTTTCCAGAAAATTCAGGCAATTGGAGTTCCAATGAACCAACTTAAAGGGTATTTGGATCTGCCTGCAGATGAGCAGAAAAATTATAAGAGTCCTACAGGTATTCCTATGGACAGTACAAATAAGCAATTAATTGATTGGGTAAAAGAAAGTTTGAGCGTTAACCCTGACTACAAGTTGGCGATTAAAGGTGACGTTACAACAGAATATCCTAAAGTTAAAAGTCTATTTGAGGGTTTAAGAGATATTGATTTTCTTAAATTTTGGTTGATTACATCACAAGAAGGTAAACCTAACGAATAATATCGATAGAAATGGCAGAAGTACAAGTACAAGAAAAAGGCGGCAAGGGCGGCAAGGTCCGTTCCAAGAAGCAAAACACCAGAGTCGATATGACTCCGATGGTGGACTTGGGTTTTCTATTGATTACCTTCTTTATGTTCACAACTACGTTCAGTAAACCGAACGTTATGGATTTGGGTCTTCCGGCTAAACCGAAAGATGAAACAAAAAAACCACCTCCAACAGAAATTAAACTTTCTAACTCAATTTCTATCTTATTAGGAAAAAATAATAGAGTTTTCTGGCACCAGCAGGATGCTACATCCTTGAATGACCAAACTCTTATGGAAACTACTCTTGACAGAGAAGGAATTAGAAAAGTAATTCAGCAGGCAAAATCTAGAGCTGCAGATCAAACGAAATTTACCGTGATCATTAAGCCAACTGACGATGCTGTATATAAGAACTTTGTTGATATTCTTGATGAAATGGCAATTACCAAAAGTGAGCAGTACGGGGTTACTGATATCAAACCTTGGGAGAAAGCTATTTATGAGAAAAAAGTAGGAGGTGCTGCTGCACCGGCTGCTGCTACAAAGTAATTTAACCATAAAATTGTTATATCTAATCTATGGCAGATGAAAATGTATACGGTCAGAATCTTACTTTAGACGAGATCGTATTTGAAAATAGAAACAAGGAATATGGTGCCTATGATCTTAGACATCAGTATCCGAGACTTTTAACAAAGTCTTTTATTATCGGAACAGCATTATTCCTTTTGGCAGCTTTGTCTCCGTTCATCTATCTTACGATTAAAAATCTTACAGCTCCGCCTAAGCAGGAAGTGAAGGCAGATCTTGTAGATATTATCGAAGAAGATCCGATTATCGAGCAGCCTAAAGAAGAAGAACCACCTCCACCACCACCACCTCCAAAAGAAGAGGAGAAAATTGAGGTAATTCAGAACGTAGTTCCTGAGCCTGTAAAAGCTCCGAAAATTGAAACTCCACCACCACCGATTTCTAAGCAGTTGGAAACTACAACTGGTTTACAGAATCAGGAGGGGGTAAAAGCTCCGGCTTATACACCACCACCGCCGCCACCATCTACAGGTACTAAAGCTAGTACAGTAGAAGTGAAAGCGAACAACCCTAACGAGATCTATAAAGATGTTGACCAGTCTGCAGAATATCCTGGAGGTATGGGAGCATTGAGAAAGTTCCTGGGTGATAACTTTGATACTTCTTTGATGGAAGGAGGTGAAGGAACACTTAAAGCGAAGCTTAAGTTCGTTGTAGAAAAAGACGGTACTGTTTCGAATGTAACGATTGAAGAGAAATCTCCAAACGGCGACTTCAACAGTGAAGCGATGCGTGTAGTTAAGAAACTTAAAAAATGGACTCCTGCGAAAAGAAACGGGGAGAGCGTTAGATCTTACTATAGCGTACCATTTACTATGAACTTTGAATAAGACTTATTTATTCAAAATATAAATAAAAAGAGAGGCTTATGCTTCTCTTTTTATTTTTTTTGGTATTTTTGTTACATGATGTTCAATTGGTTATCCCTGGTTACGGGATTGTTTTATATCGTTTTAGGAATTGTAGTGATTGTCTACAAATTCTTCTTTACTATTTTAGAGCCAGCTGTTGCTTATGCATTGGGAGTGGTGCTTATTATTTATGGTATTTTTAGAATTTACAGGGCGATCTCAAGAATTAAAAAATCGAGAAATGAAGAATAGTTTCAAGCTTGCAGTAATTTTTGTATTGACTATGATGCTTGCAAGCTGCAAAAAGGAGAAAAACACTCCTTCTTATCACAAAGGTGATCTTACAATTTTTACTGACGAATCTTTTCAAAGCGTTACAGAAGCATTAGCTGACGGCTATATGATCAACTATCCTGAGACACACATCAAAGTAGAAACCAAGAAAGAAGATTTAGGACTTCTTGATCTTTTGAAAGGAAGTGCTAAAGTGGTAGTAATGTCCAGAAATCTTAATCCTGAAGAAATAAAAACATATGAGGAAAGAACAGATTTAAAGTTTCTTCCTGCTAAATTTGCTGCAGATGCAGTAGTTTTTGTTGTTCCTAAAGATTCTCCGAAAGAAAGTATTTCAATAGAAGAAATCAATAGCGGGTTGATGTCTGATAAAAAGGAATTTATTTTTGATGGAACGAACTCCAGTAACCTGAATTTTGTTGCTGAGAAATTAAAAAAACAGCCAAAAGACATGAAATTTTCCATTATTCCGGGAAATCAGAAGATTATAGAGGAGTTAGGAAAATATCCCGATAAAATAGGCGTTATTGGATTGAATACTTTTAGCCGTCCTTATGATAAAACGTCTGAAAAATTGAGAGAGATGGTGAAGATTCTTCCTGTGGTTGAGAAAGGAAAATTATACAATGCGGATTTTGAAGGACTTCGTACAATGAAATATCCGTTTACAAGAGTGCTTTATTTCCTGATTAACGAGGGTAATTTTAATATTGCCAATGGATTTATAAGATTTTCATGTACCCATTTAGGTCAAAAAATTGTACAGAAAGAAGGGTTGCAACCTTATAATATTTATAAGAGAGAAGTGCAGATGCGTTAAAAAATATTAAATTCACAATTTATCCTCATTAAAAATTTTGATTTGGTCTGAAAATTGTGTAGAATAAAACTCAATTATTTGAAAATATAAAATGAAAGATATAATGAATATGAATGTAAAGAAGATTGCTTTTGGAGCAGCCGTGGTATTTTTTACCGGTTTTGCCTCTGCACAGACATTGCAGGATGGTATCAACAGTATAGACAGTGATAAATTTGCGCAGGCAAAAACAAACTTCACTGAAATGATCGCTAAAGAGCCCACAGCTGATAACTACTTCTATTTAGGAAATACTTTCTTAAGACAAGGAGAGCCAGATTACGCTAAAGCAACTGAAAATTTCAATAAAGGCTTAGCGGCTGATGGTAAAAGCTATCTGAACAAAATTGGTTTAGCTGCTGTTAAATTGGGTAAAGGTGATAAAAATGCCATTGCTGAAATTCAGAAAGTAGTTACTGATTCAAGAGAAAAAGATGCTGAAGTTCTTTTCAGAGCAGCAGAAGCTTTAACTCTATTCGAGAAAAACAGTTCACCTGATCTTGCTATTCAGTTTTTGACTAAAGCTATCGAGAAAGCTGAGAAAAAAGGAGTTCCTGCACATTATTATTATACATTAGGAGACGCTTACAGATTGAAAAGATCTCCAGGAGAAGCAATGTCAGCTTACGACAAGGCGTTACCTGTAGCTAAAAATAAAGCTTCCGTTTACACGAGAATGGCTACTTTATGGATGGCAGCACAGGTATGGCAAAAAGCTAAAGAAAGCGTTGATAAAGCAATTGCTGTAGATCCTACTTATGCCCCTGCATACAAAGCATTGGCTGGTTACGATATCAGATACCAACAGAATGCAAAAGCTACACAAGATCTTATTAACTATACCAAATATGCTGATGAAGATCCGTATACTCAATTAGAAATTGCAAAACTATACTTTACAAACGAAGATTATGCAAACTCTAAAATGGTATTAGATAAGATTTTTGATAAAATTGATGATCCTATCAAATTCAAATTGAGAGCTTATAATGCATATGCAGATAGAAATTATGCAGACGCCAAGCAAAATATGGATACTTTCGTTTCTCAGGCAGAGAAAACAAGAGTATTGCCTGCAGACCAAGGCTTACAGGGACTTATTGCTGCTGGTTTAGCAAAAGATGAAAAAGATGCTGCTAAAAAATCTGCTTTAATGGCTGAAGCTCAGCAAAAAGTAGGTATTGCAAAAGCTGCTAAGGATGAAACAATGAAGTGGGATCTTGAATTAGCAAACATCGCAGGTGGTGGTGGAGCTTCTCAGGCAGAAGCTGACAAAGGACCTACTAATCCTGAAATTGAAGCATTGAAACAGAAAGTTGCTGCCAACAGCCAGGATTCTGATTCATTATTTAAGTTAGCAACAGCTTATCAGGATGTTAAAAACTGGAATGGAGCAATTCTTACATGGCAAAAAATGTCAGCACTTCTTCCTGATTGGGCTCCGGCTTATTACAGCCAGGGATATTCTTACCAGCAGGCAGGAAACAATGAAGCAGCAAAATTGGCTTATGAGAAATTCATCAGCACAGTAAAACCTGCTGATCAGGAAGCTAACAAACAGACCCTTGCTTACGCTTACTTTGCAGTAGCATATATGAGTAAAGATTCTGATATGGCAAAAGCAAAAGATTATGTAGCTAAATCTTTACAGCTAGACCCTACTTATCAGGATGCTGTAAAATTAAATGCAGAAATCAACAAGTAATTTAAAATTTAAATTATAGATATTAAAACTTCCCATTCGTAATGTTTGGGAATTTTTTATTTTAAACTTATCTTTGATTTTATGAAAACTGATATACTTGCTTTTGGAGCGCATCCTGATGATGTAGAATTGGGGTGTGGAGGAACTATTGCCAAAATGGTTTCTGAAGGGAAAATATGTGTAGTTGTAGATCTTACAAGAGGAGAACTCGGAACAAGAGGTACAGATGAAACGAGAAAAGTTGAAGCTGCGGATGCAGCCAAAATCCTTGGGCTTTCCGCAAGAGAGAATCTTGGAATGAAAGATGGGTTTTTATTGAATTCCGAAGAATATCAAATGAGGATTGTAAAAATGATCCGCAAATACAGGCCAGAAATCGTCTTGGCTAATGCAATTGATGATAGACACCCGGATCACGCAAAAGGAGCGAAATTAGTATCGGATGCGTGCTTTTTGTCCGGACTGAGAAAAATTGAAACCGTACTGGAAGGCGAATCTCAGGAAGTGTGGAGGCCAAAACATATTTTTCATTATATTCAGTGGAAAGATATTAAACCGGAATTTGTTATTGACATTTCAGAATACCTGCCTAAAAAACTGGAAGCTTGTATGGCGTACAAAACTCAGTTTTATGACCCAACTTCTAAAGAACCTGAGACTCCCATTACCACAAAAGACTTTTATGAAAGCTTAACCTACCGGGCACAGGATTTAGGGCGGTTATCGGGAGTTGCTTATGCTGAGGGCTTTACGTCTGAAAGATTAATTTCTTTGAAAAATTTTGATGGAATTGTTTGGTAGTTGAGGAAATTGTCCTATATTTGCACTCAGAAAACGGTGATTGTAGCTCAGTTGGTTAGAGCGTCGGATTGTGGTTCCGAAGGTCGTGGGTTCGAGACCCATCATTCACCCAAAGAAAGTACACTTTTTGAAAGTGTACTTTTTTATTTTGTACTAATTTCAGCAGTCGTTGAAAGTTTCTTTTTTTACTTTTTTCTCTAAAATTTTTCACGTATTAAGTTTATAATCTTGAGCCAACGCATAAAAATGGTATTCTTTGATCCTTTAAAATAAATTCACGGATTGATGATTGAAACTTTTATATTTGTCTAGCCGGCTTCAAGGGAAATATTTCTCTTTAAGATGATCTCAAAAATCAAAACTATTACTATGAAAAAACTCTTTACAATTCTCACGTTATTATTTGTTCTACAGTCTTATGCTCAATCTTACTATAAAAACCTATTTGATAGTAAGCAATATGATGTAGTACCCCTTAATTCAACAAGTCCAAACCAATTAGAATTTTCATGGATTGTATCTGCTCATATGGAAGCATTGGTATTGATGTACGAAAAGACACATGATCCAAAATATGCTAATGTTTTAATAGGGACTATGGGTAACGTGATTGATAGGAGAGATGATCTTAGAGATCAATTACCAACCAATATAGGTGTAAGTAATATTTCCGATTACCGTGGAATTTCTGGTGCTGCATGGTCAACTGATCATTATAATACAAATCCAGGTGATGGAAAAACTTATGCTCATGTGGTACATAGTGCTAATATAACTTATCCAATGGCTAAGTTTGCAGCTATTATTAAAAAGAATAGCTTACTTCAAAACATTCTGTATCAATCAGTAGGGCGTTATAATAATATGACTTTTATCGCTATTGCTGATGACCTTATACAAAAAGTAATCGAAACGCTTCATTATCATGAAGGTCAATGGTTTACTCAATCTGGTAATATAGGTTATTATAAAGAACGGAATGATAATCCGCCAATAGATAACGATGGTGAAATTTTACCTTTTAATATGCAAAGTGCAATGGGAAGAGTATTGGTACAGATGTATAGGGCAACAGATAACCCGGATTACCTAACAAAACTTACCCAAATTGCTAATTTTTTAAAAGCAAATACCTCATTTAATACTAATCTAGGGTCCAATAGCTGGACATATTGGAAAGTAAGTACTTTGCGGGAAGATATTTCTCATGGTGGTTTAACTGTATCTTTTCCCTATGAGTGCCGTAAATATAATATTTCTAACGGGGGAGCACTTATTTATACAGATTCAGATATGCAAGCCTATGCTAATACCTTAACGAAAGATATTTATAGGGCTCCTTTGTATATAAATAATGGAGTGAACTATTCTCTGATACCCTGGAATTTAAAATATGGAATTCCTAGTGGTGTAGACCTAAGTACTTACACTTGTTTCCAGTGGGCAGGTTTATCTGAATATGATAAAAAAATATATCAGCTACTTGCTGAAATACAGACTGCAGAAAAATATTATATGCCTTTACAACCTGAAAATTTCCCTTTAGTGGTTGCCTATCTAGCTTATTATGAAAACTTGATTGTACCTGTCAATACGGAACATGGATGGGGAGAGGGTTCAGACTGGAGAGGAGTTGCAAGCGGTAATTTTGATGGAGATGATGCTAATGAATTTGTTGTCATCAGAAATTATGATGGAATGATAGGTACTATGGAACCTTTTGAGAAAAAATTTCATTCCGTTACAAACGACAAATATTATAATAATCAATATGATTGGAAAGGTATAGCAGCCGGAGATTTTTTTGGTGATAATAAAAGTGAAATTATAATATTAAGCAATCATGCTGATCCTGCTAATAATGGTGTTTATATTTTAAAAATTGAAAATAATAATATTGTTGAACATACAAAATCTATAGGATGGAATGCGCAATCTGATTGGATAGGAGCTGCTGCTGGAAATTTTATTACCGGTGGGAAAGATGATTTTATTGCTGTCAAAAATTTAAATAAAGAAGTACTTGTTTTTGATTTTAACGGAACTACTCCTCAATTGGTTCACACTAATGCTCTGAATCTACCCGTAAATTCTAAAATTACAGCAGTAGCATCAGGTAATCTTGACGGTCTTGGTAAAGATGAGATTGTGTTGCTTGTGGATGCTGAAGATGCTGCTTATAATGGAATACATGTTTACAGTGTGGACGATAATGGTGTAATGACAAAAATAACCCAATCTACAGGAGGGGGCTTAGCTTTAGAATGGAGAGGATTAGCTGTTGGAAATCTTGATGGTAATGGAGCGGATGAAATTATTGCTCACAGAAATTTTGATGGAGAGTATGCAGTGTATAAATTAAATGGGAATACTTTGGCTAGTGGAGATGTTGAAAGATTTCCTGTGCTCCAAACCAAAAATAATATAATGTGTTTCGGTAATTTTGATACCAGTTCACAAAATGAGGAGCTGGTTACTCTCAGAAAAGATGGAGGTATCGTAATGTTTTCTGCTACAAAAGTTATCAGAGGTAGCTCTAATAGCAATAAGCATTCAAATGATCCTTGTCAGAATGAGCTTCCGAATAAGTTATTTAGTTTTCTGAAGCCTGTTACCTTTGATGGGCAGGTAGTAAGGTAAATTTAAAAAAATAAATAACATAAGGTTTTAGGGTTCTAAAATTCCTATTATCATACATAAGTACACTTGAAAAGGTGTACTTATTATTTTTGTACAACTTGTGAATCAGGTAATAAAATTAGTAACAGGGAAAGAAAACCTTTATATTTGTTTCTACTAAAATCATGAAAAAAAATCTTTGAATTATTCTGAATCAAAAAGTACTTAATATGAAGAATCTGTTTACTATAATTATTGTACTAGCTGCATTAAAATCTTATTCTCAATCAAAGCCTCAATCTTATTATCAAACGTTATTTGATGACAAAGGGTATGATAAATCAATACGGTATTCAACGGATGAAAACAGACTTGAGTTCTCATGGGGATTGCCCGCTCAAATGGAAGCGTTGGTATTAATGTACGAAAAGACGGGTGAAAAAAAATATGCAGAAACACTAATCAAGTGTATAGGAAACGTAATTGACCGAAGAGACGATCTCAGAGGACAGTTACAGGGATTGAGAAAAGTTTCCGATTATAGGGGAGTATCGGGTGCTGTTTGGTCTACCAATCATTATAATGAAATAGCAGACTCAGGATCTCCTTATGCCCATTTGGTGCATAGTGCTAATATACTGTATCCCATGGCTAAGTTTGTTGCAATAGTTAAAGCGAAAGGTTCTGATGTCCAAAATTTGATTTCAGATCCACAGGGACGCTATGGTAAACAAACATATAAACGTATTGCTGATGATATAATACAAAAAATTAATGAAACACTTGACTTTCATGAAGATCAGTGGCAAACAGAATCTGGTGGTATAGGTTATTATAGAGAAAGAGATAATAACCCTCCTATAAAATATGCAGGCAAAATCTTACCTTTTAATATGCAAAGCTCGATTGGAAGGGTGTTTGTCCAAATGTATAGAGCGACCTCTCAAGATAGATATCTTACAAAATTGATTGGATTGTCAAATTTTTTAAAATCAAATACTTTTTTCAATAAGAATTTACAATCTAATATTTGGAAATATTGGGGAAATACAGACTTGTATGAAGATATTCCCCATGCTGGTTTAACGATAAGTTTTCCCTATGAATGCTATAAGTATAATATTTTGTATAAAGGAAAACCTATATACTCACTTTCAGATATTCAATACTATATCAATACGTTTATGAAAGATATATACCAGTTTCCTTTATCTGTAAATATGGGAGTAAATTACAATAAAGAATCTTGGAATATTAAGTCTAATAATAAAATCGGAGACTCACCCTATGGTAATTATATTAACTATATGTGGCTTTATCTTTCAGAATATGATAAAAGGCTTTATCAAAGAATTGCTGATTTGCTGGCTGCTAAGAACTACTATGAGAAAATAGAGGTAGAAGGTTCTTTTTTAACAGTGGCACTCTTAGCTAATTTTGAAAATCTTATCGTACCCGTAAATACAGACCATAGTTGGAATAAAACGTCTGATTGGCAGGGAGTAGCAAGTGGTAATTTTGACGATGATAGCGAAGATGAGTTTGTTGTTGTAAGAAATTCTGATGGTATGATAGGGGTTAGAGAACCTTATAATAAAGAATTTCGTTCAGTGGCAAATAATAAATATTACAATGGAAAATATAATTGGAAAGGGATAGCTGCCGGTGATTTTTTTGATGATAATAAAAGTGAAATTATAGCATTAAGTCATCATGCTGATCCCAAATATAATGGACTTTATGTTTTAAAAGTTGAAAACAAGGATATTATTGAAAAAGTAAAATTTACAGGATTAAGTACTAAAGCGGATTGGGTAGGAGTAGTTGCAGGGAACTTTATTAGCGGAGGTAAAGATGAGTGTATAGTCGTAGGAAATGCTAATAAAGAAGTATTAGTGTATAAATTCAATGGAACGCATGTTCAGGTTGTTTATACTAATGCTCTCAATCTTCCAAAAAACTCCAAAATTACAGCAGTGGCCGCGGGTAATCTGAATAATGATTTAAAGGATGAGATTGTCCTTGCAATAGATTCACCAGATGCTGTGCACAATGGGATATATGTTTATAATATAGATGATAAAGGAATTGTAACAAAAATTGCACAATCAGTAGGGAGCGCTCGTGTTGAATGGAAAGGATTGGCTGTTGGAGATATTAATGGAGACGGGATTAATGAAGTTATTGCCCATAAGAATTCTGATGGAGAATATTTAGTTTATAAATTGACTAAAAATGGGTTGTCTACTTTGGGCTCTGAACGCTTTCCAATATTACAGACTAAAGATAATATCATGTGTTTGGGTAATTTTAATTCTCAATTTAAAAATGATGAATTAATTACCCTGCGAAATGATGGAGGGGTTGTTTTATTTTCTGCTGCAAAAATTATCCGGAATACTAATAATTCAACAGGTTTACAACAAAAATAAAATCTTTGCCAAACTATAAAAAGTGTTTATAAAAAATCCTGTCTTAGCGCATAAAAAAAGCATCTTTTTCAGATGCTTGTGTTTTTAGATATTCTTTTTTAAACCTCGTCGTCAGAATCTATTGTGTAAGATCTGCTTTTGAAGTCTTTGTCATGTTTTTCTGAAATTACATCCTCACCCTTTTCATTAATGATGAAATCTGTGGACTCATTAAACATCTCCTGGAAACTCTTAAAATCTTCCTTGTAAAGGTAAATTTTATGCTTCTCGAATGTAGCTTCCCCATTCTCTCCGAAATTCTTCTTACTCTCAGTGATTGTAAGATAATAATCTCCTGCTTTCGTCTCGCGCACATCAAAGAAATAAGTTCTTCTCCCTGCTTTTAACACCTTCGTGAAAATCTCATTTTCATGGCGTTCCTTGTATTCACTCATTGTTAGATATTTTTTAATCTTGTTAAGAACAAATATAAAAGAATTCTTTTAATCACAAAATTTTTTTTATGATTTATTTAACAATTGAGAATGAAATGGCTAAGCGGTTACAGAATTGGCAATTTCGGTTAGGTTGATAATCTGATGGGCTTTTTGTGCGCTAGACTCTCTGTGTGTGATAATTATGGAAGTTGCGTTACTGATTTTTTTGTCAATATTTTCCAGAATATTCTGCTCCGTTTCTGTGTCTAAAGCGGACAGAGAATCATCAAAAATAATGATATTAGGATCCTTAATTAAGGCTCTTGCGATACAAATTCTTTGCTTTTGCCCCCCCGAAAGCATGACTCCGCGTTCACCTACAAGTGTTTTATATTGGTCTTTAAACTCTATAATATTTTTGTGAACATCCGCAATATTGGAATACTCTACTACTTTCTCATGAGAAGGATGATCAATGGCAAAACCAATATTATTTTCAATAGAATCAGAGAATAAGTAGCTCTCCTGAGGAATATATCCGATAAAGTTTCTGTAGTTCTCCAGATTATGGTCTTTCAGGTTTTTACCATCAATTAAAATTTCCCCTTCTGTAGGATCTATTAATCGGCATAATAGCAAGGCAATTGTTGATTTTCCACTACCGGTTTTCCCCATAATAGCTAATGATTCTCCGGCTTTTACTTTAAAACTTAGATTGTCCAGGGCTTTGATCCCTGTATTTGGATATACGTAAGAAACATTTCTGAATTCTATATCTCCCTTGATTGGATAGTTTTCAAAATTAGTGTTAATAATCTCCGATTTTTTATCCATAAATTCATTGATCCTCTGCATGGATGCTTCAGCTCTCTGGTTGACAGAAGTTACCCAACCTACCATGGAAAAAGGGAAAATCAGGGTGTTGATATACATAAAGAAATCAGCAATCTTACCAATGCTTAATTCTCCGGCAATATATTTTGTACCTCCAATCCAGATAATAGCAACATTTAATAATCCGATGACAAAAAGAATAATGGTGAAGAAATAGGCTTCTGTTTTGGCAAGATCTAAAGCTTTATTCTGATAATCGGTGACTTTGATTCCGTAGTTTTTTTCAATGTATTTTTCTCTGGCGAAAAATTTTACCACACGGATTCCGGAAAAACTGTCCTGAACAAAAGTTGAAATCGCAGACTGGCTTTTCTGCATGATCTTTGATTTTTTATTGATAATAGAACTTACCTTATAAATGGCAAAAGATAAAATAGGAAGTGGAAGTAAAGTCCACATCGTCATGGAAGCATCCGTTTTTACCATGTAAATAGCTGTAATAATTACCAGTACAATGAGGTTGGCTACATACATTACCCCGGGACCAAGATACATTCTTACTGCCACCACATCTTCACTTAATCTGTTCATCAAGTCTCCGATAGTAGTTTGTTTATAATCCGTTAAAGATAGATCCTGATAATGTCTGTAGATTTTATTTTTAAGTTCGTATTCTATTCTTCTGGATGCAACAATGATGGTCTGTCTCATCATAAAGGTAAAGAATCCGGTTAAAAGAGAACATCCTACAATAATTCCAACATAAATCAGAACCTGATTGTTAAAGCCAAGATTCCCATTTTTTGTAAGTTCATCCACAGATTTTCCTACAAACTGAACCTTATATATATTAAAGAAATTACTGGCAATGATAAAGAGTACCCCCCAAAACAATAGTATTTTGTGTTTCCAAAAATAGGGGTTTAAGGTTTTAAGCGCTTTCATATAGTTGCACAAAATTACAAAAATGTCATCACACTACGAATTTCATCAATTTTAAATTTCGTATCTTTGCAGCCATAAAAAAGCTCTTTGAATGTTAGGAAGACGACAAATCCGTGAAAAAGTAGTACAGACCGTGTATTCTTACTACCAAAATCCTGTAAAATTTGATGTTTTAGAGAAAAACATGTTTGCCGGGATAGAGAAAATCTATTATCTATACATCTATCAGCTCAACTTTTTGGTGGGTTTGAAAGATTTGGCAGAAAATCAGATCGAAATTGGTAAGAATAAATTTCTTAAAACTGATGCTGATATTAATCCTAACCAAAAATTCATCAACAACCAGGTATTGCTTAAGCTGGAAGAAAATCCTGAAAGATTATTTTTTACGGGACAGCACAAGCAGTTGAAATGGGATATGCATGATGATTTATTGGTAAAAACTTTCCAGAGAATTACTGCTGGGAAACGTTATCAGGATTTCATGAAAGAAGAAGGATATTCTTTTGAAGAAGATCAGAAATTTATAGGTAAATTATTTTTAAGGTATATTGCTGAAAATGAAGATTTTCATGACTATTTAGGTGATAAGGAACTTTCATGGTATGATGATATCCATATCGCCAATTCAATGGTACAAAAAACAATCGGTTTCCTGAGAGAAGATGAAGAAAGCAGAACTTTGATCAAAATGATTAAAGATGAAGAAGATAAAACATTCGCTTCAAAATTGCTAAGAGATACCCTGAACAACTGGGAAAACAATGAAAAGAAACTGGAAGAAAGACTGGAAAACTGGGATCTGGAAAGAGTTTCTCTAATGGATAAAGTAATTTTATCAACAGCCATTGCAGAGCTTGATAACTTTGCTTTCACACCTTCAAGAGTGATCATTAATGAATATATTGAAATTGCAAAAGTATTTGCTACAGACCGTTCCAATATCTTCATCAATGGTATTTTAGATAAATATTGTAAAGATCAAAATAGAATATAAAATGAAAAAGACGTTATCAATTATCGCCTTGTCAATTATAGGCTTTGGGTTAGTTTCATGTAAAAAAGAAAACAAGGAAACTCAAAGTGCTGAAACTGCAACTACTGATTCTGCAGCTGTTGCCGCTCCGGTTACCACTGATTCTGCAGTAGCACCTGTAGCAGGTGAAACAGTTGCTCCGGTTTCTAACGAACCATCTACTTCTGTAGCTTTATCTGAAAACAGCTTCGATTTTGGAAAAATCAAAAAAGGAGATAAAGTAGAGCATGTATATGAAATTACCAACACAGGTAAAAACCCATTGATTATTTCTGAAGTGAAGCCAGGATGCGGATGTACAGCTCCTGATTTTACAAAAGAGCCTATCATGCCTGGTAAAAAAGGAAAAGTTACTTTACACTTCGATTCTTCAAGCTTCGACGGAAACGTTCAGAAGTATGCAGACGTTTTTGCTAATGTAGAAAAAGCTCCAATCAGATTAACTTTCACGGCGAACATTCAGCCATAATATTTTAAATATGTTGACACTATTTTTACAGGCACAGGGTGGTTCTTCACCTATGATGCTGATCATGATGGGGGTAATGTTTGTAGGATTTTATTTCCTGATGATCAGACCTCAAATGAAAAAGCAAAAGCAGGAGAAAAACTTTCAGGAAAACCTTAAAGTGGGAACAAGAGTAGTTCTTACATCGGGCCTTCACGGAAGAATTGCTCAGGTTCAGGATGACGGTTTTGTTATCGAAACATTATCCGGAAAACTGAAATTCGAAAAAGCAGCAGTTTCAAGAGAAATGACTGAGGCTCGTTTTGGAGATAAAGCAAAAACTGCTGAAAAGGCAGATGACAAAAAAGAAACAGCAACTGAAGAAAAGAAATAATTCAGTCTGAAAATATTAAGCTGCGGCGGGTGAACTTTGTTCACCCGCCGCAATTTTTTATACACTGGTTTGAGAAAATTGTGTCCATTTGTGAAAAGCAATTAGTGAAATTAGTGTTTAATAAAAAATTATCTTTGCTTCATGAAGCAAAACACAAACAAAACGGTTCTTATTCTGGGAGCCAATTCAGATGTAGCGAAACAATGTATAATACAATATGTTGAAAAAGGATTTTCCGTAATTGCAGCTTCCAGGAATATAAACTCTTTGAATGATTTTATTGGATCAAACAATCTGGACCGCTCCAAAGTTTCTGTTTTGTATTTTGATGCTGCAGATTTTGATTCTCATCATCAGTTTTATTCCAGTCTTTCTGTACAACCTCATATTGTGGTTTATTCCGCAGGTTTTTTAGTAGACAATCAAAAGGCGCTGGCTGATTTCAAGGGAGCCAGACAAATGATGGAAGTCAATTATATGGGGGGAGTTTCTATCCTGAGTATTATTGCAATGGATAAAAGCAATACCAACCTGGAAAGAATAATCGGACTCTCTTCCTTGTCAGGAGTAAGAGGAAGAAAAAGTAATTTTGTCTACGGAAGCACAAAGGCTGCATTTACTCAGTTTCTTGCGGGATTGAGACAGGAACTAGCTTCCCGAAAAATAATTGTGAATGCCTTGGTTATTGGTTATATCAGAACAAAAATCAACGAAGGGCTGGAACTGAATGAATTTCTGATCATGGAGCCGGATTATGTGGCGAAATTTATTGTCAATGCTGGAAATTCCTTTACCATTGTTCCGAATTTTAAGTGGAAAATTATCTACCATATTCTTAGGCTTTTACCGGAAAGTCTGGCTGCAAAATTACCTTAGAGAATGTTTCTTGATATTATTTTCTTTGAAAACACTCACACTTCGGTATCGTTTTTGTAATTCTATGATCCAAAAATTATTTCTTCCTGCAAGATTCAATTTCTGAATGATTATTGAGTAAAGCAGAAATATTCTTTTCTGCTGTCAATCTATTTTTAAGGATAAAATATAATTTACTTTCACTCTACAGTGCAAGGTGAATTTCTTTTTTTTTCCAGATCCTGCAGAAGATGTCAATGCTTCATTGATATAAATAGTAAAACACATAGTATAAAATGGACGATTTAGAACTGAACAAGATTCAACAACACTGGGATACCTTAATTTCTTCAGCAATTTCATGGGCACCGAGAATCTTTACTGCAATCATTTCTGCATTATTAATTTATCTTATCGGATCATGGATGATCAGAATGATTAAGAAACTGGTGGAAAAAGCTTTCAAAAAAAGAAATATGGAAGCTTCACTGCAGCATTTTCTTTTAAATATTATCAACTGGGGACTTAATATTCTTTTGTTTATTGTAGTTGTAACGCAGCTTGGAGTACAAACCTCTGCATTTGTTGCAATGATTGGTGCCGCAGGTTTAGCGGTTGGTTTAGCTTTACAGGGGTCCTTAACAAATTTTGCAGGCGGAATCTTAATTCTACTATTAAAACCTTTTAAGATTGGTGATTTTATTTCTACCAATTCAGGGGTTTCAGGGACTGTAGATGCTATTGATATTTTTCATACAAAACTGATCACCCCACAAAACCAGCTGATCGTTATTCCTAACGGAGTGGTTTCAAATAACAGTATTACCAATTTTACCCAACTGGGTACAAGAAGAACATCACTGGATATCGGAATTGCCTATGATGCAGATCTTAGACATACCAAGGATATTTTAATGAATGTTATTAAGAATAATCAATATGCTCTTGCAACACCTGCTCCACAAGTGGTAGTTACTGAATTGGGAGACAGTGCTGTCAATGTATCTGTAAGAGTAAGTGCTTCCACTGAAAATTTCTGGACGATGAATGAAGAACTAATCATCGGTTGTAAAGAAGCTCTCGATAAAGCTGGAATCGGAATACCTTTTCCTCAAAGAGATGTGCATATTTACAATCAATAATTATATTTAATTTTTTTAAGAAACTCCTGCGTTATACTATGTGGGAGTTTTATTTTATTCCATATTCTGCAGGAGTTCCAACGCCTTCATCATATCAATTCCCTTACCCAAAACCGGTTTAAACAAATCTCCTTTCTCCTTAATTCTGTCAAGGGCATTGTTAATAGTAAAATCTGTTGGTTTCACACCAGGCTTCAACTCATCCCAATCCAAAGGCATAGAAACGGAAGCACCTTGTTTAGGTCTCAGGCTGTAAGCACTTGCCAGAGTCTGCCCCGTTCTGTTTTGCAGGTAATCAAGGTAAATTTTTTTGTTATCCCTTTTTTGAAGACTTCTTTCCAACGTGGTAATCTTAGGCAGTTTTTCGTTTACCTGTTTCATGAGAATATGGGCGAAATCTTTTACCTGGTCAAAATCATAATGAGCTCCCATAGGAATATAGATATGAATTCCTGTACTTCCGGAAGTTTTACAATAGCCTTTTATTTTAATAGTTTTTAAAACTTCATTCACCTGAAGTGCTGTTTCAATCACCTCATCAAATGTATTTTTTGAAGAAGGGTCAAGGTCTAAAACCAGATAATCTGGATGCTCAAGATCTGGTAAAGAACTGTTCCATGGATTGAAATCAATGCAGCCTAAATTATTAAGATAAGCCATAGTAGCTTTGTCATTACAGTAAATATAATCAATATGTTTATCATTGGATTCCGAATATACCTGTGTGGTTTTTATCCAGTCAGGAACATGATCTCCTGCATCTTTCTGATAAAAGCTCTGCTCTTCAATTCCATTGGGAAAGCGGTTGAGAGAAAGCGGACGATTTTTTAAATAAGGGAGAATATAACGTGCTACAGACTGATAATATTCAATAACATCTCCTTTTGTAATGCCATCTTCAGGAAAATATACCTTATCCTGATTGGTAAGCTTTACGGAATGCTTGTCTAAGGTAATCTCTTTCTCTTTTTCAGAAGTCTTTGTCTTTTTTGATGAAGCTTTCGTATTCATATCTTTAGATTTTTCGGTGAAGGATGGAGCTTTAGTATCTTCCGGGCTTTTGTCATCCCTGATTGTGATAAAAACCGGATGTCTGAAGATTCCGTCCTTGGTAATTTCAGAATATTTGATTTCACATACCAGCTCGGGTTTTACCCACGTTACCGGCATATTGGTCTTCGGAGCTGTTTCGAATGGAGATGACTTTACAATTATTTTCTGAAGTCTCTTATATACTTCTTTCAAAGAAGCCGTATTGAAACCTGTTCCTGTATGACCACAGTAAGTAAGCTTCCCATCAATAAATTTTCCTAATATCAATGCTCCGAAGCTTTCCCGTGATCCTCTGGGTTCTGTAAAACCACAAATAATGACCTCTTCTGTATTGGAAAACTTGATTTTAAGCCAATCGGTGGTTCTGTGATTTTCAACATACAGACTGTCTGCCCGTTTTGCAATCATTCCTTCCAGCTGCATTTTCTTCATTTGTTCAAAAAATTCAATGCCCTTTTCAGGAATATGATCACAATATCTGATCCGTTCGGTTTCAGTTAATGCTTCTTTTAAAAGTTCTTTTCGTTGAATTAAGGGAAGATCTTCTGTAGAATGTCCATTGAGCCATAAGATATCAAAAACCTGATAGGCAAGGGCGGCACCAGGGTTATCCCCAATTTGCTGTAAAAGCTGAAAGTCAGGCTTTCCCTGTTCATTATAGACCACAACTTCGCCATCCAGGATCATACGATGCTTTTGTTGGCCGAAGTCCTGAGCAATTTTGTCAAATTTAGATAAAAAGGAAATTCCATTTCGGGAATAGAAAAGCGGAGCATCATGGCTGAGGTCTGCAATAGCTCTGTAGCCATCCCATTTTATTTCAAAGATCCAGTCTTTATCATTGAAGGCTTCCTCTGAAAGTTTAGCCAGCATGGGTTTAATGAAAGACTTAAGCTTTTTTTCATTCGTTAACGAATTGAAATTCCTGAAGGTTTTTTCGGAAGTTATGACTTCTTTTTTTCTCTTATTTTTAGGCTTTTTTTTTCCTCTAAAAATTGAGTGACCAGTGATTTTGGCGAAGTATTTTCTTCGGCATTATAAGGACTTTCTGCAAATTCATCCTTATGTTTGATAAGCAACCATGAGTTGTCATCCGTATTTTTCATTTTTACCAGAGCAAATTCACCTTTCAGCTTTTTACCGTGTAAAATAAATTTTAAAGAACCGGCATGAAGTTCCTTCAGAAGTTCTTTTTCATCAGAAAGTTTTGAATTCTCCTCTAAAGGTTCATAGGTTCCGCTGTCCCATACTTCCACTTGTCCGGCACCATAATTTCCTTCCGGAATATTTCCTTCAAAATCTTTATAGTCGTAAGGGTGATCTTCTACCATCATGGCAAGACGTTTATCTTTTGGGTCTAATGACGGGCCTTTCGGAACGGCCCAGCTTTTCAGTACACCTTCCATTTCAAGCCGGAAGTCATAATGAAGTCTGGAGGCAGCATGTCTCTGAATCACAAAAATCAACTTTTCTTTGCTTTTCTTTGTTTTTCCTTTAGGTTCGCTGGTTTCATCGAACTTTCTTTTGTTATGATAATCTTTGAGAGCCATTATGATGCAGATTTGGATTTAGAAGTATTCAGGCTGGCTTTTAACTGCGCCATAAGGTCAATCACTTTACCTTCCTTAGCAGGCTGCGCTTTTTGGGCTTTTACGTTTTTGCCTTTTGCTTTCTGCTTGATGATCTTCATCAGCTCATCAGAATAGGTATCTTTATACATTGCGGGATCAAATTCCTGGGAAAGCTGCTCAATCAGGCTGACAGCCATCTTCAACTCTGCAGGTTTCGGAGCTTTTTGGGCAGGAATTTTTAAATCTGAATAGTCTCTTATTTCCTGATCAAATCTCAAACGATTCAAAACAAGTATGTCGTCATTATAAGGACGAATCATCCCAATGGCTGCACTGTCACGAAGCACAAAAGTTCCTATACCTACCATGGCAGTTTTTTCAAGAGCTTTTAATAAAAGTCTGTAGGCATTTTCACCATTTTTCTGAGGTTCCAGATAATACGGAGTCTCAAAATACATACTGTCTACTTCTACTTCCTTTACAAACTGGTCAATAGAAAGTATTTTTGTTTTTTCAGGGCTTGCTGCTTCGTAATCTTCTTCGTCAAGAACAATATATTTGTCGTCCACGAGATAACCTTTGACGATATTTTCCCATTTTACTTCTTTCCCCGTATTTTCGTTTACCCGTTTGAAACGGATGTTTGAAAAATCAGATTTGTCGAGCATATCGAGATCCAATTTTGTGGTTTCCGTTGCGGAATAAATTTTAACAGGAATGTTGACTAATCCGAAGCCAATTGCGCCGTTCCAAATTGCTTTCATTGTCTTACGTTTTTAAAAATCAAGCAATTAATATGCCGACAGAAGCCCGTGTGGTACCTTTCATGGACTTTGTTGCCAAATGACAATTGTTTTTATCCGCGACTTTTATACCTTTATATTTCCGCAATCCGTGGTTATATCAAAATATGGAAGAGCTTTTTACTTATATCAAAAAATTCGGGACACTGAATCCTCAGGACGAGCTGTTGATTGCTGAAGGAATTCAGGAAATAACGGTCAAAAAGGGAGATCCTTTCATAGAAGCCGGAAAAGTAAGTCAGAGAATTGCTTTTGTGAAGGAAGGTGTTTTCCGGTCTTTGTATTATAACAAGCAAGGTGATGATTTTACACGGTATTTTATTTATGAAGGACGATTTATTGGGGACTTTCAGGGCTTTACCGATCAGCTGCCAGCGCATGAAGACATTGAAGCGATTACCGATGCTGTATTGCTGGTCATTGACCGTGAGCATTTTAAAATCCTGGAAGAGAAAATTGCGGTATGGCCTATTTTATTTGCAAGAATTCATGCCTTTGTAGTAGAAAATAAACTGAAGGTCGCCAGTATCATGCTCAATCAGGATGCAAAATCACGGTACATTCATTTTTTAAATCATTATCCCGGCCTGGCCAACAGAGTTCCGCAATCTATGCTGGCTTCTTATCTTGGCGTGACACCTTCTTCACTTAGCAGGATCAGAAGAAATATAGTTTAAGATTATTACTGATAGATGATAATTGATTAATGATGTAAGTGGGAGTGTTGTGAATTGCTTCTAGGCTCTAATATTTAGCTTCTCATTTCTGGTCAGATCTCTTTTTGTCAAATGGCAATGGTGTTTCATGCTGACTGTCATAGCTTTGCTTCATAAAATTTAAAGTACGAATATGGATATTGTATTAGGACTACAATGGGGAGATGAAGGAAAGGGAAAGTTTATTGATCTGATCAGTGAAAATTACGACATTACAGCTCGTTTTAACGGCGGATCTAATGCTGGGCACAGTATTGAAAGAAACGGACGCAGAATAACGCTTAAAATGATTCCTTCGGGAATCTTTATGAAAGGAGTACAGAATGTGATCGGTACGGGAACTGTTATTGATCCGGTAAGTTTTAAAAAAGAAATTCTGAATCTTCAGGTATTTGATAAAACTGTTCAGCCAGAAAACAATATCATTATTTCCCAAAAAGCACACCTGGTAATGCCAACGCATAAGCTTCTGGATATTTTTATGGAGGAAAGTCCCGAGTATACCACTATCGGAACTACAAAAAATGGGATTGCTCAGGCGTATTCAAACAAAATATTAAGACAGAATCTGAGAGTAGGGGATATATTTTCATCGGATTTTCAAAGCAGGGCACAGCACATTTTGGATAGAGATTACAGAATGCTGGAAGAAGAAGGAATGCTTGTTTTGCCTGCTTTGGAAGAAATCAGTAAAGAGTTTTTTGATGCGGTGGAATTTCTTAAAAAATTCAATTGTACAGAGACTGAAATTTATATCAACAAAGCTTTATCTGAAGGTAAAAAGGTATTGGCAGAAGGATCTCAGGCAGCGATGCTGGATATTGATCATGGTACTTATCCGTATGTAACGTCTTCCTCCACGACAGCATCAGGGGCGAGTAGCGGTTTAGGTGTGTCACCGAAAAAGATCGGTGAGATTTACGGTATAGCAAAAGCGTATTGTACTCGTGTGGGAAATGGTATATTTCCAACGGAACTTTTAGATGAATTTGGAGATGATCTCAGAATGAAAGGAAATGAATTTGGTTCCAATACAGGACGTCCTAGAAGAACCGGATGGCTGGATTTACCTGCTTTAAAATATGCGGTAATGATCAACGGGGTTACTCAGCTGGTTCTGACAAAAGCGGATGTTTTGAGTGGATTAAAATCTGTAGCAGTCTGTACCCATTATGAACTGGAAGATGGAAAAACAGTGGATGTTTCAGGTTTACTTCCTGAAAATGGAAAACCTGCATTGAAATGGATGAATGGCTGGAATGCTGATTTCTCTGCAATGAAAAGTCCTTCTGAGTTGCCAAAAGAAGTCCTCGGGTTTCTGTCATTCCTGGAAGAAGAATTGGGAATTCCTGTGGCTTATCTTTCAACCGGGCCGGGAAGAAATGAGATGTTAAAATTACTCTAATAAATAGTAATAGAATAGAAAGAGGTTAGAAAATTTATTTCCTAACCTCTTTTTGTATGAAGAAATTTAGTTAACTTTTGTAAGGATGAAGCGTTGTTTTGTAGAAGGCTGAAGCGTTTGATCAGTTGTTCCGATTACAATAGGGGTAAGATTGGTTGTTGTGCCATTTTTTACCTCTAATCTCAATGCTGGTGCATTCTTCGGAGCAAATCCAAATCCATTATTTCCTAAGTTGAATAATAACCATTTTTGAGAATCTGTATTGGCATTGGTTCTTAATTCAACAGCTGTTCCATTCGTTGTCCCATTACTTTTCACGGTTAACACCTTGGTAGGATCCAATATGGATTTGATGGTATAGTAACCATGATCTGATTTGGTGAAAGTAAATCTCTGGTTATTCCCTGTAGAAGCAGAATACAGAATGATGCTGGTGCCGTCTGTAGTTGAACTTCCTGAAACATCTACATTTTTATCACTTGCTAAAGCTGTTCTCATTGTATACGTTCCGTTGATGGCAGAAGTAGCATTAACAGGTCCGTACAGATGATTGATACCAGCATAATCACCTGCAGACAATCCTGTTCTTTGTTTAGTGAATGTGGAACCATCCAGCTTAGTCATTACAGGCTGACTTGAGTCTATAGCAAAGTCTGTAGACTGATACATCATAACTGAACCGAAATCAAACGCACCGTGTCCTGCGTAATCATTGTAAAGATTGAAGTTATGACGGCTTCCTTCTACGGCTTTATTAACATCTACAATGATGTACTGATCCCTATCCGGGCGGCACTGCTCGTGCATGATTCCCATCGAATGCATGATTTCGTGAGCAATAATTGCCGGATAAGTGATATTATAGATTTTAATACCATTAACTCTGTTTTTCTGCCATCCAAGCGGAGAGCTGTTGGATGTTGTATAGGTAAAAGTAATATATTCTGTTTGGTTGGTTCGTTCAACAAACTGCATACTGGTTTGTGAAGAAATCATATCAAATGCTTTGTTGATATTGGTCAGGAACGTATTATAATTCTGGGTACTCAGACTTCCCTGGCTGGGTAATGTATAATAGACGGTTGCATTCGGCCATGTCTTAATAAAAGAGCTTACAATGGTACTTTTCTCTGCTGTTGATGTTCCGGAGTTGGCCTGCTTTTGTAATACATTAAACTGTTCGGGGCTGATCGTAATATCTTCTGCATAAAAATATTCACCATTTATTTCATTAACATAAGTGAATTTTCCGTCAATAGATAATTTGTGAATCTTTGCATTGTCGAGTTTTGTGGTTGCAGGATCGATTGAATCAGCTTGAGGATTTTCAATGTCTGACCTACATGAATTCAGTGCCAGAACAAGGCATCCTGATAATAGTAATAGTTTGCTTTTCATATTATTTAATATTGGTTTGGTGATCAAGGTTTAAAATATGAACAGCTATATTATTATCATACGCATGAGATTATAAAAATACATCAATTTCTAAGTTTTGATTAAGTCTTCATTATAATTCAGCTGTGTAACGTAAATATATTAATAAAAATCATATTTACATATAACATAATATAATGATTGTTTTGTTGTTTTTTTATTTGAAAAATGTATTTATTTCGTTAATGTAATTGTTTTAATTTAATTTTTACTATTAAATTTTAAATTAGATTATTTCACGAATATTTGACATAGTGTGTAAAAATGTATATTTCACTAGTGTAAAGTTTGTTTTGTTAGTAAATTGATAAATTACAGTGGAATTTGTAATGTTTTTTGATTCTAAATAATACTACTTTATTACTATTTGTTTTTCAAAAATAGTATTGTAGTATAAAGCATCAGGAAGTTCAGGATAAACTTAAGGTTCCTGTATAAGAATATAAAAAAAAGCGAGGCATTTGCCCCGCTTTACATTTATGCTTTTAAATTCAATTGTAATTCTAATTCGTCGAGCTGTGCATCAGCAATCGAAGCAGGCGCATCGATCATTACATCTCGTCCTGAATTGTTCTTAGGGAAAGCGATATAATCTCTGATTACTTCGTTTCCGTCAAGAATCGCTACCAAACGGTCAAATCCGAATGCTAAACCTCCGTGTGGTGGTGCTCCGTATTTGAAGGCATTCATAAGGAATCCGAACTGAGCTTCTGCTTCTTCTCTGGTAAATCCTAATAAATCGAACATTTTAGACTGAAGATCTCTGTCAAAAATTCTGATAGATCCTCCACCGATTTCGTTTCCGTTCAGAACCATATCATAAGCGTTGGCTCTTGCTTTACCAGGATCAGTTTCCAGTAAGTGGATATCCTCTGGCTTCGGAGAGGTGAACGGGTGGTGCATTGCATGGTATCTTTCGGTATCTTCATCCCATTCCAATAGCGGGAAGTCTACTACCCAAAGTGGAGCAAACTCATTTCCTTTTCTTAATCCCAAACGGTTTCCAAGTTCCATTCTTAATGCAGAAAGCTGAGCTCTTACTTTATTTTCGTTTCCAGAAAGAATCAACATCAAGTCACCTTCTTTTGCTCCGAATTTTTCGATGATCTTTGCTAAATCTTCTTCGTTGTAGAATTTATTTACCGATGAGGTTTTTACACCATCATTCTGGAATTTTGCCCAAACCATTCCTGAAGCACCAATCTGAGGACGTTTAACCCAATCCACAAGTTCATCAATCTGCTTTCTCGTATAGTCTGCACACCCTTCTACATTGATTCCGACTACTAATTCAGCATCATCAAATATCTTAAAGTCTTTTCCTTTTACCAGTTCATTCAGTTCTACGAACTCCATTCCGAAACGGATATCCGGTTTGTCATTTCCATATTTTCTCATCGCATCTGCGAAAGTCATTCTTGGGAAATCTCCGAATTCCTTACCTGTAATGTCTTTTAATAGAGTCTTAGTCATTCCTTCGAATACGTTCATAACGTCTTCCTGCTCTACGAAAGCCATTTCACAGTCGATCTGCGTGAATTCCGGCTGTCTGTCTGCTCTTAAATCCTCATCACGGAAGCATTTTACAATCTGGAAATATTTATCCATCCCACCTACCATCAAAAGCTGTTTGAAAGTTTGTGGAGACTGTGGCAATGCATAAAACTGTCCAGGATTCATTCTGCTTGGTACAACAAAATCTCTTGCTCCCTCTGGAGTAGACTTGATCAAAACAGGTGTTTCCACTTCAATAAAACCTTCTTCAGATAAATAATTTCTTACTTTCTGTGCCATTTTGTGGCGGAAGATCAGCTTATCTTTTACCGGATTTCTTCTGATATCCAGATAACGGTATTTCATTCTTAATTCCTCACCACCATCCGTTTCATCCTCAATGGTGAAAGGTGGAAGCTGAGAATCGTTCAGAATAGTCAGTTTTTCTACCAGAATTTCGATTTCCCCGGTTGGAATATTAGGGTTTTTGCTTACTCTTTCAATAACTCTTCCGGTAGCCTGAATCACAAATTCACGGCCCAGTTTTTTAGCTTCCTCCATCAATTGAGCAGAAGAGCGGTCCTGGTCAAAAACCAGCTGGGTAATTCCGTAACGATCTCGAAGATCTACCCAAATCATAAATCCTTTATCACGGATAGTCTGTACCCATCCTGATAGTGTAACTTCTTCATTCAGATTTTTCAGAGATAGCTCTCCGTTGGTGTGTGATCGAAACATAATTATTTGTTTAAAGTTCAATGTTTAAGGTTCAATTCCGAACCTTGAATTTTTCGTTGGCAAAGATAAGATTTTTGCAGGTTTTATAAATAAAAAAAACTTCCTTTCGGAAGTTTCATATATTGTTTTTGGATTTTTTTAAATTCTGTTACCACCTTTTGCGATCAGAATTCTCTTTACATCCTCACTGCCTTTTGTTTCATCAGCTACTTCAAGAGGTGTTTTATTCTGACATTTTTTATTCACATTTGCCTTATTGTCCAAAAGGAAGTTGATAATATTCTTTCTGTCAGACATTACACTGAAGCCAAGGGGTGAATAAAGTATATCTCCCACAAGAAAACATTTGTTGTAATCTCCCGGAGCAAACTGTTTTTTAAATGTTGCTATATCATCAGAATAAATGGCTTTCATCTTTTCCTGACTCATCTTCTGGGCAGAGAACATGCTGCTGGACAGTAACATTCCAAATAGAAAAGTAGTAGAGATTATTTTTTTCATAAGGATAATTTTTAAGAATATACAAATCTAAATTAAATTTTATTACCAATTGCTAAGTTTTTCTAATAATTGGATTTGTATTTTTGGGATTACATAAAATATTAATTGCGAAATGACAAAATATATTGAATTTTTGAAAAAAGCATTCAGTGGTGAAGAAACTGATTTTACGAAAGTGAATATCAGAAGTGCTGTACTGCTTTTAGCCATTCCCATGATGCTGGAAATGGCTATGGAATCTGTATTTGCTCTTGTGGATCTTTATTTTGTCGGCCATTTGAAAGAAAGCGGTTTTGCGATTCAAACGGTAGGGCTTACCGAATCTGTACTTTCGATAATGTATTCTATTGCTATTGGGATGAGTATGGCGGCCACAGCTTTGGTAGCGAGAAGAATTGGTGAAAAAAATCCGGAACAGGCTTCCAGAAGCGCAGCACAGGTATTACTCGTTTCCTTTGCGATTACTTTTATTTTAAGTTTGCTTGGAGTAATTTATGCTGAAGAAATTCTGATTCTGATGGGCTCAAAACCGGAAGCGGCTGCTTATGGAAAGAGTTTTACCAGAATTATGATGGGAAGCAGCACGATTATTATGCTTTTATTTTTAATTAATGGGATTTTCAGAGGGGCCGGAAATGCTATGATTGCTATGAAAAGTTTATGGATCGCGAATATTGCGAATATCATTCTCTGTCCGATTCTGATAAAAGGCGTTGGGCCTGCTCCTGCTTTGGGACTAACGGGAGCTGCTTTGGCAACAACAATAGGACGTAGTATTGGAGTAATTTATCAGCTGTATCATCTTTTGGTTGCGGATACTCAGATAAGAATTAAACTTCCTTATTTTAAGCCGAATTATTCATTAATCAAATCCATTATAAAAATTGCAACTCCTGGAATTTTTCAGTTTGTCATTGCCTCATGCAGCTGGATTTTCCTTGCAGAACTTGTAGCAACTACAGGAGGAGAGAATGCATCGGCTGGTTATCAGACTGCTTTAAGACTGATGATGTTCTTTATGCTTCCAGCCTGGGGATTGAGTAATGCAGCATCCACTTTGGTAGGACAGAATATGGGAGCAAATGAAATGCTGAGAGCAGAACAGTCGGTGATGAAAACCGTGAAATATAATGTCATTTTTATGCTGGTGGTAAGTTTAATTTTCCTTTTTATGGGGAACTTTTTAGTTAGTTTTTTTACTCAGGAAATGGCGATTAAAGATTTTGCTAAAAATGCACTTCAGATTATGAGTATAGGATTTATTTTCTATGGAATCGGGATGGTGATGATCAATGCCTTTAATGGAGCTGGTGATACATGGACACCTACTTGGGTTAATCTTTTTGGTTTCTGGCTGTTTCAGATTCCGCTGGCCTATTTTTTATCAAAATATCTTGACTTGGGACCAAAAGGAGTTTTTATATCAATTCCAGCCGCAGAAACATTGATTACCATTGTTGCCTTTATCTTATTTAAAAAAGGAAAATGGAAGACAATAAAAGTGTAGAAAGCGTGGGTGATGGAATTCTCCAGCTTTCCTCCCTAATTTATAAAACTTTAACAGCTTCATTAATTGGATTTTAGTATTGTATTTTCTAAATTCGTGGTACAACAAATACATAATACTATGGGAAAAGGAGACAAAAAATCTAGAAGAGGGAAAATCAATTCAGGAAGTTATGGTAAAAGAAGACCTAAAAAAGCCTCAAAATCTTTTGCAGCTTCTGAAGAAAAATCTAAAAAGTAATCAAAAATAAAAAGACCGAAGATCATATCTCCGGTCTTTTTTATGAAAATTAAATTAATTATTTACCTCCCAAAATATTACCAAGGATGCTGCCTAAACCGCCGCCTTGTTGTTGGTTTCCACCACCACCCAATACACTTCCCAGTATATCGTTCAGTGGATTTCCTGATGATTGTGATTGTCCGCCACCTCCTAAAACACTTCCAAGAATGTCATTCAAAGGATTAGACTGCTGAGCTTGTGCCTGATTGGAAGCATTACCAAGGATCCCTCCTAAAAGATCTCCCAGGCCGCCTGCTCCTACATTGCTCTGTTGTTTCTGCTGTCCGATGTAACCCATTACTACTGGTGCCAGCATCGCAAGGATAGGACCAATTTTGTCTATTGAAATTCCTGTGTTCTGTGACAGTTGGTTTTCAACGGTGCTTTTTTGCCCACCGAAGATATGATCAAGAATAGATCCTCCTTCAGCCTGTCTTGCTTCAATTTGTGAAGCATCATTTAAAATACTTCCGTTGTGGTCTTTATCTAAAGCATTATTTAAAGCTTCTGCTTCTTTAGCATCCTGAGATTTATTTCTAAGATAAGAAATGATAAGAGGGGTAGCAACAGCTAACAGGGCAATTACCTGGTTTTTACTGATTCCGAATTTGTTTTCAGCCTGTTCAGCAACCTGATTGCCTGTGTTCCCTGTAAGTAGGTCAATTAAACTCATTTTTTGTGTTTATTTAGTATTAAGTACACCAAAGTTATCAAAAAATATGCCTCACAAAATCACCGCCTTTCATAATTATTGTTAAAGTTTCTGAGCGTGTTTCAGAAGACCTTAGTTTTTAATGATAGGAACGTTTGAACACGCTTCTCCGAACATCAGAGATTTTACAATAGGCTTTAGCTGTTCTACCAATTCGATATAAGCATTTTCAGGAATTTCTTTATCTGAACATCCTTTCACCAGTACTCTTTTTCCTCTCATTTCTTCAAAATCATGGATCTGGATAGCATTATGCATTAAAATAACTTCCAGATCCTCGCGGTTTCCAAAAACTACTTTTTTTGCTACATCGGTAATTTTTGCTGTTAAAACAAAATAAGCCCATAGAGGAATAATAGTGTCTACAGAATTGTAAATATATACGTAAGTGTCTTTATATTTTTCCGTATCGATAGCATCTACCTTTTCGCGGAAATCTTTTTCTTTCAGGATCAATTCCTGAAAAAGGAAATCTTTAAGGTCTATGCCTTTTCTTTCCCCTTTTGGTAGTAAAGTGGTAAGGTCAAAATTGATAAGGCCGCTTTCTGCAACTTTATTCCGGATTTCAAATTCTTCTGACATTTTTTATCATTATCTTTGAACAAATTTACGAATTAAGATCATATCTGTCTTAATTTGTTCTCTATCCTTACTATAGAAATGAAGTATTATATTATTGCAGGAGAAGCTTCCGGCGATTTACATGGAAGCAATCTGATGAAAGCCTTAAAACACAAGGATCCCCAAGCGGAATTCAGATTTTGGGGTGGCGACCTGATGAAAGCTCAGGGCGGAACGTTGGTGAAGCATTACCGTGATCTTGCTTTTATGGGATTTCTGGAAGTGGTGATGAATCTCCGTACTATTCTGAATAATATTAAATTCTGTAAAGAGGATATTCAGAAGAACAGGCCTGATGTTTTGATCTTGGTGGATTATCCTGGATTTAATCTGAGAATTGCCAGATTTGCCAAGGAATTGGGAATCAAAGTTGTTTATTATATTTCTCCCCAGCTTTGGGCTTGGAAAGAAGGCCGAGTAGAGATTATTAGAAAATATGTGGATGAAATGATGGTCATCCTTCCATTTGAAGAAGACTTTTACAGAAAACATGGAGTTCACTCCCATTTTGTAGGTCATCCTTTGCTGGATGCTATTTCAGACCTTGAGGAAATAAGTATTGAACGTTTCAAATCGGAGCATGGCTTGAATGAAAAAGAAATCATTGCATTGCTTCCTGGTTCCAGAGAACAGGAAGTAGAAAAGATGCTTGAAATAATGCTTTCCGTAAGACCGCAGTTCCAAAACTATCAGTTTGTGATTGCCGGTGCGCCAAGTCTTCCAAAAGAATTTTATCAGAAATATGTAGATGATAATGTTCATTTTGTTTCTAATAAAACCTATGATCTGCTAAGATGTTCAAAAGCGGCTTTGGTGACTTCCGGAACAGCTACGTTGGAAACCGCTTTGTTGAATATACCTGAAGTAGTTTGCTATCGTGGAAGTAAAATTTCCTATGCTATTGCTAAAAGATTGGTGAAAAATATCAATTATATTTCTCTGGTTAATCTGATTATGGACAGAGAAGTGGTGAAAGAATTGATTCAAAATGATCTGAATACCAAAAATCTGGTTGAAGAGCTCAATAAAATTTTGTCAGGAGAGAAAAGGGAACAGGTTCTGAATGACTATCATCTTCTCAGAGAAAAGCTTGGCGGAAAAGGAGCCAGCGATCATGCTGCTGAGGTGATATTGAAAGTGTAGTTTGTATTGAGTTTCTGATTATTAATCTACTTTTTAACTATGAATTATTGTAACCGTTTTCTGTTATTACTGACTTTTACTTTGTTTTTCACAAACAGTTTTGCCCAGCAGAGCAGTGTAAGAGATAAAGTCCAGATATTTTATTACGGCTGGTACGCCAATCCTGCAACAGATGGAGAGTATCAGCATTGGAATCATGAGATCCTTCCTCACTGGAGCAATCCGAAGTGGAACAATCTGGGACATCATAAAGGAGGAGATGATATCGGAGCTAATTTTTATCCGGCTCTTGGCAATTACAGTTCCAACGATGCGAAAACCATCGAGCAGCATATGAAAATGATCAAAGACTCAGGAGCAGGAGTGGTTGTCGTAAGTTGGCTGGGAAAAGATTCGTTTACGGATAAAAGCCTTATCAAATATCTGGATATTGCAGATCGGTATGATTTAAAAATAGCATTTCACATTGAGCCATTTTATAAAAACACTTCAGAATTAAAAGAGCAGCTTTCTTATCTGGTAAAAACGTATTCTAATCATCATGCATTCTATAAAAAAGAAGGGAAACCTCTGTTTTATGTCTATGATAGCTATAAAATACCTAAAGAAGAATGGGTGAAAATACTATCCGCAAATGGAGAAAAAACAGTCAGAAATACAGATTTAGATGCCCTTTATATCGGACTTTGGGTTGAGAAAGATGATGCTGAATTTTTTGATTCGGCAGGCTTCGATGGTTTCTATACCTATTTTGCCAGCAAAGGATTTGTATACGGAAGTACAACTTCGAATTGGGATTTTATGGCAAACTTCGCTAAAGATCACCATCTTATTTTTATTCCTTGTGTGGGTCCTGGTTATTCCGATACAAGAATTCGTCCATGGAATGAAGCGAACTTCAAAAGCAGAGACAATGGAAAATATTATGAGAAAATGTTTGATGCTGCTATTAAAGTAAATCCGGAGTTCATTGGCATTACATCATTCAACGAATGGCATGAAGGAACACAAATAGAGCCTGCTGTTCCTAAAAAAGCCGGTGATTTCAAATATGAAGATTATGGGAAAGATCCTTTATTTTATATCAAAGAAACGAAGGGTTTGACGGATAAATTTTTGAAAAAGAGATAATATACTTTTAATCCTAATTTTTAGGAAAAAAAATTAAGCGTTCTGTTAACATTTTTAATGATGACAGAGCGCTTATTTAGTTTTTAAAGAGATCATGAATTTCCCATTCATTGCCTATTTTAAAAGGATAATTAATGGATTTTGAACAAACAGCCTCTTCTTATTCTGGCAATATGCTTTATTCTTGGAATTCTTTTTCAGGATAAAATGGTATTGCCAGAGACCATTGTTGGTGGAGTTGGAATGACCTGCTCAATATTGTTGATTTTAATCTGCTTTCATTCTTATCTTCTGCATAAAACCAAAACAGTTTTCCTGATGCTTCTGCTGTTCGGAGCAGGAATTGTTCTTCATTTCTATAACACTTCTTCACTAGTTGGTAAGCATTTGGTGAAGAAGCATGAAACGATTTCATTTAAGATCTCTCAGAAATTAAATTCTTCGGAAAAATATAGAAAATATGAAGGCATTGCACAGTCAGATAATGCATGTTTCAATTCAATTTTTTATGTTCCAAAAGAGAGTAAAGAGCTGGATTTTATTCACTACTACAAAGCTGAGGCTTACATTACACAACCTCAGGTTCCATCGTATGATTTTCAATTTGATTATGCTCAATACCTGAAAAGAAAACATATTGATTACCAGGTTTATCTTTCAAAAGAAATTATATCTGCAGAACGGAATGATTTAAAGTGGGCAGATCAGCTTAGGCAGTATAGGTTTGAGGTTCTTAACAAAATAGATAAAACAGAAATTTCTGAGAAAACTAAAGAATTTCTAAAAGGTATTATTCTGGCAGACCGAACAGAGATTGACACGGGTACTGTTAGAGATTTCAATAGATCAGGGCTGGTTCATTTTCTTGCTATTTCCGGAACTCATATTGTGGTTGTTTTTGGGATATTCTATTTTTTTCTGATTCGGTTTGCTCCTTTACAATTCAGAAAATATGCTGCTATTTTTAGTTTGATTTTTATCTGGTTGTTCGCCGCTTTTATTGGATTTGGGAATTCAGTATTACGATCTTGCATTATGCTGAGTGTTTATTTCATTTTTGTTTTGCTTCAGCGAAAGACGGATTTGCTTCACTCACTGGCCCTGTCTGCTTTTTTTATTCTAATCGGAGATACACAACAGATTTTTGATGTAGGTTTTCAGCTTAGCTTTTCGGCTGTTTTAGGCATTTATTGGCTGAATCAGCCTTTGTTGAAATACTTCCCAAAACAGGATAATTATATTAAAAAACTCTTGTTTAACACAATTACAATATCTTTATCCGCACAGTTGGTAACTCTACCTCTGGTGTTGTATTATTTTCATCAGTTTTCATTGATATCAATCCTTGCCAATTTTGTTATTGTTCCTTTTTCTGAATTAATTATTATTTTCTCTTTTTTAATAACAGTTCTTATTTCTTTTGGGATTGATTTTGAACTTATAAATGGTCTGTATGATGAGATTATTCAGGTTTTACTGAAGGTGATCCATTGGTTTGCTGAAGTGGATGTGCTGTTCTTTGAAAATATTCCAATGAATGGGGTAGAAGTGATATCCGTATCAATGTTTGTCTATTTACTAAGAGCTGCGATACTGAAATTCAATACGAAAAATACGATGAGGCTGATGATGGCAGCAATACTATTTCTCATGATAAGAAACGTAATCACAGCTTTTGAAAATCGGAAGGAAGAGATATTGGTTCATCATTTTAACAGAAACAAAATTTTTTCAGTGAAAAATGGTGACCGAGTCTGTTTCTGGATTTCGGATATGAAAAATAAGACGAAGATTTTACAGTATATAGTCAATCCATATTGTGCTTCCAGAAGAGTAGATCATTTTGAGATAAAAACCTTGTCACCCTCCATTCAAAAAGTAGTTTTCAGGAATAAGATTTATGATCTGAAATGATGGTTCTGAATTTAGCCATTTTCCTGTATTTATAATGGGTGAAAATCTTATTTAGAAAGATTACAAACTGTCTATTTGTGAGATTTCTCACTTTTCGATATTGTTAAACTTTCTTAATTTTGTGGAAATTCAAATTTAAACTTATATGGCAGGTTTAACGAGTTCTACGATAGGTAGAAAATACGCTATGGCATTATCAGCTCTATTTTTGCTGATTTTTCTTATACTGCATTTGACAACCAATTTGTTATCAGTTCTAAACAAGGATGCATTCAATACAGCATCTGACTTTATGGGCTATAATCCTTTTGTGCAGTTCTTAATGCAGCCTATTCTTGGTTTTGCAGTAATTTTCCATTTTGTAATGGGATTTGTGCTTGAGATCAAGAATAATAAAGCGCGTCCGGTAAAGTATGCAGCAAACAACGCATCAGTGAATTCTTCATGGATGTCCAGAAATATGATTATTTCAGGAGCTGTTATTTTAGCTTTCTTGGCGCTTCACTTATATGATTTCTGGCTACACGAAATGAATTACAAGTATGTGGAAGGATTGACTCCTGATGCAGAACGTTTCTGGCCTGAGCTTCATGAAAAGTTTGCTGATCTTTGGAGAGTAGCTTTATATGTAATCTCTTTTGTTTTGTTAGGATTACACTTAGCTCACGGATTCCAGTCTTCATTCCAGTCTATCGGTGCCAGACATCCAAAATATACGCCGGTGATCAAAGCTTTCGGGAAATGGTATTCAATTCTTATTCCTGCAGGATTCATCATCGTAGCAGTTTTCCATTTTATAACTCAATAATATCAATATACTAATATGAGTAAATTAGATTCAAGAATTCCAGCGGGTCCTCTTAAAGACAAGTGGAAAAATCATAAAGACCATATGAACCTTGTTGCACCAAACAACAGAGATAAGATTGATATTATTGTTGTAGGTACAGGTTTGGCAGGAGGTTCTGCTGCAGCTACATTAGCTGAGCAAGGATACAACGTAAAAGCATTCTGCTACCAGGATTCTCCAAGAAGAGCTCACTCGATTGCAGCTCAGGGAGGGATCAACGCAGCTAAGAATTACCAGGGAGATGGTGACTCTACTTACAGATTATTCTACGATACCATCAAAGGTGGTGACTATAGAGCAAGAGAAGCTAACGTTTACAGATTAGCTGAAGTTTCTGCAAATATTATTGACCAGTGCGTTTCCCAAGGGGTTCCTTTCGGAAGAGATTACGGTGGTCAGTTGGATAACCGTTCATTTGGTGGGGTTCAGGTAAAAAGAACTTTCTACGCAAAAGGACAAACCGGACAGCAGTTATTATTAGGTGCTTATTCTGCAATGAGCCGTCAGATCGGTAAAGGAAGAATCAAGATGTACAACCGTCATGAGATGTTGGATCTTGTTATTGTTGACGGAAAAGCAAGAGGAATTATTGCAAGAAACCTTGTAACAGGAGAAATTGAAAGACACTCTGCTCACGCAGTGGTAATTGCTTCAGGAGGATACGGAAACGTATATTTCCTTTCTACCAATGCAATGGGATCTAACGTTTCTGCAGCATGGAAAATTCACAAGAAAGGAGCTTACTTCGCAAACCCATGCTACGTACAGATTCACCCTACTTGTATTCCTGTTCACGGAACACAGCAGTCTAAACTGACTCTGATGTCTGAATCACTAAGAAACTCAGGAAGAATCTGGGTTCCTAAGAAAATTGAAGATTCAGTAGCGATCAGAGAAGGTAAATTAAGACCTGAAAATATTAAAGAAGAAGATAGAGATTATTATCTGGAAAGAAGATATCCTGCATTCGGTAACCTTGTACCTAGAGACGTTGCTTCTAGAGCTGCTAAGGAAAGATGTGATGCCGGATACGGAATTGAAAATAATGATACTAAAGAAGGTGTTTACCTTGATTTCTCTACAGAGATCATGAAAAAAGGTAAAGAAGCCGCTATCGAAAAACATATTCATAACCCTACAGATCAGCAGATCTATGATCTTGGTAAGAAGTGGGTTGAGGAAAAATATGGTAACTTATTCGTAATGTACGAAAAAATTACCGCTGATGATCCTTACAAAACTCCAATGAAGATCTATCCTGCAGTTCACTATACAATGGGTGGTGTTTGGGTTGATTATAATCTTCAGTCTACAATCCCTGGATGTTTCGTAATCGGTGAGGCTAACTTCTCAGATCACGGGGCAAACAGATTGGGAGCATCTGCATTGATGCAGGGTCTTGCTGATGGATATTTTGTACTTCCTTACACGATTGCAGATTACCTTTCTGCAGATATCAGAACAGGAGCTATTCCTACCAATTCTGCACCATTTGATGAGGCTGAAAAAGGAATTAAAGAGAAAATTAATTTCTTCTTAAACAATAAAGGAACTCATTCTGTTGACTATTTCCACAAGCAGTTAGGAAACATTATGTGGAATAAAGTAGGAATGGGAAGAACTCCTGAAGGGTTAAGAGAAGCGATCAAGGAAATTGAAGAAGTAAGAAACAATTTCTGGAAAAACGTAAAAGTTCCGGGAGAAGGAGAAGGAATGAACACTGAGCTTGAAAAAGCATTCAGAGTAGCAGACTTCCTTGAGCTTGGACAATTAATGGCTATCGATGCACTGCACAGAAACGAATCTTGTGGTGGACATTTCCGTGAAGACCATTCAACTCCGGACGGAGAAGCGGAAAGAGACGACGTAAACTACAAATACGTCGGAGCTTGGGAATATCAGGGAGACGATATCAACGCGGAAGTGTTGCATAAAGAAGAACTGATCTACGAGAACATCGAGGTTAAAACTAGAAGTTATAAATAATCTCCAACCTATAAATATAACATTATGAGTGCAAAAAAAGGCTTACATCTTACGCTGAAAATTTGGAGACAAAAAAATAGTAAAACTAAAGGTCAGTTTGAGACCTATAAAATATCAGATGTATCTACAGACTCTTCATTTTTAGAGATGTTAGATATCCTGAACGAAAATTTAATTAACGAAGGAAAAGAACCAATCGCTTTCGACCACGACTGTCGTGAGGGAATCTGCGGTATGTGTTCTCTTTACATCAATGGTAGAGCTCACGGACCTGATACAGGTATTACAACTTGTCAGCTTCACATGAGAATGTTCAAAGATGGTGAGACGATCGTTATTGAACCTTGGAGAAGTGCTGCTTTCCCTGTAATCAAAGATTTGATGGTAGACAGAAGCGCATTCGACAGAGTAATGGCAGCAGGAGGATTCATTTCTGTGAACACTTCCGGTAATACACTGGACGCTAACGCTATCCCTGTTCCCAAAGAAGATGCAGATAAAGCAATGGATGCTGCAGCTTGTATCGGATGTGGAGCTTGTGTAGCTACATGTAAAAACGGGTCTGCAATGTTATTCGTTGGAGCAAAAGTTTCTCAGTACGCATTACTTCCACAAGGTAGAGTAGAAGCTAAGAGAAGAGTTCTGAACATGGTGAAAGCTATGGACGAAGAAGGATTCGGAAACTGTTCAAATACCGGAGCATGTGAGGTAGAATGCCCTAAAGGTATTTCTCTTGAAAACATTGCGAGAATGAACAGAGAATACATGGCTGCTCTTGTAGATCAAGGATAGAATTGATTCAAATACATAGAAAATCGTCTTCATTTTTGGAGGCGATTTTTTTATGGAAAAGTTAACCCTGTTAAAGTTTGTTAACTTATTAACTGATCTTCGTTATTCTTTATTTATTAAGTATATATTTGGAAGGTAATTGAATCGTTTTCTGAAAAAACTTTCAAATACTTTTTACCTCCAAAAAGATGATTTCCAATAATTGGAATATCTCTTTTTAATGGTAATAATAAAATTTTTAAAAAAAATAATTAGTGTGAATTAGCAAGCCCTAAAAAGCGTATTTTTGTGTAATATTAAAAATTGAAATGAAAAAATATCTTTTATTGTTTATCATCACATTCTTTGTGATGTCTTGTTCAAAAAAAGTAGAAGTAAAAGGAAAAATTACCGGAAGCTCACCATTAGAAAGAATTGAATTTGTAGAAGCTTCAGGAGTAGGAACCCTGCCTTTGATTAATATAGGTCTTGATAAAGACGGAAACTTTTCAGGGAATTTTGACGCTCCTAAAGATGGAATGTACGTAATCAATTACGCGGGCAGACAAAGCCTGATCTATCTTGAAGGTGGTCAAAAAGTAAATATCTCAGGAAACGGAGCTACTTTCCCAAATGAATATGTGATTACCGGAGATGCTAAAAAGAATAATGACTTCCTTACGGCAAGTATGAAGTTCTTGGCAGACTATGGAGGTAAAGTTAATTTACCTGTATTAATGGGTGGTGACGAAGCTGCATTTTTGAAAGGTATGCATAAAATTGAAGCAGATATTAATAAAAATGTAGATGACCTTGCCAAGAAAAATAATCCAAGCAAAGGACTTTTGGAATGGAAGAAAAACGATGTGAAAGTAACCATTCTTAACTTGCTTGCCAACTATGAAATGTCTCATGGTCCAATGTCAGGGAACCCATCTTTCAAAGCTTCTAAGGCCTTCAAAGATTACGAAACTCAGCTGGAAACAGACAAAGATGGAATGGTAAAAACTATTCCTCTTTACAGACAATATCTTCTTGTTAAAATGACTCCTGATTTCCAGAAATATGCTGAAGCAAACAGCAAAGGAAAAACAGGGATTACAACTTCTGAGATGTTCGCCCAGTATTTAAAAACAAAAAAAGATTTATCTCAAACTGCAAAAGATTATCTTCTTGCATTTGTAATGGCTCAGGCTGATATTCATCCAACAACTCCAGCTGCCAACATTGACAAGATTAAAAAGATCATCGATTCAGATATTAAAGATGCTACGATTAAAAGTGACCTTTTAAAAATGCAGGTAGCTATTACAGGACTTAAAATCGGAGAGAAAGCTCCTGAAGCAGCGTTAGCAAAACAAGACGGAAAAACATATAAACTTTCTGAAAACAAAGGAAAACCTTATATGTTGTTCTTCTATGCTTCATGGAATCCTTACATTAGCGAAGCTACAGTACCTGTATTAAAAGAAGTGGTAAACTTTTATAAGTCTAAAATGAATTTTGTATTTGTAAACGTAGACGATACAAAAGATCAATTCATTAAGACAAGCAATTCTTTATTAAAGGGAATTCAGGGAGTGAATGTTTATGGAGAAGGAGGATTGAACTCTGACATCGCTAAGAAATATGGAGTATACGGGTTCAAGTTACCTTGCTTTGTCATTATTGATAAAGATGGTAAAATTGCCAGCAGATCTTTCGTAAACCTTGGTGAGCAGGAACTAGTGACTATTTTGGATAAACAAACAGGTCTTTCAGCTCCGAAGGTAGATTCAAATGCACAAATGCAGCCACAATTACAGCTTGATCCATCTGCAATGCAACAAGCGCCACAGCCAGCAAATCCACAGCCGGCTCCAACAAAATAATAAACTTTAACACAGTATAGAAACCTTATCTTCGGATAAGGTTTTTTTTATTGTATTTTTGCAAACCGGAACGTAAAAGTTTCAATTAGGAAAATAGAAAATTTTAGAATGAGTAGGAAGAAAAAAAGAGATCTAATTCTTGAAAATATAAAATTGTTGACAGCCGGAGCAAAAGGCGTGGCAATAGGAAAAACAGAGGAAGGTAAAACGGTAATGGTAACAGGCGCAATTCCAGGTGATATTGTGAATGTGAGAGTGAAAAAAGCAAAGTCTAAATACTATGAAGGCGAAGCCATTGAAGTACTTGAAAAATCACCGTACAGAGTTGAGCCTAAATGTATTCATTTTGGTACTTGCGGAGGATGCAAATGGCAGAATATGAGCTATGAAAAACAGCTTGATTTTAAACAGGAAGAAGTCTATAATAACATCAAAAGAATCGGAGGAATTGATGAGTTTGAAACGGTTCCGATTCTAGGATCTGAAGAACAATATTTTTATAGAAATAAAATGGAGTTTTCCTTCTCCAATGCAAGATGGCTTACTCAGTACGAAATCAGTTCTGAAGAAAATTTCGGGAGCAAAGATGCTTTAGGTTTTCATATTCCCGGAATGTGGAGCAAAATTCTTGATTTGAAAGAATGTTTCCTTCAGGAAGATCCTTCTAATGCTATTAGACTGGCCGTAAAGGAATATGGCGTTAATACTGGCCTGGATTTCTTTGATGTGAGAAATCAGGAAGGTTTCTTAAGAACCTTAATGATGAGACAGAACTCTCATGGAGAATGGATGATTCTTTTCCAACTTTACAGAGAAGAAAAAGAAAACAGAGAGAAACTTTTTGAATTCTTATTAGAAAAATTCCCACAGATTAAAACATTGGTATATGCCATTAATCCTAAACAGAATGACTCTATCTATGATTTAAATATCAACGTACATTTCGGAGAAGGGTATCTTATGGAAGAAATGGATGGGCTGAAGTTTAAGATTGGACCGAAATCATTCTTCCAGACCAATTACAAACAAGCGCTAGAATTATACAGAAAAACACTGGAGTTTGCAGACCTGAAAGGTGATGAAGTAGTATATGACCTTTATACAGGAACAGGAACAATTGCTCAGTATGTAGCGAGAAATGCAAAACAGGTAATCGGAATAGAATCTGTACAGGAAGCAATAGATGCAGCAATAGAGCATGCAGCATTGAACGGTTTAACAAATACAACATTCTATTGTGGAGATATGAAAGACATTTTCAATGATGAATTCATGGCCAGCCACCCTAAAGCAGATGTATTAATCACAGATCCGCCAAGAGACGGGATGCACCAGAAGGTTGTAGAGCAGATTCTTAAGCTTTCACCGGAAAAAGTAGTTTATGTAAGCTGTAACTCTGCTACACAGGCAAGAGATCTTGCTTTAATGAAAGACCATTATACTTTAGTAAAGATCTTACCAGTAGATATGTTCCCACAAACACACCATGTTGAGAACATTGCATTACTGATTAAAAAATAAATTTATTTAAATTTGAATTTCAAATCTTAATATGAAGTACTTTAAATTTCTTATAGCGATCTGCTTTTTAGGAATGCTTGTTTCCTGTGGGGGTGACGATGATATTTGTGAAAGCGGAGAAGGAACTCCCAGAATGAAGGTGGCCTACAGAGATAAGGATAGTGGAAAAGAGACTACTCTGGATTCACTCTATGTTGCAGTAGATTATGGTGCAGGAAAGATAGATCTCGGAGTCGCTGTAAAGACTGATTCAAGGTTAATTCCTCTACGGGTAGACAATTCACCTTATACAGACGTTTATTTTAAACTTACTAAAAAGGGGAAGGAATCTAAAGTAAGAATTAATTATACAACGAAGTCAACCTATGTATCTCCCGGATGCGGAATCAAAAAGTATTACGAGAATTTAACTTCAGAATTAGTAACTCCGGATCCAGTTCAGAAAGTGGAGGTCGGACAAAATCAAATAGAAAATGAAGACAAGACTAATCTTTACCTTTCTTTTTAGTTTATTTGGAATAATAAGCTGGGCACAAGACAAAAAAAAGGAAGCAGAGAAGAAGGTTCAGGAAAAATATGAACCTAATTTTATGGTTGGCCTTGATGTATTGAATACCGGAGCCGGATTTTTTTCAGATAGAAAACTGTATCAGGGATTTATTTCCTCCAAGATCAAAGGAAATGTTCATGCTATTGCAGAAGCAGGTTTTGAAAAAAACGTATATCAGAAAAATGGCTATGATGGTAAGGCAAACGGACCTTTCGTGAAGTTAGGTGCGTTCTATATGCTGGCAAAAGATGCTGAAAATGAATTCAACGGATTTTATGCCGGAGGAAAAGTGGCAGGATCATTCTATAATCAGGAATATATGGCGATTCCTGTTCGTGGATTTGGAGGAAGTAATTCTTCTGAAGCATTTCCTTCATCCTCGCAGTCTTCTTTTTGGCTGGAGGGAACTATTGGAGGTAGAGTACAGTTATTCAGCTCTAATTTTTATATAGATGTGAATCTTCAGCCAAGATATATGGTATACACTACCAAGCAGGATGACATCTCTCCGATGATAGTTCCCGGGTTCGGAAAAAGTTCCTCAAAGTTTAATATGGGATTTGCATGGAATATTGCTTATAAGTTCTAGAAATAACTGCTCTTAGCGTTTAAAATATAAAAAACACAAACTTTAGATTGTTCTAAAGTTTGTGTTTTTTTTAATGAATGTTACTTATAATTTCTATAAATGATAATCCTTGAATTGTACAATATATAGAATATAAAATTAATCATATTCTTTGATTTGTATTTTTTTTAATGAATATGTTTGTTGGGTGTATAATATTAAAAAATATTAAGTTATTTCATTTGTGTGATTTATAAAATAGCTATATTTGGCGGAAATTATAATTGTGTTTTAATTTATGAAAAAAGTATTTACTGCTTTAATGTTTACTTTTATAGGAGGAGCAGTGTTCGGCCAATGGACACCCACCTCTCTTAAAAAAGGAGACGATAACAAAAGAAGTACAGGATTTAGAGTAGATCAATCTAATGTAAGAAGTAACGGGTATTATAAACTGGACCTGAACTTACTAAGATCTCAGCTGAAGAATGCACAGGAAATGGGAGCAAATTCCACTCCTGTAGTAATTTCTCTTCCTACAATGAGCGGGAAGATTGAAAGGTTTAATGTATATAGTTTTCCAGTAGTTGTAAAAGAACTGGCAGACAAGTATGAATTAGGATCTTATGTTGGAACTAGTGTCGATGACCCTACCAAATACTTAAGATTCAGTATCGCTCCTAATGATTTTCAGTCAATGATCATCCATGGAGATAAATATGAATTTATAGACCCTACAGCCGCAGATAAAACAGTGTATGCTGTTCATCCTAAAACAAAAAAGGAAAAGAACGGTTTCTTGTGTTCTACAGAAGAATCTCCTGCTGCTAAGAAGGAAATAGATGCTTTATTAAAAAATGGACAGTCGTTCACTAATCAGCCGACAACTTTTAACAAAAGTTCTGATAAGAAATACAGAACAATGAGACTGGCAATGTCTGTTACAGGTGAGTATACACAATACTTTATGGGACTTGCTGGTGTACCTGCTACTGCTACGGATGATCAGAAAAGAGCTCCTGCACTTGTTGCTATCAATAATACTCTAACCAGAGTAAATGGAGTTTTTGAGAAAGACTTTGCATTGCATTTGAATTTACAGAACTTTCCTAATGTAATTTATATTGATCCTGCTACTGATCCATATTCTGCAGCTGCAACCGGAGCACAGGGAGCGTGGAACGCGCAGTTACAATCAGCTTTGACAGCCAATGTTGGAAATACCAACTATGATATCGGACACTTATTCGGTAAATCTGGAGGTGGAGGAAACGCCGGATGTATCGGATGTGTATGTATTAATCCTACAACTTCAGTTCCTAAAGGAAAAGGTTCAGGATATACTTCTCCTGCGAATGGAATTCCATCAGGCGATAGCTTTGATATCGACTATGTAGCCCATGAGATGGGGCACCAGTTAGGAGCTAATCATACTTTCTCTCATAATCTTGAAGGAAGTGGAGTAAATATGGAACCTGGTTCTGGAACTACTATTATGGGATATGCTGGTATTACCGGTCCTGATACAGATGTTCAGCAAAACTCTGATCCTTATTTCCATAAAGCAAGTATCGGTCAGGTACAAGCAAACTTAATTGCAAAAACTTGTGACGTAGAAACTACAATTACCAATAACCCACCGGTAATTGCTGATCTGCCAACATATACTATACCAAAAGGTACTGCTTTTGCTTTGACGGGTAGTGCTACAGATCCTGAAAATGACCCAATGACTTATTCTTGGGAAGAGGTAGATGATGCCTTGGTTTCTATTGATAAATATAACTTAGGAAACACAACATCAGGAGCTTCATTCAGATCTGCTGCTCCAAACGCAAGCCCAACAAGATATTTCCCGAAATTTACGTCTGTAATGAACGGAGTATTAAATAATGCAAACAATACTTGGGAGGCAGTGTCTACTACGGCAAGAACTACAAATTTTGCATTAACGGTAAGAGATAATAATTCCAATGTAGCTCAACAGCAATCTGCTTTTAAAGTTCAGACTATTGTTGTAGGAGATAATGGTCCTTTCAGATTAGCTAACCAATATGCTGATGTGAATACTCCAACTCCAGTTCAATGGATTGTTGCCAATACCAATGCAGCTCCTTATAATGTTGCTAATGTAAAAATTGATTACACTACAGATAACGGAACAACCTGGACGGTATTATCAGCATCAACACCTAATGACGGATCTGAAAACTTCACTTTCCCTTCTTCATTGAACGGTCAGACAATTAAAGTAAGAGTTTCTTCAATAGGAAATGTTTTCTATGCGGTAGGACCTGTAAGTATTGCACCTCTATCTGCTTGTAGCAGTGCTGCTCCAACCAACGTTGTTGTAAGTAACATTACAGTGTCTTCAGGAAGTGTATCCTGGATGTCTTATACAGGCGCAACTTATAAAGTACGTTACAGAAAAGTAGGTACAACTGTATGGACTGAAGCTGATACAGCAGTTCCTTCAATCAACTTAAGTAACTTAATTGATGGTACAACGTATGAAGTTCAGGTAGCTTTAGTTTGTGGTACTACAGTAGGAACATATTCTGCATCCGTAAACTTCAGTACACCTGCACTTGCTTACTGCGCAGCTGCTTCAACAAGTTCAGACTATGAGTATATTGCCAATGTGACACTTGCAAATGTAAATAACACTTCTGTAAATAGTACATATACAAACTATACAACAAATACAGCACTTCAAATTAACTTAACAAAAGGGAATGTTTACCCTATGTCTGTTACCGTAGGGAACTCCGGTAGTGCTGATTATGATACGGTAGCTGCATTTATAGACTTTAACAAAGATGGTGTTTTCAGTGATTCAGAAAGAGTATTGAATTATCCTGTAACATTAACGCAGCCATCAACTGTAGTAAGCGGAAACGTTACAATTCCAGCGAATGCAGTAGAAGGACAGCCATTAAGAATGAGAGTTGTAGCATTCTATGTAGGTGCTGGAACTGGAGGGGGTAACGTTGGTTTATCATTACCTTCAGATTATGTTTGTGATGAACTTTTCGATGGTGAGGTTGAGGATTATAACGTAGTGATTACAGGTAACCTTGCTACTTCTGAAAGTACTGTTAAAAATAATGGTATTCAGATTTATCCAAACCCTGCAACTGATGTTCTGAATATTACTAAAGTTTCAGATAAAGCAACTTATAAGATTTATAGTGCAGCTGGACAATTAGTAGACAGAGGAAATATCAATAATGGAAAGGTTAATGTTTCAGCTTTAGTTAAAGGTGGTTATATTATTACAATAGATGATAAAGGAATTGAACAATTCAAATCTAAATTTATCAAGAAATAAAGATAACCTTTAAATATTAGTAAATCCCCGGGAAGTCCCGGGGATTTCTTTATTTAGAGCATAAGTAATAAATTTGTTATTTTTTTATAAAAAAAACATAAATGTACTTATAAATTAATAATAAAAAATGATTAGATTTGTGTGATTAATATTATAATGAAAACATTATGAAGAAATTCTTTACCTCTTTAATTCTGTTTCTCTGTTTGATTTGCACAGGCTTTGTATCCAAAGTCTCGGCTCAGGCAGGACAGATCGGGACAGGAACGGGTACCTCTGTGTATCTCCCCATACGTTCCTACTATGGGTATAGTTATTCCCAGCAGATCTATACGGCTGCGGAACTTACGACTGCCATTGGTACGTCGAACTATATCACGGCTATAAAGTTTTATTCCACCACCGTTGCAGCCTCTCAGGCTGTATATAAGGATTGGGTGGTATATATGGGAAACACAACCCAGACTAGCTTTACATCCAATACAAACTGGATTCCGGTAAGTTCTATGACTCAGGTGTTTGACGGAGTTTTACCTAACTTAACGAACGGAAGCTGGGTAACTCTTCAATTGTCTACACCATTTTTATGGAATGGAACAGACAATCTTGTGGTTGCCGTAAATGAAAAAACTCCCGATTATGCATCTTCTCCGGGTACGGCCTGGGGATCATATAATGCAGGAGCAAATAGAGGGATAATCTATTATGAAGATAGTACAAACCCGGACCCTGCAGCACCGCCTTCTGCAAAAGACAGACTTGCAGATATTCCGAGAATACAGTTGGAAAGCCACCCGCTTCCTGCTTGTTCAACGGCGCCACCTACCAACATTACAGTTTCAAACCTGACAACAACTTCTGCTAATGTAGGATGGTACCTTTCCTCGGGTGCCACTTATGTGGTAAGATACAGACCTGTTTCTGGGGGAGCCTGGACAACAATCAATGTTACAACTCCTATGGTCGCAAACCAGATTATTACCGGATTAACTGAGCAGACTCAGTATGAAGTTCAGGTAGCCACTGTCTGCGGAGGGACACAGGGAGCATTCTCTTCCAGTGTAAACTTTACAACTCCGGCTCTTACATATTGTACTTCCGGTGCTACAAGTACCTATATTGACGGATATATCAATCAGGTTTCTGTTAATGCACAAGGTGCTCCGTCTATGTACAGCAACTCTGGTCAGAGTGGATATACAGATTACAGTACGGATCCTACAAGAGTAGTTACTTTAGTAAGAGGAGGTACAGCTACCGTTTCAGTTTCAAAAACGTGGCCTGGTTATCAATATGGCTTCTTAACAGGCGTTTGGATTGATTTTAACCGTAATGGTGTTTTTGAAGCAACTGAAAGAGTACTTACTTCACCAAGTAATACAACAACTCCGGTTACCGCTACATTTACAGTACCAACTACTGCCGGTGGTGCCTACGCAGGAAACCTGACTACAAAAATGCGTGTTGTATTAAATGAATACAGCCCTATTAGTGCTTGTGGAACTTACTATTATGGTGAAACTGAAGATTATGCTGTGAAACTGATCGATTTGGCAGGATGTTCTACAGCGCCGCCATCTAATATTATGGTTAATAACGTAACTCCTTCTTCAGCGAATGTTACTTGGACATCTACTACAGGAGCTACTTATATAGTAAGATACAGAGTGTCTCCTTCAGGAGCATGGCAACAGATTGCAGTAAATACACCATTAATCAGTAACCAATTACTTACGGGATTATTGGAGCAGACTGCATATGATGTACAGGTTGCTACTGTTTGTGGAGGTACTACAGGGGCATTCTCACCAACCGTTACCTTTACAACACCTGCTCTTACTTATTGTACAGCAGGTCCTACAAGTAATACTGCAACAAGCGGATATATTAATAATGTAACTGTTACTCCTACGAATACTCCTATTATGATGAGTAATTCCGGATCTGACAATTACAAAGATTATACAGCGGATGCTACAAGAGTAGTAATCTTTGAAAGAGGTTCTGCAAATAATAAAATTTCTGTAAACAAATACTGGCCGGGTTCTCCTTCTTCATATGCAGTTTCAGCATGGGTAGACTTTAACAGAAACGGAACATTTGAAACCAGCGAGAGAATTCTTAATACAACCTATAATACAACTACACCGGTAACAGCTACTTTTGCAGTACCTACCGTTGCAAGTGGTAATGTGTATACAGGAACTCTTCCTACCCGTATGCGTGTAGTAATGAGATATTTTGATAATGCTAATCCATGTGGAACATTCACTCAGGGAGAAGTAGAAGATTATGCAGTAAAATTTGTAGATGCTCAGCCTTGTTCAACAGCTCCTCCAACAAATATTACAGTAAATAATATTGGGGCAACTACTGCAACAGTGTCATGGGTTGCTACTGCAGGGGCTACTTATAATATCAGATGGAGAGTTTCTCCAAGTGGGGTTTGGCAAACTGCTACAGTTCCTGCTGGTCAGAACTTCTATGGAATTACTGGTCTTACAGAGCAGACTAATTATGATGTTCAGGTTTCTACAACTTGTAACGGTTCTACAGGATCTTATTCATCAACAGTAACATTCACAACACCTCCATTGACTTACTGTCAAATGACAGGTACCGGTACAAATGACCATATTTCGAATGTAACAGTTACCTCTTCGAACCTTGGAGTGCCACCAATGAATAATACTTCGGTACAAACCAATTATACCAGCTATACTACTCCGGAGACGCTTATAACTTTAGATGTAGATTCTCAGAATAATAAAATCTCTGTAGCGAAAGGTTGGACAGGTGCCACAGGTAACGATGCTGTAACAGCATGGATCGACTTTGACAGAAACGGACAGTTTACAGATGCCGAGAGAATTTTAATTTCTCCAGCCAATACAACTACTCCGGTAACGGCTACTTTTGCTGTTCCTTCAAATTCTTACACAGGACCATTGACAACTACAATGAGAGTTGTATTAAAACGTACAAATGCTCCAGTAATGTGCCAGAATGCAGTGGATGGGGAAGTGGAAGATTATAGAGTAAGAATCAGACCTTGTAGTAATGCAACTCCTAACGCTCCAACATTTACAACTACACATACAACAGCTACTGTTACCATCACGGGAGCAGGAGTGAGCTATGTGGTGAGATACAGAGCTCAGGGAACAACAGCTTGGACGCAAGTATATGCTTCAGCACAATTGGGTAACCTTCCGTTAGTAATCACCGGATTGACACCAGCAACTACTTATGAAGTAGAGGTAGCAGCAATTTGTGGAGATATCGTTGGAACAGCAACACCAATCAAGACATTCACTACAAGATGTGATCCTACTCCTCCAAATGTAACAGTAAGTAACATTACTCCAACAACAGCATTGATTACATGGGCTCCGCTTGCAGCAAGCTCTACGTATACAATGAGATGGAGAAAAGTAGGTACTACTACATGGGCAACTATAAGTTTACCAGCAGCTCCTGCAAATACTTATGTATTGGGAAGTGCAACTCCTTTAGAGCCATATACAACTTATGAAGTACAGATTGCTAACCAGTGTAATGGTGAAACAACATTGAATCCATATTCTAACCCTAAAGTATTTACTACAGAAAGAATATGCCAAATTCCGCCTCCAGGATTGACAATTACTCAATTGCTTCCTACATCAGCGGCAATTCAGTGGGATCCGTTCCCGGGAGCAACGTATGTTCTTAGATATAGAAAAGTAGGTATTCCAAGTTGGACAGAAGTACCATCATTAGTTAATAACCTTGTATTGACAGGTCTTACAGAATTAACAAAATATGAAATGCAGGTAGTGAATATCTGTAACGGTACGCCAGGAAACTATACTCCTCCTTACTACTTTACAACACCTACAGTAATCTACTGTAAGATGAAAGGTGAAAACTCTACAGGAGAGCATATCTCTAAAGTTACTGTGAAGCCTACAGGTAAGAAAACAATGGAGAATGAATCCGGAGCTTCTACTTATACAGATTATACTGGAGTTCCTAAAACATTTATCGAGATGATCCAGGGATCAACTGACAATGAGATCATCATTGAGAAAAAATGGACAGGAACTACTTACAATGAAGGAATCGCAGTTTGGATTGACTTCAACAGAAACGGAGAGTTTGACATCAACGAAAGAGTATTTACTTCTTCACCTAATTCAAACAGCCCTGTTTCAGGTAAATTCAATGTACCTGCAGATGCTTTTGTAAGTATGACAGATTATAAGTATGTAGTGATGAGAGTAGCGATGTCTAGAGACGGTATCCCTGTGAACTGTACTGACTTCAAAAACGGAGAAGTAGAGGATTACACGGTAAGAATCTCTAAACCGATTGTTGCTAATCCAATTGATCAGACAAGTGTTATGATTTATCCTAACCCGGTAAGCTCAGTATTGTTTGTGAAAAATGTTAGCAAGAGAGCTAAATACAAAATCTACAATGCTGCTGGGCAGGTAATTGCTGACGGTATCTTACTAAACAACCAGATCAATGTAAGCAGATTGATTAACGGTGTTTATGTAATTGATATCGACGATAACGGTAATACTACCCAAAAGAAATTTATCAAAGAATAAGTCATTTAAATTTCACATAGAATAAGCCTCCATTTTTGGAGGCTTATTTTTTATTAAATTATCTCATTGGAATAATGTCTCAGAAATTACTTTTTTGCAGAAAAAAACTCGTTAGAAAAGCTTCTAACGAGTTTTTATTTATTCGATACTGAAAACTACTTTTTCAGTTTGTTCTTTTAATTCTTCGAGATTGGTATTGTTATAGATAATACAATCTGCCATTTTTATTTTATCCCTTTCAGGCATCTGTTTTTCCATGACAGCTTCTACCTCACGATAAGTTTTGTTATCCCTGTCCATTACTCTTTTAATCCTGATATTATCCTCGGCTGTTACCAGAAGAGACTTATAACATTGTCTGTTAAGTTTCAGTTCAAACAATAAAGCTGTTTCTTTAAAAACTAAATATTTGCTTTGTTTCTTAACCCAGTTTTCAAAATCAATTCTTACAGCGGGGTGGATGATCTCATTCAATTGCTGAAGCAGATCTCTGTTATTAAAAACCTGATCAGCCACAAATTTTCTGTCATATAACCCATTTTCATCATAAGATTCTTTGCCAAGAAGTTCCTTGATTTTTGTTTTCAGGTCTTCACTCTCATTAACAATGGCTTTAGCTCTGTCATCGGAATAATAAACCGGAAAGCCGAATTCCTCTATAAAGCGCGCTACTGTGGTTTTTCCAGAACCTATTCCTCCTGTTAAACCAATGATCTTGGGTGCTGGTTCCGGCTCTGTCTGCTGTGTTTCTGAATGTAATTCTTCCATGATTAAAAATTAATATCCAAAAACATCATTAAAGCTAAACGTCTCATCAAGTCTCACTCCTTTTTCGGTCATTTTAAGACTTGCCAGCTCATGATGAGCATCGTGCTCAAAGAACAGTAAATATTCATTGTCTACACATTGCTTCAGGAACTTTGCTTTCTCTTCCATTGTTAAAAGAGGCCTGGTGTCATATCCCATCACATACACCGGGTTGATATGTCCTGCTGTAGGAATAAGGTCAGCCGCAAAAACAACAGTTTTTTCCTGGTACTGGATGACCGGAAGCATTTGTTTTTCTGTATGTCCGTCTACAAAGATAACGTCCATTTTAAGATCAGGAGCGAAACCGTAGTTTCCGGTAGTAGGAAGTGGCAGATAGTTAAGTTGTCCGCTTTCCTGCATTGGCATAATGTTTTCCTTCAGGAAACTTGCTTTTTCTCTTGCATTGGGTTCTGTTGCCCATTGCCAGTGATTTTCATTCGTCCAGAAATTAGCATTTTTAAAGGCAGGTCTGTATCCGGTTTTATCGTCATTCCATTCTATCGCTCCACCACAGTGATCGAAGTGAAGGTGAGTAAGGAATACATCCGTAATGTCCTCCTTTATAAAGCCATATTTTTTAAGATTCTTATCAAGAGTATCATCTCCCCAAAGAGAGTAGTGACCGAAGAATTTATCATCCTGTTTGTTACCAAGACCACAGTCTACCAGGATCAGTTTTTTTCCATCTTCAATAAGCAGAGAACGTGTCCCCAGCTCAATCAGGTTTTTTTCGTCTGCCGGGTTCGTTTTTTCCCACAGACTCTTCGGGACGACTCCGAACATAGCACCGCCGTCCAGTTTAAATTTTCCACATTGTATTGGATATAACTTCATATGTATATTTTGATTATTTCTTTATTAATTTCATTTTCTCCGCAATTTTTCTCGCGTTATCATCAGATTGCTCAAGTTGAGTAATGATGTTGTTAAAATCATCCTCTTTTCTGTTCTGAGAAAGTTTTTGCTTGATAAATATTTCAGTTGGAATAACTTTAATCCCAAAAGCGCCCTTCATTTCCTTTTCCACAAATTCCTTTCCCATATCTTTTACCATCATGGGACATTGCTGAAAACTTTCATATTTGGACGTTAATTTATCCAAATGAGCATATAGCTCATCATGATTCATTATTTCAACTTTTCCGTGAATCTGTACTGCCTCATAATTCCAGGTGGAAACATTGATATGATCATACCAGCTGCTGGATATATAAGTATGAGCCCCTAAGAAGTCACAAAGAACTTCATCACCATTTTGTAAGGCTTTGGCCTGGGGATTAGCTCTTGAAATATGAGTTTCAATATAGGCATTTTCAGGATCATCTTCATTAAGCATCATCATAGAATGAGTAGCCCGTATCTTACCGACAGAAGAAATCAGTAAAGCAAAAGAATTTTCTTTGATAATCTCTCTCATCAAATCGTAATCTTCACTTCTGTATAATTTAGGTATAAACATAAACTAATCAATTCTCATTAACCTTAAACCTTAAACTTTGAATTAAAATAACTCTCCCGGGTTTTTAGGTCTTGTAATGTTTAAATGTTTGTAAGCTTTATCAGTAACTTCTCGCCCTCTCGGAGTACGGATAATAAACCCTTCCTGAATCAAAAATGGTTCATATACTTCTTCCAGGGTTTCCGGATTTTCAGCAATGGATGTTGCAAGAGCCGAGATACCAACTGGTTTTCCTTTAAAGTTTTCAATCATGACGCGCATGATTTTATTGTCCATTTCATCCAGACCAAATTCATCCACATTTAAAGAGTCCAAAGCATATTTTGTAATCTTGATTTCAATTTCACCATTCCCTTTGATCTCAGCGAAATCACGTACTCTTCTTAATAATGCATTCGCAATCCTTGGCGTTCCACGGCTTCTTCTTGCAATTTCTATTGCTGCATCTTCATATATAACTACGCCTAAAACCCTTGCACTTCTCTGAATAATCATAGACAGAAGTTCAATAGAATAATATTCCAGCCTGCTTTGAATTCCAAATCGGGCAAGCATTGGTTTTGTAAGCATACCACTTCTTGTCGTAGCACCTACGAGAGTAAAAGGATTTAGCCCTATCTGTACACTTCTGGCATTAGGGCCTGTTTCCAGCATAATGTCAATCTTGTAATCTTCCATTGCAGAATACAGGTATTCCTCTACCACAGGAGAAAGACGGTGAATCTCATCAATGAAAAGAACATCATTTTCTTCCAGATTGGTCAGTAAACCAGCTAAACTTCCGGGTTTATCCAATACAGGACCCGAAGTAACCTTGCAGTTTACCCCAAGTTCATTAGCAATAATATTGGCTAAAGTCGTTTTACCAAGTCCCGGCGGACCATGTAATAAAACATGATCCAATGCTCCTCCACGTCTTTTCGCAGCGGTAACAAAAACCTCAAGGTTCTCCAGCGTCTTTCTCTGCCCCGCAAAATCTTTAAAGCTCTGTGGACGGATCTGTTCTTCCTGCATCAGCTCCTCTCGTGAGTAGTTTTCCTTATCTGGATGTAAAAAATCTGGCATTAATTCATTTCATTTACTTCAAAGATAGCAAATTTAGACAAAGGTTGAAGGGCAGATTGAGAAAACGTTGAGATTGATAGAGAGGTTTAAGCCAGGGTTGAAAATGAGAACAGCTAAGATTTAAATAATTGGGATATTTTAAGTATTTTTGAGAGAAGAAATTATTAATAAAAATTAATGGAATTTTGAATGTTTGGAAAATTGAGTTTGATATAAAATGGATCAGCTTACATCTAAACATCGCATTAACTTTAAACTAATGAAATTAATAGGCCCATTTAAACAGGTGGTAACGCTTGCCAACTTACCCTTAAGAGGAAAAATTTCTGATGAGCAGCTGGAAATTATTGTAGACGGAGGAATTGTAGTAGATCAGAATACCATCAGGAAAGTTGGAAATTTTGAAACATTGAAAACAGAAAATCCTACCATAGAAATCGAACAGATTGAAGGAGAACAGATTGTTCTTCCTGCTTTTGTAGATTCACATACCCACATTTGTTTCGGAGGAAACCGTGCGAATGACTTTGCCATGCGTAATGCAGGAAAAACCTATCTGGAGATTGCGGAAAGCGGTGGTGGAATCTGGAGTTCCGTACAGCATACAAGAAATGCTTCAGAAGAAGAATTGTTAAAAACTTTAGGAGAAAGAATCAACTTTTTGATTGATCTGGGAATTACGACCATTGAAGTGAAAAGTGGATACGGTCTGGATGTGGAAAACGAGTTGAAGATGCTTAGAATTATTAAAAAAGCACAGAATGTAACCAAAGCCACTTTAGTTCCAACGTGTCTTTCAGCCCACTTAAAACCAAGAGATTTTGACGGAAGCAATCCCGAATATCTGCAATATATCATCACCGAAATTTTGCCAAAAGTAAAAGAAGAAAGCTTAGCGAATAGAGTAGATATCTTTATTGAAAAGTCTGCTTTTCAGCCGGAAGAAAGTAAAGAATTCTTGCTTAAAGCAAAAGAATTAGGTTTTGAAATTACGGTTCACGCAGATCAGTTTACCCCTGGAAGTTCAAGAATTGCCGTAGAAGTAGGAGCGAAGTCTGCAGACCATCTGGAAGCCACAATAGATGAAAATATTCAGTTTCTGGCAGAATCCGATACGGTGGCAACAGCCCTTCCTGGAGCGAGTTTAGGATTGGGTGAGAAATTTACCCCGGCAAGAAAATTATTAGATGCAGGCGCTATTGTAGCCATTGCTAGTGACTGGAATCCGGGATCTGCCCCAATGGGAAATTTAATTACCCAGGCTTCTATTTTAGCCACCTTCCAAAAGCTTACTACAGCTGAAGTTTTGGCCGGGATGACCTTCCGTGCTGCTTATGCATTGAATCTTGAAGACAGAGGACAACTGGAAGTAGGGAAAAAGGCAGATTTTGTCACTTTCAAAACCAACAATTTCCAGAATGTACTGTATAACCAGGGAAGCCTGAAAGCAGAACAGGTTTATATTGATGGAAATCTGATATAAAATTATAAATTAACAATATTTGTTCTTCAATCATAATCGATTGAAGAACAGACAATAGGCAAATGACTGAATAATGAGTACTATTTGGCAAGGCAGATTGGACGGAGAAGAACTTCTCTATCACAGATTATTTCAAAGAGTTAAAGAAGAACGTAATTACGACAATATTGCTGCAGGAGATTTTGCATTGCATGGTTTTGCTGTGGATGAAGGAGTAAGGAGAAATAAAGGCCGTCAGGGAGCGAAAGATGCTCCTGATGTGATCAGGAAAAATATGTCTAATTTTCCGGTGATTCTTCCGGATTTTTCTCTGCTGGACTTTGGAAATCTTACCTGTGAAGACGGTAATCTGGAAAATACACAGAATAACCTTGCCAAAAATGTGTCAAAAGTACTTTTAAAAGGAGGAAAATCTCTTGTTTTAGGTGGAGGTCATGAAGTGACGTATGCTCATTATCTGGGCGTTAAAACAGCCCTTCCGGAACAGAAAATAGGAATCATCAATATCGATGCCCATTTCGATAACAGACAGCCGGAAAAAGGAGTAGGACCAAGCTCCGGAACCGGGTTTTGGCAGATTGCTCAGGAAGGACCTATCCATTCTTTGCATATTGGAATCCAGAGAAACTCCAATACATTAAAGCTTTTTGATACCGCTCATCAGTATGGAATGAAATATATTCTGGCAGACGAATTATTTTTTGAAAATCTTACCTCCGTCTATCAGCGTATTGATGAATTGCTGGACAATGTAGATTATGCCTATCTAACCATTTGTATGGACGTTTTTAATGCATCAATCGCTCCCGGTGTTTCGGCTGCTGCTTATAATGGTATCTTTGCAGATGCTGCATTTATGCATTTTTACAGGCATATCTTAAAAAATAAAAAATTGGTGGCGCTGGATGTGGCAGAAGTTAACCCTTCTTTCGATATCCAGGACAGAACAGCAAGACTGGCAGCATGTCTTGTAAATGAATGGCTAATGATGTAAGATAAAGTTATATTCTTCCGATAGAGAAAATCATTATTTTATTAACCCTTAAGGAATGGAATTTGCTAATTTCACCGTGCTTTTAAAATAAAAGCGCTCATAAATTCATTAGCTGAATTTAAAACAGAAATTTATATTATGGAACAATTAATTGAAAGCAAGCTTATTAAAGCAGATAAAGCGTTTTCAGTGTGGAGAAAAGTGCCGTTTGAGGAAAGGCAGAAGTTAATTGCAAAAGCAGCGGAAATTTTAAAGAATAATTCGGAGAAATTTGGGAAAATAATTACTACAGAAATGAATAAACCCATTTCAGAATCTATTGCTGAAGTGGAAAAGTGTGCTTTAATGATGAATTATTATGCCACTGCTGAAAATATATTAAAACCAGAAAAAGTTGAATCAGAATTTTCTTATTCTGAAGTTCATTATGCTCCGAAAGGGGTAATCTTAGGTGTAATGCCTTGGAATTTTCCTTTCTGGCAGGTGCTGAGATTTGCTACTCCTGCGATTTTAGCTGGGAATACAATCGTTTTGAAGCATGCTTCAATTTGTTTCGGAAGTGGAAATGCCATTGAAGAAGTACTTCTGGAAGCAGGTTTTCCTGAAGGTATTTTTCAGAATCTTGAAGTAGGACATAAAGCTGTAAAAGAAATCCTTGAACATGAAACTGTAAAAGGAGTAAGCTTGACAGGCAGCGGAAAAGCCGGAGGAGAAGTAGCTTCAATTGCCGGTTTAAATATTAAAAAATCTTTACTTGAATTAGGCGGAAGTGATGCTTTCATTATTTTCGAAGATGCGGATCTGGAGGAAGCAGCAAAAGCAGGAGCAAAATCCAGACTTCAAAATTGTGGACAAACCTGTACTGCAGCAAAAAGATTTATCATTGATGAAAAGATTGAAGATGCGTTTTTACCAATATTCATTGAAGAATATAAGAAATATGAGATTGGAGATCCTTTAGATAAAGAAACCAAACTGGCAGGAATGGCAAGACCCGATCTTGCCGATGAATTGGAAGCTCAGTTCAACAGGGCATTGGAAAATGGTGCTGAAATCATTATTCCTTTGGAAAGAGTTTCTGAAAATGAATTTAATCCTGGTTTAATCAGAGTTCAGGAAGGAAATCCTATTTTAAAAGAAGAACTTTTCGGTCCTCTTGGTATGGTGATGGTTGCGAAAAATGATGAAGAAGCTTTACAGATGGCCAATGATATTCCTTTCGGACTTTCCAATTCTGTATGGACTAAGAATAAAGACCGCCAGTTATTCTTCATTGAAAACCTTGAATCTGGAACAGTCAATATCAACCGTATGACAAGTTCTGATCCACGTTTTCCATTTGGAGGATCAAAAGCTTCAGGATATGGAACAGAACTATCTTTATTAGCTTTAAAAGAATTTGTGACCGCTAAGACGATTGTAGGAAATTAAAAGGATAAAATGTCATGCCGAGGAAACAAGGAATCTCAGAGATTCTTCACTTCACTTCGTTGCGTTCAGAATGACAAACTACCATTTATAAGTTAACAGTAAACTTTACACTATAAAATAAAAACTCCCGGAAACTTGTTTCCGGGAGTTTTTTATGCTGTTACAAAAAGTAATTTTGCTTATTGCTTATACTGTCGTAAGTCTCAATGTATTCGTTTTTCCACCTTCATATGATGGAGTAGCATTGATATTGATGACGAAATCTCCGGTTTCGATGTAACCATAGTTATGTGTTAACATATTGACCTGGATGATCGTTTCGTCGGTAGACTTCTTCATATCATAGTAATAGGCATGAACCCCCCAAAGAAGGTTCAGCATTGTAATTACTCTTCTGTTACCACTATATACGATGATGTGAGAGTTGGGTCTGTGTGCTGCAAGCTGGAAGGCTGTATATCCTGAATGAGTAAGGGTTACAATAGCAGAAACATTGGTTGTTTTAGCAATTCTTACTGCTGCAAGACAAACCCTGTTGGTAATGAATCTTTCATCAATACAGTTATAATCTTTCTCGATAGGCTCATTTTTGTGTTGGTAGAAATGAGTAGTTTCGATATTTTTTACAATTTTAGCCATGTTTTCCACAACCTGTACCGGATATCTACCTACAGAAGTTTCTCCGGAAAGCATTACCGCATCAGCACCATCCAATACAGAATTGGCAACGTCATTTACTTCCGCTCTTGTTGGTGTTAAACTGTTGATCATGGTTTCCATCATCTGAGTAGCAATAATTACCGGCTTGGAATAGAATCTTGCTTTTTCTACCAGGTTTTTCTGGATCGCAGGAACTTCCTCCATAGGAACTTCTACCCCAAGGTCTCCACGTGCTACCATTAATCCGTCGCATTCAAGAAGGATTTCATCAATATTTTTAACACCTTCAGGTTTTTCAATCTTCGCAATAATAGGAGTCTTGAATTTACCGTTCGGGTGGTTTGCAATTAATTCTTTCAGGTCAATAATGTCCTGTGCGTGACGTACAAAAGAAAGAGCAATCCAGTCTACCTCCATGTCAAGCATGAAATTAGCATCCTGAACATCTTTTTCTGTCAAGGCAGGAAGAGAAACATTTGTATTAGGTAGATTAACTCCTTTTTTAGAACTTAACGGACCTCCCTGAATAGTTTTTGCTTTTACAGTATCTTTTTCATTGGTTTCGATAACCTCCAGCATTAGTTTCCCATCATCAATAAGGATTCTTTCACCTACTTTTACGTCTTGTGGAAACTGTTGGTACGTCATGTATACCTTTGTGGAATCTCCCTCCATCTTTTCATTAGTGAAGGTAAGAATATCACCTGGGTTCAGGTAAGATCCCTCCTTTACAACTCCCACTCTCAGTTTAGGCCCCTGAAGGTCTCCAAGGATTCCTACAGAATAACCATACTCATTGTTTAGCTCTCTAATTATTTCAATATTTTTTCGAACTAAGTCGTAATCTGCATGGGAAAAATTTATTCTGAAAATATCAACACCCGCTTTCATTAAATCTAACATTACCTCCTTCGACGATGAAGCAGGCCCTAGTGTTGCGATAATTTTTGTCTTCTTTAAATACTTATTCATAATACTGGATAATTTGATAAAGTTCCTCATCAGAACTCAGTGTATAATCTTGAATTGGAAATACAAGATTTTCAGGGAGCAAAATTACGGAAAAATCAGGAAACTGTTCCGAACTATGCAGAATATATTCCACATCTACCTGATTATTTAATAAAAATTTAATGTTTTCTTCTTCTGTAAAGAGTTCTGTCTGAATTTTTTTTTGCTTACTTTCAGAAGATTTATTGGAAATGAAGGTAAAACAAGTCTTCGTATACTTGTGGTAGGCTTCAAATCTTGGAAAAAAATAATCATAATAACCTCCATGAAAGACAAGATCTTTCTTTCTTGAAAAATTGAGGTTGTTGGTTTGATTTATTTTGTAGAAAAACTCATGAGCAGGTACATCTTTGGCTAATCTTACCAATCCTATGGCAATATCTTCAAATTCTATATCATCAAGATCATAAAGTTTTTGAATTTCCAAGTATATTTTCTTTTTTGTTTAAAATATAAAATGCTCTCTGTGCTGCTTTTTCCTCTGCTTTCTTTTTGGAAGTCTCTGTTGCATTAGCAATTTTTTCATCTCCCAGCCATACATGGCATCTAAATACGATAGATTTATTAGCCTGTATTTCCTCGCAGGTTTCGTACTTTATATTGACCTTCTTCTTCTGACTCCATTCGAGCAGGAGACCTTTATAACTTACAATTTTATTTTCAAGCTTATTGATCTCGGAAGGGGTCAGCAATTTTTCCAGAATAATCCTTTTACAGGTATCATAATGGAAGTCTAAATAAACGGCACCGATTAAGGCTTCAAACAAATTTCCAGAGATATTTTCTCCTAAAGCTGATGAGCTGTTTTGCTTTTGCAAAAGGCTGGTAAGCTTGAGATCTTCTCCTAATTTATTGAGGTTTTTCCTATTAACAATCTTAGATTTCATTTGTGTCAGATATCCCTCATTAGCCTGAGGGTAAGTCTGGAACAAATGACAAGAAATAATTGTACCCAAAACAGAATCTCCCAAAAATTCAAGTCTTTCGTAATTGCTGTCTTGATTTTTAGAAGAATTTTTCAAAGAAAAAGCTTCACGGTAAAGAGCGATATTCTGTACCTCTGTACCCAAAACTTTTCTAAGCTCGGTACTGAGAAAATATTCTCTCTCCGTTAATTGTCTTTTTCTTTTTTTGAGAAGGAATTTAGAAAAGTATTTCTGTAACTCCATTCATTGAATTTAGATTTTCTTAAATAGAACGCAAGCATTATGCCCGCCAAATCCAAAAGTATTGCTCATGGCTACTTTTACATCTTTCTTAACAGCAGTATTGAACGTAAAGTTGAGTCTGCTGTCAATATTTTCATCATCAGTAAAATGGTTGATGGTTGGAGGAACAGTACCATGAATAATAGTTCCCAATGCAGCGATAGCTTCAATAACACCTGCAGCACCTAAAAGGTGGCCAGTCATTGATTTTGTAGAATTAATCTGAATGTCATAAGCATGCTCGCCTAATAATTTCGAAATTGCATTGGATTCTGCGATGTCTCCTAATGGAGTAGATGTACCATGCATGTTGATATGATCTACTTCATCAGCAGTTAAGCCTGCATCTTCCAAACAGTTTTTCATTACCAGATAAGCGCCAAGGCCTTCAGGATGTGGAGCAGTCATGTGATGTGCATCAGCACTTAAACCACCTCCCAGTAATTCTGCATAAATTGTAGCACCACGTTTTACGGCGTGCTCATATTCTTCAAGAACAATACATCCTGCTCCTTCACCTAACACAAATCCATCTCTGTCTTTGTCAAAAGGTCTTGAAGCTGTTGTAGGATCGTCATTTCTTGTAGAAAGTGCCATCATTGCGTTGAATCCACCGACACCACTTGCTGTAACGGCTGCTTCAGAGCCTCCGCACACAATCACGTCTGCTTTTCCTAGCTGGATCAGCATTTTGGAATCAATTATAGCATTCGCTGAAGATGCACATGCAGATACAGTCGTATAGTTTGGTCCGTGGAAACCGTATTCAATTGAGATATGTCCTGGAGTGATATCCGCAATCATTTTTGGGATAAAGAAAGGGTTAAATCTCGGAATTTCCGTATTGGCCCATCCTAACACTTCAGTTTCAAAAGTCTCTAATCCTCCGATTCCGGAACCCCAGATTACACCAACTCTGTTTTTATCTACATTGTCTTCAATAATGCCGGAATGCGCTACTGCTTCTCTTGCAGCAACAAGTCCCAATTGAGTATTTCTATCCATTTTTTTAGCTTCTTTCTTATCGAAATGCTGTAACGGATCGAAATTTTTTACCTCGCAAGCAAACTTAGTTTTAAAGTTTGTGGCATCAAAAAGAGTAATCGGAGCGGCACCGCTCTCACCTTTCACAAGATTTTCCCAGTATTCTTTTGCATTATTTCCTATTGGTGTTATTGCTCCAAATCCGGTTACAACTACTCTTTTTAATTCCATAAACTTTGTTTAATTTCTTTTTTTGTTGAAGAATATTATTTATTTACTACTTCTTCGATGTAAGCGATAGCGTGTCCTACAGTAGTAATTTTTTCAGCTTGATCATCAGGGATCTGAATGTTAAATTCTTTTTCAAATTCCATGATTAACTCAACTGTATCTAGTGAATCAGCTCCTAAATCGTTAGTGAAGCTAGCTTCAGGAGTTACTTCTGTTTCTTCAACGTCAAGCTTATCAGCGATGATAGCTTTTACTCTTGATGCAATGTCTGACATAGTAAATTATTTTTTTAATTGTTAGATGGTGCAAATATATAAAATTCTTTACGATAAAACATTTTTTTAGTCTTTTTTGTGGACCGGAAGCTTTCATTTTAGATTGTTTCTCTTTAGTCTTTTAGTTTTCAGCGGTTTATATTTGGTGTAAATGATAAATGAAGAAGGAGAACTTTATATTTAATTTTAGTAATCAATTTTTTAATAGAATAATGTCTTGATTTAAGTGAAAGTTTATCTGTTATCTAACGTTCCTGATTTAAAAGAGCAGTATGGAATTCTTGAAAGGCAGGAACAATTTAGAGAAATTTTTGAAAATATACTTGAACGCCAGATATTGCTATGAATTGATTCATTCAGCACTATGGAGTAGTGATGAATTTTTCAAAGTTGCCTAAAATAAAAAATGATTGGTTTTACCACAGACAGGTAAAACCAATCATTTTTTATTTAGCTTAAAGACTTTTATATTATCTTAAAAGAAATTTGTAATTAAATCTTAGGGTATAGTTTCTATAGAAGATATTTTTAAATTTCCATTTTCTTTTTTTAATGTAACTATAGCAGATGCCCCTTCAAATTCTGTTTTTTTATTGGGATTAGCTGTTGAATATGATAAAACAAAATTAGTTCCTTGTTTAGTAAAAGTTGAATTAGAATTTTTCAATAATTTATAATCTAGTAACTTTATTACTTCTTGAAGATTATTTTGGACGATTTTTTGTTTTCTATGATGTATTGATTATCATATCCATTTTCAATCTCACAAATACTGCACTGAATATTATTTGCAAATAAAGAATTTACTTTTTCATCCTTGCTTAAATATAAAGAATCTAATTTTTCTATAAGTTGAATTGCTTCTTTCTTTTCCTCTAAATAATTTTCTTGAGATTGCACTCCACAAGAAGTAAGGATGATAAGACTTAAAAATAAGATCTGAATTACTGCTATTTTATTATATATTGTTTTCATATTTCATCATTGTGAAAAAGACCGCCATTAAGACAGTCTTTATCATTATTGTTTTGTAAATATTAAATCTTTTGTCTCAGGTAGATAAATGGTTGTATCTAAAGTTGAAGGACATTTACTTTCTGTTGTTGTAATATCATTAGGTCTATATTCCCAAGAAATTTGAGTAGAATTTACTTTTTTCAGATAAACATCTCCCCATCCAACATGACAATTTGTACCACCATAATAAAATATAATAGTGTTTTGATTTGGGTGAGTGTAGTAACTATAAAATTTAATATTACTTAGATTATTATTCATGGTATCCTGTAAAATAACTCCAGCAGAATTTTTCACAATATATTTTACTATTAAAGCATCCATATAATAATTCTTTTGAGCGCTCTGTTCTAGTTTGTCTTCCTGCTTAGTTATAAATAGCGTAATTTCTTTTCCATTAAAATTAGCCTTGTAAGTTCCAACATATTGTGTCAACTCATTATTTATGTCTTTTAGATGAGCGTTGTTTGGAATGTTTTTTAATGGGGTGTTTAGAGGGAGGGTTTGTGCAGGACATGATAATATGTTAATCATAAAACATATCATTAAGGCTTTTAAATAGATTGTTTTCATATTTCATCATTGTGAAAAAGACCGCCATTAAGACAGTCTTTATCATTATTGTTTTGTAAATATTAAATCTTTTGTCTCAGGTAGATAAATGGTTGTATCTAAAGTTGAAGGACATTTACTTTCTGTTGTTGTAATATCATTTGGTCTGTATTCCCAAGAGATTTGAGTAGTATTAACTTTTTTTAAATAAACATTACCCCAACCTACGCTACAATTAGTTCCACTATAAAAAAATATTACTGAATTTTGAGTAGATTTGATTTTAGTGCTATTAAAATCAATGTTAAGATTATTATTCTTAGTATCCTGTAAAATTGTTCCAGCGGAATTTTTAACAATATATTTTACAATCAGAGCATCTCTAAAAAACTTTTGGTCACCATAATCAAAAAATTTATTTTCTTCTTTAGTAATAAATAAAGTAATCTCATTGCCTTCATAATTTGCCTTATAAGTACCTATATATGGAGAGAGTTCATTATTGGTATCTTTTACATGAGCATTGTTTGGGATGTTTTCTAATGCTGTATATAAAGGAAGAGTTTGTGCAGAACATGATAAGGTGTTAATCATTAAGCACATCATTAAGACTTTTAAATATATTGTTTTCATGATTCATCATTGTGAAAAAGACCGCCATTAAGACAGTCTTTATCATTATTGTTTTGTAAATATTAAATCTTTTGTCTCTGGTAAATAAATGGTTGTGTCCAAAGTTGAAGAACATTTACTTTCTGTTGTTGTAATATCATTTGGACGATATTCCCAAGAAAGTTGTGTGGTATTAACTTTTTTTAATATTATTTTACCCCATCCTACACTACAATTTGTACCAGCATAGTTAAATGATACCTTAGTGCCATTTTCTATTACCCATAAACTGTAAATAGTATGCAGTAAATCTGGTTGAAAAACTTTACTTTGTGTATCTTGTAGAACAGCTCCAGAAGAATTTTTTATGATGTATCTTATAGATAAAATATCTTTATAAATCTGTTTTCCTCTAGTGTTGAAAAGTTTATCATTTTCTTTAGAAATAAAAAGAGTAATTTGATTACCATTATATGTAGCTGAGTATGTACCCGTAAAAGATTGAAGTTCATTATTTGTGTCCTTTAAGTGTGATAAATTAGGAATATTATCTATTGATGTTAATAATGGGAATGTTTGCTGAGCTTTACAAGATATGATATTCAGCATTACTAAGATAAGAGCTATTTTATATACTATTTTCATTTTTTTATTTTTTGTAGATTAATTTTATGGACATGGTGTTGCTGTAATTGAGCCTGAACTATCTTTTGTCACATTATATACAGTTCCGTTAGACTCTACACGCTGAAGGACTATTTTGTTATCAAGTCCCATATTTGTCAATGTATCAAAAAACAATTTTTCTAATCCTTTTTCATTCAAATCGCCTGCCGAATTAATATAAGTACTCCCGTTTAAACTGGTATTGGTTAATTCGCTTTCTTTAGTTTGATAGTCATTCTTAAACTGTGCCATTTGTGCAGGTGAATATACAAAATCTCCTAATTCTGTTCCTGTACCTGCATAACGTATCACATAATGTATTTCTTTTTTTCCGCCAGGACAAGTATTGCACCATTCTGCTGCTATCATTCCAAAATATGCATTTCCCACACCATCAGTTATACTTTGAGCTGCTGCAAATCCAAATAAAGTATCTATAATGTCATAAGGCGAAAGTATGTGTATTCCCGATGCTGTATGATTGTGATATCCTCCATAGCCATCTGTTGTATCATTGAATTTAACTTGATGGGATAAATTGACATCGGCGGGAACTACTGTTCCATCTTTTTTCTCTTTAAAACCTATTTCTCCTGTTTTTGGATTGATGAGAGTTTGCTGTGCCTGTGCTTTTACATTGGAAATACCTTGTTGAATACTAGATTTGTTTAGTGTTGTTTTTGTTCTCTCACAAGGAGTATCCAAAAACTGATTATAAAATTGTTCCCAGGTTGCATTTGGATTATTTGCAAAAAATTGTTGAGCAAAATTTAGTTTTGATTCAAATTCTTTCTATATAGTAATTGTGTTTGTTCCTAAATTTCCCAAACTTTTAAAATATCTAATACTCCAATGTAGCAATTGTGTGTTGTTCTGATTTAAATTATTATAGAAATAAGAAAGTAATTGCCCACCTATGTATTGGTTGTTTTGGATATAGGTATATTCTTCTGCTGAAAGTTCTGGATATCCAGCTTCGTTCAGCATATAATTAAAGCTGTCCTGGATTGACATTTCACTAGATGTAGTGCTGCCACCACTATCACCACCACCATCATAGAATCCCATATTTGGAAATCCTTTTGGAGGCTGTCCTCCACTTGGACAAACCTCTGTAATTTCTACAACGTAATAAGGCTTTTCACTTGCAACACATTGTGCATACTGAGACGGAGAATGATTGTCGCCATTACAGTTTACCTCTATAAGTCTAATGCTTAATGAGCAGTCTATCTTATTTGCAAATGTTTTTGCTCCTATTGCTTTGTCAGGAAGTGGCGTGCCATTAGAGAGTTGTTTAGTTCCCATTGGTCTACCGTCCATAGAGGTGTATTCAACAGTTCCTGTAAAATTATCAATCTGATAGTTTTTTGTTAAGTCGGCAGGTTGGTATTTTGCTGTAAATCCTATGCTTTTGTTTTCATTATCAACACTATATACTAAAACATCTGATGATCTGTCTAAATGTCTTACTACCGTGCTGTATGAAGTAACGTTATTTTGTGTAATTACTGTTACTGTAGCATCATCGGATAATGAAGATAAAAAATCTTCGTTTTTACTGTAAGTATGTGAAGGATTATTTTTTAGCTCAGCAAGATAGTTTTTAAATGCTAAAGCTTCTTTTAGTTTAATAGTTTTCCTGAAATCTGATTGAGTAAGACTGGTTTCTTCACTTGAAAGTTCAGTCCTACAGCCGAACATAAGTAGGGTTAATGCCAAAAGCATTAAAAGATTAAGTTTTTTCATCAAAAAGTATTTTTATTAAAGTTGCTAATTTATTGATTTTTTGTTTTGTAAATAATTCCTGAAACAAATTTATATCTGCAACGCGACAAAACCTGTCGCATAATATTTTGTTGTTGGGTTGAAGTCATTTTTTTCTCTTCAAACTTTCCCGATTAGTGTGTTTAATTTGAGGTTGAAATCAAGGATTCTTTATGTTTTCTGCGGATTTGAATGTGCTATGATTCTTTGCTCATCGGCATTTATGGTTAATAATAGATTGGTATTTATAATTAAATTGTATTCCGTCAATCAGAAGACAATATAAAACGTTTGGGAACAATTTCGGGAACAAAAAAAGAGAAAATGTAATTATTTAAAATTCAATAATTTAAAAATTCTCTTTAGCTTGAAAAGTGGAGTTGGAGGGAGTACTAATATTGAAAAAAATCAGTTGGAGGTAGAAATTAATCAAAAACTGACAGAAGGGCAATTGGCAACCTTAGCTGAAGAACTTTACAATACCAAAGACAAGCAAAGACGTTTTTACATCTTTTACAATTTAAAGGACAATGAAAATACTCTTATGGCTTGGGCAACAAGTCATTTTGACCCTGAACTGGAGATTGTAATTAATGGTTCGACTAGCACAGAAGACAACAAGATGTTAAATGAAGCTCAAAAAGTTCAAGGCAATATTATTGGAATTTTTAACGAAAAAGATTATACATTCTCTCTATATACTATTTACGAACATAACGGAAAAACATTTATAAAAACGTCTTTTAAAGATGGGGAATCTATGGATAACGAAGTTGAAAAAGTAAGTTCTAAAAATGGGATAAGATATAACTATAAAGAAGATGTAAGCCAAGGAGAATATTTTATTTTGAATAATGATGTCCTTTTATAACAGCGAAAATAAAATGTTTACAATAGCTTCAAAATTACAATAAACTATATGATGAGAATTAAAACTAATACGTCATGTTTTGTCGTTTCTCCTAAATATATTTGTCAAACAATTACGGTTTCCCACATTACGGGGAAATAAAAAAAACCTTAAATTGTAAACCAAACACTACATGCAGTGCAAAAAATTTATTTTAGTTCCATTCTCTTACCTTTAAGCCTGTTAGGATTCTCACAGATTCCTAATTTACCAACAAGAGAACAGCCTAATCCTAATACTTTTCAGAATTATTCTGATAAGAATTTCACCAATTCCCAAAAGAATCAAAATATTCCAGCCTTACCTTCATCATTTTCAAATTCAAATGCTTCCAGAGTACATCAACAAAATATGATGATGGTTCAAAATGATTTGAAAAGAAATGAAACAGAAGAAAAAGTAAAAAAACAACAAATATATTCTGATGAAGTTCAGAAGCAGGAATCAAAAATATATTTACTTAACTCATTAGCCGATAAAGAAGGAACAAAAGCATATTATTCAGCCTTTAATAATCTTTCAAAATTCAACCCTGAAGATTATTCAATAGCGGATGCGGTTTTTATTGTTGAAAATGCTTACTACAATAATGATAAAAACTTCCAAAAGACATTCCAAAGTGGCATTCAGAAAGCTGTAAAAATTATTCAGAATCAAATCAGCAGTAAAAAGATTGATGAGACTGATAACAGCTCAAAGAATTTAGCCATATTTCAATATTTTGCTGAAAATACTAAGCAGAACGGAAAAATAGTCCATAAAGCGATGAAGTATGATTTTGATGATTATATGGGTATAAAAGACTACTCCAAAATGTTTGTTTCAAAGCTCATGAAATCAAATACTGGTCAATGCCATTCAATGCCATTGCTATATCTGATTTTAGCGGAGCAAATCGGAGCGGAAGCCTTTTTAGTAATGTCTCCGAATCACTCTTACATTCGATACATGCATGATTCGGGAGAAATGCTAAGTTTAGAACTTACTAACGGAATGTTTTCAGCAAATTCCTTTGTCCTTAACTCTGGTTACATCAAATCTGAAGCATTACAGAATAAACTGTATATGCAGAATTTAAGTAAGAAAGAAGTTTTATCGCAAACATTTGTTGATTTAGCGAGCGGTTATATTCACAAATTCGGATATGATGAATTTGTAGGACAGGTTTTAAATAAAGCATTAGAACTTAATCCTAACAATATCAATGCTACTTTATGGAAAAGTAATACTAATCAAATCCGTTTTCAGGAAGCCTGTAAAAGGCTAGGAATTAATTATGAAGACAAACAAGAATTACAAAACATCCGAAATTATCCAAATTTAGTAGGTCAGCTTCAAGAAATTAATCATGAATTTGATAAAATTGACCAGTCAGGATTTAGCATAATGCCACCAGAAGATTATGAACAATGGTTAAGTTCATTAAATACTGCTGAAAACAAGCAAAAGAGTGAAGAAATTGCAGAACGTATGAAAATTTTGAATGCACAAAAGCAAAAAGAAATCCAGCAAAAACAAAAATTAAAGCCAATACTTCCTAAAAAAGAAACTCCTAAAGTTTACACCATTCCTAAAGCATGGTTGTAAGTAAAATTGTAAATTTAGAAAAGCATAATTGTTATATGAAAAGAATTGTATTTTTTAGTTTTTTGACCTTAGCATGTTTAGCACAAGCACAGGTTAAAAAAAGTAAGTCAAAGAAACCAGAGAAAGAATGGGTGAACCCTGTTATATTAACAAAGGAAGAGAGAAACCGTCCTTATATGAGCGATGTTCTAAAAACAAGAGACTCTCTTACTCCTGAAGAAGCTGAAAGAAGACGAAAAAATATTGAAGCAGGAAATCCATTTAAGAAATATGGTTATTATCCTAAAGTTGCTACATTGAGCAAAGGAAAATATCTGGAATTTCATGATAAAGACAGTATTGTTGTCATAGGTTCAGTAAAGTTCAATACAAAAACACAAAAGGTTATTGATGTTCTGGAAATAGATTTATCAGACCCAGATGCACAACCTATTGGTGATACGCATGGTAGGTGGATTTCTCCTGACCCATTAAGTGAAGAACATAGCGATTGGACTCCTTACAGATTTGCTTTTAATAATCCACTGAGGTTTAGTGACCCAACAGGACTATTAGAAGATGATTATGTATTTAATGAAGAGGGGAAATTCGTCAGAGTTGATGAGAATGACAAACCTGACCAATTAGTTATTGAAAATTCAAAAAGCAAACAACAGACTGTTTATCAGTTCAATGACCCCAAAACAGATGTTGCTGCAATTAAATATAATATGAATAAATTTGGTAGTGATTTTAAAAATCATCAATTTATATTTTCAATAACAAATGATTGGATGTCCTTTTTTGAAGGAGATTCCGGAATTAGTAAACAAGGCTATATAGGAAGAAACTTTATGGCATTAACGGAATCAGCAGGTGGAAAAATGGATGCATCTGTTTATAACTTATCTGATTTTTTATTGCAACAAGGAGAGGGAGAAACTTGGAATCCTGAAACTGAAATATTGAAAGACAAAGGACCTCTTTATATATTTCAGGGAGACGGCTATCAAGCATATAACCATTTAGATGCAGGGAATTTCATTTGGGGACATTATATGAATGTTTTAGGGTTTTCCTTGCAACAGACTAAAGATGGAGCATTAAAGTTCAATAAGAATGATACTAAAGCTGATTTAAGGTCAATACAAAATGGTTATTTACTAAATAGATATAAAGGTTTATTTCCACGTTCAACACCAATTAAAAATTCAGGAAACTAAATATGAAAAAATATAAAATGATTATAGTTATTTTACTTTCAATAATTGTAGCCTTATACATTGGATATAGACTATTTTTATATTGGAATTATGATGTGAATAAAGAAAAAAAACAGATTGAGACCTGGAATCAGAGAGTACAAAAAAAGTAGCTTTTTATTACTATTAGTTTTAGTAATTTGTTTATTAGTAAGATATAGATTGTATAACAGTTTAATTCCAAGTATTGTTTACGAAGTTGTAAACCCAAGACAACTACAAGGTATTTTTAATTTGTTGTTTTACTTAGGGCTAATAATTCAAACTATATTAATTATTTCAATAGTAATTAGTTATAAAAAAATGAAAATTCAAGATTATATAATCGTAGGATTATCTTTATTGTTCCTAATACCTTTCGTTTTTCTAATATTAAACATTGGATAATATACTTTAATAGATAAACGACTTTACAACCTTAAAACAGCAGTTTTTAGATGGAAAAATTCATGTTCATTGCCGTTGTTAATATATTTCTGATTTCTTGCAATAAAAATAAAGAAGTAATTTCAAATCAATCTAATCCTTTTCAAAAAGAATTAATACACTCAATAAATTATGTCTTGGATTCAATCTATTGCAGAGGAGGAAAAGATAGAATGTTGCAAGTAAGGTATCAAAAATATGACAATAAAGATTTTATACAAGTGGCTTCTGTATATGATTATAGCACTGATTCGCTATTTCATTGCACTGAATATAAAAACAATCTTGTTGTATTTTATAACAAAGAATATTTTGAAAAGAAAATTAATCAAAACAGTATAGAAAGAGACACAGTTTTGAAAAAATATGAAAATTTCAATAGCAAATATAGTGGTGGGGTGATTTCTGAAAAAAGATGTTTTGAAATCTTTCAAATTCAAGGTAATCAGTTTTTAAAAACTTCGCATGACTCTTTTTACTATAATAATCTTTTTGCTAATCCTCCAATGTTAGAACCAGCACCTCCACCAACAAAATGATGAAAGATATATTTGTACTTATAACTTTGCTAATTTTATCTGCTTTATCAAGAGCACAAGAAAACCATTTCTATAATGATTCTTATCAAACATTAGATAATATGCTTGTTGACAAACAGCCTTACAGTTTTAAATCAGCCGTTTTTAGTGTTGAAAATGCGTATTATCAGGGGAAGTTAAACACAGAAGAATTAAACCGTAAAATTGCATTTCTTACAAAGTTTTGTAATCAGATAATTGTGAACAGGAAATTGCAATATTCAGAAAAAGATGAAGCAACTGTAAGTAAGTATGCTTCAATATATACGATAATATGCCAAGCTACTCCTGTAATTATTGGAAAGGATACGCTGAAATATAAACCATTCACCTATGATTTTGAGGATGTATTCGGTCATAAAGAATTGTCTAATCTATTTGTTTCAAAATTGTTAAACACACAGAAAGGAAACTGTAATTCCATGCCTTATCTATACAAAATTATTGCAGAAGAATTAGGGGTGGATGCTAATTTAGCACTTGCTCCAAATCACATTTACATTAAGCATAACATTAAATCAATAGGCTGGTTTAATACAGAGCTGACAAGCGGTATTTTTCCACAGGACTCTTGGTTAATGGCTTCGGGATATATACATTTAGATGCTATCCAGAATGGTGTTTTTATGAAGGCGCTGAGCAATAAAGAAAGTCTTGCATTGTTGTTAGTTGACCTAGCAAATGCTTATGAAAGAAGTTATCCAGAAAATGATGGAAGCTTTTCTTTGAAATGTGCAGAAAGAGCAATACAGGTTCACCCTTATTTAGCAAATGCCTTGATATTACAGGCTGAAACTCATAAGAAGCAATTTCAAAAACTTATGAAAGAAAAGAATACTAAAAATATTCAAACTATATTATCCAATCCCAAAGCAAAAGAACTATTTGATTTGATGAATAAGGAATATGCCCACATTCATAAGATTGGGTATCGTAGTATGCCTGAAGAAATGTATTTAGATTGGTTGGTATCTTTGAAAACTGAACGTTCAAAATATGAAGATACAAGATTGCAGAAGTAAATAATTCAATATACATTTATGAAAGAGAATCAATATATAGTTTTAAAAAAGAAAGTTGATTTCGCAACAAAAAATTTAAAAAACTGCTGTAAAACTGGTTGTTCATTTTGTTGTTATCAATTAATTGAGGTTTTTGATTTTGAAGAACAAACAATTAAAGATGCTATTAATAAACTTGATGACAACAATAAGGCTATCATTAAAAAAAATTTAGAGAGTTGGTTTACTTTTTTCAATGAAAACACACCTAATGAAAAAGTTTTAGATGAACATGATACAATTTCTAACATGATAAACTTAGGCTTATCAAAAAAGCATCCTTGTCCCCTACTAATTAACAATCTATGTAGTATATATAATAATAGACCATTGGCATGTCGTGTTCATGTTGTAGAATCAAATCCAGAATTATGCGAAAAAGATCCTTATAGGGCATCATCTAAAGAAAGTCACTCCATAAGAAATAAAATATTCAGTGAAATAAAACAAAAGAAAGGAAAATATTATATGACATTTCTACCCTATATAGCTACTGAAATAATAAAAATTGAAAGCCAAATAAAACCAATAAAAAAATTATATATCAAATAATAAACATGACAGCAAACAAACTTTACCAAATTGTTATAGAAAAATTACCAATTAGTGAAATTCACCCACTCCATAAACTAATATTAGAGGAATCTTGCGAGAATGCAATAAACAACTCTCAAAATATAGAAGATAAAGACACTTTAATATATGCAGCTCAGGTTGGCTTTTTAACTGGTAGTTCAGCATTAAAAGGAACTTTAAAGGGAACATTTGAGAGTGGCAACGTGGAACAAATAACCCTTAATTATAGGGGAGGTAGTTTTACCATAGAAAGAAATTCTCCTTTTGTAAAATAGTATGAGTATTAATAATTTTCTCTTAGAATGGTATTATAAAGAGGATGAAAGAAAATATGCCTTAGATAACTCTTTAAATATTCCCATAGGAATTTTAACGGCATTTGTAGCAGGCATCTATTACCTTGTTACAAAATATAATTATGATGATGAAAATATTTATTTAAAAATAGCTTTTATTATTTTCATTTCTCTTGCGGTTATCTTTTGGTTTATAAGTATATTTTACATATTACTGTCTTATAACGACTTATATAAAGGATATACTTATGATTACCTTCCTTGCACAGACTTTGTTAAAAAGGAAGAAGAAAATTTAAAAGAATATTATGAAACAAATAAGACATATTTTTTAGAAAATAATATAACCTTTGAAAAACTTTTGGAAGAAAATGTCAACAACTTAATTTCTACTTGTATTAATACCAATATGTTTCATAATGATAGAAAAGCAAATTACTTGTATAGATCAAAAAAACATTTAATAAATTGCATAGTAGTTATTTTTCTTACAGGAATTTTTTTTAGTATTAATTATATACAGCATGAAAAACAAGAAATCTATAATATTAAAATTATGAATCAACAAAGAGCAGCAACTCAACAAACACCACCTCCACCTCCACCTCGTCCGCAGGAACCAAGAAGAGTAAAACAAAGTGAGCCTCCAAAGGAACGCCCTACTCCTCCGAAAAATCCTCAAAGATGATAAATGGTAAAGTAATTTCACTTTTTAAAGTAGAAGGATTCATATTCAATACTACTTTTAGTACATTTTAGTACAAAAACAATAAAAACTCCTTGTAAAAAATTAATTTACAAGGAGTTAACGTTTAAAAAAATGACCACAGGAGAAATACAATATAGTGAAGGTTTATACTGTGAAATAGGATACTGTAGCTTACACTTATTAAAAACAAATTCTCTGCGATAGATTAGTTTTATAGGAGATACAAATAATGAATTTAATAAGTTTATTGGTAAATTAATAATTTTTTGCTTGTATATAATTAAAATATAGGGAAAATACGTATTGATTTTCCTCATATTTTTTTTATCATTGTTAAATAGAAATAAAAATCTGAAAAAACAAAAATAACAAATGCTGGATCAATCTTTCTCATCAAAAGCCTTTTATGAAATTTTTGACATGGAAAATCGTAAAGGTGTTAATATCGAAAAAAAATTTCAAACAAACTTTGCGCGATCAATAGTAAAAACAGAAGAATTAAAAGCTATTGGAAAACAAATTCAGAATGAAACTGATTTAGATAGGAAGAAAATTCTATATAAGGATAGAAAAGAAATTAAAAAATCAAGAGAGATAATTTTATCTGAAATTTTAGAAACTATTTCTGAAACAACAAAAAAGCATAAAATCAACTTAACAATAGGTAAAGTGCATGGTAAAAGAACCTACTTATTTGAAGAAAATGCTGAGAACTTTTTTATTTCGAAAAAAATTCAAAAAAATGTAAACGGGACTTATGACGTAAAACAAGCGTCAAGGTATTCTATTTTAAATGAATTATTGAATTTACTTGAAGATAAGTTTCCTAAGTATGTTATAAGAACAGATATTAAAAGCTTTTACGAGTCGATACCTCAAAAATTGCTTTTACAAAAAATTAATGAAGATTATCTTTTAAGTATCAAGACTAAAGACTACATAAATCAAATATTTGATAGTTATAATTCCTTGACAGGTCAGAGAAATAAAGATACTGCAAAAGGAGTTCCTAGAGGAATTGGTATAAGTGCTTATCTAGCTGAACTATTTATGAGAAGAATAGATAATAGAATCAGAGAACTTGATGATGTAGTGTATTATGCTCGTTATGTTGATGATATAATAGTTGTTTTTATTCCAGAAAAAAATCATGGAAATGTTTATTTCAAAGAATATCTAAAACAGATGAAGAGTATTATAAAAGAGGAAGCTGGAGATGATTTTAAAATCAATGATGAAAAAACAAATGAGTATAATTTAATTGATGGAATAAAATCAATCACACTTGAAGAACACTATTACTTAGATAAAATTTACAAAAAAAAGCAAAGTAAAGTAAATCCAAAGTTCATTAATTTTTTAGGATATAAAATTGGAACAAAAGAAAAAATATACAAAAAGACCGAAAATCAAAATGGTAGTATTGTAGAAGTTGCAGATGGTAAGTCGTTGCATGAATTGTGCATTCAGTTATCTGAAAATAAGATTAAAAAATATAACGAAAAGATAAGATTATCCTTTAATCATTTTAATAAAAAGAAGCAACATAACAGAAAGTATGCTTTCAAACTATTATGTGCAAGATTAAATTATTTAACCTCTAATACCAAGCTACGGAATAATAAAGATAAAGTTTTTGTTGGTATTTATTATTCTAATCCTTTTTTAAATAGTATGACTTCACTAGAACTGCTACAAAATAGGATAAAGTGGTTTATAGCAAGAAGTGGTCTTACCATCGAAGAGAAAATTAAAGTAGAACGATATTGTTTTATAAAAGGTTTTAAACATAAAAAATTTTATTTAACTCCATTGAGTAGCAAGAAATATAGAAATCATAATTGTAAAAGAAGCAATGTAAATAATAGAGCCAACGCTGGAGTTTTGCAATTCGGTTTAAGTGAAATTAATTCAATTTGGAAAGTATGAAAAAAAGTTTAGCTAAAAATATTGGATATAAGAAAGAAAGAGTTGTATTGTCCGATATTCTGCCTTATGAAGTTCCGCCATTTTTCTCTAACCGATACTTTTATAATTTTTTAATAAACAATAAAATTTGTCTTATCAATAATGAATTGAGATTTAAAAAAGACAATAGTTCTATTTTAGAGAAACTTGTAGCCATTGTTTTCGGCATTGCCCCCAATAAAAAAAGCAATAAAAATAAACCTACTTATGATTATTTTAAATTAGATCTAGACAAATCTTTAGTTACAATACCTTTTAAATTTAGAATTGCACATAAAGATACTGACTTTAGAGAACTTACAGTTATTCATCCAATAAATCAACTTTCTTTGATTGAGTTTTATGATAAATATAAAAGTTCAATCTTGTATAGTAGTACTATAAGTCGATTTTCTTTAAGAAAGCCAGATCGGGTATCTTCATTAAAATATTTTAAAGATTCAACTAATAGCTTCAAAAGAGCTAAATATTCAGAAGTTGAAATTATTGAAACAAGCGACAAGGAATATACAAGTCTTAAAACATATTTTTCATATAAGATTTTTAGTAATATTCATAAATTTTATGAATCTTTCGAATATCATCGAGCAGAAAAAAAATTTGATAATTTATTAAAATTTGATATTTCTAGATGTTTTGATAGTATTTATACTCATACTATGCCCTGGGCTCTTTTTAATAAAAGAATAGTGAAAGAAAACCTTAGCCCCAATAAAGATTCATTTGGAGGGAAGTTTGATAAAGTAATGCAACAAATGAATTATAATGAAACTAATGGTATTGTTATTGGTCCGGAGTTTTCAAGGATTTTTGCAGAATTAATTTTGCAAAGAATTGATAAAAATGTCGAGAAAGAATTATTTAATAAAGGATTTAAATATAAAGATGATTATGATATTTTTAGATATGTTGATGACTTTTTTGTTTTCTATAATGATGAAAATATTAAAAAAGAGATTTTAAGTATATATAAAACGAAACTTCAGGAATATAATTTATATTTTAATGAATCAAAAACTAAAATTCTTCCAAAGCCAATTATCACAAATATTACAATTGCAAAAGAAGAAATACGAAAATTAATAGAGCATTCTATGATTTTTCAACTTTATGATGGTGAAATAAAAAATCAAATTGGAATAAAATATTTTAAAGCCAGTGATATTATAACAAATTATAAAGTTTTACTTGCAAATACAAATACAAGTTACAAAGATCTCCAAAATTATTTTTTATCGGTTATATTTAGAAAATTGAAAGCTATGATTAATAAGTTTCAAAATGAACAAGAAACTTTATTAGAATTTTATAGTCATAAAAGAATGGTTTTAAATCAATTGGAAAACGATGAGAATGGTGAAAATGATTTAGATAAGGAGTTAGAATTGGTTTTAGAAAACATAAAGATTCAAGAAAAAAAGATTAAGATATTTCATAAACAATTGTTTAATAATTTTAATGAAATAATAGATTTAACTTTTTTTATTTATTCTGTTTTACCTAGAGTCACACATTCTATTAAAGTATGCCATATATTATTTAGAATTATTGATTTCGTTAAGAATCAGGAAAAGACAAAGCAAGTTTATATTTCTAAATTAACTGGATTGTATTCGAGCGAAATGAAATATTTTGCATTTGATTTTGATAAAAAACATGAACTATTTAAAAAAATTTATGATGGAATATTGATTGTTTTTAAGAAAAGCGCTTCTTCTGAATATGCCGAAATTGAAACTTTATACCTTTTGCCAATTATTAATGAGTTAGGTCAAAAGCATTATAATCTCGAAGAAAAAGTTTTAGAAAAACATTTTAATATTTCTAAAAATGATATTAAAAACAAGAAAATATTAAACTCAAAATTAAATTATTTTACAATTATATCATTGTTAAATCATATCCAAAGAGAACCAAGATATGATATAATAAGAAAGGACTTACAGGATATTATTTTGAAAAAATTTGCTAAATTTGAAAATAATAAAGCAGAAGATATTTTTTTACTCATAGATGTTTTAACTTGCCCGCATATTGCGAGTACTGATGCTGAGGTTAAAAATTTTAGAAAAAAAATATTAGAACAAATTAGATTTTTTGATAATAATACAACTACAAGTGAGAAGGATATTATTATTGATAATTTAGAGAAAAATTATCCTAACTGGTTTTACAGCTGGAAAGGTAATGATATAGGTATTGAATTAAACACTAAAAGGGGGCATAGTGTTTATTAAGAATATGGAGCAAGTAATTAGATAGCTAATTATAACTCTTAAAAGCCTTGAATTTTTAGTTGAATTTGGTAACTAGCACACACAAGCTCCAATAAAACTTTAATAGTTTTTAAGGGCAGGGGTAGAGTCTCTGTCCTATTTTTTTAAATGAAGATTTAAAATTTAAATTTACCATACAATAATCGTACAATTAGTAAAAATAAAAAACCTTAAATTATTGATTTTTAATAATTTAAGGTTTTGTTTTGGTGGAGTTGGAGGTTTTCGAACCTTACATATTTTAACATAACTTAAAATATGTAAGTTCTCTATTTATCAGCATTTTAACTATATTTGTATAAACTAATATACTTAGTTTTTATGTCTAAATATAGAAGAAGTAGCACCTAAACTGGCACCTGATGAATTACACTTTTAAACTCAAGCAACCCAATGGTACAAAGGAAACTCTGATTTATTTCCGTTCATTTTTCAACAATGAAAGTAAGAATTTTATCTATTCTACTGGTGAAAAAATAAAACCAACCGAATGGGATTTTGAAGGTAGGCAACCTAATGACCTAAACGGAAGAACTAAAAGGGCAGAGATTCATCGAAGTATTAAAATGCAGTTGGATAGATATAGTAGTTTTTTTACAGAGATTGTTAATCGATATAAGAACATAAATGAAGAACTTACCGTTGATATTCTTAAACAAAGATTTGATGAAAAATTCAAAAAAATAACAGTTAAAAGTGATTTCTTTAGAATTTATCAGGAGTTTTTAGATGAGAAGGAAAACGACTATACTGGTAATTCGATTTCAAACTCAACTCTAAAGCGTTACAAATGCAATAAGAATTTACTCGAAGATTTTGAAAGCAATAGCAAAGTAAAGATCAGCTTAGGAAAATTTGACAATAAACTTTATAACAAATTTCTAAAATATTGTATTGAAGAAAAGAAACATTCTGCAAATACATTACATAGAAATGTTGGTCTGCTCAAGACTTTTCTTCTTTGGGCTCTAAATAAAAAATATACTTACAATAACAATTTTATTGCTTTCAAGAAACCTGCGAAATTTACAACTGATGAAATAGCTTTGAATTATGAACAAGTTGAACTCATATATAATTACAATCTCAGTGAAAACAAAAGATTAGAAAAGGTTCGTGATCTTTTTGTTTTTGGTTGTACTACAGGAATGAGGTTTGGCAATTACAGTACGATTTCCAGAAGTGATGTTGACGGAAATTTCATACGGGTTATTGATTTAAAAAGTAAATCTAAAAACTTAGCAATTCCTTTAAACAGTATTTCTAAATCAATACTTGAAAAGTATGATTATAATCTGCCAAGTATTACAAATCAAAAGATGAATGAATATATTAAAGAGGTTTTTAAAAAGTTAGAGTTTACCGATGAAATAAAAAAAACTATGAAATATGGTGATGAGCTGGTAGACCAAAAAGCTGAATTTTGGACGAGAATTTCCTCGCATACTGCAAGAAGAAGTTTTATTACTATAATGAAGAACAAACGAGTTCCGGATAAGGTAATTATGAGCTACACGGGTCATACCAGCTTAGAAGTGTTTAATGCCTACTACAGACCAAGCGAAGATGATAAAATCAACTATATGAATGAGGTTTTTAAATAATCACTATTATAATTATGGATCATAAAAAACTTTACGGACGTTGGAATTTTTGGGAGGAATTTGTCGGCTATCCGATGATGCTTTATCATTTGATAAAACGAGAAAAGATTCAGGAGCGGTTTCAAAGGAGAATTGAAAAAGCCAAGCAAAAATCCTCTAAAGTTGTACTCAATGAAAAATTGAGGAATGAGTATTTGATTAGATATGAAAAGTTAGATAACTTCTTCAGTTTTCATTTTAAAGATATTGATACATCACGAAATCATAATTTTGAAGACAAGATCCAGTATTGCTTAGATCAATATAAGAAAGAATCAAACAGCCTGATAAGTTCAAGTAATTTAATGAAGTTGCAAGGCAATTTTCTAAGTGGCGCCGAAACAACGCTTTTTCTATATTTTGCTTTACAAAGCAAAACAAATAGAGAAATTCATTTATCAGATATTATGATTGGTGAAAATAGTTCTAAAATTTTCATCGCTTTTTTAAAAGATAAAAAATTCATCGATGAAAATCACAATCTGCTCGTGGATCAGAAATCTTCTTTCATCAGAATCCACCGATTCTTAAAAGACAATCATATTATAAATCCGGATTTTCAAGATACCACTATTATTGAGGCTATGGAAAACGAATATAATTCCAATTTTGACAAAGGAACATTTTCACGGGCAATAACTGTGAAACCTAATGATTTTGAGGAAACTATCTATCACGAAATATCTAAGCTGTTTAATATCAGGCATTAAACTTTACGCAATTGAGTAGAATTGCATTATTAGTTATTCCAATCATACAATTTTGTCTGCAAATAAATATCACAGATTATGCAGACAACAAACCCATTCCAAACCATTCTCGACGAATTAGGGGAAGTGAAAGACTTACTCTATTCTCTCAAAAAAGAACCTGAAATTGAGTTGAAAAAGAAACTATACTCTATCAAAGAATGTTCAGAAATTCTAAAACTCGATTATCAAACCGTACGCTCACATATTTTAAAAGGTAACATTAAGGCGGAACAAATTGGAAGATTCTACAGAGTCAACCATTTTGATCTTATGGATGCTTTAAACGAAGTCAAGTCGCTTAAGTATAGAAGATAGATAGAGACTTTTTATTTATCAAGCATTCCAATTCACCCTTCCGTATTTCCTGTACGGAATCAAAACTTTAAAATATGAGCGAAAAAATCCCATATCTAAGAGTAGGGACAACCTACTATAAAACTATTGAGAAACCATTAATCTCAGGAGATAAGATCTCAATACTAACTCGATGGAATCGTGAAACCATTATCAGCGATCACGGAAAGATATACGTCTCAAAAGTTCCTAAGTATGACGGTTTCTGTTGTATACCATCCCATTTGCAATACCAACAAATTATCCAAGGATTCTATAATGTTTACAATGAGATTCCTTACCAGCCGATTAAAGAGACACTGGAGCAAACAACCCTACTAGGAAAGATTCCATTTTCACTTAGATTTATGGAGCATATTTTTGGAGAACAGTTGGAATTAGGATTGGATTACATCAAGATCTTACTGCAATATCCAACACAGATACTCCCTATTCTTTGTCTTGTAAGCAAAGAAAGGTCTACAGGAAAATCCACTTTCATCAAATGGCTGAAATCTATTTTTGGACTTAATATGACCTATATCAAAGGTGACTCATTTAGCAGTCAGTTCAATTCGGATTGGACATCTATGTTGATCGTTGCTATTGATGAAGTATTCTTTGATAAAAAGGAAATTACAGAACGTTTAAAATATCTTTCCACGACTGATAAAGATAAGAAAGAGGCAAAAGGAAAAGATCGTGAAGAAGTGGAATTTTTTGGAAAATTCATTCTCTGTTCCAATAATGAAGACAACTTCATCCAGATTGATGAAAATGAGATCCGATTCTGGATTATCAAAATTAGATCAATCAAAAGCGAGAACACTGAATTTCTACACAATCTAAACAAGGAGATTCCCTATTTCCTTCGTTACCTAATCCAAAGACCTTTTCACAGCCGTAAGGAGACAAGAATGTGGTTCACAGATTCACAGATTAGAACAAAGGCTCTTCAAAGATTGGTTTGGAAAAATAACAATAAACTGGAATCTAAGATCATCGAACTTTTATATGAGTTTTTCCAAAGTACCGAAGACAAGATTATTAACTGTATTCCGCAAGATATTTTCAATATGCTTGGTAAAATGTTCAGCAAACAATATTGGACAGTAAACGATATACGGAAACTGCTGAAAGAAATCTGGAAGCTCGAGCCTCAAAACAATTCATTAGCCTATATCAAATACGACCTAGATTATGGCTTAAGTTTTTTTCAACAGAATAAAACAGGGCGGTATTTTACAATAGAAAGGAATTTTATTCTCCAAAAATTTGATGAAATGATGAATTAATAGATAATAAAAAGAAAATCAATGTGTTATCTCTCATCAAAAGCCTCATCAAACTTTTAAACCTTGATTTTTGATGAGAGGATGATGAGAAGAATATTTCCACTTTGATGAGGTGATGAGACTTTGATGAGAGTTTAAATTATTGTTAATCAATTTTTTAAAAGGCTTTCTCATCAATTCATCAAACATTAGACAAAACTAAATCCGTCTACTTTACCCATCAAAATTCATACGCTTATTACTAAAAACATTAAAAAGTACAACAATGAACTGCAAACAATTCAACAGCATATCGTTGGAAGAAGTCCTCCTTTCTCTCGGACACCTTCCAACGAAACAAAATGAAAAAGAAGCTTGGTATCTCAACCCTTTTGCCAACGAATCCCAAGCCTCTTTTAAAATCAATAAAAGTCTAAACTATTGGTATTTATTTTCAGAAGGGATCGGAGGAACGAATACCGACTTTATGAAGAAATACCTGAACGCTTCGGTCAATGAAGTTTTAGTATGGGCAGAAAATCAAAATTTTTCTTCATTTCATCAGCAAAGTATTTCAAATCAGAAAGCAGAAAATTTATCTAAACACTATGAGATCATTGAAATTAAAAACGTTCAGCATCCTGCACTTTTGGAATATTTAAGAGAAAGAAAAGTTGGAAATCAAACTCAGTTCTTAGACGAAATTCATTACCGAATGAAAGATAAAAACTATTTCGGAATTGGCTTCAAGAACTATTCTGGCGGTTATGAAATCCGCAATAAATATTCGAAAATTTGTTTGGGCAAAAAAGATATTTCAACCATAAAAAACGGATCAGAATCGCTTCGGATTTTCGAGGGCTTTTTCGATTTTCTTTCCTTTAAAAATGTAGAGAACTTTTTAGAAAAAGAACCTGTCGATTATCTCGTTTTGAATTCCGTTTCGATGATTTCTAAGATTAAAAATTCACTTGAAAATTATAAAAATATTGAGCTTTATTTTGATAATGACGAAGCAGGAAATCGTGCCGTTGAAATGATTAAAAATGAAAACAAAAACGCAGAAGATTGTCGGGTTTTATATTCAGATTTTAAAGATTTAAATGATTGGATGATTCACAAAAATCCATCACCTGAAAGGCAAGTGAAGCAAAGACGAAGGTGAGTAAAATAAATACAGGTAAAATATGGTGGTATGTTAGTGCAAAAAGTACCCAAAGTTTACAATAAGCGTACCCGCTGATTGCAAAATTGGGATTTTTGATTTCTTCCTATCGTCAGAAATGTTTTTTAAATGCAATAAAATTTACACAATGGAAAAAGACTTTTTACAAGAATTTATAAACCAAGCCACCAAAGAAAATGAAGTCAAAATTGCTCAGGAAAAGAGAAAAAAATATTTTCAGGAATTAGGTCGTAAAGGTGGTTTAAAAACCAAAGAAAATAAAAAATTGGACAAAGTTATTTCAATACGAATGACCAATGCTGAATATGAAATTCTACTTAAAAAACAAGAAAAACATCCGCTGAAATTGTCCACTTATATTCGGAATGTTTTGTTCGAAAAGGAACTTAAAATTAATGAATTCCAAACTGATGAAGTGTTGCTTCAATATGGAAATCATTTCAAAAAAATCACTAATCTTTTAAGAAATCGGGAATGGAATGTTTTTGAAAACAAGAAAGATATTTTAGTAAAAATTGAAAATCTGATCCAATTAATTCATCAATATTTATATTCTAAAACTCAGAAAAATGAATAATTCGGCAACCACAAGAACCATTACAAAAATTGCTTTGGAATACAATGCAAACGATAAAGGAACAGCAGAAATGGTGGCTTCGAATTATCTTTTGAGTGACACTGCTGAAGGTCAATTTAACGAAATGAAGACCGTAGCTGAAAGAAATCTCAAAGTGAAGAAATGGGCATTGACGGGTTATATTTCTCAACCAGACGAGATAGGCAGAGTATTAAAAGATGAGGAATTAAAACAGATTGCGATGGAAACTCTTGCAAAAGTTGGTGTGACAAACAAAAATCAGTACCGACTGGATATTCACAATAGTACGAAACATAAGCATATTCATTTTATCGTGAACAGGATTGATATTTCGGGAAAGTGCACCGTGAAATCACACGATATCGGAAAGAGATTTGGTGAAGCTGTCAGAGAAGTTTGTAAAGAGAAAGGATTATTAACCGATGTTGAAATTGGAGTGCAAAAAAAAGCCGAGATGTTGAAAATCTTGACCGAAACTATCAGGGCAGAAGATAATTTTGATGATCTGATCTTATCAATGAAGAAAAAAGGTTACGAAGTTCAATTGTCTTCAAATGTCAAAGACGGGATTTCGGGAATGCGAATTGTGATGGAAAAAGACAAAAATTTTCAAACTGAAAGGATTTATATAGCTGGTTACAAATTGTCTGAAATTTCAAATCAATTGAAAATCTCTGAAATAAAATCTTTTTTTGAAGTTAAAACTGCGGTTAAGGAAGTACAAAAATACGCTAGCAACTTAAAGGAATTTCGGGAAAATATACAACAAAAAGGATTTTCTGTAAAGATGCAATACAATGGAGAATTTAAAGCCAATCAAAAAAATGAAATTCAAGATATATGGATCAATAAAGTTGATAGTAATCAACAGAAAAGCGGATTCTTCTTCCGGAAAAATGTCGGATTCTCTCTGTCGGCAATAGATCCTGGTCTTGATGATCTGGTAAAATCATTAAGTCAAAATAGTGTAAATAATGATGCAAGTAATCATCTGAAATCAGACCCAAATGAAAGCTTAATAGATATTGCAGGCGAGTTAATAGGCGACTTCCTTAATCCAACCTATGTTTCTCAGGACGAAGATGAACTCTGGAAAAAGAAGCGAAAATTAAGAAGATAATTAAAAATATAAAACAATAAATATGGATAGTGAAAATAAAGAATCTAAAAGTAACGCAATGGAACTTTTAGAAAACGTGATCAAATCAAATATGGAAAATATTGAACAAAATATCAAACTTCAGTTTGCCATTGAAGATCATACGACTCTATTGAATGATTTAAAGATCTGCTTGGAAGACGGACAGTCACTCAATAATGAAACTGTGGTCTTTTTCAAATTAATGCAAGCCAAAATAACTGAATTTCTTGCCAGTATTCCTACCCAGACAGAAATGGTTCTTTCAAAAGAAACTAAAGATTATTTGGAGGGTTTAGGAAAGGATATACGATGGAAGAAGAAATTTATTTGGAGCGGAATTGGAGTTTTTGTCTTTGCGGTTTTAGTACTGATCGCCTCCATTAATTTCTCAACCAATTGGTACAAAGAAAGCATCAAAGCTAAAAGTGAACTACGCCAAGATATTTTAAATGAAATTGCTGATGAAGGAAAAAAAATCTACGATGAAAATGAGATAACAATTTTGAGAGAAAACACTCAAATAATGCAATTATGGATTAAAAATAATCCTAAAAAAGCGGAAGATTTTCTGAGGTTTAAAGATGGATATAACGCAAGTAAGGAAAATCATTAAAGAATTATCAATCAGCTGGAAAATTACTTTGGAGGTGAAAATTAAGGTAAAAACCTTCGGTGAATATATTTTCTACTATTTGAATTCTTTTTGAATTGGATCCCTAAGCTTCTCTTTAGACAATTTATTAAAAAATATTTTGCGAAGTAAATATTATATCGTAATATTGCGATATAATATTTTTGGAATTATGGGAGCTACTAAAACAGAACATTTTACAGACAAACAAAATCAAATTGCAACTATTGCAAAAGCATTGGGGCATCCTGCCAGAATTGCTATTATTGAGTATTTGATGAAAGTTAATGAGTGTATTTGTGGTGACATCGTGAATGAATTACCATTAGCTCAACCAACAGTTTCCCAACATTTGAAAGAATTGAAAAACGCAGGGATTATAAAAGGTAACATTTCCGGAAACGCTATCTGCTATTGTATAGACGAAAAGACTATCGAAATTTTAAACACTTATTTTTCCGCAATAGTACAAACCGTTACCAAATCAAAATGCTGTTAGCATTTTTTTATCAAAATATATCGCAATATTGCATTTAAACTATAAAGATTCAATTATGAAATTATCAGAAGTCAAACAAATTTTGCCAACATTAGAAAATGTTGAATTCCAATTAGAGAATGGTGCTTTTGTTCCTGAACATTTTCACGTTACGGAAGTAGGAATGATCAATAAAAACTTTATTGATTGTGGCGGTGTCATCCGTTCAGAGAAGGTTGTCAATTTTCAGCTTTGGAATGCAGACGATTTTGAACATCGTTTGAAACCTAACAAATTACTCAACATTATCAAACTTTCTGAAGATAAATTAGGAATAGAAGATTTTGATATTGAAGTTGAATATCAAAGTGAGACAATCGGTAAATATGATCTGGAATTTAACGGGAAAACATTTATTCTAAAAAATAAGACTACAGCTTGTTTAGCACAGGACGCTTGTGGAATTCCATCAGAAAAAGAAAAGAAAAACTTATCTGAACTTAATGTAAATCAAAACAATTCTTGCACACCAGGTGGCGGATGTTGCTAATTCAGTTGCTATGGAAATAAAGCCTATTACCAAAGAAAATTTTCCAGAGCTGGTAGAAATCTATGGTCAGGGATTAGAAACCAATATTGCCACTTTTCAAAATGATTTGCCAATATGGGAAGATTGGGATAAAGGACACCTTAATTTTTGCAGGATCAGTATTTATGAAAATAAAGAAATGCTTGGTTGGGCTGCATTATCTCCTGTCTCCAGCAGATGTGTTTATTCGGGCGTAGCTGAAGTAAGTGTTTATGTAGCAACAATTGCAAGAGGGAAAGGGATTGGTGAAATGTTGTTGAATGAATTGATTAAACAAAGTGAGTCAAATGAAATATGGACTTTACAATCCGGGATATTTGCAGAAAACCAAAATAGCATAAGATTACACGAGAAATGTGGTTTCAGGATCATCGGCTATAGGGAAAAAATTGGAAGAAAGAATGGGGTTTGGAAAGACACTGTCTTGATGGAATGCAGGAGTAAAATTACTGGAATAGATTAAAAATAAAAATTATAAAATCAACAAAAAATGAAAATTGCATTATTCAGCGACATTCACGCTAATCTTCCTGCATTGGAAGCATTCTTTACAGATGTTGAAAAAAGAAATCCCGACAGCATTTATTGTTTGGGAGATTTAGTAGGTTACAATATCTGGCCAAACGAAGTGGTCAATGAAATCCGTAAAAGAAGAATACCAACTATTGCAGGCAACTACGATTTTGGTATTGGGAGAATGAGCAATGAATGCGGTTGCGCCTACAAAACAGACGCTGAGAAGGACAACGGAAACATTTCCATTTCTTTTACTAATTCTTTGATGAAAGACGACGAACGTGCGTACCTGCGTACACTTCCAGCACATATAAAAGTAGAATTTCAATTGAATGAAGACAAACTAAACCTGCTTTTGGTACACGGGAGTCCGAGAAAAATAAATGAATATCTTTTCGAAGACCGTGAAGAAAAAAGTATGCTCCGCATTATGGAACAGGCCGATGCCGACATTATGTGTTTCGGACATACACACAAACCATATCACAGAGTTTTAAATTCGGGTATTGATGGTCAAGATCATTTTCGTCACGCAGTAAATATCGGTTCGGTTGGGAAGCCGAAAGACAATGATATCAGAGGTGGTTATGTGATGTTGACAGTTGATGAAAACAGTTCTATTTTGAACAAAGAAAGCATCAGTGTAGAATTTATCCGTTTTGACTATGACTTTGAAAAGGCAGCAAAGGCAGTGGAAGACAGCCCTCTTCCAAACGAGTATGCAGAAAATCTAAGACGTGGCTATTAATCTTCAAAAATCTAAAAAATGGAACTTTTAAAAGATTTATATTATTCTAAAGAACATACTTGGGTTCGTATTGAGAACAAAATTGCAACTGTCGGTATTACAGCATTCGCTCAAAAAGAATTGGGAGAAATCGTATACGTTGACTTGCCGAATGTTAATCATAACTTCAAACAAGACGAAGTATTTGGTTCTGTAGAAGCCATTAAAACCGTCAGCGACCTATTTATGCCTCTTTCAGGGAAAATAATTGAAACCAATGAGCAACTTTTAAAAGAGCCAACGATTGTAAATTCTAATCCATTTGATAATGGCTGGATGGTGAAAATTGAAATTGAAGACCTAAGAGAAACTGAAAATTTATTAACAGCGGAACAATACGCTCAACTCAATAATTAGACGATGCAACCAAAATTAAAATTCCTCGACCGCTTTCTTACCTTATGGATTTTTTTAGCAATGCTTTTGGGCGTTGGGTTGGGATATTTCTATCCTAATATCTCTACTGTCACAAATTCTTTGTCTGTCGGAACAACTAATATTCCTTTAGCAATAGGATTGATTTTGATGATGTATCCACCGTTGGCAAAAGTGGATTATACTCTTTTACCAATGGCTTTTAAAGACAAGAAAGTAATGTCGGTATCATTACTTCTAAATTGGATTATCAGCCCTATTTTAATGTTTGTTCTAGCTATCATTTTTCTACGAGATGAGCCGGACTATATGATTGGTCTAATTTTGATTGGTCTGGCAAGATGTATTGCAATGGTCATTGTCTGGAACGATCTGGCAAAAGGTAATCGGGAGTACGCAGCACTGCTAATCGCATTAAACAGTATTTTCCAATTGGTGTTCTATAGTTTTTATGTCTGGCTTTTCATTAATGTACTACCACAAAAACTAGGCTTAGGTAATTTCAATGTTGCTGTACCAATGAAAGACGTTGCCGAGAGTGTATTCATTTATTTAGGGATCCCATTTATTGCAGGATTTTTGAGCCGCTATTTCTTGATTAAATTGAAAGGAAAAGAGTGGTTCAATAGAAAATTCATTCCGGCTATTTCACCTATTACTTTGTATGCTTTGCTGTTTACTATAGTATTGATGTTCAGTTTGAAGGGAGACAAAATTTTAGAGCTACCAATGGACGTTGTTAAAGTTGCTATCCCATTAGTAATTTACTTTGTTCTCACATTCTTCATCAGCTTTTTCATTAGTAAGGCATTGAAGGTGCCTTACGATAAAAACGCATCGATTGCTTTTACGGCAACTGGAAACAATTTTGAACTAGCGATTGCCGTTGCTATAGCAGTTTTTGGAATCCATTCTTCACAAGCATTTGTTGGGGTCATCGGCCCTCTTGTGGAAGTACCTGTTTTAATTTTATTGGTAAGGGTTAGTTTGTGGCTGAAACAAAAATATTAGAATTCATCTTAATTGTAAACAGCTCGTAATACAGAAATAGTTATTTTTACCATTTTGATGATTTTCTAAAGTGTTTATCCATCTCATTTATCCCTTGACATAATGTAGTCCTACGATAATTTTTCGTTACAACCAAAGACACAATAATAAAATTATATTTAATACTTTTGTAAAGTGAAAGTTTTAAGACTCATATTGACATTCTATTTCATCGCATTATTGGTAATGCCTTGCAGTGATATCAATGCAAAGTCTTTATCAAATCATTCTTCCAAAACTTCGATGCAGGCGGAGGATACTCATTCTGACGAAAGTGATGATACCTGTTCTCCTTTCTGTTTTTGTAGCTGTTGCCAAATCACGGTTATTGCATTTAAGGTTGAACCTTTATTAGAAATTCCAACAAAGATTTCCTTCTATTTTTCAAAAAAGATTCTTTTTCACAAGAATAATATTGCCTATCAGGTTTATGACCACATTTGGCAACCTCCCAAAATTTAATTTTTTACCGATTTTTTGAAAGACACTGTAATTGATGCATTGTCTTCAATATTATGTTTGCTGTACTATTATTATTGATATTCGGACAGGTTCTGCCTATTATTCAACAGCAATTTCTATAAAAAGTTAAATTAAAAATTCTGTGTTAGATAAAATCATAAAATTTAGCATCAACAACAAGATTGTTATTGGCGTAATGACCTTGTTGTTGATTATATGGGGCTCGTGGAGTGCAACGAGATTGCCCATTGATGCAGTTCCTGATATTACCAATAATCAGGTTCAGATCATTACAGTTTGCCCGACATTGGCGGGACAGGAAGTAGAGCAGTTGGTAACGTTCCCAATTGAACAGAGCATTGCCAATATTCCCAATATCGAAGAAACCCGAAGTATTTCAAGATTCGGTCTATCGGTTATTACCGTTGTATTTAAGGAAAATGTTGATGTCTATTTTGCACGTCAACTCATAACTGAAAAACTGAAGGAAGCTTCCGAAGAAATCCCGAAAGGCGTTGGAACGCCTGAGCTTTCGCCAGTCAGCACTGGTTTAGGGGAAGTGTACCAGTATATTCTCCATCCGAAAAAAGGTAGCGAGAAAAAGTATTCCTCCAAAGAACTGCGAACAATGCAGGATTGGATCGTAAGAAGACAGCTGAACGGAACTCCCGGTGTCGCAGAAGTCAATAGTTTTGGAGGAGAACTGAAACAGTATGAAGTAGCTGTCGATCCCAACCGTCTTAGGGCAATGGGAATCAGCATCACAGACCTTTTCACCGCTTTAGAAAAGAACAATCAGAATACAGGAGGGGCTTATATTGATAAAAAACCAAATGCCTATTTCATTCGTGGAATCGGCGTCGTAACTTCGCTTGAGGATATTAGAAATATTGCCATTGATAATAAAACTGGCAGTGTTCCCATCTTTGTCAAAGATGTTGCGGAAGTCCGTCTCGGCAGTGCAGTTCGCTATGGAGCAATGACCTATAATGGTCAGGTAGATGCTGTTGGTGGTATTGTTATGATGCTGAAAGGAGCAAACAGTAATGAAGTTGTCAATTTAATTAAGGATAAAATTCCGACGATCCAGAAGTCACTCCCAAATGATGTGATTATAGAGCCGTTCCTGGACCGTACAGATCTTGTTGGAAGAGCAATTAATACGGTTGAGAAAAATCTTATTGAAGGTGCACTCATCGTAATTTTTGTACTGGTCGTATTCTTAGGAAATTTCAGAGCAGGATTGATTGTTGCCTCTGCAATCCCACTATCACTCCTTTTTGCATTAGGGATGATGAATGTTTTCGGAGTCAGTGCCAACTTGATGAGTTTAGGCGCGATAGATTTTGGATTGATCGTTGATGGTGCCGTGATCATCGTGGAGGCTACACTCCATCATTTGGGTCTTAGAAAATCTACTCAAAGACTGACACAGTCAGAGATGGATGAAGAAGTTTTCCTTTCCGCTTCTAAAATCAGAAACAGTGCTGCATTTGGGGAAATTATTATCTTGATCGTTTATATTCCTATTCTAACTTTGGTGGGTGTTGAAGGTAAGATGTTCACGCCAATGGCAAAAACAGTTGGCTTTGCAATTTTAGGAGCTTTGATACTATCGTTGACCTATATTCCTATGATGAGCGCCTTGTTCTTATCTAAAAAGATTTCGACAAAAGCAAGTTTCTCTGATAAGTTGATGGATAAACTGCAAGGTATCTACCAGCCAATATTGCAAAAAGCGGTAAAAATTAAAGGAGTGATTGTTTCAGTGACTATTGCTTTATTCGCATTGAGCCTCATTATTTTTAGCAGGATGGGAGGAGAATTCATCCCGCAATTACAGGAAGGAGATTTTGCTTTTCACTGCATATTGCCCCAGGGAAGTTCACTGTCGCAAAGTATTGAAACGTCTATGCAGGCATCCCGAATCATCAAAGGTTTTGATGAAGTGAAAATGGTAGTGGGAAAAACAGGGGCTGCCGAAGTTCCCACTGACCCAATGCCTCCGGAAGCGACTGATCTGATCATTGTTTTAAAGCCACAGGATGAGTGGAAGAGTAAAAAGTCTTATGATGAGCTGGCAGATGAAATTTCAGAAAAATTAGAATTGATTCCCGGTGTATTTTTCGAGAAGAACCAGCCTATACAAATGCGCTTTAATGAACTAATGACTGGAATCCGTCAGGATGTGGCGGTGAAAATCTTTGGTGAAAATTTGGATTCCCTTACAATTTACGCAGATCAGGTCGGTAAAGTCATTCAATCTGTTGATGGGGTTACTGCTCCACAAATTGAACGCATCAGCGGGCTACCACAGATCAATGTAGAGTATGACCGCACAAGAATGGCAAACTATGGGTTGAGTATTGAGGATGTTAACAATACTTTAAGTACAGCTTTTGCAGGTAAATCTGCTGGTCAGGTTTTTGAGAACGAAAGACGTTTTGACCTGGTTGTCAGACTCGACAGTCTTCACCGAACCAATATCGATGACGTCAATAATTTGATGATCTCAACTGGTACCGGAAACCAGATCCCACTTTCCCAGGTAGCGAATATCAGCTATAAACTAGGCCCATCTCAGATCAGCCGTGATGAAGGGAAACGTAGAATTGTGATTGGATTTAATGTGAAAGACCGTGATGTTGAAAGTGTAGTAAAAGATATTCAAACTAAGTTGGATAAGCAAGTAAAATTACCTTCAGGGTATTACTTTACTTATGGCGGTCAGTTTGAAAATCTCCAAGCCGCAAGCAAAAGACTGATGATTGCGGTTCCGGTTTCTTTACTCCTGATATTTTTTTTGTTATACTTCACATTCCGCTCATTTAAGCAGGCTGCATTAATTTTTACTGCGATACCGATGAGTGCAATTGGCGGAATTTTCGCATTATTGATAAGAGATATGCCATTTAGTATCAGCGCTGGGATTGGTTTTATCGCTTTGTTTGGCGTTGCCGTTCTTAATGGGATTGTTCTTATCGGAACCTTCAATCAATTGGAAAAAGATGGCGAAACCGATATTCTCAAACGTGTTTTTGAAGGAACCAAAACAAGACTTCGACCAGTCTTAATGACCGCAGCCGTAGCTTCATTTGGTTTTCTTCCGATGGCCATTTCAACAGGAGCCGGAGCGGAAGTTCAGAAACCGTTGGCAACAGTGGTTATAGGTGGCTTGATCACTGCGACTTTCTTGACGTTATTTGTTTTGCCAATGTTGTACATTATTTTCAATACAAAATTCAGAAAGAATCATTTTAAAATGAAATCTTTGACAACGATTGTCGTTGTAGGATTTTTACTTGTAGGGCAAACTTTAAATGCTCAAAATATAAAAACATTATCGGTGGAGCAGGCGACAGAAATGGCTTTGAGTAATAATTATTCAGTAAAAACGAAGGATCTGGATATTAAAGTTTCTGAAGCCTTAAAACCTACAGCCAATGAACTTCCAAAAATGAATTTTAGTGCGCAGCTTGGACAATACAACAGTCCGAAGTTTGACCAGTCGTTTTCCATTTCTCAAAGTATTCCTTTCCCGACTTTGTTTAAGGCAAGAAAGGAACTTATTGCTCAGGAAATCAAAGGGAAACAGATCAGCAGAGAACTAACTGTTAATGAGCTTGCAAAACAGGTCAGAACGTATTTTTATCAGATTGAATATTTACACTACAATCAGAAGAAACTAATGAAACTCGATAGTCTGTATCAGGATTTTATCAGGATTGCAACCGTCAGATTTAATGCAGGTGACATCAAGAAGATAGAAATCAGTACAGCGGAAACGCAGAAAGGTGAGATCAATCTATTATTAAATCAGAATAAAATCTATCTTGATAATGCTTACAAAAATTTGAAAACGCTTTTAAATACAGATGATCAAATCGAGATTCCGCTTAGTGAAAATTATCAGCCACTGAAATTTGAATATATATTGGACAGCACTACAATTGCCAATCATCCAACCGTCAAAGCATTCTATCAGGAAATGGAAATTGCCGAGAAAAATAAAAATGTAGAAAAATCCCAGGGCTTACCTGAATTCAGTTTGGGTTATACGAATCAATCGATCATTGGTTTTCATACCGTGAATGGGCAGGAAAAATATTACAATGCAGGGAACCGTTTTAACGTTGCCAACATTGGGATATCAATACCGTTGACGTTTGGAGCAACCAAAGCAAGAATTCAGTCCTTGGATTATCAAAAGCAAATGGCAAAATCCAATGCGAAACTTCAGCAAAAACAATTGTCCGCCCAACTTGAAAACGTATTGAACCAATACAAACAGGATATTCTGCAATATGAATATTATGTCGGTCAGGCTTTGCCAAATGCCGAAAAAATTGTGAAAGCTGGTCAGCTCGGTTATAAAACAGGAGAAATCTCCTACGTTGAATACCTTTTTGCATTGCAGACCGCAACCAATATTCAGCTCAAATATCTGGAATCAATTCAGCAGGTCAATCAGTCTGTGATCAACATTAACTCTTTAATCAATAAATAATATGAAACAACATATCATCTACATCGCCTTTGTCTTGGTTTTTTTCGTAGGCTGTGGAAAAAAGGATGCTTCAACTGAAGTGGAGGGCGAAGTGAAAACCGAACAAGCCGAAGAGCACGGCGAAGAAGCCCCACAGACTATCGCTAGCTTGACTGGAGAGCAAATGAAAGCGGTGGGCATCACTCTGGGCAAAATCGAGATGAAAGAACTGACTTCTACCATCAAAGCCAATGGAGCACTTAGAGTTCCGAACAATAATAAAGCGACCGTCACATCAATGTATGGTGGGATTATTAAAACTTTGAATGTGCAGATCGGGGATTTTGTAAGAAAAGGACAGGTAATTGCCTCCATTTCAAATCCGGAATACATTCAGTTGCAAGAGCAATACCTGACTGTGAAAAGTAGGATTGCATTTGCAGAACAGGAATACAGGAGACAGAAGGAATTATTTGATAATGATGCCGGCGCAAAGAAGAACCTTCAAAGTTCAGATGCTGAACTGAAAACCCTGAGAACACAAAGATCTTCTGTGCAGAGACAGCTTCAGATTATGGGCATCAATCCCGCCAATGTCAATAATGGAAATTTGCGATCCGGTTTAGTGATCACATCACCAATCAGTGGAACGGTCAGTACTATTTCTGCACAAATTGGAAGTTACGTTGACATCTCATCACCTGTTGCAGAAATCATAGATAACGGTTCCCTGCATCTCGATTTGCAGGTTTTTGAAAAGGATCTGCCAAAAATGAAAGTTGGGCAAATCGTCCATTTTAAATTAACAAATAATCCTGAAACCGAGTACGATGCAAAAATCTACAGCATTGGTTCATCCTTTGAAAACGACAGCAAAACAATTTCGGTTCACTGTTCTGTAACCGGAAACAAATCCGGACTGATCGACGGAATGAATATCACAGGAATTGTCAGCCTGGATAAAAGTACAACACCCGCAGTTCCAAACGAAGCCATTATAGAAGCCGACAGCAAATATTTCATTTTTGTCAGAACAGACAAAAAAGCTGAAGAACATCACGAAGAGGCGGAAGGTGAACATTTAGATGAGAAGAAGATATCTGAGAAAGAAGAAAAAATGACAAATTTTGAAAAAATAGAAGTTGTAAAAGGTTCTTCCGATATGGGATATACTGCAATTACAACCGTTAATGAAATTTCTGCAAATGTGGAAGTTGTTATTAAAGGTGCATTTTTTGTCAATGCTAAACTGAGTAATTCCGGGGAACACGAACATTAATTTTAAAATCTACAACAATGGAACACAAACATATTTACGACAAGGAAGGAAATCAGCTTTGCTGCACACCTCAGGAAGGCAAAATCTACAATGATGCTGGCGCCAAAAAATTACTTGAGGATGACAAATGCTGTTCTACCAAAAATAACAAAGCTGAAACGCACAGCGAGGACGACGGGCACGACCACGACCATAGCACTGGTGAGAAAAATACATTTCAAATGTTTTTACCAGCAATTGTTTCTCTGGTTATTCTGTTGATAGGCATCGTACTGGATAACTTTTTTCCGCAGGAGTGGTTTCAAGGCTGGGTACGGATCGTATGGTATGCGGTGGCTTATTTGCCTGTGGGTCTACCCGTTCTAAAAGAAGCGTATGAAAGCATTGCCAAAGGTGACGTTTTTTCGGAATTTTTTCTAATGGGCATTGCTACTGTAGGCGCATTTGCAATCGGTGAATATCCGGAAGGGGTTGCTGTTATGTTATTCTACAGTGTAGGAGAGGTTTTCCAGACACTTGCTGTTTCGAGAGCAAAGAATAATATCAAAGCATTGTTGGATCAGCGTCCTGATGAGGTGACCATTCTGGAAGGTAACCAACCAAAGACCATCCCTGCCAAACAGGCGAAAATTGGAGATATTGTACAGCTAAAATCAGGAGAGAAGCTGGCTCTGGACGGAGAGTTGGTAAGTGAATCCGCATCGTTCAATACTGCGGCATTAACTGGTGAGAGTAAGCCTGATACCAAAAACAAAGGTGAAAGCGTGCTTGCCGGAATGATCAATCTACAAACTATTGCTCAGGTAAAAGTGACAACTGCTTACGAAGACAGTAAGTTGAGCAAAATTCTGGAATTGGTACAAAATGCGACAGCTCAGAAGGCACCTACTGAACTTTTTATCCGAAAATTCGCAAGGATTTATACACCCATTGTCGTCGGACTCGCAGTACTGATATGCCTACTACCATATCTGTTCGTGGAAAATTATGTTTTCCGTGACTGGCTTTACAGGGCATTAGTGTTCTTGGTTATCTCTTGTCCTTGCGCTTTGGTTATTAGCATTCCTCTAGGTTATTTCGGCGGAATTGGCGCAGCTTCAAAGAACGGTATACTGTTTAAAGGAAGTAATTTTTTAGACATTATTGCCAATATTAAAAATGTGGTGATGGACAAGACCGGGACAATGACCGAGGGCGTCTTTAAAGTTCAGGAAGTTACTTTAAAATCTGAATTTGATAAAGATGAAATTCTGAAGATGGTAAATGCTTTAGAAAGCAAAAGTACCCATCCGGTCGCTACGGCAATCCATCAATATGTCGGCGAAATTGACCATTCTATACAATTAGAAAATACAGAAGAAATCGCTGGGCACGGATTGAAAGCCAGTATCAACGGAAAAGATCTACTTGTGGGAAATTTTAAATTGATGGATAAGTTCAATATCAAATATGATCTTGACCCTACGCAAATCGTTTATACAATAATTGCAATCGCATATGATGGAAAATTTGCAGGCTACATTACTATTGCAGACAGTATAAAAGCGGATGCACAGCTGAGCATTGATAAACTTAAAGCCTTAGGTGTAAAAACCACGATGTTAAGTGGAGATAAGAGCACTGTTGTACAATTTGTTGCAGATCAACTGGGAATAACTAACGCCTTTGGCGATCTGTTACCGGAAGATAAGGTCAACAAAGTAAAAGAGATCAAATCACAAAATGAAACAGTTGCCTTTGTGGGAGACGGCGTCAATGATGCCCCTGTTGTTGCCTTGAGCGACGTAGGTATTGCAATGGGCGGATTGGGAAGTGATGCAACCATTGAGACCGCAGATGTAGTCATTCAAGACGATAAGCCAAGCAAAATACCGATGGCGATCAATATCGGAAAGCAAACCCGGAAGATCGTTTGGCAAAATATTTTTCTAGCTTTTGCTGTGAAAGCGATTGTACTGGTATTGGGAGCTGGTGGATTAGCAACAATGTGGGAAGCAGTTTTTGCGGACGTAGGAGTTGCTCTATTAGCTATATTAAATGCTGTCAGAATTCAAAGAATGACTTTTTAATAATGCTATTTATAAGTATTAAAAAAACAGAGATGCTTTAAAAGTACATTTACAACTTCATATTTAAGGCTCAACTAGATGGTTGAGCCTTAAATATAAAAGTTATTATCCTGAAGTAATCGTTTAATCTATTAATGAGCGTTTGAAGTATTTTAAAACATAAGTAAAAAAAGAGCCCACGCCGTTGTATATACTCACTGAGTATTTAGTGAGTGTTCAACACCTCACCCTGCGGGTGTACAAGCACCCTCGTTATTTTTTTCCTATCCAATGATCAATTCTATACCCGCCTTTTCTGCTTTGTATTTTATTTTGGTCTGCAATTCATAATAACTCCAGTTGCGAAGCACAAATTCCTGTTCTTTAGCAATACCTATCTTGTCTTCCTGATTTTTAAGTATCAATGTGCCTGCCTTTTGCTGGATACAGAAATCGATAAGTTTTCGGCTATAAAGGTGAAGCCGATGACTTACATATCTGCTTTCCAGATTCTCTGTCTTATACAATGCTTTCTGTTTGCGTTTAACTCCATTTCCTGAACGGGCATAGGCGATACCGTCTTGAATCCTTTTCTGACTTGCCTGGATCGCAAGCCTGCGATACAGGAACTCCTCTTTCGAGCCAATATTGATTCGCACATTGTTGGCCTTTACCACTATCGGGTGTTCCAAAGACAGGGAAGCCTCTGCAATGATTTCGGGTTTTAATTTATGTTCTTCTTTTTCAAATTCAAATACTGCAAGCCAATAGATCTTTGCGGCTTTCAGCTGGATCTGTGATGTGCAAAGCTTTATCTCTCCCCTTAAAAGACGTTCCATTATCAATCGCTTGTCGGTAAAATCTTTCCCTAAATAAGTTTTAACCGGAATAGCAAACATATTGAAGCTATATGCTTTCTTTTCGGGATCATACTTCATTTTGCTGATGCATTTGACCGGAAGCGGAATTGGAATATCTTTCTTAAAGTTTCGCAATGATTTTGTTCCCTGCCAATAGTCGGCTTTGTTTTTAGAGAAGGTCGATTGAATCGTATTGTTCAGGCTTCCCAGAATATCAGTAGGTATTTCTCCCTTGAAACGATCGAAGACCATCCGTGCAGTTGTGTGTGTTTTTGATCTTGTAAATATTCCCATTTCATCTTTATTTACATCCGCCAGCTTGTATTGTATTTCTTCTGTAAGGTAAAAGAAATCCTTAATCATTTCCTGAACATACAGATGGGAAACGATAAAATTAGCCGCTCGGAAACAGCGGTTCTGATACCGGTAGAGTTTTTCCCACATCTCTTTTTGTTCATTTGCAGGAAGATCGATCAGCAACTGAATTCTTCGGGTCAATGTCATCGTGGATTTTTCCATTTCAAAGAGGTATTTCAGAAGTGTTTTGATTTTGTAAATATTGATATGCATACAGAAATTCCCGATGTACTTCCTTTTCAGGTAATTTGAGTTCTCGGGCAATAACTGTAAATGAAGATTTCTGCTCAAACCTTCTTTTCAAAATATCGAGTTGTTGACTACTGAGTTTTTCTGACTGTTCCTTGTTATCGAAAGCTTTTTCCTGTGGCTGTTCAAAAGAACTTCTATTAAGAATTTTTCGAAGATCATTTATAGCTCTGCTTACCTCATTGCTGATGTCTTTCACACTACTTCCCATTGCTTCTGCGATTGGTTTGTGCTGAAAGCCATATACCAAGCAAAGCTCGATCAGGTGTTTTCTTTTGGGATCCAGAACGGGTAAAACTTTTTTGACTTCATCGAAATTTTTCTGATCCGACTCGTGACTGAGGAGATTCTCTTTATCAGTCAGGGGATCATAACCCACAAGATAATCCTGATAATTCTCAAAACTTTCAAGAGAAGCCATTAAGCGGCTGAATTTATTTCTTGGAGCGGTTACATACGATATAGAATCTCTTTTCATCACAAACCGTAAAAAGCCAGTAATATGATTAGGCGTTTCAATGGTGTCACGATGCAGCCACAATTTAAGGAAGGTGTCCTGAACGATAGTATTCACCACAAAATCATCCTTAAGCACCTGCCATCCAACCCAGAAAAGAAGTCTCTTGTAACGCAGATGAATATGTTCCAAAGCGGTTGGATTGCCTTTTTTCAACAGTTCGTACAACTGAAGATCGGTCAACTTTCTAGGCAATGATTCTGTTCTTTTCATAAGCAGCTTATTTTATCTAAATTATTGCTGGAAGTAACTGCTTAGATAAATAAGGTGAATTCCTTTGCATCATTGAAAATACTTACTACATTTTTCCTAAAAGAAAAGGCGTGGAACTCAGCTTACAGCATTAGAGGCACTGGTATACCTGTGTACGATAAGTGAGCCCACGCCGAAGTCGTGGGCACATTTACTTATCTCCTCGTACACATAAAATTACCAGTTTTCTAATGCGAGAATCTAAGCAATAGCTTCTATATTTCTTTGAACTATCGCAAAGTTACACTCTTGTAACTTGTATTACAAAGATAACAAAAATAATTTAATTACGGTCGAACGACCGTAGAATTTCAATAACAAAATATTTCTTTTGTTATATGATTGACATAAACGAGAAAATCTGTTCGTATATAACTAAAAATTGGTTGATTCCTTGGCTTAAAGAAAATAAGTCACAGAACTCGTTTGCTAAAAGCCACGATATTGAAGAAAGTACTGTACGGAAAATCAAGAGTGATGGTACATATAGAATTCCTGTTGAAACACTTTATAGAATTTGTAAAGCAAGAAAACTTACTCTTGAACAATTTTTCAACCTCATTAACGAATAAAATACCGACAATAGTTGCTATTTTATTATTATAAAAATCTGTATTAAGATTATCGTTTGGTTAGAATATTCGTCACGCAGTTAAAAAAAAGAAGAGGTTTATTTACAATGAAAATTGTGAAATTTAGGTTTAACTTGATTATGTCGAGATTATATAAAAAAGGATTATTAATGGTTAATATAAATTATAGCAACAAAATCCATCTCAAAAAGATGGATTTTGTTTTAATGTAGAATAAAATTTGTGCGAATTTCTTTACATAATTCGTTGAAATTAATAATTAAGCGAAATACCAAATCCCCATCCCATATCACTGTCATAATGTGTACGAATACCCACATTTTTATTGATAATATATTTTAGCTCAGTCATATATTCCATATCGGTGTTTACCATAAAACCCGCCCTCAATCTTTTTGTAATCGGAATGTCTTCACGCATCAACGACAATCGTACAATACCATCGTGATATACTTCTGCCTGAAAGTTTACTAACATTGGCAAAGTGTACATCAAACCTAAACTAATGGCTCTACGTGTATCTTTTTCATTTTTTTGTCCAAATAAATTGGTTTCGTGTTCATCCATACCCATTTTACGATATCTCCAATCAAAACCAATAAAGGGCATAAACCATTGCATTTTACCTATGTATCGTCCTAAGTGCGTTTCTACTTCATACCCGTGCATATCATTATAGCCTAAACGCCATTCTGTACCTAAACTCCATCTTGCATTCTGAAGCATTGCGTCACCATCATTCCCATTGGTAGCGAAATCATTCTGCGCCATAAAGTGTGGCATATTACTCTCTCGCTGCAACATATTATATGCTTGTTTTTTGTCAGGTAAATTCGGATTTTGATAATCGTCAACTGCAAAAACTCTATTCATCCCCGACATCATATGGTAAAGTATATGACAATGGAAAAACCAATCTCCTTCTTCATTTGCTAAAAATTCGATGATATCTGTTTCCATTGGCATTATATCCAATACATTTTTAAGTGGTGATTTTTCGCCTTTACCGTTGATTACCCTGAAATCAAAACCGTGCAGGTGCATCGGATGTCGCATCATTGAGTTATTGTAAAGGGTAATGCGTAAGATTTCTCCTTTCTTTACAGGGATTTTATCAACTTCTGATAGGATTTTGTTATCCATACTCCACACATAGCGGTTCATATTTCCTGTAAGGGTAAATTTCAATTCTTTTACTGGAGCATCTTTAGGAAGTTCCGTATTGGAAGGAGATTGTAACATTGCATAATTCAGCGTTTTGATTTCTCCCAAAGCATTTGCATTGTAACGGTTGGGATCATTTTCCATATTCATATTGTGTTGACTATGATCTTCTTTCTGCTTACTATCTCCTGTGATTTCGGGATACATTACCACATTCATATCCATTTGGTTCAAGCTCATTTTCATTCCCATATCGTCCAAATCGCCATTCATCTTCATCATATCATTCATCATTTTCATCCCCTCAAAATATTTAAGGCGAGGAAGCGGAGAAATAAGCTGTTTAATACCATTGCCCACAAAATAACTTGCAGATTGTGTTCGGTCTTCAGTAGTGGCTAGAAACTCATAGGCAACCCCATCGTTAGGAATTGTTACTACTATATCATAAGTTTCGGAAACTGCAATGATTAATCTATCTACCTCTACTGGCTCTACATCATTACCATCATTGGCTACTACAGTAATTTTACCTCCTGCATATCGCAACCAAAAATAAGAGGATGCCCCACCATTTGACACTCGTAATCTTACTTTATCTCCTGCTTTTAACGTTTTACCATCAACCTTTTTTAAATCAGTAGAATGATTTCCGTTAATTAATATTTTGTCATAATACACATCGCTTACGTCCATTGCCAGCATCCGCTTCCATTCATTCTTTACTTTTGTTTTAAAATAACCTTCTCTAATGGCTTCTGCGTAAGATTGTGTTGCATTTTTTTTAATAGCCGCCCAATCATTGGCATTATGTAACATTCTGTTAATGTTATCCGGGTTAAGGTTTGTCCACTCACTTAAAATGATGGGTACGGTAGGCAAATCATCAATTCCCTCTCTAAAAGTTTTATCATCCTCACGCTTTTTCATTACAAAACTGCCATACATACCAATCTGCTCCTGCAGACCCGAATGTGAGTGATACCAGTGCGTTCCGTGTTGGATAATCGGAAAACGATAGGTATAAGTTGAACCTGCTGGAATGGGTTTTTGAGTAAGCCAAGGCACACCATCCTCTTTATTGGGTAAAAAAACGCCATGCCAATGTAGTGATGTACTTTCTTTTAATTGATTATGTACAACAATTTCGGCTGTATCACCTTCTGTGAAAGTGAGCGTGGGCATCGGTATTTGTCCATTTACTGCTATGGCTCTTTTTTCTTCACCTGCATAATTTACTAGAGTATCTTTTACAAACAGTTCGTAACGGACTGTTTTTGGCGGTTTTGTGTTTACAATTCTTTTTACGGTTTGAGGCTTTTCTTTTGGCATAGACATATTGTTCATTTTGTCCACCATTTTCGGCTGCTCTTTTGGAGGTATCTGCATTTCATCGTTCTTTTTGTTTGATGACTGCTTTACCGTTTTAGCCTTTTCTTTTATCAATTTCATACCACACTTTAGACAGTTGCCTGGTTTTGCGGCGTGGATTTCGGGATGCATCGAGCAAGTATAAGTTGCCTGTTGCACCTTTTCGTTTTTACTCATATCCATACCTTTCATATCCTGTGCTTGTGCAAAGGTGTACATGGCAAGGATGAATATTACTAATGTTATCTTTTTCATTTTTATTTTTTTATTTTTAAAAAACTTGCATTGATTGCAACTACAACTGTACTAACCGTCATTAAAACCGCACCTGCTGCCGGACTTAATAAGATGCCTTGTTTATATAAAACACCTGCTGCCAAAGGCAACGCAATAACATTATAACCTGTTGCCCAAATTAAATTCTGTATCATTTTTCGGTAAGTGGCTTTGCCAAATAAAATGAGGCTTACTATATCTTTTGGATTGCTGTTTACTAAAACAATACCTGCGGTTTCGGCTGCTATATCGCTCCCGCTACCAACTGCAATACCAACATCGGCAACTGCTAAAGCTGGTGCATCGTTTACGCCATCGCCTGTCATTGCAACAAATTCGTCTTTGCTTTGCAGTTCTTTTATTTTTTCTAATTTTTGATGTGGCAATACTTCGGCAATAAAACTATCCATGCCTAAAGTGTCACTTACACTCTTTGCTACTTTGTTGTTATCGCCGGTAAGCAAAATGGATCTGATATTGTTTTCTCTTAAGGTCTTGATTGCTTCTGCTGATTCAGGGCGGATTTCATCTGACAAAGCAATGTAACCTGCCAACTGATTATTGACGATTAGAAACACAACTGTCTCTGTGTCGTTGGCAGTAAAGCTTTCGGGGATTGCTACATTGTTTTCTTTTAAATATCCCGGACTAACCACCAATATTTTTTTGCCCTCAACAGTTGCTTCAACGCCTTTACCTGTGATGGCATTGAAATTTTCTGTTGCAGGAATTGTGATTGATAAGTCTTTTACTTTTCGCAATATGCCTGTTGCAATTGGATGTTCTGATTTTTGTTCCAATGCTGATGCAAGGCGAATGATTTCATTTTCGTCCAACTCTTTTTGCAACGAAACGACTTTTGATACTTCAAATTTTCCTACGGTCAATGTTCCTGTTTTGTCAAAAACTACGGTGGTTATTTTTCTTGCATTTTCAAAGGCTGTCCTGTTTTTAATAAGCAATCCGCTTTTAGCTGATAAGGCTGTAGATTTTGCAACAACCAATGGAACTGCCAAACCCAAAGCATGAGGGCAACAAATAACAATTACGGTTACCATTCTTTCCATTGCAAAAGCCAATGATTGCCCTGTGAGATACCAATATAAAAATGTGGCAATGCCTGTAACCATTGCTATAATCGTAAGCCATCTTGCAGCTTTGTCTGCTAATAGCTGCGTTTGTGATTTTGATTTTTGCGCATCGTCCACCAATTTAATTACCTGTGATAAGTAAGAGTCTTTTGCTGCATGGGAAACGGTAACTTTTATAGAACCGTTGCCATTGATTGCGCCTGCAATTACTTTATCGCCTTTTACTTTTTGTACTGGTTTGCTTTCGCCGGTAAGCATACTTTCATTCAGGTAGCTTTCGCCTTCTAATATTATTCCATCGGCTGCCACTTTTTCGCCTGGCTTTACTAAAATAATGTCGTTCTCTTTTAATGTCTCGGTTTTTACATCATGCACCATGTTGGGCATTACCATATGTGCATCGGCTGGCATTAACTGTACCAATAATTCTAATTCTTTTGACGCACCTGCAACAGATTTCATTTCTATCCAATGCCCCAAAAGCATTATGAGTATTAGGGTTGCCAATTCCCAAAAGAAATCCATACCCTGTAACCCAAACACAATTGCAACGCTGTAGATGTAAGCAACTGTTATGGCGAACCCGATTAAAAACATCATGCCGGGGTTCTTTGCTTTTACTTCGTCAACCAATCCTTTTAAAAATGGAAAGCCGCCATAAAAAAACACAACGGTTGACAATGCAAAGAGTATGTATTGCGAACCTGCAAACTGCCAATCAACTTTCATAAAATGTTGTATCATGGTTGATAGCAACATGATTGGAATGGTTAGGATGAGCACAACATAAAACCTTTTTTTAAAATCGGCAATCATCATGGCATGGTGGTTATGTCCTGCCATGCCCATTGATGGGTTTGCTCCATGCTGCATATTGCTCATGTCATGCCCTGTATGGATTTCTTTATTTTCTGTATGTTGATGTTCCATATAAATAATTTTATTTGCAACAATCCTTTTTGCGAATATAGATTGTTTTAAGAATGGTGATTAATATTTTTTTTGTGCACTGCTTTTAATTTTCTATTGAAAGGCTGTCTGCTTTTTTGTTCATCCAATCCATTATCAAACTTTTTTGCTCTTTTGAGAGCTTTGCGTAGCTGTGCATTATTTTATATGAAGCTAAAGGCATTTCATCGTCTTTAATTTGGTTTGCTATTCCTTTCAATTTACTTATTTGCCTTCGACTACTAATACTGCCAAACTCACTAAAGTTTAATTTTTCTTTGCCATTATCAATATGCCTTTTCATCATCCACGCCATAGGCTGTATGTTGGAATACCACGTATTTTTGGTATTATTGCTATGACAATCGTAACAGGCATTTTGTAAAATGTTTTGCACATTTTCCGGAACGGTATAAACTTTTGCAAAATAGGTTTTGTCAACCTGCCCCTTATTTACATTGAGGGCAGGCTGATATAATTGTATAGCAATAAAAAAAAACAGTACTATTGCCAAAATTATCTTTATTACTTTTTTCATTTTATAAATCCTTTTTCACAGAACCGCAGGTAAGCATTTGGCTACCGTAATAAGGATTTTTAATTGCCTTAGCTTCGCTAATCCAAATAGCACCTTTGCCGTCATTGTACATTGGGCAGAAGTCCTGATACAGCTTTTGTGTAGTTCCAAACAAGGTAATAAGGTCGGAGACATCTTTACTTAAGGATGCGAAATGTTCTCTTTGGTGGTCTACCTTTCCTGCGTTGTCGCCAATATGTTCTGCATTTTCCTTGGCATCTTCAGCTATTTCCATATATTCTTTATGTTTATTTGCTGGGATAGCGTTCATATCCACATTTTTTAAGGTAGTAAACAATTGCTTTCCTGCATTAGCAGCTGTTTTGTCATTATCTGCAACAAGTGCATTTTTTAAAGCCAAATAATCCTTAATTATAGGTGCGATAGTAAACTTTTGAGTTTGCTTCACATCGGATTTTTCTGCCTCTTGAGAAGACGTATCCGTTGAAGTAACAGTTGCTACCGTATCATTGTGTATAGGTGATTGTAACTCCGGAGTTGCAGCAATTGTTGTGCTATCATTAGCTTGCTGGTCGCTATTTTTATTTGAAGATTGATTGCAGGAAATTGTTACCGTTGCAATTGTTACTAATGTAATGATTGAGAAAATTATATTTTTCATTTTATTTACTTTTGATATTATTGAAGAACTTTATCTTATTTATTTGTTTTCAAATTCATTTAGCTTATGCTTCATAAATTCGATTTCTTGTGCCTGTGTTTCCAGTATGTTTTTTTGTAACTGTATCAATTCGGGGTCGGTAAGTTTAGCTTTTTCAGACATCAATACTGCTGCTGCGTGATGCGGTATCATACCTTTTACAAACTCCTTATCGCCCACAAATAATTGCTCCCGAATACCAAACCAAGAAAAGATGCCAATCGCAAAGGAAACCGTTATGATTGCCCAGTTGATTTTTTTGTTTTCATACATTCCTTTCATTATCAATAGTTCTATGATCAACATTGCAGAAATCATCAGCAATGTCATATATAAATTATTGATGTTCAGGATAAGGTTCTGTAAGCCGTCAATCATAGCATACATAATGAAGTACATAGCTATGAACATAGCAACAGCCATTACAGTAAAGCGTTTGTACATTGCTAAAGAATGATTAGTATTATGCTTTTCATTCTTATGATTGTGTTGTATTTCGTGTTGGTTTTCCATACTTTCCATAACAATTGCGTTTTATTTGTTATTAATAGTTTCCTGTACGCTTCCGCAAGTAAGCATTTTGGAGCCGTAATACGGATTTTTAATTGCTTCTTCTTTGCTTAGCCAATTTGCTCCTTTACCATTATTGTACATTGGGCAATGCTGATAATAAACAGGTGTTTCTTGTTTTGAAACTTTGGCTAATTCGTACATATTATTAGCCAGTAAAGCGAAAATTTCTCTTTGTTTGGTAACATCTTTTGCTACTGCAATTTTTTCTGAATTAGCAGTTAAATCTTTCATTACTTTCATCCAAACGGTATGTTCTTCGTTGGAAAGTTTTGTCATTTCTACTGCTTTAATTGCTTTTATCAGTTCAGAAGCTTTTGCGGATGAAGTACCTGCGTCGGTTTTCACCAAAGCATCTTTCACAGAAAAATAATTATCGAAAACTGCTTTCAGTTGTGGTGCATATTGGGTAGTTGCCATTTCTTTTGAGTTGTGGTTACCGTGTTCTGCTTTCATATCCATATTTGCAACTTCAACTTTTGCAACTGGTTTTAATTCTCTGTTGTATTGGCAGCATCCGGATAGTTTAGCATATACATCATCTGGAGCTAAAAATTTCTCGCTGTCATAACCTGCCAAAGCAATACGTTTCAGTATTTCATCCTGGCTTGTTTTTTTATCATCGTATTTAAGTGTAGCCATTTTGGTGTCTTTATTCCATTCTACTGTGGCTACATTTTTTACGTTTCCTGCTTTTTCAATTGTGGTTTTACACATATCACAGTTGCCATATATTTTTACGGTTTCTGTTTTTGCATTTTTGATTTGTGCAAAACTGTTTACTGCTGATAGTAATACGGTGATTACCATCAATATTTTTGATATTGATTTCAATTTGAAAATTTTAAAATTAATAAGATTTATAAAAGGGTTGCGAAAACCGGATTTAGTTTTCGACAAGACGTAACTGTGGCTAGCAAGCCATAGTTTTATCCTATTTTAGGCGGTTGCCAAAAAGAATGGTAACCCGAAGAATAATAGGTTTGTTTGAAACCGAATTTTTGCGTTTTAATTTCCGCAAAGTGATTTTCTGTTTTTATATCTACAAGTATAGGTAAACTTAATGGAGATGAAGAAGTGCTACATTTGCAAGAACTGTGTTTACACTTACCGTTGCAGTCGTGACCATCGTTGCACTTAGTACAGGACTTATCCTTACATCTGCTTTTATGTTCTGATTTTGAATATTGATCTTTAGAGCAACTTTTCTGTTCTGTATTAGCTGTTTTTTTTGCACAAGCATAGCTTAAGCTTGGAATTAGAAAAAAGCCCAAACATAGTAAGATAATAAAGCTGATATGTTTACTAAAAGTTTTCAACACAACAAAATTATGAAATTATTTCTTTTTGATAGTTATAATATGATTATTTTAATTAAGTAAATGCAATAAGAGAGCTGGATTTGTTATCATTGGCAAAGTATGATGGTAATTATTTGATAATTCTTAATAAAATAGAATTTAATATAGCACCTACACTAGCACCTTTAAAAATAAAACTCTGTAAATCAGCAATTTACAGAGTTTTAAGTGGAGTTGGAGGGATTCGAACCCTCGTCCAAACAAGCAATACATAAGCTTTCTACATGCTTATTCTACCATTGGTTTTCGACTGGAAGCAGAGGATAGACACCCAACTACCAGCTTATCTTCTGAAATTTTCGAGCTTTAGCCAAAGCTTCTAAAGCCTTATTTCTGCATTCCTATATCCCAGGATCAAACGCCGCAGAACAGAGCATTTGTGGAATATCTTGCTTCCCTACTGAAATCTTCGGGAAAACGCTTGATCTACTATACTTCGATATTAAGCTGCAAGAGCGAACTCTTCGTTGCCAGTTAAAATTTTGTAGCAAGGGATTATAGAGATCGCGCTACGGTTCTCTGCATGCTTACTTACCCATTGGTCTTGCTGTCGAAACCAGTCAACCCCATGAATAAAGTGAATGCAAAGATAATGCTTTTTGTTTACATTTCATTAATGTAGATGGTTTTAATAGAAATTAGGAAATAAAATGAGTAACCTGAAGGTAGTAAGAATTGAATATCCAGTAATTGTGGATAAAAATATTATTGTTTGCTAACAGGCTTTAATACGGGGTTTTTTAACAGTCATAGGGTGGAGTAGTGATTGTTTATGGCAATATATTTTGTGTTCTCATAAAAATTGTCTAGTTTTGCAATCCAAAATGAGATGTAAAATATGTTAATAATTCCAGTAAAAGATGGTGAATCCATCGACAGAGCTTTAAAAAAATACAAGAGAAAATTTGATAAAACAGGAACTGTTCGTCAATTAAGATCTAGACAACAGTTTATTAAGCCTTCTGTAACTTTGAGACAAGCTAGACTAAAAGCGGCTTACAAACAAAGAGCGCTTAGCAAAGAAGAGCAGGCTTAAGATTTTTTCTTAACCATATATTAATTCACTTCTTAAATTCTTATATTTGAGGAGTGAATTTTTATTTTTATACCTATGATGCTGGAAAAGTTTTTAGAATACTTACAATTCGAAAAAAGATATTCTCCTCATACCATCACAAGCTACAAAAAAGACCTTGAAGACTTTTCCCATTTCTTTCTCCGAACGGAATCTTCCGACAATTTAGCCAAGGCAGACAAAAAGATTATCCGGAATTTTATTGTTGAACTCAGTGAAAATGACATTTCCAAAAGAAGTATTAACAGAAAATTATCCTCGCTCCGTAGTTTCTATCTTTTTCATTTAAAAATAGGGGAGATTAAAGTCTCTCCTACCGAAGGTATTTCTTCTCTGAAGTTTTATGCTGAAAAACAGATTCCTATGTCTAAAGAGGAAATGGAAGAACTTAATGAAAGGGTTTTCGAACAGGTACATGGTGTGCTTGAAAAATGCATTATGGAAGTTCTTTATCAGACAGGAATGCGTAAAGCTGAACTTTGTGGCCTGATATTTGAGAATGTTGACTTATATGAAAATGAATTAAAAGTAATAGGAAAAGGGAATAAAGCAAGGGTAATTCCTATTTCCGATGAACTGTCTGAACTTCTAAAAAGTTATCTGGAAATAAGAAATCCACAGACAGAATTTAAATCATATTTTTTCGTGAATAAGAAAGGGAAAAAACTCAGTGAAAAATTTGTTTATGTGGTAGTTAATAAGTACCTTAGTCTTGTAACAACGAAAGAAAAAAAAAGTCCTCACATCCTTCGGCATAGCTTTGCTACTCACGTTTTGGATAATGGGGCGGAGATCTCCAAAGTGAAAAAAATATTAGGGCATTCCAGTCTTGCCAGTACTCAAGTCTATACGAATGCTAATATTGAACAATTGAAAAAAGTGTTTAATCAGGCTCACCCTCGAGCATCAAAAAAAGAAGAATTATGAAGATTTCAGTTCAATCAATCGGTTTAACACCACACGAACCACTAGAGTCACACATCGACAAAAAAGTTAGCAAATTGGATACCTTCTATGACAAGATTCAGGAGTGTAAGGTATTTTTGAAAGTGGAAAATAATGCTGACAAAGCAAATAAAACAGCCGAGATTATTTTGGCGGTTCCGGGAGACGATATCGTAGTAAAGAAGACATCTACAAGTTTTGAAGAAAGTTTGGACCTTTGTGTTGATACTGCTAAAAAGCTATTAATCAAGAAAAAAGAAATGGCATAGAAAAAAAAGTTAAAAAAAGTTTATAAAATATTTGAGAATTCAAAAAATCCGTTCTATATTTGCACTCGCAAAAAAGGAACAGCGATCTTTTGAATTCTTTTTTATATTTGCCTCCATAGCTCAGTTGGCCAGAGCACGTGATTTGTAATCTCGGGGTCGTGGGTTCGAATCCCTCTGGAGGCTCATAAAATATAAACTTTTGGGGAGATTCCAGAGTGGCTAAATGGGACTGACTGTAACTCAGTTGCTTCGGCTTCGTAGGTTCGAATCCTGCTCTCCCCACTTTATATTTTTGTAAAAAAAACTTGCAAGATTAAATAAGTTTTCTTAGTTTTGCACAGCGTTTACCAATAGTTTTGGAAACAAAATTGCGGAAGTAGCTCAGTTGGTAGAGCGTCAGCCTTCCAAGCTGAATGTCGCGGGTTCGACCCCCGTCTTCCGCTCAAAGAAATCACCATAAAAGTGATTCTTTTTAACACTGAAATGTGTAGAGTAGAGTTTCTCGATCAGTTTCAGTCCTTTATTAAAATGCCTCCATAGCTCAGTTGGCCAGAGCACGTGATTTGTAATCTCGGGGTCGTGGGTTCGAATCCCTCTGGAGGCTCCATTTTAATATAAAATATCTGGGGAGATTCCAGAGTGGCTAAATGGGACTGACTGTAACTCAGTTGCTTCGGCTTCGTAGGTTCGAATCCTGCTCTCCCCACATTTTATATTATCAAAAACTTGCAAGATTAAATAAATTTTCTTAGTTTTGCACAGCGTTTACCAATAGTTTTGGAAACAAAATTGCGGAAGTAGCTCAGTTGGTAGAGCGTCAGCCTTCCAAGCTGAATGTCGCGGGTTCGACCCCCGTCTTCCGCTCAACAAAAAATCATGCTGCTTAGTATGATTTTTTTAGTTGATGCCGACTTAGCTCAGCGGTAGAGTGCTTCCTTGGTAAGGAAGAGGTCACGGGTTCAAGTCCCGTAGTTGGCTCTCGATTTTCCCGAATCTCTTCGGGATTTTTTTATGCCCAAAAGAATTTAATTTTACTATCTGATCATTTTACAGTTAAACATCTGCTTAGATAAATCCTAAAATTATTTCCTTCTTCAATTTTTTTTTTAGATTCGTTTCTTGATGATAGCGCTATCATGAAAACTTTTACTTCATCTTTAGAATCACAATCATAAAATTTTCTTTAAATTCGTGTAAAATAATTTTTTGATGAATATTCTTTTACTGGAAGATGATCTCATTCTGTCTGCGGAATTGTGCAGATTTTTAGAATCAAATAATTTTAACTGTGATAAGATCTATGACGGGGAGACTTTTCTTCGTCAGATAAAAAATAGTACTTATGATCTGTATTTACTAGACATTAATGTTCCTAAAATAAATGGACTTGATGTCTGTCAGACGATCCGTTCTTTTGATAAAAATACTCCTATCATTATCATTTCTGCTTATGGGGATATCTCTGATAAAAAAGATGCCTTCACTAGGCTGGCTGATGATTATCTTGTAAAGCCATTCCAGTTTGAGGAACTTCTGTTAAGAATCAATTCACTATTAAGAAGAAAAGCACCTTCTGATAATTCTGATCAGGATATTTTAAGAATTGATGATCTTATTATCAACAAAACAGAGCAGAAGGTTTATCGTGGAGGAAATGAAATAACCCTTACCTTAAAAGAATTCCAATTGTTGGTTTATCTTGCGGAAGCGCAGGGAAGAACGGTTTCCAAGCAACAGATCACAGAACATGTCTGGGAACACAATTTCAATACAAATACCAATACGGTGGAAGTTTATATCAATTTCCTGAGGAAGAAGATCGATAAAGATTTTAAAATAAAACTGATCCACACCCGTTCAGGTTTCGGATATTACCTAAGTCCATTATAAATGTCTTTAAAAAGAAAGATCGCTTTAACAATAAGTATTGCCTTTTCATTATTATTTGGAATGGTGATGGCGGTCATTTATTTATCTTTTAATGATTTCAGAAGAGATGAGTTTAAAGAAAGATTCAGGCAGAGACTTGAGTTTACTTCTCATTTCATCTCAAAATCCAAAGACTTTGAAGAGGAAGCACCCGTTTTTTTCAATGAAAATTCAGATAACATTCTTTTGAATGAAAAGATTTTAATTTTCAATGAAAAAAAAGAATTGATCTACAGTACGATCAAAGACAGAAATGTTATCTGGGACAGTGCAATGCTTAAAGAGCTGGATAAAAAGAAGATTATCTATACCGAAAAAACCGTTCCCGAAATCTATGCAGCCCTCAGGAATATCAACGGTGAAAATTATTATATCCTTACAAGTGCTTTTGATACCAATGGGAAATCCAAATTGGGATATCTTAAATATCTTTTGATTACAGCTTATGTGATGAGCACTATGCTTATTGGGTTCTTTAGCTATTATTTTGTGGAAAAGTTCCTACGTCCTCTTGAAGATTTGAACAAAGAAATTTCTGAAGTTACGGCTCATAAGCTCACCACACAGATTCCGGTAGAACAATCTAATGATGAAGTAAGTGTTCTTGCAAAATCTTTTAATACAATGATTGGGAGGCTGGATGATGTATTTCAGTCACAAAAAGATTTTACGGCCAGTGCTTCACATGAGATCAGAACTCCTATAACAAGAATGGCATTTCAGCTGGAAAACCTTATCAAGTTTGAAGAGCATTCTCCGGAAACTCTGTCTTCTTTAAAACAAATTCAGAGAGATGTCTATCAGCTGTCAGATCTGACAAATTCACTTTTACTGCTTACAAAATTTGATAAAGAAAATATCCAGAGTATTTATGAGGAAGTAAGGATTGACGAAGTTATTTTTGAAGCTTTTGAAGCGGTGGAGAAAAGTTATCCGCAACTTAAGCTGGATTTTCTGATTAATGAAGAAAGTTCTGAAAATGCTTTTCTGACTATAAAAGGAATTCAGTCACTATTGGTAATTGTATTTATCAACTTGTTTAAAAATGCAGCGGTGTACTCAGATAATACAGAAGTGAATGTTCTCATCACTGAAACCAATGATAATCTTTCCATCGAAGTTATTTCCCATGGTAATACTATTTCTGAAGATGAGCAGGCTAAACTGTTTGAAGCTTTCACGAGAGGGAATAATGCACAGAATATAGCAGGATCAGGATTAGGTCTTAGAATCGTCAAAAGAATTCTGGAATATCATGATTCAGATATTGTATATTCTTCACCTGAGGAGTACATGAATAAGTTTACCTTATTTTTTAAAAAATAAAATGAAAAGCAACTGATATGAAAAACAGTTGTTTTTTTTTGTTAAACTCCTGATTGAAATTTTTAATAAAAATTCAATGGTTAGAGAAAAATTCACTGCTTTTTGTATGATCGGTTATTGCATAAACAGCTTGTTCAGGCCTATTTTAATATTTTTTTAAGCGTCATTTAAGTTTCTTTTAATAGCATCAAAGCAATTTTGTAATTTAAAAAGAAAAATAATGAACAGAATTGCAGTGCTGTGCCTAGCCGTTTCCTCATTCATGGCAGCACAACAGCAGATGTCTCTTTTGGATTGTGAAGAAGCTTTCCAGAAGAACAACCTCCAGCTGCTCGCCGAACAGTACAATATCAATATGGCTGATGCGGATATTCTGCAGGCTAAAATCTGGGAGTTACCTCAATTAAGCGGGCAGTTCAATGCTTATAATCCTCAGGACAAGAAGTTTTTTGATGTAGGACATTCTAAAGGAGCGGGTATTACTCAATTGATTTATATGGGGGGAAAAAAGAAAAACGAAATCGCTTTTGCCAAATCCAATAAAGAACTTGCTCAACTTCAGTTTTCACAATTGCTGGTAGATTTAAGATCTCAGCTCCGTTCTACCTATTTCAATCTTTATTATGAAAAACTAAAACTGGAGAATACCAACAGGCAGCTGGGGTATATGAATGATCTTTTAAATGCCTATCGTGTGCAGTCAGCAAAAGGAAATGTTTCCCTTAAAGACGCTGTAAGACTGCAGAGTATTGTGATCCAGCTGAATCATGATAAACTGGAGATCAATAAAAATATTCTTGATTTTGAACAGAATTTGAAAGTTCTGACAGGAGTTACTGAAGAAATAGAGCCTACGATGTCTGAAACCGAAGCTAAAGAAGCTCTGGTGGCACAGCCTTTCGGTGATGAAGAAGAACTGAAAAGCAAAGCCCTGGAAAATAATGCGGATTACCGATATAATTTGAAACTTATTGATAACAGTAAGTTGTATGCACAATGGCAGAAATCATTGAATGTACCGGATGTTACCGTAGGTGCTGCATGGGACCAGGCAGGCGGAACCTTCAATAACGAAGCGAATCTTACCTTGGGAATTCCTTTACCGCTATGGAAAGCCAATCAGGGAAATGTAGTGAAAGCAAACTATGCTATCCAGCAGAATCAGAAAAATGCAGACTTTCAAAAATTGACTTTGGAAACTAAAGTTCAATCTGCCTATAAAACCTGGAAAGCACAATATGACCAACTTCTGGATGTGAAAACGACTGACCTTCAGAATATGGAACTTGTTTACAACGGAATGCTGATCAATTTCAGAAAAGGAAATGTCAGCCTGATTGAATTTACAGACTTTATGGACAGTTACAGGGAGACAGCCCTTCAGATCTATGATATGAAAAATGAAATCATGCAGTCCGCAGAACAGCTTAATCAACTAGTACAAACGAAAATCTTCTATTAAAATGATGAAAACATATATTATTCCCGCATTGATGGTCCTTTCATTAATGGCCTGTTCCAAAAAAGAGGAAGAGAAAAATATTCACCCCAAAAAAGGGTTTGAGCTCAGTAATACCATGCTGAATTCTATTTCCCTGGCAAAAGTTGAAAAAAAGAATATAGAAGATGAATACAGCTTTTATGGAAAGATTTCTGCAGACAAAAACAGCTATATAGATGTATACCCATTGGTTGGAGGAAATGTGATGAGTGTCAATGTAGAATTGGGTGACTATGTGAAAAAAGGGCAGGTACTGGCAACCATCAGAAGTACTGAGCTTGCAGAAATTCAAAAGGATGTAAGTGATGCAAAAACAGATCTTGTAGTGGCAAAAAATAACCTCCGTGTTGCAAAAGAACTCTACGAAGGAAAGCTTAATACGGAAAGAGATGTCCTGGAAGCTAAAAGCCAGTTACAAAAAGCAGAAGATCAGTTGCAGAGAGCAGCGGCTGTAAGTACGGTTTATAATGTGAAGACCGGAAATATATACAGTGTTGTAGCACCTATCAGCGGTTATATTGTTCAGAAAAGTATCAATAAAGATATGCAGCTGAGAAGTGACAGAAGTGATAATATATTTGATGTGGCCAATACTACCAATGTATGGGCGATTATGAATGTCAATGAATCTGATATCGATAAGATTAGTCTTGGAATGAAAGCCCAGGTATCCACACTGTCTTATCCGGACAAAGTTTTTGATGGAAAAATTGATAAAATATTCAAAATTATTGATCCACAGACCAACGCCATGCAGGCAAGAGTAGTATTGGACAATGCCAACGGACTTTTAATCCCGGAAAGTAAAGCCACAATAAAAGTTTCCAGTCTGGAGAGCAACGCTACGCTTACCGTTCCATCAAAAGCTGTGATTTTTGATGATAATAAAAGCTTTGTGGTGATTTTTAAATCCAGAACAGATGTAAAGATCAGAGAAATCAAAGTGTTAAAGCAGGTTGGTGATGTTACTTATATTGCAGACGGTCTGAAAGAAGGAGAAGAAGTGATTACCAACAACCAGCTGCTGATATACCGCTCGCTGAACAGCTAGTCTTATTAAACCATTAAGAATGTTTGCATTTTTCTTTAACGGCTTTTTTAGGTCATCAATGTATCTATCATGAATAAATTCATAAAAAATATAATCGCTTTTTCATTAAAAAATAAAGCATTTACCTTTATCTGGGTAGCGATTTTAGCCATCTCCGGTTTTATCAGTTTCAAAAATATGCCTATTGAAGCTTTTCCGGATGTAACCAATACCCAGATTGTCATCATCACCCAATGGAATGGACGTAGTGCAGAAGAAGTAGAGCGTTTTGTCACGACACCCATTGAATTGGCGATGAGCCCGGTTCAGAAAAAAACAAGTGTAAGAAGTACCACCATGTTTGGGCTTTCTATTGTTAAAATTCTGTTTGACGACGGGGTGGACGATACTTTTGCCAGAAATCAGGTCAATAACCAGTTACGAACCATTAGCCTTCCTGATGAGGTAGATCCCGAAGTACAGCCACCCTACGGGCCAACCGGTGAAATTTTCAGATATACACTGGAAAGTAAAACAAAAGATTCCCGTGCATTGCTTACCCTGCAAAACTGGGTAATAGACCGTGCTCTAAGAGGTGTTCCCGGTGTGGCGGATATCAACGTTTTCGGAGGACAGGATAAAGTTTTTGAACTCAGTATTGATCCGAGAGCATTGGATAAATATAACCTGACTCCGCTTCAGGTATATGATGCCGTTACCAAGAGCAATCTGAATGTAGGAGGTGATGTGATTGAAAAAAATGGTCAGGCTTATGTGGTAAGAGGTATTGGTTTGGTAAAATCTGTTGCGGATATTGGAAATATTACCATTCAGAATGACAGTGGAAACCCTGTTTTGGTAAAAAATGTGGCGGAAGTTCATGAAAGCTCCATGCCTAGAGTGGGACAGGCTGCACTGAATCATCATGATGATACCGTGGAAGGAATCGTTGTGATGAGAAAAGGGGAGAATCCAAGAGAAGTACTGGTAGGAGTGAAGGCTAAGATTAAAGAGCTTAACGAAAAAGTACTTCCAAAAGATGTCAAAATGGTCACTTTCTATGACCGCGACAATCTGATGGACTTCACAACCCATACCGTAATGCATAATCTTATTGAAGGAATTGTTCTGGTAACGGTAATCGTTTTAATCTTCATGGCAGACTGGAGAACTACGCTGATTGTTTCCATCATCATTCCTCTGTCCTTGCTATTTGCTTTTTTATGTTTAAAACTGGCCGGGATGAGTGCTAATCTACTTTCGTTAGGTGCTGTAGACTTCGGGATTATCATAGATGGAGCCGTCGTCATGGTGGAAGGCCTTTTCGTAATGCTGGATCATAAAGCGCATAAGTATGGGACGGAGAAGTTTAATAAACTCGCCAAGGGAGGATGGATTAAGCAAACCGGAACAGGACTGGGAAAAGCCATCTTCTTTTCAAAATTAATCATCATTACTTCCTTGATTCCTATTTTCTCATTTCAGAAAGTAGAAGGAAAAATGTTTTCTCCTCTGGCATTTACATTAGGGTTTGCATTAATGGGAGCATTGATATTTACATTAACATTAGTTCCTGTTCTTTCCCATATTCTTTTAAATAAAAATGTAAGAGAAAAAAGCAACCCGTTTGTGAACTTCTGGGACAGAATCGTTTTGAAAGGCTTTAATTTAACATTCAGACATAAAAAGATGAGCATGATTGTAGCGATTTCCTTTCTGGCTGTTACACTGTTTTCGGGTAAATTCCTTGGAACAGAGTTCCTGCCTCAGTTGAATGAAGGTTCATTGTGGATCACAGCCGAAATGCCGATGAGCTCCTCATTAAAAGAATCTCTGAAAACAGCTGATCTTTTAAAGAAGGACATTATGAGCTTTTCAGAAGTGACAGATGTGCTTGCCCAGACGGGAAGAAGTAATGATGGAACAGATCCCAACGGATTCGGATTTGTACAGTTTGCGGTAAATCTTAAGCCAAGAGAAGAATGGAAGCGTAAAATTACTTATGATGAACTGATCAATGAAATAGATAAAAAGCTTAGAAGTTACCAGGGAATTACCTTCAACTATTCGCAACCGATTTCCGATAATGTAGCTGAAGCTGTGGCGGGTTTTAAAGCTGAAAATGGAATCAAGATCTATGGTGATAACCTGGAAACTCTGGATAAATTAGCCCATGAAGTCTTACTGAAAATTAAAGATGTGAAAGGCGTAAAAGATCCGGGAATTATTAAAAATATCGGACAACCGGAAGTGAGCGTGGTTCTGAATAGAGATAAGATGGCTGCTTATGGAGTAATGCCTGCGGATGCACAAGCTGTGCTGGAAATGGCATTTGGAGGAAAAACAGCCTCTGAAATGTTTGATGGGGAAAGAAAGTTCCCGATCCGTCTTCGGTATTCTCAGGAATACAGAACCAATGAAAATGACATTGCTGCTTTGATGGTTCCTACACAGGATGGAGCAAAGATTCCTTTAAAAGAAATAAGCACCATTGTTAAAGATAACGGAGCCGCATTTATTTACAGAGACAATATCAAGCGATACATCGGGGTTAAATTCTCCATCCGTGACCGGGATTTGGGAAGTACGATTGCGGATGCACAGAAAAAAGTAGAAACGATTGAACTTCCGGACGGTTATTCAATAGGATGGACAGGTCAGTTTGAAAACCAGCAGCGTGCCTCACACAGACTGGCGCAGGTAGTACCCGTGAGTATTCTGATGATTTTCTTCCTCTTGTTTATTCTGTTCGGCAATATGAAAGATTCTCTTCTGGTAATAGCGAACGTACCTTTTGCTTTGATTGGAGGAATCATCGCTTTACATGTTACCGGAATCAATTTTGGAATCTCTGCCGGAGTAGGAATGATTGCTCTCCTGGGAATTTGTATCCAGAACGGGGTAATCCTTATTACAGAATTCCACCAGAATGTTAAAGACGGAATGGATATCGATACCGCTATATTAAATGGAGTAAAATCCAGGACAAGGCCTGTCATTATGACAGCGCTTATGGCTTCCATCGGATTGATGCCGGCAGCCTTGTCTACAGGAATCGGATCGGAGTCTCAGAAACCTCTGGCCATTGTTATTATCGGAGGATTGATTACAGCTACAGTACTTACCCTGCTTATTTTTCCAATTATTTTCTGGATCTTTAACAGGACAAAAAAGCTCAGTCAGATTTAAATTATCTTTCATTTATATTAGTAAGAAGCGCGGAAAACAAAGTTTTCCGCGCTTCTCGATTATTGAAATAAAGAATGAGTTTAAAATCCTAATCCCAGCGTAAAAGCTTTTACACTATTGGGATAATCGGAAACAGAAGTGGCTGCTCCTGTCATTGTATTAATAGAATAAATTCTTGTAGATAAACCTACTGATGCTATTAAGTAAGCCTTTTGGCTCATACTTCCAATATCAAAACCATTAGCATTGGTAATGTTGATTCCTAAAGAACCTGTTTCGACTAAAGTTCCGTTATTGGGTGGATTTTGCTGATATAATTTATCAGTATTATGATCAATTACAAATAAGGTAGTTGAGGTAGCTCCGGCAAAGTTGTTGGTATAGGCCGCTGCACTTATCATTGGACTTCCCGGATTCAGTGTGAGATCTGCAGCAGCAATTGTTCCATCGTTAGGATTCAGGCGGAGATTTTGTCCTGTATTACTTACTACTCTTATTCTGTCAACTGTTGGATTGAAGTCAAATCCGAAATCCGTGCCCGAAAGCAAGGTAGAAAATGGAGATGCTCCCACAGCAGTAGCGGCACCTGTACCTAAGTTAATTGTATAGATTCTGCTTGAGCTTCCCAAAGCATACAATTGTCCGTTCGCAGGACGGAAATCTATTCCTAAAATACTCTCACCGCTTTGTAATCCGGCCACTGTTTTAGAAACAGGCACAGGATTGTTGGGATTGAAAATCTGGAGATTATTTGAATTGTCAATGGCATAAGCTACCGGTTCTGTAGGGATAGCCATATCGATTATTCCCTGCTGGAGTGATCCTATGGAAGTTGCTTTTCCATTATTCAGATCCAGAATATGCAGTTTGTCATTAAAAGCTAAAAGAGCAGTACTGTTATCGTATTTGATGTCAAAAGCTGCCTGTCCTGTAAAAGTAGTTCCAAGACTTCCAACCTCTACCAAAGTTCCATTGTTGGGAGGATCCTGTTTATATAATTTTCCCAGCATCGGATCAATATCATATAAAATAGTAGTAGCAGCGCCTGCTTTACTGTTGGTATAGGCTAATCCTGTTATGGAAGGACTTCCTGTTCCATTAATAGTAATATCAGTAGCAGCAACAGCTCCGGTTTCCGGATGTAAACGCAGATTTTGTCCCGAATTACTCACCAGACGAATTCTGTCAACTGTAGGATTGAAATCAATAGAAGCTATTGTTCCGGAGATCATAGGCGTAAATGCTGTTGAGCTTACTGTTCTTGCTGAAGCATTGGAGGTATTGATGATATATAATTTGCTTGCATTGGATAAAGCATACAATTCACCTGTTGCAGGTCTGAAGTCTATACTTAATAATTTTTCTCCTGAGGCGACACCGGTTACGGTTGTTTTTGAAGTAAAAATTTTGGGATTGCTGGCATTAAAATAAACAAGCTCGTTCATTGCCGTTATTCCATATACCATAAGATCCGGGCCTTGAGGTATATTTTCTGACATACTGTTTTCATCGGAATGATCGCATGAAAATAATGTTGTAATAGCAAACAAGGCTAAATACATGTGTAATAGTTTTCTCATAATATTAATTTTAGTTGTTATCTTTATATGTACGAGAAAAAACTGCACTAGGATTTATGGATACGGGTAATGATCAATATTTTTTTTTGTCTGTATATCCTGTTCATAATTAACGAGATAGTTTATATTTTAAATAAAACGTTTCTAAGGATTTTTTCTATTCGGAAAAATGTGTAAATTTGCAGTCTCAATACGTTAAATATAAGGTTTGTCCTTCACTGGATGAGAATATTGAAAGTTTTTTTAATAAAAAGTTTTTGGTATTTAAAAATTCATTATATTTGCACACCGAAAATTTGAAAAACAATAAATAAATAATTTTAAATCATGGCAAAGGAAACGTTTAATCGTAACAAACCACACTTGAACATTGGTACTATTGGTCACGTTGACCATGGTAAAACTACACTTACTGCAGCTATCAGTAGTGTATTAGCTAACAAAGGTCTTGCTGAGAAAAAAGACTTCTCTGCTATTGACTCTGCTCCAGAAGAAAAAGAAAGAGGTATCACTATTAATACAGCTCACATCGAGTACGAAACTGAAAACAGACACTATGCACACGTTGACTGTCCAGGTCACGCCGACTATGTTAAGAACATGGTAACTGGTGCTGCTCAGATGGATGGAGCGATCTTAGTATGTGCTGCAACTGATGGACCAATGCCTCAAACTAGAGAGCACATCCTGCTTTGCCGTCAGGTAAATGTACCAAGAATCGTTGTTTTCATGAACAAAGTTGATATGGTGGATGATGCTGAGCTTTTAGAGCTTGTTGAACTTGAACTTAGAGATTTATTATCTACTTACGAATATGACGGAGATAACTCTCCAGTGATCCAAGGATCTGCTCTTGGTGCTCTTAACGGAGACGAGAAGTGGGTTAAGACTGTTGAAGAATTAATGGAAGCAGTTGATACATGGATTGAGCAGCCTGTTAGAGATCAAGATAAAGCATTCTTAATGCCAATCGAAGACGTATTCTCTATTACAGGTAGAGGTACTGTAGCAACTGGTAGAATCGAGGCTGGTGTTATCAACACTGGTGATCCAGTTGATATCGTAGGTATGGGTGATGAAAAATTAACTTCTACTATTACAGGGGTTGAGATGTTCAGAAAAATCCTAGACAGAGGTGAAGCTGGTGATAACGTAGGTCTATTGTTGAGAGGTATTGAAAAAACTGACATCAAGAGAGGTATGGTTATCGCTAAGAAAGATTCAGTTAAGCCACACAAAAAATTCAAAGCTGAGGTTTATATCCTTTCTAAAGAAGAAGGTGGACGTCACACTCCATTCCACAACAAGTACCGTCCTCAGTTCTACGTAAGAACTACTGACGTTACAGGTGAGATCTTCTTACCAGAAGGTGTAGAAATGGTAATGCCTGGTGATAACTTAACAATCACTGTTGAATTACTTCAGCCAATCGCTCTTAACGAGGGTCTTAGATTCGCGATCAGAGAAGGTGGTAGAACAGTAGGTGCAGGTCAGGTAACTGAAATCATCGACTAATCCACATCTAAAACAATATAAAAAGCTTCCGTAAGGAACACTCTTTACGGAGCTTTTTTAACTACGGGCATCGTCCAATGGTAGGATACCGGTCTCCAAAACCGTTGATCAGGGTTCGAATCCTTGTGCCCGTGCAAATATAAATTATGAGTTCATTTGTCGATTTTTTAAAAGGTTCTTATAACGAATTCAGACATAAAGTTGAATGGCCAAAATGGGCTGACCTTCAGTCTTCTACAATTGTAGTGACTATTGCGACAGTTATTCTGGCTTTATTTACCTTTGGAGTTGATGAATTGTTTTCAAAAGCAATCAGCAACATAATAGGAATGCTAATCAACTTGTTCAATTAATAATTAAGTATTTTCCATAATGAGCGAATTGAAATGGTATGTGCTGAAAGCAATCAGCGGACAGGAAAATAAAGTGAAAAACTATATTGAGACAGAAATCAAACGTCTAGGGTTTGAACAGTACGTTACTCAAGTGGTTATTCCTATGGAAAAGGTAATCCAAATTAGAAACGGTAAAAAAGTTCCTAAAGAGAGGCCTTACTATCCTGGATACTTGATGATTGAAGCTGACCTGATGGGAGAGATTCCTCACGTTATTAAAAATATCCCTGGAGTTATTTCTTTCTTAAGTTTAACAAAAGGAGGTGATCCTGTTCCAATGAGAAAATCAGAGGTGAACAGAATGCTTGGAAGAATGGATGAACTTTCAGAATTTGCAAGCGATGTTGAAATTCCTTATGTAGTAGGTGAAAACGTTAAAGTAATCGATGGACCTTTCAATGGATTCAATGGTACAGTTGAGAAGATTCTTGAAGACAAAAAGAAAATTGAAGTTTCTGTATTGATCTTCGGTAGAAAAACTCCAATGGAATTAAGCTACATGCAAGTAGAAAAAGTATAATACATTACTTATAAAATATAAAAAGACTGCTTTAAAGCGGTCTTTTTTTATATATATTCTTTTCAAATTTTTTTTGGTGATGAATTGCTTATTATTTAGTAATTCTGTAATCCTATTAATTCATAATGAAATATTGGAACTTAGTTTTTATATTTTTTCCCTATTGTTAGAGTTTTTTTAAGTTTATTTATATTATTTTGTTGATTCTCAAATTTCGCAACTCTGTGGGTTACTTCTATAGTGTACTTTGCTTTAATTTAATTATCACCATTCAGTGATCATATTTTCTTTTTAAGCATTGAGTTTTTTTTAATTGCTTATTTCACCTTCAGATGGCATACTTCTTGCAACCAAGCTGTTAGCTAATCCATAAAATTTTATATTTTTTATTTCATGCACTGGTAACAGAGGTATGGGTAATTTATGTTATTAAATAAATATAAAATTCGGATCAGTTATTCAAAACACAAGCTTTTATATAAACACATAACCCAATGACAAAAATTATTTCGATGATCACTCTGGTGGGTACATCTGTGCTCATAAGTGCGCAGGTTGGTATCAATACTACGACACCGGAAAAGGAACTTACCGTGAATGGTACTATGAAGACATCAGGAATTGTTTTCAAGCAACCTCTGGAAAAATTGAAAGCGGACGAGAATTACACTTTCATTATTAAGTCTCCGGCTCCGGAAAACAAAATTACAGCGTACAATGATTCTTTTGTACCTAATTCACCGGCACCTATTAATCTTATTCAGTTCAAAATTACCTGTGATCCTACAGATAAGGATTGGGTGAATCAATTTGACACAAAGATCAATTCCAGTAAGTTTTTGGTGGTAATCTCTTCCTTTGGATTTACACAGCCTACAAGAACGTATTCTGCAGATTGGCTTACACCAATGCCTCAGATTTTTGCCTACTCTTCAGGAGGAACATGGAAGCTTAAGGCAGATTACCAGGGATTCGCCCCTGATAATTCTTTTCCTACAGGTGTCTGGACACTGAACTTATTGGTGTTTGACAGATCGTATGCTAAAGATTTTAATTCAACACAAAGCCTTAGTGGGGCAGCTACTGGTGCTGCAACAGCTCCATTAATTCAATAAAAACATAAACTCTATGAAAAAAATTATTGCGATACTCTTCACGGGTTTTGCTGCTTTAAGCATAAATGCACAAGTAGGAATCAATACTGCAACACCTAAAGGAACTTTGGATGTTGAAGGGGAAACATTAGTAGAATCCTATTTAATAGATACTGAAAATACAAAGGCAGGCGGAAATTATCTTCTTCTTACCCGATCAAAAGATTCTTCGCCGGTAGGTAAGGTAAAGCTGCTGGATATATCGCTCCGTAATGTAGCACCTGTAAATATGTATAATGTTGTATTGAAAAATGTGAGACAGGATGAAGTTGTGAATCTCAATACAGGATTAGATGCAAGTAAATATGTGGTGGCTATTACAGGTGCTGTTTTTACTGGAGCGGTTTCGGCAGCGAATACCACCACCAGCCCAAAATCGTACGGTTCCTATGCCACTGAAATTACACAGGTAACCAGTGGAGGTAAAAAATACCATGCTATTAATTTAGCTTTTAAAGGAGCAGGAACTGTTTCCTCCATCAATGGAACCTGGACACTTACCTTAAATGTCTTTGAAAAATCATTAGTGAAAGACTGGGGAACTTTTAACGGTTCTGTTTCTGCATCTGCTTCACCGGGATATTCTGGAGTATCAACCAATACGCCTTTAGGGCTTCAATAAAAAAACTATGAAAAGAAAAATTTATATCACAATAATCATGTGCCTTGGGATATTTTTGAATGCCCAAAAAGGAAAAGTAGGGGTGAATACAGCTAATCCTACAGAAACACTTGATGTTAACGGAAAGACCTATACGAATTCTTTGTACTTGAGAAATCCGGGAGAGCCTACCATGACAGGAGGTAGCTTTTTAGCAACTTCTCAGAATGCTTTACAGTTGTATGATCCGGCTCTGGAAAGCAGCGGACTGTTCAATTACCTTAAGCTTACTCTTACTGGTGTACCTGGGACAGGAATTACAGATTATGATACTAAAATTGATGCCACCAACTTTTTGGTTATACTTCACAACTACTCATTTAAGCTGAATGATGGAAATACCAGCGTAATGCTTGATTACGGAGATAATGGTGTGAATGACAATAAACAGGGCTCACCGGATGTAGTAGCCTTCAAAAGTAACGGAACATGGCATATAAGAGCAAGATTTACGGATAGCAGAATGATTGCAACCAATACAAGTACACCATCAAGAACTTATAACAACTTTACGGTTGACCTTTACCTGATGGCCTATAGAAGATTGATTGAAAAACAAAATATTAACGACATCAATGATGATCTTGGAGGAAATGACGGTTCTACAAAAACAATTAATAAACCTTCCGGTTTTTAATCAATCTTTCCTTTTAAAAATAAAAAACGGTTATTTAATGCAAATAACCGTTTTTATTTTTCTGGCTGTATTTTAAATTATACAATAATGGGTAATGATTTTTTTTTCTAAAACTTTTTAAAAATCAGCAATTTCCGTTTGCTATTTCAAAAATATTTTATACTTTTGCAGTCCAAAAAGTAGGTTTATTGTTATGTGAGTGCATAACCTACTGAATAATAAATGCTTCCAAACTCATTAATTATTCAAATTTAAAAAACAAACAATGGCTAAGAAAGTCTTTAAAATGGTAAAGCTTCAGGTGAAAGGTGGCGCAGCTAACCCTTCTCCACCAGTAGGTCCAGCATTGGGTTCTGCAGGTGTGAACATCATGGAGTTTTGTAAGCAATTTAACGGAAGAACCCAAGATAAGCCAGGGCAAGTTTTACCTGTAGTAATTACAGTATACGAAGACAAATCTTTTGAATTCGTTATTAAAACTCCACCTGCAGCGATCCAGTTAATGGATGCCGCTAAGATCAAGGGAGGTTCTGGTGAACCAAACAGAAACAAAGTAGGTTCTGTAACTTGGGAACAAGTAAAGAAAATCGCTGAAGATAAAATGGCGGATCTTAACTGTTTTACAATGGATTCTGCTCTTTCTATGGTTGCAGGTACTGCCAGATCTATGGGATTAAGAGTAACAGGAACAAAACCAACTAACGCTTAAAACTTAAAGAAATGGCAAAATTAACTAAAAAGCAAAAGGAAGCTTTAAGCAAAGTAGAAAAAGGAAGAATCTATAACCTTGAAGAAGGTTCAGCTCTTGTAAAAGAAGTGAACACTACAAAGTTTGATGCTTCAGTAGATATCGCTGTAAGATTAGGTGTAGACCCAAGAAAAGCAAACCAAATGGTAAGAGGTGTTGTATCTCTTCCTCACGGTACTGGTAAAGATGTTAAAGTATTAGCTCTTGTAACTCCAGATAAAGAAGCAGAAGCTAAAGCTGCTGGTGCTGACTATGTAGGTCTTGACGAATATTTACAAAAAATCAAAGAAGGTTGGACAGATGTTGACGTAATCGTTACAATGCCAGCTGTAATGGGTAAATTAGGTCCATTAGGTAGAGTATTAGGTCCAAGAGGTTTAATGCCAAACCCTAAATCAGGAACTGTAACAATGGAAATTGGTAAAGCAGTAACTGAAGTTAAAGCAGGTAAAATTGATTTCAAAGTAGACAAGTATGGTATTATCCATGCTGGTATTGGTAAAGTATCTTTCGATGCTGCTAAGATCAAAGAAAATGCTCAGGAATTAATCCAGACATTGATCAAAATGAAACCAACTGCTGCTAAAGGAACTTATGTGAAGAGCATCTATTTGTCTTCTACAATGAGCCCAGGTATTGCAATTGATACTAAATCTGTTAACTAATAATAATCCTTAAGACAATGACAAAAGACCAAAAAGTTGTAGCAATACAAGAGATCAAAGATTTGCTTCAGGATGCAAAAGTAGTATACGTAGCAGATTTAGAAGGTTTGAACGCTGGTAAATCTTCAGATTTCAGAAGACAAGCTTTCAAACAAAATATCAAAGTGAAAGTTGTAAAAAATACACTTTTACAAAAAGCAATGGAGCAGATTGAAGGAGTAGATTACTCTGAAATGTTCCCATCTTTCAAAGGAAACTCAGCGTTAATGATTGCTGAAACAGCAAACGCTCCTGCGAAATTGATCCAAGGATTCAGAAAGAAAGAAGAAAAGCCAGCTTTAAAGTCTGCTTTTGTTCAAGAAACTTTCTACGTTGGTGACAATAACCTAGATATGTTGGCTAACATCAAGTCTAGAGAAGAAATGATCGGTGAAATCATCGGATTACTTCAGTCTCCAATCCAGAGAGTTGTTTCTGCTCTTCAAAACAAATCTGAAACTGTAGAAGCTCAAGCTGAAGAAGCTGCTCCTGTAGTAGAAGAAACTCCTGCTGCTGAAGCTCCAGAAGCTGCTGCAGAAAGCACTGAAGAAACAAGTGCTGAATAATTACACTCAAAAAATTAAATAAATAATCAACAAAAACATTACAACAATGTCAGATTTAAAAAATTTAGCTGAAACGCTAGTAAACCTAACTGTAAAAGACGTAAACGAATTAGCTGCTATCCTTAAGGATGAGTACGGAATTGAGCCAGCTGCTGCTGCTGTAGTTGTTGCTGCAGGTGGTGCAGGTGATGCTGCTGAAGAAAAGACTGAATTCGACGTAATTCTTAAGTCTGCAGGTGCTTCTAAATTAGCTATCGTTAAATTAGTAAAAGATTTAACTGGTGCTGGTCTTAAAGAAGCTAAAGATATCGTAGACGGAGCTCCTGCTGCAATTAAGCAAGGTGTTTCTAAAGACGAAGCTGAAGCTCTTAAGAAGCAATTAGAAGAAGCTGGTGCTGAAGTAGAATTGAAATAATTTCAATTGTATTATAAATATAGAAGCCCGGGCATTTGCCTGGGCTTTTTTTTATATGTAAGTAATTGTAAATGTGATTCTTATTTTGTAACAGTATTTCAATATTTTTATTTCTGATTTTAATATATCTTTTTACGGTTGAATATTATTTAATAATTAACATAATATTTTAATAGTATTTTTAATATTGGTTATTTTGTGTGAATTTTTATTAATAAAATATTGTTTTGGTTGAAAAAATATTATATTTGTATCGAAAAAAACACAATATAATTGGATAGAAATTATTTTCTTTCCTACGGCCATAAGATTGCACTTTTGTTGCTTCTGGCAGCTGTAGGAAAATTAAACACTAAGTTGATATCTGTAATGAGAACAAAACCTGAGTTATCATATCGTACAGATATTAAAAATCATCTGCAGGATTACTTAGCCGATGTTTCTGTTCATCTGTGCTCTGAAACCAAAAATGACGGGCCTGTTTCCGAATGTCTCTCTGCTCATCAAAAGGAAACTCATATATTTTATGATGAAGATTCTCAGTCTAAACTCCCTATCTTTAATACTACAAAACTTGTAGCCATATCAAATAAATGGAGCTATTCGTATCAGCAATATACGGAGGACGTTTGCCCAATATTTAAAGGCATTAAAAAGTTCTACAGCAATTCCATAAAACTGGTTGACGGTTTTAAATTTATCATCAAAATTCCTGATAAACCAGTTCTTTCCCTTATTCCATAACATTCCTTACAATTTTAAGCACCTTCTTACAGCATAAGCTGTTATTTCATTTATGATTTAGATGAGAATGCCTGAGAATTGCCCTTTAAAAAAAACACATTTACATAAAAACAGCAAACATCATTAGAAATGAAAAACAAATTATTAACCATCGCTCTGTTATCACTAAGTTTTCCAACATTCGCTCAGGTAGGGATTAATATTAACCAACCACAGGCAACTTTTGATATCGTAGGATCACCTTCTAATCCGGGCAAACTTGACGGTGTGATTGCCCCAAGACTTACAGGAATACAATTGAAAGCTAAAAACTATACTGCAGCCCAAACCGGAGCAATAGTATATGTTACAGCAGCTGAGACTGCACCTACAGGACAAACTGTGGATGTTGTTTCATCGGGCTACTATTATTTTGACGGTTCAAAATGGAGCAGCTTAAGCGGTAGCTGGCGGCTAGTAGGGAATACTGGCACAACAGCAAGTACTGCAAACTTAGGAACTGACATCACTGCTGGAAATTATCTGGGAACAAATGACGGTCAGAACTTGGTTTTAGCAACCCAGAAAAACGTAAAAGGAATTCTGGATATTAACGGAACCTTGCAGGGAGGAAATTCTAATTCTGCATCAGGTCCTTATGCTTCATTAACATGGGGATCAAACAATACCCTTACCAACAGTACTTCCTCAAATATTGCACTGGGAAAAGATAATACCGTTTCTGCACAGGGAAATTTTCCGGCTGTAGCTATTGGATTAAACAATGCCGCAAACAATGGAGCTAAAGTAATAGGAAATAATAATACAGCAACAGGCGCTAATAACCTTGTCTTTGGAAATCTGAATACAGTAACAGGACTCACAGGGCTGACCATCGGAAATAATCACAATAACAATGGTGGGATTGCCATTGGGAGCGGAAATACCACTTCATTAAACAATATAGCTGTTGGCTCAGCAAATACAGCGACAGGGACTGAAGCTTTTGCTATAGGATTTTCAGCTCAAGCTGCTGCGGGACAAATGGTGTATGCCAATAAGCAACATGTTTTCTTCAATAAAGGAAACGGAACAGATACCATACTGGGAATTAATATGGCTCCTACAGCGGCTACTTCTACAGGGGCCGCCCTTCAGATGAAAGGAATTGCTTCCGGCGCCAATGCGGTATGTACAGCAGCGGAAGAAGGTGCAATCCGATATAATACAACCGCTAAAGTTCATGAAGGCTGTAACGGTTCCAACTGGAAGGCGCTTTACTAACTCAATAAAAACACAAACCTTAAAAAAATAAAAAATGACCAGAAAATTATTCGAAAAGTTAGCTGTGCTGCTCATGACATTGATGATGTCTGCAGGAGTTTGGGCACAGCAGGGCTATGAACCAATCCGTGGGATGGGTGTAGAAGCAAAACCTGTCAACAATTCAGGGATATGTCTTGCCTGTTATAACGGAAGTATGAATCCCGTCGTGGATGCCAGCCTTGATAATAATGTAAGTATGGGTAATTTCGCTTCTCTTTTAAGTGGAAACGGAATCTCCGTAAAGAATAAAAATACAACTTATCCTGCGGGATATATTACCGGTTTCAATGTAGATATTGGAACAAGTTTTATCACGATAGATCTTTTGAGTTCTTTAAGAATCAGTACTTATAAAAATGGGATTCTTCAGGAAACAACTACCAGCAGTACGCTTTTGTCAGTACCTGCATTCGGAGGAAGTAAAAACAGAATATTTCTTCATTTTAAAACTTCAAAAGAATTTGATGAAGTAAGATTATATCAGACCAATGCTCTTTCTATATTCAGTGCAATGAATGTATATTATGCATTTGCATTTGATTCTGCAAAAGTACCTACGGATAACAATGGTATTTGTGATGATATCATTGCGGGAAGCGGTGTGGATGGAAATGTATCCGGAAGCAGCAGTTTTCTTGCTCCGCTTTCCTATGTTCAGAATAAAGAAAAAATAGGTGATGGGAACAAAAATTCTTATGGATCAATTGTTCTGCCAGTGGGATTATTGGGTTCTTATTCAGTAGGCGTTTTAGACAAAAATCAGACCTACCCGGCAGGAAACAGAACAGGTTTTGTAATAGAACCGGATGATCAGGGTAAACTGTTAAGTGCAGAGTTTTTAAAAAATATTACCATAGAAACTTATCTTTTTGGACAGCTTCAGGATTCAAAACAGTTGTCCGACGGAGGAGGCTTGATTAATATCAAAGTATTAGGTTATGGCTCAGGAAAACAAAAGGTTACCTTGACTACTACTAAACCTTTCAATGAAGTAAGGTTAAAAGTTACTCAAACCCTAGGATTTAATTTAGGAGCCCTGAAAGTATATTATGCATTCGAAGAACCTGTTACTTGTGATTGTGATGATAAAATCCAGACCAGTGGTTCTGCTGTACCGGGAAATCTAGTTGCAGGTACTCCATGGACTTCCGGACCAGGATTCCTCGGTCTTATTTTAGCTAAAATGACCAGTCCCGAAGCGATTGTAGATAATAATCCTTCCAATTATGCTACGGCTACTGTTCCGGCTGCCTCTATTTTCAGTCTTTTCTCAGCGTTTGCTACGGTAGGAACTAATGCAGTGCTTCCTGCCAATACAATGGCTGGATTTACTGTAGAAAAAGCAGGTAATCTTCTTGGAGTAAGTGTTCTGGAAAATATCACTGTGACATTGTACAACGGAAATATCTTGACAGATACTTTTACGAGTTCAGGAAGTCTTATCAGTGGAAATTTCTTCACAACGGATTCTAATAAATTTTATGTTGGAGGGAAATCAACAAAACCTTTTAACCGTATTAAAATCACTTTCAACAGCGGAACGGCTATTCGTATTCCTCAAAACTATTATATCTACAATGCTTTTGCAAGCAGAGATGATGATAATGATGGAGTTCCGAACTGTTTTGATCAATGCCAGGGAGGAGATGACAGCATAGATAATAACGGAAACGGGATTCCTGACTGTGCGGAAGGATGTACAGCCGTAAATGACAAATCTCCTGCACTCGATACAGATGGTGACGGAATTGTAGATGCCTGTGATCTGGATTCTGATAATGACGGAATTCCGGATGCAGTAGAAGATTTTGATAAAAACGGCAAGTTCCAGGATGATGATAATGAAGGAGATATTCTGCTGACGCCGGTATTGGGAGATTCTGTTCCTAATTATCTTGATCTTGATTCTGATAATGATGGTATCCTGGATTTATTTGAGTCTGGAATTCCGACCTCAGTCATCAATCAGATTGATTCTGATCATAACGGTATTATTGATGCAAATGTTTCGGTAGGTAAAAACGGAATTGCAGATATTCTGGAAACTTCCCCTGATTCAGGCATATTGAAATATCCACTTAAAAATACAGACGGAGATGATAAACCGGACTTTCTGGATATTACTTCCAATGGTTCAGATCCTGACCTTTATCAGATCGGAAAAGCAAACCTTGATACATTAGGAGGAGGTTTTATCTCAATAATTAATGATAAAGAAAAAGATGGGATTCAGGCTGTTGTAGATACAGATCTTGTAAAAAGAGGATCTCCGGATTCCCCACTTTCACCTTATGCTTCATTATTGAAAAATGCATCCAATACGGCAAAAATTACCTCCGCAGAAATTATCGATGCAGTGAATGATGTAAAAGTATATCCGAATCCTGTAAAAGCAGGAGAAAATCTTAGAATTATATCAGGAGAGGAAGGTGTATATACTTTGTTTTCTGCACAAGGACAGGTTGTTAAGACAGATCGTTTTAATGCTCATACAGGTATTGATACTTCTTCACTTCCTACAGGAGTGTATATTATTAAAATAGAAACTAAATCAAAAATAAAATCTTATAAGGTTATTGTGAAATAATCATAGGATTAGCTTGTGTTGTGGAGGGGTTGCTCATATTTGGGCAGCCTCTCTTGTTTTAAGAGTCTCAAAATGAGAGGTTTTATTTGTTATTGTGGATAACTTTTTGTATCTTTGCCCCTCTTTTGGCGCGAAAAATTGTTTGTAAATTTATAAAATACTGAAAATCAACTCTTTCATTGTGTAAAACATGGAAGGGATTTCGTGTATATAAATACTGCGGTAATACTGCCTCAAAAGTAATAAAAATATTTTGCATTACGCTGTGAAAAGATATACCAGTGTTGCAGTTAGAAAGAACTATGTACAAAGTTTAAAAGAGCTTAAGGTCCTTTGTGAGCGCCAAAAACACTTTTACCTTTTACTTTTATCTTGTTTGTTGTTCTTTTCTGATATTTTTTAATGAATCAAAATATTTTTTAACCCTTTCTTAAAAGTTTTATGAGTAAAACAAAATCAACAACTCAAGGAAATCCGAGAATTAATTTCTCATCAGCGAAAGGAAAAATCATCACTCCGGACTTTTTGGATATCCAAATTGAGTCTTTCAGAGAATTTTTCCAGCTTGATACACTTCCTGAAGCCAGAAAGACAGAAGCTCTTTACAAGACTTTCCAAGAGAATTTCCCAATTACGGATTCAAGAAACCAATTCGTATTAGAATTCTTAGACTATCTGGTAGATTCTCCACGTTATTCAATCGATGAGTGTGTGGAAAGAGGACTTACGTATTCAGTTCCTCTAAAAGCTAGACTTAAATTGTATTGTACTGACCCGGAACACGAAGATTTCCAAACAGTGGTTCAGGACGTATACTTAGGTCCGGTTCCTTATATGACGCCAAGTGGTTCTTTTATCATCAATGGTGCTGAAAGAGTTATTGTTACGCAGCTTCACCGTTCACCTGGTGTATTCTTCGGACAAACTTACCACGCAAACGGAACCAAACTTTACTATTCAAGAATTATCCCTTTCAAAGGATCTTGGATGGAATTTACAACAGATATCAACAGCGTAATGTACGCGTATATCGACCGTAAGAAAAAATTACCATTAACAACTCTATTAAGAGCGATTGGTTATGAATCTGACAAGGACATCCTTCAGATCTTCGACCTTGCTGAAGAAGTGAAAGTTTCTAAAGCTGCCCTTAAAAAAGTAGAAGGGAGAACATTGGCTGCGAGAGTATTGAACACTTGGTTCGAAGATTTCGTAGACGAAGATACAGGTGAAGTAGTTTCTATCGAAAGAAACGAAATCATCTTGGATAGAGAAACTATTCTTGAAAAAGAACACTTGGATCTTATTCTTGATGCTGGTGTGAAATCAATCCTGATTCACAAAGAAAACAGCAACGAATTCTCTATCATCCAGAATACATTACAAAAAGACCCTACTAACTCTGAAAAAGAAGCAGTAGAGTATATTTATCGTCAGTTAAGAAATGCAGATCCACCAGATGAGGAAACTGCAAGAGGAATTATTGAAAAATTATTCTTCTCTGAGCAAAGATATTCATTAGGTGAGGTAGGACGTTACAGATTGAACAAAAAGCTAGGTCTTAATATTCCAACGACAACTGAGGTTCTTACAAAAGAAGATATCATTGCTATCGTAAGACACTTAATCGAGCTTGTAAACTCTAAGGCTGAGGTTGATGATATTGACCACTTATCAAACAGAAGAATTAAAACTGTTGGTGAGCAATTAGCTGGACAGTTCGGGGTAGGTCTTTCAAGAATTGCAAGAACAATCAAGGAAAGAATGAACGTTAGAGATAACGAAATCTTTACTCCACTTGACCTTGTAAATGCTAAGACATTAACATCTGTAATTAACTCATTCTTTGGTACCAACCAGCTTTCTCAGTTCATGGACCAAACCAACCCTCTATCAGAAATTACTCACAAGAGAAGATTATCTGCACTAGGGCCTGGTGGTTTATCAAGAGAAAGAGCAGGTTTCGAGGTTCGAGACGTTCACCATACTCACTATGGAAGAATTTGCCCGATTGAAACTCCGGAAGGACCAAACATCGGTTTGATTTCATCCCTTGGTATTTATGCTAAAATCAACAGACTAGGTTTCATCGAAACTCCATATAGAAAAGTAGAAGAAGGTAAGATTAATCTTAATGCTGATCCTATTTACCTTAATGCAGAAGACGAAGAAGACAAAGTAATTGCTCAGGCAAACGTTGAATTGAGCGATAACGGTGATTTCTTAACAGATAGAATTATTGCAAGATTAGATGGTGACTACCCTGTAGTGGAGCCATCTCAGGTTAACCTTATTGATGTTGCACCAAACCAGATCTCTGGTATTTCTGCATCATTAATTCCGTTCCTTGAGCATGATGATGCGAACCGTGCATTGATGGGATCTAACATGATGCGTCAGGCCGTTCCTCTATTGAAACCACAGGCTCCAATCGTGGGTACAGGGCTTGAGCAACAAGTTGCAAGAGATTCAAGAATTTTAATTAACGCTGAAGGTACAGGTACAGTACAGTACGTAGATGCTGACAGAATCGTTATTAAATATGAAAGAAGCGAAGACGAAGATTTAGTACAATTCGAGTCTGCTACTAAAACATACAACCTTACTAAGTTCAGAAAAACTAACCAGAGTACAACCATTACCCTAAGACCAAACGTAAGAGTAGGTGATGTAGTGGAAAAAGGACAGGTACTTTGCGACGGTTATGCTACTGAAAAAGGAGAATTAGCTCTTGGTAGAAACTTAGTGGTAGCGTTCATGCCTTGGAAAGGATACAACTTCGAGGATGCCATCGTAATCAACGAAAAAGTTGTACGTGAAGACTGGTTTACTTCAATCCACGTGGATGAATATTCTCTTGAAGTTCGTGATACTAAATTAGGTATGGAAGAGCTTACAGCAGATATTCCAAACGTATCTGAAGAAGCTACTAAAGATCTTGACGAGAACGGTATGATCAGAATCGGTGCTGAAGTGAAGCCTGGAGATATCATGATTGGTAAAATTACTCCAAAAGGTGAATCTGACCCGACTCCTGAAGAAAAGCTTCTTAGAGCAATCTTCGGTGATAAAGCTGGTGATGTGAAGGATGCTTCATTGAAAGCTGACTCTTCATTAAGAGGAGTTGTTATCAACAAGAAATTGTTCTCCAGAAACATTAAAGACAAAAAGAAAAGAACTGAAGAAAAACTTAAACTTGAAGAAATTGAAAACACTTACAAGGCTAAGTTTGACGAGTTGAGAAATACTTTAATTGAAAAATTAAACACACTGGTAAGCGGTAAAACTTCTCAAGGGGTACAAAATGACCTGGACGAAGAAATCATCGGTAAAGGTGTGAAATTCACTCACAAGTTATTAACTTCAGTTGAAGATTATGTAAACGTTAGCGGTTCAGACTGGACAGTTGACGCTGACAAGAATGAATTGATCAAACAATTGATTCACAATTACAAAATCAAATATAACGACATCCAGGGAGTTAAAAACCGTGAGAAATTCGCAATTTCAATCGGAGATGAGCTTCCGGCAGGGATCATGAAGTTGGCTAAAGTTTACATCGCTAAGAAACGTAAACTGAATGTAGGTGATAAAATGGCAGGACGTCACGGTAACAAAGGTATCGTTTCAAGAATCGTTCGTGAAGAAGATATGCCATTCCTTGAAGACGGAACACCAGTAGATATCGTATTGAATCCACTAGGGGTACCTTCTCGTATGAACATTGGTCAGATCTACGAAACCGTTCTTGGATGGGCTGGTAGAAAATTAGGATTGAAGTTCGCTACGCCAATCTTCGACGGAGCAAGTCTTGATCAGATTACTGAATATACTGAGAAAGCAGGTCTTCCTAAATTCGGTCACACTCACCTTTATGATGGTGGTACCGGAGAAAGATTTACTCAGGCTGCAACAGTAGGTATCATTTACATGTTGAAACTAGGACACATGGTAGATGATAAGATGCACGCACGTTCTATTGGTCCTTACTCATTGATTACTCAGCAGCCGTTAGGAGGTAAAGCTCAGTTCGGAGGTCAGAGATTCGGAGAGATGGAGGTTTGGGCACTTGAAGCATTCGGTGCATCTAACATCCTTAGAGAGATCCTTACTGTGAAGTCGGATGACGTGATTGGTAGAGCAAAAACTTATGAAGCCATTGCAAAAGGTGAATCTATGCCTGAACCAGGTATTCCGGAATCATTCAATGTATTACTTCACGAGTTACAAGGTCTTGGATTAGACGTAAGATTGGAGGAGTAAGATATCAGATGTCAGACACAACATGTCAGACTACGACACTCTAACAATTTTATAATCCTTGAATTTGGAATGATGATTTCTTCTGAAATCTGAAATCTGAAATCTAAAATCTAAAAAAAATTATGTCAAATAAAAATAAATCAAGTAGATTTAATAAAATAACCATCGGTCTAGCTTCACCGGAGTCTATTTTACAAGATTCAAGAGGGGAGGTTTTAAAGCCGGAAACTATTAACTACAGAACTCACAAGCCTGAAAGAGACGGGCTATTTTGTGAGAAAATCTTTGGTCCTGTAAAGGATTACGAATGTGCTTGTGGTAAATACAAGAGAATTCGTTACAAAGGGATCGTTTGTGACCGTTGTGGAGTAGAAGTTACTGAGAAAAAAGTAAGAAGAGAGAGAATAGGGCACATTAACCTTGTAGTTCCAATTGCACACATCTGGTATTTCCGTTCATTACCAAACAAAATCGGATACCTTTTAGGAATTCCTTCTAAGAAATTAGATATGATCATCTACTACGAAAGATATGTAGTGATTCAGCAGGGTATTGCTAAAAAATTAGACGGTTCTGATTTTGAAAATATGGAATTCCTTACAGAAGAAGAGTACCTTGATATCATGGAAACTCTTCCTGTAGAAAACCAGTATCTTGATGATTCTGATCCAAACAAATTCATCGCCAGAATGGGTGCTGAAGCTGTAGAAGATCTATTAAAAAGAATCGATCTTGATGCATTGTCTTTCGACTTGAGACACAAAGCTCACAACGAAGGTTCAAAACAAAGAAGAACAGAAGCTCTTAAGAGATTAAACGTTGTAGAAGCATTAAGAGGTGCTAATACAAGAATGATCAACAGACCAGAGTGGATGATCATGCGTGTACTTCCTGTTATCCCACCAGAACTAAGACCATTGGTTCCATTGGATGGAGGACGTTTCGCTACTTCTGACTTGAATGACCTTTATAGAAGAGTTATCATCAGAAATAACCGTTTGAAGAGATTATTGGAGATCAAAGCTCCTGAAGTAATCTTGAGAAACGAGAAGCGTATGCTTCAGGAATCAGTAGATTCATTATTCGATAACACAAGAAAATCTTCTGCAGTAAAATCTGAATCAAACAGACCATTGAAATCACTTTCTGATTCATTGAAAGGTAAGCAGGGTCGTTTCCGTCAGAACTTACTAGGGAAAAGGGTTGACTACTCTGCGCGTTCGGTAATTGTTGTAGGTCCAAACTTACAGCTTCACGAATGTGGTATTCCTAAAGATATGGCAGCTGAACTTTACAAACCGTTCATCATTAGAAAACTAATTGAAAGAGGTATTGTAAAAACAGTAAAATCTGCAAAGAGAATTATCGACAGAAAAGAACCGGTAGTTTATGATATCCTTGAAAACGTGATGAAAGGTCACCCTGTTCTATTGAACAGAGCACCTACTCTTCACAGACTGGGTATTCAGGCTTTCCAACCTAAGATGATCGAAGGTAAGGCAATCCAGCTACACCCGTTAGTAACTACGGCCTTCAACGCCGATTTCGATGGTGACCAGATGGCAGTACACTTGCCACTAGGACCAGAAGCGATCCTTGAAGCTCAGTTATTGATGTTAGGTTCTCAAAACATCTTGAACCCTGCAAACGGTTCTCCAATTACAGTACCATCTCAGGACATGGTTCTTGGTCTTTATTTCATGACTAAAGAATTAAGCTCTACTGAGACGATGAAAGTAAAAGGAGAAGGTCTTGCATTCTATTCTCCTGAAGAAGCAGAAATTGCTTACGCTGAAGGTAGAGTATCTTTAAATGCTAAAGTAAGATGTAGACTACCTATCAAAGAAGATGGAAAAATCGTTACAAGATTAATCGAAACTTCTGTAGGTAGAATCCTGTTCAACCAGATTGTACCTAAGCAGGTAGGATATATCAATGAACTTCTTACGAAGAAATCATTGAGAAACGTTATCGGTAAGATCCTTGCTGATACAGATTTCCCTACAACTGTGAAGTTCCTTGATGCAATGAAAGACCTAGGGTATTCAAACGCATTCAAAGGTGGTCTTTCTTTCTCACTTGGGGATATTGTAGTTCCTGTTGAGAAAAAACAGATGATTGCACAATCAATTGAAACTGTAGACGAAATTAGAGCCAACTATAACATGGGTCTGATTACCGATACAGAACGTTATAACCAGGTAATCGACGTTTGGACAAATACCAACGCTGGGTTAACTGAAATGATCATGAGCAGAATGAAAACTGACCAAGGTGGTTTCAACTCTGTATATATGATGCTTGACTCTGGAGCGAGGGGTTCTAAAGAACAGATCCGTCAGTTATCAGGGATGAGAGGTTTGATGGCAAAACCGCAGAAAGCCGGTTCTACCGGAGCGGAGATCATCGAAAACCCGATCCTTGCCAACTTTAAGGAAGGTCTTTCGATTCTAGAGTACTTTATCTCTACCCACGGTGCTCGTAAGGGTCTTGCGGATACCGCTCTTAAGACAGCCGATGCCGGTTACTTAACGAGAAGATTGGTAGACGTTGCACAGGACGTTATCGTTACAGAAGACGACTGTGGAACATTGAGAGGTACAGAAGTTACTGCACTTAAGAAAAATGACGAGATCGTTGAAAGAATCTCTGAAAGAATCTTAGGTAGAGTATCCCTTCATAATATTTACGATCCTGAAACTGACGAACTTATTGCAAGCGCAGATCAGGTGATCATTGAATCTTTGGCGAAGAGAATCGAAGAAGCAGGATTAGAAGCTGTGGAGGTTCGTTCACCATTAACTTGTGAAGCTAAGAAAGGTATCTGTGCAAAATGTTACGGTAGAAACTTAGCAACAGGTAAAGTGATCCACATGGGTGAAGCGGTAGGTGTAATTGCAGCACAATCCATTGGGGAGCCAGGTACTCAGCTTACGTTGAGAACCTTCCACCAAGGGGGTACTGCAGGTAACGTATCAGAAAACCCATCTATCGTTGCAAGAAGAGATGGTATCGTAGAAATGGATGAAGTAAGAACCATTACTTCTGAAGATGAAAACGGTAATACAGCTGAGGTTGTAGTTTCCCGTTCAACAGAATTCAGATTAGTTGCTGATAATGAGTCAAGAACTCCATTAATGGTAGCTAACGTACCTTACGGATCTATATTATCTGTAAAACCAGGTGATAAAGTGAAGAAAGGTGATACAATCTGTAGATGGGATCCGTATAATGCGGTTATCATTGCTGAAACTTCAGGTAAGGTAGAATACGAGGATATCATCCAGGGTATTTCATTCCAGCTTGAAATTGACGAACAAACAGGATTCGAAGAGAAAGTAATCTCTGAATCCAGAAATAAGAAAGCCGTACCTACCTTGAAAGTGGTAGACTCTAAAGGAGTTGAGCAAAAAGCTTACAACTTACCGGTAGGAGCCCACTTAATGGTAAACGATGGTGAAAAAATTAAGGCTGGTAAAGTCTTAATCAAGATCCCAAGAAAATCTGCAAAAGCAGGGGATATCACCGGAGGTCTTCCGAGAGTTACCGAATTATTCGAAGCAAGAAACCCTTCAAATCCAGCGGTTGTTACTGAAATCGACGGGGTAGTTTCTTACGGAAAAATCAAGAGAGGTAACCGTGAACTTATTGTTGAGGCTAAAACTGGAGAAAGAAAAATTTACTTGGTAAAACTTTCTAACCAGATTCTTGTTCAGGAGAATGACTTCGTAAGAGCAGGTTCTCCACTTTCTGACGGTTCTATCACACCGGAAGATATCTTAAGAATTAAAGGCCCAACAGCCGTTCAGGAATACTTAGTAAATGAGATTCAGGAAGTTTACCGTCTACAGGGGGTGAAAATCGACGACAAGCACTTCGAAATTATCGTAAGACAGATGATGACGAAAGTATCTATCGTAGATGGAGGTGATACTCAATTCCTTGAAGGAGCTCTTGAGCACAAGTATGATTTCTTGGAAGAAAACAACAGAGTATTTGGTCTTAAAGTAGTAGTAGATGCTGGTGATTCTAAAGAATTCAAACCAGGTCAGATGATTACTGCAAGAGAATTAAGAGATGAAAACTCTAAGTTGAAGCGTGAAGATTTAGCATTGGTAGAAGTAAGAGAAGCTCTTCCTGCTACTGCAACTCCTGTACTGCAAGGTATTACAAGAGCTGCCCTTCAGACTAAATCATTCATGTCTGCAGCATCATTCCAGGAAACAACTAAAGTTCTTAACGAAGCAGCAGTTGCTGGTAAGATAGACGATCTTAACGGTCTTAAAGAAAATGTAATTGTAGGACACAGAATCCCTGCAGGTACAGGTCTTAAAGAGTATCAGAACGTTATTGTAGGTTCTAAGAAAGAATTCGAAGACCTTAACTAAAATTAATGATTTGAAATTTGGGATTTGAAATTATTTTTATATTTTCACAATCTCAAATTTCGAATTTTAAAAACATAATTTATAACAATGGACAACAATCAAAATCCACAAGACGGAAACATCAACATCGAATTAAACGAAATGGTAGCTGCTGGTATCTATGCTAACCTAGCTTTAGTAAACCACTCTCCATCTGAATTTGTAGTAGACTTTATTCAGTTGATGCCAGGTGTTCAGCAGGCTAAAGTAAGATCAAGAGTAATTCTTGCTCCACTTCACGCTAAAAGAGTATTAAGCGCTCTTCAACAGAACATCGCTAACTACGAGCAGCAGTTCGGAGAAATCAAAGAAGTTGAGCCTTTCGTATTAGGAGGAAACAACGTTCAAGCGTAAGATTTCTTTTACATAAAATAAAGGATACCCTGGTTTTTACCAGGGTATTTTTTGTTACCTGCTTTTGCATATAATTCACTAATCAGTTTCTTTTTTTCTTTTTTTATATTTTTCGCAATTTTATTTAAAAAACATATTAAAAAAACACAAATTATTCAATTTAATGTATAATGTTAATTTTTGCTGTAAATTATTGATAATTAATTTAAATTGGTTAAATAATTAATTTTCTTTATTAAATTTGTAAAAAAATTGAATGAAATGAAAATATATCCTATTGCAGCGGTTCTACTCTGTATGAATGTGTATGCACAAAAGCAAAATACACTTAAGGACAATCAAAAACACCTACAGGAACTTTATGCTAAATATGACAAAAACCTTAAAAAGGCTCATAAAATTGCAAAAGCAGCAGGAATACCTCCTAATTTATACAATGAAGAGGATTACAAAAGAACAATGGATCCTGTAACAGGGAGAACCAACTTTGAAGGACTGGCAAAGGTAAATGAGGACATCTTAACAGGTAAATATCAGCCTTCACAACCTATGTCTTTTATTTCTAATCACAATACCTCTACTACGGGCAAAATAGTAGACGAGCCCTGGATTGAAAGAGGACCATATAGTGTAGGAGGAAGAACAAGAGCAATTATGTATGACCCAAATGATCCTACAGGGAAAAGAGTTTTTGCAGGAAGCGTTTCAGGAGGGCTTTGGGTAAATCAGGACCCTTCAGTGGCAGCCAATGAATGGCAGCCATTAAGTACATTCTGGGCCAATACCTCTGTTTCAAGTATTACGTATGACCCCAATAATCCACAAATTTTTTATGTAGGAACAGGAGAAGCTCCAACCGGTGATGCAGTAGGATCAGGAATATGGAAATCAACGAACGGAGGAACCACCTGGACACAGATTTTCACCATTCCGGTAACTTATTCTTCTTCCGGAGTAAGAAATGGTAATTTCTATATCAATGATATTAAAGTAAGGAATAATAACGGCGTTTCAGAAGTATATGCCGGAGTAAGCGGTGCTTATGTAGGAATTTCGTTTAATGACGGATGGCAGGGATTAAGCCAGGCTGGATTGTACAAGTCTACAGATGGTGGAACAACATTTACAAAAAATAACAGCTTATTAGCTCTTAATACAACTACTGGCGTGACCAGCACAACAGGATATTCTATTCAACAGATAGAAATTGGAGCAGACAATGCAGTATGAGTTTCTACCAGATCTTCCAGATTTTCCAATATAGATTCCGGAGGACGAATTTTTAAATCCACAGATGGAAATACTTTTAATCAGGTATATAATGTAGGAAGCAGTGGCTCGAGAGTTAACTTTACTCTTTCAAGAACAGATGCCAACAAAATATATGCATTTATGCAGGGTGCATCTTCTGCAGAACCTATCAGAATAGCAAAATCTGCAGATGGCGGAGCAACTTGGCAGGCAACAAATGACGCTGCGCCTGTTTTGTCGCTGCCTACTGCAACCGATACTAGTATTCCTGCTAATGACTTTACAAGAGGACAATCTTTTTATGACCTGATCATTGCAACAGATCCTCTGGACGATAATACCTTGTATATAGGTGGTATTGATCTGCATAAATCTACCAATGGAGGAACAAGCTGGACACAGATCTCAAAGTGGTCCAATAATAATAACATGGCAGCCCTACAGGTTTCACAGGTACATGCTGACCAGCATGAAATTGTATTCAATCCTTATAATAATTATGCAACAGGGCAAATGATGTTTGGTAATGATGGAGGAATCTATTATGCTGCCAATAAAGCTAATGTCGGAGCTGTTGGTGGGCTAGCCTCCAGAAATACCAGATACAATGTAACGCAGTTTTATTCTGCCATGCTGAACCCCACAAAAACACCGGCAGATGAAGAACTATTAGCAGGAGCACAGGATAATGGCTCATGGTGGCTGTATGGAGTACCACAGGCTAATAATTTCCTTACCAGCCAATCGGCTACAGGTGGTGACGGGATGTACACAGAATATGATGATCAGGATAACTACGAAATTGCAAGTTATACAAACAATAACCACTATTTATTGACAAATAACGCATATAACCTTATTACTACCAGTGCTAACAGAAGTTTAGGGCACTTTGTGAACGAAATAGCGCTTGACAGAACCAATGATGTCTTCTATTCTTACCGTTCCGGTCTTACCCTTTTCAGAACAAGTGGACTTTCTGCATCAGCAACATCTTTTACCAATAATGTGGTGACAGTAGGAACCGCACAAACAAATGAGCAGATTTCATGGATGAAAGTATCTCCCTATACTACAGCTTCTACAACACTTTTTGTAGGAACCAACCTGGGGAGAATATTTAAAGTAACAAATGCCAACACTACTGCATATGCAGCAACCTTGCTGACATCACCCATAACAGGAACTGTTTCTGATATAGAATTTGGCGCCAACGAAAATGAAATTATCGTAACCTTATCCAATTATAACCTTACCAGTGTTTTCTACTCTACAGACGGAGGAACTACATGGCAGAACAAAGAAGGGAACCTTCCTGATATGCCTGTAAGAACTGTATTAAGGAATCCCGACAATCCAAATGAAGTGCTGGTAGGAACAGAAATGGGAGTTTGGGGAACAACTAATTTCCTTGCAACAACTCCGGAATGGGCTTCAGTAACAGGAAATATAGGAAATGTAAGAATTACCAACTTAGATTACAGACCTGTTACCAAAACAGTTTTGGTTTCTACATATGGTAGAGGAGCATGGACAACCCAGAATACACTACCTGCTTTATCAACAGCTGAAACCAAATCAAGAAAAAACATGAACATTATATATCCGAATCCTTCAAAAGGAATTTCTCATCTGAGATTTGATACTGCTAAATACAGCAGTGTGGATATAAGCATAGTGGATGGCTCAGGAAGATTAGTATACAGTAAGAAAAATGTAAAGTCTGATGAAGAATTCGGACAAAAACTTGTTCCTGGAAATTATATTTTGAAAGCGGAGTTTAAAGGTGAAATCGTTTATAGTGGTAACTTCCTTGTGTTAGGACGGACGGGAGGTGATGATGATTAGAAAATGAATAATCAATTGTATTTAATATTATTTTGGATGCTGGCTTCCTGCGGGACGCCGGTATCCTCTTTATACCAGGATAAGAAAATATCTGTGATCTCTGCTGAAAAATCAGAATGGATAGGAGGAAGAGCAGGAGTAAGAGGAGCTGTATATATTGTTAAACTGAAGAAGAACAATAACAGTGTCATCACTGTAAAAGCTTTTAGAGCGGAAGGAAATACCATTCCGTTTGTACAGAATAATTCAGGCAGTACGATCATAATAAGAGGAAATCTTCCTTACAAAAATGGTGTAGATACAAAGACTGCTGATCAAATGCAGGCTGGAGTACCTGTAGAAAATTCTGTTCCGCAAAAATTAAATCCAAAAGACAATTGGATAGAGTATACTGTCCAGGGATCTCAGGTACCGTATAAAATTAATATTTCAAAATTTACCTTTGTGGTGTCTTCAGAAGAACCTGCCCCTTAAATTTTTCCATTTTTTGAACAAAAAACTACTTTTTATTTTTCTATGTATTCCGGTAATCATATTATTCAGTAATGTGATGTATTCTGTAGTTGCTCATGTTAAAAAAGAATTATATAAGAAGACGCAATACTGTATTGCGCAAAATCATTTCAGAAAGTACGAAACCATATGTTTTACTGAAAGAGACCTGGCAGAAGCAGAATGGAAAGAAGTAAACGAATTTAGCCTTCACGGAGCTTCTTATGACATTATCAAAATAAGTATGGTTAATGGTGAAAAATATTTTTTATGTTATATTGATAAAAAAGATATTATCATCAATTCTTTGTTGAGCTTTTCGAAAAAATTTGCATTCAAAAAAAAATACTTAAAACTACAGATTGATCTTCCCGGTCACAACAAAAATATACTTAAGATACCAGGTTCCTTTGCCGTTTTTGATGAAAAAGAATTCAGTTTTTTTTCAAATCATTTCTTAGAAACCATTTCAAAATATTACAATCAACAAAAAAACACTCATTATTTAGCCATTATTTTTCCTCCACCGGAAATGAGCTTTGCGATAAAAAGAATATAGTATTAATGGAAAAAAAATAAATAATGAAAAAATATATATGCATTGCAGCTTTGCTAGGCTGTACTATTGCACATGCTCAGCAGACACAGGAAGGATCAATTGATGAGGTGAATATCCTTGGCAGAAAAAAAATTAAACAGGAACGGGCAGAATTCAAAAGGCATGCACAATCTGTAGAAACTCTTTCTGAAGAAGATCTTAATAGAAATAACCCTGCGGCAATAGATCAGACGTTATCTACCATGCCAGGACTTCAGGTGGATAAACGAACAAATTTCGGAGGGCAGAGACTTGTGTTGAGAGGATACGGGAATGATCAGAAATTTAATAATTGGGGAGTAAAAGCGTATTGGAATAATATACCTTTAACAAACGCTGAAGGGATTACTGTACTGGATGATGTGGATTTTGCTTATGTAACCAATGTTGAGGTGATCAAAGGTCCAGCAGCTACTATGTACGGTGGAGGCGTAGGTGGAGCAGTCCGCTTTTATACCCGTCCGGATTTTACAAAAGGAGCATCGGTTTCAGAAAATGCGATGTTTGGGGCTTTCAAAACCTTCCAGTCCAGAACACAGTTGAATGTTGCAGATGATAATTACTCGATAAGTGCAGCGTATGGACATCTTGAAACAGACGGATACAGGCCTAATGGAGGAGGACTGAAAAATTTCTTCAATGTAAATGGTACCGTGAAATTAAGCAAAAAAGATCAATTAAGTTTCTTTGCAAGCCAGGCTTACTCGTACGAGCACACTTCAGGACAAATTTCATATGACGATTATTATGCAGGCATAGATAACGGAAACCCAGCATATATCCGTAAAAATTCAGGAACAAAAATAAAATCAACAAGAGTAGGATTGAGTAATACAGTAAGTCTTACTTCAAACCTAAGAAACTATACAACCCTGTTTTATTACAATGCAAATACAGAAAGTGTTTCAGCAGGAGCTTATGGAATTACAAGTTCTCCGAATGTAGGGTTGCGTTCCACTTTTACCTTAAAGAACGAGTTTAATGATTTTGAAAACCGATTGGATTTTGGAGCAGAAATACAAAACTCTGTTTCCACTACTTCAAGTTACAGGTTTACAGGCTCAGAAACAGAACCTTTGCAGACAACAGGCATGAGCGGTGCCTCATATTTTAAATATAATAATAATCAATCCACCTATTTTGTGATCGATTATCTTTCTTATAAACCTTGGGGACTTACATTATTAGCCGGAATAAGTAGTAACAGAACCAACTATGACAGGAAAGATCTTTTTGCTTTGCCAGGATTGGTAGCGGGACGTAAGGACCAGTCTTTCAATAAGAAATATGACATGGCCTATACTCCTCACTTTGCCTTGCAAAAAGAATGGAAGCATCAGATCTTTAATCTAAGCTACAGTGAAGGCTATAATTCTCCTACGGCAGCTTCTTCATTTATTACAGCTACAAATACAACGAATGATGATTTAAAACCTGAACGTGCAAAAATGTTTGATTTCAGTGTACATGGCCTTTTACTGAATACAAAGCTGGATTACCGTATTTCTGCATTCAGAATAGACTATTCCAATAAACTTACACAGCTGCTTTTACCAGGTAATACAAGCGGGCAAACGTACTGGGCTAATACCGGAAGTCAGAAAAATACAGGACTTGAGTTTAGTGTAGGATATCAGTACAGAACAGAGAACTCATTTATTGAGAGAATTGTTCCTTTTGTAAATCTTTCTTATTACGATACAAAATATAAAGATTTTTCAATCTATGATCCTAAATATCAAGACCCTGTTACAGGGAAAACTGTAGGAAAACTAATGGTGTACGACCATAAGACAGTAGTAGGAGTGCCAAGAAATAAGTACGCTGTTGGATTGGATATCTTTACCAAACCGGGGTTCTATCTTGTAAATACCTATAATTATCTTGGAAATGTATATTCTGATTTTAATAATACAAATCTCGTAAAAGGATTCGGACTTCTTAATTCCAAGCTAGGATTTAAAAAATCTTTCAATAATTTTGATCTTGATTTATATGTGATGGGAAATAACCTTACCAATCAGATCAATTATACCTTCCTGTTCTTAGGAAACAGCATCAATGATTCTGATACAGGAAATGGTTATCCCAAAGGAGTAAGTACAGATCTTAATCCGGGACCAGGAAAAGCATATTTCTTTTACGGATTCAATGTTAAGTACAGATTCTAAATTCAAAAGCTTACTCTACAAGCTTGTTTGATAATAAAATACCTTGGTTTTTGCCAGGGTCTTTTTCTTGGATGAATGTAAAGAAAGATGTTAATATGGATTAATTGTTAATTTTATTTAATAACATGAAAATATATAGTAACGATATATCAATTTTATATCTTTGTTTAAGAAAAAGCAGAAAATATAAGATATGATTGATAACTCGTTCGCTGTAAATAAATTTGGTTTTTTAGGTGCTGAATTTTTATCTGAGCTTGAAAAACATGCTGTTGCTATTGATATAAAAGCAAAGACTGAAATCATTAGAGAAGGACAGAAAAATAAATTTGTTCCTTTCTTAATAAAAGGTTCTATCAAGGTTTTTACCCTTAATGATGGAAGAGAACTTATCTACTATTATATTAAACCGAAAGATAGTTGTCTGATGACCTTTTCATCTATTCTGACAGATTATATCAGCAGGGTATATGCCGTTGCAGAAGAAGATTCGGAAGCGATTCTTATTCCCGTTTCTATTATGCACGAATGGCTTACCAGATTTCCGGAGATTAATAAACTCTTTTACCATGAATATGACCGAAGATTTTCAGAAGTGATGAACATGGTTAATGATGCTGTTTTCCACAGGCTGGATAAGAGGGTTCTGAACTATATTAAACAACAGATTTCATCCACAGGAAACAATCCTATTAAGATTACCCATCGTGAAATTGCCAATAGTTTGGGAACTTCCAGAGAAGTGGTGAGCAGAGTTTTAAAAAAAATTGAAAGTGAAGGTGAAATTGTTCAGACTAAAGAGGGAATAAAAGTTCCTGTAAATGAAAATGTTAGAATTGTCTAATTTCAATTGTTTGAAAAGTTTATTTCTGTCATTGATAAAAACAATTTGACTGGTGACTTTTATCACCTATTTTTGAATTGAGAACTCAATAAGTTTGTTGTATCATAATTTAATTCAAATTGTATATGACAAAAACTCTCTTATTTTTGTCAATGTTTTCTTCAGGTCTTGTCTTTGCACAGGAAGATCTGCTGAAAGATATTGACACTGTTAAAACCAATACAGAAACCTCACAACCGGCCTTCAAGGCCCTTCAGATTGTAACAGGACAATCTACGAAACTAGCCGCCAAAAAAGAATGGTACATGATTGTTGCCCACAGATTTGGTGACATAAGTGCAGGATTTAAAGATTTCTTCGGACTGGATAATGCCTCAACCAAATTAGGTGCTATCTATGGTATTTCAGATGCTGTTTCGGTAAGCCTGTCCAGAGAAACAAATATGAAAACCTTTGAAGGAGCAGTGAAGTACAGGCTGGTAAAACAAAGTGAAAACTTTCCGGTGGATATTGTGGGGTATAATGTAATGGGGGCTAATACTGAACTGGATAAAGATACTTATCCACACCTTACATTCAGTGACAGGCTTTCTTATCTTACCCAGGCATTGATCTCAAGAAGATTCAGTGATAAGCTTTCAGTACAGCTTACACCTTCCTTTGTTCATAAAAACCTTTACGAACCGACCATTGAAAACAAAAATCAGTTTCTGGCAGGTTTGGGAGGACGCTATAAAATCTCAAAAAGAGTTTCTTTAAATGCAGAATACTTTGTGAATTTTGACGATCACAGTTTTTATAAAAACCCTTTATCATTGGGCGTAGATATAGAAACAGGAGGACACGTGTTCCAGCTTTTACTCACAAACTCCCAGATCAATTCTGATATCGGATATCTTACCAATGCCACAGGAGCATGGGGAAAGGGACATATTTTCTTTGGGTTTAATCTTTATAGAGTTTTTTAATATGAAAAAGCTAACATCCTTATTGATATTGTCGTCAGCAATCATACTGACGGCTTGTGACAGCAGAACGTATGAAGAGATTTCTGATAACACACCGATAACGGCATCTGTAAAATATACAGCAGATGTAAAACCCATTATGGATAACAGCTGCGCAGGCTGTCATTCTGCAGGAAGTTTTAAACCTTTAGTTACATATGATCAGGTAAAAAGTAATATTGACGGAATTCTGGATCGTATCCAGAGACCTAATGGTGATCCGGAGAAAATGCCAAAGGGAGGATCTATGTCCGCAGCTCAAATCAATATGTTTATCAAATGGAAAGCTGACGGACTAAATGAAAATTAAAAAAAATGATATGAAAAAATTAGCATTATTAAGCGTATTACTTCTTTCTGCAGGGTACGCTTCAGCACAAAAATATAGCTCCAAAACAGGGAAAGTAACTTTTGAAGCTTCGGTACCACTGTTTGATGATATTTTTGCTCAGGATGACAACAATGTTGTCATTCTCAATGCAGACAATGGTGAAATGGCGTCAGTTTCAAATGTCAAAAACTTTCATTTTAAAACAAAATTAATGGAAGAGCATTTCAATGAAAGCTATGCTGAATCTGCAAAATATCCGAAAACCACTTTCAAAGGAAAGATTGTCAACTTTGATAAAACAAAGCTTACCACAAGTCCTCAGAAATATACGGTGCAGGGAACATTAAACTTTCATGGAGTAGATAAAGCCGTTACCTCTGCTGCCACTTTATATGCCAAAGACGGTAAAATCTATATGCAGGGAGGTTTTGTAGCAAGACCTGTAGATTATAAAGTGACTATTCCGAAAATGGTTACCAAGAAAGTGGCTGAAAATGTCAATATTGAATACAACTATGTAATGATAAAACAATGAGACATTTCATCTTAATATTAGGACTGTTCCTGAGTTCAGTAGTATCTGCTCAGGAAAAAGCGAAATCAATATTTGATATTGCAAGAAATGGGACTGTAACTGAAGTACAGGAGTTGATGAAGCAAAATCCGGATGTGATTAATCAGACCAATGAACACGGATTTTCACCCCTTATTTTAGCATGTTATAGAGGAAATACAGACGTTGCCGATTTTCTGATTGAAAATGTAAAAGATGTCAATTACAAAAGCCGTGAAGGAACGGCATTGGCAGGTCTTGCGATTAAATACAACAAAGATCTTGTAGAACATCTGCTTAAGAAAAAAGCAGATCCCAATATTGCAGATGAAACAGGATACACCCCTTTATTCTGGGCTGTAAAATCCGGAAATAAAGATCTGGTAGAACAGCTGCTGAAGTATAAAGCAGATAAAACAAAGAAAGATTCAATGGGAATGACCCCTTTTGAATATGCATTACAAACCAATAACAAGGAAATTATTAATCTTTTAAAAAATTGATATGAAAAAAACTCTACTAGCGCTAAGCGTACTTCTTGCCAATTTCGCATTGGCACAGTTTTCGTCAGGAACGGTAAACTTACCGGCAACTTCCATGACGGTGAAATTAGATACAACTCCTTCAGGAGTAACGATTACGGTAACAGGTGACAGCAACTCTATGATGGGAATAGGTTTTGGAACTACCGGGATGGCTGCTGGATCAGACGGATTTATTTATAACTCTTCTGCCAATAGAGACTATTCGTTCAGTAATGTTCCTAATGCACCTTCGGCCGATGCATCTCAGGACTGGACAGAAACTTCGAACACCGTATCCGGATCTACAAGAACTGTAGTAGCAACAAGGTCACTTACAGGTGGAACAGGAGATTTTGCTATTGCCAATGCAGCTGGAACAATCAATATCTTCTATGCCCGTAAAAGTGGAGGAACTTCTTTAGGATACCATGATGCAGGAAGAGGATATGCAACATTGACGATGACAGCTGCCTCTTTATCTACCAGTGAAATTACAGCCAATAGCAATAAGGTAAACCTATATCCTAATCCGGCAAAATCAACCGTTAATTTCAAAAATTCTGACAAAATAAAATCCGTTGATATCTACGAAGCAACGGGCAGAAAAGTACTGTCAGTAAAACCGGATGGAGAAAGCATCAGTATTGAAAATCTGAAATCAGGAAGTTACTATATTGAAATTCAGCTTAAAGACGGAAGTACATCTTATGAAAAACTGATCAAAGAATAATTTTTCAGAAAAAACACACCTCAATATTTTTTAAACAGATACCTCTGATTTTTCAGGGGTATCATTTTTTCTTAAAGTCCCAATTTCAGGGTGATTGCTTTAAAATTCTTATATTTGTATGTATCCTGATTCTTAATAAAGGAAAATTTTTTGACCTTATAATTTTTACGATCCTATGGAATTCAAAACCTTAGCTGATATCACAATAGATGAACTTTTATCAGTATTCAATTACTCATTTTCTGATTATGTTGTTCCTTTTCACTTGACAAAAGAAGTGCTTGTTTCAAAAATTGCAGCAGAAAAATTAGATCTGAGTTTGTCTGCGGGAGCATTTGAAGAGGGGAAACTGGTTGGCTTTATCCTTCAGTCCGAAAAAATTGAAAACGGGGAGAAAATTATTTACAATGGCGGTACAGGAGTAGTTCCGAAAAGCAGAGGTAAAGGCTTGGTAAGAAAAATGTATGATTTTATCATTCCTGTTTTAAAAGAAAGAAATGCAAATACACTGTTGCTAGAAGTTATCGAAGGAAATCAGCCTGCTATCAGGGCTTATGAAAATTTAGGTTTTACAATTGTCAGAAGACTGCTTTGCTTTAATGGGAATATTAAACAGGAAAAAGGAAATACTGAAGTATCCATACGAGATTTGAAAGACTTTCAATGGGAGTTGTTATGTTCTTTCTGGGATATTGAACCTTCATGGCAGGGATCTGTTTACGTATTGGAACCGATGCCTGAAAATTATGTGACTTTAGGGGCTTATGAAGGGGAAAAGCTCGTCGGATATATTGTTTATGGTCCTGCATCGAAAAAAGTATACCAGTTTGCTGTAGATAAGAATTACAGAAATAAGGGAATTGGTACAAAGCTCTTTAATGCTATCAGAGAAAAAAATCACGGGCAGGCGATAGCGTTAAACAATGTGGATGATTCTTCAGAAAGTACAGATAAGTTTCTTAGCGAAAGAGTAGGACTGAACAACTGGTTGTCACAGTTTGAAATGAAAAGGTCTATTTAACAGCGATTAATTTTGATTCAAACAAAATAAGAGGTTTTAATATACTTTTAATCTCTTAAACTTTTCAGGGAGAAGGATAGGATGTAACTTTGCCGAAAATTTTTAAAATAATGAAGCGAGGAATCCATTTTTTACTGCTGCTCATTTCCTTTACGGCTTTTGCCCAGCAGGCCAATATTGATACTGCCCAGGTTGTAATACCAGGAAGACAAAACAGTACTGAAGCACAGTCGAAACCTTATGTGATTATGATATCAACGGATGGTTTCCGTTATGATTATGCTCAGAAATACAATGCTGAAAACCTTTTGAAACTAGCTAATAGTGGTGTAAAGGCTGAAGCCATGATTCCAAGCTATCCAAGTATTACCTTTCCAAACCACTGGAGTTTAATTACCGGGCTTTATCCTTCTCATCATGGTTTGATTGATAACTTTTTCTACGATTACAAGAGAAAAGAAGGCTATGCGATGAGCAGTAAGAAAAATGCTGAGGACGGAAGCTGGTATGGAGGAACTCCGTTTTGGGGGCTTGCTGAAAAACAAGGAATGGTATCTGCCTCTTTAATGTGGGTAGGATCTGCGAGTGACGCCGGAGGAATGCGACCTACTTATTATTATCCTTATCACGAAAAATTTACCCCTTCAGAAAAAGTAGAAAAAGTAGTCAACTGGCTGAAATTACCGGAAGATAAAAGACCACACTTCATTTCATTATATTTCCCGGAAGTAGATGGAAGCGGACATCATTATGGTCCGGATACCAAAGAAACGGAAACTGCTGTTCATCTTATAGATCAGGCTATTGGTGATCTTGTTCAGAAAGTAAATGGTTTAGGATTAAAAAATGTCAACTTTGTTTTTGTTTCCGATCACGGAATGATTAAAGTAGATGGAGGTACACCGTTGGAAATTCCGGCTCTTCTTTTTGATAAAAACAGATTTGATTTTTACAATTCTCAGACTTTATTAAGAGTTTATGTTAAAAACCCTGATGAAGTAAAAGCGGTTTATAAACAACTGAAAGCCAATAAAACAGACGACTACGAAGTATATCTTGATAAAAAACTTCCCAGATACCTGCATTTCGCTACAAGAGATGACCAGTACAACAGAATAGGGCAGATTCTTCTGATTCCGAAAGCACCAAAGATTTTCCTGGAAAAAGGTAAGAAAACATCAGTGGGGAAACATGGTTATAATCCTAAAGTGGTACCGGAAATGAAAGCTACTTTCTTTGCCTGGGGACCGGAATTTAAAAACAATCTGGTGATTGATGAATTTGCGAACATCAATGTTTATCCTTTGGTGGCTGAGGTTTTAGGATTAAAAATTGATCAGCCTATTGACGGGAAACTGAAAGTTTTAAAAAGAACTTTAAAAAACAAAAAATAGTATTGAATTAAAGATATTATAAACAAGATTCGGCGCACCTTTGGTGCGCCGAATCTTGTTTATAAATTGACTTAGCAATTAAAATCGTTAAGAAAATTCTACTGTTTGAAGCGCGGGAATTAAATTCGATACTAAATTAATAGTGAAACCGCGCGAGTTTAGAATTTTTAGAGAACAAAAATTATTTTTAGCATTTTAATTCCAGTCTTGAACTTTTGTTTCTTTTGTTTCAAGACAAAAGAAATTAAAATTGAGAAGCAAACTCCTTTGCAAAATCTTCTAATTTAACACTTCCTGTAACCGGGGAACCATGATCAATAAAATCTTTCTGTACAACACCGGTTCTTATTCCTCTTCCCATTTCAACATACAAATTAGCCATATCTTCAGGTAATCCCGCCTGAAGCATTCCGTTTAAAGAATCTTCATCAGAGAACTCTACCCATGGAAGTTCAGGTTTATTAACAGATGTTCCCAGAACCTTTGCAAAGTCAGAAGCTTTTCTTACATCACTTACAATATATCTGATGTTGTTGGCTTTTTCATCTTTTACCAATTCTTCAGCGGCAGCTTTGGCGATATCATTGGGATGTACTACAGGTACTTCAATATCTGCAGGATAATTTCCTCCAATGATTCCTGCATTTTGAATTAAAGGAATATCATTGAAAAAATTATTGTAAAAATATCCGGCTCTTAAAAAAGTAAAAGAAGTGTTTTCTACTTCATTGTATATTTTTTCAATATTGTGAAGACCCGCAATAGGACCGTTTTCTACCGGAGATTCTGCACCTACACTGCTTAACATGACGGCTCTTTTTACATTCGTATTTTTCAAAGCTTCAGCATAATTTTTTCCTGCATTGGTCGTGTTTTCCACAATTTTATCCGGGCTGATCGCTGGAGGGGTCATCACAAAAACTGCATCCGCTCCATCAAATGTTTGCGTTAAAAAATCAACGTCTGTGATAGACCCAATGGCCGGAGTTGCACCCAGAGATTCAATATCCTGTTTTCTGGCATCGCTGCTGCTTACTATGGTAATATTGTGCCCGTCGGCAATTAACTTTTGTGCTAATGGTTTAGCTACATTTCCTAGTGATCCTGTGATTATAATTTTCATATGTAAATATTTTTTTATTTCTGAGAACAAAGTTATATTTGTACTTACTTTTATACAAGTACTTACCCTAAAGTATGTAGATATGACAGCGATTAAAGAAAGTTCAACCATTCAGGAGAATAAAAAAACAGTGCAGGATTGTCCTGTAATGTACGTTATGGAAAGAATTGGAGGATTCTGGAAACCGATTATCCTGTTCAATCTTTCCACAGGAGAAAAAAGATACAGTGAATTGAAAAAAGCAATTCCTGCCGTAACAGAAAAAATGCTTATTCAGCATTTGAAACAGCTTGAAACAGACGGACTCATTATCAGAACAGCAAAACCTGTAGTGCCACCTCATGTGACCTATAAACTGAGTGAAGCAGGGAATGAACTGGCTCCCGTGATTGATGCCATGGCAGCATGGGCTTTTCAGGATATGGAAAGAAATGATAATAAATGTGCTGAAGGAAACAGATATATAACGAATCAGGATCAAAATGCTTTTAGCCAAAACCTGAAAAAATAAAACAGGCTCTTCAATCTGAAGAACCTGTTTCTGTTACTATTTTATAGAAGAATTATAAAGACTGCATATCAATAACGAAACGGTATTTTACATCGCTTTTAAGCATTCTTTCATATGCATTGTTGATATCCTGCATTTTAATCAGCTCGATATCAGATACGATATTATGTTTTCCACAGAAATCTAACAGTTCCTGGGTTTCTGCAATACCTCCGATCAAAGATCCTGCTACAGAACGGCGTTGGAAGATCATAGGTCTTGTACTTACCTGCGTTTCCTGGAATTCACCAACGAATCCTACAAGAACCAGAGTTCCGTTCAGAGAAAGAGTCTGCATATAAGGATTGATATCATGTTCGTAAGGTACCGTATCAATGATAAGGTCAAATTTACCTTTTACAGCATCCATTTGGGAATCATCCGTAGAGATTACAACGTGATCTGCTCCAAGTTGTTTCGCATCATCCGTTTTTCCCGGAGTTCTTGAGAATAAAGTAACTTCTGCTCCCAGTCCTTTTGCTAGTTTAATAGCCATATGACCTAAACCGCCTAATCCTACAACGGCTACTTTTGAACCCGGACCAGTGTTCCAGTGTCTTAACGGTGACCATGTGGTAATTCCTGCGCACAGAAGGGGTGCTACTGCTGCCAGATCTAAATTTTCAGGAACACTTAAAACAAAATGTTCATCAACAACTACTTTTTGAGAATATCCTCCAAAAGTATGACCTCCAAGGTGCTTATCTTTTCCGTTATAAGTCCCTGTAAATCCATTCTGGCAATATTGCTCCAGATCGTGCTGACAACTGTCACAATGTCCGCATGAATCCACCATGCATCCTACTGCTGCCAGATCTCCCGCTTTAAATTTGGAAACCTCACTTCCTACTTTGGTAATTCTTCCTACAATTTCATGTCCCGGAACTACAGGATACAAAGATCCACCCCAGTCGTTTCTTGCGGTATGAAGGTCAGAGTGGCACACTCCGCAGTATAGAATTTCAATCTCTACATCTTTTGCGGTTACCTCTCTTCTTTCAATATTCATTTCTTTCAGATCTGCTGTGGTAGACGCTGCACCATAAGCTTTTACTGTGATTGTACTCATTTTTATATTTAGTTTATTTAGGGTTATAAATTATGATATTCAATATGAACCTATGCTGTTCCTTAAGAGAACTCATCTGAAAAAGCTTTTCCCTTTTTGAGGAATGTCCGTATTAAAAGTTTCTATAGCGATACAAAAGTCGAAACTTTCCTGTAAACAAAACTTATACAGATTACCGAATTACTTACCAATTTTACAGGCACCATTTCAGTTACAAATGAAAGTGGTAATTTTGAATAGCAATAAAAATATACTTCATGGAAAATCAGGAGGTTGAAATTTATAACACGGTCTCAGAGTATAATAAAATGGCGAATCATGAAACCCTGCATCCGCTGGTAAGTATCATTGATTTTTCCAAGTCTGATCCTATTTGTCAGTATAGAAGAAAATTTGGATTTTATACCGTTTTTCTGAAAGACGTCATGTGTGGTGATATGCAATACGGAAAACACAGCTACGATTATCAGGAAGGAACATTAGTTTTTATTGCTCCCGGCCAGACCTATGGAATTTATAATAAAGACAGATTTGTTCAGCCTGCAGGTTTTGCCCTGATTTTTCATCCGGATTTAATAAAAGGAACCAATCTAGGAAAGAATATGAAAGATTATTCTTTTTTCTCCTATGATGTACATGAAGCCCTTCACCTGTCAGAAAAAGAAAGAGAAGTAGTATTGGATTGCTTTAAAAATATTAAACTGGAACTGGAACAGTCTATTGATAAACACAGTAAATCTTTAATTGTTAATAATATTGAACTCTTTCTGAACTACTGTATGCGTTTCTATGACCGTCAGTTTATTACAAGAGATCATATCAATCAGGGTGTCATAGGTAAATTTGAAAATCTGGTAGATGATTATTTAAAATCTGAAAATCCGAAGAATATAGGTTTTCCTATGGTGAACTATTTTGCGGAAAAGCTAAATCTTTCTGCCAATTATTTCGGAGATCTGATAAAAAAAGAACTGGGAATTTCCGCACAGGAATTTATCCACAATAAACTTATTGATATTGCCAAAGAACAGATTCTGGATCAGGCAAAAACAATCAGTGAAATTTCTTATGATCTGGGCTTTAAATATCCACAGCATTTTACAAGGCTGTTCAAAACCAAAGTAGGAATTTCTCCCAGCGAATATAAAACCCTCAACTAGTTTTTTAACACGAATAACACTAATCTTTTCACCAATGATACCATAATTAATAGTGAATATTTATGTACTCATTTGTGGAATTAGTGTTTAAATAATTAAATTTAAAGAGAAAAGTTTTCACAGTTTTAAGATGACACCAAATCACCAAGACACTACTGTTTTTAATACCAGATTCGGGAGAATTACAGCACTAAATGAACAAGGAATTATAAGGATTAAAAGTATCCGGTACGCCCATTCTGAAAGATTTAAAAAACCAGTCGCCGTAGAAGCTTCTTTATCTTCAATCATTATTTCTCCGGGAAAAACTCCGGTGTGCCCGCAGGCTTTAAGTCCGCTTGTGGAAAAAATGATCGGAGCGACACCTGTTGAAAGTTTTGAAGCAGATGAATCTACCCAGTATCTTTCCATAACCCGGCCGCAAATTATATCTGAAAATGAAAAACTCCCTGTTGTTGTCTGGATCCATGGAGGCTCTCATGAAATAGGCTGTGGAGATCTGGCCACTGCTGATCCTGCAGAATGGGTGAAAGAGCAACATATTATTGTAGTTACCGTTTCCTATCGCTTAGGATTATTTGGTTTTTTAGGTGGTGATGAAAAAAGGCCTGCCAATCTTGGATTGCTGGATATCATTGAAGCCTTAAAGTGGATTAAAAACAATGTTGCAGATCTGGGAGGTGATGAAAAAAATATCACCCTTCTCGGGCAGTCTTCAGGAGGTGATGCTATTGCCCATTTAATGATATCAGAAGGAGTGGAGGATTTGTTCCAGCGCTTGATCATCCAGAGTGCTCCATTAGGATTACGTCATAAAAGACAAAAAATGTCTGCAGAATTTCTGAAAAAAACAGAAGTGCTGAAAGAGGAAACCGATGTTTTAAAAATGATGGATGAGTACAAAGCATTTGTGCCTTCCGTAATAAAATACGGTTTGAAAGCTGCGATGCCTTTCGGAACTCAATACGGACATTTTCCTTTGTGTAAAGAAGAAGATTCTGTGGAAATGTGGAAAAAAAATGCTCAGAAATTTGATGTCCTGATTGGTTTAAATAATGATGAAACGGCATTCTATCTTAAAACCTCAGAAGCTTTAAATAAATATTTCGGAAAAGGATTAGGTTTAAAAATCATGGATAAAACGGTTGAAAAAACTACAGCATTGATCTATGGAAATCCGGCAAGACAGTTTGCCCGGAATCTGGCGGATGCCGGTGGAAATGTCTATCTATTCAGAATTCATTCAAAACTGAAAGACAACCATATCGGAGCACCGCATTGTATTGATCTTCCTTTAATTTTCGGGAATGAATCAGCCTGGAAATCTTCCGAATTGCTGAAAGATATTCCATGGAGCCGTATTCATGAAAATGGTAAAAAACTGAGAGCGCTCTGGGCTGAATTTGCCCGCACCGGAAAAATATCAGATACCTCCGAAAGACCGGAAATCCTTGAACTCCGAAAAATGTAAGTAGAGATCAAGCTCATCTAATCTTAACAAATATCCCAACTAAAGACGTAAGAATTCGGCTCCCTTGGAATGGTGGCAAAAATTCTTTGATCTTTTGCCGGGGTGTTTCATCATATTCTCAAAATTTATCTTTAATAATTAATATTATATATACTTAATCAAGTAGTTGGTATTGAATGTTTATTCATAATTGTGATTTTTAATGTATATTTAATAACTAAACCATAAAAAATAACAATTATGAAAACGTACAAAGAAATCAAAGTAAAAAAATTGAACCGTCAGGAATTAAAGAGTTTAAAAGCCGGAGATTTAAATTGGGGAAAAGTATGCTGTACTTCCAACGAAGATGGACAATGCTGTGAATGGGCTATAGATGTTTGGAATTGTAGATATATTTACTGCTAAATCTTAAAGACCCCTGTCAACGTTCCAAGCCTTGACAGGGGTTTCTGATAAATTAATCTTATTCAGGAATCCAGACACTCACATTTCCTGCCGGAGCAGGAAAATCTCCCCAGCCGTTTTCATCAATCATTACTTTCTCTTTGAATCGTTTCAAAATATCTTTAAATTTTTTCCCAGCGTAAAGCGTTCCCACTTCCATAGGCTTATTGTAAGCATCCTTATTACTTAAAACTACGACACATCCGGTATGTTCATCATCTCCTGTACGTACCCAGCCAAGACAGTTGGCATCTTCAAAATAATCATGCTGCTCACCGTAAGCATGATCCTTCCTCGCTTTTAATAGCTCTTCAATACCATCTACTTTTGGCATAAATATTTCCTGATCATTACCTTCTCTGTCTTTGTCCACATAATGAGCACCATAAAGATCGGGGTAAAATACACAGGGATAACCGTCTTTTCTCAATAAAATAAGGGCATAGGCAATTGGCTTGAACCAAGGTTCTACGGGAGCTTCAAGATCCTGTAATGGCTGAGTATCATGATTGGCTACTAAACTTACAGAATGCATAGGATCTGCCTGAGTAAGAGTTTCATCGAAAATTCTTCGGAGATCATAAGAATCACCTTCTCTGGAAGCTGTATGAAAGTTATTTTGCAAAGAACTGTCGAAAAGACTCATGCAGCCTTCCGTGACCTCAATATACTTTTGAAGAAGATGAAGATATCCCGGAGCCCAGTATTCTCCTACAGCAAAAATATCTTTTCCGGAATTGGAACGGAGCAGTGTGAGCCATTCTTTATAAAAATCAAAAGAAATATGTTTTAAAGCATCAAGCCTTACCCCATCAAAATCGGTCTGATCAAAATACCATTTTGCCCAGGTGTTAAGTTCTTCCCGTACAAAAGGATTCCGGTGCTCAATGTCATTATACATCAGGTAGTCGTAATTCCCTTTTTCATCATCAATCATTTCCTCCCAGTCGTTTCCGTATTCTGACTGTATTTTGAAGATATGGGAATCCATCCCTTCAGCATAATCTACACCACTGAAACAGGTGAAATTCCATTCAAAATCTGAATATTTTTTTCCTCTTCCCGGAAAGGTAAATTTCGTGTAAGATTCTATTTCGATCACTTCGGAAATCACCTTTTCCCTGTTTTCCTCATCTACTTTGACAACCTTGAATTTCTCCAGCTCATCACCTCCGGCTTTATGTCCCAGAACAATATCTACAATGATCTGTATATTTTGCTTCTTTAAGGCTTTAATGGCTTTTGTGTAATCTTTTTTAGTACCATATTTGGTAGGAAGAGTTCCCTTTTGATCAAATTCTCCGAGATCATACAGGTCGTAGGGATCATAACCGATGGAATAGCCGCCATTTGTCCCTTTGTAGGCAGGAGGAAACCATACAGAAGTAATTCCAAGTTTTGCTAAATATCCGGCCTGTTTTTCGGCTTCTTTCCACAATTTTCCGTCTCCTTCAGAATACCAGTGGAAAAACTGGATCATGGTTGGGTTCATAAATTTGCTGATTTGGTTGATACAAGGTAGCAAAAAAATATGATTTAATCATTTTCAAATTCCTCAAACGGAATTTTTAGTTGAACCGAAACCTGCTTTTTTTCTTCTGTATTCAGGTGAGAGAGAGATAATCCGAGCAAACGAACAGCTTTATCAAAAGGACGAAGTTCCCAAAGTTTTTTTCCGGTGTTATAATACTGTTCCGGTGATGAAAAATAATCTTCCTTTGTGATACTTCTTGTGAAAAGAGAGAAATCTTTGTATTTTATTTTTAACGTTAAAGTTCTACCCAGAATATTATTTTTCTGTAGCCTTTGATGAATTTCTTCTGCAAGACTTTCCAGTTTTTCATTGATCTGTTGTTCATCCAGTAGATCTTCAAAAAAAGTTCTTTCTACAGCCACACTTTTCTGAATCCGATGAGGTTTTACTTCAGAAGTATGAATTCCGCGAACCACATTATAATAGTGCTGGCCGGATTTTCCAAAAAGTCTTATCAGATCTTCAAGTGATCTCTTTTTTAAATCTTTTCCTTTGTAAATTCCTAAACTAAACATTTTGTTAGCCGTAACCTTTCCAACGCCGTAAAATTTTTCTACAGGCAGCTCTTCCAGAAAATGCTCCATTTTATCAGGATGAATGGTTTTCTGGCCGTTCGGTTTATTAATGTCGGAAGCTACTTTAGCTAAAAACTTATTGACGGAAATTCCTGCAGAAGCTGTTAATCCGGTCTGTTCAAAAATTTTCTGACGGATTTCTTTGGCGATCAGATTCGCAGATTCCATACCTTTTTTATTTTCGGTGACATCCAGATAAGCTTCATCCAGAGACAGAGGTTCTACCAGATCAGTATATTCATAGAAAATTTCCCGGATTTTTTTGGAGATCTCTTTGTATCGGGCAAATCGGGGAGGAACAAAAATAAGCTGCGGACATTTTTCTTTGGCTGTTTTGCTGGGCATTGCAGAACGAACACCAAATTTTCTGGCTTCATAGCTTGCGGCTGCCACTACACCACGGTGTTGTCCTCCTACGGCGATGGGCTTGCCTTTCAGTGTGGGATTATCATGTTGCTCCACAGAAGCATAGAATGCATCCATATCCACATGAATAATTTTACGAAGAGGCAAAGAAAAATCCATATACAAAGATATGGATTCCTTTATTGACGGTAAATTTTTTGTAGAAGGTAAGTTTTTTATAAAAGTTTGTAGCAGGAGGCCGGAGGTTAATAAGTATGATATGGAAATTGATGACCTGTTTATTGAAAATTAATTTAAAAAAATAACAGATTATTCAACGTACTAAGATTACTTCCATCTCCCATCTTCTTTCTTCCGCCTTTTAAGCCTTCAGTCTCATGGTAAGAAGATGAGGTTCAAAACCTGCCTTTTCATACGCTTTTATGGCAGATTCATTTTGTGCATACACATCAAGTCTTACCTCATTGATTCCCTTTGATTTTGACCAGGAAATGAGTTCGTCAGTAATGACTTTATTGATTCCTTTTCCCCTGTGTTCTGGCTTTACATACATAAAACCGAGATAGGCATATTCTTTAAACTGATAATAATCTTTTGCCGCTTTCTTAATCAGAGCATATCCTGATGCAATGATTTCATTATTTTCTTCGGCAACAATTACGGTTGCTTCGGGAGATTGTATCAGATGTTTTAAATCGTAATAATGAATCTCTCCTTCAATCAATGTACTGTTGAACGGTCTTTCGGCAGTAACAACTCCCTGTTCAAATTCTAAAAGGATTGCTAAATCCTGTTCTGTGGCTTCTCTTGTAATCATGGTGCTATGGGTATAAAATTTGAAACCCACTGAAAGTTTTTGGTTTTCAATGAGTTTTTTATGTTTTTTCGGATTAGATAAATAATAATTATTTTAAAAGCTTGTCTATGGTTTGTTGAAGTTCAGGGTCTTCAGGAGATATTGCATAATATTTTGCAATGGAAGATTTCTGATCAATCACCATATATCTCGGGATCCAGTTTAGATCTACATAATTATTGAAATCGTTCTTCCAGCCTGTAGAAAACCAATAGTTTTCTTTGTCTTTCATATCAAATCTTTCCAGACTTTTTTCAAACCCTTCTTTTGAACGGTCCAATGACAGAAATACAAAATCAATATTCTTATTATTTTCTTCTAATTCTTTGGCTTTTGGAAGTGCATTTAAGCAATCTCTACACCATCCTGCCCAAAAATCAATCACTAAAACTTTTCCTTTATGCTGAGCCAAAATCTGTTTGATGGTAATGGTTTTTCCATTTTCATCTTTCAGTTTCTGCTGTAAAGCTTCTTTTGAAAATCCCGTTTTAAGGACGGCAGGCACTTTTTGTGAATAGCTTATTCCAAAAATACCTATCATAAAAATTAGTATCAACTTTCTCATCTCGTACAATTTCATTTGTACAAATCTAAACAATGAATTGCAATCTGATATTGATTTCTCCTGGAATTAGGAAAAATTTATAATATTGATGGATTCTATGGGATGGGAGAGTGGGAGTATGAAAACCACCCCGTCAAAAATTCTTTAAATTTTTGCCAACCCTGCGTGGGAGGGGAATGTTACGCCTTCAGTTGTAATATTTCTGATTGAAGTTTTTTAATGATAGTTTTTAACCAAGCCTTTCACAACGGCAATTACGTTGGGCATTGCTTTGTTGGCTGCATTCAGAACCTCTTCGTGAGAAACGGCAAAAGCTACATCCGGCCCGCCAAGATCCGTGATCACAGAGATACAGAAAACATCCATTTCCATATGTCTGGCAACAATAACTTCGGGAACGGTACTCATTCCTACCATATCACCGCCGATGGCTTTAATCATTCCATATTCGGCAGGAGTTTCAAAAGTTGGTCCTTGTAGCGCTACATAAACTCCCTGATGAATTTTAATCTGGTGGTCGGCAGCAGCCTTTTCCGCTGTGGCAATCATTTTTTTGTTGTAAGGCTCGCTCATATCCACAAAACGTGGCCCGAGCTCATCTATATTTTTTCCACGTAAAGGATGCTCAGGCATCATGTTGATATGATCTTTCAGAATAACGATGTCTGCAACATTGTAAGCTGGGTTTACACCACCACAGGCATTGGAAAGAATAAGGTTTTGAATTCCCAGCAAATGAAAAACTCTTATGGGGAATGTCACCGTTTCCATAGAATGTCCCTCATAATAGTGGAAACGTCCGCTCATCATCAGTACTTTTTTCCCTTCCAGAATTCCGTAAATCAGTTTTCCGGTATGTCCGGCCACTGTAGTCTGTGGAAAATGAGGAATGTCTTTGTACTCTAAAACATGGATCGGTTCTATTTCATTTTGTAATTTACCAAGTCCGGATCCTAAAACAACTGCAAAATCAGGGGTTTGCTGAATAATATTTTTAATAAAATCTGCAGTTTCTTTAATTTTTTCTAACATAATCTAAGATGATTTGATTGAATTCTTCTTTCTTATCAATCAATACATTGATAGGCCAGTAGTAAACAATTTCTCTAAGATAGTCAAAAGTTTTCAGACGTACATAGTCTTTCTCTGTGGTTAATATCAGTTTATATTCCCCTAATTTTTTATACTCGGCAAGGATTTTTTTAATATCATCATCCGTGAAATTGTGATGATCTCTGAATTTTAAATGCTTTACTCTTTTTGAGAATTTAGCCAGATGTTCCAGAAGCGGTTTAGGATTGGCAATTCCGGTGATCAGTAAAATATCATAATAATTCAGGTTGTTATCCGGAAGCATTTTATCTTTTCCGTATACATTTTCGTCATAACCGATGGATGAAAAGAATACTTTCTGTCCGTAAGAAGGTCGTATTCTTGATATATAATACCTTTTTGTTTCCTCCGTCAGTTCATCAGGGCATTTGCTGACCATGATGATGTCGGCCCTTTTATATCCGGCTCTTGATTCTCTAAGATCTCCGGCAGGAAGAAGATAATCCTTGAAAAAAGGATCACTGAAATCGGTCATCAGAATATTGAATCCGGCTTTGATGGCTCTGTGCTGCATGGCATCATCCAATACAAGAACTTCAAGATCCATATCGTCAATTACTTTTTTGGCTCCGGGAACACGTTCTTCGGAAACGGCAATTACGAAACGGTTTTTAAAACGTTCAAAAAGCTGCATTGCTTCATCACCCACCATTTTGTAGTTGCTTTCGTAATTTGTTACTTCATAACCTTTGGTAAGCCTTCCGTAACCACGTGAAAGTACTCCTGTTCTGTAATGTTTGGATAAGAATTGAGCAAGATACATCACCATGGGTGACTTCCCGCTTCCGCCCACAGAAAGGTTTCCGACATTGATTATCGGTGTCTTGAATTTTGTCGACTTAAAAACTCCCAGATCATACATTGTGTTCCGGATACCCGTTACCAAATGATAACCGAGGGAAAAAGGATAAAGGTACCATCTTTTCATACGATTGCAAAAATAGGAATTTTCATAAGCATTGATGTAATATTCTCGAAGACTTTTCGACAAATATTTCGTTAAATTAAAGTATTTTTGTGGAGTTATTACAATACATTGAGATACTTTATTGAATTTTCTTACAACGGAAAGAATTATTTCGGCTATCAGATACAGCCGGATGCCATTTCTGTGCAGGAAGAACTGGAAAAAGCGCTGTCTACCATTTTGCGCGAAGAGATAAAAACTACAGGAGCAGGAAGAACGGATACAGGCGTTCATGCTAAAAAAATATTTGCCCATTTTGATACGGAAAAAGAATTGGATGATCAGCTTGTAAGAAGACTGAACAGTTTTCTTCCTCCTGATATTTCCATTAAAAAAATTTTTCCGGTAAAAGATGATTTTCATGCCCGTTTTGATGCCACGTACAGAACCTACGAATATTTTATCTCATTGGAAAAAAATCCCTTCACTCAGGAATCTGCATGGCAGCACTGGAAAAGAAGTCTGGATGTGGATGCAATGAATGAGGCCTGTAAGATTCTTTTTGAATATGAAGATTTCACCAGTTTTGCCAAGTTAAAAACAGACAACAAGACCAATATCTGTAAAATTTATAAAGCAGAGTGGGAACAGAACGGAACGGAATTGAAATTTACCGTTTCTGCCAATCGTTTTCTGAGGAATATGGTTCGCGCAATTGTCGGAACGATGGTAGAAATAGGAACAGGAAAACTGAAACCGGAAGATCTTCGTAAAGTAATTGAAGACAAAAACCGCAATGCTGCAGGTACCTCAGCGCCGGGACACGGGCTGTATCTGGTAGATGTAGGGTATGAATTTTAAATAAAAAAACTAAAAACAAAATAATAATCATGTTATCAATTTTTATTCTTATCGGTGCCTATCGATATTATGCCCAGCTGGCAGAAAGATTTGGAAAAACAAAATGGCAATACGGTGTTTTAGCTATTGGAATTTATCTGGGAACCCAGATTGTATTAGGTATGGGTTACGGTGTGTATTTGGGAATAACAGATCCTGAGTCCGTAGATAATGTAAATTATACAGGCTTTTCCGGAGTGAATATTGTAGGTTGGCTCATCTCTATTGTTGCCGTTTGGGGAGTTTATAAATTCCTTGAAAATAAGTTTATAAAAGAAAGACCGGCAAAAACCATCGAAATTGAAGAAATAGGGAAGACTATTGATCAGTAAGATTTCTTTTTTTAGTATCGGAAATTAAGATTATTTTTAAATACTGTAAGAAATACTAAAAAAATAGCCATGACTGAAATTGATAAATTAGCCTTCGCATTATATCATTTTGCTGGACTTTCAGAAGAAGATTTCAGACTGTCTGAAAATTTTTGGTTTCCAAAAGAATATAAAAAAGGAGAATTTTATAATCTTCAGGGAAACGTCTGTTCTTATTTAGGATTTATTGTCGATGGAGTTTTTCGTTCTTATGTCATCAATGGAGATACGGGTGAAGAAAAGAATGTTTTTCTTTATTCGGCCAATGGTTTTGTAGTTTCTTTTAAAAGTTTTCTCAATCAGATCCCATGTGATTATTTTACACAGGCCCTTACGAATGCTTCTATTATTTTTATCCGGCATGCAGATCTTATTTCTCTTTACCAGCAGTCGCATCAATGGGAAAAATTTGGGAGACTTCTGGCACAGGCAGCATTTAACGTTACCATGACAAGGGTAGAAGGATTTTTATTAAAGTCTCCGGAAGAACGTTATCTGGATCTGATGAAAGAGCATCCGGATATTTTCAGTAATGTTCCGCTGTATCATATTTCTTCTTATCTAGGGATTCAGGGACCTTCTCTGAGCAGGATAAGAAAAAGAATTTCAGGCAAATAGTACGATTTTAACCTGGGTTAAAGTTTTCGTCATTTTATCTGCAGAAATTTGTTTCATCAATTTAACAAAACAAAAAAGTGAAAATTATGAAAACAAAAACGATCGTATTCATTCATGGGTTATTTGTGAATAATACAAGCTGGAAAGAATGGAAAACTTATTTTGAAGCGCAGGGATATACTGTACATACACCCTCAAATCCGGGACATGGAGGGGATCCCGTATACTTAAAAAATAATATTCCCGGAGAATTAAGACATGTCGGTTTTGACGATACCGTGGACAATCTTGTGAAACTGATTGACAGTCTTCCCGAAAAGCCTATTGTTATCGGACATTCTTTTGGAGGACTTATGGTTCAGAAGCTGATTGACATGGGAAAAGCAGCAGCTGGTATAAGTATTGACGGTGCTCCTCCGAAAAATATCATGGCTCCTTTTTCTACCATTAAAATTGTTTGGCCTGTAGTGAATTTCTTCAAAGGAAACAGTCCATATATGGGAACAAAAGAATGGTATCACAAAGCTTTTTTCAATAATTATTCAAAGGAAGAAAGTGACAGGCTTTACGAGACAGTAGCAGTTCCTGAAAGTAGAAAATTGGCAAAAGATCCTTTGTTTAAAGCTTCTGCAAAATTAGATTTAAAGAAACCCCATCAACCGCTGCTGTTCATTGCAGGCTCTAATGATCATATTTTCCCGGCAGCATTTTCAAAGAAAATAGCAGGGGCTTACAAAGATCCGGGAAGCATTGTAGATTTTAAAGAGTTTGCAGGGAGAAGTCATTTCATCTGTGGAGAGGAAAATTGGGAAGAAGTAGCAGAATATGTTTTAGGCTGGATACAAAAGAATACTTAATCTATTCATATTGTAAATGGTAAGTATCTGATATTTTCTATGACGATTTGCAAAAGTTGTAAAGGCAGTCCGATTATAATGTCTTATTTTTGCATAGAATTTTATTTTAATTCTTTCTTTCGATTCGTACAATGAAAAAACAAGATACCTGGGGAATTATAAAAAGGCTGTTCTTTATCGGAATGAAATTTCGTTCTTGGTTCATCCTTACCCTTATCATTTCCATATTCCTTTCCATCGTTTCTACTTACAGACCTTATCTTACCATGCAGGTGGTGGATAATGATATTACAAAGCTGCACGATAAAGCTTTGATGATGAAACACATCTACTTCCTTGTGGGATTGGTGTTTGCTGAAACTGTATTAAACTTTTTCCTGGTTTATTTTTCAAATTTTATCTCGCAAAATGTGATCAGGGATATCAGAGAGCGTTTATATGCTAAACTGATTTATTTCAAAACTTCATTTTTTGACAAAACACCTATCGGGCAGTTGGTGACGCGTGCCGTAGGAGATGTGGAAACCATTGCAACAGTATATACAGACGGTTTCCTGATGGTATTCGGAGATATTCTGAGAATTCTGTTTGTATTGGTGATGATGTTCAGCACCAATGTTCACCTGAGTTATATTACGTTAGCTATTTTACCTTTAATGGTGGTAATTACAAGATTCTTTCAGAAAAGACTGAAAAAAGCTTTCGGCGATGAAAGAAACTGGACGGCCAATCAAAACTCATTTGTTCAGGAAAGACTGGCAGGGATGTCGATCATTCAGGTCTTCAACAGACAGGAATCTGAGTTCAAAAAGTTCGATGATATTAATATTACGCTGAAGGGAGCATTGCTGAGAACTGTGTTTATTTTCTCACTGTTCTTTCCTGTAGTAGAACTTATTTCTTCACTATTCATCGGTTTTATCCTTTTCTACGGAGGCTATATTACGATCAGTGCCGGTGTGGTGATTGCCTTTATCCAGTATATTTCAATGCTGATCCGTCCTTTGAGACAGATTGCAGACCGTTTTAATAATATCCAGCGAGGAATTGTAGGAGCAGAAAGAGTATTGGGATTAATGGATGAGGAAAACTCAATGCCTAATAACGGAACGGTGAAGAAAGATCATTTTGCCGGAAAAATTGAATTCCAGAAAGTACACTTTGCATATGATGAAAAGCAGGAGGTGCTGAAAGGAATTGATTTCAAAGTAAACCCGGGAGAAACTATAGCGATTGTAGGAGCAACAGGTGCCGGAAAATCTACTATTATCAGTTTGATTACAAGATTATATGATATCAACTCCGGAAATATTCTGATTGATGATGTGGATTTAAAAGATTATGAGCTTTATAATCTCAGAAGTCATATCGGAGTAGTATTGCAGGATGTATTCCTCTTCCACGGAAGTATTTTTGAAAACCTTGCTTTTGGGGACGACAGTATTACCTTGGAGAAAATAAAAGCAGGAGCCAGAGAAATTGAAGTTGATGATTTCATTCAGCAGCTTCCTGGCGGATATGATTATGTAGTGAGCGAGAGAGGTTCGTCTATTTCTTTAGGACAGAGACAACTCTTGTCTTTTCTGAGAGCCTATTTATCAGATCCGAAAATTTTAATTCTGGATGAAGCTACGTCTTCCATTGATCATGAAAGTGAAAAGCTTATTCAGAGAGCAACGGAAAAAATTACCAAAAACAGAACTTCCATTATTATTGCCCACAGACTTTCTACCATTGAAAAAGCTGATAAGATTATTGTAATGGAACATGGTAAAATCGTAGAAGAAGGGAAGCATCTTGAACTTCTGGATAAGAACGGATATTATGCGACGCTTTACAAAGCTCAGCTTCGCCATGAAGTGGAAATGCAAGAAGAAAAAGAGTCATAATCAGAGAGAAACCATTCCTTTGAAATGAGATAAACAAAAAAGAGAGCCAGAAATGACTCTCTTTTTTTTATTTAATTAACTATATACAATTCATTACTGCTTTTTAAAACTGCAGAATACAAAATTTTGAACAGTGTCAAAAGGAGTGGTGTGATCTTCAGTAATACAGTTTACTTTTTTAAAACTTTTTTCAAATTTTTCGGATAATGATTCTTCATCATACTGCTGAATATCCAATCCACTGCATTTCGTAGGACCGTTTTTCGAAAAAGTTCCGAGGATCATAAAGTTATTCACATTCTTTTCTGCAATATCGATGTATTTTGAGACCTGCTCCGAAGTTGTCAGGAAGTGAAAAGCAGCTCTGTCATGCCATATGTCATAGGTTTCTGTAGGTTCGAAGGCCGTAATATCTGTGACAATCCATTTTACTTTACCGGCTGCATCTCCCAGTCTTTTCTTTGCTTTTTCCAGAGATTTGGCAGAGATATCAAGCACTGTAATATTTTCGTATCCTTCTTCAAGAAGAAAATCAACAAGGTTACTGTCTCCACCACCAATATCAATAATGCTGGCATCTTTTCCCAATCCTGAAGAAAGAATAAAGTCAAGCGAGGTCTGTGGTTTTTTCTGGGTCCAGCTTACCTGATCAGGATTTTTGGTTTCATATACATTTTCCCAGTGGTTTTTGTTGTCAGAAGAAATCATGATTCTTTTAATTGATTATTGATCTCTTCAAATTTATTAATTAATTCGTTAAGTTTTCTCTGCTGTTTCTTTATGGTTCGTGGCCTCAGGTAAAACCAGTTGAAAGCGATCCATGCACATGTTATAACATAGGTTAGAATACCAAAACCAAAGGACATCCTCGATGTGTATTCATACATATATAAACAAATTCCCAGAAAGAGCATCATAAAATACAGATTGAGTATCGTAGTCTCTATCCATTTCTGTTTGCTTTTTACCACGTATAAACTTTGAAGATATTCACTGTTCGTTTGGGTCTGATCAATCTTATAAAATATCATAAACATTTTGTTATAGGCCAGAAGAAAGATGACCATAGCCAGAATAACAAGTACAATTCCAATTTTTGTAGTGATCATCTGAGGCTGGTAAATGTACCAGATAAAAGCAATTAATATGGAGGTGGTGATTAAAGCTACATTGGCGAGAATCAATTTGCGAAGGTTCTGGTTTCTGAATTTTTTCAGTTTTCCGAGAAGTTCTTCCAGATTGGGTTTGTTTGAAGTTTGCTGCTTCCATATATTTTTGAAATCGATATTAGTATCCATTGTCTTTAAACTTTTGCGTTAGTTTTTCTTTTATCCTGTGAATCTTTACTCTGATATTAGACTCTGAAAGTCCTACGATATGGGCTATTTCAGCCTGTCTTATCTCTTCCAGTTCCAATGAAATAATAATTCTGTCTGTTTCAGGCAACTCTGAAATAAACTGATAGAGCATTTGAATCTGAGGTTCCATAGATTCCTGTTTTTTTTCTTCCAGGTTGATGGGTAAATCTGTTTTGGCAAATTTCTTTTCCTTTTCAATCTGCCGGAGACAGTTGTTAGAAGCTATTCTGAAAATCCATGTCCCTATGCTGGATTCATTCCTAAATTTCGGGAGCTGCTGCCAGACTATAATAAATGTCTCCTGGGCAAGATCCTGAGCGAGTTCAGTATCATTCACATATCCCATACATAACCGGAATATCCTTTGCCAGTAGAGTTCGTATATCTCTTCGAAAACCATTATTTCGCAGATAAAAAGTTGTTAAGCTGGCTAAAATACCAATCCTTATCATCGTACATAATGAAATGTAATCCTTTTGAAGCATACTGCATATTGGCATTCTTTAAATTTTTGTATTGCCCTTCAATAGTGGGTTTAAGGTTAACAAAAAAGGATTCCAGAAGAATAAGAGAAGGACATTGGATGGTTTTTATTTTTTCTCTGAGATCGGTATTGTAAAAATCGCAGTACATTTTAGCAAATGTTTTTCGGTCAGATTTCATGCTCCAATTGATCACGGTTTCCTGCATCGAAGTATCTGCTAAGAGACGTGGCATAGCCTGAGCCTGCATTTTTCGGAACTGTTCATCATTCATAGCTGTTAACTGAGTTATAGTAGCCGAGCAGTCATTTTTTTCTTTAGAAGTAAAATTAGGATCAGATAAGGCTGCCAGGCAGGGTAGTGTGTCTACAATAATAATTTTGCCTACAAGTTCGGGATAGTCGGCTGCTATAGCTAAGGCAAGACCGCCTCCCATACTGTGTCCGATGAGAATAGGTTTGTCTATTTTATTATTTTTGATGTAAGCAGCTATTTCTTTTTCCCAGTCTTTAAAGCTGGCATCTGCCTGTGGTTTTGTTCCGGCAAATCCAGCCATCGTTAAAGTATAACAGGTGAAATCTTTTTCAAACTTTGCAGTGGTTTCATTCCAAACATCTCCCGAAGATGCAAATCCCGGAATGAATAGTAAAGATTGATTTCCTTTTCCGGTTTTCTTTACTTCAAAAGAATAAGTTGTTTGTTGACCGAATATATTGCATACTGCTAAAAAAAATAACATGATAATCAAAAGGAATGTGAATTTTTTCATGATTTCTAAAGTTTTAAAGTTTATTTGTCTTTTAGAGACGAACCTTAAAAAAATGTTACACAAGATTTAAATTTTTTTTGAAAAAAATATTTCTCCTCCTTCCAACCCCTTTTGTTTAGGGTAAAATCATATGAAATTTATTTTTATAAAAATTGATATCGATTATTTTTGAATAGTAAAACGTGATGAAATAATGAATACAATATCAGGAAATTATTAATCTAATATCCTTCCATAGAATCTGCTGATGTCAAAATAAAATCCAGGAACTTTGTATTTGCCCTTTTCAAATTCCTGATAGTCACATTTTCCTTTCAGACTTTGTGATTTTGTTTCCATTTGAAATCTGTTTAAAAGGACATATTCATCTGTTACGGCAATTACATGAAAGCCTGTTTCACAGGTCAATCCATCACCCGAGGTAAGAATGGCATTTAATAATCCGTGGAAATTTCCTGCAATTTTTTCAGCAGTGGCGTCATCATTGTTTAAATGATACAAATAGGCGAGATAATTCATGGCCCTAAGATCCAGCGGATTTTCATCTAGCGCGCCCAAAAATAACTGGATTCCCTTCGAAAGATCTTTTTGTGAAATACCTTCTCCACGATAATATTTGGCAACTTCTTCAGACTTCTTTCCCGTTTTATAAGGCTGATACTCTTTTTGGAAGGTATATCCGAAGTAAAGATGACGATATTGATTGCTGGTAAGAAGGGTATCGTTCTGTTTTAACCTCTTTAAAAGTTTCGGATAATAAAATTCTGAATTTTTATCCTCAATATTTTTTTGAATTTCCACATAATCCGGTGCTTTAAATTCCATTTTCTGACCATGCAGGAAAGTAAGCAGTAGTAAAAAGAATAAAGAGAAAAATGCTTTATTATTCATGGTTTGTATAAGGTTGTTACAATTTTTTTTGAAGTTAAAAATACGAAATATGCATCAATCGAATAATATCGACTTACTATTTGTAAAAAAAATAATAAAATATTATCAAAGTGTTACTTTGTGTCAATAAATTTACTAACTTTATTCGGAATTTGAGAGGTTACCCCTAACATTTGAAGGGGTGAATGGAATTTTTAACTAAAAAACTATAAATATTAATGAGCAGTAGTATCCAAGATGAATTTAAAGTCTTCAAAGACGAATTAAGAAAGTTGAATATCGAAGTACAGAAAGTTGTAAAAGTAGGAAACGGTAGTATGGATTTCCACGAGGTTTTCTACAAATCACCGAGGTATGAAGAGGTAAAAAGTATCTACGTCCAGCGTCACAATCTGGATAGTATGATTGAAAAATTTAAACAGGCCTATCATTAAAAAATAGAACGAGCGCCACAGATTTTCTGTGGCGCTCGATTTTTATAGTATTTCTGATATTAGTCTTTATCCAGTGTAGAAGTTTTCTTGGTGTCTTTCATTCCAACATAAACAACCAGAGAAAAAAGAATACAACCGGTAATGTACCAGTAAAAATATTCTTCAGAACCAATCTTTTTAAACCAAAGTGCAATATATTCTGCAGTTCCTCCAAATACAGCTACGGTAATGGCATAAGGTAAACCTACACCCAGTGCTCTGATTTCGGAAGGAAACAGCTCAGCTTTTACGACGGCATTAATGGATGTATAGCCGCTGACAATAATTAATGCTGCCATAATCAGGAAAAATGCAGTCCAAATGGACGTCGTTGCACTCAATGCTGTAAGAAGCGGAACGGTGCATAAGGTTCCCAGAATACCAAAACCTAAAAGAAGCGGCCTTCTTCCGATCTTGTCGGATAATCCACCAAATACAGGCTGAAGGCAGGCGAAAATAAATAACGAAATGAAAGAAACTAAAGTAGACTCTTCCTTGGTAAGATGTACCGTATTCACCAGAAATTTCTGCATATAAGTTGTATAGGTGTAAAATGCCAGCGTTCCTCCTAAAGTCAGCCCCACAACGGTAAGTAGAGCTTTTGGATGTTTCAGAAGTTCTTTTACGGTTCCTTTTTTCTTTTCGCTGACTGTCTTTTTATTTTCAAAAGCTTCTGTTTCGTGAAGATTCGCCCGAAGATATAATGCAATAATAGAAAGGAGTGCCCCAATTACAAAAGGAATTCTCCAGCCCCATTCTTCCAGCTGAGCTTCTGTGAGTAATAGTTTTTGTAAAATAAGCTGAATTCCTAATGCTATAAGCTGTCCGCCAATCAAAGTGACATATTGAAAACTTGAATAAAATCCTCTTCTGTCCTGAGTCGCCATTTCGCTGAGGTAAGTTGCGGAAACTCCATATTCACCACCCACACTTAATCCCTGAAGTAATCTTGCCAGTAAAAGCAATAAAGGAGCAAGAATACCTATGGATTGATAGGTAGGAGTAAGAGCAATCAGTAAAGATCCGAAAGACATCAACAAAACAGAAAGTGTCATAGCTTTTTTTCTTCCTATTTTATCTGCAATACTTCCGAACAGCCATCCGCCGATAGGACGCATAAGAAATCCTACAGCAAATATTCCTGCGGTATTCATCAGTTGTGCATTCAAATCAGAATCCGGAAAAAATGAATGGGAGAAATAAATGGCAAACGCTGCATATGCATACCAGTCATACCATTCAACAAGATTTCCGATAGATCCACCTATAATGGCTTTGATTCTTTGACCTGTGGTAATAGCTGTTGAGTCCATACAATGTTGTTTTCCTGAAAAGTTTTTTAATAATGGGATCCAAGATACAAATTTCAGGAAAAAGCAAACCGCTCTGGAAAAGAGCGGTTTCATAGTGTATAAAAGTGAGTCTTTAAAATCTATATCCAATCGAAAGCCCGCTTCTGAAGCCTGCCCAAGGTCCGTCTACTTTTATTCTGGCGCCATTGGCATTGGTTTCTACCGTATATTTTACAAAAGGAATATCCAGATTTTCAATTTCTTTTTTAAGCTGTGCCTGCATATCCGGGGTTAATACATAATCTGAGGTCATGGTAAAATCTCCTTTTCCGCTTCCGTAGTGGGCGCCTGCGATCCAGAAATCCAATACAAGATTCTTGCTTCTGGTCAGAAAGAACTGTACACCAACCATTAAACCTCCACTATTTCCTTTGGTATCTCCATGTCCTTTAAGTGGGATTGGATAAGTCACTCCATTCGGACCATTATAATCATAATAAAAATCAAAAGTATTGGACGTCACACTTGAATACCGGTAATAAGGAGCAAAATAAAAACCTTTTCCATAACCTTGTCCAATATAAAACCTTGGCTCTATGGTAAAATTAGTCGCTTTTACTCTTATATTCTGGAATCTTTTTTCATCTTCATCTTTCAGAAAAGCATTGATAAAAGGTACTTTTCCTTCTGTCATCGTTCCAAAGCCAATGTTCACAGAAAACCATTGGTTGATAGCTCTTTCATAAGACAGATTGATATTTCTGAATGCATAAGCCGTGACATTGGTCTTGATGATATTCATCTTTTCTGCCTGGCTGCTCTGAATTTCCTGAGCTCTCAGAAAAGAAAACAGGAAGCATGGAATTAATAGGACTGCTTTTTTCATAACTCTATATTTTGTGATGTAAGAAATACCAGCAAAAAACGGGCTGAATTTAACATAATAATTAAAGTTTTTTAAAGAAAACAGATTGATCATTTTTTGATCGGTTTGCCATTACAAATGTAACAAACATTGAGAATTGATTGTTTTAATTGTATAATTCATCTTCAGATATGAAAAAAACTATATATACCATCTTCTTTCTTTGCGGCGTCTTTATGTTTTCACAGGAGAAGAAAAATGATACAGTTGATGCAGTGGCTATTAGAGAGATTCAGGAAGTTATTCTGAAATCACAACGTAAAAAACAGTTTGCAGATAAAGCTGTTTATACCTTTGATAAAGAAGCACTGGAAAAAGCACGATACGCAAAAGACTTGCTCCGTACCCTTCCGGAATTACAACTGGATCCGGTAGCTAATACCATTACCAGTACGAAAGGGGGAACTACGCTATTTCTTATCAACGGGATTGAAGCTACTGATATGCAGATCCGAAGTATTGCACCCAGTGAGGTTGTAAAGGTAGAGTATTATGATATTCCACCTGCAAGATGGGCAACAAGAGCAGATACGGTAGTGAATATTCTGACAAGGTCTACAGAAACAGGGTATGTGTTCGGAGCTGATGTTTCCACAGCTTTGAATACAGGATTTGTGAATGGTTCTGCCTATGCGGATTATACAAAGGGAAAGAATAATTTCGGACTGGAATATTCCCTGAATCTTAGAGATTATAATGACAGAAGGGTCAATAGTATCTATGATTATCAGCTGAACGGGAAGCATTACCGGTCTGATGAAAATAGAAAAGATCATTTCGGATATACTTTCCAGAATATTGCGTTACGATATACCAGACTTGTTGCTGATGATTACGCTTTTCAGGCTAAACTGAATATGGATGTCTTCAACAGGTTTTCAAAAGGCGTGGGGCAGAGTGTTTTTACTGAGGATAATCTGAAGGAAGAGCACAATATGTTCAAAAATAATGGTTCAGATTATGTGATTCCTAAGCTGGATCTTTATTATTCTAAAAAGATTGGGGAAAAAGATGAGTTGAGTATTAATGTTGTAGGCTCTCATTATACTGCCAATACTACAGAAACGGCCAGAGAATGGATTGTAGGTTCAGGATTATCGGTATATGATAATGATATGGTATTGAAAGCCAAGCAGACGAGTCTGGTAGGAGAACTGGCACATGCTCATGATTTTACTGCAGGAAAACTTTCATCGGGATACCGAATTTCAAGGTCTTCTATTTCCAATGATCTGAATAACCTTGCCGGATATTCCCAATACAGTGTCAGTTATCTGGAACAGTATTTTTACACCGAATTTGCAGGGAAAGCAGACAAATTAAGCTATCGTATTGGCGCAGGTCTTACCAATATTCACAACAAAAGTGCAGAAAATACTTTTGATGAATGGACTTTTACTCCAAAGGTTATTTTAGCTTATCAGATTAAAAATAATCAGAACGTTCGTTTTACAGCAAGTTATAATCCTGTAAGTCCCTGGAGTAACGCTTTAAGTAGTAATGTGGTGCAATTGGCTCCTAATATTGTTCAACGGGGAAATCCCTTTTTAAAATCCCAACAAATCTTTTCTAATAATCTGACCTATTCTTTTAATAATAAGTATTTTGATTTTAATGCAGGTTTATTTTACCGATATACCAACAGGGTAATCAACCAGTATTACGTTCAGGATGAGGCATTGAATGGATATGCACTTACTTATGAAAATGGAAAAAACGGACAGCGATATGGAGTACAGCTTACCGGTTCTTATAAACCTTTTGGGAGCAGTTTATTGGTCATAAAAGCAGTGATCACACCTACTTCTGAAACTGTAAGAACAAGTAAAGGTGCTTTGATAAAAAATAATTATTTAGGAAATTATTTCTCGCTTTCTTCAGAATACAAATCTTTTTCCGTTCAGTATCAGTTCAATATCCCGGTATATAGTCTCAATGGCGCATTCCTTAATACGAATGAAAATCAGAATAATATTTTTGTAAGCTATAAACATAAAAACTGGACATTTTCGACAGGAATGTACTGGATAGGAATGCCTTCAGAATACAAAACGAAAAGTTTGCCGGAAAGTCTGGTAGACTATAAAATTCATACACAGATTATGAACAATAAGTCGATGTTTGTATTAGGGCTGAGTTATGATTTCTCAAAAGGAAAAAAGACAGAAATTCAACGGAAGCTTAATAACGAAACTGCTCCCGCAGCTACTTTTTAAGAGTTGGTTTTAGGTGGAAAGAGGGAAGCAGGAGGATGGGAGTATATATCCAACCTCCATCCTCCTGCTTCCTTACAAAACAAATCCCCGCTCATTGGAGCGGGGATTTGTTTGTATTATTTCTTGATGAATTTTGTATTCTTTGTTTCTGCGGCATTTTTTCCACTGATCTCAATGAAATAAGATGCTGGAGGAAGATCTGAGATCTGTATGTTTCCAGATTTTACATCTGAAGTTTTAACCAATTTGCCATCCAGACTGTAAATGTTTGCTTTAGAATAATTATCCGTATTTCCTTTGAAACCGATAAAATCCTGAGCAGGGTTTGGATACACCACTAAGTTTTCTTTTTTCACTGCATTGTTCACGGCCAGGAATGTTTCACTTAATGCAAATGTAGTTTTTACATTCTGGTTGATGCTTAATAGTGGAATGCTGATGTTTCCACTTGTAGAATTAAGCAGTGCATATCTGTGAGAAGCATCGTAATAAGAATAGGCTGTATTGACTATTGCTCCGATAGGGTTAGAATAAGTAACATCCAGTGATGAATATAGATTAAGATTCTGTGTGAATTTTACTCTAAGAACATTGCTGTATGTTTGATTACCTATAATTAAAGTTCCGTATGCATCAGCAATGGCAGTCATTGTACCGCTAAACAGTCCACTCGCAGAAGATGAGGAGAAAGTACCTTTGGCAGTATCGTTTTGAGCCGGTCCGTAAGTTGTTGGGTAATTAATATGAGTACCGTTGTCCACACTAAAGTTTAAAGTTGCCTGTGGATTTACCATTCCTGTGATTTCCAGTTTAGCTGAAGAGGCTTTATAGTAAACTGTTGTTGCGCCATCTACCATTTTAAGAGTAGAACCCGGGAAAGTTGCTATTTCAGTGGCAGTAGGAGTTGAATAGGTTGTTTGTGATGCTGCTCCCATCGTAAGACCTCCATTTGAAAATGTTGTGTTTGGTCCTGTTGCAGAGTTGTCTACGGTGCCAGCTGTGTTATTATAATTGACAACGTTTCCTGAAATAGGGTCATTGGCTGTTTTTGTAAGTGTGATCTGCGCAGAAAACATCGCAGATGCTCCTAATAAAAGGAATAAAGATTTTTTCATAGTCAAAATTTTTTGTTAAAAGTAAATAAAAAATAGTATTCAATTATCAAATTAATGAGTTTTTAGTTAAATTTTTAACAAAAACGCCTGTTGATCGGATCAACAGGCGGTCTGTGCGTTAAAAAAGTTTATGTTTAATTGCTTATTGCCATTTTACGGTAAGCGTAAATATCTTCGATAGTCACTACACTCATCTCTTTTTTGATGGCAAAATCAACAATCTCCGGAAGTCTTGCCATAGAACCGTCTTCATTCGTCAGTTCACAAAGTACAGCATCGTCACCCAGGTTGGCCATTTTTACAAGGTCTACGCTGCCTTCAGTATGGCCGCGTCTTTCAAATACTCCACCTTCTCTTGCAATCAGTGGGAAAACATGTCCGGGGCTTGCAATATGCTCTGCCTGTGCACCTGATGCTACAGCTGTTCTGATTGTTGTTACACGATCTTTTGCAGAAACACCTGATTCCACACCTTCTCTGGCTTCAATAGAAATGGTGAATGCAGTTTGATTTTTTGAATTGTTGTTTTCCACCATCGGACGAAGGTTGAGGTGTCGGCTTTTTTCCTCAGAAATACACAAGCATACAATACCGCTGCATTCGCGGATCAGCAGTGCCATGTCCTGTTCTGTAATAGTGGAAGCGGGAAAGATGATATCGCCTTCGTTTTCGCGATTTTCGTCGTCTACTAAAAGAATACCTTTTCCCTGTTGTAATGTCTGAAGTGCTTTTTCTACACGTTCTCTGGAGGTAGCTCCGAATTGTTCTAATAATTTTTCCATGTTATTTTACTTTTAAAAGTTAAAATACTCTTCGGTACATGGAAATGAAATACAACACAACAAGAGTCCATAAGGAATCTTATTGGTCATCTCATTTTCTTCTCCCATCCAGACTTTAACTGTCGGTTCCGGAATTTCACCAGATCAGTCCTTTTCATAAGAAAGGAGTCGCGGACTGTAACCGCCGGTAGGGAATTTCACCCTGCCCCGAAGAAAACTTATACTAAGTTTTACTGTATGTTGTAATTTAAATTTTTATTTCATTGAATAGTATTTAACGCACAGACCGCTAATTTCGGGAAGTTTTTTGAAATGGGGAAGTGTTTCAGTCATATTTATAAAATGATTCTTTTTGAATTGATATCTTTAGGTTGTTCTTAGTATTTTTTCCATCTTCTTCCCTTTTGCTAATTCATCGATCAGCTTATCCAGATAACGGATATTTCGCATTAGTTCGTTCTCTATTTCTTCCACACGATATCCACAAATGACACCTTTTATCAAAGCTACATTGGGGTTGATCTGTGGAGCCTGCTCAAAGAAAGTTTTAAAATCAGTTTTATGATCTAATATTTCTTGCAGCTTATTTTCATTATATCCGGTCAGCCAGAATATGATTTCATGTACCTCTTCTTTGGTACGTCCTTTTTTTTCGGCTTTTTGAATGTAATGGGGATAAACACTGGAGAATGCTGTTGTAAAGATTCTGGTATTCTGCATCTTTAAATATTATATTAGTTTTTGGATAACTCCATTAAGAATAGTATTGAATTCATCAGGTTTTTCCAGCATAGGATAATGTCCAACACCTTCAATGGTAACATAATCATAGTCTTTTAAATATTTGCGGTTAGCTTCAATATCAGTAGGAGAAGCATCAGAATTGATGGCTATAACGGGCACTTGAACCTGTTTTGCGAAAGCCTTGAAGTCTGTTTTATATAAAGGCCGGAGCGCATTGATTGCCAATTCAGGTTCGTTATGAAGAAATTCATGCTGTACCCTTTCTTTTACAGTACGAGGTGTTCCTTCAGCAAACAAAAATTGAGGCAAAAAGTTTTCAACAGTGTATTTGAAATCCTTTCTGTATTGGGAAAGTACCTCTTCGGTTTGTTCCTTGGTAAAGGATTCGTCCAGGTTTTTCAATGTATCGATCAGAATTATAGCTTTTACTTTTGATATTTTTAATGAAGCTTCCAGAACATAAGCTCCGGACATAGAATGTCCTACAAGAATTATTTCCTGTGTGTTAACAGCATCAGCGACCGCTTTAATATCATCAGCATATCTTTCACTTGTCCATTCCTGCCTTGAAGCATCTGATTTTCCATGCCCCGCAAGATCCAATTGTACAATATGATATTGACTGCTGAAATATTTTTGCTGGCCTGCCCACCATTCTGTATTCCCGAGCCATCCGTGGATGAAAATTAACGTAGTACTTCCACTTCCGGATTCTTTATAGTGAATTTTCTGAGCGTCCGATGATATTGTGTATTTTTCCATATGAAATTGAGTGTATTGGTCTATTGTATTGTAAAGTCTAATGTACGAAAAGGCTTATAAAGACAATGTTTTTATCAGTCATAAACGACGAATAAGTAAACACTACCATGATGCAGTTTTACCTGATAGTTTATTTTTTCGATTTGATAGTAAAAATAACCACTCCATACGGATTTCCGGAAGTGTCGCTGACCTCACATTTGAAATAAAAAAGATTTTTTAAATATCGTTGGTGAAAGACTTCGGTCAGGAAAATGATTCCTGTTGGTAGTGCATTAGAGGCGTACCCTTCAAAACTTTCTATTTCGTATGACATTTCCTTACCTAGAAAATTAAATATTTCATTTAAAATACATTGAGTTATAAACACAAATGGTACAATGGGATGATTTTCAAAATGCCCTTTGCATTGATTAGGAGTAAAAGGTTCTGTTAAAATCGTAAAATGATGAGGCTTTTCTGTATTGATTATTTTACTCTCGGGAAGATTTTTGTCATGATATTCTACCGGAACCGTACTAAGCAGATCTTTATAAAAAAGTTCGAATGCTTCACGGGTGATAATATAGTAATCCAGCTCTGCAGAATAAAGCAGCTCTTTGGAATAGTTGTCTCTTATATGAATGTGAGATTTGCCTTTTCTATCAGATTCAAGAATGCTTTCGCTGGCGATAATTACTGATTTTGGTTCATCATATGATAATTTTCTGATCCTGATTTTTTCGCCAAGGAAATAAATTTTTTCTTTACTCTCATCATTAAGAGCTTTATACAGGCTGAGACTTCCTAATGAAAATAATAATTTGATCAGTTGGGCATAATTTTCATTCTCAAAATTCCATTCACTTATTTCTGTCTCGATCTTATGATTTCTGAAAATACAGTTTTCAGGAATTGAAATGTACGGTGCTGCTTCCCCAAGGTAAGGGATGATGTTTTCCATGATGTCTGTTGTTGTCATTTGAATGAGGGTATTGGGTTATTGTATTTTTCATTGTGGATAACTTTTTCATCATGATGTATAATACTATTTTCAGGTTTATACTTTTTGTGTTTGTTGATTTTTAAGTGAGCATTCAGAAATGGTAGATTATATTTTCATTACATTAATGTTGTTTTTTGTAAATATGTTTTTAATTTACTGAATTTAATTCACTTATGTAAATTATTTCTTTCATTGGTGATTTGTTTATAATGCAATTTATAAAAAAATATTCATAATAATTGATGAATAAATATTTGTTATTTAGAATTATTGAGATGGAATTAATGAAAAGTAAGACCTAAAAATTGTGGATAACTTATCCACAGAACTTATCCACATGGTTTTCTATTCTGGAAACCCCTAAAAAATAAATAAGTATTGTAAATTATAGAGATATAGATAGTTATAAGCTTTTTTTACTAGCTGAAAAAACTTATCCATACTTTATCCACAAGGGTAAATTGGATTGTTAAAAGTTATCCACAACTATTTAAAGATGTGGATAACTGAATGATATTATTTTAAATTATTTAAAATCAATAATTTAATAGTTGTTCTGTGGATTCTCTGAAATACAGTATAAGACTTATCCACAAAATTTAAAATTCCAATGGATTAATGATTATAAATGATTTTTTATAGACTTGGTAAAAACATCCATTTTCAGTAGGCTGAGCATTTTTAAATTCAGAACTTATTTGACTGAGCTCCCCCGAGTGTAGATTCCAGACAAGAAAACTAGTTTTGTCTTTATAGGTTGAATGAAATACAATATTGTCCGCTTTTGCAGATACAGATTGAGCACCTCTGCAAGCAGATGGAATTTCATAACTGACAAGATTGAAAGTGCCTACATCCAATTCCTGCAAAGAAAAATTTCCATAACCATTAAAAACTATTTTCCCATTTCCCAAATTGGCAACACAATAGCAATCGATAAGCTGGTCTTGTAAATTACTTGAATTAAAACCAAAAACCTGTTTCCCATTAAGATTAAATACAGCCAATGCATCACAGTCAGGTTTATCACCTTGTAAAACACCTTCATCAAAATACGAGACTATTATTTTTTTACCATTTATCTTAATATCGTTAATTGAAGTTCCAATATTAAATTTTACAAAAGGCTTCCCTGTATAATCAATGATTAAAGCATTTTCTATAGAGGTTGGACGATCAAGTACAATTAAAATTTTTTCTTCATCAATGATTCTAGCCATTAAGATATCAACTCCTGGCTCTAATGGTGTTTCTGCGCCAGAGATTATAACTCTGTTCCTGGAGGTGATAGCAATAAAATTTCCGATCTCATTAGTTGAAAGGTGTTTGATGTTCTCCTGAAATAAATCGAGTTCTATGGTTGTAGTGGTCATAATGATGGGGTCAAACTATACATTTTTATCTTTTTAAGTGACAGAAAAGATATAGCTTTATTGTTTGTCTTTATAAATATTCCAGAAATTAAAATCCGTCATAGGAGCATCAGTGATTCCTATATTTCTTCCCATTGTTACGATCTGTCCTCTGTGATACGTTCCGTGAAGAATAGCATGCTGGATATACTCGTATTTCGAAAAATCACACTGAAACCATTGGGATTCTATCTTTACATTTTTTGAAAGATCTTCTTCAGATAAATTTTCCACATAATCTACAAGTTTCTGCGAATTGTTTTTTATGGCATTGAAAACATCCTCTTTGCTGGTAGTTTCTGCTGTTTTTACAAAATCAAAATCATCTTTTTCTGAAATGTGGCTCCACCAATATTCCTGAGTTTGCCAGATGTGGTGTAGTGTTTTTAAAATAGTCGGAAAACTGGAAATAGTTTCCTGGTTAAGCTGCTCATCAGACTTTGTGGATAACCAGTCGATATATTTATTGACTACCCAATTGTTGTACTGCGCACTTTTGCTGACTAATGTTTTTAAGCTCATATTATTAATGTTTAGTTGTGTGTGTAAAGGTGAATGTTATAAACCAAAATGCCTGTCCTGGTCTGAATTTTCAGGATTAATGAGTGCTTTGTTGCTGTATGTCGCTGCTTCGAAATCATTGATATTGACAGAAAGAAAAGAAATATCAGGCAGCAATTCTGAAATCTGGTTACAGATCTGCTTCGAAAGATCTGCTTTTTGTTCTGTATTGCGCCCCTGCATGATATACCCAAACACATGTAGAAAATTTTTCTTACCTGTGCCTAATTTGTAATACTGATAGGGTTGAAGTCTTACTTTGATGTCATTTGGAGCAAACAGTCCTGTTCCGTCTGCCGCTTCATAAACGGCATCCATCAATTCATCGGGTGTTCTCTGCTGAAGAATATCCTGTGAACAATCTATTATAAAATGGGGCATAGATTCTATTTTGTGTTTGATTTTGTGTGAGATAAAAATAATAAAAAATAGTAATGGAAATTAAAAATAAAAACCGTTTTGAAAACAAAACGGCTTTAAAATATGTATTTTTTACTTTGTGAATACTGGTTTTATAGATTTGATTTTTTAATGCTGTATTGTGGTTGTACAGCGTTGGTCATGTCAAGAACAATATCATAAATTCCATCTTCATGGATTGGGAAATCATAAGCATCGAAGGCAATACTTTTATTGTCATTATTCAGACCGAGGTTGTATCCCCAGTCATTATTAAACCTGAATTTTAAATTACCTTTTTTTAATGTATAGTTTTTCAGAAAATAAATATTCGGATTTTTAGGATCTGTTTGTAGCAGTATATCTTTTCCGTCCCAACCATTCGGAGTAGCATTTCCAATAATTCCCCACGCAAGAGTATTGGTCTTTCTTTTTGCTGTTTTTACAGTTCCATCCCAGAAATGAATGACAAGAGTATTTATTTTTCCGTCTTGATCCCGTTGAAATGTACAGGTGAATTTTTCATCCAGCTGGAAAGATGTTTTGCTTTTTGGTAACAACGCATTTCTTGGATAGCTTCCTTCTTTGAAAACAAGTTGTCCATCGTTACTGGTGATATAAAAATTTGAATTTTCTGTAGAGTAAACACCTTCCAGCTTTTTTAAATCCTCTGCACTCACTTTTGCAATGGACGGAATGCTATAAGGTTTATTGTACAGTATTTTTTCTACTTGAGGAATAATAAAATCGGAGTGAGAAAGCTCTGAATTGGAAATTAGAATCACACAAATATCATCATCCAGAACTCTGTAATATCGGCTTCTGTAGCCAGGTCCGCCACCATCATGGCCAATCCTTTTTTTATCAAAATCCATAGAGATCTGGAAACCTAAGCCATAATGATCTTTAAGATAAGGTGTAAAAGCTTTGTCTGTGGTCTCTTTTTTAAGAAGGGTATAGTTTTTTAACGCTTCATTAAATTTAAAAATATCTTCCACCGTAGAGTACATCGCTCCCGCAGCAAAAGGATGATCGGTTTTGAAACGCAACGCTTCGTTCGACCTTTTAGCTGATAAAAATTCATATCCAAATGCCTTGTTTTCATCCGTTACATTATTGAAGTTGAATCCGCTGTGATTCATTTTCAGAGGTTTCAGGATATTATTTTCTATGACCTGATCATAATTCAGGCCTGTAACTTTCTTAATGATATAACCGAGAATATAATACCCTGAATTGGAGTAATCCCAATCTTTACCAGGGGAGAAATTCAAAGGTTTTGCAGCAATATATTTTAAAAATGTTTCTTCATTTAGAGTGTATTCAGAGTTGGTATCATTGGGAATTCCTGAAGTATGGGAAAGCAGCTGGGCAATGGTAATGCTGTCACCTTTCGGAAAGTCAGGATAGTATTTGGAAAGTTTGTCATTCAGAGATAATTTTCCCTGTTCTTCCAACTGAAAAATAACAGTTGCCGTGAACATTTTTGTAGTGGAGAAAACTCTGTAAAGACTATTATTGGTATTTTTCTCTTTTTTAGGAGCATTTCTATAGCCGTAGCTATTTTCAAAAATAATTTTTCCTTTTTCGGCAATCAAAACAGAACCACTGAACAATCCTGCTTTTTCATACGTTGAAAATAACTGTTCCAGTTTTTGGGATTTTTGTGAAAGAAGAGGATGCATCGCAAACATTAAAGCGATACAGGTGAGAATAGATTTCATGTAATTTTTTTTAAATAAGACACTTTTGAGTGTGATAATATTACATGGTGTTTAAAAAATGTTTTTATTGAAGAAGGGTAGAGGATTATTTAATTTGAATTAATGTCTTAACACCATAAATCTATTATATTTTTTCAAAGTACTTCCCTTTGAACTGATAACGGATTTTCTTTTCTGTAATCTTAGAATCATCAAGAATTAAAGGAATACTGATGATTTTCTTTTTAGGATCATATTGAATATCCAGGTTTTCAAATGTTTTGGTTTTGATTGAATTACTGGTGTTAGAAGAAGCGGTAAAATCTAATTCATAACTTAGCTCATTCTGGATTCCGGAAGCGGTTTTTATAAGTTTAGCATTGCTGTTTAACTTGCCATTGTCAATAGAAAAAACTTTTACTCTATAGTAATAAAGGGCAGTGCTGTATACAGAAATGTTTTGAGCCAGATAGTATTTTTTATTCTGTGATACAATATCATTAATCTGATAATAATTGGATTCTGCATTCTGCTCCATATCGCTTTTCAACGTTTCACTCTGTACTTTTTTACCGGATTCATACTGGAAAACACTTCTGTAAAAACGCATTGTTCCTCCGGTTAGCGTATTCCACGAATAGATTCTAAATTTACCATCTTCCGAGGAACTGATAGATAACCCATTTTTCGTAAGTGATTTAAAATCATGCTTTAGGGTTTGAGGATTGGATGATGTATAGTGATGTAATAATTTTTCAAACTTTCTATTGGCTGCGTAAAGAGAGTCCTCGGTGAGGATATTCTTGCGGCTTGTATCATACCAGTATTGAATCCTTTGAAAAGAACGGTTAAGTTTTTTTTCAATGACAGAAATATTTTGTCCGGACATCGTACAGGAAGTCACCAGACAAAAAAAGATTCCTATTATTTTTTTCATGATTTGTTTGATTATTTTTATTTAAACCTCATAAATAAGCTGTACTACACCGGATTTGAAAACATTGGTTTTGACCAATTTTAGATTCAGTCTTTCTTTTAAATCTTCAAAAAGAGGCTTTCCTTTTCCCAGAGCAATTGGGTGAACAGATATTCTGTAGGTATCAATAAGATTCTCCTGAATAAATGTTTTAATAAGACTTGCTCCTCCATACAACCAGATGTCTTTTCCTCCCTGTTTTTTTATTTCTGAAACTTTTTCCACAATATCAGAACTGATAAAAACGGCATTCTCATCTTCTCGGTTCTGACTGGAAAAGACAAATTTATTCTTTGAGTGAACTGCTTCCCAAAGTTTTTGCTCTTCTAAACCTGCATTTTCTTCCGGTTGATAATTTCCCCAAGCGTCATAACTTACTCTTCCGTAGAAAATAGTGTCTATGCCGGAAAGAAACCCATCAAAATCCATATCATCATCCATGATACACCAGTCGGTTTCTCCGTTGGGTCCTTCAATAAATCCGTCTAATGTAGTGGCAAGGTCTAGTATTATTTTTTTCATGTTGAATAAGATTGATTTAGGCGTTGAGTTTCTTAAAATGAGAGGAAAGATAGGTATATTTTACCTCTTCATTATGAAATGAGGATAACTTTTATTTTTTAGATTCCGTGACTCCTATCATTATACCGAAGTTTCCATCTTTCTGGATCCATTTTTTTTCCGGAAGATAAGTTCTTGAAACATATCCATCAAGATATAGAGCGTCTTTACAACCCGAATTTTTGAAAAACTCTGCCAGATTATAAAAATTGATTTCTTTTTTAGACATCACAAAAAGGAGATCCCCATTTTTCAGAATTCCTACGCCGTTTCTGATATTCAGATTTTTAGAATTTTCCTGAAAGATCGAGTTGATTTTTCCATTTGTTATAAGCATGGGGCCAGATTGTGTGGCATATCTGACCTCTTTATTTTGTACGTATTTTTTAGTTTCTACGATTCCTGCCCGGTTATTTCGGGTTAAATAAAATATTCCATTAGGCTTAAGATAAAAGTTCCCGCTGCCCTGCAATGTATCTATGGATTTTAGTATTTTAAAATCTTCAATATAAAGACCTTTTGGAGAGTTGTCGGGTTCAAACATTCCTCCGTTCATAGCGAATACTAATTTTTTATTTTTATACTGAACATCAGTAATCAGATGATCCAGACTTTTCAGGAGCTCACCTTTGTCACTTTTCCAATACAGCTGTGTGTTTTTTTTCTGAGGATTCACCTGATAGGTTATAAAACGACTGCTATCCTTTACTTTTTCTTTACAGCAAAAACTGCAGAAGAGCAAAATGAAAAGAAGAAAATACCAGATTGTTTTTAAACTACTGCGTGGGCTTTTTATTTTGGGAAAGAAAATATTAATCATGATGTAGTTTTCAGAACAAATATATTGCTTTCTTCTTATTGATTTCAATGCTGTGTTTTTCTGCGCAGGAAGATTAGAGTTATAAGAAACATAACGATCACAAAAATAGAAATATAAATAATGATTTTATATCTATTATTTTGTTGGTTGAGTGATGATATTTCTATTTTTTGCTCATTGACCTTTCTATCGGAATGGTTGAAATCATCCACAATCAAATCTGTAAGTTCAGGATTACTGGATGTATCAGAGTTTTCAGATAATTTTTTATACTGAGAACTTAAAGATTCCAGTTCTTTTAATTCTTCCGGAGAAAGCTCATCCAGTTTTTTTTGAATAAAACATTGGTCAGAGTAGAGAAATCCGGTATCTTTTTCATCATATGCAAAAATCAGATATTCCCCTTTCTGGGTAAAAAGAACATCACAGGAATGCAGCGGAGATCCGAAAAGGGTAGCATTGTGTGTATAAAATCCATCATAGGAATCCGATTTGTAGGTCTTATTGATTTTTACTTTACTTAGAATATTCTGGACCGTTTTAAACCCAGATGGAACTTCTGTAATATCATATACTTCCCCAATAAAAACAAAATCAGCATTTTCAAAAGAAGATTTTAAAGTAGGAGTACCATTGCATTTACAGGCAGCAATTTTCGCAGAAAATAAAAGAAAGAGTAAGAAAATCCTGAATGTCATGAGGCTTGTTTTTTTCTTGATTGAAGAAATTAGTCTAATTGTTCAAAATATTTATCATTGATGCTTCCGTCAAATTCATTAGAAAGGATATTTCCCAATCTATATCTGAATTTTGTTTTAAAATTACCGGTTAAACGAGGCTCAAATACAGTTGCAATTTCTTTGGGTTCTAAAACGAAAAACTTAATACCAACTCCGCAAGTATATCTTCTGAAGCTATCTATTTTTTTCCATTGATGATTTTTATCTAAACCTTCAAGTTCTAGTATCACATTATTGCCAAAACCGATTATGCGCTCTCTTTCTTCCATATTATAAATGGTAACAGGAAATCCATCGTAATACGTTATAATGAATGGAATCTCTTTTGATAATTTTAAACCAGCAGCTAAACTATCCATTTTGATATCATAGTCTAGATTTGATATTTTTGTAGTGTCAGTATATGTTTTAATTAAGGGTGTTTTTTGAGATGTATCCACAAAAATTCGGAGATCCTTATACTGACGTTTATTAAATTCTTGATTAAGAGCAATAAAATCCTTGTTCCGATAATTTTTTTTTAAAATTTCACTATACCATTCATTATCCGTATAGCTGAGTGTGATTTTTTTTTCAGGCTGTCCTATGTACTGTATTTGTTTATATCTAAAAAGATTGATGTCTTCCGTTTGTTCTATGGTAATGTTATTTAAATCTTTTTCGTAAATATATTTAGGATAAATCATTTCCTGTGACCATAGCAGACAGGAGAAAAGAATTAGATACACTGTGATATATTTTTTCATCGGTTAAAAGTTTTATAAAGGAATAAAGCCGTTCTTACAACGGAACGGCTTTCAATATATTGTCAACATCAGCTTAGCGATAAGGCAGATTAATTTCTTCAATTTTTGTTCTCAAATCTCCAATAGTGAAGGTTTCTGAATTACATTGAAATTCAGGAAGGTCATGTTTGGATAGAAAGTCATTTAAATCATCACAGTTTTGCAGAATATTGAATTCTTTATTGTCTAAATCTAAAACAATTCCTTTGGTTTTTCCATTGATAGAGTAGGCTAGAGGAGTTAATGCTCCTAAGAGTGCCTTCGACCATAAGCCTTTCATGTTTTCTTCAAAATAAATGAATCTTCCATAGTTCAAAACTTTGCAAAATCTCGAATACTGGTCAGGATCATATCCATTGTCTTTCTTATTGGTATATTTTCGATAGGTCTGAAAATACATTTCTCCTTTATGCGAAACAGCTAATGGAACTTTTACCCTCTTATTTTTTTGTTTGAAATAAAAGAATGCTTTTTCCGGCATGGTAAGAGAATCACATTTTTCACAGGCTTTGAAATAGACCTCTTCGGTTGAAGATGGTTTTTTATTTAAAACATCCTCCAGAGTCATATAAATGCCTTCCGGAAAATCTCCTTTTTTGATGGATGGATATTCTTTTTCTTGTGCAGCTACTATGCCGGAAATAAAAAGAAGAACAAATAAAATATACAGTTTCATGGGTGTTGTTAATTTTTTGGCAGAGCAAAAATATAAAAAACTTAATGGGAAATCCTTATTAGAGAGATTTTATTCAATACCATAGAAAATAATTCTCAGTTATATTATTTTCTAAATTGTAATGTCTGAATTGCCTTTAAAAGTTCTACCTGACTTTCTTTCTTCAGATTAATGCCATATAAATTGAACTTGATATTTCCTATTGATTCAGTTTTAAGGCTGTCGATATAAACTCCTGTCATTCCTTTGCCTACTTGTTTGGGCTCTACTATTTTTGCTTTATATCCATCAATTTTTTTATAGGATATTTTACTTTTGATGAAATCTTCTCTACTAGCATTTTTATCAATGACAATAAATTCTGTTGTATCAGCCTTTGGATTCACGGTTAGAAGTTCGTTGAGATCTTTTCTGTTAATAATCGTTACATTTTCTTCTAATGAATAGGAATAAGGTCCGTAATCGTAGAAAATCGAATCATTATTTTTCGTGATGATAATTCCGGCATTACTATCACAAGCTTCCGGTTTCAATTTTTTCCAACTTCCTGGAGCCTTTAATCTAAAATCACCAAAATCTAGTGACCGTATTGAATTCTCGGAACAGCTCAATAGTATAAATGAAGCGAAAATGAATAAAGATGCTTTTTTCATAGCTTTATTGGAACATGTTTTATAAAGGGTTGTTATTCCTTTTTTAGCGGTATTTTATTTTTTGTAAATCCTATTAATACATTGTGTTCAATACTATATCGGGTAGAATCTGTTTTTAAAATTATTTTTCCGTTTTCATAGTTGCAAACTCCTTCCAGAAATGAAGTCGAACTTCCTGGATTTACAGATTCTGTCATCATAAATGTATGATCGGGTTTGTGAATACTAATATTGTAATTTTTTGCATTGTGATGAAAGCTATAGCTGATCCAAATTTGATTTTGGTGTCTTCTGATAGCATTTGGCCAAAGAAAACTGGCGATCGCAACAGAAACAACAGAATTGATGATAAACAACCTAGATAAATTTTTTTTCTTTGTTATCCACAAAATACCTCCGGCCAGCAGATTAATAAAAAATAATAAAGGATACATTATTACAACAGCAATAGAAATACTGGGATCAGGATCAATATCGTAGAACCAGATCCAGATGAGTAGAAAATCAATGATGGATAAAATTAAAATTTGCAGGATTCGTTTCATTTTTAAAGATAATATTACTTTTTATTGGACTGTTAGGTTCAGAATGAGATACTGAATTTTCCTGTTCTTATAAAGAGTACATAAAAAACTTCCGGTTTTAAAATAAAGGCTCCCCATTCATATCCGTGGTCAGAATTTCACTCATATAATCAAAAAAAGGCCGCATGGCGAGTAAAGTCAGGAGGACTTCTTTTTGAAAATTGTCTGATAAAACCTCCGTATCTGTAAATTTCCGCATCACAAGGAATTGTTTTTTCCTGATCAGATCAATAGCCGGATGATTTTTATCAAAACCCCGCGGTGCTGTTTTTACAGAGTCTCCTTTAAGTTCTCCGAAATATTGTATAAAAGTTTTATCAGCAATAATTTTTTCAATTTCTGTGCTGCTGATTTCAAATTCTTTACGGATGCGAAGTAAATCTTTGGCTTCAGGCCCCCAGAATCCACCACCTACAAAACTGTTGCCCGGTTCCAGCTGAATATAATATCCGCCTCTCAACATGGGCTTCGAGCGGGAATATCCAACGCCAAAATTGGTTTTATAAGGCGTTTTGTTTTTGGAAAAACGTACGTCATTGTAAATTCTAAAAATGTGAATTCCTTTAAGCTGATCATACTCCTGAAGTTCCTGATAGATCTGATTAAAAAAAACTTTATTTTCTTTTACAATGATATCATATTCAGATTTATGCTGAGTAAACCATTCCCGGTTGTTATTTTCTTTTAAATGGGTGAGAAATTCAAATGCTTTTTTCATGTTGTATAGATGTTTTTTACTTCTGAATATTTACAGAAATTTTCCAGCTTCTTGTAATGTAATGATTGGAGTAGCTAAGTAGAACGATTGAGTTAAATTATCCTATTTTTTTGTTCCAGAATGAGCTTGTATCAATTTTCTTTTTTTCAGCATGACGAATTGGAAAAATATCTTGTGCAATTCCTTTTGATAAATTGCCACCCCAGAATATAATATCATCACCAAACATTGAAAGAACAGTTTCTTCATGATCCAGTATTAAAAACCGATGTCCTAAATAGGGGATAATTGGAGGTACATTTTGGTTCTTCATAATATCTTCAGTCACGCGGTTGGCTTCCAAGGTCAGTTTAATTCTTGCTTTTATGATGGGAATGTCATCAGGATAGGAATAAAATATAGGACCAAAATCAATTTCTCCTTCACCACCATTATTATCTATTCCCGGTTTATCAAGACCATTCATCGTTCTGTAATAGTTTTTTAATGACTCCGGAAAGGTGATGTTCAGTTGTTTCTGGAAATCTTCTAATTCAGGCTCTGACAATCCTTTTTTCCATTTGCTTCCTTCCTGAATCTGGAATCCCCAGCATTCCATCATATCTACTTTCTGCCAATATCTTTCACTTTTCTTTTTTATCCATTGAAAGCTTGAAATTGAATTGTCAAGTTTTTTAAATTGTCTTTTTTTCATAACATTTCTTCTAATATTGATACAAGGTCCGGGGTTTAGAGCCGTGGGTTATTATTCTTATTATCGATCAATCTTTGTTTTAAACTTTCAGATAATAAATTGTTTTCTAGTAAGTAGTGGGTCATCATTTTCAGAAAATACCGGCATTTCTTTAAATAATCTTTATCCGGTAAAACATTATCGATGTCATTTAAATAAGTGTTCGCTCTGTTGATAAATACTCCGGCCCCTTCAAATTCTTTGCTGATGAAGAGTGTTCCAATCAGAGAGATGTAAGAAACAAATTTATATTCACTGTGGTTTCTACGTAAATATTGAGGAGGCATCTTTTTATTCATCTCCTGAAAATAGGATATGATTCCAATATCTTTCAGGTATTTTTCCTTCTCAATTACAAACCAGTCGTCCACTATTTCGCCATCAAAATCCATTTCAAGATCATAATACCCGATGGGTTCTAAATTTTCAACATACGTTTCCTTTTCCACACAAAGACTTATTCTTGCCCGGATAATGGGTTCCTGGTATCGCTGTTCAATCAGATATTGGTATCCCTCAAATACAAAAGTAATTTCATGGCGGGCAAAGCCTCCTATCAATTCTTCAGGATCTTCTGAAAGTATTTTTTGGAGCGTGTGAAACGCTTCATTTTTGAGATGAAATTTTTCTGCTCTTTCGGTGAGTAATGTTTGAAGTTCCTGAGCGTTCATAGTATGGTTATTGGTTTTCAAATCTACGAATTAGCATAATATCTTATCCATGCCATGCAGCTTACCTTAATATGGTACATTAGTATGTGAATTGATAGGAAGGGATGTTGCAGAAAAGTATGTAATTGCTGCCTATTTTTACATCATTGGAAGTTATTAAAAATATCCGCCAACCAATTTTACAAATACTTCTCTGTCTCCAATTTTATAAATGGTTAGAATGCTTCCGTCTGAAAGTTGTCTCATTTTTTGACTAAAGTCTGCTCTCGGTCCTTCGGTAACGAGATTTTCAAGTTGTTGTAAAACTTCTCCAGGAGTTAACACACAAATTGCTGTTTCTTCACTTTTCCCATCACCACTTTTTTCTATCGTTTGAATGATGAGATCTTTTTGCTTGGCACATAATTCTCTTTTTTTATGGTCATCAAGTGCACTATAAATATTCATCATATCATCCAGTAAATCTTTGTTGAGAGGATTGATGGCGTATTTTGATTCTGCTTCAGCCACCATTTTTTCTGCTTTACTTTTTGACAGTCTTTTTTGGGCAGGTTTCCAGAATGTTCCGGATTCACTGTTATAATTTCCAATGGTGTAATCATTTTTTATGAATTTACTTCCGTAATACAATTGATTCAACTGCTCCTGCGTCAGTTCAGAAGGATTTACTTTGAATACGTCTAAAAGTTTATAAAAATTTTCCTGCGGGTTTTCAGAGACATTCTTTTTAATAAGGTCAGTGTTTATCTGTGCAGATAATGCCTGGAATATTAGAATTAGAATCCCTGAAATAATATGTTTTCTCATTGTTTTTTATTTAAATTTGATTGTCAGCCTGTGTTAGTTATTGTTTTTGTTTATCATAAGGAATTCCATCTTTTCTGATTTTTAATTTTTTATTCGTCTTTTGTTTTCCAAAGTAGTATTTCCGTATCATTCAATACTTTATATTGATAATCTATTTCATTCCAGAAGTTGATGATGATATCTTGTTGTTCTTTGTTTTTCAAAACAGCTATAATATGAATTTCTACATCATAGTCTTTAGAATAATACATGTCAAAATCAACACTGGCCCAACCATTAGTTATAATTTGGCATAATCTGTCAACATCATCAGTATTTACATACTTTCTCCTTACAATTCCGGCTTTAATGCTTTCAAAAGTATTGATGATTCTGTATTCATCAAACAGATTGTCCGGCAAATGTTTGTAATAATGCGCATTGTTTGATCCGGAACCCAAAATGGTATAATTCTTTTGTGATTTATCAAAAACAATAGGTCCGACTCCAATTAACTTTCCTCTTTCATCATCTTTATCATATTTTTTATGCTTCCAGAAAATAAAAATATAAGGCTCTGTTTCATAATATTTGAAGATGGTATAATCAGGATGAATTTCATCTTCAATCATTTTTTGTACTAAAATTTCGTCTATCATCAAGTGTTTTTATTTTGAGAATGTTGTGTACTTAATTTTCTTTTGTATCCTGTGCACTTTCAGTAATATCAGCTGCTTGTAAGCTTTTAATAGCTGATTTGGTGGATGACGTTGTACTTCCTCCGATGATGTATAATTTATTGTTATATACCTCTGCTGCTGCATGTCTTCTTGGGATCATATTGGAGGATAACTGATGGAATTTGTTGGTTGTCGTATCAAAATAAGCCAGAAAAGCCTGATTATTATAACCTCCTGCCATAAAAATCTTATCACCGGATACCGCTAATGAATGTCCGGATATTCCGGCAGGCATTATAAACTGATCGGTCCAGCGATTAGTATTGAGATCGAAAACATTGATCAGACGGGATGAAGTACCGTTAAAACCGCCAATGACATACAATTTATCATTCACAATTTTACCTTTTGCTTCTCTGGCGTTGGGCATATCCGGTAGTGGATGCCAGGTATTGGAAGCAATATCATAATATTGAAATCTGTTAGAAAATACAGTGGTTGCAGCATTGTTGAGTCCGCTGCCACCGAACACATATATTTTTCCGTTATGGATAGCCGAACCAGCATTTCCAGTATAGGAACGGTTAACAGCTCCCTTCGTTACTTTCTGGGTTTTAAGGTCTACAATTTCAAGATGGCTGTTTCCCCAGCCGTTAAAAATATAAATCTTATGATCGTACGTCTCCGAATTCGCAAATTTTTTGGGACTTAGAGTCGCATTGAGAACACTCCATTTATTATCGGTAATATTATATTTTTCAATAAAATTGGCGTTGCCTCCGTTTTGCTGATATCCATTGCTCACATATATATTATCATCCACGATGACACTTGTTATGGCACCTCTGCCTGCAGACATATTAGCGAGAGTTTTAAACTGAAGCGTTTGTGCATAGGTGAGCAGTGAACCCAAAAATGAAAGGAATAATAATTTTGTTTTCAATGGTAGTAAGATTTCGTGTTTGTTTTACCTATTTATAGAAACAAATATATGTAAAAGCTGAATCTGAAGTGGGAGATTCGAATTTTATTTTTTGATGGCGTCAGGTCTCCCGACTTTGCGGAGCTGGGTACTGATAGTTTTGTCGTCTATGGAGATAACGGGATATTCAGATTGAACATTATTTCGTTAATCTCTGCAACTTGTGTACTTTTAATAGAGGATGATGGAAGGGTACTTGTATTTCCTCCAATGATGTATAATCTGTTGTTATATACTTCTGCAGCTGCGTGTCTTCGGGGACTCATATTGGATGATAGCTGGTAGAATTTATGGGTGGTAGTATCAAAATAGGCCAGAAAATCCTGATTATTATAATCACCTACAATGAAAATCTTATTATCGGCTACTGCCAATGAGTGGCCGGATATCCCAACAGGCATTTTATACTGATCGGTCCAACGATTCGTAGTAAGGTCGTAAACATCGATCAGATTAGAAGAAGCTTCGTTAAAACCACCAATGACATACAGTTTATTATTAACAATTTTACCTTTTGTTTCTTTGGCTATAGGCATATCCGGTAATGGATGCCATGTATCTGAAGCAATGTCGTAATACTGAAATTTATCAGAATATATAGGCGCGCCGTTTAATCCGCTGCCTCCAAACACATATATTTTCCCATTATATATAGCAGAACCGGAACCGCCGGCATAATAAGGATTAATGGCTCCTTCGGTTACGGTATTGGTTGCAAGATCTAAAATTTCAAGATGACAGTTCCCCAAACCGTTAAAAATATAGATCTTATTATGGTAAGCCTCAGAATTAGCAAATCTTTTGGGACTTAGAGTAGCATTGAAAATACTCCAGCTGTCATCGGTAATATTATATTTCTCAATATAATTGGCTTCTTTATCTGCTGTATAGCCATTAGACACATAAATATTATCATTCACTATTACACTTGCTATGGCCCCTCTGCCTGCTGACATACCGGCGAGTTTTTGGAAATGAAGCTTTTGTGCATGGGCCAGCAATGAACCCAAAAATAACAGGAATAATAATGTTGTTTTCAAGGGTAGTAAGTTTTTAGTGTTTTTGTTTTATAGGCTTAAAATCAGGAGGTATAAACTTGTGTAAAACTCATCAGGATTTTCCTTCGTTGATATATTCCAGATAATCCTGTTCTAAATTATTAATTTCTTCAATTAGAAAATCGTAAATATTTCCTTCAAATACTTCATAATCTTCCTCATCGTATTTGTCATACTCAATTTTTATGATTCCGTTGTCGGTATAGGCTCTGTAGAGGTTTCCACTGCGTTTAAAAAATAGTTATCCCAGTGGCTTTTGCTTATATTCAAGGGCTTCCTGATGTGTTTCTTCAAACCCCATCCATGAAGGCATCTCTTCATCCTGCGAAAGTCCGTACACAAAAAAGCCATACCCGAATTTCCAGCTTGGAAGAACATCAAACTCCTGAGGACGTTTCCAGATCTCTTCCTTGACTTCAAAAAGTAAGGAACCAAATGAGGTCAGAAAATCCTTAACATCTTCACTGAAGGTAAACCCTGTGTTTTCTTCATATTTTTTAATTTGTTCTTCGGTCGCAGGTTTGGCCACAGAGCCCATCACGAAGAAATCATCATTTAATTTCTTTTTCCTATCCCAGAATTCTTCTTTTGTTGCCATATTTTGTTTTGGTGTTACATCGTCAGCATTGTTCAGATCGTTATTGAAACAAAGATAAGAGAAAGTTTGGGGATAAAAATTAGAGTGTGGGTGGATTTTGTTTTATTTCCCCAAAGTCGGGAGAGTTTGGGGAACAGGGAGAATTTCTAAAATGCTTTTAGTTAAGCAAAGATATTTTTCTACAAAATTATTATCTGCTTGTCTGTCTGCAAAAGATAAGTTGTTTTTTTGGTAAGTTATTGAAAATTAAATACTAAAGTTAGAAGTTTCTTTGAAAAAATACAAAAATGAAACCATGATATTTAACATATCATACAGCGGAGAAAATTGATAAATATCAGCTGTAATAGTATGATGAGGCGGGTGTTTCTTCGCTAACTTTGAGTATGAAAAAGGAATTTATGGTTCGTTTTTCATTGTTAATTTTCACAATAATCTAAACAAAAATGCTATGAAACAAAGAGTTCCAATTTCCCAAATTATGACTAAAGACCTGATTACACTCAATCTTACACAATCATTGTATGAGGCTGAAAATTTATTTAAAAAAAATAAAATCAGGCATATTCCGGTTGTCGAAAATCAAAAGTTATTAGGCGTATTAAGTTATAGTGATTTATTGAAAATCAGCTATGCGGATGTAGAACAATCGGATGATGCGGAAGATGTTCCTGTATCAGCAGTGGTATACGACGTATTTACTATTTCGCAGGTGATGACAAAAGCTCCTCTCACAGTAAATCCTGAGACTACCATAAAAGAAGTGGCAGAGATTTTATCCGAACACAGTTTTCATTCTGTTCCGGTGGTCGAAAATGGTGAGCTAAAAGGTATTGTGACTACTACAGATATTTTAAAGTATTTATTGCAGCAGTATTAAACGGCCCAGTATTCACTTTAAATGCCCATTTATACTGAATACCTTATATTTCCAAATTCAGAGTAATTGGAGATTATATACGTATAAGAAACCCGAAGTCCAGACTTCGGGTTTCTTTATTTTTTTAGAGGCTGCTGAATATCCCCGTTGCTGCAAGAATCCTTCTGTGCTTATAATATTGGGTTACATCAGGTCAATGATTCTGCCACTTTTAAGTTTGAATGGCCCCTGCAAACTGTTATTTTCCTGAATTGTTCTATCCATAGCTATATAGAAGTTTTCCCAATGTTCTTCTAGTTGATCATAATTTTTTGTTTCCCAATACTCTCCTTCATCAACAACATTGAGACATTCGAAATATTCTTTTAAAATCTCAAGTAATTCAATTATTTTTATGTGTATTTCAGTGGATGCAAATTGGGTTTTGCAGAATTCCTGAATGTACAAATCTTTATCAAACTCGAAAATTAAGGGTTCTGAATTTTCGTGAGGTTGTATATGAACACCTTTGGTAGGACCTTCATAGTTTACATTTTCTTCGTCTTTTACTCTTTTCAGAGTTACAGATTCATTTTCAAATTGAAAATGATCCCATTCTTGAAATGATGAAAACTCAATTACTTTTTTTACTAATGTATTGTAGCTTTCTTCATTTTTAAGTCGTCCTTCAAAATGAATTGTTATTCCCATATATGTTGTGATTGTATTGATTGCTACGAAAATATCAAAAAAGAATTTAATATAAATTCTTGTAAAGCATTCAAATTATCCAGTAATATATTATGATTCTATCCGAATTTATAAGGAAAATGAAAAGGTCTGCGTTTTATTTCTGATGAATTTAATTATTATTTACCTTTTTCAAGTCCATTTCCGAATATAATCTATATTGTATATTTCCTGTACTTTCATACACTTTGTCATATAATACCTTTGCCTCTTGGTACTTTCCCAATTCATCATAAAGTGCTCCTAACATATAAGCAGCTTCTATTTGATCAGGTTCATTTTTTAAAATTTCTTTATACATCCTTTCAGCCTGTTCATTTTCATTATGTGCAAAATACCAGTTGGCTATTTCCCAATAATCAGCTAAAAGCTTTGTTTCAGTAAATTTATTTTTTAGAGAATCGATACTTATTTCTTTGTAATCATTTCTAAACTTGTCCATTCCTGTTTTCTTTACACCAGCCATATGAATATAGAAAGGATCACAATTATTTATTAATCTGATCATAAGGTCTTTCATGAAATCATTTCTGTTTTTGTTAGCTGTGCTGTTATGGAAGTTTTCAAAATCTTTCTGAAGTTTTGACATTACTTCATAGGAACAAATTTTAAATGTTTCATCAGTATAATTTGTTTTACCAGATAAACAAGTGCAAAACTCCTTTTCAAATTTTTGTGGAAAATCCTGAGCTTTAATGTGAAAAGAAATTGAAACAGAGAACAATATTCCTAAGAGTAATTTTTTTTTCATGTATAGCTTTATTTTTATCAATGTTCTTCTGTTCATAACAATATTCTTAATCACAATAAATTGTCCGTCGTATCTGAGATTTTGCGGAGCGGGTGTAAACTCAGGTTAGCAACAGTTATTATTTTAATTGAATTTCAATCTTTTTATCTTCCATAAATAACTTTATCCAATTCGGAACTTCATTATTTCCTGGAATGCATTCGGTTAAACTTTTATTATTTTTATAATTTTCTATAGCTTTTTCCCCAAACTTGATTTTCATTTCATAAATTTCATTGCCACCATATCCAATCCAGGCTTTTGTTATTATTTGCTTGTTGTTTTCAATATTATGATAAAGTAAAGATTTTGTGTCCTCGGGTAAATGATGTATACCATCACACCAAAAACTCTTAGCATAATATTTTATCTTTTCATTTTCAATGTTTTTAAAATCCAGAGACCATTCTAAATGACTGCAAAATTCTAAATTAAACACTGGTTCACTAAGATTATAATTAAAAGCACCACAATTGGGACATTCAGTATATTCTCCATTCAATTTTTCAAACTCACATTCTGCACATCTGCCATTTCTATTGTTTACATGTTGAATAATAATTCTTGCTTCATTTTTGTCCAAATTGAATTCGTCAATTAATTTTTTTTCAGCAAATACTTTTAAATCGTTTTGCATCAAAATATAAAGATCAAGCTTTTGTTCTTCAGAAAAGTTTAGAATAATAACTTCATTTTTACATTTGTTGCAATTCATTTTCATTCTTAATTTGTTTTTTTTGTTACAAACATCCAAATTTAGATATTCAATTAACATTTGAGAACATCTATATGTTCAAATTTAAATAGGGAGCATACAATCGTGCTAGAGGGGATGAAAATATATAAAGTTTTACTTAATATAATCCCCTGCAACAATAGATTTTTCCATTGTACTTACAATCTCAGAAACAGGAATCGTAAATATCCCGGCATTTCCTTTATCGAATTCTTTTTTCCAGTAAGAATATCCGTCGAGTTCAAGAGAATCCGGCTTTTTGCCGGTTTCGTTTTTCAGGGTGGTTATACTTTTGTTTAAAGCTTCTTCTGATATGGGAAGATGGCTGAGGTTTTCTGCATATCCAGTAGGGCTGGCAGGGTTTTTCATCTTCAAACCGCTGACAGAAATATGAATCACTTTCCGGTTTCAGGGTATTCCTCAATCTTTAATATGGTAAGTGTTGAGCTTTTTTCCGTAGGACGGGTTTTGTAGTTCCATTGCTGGCCGACACTGTATTGGTCTTTTTTTGCACAGCTGAAGGACAGCAAGAATAATACTGCTATGAAAGTATAGAGTTTCATGAAGGGTTGGTTATTAGTTTTGTTTTTTTATTTCTGAATCAACTGTTCCAGTCTGGCCATCATTTCATCTTTTTCTTTCAGCATTCTTTCGTACAACTCCATTTTTTCTTTATGTAGTTCTAATACTTGTTCAAGTGGATGAAAAGTAGGTTTTATATTTGCGGTATAAGCAAAAGCAGAAGAATCATGAAAAGTATTAGCAATAATATTAACTGCTTGTTCTTCATCCATATTCTCAATAGCTTCCACGGGAACTTTCAGAATCTGGGAAATCCTTTCTAAAATATCCTCTTCTACAGTTTCCTTCTGCTCCAAAAGCGAAATCTTCTTCTGGTTCCAGTCTTCCCCAAGATCAAAAGCCAAAGCCTCCTGCTTGATGCCCAACATCTCCCGAAAACGCTTGATATTTCTCCCCTGATGTATTTTTTTGTTTTGCATATTTGTGTACGTTATAGAAACAAATATAAGTAAAAGTTGGGGGATAGGAAATGGGGAGTTGGGGTATTTTAGATGATGGGATATAAAGAATCCGAAGTGAGAGACTTCGGATTTTGTTTTATCTCAAATATCTTCTAATATACATTCCAGCTCTAGAAATATTATACTTTATATGTGCCTTTCCATAAAAACTTCCCTTTTTATAATCTTCATTCAAAGGATTTTTATATTCTTGTGTGATTAAGCCGCTATTCAAATAATTTTCAACGTTAGAATTGATATAGCTTTCAAGAAAGCTTTCCTTAATAAAAAAGTTTAGATCAATAATGTTAGTTTTATTGATACAATCTACACATCTAATAAAATCTACATAAGAAAGTGTTTGTTCTAAAAAATGTTTGAATAAAATTCCAATGTATCCTGCTTTTTCACAATCATCAGCTTCGTTTATTATGTATAGTAGTTTTTCACCAACTTTAGTTTTATAGTTTTTATTCTCATCTATTTCATTAATTTCTTTTCTCTATCCTCTTGCTTAGTATTTTCAAGTTGCTTTAAAAATGTTAATAATTTCTTTGTATAAAGTCTTTCTTGAATTGTGTTACCAAAGTTAATTGCTTTGGAGACTAGTCCTAAAATTGGTATATCTTTTACTATTCCATCTTCTAAAAATGAGTCTAAAACAACTTCATTAATGTCAGTCATTAAATCTCTAAGATTGTTGTCTTTTATAATTTTACTTATTTCAGTTTTCATTTAGTTTTTAATAGTTAGATAAAACCAATAGTGTCTTCGCGTAGCAACATTACTTACTTGTGCTTATTTTCCGAAGTCGTAAATTTTGCTTAGCATGAGATATTTTTATGATAGTTCTTTAATTATTTTCTGTAACATATCATCTCTTTTATCCTGTTTTGGTTCTTTATATATTTTCGTAATTTTATTAATCATTTCAGTATTGTTCACTGTTTGCGGCTCCCATCCCATAAATAAAAACTTTCTATTTAATAAACATGCCCCAATAGTAAAGTTCCCTTTTTTTGATGCCTTATCTATATAAAAGCCATTTTCAATATGTATATGGTCATCATAATTATCAAAATGTGGATGTACAATATTAAAGTGCTCTGATTTATCAGGGTATTTTGTTTTTAATTTTTTCTTGATAGTATCAGGTACTTTATCTATTGTTTCTTGATTCCTTTTTATTTTATTACAATCCGCACATATTACACATAAATTTTTAGACACAAAAATATATTCTGGATATAAAGATTTAGGGGCTATATGTTCAACATGACAATTGTCTGGATAAACTAATGATACCGGATTTCTGCAATAAGCGCAGAGAATTTTTTGTTCCTTTCTATAAAAGTTTCTGATTTCCTTTTTCAAATCTATTATTTCATCAAGACTCCAAATATCGCTTTCTTTTGAGATAGATTTGATTAATTTTTTTTCTTCCTCACTATAATTGTAGGCATTCATAATTTTACTCATAAATTTTCCTTAATTGAGCTATTGTTTTATATAAATCGTATACAGGATCATTCTGTCTTAAATAATTTGATTGATCTTCTAAGATTTTTAAATTTTCAAGATCATTCTTTTTGAATTTTTTATTTTTAGAAATATTAGAAAAGATATTCATAGCAATACGAAGGAGGTATTCATTTTTAAAACCTGGATGATTAAAAACATTCGCTAGTTGGAAATCAATAGAATTGTTGGCATAATATTTAGCATTCATAAGTTCTTTATTATCCATCTGTAATATGTAGCAATTTTCGGTTGACAATTTAGAAATTAATTGAGGCGAATGCGTAGCAATTATAAAGTGACAATTTTTAAACTTTTTAAAAGTTTCAATTAAAAGTTGAATATATTTCTCTTGCCATTCAGGATGAAGAGAAATTTCTGGTTCATCAATTAGAATTAGTGCATTATCAGTTATGTTACAGCTTATACCAACAAGAGTTGTAAAAATACATTGCTCACCAGAACTAGCATCACTAATTTTAAAAATTTTATTATTAGCTAATTTACGTAGACCAACATCACGTAATCTAGCAACTCCTGCTTCTATCAAAAATGAAATATTTTCAATATCAATTTCAGAATCAATAGTATTTGAATCAAGTACTAAGTTATATATGATCCGTCTTCTGTTTTTAATTTGTTCTAAGATATTTTTTAATTTATTGAACTTATCAATATCCAATTTGTCATCCTCAGTTCTAAAGAAATGAAGATGTGGACGATTAATATTCCTTTGAGAAAATATTTCAAAAAATGTTTCTTCAGCTTGTTTACTCTTTAATAGAGCTTCTAGCTCAGAACTCAGTATTCTATACTCAAAAGCTATATGAAATTCATCAGAATATCCCAAATAGTTTAAGACGTTGATTATTTTAGCAAATTGATCTTTATTTTGGCTTCTTATCATCAATAATTGTCCTATTATTTTGGACATAAACCCTAATGAAAAATTAGTTGTTCTTAGATCCCGAATACCAACATATGAATAAAATTTATCAATATTATATTTACTTAAATGAAATCTTGGAAGAGGAAATTTATCATATGGGCTTGTGGAGACTGCTATTACTTTATTAGGATTTTCTGATATTTCTAAATCAATATCTGTATTTATTTTTCGATAATTTTGACTGATAAAAGTTGTAGTATTTACTTGGCTAATTGGGACAAATTTACTGATAATGTCATTTAATAAGCGACTTTTTCCCGTACCATTTTTTCCAACTATCACTGTAAAAATGTTATGATTGTTGTCTATTTTTGAATCATAGAAATTGAATGATTTACTTCCTTTTGTGTATTTAAATATCATTTTTAAATTTTACTTCTTAGATTAAATATTTTTTATTTGAAATTTATTAATAAAATTAAAACATTGTGAAAGAAATATCTTACGGGAAACCATATTCTACAAAAAAACGCTCCACGAAAGCAGAGCGGTTAGTATATTAAATTGTCTCAACGACACGTTGTTACATCATTCCTGGCATTCCACCACCCATTGGCATAGTTGGTTCAGTGCTCTTTACTTCAGTTATAACACATTCTGTTGTAAGAGGCATAATTGATATTGAATGATTTTTTATGTATTTGTAAAGTTTTTTAATCTTCTCAATTACAGTTTGTAGAGAGGTTAATTCATATCCAGTATGTTCACAATGTAAAGTTCTAAAAATTCAGGTAAATTAGAATATATGTTTACTTTTAACGTTGCGATTTTTCTATTTTGATCGTCAAATAGACTTATAAATTCATTCCCTGCTACTGCACGAATCCTTTCGTGGTTACAAAGTCACACAATGCAATCGCGCGGTAACGGGGTATATTATAAATCTAAATCCCAGTTGTATTTTCAAATAAAATATCTTCTAAAGTATAAATGGGATTCCAGATGCCATTATTTATTTTTTCATAAATTTTACATAGCTCTACTATTTTTTCTTTTTCTCCAAAATGTACTATTGATTTCTGTTTTTCACTAAGACTTTCATAATAATTATTTGTAAATCCATAAGTTGAAAGGAATAGCCCTTTATCTCTTTTTTCATTTATTATTACTTGAGTAAATTCTTTAACTGCAGCTTGCCCAACCTTTGTAGCACTTCTCCAATGTTTTATTTCAATAATAAAAGTCTTTTGTATATCATTAATTAAACATTCTAAGATTATGTCTTTTCCACCATCTTTGCTACTTGGTGTTAATGTTGTTTTAAATCCAATTCCTTCAAAAAGTTCTGAGACCATTCTTTCTAAATCGCGCCATTCTAAGTCTTTAAGATTTTCAATATCCTTACCCACTAATTCTATAAACTTTTTACTTATTTGTCTGATGTAGAAGAATACTTCATTTTGTTCTTTTGGTGATATTTCATCAGACAGATTTTGTGACCATTTTTCTAGGTCATCAAGATTAATTATTTCAAGATTTGTAGGATTTTCATTTTGATATTTTATTAAATTAGCATTGTTAAAATTTTTACTATTTTTATTTAAGAGAAGTAGCAATAGTTTATCGAAATGATTTTTTTTATTGACTTCTTTTAAGGTATTTATGCCATTTCTTATCGCTTCCGTAATTTGTTTATTACTTTTTAATTCAATTGCAATTTTATATTCTATCCCATTAATTCTTTTATTTGCGATAAAGTCAGGACCTCTAAGCCTTTGTACATTGTCGCTAAATTTTACATTAAAACCAATTTGTGATAATTGTTTAGATAAGATTTCTAATGCATCTTTCTCATTTTTTTCTGGCTGTCTTTCTATCATAAATTTGATTTAGTGTATTGTACAATACTAATAGTCATATTATTAATATCATAAGAATTTAATTATATGAATACTTTTATAGATTTATTAATGTTTACTAATTTAAGTTTTTTAAATAACATTTCTTACGGGAAACCATATTGCACTAAAAAACCGCCCTACAAAAGCAGAGCGGTCTATATAATTTGTCTCAGCGACACGCTATTACATCATTCCTGGCATTCCACCACCCATTGGCATAGCTGGTTCAGCGCTCTTCACTTCAGTGATAACACATTCTGTTGTAAGAAGCATTCCAGATACAGAAGCTGCATTTTCAAGGGCAACTCTTGTTACTTTAGTTGGGTCAATGATTCCTGCTTCAAGCATTTGAACATACTCGTCAGTTTTCGCGTTGTACCCGAAGTATTGATTTACTTTAATGTTGTAGTTTAGCAGCTTTGTCGAGTGAGATAGTTCTGATTAAAGAAATTTTAATCTCGTTCCATTATCCGGTACCAATTTTTCTCTAACTTCCAATTATTTTCAGGTTTTACTTTTATTAGTTCTTCATATTGTTTTTGTGTCTCATTATCATTTGTGAATATAAAATAGGTTTGTGGTGCTTCGAAAAAGCCCCGAGAAATCCAGAATTTGATAGTTTTCGTACCTTCTGTTTTATTTTGATAAACCCAAATATCATTTCCGCCATTTGAAATAATGGGGAAGTCACATGAAAGTTTACAAATGCCATTATTCATTTTTGTATTGGGTTTCAATTTTTCTGTTAAAACATCTTTTACTATTTGATTGCGCTTATTGTAAGAAATACTCCAGTCAATTTTTTCAATAATGGAGTTGGGGATTTTGTTGAAATTGTAAAACGTTAGAACAAATAAACTCAATGTTACTGAAAGATTTATTATTCTGTTTGCCTTTATGTTTTTCTTTTCTTTAATTAATTTTATGACTTGTCTTACGGTTAAAATTAGCAAGATTATACACACTAAAAGCCAAGAAAATGGTTGAACAAAATAGGGGAGACAAAAGTAGTCAGCAAAAACAAAAACTAACCAGGTTATTATCAAAACTACTATTTTTTTTGTCATTCAATTCTTTATTAAATTTTGTATATCATTAGTTTATCGGATTGCCGATAACATTCAAATTTACGTATTACGCCCATATATAATGTGTGCAATTACAAATAAAATTTCAAGTAGAAAGTCCATTGGATTTTCTGTATAAAAAAACCGCCCTACAAAAGCAAAGCGGTTAGTATATTAATTTGTCTCAGCGACACGCTGTTACATCATTCCTGGCATTCCACCACCCATTGGCATAGCTGGTTCAGCGCTCTTCACTTCAGTGATAACACATTCTGTTGTTAGAAGCATTCCAGATACAGAAGCTGCGTTTTCAAGGGCAACTCTTGTTACTTTAGTTGGGTCAATGATTCCTGCTTCAAGCATGTGAACATACTCGTCAGTTTTCGCGTTGTATCCGAAGTCTCCTGAACCTTCTGCTACTTTAGCAACGATTACAGAACCTTCACCACCTGCGTTCGCAACGATTTGTCTTAATGGCTCTTCGATTGCTCTTTTCACGATTTTGATCCCTGTAGTTTCGTCAGCGTTAGATCCTGAAAGATTGTCAAGTGCAGAGATGGCTCTTACCAAAGCAACACCACCACCTGCAACGATACCTTCTTCAACAGCTGCTCTTGTAGCGTGTAGGGCATCATCCACTCTGTCTTTTTTCTCTTTCATTTCTACTTCAGAAGCAGCACCTACATAAAGTACAGCAACACCACCAGCTAACTTAGCTAATCTTTCCTGAAGTTTTTCTCTGTCGTAGTCAGAAGTTGTAGTTTCCATCTGAGCTTTGATCTGAGCTACTCTTCCTTTGATTTTCGCTTCGTCACCACCACCGTTTACAACAGTTGTGTTGTCTTTGTCGATCGTTACTTTCTCAGCAGTTCCAAGCATATCTAAAGAGATGTTTTCCATAGTGAAACCTTGCTCTTCAGAGATCACCTGTCCACCTGTAAGGATAGCGATATCTTCTAGCATAGCTTTTCTTCTGTCTCCGAATCCTGGAGCTTTTACAGCAGCAATTTTAAGAGAACCTCTTAGTTTGTTGACTACCAAAGTAGCTAAAGCTTCTCCTTCAACTTCTTCAGAGATAATTAATAGAGACTTACCACCTTGTGCAATTGGCTCAAGAACAGGTAACAATTCTTTCATGGAAGAAATTTTCTTCTCTACTAAAAGGATATATGGGTTTTCAAGTTCAGCTAACATTTTCTCAGGGTTCGTCACGAAGTAAGGTGACTGGTATCCTCTGTCGAACTGCATACCTTCTACAACGTCTACGGTTGTATCAGTACCTTTAGCTTCTTCTACAGTGATTACTCCTTCTTTACCTACTTTTCCGAACGCTTCAGCGATTAAAGAACCGATGGTATCATCGTTGTTGGCAGAGATAGAAGCAACCTGCTTGATTTTTTCTGAAGAATCTCCAACCTCCTGAGATTGAGATTTAAGGTTTTCCACAACAGCAGTTACTGCTTTGTCGATCCCTCTTTTAAGATCCATAGGGTTAGCACCTGCAGCTACGTTCTTAAGACCTTCTCTTACGATAGCCTGTGCCAATACAGTAGCGGTAGTAGTACCGTCTCCTGCGATATCGTTGGTTTTGGAAGCTACTTCTTTTACCATCTGAGCTCCCATGTTTTCTACCTTATCTTCAAGTTCGATTTCTTTTGCTACAGAAACACCATCCTTAGTTACATGTGGAGCACCGAAAGATTTTTCGATTACTACGTTTCTCCCTTTAGGACCTAAAGTTACTTTTACTGCATTTGCTAATGCATCAACCCCTCTTTTTAGAGCGTCTCTTGATTCAATATCGAATTTTATTTCTTTTGCCATTTTTGATTAGATATTAGATGTTAGATGTCAGATATTAGACAACTAACAAAAGTTTTTTTAATTTGATTTTTAATCTGAAATCTGATGTCTGTGATCTGAAATCTTAGCCAATAATTCCCAATAAATCAGCTTCTCTTACGATCAAATAATCTTTACCTTCCAACTTCAATTCAGAACCTGAATATTTACCATAAAGTACTTTGTCACCTACCTGAACCGTTGTAGGCTCGTCTTTTTTACCAGGACCTACTGCTACTACAGTACCTTCTTGCGGCTTTTCCTTTGCAGTGTCCGGGATAATGATTCCTGAAGCTGTTTTAGTTTCTGCTGCGATTGGCTCTACCAGAACTCTGTCTGCCAATGGTTTAAAGTTTACTGACATAATATATTTAATTTTTTAATTATTTCTGTGTTGTAAGTCTCTAAATGTATGCCATGAGACGCTGATGGCTGAAATGGCAGATTTTTATTTTTGAATGTGAAAATTTGGCAGAAAAATTATTTTTTTCGGGCCGGAAATCCCAAAAGATAACTGGTTGTTACCGGTACTACAAACAACAGAACGGTAAGGGCGGAAACTAAAATTTCCATGGTATGACTGCCTAAGAAATGAGCGAATGCCGTAGCAGGGTAGAAGTGCTCGTATAAGGACAGACTTAATTTAATTCCTAAAATGGCAATGACAATAAAAGCTGCCGTTTCCAGGAAAGGAAATACCTGCATCAAACGGACAAACCACTGCGCAATAAATCTCATCGCTAAAATTCCAATAAAAACCCCAAACGTAATCAGAAGTAAATTATCTGAAAAAGCCACTGCTGCAAAAACATTATCTATAGAAAAAGCAAGATCCATCACTTCCACAATAGCAACCGTTGCCCAGAATTGACCCAGCAATCCGATGGAATTTTTATACAGCCAGCTGGATTCTTTGTTCGGGCTTTCCTCAGGATTTTCTTCATCATTTGTGTTTTTAATTTTTTTGATGAACCAGTCAAAGGAAATATAAATCAGATAGAATCCTCCCAATGGTTTCAGCCACCATACGGAAATCAGGACGGAAGCAAAAATAAGAGCAAGCCCGCGAAATACATAAGCTCCAAGGATTCCGTATTTCAGGGCTTTTTTTCTTTGGTTTTCGGGCAGATCCATGACGATGGTGGCCAGTACTGCTGCATTGTCTACAGAAAGAAGGCTTTCGATCAGAATAAGATTGCCGATAATAGCAATGGATTTTGCCGGGTTTTCTACGATGTCATTGAAAAGGTGTGTAAAATCAGGAAATATCATTTTTTAAAGGAATAGAATTTTGATTAAGTTTTGAAATAATGGCAGCAGAAACTGAAATGCCGATGAAATTGGTAACCGATCTCGCTTCGTTCATAAAGCGGTCTATGCTATATAAAAGCGCAAGATCCGTGGTGGGAATTTTTCCAAACCTGCTTAGGGTAAACATCAGCGCAAGAAAGCCTGATCCCGGTACTCCCGAAGCCGTTTTGGAAGCAATGGAAATGGTGATAAAAAGCCAGAAATAATCCATTGGTGTAAGGGGAATATTGTAAAGCTGAACGAGGAAAATACATGAAATAGAAAGATAAATACAAGCTCCTGCCAGATTGAAATTATATCCAAGAGGAATAATAAGACGAAGAATTTTCCGGTCATAGCCCTGTGATTCCATTTTGTCAAAGATCATTGGGAAGGCAGTTTTCGAAGAAGAAGTGGCCACTACAAGAATGATTTCTTCTTTGATGCTGATCAGAAAATCCCAGAGATTAATTTTAAAGTAAGCTGTTATAACGCCTAATATCCCGAAAATAAAAAATACACTGGTAAGATACACTGTGGCCACAATTTTACTTAAGGGCAGCAAAGTATTGATTCCATATACCGAAATGCCATAAGCGATGTTACAGAAAATGACTATTGGTAGAAACAGATACACATATTTGATGAGCCTGAAAAACAGATTTCTTCCTGCGTCTAAAGCTTTAAAGATGTTATTTCTCTTCTTCGAAATACCAATCACAACTCCCGCAGATATGGATATGAAAAGAAAAAGCACATAGTTGCTGATATGCAGTGGGTTGCTGGCCGTTGTTAAAAATCTTTCCGGAAGTGCCTTGTGCGAAGAAATAATAATTCCCGTGTTGGCTCCCGGCTTTAAAAGAAGACCGGACCCGATTCCCAATACAATGCTTATGGAAGTGATGATTAAAAAATACAGAACCATCTGGATTACAATTTTAAAAGCATTTTTAGTGCTGAAAATATAGCTTACGCCATAGGTCACCGCAATGAAAATAACAGGAATGATCAACACTTCAAGAAGCATAAAAAAGTAACTGCTTACCGTTTCCAGCTGTTTACCGACTTCCGGAAAATAATAACCCGTTAATGCGCCACAGATAATCGCCGTGAACACGTAAAGCGTAAGGTTCCTTAAGTAGGAGTCTGTAAATGTTTTTTGCTTAACAGTTTTCATCATTCACTTTTTTATAGATAATAAGATTACGAAATTCAAAGATATAACCTTATATAATACCAAGAACCAATGCACTCAGCAACATGATGACTGATGATCCCAAGGCCCACTTTAATGTATATTTCAAATGATCTGAAAACTCCACACCCGCCAGCGATACCAACAGATAAGTAGACGGAACCAATGGACTGAGAAGGTGAGAACCCTGCCCGATAAGACTTGCTCTTCCCAATATTTCCGGTGAAATTCCCAATTGGTGACCGGTAGCAACGATAATAGGCAATATTCCAAAGTAGTAGGCATCATTAGACAGGAAAAAAGTAAACGGGATACTGAATAAGGCTGTCACAATATTCATATAACCGCCCCAGCTCTTAGGAACTATTTCTATCATACTGTTTCCCATTGCCTGCATAATACCCGATCCGTTCAGGATTCCTGTAAAAATTCCGGCCCCAAAGATCATTCCGGCCACTGATAGGGCATTTCCTGCATGTTTGGAAATGATTTTCTGCTGGTCCTTTAATTTGGGATAATTGATGATGGAAGCGATACAGAAAGCAATCATAAAGGCAATCCCTAAAGGAACAATATCAAGAATCATGACTACCAAAAGGGTTATGGTAAGAGCAAGATTGATTAGAATCAGTTTCGGGCGGCGGAGTGAAGGATCTGCTTCACCAATAATATCATTGCTGTTGTAGTTTGTAAACTTACCATGTTTTGCAATTCGTATTTTTTCTCTTCTGCCCAAAATATAGGCAACAAATATAACCCACAGGATACCTATAGCCATAATAGGAATCATAGGCACAAATATTTCAGTGTGGCCAAGCTTCAGGGAACTCATTACCCTTGCTGTTGGTCCTCCCCAGGGAAGAATATTCATAATCTGCCCGGCAAGCATAATAATACAGGTAAGAATCAGCGGATTCATCCCTTGTTTTTTATACAACGGAAGCATAGCAGCCACGACAATTAAATAGGTAGATGAACCATCACCATCCAATGAAACCAATGCTGTAAGAACAGCAGTTCCTATTGTTGTTTTGATGGGATTGTCTCCAACTGCTTTTAAAATTATATTCACTAGCGGTTCAAAAAGTCCCGTATCTATCATTAAACTGAAATAAAGGATCGCAAAGATCAGCATAACACCGGTCAGAGCTATTTCTTTGACACCGTTTTTCATCATGTCTCCCAACTGAGGACCAAAGCCTGCAAAAAGGGCTATGGTTACCGGCACAATGACCAAAGCGGTGAGAGGAGTCATCTTTTTGTTCATGATGAGAATCATGAAGATGAAAATCATTAAAAAACCAAGAAATGTTAGCATAGTTATCTATAAATATTAATGAGGTTATTGTTGTTTCTTTTTTCTCCAGTCAAAACTGTTTCTGAAGCCTATAAATCCGTAGTTACTTGTTTTTCCGGTTTCCATCTGATTGATAAAGGCCAGTTCCAGAGCAGAATTTTTTCCCACTTTTATTCCAAGGCCTGCGGTAATACGATTACTGTCGAAAGGCTCTGTTTTATCCACATTCATTCTTATTTCATTTTTAAGAATACCATAGAGTTTTTCTTTTTCTCCTTTTTTATTGAAAGGAATTCTCACAGAAATCAGATACCGGATTCTTACCTCAAATTCATCGGGATTGCTGAGGAAACGTTCTTCCACTCTAAGGCGGTTAGAGATGGAGGTTCTCCCGATGAAATACTCCGCAGTTACCTGCTGGAAAGGTCTTTTTTCATATCTTATCTTTTTAGAATCGTCGGCATTATAAGATTCGAGGATCAGAAACATGGCTCCTGCGGCAGGTCTTATATTTTCAGCTACTTCATAATCTACATAAGCATTTACCAGAAAAAGTCTTGTGTCATAAGCCAGATCGAAGGAACGGTACTGGGTAAGTGCAGTTAAAGTACTTTTATCGGTAAGCTTTGCCGACATTAGGTACTGAAACCACATATTGTAATTATCTTTACTCTGACTATAAAGTCCGTTGAATAAACATAATGATAAAATAAGGGTTAATTTTATATTGATTTTCATATAATATTGGGTTAATATTGTACTTTTTCAAATATATTTATTAGAAAGAGCGGCTCTGTAATTTTTCAATCAATGACAGTTTTTCTCAACGAACTGCATTTTGAGGCAAAAAGATATTTATATTTGAGGCGTTTCAAAATAAGGTATAGACTATGTTTTTAATCATTAATTTTATTATTATATTATTGATTATCAGAATTTTATTTAGTGGTAAGATTCTGGAAAGTCTTATGAAATACCGTTGGAAATTTTTGTTGAGGTTTCAGCACATTTTTTTCCTTTTTATCTTCATTTTGATGACTTATTTCACCGAAAACTACTTCCTGGATTCAAATCAGTTGGTGATAAGTATTATTTTGAACACCATTTTCAATGTGGGAATTTACTATCTGGTGTACTATTATCTGGTTCCCCGGTTCTATTTGTCCAATAAATACCCGGAGTTTATCCTCTATGCTTTGATCCTCTTTCTGGGGTCCAGTCTTTTCAGAATTCTTTGGGAACCTGCCGTTTTTCAGATGGATTTCATTGGAAAAGGCTACCACGTTGGTTTTTTATATAACGTGTATATCTCACAGGGAATCATCATTCTGGTGGGCTCTTTTTTGGGAATTACCAAAGACAAATTTTTAATAGAACAGGATGTGATCAGCCTTGGAGAAGAAAAAGATCAGCTTTATCTTGATTTGTTGAAGTCTAAATTGAACCCTCATTTTTTGCTGAATACCCTTAATAATATATATGCCAACAGTTTTACCCATTCAGAGAAAACATCTGATTCTATTTTGCAGTTGAGCAAGCTTTTGAAATATATTATTTATGACAGCGGGAAAGAAAAAGTAACCGTTTCTCAGGAATTTTCTTCATTAAAAGCACTTGCTACGTTGTATCAGCTTAAATATAATAATCAGCTTGATATTGTCATGGATATTGAAGACCAGGAAGAATTTGACATTGCGGAAATCCCGTCTGCTATACTTTTGACTTTATTTGAAAACGCTTTAAAACATTCAGCAATAGGAGAAGATGCTCACGCTTTTATAAAATTATTCTGTCATATTGAGCGCTCCGAACTGTATTTTGAAATTATAAATTCTGTCGGGAAAGATAGAACTCTTGTCGCTGAATCTGATTATCACGGATTGGGTAACGAAGCAATTATTCATATATTGGAAAAATTTTATCCGGATCAGTATGAGTTTTATTCCGGCCCGAAAGAAAATGATCAATATAAAATAGCTTTAACAATTACTATCAATGGCTAATCTGACTATCGTAAATGTAGATGATGAATATCCTGCATTGCAGCTTGTAAAACAATATTGCGATCAGCTTGAAGAGGTTGAACTGCTGGCTTCATTTCAGAAACCGGAAGAAGCGCTGGCATTTCTGAAAACCAATAAAGTAGATCTTGTTGTTTTCGATATCAATATGCCTGGTATTAATGGAGTAGAGCTTTTGCAGCAGCTTCCTGATCCGCCACTATGTATTTTTCTTACCCTGGAAACAAAATATGCAGTGAAAGCCTTTGAGCTGGATGTTGTTCATTACCTTATCAAACCTGTGGATTTTGAAACATTTAAAAAAGCAGTCCATAAAGCAAGGGATTTTGTTCAGTTTAAAAGCTCAGCCAGCAGTCAGCAGCAGGAAGACTTTATTATGTTCAAATCCAATTATGTGATGAATAAAGTTTTTCTAAAAGATATTCTCTGGATACAGGGATTCGGAGAATATATTGTCCTGATGACGCCGTTGAAAAAGTATATGATTCTGGAGAGAATGTCCAATTTTGAAGAGAAGTTTCAACATTTCGGTTTTATCAGAATTCACAAGTCTTATATTGTGTTATCAGAACATATCAATTCGTATAATTCCAGCCATGTTTTTTTGAAAAACGGCGATGAGCTTCCGTTAGGGAGAACTTATAAAAAGAATGTAAAAGAACATTTAAGTTAAAAAATAAAGCCGGAATATTTCCAGCTTTATCTTAAATTGTTATCTAAGGATTGGAACTATGGGCAATATTGTCCCGGTCCTATCCACAGGATACATTGTCCTTTGTAATTGTACTCACAGCAAATACGTCCTGCTGCTCCGCCATTGACTGATTTCTGAGCATCTCTGCTTAATAATTTAGCGTTTTTCATAGTTAATAATATTTTGGTTTGTATATCCCTGAACATTTAAAGTCAATCAGGATTTTGACATTTGGTGTAAAAGAAGTGAATCAAAGATAGTATTTTTCTTTATTGTGTGATATATTATAGTTGATTTTTTTTATAATAAAATTTTGATTATCAGGTTGTAAGTAAAATATATGATAAGAAAAAAGATAAAGCCGGAAATTTCCGGCTTTATAAAAATTGTTATCAGATGACAGAACTAAGGACAGTTTTGTCCAGGTCCGATCCATAAAGTACATTTTCCGTTGTCGTCGCGTTCGCAGCATACGAGTCTGGCAGCAAGCCCGCCATTGATGGTTTTCTGAGCATCTCTGCTTAGTAATTTGGCATTTTTCATAAGTAATATTTTGTTTTTTTTGAACCCTGAGCATTTATTGTCAATCAGGTTTTTGACATTTGGTGTTATGGTGATTCAAATATAAAACTTTTTAAGTCAGGTTGTTATATTTTTTATAGACGAAAGAAAGGTGTTGGTATTGTAAGGTAGTTCAATGGATGAATGAACTTGGGATGAAAAGGTTTAAACAAAAAAATACTTCATATTAAAAAGGTTATAAGAAGTATTCTTTGCCCTTTTAATATGAAGTAGTGCTGTATTACTTAAAAGTTACAACCTTTTGATTTTAACTTTTTCCTGCGGCCTGCATTGGATTAACCTTTCCGGTTGAACCTCCTCTTACAGAACCTCTTCCCTGTTTTTGTTTGAAAAGTTGGAATTTTGAAGTTTCAGTACCCGTTCCGGTGCTGCTCCAGAAATTATTGGTTGTATCAATATCAGCAGTTTCTCTCATTGGATCCAGCTGAATAGATTTTAATTTCTTATCAAAATAATACGTCTTGGAAACTTTTTGTTCATTCAGTCTCCAGATCTGTGCTGCAGATTTGTCATATACTTTTGATCCGTCTTCAAACGTGAATTCAAGAATGATTGGCATTACCAGACCACCTTTGTTCACAAAATCGATCTGATATCCTGTAATATTTTTGAATTTCTCTTTATCCTTTGCATCTAAAGGAAGACCTGCCTCTGTTTTGATGGTGTATTGCTTATTATTATCAATCTTTTCCTGACCTCTGTCATATTTGTAATAGAAATCCTGAACATCTTTATCACCATCTACATAGAATTTGATATTCTTATCTTCTCTGTTTCTGATTTTTGAAAGATCCTCAAAACTGTTTACCAATGGTTTTTCAACCTGATATTGTACTTCAGCAGCAGCTTTTGGATCACTCTCAAGATTAGGAACAGCAACCGTTACTTTATCAATAGCAATATCTACAGGATCTGTACCGTAGAACCAGCCTCTCCAGAACCAGTCAAGGTCTTCACCACTGGCATCTTCCATGGTACGGAATAAATCTGCGGGTTCAGGATGCTTGAATGCCCATCTTTTGGCATAGGTTTTAAATGCTTTGTCGAAAAGTTCCCTTCCCATGATTGTTTCACGAAGAATATTCAGCCCTGTAGCAGGTTTTGAATAGGCGTTCGGACCATACTGAACAATATTTTCAGAGTTACTCATGATAGGTTCCAGCTGATCTTTCGGAAGTTTCATATAATCTACGATCGTCCATGCCGGTCCTCTTTTGGATGGGAATTTATTATCCCACTTTTCTTCTGTAAGATATTCTGTGAAGGTATTCAGGCCTTCGTCCATCCATGCCCATTGTCTTTCATCAGAATTGATGATCATTGGGAAGAAGTTGTGTCCAACTTCATGAATAATTACTCCGAGCATTCCGTTTTTGGTTCCTTCAGAATAGGTTCCGTCTTTTTCGGTTCTGCCAAAATTGAAACAGATCATCGGGTATTCCATTCCGTTGGCTGCTTCTACGGATTGTGCTACAGGATATGGATAAGGAATCGTAAATTCTGAGTACGTTTTAATGGTATGAGCTACCGCTTTTGTAGAAAACTTTCTGTAAAGGCCGTAAGATTCTTTTGGATAGAAACTCATAGCCATTACTTTATTGTTGTTTTCAGGAATCGTTACACGCATTCCGTCCCAGACAAACTTTCTGGAAGAAGTCCATGCAAAATCACGAACATCTTTCGCTTCGAAAACCCATGTTTTTCTTTGTTTTGAATGATTTTTCTCCGCTTTTTTAGCTTCGTCTAACGTTACAATTTCTATAGGTTCAGAAGCATTTTCTGCTTTTCTGTATCTTGAAAGCTGATCAGAAGTTAATACCTGATCATAATTTTTACATTCTCCTGTTCCGCCAACAATATGATCGGCAGGTACATTCATGGAAACCTTAAAGTCTCCAAAGACCAAGGCAAATTCACCTCTTCCTGTAAACTGGTGGTTTTGCCAGCCCTGGAAGTCACTATACACGCACATTCTTGGGTACCATTGTGCCATAGTATACAGGTCATTGCCATCTTCAGGGAAGTTTTCAAAACCTCCTCGGCCTCCCATTTTAATTCTGTCAGAGATATTGTAGTTCCAGTCTACTTTGAAAACGAATTTCTCTCCCTTTTTCAAAACTTTTGGAAGATCAATACGCATCATCGTTTTGTTCACCGTATACTTCAATGGATTCCCTGAAGCATCTGTTACTTTTTCAAGACTTACACCATAACCGTTATCTTTTACAGGAAGTTCAGAAACTTTAAGCTGCTGGTCCGTAGTGGAAGAACGAAGTACAGATGAAGTGTCATATCCTGCATTTCTGATGCTTGAGTGTTCGTTTTCATCAAGCTGCAGCCAGATATAATCCAACTCATCGGGAGAATTATTGTAGTAAGTCACCGTTTCTGAACCTTTCAGATTTCTTTTATCTTCATCCAGATAAGCAGTGATGTTGTAATCGGCTCTGTTCTGCCAGTATCCGTGACCGGGAGCTCCTGAAGCTGTTCTGTAGATGTTGGGTGTTGGCAGAATAGTTCCCAGCTGCTCAAACTTATTGCCGTGATTGCTGCCCGGGTTATTCTGAATATTTTGTGCGGTGAAACCTGTATATGCAAATACAGAAAGTGAAAGTATAACAACTTTTAGTTTCATAACCGAAATGATTTTTTAATGATCAAAGATAGTAATTACCTGTTGAATTAATGAGAATATTTAACTTTTAAAAAGGAATTCTTTCCAAAGTCATTTTTAAGGATAAAGCAAATACTCCGGAAGAAACAAAGAGTATCCAGTCTTTTTTATTCACTTTAAAAAGATTGAGTGAAATGAACAGGATGATTAAAATTGCAGCAACAATTACAATCTGGCCAAGCTCCAAACCAATATTAAACCCAAGGAGAGGTAACGCAATACTTTGGCTTTTAGCAATCATTACTCTTGCTGTGTTGGCGAATCCCATTCCATGAACCAGGCCGAAGATCAGTGCAAGATAATAATTAGCCCGCATCAAAGTCTGTTTCTGATTTTTCATGATAATATTATCCATGGAAGTAAGAACAATCGTTAAAGGAATTAAAAACTCCACCCAGTCAGAAGGAACTCTGAAAACATCCAGAATGCTTAAAGCTAAGGTAATAGAATGCCCGATTGTAAATGCGGTAACAAGAATCAGGATTTTTTTCCAGTCACTGTAAGAGTACACAGCTATCAAAGCTAAAACAAAAAGCTGGTGATCCAGTGCATCCAGAGAAATAATATGTTCCCATCCAAGGTTTAAATAAAAAATGAAATCCTGCATTTTGATTAAAAAATTTTATATTTTGAATATATTGTTAAAATATTGTTAATTTTATTATTTGATTTAATTTTTACACTTAATCTTTATTGATATTTTGCATTATTTATGTTTTAAATAAAAATTGTATAATTGTATTGCTTAAAAATGAAATATGGATATCAAAAAATTATTTTTTACAAATGTAAACATTTCACGTGGAGGAGCGAAGCTTCTTAGAAATGCTACAGCAGCCTTTTTGGGATTGTATTCCTACGCTTTTTACGGGCAGGTACAGAAACTGGATTCCCGGTTTGATCTTTTATTGAAAAATAAAGAAAGTATTGCTAACGGAAGAGCTGTAAAAGAACTGGAACGTCCTGATATGAAACTTGATCAGCACCTGGTGGTGACTTCAAAAGGAGCACAGACTATGTATTCATGTATAGTTTATACTAAAGAGCCTGAAAAATTAAAAGCAGACGGATTTCTTATACAAAGCCAATTTCCTGCTTTTTCCACAGCTTTGGTTACCATTGAAGATATTGAAAGACTGACTCAGCTTCCGTATGTAACCTCTGTAATGGGACCGGAGTTTGATGCACTTCATAATGATGTGAGCCGAGCTCAGTCCGGAGCAAGTCTTTTGCAGGATGGTGTTTTCAATAACACAGCTTATAATGGAACAGGAGTGTTGGTAGGAATTTATGACAGTGGAATAGACTGGAAACATCCGGATTTCAGAAAATCTGATGATCAGACCAAGAGCAGAATTGTTTCCATTTGGGATCAGACTTTAACTGCCCAGGCGGGAGAAACTGCCCCGGCAGGGTTTGCTACTGGCGTAGAATATACGAAAGCACAGATCGAAGATGAACTGGATGGGACACCCACGGGGTTTGTTCGTGAAAATGATACCAACGGCCATGGAACCCATGTTTCAGGTACAGCAGCTGGAAATGGTTCTGCTTTTACCGATAAAAGACATAAAGGATTTTCATCGGATGCAGATATTGTTTTTGTGAAAGGAGGAAACGGATCTTTTCCTACAACAAATACCATTAATGCTTTAACCTATTTTAAAAATGTGGCAACGGCACTTAATAAACCTATTGTTGTCAATATGAGTATTGGTGGCCAGAGTAGTGCTCATGATGGAACTTCAAGCCATGAAGTAGCGGTTAATAGCTTTACCACTTCAGGAGCGGGAAGAGTTGTTGTGATTTCAGCAGGTAATGATTACGGAGCTAATCTTCACAGAAAAGTTGATATTGCAGCCGGTGCGGCACAGACATATAACTTTACTGTAGCAAGCAACACTTCCGCAGCTTCAGTATTCTCATTCATTATGTATGCCAATGACAATACTCCCGTTACTGCAAAATTAACCACTCCGGACGGACAGCAGTATACGCAGAATATCAGTACAAACACCGCTCATACTATATTAGGAGGAGGTCTTACCGCAACTATGTATAATTATTGGAGTAACGACAACAATAAAAGATATGTACAGTTGGTAGTGACCAGAACCTCCGGAACCACCAATGTCCAAGGGAATTATTCATTGGAAATTACCAACAACGGAACCCAGCAGATCACAGCCCACGGCTGGCTGTATAGTCAGGGAGTGCAAACCACCTTACAAAACGGAGATAATGAATATATTGTAGGAAGCCCGGGGAATGCTTCCAACGCCATCACGGTAGCTTCTTATATGGGAAGACCAAGTTGGTATAGTACGGGAGCTTATTCTACCACAACCCCACAGGAATCTATCTCTTCATTCAGTTCACAGGGACCAAGAGTGGATGGGGTTCAAAAGCCGGATATCGCAGGTTCAGGCCAGAATGTTATTTCATCAAGATCCAGCAATTCTGCTCCCGCAGCAACAGACATTATTTCAGGCACCAATTATTACGTGAAAAACCAGGGGACAAGTATGTCTTCACCGGGAGTAGCTGGAGCAGTAGGGTTATTACTGCAGGCTAATCCTTCATTGACGGCAGCACAGGTGAAAGCCCGTCTTACAGCTAATGCAAGAATGGATGGTGCCACCGGTGTCGTTCCGAATATGAGATGGGGATATGGTAAATTGGATATCTATAAAGCTGTTACTGATGAAATAGGATGTGTGAAATCCAATTTTGAAACAGTAAGTTACGATGAGCCATACATTGTAGCCAATACAGAATTTAATTATTATTTTGATAATATGGCTCTTGCGGTAAGATATACGCCTACATTAACAGGGAAACTGGGAGGGTTCTCATTTGTATCAGGGTCTTCAATTCCTTCAGATATCCCGGTGGATATTCAGATCAGAAAGGTAGATGCTAACGGAAATCCCGGAGATATTATTGCTACTAAAACCATTACTTCATGGCTTAATAATATTCAGAGATATACCTGGAATTACATCAATCTTTCAGATTTGAATGTACAGATGGTAACCGGAAAAGAATTTTATATTGTTGTTAATGGATTAGGAGGAAGAATTGCCATGAAAGCAGAGAATGCTGTACTGAATAGCAGATCTAAAACTTCTACTGACGGTACTACATGGACTTCAAGAACATTTGATCTTAAAATGAGAGCGGTAATCTATGAAAATGTTGCTGAAGTAAAGAATTTAGCAACTTCTAACCAGACGAAAACCAGTACGGTGGCGAATGGCTATAACTACTTTACAAATTCCTGCCAGCTTATCTCAAGGCTAGAAAAAGAAACAGCCAGTACCGTAACAGGAAATGTAACAGCCAAAGTGTGGGTTGATAATGCACAGCCCAACTATGTAGCAAGAAGATATGAAATCAATTCGGATGCAAACACTACCACAGCAACCGGTAAAGTAACCTTATATTTCAAACAGAGTGATTTTGATGCTTATAATCTGACTAATGGAGTGAAATTACCTACTTCACCCACTGATGTTGCTAACAAAGCCAATCTTCTTATTGAAAAATATAGCGGAACAAGTACTACAGGAACCGTAGCTTCTTTTGGAGGAACCGCCACAGTTATTACTCCTGATATAGCAGATATTATCTGGAATGATACCTACCAATACTGGGAAGTGAGTTTTCAGACGACTGGTTTTGGCGGATATTTTGTTAAAACAGGAACAACATTAGGGACAGCGGATGTTAAAATAAATTCAGAAGTGAACATCACTCCGAATCCTGCAAAAGATTTTGTAAACGTGTCGTTAGGCAGATATTCTAAAGGTGCAGTAAGTGTTTATGATGTTTCTGGGAAACTGATTAAAACCGTTAATGTAGATAAGAACTCCGGTAGAATTGATGTTTCTGAATTTGTAAGAGGAACATACCTGTTTACCATTACATTGGAGGATAACACAAAAATCACAAAAAAAGTAATGAAGCAATAAATCTTCATCTATGATATTCAATGAAAAGCAGCAGTTTTTATAATTGCTGCTTTTTTTATATTTGCTGTAAAATAAGATTCATGTCAGGTAAGTTTTTTTGGAGTTTTCTTTTATTATTAACAATGACTTTTCAAAGTTTTACGGAGGGTGGGACTTTTCACCCCTATCACGTAGGATCTGTTGAAATTAATTATAATTCAAAATCCAGAACCTTTGAAGTAACCGGAAGATTCTTTCTTGATGACATGGAAAATGGCCTGGGGAAAAAATATGGAGGTGCTTTTCATTTTAATGACGAAAAATATAAGGCGAAACTGAATGATGCCCTGCAGAAATACTGTTCAGAATATTTCAGGCTAAAGGCTGATAATAAATTTTTAAAAGTAAATTATATCGGTTATGAAGAAGATCAGGAATCTGTAGATATCTTTCTTGAGTCAGAACCTGTAGCTACTCCTAAAAAAGTAGAAACTGCCGTAAGTTTTCTGTATAATCTTTTTGATGATCAGATCAATATTGTTCATATTATTGTAAACGGACAAAGAAACAGTGAAAAACTTACCTATCCTAACCGCTATCTGTATAAACAGTTCTGAGAATATTAATTTTCCAGCTGAAGCAACGTATTAATTCCTTTTGCGTGGGCCAGCAGATCAGGAAAAAAATCATCGTAACACTGCTGAAGATGATCTTTGTTCTTTAAAAAAGCTTCAAAAACGGGAATATCCTTATCGAGGTACTTTGCTTTATTCAAAACATTCTGAATGCTGAATTTAATTCCCCAGTCTTCACGGTAATTATAAAGCCAGTCATCATGCTCCATTTTTACAAGCATCTTTTTGAAATTTTCAGGAAGCCATTGTTCATAGGCATTTAAAACACGATAAACTTTAAGGGAATGCGCTTTCCATTCCGGAAGAGAATTCAGAGAAAGATCCTTGGCTACAAAATGATCCATCGAGACATCTACAAACGCACCTGCATACAGCCTTACCAATGGAGCGAATACCTTTTTGGCTTCATGAATGGCAGGATGAGAATCAGTGTAAGTATCAATAGCTCTGTGCAGGGTAATTCCGTCCTGAATTTCCTTCGGGAAAGAAAAACGATCTCTGTTGCGGATGAAATCTTCGAGAAATTGCCCCACGATCTGCCCGTCAGTAAAAGAAAGAAAAGAATGAGCCAGATAATTCATAATTTAAAGGTATGAATTAAATGTGGATAGTGAAAGGTGAAAAGTGAATTCGCTTCGCTTGTGAATTTTTTATCGTGATATTAATTGACCATTGACTTGCGAAGCAAAATTGACCATTCACTCTAGAACAGTCTCTCATGAAAATCCTCAATTTTACTCACTTCTTCAATCTTGATTCCAAATTTTCTTTTCGGGATTTTATTAAGATTGGATACAAATATTTTCTCATACCCCAATTTTTCAGCCTCAGTAATTCTCTGCTCAATCTGTGCTACCGGACGAATTTCGCCACTTAATCCGATTTCTCCGGCAAAACAGTAATGTTCAGAAATAGCAATATCTTCATTGGAAGAAAGAACAGAAGCAATGACCGCCAGATCCAGTGCCGGATCATCTGTTTTTATTCCTCCGGTAATATTCAGGAAAACGTCTTTTGCTCCCAATTGAAAACCAGCTCTTTTTTCCAGTACGGCCAAAAGCATATTCAGCCTTTTGGAATCAAAACCGGTGCTGCTTCTTTGAGGAGTACCATAAACGGCAGTACTTACCAATGCCTGTATTTCAAGAAGCATCGGCCTGTTTCCTTCCAGAGTTACCGCAACAGAGTTTCCTGAAAGTTCCTCAAACTTCTTGGTAATCAGTATTTCCGAAGGGTTTTTAATTTCTTTTAATCCCTGAGAAATCATTTCATAAATTCCAATTTCGGAGGTAGAACCAAAACGGTTTTTATTAGCTCTCAATAATCTGAACAGATGATTTCGGTCTCCATCAAAATTCAGAACAACATCTACCATGTGCTCCAGTACTTTTGGTCCGGCAATTTGGCCGTCTTTGGTAATATGTCCTACAAGAAAGACAGGCGTATTGTTTTCTTTGGCATATTTGATGATCTCATTGGAGCATTCCCGGATTTGGGATACGGTTCCCGGGGAACTTTCTATCAATTGAGACTGCAGCGTTTGAATGGAATCAATAATCATGAAATCCGGCTCCAGTTTTTTGGCCTCATGAAGGATTTTTTCCAATGATGTTTCTGTGAAAAGGAAACAGTTCGGATTTTGAATATCCGTAAGCCTGTCTGCTCTCATTTTGATCTGAGAAGCACTTTCTTCACCAGAAACATAGAAAACTTTTTTCTTCATTTTCAAAGCAAGCTGAAGCAGAAGGGTAGATTTTCCGATGCCCGGTTCGCCACCAATCAAAGTTACAGACCCCAAAACGATGCCGCCTCCTAAAACACGGTTCAGTTCTTCAGAAGGGGTTTTTATCCTAGGTTCTTCGCTGGTTTCTACTTCAACAATATTGATAACATGTTGTTTCGTTTTTGAAAAAGGAGGAGTTTTATGAGAAGGTTTCTCTACAACCTCTTCTACTAAAGTGTTCCATTCTCCACAGTTTTTACATTGTCCCAGCCATTGAGGATACTGGGTTCCGCAGTTTTGACAGAAATATGCTGTTTTCAGTTTTGCCATACTGCGAAGTTATAAAAAAGCTTTTTTTTTTCAGAATGTAAATGAGTTTAATATAAAAAAACTAATACGTCTGCGATAGAAATATCTTTCATATCTTAGCCTGATTCAATTAAAATATTAATGTAAAATATCATTACAATGAAAAAAGTATTTTTATCTTTCGTGTTTGTGCTGTTAAGTGTTGTAGCTTTTGCACAGGGAACCTGGCAGGTAGACCAGATGCATTCATCGGTTAACTTTAATATCAAGCATATGGGGATTAGTTTTGTACAGGGAAGGTTTGATAAATTTGACGGAAAAGCAGCCACTGGTGGTGCTAATCTGGATAATGCTGATTTAAACTTTTCTATCAGTGTTCCTAGTATTAATACCGGAGTGGATATGAGAGACAGACATCTTATCAGCGAAGAGTTTTTCGATGTTGCCAAATATCCTACGATTGAATTTAAGAGCTCTTCCGTTACAAAAGATAAAAACAACAACTATATCGTTAAAGGGAAACTAACCATGAAGGGAGTAGAGAAAGAAATCACTGCTCCGGTTACATTGGGTGGGATTACAAAAAATAAAGATGGAAAAGAGGTCATGGGAATTCAGACGAAATTTACAGTAAACCGTCTGGATTATGGAATCAAATATGACCCATCAGGAGCAGGTATCGCGAAAGATGTTGAGGTAACTGCTTATTTTGAGCTTGTAAAGCAATAATATTTCAACGTATAAAATATAAAAGGTTTTCCATGTGAGTGGAAAACCTTTTTTGCTGATAGATGAAATCCTTTTGGTTATGGCTTTGTTTCATTTGTTTATATCAATCTTAATAAAAATTTTTATCTGGTTTTATAGTTGTTTGAGGGATGTTTTATCATTTTCAAAATGTAAAAGATTGCTTTGTATTTCTTTTTCCCCTAACTTTGCACAAACCTAATCTAATGAGTAAAAAGAATACAAAGTACATCTTTGTGACAGGAGGTGTAACTTCATCTTTGGGAAAGGGAATCGTTTCTGCTTCTCTGGGACTTCTACTAAAATCACGCGGCTTTAATGTAACGATCCAAAAATTAGATCCTTATATCAATATCGACCCAGGAACTTTGAATCCTTATGAGCACGGAGAGTGTTATGTGACTGAAGATGGTGCAGAGACGGATCTGGATTTAGGCCACTATGAGCGTTACCTTGATGCTCCTACATCCCAAAACAATAACGTTACTACAGGAAAAATTTACCAGACTGTAATTGAAAAAGAAAGAAAAGGAGACTTCCTTGGAAAAACAGTTCAGGTAATTCCTCATATTACTAACGAAATCAAACGTAGAATTAAAATCCTTTCAAAACAGAACTACGATATCATTATTACTGAGATCGGAGGAACTGTAGGGGATATCGAATCTTTGCCATACATTGAAACTGTTCGTCAGTTGAAGTGGGAATTGGGAGAGAGCAATTCTATGGTGATTCACCTTACTTTACTGCCTTATCTGGCTTCAAGTGGAGAATTGAAAACAAAACCATCCCAGCACTCCGTTCGTCAGTTGATGGAAAGCGGAATTATGGCAGATGTTTTAGTTTGTAGAACAGAACATAAAATTCCTAAAGATCAGAGAGCAAAATTAGCTCAGTTCTGTAACGTTCCTTTAGATAACGTTATCGAATGTAAAGATCTTGAAACGATCTATGAAGTTCCAATGTATCTTCAGAAGCAGAATTTCGATGATGTAGTTTTGAAAGAACTGGATCTGAAAAGTGATAAAGATGCTGATCTTAAAGACTGGAAGAGTTTCCTTAAAAAATTCCAGAACCCTAAGAAAACTGTTGAAATTGCATTGGTTGGAAAATATGTTTCCCTTCAGGATTCTTATATCTCTATTGCTGAAGCATTCAAACATGCAGGTGCTGACCTTGAAACTGAAGTAAAAGTAAGATGGGTATACAGTGGAGATATTACGGAAGAAAATATCAAAGATACACTGAAAGGTGTGAATGGTATTCTTGTAGCTCCAGGTTTTGGAGACAGAGGAATTGAAGGAAAAGTTCTTACTGCAAAATATGCAAGAGAAAATAAAATTCCAATGTTGGGAATCTGTTTAGGAATGCAGATTATGACGATTGAATTTGCAAGAAATGTTTTAGGACATACCAAAGCAAACTCTATGGAATTTGATACCGCTACTCCTGATCCTGTAATTTCTTTGATGGAAGAACAGAAAAATGTAGTAGATAAAGGAGGAACAATGCGTCTTGGAGCATGGAAGTGCTCATTGAAAAACGGTTCTAAATTATACGATATCTACGGAAACAAAAATATCTCTGAAAGACACCGTCACCGTTATGAATTCAATAGTGATTATCTTCAGGAATTTGAAAAGAATGGTTTCCTTGCTACAGGTACCAACCCTGAAACAGGTTTGGTAGAAGCGCTGGAACTACCTGATCATCCATTCTATGTGGGAGTTCAGTATCACCCGGAATATAAGAGTACGGTAGCAACACCGCATCCGCTATTCAGAGCTTTCATCAAAGCTTGCGAAAAGAAATAAGGTAAAATTTTATCATAAACGTCTACCCATAAACTCAGGCTGATTATTCTCAGCTTGAGTTTATTATATAGTAACAACGTAAAGCATAGAGTTTTGATAAAAAAACAGTATTTTTGTCAGCTCAAATTATGTACACCCATACGTACATTTTAAATTTAAAATTTTAATATAAAATAAAATGCAACAAAACAACGGAATCGATAAGAAGCAAATGATTAGTTTCGCGGTTTTATGCCTTGTTCTCTTCGGTTTTATGTTCTATTTCCAGAACAAACAAACAAAAGAAGCGGAGTTGAAAGCTCAGGAGCAGAAAACGGAACAGGCAAAAAATGCCGTAAAGCAAACTCAGGCAAGCAATATCAATCCAAATGTAACTCCTAATGCAATCCAGACAGCAAGTCTTGGAAATAACGAATTAAAACTTGAATTTTCAAGCTTAGGAGGACAGGTTTCCAAAGTAGAACTTTTAAATTATAAAGCCTACAACCACAAAACAGACAATGCAGATCAGCCGCTTTATCTGATCACTAAGAATAACTCAAACTACGGTTTTCAGTTTAAAGATAAAACAGGAAAAATCGTTAATACTAAAGATTTAGTTTTCTCACCAGCTGTTAATGGAAATGCGGTAACCTTAACTGCAGATTACAATGGTGCTGTCATTCAATTCATTTACACGCTATTACCCAAATATACTCTGGATTTTAAAGTAAGAACTCAGGGGCTTTCTAAAATTACTTCTGATAATAAAGCAGATTTTATCTGGGATTATAATGTAAGAAATCTGGAAAAAGGTAGAGCTCAGGAGCAGTCTCACTCAGAATTTTCTTATGCTTTCAATAATTATAAAGATTATGATTATGATGGGAGAACCACAATGGAAGAAGAAAAAGAAACCCTTAACTGGATTGGTGTAAAGCAGCAGTTTTTCTCTTCAGTAATCGAAGCTAAAAACGGATTTACCCAAAGTAAAGGAAACCAGGAAAATGTTGAAGAAGGAGAGTATTTGAAGAAATTCAACTATGAAGGTTTCGTTCAGATGACTGGAAGTGAGCTGAACCAGGATTTCACATGGTATTTTATGCCATTGGATTTGCCATTGCTTAAATCTTACGATAAGAATTTTGATGAAATTCTTCCTTTAGGCTGGTCATTTATCGGAGCAATGAACCGTTATTTCTTCATGTGGTTATATAGCATTATTGCTGCATGGGGATTATCAGCAGGTTGGGTAATTTTTGTAATGACGATCATTGTGAAACTGATCCTTTCACCAATTATGTATAAGCAGCACAAGCTAAGTGCAATGATGAAGGTGATCCGTCCGGAAATTGACGAAGTGAATGCCAAATTTAAGGATGCAGATCCAATGAAGAAACAGCAGGCCACAATGGAAGTGTACAGAAAAGCCGGAGTGAATCAGATGGCTGGATGTTTACCGGCATTAGTTCAGATTCCTATCTTCTATGCTTTGTTCCGTTTCTTCCCGAACTTTATTGATCTTAGAGGCCAAGGGTTCTGGTTTGCCAAAGATTTGACAGCGTATGATGATTTGATCAAGCTTCCGTTTAAAGTTCCTTTCCTTGGAGACCACTTAAGTATTTTCGCTTTAGCCTGTACAGTTGTTATTTTAATCTATACTGTTATGACTTCAGGAAATATGCAACAGCCTCAACAGGAAGGAATGCCAAATATGAAGGTGTTAATGTATATCTTCCCGATTACATTCCTGTTCTTCCTTAATACTTCGGCTTCAGGACTTTCATGGTATTATTTTGTATCGAATGCGATTAACATCCTAATCATCCTTGTTATTAAGTATTTGATCCTGGATGAAAAGAAAATCCATGCCCAGATTCAGTCTAATAAGGAAAAACCGAAAGCAGAAGGCAAATTCCAGAAGAGAATGAGAGAAATGATGGAGAAGGCTCAGGAGCAGCAAAAAGCTCAGGAACAACAAAGAAATAAGAAGAAATAATTCTTAAGCTATAAGCTAAAAAAGAGAAGCAATTTTAATAATTGCTTCTCTTTTTTTTTATTTGAAATTATTTTTAGAAAGATTTTCAATTTCTATCCGACATCTGCTCATTTAATAATTGAAAATAGATGTTTTTCAATCATATTTAAGTCTGAAAGACTGTCTGTGATATCGGGTCGGTCCATGTTTAATAAGCGCTTCCTGATGTTTTTTTGTGGCATAGCCAAAATTGGTGTCCCAACCATATTCAGGATGTTCTTGATGAAGTTGAATCATCAACTTGTCTCTATAATTTTTGGCAAGAATAGAGGCTGCAGCAATAGATAAAACCTTGGAGTCTCCTTTGATAATGCATTGATGCGGGATGTAGTTATAAGGATGAAATTTATTTCCATCCACCAAAATAAGCTCAGGAGTTATTGTCAGTTGATCCAAAGCACGGTGCATTGCATGAATACTTGCATTAAGAATATTATGTTCGTCAATAAAGGAAGGTGGTAATTCTGCGATAGCATAGTTTTTCACATTATCTTTGATGTAACTATCCAGTTCCATACGCGTTTTGAACGTTAATTTTTTGGAATCATTCACCAGGTTTTGTTTGAAGTCATCATCTAAAATTACCGCTGCAGCTACCACCGGACCACTTAAACATCCTCTTCCTACTTCATCACATCCGGCCTCAATATAAAGATTTGACCAGTTTTTTATTAGCTCCATGAATTGTATCTATACTGCAAAAATATAAAATTTTGAAGGAAGAGGTTTTGGATGTTTTTTATTTTATTCTTACTTCAACAAAAGATAATATTGTGATTATGTAGAATGTACAGAGAAGACTGTAGTCTGCTTTAAATAACCGATATACTATATATAGGATGATTTTTAGAAGTTTAGGTTTAATTATTAGGATGAGGAGAAAAGTGGATTCGAATTGATATTGGCTAAATTGGGTTTAGGTTTATTTTTTCAATTTGGAACTCAATCTTATTTTGAAACAGAAAAATTTATCTAGCTCTGGTAAAGAAACTTTAATACATTTTATCGCTTTTATGCATTTTTTTTGTTTAAAAAATGAAATATTTCTTCACTTGTAGAAATATGCTTTGCATAGTATCGTTTATTGATCTTCTTTCATTTCTATATCTTAAATCTTTAATTTATTGATATTCAATTTATTTTTATTCATAATTAAATTTGTAATATAGATTATATCAATTTAATCGATTGTTATTATTTCTTAAAAAAAAATAAGTTTTAAATGTTGCGTTTTTGTTAAATGTTTTGTTTTTAACTTATTTTAATAATTTATTGTCTTGTTTTTTTTGAAAATATTGAATAAGTTGTAATTTTTTCACATTTTGCTTTGTGATATTAAGAAAGTTTTACAAATTTGTAAGGTCACAAAAATTAATTTGATATGAAGAAACTAACAGCAAGTCTTCTTGTTCTAGTAATGTCTTCTTCGATAGCTGTCGCTAACGCCCAGCAAAAGAATGACACTATTAAAACAAAAGAAATTGAGGGGGTGGTTGTAACCGCACTCGGGATTAAAAGAGAGAAAAAATCTCTTGGTTATGCTTCTGAAGAAGTTAAAGCTGCGGAATTAACTGGTGGAACTACTAATACCGGAAACGTAGCATCTCTTCTTTCAGGTAAGGTAGCCGGACTACAGGTAAATACTAATAACAACTTTGGCGGATCTGCAAACCTTTTGATCAGAGGATATAAATCTTTGTCAGGAGGTTCTCCACTTATTGTAATTGATGGTTCACCAGTTAACAATAATACGGTAACCGGATCTACATTCGATTATGGTAACTTCCTTTCGGATATCAATCAGGAAGATATTGAATCTGTCAACGTATTGAAAGGTGCTGCTGCATCAGCTTTATATGGTGAAAGAGGAAGTGATGGTGTAATCCTTATTGTAACAAAAAGTGGAAGAGGAAATAATGACGGAAGCTGGGGGGTTACTTTAAACTCAGGAATTACAGCTGGATTCATTGATAAATCTACTTTCCCTACCTATCAGAAAAAGTATGGAGCAGGATACGGTGGCCAGTCATGGAACGAAGATCCGGGACCTGGAGGTTACAATTATGCTAACTTTGTAGATGACGCATCTTACGGACCTGCATTTAATCCCAACCAATTGGTTTACCAATGGGATTCATTTGATCCTTCTTCTCCAAATTATGGAAAAGCTACACCTTGGGTTGCTGCGAAAAACGGCCCTATTAAATTCTTTGAAACACCAGTCACATATATTAATACGATTACCATTGAAAAAGGAAACAAGACTTCGAATCTTTCCTTATCATATTCCAATATGCTTTCTAATGGTTTGATGCCTAACTCTGAACTTAAAAAGAATACAATTTCAGCGAAATTTAATCACGATTTTACGGATAAATTACATGCTTCTGTTTTTACAACTTTAACTCTGCAAGACACAAAAGGACGTAATGAAACAGGATATTCTGATAACGTAGTTACTGGCTTCAGACAGTGGTGGCAGACCAACGTAGATGTATTGGCATTAAGAGATGCTTATGCTAACAATGGAAATAGCAACTTTTCTTGGAACAGATCTACAGCGGCTGATGGAACTCCTCAATATTGGAACAATCCATATTTCCAGAGATATCAGAATTATCAGTCTGATGACAGGACTAGGATATTCAGTTATGCACAGTTAAAATATGATGTTTCCAAAAATTTTGGAATTACCGGTAAATTATCTTATGATGATTTGCAAATGGTTGTAGAAGAGAGATTAATGAATGGATCACTTCCTCAGGCATTTGGTGCATCCGGACTTAATGTAAGTTCGGGATATGCAAGAACCAATGTGAAAAATACTGAGATCAACTTTGATTTATTTGCTAACTACAAGGTTGATATTACTTCAGACCTAAGTGTTAGCGGTATTGCAGGTGGGAATGTTAGAAGAAATCTTGTGGATAACATTTTTATGAGTACAGAAGGTGGTTTATCTAAACCTGGGCTTTTTGCTATATCCAACTCTATAAGAACGATACTTCCGCCAGATGAGAATTATGCAAAATGGGTTACTTCCAGTTTATATGCAACAGCATCATTTGGATATAAAAACTTCTTGTTTGTTGATGGAACTTACCGTGTAGACCAATCGTCTAACTTACCAAAAGGTAATAATAGCTATGGATATCCTTCAGTTACAGGAGCTGTTATTCTATCAGAGTTTGTAAAACAACCATGGTTAAGTTTCTGGAAATTGAGAGCAAACTACGCTGAAGTAGGTTCTTCTACTAACAATTACAGATTGGTAAATACTTTCAAAGCTAGAGGTGAAGGTCTGTTTGATCAACCTTATTTCCTTGCTAATCCAAACTTGAAACCTCAGAGATCTAAGGAAACTGAATTCGGTATGGAAGCACAATTCTTCAAAAACAGATTAGGTTTTGATGTTGCAATTTATAAAACCAGAACATTTGATCAGATTATCAATTTACCAGTCTCTTCTGCAACAGGATATAGAACATTCCTTGTAAATGCAGGACAGATTGATAATAAAGGTATCGAAGTACAGTTAAACGGTACTCCATTTAAAACAAATAATTTTACATGGGATGTAAACGTGAATTGGTCTAAAAATGAGAATAAAGTTATTGCATTAAATGGTGATTCCCAGAATTACTTAATGGCGAGTTATCAAGGTGGGGTTTCTCTTAACGCACGTGTGGGAGAATCTTTTGGCGCTTTGGTAGGATCAGATTATGTATATAATGCAAACGGAGATAAAGTAATTGATCCAGCTACAGGCCGTTATTTAAGAAATAATAATCAGGTTATTGGAAATATTACACCAGATTGGGTAGGTGGTATCAGAAACAGCTTCCGTTATAAAGATTTCTCAGTAAGTTTCCTTATTGATGTGAAAAAAGGAGGAGATGTATTCTCCACTGATATGTATTACGGATTAGCAACTGGTCTTTATGCAGAAACTGCTGACTATAGAGAAGGTGGATTCGTACATCCGGGTGTTAATCCAAATGGTAATGTAAATACAACGCCTACTATTAATCCGGGATCATTTGGTAACGTAGATGGATATAGAAGAATGCCAAATAAAAGATTCGTTTATGATGCATCTTATGTGAAACTTAGAGAAGCAAGTATAGGTTATAACCTTCCTAAATCTGTTTTGGCTAATACAGCTATTCGTGATGCAAAAATTTCAATTGTTGGGAGAAATCTTTGGATTATCCACAAAAACTTACCTTATGCAGATCCGGAAGCGGGTACAGGAAATGGTTTAGCATCTAAAGGTAATTCTATTGGAGTACTCCCTACTACTCGTGACATTGGAATTGATATAACTTTAAAATTCTAGAAAATGAAAAAAATATTTTTAATTATAGGTTTAGCTTCATTATCGTTAACTTTTACATCATGTGAAAGAGACATCACGTCACTGAACGAAGACCCTAAACACCCAACTGAAGTCCCTTCAGGAGTACTTTTTGCCAGTGCTGAACATGCACTTCTTGACCAGCTATTGTCTGCCAATGTAAACCGTAACATTACCAGGTTTTTTACCCAACAGTGGTCAGAAACTACTTATACTGATGAGACGAACTATGATATGGTGACGAGACCAATTCCAAGGAATCATTATAACCGTATGATGGCATCTGCATCAGCTACAATTAATTCTCCGGGAGTATTATCTGCATTAAGAGATGCCAGGAGGTTTCTTGAGAGCGAAGGATTAGATCCCGTTACTAAAAATAACAATATTGCTATGATTGAATTAGTAAATGTTTACGCATGGGCTAATTTGGTTGACACATATGGTGATATCCCTTATTTCGGAGCATTGAAAGCTACCGCTGAAAATCCGGGAAGTGCGGAAATTCCTTATGATGATGCAAAAACAGTGTATCTGGATCTTATCAAAAGAATTGATGCCGCTGTTGCTATGATTAATACTTCTGGTAGTGGATATGACAAGGATTTGATCTACAAAGGAGATATGACTAAATGGAAAAAAATGGGTAATTCTTTGAAGTTTAGAATGGCGGTAACATTGGCAGATAGTGATCCTGCATTGGCTAAAACTTATGCTGAAGCAGCATATAATGCGGGGCTATTTACTGACAAGTTAGATAATTTCGGCCTTCAGACATTTCCTTCAGGATTATTGTCTAATCCAGTGTATCAGGATGTAATTCAATCAGGTAGGAATGACTTTATTCCTTCGGATGTTCTTGTGGACTTTATGAATAATACATCTGATCCAAGAAGAGCTGCATGGTTTACAACTGTTAATGGTAATTATGTTGGTGGGGTATATGGTGATCAGAACATCTTTAGTAGTTATTCTCACTTTACAAATCTTATTTCAGGTGAAAATGCACAAGGCTTTTTATTAGATTTTTCTGAAATTCAGTTTTTAAGAACTGAAGCCGCTGCAAGAGGATTTAGTGTTGGTGATACTGCCGCTAATCTATATCAATCTGCAATTAAAGCATCAATGGCTGAGTATGGTATTACTGAAGCTACTGCAAATACTTTTATAGCTGCCAATCCATATAATGCTGCCAACTGGAAAAAATCTGTTGGTGAGCAAGCTTGGATAGCAATGTTCAATAAAGGGTTCCAAGCATGGAATTTTGCAAGAAGACTGGACTTCCCTGTATTTGTAAATCCTGGGGGATCTGTAGTAGAATCTGTACCAGTAAGAATGAAATATTCTGATCAGGAATATCTTCTTAACGCTAAGAATGTGAATGCTGCAGCTTCAAAGATTGGAGGTGACAAAGTATCCACAAAAATATTTTGGGATAAATTTTAAATTAAATAATAATTCCTCAAACCTAGGAGTAGGTTTGAGGAATATAAAAACATTTATATGAGATTTTTTATAGGAATTGTTCTTTTAATAAGTGTTGCATCATGTTCCAATGATGACGACCGTGCAGTTGAAAATGAAAGTGTAAGTATTAATGGGACTTGGAAACCATATAAATATGAGTTTAGAGGTAAAGATGTCATGTTGAGTGACTGTGAAAAGAAAGGAGTTATATTTATAAATCCTGATTTCTCGGGATCTTATGAAAGATATGATTTGTCTTCTTCTTCCGGAAACTGTAATCTTTTTGATTCTTTTGGAGGAAAATGGGCCTTTGATAAAATGTATCAAACATTAACCCTTACCTATACAGAAGCTGGAGTTTCCAAAACAATGAAAAAAGAAATTGATTCCTATTCCAATACTGAGCTCAGAATTAATGACAATAGTAAAAACCTGGATAATACGCCTGGAAATGACGAAGCTATCCTTGTTTTCAGAAAAGAATAAATATTTCTTATTTATCTAAAAAACCGCCATTTGGCGGTTTTTTTTATTTGTAATCATTTTTATATAGGATTTTGTGAATTAAAACTGGCTTTATTGTTTATATTGATCTTATAATCAGTGTTTTATCTGTCGTGTTGAAAAGTGATTTTAAATGATATCAATTAGAAAATTGATGTTATTTTTTTTATTAAATATTTAATTTTTAATGTATTTTATTAATTATTTTATTTGTTTTTACTTCTATTTATTACTCTTTTGTTGTTTTTTTTAAGTTTCGCTTGTTGAATTGTTAATAAAATTACAATTTTGTTGAGTAAAAATTAATTTTGATATGAAGAAACTAACAATGAGTCTGCTTGTTGTGGTATTAACTTCTTCTGTGGCTATTGTAAACGCTCAACAGAAGAAAAAAGATACCATTACACAGACAAAAGAGATTGAAGGTGTAGTAGTAACTGCACTTGGGATTAAAAAAGAGAAAAAGACAATAGGATATGCTACTTCACAAGTCAATGGAGATGATTTAAAAAAATCAGGGGAAGCAAATATTATTCAAGGTTTAGCAGGAAAAGCTGCGGGAATTCAAGTTACAGGCTCTTCTGGTACGCCAGGAGCTTCAAGTAAAATTCTGATTAGAGGGCAAAAGTCGATTAATTTATCAAGCCAACCTATTATAGTTTTAGATGGGCAGATTATTGATAACTCTGTTAATAATAATGCGGGGCAGGGCAGTAATTTGGCTGGAGTAGATGACTCGAACAGAGCTATTGATATAAATCCTGATGATATTGAAAGTGTATCAATTTTGAAAGGTGGTGCAGCAGCAGCGTTATATGGAGAAAATGCTAGAAATGGTGTAATTATTTATACAAGTAAGAAAGGGCGAAAAAGAAAAGGAATTGGAATTGATTTTTCTACAGCTGTATCTTTTGATATGATTACTCGTTTACCAAAACTTCAAAAAACCTATGCCGCTGGAACTAACGGAGCTACCTATATTGCACCTGCTCAATATGGCTCTGATGGTTTTGCTACCACATCAGGAACCAATCAAAGTTGGGGACCATTAATTTCAAGCGTAACTGGTTTGAAGGCTTATGATAATACTAAAAACTTCTTTGAAACAGGTGTTACACAAAATTATAATCTGGCTTTTTCAGGAGGTGGGGATTATGGTAATTTCAGAGCTTCATTTGGACATATTGATCAAACGGGGATTATTCCAAATACATCGCTTAAAAAGACAAGTTTTGGAGTGAATTCTGAATTTAAGTTAACCGATAAGCTAAAAGCTGGAGCTGATGTGAAGTTTTCAAATACAAATGGGTTAAGAGCTCAGAAAGGGAGTAATATTGCAGGAGTCATGTTGTCTTTATTGAGAACACCAGCAACCTATGACCTTAGAGATTATCAGACTGTACAAGGATATAATAAAAATTATTTTGCAGCATATGACAATCCATATTATACAGTATACAATAATCCATATAAAGACGAGACAAACAGATCCATTATTAGTGGTTATTTAACTTATAATTATAATAAAGCCTTGAATATACTGTTGAGAGCGGGGGTTGATACCTATACAACTCATGCTCAGCAGAATTATTCATTCTCAAGTAATGGTAATTCAACAGCTGACCGAACAGGACAGGTCGTTGTAGACACTTATACTCAAAGTCAATATAATTTAGATTTAATCTTTAGTGGGTTAGTTAACTTTACTGATAATATTAATTTGAATTATAGTTTTGGGGGGCAGATAATTTCTAAATTTGGAAATGATCAATATACTCAAGGATCTACAATGTTGGAACCTAATCAATTCAACCTTTCTAATTTTACGACTTTTGTTTCCAATAATACAGATTTCAAACAAATTAAAAGAGGGATATTAGCTTCGGCAGAATTCGGATTTTATGATCAGTTTTATTTAACATTAACAGGTAGAAATGATTGGAGCAGTACATTGCCTAAACAGAATAGTTCCTATTTCTATCCTTCAGTTTCAGGATCTTGGCTGTTTAATAAGACATTAAATTTACCAAACTGGGTTAACTTAGGAAAAGTAAGAGTAGCTTATGCAAAAACTTTTGCATCTGCTAATCCATACAATATTGTTAACACTTATGGAACTCCAAACTATTTTGATACATTTGGTCCACAATTAACTTCTCCATATTTGGGAGTTGGAGCCTATGGGCTAACTACCATTGCGAAAAATCCAAATTTAAAGCCTGAGCGAAATGACGAATTTGAAGTCGGTTTAGAATTAGAATTATTTAAAAGGTTACACTTAAATGCGAGTGCTTACAAATCAACCAACTATGACCTGCTTATCCAAGCTCCTGTTGCACCATCTTCGGGATTTCAGAATTATTTTACCAACGGTCCTACAGTTGAAAATAAAGGTATAGAAGTAGAATTAGGATATGATATTCTTAAAAATCAAAACTTTAATTGGAGTATAAATCTTAACTGGGCTAAAAACGTAAATAAGGTCGTTGAAATACAAGACAATTTAAATTTCTCCAGTGAGGGAGGTGATTTCTTTTCAGGAAATGTAGTTCCTGCCATCATTAAAGGTGAACCTTTAGGAGTGTTTTATGGTACAGCTTGGAAAAGAGATTCGGCTGGGAACTTAATTATAGGATCTGATGGTTTACCATTAGTTTCTGCAGAATCTCAAATTATTGGAAATCCTAATCCGGACTGGTTAGGAGGAATCAGAAATAATTTCAGTTATAAAAACTTGTCATTAAGCTTTTTGTTAGATGTACGTAAAGGTGGAGACATTTGGAACGGAACATTAGCAAGATTAAATAGATTAGGGATGACACAAGCTTCTGCTGACGACAGATCAGCTATGTATACAATACCTGGCGTTACTGAAACTGGTGTTTCTAATACGAAAGCAATTGATAACAAACTGTATTATTCAAGCTTTTTAGGAGATGGATCTGGTAGTGCAAATGAACAACAGATGGAAAGAGATATAAATTGGCTTAGGCTAAGAGATGTAAGTTTATCATACAATTTTGGTAAAATGCTATCTAATACTCAAACTCTATCTTTTATAAGAGATGCTCAGATTACTTTTTCTGCTAGAAACTTATTTTTAATTACTAACTACAAAGGTGTAGACCCGGAAACATCTATTGCCGGTGCAAATTCAAATACTAATGGATTTGACTATTTCAATAATCCAGGGACAAGAAGTTATACACTATCATTTAAATTTACTTTTTAATTATGAAAAAAATAATATACATACCTATAATTATTGCCGGATCATTTCTCAATTCTTGTCAGCATGAGCTAGATACATTTAATGAAAATCCCAATAGTCCTACACAAGTTACATCTCCTAAAACTTTATTTACCGGTGCAGCAGTAGGAACAATTAATAATTCAACAGGTAACTTGACAAGACAAATAAGTTTGTTGACTCAGCAAACCAATGGTAATCTGTTTCAGTCATTAGATTATACCAATTATTTTTTAACAGAATTGGATAATGAAACAGATTGGTCTAATATTTATAAGACTGGAGTAAATCTTCATCAGATTATCACTCAGTTTGGGGATAAATATCCTTATTATTCAGGTATGGCTAAGATTTTATTAGCCTTAAATATGGGGTATGCTACTGATACATGGGGTGATGTACCTTTTTCAGAAGCGTTTCAAGGAGTCAATAATTTCTCTCCAAAGTATGATTCTCAGCAAAATGTCATTTCTCAGATTCAAAGTTATTTGGATAGTGCAATAATAGATTTATCAAAACCTGAAAATGCTAATTTAGGGTTACCGGCAGGTGATGATATCTTTTATGCAGGAAATATAGATAAATGGAAAAAATTAGCCTATGCCATTAAAGCAAGATATGCATTAAGACTAACTCAAAGAGAAGGAAGTACTGTAGCAGCTCAGAAGGCTTTAAACTACTTGCAAAACTCGTTTACTTCCAGTTCAGATAACTTGGTGGCTCGGTTTGATGGAGGAAATAATCAAAATCTTTGGTTTGCATTTAATAATCAAAGATCAGGTTATATGTCTATGGGAAAATATTTTATAGATCTGTTAAAGAATAGTAGTGATCCAAGGCTACCTCATTATGCAGGATTAGATGCATCCGGGGGATATTCTGGGTCAGCTCCGGAAGATAGTAACACAGATGCTTCTCCTTTTGGGAGTTACTTTGCAGGAAGTGCAAGTACATCGAATATAATATTTAGCTATAGTGAAATTAAATTCATAGAAGCAGAAGCACAATTCAGACTGGGAAATACTGTAGGTGCTCAAGCTGCCCTGAAAACTGCTGTAAGTGCATCTTTGATAGATGTTACTGGTACTGATAATCCTGTCTTTGCTACTACAGCTTCAGCTGCAGTAACATTACAGAATATTATTACTCAAAAATATTCTTCCCTGTTTACTACAATGGAACCTTATAATGATTGGAGACGTACAGGCTTCCCTGTATTAACGCCTAATCAGAATAGCCAATCTAAAAAGATACCTTTGAGGTTAATAACTCCTAAAGCTGAAAGAACATTAAATAATAACGCAGCAGTCGTGAGTGATGTAAGTATACCCGTTTGGTGGGATAACTAGGACCATTTAAATTTTTAAACCGCCTTCGGGCGGTTTTTTTATTTCCGTATATTTGTAACTCAGATTTTGAGCTGAAACACACTGTAAAAATGTTTCAGCGATAAGCATTAAAAAGAGAATTTAGAAACATGAATATTAAAGATATTATAGAACAAAAACTTTCGGAGGTCATTTTAAATGTATATCAGTTAAAAGACATCAAGCTGGAAGTTCAGGAAAATAAAACGGAATTTGAGGGTGATTTTACCATTGTTACTTTTCCGTTGGTAAAACAATTGAAGAAAAACCCTGAAAGCATTGGGGTTGAATTAGGTGAAGCTTTGACAGAAACGGATCTTTTTGAAAGCTTTAACGTAGTAAAAGGCTTCCTTAATGTGAAGGTGAAAAATCAATTGTTTGTGGATAACTTCAGATCTGTAAGCAAGAATTTCTCCACTATAGAAAAGAAAAATGCTACGGTAATGGTAGAATATTCTTCACCGAATACCAACAAACCATTGCACTTGGGACATATAAGAAATAATTTATTAGGATTTTCAGTTGCTCAAATTTTAAAAGAAGCTGGATATGATGTAATCAAAACTCAGATCATCAATGATAGAGGTATTCATATCTGTAAGTCTATGCTGGCTTGGGAGAAATTCGGGAAAGGAGAAACTCCTGAAACTACCAATACAAAAGGAGACAAATTTGTTGGAAACTACTATGTAGAATTTGACAAAAACTATAAAAAAGAAATTGCAGAGCTTGTAGAACAAGGGGTAGGAGAAGAGCAGGCTAAAAAGGACGCTCCGGTAATGAAGGAAGCTCAGAAGATGCTGTTGGATTGGGAAAATGGAGATGAAACAGTAAGAGCACTTTGGGCAGAAATGAACTCATGGGTTTACAAAGGATTCAATGAAACGTATAAGAGATTAGGTGTTGACTTTGACCAGGTTCAGTATGAAAGCAATACTTATATTTTAGGAAAAGATCTTATTCAGGCTGGGTTGGATAAAGGCGTTCTGTATCAGAAAGAAGACGGTTCTGTTTGGTGTGACCTTACAGATGAAGGGCTTGATCAGAAGCTGTTACTTCGTTCAGACGGTACTTCAGTCTATATGACTCAGGATCTTGGAACGGCAGTTGAGCGTTTTAAGCAAAATGATATTCAGAAACTGATCTATACTGTAGGAAACGAGCAGGATTATCATTTTCAGGTTTTATTTAAAATCCTGAAAAAATTAGGATATGAATGGGCAGATCAGTTGTTCCACCTTTCTTACGGAATGGTTGAATTGCCTGAAGGTAAAATGAAATCCCGTGAAGGAACTGTAGTAGATGCAGACGACCTGATGCAGGAAATGTATGAAACAGCAAAATCTAAAGCTCAGGAATTAGGAAAACTAGAAAACCTTTCGGAAGAAGATAAAGAAGTATCTTATGAAACGGTAGGACTAGGAGCATTGAAATATTTCATGCTTAAAGTAGATCCTAAGAAAAAAATGCTTTTCAACCCTGCAGAAAGTATTGATTTCAATGGAAATACAGGTCCGTTTATTCAGTATACCTATGCACGTATTCAGTCATTATTGTCAAAAGCAGGTGCTTTACAGTCTGAAACTGCTGATATTGAATTGAATCAATCTGAAAAAGAATTGATTATGCAGTTGACCAACTTTAAAACTGTAGTGGCTAAATCAGCGGAAACATTAAGCCCTGCTTTAGTTGCCAACTATGTTTATGACCTTGTGAAAGCATACAACTCTTTCTATCAGAATAATCCAATCCTGAATCAGGAAGATGAAAATGTAAAACAATTCCGTTTGAATATTTCAGATATCACAGCAAAGACGATCAAAAAATCTTTAGAATTGCTGGGAATCGGAACCGTAAACAGAATGTAAAAATAGAAAGCCTCCTGAATTTTTCCAGGAGGTTTTTTTATATCAATAATCACGTATCAGGAATATCTCAAAAATCTCGAAGCCCGCAACCCGAATCTACTTTTTATCATTACTTTCACCGTGCATCTGTTTCAAACTATCCGCATACAACTTAGCAGGAGTCCAACGTGCATGTTTGGAAAGAACTACTTTATATCCCTTTTTGTAAGTATATACTTTAGTAAATTCTGCGCCGAAGAATATTAGCATACAGGAATAATTGATCCACATCATGATCAGAATAACTGTTCCGGCAGCACCAAAGGCTGAAGTAGGTTTTACCTGATTGAAATAAAGACTTAATAAAAATTTTCCAAGGGTAAATAAAACAGTAGTTAGAAAAGCTCCTTTCCATACCGGTTTCCAGCTGACCAAAATATCAGGCAGAACTTTAAACATTAAAGCAAATAAGAGCATGACAAGTCCAAAGCCTACAGCGAAATTCACGGTTTCTACCAACATATAGGTTTCAAAACCAAAATATTGGGTGATAATCGCATTAAACAGACTGATCAGAGAAGATAAAATCATGGTAATCATCAGAAGAAATCCCAGGATAAGAATCATCCCTAAAGAATTGGCTCTGTCCAGTAAAAATTTGAGTAATGCTTTTTTGGGTGCAGCTTCTACTTCCCAAAGTGTATTTAATGAATGCTGAAGCTGAAAGAAGAGCGTAGTAGAACCGAAAACCAATGATCCGACTCCAACCGCCTTCATAAAAATATTCTTTTTATCAATAAGAGCACCAGCGAGCATACCTTCAATGCTTTTCGCTACATCCGGTCCCATAATACCACTGATCTGGCTACTGATTTGCCCACGAATAGCTTCTTCCCCAAAGAAATTTCCAAGAACCCAGATAATAATGATCAATAATCCCGGGATAGAAAAGATGGCATAATACGCAAGACTTGCTGAATCTTTTGATGCAGTAGAATTGTTCCATTCAGTGAATGTGTCTTTCAGAACTTCCCAGAAAAATTTAACAGTATTGATCATATTAAAATGGATATCCGATGGCAATATTTAAAACAAGATTATCTTTTCTCCAGCTTGAGTCTCCGAAATTGATTTTATCGAAGGCCCATCTGTCTCCTTTCTGATAGTAAGGAACTCTCAGTGGCATTGCAAGATCCAGTCTTAGAATCAGGATTGAAAAATCCAGTCTCAGACCTACTCCGGCACCCACCGCAATTTCATTTAAAAAGTCTTTTGAAAATTTAGCGCCCGGTCTGTCTTTGTCATCGTGAAGCAGCCAGATATTTCCGGCGTCTACAAAAACGGCAGCATTTAAAAATTTATAAAGATTGGCTCTGTACTCAGCATTTAATTCCAATTTGATATCTCCAGACTGGTCAAAATAAGTACCAGGCTCCAGAGTTCTCGGATCAAAACTTCCCGGGCCTAATGTTCTTGCGCGGAATGCTCTGATACTGTTGCTTCCTCCTGAGAAAAATTGTTTAGAGAAAGGAACAAATTCTGAATTTCCGTATGGATAGGCGATTCCTCCGATAAATCTTGTAGCCAATGAAGATTTTTCAGTGAACTTATGATAGAATCTGAAATCATTTTCCATCTTTACATACTGGCTGAAAGGAATACCAAATATTTTCTTTTCCTTATCTTTTTTTACATCTGCTCCTGTTACCAAACCTGTAATATTTCCTGCAAGATCAAGCGTCCCTTTATAATAAATGGTATTGGTCTTTGGCAGCATGGTATTGGTATAGGTATAAGAATACGTTGGTCCAAAAATTAGCTGTTTATCAACAATTCGCTGCATAGCTGGATTTTTGGAAGATTTAACTTTATATTCATCTGTAACATTTGCCGGAGATACCAATGTAATATCAATCACTTTCAGATCATGTTCTTTTCTCGCATTTTCTTTCCATAGATATCCGAATGATCCGGTGAAGTTATTTAAGGTATAATATTTTGTTCTGTTCTGGAATTCATAGCCCAAAGTAATATTCGTTCTCGGAACAAACTCACTTGAAGAATGAAAACGGAAAGGTGCCACAATTCTTGGAATGGAAAGTTGTGCATTCGCTCCAGCACGGAAAATATTATTGGCATCCTGAGCACCTCCCATCTGGAAATCAAAAGCTCCGAAGATCGCTGCTTTGAATTGTTCTGCGCCTCTGAAGAAGTTTCGGTGGGTCCAGTTCAGATTCAGCTCACTACCTGCATAGTTGGCAGAATTGGTTCTTCCCAATGCTTCCAGACGAAGCGACTGGATTTGTCTTGGCGTTAATAAATAATACGCATCAAACTTATGACTTAACGAATCCGATACAATGAATTCATTTTTTACAAACTTGAAAACACCAAGGCTGATCAGTCGGTTTAGCGTAAGATTGTGATTGGAACGGTTGTACAGATCACCTTTTTTGAAATATAATGCTCTGTCAAAAATTTTCGGTTTGAATTTATGCTGAGGATCAATAACGTAAATATCATCAAAAGCATATTTGGAAAGAGAATCTTTATCCATTGGGATACTGTATTTTCCCTCTTTTACATCCTGGATATTATAATTAGGAAATACAATAACGTTATTAATGCTGAATTGCTGCGTTGCTAAATCCGGAGTATTGTCTTTCAGTTTTACGTTAAGCTCTACCTTATGATCTTTGCTTACTGTACTGTCTGCCTGCACGATAATATTATCAGGATGGAAGTAATAAAAACCTCTTTCCTTTAAACCATTATCAATTCTTTCTCTTTCTGCTTTGATGACATCAAGATCAAATGGTCTTCCGTTTTTAAGTAACGTTCTTTTTGTTAGACCCTGAATTTCCTGGTTCACCAATGTAGAATCCTTCTGAAACTTTACACCGTCAATCAGATATCTGGAACCAGGTCTTAAGGTATAAATAACCTGAGCTTTTTTATTTTTTGAAACCGTATCATAAGAAGCCTTAGCATTGAAATAGCCTTTGTTTTCAGAATAATTTTCAATGATATTTTTGTTGAACTCACGGTCTACATCACCTAACAATACGGGTTTTTCACCTATCTTATATTTAAGCCAGTAGTTAAAACCTTTATCCTTTTTAGGCTCTTTAGCAATATTATAAAAATAAAGTTTAGGACGCATCCCCAAAAATGTAGAATTGGGTTTTGGCGTAAGGCTCTCTTCCAGTGCCGTCTGAAGATCTTTTTTTTCTTTTTTGGAAATTGTGTCGTTTTCAATCTTTACTTTGGCGCCTGTGTAGAGCATCTGGCCTTCTTTCAAAAACCTGGTATTGCTACACGAGACTACTGTGGATGCCATTCCGGAAACCAACAGATACTTACAATATATATGGAACTTATTACTCATTATTTAAATTCTACCACTTGGTTATTTTGATTTTTTTTCGGTTTCTTCTCTTTAGATTTCTGAAAAATCTCCCGGAACTTGTCATAATCCAATGTAATAATAAATCCGACGCCGGTCTCTATGATCTGTCCTTGAAGAGCTACCTGATATTCATCTTTACGGTAAGCACGAAGCATATACCTTCCGTCTTTGGAAAGGCTGTAATCTACAGAAACATTCCCTGCAATATTCGTCATGTTTTCATTCTGACGAGCCTGGCCTTCCAGTCCGAAATTACTTCCTACCGTCACTTTCAGGCGATCGTTCAATAATTTTTTGCTGATATCTACATTCAGATCGGTTCTGGTATTTTTCTCTCCAGTGGAATAATCTTCCGTAGAATCAAGACCGAAGTTAAGATCTACTCCTTTAATCAGTCCGGAAGCAAGGTTATTCAGCTGTTGAGAAAGAATTTTACTTACACTCTGTCTTGCCATAGTCTCCGCAGACATTCCGGCACCGCTTTCAAATGGATTTTCCCCGATAAAACGGTTCAGAAGCAATAAGGCAAATACCTGTTTGTTCATTTCAGACTCCTGGGTTCTGAGCTGGGCAAGTTTCTGATCGACAACATCTTTTACATTCGTGGATACGGAATTATTCTTTTCTTCCGTAGTAATGTCAAACGTAAGCTGAGGTTTCAGAAGCTCTCCTTTCATTTTCAATAAAGCATTGAATGGTATTCTCTGTTTAAATTGATTCATGAGAGAAGTTCCGCCATTATCTGTGCCCACCTGTTGTTCTACAAGATCAATAGGTGCTGCTTCCGTTTTATAAACTGCTGTAATATCCATTTGGGCCATCGTTGGCTCACCAGTCCAGGTGATCGTACTGCCTTTCTGAATATCGAATTTACGTTTAAGCAAACTTACAGAAAGATCGTAGCTTCCTTTTTCAACTTCATAAACGCCTACTAATGTCATTTTTCCTGAAGGATCAATTCCACCGGTCAATTCTGCTTCTCCCTGAAGTTTGACAAAATCACCGTTTACTTTATCAATAATAATAGAAAGTTTGGCTTCTCTGCTGACTTCAATGTTGACATTCACATCCATTCCTTTGATGCGGCTTTTGGAGTCAAGAGAATCTGCTTTAATTGTTTTATTTAAAACTACCTGATCCTGATCCACAAATTCTACAATTCCATCTCTTTCCTGTAAAGATGGGGAAGATTGAGGAAGTACGAACGTGAAGTCTGTGTTGTCTGCCACATTCAGTTTTCCGTCTACTTTAGGGAGATCCAGATTTCCACGGATATGAAGGCCGGCATCAATAGCCAGAATACCATACATCATCGCGTCATTGGTCTTTTCTGAATTGACAACTTTAAAGTCTTTGGCATTTACATCCAGATTAAAAGCGAAATCTCTGTACGTTTGGGTAAGAACCTGCCCGTCCACAACAAGAGCATTTCCGTCTTTATCTTTGACCTTGAATTGATCAAACTCAATTCCACGGCTGGTAAAATCTATTTCATCACTCAGATGTCTGAAATCACTTCCTGTTTTGGCAATTTCCAGCCCTGCATCATTGAATTTTACTTTTCCTAAAATATTTGGTTTATCTGTAGTTCCGGTGATCTTTAAGTTTCCTGATAGATAACCTTCCGTATTGGTAATGGCATTCATAGAAAACCCTTGGATACTCTTCATCTGAAGCTGGTTGATCGCCATATTCAGGTCGAAAGTACTGGACGAAGTATTGTAATCTCCAAGGATTTTTACGTCATTGTTATTTCCGGAAAGAGCAATATCTGCATTTAAAATCTTCGGTGAGGCATTATTCACTTTTACCGCAAGATTTCCGACAGGACTTCCATACACAATTAAGTCCGAAATATTCAGGTCGGAAGTGAATGTCATATTTCTAGTAACATCACGAAGCTGCGCTGTTCCGTTAATGGTTCCTCTTGCCAGAACCGTATCTTTTTTAATCAGTTCCGTAATGGTTTCGATTTTAAAATCTTTCAACGAAATATTCAAAGGACTGCTTGGATTACTGCTTTCAGACTGAACCGCAATTTGGCTGTTTCCATTGGAGAGAATGAAGTTATCTGCCAGAATACCTTTGTTGCTGAGCTGGATTTTATTATTCTCTGCAACATTCCAATCTGTATAATTCAGTTTCAATCCGTTCGGGTTCAGAGATATTTCAGTAATATCATTCAACGATTTTGCACTTCCTGCAATCAGGAACTGGGTAGCATCTTTTTCGTCTTTTGTGGTGACGTTGTATCGGATGGTATTGTCTGCAACATCCCCGTCAATATTGATTTTGTTTAAAGAAAAACTTGAGCTTTTCAAGGCAGCAACATTCAGGCTGTATTGTAATGCCTGATTTTCATTCGTTACTTTTAAAGCCCCTTTTTCAATGGTATTTTCACCATATAATAATCGTGGAATTTGTCCGTCAATTTCAATTTTCTGAGAATCTGCATCATAATTCCCGACAATATTGATGGTTTCAAAATCTTTCAGATCCGGCACAAACTTTCTGATCAGATCATCATTTTTAATTTTTGCTGTAAAAGTAAAATATTGCCCAGGATCAATTTTCTGTTTTTTATCCGGTTTCTGGAACTGGTAATACTGATTCACGGTTTTCGTTAAAGCACCAAAAATCTGAGTCAATTTATATTTGCCTTTCAACTCCACATCTGCAATCTGAGAATTGAAAATGATCTGAGTAGAATCTGTAGTAGAGGAAGCTTTCAGATTGACTTCCTGTACGGGATAAACCTCTTTGGTATCTGAGAAAGCAAAATCTTGAAGGTTTAAATATCCATTCAGATTATTGGGATCTAAGCTGGTGAAATCTCCATCAATTTTTCCGGCAATAATCATCGGTTTTTCATAGATGCCAAGTTTGTTGACATCCAGTTTGATAACTTCTCCATTCACTTTTACCGTAGGATTTTTTTCATCATAAACGCCCGAAGCGGTCAATTGTAAACTGGCATTCGGGTCTTTTGAATCCAAAATCACATGATAAGCTCCTTTTTTGATCTTTCCGGTAAGGTTCATATTTTGATAACGATATCCTTTGTAAACTGCGGAAGCAACATGACCTTTTAAGTCTGCATTGGCATTTTTAAAATCAAAGCTTTCTCCTTTCGCAGCAATTTGGGCTGTGAGAGGACCAATATCTTTATTCTGAATAATTTTTCCAACCTGTATACCCTGAAGATTGGCTTTTACATCATACAATTCATGATTTTTTCTTCGCATGTCTACCTGTGCGATGATCGCAGCGTTCCCCAAAGTAGAGTAGAGGTTGAGATCTGTATTCACTACTTTCGTTGTTCCTTTCGCATTTCCTTTAATGCTGAAATGGGAAGGAAGGGAAATATTGGAAGGAATTGTATTTTTAGGGATAAGATTAAATATCGTTTTGGCATTGGAAGAAAATTCCCCGATTCTCAGATCATAATACAACTGATCTGGGTTCATTGCATTTTTGATCTTTCCAGAAGCCATTACCCTTAGCTGATCAAGCCCGGAAACTTTAAGATCCTGAATTAGAAGATCATTAACACTTCCTTTTACATTTGCATTGACATTGAGAATAGCGTTCGGATATTTGTTGAACGGAACCGTATTTTTTAAAGTCGGAGCCAGATTCAGAATGTCAGAAAACCCTATTTTTGAATCTTTAATATTGGCTGAAATCTTGACTGCACCTAAGTTTTTGCTAAGTTGATCAATGGAGTTATAGTTTAAAATAACCTCATCACGCAATAGCGTTTTAGGAGTTTGAAGATAAAGATCTTTGAGATAGGCTTCTTTTTCTGCGTACACAAAATCCGTATTGAATTTCTGGATATCCAGTCCTTTGCCTTCTTTGATTTCTGCCGAATTCACGGTTCCTGCAAAGGTATTGTTCTCCATTTTGAAGCTTCTTACCTCAACATTCATTTTTGAAAAATTGAGGTGATTGAAGTCCATTCCCTGTTTAGTTGGAGCAATGGCAGTATTGTTATAATTGACTTTTACATCGTTCAAAACAAGTTTTCCTAAGAGAAGTTTCATGGCTTTATCCTTATCAGAGGTTTTGGAAACTTCAGGTTCTTTTGTTGTTTTAGGATTGGCATTCTGAGCCGGAAGATAAAGGTTGGCATTAATATCTGCGCCGGAAAGGAATACATTGGCTACATTGTAAGCATTGTTTTCAAGATCCAGTTTATTGACCTTTGTACTCAGTTCTTTGAAGATAACTTTTGCAAATGTTTTGGTATTTTCATCACCGTAATCAATGTCGAAATGAGTAAGTTTTATTCCTCTTAAGCCAATATTCATAGGCTTCTTTTCATTGAGGGAATCTACTTTTTTCTCTACCTTTTCTGCAACTTCTTCTACCAGTCCCTGCTTTAACTTTAATTTTAATCCGTCAAGGTTGATATCATTAACGGCATATTTGTTTTTGCTGAGATCAAAAGTTTTGACTCTGGTATCAAACGATTTAAAATAAAGTTGAATATCATTCTTAGATTGCTGGTCGTTAAATGTTACCCCAACATCTTTTAAATTGATTTTATCAAGAGAAATGATAAATGGCTTAGAAGGACTTTCTTCCTTATCACTGGACGCAAAAGCATCAATAATATAATCAAAATTGAATTTACCATCCGGTTTCCGTACTACATTAGCACGTGCACCTTCCATATTGACTGAAGTAATATCTGCTGTAGAATTAAGAAGCTTCATCATGTGCAGTCCTACATCCAGCTTTTTGACGGCCAGAAGAGTGTCTACATCCTGTCCTTTGAGGTAGAGGTTTTCCATGACAAGGCTGTTGGGAAATCCTATGTAAACCCTTTCAAGGCTTACAGGAGTTTTGATTTTTTTCTCCAGATAAACAATGAGCTTGTCTTTGATGAAATTTTGGACGGCAGGAAGCCTTAAGCTTAGGATCAACAGGGTAAGAAGAACCAATATTGAAATAAAGGTTATTGCAATACGCCTTAAAAGTTTGGTGGTGTTGATTTTCAGTTTCAAATGCGATGAGGTTTCTAACAAAGATAATAATACTATTTTATTTGGTCTTTGTTGTGGTACCCTTTGCGAATGCAAAAATCCTGCCTTGGCTGTCTTTTTATGGAATTTCTAGTTTGTAGTTGTCAAGTGAATAGTTGAGTAAGACAGCCAAAGTTAGGATTGTTATTTGTAAAAAACGCCCCCTTTTATCATTTTTTTAATGTTGAAAAGGTTAGTTAGCAAAAATGAAATTCAAATGTTAGTAGTGTTGAAGGGGGCGTGGCATGGTTTATATGATAGATAATAATAATTTAGTTGTTTCCGTTTTCCCATTTCACTTCTTCCCCCTGAGGAGCGGCACCGCCTTGTGCTGTAGTGATAGGAGCAGTTTCCTGGTTGATGTGATAAATATAAGCGGCAATCTTTTCAGCATCTCTTCCGGTAATGGTTCCTTCCTTGATGAAAGGTCTCATGGTAGGGTTATTTGGTGAGCCGTTTTCAAGCATCCAGAATACATTTTTAAATAAGCTTTTTTCTTTAATATTAATCCAGTGGGTATCGGTAAGGTTAGGACCTATACCACCTTTTCCTCCGTCACCGTGGCATGTAACGCAATTTGTTTTAAACAATTCTTGTCCTTCTGCAATATTATCAGCACTGTATTTCGCAGATTCCAGATTGATCTGAGGTGCAGTTTTCTCATACTCAGCAATGGAAGCTAACATCGTTTTTGTCTCTTTGGTGTATTCTGCTTCCGGATGAGCATAATCTGTGAAAGAAAAAGCAAACAGGTACACGGCACAGAAAATACATCCGAACCAGAACAGACCGATCCACCATTTCGGAAGGGAGTTGTCAAGTTCTGTAATGCCATCAAAACCATGGTCGATAAGAATATCTTTTTCTTCCGTAGCGGTTTGTTTTTTGAAGGCTGAATTCCATAATTTCTGGTAATAAGGAACTTTCTTTTCTTCCAGATATTGTTTCTTTTCTTCCTCGGATAATCTGTTGAAACTTTCATTTTCTACCAGGTCTCCAATAGAGTTCATAATCAGCAATAGGATAGTGGCAATTAATATCAGCGCCCAGAAAAAAGGAGAAGAAAAATATCCTGAATCTCCGGCGAACATTTCAAAGGCCATGATCGTTAAACCTATCGTAGTTGCGATATATATTGAAATGGGGGTTCTCGTTTTCATTGCAGTTTAATTTTAAATGTTACTCTACGCTTGCGGTTTGTACCTGTGTTGTTTTAATGTCTGTACCTAATCTTTGCAGGTAAGCAATCATTGCCACAATTTCTCTTTGTTCAAGTGGTACATAGGTGGATCCTTTTGCTGTTTTTTCTTTTACCATCTGATCTTTTACATCTGTTGCTTCTGCGTAAATTCTCTGTACAATTGCTTTTGACTGGTTATCCGCCCATTGGTTAGCAGAATCAATCTGAGCTTTTGTATAAGGGACACCGAAGGCATTTTTCATCAGTTTCATTTTGTCCACCATTTGGGTTTTGTCCAGCTTATTGGTGATTAACCATGGGAAACGAGGCATAATAGAACCTGCAGAAGTAATTCTTGGGTTATACATATGTTTGAAGTGCCATGAATCCGGGTTTCTTCCTCCTTCTCTGTGAAGATCCGGTCCTGTTCTTTTAGATCCCCATAAGAATGGTCTGTCGTATACGAATTCTCCCGCTTTGGAATACTGTCCGTTTTTTCCTTCAAATCTTACAACCTCATCACGGAACGGTCTGATCATTTGTGAGTGGCATGAGTTACATCCCTCGCGGATATATAAATCTCTTCCTTCCAGTTCTAATGGTGTATAAGGTTTTACTGCGGTAATTGTCGGAACACTCTGCTTCAGTGACAGGGTAGGAACAATTTCCACCAATCCACCAATTGCTATAGTGATGAAAGCTAATACAGAAAGGAGAGTAGGCGTTCTTTCCAACCAAAGGTGTACGCCTTCGCCTTCTTTTCTTGTGCTTCCAATGTTGGCTAATGCCGGTGCTTCTGCAGGAACGTTTTTCTGGAATGAACCAGCTTTAATTGTTTTGATAACATTAACTACCATTAAAATTGCCCCAGATAAATAAAGAACACCTCCAAGGAATCTCATTTTAAAGTATGGAATAATTGCAGTTACTGTATCCAGCCAGTTTTTCCATAATAAAGTTCCGTCTGGATTGAATTGCTTCCACATTAATCCCTGTGTAAATCCTGAAATATACATAGGTACTGCATAGAAGATGATCCCTAAAGTTCCTAACCAGAAGTGCCAGTTGGCTAATTTTTTAGACCAAAGGGATGTTCTCCACATGATCGGAACCAGATAATATACCACTCCGAATGCCATGAAACCATTCCATCCAAGAGCTCCTAAGTGTACGTGGCCGATAACCCAGTCGGTATAGTGACCTATTTTATTTAATGATTTTGTTGCTAATAAAGGTCCTTCGAAAGTAGCCATACCATAACATGTAACTGCTACTACAAAGAATTTAAGAATCGGATTTTCTCTTACTTTATCCCAGGCTCCTCTTAATGTTAGAAGACCATTCAGCATTCCTCCCCATGATGGAGCTATCAGCATTATAGAGAATCCTGTTCCTACCGCCTGAGCCCATGCCGGTAAAGCTGTATATTGCAGGTGGTGAGGCCCGGCCCAAAGATATACGAAGATCAACGACCAGAAGTGAATAATGGATAATTTGTATGAGAAGACCGGTCGTTGAGCTGCTTTTGGCATAAAGTAATACATCAGACCTAATACAGGGGTGGTTAATACGAATGCTACCGCATTGTGCCCATACCACCATTGTACTAATGCATCTTTTACACCTGCATATACAGAATAAGATTTCCAGCTTGTGAAAGATAACGGAACTTCAAGATTATTGAAGATGTGAAGCATTGCCACAGCAATCCAGGTTGCCAGATAGAACCAGATCGCCACATATAAATGTCTTACTCTTCTCTTAGCAATAGTTCCGAACATATTGATTCCGAAAATGATCCATGAGAATGCAATTAAGATATCGATTGGCCATTCATGTTCGGCATATTCTTTAGAAGTATTGATTCCCATAAGGAAAGTAATAACAACGCTCACAATCATCAACTGCCATGACCAGAAGTGAATCCATGAAAGGGTATCACTGTACATTCTGGTTTTAAGAAGTCTCTGCATACTGTAGTAAGCACCGCAGAAAAAAGAGTTACATACGAAAGCAAAAATTACAGCGCTGGTATGAAGCATTCTGATTCTTCCGAAGCCCATGGCTCCCTGAGTATTGATCAGCCCCTGAATATTACCCGAAGCTAAGCTTTTAATAGTTGTATCATCCGTACCGAATAAAAATTCAGGTAATTCAGGATAAAAAAGCATCAATGCAGCTGTAAGCCCCAGCAGAAATCCTACAAGTCCGAATGCGATAGTCGCATAGAGGAATGCTCTGACAATATTATTGTCATAATTAAATTTTTGCGTCTCCATAAATTCCAATAGTGTTTACCGAAGTGATATTTTCTCTGAAAAAAGGCGTATTTTTAAGTCTTTTTTATGCTGAAAATAAATATCATGTAACGTGTGTAATGTTTTGCCAAAGGTATTTATTAACTTTGTTAGAGGCTAATAGCTAATCTTCTAAAATATACCGAAAACTACTAAAACAAAAACGATGAAAGTATGTGGACAAAATATCAGGAAAATACGTAGGAGCAGAGATCTTACGCAGGAGTACATGGCCTTTGAAATGGGCATTTCCCAAAAGGCATATTCCGATATTGAGAATTCCAAGGTGAAGATCAACCTGGAGATACTGACTAAAATATCCGATATTTTAGACATCAAACCATCAGACATCTGTAGTATTTCGCATAAGTGTGGAAATGATGAATATGAAGATAAATACCAAAACCTTTTGGAATACATGAAAAAGAATAATATTTCTGTTCCGAAAGAATTTTTATAGCCTATAAGAATTTCACTTTTACTTACATATTAACTATCATAGAATAATGATCTCCCCGGACAGAAGGAGATCATTTTTTTGTGAACAAAAAAGACTGTGTTTTCAGTATGCCTGATGACCATGACATTGATGAGGGAACAAATGTTTGGTTTTTCAAATTTATTATAATGAATACATTATTCATATCTAATTATGTAGAAAAAAATTCACATAATTGTGGATAAATGTTTACAATAAATTTAATTTTCTATAATATATTTGCCTTAAATATAACGCTGCCCTACTGAATGAAGCTTCTCTACTTTATTTCATTTCTGTTTTTTCTAAGTGTCAACGGGCAAAACTATACTACCCAATGGTATAACACGGATAATGGCCTTCCTCAAAACAGTATCAAGGATATTGTAAAAGATAAATATGGATTCATCTGGCTTTCTATGGAAGGTAGAATTGTACGGTATGATGGAAGCAACTTTGTTCAGTATAATAATTTCAAACTTAAAAATTTAAGCTTCGGTGATTTTTTCGGAAATATAAAAAAGGATAGTATTGCCGTTTTTAATGCTTCCGAAAAAGATCTTCTTCTGGTTTCTCAAAGAAAACCGATGGCAGTATCATCCGTTCAGATTACTAAGCCTGGGGGAACAGCCAATCAGAAAGTCTATAAACAACTTGTTAAAAATAATTTTACTGTAAGATTTATTTCTTACGTCGATTCTTATTTTATCAGGATGAAAAGTGGCTCTTACTATTTTGAAGATAACGGAATTACTTATGTTGATAAGAAAAGTAAGAAAAGTAAGAAAATTAATCTGAATTTTCCCCGTAGTAAACTAAGAAGGTTATTCATTCATGGAGATTACGTTTTTGTTGCTGATGCTGAGAATAAAAAAATACTTCAGTTGTATCAAGGAAAATATTCCTATATCAGTACTCCGTCAATGTATACTGATGCTGATACTAAAATCTATTGGCAGCAGATCACCGGACAGGTATTCATAATCAGTCATGGCAAAATATACAGAAGTGAGTTTTTAGATAAAAAGTTAAAGCTTACTTACCTGTTGGATTATAAGGATATTGATAAAGAAATTTCCGGAGCGATGTTTTATGATGAAGCAATGAACAAATTATACCTCGGGAGTTCTATTAATGGTCTTAAAATCTTAAGTCTGTCCGATTTCTCTGTTTCCAGGAAAAAATTACCGTATCAGGATGAGGTCTGTTATGCAGGGATTTCTTATGGTGGTAATTCCGTTCTGACTCAGGAAGGGATCAGATACTATTCCAATACTTCAGAAAGAATATTTCCGGCTTCTCAATCTTATGATAAGCGCTACATTTTGCAGGATAACACCGGAAATCTGATTTATCGGGAGAATAATACCATTCATATAAGGTATAAGAATACAGGATTTACAAAGTACGATTCCATTTCTTTTCAAAATAAGGAAATTGATGGCCTGTATAAAAGTGGAGGGCTGTATATGGCATCACTGGTCAGTGGAAAAGAATCTTATCTCTATATGTTTAAGCAGGATCGTTTTAAAGAAATCGAACGAATTATTCCTTGTAAAGATAATATTGATTCTGTTTTAAGATATAACAAAGATCTGCTTTACCTGGGAAGCAGCGGCGGAATCTATGTTTATTCTCTTATCGGAAATAAAACAGAGAAACTGATTGGGAAAGGCCTTCCTGTAAAACAAATCATCCGGACCAAAGATGGGAATATCTGGTTTACAACATACAACAGAGGACTTTACTTGATAAAAGATCAAAAAGCGGTCAGAGTTCCATCCGATAAAAATGATTTTCTGGCGAATGCTCACTTTTTGATGGAGGATAGGAATTCCAATTTATGGATTTCTTCCAATAATGGGTTATTTAAAGTCAATAAAAATATTCTTTTGCAACACATGAAAACTCCGAAAGGAGACATTAGTTATTACCGTTACACCAAAAAGCAGGGACTGTCGAATAATGAGTTCAACGGAAGTGCGAATCCCTCTGCTCATGAGCTGAAAGATGGGCAGCTTGTATTTCCTTCCATGGAAGGTTTTGTGTTTTTTAATCCTGAAAATATCAAAACCTATTATCCCGGAAGTGAGGATTTTTATCTGGAAAGGGCAAGAGTAAAAGGGAAGATGATTCAGCTGAAAAATAGTCTGTTTCTTGAATGCGGTTATAAAAACGCAGAAGTTTATATAGACATTCCTTACTATTCAGATCTGGAAAATGTCTATTTACAGGCTAAACTTGATACTGAAGACAGTTCATGGGTAAATATCAAAAATGATAAAACATTCCGAATAGCTACTATTGAACCTGGTACTTATAATCTTCTCGTTAGATTTTTATCTTCCGAAACCGGGAAATTCGTTTATAAAACATTCCCTGTAGAAGTGGAAGCCTATTTCTATCAAACTTTATTCTTTAAAATCCTGATTACAGGGAGTATCATTTTTATTATTCTGGTGATTGTTCAGATGAGGACAAATTTTTTAAGACTAAAAAATAAAGTCCTGAAAAATACCCTTGATCATAAAGATAAAGAACTGCTTGAAACTAATAATAAACTGAAAAATGAATCCGATTATCAAAAAAAGCTGGTCGAAAGCATCAGCCATGACATTACCACCCCTGTAAAATTTATTGCCCTTCTTTCACAGGAACTCAATCAGTCTGAAGATCCCAAAACTCAGAAAAAATATTTTGACAGCATTTATAAAACTTCAGAACAGCTGTATAAATTTACATTGAGTCTTAAAGAATATACAGAATTATACAAACAACAAAATAGTGCGGAAGAAGAGTATTCCATTTATGATCTTATTGAAACCAAAAGATTATTATTCGAAGAAATTGCAGCTCAGAAAAATACATTTATCTACAATTTTTGTGACCATCAACTTAAGATTAAACTTAATAAGAATGTTCTCCTCGCAGTTTTCCACAACATCATAGATAATGCAGTAAAGAATACTTCAAATGGAGAAATTACCATCACATCAGCTTTTACAGGATCACATGTAGAAATCCATATTGCTGATACCGGTACCGGAATGTCCGATGAACAGATGATGTATTATTCCGGGTTATTTAAGAAAAAAGAGAATGAGCATATGATTTTTAAAAATTATGGTTTAGGTCTTCATATGGTTGTTCAGCTGCTCATAAAGATGAATTCCGAAATGACTTTTCATCAAAATACTCCGCATGGAACCCTCATTAAAATCCTTATTAAAATATGACAAAAAAAATACTCATTGCAGATGACCATCATGTGGTAAGAATCGGAACAGCTATGATTCTGGAGAAAAACTTTACTCACCTTGAAGTTGATTTTGCAGAAACTTATAGCGAAGCAAAACAGAAAATTGAATCCGAAAAATATGATCTGGTCATTCTTGATATTGAACTTCCGGGAAGTCTTTTCAAATCAATGGTCAAAGAGATCAAAGGAATCTCTGAGGATACTCTTATCCTCATATTCACTTCTTACAAAGAAAATATTGCACTGCAATACATTGAAGAAGGAGCCAATGGGTTTCTGAATAAGCAGAGTGATCCCAAAAATTTTGTCAAAGTGGTGGAAGCTCTTTTCAAAGACGGCCATTATTACACACCGGAGATCATGAATGAATTGCTCAAAGGAAATAAAAAGCGAAAAGCAATTGAAAATCTATCCGAGAGAGAGCTGCAGGTTTTTAATCTTCTGGCAAAAGGAAATGGAAACCTTGAGATTGCAAATGCTCTTGACATTGAGGAGTCTACCGTAGGAACTTATAAAAGAAGGGTTTATCAGAAATTAAAAATTACCAATTTGGTTGAACTGCTGGAGATCTACAGTGAAATTCATTAATACCGTCTCTTTAAAGTCATAACATCATTACAATGCTGTGGAAAAATACCTACAGCATATGTTCGTTAAGTAGTTGTTTTGAGCGGTAAGTTAGCATCTCATTAACTTCTGTTAAACAGAAGAAGCTAATAGAAAAGTACTTTTCAAACTAAGATAACAATTCAGAAAATATCATTTATGCAGTACCAACAAACTAAACAATTGATACTGATTTAAAAGCTCTTCCAGAAGTAGAACAATGATTTTATTATTTATGTGCAAAAAAAGCCTTAGCAAATTGTTAAGGTTTTTTCTTGTCTGCTTAATAGCAGATTCTCAATTTACCCCATGGAATGTGAATTTCTCTGAAAAGTTTTTATATATTTAGCGACCGAATAATTCATTCAATGAGCAACGAAAATAAAACAGGACAAAACGAGACTTTAGTTAGAGGATTAACAAATCGACATATACAATTAATTGCGCTTGGTGGTGCCATAGGAACAGGGTTGTTTCTGGGAATTGGACCCGCTGCGGTACTGGCAGGACCCTCTGTAATCTTAGGCTATGCTTTGGCAGGAATTATTGCCTTTTTTATTATGCGTCAGCTGGGTGAAATGGTGGTTCAGGAACCTGTTTCGGGAAGTTTTAGCTACTTCGCCTACAAATATTGGGGGAATTTTCCAGGATTTGCTTCTGGCTGGAATTACTGGATTCTCTATATTCTGGTAAGTATGGCGGAACTTACCGCTATCGGACATTATATTCATTTTTGGTGGCCGGAAATACCACTCTGGGTTTCCAGTTTATTCTTCTTTATAGTCATTAATGCACTTAACCTGGCTTCTGTAAAGGTTTACGGAGAAACAGAATTCTGGTTTTCCATCATCAAGGTAGTTGCTATTATTGCCATGATTATTTTCGGAGTCTATCTTTTGATAAGTGGTACAGGAGGAGAAAAAGCGACAATTACTAATCTTTGGAATGACGGAGGTTTTTTTCCAAAAGGATTATTTAACAAAACAGAAAACGGATATTCAGGACTATTTGCAGCCATGGCAATGATCATGTTCTCATTCGGAGGCCTTGAGCTTATCGGAATAACAGCTGCAGAAGCAAAAAATCCAGAGAAAACGATTCCACAGGCAACCAACCAGGTAATCTACAGAATCCTTATTTTCTATGTAGGAGCTTTGGTTATTCTATTTTCATTAAGTCCCTGGAGAGATATTACGGAAGGATCAAGCCCGTTTGTAATGGTATTTCAAAATCTGAATGGTCTTGAATTCAGCCTTTTTGGTAAAGTCATTCAGTTCAATACATTGATCGCAAATGTGCTTAACCTGATTGTTTTAACAGCTGCTTTATCAGTGTACAACAGTAGTGTTTACAGTAACAGTAGAATGCTTTTCGGATTGGCTCAGCAGGGAAATGCTCCAAAATTTCTCAAAAAACTGAATAAAAACTCAGTGCCTACCAATGCAATCATTATATCTTCATGCTTTGCAGGGATCTGTATTATCATCAATAAATTAGTTCCGGAAAAAGCTTTTGAATATCTGATGGCTTTAGTAGTATCCACACTGATCATCAACTGGCTGATGATATGCTACACCCATTTAAAGTTTAAAAAATCAATTAATGCAGAAGGAATTCAATCAAAATTCCCGTCTATATTTTATCCGATATCCAACTATATCTGTATTGCATTCTTAATCCTGATCTTAGGATTGATGAGCATTACAGGAATGGAGATTCAGGTGATTCTGATTCCTATATGGATTGGATTTTTGTTCGTGATGTACAAATTGTACAAACCGAAGTAACAATATTAAAAACATATTTCAACATGTTTTGGAAAGGTGAAAATCAAATGGTTTTCACCTTTTTTTGTTTCTTCATAGGATAGATGCTTTAGATTTCCGCTTATTTTTCGTATATTAGTAAGAGGTTATATTTCAAATTAAGGTGAGAATTACAATCTGTTTGCAATACCTGCGGAGAAGCCGAAAACCGTTATAAAAAAGTAGGCATTATCAAAAAAGACACCTATGGCCAATTTATTTCAAACCCTTACCAATACCGTAAAACATTGGTATATTCCATTAATCTTTGGAATTCTTTTCCTTATCTGTGGTTTTTACGTATTCAGCGTACCACTGGCAACGTATGTTACACTTTCCATTTTTTTCAGTGTTTCCTTTTTATTTTCAGGAATTACAGAGATATTCTTTTCTTTACAAAACAGTAAATCCCTGCAGGGCTGGGGCTGGTTTCTTGTGAGTGGATTATTAACCACTGCAATAGGAATTTATCTTATCGCAAATCCTCAGATTTCCATGGCGGTACTTCCGTTTGTAATCGGATTTACCTTGCTGTTCCGTTCTTTTCAGCTATTAGGTTTTGCCTTTGACCTGAAAAGTATGAGAATAATGAGCTGGGGAAATGTTGCCCTTGCCAGTGTCGGAGGAATTATCTTTTCTCTACTGCTGATATTTAATCCGGTATTTACAGGATTCTCACTGGTTACCCTTACCGGTGTTGCTTTTATCTTCATGGGAATTGCTTCTATTATGCTGGCCTTAGATTTAAGAAAAGTCAAAAAGATTCCGGGAAAAATAAGTCAGGAATTGAGAGACAGGATCAAATCTATACAGGAAGAAATTGATGAGCTAAAAAAATAAAGAATAGCAGTATTTTAAATATAGAAGACCTTGAAAAAGGTCTTTTTTGTTTACTATTTTAAAAGAGTGATTAAATAATTATAATTATATCCGCCTGAATTTTATTACGACAAGTCCTGTCGTTTTGTACCAATATCTTTGTATACAAGTGATAAAATTCATGTTAATGATTATTAATATAGTTTTAATGTATGTTAGTAAATGTTAAATTTGCATCTGAAAACTCAAATCGTGAAGAGAAAAATTAATTCCCAAAGTACCTTTTTCGTTGCCATAGAACGTACTGTTTAAAGAGGATATTGCCAACAAAAATATTTTAAAGAAAACAATTTCATGAAATTTATGAAACATAAAAATATGTTTTAGAATTTCGGAGGTTACTATCGTGAATTTAAAAGACTCTTTTATCATCAATCTAAATCAATAATAAAAATCTAAAAAAGATATAGTCTATCGGCTCAATTTAAAAAAATTAACTTAAAAAATATGAAAACAAAATTATTATCGATGGCCTTATTGGCTTCATCATTTGTCTTTTCACAGCAGGCACAGACATTTTCTGAAGTTACTATACAAAACTATTCTCCTCTTTTGTATTTAAAAAGGAGTGTTAATGACGGAGGATTTATCCGAGGAATTCAAACCCAGTACCAAAATGGAGGAAATGGCTGGTTTTTTGGAGATTTGTATGGAACCTATTGGGTGGTTTCCAAAGGAGATCATAATGATGCCAAATTTCTTATTAATGAAAACGGAAATGTTGGAATAGGAACAGTTGGCCCTTTAAGTAAACTACATGTTGCGGGAACTATTATGGCAGGAGCAGGTGACTCTGTAACGGGAGTAAATGCATTTTCTATACCATATGCTAATGGCTCAATATGTAACTGGGGATCGCTTCGAAGTACTGGTTCTTCTTATATGAGTTATGGGGTCAAAGCCAGTGGTACAAATGCAGGGTGGCTTTCTAGCAGTGGAGATACCAGCTTTGTAAAAACAGCAATTACGCTTGATGATGGAGGTTTCAGACTGCTTGCCTCGTCTTCTCAGAAAGTAGCAATAGACTCGCCTGTAACGATGCCTGAAATCCTGAAGGTTTCGGCTTCAGGAAATGCTTTATTACAGGGTAAATTTGAAGCTAAAGAAATAAAAGTGACTTTAAGTCCTACTGCTGATTTTGTCTTTGCCGAAAATTATGATCTCCCAAAATTAGAAGATATTGAAAAACATATCAAAGAGAAAAAACACCTTCCTGAAATAGCTTCTGCTAAAGTAATGGAAAAAGAAGGGGTAAATGTTGGTGAATTTCAAATAAAACTTTTACAGAAAATAGAAGAACTTACCCTTTACTCGATCGAACAAAACAAACAACTAAAAGCACTTCAGCAAGAAAATAAAATTTTGAAATCTCAATCAGAAGAAATTCAAGAACTGAAAAAACAGGTTCAAATGCTTTTAAACATGAAAAAATAAAATAATGAAAAGAAAATTACTTTCTATATTTTCTCTGTTAATTGGTTTTTTAGGTTTTTCACAAACTGAAGTTTACTTTAAATATGATGAGGCAGGAAACCAGAGATACAGAGGAACTGATATAGCAGGAAAAAAGGTTGAAGAAACAGCTTTGAATGAAACTAACCTACAGGAGCAAGCAAGAACAGCCGCTGCAGTTCAACAAATACCTGCTATGGATGAAAAAACATTCTGGAAACAGATAAGACTTTATCCGGTTCCGGTAAATGATTTTTTAACCATTGACTGGACTGAAGAAGTAGATGGGCTTATAGAATCCGTTTCTCTCTACCAGCACAGTACTGTTCATTGGAAATTTCAGCAACAGAATATTCCAGAACTAAATCGTCAAGTTAGAATCAATATGACCGGATATGATTGGGGCGTTTATATTCTCCGTTTCACTTTAAAAGACGGAAGAGTCTTCGGTAGAAATGTTACAAAAAGATAGACTTACAGAAAATTCTCAAAGATAAGAGTACGGAATTATTATTCTGTGCTCAGGATATTATATCTAATTTATTAAAACATTATTATAAACACTAAAATGAAATTTTTTTCATCATTAATACTGTCTTTGTGTTCAGTATTGGTTTTTTCACAAACCATACTGTATCAGACAGAAACGGTATCCCGGACGGTTCAGGATCCACAAACAGTGGTAATGGCTCAGGGATTCCATGCTAAAGCAGGAGTTTCAAATTCCTTTGTGGCAAAAATTGGTCCTGCTACGGAAAACTCTGGAGGTGGTCCTGCTAATTCAAATGCGGGAGAAAGTAATCCAAGTGGAGCAACAGCTCCAGATAAACAGAGTTTTCATGATACAAAAGGAAAAATGGAGGTCAATGGAGGTGGACAGTTACAGTTTACCTTACCTATTGCCTTACCTCCAGGAATAAGAACAGTTGCTCCTCAGATCAACCTGGTTTACACAAGTGGTGCTGGTAATGGGATTGCCGGATACGGATGGAATTTAACGGGTATTACTTCCATTTCCAGAATGGGACGAAACATAGATAAGGATAAGGAAGCAAAAGAAATAATGATGGATTATTCCGATTATTATAGCTTTAATGGGCAAAGATTGATTTTAAAATCTGGTGAATATGGTAAAAACGGAGCAGAATATGTAACCGAAAAATATTCAAATCTTAAAATCAAGTCTTTAGGCTCCAGAAATGGAATTCAGGGGCCAATGCTTTTTCATGTCACATTTGAAGATGGCTCTCAGGCATGGTATGGAGATACAGTACATGACGATCCTGGGCATGCAAGTGCAGGCAGAACCTCTATGGAATACAATATTGTAAAATGGATGGATGTTCAGGGGAATTATATTACTTATGAGTATGAAAAAAATGCCAATATAACATCGCAGACAACTATTGCAGGAGAAGTAAGTAAAATTAAATTAATTAAATGGGGAGGAAATGAAAAATTGAGTAAACCTCATTTTAATGAAATTCAGTTTAACTATAATGTTGAGAGAACTGTAAAAGAACTCTCTTATCATCAGGGGTATTACTATAATCAGGATAAACTTCTTAATGAAATTGTTGTTAAAGCCAACTCAAGTGCTTTTAAAAGTTATAAGATAGAATATACCAATAATAATACAAGTTATCAGTTTGTTGATACTATTACTGAAATTAATGCAAATGGAGAATCTGCAAATCCTATAAAATTTGATAGAAAAGCAGATAGTTCAACAATTAAAAGTTCTGAAATCTCCAATAACTTAAACTTAGATAGTAAAAATATTGCAGACTTTGATGGAGATGGATATTTGGACCTTTTAACTTATCAAACTTCGGCAGACGGTTATTATGAATGTGTGCAATATGATGATTATGGGCATTGTGAGAGGGAAGGAGATTATATACAGCCTACGGTAGCGGGTACCTATATTACCTATAACAACTTCTTTGGGGCAAAAAAGGTAAGGGTTTCTGATATTAATTTAACAGGTGCTTTGGCAATCAATGCAACATTGGTTAATGACAAAATGAGACCTGTAAAATCCTTGTATACTCATAAAGCAGAATCTAATCAGATAAAGTTTGATAAGTATGTATTGGAAAATGAACAATATGTTCTTAATCAGTCCAAAACAGTACCATCATCATTGTATGATAAAAAATATGATTCTCCTAGCGATAATCCTCAATCTGACCGTATAACGATCAGATCTTATGTAAGGGAGTTCAGAGACATAGACGCAAATGGAGACGGGCTTTCAGAGGTGTTGTTTTCAGTAGAAAATATTACTACAATTTATCCATACAATGGTCCGATTGATGATCCTGAAGTAATAGTGGGTGATCCTACTGTACCCATCCACAGACCTGTAGAATCATATAGCAGTTTTGATTATTATATTGTGAATCCAAACACATCACAAAACGATGCGTATTGGGTAGGATCTGGTGTAAGAGATCTTTTGAAAGAAGGAATAGCAATGGACTTTGATGGAGATGGAAAAGAGAATCTTGTTGAGGTTTTGAAAGATTGGGTTAGCAGCAACTCTTTCGTAATTAATGATGCTGGGAAATACGTAATGAAATCAAATTCTGTACTTTACTACGGAGAAAAGACAGGAATGGTTTTTGGAGACTTTAATGGAGATGGAAAAATGGACTTCATGGTTCCTCAAGGGACGGAGACGTCCAATTGGAAATTATATATGAATTCTGGTAAAACACCTGTTTCGGGAAATGATAATCTTTCCTTTACAGTTCAGAATTTTGATAATTTTTCATATTATACTAAAGAGCCTGTACTTGTTGATAAAACTTACAATAGAACAGTAGCTATCTCACATTTTGCTAAAGACTTGAATGGTGATGGTAAAAGTGATTTGATTCGTTTCGAATCACAACTTTTTCAAGCTCATAAATGTTGCAAGGATTTGGACTCAAGAAGAGGATTCAAGGTTCTTGAATCAGCGGGAGTGGATATTAATGGAAATATCAAATTTGAGACAAAATATGATGAAGATCCATGGAGCATGATTTCTCAGATTGGTGCTCATTGGATTCCAATGAATGTTTCACTTCGTATCAATAAAGAAGAGAATATCTTTTTTGTAAAAGTTGAAAATCATTTATTTCGTTATACCTACTATGATATAAAAAACAGAGAGAGAATCTATGCAATTAATCAAGGAGGAATAAAAACCGAAATTGTATATAATGAAATAGATGCCAATGATGCGACTACAGCTAAGTTTTATAAACCAACTACGATTCAGACTTATCCATATGTTCAGGTAGAGCATATGCCTCAAAGCTTTATTGTTACTCAGCTTAAAGAAGAAGGAAGAAAACAGGATTTCAAATACAGAGATCTGATTGTTAACCTTCATGGTAAAGGAGTTATGGGGTACAGGCAAGCTGCCCGTTCTACATGGTATGCAGATGGTTTTGAAAATACAAAAATATGGTCAGGAGCTGAAATAGATCCCTTAAATGAAGGAGTAACTCTTAAAGAATGGTCTATCAAAACCAATGATGAGAATAAGATATTTCCGGCAACTATTTCTGAAAATAATAACGAACTTTTAAATTATAAATCTATAAATTATCAGAAAGATCAACTTTTAAATGGACAGGTAATTACCAATACTGCAGGAGTAGATAAATCAAAAATTGTAACGGCTCTGCTGCCAAAATCTACAATCACAAAAGATTTTTTAACCAATACACTTACAGCAGATAGTATTGTTTACGGAGCGTATTATCTTCTCGCGCAAACAATATCTAATGTTAATAATGATTATGCAATAACAACATCCTCCTTTGATTATAATCATAATCCTACAGCTTCTGGTTCTGATTATTTTATTGGCCGATTAAAATCGCAAACCAATACAGTACAGGCGTATGGTGATGTGAAGTCTGCAAAAGTTGAATATTCCTATGATGGTAACTTAACTAAAACTGTGAAAACATGGAATAGAGACAATTCAGGTTATTTATTAGAAACTTATGATTATGATGGATTTGGGAATGTAACAAAAACAGTCACCAGTAATAGTGTAGATGCATTAACACAAACACAAATAGCTAAATATGATCTGAAAGGAAGATTTGTAGTAAAGAAAACAGATAATCTGGGACTTGAAACCAATATTGACTATAATGATTGGGGACAAATAAAACTCCAGACCGATCCTTTAGGGAACACCCTTGAAAATATTTATGACGGTTGGGGTAAACTCTTAAAATCAAAAACAAATTTAGGAGGTACTACAACGTACCAGTATTTAAGAGATATTGATTCTAATATAACTTTGATTCAATACGATGCTGATGGAAATATTTCAAAAAAATATACTAATAAAATAGGTCAGGAATATAAGAAAGCAACCAAAAGCCTTGGACAAGGTAAATATGTTACAGTATATTCTGTATATGATATATTAGGGCGAAAAATCCGCGAGAGTGAACCTTATTTTGAGCAGGCTTCTGAAGAAATACCAGGTGATCTCCAGTGGAATGTTAATACTTATGATGATACGGTTTTCCCTGCTAAAGTAACCACTACAGGATTGGCGAAAATTAGTACCCAAGGGCTTATTACCTCTTTTACAGGGAAAAAAATGGAATCTTCTGTTTCAGGTAATATTACCTCTGTAGTGGAAGTAAACGGCTATGGAAGAACTACCACCAAAACAACTGATGCATTAGGAAATGTTATTTCCACCTCAGATAAGGGCGGAAACATATCTTTTTCATATAATGCTTCAGGTGAACAGGTGAAAGCGCAATATGCAGAGAATATTGTTACTACTAAATATGATAGTTGGGGACGAAAATCAGAGTTTAACGATCCGTCCAATGGATTATATAAATATGAATATAACGGATTTGGCCAGCCAAAGAAAACAATCAGCCCTAAAGGAACAAAAGAGTTTGTTTACAATAATTTAGGCCAACTGATTAGCCAGAAAGAAATTTCAACTGTAGATAATGGTCAGGCCACTGATAAAACAATTACCTATACTTATGATAATAAGGGAAGAGTAATCGCCAAAAACGGAACTTCAAAAGGAAAACCTTATAGCTCAAATATTTCTTTTGACCAGCAGGGAAGAGTACTGTCGTCTTCAGAAAGCAGTAATGGTAAATATTTTATTCAGAAAGGAATTACCTATGATGATAAAGGAAGAGTTATTACTTATGAAAAAAGTCTTTACTCATTAGGTGTATTTACAAAAGTAAACATCGAAAATGTTTATAATGACTGGAATGGAACGTTATCCCAGATAAAAGATAAGAATTCCGGTAAAGTATTATGGGAAATAAAAGATATTAATGCAAGAGGACAGGTTCTTAGTTCCAAACTTGGAGCTGCTAATATTACTAATGCCTATGATGGTAACGGATTTCTAATGAGTGTTAATCATTCATCACAAGTTAAATCCGGGATTTTGGATCTGGGCTACAGTTTTGATGGAGTGAAGAATGAGCTGAAAAGCAGAAGAACTTCAGGAGACTTTAATATTTTAGAATCATTTAATTATGACGATAATAATAGGCTTGTAAGCTGGACAGATCCTGTTACAGGTATTACTCCTCCTAATAGAAACGTTTATGATGCTAAGGGAAGAATAATACAAAATGATCAGGTGGGAACCATAAAATATGAAAACTCATCTAAGATCTATCAGCCTACAGGTATGACCCTGAATGCTGCAGGAACTCAAAACTATAATAACGATCTTATTCAAAGCATTACTTATAATGAGAATAACGATCCTGTCTTTATTGATGGTGAAAAAGGAGATGTGGCTTTCCAGTATGGATTGACAAGCATGAGGCAGAAAGTTACCTATGGTGGAAATTTTGATGCTGATAAAGAAGGGAAATTCACAAAGTTTTATAGTGAAGACGGAAGTTTTGAAATTATAAAAGATAATACATCTGGTAAGGAGAAACATGTTCTTTATATAGGCGGATCTCCATATGAAAGTAATATTGTTTATATAAAGAACTATGAAGAATCTGGAGGTTCATATAAGTTCTTGCACAAGGATTATTTAAGCAGTATCTTAGCTATTAGCGATGAAGCAGGAAATAAACTGGAGCAAAGGCATTTTGATGCGTGGGGTAACTTTACACATCTTCAGATTGGCAGCGGGCAAATTATTACAGATAAAAATAGTATTAACAGCACCGCATTACTATTAGAAAGAGGATATACCAGCCATGAACATTTTGCAGAAGTAGGAATTATTCATATGAATGGAAGATTATATGATCCACTACTAAGAAGATTTTTAAATGCAGATGAAAATATTCCGGATCCTACAAATACTCAGAATTATAATAAATATGGGTATGTGATGAATAACCCTCTCATGTTTAATGATCCAACTGGAGAGGAACCTTTTACATTAGCTGCTATTACTGTAGCTGCTCTTGTAAAAGCTGTAATTATTGGTGCTGCTGTAGGATTAGCTGCTTATACATTAAGTCTGGCAGTAACGGGTAATTTTGACCAGTGGAATTTATTGGGAGCCTTTAAAGCAACCTTTACAGGTGCTGTTTCAGGAGCTGTTACTTTTGGGATAGGAAGTTTGTTTACTGTGGCTGGACAAGCAGCGACAACTTTAACTGCTCTTGGTAATAGTATTAAAGAAGCTGTAGGAGGATTTGGCTTGGCAGTAGTACAGGCGGGTACTCATGCTATATCTCAAGGAATATTGAGTGTAGTACAAGGAGATACTTTCTTAAGTGGGGCAGCAGGAGGCTTCTTTGGTAGCTTAGGAGCTGCCGCTTTTGGAGAGATTGTAAAAACGGGTACCCCTAGAGTAATAGGAACTTTAGTTTTAGGATCTCTTTCAGGAGGTATTGGAGCTGAATTTGCTGGAGGAAACTTCTGGCAAGGTGCAGTGATTGGGGGAGTTGTTGCAGGATTAAATCATTTAGCACATGCTTCATATGGTCCTGGAGATGATCCCAAATCTAAGAATAATGTGAAAAAAAAGGCAGCTACAACAAAGAATATACAGCCGTTAGTGAAAAAAGCTGCACAAGTAGCAACTGTAATTGATGTTGTAGGTGATATGCCAGGAGGTGGAAAACTATTAAAATTGACTGGTAAGTCCGCAGGTAAAGCATTCCCGGTATTAGAAACAACATCAAATGTAATGGAATATTCAAATGGAGATATAAGTGGTCAGCGTTTATCATATAGATCTGTAGGCGTAGGGACCTCGATAGTAGTTGGAGCAGAAGTAGGTTCTATATTTCCTGGATACGGTTCTGCAGCAGGTGCAGTTGTAGGTGGAATATTTGGGACAGCGGAATTACTATACGATCAGTTTAATCAATATGTTAAACCAGTTATGCAACAAAAGGTGAATAATTTTAGTAATCAACTTAAATTTGCGAGATAGTCTAATGATGCAATTTCTTTTTAAAAATAAAATTTCTACATTGGGAACATTTTTAATTGTAGGATCAATTAGTTTAATATTTTATAATATTTATAAGTTTAAAAATATTAGTATAATAACTGATAGCAGTCAAAATGTTTATATTGAGAAAGAGAAACAAAAAGGTGAATTCAAATATGGTGAAACAAATTTAAATGTTTTATACCTGTATATTGAACTGAAATCAATCAGTAAAAGATTTTATATATATGAAAATGTAGGAAATGATAATGACAGTTCTTATTTGAATAATATCAAGGATAATATTTTAAAAGGAACTAAAATAAAAATTTGGGTTGATAACGATGAATTTAAAAATTATAAAGATGTAGAAATACAAAAATTAGAAATAGGAAGTACGATATTTCATAGTTTTTTTAATTATAAATATATTTTTATTGCAATTATTAGTGGTATTATATTATTGATTATTAGTAAAAAATATTCAAATTCCTAGAAGAAAAGGTAAGTTGTCCTACCATGTATTACACATAGACTTTTTTCATCAAATTATATAAGAGTGGAAGAAATTCCACTCTTATTTTTTTTATTTTATAGCTTTTTTGCCTACTGAAAATGAAATTTCAACTTTATAATCTTAATTTAAAAGATAGATTATTAAACTAGAAAACGCTTTCCGATGCGATCTAGTTCAGAAGAGGTGAAAGACGGAACATTTTTCTTTTCAGATCAGTTAAACTTTTTGTTTAACCTCCAGCTTTTGCGATTGATTTAAAAAAACAAAAACCACCCTTAAAAAAGAGTGGTTTGTAGACTCACAGGGATTCGAACCCCAGATGACTGAACCAAAATCAGTAGTGTTACCGCTACACCATGAGTCTGTGTTTGTTTTAGTGGTGCAAATTTACAGCTTTTTTCTTTACATACAAGAACTTTTTGAATTTTTTTTTAAATTTACTGTAGAATTTATTCACGGAAAACATGCTGATAGACTTCAATAATCTCAATATTAATCAATTATCATTCGATACTGAATTTGAAAAGAAAGTGAAAATTTTTCTGGAAGGATGGTTTTCAGAAAAAACAGGAGTAAATGTCCAGACATCTGGTTCTACAGGAGTGCCGAAAATTTTTGAAATTGAAAAAAAGAAAATGGTCAATTCAGCAGTGATGACCTGTAATTTTTTAGGATTAAAAGAAGGAGATACGGCATTGCTTTGCCTGCCTGTAGAATACATTTCCGGTAAAATGATGGTTGTCCGTTCTATAGAAAGAAAATTAAAATTAATAATTACCAATCCTTCTCTAAACCCTGTTGAAAATCTGGAAGAAGAAATAGACTTTTGTGCCATGACGCCTCTTCAGGTAGAAAACTCACTGGAAAAACTTCACCTGATTAAAAACCTGATTATTGGTGGTGCCGCCGTTTCAGAAAGCCTGAAAAGTAAAATTCTGCAGATGAACCTTAGTCCTTCCAACCGGATTTTTGAAACCTATGGAATGTCTGAAACCCTTTCTCATATTGGTTTGAAACAATTGATGCCTGAGCAGGAAGATTATTTTACCGTTTTTGAAAATGTATCTATTTCTTTGGATGAGAGAGGTTGTCTGAAGATCTTTGCTCCGAATATAAATGCTGAAGAATTGCAAACTAATGACTTAGTTAACATTAAGAATGAAAAACAGTTTAAATTTCTCGGAAGAATTGACAATGTGATTAATTCCGGTGGTGCAAAGATTTTTCCTGAAGCCCTTGAAGCTTTGGTAAAAAAAGAACTCCCGAACGAAGCCATATTTGTAGGGCTTCCGGATGAAAGTTTGGGTCAGAAATTGATATTGATTATAGAAGGAGATGAATCTGATGAGGTGAAAAGGAAAGTTTCAGAAGTACCATTTGAGAAAAATTTCCACAGGCCGAAAGATATTATTTTCATCAGGGAAATTCCGAGAACTCCCAACGGGAAGGTAAACAGATTGGATTTGTATAAAAATTTAAATAGAGATCTCTAGTTGATTCCGGTATCTCAAAATCTTAAAAAAATGAAAGACTTTTCAAAAGAGCTCAGTTTCAAAACTTCACGCAGCAGCGGTGCAGGAGGACAAAACGTCAATAAAGTCGAGACTGCCGTTACCGTACTTTGGAAAGTAGATGCATCAGAATTTTTTAATGAAGACGAAAAAGTATTGATTCAGCTTAAACTGAAAAACAGGATCAATGCAGACGGTTTTTTATTCCTCTCAGTATCTGAAAGCAGAACACAACTGATGAACAAAAATAAAGCCATTGAAAAAATACTTGAAATGGTAAACAAAGCACTCATTGTTCCGAAAAAAAGAACAGCGACCAAGCCTTCAAAAGGGCAGAAACAAAAAAGACTGGATAATAAGAAAAAACTTTCTGACAAAAAAGAAAACAGACGTTTCAGGTTTTAATTGGTTTCTTCTGTAGAAAATTTTATTTTTGCTGAAAACTTTAAAACCATGATAAAAAAATTAATCGTAGCTGGAGTGTTCTCAATCTCCGCCATGTCTTTCGCTCAGAAATTTTCTATCAGACCTTCCGTAGGATATGCATGGAGAACAGCAAAAACAATTTCCGGACTTAGCAAGGAAGAAAAAGACTATGTAAAAGGCCTTAAAAACGGACTGAACTTTGATATAGCTGCCCATTATGAGGTAAATAACGGTTTTGGACTTGGGTTAAAATACTCTCATTATAGTGCATCCAGTGACGGGTTTTTGCTTGGCTATGTAAATGGAATGCCTGTATCTGTTCCTGTGACTACAAAGGATAATATTACATTTTTTGGAGTTTCCGGACTTATTTCAAATGATAATTCGACTACCAGACATAAAGTATTTGCAGATATTGCATTGGGAGTACTTTCTTATACTACCAAAACTGGAGATGTAAAAGGCACAGGAAGTACTTTCGGGGCAGAAATTGATTTTGGTTACCGATATCAGATCAGTAAAAATTTCCTTATTGGACCAAAAGTTGGTTTAAGTGGTGGTACTCTGAACAAAATGAAGTTTAACGGAGTAACCTACAAATTTGATGATGACCAAAAAGAAGGTTTACATAGGGTTTCTTTAAGTGCAGCCGCTACATTCCGTTTTTAAGCTGTATCTTTGTTTGAATTAATAATAATTGATAATGACAGCAACAATCTTTTTATCTGCAGAACACCGCCGGCCAGGATTGCTGCTGTCTTTACTTTACCTTCATAAAGATTCTTTTCTGAAAAGTTCTAAGGACTTCATTATCTAAGCCCTGTCAGGATCCAAGACAGGGAATCAATCCGGATTTTATATATCACTTTTTTGCAGTTTTCTAGAGAAGAAGGCTGTCATACGTCTGTATTCTACATTGGATCGTCAGAGAATAACTGCATTTTAATTTAAAAAAATAATGAAAAATGTCCAATCATATTATTGTAACTACCGGAATTTATGATGCTATAAAAGATACACTCAGAAGAAAAAAAGTGAGTATCGGAGAAGAGAAAAGATTAGCTGAAGAGCTTAGAAAGGCAAAACAAGTGCTGAGAAGAGATCTTCCTGCCGATATTGTAACGGTTGAAAGAAAAGTAACATTAAAAGATCATACATTAGATTTTGAGCACGAATATATTTTTGTGGCATCTACCAAAGAAAAGCTTAAAAAAAATAAACATTCCATCCTGTCGGATATTGCGCTTGCAGTAGTAGGGTATAAAGTAGGAGATATTATCAACTGGCCTTTCAAAGACGGAGAAAGAAAAATTGAGATCCTGAAAGTGGAACGCTGGGAAGGATAAATCTCTGTGAATATTATTAAGTTCAATGATAATGAAAGCGTGGCTCAATTTGGGCTGCGCATTTTTTTGAATACTATATGTTATAAGGAGCAAATATTTGATCTGCGGGAATATTTCAATAAAAATTAAACTTCATCCTTGCTGAACATTTAATACTGCTCGAATTTGAATGCTCTTGCGCATTTATGTATCCAACAAAACAGCTTTAGGATTTAACAAATGATAAAAAAGACTCCTCTATCACACTTTCTTCAAGTGCTTTGATTACATTCCGTTTTTAAGTTTTATCTTTGCAAAAATTTAAAAAATGAGCAAACCGATAACTGAATTCATAGAAAAGTATTACCTGCACTTCAACGCAGCTGCATTGGTGGATGCTTCTAAAGGATATGTTGCACATCTTAAAGATGGCGGAAAAATGATGATTACTTTGGCTGGAGCAATGTCTACTGCTGAATTAGGGAAGATTCTTGCTGAAATGATCCGTCAGGGAAAAGTAGATTTTATCTCTTGTACAGGTGCTAACCTTGAAGAAGATTTAATGAATCTTGTAGCACACTCTCACTATGAAAGAGTTCCTCATTATAGAGATTTAACAGCTCAGGATGAGTGGGATCTTTTGGAAAGAGGTCTTAACAGAGTTACAGATACTTGTATCCCTGAAGAAGAAGCTTTCAGAAGATTACAAAAACATATCGTAGAAATCTGGAAAGATGCAGAAGCTAAAGGAGAAAGATATTTTCCTCACGAATTCATGTACAAAATGATCCTTTCAGGAGTATTGGAGCAGTACTATGAAATTCCTAGAGAAAACTCCTGGATGATTGCAGCTGCAGAAGCTAACTTACCAATCGTAGTTCCGGGATGGGAAGATTCTACAATGGGTAATATCTTCGCTTCTTACTGTATCAAAGGAGAGCTTAAAGCTACTACAATGAAATCAGGAATCGAATATATGACTTACCTTGCTGACTGGTATACTAAAAACTCAGGAGGAAAAGGAGTTGGATTCTTCCAGATTGGTGGAGGTATTGCAGGTGATTTCCCAATTTGTGTAGTTCCGATGTTGTATCAGGATATGGAAATGCATGACATTCCTTTCTGGTCTTATTTCTGCCAGATTTCTGACTCTACTACATCTTACGGTTCATATTCAGGAGCTGTTCCAAATGAAAAAATCACTTGGGGTAAACTGGATATCACTACACCGAAATTTATCGTTGAAAGTGATGCTACCATCTGTGCACCATTGATGTTCTCTTATATCTTAGAAAACGCTTAAGAATAAACATCTCCTAAGAGATTACAATATCAGCGCTTCAATTTATTGGAGCGCTTTTTTATTTTAGAAGTGAAACATAGATATGTTTTAAAAACTAAAAACAATTAAGATTATTTGTGGAAATCTGTGGAATCTGCATAAAAATAAGTCAATCTAATGAATTCACCAGTACAAAATAACGATACGCCAGAATTCCCTTTTCCATCTTAGTCAGATGATTAGGATCTTTATGACTCAGTTTTGGAAGAACTTTTTTATTAACTGCATTCAACAGCCTGAAAAATGATTTTTTCATATCTTTATCTTTTAATGAAACATCATCGAGTTTGATAGAATTCAAAAATGATGCAAAAATATAGAAAACAAATATGGACGAGATTTTTAAACAACAGGTCTACGAAGTGGCAAGACTTATTCCCAAAGGAAGAATATCCACTTATGGCGCTATAGCAAAGGCTGTTGGCTACCCTAATCATTCCAGACATGTAGGAAAAGCTATGGGAGGATGTCCGAAGGATGTTCCAGCTCACCGGGTAATTTCCAGTTCAGGAGTTCTGTCTGTTCCGGAATTTCAGTCTAAGCTGGAAGCTGAAGGGATCACTGTGGAAAATCTCAGAATAAAAAATTTCAAAAAACTGTTCTGGGATCCATTGGAGGAATTGTAATTTGATGAAATTTAATCTCATTATAAAAAAATGTCACTCCATACATTAATATGAAGTGACATCAATATTTTCTACAGTTTGAAACTGTATTATTTTCTTCCTCTTGGGAGACCTTTCAGTTCTTCTTTCAGTCTTTCATTTTCCTCTTTTAGCAAAGTGATATAGCCTTGAAGATTTTCAATAATCGCTCCCGGAATATTATCATAATTATTCTGGTTAGTAATTACTCCCGCAGAAGATGATCTGTCATTAAATACAGGATGATCATTATTGATAATTACTGCAGGTTCATCCTCTTCATAAATGTCCTCAAATGGTACATCCAGAAAACGGGCAAGTTTGTCCCATTCATCTTTTACAATTCTTACATCACCGCTTTCTTTTCTGCTATAATTGGAAACATCTGTTGCGATAAAGTCAGCTACCTGTTGCTGAGTATAGCCTTTTTGCTTTCTGATGACGCGTAATTTTTCTTTTTGCATGACCGACATTTTATACAAAAATGGCAAAAAAGCAGAAGCTATACAATAGAAAGTAGAAAAAAATATGTGATAAAGAATAAGATTAACGATAAAAGGAAACCAGACTTAAAAAGACCAATATTATCTGATGTAATTGTTGAAAATTTTCTTAGTGCTAGCCGTTTATTTCACAATAACTTCCGATTAATTAAAGATTATGGGTAAGAGTTGGTATTTAAACCTTATAGGTTTCTAAATCCAATAAGTTTTGGATTAGCAGCACACAATTTTGTCAAAAACAAAATCCTTACGTGCTAAAATATTTAGTATTCAAAAAACCAGCACCCTTGCATTTTTCCAATCTTTCTTCAGATAAAAAAAGACTGCTTCAAAATGAAACAGTCTCTTGTAAATTATTTTTCAAGTTGCTTATAGCTTCTCTGTATAAAATCTGTCAGGTCTTTTCCTTTCAGTAAGTTTTGTGAAAGCTTGGCAAGATCCAGAGCATATTTGATTAAACTTTCCTTCTCTTCAGCATTCTCAGTCTTTAAGATCTGACTGGAAAGCTCACTGTTGGAGTTCACCACAAGATTGTACATCTCCGGGAAACCTCCCATTCCGAACATACCGCCTCCGCCTGTAGCCTGCATTTCCTTCATTCTTCTCATGAATTCAGGCTGGGTAATAGTGAACGGAGCATCATTGCTGTCAAGATCTTCAAGCTGTACCGTAAATTTTGAATCCTGAATAGCTTCTTCTACATTCTTTTTCAATGATTCTTTTTCCGTTTCATTCAATTTTGAAATTACCGGCTCGTCTTTTTTGATCAAATTATTAACATGATCAGCATCTACTCTTGCAAACGAAATATTTTCTTTTGAAGTTTCCAGTTTCTGAATCACATGTGAAATAATAGGAGAATCTAATAACAGAACTTCATATCCTTTATCTCTCGCAGACTGGATGTAGCTATGCTGTTCGTCTGCATTGGTAGCGTACAGTACAACCAGTTTGTTATCCTTATCGGTTTGGCTAGGTTTGATTTTCTCTACCAATTCGTCCCAAAGGAAATATTTGCCATCTGTGGTAGGATACAATGTGAATTTGTCTGCCTTTTCAGCAAATTTTTCTTCAGTAACGATTCCATATTCAATAACTACCTTGATGTCGTTCCATTTTTGTTCATAATCTTCACGGTTTTCGTTAATCAGAGAAGCCATTTTATCGGCTACTTTTTTCGTGATGTAAGATGAAATTTTCTTTACAGCACCGTCTGCCTGAAGATAAGAACGGGAAACGTTCAATGGGATATCCGGAGAATCAATTACACCTCTCAGCAACATCAGGAAGTCTGGAACAATCCCTTTTACTTCATCCGTTACAAATACCTGGTTTTGATATAATTGAATTTTATCCTTATCAATATTCAAATTGTTGCTCAGTTTCGGGAAGAATAAAATTCCGGTAAGGTTGAAAGGGTAATCAACATTCAGGTGGATGTTGAATAAGGGTTCTTCAAACTGCATCGGATAAAGCTCGTGGTAGAACTTCATATAATCCTCATTGGTCAGTTCGCTTGGAGCAATCGTCCATGCCGGTACCGGATTGTTAATGATATTGTCTACTTCTTCTGTTTCAGCCACAGCATCTTCAGGAGCATCTTCAGGTAATGGAAGTGTATGGGTTTTAGTCCCGAATTTAATCGGAACAGGCATAAACTTGTTATATTTTAATAACAATTCACGGATTTTTGCTTCTTCTAAAAATTCTACAGAATCTTCTGCAATATGAAGAATGATTTCCGTTCCTCTGTCTGTTTTATCTGTTGTTTCTTCAAGAGTAAATTCCGGGCTTCCATCGCAGATCCAACGTACTGCCGGTTCATCTTTGTAAGACTTTGTAAGAATTTCTACCTTTTCTGCCACCATAAATGCAGAGTAAAATCCAAGACCAAAATGTCCGATAATCCCCGAATCTTTAGCAGAATCTTTATATTTTTCAAGGAACTCTTCAGCACCTGAGAAAGCAACCTGGTTGATATATTTTTCAACTTCTTCAGCCGTCATACCAATTCCCTGGTCGATGATGCGTAGAGTTTTCTGGTCTTTATCAATTTTAACTTCAAGTTTTGGATTTCCATATTCCACTTTTGCTTCCCCAATGCTTGTTAAATGCTTCAGTTTTAGAGTAGCATCCGTTGCGTTAGAGATTAATTCTCTTAAGAATATTTCGTGGTCACTGTAAAGAAATTTTTTAATAAGCGGGAAAATGTTTTCCACAGATACATTAATATTTCCTTTAGTCATCATATTTTATAATTTTTAATTTTCAAATATTTCTCAAAAAAAATACCATCCGGAGGAATGTGACAGATTGACATTTTTTCCAATTTATAGCCCAATAGGGATATCCTATGGATTTTTCAAAGAAATACCTTATTTTTAATTCTTAAAATATTTTAAAAATGAAGTTGAAATGTACAGTTTTTATTCTGCTCATCATGACTTGTTTCGTGTATGCGCAGAAAAAGCCTTTAGACCATTCTGTTTATGACAGTTGGCAAAATATCGGCTCGAGAAAAATCTCAAATGATGGTAAATGGGTTGCCTATTCTGTGGATGCTCAGGAAGGAAATTCTATCCTTTCTTTATTTTCTGTAAAAAATAAAACAACAAAGAAGTTTGAAAGAGCTACAAAAGTAGATTTTACCAATGATTCCAGGTTTGCTGTGTTTCAAATCAGACCTCAGTATAAAGATATAAAAGCGGTAAAAGATAAAAAATTAAAGAAAAATAAATTAACGAAAGACAGTCTGGCTATTGTTGATTTCATCAATGATAAAACAGAGAAAATTCCTAATGTAAAGGGATTTAAAATTCCCGAAAAAGCGGGTTCTTATGTTGCTTATCTTTTGGAAAATATAAAAGACAAATCTTCGGATGATGCTTCTGATAAAGAAGACGGAGACGAAAATAAAGACGAAGACAAAAATGTAAAACCTTTACAGCTTGTAGTGCGAAATCTATTGGATGGAAAAAGTACAACCTATGATAATGTTGTACGCTACGAGTTCAGTAAAAATGGAAAGCAGCTTGTTTTTGTGACAAAAAAGCCAGACGAAAAAAAGGATAAAAAAGAAGGAAAAGAATCAACAGATGAAAAATCTGCGGATAAAAAAGATACTGACAAATCAAAGCCGAAGAAATATGCATTGCAAACCGTACAGGTAGTAGATCTGCAAAAAGGAACTGTAAATAAAATTTCTGAAATGGAAGGTGACTTTTCCCAGTTATCTTTTGACGAAGATGGAAATCAGTTGGCCTATGTAGGTACTTCTTCTGCACAGAATGATTTGGTGAAATTGTATCAGTTGTATTACTTTAATTTTAAAGGAAACAAAAAAGAAATTGTCACCAATGAGAATGCTCAGATGAAAAAGAATTGGGTGATTTCTGAAAATCGATTACCTCTATTCAGTAAAAATGGAAAACAGCTGTATTTTGGTGTTGCTCCAAAACCTGTTACAAAAGATACGGCATTGATTGCGAATGACCATGCTGTAGTAGATGTCTGGAACTATAGAGATGACTATTTGCAAACAGTACAGCTAAAAGAATTAAAAAATGATCTGAAGAAATCATATGCAGCAGTAATGCAAACAGAAAAACCGGATTTCTTCAGAAATATTGATGGTGAAGACTTAGATACTTTACGATTGGTGAATGAAGGAAATGCAGAATTTGCATTGGGAATTACCAGTATCAACAACCGGATTTCTTCACAATGGGAAGGGGCAACAAAGAAAACGTATTTTCTGATCGATAATAAAACGGGAGACAGAACCGAAATTATTCAAAACCTGAATGGAACAGCAGCTGTATCTCCGCTTGGTAAATTTGTTGTGATCTTTGACAGAGAAAAAGGGAAATGGTTGAGCTATAATGTGAAGACAAAACAAACCCTGCCATTGAATACAGGCCTATCTGTTTCCTTCGTTGATGAAGAATTTGATATGCCGGATTTTCCAAATTCTTACGGGATTGCATCCTGGACAGATAATGATGAATCTGTAATTATCAGAGACCGTTATGATCTTTGGGAATTTTTCCTGGATGGTTCAAAAAAGCCAAGAAATATTACCAATGGATTTGGACGTAAGAATAAAATAACATTCGATACTTACGATTTGGATAAAGATATTAAAAGCTTAAACCGAAAATCGACTATTTATTTATCAGCGTTTGATAATACAACTAAGGCGAACGGTATTTTTAAAACATCCATTCGGAAGAATTCTGATCCTGTAAAAATTCAGATGGAAAATGTCTGGGGATACAGAACCCTTCAAAAAGCAAAAAATGCTGAGGAATATATTTTGGTAAAAGAATCGTACACAGATTCTCCCAATATTTTTGCAACATCAGATTTCTCAGAACAACAAAAACTAAGCAATACTAATCCTCAGCAAAATCAATATAACTGGGGAACAGATGAATTGGTAAACTGGACAACACCAAAAGGAAATACTTCCACAGGAGTTTTATACAAGCCGGAAGATTTCAATCCGAATAAAAAATATCCGATGATTGTTTATTTCTACGAAAAACTTTCGGACAATTTGAACCGTTATGTTGCACCAGCTCCCACGCCTTCAAGATTAAATATTTCTTATTTTGTGAGCAACGGATATCTGGTTTTCACACCTGATATTTCATATACAGATGGTTTTCCTGGAGAATCTGCGATGGAATACATTAATTCAGGAGTTGAAACGCTAAAGCAAAATTCCTGGGTAGATGGTACTAAAATCGGAATACAGGGACAAAGCTGGGGAGGTTATCAGGTAGCCTATCTTATTGCTCACACCAATATGTATGCGGCTGCATGGAGTGGGGCTCCTGTTGTTAACATGACTTCTGCCTATGGAGGAATCCGATGGACTTCAGGAATGAACAGACAGTTCCAGTATGAGAAATCACAAAGCAGATTGGGCAAAAACTTATGGGAAGCACCGGATCTTTATATTAAAAATTCACCGCTTTTTACCATTGATAAAGTTCAGACTCCGGTAGTTATTATGAGTAATGATAAAGATGGAGCTGTGCCATGGTATCAGGGGATTGAAATGTTTACCGCACTACGCCGTCTCGGAAAACCGGTATGGCTTCTGAATTATAATGGTGATGATCATAACCTTATGAAACGCCAGAACAGAAAAGATATTCAAATCCGGGAACAGCAGTTTTTTGATTACTATCTTAAAGGTGCTAAAGCTCCGGTCTGGATGACAAAAGGAATCCCGGCAACCCAAAAAGGAAAAGATTGGGGATTTGAGCTTACAGATGATAAACCTAATTAATAAAATTCCGGCGGAGCCAAAGGCTCCGCCGGAATTTTTTATTCTCAAAACAATAAAGAGCACACTGACACAATGGCATTTTTTTTATGTTGGGTCTGTTGAGCACTTTTATTATATTTACCGCCAATTATAAATAACAGTATGGGAATCTTTGATTTTTTTAAGAAGAAAAATAACAGTCAGGAAAATGTAAGTACTCCGGTTCAGGAAATGGAAATGCCGGAAGAAAAAGTAGTAGAGGAAGTGGTGGAAGAAGTTGTGCAAACAATACCGGAAGTCTCTTCGCAGCCGGTAGAAGAACCGAAAGTAAATGAAGAATATGAAAAAATCAGGATTTATAATGATTATATCGTGTATTCTATTGCCCTTCAGCTAAGAGGAGAGTATACGCCTATTTCTGCTTTTGAAAAAGAAAACGGGGAGGTAGAAGGTTTTGCCTATATGGTTACTGAAGATGCTTATGCACTTTCTCCACAACAGGCGATTGCACAAATGGAAGAAAAGTTCGAAAGTGAACTTCAGGAAGGAAAGATTAAATCTTATGTAATCCTGTATCATTCTCAGTTTGATCATAACGGTAATCACACTCCGGCCATTCAGGAAGGGGAGTTCAAGGGAATTTCACTTGCGTATCACTTTGCTGGTGAGGAAAAGAAGAAAACAGGGTTGCCTTATATTTTCGAAAACCAGAATATTACTTACAAAGGTTTTGCAGAGTTTTCTCATGAAGAAAATAATGCAATCATGAATCATCAGTTGATTGAGGGACAAAATTATTTCCAGAATACAGAAGGAATTGCAGCTCCTGAAATGACGAATGAAGCAGGAATCATTATCAGAAAATCGAACGTTCATAACATGATGAATACATGGAGTGGAATTTTTGGTCATCAGAATTTCCAGACTAAAGATTACGGTCAGTATCTGAATGCTATTCTTACACAGTCTGAATCTTCTGATCCACCAGTGGATATTAAGAGCAAAACAGAATTTGATGGGGTAACATTTAAAACTACTTTAACGGAGGAATTAAGCATTATTATTCCGGAAGTAACAACGGATTATACATTGGATTTTGAAACAAGATCAATCAGGGAATGGGAAAATGCCTTGAATTTACAGGCGATTGTAGCAGGACCTGCCAGAGAAACCTTTGGTGTTTGGTTCTTTGCGACAGATTATGCTGAAAACAAAAATACCTACATGACACAGCCTCATCTGAAGGTAAATATCAGTGGAATTGTTTTCATCCTTGATATTCATACCAATACAGATTTACCTGACGGGACGAAAATGAGTGAAGATTTCACAACCTATGCACCAAGTCAGGATCTTCCTAATTATGCATGTTTTGATTTTATTGGTCAGGTGGTAGACTTTAAGGAAACTGAATTGCTTGAAGATAGAAGTGTTAAAGGATATATTTTGAAGTTGAAGCTGATCACCAATGAAGAGAATGAAGATTTCTTCACCATTGATGCTTTTGTGAACAAAGAGAACATGAGAATGGAAACGCTTACAAAAGGAATGAAGGTTACCGGAGCCCTTCAGCTTCAGGGTAAAATTGCTGGATAATTTTAAAAAAGATAAAATTCAAGAGGTTGTTCTACGGAATAACCTCTTTTTTATTTTCTGATCCTTCATTTAATTTAATCACCAAGAGTATATGATTCAAAAGCTGATTATAGGGGATCAAAAGATTGCGACTTTGTTGCTAAAGGAGTGAGGCGTTTGCTTAGTTCGAATCAATGAAATTGATTCTACTCTTTGCTCCCCTAAAAGTATTACAACAGCATACAGATGAAACCTTTGCGTTAAAAAATCATTATTTTGAAAACAAAAAAGGCAATCCGAAGACTGCCTTTTCTATATTTTATGAAAAATTATTTGTTTTTCATTTCTTCCTTGATCTTAGCTTCCAATTCTTCAGCAAGATCCGGATTGTCTCTTAAAACATCTTTTACAGCATCACGTCCCTGACCCAATTTAGTCTCTTCGTAGCTGAACCATGATCCGCTTTTCTTCACAATTCCCATATCTACAGCAGTATCAAGAATTTCTCCTACTTTAGAAACTCCTTCTCCATACATGATATCGAATTCTGCCTGCTTGAAAGGAGGTGCTACTTTGTTTTTCACAATTTTCACTTTCACACGGCTACCGATAGCTTCATCACCTTGTTTGATAGGTGCGCTTGCTTTTCTGATATCAATTCTTACAGAAGCGTAGAACTTAAGGGCGTTACCTCCGGTAGTCGTTTCAGGGTTTCCAAACATAACACCGATTTTTTCTCTCAACTGGTTGATGAAGATTACGGTACATTTTGTTCTTGAAATCGTAGCGGTAAGCTTTCTTAATGCCTGAGACATCAATCTTGCATGAAGACCCATTTTGGAATCCCCCATTTCACCTTCAATCTCTGCTTTTGGTGTAAGAGCAGCAACAGAGTCAATTACAACGATATCAATAGCTCCTGAACGGATTAAGTTATCTGCAATTTCCAAAGCCTGCTCACCGTTGTCCGGCTGAGAAATGATCAGGTTTTCAAGATCAATTCCTAATTTCGCAGCATATGTTCTGTCGAAAGCGTGTTCAGCATCAATGAATGCTGCAATACCACCTGCTTTTTGAGCCTCAGCAATAGCATGAAGGGTCAACGTTGTTTTACCTGAAGATTCCGGACCATATATCTCTATGATTCTCCCTTTTGGGTATCCGCCTATTCCTAAAGCAATATCTAAACCTAAAGAACCGGAAGGAATTACTTCGATAGTATTGTCTATAGATTCATCACCTAAAGTCATTACTGTTCCCTTTCCATATGTTTTATCTAGCTTGTCAAGCACTAAAGCGAGTGCTTTTTTCTTATCATCAATGTTACTCATCTCTATTAAAATAATTTCTCAAAAATACATAATTTATATATCAAAAGCTAATATTATTTATTCCTGAAAGCTGTTTTTAGAGTTAAAAAATGATAAATTTTTACGGCTGATCTCATTCATAACGAAGCACATGCGGAATGTAATATCTAAAGTGTTTTTAAATGTTTTTTACTTAAGTAAGAGAAGTTGTTTTTATTTGAAATCGCAAAGGCGCCATTCTTTTAATATAGATTATGCTTTAAGGCGCAAGGATTTTATCCCCGATAAAATTGAGTAGTGTATATGTTTTTTACCTCACGCTGATTTTGCTGATTACGCAGATACTCATAAAAATCTGCACTATCTGTTTGATCTGCGAGAATATTCTAAAAAAAAAATGAACTTTCTCCTTCCTGAAAATATAATATTGAGTGAGTCGAAATGTTTTTGTGCCTTAAAAATTTCTATAGTACATGAAAACTCTTTGCACTATTTGCGCTTTCAAACCAAATAACATTTTAATGAAAATTTGAACCTTTGGTAATTGCAAGATAATCTTCCAGTACTTTCATCTGGTGCTTGTTTCCTCTTTTTATTCTCGATTCTCGACTGACCAGTTGATCATAAATTGTATTGAAAAGTATTTTTGATTTTGGAAACAGATTTCTGTAAGGAACTTCCGGAATTTGTAATCTTTTGCAAACTTCATCATCTAAAAGAAACCAGGTACAGCAGATGTGCAGATATCTTAAGTTTTTTCTTTGGAATTCAAATTTTAAAATGGGATTTTCCAGTGATTCATCCAGGAGAGAATGAGCCAGAAGAACAGAATCTTTATCTGAAGGGGACTGAACAGAAGTCCATAAATAAAAATATTCCGTTGCCTGTTTTTTATCGTCAGGAAGAAGCTGCTCCGGAATTCCCAAAAGATAACCTACGTATTTCCAGAGATGAAAAATTCCTTGTTCTTCTTCAACAGAAAAACGATTTCCTAATTTCTGAAGACTATGAAGAAATACCAGACTGAACCCGATATACGTTGCCATCATATCCCATGAATTGATAGGCTCTCCCCAGTTTTCTGTATCCCAGTCTTTATAATGTTTTTTAATGGAAAGTCTTGCGTAGGAATGGATCAGACGGGTTTTTATCGCAAATTCATATCCTTTTGCATGAACTTCCAGCGCACTGTATCGGGTTGCATTTACCCAGAAATCCAATGTTTCCGAAAGACGCTTCACTGCACCTTTTTTCAGTGCTTCTGTGACAATAAGGGGTTTGTTGAGGTAGGCATAATCATAGCCGCCAATCAGACAATAGTCTCTCAGGGAGATCAGAGAATCCAAATTGCTTCTCATACAAAGTTCAGCACCGCTTTTAAGAAGTTTATAATCGAGCCAATCAGGAACTTTTTGAGTTTGGCTGAACAATTTTTTTACACTTTCAGGAACATCATCATTTTCCGAAACTCCATTTCTGATATAGTGTTCAATCTCTCTTGAAGCCTCATGAAATTTTTTAGTAAAATAAACATCTTTTACTACCTCATCTCCCGTTTCATCCGTATGATAAAAATACGGCGCAAATTTTTCAAATTTTTCAAAGCTCACTTTAGCTCCGGAAAATTCAATAAGCTGCTTTCCGTTACCATGTTCCCAAAAGTCTCTGAAATGGGGGGCGTCTTTAAAACGGGGTTGTATCATGTTCATTCCTTTACCTATAAAAGTACAAGTTTTATGCTGAAGTTCTTCGGTGAGATTTATCAGCTATTCAGGAAAACTTTTATGAAAAATACCACAAACGGGTAATTTACTTGTGTCTATATAATTTGAAACTTTGTGTAAAACAAAACTAATAACCATGAAAACTTATTTATTACTACTGTTTCTGCTTGGGTGTGTGGGAATGGTAACTGGGCAGAAAAATATTGTTAAAACAGATTTAGAAAAACTATCTGAACGATTAGATGAATTAATAAGAATAGATAAAGAATATACAAAGGAAAGATTAAATGATGCTAATAATGATAGAGGAGCTTTAGTAAGCTCTTATACATTTACTCAACTTGTCAAGAAAGATTTTTCTATGCTAATTACGGGATCTTCGGAAAATGCTCAAGTTGGAAATTATGCAGCTCTTTCTGTAGATAAGGAAGAACAAAGCTTTTCATTTAGTCCAATTAATTATATTATCAATGGAAATGATGGTACAAAGAAATTTAAGCATATGTTAGGGATAAACACAAGTGGAAAACTTAATAATGATGGCTTTTTTGATTTTTCAAATAGAAAAAAATTACAAGTAGGAGGGAGTTGGACTGCTCTTTGGTTTTCAAAATACTACCATACATTCCCACGCAAACAAGAAAAGTATTCAAAAATTTATGATTTAGCGAAAGCAAATGTCATGAAGAAAGTTAATAATATTAACGGACTAAAAATTGAGAGTAGTACAATAGATATTAAAAGTTATGAGGAATTATATCACCAAGAAGTTGAGAGATATGAGTTAGAAGCATATAAAAATGTATGGAGTGCAAAGTTTCTTGCTTGGACGAAACTTGATGTTGGATATGCTGAAGATAAATTAAAAATAATAGATAGCATTAATATTCAAAATTCAGTTTTAGAACCTATTAATAAAAATATTAGAGGTGGTTATTTCTCATTGTCAGGAAGTGTTTTTTATGGTTTGAGAAATGGATGGGGATTTTACTTGAACGCCCAACTTTCATATTCAAGAAAAACTTCTCTGTCAGAGATCTTTTCAACAGTAGATTGGAATAAGATTCAATATGGTAGTGGAACAAATAATACAGTGTATTATGATATAGGGGAACAGAGTGTTTATATTGCAGATCTTACTAAATTTGAAAAACAATATAAAAAAGATGTATCAATACAAATGTTATGTTTTGTTCCTATAGGTCAAAGAAATTTAGTAGGTTTAGATTTAGCATATCAAAATAAAGAATTTATCACTCCAGGCACTAAAACTTTTACAAGTAATAAAAATATTTATAGTGTTGGAATTATGTTCCCATTAAGAGATAAAGAAGGTAAAACTACTATAAATATTGAACCTTTTTGGAGATCAACATCTTTTGATAATTATGATACAGGACTAGATGAAAGTTTTTGGGGTGTAAAATTTGGAGTTCCGCTTAACCAATTATTTTAAAGATAACAAAAAAACCTTCCCATCGGGAAGGTTTTATATTATTTATCGCTTATTACTTATTATAAAGAAGCCGCGTGTACAAGCATATCAACTAACTTGTTAGAGTAACCCATTTCGTTATCATACCATGAAACAAGTTTTACGAAGTTAGGAGAAAGCATGATACCTGCATCTTTGTCGAAGATAGAAGTTCTCTTATCTCCTACAAAGTCCTGAGATACTACTGCCTCTTCAGTATATCCTAGGATACCTTTCAATTCACCTTCAGAAGCAGCTTTGATTACTGAACAGATTTCTTCATAAGAAGCAGCCTTTTCAATTCTCACTGTTAAATCTACTACAGAAACGTCAACAGTTGGTACTCTGAAAGACATACCGGTTAATTTTCCGTTTAATGAAGGAATTACTTTTCCTACTGCTTTAGCAGCACCTGTAGAAGAAGGGATGATGTTATTCAGAGCAGCTCTACCACCTCTCCAGTCTTTCATTGAAGGACCGTCAACAGTTTTCTGAGTAGCTGTTGTAGCGTGTACAGTGGTCATTAGACCTTCTACGATTCCGAAGTTATCGTGGATTACTTTAGCTAAAGGAGCTAAACAGTTTGTAGTACAAGAAGCATTTGATAAGATTTTGATATCATCAGTAAGTTCCTTGTGGTTTACACCCATTACGAACATTGGAGTATCATCTTTAGACGGAGCAGAAAGGATTACTTTCTTAGCACCTGCAGTAATGTGTTTTGCAGCGCTTTCTTTATCTAAGAATAAACCAGTAGATTCTACTACGTAATCTGCACCGATTTCATTCCACTTTAGGTTGCTTGGATCTTTTTCAGCAGTTACTCTGATTTTTTTTCCGTTTACTACAAGATCATTTCCTTCTACAGAAACTTCACCTGGGAAAATACCGTGTACAGAGTCATATTTTAACATGTAAGCCATGTATTCTGCATTGATTAGGTCATTGATTCCTACAACTTCAATGTTGTCTCTTTCAGTCATTGCTCTGAAAACAAGACGTCCAATTCTACCAAAACCGTTGATACCTACTTTAATTGTTGACATAATAGTTTGTTTTTATTAGATTATAAAAATAATTAGATTGCTAAAATTTCTGAAATCAGTAAAAGATCTTTATTGATTTCGTTATGTTTTTTTATGGCTTCTTCAATTGGCGTATACGTCAGATCGTTGGAACGCATTCCTGCCATTACATTGGTTTGTCCTTCCATTAATCCGGTTACAGCACCATAACCTAGTCTGCTGGCCAAAACTCTGTCTGCACAGCTTGGAGAACCTCCTCTCTGCATATGTCCCAAAATCGCTACACGAATGTCATAATCAGGGAAGGTTTGTTTGGTTTTTTCTGCAAGCTCATAAACGTTGGCTAGTTTTTCACCTTCTGCAACCACCACAATACTTGATGCCTTTCCGGTTTTTTCAGCATCCCTGAATTTTGTGAAAAGCTCATCAATACTGTCTTTTTTCTCAGGAATTAAGATATCCAGAGCTCCTGTTGCCAATCCGCTGTTTAAAGCAATAAAACCAGCATCACGACCCATTACTTCCACAAAGAAAACCCTGTTGTGGGAAGTTGCTGTGTCACGGATTTTGTCAATGGCATCCATTGCAGTATTCAAAGCAGTGTCGTAACCTATGGTATTGTCTGTACCGAAAATATCGTTATCAATAGTTCCCGGGATACCGATTACTCTGATTCCGAACTCTTCATTAAAGATTTTGGCACCAGTAAATGTTCCGTCACCTCCGATACATACCAATCCGTCAATTCCCAGCTTTATACAGTTGTCGTAAGCTTTCTGACGGCCTTCTTTAGTTCTGAACTCAGCAGATCTGGCAGACTTTAGAATGGTTCCACCCTGGTTGATTATATTTTTTACGGAACGAGCTCCCATTTTCAGGAAATCATTGTTGATAAGACCATTGTAGCCTTCTCTTACTCCGTAGCATTCGATATTATAATAATTGGCGGTTCTTACTACCGCTCTTAATGCCGCATTCATACCCGGAGAGTCACCTCCTGAAGTAAGAACTGCAATTTTTTTTACAGCACTCTCTTTCATCAAGTAAAAAATTTCGAACACAAATTTACAAAAACAAGTTCAGATTATCGTAGTAAGTTTCCAATAGTTTTGAATATAAATTATTAAAAGCTTCTGAAGTTTGTGGGTTTAAAAAAATATCGTGCAGTTTTCGTCTCCTCAGCATGGATATCAAGGTCGTACCAGGGTGTAAAATAGGGATTAAACGGATTTGAAAGTACATGAACCGATTGCGCCGGGGTGAATCCTTCACTTAATAAGAATAATCTTTTTCCTTCCTTATTCCGGCAGACACCGGAAATAAAAACAATGTGTCCGGGACTTCCCGGTGTGATTAAAATATCTCCTGTTTTCAGATCTGAATTTTTTGTGACCGGTTTGGTTTCCTTATTTAATGAAATTGTTCCTGCATAATTGAAAATCAGGTCCAGATAATTTCTGAAACTTTGGTAAGAATCATCAAAAGGCATGGTTTTTCTAAAGCTGACTGAATTTCCGCTTACAAAAGCTCTCGTTCCGTTTTTATAATCATTCCAGCTGAAAAGATCACCGCTTGTAAAATGAAATTTAATTTCGTTAAATTTTTTTGCCTTATAAAGATATTCAGCTCTCATTCGGATGGCGGCATCAGCACATTGCTGCAAATCTTTATTTCCGGTATCAATATCAAAAACTGCTTCATGAAGATGTTGGGTAGAAATAGGTGTTCCGTCATATTTTACAATCTGGCTGCCGTAAGGTTTGAGTTTGAAATTCTCAATGAAATGCCCGAAAGAGCCAGGTTTTTCTTCCATCCACTCATAACCTTCCGGAGGTGAAAATCTTTCCCTGATGGTATTTTTACCTTTATTGATTTTTAAAGCATTTTCAGCAATTAAATGCTCATTTTTATCTGGTTCAGGTAATAAACGGTCTGATACTTTTTCTTTTGTACAGCCTATGTAAATGAGAATAACAATGATTCCTGTGATAACTTTTTTCATGCGTTTTAGTGAGCACAAATATCATTTTTTTTCACCTATCCGCCAATATCTTATTTGAAAATTTATCGGTTCAACGACTCCTCTTTTCCAGGAATCAACAATTTCCCCCAATCATTCAGCTGCCAGAGGATTTTCACCAGTTTTTCCCCAAGTTCTGTCAAAGTATATTCTACTCTTGGAGGAAGTTCATTGAAAGACTGTTTCGTTAAAATACCACCTTCCACCATTTCACTCAGCTGCTGATTGAGAACCCTGCGGTCCACTTTAGCAATACCTCTCAAAAATTCACTGGGACGTTTTTTCCCTTCATTGATCTGCCAGACAATGGGAATTTTCCATTTTCCACTGATGGTATTGACAGCAACTTCCAACGGACATATTTTATTTTCTTCAGCTCTTTCCTTTGTTTCCATAAAATTGACTTTTTTATCCCAATGGGGGAAAAATGTGCGGTATTGTTTTTCTCCGCCCACTTTCAGACTTTTGTAAAGGTAATCATTAAATAGTATGACAGAAAAACGAAAAGGAGCCCGCTCCATCAAAGATATTCCAACGGATATTTTGGAACAGCTGAACAGAGGAGAAATTGAAACCGCCAATCTTACGGAATGGTTGGCAGTAGATCAAAGGCTGCTGTTGGAAAATCTGCTTTTACAGAATGATCGTACGGAATATATGACACCCGTTTTAGAAAATGTAAACCAGCTGAAAAAGCAAACTGTCAATACCATTAATGAAACAATAGGAATTGGCTTACTTAATCTGGCTGTGAAAAATAAGGATAACGAATTTCTTTTGAAATTGTCAGTTCATCCCGCAGATCTGGTACGTTGCTGGGCAGCTTATACGATTGGAAGAAATAACGATTTACAACTTAAGGAAAAATTAAACAAAATTCAGCCATTTGCTTCTGACTCTCATTTTGGAGTGAGGGAAATCTGCTGGATGACGGTGCGTCCGGATATTTCCAAAAACCTGGACGAAAGTTTATCTATATTAACAAAGTGGACCGCGCATGATAATGAGAATGTAAGACGTTTTGCCAGCGAATCCACAAGGCCAAGAGGTGTGTGGTGTGAACATATTGATGCTTTAAAACAGAATCCAGGGCTTGGACTGGGAATACTGGAATCTTTACGATCTGATTCCTCCAGATATGTACAGGATAGTGTTGGCAACTGGCTGAATGATGCCAGCAAATCTCAACCCGAATTTGTAGTGGAAATCTGCGATGAATGGCTTCGGGAAAGTCCGACAAAAGAAACACAGTATATCGTAAAGAAAGCTCTGCGAACCCTTAAAAAGTAAGAGTTATCCACAAAATAAAAATGTTGATTTAGTTTTTGATTATATAGGTCACAGATTTACATGGCTTTATGTCATATTTATATATTCCTTTTTTCCCGGGAAGTGTCTTTATTTGCTTAATTTCTGTATGAAAAAGAACACTGATATATTTTCAATGTTAACTATATGTTAACTGGAAAAAGTTATCCACAATATGAGTTTTCAATTAATGTGGATTCTATCTTGCAGTAAAATAATGATTTACATAAAAATTAAAAAATAGAAGCTGGAATTACAGTCTTTTCTTCGCTGAAAAAAAAGTTATCCACAATGTGGGATTTTACTTACCATTTTTCAGTCAGATATTTCCAGTACCTTTTCGGAACATGCTGAATATGCAGTTTCATATTTTTTCTTTCCACAATATTGGTTTTCGTGAAATAACGCTGCCAAAGTAGCTGATAGCTCTTTTCCTCATCATGGAACTTCTGTTGATAATGGTTAAGATCAAGTTTTTCATCAGGGTAGAAAAATTCACAATCGTTCAGATTATATAAAAGGCCATAGTTTCTTCGAAGATCGTAGATCATCCATTTCTGATCCTGATATCGGTCTTTAAAATGTTTTCTGATTAAAGGAAGAACATTGAAATCGGGATCTATTTTGGAGAAAAAAACACCATCCTGCATTTTTTCAAAGCGGACAAATGCAGTCATCCTATGCCTTTCCCTGTCTACCGATTTGCAGATTTTTGAAATTTTTAAAACATCAGAATCGGCAAAGTTTTCAAGAATATTAATTTCAGGTTTTTTCACCGACTGCCTTACTGCGGATAAGATGAGGTTTTCCAGATCCGGATCTTCAGATAAAAAAACTTTTAAAAGTTTGTAAACGCCCTGTTTACCAATATTCTGCTCCAGTTTATTCAAAACCCTTTCAGACTTGTCTGGTTGAGTAATTACTTCGTGAATTTCTGCAAAAATGTTTTCCTGATGAAATCTTTCACTGCTTGCAATCTCCACATCTTTATAACGGTATTCGAAAACTTCAAATATTGCAGTGAAAAGACCATCGAAACTTCCATCGTAGAGTAGGGTTGTCATGTGTTGAATTAAAATTTGCATGTGCTTGTCATTCTGAACGAAATAAAATGAAGTGAAGAATCTAGAGATTCTTCCTTCGTCAGAATGACAGTCGTGCTGTATTATAAATTAGTGTCCATTTGTGAAAATATTGGTGTCATTTGTGTTTAAAATCAAAACAAAGTCAGCTGTTGCGAAAACTGGTTATGAAATTTGGATGAGCTTCCGCCTATGAGCAGCTTTCTGAAATTTTTATCCGTCAAATATTTCAGGTAGGCATTTCCCGCAGTAAAATCAATAAAATATTTTGCCCGGTTCACAGCTGCTCCGAGTTTTTTCAAATGATCCATGGTCAAAATCTGAAAACGTCTTGCACTCACAATTTTCTGAGCTGTTTTCACTCCGATTCCGGGAATTCTTAAAATCATCCGGTATTCGGCAGTCTGGAGATTCACCGGGAACTGATCCAGATTCCGCAATGCCCAGCTTAATTTAGGATCCATTTCCAGATCAAGAAAAGGAACATTCGGATCTAAAATTTCTTCCGCTTTAAAGCCATAAAATCTCATCAGCCAGTCCGACTGATACAGTCGGTTTTCCCGAAGCATTGGAACTTCCGTCGTTAAAGAAGGCAGTCTCTGATCTTCCAACACCGGAACATATCCGGAATAATACACCCTTTTCAGATTAAAATTTTTATAAAAATGATCAGCAACTTTAATGATCTGAAGGTCGTTTTCATTAGTTGCCCCTACAATCATCTGTGTAGATTGTCCGGCAGGAGCAAACTTGGGAACTTTTTTCAGAATTTTCTTTTCATCCTTATACTGAATAATTCCTTTTTGGATATATCGCATCGGGCTGATCATATCCTGTCTGTTTTTTTCAGGGGCCAGCAATTTTAATCCACTTTCTGTAGGAATTTCAATATTTACGGATAACCGATCTGCATACAACGCGGCTTCCTGCATCAGATCATCACTTGCCCCGGGAATAGATTTCAAATGAATATACCCGTTAAAGTTCTCTTCCAAACGTAGCTTTTTGGCAACTCTTACAAGCCTTTCCATGGTTGTGTCTGCATTTTTGAAAATTCCTGAGCTTAGAAATAACCCTTCAATATAATTTCGACGGTAAAAATTGATGGTAAGATCTACCACTTCTTCTACCGTAAAAGCAGCTCTTTTGATATCATTGGAACTTCTGGAAACACAGTAAGCACAATCATAAATACAGTGATTGGTCACTAAGATTTTAAGCAAAGAAACACATCTGCCGTCTTCTGTATAGGTATGACAGATCCCGCTTGCAGAACTATCTCCTAATGCTCCTTTTTTATTTTTTCTTGTACCTCCGCTTGATGAACAGGAAACATCATATTTCGCTGCATCAGCAAGGATTTCCAGCTTTTCTTTAAGACGGTCAAAATTCATATTTTAATAGATTTGATCTGTTTTGTATCAAAAATGTAATTTAATTTTGTTCAAATTTAGTTCCAAAATTGATAAAAGTCAATCTTTTTTCATATAAGTTATCAACAAAAAAGAGTCTCAAAATCATTATATTTACGGCTCATTAAAGTTTATATCATGAATCATAAACCAATCGAAGGTTTTTCCAAGCTTCCAAAGCAGGGGAAAATCGAATGGCTCGTAAACGAATATCTTGAAGGAAACCAGGAATATCAAAATATATTAAAACAATACTGGAATGATGATGCAGATCTTCAGAAGCTTCACGAAGAATTTTCTGAAAATACCATCTCCAATTTTTATATGCCGTACGGAATTGCTCCAAACTTTTTAATCGATGGAAAACTGTTGGCGCTTCCAATGGCAGTTGAAGAAAGTTCTGTAGTTGCTGCAGCTTCTAAAGCCGCAAAATTCTGGATCGACAAAGGAGGTTTTAAAACAACCATTATCAATACAGAAAAGCTGGGACATACCCACTTTATTTTTAATGTAGAACCGCACAAATTATTGCATTTCTTTAATTTCAGTTTAAAGAAAAAACTATTTGAAGCTACAGAAGATATCACGGCGAATATGAGAAAACGTGGTGGAGGTATTTTAAATATCAGCCTAGTGGATAAAACAGCAGAAATGCCGAATTATTACCAGCTGAAAGCAAGCTTCGATACCGTAGATTCAATGGGAGCGAACTTTATCAATTCATGTCTTGAGCAGTTCGGAAAGACTTTGAGACAGGAAGTTGCTACCAGTGAAGATTTTACTCAGGAAGAAAAGAATTCACTACAGATTGTAATGAATATTCTTTCCAACTTTACGCCTGACTGTATCGTAAGAGCTGAGGTTTCGTGTAAAATGGAAGATTTAAAAGATGACAGTGGAATTTCTCCTGAAGAATTTGCTTCTAAATTCAAACAGGCCGTTACCATTGCAGAAATAGAACCTTACCGTGCGACAACTCATAATAAAGGAGTAATGAACGGAGTAGATGCTGTTGTAATCGCTACCGGAAATGATTTCCGAGCTACAGAAGCCTGTGCACATGCGTATGCTGCAAGAGACGGACAATACAGATCTTTAACACACTGTACAACAGATAACGGTATTTTCAGATTCTGGATTGATCTTCCTATTTCTGTAGGAGTAGTAGGAGGGCTTACCAATCTTCACCCTTTGGTAAAATTCTCTCTGGCTCTTCTTGGAAAACCTTCTGCACAGGAGCTGATGAGTATTCTTGCTGTTTCCGGTCTTGCACAAAACTTTGGAGCTTTACGTTCTCTGGTAACCACTGGAATTCAGAAAGGACATATGAAAATGCACTTATTGAACATTCTGAATCAATTGGGAGCCACTGAAGAAGAAAAACAGCATTTTGTCACATATTTTAAAGATAAAACGGTGAGCCACCATGAGGTGATCAACGAGTTTAACAGAATGAGAGGAAACTAATGTTACAGATCATTTTGCCCATAGTATTTCTTCTTTTTGGATTTTTTCTAAAGAAAACAAACCATGAAGGTTTCAGAAGTTCCAAGAGATTTGCCAATATGTTTATCATACTGGGGATTTCTACATTGGTGGCCAAGTTCATTTTAATGTACTTAAAATCAAAATGGTGAAAAGGAATATTGTATTTTTTTTATTGATTTCGGGGTTAAGTTTTTCACAACAGCAAAAAGTGAAAATAAGTAATCTGCAGCCTAAAACTGAAGATACCGTTTTTCCGGTTGTTTCTTATTCTGAAAATCCTCGGGTAGAAAATAAAATCAATACGTTTCTTCAGGTAGATCAGCTGGAATATGTTCCCGGATCTGGCGGAAATCCTTTTAAACTGGCTTCTACAGCCACCAATTCCTATTCAAACTATCTTTATTTTTATAGTTGGGATAAGATTGAAACGCCTAAGAATATTCTGAGTATTGCCATAGATGGTGAAGCTTCGGGCGCTTATCCGGAGGGTTTTCTGATCTGGAAGAATTTTGATCTGAGAACAGGAAACTTTATCAATGCCAAAGATTTATTTCAACCGGGTTCAGTGAAAACTGTTGAGGGAATTATTCAGAAAAGAGTAAAGAAAAGAATTTCTGATTTTCTTGTTACACTGAAAGCTGAGAAAAACCCGGCAGAGGAAACTCAAGATCAGATCGCTATGTATGAAGACTGTTTTACGGAACATACTTTGGACGGTATCCGATATTTCTTTGGGAAAGACAAGCTGACTTTTGTTGCCGGAAGATGTTCCAACCATGCCATGAGAGCTTTGGACGACCTGGGCAGTCATGAAATAGAATTTTCCTACAAAGAGCTGGAAAAATACTGGAGTCCTTATGCGAGAAATTTAATTTCCGATTCTGAAAAAACAGAGATGACCAGTCTTACTAATAAATTGTATAAGGGAAAGATCGATGGAAAGTATTCTATTACTGTTTTGATCAATGAGGTATATGATGATGGTTCATTTTCTGCAAAATACTGGTATGATAAAAATAAAAAACTGATTGAGTGGAACGGAAAGATAAAAGGTAATCATATCTCCATCATAGAAAACGATTATTATAGTGAAGAAACCAACCAATGGATTTTCAAAGCCTTGGTGGAAGCAGATCTGCAAGGCAGAAAAATTATAGGAACCTGGCAGGATGAGAAAACAAAAAAATATTTAACCCTAGAATTAGAAGAGTTATAAAATGAAAACAATTACTTTAGTTTTTGGAGCAGTTTACGGAATGGTTTCTGTAATCCTGGGTGCATTCGGAGCGCACGCTTTAAAGAAAATATTAGCTGTGGAAAGACTGGAAAGTTTTGAAACAGGCGTAAGATACCAGATGTATGCAGCTTTTTTCCTGCTGATCATCGGGTATATCTTAAAATTTGAAACCTCAGCTGAAAAATGGACTTCCATTTTAATGATTGCAGGTACTCTTTTATTCTCAGTAAGCATTTACTTCCTGAGCATGCAGGATTATCTGGGAATGAATCTTAAATTCTTAGGCCCCATCACTCCGCTTGGAGGTCTGATGATGATCTTAAGCTGGGGAATGCTGATCTTATATTTTGTTAAAAACAGAATATAAGAATGAAGATTAACAGAAGAAGACGGTTAATACGAACATTCAATCTCTGAGATCAACCTATCAGATTCAATCCGTTTGTATTCAGCCGCACTTTTTTATGTGGGCTGTGACTGGTCTGGTGGGCGGTAATAGTAATATTGACTTATAAAACAATTTCTGGTGTATTTTTAGACCAGAATATCAATAAAAAAGTTCAGGGAGTTTCCTGAACTTTTTTGGTTTTATAAAGAGAAATTTTCATTCATCCATTTAAGTTTATTAAAGCTTTTAAGAAATTTCGCTTTGATGGAAATGAATTTTTCCTGTGCTTCAATCATTTTATTTTCCCTTGAATTGATCAGGAAAAGAGAACTCTCACCGTTCGCATACTTTATTTCTTCTGCAGTAAGAAGTTGCTGGTAATTCACAAGATTATTTTGTGAAAGGGCTATCTGGGTATGGTAATTTAAAAGTTCGTTTTTATAGGTTTCAATTTTCGTGGTAAGCTCTCTTTTCTTGAATTCAGTATCAAGTTTATTTTGTTCTATTTTAATTTTGGCCATTTGATAACTGGCTTTGGCTTCCCTTTGAAATACCGGTATTTCAAGTTTTAATCCATATTGAAAATTATTGTCAAAAAGAGGAAGGTAATCTGACTGATAATTCTCTTTGTTGAAGAAATTATAAGTAAAATCAAACTTGGGAAGAAAGCTCTGCCATTTCAGCTTCCGTTCACTTTCTAAAATATGATGTTTCTGAGTATAATACTGTACAGACCAATGGTTGGTGGTTTCTTTTGTTTTAATTTCCTGCAGAAGAAATTCAAAATCTGAGTAGGCGGTATGATCTGAAAGATGATCTGCAGGATAAATAAGTTGTGAGATTTCATAAATTTCACGATTCTCTTTCCATAAAAATAACTGCAGCTGCTGGGTGTTTTTAACAAAATTTAAATAAGCTTCTTTCTGCTGAAGTTCAAAGCTCTGTAGCTGAGAAGCTGCTTCAACAGTATCGATAGCTGCTCTTTCTCCATATTCAAAAGTTTTCCGGGTGAGCTGCAGACGTTTTTTGCTGACCTCAACCGCTTTGTTTTGCAGCTTGTAAATTTCGAAACTTTGTACCCATTCCCAATAGGTGTTTTCTGCTTCAAGAAGAAGTTCATTGGTAAGTACAGTCTGTTCAGCTTCCGTCATTTTCGAAGCAAATTTCGCCTGATCCAATGCTGCTCTTCGTTTATCATACAAAAGATTTTTAGCTAAAGGAACAGTAATTCCCATGCTGTAAATGCCACCTTTGGTTTCACTGGAGTTGAGTTTTTCACCATCCAGATATTGATATCCTGCCGTAAGATCAATTCCGTACCAGGTAGGAATACCCAGTTCAATATTTTTTTGTCTGTAATATTGTACACCGTCAATGTTCTTTTCGCCCAGTTTTCCTCCTAAAATAGGATCAAAATTTCCTCTTGCTTTAGTAATCTCAGATTGCGCAATTTTGTTTTGCAGTTGATATTTCAATGCCATTGGATGATAATTTTTTACCACCGCTAGAAATTCATTTGCTGAAATCATGAGAGAATCCTGTGCTTTATGATACTGGAAAAAAAGAAAGATCAATATAAAAAGAAGTTTACTTTGTTTTCTCATACTTAGCAGTTTGATCATTTTTTACTTCATAATAATCTGGTGGAAAACCGTTGATATTTCTCCATAGTTCATACCAGATAGGAACATCATTAAGAATGGCAATTCCCTGTACACCTCCTCCCATTTTAATTTTTGGAGGCCATCTTTTTTCCTTTTTATCTTCAATAATCAATGCTTTAAAAAGTCCGTTTGCACTGATATTGCTTTCCACGGCAACCACCTTGCCTGCAAATGTTCCGTAGCTGGAATTGGGCCATCCCGAGAATACAATGGCAGGAAATCCATCAAAAATGCACATCACACGCTGACCTTCTTTCACAAGCGGGAGATCCACAGGTTTTATATAAATCTCAACTGCATAATCTACTGCTGTGGGAACAATTGTCCCAATATTTTCACCATCTTTTAAAACTTCACCAATTCCTGTTTTATTAAGCTGTACAATCTGACCGTCCTGTGAGGCAATAATGAAATATAAGCCCTGTCTTGCTTTGTAATTGGCCACTTGATTTTCGAGCTTGGCAATTTCACCTTCACTGCCCTCAATCTGCCCCATGTTTTGAAAACGGTCTCCTTCTATTTTACTGAGTTTCTCTGTGTAATCCTGAATCACAGAATTCTGTTCAATTCCTATATTGATAATTTCCTGACGGGTTTGAGCCACTTTATTTTCTGATGTTGTTTTTTTGGCAACAGCATTTTGATAAGAAATACTTCTCTGTTGAAACTGGGTAAGAGAAACCAAACCTTCCTCATACATTTTTTTCTGCCGCGCAAACTGGTCTTCTGAAAGCTTAAGTTCATTAGTGGCTGCGGTGAGTTCTGCTTCTTCACCGGTAAGTTTATTATTAAGCTGGCTTATTTTTATTTTGAGCTGATTCAGTTTTAAGTTTCTGGCTGAATGTAAGGCTTCAAGCTGGGTTTTCACTGTTCCTGCTTTTGCTTCATAGAAATTTCTTACTCCCTTTTTAGCATTTACCTGTTCCTGTGTTCTCTGTACCAAAAGCGGATCTAAATAATCATCTTTTATTTCGGAAAGCTGCAGTAAAGTATCTCCTTTTTTTACATAATCTCCGTTTTTAACATACCATTTGATGATTTTTCCCGGGATAGGAGAGTGAAGTTGCTGTGGACGCTGTTCCTGATAAAGAGAGGTTACATTTCCTTTCACTTTAATATTCTGTGTCCAAGGGAGAAATAAGGTAATTATACCGCCTATGAAGATAAACAGAAACCATCTTTTTACCCGTGACTTTTTATGAATATGATAGATATTGTCAAACGACTGTAGTTTCATTTTACTAATTGTTTTGAAGTGTTTTTAATGTTCCTCCTTCCAGATGAAAATGCTGATCGGCATATTGTAGCAGTTCTGTATCCTGAGAAACAATAATAATAGTTGTGTTTTCCTTGATTTTCTGGAGATATTTTATCATTTTGTCCTGATATTCTTCACGGATTCCTGCAAAAGGATTTTCCAGAATGATAAGTTTTTTGTTACCGAGGAGAGCACGAAGCAGCAGTATTTTTTTCTTTGAACTGAATGTGATTTCAGGATCAGTTTCACTTACTTCTGTAAAGAATCCGCTACTGAACATACTTGAAATATTTTCTATACCCATATTTTCAGAAAGCTCAAGAATATCTTCTGTGTGGCTCTGGCTGCTTCCTAATAGGATGTTTTCTTTAACGGTTCCCTGAATGATCTTCATATTTTCCAGATAAAGTCCAACATTATTTCTCCAGTGTTTTTTCTCTATATTTTTTAATGGAATTTTATCAATCAGAATTGCTCCTGAGCTGGGCTCGAAGAATCCTGTGATCATATTAAGCAGAAGGGTTTTTCCCGCTCCCAGTTTTCCTGTTAGAATGTTCAGACTGTTTTCTTTGATTTTGAAATTAAGGTCCGAAAGGATGGGAGTATTATCATTAAATGAAAAGCTTACATTTTTAAATTCAATTTCTGTCCCTTTTTCTTTCTGAGATAATGTGATTTCTCCGTTGGGTTCCTCTTTAAGTTCAGTGATTTTAGAGAGTTTGGCAAAAGACGCAATCAGATCATAATAACTTTCAAGGCTTACAATAAGCTTTTCTACAGCAGACATGATGCTTAGAACAACAATTTCTGTGGCAATGAATGCTCCGATATTCAGCTTTTGATTAATCAGAAGATAGGTTCCAATGGCCAGCATTGCTAAAGTAATGATGACTTTAAAAGCAATAATTGTTTTATACTGAAAAACGAGTACTTTAAAATGAGCTGTTCTGTGCTTAAGATATTCTATCACTCTTTCATCGGTTCCTTTTAAATGAGAATCATCTTCAGAATGCATTTTAAATGTTTTTACAGAACCGGCGATATCCTCTATCCATGCTGCTGTATCGTATTTTTTGTTGCTCTCTTCAATGCTGGATTTGATTCCGCTTTCCATTGTATATCTGAAAATAATTACAACAGAGAGAATAACCAGACCTCCGAATGCTAAAAACCAAGGATGATAAAAAGAGAGCAAGAGAATCCCAAAAACAATCTGTATTAAAGCAGTAGGAATTTCCAGTAATATTTTTGAAATTCCTTTCTGAAGATTCTGAATATCAAAGAATCGGTTGACAAGTTCCGGAAGGTAGTATTTTCTGGTGTAGGAAAGATCTGCTTTGGGGATTTTGTCTGCTATGGCGATGGAAAATTCTACAAATATTTTCTGCTGTATCTTTTCAATTATCTGGATCACTTTTAATCTGAAATATCCGGCAAGCCAGGTTCCGATTACGACAAAAAATATGAGGATATAAATGGAAGTTGTCATTGTAGCTCCCATCACAAAGCTTACAATAGACTGTATTCCTAAAGGTACGCTCAGCAAGACTAAACCATTCAGAATAGCATAGAAATAAATATTGGTAACATCTTTTTTTTCTTTTGTAATGTAGCGGATGAGCCTTTTTCCCTGTTCATTAGCTGGTATTTCCATTTTTCTTCTTTAGTAAAAGATTAACTGTTTTTTTAAGTTGTGAATTTTCCTTTGAATATCATCTGTTGTCACTGGAAACAGCTTTTGTTTTCCAGGAAATTGATAGGATTTGGTGATCACTTTTTCTGAAATAAGGACTTTTACCTGAATTGAATTTCATCTGAAAATTCATGAAATAGGTATGTTTTATTTCCGGGCTTCAAAGATAATAGATGGGATTTGTTAATATTCTTATCTACATTAGAATGACATTAAAATGTCATTAGAATATGATCGTGAGATTTAGTTTTTTTATGATCATTATCATATTATTCATAGATTCACCGCTTTGAATCTGATAAGATCGCATATAAACTTACAGAATGCGTTAAAAGTTCTATAATTTTCTTTTTAACCTTATTCATTTTTAGTAAATTTGTCAACCTTTAAATATTAAAATAAAATAATAAAAATAATATGAATCTTCACGAGTATCAATCAAAAGAGATTTTATCAAAGTATGGAGTAGCTATCCAACGTGGTTTCGTTGCAAACAACGTAGATGAAGCTGTAGCTGCTGCTGAAAAACTAACTGCTGAAACTGGCGCTCAAGGGTGGGTAGTAAAAGCTCAGATCCACGCAGGTGGTCGTGGTAAAGGTGGTGGTGTAAAGTTCTCTCCAAACATGGATAAGCTTAAAGAAAACGCTCAGAACATCATCGGAATGCAGTTGATTACTCCACAAACTTCTGCTGAAGGTAAAAAAGTAAATTCTGTTTTGGTTGCAGAGGATGTATATTATCCAGGTGAGTCAGAAACTAAAGAATTTTATGTTTCTATTCTATTAGACAGAGCTGAAGGTAAAAATACAATCGTATATTCTACTGAAGGTGGTATGGATATTGAGCACGTTGCTGAAGTAACTCCTCATTTGATCCACAAAGAAATCATTGATCCTGCTTTAGGTCTTCAGGGATTCCAGGCTAGAAAAATTGCTTTCAACCTAGGCCTTGAAGGAAATGCTTTCAAAGAATTTGTAAAATTCATCGGTTCTCTTTATAATGCTTACACAGGTATTGATGCATCTCTTTTCGAAATCAACCCTGTATTAAAAACTTCCGATAACAAAATTATCGCTGTAGATGCTAAAGTAACTTTAGATGACAACTCATTGTTCCGTCACAAAGACTTAGCAGAATTGAGAGATACAAGAGAAGAAGATCCAATGGATGTAGAAGCTGGTGAAGCAGGTCTTAACTTCGTAAAACTTGATGGTAACGTTGCTTGTATGGTAAACGGAGCTGGTCTTGCAATGGCGACTATGGATATCATCAAATTATCTGGTGGTAACCCTGCAAACTTCCTTGACGTAGGTGGTACTGCAGATGCTCAGAGAGTACAGACAGCTTTCGGAATCATCTTAAGAGATCCAAACGTAAAAGCTATTTTGATTAACATCTTCGGAGGTATTGTAAGATGTGACAGAGTTGCTCAGGGGGTTGTAGATGCTTACAAAGCTATGGGTAGCCTTCCTGTTCCATTGATCGTAAGATTACAGGGAACTAACGCTGTAGAAGCTAAAAAATTAATTGACGAGTCTGGTCTTCCGGTACACTCTGCAATTACTTTAGAAGAAGCGGCAAACAAAGTAAAAGAAGTTTTAGCGTAACCTAAAATTTTAAATAAAATAAGAAAACCGTTCCATTTTTTGGAGCGGTTTTTTTGTGTTTATCTATTATAATTCCAGCAATCAATGTAAAAATGAGGAGCTGATAACTGTTTTTGGGGATAAAAACTGGAAATTGGGTAGTTTTTAAGCTATTTTTAAATTTATCATAATTAAATGTTATTGTAAAAATAAAAATAGAAAAAGAAAAATGTATTGTGTAATTAAATCAATTTTTTGAAAAAAAAGTTTTTTATTCTTAATTGCTTTTATTTTTAATAAATGTTGTATTTATGGGAAGTTATGATACGCAAAAAGGAGGTTCATTTTGTATTGAATTCTATTGCGGAGCATATCAATGTTTAACACAAATAATGAAAATCTATGAAAAACAAAACATTTATTTTTTTCGGTTTATTGGGTGCAGTATTAACTTTTGGACAACAAAACTATTGGAAAAAGACGGATGGGGAGAAAGAAAAAGAGCTTGCTCCCAGAAATGTAATGCCGAAAACATTTTCCCTGTATAATCTTGACCTTGATAAGATTAAGGAAGAACTGAAAAAAGCTCCCGAACGCTTTTCTGATGACCATAGCCTTGTTCTGAAATTTCCGGATGCTGATGGAGAGTTTCATGATTATATTGTACAGGAAGCTTCAATAATGGAACCTGAGCTTCAGGAAAGATTCTCCGATATCCGTTCTTACACCGGGTGGGAAGAAAATCATCCGGAAAATACAATACGTTTCAGTACCAGTCCGGAAACAGGAATCAGTATAATGTATTTCAATGGATGGAACATCAGCTATCTGGATGCCTATACCAAGGATAATACTTCTTTTATCTATTATAAAAGAGAAGATTTACCGGAAAATCCTACGCCTTTCAGATGCAGCATACAGGAAGATGCCGATCAGCTATTGGGTAATGATCAGCTGTCAGATAATTTTGTTTCCGGCAGGCCTATGGTTTCGGACGGGGTATTCAGAACGTATAAGCTGGCATTGGCAGCTACGGGAGAGTATACCAAATATCACGGCGGAACAATTCATGGTGCAATGGCCGCAATGGCTACCACAATGACAAGAGTAAACGGAGTATATGAAAAAACGATAGCCGTTACCATGGTGATGGTGGCTAATAACCATCTTCTTATTTACAGAAATCCGGCAACTGACCCCTATACCAATGGGGATGAGGATAAGATGCTTAATGAGAATGTAAAAAACATCAATAATGTGATAGGATTTGCACATTACAATATAGGTCATGTTTTTGGAGTCAACAGTGGCGGAGTTGCAGGGTTGAGGGTTATATGTTCTAAATTGAAAGCACAGGGGGTTACAGGTTCCGGTACTCCCATTAATGATCCTTTTGATATAGATTATGTTGCCCATGAAATGGGACATCAGTTTGGAGCCAATCATACCTTCAGGGCTAATACCGTAGCTTGTAAAGGAAATGTAAATAACAGAACAGCGTATGAGCCGGGAAGTGCCAGTACTATTATGGGATATGCAGGAATATGCGGAGGGAATAGTATTCAGCCGCATAGTGATGCTTATTTCCATGCTGCCAGCGTAAAAGAAATGTATTATACTATATCAAGGGATATCGATTGCTCTGCTAAAAGACGAATGGTTAACAGGGTTCCTACTGCTAACGCAGGCCTGGATTATTCTATTCCTAAAGGAACTGCATTTGTACTGACAGGTCAGGGAACAGATCCGGATAATGATCCGCTTACCTATTTATGGGAACAATATGACAACAAGAATAACATACAGCCGCCACTTCCTTCTAATGTCCAAGGCCCCGTATACCGATCGAGATTACCAAAAACTGAGAATATGAGATATTTCCCGCATTTGTCAGCTGTTTTATCTAATAACTTAACTCCTATGTGGGAAGTTACTCCTAACGTTGCAAGAACTTTGAATTTTTCATTGCTTGTTAATGATAATAGAGCAACGGGAAATCAAACGGCTCATGATGCTATGGTAGTAACCGTAACGAATGCCGGACCATTTAAAGTAACCTCGCATACAGGAAACTCATATAGTCCGGGTACCCATACCATAAAGTGGAATGTGGCAGGAACGGATACAGGAGCTGTAAACACAAAGTATGTTACCATTCTTCTTTCCAAAGATGGAGGCTATCATTTTGATACTGTTCTTGCAGCCAATGTTCCTAACAATGGCTCTGCTGTAGTTAATTTTCCTAATGAAAATATTGGAACAGCAAGAATTATGGTGAAAGCCGTGGGAAATATTTATTTTGCTGTGAATACAACTAATTTTTCCATAGCGAAAACAGCTTCGCAGGTTAAAAAAGAAATAAAGACAAATCGTTTTGCTGTTTATCCTAATCCTTCTCATGATGAAGTGAATATCAGACTAGATGATGAAAATAGTGAAGCTCTGTACAGCCTGATGGATAGTTCAGGAAGGATTGTGAAAAAAGGAAATCTGAAAGGTTACGCAAAAATTCTGGTTCATGATTTTGCTGCAGGAACTTATTTTGTAACTGTCAATACAACAAACGGTAAGAAATATACAGAGAAACTTATTATCAATAAATAAAATGAAAACTTCTTTCTGGAAGTGTCATGGTCGGAGGAAAAATTCTTCCGACCTTTTATTTGTCGAGATTTTCCGGCAAGTTAGTCTCGCCATTGGTAATACTGATACTCGTTGGCGTTACCAGCTGAATTTTATCCGTATCAAAGCGTTCTTTAATCCCTAAATAAGCCTGGCTTCTTACCTGCGCAAGATTAGCCCCTACTTTTATCCAGAATTTTACCTGGAGGTTAAATGCACCTTGCTTCAAATCTGTAAAAATCACTTCTACAGTGTCAAGCTTATCCACATTATCAAGGTTTTTAACCACATCAAGAATTCCTTTCTGAGCTTTAGTGATATCTTCATCAGCCGGAATTTCAAAGTTTAAAATTATCCTTCGCTGTGGAGAGGCCGTAATATTATAAAACGGAGCATTGAAAACAACCTGATTAGGGATATAGGCTTTCTTTCCGTCATCAGTAAGAATTTTTGTAGTGAGAAACCCGATTTCCTGTACTGTTCCTGAATGGGTTCCGATCGTAATATAATCTCCTACCTTGTAAGCTTTGTCAATTCCAATAAGCATTCCTGAGAAAATACTGGATACCAGGTCTTTCAGAGCAACCCCGGCAATAACCCCCGCAACTCCTAAGCTTCCGATAAACTTCCAAAGAAAGCCACTGAAACCCATTATTTCAAGAGCAATAAAGGTTCCCATCAGCATGATCAAAAATCTGAATACACTGATTAAGGTGACTAATGAACTCTCTTTGCGACTTTTAGGAAAAAATTTATGGAATAATTTTACCGCTGCCTGGCTTAAATATTTGCTGGTAACCAGGAAAAAGGTAAATACTAAAATTCCAACAATCAGCTTGGGTGTAAGTTCAGCGAAGGTGATATACCAATTTTCCAATACCTTGTAAACAAGATCTACATACCTCAGTCCGGTTTTCTCCATGAATAAAATTTTAATTAAAGATATAAATTTTCATCAAAAAATTTGCCAGTTCCAAAAAGTCTACTAAATTTGTAGACTATAAAGAAAGAACATTATGTCAATCAAACTAGGAGATACAGCGCCCAACTTTCAGGCAGAATCATCAGTAGGCGATATCAATTTTTATAATTATCTGGGAGATTCCTGGGGAATTCTGTTTTCGCATCCTGCAGACTACACACCGGTATGCACAACAGAGTTGGGATATACTGCAAAACTTCAGTCTGAGTTTGATGCCAGAGGTACGAAAGTAATTGCCCTGAGTGTAGATGGGGTAGAAGATCATCAAAATTGGGTTAAAGATATTAATGAAACTCAGAACACCCAAGTTCAGTTTCCTATTATTGCCGATAAAGACAGAAAGGTTTCAGAACTGTATGATTTTATTCATCCTAATGCTTCGGCTACCGCTACAGTACGTTCTCTTCTGATTATTGATCCTTCCAAAAAAGTAAGACTGATTATTACCTATCCGGCCTCTACAGGAAGGAATTTTAACGAGATCCTTAGAGTGCTGGATTCTTTACAGTTAGTAGATAATTATCGTGTAGCCACTCCTGTAAATTGGAAAACCGGAGAAGATGTTATTATACCTCCAACCATTTCTACAGAAGACGCACGAAAAATATTCCCAAAAGGTGTAACGGAAATAAAACCGTATTTGAGATACACTCCACAACCTAATACATGATTTATTTGATTTTTTATAGTTTAGTTTTAATTTGTACGAAAAGCGCCCCGGAAATTTATTTCCGGGGCGCTTTCATTTTTTTTATAAGTATTTCAGTGATTACTTAACGTCGTTGATGATTTGTTTTGCTTTAGACGTTGGAAGATAAATCTGGAAACCTAAACCAAAAGTAATTTTGTTAGTGTATCCACCGCTTCCGAATCCAGCGTTTGCATCATATTTCACTAAACCTTCCAATCCGATGTTTGGAGTGATGAAGTAAGAATATCCAGGTCCGAATCCAAAATTAAGACCGTTAGAAGAAGAACCTCCTTTAGAGATTGACATCCCTCCAACACCTACGTTACCTTCGAAGAACCATCTTCCGTGGTGTAGTAAGTTGTTTACTCCTTGCTCTCCCGGATTAAGATAATAACGTCCTAATGCTCCTACGTTATAAGTGAAAGTAGTGGGTGCATCTTTAGCTCCTTTGAAACCTAAATCTACATATCCCCCAACTGCGATATTATCTTCAATGAAATAGGCTCCTTTAGGCTGAATTGCAAAGTTGTATCCTGCTCCTTCATTTAAACCAAAATTTGCCCCTACAAGGTTACCCCCTACCATCCAATTACCTTTCTGAATTTGAGCGTTGGCAGTTGCTGTTAAGCCTGCTACGGCTAATATTCCTGTTAAAATAAGTTTTTTCATAATTTATTATTTTAATAATTAAATGTTTATTATTCACGAATTATAGAAAAAACAATAAATGTGCCAGACTCTTAATTTTACGTAATTTTTCTAAATAAACGTTAAGATTACCAGTGAGATATAATTTACTTTTTTAACAGATTAACTGAGGATATCATAATGATAAAGAAAATAAAACAGGCCTTTTGGAATGAAAATGATAAAAACAGATGTTATTTTGTTAATGTTCCAAATTGCTGTTTTTTCTTTTGATCTGCCTTCCTATTATATTAAATAAACAAAAGAATGATGGAAATGATCAAGCCGGCAATCGTAAACTTGATTCCACGTTTGAATGCTTTTGTCTTAGGATTAAACATCCAGAAACTTGAGATGACAAAAAAGAAAAGGGAAACTCCGAAGAATACACTTAGAGGAGATATAGCATCTTTAGATTGTGATTTGTGAAGAGAAACCATTTTATCCAATACAAAAGGAAGTTCCTTCTTAGTGTATTTGGCTTTTCCGGTGGCACTGTCATAAGTTCCCTGTTTAAAATAAAGAACGCTTCCTTCTGTTTTTTCCACTTCCAGGCCTTTCATCTTCAGTTCTTTTTTCAGTTCTTTCTCTGAAAGATTGGCAGCAATGTTTTTTTCATATTTTTTTTCGCTTTTCAGAAAATCAGTGTCTCTGTACACCAGAAGAATTCCACTTAACGAATATACCGCCATAATTCCGGCAAGGAAATATCCCAGATAACGGTGTGAAATTCTCATGAAGCTTCTTGTGTCTTTAATCTTATCCATATCTATTGTTTTGTTTTTGTTTAAAATTTCAAAAGTGGAAACTGCAAAAATGCAATCTCCACTTTTAATGAAAGAATTATTATATAAAGAGAATTCTAGAAATTCTAGAGTCTGTATGTCAATGTGAAATAGTAATTTCTAGGCGTAATAGGATTCACTGAATAATTCTCGTGAACATTGTAGTTTACAACATCAAACAGGTTGCCCACTTTCCCCTGGATAGAGAATTTTTTCCACTCGTAGCCTACTGAAACGGAAACAGTCGTATAATCTTTCAGGTCAAACATTCTGCTCACGTTATTTCTACTTGTGTTTGTAGATTTTGTATCATTCCATCCGGCAATTCTGTCCCCGATGTAATAAATTCCAGCTCCGATTTTCAATCCTTTTACGTAGTTTGTAAATTTATAGAAAACAGAAGCATTTGCTGTTGTTGCCGGTGTTCTTACCAGTCTTTGGTTTTCAATATATCCTTTTTCAGGAGTGTCGGTATAAACCGAATTGTTATAAGAAAAACCTCCGATTATAGACAAGTTTTCTGTAGGATTTCCTGTAATGTCCAGTTCCACACCACGGCTTCTCATATTTCCTGCAAATTCTTTAAGATTGGTGTCTGTGGAATTTACCGGTGCCCCGTTTGGAGCAGAAGCAAACCAATACGTTTGATAGTAATTATTGTACATAATCTGGTAAGCCGTTAAGTTAACAGCTAAAGCATTGTTCCAGAAATTCTTTTTAATACCGATTTCATATTGATCGACAGTTGATGGCTTTATGCTTTGTTTTGATAAAGTATTTAACTGAGCTTGAACATCTGAAGCAGATTGATTGGTATTTACTGTTCCAAATTGATCTGAAGTATATCCTGCATTGGCTGCAAAAGAATTCGTATAAGTTGCGAATACTGAAAGGTTTTCATTTGGAGCATACACCAAACCTACTTTTGGAGAAAATGCATTGTCAGACGTTGAAGAATTAGCGACTTCAATTTTATCATTTAATGTGAAGCGGGTCGTCAGCGTAGGCATGTTTTCTATATAAGACCATCTTAAACCTGCAATTACTTTTAATTGTTTTGTTAAGCTGATATAATCCTGTGCATAGATCCCTATTCTTCTTGTATTGATTCTATTTCTCGTACTAAGAGTAGAATTAGGCATATCAATACTTCCCCACGTTGACGGATCATCTAAATACATAAGATTTCTTGGAGCCGCAATAGTATAAGCATAAGCATCTGCCTGGCCGTAATCAGCATCTGCCCCAATTAAAACTTTGTGGCTGATTTTTCCAGTATTGAATTCACCATTGATGTTTACCTGTGCTGAAGTATAATTTTGTTCGTTGTAAGTTCTGCCAAAAGGTCTTTTCCATGACAATCTGTTAGGATCTACAGTGGCATCTTTAGTATCATATATCCATTGTACTCTTTCAGAAGAAAAATAATCTTTCGTATAGTTCTGGTAAGAAGCAATCGCATTTAAAGACCATCTTTCGTTGAACTGATGATTAAAAGTTATATTCGTAGAAGCTTGCTGTACATTTTGATATTGCCAGTCAGTTCCGAAGAAAGTGTTTCTGGAAACAGTATCATTCAATCTATAGCTTTGGTCCTTTTCCGTAATAGAACCAAGCCCGAAATCGGGAGTAAAATTAGTTTTAAGATAATCCGCTTCCACAATCAATTGTGATTTTGGGCTTAAATTGAAAAGGAAGGATGGATTGAAATAATATTTCTCTGATTCTACAACATCTCTGAAACTTTCAGCATGCTCATAGGCTCCGTTTACTCTGAAAGCAATATTTTTAGATAAAGGACCGTAAATATCAACTGTTGGTTTATAAGAATTCCAGCTTCCGCCGTTTAGCCCGATACTTCCACCAAAATTGAATTTAGGCTTTTTTGTAATCATATTGATAACACCACCAGTTGCTGTATTTCCAAAAAGCATGGCATTGGCGCCCTTTAAAACTTCTACTCTTTCCAGACCACTTACTTCAGGGAAAACACCGCTGTTTACTCTTGAACCATTTTTAAAAATATTATCATTTCCTAAAATGAAACCACGTCCACCAAAACTATCCTGAGAATTTCCTCTGGATGAAGTGATGTACAATCCGTTTACATTCTGAAGAACATCACTCAGTTGCTTTGCCTGCTGCTGCTCAATGATTTCGTGGGTAACAATAGCAATGGGCTGGGGAGTTTCCATTATCGTCAGATTCGACTTTGTCGATAATGGTCTTGCCTGGTTAGGATTTCCCGTTTTATGAAGGTTGATATCCTCAATAGTTTGAGTTCTGATAGTATCAGCTTCAGTATTTTTCAGCTGTGAACTTGCCGAAGCGGCGATAAACAGAAGACCTAAAGAAAGTAATTGTCTTTTCATTTTATTTTTATGTAGAACAGTTTTAAATAAGGCGCAAATGTAAGTATTTGTTTAGAATAGATAAAAATAATTTTATGATTTAAATCATATTCTTAGTGTTGATGAGATGGATTATTTCTATAGCCGCTTAGACTAAGGGATAGAAAATTTTTTATGAATATATTTGTTAAAAATTATAATATGCAATTGGTAAAAGCAGGGCTTTGCGCCTTTGGAATGAGTGGGAAAGTATTCCATGCTCCCTTCTTAAAAGAACATCCGGGATTTTTTATGTCTGCTGTGGTGGAAAGAAGTAAGGAAGAATCGAAGGAAAAGTATCCGGAAGCAACCATCTACCGTTCCGTGGAAGAAATGCTTCAGCATGCTGATGTAGAATTGGTGATTATCAATACCCCGGTTCAGACTCATTATGAGTACGCCAAAAAAGCACTGGAAGCAGGAAAAAATATTGTTGTGGAAAAACCCTTTACAGTAAATGTTTCTGAAGCAGAAGAGCTGGTGCAATTAGCAGAAGAAAAAGGATTGTTTTTAAGCGTATATCAAAACAGAAGATTTGACCGCGACTTTCTACAGGTTCAAAAGATTCTTGATGATAAGAAAATAGGTAATATTAAAGAAGCTGAAATTCGTTTTGACAGATTCCGTACAACCGCCAGTGGAAAACAGCATAAAGAAAGTCCTGATCAGGTGGGGGCAGGATCACTTCACGATCTGGGGGCACATCTTGTAGATCAGGCGGTGCAGTATTTTGGATATCCTGAAAAATTGTTTGCAGACGTGTTTTCTATGAAAGGAACTGAGTTCGCTAACGATTATTTTGAAATTCTCTTATTCTATAAAGATAATATGAGGGTAAGACTGAAATCATCTGTTTTCAGTAAAGAAGGACATTATGCTTACACTATTCATGGAGACAAAGGAACTTTCCTGCAGGAAAGAACCGATAATCAGGAAAATGAACTGGTAGCAGGTGCTGTTCCTGAATATGGTAAAGAATGGACACAGCCTCTGAAAGAGCCGGACGGAATTTTAAACTTCCTGAATGATGATTCTGAAACAGAGAGAATTCTTACCTCCAGTGAAGCCGGAAACTACATGAATTATTACCAGCAAATTTATGAACACATCGTTTTTGGATATGCTTTACCATCTCCCGGAAAAGAAGTTATTCAGAATATGAAAATCATAGATACTTCTCTTAAAAGTGCAAAAGAAGAAAGAATAATAGAATTATAAATGATGAGTTATGAATTATGAATGAATTCAAGATTCAAAGTTGATAACAGTTGTGATGAGAAGTCTTCAATTCGTTTACTCTAAAACTCTAAAACTCTTTGAATCATTCATAATTCATCATTATTAAAGGAGTTCCTGAAGCTCCAGCCATCTCATTTCATGGTTCTCCAGTTTTTCTGAAACGCTTTCCAGTTCTGAAGAAAGTGTGGCTATCTTTTCGTAATCAGCTTCGTTGTTGAGCTTATCCAGAATTTTAGTACGTTGTGCTTCCAGTTCAGGCATCTCTTTTTCAATGGTTTCCAGTTCCCTTTGTTCTTTAAAAGTGAGTTTCCTTTTAGAATTGGCAGACTGAGTACTTTCTGTTGGTGAAACAATTTCTTTTACAGGCTCAGGTTTTACCATTGCATTTTTTTCTAAGGCTTCTTCACGGCTTCTTGCTTCTCTGTATTCTGAGAAGTTTCCTACAAAATCTCTGATTTTTCCGTCTCCTTCAAAAGCCAGAACGTGGTCTACAATTCTGTCCATAAAATACCTGTCGTGGGAAACGATAATTAAAGATCCCTGAAATTGCTGAAGGAAATTTTCCAGAACTGTTAATGTAGGAAGGTCCAGGTCATTTGTAGGTTCATCAAAAATCAGGAAGTTAGGATTCTGATACAAGATATACATCAGGTGAAGTCTTCTCTTTTCACCACCCGAAAGTTTAGAAATAGGAGAATATTGTGTCTGATCATCAAATAAAAATAATCTTAAGAACTGTGATGCTGATAAACTTTTGCCATTAGCTAAAGGATAAAATTCTGCAATTTCTTTGATGAAATCTATTACACGCTCATCTTCTTTATATGTAAGCCCTTTTTGTGAGAAATAACCGAAAGAAATCGTTTCTCCGGTTTCAATTTCTCCTTTATCGGCTTTTTCAAAACCTTGAATAATATTAAGTAAGGTAGATTTTCCTGCCCCATTTTTTCCAATGATTCCCACTTTTTCTCCACGCTGAAACTGGTAGCTGAAATCTTTCAATAAAACTTTAGGTCCAAAACTTTTATCAATATGTTTAAGTTCAAGAATTTTATTTCCCAAACGTTTCATCTCAAAATCCAGTTCAAGTCCGTCTTTTCTGGTATCGGTTTTGGCAACCTTTTCAGTCTCATAGAAAGCATCAATTCTGCTTTTTGATTTTGTGGTTCTGGCTTTCGGCTGTCTTCGCATCCATTCCAGTTCCTTTCTGTAAAGGTTATTGGCCTTGTCAATTGTAGCATTAAGATTTTCCTCACGAATCATCTTGTTCTCCAGGTAAGTAGCATAAGAACCGTTGTGAACATACAGATTCTGATCTTCCATTTCCCAGATACAGTCACAAACACTGTCAAGGAAATATCGGTCGTGGGTTACAAGCAATAAAGTGATTTTTGCTTTGTTCAGATAATTTTCAAGCCATTCTACCATATCCACATCCAGGTGGTTGGTAGGTTCATCCATGATAAGAAGTGTATGCCTGTGCTCGGCTCTTGTTTCTGTTAAAAGTTTAGCCAATGCTACACGCTTGATCTGCCCTCCGGAAAGAGTACCCATTTTAGCATCCAGATCAGTGATTTTAAGCTGGGAAAGAATCTGTTTCATTTCATTCTCCAGATCCCAGGCTTTATGAACTTCCATATCAGCCAATGCTTTCTCAATAAAATCATTATCTGTAGAATGGAGTGATTTGTGATAGTTTTTAAGAGCGAGGATAGGTTCGGAATCAAGGGTCATCATGAATTCCTCAATGCTGAGCTTAGGATCATAATCAATTTCCTGGTCAAATAACACCACCTGGATATCTTTATTGATGATCACAGTTCCGCTGTCTGCAATTTCTTTACCCATTAATATTTTCAGAAGGGTAGATTTTCCACTTCCATTTTTGGCAACAATCGCTATTTTATCTCCTTCATTGATGTGGAAAGAAATATTTTTAAACAAAACTTTGATGCCGTAAGATTTGGTAAGATTTTCTGCAGAAACGTAATTCATTGGGAATTAATAGTTTGATTTTATTTTTTAACTAAGTCGCAAAAATACGAAAATGTAGCCATAAAATTTTCCGGAACGCATCTTATAAGAATGAATATTTATGATTTTTTAATAGATAGTGTCCCTTGCCTGAAAAAACTAATCAGTAAATTTGATCAGCCACAATGAAATACACATTTTAATAGTAATAAATAATACAAAAATCTGATGGAAACAATGAAAAAAGTTATTGTCGACATGGACGGGGTAATGGCGGATGTATATCATCAGCTGGTACAATTTGAAAAAAGAGATACAGGAAGAGAAATTGAAATCAGTGATTTGGCTGGTAAGCCTGAAATAGAATCTTTTCCCAATGGAAAAAAGCACGTGAATGAAGTAGGTTTTTTCAGAACCTTACCTGTAATGAAGGGAAGCCGTGAGGCAATGGAATATCTGAATAATAAATATGAACTCTATATTGTATCTGCCGGAATGGAGTTTCCAAACAGCTTAAGGGAAAAATATGATTGGCTGGCAGAGCATTTCCCATTCATTACCTGGGAACAGATTGTTCTTTGTGGAAGTAAAAAAGTAGTGTCCGGAGATATCATGATTGATGACTATCCTAAAAATTTAGATCATTTTTCAGGGCAGAGACTGATATTTACCCAACCTCATAATGAGCTGATAGAAAATGATACTTACGAAAGAGTGCATTCCTGGGAAGAAATTATGAGTATCCTTTAAGTAGGAAATATTTATAATTAGGAAATATTTAAAACAACTTTAACTAAAGGGAGAATAATTTTAATAAAGTATTGGGATATTGGGCTGTTGAAAATAAATAAGTTTGCTTTAAACTTTTAACATGAAAATAGATCATACTTTATTCTTCCTTTTCACAGCCTCTGCTTTCCATGCCCAGGTTATTTCCGGAACTGTCATTTCTAAAAATGAAAACCATCCAATTCCTTATGTAAAGATTGGAATTGAAAAAAAATCAATCGGAACAATCTCTGATGAAAAAGGAAATTTTTCAATTGATCTTTCCGATACAGATCCCCGGCAGAAAATAAAAATAGAAGTACCGGGATTTGAGCCTTACCAGGAAACAATACAGGATTTTAAAAAAAATGATCAGCAAAAAATATTTTTAACAGAGAAAACTAAAAATATTAAAGAGATTACCATTAAGCCTAAGAAACTTGTTGATAAAAACTGGGGAGTCAATACGAAGACAAAAAGTGTTATGTACTCGGTAAATCCACACCTCAGAAAAGAAGATTTTCTTGGTGAAACCGCATTGGCTTTTAATGCTAAAAAGAAATCAAAGATTAAGAATATTAACCTGAATATTGCCAGCTATACTGCTGATAAGCCTGTCATCATGCGGTATACTATTTATAGTGAAAAAGATGGTTTTCCGGATAAAAATATTCTTGATGAAGAAATTACCGTTGAACTAACCAGTGATATGATTAAAGACGGAACTTATACATTGGATGTGAATGACCGTAATATCTGGGTACACGGAAGGTTTTTTATAGGAATTCAGTTTTTAAAAGAATTTGAAGGGAGAGTCAATATAAGTGCAGCATTGTTCAAAACAGGATTTATAAGGAAATTTTACGGAGAGTGGACAAAAATGACTCTCGCCGCACCTGCCATTAATATCGATGTGAAAATGGATAAAAACGGAGACAAAAATACGGATGATGAAAACGGTTTTGCAGATGACAGCGCAGAAGCACTGATGCCTGATATGTCAAAATATATCCAGGAATCGGAGCAAACTGTGTATGGGCAAAATAAAGCCGTAGGAAACTATCTGAAACTTCAGGATACCAACCTTTATTATGAGGTGTATGGTGAAGGAGAACCATTGATTCTGCTTCATGGCAATTCAGGAAGTATTAAAGATTTTTATCAGCAGATTCCTGTTTTATCAAAGCAGTATAAAGTAATTGCTATAGATACAAGAGGACAAGGGAAAAGTGTAGATTCCTCTAAAAAGGAATTTACCTACAAAATGTTTGCTGATGATGTAAAAGCAGTAGCAGACCAATTAAAGCTCAATAAGGTAAATATCGCAGGCTGGAGTGATGGTGGAAATACCGGACTGGAATTTGCCCTGAAATATCCTGAAAAGCTGAATAAGCTGATTGCAATTGGAGCCAATGCATTTCCTGGTGGAGTGGATGACAGACTTACTGATCATTTTGAAAATAAAATGCTGGTGATGAAAGAGCTGAAGGATCCTGAAAAGTTTAATGAACAAAGGCTTTTGAAAATTATGCTGACACAGCCGCGCATTGAGAAGAAAGATTTAAATAAAATCGGAAGTAAAGTATTGGTTATTGCCGGTGAGAATGATGTTATTAAACGTGGTCATACTGAACTTATTGCAAAAGAAATACCCAATGCTGAACTTAAAATCTACAACAAGGCCACCCATATGATTCCTTTTGAAAACGCAGATCAGCTCAATACGGATATTCTGAATTTTTTAGGAAAAAGTAATTAGATAAAGGCTGGAAGCAGGGAGATGGAGAATGGAAGTGATATCCATTAGCTAATTTTGTAAGTTGACTCATTGAAACATATCATACGGGATCAATGAAACTTCATCAGCTCCCATCTTTGTGCTTCCTTCCTCCCTTCTTTTAATCCAGTGTCAGCCTTTTTAATGACCACGAATTACCATTGTAAATATCAAGATCCACTTTAGCGTTGATACCATGAACAATCCCGTTTTCTGTAAACTGCCAGAAATCCCACTCATCATCAGGAGAAGGAGACGGAACATCATTGTAATTGGCAAGCCATAAAGGATAATCTTCAAACTCGCCTTTCAGAAAGTCTTTATAATAATGATAGTAGGTGTAGATGATCGGCTTTTCACCATAGGCATCTTCTACAATTTTACACCATATTTTCAGATCTTCAATCAGCTTTTTGCTGGTTTTACGCTTGGGAATTTTTTCAATATCAAGGATCGGGGGAAGATCCCCGCTCTCAAGTTTTACATTCTCTAAAAAATTATTAGCCTGGATCACAGGGTCTTCATCAGCTCTGTAAAAATGATAGGCACCACGGATAAGATCATGCTTTTTAGCACTTTCCCAGAATTCGTCAAAATGCTTATCGGCACTTCGGTTTCCCATCGTTGCACGCATGACAACAAATTCTAATGGAATCGTTTTATTTCCGATGCTGAGACTGTCCCATTTGATATCTTCACGATTCTGATAATGAGAAACATCAAAACCATAGGTTTTATCAAGGTTGCTGGCTAGTATTCTTTGGATTCTTGCTGCTTCCTTTTCACTGTTATGAAGCTTTTTATGCTTAAATTTATTAAAGTACAGCGCATAGTAATAACTGATAGACTGTCTTAAATAAAGCCCTGTTCCTACTAATGCTATCATTAAAATAACCAATATCACCCATCTTCGGAAAAAATACTTCTTCCGTCGCGATTTATGGACTTGTTTGGCAGTTTTTTTGGTGTACTTTTTTGGTGTCATAAAGTTTTGCAAAACTAACTTTTTTCACTGCTAAATGCTAAAATAAAATCAGTAAATTTGTGTATTATGGAAACACGCGAAAAAATCATCATTATTGGAGGAGGATTTGCGGGGCTGCAGCTTGCAAAAACATTGAATAACAAGAACAAAAAGGTGATTGTTCTGGATCGGATGAACCACCATATGTTTCAGCCGCTTTTTTATCAGGTAGCCTCAGGAAGGATAGAACCTTCCAACATTTCCTTTCCCTTCAGAAAGATTTTTCAGCAGTCCAGAAATACACAGTTCCGTATGACTGAAGTCAAAGAAATAGATCCTGCCAACAATAAGGTCATTACTGATGAAGCAGAATTTACCTATGATAAACTCATCATTGCAACGGGCTGTAAAACTAATTTTTTCGGAAATAAAGAATTGGAAGGCAAAGCTTTCGGAATGAAAAATACTCAGGAAGCCATCAGTATCAGAAATCATGTTTTGATGACCTTTGAAAAACTGATTATTGAAAAAAGCCGAAGCGATGACGGAAACTGGAATATTGTTATCGTGGGAAGCGGTCCTACAGGAGTAGAACTGGCAGGGGCTTTTGCTGAAATGAAAAAAGATATTCTTCCAAGAGATTATCCTTATATGAACTTTGATCATCTGAAAATTATTCTGGTGAGTTCTACCGAAAAACCACTTGCAGTAATGAGTAGTGAGGCTCAGGAGAAGTCAGAGAAATATCTTAAAGATCTTGGGGTAACTTTTATGAGTGGAGAAGTAGTGACGGATTATGACGGAGATAAGGTTCATTTGAAAAGCGGAAAAGAAATTCCATCCAATAATGTGATCTGGGCAGCCGGAGTTACAGGAAATGTTGTAGGAGGTTTTCCGGAAGAAAAATTAGTGAGAAACAGATATATTGTTGATCGATATAATAAAATACAAGGTTACGATAATATTTATGTGATCGGGGATATTGCCTATATGGAAACCCCTAAATATCCACATGGGCATCCTCAGGTAGCCAACGTAGCTATTAATCAGGCAAAAAATTTAGGTAAAAATCTATTAAAGAAAAGCCACGAAGAATGGAAAGAATACGAGTATGATGACAAAGGCTCATTGGCGACTATTGGGAAGCACAGAGCAGTTGTAGATCTGCCGTTTATAAAATTTCAGGGATTTCTGGCATGGTATTTCTGGATGTTTCTCCATTTAATGCTAATTTTGAGTGTTCGAAATAAACTTGCCATATTCTTCAACTGGATGTGGAGTTATATCAACAAAGATTCTTCTTTAAGATTAATTATTATACCTACTAAGAAAAACGGAACATTACAATGAGAATTGACATAATAAGCGTACTTCCGGAATTGATGGAAAGTCCGTTCCAAACCTCTATTTTGAAAAGAGCAATGGACAAAGGACTGGTAGAAGTACATTTTCATCATCTGAGAGACTGGGCAATCAATAAGCACAGACAAATTGACGATGAGCCTTACGGAGGCGGTGCAGGAATGGTAATGATGGTTGAGCCATTGGATAAATGTATATCAGAGCTTAAATCTCAAAGAAATTATGATGAAGTAATCTATCTGACTCCGGATGGGGTAACTTTAAACCAAAAAATAGCCAATTCATTGTCTATTAAAGAGAATTTAATTTTTCTTTGCGGACATTATAAAGGAATAGACCAAAGGGTAAGAGATCTTCATATTACCAAAGAAATTTCAATTGGAGATTATGTTCTTACAGGAGGAGAACTGGCTGCCTGTGTTCTGGCAGATTCCGTTATCAGATTGCTTCCTGGAGTTTTGAATGATGAACAAAGCGCTTTAACAGACAGTTTTCAGGATGATCTTCTTTCACCACCCATCTACACGAGACCTGAAAGTTATAAAGGCCTGGATGTTCCTAAAATCCTGTTGAGTGGGAATTTCGGAAAAATTGAAGAATGGCGTCATGATGAAGCCGTAAGAATTACAAAGGAAAAACGTCCCGATTTATTGTAAACGAAAATCGTCAGAAATGATCTAATTTTCTGCTTCCATATTTAATTCCATTTGTTATAGATAAATGGAATAATATTTGTTGTAATTTCAATAAGTGTGAAAAATATTAATGTTTCTGGTTTTAAGTTAAAAATTTATTTCTATTATTCCATATTTTATATATTGTCTCAATTTTGATTAATATATCGAAACTGTGGGATAGTTGAAAAATTAATTCATAATGACTTATTTCATTAGTATTTTTTACTATATTTGAATTGTTTTTTATTGGAAATTGATTTACTGTTTTAGAGGTAAATCACTAAAATTTGAAAAAAAATAATAAATTTACATCTTAAAGTAAAAAGGACATAATAAATTAAAAGTATAGAAATTAGTGTAGATGGAGCTGTTCTCTTTTTATAATGTTGAAAATTTATTTTTACCCGATCCGAAACCTGTCCATAAATTAGATCCTACCCGGTCAGGATTAAGGAATTGGGATGAAAAGAGATATAAAAATAAGCTTTTTAAAATCTCTCATGTATTTCAGTTGATGAAGGAGGATAATGAAGTATTACCATTTGTAATAGGATTATCTGAAGTTTCCGGAAGGAAAGTTTTGGAAGATCTAGTAGAAATGGAGCCCTTTAATTCGGAATACGGAATTGTTCATTACAATTCTATGGACGAACGAAAAGTGGATGTAGCCATGTTATATGATAAAAATAAAGTAGAGGTACTCGATTCAGAAACCATTACTTTCTTTTTTGAAATAGTAAATAAAAACACAGAAAATTACGACACAACCCGAGACGTACTTTTTTCAAAAATTAAATATAAAGGGGAAATTATTAATGTCTTTGTCGCCCATCTTCCCTCTAAGCGCGAAAAAGATATCAATAAACCTAAAAGAACCTTTATATTGAATGAAATACGGGAACGGATTATGAAAATTGTAAATGCTGATAAAGAGCATGTTATATTGTGTGGTGATTTTAACGAAAACCCGGATGATGAAAATTTAGTACAGATTCTCTATGACAATGACCATGAGAAGGTTTTAATGAACCCTTTTCAACAATTGTTTTCTACAAGAAATTATTCTACTTTTCATTATAAATCTGGATTGCTGTATGATCAGATCATTATATCAAGATCTTTGCTTGATAATAAGACGCTGGCTTTTCAGGATGCCCATATATTTAATTCTGAAAAAATCCGCAGCAGAACCAGATATTTTGAAGGACGGCCATTCCGAACTTATGCCGGTACCCGGTATTTAGGTGGATATAGCGATCACTTTCCGGTTTTTGTAAAATTTAAAAATTTACATTAAAAAACATAAATAATAAAAAAGTAGAAAATGAAAAATTCGAGCAACACAAGCTACCATTTAGATTCTATTGACAAGGAAATCATCTACATGTTGATGGATAATGCTAAAACTTCTTTAGCCCACATTTCAAAAAATGTCGGAATTTCCACTACTGCAGTGCATCAAAGAATCAAAAAACTCGAACATGCAGGAGTTATTGAAAATTCAATTTCATTTCTTAATCCTAAGAAAATTGGATACAAAGTGATTTCCTACATCGGTGTATTTCTGGATCAGCCAAGCCATTATCCGGAAGTGGTAAAGTCTTTGCATGATATCAACGAAGTAGTGGAAGCCCACTATACTACAGGAAATTATACCATTTTCCTGAAAGTGCTTTGTAAAGACAATGATCATTTAATGCAAATCCTTAGTAAGCTTCAAAAGCTGAAGGGAGTAACAAGAACAGAAACTTTTATATCTTTAGAACAAGGTATTTACAGACAATTGAAAGTATAATAATATGAACATAGCCCAATATTTGGATTCAACTTACCTGAAAACACCAGAACAGTCAGGTATTTCCCACGAAGAAACACTTCAAAAAGATAAAGAACTTGCTCAGGAAGCAATAGACAATGATATTTTTGCCGTGATGATTCGGCCGGATTATGTATCTGAGATCAAAAAATTTATTCAGGAAAGAAATTCAAATGTTGTAGTAGGAACTGTAATAGGTTTCCACGAAGGAACGTACTCTATTGATGAAAAACTTGCAGAAGCTTCAAAAGCAATAGAAGACGGGGCAGATGAATTAGATTTTGTTATTAATTACACGGCTTATCTGCAGGGAGATATAGAACTGGTAAGAGAAGAATTTGTAAAATGTACAAAATTATCTCTTGAACATCAAAAAGTTGCAAAATGGATTATTGAAATTGCAGCGTTAACAGATGAACAAATTGCTGATCTTACTAAAAAGATTTCTACCTGGGCAGAAGAGAATTTTTCTGAAAATGAGTTGTCGAAAATTTTTGTCAAATCATCTACAGGATTTTATCAGACTGCCGAAGGAAAGCCTAACGGAGCAACCTTTGAAGGAATAACAATTATGCTCAGCAATGCCGGGAAACTTCCTGTAAAAGCAGCAGGTGGAGTAAGAACTCCTGAAGATGCTGAAAAAATGATTAAAATGGGAGTTAAAAGAATTGGAACCTCTTCAGCTCTGGGATTAATTAAAAACGAATCTTCATCAGAAGGATATTAATATTAAATTCTCAATATAAAAAAACCATCAGCAAAGCTGATGGTTTTATTTTATAGTTGTGCCTGATATTCTTCGTAGAACTGTTGGGTCTCTTTAATCAAGCTATTCATTTCTTCCAGGGTAAACACTTCAAGGAATTTTTTTCTGAACTCCTTGAAATGAGGAATTCCTCGGAAATAGTTGCTGTAATGTTGTCTCATTTCAACCAATCCTAATCTTTCTCCTTTCCATTCTGCACTCCATTCTGCATGCTGACGAACAGCCAGTAACCGGTCTGAAATAGTAGGTTCAGGTAAATGCTCTCCTGTTTTAAAGAAATGCTTGATTTCATTGAATATCCATGGATATCCAATAGCAGCACGACCGATCATAATACCGTCACAGGCATACTTTTGCTTATATTCTAATGCTTTTTCAGCAGAATCTATATCACCATTTCCAAAAATTGGAATTTCAATATTAGGATTTTGTTTAATTCTTGAAATATGTTCCCAGTCTGCTTCACCCTTGTACATTTGAGCACGCGTTCTTGCATGTATGGTAAGCGCTTTGATTCCTGTTTCCTGCAGACGTTCTGCTACTTCATCAATATTAATGCTGGTACTGTCCCATCCTAAACGGGTTTTTACAGTGACAGGAAGATGAGTAGAGCTTACAACAGCCTTTGTAAGACGCACCATAAGATCAATATCTTTCAAAACACCAGCTCCTGCTCCTTTGCATACAACTTTTTTTACAGGACATCCAAAATTAATGTCTACTAAATCCGGATTTACCGTTTCAACAATTCTTGCAGACATAGCCATAGCTTCTTCGTCACCACCAAAAATCTGTATCCCAACGGGTCTTTCATAATCGAAAATATCCAGCTTTTTACGACTCTTGATAGCGTCACGAATCAACCCTTCGGAAGAAATAAATTCCGAATACATTAAATCTGCACCATGCATTTTACACAAACGTCTGAACGGAGGATCACTTACGTCTTCCATCGGAGCCAGCAAAAGCGGAAATTCCGGCAGTTCTATGTTGCCTATTTTTATCATGGTGCAAATTTACGAAATTCTGAACATTCATAATTATGATATTATCTATCGGCCTAAATGATTGTTTTGTTTGGAAATTGGAGGATAGTAAAAGACTTTAAATAGTGAATATGAGATTTGATTGACTCCCCACTTCCAGTTGTCCACAATTAGAAGCTTGCTTTTACCTGCATACTTCCGATATGAATGGTTCGGTCACCGGAGTTTCTTCCTTCGTAATTAAGGTTCAGTTGGATAAACGAGTTGATAGCCTGTTGGATAAACACACTCCACACCTGGTTTTTTCCAGGTTTAAGCCCATCCAGCATCTGGTTTCCTACGATACTGAAATTGTTTCCTGTAAAATCGTTATTGATAAATGAGAAGTTTCCACGGATAGACGTTTTTCTTCGCTCCCACTGGATGGTTCCTGTAACATCAAAAGCCTTAAGGAGTTCTTCGCCATCCAATCTTTGTTTCTGACGGAAAGCAGAAGATAATTCAGCCTGAATGGCATCGGTGAATTTATACGTTGCTTTAGGCTTGGTTTCAAAATTATTCAGACGATAATCTCTTGTTTTAAATAACTGTGAAGAGTTTTGGATATCATGAACCGAGTTTTCCCAATCCACTCTGAATTCTTTATTGAACCAATATCCTATGTTCAGGAAATGAGAAGTCTGTTCACGTTCTTCATTACTGAAATTGGCATTGATGAGATTATCATTGGTGATAAATCTGTAATTTCCGTTCCAGCCTGATTTATCAGTTGGATTAAACTGTACGGAAGCAAGAATATTCTGATTTTTAAGGATTTGGTCACTGTTCTTTTCAAAAGGATTCAGAACAAGTACTTTTTCCTTTTTGTAGAATGAGTTTTGAGAATTTAATGAAATATTAAAATTCCAACGTTTTAAAAATCCATTCTCAGAGTTGAAAACAATGGCCGGATTGACAAACAAGGCCAATTGCAGTTTATTTTTATTGGAAGGAATATAGCGTACAGAATTAGTATATACACGGATGTATTGCGCAAGATCGGAATATTCGGCAATTTCAAATTCGTCCAGCTGCTGAACGCCGTCTCCGTTATAATCGGTCCATTTATAAACACCTTGTCCGTCCGTTACTTTAATGTACTGAAATTCTCTCTGGGCTTCCTGTCCGTTCCCCAATTCATAGAAAGCCTGAAGACGCATACCGTTTCTGAAAAGCTGTTGATTGTATAAGATATTTCCAACAACAAAATCATTATTACGGGTTACTTCACCTTCTGCACCTGAGTAGAAGAATTTTCGGTAGTGAATTAGAGCATTTAAACTGGTTCTTTCAGTCTTGATAATCTGACTTTCAGCCATGATCCCCAAAATATTGTTCATATTCTGAAGTCTGTTATCGCGTACTGAGTCATTATCTCTCATATATACTTTCGCCAATAATTTGGTTCTTGTACTGTCACCTATTTTCTTCTGCAAAAATATTTCTTTCCAGCTGAAACTTGTGACATCCAAAAGCTGGGTATCATTGTACTTTTTCTCGTTATGCTCCATGCTTCCACCAATGGCCCAGCTTCCTTTTTTACCGGTAAATTCTGTTGAAACTCCACCACGGATGAACTTTGTATCCTGAAGAGTAGCATTGGTACTCAGATAAGACAGATTCCCTTTCGTAAAGAATTTTCCCGTCAGCCAGCCGAAATCAAGGTCATTTTTAATCCCTTTGTAAGAATCCTGTTCATTCAGGTAATTGATGCGGTAATTCAGTGTAGATTTATTATTCCATTTATTGAGGAAGCTGAAGGTAAATCTATTTTGGGTCTTTTTATTGAATTCCTGGGTAAGGTTGAAATCTCTGGAGAATTCCACATCATTAATACGATCAAGGATATGAAACTGTCTGTCTATATATTGATATTCAAAACTTGGAGTTCCTTTCCATGTGTTCTTTGTGAAGCTTTTATTTCCATAAATACGCCATGCATACCCCATGTTCTGATCAGAATCTTTTGATGAAAATAAGTTGACATCATAGTTACTCAGAGAGATATCAGCACCTATTTTTCCTTCATTTAACAGATATTCTGAGTTCAGAGAGTATACCTGCGATTTCTGAGGAGAAGGAAGTTTTCTTACGGCTCTGTAATCTCCGCCATTAGGGCCTACATATTCAAAAACACGTCCATTGTTAGTGGTCTGTGCTATTTTATAGTCTCCCTGATTAGCTCCGAAATAAGTAAAAGATACCTGATAAAGCGTTAAACTGGAATCCGTAGAATATTCATAAAAATTTCCTGCAGGACTTAATTTGTATAAAATTTTATTGACATCATATTCCGTTATCACTCCTGAAGGAGCATACATCAGGTCAGGATTATTTCCAGCTTCTGCAAGAATTTGCTCATCTTCTTTAGATAGATTTAAAGAAAGCGGAGCATTCTTATTATCATTTTCCATAAACCAGTTGAATCCCACTTTGAATTTCTCTCTCTGGTGCTCAAGCTTTCCTGTAAACAAATACCTTGAATAATTTCTATTGGCGTAGTTGTATGAAATGGTGATGAAATTCTGCTGGAAAATAGGACGAAAACTGGTAAAGGTAACTTCACCGGTATTGTAATTGATAATATAATCCTGGTTTTCACCGCGCTTCATTAAGATTCCATCAATAAAAACCTGTTCAGAGCCAGAGATCAGCGTAATAAATTGTTCACCGTTCTTACCCGTCAGACGGTAAGGTCCCTGATTACCTTCAACCCCCTGAAAACGTATTCTGTGGAATTCACTTCGGGCAACACCTGCAGAGATATCTACGAATGTCTTATTCTCTTTACCGAATTCTGTCTGGAACTGAAGTCCCATACTTCTTCTCTGGTATTTGGCAAAATAATTCTTAGCTTCTACAAGATCAAGATGTCCTGCTCTAAGGATAGACTTATCTTTAATATTAAGCTGCATATAGATTTTGTCAAACTCCTCTAAAGTCTGGGTATAACCATCAGCCTGTATGGGCAGGTTATGATCTGAAATACTCGCTAAAATCGTTACATCTTTTGACAAACGTCCGGAAATCTGAAGATCCATAGAACTTTGTACAGATTGCCCCTGATTATTACCAAAAGTAATCCCTCGGATAATAGAACCTTTTGAATTAAGTTCTCCTAAAAATCTCTTTTTATCATTCTTGGCCAGTACGGCTTCATCAATAATGATCTTATTATGCGTTCTTATGAAATCAAGAGTGTCCTTTGCAAAGATGTCCTGTTCCAGTTTTGCTGCAAGAATACTGTCTCTTTTGATGCTGTCCTCCGGAACGTTGGGATTTTTCCACGAAAAGACCTGAGCATTTCCTGAAAATATGCCTAAGAAGAATAAAACGAATAGAATGACAAAATTCCGCAACTTTTAAAAATAATTCGTAAAAATAATTAAAAAATGTTAACATTAAGAGATCAACTATAATTAACAAAAACTTAACCTCTTTATTGTCCTCCCAAAAAAAATAGAATGTAGTTTTGTTACGGAAAAAAAATTATTAATAACAAAAAATTTAAATCATGAAAAAACTTTATTCGTTATTTGCTACAGTAATGTTAGCAAGTGGAATTTTTGCACAAACAGTCTTCAGTGCTACATTTGATGATGTAACAGGAACAGGAGGAAATGATGGTGCTTGGAGTGGAGGCATTGCATCAAGTGGATTTGCTGATGGATCCAGCTCTTATACAACTGGCGGAAACTGGACTTTTACTAAAATTTATAAAGGAAACGGATGTCTTAAGGCAGGTACAAGTAGTCTAAAAGGGTCAATTACTACTCCAACTTTTAATTTAACAGGATCAGCTACGTTAACATTCAGAGCAGGTGCATGGGACGGGGCTAGTGAAAAAAGTACTTTAAATATATCTGCAACAGGTGCTACTCTGGATCAGGCAAGCGTAACTATTGTAAAAGGAGCTTTTTCTAACTATACCGTAAATATTACAGGCGCTACCGGAGCTGTAACTCTTACATTTGAAGGATCTGCAGCTGCCAATAACAGATTCTTTATTGATGATATCATTGTAAGCACAGGAACTCTTGCTGTTCTTGATACTAAAAATGTAAAATCAGCCAACTTTGTAAAGAACTCTTTCGTTAAAAATAACGAAATCGTTTTCGGATCTGATGTAAAAGACGTAAAAGTGTTCAATATGTTCGGACAACTTGTAAAAGAAACTTCAGTAAAACAAAACGAATCTGTAAGTGTTGCTGAATTGGCAAAAGGAAACTATATCGTTACAGGTACAGTAAACAATCGACCGGTTTCTCAGAAAGTACTTAAAGACTAATCTTTTATTAATAAAAATATAAACAGCCGCTTCAACGAAGTGGCTGTTTTTTGTGATTGTTTGCTGATTTTTAAGTTTTTGTATCCTATATATTTTTTAATTTGGTGGTATTGTTTTTGATGTTTTATTTTTAATCCATTTCTTAAAATTATTACAATGAAAAAAATCTTTACTCTTGTTGGACTTACTTTACTAACTTCCTTTTCCAATGCCCAGATTGTGATTAATGAGATCTATGGTGGAAATGTCAATTCAGGGGCTGTATTGAAGAATAATTATATCGTCCTTAAAAATATCGGAACTAATTGGGTCTCTTTGACAGGAGCAAGTATTCAATATGCTCCGGCAATAGGTGCTTTTACGGAATATCATACGCTGCCGGATCTTACTTTAGGGCCGGAAGAAACCTACTTAATTCAGGAGTCAGCAATTGAAGGAGGTATTGAAAATCTGCCAACACCGGATTTTATTGCCACCCAAATAACTAATTTTGACGGAACGCCTAATCCATCTTCAGGGCTGAAAATTTCCAGTGTGTCAGGAAAAGTAGCTTTAGCCGGAAATATAGTGCAGGTGACAGGGCCTTCTGCATCCAATGTACTGGATTTTGTAGGGTACGGATCCAATGCTGATCAGTTTAAAGGAGAGGGGCCAGCTCCTTCTCCCACAACAACTACAGCTATCAAAAGAACTTTGGTAAGCAGTAACGATAATATGGCAGACTTTTCTCTTGAAGGAAGTGTGAAATCTGGTTTTGTACAGAATCCATTCATAAAAGACAGTAAAGTAGTGTTCGGAACTGAGGTGAAAGATGTGAAAGTGTATGATACATTCAGGCAGGTCGTTAAAAAATCACCGACGAAACTGGCCTCCACTCTTGATATTGCTGAGCTTCCGAAAGGAACTTACATTGTCACAGGAACGATTAATAATATTCCTATATCGCAGAAAATTATAAAAGATTAGTTTTAAATAAGAAAGGACAACCGATAACAGGCTGTCCTTATTTTTTATTTTTCAGAATCTTACTTAATACCAGCCTCTTCTCGCTGCATTAATTATTGATCCGAGATTAAGAATTAAAGTGTATCTGATACGCTTTCCATAATCTTTGAATGAAGGTTCAAAACCTAAAGAAGACTGTATCGGGAAATATACTTCCAGAAAATCCGGGATGATTCTTACCTTAACTCCGGTGTCCCAAATGAATTTGGCAGGAAGATCTTTGTTTTTATAAACTCCGGCATCTGCATATACGTGGAATATTTTCCATACGCTTGAATCTACATTGGCAGACGTAATCCATTGATTCACTGTTCCCGGAAGAAAAGATTTAAAACCACCATCAGCCAATATAAACTGCTGGGAAAGAAGACCGCTGCTGGCACTTTCTCCTAAAAGCGTATAAGAGAATGAATAGTTGGAAACCCTCGAAATTCCATAATCGAAAAGGTTATTTCGGGTGTTGTTTCTTAAGAAGTAACCGGCAAATAAACGTAAGCTCAGCTTTTGTTTAGGAGCAAATTCCCATCTGTAGAAGCCTTCAGCTGTTATTTTATTGAAATCTTCCATTCCCTGGGTACTTAGGCTGAAGCTTTTTTCATGAATCATCTGGCTGTCGCTATAACCATATCCAATACTCCAGAGGTTATATTTGCTGTAATCGTTATTGGCAATCATTGTAGGGCTCAGATCCCTTTCAAAATAATTATAGGAAACTCCCAGACTTCTGCTTACTGTACTTCTTGGATTCTTTCTGAAGTTGATAGAAGATGATATTGAGGTTTTTCTGTAGGCCAGATCATAATCATAATGGAAATAAGATCCTGAGAGTCCAAATGTCAGACTTCGGATAATGCTTTCTGCAGGCAGAATAGAGTAGGAGACAGCTCCTGAACCGGTTAGTTTACCTGTTCCTGTGCTATAAGTTGGAGTCACCGAATACAAAAATTTCTGATCAAAGAAAGACTGATTTTTAAAATTGGCTCCCAAAAGAAATTTATCATACGTATTGTTGAAACGTACCCTTGGGCTGATGTAAATTTCATTGTATTCCGGGTTGGGAATATCTTTTATTAATTTAAGTTTAATTTTTTTTGCATTGGAAAATAATCCTTTCGCATACAGGAAGTTGTCCCTGTAATTGGATTCAGGAAAGATATAACCACTATTTAAGGTGGTTTTGTAAATATTCTCTGATGCAGGAAGTGACAGGCTGGTGGTACGTTCATTTTCCTCCGTATCTATCCAGTACGTTTTCTTTTCTCCTTCTCTGGTTTCCGTTTCCAGTTTTACGGGAATAGAAATGTCTGTATTTCTTACAATTTTTATTTGCAGAGAGTCATTGTCTTTTCTAATGTTTTTCAATTTAAAATCAACCCTGTTTTTCTGTTTAAAAAAGTTGGAGAGATAGGCTGTTGATGTATTGTTTTCAGCAAGGGAAGAAAGGAATTCATCAGGATTAATTTTTTTTCCGGAATTCTGAGAAATATAGTTTTTTAGAATCCCATTGAATGGTTCATATCCCATTTTGTCGGCCGAATAATTGAAAAGACTTCCTGTTTCAAAGCTGCTGATAGCCATATCATTGAAATTACTCAGAACAGGGAAATGTTCATCAATTTTCTGATCAAGGTTCTGCAGCATAATATACTGATAGGAAAGTCCGTAGCGGTCCAGAAGTTTTACTTTGGAGGCATGGAATAGCTTTAAAGGTTTAAGCCCAAAGATTCTTGTCTCGGGAAGTGTCCCTAAAAGTTTCGTATCAGCGTAGAATTTTTTGAGGTACTGAATTTCAAGATATGATTTTAAACCATTTTTAAACCAATGGTCTTTTTCTTTATCTGCAATAACGCCTTCGTCAAGAATTTTCTTAGCAATGATCCCGAAATAATCCATATCGGTTTTTTCGGTCTCGGTAAACAGGCGGAATCTGAATTTCCAGAAAGTAATATCATTATTCCCGAAAAAGTCTTCTTTAGCTCGGAATTTATCTGAGATAAAAATACTTTTCGGAAGATACCCGATGCGTTCCTTGATAAATTTTAATTGTAAAGGAAGATAAAACTCCAGGTTTTGTTTTTCTTCCGGTTTAAGATTATAACCAAACTTGATTTGGATTTCATCTCCATCAACATTGGTTTTGATGGATTGAAATGCTGTCGGAGAAATCAAAAATTCAGGATCTGAGTCAAGGTATCCCTTAAATGAATTCATTTGAACCTGTGGAAGATTTCCTTCAACAAAATTATTAACAGGAAGATCAAAATTGACGGTCCAGAAAGTATTAAAACTTACCTGTTCCTCAATATCGTGATAGTTTCTTTTGGAAATATTGTCCGGATCAAAATGATCCGGAACAATAAAGAAATATTTTAATAGAGTATTCTGTGCAGATGTTCCGTATCCCGTAAAGTTTTTATCGGGAAGCTGCATCCTGTATTGCAACTGTAAAGTGACGCTTTCGCCAGGTTTTAATACATTTTTCAGAGGAATAAAAAGATTTTCATCTGAGAGTGTATTGACGGGAAGGGCTTCATTGTCAGAATTTTTAATATTCAGTTCCAGAAGTTTTCCCAATTGGTCATTTTTTGCAAAATGCAAATCATTATTCCGGTCTTCCAGTTTTCTGTAGACTAAAGAAGTTCCCCGTTTATTGTACGCGGCGACCCAATTCAGGAGTTTTACGGTTTGAAGGTCTTTTCCGGAGTGATTGTAATAAACAATTTCCTGGCGGACATCAAGGTTCTTTTTGTCAGGAGACAGTTTTGTTTCAATGTATATACTGTCTGTCTGTGCAGAAACCTGTACAACTCCACATAACAAAATAAGGCAAAGGCTGATCTTTTTCAAATATTCGTGATAAAGCTCAAATATAACTTATTTTGTATATACTTTATAGTATTTTAACCTTGAATTGCTTTTTTTTCCAAAGAATTAATATAAGCATTCCATCCCTCTGTTTTATAAGTGATGGCAGATGCTTCAGGATCATTGGATTTGTAGATTCCTCTTCCTACGATGATAAAATCTGTGTGCAGTGTTTTGAAAACATGTTCCGGTGTGTTGTACTGCTGTCCTTTGCCATCTCCTGAATCTGCAAGGTTTACCCCAGGAGTGAACAATAGCAGATCCTCAGGAATTTTATTCTGAGATACACCACCAATTACATTAGGATGAGATAAAGCTACTTTTAAAGCTTCTTCACGATAGCTGGCTGTTGTTAAAGCACCTTTTGAAGACATTCCAACGATGGCTACCACTCCTACATTTTTGAAACAGTCTAATGATTCAAAACCTCCGATCACCTGAGAAGTTACAAAATCTGCCCAATCTGTAATTTTGAAAACTCCGCTTGTGAACTGAAGCTCCTGTGTATTTCCGATATCAGCAAATTTTCTGTCTTCCATGAGTAAGAACTGGTGTTTTGCTGCAATAGCTTTTAAAGGAGTGATGGTTTTTTCATAATCAAAATCAGAAATGATATCGATATGTGTTTTTAAAGCAATAACGTGTGGCCCTACTTTTTCAGCAAGTTCCAATAGCTCCTGAGTGGTTGTAACATCAGCAGAAGCAATAAGGTTTGATTTTTTTGCTAAAGCAGTTTCCAGTAATTTTTTGGAAACGGAATGCTGTGTCACCTGAAGTTTCTGTTCATAAGATGATCTGGTTTCTTCTTCAAACTGAATGTGGTTCCCTTGAAGGAAATCCTGAATTCTTTTTACTTCTTCATCTGACAATTCACCTGTTTCCTGAAGAATATTGCATACTTCCGAAATATTGAAAAGAGTATGTACTCGATATCCTTTACCTTCCAATAATTGTTTCCCTCCCTGTTCTCTGTCAAGTACCACCACAATATCAGAAACTTTAAGATCTTCCTGTTCTATTTCAGGAATGGTTTCCAGCAAAGATTTTCCTGAAGTGATCACATCCTCTACCAAAAGACAGTTTTGTCCTTTCTGGTAAATTCCTTCAATCAGCTTCTTTGTACCATAGCTTTTCGCTTCTTTTCTTTTAATAATTAATGGAATATAACTTTCCAGAGACATTGCAGTAGCCATAGGAAGAGCAGCATAAGGAACTCCACAAATTAAATCGAAATTATCCAACGGAAGCATTTCCAGTAAATAATTAGCAAGATTTTTTAAAATTTTAGGATCTGAAGCCAAAGGTCTCAGGTCTACATAAAAAGGACTTTCAATGCCGCTTTTCAGGGTAAACCTTCCGAATTTGATGATTCCTAGTTTGTAGCACTCTAAGAAGAATTCTTTTTTACTTTCCATTATTTTTTATTAGATACTGCAAATTTAAGGAATTGAAATAAGGCTTAAAAATTTATCGTCCATTTGTCAACAAAAAACCATCCCGGATTGGCCGGGATGGCGTGAAAAAATATAATAAACTATTATTTTACGATTTCAGCATCAATGACTTGAGCACTGCTATATTTCTGCTGGGCTTCCCACAATAAAAATTTGTCAACCTCTTTGATAAGCTTAGGAATGGTAAGTGACAATACTGCCAGGTCATCCATAACTCCAAGAACCGGTATTACAAATTCAGGAAGCAGATCAATAGGAGAGAGTACATATAAAATTCCAAGTAAAGGAAGAATAATGTCTATGGATTTCATTGGATAAATTCCTTTTCTCCACATTTTGACCATTCTGAAAATATCAGGGATCTTTTTGATAAAGCCCTTATGATTGATGGCTTCTTTTGCAAGATTTAATTTTGAATATTTCATTTTGTGTTTGGATTAATAAATTTTTCAACGCTATAAAATTCGCAAATCCTGTACCAACAAATTATAAAATTTAGTTAAAATATTATTTGATAATATTGTCAATAAACTGATGCACAGTCTCTGTGTTCCAGTCTTTTGTAGCATCCTCTTTAATAAGGATTCTTCCATGTTTATCCAGCAGGAAAGTGGTAGGAAATACCTTTGGAAGAATTTTTTCGGAAATAGGACTTTGAGCAATATATACAGGAACGGTATAATTATTTTCTTTCAAAAACTTTCTTACATCCTCTTCCTTATCATTCATGGCAATTAAAACAAAATCAACATGATCTTTTCTTGTATCATACAGTTTCTGAATAGAAGGCCATTCTTTTCTGCAAGGCGGGCACCATGTTCCCCAGAAGTTGAGGAAAACCCCTTTGTCCTTAAAATTCTTAAGGTTGGTGCTCGGTGCATTAATTCCTTTAAGCTCTATATCATAATCTTCTTCGCTGATATGAACCGCATTTTCAATGGTGGCTACCGGAAAGAATGTATCCTTAAGAAAATTCCTTATTCCCGGTACAAATGCAACAACGCCAATGATTGCTATGATTACAATATAAATAATACTTTTTTTCATATCTATTGTTATAGAAGATCCAAAATTTCCTGAACAGCATCTTTTCCTCTGTTTTTGGCATAATAAATCTGCAGATCATTATAGAAAGTATCTTTTGGATAGGCTTCAGGATCGGCTTTATATTTCATCAGAAGTTCATAACCATATTTAGGACGTGGACCCCATGAATTTTTCACATTCAGGTCTTTGTCAAGGATAAGTACTTTCGGAATGGATTCTGTACCGTTCGTTAAAAATTGGTTGATTAAACTTTTATCACTGTCTCTCAGGAAGACTCTTACTTCATTGTGTCCTTCAAAAAATCTGAAAAGAGCAGGTACTGTTGCACTAGCATCTCCGCACCATGCTTCAGAAATGATTAAAATCTTTCCGTCAAAGTTTTTGGCAGCCAGTTCTTTCAGCTGATCTTCATCCGGAACGTATTTTTTTACCGTTCTGTCCATTCTCTGAAGACCCAGCTCGTAATATTGTTTATAGTCAGCCTCCTGTTGGTTGGCAGGATTTTCTAATCTTTCTTTTGCAATCTGAAGATATTCTTCAAACGAAATTCCTTTATCCCAGTAATTTTTCATTACCAAAAATATTTATGTTAAAAATTATTGATATTTCTTGTTTTGTTGATCAAAAACAGGTCTGCCAGTACAAATGCCGCAAGACTTTCCACTACAGGAACTGCTCTTGGAACGACACAAGGATCGTGACGTCCTTTTCCTTCTACAATGACTGGATTTCCGTCTTTATCAATACTGTCCTGAGGTCTCAGAATAGTAGCTACAGGTTTGAAAGCCACACGGAAATAGATATCCATTCCGTTGGAAATTCCACCCTGAATACCTCCGGAAAGGTTAGACTTTGTAGTGAAATCCGTATTGAAGGCATCATTATGTTCTTTTCCTGTCATTTTAGCTCCGCAGAAACCGCTTCCATATTCAAACCCTTTGCAGGCATTGATATTCAGCATTGCTTTTGCCAGCTCAGCCTGAAGTTTTGAAAAGATAGGTTCACCAATTCCCACAGGAACATTTTTAATCACACAAGTGATGGTACCTCCGATTGTGTTTCCTTCTTTTTTGATCTCCTTGATTCTTGCAATCATCTTTTCTGCCGTCTCAGTATCCGGACAACGAACATCATTGCTCTCTGTTTGGGAGAAGTCTAAAGCCTGATAAGGCTTTTCACAGAAAATATCACCTACGGAAGAAACGTAAGCATTGATCTCAATGTTGGGTAAAAGTTGTTTGGCAAGGGCTCCTGCCACTACCCAATTCATTGTTTCTCTTGCAGAAGATTTTCCGCCACCACGATGATCCCTGAAACCAAATTTCTGGTCATAAGTAAAATCAGCATGGCTTGGACGATATGCGCCAGCAATGTGATCATAATCTTTCGATTTCTGATTTTCGTTTTCAATGATAAAACCGATGGGCGTACCTGTTGTTTTGCCATCAAAGATTCCTGAAAGAAACTTTACCGTGTCGCTTTCCTTTCTTTGTGTAACGATTGCCGACTGGCCAGGTTTTCTTCGGTTCAGTTCATACTGAACTTTATCGAGATCTACCGTTAAACCTGCCGGAAAATTATTAATGATACCGCCATAAGCCACTCCGTGACTTTCTCCAAATGTTGTAAGACTAAGAAGATTACCTAATGTGTTGAACATGATACAAAATTACCTTTTTTTCTTCAGATAATAAAGTTTCTGGATTTGTTCTATTTATCATTGTTTTTGATAGTATTGATAACCTTCTGGGCTTCCTCTTTTTCTTCAGAAGTCATTTTTTTCGGGATAAACCCTTTTTTAATATCATTTTTATCTGAAAGCTGTGGAAAAATACCTGCATTTACATCATCAAAAAGATAAGCCGGAGTAATTGCAGGAAGTGGAGTATCAAAACTATAGGGGTAATGTTGAGAAACATTAAACTTTAAATTCCCTACTTTAAATCTGTCAAACCGCTGATATTCATAGGTTGAAGGTTTGTATATCTGCTCTTTTTCAAATCCGGCCATAAAACTTCCCACCCGGAAACTTGGAATATATTTTTGAATAATTCCCGGAAAAGATAATATTGAAATAAAGAATAAGCTAAGTGTTGAAAAGACAATAATGGATTTTTTCTGATCAAAATAGTCGTAAAATAAAATAAAGGATATTGCAAAAAAGACATCTGTAAAAAATCTGTACTGGGCTGAAAATGCAAGAACTATTATACTTTTTATCAACAATGAAATGCAGATCAGGGTGATAAGTTTTTTCTTTTTTATCCAGGCGAATACTATGAAAATAATTAAGCTCAGAATAAAGATAATATTGATTTTGGATTTTATTCCTTCCAGAGAAAACCAGTTTTTGATATAATCCCATGTTGAAAAATTTTGGATTTCCTCATAGGTATACTGCATATCATAGGTTTTCATGATCGCGAACTGAGAAGAAATTTTTAAAACTTCGGAATTGGGCTTCCAGGATAGCCCCAGATCTCCTATTGCTATAGGAAAGACAGGATATCCGAATGTCCAGATATTTTTAACGAAGAATAAAAACAGAATTGAACTCCCTAAAAGAAATTGTTTAAAGTTGCTTTTAAAAATAAAAACAAAGTTTAAGAAAACCAAAATAGGAAGCCATATCATCGTAGGTTTTATGGTAAAGACAAAAACTGAAAATGCAAAGAGGAGCGTGATATTTCTGTTTCCAGCTATAATTTCATTTAAAATAATCACAGAAAAGATAATCACAGGAAGGTCCGGGCTAGGAGACTGTGAAAACTGTAATAAGATGGGCAGAAAACAAAGATGTATCCAGTTTTTCTTTTCAATACTATACATACTGTAGATGATAAGCAGTATGGAATTGATTCTTAAAAATGGATCAGAAAAATTCGAAAACCCTGCCTGAAAAATATGCCACACAGACATTTGTCCTAAGGTGAGGTCTATATTCGAGATGCCTTTTATAAGTCCATATTCTGTAAGCCATTTCAATGTAGGAATATAATACCCAAAATGATCCAATATATAAGGATAGAAAGACCCTGCGAATATAACAGTCAGAGAACTTACACTTAATATTATAAAATCCTTTTTTGAAAATTGACGAAAGTCCTGATAAAGTTTATTTATAAAGAAAGAAAATAGTCCCAATAGTATTGAAGGTACTTCCACCTTGATATTTAAGGGAATAAAAAAAGAAATCACTGTCCATATAATACTGATTCCCATAATTCCGGCTAAAATTTTTCCAGAGATACCCTGAAATAAAATTCCCCATATATTTTCCATGATCTTTCCCCAGCCCATCAGGGCAGGAATGATGAAAATGGAAGAAAACAGAATCATTATCATAAAAAAAGATTGCTTAAAAGTAAGCAATCTTTATATTTTATCATTAAAATATTTATTAGCGGGGTTGTACCCTTCCGTCTTTTCTATCTTGTGATCTACCAATGGTATATCCGGTTGCACCACCTACAACACCTCCGATTACAGCTCCTAATCCTCTGTTTTTCTTAGCAACTATGGCTCCGACAGCAGCTCCACCTACAGTACCAATGACGGTCCCTTTGGCAGCTTTACTCCATCCTTTTTTCTGAGTAGTTCCCTGTGATGTACCACTTCCGTTATTGGCATAACTTCCGTTGCTGCTTCCTGAGCCAGAATTAGAGTTTCTGTCTCTATATACTGTTCGTGTTTCTCTGATTACCTGTGGTTTTGAATTATTTTCAGCAGCAGCTCTCGCTTTTTTGCTTTCTGATACACTATCTGCTTTTTTCTGCGCTTCATATACCATTTTTTCCTTTTCAATAGCCAGTTTTTGTTTTTCTATTTCAAGTTGTCTGGCCTGAAATTCAAGTTTCTGTACTTCCAGTGACTTTTCTGCAACACTGTCATCTTTCTTGCAGGCCGTCATTAAAAAGACGGATAAAAAACCTGCTAATACTATCTTTCTCATAATTCAAATTTTAATACGATAAAGCCAAAATGACTTTGATTTTAATTCTATTTTCAATTATGAAGCCAAATTTTAGTTAATAAGTGTTAAAAGTGATAATTAAAAAGAGAGTTAATTTTATATAATGATCAGTTTTGTACTATTGATGGTAGATTTCAAAGGTTGAAAAATAAAGGTTGATTATTTTAGGTTGTATGATTTTTTAGGATAAAAAAAAATAAAGTAAACATTATACATATGCTTTCAATTTTCTTTTTTTCTTTTTAAAAGTATTTGTAAATTTTATTTCATTGATAGTTTTTATTAAATTCATATAAGTTGAGTATTTTTGAATACCAAATTACTTTTTAATATGAAAAAATCAATTTTTACAGTATCAGCATTTATTGGATTGCTGACTGTTACAACATCGTTTTCCTCCAAGGAAATAACAGAACCCCATAAAGGCAGTTCAGAAATAGCTGATAAATCACCAATAACTCAGACTTATAAGATCCGGTATGGCCTTCTTTCTAAAAACGGAACAAAAATTCTGTCAGGAAATTATGATGTAGGAAGTTTCCTTGCAGAAAATATGACGACCGGAGAAGTGTATGATACATATTATAGTGGCGGATTTCAATCTGTTCCACAATATTATAATGGTCTTCCTGCGGGAACTTATACCTTTTCGGCAATGCAGGGACAAGGAGGATGGGTTGGCTATGCAACAGTAGTTGCAACAGTTTCTGATGCACAGGTAGATTCTGATGGATATATTACCATATATATTCCGATCATTTGGGAAGAATAAGCCTTGTGAGCAAACAAATATTTAGCTAAATTTACCCATCCCAGAGATGGAGATATTTTCAATCATTCAATAATTTTATATGGTTTTTAGATTGAGTATAACCTATAAAGCATTTTCGTAATGCGGATTATTTTTGATTATTCTTCGGAGGGCTGCTTGATTCTAATATAAAGTATTCATTCTTCTGTTGTGATATTGTATTATATTTTCTGCTTAGAAAATGTAAAATATATTGATGATGCTGAATGATTCTACAATATTCTGTTTGGATTTTTCTAAATAGATTTTTTTCATCATTTGTGTTTTTTAGGCCTCCTGACGGAGGCCTTTTCATTTTATTGCTTTTTATGATTTTACGCATATAATAATTGTTCAAAAACGGATACTTTTATTACAAACAATTTCATTCCATATTTTATAATCAAAGGCTGCTCAAATAGAGCAGCCTTTGATTTATATATTATCTAAAGTAACTTTTATTTTACTCATGATGCGGTGCATTCTGTTGGTTTGGTAATTCAGAAGATTAAAAATTTCATTTGAACTGGTAAAAAACTCAGGAACTATTTTGTTGTTAATGGTTTTTATTCCCCGTCTTTTCATCGTTTCATGGATTACTCTTGCAAAAGAATCTTTTGCACTTTGTTTTGCTTTATCCTGAGAAATTCCATTGGAATGGAGTCGGTAGAGATACAAAGGTTCTTTGAGGTATTTTACTTCCCCCTGCTCCAGTATTTTCAGATAAAGATCCTGATCTACCGCATTTTTCAGATTCGGATTAATTCCTTTAGTTCTTAAATAAATCTCTCTTTTAAACGTGAAAAAGTGGGCAAACTGAATAGGATAGTTGAAGAAATAGCGATTGTTATAAATTTGTTTAGTACCTGTATAGATTTTTTCCGGAACAAGGTCCTCGTTGCAAAGTATCATTTGAGAATATACGGCAGCAAGATCATCTCTGTCTGTAAATTCCAGTGTTACTTTTTCCAGTGCCTCAGGATGAAGAGCATCATCAGGGTCAAGATACGCACATAAATCTCCCTGAGCATATTTCATGCATTGGGCTTTCGTAGATCCACAGCCTTCATTAAGAACATTATGATAAAGCTTAAAGCGGGAGTCATCTTTGATCAGAGACTCTATAATTTCAACCGAATTGTCTGTAGAAGCATCGTCAATAATTATTACCTCCCAGTTTTCATAGGTTTGATTGATTAATGAATGATAGCACTCCTTGAAATACTTTCCATTATTATAGTTTGCTATAAGTATAGAAAAATTTGCCACGGTCTTTTTGAATTAATAGTATAAAATTATAAAATAATATATAGGGAAAACATAACTTCAGTCATTATATATTTGATTTTTTTTTCTTATATTTTGCACACCAGAGAGTGTGTTATGTTTTTTTAAAGAATAAGATATTTCACCCCGATAACCATTATCATGTAGATTTTGATTATTGTCTTTTTTTGAGAAATAAAGTGTGTGGCCTGAAAATTCCGTATTTAAAAGAAATAATAATTTTATGATTATACTCATAAAATAAAAAAAAAGACTGGTATATCTTTGGCTAAGAATTAATAGATAAAATAATTTTTATCTCTGATATAAAATTTTTTTTCATCATTTGTGTTTTTTGAGGCCTCCATTTTTGGGGGCTTTTTATATGAAGGATTGATATGATCTTTTATATCATGATGATTAATATTTTTTTTGATGGATGTGGCGAGTGTGCCAATTTGTTATTAGAAATACTTTTTATGGCAGATCAGCTCTTTTTAATTTTTTTTATGTCTTGAATGTAAATTTTTTTTTATTAAAATGTAAATTATTTTTTTTTTAATACTTTTGCCAGAGCATTAGATTTATCTGAAATTATTAAAGGTAATTATGAAGAGGTTTTTAAACGATCAGTAAAATCTGTTTTAAATGTTGAATTGGTGAAAATTGTGTCACAACAAGAAAATAATTTTTTTTCTCAAAATCATTATTCTTGGCACGATTTTTCAATATAGAAATGTAACTCATGTTTAATTTGAGTTTTCATGGTTATTAGTTTTTATCCTCGGAATTTCCGAGGATTTTTTTTGCCCTAATATGACGCTACTCATAAAAGTATGTTGGATTAATCCTCTATTTTTGAAGGAGATAATTTTCTATCCATCATTACTTTTTACATTATTTATCAAGCTCTTCTGTGATCTGAAGGGCTTTTTTGTATCATTAAAAGAGGCAGGTTATATTACATTATAAATAAAAAGCCGTACAGATTGAATAACCCGTGAAAGAATACTGTTAGCATAAAACTGTAGGCATGGGCGTGCCTGAAGTAATAAATATAAAGATTGTTTAAAATGATGCCTCCAAAAAATGTCATAACAATATATAGCCCGTTATAATAATGCATGGAGGCAAAAATGATACTCATGATGATAATACAAAGTACTCTATTCCTGATTCTCATCCATTTGCTTAAAACTAGGTAGGGGAGATATTGAAATAAAAAAGTTTCCAGAAAAGGGGCGATAAATATTGCAATGAAGTTTAGTTCTTCTTTCGAGATATTCTTGTTTCTATTTTGATTGACATCAAAATGAAAATAGGTATCATTAAGGAAATTAAAAAAATATCCATTCAACAGAGCAAGAGCAAATGAAATGATGAAGAAGACTAGTAATTTTTTCATAGGTTCTATTGATGATAAAAAGAATGGAATACTAAAAAAGCTAAAGTATAAAAACAAAAAAACCTCTAAATTATTTAGAGGTTTTTTTTGAGGTACCTAGCGGATTCGAACCGCTGTAGATGGTGTTGCAGACCACTGCCTAGCCGCTCGGCCAAAGTACCATTTTTACCATTTTTGAGGTGTGCAAATATAGTAAAATTTCTTTATGAACAAAAGTTTTTAAGCAATTTCTTTCTTTCCAAGATCCTCAATTTCGCTTTTTGCTTGAATTTCAGCCTGATAATTTTTCATGTTAATTACCCTTGTTTCACTCCATTTGTCATGCCAGCCATTTTCTCCGAAAAGGAAAGCGTATCAAAAGGAACAATTCCTGAAATATTCCTGATGAGATAATCATTAAAAGTAGGCTCAGTCCCATCTATACAAATAACTTTTGTTCCAGTAATATATTTGCCTATGGATCGTCCTTTAGTAAAATATTCTATCAGAAAAGTATACATAAAGTAGATAAGAGAGGTTATTAGTATATCAAGAAATCTATTCATTTCAGACATTTTATAAACAATGTTGATAAGAAAGTCAATATTGGCAAGGCTGTACAGTAAGGAAGCAATAAAACCTAAAGCAAGAAAAAAAACTGAGATTACAACTCTGTCAATAATAAAATTAGCAAATCTGGTCAGCTTTTCAGCTCTGTTTCGATCTACAATTACTAAATATTTTCTCATGGTCGGTTATTAGTTTTTGGTTTAGTTTTTTAGTTTAGTTTTAAGTTTAAAATTTTAGAACCCATTGACAAGTAGCTTTAATGAGGCATTCGTATCAATAACTGCAGTAATTCCTGTATTACTGAGCAGAATTTTACTAGGTTTAAGATTGAAAACTTTTCCGTTCATCTTTAATCCTTTATAATACTCTTTGTTGAAGGCTTCTTCAATGCTTTTTCTTGAAGTTTCTTCCAGTTCCTGAGTTGGAATACCATATTCTTCTTCAATCATTTTTACGATTTTCCCCTGAAACAGGAGGGAAGCGGTTTTCTGCAGAATATTGGTAGTTTTCAGTTTGAATTTGGTTTCTGACAATACAATTTTTCTTTTGGTTTCGTCATACACCGGAATTCCTGAAATAATAGAAGTACCTTTTATATAGCCATCAGTCTGAGCCTCAATAACTACTCTATTATCGACACCGTACACTCTGATGTCTGTTACTTTTACTTTGGAGTCGCGAATATCAAATTCCTTATTCAGGAAAGTTTTTCTCGCCATATTGCTTGCTTCTGTAAAAGGAATATTGGCTGTAGTCTGCAGAATAAACTTGTCAGCAACTGTAGGGGTTGTATTAAAATTGGCAACACTGGTTACCGGGGAAGAGGCGGCAGGTTTATTCCCTGTAAAAGTTTCAGAAAAGATATCCACACCAAGAGTAGCATTGATCTGGTTTCCATAAAACTTTAAAGGAGTGATATTGACACCTACAGGACTTACTTTCAGCCATGTATTATATTCCTCAGAAATATTGAAGGGCTGAAGGAAAGTATTCCATGCCATCAAGGCATATTGCTGGAAATTCAGCTGTGTAGCCATTTGCTGATCAATAGTTTTACAGAATTTTTCCTGTTGCTCTTTTAAGCTTTTTTCAACAATGGAGGTAATAGGAATCTGTATTCTTCCATAGTCCAGAACAGGTTTTGTTACCCATCTGAAGCCATTGGGCCTGGTATTCGTAGTAATGGTCCAGTTATTTTTAAAAGTAACAGTGGTATTGAAAGACATTACCGTTTCGAAAGTGGTATTTTGATAGGTATATACTCCTAGTGTACCAATTCCTTTTTCTGCCCATATTTTTAAAGGAACTTCAATCAGCAGATTCTGGCTGGTTCCTCCTACAAGGCGGATAGGTCTGGTCTTCCAAACTTTTACCTTAAACTGATCATTATTATTGTCTGTATAAGAATCATCCTGGTACACCAGATCTTTCACGGAAGCATTGATCATGTTGCTGAGTTCCGAAAGGGGGATGGTCACAGGCATTGTAATACTGGATCTGATCTTCGGAAAGTTATAAGCCGCCAACTGATTGTCAACACCGGCTTGACCAAAAACGCTGATTCCCGCTACTAAAAATAATATTTTAACGAATTTCAATTTGTATGTTTTTTTAATGAAACGAAAATAAGTAATTTAATTTTCTGGTTTAAAGCTTTTTTCCAACTCAATACTTGCACCTTTCATTTCTCCCTGCATAGGTGGCGCTGTTTTGGTGATTTTTAATTTAATATAATCGACCTGTGGAAAGCTGTCATGAATTTTTGTGATGATTCTTCCTGCTACATGTTCCAGTAATTTGGATTTTATTTTCATTTCACCGTGAAGAATATTGTTGATATCTGCATAACTTATCGTGTCATGCAAATCGTCGGAAGTGGCTGCTTTCCACAGATCGGTATGAAGTTCTGCATTCAGAATATAATAGGTACCGATGATATTTTCTTCAGGAAGTACACCATGGTACGCGTATATTCTTACATCTTCAAGATATATTTTGCTCATTGCTTCAGATTTTATGAAGCAAAAATCGTCTTAATTCTTCAAAATCTGAATTTATTTCTACAGTTTTTTTCTCCTTTTTCATGAGCTCATTCAACGATTCAGGAATTTCAATCTGAGTATGAATTGCTTTTTCCACTGCATCAGGGAATTTTACCGGATGAGCAGTACCCAGGATAAATCCTTTTTGATTGGGATTTTCTTTTAGATATTTTTTCATTGACGCAAAGGCTACGGCACTGTGAGGCTCCAGAACATATCCGTATTTGGCATAAACTTCTGTGATAGTGCCCATGGTTTGGTCATCATCAATGGAATAAGCCGAAATTTTATTTTTTACAGTTTCAAACTGATGCCCGAAAAGCTCCAGAACTCGTACAAAATTACTCGGATCTCCTACGTCCATAGCATTGGATAGAGTAGCAATCGCTTTTTGGGGCTTGTAGTTTTGAGTTTTAAAATAGTCAGGAACTACCTGGTTGGCATTACAGGCCGCAATAAAATGGCTGACAGGTAAACCTCTGAAATAAGCCAAAAGCCCGGCACAGATATTTCCGAAATTACCACTTGGTACACAGATTACGGGATGCTCTTTATGCTGTTGAATCCATTGTTTCAAAGCTATTAAGTAATAAATCTGCTGGGGAAGCCATCTTGCAACGTTGATAGAGTTGGCAGACGTCAGAAATAACTGACTGTTGATTTCTTCATCTGAAAAAGCCTGCTTGACAAGATTCTGACAATCATCAAAACTGCCATTGACTTCTATAGCCGAAATATTTTCTCCTAATGCTGTCAACTGTTTCTCCTGTACCGGACTTACCCTGTTTTTAGGATATAAAATAACGACATTAATCTGCGGGATTTTATAAAATCCATGGGCAACAGCACCTCCGGTATCGCCGGAAGTGGCAACAAGAACAGTTACTTTTTTCTGCTGATTTTTCAGAAAATAAGACAGGCAGCGGCTCATAAATCTCGCACCAATATCTTTAAAAGCCAGAGTAGGACCATGAAACAGCTCCAATATAGATATCTGTTCATTAATTTTTACTAAAGGAATCTCAAAACTCACGGTTTCTGCTACAATTTCTTTGAGTATTTTCGAAGGAATGTCATCTCCTGCAAAGTCTTTCATACATCTGTATGCAATTTCTTCATTGGAATACTGATGAAGATTTTGAATAAATTCTTCATTAAACTGAGGAATGTTTTCAGGAAAGAACAACCCTTTTTCTTTTCCCTGGCCTTTTATTGTTGCTTCTCTGAAATCAATTTTTTCCAGATGGTCTTTTAAATTATAATATTTCATTTCTGTTTTTTAAGGTTAATTTTCTTCAACAATCTGAATTCCTGCCGGATTTATTTTTGATACATATACAAAACTTTCTATATCAATTTCATCATAGACTGATTTCATCATCTGAGCAATTTTTTCTGCCGTTTCTTTTTGTTCAGACAGCATGAAAATGGAAGGTCCTGATCCGGAAATTCCTCCTCCCAAAGATCCTATCTGTAAGCTTTTTTCTTTGATTTCGTCAAACTTCGGAATCAGAATACTACGGATAGGTTCTATAATCACATCGTTGAGGCTTCTGCCAATCAACGGGAAATCATTTTTCTGAATCCCGGCTACAAGTCCGGCTATATTTCCCCATTGTTCAACAGCGCTTTTTAAGGTGATATTTTTCTTTAAAATCTGTCTGGCATCTGAGGTTTTAACTTCCACCTGCGGATGAACGGTGGTTACGAATAAATCAGGACTGTTCAGAGGGATGATATCAATTGGTTCGGTAGATTTTACCAAGGTGATTCCGCCATAGATGCATGGTGCGATATTGTCTGCATGGCGCACTCCTGAAGCAAGTTCTTCCCCAAACATAGCAAAATAAACCATTTCCTCTTTGGAAAGTTTGTTTCCTAATAATACATTGACTCCGAAGGCGGCTCCGGCGGCACTTGCCGCACTGGAGCCGAGCCCGCTTCCGGGCTTTATATGTTTATGAATAATAACTTCAAAGCCGTTTTTCAGATTAAGGTGTTCCTGAATTTTTAAGAGAACAATCCCGGCAACATTGCTGGAAGGCTCTTCAGGAAGTCCGAAAGAGTCTGTATGTTTTATAATAATGTCAGGAGTTTCCAATAATCTGAACTCCATCTCATCATAAGGATCATGGACTGCCATTCCTAAAATATCGAATCCACAAACCAGATTGGCCACGGTGGCCGGGACTTTTAATTTTACTTTTTTCATAACTCTGTTTTTAAATAGAACGGATTATATCTGCAAAAACTCCGCTTGCCGTTACCTCAGCTCCTGCACCAGCTCCTTTTACAACCAAAGGCTGCTCAGAATATCTCAGCGTTTTAAAAATGACAATATTGTCCTTTCCATATAAGTGAAACAGATCACTTTCCGGAGCAATATGCTGCAAGCCTACCTTGGCTTTTCCGTTTTCAAATTCTGCGACATATTTTAATATTTTGCCCTCGCTTTTAGCTTTATTCAATAAGTTTTTGAAGTGATCTTCATATACTGTAAGCTTTTCGTAAAAACTTTCAACGCTTCCCTGCATGCATTCTTCAGGCAGAAAACCAATGTTTTCAATATCTTCAAACTGAAGCGGATATCCTGCCTCTCTTGCCAGAATTAAAATTTTTCTGGCTACATCCGTTCCGGACAGATCAAGTCTTGGATCCGGCTCTGTATATCCTTCTTTCTGAGCTTGTGCCACAACTTCAGAGAATGTTCTGCTGCCGTCATACTCATTAAATACGAAATTCAATGTTCCACTCAGTACAGCTTTAATGGATTGAATCTGATCTCCGCTTTTGATGAGATCATTAATGGTTCCTATGACCGGAAGCCCAGCTCCTACATTGGTTTCAAAATAGAAATTACAGCTGTGGTTTCGCGCGGTATTTTTTAAAGTTTTATATTTTTTGAAATCTGAAGAAGCTGCAATTTTATTACAGGCTACGAGGTTCACACTTCTTTTTAATAAGCTTTCATACACTTCAGGAATGTCAGCACTTGCTGTTACATCAATGAAAACCGAATTTCTAAGGTTTCGACGAATAATTTCATCAGCAAATTCTCTGGCAGAGGCTTTTTCACCATGTTGTTCCCAGTTAGCATAGCTGTTTTTTGATATTCCCTGATCTGAAAACATCATATGACGGCTATTGGAAATGCCTGCAATTCTCAGGTTGATCAAAAAGTTTTCTTTTAAATAATCATTTTGGTTATAAATCTGCTGAATCAGTTTTAAACCTACATTTCCTGTTCCACAGATGTACAGATGGATTTGCTTTATTTCAGATTCAAAAAACTCCTCATGAAGCACATTAACTGCTTTTTTACTATCCTTTTCTGAAATGACAATGCTGATATTTCTTTCTGAAGACCCTTGTGCAATCGCTCTAATATTGATTCCATTATTTCCGAGACATCCAAACATTTTTGCACTCACACCACTTCTACTTTTCATATTTTCTCCTACTAAAGCTACAATGGAAAGTTCTGTCTCAATCTTTATATCATAGACTCTCTTAAGGTTAATATCATCTGCAAAAGAAGAGTTGATAGCATCTTCAGCACGCAAAACTTCTTTTTCTTCAATAGCAATGGTGATAGAATGTTCTGAAGATCCTTGTGTGATAAGAATTACATTTATTTTTTCATGACTTAAGCATTGAAATAATTTTGCTGAAATTCCGGGTATTCCTACCATTCCACTGCCTTCAAGGGTAAGCAGGGCAATATTGTTCATATTTGAAATTCCTACTGCAATCTGCTTTGTATCTTCTGAGCATTTCAGTTGATCAGAAATTAAAGTTCCTGACGCATCCGGATCAAAAGTATTCTTGATGATCAGGTTTGTGTTTTTTACCATCACAGGCTGAATAGAAGGTGGATAAAGCACTTTTGCCCCAAAGTGTGATAGTTCCATTGCTTCATGATAAGAAATTTCAGAAATAGGTTTAGCATTGGAAACCAGCCGTGGGTCAGCAGTCATCATCCCACTTACATCTGTCCAGATCTGAAGTTCTTCTGCATCAACGGCCGCCGCCATAATAGAAGCAGTATAATCGGAACCTCCTCTTCCTAATGTGGTTGTATTATTTTTTTCATCATGAGCAATAAACCCAGGGCCTAAAATAATGCGGTTGGGGGTTTTACTCAGGAAATTGACAATGTTACTATCAGTCCATTTAAAATTTACTTTTGCATTGGTGAAATTACTGTCTGTTCTGATCAGCTCCGCAGAATTCATCCATATACAATCTAATTTTTCTTGTTGGAGTCTTGCTGCAATAATATTTGAAGACAGAAATTCTCCGTAAGAAGCAATTTTATCTTTAATTCTGTCTGTCAATTCACCAAGAACAGCAATTCCGTTGCAGAGCTCTTCGATATCATTAAAATGTTTTTTTACAAAACTTAACCATGAACTTTGTTCTGCGATTGGAAAAAGTTCTTTTACCAGATTTATGTGTTTTTCTTCAAGATTTTGAACCGTTTGAATATAATTTTCATCTTTTACAGAAGCATATTCCGCAGCTTTAATCAGTTGGTCAGTAACACCATGAAGTGCTGATACAATAACAACAACTTTGCTCTTTAAAGATTCTCTTTGTATGATTTTTTCCACCAGTAATATATTCTGAGAATGGGCGACTGATGTTCCGCCGAATTTTAAAACTTTCATCAATTATTTTTTGAAGTTGGGTAAATAGAAATGGTTACTCTTTGAAAAAAGAGTACGGGTACCGGGAATAATATGTGAAAATCTACCCCGTTATGGGGTAATTGTTGTAGTGCCAAATGTAGAAACAGAAGATATGCCTGAAATAAGTGATTTCAGAGCAGAAATATCAGATATGTTTCTTAAAAAATTCATTGTAACAGAACAAATGTACAAATAATTTTGAAACAGACAAGTTTTTAACAAAATAAAATAATATTTCCTTTTTATGAGATATATTTTGGTGTAATTGATTAAAAATGTTATATTTATAATATTAACTAATAAGAAATTAATCATGAAAAATTTTAAGAAATTAAACCGAAAAAATCTGAAATCAATCAGTGGAGGAGATGTGAATGACTGTTTTGAGAATTGTCCTGCCGGTCCATATGGACCTGGTGAACCAAGATCATGTGCTGATTATTATGCATTACCTGAGTGCTGTAAAGGAAGAGTGTTAGTAAGCTTTGAATGCTTTGGTCCTTACTGATTTACATCATGAATTTATTATTACAGAATACCAAAATTATTACCATATGAAAACAATTAGAAAATTATCAAGGGAAGACAAGAAGAACATCAAAGGTGGTTTCACTGATATTCAGATTGAAGCCTGTGGAGGCGAGCAGTTTGTTTGTTTCCGTGGAGGCGGGAATTGGGGATGCTGGCTGAAGCCGGGAGGAACCTGCTATGCACCAATGCTGTAGTATTGAATAGACTAAACTCAATTTAAATATTAAAATACTATGAAAAATTCAAAAAAATTAAACAGAGAAAGCTTAAGAGCTATTATCGGAGGGACAGGAGACAGCTGTGCGGTAGATCTTGATTGTGGACCGAAAGGTTGTGCAATATGCACAGATCTCAAAGGACGTAAAGTTTGTCTTTATCTTTTTCCTTATGATCCATCCATTCCAGGCAGCTGTATGGTTCTCGAAGGCTAGAAAAATAGTATGTAAAAACCATCAATTTGTTATAAGAACATAAAATCAAAATTTAATTTAAAACTACTATGAAAAATCTAAAAAAATTAAACAGAAAAGAACTTGAACAATTAAATGGAGCAGCAGGTCCTTCAAGATGTGCAGGGTGTCCTCAAAATGCTACGTTTGGAGATGGACCTGAATATCAATATCCATGCTCTGCTTATCAGGGACTTCCTGACCACTGCAAGATGTGTGTTCTGGTAAGTATGGAATGTGTGGACGGAGGAGTTTCTTAAAAGATAATTTGACTTTATGAAAAAATTAAAGAAACTGAACAGAAGAGATTTGGAACAAATGAAAGGTGCTGGTATATCAAGGTGTGATGGTTGTCCTACCCATCTGGTTTTTGGACCAGGCTCTTCCAGTGATCCTTCGTGCGATGAATATTGGACATTGTCCGAAAATTGCAGAATGTGCGTTGTTGTGAGTGCAGATTGCTTTGTTGCAATCACTGCATAATAAAAATAAAAAAGCACTGTAAAAACAGTGCTTTATTTTTTTAACAGTTATCCGGAATATACATTCCTCTGGGTACGCAGATTAATTCTCCATTACATCCCGCTCCGCAGGTTTCATGTATTTCGCAGTTTAAGTTACATATGTTACTTCCTCCGTTTACATTTTTAAGACTTCTTCTGTCTAATTTTTTTAGATTTTTCATATTTATTATTAGTTTAAGTTTTAAATATAATAAATATTCGTGATAAAAAAATTATTTTATGCTTTTGGAAAGATCAAGCATCGCTTCAATAGGTTTTAATGCTTTTAATCTTAATTCTTCGTCAATAAGAATTTCCGGAAGCTCATATTTCATACATAAATACAGCTTTTCCATGGTATTACGTTTCATATAGAAACATTCTGAACAATTACAGCTTTCATCAAAAACCAATGCAGGAATCAGTTCCTTGTGAGGCGCACGTTTTCTCATTTCGTGAAGAATTCCTTCTTCTGTAGCGATGATGAATTTCTGGCAGTCATCTTTTTCTACATAGTTCAAAAGGGCAGAAGTGGAACCGATAAAATGGGCCAGTTTTAAAACTGCTTCTTCGCTTTCAGGGTGTGCAATCAGTTTTGCATCCGGATTGTCAGCCAATTGCTGGGCAATTCTTTCCATTGAAAATGCTTCGTGTACCACACAGCTTCCATCCCAAAGGATCATATCGCGGCCTGTTTTCTTAGAAAGGTATCTTCCCAAGTTTTTGTCAGGTGCAAAAATAATGGGTCTGTCTTTAGGAAGGGCTTCAATTACTGTTTCAGCATTGGAGCTTGTAACGATAATATCACTTTCAGCTTTAGTTTCTGCATTACAGTTGATGTAAGTAGCAATTAAAGCATTCGGGTGCTGCTCTCGCATTTTTCTCAGTCCTTCTCCTGAACATCCATCTGCCAGAGAGCATCCGGCCATGGTATCAGGAAGAACTACTTTTTTAGTTGGATTAAGAATTTTTGCGGCTTCTGCCATGAAATGTACTCCACAGAATACAATCATGTCAGCATTGGTATCTTTAGCCTGTCTTGCCAACTGTAAAGAATCTCCAAGGAAATCTGCGATATCCTGAATTTCTCCGGGCTGGTAATAATGGGCAAGAATAACCGCATTTTTTTCTTCTTTCAGTTTGAGAATGGCCTTCACCAATTCTTCACCCTGAGGAATAGCAATATCTTTTATATCCAGAAATCCTCTGACAGGAATTGCAGATTTAGCTTTTTCTAATGTTTCGGTACTCATATCAACCTCAATTTTTTATGATCAGAAGCTAGAGGTTAGAAATTAGAAGTTAGATTTTGAGTGTAGTATTTTACTCCCATCCTCCTTCTTCCATCTTCCAGCCATTAATTACTGATAAAACTTTTTATTAAACTTTCTATTTCTTTTTTAGCTGCATCAAGATCTTCATTAATCACGATCTTGTCAAACTCGCTGGCGTAGGTCATTTCTTCTTCTGCCTTTGCGACACGGGTTTTTATGGTTTCTGCATCATCTGTGTTTCTGGAGATCAATCTTCGTTCCAATTCTTCAATGGAAGGCGGTTCTATAAAAATAGACAGCGCTTTATCACCGAAATATTTTTTTAACGAAATTCCTCCTTTTACATCTACATCAAAAATAACTACTTTTCCCTGATTCCAGATTTTTTCTACTTCAGATTTTAAAGTACCGTAATATTTGTCAGTATAAACTTCTTCATATTCTACAAAAGCATCTTCGGAAATTTTCTGTCTGAACTCCTCCGGTGTCAGAAAATGATAATCTACGGCATGTACTTCACTTCCTCTTGGCTGTCTTGTCGTACATGAGATTGAAAATTCCAGTTCAGGAAATGTCTCCAGTGAATGCTTTACCAATGTAGTTTTTCCGCTCCCTGATGGTGCTGAAAATATAATTACTTTATCCATTTTTTTGGGTTTCGGGTTTCGGGTTTCGAGTTTGGTGATCTATTCTTAGAACAACCACGCATCTCGTACCCCGTATCTATCATTACAATACGTTTAACGTTTGTTCTTTAATTTTTTCAAGGTCGTCTTTCATCATCACCACCAGTTTCTGGATTTCTGCGTGATTGGCTTTAGAACCCAGTGTATTGATTTCTCTTCCGATTTCCTGAGAAATAAATCCCAGTTTTTTTCCGTTGAAAGACTCATTGTCCATTACTTCTTTATAATATTTCAGGTGTTGGGCAAGTCTTACCTTTTCTTCAGAAATATCAAGTTTTTCAGTGAAATAGGCCATTTCCTGATAGAAACGTGTTTCATCAACATTTTCAAATTCTTTCAAAGATTTCTGATAACGTTCTTTCACGCTTACAATTCTTTCTTCTTCAAAAGGAATCACTTCGCTAAGATATTTGTCGATATTCTGAATATTTCTGTTGAGTTCTTCGTGTAAGATACCACCCTCAGTTCTTCTGAATTCTTCGAATCTGTCTACGGCATTATTGACAATCTTAGCCAGAGCTTCCCATTCACCTTCCGTTAATTCGTCAGGTCTTGAAGTGATGGCATCAGGAAGTCTTACTGCCATTTTAAGGTATTCGAAATTGGGACCGTCAGAAGCTATGTTTTTAAGTTCGTTAATATAAGAGTCAATTAAGTTTTTATTGATTTTTACATCGTTGGACTCTTCAAGATTCTCGATATTAACGTAGCAGTCTACTTTTCCACGGATAATTCTATCGTTAAGAATTTTTCTGATTTCAAATTCTTTTTCTTTATAACGTAAAGGAATTTTAATATTTAAATCAAAGCTCTTGCTGTTCAGAGATTTAATATCAATAGTAATTTTTTTTCCTTCAAAAACATCTTCGGCTCTACCGAATCCGGTCATTGATAAAATCATAGTTTTTTATTGTTCTACAAAGATAAACATTTAAGTCTATAGTTTAACTAATGTTGAATGGCTGGAAGATGGAGGCGAGAAGCTGGAAGGTTGTTGTAAATATATAATGAGATTTAATTAACCTCCAACCTCAGGCTTCCATCTTCCAGCAAATTAAATAAACCCATTTTCGTAAATTAGCGCTGTGAAAAAGAAAAATTTAATTTCTGTAGTAGGACCCACCGGAATTGGAAAAACGAGATTGGCAATTGATTTGGCGCAGCATTTCAATACCGAGATTATTTCCTGTGATTCCCGCCAGTTTTTTAAAGAAATGAAAATAGGAACGGCAGCTCCTTCAGAAGAAGAACTGGCGCAGGCACCTCATCATTTTATCGGAAATCTTTCAGTGGAAGAGTATTATTCTATCGGGCAGTATGAAGAAGATGCTCTTCAGAAACTCAATGAACTTTTTACTGCTCATGACACGGTAATTCTTGTTGGAGGAAGCATGATGTATGAAAAAGCTGTGATAGAAGGTCTGCATGATCTTCCGGAAGCCAATGCTGAAAACCAGGAAAAGCTTCAAAATATGATGGAGCAGGAGGGAATAGAAAAACTTCAGGAGATTTTAAAAGAACTGGATCCTGAATATTTCAGTGTGGTGGATATTCACAATCACCGCAGGCTGTTGAGAGCTATTGATATTATATGGCAGACGGATAAAAAATATTCTGAACATATTTCGGTTTCTCAAAATGGAAGAGATTTTAATGTCATCAGAATCGGGATAGAAGCTCCAAGGGAAGAATTATATGAAAGAATTAACCGCAGAGTGGATATCATGATGGAGAACGGCTTGCTGGATGAGGTGAAAAGTCTTGAGAAATTCAAAGGGTTGACAGCTTTGAATACTGTAGGTTACGCTGAACTGTTCAAATATTTTGATGGAGAATGGGATCTTGATTTTGCGGTTTCGGAAATTAAAAAGAACAGCCGCAGATATGCAAAACGCCAATTGACATGGTACAGAAAGGCGGACGATATTCATTATTTACAGTTGGGATATTCTCAGGAAGATTTTGAGGCTCTGTTAAAATGGATTGCTGAGCAATTTCAGGAATGAATTAAGCACTTAGTTTGTCATTCTGACAAAGGAAGAATCTCATCGATTGTTTTTAAAGATTCCTCATTCCACTTTGTTCCATTCAGAATGACAAACCGGACGCTTCATTTATCCATACACTGTGTCATTCCTTAGGAATCCAAGTTTAAATTCATATTGTAGATAAACAGAAACAATACAAAAAATGCGGCTCTGAAAAGAACCGCATCTTAAAACAAATATAATTTAATTTACTACTTCCAACCGCCGCCTAAAGCTCTGTATAAATCTACAATGCTGCTTAATCTCTGTCTTTTTATGGAAGCCAGATTCAACTCTGCCTGTAGGGAATTCCCCTGTGCTGTAATCACTTCCAGGTAATTGGCTGAACCTCCTTTGTAAAGAAGTTGTGCACTTTTAATTCCATCTTTTAGTGTAGTTGCCTGTTCTGTCGCTTTTTGTTCCTGAACTTTTAAGTTTTCATTGGAAACCAAGGCATCAGAAATTTCTCCCACAGCATTTAATACCGATTGACGGAATGCAAGAACATTTTTTTCTCTTTGAATTTTTGCTACTTCCAGATCTGTTTTCAACTGTCTTTTCTGGAAAATAGGCTGGGTAATTCCCCCTAAAACCGATCCGAATAACGAAGCCGGAATCTGGAACCAGTTATCAAATTTGAATGAATTTACTCCACCATTCGCGGTAATTTTCAATGCAGGATACATATTTGCCTGAGCAATTCCTACCATTGCATTGGATTCTAATAAAACCAGTTCCTGCTGACGAACGTCTGGTCTTCTGCTTACCATAGCTGCCGGAAGTCCTGCAGTAATGTTTTGAGGCAGTGAAGTATCAGACATTTCAATGGTTCTGTCGACTTTATTGGGAAGTTCTCCAACCAGAATACTCAGTGCATTTTCCTGGATGGCAATATTCTGCTCCAGCTGGGCTATCAGAAGTTCTGTAGCCTGTTTCTGTGCTGCGGCCTGCTGAACTCCCAAAGAAGTATTATCGCCGCTTTCCCACATTTTTTGGGTCATTAAAAGGGTATTGCTGGTCAGTTCCAGGTTGGATTTTGCAATAGCCAATTGTCTGTCAAGCATTAACAAATTATAATACCCTTGTGCAATAGCTGCTACTACCTGAGTCTGAACTGCTTTTGAACCTTCATACGTCTGAAGATACTGCATTCTTGAAACTTCCTGCTGGTTTTTGATTTTTCCCCAGATATCTGCTTCCCATGAAAGATTGAAGGCTGCGTTATAGTCTTCAACATGGCTTGAACCTAAAAATAAATTTAAGCTTTGCCCGTTCATGCTGTTTTTGGATGGTCTTGAAATCTGTCCGCTTACTCCAAACCCAACATCCGGATACTGCATATATTTTGCCTGTTTCAGTTTTTCCTGTGAAGCAGCCACCTGCTTTAAGGCAATCTGAAGATCATAATTATTTTTAATTCCTTTTTCAATCAGTCCCTGTAAAATAGGATCACTGAAAAACTGTTTCCACTCCAGGTTAGCTATACTGGCTGTGTCTGCAGTGGCAGTGTACTGGAACTTTTCCGGAAGTGGAAGCTCAGGCTCCGTGTAGGCCAGTTTAGACACACACGAAACAGAGCCGATGGCCAGCACAAATGTTAGAATAATATTTTTTACTCGTTTCATAGTTTTTAAACTTTTAATTGAAGACAAAACTTAGAGAGGTTTCTGTTGATGCAAAAATTTCTTTAGTAGGAGAAAATAGTTAATTTTTTAAACCATTAAGAACAGGCAGGTAAATAGGTAAACCTATGATCTTAAAATTTTCTCTAAGTTTTTGTCATTCATTTTTTTATTAGTGACTAGCAGCTAAAAGTTCTTCCTCCATTTGTTTTTTCAGAAGTCTTTTCTTTTTTCTGCTTGGCATTTTTTCATGCAGGTACTGGAACACTACATACATTACCGGAATGATAAAGATCCCGAAGATTACCCCTGTAAGCATTCCTCCTACGGTACTGTAACCGATAGAGTGGTTTCCTTTTGAAGAAGCACCTTGCGTCCATACCAGTGGAAGCATTCCCACGATGAAGGCAAAAGAGGTCATTAAGATCGGTCTTAAACGTAATCTTGATGCCTGAAGTGCAGATTCTATCAATGTTTTACCAGCTTTTCTTCTCTGTACGGCAAATTCTACAATCAGGATGGCATTCTTCGCTAATAGTCCTACAAGCATGATCAATCCTACCTGAACGTAAATATTGTTATCAATTCCTGCTAATCCTGTGAAGGCAAATACTCCGAAAATCCCTGTTGGAATGGTAAGAATAATCGCAAAAGGAAGGATATAACTTTCATACTGAGCTGCCAGTAAGAAGTAAACGAATAGGATACTTAAGAAGAAAATAAAGGCAGTCTGTCCGCTTGTTTTAATTTCTTCACGGGTAATCCCTGTCCACTCATATCCATATCCTCTTGGGAGTGACTGTTGAGCAACCTCTTCAACCGCTTTGATGGCATCTCCGGTACTGTAACCAGGTTTCGGAGTTCCGTTAATCGTAACAGCATTGAAAAGGTTATTTCTTGTTACTGTTTCAGGACCGAAAGATCTTTTTAGAGTAACCAGAGTTTTGGCAGGAACCATTTCTCCCGATTTATTTTTTACATAGATTCCTTCGAGTGAATTAACATCCGTACGGTAAGGAATATCTGCCTGAGCCATTACTCTGTAATACTTCCCGAATCTGTTGAAATCCGATACAAAGCTACTTCCGAAATAAATCTGCATCGTCTGCATCAGTTCTGTTACAGAAACGCCCAGCTGGTTAGCTTTATCAGTATCCACATCAATAGTATACTGAGGGTTTCCTGCGGCATACGTTGTGAAGGCAAAAGCAATTTCAGGTCTTTTCATCAGTTCTCCGATAAACTGCTGAGTGGTTGTTCCCAATTGTTCAAAAGAACCATTCGTTTTGTCCTGAAGCATGAATTCAAATCCGGAAACGTTACCGAAACCTTGTACAGTGGGGAAGTTAAAGAAGAATGCGTTGGCATCTTTTACCTGGCTTACCTTACCTGTCAATGTTGCAGCAATCTGATCAGGATCTTTCATTTCACCACGCTTGTCATAATCTTTAAGCTTAATGAAACCTGCAGAATAGGGAGAAGCGTTGGCATTACTGATGAAGTTCATCCCGTCCGCTACCCAAAGGTGGTTGGTTGCTTTTTCACCGTTGATAATTTTATCAATTTGAGCCGTAGCTCTGTGTGTTCTTTCCAGTGAACTTCCCGGAGGAGTATTCACCGCATACAATACGAATCCCTGGTCTTCCGTAGGAATGAATCCTGACGGCGCTTTCTTGATTAAAAATACACTTGCTGCTGTGATGATAACAAGACCTCCTATCGCAACCCATTTGTTTTTAATTAAAAACTTAAGGCTGTAAATATATTTTTTGGTCATGCTGTTGAAGCTCGCATTGAAAGCATTGAAGAACCTTGCTCCAAAACCTTTTTTATGACCGTGCTCCCCATGTTCTCCCTGAGGATCATTTAAGAACATCGCACATAATGCCGGACTCAATGTTAATGCATTCACTGCTGAAATTAAAATCGCAATCGCCAATGTGAAAGCAAACTGTCTGTAGAAAACTCCTGCAGGTCCCTGCATGAAACCAACCGGAATAAACACGGCACACATTACCAGTGTAATGGAAATAATGGCTCCTGAAATTTCACTCATCGAGTGCATGGTAGCATGCTCTACAGGCATTCCCGTCTGTTCCATTTTAGAATGGACGGCTTCCACCACCACAATGGCATCATCCACTACAATACCAATGGCGAGTACCAATGCAAATAAGGTAAGCATATTGATACTGAAACCAAATAACTGCAGGAAGAAGAAGGTTCCTATAATCGCAACGGGTACGGCAATAGCCGGAATTAAGGTAGATCTGAAATCCTGAAGGAAAATAAATACTACAATAAATACCAAGATGAAGGCGATAACAAGTGTTTCCACAACCTGATGGATAGAAGCATCCAGGAAGTCTTTAGAGTTGTACATGATGATTGGCTTCACTCCTTTTGGAAGAGTGGTTTCCATTACTTTCACCTGCTTTTCAATTTCCGTAAGGATTTCGTTGGCATTGGATCCGGCTGTCTGCAGGATAGCAAATCCGGCAACCGGTTTTCCATCTACCCTGTTGGTCGCAGTATAGGTATAAGAACCGAATTCTACTCTTGCAACATCTTTTAATCTTAAGAAAGATCCATCACTGTTTGCTTTGATGGCGATGTTTTCATAGTCTTCACCCTTATTCAGTTTTCCTTTATATTTAAGGATATACTCGTAGGTTTCCTTACTTCCCTGTCCAAGACGGCCCGGAGCAGCTTCAAGGTTGTGGTCTTTAATGGCTCCCAAAACTTCCTGTGGAGAAAGATTATTAGCCGCCAGACGATCCGGTTTCAGCCAGATTCTCATGGAATAATCCCTTGTCCCGAATACCTGAGCCTGTGCTACCCCCGGAATACGCTGTATCTGTGGAATAACATTGATCTTCAGATAGTTTTGAAGGAATAATTCATCATATTGTTTTGCATCTTCACTGGTCAGTCCCATGAACATAATCATACTGTTCTGAACCTTCTGGGTTGAGATCCCGGCCTGTACCACTTCCTGAGGCAGCTGGCTCATCGCTTTCGATACACGGTTCTGTACGTTTACTGCCGCATTGTCTGCATCGGCACCCTGTTTGAAGAAAACACTCAGGGTCATGGTACCGTCGTTACTGGAGTTTGAGGTCATATAAGTCATGTTCTCAACTCCGTTTACAGCTTCCTCAATAGGAGTGGCTACCGAACGGGCTACGACCTCAGCATTGGCTCCAGGGTAGAATGCCGTTACCTGAACGCTTGGTGGAGCGATGTCCGGGAAAAGGGCAATCGGTAGATTAAAGAGAGACAAAGCTCCCAATAATAAGAGTATTATGGAGATGACCGTTGAAAGGACTGGTCTTTCTATAAATTGTTTTAACATAAGAAGTTTATTTTTTTAAGTCTTCTGTATTCGGAAAGAACTATAATGGTTTTGCTTTTAACAAGCTGTCCGAAGAAATATTTTTCGGCTTGATGGAAGCACCGTCTTTCAGGTTTCCAATTCCCGTGAATACAATTTTTTCTCCAGGCTTAAGCCCTTCAGAAATAAAATAATAGCTATCCGTTTTTCCTGATATTTTGATCGGTCTCCCGGTTACCTTCTGGTCTTTACCCATTACATAAACATAGGTTTTATCCTGAATTTCGAAGGTTGATTCCTGAGGAATTACAACTGCATTTGAAATGAGCTGTGGCATACGTACTCTTCCTGTATTTCCGGTTCTTAAAGTTCCGTTGGCATTAGGGAAAACGGCACGTACACTGATTGCTCCGGTAGTTTTATCAAATTGTCCGTCTACAATACTTAATCTTCCTTTTTCAGGGTAAGTACTGTTGTCGGCAATCACTAGATCTACCATGGGCATATTTTTCAGTTTTTCTTCTAAGCTTGCTCCCGGATATTTATTCTGGAAAGCAATGAAGTCAAGCTCACTTAAAGAGAAATAGGCATAGATTTCACTGATATCAGATAGTAATGTCAATGGATTCACATCTGTTCTTGAAATCAGACTTCCTTTTTTGTAAGGAATTCTTCCTATATAGCCGCTTACAGGAGCTGTAATGGTTGTAAATCCTACGTTGATTCTGGCGTTTCCTACAGAGGCTCTCGCTTGTGCAGCTGCTGCTACAGCCGCTTCATAATTGGCTTTTGCGGTTTTAAGCTGTACATCAGAAACTACTTTGGCAGCCACCAGCGGCTGAAGTCTGTCTACTTCTACTCTTGCTTTTTGAATATTGGCATTGGCCGCCTGAAGATTAGCCTGAGCCATATTCATCTGTTCGCCATAACTTCTTGAATCTATTTTGAATAACGGTTGTCCTGCTCTTACATATGCTCCTTCTTCTACGTAGATTCTGTCAAGGTATCCATCTACCTGAGATCTGATTTCTACGTTGTTTTTCCCTTCCAAAGCAGTTGGGAATTCCTGATATGTAGTAGCGGGTGAGGTGATAACGGTATAAACCGGAAGTTCTGGAGCTGGAGGTGCGGCATTGGTTCCTTCTGCGGCTTTTGTGCAGCTCTGTAAAAGAATTATACTTGCAATAAGTACAATAAACCTTGTTTTTCCAGGTAATTTCATTGTTGGTTTAATTTTTTTAATGAAGTGTTAGAGGTAAGTAAAAAATGTTTTGATAAATGCTGTATTTTTTCCTAACAGTGTTAATGATTTGTTCAAAAAAAATTACAGAATTTTTAATGTCCGATGAGGTCGATTGCTTCCATAATTGAAATTTTTTTAATGTATTGAAGTGTATAATGATGGTGTAAGGTGTGTTAATTTTACTAACAGTGTTAATTAGTAGACAAAAAATCACTAATTTTAACAACTTAAAATAATGAATGGCTTCATAAATGTTTGAGTTTTTAGTCAGGATTAACAGGAAATATATATTAATTCAGTGTTAATTTTCCTAACGGTGTTAATTTTTAATTCAAAAAAAATCTATAAAGACTTAATAAAAGCCGAAACAGTTTCGTCCAAAGTCGTTTTATTCATTGTTGAAGGGATATCAGCTGTACGCATCATCATAATAGAGATCATTCCATGTACGGCAGAAAACAGAGCATGAGACATATGACAGGCATTGTCCGGATTGGATCCGTTTTTCTTTATAATCTCATAAGTACATTCATAAATAAGTTCCTGGAATGACGAGAATTCTTTTTTAATCTGTCCTTTTCCACAACATTGCATTCCAAGACCAAACATAAGCTGGTAATATTCCTTATTTTTAAAAGCAAAGTTCCAGTACGCATCCACAATGGCAACAAGCTGCTCTTCCGGAGTATCGTGCTTCTGCTGAGCTTTTAACAGTTCAATGTGTAACTTATGAAAGCCATCTAAAGAAATTTCAAATAGAATAGCTTCTTTATTTTCAAAATAATCATATACAACGGGAGCACTATACTCAATAGCATCTGCTATCTTGCGCATAGAAAGCGAACCCCAGCCTTCAGTTTTCGCCAACGTAAAAGCAGCCTGCAAAATATTTGCACGGATGGATTCTTTTTCTCGTTGACGGCGTTCATGTAGACCCATGATTTTTATTTACTAACAGCGTTAGCAAAACTACAAACTTTTTAATATAACTTCCAAGGGATATTGTAAGTTTTATAGGTTCGTCTACTTTTTAAAGAAGATTAATTAAAGGCTGGAAGCTAGAAGAATGGGTGCTGGGAGTTATTTTGAAGGTTAAATAATATAATAATAGAATTTGACTATAACTATTTTTGAGGGCTAACAATCTTCATCCTCCAGCTTCCAGCTTCCTTACCTTATTAAAAATGAAAATGTCTTTTTCCTAATTAACAAAAGAAATAATTATCTTTGCCGGTAAAGAAATAAGGATATGAATACTCCCTCAAATATGTTGGCATTAGGAACAAAAGCTCCGTTTTTTGAACTTCCTAACCCGTCAAAAACGAATGAACTTCAGTCTTTGGAAGAGCTGAAAGGAGAAAAAGGTACTTTGGTGATCTTTATGTGCAACCACTGTCCGTTTGTTCTTCATGTAATTGACAAGATCAATGAACTATACGAAGATTATAACGAGCGCGGAATTGAATTCATCGCCATCAATGCTAACGATATCGAAAAATATCCGGCAGATTCTCCGGAAAAAATGATCGAATTTCAAATTGAAAGAAGATTTGATTTCCCTTATCTGTTTGATGAAAGCCAGGCAGTAGCAAAAGCTTATGATGCAGCTTGTACACCGGATTTTTATTTCTTTGATGATAAGCTTGACCTTGTATACAGAGGTCAGATGGATGATTCAAGACCTGGAAATAATAAAGATGTAACCGGAGAAGATCTGATTATTGCTTTTGAAAATCTTTTGGCTGGAGAACCTCAGGAAGAAATTCAGAGACCTAGCATGGGATGCAATATTAAATGGAAATAATTGCTAGTTGCTGGTTTATTTAGTTACTGGTTTTTACTCAATAATACAAAGCTGCTCTTTTGGAGTGGCTTTTTTGTTTCTTGCAACATAATTCACCTATTATCCACACAGTCTGTCACTCCGGTAGGAGTCTCAGCGTAGTTTTTCTATTAAAAACTTACTTTAGCTTTAGTCTCCTTTTCAGTCTTTATATCTACATTAACATTGCTATGAGAATAATTCCTGATAAATTCTGAAGGAGTCTTCCCCGTATATTTTTTAAACATCCTGTTAAAATAGGTCACATTATTAAAGCCACACTGGTAGCTGCATTCTGAAATAGATCTGTCCTGCGCCATCAGCAGACAGGCTTTATTAATTCTATAACGGTTCACAAACTCTGTAAACGTAATCTGAGTCGCTTTTTTAAAAAAATTACAGAAAGCTGGTAAAGTGAGGTTGGCAAGTTTTGCCACGTCTTCAATATCAATTTCCTTATCGTAATGATGTTCTACATAGGTGAAGATGTTTTCAAGGCGGGTTTTATTTTTAGAAATAATGGTGTAGGGCATGATTTCCTTGTTTAAAAGATCATAATCCTCACATTTTGAAAGTTCAAAAAGAATTTCAAGCAATAATAAATATCTTTTGTAGCCTTCAGATTCCAGCATCAGTTTCAGTTTGGGAAGCATCACCTTTTTTACTTTATGATGAAAATGAATCCCGTACTTTGAAAGTTCCAACAGGTTTTTAATAGATCTCGATTCTACTTCCTGCTCGGGAAACTGAAGGATTTCTTCTTTGAACTGAAGTACAATTTCTTCATGCGGATCAATAGAATTCAGACCGAATCCGGAGTGGGGAATATTGGACCCGATTAATACCAGATCTCCGTTCGTATAATTACTTTTATGATAACCCACGTGACGGGTTCCATTCCCGGAAATAACACATACCAGCTCAATTTCGGGATGATAATGATACTCCCATTTGAATTCTGAAATGGGAGAATTATTATGAATGGTGCGGAATGAGCTCTTTTCATTAGGGATTACCCTTTCAAAAGTAACTTTCATCTAATTAATCATATTTATTCACTGAAAATACTAAATATATTAATATAGTTCAAATATTGATTTACTGTGTTAAATTATCGTTAACAGAAATGCTTCTATCTTAGCCAACAAGAAATCACCTGAATGAAAAATCTTAACATCAAGGCCGTTTTATTTTTAAACTATTTTGTCTTCGCCATTCTTCTGAATTCTGTAGGAACAGTCATTCTACAGGTACAGCAGAATTTTGGGATTTCAAAATCTTCGGCAAGCGTTCTGGAAGGCTTCAAAGATCTTCCAATCGCCATATGTTCTTTCATTCTGGCTTCATTTCTTCCGAAGATAGGAATCAAAAAATCAATGCTGATTGCTTTATTGCTGGTAAGCTGCATGTGTTTTGTAATGCCTTTTACCAATGACTTCTGGGTATTCAAGTTACTATTTGCTACAGTAGGAGTTTCATTTGCATTAATCAAAATATCGGTTTTTACTTCTATTGGGTTGGTAACGGAAACAGATAAAGAACATTCCAGTTTTATGGGATTTCTGGAAGGGTTTTTCATGATCGGAGTACTGGCTGGAAATGTTTTATTCAGTTTATATATAGATGATCATAATCCGAAATCTACTGAATGGCTGAATGTGTATTGGGTGCTGGGAGGACTTTCAAGTTTGTCTTTTTTATTTTTATTCTTTTCAAAACTGAACGAACAGGAAGCTAAAAGTGATAAAACAGATCTCTTGGGAGATTTAAAAAATAGTGTAAGCTTATTCAGCTATAAAAAAGTATTATGTTTTTTATTATGCGCTTTCCTTTTTGTATTGGTAGAGCAGAGCTTTCAAACGTGGACGCCCACATTTTATAAAGAGATTTTAAAAGTGCCTACCTCTATGAGTATTCAGGCGGGAGCGGTTTTAGCGGGAGCTTTTGCTTTGGGAAGATTTTTATCGGGATTCTTCTCTAAAAAATTCAGCTGGATCTATGTAGTTTCTTTCTGTGTGGTAGGTTTTGCTATCAGTTTATTGCTGGTTTTGCCCTTGACCCATAATATTCATATTGATACAAATACAAACTGGTTGAATGCTCCTTTGGTCGTGTATTTATTTCCTTTGATGGGAGGTTTGCTGGCACCAATTTATCCAAGTATTAATTCTGTGATTCTGGCATCAATCCCTAAATATCTGCACAGTGCGATGTCAGGATTGATCGTTGTTTTCTCAGCAATCGGGGGAACGATAGGTTCTATCATTACCGGTTTTGTATTTCAGGAATTCAGCGGGCAGCGGGCATTTTACCTTTCCCTGATTCCGCTTTCATTACTGATCACTTCGGCAGTGTTCATGAATAAATTAAAAATTAATCCTAAAAAATAACAATGAGTAATCAGCTTTATATAAACGAAATTCAAAGTCTGTTTGATAATGTACAGAGATCTGAAATTTTTGAGGATCAGAAAATGATGACGGATGCAGTTCCTCTTTTTCCCATTGCAAAGATCAATGAGGATTATGAACAATCCAAAAATACGGAAGGTTTTGATCTGAAAGATTTTGTGATGACTCATTTTGACTTTTTAGGAGCAAGAGTTTCTGTTCAGAGACAAGATCAGCTCCCTATTGGTGAACATATCGAAAAGTTGTGGGATGAACTCACCCGTACAGCGTACGAAGAAAAAGGAACCCTTTTAAAATTACCAAAACCCTATATCGTTCCGGGAGGTCGTTTCAATGAGTTTTTCTATTGGGACAGCTACTTTATTATGCTTGGGCTGCAAGTGTCAGGAAGGGTGGAGATGATGGAAAACATTATTGAAAACTGTTCTTATCTGATCCAAAATGTAGGATTTGTCCCGAATGCGAGCAGAACTCATTTCCTGAGCAGATCGCAGCCTCCTTACTTTTCATTAATGCTGGATCTTCTTTTCGAAACGACAGGAGACAAGGAGATTTATGTGAAATACCACGAAACACTGGAGAAAGAATATGCTTTCTGGATGAATGGGGAAGAAGGACTTGAAAACGGGTCCAGTGTAAAAAGAGTGGTAAAAACAACAGAGGGAGATATCCTGAACCGTTATTACGATGCAGAAAATACACCACGGCCCGAAAGTTATCTGATCGATATTGAAGATCATGAGAAAGCTTCAGGTGATGAATTTTACAGAAATATAAGAAGCGCCTGTGAATCGGGTTGGGATTTTTCCAGCCGATGGTTTGCAGACGGAGAAAATATACAGACAATAGAAACGCTGAATCTTGCCCAGGTTGATTTGAACTGTCTTTTGTGGCATTTGGAAATGACTTTGGCGAAATCTTCAGCACTTCAGAATCTGAGTGAAAAAGAAAATTATTTTTCAGAAAGAGCAGCAAGCCGAAGACAGATGATCAATAACTATTTCTGGGATGGAAATACTAACAATTATAAAGATTATCACACTAAAAAAAACACAAAAACACCGTCTGAACATATTGCTGCTCTTTACCCTTTATTCCTTGAAATTGCAGATCAGGAGCAGGCTGAGGCAGTTGCTAAAGCTGTTGCTGAAAAGTTTCTTTACCAGGGTGGTCTTGTTACTACAACTAAAAACTCGGGTCAGCAGTGGGATCTTCCCAATGCGTGGGCTCCTTATCAATGGTTAGGATTTAAAGCAATGAAAAATTACGGCTTTGATGAGCTGGCAGAAAAAATTAAAAACAACTGGTGTTCCAATGTAGAAAGGGTCTACAAAAACACCGGAAAGCTGATGGAAAAATACAATGCATTAGACACAGAAACAATAGCAGGCGGAGGGGAATACCCTAATCAGGACGGATTCGGTTGGACCAATGGAGTGTATTTGCAATTACAACAGAACTGAAACTAACAATAAAAAATAAGGCTATGAAAAAAAAATCGATCTTTTTAATCGCCGCAACAGCTACGTTATACTTTAATAATGCTTATGCCCAGGAAACACCGCAGGATTCTGCAAAAGTTTCTTCCATCGATCAGATTGTCATCACAGGAAACTCAAATCCAAAGAAAAAAATAGAATCCAGTACAGCAATTTCCACATTTAGTTCCAAAGAAATTCAGAAACAGAACCCGATCAGTGCTGCGGCTTTACTACAGCGAGTTCCGGGATTTGCTGTGGAAACTTCAGGAGGTGAGGTAGGAAACAACCTTTTTGCAAGAGGGATTCCTTCTGCTGGAGCTTATGAATTTGTACAGGTACAGGAAGACGGTCTTCCCGTTTTTGAAGATGGAGCGCTTCAGTTTGCCAATGCAGATAATTTTTTCCGTGTAGACAATTCTGTCAACCGCATGGAAGCTTTGAGAGGAGGTTCAGGTTCTATTTTTGCAACCAATTCACCTGGAGGTCTGATCAACTTTATTACCAGAGAAGGAACCAATGATTTCAGAGGTACGGCGAAACTTGAAACCAGTACCTACGGATTGATGCGTACCGATGTGAATGTAGGAGGCGCTTTGGTTCAGGATAAATTGTTTTTTAATGTCGGTGGTTTTTACAGAACAGATGACGGAATCAGAAAAACAGGTTTCAAAGCCAATAATGGGGGGCAAATCAGAATGAATCTGAAATATGTCTTTGATAAAGGCTATGTAAAAGTATATTACAAAAAACTGGATGACAGAAATACATTCTTCCTTCCGATTCCTTTAATCCAGAACGGAAATAAACTGAAAGGATTCCAGGGATTTGATCCTAATTACGGAACATATAGTTACAGAGCCATCAGCCAGCTGAATATTCCACAGGCCGGAGGTGGATTTTTCAACAGAAATCTTGAAGATGGGATCCATCCGAAAGTAGATGCATTGGGTGCAGAGTTTAAATATGATCTTGGAAATAATTTCAGTGTTTTAAACAAAACGAGATACACCAATATCAATATGAATTATACCGGGATTTTTCCGGCAGGAGGTCCAAAGCTAGCTTCTAAATATGCTACTGATGCCGTGAAAGATGGTGGGCTTGGTATGAGCAATTATCAGTATTCTCTCGTAAGCAACGGAGCTGTTGTTAATCCTGAGTATGTACAAAAATTAGGATTCTGGGCAATCGACAAACAGATGAATAATTTTGTGAATGATTTACAATTCAGTTATAAATTTGACAAAGGAAATGTTACGGCTGGTTTTTATAAATCCAACTGGAAATCTCAGCAATACTGGAACTGGAGTAATGTTCTGGCAACTGCTACAGACAGACCTGAACTTTTAAATCTGGTAAACCCGTCTATGAGCCCGTCTGATGACGGATACTCTAAAACCTACAATGGTGTGATGGATATGACATTTTTGCAAAGAAGAACTCAGACTCAGGGAAGTTTGAATGATCTTTATGTAAACTTAGACTATAACATTACCGATGCTTTAAGTGTAAATGGAGGCCTTCGTTACAGCCATGATTATTACAAAGGAAATTTTGCCAATACCACCACTTCTAATTTAAATAATTCTGGATTAACAACTGATGGAACTCATGGTTTCAACACGACGACGGCTGATGATAATATGAGTGTATTGGGAAATAAATACACCTATTGGAACTTTAATGTGGATAAAGTTTCCTTTACATTAGCTGCCAATTATAAAATCAACAGAGAGAATGCGGTGTATGCTCGTTTCTCCAACGGTTTCAGATCTCCGAATGAAGAAGCTTATTACAACTATTTCTCCACTCCAAACCCTGACAAACCTTTAAAATCAGTAACCACCAATCAGTTAGAAGTTGGATATAAATATTACTCGCGTACCTTTGACATAGCGGTGATTCCATTCTATTCTACCTTGAATAATCTTTCATTTACAGATATCTTCTCTGATGGAAAATCTGAAAATACTTTTGCGAATACCCAAAACTATGGAGTTGAATTTGAAGGATATGCCCGTTTATTCAATAATATTTTAGAAGTTGCATTCAATGGAACCGTTCAAAGCCCGAAATATAAAAACCTTGAAGCCGGAAGTGTACTTGAAGGAAATGTGGTAAGAAGAATGCCAAAGTTTTATTTTAATATCTCACCGGCGGTGAACATTACCAAGTCATGGAGAGCCTATGTAAGTATGAATTATTATGGAAAACGTTTCCAGGATGAGAAAAATGTACAGACCCTACCTTCTTTTACAGAATTTGGAGCGGGAATGTCTTACCAGTTAGGAAGAATACGTTTTGCAGTAGATGGTACCAATATCTTTAACACTATTGGTATTACAGAAGGAGACCCAAGAGCCGGATCACCGAATGGAGACGGAATCATCATGGCCAGACCTATCATGGGAGCTGCTGCCAGAGCATCAATCACACTGGATTTCTAGACTCTATTTCTTAATAAAAACAAAACCGTAAGAATTTCTGACGGTTTTGTTTTTATTACTAGTACTGTCCGATAAAGAGGATAAATATATTGAAAACAATATTTACGTCATAGATTAACAGGTCGGTCCTGCGGAGCTCTATTTTACCGGTGCCTCATTTTTTCTACTAACAGTTGATCCCGATGGGATCAAATACAGCTCCAATAGAAGCTAACTGTTAATGCACGGATTTGTTTTAAAATTATAGCTCCGTAGAGCGACCTGTTAATTATGTTTAAATTTAATCGGACAAAATAATTTTTATATAAGTATCAGACTTAAGTTTTGATTTCAGGGGTTGGTACAATTCAATCCCTCAAACCTTTTTACTTTAAAAACGGATTATACTGTTTCTCAAAACCAATCGATGTAGGATTTCCATGTCCTGAGAAAACCTGGGTATCATTATCCAGAATGAAAAGTTTTGATTTAATTCCTTCAATCAGCTGATCATAATTTCCTTTATACAGATCTGTTCTTCCGATACTTCCTTCAAAAAGAACATCACCGGAAATCATGAATTTCTGATTTTCATTATGATAAACAACACTTCCTGGAGAATGTCCCGGAACATGATATATTTTGAATTTTTCTCCATCCAGATCAAGTTCATCACCTTCCTTTATATATTCTACATTCACTTTTACAGGATTGATCTGCATTCCGAATCTCATCCCGCTTGCCTGAAGCATATCCAGTACTTCCTGGTCTTCCTGATGCATATTCACAGGTACCTTAAATTTATCAAAAGCCCATTGAAGTCCCAATACATGATCAATATGAGCATGGGTCAGGAGTATTTTCCGAATCTTCAGTCCTTTTTCAGTAATGAAGTTATCAATAGCCTGAGTTTCCTGAGCATTCATATTTCCCGGATCAATTAACCAGGCATTTTTATTTTCGTTATAAAGGATATAAGTATTTTCGCTCGCAAAGTTGAATACGAAACCTTGAATCTGAAGCATATCTGAATATTTTTTATTCAAAAATACGATATTATTAAGAAAATGGCTATTTTTCGTTATCTTCGTCATAATGAAAACTTTGCGAATACTTTTACTTTCTTTGGGCGGACTGGTTTTTGGACAAAATATCCAAAGTGTTCAGCTGTTCAATCCTCAGACCAATGATGAGACCCCTGTCATTAAAATTGGTGAACAATTGGTTTTAGGCTTTGATGATCTTACGAATGGCAGTCAGATCTATAGATACACATTCAAACATTATGACAGAAACTGGAATGAAGATAATCTGTTTTTTACAGAATTTGCTACCGGAAGCATGAATGCACTTCTGGATCAGTTTCAATATTCTTTCAATACGTTACAGGCGTATACCCACTATAAACTTGTTTTCCCGAATGATAAAATCCAACTGAAAGTCTCAGGGAATTATGAACTGATTGTCTACAAAGATTCGGCAGATCAGCCTCTGTTCAAAAAACGATTTTATCTGGTGGAAGATGTAACATCCGTGGGCTTGAATATTTCAAGATTTGCAGATGCGAAAAATCCCAACGTTAACCAGAGGGTAGAAGTGAATGTTTCTCCGAAAGGCGGAGATATTTCTTCCAATGTTAATTCAATTACCATGAATGTGATGCAGAATAACAACCCGAATATGGTGATATCCAATCTTAAACCGAGCAGTGTTTTAGGAAATCAGGTTTTGTTCCAGCAGATGAATCTTGTTTTCCCCGGAGATAATGAGTTTTATTATTTCGATAATAAAAATATGAATATGGCCGCCGATATGGTGCGTGCTACCGAAATAAAAGATGATGTCAACCAGACGTATCTGCATCCGGTATGGGCATTTCCTTTAAACTATCAGTACCAACCCGATGTCAATGGAGCCTGGTACTACAGAAGGAACGACTTAGGAAGAGAGAGAGATGCAGAAAGAGAAGCGGATTATTCATGGGTACATTTCTACTTGGATTCCGATCCTGTGGATAAAGAAATTTATGTGTTGGGAGGATTTAATAATTTTAAACCCAGTAAGGAAAATCAAATGCAGTATAATGCTTCTACCAAACAATATGTGGCAAAAATATTCCTTAAACAAGGTTTTTATAACTATGTTTTGGTAACAAAAGATGGAAACGGTTTGAATTTTGGAGAAGTAAACGGTAACTTCTGGCAGACAGAAAATCTTTATCAGGCGTTTCTTTATTATGCACCATTTGGAAGAAATTATGATGGGTTAATGGGATATGGAGAATTCAGAACACCCATTGCGAATAAACGTTAAGTAATTATAATTTAAAATATACATAAAAAATAGGGCTGTCTCTTAAGATAGTCCTATTTTTTTGTCCTTATTGAAAGAATTACTCTCTCAAATCTCATATTATGACTAATTTTCTTATAATATAATGCACTGCATAGTGAAAAATATTAATTCACAAAATTTTGATTTTAATTAATTTTTTTAACATGAAATTAACATTGTGGAAAAATTATATTTAAATAATTTTCTTTTTTTTAAAATCATTATTGTGTTTTATTTATTGATTTATAATATCAATTGAATTTTACTCATTGTTTTTGTTTTTTTATTGTGAAAAGTTTATAAATTCGTTACCACAATCAACCAATATTAATATGAAAACTAAATTTATCTTAGTGGCAAGCGTTGCTGCCTGCTCTTTTGTGTTTGGACAAAACACTCCATCGAAATTAGTTCCGGGTAAAAGCGGACTACATGCTGAATTTATGAGATTTGAAAAAAATGCACCTGCGTATCAGGGAACTCCTGTTTTATTTGACGAAGCTTCTCAGAGACTTTCTCCGGGACAAGCTCGCAAACTGGGGCTGGAAAAAGATGCATTGGGTTTTGAAACTCAAAGATTTCAACAGACCGTTAATGATATTCCTGTAGAATACGGAATGATGGCTGTTCAGACAAAAGACGGTAAAATTGTAGGACAGTCCGGAAAATGGGTTGTTAAAGTTCCGAAAGGGCTTGACAAAAGTGCCGGTCTTGCTGAAAATGCAGCATTGCAGAGTGCTTTATCCTTCGTAGGTGCTGACGCCTATAAATGGAAAAATAAAGAAGAGGAAGATTTTCTTAAAAAAGAAACAGGCGATCCCAATGCAAGCTATGCTCCTAAAGGTGAATTAGTATATTATTCAGATCCTGATGATGATAAGCTGAATGATTTAAGGCTGGCTTATAAATTTGATATCTATGCGGAGAAGCCATTAAGCAGACAATATGTTTTTGTAGATGCTAAAAATGGAAAAGTATTAGGAGTAGATGCTATCATTCATGAAGTAAACACCCCGGGAACAGCAGTTACCGGATATAGCGGAACACGTAGCATCACCACAGATTCTTATAACGGAAGCTATCGCTTAAGAGAAACCGGAAGAAATGCAGGAACTTCAGTAGAAACGTACAACCTGAAAAAAGGAACCAGCTATGCTTCTGCAGTAGACTTCACAGATACAGATAATAACTGGAATAATGTGAACACCAATAAAGACCAATATGCTACCGATGCGCATTGGGGAGCAGAAATGACAGTGGATTATTTCTATACAAAATATGGACGTAAGAGTATTGATAATAATAATTTTGCTATTAAATCTTATGTTCACTATTCTACCAACTATTTCAATGCATTTTGGGATGGTTCCAGAATGACTTATGGTGATGGAAGTTCAACAACAAATGGTGGAAAACCTTTGACAGCAATAGATGTATGTGGTCATGAGATTACACACGGATTGACTTCTAAAACAGCTAATCTTGCTTATCAGAGAGAATCCGGAGCATTGAATGAAGGTTTCTCAGATATCTTCGGAAATACCATTGAGCGTTGGGCAAGACCTACACAGGCAAGCTGGACACTGGGGGAGGATTTCAACTACGTGATCAGAAATATGGCGAATCCAAATGCTTATAGCCAGCCGGATACCTATATGGGAACCTACTGGAAAACTACTACAACTTCCGGTTGTGTTACACCAAGCCAGTCTAATGATTATTGTGGAGTTCATACCAATTCAGGTGTCCTTAACTTCTGGTATTATCTGCTGGTTACAGGAGGTTCTGGTACAAATGACAAAGGTTTTGCCTATAATGTTTCAGGAATTGGTCTGGATAAAGCCGGAGCAATTGCTTACAGAACATTAACGACTTATCTTACTTCTTCTTCTACCTATGCAAATGCAAGAACCTATTCTCTTCAGGCAGCAGCAGATCTGTATGGAGCAGGCAGTAATGAAGTAACCCAGGTTACCAATGCATGGAATGCTGTAGGCGTAGGTGGTGGAACTTCTCCGGCAGGAAAAGTGGCAGCCGCAGATACAGCTCTGTACACCATAAGTCCAAATCCTGCAACAGACAGATTTACCATCAATTTTGAAGGGAAAGCTGGAAAAGGAATTGTAGAACTGGTAAGCCTTACAGGTAAGAAAGAAATTTCTGAGAAAGTAGAAATGACTGATGGAGCCAATAAGCTTAACATCCAATTGCCTTCCAATATTCTTCCGGGAGTATATATTGTATTGGTAAACGGAGAGAAAGCAGGAAACCTTATTAAAAAATAGCACCAAACTTTTTAATATATTCAACAAAAAGGCCGCAAGAATTAACTTGCGGCCTTTTGTATATTTTTAACTAAAAGAATTAAACTAAATAAAAATCATTCAGTTTTTCTTCACAAAGTATTTTTACCACTTCAATCCATCGATCTTCGTCATTCAGACATGGAATATAATGGAAGTTTTCACCGCCGCCATGCATAAACTGTTCTTTTCCTTCTACTGAAATTTCTTCCAGGGTCTCAAGGCAGTCGGAAACAAATGCCGGACATACAACAGCCAGGTTTTTTATTCCCTTTTTTCCAATGGTTTCCAGGGTTTCGTCTGTATATGGTTCAATCCACTTGTCTTTTCCTAATCTTGACTGGAATGAAACAATCGTTTTTTCTTTAGGTAAATTCAATTTATCAATGACAAGCTGTGTCGTTTTATAACATTGATGACGATAGCAAAACTGATGACTTGGATTATCTTCCCTGGAACAACAGTCGTTAAGGTTACAGGTCTTGGTGGGATCTGTCTTATAAATATGTCTTTCCGGAACTCCGTGATAAGAAAACTGCAAGGCATCAAAATTTTCAGGAAGCTTTTCTTTAATACTTTCTGCAAGGCAGTTGATATAAATATCCCTGTTGTAGAAAGGCTGAATATAATTGATCTTTATAGTTGGAAAATTCTTTTTTCTCACTTCTTCCGCCTTTTCAATCACGGTTTCCGTGGTACTCATTGCATATTGAGGATATAATGGAAAAAGAACAATTTCAGTGACTCCCTGATCAACCAGTTTCTGGATACCAGCTTCAATGCTTGGTTGCGCATATCTCATTCCGATTTCCACAGGAACATCTACCACTTTCTGAAGTTTTTTCTGAATTTGCTTAGTAATAACAATCAGCGGAGAACCTTCATCTGTCCAAACCGTTTTATAGGCTTCAGCAGATTTTGCAGGTCTTGTTTTCAGAATGATTCCCTGTACAAGAAGTGCACGAAAGATCCAACGGTAATCAATCACCCTTTCATCCATCAGAAATTCATCAAGATATTCCTTTACGTCGTTTACAGAAGTTGATCTCGGTGATCCGAGGTTGACTAGTAAAATTCCTTTCTTATTCAATATTCTAAATTTTAATTATGAAACAGAACTTATAAAATCTGTTACTAATTTTGATACTTTGACAAAGGTATTACTTTCCAGTAAGCCATTGCCGTCAAATTTACCTTTTATCCCTTTTATTAATGCCTGATGTTTATCATCTGTTACAGCGCCAAGAGTTTTTAAAATTAATAATAACTCTTCGTGACCTCTTTCTCCACTGGCAGAAGCGGTAATCACAGCAACTGGTTTTTCTGAAAATACAGTTGTAGAAACACACCACTCCAAAAGATTTTTCAATCTGCCCGGGATACTGAAAATATATTCTGGTGTGGAAAATATAACACCTGAAGCGTTTTTAATATCTTCTCTGATTTTCAGAACTTCTTCCGGAGTATGATCATCCGTTAATGCCGTATCAAAATGCGGAAGAACAGAAAGATCAGTATACATCTGAAAATCTGTAGTGCCGATATTTCGCAGCACCTGTTCCAGCAGTTTCTGATTGCTGGAATTTGCCGAAGCACTTCCTATAATCACCAAAATTTTCTTTCCGGGAGGCATTTCGGCAGTTTTATCCGTTTACAGCTTCCACTCTTTCTACTAAGTCCGGAACGAATTGTTTTAAAATATTTTCAATTCCGTTTTTCAAAGTAGCTGTAGAACTCGGGCAGCCGGAGCATGCACCCTGTAGTAGCATTTTTGCCGTTTTATTTTCCTGATCGTATTCCATCAGAGAAATTTTTCCCCCATCATTTTCTACAGCAGGAGCTACATATTCATTTAAAATGTCAGAAATTTTCTGCTCATCTTCAGTATAATCTCTGTTGATAATTTTCTCAACAGGGTTTTCATGTTTCTGAGGTTCTATTTTTGAAATTTCACCTCCGTTCTGAAGATATTCAGCGATAAGTGCACGAACAGTCATCATTACCTGGTGCCATTCAACTGAATTATCTCTTGTAACCGCTACAAAATTGTCCGAAATGAAAACTTCTGTTGCAAAATCAAACTCTTTAAAAATAGCCTGTGCTAAAGGAACTTCTTCAGCCGCTTCTTTCGATTTTACTTCCACAAAACCATCCATCAGCAGTTTGCTCGAAACAAACTTCATTACATTTGGATTCGGAGTCATTTCAGCATAGATCTGATACATTTCTTTTTTCTTTTGAAGATAGATTCTAGGGTTAGCCAGTAATTCATCCTCAATTACATTTTTCAGACTTTCAGCGACATGTTCCCATTCTATGGTATCCTGTTTTGCTACTGCTACAAAATTAGCGGTAATGAAAACTCTTTCCACAAAAGGATAATTGAAAAGTTCCTGTGCCAGAGGAATTTCCGAAATATCTGAATTTCTGTCCAGTTCTAAAGACCCCGGGATGAGATTGTAATCTGCTACAAATTTCATCACTTTTGGGTTTTCAGTTGGTTCTATAAGTACGGTACGCATTTTTTCGTTAAATTTGAGATACAAAAATACGCATTAGAAGTTAGAAGCTGAAAATTGAGAGTTAGATTTTTGCTATCACTGTAATTTAGAAGTTAGATATCAGAAAAGATAGTGTAATTTTCAATTGGGCACATTTTTACATTTCAAATAAATATTATGGCACTAATAAAACAGCTTTTAGGAAAAGCACCACAGATCGGAGAGAATACTTTCTTAGCAGAAACAGCAACTATTATTGGCGATGTTACAATGGGAAAAGACTGCAGTGTCTGGTATAATGCAGTGATCAGAGGTGATGTTCACTATATCAAAATGGGTGACAAAGTGAATGTTCAGGACAATGCAATGCTGCACTGTACGTATCAGAAATATCCTTTGAATATCGGGAACAATGTTTCTATAGGACATAATGCCATTGTTCATGGATGTACCATTAAAGATAATGTACTGATCGGAATGGGAGCTATTGTGATGGATGATTGTCTGGTAGAAGAAAACTCCATTGTAGGAGCAGGTTCTGTAGTGACTCAGGGAACGCACATTAAATCCGGAGAAGTCTGGGGAGGAGTTCCTGCAAGAAAAATAAAAGATATCAATGCTCAGTTACTGGAAGGAGAAGTGAACAGAATTGCAGATAACTATGTGAAATATTCATCATGGTATAAGGAGAATGTGAAGGATCATCAATTTTAGAATGTCAAGTGAATAGTGAATAATGAATAGTCAATTCGCTGTGCTTGTCAATTTTTGCGATCAGAATTCACCATTCACTTGTGAAGCAAAATTCACTTATTGACTATAAAATAGTGAAAGGTCAATGGTCAATTCGCTGCGCTTGTCAATTATTTTTGGCATCCATTTGCGAAGCAAAATTCACCATTGATCTATTTAAAAATAAATATAAAAGCTCTGTTCTGAAACAGAGCTTTTTCGATTTGATATAGAACCTTTGCTTTATTGTTAATTATTATCCGGTGTAATAAGTCTGATCTTGCCATTGACACATTTGAGTGATGTAGGTGGCTCGATCATCATACAGTCAGACGTAATATTATACTTTTCATTAAAAGCTTTCACTTTATCCGTATACTCATTCACCCTTGGTAAGAAAGTCGCTTCTATTTTCTTAGGGTAGGCAATGTATTGCTGAGGTCCACCGCAGGCTTTTGATCCCATAGGAGCAAATGCCCATTGGCTGGCATCCGTACATTTTTCTCCTGATACTTCAGATTCAATAGAAGCTTTTAATCTATCCAGCTGTGCCTGTTCATATTTCTGACTTTCCTCGTCAGCAGGTCTGTCAGCAATATCAATAGGAAGATTGGTATTGGCACTCTTTGATGTATTACACGAAACTAAAGTTAATGTAGTACACAATACTATTGCCGGGATATGAAAGAATAATTTTTTCACAATAAACTTTTTTCTTTTTAAGAATTTTCAAAACTTATGCCAAGGTAAGAAATTCAAATTCATTTCCGTATTTTTGACGAAGATGAATAATCATTTTTTTGACTTAATAGAATATACGAACAGAAGCGTTTTTTTAACCGGGAAAGCCGGAACAGGAAAGACGACATTTCTTAATGATTTTGTAAGGCGTACAAAGAAAAAGCATATTGTAGTGGCTCCCACGGGAATTGCTGCCATTAATGCAGGTGGAGTTACAATCCATTCCATGTTTGGGCTGCCGTTGAGAACCTTTCTTCCTACTACAGAAAGGATAGATACCAGTTTGGCTAATAATATTGCCGATCTGATGCCTCATTTCAAATACCGTAAAGATAAGCTGAAGCTTCTGAGAGAGGTTGAAATCATTATTATTGATGAGGTTTCAATGTTGAGGGCTGATGTTCTGGATATGATGGATTTTTCTTTGAGATTTATCAGAAGGAATAATCAGAGATTTGGAGGGGTACAGATGCTCTTTATCGGGGATTTGTTTCAGCTTCCTCCGGTGGTAAGGGATGAGCATATCCTGAAAATGTATTACAATTCACCCTTCTTTTTTGACAGCCATGCCATTAAGGAAATTCCTATTGTTACCATTGAACTGACGAAAGTATACAGACAATCTGACGAAGAGTTTCTGGAAATTCTGAATGCAATCCGTGACGGCGATGTGGATAATATAGACTTTAATCATCTCAATGAAAGGTATGATCCTGACTTTGATATGGGAAAAGAATCCTATGTATATCTGTGTTCTCACAACAAAATGGCAGATGAGATCAATCAGGAAAAACTGGCAGAAATAAAAGTTGATCCTCAGGTGTATGAAGCTAAGCTGGTAGGGGATTTTAAAGAAAATCAATTTCCGAACGAACAGTTTTTAGAACTGAAAACAGGAGCTCAGATCATGTTTATCCGAAATGATATTTCCGGTGAGAAGAAATATTTTAACGGAAAGCTGGGCGAGATCATCGGATTGGATGAAAATGAAATCCGTGTTGTACTGGATGAAAGTGAAAGAGAAATTGTTGTCAAAAGAGAAACCTGGGAACAGAAAAAATATTTTCTTGATACTGATAAAAATATCCAGGAAGAAGTGTTGGGAAGTTTCGAGCAGTTTCCTATCAAATTAGCATGGGCGGTTACGATTCATAAAAGTCAGGGATTAACGTTTGATAAAGTGATTATTGATGCAGGAAAGAGTTTTACTGCCGGTCAGGTCTATGTAGCTTTATCCCGCTGCAGAACTTTGGAAGGAATTGTTTTAAAATCAAAAATTACCCCTGAAGTTATTTTCAAGGATAACAGAATTTTGCATTTCCACACAGATACGATTGCCAATGACCATGTAGAAGCTATTTTAAATCAGGAAAAATATGATTACAGCATCAGAAAAGTATTGCGTACGTTAGATTGTACATGGTTTTTAAAGGAAGTGGAGGAGTGGAATAACCTTTCCATTGTCACCAAGAATATAGACCACGTCAAAACCAAACAGCTTTATCTTCAGTTAAAACATGAAGCAGTAAATCTTGGAAAAATCTTTGAGAAACTGGAACGTATTATTTTTCAGAAAGTCAATAATTTTATTGAACAGAAAGAAGAATGGTCCGAGATTGAAAGCAAATCAAAAGGTGCGGTTAATTTCTTTTTTACAGAAACCAGAAATAAGATTTTCGATCCTTTGAAAGAATTTTATGCTGAAATAAAAGGAGCGAAAGGTTTAAAACAATATAATGAAGAATTTAAAAGCTGGCTGGAAGACATTGAAGAATATCTGAACAGTCTGAAAGATATTCACTTACTTGAAACTAAACTTTTAGATGAAAAGAATGATAAGGAAATCAATCTGAAAATTGCTAAAGTTCCGTCACAGGTTTTAACTTTCCAGCTGTTTGAGCAGGGAAAAACAATCGGAGAAATTGCCTTGGAAAGAGGGCTGGTGAAAGAAACCGTTATTGGGCATCTTGCCAAATTTGCCGAACAAGGCTTGCTGGATATTTCCCGAGTCATTACTTCGGATAAAATTAAGGCTTTTGAAGATGAATTCTATAAAAATCCACATGAAACATTAACCGAGTGGAAGAATGCACTGCCAAGCCATTTTGAATTTAACGAAATCAGGATTTTAATCAATCATTATAATTATAAAAAAGAAAAGAACTCGTAAGAGTTCTTTTTTTATGGAGAGAGGATTCTTAAAAATTTAAGGATACATTGCATTGATGGTATTAATATCTCCGGTAGTAAATCCGGTTCTGGTATAAGTAAAATTGCTGTTATCAGCTTTGGTAATCGTTGGTAACCCATTTTTAGAATAGGAGGTTGGCCAATACATCATCACCGAATTAATATTAAATGGTCCTATATCTGTTCCGGAATTATAGATATTGAAATTATAAGACTGTCCGCTTTGAATATTGTTCCACAGAATCTTTACATATTGATCTCTGTCTTTACGCGTATGTTCATGGTAAAGTCCTACTGTATGTCCCATTTCATGAATCACTGAACCTACAGAAATATACTGATCCAAAGAAACGGTTTGTTTTCCACCCTGATATCCGATATGAGCCCAGCCATCAGATCCTGATGAGCTTCCGAAAATAAATTCCACATAATTAGCCTGGTTGGTACGGTAGATCCACTGTGTATTCGTTTTATTATTGTACTCGCTGATGGCAGAGTTGATTTTGTTAACATTGATGGAACCCATATTGCCGGCAATAGTATAATAAATTTTACCATTCGGCCATCTTGAATAGCTTGCACCGCCTTTATTAACTTCATTACCTTCTGATAATTGTTTGTCGGTAAGAACAATATCTCCCTGGAAAAAATTCATTCCGTTTTTTCTTTCATAGGTAATTTCCTGGCCGTTCAATTGTCCTTTTTTTACATTGTCTGCGTTGAAGGCATTGGTTTGAGCTTCAGAAGTAATTTCTTCATTGTTTTTGCTACAAGACGAAAATATTGCAGCAATAAGAAAACTCATAAAGACAGTTTTTCCTGTCAACATCTGCTTATAAAACAGGCTGTTTGTTTTTTTGTTCATATTAAAGTTTTTAAAAATTTGGTATACGAATATAATAAATATGTCTCTTTTTGTTGAATTATTTTCGTTAAAATATGTTTTTTAATATGATTATTTAATTTTAAGATCACATAGGTAAAACGATGTAAGCAAAATTTTCATTCCAATAGTTTTTCCCTGAACTGATCAATTGTTTTTATTAATTACAAAAAGTAACTAATGCAGTTTTTATGTTTTAAATTTGCCTTGTTTTTCAGATTAAAGAAAAATTAACATCATAACATGAAAAATTTTGAAATTTCTGTTTTAGATCTTGCCCCGGTAAAGCAAGGTAAAAGCATTCATGATACTTTTCAGGACAGCTTATCACTAGCTAATCACGCTGAAAATTTAAATTATAAAAGATTCTGGCTGGCAGAACACCACAATATGGAAAGTATTGCAAGCTCTGCAACTTCTGTTTTAATTGGTTTCATTGCCAATGGAACGAAAACAATCAGAGTAGGTTCAGGAGGAATTATGCTTCCTAACCACAGTTCTCTGATCATTGCAGAACAATTTGGTACTCTGGAATCTCTGTTTCCGGGAAGGATTGACCTTGGATTAGGAAGAGCTCCGGGAACAGATGGCTTGACAGCACAAGCGTTGGGAAGGAATCCAGCCATCATCAATGAACAGTTTCCAAGACAGATCCTCGAACTTCAAAGATATTTTTCAAAAGAAAATTCAGAGGCGATGGTTCGTGCCATTCCGGGAGAAGGATTGGATATTCCGCTATATATTCTGGGGTCAAGTACAGACAGTGCATGGCTGGCTGCAGAACTAGGGCTGCCTTATGCATTTGCGGGACATTTTGCACCTGAGCAGATGGAAATGGCTTTTAAAATATACAGAGAACATTTCGAACCGTCAAAATATCTGGATAAACCTTATATCATTGCGTGTGTAAATGGGGTAGCGGCTGAAACTTCTGAGGAAGCTCATAAAATTTCCACCACTTTATTCCAGGCATTCATCAATATTGTAAGAAACGACAGAAAACCTTTTGCTCCACCCGTGGATGATATGGATGAAATCTGGTCGCCAATGGAAAAATCTATGGTTTTACAGAAACTGAGATATACTTTTATCGGAGATAAGGCTGAAGTTCAGGAAAAGCTTAAAGATTTCCAGGAAAGATTCCAGGTGGATGAACTGATGATCAATTCACATATCTACGATCATCAGAAAAGATTGAGATCTTACGAGATTTTCAGAGAGGCTGCAGACTCTTTATCCAAAGCGTAATAAACCATACATAATTAATTGGCAGATGCTTATTTTTATGAGTATCTTTGCACAAATAAAAAGTAAAAATGTCCGATATTAAATTAAATACTATTCCAGAGGCTATCGAAGACCTTAGAAATGGTAAAATAATCATAGTAGTAGATGATGAAGACAGAGAAAATGAAGGTGATTTTCTTTGCGCGGCAGAACTGACAACGCCGGAAATTATCAATTTTATGGCTCTTCACGGAAGAGGGCTGATCTGTATGCCGCTTCCTGAAAAAAGATGTGATGAGCTTGGACTTGAAGTGATGGTAAGCAGAAGCAGCGATCCTAAGGAGACTGCTTTCACCGTATCAGTTGACCTTCTGGGTAACGGAACATCTACCGGAATTTCTGCAAGTGACAGAGCAAAAACAATTTTAGCATTGATGGATGAAAAATCCAAGCCTACAGATTTTATGAGACCTGGCCACATTTTCCCGCTTCGCGCAAGAAAAGGAGGTGTATTGAAAAGAGCCGGACATACTGAAGCGGCCATCGATCTTACGAATTTAGCAGGATTGAAAGAAGGAGGTGTGATCTGCGAGATCATGAATGAAGATGGTACAATGTCCCGTCTGCCTGAACTTCATGCTTTTGCCCAAAAACACGATATGAAGATCGTTTCTATTGAAGATCTTATCCACTATCAGCTTAAAAAAGGAAATCTGGTAGAAAGACTTGAAGAGAAAAAAGTAAAAACGCACTACGGTGATTTTGATTTTTATGCTTTCAGAGAAACTTCCAATGACCAGATCCACTTTGCATTGACAAAAGGAGCTTGGACAGTAGATGAGCCTGTTTTGGTAAGAGTACAGTCTTCAGATTCTTATTTTGATGTATTGACCAGACTGAACAACGGTGAAAAACCATTGTTGGAAAAGGTAACAGGTATGGTGAATGAAGCTGGAAAAGGAGCTATTATTTTTATCAACAACGTTTCCAACTCTGAAAATACATTGAGAAAACTTCAACAGTTCCTGAACTATCAGGATGGTCAGGAGCAGCATCCTACATTAGCGTACAATTACAGAGATTATGGAATCGGAACGCAGATCTTAAAGAATTTAGGAATCAACAAGTTTAAAGTAATCACTCAAAATCCTAATATCAAGCCTCAGGTTGGAGGATATGATGTGGAGGTTACTGAGATGGTACAGCTATAGAAAATGCACGGTCAATAGTGAATTGTTTTCACAATAAATGACCGTTTGTAATACAAAATTATAAGGTTTAGGGTTTTTCTAAACCTTTTTTTATTTTTAAACCATGACTGAGTCTTTAAAAAAACACATCCGGGGATATATTGATATTTCAGACGAAAAGCTGGATAAATACTGCAGTGCCTTTAGTCTTCAGAAAATAAAGAGAAAAGAATTCCTTTTAAAAGAAGGAGAGATTTGTGAATTTGAAGGATTTGTGGTGAGTGGTTGCTTTAAAGTTTTTCATACCCATCATAATGCTGCCGAACAGATATTGTATTTCGGAATTGAAAACTGGTGGATCTCCGATATTGATAGTTTTGTGAATCGTATTCCCTCAAAGCTCAATATTCAGGCGCTGGAGGATAGTGAGATTCTTCTTATTCCCCAAAAGGAAAAAGAGAAATTGTATACTGAAATGCCGGAGATTGAAAGATTAATGAGACTTAAGTTTCAAAAGTCGATTATAGCATTACAGCGTAGAATTATTGATAATTTAAGCAAGCCTTCAGATGAGCGGTATGTAGAGTTTTTAAAAGATTATCCACAGACAGCAAGCCGGCTTACCAATATTCAGATTGCTGCCTATCTGGGAGTGACACCTGAGTTTATAAGCAGAATCCGGAAGAAAATTGTGAGTAAAAGTTGATGACTGAAAATTAAAAAGTCCCAAAAGTCTATCTGTAAATACTTTTGGGACTTTTTTATGTATAATGATCTTATTTTTTAGGCTAATGCAATTCCGTCAAAGTTTCGGAAACCATTTAGAAAATCTTTTACCAACATTCTTTTTTTACCTTCCAACTGAAGCTCCAGCGGATAATAGATTCCGTCCTGAGTATAGATTTTAAATTCATTCTTAGAAATATCAAGACTTCCAGCTGGTTTTCCGTGGCCAACAAGTTCAAATTTACCCCCGAATATTTTTAATCCCTTTTCTTCGTTGTCAATCTTTAAAGTGGTGAAAGCTGCAGGATAAGGCGACATTCCCAGAATAAACTGATGAATGGTTTTTGAAGGCTGTTCCCAATTGATCCTCGTATCTTCCTTGAAAATTTTATAAGCATTTTTAGGATGTTCTACATGGGGCTGAGGTTTCTCTTCAATAGCATTTTCGGCAAGACCATCCAATGTCTTAACCACAAGGCCTGAGCCCATTTCCATGAGTCGGTCATGAAGGCTTCCGGCATTTTCATCCGGTAAAATTTCCATTTCCTGCTGAAGAAGAATATTTCCTTCGTCAATTTTTTCATTAATAAAGAAAGTAGTTGCTCCGGTCTTTTCTTCTCCGTTGATTACAGCATAATTGATGGGTGCAGCACCTCTGTAATCAGGAAGTAATGAAGCATGAAGATTGAAAGTTCCCATTTTAGGCATCTCAAAAAGCACTTTAGGCATCATCCTGAAGGCAACGACTACAAAAACATCAGCATCCAGTTTCCTAAGTTCTTCCAGGAATTCAGGGTTTCTCAACTTTTCCGGCTGAAAAACAGGAATATTATTTTCTTCAGCATAGATTTTTACCGGTGACTGGTGAATTTTCTGTCCGCGTCCGCTTGCCTTATCAGCTACAGTTACAACACCTACTACCTGATGGTGAGATTGGTGGATGGCCTCCAAAGAGGTTTTTGCAAACTCAGGAGTTCCTAAAAAAACAACTTTCAATGATTTCATACTGCAAAGATAAGTTTTTGATCTGAGAGTCGGAAAATATCAGGGTTTGAAGGTAGGAAAGTTTTAGAGTGTGAGCGTTTGAGATTTAGGCAGGTTCAGGGGCATAATATTTATCAATCATTACTCATTACTCATTACTCATGATTCAGCGCATACGTTCTGAAATTCAGCATTCTTACCTTTCCTGAATCCAAAAGAAAAATCAGATTCTCCAGTATATTTTCTTTGGAATGATAGCTGAGCTGGATAGACAGTTCTTCAATGGTAGCCGACTTTTTAGCTAATAAATTAATGATCTGCTGAGAAATATTTTTTCCAAAGATGGATTGCTTATTTTTTTCACAGACAGAACACTGGCCACAGTTTCTGGAATTTTTTTCACCAAAGTAAGCAAGAATTAGTTTCATTTTGCAGTAGTCGTTATTTTCTACGTAAAACTTCATCTCTTCCCATTTTTGGATTTTATTCCTCTGAATATGTTCAAATAATTTCCAGTAAGTGCTGTTCACAGCTCTTTCATCACGAGGTTTCAGGAATTTGATACTGGCTAATGCCCCATCGATATATTCAAGATAATTCTTTTGCTGAAGTTCTTTCAACCGTTCTTTGATCAAAGGAACACTGATATTGATTTTGTTGCTTATCTGTTGTTCACTGAACATTACTTTGTGGGTGGTAATTCCTGATATATTACGGAAAAGAAGCTCTATAAAATAGGCATCTTTTTGAGGAAGCTGTTCCAGCTCATCAGCTTTGATAAAAAGCTCAAGTGAAGACAGACTTTTGTAATCGTTGTAGTAGACAATTTCCTGGTTGTGGAGAAAATTGAGTACATTGTTGATCTTTGCTTTCGACAGTTTTGTGAAATTCTGTATACCAAGATTATTCAGCTGAAATGTTTTTTCCGGAAGTTCAAACTCTGCTACCTGAAAAATAGAATAGAGGTAACTAATGATCTTCAAAAACTCAGCTTTGTTGGGTGTCTGATTTTTTAGAACCTGATCAAAATTCAATAATTCCTGTTTGTTCCAAAGCATGAAGGCAAAACTGTCTTTTCCATCTCTTCCGGCTCTTCCGATCTCCTGATAATAGTTTTCCAGAGACGCAGCAGGGGAATAGTGAATCACAAAACGAACATTGTCTTTGTCTATACCCATTCCAAAGGCATTGGTAGAAATAAGAACATGGTTGTCGCTATTATTCCAAAGGTTTTGTCTTGCATTTTTTTCCTTGGTTGTGAGACCTGCATGGAAATAATCTACATTTTTCAGTTGGTTTTTCTTCAGGAATTCTGCCAGCAATTCTGCTTCTTTTCTTGTTCTTACATATACAATTCCGGAGTCATTGCTGTATTTTAAAATATCAAAAACACGTTGGAATTTATCAGATACTTCATCGGTGAAAATTTTAATATTCTCTCTCTTGAAACTTTTTTGAAAAACAAAAGGATTTTTCAGTTCCAGTTTACTTTTGATCTCTTCAAGAACTTTTGGAGTCGCTGTTGCAGTCAAAGCAAGACAGGGAATTTCAGGATTATTACTTCTGAATCCTTTTATATTCTGATAACTGGGCCTGAAATCCTGACCCCATTCTGAAATACAGTGAGCTTCATCCACAGCAATGAAGGAGAGTTGTATTTCTTCCATATTCTGAATAAACTGAGTATTGGTAAGCCTTTCAGGAGAAACATAGAGCAGCTTGGTAAGTCCTTCTTTACAGCGGTCATAAATGGTTTCAGCATCATATTCATCCAATTCGGAGGAAAGATATTCTGCTTCTATACCGCGGGCTTTAAGCTGATTAACCTGGTCTTTCATCAATGCCAGCAAAGGAGAAACAACAAGGCAGGTTCCTTCTTTCAATAGGGCTGGTAATTGATAGCATAAAGACTTTCCTGCTCCTGTAGGTAAGAGAACTAGGGTATCTTTTTCATTAATAACAGCATTGATAATTTCTTCCTGAGAATCTCTGAAGTCGGTATAACCCCAGAAATACTTAAGAGTATCATATTTTAGCTTTTGAAAATCCTGCGGAGAAATCATGTTGTAAAAATAAGGAAAGAATTAGGACAAAAAAAGTCACGCAGGGCGTGACTTTCATATAATATATCAATATGTTTATTATTTAGCTTCGAAGTATACTCTTCTGTTGGCTCTGTTTTTCCATTCAGGGCACTTCGTTGCCGGTTCACATTCAGGATATTTAAGGTCTTTTTCACCTTTTCCTATTGCCTGTAATTTACCTGTTTGAACACCGTTTTTGATCAGATAGTTCTTAACGTTGTTTGCTCTTCTTTCTGATAGTTTTTGGTTGTAAGCATCAGTACCTCTTGTGTCAGTAGCTCCAATTACATTATAAGAACCAGTTGAAGAATTGATGTAGTTTACAGCATTATTTAAGATTGGAGTATTTGATGGTAAAATTCTGTCAGAATTTAAATCAAACTCAATTCCCTCCAACTTAGTTTCTGTTTCTACTACAGGTCCTGTTGTAGCTACAGGACATCCGTTGTTTTCAACAGGTCCTGGAACTGTTACACACTTATCGTAAAGGTCAATTACACCGTCTAAGTCTGTATCAAGCGCAACTCCGGCACCATCCACTCTTGCTCCTGCAGGAGTATCAAGCTGTCTGTCCCAATCGTCACATACCCCGTCGTTATCAGCATCACCTTTTTTACATACTTCAATATCCTGGTTTTTATTAGCCAGTACATCAAGCTTATAATAGATTTCCTGAAGTGGGTCATGCCACATTAAGTGAGACTCATGTTTTCCAAGTTTTACAGAAAGACCTAATGTCGCATTGAAGAAGTTGTCTGAAACCTGCTCAGAACGCTTGTTGATAGCGCTGTAAGCATCACCGCCTCCGTCAAATTCATCATCACCTGTTACCACATACATTAATCTACCTTCAATGTCGATTCTTCTGTTTACTTTAAACTTCAGACCTGTACCAGCCTGGAAGAACAGAGAACCTAATTGGAAAGGTTTGATTTCAGTCATTAATGTCTGTTTGTTACTTCCGTCTTTCTGGTATGCTCTGTAGGCAATAGTACCAATACCAGCATATCCATGAAGTGCCCATCTATAAGGGGAGTGGTTGTCCACTCTTCTTAACAGATTCGAGAAGTTAATGTCTCCTAATAGAGAGATTGCGTCATACTGAGTTCTTGCTCCTACTGCTGATGCATCGGGTGCAGCATTTTTAGTATTGAACCATCCTTGTCTGGTTTCACCTCTGTCATATTGTAAATTGATCCCAAAAGCATGAGTAATGGCTTTATCAATACTTACGTAGGCTGAATATCCAAAAAGGTTTTTACCGTTACCATTTTTGATAGAGGTTAAATCCGCAGACTGAAGAAGTGGAACACCCACCCCGGCAGAAATAGACCAATCATTAAATCTTTTAGATTGATTGGTGAATGGGGAAACATTAGCAGATCCCGAAGAAAATGTATTAGGATACTCTCCTTTTGAAACTGCCGTTGAGTCTTGTGCATAAGTGGCAGAAGGAATTACCAAAGCTAATGCAACAATTGCTAAACTTAATTTCATAGTGTTATTTTTTTAAGTTAAGTTATTTTAAATGATTTTTTTACGCTAAAAAGTGATTTTGTATTAATTTTTTTCAAAACAAACTTACTGATTACTAATGTATTTCACACAGTTGTCCTGAAAATAATGATAAAGGTATGTAAAAAAAATCGTAGTAGAAAAAAAATAAACCGAAAAGAGCAATTCTTTTCGGTTTAAGAAGTATTTGAAATTTATTTCTTCTTTTTCTTAGCAGGAACTTTTTTTACTGCTTTTTTTACAGGAGCATCTTCATAGTCTTTCTTTTTGATAGAATCCCATTCCGAACTTTCTATAAATCTTACAGTAACTTTTCTGTCCGCCATTCTTTCAGCATCTGAAGCTGATGCCGGGATCGTTGCTTCTGCAGAACCAACTCCTCTAGATTTTAGTACATTTTCATTAATGCCTCTGTTTTCAAGAGCTCCTACTACAGCAGCTGCTCTTTCTTTAGACAATCTAAGATTGTAGGCTGCATTTCCTTTGATATCTGTATGTCCGGTCAACAAGTAATTACCTCCGTTTTCTTTAATAATTGAAGCTGCCAGATCCAATTTTTCGTTAGATTCAGGTCTGATGGTAGCTTTATTAAAGTTGAAATAAATATCCTTAAGGGTTTTCTCTACTTCTACAGCAGTTTCCTTATGATCTTTAACGATAGGGCATCCGTTGTTTTCAACAGGTCCTGGAACTGTTACACACTTATCGTAAAGGTCAATTACACCGTCTAAGTCTGTATCAAGCGCAACTCCGGCACCATCCACTCTTGCTCCTGCAGGAGTATCAAGCTGTCTGTCCCAATCGTCACATACCCCGTCGTTATCAGCATCACCTTTTTTACATACTTCGATATCCTGGTTTTTATTAGCCAATACATCCAGTTTGTAATAGATTTCCTGAAGTGGATCATGCCACATAACGTGAGATTCATGCTTTCCTAATTTGAAAGAAAGACCTAATGTCGCATTGAAGAAGTTGTCAGAAACCTGCTCAGAACGCTTGTTGATAGCGCTGTAAGCATCACCGCCTCCGTCAAATTCATCATCACCTGTTACCACATACATTAATCTACCTTCAATGTCTATTCTTCTGTTTACTTTGAACTTCACACCTGTACCAGCCTGGAAGAACAGAGAACCTAATTGGAAAGGTTTGATTTCAGTCATTAATGTCTGTTTGTTACTACCATCCTTCTGGTATGCTCTGTAGGCAATAGTACCAATACCAGCATATCCGTGAAGTGCCCATCTGTAAGGGGAGTGGTTGTCCACTCTTCTTAACAGGTTTGAGAAGTTAATGTCTCCTAAGAGAGAGATTGCGTCATACTGAGTTCTTGCTCCTACTGCTGATGCATCAGGTGCAGCATTTTTAGTATTGAACCATCCTTGTCTGGTTTCACCTCTGTCATATTGTAAATTGATCCCAAAAGCATGGGTAATCGCTTTATCAATACTTACGTAGGCTGAATATCCAAAAAGGTTTTTACCGTTACCATTTTTAATGGAAGTCAAATCTGCAGACTGAAGAAGGGGAACACCTGCTCCTACAGAAATAGACCAATCATTAAATCTTTTAGACTGGTTGGTAAAGGGGGTAACATTGGCAGATCCTGAAGAAAATGTATTAGGATATTTTCCATTTGAATCTGCAGTTGAGTCTTGTGCATAAGTAGCAGAAGGAATTGCCAAAGCTAATGCAACAATTGCTAAACTTAATTTCATCGTGTATTATTATTTGATTTCTTTTATTAAAAAAGAAGTTTAAGTTTGTTTTAATTATTTAACTGGACATCCATTGTTTTCAACAGGTCCTGGTACGGTTACACACTTGTCGTAAAGGTCAATAACGCCATCCAGATCCATGTCCAAAGCAACTCCGGCACCGTCTACTCTTGCACCTGCAGGAGTGTCAAGCTGTCTGTCCCAGTCATCACATACTCCATCATTGTCTGCATCTCCTTTTTCGCAAACAACAAGGTCAGTACTTGCGTTTTCAAGAACGCTGGTTCTGTAGTATGCTTCCTGAAGCGGATCATGCCATGCAAGGTGAGATTCGTGTTTTCCTAGTTTGAAAGATACTCCTAAACTTACTGTCCAGGCGTTATCAGATCTTCTGGAATTTAACATGTTGTATTTTGAACCTGGAGTGGAAGGATCATAATCATTAGGATCTGCCCATCCGCCGCCATCGAATTCATCATCACCACTGATAATGTACATGGTTCTTGCCTCAACGTCAATAAGTTTTGAAACATTGTACTTTATTCCCACACCTCCCTGATAGAAGATAGAGTTGATATCAATGTCCTGTTTAATGAATAAAGGAGTTCTTCTTGGAGTATTGCTCCATCTGAATTCGTCGTTATCATGCAATGATGTTCTGAATCCCTGAAGTCCAATACCCATATATCCGTGGAAAGCCCATCTGTATGGAGAGTGGTTATCTACTCTTCTGAATAAGTTCGAGAAGTTGATGTCACCTAATAAAGAGATGTTGTCAAATTGTGTTGTAGCAGTAGCTATTCCTGATTTTACACCTGCAGCACCGGGAAGCTGGGCTGTCTGTTTCGTTTCTCCTCTCATATACATTAGGCTTAGCCCGAATGCATGTGTGATTTGTTTGTCTACGCTTATATACGCATTGTAACCCCAATTGGTCTTATCCTTGCGGATAGATTTTAAATCGGAGTGTACCATAAATGCAGGACCTCCTCCAACAGAAATAGACCAGTCTCTGAAGCGTCTGGATTTGTTGTCAAAGGGTTTTACATTAGCGGAACCTGAGGAGAATGTATTAGGGTACTCTGTGGAAGAGTTTACTGTTGTGCCGCTGTTCTGTGCGAAAGCTGCAATTGGCAATGATGTAGCCAATAATAATAAACCTAATTTCATACAATATGTTTTATGTTTTAAATAAAATCTTTCAATAATATTCTGGAAAAATCCCTTTCAAAAAGATGTTTTTTATGAGGGACTTCTAACCTTTCTGATTTAAAATTTAACTCATTATACTTAATGATATCAATGTCTATAATCCTGTCAGTATAACCTCCGGATACTTTTGAATCATTAATTCTTCCCATCTCAACTTCTATATTCTTAATACAATCAAGCAGTTGGATTGGTGAAAGATGAGTGAATATTATTGCTGCAATATTACAAAAAATATTGGAACTGACAAACTCTACAGGGTCAGACATTAAAAATTCGCTGGTTTGTGAAATGTGATTTCCAGCATCATTTATCATCTTTAATGCAAGCTCTACATTTTTTTTTTGCTCTCCTAAGTTACTTCCCAGTAACAAAACGACCTTATGCTGCGACATATTAGAAAATTGATTGATTTATGAGAAGTTTCTTTAAAAATGTTTTGGCAAATATAGTAGCAATTATCATACTTTGCGCTCTATTTTTCATCTTTTTCATTATGATGCTTGTGTTCAGTGCGATGGGGAATGATAAGTCGGTGGCGGTAAAAAAGAACTCCGTTCTTACGATTAATTTAAAGACAAATATAATCGATAGCCCTACTGAAGAAGAGATGGGATTATTCGGCTTAGGTGCTCAAAATAAAAGTATCCTTATATATGATGCACTGGAAGCTATCAATAAAGCAAAAACTGATGACAATATTAAAGGAATCAGTATAGAAACTGATTATTTATCTGCAGGACTTACTCAGATTGATGATCTGAGAAACGCCATTGAAGATTTCAAGAAAAGCGGAAAATTTGTATATGCATACGGAAATGGAGTATCACAGTCTGCTTATTATTTAGGATCTGTTGCTGATCAATATTATCTGCATCCTGCAGGAATGGTAGAATTAAAAGGTCTTTCTACAGAGGTTGCTTTCTTCAAGGATTTTGCAGATAAATACGGGATTGGAATTGAAGTAATTCGTCACGGTAAATTCAAGTCTGCAGTAGAACCTTTTCTAAGAAATGATATTTCTCCTGAAAATAAAGAACAGTTAAGCACTCTCTTGAATGACCTTTGGAAAAACACTTCCAATAAAATGGCTGCTTCAAGAAAAATTGATACTGCTCAGTTCAGAATGATCACAGATAGTTTGTATGGAATGATTCCTGAGCAAAGCTTAAAATATAAACTAGCAGATAAACTGATTCAGAAATCAGAATACGAAGATCTTCTTAAGGCTAAGTTAAGCGTAAAAAATGACGAAAAACTGAACAAGATTTCTTTGACAAGTTATATCAATTCTTATGCGGATGAAGATAAATCCGGCGAAAAGATCGCAGTACTGTATGCTTCAGGATCTATTAATAACGGAGATGAATACAATGATATTCATTCTGAGAAATATGTGAAGTATATTAAAAAACTTCAGGAGGATGATAAAGTGAAAGCGGTTGTTTTCAGAATCAACTCTCCGGGAGGAAGTGCTAATGCTTCAGATGAGATCCTATTTGAGTTACAGCAGCTGAAAAAGAAAAAACCACTGATCGTATCTTTTGGAGACTATGCGGCATCAGGAGGATATTATGTAGCAATGGCTGCAGATAAAATTTATTCAGAGCCTAACACACTTACCGGTTCTATCGGAGTGTTCGGAGTAATGCCTTACTATAAAGATATTGCGGCTAAAAACGGAATCCGTGCAGATATTGTTTCTACCAATGCCAACTCTATGTATTATTCCGGGTTAAACGGAGTAACGCCTTATGGAGTGAATATGATGACAAGAAGTGTAGAAGGTACTTACAAGAGATTTGTTCATTTTGTAACTCAAAACAGAAAGAAAACTTTTGAGCAGATTGACAATGTAGGAGGCGGTAGAGTATGGAGTGGTGTTCGTGCCAAGCAAATAGGATTGGTAGATGAATTGGGTACTTTAACTGATGCTGTGAAATTTGCCGCTCAGAAAGCAGGATTAAAATCTTATCATGTAGAGGCTTTCCCTAAGAGAATGACTCCGTTCGAGCAAATCTTTAAAGACCTGAATGAAGAGGACGTTTCTGCCAGAATTATCAAGAACAGGATTGGTAAATCCAACTATGAAATTCTGCAGCAGATTACAGATAAGAAACTACAATCTGAGGTGAAAATGGAGATGCCATATCAGATTAGAATTAACGACTAACTAAATTTTATATTGTATACAAAAATCCCGGACCTGAAATTTCAGATCCGGGATTTTATTTTTTTATCAGCTTTACTATCAGCTTTTCTTTGTGGCCATTCCGTAAATCCAGAGAATGATTAAAGCTCCTCCGATTGAGAGAATCCAGCTTCTTGGATTCCAGAATGAGGTAACATCTCCCCAGTGTAAAACGTAAACTCCTATAGCTCCTCCTACAAATGCTCCCAGAATTCCAAGGATAATAGTGATTAGCCATCCTCCTCCCTGAGTTCCAGGCATGATCATTTTAGCGATAGCACCTGCAATAAGACCGAATAAGATCCATGTAATAATTCCCATAGTTGCAAATTTTTTTATTGTTAATATTTTAAAAATGATTTGTTACTAATATAAGGGAAAACATGATATAAATCATCTTTTCTTGAAGAATGAGTCTACAAATTCCGTACCATTAAAAAGTTGTAAATCCTGCATTTTTTCGCCTACACCGATATACTTCACCGGAATCTGGAACTGATCGGAGATACCGATTACAACGCCTCCTTTGGCTGTTCCATCCAGTTTAGTTACTGCTAAAGCATTTACTTCTGTTGCCGCTGTAAACTGTTTTGCCTGTTCGAAAGCATTCTGTCCTGTAGAACCGTCAAGTACTAATAGAATCTCATGAGGGGCATCAGGAATTACTTTCTGCATTACTCTTTTGATCTTGGAAAGCTCGTTCATCAGGTTGATCTTGTTATGAAGTCTTCCTGCAGTATCAATGATGACAACATCTGCATTTTGAGCTACAGCACTTTGTACTGTATCAAAGGCTACTGAAGCGGGATCTGATCCCATTTCCTGTTTTACAATAGGAACACCCACTCTTTCACTCCAGATAACAAGCTGATCAACGGCAGCAGCTCTAAAGGTATCTGCAGCTCCAAGAACTACTTTTTTACCTTCTGATTTGAACTGGTGAGCCAGTTTTCCGATGGTTGTTGTTTTTCCAACTCCATTTACCCCTACGACCATGATGACGTATGGCTTTTTGGAAGTATCGATATTTCCTGTACCGGCATGCGGATTTTCAAGCAATAATCCTGAAATCTCATCACGAAGAATTTTGTCAAGTTCGTTGACGCCTACATATTTATCTCTGGCAACACGTTCTTCAATTCTTTCAATGATCTTGATAGTGGTAGAGGCTCCTACATCGGAAGCAATCAGTACTTCTTCCAGATCATCCAGAACTTCATCATCTACTTTGCTTTTACCGACTACGGCTTTCGTCATTTTTTCAAAGAATCCCTGGCTGGATTTTTCCAATCCTTTATCTAAGGTTTCTTTTTCTTCCTTTTTGAAAATATTTTTAAACCAACTCATAGTTTTAGTTTATTCTTATTTATTTTTAATCACTGCTGTGGCTTCTACTTCTATAAGCACGTCATCTCTGAAAAGTTTGCTCACTTCCACAAGGCTGCTTACGGGAGGGTTTTGAAGGCTGATATGCAAATCCCTTACTTTTCTGAAATCAGGCGTTTTTTTGATGTCTGTGGTATAAATTACCAGTTTGATAATATCTTTTCCTGTACCTCCATATTCTTCCAAAATGTTTTCAATATTTTTGAAAACCTGCTGCGTCTGCTCTTCAATAGTATTTCCCACAAGATTACCTTCAGAGTTCAGAGGAACCTGTCCGGATAATAAAATCATTTTAGAATTTCCACAGTCAATACTTACTGATTGTGATAATCCTTTAATAGTGAAAACTTTTGGCGAACTTTTATATTCTACAGAATTCATTGTTTTCTGACTGAATGAAAATAGAAAAGTTACTGTACAGGCCAGAACAAGTATCTTTTTCATACTTTACTGATTAATAATCTGGTGAGCAAAGATAACAAAAAAACTACCCAAAACAGGAGTTGTTTTTTTATATGTAAACAAAGTCTTGATTATTTTTATTTCCTGAAGCTACTTATCAGGAGTTTTATTGTTGTCTCCTCAACGAAACTGATTGTCGCTATAATTCAAACTCATCTCCCATTCGTGAAATATTAAAACCTTTTTCTATGACCTGCTTACTTTGTTTGCTTTCCGAATTTAAAATTTTATTGGTATGATTAAAATGGATAAAGAAAATTCTTTTTTTATATTCAGGTGACAGGCTTTTAAACAGTTCCATACTCTCCACTACAAATGGGTGCGGGATATCTTCAATATTTCTGTAGCCTATTTCTTCCGAGTCATAGAATGTACCGTCCAGAAATGCATAATCTACTGTTTTTATCAGATCTGTAATATTGTATTTCCACTTATTCCATTTGTCTATATCCGGAATGAATAACGCCTTTTTATGAGGCCCTTTAATGATGAAACCAACCGTTTCTGAATATTCATCACGATGAGGAACCTGTATAGGAGTAACTTCCAAATGAGAGTTCACCTGTGTTGGTGTTTCATTCTGCATCTCATAAGGAACAATATTCTGCAAACGGATCAGCTGAGACCACGGTCCATTGTTTTCGAAAAACTTTTTAAGCCGTGGCATGGTGTACACAGGAATATCCCTGGAATTCATAGCTTCTTTCCCCAAAAACATAAGACCTGTATAATGTCCGATATGAGCATGGGTGATAAAGATACCATCAGGTATCGTTTTCTTCGGAATGGCTGTATGTTCCATCAGGAATTGCAGTTGCTGGGTAAAATCCGGACTGGCATCGAAGATATAATTTTTCTGCAGCTCTTTATCAATAAGTCCCAGAGAAGTTATTTTCCTGTCTTGCAGAGGATGTTTCCAGAGGTCCAAACAACATTCTTTACGGCATCCGATCTGGGGTGACCCTGCGTCCTGTACATTTCCTAAAACAATAATTTTTACATTCCCAGGAGCGCTTTCTTTGTTTTGAAGACTTTGAGAATGATATAAAGATCCAGTGAATAATAGGGAGAAAAATAAAATAAAGAATTGCTTCATAATGTGTTTTTTTTATGAAACGAATATAACAAAAAAACTACCCAAAAAAATGAGTAGTTTTTTTATATTGTAAACAAAGTATTGATTATTTTTTTAAATAACCGTCTACTTCGTCAGCATTCATTACTTTTTCTTCGAAAACGTAAGCTCCTGATTTAGAAGACTTAACCATTTTCACCACTTTAGTCATCTTCTTAGACTGACCGCTTTGTAGGGTTGCTACTACTTTCTTTGCCATGGTAAGTTATTATTTATAAATTACTTAATTTCTTTGTGAAGGGTAGATCTCTTAAGAACTGGATTATACTTTTTAAGCTCTAATCTCTCTGTAGTGTTCTTTTTATTTTTTGTAGAAATGTATCTAGACATTCCTGGCATACCACTTTCTTTGTGCTCTGTACATTCAAGGATTACTTGAACTCTATTTCCTTTTTTTGCCATGATTTATTAATTCTTTTTAATCAATCCGTTTCTAGTAGCTCTTTCAATAGCTTCCTCGATTCCAATCTTGTTAATCACTCTCAATCCATGAGCTGATACTTTCAGTGTAACGTGCTTATCTTGCTCCGGAAGGTAAAACTTCTTCTCTAATAAGTTAATTTCAAAACGACGCTTCGTTTTGTTATTAGCGTGAGAAACGTTGTTACCAACCATTGCACGCTTTCCTGTTATTTGGCAAATTCTTGACATATCTCGATGTTCTTATTTGTATAATATTTGAGAGTGCAAAATAACGAAGAATTTTTTAGATAGACAAATCTTTTGGAAAATATTTGCAAATAAGTGGCTGATTAATAATATTGAATTTTTAAAATAGCAGAATCCTTGGGATACAGCAGATAAAGGGTGCTGATATATTTCATACAGCCTTTTTTTTTACCCTCAGAATTTAATATTCTATCTTTGTTTTTAATTAATCTAAATAAAAACAACTATGAAGAGGATTTATATTCTATGGTCTATGATACCAGCCAGTCTGATGGCTCAGAACTTTACTGAGGTGCAGACCAGCATGAATAATTTTTATTATTCTGCAGCTGATATTGCGGATATAGACAACAATGGGACGCTTGATATTGTGCTCAACGGAGCAATAGATTCTGATGGGGACGGAAATGTAGACAGTACCTATAATGAAGTATATCAGAATAATGGGACAACCTTATTGCCATTTGTAGGATTGGGAGCTGATGTAAACCATCTTGGAGATATTAAGTTTATTGATTATAATAATGATGGTCTGATGGATATTATTTCTACAGGACTCAGCTATATGGATGTTGTTAATTATAAACAATACCGATTCAAAAATACCGGGACAGGATTTGTAAAAGAAGCAGAACTGCCTGGTAAAATTTATGGTTCTCTGGAAGTTTTTGATTTTAACCATGATGGGAAACCTGATTATGCCATTAATGGAACTCAATATGCTCATGGAGGAGGTTTTGGAAATAGCTTGGATTATTACAAAAACACAGGCGCCGGTTTTGATCTTACGGAAAATTGGATAGATGGAACTCAGAGTGGAAGTTTTAAAGTAGTAGACCTCAATAACGACAACCTGCTGGATCTTGTGATTATAGGATCGGATATTAATGGTGATGCGGTATCCAAAGTATATATGAACCAGGCTGGAGTTCTGACTCCTACACAGGATCTTGCGCCTGTAGCAGTGGGTAAAATAGATTTTGCAGACTTTAATGCAGATGGTTTTCAGGATATCGTGGTAATTGGAAGAGATGCCAACGATGATGCCTATTCTGCTGTTTTAATGAATGATGGTACCGGTAAATTAACTCCTCAGACTATTGCTGTAAACGATATTTCAGATGTGGCACTAAGTGTTGGTGATTTGAATAACGACGGCTATTACGACTTTATTATTTCAGGGAATGAAAATTACAACGCTGTTGTGAAAACCTATATCTATGATGTTTCCAATCATACATTCAATGAAGGAACTGTAACGGGTATGACTGCGCTTGGAGGTCCGGGACTGGTGCAGCTTTTTGATTTTAATAATGATCATCATCCGGACATCTTATTGGGTGGATTCGACTGGTCTGCTTCAGATCTGCCTTCACTGACTAAAGTATTTAAAAATAATTCCACGGCAGCTAACGCAAAACCTGCAGCGCCTACTCAATTGAATCTGACTAAAAACGGAAATCGTTTCAATTTTACTTGGAGTGGCGCATCCGACGATAAAACTCCGGTGAATGCTTTGCGTTATGAAATTACCGTAGGATCTACACAGGGAGCTCATGATATTGCAAAATACATAGTGACAACATCATCATGGTTTCTGGAGCTTGATCCGGCTGTCCAGAATGTATACTGGAGTGTAAAATCAATTGATGCTGCAAAAGTATATTCTGACGCTTCTGCACAAAGTGTGTTGGGAACAGCGGAAATTAAATCTGAAAAGCAGCTTGTTATCTATCCCAACCCTACGTCAGATAAAGTATATATCAAAGGAGAAAAAGTTTCGGAAGCCGAAATGTATTCTATGGATGGAAGAAAACTGAATATCAGTATCAATGGAGATCAGTCTATTGATGTTTCTCATTTATCTAAAGGAGTCTATTTATTAAAACTGAAGATAAAAAACGAAATAACCACCAGAAAGCTTACGATTAAGTAATTGAATCAATTCTATCTTCTATCAATGAGAAAAGCCAGACGTCCAGCTGGCTTTTCTCTTTTTATGAAACAAAATCTATATGATCTGCAGATCTTGTGCTATTCGTGAGTAAATTTGTGCAATTAGTGTTTGAGAACTAAGCTTTCTTTGTTTTCTTTTTGAACCATTCAATCAGATAGTAGAACAATAAGAATCCTAACGCAAATATGGAAAACCTTGAAAGAAGATCTCCTGCTCTTGTATAAAATGTCATGGTATCATACAGGTTTACTTTTGCGAATAAGGCTGTCTGGTCACCATAGAAAGTGTCAGCACTTACCTCACCTTTAGCATTGATATGTGCAGAAATTCCGCTGTTGGCCGCTCGGGCAATTTCTCTTCTGGTTTCAATAGCTCTCAGTTTAGCATAAGATAAAAGCTGTTTGTGTCCTTCTGTAACGCCCCACCAGGAGTCGTTGGTCATAATACCTAAGAAATTAGCTCCTTTTTTGACATAGTCTGTCACAAATTCACCATAAATACTTTCATAGCAAATGATAGGCGCTAGTTTCCCTTTGTTGTAAGGATTCGAAAAGGCAACTCTTTCTTTATCTGTTCCCAAAGAAGCTACTGTTCCTCCCAGATTCAGCATAGCATCTCCAAGCAATGGCTTTAAAACATTCATATAAGGGAATATTTCAACGCCTGGCACTAGTTTTCCTTTGTGATAAGCCTGTACTTTTTGGTTAGGTACCAGTTGAATGGCGGTATTATAACTGCTCACCCAAACTCCGCTGTTGATCTGGTATGCTTCTTTTGGTAAATCGGCTGGATTATAAAAAAAACGGTGTGAAGAAATTCCTGTTGCAAAAACAGATCCAGGGTGATTGGATAAAAATCCTTTGATATTATTGAGAAGTAAACTCTTTTCAAAAGCTGTTTCGGAAATAGATCCTCTTCCCGGTAAAGCTGTTTCCGGGGCAATATAATAATCAATTTTACCTGTTGAGTTTTTTTCAGCAAGTGCTAATAAATCCTGTTCTATGGTTAGACTGTCTTTCGAATATTTTTCAGCATAAGGATCAAGATCCGGCTGCAGCATCAGAACATTAACTTGTCCTGTTGGTTTCTCATCGAAATTATTGTATTTGATTACCGAAATAATCATAGGCAAAGCAATTAAAGCTCCAATAATAGCCGAATTTTTGATCAAATCTTTTCTCTTTCTTCCGGCTTCCCATGTTCTTACTGTGTAAAAAATAAGTACATTAATCAGTAGAATCCAGAAACTTCCTCCGGTTGCTCCTAGGGTATCATACCACTGGATCAGTTTTGGGTAGTCTGAAAATACATTCCCAAGGTTTAGCCAGGGCCACGTAAGTTCCCATCCCAGATGAAATTTTTCAAAACTCATCCAGATAGCGATTAAAAATCCTAATCCCCAATATGTTCCCTGAGCATTTTTGTACCAGTGATAACATTGGAATACTAAAGAATATAAAAGAGAATTGACCAGTACCGGAAATAAAACAGCCATCAGAGAGTGGCTTCCGTCAGGGTTTTTGGAACCATACAGCCATCCTGTGGTTACTACATTCCAGATGATAAAACACAGGTAAGATAATCCAAAGACCATCCAGCTTTTCCTTTTATAATCTGAAAATTTTGAAATTCCGTGCTCCATCATCAGAAGAGGAACAAGAGCAAAAAATATAAAAAACGGAACCCCATAAGTTGGCCATGAAACCGACAGCAGCATTGCTGAAATAAGTGTAAGCAGAACGTATTTCATTAAATTATTTTAATACACAAATTTAATATTTTTGAAATGAATATATTAGCAGTTCGATGTTAAAGAAAATTTATAAAATCATTATTGTTCCGTACACTCTGTTTTTGCTCTATTTGATGTTTTTAGGAATGGGCAGATTTCAATATGAGGAAAATCTCATTACGGTAGAACCTTTTTTTTCTACCATAAAATTTATTCAGGGGCCCAATAAGACGATAGATATTGTGAGGATTGTTTTAGGGAATATCATAATGTTTATTCCTTTTGGATTTTTGGGTTGGATCATTCCTGAACTGAAAAAACTGAAGCCGTTATTATTTGGTTTTATCTCATGCATCGTTATTGTAGAAGCTCTTCAGTATTTTACCAGAATGGGAATATTTGAGGTAGACGATATCATCCTGAATACTTTTGGGGTGTATCTGGGATTGAAGATTTGCGGATTGATTGAAAAAAAAATTAATTATTAAGTTCCTTTGCACGCTTTTCGGCGTTCAGAAGTCCCTGCTTCAGAATTTCTTTAAAACTGTTTTCTTCAAATGTTTTTAAAGCAGCTTCAGTAGTTCCGCCTTTAGATGCAACATCTTTGATCAGCTCTTCAAGATTCTTTTCTGAATTATTGATCAGATGATAAGCCCCAAGCATGGTCTGTTTTACAAAAAGCTTGGAAAGATTTTCTTCAATTCCCATTTCAATACCTGCTTTAATCATAGTATCGATGATATAATAGAAATATGCAGGACCACTTCCTGAAAGGGCGGTGACACCATCCAGAAGTTCTTCGTTCTCCAGATAAACCGATCTTCCTGTGCTGTTCAATAATCTTTCAATATTGATTAACTGGCTGAAAGAAATTCCATTAGCTGCAGTATAACCTGTGATTCCCATTCCCAGAAGGGTAGGAGAGTTTGGCATGGCTCTTACAACAAGCGGATGATTCAGTAATTTCTGGATTTTTTCAATATTGATTCCCGCCATGATCGATAAAATCATCTGGTTTTCTTTAAATGTAAATTGAATATTTTGGGCAACGGTTTGAAAATCCTGAGGTTTTACAGCAATAATAATAAGATCAGCATCAATTTCTTTTACTTCTTGAAAAGTGGAAATTTTAGATTTGGGAAATTCCTCAGCTATTTTGGTGATTTTTTCCTGACTCCTGATAATAAGATGCAGATGCTCAGGTTTGATCAGTTCGTATTTCAGGAATGATTTTGAAAAAGAAAGTCCCATATTTCCGGCTCCAAGAATAGCTATTTTCATCGCAAATTGTAATTTTTAAGCTAAAATAATGATTTTCCGGAGACTGGATATGAATTGATTCTGAATTAATTTTTGTTACGCAAGGGCAAAGGTGCAAGATTTGAATAATATGCTGTTTTAAGGCGTAAGAAAATCGAAGATTTTCAGCAAGAGTGAAATAAAATTAATGTCATAAAGATCTGTGCTACCTGAGAAATCCGTGCGAGAAATATATTTCATAAAATAAGACTTCAAAATATTGGACACTTATAGATAATTAAGAAATAAAAAAAGACTGAATTCATATGAATCAGCCTTTGTGTATTTTTAGATTAAATAATATTCACTTCCCTTTCTAATTCTATTCCGAATTTTTCTTTTACAGAATTAATAATCTCAGTGGAAAAATCAAATATTTCTTTTCCGGTAGCATTTCCTGTAGCATTGATGATGACCAGAGACTGCAGTTTGTGTGAAGCTACATTTCCGATCTGCTTCCCTTTCCACCCACATTGCTCAATCAGCCATCCGGCAGGGACTTTTACCATCTCTCCATTCGGGTAACCCTGAATATTTTCAAACTGTTGTTTTAATGCTTCAAACTGAGCCAAAGGAATAGTAGGGTTCTTGAAAAAACTTCCGGCATTTCCGATTTCTTTAGGATTTGGTAATTTGCTTTGTCGGATATTGATCACTGCCCTGGAAACATCCTGAATTGTAGGATTTTCAATGCCAAGATTTTCCAGTTCAGATTTGATAGCTCCATATTCTGTCTTGATAAGGTGATCTTTTTGAGTCAGTTTAAAAGTAACTTCCAGAATAACATATCTGCCTTTTCCTTCCTGTTTGAAAATAGAATCTCTGTATCCGAATCTGCATTGGTCAAGAGTGAAAGTTTTCAGTTCAAGATTTTCTAAATCCAATACCTTACAGCTTATAAAAATATCTTTGATTTCTGTTCCGTAAGCTCCGATATTCTGCATGGGAGAAGTTCCTACATTTCCGGGAATTAAAGAAAGATTTTCAAGGCCTCCATAATTTTTTTGCAGGCAGAACATTACAAATTCGTGCCAGTTTTCCCCTGCTTTTGCGGTTACCCATACTTCATTTTCATTGATATGCTCTTCAGAAATTCCTCTTAAATTAAGTTGAATGGCAAGACCGTCAAAATCTTTGGTAAGAAGAATGTTACTTCCGCCTCCTAAAAAAAGAAGCTGAAGAGATTGGGTTTCTGCAAAATTAAGTGCCTCTTTTAACTCATCAATGGTATTGACTTCAGTAAAAAATCGAGACTTGGCTTCAACACCGAATGTGTTATAAGATTTTAATGAAAAGTTTTCTTGCATGTTTTATTGGTATTCTTTCGGAAGAATCTTGTCTAGTTGTTCTTTAACTTGCTGTAGCTGCTTGTAATGTATAGTGTCTGCATAAGCGTTCACATAGATATGTGATTTTTTGGGAGTCCGAATCTGGAAGGTTTCATCTATTCCGTCTACGGACTGTTGACTGTGAGAACTTTTTATATGGTCAAGATCTACAATGTTAATAGATGATGTAAGCTTTTTCCACGTTTCGGAATTGATGGCAGATGCCCACGCTTTATGGGTTTGATTGGCTGTCATTCCTTTTTCTGCAAAAACAGAATCTTTTGTGGCTTTGATAATCCTGTAGTTTCCGAGGTTTCCTTCAACATCAGATACACTGATGAAAGTAATTTCGTGTGGATTTTTAGGGGAAACAGGCTGTTCTGTCTTTTTGGAGTCACAAGAAAAAAATGCCGACAGCAAAAGGATCGAAAACAGGATTTTCAGATGGAGTTTTTTTGTTGTCGGCATAGGATCTATTTTACAGACTGAATTCTTCTCTGTACTTCTTTAAAGCTTCTTTAAGAATTTCAGCACTTCTTTTTAAATCTTCTTCTTTCAGAACGTAAGCAATTCTTACCTGTTTTTTACCTAATTCAGGATTGCTGTAGAATCCTCCTGCAGGCGCCACCATGATGGTTTCGTTATTCAGAGAATATTTTTCAAGTAACCACTGAGCAAATTTTTCAGTATCGTCTACCGGAAGTTCGGCAACACAGTAGAATGCTCCTCTTGGTTTAGGGCAAATTACCCCAGGAATAGCATTTAAAAGATCTACCAATACATTTCTTCTGTGGGTATATTCTTCTCTTACGGCTCTGATGTAAGGTCCATCATTCTGGTGTGCTGCTGTTGCTGCAATCTGTCCTAAAAGAACCGGGCTTAATCTTGCCTGTGCAAAAAGCATGGCAGCATTGCGGATCTTGTTGGAACGTGTTAACATACATCCGATTCTCACACCACACATAGAGTAACGCTTGGATTCTGAATCAATGATGATACAGTTTTCAGCTAATTCAGGGAAATCAAGCATTGAAATCTGTTGCTTCCCATCATAAACGTATTCTCTGTAAACTTCATCAGAAATGATTACGATGTCATATTTCAAAGCAATTTCTGCCAGTTTCTGAAGTTCCTCACGGGTATAAAGATATCCGGTAGGGTTTCCAGGGTTACAGATAATGATTGCTCTTGTTTTCTCTGTAATTTTTTTCTCGAATTCCTCAACAGGTGGCAAAGCAAAACCAGTGTCAATTGTAGAAGGAACTGCTACTACATTCACATCAAATGTGCTGGTGAATCCATTGTAGTTGGCATAATAAGGTTCAGGAATAATCACTTCATCCCCTTCATCACATAAAGTAGAAATGGCAAAGTTTAGTGCTTCAGAACCTCCGTTGGTAACAATAAAGTTATCAGGAGTAAGATCTGAGAATCCTAATGAATGGTAGTATTCTGTAAGGGCTTTTCTGTATTGAATATTCCCTTCAGAAAGCGCGTATTCCAATACTTTTAAATCGATGTTTTTTAAAGCATTTAAAGCTGTTTCCGGAGTTTCAATATCAGGCTGCCCGATATTAAGGTGATATACTTTTATTCCTTTTTGTTTTGCTTGTAACGCAAAGGGAACCAGTTTTCTTACCGGCGATGGTGGCATATGCAGTGCTCTGTTTGAAATATTCGGCATTGTTCAAAAAATTTGTATGACAAAAATAGGATTTAATTTCTCAATAATAAAATTAAGAATCAATAAGAAGGTGTTTCATTAAGCTTTACGTTGTCTTTAAAATTTACTGATTTAAATAGTTTTTAATATTAATTTGTCATACATTTTAAATAAAGTTTAGGATTTTGTTAAAAATAATATTTTCGTATTGTTATTTTTCCTAAATTTCGCCACAAATGTGATTAAAATGGTAATAAATTTATTTTCTAGAGTGGTACCTGCTATCGCTCTGTTTTCTGCCAGTGTATTCATGGCTCAGAATTATCAAACTATGCCGGTCTCTTCAGGCTTTACAGCCGATGTGATTGCCAACGGGATAGGTTCTTCAACAATTAGTACAAATAATGATGTAGACGGAGTTTCTTATGCTTTTGTAGCTAAAGATTTTCAGCTTACATCATCAAGTAATGCCATTACGTATGGGATTCCTGTTGACGGAATTATTAATTCTGTAGTGGCAACCACGCCCGGATTGAGTTTTCAGTTAGCAAATTTGAATACGAATAATTCTTTAAGACTGGCTGCAACCAATGATAACGGAACTTTGGCATTTACAACACCAAAGGCAGCAACCAAGCTGTATATGCTTGCTGTAAGTGGAAGTGGTACTTCTACGGTAAGTGTGGTGGTAAATTTTACAGATGGCAGCTCGCAGACGTTTTCAGGTATCAGTCTTGCTGACTGGTATAATGGACCTAATTTTGCGATCCAGGGGATAGGAAGAATTAAAAAGCCGGGAGCTACTCCTGGAGCTGGTGATGATGTTCCTTCTCCTGAAGGCGGAACTAATCCAAGATTATATCAGGCTGAACTGGCAATAGATGCAGCCAATCAGGCAAAACTAGTACAAAGTGTAACAGTAACCAAAGTAAGTGGTTCTGGTATACCAAATATTTTTGCTTTTTCAGCAGATGCTTATTCGGATTGTATGCCTCCTGTATTGCAGGCGGTTTCAGGGATCACAGCTAATTCTGCTTTAGTGTCATGGACAGGTAGTGCTGCCAGTTATGATGTATACCACAGTACTTCAAACACAACACCGGCGAGCTCAGTAGCACCTACTTATCCGGGAGTAACAGGTACCAGCACAACAATAGGAGGTCTTAACTCCAATACAACTTATTATTATTGGGTCAGATCAAATTGTAACACGGCGACAGGCCAAAGTGTATGGTCTTTTGCAGGCACATTTAAGACAGCTTGTTCTACTTTCACTGTTCCATATACAGAAAACTTTGATACCACAAGTACAGGTTCCAGCTCAAATACGAATGCACCAAGCTGCTGGGCATATTTAGAAAGTGCGTCATTTGCAGGATATGGTTATGTAACCACAACGAATAATTACTCAGCACCTAATGCTTATTATATGAATAATTCAAGTGGGACAACAGGTAGCCAAATGTTGGTTGCACCTCCTACTATAAATCTTTCAGATGGTACGAAGAGGGTAAGATTTTATGCAAAAGCCGGAGGAAGTAATTATACATTATTAGTGGGAACATTATCAAACCCTGCAGATCCTGCTTCTTTCACACAAATTGGTTCTCCTATTGCTTTAACAACTACCCACACCCAATATACCGTTAATATTCCAGTGGGTACTGATTTACAGTTAGCATTTAAACATGGTTTAGGAGGTTCTTCACGTTCTATTTATATTGATAATATTACCGTTCAGAATATTCCTTCCTGCCTTGAACCAACGGCACTTATGTCATCAAACGTAACAATGAACTCGGCAACAATCGGTTGGACGGCACCAGCTTCAGTTCCTGCAAACGGATACGAAGTATATTACAGTACAACCAATACAGCACCTGATGCTACAACGGTATTGAATGCTACCAATTCCGTAACTTCTACCACTATTTCTGCACCATTAAGTTCATTATCTACGGATACGAATTACTATGCCTGGGTAAGATCTGTATGTAGTGCTAGTGATAAAAGTATCTGGAGTGAAGCGACTGCATTCAGAACGGGATATTGTCTGCCTTCATCCAGTTCTCAGAATTCCTGGCTTTCTGAATTCAGTTCGACAGGAGGCCTTGTAGATATGGCTTATTCATCTGGATCAAGTGTTGCAGGTGGGTATCAAAACTTAACAACAAGCAGTAACAAAATAATCAATGCTCCGGGATCCAGTACTTCAGTATCTTTCACTGCCGGTGGTCCTACATGTGGAATCGGGGTTTGGGTAGACTGGAATAATAATTTAACTTTTGAAGCTTCAGAAAGAATGTTTGTTACTAACACTTATATTACAAATGCTTCGGGATCTATCACTGTGCCTGCAGGAACACCTCTGGGAACTTATAGAATGAGAGTGGTGACTGATTATAATAGTACAGCCCCTTCAAACCCTTGTTCTGCTATTTCAAGAGGAGAATTTATTGATTTTACATTTGAAGTAGCTACTTCTTTATCAACTTCAGAAACGCAATTGAAGAAAAAAGAAGTGAGTGTATATCCTAATCCTTTCAAAGATGTTCTGCATATTGCGGATATCAAAGATGTTAAATCTGTAACTGTTACAGATGTAGCGGGAAGAGTAGTGAAAACTATTGACAATCCTACCACAGAACTTCAGTTGGGTGAATTGAATGCCGGTTTATACTTAGTGACGATGAACTTTAAGGATGGTTCAAAATCAACAGTAAAAGCCATTAAAAAATAAAATTTTTTGAGTTAATAATTTCTGTAGACGGCTGCATTCGTGCAGCTGTCTTTTTTGTGACCGGTTTATTAATAACTGGACAAAATATTATCAGAAAATGTCCATAAAATTATTATACATTTGCACCGAAAACTATAATATCCATGAATAAATTTAAACTACTTTTTTTAATACCATTATTTTATTCCGAATTTTCCCAGGCTCAGCGAATTGATAAAGAAATAATCAGTTTTCAGCTTTTAAAAGAGCCGGTTTTTCCTACGGAACTTTCCAATAGAAATTATACGATTACGGTAAAGTCTCCCTATAACATTACAAAAGATGATGTCATAAGAATCTCAAAAGAAGACCATCAGAAAAAGGTAGATAATTATCAGACTAATGTTGAAAATGCCAAGTATGAGCATCAGGAAAGATTAAAGGACTATGATGCTGAGGTGAAAAAACTTCAGGAAAAATACAAACTTGAATCTGCAGAATACAGCAAATTGTCAGCGGTTGAAAAAATTGCAGCAACCAACGGTGCTCCTACGCTTAGACTTCCTTCAAGACCTGTCCTTAATATTCCTCCAATGCCGGTTTACCAGCAGCCCGACCTGAGAGATGCTTTAATTGTGGATAACAAAATTCTTGCTTCTCAAATCGATGTGATTGGTTTTTCAAAAGGTGGAAATTATCTTGACATTGTGATTGAGATGGAAAGAACAAACTTTCAGGACAATCAGGGAAAAACCTTTGCCAATCAGCCTACAAAAATCACGGCGAAGCAAGACGGTGCTATAAAACTGGATAAAACCTACTTCTCAGATTTTGCTGAAATAGCAAGTGTTCCAACTAATGAAATTAATCTGAATGCCCAGGAAAAAAGATTTCTGCAAAGAACAATTGACCGTACAAGAAATATTATCAATGAAAACTTCGGCTATCAGACCATTAATTCTACAGTCACATTAGCAACTGTAAAAAATAAAGGAGAGTATGATGATCTGGAAAAAGCATATATCTATGTGACGACCAATCTGAAGAAACTTCAGGCAAAATCTGATTATGCACCGAATAAAATTGCCATGGAGAACATGCAGAAAGGAATTGATCTTTGGAAAACAGCTTTAACAAAAGTAAATTATAATGATAAGAAAGCAGTTTACAATCAGAAGATCGGAGAATACCTTTATTTTAACCTGATCAGATTGAATATTGCGTTAGGTAATTACCAGGAAGCAGAGAAATATTTAAATGAGTTACAGGAACATTTAGTAGATATTAAACTGTCCTACGATGCTAATCTTGAACTGAAAAGACTGGAAGAAAAAATTTATAATAACTAAAGAAAACGATATGATTAAACAGATTATTGCTTCGGCATTAATTACCGCTTCTGTGTACTCTTATGCACAGACGAAAGTAACGGAAGGAACAAAATTCACTGTGGATGCCAATCTTGAAACGGATGATAAACTGGTGCTGGCAGATGATTACAATTCTTATATGTTCAGCGCTATCAATATTGACGGTCTGATGAGAAATGTTTTTCCTCATAAGAAATTACTGATGAGAAAACTGGATCAGAACGGAAGTCTTGTGGATACTTATGTGAAAGATTATGCCAACAAAACGAATGGTGTTCTTCACAATTATCTGGGGTCACAACAGATTGATGATGATAAATTTATAGCATTTACGGAAGAGTATTTCGGAAAAGAAAACAGAAAAGAAGTTTTCCAGCATGTTTTCAGCAGAAAGGAAGGTACTTTTACAACAAAGAGTATTGCAAAATACAGTATTGAATCTACCAATAAATCAGGAACTACTTATGTCCTTTTCTCAGAAAACGGGAAATATGCAGCCATCTTCAACGACAGATTTGCCAACAAAAAAACTGAAAATGTAAATGACGTTCTGGTATTGGATCTGAGAACACTTACTCCGGTATGGAACAAAGAAATTATATTAAGCAGTGACTATGTTGAAAAGTCTCTGACATTAACGAACTCAGCGAAAATCGTTGTATTGCGTAAAGCAGCAGGCTGGAAGGAAGCTTACAAGCTGGAACTGGTTTCCAATACGGAAGATAAAGACCTTCCATTCGATGATAAATATATTCCTGAAAAATTATATGCATTCAGTAAAAATGATAATGATTACCTGGTAACTTTTGGAAGAAAAAATGCAGCGGTTACTATAGGTTCAAGTACTTTCGGAACGGTAATGTTTTATGATATGAAATCCGGAAAAGTAGTTATCAGCAATACCAATCTGGCAGGAAGTAAAGACATGAGTGATGTGAAAGTCATCAAAACGATTGTAAAAGGAGATGAAACTTTAATGGCTGTTCAGCAGGAGACGGTAACAAGACCGATGCCTACAGCAATGAACCGTTTCCCGGATCCTGTATATTCTCTGGATGCGGGAATGCTGATCAAGTTTAATAAAGAAGGTGAGGTAAAACAATTTGTAGCGGCAGGCACTTCTACCGGAAAAAGAATTCATGTGGTGGAAGCAGGAGACAAACTTTATATTTCCGCTTTCTATCCTAAAGGAGCATTTGGTAATACAGGATTTTCTATGAAAGTTTTTGATTTCGCCAATCTGAAACCTCAGGAAGTAAACCTTGATTATAAAGGCAGAAACTTCTTCCAGAATTATGGTTTTGCAGATGGAAATATGATTCAGTATGTTCCGAATGTTAACAAAATGATGTTCCTTCAAAAGAGCAGCAAGGAGGTTCAGATGTTCAGTGTTTACAATTTTATAAAATAATCGTATTTTAGAAAAAATTATCACATGCAGATTCAATCGGTTTCTATAGAAGATTATATCTCAAAAATTCCTGAAGAGAGACAGGAAGCTTTTAAAAAACTTTTTGATACGGTGAACGATAACCTTCCGAAAGGTTTTGAAGACGCTGTCAATTATGGGATGATAGGCTGGGTAGTTCCTTTAGCAAAATATCCTGCCGGATATCACTGTGCACCCGGGACCCCGCTGCCTTTTATCAATATTGCTTCCCAGAAGAATTTTATAGCATTGTATCATATGGGACTGTATTCAACACCGGAACTCCTCGACTGGTTTGTGACAGAATATCCTAAATACTCCAAAAAGAAACTGGATATGGGAAAATCCTGTGTACGTTTCAAAAAAGCAGAAGATATTCCTTTTGAACTGATCGCTGAACTCAGTAAAAAAATGACCGCAGACGACTGGATTAAAATTTATGAATCGCAGTATAAGAGATAAAAAAAGCCCTGAAATCAAACAGATTTCAGGGCTTTTTTATGCTGGAAGATGGAAGCTGGAATTAATATTTATGTTTTTAAAATCAATATGAGACAGGAAGTTGGAAGTAACAATTGTTTTTTAAACTGCTGATTGTCATTTCTTGATAAATATTCCAAGTATTAATAAGTTAATTAAATGGCGTGTATTTATTCATCGGTTTCCAGATGTCTCCATCTGCTTCCTTCTTCCAGTTTAAAAATGAATATCCCAGATTCCTGCCTTCCTTTCAAGTTCAATTAAAGCTGCTGCATTATCAGCAAGAGCCTGATAATAATCTTTTCGTACATTATTATAGGTTCTCTGGGCATTCAGAACTTCAAGAATAGAACTTTCGCCTCTTTTGTAGCTATAAATGATTCCTTCCAGAATACTTTTGGCCTCAGAAAGCATTCCGTTATGAAATTGTCTAAGCTGTTTCTGAGTGGCTGTGTATTGCTGAAAAGCCTGCGTTACCTCAGCTTTTATCTCCTGTTCGATCCGTTTATACTCAACTTCTGCCTGCGAATAGGCCATTTCTGCTATTTTCAATCCGGCATTTCTTCTGTTGGAAAACTTCAGGGGAATGCTAATACCCATTTTTACAGCATTTACAGTTGGGGAAGGAGCAATTTCATTAGTGGCTTCGGTGTGTTGTTCTGTTCCGGCACTGATGCCAAGATCTATGACCCGATTGGCTTTTTCAAGATTGATCTGGCTTTTGGCAACTTCTGTATTTTGCTTGGCTGCCAATAAATCTGCTCTTTCATTCAATGCCTGAAGAATCAGATCGTCAATGCTGAAATCTCTGTTGAAGGTATTAAAATCTCCGGTAACATCTCTGCCAGTTATTTTGCTGTCTCCAAGAAATACAGATAAACCGGTGAGAGCCTGCTGCTCTGCACTTTCGGCCTGATATACTTCATTGAGTAAAGAAGCTGCTTCCAGCTTACTCTGTTTGGAAGTGACCAAGGTTATCGTTCCCAATTGGTACCGAATACTGTCGGATTTTGCCAATTGCCGCATGTTTTGATAAGAATCCTGCTGTACTTCAAGCAAAGCCTTGGATTTTAAAGCCTCAATATATCCTAAACTGGCATCTGCACGAAGATTTCTGAAAAAATCCTGCAGCTGTATTTTGCTTAGCTCCGACTGGTTTTTGGCCAGATTAACACGAGCTTTTCTTTTTCCTCCCAATTCAATTGTCCAACCAATGGCGGCTCCGTAGACATATCCCATATTCTGCTTCACTCCGTTATTGGTGGTTTCCATTTCCAGTTGAGGGTCAGGAAACATATTAGCGGTTTGAATGGCAGCTTCGGCCATGCTTACATTATATTTCTGAGAGGCGTAACCCAGATTCTTATTTCCGACAAGGTTCAGGTATTCTTCAAATGGTAAAAGCTCTTTTTCCTGTGCCTTTATCCCTGTAATGCTCAATAATACTACAGATAATATGATAAACTGAACTCTAATTTTCATCTGATTCTAAATTTTGTTTTTCGTTTCGGCGTTCAGCCATAAAATAAATAGCCGGCAGCACGAATAAGGTTAAAATAGTAGAGAACATCAATCCATATACGATTACTGTTGCCAGTGGACGTTGTACATCAGAACCGATTCCTGTGGCCAATGATGCCGGGAAAAGCCCGATTACAGCAACCGTCGCAGTCATCAGTACAGGTCTGAAACGGTCTTTTGCTCCTTTGATGGCAGCCTGTTTCAGTTCATATCCTTTCTTACGCAGATCGTTGATGTGGGAAATCATAATGACTCCATTCTGGATAGCAACTCCGAAGAGCGCGATAAAGCCTACTGCGGAAGATACATTCAGAGACATTCCGCGGATATTGAGTGCCAGCATTCCACCAAATAATGCCAGTGGAACAATGGACATCAGAACCAAAGCCTGTCTGAAATCTCCAAAGGCACCATATAATAAAAGAAACATGATGGCTAATGCCAGTGGAACAATAAATGCCAGTCTGGAATAGGCTCTGTTTTGATTTTCAAACTGTCCGCCCCATTTGATCTGATATTTTTCATGATCATATTGGATATCTTTTTCAATTTTATCCTGTGCATTTTTCAGGAAAGAAGAAAGATCGGTTCCTCTTAAATTCAGCTTTACCGTAAGATGTCGTTTATTCATTTCTCTGGTAATAGTACTTTCACCTGTACTTAATTTTACTTCTGCCACCTGTGATAAAGGAATTTTTGCTCCGGAAGCTGAGGTTAGCATCAGATTTCCGATTTTATCAGGAGTGTCACGGCTGTCTTCTGTATATCGGCATGAAATATCATATACTTTATTGCCGATAAAGATCTGGGAAATGGCTTTTCCACCTAGTGCAACCTCAATGAGATCGGCGACATCGGCTACATTCAAACCATATTGGGCAATTTTATCTCTGTTGGCAATAATCTGCAGTTGAGGCAATGGGGGTTCCTGATCGATAGCAAGATCTGCTGAACCCGGAATTTTATTTAAAGTAGACAATACATTTTCAGCAATTCTTCTGGTTTCTTTAAAATCTTCTCCATATACCTTTACTACTAATTCGCTGTGAGCTCCGGAAATTTTATCCATAACTCCGTCAATCATAGGCTGTGAAAAACCTACGGTAAATCCCGGCATATCTTTATAATCAGCTGCCAGTTCTTTGATGAGGTCTGCTTTGGTTTTTCCTTCGGGCCATTCGCTGTAAGGTTTTATCCCGACCGAGACTTCAAAATGGGAAGCTGTCCACGGGTCGGTACCATCATCATTACGTCCCGCCTGAACCATCATATACGTAATTTCAGGATGTTTTAAGGTGCGGGAACGTAAGGTATCACTCATTTCTTTTGATTGGGCTAAAGAAATTCCGGGAGGCAGCTGTACCTGCAGCCATATAGAACCTTCATCCAGTTCGGGAAGGAAATCTTTTCCGACCTGATAGGAGAGAATTCCGGCAGATACTAAGACAATCATAATGGGAATGAGAACTCTTTTAGGAGTCTGCATTATTTTTTCAATGCTTTTTCCATAGGCTGCGCTGAGTTTCTCGAGCCATTTATTGTGATAAATCTTTTGTGGTTTCCGATAAATTACATAAGCTAATCCCGGGATAAGAAGTAATGCTACAGCAAGGGCTCCCAACAGAGCATATCCAACAGTAAAAGCCATGGGGGTAAATAATTTTTTTTCTACTCTTTCAAAAGCAAATAAAGGCAGATAGGCGGTAATGATAATGATGGTTGAAAAGAAAATAGGTTTTGCCACCTCAATCACTCTTTGGGTAATGGTTTTTTCTTCCAGTGTCTCTTCAGAATTTTCTTCCCGTTTCTTCAGAATGGTTTCCAGCATGACGATGGCTCCGTCCACAATGATTCCAAAATCAATAGCTCCCAATGAAAGCAGATTGGCGGGAATATTGGTAAAATGCATTAATATAAAAGCAAATAATAAGGAAAGAGGAATGGTAATAGCCACTAAGAACGCTCCACGCCAGCTTCCAAGAAATACAATCAGCACAATAATAACCAGTACAATTCCTTCGGTAAGCGTATGGGAAACTGTTGTAAGCGTTGTTTTGACAAGGTCTGTTCGGTCCAGAAAAGGATGGATCTTTACACCGGGAGGAAGTGTTTCATTATTCAATTCTTCAATAGCTTTGTGTACTCCTTCCAGCACTTGTGATGGGTTTTGACCTCTCAATAAAAGCACGATTCCTTCCACACTTTCAGAATAATTGCGGTTTCTGTCGGTGTAGCCAAGAATTCCTTTCCTTTCCAGATTCCCGTATTTTAATGTTCCTACATCATTCAGGAAAACTGGAACTCCGTTTTGGGTTTTGACTACAATTTTTCCAAGATCATCTAAATCTTTTACCAAACCTATTCCACGAATTACATAGGCAAGATTTCCGCGGGGCAGCATACTTCCTCCGGCGCTTACGTTATTTTTGGAGATGGTTTCAGTAACTTCAGAAAGTGACAGTCCGTATTGTTCAAGTTTATGCGGATCCAGCTCAATCTGAAACTGCGTGGTAATTCCTCCGAAATTGGTCACATCGGCAATTCCTGAAACCTGCTTGATACGGGGAATAATTACAAATTTTTGTAAATCCGTAAGTTCCCGCAGACTGTGGTTATTACTTTCGATAATATAACGATAAACTTCGCCAATAGGAGAGGTGAGAGGATCTAATCCGGGCTGTGCACCATAAGGGAGCTCCACATCCGTCAGTCTTTCCTGAATACGCTGCCGTGCCCAGTAATCGTCTATACCATCATCAAAAACCATAGTAATGATGGATAGTCCGAAGGTACTTTTGCTTCGCATTACATGCATTCCCGGAAGTCCGTTCAGAGATCTTTCCAAAGGAATGGTAATCTGTTGTTCTACTTCTTCGGCAGCCAAGCCCGGAACCTGTGTTACCACCTGGGAAGTTACATCGGCGATATCGGGATAGGCTTCTATGGATAGCCTGGTCCAGGAATAATACCCGAAGAATCCCAGTAAAAGGAAAAGGGCAAGCATGAGCCATCTCTTCTGTATCGAGATTGTTAGTAATTTCTTCATAGTTTTTCTTTTACATTATTTCGCATCCAGCATATAAATTCCTCCTTCAGTCATGATGGTTTCTCCGGATTTTAATCCCGATATAATTCTTACTGTTTTCTGATCGGTTTCTCCTGTTGTGACAGCACGTTTTGTATATTGGCTCTTGCCTGTTTTTACCCATACATACTGAGAGTTATCCTGCTGCATTAAAGCGGTTACGGGAATCATTACTGTCTTTTCAGGAGTTGTTGAAAAGTTGACTGTAGCGTACATGCCTGGCTTTAGTTTTCTGTCCGGGTTGTTACATTCAATAAGGACTTTGATGCTTCGGGTATCTTCGTCTACAATTTCATTGATGTGGTATACTTTTCCGGTAATATTCCTGTCGGGATAGGCGCTTACCTTTACAGAAACCTGATCTCCTTTATTCACAAAGCGGATGTCTTTTTCTTTTACATCACCGGAAATCCAGACTTTTGATAATTCTGCGATGATCATTACCGGATCTGCATCTCCTTTCAGATATTGGCCGTTGACAATTTTGTTGGAAATAATTTCTCCGTTAATGGGTGCTCTTACCAAAAGAGGACTTCCTATACCTCCGCCTTTGCTGTTATATATTTTCAAGGCAGAAGAAGCATTGGAGAGGGATGTTTTTTTATTTTTAAAATCAGTTTCTGCTTCGTCCAGTTCCTTCTGAATACCCACTCCATGTTTTACAAGATCCTGTTGGCGTCTGTAATTTTTTTCTGCAAGCTGTACATCATTTAACGCATCTGTGTAATCCTTTTGAACCGAAAAATAATCTGAAGAAAGGATTTCAAAAAGAGGGCTTCCTGCCGAAATATTTTGTCCAAGCTGAATAAAAGATTTTGTAATTCTTCCGGAAAAAGGACTGGCAATTTCCGCATAATGATTAGGTATTGCCTGGATTGTTCCCGCTGAAATCACTCCATCACTGTGTTCCTGTTCAGTAACGACCTGTGTTTTAATTTTTTTGAAAACGGGATGGGTTTCCGGAACGGTGACCTGATTATTTTTGATGAGGAGATCCTGATCCTGCGGAGTTTCACTTTTGGAATTTTTACAAGAGGTAACAATTGTCAAAAGTACCATTGTTAAGACTGTTTTTCTCATATAAGTTATTTATAACCATTATTTTATTGATAGACCTGCTAGCAATGAATTTTGTTACTAAAGCCACTGCCCGAATTTTCTGATAAACCATTGTTTCACAAACTGGGTTAAAACACAATATCCTGTAAGAATTCCTATTAAATAAGGGAAGTAGCTCAAAGGTAAAGGCTGCATTTTGAGATACACTGCCATTGGAGTGAAAGGAACCATAATTCCGATCAGCATGATTAAACTTGTTAAAGCAACAACTGGTGTGGCGGCCCAGCTTTGGATAAATGGAATTTTCTTCGTTCTGATAATGTGAACAATCAAGGTTTGAGATAATAAACCTTCCACAAACCAGCCTGTCTGAAACAACCCTTGTTGTTCCGGTGTATTGGCTTTGAAAATAAAAAATAGTACGACAAACGTGACATAATCAAAAATGGAGCTCAAAGGACCTATATACAGCATGAATTTTTTAATGCTTGCAGCTTCCCATTTTTTCGGTTTTTCCAGAAAATCTTTATCCATTGTATCCCATGGGATGGAGGATTGTGATACATCATACAGTAAATTCTGTGTCAGAATCTGTAGCGGAAGCATAGGAAGAAACGGAAGTAGTGCACTGGCTCCAATCATGCTGAACATATTTCCGAAGTTGCTGCTGGCCGTCATTTTGATATACTTGACGATATTCCCGAAAGTTCTTCTTCCATAAATTACTCCGCTTCTAAGCACCATCAGATCTTTTTCCAACAGAATGATATCTGCACTTTCTTTGGCAATGTCTGCTCCGGTATCCACAGAGATTCCCACGTCTGCTTCTTTTATAGCTGCTGCATCATTAATACCGTCACCCATAAAACCAACGGTGTGACCTTTTGATCTTAATATTTTTACAATACGTTGTTTTTGTAACGGGCTTACTTTAGCAAAAACAGAATAGAGATCCATATCCTTGCAAAGTTCATCATCAGTCATATGCTCCAGTTCATCACCCAGCATAATGGTATTGATAGGAATTCCTACATCATGGCATATTTTTTTAGCAACAATATCATTATCTCCGGTTACTACTTTCACTTCTACACCAAGCTTGTGTAAAGCTTTGATACTTGGTTCTGCTGATGGTTTTGCAGGATCAAGAAATCCCATAAATCCTGTAAGGGTAAGTTTATTTTCGTCGGCAACGGAATAATTCAATGGATGATCACCGTCAAATTCCCGGATGGCAATTAGCAATACACGAAGTCCTTCAGCATTGAGCTTTTCAGACATTCTGATAATCTGTTGTTTCATAAGATCATCCAACGGAACACTATTGTCATTCTCAACATGCAGGCTGCGATCATCTCCAGGATCTAAGGCATATTGACATAAAGGAAGCATTTCTTCCACTGCCCCTTTGCAGATCATAAGATGCTTTCCTTTTGATGTATTCAGGATGACAGACATTCTTCTTCTTTCAAAGTCAAAAGGAATTTCATCCACTTTTTGATACAATTCATCTGCCCTCATCATATTGTGAACTTCAGCATGATCGAGAACAGCCTGATCCAACAGATTTTTGAGGCCGGTTTGATGAAAACTGTTAAGGTAGCCCCATTTTAATACTTCATCATCTTCAATACCACGAACGTTGAGGTGGGTTTCCAATACAATTTTATCCAGCGTAAGTGTTCCTGTTTTATCGGTACACAGAATATCCATAGCTCCGATATTCTGGATGGCATTGAGTCTTTTAACAATTACTTTCTTTTTACTCATATTGACTGCACCTTTGGCAAGATTGGCCGTGACAATCATAGGAAGCATTTCAGGAGTCAATCCCACAGCTACGGCAATGGCGAACAATAAAGCCTGCATCCAGTCCCCTTTTACCAATCCGTTGATCAGAAAAATAACAGGAGTCATGATCAGCATAAATCTGATCAGCAGATAGCTCACTTTATTAACTCCTATATCAAATGCAGTCTCAGGTCTTTTAGAAGCCAGACTTCTGCTGATGCTTCCGAAATAGGTGAAAATACCGGTATTGGCTACAACAACCGTTGCTGATCCGCTTACCACATTGGTTCCCATAAAACAGATATTCTGAAGGCTGAGAGGATTACGGTATTGGGCATCTTTGATAGGAAGTGCATTTTTTTCAACCGGAAGAGCTTCTCCTGTAAGAATGGATTCGCTGATGAAAAGATCTTTGCTTTTAAGAATTCTGCAGTCGGCCGGAACCATATCACCTGCGGACAGAACAATAATATCTCCGGGAACAATTTCAGTGATTTCTATTTCTTCGCTCTCATTAAATTTTCTTTTGGTAAGACAGCTTGTTTTTACCATCTTTTTTAATGCTTCTGCTGCTTTGTTGCTTCGGAATTCCTGAATGAATCTTAAAACAGTACTGAAGAGCAGCATCACCGAAATAATAATACTTGTACTGAAATCTTTTTCTCCTGCAGGGACAAGAATAGCATCAATAAATAATGAGATTATGGCAATGCAGGCCAGAATATAATTAAATGGATTAAAGAAAGAATGAGCAAATTGTCTTACCCATGAGGGCGCTTTTTGGGTAGCAATTTCATTTTTACCATAAATTTTCAGACGGTCTTTTACGGTGTTTTCACTAAGTCCTTCTTCTGAGGTTTCCAGCAGGGCATACACCATTTTTTCATTCTCGGCTGCAGCTTCTTTCAATTTTACAAGAGCCGCGGAATTGAGATTTTTGTTTGAAGATTTTTTTAACATCGCTTCAAAGGTTGTTTTTAATGTTACAAATCGTTTTCGGTACCTATAATTTCCCAGCTTACTTTGATGACTTTGTCTTCAATCGTTAATCTGCTGGCTGTTTTTTCCATGAAACTGTCCTGCGGAGTAGAAGCATGAACTTCCGCTGTAATGATGGCATTTTCAGGCAGCCCATTATCATCGCTGGTAAGAGATTTCAGCAATACTTTATCATTTCCGCTCAGAGACTGCATCAGTTGCACGCGGATGTGATTTTCTACTTCACTTTTGCATTTGATGCTGAGAAGGTATTCTGTATAATGGTTTCTGCTGTTGATATTGTTGCCCAGTTTTATGCCTAAAGGACGAAGAGTGATATGAGTGAGGATAATAAATCCACTGGTAATGGCTGCTTCCACGGGAAATCCCATAGCACTGAGAGCACCTACAGAGGCCGAACACCAGATGGTGGCTGCTGTATTGAGCCCCCTCACGGTAAGACCATCTTTCATGATAACGCCTCCACCTAAAAAACCAATCCCGCTTACAATATAAGAAGCTATTCTACCTGTAGCATCGCCTCCGATTCTGATGGAAAGAAGTACGAATGCTGCGGAGCCAAGGCATACCAGTGTATTGGTGCGGAGACCAGCACTTTTCTGGCGCCATTGTCTTTCAAAACCAATGCTGGCACCCAGAGCAAATGCGGTAAGGAGACGAAGAGTAAATTCTAATGTAGTCATAACTTTTCCTTTTGTTATAAAGCTTTTCAGCTGTACGGGAAAAGTGAGTACAACTAAAGCTTTTAAGATTGATAATTACTGTAGGGATCTGAGTCCATATGCTTTATTTTTTACTGTGCAAAAGTAGAACGGTCTCTTTTTTTTTACCGTTAGAGAAGCTTTAGAATGTTATTAGAAAATCATTAGAGAAAGTTACTTCCTGTTTTTCTTAATGATCCTGCAGGAAATATTTATTATATCTTGTTAATATATGTAAACTGTACCCATGGTAAGAGATAAAATTTCAATACATTTGGAAGCTGATTTTTGTAGGTCGAATTTTACAATTTGTCATATGAAATAAAAGCTTGTTTAATCCCGGAGACTTCCTTCCAATACCTTTTGAATTATATATTTTAGATATGAAAAAATCAAACTTAGCAATACCAGCTACGCTTTTAGCGATTATCTGTGTGCAGGGAGGAGCTTCCATTGCAAAGCAGCTTTTTCCCGCTATCGGAGCTATTGGTACGGTTACTTTAAGAATTGTACTTTCTGCGGTTTTGCTTACGTTGATTAACCGTCCTAAATTTTTACAATTTGACCGTCAGAAATGGAAATACTGTGCAATCTATGGAGTTGGACTGGCTGCAATGAATCTTATTTTCTATATGGCTATTCAAAGAATTCCGCTGGGATTGGCGGTGACTGTAGAGTTTGCAGGTCCTTTATTTCTTGCATTGGCATTGTCCCGAAAACTGCTGGATGTTATCTGGGCGTTACTGGCATGTGTAGGAATTCTGCTGATTGTTCCCTGGAAAAGTGATCATGTAGATTTATTAGGACTTGGACTTGCCTTTCTCGCAGGAGTCTTCTGGGCACTTTACATTATCATGGGGGGAAAAGTTTCCAAAATAATGGATGGAAAAGATGCGGTTACTACAGGGATGATCTTTGCAAGTCTTGTGATTATTCCATTCACGATATGGGATGGTGCTGTTTTTAATATTACTCCGACGATTTTTATGAAAGGGCTTGGTGTGGCTATTCTTTCGAGTGCTTTACCTTTTTCACTGGAAATGATGGCCTTGAAAAAACTTCCTGCAAAAACTTTCAGTATTCTGATGAGCCTGGAACCTGCATTTGCAGCGCTTTCCGGATTGGTTTTTCTTGCTGAAGAATTATCTTTTCTACAGTGGATTTCTATTGCCTGCGTGATTACAGCGAGTATTGGAACAACTATTTTTAGCAGAGTTTCTAATCATTAAGAAGATTTTTACAATATGATAAGAATGCATTGGAAAATACAATTAATCTTACTTCTTATATCCCTGTTTTTTGTTGGGTTAGGTATGGAAAGTATTGTAGATGAAAAAAAATCAGGATATCTTTTGCTCAGAAAATTGTTTCACATGATCCCTTTTATGACCAGCAGTGTGATTTTTATCAGAAATATTTATTACCAACGTAAAAAAAAGAATAAAAAAGTTGATTCTGAAGTTTAATTTCTTCGGTTGTCTATACAATATCAAATATCACTGCAAAAATAGTTTCGTTACCTTCTGATAGCACCGTAATTTTTGCATTATGGAGCAGAATAATTTTCTGGGTGAGAAATAATCCTATTCCATGGCCCTTTTCCTGTCTGGACGTTTCGCTTCTGTAAAAAGGTTCAAAAATATGTTGTAAATCTTCTTTGTTAATGCTATTGCCGGTATTGGTAAAACGCATTGTAAGAATTTTTGAATTGGTATTTACATCAATCAGGCAAGTGTGTTCCGGTGAATATTTGCAGGCATTGTCAATAAGATTGTTGAAGGCAACCTGAAGAAGATATTCATTTCCCTGAATGATAAGCTGATGCTCTTCCACGGAATCTTCTATGTTTAAAGAAACTTTATATCCTGAATTTTCTTTGGTGATTTTGGTATAAGATTCCAGAAGAACTTCATCAAGACGTACCTCTGAAAAACTGATCTCATTGGGATCATAGCTTGCTTTGGCAAGATCCATTAAACTATTCGACAATTTTACCATATTTCGGGCATCATCCAGTGCATATTGGATGGTTTCCCGATATTCTTCTTTGGTTTTATCCTTTGCTGAAGCCAGTTCCAACTCAGTAATAATGGCGGATAAGGGAGTTCTCAGTTCATGTGAAATATTGGAGACAAAATGTTTTTGTGAATCAAAAGAATTTTCAAGCCGTTCCAGCATTCCGTTGAAATTTTGAGCAAGCTCATTAAGTTCGTCTTTTTCCTTAGTAGTTTTCAGACGCAATTGAAGTTTTCCGGCTGTAATTTTTTTAATCTGAATAACCATTTCACTGAGCGGACTTAATGCTTTTTTGGAAAGAAATATTCCTGCCAGATAAATTAATATGAGAATACTGAAGAATGAAATAATACTGATGGTAAGAAGATGTGTCAGATAATCATATCCGTATTGATCATAGGCTGCTGCAGTTACTGCATATGTTTTTCCTTCATAATGATAGGTCATCCCGATCACCTGCAAATCATTTAAAAAGAAATTGATTTTCTTCTTTTGAAATATCTGAGCTAGCATTTCCGGAGTTTCCTTTACATAATCTACTTTGGCATCATCATGATAGATCAATTGCTTATTGGAATTATAAATGGCAACCTGAACTTCATTCAATGTTCTGGTATTGTTTTTATAAAGCTTATGCATTTCCTGTTCCGGAAGGGAGCTTCGGAAAAATAAATCAGCCTTGGCAATCGCCTCGTTCTGAAGTTCGCTGAAAAAAGATTTTTCTCTGGCTTCTTTGGATGAATAATAGATCGAAATACTGTAAATACTTAAAAGCATTGCAGTGATTAAGGTAAAAAGCAGGGTAAGTCTGGTTCTTATTTTCATCCCGATATTTTTAGTTCATCTTATTGATTTACTATACAGTACCTGATTCGTAGTCTTTTTTCAGAATAAATCCCATGCCGGCTTTGGTGTGGATCAGTTTGGTTTCAAAATCTTTATCTATTTTCTTTCTGAGATAATTGATATAAACATCAATGAAGTTAGTCCCCGTATCAAAATGGGTTTCCCATACTTTTTCTGCAATTTCAGATCTGGAAAGAACCCTTTCGGAATTTTCCATCATGAATTTTAAAAGATTAAATTCTTTTGGGGTTAATTTTATAGGCATTTGATCACGGTTCACAGTTTTCTGTTCCAGGTTCATTTCTATGCCTTCGTATTTAAGAACAAAAACTTTTTGATGTAACTGTTGTGAAAAACGTTTCAGAAGTACTTTTATCCTTGCTACCAGTTCCCGCATTTCAAAAGGCTTGGTGAGATAATCATCTGCACCGGCATCAAATCCTTCCAGCTTGTCATCAGTAGTTCCGAGTGCAGTAAGCATAATTACAGGAAGATTGGGTTTTAAAGTTTTGATCTCATGGCAAAATTCAAGACCATCTTTTTTGGGAAGAATAATATCGGTCACTACCAGATCAAAATTTGTCTGTAAAGCCAGTTTCAGGCCTGTGACTCCGTCATATGCTACAGTGACCTCAAATTCAGCTTCCTGAAATCCTTTTGCAATCAGTTTTGAAAGCCTGTCATCGTCTTCAACTAATAAAATATGGGGCATAAGATTGTTGGAATGTTTGGGTTGGTGTGAGGAATAGATCAATATTCCCACAAATGTAATGAATTCTATTTTGTAATTTTGGTACCGAAAAGTATAATAAAATGTCTGAATGTAAAACATTTTTTAATAGAAGAATCAAAGGCATTATGTTGACTGGGCTCTTGTCCTGTTTAATCGTTTTGGTGATCCAGTGTAATCACTCTTATGCAGGTAATGTACAGCTTAAAAATGGAGATCTTCTTTTTGTAACCGCAAAAGAATCGGGACTTTCCGGAGCGATCAATAATGTAACTCAAAAAGAAAAAGCGGCTTCATTTGATCATATAGGAATTCTGGAAAAAGAAGACAACCGGATGTTTGTTCTGCACGCTGCTCCCAAAGGCGGTTCTCAGAGACAGGATTTGAAAGATTTCATTAAAGATCAGAAAGAAGAAGGGCAGGAGGTTATTGTTTACCGTTTGAAACCGGAATATCAGAAAGCAATTCCTGAAGCAGTTAAAAAAGCAATTTCCATGTTGGGAAAACCTTACAACTTCAATTATATTCTGGATGAACAATCCTATTACTGTTCGGACTTTGTAGAAAGAGCTTTTCGGACAGAAAATATTTTCAAACTGGAACCGATGACGTTTATTGATCCCAAAACAGGAAAAACGAATACATTCTGGGAAGAATTTTACACTAAGAAAAATCTCAAAGTCCCCGAAGGAGAGCCCGGTTGTAATCCTAATGGACTGGCTGGTTCCGACAAATTGGAAAGAGTAGGAAATTTTTAAAATATAGAAAGAAGCTGAACGGGCTTCTTTTTTTTATGTTAAATTTTAAAAAATATTAGTCTACTAATTTGGTGGACTAATATTTTTTTATATTTTTGTCACAGATTTAAAAACAAAAGTGTCAAATGATCTGACAATGTTTAACCCAAAAATGTTTAGCAATGATTACACCTAATCCCGGCCTGCAGGTTTTACAAAATAAAATTAACCTGCCTAAAAAAGAATTGTTACTGGAAATAGAGTTGAATGGCAAAATGAAATTTGAACATTTGATGAATACGATCTATAATCAATTCGGCATCTGTCATAGAGTGTTATCTGCTAATGTAGAGTACGTGAACGGATACAGTTTCGGTTCGGTACAGTTATATATTAATGTCAATTCAGAAGATTTTCAGCAGCTTGAAGTCTATCTGAATAAAAATAAACTTATCAATACGACGGTAGAATATACCTGCAGAACCTATTTTTAAGTGAGATTCATATAGTTTTAATTACCAAAGTGTCCGGTGTTTTTACCGGGCACTTTTTATTTTTGTACTAAAACAGATAAAAAAGATCAATCGTTAATCTGGATAAAATTCCCTCCTCGGAGGGGTGGTAAAAATTCAAAGAATTTTTGACGGGGTGGTAAAACAAAAAAAACGCTCAGAATATTCTGAACGCTTTCCTATTATTAAATAAAATAATTTTAAATTCTTTCGATGTCAGCACCAATAGCTCTCAGTCTTCCATCAATATTTTCATATCCTCTGTCAATCTGCTCGATATTGTGGATAATAGATTTTCCTTCAGCAGAAAGAGCCGCAATAAGAAGGGCGTTTCCAGCCCTGATATCCGGGGAAACCATCGTTGTTCCTCTTAACGGAGCTTCCTGGTTTAATCCGATCACTGTAGCTCTGTGCGGATCACATAAAATGATCTGAGCACCCATATCGATTAATTTATCCACAAAGAATAATCTGGACTCAAACATTTTCTGATGAACCAGAATACTTCCTTTTGCCTGAGTAGCTACCACTAGAATAATAGATAATAAATCCGGTGTAAATCCTGGCCAAGGCGCATCCGAAATCGTAAGGATAGAACCGTCAATAAATTTCTGGATTTTATAATGCTCCTGTGCAGGAATATAGATATCATCACCGCTTTGCTCAAGCTGAATTCCCAGTTTTCTGAAGGTATTCGGAATCACACCAAGCTGGTTCCAGTTTACATTTTTGATGGTGATTTCAGATTTTGTCATGGCTGCAAGACCAATCCATGATCCGATTTCCACCATATCCGGAAGCATCGTATGCTCAGTACCTCTCAGATATTCAACCCCTTCAATCGTAAGAAGGTTGGATCCGATTCCTGAGATATTGGCTCCCATTCTGTTCAGCATTTTGCATAATTGCTGAAGATAAGGCTCGCAGGCTGCGTTGTAGATTCTTGTTTTTCCTTTTGCAAGAGCTGCTGCCATTACAATATTAGCCGTTCCGGTAACAGAAGCTTCTTCCAGCAGGATGAATTTTCCTCTTAGTTCCTTAGCTTTTAAAGAATAGAAATATTCTTCTTCATCATAATTGAATTCAGCACCTAATTCAACAAGTCCTTGAAAGTGAGTGTCCAATCTTCTTCTTCCGATTTTGTCACCACCCGGAGTTGGCATATAAGCTTCTCCATAACGGGCAAGCATTGGTCCCATCAGCATAATGGATCCACGTAGTTTTGCTCCGTCCTTTTTGAACTCATTAGATTTAATATAATCAAAATTAACCTGATCAGCTTTGAAAGTATAATCTCCCTGTCCGTTTTTAGTAATTTTAACTCCAAAATCCCCAAGAATTTCAATCAGCCTGTTTACATCATGGATATCCGGAATATTTTTGATTCTTACTTCCTCATCTGTCAGAAGAACCGCACATAAAATTTGTAGAGCCTCATTTTTGGCTCCTTGTGGAGTTATTTCACCCTGCAGTCTTTTTCCTCCTCTTATTTGAAATGTTCCACTCATTATTTTCTGTTTTTATGATTGTTATTATGCCTTCTCTTGTTAGGCTGGTTATTATTGTTTTTATTATTGTTGTTATTCCTGTTGTTATTGTTGTTATTTCGGTTGTTGTTATTGCTGGTGTAATAGATCTTACTCTTTTCAAGAGAATCTATTCCGGTAAGATCCAACCTGTTTTCGGAAAGTTCTTTCAGGTGGCGGAAAATCACATCATCCGTCACATGTTCTTTATTATATACATTATAAGACTTCTTCATATTGTTGGCAATCACCTCGATTAGGGCTTCTTTTTCATCACCCGTTTCCAGTTCAATTGCTTTTTCTATCAATTGAAGAATACTTTTTCCGTAGAACTTAAAGTCACCTTGAAGTTTTGGATATTCCATTCTTTTAGGTTTTTCTGCCAGCTCTTCCATTGTGGGGAAGGGATAAGGAGAATCTACATCCAGATCATGATTAGCAAGAATATAAAGATGGTCCCAAAGTTTATGTTTATAATTTTCCTCGTCGCGAAGTTGTGGGTTTCTCTGACCCATAAAATCGATGATTGCCATAGCCATTTCGTTCCTTTCCTCTTTGGTAGGAAGTTCTTTGCAGCGCTCAACCAACTGTTGTATAATTCTGCCATATTCCGGCATATGAAGCTGAGTTTTTTGGGTATTGTATTCCATAGTATGCAAATATATGGATTAAAAGAAAAATTGTCTCGGGATTCTGAAAAATTTATGATTTTTTAATGAAAAAATTGAATGCCTTTCTTATTGATTTATTGTGGGAAATGAAAATATTTCCCATTTATTTGAATTTGTTTTTAATAAAATTGTATCTTGTTTAATAGATTGATAATTAATTAAAGCGATGAAAAAAACAAACTTTTTCCTTTCACTGCTGGCTTTAGCATTAGTAAACTCATGTAGAACCAGTGATGAATTGACAACTGAACCTTCCAAGCAGGAAGAGGTTCACAACAAAATAGTGAATGTAACCCATCATGATGGCCGGCCTTTCAGTACAGGAAGCGGCTCAGGTTCTGCACAAAGTAAATTTACAGCCGGGCCGGGTGGTGGAGTTTTGATGCAAGGTTTTTACTGGGATGTTCCGGAAGGGGGTAACTGGTGGAATACCGTTAAAGACAAATTAACCGCATGGTCTACTGCCGGAATTGGAGCTGTATGGCTACCACCTGCATCAAAAGCTCAGAATGGGGCTTATTCTATGGGATATGATCCTACCGATTATTATGATTTTGGAGATTTTAATCAAAATGGAAGTACAGAAACCCGTTTCGGATCCAGAGCTGAACTGGAAGCATTGATTACCAAAGCGCATGCTGAAAATATGCAGGTGTATGCAGACATTGTGATCAATCACAACAGTGGCGGGCAGTCTGAAGCCAATCCTTTTACAGGAACCAATACCTGGACTAATTTTTCTGGTGTGGCTTCCGGAAAATTCCAGAGAAACTACAATGACTTTTATAAAAACTCTTACGGGAATAATGATGAAGGGGCTTTTGGTGGCTTTCCGGATTTATGTCATGCTAATCCTCATGTGCAGGACTGGCTTTGGGGGAGAGATGATTCCGTAGCAAAATATTATAAAAATGTGATGAAATTTGATGGCTGGAGGTTTGATTATGTTAAAGGATTCGGGCCATGGGTTGTTAATACCTGGAATTCTAACGTAGGTGGATTTTCTGTCGGGGAATTATGGGATTCAAATGTCAACACATTGGAATGGTGGGCCAATAATGCCAACAGTTCCGTATTTGATTTTGCAGCTTATTATAAAATGGATGAAGCCTTTGATAATGGTAATTTAAATGCTTTGAATGATGATATGATGTGGAAAAGAAATCCATACAAAGCAGTCACTTTTGTGGCCAATCATGATACAGATATTATTTACAATAAAATGCCGGCCTATGCCTATATCCTAACCCATGAAGGTTATCCGACCATTTTTTACAGAGATTATGAAGAATGGTTAAACAAAGAAAGACTGAATAATCTGATCTGGATTCATAATAATAAAGCTACCGGAACAACTTCCATTTTGTATACTGATAACGATGAATATATTGCAAGACGTAACGGCTATAATGGTAATCCAGGGCTTGTTGTTTATATAAATACTTCTTCAAGCTGGCAGGAAAGATGGATAGAAACGAATTGGAGCAGTCAGCAAATCAAAGATTTCACAGGAAATTCAAGTTGGTATCCAACAACTCAGGGTGATAAATGGGTGAAAATCCAATGCCCTCCGAATTCTTATTCTGTGTGGTCGCTTAATTTATAAGTAATGAGCAATGGTAATGAGTAATTATTGATAATTGATAATTGATAATTGATAATTGATAATTGATAATTGATAATTGATAATTGATAATTGATAATTGATAATTGATAATTGATAATTGATAAAGCTGGTAAGAGACTATTCTTCAGTTTGATTTCCATTAAACATTAAACAGGAACACCTATCCGTCTTATTTGTCATTCCGTAGGAATCAATACAATGCATTAATATTGTAGCTAACTCTTACGGAATGATCTTTTTATAAGTTAAATGAAAAGGAGTAAGAATAATTAATTACACCTGAATAAATTTTTTCTTCTGATGCTGATCAGGTAAATAACATTTCTGATTGGCCAGCTTCATTCTGTTTCTGGAAATAACATCATACACTTTGTCACTTAAAGATGCCGGCAGGATTTTCCCAACAAAGGAAAGTTTATAAACTCCTCCCAGTAAATTAGCAATTTCCAGTACGGCTCTTGATTTGATCTGATAATAACGTCCGGGTTTCCAAAGATACATCGTATTGAATACATTGGTTTCAAGCCCTCTTTCAGATAAAAACTGTTGTCCGAAATCAGATTGAAGAGAAGCAAACATGAATTGGTCTTTTTTGTCTCTCTCCAAAATCCATTGCACCCAGAAATTACAAACTCCGCAATCTCCGTCAAAAAAAACAATATGTTTATTTTTCCAACTTTCCATGACTTTATTTATTAAACATGATTCCTCTCTCAGTGTCTTCTTTTACTTTTTTGAAATATTGAACAAGATCTGCACGCTGCTCATCCGACAGTTTGGCATCCTGATGACCTAAATAATAAGATTCTAGCGGCATTTCTTTTTTCTCAACCATTTCTATACATTCTTCCAACTTATGAAGTTGTCTCTGAGGTTCATATACTGCAAAGGTAGAAAAATTAAGATTTTTTCTGCCTTCATCAATATTATTTTTTACCCACCATGAAGTTGGGGAAATACTGCTATACCATGGATATCTGGTTTCATTAGAGTGACAGTCATAGCAGGATGTTCTGAGGGTACGGGCAATTTTTTCCGGTGTATTTTTAATTTTTAGAAAGTCCATTCCCGGAGTAAGCGGTGGATTTGTTTTATCGATAGGGAAAAACTGGATGATAATAAAGGCAACGAGAATCACAACAATTATTTTTTTCATAGCAGATGTTCATGTTTGGTCAATATAAAGGTAGTTAATTTATTTTTAGTGGGAGAAAGCTGGAAGTTGGAAGAGAGGATGAAGGAAGAACTTTTAGAAATTGTTGAAATAGCGTGTTTTTTCAGTAATTATCAAATTACTTTTCATGATGCGATTAAACCTCCTTCTTCCAGCCTCCAACTTCCTTTTTCCTTTAAAATCTTACGTTGAGTAATTCTAAATTGGGCTGTATACAGCTGTTTTTATTTAAGTTAATCTGAAAAATGACTAACTTAATACCTCAATTATGTCTTGGCTTTTTAGCTGTTGAAAATATTTGCTTATAGTTTTTAACTATCGTTGAAATAAAAATTAATAGATTGTATTTATCAATCAAACGTTGTAGGTTTGTCATGTTCTTACAACAGAAAATTGAAACTGTATTAATCAACATAAAAAATAAAATAAACGACAATGGAAAAAGATTTGAATGACATCAGTAAATGCCCGTTTCATAACGGAACAATGAAGAAGAACGTAGCAGGCGGAGGAACCCAGAATTCTGATTGGTGGCCTGATCAGCTTAGAGTAGATCTTCTGCGTCAGCATTCTTCCCTTTCAGATCCTATGGATAAGGATTTTGATTATGCCAAAGCATTCGAAAGCCTTGATCTGGAGGCAGTAAAAAAAGACCTTCATGCATTGATGACAGACTCTCAGGATTGGTGGCCGGCGGACTTTGGTCATTATGGACCTTTGTTTATCCGTATGGCATGGCACAGTGCAGGTACGTATCGTGTAGGTGACGGAAGAGGTGGAGCAGGAGCCGGACAGCAGCGTTTTGCACCATTAAACAGCTGGCCCGATAACGTAAGTCTTGATAAAGCAAGAAGATTATTATGGCCCATCAAACAAAAATATGGAAGAAACATTTCATGGGCAGACCTTTTGATTCTTACAGGGAATATCGCCCTTGAATCAATGGGCTTCAAAACATTCGGATTTGCAGGAGGACGTGCAGACGTTTGGGAACCGGATGCTGATATCTATTGGGGATCAGAAAAAACATGGCTGGGAGGCGACCTGCGTTATGCTCACGGTTCAGAAGGAGTAGCAGAAGGACAATCAGCCGTTCTTACTACCGATGATAATGCAGACGGAGATATTCATTCAAGAAATCTTGAAAATCCATTGGCTGCCGTACAGATGGGACTTATTTATGTAAATCCGGAAGGTCCGGACGGAAATCCAGATCCTATTGCGGCTGCTAAAGATATCCGTGATACTTTCGGACGTATGGCAATGAATGATGAAGAAACCGTTGCTTTGATTGCCGGCGGACATACTTTTGGTAAAACCCATGGAGCAGGTCCTGCAGATCATGTAGGTAAAGAGCCTGAAGCTGCAGGAATTGAACAGCAGGGACTTGGATGGGCAAGCACTTATAAATCAGGAAGCGGAAAAGACGCTATTTCCAGTGGTCTGGAAGTAACCTGGACAGAAACTCCGACTCAATGGAGTAATTATTTCTTTAAAAATCTTTTTGAAAATGAATGGGAACTAACGAAGAGCCCTGCCGGAGCTCACCAATGGGTAGCTAAAGATGGAGCTGATATTATTCCTGACGCGTTTGATTCTTCTAAAAAGCATAAACCAACCATGCTTACCACAGACCTTTCTTTGAGACTGGATCCTGTTTACGAAAAAATTTCAAGACATTTTTATGAAAACCCTGATGCTTTTGCCGATGCATTTTCAAGAGCATGGTTTAAACTGACTCACAGAGATATGGGACCACGTGCCCGTTATTTAGGTCCGGATGTACCACAGGAAGAACTGATCTGGCAGGATCCTATTCCGGAAGTGAATCATGAACTGGTTGATGGAAATGATATAGAAACATTGAAGTCAAAAGTATTAAATTCAGGATTAAGTAATGCTGAGCTGATCTCTACAGCGTGGGCTTCCGCTTCTACTTTTAGAGGAAGTGATAAACGTGGTGGTGCCAACGGAGCCAGAATCAGACTAGAGCCTCAAAGAAGCTGGGAGGTCAACAATCCTTCACAACTGAATAAAGTATTAAATGTTCTGGAAGGAATCCAGAAAGAATTCAACGATTCTCAGAACGGAGGTAAAAAAATATCATTAGCTGATCTGATTGTTTTAGCAGGTAATGCTGCAGTAGAAGTGGCTGCCAGAAATGCGGGTCAGGACGTAAAAGTTCCTTTTGCTCCGGGAAGAATGGATGCTTCTCAGGAACAGACGGATGTAGAATCTATGGGATATCTTGAGCCTGCAGCGGATGGATTCCGTAACTATCTGAAAAGAAAATACACGGTGTCTACCGAATCTTTATTGATTGATAAAGCACAACTTTTAACTCTTACTGCCCCGGAATTGACTGTATTGATAGGAGGAATGCGTGCTTTAGATACGAACTTTGACGGTTCAAAACATGGCGTATTCACCAGCCGTCCGGGAGTTCTTACCAATGATTTCTTTGTGAATCTTCTGGATATGGGAACGCAATGGAAAGCAATGTCAGATGACAGAGAACTGTATATAGGAACTGACCGAAAAACAGGTCAGCCAAAATGGACAGCAACGCGTGCGGATCTTGTTTTTGGATCTAATTCTGAATTGAGAGCTATCGCTGAAGTATACGGAAGTGCTGATGCACAAGGTAAATTTGTGAAAGACTTTGTTGCAGCATGGACGAAGGTGATGAATCTGGACAGGTTTGATCTGGTCTAATAAAATGAAAATAAAGAGAGGCAGCTTTTAAGGCTGCCTTTCTTTATATATCGTATTCATATTTCATTTTAGAATAAAAGAAGAAAACCACCCTTAAAAAAGGATGGTTTGTTAAACATGTAAATTTTATAATTATTTATTTTTGTCCTAAGATCTTTATCATATTCCCAGGACTAGTTATAAATTTCCGTTCGGGAAATAAGTTATAAAATTATCATCTTTTAATTAATTTCTTCTGTTCGAACCTCGATATCAATTTCTTCAAAATCATCGGGAGTTTCCTGAATGGGTTCTTGAAGTCTTATTCCATCAAGATAATAAGTTGTTCCTAAATAGATTTCATCGCCAAAAACAACTCCATCTATTTTTCTTTTAAAGCATTTCCCAGGATCTGCTTTAATTATATTGTCTGTCTGTATCATATGTTATTATTATGTTATCGGATAAATTTTTGCGGCAAAATAGCTCCAGTTGGTTGCCGTTTTATAAGCAGAAACGCTTGCTGCGGGTACATGAATTTCAATTTTACTAAGGTAGACGTTGTTATTTAATAAATTAGTTGATATTAAAATAGGAGGCGTTGTTGCTAAAATTTTAATTACTATTTTTTGAACACTATCTTGACCATCTTGTGGATTCAAAATCATACAACCATTTTCTATATAATTAATAGAAGCAGGAAAGATAATATTCATTTCCCTTTCACCAGTTCTTAATCTTAATCTTAAACCAAGGAAATCTATCCTTTCAAGACTTGTGCATGCTTGAAAATCAGCAAGATTAGTAACATAACCTGGAAGATTTGTAAGGGAAATATACATGTTAAACATATTTTCAAATATTCGAGTGATATAAGGAAGATTATAGATACCATCTACAGGATACATATAAATAAATGAAGATTGTTGGTAGATCTTAACATTTTTAAATAGATTAATATTTAAGTATATTCCACCAAACGGAGCAATACCTAATTCTTCAATCTTTTCAAAATTGGCATTTAAGGCAGATGCGTTGGCTAATTCAAAAGCACTATTTCCTATTTTTTTAACGTTAGGAGGAAAGAAAATGCTTAGCATTGTTTGATTACTAAAAGCATTATCCCCAATCGTCTCTACATTTGTAAAAAATCTAAATTCATCAAAATTCCCTAAAAGATGTGTTCCGGAATTAACATAAGGATTAAAAGTATTGGCAGGTATTTCAGTAACAGATCTTGCTTCTGAAAAACTTAATTCTTTATCACCATCAGTATCATAAAGTTTTAATAAAATATCTTTTTTTCTTGAATCACTAATTTGGATAAAATTAGTAATGTTTTTATAAGTAAATTTAAAATCTGGCCAGTTAGCTTCCATAAAAGTTTTATCCTCTGCATAAATGTTTGTAAAAGTCCATTTTCCTTCAACGATAGAATGTGGGGTTGTATTACCCGAATCATCAATTCCTTTAGCATTTATAAGTGGAAAAAAATTTTCACTAGAAGTACTACTTCCGTTTAAATTGTTAATTCTCAATCTAGCCAAATTTTTCAACGAAGTGGCAATATCATAAACATTAATCAAAGGACAATCCTTAATTACAAGAGTTGTTATAGAACTTGCAGTAAAAGTTAAATTAGAATTTTTAATAAATTTTTGATTATCCAAAATCAAAGTATTGGCTGTATTTGGCAAAATTAAAGAAAAGAGCAACCCGCCTTTAGGTAACAATACAGAGGTTATTCCTGTTCCTGCAGCGGAAATATTTTTAATACTTGTACAACCAGTTAAATCTATTGATTGTTTTAAATTTGGGCAATTTGAAATATCTAATTCTTCTAAAATTGTATTATTACCAATAAACAAGTTTCTCAAATTTTGATTTGAATAACCGGAAATTTGACTTCCTATTCGTAATTTTGACAAATTCGTCGCTTTGGAAACATCTAAAGTACCAAGATACTTTCCTGACAAATCTCCAAGATCTTTAATTGCAGATGCACCATAGATAATAGTTTCCGTGTCGTTAAAAGTAATAGCCGGAGCTTGAACTAAGGATGCAACATTTTTTCTAAGTCTTGCACGGTTGATATAAGAACCAAACTTAATTTTAGTATACCCGTCTTTTTGAGCAGTTAGTAAAAAATTAGCGTTGGGAGTAACTACAGGCGTGCCCGAAGGTGTATAAAGTCTCATTGTGATATAATCAGAAGAGAAAGTAGAGGTATCATACTTTCCGTCCATATATCTGAATCTGTTTAATAGCCAATAATTCCTGTGCGATTTTCTTGAACCTTGTGCGGGGTATAAATAACTTCCATTCCCGGCAACAACCAAAGGGTCTATATATTTATATTTCGCATCTTCATTAAAAATACTTTCCGCCCATTTGTCAGATTCTAATGTGTTAAAATAAGTGTTGCACTTATCATAAGTCAGAATTCCTGAAGTTCTCATTTTCTGATACAAAGCCGTAATTTCAGTATCAAAAGCCACTTCAACCAGTTTCCAAAGCTCTGAAAGCGCGCCATTCCAGACAAAACCACTTCCTACTTGGTCGTGAGCCTCTACCCAGTAATCATATACATTGTGGCCTTCGTTATTAAGCCCTAAAACCGTATCATTATCATAAAAAATAAGATACCAACGTTTGTTTCCCTGCGCATCTGGATACATGGCAAACATTTGATTTTTAGCGCGCTGATCGACCATTGCAAAAAACTCAGTGAAGACATAATAAAACAGTAAAAACTGAATATTAAAATGATCTGGAGCCTCGGTTTTGAATTTTACAGGATTATTTTTGCAACTCACAATCCATGTATGCAAAGCTTCAAGATTCGAAGTATCTTCATTATTTTCCGGATATCTTCCCTCAAAATCATTTTTCCATAAATGCTTACCATTTTCGTCTACACTTTGAAAATCTGTAGCAATAAATAATGTATTATCTGACGTATTGTTTAAAAATTCCCAACATTCCTGACCACCTGTAAAACCCGTTGTTGCTTCATTTGACTTGTCATTGTTAAAATTATATTTCCCTAAGAAAATACGCTCCGAATCTGGTGTTGCTCTGTGAAATATAAGCATTGGAAACCCGTCCATCGTAGTACGGATATTAGGATCAATTAATTGTGGTGGAACCAAATAACCCAATTGATTTAAAGAATCTTGTGCAAGCCTCGCCAAACCAATGTTGTGAGAACCTGAAGATTCCATGAAGTCAGCTTTAAAAGTAAATGTCTTTTCCGCCAATGAATTGTCACGAAGCTTGTATTTTGAAGAATTTATTTCACCATTTTTAAAACCTCCATTAAATTTGATTTTAAAGTTTTTTCGGGGATAATATTGTGATGATGTACCCTGAACATCAATGCTCGCATTTACATAAGAAAACGATTTTGTAGGATCCTGAGCATTTTCATACTCTCCAACAATTGTTTTTTTATCGCCTTTATAAGTTGGCAAATCTCCAACAATGGTTAAGCATGGAATTGATTGTAAACATTTATCGTAGGACAAATTTCCGAATGCATCGTACAATTTATTTCTCTCGTAAATGTTGACTTTTTCAACCAGGTTATCCATGTCAGCGATGTAATTCGACAACATCTGATCGGCGTTTAGGTTATTATTATAGACCCGAATATTATATAGATTAATATTACAATCACTGCTTCCGATGGTAATGTTTTGAGGAGCTTGTTGTAAAAAGCTGTCTAGTGAATTATACTGATATAGTGAAGATATAATTCCATTGATATACACAAATACCAATCTTTGATCTGCAACCTTTGTAACGACTACACTTACGCGAATCCTTTCATCTTCTTTAAAAAATATGGACGTGCCGTCCTGCTCAGAACTGAACGAAAACGAATTTGAGGTAGCAACAAATCCAACATTTCCATTTTTACAAGAAAAAATAGTACTGTCACTGTTTTTTATATCTGAAGTTGAAAATTCAAATTCTAATGTTTTACCACCTGTTTTAAAATCATTTTCAAAAATCTTGAAAGGAATCTCAACCCTTGCATTTCCGCTCACTTTAAGCGCCACAGAACCCTTTGAATCTTGAATCCACCCATTGGTGCTGAAATCAAAATCAGTAAGAGTACATGACAGGTTTTTGTATTTCCACTCGTTTTTGTTAATCTCTGAATTGCTTCTGTTTCTACTGCTTAAAAATAATTCCAAGCCTAACGTTTCGGCTTCAACTTGAATATCGAAGGCAGTTACAACTACTGAAGTATTTTTCGTGACATTTCCACATTTAAAAGTTACAGTGTGTGCACCTGAGTCCGCAAATGAATAGGTGAACTTCTGCAAACTTCTATTTACAAGTAATTCAGAAACCTTCACTCCATCCACTAAAATCTCAACATCGCTATAATTTGACGATGGTGAATACACCAGATATTCAATCGAAGCTGGAGCATATTGATTAGCAACAACATTATTTGCTGAGGAAACCAAAGGCGTTAAATTACCGGCAACAACGCTGATGATATCTGTAAATAAGTGATTGCTTTCAATGATCTCTCCTGACAAATCAGCGGTCATATACACCTCTAAAATATGAACTCCGTGCGACTGTGCAGGAATTTCATAAAGAAGCTCTTTGTTATTTATTGAAGTAACTACAGACGGAAGATCTGATCCATTTAATTTGAAATGAATCGTCTTCTCTACATTCCCGGTTGGAATATATCGAAAAATGATTGGTCCCGAATTAATAGTGGTCTTGTCGTATGTGGTACTTAAAGCAAGTGCTATTGTTTGAATATCATATTTTAATTTTCTATTATTTCCATAACTATCTGTGATACTAAGCGTTATTGTATTGTCTCCTGCCAAAATATATGGCGTTATATCTATATCATTGGCTCCCTGATTAATATTTTTATTAAATAGGATCGTGTTTCCTTTTAAAATACTCGCAGTTCCTCCGCCAGTCTCACTACCATCAACGCTGTCGATGGATGACCACGAAAAAACTATTCTAACTTCACTTCCAAATGATCTTACGAACGATGCAGGTATTTCAGATTTTGCGCGGAAAACAATTCCATTTCCTCCTCCGGTTCCACCACCAGTTCCGTATTCACTTTCTGACTTTTCTCCTAAAGCTGAATATGCAATCTGTTTAATGATTTTTCCATTTTCATTTTTAATGAAAAACATGACGGGATAAATGAAATTATCTGCAACTTCTTTATCTGATCTTTCATAATTTGTAAAATAAATTCTTCCTGTATTTCTCATTTTAATCTTCTTGTGTTAAATCAATAAAACCATCTGTTCCACCTCCAGGCATATTAACCTCCAGAACAGACCAAACAAAACCGTCAAAGGAAATTATTCCGAAATTTTCAATCGTAACTCCTGAAGCATTTTCGTAAACTCCACTCCCTGCCCAAAACCATTTTGCTGATCCCGGCTTAATAATAATATTATCAGTAGGCCTTAAAATTCCTCCAAAGGAAGAATTTGCTCCTGAACCTTTAAGCAATTCTATCTGCTCCCTGTTTTCTTTGATATAGTCTACGATTTTCTGAAGCTTATCAAAGTTATTATCATTCGAGGTTAGTATTTCGCTGATTTTTGCAGTCAGCTCAAGCATTTCATTATCTTTTGCCTGAAGTATATTTACAATTTCCTCGATTTGCTCCTTTGTATAGACATTTCCTGTTTCTTCACCATTGTCTATAGTGGCTGCTGGTTTGATCTTTAATTTTTCTTTCCATTCTTCTACATTTCTGGCAGTAAGATTGGATGCATTAAGTCTTGCGAGCACTAAATCGTGTGCTCCTTCATCTTGCAGATGATTTGTAAAAGTTGTGCTGGATACCGTTTTTTGAAAAGTTTCATTTAAACCCGTTACCTCGTCCATCCTGATATTTTCATCTAAATGACGGAATGAAGAAAAGGTCTGCTGAAACTGATGTTCTGTGGGAATATCACCCTTTTCAAACCAGCTAAATATTGTTTTTAATGGTACTTTCATTATTATTGATAATTAGTTTTTATAAGATTGATAATTTGAGGGAGAGTCTGTTCTTGACAGACTTAATGTAGTTAAATAGAATTGTGTTTTTTGAACAGTTGTTGATTTTTTGCCTCTTTTATCGTACTGTCAATTAGTGAATTATTAATATGGTTACAGCTTAAAAAACATATGTTTTTGCAATGTTTTTTTTGTAATTTTATTTTAAATCAACTCCATTCTTTTATATTTTTTCTACGCTGTTTTCTTGGTATATTTTTTTGACTTCAATGATCATTTACATTCTTTAGAGTGCAAATTTCATTGTTTTCCGGTCGTTATAAAAGTTTTTTGACCTCGCTATTCTGTAGTTGCAGTAACAAGTATTTTTAACCGAAATAAGACGGTATTTTTTAGATCAATCTCAAAAGTTGTGGATGTAGTGTTAAGTTTTTAAATTAGGAATATGTATATTCCTGATGAGCTAGTAAAACTCTTGCTTCAGAATTTTTAGTAGAGTACTTTTTTGATAATAGAAGAATAAGAAGAAGTTGATGGAGTGAGGGGAAAACGGGTTCTACTTCATATCAAAAGAAGGGGATAGATTGATAAAACCAATGGAGAATCTATCTTATAGAAAAACAATAATGAATCATTATAGAGAAATCTTAGCCTTTTTTAACCAAAGAAGCACTGATGCTTTTGCTGAATCTTTTAATGCTAAAATCAAAAACTTCAGAATGCAGCATAGAGGGGTAAAGGATAGGACATTTTTCTTTTTAGAATTAACCAAACTTTTTGCTTAGCCCACAACTTTTGTGCTTGATCCTTTTTATGATTAATTCACTATCTACCTTTTTATTTTTCGAAAGGGAACAAAAAACAAAAACCATCCTTAAAAAAGGATGGTTTGTAGACCCACAGGGATTCGAACCCCAGATGACTGAACCAAAATCAGTAGTGTTACCGCTACACCATGGGTCTGTTTCTATGCCGCGAAATTATAGAAATTATTTTAAATATGAAAATCTAAATTAAAGATTAATTAACATAATAAGGATGCAAAACGCTTTACTTATTGATATCCAAATAATTATTTTTCAATAAAAATTTCAAAAAAAATCTGCTTCTCCTGGTAAATAGGAGAATTGTGGATATTATCTGTTCATTGGGAAGAGTAAGGTTAACGTTAATTTATCAGATAGATAATACATCTCGCCTCTTTTTCCCAGCTTCCATCTGTTAAATAATAAAACCCTATCTTTGCAAAAAATTGGGCTCCAAAAGTTGGAGTAACCCATTAATAACATATCCTTGAGCAAAGTAAAAGGATTATTAAACATTTTTTATGTCAAATATTGTCGCAATCGTTGGACGTCCCAACGTAGGAAAATCCACGCTTTTTAACCGTTTATTAGAAAGAAGAGAAGCTATTGTAGATTCTACAGCTGGTGTTACCAGAGACCGTCACTATGGAAAATCAGACTGGAACGGAGTAGACTTTACCGTAATTGATACCGGAGGTTATGATGTAGGTACAGATGATATCTTCGAAGAGGAAATCCGTAAACAGGTACAATTAGCGGTAGATGAAGCCACTTCTATTATCTTTATGATGAACGTAGAAGAAGGGCTTACTGATACAGACCACGAAATTTACAGACTTCTCAGAAGATCCAACAAACCTATTTATATTGTTATCAATAAAGTAGATTCTTCCAAGGAAGAACTTCCTGCAACAGAATTCTATCAGTTAGGAATTGATAAATATTACACACTTTCCTCTGCCACAGGTTCAGGAACAGGGGATTTGTTAGATGATATCGTTAAAGATTTCCCTACTACAGAATATAAAGATCCATTTGAAGGATTGCCTAAAATTACGATTGCTGGGCGTCCAAACGTAGGAAAGTCCACGATGACCAATGCTTTATTGGATGTTGAAAGAAATATTGTAACCGATATCGCAGGAACTACGAGAGACAGTATCCAGACTTTATATAACAAATTCGGACACGAATTTGTTTTGGTAGATACTGCGGGGATGAGAAGAAAGTCTAAGGTAAACGAAGATCTTGAATTCTACTCTGTAATGAGATCGATCCGTTCTATTGAATATTCTGACGTTGTGATCATCATGGTGGATGCTACACAGGGTTGGGAATCTCAGGATATGAATATCTTCGGTTTAGCTCAGAAAAACAGAAAAGGAATTGTAATCCTTGTGAATAAGTGGGATTTGATCGAAGACAAGCAGACCAATACGATGCGTGATTTTGAAAAATCAATCAAAGATAAAATCGGTCAGTTCCAGGATATTCCAATCTTATTTGTTTCAGCGTTAACGAAACAAAGAATTTTAAAAGCTGTAGAAGTAGCTATGCAGGTTTATGAAGACCGTAAGAAGAAAATTAAAACTTCAAAACTGAATGAAGTAATGCTTCCGATCTTCGAAAATACACCGCCGCCGGCATTGAAAGGAAAATATATCAAAATCAAATACTGTGTTCAGCTTCCTACACCGTCACCACAGTTTGTGTTTTTCTGCAACCTTCCACAGTATGTGAAAGAACCGTATAAAAGATTTACTGAAAATCAGCTGAGAAAAGAATTCGGATTTACCGGAGTTCCGATTGAAGTGTATTTCAGACAAAAATAATAAGAACTTATGTTCACGAAAACTCCGGCAAGCGAAGCTTGCCGGAGTTTTTTATACCATCAGAACGGACTTCTCCTTAAGTGCAATCTTTCAATTCGTTTTTTAGTTGTAATTTTGCAGCAATTAATATCTGAAATTAAAAATAAAAATTTTCATGCTTACTATTTTATCGCAACACTTTTCTCTGGTCAACGAATGGATTAACGAACTTAGAAACGTTACGATCCAGCACGACCGAATGAGATTCAGAAGGAATATGGAAAGAATCGGGGAGATTGCCGCTTTTGAAATCAGTAAAGGACTGGAGTATAGAGAAGTTGAAATTCAAACTCCTTTAGATACAATAAAAAGCAGAGAAATTGCCGTACAGCCGGTTATTACAACCATTTTAAGAGCAGGAGTTCCATTATTCGAAGGAATTCTTAACTATTTAGACAGAGCAGACTGTGGTTTTGTAGCAGCATACAGAAAACACGATGCTAACGATTATTTCTCAATCAAACAGGATTATCTTACCTGTCCTAGTATCGAAGGCAGACCTTTGATCGTAGCAGATCCTATGTTGGCAACAGGAGCTTCTTTAATTGAAGCGATCAAGGATTTGCTTACCAACGGAAATCCAACCCAGCTTCACATCGTAGCAGCCATTGCTTCAAAACAAGGAGTTGAAACAGTTCAGAACGCTTATCCTGAAGCGCACATCTGGGTAGGAGCCATTGATGAACATTTGACTTCAAAAGGATATATCACTCCAGGATTAGGAGATGCCGGAGACTTGAGCTACGGAGAAAAACTTCAGAGATAATTTAATAAAGATTCCAGAAATCTTTTATTAAATTCAATAATAAATCAGGTCGTACTTTATCCATAGGATGCTTTGTGTCCGGAAGTACGGCCAGTTTTGCGTTTGGAAGGCTTCTGTACACTCTCATACTCTCTTCAATAGTGACCATATTATCTTTATCTCCCACCATAATTTGAGTTGGAGTAGTAATCGTGGCAAAATTATTTTCCAAAGGAGGATTTTTACCTAAATCAACCATTAGATCAGCAATAGCCGGAAGAAGTTGTTTCCATTTTGTTCCGTGTTGTGATTCTAAAAGCTGAGCATACTGCGGAATTTTTTCAAGAATAATATCAGGATTAAGCATTTTACTTTCTTTTAAAGCCTGTTCCTCAGTCCAATCGAACTTTGTTCCCAATGTTATAATAGAATTTACATTTTCAGGGTTTTCCATGGCATAACAAAGCGCTACATAACCACCCATACTATGTCCGAAAATTGATACTTCAGTCAAATTGTTCACCTTACAATATTCAGATAATTCCTGAGTATATTTTTCAATATTGATGCCACCAGCAGGGAGTTCCTGATCTCCGTGTCCTGAAAATAAAGGGGTGTGTACCGTGAAATATTGGGACAGTGTATTTAGATAAGGTTTAAAAATGTCGCTGTGACCTAAGGCTCCGTGCAGTAAAAGCAGATTTGGCATAGTTGTATAGTTTCCGGAAAATTAGGAAAAAGAATTGAATGGTGAAAATGGGTGGTATATAGAGTAAGAGTGCTTGAGAATGGGAGAGTTTGAGTGGGTTTTTACCTGATAATATTTTTGAAGATGATCTCCACACCTCGTCTTCCGCCTCAAATATCCACAGCCATCACCAATACACTTACTTTATTGTCACCAGCATTTAAAATCTCCCACGCAACTGATGAAACAGTATTTCCTGTGGTAAAAACATCATCAATCAGGAGGATATGCTTTCCAGAAACAGGTTGGGTAACTGAAAATGTATTAGTGGTCTTCAGCCTGTGTTTTTTGTCTTTTAAAGCCTGAGCTTTGGAATAATGATTTCTTTTGACTAATTCATGATCAAACGGAATATCATAAAATTCTGATAATGTTTCTGTGAATAAATGAAGCTGATTATATCCCTGTTCTCTTAATTTCTTTGGATGGAGTGGTACAGTTACTAAAAGATCAGGATGGTCATCTCTAAAATCCAAACGATCTATCATCCACTCTGCTAGAATCTTTCCTATTCTTTCCCTGCTTCTGTATTTCAGTTCATGGATAATCTGCCGGCTTAAACTTTCCTCTTCAAACTGAATTAAAGAAAACGCATTTTCAACCGGAAAAAATAAACTGCATTTTTCCTTGACTGGATTATTTTCAAAATAATTGTAATGGGTAAAATGAATCTGGCTGAAACAAAGGCCACAAACCAATAGTTCTGGATCAATGATTGTGTTGCAGTGGATGCAGCGGTTGGGAAACAATACATCTAATATCATAGTGTGTTTTTACTAAGATAGAAAATAATTGTCAAATTTTGCTTTGCAAAGCCAATGTTGAATTATTATTAACGCTAATGTTCACAAAGTTTGTTATTTTGTATTGTTCTCAAGGGCATTTCATTTAGCAAGAGAAAAGCCTTTTTGTTGCTGAGTGTAACGTCTTGGCGAGCAAAATATTCTAAAATTATAATAGAAAACTTTGTGATCTCTGCGTTTAAGATGAAAATAAGTTATTGTGGATTTTACCCAAGTCCATTACTCACAACTCACAACTCACAACTCACAACTTGCAATTTACAACTTACAACTCACACTCCACATAAAATTCACAAGCGAAGCGTATTGACGATTCACTATTCACTTACTAATTCTCAAATCTCTTCCTGATCTTCTCCACAGAGCTCTTCATACTCATATTAAAATGTTCCTTTTCCAGTCTCACAGGGGGTGCCTGTCTTACTTTACAATCTGCAATACTGCAGGATTCGCAGGTGACTCCTACATTGATGGTTTTTAAAGAAGGAGATTTGATAAACCCTATTTTCTTTATTGTTTGAGAATTCAAGAGAATCCCCAGGCAATAACTTCTGTTGCTTCCATCTGAGAAGGGATTTTTTTGTGAAGTAGAAATCACAAGATAGCTTATTCCCTGATCCTTATAGTGAGAAACCTGAGCATCCGTAAGGGTTTCATTTTCTTTTAAATCACCAAGGTTTTTTACCGCAATCCATCTTCTACAGTAATGCTCGTTCATTGCATTGGCATGAGGAGCCTGCTGGTGATTAAGATGAAGCTCCTTTAAAATCTGAATCTTATCCGAATTTTTCTTTTTTACCAGACATAGATAGAACAGATCTTTAATTCCCATTTCAGCCGAGAGGATGTTGGTCAGCCGGTAATAAAATGTTTCAGGCGAGTGGGTGAAACTGCTGATAAGACTCTCAAAATTTTTAGGTTCCCATGTATTTTGCTGGAAAAATTCTGCGGTTTTTTCAATGACAGGTTCTTTTGAAATGAGCAATGCACCTGCGAAATAAGACGCGTAAAAGTTATTCAGAATTTCTTCAAAGCTTCCGAAATCAAGCCAAGAATATGTATTGGGACGGTTTTTTAATTCCAGTACATTGAAGCCGATTTCTTTAGCCAGAATGAATGTTTTCTGATCCTTTTCCAGTTTTTGATTCAGAAGTAAAAGTTTTTTCTCAGGAATGAAAAGAGAGCGGAGATTATCCAGAGTTCCATATTTTTCAAAATCTTCAGACTGAATGGTGTAACTGAATTTTTCTGCAAGAATTGCCTCCAGAATGTCAGACTTTAGATCTTTTCCGGGTTGTAACTGATTTTCCCGGGTAAACAGATCAACCTTTTCTTCAATTTCCGGAAAATAGTTATCATATAATTCCTGAAATGACCTTAAGACGGCAAAATAAAATCTTTCCTTACCAAGATTGTAATTCTGAGAAATTTCGATCAGTGCATTGATAAAAGCCGTTACTTTTTTAGGAGCATCACTAATAATACTGATTAGGTTGTTCTTATTGATTCCAAACAGCTCTAGTGGGACTTCTTTGAAGAAATCAGACTGAAGAATTTCGTTGAATGGGGCCAGACTTTTATCTAGCTTGGTAGAAACAAGATCATCGAAAGTGCAGCTGAGTGCTTCAGAAAGCTGAATAATTTTATCGTGTTTGGGATACTTCTTTCCATTCTCAATTTCGTTGAGGTAAGATTTTGATAATCCTGTCTTTACAGCAAGGTCCTGCAGAGACCAGTTTTTCTTTTGTCTCTGCTGTTTCAGTTTTAGCCCGAAAACTGTTTTGATAAAGTCGCTTTCTGAATTCATTACTCAAATATAAATAATTAGATGCGATTATTCGCATAATAATTTTTTAAATAAATTTAGCGAACGTTCGCTGTTTGTGAAAATTTTTATTTATGTTTGTAACATCAAATCACAAAATCAATAAGTTATGGAAACAAAGACTCAATTAGAAATAAAGTCACAGAAGCAGTTTGAGGAAGTATTTACTCCTGATTTGGCAGATTTTCTGATTTCGCTTCATCAGCACTTTAATGATAAAAGACTTGAACTTTTAGAAGAAAGAAAAATTACTCAGCAAAATTTTGATAAAGGAAATCTTCCTGAGTTTTTAAAAGAAACAGCAGACATTCGGAACGGAAATTGGGTATGTGCTCCGCTTCCTGAAGATATGTTGGATAGAAGAGTAGAAATTACCGGTCCTGTTGACCGCAAAATGATTATCAATGCCTTGAATTCCGGTGCTTCTACGTTTATGGCTGATTTTGAAGACAGCAGTTCACCGGTTTGGGAGAACTGTATCCAGGGACAGATTAATCTTTCTGATGCTATTAACCGAAAGATAGATTTTGTTAACGAAAAAGGAAAAGCTTACACCCTTAATGAAAAAACGGCTGTTTTACAGGTTCGTCCAAGAGGGCTTCATCTTCCGGAGAAAAATATTGAAATCAACGGAGAAAAAGCATCCGGATCGCTGACTGATTTTGGAATTTATTTTTTCAGAAACGCAAAACAACTTTTGGAAAACGGAAGTGGCCCTTATTTTTACCTTCCAAAATTAGAACACTATAAAGAAGCCCGATGGTGGAATGAAGTTTTTATTTTCGCCCAAAACTATCTCGGAATTCCGAAGGGAACTATTAAAGCTACTGTTTTAATAGAAACCATTACTGCTTCATTTCAGATTGATGAAATTTTATTTGAATTAAAAGAACATAGCGCAGGATTGAATTGCGGAAGATGGGATTATATTTTCTCCTACATTAAAAAATTCAGAAACCTTAGCGAATTTATAGTTCCGGACAGAGATCAGGTGACTATGACCTCTCCTTTTATGAGTGCCTATTCAAAAAGAGTGATCGAAATCTGTCATAAACGAAATGTCCATGCAATCGGTGGAATGGCAGCCCAGATCCCTGTAAAAGACGATGATGAAGCTAATCGTATTGCTTTTGAAAAAGTAAAAAATGATAAAGAAAGAGAAGTGAAAAATGGTCATGACGGAACTTGGGTTGCACATCCGGCCTTGGTACCTGTAGCAAAAGAAGTTTTTGACCAGTATATGCCTTCCAAAAATCAGATCGATAAAAAATTCGAATACCATATAACAGAAAGCCAGTTGCTGGAAATTCCTAAAGGTGATATTACCGAAAAAGGAATCCGAAAAAATATCAATGTAGGAATTCTTTATCTGGAAAGCTGGCTGATGGGAACTGGCGCAGCCGCCATTTATAATCTCATGGAAGATGCAGCTACTGCTGAGATTTCAAGAACACAAATCTGGCAATGGCTGAAAAACGAAGCGGTCCTGAGTGACGATAGAACATTAACCCGAAGTATGGTATTACAGTGGGAAAAAGAGGAAATGGACAATATTGAAAAGTATGTAGGAGAAATCCGTTTCCAAAACGGAAAATTCAACCTTGCCAAAGAACTTTTCAATGAATTGATTTTCTGTGAAAAGTTTGAAGAATTTCTAACCCTTAAAGCATATCCTTTTATATAGTTTGAGAGTGAGAGAATAGGAGTGTCCGAAAGTTTGAGAATCATATCTCGAAACCTTGTACCCCGAATCCCGTATCTCGAACCCTTAAATCTAATCAAACAAAATCCAAATATTATGAAAACAAGACAAGAACAAATTCAGGCTATAGAGCAAGATTGGCTGACAAATCCACGTTGGCACGGTGTAAAAAGACCTTATACGGCAGAAGAAGTTCTTAAACTTCGCGGTTCTTATACTATTGACTACACTATTGCGACAGAAATGTCCAAAAAATTCTGGGATAAATTGAATACTCAGGATTATGTGGCAGGGCTTGGTGCATTAACGGGTAATCAGGCAGTGCAGGAAGTAGATGCAGGTCTGGAAGCAATATACCTTTCAGGATGGCAGGTGGCTGCAGACGCCAATCTATCTGGGGAAATGTATCCTGATCAGTCATTGTATCCAGCCAATTCAGTACCTTCAGTGGTAAAGAAAATTAATAATGCTTTATTGAGAGCAGATCAGGTGCAGTCGGTAAGCGGATCAGGAAATAAAGAATATCTTGTGCCTATCATTGCCGACGCCGAAGCTGGTTTTGGAGGCAATCTGAATGCTTTTGAGCTGATGAAACAGATGATTGAAGCAGGAGCAGCTGGTGTACATTTTGAAGATCAGCTTTCTTCGGCCAAAAAATGTGGACACTTAGGAGGAAAAGTATTGGTGCCTACACAGGAAGCAGTCAATAAACTGATTGCGGCACGTCTGGCTGCTGATGTACTTGGAGTTCCGAGTCTTATTATAGCAAGAACAGATGCGGATGCAGCAGATTTACTGACCTCCGATATTGATGACAGAGATAAGAAATTCGTTACAGGAGAAAGAACTTCCGAAGGATTTTACGTGGTAAGAAATGGAGTAGAACAAGGCATCGACAGAGGACTGTCTTATGCTCCCTATGCAGATCTTATCTGGATGGAAACTTCAAATCCCGACCTGGAACAAGCCAAAAGGTTTGCAGAAGGAATTCATGCGAAATTCCCGGGAAAAATGCTGGCTTATAACTGTTCACCTTCATTCAATTGGGCAGCAAAACTGAGTGTGGAAGAAATGTCTACTTTCCGTGAAGAGTTGGCTAAAATGGGATACAAATTTCAGTTTATTACCCTTGCAGGATTCCATGCCTTGAACACCGCTATGTTTGAATTGGCACTAGCTTATAAAGAAAGAGGAATGGCAGGATACTCAGAACTTCAGGAGCGTGAGTTTGCATTACAGCACAAAGGATTCAGAGCAGTGAAACATCAGTCTTTTGTAGGAACAGGATATTTTGATGAAGTACAGAATATTGTGACCAACGGCTCTTCAGCTACTGTAGCGATGAAAGATTCTACAGAAACGGCACAATTCCATTAGTCGTTTTTCCATATTTTTTTGATGTTAAACCTTCTCGTTTGTGGGAAGGTTTTTCTTTTGTTTAAAGGGCTTTGAAACTGTTTTTACAATATGTATATTTCAAAATAGTAAAGAAATAAATGCGACATGATAAGTAATTGAAATTTGAATTATATTTGGGGCTGAAAAAATATTATTAAAAATGAATTTAATTAAAGTACTTTTTATTACATTAGGATTAACGCTTACTGCAAATGCTGCAAATGCTCAACAGAAGGTTGGAAGTGTAAACACAGAGGATATTTTTGCAAGTTTATCTGAAGTAACCACTATAGGAACTACTATTGATAATCTGACTAAGTCTAAGCAGGCTGAAATTGAAAAAATGATCGGTGATTATCAGACTAAATTGAAAGCAGCACAGGCTAAAGAAAAGACTCTTAGTGAAGCCAACAAAGAAGCTGTGACTAAAGAACTGATGGCAGCACAAACAGAGTTGCAGACTTTAGGTAAAAAAATAGAAGATTCAAGAGCACAGGCTGCTAAAGATATTTCAGCTAAGCAAAGTGAATTGTACACTCCTTTACAACAAAAGGTAAAGAGCGTTATTTCTGCTGTTGCTAAAGAAAGAGGATTGAATTTTATCTTCGATACATCATTCCATGAATCTAATAATTTAGTTTACACAGATGGAAGTGAAGATATCACAGCTCTGGTAAAAACCAAATTAGGAGCTACAGCAACGCCTGCAAAACCTGCTGGAAAATCTAAATAAGAAATTCAATATACTGAATATTATACCGGGATCAGAAATTATGATCCCGTTTTTTTATGTATAAAAGTGTTGGGTTGAATGAAGAAATTTTATTTTAAAATGATACATTTGAGTAAACTTTAAGCAGAATGAATTTAATGTACGAAAAACAAATAAAGGTAACAGAAGATCATATTGATCAGAATAATCATGTGAATAACGTACAATATGTGCACTGGGTGGAGGAAGTAGCAGCGGAACACTGGGATCTTCTGAAACAGCAAACAGAATATGTAAACGATGCCTGGATGCTTCTGGATCATCATATCCGATATAAAAAACAGGTTTATCTGGATGATATCATTACGGTAAGAACTTATCCTCTGACTCCCGAAGGAGCCAAACAGCCAAGAAAAGTTGAGTTCTATTGCAATGAAGAACTTGTGGTAGACTCAAGCACGCTTTGGATTCTGTTCGATCCTGAAACCAAAAAAATAAAACGTCTGGAAAACGACTGGCTGGAGAAGTTTTTTTAGCTATATAACCCTAAATCAAAAACTAAATACACATGAAATTCTCTTATTCACTGGCTTTACTCTTGTTAAGCATAATAAGCTATGGTCAGGAAAATCCTTACTGGTTTACAGATGATATCAAAAAAAAGGTAGCAGACTCTACCCAAAGTCAATCCTGGAGAAGCCAGATGGCAGCAACATACTACTCAATAAGCGGACAATACAAACCGGCATTGGAAAGTTGGGATGAGACTTTTGGACGTGTAAAAAAGTTGAGTACTGCAGATAGTCTGAGATTCACAAAATTAATCCCCGTCAATGCAAAAGATTATATCTTAGACAGAGCTGCCAGTGAACAGATTATCATCATTAATGAAGCTCATCATAATGCCAGTCACAGAGCATTTGCCTCTTCCTTACTCCAAGGGTTGTATGACAAAGGCTACAGATATTTGGGCCTCGAAACATTGGCGAGTGATTCTTTAAATATTACAAAATTTGCTGCTCTCAGTAGCGGATATTATTCCAAAGAACCGGAATTTGGAAATTTTATCTACAATGCTTTGAAAATTGGATTTAAACTTTTCCCCTACGAAGCAGAAGGAAATAACAAAGAAAGAGAAATTGGAGAAGCAAAAAATATCTTCGATTTTATGCAGAAAAATAAAGATGGCAAATATCTCATCTACTGCGGTTATCAGCATGCTTATGAAGGTATTCATAAATCCTGGGAGAAAACAATGGCAGGACGACTTTCAGACCTTACGGAGATCAATCCTTTTACGATTGATCAGACTCAGTTTTCAGAAAAAAGTAGCCTGAAATTTAATGACCCTCTTTTAAGACTTGTGAAAAATACTGTCCCTGTTGTTTTAAAAGATCAGAATCATGGAATATATAATGGGGAAGACAAAGAGTTGTATACTGATATTAAAATCATTCATCCCGTTACAAAATATGTTGAAGGCAGACCCAATTGGATGTTGAACAAAAACAGAAAGTTTTATAAAATTCCAGCCTCTAAAGTTTCGATATATCCGGCCTTGGTTTTAGCATACAGAAAAGGAGAGTTTGAAAAACAGGGAATCCCTGCTGATATTATTGAGCTCAAAACGTCCAATGACAGTCGTTTTTTAATCCTGGATAAAGGGAATTATGAAATTGTTATCAAAGACAAAGAGTATAAAGTCATTAATAGATTTGAAAAAAAGATAAAATAATAGCTAGAATAGCTTGATAAAAAGGGTAATGAAAAATAAGTTAAGAAAAATAACTGTCAATGCTGTAGAATACTTGTATTTAGTTGCAGATCAATATTATTTCGAATCTAAAACTAATACTTTGACTGTAAAAGTTTTTTTAAACGGACAAAAACAAACCCCTTTAATCATCAAATTTATGACTGTCAATGATTATGTGATGGGACAACCTTTAAAGTCAGGGGTAAAGTTATTTAATAAAATAAAAAACACTGAAGAGGTAGTTAATCTTAATGAGCCTAAATATATTAAAGAGCTTATTGTTCTTGGATTAAAGGATGGATGGTCAGGAACTAATTTAATAACAATAAAAAACGGACTTAATTATTTGAGTGAATTAGGCTTTCAAACCGATCAATTAAAACCAGAAAATAACAAATAATTTTTTTCCTAAATGTAATACAAAAAGGCCCGCAGTTGTTTTTAATAAGGAAACATCAAACAAACATCTCCATGAAATCATCTATTTTAACAATATTATTTTCAGGCTTTTTCGTTACAGCTTATGGTCAGACTGCAGAACAATCGAAAGCGATAGACAGCTATATAAAGAAAGTTATTCAAATCAATGAGATACCGGGAATGGCCGTAGGAATTGTAACGAATAATAAAGTGACTTTCCAGAAATATTATGGAACAGAAAATTTGGAAAGCGATAAAAAAGTAGATCAGAATTCCATGTTCAGGGTGTATTCAAGTACAAAACTGATGTCAAATGTTGGGCTTTTTCAGCTTGTGGAGCAAGGAAAACTTTCTGTGGAAGATAAAATTTCAAAATATGTTGACAATATACCGGCAGAATGGCAAAATGTTAAGGTAAAAAATCTTCTTTCCCACTCTTCAGGACTTCCGGATTGGATTAATTTCAATGATATTGCAACAGATGCTACCAACGCTGAAGTTATTAACCGCTTATCAAAAGAAAAAATGGAATTTGAAACCGGAAGTGATTACAGATATAATCAGACTAACTACATGCTGATTACGATGATCATTGAAAAAATAACAGGAGAGAAATTTGAAGATTATATCCTGAAGAATCAGTTTTCAGACTCCAAAAATAAGGTAGTGTTTTCATCGAATTCCGTTGAAAAAATCCCTAATAGAATTGTAAAATATAACTACAACAAAAAGACACATCAATACGAAAAATCCGCATTTGTAGAAGGGAGAAGAGCGCATTCAGCGAATGGCTTAGCGATTGCATTGCCTGCATTTTTACAATGGAGCATTCATTTGAGTAAAAATGATTTTCTGAAACCTGCCACACAAGCGTTGATGTGGAAACCGTTTGAATACAAAAATAAAGAGATCACCTTTACTCATGGTTGGGATACGGACATCTTTAATGCTATAAAATCCTATGATTTCTCAGGAGGAAATGTGAGTGCTTACAGAATTTTTCCGGATCAGAATATAGCTATCATAGTGATGTACAACGGATATAAAGAATTTCCTGTTTTTTATCCTATGATCAATCAGATTGCCGGCATGATGGATAAACGAATGCTGAACCCATATATGGTGGCAGAAGAATATACAAAGTCTGAACCTATTGTTCATCCCAATCTTAAAAAAGAAAATTATGGCTACCGGACTGAAAAGGATAATATCATTTTTTCTTATCAATTTCCAGAAGGGAAAAGTGTAGAGTACATCAAAAGTATTTCTGTGACAGGTTCTTTTAACAACTGGAATCCTGATGATCAGGTGTATTATATGAATCTGAAAAGAAACAATGCTTTTGAATTAACACTCCCAAAATCTCATTTCGAAAGTGGGAAAACTTACCAGTTTAAATTTGTTATGAATAAAAAAAACTGGCTTTCTGTACCTTACAATGCTGCTAATGTAGATGGAACCAAGGATCATAATCTGACTTTCAAAATTGATTAAAAAGAATATCTTAAAATCGCTGTAATAGAAACAGTCTTTTCTGTATTAAGCTGTTTTATCCTATCTTTGTATTATGATACGTATTACAAAAATTTTTACATTCGAGACGGCTCACGTGCTTTACAACTACGATGGGAAGTGTAAAAATATGCATGGACATTCCTATAAACTGTTTGTAACAGTGAAAGGAAAACCGATTAATGATATTGAAAATCCTAAAAATGGAATGGTGGTAGATTTCGGAGATATCAAAAGTATCGTAAAATCTGAGATCGTAGATGTATGGGACCATGCGGTTCTTGTCAATGCACTGTCTCCACACAAAGAACTGGGAGATGACCTTGAGCAGAAAGGCCATAAAGTAATCTATTGCAGCTTCCAGCCGACTTGTGAAAACATGTTGTATGCTATTGCTGCTAAAATCAAATCAAGACTTCCCGAAGGAATTTCTTTAGCTTATCTTAAACTTCATGAGACAGAAAACTCTTATGGAGAATGGTTTGCAGAAGATAATCAATAATTTTTCACAAAACTCAGAAAGTGTTAAAAACAACAATTAATTTAGAACCTGGGAAAAAAGTATACTTCGCTTCGGATCAGCATTTTGGTGCTCCTACACCCAAGGAAAGCAAGGTGCGCGAGGAGAGGTTTATACGCTGGATGGATGAGATCAAAGAGGATGCTCAGGTTTTGTTTTTAATGGGAGATCTTTTTGATTTCTGGCATGAATGGAAGCATGTTATTCCTAAAGGATACGTTCGTGTGCTTGGAAAAATTGCAGAATTGAAAGACAGAGGAATTCATATTTATTTCTTTGTAGGAAATCATGATCTCTGGATGAAAGATTATCTGGAAGAAGAAATCGGATGTACCGTATTCTATCAGAAACAATATTTTGAAATGGGAGGAAAGCAGTTTCTGCTGGCTCATGGAGATGGTTTGGGACCTGGTGACAAAGGATATAAAAGAATGAAGAAACTATTCACCAATCCGGCGGCTCAATGGTTTTTCAAATGGCTTCACCCTGATATCGCGATGAAAATTGCATTATACCTTTCACAAAAAAATAAAATGATCTCCGGAGAAGAAGACAAAGCTTTTTTGGGAGAAGATAAAGAGTTTCTGATTATTTATTCCAAAGAAAAGCTGAAAACTCAGAAGATTGATTATTTCATCTATGGTCACAGACACCTGCCAATGGTACTGGATCTGCAACAAAACGCAAAATATATCAACCTTGGAGACTGGATATCCTATTTCACTTACGGAGTTTTTGAAAAGGATTTTGAACTCAAGACTTTTGAAAAATAAAGCAAAAAAAATTACCCCTAAAAAGAGGTAACTTTCGAACGGGTGGAAAAACCCACTCTTGTTTTTAATCCATATTCCAAGTAATACATTGCAATAAGTCTACCAAAATAGGTTTTATATAGTAAAAAATTATTAAATAACAATATTTTATCTCTGTAATTGCCTTGTAGTAAGGGATTAAGGAATTTAAAAATTATGGAATTGAAAAATATATTCAACATAAAGACTGAACAGGATTTTCTAAGTGCATCATTGAAAACATTTCGTTATCAATATGAAAATGTTGAAATATACCGGAAATTCGTTGATTTTCTGAAGGTGAACCCCGATGAGGTAGATAGCCTGGTGAAAATTCCGTTTCTTCCTATTGAAATGTTTAAAAACCATCAGATTCTGGATAAAAATGTGGATACGGATCTTTACTTTCAAAGTTCGGGAACCACCCAGATGAACCTTTCCAAACATTTTATTGCAGATCCGGAGCTTTATGAAGAAAGCATTTATAAAAGTTTTGAACAATTTATCGGAAAACCGGAAGACTTTATTTTTCTTGGGCTACTTCCAAGCTATCTTGAGAGACAAAACTCATCACTGATCTATATGGTAGACTATCTTATGAAGAAGTCTGCAAAACCGGAAAACGGATATTTTCTTTATAATCATGCTGAGCTTTTTGAATTATTAAATACATTGCAGGGCAAAAAAGTTATTCTTTTTGGGGTTTCTTTTGCCCTATTAGACTTTCTTGATTACTGTCATTCCGAGCAAAGCGATGAATCCCTGAACTTCCCTGAAAATTTAATCGTAATTGAAACCGGCGGTATGAAAGGGCGAAAAGAAGAAATGACCAAAGATGAATTGTTGAAAATCTTGCAGGAAGGACTTAAAACGGACAGAATATATTCAGAATATTCCATGACAGAGTTACTTTCACAGGCTTATTCCCTTGGAAATAATGAATACGAATGTCCGAACTGGATGAGAATCATGGTTCGGAATGCAGAAGATCCTTTGGCTTACGAAAAAGAAGGCCGTACAGGAGCTATTAATATCATTGATCTTGCCAATACGCATTCCTGCTCATTTATTGCAACACAGGATTTAGGGAAAATAATGGGTGATAAATTTCAGGTCTTAGGAAGAATAGATCATTCAGATATCAGAGGATGCAGCCTGCTGGTGAGTTGATGATTTTGGACATAAGAGAACAATTGTGAATGGTCAATTCGCTTCGCTTGTCAATTTTTGTATCATAAAATAATTTGCGACTTTTGCTGAGTGAAACGCCCTTGCGAGCCTTTAAACACTTGGCTATTAAAAACTTTGCGGGCATTGCGTTTTATTAAAAATTTTTACCATCATAAAAAATGATCAAAATAGAAGAACTAATACATGCCTACATCCATTCCCATTGCGATTTTGAAAAAGAAATTGTACTGACGAATTATTTTCAGGCAGATTGGGAAGCGGACATATTAATCATAGATTCGGAAGGTGGAAGTCATGAAATTGAGATCAAGCTTTCAAAGAGTGATTTTAAAAATGATTTTAAAAAATCATATATCAACAAAGATACCGGGGAAAAATTTCTGAAACATGATAAAATTTCCTGTGGAGATTATATATGCAATTCCTTTAGTTTTTTGCTCCCGATGGGAATGGTAGACGCAGCTCTTATCCCTGAACATTGTGGAATCATCGAATTCTATCATAATGCAGATACCTGGGAAACTGAATTCTATCTGATCCGCCAGCCTAAAAAGCTTCATGAAGATTCTTACTGGAAACTGAATGACAAAGATCTTTTCATCAGGAAAATGGCGCTTAATCTTCTTCAGCGCAAAATGGAAATTAAAGGGAAACATGAAGAGCTCATCTTTAAAAATCCTTTTGAAATCAAAAAGCTGAAATAAAAAAATGTTGGGTTTAACGAAAAGTTTAATCTCTATTTTTAAGTTTTATGGAAGCAAAGGTGAAATCAATGACATTGATTCTTACTAATCCAACATTACAATTAGCCTCATAAGCAACATAGTTGTAACAACTTTGCCCCTTTTAAATAAAAAGTTTCTCTTATAAAAAACTTGCGTTTACAAGAATTTCAAAACAATTTATTCAAATCAGAAATAAAAAAATCCTGCCGCCTGACAGGATTTTATCATTAAATATTATTTTAAAATTAATCTGCAATTTCAGCAGTATCTCTCTGAAGTAAGAACTTGTAGATCAATCCGCCTACAACTCCTCCCAAAATAGGGGCTACCCAGAACAGCCAAAGCTGTGACATGGCAATTCCTCCCATAAAGACTGCCTGAGAAAGGGACCTCGCAGGGTTTACAGAGGTATTGGTAATCGGGATAGAGATCAGGTGGATCAACGTAAGCGCAAGACCGATGGCAAGACCGGCAAACTTACCGTTAGCCCACTTATCTGTAGCTCCCATGATTACAATTAGGAAAAATGCGGTTAATAGAAACTCAGCAAGAAATGCTGCTCCCATACTGAAAGCTTTTCCATTGTAAACGGCTTCACCGTAAAAGTTCGTGGCAAAATCTCCGGGTTTTGAGAATTCTACCGCTCCGGCACCGTTAAGGATTGTGTACAGACATCCTGCTGCTACAATCGCTCCCAAACACTGGGCTACAATGTAAGGAATAAGGTCTTTAGCAGGAAATCTTCCTCCTGCTAAAAGCCCGAAAGAAACTGCCGGATTAAAATGCCCTCCTGAGATATGCCCTACAGCGTAAGCCATGGTAAGAACAGTAAGACCGAAGGCTAAAGCAACGCCTAAAAGTCCGATGCCGATGTCTGGAACACCCGCTGCGAAAACAGCGCTTCCACACCCTCCGAAAACAAGCCAAAATGTGCCGAAAAATTCAGCGAAAAGTTTTTTTATCATGTTGTTTATTGTTTATGTATCTCAAATGTAAAATTTAAATCTTAAAGTAAAAAGTTAAAACTGAAAAAATATTTCAAAAAAGAGGGAACAAAAATTGCAAAATCTGTAATTTGGTGTAATGTTTGTTTGGGATTTATTGAGAGAGTATTATCATCAGTCTTGAAAGATCTAACATAAATGTTTTATCTTTCATTTGTAATTTAAAAGGAAGGTGAATGAGAAAGTTTTTTTGTGTGGTCTTTGTACCTTTTATTTATAGTTTACATTATTCGCAGGCAGCCAAAAAAGCTTTTCCCTGCTATGATCTTGCCACTGTATTAAAGGTAGAACCTACACCGCTTTATAAATCTCATCTTGATGCTTCCAAGGGTTTTGGAGTGCAGTTATTGAAAGATTCCAAAACCGTACAGAAATATATCAACAACGGAAAATTCCACAAAATAAAAAAATCCGGCAAAGGGTATCAGGTTCAGAGACTTGATTACAGCAGGGCTTATATGGTATCCAAGGCAAAAACTACTCTGGAAAAAATAGGGTCAAAGTTCAGTAAGGATACAAAAGGCGGTACATTTACGGTTTCATCCATTACCAGAACCCTTGAAGACCAGTGCAGGCTGAGAAGAGTGAATTCTAACGCCTCACTAGGAATTAGTTCTCACAACTATGGCAACTCTTTTGATATTTCTTACATAAGATTCAACAACGTTTTAAAATACAATCCGAAAATGGAAATAGCTCTGGAGAAAGTTTTAAAGCATTACGAGAAGGCTGGTAGAATATATTACATCAAAGAGAAGCAGCAGAGCTGTTATCATATTACTGTGAAAAATTATTAATTAAAATCCTCTTGCATAGCATATTTAGTTTGTATATTTTTATACGACTAAAAACTATGCTTATGTCAACATTAAACATTGTAGACTATATGCTGCCTGTAGAAGAATGTAGAGCAGCGTCAAACCAGTGGAAAGCATGTCTTTCTGACTTTTCCAAAATTCAAAAGCTTATCCCTACCAACTATGTTTTTAATATTTCCAGAGAACACCTTGAATGGATGAAGGGGTTTAAGGATTATAAAGACTTCTGTGCTGCAGTAGGAATTTACAGAGACCGATTGATTCTTATCTTTTATCCTATGAACAATGATGGGGTAAAAATAGATGTAAAAGAATATCCATATAGTTTCCTTACCGAACTTGAAAAAGATCTGAGATTGCAGGAAATTCAGGAGTATACACTTATTAGAAACGCCGTTCTATCCAAAGATCTTGAAAGCATGGAAAAAAATGCCAATATGGGATTGCCTGTTTCCAATACACCCATTCTTGAACAGGACAAAGCTGTAGATGCTATTGAACGTTGGAGAAATCAAGGTATGGATTGGTTTTATAAAGAGACCAGAGAAAATCAGGGAAGTGGAATTTTCAGAAAATTCTATGTTCCTACAGCAGACCTTTGTCTTTCAGATGAAGGATTGGCAGGTATTACCTGTTCTTTTGGGATCAGATACAATGATATTTACGGAAAAATGTTGGTAACGCTTATCTTTATCTCTTTCCGTGAAAACCTTAGAAATGCAGAACTGGGAGCAGAATCAATTTCCAATACTTACGACTGGGCAAAACCATGTCCTCCTATTTGCCGTATCCCGGATGTAGATGTAGGAAGTGAATTTTAAAACGATATATTGAGGAATGGCTGAACTTTATAAGGCAATTTTATTCCTGAATTATGCACTGCTCCTGTCCGTTATACTACTGGGAGCAGCAAAATACCGCATATTAAATCATAAAGAAAAGCAATATTTTCATTGTATTGCTTTTCTTTTTTTTATTGAATTGCTGAATCTGGCGCTGCCTTATATCTTCAGACTGAATGATACCTCATTCCTTTATCCCTTATACATTGCGGGAGAGTTTTTCCTGCTTACAGGTTTATTTATCAGAAAGCTGGACTGGCCAAGATATGTTTTGTGGATTGTAGGTGTATTGGCAACAGGTTTTATGATCTCGAAATACGGATTTGATTATCCTGCCAATGCTGATATAGCGAAAGTGGTTTCCAATATTATCATCATCTGTCTTTCCGGATTTACTCTGATTCGGGAGATTAAGAATACCTCTACACAGAATCGCTTTCTTTTGGTAGATGCCAGTATATTTTTCTATTACTCTGTCTCAGTGTTTATTTTTATCATTCAGCACCAGATCGCCAATCTGTCCGAAAACGATTATTATACTATTCTCAGTGCCAATAATATTCTTTCGAGTATTTTGTACTGTTCATTTTTATATACTTTTTTCAGATTAAAGAAGTAACACTAAATATCAATCTGCTGATCCTGATAATTGTTACCATAACAGTTATCGTATCCTTTATTCTGCTAGCTTACAGAGCTTTTATTACCAGAATTATTAAGGAAAAAAATGTACAGCATGAAGCGGAAGTTCTTCATCAGAAAAAATTAGTTCTGGAAAACATCAAGGCCCAGGAAGAAGAAAGGAAAAGAATTGCTGTGATGATTCATGATGATATCGGAAACCGCCTCAATATTCTTTCTTTGTGGTTGAATAACCTCGATACTCAGGGTGATGAGCTCATCAAAAAAAATATCTACGGTCAGATGTCTTCCCTGATTGATGCTGCCAGAAGTATTTCCCATTCATTATATCCTGTAAACTTGGAATCTGTGGGTCTGGTTTTATATGTTGAAGAATTAATAGCCAACCTTTCCCATAAAATCAATATTTCCCTGCAGGTAATGTCTGGATATGAAAAGAAAGATCTTTTCGTGGAAGTACAGCTGTACAGGATTATTCAGGAGTTTACCACCAATGTGATCAAGCATTCCGATGCAACGGATATTTGGATTTACATTAAAGATTATCCTGAAAATATGGCCGTTGTAATTTCTGATAACGGACAGGGATTTGAATATGAAGAAGTGAAAAAAGGGATGGGAATCAAAAATATTGAATCCCGTATCAAATCAATGAACGCCACACACAAATGGAAAAAAACATTTTCAAATAAAGGAAGTCGTTTAATTATAAAAATTCCAAAATATCATGAGTTCCCAAATCAAACTAGCACTGATTGATGATGAACAGCTCATCCTTGAAGGGGTAAAAATGTTGCTGTCCAATGAAAAAAATATATCGGTTTGCCTTACCGCAGATAATGGCCCCGATTTTATAGAAGACCTCGGAAAACTTTCAAAAGATGAATTTCCTGATATTGCTCTCGTAGATGTTCAGATGAAACCTATGAATGGTTTTGAACTGGTAGAAATCCTGAAAGAAAAATATCCGGATCTTAAAATTATTATCCTGTCATCCCATTATAAAACCTCTATTCTCGGATATATGGTTAAGCTGGGAGTATCAGCATTTCTTCCCAAAAACTCGAATAAAAAAACCTTTATTGAAGCCATCACAATGGTAGATAAAAATGGTGTCTTTTTTACGGCCGAAGATCATCAGATGCTGTTTACTTATATGAACAGCTCTGCCAAAAAAAAATCTCTTTTTGAAACAGAAGATGAATTATCCGAAAGAGAAAAAGATGTGGTAAAACTGATCTGTCAGGAATTGACCAACAATGAAATCGGAGAAAAACTCTTTATCAGCCCCAGAACTGTAGAAAGTCACAGACAACGTATCCTGGAGAAAATCGGAGCCAAGAATACTGTGGGTATAGTAATCTATGCCATTGTCAACAATATTTACTCCCTTGAAAAAATCTAAATTGATTCCGTAGAAATACGGATTTTTTTATTTGGTACTTTTCACTCTAGCGAACCTTATTTTTCTTCTGTTATTTTGGAATGTCTCTTTCAGAGATGGTAGTTGAAAAAAAACACAAACAGGATCTTTAGTAAAAATTAAAGTAGAAACATGAATGGTAACAGAGTGATTTCCGTCGGGATTTTCTTTGACGGTACAGGAAATAATGGAGCAAATATTCTTTCACCGGATAAACCGCTGAATAATAATGAAAGCTATTATGGTACTTTCAGCAATATCTATAAATTATACAGTTTATTCGTTGGAGATGAAAAAATATATATTGAAGGAATTGGTACCGCAACAGGTAGTGAAGATAATAATTTTGCCATGGCAACCTGTGCAAATCCACCCTATGGAAGCGGATATTCGTCAGATGATAAACTTCAGAAAGCCGGAGATTTTGTGCGGAAAATAATCCATGATGAGACAAAGGAATACCATTTCTATATCTATGGATTCGGGAGAGGAGGGATGCTAGCAAGAACTTTCTGTAATCAGCTTCTGACTTTTTATGCGGTAGGAAATTGCAGAATAAAATTTTTGGGGCTTTTTGATACGATTGAGTCTAAGCCTTTTAATAATTATAACATGAAGATCTCTGCACAGGTAGAGAATGCTCTGCATTTCTGTGCAGTTAATGAGGGCAGGTTTTTCTTTCCATTGACAGGTTTGTTTGAGAATTCGAAAACAATGCAGGATCAGAAATTGGAAAATCAGTCTTCAGTTTGGAAAGAAATATTTGTTCCTGGAGATCATGCTGATATTGGAGGAGGATATCTGGAAGGTCCACAATCTGTTTATATTTCTACAGATTTCATTAATGTTGATGATCTGCATGACTACGTTTCAGATATCAGAAATGCAAAAACCAATGCTGATGGAAATAAAATATGGGATGCTTTACTCTCGGAATATAAAGTGGAAACGGTGGATGGCCTTTCACAGGCCTATGTTTGCCGGGATAAAGTATATAATGACCTGTCAAAAGTATATGGAAAACTCATGATGGACGAAACCAATACCATATTATCAGTATTTAGTACTGAGAATGAAGCGTATTTTGGAACAGATTATAATAAGCATGCTTTTCTCAATCGGTTTTATATCAAAATGAAAGAATATGTAAAGGATCTTTCTACAAACAAAAAACCGATATATGATTTCGAAAGATTTGTGGATTATACCCATATTTCTTCAAACTTCGGATTGTATAGTGATAGTTTCCGGTACAGAACTCAGCGTGAAATTAATATTGAGTTGATTAATAATGGATTAAATGTATCAAGTCGTACCTCCGTTGATGAAACAAGCCGTACAAAAAGGCTTTCCGTAGAACTTCATCTTCCGGAGGACAGCTTTGTTGCAGATTTCCTATATGGAACAAACGTTCCCAATAATGATATCTGGGTTCGTTCTATTATAAAAGCACCGGCAGCTACGATATTAAATGAATGGAAGAATTAATGAAAAAACTTCTCAGTTTTAAATTTAGGTTAGGGGACATCTGAGGGTGTCTCCTTTTTTTCGGTTTAATGTATTACATATAAAGGAAAAACTGCTGAATCCTGACCACTTTTTTTATTTCTCGGCTATTCATTTCTTTTTCCGTATTTTTGCACCCGAAAATTCATTATTCATTACTAATTATTAATTAAGATGCTTTCGGTTCAAAGTTTAGGATTACACCATTCAGGAAATTATTTATTTCAAAATGTCAATTTCACCATTAAAAAGGATGATAAAGTAGGTCTCGTTGGTAAAAATGGAGCAGGAAAATCCACTTTGTTGAAAATGCTTTCCGGAGAAATTAATTTCTACGAGGGAGAAGTTGTCACTGAAGGAAGTGTTACCATTGGTTTCCTTAAACAGGATCTTGATTTCGTAAAAGGAAGAACGGTCTGGGCAGAAACCATGCAGGCTTTTGAACAGATCAATGCCTGGAAAAACGAACTGGAAGAGGTGAATCACCAGATGACAGTAAGAACAGATTACGAAAGTGATTCCTACACGGATCTGATTAATAAAATGACCGAGCTGAACGACCTTTTGATGAATCATGATGCCTACAATCTTGAAGGTGACATGGAAAAAGTGTTATTCGGTTTAGGATTTAAAGCAGATGACTTCCAGAAAATTACCGATGAATTTTCCGGAGGATGGAGAATGAGAATCGAATTGGCAAAATTACTTCTTCAGAAGAACGACATTATGCTTCTCGATGAGCCTACCAACCACCTGGATATGGAATCTATCATCTGGCTGGAGAACTTCCTGAAAGATTATCCGGGAGCTATTGTTCTGGTAAGCCACGATAAACAGTTTATGACAGCGGTGTGCAACCGTACTTTTGATATCAACAATAAAAAAGTTGATGATTATAAAGCGAATTACTCGAAATATCTTGTCATGAGAGAAGATCGCCGTGAGAAACTGATTCAGGCTAAAAAGAACCAGGATGCGGAGATCAAACAAATGGAGGATAACATTAATAAGTTCCGTGCAAGTGCTACCAAAGCATCTTTCGCGCAGTCCCTTATTAAGAAATTAGATAAAATCGAACGTATCGAAGTGGATAACGAGGACGTTTCGAAATTCAATATCCGTTTCGTACAGTCTATGGTTCCGGGGAAAGTGATCTTCGAAGCCATCAATCTTGGAAAAGCTTATGGGCAGAAGCAGATTTTTGATGATGTAGACTTTATCGTTCAGAGAGGAGACAGAATTGCCCTTTTGGGACAGAACGGACAAGGAAAAACTACGCTGGCTAAAATCCTGGCGGGAGATATCAAAGACTATTCAGGAACATGGAATCTGGGACACAACGTTAACATCGGATATTTCGCTCAAAATCAGGAAGAGGTTTTAACACCTAATAAAACAGTGCTGGAAGAAGCTGAAGATGCAGCTACAGAAGAAACAAGACCAAGAGTAAGAGACTTATTAGGATCTTTCCTTTTCCAGGGAGATGCCGTTACTAAAAAAACAAAAGTACTTTCCGGAGGAGAGAGAAACCGTCTGGCACTTTGTAAACTGTTACTTCGTCCTTTCAACACACTGATCATGGACGAACCTACCAACCACCTTGATATCCAGTCTAAGGAAATTATCAAGCTGGCACTGCAGAATTTTGAAGGAACTTTGATTGTCATCTCGCACGACAGGGAATTCCTTCAGGGACTTTGTGATAAAATCTACGAATTCCGTGACGGGAAAATGAAAGAATTCCTAGGTGATATCAACGAATACCTGGAGTACAGACAAAAGGAAACCATCAGAGAGATTTCTGCAGAAAAGGCAAAACTTCACAGCGAAGTAAAGGTAGAGCCTAAGAAAGTGGAAGAAAAACCTGTCGTAAGCAGCAGCCAGTCTTCCAATATTGTAAGTAAAGAGCAAAAAAATATTCAGAATAAAATTAAAAAAGTAGAGGAGAAAATTTCCGAGCTTGAAACAAAAGTAGAGCAAATGGAAGCTTCTTTTGCTAAAGAAAACCCTTCAGATGAAACCTTAGAAGAATACAACAAAGCTAAGGAAGAGCTGGATACCGCTTTACAGGAGTGGGAATATCTTGGAACCCAACTGGATTAAACTAAAATATAAATGCTTCATCAAATTAGTAAGATGAAGCATTTTTTTTGTAACAAAATTGTACTTGTTTCTACCTATTGTCAACAATCATTAAGTAATTTAATAAAAGTTTAAGGAAACAATTAAATTATTTTCATAATTTTGAACCATGATTTTTAAAGAAAGCAGAAACCTAAAGAGTTTTATCTCCAAGCTGTTGTTTGGAGTGTATTTTCTCGCGCTGCTTTCTCAAAGCTTTCACCATCATGATTCTGTAGACTATTTTAAGGCTTTTCATCTTAAAAAAGCAGAGAATACGATGACGAAAGCCGTTACTAAAGAGAAAGCTGGCGACTGTCTGGCCTGCCACTTTTTGGTTACCGGACATACATTAGCTCCTGAAGAATTCAATTTTACTTTTGAGCATTACAGCCATGAAGTAAAACAAATCATCGCCATCCAGGAGAAAATCTGGTCACAGACCAAATTCACCTTCCAGCTTCGGGGACCGCCCGCACTTGCATAATTCATAGATTCTATAGGGTTTAAAGTTCAATGTTTACTGCTTTAAATTCAATGTTTAAAGTTTAAGGTTTCAAGATGTTGGGAAAAATACCTGATAATCTGTAATTGATATTTAATATTTAATAATGTTCAATTACTATTTTCCGGTTTCTTAACTTCTTATCAAGATACATTGTACCATCAAAACTAACCCTTCCCACAAATTTTAACGAAAAATGTACCCTGTTGAAAAGGGTACGCAATCAATCTATTTACAATGAAATTGATATATTGCCTGCTGCTGGTCTTTTGCGGATCAGTATTTACAAGTGCACAAAAAAATTATACTGTAGAGGGAACCGTTCAGGATTTCCATGATAAAACATTGCTGGAAAATGCAGTGATTAAAATCGGGAACTTTACAGCCAAAACCAATAAGAAAGGTCAATTTTCTTTTGATAAAATTCCTGCAGGAAAGTATACACTCGTTGCACAACATCCTGATTGCAATGATTATACTGAAAATATAGGAGTTGATAAGGATGTTCAGCTGGTGATTACACTGGAACACCACATTAAAGATATTGAAACCGTGACTATTCATGGTAGTCATAAAAACAATGGAAGCATGGTGGTTAAAACACTTGATAAATCAACGCTTTCAAGAAATGTTACCGAAAACTTAGGGAATTTATTAACTAATATTTCCGGTGTTAACGTTCTTAAAACAGGAAATAATATTGCTAAACCTATTATCCATGGGCTTTATGGAAGCAGGGTTTCCATTATGAATGATGGGGTAAAGCTTGCCGAACAGGAATGGGGAGTAGAGCATGCCCCCAATGTGGATGTCAACAATTTTGAACATATCGACGTGATAAAAGGGGCATCAGCCTTGAAATATGGAGCAGGAGCTGTAGGAGGAGTTGTTGTTTTACAGCCTCAGGTTTTACCTAAAAAAGATACCATTATGGGAAGTGTTTCTCTTTCCGGAATTTCAAACGGAAGAGGGGCTGATCTTAATGTAAAACTTGCAAAAACCTGGGAAAATGGCTGGGGTATAAAAACCAATGGAAGCTATAAAAAACTGGGAGATCTTGAAGCTCCGGATTATGGCTTGATGAATACTGGTCTTGAGAGCTCAGGATTTAATTTTGGTGTACAGAAAATGACATTTGAAAAAGGTTTTTCTTTTGATTATTATCTGACTAAAAGCACAGTCGGGATTCTTAGAAGTTCTCACGTTGGGAATTCTGAAGATCTGCGTAATGCTCTTACATCACAAGCGCCAATCTATCAAAGAGATTTTAGCTATGATATTGACAATCCTAAACAGGAAATCGAGCATCATATTGCTAAGGTTTCAGCGTATAAAAGGTTCGAAAATTTTGGAAAAATAACCGCCACTTACAGCTTTCAATACAATCATAGAAAAGAATATGATATCAGACGTACAGAAGCTTTGAGCAAAAAACCGGCATTGGATCTTGAACTGATCACCAATGATCTGAATGTGAACCACCTGATAGAAAGAGGAAATTGGAATCTTGAAACAGGGATTAATGCTGGATACCAAAACAATTATTCCAATACTCAGACCGAGGCGAGACGTCTTGTTCCGAACTATGACAGATACTATGCAGGAATTTATTCCGTATTGAAATATAAAATTGCACCGGAGCTGGATCTTGAACTGGGAGGCAGATACGATTATGATCACTACGAAGTAACAAAATGGTATGATTTAAGTGACTGGAATAAAAAGTATGCAGCAGATTATTCAGATTTTGTAGTAAGAATCAACCAAAACAGAATTCTTACCAAGCCGTCTTTAAGTTATAATAATATTTCAGTAAACGGGGGAATTGTTTATCATCCATCCGAATATTTTAACCTGAAATTCAATTACGCCAGGGTTTCAAGATCTCCGAATATCGCAGAACTTTTTGCAGACGGACTTCACCATTCTGCAGCTATTATTGAAAGAGGAGATATGAGAATGAAAAGTGAAACCGGAAATCAGTTTAACTTGGTGGCAGATATAAAAGCAAATGTCTTAAAAGGACTGAATATTTCTGTTAACCCATATTTCTTTTATACTCAGAATTTTATCAACCAGATTCCTACAGGATATCAGAATACTCAGTGGGGCGGAGCTTTTGTGGTATACAACTATCAACAGATCAATGCAAAAATGTATGGATTGGACGTTGATGCCCAGCTGAAGATCACGGATCATCTGACCTATAAAGGAAGCGGATCTTATGTGTACGGGCAGGATACCACGCATGATGTACCGCTTATTCTTATGATGCCTCCGAACTTTAACAATTCATTGGAATTCAATAAAAAAGAATGGAAGAACTTCTATTTCACCGTAAGTAACAATACATATCTGAAACAGACGAGATTTCCTGTTTATAACGTTCCGATCAGATTATTTGATTCAGACGGAAATCCTTACAATGAAGAAGTGGATATTTCTACACCTCCAAACGGATATTCCCTTTGGAACCTTCAGACAGGGGTAAATCTGTCTAAAAATTTCGGAATTGATTTCTCAGTTCGAAATGTATTCAATACGTCTTACAGAGATTATCTGAACAGACTTCGTTTCTTTTCCAACGAAATGGGAAGAAACTTCATTTTAACTCTTAAATATCAATTTTAATTATTTAAAATCAAAAACATGAAAAATATTTTTAAAAATACAACACTTATCTTAGGACTTTTATTCTTAGCTGTTTCTTTAAGCTTAACATCGTGTAACAGAAGCGATGATGAAGCAGATGACCTTCCTCAGGAAGAATTGTCAGATGTCCTTTTAAGAGTAACAGATCAGGCTGACCCTAATAATCCTATTGTTTATGATTATCAGGTGAACAGTACTACTAATCCTAATGTTAAACTGATCAACGGACATACTTATAATGTAGAAGTTATTTTCAAAAACGGAGATGAAGATGCTACTCAGGAAATTAAAGACGCAAAGGATGAACATTTCCTTGTATATAATTTTCCTAACTCAGATATTACCTTAACCCGTACAGATGACGAAAAATCAACCAGAGATGATGGAAATCGTGTTGGGTTGAAAACAAAATGGGTAGTCAATACTGCGGTAAAAAATGCTTCTGCACCTAGCCAGTTGGTTCTTACATTATTCCATGAGCCGGTAACGGTTTCTGAAGCTTCTGCCGTAAGCGGAAACGGAGTGATTTACGGAACTCATACAGGAGGAGAAACTGATGCACAGGCTAACTATAATATTGTTAATTAATATACCTTTAATCTTGTTTGGGCCACCGGAATTCTCCGGTGGTTTTTTATTTAACAATATTTGGCTTTATTAGTTGATTTTAAATGGGCTTTTTTCATAAAAAATTCCTATTTTTGCAACCTAAAATTTTAATCAATAATGAAGGTTACCGCACAAAACCATGATGACGTAAGTGCATTGCTTACAGTAACATTGGAAAAATCTGACTACAAAGAAAAAGTAGAGAAGCAGTTGATTAATTATGCTAAAAATGCGCAAGTTCCTGGATTCAGAAAAGGGAAAGTGCCTTTGAGTATGGTTAAAAAACAATATGAAGCAGGTATTGCATTTGAAGAAATCAACAGACAAGTTTCTGATGCTTTAAACAACTATGTTAATGAAAACAAATTAAGATTAGTTGGTCAGCCTGTTCCTCAGCCAGTAAACGAATTAAATTACAACGCTGATCAAATAGAAGTTGCTTTCGAAGTAGGATATGAGCCTGAATTCACTATAGATTTAGCTAAATATGAAGCTCCTCATTACAAAGTAGAAGCTTCTGATAAAGAAATCAGTAAGAGCATTGAAAACATGCAGAAGCGTTTCGCTGAGCAGGTTCCTCAAGATAAAATCACTAAAGATTCTTACATTGCTTTAGAAGTTTCTCAGGTTGTGGAAGAAGATGCTGAAGGAGAGCACCACCACCATCCAAAAAACCTTACTATTACTGCTGAAAACAAAGAAGCTTTCAAATTGGTAAAAGGTTTGAAAATGGAAGGTTCTGTAAAAGTAACGAAGGAAACTCTTGCAGGTGACGAAGAATTAGCTAAAGAATTAGGATTCAGCAAGGAAGAAGTTGAGCACCTACACCACAATGAAGTAGAAGTTAAAGTAAAAGATTTCTATTCATTAAACTTAGCTGAACTTAACCAGGATCTATTCGACAAAGTATACGGAGAAGGAAACATTAAGTCTGAAGATGAGCTTAAAGATAAAGTGAAAACTGAATTAGACGAGTATTTCCAACAGAATGCTGATGTTCACTTCGTGAATAAAGTATTAGAGCAAGTAACAGAGAAAGAAGAAGTAAAACTACCTGAATCTTTCCTTGTGAAGTGGTTATTATTCTCTAACCAGAATATCCAGTCTGAAGAACAGGCTAAAGAAATTCTTGAAGCTGAGAAAAACCAATTGAAATATCAGATCATCGAAGGTAAATTGATGACTGAGAACGAAATCAACCTTGACTATGCTGATGTATTAGCTCAGGCTGAGCAGCTAGTGAAAAACCAATTGGCAATCTACGGAATCCACCACTTAGGGGATGAAGAAATCCAAAAATATGCTGTTGAAATGTTGAAAGACCAAGAGCAGGTAAGACAAATTTCTTCTGAAGTAGCAATGGCTAAATTGAAAGATGTAATTCTTGAAAAAGCTAGCAAAAAAGAAACTAAAATTTCTCACGACGAATTTTTAGAAGAGCTTAAGAAATAATTATATCCAGATATAAATATTTGAAAACCGTCAATTTTTTGGCGGTTTTTTTTATTATATATCCCACCTGAAAATCATTAATCATTAATCAATTATCAATCATTACTAATTGCTCATTATTTATTTGTATGTCCGCCAATATTCCTATATTTACTCTTTAAACTTTATTATAAATATGAAAAAGATCATCATTCCGTTTTTCTGCGCTGTACTTTTCTCAGTGCCTGCAGCAGCTCAGAAAAAAGGGGCTGCATCTGCTAAAACAGAAGCCGTACAATCAAAACTTACACCTAAAGAGGTTATTGATAATTATTTCAAAGCGTTAGGTGGAAAAGATAAACTGGACGCTGTAAAATCTACCATTACTGATAACACAGTGGCTGTACAGGGAATGGAAATCCAAATGACAACTAAGAAATTAGGAAATAAATTCAAATCTGTACAATCTTTCATGGGGAAAGAAATGGTACAGCTTTTTGATGGTGAAAAAGGATATTTTGATCAGATGGGAACCAAAACAGATATTCCTGCTGACAAAATTGCTGAACTTAAAAAAGGAAAGCCAATGGATGCTTTAGCATTTGATGCTTCTAATTTCCAGGCTGTATCTACAGAAAAACTTGACGGAAAAGATTATAATGTATTGTCTTCAGACAAAGGTAAATTCTATTTCGATGCCGGAACAGGACTTTTATATAAAACAGATGCCGGAGAAGGTAAAGCAACCATTAAAAGCTATATGGCGGTAGACGGAATACAGTTCCCTGCTGAAGTAGAAGCTGAAGGTGGAGGTCAGAAAATGACAATTAAAACCACAAAAGTGGTTATTAACTCCGGAGTTTCGGATGCTGATTTTAAATAATAAGATACTTTTTAAGACACAAAAACCGGGAATTCCCCGGTTTTTTTAATATATAAATAATTTTAACTCAAATTTAACTATAAAATTGATTTAATGATTTCTTCACCTTCTGAATAAATATTAGTTTTAAGCCGTAAATAAAATCAAATAACCATGAAAAAAGTATTATCTTCATTTGCAGTCATTTTCCTGATGTCTGCGAATGCCTTTGGACAGAATATTCCAGTGGATCCATCTGTACGAATTGGTACTCTTTCCAACGGAATGAAGTACTATATCAAAAAAAACACATTACCTGAGAAAAAAGTAGACTTCCGTCTGGCAATCAATGCCGGATCTATCCTTGAAGATGAGAATCAAAGAGGGTTGGCTCACTTTATGGAGCACATGAACTTCAATGGAACCAAAAATTTTCCGGATAATAAATTAGTAGACTTTCTACAGTCGATCGGAGTGAAATTCGGGCAGCACCTTAATGCCTATACAAGTTTTGACGAAACGGTTTACATGCTTCCTGTGCCATTAGATAAACCAGGAAATCTGGATGCCGGACTGAAAGTAATGGAAGACTGGGCATTTAATGCAACACTTTCCGATGAGCAGATCAATAAAGAAAGAGGAGTGGTGTTGGAAGAGCTGAGACTGGGTCTTGGAGCTGATAAAAGGATGATGGATAAATACCTTCCAAAACTTTTATATAAATCTCAGTATGCAGACAGACTGCCAATTGGTAAAAAAGAAGTTTTGGAAAACTTCAAACCAGATGTTATCCGAAAATTCCACCAGGACTGGTACAGACCGGATCTGATGGCAATCATTGTTGTAGGAGACATCAATGTGGACGAAATTGAAAAGAAGATCAAGGATAACTTCAGCAAATATAAAAACCCTTCAAAACCAAGAGAAAGAAAATCTTTTGATCTTCCGAATCATAAAGAAACTCTGGTAGCTATTGAAACAGATCCTGATGCTACCAATTCTATGGTACAGTTTATCATGAAAGATGCTGATGCCTATAAACCTGATGTAACGGTAGAACAGTACAACCAAAGTCTTGTAGAAAATCTTTCAACGACAATGTTAAATAACAGATTGAGAGAGCTGATTAACTCTACAAACCCACCTTTCACTTTCGGATCAGTATACCACGGAGGAACTTATGCAAGAAGCAAAGAAGCGTTCCAGGGATTTGCTATGGTGAAAGAGGGAAATCAGCTGAATGCGTTGAAAGTTTTATTGGAAGAGGTTGAAAGAGCAAAAAGATTTGGATTTACACAATCTGAGCTGGACAGAGCAAAATCTCAGGTGCTTTCCAATATTGAAAGATCTTATAACAACAAAGACAAAACAGAAAGTGAGATTCTGATAGACGAGTATGTAAGAAACTTCCTGGAGCAGGAACCAATTCCTGGAATTGCTTGGGAATATGAAGATACGAAAGCTTTCTTACCATCCGTTACGCTTGCACAAACCAATGAAATCATCAAGAAAATGGTGAAAGATGACAGCAGGGTAATTATTGTTACAGGACCTAAAAAAGATAATGTAACCATGCCTACAGAAGCAATGGTACTGAATACATTTGATGCTGTGAAAATGGCAGATCTTAAGCCTTATGAAGAGAAAGCAACCATCAAGAACCTGGTGAAGCCTTTCAAATCTGAAGGAAAAATTGCTAAAACGGAAACAGATGCCAAGTTGGGAACAACAACGTGGACTTTAAGCAACGGAGCGAAAGTTACTTTCAAAAAAACAGATTTTAAAGACGATGAAATCGTATTTACAGCAAGAAGCTTAGGAGGAAGTTCTCTTATCCCAGATGCTGATTACAATAAAACCCAGTTTGCCTTCGCAGCATTAACAGAAGCTGGGGTAGGAGGATTCTCTAAAGCAGACCTTACCAATTATCTTGCCGGTAAACAGGTGAACGTAAATCCTATGGTAACTTCTCTTTTTGAAGGCGTTTCCGGAAGAACCACACAAAAGGATTTAGGAACTGCTATGGAGCTTATGTATGCTTATTTTACAAGCTTAAATTATAATCCTGCTTCCTTTAATGCTTATAAAGAAAAGCAATCCGCAATGTTGAATAACCTGTTGTCTAATCCTCAGGCTTATTTCTCTAATGAGCATGCAAAATTCATGAACCAGAAGAACCCTAGATTTATCGGGGTATTCCCAATGGAGAAAGACTGGGCCAATACAGACTATAAAAAAGCTTACGATATTTATAAAGATAAATTTGCCAATGCCGGAAACTTCCAGTTCTATTTTGTAGGAAACATAGACGAAGCCAAATTTAAAGATGAAGTTCTGCAATATATTGCAAGTCTGCCATCGTCAGGAAAAACAACAATGTATAAAGATACAGGGTACAGAACGATGACCGGTGATTACAACAAAGTGTATAAAAAAGGAAAAGACCCTAAGAGTATGGTGTCTATCTCTTACAGCGGAGAGGCTCCTTACAATGAAAAAGAAGCTTTAGCATTATCAGCGCTTGGAGAAGTGGCTACTATTAAAGTTATCGAAAAGCTAAGAGAAGATGAAAGTGGTATCTATGGAGGTGGCGCCCGAGGAGGAATGAATAAAATACCGTACGGAACGTATAGTTTCGGTATTAATTTCCCTTGTGGTCCTGAAAATGCAGAGAAGCTGACTAAAAGTGCTATTGCAGAGCTTCAGAAGCTTATAGATAATGGCCCTGAACAAAAAGACCTTGATAAATACAAAGAAGGTGAATATAATGACAACAAAACAGAACTGAAAGATAATATGTTCTGGATGAATGCCATTGCTAAGAACCAGCTAGACGGAAGTGACAAGTATGATATCTTAAATTATCAGGATAAAGTAAAAGCACTTACGGTAAAAGATCTTCAGAATGTAGCTAAAAAATATCTTACAAAAGGAAGAATTGTAGCAACGCTAATGCCGGAAGATGGTTGGGAAAAAGCCAAAAAAGAAGAACCTAAAAAAGCAGAAACTGTAACTGTAAAAGCAGGCGCTGCTAATTAATATTTTTAATTAAAATAAGAGAACCGTTGTACATTACAACGGTTTTTTTGTTTGAAAAAGGACAATATAATAGTAGATTAACCATGATTTATGAGTAGATGAAGAAAATGATATTATTTTTAATTAGTCTATTTTAATTAATTTATGAATGTTTTTAATTAAAAATTATTTTAAGCAATATAAAAGAAACAATTTATTTTCATTTTGTAATATTTAATTTTTTTAACTTCAATTTAACCCTGTGGTAAAAGGCTGATTGCATAGAGAATCGATATTTTTGAGGGTCAAAAATAATGTAGATGAAAAAAATATTATCTTCGTTTTCAGCCATCTTCCTGATGTCTCTAAATGTCTGTGGACAAAACATCCCTGTGGATCCGTCCTTAAGAATCGGTACTCTTTCCAACGGGATGAAGTATTACATCAAAAAAAATGTTTTACCTGAGAAAAAAGTAGAATTCCGTCTGGCAATCAATGCAGGATCTATTCTTGAAGACGAAAATCAAAGAGGACTGGCTCACTTTATGGAGCACATGAACTTCAACGGAACCAAAAATTTTCCGGATAATAAATTAGTCGACTTTTTACAATCTATCGGAGTAAAATTCGGACAGCACCTTAATGCTTATACCGGTTTTGACGAAACAGTTTATATGCTTCCAGTCCCATTGGATAAACCGGGAAATCTGGATGCCGGACTGAAAGTAATGGAAGACTGGGCATTTAATACAACACTTTCTGATGAGCAGATCAATAAAGAAAGAGGAGTGGTGTTGGAAGAGCTGAGACTGGGTCTTGGAGCTGATAAAAGGATGATGGATAAATACCTTCCAAAACTTTTATATAAATCTCAGTATGCAGACAGACTGCCAATTGGTAAAAAAGAAGTTTTGGAAAACTTCAAACCAGATGTTATCCGAAAATTCCACCAGGACTGGTACAGACCGGATCTGATGGCAATCATTGTGGTAGGAGATATCAATGTAAATGAAATAGAGAAAAAGATTAAGAATAACTTCAGTCAATATAAAAATCCTTCAAAACCAAGAGAAAGAAAATCTTTTGATCTTCCGAACCATCAAGAAGCACTGGTAGCTATTGAAACAGATCCTGATGCAACAGGTTCAGGAGTGCAATTCATCATCAAAGATTCCGAAGTGTACCAACCGGATATAACAGTTCAGCAGTATGATCACAGTGTTGCAGAAAGCCTTGTGAATATGATGCTCAACAGCAGATTGGCAGAGCTGGTTAACTCTGTAAATCCACCTTTTACTTATGGTTCTGTTTATCACGGAGGAACTTTTGCAAGAAATAAAGAAGCATTCCAGGGATCAGCTGCTACAAAAGACGGTGATCAGCTGAATGGGCTAAAAGTTCTTTTGGAAGAAGTGGAAAGAGCCAAAAGATTTGGATTTACCCAATCTGAGCTGGACAGAGCAAAAGATCAGATGCTTTCTTCTTATGAATGGGCTTACAACAACAAAGATAAAAACCAAAGTGGTGAGCTTATCGATGGTTATGTGAACAATTTCCTGAGACAGGAACCAATACCTGGAATTACCTGGGGATATGAACATATTAAAGAAATCCTTCCGACCATAGCACTGGAACAGACCAATAGAATTATCAAAAAGCTGGTAAAAGATGATAGCAGGGTTATAGTTATCACTGGTCCAAAAAAGGATAATATTACAATGCCAACAGAAGGGATGGTTCTGAAAACATTTGATGCCGTAAAAATGGCTGATCTTAAGCCTTATGAAGAAAAAACGAAAACGGAAAGTTTAATAAAGCCTTTTAAATCTGAAGGAAAAATTACTAAAACAGAAGCAGATGCTAAATTAGGAACTACCACATGGACTTTGAGCAACGGTGCTAAGGTCACTTTCAAGAAAACAGACTTTAAAGATGATGAAATTGTTTTTGCAGCAATAGGCCTGGGTGGAGTGTCTGTCATTCCCGATACTGATTACAATAAAACAAAATACGCATTTGATGCTTTGCTTGAAGCTGGACTAGCTGGGCTTTCCAAAACAGATCTTGCACACTATCTCGCAGGAAAACAGGTGAGTGCAAGCGCTTATGTGGGTGGCCTTACAGAAGGTGTTTCCGGAACAAGCTCGAAAAAGGATCTGAAGACCGCGATGGAGTTAATCTATGCTTGTTTTACAGATTTAAACTATAACTCCGAATCATTCAACGCCTACAAAACAAAAAAATCTGCAATGCTGGCGAATGTAGATTCGGATCCGGGATATTATTTTTCTAATGAATATTCCAAATTTATCAATCAGAAAAACCCACGGTTCACCGGCCTCGAACCTACGGAAAAAGATTGGGCAAATACAGATTATAAGAAAGCTTACGATATCTACAAACAAAAATTTGCTAATGCAGGTAATTTCCATTTCTATTTTGTAGGAAATATAGATGAAGTACAGCTTAAAAATGAAGTCCTGCAGTATATTGCTTCACTTCCTGCAACTGGAAAATCATCTACATTTAAAGATACAGGCTACAGACCGGTGAAAGGAGAATATACTAAGGTTTATAAAAAAGGAAAAGAACCGAAGAGCCTTGTAACAATTTCTTACAGTGGAGAAGCTCCTTACAATGAGAAAGAAGCGATGGCACTTTCGGCTCTTGGAGAAGTAGCTACCATTAAAGTTCTTGAAAAACTAAGAGAAGATGAAAGTGGTATTTATGGAGGAGGTGCAAGTGGAAGCTTCAGTAAAATACCATACAGTGCGTATGATTTTAGTGTTAATTTCCCCTGTGGTCCTGAAAATGTAGAAAAGCTTACCAAAAGTGCCATGGCAGAATTACAAAAATTGATATATAAAGGACCAGAGCAAAAGGATCTTGATAAATACAAAGAAGGAGAATACAACGAATATAAAACAAGCCTCAAAGACAATGGATTCTGGCTGCAGGGTATCGCCCAGAATCAATTAGACGGAAGTGACAAATATGATATCTTAAATTATCAGGATAAAGTAAAAGCACTTACAGTAAAAGATCTTCAGGATGTTGCCAGAAAATACCTTACGAAAGAAAAAAATATAGCAACGTTAATGCCGGAAGATGGTTGGGAAAAGGCTAGAAAAGGGGAAGTTAAAAAAGCAGAAACCTCCAAGTAACCTATTTTTTTAAGCTTTAATAAATAAGAAAACCGCAGGTCTCTCTGCGGTTTTTATTATTTCATTCAAATACATATCGGTTAAGAACCATATTCTTTTTTCCATTCTTCAGCAGCTTCGCTCAGAACGGTATAAAATTCTTCACCATACTTTCTCGTCAGTGGAGTTTTTAAAAACTTATAAACAGGCACCTGAAGCTCTTTTCCAAGGGTACAGGCATCACTGCATACATTCCACTCGTGATAATTCAATGCGGTAAATGCCGAATATTCCGTAACACGGATTGGGTAAAGGTGGCAGGATATAGGTTTCTGCCAGTCCACGGCACCATCTTCGTACGCTTTTTCAATACCACATTTCGTAATTCCTTTTTCATCGAACGTTACATAAGCACATTCGCGGTTCTCCACCATTGGAGTAACATACATTCCGTCGTGCGGATCAGTAGTCCAGGTTCCCTGTTCTTCAAGGGCTTTAATTCCTTCCTGAGTAAGGTAAGGTTTTATTTTGTCAAAAATACTGTCCAATATCTCAAGCTCGTTTTTATCCAACGGAGCTCCCACATCTCCTTCCACACAACATGCACCTTTACATTTTGTAAGGTTGCAAACAAATTCTTCGGAAAAAATTTCCTCTGAAATCAATTTATCGTCTATCTGAATCATAATTTTCTAAAATAAATCAAAAACTGTACCTGCTTTAAAGGTCAGTAAACTAATAATAATAACCCATACACTGGCTTCACGCATCCAGTATTTAGGCAAAAATCTCATCATTCTGCTCAGAATAATACTTGAGGGAAATGCCAGAAGAAGCAGATATTCATAGCTTTTATTCATGTATAAAATGATGGAAACAAGCTGTGCCACAGAAAAAACCAATAGGAAAGTGTATTTATACCTGCTTATCGGACTTTTCTTGTTATAATTTTTAAAATGGTCATATACCGCATAAATAAGCATCAGAACCACAGGTATCAATGGCAGAAGTTCTGTGTAATCTGTTACCGGTTTCATTCTTCCAAACGGAAAATAATCAATATTCCATGATGTGAACTGAACAAAATACATGACAGAAAAATAGCTGAATGTAATCAAAACAATTCCCAATAGAAACCTGAAAAGGTTCAGGGTGATTTTGGCAGAAGTTGCAATCACGTGGATGATAACAAAAACAGCCATCGGCCATGTTGTAGGGAGAAAAATAAAGTTCAGAGCTACAATAGATCCCACCAATACATAAGACTTCTTCCTGATATCTTCATCTGCACTCGTCAGTAGCAGGATAAGAAAGGAATTGGTAAGCAGAGAAACCGCAATTCCTATATCCAGATTTCCTGGATACAGCCCGAAAATAAAAAATGTGTATAAAAATAAGGGCAGATGGGTCTGATAATTAAGGGCAACACTGTGAAAACAAAAATATCCCAAAGCAATTCCCAGAAAAGTTATTCCGGCAACTATGGCTTCGTAAGTATTGAAATTCAGTATGTTAAATATTATGACTACTAAAAGAAGAAAACCAATATAAACAGGAATTGAAAAAATATTGCTTTCTTTTGAAAGTAATTTAAACATTTTTTATAAATTTGTACAAAGTTAATTTAAAAAAGGAAAATAATGACGTCTTTCTTTCTATTCTTAAGCAAAGTTTTCAAATGGTCTTTCGGTTTCTTTGATGCTTTCGGTAATGTTTTAAACTGGATTCTATTTATAGTTTGCTGTGTACTATTCACTTATTGGTGCTATGTACTGGTGGTTACACTAGGTGGCGATAAAGATAAAGACTATTATTCTCCAACGGAAGGTAAGCACCCTTACTACGATCCGAATATCTACAAAAAAGAAGGTTAATTAATTGGTTATATAGTAAAAAACCGATCAAACATTATGATTTGATCGGTTTTTTTATTACTAACGATTAAAATTTCTTTTGCTTAGTCGTGAATAGGAAGTACCAGCACAGGAATACTTGAACTTTTTGTAATCCCTTTTGTTAAGCTTCCCACAAATACATCATAGATTCCGCTTCTGCCATGTGATCCCATCACAATATAATCTGCATTTTTTGCCTTTGCATGTTCCAGAATAATATCTTTGGCAAGTCCCTGTTTTAAAAGGTGCTCACAATCGATATCATGACTGATGATTCTTTGCTCAATTTTATTAAGCTGCACCAGCTCTTCTCTGATTTCATTGGCTTCCACTTCAGGAAAATATTGAAATCCCATATCACCAATGGCAAAGCCGATATCTGATGGCGCTACGTGGATCAGGTAAATTCTGCCGTTAAGCTGTTTTGCAAATTTTATGGCACCGTCTACCAATTGGTCTGTCTTGTCCCCAAAATCTACGGGTAATACAATATTTATCATAACCTCTAATTTTGTTACCTAAAGATAGGAAAAATTTGTCAGACTTTGATGTTAAATACTTATAATATTCGGATATCAAGGATTTTTTTCTCTTCAAGGTAAGCTTCCAGAATATCATTTTCATCTACTTTTCCAACCCCTTTTGGAGTTCCTGTGAAAATAAGGTCACCTACTCTTAATGTAAAATACTGAGATGCAAAAGCTATAATATCATCAAAGTTGAACATCATATCTTTTGTATTGCCATCCTGTACCTTCTCTTTATTCTTTAATAACGAAAACTGAAGGTTCTCAAGGCTGAAGCTCTCTTTTTTGAAAAAACTGCTTACCACAGCCGAACCGTCAAAACCTTTGGCAAGCTCCCACGGAAGACCTTTTGATTTCAGTTCACTCTGAAGATCTCTTGCCGTAAAATCTATTCCCAGGCCAATTTCTTCATAATGCTTGTGTGCTGTTTCTTTCTGAATATATTTTCCTCCTTTTGAAATTTTTATTACCACTTCAAGTTCGTAGTGAATATCATTGGAGAATTCGGGAATGTAAAAATCATTTCCCTTTAAAACGGCTGTATCCGGTTTCATGAAGATAACAGGATTCTCAGGAATTTCATTTCCTAATTCTTTTGCATGCTCACTGTAATTTCTTCCTATGCAGATTATTTTCATAACTTAATTAATTTACTTTACCTTTAAAATATCCTTTACCTTCTTCTATATATTTTTCAGGACCATATCTTCTTTGAACTTTGAGTTCAGTATATCCGAAGATGCTATCTCCTTTTTTATAAGATTCTTTATCCAGAATAAGTTTACTGTCCAAAACTTTATAATATTCTCCTGTGTCCAAAAAATCAAAGAGTTTTACATTGTCAGTATATGAATAGGGAGAGATTTTATATCTGCTTTGAAAAATATCTATCTGAAAACCACCACCGCTGAAACCATCTCCAACAGAAAATGTAACATTTAGCATTGGATTTTCAGTAATAGAACAGCTATAATATGCTGGACTTATACTGTCTGACTTTGTCTTAAAATCATTGGTTTTAATATCTTCACTCTCTGAACCCCAAATACTTGTTTGCTTTTGCTGATCAAAAGATTTAAAAAGAGGTTTCTGGCTTAAACTATGATCAACTTCTACGCTGTTCCATACCAATATGAATTTTCCTATTATGAAAACAAGAAAGCCAAGAATAACAACGAGAAAAATCTTTCCAAATTTTTTGACCATATTAAACCTTAATGCGTAAACTCATTCCCGCAATAATAACATTTGAATTTGTGACTCGTCAGGAAAGAAATACCAAAGAAACTGGTAGCACTGTCATCCCTGTAGATGTGGTTGGAACCACATTTCGGGCATACAAAATCAAACTCAGGATCTTCAATGGTATGTTCTACTTCCAGCGAATATTGCTCGTTGTCTTTATAGTCTTGCAGGATCTGCTGTGCTTTTTCCACATCTTCTTCAAACACCTGAAGCTGTATTCCTCCTACCGCCTGTGACAGAAGCCAATCCGACTGGATCAGCTGCTCATTCGCAATGAAACTGTTGATGCCGTTTTCAGCCAGTATCTGCTTGTCCCTGTTAGCTTCAAGGGCAGTTTCATAAAATTTAAAACGAACCAGGTCAGACATATTTAAAATCTACTTGATAATTGAATTTTTGTAAAAACCTTCTTAGTATATAATGGAAAGTCAGCATTCTGAAGCCATCCGAAATATCCTAAGTCTTTTTGGAATACCGCTTTCACGCCCTGTCCTTTATATTTTCCAAAGTTGAAAACCTCTTCCATTTTTTCATTATATCCGATAAATCCTGCAAGATCTGCATTCTTATTATGGAATGTGAATTCACTTAACGGTGCTATTTCATTCGGGATATCATCATATTTTCCAACCTGGGCATCCAGAACTTCAAATGTTGCCCATACATCAGCTTCTGCAGAGTGTGCATTTTCCAATGTTTTTCCACAGTAGAACTGGTAAGCAGCACTTAAGTTTCTAGGCTCTTTTTTGTGGAAAATAGTCTGTGCATCTACCAGTCTGAATTTACTCAGATCAAAATCCATTCCTACTCTTAAAAGTTCTTCAGCCAAAAGGGGAACATCAAATCTGTTAGAATTAAATCCTCCCAAATCACTGCCGGTAATCATTTCCATTACTTTAGATGCAATGTCTCTGAAAGTAGGCGCGTCTTTTACATCTTCATCATAAATACCGTGGATCTCACTGCTTTCTTTAGGAATAAGCATTTCCGGGTTTACACGCCATGTTTTGCTTTCTCTGGAGGCGTCCGGATTTACTTTTAAAATACAGATTTCAACAATTCTGTCTTTTCCTATGTTGGTTCCTGTGGTTTCCAGGTCAAAAATACAAAGTGGTTTATGGAGTTTTAAATTCATGTTGACTATTAATAAATTGAAACGTGTTTTATTTAAATGAGTTTATTTTAATTGTGCCTGAAAAATAAGAGACACCAATATATAATAAATAACAAGCATTGGAATTCCAATAACCTGGAATATCGCAAGAATAGCAATTCCTCCCACCAGTAATACAACTTTAGGGTAATTATCTTTTAATTGTTTTGATTTGAATTTCATCGCCATCATTTTGATCGGGCTGATCAGAAGCCATGAAGTGAGAAGAGTCAGCAGAACCAATAACAATTCATTATCAAACAAAAAGCTGAAAGTTCCGGTTTCTTTAAAGGCATAATAAAGACCAAACAGTAAAACGGTGTTGGTAGGCGTATTCAATCCTTTGAAATAATAGCGTTGTTCTTCATCAAGGTTAAAGATGGCAAGTCTCAGGCAGGAAAATACAGTGACAATTAATCCCAGATATTTGATCTCAAATGGAAAATGAATTCCAAGAAGCTCAGCTCCAAAAGGCTCAAGGGCTTTGTACATCGTCAGTCCCGGGATTACACCAAAGCTTACCATATCAGCAAGAGAATCCAACTGAAGACCAAGATTAGAGTTTGATTTTAAAGCTCTGGCCACAAAGCCATCGAAAAAATCGAAGATAGAAGAGAGAATAAGACAGATTGCCGTTGTCTGATAATCTCCTAAAATTAAATGTATTGCACCTACACAGCCTGCAAATAAGTTAGCCAGAGTTAAGGCATTGGCCAGATTATTCTTTATAAAATCCATAAGCACAAAATTACAGTTTTTAAAAATTCTAACTCAAAATAATATGAACTAAAAAATGCATTAAAGTGATTTTGATGTAAATTTGCTCCATGAAATTTTTAGAAGGATTTAGAAAACAGGAAGTTCTGGCATTGGTTTACAGGATTTTTTTAGCCTATGTTTTTTATCAGATTGCCAGACTTTTATTCTGGTATTTTAATAAAGATCTGATTAAAGTTGACTCGGTTTCTGATTACATAAAGCTGGCTTTCCATGGTACGGCTTTCGATACCACAGCTATTTTGTATGTCAACGCATTATTTATACTCCTGAGTTTATTGCCGCTGGTTATTAATACCAAGAAAATATTTCAGAAAGTCCTATTCTGGCTGTATTTCATCACCAACGGTATTGCTTATGCCATGAATTTCGGGGATTTTATTTACTATAAATTCGCTCAGGCAAGGCTTACTTCGGCTGTATTTCAGGTGGCTGAACATGAATCCAATGTAACTAAAACACTGATGATCTCTGTGGGAGAACATCCTTTTGTATTGATTTGGTACGTCGTGTTGATGATCTTATGGGTTTTTCTATACAAAAAGGTGAAAGTAGAAGATACAAAACCTGCGAAACTACTTCCTTACTTTATTACATCTATTCTTACTTTGTGTATAACAGCGGTGCTGGTTGTGGGAGGAATCAGAGGAGATTTTAAGCATAGCACGAGACCTATTAATATGGTGGATGCTACTCGTTTTGTAACAAATCCGCTTCAGGGAAACATTGTACTCAATAGTACATTCTCCTTTTTCAGGACTTTAAATACCAATAATTTTAAGGAAGTTCATTTTGTAGATGAAAAATATATTGAAGACTATGTACAGCCTTATAAAGTATATGACAGAAAAGTGGAGAATCGTCCCAATATTGTTATTTTTATTGTAGAATCTTTCGGGAGAGAATATTCAGGAGCTTTCAATAAAGATAAAAATATCAAAGATTACGTTTCTTATACTCCTTTTATGGATAGTCTGGCTACCCAAAGCCTTATTTTCCCGAATACTTTTGCAAACGGAAGACAGTCTATTCATGGGATGAGCAGTGTATTGGCCGGAATTCCGAGTCTTACCGATGCGTTTACAGGATCTCCTTATTCCAATCAGAAAATTCAATCTATTGTTTCCGTATGTAATGATCTTGGGTATGATACTTCTTTTTATCATGGTGCCCCAAATGGTTCTATGGGATTTCTTGGATTCGGAAATATCTTAGGATTTAAACATTATTTCGGAAAAACAGAATATAATCATGATGAAGATTTTGACGGAATGTGGGCGATCTGGGATGAGCCTTTCCTTCAGTATTTCGCTAAGAATGTAGGGAAGAAACAACCTTTTATGACTACTGTATTTACCGCATCATCTCATCACCCTTTTAAAATCCCTGAAAAATATAACGGGAAATTTAAAAAAGGAAAAATAGAAATCCATGAGCCGATGCAGTATACCGATTATGCGATCAAACAATATTTTGAGACGGCTAAAAAGCAACCTTGGTACAACAATACCATTTTTGTTTTCACGGGAGACCATACCAATCAGGTTTATTATCCGGAATACGAAAGAGCCATGAACCGTTATGCAGTTCCATTGGTTTTCTATTCTCCGAATCCTGCGTATCAGCTAAAAGGTGTTAGCCAGGAAATCGCACAACAAGCAGATATTTATCCTACACTGGCAGATCTTATTGGGTATAACAAACCTATCCGAAGCTGGGGGAGAAGTTTGGTAAGTGATAAAAAATATCCTTTCATCGTAGTCAACTCGGATGGAAGTACAGATCAGTTCATGATCGGAAATTATATTTACCGCTTTGATGGAAAAGAAATCATCGGAGTCTATGATAAATCTGATCTGAGCCTTGAAAAAAATATCATGAATGAAGTTAAAAATCCTGAAATAGAACAAGGAAAGAAAACGGCAAAGGCCTGGTATCAGGATTATATGGATAGGGTGATTAACAGGAAGCTGTATTAGGCAGAAGACAAAAAATAGAATGGCGAAATAGTCAATAAACTGATTGGCAAATTAATTGTTTTAGTAATTATTGATTTTACTTTTCTTCACCTCTTTATGCTTTGTATAATAAAAATTTTTGTTCGTTGAAAATTAATTTATATTTTTATCAATACGTAGATAAGAATATTGTATAAAATTAAAACTATAAGAAATATGAAAAAAATATTGTTAACGTTCGCACTTTCTTTATGTGGTGTACTTACATTTGCACAGATAGAAGGTAAGTGGAAAACGATAGATGATGAGACAAAACAGGCAAAATCTATTGTTGAAGTATTCAAAAAATCAGACGGAAAATACTATGGAAAAGTTTCTCAGTTGTTGATAAAACCTGCTGATCCAAACTGTACAGTTTGTAAAGATGACAGAAAAGGAAAACCAATTTTAGGATTGGAGATTATCAGAGGACTGAAAAAAGACGGTGATGAGTTCACCGGAGGAACTATTACAGACCCTAAAACAGGAAAAACATACAAATGTACCATTACAAGAAGCGGTGATAAACTGAACGTAAGAGGGTACTTAGGATTATCTTTACTGGGAAGAACCCAGGTTTGGGAGAAAGCTAATTAATATAAGTTTAAATAGAATTTTAGATGACATCTCAGAAATGGGATGTCATTTTTTGTAGATAAAAATTCTGTGAAAATTCTTCGGAACATAAAAAAGGTACAAGAAGGACGCATTTAAGAAGGAAAATTAATTTTAAATACAGTTAATATTATGACTTCTCATGGAAATGAAGACCGTTTTTATGATGTGTATAATAAAAAAACACTATTTTTGTAGTCTAAATTTTTCGAATAAATATGGCAGAATATACTTTTCGTGAGGTAATTGCACAGGCAATGAGCGAGGAAATGCGTAAAGACGAATCCATCTTTTTAATGGGGGAGGAAGTTGCAGAATACAATGGTGCATATAAAGCTTCCAAAGGAATGTTGGATGAGTTTGGTCCTAAAAGAGTAATCGATACCCCAATTGCAGAACTTGGTTTTACAGGAATTGCTGTGGGTGCTGCGATGAATGGTAACAGACCCATCGTAGAGTATATGACATTCAATTTCTCATTGGTAGGAATTGATCAGATTATCAATAATGCTGCAAAAATCCGTCAGATGAGTGGTGGACAATGGAATTGTCCAATCGTTTTCCGTGGTCCTACAGCTTCTGCAGGTCAATTAGGTGCTACTCACTCTCAGGCTTTTGAAAACTGGTTTGCAAACATTCCTGGTCTTAAAGTAGTAGTTCCTTCAAATCCTTACGATGCGAAAGGGTTGTTGAAAACTGCAATTCAGGATAATGATCCGGTTATTTTCATGGAATCTGAGCAGATGTATGGAGATAAAATGGAAATTCCTGAAGAAGAATACTACTTACCGTTAGGAAAAGCAGATATCAAGAGAGAAGGTACAGATGTTACTTTAGTTTCTTTTGGTAAGATCATGAAACTGGCTTTACAGGCTGCTGAAGATATGGCGAAAGAAGGAATCTCTGTAGAAGTTATCGATCTTAGAACAGTTCGTCCTCTGGATTTTGATACTGTTTTAGCTTCCGTTAAGAAAACAAACAGATTGGTTATTTTAGAAGAAGCTTGGCCATTTGCTTCTATTTCTTCTGAAATCACTTATATGGTACAGCAAAAAGCATTTGATTATTTAGATGCTCCTATCAAGAGAATTACGACTCCTGATGCTCCTGCACCTTACTCTGCTGCATTATTTGCAGAATGGTTCCCTAAACTTGAAAAAGTAAAAGAGGAAATCAAAAAAGCGATGTACGTAAAATAGTTATAGAGAAAAACTTCCGAAAGGAAGTTTTTTCATTTATTATATTCATGAAGAAAAATTCTTGACGTCATAAAATTAGTATAAATTTGCGCCTTTAAAATAAATTAAGCTGATATGGCAGAAGTTACAGAAGATGGCTACCACTTCGACATAAAGAAACTTTCCTTCATAGGAGTTTTAGTGTCTCTAGGAATTGTTTTTGGAGATATTGGTACCTCTCCGCTTTACGTAATGAAAGCAATTGTGAATGCAAGATCCCAAGGGAGCAATATGCCTTTCAATGAATACATAGAAGGTGCTCTTTCCTGTATTATCTGGACCCTTACCCTGCAGACCACGATAAAATATGTGATCATTGCTTTGAGAGCAGATAACAAAGGTGAAGGGGGTATCCTTGCTTTGTTTTCACTGGTAAGAAACCTTAAAAAAGGATGGTTGTACCTCATTGCAATCATTGGTGCTGCAGCCCTTATTGCAGACGGAGTCATTACACCATCACTGACGGTAATGTCAGCTATTGAAGGTCTTGAAATTTATAACCCACATACTCCTGTCGTGCCTATCACCATTGGAATACTGATTGCCATTTTTGTGGTGCAGCAGTTTGGAACCAGTTTTATCGGAAAATTTTTTGGTCCTGTAATGGTGGTTTGGTTCCTGGTATTAGGAGGACTGGGAGTAATGCATTTGAGTGAAAATTTTGAGATTTTAAGATCTTTCAACCCTTATTACGCTTATAAACTTATTGCCAACTCTCCAAGTGCTATTGTTATTTTAGGAGCTGTTTTCCTTTGTACAACCGGAGCAGAAGCATTGTATTCTGATTTAGGGCACTGTGGCGCAAAAAACATCAGAATAAGCTGGGCATTCGTTAAGATTATGCTTATTCTGAATTATCTTGGACAAGGAGCATGGCTTTTAACCAATTATAACAAACCTGGGTTTTCTGTAGTGAATCCTTTCTTTGGAATCATGGAAGAATGGATGATCATCCCGGGAGTAATTTTAGCAACAGCAGCAGCAATTATTGCCAGTCAGGCGTTAATTACCGGTTCTTTCACCATATTTTCAGAAGCAATGTCTCTTAACCTTTGGCCTAATCAGAAAATTGATTATCCTTCCGGAGTAAAAGGACAGATGTATATCCCAAGAATCAACTGGGGACTTCTTATCCTGTGTATCATTGTTGTGCTTCACTTCAGAGAATCAGGAAAAATGGAAGCCGCTTACGGACTTTCCATTACGGTGACCATGCTGATGACAACCGTTCTGTTGGTCTTCTGGCTCCTGAAACACAGAGTAAGCAAAGTCTTGATTCTGGTTTTCGCAATGGTTTATATGGCAATCGAATTAGGTTTCTTCAGTGCCAACATTATCAAATTCATGGAAGGTGGATGGATCACCGTTGTTTTGGCTGGTTCTATCGGAATTTCTATGTATGCATGGTATAACGGAAGACTGATCAAAACAAGATTTATCCAGTTTGTGAAAATAGAAAAATATGTGTCTATTCTTAAAGACATGAAACTGGACGAAACTATTCCGAAATATGCTACCAATCTGGCTTATCTGAGCAGAGCTAAAAGAAATGATGAAGTGGAATCTAAAATTATTTATTCCATCATCAAAAAACAACCGAAAAGAGCAGATCATTACTTCATCCTGAGCATTGTAAACCAGGAAGATCCATATACTTTCAGATATACTGTAGACGAGATCCTTCCGGGAACCGTATATAAAATCAATTTCCTTTTAGGATTTAAAGTAGACCGAAGAATCAACGATTATTTCAATATGGTCCTTAAAGATCTAATGGCAGACGGAACCATTCCTTCAAGAAGCAGCCACCCATCTTTAAGAGCTCATGATATACCACCGGATCTTAAATATGTGATCATAGATAACACCTATATCAACGATATCCTTTTAACTGTTAAACAGAAGATTACTCTTAACATTTACAATTTTGTTAAGTATATCGGAAGTGACGACTTTAAGGCTTGGGGAGTCTCTTCGCATAACGTTGAAGTAGAATCTGCACCGATCACAGAATTAACAGTTTATGATAATAAGATCGAGCAGTCCGGGTATTTCCGCCACAACTCGTAGCCACTCGTATTTAACCATACTATCTATTTAAATAAAATTCAATAAATTTGTAGATAATTTTTTTAATGGATACAATACAAAAAGAAAAGAATATAGCTTTGATCAAGGATGTTTTGAGAAACTACTTATTAGAAAAAGGGTTCAGAAACACACCTGAAAGATATACAATATTGGAAGAGATTTATAATATGGATCATCACTTTAATGTTGATGATCTGTATCTTCTCATGATGCAGAAAAAATATCATGTTTCCAAAGCAACCATTTACAACACGATTGAAATTTTCCTTGATGCAGGTTTAATCCGTAAGCATCAATTCGGAGAAAAGACATTAACTTCTTCGTCTTATGAAAAGTCTTATTTTGACAAACAGCATGACCACCTGGTGATCTACAAAAAAGACTCTGATAAAGAAATTGAAGAAATTATTGAATTCTGTGACCCAAGAATTCAAGGAATCAAAGAAGCCATTGAAGAAGCATTTGGCGTAAAAATTGATTCTCATTCGCTATATTTCTATGGCACTAAGAATGACTAATTAATGAGAATAGCCCTTTTTCTGTTACTCTTTATTTCTACGCTCAACTTTGCGCAGGATAAAACCCCTGTGAAGAGAGATCCTTATTTGCAGGCTCCTTCACCGGCTCAGCCCAAGCAGGTGAGACCTGAAGATAAAGTAAAGATCATCCATGCGGACGAGATCAAGAAAAGCCCTGAAAAATACGACGGGAATCAATACTTTACCGGAAATGTTCAGATAGAACACCAAGGCTCCATTCTTACAGCAGATGAAGTTGTTCTGTATAATGAAGAGAACTTTGTAAAAGCAATAGGTAATACAAGGCTTCAAAATACCGACGGTTCTGTGATCACAGCAGGAGAAATGGAATATGATGCCAATACCCAGAAAGGTGTTGCCAGAAAAAATGTGGTTTTAACAGATCCGAAGCAAACCATTAAAACAGATATTCTGTATTATGACAGGCTGGCTAATCAGGCTTATTTTAACACAGGAGGGACAATTTCTGACGGGCAGAATGTAACCTACGCCAAAGTAGGAACCTATTTTCTCAATACAAGAGTGGTAGATCTTACTGGGAATGTAAAAATTGAAACCCCGCAGTATACTATAGAAGGACCCAACATCAAACAGAATCAGAACACAAAAATTGCTGATTTTCTAGGTCCTACAACCATTACCAGCAAAACCAATCCAAGAAACAGAATCTACACCGAAAAAGGAACTTATAAAATGGATTCCAAGGAGGCTTTTCTAACCAAAAACTCCAGAATCTATTATAATGAGAAAATTCTTACCGGTGATGATATGTACTATAATCAAATCTCAGGATTCGGTAAGGCAACAGGAAATGTAACTCTTGATGATCCTATAGAAAAAAGATATATAAAAGGAGGTTACGGAGAAATTTTTGAGAAAAAAGACTCTGCCATGATGACTAAAAGTCCGTATGCTGTAAAAGTGATGGAAAAAGACTCCATTTATTTCGCTGCAGAAAAAATTATCTCCTATCAAAGACCGGATACAGTAGATATCAAAGTGAAGAAAAGCTATCTGAGAGCTTTTAAAAAAGCCCGTATCTATAAATCCAATGCACAGGGAAGAGCAGATTCCATTGCTTTCAATGAAACAGACGGAATCATGCATATGTATACCAATCCGATTCTTTGGAGCGGTGAAAAGCAGGTTACCGGAGATAAAGTAGAAGCTTATTTCAATACTAAAACAGAAGATATTGACTCCTTAAAAGTAATCGGAAATGCCTTTGCCATAAGTAAAGTTGACTCACTTACCCTGAAAGATGAGTTCAATCAGGTGAAAGGAAAATTCATGACGGTATACTATGAGAAAAATGCGATTAAAGAAGCAAGAGTCGTTGGAAATGCCCAGTCTATCGTGTATGTTGATGATACTGATCAGGAAACCAAAAAACCGGAAAGAATAGGGATTACATTATCAACCTGCGGAATTATCGGAGCATTGTTTGAAGAAAGAGCACTTCAGATTATTTCATGCAGTATTGGAGCTGCTTCCGATACTTATCCTATGAGTATGATAGAACCTTCGAAAAGAAAATTCCCGGATTTTAACTGGAATACCAAAGACAGAATCAGGAAATGGCAGGATATCCTTGTAGATACTCCAAATAACGAAGAAATACAATATACAGCTGATAGTGAGCTATTCGATAAAGCGCAGAAAGCAATTGACGACGAAAAAGCTAAAGAAGAAGCTAAAAAACCAAAGAGAGTAAGAAAATAGAAAACAAGTAGGTATGAAAAAAATTCTGTTACTGTTATTATTTTTCCCATTGATGTTTTTTTCCCAAGATTTACAACCAGGTGAATTTGTATGGAGTAAAGAACGAAAATTACAGAAAGAGGATTATAAATTGATTACCCATGATGATCGTATTTCAATCAGATCAGCAATCAACTTTTCTTATCAGTTAAGGGGATTTAATGCACTAAGTAATAATTTTAATAAAAAGATTATCAATAAATTTTCCAGCAGTGCTTCATCAATAAATCCTGATTCTCGCAATATTCCGGCTATGATAGAATATCAGCAGGTCAATTTTGATTTAGCCGAAGTATATGCCCGAAAAATGCGTAAAGACCTTCTTATTCATAAAAATACGCTGTGGAAAGGTTTTACTTATGCCAATGAAATGTTTAATAATCTGACAGCTGAATATACAAAAGCTCAGGCCCTGATAGACAATGAAACCAATTATGGCCTCAATACTCAGAAGCTGCAGGACTGGAAACAGAAAATTCAGAATGAACTTGATGAACTTTCTGATTTTGATTACAACAATACATCTAAAATAAAAATAAAAAAAGATTCTAAAGAAGAGAACTGATTTAGACTTTCATAACATATTTATGGAAATGCATAAAGATTTTTTTATATATCAGGCTCAAACCACCAAATTTGCTGCCGGTTTTGAAGTTGAAAAAGCAGTAGGAAGCTACATTTATGGTACAGACGGAAAAAGATATCTTGACTTTGTAGCAGGAGTTTCTGCTAATACTTTGGGACACTCGCACCCTAAAATAGTGGATGCCATTAAAGAGCAGGCCGATAAATATCTTCACGTAATGGTTTACGGAGAATATGCACAGGAAAAACCAATCGCATTATGCAGACTGCTTGCAGAAGCCACTCCGGATCCTCTGGAGGTTACTTACCTTGTGAATAGCGGTGCAGAAGCTATCGATGGAAGCTTAAAGCTGGCTAAAAGATATACGGGAAGAGAAGAAATAGTTTCCTTTAAAAATTCTTACCATGGAAATACTCATGGGGCTTTAAGTGTTTCCGGAAATGAAACTCACAAGAGAGAATTCCGTCCTTTACTACCAATGGTGTCTTTCATTGAGTTTAACAATGAAGATGACTTTGATAAAATTACGGAGAAGACTGCTTGTGTTATTCTTGAGACCATTCAGGGAGCAGCAGGCTTTCTGGTTCCAAATAACGACTATCTGATCAAATTAAAAAGAAGATGTGAAGAAGTAGGAGCACTTTTAATTCTGGACGAAATACAGCCCGGATTTGGAAGAACAGGGAAGTTATTCTCTTTTGAACATTTTGGAATTGTTCCGGATATTCTGGTGATGGGAAAAGGAATGGGTGGTGGAGTTCCTGTAGGAGCTTTTATGAGTTCCAGAGAAATTATGGAAACGCTTTCACATTCTCCTAAATTGGGCCACATTACTACTTTTGGAGGAAATCCACTCATTGCAGCGGCAAGTTATGCAACATTGAAAGAAGTGCTGGAAAGCGGTTTAATGAATGAAGTTGAGGAAAAAGAGAAATTGTTCAGAGAACTTTTGGTTCATCCTAAAATTAAAAATATCAACGGTAAAGGGTTGATGCTTGCCGTGAACTTAGGAACTCCTGAATATACGCTGGAAGTAGCTAAAAAATGTATGGAAAAAGGGCTGATTGTTTTCTGGCAGCTGTACAGAAATGAATACCTGAGAATCTCTCCGCCGCTTACATTATCTCTGGACGAAATCCGGGAAGGATGCCAGATTATTCTTGATATACTGAATGAAAATTAAAGATAAAATCTCTCTGTAAATGAGAGATTTTTTTATGTTTTGCATGGTAATTTTTAGCTTTAAAACCTGACATCACAGAGATTTAAATCCAGTGATAAATATCATACAGATTCTATAAAAAAGTAATTGTTTTTTTGCGTAATAAAAAAATTAATTTATATATTGCGGGACGATAAAACAAAGATTATATGGCGAAACATAAAGTCCATTACGAATTTCCAATGCACTGTTTATCAGAGATTTTATATGAATATCTGGCGACTGCAGAGGGATTGTCTGAATGGTTTGCGGATGAGGTAACAGAGAAAGGCGATGATTTCTTTTTTAGCTGGGGTGGAGGACCTGCTGAGAAGGCCACTTTGATCAGATATAAGCCTGAAGGTTTCGTGCGTTTCAGATGGGAAGAAGATGAAGGAACAAAAAATTTCTTTGAAATGACTATCACTATCGATGATATTACAGAAGATCTTGCTTTAAATATTACTGATTTCTGTGAAGAAGGTGATGAAGAGGAAAATGCAATGTATTGGGAAAATCTTATCGAAAACCTGAGAATAAAACTAGGTGCGGCATAATACCGGGCTATATGAAATGATAAAACTGATGAACGATTTATCGTTCATTATTTTTTTGTAAATAAATCATATCAAAAATTGGAAAATCAATATTTTACATCAGACGAGTTAAGTGTAAAGAACAGAGCTTTTCTTTGGGGAGACTCAGTAAAAGTATCTTTCTTTGTAAGAAATGGTGGATTGATCATGGACGAAGAATGCTATTTTTTCCTGATGGCTTCCATGAGAAAGATGAGACTGAATATTCCTTTAACTTACACCCTGGAGTTTTTCCAGAACCTTTTTCAAAAAGAAATCATTGAAGGTAAAGGAGTCAAGAACGGAATTATCAATTTCCAGGTGTTCAGAAATAATGATGGAGTGACCTTGGCAAAATCTTCAGTTTCCTATTTTTACGAAGTAACGGAAATGGCGGATGTGCTTGCAGTTCATCAAAGACCTTTGGAATTGGATTTGATTAAAGAAATTAACGTTAATAACAATCTTTTGAGCAATATCAGGGTTCACTGTCCGGAAAATATTTACGGAGTGATCTATGCCCAGGAAAATGACCTTGATGACGTGATTCTTCTGAATCCAAACAAAAGAATAGCGCGCACCACTGCAGGAAATCTTCTCTTTTTGGAAGGTGACGTGATCAAAGTACCCAAACAGACAGAAGGAGCTTACATTTCTCCTTTGATGGAAAACTTTGTTACTTTTTTACATAAAAATAATCTTGCTGATATTCAGGAACACGAGATTATCGCATTTGAATCTCAGAAAGCTGAAGAAATTTTAATGATTTCAGACGAGAAAGGTATATTTTCTGTAGGTAAGATAAGAAACAAGACTTTTGAAACTTCCCGTTTCTCTGAACTGGTAGAAAGCTGGAAGAAAAGTTTTAATTCATAAAAATTGACAAACCCGGTAAACAACAAAGTTCCAGAAGTCCTTTACCGGGTTTTATTCTGAGTAAATCAGAAATTGTTTTTTTATTTAATATTCGTTGATAATCTCAACAAATTTTTGTGCGATTTCTTTCTGCCCTTTTTCACTGGTAATATAATTCCTGTTGTCAGAATTATTGATGAAGCCAAGTTCTACCAATACAGCAGGTGCTTTGGTTTCTCTCAGCATATGAAGATTGCTCTCCGATATTTTTCGGGCATTGAATTTCTTATAGATTTTTCCAGCTAATTCCTTTGAAACATCAGAATTTTGAACGTACACTTCAAATCCGTTGTCAGATCTTTCTTTTTCAGGAGAGCTGTTCACGTGAAGGGAAATAACCATTTCAGGGTTTAGCTTGTTGATCAGATCTGTTCTTTCTGCAAGAGTAGGATAACTGTCTGAATCCCTTGTTAAAATAACTTCATATTGATTCTGGCTTTCATTGATCTTCCGGATTTCCTTAGCAACGCTTAATGCAATATTTTTTTCCAGAATTTCACCATAAGTTGCTCCAAAATCATTTCCGCCATGTCCGGCATCGATGACAATATATTTTTTGTTGATAGGAGTAAATGATAAAAAAGCTGTAGAAAATATTGATAAAGCAAGTAATGTAATACCTTTCATATCAGTGATTTTAGTTTTTCAAAGAACGGAAAAACTTTCTTTAAAATTGGTTAAAAGAATCTTAAAGTTTGTTAATTATCAGAGTAATGCGAAAAATATACTTTTAGTTCAGTGAAATATCTTCTGGCGAATTGGCCCAGAGAAGAAATTCTCCTCCAAGATTCTGCATGATAGATTTCCAGAGTGTCTGATCGTTGGGAAGTGTATAATCAAGATTATAAACATCCACTACAGTCCACATTTTCCTCTGAACTTCACTATCCAGCTGATTAGGAGACCACCCGGAATATCCTGAAAATATTTTGATATGATTAATATCCAGTTCACTGCTTAAAACCGCATTAATAATACGTTCAATATCTTCTGTAAGATAGTATTCATCAGTGATGTCTGTATAGATCTCAGTAACTCTTTTACCTTTTACAATGAAGAATACTTTGTCGTTTTCTACAGGCCCTCCATCATAAACCTCAATTTTAAAGTCAAAAAAATCTTTGAATTTGCTACTCATCTGGCTATTCTTTTTATTCAATATCAAACCAAATGCACCACTTTCATTATGTTCAATAACCAATACTACCGATCTTGAAAAAATATCGCCGGAAATGTCAGGGGTCGAGATTAATATTTTACCTTTGTATGAGTGATTCATACTCAAATTTAATAAAAAATATTTATGGAAAACCTGCACGACAAAAGAAAAGTGTACGAGAAATCCCAACTTATTGAAAGTGAGATAAAACAAAATCCAATTGAGCAGTTCAGAGACTGGTTTTTGGAAGCCAATGAGAGTCCGATGATCTCAGAAGCTAATGCTATGGCGGTTTCTACCGTAGAAGAAGATGGGTGTCCAAGAACAAGAATGGTGCTTCTTAAAGCATATACCCATGAGGGGTTTATTTTTTATACCAATTATAACAGCAGAAAAGGAAAAGCAATAGAAAGCAATCATAAAGCCTGCCTGCATTTTTTCTGGCCTAATCTTGAAAGGCAGATCATTATCAAGGCTGATCTTGAAAAGGTAGCAGAAAATCTTAGCGATGGTTATTTCCATTCCAGGCCAAAAGGAAGTCAGCTTGGCGCTGTGGTCTCTCCGCAAAGCCAGGAGATTCCTAATAGAGAATTTCTGGAAGATAAGTTAAAAGAGCTGGAAAAGGAGTTTGAACATACGGAAGTGCCAAGACCTGCCAATTGGGGCGGATATCTTGCCAGACCCTATGAAATTGAATTCTGGCAGGGAAGACCCAATCGTCTTCATGACAGGATTATTTATGAGCTTAAAGACCTTGACTGGAAAATTTCAAGATTGGCTCCGTAATGGAAAAATAAGAGGTTAAAAACTAGATGATGCGTTATATTTTAATGCATGTCATGATCGGTTTATCAATAGAAGCGGGCTTTAGCCCGCTTATTTTATTGGGTCTGATAATACCGGCTTTAGCCAAAACTTAATAATTATAAACCAGTTAAATCTTCTTAACGGTTGGATTTCCTATCACAATTTGACATAAAAAAAGCTGTTTCTAAGAAACAGCCTTGAATTTTTGTAATCTGAATGATTATTTTTTCTTAGCACCTGAAACTGCATTTGATAAATCAGCTCCAGCTTTGAATTTAGCAACTTTTTTAGCAGCAATTTTGATTGGTTTTTTAGTTGCAGGGTTAATACCTTGTCTAGCCGCTCTCTCAGCTACTGAGAAAGTACCGAAACCTACTAAAGAAACTTTTCCGTCTTTTTTCTTTAAAGTAGTTGTAACGTTACCAATGAAAGATTCTAAAGCAGCTTTTGCTGCAACTTTAGTGATACCTGCATCTTTTGCGATTGCGTCGATTAATTCAGACTTGTTCATAATTTTTAATATTAAAGTTAGTTCGTAATTATAGCAAATATAGTACTATTTTCTAATTGTGCAATTTTTTTATTAAAACTTGTAAAATTTTTTTGCTTTTCACTGAAATCAGTTAAAATATGATAATTCCACTTTTCACAGAAAATCTACGTTACAGGTTACTAAAATCATGCCAAATGCTTATGTGTATTGACTTTAGCAAAAAGTTAATATTATTTTTCGTATTTATTAAATCCTAAATTGTGTATAAACAATTAATTTTTTTGACCATATGATTGTTAAATCTATAAGTAATTTTTAAATTTCTTATGTTTTGTGAAATTAAACCCCTGTGTTTGTGGGAGTTTTAAAATGATAATAAAGACCTGTTTTATTAATTTTTATTAATAAATTTGCAGCATGTTAATAGAAGTTTTCAAGTCTAAGATTCATAGGGTGAGAGTAACTGCCTCTGACCTTAATTATATAGGGAGTATAACGATCGATGAAGATCTTATAGAAGCTGCCGGTCTGGTAGTGGGAGAAAGAGTCTATATCGTGAATGTGAACAACGGAGAACGTTTTGATACCTACGTGATCAAAGGGAAAAGAAAATCAGGAGAAGTGTGTCTGAATGGTCCCGCAGCAAGAAAAGTACAGAAAGATGATATTATCATCATTATTGCTTATGCTCAGATGACTCCGGAGGAAGCAAAAGATTTCCAGCCGAAGATCGTTTTCCCGGATGAAAAAACAAACCTTCTTACGTAGTACATGGAGAAAACATCAAAAAGTCCGGTAAAATCAATACTTACAATAGTAATATCGCTTGCTTTTGCAGGCTTTTTTTTATGGCTTGCCTTAAGAGGGCTGGATTTTAAAGTCATTCAAAAATCACTGGCAAAAGCTAATTATATCTGGGTATTGTTTGCTTCTGTATTTGGTCTTCTGGCTTACTGGTTCAGGGCAATCCGCTGGAATCTGATGCTGGAGCCGATGGGACACAGAATTTCCAATTCCAATGCGCTTTGGTCTATCTCATTTGGTTATCTGATGAACCTTACGATTCCCAGAAGTGGCGAAGTAGCAAGGGCAACCGCTTTATATGGGGTGGAAAAAGTACCTGTAGATAAATCTTTTGGAACTATTATTCTGGAAAGAGTAGTAGACCTGATCTGTATGCTTGGTTTCTTAGGACTGACATTATTGTTCAAATATGATGCAATTCTGTCATTCTATAAAAACTCAGGAGTCAATATCAATCCTACTAAAATAATATTCATCCTTTCCATTCTGGTAATAGGAACAGTCTTATTTTTTGTATTTAGAAAGAAACTGGCAGAAGTTCCGTTTTTAGGAAAAGTGGTTAGCTTTATTGACGGGATTTTTCAGGGGATAACTTCCATCTTTAAATTAAAAGAAAAAGGGAAATTCATTCTTTATACATTAGGAATCTGGATTTGCTATTATTTAGCAGCTTATCTGGTATGCTTTGCCCTTCCTGAAACTTCAGCATTTACCTTTGCAGATGGATTTTTCATTATTGTAGTGGGAACACTGGGAATGATTATTCCTGCCAGTGGAGGAATCGGAGCGTATAACCTTGCCATGAAGTATGGTTTTATGGCTCTTTTCATCTCAGTAGGAAAAAGTGCAGATTTTGGAGGTGAAATGGGACTTACCTATTCCTTTATTTCTTTACCGTTGCAGATTGTGATTATGCTGGTGATGGGATTAATTTCCATTCCTATGCTGGCCAAAGCAAGAAATGCTGCTGTTTCAGATAAAGAATTTGAAAATTAATTCAATACATTTTTTATATAATGCAAGGTTCAATTTTTTAATTGGACCTTTTTTTATGAGCATTTTTGTGATTTAAAGAGTTTAAAATTAAGCGGTATGGAACATTTTTTCATCAATAAATTTGGTCAATTCGTAAATCACTTCTATCTTAATGCAAAAAATAATCATAATATAAAACACTATGGCAATTAATCTACAGAAAGGACAAAAGATCGAGATAGGATTGACGAAAATGACGATTGGATTAGGCTGGGATCCGAATGAAGGAACCGGCTACGATTTTGACCTGGATGCTTCTGCAATCATGATTGATTCTGACAGAAAATTAGTAAGCGAAGAATACTTCGTTTTTTACAATAACCTGAATTCTCCGGATGGAGCACTTACCCATACAGGAGATGATCCGAGTGGTAAAAACAGTGATGGTGACGATGATGAAGCGATCATTATAGACCTTGATAAAGTAGATTCAAGAGTAGAAGAGATCCTTTTTGTGGTCACCATAGAAGATTTTGAAAGAAGAAGACAGAATTTCGGACAGGTAAGAAACTCCTATATCAGAGTAGTAGATAACCATTCCAACCAGGAAATTGCAAAATACGAACTGGATGAGGATTTCTCTATCGAAACAGGAGTAGAGTTCGGAAGACTGTACAAAAGAAACGGAAGCTGGAAATTTGAAGCTTCAGGGATAGGATACAGAGCAGATTTAGGCTTCTTCCTTGAAAAATACTACAAAGGGCAAATCATCAAATAAATCATCAAATACACAAAAACTATAACTATGGCAATTAATTTACAGAAAGGACAAACGATAGATTTAAGAAAGAATGACCGCGGAGAAAACGTTTATGATCTTTCAAAAGTAACCATCGGTCTAGGATGGGATGTAAGAAAACAAAGCAGTGGATTCTTCGGTAAACTGTTCAGCAAGGAAGCAGAATATGATCTTGATGCTGTAGCCTTTCTTTTGGATGGCAACGGAAAAGTAGCTAATCTTGGAAGAACGGTGCAGACCAATGACGGAAGACAGATGGGGCTTTATCAGGGAGATGTGGTTTTCTTCAATTCTATGCAGCACCCAAGCGGAAATGTATGGCTTACCGGAGATAACAGAACCGGAGCTGGAGATGGCGATGATGAGCAGATCATTGTAAGACTGGATCAGCTGGATCAGAGCTATCAGAAGATTGTGTTCATTGTTACCATTTATCAGGGAAGAACCAATAACCAGCACTTCGGAATGATCGAAAATGCATTTATCCGTGCGGTAGATGCTTCAGGAAAAGAAATTACAAAATACAGCCTTTCCGGCGATTCAAGCATGAATGGTAAATGTGCAATGGTTTTTGCAGAAGCCTACCGTCACAATGGCGACTGGAAATTCCGCGCTGTAGGAGAGCCTCATAATACAGATAATTTTATCGATATTCTGAGACAGCAATACGCTTATTCGAACTAGATTTTCAATTTTTTTCAACTCATATAAAAGCCGGCTTGGAAGTCTCCGACTCCCTCCGCCGGCTTCAGAATTAATACTTGTCTATAATGAGCAGGAGATTATTAGCTTATTTTTTATTGGATACTTCAGGGTCTATGAACGGAGAACCTATTCAGGCACTGAACAATGGTTTCAACGGTCTTATCAGTATGCTTCGCGCGGATCCGCAGGCGATGGACAGCCTGCATTTAAGTGTCATTACCTTTGATAGAGAGGTTAAGAATATTATACCCTTAACAGATCTGGCAAGTTTTTATCCAATGGAGATTACTTGTCCGGATAGTGGCCCTACGCATACAGGAGCTGCTTTGGAAATGGTTTCTGAACTGGTTCAGAGAGAAATTGTAAAAGAATCGGCCGATGCAAAAGGAGACTGGCAGCCATTACTGTTTATATTTACGGATGGAAAACCTTCGGATATTCAGAAGTACAGGCAGATGATCCCTGTGATCAGAGGGATGGAATTTGGGGCTATCGTAGGATGTGCAGCAGGCCCGAAAGCAGATGAGCAGTTTTTGAAAGAACTGACCGATCATGTAGTAAAACTGGATACTACAGACGCGATTACTCTTTCTTCCTTTTTCAAATGGGTGAGCTCTTCCATTACACAGGGAGGACAATCTCAGAATACGGGAGAAAATATGACATTACCTCCGCCACCATCGGAGCTTACTATTATTATTTAAAATATTGTCTTTACACCATGAGAAGACTGCCTATTTATTTTTTAGTAGATATCTCCGAATCTATGGTAGGAGAGCCTATAGAGCAGGTACAGGAAGGTATCGCCAATATCATCAGGGAATTAAAAAAAGATCCGTATTCACTGGAAACGGTTTACATTTCTGTGATAGGTTTTGCAGGAGAAGCGGAAGTGATTACTCCCATGCAGGATATTATCAGTTTTTATCCGCCAAAAATCCCAATCGGAAGTGGAACATCGCTTTCCCAGGGATTAATCAAAGTAATGGATTGTATCGACAAGGATATTGTGAAAACAACGTATGAAAAAAAAGGCGACTGGAAACCTATAGTGTTCCTTTTTACAGACGGAGTTCCCACTGATGATGCCACCAAAGCCATTGAAAGATGGAATACCAAATACAATGGAAAATCTAACACTATTGCCGTTTCTATTGGAGAAAATACCAATTATAAACTTCTCGGTTCTCTGGCAGACCATGTTTTACTGTTCAATAATTCTGATGAGAATTCTTACAAAGAGTTTTTCAAATGGGTAACGGATTCTATTAAAACAACCAGCCAGAGTGTCACAGAAGCAAAAAAAGAAGGAATTAATTTGTCTAAAATTGATTCCATTATTCTGGAGAAAGTAGATCCTGAAATGGAACAGAGATTTCCTGATAATAATTTTGTAGTATTGAATGGAAAATGCCAGGAAACGGAAAAGCTTTATCTGATGAAATTCAAAAAAACATTTGCAGAATCAAGCATACCGGGAATGGCTACAAGATATTACAGACTGGACGGAGCGTATAAAATTGATGAAAAAGCCTACTACAGACTTTCTTCCAATCAGAAAACTCATCTTAAAATCAATATCGAAGAACTGGACGGAGGAACTTCATGCCCTCACTGTGCCAATCCCATTGCGCTGGCTACCTGCTCGTGTGGAGGAATTCATTGCCTGAGGGGAGAAGGATACAGTAAATGTCCGTGGTGTGGAACTTCCGATTATTATGGATTTTCCGGAGGAGGATTTGACATTAACAGAACGTTGGGCTAATGATGGGGAAATTTTTCAGGAAATCAGCTGATGAATCCAAACCAAAAAGTATGGAACAGGCTCTTATTTATAAAGAAAAGGAAGAATTCAAAGACGTTCATTGGGTATTGAAAAATGCCAGTGCCAAACAGTTCTATGAGTTCAGTCTCGAGATGGAAGAGTTTCCCAACATCAGGATTCAGAATATCGGAAACCTGGAAGAAACAGGACTTAGTTTTGAAAATGATACTATTTCAGGAATTCCGTTAAAGAATAATATGTACCATCTGGATGTTCGGTTTTATCACACTCATGATCAGAATCAAATTGAAATAAAAAAAATCCAACTGTTTGTCAACGCAGATCCTAAAGATTTGTGGAGAAATATTCCTAGCGATACCAATGCTGCTTTTTATAAATCGGAAGAAGACTCATACAAAGGTTCTTTTTCAGACAAAAAAATTGTTGTAGTCTCCAAAAGAGGACGTTCTCACGCTCATGAAGGTAAATTTCGTGAAGACGATTTTGCCGTAAATACGCTTCCCAACGGCTGGAATATTATTTCTGTTTCAGATGGAGCGGGCTCTGCCTCAGCTGCCAGAGAAGGTTCAAGGCTGGCAACTACAACGATCAACCATTTTTTTAACTCACAGGAGATTTTAAACCAGATTGAAAATAACATCAATGTTTTATATATCAATCAGTTCCCTGATAAAGAACAATTGAAAGCCAAGCAGGATACCATCAATATCTTATCGGAAAGTGTCTTGCATGTTTATCACACATTAGAAAAAAAAGCGGCAGAAAATGCCCTTTCTGTGAATGATCTGCACACTACACTTATTTTTACTTTGCTTAAGAAATTCAGTTTCGGATATGTGATTCTGAGCTTTGGAGTGGGTGACTGTCCGATCAATCTGATTAATACAGACTTTTCTGAAGTAAAATTGTTAAACCGAATGGATGTGGGAGAGTTTGGTGGTGGCACTCGTTTTATCACCATGAAAGAAATTTTTAATGATAAAATGGCTTCCCGTTTCCAAATTACCTGTGTAGAAGATTTTTCCTATCTCGTGCTGATGACAGATGGTATTTATGATCCTAAATTTACTACAGAAAATAAACTGGAAGATGTAGAAAGCTGGAAAGCACTTTTTGAAGACCTTGCCGGAAATAATGATGACCGGACGAAAGCAGATTTTATTAACGATGAAAAAATCGATGAAGAGCTTTTAATTTGGAGCGATTTCTGGAGCAGAGGAAATCATGATGACCGTACATTGGCCATAATCTATTAATACCATGAAAAAAACTATTAAAGTTGTCTCTGTTCTGGATACAGCCAAATCCTATGAATACGTAGATGAAAACCCTATCCGGGGCGGAGTGAAAGATGTTTATTTTTCGCCTGATAAAGACTATGTAGTCGCTTTCTACCGAAATCCGCTGGATGAAGGACAGAAAGAAAGAATCATGAGGATTGTTTCTACCTATCTGCAAAGTATACGGAATGGAAATGCTTCTGAATATTTTCTGAATGAAATATTCAGATGGCCTTATGATATTGTTGAAAGAAATAGACTAACGGGAATTGTAGTTCCTGTTTATCACGATAAATTTTATTTTGCCAAAGGCTATATTGGCTCAGATAATATCCAGGGACAGGATAAAGTGGGGAAGTGGTTTACCGCTCCCATGTTCAGGAATCAGCAGTATCCGTTGAGACTTGATCAGTCAGAATTGGGAGATTGGCTGAGCTATTTCCAGATTGCTGTCAATATCAGCCGAGGAGTGAAAAAGCTGCATCAGATGGGACTGGCACACTCCGATTTGTCTTATAACAATATTCTGGTAGATCCCGTTACAAAATCTGCCTGTATTATCGATATTGACGGTCTTGTGGTTCCCAAACTCTTTCCACCGGAAGTCATAGGAACCGCCGACTTTATTGCACCCGAAGTTCTGAAAACACAACATTTAAAACTTCAGGATCCGAATAGGCATTTACCCAATCAAAAAACAGATCTGCATGCACTTGCCGTTCTGATTTATATGTATCTTTTGAGAAGACATCCGCTGCGTGGAGGAAAAATCTGGGATCTGGATTCCGAAAAGGACGAAATTTTATCCATGGGAGAAAAAGCCATGTTTATAGAACATCCGGAAAATAATTCCAACCATGTGAAGTCGGATCATCTCAGAAAGTGGGATGCATTCTGGGGAGATCCTCAAAAGATTCCGTACACCGTTACAGGTCCATATATTTCAGAATTGTTCAGAAAAACATTCATTGACGGTTTGCATGATCCTATCAGACGTCCCACGGCCAATGAATGGGAAGCCGCATTATTGAAAACCGTAGATTTGATCCAGCCTTGCCAGAATTCCGGCTGTATAGAAAAATGGTATGTCTTTGATAATAGCAGCAATCCAAAATGTCCGTTCTGCGGAACACCTCATCAGGGAACATTACCCGTTTTAGACTTATATTTTAAATTTGATGATGAGGTATGGAAACCGGAAAATCACAGGCTCATGGTTTATCATAATCAGTATCTGTTCAAATGGCATGTTTCCAGGAAAGTGATACGTAACGAAAATCTGACGATGGAGGATAAAATGCCTGTGGGATATTTTACATTCCATCACGAAAAATGGGTATTGGTGAATCAGGGATTATCCGGTATGAAAGATGTCACAGAACAGAAAGAAATTCCACCAGGTTCTATGGTAGAACTCATTGATGGTAAAAAAATACTGCTTTCCTCAGAAGAAGGCGGAAGATTGATCTATGTAACGATGGCAAACCAGTAAAGACTAACGGATAATCAAGGCTTGTTTCCGGAGTGTCATTCTGAATGGAATGAAATGTAATGAAGAATCTCACAGATGATTGTGGCCATTTGTGCTCATTTATTTGTGAGATTTGTGTTTAAATCATTTAAATCAAAGGAAACATTCAACGGCTATAGCAAAACTTTAAAAAAACATTTACTGTCTTTCCGTTTCCATAAAATAAGAATACTGATCCTCGTCCACAATTCTAAATCCAAGACTTTGATAAAGATACTGTGCTTTATTGGTTTTTAAAACACTTAATGAAACCGTTTTTCCAGCTAATGAAGCTTCTTCTAAAATATCTGACAAGATCTTTTTTCCAAGTCCTTTGCCCTGTTGGCTTGGATCAATCTGAAGCTGTAAAACCTCGATATTGGTAAACGTTCTGTCTACTTTTAATAGTCCAATGGGCTGATCATGTAAAAAAATAATATTAGCTTTTTCAAACTGATACAAAACTCTTTGCAGGGTTGTTTCTCTGTCAGTAGAAAGTCCTGAAGTTTCATAGTGCGGATTCATGGTTTTCATTCTGAGATTGAGAAGAAAATCAATGTCAGTTTCATCAGCTTGTTTATAATGCAGTTCAGGATTCATAGTCAAAGATTAGAGTTCTTACTTTAATGCAATTTTTAGTCCCATTTCTTCTTTCATGTACAGCAAAACTTCGGCATTTCCTCTGGCGTCGTCTACCGGATTGTGCGTGTGTTCCGTTTTGCGGAGATGTTTCCATTGGGCAAAAGTATCTTTTTCCAGCCCGCAGTACAGATCAGAAAGTCTTCTGGAAGAAAAGCCAAAAGGATTTCTTCCGATAAAATGATGAAAATACCAGCAGATAAACATCCAGTCGAAACCATTATTGTCACTTATGAAAATAGGTCTGCCTTTGGAATGAGTGGTAATCCAGTCTTCAAAGGCCAGCATTACTTTCTCAGGATCATCAAAATTCATTGTTTCTTCCCTGCTGAATCCGGAAACTGCTAAAGCATCTGGGGTGAACTTCTCAGAAACAGGCTTTAATTTTCCATAAAAAGTAGTGTCCAGTTCTTCATTTACGAGTACCGCTCCGAAACAGACCATTGAAAAATCTCCGGGAATCGGACCGTCCGACTCTATGTCAACCATAATGTAGCTCATTGGAAATAGTTTTTAACAGGACGAAGATATTGAAATAAGCTGAGAGATGGAAGATGGAAGCGGAAGGAAAGGAAGCTGGAAGTTATTTTTGTGTAGTAAAGAACTCTTTTGTCTTTTAAATTAAAATGCTCTTTTAAAAAATATCCCAATCAAAAACCTCCATAAGTTCATCGTCTTAAAGATCCTCCATTTCCTATCCTCCATCTTCCAGCCTTATACTATCTCAAAAAAGCCCCTTCTCCCAATTTTTATTTTAGTTTGAGGGGTGAGTTGCATTTCTTCATTTGAGTCTGTTATTCTAAGGGTATTGATCTGAACTCCTCCATTCTCTATTAATCTCCTGATCGCCGATTTGCTGAGGTCATTTTTAAGTTGATGACACAGTTCAACGAGAGAGATTCTGTTCCCCGTACTTTTCAGTGAATCAATAGCCACAGGTTCATACACTTTCTCTTCAAAATTTTTATTCTGAAATTGGTTGATAAAAAACTGTTCTGCATTTTCTGCTGAAGCAGGATCGTGGTATTGACTGATAATATTTTTAGCAATCAGCTTCTTGATATTCATTGGATTTTCCCCTTCTTGTATGCTGGAAAGAAGCATGTTTTTTTCTTCTATAGAAAAATCTGTAGTCAGATTGATAAATTCTTCAATCAAAGCATCCGGAATAGACATGGTTTTTCCAAACATTTCATTAGGTTCGTCCGTCAATCCGATAATATTGTTCAGGGATTTGCTCATTTTTTCCTTTCCGTCAAGCCCTCTCAGCAATGGCATACACATGACAATCTGAGCAGGCATTTGATGTACTTCCTGAAGCTGTCTTCCCATGGTACAGTTGAATAGCTGATCCGTGCCACCCATTTCAATATCACACTCTATTTTTACAGAATCAAAACCCTGAAGAATCGGGTAAACCAGTTCATGCATGGCAATAGGTGTATTTTCTGTGAATCTTTTATTGAAATCATTGCGGTGCATCAATTGAGCCACGGTCACTTTTGAAAGCAGTTGGATGACTTCAGAAAAATCAAGAGCATCCAGCCAGTCAGAATTGAAAACAATCTTTGTCTTCTGTACATCAATGACCTTGGAAAGCTGATTGATATAAGTCTGGGCATTATGCTGCACATCTTCAGCACTTAAAGGTTTTCTGGCTTTATTTTTTCCGGTGGGATCGCCAATTCTTGCCGTAAAGCTTCCAACGACAATAATGATATGATGGCCCAGATCCTGAAACTGTTTCAGTTTTTTTAAGACTACAGCGTGTCCCAGATGCAGATCCGGAGCGGTGGGATCAAATCCCAGTTTGATGGAAAGTTTTCTGTTTTCCTTTTCGGCTTGAGCCAGTTTTTCTTCCAAACCGTTTTCAGGCAGGATGATAGCCACATTTTCTTGTAATGGATGAATCATGTTTGAATAGTTTTAAAATGAAAAAAGCCCGGACAGGTACTGTCCGGGCTTCTATATAAACGTTAGATTATTTTATTGGATTACAGATATAGAAAGTCTTCCCGAACGATAGCCCGGTGTATAATATTCACTGAAGAATGGAAGACGTAATATACTGTTCAGATGTTTCATTATAAGGTAAATATACAGGAATTTCCTGAAGATCCAATATTTAAACCATTAAGACGCATTGTAGGGTTATAACAAGATTTGTTTTAAAAGAAAAACTTAACCATCCATCAATCTTAATGGCTTAAAATAATGGTTCAAAACAATTTTACTTGCGATTTTTGAAGCTAATTTCATGCCATAAATTCCTTAAAAATAAAATACAAGATAAAGATGTAAAAACTGTATTTTATTATTTTCTTTGTTACCTGATAAGAAGTCTGTAAAATAGGGCTTATTCTCTGTTTTTCTATCGTTGTTTTCATGAAAAAAATTAATAGTTAAGAACATTTTTATAGTATAAATTTTTAATCTGACCTTTCCAGATTTTCAGATTTTCAGGAGAAGCTTTATCTGCTTTATCAAAAAAGAAATGTCTGATAATTTCAAGCCCGGAATAGACAAAAATACCATTGTCAGAAGTTAAAGTAAGGGCTTTATCCATGCCTGTTTTTTCATATTCTTCATGAGATTTTCCATGGGTATTGATGATAACGGTTTTTTTGCCTTTCAGAAGACCTTTCTGTATGCCCTGGTCATATCGGTAAGCAAAACCATAACTGAACACACGGTCTATATATCCTTTCATCATTGCGGGAAGACCGGTCCACCAGATAGGATAAATAAAAGTAATTTGTTCTGCCCACGAAATATGATCCTGTTCGGTTTTTACATCATCTGATAGTTTTCCCATCCGTTGTCCCTGCATATCATTCAAAGAAAGAACAGGATTGAAACCGATGTCGTAAAGATCTCTCACGATAATTTCCTCGTTGTGAGATTGAAGGGTTTCAATAACAGTGTTTAGAAGATGATGATTTAAGCTGTTTTCATTAGGATGCGCGTAAATAATTAAATGTCTCATTGTTTTGATTGTTAAGATTAATGAGACAAAATTAGCGGAGTGCTCTTTTTAAAAATTGTAAGAAAACGAAACGGACTATTTAGATTTTGGATTACAGATTTCCTGTTGAAATTTTAAATACTGAGCGGGAGAAATGTTGATAAAATGCTTGAAATCATGGATGAGCTGGCTTTGATCATAATAACCGCATTCATCAATAATGGTAAACCATTTGACCTGATTTTGTTTTTCAGTCTCTTTTTCGATGAGTTGTATTGCTTTTAAAAAACGGTTGTAGCGGGCAAGCTCTTTTAAAGAATAGCCAAACTGTTCTTTTTGTTTCCGTTGGATATTTCTTTCCGTCTGATGGGTTTGCTCTGCAATGACTTTTATGGGATTTAAAAGATCGTTTTCAAAACTGCTCAAAAGCTGGCTGGTGATATCCCGATCCTGGAGATAAGGCTTACAGAATTCAAGAATATGATTCACCTGTTGGGTGACTGAATCTAATCTGGTAAGCTGATGCCAAAGGTCTGTAAAGCAGTTTTCTTCCAGCAATTCATCCGGATGTCTTACCGATTGTTCAATGGATATTTTTCCGAAGAATCTGAAAAAAGCATCATCTTTAAAATTAACAACCAAAATAGAGCAGCCAGCGGGAAGTGTATATTCAAAGGCTTGTCTTACAGGCCCGAAAACCATACATTTATCAACACTTATGATGGTCTTTTCCCGGGTGGACATCGTTGCATTTTCTTCAAAACAAAATAACAAAATCGTCTGATAAGTGGGTAAAAGCGTTTTGGTAATGGAGGATTCAGAAGTATTTGCAGCAAAGTAAAAATGAGTAAATATGTTTTCAAATTCCTTTGGAACTGAAATTCTATACTCGTTATATTCTGAACGTAATTCCATAATCCTGAAAGTTAAGAGATGAGATTTTTTACCATTTTATAGTTGGTCATAGCAATTCCTTTTACATGAACAGTCTGTTCCTGAACCACATGAAAACCTCTTTTTTTAAAAAAAGGTCTGGCCGTTTTACTGACATCAGCTGTAATTTTTTTTTCATTATTCAGCAAAGCTTCCTTTTCAATGTGACGATAAAGCAGGGTTGCAATTCCTCTATGCTGACAATCTTTGTGTACAAAGAGCAGATCAATATAATTTCCCTGGTCGAGCGTACAGAAACCTGCTATTTTAGTCTCTGTAACAGCTACAACAACGTATTGATCTTTGATTACCTTCATCCATCTTTCTTCATTCTCGGCACCGGATTTCCAGGCTTCGAGCTGTTGTAGATTATAGTCTTTTTTGCACACCTCATCTATTGTTGCCGTAAACAGCTGCAACATTGCCGGGAGATCATCGTAAACTCCTTTTCTAAGGATGATGTGATTATCTGATGTATTGCTGTTCATAAAGTTTTTGCTGTTCTTTATTGAGAAGTGGGTAGAAAAGATTCATCTGCAGAAGGGTATAATGCTGAATAGCCTCATTCGGATTAAGTTTCAAAATAAGTCTGTTATGGGTAAGCCAGTTGTCGGCAATGATGAAAATCTGCTCAACAAGACCATCTATAATAAAATGAGGTACATCTTTCAAAAATATATTGTTCTTCTGAAGATCTGAAAAGATCAGTTGAAATTCCTCTTTTCTGCTGAAATTAATCCCTTCATAATTGGCTTTGATGTCAGGATTACGATTCAGAATATCTATAAAATTGATAAATATAAAGCGGTAAGAATAAAAAATTTCACAGGTAGAATAGGTAAACTGATAAAGATCTTCCAGACTTTTATTTTCCTTTTTTTTCATCTGGTTCAGTAGCTCATCCATTTCCAGGGTAAGCTCTGAGAATAGGATTGTAATGATGTCTTCAGAATGTTTGAAATGGTAGTGCAGATTTCCTGCACTGATGTGAAGTTCGGCAGCAATATGCCTTGTGGTAATATTGTTGTACCCTTTCTCATTAAATAATTCCAGTGCTTTAGACAGAATTTTATCCTTGGTCTTCATAACCCAAAGATAAGAATATCAGAGTGGATATAAATCATATTTTTAAAATTAGAACAATTGTTCTAATTTAATATCTTTGCAGTATCAAATCTTATGACAATGGAAGGTAAATCAAAATTCAATGATGAGTTGGCAGAAAGTACTGATCAAGAAACCCAAACAGATCCCGGGGAAGTTATATCAAAAATACTGCAGGTTATTCTTGGAGTAATAATGGCTGTTTTGCATATGTGATGAATAAACGAATTTCCTTTTGGTTCCTACTGGGACTGGCAACATGGGGAATTATTATTCTGCTGAGAACAAACAGAATTGTTATTCCCGTTATCAATGACCATTTTACAGATTGTATTACAATTCCCATGTATTGTTATCTGATAGAACATATCATGAATGGAATTCTCGGTTATCAATGGAAACCTGATTTGAAGTTTGTATTGACCTCAGTGCTGTATCTCTCTTTTTTGTTTGAAGTGATCTGTCCCAAACTATCAACTCATTTTACCGGAGATTTTTTTGATGTGCTGGCTTATGTTGCAGGAGGAGTAGGGTACTATCTTTTTGCAGTAAAGCAGATACATAAAAAAGCCAGCAGTTCTGCATCGTAAAAGGAGACTGCCGGCTGTGTTATAGTTTTTATCCTGGTTCAATAATTATTTTTACTGCATTTGGAGTAGCAGTTTTCTTTCGGTTATGTATTAAAGACAATTATTGAATGCAAGATGTTACATGGATAGGTGACTATTTTTTAAACTTGTAATTATTGAAATTTTCTTTTGGTATTTTTGTATAGGATTAAAAATATTCACTTCAATGCACGACAAGCTTTTACAATATATGTGTTCTGGTCATGATTTTACCCTGGAAGAAACTGAAGCGGTCAGGAAATATTTTGAGCCTGTAACATTTTCAAAAAATACAATAATAGAAGAGGCCGGGAAAATCCCCGAATACCTTTACTATATCATTGAAGGTTATATTAGGCTTTTTTATATGGATGAGAATGGAAATGAAGTGACTACGCATATCAATTGTCCACCGGGATTTTTTACATCTTATTCAGATTTTACCAGCCAGACCCTTTCTGAAAATACTATAGAATCCATCACTAATTCTGAGCTTTTAAGAATTTCCAAAGAAAACCTGGACCAGCTGATCAGCCAAAGCCAGGCTATGAAAGATTTCAGTATTTCGGTTTTTCAGCAGTCGATTACCTATAACGAAAAACGTTCCAGAGAATTATCTGTTTTGAATGCTGAACAACGATATTTGAAACTGATGAATGATTATCCCGAAATTATTCAGAATGTTCCTATTCAGTATATCGCCTCATTTTTAGGAATGAAACCGGAAAGTCTAAGCAGAATCCGGAGAAAAATAATTAACTAACAAAAGTCAAGTGGTTCCGGTTTCTGGAAAATGAACTTTGCAAGATTAAAATTTATGCAATGACAAAAAATAATCTAAGCCTTGTTTCAGGAGCCAATGGACATCTGGGAAACAATTTAGTCAGATTCTTACTAAAACAAGGGCTTCCGGTACGGGCAGCTGTAAGAAATACAGAGAACAGAAAACCTTTTGAAGGATTGGATTGTGAGCTGGTGCAAGCCGATATTACTGATAAGACCTCTTTTTTAAAAGCACTTCAGGGAGTAGAAACATTTTACGCGGTAGGGGCTTCTTTTAAATTATGGGCTAAAGATCCAAAAAAAGAAATCTATGACGTGAATATCAAAGGTACCCGAAATACCATCGAAGCAGCGGCAGAAGCAGGTGTAAAAAAAATAGTGTACGTAAGTTCTATTGCAGCACTTAATTATACCCACTTGCCTACAAAAGAAAGTAAAGGTTATAATCCAGATCGTAGAGATATGTATTATAATTCTAAGAATGACGGGGAGAAGTTGGCTTTTGAGCTGGCTTCAAAACTGGGAATAGAACTGGTTTCAGTGATGCCTTCTGCGATGATTGGAAGTAAGGCATTTTTACCATTAAATGTTTCCTACGGAGTTCTCAAATTAATTTTGAATAGAAAAATTCCGGTAGATACTAAAATTACCCTGAACTGGATTGATGTAAAAGATGTTGCGGAAGGATGCTATCTGGCAGCTGAAAAAGGACGCTCCGGTGAACGTTATATTCTTGCCAATGAAAAATGCATGACAATCACGGATACCACCATTCTTGCCAATACCCTTTATCCGGAGCTGAAACTGAGTATTCCACGTGCCGTTCCCAAAGGGATCCTGTTTACGATTGCTGGTATCATGGAATTGACCGCAAAGCTGAGCAGAAAGCCACCGGTACTTACCCGAAAAGATATTGCAATGTTTTCAGGATTACAGCAGGATTTTGATATTTCCAAAGCCAGAAATGAACTGGGATTCAATCCCAAAAGCCCTGAACAGGCTGTGAGGGAAGCATTAGATTACCTTATGAAAAACCCTGAAATGTTGATAGAGGCGTGAAAAGCCTCTTTTTTTTATTGATTTTCCAGTTTAATAATAGAACCTTTATAAAACTTGGTCAGATCATAGAGATCATTAAAATAGTGCTGAAGATCCGGAATGATGTTGGGATCAAAATCTTTCACCCCGCATTGGTCTTCTGCCAGAAGGTATAAAGACTGGTTATCCGGTTTCAGATATTCACAAAGGATATTATCAGGATGCTGTTTTCTGTTGATCATTTCTGTCAGAAAAATTCCGTAGATCAGAAACTGATTGAAATTTTTAGAATCCACAATATAATTCATGTCCTGTTTCAGCAGTTTTTCATAGTCCGAAAGAATCTGAAGAAAATTCTCAGCATGAACATTTGTTGGAATTTCATAAAAAAGATCTATACCATTGATGAAAAGCTGTGTTTTGGTCTCCTCATGATCTGAAGAATAGACTTTATGAAACCATTGAAAAATAAGCAGAAGTTCTTCCTGTGTAAGTTCTTCTACAGAATCCTTGATTTTTTCTTTAATGGTTTCAAGGGTGTTTTTCGCTTCAGGCTGAAGAAATTTCAGAATATTTTCTTCTTCACGGCTCAACTTATTGTACAAATTAATTTTGGCAATAGTTGGATTGGTCTTGATGAAATAAAGTTCTTCCGCCATAGTTCTTTACCCAGTTGGATTTCAAATGGTTGTTTAAATATACAAAATATGCAGTAATTCTGTTAAAAAAATAATATGCAATAAATGGGATGGCTATTTTACGGTTTCATGCAGTGCGATTCTGTTTCCTTCCGGGTCTTCAAACTCTGCTACAGCAAACCCATATTTTTCGTCAATTCTTTTAGGATAAAGAACCGAACCACCATGGTGAACGGCTTGTTCCAATGTTCTGTCAATATTTTCTGTTTTAAAATAGATAATGACTCCGTTTTTAGAAGGTTTGTAGACATCTCCTTTGGCTAAAGCTCCCGTAATACCACCGTTTTTTTCTTCAAAAGGAAAGAAAGCCATTTCATAGCTGTCTATAATTTCTTTTTCAAAACTAAAGTTGAAAACTTCAGAATAAAACTTTTCAGCACGTTTAAGATCATTCACAGGAATTTCAAAGTAGACAACAGGATTGGTAGGTTTCATATTTTTTGCAGGATTGGTTTTGTTTGGCTGACTGCAAGATACGCCTATTAGCAATAAAAAGGTCAAAAAAAGGACAGCAGTTTCATGATTTCATATTTTAAACAGAGCGGATGATTTACTGGATCTAAAATAAAGTTTTTTATCTTAATTTTAAAAATAGATAGACTTCTCTATTTTTTTGTCTACATTTGTAAAAATTTTCATTATGAAAAAGGAAAAAGTACGCGAAAGAATTATCAGGGTTGCTTCAGATTTATTTTATAAACAGGGGTATAATTCTACGGGAATCAATCAGATTATTGCTGAGGCTGATATTGCGATTGGCTCTTTGTACAATCATTTTTCATCTAAAAATGATCTTCTTCAGGCTTATCTTATCAAAGAAGAATTGGATTGGTTCGAAGGATTTGAAAACAGCACATCCAAAATTTCAGACCCGAAAGAAAAGATTCTTGCACTTATTGATTACAGAAAAAAGCTACAGCAGACTTCAAAATTTGCAGGATGTCATTTCATTAAAATTGTTTCTGAAATAGGAGAAGGCAATCCTTCCGTTTCAGCTTTTGCCAAACAGCATAAAGAAAAGCAAAAAGATTTGATCAAAACCCTTGTCAATGAATGTGCAGCAAAAGGTCAAATAGCTGATCCTGATTTAATAGCCGAAAGTATTTTCCTTTTAATAGAAGGAGCGGTTGTCACCTCTACCATCAACAGACAAAATGATTCTTTTGCTAAGGTAAAAAAAATGACACAGGGTTTATTATCTTGATTTTTTTTGATTATTTAAAAATAGATATATCTATATAAAAATGAAGAGTAAGTATTTGAAATTATTGGTGATATTGTTTGGTCAGTTGTTGACGATTATGGATATTTTTATCATTAATGTGTCCATGCCTTCTATACAGCGTGATCTTTATGCCTCTAACGGGGAAATGCAGTTCATGATTGCTGCCCATCTTATTGGTTTTGCCTCTTTACTCATTACAGGTGGACGATTGGGTGATTTGTATGGAAGAAAAAAGATGTACGTGATTGGGTTATCAGCTTTTATGATAAGCTCTGTTGCATGTGGGTTTTCTGCAGGAGCTTACCAGTTGGTCATCGCAAGATTTGTACAGGGAATAAGTGCAGCTATAATGGCTCCTCAGGTACTTTCGATGATACAAATTCTGTTTCCTGATCATAAGGAACGTACCCAAGCGATGGGTTGGTATGGAATTACCATCGGAATAGGAACTGTCCTGGGTCAGTTTCTCGGAGGCTATTTTTCGTCTCTGATGATCATAGAAGAACCCTGGAGACTCATTTTTCTGATGAATATTCCCATATGTTTACCAGCTATTTTCTTTAGCTTAAGATTATTAGACGAATCAAGAATGGATGTGGAACAGTCTTTTGATTGGAGCGGAGTTTTAATTCTTTCTGCAGGATTGTTCTTTGCTACTTATGCTTTAACCCTCTCTGAACACGAAGGGTTTGATTTTAAAAATATTTCATTAATGATTATTTCTGTCGGAATTTTATTCACATTTATTAAAAATCAAAAGAAAAGAATCCAGAATGCACAAGCTTATCTGATTGATTTTGAGTTGTTCCGTTATAAAAATTTCAATCTCGGAATTATAGCGGTTTCCTTCTTTTTTATCATGCTGGACTCCTATTTCTATATTCTATCCTTGTTTTTTCAGGATGGTCTAAAGATCAGTCCATTAAAAGCAGGTGAAATTATTGTTTTTCAGGGATTGGGTTTTATTCTGGCTTCCGTTTTTTCAGTAAAACTGATTTTAAGATATGGAAAAAAAGCCCTGATGGCAGGACTTGGCTTTATTATTATTATCCTTGTGCTCCAATTGTTTTTGTTCAGGACACAGATCAGTTTTCCGGTTTTTTGTCTGCTGTTGTTTTTACATGGCTTGGGAATAGGATCTATCATTCCTTCCCTGGCAAACATAGCGATGTCGGGAATATCTGAAAAGCTGATCGGGAATGCGTCTGGTGTTTATAATACCATTCAGCAGATTGCAGCTATTGTGGGAATTGTTGCTGTAGGAAGTCTCTTCTACTATTTTCTTGGAGAAAAGCCTGATGTAAAATATTATTACAATGCCTTCTCTGTTGCTTTGCGGATTAATATTTTCTGTCTGATCTTTGTAATGATCTGTATATATAAAGTTCCGGATCATGTTCTTCCTGAGATGAGGAGCAGCCAATAAAACAGATCTTGTTTTTAAGGTTGTTTTGATGAGGTTTTCATTTCATGTAAAGCTGCTTTTGCCATATTTTTGGTCACTTCGGTAGGAGAGTGGCAGTCGCAGTTGCTGAGCCCAATCACATAAACATCTTCAGCAGGAATGTAAACTCCCATACTTTTAAATCCGAAGATACTTCCTCCGTGTTCGCGGTCAGGAATTCCATTGATGTCTTTCAAATGCCAGCCGTAGCCATAAGTAAATTCTTCACCATTATTCAGTTTATATTTCTGAAAAGCCTTTTGAGTTTCTTTTAAATCCAATATTAAATTTTGGTTTAGGGCCTGCTGCCATTTCAGCATATCATCTGCTGTAGACATTAGTGATCCGGAAGAGAATGGAACGCTGAAACTGATGACTGTCTTATTTACAAATCCCTGCTCTTTTTTGTGATATCCGTAAGCTCTTTGAGGAATAACTTTTCTGTCAGAAGCATAATAAGAGTGGTTCATTCCTGCTTTATCGAAGATATTTTTCTTAATAAAATCTTCATAAGAAGTTCCGGAGACAAGCTCAATGATATATCCCAAAACCACATAGCCGGAATTGTTGTAATCAAATTTTTCTCCAGGTGCGAAATCGACAGGTTCATTTTTGAAAAAATTCACCATTTCTTCAGGTTTCATTTCTTTTTGGGCAATGGAAGAAATAGACTTCATTTTGGTAAAATCTTTAATTCCTGAAGTATGCGTCAGAAGTTGATGAATAGTGATCTTATCTCCGTTAAGATAATCTTTGATGTATTGGGAAATGGGATCGTTGACATTCAGTTTTCTCTGTTGCTCAAGCAGCAGAATAGCTACGGCTGTAAACTGTTTGGTCATTGAACCAATTTGGAAAACATTCTCAGGGGTCATATTGACGTTAAGTTCAAGATTGGCTTTCCCAAATGCTTTCCTATACAGGTTTTTTCCGTTCTGACTAATGAGGAAAACGCCACCAGGCTCATTTTTATTCCCGAATTCAGTCTGGATAATGCTGTCAATCTTCTTTTCATATCTTTTTGATAGTGTCTGAGCATCGGTTGTATTGCTTAAAAATGGAAGTAGAATAAGTGGGGTTATGAGTTTTTTAATAATCATATCTCTGTATTTTGTTATACAAAGATATATATTATTTTAATTACTATGTTATACAATATAGCAAAGTATATTGTATTTTTAAAAACAATAAAGTTGATTTTCTGAAAATTATTTCAATACGGAGATGAGAAACATCATAGGTCTGCGGAGTTCTTCTTTCATCTCCGGAATTTCTTTCAACATTTCCTGACCTGGCTCCGGCTCGATAACTTCTTTGAGGGTGAAGCCGTGTTTTAATAATGTATTTAAATAAGAAGTTAAAGTGCGGTGGTATTTAATGACATTTTCACCCAGAAAAGTTGTATTCCTTTTTCCTTCTATAAAATAACGGTCTACCGGCCAGCAGATTTTTTCACCATTTTTATCATATATCCAGTCCTGACCACCTTCTGCAGTGAATACAGGATGTTCTACTGAAAATACAAAAGATCCGCCGGGTGTGAGCCATTTATAAATATTTTGAACAATACTATCGAAGGATTCTACATAATGTAAGGTGAGAGAACTGAGTATGATATCAAATTTTTCAGCAGGATAATCCACTTCTTCCAGAGCTATTCTTTCATATTGAATTCCAGGCAGACTATTGATTTCCAAAGCTTTTGCCAGCATTCTTTCTGAAAGATCAATTCCGGTAACCGTTTTTGCTCCGTTTTCTATAGCGAAACGACAATGCCATCCGAAACCACATCCTAAATCCAGAATGTTTTTTCCATGAAAATCCGGCAGCATATTTTTCAGAGTATGCCATTCTCCGGCTCCTTCCAATCCAATCTGAGAACGGAGCATTTTTTCATACTGGTCAAAAAATGATGGATGGTCGTATTTATTTTCTTTCATAGCTTCCCAAAAAATGTGGTTCTTTAATTAAAATCATTTTGATTTTTTCTGAATGATCCTCTATCCTTGTCAAGGTTCTAACCCTTGACTTATCACAAGGATTAAAGAAGTTTGTAGTTTTTTACTATCAATCCTTCAGAGTTTGAAATGTAAATTTACAACAATATCAGAGTTCAGAGATTTCTGATCCCAGAAAAATAAAAGCTGAATGTAAAACATCCAGCTTTTTATCAATTTTTGATTGAAATATTTTTAATTGGCTTCCGCATACTTTTTGAAATTATCAAGAATTGCCTGCCAGCCTCCTTTCTGCATTTCTTCAGGATTCTGGCTTTCAGGATCAAAAGCTACATGTACATGGGTTTGGCCATTGTTTTCTTTAAAGTCAACATGTACCTGTCTTCCGTCCGGCATGGTATAGGTAAAGTTTTCACCATCTTTTATTTCATTGTAAACGGCTTCAAAGTCGAAACCGAAACTTCCGTCTTTGGCTTCCATTCTTGCTGCATATTTTCCACCTACTTTCATATCATTGGAAGCAGATGGGCATTGCCATGAAGGATCAGCAAAGTTCCATTGAGTGATGTGTTCAGGATGGGTGTAATAATTCCATACTTTTTCTGCATCTGCACTGATGATGGCAGAAACTGTGATTTTGTGGCTCATTTTTATGGGTTTAATGTTAATAATAATTCGTCAAGCTTTTCAAGAGTAGCCATCATTCCCTGTTCCATTCCCATTTCGATAATGGTTTCCAGATCTGCTAAGGATTGATAGGTCACAATAGTTTCTACAAGGGTATTCTCATTTTTATCCGTGAAAGATACTACCCATTCTGCCTGAGGAAGATCTGTATTGATTTCTCCCTTTTCATTGCAAAACGCATCACTTGAAGTATAAGAATCAATTGGATTGATCTTGTGATAGCCAACCCAGCTCCAGTATTCTTTTCCGTCAGGTTCTACCATTGCATAATGCCAGTGTCCACCTTCACGGAATTCCATAGATTTTGTTTTGGTAGTAAATGGTTTGGGAGCGAACCAACGATCAAGAAGGTCACTTTTCGTGTAGCAATCCCATACCAATTGTCTGTTCGCCATAAACTCACGTCTGATGGTTAAGGTGTTCTTTTCCTTATCTGCAAGGAAATCGAACTGAAGAAGATGTTTCATATTAATATTTTTATAGTTTGGTTGTCGTATTAAACTTTATTTCTGCTGGCTTTTCAAAGTTGCCAGTAACGTGTCAAGCTGTTCGAAACGGCTTTCCCATATCTTTCTGAACTGTTCCAGCCAATGGTCTATTTCTTTCATTTTATCAATTTCTAGAAAGTAATAAATTTCTCTTCCCTGATGATTTTGAGTTACCAATTCACACTCTGTCAGAATTTTCAGATGTTTTGAAACGGCCTGTCTGGTCGTATCAAAATGCTCTGCTATGGCATTGGGCGTCATCGCCTGTACTGCGATCAGTGCAATAATAGCTCTTCGTGTAGGATCTGCTATAGCCTGAAAAATATCTCTTCTCATAGGTGATAATTTTTAAATGAAACTATATGGTTGCAAATATATGTGCAACTTTTCGGTTTCGCAATTTTTTTTGATGAAATTTATAAATCAGAAACTGAAAAACAATAGATAATGTTTATTAATTGATTTTAAATCAAGTGTTTGTGGTAGGCTTGGGTAAGTTTTATCTTTTATTTTCCCGCATGGCTTTGATCAATCGGTCATTTCTTTTGTCTGCTCTTTCATTATTTAAAGAAAGTACAGCCCAGATTGCCGCAGGAAGCCATCCGATCAGAGTGATCTGTAAGATAAGGCAGATAATTCCGGTGAAAACTTTTCCACGGACCATGAAAGATAAGAAGGGAAGTAAGATGGCTAATAACATGATTTTAAGTTTTTAATTAATTTGATTTTACCGGGACTGAGGATCAAAATACGCTTTAAAAGTGAGAGGATCTTCCGTTTTATCCTCTGCTTCTTCTAGATATTCCAAATACTCTTCCTGATGTTTCTCCATATAAACAAGCACAATAGCGAGATTTACAAAAAGATTTTTGTCTTTTGAACCCAAATCTAATGCCGTTTTTAAATACTCCAATGCCTTTTCATTTTCTCCCATATCCGAGTAAATAGCCCCGATATTGATTAAAGCCGAAGTGTTTTCAGGCTCAATCAATAAAATTTCATCTAATTCTTTAACCAACAGATCATTTAAAGTATCCCAATGGTCTTCATTTTCCCATCTCTTAGCCTGAAGTTTTTTTACGTTTTCTAATCTTGTTGTTATCGTGCTCATTATTTAGAATTACAGAATGGATGTTTACTATAAGGTGCAAATTTAGCTTTTTACTCTTTAAGTCCATTCAGTATGGTAGCTTTCAGGATTTCAATGTTGATATCTTTCAACGTTTTGAATTTAATACAATATCCTGTTACACTGGCTTTCCCTATTTTATCTCCATATGTTTTGGCTAAATAGGCCTTATCACCGATATTCATAATGTAGATGGAAATTCCTGTGGTATTGGCACTCATTCCAATCTGATAAAAATCTCTGGTTTTTCCATCTGCATACTGCATGGTATATGATCCATATCCGATATTGGGATTGGAAACGGTTTTATTTTCACTGTTTTTACCATCCAGAAACCACAGCTGGCATTCCGGGATGAGCTCCACAATAATATTGTGGAGTTCCTGCATATCATTGCGTTTCAGTTCCGGCTGACTGTTGATGTAGCCCTGGATTTGTTCTTGAATGGTCATAGATCAGGAATTGATTTTGAAATTATCGAGCGACTAATTTAAAACAAAAAGAACAGCAATCGCTGTTCTTTATATTGTAAATTCTGATCTATGGGATCAATTCTTTCATTGTTTTCTCTGTTTTCATCAGTTCACCTTGTGGAATCTGATGATGAAGATAGGTGAAAAGCAAATTGGTGACCCAGCTATTTTCAACCTGATGAATGTAGTAAGAGCAAATCAAACCAAAATCATCCGAAATATAAGCCGGAAGATCTGAAGAACCGGTACTTCTGAAAGTGGAAACAAAAATCTCCTTTCGGATATCACTTATCTGGTCTTCTGTTTCTTCATCAAAAGCTTTTTCTTCAATCACCTGATACGCTTTCATCCATTCAGCAGAAAACTCTGCAGAATCTCGGTTGTCAAGAATTTCATCAATCTTTTCGGGAGTAGTATTGCCAAGAGCTGTTTTTAAAGATTGATTAAAAATAGCTTCCAGCATATTAATTTTTTCTGTCGTCATCTCAGTCTGTATTCTATCCAAACGCTCTTTTCAATAAGCTTTCCACTTTTGGTTCGCTGCCTCTGAAGCTTTTGTAAAGCTCCATCGGATCCTTTGTTCCACCTGAAGAAAGCAGTACTTTATACTTGGCTGCAATCTCAGGATTGAAGATTCCGTTTTCTTTGAAATACTGGAATGCATCGGCATCAAGAACTTCCGCCCATTTGTAAGAATAATATCCTGCGGAATATCCTCCCTGGAAAATGTGGGAGAAACTTGGACTCATTGCCGTTTCAGCGTTGGAAGGATAAAGAGTGGTTGCTTTGGTATATTTATCTTCAAACTCTTTTACACTTTCATGTTCCAGTTCTGCCACTTTAGTATGATAATTCATATCCAGAAGTCCAAAACCTAGCTGTCTTAAAGTCTGATATCCTTCCATGAAGTTTTTAGACTGCTCAATTTTTTCAATTTTTTCGTCAGGAAGTACTTCTCCGGTCTTATAATGTTTTGCAAACGTTTTTAAGAATTCCGGTTCATAGCAGAAGTTTTCCAGAAACTGTGAGGGAAGTTCTACAAAGTCCCATTTCACAGAAGTTCCGGAAAGAGTAGGATATTGAGTATCTGCCATCATCCCGTGAAGTGCATGCCCAAACTCGTGGAATAAAGTAGTCACTTCCTGGAAAGTCAGTAAACTAGGTGTATCTTTTGTAGGTTTGCTGAAGTTGCAGACAATTGAAATATGCGGACGGGAATTTTCACCGTTTTGTTTGTACTGATTTTTGTAGCTGGTCATCCATGCACCGGCTCTTTTTCCCTTTCTTGGAAAATAATCAACGTATAATAATGCTTTATAATCAGATTCTGTCTTTCCAGTACTGGAAACTGCTATAATTTCTTTTACTTCATATACTTTTACATCGTCGTGGTATTTTGGAATATCATTTCTTTCCTCAAAAGTCAGTCCGAAAAGTTCTCCAGCCAGTCCGAATACAGCATCCTGTACCTGGTTTAATGGAAAATAGGGTTTTAGTTCTTCATCATTAAGATCGAATTTCGCCTTACGAAGTTTTTCAGCATAGAATGCATGGTCGTAACCTTGCATTTCCTCAATTCCGTCAGCTTTTGCTAAAGATTTTAATTCTCCAATTTCCTTATCAGCATAAGGTTTTGCCTTGGTAAGAAGTTCATTTAAAAAATCGAAAACTTTCACCGGAGACTTGGCCATTCTTTCTTCAAGAACGAAATCAGCGTAGTTTTTATATCCTAAAAGTTCAGCTTTTTGTTGTTTTAAATTCAGAAGTTCTTTAATCAAATTCTGATTGTCAAATTCTCCACCATCGAAAGACTTTTTACCATTGGCTAAAGCCAGTTCTTTTCTCAGTTCACGGTTTTCAGCATAGGTCATGAATGGAATATAGCTTGGATACTGTAAAGTGACTACCCAGCCTTCAAGATTCCTTTCTTTCGCTTCTTCCGCATATTGATCAATGATCGCCTCAGGAATTCCTGCAAGATCTTCTTTATTAATGATATGTTTAAAATAAGCATTCGTAGAAGCCAGTACATTCTGTCCAAACTGTAAAGATTTTACAGAAAGATCCATGCTGATTTTCTTTAGTTTTTCTTTGTCTTCCTCATTCAATAAGGCTCCGCTTCTTACAAAACCTTTGTAGGTTTCATTCAAAAGCATTTCCTGCTCTTCATTCAGATTATATTTTTCCTTTTCATCATATACTTTTTTGATTTTGTTGAAAAGGGCTTCGTTTTGAGAAATTTTTGAAGAATATTCCGTTAAAATTGGTGAAACCTCCTGTGCAATCTGTTGGATTTCGTCGCTGGTTTCTGCAGAATTTAAGTTGAAAAAAATATTGGAAACCACATCCAGCTGCTCTCCGGAATATGCCAATGCTTCAATGACATTTTCGAAAGTAGGGGTTTCAGGATTGTTGACAATAGCCTCAATTTCTGCTTCAGATTTTTGAATTAACTCTTTAAATGCAGGAAGATAATCTTCATTTTTAATAAGGTTAAACGGTGCTGAATGATATGGTGTGTTAAATTTTTCGGTTAAAATATTCATTTTTTGATCTTTTTATATAAGGTAAATGTAATGATTCATCGGGAATCACAGCTGAAATGCTCAAAAATAATGCCTTACTGGCAAGTTATGACAAAAATACCTTATCTTTAATTAATCTTGTCATATGGAAAGAAGGAGTGATATGGGAATATTTAATTTTGAAAACAGATTTAAAAGTCATCATTAAAATAAATAACCTTAAATATATAGACTATGAAAACACTCTTAAAAATTATCGGTATCATCATCGTACTGATTCTTATCTATGCTGTCATTGCTGTGCTGGCTTTCAGTAAAGACTATCACTATGAAAAATCTGTTGTCATCAACGCACCCCAGGAAAAAGTATGGACTTATACGGGGAACTTAAAAGGATATAACCAATGGGATCCTTTCTCCAAAGCCGATAAAAATATTGTGATTACCTATTCAGGAGAAGGAGATAAATTAGGAGATTCTTATCACTGGAAGGGTGATAAAAATGTAGGGGAAGGTGAACAATCTATTACCGAACTGATCCCTAATCAGAAAATGGCGACAAAACTTCACTTTATAGAACCTTTTGAAGGAGATGCAAAAGCTAATATTGTGCTGACTCGTGAAGGGAATGGAACCAGAGTAACCTGGATGATAGATAATGAACTAAATAGTATGATGAAGATTATGAAGCCTATGATGGATAATAACATGGATAAAATGTTTGGCCAGGGTCTGGATAATCTTAAGAAATTAGCCGAGAAATAATAAGAAAGCCTTGTAAATTTTGCAGGGCTTTTTTATGAGAACCTATTATTTGAATAAATCATATTTCTCTTTATTTTGTTATCGTTTTTGTATAAAGTCAAAGAAATATTATTCTAAAAATATTATCTTTATATAAAGAATAGATTGTATGGAGAAGATTGTATTTGAAAAAAGTGATATCAGAGATTTTGTGAAGACCACCATCGCAGAGAAAATTGAGAAGCTTAAAAACTTTATCGAATTTACCATGGAAGCCAGCCGTGACATCAAAAAAACTCCGAAATATGACAGCATGAGAGAAGAAATGCAGGAGGAAATTTATCAGATGCAGCGGCAACTCGGCGCATTGAATGATCTTAAGAGGAATATGGCAAAGGTTCTGAATACAGCTACAGAAAGGGTACAGCTCGGTTCACTAGTGATTACCAATAAAGCCAGGTTCTATATTTCTGTATCGCTGGGAGAGTTCTTTTTTGAGGGCGACAGATTCTACGCTATTTCTCCGGAAAGCCCCATGGCCAGAAAAATGATGGGAATGAGACCCGGAGACGAGTTTACCCTGAATAAAATCCATCAGAAGATTGTAGAGGTATTGTAAATAGGATTCTGCAGTATCATATAGTTATTCATCTTAATAAGATTAACTTCAGATTTATATTTGAAGTTTTATTTTTATTTAGTACCTTGCTATGCAAAATACTATACTATGAAATTTGAACAATTAAGAACAGGCAGAATTAATCAGTGGATCATTATTCACCTTCGTTATCTCGTAGGCTCTGCTTTTTTTCCATCAGGTTTAATAAAGCTTATGGGAGAAAGGTTTACCAGAATTTCAGCTGATAACCCAATCGGATACTTTTTTGAAGCTTTATATCAATCCGGATTTTATTGGAATTTTTTAGGACTGGCACAGGTGGCAGCCGGAATTTTACTGATGACACAGCGCTTTGCAACATTGGGTGCATTGATGTTTCTGGCTATCTTGAGTAATATCTGGGTTATTACTCTCAGCCTTTCCTTTTCGGGGACCTGGATAATCACCTCCTTAATGATGATTGCCGTACTGATATTGGTCATTTGGGATCAACATAAACTGCTTCCTGTTTTTAATTATAATAAAGCAAGTACCGTGAAGGAATATCCTGATCCCGATAACAGATGGATCATTGCCGGGGTAGTATATTCCATAAGTTTTATTGTGTTATTTATGCTGAACCCGGCAAAAGGGGAAGTCTATGAAAAATGGCTGAGTATTCTGATTGCTTTAATCATTGCCGCAACATTTATCATAAGCAATTATCAGGCGTATAAAAATCGTAAACTGGCTATACATCCTTAACATTTTAAAATGAAGATTGAATTTCATGTTGTAAATTTGCAGGTATGAGTAAAGCAACCATTTTAAAAGAAATTATAGAGGAGAGAAGAAGTATTTTCCCGAAAGATTATACAGACACAGAAATATCTCAGGAAGTTTTGGAAGAGATTGTAAATTCTGCCACGTTTGCTCCCAATCACAAACGTACTAAGCCTTGGCGTTTCAAAATATTCAAAGGAGAAGAAAAAGCACAGCTGGCAGCAGAAATGCAGGCTATCTATAAGACTGTTACTCCAGAACAACTTTTTTTAGAAAAAAAATACAATGATATCGGTTTTAAAATCAATAAAGCCAATGTTGTGGTTTCTATTGTTGTCAACTTCAGCGGTATGGTTCCTGAATGGGAAGAAATAGCAGCGACTTCAATGGCGGTTCAGAATATGTATCTTAGCTGTACAGCAAATAATATCGGGTGTTACTGGAGTTCTCCTAAAATCGTGGACGAGCTGAAAGACTCTCTGACCATTGAGGAAAACCAGAAGTGCCTTGGACTTTTCTATATGGGAACGGTGTAGATGAAGAATATTTACAGAAATTATAATGAAGAAGATCTTCATGCTGCCTATCTTCATATGACTGATCATACTGGTAAAGTCAATGATGAACTGCGGGAAGCCATCAGTCAGCAATTCAATTATGATGAATTTGTAAAAGCAGCAGAATACAGGAAAGTTTTAGTCAAAGAAAAAGGGAGAATCTCATTTGAAGTACACAAAAGGGTACAAAAGGGAGAAAATATAGATGTTATCCTTGAAAATATTTCTTCAGAAATGATTAGCAGCAGCGATTTAAAGATTTTTATTCTGAATAAATTTGATCAGTTTTCAAAAGTCAAAGAAAATGATAAGATAGATGAGAAAATCATTTTTAAAAGTCTTTTAGGGCTTATCATAGCTTCTGTAACCGGGAGTCTTTTTTTTAAGGCTGTGCTTACATCTACCGGGCAGTTTTCATTTTTTCTACTGGTGCCTGCGTATATCATCAACTATTTGGTGATCTATGGGATTACAGGAAAAACAAGAGATAATTTTGTTGTTTTTATGGCAGTTTTAATTTCTGTGATTATTTCAACAGTATTCTCTTTTGCACTGATTAGTTAAAAAATAATGAATTTTATAAAACTTTTTACTCAGAGCTTTTTACTTCAAACTTTTTTACTATCTTTGCACTCTTAAATATTTAACTGGGACGAGTTCCCGTAAAATTCAAACATTATGTCAGTAAAAATCAGATTACAAAGACACGGTAAAAAAGGAAAACCTTTTTTCCACATCGTGGTTGCAGATTCTAGAGCTAGAAGAGATGGTAGATTCATCGAAAAACTAGGTACTTACAACCCAATTACTAACCCGGCAACTATCGAATTGAACGTTGATTCTGCTGTAAAGTGGTTAAACAACGGTGCTCAGCCTACTGATACTGCTAGAGCTATTCTATCTTACAAAGGTGCTCTTTACAAAAAACACTTACAAGGTGGTGTAGCTAAAGGTGCTTTTGACGAAGCTGAAGCTGAAAAAAGATTCAATGCTTGGGTAGAAGCTAAAGATGCTAAAGTACAAGGTAAAGTAGAAGGTTTAGCTACTGCTAAAGCTGATGCTAAGAAAGCTGCTTTAGAAGCTGAAGTAAAAGTAAACGAAGCTAGAGTTGCTGCTGCTGCACAAGCTGAAGCTGATGCTAAAGCTGCTGAAGAAGCTGCTAATGCACCTGCTGAAGAAGTTGAAGTTGCTGCTGAAGCTACAGAAGGAGAAGCTCCTGCTGCTGAAACTGAAGAAAACACTGAAGCTTAAGAACAAAACCTGTTATGCGTAAAGAAGATTGCTATTTTTTAGGAAAAATCACACGCAGACATGGACTTGCGGGTAATGTGATCCTTAAATTGGATACCGATCAACCCGAGCTTTACAATAAATTGGAATCAATATTCGTTGAAATCAACGGATTATTGGTTCCATTTTTTATTGAAAAATCATCATGGAGCAAACTGGATGCTCTGAATCTTGCATTCAAAAACTCTTCTGAAGCGATGGTAGATCAGGTATTGGGTAAAAGTGTTTACCTTCCACTTGCTTCACTGCCTAAACTTTCAGGAAAACAATTTTACTACCACGAAATCATCGGATTTGAAATTTTTGACCAGAATGACAACAACTGTGGAGTGATCAGATCAGTAAACGATCAGACAGCACAGGTGTATTTCATTACCAATCTGGATGGAAAAGAAGTGGTAATTCCTATGATCAAAGACTGGATTCTTGCAGTTGACAGGGAAGAAAGAACCATCAAAATGGAACTTCCTGAAGGTCTTATTGATGTATTTCTGGTTCCTTCCAAAAAAGACGAATAGTATTACTCATTACTGATTATTCATTACTCATTTTTAAGGCGGGTAAAAGATAATCCTGTACTATTTTTTCAGATTGCTGGTGTGCGTAGGGCTTGTTGTAGGCTTGCGCTGTAATTACTATGACAACTGGTATCTGAGTGAAAATAATAATTTTATTTCCACCATTTCCACTGGATTGGAAAGCTTCATAACTTTTGTTTCCCACAGTATAAACTTTTTTCCAGAATAAATATCCATATCCTTCAAAATCAGGATTGTCTGTGAAGTAATTGGTGAAAGATTTCTGAATCCATTCTTTACTCAATAGGGTTTTTCCACTCCATACGCCATTATTTTGATATAATTGCCCGAATTTTGCAAAATCAAGTGCTTTCATGCGAAGTCCTCCTGCCAATGAAGGCTTTTGCTGGGGTGTAAACTGCCATTTGTAGTTTGTAATTCCAAGAGGTTGAAACAACTTTTGATGGGCATAATTTTTTAACCCCTGTGGAATAGTTTTATCCAGAATATCTCCGGATACTACTACTCCTGCTGTGAAATAACTCCAATTTTTACCAATGGGATTTTCCGTCATAGGAAGATCCAGAGTAAACTTTACCCAATTTTCAGTAGGGTACATATTTTCTTCATTTCCGGGAGATTCGTAGTTCTCATCGTTTCCGTCAAACCCTGAACTCATTGTCAGTAAACTTTTGATAGTGACATTATCTTTTTGAGGAGAATAGTTTTTAAAGAGCTTCAGGTCATAAAATTCACTCAGTTTCTGGTTTTCACTTTTTAAATATCCTTCTTTAATAGCAATCCCCATTAAAGCTGAAGAAAAAGATTTTCCTACCGATCGTGTGTCCTGCAAAGAGTCTCTTCCGGATCCGTTGAAATATTCTTCTAGAAGAAGCTTTCCTTCTTTTATAATGACAATTCCGGTGATATTTTTGAACCTGTTCTCTGCAATTTTCTTATTCAGAGTTCTGATGCTTTCCGTATTGATTCTTTCCTGTGAAATATTCCAACCACTATTGGACTGAATAGGTTGAATGGCGATCTGCTGCTCTGTAGTGTTTTGAGCAGGAACCGTAAGATTGATTTGTCCTTCTGCAATGACTGATCCCGTTTGGATCGTAGAAGTATTGATATAAGGTCTGATTTCAATTTTTAAAATATGATTTCCTGCTGTCAGCGCATCAATTCCGTTATGAGCCATATAAAAATGCATCCATAAATACCTTCCCCAGGAATCTTCATTTTTGCTGCTGAGAAGAGGAATTCGTAAGCTGGTTTTGAATTTTTTATGGTCGGAAGTTCCCGCTCCTGTATTGAGATTTTCCTGATAAATAAGTTTTCCGTCTACATAAAATGAGAACTGATAATTTCCTTTTTTCAGCAGTTCATCCACAGAAAGAAGGGGTTCAAGCTGATGCAGATAATTAACCAGAGAGTTATCAAAGAAGGCATGAATACCAAGATCACCATTTTCCTGAAATATTGCAGAATTAAGAATATCCGAATCTCTCAGATTTTCCGTTGCTATGTTTTGGCTTAGAAAAACAATTTTTCCGGAATATTTTTTCTGAATTGGATTCTCTGTTTTTTCAACATTGATTATATCTTTTTTACTTTGTCCCTGATAGAAATAAAATGTGAAAATAAAGATCAATAATAGGATTGGTTTCATCTTAAAGAAGTATTTAAACAAAAATAATGAACTTCCTTATCACAAAATAGAATGAAATTAACATTGCTATTTTATAATGATCATTTCAAAGCAGTGCTAATTGAAAAGCTTTCTGAATTCTCCTGGTGACTGATTTGTTTTTTGCTTAAAAAGTTTGCTGAAAGACTGCGGATGCTCAAATCCCAGCTCATAAGCAATTTCACTTACGGATAAACTTGTAGTGCTTAATCGTTCTTTGGCAGATTCAATTAATTTATTCTGAATATGCTGTTGTGTATTTTGTTGGGTGTGAAGACGTAAAAGTGTTCCCAGATAATTGGGAGAAATATTCATCTGTTCAGCAATACACTTCACTGATGGAATCCCGTTTTCAAGGAGACTTCCGCTTTCGAAATATTGAGAAAGAATGTCTTCAAATTTGTATAACAATTCATGACTTGATTTTTTTCTGGTGAAAAACTGCCTTTCATAAAAACGGTCAGAGTAAACCAGTAATAATTCAATCTGGGCAATAATCAGTTCCTGTGTGAATCTATCGGTATTGGTCTGATATTCACGTTCAATGTTTTTAAAAATATCAACCAGGATTTTCTCTTCTTTATCAGAGAGGAAAAGAGCTTCTTTTACCTGGTAGCTGAAGAAGTCATACGATTTTATTTTTTTGGTTAATGAAGTATTCCACAGAAAATCGGGATGAATCAATAATAAAAATCCTGTAGGCTCTACTTCTACGTCCGGGTTGATTTCAAGACTTAAATATTGCTGCGGTGAAACAAAACAAAGCACTCCTGAATTAAAATCATATTGCTGGTGCCCGTAATTGAACTTTGGTGTGACATTTTTTTTCAAACCAATAGAATAAAAATTCTGAATCCACTTCAGTTCTTCATTTTCTACAACATAACGAACCTTGCTGTAATCGATCAAACTGATCAGCGGATGCTCAGGATTCGGAAGACTGCAGAAAGTATGAAAATCTGATATAGAATTAAAACGAACGGGTTGTTTCATATAACGAAGTTAATTGTTTTTATAGAAAGTATAATACATTTCAAAAAGTCTTCGGCTCAGCTCATGCAGACTTCTCTAAAATTTTATATTTAATCCATGCATATAAATTAAAACATTCAGTATTAGAAATGTCATCCTGAGCGGAGTCGAAGGATATGATTATCATATTAAATTGCAGTAGAAACAGTAAGACTTTCCCATTGCTCAGCGTCTTTCTTTAAAATATCAATTTTGTTATTGAGAAATTCTATGGTTCCTACCCCTAATAATAAATGGACCGGAGGATTTTTCTCTTTACTGATCTGGATCAGAACATCGGCTGCTTTTTCAGGATCATTAGGCTGGTTTCCATTGATTTCGTTAAGGTGCGCCTGTTCCGAATTTCTTGCAGCTTCATAAGCCTGAATAGGATTTGAAGGCGTTTTCACAGAATCTTTGGTTAAGAAATCGGTACGGAAATATCCGGGATAAACAACCGTAGCATGAACTCCGAAGTCTTTTACTTCCTCTGCCAGCGCTTCCGTAAATCCTGCAACGGCAAATTTCGTAGAACAATAGATTCCCCAGCCTGGAAAATTAGCAGAGTATCCACCAACAGAAGAAATATTGAAGATGTTTCCTGATCTTTGTTCACGCAGATAAGGCATGGCATTTCTGATCACATTTAAGGTTCCGAAAACATTCACTGCATAATTTTCTCTTGCCTCTTCATCTGTCAGTTCTTCCAGCGTTCCGATTTGTCCATAGCCTGCATTGTTGACCACCACATCAATGCGTCCGAAGTGATGAACTGTTTTTTCAATGGCAGATTTGATGTCATTATTGTCTGTGATGTTGGCGCTAAGCGGAAGAAAATTTTCTGAAGTTTCTCCGATGGTGGAGATCAGGGATTCAACAGTACGGCTAGTAGCTGCAACCTGAAACCCTTCGGATAGTAATTTTTTTACCAACTCGAATCCTAATCCTTTTGAAGCTCCTGTCACGAACCATACTTTTTTCGTTTCCATTTTTAAATATTTTTTTGTTTAAATGATGGTACAAAGATGGAAACTTACGAAAAGGTAAATGTAGCCGAATCGGGGAATGATGTATCCAAATCGTGAATGGTGTTATTTAACGCGTGTCATTCTGAATGAAATGTAATGAAGAATCTCAAACAATTGATGAATAACAAGATTCCTACCTTTTTAGAAATCGCAGATTGACCGTAGTCTATGACAAAATCCAAACCCCTCTTTAATTTCAAACAACTTTCAATGATTTTTTAGAAGATTTCTGTATTTCAGCGGTGTAATTCCTATATTTTCTTTGAAGCAGCGTGTAAAATGGCTTTGATCTGAAAAACCGCACCCTAATGCAATATCCGTTAAAGAATGGGATGAAGTGAGAAGTTCAAGAGACTTATTGAGTTTTAATTTTCTGAGATATTCACCCAGATTACAGTGGAAATATTTGTGAAAATCTCTGCTGAGATGAATAGGATGGATGTTCAGGGTTTTGGAAAGTTCTTTGAGATTAAGGCTTTCCGTAAAGCTTTCATGTAGAATTTCATTAATCTGACCTACCCATAAAGGTTTTCTTTCTGTGCTTTCTTTTTGATGGGTCAACTGGCTGAAAAGATGTAGCAATAGTTGATTAAAAGCCAGTTCAAGTGAAATATCATCACCTTTGGTTTCTTTGAACATCTGATAAACCAATAGTTTTAAAGCCGGATCTTTTATGTTAAAACTGCCTTCCACTTTACTTTTCTGAATATCAAACCGGTCAAACCAACTTTGCGAAAGCTCAATATGAAAGCCTCTTGTGAAAATATCCGGTTTAATATTATAATGCGGATCTTCCCAATGATGGTACAATAATGTTCCGGCAGAACAGTCGTAGGCTTCCTTTCTGTTTCCTTCCGTCATATTCCCCTGAAGAAGAAAAGTGAAATAAGCATTTTCATGATAATGCCAGTCTACATAAGAATGAGTATACTCCGTATCGGTGATGGTCAATCCTTCTAAATTGACCCTTTGATTGGTGTCTCCAAAATATTCGCCGTTACGAAGTGTATTCATGATAAATTTTGTTTTAATCGGTCAATCTGTTCATACATTTTATTAAAAAACATTTTCCTTTCTCTGTTTCCTGATTCATTAAGTGATCTGGAGTTCTTGATCTGATGCTCAAAATAGCTCAGCGAATCTTCACACGTTATTTTATCATTGGTCATCATATATCCGAACATGCTGAAAGGTACAAAAAAGGAACATTGTTCTTCATTTTTGAATAGAATAGCGTTGTTTAAAATGACTAAATCATTCACATAGATCTGAAAATTACTTTTTTCCAGTGTTTTAATTTCCAGTCCTACCAGTAACTTTTTCAGGTCTTCCAGAATAAGATCTGCATCATTCTTTTTCAATAATCCCATTTCATAATAAAACGAAATTTGTCTCAATGCACTCATAATGGTGGTATCATTCCAGATTTCCGTTACGTTTTGTTTGTCGTAAAGATCTTTCAGCATTTCATTTTTTACAGAATGATATTTCATTGTGAACTCGTCAAACGGACTTAAAAATTTATCCTGGTTCAACAAATTCATCCAGACATAAAACTTAAAACGAGACAGAACAGAATCTGAAATGGTATAGAAAAAAGGGATGTCTTTTGCGGAATAAAATACTTTGGAATTATTGATATTCTGAAAAACATTCAAAATCTTCAAGGAGTTCTCGAAATAGTTTAAAAGATCTTCGGTCGTTCTTACAGGTTGTGTTCTCTTAACGACTAATTGATTTTCCGTTCCCAGAAACTGATCCAGTGAGATCTGATAGTATTTGGCAAGCTCCAGAGCTTCCTCAAAACTGAACTTGGCTTTCAAAGAAGTCCTTCTGTGAGCCGCATCATAGCTGATATTAAGAATGTTGGCAATCTCGTCATTTAAAGATTTCTCCCCTATTTTTCTTCGGATTTCTTTCAGCAGAGCTTCCTGGTGCATAGTTTTGTGATTTTCACAAATGTAGTGTTTTTTGTGGAACCACTGAGAGTAACTTCCAGCCTCCTTCTTCAGGCTTTCAACCCGTATTTTGTGATTTTCGCAAACACGATGTTTTTTTTAATTTTTTTTCACATTCGGAACTGGAGTTTCTACGGATAATTTTGAACTGTAATTTTTAAAACAACGAGTTATGAAAACACGAATTATATTATTAACAGCAGTTCTTTTAGTCAATAGTCTGGTTTATGCATCAGATAATCTGAAAGTTGATTCTTTGAAACCAAGACTGATTGCAGCTTCACCTTCAAAGACTACCAGAAATGTCAACGGAATTTTATTTAAATATTTTGACGAGGAAGAATATTTTAAGCCTAAAAAAGTAAATGGCTTAGCCATGGGATTCAATTTTGTAGGAATTTTTCTTCCGCCATTAATGCTTTTCAATTTACAACCGCCAGTTAACGATGATTATGTAATTGTTCCCCGCGAAAAGATGAATACCATTAACGGACTTCAGCTGTCGCTTATTAACCTGGAACCCACTGTTACCAATGGTTTGGAGATTAATGTTTCAAGTAATGTCAATACGTATGCAGTGACTAACGGAATGTCTGTTTCTCCGTTTTTTAATCTGCATCATGAGATGAAAGGGGTTTCTGTAGCGCCATTGGCGAATATCGGGCAGAAATGCCGGGGAATACAGATCGGTTTGTACAATCAATGTAAGGATTTCCGTGGAATACAGATTGGAGGATGGAATGAGAACGGAAGAAGGAAACTGCCTTTGATCAACTGGAATTTTAAGAAACAGAAAGTAAATAAAAAGTGATTATGAAACCCAAAATCAGATTTAAAAAAGCAACCTCTTCTTTCTACTCGGAATTGCGTAAAGAGGTGGATCTATTGCTGACGGATGAAGTGATGAAAAAGGCCGGAAGATTGATGATCATAAAATTCCTGTTGTATGCTCTGGCCTTTCTGCTTCTTTATGCTAATCTTTTCAATCCTTATATATCAGATAAGAACTGGCTGGTAACTTTGAATTATATTGCTTTAGGACTTACCGGAATATTGCTGGCTTTTAATTGTGCTCATGATTGTGTGCACAATACATTCTCAAAGTATAAACAACTCAACAGGATTATTTACTATATCACTTTTAATTTGCAGGGCGTAAATGCAAGACTGTGGAGGAAGAGGCATATTGCTTCTCATCATGTGTTTCCTAATGTGGATGGCTGTGATGCTGATATCGATGATAATATTTTTTTGCGCTTGTCTGTACATCATCCCAAAAGAAGAATCCATGCCTACCAACATGTATATGCTACTGTGCTGTATTGTTTTTACACCTTGCATTGGATTATGATCAAAGATTTTATGTATGTAAGGAAGAAAGACCTGGCTAATCTCAGAAATCAGAAACATTCTATTCTATCTGTAGCAGAAGTTATCCTGCTAAAATTAGCTTACTTCGGCTATATGCTGATGTTGCCAGTGCTTTTTACAGATATTTCGGTCATGACAATTTTCATCTCTTTTATTATCATGCATGTGACCATTTCACTGTTTTTTGTTCTGACCCTGATTATTTCTCATCTGAGTCTTGAAACTGATTTCCCCCAGGCAGATGAAAATGGATATCTGCCATATGATTATTATGAGCATCAGTTAGCCGTCTCTCTGGATTATCATCCAACCTGCAGTTTTGCCAACTGGATTTTCGGAGGGTTCAATTCCCATGCGGCGCATCATCTTTTTCCAGGTTTGCCACACACAGTTTATACCATTATTACTCCTGCAATCAAAAAAGCAGCTGCCAGAAACAATTTTCCATACCATGAGAAAAGTATTGTGAATGCCGTGGCTTCACACTATCAATACCTGAAACAATTAAGTAAATAATCAAGCCATGAAAAATTATCAACTAATAGTATTTTTATTCCTGTTTTCAGTACGTATTTTTTCACAAAATACAGCAAATGACACAGTAAATACCCAAACAGAAGAGCCTTTTGATTATAAAAAATATTATGACTGTGATTTCGGAGAAGGAAATGTTTTGATTGTTGTTAAAAAAGGAAAGGAATTTACAGATCTTACAGATTTGAGAAAATCCGGGAAAGGTTTTGCTATTAAAATGGAAGCCATATACAGTATGGAATTTGCGGATGGTCAGAGATATGAATCAAGTGTGGTGAAAACTATTACACAGGATAGTATTTCGATCACGAATTTTTTCAATGAGAATGCTGCAAAGCTTGCAGGAAAGCCTTTTCAATTGATTACTTATCCTCTTTCATCTTTGAAATATATTCGTTTTATTAATGATCGGATGTTATCTCTGTACAGTAAAAAAAATATTCAGAAGGATTTTAATCTTATTGTAAAGAAAATGGATCAGGCTAAAATGTGTCCTGCAGTTCTTCAGTTTAAAGACAGAAATGGTGAAATGAAGGTATGTCATTTTTATCTGACCTCTCAAGGATATGATCTTCTTTATGAGAGCAATGGAAGAGTGTACTATCTGGAAGGTAAAGTAGAATGGAAATGATATTAGAAAAAAGTATAATATTCAGAATGTATTCACTTTTTATTGAATTATTATCCCGAATTTTAATAAAAATATGGATGAATACATGGAAAAAAAGCAAAAGGAGTGGTGGATCTACTGAAGAAAAATAATATTTTTGTAATATAGCTAGGATGAATGATGAAAATAAAATCTTTACTACTGTTTTTGATTATAGGGGTTGTGTTTTATCATGCACAAACCCTGAATATTAGAAAAAATTCTCTGGAAGAACGGACTTATGAGGAATTGGAAAAAGAATTCTACAACAGTCCTGCGGGAGAAATAAACAGTAAAAGTATTGCCGATTATTATCTTAAAAAGGCAAAATCTGAAAAAAACACCACTCAGATTGCTGAAGGATATGTAATGCTTCATTTTGCAGAAGACTTACCCAACGCATTAAAATACTTAGACAGCTTACAGTACATCACAAAAAGTTCCAAAGAAAATATCTATCCGGCGAGAATTTATTTGCTAAGAGGAAATTTATACTCTAAGAATGACAATCTTCAATCTGCATTCAATAATTATATCCTCGGACTGAAATATGCAAAAGAAAAAGGAAATAAGAGGCAGATTGCTATGGCCCATATCAGTATTGCCCACCTGAACAATTATATAGGAAAACATGCAGAGACAGCAAAAGTACTGAGACACTATGCTTATGATACAGATTATATGAATGAGGATGAGAAAAATTCTCTCAAACTGAATCTGGCAGATGCTTACATAGAGATCAATAAAATGGATTCTGCTTATGTACTGATAAAAGACGGGTTGCTGGATTCTAAAAAAAATAAAGATGTTTACCGATATCATCAGAATCTTGGGCTGCTTGGATATTATCATCTGCATTCCAGAAATTATCAGAAAGCCATTGATGGCTTATTGGAATGCGAAAAATATTTCTTTACAAATCATAATGGAAGTAAAAGAAACCAGAATTATACACTTTTGTATTTAGGAAAGTCCTATGCCGGACTTCAGGAAAAAGAAAAAGCCGTTGGCTTTTTCAGGAAAATAGATTCTCTGGTTCTTAAAACCAACTATATCTATCCTGAGCTGAGAGATGTATATACTTACCTTATTGATTATTATAAAGAAAACGGTGATAAGGAAAAGCAGCTGTATTATGTAGACCGTTTTTTAAAAGTAGATCAGGTGCTGGATATGCAGTTCAGGTATATTTCCAGAGAGCTTCCGAGAAGATATGATACTCCGGAACTTCAGCAGGAAAAAGAAAGCATAACCAATGAGCTTACGAAAAGAAAAAGTCTTTTCTATATTGTTTTAAGTCTTTTGCTGATTTCACATTTATTATTTATCAACGTTTATTTTAAATATAAAAAATCTGAAAAGAACTACAAGAAGATTGCCCAGGATCTTATTCAATCTGTTAATGAAAATAAAAGCGAAAAAAACAGAGATCCGGAAATTAAGAATGAAATTTCAGCAGTACCTGTTCAAACAGTCAGTACAGAAAATGTTGAGGACAAAATATCGAGAACTATTTCTGAAGATATTGCCCAGACTATTTTAAAAGAACTTGAAATATTTGAAAACAATGATCAGTTTTTGAATAAGGGTATCACATTGGGAAGTCTTGCCAAAAAAATAAAAACAAACTCAAAATATCTGTCAGAAATTATCAATACTTACAAAGGGAAAAACTTTGCAACCTATCTCAATGATCTTCGTATTGATTATGCCATCAGCAGACTGGCCAATGACAAAAAATTCAGGTCTTATAAAATTCCTTTTATCGCTGAAGAATTAGGATATAATAATGAACAGGCCTTCACTTTAGCCTTCAAAAAACGAACCGGAACACCACTTTCTATCTACTTGAAAGAAATTGAAAATATGTCTTTGAGTTAACGTTAAGTTGTTGATATTTAGTTTTTTATTGTTTATAAATTCATGTTTTTAGGTATATAAATTTATGAATCTATAAAGCATTCCCTTGTTTCATTCTTCCACATCCTGCATCTTTGCTTCAGGTAAAAACACAACCATTTATTTTGTATGTGCACAATACAAGATATCAGTTCCAAACTGTTGATCATAAAAAAAAAGCAAGTCGGGAATTGTATCATAAAAACTAATAATGAAGGAGAGGATAAAAACTAATAACCAAGAAAACTAAAATGTAAATCATGAAGTAATTGTTCAGAATTTAGAGATGTAAAGTGTAGTGATCATTTAAAAATCATTAAACAGTAAATCCGGTTAATCCGCCACACAGTTTAAAAGTATAGTATAGTCTAAAAATGGATGTATAACCCGGTAATTTACCACGAACTTATCACTTAAAAACTAATAACCATTTCAATAAAACTAATTCCATGAAAACTCAGAGTAAAATCATATTTTATTCTTTTTAAAAGTGATAGTGTAAGTGTGTTTATTCCGGAGGTATTCCGGATATTGTTGAAGTTCAGGACAATATTGAGTGGAAATGTAACCCTGAAATGCAGAAGATTTTGCAGAAGAAAAAAGGTGAATTTCCTGAACGGAGAGTTTAAATACCTGTTAAATGATTTTTAAAGACAGCGCAATCATCAAGTTGCGCTGTTTTTTTGTAACTTTGCAGACATTAATTTTTATATAAAAAATTTATCATCAACAAATGAAAAAGCAAACGATCAAAGAAATCCTAAAGGATTACAAGAAAGTATTACATCATGACATTACAGTTTACGGATGGGTAAGATCCTTCCGTGCTAATCGCTTTATTGCGCTTAATGATGGTTCTACGATTAATAATTTGCAGATAGTTGTTGATTTCGAAAATTTTGATGAGGCTATTCTTAAGAATATCAGTACAGCTTCTTCCCTGAAAGTAGTAGGAGAAGTGGTGGAAAGCCAGGGAGCAGGACAATCTGTGGAAATTATCGCTAAAAAGATCATTATTTTAGGAGATAACTTTACAGAAGAACTTCAGAGTACAATTCTTCAGCCTAAGAAACACAGCCTTGAGAAACTTCGTGAGCAGGCTCACTTAAGATTCAGAACAAACCTTTTCGGAGCGGTGTTCAGAGTGCGTCACGCAGTAAGTTTTGCAGTTCACTCATTCTTCAACCAGAACCAGTTTTTCTATATCAACACACCGGTAATTACAGGTGCAGATGCGGAAGGAGCGGGTGAAATGTTTGGGGTAACCAACTTTGATCTGAACAACATGCCAAAAACTGAGGAAGGTGAAATTGATTTTGCACAGGATTTCTTCGGTAAGAAAACAAACCTTACCGTTTCAGGACAGCTTGAAGGAGAAACTGCAGCAATGGGATTGGGAAGAATTTATACTTTCGGACCTACTTTCCGTGCTGAAAATTCTAACACAACAAGACACCTTGCCGAGTTCTGGATGATTGAGCCGGAAGTAGCATTCAACAACCTTGAAGATAACATCGACCTTGCGGAAGATTTCTTAAAATATGTGATCCAGTATGTATTGGATAACTGCAAAGATGATCTTGAGTTCCTGGACAACCGTTTTGCGGAAGAACAAAAGACAAAACCGGAAAAAGAAAGAGCAAAAGAAGGTCTTATCGAAAAACTTCAGAATGTAGTAGCGAAGCGTTTCAAGCGTGTAAGCTATACGGAAGCGATCGAAATTTTATTGAACTCTAAAGAAAATAAAAAAGGAAAATTTGTTTACCCTGTTGAAAAATGGGGAACAGACCTTCAGTCTGAGCATGAAAGATATCTTGTTGAAAAACACTTTGAAAGCCCGGTAGTATTATTTGACTATCCGAAAGAAATCAAAGCTTTCTATATGAAACTGAACGATGACAACAAAACCGTTGCTGCTATGGATGTTCTTTTCCCTGGTATCGGTGAGATCATCGGAGGATCTGAGAGAGAAGCAAGATTAGATGTTTTAAAACAGAAAATGGCAGATATGCACGTAGATGAGCACGAACTTTGGTGGTATCTTGATACCAGAAAATTCGGTTCTGTACCGCATGCAGGCTTTGGTTTAGGACTTGAAAGATTAGTTCTTTTCGTAACAGGAATGACGAATATCAGAGATGTAATTCCTTTCCCTAGAACACCGAAAAGCGCTGAATTCTAGAACAATAAAAAAAGCCTTAATCACAAGTTAAGGCTTTTTTTATTATTTAATAGTTTATTATATTAGGATAAGTAATGCAAAAATCATGCTAAATGTGTTTTTTATCAAATAAATTTATTAAATTCGTAGAATATGTTATGTTAAAACGCAAATAAGAATATGCTTAAACAACACTTACAACTTAAATTAGGACAGAAGCTGGCCCCTCAGCAGATCCAGTTGATGAAGCTTATTCAACTTCATACTCTTGAATTTGAAGAGGAGCTGGAGAGAGAGTTAGAAGAAAACCCGGCTTTGGAAATTGCAAAAGAGGATTCTAAGGAAGATGATTATTCTTCTCTGGAAGATGCTTATCAGGATGAGGGTACAGAAAGCATTGAAACAGATTTCGACGTCAATGAATATATCTATGACGATGAACCGAGCTATAAAACCGCATCCAGCAACTACTCTCCGGATGATGAAGAATTCGATAACGAGAGTCTTTTAACGGAAGGCCAGTCCTTATATGATTATCTTACAGAACAGATTCACCTGGTGAATATTGGTGATGAAGATCTGAAGATTGCAGAATACCTGATCGGAAATTTAGATACAGACGGATATCTGAGAAGAGAGATCAAATCTATTGTTGATGATCTTGCTTTCTCACAGGGAATTTATACTACTAAAGAAAGAGTAGAGGATATCCTTGAAAATTATGTTCAGAAACTGGATCCGCCAGGAGTAGGAGCAAGAGGTCTGCAGGAATGCCTTTTACTACAGATTGAAAAGAAAGTAAGCTCAGATAAAGCAGTTTCTCTGGCAGCCAATATCTTAAGACATCAGTTTGAAGCTTTAACGAATAAGCATTATAACAAGATCATTCAGAAATATGATATTGAAGAAGACGATCTGAAAGATGCTCTGGATGAGATCTCAAAACTTTCTCCTAAAGTAGGTGGAAACTTTGATACACAGACGATTACCATTAATCAGGAAATTATTCCGGACTTTGTCATTCAGGTGAAAGACGGGCAGGTAATCCCTATGCTGAACAGCAAGAATGCACCTACACTAAGAGTTTCTGAAGAATATAAAGATATTCTGACTACCTATTCCCATGATAAGAATTCATCGGAACACAAGCAGGCTGCTTTATTTATCAAGCAAAAACTGGATGCAGCAAAATGGTATATTGATGCCATTAATCAGCGCCAGAATACCTTATTACAAACGATTACAGCCATTGTAAAATTTCAGAAGGATTATTTCATCACCGGTGACGAAAAGTCTCTGAAACCAATGATTCTGAAGGATGTTGCAGATATTACAGGTTTTGACATCTCTACCATTTCAAGGGTGGTAAAAAGTAAGTATGCAGATACACCTAATGGGATTGTATATCTTAAAGATCTGTTCTCAGACAGTTTAACAAATGACGATGGAGAAGAAGTTTCTACAAAGGAGATCAAAACCCATCTTCAGGAAGTTATCAGTAAAGAAAATAAGAGAAAACCACTTACAGATGATGCATTAGTAGTCATTCTGAAAGAGCAGGGTTATAATATTGCCAGAAGAACGATTGCAAAATATCGGGAACAGCTCAATATTCCTGTCGCGAGGTTAAGAAAAGAACTTTAACAATATAAAAAAGCATTTCAATTTGAAATGCTTTTTTTATCATAAGTAAAAATGGGATAGCTATTTATCATTTTACCTTTTTAAGTTAATCAGCTCAGTTTTACATTTTACAGCCCCAGCTCCTTCATAGAAATTTCCCGCATTTCAACCTTTCTTATTTTTCCGGAAATAGTCATTGGGAATTCATCTACGAATTTCCAGTATTTTGGAACTTTATAATGGGCAATTCTTCCTTTGCAGTATTCCTGTAGTTCTTCAGCAGTGATGGTAAATCCTTTTCTCACTTTTACCCATGCCATTACTTCTTCTCCGAATTTTTCACTGGGAACACCAATGATCTGGACATCAAGAATGTTGGTATACGTATATAAAAAATCTTCAATTTCCTTAGGTGAGATATTTTCTCCACCACGAATGATCAGATCTTTTATCCTTCCTGAAATGGTAATATAGCCGTCTTTATCCATTACTGCCATATCTCCGGTGTGCATCCAGCGGGCATCATCCAATACTTTCCTGGTGTTTTCAGGATCATTCCAGTACTTTAGCATGACGGAATAGCCTCTGGTACAAAGTTCCCCATGCTCCCCACGTTTTAAAGTTCTGCCACTTTCATCAATGATTTTTATCTCAAGGTGATCCTGAACCGTTCCTACGGTGCTGACCTGTTTTTCCAGCGGTGTTCCTATTAAAGTCTGAGTAGATACAGGTGAAGTTTCTGTCATTCCGTAGCAGATACTCATTTCTTTAATATTCATCAGATTTTCCACTTTTTTCATGATTTCGGGAGGGCATACAGAGCCCGCCATAACACCGGTTCTTAAGCTTGAAAAATCATAGGTGTCAAAATCTTTTACTGCCAGTTCGGCAATAAACATCGTAGGTACTCCATACAAAGAAGTACATTTTTCATCTGAAACAGCTTTTAAAGTAATCTCCGGATCAAAACTGTCATTCGGAATTACCATACAGGCTCCGTGAGCTGTGCAGCACATATTTCCGATGACCATCCCAAAGCAGTGGTAAAAAGGTACAGGAATGCAGACGCGGTCTTTCTCAGTATATTTTAGTCTGATCCCAATAAAATAACCGTTATTGAGAATATTATGATGGGAAAGAGTAACCCCTTTCGGAAAACCGGTAGTTCCGGAAGTATATTGAATATTAACAGGATCATCAAACTGTACATGCTCTTCAAAACTGTGAAGCACTTCATCCGAGATTTCCTGTCCGTTATTCACAAACTCTTCCCAGTTTTCATCAAAGAATATTTCGTGATCAAGGGTTGGGCATACTTCTTTCGCGTATTCAACCATCTCTTTATAATTGCTGGTTTTAAAGCTTAAAGAAGAAAAAATAAAACGAACTTCAGACTGATTGAGGACATAAGTCAGTTCATGAGTTCTATAGGCCGGATTGATATTCACTAAAATAGTTCCTATTCTTGCAGTTGCATACTGCAAAAGTACCCATTCATAGCGGTTAGATGACCAGACTCCGATTCTGTCGCCCGCTTTTGCTCCTAAAAATAATAAAGCTTTTGCAACGGCTGTTGTTTGATTATAAAATTCCTGATAAGTAGCTCTGTAATCCTGATGAACGCAGACTAATGCTTCCTGATGGGGATATTTTTCGACAGTATTTTTAAGATTGGCTCCGATGGTCTGGCCTAATAATGGAACCTCAGAAGTTCCATACACATAAGATAAGGGCATAGTTTAAGATTTGGTGGAATAAAATTAACAATTATATCCCGAACTATGCCTATGTATATTAATTTTCCTGAGAATCTATTTCTTTAAGTTGTTTTAGATTTTTATCAAGTTTTTTAATAATAGTACCATATACCAGTCTGTAATATAACCAGATCATAGAAATCGCAAGCAATGTACTTACGGCAATTCCCACAATAATAATGGTAAGATTGGAACCACTTGGCTGGATATTCTGAGAATCTAATATGTAAAATATAAAAGCAACCAATACAAAAGTGAATATCAGCAATAATACAATGCTGATGAGAATGAAAGCATTAACTGTTGTTTTGAACTTAATGATTCTGGTGATAAGTCCCTTCAGATTTTCCTCAATCTTGATTCTTCGGTAATTCTGATAGAATTTCAGTACGAAATATGCCGTGATCAATAAACTTAAGACTTTTATTGCTAAATAAGCATGCCCGAAGTTGTTTTCTACCTCCGGAGCTTCCTGGGCACCTAATCTTTCAAGCATTTTACGGAAGCTGTCTGATTCCTCTTCCGGAAAAAAGTAAAACAGTCCCAGTACTGAAAAGAAAAGTAATTCTACGACGCTGATCCAGAAAATATATTTCACATAGTTACGCGACTTTCTGTTCAACATCTGAAGAATCTCAGTGTTGTCATATTTATGCTGGACAGGTTGTTCCTGCCATGTTTTCTTAAAGCTATCTAAATCAAATTCAGGCATATTTTTCCATCTGTTCTTTAAGGGTTTTCTTTAATCTGTTCATTTTCACACGTGCATTAACTTCAGTGATTCCGAGGTTTTCTGCAATGTCCTTGTAAGGCAGATCGTCAAGATACATCATGACAATGGCTCTTTCTACATTAGGAAGAGTCTTGATTACCGTATACAAAAGGGATACCTGCTGCTGTTTTTCATCGTCATCTTCCACAAAATCCTTGTGGTTGATGTCCAGCTCATTTGTAGGAAGGCTTTTGCTTTTTTTTCTAAAGAGGGTAATGGCTGTATTGAGCGCTACACGGTACATCCATGTGGAAATTTTGGAGTTTCCTTTGAAAGAATCATAACTTCTCCAGAGCTGTAACACGATTTCCTGGAAAAGATCCTCTTCATCTTCCAGAGAATTGGTGTACAAACGCGATACTTTAATAATCAGTCCTTGATTATCTTTGATAAGCTGCGCAAATTCTTTTTCTCTGGAATCCATAGATATATAATGCCACGAAGATAATAATAAAGTAGTAATTGGTGAAAATTATAATTAAAAATCGTAAAACGGTAAAAAAAGGAAAATCGAAGAAGAGCTAAAGGTCCAGGCTTATATTTGAATAATACTTCATATTTTCATCAAAAACATGGAAAGATATTTTCAATCAATATTGTTTACATGAGGCTAAAAACTCTTTAGTCCTGTTGCTCTTATCTTTTTACCACAAAATTTGTGTACCTTTGCCTCCGCGAGAAAATCGGCTTGTTGATTCTTGTTTCGGCAAGGGTAGGAAAGTCCGGACACCATAGAGCAGCAAAGCGGATAACATCCGTCACCCGTGAGGGTAGGACAAGTGCAACAGAAAGCAAGTACAGTTCGGCTGTAGTGAAACCAGGTAAACTCTTTGCGGTGCAATGGTAAGTATATCGGTTCTTTTCAGCAATGGAAATAGGGGCGGCTCGTCCTGAAAACCGAGGGGTAATCAGCTCAAGTATTGCAGTAATGTAATACGTAGATAAATAACAGGCACTTCTTCGGAAGTACAAAATCCGGCTTATAGATTTTCTCGTGATTTTTTTTAAAGCTGGAATTTAGAGGCTGGAAGAGTGAAATTTTTTAACGTAATGATTTTAAACCTCCATCTTCAAGCCTCTAAATTTTAACCCAATTTATTCATTTTCCAATAGTTTTTTAGATTCCTGTAATTCCTGTCTGTCTTTATCAGAAAGAGTAGGATATTTAAGATTCATTTTCTCCAGAGTATCAATAATGATCTGAATGGCCGCTACTCTTGCAAACCATTTACTGTCTGCAGGAAGCACATACCAGGGTGCATAATCTTTTGAGGTTTCATTGATGGCAGTTTCATACGCCTCCATATACTGGTCGAATAACGCTCTTTCAGGGAGATCTCCTGCTGAGAATTTCCAGTTTTTTTCCTGTTCATCAATTCTGTCCAGAAGCCTTTTTTTCTGTTCGTCCTTAGAGACATGTAAAAAAATCTTCACAACTGTTGTTCCGTTTTGAGAAAGGTGTTTTTCAAAATTACGGATACTTTCATATCTGTTTTCCCAGAATTTAGTATCAAAATCTTTTACGGAAGACCATGTTTTTTCGCTCAGATTATATTCAGGATGTACTTTGCACACCAGAACACTTTCATAATGGGATCGGTTAAAAATTCCTATCATTCCTTTCTGTGGCAGTGCCAGATAATGTCTCCATAAAAAATCATGAGAATATTCTTTGGAGCTTGGTGTTTTAAAACTGGTTACATTACATCCCTGAGGATTCACTCCTCCGAAAACATGCTCTATCATACTGTCTTTTCCTGCTGCATCCATAGCCTGCAATACAACCAGCAAAGACTGGCTTCCGTCAGCATATAATTTTTCCTGTAGTTCACGAAGTTTTTCTTTCTCCTGAATCAGCATTTGCTCTCCTTCTTCTTTAGTGAGCTTTCCATTATAAGACGTTGATGCTTTTTTTATCGAAAATTTTCCGCTTACCTTAAAGTTATCTGAGAAATCGGTGTCCATATTTTTTTTATTTAAAGATAAAAGTAAAAAGATAAAAGTGAAGATGTTATTACAATTCAATAGGGTGGACCTTTGCCCAGCCATTAAAAAAAAATCCGTCGAAACCTAAATAATAAATTTGATAAACGTCAATACATTTACTGCCATCTATTACCTATCATCTTCCACCTAATCAAACATAAATGTAATAAAAAAACCGCCTCAATGGAGACGGTTCTTTTATTTTTTTGAGTAGAGATTACTTCGCAGCAGCCTTTTTTGCAAGTTTCGCAGCTTTTTTCTCAGCTTTAGCAGCTTCTTTTTGTTCAGCAGGAGTCAATACTTTTGGCTCAGGAGCGTTAGCATCTACGTTACCTTTGATGTAGATTACACTTCTGCTGTTTGCAGGGTCATTAGAGAAAACCTCAATCATTTTGTTGAAAGGGCCAGGGATTGCTGTATTGTATCCAACCTTGATCTTTGCAGACTTTCCAGGCATGATAGGATCTTGGCTGAATTCAGGAGTCGTACATCCACAAGAAGGCTTTACATTTGAAAGAATCAAAGGCTTATCACCTGAATTCGTTACAGTAAAGAATCTTGTACCATCAGCACTAGGCTTAATAGTTCCGTAATCGAAAGTTGTTTTATCAAATGTAATAGTTTGTGCAGATGCAAGAGCAAATGTCCCGAATAGTGCAATTCCTGCAATTAATTTTTTCATATTCTTGAATGTTAATACGTTTGTTAGATAAATTTTGTGAAACAAAGTTAAAAATTATTTTAATTCATGCTTAAAAATTTTTTTCTTTAGACTATTTTTGCAAATTGCAAGCCAAAGAAATAGAATTTATGCAGATTTCAGAAAAGTACAATCCACAGGAAACAGAACAAAAATGGTACAATTACTGGCTGGAAAACAAATTTTTCCACTCAGAACCTAATGACAAACCACCATATACCATAGTCATTCCTCCACCAAACGTGACGGGGATACTACACATGGGACATATGTTGAACAATACCATTCAAGATGTTCTGGTCCGTCGTGCAAGAATGCGCGGGTTTAATGCTTGTTGGATTCCGGGAACAGATCACGCTTCAATTGCTACTGAAGCTAAAGTTGTTGCTAAACTGAAGTCTGAAGGAGTCAATAAGTCAGATATTACCCGTGAGGAGTTTTTAACCCACGCATGGGACTGGACTAATAAATATGGAGGAACTATCCTTGAGCAGTTGAAAAAACTGGGATGTTCTTGCGACTGGGACAGAACCCGTTTCACCATGGAAGATAAACTTTCTCAGCAGGTTATCAAAAGTTTCGTAGACCTTTATAATAAAGGATTGATCTACAGAGGCTATAGAATGGTCAACTGGGATCCGGAAGCGAAAACCAATATCTCTGACGAAGAAGTAATCTTTAAAGAGCAAAACGGAAAATTGTATTTCCTTAAATATAAGATTGAAGGTTCAGAAGAGTTTCTTTCAGTTGCTACTACGCGTCCTGAAACTATTTTTGGGGATACAGCAGTATGTATCAATCCGAATGATGAAAGATATGCACACCTGAAAGGTAAAAATGTAATCGTACCTATCGTTGACAGAGTGATTCCGATTATTGAAGATGAATATGTGGATATTGAATTCGGAACTGGAGCTTTGAAAATTACTCCTGCTCACGATATTAATGACTACGAAATCGGACAGAAACATCAATTAAAAATGATTGATGCGCTGGATGATGACGGAAATCTTAATGAGCATGGTTTACATTACGCAGGGAAAAACAGATTTGACGTAAGAAAGCAGATCGCTAAAGAACTTGAAGAGAAAGATCTTTTGCTGAAAGCTGAAGATTATGTCAATAAAGTAGGAACTTCTGAGAGAACAGGTGCTGTTATTGAACCTAAAGTTTCAGTACAATGGTTCCTTAAAATGTCTGAAATTGCCAAGCCAGCTTTGGATGTAGTAATGGATGACGAGGTTAAGTTCTATCCAGAGAAGTTTAAAAATACCTACAAACACTGGATGGAGAACATCCGTGACTGGAATATTTCCCGTCAGCTGTGGTGGGGACAGCAGATTCCTGCATATTACTATGGAGAAGGAGAGAATGATTTTGTAGTGGCTGAAGATAAGCATCAGGCTCTTGTAGTATTAGAAGAACAAAAAGGAATTATTGCTAATCTTGAAGATTTAAGACAAGACGACGATGCATTAGACACATGGTTCTCCTCATGGCTATGGCCAATGTCTGTGTTTGACGGATTACTTGATCCTGAAAATAAAGATATCAATTATTATTATCCAACCTCTGATTTGGTTACAGGTCCGGATATTATTTTCTTCTGGGTAGCCAGAATGATTATGGCCGGATTGGAATACAGAAAAGAAGTTCCGTTCAAGAATGTTTATTTTACAGGAATTGTAAGAGATAAGCAGAGAAGAAAGATGTCAAAATCTCTTGGAAACTCTCCAGATCCTCTTGAATTAATGGATAAATATGGAGCAGATGGAGTACGTGTAGGTATTCTATTGAGTTCTGCCGCGGGTAATGACCTTCTTTTTGATGAAGATTTAATGCTTCAGGGAAGAAACTTCATGACCAAGATCTGGAATGCCTTCCGTCTGATCAATATGTGGAATCATGAAGATAAGCCAGCTATTGCAACCGATAACCAGGCAATTGAGTGGTTTGAAAACAAGCTTAACAAAACAATTGCTGAAATTAATGATCAATTCGAGAAATTCAGAATTTCTGATGCCCTTCATTTGATCTATAAATTAATTTGGGATGATTTTTGTGGTTGGTATCTTGAAGCGATTAAACCTAACTATGGAGAAGGAATTTCTAAAGAAGTTTATAATAAAACGATCTACTTCTTTGAGGAGCTGATGAAGTTACTTCATCCGTTCATGCCTTTCCTGACAGAAGAACTATGGCAGACGATCTCAGAAAGAAATATTGATGAGGCTTTAGTAATCGCTCAGCAGAAAGAAGCAGGAGCATTTGACGAGGCAATTATTAAAAACTTTGAAACGGCAGCAGAGCTGATTTCAGGAGTTAGAAACTACCGTCAGACCAAAGGAATTTCACCAAGGGAAGCCGCTGAGGTATATACCAATGCTGCTGAATTTGCCAATGAAGCGGTAGTAAGAAAACTGGCTAATATTTCTGAAATTCATTTTGGACAGAAAACAGATAAGCCAAGCTTTACTTTCCTGGTAGGAGCTACTGAAGTTTCTATCCCATTAAGTGAAAACTTAGATTTAGGAGAAGAAAAAACTAAGACTGAGGAAGAACTGAAATATTTAAAGGGATTCCTGGTTTCAGTAGAGAAGAAGCTTTCCAATGAAAAATTTGTTGCGAATGCAAAACCGGAAATCGTAGAAGTAGAGCGTCAAAAGCAAAAAGATGTTCAGGATAAGATTGCGATCCTTGAAGAAAAACTGAAAAGTTTATAAAGTATAGACAATAAATTTTGTCAAAATCTCAGGCTGGGTACAGATGAAAATTGTATCCAGCCTGATGGTTTAAAAGAATAAATACAATGACACATATAGAAAACATACAAAAACTATTCTCGAAAGACTTTGTAGAAAGCCCGTTACTTGAAAGTTTTGAAGTAGGAAAGATTTACCTTTCCAGTGGGAAACTGGTTGCCTGTGATCCCTTGATCACCAATGATATGCTACCTTTTACTACAGAATTTCCAAAAGGAGACTTTTCGGTAATGCTTCATAAAGAAAGAGAAAGTAACTGTGTGGCCTATGCAGAGATTATATTCAGTGATTCTGAAGTTAAAGAATGGAAACTGGCTACCACAGCAGGACAAAAATTAAAAGATCTTGAAGAAGGAGAAGTTTTCGGATATCCTGTAGAAAGCGGGATGGGATGTCTGATGGATGTTGATACCCAAAACAGCCTTAATGAACTGGAACAAAGATTATATCAAAATAAAGGAGGTGACTTTATGGGAATCTATGAAGAATTTTTCCATGACTATTTCTTTGATGAAAACGGTGCCATAGATCAATATGCCTTTCTTAAACCGGCAAAAGAACATCCGGGAACTATCTTTGCTTTTGAAACCGGATATGGAGAAGGATTTTATGCCAGCTATATCGCTTATGATAAAGATCAACAACCCGTGAAAATAATTACTGAATTTATTGAAATAAGTTAATTATAAATTAGTTATTTTTGAGACACAATTTTGTCAGTTATTAATATTAAAGCTAATACAAAACACAATGAATTTCTCATCAGAACAACCTCGTATTATTGTTGTGGGCAGCTCATCGATCGATTTGGTTCTTGAAACCGAAAAACTTCCTTTGCCTAATGAAACCGTCTTAGCTATCAAATCAGATAGTTACTTTGGTGGTAAAGGTGCTAACCAGTCAGTAGGTACGGCCAGGTTGGGTGCCAGTGTATACTTTATAGGATGCGTTGGGATGGATCCTCTTGGACAACAGATCATGAGGAATCTGGTAAGCGAAAATGTAAATGTAGGATTTGTTCATGAAACAGATAAAGAAGCTACAGGAACCGCTTATGTAACAACTTCTCATGGAAATGCTGCTATTGTGGTAGTACCCGCAGCCAATAAGCATCTTAGTAAATCTCATATAGACGAAGCGGATAAATATTTTCATACCACCGATCTTGTGCTGGTTCAGCTTGAAGTTTCTATGGATGTTGTAGAACATACCGTTAGGAAAGCTAAGAAATATGGAAAGAAGGTAGGGTTGTATGCTTCTCCGGCAATGAGAGTCAACGAAGAGATTTTGGAAATGGTTGATTTTATTGTGGCTAAAAGTAATGAACTGTATGTTATTTTTGGAGAAGAGAAAAGGGAAGAAGTTCTTAAAAAATATTTCAATAAAGTATTTGTAAGAGATGATACCAATTCTACCATTTATTTTGATGGTACCGAAATGAAATATTACAGAAACGATAAGGACGAAAAAGTATATAAAATGGGGATGGGTGATGCCTTTACATCAGGATTTGCCATTGCATTATGCCACGGGAACTCTATCGAAGAATGTGTGAAATTCGGAAATGAAGTTTCATCAAGAGTTTCAGGGGGTAAAGGATCTCAGACAGGACTTCCGAGAATCTCAGATTTCTTTTCTTAAAGCTATTTACAACATATCAAAAGTTTGAAACTTAACATAAAGATATAAGTAAAATGTCCACTTTTATAGTGGATTTTTTCTTTTTTATATTATGGAAAAACTAATATTGACCACAGAAGACCATATTAATCTTGTTGCCCATTTATTTAAGCCGGAAAGAGATAATGGTAAACTATTACTGATTAACTCAGCAACAGGGGTAAAGCAGCAGGTCTATTTTTCTTTTGCCAGCTACTTTTGTGAACAGGGATTTACAGTTATTACCTATGATTACAGAGGAATAGGACTTTCCAAGCCGAAAAATATGAGAGGGTTTCAAGGTTCTATGAGGCTTTGGGGCTCAAAAGATTATAAAACGATAACTCAATATATCAAGTCAGCATTTAAAGAATACAAAAAGTATTGTTTAGGTCATTCTGTAGGTGCACTCATTCTGGGAATGAATGAAGATTCCAACATTTTTGAAGAATTTGTTTTTGTAGGAACACAAAATGCTTTTGTAGGAAACCTTAAAGGGAGAACAAAAGTTGAAGCGTATTTAGGTTTTGGAATTGCCCAGCCATTAACAACTTCATTGCTAGGATATTTCCCCGCACATTGGTTTGGATTGGGAGAAAGTCTTCCAAAAAATTGCGCATATGACTGGAGAACCTTAATTTTAAACAAGAAATCAACCAATAAGCTGTTGGAAAAAATTGATGACTTTTCTAAAAATTTGACCCAGAAAGTATTTGTAATCCGGGCTGAAGATGATATATGGCTTACAGAAAAAGGAGTATTAAGTTTATTAAATAATACCTATTCAAATCTCAAACCTACATACAGGCTGATCGCTGCTTCAGAATCAGATAAAAATGAAATCGGGCATATCAATTTTTTTAGAAGTTACAACAGCAAACTATGGGATATTATTTTAAATGAACTGATAGATAAATGAAAAGTACGATTGACAACACAGTAGCATTTGTAAAAGAAAAATTAGAAGGAGCAGAAGCCGGGCATGACTGGTTCCATATTGAAAGAGTCTGGAAGCTGGCCGCTCAGATAGCAGAAACAGAGGATTGTGACAAAGAAGTAGTAGAATTGTCCGCACTTCTTCACGATATTGCCGATCCTAAATTTCATAACGGAGATGAAACCATTGCTCCCAAAATATCAAGAATCTTTCTTGAAGAACAGAACGTATCTGAAGAAATCATCCAGAAGGTCTTATTTGTCATTGAAAATATTTCGTTCAAGAACAGAGATCAGGCTCCGTTAAATCCACCCATTGAACTCCAGATTGTGCAGGATGCCGATCGTATTGATGCCATAGGTGCTATTGGAATTGCCAGAACATTCAATTTTGGAGGTTTTAAAAATAACCTGATGCATCATCCCGATATGAAACCCAAATTAGGGATGTCAAAAGAAGAGTATAAAAAATCTAACGGGACAACGATCAATCATTTCTATGAAAAGCTCCTTCTCCTGAAAGATATGATGAACACTGAAAAAGGAAAACAAATGGCAGAAGAAAGACACAATTATATGCTGAATTTCCTGGACCAGTTTTATAAAGAATGGAATGTAGAGTAGAAAATAGAATTAGAATGAATTGAATCTGATTCTGCTTCTGCTTGTCAAAAATTAACTATCCGAACAAATATTGTATGTGACATTATTAGTTCGGATATTTTTTATGAACAGATATACCAGTTCAGTTCAGAGGGTAATAAAGATAGAAAAGTATTTTTTAGGCTGGTTAAAATTAAAAATTGGCCTCGGACATGGATAAAATAGAGAGAAGGAGTATCTTTGTAAAATATGACACTCATTATTTTTATCATATTTCTGGCTTGTGTCCTTTCATTGGTCCTGTTTAAGATTAAATCAGGAAGTATGGCCAAGTGGGCAAAGCTGTTTCGTATTGTAACAGTTGTTTTTTCAATTTCTGTATTTACGTACTGGTTTATCAAGAAAAGTGCTGTGGCATTTGTTGATAATTCTGTGGGGCTTCAGGTGGTTAATAAACTTCCACAGGCATTGGATTTTTACTTAATCAAAGTAGATAAAACAGATCAAAATACAACCCTTGAGCCTAAACATATTGGAAAAATACGCCCGGAATATTACAGAATAGAATACCTGAAAATGGATAAGTCTGATGAATACTGGATTGCAGGCTATCTTGGAAAGAAAAACTTAGTCTATTTTTCTCAACATTCTGTACCTAATAAAAATATTGATCAGATTGTAGAAGTACAGAACTACATCAATCAAAGTATGAAGCTGTCTGATGCGGCCAAAAAGCAGGTAGACGCTTATAATTATGAGAATACCAAACTGGGAATCTGGATTACGCTGGACTTTCTGCTTCTGTTTCTCAATCTTGTGCTGCTGATTAGAAAAAATAAATAAAAAAGGTAATGAGTTTCCAATACTCATTACCTTTTTAGTTTCTGTCAAGGATAATCCAGAATCTGCATAATCCGTTCCTTGAATTCTTCAGGACAGGCTTTGATAAGTTTATCCTTATTTTGTTTACTGATTTCTTTAGGCTCAAGCCATTCGCTCTTATTGGAATTCAAACTGTGGCTGTCATATACTCTTTTTATGGTATGATTTTCATAAAAAATATATTCATCACCAAGCCAGTTGCTAGCAATGCTGATTGTACAAATTTCCTTTTCCATAATTTATGTTTTAAAGCATAATGTTTAGTGAAATACATTATACTCTAATATACAAATTTTTTTGTTACAGAGAGGAATGAATCGGGTGTAAGAAATTAACTGAATGTAGCCTATTTAATTTTATCTCAGCAATCCTTTGTACTAAAAAAGTGTTCCGGTACTTTCTGTTGCCATTTGCGGAATATGAATATCAGTTTTCCATTCTTCATTCATCTTCCTGATAAAATAAGCGGATAATAAAGGAGAAGCTTTTTCAATGTTCTGGTGTACGAAGAAATAAAGATTCTGAAGACCTACTTTTTTCCATTGGGTAAGATGTTTCAACCAATCATCCAGTCTTTCATAGTCACTTTCAGCATTGGCTCCTACATAGCGGATAAATGCATTAGGGGTAGTAAGTCGCATATGAAGCATATCTCTTCTTCCGGCGGTATCTACAATGATATTGGTGATGTTATGGGCTTCAAAAAGTTCACAGGTTGTATTCAGAATTTCTTCATCGGTAAACCATTCCGTATTTCGGAGTTCTATGGCTAATGGAACTTCTTTAGGCCATTCTTTTACGAATTTTTCCAGCCTGTCATAGTCCTTAGGCTTAAAATTATCGTGAAGCTGAAGAAAAGCCATTCCCAGTTTCTCATCAAAATTGATAATAGCAGAAGCAAAATGAGTCACGGGATCTGTCACATCAATCAGCCTTCTGAAATGGGAAACCGTATTGGTGATCTTAGGGAAGAATTTAAAATTTTTCGGAGTTTTTTCTTTCCAGGTTTTTACCTGATCAGGAGTTGGCATTCCATAGAAAGTAGCATTCAATTCGATAGAATTAAACTGAGTAGCATAATAAGTCAACTCATCCTTAGTTCCTTTAGGATAGAATCCCTTAAGGTCTGTTTTATTCCATTTTGCACACCCGATAGAAATATTTTCCAGCCCTTTTTTATTAAGAGACAGTATTTCTTTGGTTTTGGGATGGTCTTTAGGTAATGTGAAATCTATTTTTGATGGGTCTTCTACTTGTCCGAATTTCATATCTGTAGTTTTGGGTGTTAAACAATAAACACAAATATAAACCAAAAATCTCAGAGCATTTCATGATTCCTACGGAAAGTAATTAGACAGAATCAGCATTGAAAACGACAAAAGCACACCTTTCGGTATGCTTTTGTAAATATAGCGTGTTTATTACTTGGTCTTATGCTTCGCAGCTTGAACATGATACGAAGTTAACCATCATTTCTTTTGAAACAGATGAACTTCTTTGGTAGTAAAGGGTTTTTACTCCTTTTTTCCAAGCTTCAATATAAAGGTAGTTGACATCTTTTACAGGCATTGTAGAAGGAATCTGAAGATTCAGTGACTGTGCCTGATCAATATATTGCTGTCTCTGTGCTGCCTGAGAAATAATCTCCATTGGAGAAATTTCTTTGAACGTTTTGAATACTGCCTTTTCTTCAGGAGTAAGCTCGTTCAGGTGCTGTACCGATCCGTGGTTCAGCATGATTGTTCTCCATGTTTCTTCGTTATCCAGTCCTTTTTCTTTCAATAGTTGTGCAAGGTATTTATTCTTACGCATAAAGTTTCCTTTCGCAAGACCTGCTTTATAATAGTTGGAAGAGAAAGGCTCAATTCCAGGAGAAGTCTGTCCTAAGATGGCAGAACTTGAAGTGGTAGGAGCAATAGCCATTGTTGTGGTATTTCTCAATCCGTATCCTTTCAATACTTCTGGTTCTCCATAGATGTTGGCAAGTTCTCTTGAAGCCTGCTCAGCCTGCTCTTTGATATGTCTGAATGCTCTTGCATTGAACTGAGTCGCCTCAAAGCTTTCAAACGGAATCATATTTTTCTGTAAATAAGAGTGGTATCCTAAAACGCCTAATCCAAGAGCTCTGTGACGCATCGCGAAGTTTCTTGCTCCCTGTAGGTAATAGTTTCCTTCAGTTTTGTCAATGAACTCTGATAATACAGCATCAAGGAAGTATACTGCCAGTTTTACAGCATCGGTATCTTTCCACTCATCATACAATTCCAGGTTCATGGAAGACAGACAGCAGATGAAAGATTCTTCCATTGTTGATGGAAGCATGATTTCAGAACAAAGGTTACTTGCATTCACCGTCATTCCCAGGTCTTTATAAACCTGAGGTTTATTTCTGTTCACGTTGTCTGTGAAGAAAATATACGGAAGACCTTTTTGCTGGCGGCTTTCCAATACTCTTGCCCAAACTTTACGTTTTTCCATATCACCGTCAATCATATCCTGCATCCAGTAATCCGGTACACATACTCCGGTAAACAGGTTCTGAATCGGGCTGCCGATATCTTTAATGGATAAAAATTCTTCAATATCCCCGTGGTCAATATCTAAGTAAGCAGCAAAAGCACCTCTTCTTACTCCTCCCTGAGAAACCACATCCATAGCCGTATCGAAAAGCTTCATGAATGAAACTGCTCCTGAAGATTTTCCGTTATCTGTTACAGCAGTTCCTCTGTTTCTCAATTCTCCAAAATATCCTGAAGTACCACCTCCGATTTTAGTCTGCATGATGACTTCACCCATTTTATGAGTAATTCCTTCAATGCTGTCCGGAATGTGAACGTTGAAACAGGAGATAGGAAGACCTCTTTCTGTTCCCATATTAGCCCATACAGGAGAAGAGAAGCTGATCCATCCTTTCGTGATCATTTCTTTGAATGCCGGTTGAAGTTCAGGTTTGTATAACCTTTTTGCAGCAGCAGTGGTAATTCTGTCGATAGCTCCGTCTACCGTTTCACCTTTCAACAGATATCCTCTGTTCAGCATTTGCTCAGACTCTTCATTGAGCCACCATATATTTGAATTTTGCTCTTCCATAGATGTTATATTTTCGAATTCCGGAATGAGAGAATCACTCCGGAATTTTGTTTTTTTATAATATTGATTGTAAAATTTCTACTTTGTGGGAACCGTTCAGCCCGCTTTCGTCTCTTAATCTCTGAAATTCTTTAAAAGACGGAACATTCAAAACCTCATGCTGAACTTCTTCATTGATGTAGTTTGAATAATGTACAAAAGTAACACCATCTTCCTTTACAAAAACTTTATATTCAAAGGTGGAAGGATCTAAATTTTTGAAATCTTCCAGAAACTTTTGGATATTCGTTTTATTGTTTGGAACAAATTCGGGGTTTACCGTATAGGTTACTATTACATTAATCATTTCTTTTGTATTTGTGCTTTACTGATGAACAACAATTTGACTTATTAATCAGAAAAGGGTAGTCCTGATACTGACCGCTTTGACGCTCGCTTCGCTCGCGCCCCAATATTAAAACAAATCGTTTGCTGTAATACTTTTATCGTGTTTCGTGTAGTCTACAGGTCTTTTTGCAAAGAAATCATCTAATGAATTGGCGAAAACTTCTTCCTCGAACCATACCATTGGTCTGTATTGTTCAGGAGTAATGTTGTATTTTGTTTTCATGTTGATTTTCTTCAAGCTGTCATCTACACGGTATTTCATGAAGTTAAGAAGATCTTCTTTAGAAACGTTGTCAATTTCTCCCAGTTCAAAGATCCAGCTAAGGATATCACCTTCTCTTGCGATAGACTCATCTACCAAAGTGTAAATGTCTTCGATATCGCTGTCTGTTAATAAGTCAGGCTGTTCCTCACGGATTTTGTTGATCAGGTAGATTCCTGCATTAGCGTGAATCTGCTCATCTACGGAAGTCCATGCAATAATATTGGAAACGTTTTTCATGAATCCTTTGAATCTTGTGAAAGAAAGGATGATGGCAAACTGCGAGAAAAGAGAAACATTTTCTACTAAAATACTGAATAATAGTAAAGCAGAAACATACTCTTTAGGGGTTGCAGAATTAGCGTGTTTTAAAGCATTTCCCAGGAACTCGATTCTTCCTTTTACAGCAGGAATTTCGATAACATTAAGGAATTCGTCATTGTATCCTAATACCTCTAATAAACGGGAATATGCTTCAGAATGACGAAACTCGCATTCTGCAAAAGTAGATCCTAATCCATTGAATTCCGGCTTTGGTAGGTGGTTGTATAAATTCCCCCAGAATGTCTTTACAGACACCTCGATCTGTGCAATGGCTAACAGCGCATTTTTCACAGCATGTTTTTCATGTGGTTCCAACTGCGAATGAAAATCCTGAACATCTGCAGTAAAGTCCACTTCCGAATGTACCCAGAACGATTTGTTGATTGCCTCTACAAATTGAAGAACCTCCGGGTATTCAAATGGCTTATAACTTACTCTTTTATCAAAAATTCCCATATTAAATATCTTTATAATTAAATAATTTAGATCTCTGTGGATAACGTTCAGGAAATACTTAACTTTTTGTTTATCTGCAAGTTGTGGATTAAAGTTATTCACTTCCGCAAATTCATATTTCTTGTAAAGAACTAATAGCAAAGTTCGAAAAAAAGAACTGATTTTGAAAGAGGTAAATACTAATAGGCTGACTTTTAGCCTGAAAAGTTTTCCACATTTACATGAAACTGGCTCGGATAATAGGCTAGACAGCAATCTTGAGGATAAATAGATACAAATACAGAGTTACAGTTAAACAATATTTTGTAAAGTGTTATAAATAAAGGTCTATTGTGTTAAACAAAAAAATATTTGAATAAATTTTTATTCTTGTAACAATTTGAAAATATCATCTACTTATTGGGTATAAAACATACATCACTTAATGTTAGTAATTCAGGATTTAAATAAGTCATACGATACAGGGAAAAGCAAACTTCACGTTCTCAAAGGAATTAATCTGAATATTTCTGAAGGGGAGTTTGTTTCTATTATGGGAAGTTCCGGTTCCGGAAAATCCACGCTTCTTAATATTATTGGGATTCTGGATGAAAAAGATTCAGGTATCTATGAATTGGATGGAGTTCCTATCGAACATTTATCTGAAGTAAAAGCTGCGGAATACAGAAGCAGGTTTTTAGGATTTATTTTCCAGTCTTTTAACCTTATCAATTATAAAACGGCTTTAGAAAATGTAGCACTTCCTCTGTACTATCAGAATGTACCGAGAAAAGAGCGAAATCAGAAAGCGATGGAATATCTGGAGAAAGTAGGATTGGCACAATGGGCCAACCACCTTCCGAGTGAACTTTCCGGAGGACAGAAACAAAGAGTCGCTATTGCAAGAGCTTTGATTACAGACCCAAAAGTAGTACTGGCAGATGAGCCTACAGGAGCATTGGATTCCAAAACTACTCATGATATTATGAAACTGCTTCAGGATATCAATAATGAGGGGAAAACAATCATCGTTGTAACCCATGAACCTGATGTAGCTGCACAAACTAAAAGAAATGTAGTACTGAAGGACGGGATTATTGAAAGTGATGAGTTTATTAAGCAGATTGTATTATAAGTGAATCGTGAATGGTCAATTTTGCTTTACAAGTGAATTGATAATGAAGAGGGAAAATAATTAATAACACACACGAATGAATATGAAAAAAAATAAAAATGTTTTTAAATCTGAACCATTATAAGCTTGACGTATATCGGTCAGCCAGAGAATTAAGAATAGAATGTTATAAAATTTTATCTAAAATCCCTGATCATGAAAAGTTTAACATAATCGATCAGATACGAAGAGCTTCTACTTCAGTTGTACTAAATATTACTGAAGGATGTTCAAGAAAATCTGAACTGGAAAGAAAGAGGTATTTTGAAATTGCCAGAGGTTCGGTTATTGAGTTGGATTCTTGTTTTGATATCGTTATAGAATGTAATTATATTAAAATAGAGGAATTAACAAAAATTGGAAATTTAATAAAAACAGCATTTATCTTGTTAAGTAAAATGTTAAAAAAAGATTAGAAATGTGAAAATTAGTCAGGTTCGTAACTAAAGTTTTGCGAAGAATAAATTGACAACAAAGTTAATTGACTTCGAAGAAAATTGAGAGCGCAGCTAATTGACTTTTTTACAAAGTAAAAAAATAAAAACTATGTTTGACCTAGATCGTTGGCAGGAAATATTCAGTTCTATCCGGAGCAATGTGCTCAGGACGGTACTTTCAGGGTTTACGGTAGCCCTGGGGCTGTTTATTTTCATCGTACTTTTTGGAATTGGAAAAGGACTTCAGAATGCTTTCTCAGAAGGATTTGCCGGAGATGCTAAGAACCTTATTATTATTTCAACAGGGAAAGCCACTTTAGCGTATAAGGGATTACAGTCTGATAGAAATGTTTCAATGAATAACGCAGACTATGATTTTTTGATAAATGCAGATAAGAAAAAAGCGGGTCCTTCAAGTCCCAGGTATAGCGCCAATTTAATGGTGAAATATGGGAAAGAGAGTGGTCTCTATCAGATCAATGGTGCTGAGCCGGGAGAGCAGGTTATTGAGAATAGAAAAATTATTGATGGTCGTTATCTGACATCTATGGATTTGACAAGGAAATTAAATGTTGCCGTAATCGGAAGAATGGTTCAGCGGGATTTGATCAAAAATGGAAATCCTATTGGAAAAGAGCTAGATATTAACGGAACGATGTACAAGGTGATCGGAGTCTTTTCAGATGATGGAGGTGACCGGGATGAAAGACATATTACAGTACCTATTACCACTTTACAGCAGATGAAAAAGGGTTCTGACACAGTGAATATAGCTTATATCACCTATAATGATAAGTTGACTCCGGATCAGGCCATAAAATATGGTGATGAGTTACAAGATAAACTGAAAGCCAGAAAAAATGTTTCTCCTGATGATGAAAATGGAGTTCGTGTCTGGAATAACGCCAAAAATATGAATGATACATTTACGTTTATGGCAGTTCTTACCGCTATTGTTGGATTTATTGGTCTGGGAACATTGCTTGCGGGAATTATCGGGATCAGTAATATCATGGTGTATATCGTGAAAGAAAGAACCAAAGAAATCGGAGTACGAAAAGCTATTGGGGCAAAACCAAGCGGAATCGTAGGACTGATTGTTCAGGAAAGCGTTGTGATTACAGTGGTATCCGGACTTGTAGGAGTAGGAGTAGGTGTTTTGACATTAAGCCTTATTGGTGACAGTCTTGAAGAATTCTTCATTAAAAGTCCAAGTGTAGGTTGGGGAGCTATTATTATGGCATTTATTGCCCTGATTTTTTCAGGATTGATTGCTGGATTTGTACCTGCGTACAGAGCTTCAAGAATCAAACCTATTGAAGCATTGAGAACAGAATAATATAAACTAAAAAACAAAAGCAAATTTTTAGTTAAAAGAATGAATGGAATTCATAAATCATATTTATAACTTATAATTCAAAAAGGTGAATATCATATTTAAAAAAGATACTTGGCAGGAAATTTATTATTCATTGAGGAATAATAAACTCCGAACATTTCTTACCATGATTGGCGTAGGATGGGGAATGTTTTTGTATGTAAGCCTTCTTGGAGCCGCAAAAGGGATGGAGAATGGTTTTGATAAATTATTTTCCGGTTTTGCCACCAATTCAATCTTCTTATGGGCACAGAAAACATCCATTCCATATGAGGGATTTCCTAAAGGAAGAGAAGTTCACTTGAACTTAACCGATATGGATATGCTGAAAAGGAAAGTAACAGCCATAGATTATATATCGCCACAAAATGCCAGAGGAAGCTTTACCGGAACACCGGGAGAATCAATGTCAAGAAACGGGAAAAACGGTACTTATTCATTAACGGGAGATTACTCTGTAGGAAATAAAATTTCAGAAAAGAAACTGATCTACGGACGCTATATCAATGATGCCGATGTTTCCGGAAATAAAAATGTAGTAGTTATTGGAGAAGAGATTTATAAAAACTTCTTTGATTCCAAGAAAAAAGAAAATCCAATAGGAAAATCAATCAATATTAAAGGTCTCTTCTTTAATGTCATCGGAGTTTTTCGTGTGAAAAAAGGAGGCGGCTTTGAAAATGATCAGACCGCTTTCATTCCACTTTCCACTTATACGAAAATGTATAATGCAGGAGACCAGATAGACCTGTTTGCGATTGTAAGTAAGCCTAATGCTAACGTTAATTCCGTGGAAGAAGATGTAAAACAGGTTTTAAAAACCAAAAATAAAGTTTCACCTGAAGACACCAATGCTTTCGGAAGTTTCAATCTTGGAAAAGAGTTTAAAAAACTAACCGGTTTTCTTACTGGGATGCAGCTACTGACCATTATTGTTGGTACACTGACGATTCTTGCAGGAGTAATCGCTATTTCCAATATTCTTTTGATTACAGTAAAAGAGAGAACCAAAGAAATCGGAATCAGAAGAGCATTGGGAGCAAAGCCTGCTGAAGTAAGAAATCAGATTTTGCTGGAAAGTGTTGTGATTACACTTTCCTCAGGATTAATAGGTTTTATGTCTGGAATTTTTGTGCTCATGATCCTCAATGCGGCTACCCAGGGTCAGGATTCATTTCCTTTTTATAATCCGACCGTTAACTATGGAAACGTATTTGCGGCGATGGCTGTAATGGTGGTTTTAGGATTGATAATCGGGATGATTCCTGCGCAGAGAGCGGTAAAGATTAGACCTATTGAAGCATTAAGAACAGAATAATTAATTTTCACATCATTCAATTTAAAAAAAATAAACTATACATATGAAAAAGAAATTCACCTGGAAAAAAGCCATTTATATAGTCTTGGGGCTTTTATTTGCAGTGGCATTGTTCTCAGGGCTTGGCTATTTTATCAAATCAAACTCCAAAGAAAGTGAGGCTTTCCTTACCCGCAAACCTACTATCCAGAATATGGATGATAAAGTAATGGCTACAGGGAAAATCGTTCCCAAAGAAGAAATTGAAATCAAACCCAATATTGCTGGGATTATCGATAAGATTTTAGTAAAAGAAGGAGATAAAGTAGAAGTAGGACAGCTGATTGCTACCGTAAAAATTGTTCCAAGTATCTCCGAAGTAAACGCTGCTCAGCAGGAAGTTCAGAATGCGCAGATCCAGATCAGTAATGCTCAGATGAATGTAGGGAATATGCAGAAACAGTTTGAAATGCAGGATAAGCTATACAAACAAGGAGTCGCTTCTAAACAGGAGTATCTGAACGCCCAGCAGCAATTGTACTCTCAGCAACAGACTTTAAAAAATGCCCAGCAGCAATTGAATACCGCTCAAAAAAGATTACAGATTGCTAAAACAGGTGCCACTCCTGAACTTAAAGGACAAGGGTTAGCGACTACAGAAATTCGTTCCAAAGCTTCAGGTACTGTACTGGAAGTTCCTGTAAAAGCAGGAAGCCAGGTGATTGAAGCCAATAACTTTAATGCCGGAACTACAATCTGCTCAGTGGCTGATTTAAATGTTTTGATTTTTAAAGGTGAAATTGATGAAGCACAAGCCGGAAAACTAAGTGAAGGGATGGATATGAACATTGTGATCGGTGCTCTTCAAAATAAAACTTTCCCTGGAAAACTAACGATGATTGCTCCAAAAGGAAAAGATAATGCAGGAACAATTAAATTTCCGGTAGAAGGAAACGTAACTAATCCTAATAATGAGTATATTAGAGCAGGTTTTTCTGCGAATGGTGAAATTGTATTGAGTTCTCAGAAAAATGCATTATTATTGGATGAGTCTTTAGTTCAGTACGAAAAGAAACAAGGAAAAGATGTACCTTTCGTAGAAGCAAAACAAAAAGATGGGAAATTCAAAAAAGTATATGTGAAACTGGGAGCTAGTGACGGGATCAACGTTCAGATTCTTCCGGGATCAAATATCACAAAAGATACCGAAGTGAAAGTTTGGAACCCTTCTGATAAAGACAAAGAAGAGCTTAAAGAAAAAGCAAATAAAAAATAATAAACTACACTATACACTTTTAAACTGTGAATCCCGGAGGAATTTTTTTCGTCCGGGATTCTTTTTTTAGATCAAAACTTTTGCAAGTGTAAATTCCTATATTTGAATTGGATAATCTATGAAAAATGTGCAGATATGCTGGGAAAACCTATAAATCACATTACGTATGCTTCAAATGCAGAAAATCATTTAAACAGCAGGATGCATACGATATTATAAAAAGAGTAGAAAAAGAAAAAGTATACCATGAGCCTAATGGGAAGGTAATTCGCAAAGTAGGATATGTTTTCAGAAAAAGAGAAACAGAGGAATTACAAAAAATTGTTTCAGAGATTGAAAACAGAACTATAAAATGTCCTGAGTGCAGCAACGTAATGGCTGATCTGGGGAAAGATTTCAAAGCTCCTAAAAAAACAGCAGTTAAAGAATGGAAAATTATAGAAAGTCTTTTAAAAACGGGAAAATGCTTTCATACATGTGGCTGTGATGGAATTGGATATATTCCCAAAAATCCTAATGACTATGAAATGTATTTAAAAACCATCTTGCAGTCTTATCAGGAATCATTGATTTCATGTCAGAATAAATCTATAGAAGAATTCCCGGATAAAAATGAGGAAATTAATTATTGGTCAGACAAGATTCAAAAAGTAAAAACTGAAATTGCTGATAATAAATTCGGAAAGGTGTAACAAAAAGTAATTTTAAAATGTCTTAATTTTAAATTCCAAACTATACCTCCATGAAAAAAGACTATTGGATTCTGTTACTTTTTATCATTGCAAAGTTTGCACTCCAATACTCGCTGATAAGCCCTGAGTATGAACTTCACAGAGATGAATACCTGCATCTTGATCAGGCTAATCACCTTGCCTGGGGATATCTCTCCGTTCCTCCCGTTAATTCCTGGTTGGCCTGGATAATTAAAATGTTGGGAAATTCCATCTTTTGGGTTAAATTCTTTCCAGCGCTGTTCGGAGCTTTGACGATAGTACTGACATGGAAAGTTGTGGAAGAGCTCAATGGAAACCTGTTTGCTAAAGTACTGGCTTCTTTAGGGCTATTATTTTCAGTACTTCTTCGGGTAAATATGTTATTCCAGCCAACCTCTCTGGAGATCTTTCTATGGTTGTTTATTTACTACAGTCTGATTAAATATTTCAATTCCCAACAAGTAAAATGGTTGTATATAGGTGCTATCATTGTCGGAATAGGAATATTAAACAAATACAATATTGCTTTTTCATTGTTAGGGCTTATTCCTGCATTATTGCTGACAGAGCAAAGGAAGATTTTTATGCTGCCTCATTTGTACTGGGCTGCACTTTTAGCTTTGATTATTATTTTTCCCAACCTTCTCTGGCAGTACCAGAACAAGTTCCCGGTTGTTCATCATATGAAAGAACTTTCTGAACGGCAGCTTGTACATGTAGACAGAATGGATTTTATGAAATCCCAGATTTTATTTTTTGCCGGAGTTATTTTTGTGATTATTGCAGGCTGGGGAGCATTGCTGTTATACAAACCTTTTGAAAAATACAGGTTTTTCTTTTGGAGCTATATCTTCACGATCATTCTGTTTTTGTTTTTTAAAGCAAAAGATTACTACGCAATCGGACTCTATCCTGTGTATATTGCTTTTGGTGCTGTTTTTCTCGGAAATTTATTTGAAAAAGGCTTGAAAAGATTTTTGAAGCCGGTTAGCATACTTATTCCAATACTTTTATTTCTGCCTTTGTATAATGTGGCTTTTCCAAATAAAAGTCCTGAATACATCGTGTCCCACCAAAGTCAATACAAAAAATTAGGGTTGCTTCGCTGGGAAGATGGAAAAGATCATCCGCTGCCACAGGATTTTGCTGATATGCAGGGTTGGAAAGAGCTGGCTCAAAAAGTAGATAAAGAATATTCCAGATTGTCAAAAACCGGAAAAACCATGGTACTGTGTGATAATTACGGACAGACCGGAGCTATTAATTATTACTCAAAAGCCGGAGTCGTGGCAGTGTCATTTAATGCAGATTATATCAATTGGATAGATGTAAACAAAAAATATAAAAATGTGATCAGGATTAAAGAGGCATCTGAAGCAGGAAAAGAACTTAAAGAATCCGGTTCCTTTTTTGAAATTGCAACATTAAAAGATTCCATTACCAATCCTTACGCGAGAGAAAGAGGAACTGCAATTTTCAGTTTGCAGGGAGCAAAAGTAAATATCAACAAGAGAATTCAGGATGAAATTATCGAAGTTAAAAATGAATGGAAATAGTTTTCAATAACGTTGGAAATGATGATTTGTTGACAAGATAAAGTTAATAGATGAATTTTATTGCAACTTTATTGCGTTAATTGATTTTAGGTTAACTTTGTATTATCAATTATCAATTATCAATTATCAATTATCAACTAAACTATGGAAAACAAAAACTTTGATGTCATCATAACAGGAGGAAGCTATTCAGGATTATCTGCAGCAATGGCTTTGGGAAGATCATTAAGAAATGTCCTGGTTATCGATAACGGAAAACCTTGCAACAGACAAACTCCACATTCCCATAATTTTGTTACTCATGACGGAAAAACACCTGCGGAAATTGCAAAGCTGGCAAAACAAGATGTAGGAAAGTATGATACCGTACGATTTTATAATGGAACAGTGGTAAAAACTTCGAAAGCAAATAAAGGTTTTGTGATTGAAACTTCAACAGGTGAAAAATTTTACGCTAAAAAATTGATCCTTGCCTCAGGAGTGAAGGATATCATGCCGGATATTCCCGGATTTGCAGAATGTTGGGGAATTTCTGTTATTCATTGCCCATACTGTCATGGCTATGAAGTGAAAAATGAAATTACCGGAATTCTTTCCAACGGAGATATGGCCTACGAGTTTTCAAAACTGATTTTTAATCTGACTAAAAATCTCACTTTATTTACCAATGGAAAAGCTGTTCTTAGTGACGAACAACTTGAAAAACTAAAGAATAATAATATCATCCTTAACGAAGATGAAATCAAAGAAGTAAAACATGAAAATGGTTTCATTCAAAAAATAATTTTTAAAAACGGAAAGGAAGTTCCATTGCAGGCTTTGTATGCGAAAATTCCTTTTGAGCAAAATATCAATGTATCTGATGATCTGGGGTGTGAACTTACAGAACAGGGGTTTATTAAAGTGGATATAATGCAGAAAACAACCGTTTCCGGACTTTTTGCCTGTGGAGATAATGTAACCATGATGCGTTCCGTAGCCAATGCAGTTGCACAAGGGAATTTTGCCGGAGCTATGGTGAATAAAGAACTTTCTGATGATGAATTTTAAAGGCTTTTTGACACATTTAAAAGAACCATAATGTAGGATTTGTGGATATATATATTCATTTTTTAGTGTTTAAAAATCATTTTTTCAATAGAGAAATCTCGACGAAAATTCCGTACATTTGGGGTGAAAATTTCAAAAACTAAAAGTAAAATGGATATTATTTTCGACCTGATTGAAAAGGAAAGACAAAGACAAACCCATGGTTTAGAACTTATTGCATCAGAAAACTTTGTTTCTGAAAACGTGATGAAAGCAATGGGAAGTGTACTGACAAATAAATATGCTGAAGGATATCCCGGAAAAAGATATTACGGAGGATGTGAAGTAGTAGATGAGGTTGAAACTTTAGCGATTAACAGAGCTAAAGAACTTTTTGGAGTAGACTACGTGAATGTTCAGCCGCATTCCGGTTCTCAGGCGAATGCAGCCATTTATCTTGCAGTTTTGAAACCAGGTGACAAAATCATGGGGATGGACCTTTCAATGGGAGGACACCTTACTCACGGTTCTGCAGTGAATTTCTCAGGTATTCAATATAACGTAGTTTCTTACGGAGTTCAGCAGGAAACAGGTCTTATCGATTATGACCAAATGAGAGAAGTGGCATTGAGAGAAAAACCAAAAATGCTTATCGCAGGTTTCTCAGCGTATTCAAGAGATTTAGACTATGCTAAGTTCAGAGAAGTAGCAGACGAAGTTGGAGCAACGCTTTGGGCAGATATTGCTCACCCGGCAGGTCTAGTGGCAAAAGGATTGTTAAACTCTCCATTCGAACACTGTCATGTAGTAACGACTACTACTCACAAAACCCTTAGAGGACCAAGAGGAGGGATGATTATGATGGGTAAAGATTTTGAAAATACTTACGGTCACAAAACCCCAAAAGGAGAAATTAAAATGATGAGCCAGGTACTTGACGGAGCTGTATTCCCAGGTATTCAGGGTGGTCCTCTTGAGCACGTAATTGCTGGTAAAGCGGTAGCGTTCGGTGAAGCATTGGATGTACAGTTCGAAACTTATGCAAAACAGGTTAAATCTAACGCTCAGGCATTATCAAAAGCAATGATCGACAGAGGTTTTGATATCGTAAGCGGTGGTACAGATAATCACCTGATGTTAGTAGATCTTAGAAATAAAGGAGTAAACGGTAAAGAAACTGAAAAAGCTTTAGTGCTTGCTGATATTACTTGTAATAAAAATATGGTTCCTTTTGATGATAAATCACCATTTACAACATCTGGTATCAGATTAGGAACTGCTGCTATTACAACCAGAGGACTTAAAGAAAATGATATGGATACTATTGCAGGGTTAATTTCTGAAGTGGTAGATAATATCAAGAATGAAGAAGTTCTTGGATCTGTAAGAAAGAAAGTTAACGAATTAATGGAAGGCAAAGCTCTGTTCAATTACTAACAGACATTCCAATATCATATAAAGAATGGGCAAACTGCTCATTCTTTTTTTATTACAATGGAAAAGAAATCTTATACTTTCGACGAAATTAAACAGAAGCTTGTTAACTATTGTGTTTACCAGGACCGCTGCCATGCGGAAGTGGAACAGAAGATGAGAGAGTTTCTGCTTATTGATGAAGCAAAAGAAGAAATTATTTTATTTCTGCTGAAAGAAAACTTTCTGAACGAAGAAAGATTTACCAGGAGCTATATCCGAGGGAAATTTTACATTAAACACTGGGGAAAGACCAAAATTAAGATCAATCTGAAACAAAAACAGATTTCAGAGAGGTTGATAAGCTCTTGTTTTGATGAGATTGATGACTCAGATTATGAGAAAACAATCAGAAAAATTTTTGATGATTATTATACCAAACAAACTGGCTTGAAAGAATATCAAAAAAAAACCAAAACTATAAAATATTTGATGAGTAAAGGTTTTGAGTATGAGAAAATAATTGATATTTTTGGCTAAATATTAATAAATAAGAAAAAACTTGACGTATGACTTTTAGGAAAAAAAACAATCAGTTCATTGAAAAAGATTGATATATAAAGATTTAATAATTCTTTTAAAGAAAAAACAGCTGAAATAAAAAATTTACATAGATAAATGTCGTCGTCATAAACAGTTTCTCTGGTATGATTTTTGTCTGTGGGTTTAGCTGTACCACAATGAAATTGTTAGATTTTATAAATGTAACATCAAATTTATTTTTGATTTCAGCATATTGAAATAAATTTATTTTACTTTTGCATGATTGTATCAAAACTATCTTTGATTGGATAATTAGATATTATACCTTAATTAAATATGAACACCAATATAGACAATGTACAATTCTCTTAGAAAAACAATATTTGGAGGGGATAATGTTGTCAATCTCTCAGACGTAAGATATCTTCCTAGATGGATAATTCTTGTAATAGACATTATTATTCTGGTAATATCTTTATTTCTTTCTACCTACATTATCGCAAAAATTACAAAACAGGAATTCATATATCATGATGATAAAAGCCTAATTTTCGCTTTTATTATTCTGGTGAATGCTTCTTTTATGTATGTCTTCAAGACCTATGCCGGGATAATCCGCCACTCCACCTTTATAGATTTATTTAAACTCCTGATCTCCTGCTTTTGCACAATGCTGGCTATCGGAACTGTAAATATCTGCTATTTCTGGATTACAGGAAGCAAATTTATCCTTACTCCTTATCTGATGCTTTATTTCGTAATTTCATTTATGGGATTATTTCTTTTCAGACTTTATGTGAAGGAATTTTTCCATATTGTGAGGGAATACAGAAGAAGCGCACTGAAAAAAAGAATTTTAGTATTGGGAATTGATGAGCAGTCTATTGCCATTGCACGTGCAATTCTTGATAACCCGAGTTTACCTTATCAGGTAGTAGGTTTTCTGACACAAAGAACAGATTCTAAAAGGGCATCTCTGTTAGGAAAGCCAATTTATGAAAAACAAAAAATAGAAGAAAACACCAAAGAAGATCTTATTATTGATGGCGTTCTTATTGTTAAAGAAATGATGGCCAGAGATGAGATGAATTCATGGGTGAATTTATTTTTAGAGAAAGATCTTAATGTCTTTAAAGCACCATCAGTACAAAAACTGAGAGACAGCGATCTAGGGGGATCTATTAGAAATCTTCAAATTGAAGATTTATTAAACAGAAAACCTATCAAAATTCAAAATGAAAAAGTTAAAAGCAGACATTTTGATAAAACAGTATTAGTAACCGGTGGAGCAGGATCTATAGGAAGTGAAATTGTTAGACAGGTTGCTCTTTTCAATCCTTCATTGATTGTCGTTTTAGATCAGGCAGAAACACCGCTTTATGAAATTGAACTTGAAATGAGAGAAAAATTTCCTCATATCCCTTTCAAATTTGTTTTAGGAGATGTTTCCAATCATCACAGAATGGAATCTCTGTTCCAAACGTATAATTTCTCAATGGTATATCATGCAGCTGCTTATAAGCATGTACCTTTGGTAGAAGAAAATCCTCACGAAGCTATTTTTGTTAATATATTAGGTTCAAAAATAGTTGCAAAGCTATCCAGTAAGTATAAAGTAAACCGTTTCGTAATGGTATCTACAGATAAAGCTGTAAATCCAACCAACGTAATGGGAGCTTCAAAGAGAGCTGCTGAGCTTTTTGTGCAGTCACTTCAGAATGTAGATGGTAATGTTACCAAGTTTATTACAACAAGATTTGGAAATGTATTAGGATCTAACGGTTCTGTAATTCCTCATTTTAAAAAGCAGATTGAAGCTGGAGGACCGGTAACCATTACCCACCCGGAAATTGTAAGATATTTCATGACTATTCCTGAGGCTTGTGAGCTGGTTCTTCAGGCAGGAACAATGGGTGAAGGAGGTGAAATTTTTGTCTTTGATATGGGAGAACCTGTTAAAATTATTGATCTTGCCAAAAGAATGATAAAATTATCAGGATTCGAACCTAATATTGATATTAAGATCATTTATACAGGATTGAGACCTGGAGAGAAGTTATATGAAGAACTCTTGAGTGATGACGCAAAAACACTTCCTACTCATAATGATAAAATCATGATCTCCAAAGATCCTTCTATGGGATTTGCAGAAATAGATACTCTTACTAAAGAAATTACAAAAGCTTCTCTTAGAAGAGATAAAGTGGAAGTAGTAAGGATTCTTAAAACTATAGTGCCGGAATTCCGAAGCAATAATTCAATCTATGAGGCTCTTGATAAATAGACAAAATATAAATGTATATTTGCATAATTTAACAAAATAATGAAAGGAAAAATATTAGCAGTAGTTTTGGCATCTTCATTAGTGATTTCTTGTAAAGTGAATCCCAATGCTAAGAATGATTTAAATTATATGCAGAATATAGAACAGGTTGCAATCAGTGCCTCTGCTAAAAATTCAGCAAATACAATCCAGGTAGGAGATCAGCTTATTATTCTGATCACTGCAAAAGATATGGATGTTGTAAAGCCTTTTAATCAGAACTATTCTTCATCAGAACTTATCCAGACCAATGCAATAGCAGGAGGAAATACTCCTAATCAGGGCTCTACAATTATGTCTGGGCCAACATATATTGTAGATGCAAATGGAGATATTGACTTCCCTATCTTAGGTAAACTGAATACATCGGATAAAAGTCTCACCGCTTTTAAAGACGAACTTAGAGAAAAAATGACGAGATATGTTATTAACCCAACAATTAATATCAGGCTCTCGAATTTTAAAGTTACAGTACTTGGAGAAGTTAACAGACAGGGTGACTATACTATAGCAAGTGGGCAGGCAACTATTTTAAATGCACTAGGTATGGCTGGTGACCTGACGCAATATGGGAAAAGAGAAGACATATTGGTGATCAGAACAGAAAATGGCGTTGTTTCTCATGGCCGTATTAATATTCGGGATGCCAATCTCATTAATTCTCCTTATTACAACCTGAAGCAAGGGGATGCTATTATTGTTTCCTCAAGTAATACCAAAGATGTTTTAGCAAAACAAAATCCCAATACTGGACTTTATTTGACCGCTATTTCTATCGCGGTTACAGCAGTTGCCGTAGTAGTAAGTTTATTTAATAAGAAATAAAAAATTGATGGATAACCAATCTTCACAATTTTCTGAGGTAGAAAACAACTCAAATAGTATTAACATTAGTGAAATTATAAAACCATATCTGAGAAGATGGCCATGGTTTATTCTAAGTGCATTTGTTGCTTTAATAATAGGTTATATATCGCTAAGATTTATAACTCCTATATATAATGTTCAGACTTCCGTTTTAATTAAAGATGCAAGAAACTCTTCTCCTATAATGGGAAGTGATTTAGGAATATTACCGGATCTGTCAGGTTTAGGCGGTCTTAAAACGAATAGTATTGCTAATGAAATAGAAATACTGAAATCTAAAAAGATGATGCGCGAGGTAGTCATCAATCAAAATTTACAGGTAAATGTAATTGGAAAAGGTAGGGTTACTAAACTAGAATTGTATAAAGCAACATGTCCTATAAATGTTAAAGTAATTGAAGAGAAGCAAAGTGAAAAACCTGCAACTCCTGTAAAACTTACTATAGATAAAGATAAGCTTATTCTTACATCAAAAAGTTTAACAAAAGAAATCGTTACAACATATGGGAAAACCATCAGTCTTCCCTTTGCGAATATCATTATAACAAAAAATAAAGAATTCGCTCCGGGAAACCTTGGAGTGGATATGAAAAACCTTGAGCTGCAAATCTCCACAGCAGATGCAAAAGTAAATAGTTTACAAGGCAGTTTAAGTGTGGATTTAGCTAATAAAGAAGCTACCGTACTTAGATTAGGCCTAAATTATCCACAAATCAGAAAAGCTGAAGATATCCTGAATAATTTAGTTGTAGCCTACAATAATGATGCAATGTCTGATAAAAACTCAGAGTCAAAAAAAACACTCGATTTTATTGAAGACAGAATCAAAAAATTATCCGGAGAACTTGGTGAAGTTGAAAACCAAAAAGAAAGTTTTAAATCAAAAAATAATATTATTGATATAGAAACTGAGGCTAAGATTGGTTTGGAAAGTTCTGCTGCTGCAAGAGCAAAACAGTTGGAAATAGATGCTCAGTTAGAACTTACAAATTCCTTAATTAGTTATGTCTCAAATCAAGGACAGTATCAGGTTCTTCCTGCAAATGTTGGACTAAACAATACAGACGCAGTAAGTGGAATTTCTGCTTATAATCAATTAGTATTACATCGAAACAGACTTTTGGAGTCCGCTACGCCGGAAAACCCTACGGTTGTAGATGTTACTAAACAAATTAATGCAATGCGTAGTTCTGTTACACAGAGTCTTCAGAAAAACAAACAAGGCCTTGAGCTGGCAAGAAATGAATATTTAGGAGAACAAAATATAGTTTCCGGAAAGATATCAAAACTACCTTCTATTGAGAAAATGTTCAGAAGTATTGAAAGACAACAGCAAATCAAAGAAAATTTGTACTTGCTATTGCTTCAAAAAAGGGAAGAAACGGCTATTGCCCAATCCATTACTGCTCCTAAAGCAAAGATTGTAGATTTAGCTTATGCTTCCGGAGCACCGGTTTCACCTAATAGAGAGATTGTTTTAATGGTTTCTTTTGTTTTAGGATTATTAGTTCCTTTTATTGTTATTTATCTAACAATGCTTTTCAATGATAAAGTGGTTACGAAACATGATCTTGAAAAGGTAGTGCATGCGCCTATTATTGCTGAATTACCAAGTCTTGAGAAAGGAGATTCTGAAATTGTTAAAATGAATGATATTACCCCTATGGCAGAAGCATTTAGAATTCTTATCACGAATATGAATTTCATGCTTTCAAAAGAGAAAAAAGGTAAAGTAGTATTTGTTACTTCAACTGTAAAGGGAGAAGGAAAAACATTCACATCTGTGAATTTAGCTTTAACACTGGCAAACCCTAAGAAAAAAGCAATTATTATAGGATCCGATATCAGGAATCCTCAGCTTCAAAGATATAATCCTGCAAGAAAAGGACTTGCCGGACTTACGGAATACCTTTACAATGACGACACTAAACTTACAGATATTATCCATGTATCATCTTTTAATCCTTATCTGGATGTAATTTATTCAGGAATGATTCCTCCAAATCCAACAGAATTATTATCCAACGGTCGTTATGAGATTCTTCTCAACGAACTGAAAGATAAATATGAATATATTATCTTGGATACCGCGCCACTACTTCTTGTAACAGATACTTTCCTTATTGCTGAGCTTTCTGATGTAACCATTTACGTTTCCAGATCTAAATATACTGAAAAGGCATTATTGGAATTTGCCAACAGTAATATTGATCAGAAAAAAATCAGAAATGTAGGATTTGTACTTAATGATGTAAGCAGAGAAAATTTAGGATACAGTAACAAATACGGTTATGGCTACAACCATCATACAGAACAATCTTGGTTTCAAAAAATAAAAAATAAATTTAGTTAATGGCAACAACATATAAAATAGCAGTTATAGGCCAGGGTTATGTAGGTCTTCCTTTATCTCTTGAATTTGCAGATCATTATCCTGTTTTTGGGTTTGATATCAATACACAACGTGTTGATCAGCTTAATAACGGAAAAGATATAACGCTTGAAGCTGATGTTGATAAATTAAATACCGGACTGAAAAAATATAGAGAATCTAATGGTTCTTTAGGTTATAAAGCAACAAGTCTGTTATCTGATATTTCTGAAGCTAATGTATTCATTGTAACAGTTCCTACACCTATTGATAAATATAATGCTCCGGATTTGAATCCTTTAATTTCTGCTTCAAAAATGTTAGGAGAAATTATTAAAAAAGGAGATATTATTATTTATGAATCTACAGTTTTTCCTGGATGTACAGAAGAAGAGTGTGTACCAATTCTTGAAAAATATTCAGGACTTACTTTTAATGAAGACTTTTTTGTAGGATATTCTCCGGAAAGAATTAATCCGGGAGATAAAGTAAATACCCTTACAAGTGTTAAAAAAGTAACATCAGGTTCTACGGAAAAAATTGCTGAAGAAGTAGATCAACTTTATAAGAAAATTATTACTGCAGGAACCCATAAAGCACCGAGCATTAAAGTTGCCGAAGCCTCAAAAGCTATTGAAAATGCACAGAGAGACGTTAATATTTCTTTTGTTAACGAATTGGCTTTAATTTTTGATAGAGTAGGTATCGATACCAATGATGTATTGGAAGCGGCAGGAACAAAATATAACTTCCTTAAATATAAACCGGGATTAGTAGGCGGACACTGTATCTCAGTAGATCCTTATTATCTTGCCCATAAAGCAGAGCAGTTAGGATACCACCCGGATGTCATCTTATCAGGTAGACGTGTAAACGACTCTATTGCAAAATTTGTTGCCGCTAAAGTAGTGAAGCTTCTTATTGCAAAGGGAGGAGTGATCAAAAACTCTAATGCCTTGATTTTAGGAGTTACCTTCAAAGAAAACTGTCCTGATGTCAGAAATACTAAAGTTGTAGATATTTATAGAGAACTTGCTGACTACGGAGTAAATGTTGATATTTATGATCCATGGGCAAGCAAAGAAGAAGTAAAGCACGAATATGGAATTAATATTCTGGAATCTCTTGAGGACGGGAAAAAGTATGATTCTTTAGTGATTGCAGTATCTCACAATGAGTTCCTGGAAATGGATCTGGATCAACTTAAAAAAGAAAATGCTGTGGTTTTTGATACGAAAGCATGTTTAGACAGAAATCTGGTAGATGCAAGATTATAATAGATCATGAACTATGATATCATAATCATTGGTGCAGGTTTGGTAGGTTTGGCTACAGCCTACCAGACACAACTTAAAAATCCTGATTCTAAGATCCTCATTGTAGAAAAAGAAAATGATGTGGCATTGCACCAGTCAGGACATAACAGTGGAGTAATCCATAGCGGGATTTATTATAAACCGGGAAGCCTTAAAGCTAAAAATTGTATTGAAGGCTATAACTCGGTCATTAACTTTGCCGAAAAACATGGCATACAATATGATCTTTGCGGAAAAATAATTGTAGCTACCTCACAGAAAGAACTACCACTTTTGGATAATATTTATAAAAGAGGAGTTGAAAACGGACTTCAGAATTTAAAATATCTTTCCAGAGAAGAATTTCGTGAAATTGAACCCCACTGTGAAGGAATAAAAGCAATCAAAGTACCACAAACCGGAATTATTGATTATCCTGGAATAGCCAAAAAAATCAAAGAGCTTTTTGAAGAATTAGGAGGAGAAGTGAGATTTAATCATGAAGTAAAAAATATCATTGATAAAGGATCTGAAATTATTATCAATACCAATATTTCCGAATTTAAAACCAAAAAGTTAATTTCCTGCGCAGGATTGTATTCTGATAAGATAACCAGAATGACCAACGAGAAAAACGATGTGGTCATTATCCCGTTTAGAGGAGAATATTATAAAATTAAGGATGAAAAAAAATATCTGGTAAAAAATCTTATTTATCCAGTACCTGATCCTAGCTTTCCGTTTCTTGGAGTTCACTTTACCAGAATGATTGATGGTAATATAGAAGCTGGTCCTAATGCTGTTTTGGCCTTCAAAAAAGAAGGATATAACTTTTTTGATTTCAATTTTAACGAAACCATGCAAACCGTGCTATGGCCAGGGTTTAGAAAAATTGTAGCAAAATATGGAAAAACCGGAATGGGCGAAATGCATCGTTCACTTTCCAAATCCGCCTTTACAAAAGCCCTTCAGAAACTTTTACCGGAAATACAGGAAAATGACCTTGTTGCAGGAGGTTCAGGAGTACGAGCTCAAGCTTGCGACAGAAATGGAGGATTGATTGATGATTTTGATATCGTGAAAAATGGAAATATTATTCACGTTAGAAATGCCCCTTCTCCAGCAGCTACGTCCTGCCTTTCTATTGGAAATAAAATAAGTGAGCTGATCATGAATTAAAAAATGCACTCCGTGCACTCAAAAAACTAAGAATATGAAAATTCAAATGGTTGACCTTAGAGGTCAATACCTGAAAATAAAAGAAGATATAAACGCCGGTATCCAGGAATGCATAGATAATACAGCATTCATTAATGGCCCTGCTGTAAAAGAATTTCAATACGATTTCGAAAAATATCTTGGAGTAAAACATGTTATTCCATGTGCCAATGGAACAGATGCTCTTCAAATAGCCATGATGGCCCTTAATCTGCAGCCTGGTGATGAGATAATCTGTCCTGCTTTCACTTACGTAGCAACTGCGGAAGTTATTGGTCTTTTAGGGTTAAAACCTGTAATGGTAGACGTAAACAAAGATACTTTTGATATACAGCTGGAAGGTCTTGAAAAATATCTTACCCCCAATACAAAAGCAATTGTTCCTGTTCATTTATATGGCCAAAGTGCTGATATGGAACAAATTCTTAAATTTGCAGAAAAACACAACCTTTTTGTTATAGAAGATAATGCTCAGGCAATAGGTTCTGATTATACATTTTCTGATGGAACTGTTAAAAAAACAGGAACTATCGGACATATTGGATGTACGTCATTTTTTCCGTCAAAAAATCTGGGATGTTATGGTGATGGAGGGGCATTGATGACGAATGATGATGATCTGGCTTTCAAAATCAGAATGATTGCCAATCACGGACAGGAAAAGAAATACTACCACAAAGTTTTAGGCTGTAATTCAAGATTGGATACCATACAGGCTGCTGTATTGAAAGTTAAGCTTAAGCATTTGGATGAGTATTCAGCTTCCAGAAACAGAATGGCGGATTATTATGATGCAAATCTTGCAGGTATATCAGAAATTCAAACTCCTAAAAGAGCTGCGAATTCTACCCATGTATTTCATCAATATACCCTTAGAGTGAAAAATGGAAAAAGAGATGGATTACAAAAATATCTGGCAGAAAAGAATATTCCAAGTATGATATATTATCCTTTGCCTCTTTACAAACAAGAAGCTTTTGTTCAATATGTGAAAGAAGGTTTTAGTCTTCCGGTTACAGAGCAGCTTTGCAAAGAAGTGATCTCTCTTCCTGTACATACAGAATTTGACCATGAAGTACTGGATATTATTATTACAGAAATTAAGAATTATTTTAATTAATATAAAGCAGATATGTCGGATTTTTTTGCGCACGAAACGGCCGTTATTGACGATGGATGTCAAATAGGAAACGGAACCAAAATTTGGCACTTTTCACATCTTATGACAGGTTGCATTTTGGGCGAAAAATGCAATATTGGACAGAATGTTGTCATTTCACCTAAGGTTGTTTTGGGAAAGAATGTAAAAGTTCAGAATAATGTTTCAATTTATGAAGGAGTAACATGTGATGATGATGTTTTTTTAGGGCCTTCAATGGTTTTTACCAATGTAATAAATCCAAGAAGTGCTGTCAACAGAAAGAACGAATATCTGAAAACCCATGTTGGAAAAGGGGCATCTATAGGAGCTAATGCAACAATTGTTTGTGGACATAATATTGGTCAGTATGCTTTTATCGGAGCAGGAGCTGTAGTTACAAAAGAAGTACCGGATTATGCATTAGTAGTAGGAAACCCTGCCAGACAAATGGGATGGATGAGTGAATTTGGGCAAAGACTTCAATTTGATGCAGAAAATATTGCCGTTTGTGAAGAAAGTGGAGAAAAATACAAATTAGAAAATAACAAAGTTTCAAAAATTTAAAAACATACAAATGAGTGAAAAAATAAAATTTGCAGTTGTTGGCTGCGGGCATATCGGAAAAAGACACGCCGAAATGATCACAAGAAATGAAGAATGTGAATTAGTAGGCTTGATTGATGTTAAAGATAAATCAGTATTGGGAATTGAAAATTATAATGTTCCCTTTTTTGCATCACTAGATGAATTTTTAGCTTCCGGAATTGAAGTGAATGTAGTTAATATCGCTTCTCCAAACGGATTTCATTTTGAGCAATCTTATAAAGTGATAGATGCAGGAAAGCATGTTGTGGTAGAAAAGCCAATGGCTCTGAAAAAACAGCATGCTGAAAAACTTATTTTTCAGGCTCTGCACAAGCATAAACAAGTTTTTGCCGTAATGCAAAACAGATATTCACCTCCTTCCGTATGGGTGAAAGAAATGGTTGAGAGCGGAAAACTTGGGAATATATATATGGTTCAGCTTAATTGCTACTGGAACCGTGATAACCGATATTATAAGCCGGAATCATGGCATGGAAAGAAAGATCTGGATGGAGGAACTTTATTTACCCAGTTTTCTCACTTTATCGATATCATGTACTGGCTATTCGGTGATATTACCAATATTCAGGCAAAATTTGCAGATTTTAATCATGAAACGCTTACTGATTTTGAAGACTCAGGTTTCGTTAGCTTTGATTTTGTAGACGGAGGAATGGGATCATTAAATTATTCTACTTCTGTTTGGAATCAGAACCTTGAAAGTTCTATGACCATTATCGCAGAGAATGGGTCTGTGAAAATCGGGGGACAATACATGGACAAAGTAGAAGTTTGTAATATAAAAGACTATGTAATGCCAGAATTAGCTCCAACAAATCCTGGAAATGATTATGGTGCTTATAAAGGATCTGCTGCCAATCACCATTTTATCATTGAAAACGTTGTAGATGTATTAAAAGGAAGAAATACCATCACTACCAATGCTTTAGAAGGGCTTAAAGTAGTAGATATTATTGAGAGAATTTACAAACTTAAACAATAATGAATCATATTCTTTATATTCCATCTTGGTATCCTAATCAATATGATAACTTGTCAGGTGTTTTTTTTAAGGAACAAATTGAAGGACTTTCATCTGTTATTGAAAATGTGGGAGTTATTGCTCCGGTTTACAGAAGTTTTAAAAGTTTTAATTTTAAACAGAATGAATTGACATTTTCTAATAATGATGGGGTCAATACCTTTATTAAAGAATTATGGCATTTACCAGGCTGCAATATATACAATAGATTACAGTGGTTTAATAATTGTAAAAAGTTATTTGAAAATTATGTAGAAAAATTTGGATATCCAGATCTAATTCATATTCATTCCATAATCACAGCAGGGCAATTTGCTGTGTATGCAAAAAAAAAGTATAATATACCTTTTGTTGTGACTGAGCATTCATCAGGATTTGATAGAAATTTATATAGTAAGCGTGAATTAATGTCTTTTAAGGCTGAAGTTACTGAATCTTCTCATAATTTTGCCGTAAGTAAAAGTTTGGCAGAAGTATTAGCAAAGTCCATTGGAGGAACTTGGGATGTTTTGCCGAATTGGGTAAATGATAATTTTATAAATCAAGATAACAATTTTACAAAAAAGGGAGAGAAAATTATTTTTTTCTCTCTTTCTTCACTCAATCCATTAAAAGGACTTAATATTTTGATTGATGCATTTGATGATTTAGCTAAAGAATATCAAAATGTAGAGCTTTGGATAGGAGGGAATGGGGTTGAATATCATAATTTGTCGGATCAGATTAAAAAGTTAAGATTAGAAGATAAAATAGTATTATTAGGAAAACTTGACAGGGATACTGCCATTGAAAAATATAAAAGCTCAACATTTTATGTTTCACCAAGTTTAATAGAGACATTTGGAATTGTTGTTATTGAAGCATTAGCTATGGGACTTCCTGTTTTGGCTACGGATTCCGGTGGTCCTCAATCTATTTTAAATAATGATGTCGGAATCATTGTAAAGAAGAATTCAAGAGAAGAATTATATAAAGGAATGAAGTATTTAATTGAGAATGAAGACAAATTTGACAGAGAGAAGATCGTTAAATATTGTGTTGAGCATTTTTCTAGAGAAAAGGTTTCAAATGACCTTATAAACGTTTATAAGAAAATACTAAAATCATGACAAAGAATGTCATCATTTTATTTTTAAGGAAAATCATGGGAGCATTAGCAACGTTAGTTGCTACTATGTTGATTACCAGAAATCTAAGTGTTGAAAACTATGGTTTGTATAACGTATTTATCAATACAATTTTAATTATTACCAGTTTTTTATCATTAGGTATTGACTCTGCCAGTGGATATGTTTTGCAAAATCAGAAACATAACCAGGATAAAGTTATTCTAAATATTTTCTATTTAACAATATTCATAAGTATTATTGCTTTTATTGTTTTTAATTTAATTTTTAAAATAGTACCGTATGGAAGCTTAAATGGGATCCCTCCTGATCTACAATCGTATGCAACAATTATCGGAATTGGTACCTTGTTTACAAATGTTTTGTATACCATTTTGATTGGTAAAATGGATTTTAAGAATTATGCTATCTTTAGTATAGGACCCAATGTAATTTTTATTATCCTGTTGTGTATTTTTTTGATATACAAAGAGATAACCCTTCATCATGTGATTATTTCATTTATGACTGGATTTATCATAACCAGTATATTGTTAATAATTTACTTTTTTAGAAGTGTTAAAATATTTTCAATAAAAAATTTTAAAATTGATTTTGATATTCAGAAATATATATTGAAATTTGGTTTAAAATCTTATGTATCTAATCTGATAACGATCTTAAATTATCGTATCAATATATTCATCATTGCGCATTATTTAGGATCAAAGGAAACCGGTATTTATTCTAGCTGTCTTGTTATTATTGATTTTATATGGCTGCTTCCGGCAACTATTTCATCTGTTACCTATCCATGGTTTTCAAATCCTTCAATGTCTGCTCAGAGAAAAGTGATGATTCCAATTATTACAAGAGTTGTTATTTTTCTGACATTTATTGCTACATTGTTATTTTATATTCTTGGGGATTATTTAGTTAACATTGTTTTTGGAAGTAAATTTACAGATACAAAATCTCTGTTTTTATATTTGGGACCAGGAATAATACTAATGGCTGGGTCGAAAATCATAAATGTAGACTTTGCTGCTCAGGGAAAACCACAAATTAATATTTATTTGAATCTCATGGCTCTCATTATTACAGTAATCAGTAATTTTTTATTGATACCAAGATTTAATCTTGTTGGAGCTGCCATAGCAACAAGTATATCATTTGTAATATGGTTCTCTGTAAGTCTTCTGATATACTGTAAAATAACAAGAACAGGAGTAAGAGAATATCTGAGTCCTAAAATAAATGATTTGAGTTTTATAATTAATTTTAAAAAGTAGTAATGAATATTATTGTTTTTCTTATAATTTTTTCATTAAGCTTGGGAAGTTTCGGAGGTTCTTTTCAACCTACAAGGTTATTGTTGCTTTTCTTACCTTTTTTATTGGTGAAATCAACTAAAGGTTCTCATCTTCACTACAATAATACAATTACTTTTGGCCTCTTTACGTATTTTGTTTGGATTACTTACGGCCTTATTTCTCTTTTTTGGAGCCCGGATCCACAAATTGGTTTAACGAATGAAATCGTCGTGATGACCACTAGTATGTCAAGTTTACTCTTTTTTCCTCTTTTTTTGAAAGATAATGATGCTACTCTCAAATTAATTAGAAATGCTTGGATTTATGGATTAGCACTTACTTTGCCTATTGCAATTTACGAAATTGTAACAATGAACCATTTTAGCTATGATGACGAGAGATTAATTGGAGGTATTGGTATATATGCACCTTATGCTTCCGTTTTTTTTGGAAATTATAACAACTATTGTGTTTTTATTTGTTTGTGTTTACCTATGGTATTATGGGGAATCATTGAAAAAGGGAAAAAAGCGTTAAAAATATTCTACTTAGTGGTTTTGGGGATTTCTGTACTTATAATTTTTGTAAATACCAATAGAACATCCATGATCATCATTGTTATTTATTTATTATCTCAGATCCGGTTAAACTATAAAAACTTATCCTTTATTGCTCTTATATTATTACTTTTTTATTTTTCTTATACTTTTCTGCCAGATCCTTTGGTACAAAATATAGAAATTTTATTTAAAGATAGGGTAAATGTTGATTACAGCAATGATGAATCCGGTAGTGTAAGAATGTATAATTTTATTGCTGGAATTGGATTCCTGATTGATTCTTACGGTGCCGGAGTGGGTGCCGGAGGATATGAATATTATATGGAAAGATCTGAATATTATAAAGGAATAGTCAATCCACATAACTTCTTTTTAGAAATTTTTGCACAATATGGGATTGTTATTTTTTCATTATTTATAATCTGGCTCGTAAAAATTCTAATAGGATTTAAAAAAAGTGTAATGCTGAGTAGTAATGTGAAAAGGCTCTTATATACAAGTGTTCTGGTAATCCCTATCATCGGTATAATCAATAGTGATTCATTGGGAAATACATATTGGTGGTTATATCTTACATCACTCGCAATTATATCCTCAGTTGGTGGAAAGAAAATGCTGAAATCATATGGAAAGTAAAAGGTTCTTCACTTAGTAAGTCCTGTTTCTTCAAGTGATTATTTTACTTAATTGAAAGATCAGAATTATATATATTAGCATCAGATTTTATAGATATCAAAAAGTGCTGTTTAAGAATATAATTTAGTAAAATATAGTAGCTTTAATGCTGAAAACTTGTTTAAAATTATAAAAGATACCGGATACTTAAAATGAGGTAATACAGTAGAAAATAACATTATCATGTATCTGGAATATTTAGGAAAACGAGTTATTAAAAAAATAATGATTTAAAAAAATAAAACAAATGTGTGGAATTTTTGGTGTCGTATCGAACACCAGTATTAATAGACAGAAATTTCAAACTCTGGTAAAACATTCCGAACAAAGAGGAGTAGATTCCAGTGGTTTGATTTATTATCAAAATAACCAATATAAGGTAAACAGAGCTGATTACAGCATTGAAAAATTACTGAATAAGGTAAAACCATATAATGACAATATTGTTTTAGGACATAGTAGGTTGATTACTAATGGACTGGGGGATAACCAGCCAGTAATCAGAGGAAATATATGTGCAATACATAATGGGATTATAGTAAACGAAGAAGAAGTCTGGAGTAAGCTATCGGTAAGCAGACAATTAAAAATTGATTCCGAAGCTATTGTGGCTATTGCAGAAGAGTTTCTTCATAATAGTGAAAATAAAATAGAAGATCTTCCTAAAAAGATACTTTCTTTATGTCAGGGAGTTATTGCTTGTGCTCTTGCTCTGCCAGAAAAAGGAAAACTTCTTCTTTTTTCTAATAATGGTAGTTTATATGTAGGATATAACGAGGACAAAACCTATTTTGCATCAGAAAGCTACGGGCTTAGAATCATAGGATGCGAAAATATCACTCAGATAAAAGAAGAGTCTTTGATTTTGGATATTCCAGTCTCAAAAGAAAATCTTACCGTTACAGATGAAAAAAGCAGAGTAGAAGACTTAATCCCTGAGTTTAAGTTTAATACTATTGAAGAAAGACTGCTTGAATATAAAAAGCTTAACATCAAAAGATGTACTAAATGTATTCTTCCGGAGACAATGCCTTTCATAAAATTTGATGAAGAAGGCGTATGTAACTACTGTAAAAGCTACAAACCAAGAAATAATCCAAAACCGAAAGAAGAATTATTTAAATTGGTTGAACCCTATAGAAGAAAAGGTAAGGAACTGGATTGTATTGTTCCTTTTTCAGGAGGTCGAGATAGTTGCTATGGATTACATCTTATTGTAAAGGAACTGGAGATGAAACCTGTTACCTATACCTATGACTGGGGAATGGTAACGGACCTCGGTAGACGAAATATCAGCCGTATGTGTGCTGATCTTGGAGTAGAAAACATTATTGTTGCCGCAGATATTTCATTGAAAAGAAAGAATATCAGAATGAACCTTGAAGCATGGCTGAAGTCACCTCATTTAGGAATGATGGCAATGCTTACTGCAGGAGATAAACATTTCTTCAGACATGTGGAAGATATCAAAAAGCAAACAGGGATCAACCTTAATCTTTGGGGAGTAAATCCATTGGAAGTAACTCACTTTAAAACAGGATTCTTGGATATTGAACCTGATTTTGAAGAAAAAAGAGTATACAGTCATGGTGCTATGAAACAGCTGAGATATCATTCAAAAAGATTCAGAGCAATGATGGAGAGCCCTGGATATTTCAATAGTTCACTTTGGGATACTTTGTCTGGTGAATACTATCGCAGCTTCACAGAAAAACAGGATTACTATCACATTTTTGATTATTGGAGATGGGATGAGGAGCAGGTAGATAATACTCTTTTAAATGATTATAATTGGGAAAAAGCAATTGATACTACCACTACCTGGAGAATTGGTGATGGTACAGCAGCTTTTTATAATTATGTATATTATACTGTAGCTGGTTTTACAGAGCATGATACGTTCAGAAGCAATCAGATCAGAGAAGGGCAAATAACAAGAGAAAGAGCTTTAGAACTTGTTGAAATAGAAAATACTCCACGTTATCAGAATATCAGATGGTATCTGGATACTTTAGGACTTGATTTTGAAAGAGTAATTAAAATAGTGAATAAAATTCCGAAATTGTATACTGAAAAATAATTTAAATTTTTGTTCGTAAATGAAAAGCTCTACCTTGATTTTTAAGATTACTTTATTATTTACTTGTTGGATGTATAGTAGTTCTTTCTGTTTGGCTATGCCTATTTTTAAACCGGCACCAGTAATACAGAATAAATTAATATTTACATCGGATAATCCTACATTTACGAACAAAAACTTAAGCGTTAAGGAGATTTCCAAAATGTTGGATTTTTATACTGATGTATTTAGCTCAGAGACTCAACTGTCCAAGTGGTACAGTTCTGTCTATGATAGTTCAGCTCTTTTGTATGTTCCTATGCAATATGCTTATGATACTCAAAATAATGAAAAGAGCCAAAATGTCAATTGGGATGCCTCTCATTTTTCGAGAATGTCTGCTTATCTGCATCTGTTGAAACTTAATTTTCAAAACGACAAAATAAAATACAGTTATTTAGAAAGACTCACCACATTACTTTCAAATCAGTTGATAACTAAAATTGCTGTTTATAATTCAAAAAATGATTTTTACACCTTCAATAATTATATAGATGGTAATAACAGTAGCTTTCGAAGTGATGTTAAAGATGGGAAAAAAGGAATCCAGCCATCTCAGAACTTTGAACATATCTTTATTGGCTGGTGGAAAATGTTAAATACCAGAGAAGTCAATATCATGTATTTAATAGGAAACCTGAAAATTTTCCAAAAATCCAATTAATGAATAAAAAATACGAATTTCACATATGTCATCTAACGAGTGTTCATCCGAGAAATGATTCCAGAATATTTCATAAGATGTGCAAAAGTTTGGCATCTAATGATATCAGGGTGTCATTGGTAGTTGCTGATGGTAAAGGTAATGAGACGATAGACAATGTGGAAATTATAGATATAGGTGCGCCTGATGGCAGATTAAAAAGAATTACGAAAACCACATCCAAAGTTTTTAATAAAGCTAAGGAGCTTAATGCAGATGTATTTCATCTTCATGATCCCGAACTCCTTTTAGTAGCAAACAAACTTAAAAAACTAAATAAGAAGGTAATCTTTGATTCTCACGAAGATACGGTAAACACAATTTTAGTCTCACCTTATTTAAAATCCCCTTTTTCAAATATAATTTCTCTATTATATGAGAATTTCGAACGCTATATCTGTAAAAAAATAGATGGAGTGGTTGGAGCAACACCCCATATTGAAAGTTATTTTAAAAAATTTGCCAAACAAACTGAAAATATCAATAACTATCCCATCTTATCTGATAAGAAACAGGAGAGGATTTCCTGGGATGAAAAAAAGAATGAAGTTTGTTATGTGGGGTCCATTGATGGTACGAGAGGAATTAAAGATTTGATGAATTCATTGGAGCTTGCAAAATCAAAGGTCAAACTAAATCTGGCAGGCATGTACTCTTCTCCTGCTCTGGAAAAAGAGATAAAGGAACATAAAGACTATCACCTTGTTAATGATTTTGGATATGTAAATTCTGAAGAAGTAGATAGTATTTATAACCGTTCGTTAGTAGGTGTGGTTACTTTGCATCCCATTCCAACATTTTTAGTGAGTCTGCCCATAAAAATGTTTGAATACATGGTTGCGGGAATTCCGTTTATTGCCTCAGACTTTCCTTACTGGAGAAGTTTATTGAAAGGGAGTGATTGTTGTATTTTCGTAAACCCTCAAAAACCTCAGGAAATAGCCGATGCTATCGATTACTTCATTCTTAATAAAGAAAGAGCCAAACAAATGGGCGAACTGGGACAAAAGCTAGTTTATGAAAATTTTTCATGGGAAAGCCAGTCTGAAAAATTATTAACGTTTTATCAAAAAGTTTTATCAAACTAATATGTGCGGAATAACAGGAGCAATAGAGTTTAAAAGATCACAATACCTCAATTTTGAAGAAGGAAGTGATTTACATAATTACATACGAAGAAGAGGACCGGATTACTATGGTGTTGAAAAAATAGAATATGAAGGATGGTCAGTAACTTTAGCTCACTCCAGGTTAGCAATTATTGATCTTTCAGAAGCATCTAACCAACCTATGATTTCTCATGATGATAGGTATACTATTACCTTTAATGGTGAGATATATAACTATCAGGAAATCCGTGAAGAATTGATATCAAATGGTTTTAAATTCAGAACAACAGGAGATACTGAAGTTCTTTTAAGAGCATGGGAATGCTGGGGTGAAGGCTGTTTGGATAAATTAAACGGAATGTTCGTTTTTGGCTTATTTGATAAAATTAAAGGAGAGTTCTATCTGGTAAGAGACAGATTCGGTGTTAAACCATTAATATATACTTTTTTTGATGGCCAGCTACTGTTCTCCTCTTCTATAGCCTCTGTAGCAAAACAAATAAAGCAGGAGATAGATCTGGAGTACTGTTCCAGTGGAATAAGATTTGGTTTTTTTGAAGGATATGAAGACAGAACTCCTTTTAAAAATGTAAAATATCTTATGCCAGGATCATTGATGAAATGTACGCTGGATGGAGAGCTGAAAATAGAAACAAAGTCGTGGTATTCCCTGGAAGAGCAGGTGGCAAAGAAAAGAAAAGAACTTGAGTCTTTAAGCTCAGATGAACTAATTTCCCAGGGGAAAGCTTTGTTGGAAAGTTCAACCAAGATACGTTTGAGAAGTGATGTTCCTCTGGCAATTTCTTTAAGTGGTGGGGTAGACTCATCATCTATAGCAGCAATTACAGCGAAAGAAGTAAATCATTTAATGGCTTTCAGCTATGGAGCTCCGGATCACCCAAAATCGGAGGGTCCTACCATCAATAAATTTGCGAAAGATAAAAATATAAATGTTGAGTATATTCACCATTCTTACACTGCACAAGAAATGGGGAATATCTATGATCAAACCATGGAGGCACAGGAATCTCCGTTTCTTGGATTAAGTATTATTGCACAACATGAAGTCTATAAACAGGTAAAAGAAAGAAATATTAAAGTTTTACTGGGAGGTCAGGGTGGCGATGAAATTTTCGCAGGATACAGAAAATTTTTTGTAGTAGCTCTGAAAAAGGCAATAGAAAAAAAAGAAATCCTTCCGGGGTTGCAATATTTTCATTCCCTAGCACTTATGCTGATATTCGAAACCAAGCAAATAAAAACATATTGGAATGAGAAAAACAGGTATCTGAAAACAACAGGAAAAGATACTTCATTCTTAGATTGTCTACCCAATATTTCCTTAAATCTTTTTGAAAACACATCTTTATCAAACAGGCAGATTTCAGATATTCAGAAATACAGTATTCCCTCACTGTTAAGATATGAAGATAGAAATTCAATGTATTTTTCTATTGAAAGCAGACTACCTTTTATGGACTATAGATTGGTAGAGTTTGCTCTGGCATTGCCGGACCTGCTTAAGATTAAATACGGATATGGAAAATGGATACTACGTGAAATGATGAAAAAAGACGTACCAGGCTATATTCTTAAAAACCGTTTAAAAAGAGGCTTTGACGTTACCCAAAATTGGGTAAATGATGGTGTGGGAGAAAGAATACAATCAAATATTTTAGAAAATAAAAATAAAGTAAAAGATTTTGTCTCTGACATCAGTAGACTTGAAGATTCCCTTACAATCAAGAATCTTAATAACAGTAATATCTTGAATGAAGCAATCATGCTTGATTTCCTGATAGATCCTATTAAAAAACCAACACTTCAGTGATGAAAATGAATAAAAACACCTGGCTGATTTCCAAATACGCCTCACCTCCTCAATATGCAAAAGTTCCTTCACGTTTGTTTTATTTGGCAAGAGAATTTACAAGGCAAGGAAATAATACCTTCATGATAACCTCAGATTCAAATCATTTTACCAATTGTCCTGAAACGGATAAAATTTATAATGATGAAGAACAGGATGGAGTTGCTATAAGATGGATTAAAACGAAGAAATATATCAAAACAGCATCAATAGACAGAATATTGTCCTGGTTTGATTTTGAAAGAAAGCTTTTCTCCATGAAACTTTCCAACATGACAAAACCTGATGTGGTTATTGTTTCGTCTCTTTCGATTTTTACCATTATTTATGGCTATTATCTCAAAAAGAAGTTTGGGAGTTTTCTGGTTTTTGAAATCCGGGATATATGGCCTTTAACTATGACAGAAGAAGCAGGTTTTTCCAAATGGCATCCACTTGTCTTACTGATAGGGTTTATAGAAAAATTTGGATATAAAAAAGCGGATCTGGTCGCAGGAACTATGCCAAGATTAGATCTACATGTAGAACAATTACTGGGATATAAAAGACCTTTTCATTGTTCACCATTAGGATTTGATCCAGAAAACTATTCTGAAGACTTTTTAAAAGAAACAAATCCGTTTTCAGGGGTAGTACCATCAGGAAAGGTTATTATTGGCTACGCCGGAAGTATGGGAGTTACCAATGCATTGGAACCTTTTATTGAAACAATACAAATGATGAAGGAAAACAGTAATATCCATTTTTTACTTGTCGGAAGTGGTGATCTCAGAGAGTCTTACGAAGAACAACTAAAAAATTGTTCCAATGTGACATTTTTACAAAGAATCCGGCAAAGTGAAGTTAAATATTTTCTTGATGCTTGCGATATTCTATACTTGTCTACTAAAGATTCAAAAGTGTGGGACTACGGACAATCTATGAATAAAGTGGTGGAATATATGCTGGCTGCGAAGCCTATTATTGCTTCGTATACAGGATATCCTTCTATGATTAATGAAGCTGATTGCGGTAGATTTATCAACAGTACATCTGCAGAAGATATTAAAAACGCAATTCTATTTTATGCCAATATGAGTTCCGAGGAAAGAATGGCCATAGGCAATAAAGGGAGACAATGGATTTTTGAAAACAGAACGTATCCGGTACTGGGGAAAAAATACATGGATGCTATTTTATTTCATTCCGTAAAGCAAAAGAAGTAGCTTTGCACTGGCTGAAATAAAAAATAGGCTTTATTTTGAAAATTACTGTTAATAATAATTTCATTGATAAACTATTCCTGTTATCTGTTATGGTAGGAAATACTGTTGCCATTTCTTTTGCAAAACCATTAGAAATGAATCCCAGGGACTTTTCTATACCGTATCGGATTTTTATTATTGTCTTTTCTTTATTCATCATCTATAGAGAAAGAAAAAATATTAGTTTTAAAAATATTTCACTGGTAAGCCTTATTGGATTTTGGATTTTTTACATCATCAAACTTACTTATTCGTTTAATAATTATTCGTTTAATCAGGATGTAATAGTATCAGAAAATGAGGATATCTTTAGAGTCTTATTTATGAATCTGCTTCCTAGTGCAGCATTATTATGTATTAATTACAATAAAGTAGATTTCAAAAGTATTACAAAATATTGTCTCTTTATTTTATGTGGTCTTCTTATTGTCAATTATATATATGGTTATATCAACTTAGATCACATTTTTAGTACATATTACATTATGTATGGTCACATAGGGGCCTCATTGTTTATTATTTCTTTATTTCTGCTTTTATTTTGTAAAAAAGATTACAAATTATATTTTTTATTTTTCTGTCTTTTTTTAGGGCTTTTTAATGTAATACAATCTATGGCGAGGAGTCCTTTACTTGCTATTGCTATAAGTTCTTTTTATATGATTCTTTTAAAAGGAAATAGAAAATATCTGTTATATGCCATTACATTACTTTTGTTATTAATAGGACTTATTTTTCTCCATGAACAATATGGTGACGGATTAATAACAAGTTTCAACAGAATGTATAAATGGCTTGCTCAAGGAGATACATCGAGCCGGGGACCATTATATAGAGCAGCTCTTGAAATTTTTTATTCAAATCCTGTCTTAGGAGGCAGAATTTTATTTGAAGATGGAGTTCACCCCCATAACATCTTTTTAGAACTTTTAATGGCTACCGGTATTCTAGGGTTAATTATTTATTTTCTAAAGTTTTTACCAGTATTTCAAAATGCCTCTATTTTCTTGAATATAAATAAAAGTAATATATACTATAAAGCTATTTTTGCTTTATTTTTGCAATATTTTACACTCGTACAGACATCTTGTAATCTTTTTAATATACCGGAATTTTTGTACTTTAGTTCAATAATTATTGGTATTAGTTATAGCGCAAAAAACAAAAGAATTGAGTAGAAGCTCACCAAGTATTATGACGAACAGATCTAACTTTTAAGAATGTATAAAAATTATTTAAAGAGGATTTTTGACTTTGTATTTTCTCTGATGGGAATTACCTTATTGCTTCCGATTTTCCTTGTTGTTATGATAGGATTATTCCTGGCTAATGATGGAAAACCCTTTTTCTTCCAGTTAAGACCTGGGAAAAATGGGAAAATATTTAAAATTATAAAGTTTAAAACAATGAATGATAAAAAGGATTCCAATGGAACTCTTTTATCAGATGCGGAAAGACTAACAGCTATAGGCTCATTCGTTCGTAAAACATCCCTGGATGAAATTCCACAGTTGATCAATGTTTTGAAAGGAGATATGTCTCTTATTGGTCCCCGACCTCTTCTGGTACAATATCTGCCGCTTTATAACGAGCACCAGGCTCGAAGACATGAAGTGAGACCCGGAATTACAGGTTGGGCGCAGGTTAATGGAAGAAATGCAATATCATGGAATCAGAAATTTGACTATGACGTATGGTATGTAGAAAACATCTCTTTTATTTTAGATTTCAAAATCTTTTTTCTTACCGCGAAGAAAGTATTTATCAGAGAAGGAGTGTCCGCTGATGGACACGTTACCATAGAACCATTTCAAGGAAATTAATTAATAGCTATGTATTTATTTGGCGCGAGTGGACACGGTAAAGTAATAGCAGATATTGCTGCTGCTAATGACATAAAAATTAAGGCATTTATAGATCAGGATGTTACTAAAAAGGAATGCTACGGATTTCCAGTCTTGAATAATTTACCAGACGATAAGGAAAAACTTATTATTTCAATTGGAAATAATCTTATCCGTAAAAAGATTGCAGAACAGATTAAGAGTGAGATGGGTACTTTAATACATCCAAAATCAATAATTTCTGCTTCTGTGAATATAGAAGAGGGAACAGTAATCATGGGAGGAGTCGTAATTAATGCTGATACTGCCATTGGAAAACACTGTATCATCAATACCAATGCATCTGTAGATCATGATTGTGTGGTTGAAGACTTTGTTCATATTTCACCCAATTCAGCACTTGCCGGAGGAGTAGAAGTAGGAGAAGGTTCTCAGATTGGAATAGGAGCTTCGGTAATCCAGGGAATTAAAATAGGAAAATGGTGTGTAATAGGTGCCGGAGCGGTCATCATTAACGATGTTCCTGATTATTCAGTGGTTGTAGGAAATCCGGGCAGAATTATCAAGAAAAATATTATATAAAAGTTACGAATCAAAAATATGAATACTAAAATCTGGCTGTCCTCGCCACATATGGGAGGGAATGAACAAAAATATATCAACGAAGCGTTTGAAGAAAATTGGGTAGCTCCGTTAGGCCCTAATGTTAACGGATTTGAAAATGATCTGGAGCAGTTTTTAGGTGGAAACGCAAAAGTAGCTGCTCTTTCTGCGGGTACTGCAGCATTACACCTTGCTCTTATCGAGTGTGGAGTTGTACATGGTGATGAGGTAATCTGCCAATCCATGACTTTCTCTGCTTCAGCCAATCCCATCGCGTATTGTGGAGCAACACCTGTTTTTGTGGATAGTGAACCGGTTACATGGAATATGTGCCCGAAAGCACTAAGAGAAGCCATCGAAGACAGAATTCAGAAAGGAACAAAGCCTAAAGCAATCATTGTAGTACACCTGTATGGTATGCCGGCAAAAATGGACGAAATAACAGCCATTGCTCAGGAGTTCCAGATACCTGTGATTGAAGATGCTGCTGAAGCCCTTGGATCAACTTACAAAGGACAGGCTTGCGGAACATTCGGCCGTTTTGGAATCTTAAGTTTTAATGGAAATAAAATCATTACCACTTCAGGAGGAGGAGCTTTGGTTTGTCATACTCAGGAGGATAAAGATAAAGCGGTTTTCCTTTCTACACAAGCCAGAGACAATGCACCTCACTATCAGCATTCGCACATTGGTTTCAACTATAGAATGAGCAATATTGTGGCAGGAATAGGAAGAGGACAGATGGAAGTGCTTAAGGACAGAGTGGCTGCCCGCAGAGCAATGCACAATTTCTATGTTGACCTTTTCAGCAATATTGAAGGGGTAACTGTATTTTCAGAGTCGAATGATGATTTTTATTCCAACCACTGGTTATCCGCAGTGATCGTTGATCCGGAAATTACAGGAAAGGACAGAGAAGGTCTGAGACATGCATTTTTAGAAGACAATATAGAATCAAGACCACTTTGGAAACCAATGCATTTACAGCCGGTCTTTGAAACTTCTCCTTACTATGGTGGGAATGTTTCAGAAAAACTTTTTGATAACGGATTATGTCTCCCTTCAGGTTCTAATCTGTCTGATGATGACAGAGAAAGAATAGCAAAGGTTGTTCATTCTTACTTTGGACTTTAATATTATTTAAATTTAATGAATCAGTATAAATATTGGAAAAAAGTTTTTGATTTTGCCTTAGCGGCAATATTGATCCTTTTTCTTATGCCTGTACTGATTATTTTATTTGTGATTGCAAGTTTGGATACATCTTCTAATGGGATTTTTTTTCAGACCCGAATAGGGCAATATGGAAAACCATTTACCATTTTTAAGATTAAAACAATTCATGAACATAAGAGAACATGTTCAAAAGTTGGGCAGGCTCTCAGAAAATTTAAGCTCGATGAATTTCCGCAATTGTTTAATATTGTAAAAGGTGATATGAGTTTTGTAGGTCCCAGACCTGATATTGAAGGATATTATGATAAACTTGTCGGAGAAGACAGGAAAGTTTTGGAACTCAAACCTGGGCTTACCTGTGAAGCAAGTATTAAATACAGAGATGAAGAATATCTTCTGAAAAATCAGGAAGATCCTTTAGCTTATAATGATGAAGTAGTATTTCCAAACAAAGTAAAAATGAATCTGGAGTATTTTGAAAGTATGTCTTTCAAAAACGATATAAAGATCTTGTTTAAAACATTAATAACCACATTGAAATAGAGTTTTTAACTATTATGAAAATTAAAGAAACCCCGCTTAAAGACTGCTACATCATAGAGCCTACCATATTTGAAGATGAAAGAGGCTACTTCTTTGAAAAGTTCAACGAAAAAAAATTTGAGGAACTTACCGGAATGAACGGGCACTTTGTGCAGGATAATATTTCTAAATCTTCCTATGGAGTATTGAGAGGACTGCATCTTCAGAAAGGAGAACATGCCCAGGCAAAATTGGTATCCTGCCTTGAAGGAAGCGTTTGGGATGTGGCTGTAGACCTTAGAGAGGATTCTCCTACATTCGGAAAATGGTTCGGAATAGAGCTTACTGCTGAAAATAAATTACAACTTTATGTACCGAGAGGTTTCGGACACGGTTTTTCTGTATTGAGTACCCATGCTGTATTTTCTTACAAATGTGATAATTTTTATAACAAAGAGTCAGAAGGAAGTGTGAAATTCAATGATCCTGATCTTGATATCGATTGGAAAGTAGATGAAAAAGATGCCATACTTTCAGATAAAGACCAGAATGCCCCTGGATTTAAAGAAAAAAACTTTTAAAGTATATCCCTGAAAACCACTTTTATAAAGTGGTTTTTATTTTTTAATCCTAACTCTCCAATATTTTGTATCTTTGCAGACTCAAAATCAAAACGATGCGTACAAAATCTGTAGGGAAGAAGAAAATCAATGTAGTCACTCTTGGATGCTCCAAGAATGTATATGATTCTGAAGTATTAATGAGCCAGCTGAAGGCCAATGGCAAAGAAGTGGTTCACGAAGACCGTGGGGACATTGTGGTCATCAATACCTGCGGATTTATTGATAATGCGAAAGAAGAGTCTATCAATACCATCCTTGATTATGTTGATGCTAAAAACAGAGGTGAGGTCGAGAAAGTATTCGTTACAGGATGTTTATCTGAAAGATATAAACCGGATTTGATAAAAGAAATTCCGGATGTAGACCAATATTTCGGAACAAGAGATCTTCCGATACTTTTAAAGCATCTTGGAGCAGATTATAAACACGAACTGGTAGGAGAAAGATTAACAACAACTCCAAAACATTACGCATACCTTAAAATTTCCGAAGGCTGTGACAGACCTTGTTCTTTCTGTGCAATCCCATTGATGAGAGGAGGGCATATTTCGACACCCATCGAAAAACTGGTTTCAGAAGCTCAGAAACTGGCCAAAAAAGGGACAAAAGAGTTAATTCTTATTGCTCAGGATCTTACTTACTATGGTCTTGATCTTTATAAAAAGAGAGCATTGGGCGATCTTTTAAAAGAATTGGTAAAAGTAGAAGGAATAGAATGGATTCGTCTTCACTATGCTTTCCCGAGCGGTTTCCCTGAAGATGTTCTTGATATTATCCGCGAAGAACCTAAAGTATGTAACTATATCGATATTCCTCTTCAGCATATCAATTCAGACTTACTGAAATCTATGAAGAGAGGAACTACCCATGAGAAAACAGATGCCCTTTTAGGAAAATTCAGAGAGAAAGTTCCTGATATGGCGATCAGAACAACGCTTATCGTTGGATATCCTGGAGAAACAGAAGAGATATTTCAGGAGCTTAAAGACTGGGTAAGAGAGCAGAAGTTTGACAGATTAGGATGCTTTACCTATTCTCACGAAGAAAACACTACTGCCCATGTTTTGGAAGATAATATTCCACAGGAAGTAAAAGAAGCAAGAGTAGAAGAGATAATGGAGCTGCAGTCTCAGATTTCATGGGAAAAGAATCAGGAAAAAATAGGTAAAGTATTCAGATGTATTTTTGACCGTAAAGAAGGAAATTATTTCATCGGAAGAACAGAGTATGATTCTCCGGATGTTGATAATACTGTTTTGGTTTCAGCAGAAGATACTTATATTTCTATTGGTGAATTTGCAGATGTTAAAATTACCTCCGCTGAAGAATTTGACTTATACGGAGAATTGGTTTAGCTAAACGCTTATTAATCAGTTAAAAATAGCATTTTTCAAGCTGACTCATTAACGAAAATTAACATAGAATTTTCTCGGTAGTAGGTTTTTATTTAATTGATAATCAATTTGTTAATATTTTGTGTAATTAAGATTTTTTAATTTTCCATTATAATGTATTTAAAATCGAAAATTATGTCTTAAATTTGCGCAAGAAGCAATATTTTTAAATCATGTGATTTCAGCAAGTTAATCATTGAAATAAACCCTAAAATTAATTGAAATAGTTATTTGAATATTTTATTTTAATTCAGTGTTCACAAGTTGAGATGTATCTTCTTTTTTGGAAATATTGATGAAAAAAATGTAATTAAAAATCTTTAAAAACTTATGAAAAAATTTTTATTAACAGCAATTATGCTTGTTGGCCTTTCGGCCGTTTCTAAGGCTCAACAGGGGCGAGTGGGGATTAACACAACCACACCTGCCGCAACATTAGACGTAGTAGCAAATACTACAGACAATGCTAGACCTGATGCCTTACTAGTCCCTCGTATGACGGCAGCAGAATTATCCGCTAAGGATGATACTAGTGGAACATATGCTGCGCCTCAAAACGGAGCTATTGTTTACATTACTTCCGGAACAGGTACAGGTGCAAGAAAAGTTAAAATTACTGGCCCTGGATTCTATTATTTTGATAATTCAGTTCCTGAATGGAAGCCTATGGTTGGTGCTGTTACAGCTACTGGATATACTAACGTTTCACAATCGACTTCTATTAACAAGAATGAATCAATGTTGGTAACTACGAATGTAACTATTGCAGCTCCTCCAGTAGCAACTTCAGTTGCCGGAGATAAATTCAGAATTGTTGATGCTACAGGTGGTGCTGGATTTAGTGTTACTGGTGTTCACTCTAGTACAACTACTTCGCCGGCAGTATCAGGTTCGGCATTAGAGTATACTTTCATCAGTGGTGCATGGTATTGCACAAGTTTATAATTTAAAATAATAGTGAAATGAACACAAATAAAAAAATTTCTGCTCTTGTATTGTTAGCTGTGGGTATCTTTTCTAATGCACAGATCAAAACAAATAATACAATTAATGCAACCATAGGTGGAGAGTCAGTTTACTTAGATGCTTCAAGTTTCCCTTCATCCAACAACTTAGGAAAAGGTTTATCTGTTCCTAGAACAAACTTAACTACTTTTACATTTGTTACACAGGTAACCAATGCATTAAAGTTTCCTACAGCATATGATGGTATGATCGTATATAACTCTGTTGCGGGTACTACTCCTGCTACAGGTTCTGGTATTGGTAATCAACCTGTCAGTGTAGGTTTTTACTATTTCAGTAATCCTACTCCAACACCAGCATTCTCTTCTGCTTCCGGGCAATGGTTGCCATTAGGTGGTAGTGGTAAAGAAAATATCCTTACTACTGAAACTGTTACAAACAGACAAGTAAATAATGCACAGATTTATGGTATAAAAGGAACTTTTGCTGCAAACGGTACAACTACTGCAGTAACAATTCCTGCTCCTTCCGGAATTACTGCTATGTACGGAATTACTATTTATAAAGCAGGAACTAACACAGTATACTCCAGAGAATTGTATTCATATGATACATCTACCGGAGCTGCTGTTACAGGATCTCCAAGTATGTCTGTAGTGTATCCTAGTGGAACATATGATTATGTACTAGAATACTTAAAATAAAGAAATTTATTAATTACATAACAAAAAACCAATGAGAAATCATTGGTTTTTTACTTTTAAGAGATGAGAGGTTCTTTTATTTTTGATGATGATAAATGATATGGAGATAATTTTTTAAAATTTCCGGCTATTATTTTTTAAGTAAGATCGAGCTTTGAAATTTTAACACTATCTATAGATGTTAAAATCTAATTCAGAAATTTGACAGGATAGGGCTTACCAACTTCTGATAGTCATTTTCTTCAAATCCTGGATTTAAGAATTTTAAATTTAAAATTATTTTATTGGATAAAAATCTTAACAATAGGCGGTTTTTAATAAGTTGATTTTCAGTATGTTTTAGATTTCCAAATTTTAAATTATGTGTAAATTAGTTAATTATGTTAACTTTTCAAGTGTTTTTTTAACACTTTTTAACATGGTGATCTAAATGCCCTATCCATAAGGGGTTACAGTTGTTTTTAATATTTTGTTGTGTTTTTATTAACTGTTTTTAACATATTGAATAGGGTTTTATAAAGATTCCTGATACATTTGCTCCGTCAAAACCAATAAAAGTTCAAAATGATGAAAAGATTCATTCTCGTAATCATAATGATGATTTCAACCCTAGGTGTTTACTCTTTTACAAGTAATGCCTTAGATGCGAAAAAAACAAGTTATGCATCGTACTACCACGATAAATTTAACGGTAGAAAAACTGCCAGCGGAGAAATCTTTGATAACTCAAAATTCACTGCGGCAAACAGAACGCTTCCATTTGGAACAAACGTTAAGGTAACCAACCTTAAAAATGGTAAAGAGGTAATAGTGAGAATTAATGACAGAGGGCCTTACCATTCATCAAGATCTTTAGACATGTCTAAAGCTGCGTTCGATGAGATCGGAGATATCAACCATGGTACTATTCCGGTCGAATATGAAATTGTCGATTAATTTTATGATTTAAATTAAAAAAAAGCCAGCTGATTCAGCTGGCTTTTTGTATGGATAAATATAGCATTGATTATACATCTAATTCCAATAGAGCAGGACAATGGTCAGAATGTACAGCTTCCTTTAAAATAACAGCCCTTGTAAGCTTATCTTTTAAACTGTAGGAAGTGAAGTTATAATCTAACCTCCAGCCTTTATTTCTTTCCCTTGAATTTTGTCGGTAGCTCCACCATGTATAATTATCCGGTTCATTATTAAAGAATCTGAAACTGTCAATCAGTTCACACTCATTGATAAAACTGGTCATCCACTCTCTTTCCATGGGAAGAAATCCTGAAACATTTTTTAAACCGACAGGGTTGTGAATATCGATAGCTTCATGGCAAATATTAAAATCACCGGATATAACAAGGTTAGGAATTTCTTTTTTTAAATTCTTGATATACTCAAGGAAGTCATGGCAGAACTGCATTTTAAAATCCAGTCTTTCAATATTAGATGCAGAAGGAACGTATACGGATATTGCAGAAAATCCGTCAAAATCGGCACGGATGATTCTTCCTTCATTATCATAGCTTTCTATACCACAACCATACTCTACTTGATTAGGCTTTATTTTTGAAGCAATTCCGACTCCACTGTAACCTTTTCTTACTGCAGAATGCCAATAACTGTGATATCCTAATTTTTCAAGACTTTCGATATCTATCTGATCGTTTCCTGCTTTACTCTCCTGAATACAGATGATATCCGGATCTGCAATTTTCAGCCAGCCCAGAAAATCTTTTGTGAAAGCAGCTCTGATTCCGTTGACATTGTAAGTGATTAATCTCATAAACAAAATAAATTTTTTCAAATGTAGGGAAATAAAAAAGCCGGTCTTTAATTTCAAAGCCGACTTTTTATATTGTTAGTAAGGTTTTTATTTTTTGAAAACAGTTTTACCGTCTTTTGTCAATTCTATTTCCTCACCTTTACCTCTTAGCTCATAATGATCATTCTTATACCATATTCCTGATGCAGGCTTTTGTCCCTGTAGTTCAATTGTTTCATTGTTGAAAACCACCGTAGCTGTATTTTTGGTATTATTGAAAGTCATATCCAACGTTTTTCCATTGCTGTCTTTCGAAGTACTTTTTACAATTTCATCCTGAGTTCCTGAAACAGCTGCTGAATCAGATGGCTTGGATGCAACACTGTCTACAGAAGCGGGAGTGGAATCTGTTGTTGTCTTTTCTTTATTACATGAGGTTAAAAATAATGCTGAGAATGCTGCTGCAATAAAAATGTGTTTTTTCATAAGATTATATTTATTTAAGGTTGTCTTCTAGTATGCAAAATGAATGCCTTAAAAAAAGAGGCGGAAAAAATCATTCGATTTTTTCCGCCTTTAACCCAAAATTAAATAAACTATGAAAAAAACTACTTGGGTTCTAATACGCTGATAGGGATAATACACTCTTCAAGTGAAATTCCTCCATGCTGGTAAGTTTCTTTATAGTAATTAACAAAATGATTGTAATTTTTAGGATACGCCAGGAATATATTGTTTTTAGCAAAAATATATTTCGAGCTTAGGTTTCCTTTTGGAAGGAAAAGCTTTTCCGGGTTGGTAATGGCCCATACATCACTGTCATCATACGTTAAGCTTTTACCTGTTTTATATCTGATATTCGTAGAAGTTTCTCTGTCTCCTACCACTTTACTTGGCTTTTTAACATAAACAGTACCGTGATCTGTTGTGATCACCAGCTTATATCCGTTTTCTGCGGCTGCCTTAATGATCTTCAATAAAGAAGAGTTTTCAAACCAGTTGAAGGTAAGGGAACGGAAAGTCTTATCATCACGAATCAGCTGGTCTACAATATGATTATCTGTTTTCGCGTGTGACAGGATATCAATAAAGTTATAGACAATGACCAGAAGATCATTATTTTTATGCTGATTGAAATCATCATAAATCTTTCTTTCAAAATCAGCGTTCAGTACTTTAAGGTATTTCATAGATTTTGAACCGAGACCAATTCTCTTCATCTGATCTTCCAGAAAGTCACGTTCAAATTCATTTTTGTTTCCCTCTTCATTATCATTGAACCATTTATCAGGGAAGCGTTTCTCAATCTCAGACGGCATTAATCCTGCAAAGAAAGAGTTTCTCGCATACTGTGTTGCCGTAGGAAGAATACTGTAGTAATAATCTTCTGAAACTTTATTGTAGTATTTTGTAAATAAAGGTTCAATCACTTTCCACTGATCGTAACGAAGATTATCCACCATCAGTAAAAGAACTTTTTCTTTTTCCACTTCCGGTTTTACTTTTTCCTTGAAAAGTGTGTGACTCATCATCGGTTTATCTGAATCTGTAAGCCAGTTTTCATAATTTTTCTCAATAAACTTGGCAAACTGAATGTTAGCTTCCTCTTTCTGAGACTGCAGCAGATCCGCGAATTCATTGTCTGCTACTTTATCAAATTTGATTTCCCAGCTAAGGATCTTTTTATAATATTCAGCCCATTCCTGATACGTTCTCAGGTAAGAAAGTTCCATGGAAAGATTTCTGAATTCCTGCTGGTATTGTAGAATCGTTTTTTGTTCAACAAGATTATCCTGCTGAAGGTTTTTCTTTAGGGAAAGTAATATCTGATTAGGGTTTACAGGCTTTAATATATAATCGGCAATCTGGGAACCGATAGCCTCTTCCATAATGTGTTCCTCTTCGCTTTTGGTTACCATTACAATTTTTAAGGCGTTATCTTTTTCCTTGATCATTGGAATGGCTTCCAATCCGGAAATGCCTGGCATATTTTCATCAATGAGGGTTAAAGCAAATTTCTCTGAATCCATAAGCTCCAAAGCCTCATTTACATTGTTAACAGGGGTTACCTGATAACCTTTCTTTTCTAAAAATACGATATGAGGTTTAAGTAAATCTATTTCATCATCGATCCATAATATCTTTTCTGACATAATTTATTTTTTACATGGTTATTGTATCAAAATGTTGACCAAATCCTTTTAAAATCTCACAAATTCGAAAGATTAAAAGTTAAATATAAGTTAAATGAAAATAGCGTAGAATAATTCACATTTTCACTTCACTTAATCAGTCGTTTTTATATATTCCAAAGCTTTTTCCAATACTTCGTCTTTTCCGTTTTTTATCCCTTCTACACTTGGTTTTATGAAGATGTCAGGAATAATTCCGATTCTTTGGGTTTCTCTGCCATCCGGGTAATAAGCACCCAAACCTGTAAACCGTGTATCAAGGTTGGCAATTTTAAACATAATCACATCTCCGTTGGCTCCCGAAGTATTACTTCCGATAATTTTCGCTTTCGGATGCTGTTTGAACATCATGGTTGTAGTTTCTGCCTGGCTTTGCGTATTCTCATCTACTAAAACGATTACATTTCCTTTATAGTATTCAGGGTTCTTTCTGCCGGTGACATTTTTTCTGCTGTAAAATTTCCCGGGATAGGTGGTGTCAGGAAAAGTAAATTGATAATAGATTGAGGGGCTGGGAAGAAGAAGGTAACTTAAGGGAATGATCGTTTGTTTTGGATAATTCCTGAGATCAAAGATAATGGATTTTGCGGATTTTAAACTACTGTACATTTCGTCAATATCTTCCTTTTCTATAATTCCCATATTCACATACCCGATTTTCTTTTCATCATCCATAAATTTCCATTTTTTTGAGACAGGTATTTTTTCGTGAATAATATCCTTAATGAGATACGTTCGGGTTTTTATTTCTATGTTTTGTCCATCCCTTTCAATCTTTATGGAAATAGAATCATTCTTGCTGAAGAGAAGTTTATCTTTTATTTTACTAACCTTTCCCCATGAGTTGGAAGCGGGTGTGTATTTGGCTAAACTGTTGATCACTTGCGGGATGGTTTTTCCTTCAATATCATAAATGACATCTCCCGGATGCAGAGTACTTTTATGTCTGGATCGTGTGTCGTTAACTTTTGTAATCACTAGTTTTCCTTCAGCATAAGTATATTCTACCGGAACTTTTCTTTGACCATACAAACTAAGTTGAATTTCTTTTGACGAAATATAAGCGTGTGAGTCATCCGTTTTAGCCACCAGTTCTGCTAATGCCAGGTGAAAATTCTCGTCATTATCAATCATTAGGAATTTGGGAATCATTTCTGTAAGGACATCATTCCAGTTCTGATCAGTTTCATATTTATAAGGAAAGAAATATTCTACATAATTCCAATATCTGAATAGCTCCAGTAAACCATTTCTTTTGGAAGTAAATTGAGAACCATAGGATTTTTCATTCCTGAAATATATTTTTCTTCCTCCTTTTCCAAAATAATGATTGTCTCCAATATTTCTGTTTTTTTCAATGTAACGAAGTTTTTGAGATACATCATCGGAGAAAATTTGCGAATTGTCAATCCAGCGTAGGTCAAAGTTTTTGAGAAAATAAACTTTCTGATCTTGTACTGCACATTCATTACATTGTGGAATTTCTGCGAGACTTTCAATCCATTGAGAATAAAGAATATTGAGAGATTCCTTATCATTAATATTTTCAAGCTCATTGATTTTTTGAAAAAGCTGCTTGTCCCAGTTCAGATTTCCTTTTGCAACGTTAGGATGGTAATATTTTAAGAATCCCCAAACCCTGCACAGAGATTCCAGCTTTTGGGTCTCGGTGATTATTTGTGCGGAAAAGTTTAAACTTAAAAATAAAAATAGGAAAAGTGAGAAGCGTCTCATTAAAGGTTGTCGTGTTTTCTCTCAAAGATAATCCTTTAATATAACAGGCGCAAAAGGTTTTCAAAAAATCTTGAATTGATAATAAATAAATGCCAAGGAATTTCTAAAGTTGATATGATGATGTTTTTGATGAAAATATTCGGTAGGTCATCGTCTTATTCCAATATCTTAATAGTAATTTAATAAGAGGCTAAATTTTAAAATGCCTAACTTTGTTTACTAATACTGAAGTTTCAATGCAGAATAAGCTAAAAATCATCAACGATCCTGTTCACGGGTTTATCAAAATTCCACACGAAATTTTATTTGATATCATTGAGCATCCTTATTTTCAGAGATTAAGAAGAATCGGGCAGACCGGACTTTTGAATCTGATATTCCCGGGTGCTACCCATACAAGGTTTCACCATGCTCTTGGAGCAATGCATTTGATGTTTACAGCGTTAGAAACATTGAAGCAGAAAGGAGTGAAAATTTCTGAGGAAGAAGAAAAAGGAGCTATGCTGGCCATTTTGATGCATGATATCGGTCATGGTCCGTTTTCACACGCATTGGAAAGTATGCTGATGGATGACTGGCATCATGAGAATCTTTCTTTGCTGCTCATGAATAAGCTTAATGAGAAATTCCAGGGCCAACTATCCATGGCTATTGAAATGTTTCAGGGGAAGTATCACAGAAAGTTTTTTAACCAGCTGATCTCTTCCCAACTGGATGTTGACCGTTTGGACTACCTAAAAAGGGACAGTTTTTTTACAGGAGTTTCAGAAGGAAATATTAATACCCAGAGAATCATCTCTATGATGAATGTCTGTGAAGAAGGCGAACTGGTGATTGATGCAAAAGGGATTTATTCCATTGAAAATTTCCTGACAGCCAGAATGTTCATGTACTGGCAGGTGTACTATCATAAAACTTCAGCTTTGGCAGAGTTTCTTTTGGTTAAAATCCTTGAAAGGGCAAAATATCTGATTTCCCAGGGTGTAAAACTTCCGGCAACAGACAATCTGAAATATTTTTTATACCGTGAAAAGAGCGGTGCCACAGATGAAGATATAGAAAGATTTACTCAGCTTGATGATAATGATGTAATTCAGGCCATGAAAGAATGGCAGAATTCAGAAGATTTTGTATTGTCATACTGGTGTAAATGTGTAATTCAGAGAAATTTGCCTAAAACAATTATTTCATCACATCCTTTTGGCCAGGAAATAATTGAGGAAAAAATAAAAAAGAGTAATGAACTTTTCGGAATCAATAATGGTAATGAATTGGTTCATGAAATTAAAAGAAAATTATTGCCATATCATGCAGAGAAACAACCTATTTATTTACTGCATAAAAATGGGAGAAGAACAAGGCTGCATGAGTCGGAAGATCAGCTTTTATCGGGATTAATTGTGAATAAGACGACCCGCTATATCCTTATGTTTCCAAGAGATATATCCAAACTGGACTCTTAAAGAATATTAAAATTTACGATCTGAAACTAAAACATGTTTGCAAATTATAGAATTTCTTATCTTTGCAGAATATGGAATTTACAGCTTCGCAAATTGCAAGTTTTATTGACGGAAAAATAATAGGTGACGAGAATGCACTTATTACAGGAGTTTCACCAATTGAAAATGGGGAATCAGGACATCTTTCTTTTATAGCACAAGATAGATTTTCTCATTTTTTGGATAGCTCAAAATGCTCTGTTATCATCGTTTCGGAAAAACTTCTGGAGAAAAATCATTATAACCCTACCTTAATCGTTGTAAAAGATGCCTATCTTTCTTTTCAGATTCTGATGAATTTATATCAGGAAATGCAGGGAAGAAAAGAAGGTATTGAAAACGGTTCGTCTATTCATGATACTGCTGTCATAGGAGATAAAGCGTATATCGGAGCATTTACCTATGTTTCCGAGAAAGCTAAGATCGGGGAAGGATCACAAATCTATCCACATGTATATATAGGAAAAGGTGTAAAAATTGGTAAAAACTGTAAAATAGACAGTGGTGCCAGAATTTATGACTACTGTATTATTGGAGATAACTGCGTGATTCATTCCAATACGGTAATCGGAGGTGACGGTTTTGGTTTCCAGCCAACAGCTGACGGCTTCAAAAAAATACCACAGCTTGGAAATGTGATTATTGAAGACGATGTAGAAATTGGTTCAAACTGTAGTATCGACAGAGCTACAATAGGCTCTACAATAATAGGAAAAGGAACTAAGATTGATAACCTGATTCAGATTGCCCACAACGTGAAAATTGGTCAGAACAACGTAATTGCTGCACAGGCAGGAATTGCAGGTTCCACTACTATCGGAGACTGGAATCAGATTGGTGGCCAGGTAGGTGTCGTAGGACATATCAAAATAGGAAACCAGGTGAAAATTCAGGCTCAGAGTGGCGTGAATTCCAGTGTTAATGACAGAGAAACTTTGTACGGTTCACCAGCAATCAGTTACAATGACTATTTAAGGAGTTATGTTCATTTCAGGAACTTGCCTGGAATAGTAAATAGAATAAATAATCTTGAGAATAACTCAAAAGATAATACTAATGAGTGATATGCAAAAAACACTTCAGCAAGAGGTAACTCTTTCTGGAATTGGCCTTCATACTGGTAAAGAAGTAAAACTTACCATTAAACCTGCTAAAGAAAATACAGGTTTTGTATTTGTAAGAACAGACTTGGAGGGACATCCTCAGGTAGAAGCTGATGTAAATTATGTTGTAGCAACTGAAAGAGGAACTACATTAGAAAAGTTAGGGGTAAAAATTACCACTTGCGAACATCTTTTAGCAGCCCTTGTTGGTTGTGATATTGATAACGCAATTTTAGAAATGGACGCTTCAGAACCTCCTATTTTGGATGGGTCTTCAAAATATTTTGTGGAAGCCATCGAAAGTGTAGGAGTCGCAGAACAAACGGTTGCAAGAGAATATCTTGTGGTAAAAGAAGTTCTTACGTACAGTGACCCGGCTACAGGTTCGGAAATCACCATCATTCCTTCAGATACTTACGAAGTAACCACTATGGTAGATTTTGGGACTAAAGTATTAGGTACTCAGAATGCTACTCTTAAAAATATTTCAGAATTTAAAGACGAAATCTCATCAGCAAGAACATTCAGCTTCCTGCATGAATTGGAAATGCTTTTAGATCATGGTTTGATCAAAGGTGGAGATATTTCCAATGCTATTGTATATGTAGATAAAGATCTTACTCCTGATACCACAGAAAAATTAAAGAAAGCCTTTGGAAAAGATAATGTATCGATCAGACCAAACGGTATTCTGGACAATCTTAATTTAAACTATCCTAACGAAGCAGCGAGACACAAATTACTGGATGTAATCGGTGACCTTGCTTTGGCAGGTGTAAAAATAAAAGGTAAAGTTATTGCTAACAAACCGGGACACTTTGTGAATACTCAGTTTGCGAAAAAACTAAACCGCCAGTGGAAATTGCAGAAAAAGAAAAACGTTCCTGATTTTGACCTGACAAAAGAACCGGTATTCGATATCAACGGAATTATGAAGCTTATGCCTCACAGACCTCCGTTCTTATTAATTGACAAAGTTCTTGAACTTTCGGACTCTCATGTAGTAGGGTTGAAAAATGTAACAATGAACGAACCTTTCTTCGTTGGACACTTCCCTAAAGAGCCTGTAATGCCTGGAGTTCTTCAGGTAGAAGCATTGGCACAGACAGGAGGAATTCTTGTATTGGCCAGCGTTCCGGATCCTGAAAACTATTCTACGTATTTCATCAAAATTGATAAGGTGAAATTCAAAAGAAAAGTAATTCCGGGAGATACGCTTATATTCAAAATTGAATTGATAGAGCCTATCAGAAGAGGAATTGTTCATATGCAGGGATATGGATATGTGGGAGATACTGTAGCAGTAGAAGCAGAGCTTATGGCTCAAGTTGCAAAAAATAAAGTTGATTAAATGATTCATCAATTAGCAGCCGTAGATAAACGTGCGAAAATCAGCAAAAATGTAATCGTAGAACCTTTCACTACCATTGCAGGGGACGTAGAAATCGGAGAAGGAACATGGATTGGTCCCAATGTAACCATCATGGATGGAGCAAGAATAGGGAAGAACTGTAGGATTTTCCCTGGGACTGTAATCTCTGCAATTCCCCAGGATCTGAAATTTGATGGTGAAGATACCCAGGTAATTATCGGTGACGAAACGACAATCAGAGAGTGTGTTACTGTAAACAGAGGGACAAAGGCTTTAGGATATACTAAAATAGGTGCTCACTGTCTTATTATGGCTACTTCACACATTGCACATGATTGTGTTATCGGAGATCACGTTATCATCGTAAACGGTTGTGGTATTGCAGGGCACGTCGAGATTGGTGATTATACAGTAATGGGAGGTTTATCAGCGGTTCACCAATTCGGTAAAATCGGAAAACATGTAATGATTTCCGGAGGTACTTTGGTAAGAAAAGATATTCCACCTTACGTAAAAGTAGCAAGAGAACCTATGTCTTATGCTGGTATTAATTCTGTTGGTTTAAGAAGAAGAGGATTTACGAATGAAAAGATCTTTGAAATTCAGAAGATCTACAGAGCAATCTTCCAAATGAAGATGAACGTTTCCCAGGCTATTTCCCATATTGAAAAAGAAATGCTTCCAACGGCTGAAAGAGATGAAATCTTACAATTTATTCAAAATTCACCAAGAGGTATCGTAAAAGGATACGGAACCGGTAAAGAGAGTAATTAAGAGAAATGCTAAAAAGCAAATTTGCAAATCTGCCTGTTTGCTTGCCAGCCAATACAATTTAAGTAAAAAAGATAATATATATTAATGGCAACAAGTAACGATATCAGAAAAGGGCTATGCATCGAATATAGCAATGATATTTATAAAGTAATCGAGTTCCTTCACGTAAAACCGGGAAAAGGACCTGCTTTCGTAAGAACAAAATTAAAGTCAGTGACGAACGGTAAAGTAATTGATAATACTTTCTCTGCAGGACACAAAATTGATGAAGTAAAAGTAATCACCAGAAAATTCCAGTATCTTTATGATGATGAGAACGGATTCCACTTCATGAACAATGATGATTTCTCTCAGTTATACATCAACAAAGAAATGATTGAGAACTCTCAGTTTATGAAAGCGGGTGAAGAAGTGACTATCATTTTGAAAGAAGCTGATGAAACTCCACTTTCTGCTGAACTTCCGCAATCAGTATACCTTGATGTTATCGAAGCTGATCCGGGAGTAAAAGGAAACACTGCAACCAATGCTCTTAAAAACGCAATCGTTGAAACAGGAGCAAGAGTAATGGTTCCTTTGTTCATTGAACCGGGAGACAGAATTAAAGTAAGCACTGAAGACGGAAGCTACTTAGAAAGAGTAAAAGAATAAATAAAATTTACATAAATTCGGTTTGCATCAGCATTCCGAATTTTGTTTTATAAGAAAATCTATTGTTATGAGATTCCATTCTCCGCAAAAGCTTAAAACGATTGCAGATTTAATAGGCTCAGCATTTGTAGGGCCGGAAGATTTTGAAGTATTGGGAACTAACGAAATTCACATGGTAAAACCAGGTGATATCGTTTTTGTGAATCACCCTAAATATTATGACAAAGCATTAAACTCTGCAGCCACTATTATTTTAATTGATAAAGAAGTAGATTGCCCGGAAGGTAAAGCACTTTTGGTTTCTGATGATCCTTTCAGAGACTTTAATAAAATCAATACCCATTTTACCAGAATCTATAATTTCACGGAAGAACTTCACGATGTTGAAATAGGAGAGGGAACAAAGATCCATTCTTCGGCAGTGATCGGAAACAATGTGAAGATCGGGAAAAATACCTTAATCTTTCCTAATGTTGTCATTGGTGACCGTACGGAAATCGGAGATAACGTAATTATTCAGTCCAACACCGTTTTAGGAGGTGATGCATTTTATTACAGAAAATTAAATGGAAACTTTGACCGTTTGATCTCTGTTGGAAATGTTGTTGTTGAAAACAATGTGGAGATTGGAAACGGCTGTACCATTGACAGAGGAGTTACAGACTCTACCATCATTGGGGAAGGCTCGGTTTTGGATAACCAGATTCAGATCGGACATGATACCGTTATCGGAAAAAAATGTCTGATCGCCTCTCAGGTAGGAATTGCCGGATGCTGTATCATCGGAGATGAGGTGACATTATGGGGACAGGTTGGAATTGCTTCCGGAAACAAAATTGAGTCGGGATCTGTACTTTTGGGAAAAACCGGCGTCAACAGAGATCTTGAAAAAGGAACCTATATCGGGATGTTTGCAGAAGATTTTAAAACTTATCTTAAAAAAGAAGTAAAACTGAGAAATCTCAAATAAACAATTCCAAAGGTTTTATCCAAAATCAAAGAAATTTGAGTAAATTTGTGAGCATTAATAAAATAATAAATAAATTAAAACAACAATAAAATGTCAATTTTAGTAAACAAAGATTCTAAAGTAATTGTACAAGGATTTACAGGGAACGAAGGAACTTTCCACGCTGGTCAGATGATTGAATACGGAACAAACGTAGTAGGTGGTGTTACTCCAGGAAAAGGAGGTAGCGAGCATTTAGGAAAGCCGGTATTTAACACTGTAGCTGATGCTGTTGAAAAAGCAGGAGCAAACGTAAGTATCATTTTCGTACCACCGGCATTCGCAGCAGACGCTATCATGGAAGCTGCTGAAGCAGGAATCAAAGTAATTGTATGTATTACTGAAGGTATTCCTGTAGCTGATATGGTAAAAGTAAAATCTTACATCGCTGACAGAGACTGCAGATTAATCGGACCAAACTGCCCTGGAATCATTACTTCTGAAGAAGCTAAAATTGGTATTATGCCAGGTTTCGTTTTTAAAAAAGGAAAAGTAGGTATCGTTTCAAAATCAGGAACTCTTACTTACGAAGCTGCTGACCAGGTAGTAAGAGCAGGTTACGGTATCTCTACTGCAATCGGTATCGGTGGTGATCCAATCATCGGAACAACTACAAGAGAAGCTTTAGAACTTTTCATCAACGATCCTGAAACTGAAGCTGTTGTAATGATCGGTGAAATTGGTGGAGGTCTTGAAGCTGAAGCTGCAAGATGGTACAAAGCTAGTGGATCTACTAAGCCAGTTGTAGGTTTCATCGCTGGACAGACTGCTCCAAAAGGAAGAACAATGGGACACGCAGGTGCTATCGTAGGTGGTGCTGAAGATACAGCTCAGGCTAAAATGGAAATCATGAGAGAAAACGGTATCAACGTTGTTGATTCTCCTGCTGATATTGGTGCTACTGTAGCTAAGATTCTAGGATAATATAAAACCCAACATATGAAAAAACTTTTATTAGCCTCAGCTTTAACTCTTTCGGCTTTTTCCTTTGCACAGGTGCAATGGAAAAATACAAGATTTGGAGTAACAGGAGGTTTAAACTACTCCAGAGTATCTAACGCCCACAACCCTTCAGGCCCAAGATATACTTTCCAAGCTGGAGCTTTGGCATTGATTCCCGTAGGAAAGGCAAACCAATTCTTTATTCAACCTGAAGTACTGTACTATGGTGCAGGAGAAACAGGAAAAGATAAAGATGCTAAAGGAGTAAGCGGTTATGACGCTTTATATGCTAATAACTACCTGAGTGTGCCTCTTTATTTCAAAGGATATTTTTCTGAAGCAGAATCAGAATTCTTTGGATTAATAGGCCCTAGATTTAATTTCTTGCTGAACCAGAAGGTAAAAGACGCTCCTGTAAGCAGACCTTATTATGACCCGGATGTTACCGATCCTAACCAGCCGGCAGGTGTAAATGGTAAGGCGAAGAGCTTTAACTGGGGACTTGGACTGGGAGTAGGATATAGCTACAAAAGACAACTTGAAGTAGCATTAAAATACGACTTAGGTCTAAGTGATACCTATCCTGGTCTCGCTAAAGAAACTAAGGGTACTGATAAGAAAAAATCAGAACAGGTAATTGCTCTTACTTTAAGCTATATATTCAAATAGAATATTTCAGAATATAAAAAATCCCGGAAACTCAGTTTCCGGGATTTTTTATTGATAGGCTTTTACTTCTTACCCTCTTATCCATTTCCAAAGCTCTTTTAATGTAGCTTTATTTCCGTACATCAAAATACCTACACGGTAGATTTTTCCGGCTAGGAAAATCATAAAAATAGTAGTTACCAGCAATAATGTAATAGACAATGCAATCTGCCATGCAGGAACTCCAAAAGGAATTCTGGCAATCATTGCAACTGGTGAAGTAAACGGGATGATGGATAGCCAGAAACCTAAAGGACCTTCCGGATTATTCATCAATGTGAAACTCCCATACATTCCTAATGTTAATGGTAAAATAGCAAATAAAGTAAATTGCTGTGTTTCTGTTTCGTTATCCACTGCTGAACCAATGGCTGCATAAATAGAACTATAGAAGATATATCCTAAAAGGAAAAATACGATGAATACAAAGATGATTAACGGAAAATTCAGCTCCAGTAGACTATGTGAAATCTGAGTAGCAAGCTGCCCCATATCCAGTTTGCTTGTAATCTCTTCATTACCTCCCGGAATATTTTTCTGAAGAGGAGAAAAGCCTGTATTGAGTACCAGTGCACCAATAACAGACATGGTAATCCAGATCAGAAACTGGGTCAGTGCAACCATGGTTACTCCCAGAATTTTACCCATCATCAGTTCAAAAGGTTTTACAGAAGAAATAATGATCTCTACAACACGATTATTTTTCTCTTCAAGAACACTTCTCATTACTCTTACCCCATAAATAATAATGAACATAAAAGTAACATACATCAGTACCATACTTAATCCGGATTTCACCCCAAAAGCAAGATCAGAATCCTCTTTATTATTATCCGTAACGTTGATGGTCTTTAAGGTAAAATTTTTATCAAGATTATTTAATTGTATTTCCTGAATACCCAGTTGCTTTATTTTTTCTTTTCGGACAACATTGCTGATATCAGATACAATTTGTTGTTTGGTATCAAATCCTATTTTACTGTTGATAATAAGTCTGGTTTCTTTTTCAAGCTCATCAAAATTCTCATTTTTCAACGGTGGAAGAATCAGGATGCCGTCCAGAGATTCATTTCCTTTTAAATTGTTAATCTTGGACTTCTCATCAGCCGCAGAAACAAAAACGTAATTTAATTTATCATTAGATCGAAGCTGATTGGTAAACAATCCACTCTTATCAACAACTTCTATAATACTATGTGACTCATTCGCCTTAAACATTAATCCTACAATTGCTCCGAAAGCAATAATCATAACAGGGGCAAGCAGCGTCAATATGATGAAAGACTTTTTCTTAACCTGGGTAAGAAACTCTCTCTTGGTAATTAAAAAAATATTATTCATAAAATTAAGAATGGTTACTTACAGCATTAATAAACACTTCATTCATACTTGGTATTCTTTCGTCAAACGATCTCACTTTACCTACCTGTACAAGATCCAGAAGAACATTATTCTGGCTCTCTTCATTTTTTAGGTCAAAAGAAACAAGATTATTTTCATTGGATAGGTTGAAGATCTCATATTTATTTCTGAAATTTTCAAAGTGATCATTGCTTACTTCAGAAAGCGTAATCCCAAAAATATTTTTCTTAAATTTTTCTCTTACATCAAAAACTCTTCCGTCAATAATCTTCTTTGAATTGTTGATCAATGCAACATAATCACACATTTCCTCTACACTTTCCATTCTGTGGGTAGAAAGAATGATGGTTGTTCCGTTATTTTTAAGGTCAATGATCTGATCTTTAATTAAGTTGGCATTCACTGGATCAAAACCTGAAAACGGCTCATCAAGAATTAAAAGATGAGGTCTGTGAAGAACGGTTACCACAAACTGTATTTTTTGTGCCATTCCCTTAGAAAGTTCAGAAAGTTTTTTCTTCCACCATTGATCGATGTTTAGTTTTTCAAACCACTTTTTGGCTTCATTCAACGCATCACTTTTCTTCATTCCCTTCAGTTCCCCAAAATAGAGAATCTGGTCACCCACAGTCATATTTTTGTACAGTCCTCTTTCTTCAGGCATATAGCCAATATCTTTAATATGACTTGGATTAAGCTTTTGGCCATTGATATGGATTTCTCCAGAATCTGCCTGAGTAATTTGGTTAATGATACGGATAAAAGAAGTTTTTCCGGCTCCGTTAGGACCTAAAAGGCCATAAATACTGCCTTTTGGAACATGGATGCTGAAATCATCCAGGGCGACCTTTTTTCCTGCATTATAGGTCTTTTTAATATGTTCAGCTTTTAGCATTAAGTTGTTCTTTTTACTATTAGTATGAAAAAGTCCCGAAAGTTACGGAAATATTAAAACAGAATTAATGTAAAAAGAAAAAATCCTGATGATTATCAGGATTTTAATTTATTGTTTCACGATTTGAGTAACTTTCTGTGTGTTGTCACTTAAAATATACCGGATCATATATTTTCCGGGCTTTAATTTTTCAATATTAATCTCTCCGGAATTCATATTTACGGTATAACTAGCAACCTGCATACCCAAAATAGAATAAAAAGTCACACTTTTGATTCTTAAAGAAGAATCTTTTGCCTTAATGATAAGGAAATCCTTTGCAGGATTTGGATAGGCAAGCAATACACCATCATCTGCTTTTTGAGTGATGGAACCCGGCTCTCTAAGCTGAGCTTTGAAATTGTTGGAAAATCCAACAAAAGTGCCTACAAATAGAAATAAAAGTAAAAGTTTTTTCATCAAATTTATAATTTCTCGAATATATATAACAAATGTAATACATTCTGCAATCTCGTACAATAGTTTTTTACAGAACTTATATTAAATTTGTAGAAACTTATTCAAAAAGTATTCCAAAATGATACATTCAAGAAATAGAAGACTTAGAGTTAATGAATCTATCAGAAGTCTGGTAAGAGAAAATGTGCTTACAACTGATGATTTTGTAATGCCGATCTTCGTAATGGAGGGCGAAAACAAGCAGGAGGCAATCCCGTCTATGCCGGGAATTTTCAGGCGCAGTATAGATTTAACGGTGAAGGAATGTAAGGAATTATTTTCTTTGGGGGTAAAAGCTGTCAATTTGTATATGAAAGTGTCAGAACATCTGAAAGACAATACAGGAAAAGAAGCCTGGAACAAAGACGGATTGATGCAGAATACGATCAAAGCCATTAAAGATGCCGTTCCTGGAATGATTGTAATGCCGGATGTAGCCTTAGATCCTTATTCAATCTATGGACACGACGGGATCATTGAAAATGGAAAAGTTGTAAATGACGCTACCAATGATGCACTCGCAAGAATGTCAGTATCTCACGCAGAAGCAGGAGCCGATCTTGTGGCGCCAAGTGATATGATGGATGGCAGAGTAATGGTCATTCGTGAAGCTTTGGAAGAAAGCGGATTTACAGATGTAGGAATTGTAAGCTATGCTGCGAAATATGCAAGTTCTTTCTATGGCCCTTTCAGAAGTGCTTTAGACAGTGCTCCGAAAGATGATATGGAAATTCCGAAAGATAAAAAAACATATCAGATGGATTTCCACAACTCAAGCGAAGCCTTGAATGAAGTATTTAAAGATATAGATGAAGGAGCAGATGTAATTATGATTAAACCGGGACTTCCTTACCTGGATATCGTTTCCAAAGTACGTGAAGCCATTGATCTTCCGATTGCAGTATACAATGTAAGTGGAGAATATGCCATGGTAAAAGCAGCTGCTCAAAACGGCTGGCTGGATAACGACAAAACGATCATTGAAAGTTTGACTTGTTTTAAAAGAGCAGGAGCAGATATGATCTTTACTTATTTTGCAAAAGAAGCAGCTATTCTTTTAAATAAATAATGATTAAATTCATTCAGATAAAAAAGAGACTACTCAATCGGTAGTCTCTTTTTATTTCTAACGAAGTAATAATAATTTTACAACCATCCTTTTTTCCCATACACATACGTATCATCGAATTGTTTATCGCTCATAAAAAGATATAAAATACCTTCGATAAAAGGAATAACAGAGGCAGCACCAAAAGTAACGACATTCAGAACCAGCTGAATAATTCCCTCCTTTGTATATCCAAGATAAAATTTATTTAAAGCCAGCCATCCCACAAGAATTCCCAATATAGCTGCAGGGATTTTCTTTTCTGAACGGTAGGGAACATTGCTTTGCTGGTTTTGTACATTTTCTGTTTTTGTATAACCGTAATTTTCCATTTCTTACTATTTATAATTGATTGATGTTTTACGATAAGTAGATTAAAGTAGTGAAAAGTTACAATAGGTTGTAAATGAATAAGTTTGCGTTTAACGTAAACAAGTTGATATTAACCTATAAGTGAAGTTTATATTTTTGATATATTTGCCCTATGATTTTACGAGGAGAAAACTTAATCAAGGAATACGGTCCTAAAAAAGTTGTAAAAGGCGTTTCTGTACAGGTTCAACAGGGAGAAATTGTTGGTTTGCTGGGTCCGAATGGAGCAGGGAAAACCACATCGTTTTATATGATTGTAGGGTTGGTTAAGCCCACTTCAGGAAAAATTTTTCTGGATAAGCAGGAGATTACCACCGATGCTATGTACCGAAGAGCCCAGAAGGGAATCGGGTATCTTGCTCAGGAAGCCTCGGTTTTCAGAAAACTATCTGTAGAGGAAAATATCATGGGCGTATTACAGCTGACGAAGCTTTCAAAACGTGAACAGCAGATCAAATGTGATGAACTGATTGAAGAGTTTTCTTTACAGCACGTTCGTAAAAACAGAGGAGACCTTCTTTCCGGGGGAGAAAGACGTAGAACCGAGATTGCACGCTGTCTTGCCACAAGCCCGAACTTCATTCTTCTGGATGAGCCTTTCGCAGGGGTAGACCCGATTGCCGTAGAAGATATTCAGAAAATCGTAAGAAGTCTTGTGGATAAAAATATCGGAATTCTGATTACCGACCACAACGTGCAGCAAACCCTGGCGATTACAAACAAAACCTATATTATGTTTGAAGGAAAGATCCTGAAAGAAGGACTTCCGGAAGATCTTGCCAATGATCCGCAGGTAAGAGAAGCCTATCTGGGTGAAAACTTCGTTTATCAGAGTATTTTAGATAAACCTAAAAAGAAGAAATATGCTTACAATATCTGGGCAGGTAACTTTGATTCCAAAGCACAGCTGCAGGGATTTGTCAATGAAAATTTCAGTCAGTTTGATGATCTTAGATTGTTACATGGCTTTGAAGAAGTCAGCTTTGCTACCTTAGCAAATTCTGAAATTGAACATATTTTTAATGATGTAGTGGATAAAAATGCCAACAACTCATTTGTTTTGCAGAAAAAGGAAATCAATTCCCAATATTCTCTGGAACAGGCAGAAGCAGAGTCTAAAGAAGCCAGCAGAAAAGAGCTGCACTACCTTACAACTTATGTATTTGAAGGATAAAATATAAGCATTCACTTGCTGAACATGATAATAAAACGTACCTTTTTCTTTTGAAAGCGGTACGTTTTTCATTTAAAATGATTTCTATGGCTAAACCTTTTAACAGAACCGTTACCTTATTCGGAATCTATAAACAACTTGTTCCATTCATCAGACCTTATCGTCCCATGATTTACGGAACACTGTTTCTTACTTTTCTGGGAGCTCTTGCAGCACAGGTGAACCCTATTGTTTTGAAATATACCGTAGATGAGGTGACTAAACTTACACATCTTCCACATCCGATGTCGGAGGGGATTCATATTCTCATTATTATTTCCATTATTTTACTGGGAAAAGAACTGTTAAACATCTTTATCAACTTCGGCCAGAAATTTTATGGCGAAAAAATCAGGATTAATGTGAGCTCCGTGCTGGCACAATCAGCCATTGATAAGATTTTGACCTACAGAGTCGCTTATTTTAATGATGAAAACCATGAATCCGGAAAATTACAAATCAGAATAGACCGCGGAATAGAAAGTCTTACCAGATTGGTTCAGAACTTTTTTATTGATATCCTTCCTCTTTTTTCCAATGCCATTATTGCCCTGATCATTATGTATATGCAGAATGTGTATGTGGGACTGGTTTCTACGATTATTGTTCCGATCTATTTCTACATCAGCTCCCTGCAGGCCAAAAAACTAGGCGGAGTGAGACGCCAGCTTAGGAATCAGAGAGAAAAAAAGACCTCCGGACTTTTGAACCTGATCAATTCTATTATGGTTATTAAAAGCTTTGTCCGTGAAAAATTTGAAGGGAAAAAACAATATGACCTTCAGATGGAGCTGATGGAAAGCCAGATGATCACAAGGAGAACCAATTTTATTTATGATGGTTTAAAAACTTTTATTGAGCAGTTCGGCGTTGTTTTGATTATCCTTTTAACCGTTTATCTTGTACTTGACCAGCAAATGACCATTGGAGCAATTATGCTTCATATTATGCTTTTCAACAATGTTTCGGCACCGATCCGGCAGCTTCACAGGATTTATGATGATATGAACGATGCCATGATCTATGCTGAAGGGTATTTCGATATTTTAAATGCAGATCATGAAACAGAATCCAGCGGAAGCTTTGTAGAAAAAGAAATCAAAGGAACTTTTGAATTGAAAAATGTTGATTTCACCTATCCCAATGGTACGAAAGCTTTACATAATGTTTCCATGAAAATTGAAAACGGAAAGACGACAGCTTTGGTAGGGTTGAGCGGTGCAGGAAAATCAACGGTGATCAATCTTTTGTGTAAATTCTATCTTCCTGATTCCGGGGAGATTCTTTTGGATGGAGTCAACCTTAATGAATATGAAAATACTTTCCTGAGAAGTGATCTGGGGCTTGTACTTCAGAAAAATCATATCTTTCAGGGAAGCATAGAAGATAATATCCGTTACGGCGATATGAATGCCGGTTTTGAAAAAATTCAGGAGGCTGCAAAAAAAGCTTATCTGCACGATCAGATCATGGATCTTCCTGAAAAATACCAGCATGATGCCACTCAGCTTTCAGGAGGACAGCAGCAGAGAATTGCCATTGCCAGACTGTTCCTTAAAAATCCACCGGTTATTTTTCTGGATGAACCAACAGCCAGTCTGGATGCCATTGCTACAGAACAGATCAAAAATTCTCTGGATGCTATTAAAGAAGGACGAACGGTGATCATTATTTCCCATTCTCTTTCACAGATCCTGGATTCCGATACCATTTATGTGATGAAAAAAGGCAGAGTGGTTGAAAATGGAACTCATGATGAATTGTACAATAAAGAAGGAACATACCGTGAGATTTTTGATGCCTCGGCCCGTAGTCTTAATCTCGATAAACTGGTGAATACTTTTAAAGAAAATTAAAATCAAAAAGTCATCCCATTTATAAGTAATACCTCAAAAAAGAATTTTAGCTTTGTTCCATCATGAACGATCACTATCTTAAAAAACTCGATAGGGTAACAGCTATCCTTACCCAGTTGCAGTCGAAACCTGTTGTACGCGCTCAGGATCTGGCTGAAAAGTTTGATGTAAGTATCAGAACTATTTACCGTGATGTAAAAACCCTGGAAAATGCCGGTATTCCTATTGTGGGAGAAGCTGGAAACGGCTATTCTTTAATGGAAGGCTATAAGCTTCCTCCGATTATGTTCACCAAAGAAGAAGTGTTAAGTTTCATTACCGCTGAAAAGCTGATGCAGAAATTTTCCCATCAAAGTCTGGGGAATCATTATCAGGCTGCGATGGAAAAAGTACGTTCTGTACTGAAATATTCTGATAAAAATCTGATTAAGAATATTGAAAAGCAAATAGATGTTTTCAGTTTTCATACAGATTCTGGAGATTCACTGAAAAACGTAATTCCTATTATCCTGGAAAGTATTGCGGAGAAAACCCAGCTCAATATCAGATATAAGACGGTAGATGGAAGAGTGAATAACAGAACGATTGAAACAGTCGGGATGTTTTTCGAATTTAATATCTGGTACATCATGGCATACTGTACCCTGAGGAAAGATTTCAGACAGTTTCGTATCGACAGAATTCTGGAAATCTCAAAAACACAGAATCCTTTCCTGCAGGAATACGGACAGGTAAATGATTACCGTAAAAAGTCAAATGGAAATAAAGTTAAAGCCAAACTTCTGGTTGACAAAAAGATCATGAATCATTTGGTAAATTCTAAAAAATACTATGGATTGATAGAAGAAGTAGAAACCGAACGGGGGATGGAACTCACTTTTGAAACAGAATGGATCAGTGATGGATTTCCCCGCTGGTTGATCACTTTTGCAGATTATGCTAAAGTTCTGGAGCCCGAAAGTCTTCGCATCCGTTTGAATGAACTGCTTGTAAAAATGGTTGAAAGACATCAATAATAAAACCCCAACAAGACTGTTGAGGTTTAAAGACTTAATTGAGGCAATAAATGAAATGGTTTAAGGAAAAGGCAGAATTGCAAAAAAGTCAATTTGTTGTGTCGCAAAAAAAGATATAAGTTTTGGTTACCCTTTCTGCAATTTTACCTTCTCAGTGCATTAAAATCTCTCCCAGAAGAAAGGGGGTTCAATTCCTAAAGCTCTCAGATAAACGTATCCTTGTCCACGGTGATGAACTTCATTATCTACAAAATAAAGAATGTTCTGATATACCGGAAATTCATATTGTCCGAATAAATTGAAAGTCTCCTGAAAACGTTCTTCAGAAATCTGATTGAAATAATGGTTGATCACTTCCGTTTCTTCATCCCATTTTTTCAAAATTTCTTCCTTGGTTTTCGGATTAAAAGCTTCTTCACTGTAAGCTTCCATATTTCCTTCCACAATTCCTTTTAAAGCAGGCCCGCCAATGCTGATCAGTTCTACTGCCAGTTTTGCAAATGGTCTCATTCCGCCTACAGAAAATTCAAATAGCTCTTTTTCAGGAAAAGATTCAATCACTCTTCTTGTAAGATTTCTGTGTCCTTGCCAATCTTCTAATAGCTGTTCAGATGTCATGAATTGTTTTGTAGCTGTTGCTGTAGTTGTCATAATGTATTTGGTTTGTTTGTTGTTGATACAAAGGTAAGAGGGAGTTATGACAACAGTTTGTCAGTAGGATTTCGTATAATAAAAAAATATTTTTTTTTCTTAAAATATTGATCCCTACTTTTGCGTTAGAAGAAAAGTATATTAATAAAAAACCGCCATTATTAGAATTATGAAGAAGTATATTTTGCCTGTTATTACTGCTTTTTTATTAGTATCATGCAATAAGATAGAGGAAAAAATAGATCAGACTGTTCAGAAAACAACTGAAACTGTACAGCAAAAAACACAACAGGTGGTGGAAGAAACCGTAAAGAAGACGGTCAATGAATCTATCAATTCTTTAACCAACTCTGAGGATGTTAAGTTTAATACTGTTTTCCCAAGTACTGGAGCATCTATTGTTTCTGAAGAAAAAGGAAAGAAAATCAAAATTCCCGGAAGGCCTGAAGGATATATTTTTAAATATAAAGCTGATATTGCAGTTTTACTTCCGTTTTTAGAAAGCCAGCCTACTTCTGATGAAAATAAATCTGATAAAACTGCCCGTAAGATCGATGGCCAGAATATCATTGATAAAATAAGTTTTATATCGAAATTTCTTCCTGACAATACTTTTGATACCCGTATTCTGGAAGATATTAAATCTGATAAAAACATTCAGTATTATAAACTGAAAAGATTTCCGAACAGTAGTACCATTATCTACAACCCAAAAAATCAGACCATCATACAATACGTAGAGGTAAATAAATAATTTGGATATGGCCGGTTTCTCCCGGCCATTTTTTATTCTTGGTCATTTCAGTCATAGGCAAAGCAATCTCAATCCGTCTGAAAACTACAAGTCAGAACGAATTAAATCATGTTTATTTTTCTGATATTAAGGGATTGATTTTTTTATGCAAATGTGACATTAATGATTTATTTTTTTTCATGTTATTAATAAATCAATTTACGTTTCGTGTATTAATTTATGATTTAATGAAATGGCATAGTTTTCGCAAATACTAAATAAGATTGTTATTATATTTTTTATTTTTATGTTTAATATTGATTTTTTCACTAGTTTTATTGAATAATTAACAATTAACATGAAGGAAAATTTATTTAATAGAAAAATCTATGTCTTAGTATTAAGCGGAGCTGGTGTTATGGGATATGCTCAGGACAGCATAAAACAAAATAAAATAGACGAAGTGGTGGTTACCACGGGTAGAACAAAGCCCAGAACAATCATTACCTCAGCAATTCCTATTGATAATATTTCCGCCGTACAATTAAAATCCACAGGTCAGGTTACTTTTGACAAAGCTTTAACCTATGCTGTTCCCTCTTTTAATTCATCACAACAAACTGTTTCTGATGCAACAGCTCACTTTGATCCGGCAGATTTAAGAGGATTAGGACCTTCCAGAACCTTGGTTTTGGTGAATGGTAAAAGAAAAAATCAAAGTGCTTTAATTTATGTAAACGATACGCCGGGAAAAGGTGAAGTAGGTACAGATCTGAAAAGTATTCCTTCAGCAGCCTTACAAAACGTAGAGGTTCTGAGGGATGGAGCGTCTGCACAATACGGATCTGATGCTATTGCAGGGGTCATTAATATTATTCTTAAGAACAGTGTAGGGAAAAGCACTGTCAATGTTTTTTCAGGTATTACTTCAAAGGGAGACGGTTTTAATATCGGAGCAGATTTTAATACGGGAATCAAAGTAGCAAAAACAGGAAGTCTGAATCTTACATTCGGATTTTCCTCTCAAAATAAAACAAACCGCGCAGGTTCTGTTACAAAAGATGAACTTTTTGGCGTGGATAATGCCTGGACTCAGGCCAATCCCGGTTTAGGAATGATTATAGGGCAGCCGGAGACCAAAGTGGGCAATATGTTTGTGAATTTTGAATTGCCAACAGGTGAAACAGGCAAATTTTATGCTTTTGGGGGTACGACTTACAGAAATGGGACCAGTTTTGCTTTGTATAGAACACCTTATTGGGTAACTTCAGATTTTGGTTTATTAACTCCAAAAGGGCAACCTTACAACGGATTTCAACCGGAATTTAAAACAGATGTTTATGATTATAATTTAACTTCCGGATGGAAAGGTATGTTTGGAAAATGGAGTTTTGATGGAAGTGCAACCTTTGGTTCTAATGCCGTAGATTATGCTGTAGCAAATACCATTAATACTTCTTTAGGAGCAAATTCACCAACTTATTTTAAAGCAGGTGGGCACCAGTTCAGTAACATTATAGGAAACGTAGATATCAGCCGGGATTTTGGTGCGCTTGTTTTAGGAGCCGGAGCTGAAGTACGTAATGAAAATTATCAGGCAAAAGCAGGAGAAGAAGCATCTTATATAGGAAATGGTGCAGAATCTTTTCCAGGACTGCAGCCTCAAAATGAAGTCAATAAAAACCGTCAGAATATCGGAGCTTATTTGAATGCGGAATGGGATGTTACTAAAAACTTATTAGTTGGAGGAACGGTGAGGTATGAAAATTTCAGTGATTTCGGAAATAATGTTTCATGGAAAGGAAATGCAAGGTATAAATTACTAGATGATAAATTGGTTTTCCGTGGATCTGTTTCTACTGGATTCCGTGCTCCTTCATTACACCAGATTTATTATTCTAATGTTCAAACCAAAATTACAGGGAATACGGTAGCTAATCAGGGTACTTTTAATAACGACTCTCAAATTATAAGATCTGACCTTGGGGTACCTAAATTAAATGCTGAAAAAGCCTTTAACATTACAGGAGGATTGGCCGTAAAACCTTTTAAAAACCTTACTATTACAGCAGATTATTATAGAATAAAAATTAAAGACAGGGTACTTTTCTCTGGAGATATTGGATACAAAACCGGTGCTCCGGGAAGTCCGGACCTAACAAACCCTGTAGAAGTAATATTAAACAATAATAAAATAACCTCTCTGAAGTTTTTCACCAATGCTGTGAATACGGTAACTGAAGGGGTAGATTTTGTAGCTAATTATTATACTTCTGCTATTGGCAAAGGAAAACTGGGAATTATTGCTGCTTTCAATTATAACGAAACTAAAATAGTAGATAATATTGCCGTTCCACCGATTTTGGCTCAAAATGGTTACTCAGAAAACTTTTTTGATAGAAAAGAACAATCCAGAATCATCTCTGCAAGACCAAAAACAAAAACGATTCTGAGTCTTTCGTATGACATTACCAAGTTTAATTTTAACCTTAATAATACATATTTTGGTTCGGTTACATGGCAGCATGCCACGGATCCTGCCAAAGATCAGACATTCTCTGGTAAAGTAGTTACAGACATCGTTTTAACCTATAAAATCACGAATGATCTTAAAGTTTCCGGAGTGGTAAATAATTTATTTAATATTTACCCGGACGTCATATACATCAAAGGAGATGTAGTGACAGATCTTGGAGGAAGATTCAAATATCCGTGGGAGGTCAACCAGTTTGGATTTAACGGAACCACTTTTCAGCTTAATGTTAATTACACTTTTTAATGTATAAATAAATAATTAGTGCTTTAATATAGACAAAGTAACCCCAAAAGATATAAAAGCCATCTACGCAAATACTAACTGACATTAATTTCTAATGTCAGTTTTATTTTTTAAGATAGAACAGGAAGTTATTACTACATTTTACTTTTTACATTGTATAAAAAAAGGTATTTTAGTACTATGAAAATTTATACAAAGACAGGAGATAAAGGTCAGACTGCATTGTATGGCGGAACAAGAGTTTCCAAAGCCAGTGCAAGAGTAGACAGTTATGGAAATATAGATGAGCTGAATTCATTCATCGGAATTGCAAAAAGCCATATCGAAGATGAAGAAGTGTTGAGACAGCTGAAGAAAATCCAGTTTGATTTATTCACTGTAGGTTCAGAGGCTGCAACCCCTGTGGATAAGCTGATGCTTGCCAACGGGAAATCACGTCTTCCGATTATTATTTCAGAAACAGAAATTGAAGAGCTGGAACAATGGATGGATGCTTTTGATGAAAAGCTGGAACCGCTTCAGTATTTTATCCTGCCAGGTGGAGGAAAACCGGCAACTTTTTTACACGCAGCAAGAACCATCTGCAGAAGAGCAGAACGTTCACTGGTATTTCTGAATGAATCAGAAGAAGTGCGTCCCGAATTGATTAAATATTTAAACAGGCTTTCAGATTATCTTTTTGTATTGGCCAGATATATTTCAAAACTGAACAATGAACCGGAAGAATACTGGAATCCGAATGAAAGATAAAACATTACTTTTCATCAACGGAGACGCTCCAAAATCATTACCCAACCCCGAAAATTATGAATTGATTGCCTGCACAGACGGTGCCTTTCATTATTTAAAAAGAATGGGATTTCCTTTGGATAAGCTGGATTTTATTTCCGGTGATTTTGATTCTCATTCCGGATCAGATGAAGATATGTATGAAGGGAAATTTATCCTTACGTTAGATCAGGAAAAAACAGATTTTCATAAAGCGTTGGAAATCATTCAGGAAAGAGGTTTTTCAGAAGTTGATGTTTTTGGAGGAAGTGGAGGCGAACAGGATCATTTTCTGGGAAATCTTACTGTTGCCTATGGATTCAAAGAGCAGATAAAAATAAAATTTTACGATGAATTTTCAGAGTATTATTTTATTCCCCATTATTTCACACTGAAAGGAGTGAAAAACAGAATGATCTCTCTTTATCCGTTTCCATCAGTAAATAATATCACAACAAAAGGTCTCAATTGGCCTTTGACCAATGAAAGTCTAAGCATCACTTCAAGAATAGGAACCCGGAATTTCGCTGTTGAAGATGAGGTTTCTATAGAGTATGAATCAGGGGATGTCTTGTTTTTTGTAGGGATCAAGGAGATTGAATATCCGGCAATTTATTAGAGTGATTATAATCAATAGAAATGGGCTTTACCCATTGTAAAAAAAGACTGTCATTAAACACAAATTACACCAATGTTTTTCACAAATGGCACTAATATCATATCCATAGGAACAGGCTTCAGCCCGTATAATAAAAATACAAGAATCCATTGGCTTCAGCCAAAACTTATTAAAAACCATTGAATAAACTAATCAAAATATCAGTTTTTACCATTTCATTATGCTGTATTTTCTCATGCAGAACACAGCATTTTGAAACACCCGAATATGGAAAAAATGAAACTGAAAAAGTAATTCATATCAAGAAAGTAATTAATTTCCGTACGGTAGGAAATATCAAAAATGCAGATGGAAGAACTTTAAAAGAAGGAAAATTTTACCGGAGTGCCCATCTTCATAAGCTTAAAAAGAAATCTTTTGACGATTTTGAAAAACTCGGGATCAAAGAAATTATTGATCTTAGAAACTCAAAGGAAATTGCTGAAAAACCGGATCAGCTACCTTCAGAAACGGATTACAAAAAATATTCAGCGTTTGAAGACGAAGGAGATCAACTGGCTCAGGCCAAGAAGCTCGTTCTTAAAGGCAAAGTAAACGCTTCCGACGCAGATAAAAGAATGATTGATTTCTATCGTGAGTATGTGACAGAAAACCCGGAAACGATAAAAAAGATTATTACAGAAATTCTGGAGTCCAAAGATCCGATTCTTTACCACTGTACCGCAGGAAAAGACAGAACCGGAATTACCACCGCATTAATTCTTACCATTCTGAAATTTGATAAAGAGACTATTTACAACGAATATCTTTTATCCAATAATTACAGAAAAAATCTTGTTCAAAAAAGATTACGCCTTGCCAATACCTTACATTTCCTCTATCCTAAAATGGATTTACAGGTGCTGGAAAAATTGAGTTGGGTAGAAAAAAGATATCTTGATGCAGCTTTTGAGGAGATCAATAAAAAGTATGGTTCTACAGATGGCTATATTCAGCAGGTATTAGGGATTTCAGATGCCAAAAGGAATGAATATATTCAAAAGTTTACGTATTGATTATCAGAGATAAATTTCTACAAGATTCAATATTGGGTGTTTATTTAAAATTATAATAATTTTAACACCTAAAAATGAAAGTTTTTTAGCAATTTTGCATTTCTTAATTCACTTGTTTAGAAATGAAAATAAAGTACTCGGAACTTATTGATCAGACATTATATTTTCCTACGGAGGAATTTAATGTTTCTGAGAACAATTTGTTGTTTCACGACGTTCCACTCATGGACGTAGTTGAACAATTTGGCACTCCGCTAAAGATTAGCTATCTGCCGAGAATTTCTCAAAATATTCAGAAAGCAAAAAGCTGGTTTAAAGAAGCTTTTGAAAAAACCGAATATAGAAAGAATTATACCTACTGCTACTGCACAAAATCCAGTCATTTTAATTTTGTATTGGAAGAAGCATTGAAAAATGATATTTCAATAGAAACTTCTTCTGCTTATGATATGGATATTGTAAAGTCTCTTTATGAAAAAGAGAAAGTAGATAAAAATATTGAAGTTATCTGTAATGGTTTCAAAACTGATGATTATCTGGCAAAGATTTCAGATATGATCAACAGCGGTTTTGAAAATATTACTCCGATTCTTGATAATTACAGAGAATTGGATAAACTTACGGAAAGCATCGATTCTACCTTTAATATCGGAATCAGAATTGCATCAGAGGAAGAACCGAAGTTCGAATTCTATACCTCAAGACTAGGAATCGGATATAAAGATATCATTCCTTACTATAGTCAGAAGATCGCAGAACATCCGAATGCAAGATTGAAAATGCTTCACTTCTTCATCAATACCGGGATTAAAGATACTTCTTACTACTGGAATGAATTGTACAAATGTCTTCGTGTATATGCACGTTTGAAGAAAATCGCTCCTGAAGTAGATTCATTGAACATCGGAGGTGGTTTCCCAATCAAAACTTCTTTGAACTTTGATTATGACTATCAGTATATGGTGGAAGAAATCGTTTCTCAGATCAAAAAATTCTGTGAAGAAGAAGGGGTGGAAGAACCTAATATCTATACTGAGTTCGGAAGCTTTACCGTAGGGGAAAGTGGAGCAAATCTTTATAAAATTATTTCTCAGAAACGTCAGAACGACAGAGAAAAATGGAATATGATTGACTCTTCTTTCATGACCACTCTTCCTGATACATGGGCAATTTCAAGACACTTTATCATGCTTCCGCTTAACCGTTGGGAAGATACGTATGAAAGAGTATTCCTTGGAGGACTGACTTGTGACTCGGATGATTATTATAACTCAGAACAGCATACCAACGCAATTTATTTACCGGTCTTCAGTGATACAAAACCTCTGTATATCGGATTTTTCCACACTGGAGCGTATCAGGAAACCATCGGAGGATATGGTGGAGTACACCACTGTCTGATGCCTCAGCCAAGACACGTCCTGATTCAGAAAGATGAAAACGGTGAATTGCAATACGAAATTTTCCGTGAAAAACAGGAACCTGAAGATGTATTGAAACTTCTTGGTTATAAATAATTTGACAATCATAGAAAAATCAATTGGCTTTAGCCAAAAATTATAGAAAACAAAAGCTCTCAGATTCTGAGAGCTTTTTTTATCTAAAAATATTTTGAAATTTTGTCCAGTTCCAGATCTTCATAATCAGAAACTACTGTATCTGCTAACGTGTAATCCTGATTTTTAGAATGTGGACTTCTGTATGCGGCACAGAAAATTTTTGCTCTGTGAGCTGCCAGAATTCCGTTGGTAGAATCCTCAATCACCATACAGTTTTCAACAGGTTCTCCGGCCATTTCTGCCGCCAGTAAGAAAACTTCAGGATGAGGTTTTGATTCTTTTAAATCGGCGCCGCTAATCTTTCCACTGAAATATTGCTCCAGTCCGAATTTTTCAAAAACCATATTGATGGTTACCATCGTTGCAGAAGAAGCCAGAATCAGCTTGACTCCATTTTCGTGATAATGCTCGATCAGTTTTCTTACTCCCGGAATTAAGTCAAACTCATCATCATTATCAAAATAATCTTTGAAATGAGATCTTTTGATTCCTGCAATGGCTTCATAAGTCTGATCTAAATTAAATTCATTAATCAATGTCTCAGAGACTCTTTTGGTGGAAGCACCAGTAAAAGAGGTGTAAAGCTCCTCGGAAACTACAATTTCCAGTTCGTCAAAAGTTTTGAAATAAGCTTTTCTATGTAATGGTTCCGTATCTACAATGACTCCATCCATATCGAAAAGTACAGCTTTTAAAGGCATATAATGAGTTTTATACAAAAATAGCTATTTGAGTCGAGAGTGGAAAGGGAAGAGGTAACAGATGATAGGTTTTAGGTAGAAGATAATATACTATGAGTGGTAAATTCTGATCCTCATAAACTCTCCTACACTCTTACTCTCCAACTCATAAACTCTTTGTATCTTTGTGGTCAATATTTCAATTTTAAAACATTAAAATTTTTAAATAAAGCATGAGAACATACGCAGGAATTCCCGAGGAAAACGCAACGTTAGAGAATTCGAAAGTAATGTTGGTAACTGTTCCTTATGATGGAACTTCAACATGGGGGAAAGGAGCTGATAAAGGTCCGGAATTATTCTTAAACGCTTCCGAAAACATGGAGCTTTACGATATTGAAACTCAAACAGAACCTTACTTACAGGGAGTTTACTTGGCAGGAGAAGTTTCTGAAAATTCTTCACCGGAAGCAATGACGGAAGCGGTTTATCAGAAAACAAAAGAACTTTTGAACAATGATGGTAAATTATTTACTCTTTTTGGAGGAGAGCACTCTGTTTCTATCGGTTCTATCCGTGCGGTAGGAGAGAAGTTTGAAAACCTTACTGTTCTTCAGTTGGATGCTCACACAGATTTACGTCCTGAGTTCCACGGTTCTACTTCCAACCATGCTTGTGCAGTTTTTGAAGCGAATCAGAAGCATAATCTGGTACAGGTGGGAATCCGTTCTATGGATATTGAAGAAGCGCAATATTTACCTGAAGGAAGAGTATTCTTTGCTCACGAAATTGCCAACAACGAAAACTGGATCAATGATGTATTGGAGAAAGTATCAGGAAATGTTTATATCACAATAGATTTAGATGCTTTTGATCCTTCTATTGCTCCATCTACAGGAACTCCTGAGCCAGGTGGATTACAATGGTACCCAACTCTGGAATTATTAAGAAAAGTATTTGAAAAATGTAACGTAGTAGCATTTGACATTGTAGAATTGATGGATTCTCCAATGGCTAAGCCAACGGCTTTCCTTTCTGCGAAGTTATATTACAAAATGCTTGCTTACTACGATATTTATAACAACAACTAATATTCCGCAAGAATCGGATTTTTTCTGCCGTATATTCTTTGGAAATTTGTGAGGTAAAAACAATAATATGATGTCCACACAAAGTCAGATAGATTATAACAGAATTGCCAAGGCGATAGAATATATCCAGAGCAATTTCAGACTTCAGCCAAGTTTGGAGGAAGTGGCAGAGAATATTCACTTGAGCCCGGCTCATTTTCAGAAGATCTTTACAGATTGGGCAGGAACAAGTCCGAAAAAATTTTTACAGTTCATCAGTCTTGAACATGCTAAAAATTTATTGAAGGAAGAAAAAGCAAGTTTGTTTGATACCGCTTATGAGACGGGCCTTTCCAGTACCAGCAGGCTTCATGACCTGTTTGTAAAGATTGAAGGAATGTCTCCGGCAGAATATAAAAACGGAGGAAAAAGCCTCAGTATTCATTACAGTTTTTCCGAAAGTCCTTTCGGGAATTTATTAGTAGCTTCTACAGAAAAAGGAATCTGCTATATGGCTTTTGAAGACGATAAAGAAAAAGCATTCGGGGAACTGAAGCAAAAGTTTCCCAATGCTTCTTTTATTGAAAAACAGGATACTCTTCAAAAGAATGCACTGTCCATATTCGATAAAGACTGGACAAAACTCAATACCATAAAATTACACCTAAAAGGAACCGATTTTCAGTTGAAAGTATGGGAAAGTCTGCTGACCATTCCAATGGGAAAATTGTCTACGTATGGCAGCCTGGCAGAAAAAATTGGGAATCCTAAAGCTTCCAGAGCTGTTGGAACGGCTATCGGAAGTAATCCGGTTGCATTTCTTATTCCATGTCACCGCGTGATTCAGTCTACAGGGCATCTGGGAGGTTACAGATGGGGAAGTGATAGGAAGCAGCTTATTGTAGGTTGGGAAGGATCCCATATTTACTCTTAAAATATTTTATCACAAAAGGCAAAAAAAGAATCTACAATTATTAAGTTTTGGCTAAAGCCAATGGATTAGATTATTTTTTTTAATGGGCTTAAGTTCTTTCCGATTGATATAAAATTCGTGTCATTTGTGAATAACATTGGTGCCATTTGTGTTTAATGAAAGAATCTTTTGTGACTTTTGCGGTTGAAAAATATTAAATTTAAATTTCGACTAAAGTCTGTTTCTATTGATATAAAATTCGTGTCATTTGTGAAAAACATTGGTGTAATTTGTGTTTAATAATAAAAACATTTAATTAGAAAACTATGATGAGTCTCTTCGAAGAAATATCAAATTATCCACTGAATATCCTTCCCCATGATGGAACTGTTCATTATTACGGTAAGGTTTTCTCCAAAGAACAATCAGATTTTTACTATGATTATCTGCTCAGCCAGATTCCGTGGGAAAATGATGAAGCACTGATTTTTGGAAAATTAATTTTAACTAAAAGGAAAGTAGCCTGGTTTGGAGAAAAAGCTTTTGAATATACCTATTCGAAACGAACAAAATATGCCCAATTCTGGACTCCCGAATTACTGGAACTGAAGAAAAAATGTGAAGAAGTTTCGGGCGAAACCTACAATTCATGTCTGCTCAATTTATATCATGACGGAAGCGAAGGTATGGCTTACCACAGCGATGGGGAAACAGATCTGAAGAAACATGGAGCTATTGCCTCTTTAACCTTTGGAGCGGAAAGAAAATTTTTATTCAAACATAAAACAACCAAAGAAAAGGCAGAAATATTCCTCGAAAACGGAAGTTTATTAATTATGAAAGGAACCACTCAGGACCACTGGCTTCATAGACTTCCACCCACTACAAAAGTGAAAACTCCAAGAGTCAACCTGACTTTCAGAACTATTGAAGAATAGTTTTTAAGAGAATATTTATCCACAATTTTTGTTTATTACCTTTATCAATAGAAGTGGGCTTTAGCCCACTTAAACAAAAAGAACAAAATCATCGGGCTTTAGCCAAAACCTAAAAACAAAAACTTCAACTCCTCAAAAATAAAAGAGCTGTTCAAACGAACAGCTCTTTCAATTTATTTTACAACATCAGCTTCAATAGAGCTGTCGTTATATACTTTGATAAATGCCTTGGTGTAATCCTCTTTATTGGCAAAATTCGGGTTATCCATAAACTTTTGTGGATTGATGGCGAAAAGCGGGAACCACGTACTGCTGATCTGAATCTGGATTTTGTGTCCTTTTTTGAAGGTATGAACCACATCCTGAAGTCTGAAGTTTACAGCCGTCTTCTGGTTAGGAACCAAAGCTTCTCCCTTTTCTTTGGTATTTCTGAATCTTGCAGGCATGATCTCACTTCTTACCATCTGGTGATAGTTTCCATAGATAACACCTTCTTTCTTTTCTGCCGGCTTGAAATCTTCAGGATAAACATCAATTAATTTTACGGCAAAATCAGCATCTGTAGAAGTGGAAGCAATATTCAGTTTAGCCATAATCTCTCCGGCAAATGTAATATCATCAGTCAGTACATCGGTAGTAAAAGTTAATACATCTGGTCTTCCTACAGCAAATCTCTGATCTTCTGACATATAATTTTTTGGAGTGAATCCATTAAAATCTTTTAAGTGATCTGAACTCAATACAGGGTTGTTAGGATCACTGTAATATTCAGAATAGCCTTGTCCTGATGATTTTTTCAGGGTTTTATCAGCCAGATAGAAATTCACTTTCTGAGCATTTCTCGGAGGGTAAGAAGCAAATTCTTTCCATTCTTTAGCACCGGTATCATACATCAGCGCTTCAGGAAGTCCTGCATCTTCTTTGGTATTGCCTTTCAGGTAATGATTGAAAAATTTTGTTTCAATATTTTTTTGGTAGTAAGTAGCAATACTATCTCCAAAATACGTTTCACTGTGGAAATGTTTTCCCTGCTCCTGAGACCAGCCACCATGGGAAAAAGGTCCCATTACTATTGTGTTTTTAGCTTTAGGGCTTGTCTTTTCAATAGTTTTATAAATATTCAGAGGACCAGAAAGATCTTCTGCATCAAACCATCCACCCACTGTCATTACAGCATGGTTGATATTCTTTAAGTGAGGAAGAAGACCTCTTTTCTGCCAGAATTCATCATAGTTGGTATGATTCATAATTTCTGTCATGAAGAAATTATTCTTGTAATATTTTTCATATCCATCTTTCAGCGTACCCATATCTCTGTAGAATTTCAAACCGTCTTCAGAAGTCTGTTTGATGAAAGAATCCATATACCATGCCTGCTTTTCCGGTTGTGTTTTCTGAACGCCAAAAACAGGAAATGTTCTGAAATAGCCTAGCATAAATCTTCCGTTGTGAAGGAAGTCGTCATTCCAGAAATCGGAAATCGGTGCCTGTGGTGAAGAAGCTACCAAAGCAGGATGCTGTGACAACGTTCCTACAGCAGTATAGAATCCCGGGTATGATGTTCCGAATTGGCCTACTTTACCATTGTTATCTTTCACATTTTTCAAAAGCCATTCGATGGTGTCATAAGTATCGGTACTTTCATCAACATCTTTTTTGGTTTTGCGCTCCACCTGTGGAGTCATATTGGTAAAAGTACCTTCACTCATATATCTTCCGCGTACGTCCTGATACACGAAAATATACTTGTCTTTCATAAGATACGTGTTGGGACCTACCTTTGCTTTATATTCACTTTCTCCGTACGGTGCAATGCTGTAACAGGTTCTCTGCATCAGGAACGGATATTTGTTTTTGTTCGATATATCTTTCGGAATATATACCGCAGTAAAAAGTTTCACACCATCACGCATTGGAATATAAAATTCTTTCTTGGTGAAATTGTCTTTAACGAAGGTATCTTTCTGTTCCGTTTTCTGAGCTTTTCCAAGAATGAAAAAAAGAATACATAATACTGAAATATGGATTTTCATAAAAAAAATTTACCGCTAATTTAAAAATAAAAACATGTTTATTAATAATCTTGTTTAAAAGGTTGTTGTAAAAACCACCCCGTCAAAAATTCTTTGAATTTTCGCCACCCCTCCGGAGGAGGGGAATATTATATCTTCAGTTGTAACGGAGCTCAGGATTATATTTCAGGTTGCCCCATAGAAATAGCCGGAAAGATCCGGCCATTATCAAAATATATACAGAAGTATGATGTTGCTTTACTTCGTCTTTTTACCAGCAAATTTATTCAGTTTCATGCTGATGGAGAACATGATGTATCTTTTCAGGATGAGATCTTCACGGTCTTCAAAATAAGAATCGGTAATGGTTCTTCTCACGCTTTGATTTTGATTTAAAACGTCATACACCTTTACTTTTGCTGTAAACTGTTTTTTATAGAATGAATATCCAAGGCTGGTATTCCAGAAGTAGAAATCTTTTTTAAAGCCCGGAGCAATATTGGAATTGGTATTGTATTCAAAATCGTTTCCAAATACGAGATTGCCTTTCAGCATATAATTGGTCAGTTCAAGTTTTAATGACTGATTCGCTGTATTTACATTGGTTACATTATAATTGGTATAATTGGAGAAACTATATCCAAGTCTGTAAGAGGGCTTGATCGTCATTTTATCTTTAATTTCATAAGTAAGATTAAGACCTGGGTTTAGATTATAAGAATTGCTGGTGAAAGATTGTCCATCAATAAAACCGTTATTGTAAGCATAATTCATGGTGAATCTTGGATTGATAATAAGTTTATTATTCTTCCATTTCAATACTTTACTGAAACCTCCGCCGGCATTGATGCTTTTATTTCCGCTTACGTTGTCATAAGTGATCACCTGTTTTCCTGCATTATCATAGGTGGAAAAATTGATGATATCATTATTTCTGTACGTAAAACCAATATTGAAATAGTAGCTGAACTCTTTCACTTTATTATAATTATTGAAATATAAATAAAGATTGTTAGTCCAGGTATTTTTTAAGTCAGGATTTCCCTGATAGGTAATCAAAGGATTGGATTCATCTTTATAAGGAGTCAGTTGTTCTGCTGTCGGAATGTTGAAGTTGGAATAGTTGTAAAAGCTTAAGGTTTTTCCTTCAGTCAGCTGATAGTAAAGGTTCACATTATATTGGGGCAGTACAAAATTTTTCTGAAGGTCATATTGCTGGCCGTTATAAATAGAATTTACCTTCATATCCGAAATATCAAGATTCATGGAAGCCCAGAAATTCAGTTTCTTTTTGCTAATCTGGTAAGTCAACTCAGGAGATATCTGATTGATTCTTTGCTTCATATTGTTGGATAAAAGCTGATTGTATTTAGTATAATCTCCTGTTGTATTATCAAAATCATTTACATTTCTCAAATCTCTGGAAGATCGGGTTTCATATTTCAATTCAAAACTTACACTTGAAGAATCGGAAACAGGTTCTGTATATCCGGCAGTAAAATTGAAACTGCTGTTCTGATTTTTATTTTTGGCTAACTGATCCCTGTTGTCTTTTGTGGTTCCATTAGTTTGATAGAACGTATTTTGAGATTGGTTCAGGTTATCTCTTTTAGATTCAGAAATGGAACTGTTCATATTAGCGGAAACCGAACGTCCTTTTTTCCTGAACTTTCTTGAAAAATAGAGGTATGGATTGAATGAATTGCTTTCCGAGTCATTAGTTGAATAAGTATTACTTTCATTTACAAGTTTACCATTATTTAAAGTAGATGAACGTGAATTATTAAAATTGAAACTGCTGTTTTTCGTAAATCTTGGAGAAAGATAGATACTCGTCATAGAATCCAGCTTGATTTTAGCCGAAGTATCAAAGCTGTATTGTTTGGACTCATTTTCACCATTGCTTTCAGAATTGGTTTGAAGCGTGTAAGTAGGGAGAAGGGTAGATCTTGAAACTTTAGATCTTGTTTCCGTATTGGAATCGGAATGCATCAGGCTGAAGGAATCCAGATCGGCATCTTTTCCCAGCTTGTCACTGTAGTTTAACCCAATTGTTGTAGACCTTTGAATTCCTTTCGTACCGCCTCCCTGGTTATAGTAAGTCATATTTCCTACCGTTGAGACAGATCCTCCCTGCATCATCCAGGCATTCCGGCCATTTCCCATACTGTCAAAAACCTCATCTCTGGAGAATCCCTGAGAGTTGATATTATTGGAAGAAGCCAATAGGCTTATTTTGGTATCCCCTTTAAAATAACTCGCCAGTCCACTTGCTTCATACCGTTTATCTGATCCATAGCCAACCGTAAGTCTTGTCAGTAAACCTTTATTTTTCTTTTCATCAATATTAAAATTGATGGTGGTATTCTGAGATTTGGCTGCTTTTCCGCTGAGTTCTTCCTCCTTGGTTTTAGTGGTGGTGAACTGAATATTCTTAATAATATCTGCGGGTAAATTCTGAAGAGCAATTTTACCGTCTTTATCAAAGAAAGGCTTTCCATTGATCATGATCTGGTCTACTTCTTTGCCATTCACGGTAATCTTTCCTTCATTGCTGATTTCTACACCGGGGATTTGCTTCAGAAGCTCTTCAATTTTACTGTCTGGGCGTACTTTGATAGCAGCTGCATTAAATTCAATAGTGTCTTTTTTAATTTTTACGGGTGAAACGGTGATTTTTACTTCATCAATTTTATTTACAATACCTTGCTTCTCCAGCTGAATATCTCCCAGAGATAGCGATTGATCTATTTTTTCGAATTTTTTTGAATAGGAAGATAATTTATCAGCATCGATTTTGAGAATGGAAGGTTCTTTCATATCATCAATCTTCAGCGAGAATTTCCCTTCCCTATTGGTTGCCGTATAATTGATAATGGATGAATCTTTTTGTTTCAAAAGATAGACGGTGGCATTTTCTATCGCTTTCTTTTCGGAATCGGATATTTTTCCGTCAATGTGTAACTTTTGGGCGTGCAGAATAATGACAGTGAACATCAAAGTCAATAGCAACAGAGTTTTCTTCATTAGTTTTTTTTTCAGAGCCGTAAAAATATAAAAACATCCCAAAGTTGGGATGTTTCTATGCTTTTTTTGTGAAAATTTATTATTTTTTAATAAAAATTATGCTCTTAAATATCTTGAGTAAGCATATCCTTCCTGGCCGTCAGCATTTTTTACTTTCCACCAGTCATCAGAAGTTTGCTCAATAAGAGTTACAGAAGAACCTTTTGCAGCTTTACCTACAACGGCAGCTTCAGTAGAAGGTTCCTGTCTGATGTTAAGATTAGATTCTTCAGTAGCCACTGTTAAAGAAGCACCTGAAGCCAAACCTGCAACCTGTACATCAATATTGATATCTGAAGCAGAATAAGTAGAATCAATAGCTCCCAGAGCATTCCATACAGCATCTTTAGCTGCAGTATTGGAAGCATTTCCGGAAACATAAAGAATTCCGTCCTGCTCCTGAACCTGAAGATTGGAGATCCCTGCAGACTGTGCCGCTGAAACTACACTTGAATATTTATCTTGTAATTGGCTCATCTTAAATTATTTTACGATTAGGTTGTTGTTATACTTTCCGATTTTCAAAGCATCTACAGATTCCTTGATTTTTCTGGCCTGTAAAGCAGAAACATTTCCTGTAAGAGTAAGCTGTCCGTTGACAACTTCCACTTTTACAGAAGGGAAATCCTTCACTGCATCCTGAACTTTTTTCTGAACAGCAGGATCTACAGCAGATGCCGTTTCAACTGGTGCTGCAGGTGCAGGAGCTGCTACGGTAGACATATCCATTACGTCTTTTACTCCGCTGATGGCTTTTAATTTAGCAATCATTGCGTCTTTAGACTGTTGATCTGCGAAAGTACCGCTTAAGTGAGCTACACCTTCTTTTACTTCAACAGAAGCATTGGGATTAGAAGTTACTATAGTTGTAGCCTGAGTCTGAAGGTCGGCATCAGAAACTTTCTTTTTACAAGAAATAGCACCGAAAGATACAGCTACAGCTAATGCAGCCATTGCAATAGTTTTTTTCATATTGTATATTTATTAATGTTGTTATACACTCAAATGTAATAATAAAATTTGTACCAAAAGAATAAAAAGTCAATAAATGTTTCTTAATTTTTTTACAATATTTTCTAAACCAGGGTTTTAATTTTTGGGGATTAAAAACTTAATGTAAAATTCAACGCTATAGAAGAAAATCGTCTGCCAATTGAAAAACCATTATATTTGCGCAAATTGAACTATATATATGAAAGGACAGAATAAACTTTTTATAGCAATTATCATTGCCCTTCTTCTGGGAGTAGGAATCGGAGGTATTGTACACGTGAGCTATCCGGATAGTGCAGAACCCTTTTCTAAAAACATAAAACTGTTGGGAACGGTTTTTATCAGATTGGTACAGATGATTATTGCTCCATTGGTTTTTACGACATTAGTAGTAGGGATTGCCAAAATGAGTGATATCAAAATGATTGGAAGAGTAGGTACAAAAGCCATGCTTTGGTTTATTTCAGCTTCTCTGATTTCCCTTTTTATCGGGTTGATCCTTGTTAACTGGCTGGAGCCGGGACATGTTACCAAATTACCAATTCAGGATGTCGCTTCTGCTGACGAACTTCTTAAAAGCAGCAAAAGTTTTTCCATGGAAGATTTCGTAAAACACATGATTCCTAAAAGTTTATTTGAAGCCTTCGCTACCAACGAAGTACTGCAGATTGTTGTATTTGCGGTGATGTTTGGAGTTGCTTTGGCTAATCTGGGAGAAGAATATGCTAAACCAGTTGTGAAACTATTTGATATTATTGCGCATGCTATTCTTAAAATGGTAGGGTATATCATGTGGTTTGCTCCGCTTGGAGTATTGGGAGCTATTGCAGCGGTAGTGGCCACCAATGGTTTTGAAATTTTTAAAGTATATGCTATTTATTTAAGAGACTTCTTCTTTGCTATAGGAGTTCTTTGGCTGGTCCTTTTACTGGTAGGATATTTCATCCTAGGAAACCGTCTTTTTGACCTTTTAAAAAGAATTAAAGAACCATTACTGATTGCTTTCTCTACTACAAGTTCAGAAGCAGTATTCCCGAAATTGGTGGAAGAACTGGAAAAATTTGGGTGTAACAGTAGAGTAGTATCTTTTATTTTACCTTTAGGATATTCATTCAACCTGGATGGAAGTATGATGTACATGACATTTGCTTCAATCTTTATTGCTCAGATCTACGGAATCGAAATGACCCTTGGACAGCAGATCACTATGCTTTTGGTACTAATGCTTACGTCAAAAGGGATTGCAGGAGTTCCAAGAGCTTCTCTGGTAATTATTGTGGCAACATGTTCAATGTTTGGTATCCCGCCGGAAGGTATTGCTTTGATTTTACCAATTGACCATTTCTGTGATATGGGTAGAAGTATGACCAACGTACTTGGAAATACGCTGGCAACCACAGCAGTTTCAAAATGGGAAGGGCAGTTAACTGAACCATTAGACAAAATTTAAATATCAATGAGTTTAAACAACTTAGAAAATCATAAAAGCCATATTGAAAAATATGGCTTTGCTGTTATCAATGATGTGTTTTCGCAGAAAGAACTGGAAGACATCAATGTTGTGCTGCAAAATATAGACACTTCAAAAGAAAATTTTAGAAAGTCTGAAGACCTTTTTGCCATCAGACAGTTTTTAAAGGAAGTTCCGGAAATCAAAGATCTTGTGTTTAATGAAAACATCAGGAAAGTGATAAAGGAAATTTTTGGAGAAAAATATTTTGTAGTTAAAAGCATCTATTTTGATAAGCCTGAAACTTCCAACTGGTACGTGGCCTATCATCAGGATCTTACTATTTCTGTGGATAAAAAGCTGGAATTGGAAAATTTCGGACCGTGGACCACCAAACAAAATCAGTTTGCGGTGCAGCCTCCACTTAATGTTTTGGAAAATATCTACACCATCAGAATCCATCTGGATGATACCGATGAAAACAACGGAGCGCTGAAAGTGGTTCCAAAGTCTCATGCAAAAGGCATTTACAGACCGGAAACCATCGACTGGACAGTTGAAACCGAAGAAATCTGCAACGTAGAAAAAGGGGGAATTATGCTGATGAAACCTTTAACGCTTCATGGTTCCAACCGAACCACCAACGGAAAGAAAAGAAGAGTCATCCACATCGAATTTTCTGATATGGAACTTCCGGAAGTCCTGCAATGGTCGGAAAGAATGAATTGAAAAATAAACCCTTCGTCAAAATTCTGAAGAAGGGTTTATTTTAGTATTAATCACAGGAGATGACTTCACCATACGGCTTGTCTATATTTTCTTTATGATAGGAGAGAAATAGTAGACCTTCTTTTGGGTTGGCATTCCAGAAAGATGTCGGTGTAGAGACTTTCATCTTTGTTTTCAGTATATTTTCGATCATACTATCCTTACTTCCAAAAGTTGTAACAGGAGTAATTTCCTGAATTTTTGATGTATCATCTATTTTTACTTTATAGATAGCAAAAGGCTGCTTAGGCTTGAATCCACTGATCTTTGACAAATCAGATTTATATTCAGTTTGGAATTCATCATAGCAACGGGTAAACTGTAAGCCTATAAACCTGAATGTATTATTATTTAAATAAGTAAAGGCTTTTTCCAGATTTTTAAGCCACAATTTTTCATCTTTTGTTGGTTTATTTTCCAGTTTTGATTTTGGAGTACAGGATGAAATGGAATAGGTGTTATTGTATTGGTTTAAAAAGATCAGATATCTTTCATTGGGCAGGACATCAATTTCACAAGCTCCGGAATAGGAATTTCCAATGAGTCCTCTCACATTCATTGTTTTGAATGTTTTAGCTCCCTTATATACTTTTTCAATTTCAATATCTGCTTTATAGGATCTTTGCTCAGTATTTTCGTCATATACTTTCAAAATTCTGATAATACCTACAAATTCTGAATTTTGATAATTGTATGCTAAGGTTTCATATACACATTTACAAGCTGAAACTTTTATAATGCTTAAAAGTAAAAAGAGTAGTAATGATAATTTTTTCATAGGTGTTGTTTTTTGTTTTTTTACTTCACAGCAATTTCATCAATAAAGATATAAGCATCACCGCCTGCTCCCTGATGCCATTCCGGAAGTTTTCCGAAGTAGTAAGCTTTTACTTTAATATATCGTGCTTCGGTAGGAAGAATTTCTGTTGAAAAGTCTTTGATCTGTACTTTTTCATCCTTAGGATCAATAGTATTGTCAACCGTTTTCAGAAGGACAAAATCTTTTCCGTTCATGGAGGCGTAATATTCTACTTTTTTAGGCATTATAATCCATGCTTTGCTGTCCTGAAGGTAAGTGGAAGATAATGATTTTATGTTCTTAGGGGACTTAAAATCAATGACTGCCTCAAAATTTTGTCCCTGATATCCGTGCCATTCCCCTTTTCTCCAGTTAACATCCCCTCTGATACCGTCAATAAGAGCAAGGTTTCCGGTAGCGCTGTACTGTGGAGTCACTTTTGATAAAATATTAATATCCCAGTAATTAGGTCTTCTGTTGAAGTGAGCTGTGGTTACAGAACTTTTTTCTCCGTTTCTTTCAGCATAAGCCATTACCTGAGTGGTTTTGGTGATGGAGAATGGTCCTTTATAAGTAGAGAACGTCTTTCTTTTATTGCTGTCACTTTCATCTATCGTCATGTAGTACACTTTGTCATTGGCATTAAGTGGAGTGATTTCTACCTTGGTAGAAAAATCAAAAATTCTGTCTGCAGCAATTACTGGTGAAGCGGTTTGTTCAGCATATTTAAAATCTTTAGCCGATTTCACATTTTCGAATCCCAGTTTTTTAAGTTCAGCTCTGCCAGTAGTTTTGGTAATTGTTCTGGTAGTACCGTCTTCAAGATGAATTTTAATTTCGTCAAAATAAGGCGTTGTGGTTTCCCATTCCGGTAATCCCGGAGTGACAGAATAAATTCCCATTGAGCTTAAAACATACCATGCACTCATCTGGCCACAGTCTTCATTTCCGATAAGGCCGTCAGGTGTATTTTTATAAAAATTATCAAGGATGTATTTGATTTTTGCATCTGTTTTTTCTGGCTTATCAACGAAATTATATAAATAAGCAATGTGATGGCTTGGTTCATTTCCCTGGGCGTATTGTCCTATCAATCCTGTGATATCCACTTGTTCTCTTCCCGTTGTTTTATCAGGTGCTGTAAAAATAGCATCAATGAACTGTTCAAATTTTTCTTTTCCGCCATGCGCTGCAATAAGCCCCGGAATATCCTGCTGTACAGAATATGAATAATGCCACGAGTTTCCTTCCGTATAATTGTTGTTAACTTCTCTCGGATCAAAAGGCTCATACCAGTTCCCGTTTTTTCTTGGCTGCATAAAACCTGTTTTTGGATTGTAAAGGTTTTTCCAGTTCTGAGAACGTTTCATGAAATACTGATAGTCTTCTTTCTTGCCTAAAATTTTCGCCATTTGAGCAATACACCAATCGTCATAGGCATATTCTACTGTTTTGGAAACACTTTCATGCTCATCATCTATGCTGATATAATGATTCTGTTTGTAAGCATTCAAACCAAAAATATCCTGCATGGCAGAACCTTTTGCAGCCTGAAATGCCTTTTCATAATCAAACCCCTGAATTCCCTTAGCCATAGCATCTGCAATGACGGAAACAGAGTGATAGCCAATCATACATTCTGTTTCGTTGGAAGCCAGTTCCCATACCGGAAGTTTTCCTCCCTGTTCGTATTGTTTAATGAAGGTATTGATAAAATCAGCAGTTCTTTTTCTGTCAATTAAAGTCATCAGCGGATGAGCGCCTCTGAAGGTATCCCAAAGTGAGAATACGGTGTAATAATCAAAACCATTGGCGGTATAAAGCTTGTTATCTCTGCCTCTGTATTTTCCGTCAACATCCATATTGATGTTCGGTTGTGTGAAGACATGGTAAAGTGCAGTATAAAAAACAGCTAATTTGTTTTTATCATCAGATTTCACCTCAATTTTGGAAAGTTCTTTATCCCAATTCGTTTCTGCCTGTTTTTTTACTGCTTCAAAATCATTAGATGTTCCTTCTGCCAGCATATTTTTTACTGCTCCTTCATAGCCTGTAGGAGAAACAGAGACTTTTACATTGATCTTTTCTCCTTTTTTAACATTAGCTGAAAATGCCAGAGCAAGTTTTGTCCCCGTAAAAAGATTGTCTTCTTCTTTTCCATTGGTGTCTTTTTTTGAAATTTTCATAGGCTTTGAAAACTCAATTCTGGCATAGATGTACTGATTGGTAGCCCATGCTTCACTTCTTCTGAAAACTTCAATGGTTGTATCATCAATAATCTTTACTTCACCTTCCAGAAGCTTATCTCTGTGGTTGAGGTCTAAAATGATATTGGCATTTCCGGCATTGTTGAAAGTGTATTCATGATACCCGACTCTTTTTGTCGTTGTAAGGCGAACATCAATATTATTTTTATCTAATTTTACAGCATAGAATCCTGCTGTTGCTTTTTCATTTTTATGCGAAAATTTCGAAGAATAGTCTTTGCTGTTCAGGCTTGGATTTCCCATAGTAGGCATCAGCATAATATCTCCATAATCAGAAACTCCTGTACCGTTTAAATGGGTATGAGAAAAGCCGTAGATGACAGAATCCGAATAATGGTATCCGCTGCATCCGTCCCAGCTTCCGTCAATTCTGGTATCGGGAGAAAGCTGTACCATTCCAAAAGGAACAATCGCCCCTGGAAAAGTGTGGCCATGGCCTCCGGTTCCTATCATGGGATTGACATATTGGGAATAATTCTGTGCGGAAATAATTTGAGTAATACATATGGAAAATGCAATAAGCCCTTTTTTCATGTTTTGATTTTAAAGAACGAAGATATTGAAAAACAGTAAAAGAGATGTAATAAAAGGCATTTACGATTTGTCTTATTAAAAACAATATAATTCATGAAGAAGATAGTACTAGCTGTAATCATGCTGTTGCCCGCTATTGCTTTAGCTCAAAGTATAAAAGGAAAGATCTCTCAGGCTGGAAATGCTGTCCCCTACATTGAGGTGATTGCCGTAAAAGATCAGAAAAAACACACCTCCATTTCAGACGAAAAAGGAAATTACTCTTTGAAACTTTCAGAAAATGGAAACTATACCATTAAGCTTCTACAGGATGGTATAGAAATTTCCAACAGAGATATTGTCATCAACGGAGAAGTAAAACAGGACTTTTTTATTGAAAAAAAGAATGAAAAACAAATCGAAGGGGTTACGCTTACTGCCAGAAAAAAACTGATTGAGAGAAAAGCAGACAGATTGGTTTTCAATGTATCCAATTCTGTTGCCTCACAGGGGATGGATGCTGTGGATGCTCTTGCGACAACTCCTCTGGTTAAAGTAGATGATAACACCGGAGTTTCCATCGTTGGGAAAAGTGGGGTGGCAGTAATGATTAACGACAGAATTCTGAATTTGTCAGATGCTGAACTGGTTACCTATCTCAAAAGTCTCAGATCTGAAAATATAGAAAAAATTGAAGTCATCACAGCACCTCCTGCCAAATATGAAGCACAGGGAAACAGCGGATTAATCAATATTGTTTTAAAGAAAAATCAAAACTTGGGATGGAGTGGAAGCCTTACCAGCAGTCTTCAGCAGCAAACCTATACCGGGAATTCAAACAGTGTAACCGTAAATTATCAGAACGAAAAACTGCGTTCTTCCTTAAAGCTGAGACAGAATAAAAATGAAAAGCATTCCTATGAAAACTATTGGATAGAAGGTGCAGATGGTCTTAAAAGCAATGATAATAGAAGAGATTTCGGGGATGGACTGGGGGCCAATTTAAGTTTGGATTATCAGTTAAGTAAAAAGTCCAATGTCGGATTTATTTATGATTTCGGATTCGGACATTCCAATATGGATATCAGAAATACTTCAAACTATTTCCAGAATGGGATTTATACCAATACACTACTGACTGATGCACAGCACAGAGCTACAGGAAGACAACATACGGCCAGCGCGTATTATGATCTGAAATTCGGGAAGCAGGATAATAAACTGAGTATCACAGGAAATTATTTTTCCAATACTCCGGAAACAATTATTGATTTTACTACAACAGAGAGTTCGGGAGACAGATTTGTGGTAAAATCGCCTTCTATGGTGGATTATAAAATTTATTCCGGGCAGGCGGATCTTACATTGCCTTATCAGTTTGCAAAGACAGAAGGTGGAGTGAAATTCACCAATTTTGATAATAACTCCAGTATATTTTATCAGAACTTAGCGAACGGACAATATATTACAGATCCTTTGAAAAGCAATGAATTTGAATATAACGAGAAAAATTATGCAGCTTATATAAGTTTTGAAAAGTCATTCAACGAAAAATGGTCGGCAAAAGCAGGTTTACGTTACGAATATTCGGTGGTCAACGGAAATTCTTTAACTTCCGGACAGCGGACTGAAAATTCGTATGGGAAATTTTTTCCAACGGCCTATATCAGCTATAAAAGCAATGAAAACCATACTTTCAACCTGAATTATTCCAAAAGAATCAATAGACCGGGATTCCGAGCGATCAATCCCTACCGCTGGTACATCAATATCAATTCTTATTTTACCGGAAATCCTTTCCTGAAGCCCTCTATCAATCATAATTTTGAACTTTCCTACGTGTACAAAGGAAAATTATCGGCATCAGCTTATTTTCAGAGAACCGTGGAAGCATTTAGTCAGCTTGCCACCCTGAAAGGAGAAAACAGGGTGAGTACTTTTGAAAATTATTACAACCAGAACAGCATGGGAGTTTCCCTTAACTATTCAGATACTTTTTTCAAAAAATGGGAAGCGAATTACTCGGCCAATTATTCTTATATGAATACGGATGTTTTTGCAACCGATGCTCTTGCCAGAAAAGGGAATAGTTATGATTTCGATTTTCAGAATAATATATCACTCAATCAAAGTAAAACAATACAGCTGATTCTGAATTACTGGTTCCGTCTGCCTTCCAATTCCGGAAATTCCTATATGAAGTTTGCTGGAAATCTTACTTCAGGGGTGAAGCTGAATCTTATGGAAAAGAGCCTTCAGCTGAATATATTTGTTTCAGATATATTAAAGCAAGGCAAAAGTCTGGGAGAAATTTATTATACAACAGGAACACATTCTTACAATAATTACTACGACGCCAGAAGACTTACTTTATCAGCAACCTATACTTTTGGAAATAAAAAAGTAAAAGGAATGGATCGTAATGTAAGGTTTGATGAAAAGAACAGAGCCAATTAATACTCTGACTTTAAATTGTTTTTTATGCATGCCATTCTGAATGAAACGGAGTGGAATGAAGAATCTTTTATTTTATGAGGTTCTTCAGTCGTCAGAAATCGAAGATTCGATATAGTCAATGACAAAACAGAAAATTTCTACACTTCTCCCTCAAAGAAATCATTGAGATAGTCCTCTTTGTCTTTTTCTTCCCGTCCGGAACCCAGATATTTTTTCCAGGACTGAGATTCATAATATACAATGCCCATTTCCCAGACACAGTAAGTTGGAAGATGGGTTTTGTTTCTTTCCCACAATTCATTTTCACTGCGCCATGTGCAGACTAACAGGAGATAATTTTCTCCACAGCGATGCATGATGACGAATCCCAGATCATCGATGTTTTTAAAATTTTCTTCAGCATTTTCAATACACAATTGTGCATTATCAATGTCCTGCCGGGAAACTTCCGAAGGATCACTTGCGAGGTCATACCATTTGAATTTCGTCTTTCCAATGGTAAATATTCCTTTTGCCTGTGCGTATTTGGAAGGATAGGTATTGGTTCTCATATCAATTGCTTTCTGAGGTTGGGTGTAATGTCAGGATAAAAATCACAAATAAGAAATTTTTAACGATCTGATTTATCACCTGATATTATAGATTTTATTGATTCTAAATTACCGAAAAAATCCGTAAATTTGTAAACAATTTATATTTATATGTTGACGAAAGAAAAGGTTCAGGAATTCCTTAAAGAAATAGAAGTAGACGATTTGGTGAATAATCTTCAGATTATGGGTAACGATGTTTATATTGACATGACTGCTCATTCACCTGCAATGCACGAAAAGAAAAAACTGGAGGCTGCCATGAAACAGGCTTTTGCCAGTGAGTTTGGAGAAGACATTCATTTAAAACTTAAAATCGTTTCTCCGGAGCCTAGTGAAATTCAGCAAAGTCAGATCAAAGGAAAACAAATTCCGGGAATTCAAAATATTATCGCTATTGCTTCCGGTAAAGGAGGAGTAGGGAAGTCTACCGTTTCTGCAAATATGGCAGTAACGTTAGCCAAAATGGGCTTTAAAGTAGGATTATTGGATGCAGATATCTACGGTCCTTCAGTTCCTACCATGTTCGATACAGAGGGACAGAAACCAATTTCTGTAGAAGTGAATGGTAAAAATCTGATGAAGCCTATCGAAAATTATGGAGTTAAAATGCTTTCAATAGGATATTTCTCCGGCGCTAATCAGGCTGTAGTGTGGAGAGGTCCTATGGCTTCAAAAGCTTTGAACCAGATGATCAGAGATGCTGCATGGGGAGAGCTGGATTTCTTATTAATTGACCTTCCTCCGGGAACAGGGGATATTCACTTGTCAATTATCCAGGAAGTGCCTGTAACAGGAGCGGTCATCGTAAGTACACCTCAGCATGTTGCATTAGCAGATGTAAGAAAAGGAATTGCGATGTTCCAGATGGAAAGTATTAACATTCCGGTTCTTGGATTGATCGAAAATATGGCATATTTTACACCGGAAGAACTTCCTGACAATAAATATTATATCTTTGGAAACCAGGGAGCACAATATTTAGCGGAAGATCTTGGAATTCCGGTATTAGGAGAGATTCCATTGATCCAAAGCATCAGAGAAGCAGGAGACGTTGGAAGACCAGCTGCGCTTCAGGAAGGATCTAAAATTGCAGATATCTACACAGAAACTGCCAGAAAAATGGTAGAAAGTTTAGTGGAAAGAAATAAAAATCTTCCTCCTACTGAAGCTGTGAAGATTTCTACGATGGCAGGATGCTCGCCAAAAGCAAAATAATAATAATTTCAATAAAATTTGAAAAAACCGAATTGAACTGAAAAAATATGGAAACAAACATAACGCACGAAGATACCGTAACAAGAGTAATGGAAGCTCTGGAAAGCATCAGACCATTTTTGAATAAAGACGGAGGTGATATTGAGCTTATTGATGTGAAAGATAATCAGGTGTTTGTGAAACTTTTAGGTAACTGTTCCGGGTGTTCATTGAATTTTTCAACCTTAAAACTGGGTGTTGAAAATACAATTAAACAACATGCTCCGGAAATCGAAAAGGTAATCAACGTAGAGTAAAATATATCTGAGATATTTTTAAAAAGACAGGCTTTTTTAAGGCCTGTCTTTTTATTTGCATATTGAGTCCACTAAGCCTACCAAACCCGTCAGGTTTATGATGAAATTTTTCAGACTCAAAAAAAATGTTTTTATTGTTTTACAACTTTGTTTCCTACCCCTTCTATAGAAACATCCGGCTTTCCTGATTTTGTTCCGGAAGTCCGGTAGTAGACCATATTGCCGCCACCTTCCATGGAGATTTTATCCACTTTATCGATGTATACTTTATTACCTGTTCCTGAAACCGTAATTTTTTTAGCACTTCCTTTGACTGTTAATGTGTTGTCGCCACCTTCTACCTCAACAACGCCTCCATTGAGAGCGTAATTGAGCTTGTGGCCCACACCTTCTATATGTACCACCTTATCGCTTTCTGTTTTTTCTACTCCTTTTGTAGATTCTACTTTTCTTGATTGTGAAAATGCAGTAGCTGTTCCCAGCAGCAGGAAACAAAGAATTCCTCCAGTTTTAATATTTTTCATTGTGAATTGGTTTTTGTTGAGGATAAATATAGATATAAAATGCTTTTTTCAAGAATTTTAAAAGTTAAATCATCATAAATAATCAGGTTGCTTCAGGAGACGGTTTTTGTAATAATTTCTTTAACTACCTTTAATACTTCAGTAGATTTTTCCCGGATGATTAATGCATTCTTTTTATTTTTGATCAGCTCAGTGAAGTTATTGTCTTCCATATTAATGTCTACGATAAAAGCTCCATACTTGAGTGCGGTTTCGGCAATGGCAATAGGAAGGCTCGTTGCTCCGGAAGTACCAACAATAAAAAGAACACCACTGTTTTTGGCAATTTTAAGTGCACTGAATTTTTTGTTCGTTTTTTCATCATAATATTCATCAAACCATAAAATATTCGGGCGCATCCAATGCCCGCAATGAGCACAGGTTAAAAGTTCTTTATCTTTCGCGGTAAGATCTTCATCCAGATCTTTGCTTTGTATGTCCACAGGCAGATCCATAATTTCTTTACATCCGTTTGAGCATTTAATCTCCCGGTTATTCCCATGGATTTCATAGATTCTTTGGCTTCCGGAACGGCGGTGAAGGTTGTCAATATTTTGGGTAAGCAGATGAAATCTGTCCTGAAGTTGAGTTTCAATATCTGCCAATGCAAAATGACTTTCGTTGGGAGAAGCATTTTCAAACATTTTTTTTCTGAAAAGAGAATACTGCAGAACTTCTTCCGGATGCTGTCTGAAATAACGTAACGTTCCAAATTCTTCAGGCTTGTGAAACTGAGTTCCTTTTACCCAAATTCCATCTATTCCACGATAAGTAGGAATACCACTGTCTGATGAAATTCCTGCACCGGTAAGAAATGTAAAGAGATTTCGTTTTTCTTTATGCCAGACTTGTTGAATAATATTCTCTAATTGATTTTCCATTGTGTTATTAAAAGTTTAAAACTAATGAATTTTCCAGTAACAAAAAAGCCCCGGAATCTCCGAAGCTTTTTCAATCAACTAAATATTATATTTTATCTTACAATGACTCTTTTGATCTGTCCTTCCAAAGTTTTTACAAGATAAACTCCCGTAGAAAGGTTAGCAGTGCTTATGGTTAAAGCATTCTTTTCTTTCCCGATCAATTTTCCGGACATATCGTACAATTCATAATCCTGTTTTCTGTTAAAATAAAGAGTATTTCCTTTGTTGACAGGATTTGGGAATATAGTAAAGGTGGCCTGTTCGGTTTTTATTTCACCTGTTCCTAGTGTTGCAGGCGTGGCCACTTCATATATGGATAAAGTTCCGCTGATTTCGTTGGCGATAATCACATAACCTTTATTGGTTGTAGTGTTTTCAGGAGCGATGTAGATAATTCCTTCAGGACCATTATCACCTCCGTATGCTGAAGTAGAACGGGAATTTTTGTAATCTGTAAACGTAGGGGTATTAGGATCTGTAATATTATAAACCATAACACCGCCAGTTCTTTCTAAAGTAATGAAAGCATACGTCTGGTCATTGATTTTCCCTAATGCTACTCCTTCCGGTTCCGGACCTTTGGCGCGGCTTCTGTTTTTAGTAGCGTTAGACTCATTATCCGAATTGAAAATCAAAGGATGATAAGCTGAAATATATCGTTCAAACTGATCTCCGCTGTCATATACAATCTGTTTAGTATCAGCATTGAAAATAGAGAATGAACGGGCCCCTAAAGCTGCCATTTCTTCAAACTCTGCATCTCCATCCATATTTCCTGTAGCAGATGAAATCCTGAATCTGCCGAGGTTATAGGAAGCTTTTAAAACATTGGCATTCGGAAACAATACAGGATCTAAAATATAAGTGCTTGCTCCCACAGTCGTTCTTTCGCTAAATCCTGAAAGATCCTTTTCATCACCTTCATTAGCGGTTACAATATAGTTGGTGTTTCCTACTTTGTAATTTTGTACTGCATCCGGTACATAATACGCTTTTACCGGCCAGTTGGCGATTAGAACCTCACCATTATTGTCTGAAGCATCAAATCCGTTACCCGGAAGACTCATGTCTTTTTTGCCCAATCCCCAGATACCTGTGATCGTTTTGGTAGCCAGGTTTATTTCAGCAATGGCATTATTTTCCTGAAGGGTTACCCATGCTTTCTGACTGTCGGCACTGATGGTTACATATTCAGGTTCCAGATCCTGAGAAAGGGTATTATTTGTTCTTACTTTTCTTAAACCGGTAGCGGTTAATGCTGCTACCTGATTATCAAAACTATTAAAATTAAGTGTCGTTACATTACTTTGGGTAAGATTTCCAACACCTCCTGAAATGTCAATGATACTAATAGTTCCTTCAGGATCTACGGTATAAGCGTCATTAGGCTCTCCTTCGTTGGCAGTAACTACTTTTGTTCCGTCAGGGGAGAATGTTATCATATCCGGTAAAGCTCCTACAGTTACCTGCTTAAGGAAATTTCCATTGATGTCAAAAAATACCACAGATCCATTTTGCTGAGGATCAGTATTGGGAGAGGCGGCTGCAATAATTCCGTTTTTCACAGCGATACTTGTGATCCCACCGTAAGGAGCCATATTCACTGTTTTTATGACTGAGGGTATTGAAGGATTACTGAAATCAATAATATCAAAAACATCCGTAATGGAGCTGATCGTAAATAAACGTTGTGTTGACGGATCATGAACTACAATTTCTGTAGAGCTGCTATTATTTCCTGAAGGATCAAAACTTAGAAGATAATTCAGTTGGATCTGATGAGAAGGAACCGGAGCCGCTTTATCATTATCTACAATATAAACCGTTGCAGAATTGTCTCCTGAAATAGTTGCTCCAACAGGATTTTCAAGGCTTACCACAAAATATTCAGCCTGCTGTTCTGCCACTGTGTCATCAATAATCGGAATATTGACGGTATAACTCGTTGTAGATGGAGTGATATTAATAGTTTGATTAGTTAAAGTAAAATCATTACCGTCAGCTGTACTGAACGGTGCTGGCTTTACAACCAGATTCACTGTAGAGGTAGAAGGATTGGTAATATTGATTTTAAATGCAAGATTTCCTGAATTTTCATTGACTTTGATGAAATTCTTTTCTAAAGAAATTGCTGTTCCGGCAGTGGTAAAAGTACTGGAAGTAACGGCAGTAAGCCCATTATCATTGAAATCTTCTACCATATTGGGCTTGAGAGCCAGATAATAAGTCTGCCCTGGCACTAGTCCGGAAGTTGGGATTACAGTGATGGTATTGTTGCTGAAAGTTGTAGTGAACGGAACTTGTGTACCTGTAGCATTTCCAAGACGGAATTCAATAAGATTTTGTGCATTGGAATTGTTGAGTGCAGAATTATCAGTTAATCTTACATTTTCATTGAAAGATAGGGTTGGATTTACAGTTGTTGAAGCGTTATTGGTATTATGGGCAGGCAGGTAAGTGACTGTTGGTGGAGTAGTATCAACATTTCCTGCAGGAGTGGCATCCACCGTAAAGTTGTCAAAACGATTGTTTCCTCCTGTTCCGCCTCCCGTTGCGGAAAATTCTACCTTTAATTTAAAGTTAGGGTTGTTGTTGGCTCCCTGTATAGTGGAAAAATCCAATGTAACCAATTGTGGATCGGCATCCTGAGGATTCACCGTCTGAAACTGCATAAAAGTAGTTCCGTCGGTGGAATAAGACCATGTCTGTGTTCCTGCTCCCTGACCGGATCTTCTGGTGGTGAACTTAACAACGATGTTATTATAGCCCGTTGTAGGAAGATTAAACTGTAAAGCCCCTCCAATCGGATTATTGAATCTTAAATGGGTTCCGGAAACATCACCGTTTCTTGCATTTAAATTTTGCAGACTAAAATTTTGTCCGGTACCTCCGGCAAAATCGATGACACTTGTTCCTCCTGCTATAGGTGCAAGAGAACCGTTCACCATCGTAGAAGCAGGGGTAGTAACTGTAGCTGCAGAAGTATTATCGTTAAAATTCCAGTAATGAATCAGTGTCTGTCCGAAAAGACCGCTCTGAAAGAAGAATGCGGCAATCACAGACCCTTTTAATAGGTAGTTGTTGATCATTTTTTATTTCAATTAGATAAATACAAAAATGAACTTTATACCTTGCAATTATTTTAATGGAACTTTAAGAAATGTTTAAAAAATAGGTTTATTTCCAATAAAAAATAAAAATTATGTGAATAAGAAACTTTATAGTGAAATTATTTTCCTGATTTTCCCGAAAAATTTAAAATCGTTCTTGATTTATTTCCTTCCAAAGGATGTTTCTGCATATAAAAATATCCTGAAACAGCAGTCACAAGCAAGAGTACAAAAATAACCAGAACAATTCTTTTTAACATGTCTCTCATAGCGCTAAATTTTTAATATCTCTAATTTCTAAAGTAGATGTAGGGTATCCTTTTTGTGTCACATTGATCATTGCTCTACCCACTTCGTGTAAAGTTAATGATTTTGACTGAAAAAAAATAGGAAAAATCCAAATAAAAGGTTTAAAAAACCACTTTACATTGGTTTGACCCTCAACAGGTTTCATGAATCCGGGACGGAAATTATAAGCTCCTCTGAAACCCATTCTTTTCAAATCATTTTCTGTTCTGCCTTTTACCCGTGCCCACATCAGTTTTCCACTCTCCGTACTGTCTGTACTTGCCCCGGATACGTAGTTGAACACCATTTCAGGATTTTGGTTCAAAACAGCTTTGGCAAAGTGAAGCGTTGTATCGTAAGTGATTTTGGTATATTCTTCTTCCTTCATGCCAACGCTGCTGATTCCGGCACAGAAAAAACAGGCATCATAACCTTTCAGTTTTTCATCATGAAGATCTATCGAAAGGAAGTCAGAGACAAGGTATTCTTTCAGCTTGGGATGTGTTTTACCGGAGGGTTTTCGGCTTATACTCAGGATTTCAGAAACATTTGGATTTTCAAGACATTCCATTAAAACACCTTCGCCTACCATTCCCGTAGCTCCTGTAAGAAGTATTTTGATTGGGTTCATTGCTTTGCTATTGATATGGGTATGACGGATGAGGATGAGGTTTTACTTTAATTTTTTTGATAAAAGATAAAAGATAAAAGATAAAAGATAAAAGATAAAAGATAAAAGATGTTGTCTTAAATGTCCGGATTCAATAATTCAATAGGGGTGGGCTTTAGCCCGCCTTAAAAAATGAGCCACCTTCTCTTGGCTTTAGCCAAAACTTAATAATAGAAATTGCTTCGTCACATTGTTCCTCGCAATGACATGGAAATGTTTTTAAAATAGAAAACCAGCTCAAAAATGGCTGGCTTTCAATCGTATTGTTTGTTGTTACTTTTTATGTTGCAGCTGACTGTAAATATTATGGATCAATCCGTCTGCTACGGAAATTTTTGGAACAAAAATTTTGTTGATATCAGACCACGACATCACATTGTTGAAGACGCCCAGGGCGTGTACCAGTACATCAGCACGGTCTTCTCTCAGGCTGTAGTTGGTCATTCTTTCTTCTACGGAAAGCTCATTGAATTCTTTGTAAACCTTTTTCAGATGAGACAAAGACATCGGTTTTCCGTCTTTGGTTTTACTCATAGAGAATACTTTGTTGATATTTCCTCCGGAACCGATAGCAACAATTGGCTTTTTGCTGACAATATTTTTTTTGATCTCATCCTTCATTTCTTTCCAGTTGTCCATAGTCACAAGATTATTGAGAAGACGGATCGTTCCGATATTGAAAGATTTTTCATAGACCATTTTACCATTTTCATAGAAGGTAAGCTCTGTAGAACCTCCACCAACGTCAATATATAGATAGGCAAATTCTTTATCAAGACCTTCTGCAACATGATTTTCATAAATCAGGGTAGCTTCCTCATCACCGGAAATAATTTCAATATTGATTCCTGATGTATCTTTTACCAGATTGATGATATCATTACCGTTGGCAGCATCACGCATGGCACTGGTAGCACAGGCTCTGTAATGATCTACTTTGTATATTTTCATCAGGTCACTAAAGATCTTCATGGAATCAATGACCATTTTCTCTCTCTCCGGACCAATTTTTCCGATGGTAAAAACATCCATTCCCAGTCTCAGAGGAATTCTGAGAAGGTTGAGCTTGATGAATTCAGGCTTTCTGTTGTTGATCTTTACTTCATTGATAAGAAGGCGGGCTGCATTACTCCCTATGTCTATCGCTGCTATCTTCATTTCTTGCTTGTTTTAGCTTTTAAATATTTATAGGTTTCTATTTGTGATCGGCATTCGTGTTTATCATTTCTTACGTATTCATTGCTCAGTTTTTTGTCTAAAATCCTTGCCTTTACGTTATCTTTAAGTTGGATGTCCAGAATGTCTTTTAATTCCTTCTTAAGGTTTTTATCAGTGATTTTAGCGGCTGCTTCAATTCTGTAATCCAGGTTTCTGGTCATCCAGTCTGCGGAAGAAATGTACATATCCTCGGCCCCTTTATTGTAAAAATACATGACTCTGGCATGTTCAAGATATTCGTCTACAATACTGATGGCTTTTATTTTTTCTCTGAATTCCTTTTGATTGACGGCACAATAGATCCCTCTTACGATCATTCTGGTCACCACTCCGGCTTTGGCAGCTTCATATATTTTTTCAATCAGAGCACGATCACTCATTGAGTTGACTTTAACGATGATTTCTGCTTTTCTTCCTGCCTTGGCCTCTTCGATTTCTTTATCAATATGGTGAACAATCTTTTCACGCATAAACTGAGGGCAAACTAATAAATTTTTACAAGTTTTCAAAATAGGAATAAAGTCATCTTTCGGTTTTTTCAATACATTGAATACTTTATTGATATCCGCCATGATGCCGCGGTCAGCGGTCAACAGCAGGTGATCACCATATATTCTGGCTGTTTTTTCGTTGAAATTTCCGGTACTTACAAAGCCATACTGAATGGTTTTATTGTGGGCTCTCTTTTTGATGACACAAAGTTTGGCGTGTACTTTTTTATTAGGAATTCCTACAAGAACAGTAATTCCTTCAGGCTCCAGCATGTCTTTCCATTCCAGGTTGGATTCTTCATCAAATCTTGCCTGAAGCTCCAGCATCACAGTCACTTCTTTACCATTTCTGGCAGCGTAAATCAGAGCATTGATAATTTTTGAACTGCTTGCCAGACGGTACGCTGTAATTTGTATGGATTTTACATCCGGATCCATAGCGGCTTCACGGAGAAGATCAATCACCGGATTGTACTTGTGATAAGGGAAGGTAAGGAGTACATCTTCTTTTAAAATTACGTCAGTCACCCTTCCCCCATGTTCAAATGCCTGATGCGTAAAAGAAGTTCTTTCTACAGGTCTTTCATACTTTTCAAAAACATCAGGGAAATCCATGAAATGTTTGAAATTATGAATTTTTCCTCCAGGGATGATGCTGTCTTTCTTCGTTAAGTTCAGTTTCCTGATCAAAAGTTCCAGCAAAGCTTTATCCATATCTTTATCAAAAACAAAACGGGTGGGCTTCCCTTTTCTTCTGTTTTTAAGACCTTTTTCTATTTTTTCTGCAAAGTTGGTTCTGATATCATTATCCAGATCCAGTTCTGCATCTTTTGTTACTTTGAATGCATTGGCTGCAAATTCATCATATCCGAAATAAGAGAAAATATGCGGAAGGTTAAAGGTAATCACATCTTCCAGTAACATGACATTTTTTTCTTCCGGATCTTCCGTTGGCAGCAATACGAATCTTCCCACAAAGCGGGATGGAATTTCAATAATGGCATAATTGCTGGAATACTGCCAGTCTTTTTTTCTCATAGCCACTCCCAGATAAAGACTTTTGTCTCTCAGATAAGGCATAGGAGTATTTTCATGAAGAAGAATCGGAATCACATTGGATTCTACCACTTCATCGAAATATTGTCTGACAAACTCTTTTTGGTTGGCTGTCAGGTTTTTGGCGTTTTTAATGAAAACTTTATGATCAGCCATTTCGGTCTGGATTTTTTTCCAGGTTTTATCGAAATTCAGCTGTTGTCTCATCACAACTTCATTGATTCTTTGAAGGATCTTGGATGGCGGCTGATAAAAAGATTCGGCAATCACTTTTTCCTTAAAATCCATGGCGCGCTTTAATCCGGCAACACGCACTCTGAAAAATTCATCTAAATTGTTGGAGAAAATTCCGAGGAAACGTATTCTTAAATGTAAGGGAACTTTTTCATCCATAGCTTCCTGCAAAACTCTTTCATTAAAGGCAAGCCAAGTAATATCTCGGGGATTAAAGTGTATTGACATTCTAAATGTGTATATTTTATCAAAAATAATAATTCACAAAGATTCTGCCTCTATTTCTTAGGTTAAACTTTGATTAATTTTTAAAGGTTTGGTGAGTTGTTCTTTGTGATTTTCGATTTTCCTTATAAAGTAATTGGTTTTCAGTGGTTTTTGATATATTTATATCACGAACTATTTGCCATTAATCAGGATATATATTCATTGGAGAAAATGCTTTAAAGAATTATAAAAACTTGTAACCATGAAAAAAATTACGATTATACTTCTGCTACAGTTATTTGGTTGGGTATACAGTCAATATGTAGAGGTCTTGGAAAAAGGAAATTTGGAAAACCTGTCTCCTCAAAAATTTATGATTCCTTTACAGAATCAGGAAAACTATAAATCTGCTTTTTTAGGACGATATAAAGCTCATTATCCCGGTACCTACCTCGGACATTTGTTTATAGCTATTAGCGATGAAGCAAAGAATGCAGGGGCCAATGCCTATTTTATTGTGAGTTTCAAAGAAGGAGATAAACAAAATGAGTCTGAACTGATATTGGATACTTATCATATCCGGGATTCTGATATCAAAGATCAAAGTCTGCTGATTGAAAAAAATAGAATTTATATTATTGGGGAACCCGTTTTAAATAGTGAAAATACGTCAAAGTTTAAAGTAAACGGAGCCAGAAAAGAAGTAAAAGACAATACATTCGCAACTGTAGTAATAAAGGAAAATGAAGAGGTTAAAATAGTAAAAGGAGGAATTACTGGAATGGCAGTATGGGTAAAATGGAAGCCGGAGCAGTTTAATAAATTCTACAGCTTTTCAGGCATTGGAATAGACGGTGTAGGTTTTGGAGCTAATGGAATGGGAGTTGGCATTAATACAGGAAGGATATATTCCGTAGATCCTGATCTTGGGTACTTTTTAATCCGGGTTTTAAAAGAAAGTAAATAGTATCTTTCACCTCACAGAGGAGAAGTTGACATATCTTCATACATAAAAAATGATTTTTTTTCCTGAATATAATTTCAAAACCTCGATTTTATCGGGGCTTTTATTTTTATTGTGTCATTTTGTCATAATTTTTTGAATGGTACAGATATTGAGAAATTGAGAGTGTAAATTAAATTAAAAATAGAAAAAATATAAAATATTATGAGTAAAATAATTGGAATTGACTTAGGAACAACCAACTCTTGTGTTGCTGTAATGGAGGGTAAAGACCCTGTTGTTATTCCTAACGCAGAAGGTAAGAGAACTACTCCTTCTATCGTAGCTTTTACGGAAGACGGAGAGAGAAAAGTAGGTGATCCTGCAAAAAGACAGGCTGTAACGAATCCAACAAAAACTGTTTACTCTATCAAAAGATTTATCGGAACCCACTTTAAAGATGATGCTTCTGAAATCACAAGAGTACCTTATAAAGTAGTTGCCGGACCAAACGATACAGTAAAAGTAAAAATCGACGATAGAGAATATACTCCACAGGAAATTTCTGCAATGACTCTTCAGAAAATGAAGAAAACTGCTGAAGATTATCTTGGTCAGGAAGTAACAAGAGCGGTAATCACTGTTCCTGCATACTTCAACGACGCACAGAGACAAGCTACTAAAGAAGCTGGTGAAATTGCAGGTCTTAAAGTAGAAAGAATCATCAACGAACCTACCGCTGCAGCGTTAGCGTATGGTCTTGATAAAAACCATAAAGATCAGAAAATCGCAGTATATGACCTTGGTGGTGGTACTTTCGATATCTCTATCCTTGATTTAGGAGACGGTGTATTTGAAGTATTGTCTACAAACGGTGATACGCACTTGGGAGGTGATGACTTTGATGATGTGATTATCAACTGGATGGCTGATGAGTTCAAAGCTGAAGAAGGTGTAGATTTAAAAGCTGATGCCATTGCTCTTCAAAGATTGAAAGAAGCTGCTGAAAAAGCGAAAATTGAATTATCTTCTTCTCCTCAGACTGAAATCAACTTACCATATATCACAGCTACTGCTACAGGTCCTAAACACTTAGTGAAGACTTTAACAAAAGCTAAATTCGAGCAATTATCTGCTGATCTTGTAAGAAGATCTATGGAGCCTGTGGCTAAAGCATTAAAAGATGCTGGTTTATCCACTTCTGATATCGACGAAGTGATCCTGGTAGGTGGTTCTACAAGAATCCCAATCATCCAGGAAGAAGTAGAAAAATTCTTCGGTAAAAAACCATCTAAAGGAGTAAACCCGGATGAAGTTGTAGCTATTGGTGCAGCAATCCAGGGAGGTGTATTGACAGGTGATGTAAAAGATGTATTATTACTTGACGTTACTCCACTTTCTTTAGGTATCGAAACAATGGGTTCTGTATTCACAAAATTAATTGAAGCGAATACTACGATCCCAACTAAAAAATCTGAAGTATTCTCTACAGCTTCTGATAACCAGCCGGCTGTAAGCATCAGAGTAGGACAGGGGGAAAGACCAATGTTCAACGATAACAAAGAAATCGGTAGATTTGATCTTCAGGATATCCCACCAGCACCAAGAGGAGTTCCTCAAATTGAAGTAACATTCGATATTGATGCTAACGGTATTCTAAGTGTATCTGCTAAAGATAAAGGAACTGGTAAAGAGCAGTCTATTAAAATCCAGGCTTCTTCAGGTCTTTCTGACGAAGAAATCGAAAGAATGAAGAAGGAAGCTCAGGAAAACTCTGCAGCGGATGCTAAGAGAAAAGAAGAAGTTGAAATCTTCAACAAGGCTGATGGATTGATTTTCCAGACTGAAAAACAATTGAAAGAATTCGGTGAGAAACTTTCTGCTGACAAAAAAGCAGCAATCGAAGCAGCTCATGCAGAATTAAAAACAGCTTTTGAAGCTAAAAATGCTGATGACGTAAAAGCTAAAACTGAAGCGTTAGATGCAGCTTGGATGGCCGCTTCTGAAGAATTATATGCAGCAGGTCAACAGCCAGGTGCTGATGCAGCAGGTGCTCAGAATGCAGGTGGAAACGCCGGAGCTGAGGATGTACAGGATGCTGACTTCGAAGAAGTAAAATAATTATTGATTTAATAAATAATAAATAATTTAAACCCGCTTTAAACTTTAAAGCGGGTTTTTTATGCATCTATTTTTCCATTCATCTTTTTGTACCCTTTCTAATATTTATATTATTTATAACTCTTCAGAAGATTTCTTAGTTTGAATTAGATTATTATTTTACCGAATAGCAATTAAAAAGATGTAGATAAAAAGCAATATGGTTTAAGAAAAATATATGATATATAAAATATGTTTCCTATTTAATTAATTTAATGCTATTTTCTAAAAATATTTTTATTTTAGCATGTAATGAAATACTTTCAACACATATTTCAATTTTTATTTACAGTTGGGTTTCTTTTCTCATCTGGACTCCTGTTTTCCCAAGATCTTAAATATAAAGAGTATGATTCAATTCTTTTGAATACGCCTAAAGAAATGGGGAAAAAAAATATTCCCAGAGAAAAAATTATTCTTTGGAATAAGGAGATGTTAGAAAAAATGAAAAAAGAAAATTATGTGAGAGGAATAATTTGGGCTCATATCAATATTGCCAATCAATGCTGGAATTTAGGAAATGGAGAAGAAAGTATAAAAAATCTGAATGCAGCAGAGAGCATATTACATAAAAACGAAAGCGAGATTGATTTTTTTACAATTGCTAAGCTCTATCAGGAATATTCGCAGGCCTATTATGTCATGAAGCTGTATGATACAGGTCTGAAGTATAATTCTAAAGGGGGATATTACGGAAATAAAATTGAAGATAAGGATAGAAGGGGTAAATTTTTATCTTACGTGTATACTACAAGAGCAAATTTTCTTTATGAAAAAAAAGATCTGGATTCTGCGCTCTATTATTTAAAACAATCCTCTCTATTGTATGAAAGCTTAAGCACGACCTCTCAAATTGCTAATCATTATATTGAATATCAACCCAGCCAAAATTCTGCTAAAGCCTATCTTGGTCAGGGAATGGATATAATAAGCAAAAAGAAACATGACCCTAATGATTATCAGATATCTGTCTTTTATTACTATTATGCACAATATTTTTTTAAAGAAAAAAATTATGAAAAAGCAATCGTATTTTTAGATAAAGCTCTTGAATACAATAAAAAATTAAAAACGATTGAGCATACTAAAAATATATACAAGCTTTTAATATCATGTTATAAAAATTCGGGTAATTTAGAAAAGGAGAAACAATATCTGGAGTATTATATAAAATTAAAAGACAGCCTGGAAAACTCACAAGCCAAAGGTGTAGAGTTATCTATAAAAACAATAGAAAAAGAAAAAACAGAAGAAAATAAAACACTCAAAAAAAAGATATTTATTTATAGCAGCATTATAATTTTTTTAATTTTGTTAGTATTGGCTTATTTATATTATCAGAATCATAAAAAAAAGAAAGTAATCTTAGAAAGCAAAGAAATAATTTCCAGAAAAGAAGATGAAACCAAAGTATTGGAGAGAAGAATTTCAGGAGTACATGAAGATTTAATTCAATTGGCTAAAAATAATGATATTAGTTTTTTGGAAAAGTTTCATGAAGTTTATCCTAATGTTTCTCAAAAGCTATTGGCGATCAATCCGGATTTAACTAAGGATAATCTGGCATTCTGTGCTTTAATCTGGTTAGGATTCTCTTCCAAAGACATTGCTGAGTTTACTTTTAAGCAACACAGATCTGTACAGATAAAGAAAAGCAGATTGAGAAAAAAACTCAACCTCGGATCAGATGTGGATCTTTATCAATTCCTTAAGTCTCTGGTAGATAATTAACGAAATTTTATATCTGTTTTACATATTTTGTAATCAGTAATTCTTAAATCATCTCAATAAAAAAACTTTGTTAATCATTAACCTCGGGTATTAATTAAAAGGATTAGTTAATAAAGTTAAAATCTGATATTTATTTTATTGATTCAGGAAAATAAAAAAGGCCTCTTGAAGTTTCCTCCAAAAGACCTTTATAGTAATTATTAAATCTTTTTTTTGTATTAATTATCTTTAACAAAAGCTGTCGCAGATATTGAGCCTACACCCCAGTTGAAGTTTTGTCCTGAAGCTGCCCACATATTAAACCTAACTGGATGATTTGTACTTTCAACATATCCATTTAAAGTGTACGTTATTATAACAGGAGAAGCGCTGGTATTGTTATAGGTTTCAGAATATTTTCCAACGGTAGAAACCATTTGAGAACCATTATTGCCTTCAGGAATAGTATATTTTCTTGAGCCTGCTGGCTCTTCTCCGCCGTTTCTGATAAAGCGTACACCATAATAGCCTAATTCATTTGAAGCTGTATTTGTGGTGCCGACCGGAACATTATAATCCACAACAATTTTAGCTGTGCTATTGGCAGGAACTGTAACGGAAACAGACAATCCCAGATCAAGATCATTTATAATAACACCATTTCCCGTTGCTAGCTGATCTACCGGAAAGGTTGCTGTATCAGTAAAAACCCCTAAAAGCTGATAGTCAGTTGTCTGAGGAGCTAATTTACTCCAGCTAGGAGCTGTAGAAGTTCCAGAATTATAATAAACCCCCTCTCCATAAGGAGCTAATCCTGTGTTGGAATTATAAACCATAAGCGCTTTTGCAGGAGAAGCAATTGTAGATCCATCCGTCATAGATGTTAATGATACCCTGGGCAGTAAAAAACCTCTATTGGTTGCATTGAGCTCAAGTAAAGCTGAATTATCAGGAGCACTGGTGCCTACACCAACATTTCCTCCCACTGGATTGAGTACTAAAGGAAGACCTGCAGCCGAGCTTTTATTCTGGCTTGAAATATATGATCCATAAGGAGAGTTTGCATAGGTTCCGAAATCCAAAGCATGGTTTGTGCTCCCGTCAACCCGAAACGTGGCATTGGTAGTTGCTGTACCCAGTGCAGAAGGCTGGGCATTGCTCCCAGCTACCACCATTTTATTAGTGGGAGTTATTGTTCCAACTCCGACATTTCCAGCTGGAGTGATTGTCATTTTTTGGGTATTGTTGGTAGTAAATCTCAGATCATTAGCTGTAGTGGTTCCTACAGATACTACACCTCCTCCGATATAGGATTTAAAATTAACGCTACCATTAGTGTGATTCAAACCGAAGCTATTATCAGGAGTACTGATGGTAAGTTTGGTATCAGGAGTAGTGGTACCTATTCCTACACGGCCATTGGCTGCATCCACAGATAAGGTATTTCCATCTACGGAAAATGCATTGGTTTGCGTTCCTGTGAATGCCAAGGTATTGGCTCCCTGGGTTACCGTTCTATTTCCCGTAAGGGTGCCATCAGTGTTATAAATATTGACAGAAGAACCTCCTCCGGAACTACCATCAATAGACTTCCAGGATGAATTGCTGAAAATAAATTCCTGTGCTTTACCATTAGGAACAGTAACGCCATTCAAAATAGCCCCAAATCCACCTGTGGTATTATTGTAGACAATAAGGCGCTGACCTGCATTAGGAGCAACAGGCGCTGTAACAGCTACGTTTGTAGTAGCTGCTCCTGTAAGCTGTACCAAACTTACATTAGCTGGGATCGTAACGGCATTACCTGTGACAGCCAATGGCGTTTCACGGTTGGTAATTGCTCCGTTCACATCCAATGTGGTGCCGGGATTGATAACACCCAGCCCCAGATTGCCATTGGAAGTTGTCACCAGGTCATCTTTAGCCTGAGCAGCAGTAGGTATCCCGGTTGTTGGATTATTTTTTAATCCATCAATATTAAATACTCCCTGAGGATTGGTTGTATTAATTCCGACCTGTGATTTAACCACCATAGAGAATGTGGTGAGCAAGCCTGCTAGTAATATTTTTTTTTTCATAAGTATAAAAATTAAGATTAGAACAAATTAATATCTCCTTGTTTAAAACTCTATCATATCTAAAATGTATCCATACTGATTAACATCTGCTATCAGATCCATTTTTTTTGCTTCTCTGTTTTTATTTCGATGGTTAAAACAAAATAAAATCATGCTTTATGGTATTGCTTTTTCTTTAGGTTTAAACTTGTTTCATAATATTCATAAAATATTTATTATTTTTAGCAAAATAAATCTTATTTGAGCTATTTGTGTGTTTTTGATATACACCATATATACATCATGCATGCATTATTTGAGTGTAATACTTGTATTTTGTACTTTTAATTGTCATTATTATGTGAAATAATTAACCTTTTATACATTTTCTCTTTTTGATTTAAACTTTGGAATTGTTGCTGCATATTAACATTCTTTAGTCCTTTTTAAAGGTTTTTATGTTTCGGTTTAAAAAATATTTGCGATTGTAAACGGATAAAAATTCTAAAAAGTCTGAATGTGATTACTGCACATTGTAAGTGTAAAAATACAAACCAGGATGAGTAAGTCTCAGAATACTAATAATTATCCCGTCTTAATAATATTATTGACATATCTCTTTTATTAACACCAGAGATTAATATGTAATAAAGTTTTTCTTATTAATAGCCCTCCGACAGGCTCAGGGTGGCAACCAAAATTTTTAAACGTTATCAGGCTGAGCCCGTCGAAGCTATTATTAAAGTTGTTTAAACTTTACAAAACTACAAAAGTCACAAAATGTTTCATTTAAAAATACCTTTGAGACTGTGGGAAAGTTCACATAAGTGACATGTCGGCTTCGCTCAATAGGCAAAGATTTTCACCAAGCTTAAATGGAATTATTATATATAAAGTTTGAATCTAAAAAAATTAAGAGTCTAAACTTTTGTGTCTTTTGTAGTTAAAAATAATAATATAAGAGTTTAAACGGCTTCATTACTAAAAGGGACAGATCGATAAATCAAATACTCTTCAAAATATTTTTTGAAGAGTATTTGAATCCGGATATGTTCCGGATGATTTCATTATTGTTCCGGCTATGGAACCGGTGAAGCTGTTGCTGCTCCGACGCTGCTGCCTCCAAGGTTATAACCGCCATCACTCAAAATAGTCATTTGTTCGTTGGAAATGATCAACAACCTGACTCCCCAAACAAATGAACTTCCTGATGTACTACTTGCATTAGGAACATCTGCATAAATTCTCCATGTTCCGTTCTGCTGAAAGGTATATATATCTGGTACCTGAAAATCAAAACTGGTAGATCCATTACCTTTAAAGCCAGCAGTGGTGCTGCCGTGATTGTTGGTGTCAAACCCCACCACAATAGCAGTATATGAAGAAACAGGTATTTTTGTATCAAAATTAGAGATGAAATCTCCATTCGGGTTTGTAAAGGTATAATATTTAAAATACATTTTTGAAACAGGGCCTATTTTACCCCAGTTTGGTGCTGCGCTTGTTCCTCCGTTATAGTAAATTCCTTCTCCCTGAGACGACATGGCTGCATTGTTGTTATATACCATAAGTCCTTTTGCGGGTGCGGGAACAGTACTGGCATCTGATGTGGATGAAAGGGATACTCTTGGAAGTAAAAGCCCTTTATTGGCAGCATTAAGATCCAGCAAAGCCGAATTATCAGGAGTATTAACTCCTACCCCGACATTTCCTGCAGGAGTAATGGTCATTTTTGTATTGTTATTGGACATCAGGTTCAGATTATTTGAAGTGGTGGTCCCCAGATAACCTGCTCCTCCTCCGATATATGTTTTTAAGTTCACTGTCCCATTGGTATGATTTAATCCAAAGCTGTTATCTCCTGTACTGATGGTAAGTTTAGTGTCGGGTGTGACGGTACCTATACCTACATCTCCTGCTGGAGTAATAGTCATTTTTTGAGTGTTATTCGTTGTGAATCTCAGATCATTAGCAGTAGTGGTTCCCACGGAGGCTACTCCTCCTCCGATATATGTTTTTAAGTTCACTGTCCCATTGGTATGATTTAATCCAAAGCTATTATCAGGCGTACTGATGGTAAGTTTGGTATCAGGTGTTATGGTACCAAGACCTACACGATCATTGGCAGCATCTATAGATAGGGTACTTCCATCTACAGAAAATGCATTCGTCTGTGTTCCTGTAAATGCTAAGGTATTGGCTCCCTGTGTAACGGTACGGTTTGCTGTAAGGGTACCATCCGTATTGTAAAGATTAGCAGCAGTTGAATTTGTTGGGTTATGTAGCTTTGTCCATATGGTACCATTATAATAATAATAGCCAACGGTATCAATATTTAAAGCAGTACCCGTAGCAGTACCTGTAGCAATACTGTTTACATAGATAAGGGTTGATACCGGAACTCCGGTCATGCTCTGAGCTTTTTGTCTGTCTACCCTGGGAATAAGCAGTCCTTCTACTGTTGTACCAGTACCTGTGCTGTTTTTAGCTGTCACATCAAGGGTTGCGGTGGGAGTTGTGGTATTAATCCCCACCTGTGATTTTACCAATGAAAAAGTAGCAAGCATCCCCACTACGAATAAATTTTTTTTCATAATATATGTTAATTAATTATCTCTTATATCAACAATTATAATAGCAACGAAGATATTACTGAACTATCTACATGTTTTACTTATTATTGATTTTGCAAAGGTAATGTTTGGTGAAGTTTGTAAAGCGTATTATATACTTACCATAGATACAACATGGGTATATCATAGGTACATCATTTGCGTGTTTTTATTGAAAAAAATAAGTGATAAGAGGAAAAATTATTAATAAATTAAACCTCTACGTAGTGAATTAAAAAGGAGGATGCTATCTTTACTTTTTGTCTTGGTTGCTTTTTATCAGCTTACTAAAAGAGGTTGAAAATGAAGATTGGTTTATCATTATAATTTCAAATCACGGTTTATGGTGGAGAAATGAATGTGTTATTGATTTAAATTAATAAAGAGACAGATAAATATGTTGATTCTGTACGGAATTTTTTTGCTGCCAGGTGGAAATAGGTGCTTTTATAGCAGATGTCGTGAAGTTGTATCATGTGTTGTGAGTCTTTATTAATGAGTATTTAGATGTATGATGTATGTGTGATGTATGTTGTTTTTATGTATTTTTTATTACTTTTTTTAACCTTGTGAAAAATAAAATAGATACGTGTATAAGAAAAGTTACCCACTGATCTCCTCGTGAGATTTTGAATTTTGCATAAAAATTAATATCATCCGGAAAAGGGTGAATTTTATAATAACTGTATTACATGGAACGGAAAATTGTGATGGATAGGGAAGTATTGCCATGTTTTTTTCTGTAATGATTATGCCTTAATCAGTAGTTTTTTATCTTCAATTAACTATTTATTATTATGTTCTTTTTAAAAAAAATCAATAAAATAATTTTGCTTTCCTTACTACTGTGCTGTTCGGAATTATTGTCCCAACACTATACAGAAAGTAATATTGATACTTTACTGATAAAAACAAACGAAGTACTTCGGACAAGAATATCCGATGATGATCTTATTCGTTGGAATAAACGCATCATAAAAGAAGCAATCCGGATTGGCTACCGTGAAGGAGAGGCAATAGGGTATACCAATATTGCCAACCGGTTGATATTTGGAGGTGATGTAAAGAAGGGGCTGGAATATTTAAAGAAGGCTGAAGATATATCCAGGAAAAGCAATAATAATTTTCTTTTTGGTAAAATTAATCAGGAGTATGCCCAGGTTTATAGTAAAATGGATGTGAGCAGGTTGGCTTTGGAATATAATTCAAAAGCGATGAATTATGGTTTGAAGCTGCGAAAAGATAACCGGGACTGCCGCCTGTTTTTACGCTATGTCTATTCAACCAGATCTGTATACATGTATAAGATAAAACACCCTGATTCTGCCATTATTTATCTTCATAAATCTATGAAAATAGATGCAAATCCTCTCGATATAGCTAATATTGCACAACACTATACTTTATTTGAATCGAAGCCTGATTCTGCTTGGTATTACTTTCAAAAAGCTTTTACGATTTTAGAAACCAGGAACTTCAAACATAACAAATACCAGAGAGCTGTTGTTTTACAGAACTATGGGGTATTTCTGCACAGTCAGGGAAAAATCAGCGAGGCTATCGATTCAATTAAGAAGTCGATCGGGCTTGCAAAACAGGTCAATAGACCCAAGCTTATTCTTGACAATTATAAGGAATTGTCTACACTTTATAAAAAAGAAGGTAATTCTGATAAAGAAAATGAATATCTGAACAAATCGATCTTATTGCAAGACAGCTTGGATGCCAACCAAAACCAAGCCATAGATCTTTCCATTAACATATTGAATAAAGAAAGGGAAAATGAAAAGGCTCAACTTAAAAATGAAAATAATACCGCTTTGTGGTATAGTGGTATCTCCATGTTTTTAGTTATTTTAATTGCTGTTTATTTTTATTTGCGTATAAGAAAAAAGAAAAAGAAGCTTGCGGAAAGCGAAAAAATAATTATTGAAATAGGAAAGGAAACAAAAGACTTAAAAAGAAAACTCAGTGAAAATTATGAGCATATTATTCAACTTGCCAAAGAAAAAAAGGTTGATTTTTTTCCAAAATTTCAGGAAACCTATCCGGAGCTATATAAGGAATTGTTAAAAATAAATTCTAATCTTTCCAAGTCGGATTTAGCTTTTTGTGCTTTGATATGGCTAGGCTTTTCTTCAAAGGAAATTGCACATTGTATCTCTATGGAGCACAGATCTGTACAGACAAAAAAATACAGGATACGGAAAAAACTGAATCTGGAAAGCGAGACAGATCTGTATCTTTTTTTCAGATCTATAACGGAGCCATAAATTTTGAATAGCATAATGAAACATTCAGCCTTGTATTATATAGATTTTCATTTTATATCTATTAATTTAATTAATGCCAACTTTAAGAAAATGTTTTTTTATTATGTTATAAATAATCTATTATTTGATTAAGGGGATAATAGGGTAGAATTTTTTTTTTTTTCAGGTACTTGAGATTCTGTCATTACATTATTTTCTCCTCTGAGTTATCGTCAAGGAATTTAATACTTTTTCTTATCATATTGGAATTTTGAGTTTTTAATAAATTTATCATAAAAAGAATTTAGCTGCTGAGCTTTCCGGTTAGCTTTTTCATACCGATTAATAAGCAGCTTAAGGATAATTCTCTCAATTAATCAAAATGTTTCTTTTTTGAATGGTAATAGATGTCCAATATCATTTCGGAACTTTGCTGTCTACTTTTACTTCAGGCATATTAACCAGTTAATTTGATCATTTATTATTTGGGAGCAATACTCCTTATTTCTATGATTGAAAAAAAATAAATAACTGTTTGTTATATTATTAACTCTGAATACAGACGTTTTCAATTTACTTTTTGTTAAGTATAAACAAGTAAATTATTGTAATTTTTATAAAAATATAGCAGGTATATTAAATATATTGTTTTTGTGAATTAGTAATGCTTTTATATGAGTTTTATAGTATTTGAGATGTGATGTACTATTGATGTATGTGAAATGCATGTGTGTTGTATGGTTCTATTTTGAGCTTCATTTTAAGTGTTCTAATATTGTTGATGTTATTTATAACATTATTCACACACAAATGATTTTTTTTAATATTAACTAATTTTTTAAAATTAATTCACAAATGATGAAAAAAAATTTATTACTAACAAGTATGTTTGTTATCTTTTCCCTGTTGGCCAAGTCACAAGTGGGGATTAATACAGCGAATCCTCAGGGAATACTTAGCGTTGATGGGCTAAAAAATAACCCACCCACAGGAGTACCTACTGCAGCTCAGGCTAAAGATGATTTGATGATGTCCCCCAATGGTAATCTGGGGATTGGTACAATTACTCCCGGTACAACATTGGATGTGAACGGAGCGATTACCAATCGTGAAACAACATTGGATGTTACAGGTAATTCTGTTACTATTCCAGCTAATGTAAGTCAGGTACAACTTACGGGGTCAGCTACCGCTGACATAGCTGTTGTAGCCCCTGCAGCTCCTAATGCAGGTCAGCGCCTTATTGTCTACAATAATACCACAGGTGGGTTTGGGGCTACTTTGAATGGCGTTACTGTTCCCAATGGTAAAGCTTTAGAATATATATACAGTAACTCTGGATGGAGATCTATTAATGGTGGTTCAGGGGGAGCTTCTTCTGTCAATATTTATAATGCGGATGGTACTATTACTGGTCACAGAAGAGTAATACAGGGAGGAAATACCTTAGCATTTACAGGTACAAAGACCAATGCATTTTCTGTGGATGGAAGTACCTTTTCTGTGGATGCGGCTAATGACCGTGTAGGTCTCGGCACCACAACACCCGATACCAAACTTACTATCAGTACACCAGATAATAGCTTTGGATTGAATCATACCAATGGTACAGTTAATTTTAAATCCTATATCGGAGGAGGTGTAGTTTCTGTGGGGACCACTACTGCTAATGATCTGAGATTTACTACCAATAATACTCAGAAAGTGAGTATTACCTCAGACGGAAATGTTGGAGTAGGGACTGTGACCCCCACTAATAAACTGGTGGTAGCTGGGAGCAATGCCCAGCCTTCTGCACTGGGTACAGCAACTACCAATGCCACACTTCGGGTTGATGGAAACAGTAATCATGCTCTTGATTTCGGAACCTATGCAAACTCTCCTTATGGATCTTATATTTCAAGCCAGAACAAAACAGCTACTACAGGACTTCCTCTGGTGTTAAATCCAGCGGGGGGGAATGTAGGTGTTAACACAACCCCGGGTACAGCAATGGATGTGAATGGAGCGATTACCAATCGTGAAACTGTACTAACTGTTTCTGGTAATAATGTTACCGTTCCGCCTAACGTAAGCCAGGTACAGCTCACTGGTGCTGCTACAGCAAATGTGGCTATTTCGGCTCCAGCAGCTCCAAATGCGGGCCAGAGACTGATCGTTTATAATAATACTACAGGAGGATTTGGAGCTACACTGGATGGCGTTACCGTTCCCAATGGTAAAGCACTGGAATATGTTTTCAGTAATTCTTACTGGAGATCTACCGATGGGGGTACTGTTGGAGTAAGCTCAGCTAATATTGGAGATATTAAGGCAAGTTTTTCAGTTTCTGATCATAACGGATGGGTAAAACTAGATGGAAGACCAACAGGTGGTCTGACTACTACTCAAAGAGCTGCGGCAAATTCTTTAGGTTTTGCATCATATATTCCTAATGCCAGTAACTCTTACTTAGTACAGGATGGTACAAGATTGGGAAGTATTAACAGTAACAACTCCCGTATAATAGCAAGGAATCAATTGCCTGATTTTCAGTTATCCGGTACAACCAGTTCTGCTGAGCCTACTATAAAGTATGATATTATCAATAACAATGGTAGACCAGCAACTGATACTTATTCATATACCTTCTTAGCTGGAAAAATTGGTACAGGTACGAGAAATCTTGATCATGTTAATACTAATGTATTATACCAGAATCCGCACTCCCATTCATTTAACACAAATAGTGTAAACGGTGGTGTAGCGCAGCAGTCCATCAATATACAGCCTCAAAGCTTAAGTGTGAATATGTTTGTTTATTTAGGGAAATAAGTAGCATATCTTATCAATAAAATATAGAAATATAAGATCTGTAATTTAGTAAATAGAAAGATAAGGATTTCTTATTTGTTGAAAATCTGCAATATAGGTTTTTGATATGAGACCATTTTCAAGATATAAAAATAAGCTATGCTTTTTGGTATAGCTTATTTTTCATTACGAGTATAATCTGCAATGGATCATAGCCTAATTTTAAGGTAATTGAAATTAGGAATGAATAATTTAAAGATTATATGAAATATTATTAAGATAAAAATAAAAAATACTTCAATTAATTTATGTTTAATTACAATACAAGTTCTATAGAAAATCATCAAAATATGCAGCATCCTATGTTACGAAAATTAGGTCTTATCGGAGGTCTTTCCTGGCATTCAACGCTGGAATATTACATGTACCTGAATCAAACCATCAATGATCATTTCGGTAATAATACAAATCCTCCTCTTGTATTAGTAAATCTTGATCAGTATTGTATGCATCAGTTACAAAAGTCGGATCAATGGGATGCAATAGCAAGAATGCTGATTGAGGCTTGTGATCAGTTGTATAAAGCCGGAGCATCTGCCACAATGTTTTGTGCCAATACACCTCATAAAGTGTATCACGATGTGCAACGGCATAGCATGATTCCCATACTGCACATTGGAGATGCAATAGGCGCTGCAGTCCGGAAAAAAGGGCTCTGTAAGGTTGGGCTTATTGGAACAATATTTACCATGGAGGAGCCATTTATTGCAAAAATCCTAAAAGATAAATATGATATTGATATAATGGTACCCGACCAAGAGAAAGACCGAGAAAAGCTTCATACCATTATACAAAAAGAACTGTCTCTTGGTATTTTAAAGCCTGAAACAAAAAAATACATATTGGATCAGATTGCAATTCTGGAATCAAAGGGTGCGGAGGGTATTATATTAGGATGTACTGAATTTCCCCTTATTATAGGGCAAAATGATCTGAATATACCGATATTCAATACCACATTGCTACATGCTCAAATGGGAGTAGATTTTATCCTGAGATCTGAGTTTTAATATTTGTTTAAAGAGTTTTTAATTGTTTGATTTAATTATATATATTATGGAGAAAAAGATTTCGTTATCTGCTATTGCGACATTTATTTTACTTGTCATGGTAAGTTTGTCCGCAAATTTGACAGCGCAAAAGGTAAGTCCGACTATTGATTTTTCAGCATATAAAAGACTCAAGGTGAAACCCAGTGAAGCTGACCCTTCAGTAAAGAATTGGGACAGTGCGCATCGTGTAATTTATGACAAGGCCATTAAAAACAATAAAGTGTTGTTATGGCTTACGGGAACCGGAGGATCAACTGATCATGTTCCTCAGAGCTTTTTTAAAACAGCATTGGACCAGGGATACAGAATTATTGCACTCTCTTTTATGAGTGCACCTGGAGTTTCGCAGGTCTGTAAAGGTGATTATTTGAGTCAAAATGTTGACTGTGCTGCTGAGTTTCGTAGGAAACGTATTTATGGTGATAATACTTTTCTGCCTATTCCGGATCAGTATCAGGATGCCATTGTACCTCGCCTGACAAAACTTTTACAGTATTTGTCGAAAAATGATAAAGAGGGTGTCTGGTCTCAATATCTGGATCAGAACACAGGTAAACCTCTTTGGAGCAAAATTGCCATAGATGGTCAATCCCAGGGTGGAGGAATGGCTGAATTTATTGCCCAGCATGAGTCTGTAGCAAGAATTATCAGCTTTTCTGGTGGCTGGGATTACAGTGATTCTAAAACAAAAAAAATTGCAGGCTGGTACTCTCAAAAACTGGTGACATCACCCCAAAATGTTTTTGCAACCTACCATGTGAAAGAAGGTGCTGCAACAGAGCTAGCGAAAATTTGTAAAGAACTTCATATTCCTGCAGAGAATATTTTTGCTTTAGATCAGCCTATTAGTCAGCAATCCAATAAGCCTGTTCATGGTAATCCCTATCATACGGAAGGTATTAAAAACCCGGAGTATAAACCGATCTGGATAAAAATGCTTGGTTCGGGGCTATGATTTCTAAAAGATCACATTATGTTTCCGAGTTATAAGTTTAGATATGATAAGAACTCTTCCGTCCGGAAGAGTTTTTTTATTAAAAGATAGGGAGTATTAACCGTTTCACTTTCGGACAGTTCAAGGGAAAATTACATACTTGAACGTTGGAAATATTATTCTAATTAATAGTGGAGTAAGTATTACTGTTTTATGAAAATTGATTCATGAATTATGAGAAGTGGTTTTAATTTGTATATTTGATTTTTATTTAGAATAAATAAAAATATAATTTAAGAAAATCATTAATGAATACAATTTTGTCCATCTAATCCAAATTCTCATTAAAAACTATGGAATCACAAAACAAAAGAATCCTTACTCTGGATATAATAAAGGGTATAAGTGTCATCGGAATGATCATTATACATACTTTATTGGTGTATGCCAATGTAAAATCACAATATGAAACAGCTGTCGGCAGTTTTATTGTTTTTCTTGGAAGGGGAACTTCCATTTTTCTGATCTGTATGGGAATTACTTTCATGACTTCCAGCCATCAAAGTCTTAAAAGTGCTTTAAAACGAGGTGTTTTATTGGTATTTGGAGGCCTCTTGATGAATTTTATGAAGTTTATGATTCCTGTCATTTTTAATTTTGCTCCCGATAATTTTATTCAGAAATACGGATGGCATGCACCTATCGAGCAACAGTATGTATATCTGGTACAGTTGGGTGATATTTTACAGCTGGCGGGGATGTCTTTATTATTTGCCGGCTTTATCAGGGCGTATGTGAAAAATAAATATATCATTCTGGCATTAGGTTTATTCGTTGCGTTGATATCCAGAGAGGTAAGCGGACTTACTCTTGATTATCCTGTGATCAATTATATCCTGGATCTTCTTTTCAATACCGATTATCCTGCCTACGTGTATTTTCCTGTTTTTCCATGGATGGCTTTTATCATCATCGGAATGTTTTTCGGGAAATGGTTTCAGGAACTGAACTACGATATCAAACAAATATTTAGAAAAATGCTGTATGTAGGATTATTGTTCATTGCTATAGGAGCACCGCTGGTTTTTCTATATGGAGATTATAATTACAACGGTTTTTATCATATGGGTCCTGGAGGTGTTATTTATTTTGCAGGCTGGACTTTACTATTTTTATGGTTAATCAATACCATGACTACCAAAGTTAAAGAAAATCGTTTTATACGTGTCTTAAAATACTGCAGTAAAAATTTAACCTCAATGTATATGATCCAATGGATACTGATCTCATGGGGAAAAGGAATTTTCGGATACAGACAACATGAAATTGGATATGTATCAGTACTTATTCTATTCTATATCATGCTCACATTTTCAGTACAGACTTTGGTAGATATTATAAGAAAGAAAAAAACATTAATAGATTTCAATTCACTATCACCGGACAAAACAGCTTTGAAATAATAAATCCAACCCTATTTTTTTGAATTATAATAAACCACAGTAAAAAAGTTTTACTGTGGTTTTATCTGGCTATCAGCCTAAAGAATTTCCACTTCTTCCGGTATAATAAAAAGAATGATACAGCCCTGCTCTGACTTCACGGCATGTTTAAAATTTGGAGGAGTGTATAAATAATCACCACTTTCAAGCCGGGCTCCTGCAATAATTGCATCACCTTCCATGATAAACAATTCTTCTCCTGCAGGATGATTGTGATAAGGATAGCTGGCTCCTGGTTCAAATTTTAAAAGAATACTGGTAGAACGTTTTTTTTCAGGATCAAATTTCAAAGATTTTACAAAAATCCCTTCATAATGAATCCCTTTCTCAATTAAAGGCTGCCATTCTTTCTGTTCTGTTTTTACGATGTAATCGTGGATGTTGGTGTTCATAATATGTAAATTTTAATTGTTATTGATGTAAAAGTTGGTCTAAACTCCATACGTAACGGGGAAAAGTACGCAGAAGAAACGCTCCGGCACTGAATGCGAAGACTGAATAGTCCAGAGACTCTTTAATTCCAAAAGAAATGCTCATGGCTATTGCGAAAAATAAAGTGAGAATAGAGGCGTACGTTGCTGTTCTTTTTATCTGAAAACCTAAAAGAAGCAGGATTCCGATTGACAGTTCAGCAATGGTAGATAATATTGCAATAATGGCTGCCCAAGATTGTGGTAAAAATGAATTGGTTTCCGCGGTATAATGAACAAAATTTTTCCAGCCGGAAGATTGTGCTCCCCAAAGATTCATTCTGCTTGCCACAGCAGATAAAAATCCGACAGCCAGAGCAATTCTTAATAAAAAAACGGCGGTATCCTGTTGCGTTTTCATACGTATAATTTTTAGGTTTTAATTACAGTACAAAGTTCAGCGAAAGCCGTTACCTAAAGAATAGACAATTCTGGAAAAAGCATATAATATCTGAGGGAAGAGGGAAATTAATAAGAGGCTGTTAATTTTTTTTCTTCAGACTGAAACTCCTTTTTTTACATTTCCTTTACCGCTTTCTGATACTCTTTTGGAGAACGTGAGGTATGTTTTTTAAAGAAGTTTGAAAAATAGAAAGGATCATTAAAGCCTAGCTGGTAGGCGATTTCTTTTACGGTAAGTTTTTCGTAGAGTAAAAGTCTTTTGGCTTCGGAGATGGTAAGACTGTAGATCACATTCTGAGCCGTTTTGTTGGTATGAAGTTTTGAAATCTCATTCAGTTTGGCTTCAGTCGTTCCAAGAAGATTTGCAAAATGAGAGACCTGATAATTGTCTTGGAAGTGATCTCTTACACTTTCAAGGAATTTTAAAAATAAAGCATCCGGTTTCCAGATTTCATCACCATTGGCAATTTTATTGCGGTTGATTTCCACCAATAGCAATTCAACCATAGAATGCGTAGAGATCAGATACTGGTAAGGCTGTTCCTGAATTTCTTTTTCAATAACATTCAGCGTTTCAGTAAAAAATGAAGGGTTTTGTATAGCAATCATTTCATTCATTCCAAAATGACAGAAAAGTCCGTTGTGGAAAATAAGCTCAATATCATTGTCGCTTTTACAGAAATAATCCAGCGTGAATTCCAGAGCAGTCACTTCTCCTTTCACCGATTTTAACTGATGGAACTGCCCTGAGGTAATCGTTACAACTTGCCCGGCTGTCATGATGAAAATATTTTCATCAATCAGAATTTCTGCATTTCCGGACTGGCACCAGAATAAGGTGTATCTGATGACTCTTCTTGGTTCAGAATGCCCGGACTGATGAGAATATTTTTTTATTTCAATCATTTTGCAGACCTGTTAGAGATTGGGGTACTTCTATTTTTATACTGTGAAAGAAATTTCTTTGCTATAGGCGAAATTACAAAATGTTTAACTAAAATGATTGAAAACTAGAATTATATTATTGATAAAAATACCTAAATTCGTTTAAGTTTTAAATAAAAATTCAGAATGAAATACTCTAAAATTATTATCGTTGCAACCTTGTTACTGTTCCAGTTGGGAGCAGCACAGGAAAATGCAGATGTTGTATTAAATAAAGCTTTCACAGAAGCTAAAGCAGGAAAGAAAAATGTTTTACTGGTGTTCCATGCTTCATGGTGCAAGTGGTGCAAAATGATGGAAAAGAATATGGATCTCCCTGAAACCAAACCTATTTTTGATAAAAGATTTGTCACCGCATATGTAGACGTTCAGGAAAGAGGTGATAAGAAGAGCCTTGAAAATCCAGGCGGGCAGGAACTTATGAATAAATATAAAGGCGGAAATGCGGGGCTTCCTTTCTGGCTGATTCTAAATCCAAAAGGAGAAGTATTGGCAGATTCTTTTGATGCTAAAGGAGAAAATCTGGGATCACCTGCGACACCGGAAGAAGTAACCACTTTCATTGCCAAGCTGGGGAAAGCCTCAAAACTAAGTAATGAAGAGTCACAGATTATAGAGAAAGTCTTTGTAAAGAAATAAAAATAAAATCCCGGGAATATTACCTGGGATTTATTTTTATAATGAAGGTACATGAAGTTTATTATCTTTCCATATTTCTTTGATGGAATCATTGGTTTCTATTCTTTCTGGAATAAATTTTTTGTCGATTTCATCACATGCTTTTACATACGATTTAAAATCACCCACATTGAATTTTTTATAATATTCAATGTCTTCATTAGAAAATAGAAGTTCCCAATTTTTTTGTGTTTTCATATGCTTATACAGTTCATAATATTTAATTTTATTCATAATCTTTCCCCGTATACTGCTTAATGCCATATCCTGAGCCGTGACCACGCATCCCATTTTCTGATAATAGATTAAGGTAAACTTAGAATAATAACGGTATAAATCTACAATCCTTTTGTCATTTCTATCTATAAGAGAAGATATTGCATTGATTCTTATAAATGTACTTCCGTTAACCGCCAAATAAAACAGTTGATCATTGGTTGCTGTTTTATCAATTTCATTATACATTTCGGATAATTTGGAATACTTGTCTGTATCATAATCCTCTTTAATCGTTAAGTCAAAATATTCTTTATCTATAGGGTCGATAAGTTGTTTTAGCTGGTCGGAAATCTGGGCATTGAATAAGTATAATGAAAACAGAAAGAATAGTGAAAATTTTATTTTCATGGTATGGTTTATCAATAAACGATCTTTGACATATATTATTATAGAAGGTTTATCAATGAAAACTTCCTGGATCTTAATAAGACAGGAAGTTTTTTTAGTTTAATAATTAAGAAATGAGGGGTAACTACAATTATTTATAAGAATATTCAATATTGCTCCATAAAACCTGATCTCCTGTTTTGATCATTTCAGAAGGAGTAGAAAATATATTGACAAAAATATTTTCGTATTGGGTGGTCCCAAAATGAGCGCTTTTAGTAATCAATAGGGCGTCATGATCATCTCGGGGGACTTTTTTAACATATCTGTACGTTCTTTTTAAAGTGAACGAAGAAGTGTCTTTATGGAAATCACCAATGTAAGTTGGCTTATTATTGTTATTCTCTTTGATCATTACGGAATCATTCATCATGGTAAAACTGTAAGTAAAATCTGTAGTTGAGGTTTCTGACAGCAACTTGATAGTCTTGTTTTTAAGATCAAGGCTTATTTTTTCCCAGGCGGGTTCCTGATACAGACTCCAATACTTGTTGAGATAAGATTCATCCGGAGTAGATTTTTCTCCTTTTGCCCCCTGGTACAACACGGTATTTTTTACAACATAGCTTTTAAATTGAAACTGGTAAACATTTTTATCAACAGGTCTCGGATCATCAATCGTATTGTCATTATTCTCACATGAGATCATCGATAACGACAGCATCGCAATATAAAATGGGTATTTCATCGGTACTTTTTGCTAAAATAGGCCTTTTACACGGACTTGTGAAATAGAATAGGGTGAAAATTCCCTGTAACAGGCACCAAAAGTAAAAAGACGAAAGAGCAAATGTATGGATTCGCCTTTTCGTCTTTTAATTTCATTTATTTTCCAAAATACATCTGATCCTGCTTCTGTTGTTCATTATAAATGATCTGAAAGCTTACAGGCATATATTGGTAAAGAAGTTTCCAATGTTGGATCTTTGCATGTTTTTTAAAACTTTCGAAAGATCTTACAAAAAGGTTTTCAATCATGGTTCTTACATAAGAATTCCCGTTTCTGTAGATCCAGTCCATCAGCTTGATATGATGGGCAATGATATTGATCTTCGATTCCTGAAGCAGGTGCTTCAGATAATTCACGGTAGCCTGCATGATCCCGGCGAAATTGTCCTGTACAGACAGCTGGGTGATTTCATTGCGAAGTGGCGGATAGAAAAATTTTAAGTATTCAACAGCTATTTTTTGATTAATAGTTTGCATTTGTACTTTCATCATAATTAAGAATTTTTCAAACACTTTATATTGCAGCGAAATGTATACCAAAATTTAAAGACAGGCTGCAAAAATAAATACTCCGACGATCACAGCGATGTGAGTGAGTAATATTTCTGCATTGTGCCTGTTAGTAGTGGTTTTCCAGGTTTTCCAGTCTGAAATTCTTCTGATTTTATTTTTCATAATCTATTGATTGTGAGTTATTTTTATTTTTGTTTAATTTAAACACTTTGTAATGAAACGGATAAAAAATGTAACAAAACGGTTATATGCCGTGAGTGTAAATTTGTCTTGAATATACTTTCTGAAGGTTGGCAGAAATGTGACTAAAAATCACTTTTCTGTATTCTTCACTGCAGAAAGCGGTACAATTGTCCAGAGAATAAATAAAAGTAGTTTCAATAGCATTCTTCAGTACCGTGTCTCCGTCAGTATAAATTTTGTCCATTTTTTGTAAACTTCTGAACAGCAGATTTCTGTCATTCTGTCGGATCATGTTTTTAATACGTTCCGTGAAGGTGCGGATAATGCTGTATGAGTTTTGAATTTTAATCTCTTTTACTTCGTTTTCAAAATCGGGAACCACATCAGTGATTTCCTTTACGGCTTGTAAATAGTTCATCGTATTATATTTTAATGGTGATAGTGTTCGAGCATTTTGATGAAGGCTCCAAAAATGAAAATGGTTAAAAAAGCAAAAAAGAGCATATGATAGGGCTTAAGCCATTTTGGAGTTGCAGGTCCTTTGCTTTTTAACCTTCTGAGCTTGTCGATTCTGTTTAAAGTCTTTAAGTCCATTTTTCTATGTTTTCAAATCATGATGCCAATGGTATTCCGATGAAAATAGAATGTAATTAATATGTTGGTAATTAATAAATTATGATTTTATAGTTGAGTTTTTTAAACAAAAAAGCCTGTCAAAATGATAAGGGTTTTATCAATTTGGAAAAAATAAAAAGACAAAAATTGCTGCTATCACACCTTCTTATTAATCTGAGGACTGATAATTCCCATCCTTTGGAGGGGTGGCGAAAATTCAAAGAATTTTTGACGGGGTGGTTAAAAGAGAGTAGTATAAAATGACATTTTTTAAGTTTCGCAGTAAGGATAAGAATGAATATCTTTGCAGTCCAAATATTCAGAAAAATGTTTTCAAAAATAATAGTACACAGAGTCGGAAATAAGATCAACGGAGATTCGCTGACACTTTCCCAGGAGGAATTGAAGCTGGAAGAAGGAATGGCAGAAATGCTTGAAGATTACTTTTTAGGATCCTTCAAATCGGAAGAAACCTTCCATTTTTACAGTGACACTTATCTGGTGAATAATCCGGTTTACAGTGCAGTATCTGAAATTTTTGATGATAAATCCAAGTTTATCTGGGAATCTGAGAATATTGCCAAACATCTTTTCGAGGCTGCTGAGAACCCGAGAGTTCAGAGTGGAGAGCTTTTCATCGTACTTTTCGAAGATGAAAGCGACCGTCCGGACAGAGTGGATAAAATCGGGATTTTTAAAACGGAGAAGAGAGAATCTTTCCTGAAAATCAATCCTGCTGAAGAGACATTTGATATTGAAAAAGACCAGGGTATTGGTTTATCCAAAATTGATAAAGCAGCTTTGATCTACAACAACAATAAAGAAACAGGATATGTACTTTCTGTAGTTGATAACAACAAAAACGGGGATATGTACTACTGGTTCGAAGATTTTCTGAAAGTAAAACAGCGTGATGACGAATATTTCCACACGCAGGAAGCCCTGATGGTGTATAAAGATTATATCACCAAACAACTTCCTCAGGAATTTGAAGTTTCCAAAGCAGACCAGGCAGATTTCCTGAATAAGTCTATCAATTTCTTCAAGGAAAAAGAAGAATTTAAGCTGGATGAATTTGCCAATGAAGTACTGGGGGATGAGCATGTAATTGAAAGTTTTGTGAACTTTAAAACAGATTACGAACAGGATATGCAGGTGAATATTGCCGAGGAATTTCCAATCAGTGAAGCTGCGGTGAAAAAGACACAGAGACACTTTAAAAGTATTATTAAATTAGATAAAAACTTCCATATCTACATCCACGGAGACCGACAAAAAATCGAGATGGGTGAGGATGATAAAGGAAAATATTACAGACTTTATTTCGAAAAAGAGGTATAAAAAGAAATCTCCGGTTCCATAATAATATCATAACTTTATTGCTGATTACAAAATAACAGCTATGAAATTGATGATCATTTTCTGGGGAATTTTTCTCTTTTTTTTCTGCGTTCCTTTTCCGATTTTCATTTATATGATGAGTGAAGAGCTGGCAACAGAACCGAGAAATTCATTAGCGGTGAGCTATGGGTATCTCGGTTTTTCTTTGTTAATATGGGGATATGTGATTATTTTCTTTATCAATAAGCTTTTCATTACAACTTTTAAAGAGAAAAATACGATAAAGTCTATTCTTAGAAACGGAATTCCAAGAGAAGCCAAAATCATTGATTATAAACTCCTCAAATACATTGCTAAGAAAAAGATGAACCTCATTCAGGTTACGCTTTCATTTCCTAATCTCAGCAATACGGTGATAGAACATAAAACGATGTTTCATGATTCTAAACCATACGAAAAAAGATTTGATGCAGGAAACAAAGTAAAAGTACTGCTGAATCCTCAGGCATCAAAGGAGCCTTACTTTATTTTAAGCGATCAGAAAGTGGGATTCAATACATCAGGAATGATTTTAAGAATTGTGTTTCTTGTATTATTGATTGCTTATGTTATTGGCTTATACTCTTATTTCTATTGTAGAGAATCCTTTGATTTCGGCTGGAGGTTTCTGACATTCATGCATCCAATTCTTTTCAGCGGGGTGATGACCATTATGTATGTCTTGGTTTTTCAGTTGATTTTTGGCAGGCTTTTAAAAAATACAAAAGAAGAACGCATTCTTTTTTCAGGAAGAAATGCTGAAGCCAATATCATCAGTGTAAGTGAGACAGGTCTTCTTGTTAATAATCAGCCACAAATCATGTTTCAGGTAAGTTTTAAAGATTTCAGAGGAACTGAACATATTGCGGTATATAAGAAAATTGTCAGCTTTCTAAAGCTCTCTTCCATTCCTAAACAGGGAACTATTGAGATTATGTATGATGAGGATGATCCGAAGAAGATTATGATTCCCAGAGGAGTTTAGGGAGTAAAAAGGCGAAATAGCAAAAAGGCAAAACCACTAAATCTGATAATATGACATCAGAAAAATTACATATTTTCAGACTTTAGATGTAAAGTCTCTGTTTGACATTGACTATTTAACATATAAAAAAATATCCAAATGAATTTTTTTTAATGAATGCATTTTGTTTAAGTAACAGGATAAAAATCAATTTAATTTTATACGGAAATTTTTAAGTAAAAAATATGTTTGTGTCAGATAAACAATTACTTAACATAATGAAAAATATCCTTCATATGTGAATTAGTTGTATATATTTGATACTTACTAAAAACATATTTATGAAAAAATTTAAAAAAATGACTCGCGAAGATCTTAAAACTGTAAAAGGAGGTGAGGTTTGGATTGCAATTACCAAATGTGGTTTTACAGCAACGACTACTCAAGAATGGACCGCTGAACAGGCAAATGCTTGGGTGGATGAAATTGAAAAAAATTACTGTAAAACTCCTACTTATTCTGGGTCTGATGCTCAACATTTAGCATAAAATAAATTGAGCACTCGTAGTGGAGTCATTCTGCTATATGTGTATTTATAGATTAATCATACCTCTCATGAATTATCATAAAAAAATATTTCAGGTTTTAATATTCTTATACAGTGTCTTATATTATACCCAATCATACAAAGAAGATAGCTTAAGAGGTGAGTTCACGTATCGATTAAGAGCTAAGTTCGATAAACGAACTGACAATCAATATGAAGAACTTTTCACATTACAAGTGGGAAATAAACGTGCATTTTTTGCAAGTACTATATCATTGAAAGGAGATTCGGTAATGGAAAATTCAAGGGTTACAACAAAAAATTATGATGGAAGCATAACTCTCAGCTATAAGAAGGAAGCAGTTATTCCAAAAACAAATTTCAACTTTACAATTATACAATCAACTGAAGATATCCAGTATTTTGATTCTGCTTTCATGTCATTACTTATGTATAAAGAACCTGTAATAAAGAATTGGAAGCTTATGAATGAGACCAAAGCAATTAATACAATTATTTGTAAGAAGGCAGAAGTTAAGTTTAAAGGTCGGAACTGGATAGCATGGTATTCTCCTGAAATTCCTTTGTCTTACGGTCCGATGAAATTTAATGGGTTGCCAGGGTTAATTATTAAAATAACAGATGATAGAGGTGATTATGATTTTGAACTTGTAAAATCTTCGCCTACTTCTATATTGAAAGGTAAATTAGTTAATATAAAGAAAAGTAGATATATTGGAGCTACAGAAACTACACAAGCGAAGTTGAAACAGGCGCAAAGAAATATTCAAGCTAATGTCACTGGTGTACTTGCAAGTTATGGAACAACTATTATACAGGGAGAGGAAATGCTAAAACAAAGACAGAAAGAAAGGGAAGAAAACAAAAAATACGAAAACCCACTAGAATTAGAAAAAGATTAGTAATGGCTGATCTTTTTTCATTTGCTAATATCTATTCGTTTTTTTGCCTTATTCATTATCTTTGTTTTCTTAGCTAAATCATATGAAAACAACACTTGTCGATCTGACAAAACCTATCCAATACAATGCAGGAGATCCGTGGTTCATGCGGGTGAAAATTAAACATAAAGCCCATAGAAAATCACATTGGCTGATTCGTCTGGCATTGAGGCTTCCATCAAGGCTTTTTCCTAAAAACTGGACAGGCTGGGCAGATGACACGATCAAAAATATGGGACTTCATGCTACTACACATATTGATGCTCCCTGGCATTATGGCCCTGTAGTGGAAGGGAAGCCTGCCAAAACCATAGACCAGATTCCGTTGGAATGGTGCTATGGAGACGGAATTGTGATTGATTGTACGCATAAAGAAGATTTTGTTGCTATCACTGTTGAGGATTTGAAAAAAGATCTCTATAAAAACGGAATTACCATTCAGGAAGGAAATATTGTTCTGATCAGAACGGATCGTGACAAAATGATGGGAACTCCAGATTTTGTGGAAAAAGGCACCGGAATGAGTAAAGAAGCTACAGAATGGCTGATTGATCAGGGCGTAAAAGTAATGGGAATCGACCAATGGGGCTGGGATCTTCCTTTGAAATATATGGCTCAGAAAGCCAAAGAACTCAATGATCCTGAATTTTTCTGGGAAGGCCACCGCGTAGGCATCGAAAAAGAATATTTACACATCGAACAGCTTACAAATCTGGGCGCACTACCTCCATCCGGATTTAAAATCTGTGTATTTCCCCTTAAAATTGTTGGCGGTTCTGCTGCTCCCGCCAGAGTAGTGGCGATGATAGAATAAGAAATAAAAGGACGAATTTGAATTTACAAATTCGTCCTTTAATTATGATCATCTTTGCTTTCTCAGATTAATTTTTCTTTCTGAAAAACAAAGCTCTGTTGTATTCAAAATTCATTCTGGCAATATTCAAAACAGAAATTCCCTGAGGACATTCTACTTCACAGGCTTCCGTATTGGAGCAGTGCCCGAATAATTCCGTATCCATTTGAGCCACCATATCCAGCACTCTCTTGCTTCGTTCTTCTTTTCCCTGAGGAAGGAGTGCCATGTGAGTGATTTTTGCAGAGGTAAATAAAGCTGCACTTCCATTTTTACAAGTGGCAACACAGGCTCCACATCCGATACACGCAGCAGAATCAAAAGCTTCCTCAGCTGTCTGGTGAGTCACCGGAATTGCTGTAGCATCAGGAGCCTGGCCTGTATTCACAGATACAAAACCTCCTGAAGATATAATTCTGTCAAAAGCAGAACGGTCTACTTTTAAATCTTTCTTCACCGGAAATGCTTCAGCACGGAATGGCTCTATCAGAATCGTTTCCCCATCTTTAAAGGACCTTAAGTGAAGCTGACAGGTGGTTGTATTTTTCAAAGGACCATGGGCAATACCATTAATCATCATCCCGCATTGTCCGCAGATGCCTTCACGACAGTCATGATCAAACTCAACAGGTTCATCACCCTCAATAATCAGTTTTTCATTTAAAGTGTCCAGCATTTCTAAGAAAGACATGTGAGAATTCAATCCTTTCAGGTCGTAACCTACCAGTTTTCCTTCACTTTTTCTGTCTTTCTGTCTCCATATCTTAAGATGTAAATCCATAATTTTCTGTTTTTATTTGTAACTTCTTACCGTTGGCTGAATTTCTTCAAAGATTAAAGGTTCCTTAATAATTTCAGGTTCACCATTTTCCCCTTTCCATGCCCATGCAGAAATAAATTGGTATTCTGCATCATTTCTCATAGCTTCTCCGTCCTGAGTCTGATATTCTTCTCTGAAATGAGCTCCACAGGATTCGTTACGGGTTAAGGCATCGTAGCACATCAGTTCTCCGATTTCGAAATAATCGGCTACACGGCCTGCTTTTTCCAGTTCGGTATTCATTTTATCTCCCTGTCCGGAAACCCTTACGTCTTTGTAAAATTCCTGTTTCAGTTTTCGGATTTCCTGAATGGCATATTTCAACCCTTCTTCATTTCTGGCCAGTCCGCAATAATCATAGAGGAGCTTTCCTAAAGTTTTGTGGAAATAATCAACGGTTTTGGTTCCTTTAATATTAATGAAATTGTTGATCTGATCTTTAACAGCCTTTTCAGCTTGTTCAAATTCAGGAGTATCCGGTGAAATTTTTCCGGTGTGAATTTCATCTGCCAGATAATTGGCAATCGTGTAAGGCGCAATGAAATATCCGTCTACAGACGCCTGTAAAAGAGAGTTGGCTCCTAATCTGTTGGCTCCGTGATCGGCAAAATTAGCTTCACCTAAAGCAAACAGTCCGGGAACAGTAGTCATCAGTTCATAATCTACCCAAAGTCCACCCATTGAAAAGTGGGCAGAAGGAGAGATCATCATAGGTTCTTTATACGCATCATATCCTGTTATTTTAAGATACATATCGAATAAGTTTCCATATTTTTCTTTAATCTTATCTTTTCCCTGTTCCTGTATTGCTTTGGAAAAATCAAGATATACTGCATTTTTCAAAGGCCCGATTCCGAAACCGGCATCAATTCTTTCCTTGGCAGCACGGGAAGAAATATCCCTTGGAGCAAGGTTTCCGAAAGCCGGATATCTTCTTTCAAGATAATAATCCCTTTCATTTTCCGGAATGTCATTGGGTTGTCTTGTTTCCCCTTCTTTTAATGGAACCCAGATTCGGCCGTCATTACGTAATGATTCAGACATTAAAGTCAGTTTGGACTGATAATCTCCGGATTGCGGAAGGGAAGTAGGGTGTACCTGAATCCAGCTTGGGGAAGCCATTAAAGCTCCTTTTTTATGGGCTCTCCAGATGGCAGAACCGTTACATCCCATGGCAAGGGTTGACAGATAATAAATTTTTCCGTAACCTCCGGTTGCCAATATTACAGCGTGGGCGGCATGTCTCTCAATATCTCCTGTGTCTAAATTCCTTACGATAATTCCTCTGGCTTTCCCATCAACAGTAACCAGATCCAGCATTTCATGTCTTGAAAATAATTGCACGGAACCTTTTCCAACCTGTCGCATTAAAGCCTGATAAGCTCCCAGAAGAAGTTGCTGCCCCGTTTGTCCTCGCGCATAGAAAGTACGGCTCACCTGAACTCCTCCGAAGGATCGGTTGTTCAGATATCCGCCATATTCCCGCCCGAAAGGTACACCTTGTGCAACAGCCTGGTCGATGAGGTTCAAAGAACATTCTGCCATTCTGTAGACATTGGCTTCACGGGCTCTGAAGTCTCCTCCTTTTAAGGTATCTACAAACATTCTGTAGACACTGTCACCATCATTTTTATAGTTTTTGGCGGCATTCACACCTCCCTGTGCTGCCACAGAGTGTGCTCTTCTCGGGCTGTCCTGAAAACAGAATGATTTGACATTATATCCCATTTCCCCTAAAGAAGCTGCGATTGAACTTCCCGCCAATCCTGTTCCTACAACAATCACATCCAGTTTTTTACGGTTGGCAGGGTTTACGAGTTTTGCTTTCTTTTTATAATTTTCCCATTTATGTTCCAATGGGCCTTGTGGTATTTTTGAATCTAAAATCATAATCGTTCCTTTTAATGATAAGTGAAGAATACATACACAGGCATCAATGCAAAACCTACACAGATAATGATTGAATACGCAATCCCGATAGTTTTGAACCATTGTACAAACTTAGGATGATATAATCCCAGAGTTCTTACAGCACTATGGATCCCATGAATCAGGTGATAGCATAAAGCGATCATTGATACAACATAAATGATAACGTACCACCATTCTTTAAAGACATTCACTACCAGAATGTAGAGGTCTTTATTTCCGTTTTCATCCAAAGGAGGATTTCCGAATTTATAGATATACCAGAAGTTCTGGAAATGGATCACCAGGAAAATCAGAATTAATGTTCCCAGGATTCCCATATTTCTGGAAGCCCATTTGCTAGCTCTTCCACGTCTGTCCGTTTGATAACCGCCTCCTGATTTTTTATTTTTTAAAGTAATCATCAGTCCGTCTACTGCGTGCAGAATAATACTGGCATATAAAACGTAAGAGACTATTTTGATAATGATATTTCCTGATAAAAAATGCGAATAAGCATTAAACTGCAGGTGCGCTTGTTCTTGTGGAAGAAAAAGCTGAAGATTTCCAAGGAAATGAATCAACAGGAAGAATCCCAAAAAGAGTCCTGTAAGGCACATCAGCATTTTTCTTGACAGTGTTGATAACATATTTTTGATTTATTGGTTAATAATATCCTAAGACTTTCATCCACAATCCTCCTACAACCATATAAATGATCAATAGAACGATTCCAATTTCAAGACCTCTGAGCCACCAGACTTTCAGGTCAACATATCCGCTTCCGAAGAATACCGGTGCAGGACCGTGGCCGTAATGAGTAAGTACCCCGTAAATTGAACCCATGAAACCAAGCATCATTGCCAGCAGCATTGGTGGGATTCCTAAAGAAACACCGACACCCAGCAAGGCAGCATACATGGCCGCTACGTGAGCAGTAGCACTGGCAAAAATATAGTGACTGAAGAAATATACTACAATAATAACCGGGAAAGCTACCTGCCAGCTCAAACCTCCAATCTGTACTTTGATAAGATTACTGAACCATCCAATGAAACCTAATTCATTTAAAGAACTTGCCATCATCACCAGTACAGCGAACCAAACGATCGTATCCCAAGCTCCTTTTTCACCTTTTACATCTTCCCAGGTTAATACTGAGGTTAGTAGTAATAATGTTAATCCGATAAAGGCTGTAGTAGTAGCATCAATAGAGAGTGCTCCTCCAAATATCCAAAGGGCTAACAGAATGAAGAATGCCAGCAGCATCAGCCATTCATTTCTTGAGATAGGCCCCATTTCTTTTAATTTCTGAGCGGCCATTTTCGGAGCATCCCCTGTTTTTTTCAATTCTGGCGGATATAATTTATACAATACCAAAGGAACGATAAAGAATGCTACTGCACCCGGAATAAAACCTGCTGCTGCCCATGACATCCATGTAATATCAATACCAAGGTTAGCGGCAAATTTCTGACACATTGGATTACTGGCTGTCCCGGTAAGGAACATAGAGGAAGCGATCAGGTTCATGTAATAACTGTTCAAAGTCAGGAATGACCCTAGCTTTCTATGGGTTTCCGGCTTTTCAGGAACAGAATCAAAGCTTATGGCCATAGACTTCATGATCGGGTAGATAATTCCACCTCCTCTTGCTGTGTTACTAGGAATAGCAGGAGCAAGACAAACATCGGCAAGTCCTAATCCGTAAGCCAATCCCAGTGAGCTTTTCCCAAAAACTCGGATGAATAAAAAGGCGATACGATTTCCTAATCCTGTTTTGATAAATCCTCTGGCAATAAAGAATGAAATCCCGATCAGCCAGATTACTTTATCTCCAAAACCGGAAAGCGCTTTGGTAATAGATTTCCCCGCATCTCCCGGAGCAACTACCTGCGTAAGGGCTGTAAATCCAATGGCCATCATACACATTGTTCCCATTGGAGCAGCTTTTAGAATAATTCCTAAAATGGTTGCCGCAAAGATGGCAAACAGATGCCAGGCATTCTCTGCAACACCTTCCGGAGCAGGAATGAACCATATGATCAACGCAACAACAAATGTGATCGCTACGTTTTTAATATTAATTTCTTTCATGATACTAACTATTTAATCGTTTAAAACCTACTCTGTACCTGTACAATGAATAGATTATTGTTGTATTGTGATGTGTTTTCCACCTGATGTTTGTAGCGGTCAAACTGTACTCCCAGCTGAATTCTTGCACCGTAATTTTTCAGGAATTCCAATCCGAACATCGGGGTGATTGTTTGTCTTGGGTTGGAAGCCATTCTGAAATTCGTATCAAGGTATTCGTAGCGGCAGGATAATTCGAAGGCGCTGAGATTTTTGTGGTTGATCTCATATCTTAGATTCGGAAGAAAATAAGCACCGCGGATAAGATATTGGTCAGGATTATCAGGACGTAATTCAGGTGCAATGGAGTTGTATAGAACGTGATTGGTTGCCTGTTTGGCTTCCAGCTGCATATCAAGGCTCCATTTTGGATCAAACTGGATCAGTGAACTTAGATCTACGCCCAGCGCATATACTTTTTTGCTGAAAACTTCTCCGGTACCTCCATTCACACCTACATTGAAGTGGTATTTTTTTGATAATCCGAAAACCAGACGGGTAGAATACTGTTTTCCGTTGTCATTATCATTGATCTGGTTTTTTCCATTTCCATTCACTACTGAAACAGCATATTGGAAAGGAATTTCTCCCAGTTGAAGTTGCCCTGTAGCAGACATCCCGATCTGGAAGCTTGTCCAGCCCAGTTTTCCGAATTCTGTGTATTGATTGGACCAGTCTAAAGACTTAATAATATCAATAGGATAGGTCTCTTCGATACCGAACCAAGGTCTGAACTGTCCTACAGTAATTGCTAATTTGGGATTGAAAGTATACTTCAGGTAAGCATTTTCAAGAACTCTGCTTTTGGGATCATTTTTAAAATCGGCAAGGTTGGCCAAAACAACAACTTCCGTACGTTTACTGATCTGTGCCCGAACCTGAACCCTCATGTATTTGAGCATGAAATTATTATCAGTTCCGGAACCGTCGGTGTGATGAAGTCCGTTAACATCTACATCTTTACTCATTCCTACAAGGTAACGTGCCTGAAAAAGGCCTTTGATCTGCAGTTGCGGATATTTTACATTGTCTTCTGCCTGTGGAGGAGGTGTGGTCTTCAGAGAATCCTGATTTTGTGCATAAGCTGATAACCCACAGGCCAGCATACACAGGATCAGGCTTTTCTTTTTAATCGAAAAAAAGGCCATATCTATTTTTGTTTTTTTATTGTGAACTCTATTTTAACACAACTGCTTACTTATCCCCTCAAATTTTTGATTTTTAGTATTTCGTCTAATCATAATGGGGCATACTTAGTTCAATATCTACTAAGCACGAGTATTTTTTGTGGTTAAAATCTATTTTAATCCTAAGAACGTGAACGGTGCAGACTCTTTAAATTCTGCATTGGATTTTCCGTTATAAGTGCGGTTATTGCTGAGGTCAAGTTTCATCACTTTTCCTTTAGGGCTTAGATCAAAATCTTTAAGATCTACCCAAAAAGTGTTGGGAGTGAAAACCGTTTCAAAATAATACACCAGGTTTTTCTGATCCGAAACAGAACGCCATCTTGTTGACGAAATATTAGGTTCTGTTGCAGAAGTGATTCCATAAGGAACAGAACAGTTTCTGATCACACTGAAAACACTGGCTACTGCTGTGCGGGTATCTGCAGTCTGAGGAATCGCATTAATATAATAAGAAGCTCTTACAAAGCGGTCTGCAGCACGGTTTGTTCCCGGAAGCATAACCGTTCCCGGAATGCCCTTCCAGTAGTTGTTAAGAGCAAGCTGCTCTTCAAAAACCGGAGAGTTGGTCATTACCGTATAAGATGGATCATGATGAATAACCAATTTTCCGTCAATATATTCAAAAACAGCATTGTCTCCTGAAGCGTCGGAAATGGAAAGATGAACCGTTGTAAATCTTTCTGTTCCAGGAATATAATCACTTACAATAACGAAAGGTTCTTTTCGGGAGAATTCTACGGCCTCTTTTACTGTAGCAAAATTATCAAGATAATATTGTGCCCATAATGAAATGGCAATTCCCTTTTTACTTCCTTTTCCATCGAATTTTGGGTATTGGGATTCTCCTAGCCAGAGCAGGTTAGCTACCAGTCCCTTTTCATTCATTCCGTCTGCTGAAGCAATATCCCATGAAGAGCTGATGAGGCTGCCGTATTTGGCGGTCCATTTTACAGATTTTGGGCCTACGAGTCCGTTGCGGTCTATTCCTTTCGGGAGAACCCATAAGTTAGCGGGGATTTCGTCACGCCAGTCCATAGAACGAGCTGTAATAACAGTATTCTGGGGGCCTTTGTAAACTACCCTTGTACAGGCTTCTGAAGGATTCCATAATCCTATAGAGAGGATCAGAGAAAATAAAATTAATGGGAACTTTTTCATAATAGTATTATTTGAATTTAAATTTTATATTGAATTCATTGAGAATAATTCAATGGATTTTTATCATATTCATTATTTGGTGATATAAATTTAGCAAAATTTGTTTAAATAAAACAATTATTAAGGTTAATAATATGTAATCCATGTTATGAATCATGATTAAAGAGTGCATAACCTGATTATTGGATTTTTTTTCGTATATTTTAGATATTTGACATGAAAAAGGGGGAAAAATGAAGAATGTTTGAATGTATTTTTGATTCTTTTTTTGCTGTAAATTTCTCATAAATACTTGGTGGAGCAGACTTTAAATTTAGATACCACAAAGAAGAAAGCTGTTTGAAAAAAACAGTATATTTGATATATAGACTGAAAAGATATATGAATTTTATAGAGTGCCATGAAGAACCTATCCATATTCCGGGTTCTATTCAGAGTTTTGGTTATTTGATTGGCATTGATGCAGAATCCCATACCATTACTTTTTTTAGTCGGAATATTGCGGATTTATTTAAAGTCGGAAGTTCAAAAGAACTGTTCGGAAGAAAAATTACTGACTTTCCTGAAAGTTTTCAGAGCATTATTGATTCAGAAATCTATATGTCACTGGACAAGTTTACCAGACGTAAAAATGAAACCTATTTCGATAAAATTTTTATCAATGATAAAGAGTATCATTTTTCTGTTTTCAGAAGTGAACTTTATATCTTTCTGGAGTTTGAAGAAGTAATCATTAATCCCAATAAACGGATCTCCAATAAATATGATAACTTTTACATCATTGATAATGAAAAGGAACTCTGGAATCATCTTCTGGAAACGCTTTCGAAGGTGATCAACTATGATCGGATGATGGTCTATAAATTCATGATGGACGGTTCCGGAAAAGTAATTGCCGAAAAGAAGAATGAAAACATGGAAAGTTTCCTTGGGCTTCATTACCCGGAGTCTGATATTCCAAAGCAGGCAAGGGATCTTTATCTTAAAAAAAGAAAAAGAATCTTCAGCAATGTGTATGCGGATACCGTTCCTATTTTAAGCAAAAGCGCAGAGAGCATTGATCTCACTTTTTCAGCATCAAGAGGGATGTCACCAGTCCACGGGCAGTATCTTAAAAATTCGGGAGCAGCTTCAAGCTTCAGTGTTTCCATTATTATCGATGACCATCTTTGGGGATTGGTTACCTGCCAGAATGTGGAACCCAAACATATTGATCTTGAAGACAGGGTGCAGGCCGGAATTTTTACAACACTTGCTGCCAATGCTTATTCATCTTTTAAATCAAAAAGCGAACTGAATTACCGTTTGGAGCTGAATGAGAAAATATCTCAGCTGAAAACGGAATTTTTGAAACATAATCATCTCTTTGATTCTCTTATTGAATGTAAAAAAGAGATCAAAAATTTACCTGAAGCAGACGGACTTGCTATTATTTCGGATGAAAATATAATTACAGACGGCAACACACCTGATGTTGAAACATTAGGAAGAATTGCAGAATGGGCTCTTGGGAATACTGATGAGCGTATCTACGTGAGCAGAAGCTTTCTTAAAGATCACGGTAAAGAACTTGAATTGACGGATAATGCGGCAGGAATTGCCATCTATTTTATTGAAAGAGATAAGAATGAAATGCTGATCTGGTTCAGAAAAGAGTTTGATGAACATATCAACTGGGCAGGAAATCCGGAGAAAAAAATAGAAGTGTTTTCTCAGAATGGAGAGGAAAAACATATGATATCACCAAGAACTTCATTCCGGATTTTCACAGAAAATATCAAAGGCTATTCTAAAAGATGGAATTCCAGAAATGTAAGTGCTGTACAGGCTGTAAGGGATTTGATTTTAGAAACTTCCCATAAAAATTACAACGCCATCAAAAGGCTTAATGATGAGCTTAAAAAAGTAAATGAAGAACTTGACAGTTTTTCTTACACCATCTCACATGACCTTGGTACTCCTCTGACCGTAATGAAACTAAATGCACAGATGCTGTTGGGAAATCTTGCTGCTGATGCTGAAAAAAGTAAAACCAAGATCAATTCAATTATTGAGGAAATCGACAATATGGCGGAAATGATGCATGATGTGTTGCAGCTCAGCCGAGCCAAACACAGCGAAATACAGCTTGAAAGCCTGAAAACAGCTCATACAATTGAGAAAATTTCCGAAAATGCCAAGATAACCTATGGCAGCCCGAACAGTGAAATTATCATTAAAGAATGTCCTGATGTACTGGCTGATAAAACCATGCTTCATCAGGTATTTCTGAATATCATCAACAATGCTGTAAAATATTCTTCCCATAAAGAGCTTCCGAAAGTGGAAATTGAAGGGGCAGAGGACGGGCAGACCATTATTTACAGAATCTCAGACAACGGTATCGGTATCCCTGTGGAGGAGAAGCATAAAATGTTTAAAATCTTCAACCGGATGGATAATGCCAAAAAGTTTAAAGGAAACGGAGTAGGACTGTCTATAGTACACCGCATCATGAAAAGATTGGGAGGAGATGTAGATTTTGAAAGTAATAGTGAAGGGACTTCCTTTATTTTAACGTTCAAAAAGCCTTATATTTGAGAAACTTTTAAAACGTACTTATGGTATCAGAATATCTAAAACAGAATACAGCAGAGTATCACGATGCAGCAGAAAAACTTTTTAATTCTGAGAAGATTTTCAATAAAACCTTCACTTTAGAAGACTATAAAAAAATCATTCATACCAATTACCTGATGCTTCTTCACAGCGAAGATAAAATATTCAGAAGCCTTTCTGATAAGTATGCAGAAAGCCTTCAGCTTGATGCGAGAAAGAAGCTTTCACTTATTGAAAAAGACCTGCAAAGTCTTTCCCTGAAAAATCAGGAAGTTTCTTATCCCCTAGAGTTCAATAACGAACATGAAGCACTTGGAGCGATGTATGTGATTGAAGGTTCTACGCTTGGTGGAAATGTAATTGCAAAGCAACTTTCCAAAACGGAGGGTTTTGATGAGGTAACTTTCAACTTTTTCGGATGCTATCAGGAAAATACGGGGCCAATGTGGAAAAACTTCAAGGAAGTTCTGGATACAGAAATCGCGGAAGAAAACTATAGTGAAGTGCTTTCCGGGGCGAAAAAACTATATATGTTTTTACTGAACGTTAACTAATTTATTTTAATTCTAATTAAATTCCTGAAAAATTGCTCAATTTTTCAGGAATTGTTAAATTTGGGGAGTTTCAAATTTAAACTTAACTAACAAAAAATAATTTTTAAAAAGTAACAATATGAAAGTAACTGTAGTAGGTGCAGGCGCTGTAGGAGCAAGCTGTGCAGAATACATCGCAATGAAGAACTTCTGTTCAGAAGTAGTTTTGGTAGACATTAAAGAAGGGTTTGCTGAAGGGAAAGCAATGGATTTGATGCAGACCGCATCTCTTAACGGATTTGATACGAAAATTACGGGTACAACAGGAGATTATAGCAAAACTGCAGGTTCTCATGTAGCAGTAATCACTTCAGGGATTCCAAGAAAACCTGGAATGACAAGAGAAGAATTGATCGGTATCAATGCTGGTATCGTGAAAGAAGTTACTGAAAACTTAGTAAAACATTCTCCGGAAGTAATCATCATCGTGGTTTCTAACCCAATGGATACTATGGCTTACCTTGTTCACAAAACTTCAGGTCTTCCTAAGCACAAAATCATCGGAATGGGTGGTGCTTTAGACTCTGCAAGATTCAAATACAGATTAGCTGAAGCATTAGAAGCTCCAATTTCTGATGTTGACGGAATGGTAATCGCTGCTCACAGTGATACAGGTATGCTTCCATTATTGAGCAAAGCGACAAGAAACGGTGTTCCTGTAACTGAATTCTTAAGTGATGAACAACAGAAATATGTCATCGAAGAAACTAAAGTAGGAGGAGCTACGCTTACGAAATTATTAGGAACTTCAGCTTGGTATGCTCCAGGTGCAGCAGTTTCTGTAATGGTTCAGGCGATTGCATGTGACCAGAAGAAAATGATCCCTTGTTCTTTAATGCTTGAAGGAGAATACGGACAAAACGATATCTGTCTTGGTGTTCCTGCTATTATCGGAGCAAACGGAGTAGAATCAATTGTAAACGTAACTTTGACTGCTGAAGAGCAATTGAAATTCGCTGAAGCTGCTAATGCAGTAAGAGAAGTGAATGGAGATCTTAAATTTTAATAAGTACCTGCTTTAAGCACGAATTAAAATAATAAACCCCGGCTGTTTCAAAGAAACAGCCGGATTTGTTTTTATGAACATTTGAATGGTGGAAAGGTTTCGGCGCGGCTGGAGGCCGCGCCGAAACCCCTGATTACAAAAATAAATCTGTTATCGCTTCTAGTTTACGTAAGGCGTTTAACAACCTTAAAATCCCTACGCTCGCGTCAGCGTCAGACTACTGTTGCTGTCAACTTACCTTAGGTATTGGTTATATGTCAGAAAATTATATTTTGAGAAGGGTTTTCCATAATGAAAATTATGATACGCTGTTCTTAGGAATTCTTACCAGAAGGATAATGACCCAGATTTGAAGAATGGTCTGTACTATACTAATGATTCCCAGTACAGGATTGATGAACAGATTTTTCAGAATAGAAGAAAATCCAAAAAGACCTAATATAAAAGTCACTATGAGAACGTATTTTGCCACTTCATTCCCTTTGCCTATCAGGTAGCCCATTCCAAAAATAAAAGCTAAAGTCGCTATCCCGACAAAAATAGATAATCCGGAATTGAAAGGATCATAAGCCCAGATAAATCCTGCAATGCCTAATGCCCCACACAAATACATAATATTAGAAGCTTTAGTGTGGTTGGGGTGTATTGTTATTTCCTGTTTTTTGCCAAGATCCGCCGTTCTGGAAGCAATGAGTGCTGATTCCTCATCAGTAAATTTTCTTCCTCTTGACTGCAATATTTCATAGGCATATTGTACTGCCTGTGGAACAAATTTACTATTAGGGTTAATGTATTTTTCAAGTTCCTGACTGGACATTTTTTCCAGCACATTTTTTTTAGTATCCATTATGGTAATTAGGTTTCTGCGAAATTAATGAAATTAATGAAATGATGGAGTAAAGATCATTGTCGTTATCAGCCTCTCTCGATATTTCAATTATTTATATCTTTCAGAGTCTGCAATCTTTTCAAACAATTCAGGGTAGTTGGTGACTAATCCACCTTCATCCACCGAAATTTCTGCTTTAAAATCATTTTCTAAATTTTCATACAGGTATTTATTAACAGATGTCCGGGTATATTGCTGCTGTACAGGTCTGATATGATGGTTTAATACATCAATATAGATGATATCAATTTTTTGAGAACTGTTTTCTGAAAGCTTTAAATTGTTGACGGGTAAAGTGTTGGTAAAGGGGGTCAGAGAAATATCTATGAATTTAAAATTATTGAATTCCGGATTTATAACATTGTTAATTTCCCATTGGTCCTGAATTCTTTTTCCGGCAAGTGTCCTTTTTACCTTATTGATCTCCGATTCGATCAGGAAGTCCTGAACGATCCAGGCTTTATCAATGTGAATTTTATACTGTATACTATATATTTTATCTTCAAGACAGCCGATGATCTTTGATTCTACAGTATAGATTTTATCATCAGATTGTAAATTAAAATATTCAAGAGATTGATAAAATATTCCTTTCCAGATCAATGTTTTCATAATGATATTCTTTGATGTAATATTACAAGATGCAAATTAACGAATGTCAGGGCTGATTACAAAAAAGAGCGGAAAAAACCGCCCTCAACAAAATTTTATATAACAAATATTTTTTACATATAAACACATCCGCATCCTGTTTCCCATTCCTGGCACAGGCGCATAGGTTCAGTACAGCCAGGGTCACCGCCGCCACCCTCAGAAACTCTGTAGCATGTACCACCACTGCAATAGTATGAACCTATAGTTGGTGGACAATTGCCATCCATATCACACAATGCATAAGGAGTGTCTCCACCACTAATCAACACAAGCTGATTTCTCTTTAATTTTTTTAAATTTTTCATAGTAATCATTTTTAATTTGTTGATTACTAATGTAAAAAAAAATTAACACACCAGCAAGTGTTTTAATGAATGTGGTAAAATTACTCTATATCTAAAGTCATGAAAAGCGCAATTTCCTCTGGATTTTCATACAATCTTGTATTCAGTCCGGTAATATTGAATCCCATTCTTCTATAAAATTGTATTGCAGGATAATTGGTATTCTGTGTTTCCAGTTCAATCACTCTGGAGTTCAATTTTCTGGCTTCTTTAATGGCGCTTTTAATCAATTTAATTCCGATTCCCTGTCGTCTGTATTTTTCGTTGACCAGGATATTTTCAATATAAAAACTATTGTTCCATGTTCTTTGTTCACAGATAATCCAGCCTGCCAATTCTTCATTAACAAAAGCACCGAAAGAATTTCCCTGTTCAATGATGGTATTCAATTCTTCAAGATCTTCAGAAGTCGTTTCCCATATTTTGTGGTAAGGCAAAGACTTCTCTTTTAAAATAAACTCAAAAGAACCTCCAAACTCAATAGAGGAAACCACATATCTTAGATCCGTTGTGTACCCGTTATGTCCCCAATCCAGACTTTGATTAGAGGTTAGTTTTTGTAATTTTTTTATTTCCACCCTTCCATATTTTTATTTTAGTGAATTTCAGTACAGATTTCTATCAGATAATTGTTGGGATCTTTAATATAAGCTGTTTTTTGTCCCCATGGTTTTAAAGCAATATCTTCATAAAGAACAGCGCCGTTTTGTATTGCTTTTTCTACCAAAGCCTCTACATTATCTGTCGTAAACCCAAGTTCCATTCCGAAAGGTTGGTCTTCAGTTTTTGCCGTTATAAATCCTTTTTTAATATTGGACTGAGCCAGGCTCACAGAAGCGAATGAGAGACTTGTTTCTCCGGTCAGGAGCTCACCATAATCTTTTTCGGGAGTGATGAATTTTATTTCAAAGCCAAAGGTGTTTTTATAAAAGCTCATAGACATTTCTACATCTTCTACATACAGAATGACATACTTGAATTTGATCATATGATTGAATTTAAATGTTTTTATTTCTTGTTGATAATATATTCTTCATCTATCATCAGTTTTATATGAGGCCCATGTAAAGGATACTCTTTAAAACTTCCAAAATGACCGAAATGAAGAGGGTATTTCTGGCTAAGCTGCCGCACTTTACGTCCAAATGAATTGATGTCAACCTTTTGAATGGTTTCTTTTTTCTGTCTGCCATTGGTGAAAAAGAGCATCAGGTTACAATGATCTTTAAAATCAAAATCATTATAATAAAATACATGAAGGTTTTCTTCTCTGGAAATCCGGATCAAGTCATCAATCAATTCTTTTTTATACTGCAAAGGCAGATTACAATCAATTCTGGCAGCATAATGTTCTGCATTACTTTTTTTGAAGTCAGAACCCACCATCTGAATGAAACGGTGCTCTATATTTTTGAATTCCTCTCTTTCCGGAGGATAGTTTTTGCTGGATTGAATGGTAAAAGGAAGACTTGCATCCAATAATACTGCATTTTCACGGATCAATAATTCTTCAACCTCTTCAGCAAACTGAAAATGAAAATCAAAAAGCATATGGTCTCCAATATTGATGATGATTTGATTTCCATCGATATTCAGGTGTAAATATGTTTTCTTGAAATCTGATTTTAGTGCTTCCAGTTTAGGAATAAAATCATCTGTATTTTTAACCTGGATTCTTGCTGCCAGTTCAGCAGGATTATCGGCATGTCCTCCAAGTCCAGGAAAGAATTTGAAAAACTGAAAGTCATATAAATGGTCTGGGAATTTGAAATACCAGTATACGCCTACTATCATTGATTATTAAATAATTTAGAAATTAAAAAACTGTATAAATTTTGATAATCTGGATTTGAATTCAATTTTTTCATAATCTTTATCAGGATTATATATTTTAATGTCAACCTTATTTCTATCTTTGATTACAAGCCCGGAATGATTTTCAAGGTTTGAATTAATTTGTTCCAATAGTCCCAATTGGAGCATCACATCTAATATTCTCTCTCCATCCGCAAAATCTTCATAAATATTAACGGGAAGAGGATGATAGTCAGGCGTAGACTTAATATAACGAGAAAAAAAATAAGGATCAAGATCCCCAAATTCCATCCCAAACATAAAAGGAACTTCAATCTGCTGTTTTGTAGTTACATTTTGAAAGTGACAATGAAAACCATGAAGGAAATATCTCCATTTACCTATTTTTCCACTCTGAGTTCTTCTACTTCGACCTTTGAAATAATTAAAAGCAAGAAAAAGGAAATCTTTGTTTAGTTTTACTTTCTTCTTTTCAAAAAATAAACAGACCAGTTTTTCTCCAAGTTTTCTGTAGTCTTTTGCACACTGTACAAAAAATAATTGGTTGGCAATTATCTCCTCTTTTGTAATGAGTTTCTTTACTTCAATTTTAGGCTCTATCGAATGAATATCTATTTGAAAATGAGGAAGATTTTTCGTTAATTGTTCACCATAATCGTCTCTGATATGATTGATAGGATGATCAAAAACTATTCTGATTATTTTTTGTCGAGGAATATTTCTGAGGTAATCAATACAAGGAAGCTCTTGTATCGATTTAGCAGTTATTACATGAGTAGTTCTTTCCAAAACATTAAATCAATGATTAGTTCAAATTTAAATAAAATTTCACACTCCAAAACTTTCAAAACCCTTAAATTTGTTGTCAATAAAAATTTACTTGGATGCTTAGGAACATTTCAATTGCGGCAGCTACTTTATTGTCCGTAGTTACAATCAATGCACAGAAGAACAGAAATACTCAACTGGAAAGACCCAAATTAGTTGTTGGTCTGGTAGTAGACCAGATGCGTTGGGACTATTTGTACCGTTTCTACGGTAAGTATGGGAATGATGGTTTTAAAAGACTTTTGAATACAGGATATTCTTTGAATAATGTACATATTCCTTATGTTCCTACCATTACGGCTTTGGGGCATACATGTATCTATACAGGATCTGTACCGGCTATTCATGGTATTGCCGGAAACGACTGGACGGATAAAGAAACAGGTAAAGGAGTTTATTGTACCGCGGATGAGAGCGTTCAGCCGGTAGGAACTACCAATACAAAAACAGGAAGCCACTCTCCGAAAAACCTTTGGTCTACCACAGTAACTGACGAATTGAGACTGGCAACAAATTTCCAGGGAAAAGTGGTCGGTGTCTCTTTGAAAGACCGTGCTTCCATTCTTCCTGCAGGCCATACTCCAAACGGAGCTTTCTGGTTTGATGACAGTACAGGAAATTTCATTACCAGTACATGGTATATGAATGATCTTCCACAGTGGGTAAAATCATTCAACTCTCAGAATCTTCCTGAGAAATTAGTAGCGAATGGCTGGAATACTTTACTTCCAATCAACGAATATACAGAAAGCGCACCGGACAATTCTCCTTGGGAAGGTTTGTTGGGAAGTGCAAAAACACCTACTTTCCCTTACAGTAATCTAGCAAAAGACTACCAGACTAAAAAAGACAATATCCGTTATACACCTTTCGGAAATACTCTGACTTTAAAATTGGCTGAAGCTTCTGTAGAAGGTGAAAAACTAGGTGGAGATAATATCACAGACTTTTTAGCCATCAACCTCGCATCTACAGATTATGCAGGACATAAATTCGGACCGAATTCTATTGAAGTAGAAGATGTTTATATCAGACTAGATCAGGATTTGGCAGAATTCTTCAAATATCTTGATTCAAAGGTAGGAAAAGGAGAGTACACCGTTTTCCTTTCTGCTGACCATGGTGGAGCACATTCTGTAGGATTCCTTAAAGAACATAAAATCCCGACAGGTTTCTTTGGAGAAGATGCGGAAAAGAATCTGAACCAGAAACTGAAAGAGAAATTCGGAGCCGATAAACTGGTCAACGCCATTGATAACTATCAGGTTTATTTCGACAGAAAAGTATTGGCAGACAACAAGCTTGAATTGGATGATGTTAGAAACTTTGCTGTAAAAGAAATTGAGAAGGATCCTACCGTTTTATATGCTGTTTCTGTGGACAAAGTTCAGGAGTCAAGCATTCCGGAGCCAATTAAACAAAGAATTATTAACGGGATCAGCAGACAGAGAAGTGGGGATATCCAGTTAATTTCTCATGATTCTATGCTTCCACCATATTCTAAAACAGGAACTACACACAGTGTATGGAATTCTTACGATTCTCACATTCCATTAATCTTTATGGGTTGGGGAGTGAAGCAGGGAGAAAGCAACAAAGAATATCACATGACAGATATTGCTCCTACGGTATCTTCCTTATTGAAAATCCAGTTTCCAAGTGGAAATGTAGGAAATCCGATTACCGAAGTTATTGGTAAATAAATTGAAAATTTCATATCATAAAAAAACATCCCAATTTGGGATGTTTTTTGCTTTCATAGCTTACGATGTTCTTATCATTTGCTGTATCTGTTTATGAAACTTCTTATTCTGTTTTCTGATTTTTATAATAGAATATAGAAGCAAAACGATCAAAATGCATCCCAGAAGAACTGAAGCCATTTTAATATAACGATAATGAGATTTCAGTTTCTCACTTTTCAAAGCTGTTTCCTTGTTGTGGTTGTCGATCACCTGATTAATAGATTTCAGTTCATTCTGCTTTCTTTTAAATCTCATTTCCATGTGTTTTTTGTTAAACTGCTGATAGAGATTCTGTTGTCCCATAGCAAGATAATTCTCAGCCAATTCTTTATAAAGTCCTTCGTTCAGGATAATATCTCCGGTATTTTTAGAAAGATCCTCAGCTTTTAGTAAAAGACTTATCGCTGTTTGATTTTCATGTCTCTGTTTGTGTATTTCAGCAATTCCTTTCAAAGCGAATGCTTCCAAACTTTTACCATAATTCTTCCGGGCATAGCTGACAGACTGTAAAAATGACTCTTGTGCTTTGTCAATCTCATTAAGGTTCAGATAACAGTACCCAATATTGTAGTATACCACACTCATATTGGAGTAAGTGGTTTTCTTTATGGGAACCTTTTCATAATTTCGTATAGAAATCAGGAATTTTTCCAGAGCAATTTCTGAATTAGACTGACTTTTATATACCATTCCTCTTATTGCGTAGCTTGCAGCCGTTTCGATATATTTCTCCGGATTTTTTTCAGGAATTTTTGCAATATACTGTTCTGCCTCATTCAGTGTTTCTAAGCATTTGTTGAAAAGTTCCATTTGCTGATATTGGATCGCCACTGAAATGAGAACACCTGCCTGGCTTCTGGCATCATTGGTTTTCTGAGACAGTTCTTTTGCTTTTAAAATATATTGTAAAGACTCTTCAAAATTTCTTTTAGCAATATTGGCTGTTGAAAGCAGCATATAAAGATTAATTGAAGTTTTGATATCATGAGATTTTTTTAATAATTGTTCTCCGATTTTGATGGTATTATCGGGGTTGTCGTAAATTTCAAGTTTGGCCTTTCTTAGTAAGATACTATCAGGTGTCTTTTGTGCCTTCATACCATTACAAAAGGCAACCAGCAACACTATTATTTTAAAAATTAATTTCATAAGGCTTTTGTTTTACTGATTTCCTGAATATAGGCATTGGGAGACATTCCGGTAACGGATTTGAAAACAGTAGTGAATGCACTGTGTGATGAGAATCCTGAATATTCTGCCAGATAACTTACTTTATAATTAAGAAAAGTAGAATCAGTTCTTAATAACTGTACAATATGATTGATTCTAAGCTTGTTAATATATCCGTTGAAGTTTTTTTCCTTATTATTAATAATTTCTGAAAGGTATTTTGTATTGATTTCCATTTGAGAGGAAAGCAGAGACAGAGACATGTTTTTATTGAGAAACCGGTCGGATTTTTCAAATTCTTCCAGCTTTTGGAGAATTTCATCTTCTTTTTCCCTGGATATTTTTGTTGTGCCAGGATCTTTTGTCGCTGGAGTTGTTTTGTGTAAAATGATGGGTTGAGATTTTCGACTGATCTGTTTTTCAAAGAAATCAAACTGTTTTTTTAAGTCTTTATTTTTACTTTTTATGAGTAAAAAATAAGTAAGCAAAACCAGGATGATCAAAGATAAAATCAGGATTAGAAACCAGAAAGATCTTATAAGAAGATGTTTCTGAAATTCAATATTTTTATTTTGATTGGTTTCCACAAGCTTCACAAGGTATCGTATTCCTTCTTTTGAGCTGGAATCTGTTTTTGTTTTTACATCATTGTAAAGTTTATTGTACTGATGGTATTTTGCATCATTATGTAGTGCGTAGTAATTACGGGAAAGTGATTCGTAGATTTTAATTTTTAAATTATTAAAAGGAAGATTTTCAATCAATTGAAGACCTGCTTCCAGTTTTTCAATAGCTGTTGCATAATCTTGTCTCAGAAAATAATATTGGGAGAGGTTTTCATAGGCCAGAGCTAAAAGAAAAGGTTGGTTTTTCTGATGTTCAAGATCTGTAATAATACTGTCTATAAGGGTTTTATATTCAGGTAGTTTATTTAGTTTCAGCAGATAGGAAGATCTGAAAATTCTGTTTTCAATTGTTAAAATTCTATTCTCTTCATTATAATCGCCAAGGTATTGATTACTCTGATCTAGAATTTTTAAGGCTTCAGGATAGTTTCTGTTGATTCCCGAGTTCAATGCCTGAAGTTGATATAATTTTGAAGTGGTAATTCTTAATGCCGGACTATTGCTTTTAAGAAGCTTCTGATCAGACAAAAGATGAGAAATAATTCTTTTCGATTGATTGTACAAACCCAGATTCTGATACTGATCGGCAAGGTTATAATCACTGAAGACCTGCATACAATAAGAAAGATCGTTTTTCTGATCAGGCTCTTCTTTTTGAGCGAAAATATTGACAGATTGTACATATTCCCCCTTCATGGCAAAAGCTTGTGAAATAATATTTTGAAGTACAATTTTGTGTTCCGCGTTTTGATCACTCACAAGAATTCCCTGGGTATAACTTATGCATTCGTCAGGATTCTGATATAATTTCAGAAATGCTTTATCTGCTAACATATTGAAGTCCGGACCGGACTGTCCTTTGGTGGTAAGGGAGCAGAAAATAAAAATAAACAGTAAAGTTTGAAATAATTTTTGTCTTGTTAATTTGCTTTTTGTGTTTTTTTGAATAGTTCTGGTAAAATCCATATTCAAAATATTGTTTTGTATCTGTTTGTTTATCAGTTTTATAAAAAATAAGTTCTTTTAAAATTCACGAATTATGAAAGCCAATTTCTTTTGGTAAGGTGAATATTGTATTAATATTGTTTTTACCAATTCGAAACGCTAAATATAATAAAATATGAAAAATTTTTACAAAGTATCAATGAAAATGTTGACAGCTTGTCTTTTTCTGAAATTTGGTTTTGCAGAAGCTCAGCTTACTGTAATAGGTTTGGGAAATTATAATGTAGGGGCAGTCTCTGACAATGGAGTGGTAAGCATGCATACAAGCGCAGGAGGAATATATAAATGGAATGCAGCAGGAGGACTTGTACAGATAGGTTCTATATCAAACGGTTATCCGGCAGCGGGTAGAACTGTTGTTTCGAATGACGGAACCAAAATTTCGTCCTCTATAACAAATGCAGCAACGGGATTTAATGAAATATCAACCTATGATGTAGCTACTTCGACCTGGGTAAACAGAGGCGGGCTTGTTCCTACAGGATGGGACGGTAGCGTAAGTTCAACCTGGGGGATGACTACCAATGGAAGCACGATTGTAGGTTTAGGTTTTCTTACTGCTGCAAACGCACATGCTGTGAAATGGGATGAAGTAAACGGAATGGTAGATCTGGGAAGTATCGTTGCAGGACGCAGCTCCAGAGCAAACGCAATCAATGCGGCAGGAACAGTAATTGTAGGTTGGCAGGATGAGCCAACCGGAACAAGAAGTGGGGCTAAATGGCAGGATGGAGTAGAAACTTTTATTACTGATAATAATGGAAATAATGTAGGGGAAGCAGGAGGAATTTCTGCAGATGGAAATACAATCATAGGCTCAGCAAATCCTAATCCCTATGTCTGGAATGCTGTGAGCGGACTTACTTATATAACGCATCCTAATGCTTCTTTCAGCTTCAAAGGAGGTGCCACCGGGATTTCTGCTGATGGGAAAAAAGTAATTGGATATTATAGAGCATTTGGAGCACCTCCTATGTCAGGGGAAGGTTTTATCTGGACTTCTGCTACCGGAAGGATCAATCTGAATGATTATGCAGCCTCTTTGGGAATTGCAACGAATGGAGTAACCATGGGGCTTCCTTTGGCCATTTCACAGGACGGAAAGAAAATTGCCGGATCAGGGACGAATGCTTCAGGGCAGATGATCGCTTTTTATCTGGATACTTCTCAATTTTTATCGGTGAATGATGCAGTGAAAGAGAAAAATAATATGGGTGTCTATCCTAATCCTGTGACTGATATTCTATGTTTTAAAGGAACAGGAAAAATAGAGAAAGCCGAAATTTATAATATGGTGGGACAAAAGGTAAAATCATTTGATTCGGTAGAAGGGCAGATTGATGTTTCATCCCTGTCAAAAGGAGATTATATTTTGCAATACTCTATGAAGGGAGGAAAACAAGAGACTTATAAATTCATTAAAAAATAACATATATAAATAGTAAAGTAGTGGGATGAATGGCTGTTTTCAATATTGAAAGCGGCCGTTCTTTTTTGTGTATATAGCAAAAGGATAGCATGTTGTGTATAGAAAAGTCTGGTTTTTGGTGAATACATATAAAAAACTATCTTTGCAAAAATTTTGGTTTCCAGTATTTTGGAATGAAAAGGGAATCGGGTGTAACTCCCGGACTGTCCCCGCAACTGTAAATCGCAACTCAAGTTTCTGCAAAAAACCACTGTTTAATAACGGGAAGGTGCAGAATGCGAAAGTCAGGAGACCTGCCGGAATTATAATTAAAAAACATATTGCTTTCGGAGGAAAAGTAAAAAAGTATGGATATAAAAAGATCTTTAGTACTGCTTTTTTCATCTTATGGCTGTTTTCTTTTTGCACAAGAGAAAGCCATCGATACTGTTTATGTCTTCGACAATCAGATGAATAGGGTGAAACTTTTTCATCCCGTAAAAATAATTTCGGCAGAAGATGCTGAGAAAAACTCCAGTAATCTTTCTGAACTTCTGAGATTTCAGTCACAGGTTTTTATCAAAGAAAATGGCCGTGGTGCCGTTTCTTCACCTTCTTTCAGGGGAACTACCGCTCAGCAGACTGCTTTTGTGTGGAATGGAATTAATATTAATTCTAATTTTCTGGGACAGGGAGATATTAATAATATTGCTTTGTTCGGCTATGATCAGATTGGTATAAAAGCTGGTGGTGGAAGTGTAGTATATGGAAGTGGTGCCATCGGGGGAAGTATTCACCTGAATAATACCCTGGATTTTAATAAAGGCTTCCATGGTTCTTTATTTTCTGAAGTGGCTTCTTTTAATACCTATAATAACTTTATAAAAGGTTCTTACAGCAATGATAAGTTCAGTTTTAAGGCTTCTGGAAATTATTCTGTAAGTGAAAATGATTATAAGGTAAGTGACCTGAACTATATCAACAGAAACGGAAGTTATTACAATACAACGTTCAATGTAGGAACATCCTATAAAATCACAAACGATCATAAAATTTCGTGGCAGAGCCAGTTTTTTGATTCTTCACAACGCTTTCCTGTATATGAAGAAACGGGAACAAAAACGAAATATAAAACTCAAAGTGTAAGAAGCCTTCTTTCCTGGGACTGGAACAAAACAAAGTTCAGTAATTCCCTTAAAGCAGCTTATACGGAAGAGAATTTTCAATTTTTGGGTTCGTTAAATCAGCCTAAATCAAGTAGTGGAACCGGGAAAAATTATATCTTTAAAAATGACTTTAATTATTTCCTGAATTCAAAGTGGAATTTTAATATCATAGGAGAGTTTCAGGTTAATAAAGGAGAAGGATATCAAAACGGAATATCCAGCGTCAGTAGAAATATTGGTTCTGTTTCAGGATTGTTAAGATATTTTGCAACAAAAGATCTGCGTTTTGAGGGTGGATTCAAGAAAGATTTCGTGGAAGATGTGAAGTCACCGTTGATGTATTCGTTCTCCGGAAAATGGAGTGCAGCAAAATGGTATGATGTAAGCCTTAATGTATCAAAAAACTTCAGATTTCCATCCTTTAATGATATTTACTATGAACCGGGAGGAAATAAAGACCTGAGACCGGAAACCTCTACCCAGTTCGATATGACGAATGTGTTTAAAGCAGGAGATTTCAGACTTACTTTGTCTCCATACTATATGAACATCACAGATCTTATTGCATGGCTTCCAACGGCTAAAGGATACTGGCAGGCATTCAATGTCAATAAAGTTGAATCCTATGGATTAGAATCCCAGTTGTCCTTTAGCAAACAATGGGGTAATCATAAAATCCGGGCCAATGCAGGATACTATTATGCAAAGTCTATTGATAAAGAAACGAAAATGCAGAGACCTTACGTTCCTATGCACAGAGGAAATGCCAATATAGATTACGAATATGGTTTCTTTAAACTTTTCGCACAGGGGCAGCTGAATGGCGTTACGTATACTACAAGTGACGAAAAAAGGTCAGATGCCATAGATCCTTATTTTCTTTTAAATATGGGAATCTCTGCAACTTTAGCCAAAAAATATACCTTAGGGTTCAAAGTGAATAATCTAACCAATACATACTACAAAACGGTTTCTTTCTATCCTTTACCCAAAAGAAATTATAGTGTGTATGCAGCAATAAATTTTTAAAAATTAAAATTGAGTAAATATGAAAATAACTAAACTTTTAACTGTATTATTTGCAGTAGTGTTATTGTTTAACATTTCTTCATGTTCAAGTAGTTCTGACGAGATTGAAGTTTCTCCAATCACTTATCAGAACGGATATTTTATCTCTAATGAAGGAAACTATAACAGTCAGGGAGCTAAGGTAACATTTGTGACAAGAAATTTAAGCCTGAAGCAAGACGATGTATATGGTTATAACAACAACAAAGAGATTCTTGGTGATGTTCTTCAGACGATTGGTCTTAACGAAAACAAAGCTTATCTTGTTTTGAATAACTCTAATAAAATTGTAGTAGTAGACCGTTATACATTCAAAAAGTTAGGAGTAATTACAGATCAGCTTGATAACCCAAGAGGAATTACTTTTGCTAACAACTTCATCTATGTTGCTAATACCAACTTTACTGCACATACTCAAAGTATAACGAAATATAAGGCTTCTGACTATTCATTTGTAAGTAAAATCAATATGACTGAAGTTTCTGATAAAACAGTAGAGGCAGGAGGAAATGTTTTTGTACAGAATGCTTCATCAGGGTACGGAAATAAGATTACTTATATCAATACTTCTAACGATGCTAAAACTGAAATTACCGTTCCAAATGGTCAGATTGGAAATACAGTATCATACAAATCTAATGTTTATACAATTTCTTCAACAGCTACAGATTCTTATATCTATAAAATTTCAAGTACCGGAGCGCTTACACCGGTAATTACTTTGACAGGAATTCCTAATGCTACGAACCTTCAGATTGATAACGATAAAATCTACTTCAGTTCTGCCAATAAAGTATATACAACGAGTTTGGCTATACCTGCAATTCCTGCAACTCCATTATTAACAGCTGCAGATGGCGGTCCTTACTTTACACTGTATGGATTTAATGTTATTGATGGAAGGATTTTTGCATCAGACGTTAAGCAGTTCACACAGGATAGTGAAATGGTAGTATATTCAGCAGTTACAGGTGCTCAGATCAGTTCTTTTAAAACAGGAGGTATCGGTGCTAGTGGAACATACCTGAATCCATAATGTGTGATAACATATAAAGAAATAATTTTTTATTTTTTCATCATTTGTGTTTTTTTCCGGCCGGTTTCGAAGAAACCGGCCGGCTTTGTTTTCCTAGGGAAACAAAAAAACCTGCGGGATGGAACATCCCGCAGGTTTTATATTTTATATCAGTTGAATTATAGGGTTAACCCCAGTTTTTCAGCCTCAGCAATCACAAATTTTGTTGCTTCTTCTTTTTCATTAGGAATTTCACCCTCAAGAATAGCCTCTTTCACCTTCTCTTTTAGAATTCCGATTTCACGGCCTGGCTTAAGGTGAAACATTTCCATAATCTCTTCACCGGTAATAGGAGGTTGAAAGTTTCTTACCTGATCTTTTTCCTCTACTTCTTTGATCTTTACGGCTACATATTCAAAGTTTCTTTTGAATTTTTCTTGCTTTTTAGAGTTTTTAGTGGTAATGTCTGCCTTGCAAAGCGTGAAAAGATCTTCAAGATTTTCTCCGGCATCAAATAAAAGTCTTCTCAATGCAGAATCTGAAGCATCATCCGTGATCAGCGCGATAGGTCTTGACGAAAGTTTCACCATCTTCTGAACATATTTCATGTCACTTCCCAAAGGCAGTTTTAATCTTTGAAAAAGTGTTTTTACCATTTTTGAGCCCAAAAATTCATGTCCGTGAAATGTCCATCCTGTTCCTTCTACAAACTTTTTTGTTGGAGCTTTTCCAATGTCATGAAGAAGGGCAGACCAGCGAAGCCAAAGATTATCGGTATTCACCGAAATATTATCCACTACTTCCAGCGTATGATAAAAATTATCTTTGTGAGTTTGTCCTTCCACTTCTTCCACTCCTTTCAGTTCGATCAGCTCTGGAATAATCAGCTTCATAAGACCGGTTTGTTCCATTAGTCTTAATCCGATAGACGGTTTTTCAGACAACATTATTTTGTTGAACTCTACCATGATTCTTTCCATAGAAACGATCTTGATTCTTTCTGCTTCCTGCTGGATCGCTTTCAAAGAGTTTTCCTCAATTTTAAAATTTAAAGTTGAAGCAAAACGTACTGCCCTCATCATTCTTAATGGGTCATCAGAATAAGTTTGAGCAGGTTCTAACGGTGTTCTTAAAATTCCTTTTTCAAGATCTTCGATTCCATTGAACGGATCAATCAGTTCTCCGAAGTTTTCTTTATTTAAAGAAATAGCCATCGCATTGATGGTAAAATCTCTTCTTTTCTGGTCATCTTCCAGGCTTCCGCCCTCCACTTCCGGCTTTCGGCTGTTTTCTGTATAGCTTTCCTTTCTTGCTCCCACAAATTCAAGTTCAAGTTCTTTGTACTTGATCATCGCGGTTCCATACGTTTTGAATACAGAAACCTTTAATTTAGGATCTATATCCTGAGCTACATTCTGAGCAAGCTCAATACCGCTTTGTTCCGTTACAAAGTCTATATCTGTAGAAGCTTTTCTGTTCATCAGAAGGTCTCGTACATAACCGCCCACTATGTATACAGACTGGTTATTCCTTTCTGCTGCTTCAGAAATGATTTTAAATAGTTTTAAATTCTTATTTTGATTAAGATTAATTTTCATCGTTAATAATAGTGACAATTTCTACGTATGTTATCCATTAGTCATAATGAGCATACATTCTACTAATTTTTCCCTCTTCATTAAAAAACATAACTTCAACAGCATGTTTATCCATAATCGACTTATAAAATAATGCTACAGAATCTACTCCCGCTGTGGAATGTTTCAGATCAAAATGAAGGTCCGGAAACTTATCCAATGCCTTTTTCCAGTATTCACGGACAGATTCTTTTCCTTTTAAAGAACTTTCTTTACCTTCAGTAGCCAGAGCGATCATAGGAGTGGTGATCTCAATATCATCCGAATAATGAGAAAGTATATCCTCTAGATCATGAGAATTCCACGCATTGATCCACATTTGAGCAAATTCGTGATGATTCATAGCAAATAGTTTATGAGTTGAGTTTGCAAAGATAGAATTAAAAAAAAGAAATCCTGCCGATATGAACTGACAAGACTCTAAAAAGTAAACATAAAAGTTCAGAATTCTTATTCTCTAAGAACTTTTATTCTGTTGTCATTCCATATTTTGATCACCGAAGAACCTGAGTATTTTGAAACTTTTTCTCTGTCTTCTTCCACTGCATAATCTACAAGGCTGATCATCTCCTCAGAAATATCAGAGAATTTTAACGGACTTTTTTCACCACTGAAGTTGGCAGAGGTAGATACCAGAGGTCTGTTCAGCTTTGTTATCAGTTTTTTACAGAAATCATTTTTTACAAGACGAATTCCGATGCTTCCGTCTTCTGCAAGAAGTTCTTTAGGCAAACCTCTTGGGTTTTCATAAACAATTGTTACCGGTTTTTCGCTAAGATCAATAATTTCCCACGCCATTTCAGGAACATCCACAAGATCCTGAAGCCTTTTCTCAGATTCCACAAGAATGATCATGGATTTATTTTTTTCGCGCTTTTTAATGTCAAAAATTTTATTGACCGCTTCTATATTGGTGGCATCACAACCAATTCCCCAGATAGTATCGGTAGGATAAAGAATTGTTCCGCCGGATTTTAATATTTCGATAATATGTTCCATAATTGTATGTGAGTTCAAAGAGTGGATAAAGGTAAAAAATCTGTAAATTTTGGACAAAAAAATGGGGTTTAAATATGATCTTGTTGATCGGTTTTGGCTAAAGCCAATGGAATTTATATAATTTGAAAACGGGCTAAAGCCCATTCCTATTAATGATTGTAGTATGTTTAGAGTTAAATAGGATTATTGATTTAATTAAAAAAATAATACGATGAATTTTAGAGATCCAATTCAATAGAAATGGGCTAAAGCCCATTTAAATAAAAGAAATAAATCCTCCGGCTTTAGCCAAAACCTACTTAGTTTTTTAAATTATATCTTTCAATAAATTCCTTATATTCCTCTCCAAAGCTTTTTTTCTGATGATGCTTTTCCTGATTTTTAATATAATTTCTTACGCTTTCTATCATAGACTCAGAAACTGATACAGCAAAATATTCATCTTGCCATGAGAATTTTCCTAAAGTAAGTTTATTTTTATTGATCCAATGTGAAGATTCACCTTTTAATAATTGTACAATTTTTTCTATATTCTGATCAGATCCAAGAGAAATAAGACAATGACAATGGTCAGAATATCCATTAATCATATCTAAGAATATACCTTTTTCTGTAGCATATTCTTTAATATGTTTCCAGACTTTGAGACGTATGTCGAATGTATTGAGAAAAGAATCTCTGTTTTTTGTAGAGAAGACAAGGTGAATGTAGATTTTGATAAAAGCCATTTGTGTTGTTTTATCAAAAATAATATTTTTTAGGTTTCGGCTAAAGCCAAAGGAATGGTATATAATATCAAAACGGGCTAAAGCCCGTTCCTATTGATTCTTATAGCGTTATTAAAGATAATGTGATGAATTTTAGGGATATTATTCTATTCAATAGAAATGAGCTTTAGCCAAACCTAATTCAAAAGTATTTTTTAATTTCTTTCTATTACATCCATCCCAATTTCGATAAATACCTTTCCTCAATAATATTCAGATGGTGGTAATTGTGGCCTACAATTAGTTTTCCGATAGTTTCTACAGATATTTCATGGCCATTGGCTGTCCCTGTGTTTTGTAGAGCAGAAGGTTGAAGTGTTTCTAATAGAATCTGGGAAGACTTCCTTACCAGTTTGTATTCTTCCAAAAGGGATTCAAGTGTTCTTTCGTTTGCAAAAGATTGGTCTGCATATCCGTTTTCATCAAATCCGGGAAGGTTGTTTTTCTCTCCTCTGGCGAAAGCCAATATTCTGTATTGGAAAACTCTTTCGGTATCAGATAAGTGGAGTAGAAGACCTTTCAAAGTCCATTTTCCTTCGGCATAAGCAAAATTTGATTGTTCTTCAGTAAGATTGGAATAAATTCCGATGGTTTTGTCTGCTGATATCTGCAGCTCGTTGATCCAGTTTCCTGATGGAATCTGATCTAAATATCTTTGAATGTATTTTTGAAAATCGGTCATATTATTTTTTGTTTGGGTTTCGGGATTCGGGATTCGGGATTTGAGATAGTGAGTGTAATGTATTAATTACTCAGTACCCATTGCTCATTGCTCATGATTAGTCCACTCGTAGAAATTCACGGAGTCATACAGCTCAAAGCCACAGGCAGGATAGAGTTGATTTCCGATGTCATTGCTTTTTCCTGTTTCTAAGAGGATACCACATGCTTTTGAGAAACGGCAGTGTTCTTTGGATTCTTCAATTAATTCTTTAGAAAAGCCTTTTCCTCTATGGTTGTCATTAACATACAGATCATTTAGCAGCCAGTAGCGCTGCATTCTTGTTGATGAAAATATGGGGTATAATTGTACGAAGCCTGTCAGTTTTCCATTTTCTTCCGCAACAAAAATTTCAGAATCTTGATTTTCAATCCTTTCAGAAAGAAAATTTGTTGCTGCAGGAATATCTGATGCTTTATGGTAAAATATCCTGTACTGATCAAACAATTCCGCCAATTGTGGTAAGTCGGAAAGAACTGCTTTTCTTGTATTTTTCATAGTATTAGTGGTGTTATAATAAAATGAGAAAGATTAGATAATCCTTCTCATTTTATGCTTATTAAAATTAAGAAAAAGCTTTCTCTAAATCTGCAATAAGATCTTCAGCATCCTCAATACCTACACTTAAACGAACAAGATCGTCAGTGATTCCCAATTCAGCACGTTTTTCTGCAGGAATTGAAGCGTGTGTCATCAAAGCAGGGTGGTTAGCCAAAGATTCTACTCCTCCTAAAGATTCTGCGAGCGTGAAAACTCTTACTTTTTCTAAGAATTTGATAGCATCTTCTTTCTTTCCGGATTTAAAGGTGAATGAAACCATTCCTCCCGATTCCTTCATCTGAGATTTTGCCAGTGCATATTGAGGGTGAGATTCCAATCCTGGATAAATTACTTTATCTACCGCCGGGTGAGTTTCCAAATATTTTGCTACTGCAAGACCGTTATCAGAGTGTCTCTGCATTCTTAATGCCAATGTTTTGATTCCTCTCAATACCAGGTAAGAATCGTGTGGTCCTAAAATACCACCACTCGCAAACTGAATGAAGTGAAGCTTATCTCCTAACTCAGCATCTTTAGCAATAAGCGCTCCGGCAATCACATCAGAGTGTCCTCCTAAATATTTTGTAGCAGAGTGCATTACAATATCAGCTCCCAAATCAATGGGTCTCTGGATATAAGGTGTTGCAAAAGTATTGTCTACCGCCACTAGAATATCTTTCCCTTTAGCAATGTCTACAACAGCTTTGATATCAACTAACTTCATCAATGGGTTAGTTGGAGTTTCTACCCAGATCAGTTTTGTTTTATCCGTAATAACATCAGCAATTTTAGAAGCATCATCAAAATTCACGAAAGTAAACTTCAGTTGATATTTTTCGAAAAGTCTTGTAAACATTCTGTAAGTACCTCCGTAAAGATCATCTACAGCAATTACTTCATCACCTGGGTTTAATAATTTTAAAACACAGTCGATGGCAGCAAGACCAGAACCGAAAGCTAAACCTCTCGCTCCGTTTTCAATACTTGCCAAAGAATCCTCTAATGCCTGTCTTGTAGGGTTAGCGGCTCTTGAATATTCATATCCGGAATGTACTCCCGGGCTTTTCTGTGCAAATGTAGAGGTTAAAAATACAGGTACATTTACAGAACCTGTTGCAGACTCGTGGTGCTGCCCTCCGTGAATTACTTTTGTATTAAAATTCATAATTTTTTGCTTTAAGCTGGAACATTAAGCATATGAGTTTAATGTTCATTGTTTTTTATTAAAAGTTGCTCTAGCTGAGTACAAAAAGCTTACCGCTTACTGCCTTCAGCTTATTGCAATTGTATTTTTTTACTTAATGGCAGATTTTACCGCAAATTCTTCTGCAATTTCTTCCATCCACTGCGCTACATCCTCTTCACCTGTCGCTCTCTGGTATGTACTTCCTAAAGATATTAAAATCTGGTGGATAAACATCTTCATCTGGTCTACAGGCATTTCTTTGGTCCAAAGATCAATTCTTAACGCTTCTCTTGTCTTATCATCCCATACAGAAATCATGGTTGCTTTTGTATCTTGTTTGTCAATACCTCCATCCTGAGCGTTCCATGTAATATTTTCCGGTACGTGATTTTCATCAAGCTCTACATCTATCGTAATCTGAGTCTTTCTCATAACTTTCTTTTGTTTCTAATTTTGTGCAAAGTTAATACTTCTTCAGCTTATCTAAGGCTTCTACAAAATTATCTTCATCAGGAAATGGACTATTAAAGTTAAAAATTTTACCTTCAGGATCTATAATGATAAATCTTGGAATAGATTGTATTTTGTACTTATTCATAAACTGCTCTGCATTTTCAAGCCAGTATTGTGGAATATTGGATGGTTTTGTCTTGAGATAATTCAGCCATTTTGATTTTTCCTGATCTAAGCTGATTGAAATAAACTGGATATTTTTATCATTTCTATATTGATAACTTCTTGTTTCAAATACAGGACGAATTTGCTTGCATGGACCACACCAACTTGCCCAAAAATCTATTACAATATATTTTCCTTTGTATTTTGAAAGATTTTGAGAACTTCCATTATCCTGCAGAAGTTTCAGCTCTGGGAAAGGTGATCCTTTCTGTGAAATATTGATCTGTTCAAGCTTTGAATAGAGCATTTTTTTATAATCAGTACCGTTTACTTTGCTAATCTCAGCTGCAAAAAGCTTGTTTCTGAATGCACTGTCTGTTTGTATTTCAATACTTTTTAATAGATGCTTTGATAATAGTTGATCTTTAGTTTTTCCTTGAGGAAGCAAATTGATTTTAGCAAATAAAATACTGTCCGTATTAGAACGTTGATCATCATCTGTAAGCATCTGATCCAGTTTATATTGCAGATAATCATCATTTTTACTTAAAAGCGGAGTGGGTTTCAAAATATTTTCATTGAGTTCATTCAGAAATAGTTTTGGAGGAGCAAATTTAGGATCAGACCATGAGGTCATTCTTCTGTAATTATTGATTTCATTAAGGTACTGAACTGCCATCAGCTGTTTTCTATATGCCTTATAATCTTCTGAAAGACCATTGTTTTCTGCATCTGCATAATGATCTAATTTTTTTTTATTGTCATCCCAGTCAGATAGGGCTAATTCATAAAATTTTTCAGGGTTATTATTTAAATTCTGATTTTCCAGTGCGAGCCAAAAGTCTATTCCGAAAGAACTCTCAGTTTTATTATAAACCTGATCAGATTTTCTGTTAGATTTTAAGTTAAATGTTATTTTGGTGTTATTTAATTTAATGTCAAAATCAAACCAGTCACCATTTCCCATCACAACCTCAAGTTTTTTATTGCCAATTTCAAGAATGTACTCATCTAAAGGAAGATTTTGAGAGGTAGACCAGTTGAAAGTATTATTTTTAACAGCAACCGCTCCAATTTTTTTATGAAATTCCTTTGAAACAATTTTCACAGAATCAATTTTAAGATCCGTTTCCAGTGTTCCTGAAATAGAAGTTTCTGATCCAACGCTTGTATAAGGTTTTGGTTTTTGCATAAAATAGAGTAGACCTGTTCCTGCAATTAACAGAACCGTTGAAATGACAATTTGTTTTTTATTTTTAAGAAAAGCATTTTTAAACCCTTTTTTACTGTACCAGAAATATCCGATAACCAGGAAAACAACCATCCAGAAAAAGCTTATATACTCTGAGTGAGAAATAAAATAATTCAGATCCCTTATTTCAGGAGCATTCCAGAATGTATATAACGAACTGTATGGATTAAAGAAAAAACTCTTTTTTTCCACTATTGAATATATATTAGAGCCCAATCCTAATATACCAATAAGAAATGACCATATAAACCCCTGGAAAACTACAGAGAAGCATAACTGTAATGCCGCAATTCCCAGGATAGCAGCGAAAATTTTTATCCAGGTCTTAAGCATCCATAATACATCAAAGGTTAATAACTTTGCAGGATTTGGATGAATATAATATTCTGCGAGTGATAAAATTATATTAAAACTAAAATAGGAGAAAATACAAATGAAGCTCAGGGATAGTAAAATAACATATTTCGAAATATAAAGCTGAAATTTATTGACAGGCTGTGTCTCCATCAGTTGCCATCCGTTATTTTTATGATCCGTTTGAGCAATTCTGTTTGCTGCAATGATCAGAAATAAAAGCAGAATGAAAAATGTAAAATATTTCAAAGGACTTCCACTTATGGATTCTTCAAAAATGGAATATTTAAGTGATTCTTTAGCAATGGGATCCGGACTTAACAAAGACGGAATAAAATTGATGAAAGGTATTAAAGCTCCTAAGATAATAGCCGTATAAATTAGCCCTAAACCTTTTATTTTTAGCCATTCTATATTGATAGCTGTGATTAATTTTTTCATTTGTGTAATTTAATTTTTTGTAATTTCCATAAACCATTCTTCCAAACCTGCGCTGCTTTTGATTTCAAAAATCTCGGCATGGTTTAAAACCAGTTTTTTCACAAGGTCAATAATATCCTCCTTTGATTTGGACGTAATTTCTATCGTATTCTCATCAATTAATTTTGGGGAATAATTCTTCGGAATTTCATTCATATGCTTATGGGCATGATTCAATCCGATTTTGATGTGATTGTATCGGTACAACTCATTCAATTCTTTTATGCTTCCTATAAATTTTATTTCTCCATGCGAAATAATAGCAAGATGAGTAATCATTTTTTCAATTTCCTGCAATAAATGGCTCGAGATCAATATCGTTACACCTTCTTCTTGGTTAAGCTTTATCAATAATTCACGGATTTCCAACATTCCATTAGGGTCCAGTCCATTTACCGGTTCATCCAGAATCAGAAGTTCTGGTTTCCCCAAAAGAGTCATTGCAATGGAAAGTCGTTGTTTCATTCCTAAAGAATATTTCTTCATTTTCAGATTTCTGTTTTCCCATAAATCAACCAGATGCAATACCCTTTCACATTCTGTTTTCGGAAGATTTCTTAATTTTGAAATGATGATCAGATTTTCCCAGCCGGACAAATGGTCATAAAATGCTGCACTGTCAATAAGACTTCCGATTTTACCAAACCCATTCGGATAAAACCCGGAAAGGTTTTTACCAAAAATCTGTATACTGTTTGTTTCATCGGGTATCCCTCCAATAAGTAACTTCATTGTTGTGGATTTTCCTGCTCCGTTGGCACCCAGGAAACCAAAGATGCTACCCTTGGGTATAGAAATGCTGAGATTTTTCAGAATTTTCTTATCCTTTGAAAATCCATAGTTTAAGTTTCGAATTTCAATAATGTTTTTCATATGTGATTGTATTTGAAACAAAAGTATGCAATAAAATAGTAGTATGCAATACAAAGTAGTATTGATGTTTAAATTCTATTTAAAAAAATCCTTTAGTGTAAGCTAAAGGATTTAAATATTTAATTTTATAGAATTATTTTAACTTTGGTTTATATCCTGATTGATTAAAAATCGTGGTAGCATCCATTTTCAGGAACTCCGTTAATTTTGTTTCAGGTTTTTCCTTAAGATATGCCTTGCAGATCTGCCATCCCGTAAAAATTCCGATTTGTGGGGAAGATTCATTGTCTATTTCTGTATAAAACTTCGAGAATGGTCCTGGTGAAATAAAACGTTCTCCCAATCTTGGATCATCTCCAAAGATCAGATTACTTTCTACAAAATAATTCCAGATATTGGCTTCATTACTTGTTGCCCATTCATACTGCTTTTGGGTATAATTCATTTTCAGATAATCGGGCGTATCCGGAAGAAAAGCATCCTGAAGAATCATTACTTTTCCGTTAAGAATAATCTGATCAATAAATTTCTGGTGATCAGGAGATTCGGTGACAATATTTTCTGCAAAAAGCTGTGATACTTTCGGAACAATATTCTGTGGGTTCATCGACTTTTGGAAATATAATTCCAATCCTTTATAATTAGCATTTCCGTCTCCCATAAAACCGGTAACATCTATGAATAAAAGATTACCCTTTTCATCATAAAATATGGGGTCCTGAACCATCTGTAAGGCAGATGAGAATAAATATACTTTGGGATTTTTAAACTGCGGAAAGTAATATTTAATATGCGAAAATAGGCTTTGTAGCTCTTTTTGCAGCTTTGCCTGATCTATTTTTCCAATAGCTTCCTTGTAGATTTTGATCTCTTCGGAATCAGCTCTTCTTTTTCCGAAATCGGCATCAGAAACACTTCCCTGAAACCATGGAAATTGAGTTTTAAACTGATCCAATGGAATATTCGGATTGTAGAATTCTTTGGAAATATCTGTGATGTCAACTTTTTCGGCAGTTTGTTTAACTTCTACCTTCCATTGATTTTCAGGTTCTTTTTTGCAGGAAACAAGCCCTGCAACTAAAACGGAAGAAAGCGCAATATATCTAAAAATCTTCATTATTTTTACATGGAATTTAAGTTGACAAAAATAAGGATTAAATACACAATTCATGATGAAAATTAAAATATTTACAGTTATCTTTATTATTTTGGGACTTTCTCTTCTCTTCGGACAAAAGTTTGAGTTTAATGACAAAAACTTTGAAAAAGCAGTACTGGAAAATTTTGATCTGAATAAAAACGGAATACTTGAATCTCAGGAAGCCGTAATGGTCACCAATCTGTTCCTTGTTCAGAAAGGAATTACTTCCACGGAAGATCTGCGCCTTTTTAAAAATGTAAAAATGATTATTTTGGATGATAATACGATTTCTAATATTGTCATAAATGATCTAGATCAGCTAGAATTGTTTTCGTGTACAGGATGCAAAATCTCTTCATTCAAAGCAGAGAATCTTAAGAATTTAACGGCGTTATATCTGGATAATAATGTACTGCAAAACATTTCGCTGGCAGGAATTCCAAAAATTGACCAATTAACATTATCTTTAAATCAATTAAAAGAAATAAACCTGCTTCAGTTGAAAACATTAAGAAAACTGAATCTGGAACATAACAAGCTTCAAAAAATTGATATTTCCGGTAACCTGGCCTTACAAACCCTTAATATAGTGGGAAATAAGATAAGAGAAACAGATATAAAGAAGGGTGCTAAAACTAACGTAACCATTTTTGGAGCTGAAGAATAAACTAATAATTATGATGATAGAAACAGAACGACTGATTTTAAGAAAACTCGAAGATGAAGATTTTGAACGCATATTTTTGCTGGATTCCAATCCTGAAGTTATGAAATACATTGGTGTACCGGTTTTGACGGATATCAATGAATCAAAAAAGGTCATCAGCATGATTCAGAAACAGTATGAGGAGAATGGAGTAGGAAGGCTTGGAGTGGTAGAAAAAGAGAGCGGACTTCTGATAGGATGGAGCGGATTGAAACTGCTTACCCATGAAACCAATGGCTATAAAAATGTGCTGGAACTGGGATATCGTTTTCTGCCGGAATCATGGGGAAAAGGATATGCTGTGGAATCCGGAATAGCTTCTCTGGATTATGGTTTTAATGACCTAAATGCGGAAGTCATTTATGCCTATGCCCATTCTGAACATGATGCTTCCAATCATATTCTAAGAAAATTAGGATTTGAAAAAACCAGCGAATTTGAAGAACCTGATGGCATTTGCTTTTGGTACGAACTAAAGCGTGAAAATTACGGTAAAAAATGATAACAATACGAAAAGAAGAAAAAGAAGATCATCAAAAGGTCTTTCAGCTGACGGAGGAAGCTTTCAGAGAAATGGAATACAGTGATCATCAGGAACACTTTCTGGTAGAAAAACTAAGACGTTCAGAAGCTTTCATCCCGGAATTATCATTGGTGGGCGAAGATAAAAACGGGGTAATTGTCGGACATATTCTGTTTACTAAAATTAAAATTGTCAATGAAGAAAAATCGTTTGATTCCCTTGCACTGGCACCTGTTTCAGTAAAACCGGAGTTTCAGAATCAGGGAATCGGAGCGAAACTGATTCTTGAGGGACATCGTATTGCGGAAGAATTGGGATATGAATCGGTGATATTGATCGGGCACGAAAAATATTATCCTCGCTTTGGTTACAAAAAAACAAGTAATTTTGGAATTTCTTTTCCATTTGATATTCCGGAAGAAAACGGAATGGCTGTAGAATTGGTAAAAGACGGATTAAAAGATAGAAAAGGAGTGGTAAAATACCCTCATGAATTTGGAATAGACTAAAAAATATAAACAATGCAGACACAAAAAGTAATAGATCACATTGTAAGCTGGTTAAAGGATTATGCTACAAATGCTAAAGTAAACGGATATGTAATTGGAGTTTCCGGAGGAGTAGATTCCGGAGTAGTTTCTACTTTAGCAGCAATGACAGGCATGAAAACACTACTGATTGGAATGCCGATCCGCCAGAAAGCTGATCAGGTAGATCGTGCACAGGATCATATGAATGACCTTAAATCCAGATTTCCCAATGTAGAAACAATATCCGTCAATCTTACGCCGGCTTTTGAAGAGATCTATAAAACCTTCCATGTAAATGATGAGGTATATCCCAATGAGAATTTGACTTTTGCCAACACAAGAGCACGTCTTAGAATGCTTACACTTTATTATTACGGACAGCTGAACGGGCTTCTTGTTTGTGGAACAGGAAATAAAGTAGAAGATTTCGGAATTGGATTTTATACGAAATATGGAGATGGCGGGGTAGATGTTTCACCTATTGCAGATCTCTATAAAACTGAAGTATACGAACTTGCTAAAGGATTGAATCTTATCAAAAGCATTCAGGAGGCTATTCCTACCGATGGCCTTTGGGATACGGAAAGAACAGATGAACAGCAGATTGGTGCTACGTATCCGGAACTGGAAAAAATCCAGAAAGAATATGGAACGAAAACAGCTGACGATTACGAAGGCAGAGATAAGGAAGTTTTCCAGATCTTCGACAGAATGCATAAGGCTGCGAAACATAAAATGGATCCTATTCCGGTTTGCGATATTCCTGAAGAATGGAGAGCATAGAATAGCATTACAATAAATAACAGGTATGAACGGTAAAATAAGATCTGTATTTTTTATATGTCTGGGGCTTCTTTTCGGAATGTCTGTGATGTACGTCTACAGGAACTTTATTGAAGATAAAAAAGAACAGTCAGGTTCTGCAAAAAAGGAAACGGTGAGTTATGGCAGTACTTCTTCGGATGGTAATTCCTCTGTCCAGGTTTCTATAGACCAGCTTACAGAAGAGAAAACGGTAATCAGCTATGTAAAGCAAAATCATAAGCTTCCGGATTATTATATCACTAAAAAGGAAGCAAGAAAAAAGGGTTGGAATCCTTCTCAAGGAAATCTTTGTGATGTACTTCCCGGAAAAGCTATCGGCGGAGATCATTTCGGAAACAGAGAAGGACGTTTGCCGGATGGAGAACGATACTTTGAAGCAGATGTAAACTATCATTGTGGTGGAAGAAATGCTGACCGTATCATCTACACTCAAAATGGTGATGTATATCTTACCAAAAACCACTATAAAAGTTTTGAAAAGCAATGACCATTGTATAATTTACATTGTAATTATTATAAATCTTAATTTTGAAAAATTATAGACTTTTTTACTTTATTATTCTTTTGATTCTGACCTACTCATGTTCAGAAAAGAAAAATATGATAGCGGAAAAAGCAGCAAAACCAGCCGTAACAATACTCATACAGCCATTTAAAGATATTAAACCGGAAACTGTAGCAAAAGTAGCCGAAGGAATAAGAAATATATACCCGAATGTTAAAGTTCTGGATGCGATAGAATTTCCTGAAAATACTTATTATAAAGAGAGAAACCGATATAGAGCTGATTCAATCATTAAGTTTTTGAATAAAGAAACAAAAGAAGGTTTTGTCACAATTGGTCTGACAGCGAAGGATATCAGTGCTACCAGAGGAAAGATCAGAGACTTTGGAATCATGGGGTTGGGGTATAGACCAGGAAAAGCTTGCGTGGCTTCAAGTTTCAGACTGAGTAAAGAAAACCGGGATGAGCAGTTTTACAAAATAGCCATTCATGAGCTGGGGCATACACAAGGGCTGCCACATTGCCCGGAAAAAATGTGTTTTATGAGAGATGCAGAAGGTAAGAATCCTACCAATGAAGAAACGGATTTTTGCAAAAAATGCAAAACTTTTTTAATCAATAAAAATTGGAAATTTAATTCAATATGAAGACAGTATATATAGATTTTACGGACATAGGTGACTATGAAGATTTTTACGCCCAGCTAAAGGAGAAAATTCAGCTTCCTGAGCAGTTTGGTGATAATCTTGATGCACTTTTTGATACGATCACCGGAGATATGGAAATGCCGCTCCATTTAGAATTCGTCAACATGACTGTAGATCAGCTTGAGATTTTTGAAGACTTGCTGACTACCTTGGAAGATGCTGAAGAAGAAGTGGAAGATTTTAGTTTCAGCTATTATCTGGAGCAGTACGAAGACGAAGATGACGATGTAGAATCTGAAGAATAAAAAAAGAAAGGCTGTTCCAATACAGGAGACAGTCTTTTTTTATGCTGATTCTTGGCTTCTATAGTATTCAATTCTTTATTCTTTACCGTACAAACCTAACAGGTTTCCAAAACCTGTTAGGTTTATTATATCCTTTAACTGTAACCCTCATTTACGACTAATCAATGCGAAGTGTCAATGATTCAAACCTTGGCAAGGAGCTAAAAATCAGGTTTCACTTGGTTACAAAAACGTAGAATCAAAATAGAAAGGAAGAAGATCCTTCACTGCATGCACTTTTACAACCTCTTCATTCATACTCGAAAAATAAAGGTCGATATTTTCATTCTGCTTGGTCTCGTATTCAATCAGACTCTGACGGCATGCTCCACAAGGGGGAATTGGAGGGTTTTTCTCATGGAATTCTTTCGGTCCGCCCACAACGAAAATCTTTTTTATTTTCACATCCGGAAAATTGGCTGCTACCCAAAAAAGAGTAGTCCTTTCGGCACAGAGTCCGGATGGGTAGGCTGCGTTCTCCTGATTGTTTCCGGAATAGATCTCTCCGTTTTCCAGTAATACGGAACATCCTACCAAAAATTGAGAATACGGTGCATATGCATTCTCACGAGCCGCTTTGGCCCTTTCAAATAATGTATTTTCTATATCGCTCAGCTCACTGCTATTTTTAAAATATTCGTAACTGATCTGTATGTCTTTTTTCATATATTGTCAACTAAAAAAGGGGGGTAAAATTAGTTCTTTTTAATGAAGTGGGCAATATTTTATTCTCCTGGGGAAAAGTTCAATTTTTTTAAGACTAAAAATGTTATACACACCAATAAAATTTAGGAATATAGAGTTAAAAAACAGATGGGTCATGTCACCTATGTGTATGTATTCATGTGAAAACGGAGAAGCTAACGATTTCCATTTTGTACACTACGGAAGCAGATCGCAGGGCGGTACAGGTCTTTTGATGGTAGAAGCTACAGGAGTAGAACCCAAAGGAAGAATCACCAATCACTGCATGGGAATCTGGAATGATGAACAGGCGGACAAATTACAGAGAATTGTTGATTTTGTACACAAAAATTCAGAAAGTAAAATAGGAATTCAGCTGGCTCATGCCGGAAGAAAAGGTTCAACATGGAATAATATACAGATTCCTGTGGAAGAAGGTTGGGAAACGGTGGCACCAAGCCCTATTCCTTATCACCCTACAGAAAGAATTCCGCATGTATTGAGTACGGATGAGGTGAAGGATATCATTCAAAATTTTAAGAAAGCAGCCCGAAGAGCTGTGAAAGCAGGTTTTGATATTATCGAAATTCATGGAGCTCACGGATATCTGATCCACCAGTTCTTATCACCGCTTTCCAATATCAGAACAGATGAATATGGGGGAAGCTTTGAAAACAGAATCAGGTTTCTGATCGAAATTGTAGATGCTGTTAACGAAGAGCTGGATGAAAATACAGCCCTTTTTGTAAGAATTTCAGGAACGGAATATGCAGAAAATGGCTGGGATATTCATAGCAGTGTAGAACTGGCGAAAATTCTAAAAGAACATTCCGTAGACCTTGTAGATGTATCCAGTGGTGGAAATATCCATGGAGCGAAAATTTCAGTTTTCGAAGGGTATCAGGTTCCTTTTTCTTCGCAGGTGAGAAATGAGGCTGAAGTGAAGACAGGAGCTGTAGGACTGATTACCAAGGTAGAACAAGCCGAAGAAATTCTTCAGAAAGGGGATGCCGATCTTATTTTCGTAGCAAGAGAGATTCTGAGAAATCCTTATATTGCTGTTCAGGGATCTTTTGAAATGAAAGAAGACTGCTTTTTCCCACACCAGTATACCAGAGCCAAAATCTCTACTTAAAGATCGTAATAGTCTGTAAAAACAACAGAAATGGATATCAATGATTTTATGCTTACCTGTCCCAGTAAGAAGTTTTTAGGGGTAGAATGTCTCGGTTGTGGTGCGCAGAGAGCAATCGTATTGGTATTTGAAGGAAAATTTTCAGAAGCTTTTCAAATGTATCCGGCGGTATACACCTTATTGTTATTCTTTTTGATCCTTGGCGTGAGTTTCATCGATAAAAAAAGAAAATATGGTAATATTTTAATGATTTTAGTGATCATTAATCTTATTATTATGGTAGTTGGGTATATATATAAACATTATTAACCATGAAAAGATAAGAGTTTAAGTGTTTGGTTGTGAGTGTTTTTTTTTTTTGTTTTGATCCTTCTGCCTTGTATTGATTAATGGGAGTTTGTGTAGAAAAATTTTAACATAAAGCATAATTTAATAGATTAAAATTCCTGTATTATTTTGTTGGATAGAATTTTAAAATGTCGTAGAACTACTACAATTTCTGAAACAGTGGCCTAAAAACTTTTTAAATTAGAACATGAACTCTATCTTTGTTATATAAATCCTATATCAGGGAAGAGTCGTTAATGATTAAAATTTAAGAATATGGCAGGAAATTCAAGAGGAATCTTAAAATTCAATGGAGGAGAAGGTCAGAAGTTGTTAAAGCTTAACTATAGCGTGTCAAGATCTACAGATGTTTCAGGACGTGTAGCATCTGATCCGTCAAACGCATTGATCAAAGTAACAATTGAAGCAACAGAAAAATCTGATGTGTTAGAAAGCTTATTAAACAGTAAATATAAACCAACAAGCGGAGAAATCAACTTTAATAAATCTCACGAAGAAGGAACATTGATCTCTTTGAAGTGGGAAAACGGATATGTAATCCAGCATGAAGTAGACTTCGATGCCATTGATAGTAATAATATGCTGATCAGCTTCGTAGTAAGTGCTGAAAGCATTACCTATGGAAATTCATCTTATGACGGACTTTGGCCAATGAGCTAAGTCTTTCATGAGCAAGAAATAAAAGACTGTCCTTACAAGACGGTCTTTTTTTACCTAAGACTATATTCTGCAGGATCTTTTGTTTTTATTTTTAAATTCTCTTTCTGTTGAATAATCGTTTAGAAAACTAATCAAATCACTAAAAATATGTCAAATACACCTGGAAACTCACAAGCGACGTCTTTTCGTCCGACGCAGAATGCAGATGGTATTTCCGAAAACCATCACACAGGTATCAACCGTCTGGTAAAACTTTCTCTTGTCATAGAAGGGAAAATTATCAAGTACTACAAGCATTTCAAGCTTAAGCAAAGTACCAGACGTCATCACGAATTTACGCTGACTTTGGCACACGATACTCTGGGAGACAGACAGACCCATTCATTGGAAGAAGCTAATAAATTCCTTGGAAAGCGACTTACAGCCGTTATTTCCTATAAAGATATTGACAACAGTCCGGAAAGAACCTTTGTAGGAGTAATTACCGGAGTGGGATTCAGTCAGGAACATATGAGTTTAGGAAATATTGTGCTTACAGGTTACAGCCCTACCATCCTTCTTGACGGTGCACCGCATATTCAGAGTTTTGGAGGAAACCAGCCTGTGAATGTAGGAATCATTGCTGAAGAGGTAATCAAGCAGGGAATTGATAAAAGCAGATTTGATGTCAGAGTAGATGCCAATAACTTCTCTCAGATTATCTATAGCAGCCAGTATGATGAAACCCATTATAACTATCTGGCAAGGATGGCAGAAGCTTATGGTGAACAGTTTTACTATGATGGTGAAGTTTTACATTTCGGAAAACTGCCTGCTCAGAATAAACCCATTACGCTTACCTATGGAAGCAGTGCCAATGAAATAAAAGTTGAGCTGAAAGCAGTACATACAAAACCTCAATTTTACGGTTACAACAGTAATAAAAATGAAAAGCTGACGTCCGGGTCTACACCCATTAAACATGTAAGTGATCTTGCAAAAACAGCATACAGTCATAACGAAACTATTTATAAGACTCCGGCTCTGCAGATAGCTCCCATCAAAGCAACTACACACTTAGACGTGGAGTATTCTCAGAAAAGTGCAGCTGGAAGCGAAGCGGTAAATGTTTTTTCTGTTTCAGGAAATACAACAGTTCCTTTCCTTCATCCGGGTTGCGTAGCAGATGTCCAGATGCGTAAACAGGATTCTAATGAAACCTCTTATTTCACAAGGATAATGATTACGGAATCAGAACATGAGATTGACACAATAGGTCATTACAAAGGAAGCTTCGTAGGAATAGCAGCAGATACAGGATTTCTTCCAAAACCTGAGTACACCATTCCGAAAGCTGAGCCACAAACTGCCACTGTAATTTCCAATACGGATCCCGAAGGACAGGGAAGAATACAGGTAAGATTTGACTGGCAGACCAATGATACCACTCATTTTATCCGTATGATGAGCCCAGATGCCGGAGGAACCGATCAGATTACCCAAAACCGTGGGTATGTAGCCATTCCGGAAGTGGGGGATCAGGTGATGGTCAACTTTGTGCACAGCCATCCGGACAGACCTTTCGTAATGGGAGGAATGTTCCATGGAGGCGTAGCGTTGGGAGGTGGCGTTAACAATCATCTTAAGTCTATACAGACCAGAAGTGGAATCAGGATTCTCATGAATGACGAAGAAGGAAGTGTAACCATTCTTGATCCGAGTGGTAATACCTATTACATGGACGGACAGGGTAATATCAGCATGAAAGCACCTAAAAACTTTACTTTAAATGCAGGCGACAATATCAATATCACTGCAGGAAAAGAAATTTCAATAGGAGCAGGAGCAAGTATTACCAGTACCGCAAACGATAATATTGTTTCCATCGCAGGAAAAGATATGAAATTAACCGCTTCGGGAGATATTACGGAAACCTCCGACACCAGAACGGAAATGATTGAAAAAGAATTCAAAAGACAATCTGAAACATCCAATGAAATAGCAGGGGAAATTTCCATGTTCAGCGAACTGGAAAATATGACCATGCAGAGCGGAAAGATTGTAGAGTTCAACAGTGCTGAAAAATCAAAACTTTTCTGATATGGCGATCATCAAAACAGCAACCAACCTGCGCATTACGGTGAAAGATTCTTACCATCTGAGCGTAGGAAAAAAGGTTGAAAAAATAGCAAAAAAAATCAATGTGGAAGCACACAGAGATAACCTGGTTTTAGCAAGTAACAAGAAGATTATGTCCCATGGCCATAAGTAAGTACAACCTGCTGATTCTTTTTATATGGTGTTTTTCATTAACGAATTGTCAGAATAAAAAAATGGAAGAAAAATACAGTTGGCTGGGAACCGTTTCTGCACCGCAGGAATACCCGATGGAAGTTTATGAAGGAGCTATTGTTGCCGATGATTTTACTTACGGCTTTGATGCCATCTGGGGAACACAGAATACAGGATGGGGGAAAGAAGGAGGCACCATGAACGTCAATACTGAAAGAATGGATGCACCTCATGAACTGGAATTCACATGGTATTCTCTGGTAGAAAATAAATTCTACACCGGAAAATGGAATCTGGATAAAGAAAAGATTAAAAGCCTTTTTAATGAAGGATTTGTAGATCAGGATACGAAAAAGAAAGCTACCTACAACTCCTTTGTGGTGGGACTAGCTCCCCAGGGAAGAGTAGTGCTTTGGATGAAAGGTCCTGGAAACCAGAAAGAAGTAGGTGCTTTTCAGGCTCATGATACCATTATTACCAAAGAAAAAGCATACGATAATGCTCAGTATATGTTGAAGGAAGGCTTTGCAGAAAGAATGTTGAAAGATCCGTCTTATAAGACATTCAAGCCGGAAGTTCGTGAGAAAATTGAAAAAGAAGGCTATCCTGCAGCAGATATTTATAACGTATACAGAGAGAAATACAACTGGAAACCTGTTGTGATTCTTCCTGAAGGAGCCACATGGATCGATTTTGGTTTTACCAATTATAATGGAGAGCAGGAAAATCTTTTTGACCAAAGTTTAAAAGAGAATACTTACAAAAGCAGAGCTATACCAAAATTCTGTGGTTTTTACTGGAAAGATAAAAATAACAACAGGTATGCGGTATGGATAGACGCTTTTGATGACAAAGAAATATTTGATCTGTTTCAGAAATCAGGAAAAGACAAAAACATTGATCTGACCATTAAAGTCAACGAAGATAATACCAAAGTTTTAGTGTCTTTAGAATCTGAAAAAGAAAAGCTGGCCGTTACCAAAGCAAAAATCAGGGTATCCCGAAAGATAGAATAATAGCATTCAATCAGTCAATTTAAAAACAAGAACGATGCACAACAATCAATTTGGAAGTTATACACCATCTGTATCCAAAGAGGAAGTACTGGATATTACCATTGGGATTTTTTTTGACGGAACCCTGAATAATAAAACCAATACAGACGAAAGAAAAAAGGGAACAGATGCCCATAAAAAACATGGAGGAGGAGCTAAAGACAATACCAGTTATAACAATGACTGGAGTAATGTAGCCCGCATGTGGGATAACTATGATAAAAACTTTGGTATTTATATAGAAGGAATTGGTACAGAAGATAAGAAAGGAGATGCTACCTTGGGATATGCTTTCGGAACAGGGGAAACCGGAATCAGATCAAAAGTGAGAAAAGGCTGCGAAGAAATTGTAAAAAAGGTGAAAACCCTTAAAGCTGAAAAGAAAGCTGATAAAATTGCGGTACTTACTTTCGATGTATTCGGATTCAGCCGTGGAGCTGCTGCCGCACGTAATTTTGTATACGAAATAGGAAAGGCAAAATATAAAGCCAGTTCACGCACCGTCGCAAACGAAGCTGTTTCAGTAACCACCTATTCAGATGATGACGGGAAAAGTGTTGATTCTGAAGAACTTCCAAGATGGGGGCACCTTGGCCTCAAGCTCGAAGAAGCAGGATTAAAGGTAGATGTCTTAAAAGTAAGATTTCTGGGAATCTACGATACTGTTTCTTCCTATTCAAAATATCTGTCACCGGTACCCAATTTCAGCAATGACGTAGAAGAATTAAGCCTGAATGAAATTGGAAAAGCCCAGACTGTAGTTCACTTCATTGCAGCCGATGAACACAGAGAAAACTTTGACCTGACAAGAGTACATATCGGAACTGAAAAAACATTCCCTGGTGTACACTGTGACGTAGGCGGAGCCTATGAAAACGGAAATGAAACATGGGAAGAAGTTGAGACATCATGGACTACCAGCAGCAAATTAGAAGCACTAAAGACAGAGCTTGAAAATGAAGGATGGTATCATAAAGGTGAGCTCACCATTACCCCCGGATTCTATTTGTCATTAAGAGGTTCACGTGATCTTGTGAAGACTTTTAGTTATATCCCTTTGCATTTTATGGCAGAATACGGCATTGATAAAAATCTTCCTATCACCTTAAAAAAGATGACGGATGATAAATATTCCATTTTGAATGATCAGTTTTTAATAGGAATAAAAGACCGTCTTAGAACTTACGTCATGGGAGACGGTAAACCTTATTCTTTCAGACATTACAAAGAGCTTAGGGATGCCTATGGAGGAAATGAAATCCCGGAACACCGTCAGGCAGCTTATCAGAAAGAAGTAAAGGAACAGGACGATTTAAGAAAGCTTCGTCATGAGTACCTTCATTGGTCTGCAAGAAGAGAAAAAATAGGAATGGATCCGAGACCCAACAGAACAAGGGTTATCCATTAAACATTTAAATAAGAGTATTATACCAAAAAAGAATTTGAAGCAGGAACATTTTTATGCAGAAATATAATATACATACCGTTCAGAAAGATGAAACTTTAAAAAGTATAGCCTCACTGTACGGGCTTGATAAAGATGCATTAAAACTCTTCCATAATAACCACTGCGCCGTTAAGGATATGATCCTGATTAACCTTAACGGGCAGAAAGAGCTTTTTGTTCCGAGAACTGCTGTTGCAGATAAAAACATTTTAGTCAAATTCGGAAGAGGAAACAGCCTTACTCTTCAGCCGGAAACTTCAGTGCGAAGATATAGCGTAGTTATTACCATTGAAAAAGGAGAACATAAAAGCGAATTAAAGTATGAAGTATCCGTTCGGTGGCTGAAAACAGAAAAAGGACATCATTTTTTTGAGATAGACAGAACATCAAAGCTTTATCTCAATGAAGAAGAAGTGAATGAAATTGCAGATCTGCTGGCTTACAGAACTTCTAAAGTTTTATACCCTTTACACATCAGTACGGATGAACATGGTCAATTTGAAGGAGTAGAAAATGCTGAGGCTTTTTCAAAAAGATGGCCAGCTATAAAAGAAGAGCTCTATAAAGAATTTGAAGGCAAAACGGTAAGCGACTACTGTGAAAAGATTGAAAAAGTAATCAGCCAGCCTGAGGCGATCAGTCTTTACCTGAAAAATGATTACTTCGTCCGTGCTTTATTTTTTGGAATATATCAAAGTTTTGGAAAGGAATTTAAAACAGAGATGACAACAACCTTTCCTGTAGTAGACAATGCAATTGAACCCAGCTACAAATTGACACTGGAAACAGATCCGGTGAAAGGAGAAACAGGCCTGATTACCATAGAAGGGTCAGGAAAATTATATGAAGAAAGAAATATTGATGATTTTATAAGAAGATCACCTTTTTCATTGATTATAGAAGACGACTCTGTGATGAATGAAGAAGGACATTTCAGACTCATAAGCTATCTGAAAGGAGAAACTTCACTTCCGGAATCTCTTTACCTCGAATGCAGTATCATGCTGCAGGAAGAGAAAAAGATTTCAGTATCAGTTTCAGGAATTGATGAAAACTAAATTACCACTTCACTAAAGATAAAATTAATATGGCAGAAAAACATATTGTAGTACAGGGCGCCCTATGCAAATGCCAGTTCGGGCAGGTTCCGGACAAGCTGAAAGTACTTACACATCAAAAAGAATATGCCAATGATAAAAGCGCTTCCAAAAAACTGATCGTCACCACGAAAGAAATTGGAGCCGCCACATTTGAAAAAAATACATTCGGAAACTGTACCAAAATGGGAGTGCCGCCGCCGCCGTGCAAAATTATGGTTACAGAATGGCAGAAATTTTATGATAAAGTACAACTCAGCAATGGCGGATATATCATTGTGGAAGACAGCAAAGCCGTATGTGCTGTTGCAGGAACGCCATGCATCGAGATTATAGACCATGGGCAAAGAGCGGAAGCCAGCCAGCAGAACTTTAAAAATGCCGATAAAGATGTTCAGCAGCAGATCAATCCGTTGGTAGATTCTGAAGAAATGTATAACGAACAGCCTTCAGGAGGAGGGCAGGATGGTGCAATCTAAATGATAAGAAAATGGCAAAAGGCGTAAAAAAAATAAAAGTTGTAAGCGGATTGTATTACCCAAAAATGTCTGTATTAGGGCAAAGAATTACCATAAAACCGGATCAGTGGGTGCAGTTCGGTGTGGACGAATGGCTGCCGGGCACTACAGATGCAGACAAAAAGAAACCGCTGACCTGGATGAGACAGAACAGCAGCAAAAAAATTATCATCAATCAGATCACCTCTGCTACCGGATATAAATTTTTAATTGGTAAGCAGTACTGCGGAAGCTATCAGTTTTATATCGAAGCCAGTCTTTCAGGAGTAAGAGATCCCAAAAATGATACAGGAATATATGTAAAAGGCTGGTGTGAACCTAAAATTATAAGCAGCAAATGGTCTACGCAGAAAAACAGCAAAAGCATCAAAAACAATAAAAAAGTTGATTACATTTCCTATGGACATATTGTTCACCTGAACCTCGTGACAGAAGGGCTTAATGGAAATACAGTCAGTATCGAACTCTGGAATCAGCAGACAGCCAAGGCAGATAAACTGGTACATACCTACAACAATGTACAGGTAATAGATGGTGAAGTCAATCTGAAAATAGAAAACACCTTTGCGTGGATGGCCTTTGTAGACAATATCCAGAATGTAGAGGAATTCTATGTTAAAGTGAAAGATGTTGCTTCCAAACAATATATCAAAGATAAATTGGGTGATGATCTTCATGCCATCTATCTGAATGTTAAAAATAAAGTAGCCACTACCAATACCAACGGTGCTCAGAACCAGACACCAACCAAAGTATATAAGCCGGATGTAAACTCTGTCAGACTTGAGCCCTGCAAATTTGAAGTGATCAAGATTACTGAAAATGAAACCAAGGACGGAAAAGCCAGCAATACAACCGTTAAAGTTTTTGACAATGGGAATGGCGTTAAACTGATAAAATCTGCTGCATTACAGGAACATATTCAGAGAACAATCTATTATAAATTTGATTCCACAGTCATTGATAAAGATGGGGTTGCTATTCTTAATAATGTACTCAAATTCCTTTTGGAACATAAAGATGCTACCATGAATCTCAGCGGCTATGCCTGTGTGATAGGAAAAGAAAATTACAATAAAGGACTTTCCCAAAGAAGAGCAGACGTTGTCAAAAAATTCTTTGCTGATGGTGGATTAGATCCCAGAAGAATAATATCCGTAGGAAAAGGAGAAGTAGATCCTACCGATGATAAAATGGGAAGAGACAATATCAAATACAAAAATGAGAAAGACTACGAAAATAACCGCAGAGTAGATATCTCATTTGTTTTTAATGCCCATGATGCACAAACTATTCATTATGAAGTAACAGCACCAGATGTCTCTACAAAGAAAAACCTCATCATTGATGTCACAGGTTTTCAAACCAATGAGTGTTTCAGGGATAGTAAAGGAAAACATAAAAAACAGATTCAGGTTGTAGATGTAGGACAGGCAATCGATAAAGGAGATACGGTAAAAACATTTACCACACCTACCTTTACTTATGGAGTATATTCAGATTTATCTCAATTTAATGCTCTTCCAATACAATATATCTGGCCTGCAGGGACAAATCCGAATCAGTTTCATCTGCATGTTCATACCTGCAGATATTATAGCAATGAGAAAAGGACGACAGTATTGATAAAAGCCTATCCGGATATCAACTGGACATTGAGTTTTACGCTGAACCTTACCAATGATCTCAGTGTAAAGTGGATGAATATGGATCCCCATGAGCATAAAGAACTGCAGAAAAAAGCAGGTAAAATGGGAGCAGAAAAAAGATGGAAGCAAAAGGATGCCTCACTTGCATTCAGTTTAAAGGCAAAATGGAACAATGATAAGCAGGAAAAAGAATTAAAATATCAGTACGAAACCAAGTTTAAAAAAATATATGATACATTTGCTGCCATAGGAGCATTGTCAGATGGAGTTCTTAATCAGGCCAAAGGAAAAGTACGCTCCATTTCTCCTAAAGGGATTCCAGTAAGCTTTGCTGTGAAACCTCCTAATATGGAATTGTCAGGTAACTGGCTTTTAAAGCATCCTAAGGATAATAATGCCATTATTGGTACAGATGTAGCTATAGGTTTGAAAGCAAATCCGCTGATTGGTCTGGAAATGACAGTTGATCTTCTGGGAGCCCTGGTATTTGGTATTTCCGGAGCGGTAAGCGGAGGAACAGCTGCGCCGGGAGTCACAAGGCTGTATCAGGAAATTCAGGGAAAACTGAAATCCGGAATAGATGTAGGGAATGATAATGCAGGCTTCAAGGCATCTGTTGATATCTTTATGGATCTTATTATTTCCAGTACGATAGAAGTGGAATCCGAATTTAAATTTAATACGGCAGGAAAACTCAAAGATTCCGAATTTAAAGTCTCAAGTAAGAGTAAACTTAAATTGGAATTGAAAGTAGGAGTGAAAATTCAGGGAGAAGTTTCACTGGCTGTTATAAAAGCAGAAGCTTATTTTGAAGCATCAGCATCCGGAAGTGCTTCCATAACCTATGGACATGGTATCAACTATGATGAAAAAGGACTTTATTACCGTCCTGTTCTCGGATTTGACGGCCTTGATGCCCAATATGTAGTTACAATAAGTGTAGGTCTTGCTATTAAAATTGCAAAAAATAAACATAAAGTGGAGGAAAGCAGAAATGGAAAATATGAAATTGCCAAAGGGGATTTTAAAAATGTAATTCCTCCTTTTGATGTGATAAAAGAATTAGAGTCCTTATTTGGAATGAGTGCAAATATTCCGTTGATTAAAAATGATTAATATTCATACAATGAAAAATCTTATCTTATTATTTAGCTTTTTGGCTATTGTGTCCTGCAACGGACAAACCGATCTGGAATCTTTAAAATTTGATGAAAAAGTATCGGATAATATTACGAAGGGAGAAAAAGAAACAGAAGCCAATTACGGATTATTATCATATAAACAGGCCGATGTTAAAAACTATAAGCTGGGAACTGTATCATTTTCTGAATATACCGTACCCAAAGGATATGATTATTCCAACAACAACCTTGCGCTTTTTGTAAACTCTTACCAGAATAATCAATACCTCGGATTTATACTGAACCTTGCTAAAGAAGACGAAGGGAAAAAGCTGATTGATTATTTGACTAAAACCTATGGTAACCCGGAAAAAAGATCCACTGATAAAACAGGAGCTGCTTACTTCTGGGATGCATCAGCTAAAAATAAATGGATATTTTTAACCCAAACTCAGGAACTGACACAGGACAATACAAAATATACCAATACCAAACTGATTGTAGTAAAGAAAGGAACCAGAGTGGAGAATTCTTCAGATGCCGGCACTTTCTCCATCTTAGACAGTTTTACCCTTGCTTATCCTAAAAAATAAAAAATGAAACCTTATTACGAAATAGATTTTAGTGCGGTAATGTGTTCATTTCAGATCAAAATTAATGATGTGGAATTAATTTCATTGAGTATTGAGGGACAGACCAGATCAGATTTTCCCATCAATCATCTTATTCTGGAAGGAGGTAAACAAACGATTGAAGTGAAAGGTCTTCCCATGGACGGGCATCAGGAGTTACACGAAGATTCTTACATAAGATACAGAGTGAATCTCTATGATATGGCTTCCGGAGAATATGCTTTTGTAAAACAGTTTGATGAATATTTTACCAAAAAGCCCGATAAAAACATACCTTTTATAGGACACGCAAGTACATTTGAAGCAGATGTACCTTATAAATTGGAGGCATGGCAGAACGGAATGAACCTTAAAGACGCGAAGTTCGACGTTAAAGAAAAACTAATCAGAAAGTATAACGAAATTATAAAGCTGATTAATGGCGGCAATTACAGTTCGTTCATAGCACAATATCAAAAAAGAGAAAATAATAACGCTGTAGCCATGTATCTTAGCAAAAGCCAGGCAGAAGGCAGGATGCAGAGTATCATTTCGGATATGCAGAATGGATACAAAGCGCAGAGCCTTCCGGATGATATTCAGGTAGAATATTCAGCATTTGGAAAGTTGGCCGCGTTAAAATGTACAGATATGATGTCTGCATTACGCCTTGAAAATCCGGAAAGTGAGGAGGAATTAGTTCTGCCCATAACATTTTATATCCCAGAAGGGAAGGATGAGTTTGAGATTATATAGCAATATTTAAAAGAAAGAAATACTGAAGCAAAATTCAGATATTTCCACCAGATTTTAGAACAAAATAGATGGAAGTAAAAAAAGGAAGACCATACATTGCATATAGTATTTTAGGAATAATAGCTGCAGGCTTTATTTACTTTATTCTGTGGATTATTTTCAAAGATAGAATGCCGCTGCATGAATATGCTTCTGAAATTTCCAATAACTATGACAGTTACGCAGAGAAAGCGATCGTTTTTTTTCCTTTACTTTTTTTTGTTTTCATCTTTATTGTTTTAATGAAGCCTACTGCTTCAAAACGTTTTTTACGCCTGCAATCCTCACTGCCTACCTCTAAGATCCATTCTGTAGCAAAAGGACTGGCAGAGATTGAAGGAACTTTAATGATGATGAATCCTTTATTTTCACCAGTAAATAATGAAGCCTGCATCGGATATTATTATACCATTGAAGATATTGACAGAGATTCAGACGGAAAAGAAAGTTACAGAACCATTCACAGGGAAACGAAATGCAATATCTTCCGGGTTAAAGATGACACAGGAATCATAGAAGTAGAACCGGAAGGAATAGAGCTGGTTTTATTAGAAGAAACCAATGTAAGCAGCTACGGCGGTAAAAGGTACAAAGAAACTCTTTTAAAAGATGGTCAGAAGATGCTGCTGGTAGGCTATGCCGATTCTAAAAACGGAGTACCTTTCATCAGAAAAGACGATTATTATAAAATACTCGGTATTACTTCTTCCTCAGGAATCACAGTCTGGAACAAATACCAGCCCTTGCTGAGGTCATTTATGTTTACCTGTTCCATCATCCTTTTAATAATTATTTATATACTTACACAATAATGAATCAGACGGTCGCTATCATATTACTTATCCTGCTTGGGGTAGTTATTATAAGTTTTCTGATCAATCTGTACAACAAATTGGTCATGCTCAAATTTAACGTTGACAAAGCATACGGCAATATTGATGTGGTGCTGAAACAACGTGCGGATGAAATTCCCAATTTGGTCACCGTTGCCAAACATTTTATGAACTACGAAGAAAAGCTGCTTACCCGCCTTACAGAGCTCAGAACTTTTTACAATAACAGTACTGATGCCAATAAGAGAACCGAGATTGCCAATGAAACCTCAAAAGCGCTTTCTTCATTCTTTGCGGTTTCAGAAAACTATCCGGAACTGAAATCTAATAATAATTTTCTTGAACTGCAGAAAAGAATTTCCGATCTGGAGAACAAAATAGCAGACAGAAGAGAATTTTTCAATGACAGTGTAAACCTTTATAATATTGGAATTCATGAATTTCCCAATGTGATACTGGCAAAAATGTTAGGCTATAAAGACAAAACGTTACTGGAAATTACAAACGAAGAAAAACAGTATGACGGGGTTCAGTTTTAATACTTTTTTCGGATTAGAAGACAAAATAGCTGCTTACCCGGAAGCAACCATTTTCGGAGCGATGTTAGTACCCATTTTGCTGCTTATTCCGATAGCAATGATAGGATGGATCTTTAGAAAACTGAAATTCAATATGTACATCATTCATGTATTGATGTATACTTTGCTTTTTACATTTATAATAGGAACACTGACCATATTTATCCTTTTCTTTATTACCGATAAAAATGGAGTGAAACTGGCCTATTGCTGGCTTACGATACTTACGGGAATGTTTGTTTTCAGTTTAATCAATGCCAATACTATTACCAAAATGTTTAGTGATTGGTCTAAAATAATTAAGGAAAGACAAAATCAGTAATTTTAGAAAAATATAGCATGATGAAAAAAGCAAGAGTGCTGGTATTGATTTTTGTAGTATTGATCAATATCTGTTGTGGAAATCAATCATTTGACCTGTCATCAGTTTCATTAGGGGAGGATGCAAAGAAGTATGATTTTGAAAACAAAGACTTATTTCTGAAAGATGGAGCAAAAGCTGATATCATTCAATATTATGCTGATGAAAACAAAGGAATAACCTACGGAAATATACCATTAGATAATAGCATGGGTACAAGGATTACAGTATACAAAGGAAAAGTAGGAGCTCTCGACACCAATGCTGCCGAAAAATCTTCTCTGGAATTTGTAGAAAAAATAGTAAAAAAGAATGGAAATCCTACTGCTTCTATTACAGATAAAGCCACGGTAGATCCCAAACTGGTAAAACCTATTTTTGAAAAGCTTAAAAAACTTTCTCCGGAAAAAGTGTCATGGAATCAAAATGAAAAAAATTCCTTTACATATCCTACTTCTTTCTTCTGGGATGACGGGAAAAATTATTCCATATTAAGTATCTCCATTGAAGATGATGGGAAAATAAGAAATAAGTACATTTCTGTGACAAAAGAAGCTTACCGTAATAACGCAGTTTTTGGGTTGAAATATTCAACACCTCCTGCGTCTCCATGGTATAAGTATATGAACTAAATATAGGGCTTAAAAATAGAAAGCAATAAATAAAAAAGCATCTCCGGATACTTCAATTACTTTTTTTCTGTTCTATTATTGATAACTGCATACTAACACTAACATTATGAAAAGATTGAAATATATAGTAATACCAATAGTCTGTTTGGCAATTGCTTCATGCGGACATCAGAAAAATAAAGAGACTGAGTCTTTTGTTGAAACACAGGGAAGTACTCAGACAGAGCCCTTCAATCTTGCTAAAATTGCTGTAGGACAAAATATCAATGAAATTTTAAAATCTGCCGGAGCAACGGCTAAGGATGCTGTACGTACCACTGACGTTACGCTGATCGGAAATGAAAAGCTGGCTTTTTCATCAAAAGAATTATTACATTTCAACGGGATAGATTTAGAAGGAAAAAATAATAAAAATACCAATAAAGTCCTTCTGCATTTTGGAAAAGTAGATCAGGAAATCGGCCCGCTTGCTAATGAAAAAGAAGATGAATTGGGAATGTATCAGCTTGATATCTATACAGAACACGAAAAAACAGCACTTCTGGATAATCTGAATAAAACACTTCAGAAACCTAGCTTTGATACCATCCGCGAAGGTTTTGAATCTGAAGTTAAAGACAATGAAATCATTCAGACTCACAATAAATTCAGACAGGAAGTTGCCATCTGGAGAAACAGAGATATGCTCTATTACTACTGTGAAACCAAAATAGATAATAAACCGGACGAATACCGTTGTAATCTCTTCGTATTCAAAAATAAAGAATGGAAAGACCTTCTGAAAGGGTCAGGATATCCGGACCTGGATAAAATCTCCCTGAACTAAAAGAATATAGCAAAGAAATTAAACCATTTGCTTAGCCGGATCAGCTTGCTGATTCCTCTTCGTCCTCTAAAATAAAACATTAGAAAAATAAAATCTCTGCGTTGAAAAGATCTGCTCAATCAGTAAAATCTGCGAGAGTTAAAAAAAAAAATGCCGGTCCAAAAAGAACCGGCATTTTTATATCAAATCAGTATTTGAATTATTTTACTAAGAACTGCATCGTTACCTGATCCAGCTTCAAAATATAAACTCCCTGACCAAGATTTCTTGTTTTAATAGAGTTTCCATTTCTGAAAGGCTGATCAATCGTCTGAAGAGTTTTCCCCTGAAGGTTATAAATCTCCGCTTTTCTTACCTTCTGAAGATCTCCTTTTACAAAGATTTCCTGATTGGTGATAGGGTTAGGAGAGATTTTAAAACTGTTAGAAGTAGTTTCAGTAGCTGTACTCTGAGCCATTCTTGCACTTGATCCGGAATAACATGTCCATGCAAGATCATCAATAGCCACTCTGTTGCTTGATGAAGTATTAACCAGACTTACCACTACATTTCCTGAAATGTTGATATTGTTAATGGTCGTCGTTGTAACTGAAGTACTGTAAGGAATAGTTCCTACGGTAGTTCCGTTTACTTTTACATCAAAAGTACCGTTGGTTCCTGAGAATTTAAGCTGCGTAGTTACCGTTAAAGATCCAATACCGTTTGCAGAGCTTCCGGAAGTTAAAGAACCGTTTCTTACCGTAATCGATTTATTGTTAATAGTTTGGTCTGTTCTTGCATCCGTTGCTGTCCAGGAAGTACCTCCGTTGCTCCACGTTCTCGTTGTATAGGTAGAGCTGGCTGCAGGAATGGTTTCAAAATTTTCATTGGCACAGCTGGTACCCGGAGTAGTACCGCCAGAATTAGTAGTGCCGGAAATTGTTGAGCTGTTTGATGATGAATTTCCTGCGGCATCCTTCGCTACTACATAAAAACTGTAAGTTGTAGAAGGAGTGAGCCCTGAAATGGTTGTTGAAGTCGAACTTGTCGTAGTTTGCAGACTTCCGTTCATATAAACGTTATAAGCTGTTACGCCTACGTTATCGGTAGAAGCATTCCATGCAAGAGAAATACTGCTGGAAGTTGTTCCTGAAACATTCAGACCTGTTGCCGCAGTAGGTGCCTGAGTGTCACCTGAGGGCTGTTGAGAACCCCAGATAAGGTTAACATAATTTGGATTGTCGATAAACGGGTTTCTGTTTCCCTGGAAAGTATATGAAGCATTATTTCTTTTGATCTCAGCCTGAGAAACAGGATCCTGATTATGCCATGCCAGTAGAACATTAAGTTCCCAGGTCTGTAGTCCCGGAAAAGTAGAGCTTCCTAACATATTTCCTGATGAAAATGTTGAAAGTTTGCTTTGGTAACGGGTTACAAAATAGAAAATCATACGGGCCACATCTCCTTTAAACTCATCAATCGGTTCAAATACAGTTCCTGAATATCCTGAAGAAGCAGAAGTTCCAAGCTTGGAGCCATTCAGTGAAGTAAATGAAGCACTTCCCACCTTTCCGAAAGGATAATTACTTCTCATTCCATTTACTTTCCCGTCTGTAGCTCTGATAAAGTGAATATCCGCAACCATTGGCGAAGCTTGATTGAATAGGCTTTGAGGAACAATATGCTCTCTGTTATAACAATTTCCTTCAGTAGAATACGTTCCACACTGATCAGATCCCGGAGTATAAGTATAAGGATCACTACCTGCTGGTCTTTCAGAATAAATATCAAGGATGGTTCCGTCATTTTCATAGTCCTTATCGATATCAGTGGTTTTATAAGCTGTCCAAAGCCCACTGTACCCTTTATCCATATGTCCGTTGGTGATAATGCTGCTTAATTCAGTTTTCAGTGCTGCACCACTCAGTCCGTTGGCAGAATTGTAGTATCCTGCAGGAGCCTGGGCGTGGGCAAGTCCCGCAAATACAGAAAATAAAATGATTTTTTTCATAATTAATATTTAGTATAAAGTTTCAGCAAGAATACCACAATTTTTGTGAATAAAAAATTACAAAATTGTTAATTTTAAATGCACTGTATGCGATACATAATGAGTGATGAATGATAAGTGATAAATGATAAATGATGAATGATGAATGATGTTGTGGTTAAATATCTGTATCTGTATTCAATAGAGGTGGGCTTTAGTCCGCCTTAACATTGTAATTCCATTCATCGGGCTTTAGCCAAAACTTAAAACTTAATAATTTTATCCATAAAAAAAGCCGACACAAAACGTACCGGCTATATAATGGATGACATTAATGTTATTTTCTTTGTGGCGGATAATTTTTCATAATCTCAGCCATAATCTCCGGGATTTGTCTCTGTTTCGCTTTTGGAGAATCTACAGAAATTCCGCTTCCGATACCCTGCCAAACCAATTTGTTGCTTTTTGCATCAATAAGGTCAACAATCAGTGCACCTTCATTATAATTGGTTGTCCATGTTCTGCTCATGCCGACACCCCATCCGAAAGGTCCGCCCCATCCCCACATTCCGTAAGGAGAAGAGGAATTGATATCCGTGATTTTTTTATGATTTGCTTTTACGTTGATAATCAGATCAGGGTTTTCTCCGGACTGAAGTCCTTTGCTCTGAAGCTGTCTGGACAGTTCATTCAGTACTCTGTCTTTATCAATATCATTCAGTTTCAGATCATCAATTCTTATTTTATATGTTTTATAAGAATTGAAATTGGCGGTTTCAGCATAATCTGAACGTACCTGAAAAGGGCTACAAGAAGTTAAGCCTAATGTAGCAGATGCCAACAAAATAAAAATATATTTTTTCATTTTATTTATTTTTTTTATCACTTTTAATGAATGTATCAGTCTTTTTATCGTACCCGTAAGGACAGTGTCTGCAGCCGCTTTTACAGCAGTATCCTCTTTTCAGATGGAATTTTTCTGTAAAAACCTTGTACCCCTGTTCATTATAGTAGAAGTCTTCACCTTCTTTGATGTCATAATGGGCCATAAGTTAAATGCTAGTCAAAAAACTTTTTATATTTGTTACTATGATAATTGTATGCCAAAAGCCTTTAAAAAAATTAAAAATTAATGGCATCGCTCTCTTTCCCTTTATCTTCATTAGGAAACCCGAAGATAAGGAAAATAATGTATTGATCAATCACGAAAAAATTCATTTACGCCAGCAACTGGAAATGCTCATCATTTTCTTCTATATTTTCTATGGTATTGAATACTATTACTGGTTTTTTAAACTCAAAGACGGATATCTGGCCTACAGAAGGATCTCCTTTGAAAGAGAAGCCTATGCTAATGAAAACAACCTGAATTATCTCAAAAAAAGAAAATTCTGGAACTTTAGAAAATATCTTTAGAATAAGGGCATGATGCATTGGAGTTCCGGGTTACGAGATTCGGGTTCAGGATTCTGGCTTCCGATTTATTCTTTGTAATGACAGAAGTATTAAGATCTTTCACATCAAGATAACCTGAATATTTTGGCATTGCAGTACTGTATAATTCAATAGGAATGGGCTTTAGCCCTTTTATCAAAAAAGCAAAATTTATCCGGCTTTAGCCAAAACTTAAAAAAGTATCAAACAACCATCTGTAGAAATCCGTTTTTCTGTGGTAAAAAAACAATAAAAACAACAAATTGTCACAACACTAAATCTTTTCCTACTTTTGTAAAGAATAAACTCTGATTCGTAAAACTGAAATGCTATTAAAACTTCCCACAAAACCTGTTTCCATCAAGGAAATTCCAATTCATAAAAACGTAAAGCTTTTCATTAAAAGGGAAGATCAGATTCATCCGTTAATTTCAGGGAATAAATACTGGAAACTCTTTCACAATGTTAATCATTATCTGGGAAGAAATCCAGATAATCCTTATATCATCACTTTTGGAGGTGCTTTTTCCAATCACATTGCAGCGGTTTCCGCAGTAGGCAGTATGGCTGGCATTCCAACACTAGGAATCATCAGAGGAGAAGAACTGCTGCATAAATGGCGGGACAATCCAACTTTACTTTTTGCCAAAAGAAATGGAATGAACCTGAAATTTGTCACCCGCGAAGAATACCGTCACAAAGAAAAACTAACGGAATTCCTTCAACAGGAGTTTCCTGAGGCATTGATAGTTCCTGAAGGAGGTACCAATAAAGAGGCTGTGGAAGGGGTAAAAATGATGCTCAACGAACAAACAAAAGATTTTGACTATCTTTGCACCGCAGTTGGAACCGGAGGTACTATTGCTGGAATTTCAAAATTTTGTGAAGAGAATCAGAAAGTTATAGGATTTAAAGCTGTTGACGATGCTTCTCTGGAAAATAAAATTTTTGAATTAACTTTGAGACAGAATTTTAATCTAATAAATTCATGTTTTGGAGGTTATGGTAAAATAAGTGATGGAAACGTCCATTTTATCAATGATTTCAAGGAGAGATACGGTATTCCTCTGGAACCGATTTATACAGGGAAAATGATGGAGAAGATTTTTGAACTGATAGAAGAAGAATATTTTCCTGAAAACAGTAAGATTTTGTGCTTTCACACTGGTGGATTACAGGGAATTGAAGGAGCTAATCTGCTGTTGGAAAAACAGAATAGAAATTTAATTATATAAGTAAAATTGAAAAACATGAAACATTTAGTGTTCCATCTTTCATTTTAAAACAATAAAAAATATAAGATGAAAAGACTTTTTCTATCCATAAGCCTTTTAGTTTTATCAAAATTTTCAGCCCAGACTTGGGCAACCGAAGATCAGTATATTCAGAAGTTTGCTAAATATGCAGTAGAAGAAATGGAAAAATACAAAATTCCGGCTTCTATCACTCTTGCCCAGGGATTACTGGAAACCGGAGGCGGGCAGAGCAGACTGGCACAGGAAGGTAAAAACCACTTCGGTATAAAATGTAAAGAAGACTGGACCGGTAGAACGATGAAACATACCGATGATGCACCTAACGAATGCTTCCGTGTGTACGACGATCCAAGACAGTCTTATGAAGACCATTCTATATTTTTATCCACAAGAAAATATTACGCTAACCTTTTCAAATTGGATATGAAAGATTACAGAGCGTGGGCAACCGGCTTAAAAAAAGCAGGATATGCTACCAACCCGCGCTATGCTTCCATTCTTATCTCCAAAATTGAAAAGTATAAATTATATGAATACGACAATACCAATTCTAATGAAGTATTGTACGCTGTTCTTAAAATGTATCCGGATCTGAAAGACGACAGAACTTTCATGGCACAGCTGGAACCTTCAAAAGCAACCAGAAAAGTGAAAGAACCGGTTACCGTTGAAGTTCCTTATAAACAGACTTCTTATGCACAACAGCAAAAAAGAGTAGAAAGAATTAAAACGAAAGCTGAAATTCTTAATTCTATTCTGATCAAAAGTCATCCGAATGACGGGTTGAAATATATTATCATTCCTGAAGATACCGATGTGAAATTCATTGCCAACAAATTCAAAGTAAGCGAAAGCAGACTAATGAAATGGAATGAGCTTGAAAACGAAACGTTGAAGAAAAATGACATCGTTTTCCTTGAGTCTAAAAATTCAACCGGAAATACAGCCACCTATAAAGCTGAATACGGAGAAGATATGCATGATATCGCACAAAAATTCGGAATCAAGTTAAATAAATTATATGCTAAAAACAGGATGGATGAAGGACAGCAGCCATCTGCTGGACAGCTTATTTATTTAATAGACAAAAAACCACGAAACTAATTTAATTTTTTTGTTGAGAGTCTACCGTTGACAGCTAAATGCCAACCAGCAACTGTCAACAGCAACTAAGTATATATGAAATATCAAAGAAGTTCGGCTTTATTTGATGAAGCCTACAAATACATTCCGGGAGGTGTAAACTCTCCGGTAAGAGCATTCAAATCCGTAGGAGGAGTGCCCGTTTTCATGAAATCGGCAAAAGGAGCTTACCTTACCGATGCAGATGACAATACTTACATCGATTATATTAACTCATGGGGCCCAGCCATTTTAGGACATACACATCCTGAAGTATTGGAAGAACTGAAAATACAGGCAGAGAAAGGATTCTCTTTCGGAGCTCCTACAGAACTGGAAACAGAAATTGCAAAATTCATCATTGAAAATGTTCCGAATATTGACCAGATCAGAATGGTTTCTTCAGGAACAGAAGCATGTATGAGTGCCATCAGACTGGCAAGAGGATATACAGGAAGGGATAAGATTGTAAAATTTGAAGGCTGCTATCACGGACATTCAGATTCATTCCTGATCAAAGCGGGAAGTGGTGCAGCAACATTCGGAAACCCAAATTCTCCGGGAGTAACAGCGGGCACAGCTAAAGATACTTTATTAGCACGTTACAATGATTTCGAACAGGTTGAGGATTTATTCCGTCACAATCACGGAGAGATTGCTGCAGTGATTATAGAACCGGTTGCGGGGAATATGGGCTGCGTATTGCCAGAAAATGATTTCTTACAGAATCTGAGAAAAATCTGTGACGAAAACGGAACTTTATTAATCTTTGATGAGGTAATGACCGGTTTCAGATTAGCTTTCGGAGGAGCGCAGGAACTTTTTAATGTAAAAGCAGACCTGGTGACTTACGGAAAAGTAATCGGTGGAGGTCTTCCGGTAGGAGCTTTCGCTGGTAGAAATGAAATCATGGATCATCTTGCACCCAAAGGCGGTGTTTACCAGGCGGGAACATTAAGTGGAAATCCTTTAGCAATGAGAGCCGGATTAAAAACCCTTCAGCTTATTAAAAATGACCCTGAATTTTTCAGCAGGTTGGAGAAAACAACAGAAACATTGGATTTTGAAATCGGAAAAATTCTTAATGAAAAAGGAATCGCTCACAGAATCAACAGAAAAGGTTCTATGATGTCGGTATTCTTCCATATCAGCAGTGTTTCCAACTTTGATGAAGCGCAGGAAGCTAATCATTCATTGTTCAATAATTTCTTCCACCAGATGCTTCAGAATGGAGTTTACCTTCCGCCAAGCGGTTACGAAACATATTTCATCAGTGATGCCATCAAGGATAAAGAGATTGATATGACACTGGAAGCAGTAAGAAAATTTGAATATTCAAATAAATAAAAATAAATAAAACCGGATTTTAGATCCGGTTTTTTTATGGAAAAGAAAATTGATTTGATGAGTTTAGATTGAAAAAAATCAACGCAATCTCTGTCGCTGCAGTAGAAGTCTTAACAGAGTAAAAACAGCATTATCTGGATTCCTATGGAATGACAAGCGTTGTGGGATACTCTTAGTTGTAGTGTAGAAAGATAAACTGAGTATTTCAGCAGAGAATTACCACAAAGTATAAATCATACAGATTTTGTAATAAACCATACACTTCGTTCAGGGTACTTCTTTTTAATTTTGTCTTAAATAGATTGGAAATGAAGACCTCAGACAATAATATATCACGTAAAGATTTCATCCGAAACTCAGCGTTGGCTGTAGCGGGACTCACCTTAATACCCAATATCATGACTGCATCGCCTTTCGATGAGAAAAATCTTTCAATAAAAGGAAAAATGAGCCTTAAGAATGTTCGTCTGGAAACAGGATTTGAATACCAGGATGGGGAAGTGTCTTCTACCCAAACGGATCTATTTTATGTTGAAGTTGAGAACGGAAAAATTATAAAGATTTCACCCAATCAACCTAATGCTAAAGCGGTAGATGCAAAAGGACTGTTGATGCTTCCTGCATTTAAGGATATGCACATCCATTTGGATAAAACCTTTTATGGTGATCAATGGCAGGCTGTGAGAAAGAGAACCGGAGGCATAAAAGGAATGATAGAACTGGAGCAGAAAATGCTTCCTGAGATGCTGAAGAATTCAACTTTCAAAGCCGAAAAACTGATTGAGTTATTACAGTCTAAGGGAACTTCCTTTGCAAGAAGTCACGTGAATATTGAACCCACTTCAAAACTTCAGTCATTAAAAAATCTTCAGAAAGCTTTAGAAAACAAAAAGAAAGGCTTTGGAGCTGAGCTGGTGGCTTTTCCACAGCACGGTGTGTTCTATACGGATTCCGTACCTTATTTGAAAGAAGCGGCGAAGATGGATATTGATTTTATAGGAGGAGTGGACCCGTTCAACATCGACGGAGATATCGAAAAAGTGATCGATTTCACGGTTCAGCTTGCTTTAGACAATAAAAAAGGAATAGATATTCACTTACACGAAACCGGAGACTCGGGATTGAGAACGGTAGAATATCTGATTAAAAAAGTGACTGAAAACCCTGCTCTGAAAGGGAAAACTTATTTAAGCCACTGTTTTGTTCTTGGAAAATTAGAAGCCGAAAAACAGGAAGAAATTGCTGAGAAATTGGGCGACGCACAGATCGGAATTGTCTCTACAATACCTTTCGGAAGGTTGATTATGCCTATTCCAACGCTTTACAAACATAACGTAACTGTCCTTACCGGGAATGACAGCATTGTAGACCACTGGAATACCTTCGGAACCGGAAGTGTCCTTCAGAAAGCCAATTTAATGGCTCAATTGTATGGATATTCAACAGAGTTTTTATTGTCAAGAAGTTTAAAACTGGCAACAGGAAATATTCTTCCGCTGGATGATAAAGGAACTCAGCAATGGCCAAAGTCAGGTGATAAAGCAAATTTTGTATTGATCAACGCAAGCTGTTCTGCAGAAGCAGTATCAAGAATTTCAGAGGTAGAGTCTTTAGTTCACGATGGAAACGTTGTTTTTTAATTTAGAATAAAAGGATTAAATAAATTAATATATAATCTAGTTGTGTTTTTTCAACCATAAAGGGGATGCAAGTTTACGAAAGTCACGAACGAAGATGAAAAATGAAGATAGCGTGATACAATAAAGCTTTTGTTCCTTTTGTGGTTGTTTTAGTTTTTTCTCTCGTAAATTTTAGTAATTTTAGGAGAAAATCAGGCAGAGTGGCTTACCATACAGATCATTTTCCTATTTTGGGAATTCAGGAATTTAGTGATAATCAGTTGAAAAGCTGTAATCTGCTGTTCAATGAACTTTCCGGAGCGCGCTCCATTGATGATCCGCACAAACATGATTTTTTTATCATCAATCTTTTTGAGAAGGGAGTAGGTTCGCATACCATAGATTTTACAGAATATCAGGTTAAAGACCATCAGATTCATCTTGTTTTTCCCGATCAGGTACACCAATGGGTGATTGAAAAAGAAACCATCGGGTATCAGCTGATGATCAGTAGAGATTGGTTTGAAAGTTTTCTGCCCTCATTACGGTTTTCTGCCTCGTATTATCAGAATCATCCGGTGATCAATCTTTCCAAGGAAGTTTTTGAAACTTTTCTGTATGAATTTCAGGCTATCCAGAAAGAATTGAGTGGGGAAAAAGTCTTTTGGGAATTGATTCAAAAAAGAAGTGAATTGATTGGTTTGCTGGTGAGCCAATCTGTGGAGGGTGCTTTCAAAGATTTTGAAATTTACAATTCTAATCCTATTATTTCAAAGTTTCTCCATCTTATTGATGAATATTTCAAAACAGAAAGATCCGTTTCTTTTTATGCAGATAAACTGAATATTTCCGCCAATTATCTGAATATTGTCTGCAAGAAAAACCTCAATGCTTCAGCTTCATCCCTTATTCAGGACCGTATTTTACTGGAAGCCAAAAGACTGTTGAAAGTTTCCGAAATGTCTGTGAAAGACATTGTTTATGATCTCGGGTTCTATGATCATGCCAGCTTTTCCAAATTCTTTAAAGCCCAAACGGGAATGACACCTTCCCAGTTTAAAGAATAATCTGTACAAAACAAGACATAATTGATACACCGGTTTTAGCTTGAACATGGGTTAATTTTGTATTGTTAAAATTTAAATCATGCAATTTCCCTATCAATTAACTGCAAAAGGAAACTATTCCCTTAAAAATGTCCGCCTGGAGACTGGCTTTGAATACGAAAATGAAGAGGTTATCGGAACAAAAACAGGCCTTTTCAGTATTGAAATTGAAGACGGAAAAATAAAAACAGTAAAAGCTAATGATCCTGCTTCCAAAGCAATTGATGCAAAAGGTTATCTGATGCTTCCTGCTTTCAGAGACATGCATATTCATCTCGATAAAACCCTGTATGGTCTTCCATGGCAGGCACTTTCTCCGAAAAGAAGAACCGTGAAGGATATGATTGCCTATGAACAGGAAATCATTCCTGAATTGCTGAAAACTTCGGTAAGCAGAGCAGAACAGCTGATCAGTTTGCAGCAGCATTACGGAACTCATTTTGCGAGAACCCATTTTAATATTGATCCTACCTCTGGATTGAAATCCCTGGAACATCTTGAGCAGGCTCTTGAAAATAAAAGAGATTCTTTCAAAGCCGAGCTGGTTGCTTTTCCACAGCATGGAGTGTATTATACGGAATCTGCTCCGTTGATGAAAGAAGCTGCACAGTTGAAAAGTGTAGAATTCATTGGTGGGCTGGATCCTTTAAGTATTGATGGAAGTATTGAGAAAGTAATGGATTTTACCGTTCAGCTGGCTTTAGATCACAACAAAGGAATTGATATTCACCTGCACGAAGCAGGAGAGTCTGGAATGAAAACCATCAGTTATCTGATTGATAAAGCGATGGAAAACCCTGCACTTCAGGGAAAAACGTTTGTAAGCCATGCATTTGCTTTAGCCCATCTTTCACCCAAAGAAACAGAGCAGATTGCAGAAAGACTGGCTGCCGGAAAAGTGGGAATTGCTTCTTCCGTACCTTTTAAAGGAAAAATAATGCCTATTCCAACGCTGAAAAAATATGGGGTTAATGTATTGATCGGAAATGATAATGTGCAGGACTACTGGAGTACCTTCGGATCCGGAAATATGCTGCAGAAAGCTAATCTTATTGCGGAGCTGTATGGTTATGCTACAGAATATTCTCTGTCGAGAGCTTTGCAGTTTGCTACTCAAAGTACTCTTCCTCTGGACGAAAAAGGAAAGCAGCAATGGCCAAAAGCCGGTGATGAAGCAGCAATTGTTCTGACAGATGCTTCATGCTCTGCAGAAGCTGTTTCCAGAATGTCTGAAATAAAAGCCCTGATGAAGGACGGGAATTTATTTTGGAGAAATTAATGTGAAGTATATATATTTTTATACACTTGTTTTTTGTAACTGCCATCGGAAGTTTTTCTGGTGGCTTTTTTTGAATGGGGTGCGGGTTTCGGGTTTTGAGATTCGTGATTCGAGTTTTGAGTTTGGGGATTTTGATTGTGAACTTAGAACTTTTTATATTCAATAGGGACGGGCTTTAGCCCGTTTGAAATTAGTTAAAAAATCCTCTGGCTTTAGCCAAAACCTACTAAGAATCTGTGATAATCTGTGAAAATTCGTGGTCAGACAAAAGAAAATAACTGTTGAAATGACCAACTTCAGATTTTGTAATGTGAACGCCCCGTAATATTGAAGTATGCAGAATTCTGTAAAAGCAGAGAATAATGATGAAAAAGGGGCATCTGGTTTTGAAATAGCCCTTTTTTATTTTCAATTATTAATGATTATTTTAATTTTGCTTTATGACTTTTTTATCAGTAAAATACATAATTGCTCCTATTATAGGGAATCCAAACTGTAACCAGACATAATTATTTTTTTGTCGTTTACTTAGATTTTTATTTTTCAAAATATCTCTAATTGTATAGATGTTTAATATTGCAAACAGTAAAAATGCAATTAACAGTATTTCGGGATTTTCAATAAGCATAATATTAATGTTTTAAGATATTCATGATTTTAAAATTGTGAAATAAATGTAAAAAGATATTTTTAAATCACTATTTAAAATGTTTGGATTAATACCATTTTTAACAATAAAAAAAGCCCTCAGAAAATATTTCCGAAGGCCTTTTATTTGAAATTAAATCTAGGTACTTATATGATGATGTTATAAGTTAAAGTTAGTCCATCCTGCATACCAAGTATCAGTGGCATCTTTTACAGCACCTCTGTAAGTAACCTGTGTAAACCAGGTTGCTAATTTAGGGTTTGTAAACGCTCCACCTGTTAACAATGGAGAACCTGCATTAGGAGTAAAGTTTGGTGTAGTTCCTGCAGGAGCCCATGCACCAGCAAGTTTTACATCAGCTGTAGAAGCAAGAATTGTATTTCCTTTAGCATTAAACCAAGTCGTAAGATCGTTTAATGTATATGTTGTCGGAGTAGATGTAGATGGTCCGAATTTTAAAGGAGTTGTATTTCCTGCTAAAACGTTGTTTTCAAAGAATAATTTGTTACCTACGATGTTGTTATCCGTTGGAGATCCTTTAGTAGCATCAATGAATAAACCAACCGGGAATCCTGTAAATACAGAGTTGAATACAGAGATAGAAGAGTTTCTTCTGATCTGTAATGCATTCTGGAATAACGCATTGATTGATCCCGGAGCAGCAGAGTTGATTGGCCCGATAATCGTCATGTTAGAGAATGTAGCTGAAGTCTGAGGCGTTAAAGTAGAACCGTTGGCATCATTATCAGATTCAAATGCGTTAGAACCGGAAACGTCAGCTACCTGAGAATCTCTTACTGCGATACCAAACTGTACATTTCCTGAATACCCGTTGTCAGTATCGAAATCGTCATCAAGACCTTTATAAGAAATAAGGTGAGAACAGTTTACTGTTCCTCCGAACCACTCAAAACTGTCATCGTTAGCATAAGCAACTTCTACATAATCCACTGTAGTTCCGCTACCTACACCACCGAATGTAAGTCCGTTGATCTCTTTATCTGGTAAGAATGCATATCCTGCATATTCTATTCTTACATATTTTAATACTCCACTGTTGTCAGCAGCATTATTTCCTCCATAAAGTCCAAGACCTTCAGAGTTGTTAATACCTCCTTCAATTTCTCCAACGCCGTTTGTTCCTCCGAAAGATGCATTAGTAGGAGCATTTCCTAAGATTACTAAACCTGCCCAGTCTCCTCTTTTAGGACTTGCTTTCTCTGAAGTGAAGATAATAGGATTGGCAGCAGTTCCTTCTGCCATGATTTTGCTTCCTCTTGTAATGATTAAAGCTCCGTTTTTATCAGCTTCACCTACAATCTTTGTACCTGGCTCGATCGTTAAAGTAGCTCCGTTAGTTACATATACCAGTCCTCTCAGCTTATAGATTTTATTGGCTTTAAGTGTAGTATTGGAAGTGATTTTTCCTGAAAGAATAAGGTTTTCAGTGTCTCCGTTTCCATTACCTCCATTTTGAATAATGGTAGGTCCATCTTCTTCTATATTTCTACATGCGGTAGTTGATACTAGAGCGCCAAGCATTAAAGAATATAAAACGAACTTTTTCATGTTATAAAGAATTAAATTATTTATTAGATTATTTGTTGAGTGAATTAAAAATTGTATCCCAGTGTTAAACTGATATTGGTTCCTGTAAGTCTTTCAATAGCAAGAGCATCTTTGCTGTCATACTTGCCATTGTCATTCAGGTCATGGTAGAATTTAGCACGACGGTTCAGGATATCTGAAACATTCAGCTTGATCTCTCCCTTGTTGCTCCATAGTTTTTTAGCAAGCTGGAAATCCAGAAGAGGTCTAGGTGCTTCCCAGATTGGTGGAACCTGATCGTTTCCTACGTAAAGGATTCTTCTTCCGATCATGTTGAATAATAGCGTTGAAGACCATCCTGATTTTTCAGTGTCATACTGAAGACTTAGGTTGACAGTATATGGAGATTGTCCCTGCATTGGTCTGTCAATATTGGTAGCTTCGTCTGTTACTCTGTTTTTGATTAATGCTACGTTTCCACCAAGGGTAAAGTTTTTAAGAGCACTTACAAAATCCAGTTTTTTTCTGGCTTCAACTTCCAATCCATAAGCATCCGCTTTATCTACGTTAAGGTAGTTGAAAGTGTTACTTGTTCCTACCCCTGATTGGTTGAAGTATAATTCGATAGGCTTTTTGAAGTTTTTATAGAAACCTGCCACGGATATAATTTCCCCGTTTCTTGGGTAGAATTCCCAACGAAGATCGGCACTCGTTATTTTAGTTCTTTCGATAGATTTGTTACCGATTACAGTTGCTCCAAGGTCAAAATCATAATATGCCAAAGGAGAAACCTCTCTGAATTCCGGTCTTACAACAGTTTGTGAACCCGCAAGACGGATATTCATTTTAGGATTTACCTTGAATGTTAAATTCACAGCAGGTAAGAAATCTGTAACACGAGTGTTTACAAAACGGTCATCACTCTTTTTTGTGCTACCTACCAACTGGTCAAAGTTCTCCACTCTTAATCCCCAGACAGCTCTTAACCATGGTGTGAAGTTATTGTCAAACTGTAAGTATCCTGCGTTAAGGATGGTATTGGCAATATATCTGTACTGGTTTCCAGCAATTTCATCAAATGTAAATCCTCCGTTGGTTCCGAAGTTACCAGGATTGAAGATGGTTTCAAAAGGCTGGGAAAGTAATCCCTGATTGAAGTTTTCAAGTCTTACAGAGAATGGTCTTGAGTTGTATATTCTGTCTTTAACCTGGAATAAATAACCTCCTTTGATCGTTTGCTTTTGTCCGAACATCGTAAACGTCTTGGATACGTCACCTCCTGCATTATACAGATAGTCGCTCAGAGTAGAGTAGAATACACTTCCTGATTTTTGGGAAAGACCGTTGGAAATCAAAGCTAAATAAGGACTTCCCGGCATGTTTGTATATTGGTTATACTGTAAACGCTGCAGCAAAGGAATGTATTGATCAAGGATTCCGAAACTTCCGTACCAGTTTACGGTCAATCCGCCAAGAACATCAATTTTATGATTACCGGAAAGGGTAGAGTTATAGAAAGTTGTTTCTTTAAATCCAATTTCCCTTGCCATGATATTGGTACCGTTAATCGGATCAAATTCAAAGTCCTTTCCTGTTCTGAAGGACATGTGGTTTACTGTATTATTAGTAATGATATTCTTCAGGGAAATTTTGTTGTTGTTGTTCAGCTTTAAAGAAAGGTTCAGCATCCCTCCTAAAATAATATCATTGCTGTATTTTTCTGTAAAATAATCGAAGTTGGTATCAGCAAGCTGGTTGTTGATGGTAAAGAAACGGTTGGTAGACTCCGTTCTTCTTTTGTTGTTACTATAGTTTAAAACAGCAATTACTCCTAAATCTTTTCCGAATAATTTCGTATTGAAACCTCCGTCAAGTTGTAAACTTAAGTTTTCAGGATAACCGATACTGTTGTATCCAAGATTCTTTGTATATCCTTTACCAATCTCTGTTTTCTGTGCTTCAGTCAGAATACTGAAAGCATTTTTTGCAGGCATATTGGTAGGAAGTTTTCTGTAACCGTCATCGATTCCTAAAAAGTCCCACTTTCCTCCTTTCTGCATATGGAATTCCTGTCCCATAGTAGCGGTGTTTCCACCTACACCTACCTGTACATTGAAGAAATTTTTATTAGGAATGTCTTTCGTATTTACCTGAATCAATGCACCGCCCCATTCACCTGTATATTCAGGAATGAACGTTTTGTTGATAACAAGGGTTTCGATAACATTCGCAGGGAAAAGGTCAAAAGAGAAAGTCTTTCTGTCAGGCTCCGTGCTGGATAACTGAATACCATTCAGCATCGCCTGGTTATAACGGTCTGATAAACCTCTTACTACAATATATTTTCCGTCAAATAAACTCACTCCGGAAACTCTTTTCAGAACTTCACCTGTGTTCCTGTCCGGACTTCTTTTGATCGCTTCAACACCAATAACCTGAGAAACTACACCTGCGTTCTTTTGTAAACCGATGGTAGAGGCTATGGTTTCTTTTCTTGCATTTGATTTTATGACAACTCCCTCAATTTCTTTTTCTTTGGTAGATGGCTTATCCAGAACGATGTCAAGATGAGTATTACCTTCATTCTTTATAATAACCTCACTGATCTCTTTTCTGTTATACCCGTTGGAACTTACCGTTACGATGTAATTGGCTCCGGGAGAAAGGTTGATAGAGTAGTATCCGGAAATGTCAGTAGTTACTTCCTGGCCATTTACTTTTACTTTTACCCCTTCTATAGGAGAATTGTCTTTCTCGTCCAATACCCTACCTTCCAAAATCTGACTTTGTGCAAAAGCATAGCCAGCAGAAAACAAGGCAAGTAGCATGATGCTCTTGTGGAGTTGTTTTTTCATTATTACTTCTTTTACTTCTTTTTCAAGGGCAAAATAAAGGCTAAGTTTTTAAGAAAACTTTAGGAGAATCTTAATTAATTATGAAGTTTGTATTAACAGGAGCGTGACTTTTATACTTATCGATGTTTAATTTATATAATTACAATTTTTGTTTTAATGTTAATTATTATTCCTTATATTTGATTTGTGTATAATTATTTGTTAGTTTTTTTATTGATTTTGTAATTAGTGTTTAGAATGTTGTTTTTTAATAATTAGTTAACATTTGGCGGATAGATGAAATCAATTGAAATAATTAATTTTGTGGGAATTCTTAAACTAGAAGATGAGCAAAAAAATTCTTTTAATAGACGATGAACTGGACATTTTAGAGATTCTGTCTTACAATTTGGAAAAGGAAGGGTATGATATCTATACCGCTACCAATGGTAACGAAGGTATAGAAAAAGCGAAGGAAATTGTTCCGGATCTTATCTTATTAGATGTCATGATGCCTGAAAAAGATGGTATAGAAACCTGTCAGGAACTTCGTAAAGTGAAAGAACTGCAAAAAACACTTATTGTGTTCCTTTCTGCAAGAAGCGAAGAGTTTTCTCAATTAGCAGGTTTTCAGGCAGGAGCCAATGATTACATTGTAAAACTGATCAAGCCGAAAATCCTTATTTCTAAAGTGAATGCATTATTACAGCTAACCTCTCAGGTGTCTGACAATGCAAAACTTATTGAAATCGGTGACCTTGTTATCGATAAAGATAACTTCAGAGTTTCCAAAAGCGGACAGCAATTTCTTCTTCCCAAAAAAGAATTTGATTTGCTTTACCTTTTGGCTTCCAATACTGAAAAAGTTTTCAAAAGAGAAGAGATTCTGGAGAAAGTTTGGGGTAATGATGTGATTGTAGGGGAAAGAACTATTGATGTTCACATCAGAAGACTAAGAGAAAAACTGGGAATCAATACGATTCAGACATTAAAAGGGATTGGATATAAACTGATCGTTTAATTATTTAAAAATCTTAACTTTACGTTCAATCATTAAAACGTTGTAAAATTGAAATTTTACAGACTTACCCTTGTTGCCTCGTGTCTGCTGACACTGGTAATGCTCCTTTTAGGTGTCGTATTCGATTCGCTGAAAGATATCTATTATGAGACCCCTTTGTTCAAAACGGGTCTTTTCATCTGTATTATTCTGATCTTCCTGATCAACTGTGTAGTACTGGAACTCCTTTTCAATTACTACAGCAGAAAACAGGTTAAAGGTCTTTCCGGATTTCTGCCGCAGGAAATAGTGCAGAATCACGACGAAAATATCACCATTAAAGAATTAGGCGAAAGATTCTCAGATCTGAATCAACAGCAGGTATCAGAAATTGATATGATGAAAGAGATGGAAAGTTATCGTAAAGAATACATCGGAAATGTTTCTCATGAGCTTAAAACTCCATTATTTTCTATTCAGGGATATGTAGAGACTTTAAGAGATGGCGGAGTGGATAATCTTACCATCCGCGACAAATATCTCGAAAGAATTGATAAATCGGTAGAAAGACTGATCGCTATTGTGACAGATCTTGATATGATTAACAGGCTGGAAGCCGGTGAAATCAATCTTACCGTTTCAAAATTTGATGTCAACCTTCTGATCAAGGAAATCTTCGACTTACTTGATCTTGAAGCCGAAAAAAGAAATACAACATTACAGATTCAGACTCTTCATCCACAGATCTTTGTAGAAGCCGATAAACAGAAAATTTCTCAGGTTTTTATTAATCTGATCTCCAATGCCATTCATTATGCCAACAGACAGGAAGCGAAAGTGATCGTAAAAACCAGCATTCTGAAAAATAAGGTGCTGATAGAGGTGATAGATAACGGAATGGGAATCAAATCTGAAATTCTTCCAAGAATCTTCGAAAGATTTTATCGTGTGGAAACCAGCAGAAGCAGAAGAGAAGGCGGTTCAGGACTTGGATTGGCCATTGTAAAGCACATCCTTGAAGCACACAATGAAAACATTACCGTAGAAAGTGTCTACCTTGAAGGGACGAAGTTCAGTTTTATGCTCGAAAAAAGTAAATAATTCCGGCAAAATGTAAGAAAAAAAAATATTTTAAAAAATCCTGAAATATTTTTTTGTCACATGTCATTTATTATATATTTGCAACAGAGATTTATCATAATTATAAAGGCAAAAAAGTAATTTAAGAAACTGATATGGTTTACAAAATCCGCGTAATATTAGATGCGAAAGAGGATATTTTCCGTGATGTCGAAGTTAAGGGAAAACAAACGTTATGGAACTTACATTTAGGAATTAAAAGTGCATTCAGTCTGCAGGGAGATGAGCTTTCTACTTTTAATCTGTTAGAAGATGACGGAACAATCGTAAAAAGTGTCCCATTGGAAGATATGAGTGATGATGGTGATGGTGAGATCATGTCAGATGTTTATATAGATGAAGCTTTTGAAAACGTAGGCGACAAAGCACAGTTCCAGTATGGGCTTCTTGATCTTTGGGAGTTCTTCTGCGAGCTTGTAGAAGTTATTGAAGAAACAAAAGGAGTTAATTATCCTATTACCGTATACAGATTCGGAAACGTTCCTTTAAAGGCTCCTAGCAAAAACGGAGGTGCCGGAGGTGGCAAAAAGAAATCAGCAATGCCGTTGGTAGATGATGAATTTGGTTTTGATGACGATTTCGTAGCGGGTGGAAACTTTTCGGATGAAGATGATGACAGCTTTGATGATGAGGAAGAAGAAGATTACAATGACGATGTCTTTGATGATGAGGATGACAATGATGATGAAAGATAATCATACAATATACTGGCCCTGGATTTAGATCCGGGGCTTTTTTATGCTAAATAAAGCAAATTACCATTCTGCTTTTAACGATTTTGCCTTTTTACCCTTTTACCCCAAAAACAATCCTTATTTTTGTTAAAAATAGTTTAATGAAAAAATTAATTTTGTTAGCTGTAATTGGTCTGGGAATTGTTTCCTGTACCACTCAAAAAAATATCAGGAAGATGACAGAACTGCCAAAAGATTGGAAACATACTACAAATATCTACGAAGTAAACATACGACAATATACTCAGGAAGGAACTTTCAAAGCATTTGCAAAAGAAATGCCCCGCCTGAAATCTATGGGAATAAAAACCCTTTGGTTTATGCCGATCACACCAATTGCCCAACAGAATAAAAAAGGAAGTATGGGCAGTCCTTATGCGGCTTCAGATTATACTTCCATTAATCCTGAATTCGGAACACTGCAGGATTTTAAAGATATGGTGAATGAGGCACACAGACTGGGATTCAAAGTAATCATTGACTGGGTAGCCAATCATACTGGCTGGGATCATGTTTGGACCAAAACACACCCTGATTTTTATCTTAAAGACCCCGACGGAAAATTCCATATTGCTTCCGGAATGGATGATATTATTGAATTGGATTATAAAAATCAGGAAATGCGTCTGGCCATGATAGATGCCATGAAATACTGGGTACGGGAAACCAATATTGATGGTTTCAGATGTGATCTTGCTTCATGGGTAGAAGTCGATTTCTGGGAACAGGCACGTCCTGAAGTGGAAAAAATAAAACCTCTTTTCTGGCTGGGAGAGTTCGATGAACTGGAAAGCCCGGAATATGGTAAAGTTTTCGACGCAAGTTATTCCTGGAAATGGATGCACAAATCTGCGGATTATTATAAAAAGAATGAACCTCTTCAGGAATTAAAAGATCTTTTGAGACAGTATTCTAATATCGGAGATACATCGATGAGAGCCTGGTTTACCACAAATCATGATGAAAACTCGTGGAACGGAACAGAATATGAAAAATATGGAGTGATTACAAAGCCTATGGCAGTATTCTCTGCAACATGGAATGGTGTGCCATTATTATATTCCGGACAGGAACTTCCGAACATGAAGAGACTGGAATTTTTCGAGAAAGATGTTATTAAGTGGACCAATGCGTATCAGGTTGCTGATTTCTATAAAACACTATTGGATTTAAAAGCTGTCAACCCTGCTTTAAGAGGTGGAGATCCTAATGTAACTACCTATCTGCTGAATACCACAGCGAACGATAAAATTCTCGCTTATGTAAGGAAAAATGGAAAAGATGAAGTACTGGTAGTTTTGAATATGTCAAAAGAACCTGTTAGCTTTTCTGTTGAAGACGAACACTTATCAGGAATATTCAGAAATGTTTTTGATAAAACGAAAAGAGATTTCAGTAATGGAAAAGACTTTAGTTTCAAAGTTTCTGATTATGCCGTATTTGAAAAGTAAGCAATAAAAACCTCTGAACTTCCGGTTGAAGCACTAATTATTAACAATTAGTCTTTTAGCGTACTCATTTCCCCTCCTCTGGAGGGGTGTCAAAATCACAGATTTTGACGGGGTGGTTTATCTGCCCTACAATAAAAATCCACCATTACAATGAACAAACAGGAAATAATCAATATCATCAAAGCAAAAGCTGCTGACAAAATCCAATACTTTGAAAACCTTATTGCAGAAACACGGGCTTCCAATAACGACACCAAAAGCTCAATGGGTGATAAATATGAAACCGGAAGAGAAATGCTTCAGCAGGAAATCAATAATTTGCAGAGACAGCTCAATGAAGTGCTGAATCAGCAGGCTGTTTTGCAGAAAATAACTTCTGATCCTTCGGAAAAAGTTCAGAACGGAGCTTTGGTAAAAACCGATAAAGGACTATTTTACGTAGCAGTTTCTATGGGAGAAATTATTTTTGAAAATCAGAAAATCATGACGGTTTCTGCAGAATCTCCTTTGGTGAAAATCATGTATAATAAAAAAGCAGGAGAAAATTTCATTGTCAACACCATTTATCAGACTATTGAAAATATATGGTAAAATTACGATCTGTTAGATTGCAGATATACAGTTGTTTAATAGAAAATAATCATTGTCTCTATAAAAAGCATTCATAAAAGTGGGTGCTTTTTTTATTGGTTTTTACTAAATTTGGAACTTAAAATCTCATTCAAAATGCAAAACTACCTGGATCTTTTACAGCATATTTTAGACAACGGAACGGATAAAACTGATAGAACCGGCACTGGAACAAGAAGTGTTTTCGGTTATCAGCTGAGATATGATCTGTCAAAAGGATTTCCTTTGGTAACCACAAAAAAAGTGCATTTGAAATCCATTATCTATGAGTTACTTTGGTTTCTGAAAGGAGATACCAATATTAAATATCTTAAAGATAACGGAGTAAGTATCTGGGATGAATGGGCCAATGAAAATGGAGATCTTGGACCTGTTTACGGGGCGCAGTGGAGAAGCTGGAGTGGTGCAGACGGGAAAGTGGTAGATCAGATTACAGAAGTAATTGACCAGATTAAAAAAAATCCGGATTCCAGAAGACTTATCGTATCAGCATGGAATGTTGCAGAAATTCCTAACATGGCTTTGGCTCCTTGTCATGCCTTGTTCCAGTTCTACGTAGCTGATGGTAAATTATCGCTGCAGCTTTATCAGAGAAGTGCCGATGTTTTCCTTGGTGTACCGTTCAATATTGCAAGTTATGCATTGCTGCTGATGATGGTAGCGCAGGTATGTGATCTTGAAGTAGGGGATTATGTTCACAGCTTTGGAGATGTTCATATTTATAACAATCATTTTGAACAGGTTAACAGACAACTTGGAAGAGAGCCAAAAGCACTTCCGACTATGAAATTGAATCCTGACGTTAAAAATATCTTTGATTTCGATTTCGAAGACTTTATTTTAGAAAATTATGATCCGCATCCGGGGATCAAAGCTCCTGTAGCCATTTAATATTCTTACATCACTTTATTTTTTTTATTTACGTCTATTATTTTAACATGAGTAGGCGGCATTATCTGTATCCATAAGTTGGAAATCAGAATATAAATACTTTAGCACACTTTCTTTTGGTAATTGTTTCTTACATTTGAAAGAACAACTCCGCTTCTTTGAATTCCTTTTTGTAGGGCCATTCACTGGCTGGTAGTAAATCATAAATTTGAAATGCTTAAAAATAAATTATGAAGTATTTAAAAATTAATATTGAAGAAAATGCAGATATTGAAGCACTGAAGAATGCAGTACTTCAGCTGAAAGGTGTGGCATCCGCAGAAATAGTGGATGACGAAAATCCTGAAAGTGAACTCAAAAAAGCTTTTGCAAAAACGAAGGAACAGCTTAAAACGGGTGACTATGAAACCCTAGTTAATGACATTTTCGATATAATCATAAAAAAATAATAAAGCAGACCGATGAGAAAGGCCATTTTATCAATCGCTATACTTGGAATTTTATGTTCCGCCAATGTATCAGCACAAACCGAAACTTCAGGAAGAGAAAAAGTATACAGAGCTACCCACACGAAAGTAACGGAGCTTAAGCACACAAAACTGAAAGTGAATTTTGATTATCAGAAAGAACAGATGAATGGGGAAGAATGGCTTACCGCTTCACCTTACTTCTATGCCACCAATGAGCTTACCCTTGATGCAAAAGGAATGCTGATTCATGAAGTGGCTCTTGATAACAACGGCAAAAAGTCTCCTTTAAAATACGAATATAAAGACGATATTCTAAAAATTACACTGGATAAAACCTATCAGAGAAATCAGGATTATACAGTTTACATCAAATATACCTCCCGCCCGAATGAAGTGAAACAACAGGGGAGCATGGCAATCAATGATGAGAAAGGGCTGTATTTCATAAACGCTCAGGGAAAAGATCCCAACACACCAACACAAATCTGGACACAGGGAGAAACAGAATCTTCTTCAGCATGGTTTCCTACTATTGATAAACCCAACCAAAAGACAACACAGGAAATCTATATGACAGTTCCTGATAAATATGTAACGCTTTCAAACGGTCTTATGAAAGATTCTAAAAAAGAATCCAATGGACTTAGAACCGATCATTGGGTGATGGACAAGAGACATTCTACTTATCTTTTCTTTATGGGCGTAGGAGAATATGCTGTTGTAAAAGACAAATGGAAAAACATTCCTGTTGATTATTATATTGAAAAGGAATACGAGCCTTATGCTAAACAGATCTACGGAAATACTCCGGAAATGATCGACTTTTTCTCCAAAAAACTGAATTATGACTATCCATGGGCGAAATATGCCCAGATTTCCGGAAGAGATTATGTAAGTGGTGCAATGGAAAATACCACAGCCACTCTTCATGGAAGTGATATCCTGCAGAAACCGGGGCAGCTTATCGATGAAAATACATGGGAAGATACCATTGCCCATGAACTGTTCCATCATTGGTTTGGAGATCTTGTTACAGCAGAAAGCTGGAGTAATCTTACCGTCAATGAATCCTTTGCTAACTATTCCGAATACCTTTGGAATGAATACAAATACGGAAAAGATCAGGCAGATTATCACCTGATGACAGATGTGAATAATTATCTTCACAACCCAACCGACTTTAATAAGAATCTGGTTAGGTTCAATTATGAATCCCGTGAAGACGTTTTTGACCTGGTAACTTATCAGAAGGGAGGAGGTATTTTAAATATGCTGAGAAACTATCTTGGAGATGATGCCTTCTTTGCCGGAATGAATGATTATCTGAAAACTAACGAATATCAGAATGCAGAAGCTCATCAATTAAGGCTTTCTTTTGAAAAAGTATCCGGTAAAGACCTGAACTGGTTCTTTAATCAATGGTATTTCGGAAACGGAAATCCGAAGATCAATTACACCTACACATTTGAACCCGTGAAAAAGCAGGTTGCTGTTACAATTAATCAAACACAGGAAAAGCCATTTGAATTTCCTCTGGCGATTGATGTATATGACAACGGAAAACCTAAAAGATATAATGTTTGGGTAAATGCGGAATCAAAAAATATATTTAGTTTTGATATTTCTAAAGCTCCTGATCTGGTAAATATTAATGCAGACGGTGTTTTATTAGCCGAAATCACCGATACTAAAACTCCGGAACAAAATCTGATGCAGTTTACCAATTCTAAAGAGTTCAAAAGCAGATATCTTGCTTTAAACGGAATTAAAGATCAGGCTGGGAAAAGTCCTGCTGTTGTAAAATTACTGGCTGCTGCATTAAAAGATCCTTTCTTCAGAGTAAGAATAAAAGCATTAAACTTAATAGACCTTACTAATCCTGAACAAATGAAAGCATTGGGTGCTGAAGTTGAAAAACTGGCTTCCAATGATCCGAAAACATTGACTCAAGCTGCAGCTATTACGGCTTTAGGAAAAACAAAAGATAAAAAATACCTTCCTTTATTTGAAAAAGGAGTGAATGCTGTTTCCAATGCAGTAAAAGGAAGTTCTTTGAGTGCGCTTCTTTCTATTGACCCGTCAAAAGCCGGCAATCTGGCTGATAAAATTGATATGAAAGGAGTATCAGACGAACTCAGAGCACAATTACTTCCGATTATTGTTAAAAACAAAATTACCTCTCAGATAGAAAATATTGCGCCTCTGGCTACTTTTTACCCCTTCATTAAATTCCAGAATCCGGAATTGGGAAAAGCGGCGGAAGACGGTTTCAACTGGATCATGACTTCCGATAACCTGAAAGCAACAGAAAGCATTACGAAAATAGCAGGATATGCCAAAAATCAGATGGCAGATAATCCACAAGCTAAAATGATGATGGTTCAGATGCTGAAAGATGGTTTGAGCAAAAAAATGGAACTGCTGAAACAGAATCCACAAAATGCAGCAAGTATCAACAAACAGATCGATGTCATCAATAAAGCCATCGAAAATTACAAATAAAAAGAAAGCCGGCAGATTTGCCGGCTTTCTTTTTATCGTTACGTGTACCTACATTGTCGGATTTTATTTTTAAATACATTGGTTTTTAACGATGTTGTAAAAATTAGCATTTTTTACGACTGTTTTTTGCATTATCTTTCATAAATTCGTTTAAAATTTGGACAATTATGAGTTTTGGAATTGAAGCAGCGGGTTATTATGTGCCTGGTTTATATTTGGAAATTAAGGATTTAGCAGAAAAAAGAGGAATAGAACCAGCAAAATTGGAAAAAGGCTTAGGTCTTCATAAAATGGGACTTTCTGATGTTCACGAAGATGCTGCCACCTTTGCAGCAGAAGCATTACTAAAGCTTATAAAAGACTATCAAATCAATCCTAAAGAAATAGCAAGAGTATACCTTGGTACAGAAAGCGCAGTGGACGCTGCAAAGCCTACAGCTTCCTATGCTGTACAAATGGTAGAAAAAGTATTGGAAGAAGAATTTGGAACAAGATGTTTCAGAAACTGTGACGTACTTGATATGACTTTTGCTTGTGTAGGAGGAGTAGATGCATTGCATAACGCGCTAGACTTTGTAAAAGTAAACCCTGATAAAAAAGCAGTCGTGATTGCCAGTGATTATGCAAAATATGAATTGGCTTCATCAGGAGAATATACACAAGGAGGTGGTGCTGTTGCTCTTTTGATTTCCTCAAAACCAGATCTTCTTGTAATAGAAAATAATTGGGGAGTTGCTTCAGAAAGTGTCTTTGATTTTTTCAAACCGAGAAGATCATATAATAAAGAAGACTTGAGTGGAGCTCCGGAAGCCTATCCCGAAAAGATTGAAATTTTCACGGATGAACCTGTTTTTGACGGACAATATTCTAACCAGTGCTATCAGGATAGAATAAAAGAAGCTTATTATCACTATAAAGAGCTAACAGGGCAGGATAAACCATATGAAAACTGGAAGTACATTATCTTTCATCTTCCTTATGCCTTCCATGGAAAAAGAGTTTTCACAGAAATATATAGTCTGGAGAATGGTCTTTCTTATGAAACTTCGGACGAACAGAAAGCAATTGCTAAGTCAGAAAATTATCTGAAACTAATTAATGATAAGATAGAAAAGACCCAGAGAGCTTCTTCTGAGATCGGAAATATGTACACTGCTTCTATTTTTATGGCATTTCTTTCCGCATTACAAACATCTTTTAATGAAAATGAAGAACTTACAGGAAAAGAAATTGGTTTTATAGGTTATGGAAGTGGTTCAAAATCAAAGGTTTTTGCGGGTAAAGTGTCTGATGGCTGGAGAAAAGTAGTAGAGAAATGGAATTTATTCGAAAAACTAAACCAAAGAGCTTCTGTTGATTTTGATACCTATGAGAAACTTCACAGAAAACAATTGAAGGAATCTGTAAATAATCAATATAAAGGTTTTGGACTTGTTTCTATTGAGGCTGAAAATCCGGTTTTAATTGGAGCTAGGTATTATAGTTATCAGAAGTAAGATTATCTTCTATTAAATCATATAAAGCATCTCATATTTTGAGATGCTTTTCTTTTTTATCAATGGAAAAAAGCCTGTTGGTTTTCATGATTTTTATGCTTGGATTATTTTTAATTTTATGAGTGAAATGGTTAAAAAAATACAGGTAACATGTAGGTATACTTCTTATGTATTAACTAAATTCTGTAAATATTAAATTTACAGTTTTTAAATTTTAATCTCAGCGACCCTCTTTTAAAACGGGGTTCTGCGGATATAAAGTGGTGTTTTTTATATAAAATTTAAGAAAATAAGCCGTTTTTTTCTCTATTTTACTAAAAATTTAAAACTGATTTAATTCAAATTTTTAATCAAAAATTATTTTTAAGTTTATTTTTTTAATCTAATGTTTATTCTTTTAGTAAATTGATTTTAATTTTCAAATTTATTAAAATTCCGTTAATATATAAATTGACTTATTTTTTGTTAATTTTTTAAATGTAATTAAAATAATTCTCCATCATTTTTTAAGTATGAGTGTGAATCTCTCCTTTCTGGAAGCCTGTTTTCAGTGTTTAATGAATTGATGGTATAGATATTTATCTACATATTTGTCCCTTGAATATATTAAAATCTGTTAATATGAATGTGAAGTTACATGTATTAAGTGCAGGAGCTTTGTTTTTTTTAGGACAAGCTGCTTTTGCGCAAAAATCTAAGAATGATTCTGTTCTGAAGGAGAATAAGATCGATGAGGTAATCGTTACTGGATACCAGAAGAAAAAAGCAGATGAAATTACCCAGGCTCAGGCTGTTGTTGGGGGTGACGAAATCAGAAGAAACTCTCCTACAACATCTATTGGTAACTCTTTACAGGGTAGAGCATCAGGGGTATTTGTACAAAGTACTACCGGACAGCCAGGTGCTGCTGCTACCATTCAGGTAAGAGGTATTGCCGGTGTTGGTGGTTCTTCAGAGCCTACTTATGTAGTAAATGGTATGTATATGACTGCAAGACAGTTCAGTGCAATCAACCCTGCAGACGTAGAATCTATTTCAATTCTTAAAGATGCTGCTGCTACAGCACAGTATGGTGCGAGAGGTGCAAATGGGGTGGTTGTAGTAACTACTAAAGCCGGAAAAGCTGGGAAAACTCACTATTCATTCGAGACTAAGTTTGGTTTCAGTGAAAAGTTGAGAGACAAGAATTATACCATGATGAATTCCAGGGAGTTGATGGATTTCCAGAATCAATTAGGGTACCTTGGATTTAAACCAAGGACTCAACAAGAAATGGATGCACTTGCTGCCTATGATCACAACTGGCAAAAAGATCTGTTAAAGCCTTCAAGCATTCAATCCTACTTATTCAGTGCCCAGGGAGGATCTAGAGAAAGTACTTTCTATTACTCTTTAGGATATGATTCTGATAACGGGATTATCAGAGATATCGACGGACTTAAGAGATATACAGGTAACTTTGGATTTACCAATAAACTGAGTGAAAAACTAAACGTAGGGATTAACCTAGGTGTTCAGTATCAGGAAACTCAGAATTTCAGAGACAGAAACAATACGCAGAACCCATTTGGAGCAATGTATAAATATGCTCCATATGAGCCGGTTTATAACGCCGATGGAAGTTATAATCAGACAATGAGAGCTGGTTCTAACGTTGTTGAGCAGATCCGTAACTATAGATTAGATGATCAGAGACTGAGAATTCCGGTTACTTTATTCGCAGAATATAAAATTATCGATGGTCTGAAGTTTAAAACAAACTTTAACGGACTTTTTGATTGGTACATGGGAACTCAGTGGTTGAAAAAAGGTTCAAACCTGGATATCACAGTGAACAAAGTTCCAACAGGTTCATTGAACAAAAATTCATTCTATACCTTTAACTACACTTGGAATAACTCCATTAACTATAAAAAATCATATGGAGGCCACAACTTTGATTTCTTAGGATTTATCGAATATAACGATAACTACAATGAAACAATGAATGGCGGGGCTTACGGATTGAAATCTCCGGTAATCAATGTTCCATCTATTACAACACCTTCTGACAGAAATACATTTACCGGAGTTAAGGTAAGAAATACTTTATTCAGTTTAGCAGGTTTACTAAACTATGATTATGAAGGAAGATATTTGGTAACAGGATCATTGAGAAGAGATGCTTCATCAAGATTTGGTGCCAATAACCAAAGTGGTATTTTCTGGTCTGCAAGTGCTGCCTGGAATATCGCGAAGGAAGACTTCATGAAAGGTGGGTTTATTAATGATTTAAAGCTTAGAGGATCTTACGGTACAACAGGTAACGATGGTACTTTGCCTGATTACTATAATGTCAATAATATCAGCTACGGTTTATATGGTACTAACGGTACTTCATATCCTAGTACGCTTTCACAAGGTAATTTTATTATTGGGAACAGCAATCTTAAATGGGAATCTAATGCGATTACCAACTTAGGGGTTGATTTCACAATGTGGAACAGAAGAGTTCGTGGATCCGTAGAAGTATATCAGAACAAGAGAAAAGATTTCGTACAGCTTGTGCCTTTAGATAAACAGGAAGGTGGATACTACCAGTATATTAATGCAGGAGATATGTCTCAGAAAGGTCTTGAAGTTGAACTTAGTGTAGATGTAATCAAGCAGAAAGATTTCCAATGGAATCTACATGCTAATATTTCTTTCCAGAAGTCTGTTCTTGACAAGTTAGCAGATGGCCAGTCGGAAAGAAATTTAGGAGATACTTATCTTAAAGTGGGAGAAACTCCATATGTATTCTATAATGTTAGATTTGCCGGAGTAGATCCAAGCAATGGAAAAGCATTATATTATGATAAAGCAGGAAATGTTACTGATGTTTACAGTGCTTCCAATGCAGTTCCTCTTACCGATAAATCTCCATTCCCAAAAAGTTTTGGTGGATTCGGAACTACAGTTCAATATAAAGGACTTGATTTCAGCGCTGATTTCGCATTTAAGCTAGGTGGATATACTTATAACAACATGTATGCTGCTGCTGTGGATCCAACGTTGGCTGTTGCAGGTAGAAATATGGCTCAGGCTGCTGCTCAGGTTTGGCAAAACCCTGGAGATACAGGAGTATTCCAGAAAGTTGACTCAAACGGTATGCGTGATTCTGATCAGTGGATTGAAAAATCAGATTACTTAAGATTAAGATCACTTACATTAGGATATACATTTGATAAAGCATTCCTTGGAGAAGGATCACCAATCAATAAGCTTAGAGCTTATGTACAGGGACAAAACTTATTTACAGTGACTAAATTCCACGGAGAACCTGAGGTTTCAGTAGGATCCGGTGAATCTACAGCATTGTTTGTTCCAGGAGCATATAACCTTTATACTTACCCTGCTGTAAGAACAATCTTGGTAGGACTGCAATTAGAATTTTAATATTGAATAGCTTTATGAAAAAGAATATAATAAAAATAAGTTTAGCTGCGTTAACTGCCTTTGTTACGTTAACGTCTTGCGACAGAAATCTAGATCAAATCTCGTCAATCAATGAAGATCAGGAGCAGGCAATGACCAGACCTGAGACCTTCAGACAGGCTATGGATGGAGCCTATGCAGCTCTTAAAGGAGCTGGATATTATACCAGCGATACAGGAAACCAGCTTATCATGGGTGATCTTACCACTGATAATCTTGTTCGTACCACTACAGGAAGAAATACCAACTTTGCAGCATCAAACTTCGAATTCTCATCAGATAATTCACAGACAACAGGGTTGTATACTGCTGCTTATCTTGTGATCAGCAGAGCTAACTTTGTTTTGAAATACATCAATAACGGAGTATTATCTGGAACACAGAAAACAAATTTGGAAGCTGAAGCAAGAGCATTAAGAGCAATAGCTCATTTTGATATTGTAAGAGCATATTCTCAAATCCCAACTCAATCTGCAGGTGCTAAGAATACAATTGGAATTTATTATTCAGAAACCTATTCTCCTCTAAATAATACATCATCAAGAAATCTTACTGTTGATCAGGTATATGATAAAGTGATAGCAGATTTATTATTTGCGGCTGATAATATTACCCAAAATGATTTGGATAAAGGAAGATTGAGCAAAGCTGCCATCTACGGATTATTATCAAGAGTAAACCTTTACAGAGGAGACTATGCTAACACCATTAAATATGGTGAATTGGCATTAGGAATTTCTTCAAGTATTACTCTAAAATCTAATTTCTATAAGATTTGGAAAGAAAAAGAAGGAGATGTTAATGATGGAGTTTTATTCCAGGTATCAAATTCTGCAGCTGAGCAAAACACAGTAGGTGTTGCTTACAATCAAGCTGTTCCAGCTTTAAGATCAGAGTTTGTTGTAGATTATGACTTATATACTGCATATACAAATAATGATGTAAGAAAATCTGCTTATTTTACTACTGATGTATATAGTAAACAAAAGTATAATCATGTTACAAAATATGCAGGTATTACTGGTTTACCATCTAATATCGTTCCTGTAAGATATTTAAGAGGAGCAGAAGTGTTGCTAAACGTTGCAGAAGCATATTACAGAACAGGTAATGGAGCACAGGCTTTAGTTCTTTTAAATAAATTAAGAGCTGAAAGATATACTGTATTTACTCCTGGTACAGAAACAGGACAGGCTCTTTTAGATGCGATCCTGAAAGAAAGAAGATTGGAGCTTGCATTTGAAAATGACAGATGGTATACATTGAAGAGATTAAACCTTCCTGTTCAGAGATCAGGTAAAGGAGACCTTTTTGACGGTACAGGTACTCCTGCTGTTGCACAGACTCTTGCAGCTGGAAGCTTCAAGTGGCAGTGGCCAATTCCTATTTCTGCTATTCAGGCAAACCCGAACATTAAGCAGAATGATCAGTATTAAAATTTAATTTTTAATAATATAGACGAAGAGCCCTATTCAATAGGGCTCTTTTTTATTGATATTTTATAAATAAGTTATCTCATGACCATACGATCCTGGTAACTTTTCGGAGTGACTCCTTCCAGTTGCTTAAATACCCTTGTAAAATAATTGGTATCAGAAAAACCTGTCTGAAAAGCGGTTTCCTTGATACTGGTCTGGCTGGCTAATAATTCCTTTGCTCTGGTAATTCTCTCCTGCAGAATAAAATCATTAGGAGAAGTACCCAGTTCGTCTTTGAACATTTTAAAGAAATTAGACTTGCTTACATAAGCCAGTTTGGCAATACTGTCAATAGACAATTTCTGGTGCAGATTTCTTTTAATATAATCTACCACAAATCCAATTCTCGATTTATTTTTAACAATATTCTTTTCCACCATGCCTCTTGCCTGAGTCTGCATCAATCTTATCAGAAGTTCTTTCAGTGCAAAATCTGCCATGATATCCTTTTGTGAGTTATCATCCATGGCAATTCTCATGATATTGTTGGTAGCAGAAGCCAGCGATTTATTATTAAACAGAAAATACTCATCCAGCTGAATATTCCATTGCGAAGTTTCATCCACCTTTGGAAGATGATAATTGAGATAATTAAGAGAATCCTCAATAAAATCGGGATTAAGGCTTAAAGAAATACATTGTGTAGGCGTTTCATCCGCTTCCGGAAAATCAATGACCATTGTTTCTCCCGGTGCTACCAGAATACTTTCCCCCGGATAGTAATCAAAATAATTGGTCTTGTTATCCAGTTTCATATGTTTTTTACCTCTCAGCATCGCTGTAAATGCAATATTTTCAAAATGAAGTTTTACATTAAAAGCAGCCTTATGAGTCTCATAAATACTAAACTCACAATTATTTAGATTGAATTTCGTCTGGTTTTCAACAAGACTCAATAGTTGGTTTTCCTTACGTAATTCAGGAGTATTTAATAAAATCTTACTATTGTTATTCATTTCTAAATTTTTTTGAATCGGAGGTAACTCAAATATAGAAAATTTGAGAGTATGTTGCTGTTAATAAAATACTAAAATTGAACTCCTTGCACTATTTTCCACTTTTTTTATACGATTGTGCTATACTCTTTTTGGCTTCTCAGTGTAATTTGGCGTTATCGAAAAAATAAAAACAATACTAATATGAGCACTATTACAGAACCGAGATCAACCACACTTTTACAGCGTCCGGAATTTAAAAACAGATACGATAACTATATTGATGGAAAATTCACTCCACCTGTTAAAGGACAATATTTTGACGTAGTTTCTCCGGTTGATGGGAAAAAATTTACTCAGGTAGCCCATTCGTCCAAAGAAGATTTGGAGCTAGCGGTAGATGCCGCTGAAAAAGCATTTCAGACATGGAAGAATACTTCCTCCACAGAAAGAAGCATCATTCTGAATAAAATTGCAGACAGAATAGAACAAAACTTAGAATATCTGGCTACAGTAGAAACAATAGATAACGGAAAAGCAGTAAGGGAAACATTGGCAGCGGATTTACCTTTAGCCATTGATCATTTCAGATACTTTGCTTCAGTAATCCGTGCTGATGAAGGATCGCATAACGAACTGGACAAAGACACTGTTTCCTTAATTGTTCACGAACCTCTTGGAGTGATTGCTCAGATCATTCCATGGAACTTCCCGATACTGATGGCAGTATGGAAACTGGCTCCCGCATTGGCTGCAGGAAACTGCGTCGTGTTGAAACCGGCAGAAAGTACACCTGTTTCCATTATGGTTTTAATGGAATTGATCGGTGACCTTTTACCGGCAGGAGTTATTAATATTGTTAACGGATTTGGAGCAGAACTTGGAAGAGCTCTCGTTACTAATCCGAAAGTAGCAAAAGCAGCATTTACCGGTTCTACCGCTACAGGAAGACTTGTAATGCAATATGCTACAGAAAATATTATTCCGGTAACGTTGGAATTGGGAGGAAAATCCCCTAATGTTTTCTTCAATTCAGTAATGGATGCAGATGATGAATTTTTAGATAAAGCCATAGAAGGAGCCGTTCTTTTTGCCCTGAATCAGGGAGAGATCTGTACATGTCCTTCAAGACTTCTTGTTCAGGAAGGAATTGCAGATGCTTTTATCGAAAGAGTAATCGAAAGAGTAAAAGCCATCAAAGTAGGAAACCCACTGGATAAAACCGTGATGATGGGAGCACAGGCTTCACAGATTCAGAAAGATAAAATCCTCTCTTACATTCAATTGGGAATAGAAGAAGGAGCAGAAGTGCTTGTAGGAGGAGCTGTAAACAACCTGGGTGAAGATCTTGAAGGCGGATACTACATCCAGCCTACGATTTTCAAAGGAAACAACAAAATGAGAATCTTCCAGGAAGAAATTTTCGGCCCGGTGCTGGCATTTACCACTTTCAAAGATGAAGAAGAAGCTGTAAAAATTGCCAATGATACCATCTACGGTCTTGGAGCCGGAGTCTGGACCAGAGATGCTCACCAGTTGTACAATATTCCACGCCAGATTGAAGCAGGAAGAGTATGGGTAAACCAATATCACTCTTATCCGGCCGGAGCACCTTTCGGGGGTTATAAACAATCAGGAATTGGAAGAGAAAACCATAAAATGATGCTCGATCACTACCGTCAAACCAAAAACATGCTGATTTCTTATAACAAGAATAAGCTAGGTTTCTTTTAATATTATTTAGGACGTGCCCGATTGCCTTGGCTTTTTCCAGGGCAACACGGTCGGGCTATCCAGGGCTGCACTTCGTTTCGGTGCTCCATTGCATTTCGCACCGGCTCGTTCCTCGCCGCCCTTCCTATCCCTCACGCAGGGAAATTACAGAAGTGGAGATAAAAACAAATAACCCCAAATAACTCAATCCAAAAAATAAGATATGATTCCAAAAACAATGAAAGCGGCAGTAGTTCAGGGCTACGGCCAACCTTTGAAAATAGAAGAAGTACCTGTAAGAGAACCCGGAAGATATGAAGTCCTTGTCAAAGTAATTGCCTGTGGAGTTTGTCATACAGACTTACACGCTGTGGATGGCGATTGGCCTGCAAAACCCAAAATGCCTCTTATTCCGGGACATGAAGGAGTTGGTATCGTAGTAGCCTGCGGACCGGAAGCTTTTGTGAAAGAAGGAGATGCTGTAGGTGTTCCATGGCTGTACAGTGCTTGCGGATGCTGTGATTATTGTATTACAGGGTGGGAAACCCTTTGTGAAGCACAGAAAAATGGTGGTTACAGTGTCGATGGTGGATTTGCAGAATACGTCATTGCAGACTCAAGATATGTGGGACATTTGAAATCTGATGTTAACTTTTTGGAAATTGCCCCTATTTTATGTGCCGGAGTCACAGTTTACAAAGGATTGAAAGAAACAGAAACAAAACCCGGAGAATGGGTAGCCATTTCAGGAATCGGAGGACTGGGGCATGTAGCCGTTCAGTACGCCAAAGCAATGGGAATGCACGTAGCCGCTATTGATGTAGCAGACGATAAGCTTGAGCTTGCAAAAAAATTAGGAGCAGACCTTGTAGTCAATGCAAAAAACACAGATCCCGGAGAATATTTGCATAAAGAAGTCGGTGGAATGCACGGTGCCTTAATTACTGCAGTTTCACCTATTGCTTTCAAGCAGGGAATCGATGTGTTGAGAAGAAAAGGAACCATTGCTCTCAATGGACTTCCTCCCGGATCTTTTGAACTTCCGATTTTCGAAACGGTTTTAAAAAGAATTACCGTAAGAGGTTCTATTGTAGGAACAAGAAAAGACCTGCAGGAAGCACTGGATTTTGCCAATGAAGGATTGGTAAAAGCTACCGTTACTGCAGCAAAGCTGGAAGATATCAATGATGTATTTGATAAAATGAAAAAAGGACAGATTGACGGCAGAATCGTTTTAGATATTGCCGGCTCAAATTAATTTGATGATGTGTTGCTGATCCCGGTTAGAATGTATTTTACCGGGATCTTTTATCAATATAAGGTTTGGATTAAACCAAAATAAAAACAATGGAAACAAAAATATCAAGACTTTCCGCAACAGAACAAGCGCTTGAAGTAATTGACAAGCTGGAAGAGCAATATGGCCCTCTGATGTTTTATCAGGCAGGCGGATGCTGTGAAGGAACCCAGCCACAATGCTTCGAAAGAGGAGGCTTTTTTCCCAGAATGAATGATGCTATGATCGGAACCATTAATGGGCATGAGTTCTGGATAGACCGCGACCTTTTTGAATATTGGAAATATTCACATTTTACCCTTGATGTTACAGACGGTTTCGGACCTGGCGGCTTCTCCCTGGAAACTCCTTTGGGTAAAACATTTAAAGTTCATTACAGGCTTTTCACTCCTGAAGAATATGAAAACCTCGAACCGGTAAAACGTAGTGAATAGGGTCTTTAACAAAAAAGTCAGACCTTGACAAACCGATTGACAAACATAGCCGCCACAATATCTCCCACAGCATTCAGCACTGTTGCTAAAGGATCTACCAACGTTCCAATAATCATCACCGCAGGAATCGCTTCCTGAGGCAGTTTATAAACAGAAATCATCAGCATCTCACCAATGTACCCGCCGTTAGGAATTCCACCCGCTACAATACTCACAAAAACAGTAATCCCCAAAGCTAAAAGCAGATTGGCAGGATCAAAAAAATCCTTTCCAATAATTAAAAAGGCTACATAAATCTTGATAATAGATGACATGGAAGATCCGTTTTTATGCAGTGTAGTCCCGATAGGAATCACCAGATTGGCAATAGAATTCGGAATCCCGATTTTGGAAGCCGCCTGTAAATTAGCAGGCATTGTTGCAAAACTGCTGCATGTGCTTATGGCGGTCAAAGTAGGGTAGATCGCATTGGTCCAAAAGCTTTTCACTCCTTTTTGCCCATTCGCCATGAATGCATAGATAGAAAAGAACACAAGGAAATAAATAACTCCTGCAATATAATATAACCCTAAAGGTTTAGCATAAAATCCAAAAAGTTGTGGCCCTAAAGTAGCGACCTGATAAGCAAAATAAGCGCCCAGACCAATAGGAGCAAGCTTCATCACCAGCAGAAGAAGTTCTTTCATCACTTCATATCCAGAAGCAATAAAAACCCTGAAAGGCTGTCCTTTTTCTCCTGTCTTTCGGGCTGCAAATCCTGTCAGAAAAGCAAATACCAAAAGTGCCAGCATATTTCTTCTTGAGAAAAGCTCCGTGAATTCTCCTACGGTAAAGAAACTTACAATCCTGTTACCCCATGTGTCTTCATTAGCTGCTTCTGCAATCATATCAGAACTTCCTGAGACCCCGGAAACAGGGAAAAGATATACTGCACATATTGTAAACACTGCTGCCGTGAGAATAAAGAACAGAAAGGTAAGTGCCATCACAAGAATGATCTTACCGAATTTTGATTGCTGCTCCAGAGAAGCAATAGAATTGGAAACAGCAAAAAATACCAATGGTACTACACTCACAAAAAGAAGATTCAGAAAAATATCTCCCAAAGGTTTAATGTATTCCACAAAACCGGGAGCAACAATTCCTATGATGCTTCCAACAATGATTCCCAAAAGTAAAAATATGATTCCGGAGTAGTTTTTCAATACATCTTTCATGTATAGCTTTTTATCAAAGATAGGTTTATTTTTAACATTCTGTTATACAATTTTCAGACCTAAAATTCATAAATTTGGGTAAACCACATTTCTATGGCTTATATAGATTACTATAAAATTTTAGGCGTAGATAAAAACGCAACACAGGATGATATCAAAAAAGCCTATCGAAAACAGGCTAGAAAACATCATCCCGATCTCAACCCCGGAGACAAAGAAGCAGAAAAGAAATTCAAAGAACTGAATGAAGCGAATGAAGTGCTGAGTAATCCGGAAAACAGATCAAAATATGACAAGTACGGAGAACACTGGAAGCACGGCGAAGAATACGAAAAAGCCCAGCAGCAACAGCAAAGACAGTATCAACAGCAAAGTTATAACGGAGGATATTCCGGTGCAGATTTTGGTGGAGGTGAAGATTTCTCAGATTTCTTCCAGGATATGTTTGGCGGTGCAGGCGGTGGATTTGGCAGAAGTTCAAGAGGAAGAGCCTCCGGTAAATTCAAAGGACAGGATATCACTGCCGAATTGAATCTCAATTTAAGAGACGCCGCAACCACGCATCCGCAAACTTTTGAAATCAATGGAAAGAAAGTAAGAATCACTATTCCTGCAGGAGTGTATGACGGACAGCAGATTAAATTAAAAGGACATGGAAATCCCGGAGTAAACGGTGGGCCAAACGGAGATTTATATATCACCTTCAATATCCCTGCTGATCCGGATTTTGAAAGAATAGGAGATGACCTGAAAACCAAAGTAACCATTGATCTGTACACAGCCGTTTTAGGTGGCGAAGTAAAAGTACATACGCTGAATGGAAGTGTAAACCTTAAAGTAAAACCGGAAACCCAAACCGGAATGACGGTAAGGCTTAAAGGAAAAGGTTTCCCTGTCTATAAAAAAGAAGGAGAACACGGTGATCTTTTTGTAACCTATGAAGTGAAACTGCCAACCAACCTTACCGAAAAGCAGAAAGAACTTTTTGAACAACTAAAAAATTCCTAAGCTATGAGTGAAAGAATATCACGGGAAGAACTCGTAAAAATCTATAATATAGAAATCACTTTTTTTGATGATCTTGTAGACTATGGGCTGCTGAATATTCAGATTGAGAATAATATTCATTATCTGATGTATGAAGATCTGCCCGATCTGGAAAAATTTGCCAACTGGCATTATGATCTCGAAATTAACCTGCCCGGCCTTGAAGTGATTCATAATATGCTGAAAAAACTGGATGCCCTGAACCGCAGAAACAGAGAACTGATGAATAAACTTTCTGCTATAAGCGATCAATATGAAGATATTTAGTTTAGTTTTGTAGCTTTTTAAAGTAAACTCTATAATTATGAATGAAGAAAAGGTGATTACACTAAAGCCGGACAGGAAGATTTTTGAAGATATTTATTTTAGCGGTAATCAGGGAAGTCTGCTTTTTTCACCTACTACAAAAAGTAAAACTATCGTTACCATAGCTGCTGCAGTGATTGTTTTCATCGTTTTTCTATTAAAAGACTTTATGAGTAAAGAAAATGCAGGCGTTTTATACTTCCTGAGTTTTATATTTTTGCTTTGTGCTGTTTTTTTATCAGTCAGCGTTAATAAAGTTTCAAGATGGAAAAAACAGGTGAATCATTATCTGAGCACGCTTGAAAGATGTAAAGTATACGAAATAAGATTTGGTAATAACTTTTTCACAGTCAATATTGATGGCGAAAAAGAGACCAGCGAATGGAAAGATTTTGAATACTTTGACAGCACTCATGAATTTATTTCTGTTGAAGGAAAATACAGTTACATGTTTCCCAGAAAATCAATGAATGAGAAAGAATACAGTTTTCTCAAGAATACATTGAAAGAGAAAATTAAAATCGATTAATAAAAACAAAAACGGAGCAAAATAATTTTGCTCCGTTTTTTATTATATACAAGTTAGCTTATTTGTTCTCTTCCAACCAGCCCATTTCCTTCATCCATTCGTCATTGTAGATTTTTCCTACATATCTTGAACCATGGTCATGAAGTAAAACGACAATTACATCATCTTTTGTAAACTGATCTTTCATCTGGATTAAAGATGCAATAGCACTTCCGGCAGAATATCCACAGAAAATACCTTCCTCTTTCGCCAGTTTTCTGGCATAGATAGCACCGTCTTTATCCGTTACTTTTTCAAAATGATCAATTACAGACATATCATAGTTTTCAGGAATGATATCTTCCCCGATTCCTTCTGTGATATAAGTGTAAGCGTGATCATAATGAAGCTCACCTGTTTCGTGGAATTCTTTCAGAATAGAGCCATAAGTATCCACTCCGATTACTTTGATGTCCGGATTTTTTTCTTTGAAAAATGTTCCGCACCCGGTGATTGTACCTCCTGTTCCGGCTCCTACCACAAAATGAGTCAGTTTTCCTTCTGTCTGTTCCCAGATCTCCGGAGCCGTGGATTCATAATGAGCGGCTCTGTTGGACAGGTTATCATATTGGTTGACATACCATCCGTTTTCCGTCTCTTTTGCCAGTCTTTTGGAAACTGAATAATAAGAACGTGGATCGGTAGGTTTTACGTCAGTAGGGCAAACAATTACTTCGGCTCCTACAGCACGAAGAATATCACATTTTTCTTTTGACTGTTTTGAATTGGTTACAAAGATACATTTGTACCCTTTGATGATGGCTGCCAAAGCCAGTCCCATTCCTGTATTTCCGGAAGTTCCTTCAATAATGGTTCCTCCAGGTTTTAATCTGCCGTCTTTTTCGGCATCCTCTATCATTTTAAGAGCCATTCTGTCCTTCACTGAGTTTCCGGGATTGAAAGTCTCTACTTTTGCTAATACCAATGCCGGAAAATCTTCACCTAATACTTTGTTAAGCTTTACCAGCGGTGTGTTACCTATCGTTTCAAGGATATTTTTTGCGTATTTCATAAATGTTTTATAAGCGGCACAAAGATAAGGCTTTTAAAATTATCTGCGCTGTGGATAACGTGTGGATAAGTTGTGGATAACACTGAAATCAACTGATACACAATCAATAACTTTCAATTATCAATTATCAATTATCAATTATCAATTATCAATTATCAGGTTAGTTGTACTTAATCGCTTTCACCGGAGAAATCTTACTGATCAGGTAGCTCGGAATAATCAAGGCCAGCCCTGAGATAATAAGAATTCCTACTGAGATAGAAATAATGGCAATTGGGTTAAGATCAACCGGAACAGTACTTACGTAGTAATTTTCAGGATTAAGTTTGATGATTCCAAAGAATTTCTGGATTAAAATCAGTCCTAATCCGATAGCATTTCCGTACAAAAGCCCCGGGATCATAATAATCAGGGTATAATTGATGAAAGTAGCTCTTATCTGTGAATTGCTTGCTCCTAATGTTTTCAGAAGGCCAATAGAATTGGTTCGTTCGATAATAAGAATCAGAAGAACCATAATGATATTGATCACCACTACAATCAGCATGATGATAATGATTAAAGCAATATTGGTATCAAAAATACTGATCCAGTCAGTGATCTGCGGGAATTTTTCTGTCGCTTTTTCAGCATAGTTTTTATATCCGATCAGTTTTTCGATGTCAGGAAAATCTTTGTCGATATCATTCACGTTCTTCAGGAAAATATCGATTCCGCCAATTTCATCTGGTTTCATATCCTGAATCTTTCTTGCATGATTGATTCCTCCGATAACAAATTGTTCGTCAATTAGTTTAATGTCAGTTCTGTAAATTCCGATAACTCTGAATTTACGGTAAAGCGGTTTTTGATCTGCTTTTAAAAATACAGTAACAATGCTGTCATTTACTTTAAGATGAAGATCATTGGCCACTTTCTGTGAAATCGCAACATCACTATTGAATCCTTTTTCTGTTACCTTCGGAGTTGTTCCGGCTATAAGGAATTTTTTAAATCTTAGACTGTCAAAATCCTTACCGATTCCCTTAAATATAATGCCTGCGAAATTGTGCTCATTACGCATAATTCCGGTAACCGTTACATATTTTTGGGTACTTTCCACATCGGGAAGTTCTTTTATCTTGGCAATATTGAGTCCCTGATTGTCCAGTACAGAAGTATTGTATGAAGAATTGGATCGTGTAGACCTTACGGTAATATGTCCGCTGAAATCAGCCAGCCTTTCTTTAATAGCTTTTTTTGAACCAAAACCAGTGGCTACGGTAATGAGGGAAACGATAATTCCCAATGCTACGGAAAGCCTGCCAATGAAGATGATAACCCTTGAAAGGTTATTTTTGTTATCTTTGGAAAATGCTATTTTTCTAGAGAAATATAAAGGAAATTTCAAGCTTATGAATTTAGATTTCAAAATTAAAAATTTACTTCTGATTTGCCTAATTTTTTTAGGAGTATTCAATCAATATTATTCTCAGACTCAAATTCAACCGGATTTTAAAACGGGTGCCGATCAGCCTGAAATTTACCTGCCACTGTTAAAAAATAAAACGATCGGGGTGGTGACCAATCAGACAGGTTTAATGAGTGATAAAACCCATCTGGTTGATTTTCTTGTAAAAAACGGAATTAAAATCAAATCTATTTTCGCACCTGAACATGGCTTCAGAGGTGATGCTGATGCAGGGGCAAAAGTGAAAAACGGAGTAGATGTAAAGACCGGAATTCCCATTGTTTCACTATATGGAAATAATAAAAAGCCAAAGCCGGAGCAACTTTCAGGAATTGACATCGTTGTTTTTGATATTCAGGATGTAGGAGTAAGGTTTTACACCTATATTTCCACTTTGTCTTATCTGATGGAAGCCGGAGCTGAGAATAATGTGGAGATCATGGTTTTGGATCGTCCCAATCCACATGACGGATACACTGACGGACCTGTCCTGAGAAAAAAATGGTCAAGTTTTGTTGGACTTCACGAAGTTCCCGTAGTATATGGGCTGACAATAGGAGAGTATGGAAAAATGGTGAACGGAGAGAAATGGCTGAAGAATCAAGTTCAGGCTAAATATACGCTTGTTCCGATGAAGAATTATCATAAAAAGCAGCGTTATCCGATGCTTGATAAACCTTCTCCTAATTTACCCAATGATAAAGCAATTAATTTATATCCAAGCCTTTGCTTCTTTGAAGGTACACAAGTTTCTGTAGGAAGAGGAACAGATCTTCCTTTCCAGATTTATGGTTCTCCATGGACGGAAAATCTGCCTTATCAGTTTACGCCCAAACCAAGTTATGGTGCTAAAGACCCTTTCCTGAACGGGAAGCTGTGTTATGGTGAAAACCTTTCCGGTTATCCTAAAGATTTAAGAGAATTGAATCTTGAATGGGTAATCAAAGCCTATCAAAACTATAAAAATCCACAGCAGGATTTCTTCCTGAAAAATCTTTGGTTTGATACATTATCCGGAACTGATGAATTGAGAAAACAGATTATCGCAGGAAAATCAATCCCGGAAATTAAGGCTTCGTGGAAAAAAGATCTGGAAAGTTTCGAAAAGATCAGAACCAGATATGTGGTGTACGAAGATTAATTAATCAAAATTTTGGGGCGGATTTTTATCATTTCTGCCCTTATTTAATATAAACAGTCCCACAGTCAGTCCAACAACTCCTGCAAAAGCTGTCATTAAGGCTCTCTGTAATTTATCAGGTAAATCATTCCCGATATAGTTCATTAAAAAAAGTATCACAAAAGTGATAACTGAAATGATAATATGATTTCTTCCGAATGGTTTCATTGTATTATTTTAATTTATAAGAAATCATGACACCTCCTCTGTATGGGATGATTTCACCACTTTTGTTAAACTTTTCTGCAGAATCATAACGTTTTCCTGTAGATTTGTCATAGCCTTTATAAAATCCTTGTGATGTTCCGATTGTTCCATAAATGTCCAGATTCCAACGCTCAGATAATTGAAATTGATATCCTGCTGTAACACCCAGCATCACAGAAAATCCTTTCTGGTACAGGTTGGAGTTTTTAAGGATTTCTCCATTCCAGTTTTCAAAAGTGCTGTCATTCCAATAACTCCATTTTGCGGCATTGTAAGCAGCTACGGATACGTTAGCACCTACATACCAATGTTTGAAAGCCTCAGTAAAGTAATATCTTCCTTCTGCAGAAATAGAGTAAAACTGTAGTTTATGCCCTCCGAAAGATTTCCACGGCGAAATGAAAACATCTCCCTGAAGGGTATATTTTGGACTGATTTGTTTTTCTATTCCAAGGTTTAAAATCCCTATTGGAGCAAATAAAGCATTACCTTTTATGTATAAACTTTTATCCTGTCCCCCTTGTTCCTGAGCGCTCAAAGTAGTTGCTGACAGGAAAGCTAAAATGCCTGCTGCTAATAATTTATATTTCATCCGGTTTATAATGTTTATTTTATCTGCTTTAATAGTTCATCTGCCAGTTGAGAATCCTTATTGCCCTGAACTGCTAAATTTTTAGACATTTCAGCATAGTTTTTTGCCATCTCTTTATTTCCCGTAAGGTGATAAAGTTTGGCAAGAATATAAGTGTTTTCCGAAGTCTCGCTTCTCATAACAGATTTTTCTGCCCATTCTGTAGCTTTCTTTAATGAAGAAGGAGTTTTCACATGATCTGCAAATATCCATGCTGCTCTCAGGAGTTCATTCGGATCAAAAGCATCAGAATTTTTATAATAATCTAAAGCCGCTTTCTCATATTCAGAAAAATTACTGTTCTGTTCATAATAGCTGAGTTTAGTCTGATTCAGCTTTTTAACAGCAGCTTCTTTCCCTACCAATGGTTCGGCAGCTTTCATGAAGTAGTCATCATTGATTTTTTTATTTTTATCATCAATAGACTGTTCTACTATTTTTCCCAGTTTCAGCTGGGCATCAAATTCATTGTACGTTTCTTCAGGAAGGAATTTAATAATCTCTGCTTTTCTGGATGCAAAAACAGGATAGTTGGTATCTTCCGATGATTTTACGAAGTAAAGAAGAAATCCGATTTCATCCTTTGTAAGCTCTTCAGTTTTCTTTTTATTCTGGAAATATCTTTCGGAAGCTTTTTTGGCAAATTCATAATCTGAGTTAGCGTTAAGCTTCATAATGTTGATCAGGAATTCCGGGTCTTTTTCACCGCCGGCAAAACGGTCTTTAAGAGAGCCTTTTTTATTTCCGGGTGAATTAATGTCCTGTGCCATTGCCACAAACAGACTTTCTTCCATATAACCGGTATTTCTGGAAACAAGTTCTCCTTCACCGTTCAGGAAAAGATAAGTAGGATAGGAACGTACTCCGAATTTTGAAGCGATATCTCTGCCTTCTCCCTTCTCCATGTCAAATCTTGCATTAATGAAGTTGGTGTTGTAGTAGTCACTTACTGCTTTCTGTGTGAATACATTTTTTTCCATCATTTTGCATGGGCCACACCAGGAAGCATAGGCATCAATAAAAACCAATTTCTTTTCCTTCTTGGCTTTTGCAATAATATCTTTGAATGGCAGCTCCTGAAACTGTATGGCTTCCTGAGCAGAGATCGCGATGGCACAAAAAATAGATAACCCGGAGATGATCTTCTTCATTTTCAAATAAGATTTGTAGGCGAAGATAATTAATTTTAAAAATATAGCATGCTGAATTGGTGGTATCAATGACGATATTAACGAACTTTAAGACTTCAGCTTATCTGGATTTTTGTTTTTTACTTTAAAATATGAAATCTAAATTTAATTCACTTTATGGTCCTGAAATCTTTGTTATATCTTTGCAAACGAATAATTTATACGTAGAGGAATCCATAATTTAGAGAATTTGATTATTAATTTTAAGCACGCCTTATCCAAAAAATCCATTTATATTACTGCTTTATCTGCCTGCCTGATCGCAGTGGCAGCATTTGCTGTTTTGAGTCTACTGATTACAGAAGACAGCCGTAAGAATACCGATGATTTTGCAAAGAAAACATTCTTCCGAAAGTATGAATCGATAGAACATGAGTTCAGGAATATTGAGGATTATCAGTATTTGCTTCGTGCTCTGATTCAGAAAGACGGACTGAAGAATTACAAGGATTATTCTTCGGTTTTAAATGATTTAAATAAAAAAAGAAATCTGCTGCCCTATAGCTGGTATTATTATGAAAACACCACTTCAGGAAAAACAGATAGTAATAATCCTTTATCCGGTATTTTCAGGAAGACAGATCGTAAAGAAAATTCTATTGTGATAAAGAATAACGGACCGGGACATTTTAAAGACCTTTTGCTTACCAAAAAGGACAGCATGTATTGGATTAGTTACGATTCTTTGATACTACCTGATAAAAACAAATTGTACTATGGCTCTACCGTAAGCCTGGATGATCTTCATCAATATTTTATTAATGTCGATAAAAGTTCCAATACCTACGCTTATGTCTTTACCAAAGAAGGAATCTGTATTACCCATCCTGAGAAGAAGTATATCGGAAAGAATATTTTTGACTTTACAGATATTAAAGCTAATGATACACTGACCAGCAAAACTGAAGCAGGATATACTAAAGGAACAGCCGTTTCAGAATATCTGGGAGTGGAGGTAACACGCTTTATAAAACCATTGAAGACTGATAATTTTGATGGATACACGGTAGTGAACCATGTAAATTTTATTATTGACGAAAATATCAGCAAGATAAAAACCTATACTGTTTATATTTTTCTGGCAGCGTTGTTTCTCATTGTAACGGTATTCATATTGTTTCAGAGAGCAACTAGCCTGGCTTATCAGGAAAAAGAAAAAATACAGTCTGAGAAGAATTTATTGTTGGTAGAAAACGAAAAGATGCACAAAGCAGAAGTGATCAATCAGCTTCAGCAGCTTAAAAATAATATCAATCCCCATTTTCTTTTCAACTCATTGAATTCCCTTTATATGCTGATCGGGATTAATAAAGAAAATGCACAGAAGTTTACCATGAATCTTTCCAGGATTTACAGGTATCTTATAGTACCTCCAAAAGATAATATTGTTCCGGTTTCGCAGGAAATTAAATTTATACAGCACTATATGGAACTTCTGAAAAGCAGGTTTGATGAAGAACTGAAGTTTGAATTGATTATTAATGCTCCTGAAAGTCTTGAAAAAAGAATTCCGTATTTATCCCTTCAGATAGTCACGGAAAATGCGACCAAACATAATATTGCAACGATGGATCAGCCTTTGGAAATTATCATTATCGTTGATGAGGACGGGATCACGGTAAAGAATACCTTGCAGCCTAAGACGGAAACGGTACAGGGAGAGAAATTCGGAATTGAATATTTGAATCAGGTTTATGGATATTTTAAGAATAATCTTCTTCATATTTCTGTAGATAGTGAATATTTCGTATGTTTTTTGCCTTTAATGAAGTAAAATAAAAATCCATTCACTCCCGAATTAGCACCATTCACTCCCTAATATTATATATATGATTCATGATACCTATAGCTTTGCTGGCTGAAACTAAGATATTTACTATTTGGAATGAATCGGACTATTTTAATGAAGAATTACAGACTTGCACTGTATCTCGGTCTTGCTATGGCCTCACCAATGGCAATAGCACAGAAAAAAGATAAAGATACGGTAAAGGTTAACAAAGAAAAAACAGATAAGACAGAGGCCTCTTCCTCAAAGAAAACAAAAAAAATTGAAGACCTGATCAAAAAGGGAACCTATAAAAAAGGACTCTTTAATACCATTCAGGTAAAGACGGATATTTATTTTGAAATACCTGACAGTTTGATGGGGCGTCAGTTTTTGGTGGTCAACAAGCTTTCTCAGGTACCCATGCAGGTCAATGAGGCAGGTTTAAACAAAGGAATGAACTATGAGAATAAGGTCATCTCTTTTTACCGTGATCCTGTAGCTAAAAAAGTATGGGTAAAAACGGTGGTTCCTAAAGTGTCATCCCCTAAAAATGACGCCATTACAAAATCTGTGAAAGATAACTTTTCAGAATCTGTGATTGAAGTCTTTGATATTGAAGCACAAAACAACGACTCTACGGCTGTAGCCATTAAAGTGAACAAAGTTTTTGACGGAAATCAGAAAAGTTTTAATGATGTGCTGGCCAATGTAGGATTGGGAGGATCTGTGAAGTCAAGTCTTTCTTATATAGAAGGAGTGAAAACATTTCCCAAGAACCTTGTGGTGAAGTCCCAATTGTCCACTTCTGTCAATGAAGGCGGGGTAGATCTTCCGGTAACTTTAGGCGTTACAACCAATCTGGTTCTGCTTTCTAAAATACCGATGAAACCAAGAGTAGCTGATTCAAGAGTTGGATTTTTCTCCGAAAAACACTGGTCGTTTAATGACAATCAGCAAAAAATGGATGAGAAATTCTTTATTACCAAATGGAATCTTGAACCGAAGGACGAGGACAAAGAAAAATATTTAAAAGGTGAGCTGGTAGAGCCTAAGAAACCGATTGTTTATTATATCGATCCGGCAACACCGAAACAATGGCGTGAAAAGATTATCGCCGGAGTACATGACTGGCAGGCGGCGTTTGAGCAGGCAGGATTCAAAAATGCAGTGATTGCGAAAATGCCGGATGAGAAAGATGAAGATTTTGATATTGATGATGTAAGATATTCTGTAATTACTTACGCCGCGTCGCCAAAGTCAAATGCAATGGGGCCATCAGTAGTAGACCCGAGAAGTGGGGAAATTATCGAAGCAGATATCATCTGGTGGCATAATGTAATGACTTCTCTTCACGACTGGATGAGAATTCAAACCGGACCTATTGATCCTAAAGCAAGAGGAAATAAATTCAGTGATGAACATATGGGAGAAGCGATCCGTTTTGTTTCATCCCATGAGGTAGGGCACACTTTCGGACTGAAGCACAATATGGGAGCATCCTTTGCATTCCCGGTAGAGTCGCTTCGTTCCAAAGAATTTACAGACAAAATGGGTGGTACGGCACCTTCCATTATGGATTATGCCCGTTACAATTATGTAGCTCAGCCGGAAGATGGAGTTACAGCAATCACTCCAAAAATCGGTATTTACGATAAATATGCCATCGAGTGGGGGTACCGTTGGTATCCGGATGAATTCGTAGAGAAAAAAGCGCTGAAAAACTTAATTGAAAAACATGCAGATGACCCGATGTACTTCTATGGAGAGCAGCAGAGCTACCTGGAAACCATTGATCCGCGTTCGCAGTCTGAAGATTTAGGTGATGATGCGATGAAAGCCAGCGAGTACGGAATCAAAAACCTGAAAGTGGTAATTAACAACCTCCTGAAATGGACGTATGAAGATGGTAAAGAATATACAGATGCCGGGAAACTGTATCTGGGCGTGATCGGGCAGTGGGATTTGTATACAGGTCATGTGATGGCAAATGTAGGAGGAATTTACCTGAACAATACTGTTTTTGGTAACAAGAAGAAAGCCTATGAAGCTGTTCCTGCAGAAATTCAGAGAAGAGCAGTTGATTATCTTGTTAAAAATGCCATCAACCTTCCGGAATGGTTATTCTTTAATCCGATTACAGAAAAAACGTATCCGGTTAAGGATTCACCAATGGGACCATTCGAGCAGACACCATATACCATGGCAAGAGGAATGCAGTATGCAAATATCTATTCTTTGTTTATGGATGACCGATTGTTGAGGTTACTTGAAAATGAGCTGAAACATCAGGTGTCTGGCTCTAAAGAAGAAATCTATACGGTTGAAAATCTATTTGATCAGGTTAGAACTGCCATTTTCAGTAAAAAAGGAAGCCTTACGATGCTTGAGAAAATGACTCAGAAAAATTATGTGGATGCTTTGATTGTCTCTGTGAACAAATTATTTGAAAAAACAGCAGTGAAAGGATTGAAAGTAGATGATACTTTGAATATGCCTACCATCTGTAATTTTCATGAAGATGATCATGGTTTGAGGAACATCAATTATTCATCCATGAAAAGAGTATCTGAAGTGACAACTTACAAGAGAGCAGAACTTCAGAAAGTTCTGGATTTACTGAACAGAACAAGGTACAGAGGTGATGATGCTTCCAGAGCACATTACACAGATTTAATCATTCGTATACAAGAGGCTTTAAACAAATAAACGGCAATGAAAAAAACTCTAATACTTTTACCTCTTTTGGCTGCTAATATAGCAATGGCCCAGCAAAAGAAAACCATCACCGGGAAAATAGAAGACGGAAATACGTCTCAGGTTATCACCGGTGCATCTATAAAAATCGAGACCCAATCGGTCTCTACAAAAACAGAGTTGGAAGGAATTATCGAAAGTGTATCAGTAGGTACGGTGACAGATAAGGACGGAAAATTTATATTGGAAATCCCTGCTGATACAAAAACGGTATTGGTAAGTTATCCGGGTTATGAGTCCAGAGTCATTCAGCTGAATGAAGGACAGACCAACTATACCATCAGACTGACTTCTGAGATTTCGGATAAAAATAAAATCCAGGAAGTTATTATCACAGGGTATCAGAAAATTGAAAAGCGTAAGCAGACCTCAGCGGTTTCTACCGTGAAAATGGACAACATCAGCCAGGCTGGTGTTGCCAGTGTAGACCAGATGCTGGCAGGGCAGATTGCCGGTGTGGCAGTAACTCCTGAAACGGGAGCTCCGGGAAGTCCGGCGAAGATCAGAATCAGAGGGACAGCTTCCCTTTCCGGTCCCCAGGATCCGCTATGGGTCATTGACGGTCTTCCGTTAGAAGGAAATGATGTTCCGAATTTTACGGATAAAGACAATATTGATCAGCTCCAGAACTTCTCTATCGCAGGCTTAAACCCTAACGATATTGAAGATATTACCATCCTTAAAGATGCAGCGGCAACAGCTATTTATGGAGCAAGAGCAGCCAACGGAGTTATCTCTATCACCACCAAAAAAGGAAAGAAAGGAAGTCTGAAACTGAACTTCTCAGCAGACACTTTCGTTACCTCTCGTCCTGATTTTGATAAGCTGAATCTTTTAAATGCTTCCGAAAAAGTAGATCTGGAACTGATGCTTGCCAAGCGTGCAGATCTTACGTACCGTGCCGATAAAGGAGAAGTAATGAGAATTCTGACGCAGAATAACCAGCTTGATGCTTTCAGAAACGGAGGGTTTGATGCTTTGAACTCATTCACACGCCAACAAATTAACGGTTTAAGAAATAACAATACAGACTGGGGCAAACTGTTATACAGAAATGCCATCAACAAACAATACGGATTAAGTGTTTCAGGAGGAAGTGACCGCGCAGATTACTATTTCTCCCTGGGATATTATGATGAAGAAGGAACAACTATCGGTACAGGTTTTAAGCGTTATAACCTTACTTTAAAAAACAATTATAAACTAAGCGATAAGTTAAATGCAGGAATCTCTATTTTCGGAACGCAGAGCGAACGTACATCTTTTGTAACAGATGCTGATGCTTCAATCAACCCCGTGAATTATTCAAGAAATGCCAATCCTTACATGAAGCCTTTCAATGCGGATGGAAGCTACAATTATGATAGAGATATGGATGGTTTTGAAGATCGTTATATTCCTTTCAACTTCCTTGAAGAAAGAGAAAATACCAACTATTCACTGAAAAATAACTCTTTGAAAGCAATTTTAGATTTAGAATATAAAGCTTCAAAAAGTTTAAGATTTACTTCTCAGTTGGGACTTCAGTATGATGCTAATAAAACAGAGAAATTTGCAGCGGAGAATACCTATTTTACCAGAAAAATGAAAGAAAATACCCGTTACTACAAAGACGGTAAATACAATTACTTTCTGCCGGCTGGTGCGGTAAAACAAAACTGGGATAATGATTTCTTCCAGTACAACTGGAAATTACAGGCGGCATATAGCACGAAGATCAATAAGCATGAAATTGATTTGATGGCAGGAACAGAAATCCGTAAAACAGAAGATAACACAACCATCACGAGGGCTTTCGGATACGATCCTGTGACAAGAAGAGCCACAGCAATCGTTTTCCCGAATTCAAGTTTTGCAGCTGATAAAAGATATGAAACCTACCGTGAAGCAGCTCCTATCGAGAATGCCTATGCATCTATGTTTGCTACAGCTTCTTATACGTATGATCAGAAATATACATTCTTTGGAAGTGTGAGATATGACGGTACTAACCTGTTTGGAGTTAACAAAAAGTATAAATACCTTCCGATATGGGCCGTTTCAGGGTCATGGCTGGTAACGAAGGAAGACTTTATGAAAAATATTTCTGCTGTATCTAACCTTAGATTGAGAGCATCTTACGGTCTTCAGGGAAATATCGACAGAAACACCTCACCATTCTTTATCGGTGAATATAATGATGCCACCATTCTTCCTGGAGGAAAAGAATCCATTATCAATGTTCTCAGCCCTCCGAACGATAAACTGAGATGGGAAAAAACAACCAATACCAACTTAGGTCTTGATTTGGGATTGTTTAATAACCGTGTAAGCCTTACCGCTGATGTCTACAGCAGAAAAGGTACGGATATGATCAGTATGAAAGAAACTCCTTTGGAAACAGGATTCGAATATACGATGATGAACTGGGGAAGCCTGACCAACAAAGGGTTTGAACTGGCGATATCTACCAGAAATATCAATCATGATAATTTCAAATGGACGACTACCATTAACTTTGCACACAACAAGAGCAGAGTATTGAGTGAGCAGCCGCGTGATAATGCATTGCTTCCATCAAGAGAAGGACTTCCGGTAAATGCTGTCTTTGCTTTGAAAACTGCAGGAATGGATGAACAGGGAAACCCATTATTCTGGAAAGGAGATCAGAAAATTTCAGCAGCAGAATTCTTTAAGTTATATGATGTGTATGCAGATTTCCTGCCAGGGCAGCTTGTTGATACCAAACTTTCAAATGCTGAGCTGAGAAGCCTGTTTACTTATGTAGGAGACAGAGATCCGAAATTTACCGGAGGGATTATCAACACCTTTAAAGTAAGTAATTTTGACCTTACCATCTCTGCAACATTCAACCTGAAGCAGACAGTAATGAGAACGCCTTCTTACCGAGGTATGGAGTTAGACAGAGGAAGAAACTACACAAGAGATATTTATGAAGCTGGAGGTTCGCTTCCGGGAATTACAAGTCCTGATATGGAAGCTAACCCGGACGGATGGATGGCCAATAAATGGTTTACAGGAAACCGTTCCAATGCCTACAGCTTACTGGATGTATGGGCAAAAGAAATCAGCTATATCAGAATCAGCAGCATCCGTTTAGGGTATACACTTCCTAAAGAATTTACAAATCCGATGGGGATCACAAGTTTGAGACTGAGTGTTGAAGGGCGTAACCTGTTTGTATTCAGCAACGGATACAAAGGATATTTCGATCCGGAAACGTATGGTAATATTTATGCACAGCCTATCACCAAGTCGGTGACCGTAGGATTTAATGTTTCTTTTTAAAACTTGAGAAAAATGAGAAAAATTACAGCAATCATAGCTCTTGCAGCAATCAGCTTTATCAATATCGGATGTGACAGGTTTCTGGATATTCAGCCTGAGGGAAAAGTTATTCCTACCACAGTTGAAGATTACAGAAAAGTACTTACATCTGCCTATTCAAAATATCCTGTTCATAAATCTCTGGTAGCCCTTCGTACCGATGAGGTGAATATTGATGATAATTCAACGGATTTTATTTCCTATCGTGAAATTGCGATGTGGAAAGACGCTAATAATGATCAGGCATCTACAGAATTTCCATGGGTAAGCTTTTATTCCGTGAACTTTTATCTGAATCAGATTATCAATGAAGGAAGTAAAACCATGCAGGATTCTCCTGAAAAGAATCAGATTTTAGCAGAGGCGTATGCTCTTCGTGCTTACCTGTATTTTGATATGGTGAATTTATATGGAAAACCGTACAATAGTGCTACAGCTTCTACCGACAGAGGCGTTCCGATCAGTCTTGAAATCGATCTTGAGCAGGTATTAAAACCATCTTCAGTACAGGAGGTGTACAATCAGGTTCATGCAGATCTTAAAAAAGCAGAAGATCTGATGGTAGAACAGAAACAAGCAACAGGATTGAACTACAGATTTTCAAAAGTTGCATTGCTGGCTTTTGAAGCAAGGGCAGCCCTATATGAAAGAGACTGGAATAAGGCTTTAAACTATGCAGATCAGGTATTGGCAGTAAAAGGAGATCTGAGCAATTTAAATACGGTAAACACACCACCTAACCATTATGCTTCCCCGGAATCGATCATGGCTTTGGATAATACATGGGATAATTCTATAAAAAACTTGTCTTTTGCATCTCCGGAATTGATTTCTTCATACAATACTACGGCAGATAAAAGGTTTGGCATGTATTTTGAAAAAAATGGTAGTAAGTATAAAGTCACCAAAGGAGGAAGTTTAGAATTCAAAGTGTCTTTCAGAACAGCAGAGCAGTATTTTATAAAATCTGAAGCATTGTTAAAATTGAACAAGCTTGCAGAGGCTAAAGAAACACTTCTGAAAGTAATGAAAAACAGATATACTCCGGATGGATATACTTCAGTACAAAATGCGGTGAACTCAATGGATTCCACAGCATTTATGAACTTTATCCTGGATGAGAGATTCAGAGAATTTGCTCTGGAAGGCCAAAGATGGTTCGACTTAAGAAGAGCAAATCAGAAAAAAATAAGCCACACCATTAGTGGTAATGAGTATATTCTTCAGCAGAATGATCCGCGATATACCATTGAATATCCAATGAGTGCGAAGAAGAATAACCCTAATTTATAGAACTTCATATCAAATTCAATACAGAGGAAACCGCTTGAACTTAATTGTTTCAGCGGTTTTTTTGTACTTTTGCATCGTTATGAAAATTGCCATTATAGAAGATGAACTGCTGGCTGTGAATTATCTGAAAAATCTTTTGGATACACAGAGCATAGTCCCTGTTACAGAGACGGTTATTCTTCGTTCCAAAAAACAGGCAATTGAGTTCTTTGAGAAAGATTCGGCTGATCTTATTTTTATGGATATTCATCTTGGAGATGGAATGAGCCTTGAAATTTTTGAACAGATAGAGCTTTTTAGCCCAATTATTTTCATTACCGCATTTGACGAATATGCCATGAGGGTTTTCAGGCATTTCACCATTGATTACCTTCTGAAGCCTTTCGAGGAAGAAGATTTGCATAAAGCTTTACAGAAATTTATTTCTATAAGAAATAATTTTGATCCTGAACCGGTTCTTAAATCTATTTCATCACTGCGACAGGCAGAAGATGAGGTAATGAAACGTTTCATGGTAAGAGAAGGAAATAAACTCAAATCAATAGACGAGCATAACACTGCCTACTTTTTTGCCTCCGGGAAGTACCTTTTCCTGACTACTAAAGACCATCAGACCTATATTTATGATGATACCATTAAAGATATTATTCAGAAGCTGAACCCTGAAATTTTCTTTAAGATCAACAGGAAATTTATCATTAATAAAGATGTGGTTTCCGAAATTATCAAGCATTCCAGCCAGAAAGTAGAGCTTAGACTTTCACCGGAACCGGAAGTGAATACTGAAATTTTTATCAGTAAAATGCAAATCGCTGAATGTTTAAGCTGGTTGAATAAGTAATTTTATTTTTCAGTTACAGAAATAATCTATCATTTTATTAAAGATTTTATCTTGAAGCCAAAAATTCCTCGAAAGATTCTTTTTTCATCATTTAATCTTTTTCTGAGCAATCATTTTCAAATGTGAAAATTATTAACCAAAATAATAAAAAAAATCTACTACACCGATACTACATGATTTGTTTTTGTTTTCAATATGTTGTTATTCAGTAATTTGTATAACATGTATCAATTGAATATAATACACTTATTAATGAATTAATAATGATTTTGTAGTAAAATTTTTATTTGCAGCTTCCGCTCTTGTTTTTAAAATTTCACCCATTGTGAACAACCCATAACTTTAAATTAAACCTTATCACATCTTATTATTTTACAAAATTCTGTGATTTTCTGGTCATAAAGAATTGGAACAAATTCATTGTTATCATCATACTTATTTATTTTTATAATATTAAGTGGTTGTAAATCAATTGTATATTGTTGTAGTGTATCTTTGTAGTACCTGTTCTTTTTGTTTTTTATTGAAAATATATAAGTTTTGTATAAGGTTTCATCTTATGAATTTGTAGTAATTTTTGTCGGAAACTTAAAGTTTGCTTAGAAAATCCCCGAATGTAGATTATAATTTTCAAGATACTTATCCAAAATTTATTAAAGAAAATGAATACAAATCACCACCATCCTACACTTATCATTTTAGCAGCCGGAATGGGCAGCAGATATGGAGGTCTTAAACAGTTAGATATATTTACTCCACAGGGAGATACCATTATAGATTTTTCTTTATATGATGCATTGCAGGCTGGTTTTAAGAAGTTTGTTTTCATTATTCGTGAAAGTTTTGAAAATGAGTTTAAGTCATTAATAGAAAAAAAAATAAAAGGAAAAGCCGAAATAGAGTACGTGTATCAGGAGATTGATCGTGTCCCTCAGGAATATCTAAATGCAGAACGTACCAAACCCTGGGGAACAGGACATGCCTTACTGCTTACCAAAGATGTGGTACACGAAAACTTCGCCATTATTAATGCTGATGATTTTTATGGGAGAGATGCCTTTATGGTGATGTATGATTTTCTAAAAAAGACAGATATCAACTCTTATCATTTTAGTATGATAGGCTATTTACTGAAGAATACGGTTTCGGACCATGGCTATGTTTCCCGGGGTGTATGTGAGGTAGATTGTAATGGAAACTTATTAAATGTAACAGAAAGAACATATATAGAGAAAAGTGAAAACGGGCTAAGGTACAAAGAAGAAGATGAGAGTTTTACAACAATTGAAGAGGAGGTAACAGTATCTATGAATTTTTGGGGTTTCACACCCAGGTGTTTTGAATTTGGCAATGATTCTTTTAAGCGTTTTTTAGAGAAAAACAAAGGGAGTTTGAAAGCAGAATACTATTTACCCACTTTGGTTGCCGACAGTATAGCATCCGGAAAAGTTAACGTAAAATTACTGAAATCTAATGACAGGTGGTTTGGAGTTACCTATTCTGAAGATAAAGAAATTGTACAAAAAAGGATTTCAGAACTAAGAATGAAGAAGCTGTATCCTGAGAATTTATGGGAATAAGCTGGCATTACAATTTTAATGTAAGCATTCAACAGCAGATTCTCACAGGTTTCAACAATTAGGTATAAATTTAATTTTAGCACTTCCCAAAAACCAAATTAATATGTTAAAAAGCACAATAGATTCCTCTACAGGATTCGAGAAAAGATTTGAAAAGATAGAAACAGTTATTTTCACGGATTCGCTTTCAGCTTCAAAATCTGTAGCAAAAGAAATTTCTGATCTTATACGCGTCAAGCAGTCCCAGAAACAACCTTGTATTTTAGGGCTGGCTACAGGGTCTTCTCCCAAGAGCTTATACGCAGAATTGGTACGAATGCACAGAGAAGAAGGTCTGAGCTTTAAAAACGTAATTACTTTCAACCTTGACGAATATTATCCTATGGAACCAGATTCCGTACATAGTTATGTTCGTTTTATGAAAGAGTTATTGTTTGATAAAGTAGATATTCTTTCTGAAAATTATCACATTCCTGATGGAACATTATCCAAAGAAGAAATAGCAGATTATTGTACAGAATACGAACTTAAAATAGAAGCCTTAGGCGGGATAGATTTGCAGGTTCTGGGTATTGGTGGTAATGGTCATATCGGATTTAATGAATCGGGTTCCCTGCAAAATTCCAAAACCCGTCTTGTAGCTTTAGATCATATCACAAGAGTAGCAGCAAGCAATGAGTTTTTAGGACTGTCGAATACTCCCAGAACAGCTATTACATTGGGAGTGAAGAAAATAATGGAAGCGAAAAGAGTAATACTCCTGGCGTGGGGGGAATCTAAATCAAATATTATAAAAGAGTCTGTAGAAGGCCCTGTTACCAATCTAGTACCAGCCTCTTATCTGCAGGAACACAAAAATGCCACTTTTGTGTTAGATCAGGCAGCTGCTCATAAGCTTACCCGAATTAATACTCCATGGCTGGTAGAAAAAATAGAATGGACTGATGCATTAATCCGAAAAGCAGTTTTGGGGTTAGCCCAAAAAATAAAAAAACCAATATTGATGCTTACCGATTCGGATTATATAGAAAACGGAATGAGCGATCTGTTGGCAGATAAAGGGCCAGCCTACAATATCAATATTCAAATTTTCAATAAATTACAACACACCATAACGGGGTGGCCGGGAGGTAAACCAGGAGCAGATGATAGTAATAGACCAGAAAGGAAAACTCCGGCCAAGAAAAGAGTTCTTATATTCAGTCCGCATCCGGATGATGATATTATTAGTATGGGCGGAACTTTCATAAGGCTACACCAGCAGGGGCATGAGGTTCACGTTGCTTATCAAACTTCCGGAAATATAGCCGTAGCAGATTCTGAAGCATTGCGGTTTGCTAATTTTGTTTGTGACTACAACGAAATGTTTGGTATAGAAAATAATGCGGCACAAAAGATTTTTGACAAAGCAACCAAATTTTTACAAAATAAAAAAAATAGTGATATAGACATTCCTGAGGTAAGGCATATCAAGGGCTTAATAAGGAAAGGAGAAGCAAAATCCACTTGCTATTACGTGGGAATACCAGATAGTCAGATTCATTTTTTAGAAATGCCTTTCTATGAGACAGGCAGAATAGAAAAAAAACCATTAAGTACAGAAGATATAAAAATTGTAACAGATATAATAGACAAAGTAAAACCACATCAGATATACGCAGCTGGTGACTTAGCAGATCCTCATGGAACACACAAAGTATGTTTAGATGCTGTTTTTGAATCTGTTAAGAATTTAAAATCGAAGGAATACATGAAAGATTGTTGGCTATGGCTATACAGAGGAGCATGGAAAGAATGGTCTATAGGAGAAATAGAAATGGCAGTTCCCCTAAGCCCGGACCAGATTTTGGAGAAACGCTATGGAATTTTCAAGCATCAATCTCAAAAAGATGGAGTCGTATTCCAGGGAACGGATATGAGAGAATTCTGGCAAAGAGCAGAAGAAAGAAACAGAGAAACAGCTGAAACCTATCATAAAATGGGGCTTGCTACTTATGCTGCCATGGAAGCTTTTGTAAGGTGGAGATTCTAAAAAATTAAAATTCAATAAACAGGGTAAACAAAAAATACAAGCTCTGGTAAAGGCCGTAAATGATGTAGAACAAATTTTAAAGGTTAATTAAAGGGCATTATGCCTATATTTTAAGAATATATTGCAGAAATTTTAAAGATTTTGCAAAGTATTTGGGTAGTTGTACTCGAAATTCTTTGCACTTTATTCCATGCTTTGATAAGAAGTAATTCTTCACTAATGCAAAATCTTATCAATCTAATTTAGGTACACCTTATTGTACATCTTTTTGAATTAATTAATGATGGTTTGGGAAACCTTTCTAAACTTATTCACAATTCTTTTTCTTTCAATGCAAAAAAAGTTGTAAAGCCAAAGATGTTGAAGGTATCTTTCAATGTTTTTTGGCTTATTATTCATTATTAAAAAAACACAAAACAGAAGCGGGTAAAACATACTTTTTGCGTGAAAAATGTTGCTATGGAACGGTAAAAAGGTTACCTGAAACATTTTGAAAATGAACTCTAAACTTGCTTACTGAAGATTTTTTTAACCTTTAAAAAACTAACCTTAATATTTAATTGTTGATCCATTGGAATAAAGTTAAAGCGCTGATATATTAAATGTTATCGGTGTTTTTGTGTTGTTCTTATTAAAAGTAAGAATTAAGTCTGTCAACCATCATCAATTTACAGGAGGCTTTTTAATAAGGCATATTCTAATCTTTTTCAAACTGGTGGTAAAGGGATAAAAACTGGTGGTTACCAGTATGCAGGTGTGAAGTAAAAATATACATTTGATTAACAAATAGTTAATGTTTTAGTAATAGCCAGTTCCCTCTCAGGCAAAGGAAAAAATAAGAAAAAGAGATTAGTAAGAAAGCAACTACTCTTAGGTAAAATATTATCCAATAAATAAAATTAATAAAAGCATGAAGAAAAAAAAGATTATTTTGAGTGCAGTTCTAATGTCCTCTATACCATTTGTGTATGCACAGGAAACTAAAAACAAACCTTCGGACACCCTCATGAAGAAAGTAAAAAATGTGGAAGAAATTGTTTTGGTAGGATACGGAAAACAGAAAAAAGGAACTGTTTCCGGATCTATAGCTTCTGTTGACAAAAGGATACTACAGGATCGCCCAACAACAAGTTTAACCGCCAGTATACAAGGTGCTTTACCCGGAGTTACAATTAAATCTTCTTTAAAAGATGTAGGTTCTGTACCTGATTTAAATATAAGGGGAAGGAGTGTTGCAGGTAATTCCCCACTTTATATTATTGATGGTATTCTCTCAAGTGCTGCAGACTTTTCCAGACTAAGTCCGGCTGATGTAGAAAATATAAGCATATTAAAAGATGCTTCAGCAGCTATCTATGGTACAAGAGCTGGCTACGGGGTAGTTCTTGTCGAGACCAAAAAAGGGGGTGGAGGTAAGATGATTATAAGTTATAATATGTATAATGCCTATCAGACTCCCACTTATTTACCTAAATATGCAGATGCTGTTGGATATATGAAGCTAAAAAATGAAGCCTATTACAATGCTAATAATAATGTTGGTCATTTTTCTCAGTATAAGGAAGAGCAAATAGACTTTACTGCTGCAGGTACAGATCCAGACAGATACCCTAACACAGATTGGTATAAAGAAACTTACAGAAAAATGGCCAATGTGCTTAATAATGAGATTAATGTATCGGGTGGAGATAAAACTCGTTATTTTGCAAGCTTAGGATATTTGAAACAGGAGTCTCTATCTCCTACAAAAGGAATGGATAGATATTCTTTCAGAACAAACACCTCCTCTAAATTAAGTGATAAACTTACAGTAAACTCTAATATATCATTTATCAAGCAAATGATCAATGATAAGGGAGATGATATTAATACTACAGAATTGGCAAGAATAACTCCTACTATGGCAGTAAGACAGTCCAATGGATGGTGGGGATCTATCAATGCTGGTAAAGTCGATAATACATTTGCAAATACCAACCCCGTGAGAAATAACATAGAAGGCGGAGATTCTAAGTCAAATGATCAAAAATTTATGGGGGCATTATCTGCAAACTATGTTCCTCTAAAGGGATTAAATATAGATGCCCAAGTCAGTTACTCAAACTGGAACTATCGTTTAGGGGAATTTACAAATACACTAAACCCTGTATACAATTTTTTAACTCAAGCTCCTATTAGTGCAACTGCGAGAGCAGTTAATAACTATAAAGAAAAATGGGAATCTGATGAATTACTCAATACTCAGGTCTTGGTAAGTTATGAAAAAAATATATCATCACATTATTTTAAAGTGTTGGGAGGGGCTTCTTATGAGGATTATACCTATAGAAAAATAGAAGGTAAAAAATCCAATATACCAAAAGATGGATTACATTCTTTAAGTGCTCTTAGTACCCTTGATGGAACCTTAGATGAATTGAAATCTAATACTCAGCAATATGCTTTCCAGTCTGCTTTCGCCCGTATCAATTATAATTATCAGGAAAAATATTTTTTAGAGGGTATTATAAGGGCAGATGCATCTTCACGTTTTGCTAAAGAAAACAGATGGGGCTATTTTCCGGCAGTTATGGCTTCCTGGAGGTTAGATAAAGAAAATTTTATTAAAAACCTGAATTTTATTAATACCCTGAAATTGAGAGGTTCTTATGGAAGCGCCGGATCTATCAATACTATTGGTTATTATGACAGTCAGACCTATATGGATAATAGTTCTTCAGTTCTGGGGAATGCTATAGTAGGGGCAGTGGTTCCGGGTAAACTTGGTTTTTCGGGTATCGGTTGGGAAACAATTGTTACCAAAAATATAGGTTTAGATGGATCTTTATTCGGTAATACTTTCACTTTCTCAGTAGATTTTTATAACCGTCTTACAAAAGGTGCATTAATGAATAATCAATTAGCTTATGAAACAGGTGTACTCATAGACAGTAATCAAGACAAAAATCAAACACCTCCAATTAATGCCGGTAATGTAGAAAATAAAGGAATAGAAGTTACTTTGGGATATAATAAAAATTTTGAAAATGGGGACTTTTACATCAATGCTAATTTTGCTAAAAATCAGAATAATATTCTATCACTTGTCAATAGCAAACCCCTATACAATGATTATTGGATAACGCAAGTAGGAGGTTCAATTGGTGATTTCTACGGATATAAAACTGCTGGTCTCTTAACCCAGGAAGATATTAACAATAATTATCCCAGATTATACAGTTCCTCTCAGCCTGGCGATATCAAGTATGTAGATATCAATGGAGACGGAGTTGTTAATGAAAATGATAGAACGGTAATAGGAAATGATGTTCCCAGTTTCACGTATGGTTTAAGTATAGGAGGCAGATATAAAAATTTTGATCTCAGCGTAGTAGGGCAAGGGGTAGCGAATGTTCAGGTATATCTGGATAAAGAATCCTCTCAGGCATTTTTCAATGGTGCAGGGGTAAAGCAATATGTTTTAGATAACAGATGGACTCCTGAAAATCCAGATCCTAATGCTTTGTACCATAGAGTATTGCCGGCTGGGGGTGGAACTCAGAATATAGGTGTCACTTCAGATTTTTGGCTTTTTGATGCAAGTTACTTCAGAATCAAGTCTGTTACTTTAGGATATTCCCTTCCTCAGGAAGTAGTTAGCCGCATAGGATTGAAAAAATTCAGAATATATGCAAACTTAGAAAATTACTTTACGCTGAGAGGAGACAAAAGGGTGAAAGATTTTGATCCTGAAATGGCTAGTGCTCGTGCCACATATCCGAATTTAAAAACCGTATCGTTTGGTATCAATGCAACCTTTTAACTTAAAATGAAAAAAATAAAAATGAAAAAAATAAAAATTATACTGCTATCAATTACTCTGACTATAGCTACTGGTTCTTGTAATTTGGATAGGTTTCCGGAAGACAAAATATCACAAGAAACCTTTTGGAAAACTGAAAAAGATGCTACCATGGCACTCAACGGTATTTATGCATACATGTCTTCCGCGGCTTATAGCAGTTTGTATAATGATAGTTATACCGATAACTCATATGCTCAATATACTTGGGAAACAACTGCAGTAGATGCTTCTGCAGGAGACATACTCCCTTCTACAGATTTCGGGTATGATTTTACAACAATCAGAAGAGTAAATACATTTTTAGAAAATATTGATAAAATCCCAATGGACAAAGATCTTGCTAAAAGATATATTGCAGAAGCAAGATTTATAAAAGCTTTTAATTATTTTGATTTATCTCAGCGCTTCGGAGCACTTCCATTAGTGCAGAAATCAGGCGAATTAGATGGCGCCTCTCTTACACCTGTTTCTGAAGCTGAAATTGATGATTTTGTAACCAGTGAATTAAATGCTATTGAAAATGATTTACCAGCTATCTATACCTCCGGTCAAGATAAGGGTAGAATAACAAAAGGAGCCGTATTAGCATTTAAGGCAAGGGTCTATTTATACACAGGAAAATATAAAGAAGCCTATGAAGCTGCTCAACTGGTAATGAATTCCGGAATTTACGGGCTTTTCAATACAGCTTCAGTAGACACAAGTACAGACTACGATAGCTTTGTTACTTTTACTTCTACTACGGATAAAGATAATTTTTACAAAGGTTTAAGTAATTATCAGGCATTATTCTGGGCTAAAAATGAAGGCAGTATAGAATCAATTTTAGAAGCTCAATATGTACCAGATTCAAAAGGAACATATAGCAACTACATGACCCTTCTTCTACTGCCCAATGAAGAGAGTGGATGGAGCTCTATCACCCCAACAATTGATCTGGTGAATGCATATTGGAAAAAAGATGGAACAGCATTTACACCTCCTTCTAATGATACAAGAGCATTAAACTATAACAATGGAAATCCAAATGGCTCCTACCTGGACGAATTCAAAAACAGAGACACCCGTTTATATGCAAGTATTATGCACCCAAATGGTCCTTGGTCCTATCTAAAAGGCTTTGGAACGAACCATCTTTTCACATGGGGTAAAGGAGGAAACAATACATCAAAAATTGGCTATAACTATAAAAAAATGGCAGACTATAACTCATTAGATGAAAACTTGAATGCAAGTAATAATTTTATGCTGATTCGCTATGCAGAGGTATTGCTTACTTATGCTGAAGCAAAAAATGAATTTTATGGGCCAGATGCCTCCATTTATGATGCATTAGATAAAATCAGAAGTAGAGTAGGCATGACAGGAGTTAGCAGAACTCAGACAAAGGAGACCTTGAGGAATATTATTAGAAATGAAAGAAGAATAGAGCTCGCTAATGAAGGACATAGATTCTATGATATCAGGAGATGGAAAATTGCTCCCAATGTAATGAAAACAGTCTACGATATCACAAATACACAGGTTGCAACAAGAGTCTGGAATGATAAATTTTACAGATTCCCTTATCCTCAGACTGCAGTGGATTTAAATCCAAAATTAAAAGAAGCCCAGGCAGCAAAAGGGTACTGATTTTTGAAAGTTTTAATATTACAAAAGATTATAGTTATTTTATCTGAAATATTTATCATATTTTCTTAGGGTAGTATAAAATGTAAATTAATAGATAAAGTCAACATACATGAATACAGTTTTAAATCCAAAAATTCAAAAGATTTTACTCCTGAGTTCTTTTCTTTTCTTCTCCATTGGAAAAACCAAGGCTCAAAATATTGAGAATGTTTCTAAGAAAGGAGAAACTTCTGTAGAAGTTTTGCTTTCCGGCAACAAAAAAATGGTAATAGATTTTTATGGAGAAAATATTTTCAGATTATTTTTAGATCCCAAAGGTGGAGAAATAAGAAATCCGGAAGCGGTGCCTCCTGCTCAGATTTTGGCAGATCAGCCCAGAAAAAAAATAAAAGGAATTGCTATTAATAATCTATCACAGACTGTTTCTGTCTCCACCAATAAAATTAAAATAGAAATTGAAAAGGCTACTTCTCTATTTAAAGTATTTGACTTGAACCTTCACAAAGAGATCTTTTCTTTTATAGCTCCTATTGAATTTAACTCTAAAGAAGTAGTACTGACTTTATCTCAGGGAAAAGATGAATATTTCTATGGAGGCGGTGTGCAGAATGGGAGATTCTCCCATAAAGGAAATACTATTTTTATTGTAAATCAAAATAACTGGACTGACGGTGGCGTAGCATCTCCCAATCCTTATTACTGGTCCACAAATGGATATGGTTTTATGTGGCATACCTTCAAAAAAGGATATTATGATTTTGGTAAACAAAATAAAAATGAAGTGAAACTGGCTCATGAGACTAATTATCTGGACGTTTTCTTTATGGTAGATGATCAGCCTAAATCTTTGTTGAATGATTTTTACCAGCTTACAGGAAACCCTGTACTTTTGCCTAAGTTCGGTTTTTATGAAGGACATCTTAATGCCTACAACAGAGATTATTGGAAGGAAGACGATAAAGGAATACCATTTGAAGACCGAAAAAGATATAAAGAGAGCCAAAAAGACAATGGAGGAGTTAAAGAATCGTTAAATGGTGAAAAAAACAATTATCAGTTTTCAGCCAGAGCAGTTATAGACCGTTATAAAAATGCAGATATGCCATTAGGATGGATATTGCCCAATGATGGGTATGGAGCTGGATATGGACAAACTGAAACTTTGGAAGGCAACGTCGCCAATTTAAAATCATTTGGAGCATATGCCAGAAAAAATGGCGTAGAAATAGGATTGTGGACACAGTCAGATTTACATCCAAAAGAAGGAGTAGCTGCTCTTTTGCAGAGAGATATTATAAAAGAAGTGGGGGATGCAGGCGTAAGGGTTTTAAAAACGGATGTCGCCTGGGTAGGTCCTGGCTACTCATTCGGGCTGAATGGTATTTCAGATGTAGCTCAAATAATGCCGCGCTATGGTAATGGAAGTCGCCCTTTTATTATTTCGCTGGACGGATGGGCGGGTTCACAACGATATGCAGGTATCTGGACCGGAGATCAAACTGGCGGAGAGTGGGAATACATCAGATTTCATATTCCTACGTACATAGGTTCAGGCTTGTCTGGCCAGCCTAATATTACTTCGGATATGGATGGTATTTTTGGTGGGCAAAACCCGGTTATCAATACCAGAGATTTTCAATGGAAAACCTTCACTCCCATGCAGCTTAATATGGATGGCTGGGGAGCCAATGAAAAGTATCCTCACGCCTTGGGTGAACCAGTTACTTCTATCAACAGAAATTATTTGAAATTAAAGTCGAGCTTACTTCCTTATACTTATAGTGTGGCTAAGGAAGCTGTAGATGGATTGCCAATCATCAGAGCAATGTTTTTACAACAGGCTAATGATTATACCCTCGGAAAATCTACTCAGTACCAGTATCTGTATGGTCCCTATTTTTTAGTGGCTCCCATATATCAAGCCACAAAAATGGATAAAGAAGGGAATGATATCAGAAATAATATTTACCTCCCAAAAGGAAATTGGATTGATTACTTCACAGGACAAACGTATGAAGGAGGAGTTATTTTAAATCATTTCGATGCACCCATTTGGAAGCTTCCTCTATTTGTGAAGCCAGGTGCTATTATTCCGATGGTAAATGCTAATAATAATGTTAGTCAAATCAATAAAAAATTAAGAATTTATGAAGTGTATCCTTCAGAAAAATCCAGTTTTACAGAATATGATGATGATGGCGTAACCGAAAATTATAAGAAAAACGAATCTGTAAGCACTCTTATAGAAAGTAATGTAGTTAAAAATACTGCGACAATAAGCATTTCTCCTGCTCAAGGTAATTTTAATGGTTTTGAAAAAGAAAAAATAACAGAATTTAGAATTAATGTTACTAAAAAACCATCCGGTGTAAAACTTTCTATTGGAGGAAAAAATATAAAACTGAAAACAGTAAATACGTTAGATGAATTCAATAGTGCCACAAACGTATATTTTTACAATAGTCAACCGGAATTCAATAATTTCTCTACAAAAGATTCTGAATTTTCAAAGTTTTCAATTACCAGAAATCCACAACTTTGGGTAAAATCAGAAATCACCGATATCAGCAAAAACAAAGTAGAGCTTGTCATTAAAGATTACCAATTTACCAATTCCAATCAATTGAAAAATAATTCCGGGGCATTGGCAGAACCTTTAAAACCAGTCACTTCCGAAAATACAAACACTGCCTATTCAATACTGCCATCGTGGAATAAAATACCTAATGCTGATTATTACGAAATACTATATAATAATATGGTATACAGTAATATAAAAGATAGTTCTTTCTTGTTTGAAGGATTAGCTCCTGAAACAAAATATGATTTCAAAGTAAGAGCTGTAAATAAAACCAATACTTCTGCTTGGGTTTCTTTTTCATCCCAAACCAATAAAAATCCTTACGAATTTGCGATTAAAGGGATAAAAGCCACCGCTACAATTCCAAGTCAGGAAGGAGAAGGGATAGAAAATCTTTTTGATCAGGATGTGAGTACAGGCTGGCATTCAGATTATGAAAAGAGCAAGGTTCCTTTTGAAATGATTTTAGATTTAGGATCTGTGAATACAATAAGTAAATTGGAATACATACCTAGGAGCAGCGGTTACAACGGAATATGGATGAAAGGTAAAATTTCACATAGTGCTAATAAAAAAGATTGGACAGAACTTGGCTCTTTTATCTGGGATAGAAATAACAAAACCAAATCTTTGGATTTTGCCACACATCCTACCACACGATTCATTAAAATTGAAGTCAGCAATGCCTTCAGAAACTTTAGTTCTGGAAATGAGCTATACGTTTTTAAAGTACCAGGTTCTGTAAGTTTGCTTCCTGGTGATATCAATAATGATCAGAAAATTGATAGTAATGACTTTACTTCATATATGAATTATACAGGTTTGAGAAAAGGAGATTCTGACTTTGAGGGATATATCAGTAATGGTGATATTAATAAGAACGGTTTCATTGATGCATTTGATATTTCTAACGTCGCTACAAAAATTGATGGAGGGATAAATGATGAAGAGTTGAAACCACTGCAAGGTAACATTACAGTCTCTGTCTCAAAACAGCAATATGCTAAGAATGATATTGTAGAAGTAGTGGTAAAAGGTAATAATCTGCAATCTGTAAATGCACTGAGTTTTGCCATTCCATATAACCAGCAGGAACTGGAATATATAGGTATTACACCATTACATATTAAACAAATGGAAAACCTCACTTATGATCGATTGCATACCAATAAAGAGAAAGTATTATATCCTACACTCGTTAATACAGGGCAAAAACAACCTTTAGAAGGCACAACAGATTTATTCATTCTTAAATTTAAAGCCAAGCGAAACGGATCATTTAATATAAAAGCTGTTAACGGATTACTGGTGGATAAAACACTGAATTCTATTGACTTTTAATCCAGAAGTTTAAAGCTAAAAAATAAAGGCTCGGATTTTATAATCTGAGCCTTTGTTCAAAATAATTATAGAGAATTTCTTATGATTAAATTAGAAGCATTTTCAATTCTTCCTTCTTTGGAATTAAGAACCATTTCCGCCAAAATCTTTCCCATTTGCCAAAAATCCGTAGAAATTGTAGTAATGCCATTTTCTACAATACCTTTAAGAGGCGTTTCGTTGTAGGAGATAATTCCAAAATCCTTTCTGATCTTTAGCTTCTGCTTTTTAGATTGCTTAATGACGTTGACCAAATGCTTATCATCTACAATAATAAATACGTCTCCATTCAGGATTTCTCTATCAGTAAAATTACAGATGATCTCATGCTTCATTTTATACTGCTCACAAAAACTGGTAAATCCTTTTACCATACCTACAGGCTCTTTTTGCCCGGGAAAAATAAGAATTAACCTTTGATAGGCTTCAAGCTTAGTTTTTGCTTTTAATAACCCATTGTGCATATCTTTTGCAAAATTCTGATGTACTGATGAATATTCCCTTAAAAATATATTGGTTTGATCCAATATATATACGTCTTTCTTAGGAAGCATCTTAATAACGGGAGCTGTATCATTCATATTCCCGGGCATAATGATATATTTTGTGTAGCTTCCATTGTTTTCTTCTATTAATTTCTTGAAGACATCAATATTGAAATAATGGAAAAATACATGTACATTCGCTCTTTGCTGTATCTCTTCCAAAAAGGAATAATAAAGATTTTCCTTAAAAGCATTCAGTTCATCAAACAGTAAAAAAATGCGCTCTTCAAAATTCCAATCAGTACTTTTTATATAGTATCCTTTGCCCAAAATAGCATTTACTATTCCTTTCTTTTTCAGTATCTCGTAGGCATAAAGAACAGTGTCTCTGGAAATACCGAATTCCATACACACTTTATTGATGGAAGGTAATTTGTCATTTTTTTTTAGTAGTTGTTGGGCAAGAGCTTGTTCAATGGAATTTATAATCTGTTGGTATTTAGGAATAACTGAATCGGGGATTATTTTAATAAGCTTCATAACATTGCCAATTTTTTAAACTAGTAGTAAATATACAAAAACCGGTAGGAACAAGTATGGTTGTGCTTTTCAAATTTATACATTTGATAATAGAAGGTTTTCTTTTGTGTGATTTTAGTGTGAAAGATTCAGAATTGTTCTAAATGATCTATTAAGAGTGCTAAACTATTAAATACTTTATAGTACTTGAAAGTGCTGGAAAGTATAGAAATCTATGATAAACTTACTATAAAAATTTTTAAGCGTGGGAAAACTATCGACACTTGATTTTGTTATATTTCTAATGTATTTTTTTGTTGTAACAGTATATGGCCTATGGATATACAATCGGAAAAAATCAAAAACTACAGGAAGTAAAGATTATTTCCTTGCAGAGGGCTCATTGACATGGTGGGCAATTGGAGCGAGTTTGATTGCATCTAATATTTCAGCAGAACAATTTATTGGGATGAGTGGAGAAGGTTTTTTCACGGGAGTAGCTGTTGCTGCTTATGAATGGCTGGCTGCCATTGCACTGATAATTATTGCAGTATGGTTTATTCCTATTTACCTCAAAAATAAGATTTATACAATGCCTCAGTTTTTGGAAACACGATATAATAAGGCTGTTTCTCTTATTATGGCTGTTTTTTGGCTATTTTTATATGTAATTGTTAATCTTACTTCCATTCTTTATTTAGGAGCTGTAGCTATTGATTCATTGCTCGGTGGAGGGCATCTGCATATCATTATGGTTGCACTTTTACTAATGGCTTTGGTTATTGGATTGGGTGGAATGAAAGTCATTGGCTACACGGATGTTATTCAGGTGGCTGTTCTTATTATTGGTGGCTTTGCTACAGTTTATATGGCATTACAGGTTGTGGATCAAAGAATTAATGGTGCTGCTGTTGGAAATGCTTTAATGGGTTTAAATACCCTTTTGAAAGAAGCTCCGGGACATTTCAAACTCATTCTTGATAAACCACAAATTACCACCACTACTTTATCAATGTCAGAAAATTTAGCGGTACGGAAATATATAGTTTTGCCGGGTTTAGCAATGTATCTTGCTGGACAATGGATTGTACAACTTAATTATTGGGGATGTAACCAATACATTACCCAAAGAGCATTAGGAGCAGATCTAAAAACAGCAAGAACGGGAATTTTATTTGCAGGATTTTTGAAACTTTTTATGCCTCTAATTGTTGTGCTTCCTGGTATTGCAGCTTATGTACTTTATACAAAAGGTCATTTGTCCAATTTTAATGGGGTGAAAGACAGTGCTTATTCTGCAATCCTGGGGCTGCTTCCATCCGGACTTAAAGGTCTTGCAGTGGCTGCTTTAACAGCTGCAATAGTAGCATCACTTGCCGGAAAAGTAAACAGTATATCCACCATTTTTACTTTAGATATTTATAAAAAATATTTAAAAACTAATACATCTGAATCGCAAATGGTAAGAACAGGACGTTTGACAATTATAGTGGCGATGCTTATTGCTTTGGTATTTACATGGACAGATATTTTGGGAATCGGTGGTGAAGGTGGTTTTACATTTATACAAAAATATACCGGTTTTATTAGTCCGGGTGTATTTGCTATGTTTATTTTAGGAATGTTTTGGAAAAGAACTACCGGAACTGCTGCTATAGTTGGAGTTATGCTCGGTTTTTTATTATCTATATTCTTTAACAGTTTTGCAGTTGAACTATTTGGAAAAGAAACATGGATGTATACAGCATTCACTTATGAAAAGTTGGAAAATGGCATGGTAAAATCCATTACAGAGATTCCTTTCCTGATCAATATGGGTTGGTCATTTTTCATTACTGTAGTGGTAATGGTACTCTTAAGTGTCTTTGGCCCAAAAATAAATCCAAAAGCTTTTGTTACAGACAAAAATATGTTCAATGTGGACAATAGAACATTATTCCTGATCGTCATTATTGTATTAATTCTCACTGCTATTTATGTTCGTTTTTGGTAACAGGAATAATTTTGAGTTTTGCATTTGAAGAATTTTAACAAGTTTCATAATATTTAAATATTTTTTCAACTGGTGGTAAAGCTGCAAAAACCGGTGGTAACCAGTATGGCAGCATCAGGTAAATTTATAAATTTGTTTTAATACATAATTAACTTTAATCGCTAATACAACATATACAATGAAGTTTATTAAAAACATAATTTTAGCCTTTTGTTTAGTGGGAGCAACTGTAATAAATGCCCAGCAAAAACCTCTTAAATATGAATCTTTCAAAATTGAAGATGGAGAATTTAAATTGAACGGACAGTCAATTAAATTGCATTCTGGTGAGATTCATTACGCCAGAATTCCCCAGGCTTATTGGAGACATCGGTTACAAATGGTTAAAGCTATGGGTTTAAATACGATAGCTACTTATGTTTTTTGGAATTATCATGAAATGGCTCCTGGAAAATGGGATTTTCAAACCGGAAATCGAAACTTAGCTGAATTTTTAAAAATAGCAAAAGAAGAAGGTTTAATGGTAATCCTTCGCCCAGGTCCTTATGTATGTGCAGAATGGGAATTCGGTGGTTATCCCTGGTTTTTACAAAACGACAAGGATATGAAAATCAGAGAATATAATACTCCATTTTTAAATTCAACAAAAGCTTATTTTACAGAGCTTTATAAGGTGGTGAAACCTTATTTGATTGTTAATGGAGGTCCTATTGTTATGGTGCAGGGAGAAAATGAATTCGGATCTTTTGTTAGTCAACGGGAGGACATTAAGTTGGAAGATCATAAAAAATACAGTTCTTCAGTATTTGATCAATTAAAAGAAGTTGGTTTCAAAGGAATGGAGTTTTTTACCTCAGACGGAGACTGGTTATTTGAAGGAGGTGCTTTGCCTGGCGCTTTACCAACGGCAAATGGAGATGAAGACCCGGAAAATATTAAGAAAGAGGTGAAAAAATACCATAATGGGAAAGGCCCTTTTATGGTAGCGGAATACTATCCGGGCTGGTTAGACCATTGGGCAGAACCTTTTCCCCGTAAAGCAGCAGAAAGAGTAAAAGGTCACATTGAAAAATTCATGAATAATGATATTTCTTTTAATATTTATATGGTACATGGAGGAACTAACTTCGGATTTACCTCTGGAGCTAATTACGATAAAGATCATGCTATACAGCCAAGTATGACCAGTTATGATTATGATGCACCTATTACTGAGGCAGGTTGGGAAACCGAAAAGTATATGAAATTAAGAGAATTATTAAAAAATTCCTCTACCCCTCCTGTTCCTTCTAGAATTCCAGTTATTAAGATTGCGGGTATTCAACTATCTCAGGCAATTGATTTAGAAGATTTAAAAAAGAATATAAAACCAGTAATTAATGATAATCCTTTGACTTTTGAGCAGTTAAATCAAGGGCATGGCTATGTTTGGTATAGCAAAAATTTTAATCAGCCCATTAAAGGAACTTTAAAACTAGATGGATTAAGAGATTATGCGATTGTATATGTGAATGGGGAAAAAGTAGGAGAGCTTAACCGTTATTATAAAAAATATGAATGTAATGTTAATATACCCTTCAATGGAAAATTAGACATTATAGTAGAAAACATGGGGAGAATTAATTACGGGTCTGAGATTAATAAGAATACAAAAGGAATTATTTCCCCTGTATTTATTAATGACCGAAAAATAACAGGAGATTGGGAAATGTACGGACTTCCTTTTGAAAAGGCTCCGGTAATTGATGCAAAACAAAAATCCGATGTGAAAGAGAACAGACCAGTTATCTATAAAGGGAATTTTAATGTATCGCAGGTGGGAGACACTTTTTTAGATATGCGGCCTTTCGGAAAAGGGATTGTATTTGTTAATGGAATTAATCTGGGAAGATATTGGTCGGTAGGACCACAACAGACTCTGTATTTACCGGGATGCTACTTAAAAAAGGGGAATAATGAGATTGTTATTTTTGAACAAAAAAATAATAAACTTCAAAAAGAATTAAACACATTATCCGAACCTATTTTGGACAAATTAAACCCTGAAAACGGGTCAAACTGATATAAATAATAAACTCAGTATGAGTAATTCATTTAACAGCAAAAATCATCCACATAGAAGATATAATCCTTTATTGGATGAATGGGTTTTGGTATCACCTCAAAGGGCTAAACGCCCATGGCAGGGACAAGAGGAAAAGCCCTTAACAAGCATTCAAAATCAATATGATCCAAAATGTTATTTATGTTCCGGAAATTCAAGAGCTAATGAGACCCAAAACCCCCATTATGAAGGTGTATATGTATTCGATAATGATTTTGGAGCTTTATTGAAAGAAGAAGTAACCACAGATAAAGCGGATGCTGAAGAGGATGAGTTATTTATAATGAAACCTGAAAGAGGAATTAACCGGGTCATCTGCTTTTCACATGACCATTCATTGACTCTTCCTGAAATGTCTGTAGAAGCAATTACAAAGGTGGTGTCTGTCTGGAAAGAAGAATATCAGAGTCTCGGGAAACTGGATTATATTAATTATGTTCAGATTTTTGAAAACAAAGGGGCAGTGATGGGTTGTAGTAATCCTCATCCTCATGGTCAGATTTGGGCACAGGCATCCATTCCTTCTCAAGTGGTCAGAACACAGCAAAATTTGAAAAGCTATTATGATAAACATGGAACAACTCTTTTGTATGATTATCTTCAAAAAGAAATTGAAAGTAAGGAGCGAATTATTTTAGAAAATAAAGGTTTTGTGGCTCTGGTTCCATTTTGGGCAACCTGGCCCTATGAAACAATGATCATTAGTAAGATACCTTTAAATAGTCTATCGGATTTTTCACATGAGGACCAGGCTTTATTTGCTCAGATATTGAAAGATCTGACCACGAAATACGATAATATTTTCTCAATTTCTTTCCCTTATTCTGCAGGAATACATCAGGCACCTACAGACTTGGAATCACATGAAGAATGGCATTTTCATATGCATTTTTATCCTCCTTTGCTTCGTTCAGCTAGTGTGAAAAAATTCATGGTAGGATACGAAATGTTAGCAGAAGCCCAAAGAGATATTACTCCCGAACAAAGTGCTGAGATTCTTAAAAAAAGCTCAACAATTCATTATAAAAATAAATAGAATAGCTCTTCATAAAAATAGACTGTTTTATAAATCAGATACCAATACATGTCAAATAATAAATATATTGATTCTTTAATTAGTGAAGGTGATATTCCTCAATTTAGAGAGTTGTACGGACAAAACTCAGAATTATTACATCAGCAAGCAATCCGGTATACCAAAACATTATCTCGTTTTAAAGAAATTTTTGGAGAAAAAGAGGTTTCTGTTTTTAGTTCACCGGGGCGAACCGAAATTGGAGGTAACCACACAGATCATAATCATGGTCGCGTATTAGCGAGTGCCATAAACTTAGATAATATAGCCGTTGCTGCTAAAAATAACTCCAATGTGATCCGAATTGAATCTTCAGGTTATCAATCATTTGAAGTAGATTTGAACCACCTTATTCCCAATGAGAACGAATTTTTAACCTCTAATGCCCTTGTTCGTGGAATTAACGCCCGATTAAATGAATTGGGATATAAAATAGGAGGATTTGATGCTGTAATTGATGGATGCGTTCCTAAAGGTTCCGGATTAAGTTCATCAGCATCATTTGAGGTTTTAATTGGCGCAATTGTAAGTCATTTATTTAATGATGGTAACATAGATCCTATACTAAATGCCCGTATTGGACAATATGCAGAAAATGTTTTCTTTGGAAAACCTTGTGGATTAATGGATCAGGTAGCTTGTTCAGTGGGAGGATTGGTAATCATCGACTTTGCAGACGTAACCAATCCTGTTGTTAAAAAAGTAAATTTTGATTTTGAATCTACTGGTTTTTCTTTAGTGATCACAGATACTCAGGGCGATCACACTAATTTGAATGATGAATACGCTGTTTTACCTAAAGAAATGAAAGACGTTGCCGCCCATTTAGGATGTAGTGTGCTGAGAGAAACCACTCTGGAAAAAGTGATGGATATCGCCCCTTCTATCCGTAAGAAAGTAGGAGACCGGGCTATTTTAAGAGCCATTCATTTTGAATGTGAAAATGACCGGGTAGTAGACGAAGTGACTGCATTAGAGAATAATGATTTTAAAAAATTTTTGCAATTGGTCATAGACTCGGGGCATAGTTCGTATATGTACAATCAAAATGTTTATGTAGCAAATAATATACGTGAACAAGCCGTGTCATTGGGACTAGCTTACAGCGAATTGGTACTAAAAGGTGCCGGAGCCTGGCGTGTGCATGGTGGAGGGTTTGCAGGAACAATACAGGCCTTTGTCCCTGAAAATTTACTTGATAAATATACCACAACTTTAAATCATTTATTTGGAGCAGGTTCCTGTCATCCCTTATTCATCAGGCAAAAAGGAGTTGTTAAATTAGACTTTTAAAAATGGGTGTCATCAATGAAGTGACTTTTAATACAGTTCACAACCGACAAAAAGTCCGGTTATTTACTCTTAACAATCAAAATGGAATGATTGTACAGGTGACAAATTATGGAGCAATTATAGTGAGCATTAATGTGAAAGATAAAGACGGAAAACAGGCAGATGTGGTACAGGGATATGAAACAGCACAAGAATACATAGACAATAATGAATTTTATCAAGGTGCCATTTGTGGGAGATGCGCTAATCGTGTCAGGAAAGGAAAATTCATATTAAACAGAAAAGAATACTCATTAACAGTTAATAATGAAGATAATCATTTACATGGTGGTCTGAAGGGTTTTGATAAAAAATTATGGGATGTTAAAGAATCTTCTGCCTCGGAAGTGACTTTTCAATACACTTCTCCTGACGGGGAAGAGGGCTACCCTGGTACACTATCTGTAACGGTAACTTATTCCATTAATGAAAATAATGAATTAAGGTTAGATTATTCAGGGACAACAGACCAGGAAACCATACTCAATCTGGTAAACCATTCTTATTTTAATTTAGCAGGAGAGGGTAGTGGTACAATAAATAACCATCAATTGCAGATTGAGGCTGATTTTTACACTCCTCTTACAAAAAATCTTGAACCTACAGGCGAGATTTTAACAGTAAAAAATACTCCGTTTGATTTTACCTCCTTAACAGGTATTGGAGACAGAATTAATACGGATCATGATCAACTTAAGATTGGAAATGGATATGATCATAATTTTGTTTTAAAGCACCCTATTCATCGTTTAGATTTAGCAGCTACTGTTATAGAGCCACGGTCCGGTAGAAAAATGGAAGTCTTTACCACTATGCCCGGTTTGCAGTTATATACTGCCAATTGGATAAAAAATATAAAAGGAAAAGAAGATCACATCTACCAGGAAAGAGAAGCTTTTTGTTTAGAAACGCAAAATTTTCCCGACGCTATTAATCAATCTCATTTTCCATCACCTATACTAACTCCTAAAAATGTATATAAACATTCAACTATATACAAATTTTCAGTTTATTAATATCCGATTAGACTTAACAATTGATTAATTTTTTGATGTGGCTCAACTTTAGAGACCGCTGAAAAGAAGTTCCATATAAAAAAACAAAAAACCTCTAAAATAAATTAGAGGTTTTGAAGTGGTTTCTCCAGGAATCGAACCAGGGACACATGGATTTTCAATCCATTGCTCTACCAACTGAGCTAAGAAACCATTTATGTTTTCGTTTATTACTTCGTTGTTTTAAAGTGATGCAAAAGTATAACATTTTATAATACCGCACAAGTTTTTCGGTTAATTTTTTTGAATAAATATGCTGGTATAACTGGATTATAGCTTTAATGTATTGTTCATCAGTCTTTTGGTATGTTTTATTTTTTTTCTGTCTTTTGAATATAATTCTCAAAGAGCCTTATTAAAAGATTTTCAGACCTGATATCTAGCGATTTTTTCCAAAAATATTGTACTTACAAATGATGGAGGAGAAGATTTTTTCTGCTGGACTATTTTTGGAGTTAAATTGTTGCTTCTTCAAACAATGTTAAACAGGCCATAAAATAATCCGATTTTTAATTGTGAAAAACAGCAAACACTTGATTTATAATACTTAATTCACCTAACAAGTGTTAGTCGTACTATTACTACATTTTTTTAAATTTAATAATAAACACTATTTGCTTTTTATAAATACATCTATATTTGGTGATATAGAAAGCAAACAATCACAATACATTAACCATTAAAATTTATAATCATGGCAGAAAGAAACTCAAGAGGAATTTTAAAATTCAACAACGGAGAAGGACAAAAGCTATTAAAACTTAATTATAGCGTATCAAGAGCTACAGATGTATCAGGACGTGTAGCATCAGATCCTTCCAATGCTCTTATCAAAATTACGGTGGAAGCTACGGATAAATCAGACATCCTGGAAAGTTTACTGAACGGAAAGTATAAGCCTACAGTAGGAGAGATTACTTTCAACAAATCTCACGAAGAAGGAACACTAACAACATTAAAGTGGAACAATGGTTATGTAATTCAGCATGAAGTAGATTTCGACGCTGTGGATGACAACAGTATGTATATTAGTTTTGTGGTAAGTGCAGAGCAGATAGATCTGGGGAATTCTTCGTACTTTGGAGCATGGCCTTCTTAAGCATATTCAGAATTTAAATATCAGGCAGAATAGTACACCCGTTTCAAGGGACACTGTTCTGCCTTTTTTAACCTTATAGAACGACTGTTTATTCCAAATAAAGTTCTGAAAAAACACCTAATCACTATGAATAAAAATGCCTCAAATTCCGATAAGATTTCTGAGAATCATATTCCCGGAATCAACCGTGTGGTAAAACTGGATATTGTGATTGAAGGCAAAATAATCAAACACTTCAAGCATTTCCGCCTACAGCAGAGTGCGAGACGCCAGCACAATTTTGAACTTATTCTGGCCCATGATTCTCTTGGGAAAGCTCAATTGCAAGAACAGCCGAAGCTTACGGAGAACAGTTTTACTATGATGGTGAAGTACTTCATTTTGGCAAACTTCCGACTTCTGAAAACCGATCTCTCTTGTCTATGGAAGTAATGCGACAGATGTTCAGGTAGAACTGAATGCTGTTCATGCCAATCCTAAATTTTTGGGGTATAACAGCAGCAGTCATACTAAAATGGAAGGCTCAGTATGACAAAAGATTTGTTTAAGGATACGGAGAAAACTCTAAAATTGATGGGGAGGTTACGTTTCTTTTAGATCAGGAGGAAGTAAATATTTTACAGAAAAATAATTATTTTAACCTTCCTAAATTTAAAGAATAGTGGGACAATGCAGACCACGATGAATATGTTGTTGAAGAATGTGAGTATAACGCTACCTGCGGTCCAGATAACCAACCTATGAATATTACAGAATGGAGAAAACAGCATCCTAAAAAATAATATATAAAGCACATTTTAAATCTAACTGTGCTTTTATTTAAAAAAAATGGTAGCTTATCTTGCAAATACCTATGATTTTTTGTTCAATAAAAAATGATAGGAATAGGGTGGCTGGGAATCTAGAATTATGGGCTGTCTGATTTAAAAGCTAGTTTGGTACGAGTTCAGGGAATTATGGGACATGAATCGGAATAAATAGAAAACAAAAAAACCTCTGACTAATCAGAGGTTTTAAAGTGGTTTCTCCAGGAATCGAACCAGGGACACATGGATTTTCAATCCATTGCTCTACCAACTGAGCTAAGAAACCATTATATTTTTGTTTGACTTACTTCGTTGTTTTAAAGTGATGCAAAAGTAGTAAGTTTTAGTATACAAAGCAAGTATTCATCGTACTTTTTTTGAATAAAGTTAAAAACTTACTGATTATCAGTCGGATTATTTTCCTGCTCCTTTCTGATTTGCTCGCTCATCTCCTCCAATACCGGTTTGATCGTGTTTTCCGGAAGATCACTGATGCGGATGTACATCAATCCGTCAATGGCATCATTGAAGTTAGGGTCAACGTTGAAAGCAATTACTTTAGCATTTTGTTTGATGTATTTTTTGATCAGAACAGGAAGTCTCAATTCAGGTTCAAGATCATCAATAATCTTGTCCAGCTTATTCAAATCAGACTCCATTTCCTCAAAGAAAATGTTTTTATCTCTGTCACGAAGCTTTACTTTATATTCATTCCTTGGAGTGATATACTGAGCTACTGCGGAATCAAAATAATTGGAACGCATAAACTCAATCATCAGCGATTTTGAGAACTCAGAGAACTTGTTCGAAATACTCACGCCACCCATAAGGAATTTATGATCAGGATTTCTCAGACATACATGCACAATCCCTCTCCATAAAAGGAAGAGTGGAAGAGGTTTCTGCTGATATTCCTGGCAGATGTAAGCACGACCCATTTCAATCACTTTTTTGAAGAAAGGATGAATGTCCTGTTCAAACTCAAATAAAGAGCTTGTATAGAAGCCTTTGATACCATATTTCTTCATTACCTCTCTACCCAATGCCATTCTGTAAGCACCAGCCAGCTTTTTCTCACCATTGTCCCAAAGGAACAGGTGATGGTAATGTTTGTCATACTCATCAAGGTCAAATGGAAGATTACTTCCCTCACCTACTGCACGGAAAGTAAGCTCTCTCTGACGTCCGATTTCCCTCATAATAGAAGGGATTTCTTCGTAAGTCGTAAAGTAGATCTCATAATTTCCGTTACTGAAAAGCATTTTATCAGTTCCTCTCAGTTTATCAACATCTTTAATAATGTCTTCCAGAGGAGTTTCATCAATGATATTCTGAACAATGTTTTCTTCCTTCAATAAAGGAAACTTTACCGATAAATTCTGAAGATTGATGCTTTGAGCAAGAGATTTTCTCTTTTCATAGTAAGATTTCATCATATACACCTTACGTTTCAGAAACTCTCCCAATTCCTCAATCGTTTCCATATCATCCATTGCCTTTACGGTAATAGGACGTCCGATTCTGATTCTGATAGGTTTTTCCCTGTCATTCATCATTTCTGCTGGAAGCATCAGTGTCTGTAAATTCGGGTGAAGCTTAGCCACCTGATAAAAAAGTCGGCTGTTCTTAGCATGGAAATACATAGGAACTACCGGCACTTTAGCCATTCTGATCAGCTTAAGTGCCGTTTTTTCCCATTCCTTATCTAAAATTTCTCCATAAGGATTGTTTTTATTAGAAACTTCTCCTGCCGGGAATATACCTACACAGCCTCCGTTTTGCAAATGCTTGAGGGTTTCTCGCATTCCTGAAGAGCTGCTGTACGCTTCTTTTCTGTTTTCAAAAGGATTTACAGCGATTACATACGGTTCCATAGGTTTGATCTTTTCCAAAAGGAAATTCCCCATTACTTTGAAATCCGGACGAACCTCTGTCAGGACCTTGCACATCAGAATACCGTCAATAGCACCCAGCGGGTGATTGGAAACGAGAATAAACGGTCCCGTTTTCGGAATCTTTGCCAGATCCTCTTCAAAAGCTACATAGCTTAGGTTTCTTTCTCTCACAAATGAGTCGAAAAAGTCTTTGCCTTCCTTGTCTTTTAATTTATCGTATAATTTATTTACTTTGTTTATTTTAGCAATGCTCATCACAGCAGATGCTACCGGGTTCTTGAGAAACCCAATTTTATTTAAGCCGGAAGCTTTGATCAGATCGTTTTTCGAAATTAAACTCATGTGTGTTTAGTCGCAATTAATATTATTGTGTTACCATTTGAAGAGTATTCTTGGAGATTTGTTCCAATAATACATTTTTTTCACGGTAAAATTTATCAATGTGATCCTTCTTCGCATTTCTTACTGTGAATAAAGATACATTTTTAATTGCTTCGGTTTTAAAAATTTTTTGAAGCTCTTCGTTGAGCTCATCAATATGATTAAATTTATCCTCAAGGCACAGTGCCAGAGAGATTGCAGAATTCTGCATCAGGGAAACTTTAATTTTGTACTTAGACAAGTATCCAAAAATCAGGCTCATATGATCTTCTGCAATAAAAGAGAAGTCTCTGGTAGAGATTTTCAAAAGATCCTGGTTTTCTTTCAGAATATAAGATTCTTCCTGTTGGTTTTTGTCGGAAGCACCTACTTTTGTTCCTTCTTTGGTAGGGTCTAAGAAAGATTTTACATAAAAAGGAATGTTTTTTTGCTGTAGCGGCTGTAATGTTTTTGGGTGAATAACACTTGCTCCATAATAAGCCATTTCAATTGCTTCTTCATAAGAAATGTTGGAAAGAAGAGCTACATCGTTGAATTTTCTCGGATCTCCGGTCATTACTCCCGGTACATCTTTCCAGATCGTCATTGCTTCTGCATTTAAGCAGTATGCAAAAATAGCAGCAGAGTAGTCAGAACCCTCTCTTCCTAACGTTACCGTAAAATTATTGTCGTCAGATCCAATAAATCCTTGTGTTACATAGCAGATTTCAGGATTTAGATGGGAAATAAACTCTTCTGTTCTTGCCCAGTCTACCGTGCCTTCTCTGTAAGAATTATCCGTTTTTACATAATCTCTGGCATCCAGCCACTGATTCGTAAATTGAATTTCATTCAGATACTCACTCACAATTTTAGTAGAGATCATTTCTCCGCAACTTACCACCTGATCGTATACGAAGTTGTAGTTAGGAGATTTATTTCTTCTTAAAAAAGAATCAATATCATCAAAGAAGAGATTAATTTCAGCAAAAACCGCATGATTTTCAGGAAAAAGTCCTTCCGCAATCTCCATGTGTTTTCGTTTTATCTTTTCGATCTCAGTTTGATAGTTATCTTTTTTGAAATAAAGTTCTACAACTTTTTCCAACTCATTTGTAGTCTTGCCCATTGCTGAAATTACCAGCAAGCATTTGGCAAATCCCTGGCTTTTTAGAACCATGGACACATTTTTTACACTGTCAGCATCTTTTACGGATGCTCCACCAAACTTGAAAATTTTCATTAAATTGTTAAAAATAAAATTGTTAGATAAAAAATTACATGAGTTTTTTACGGACGTCAAAATTATAAATTTACAACGAGATATGAAATAGCCTGGCGCAGAGATAGAATTAAGATTTCCTTAAAATCAACAAATAATGAAATAATTTATTTTTTTGTGGGTCTTAGCAAACAAATTTGGAGGTGTAATTTTTAATAATGACCAGGTGTTATGTTATGTTTTATTTGTATTGTGTTGAAATACAGTACTTAATCTCTTTTTTAATTAAATTTTCTTAATGCAATAAATTTTCCGAAATTTGGGCAAAACGTAAAAAGAAAAATATGTCAAATCAACCATTACAGACTTTAGGAGAATTTCTTATAGATAAACAGGACGATTTTCAGTATTCTACAGGTGAATTCTCTCGTCTTCTAAGTGCAATAAGATTGGCTTCGAAAGTGGTAAACAGAGAAGTAAATAAAGCCGGAATCGTAGATATTACAGGGGCTGCAGGAAACCAAAACGTTCAGGGAGAAGAGCAGCAGAAATTAGACGTTATCGCTAACGAAATTTTTATTACGGCTTTGTCTCAGAGAGAGGTTGTTTGTGGTATTGCTTCTGAAGAAAATGATGACTTTATTGATATTAAATGTGGTGAAAACGGACATTTGAGTAAATATGTTGTATTAATTGATCCTTTGGACGGATCTTCCAATATTGACGTAAATGTTTCCGTAGGAACTATTTTCTCGATCTACAGGAGAGTTACAGAACCTGGAACACCGGTACAGTTGGAAGACTTTTTACAGAAAGGAATCAACCAGATTGCTGCAGGATATGTTATTTACGGTTCATCTACCATGATTGTTTACACAACAGGAAATGGAGTAAACGGATTTACATTAGATCCATCTTTAGGAACATATTATCTTTCTCATCCTAACATGACTTTCCCAAAAACGGGTAAAATCTATTCTATTAACGAAGGTAACTATATCAAATTTCCTCAGGGAGTAAAAAACTACCTTAAATACTGCCAGATGGAAGAAGGTGACCGCCCATATACTTCAAGATATATCGGTTCTTTGGTAGCAGACTTCCACAGAAACATGTTGAAAGGAGGTATTTATATTTATCCTTCTTATTCACAAGCTCCGAATGGTAAATTAAGACTTTTATACGAATGTAATCCAATGGCCTTCCTGGCAGAGCAGGCAGGAGCAAAAGCAACCGATGGATTCAGAAGAATTCTTGAAATAGAGCCTACAGAACTTCACCAAAGAATTCCTTTCTTCTGTGGAAGTATTGAAATGGTAGAAAAAGCTGAAGAATTTATGCGTATCGACAGCGTGAAATAAATGGAAGCAACATACTTACAATATTTATTACAATTTAAACGCCCGAGTGGAACATCTCGCGGCGTTTTGCTTGATAAAGAGACTTTTATTCTGACCATTTCCGAAGATGGAAGAAAAGGACTAGGGGAATGCGCTATCTTCAGAGGACTGAGTTTTGATGACAGACCCGATTATGAAGAAAAACTGAAGTGGCTTTGTGAGAATATCAATCAGGATACCGACTTTTTGAAAGGAGAACTGAAAGAATTTCCTTCCATCTGGTTTGGATATGAGCAGGCCATTCAGAATTTAAGATATGGAGGCAGCCTATATTTTCCAAGTGAATTTACCGAAGGAAAGTCTGCCATTACCATCAACGGTCTGATATGGATGGGCGACGCAGCGTATATGGAAGAACAGATTCAGGAAAAACTGGAAAAAGGCTTTCACTGTATCAAATTAAAAATTGGTGTCGACTGGAAATCTGAGCATGTTATTCTTCAGAAATTAAGAGAAAAGTTCTCCAAAGAACAACTGGAACTTCGTGTGGATGCCAATGGGGGATTCAGTAAAGAGGAAGCGGTTACTGTTTTACAACAACTTGCTGATCTTCATATTCATTCCATTGAACAGCCTATCAAGGCTGGAAATTGGGATGATATGGCTGAGCTATGTGCAAAAACACCTACTCCGATTGCATTGGATGAAGAACTGATCGGAATTATTGATCCTGAAAAAAAGAAACAACTTTTAGAAAGCATAAATCCTCAATATATTATTCTGAAACCTGCCTTAGTAGGAGGATTTTCTGGTTCAGATGAATGGATTTCTCTGGCAGAAAATCAGAATATAGGTTGGTGGATTACTTCAGCTTTGGAAAGTAATATCGGCTTGAACGCCATTGCTCAGTATACATTTACCAAAAAAAATCCAATGCCTCAAGGTTTAGGCACTGGAGCTTTATTTGTCAATAATTTTGAATCCGATTTAGAACTCAGAAATGAGCTGCTGTGGTTCAAAATATAACTGTTAAAAATTAATTAGCATAATGGTGGAGGAGAATCCGGGCAGGTAGTTTGTCCACAATAGTCAGGAGCCCATGATCTGCAGCACATGGCAACCGGATTCCAACTGTTGCATCCAAGAGGTGGTCTTCCTCCTTTGATGGTTTTTAATTCTCCTCTTTTGATTTTCTTTAGATTTTTCATGTTATTGATTTTATTTGATTGGTAAGTAAATGTCGATAACTATTTTGAATTATACAACATGTGGGGAATTATTTAATATTATTTAACAATTTCCCTGAAATATTTAGATAGTGTTGAATATGAATTTGGTTGGTTTCAGTTTGCACCTGCAATCCCTTCCTGTTCAGAATATTTGAATTTTTTTTAATCCGGTCTGTAGGAGGACCTGGCAGTTATAGATCGAATATTTTGTTGATTTAGAGGTTGTTACTCAATTAAATCACATCTTTTACGAAAATGGCTTTCTTTATATAGTTTAATATATCAGAAAACCTTTTTTTAATCTGTCCCATAATTAAAAATTGTAATTCCCTAACAAATGAATTAGCAATCATTGTGCCATACTGATATTTCTTAGCAGATTTTTAACTTATAATTCATTTTTTGGAGATTATTTTAATTATTTGTTAAGAAAAAATTGTGAAAATGTTTTCACTATCTTTAGATCTGTTGGAAATAAGATTTCTGTCAATTCCATATAAATTTTGGAAAATATCATGCTGTACCTGCGAGCTTGAAAGATATCCCCAATGATTTCCTACTTCATATTTAAGACTATTGAGAAGATCATCTTTTACAAAGGTACAGTCGATGACAGACACAATATCTTTATATTGATCAATACCGCTCGGACCATTTTTACCCAGCCTTGGAGTGAGAATATTTTTCGTGAACTGAGAAGCCGCCAGAATAATATCCTGTCTGTTTAAGTAAATAGAAATCCTGTTAGCCAGTAAGGGCAGCTTATTAAATGAATCCTCAGCATCTTCAAATACTTTATAGCTCACGTCAGCATTTAACAGGATGACCTGGTCGATAACACGAAGGATATTTTCCCTTTTAAGGCTGTATAACATACTTTGAAGCACTCTGTTTCCCATAGAGTGAGCCACAAGATGTATTCTTTGATTGCAGGGAGCAAGATCCCGGTTGGAAAAAATATCTTTTAAAAACTGAGTATAGAAATAGAACAATCTCATCAAAGATGTTCCCGAATTGATGCTGGAAGCTTTATCATCAAAATAACTCAATGGGATTATACTGCCGGAGGCGGGCCAGCTTACAAATAAAATATGCTCAACAGGAGAGGCTGGATTATCAATAAATATTTTTTTCAGATCAAGTATGGCTTTTAACTCATCATCAAAATCATATAAATAACCATGGATGAATATCATGACATCGCTTCTGTCTTTTGTAGAAGACATGTTTTTGTACAATTCATAAAACATTCTTTGGGTGCCACCAAGATTATTGGCTTTAAGAGGGGAGTTTTTAATTCCTTTTTCGCTCAACAGAACGTCTAAAACCTCTTCATACCCCTGTTTTTCAGGCTCAGAAAAAAGTTTGTAATCTAAAATGTTTCTGTTGGTATAGTCTTTTTTCTTTTTGGCCTGTGCAGTAGGTTCCTTATAATTGTCAAAATTGCATTTGGCGATCCTGAAATTGGGAATCGAGTATTCTTCATTGGAAAAAGAGTCTACTCTTTCACCTTTATGCCGGATAATTTTCCGGTTGCTTAAGATATAAACAGCCATAACGGTTAATGGTTAAAATGGTATTAGCTTTCCGAAATTAGTGAAAAATATTGAAATACAACAGGTAAGGCATTTAAATTACCACTTTTACAAAAGCTTATTTTTCCGTAACTTTGTGAAACTTTTTTTGCAAAAAAATAAAAGCTACTTTAATGGAAGAAGAAAAAAAATCACTCAATTTTATTGAGCAAATTATAGAAGATGATCTGGCAAACGGTTTAAGAAGAGATCAGATCCGTTTCCGTTTTCCACCTGAACCCAATGGTTATCTGCATGTAGGGCATACAAAAGCCATCTGCATCAACTTTGGGCTTGGTGAAAAATACAATGCTCCGGTAAACCTTCGTTTCGACGATACGAACCCTGAGAAAGAAGAACAGGAATTCGTAGATTCTATTATGAAAGATGTAGAATGGTTAGGTTTCAAATGGGATAAAGTTTTGTATGCATCCGATTACTTCCAGCAGCTTTATGATTGGGCAGTTCGGTTAATTAAAGAAGGAAAAGCTTACGTAGATGAGCAGCCGTCTGAAGTGATTACTGAGCAAAGAAAAAATCCTGCAGAGCCGGGAATTGAATCCCCATACAGAAATCGTCCTGTTGAAGAGTCTTTAGATTTATTCGAAAGGATGAAAAACGGAGAATTTGAAAGTGGTTCAATGTCTCTTCGTGCAAAAATTGACATGGTTTCACCCAACATGAATATGCGTGACCCTGTGATGTACAGAATTTTGAATAAACCTCACCACAGAACCGGTACAGCTTGGAAAATTTATCCTATGTACGACTGGGCTCATGGTGAATCCGATTATATAGAACAGGTTTCACATTCCCTTTGTTCTCTGGAGTTTGAAAATCACAGACCTTTGTATAACTGGTATTTAGATCAGGTTTATGAAGAAGGAAATGTTAAAAATAAGCAGAGAGAATTTGCAAGGATGAATGTTTCCTATATGATTACTTCCAAAAGAAAGCTGCAAAGATTGGTAGCTGAAGGAGTAGTAACCGGATGGGATGATCCTAGAATGCCTACTATCTCTGGGATGAGAAGAAAAGGATTTACTCCTACTTCTATCAGAAACTTTATTGAAAAAGTAGGGGTAGCGAAAAGAGAAAACCTTATCGAAATTCAGTTACTGGATTTCTGCGTGCGTGAAGACCTGAATAAGGTTGCCAAGCGTGTAATGGCAGTAGTAGATCCAGTGAAATTAGTGATTGAAAACTATCCGGAAGATAAGGAAGAATGGTTAGAAACTGAGAATAATCCTGAACAGGAAAATGCAGGAACAAGAGAAGTTCCATTCTCAAGAGAAATCTATATTGAACGTGAAGATTTCAAAGAAGAAGCTAACAATAAATTCTTCAGACTCAAATTAGGAGGAGAAGTTCGTTTGAAGTCTGCTTACATCATCAAAGCCGAAAGGGTGGAGAAGGATGAAAATGGTGAGATTACAACTATCTACGCTACGTATGATGAGAAGAGTAAGTCAGGAAGCGGAACAGAGGAAAGTTTAAGAAAAGTAAAAGGAACTTTACATTGGGTATCTGCAAAACATGCTATTCCTGTAGAAGTAAGAATCTACAACCAACTGTTTACAGTGGAACAGCCTGATGCGGAAAAAGATGTAGATTTCTTAAACTTCATCAATCCTGAGTCTGTAACTACAGTGAAAGGATTTGCTGAACCGAGCCTGAAAGAAGTTGCTGTGGGAGAACCATTACAGTTTCAGAGAATCGGATATTTTACGAAAGATCAGGATTCTACAGATGATACATTGGTATTTAACAGAACAGTAACATTGAAAGATTCTTATAAACCTGAATAATTTTAAGGAATAGATCATAAAAACAAAAAGCAGGACTTCATACAAGTCCTGCTTTTACTATTTAATAGCTTAAAATCTTGAATTGTAGGATTCTACTTCAGAAAATCCTTGTCCTGATAGGCGGGATTTGGATATTTATAAAATCCCTCCCCGGTCAATACTCCCAGTTTTCCTTTATCAATATATTCTTTTTTTAATTTTTCTACAGCTTTTATCTTTAACGGATCCTGAGTTTCTTCAGCTTCCATCTTATTGATATTATAAGCCGTCGTAATTCCTACAATATCCAGAATACCAAATGGCCCTGCAGGTGCTCCTGTAGCTACCATCCATGTCTTATCAATGGTTTCTATATCTGATACTTCATCAACCCAGAGATTGACTGCAGCGCCAAGCAGCGGAACCAATAATGAATTGACAATATACCCGGGTTGTTCCTTCTGGATAGGTAGTGCTACCATTCCAATCGCTTTCGCAAATCTGATTACAGAATCAAATACCTCCTGAGAAGTTCCCGGATGCCGCATTACCTCTCCGGTATTGTGCTTCCAGATTTCATTGGCAAAATGGAGGGCTACAAATTTCTCCGGTCTTCCTGTATCCTCAGCAAACTGACTTGGAAGAAGAGTAGAAGAATTCGTTGCAAATACTGTTTTTTCCGGGGCAATCTTAGCCAGCTTATGGTAGAATTCTGTTTTAATTGCTGGATCTTCTGGAACAGCTTCTATCAGAAGATCGGCATCTTTTACTGCTTCAGCAAGGTCTGATGAATAATTGATATTTTTAAATGTGGCATCAAGTTGTTCCTTCGTTGCGCCCAGATCTTTTTTGTAAGCTTCACTTAAAGCGGTGAATTTACCTTTGGCTTTTTCCAATACTTCATCATTAATATCATATACGGTAACGTTGAAACCGTGATAGGCCGTCTGGAAAGCGATCTGATATCCTAATACGCCGCTTCCCGCTATCGTTATATTTTTAAAATCCATGAGATTTATTTTTAGTCTTTTACTCCTTTTACCCATTCCTGAAATCTGGTTAAGAAAGATTCATGTTCTTCTTTTTCTTCCGGACGGTTTACCAGAATATGTTCAAAATAAGTTCCTTTTAATATTTTTCTTAAAATCCCTTCTCCTAAGAAAGGTTTATAGTCATTCAAAGCCTGGGTAGCTTTTAATAAATGTCGGATGTCATATTGTAACGGATTGATATCCGGCACTTGTTTATTAAGGTTAAGAAGGCTGTAAACAGCTATTCTCGCAGTTCTCACAGAGCTTTCCATAGTGAAGACAACATCGTTATTGGTTTCTACAAACTGTCCTACAAGACCTAAGTTGGTACATCCTTCAGGAACCACTCTCGGACGGTCTCCCATCGCTCTAGGCATAAACATAGACGTGATATAAGGCATGAATGCGGTACGTACAATGGTATTTTCTGTGACATTATCCAGCTGATCTGTTATTCCAAGGTGGTAGCAAAGCTCGGACAGAATCTCGTTCCCGGTACACTGAGGCATTGTTTTTTTGATATAATTACCTTCTTTATCCATCAGTAAAGCATATACCCAAACTACAAGGATGTCATCCGGCTGAGTAGGGAAGTGCGGTTGCCTGTTGCAGGTAAAACTCATTACCCAATTAGAATCTGTAATGGTAATAATACCTCCTGTGGCTGTTCTTCCTGAATAAGGATCATTTACACACAGTTCTTTGAGTTTCTCTGTGAAAGCAGAAGGACGGCAGGTTAAGGTAGCAGACTCCCATGAAGATTTTTCAATGTGGCTACAGAATTTTTCAGGTTTTCCGAATACTTCAGATTTTGCAGCAAGATTTTTCCAAAGCTTCCATCCTGCACTTTGTCCTGCACTGCTGTTGTCTATCGTAACCTCAGGAACGGTATTGTTGTCACCGTAGAATGTACTTTCTGTCATAGATCCGGTAGTTACAATAACGTAGTCGTCTTTACCAACCGGTATTCTTACTTCTTCGCCATTTTGTTCAGTGATAATTCCTTCTACAGTTTTTCCTTCCGTATTAATATGAATATCAAGATCTTTTACCAAAGTATTAAACTGGATCTGCACCCCTTTTTCCACCAGGAAGTTTTTTAATGGAGTTACATACGTGTCGTACTGGTTATATTTGGGGAATACCAGACATGAGAAGTCTTTCATTCCGTCAATGGCGTGAAGGAATCTGTGCATATACAGTTTCAGTTCCAGTAAGCTGTGCCAGTTTTCGAAGGCAAACATAGAACGCCAGAAGAACCAGAAATTACTGTTGAGGAAAGATTGAGAAAAATAATCTTCAATTGTAAGATCATCCAGTTCTTCTTTTTTCTTAAGCAATAGTTTTACAATCGCCAGCTGATCTTTTTTCTCAAGTCCGAATTTGCTAAAATCCTTGATCTGTCCTTGATTGTGGATCAATCTTGCTTTTGAGTAATTCGGGTCGTTGTCATTAACAAGACGGTATTCATCCAATACACTATAAGGAGCAGGCAGTTCCAAAGCCGGAATATCCTGGAACATATCCCATAGATTTTCATAAGTCATATCCATTTCTCTACCTCCACGGATGATGTAACCGTCTTTTGCGTTACCAGCTCCATCCAAAGATCCGCCTTCCACATTCAGCTGGTCGAGGAAAATAATATTTTTGCCGGGTACACGGCCATCACGGATAAAATAATATGCTGCCGACATGCCGGCAATTCCGCTTCCAACAATATAGATTTTACTGTTTTCGTAAGATTGTAAAGGGATGCCTTTATTACGCTGGTAGTTTCCGATCTGGTCGGAAAAAGGCATCGTCTTTTCAGGAGTGTTAATCTGAACTTCTTTGCTTGAATCCGGTTCGTGGTTTACATTTCCAAACTGCTCAGAGGCATTTAAAACTTTATCGAATTTTGAATTGATCGTACTCATCTTTTATTGTTTTTAATTAACAGTATAAAGGTACCTCTATTCAGAAAGCGATATATATCCCCAAGTTCAGAATTATTATCCCCAAATTCTCATGACTGAATATTTTCTTTAGTTCTGTACTCCGAAGGGGAAAGTGCCGTATGTTTTTTAAAGAAACGGCCGAAAGCTGATGCTGAGTTAAACTGAAGCTCAAAGGCGATCTCCGATATGGTGATTTCAGGGTTTCCAAGCATGACATACGCTTCCTTCAGTAATGCTTCATCAATCACTTCATGAGGTGTTTTTCCGCTTGATTTCTTAATGATTTCGATGAGGTATTTATTGGAAACATGAAGTTGATCCGCATAAAACTGAACCGTTCTTTCCCGGGTGATGTTTTCACGGATCAGTTTACTGAATTTGAGATAAAGGTCTTTTTTTCCTTCTTCTTTTTCCGGATTTGCAGCATTTTCCTGTTCCATGATCTCAGCAGTCTCCAGCAGAAGATTGAAAATAATGGTACGGATAATCTCCTCTGTAAATTTTCCCTGCTTTTTCGATTTTTTATCGAGGTAATCCAGAAGATTTTGCAGAAGTGAAGAATTGGTTGCCGTAGTTTTTACGATGCTGTATGAACCTTTGGAGAAAAGATTCATTTTCTCAATGATAAAAGGATTGGAAATATTTTTAATCAGAAAGTTCTTGTCGAAGAACAGCAGTTTCATCGTAAAATCATCACTGGTTTTTCCAAATTTCACAATGGTAGAAGGTGCTGCAATAAGAAAGCTGTCAGCATCTACTTTGTATTTCTGACGGTCTATTTCAATATTGATTTCTCCGGCAGTACAGATACATAGTGCATAATAATCCATTCTGAAAGGAGCTTTTGGAAATTCAAAAATGGGTTTTCCGGAAGAAATGTAATAGGATTGGCAGCAGTCAATACTGTAAAAAGATAGCGTATCATGTAAATTTTCGTAGGTTATCATTCTTCAGTATTGGTTAAAATTTTATTATGTTTCTAAGTGAATTTAGTATAAAAGCATCTGTTGTTACTGCAATTTACGATTTTTATAAAAGTTTATTGTTTTTATATAGCAGATAAAACTGTTTTTTCAGATTAAAGTTGATTGTCTGTTGAAGGTTATTGATAAAAATAGGGTTTAAACAAAGACTTTTGGGTTATTTTTATCTAATTTTGCACTGTCAAATTTCCCCAAAATATTATTGTGAGATTAATTAACGTATATACGAGTTCTTTCAAAGGACTCTCGCAGGAGAGTTGGATGCTGGCGTTGGTAATGCTCATCAACAGGGCCGGTTCTATGGTACTTCCGTTTCTGGGAGTTTATATGACGAATCATTTGCATTTCAGTATTGAAAATTCCGGAATTGTACTGAGTTTTTTTGGAATAGGTTCGGTTATCGGATCATGGCTTGGAGGTATGATTACGGATAAAATAGGAGAGTACAGGGTGCAGAGTCTGAGTTTGCTGCTCAGCGTTCCTTTATTCTGCTTGATTCCGCTCTTTACTACAGAAGCTGGTCTGGCGGGAATTATTTTAGCCCAAAGTATTGTAAGTGAAACGTTCCGTCCCGCAAACTCGGTGGCGATTACCAAATATGCAAAACCTGAAAATATTACCCGTGCTTTCTCGCTCAATCGTATGGCCGTTAACCTTGGGTTTTCTATTGGTCCTGCACTGGGTGGTATTTTGTCGGCTATTTCTTATGAATTTCTGTTTTTCAGCAATGCATTGGCTGCTTTGCTGGCAGGATTGATGTATATCTGGTTCTTTAAAAACCGGGCGCGATTAGCTAAACTGAAAGCAAAAAAAGTAAAAAAAGCTATTATTATTAAAAAAGAAAGTTCACCCTACCGAGACAGTAAATTCCTTATTTATTGTGTATTCTGTATGCTGTTTTCCATATGTTTCTTCCAGCTGTTCAGTACCCTGACGATATTTTATAAGGATACAGCTCATCTAAGCCAGCAGAATATCGGATATATTCTGGGATACAGTGGTTTTCTGATAGTTCTGCTTGAAATGGGGCTGGTACAGATTGCTGAGAAGTATTTTACTTTAGCCTTTACAATGCTGTTCGGGACTTTCCTGTGTGGGATTTCCTATGCCATGCTGGCTTTCGATTACAGTCTGATTACCCTTGTGCTTTCTATGACATTGCTTTGCGTGGGAGAAATTTGGACACTTCCTTTTATGTCAACGATTACGGCATTACGTTCGGGAGAGAACAATAAAGGCGCTTACATGGGACTGAACGGAATGTCATTCTCCATTGCGTTTATTGTAACACCTTATATAGGAACACTGATAGCAGAAAAATTAGGTTTCAATGCATTATGGATCGGAACAGGAGTTCTGGCGGCAGTTATCGCTATTGGTTTTTATTTTATCGTTCCATGGATGCTTAAGGATAAAAATAAGGTAGAAAAAGAGATGATATAACGCTTTTTATTTTTTAATCATTTACGATGAAAATCTGGAAAGAATCGAATTGATGATCATATTCGCATGAATCCTTGAATTTTCAATAAACCATAGATGAGTATCTTTTCCTCCGCATACAACTCCTGCAAGGTAAAGGTTGGAAATATTAGTTTCCATAGTTTCAGGATTGTAAAATGGATTCAGGCAGTCCCCGTTAAGTTCTATTCCTGAATTTTTCAGAAAATCAAAATCAGGAAGATAGCCTGTCATGGCCAGTACAAAATCATTGTCAATTTCATGAATAGCTCCGTTCTCATCTTTAAAAACAACAGAATTTTCTTTAATCTCGATCATTTCTGCATTAAAATGAGCTTTAATGCTGCCCTCTGCAATTCTGTTTTCAATATCGGGTTTTACCCAATATTTTACACTTTTTGAAATCTCGGCATGACGGACAATCATCGTCACTTCAGCTCCTTTTCTGTAGGTTTCCAGGGCTGCATCTACAGCAGAATTACTGGAGCCTACCACCATAATTTTCTGCTTTGCGTAAGGGTAAGGTTCCGTATAATAATGCTTAACTTTAGGAAGGTCTTCACCGGGAATATTCATCAGGTTAGGAATATCATAAAACCCCGTAGCGATGACTACATTTTTAGCCTGATAATTTGCTTTGGTGGTTTTGATCTCAAATATCTCATCCTTCTTTGAAACGCTCAGAACTTTTTCATACAGGTTAATATTCAGGCTTTTTTGTCTTGCAATGCCCTGATAGTATTCCAGAGCTTCCTGCCTCCCCGGCTTTGGAGCAGTAGAAATAAAGGGAATCTCATCAATTTCCAGCTTTTCAGCAGTGGAGAAAAAACGCATGTACAAAGGATAATTGTACAGTGAATTGACAATGGTTCCTTTTTCTATGATTACATGACTAAGATTGTTTTTTTGAGCTTCAAGGGCGCAGTTTAAACCGATTGGTCCGGCTCCGATAATCAGAATATCCAATATTTCCATCTAACAAATGTACGATGTAATTTTTAAAATGAGAAGCCCGAACCCATCAACTCTCATAGTCTTTATCTCTTTACATCATTTACCACTTGGCATCAGTTTTGGTGTTTTTTACCAATTTCAAAATGTAAAATATGAAAAAATTATTGATCGCGGTTTTCGCTCTGAGTATGATTGTAGCCTGCAAAAAAGAAGCCGGAAAACCTGTTCCCAGTGAAATAGATTCTATCGCACAAAATAAAACAGACAGTGCAGGTATTGTTCAGACTCATGCTGATAAAGAAGCCGTTTTAAAGCAGACTAATGATGAGGTTTTGAAAGCACTAAAGACAAAAGATTATACTACTTTTACCTCTTTGATTCATCCCGAAAAAGGAGTTCGTTTTTCAATGTACGCTTTTGTTAATCTGAAGGAAGATAAACATTTTTCTAAAGCAGATTTTGAAAAATATCAGCCTACCAAAACCTTGTTTACCTGGGGAGCACAGGATGGCTCAGGTGATCCTTATAAAGCAACGATCAATGATTATCTAGGAAAATGGGTGTTTTCTAAAGATTTTACAACATCACAATATTCGCTGAATAAATTTATCGGTGGAGGTAATTCCCTGAATAATTTAAAGGAAATTTATCCAAAAGCTGATTTTACAGAAAACTATATCAAAGGAACTGAAAAATCCGGTGAAATGGATTGGAAAACCGTTCGTTTTGTATTTGAAGAATTTCAGGGCAAATATTACCTGGTTGCTGTTGTGAATGACCAGTGGACAATATAGAAGTTAGAAGTTAGAAGTTAGAAGTTAGAAGTTAGAAGTTAGAAGTTAGAAGTTAGCGACTGGAATAAACTTCCAGCCTCTAACTTCCTTTCTTTTTTATTTCAAAACTTCAGTCAGTTGCTGAGTAAGATTTTTTCTTGAAAACTGTTCAATATGCTGGGTGTTTTCAATAAGGCTGTCATTTTTCCACAGTTCATATTTTTCAAGAATAAACTTTTTAATGTTTTCTGTATCCTGATAACTGAAATGTTTTCCTGCCTGCGTTTCTTCCAGAATTTTTGCGACATCTGCTTTGTCCGGACCGAAAGATAGAATCTGCTTTCCTGAAGCCAGATATTCAAATATTTTTCCAGGGATAATTCCTTTTGAAGCTTCGTTCGGGAAATTGGTAATAAGAAGCATATCCGAGTTTTGCATTTCTTCAACAGCTTTCCCATGGGCAAGATATCCAAGATTCAGAATATGATTTTTCAGACTTGAATTTTCAATGGAGTGGAGGATTTTATCATCTATTCGTCCTACAAATTTCAACTTAAAATCAGCCGCAAATTCAGCATTTTCTTTCACCAGTTCGTCGAGTGCTTTCCAAAGATTTTCAGGGTTTCTCAGCTGTTCCAAAACTCCGATATAGCTTAGCGTAAATGCTTTTTCAATTTGTGAATTTTTATTTTCACCTGCTTTTTTGCTTGAATCGCTTTCATCAAATCCATTCGTAATACAAAATGCATTAGCTCCGGCCTTTCTGAAGTTTTCAGCATCAGTATAACTTGTAGCCAAAGTGATGTCTGCATTCTTAAATACAGCACTTTCCAGCTGCCGGTGTTTTTTATCTGAACTTTTAGTTAATTTCAGATGTTTGTAGTAAGAAATCTCTGTCCATGGATCACGGAAATCAGCAACCCATTTCAGATCCGGCATTTTATTTTTTAGCCCTAAACCAATCAAATGCAGAGAGTGTGGCGGACCGGAAGTAACGATGGTGTCTATTTTATTTTCTTTCAGGTATTTTTCCAGAAATGTAACGGATGGTTTTACCCAAAAAACTCTGGCATCAGGAATGAAAAAATTACCTCTTACCCAAATTGAAAGTTTAGATTTCCAACTTTGGTTTTTGCCTACATCAAATTGTCCGGCTTTGAATTTTTTATTGCTCTTATTCAGTTTTTCAGCAAGCTGATAAGGTTCCCAGATTTTGGTTCTTACCATCTCGATATTTTCCGGAACATCTTTCATCAGTGTTTCGTCCAGCAATGGATAGCTTGGATTTTCCGGAGTATAGATGATAGGTTTCCAACCAAAATCAGGTAGATATTTTGCAAACTTCAGCCATCTTTGAACACCAGGACCTCCCGCAGGAGGCCAGTAATAGGTGATAATCAATATTTTCTTCTGTTCCATTTTTTACTTAATGGTCTTTGTCATTCTGAACCAAGCGTAGCGCAGTGAAGAATCTCATTGCGCAACACTATTTATATTGTTTAAGCATTCTGTTCAGCTACAATCTCTTTTTTCTTGTTCTTATTCATCCAGAAAAGTCCAAATGCAGCCAACAGGATAAATAATCCGAACGAAAGAAGAGAAAGCCATTTTCCTTTTTCAATCACTTCAGGTTCAAAAACCATTCTGATATGGTGGTTTCCTGCCGGAACATGTACGGCACGAAGCAAATAATCTGCTTTGATATAAGGAACTTCTTTCTCGTCTACTAACACTTTCCATCCATGAGGATAATAAACTTCAGAGAATACAGCCAATTGAGGTGTTTTCGACTGAGATTTAAATTCAAGTTCGTTAGGCTGATATTTCGTAAGAGTGATAAATGCTGTAGAATCTGCCTGAACAGGTTTGTTATCAAAATATGATTTGTCAGATGAAGCAATGACAGCTGTTTTCTTGTTGTCAATAGTCCCGATCGCTTTTATTTCCTGATTAGGAGTATCTACAAATTTTAAATCGCTTACAAACCATGCATTGCCATTAGCTTTAGGATTAGGAACAACCTGTGGCTGCTCAGGACCTCCGAAAACCATGTATTTAGCATTCAGTAAATTTAATACATTAGGTGTTTTTACACTGTCAATACTATTGATGTATTCATTCAGTACATCGTCATATCTTCTTAATTTTACAGCGTGATAACCGCCGATGGAAGCCTTAAAATAAGAGGTATTGGTTTCGCTGGTAACTCCTAATGTCTGGTTGTAAATTCTGTAGTGTGTTTTGTCTTTCTCAGCAATAGTTTCCAATGTTTTGTTGATGTTAACATTGGATAAAATAGATTCCAGGTTTGGATTTCCCTGTACTTTTTCAGCCAACAGGTCTGAACTTTCTGTCTGGAAAGGATTTTCAGCAAAGATTTTATCTACATAGTTTTCATCGTTTAAGTAACGCTTGTTTACCGTCCAAAGGTCAAATAAACTTACAAGCCCAATCACTACCAAAGCAATATTCTGATTAAGCTTTTTCTTTAAAGTTAAGAATAGAGCTGCCGCAGTAATCGCTACATAAATGAATGCTTTTATGGCATCTATTCTGAATAGTTTATATCTTTCATCTACAAGATAATCAAGCAGGAAAGGAGGGAAGTAGGTTTTTTCGTTTTCTGTAGCAAAACCTAACAATGATTTTCCAAAGATTAAAAGAATCAATAAAAATCCTAACGTTCCACCTCCTACATACATCAGAATTTTCTGCTTATATTCTTCAGTCAACTTTTCATCTGTAAAGAATCTGTATAATCCCAAAATGGCAATTAATGGGAATAATAACTCTACTACCACTAAGATTGAAGAAGGAGCTCTGAATTTATTATAGAACGGTACATAATCGATAAAGAAATCCGATAATGGCATAAAGTTACTTCCCCATGCCAGTAAAATGGTCAGGATGGAAGCTCCCAAAATCCAGTAACGGTATTTTTTTGAAGCAAAAAAGAATCCTAATAAGGCAAGGAAACATACGATAGCTCCCTGATAAGCAGGTCCTGATGTTCCCGGCTGGTCTCCCCAGTAGGTTACTCCGCTGAAACCTTTGGAAATTCTATCCATTTCAGCCTGTGAACCTACATTTTCCTGAACCAGTTCCTGAACTCTGTTCATGATTTCTTTTCCTTCAGGTTCCTGGCTTCCTCCACCCATTAATCTTGGAATGAAAAGGTTTAAAGTTTCCAGCTGCCCATAGCTCCACATCAGCATACTCTCTTTGTCCATTCCGGATTTTCCCGAAGTATGGCTGTCGTTATTTAAAATCTGCTTTCCACGAACTGTTTCTTTTACATATTCAGAATTGGCCATGATTCTTTGTGAATTCATTCCTACTCCAATAACACATGCTGCTGCGATAATCCCTGATGAAATAAGGAAGTGCTTCATCGGTGTCTTTTTCTGGATGGCTCTGATCAGTTCAGAAAGGAATAAGAATCCTAACGCAATGAACAGATAATAGGTCATTTGTGGGTGGTTTGCAGCAATTTGAAGACCCATAAAAAGGGTAGTGACAATGAACCCCCAGATGTATTGTTTCCTGATATACACCAGTAAAATTCCGGCTAGCAACGGGGCAAAATACTCAATGGTATTGACTTTACCATTATGTCCGGCTGCAATAATAATATAAAAATAGGTTGAAAGCCCGAAGAAAGTGGCTCCTAAAAGAGCATATTTCCAATTTCTGACCACTACCATTCCCAAAAGGAAAAAACCTGCAAATAGCAGGAAGAGATAATTAACCGGCCTTGGCAGGAAATTCAGATTGCTGTCTATTTTTTTGATGACATCACCTTTGAACTGGCTTCCCATCTGATAAGTCGGCATTCCCCCAAACATGGAGTCACTCCAATAGGTTTCATTTCCGGTATTGGCTCTATAGTCGAGCAGTTCTTTTGCTCCTCCTCTGTACTGTACGATATCATGCTGGAAAAGCTGTTTTCCTGAAAATACAGGAGTGGAATATAAAAATGCTAAAACTATAAATACTACTAATGAAATTGCAATATAAATTAAGTTTTTATTTTTTGCCATGCTGGTTATTATCTTTTATTTCTTGGAATTTTTACCTTTTGTCATTACTCTCTTTTACCTCTTCGTAGTCTACCGTTTCTGCATCCCACTTAAGGTTCTTTTTGTTATTCTTATTCGAGTTGTTGATGTCCTGCTGCCCGTTGTTTTGATTATTGTTATTAAAACGGTAACTATAGAATGTCTTAAAGAAAATTCTTTTCAGAATATTCCAGACAAAGAATATAATAATGGCAGTGAGTACTAACTCAAGAATGTACTTCATAATTTTTTTGTTTAAAGTTCAGGGTTTAACATGCAAACTTTAAACCCTGAATGTTTATTCAAGTTATTTAGCAGATGGGTTTACCATTACCGAAGAATTGGAAACGCTTTTCATAGACTGAGACTGTTTTCCATCGGAAATGGTTTCTATCTGAGTTGTTTTTACGTTGATATTCTGGTTGGTTATCCATCCCGTGCTTTCGTCAAACTTAATGGTTCCGTTCTGAACAAGTTCACTGCTCAGGCTGTGTGTGATAGGTCCCTGAGTTTTCTTTTCTGTTTTCTTGGGAATACCTCCGGTTACTGCAATTTCTGCAGCTCCGTTTCCTAAGCTTTTCATTACATAATTGGAGGTTACTTTAACAGCTCCGCTGGCGTCAGCATTTTCAGAAGTTGACCATTTTTCTCCGATTTTAACTCCTTTTTTAGGAATAATCATCAGGTTTTTATGGAACTGATCTTTCAGTACTTTTTCGTTGAATGACTGCTTAAGACTTGCTACTACACTTGCTTTTTCATTGGCATCTTTGATAAGTGTACCAACTGCGTTACCTACTTTTGTGTAAACAGCATCAAATCCTGTAATAGAAATTACATTCCCTTTTGTATCCATCTTCATCTGAAGTTTGTTTCCGGTAAGTGCTTTGTTGACGTTCCAGATCATTTTTAGATCATCTTCTTTTGGAAGTGGAAGTTTGGTGTCTACTACTACCGTTTTTCCCTGTGCAGATTGAGAGCTTCTCTTTGCTACAAGATTAAGAGTCATCTCATATACATTTCCTTTGATATCATCCACTACAAAATTCATTTCATCCGTAGATTCGCTTGTTGCAGTGATAGATTTCCCTTGAGGATCTGTCATTGTTTTTACATCTCTCTGATAAGTGGTAAGAGGATATGTTTTTCCTTTTTCAAGCTTAAAAGTTTGGGTGATAACTCCCGCAGAATCTTTGATAGCCGGGTTTTCTGCAACTTTCGTTACAGAATCAGCAGGAACTTCTACAGTTACTGTCTTTCCGGTTTTAGGATCTACTTTTGTTATTTTTGCCGTTTCTTTTTTACAAGACACAAGGGCTATTGATGATATAAGCGCAAGCGCTGCAATATTCTTCATTTGATTTTTTAACTTTATTTTTTACTACTATTTCTTAATATACTATCTGCAATGTCGTGCAGTTTCCCCTGAGACTCTCCATCAGATTCATTGGAAAGCACTACCACTCCCATGTTTTTTGAAGGATAAATCTGAAGTACGCTTGAAAATCCAAATGTACCTCCTGTATGATAAACGGTTTGAGTTCCATCTTCATATGTATGTAATCTCCAGTACAGTCCAATGGCATCTCCTTCACCTTTTACAAAAGGTGTATGAGATGTTTTCACATATTTATTGTTCTTATCCAGATGATACTGCATGTATTTCACAAGATCTCCTGTAGTAGAAATGATTCCTCCTGCGGGAGCAAAAATGGTTGTGAAATTTCTGGGCATTATCTTTCCTTTTTCGTTATAACGAGTCAATAGCTGTGCAGAATTCGTACCAATAATAGTATGATTCATTTTCAGAGGCTTTGTAATATACTCTGAAAGCAGGTTTTCATAGCTTGTATGATATACTTTTTCAAGGATATCCCCGGCAATCTGTGTTCCTACATTGGAATATTTATATTCTGTTCCGGGTACAAAATCCACTTTAGCCTGATGAAGATCCTTATAAAAATTCTTTTTTGAATAGTTTTTATAAAAATCCGACAATGCCAGGGCAACAGAGTCCATCGGTTTTTTGAACGTTTCAGACTGATCCGGTAAAAACTGAGGCAATCCTGATGAATGATTGGTTAGATTACCGATCGTTATCGGGTGCTTTTCAAATTCAAGATTAGGATAATTTCCTATATATTTCCGGATATCATCATCCATTTTGATTTTACCATCTACTAAAGCATGAGCCAGAAGTGTTCCGGTAAAGGTCTTTGTGATGGATGCAATCTCATATGGACTTTGCGAGGTTGGAAGCTCTGATTTCCCTATTTCCGTTGTCCCATAATTATAGAAATAACTTTTACCATCTTTAAAAATGCCTATTGAAATTCCTACACGTGCAGGATCCTGCATATAAGCAACAGCTTCTTTCTGAACCATCTTATCAAGATCAGTGGCAAGACGGTTGTCTGTTGCTGTTTTTTTTGTCTGGGCATTAAAAGCCAACGGGACAAAAAATAAAGGTAAAAGTGATTGTATTTTCATGGTTATGGATTAGGTATCACGGACATTTTCTGTCTTACCGCTTCATACAAAATCGCTCCACATGCTACAGAAACATTCAGGGACTGAGTTTTTCCTTCAATAGGAAGTTTTATTTTTTCATCAGCATGATGCAGTACTTCTTTAGAAATTCCGGTTTCCTCATTTCCCATCACGATAGCACATGGCTCTGTCATATTAACATCATAGATAAGTTTCTGAGCTTTTTCACTGGCTGCATATACAGAAATTCCGCTTTGCTGAAGGAAGTCTACCGTGTGGGCAAGATTGTTTTCCTTACATATTTTGATATTATAGATCGCTCCGGCAGAAGTTTTTATCGCATCGGAATTGATAGGAGCAGCTCCTTTTTCAGGAATAATAACTGCATCTATTCCTACGCATTCCGCTGTTCTGCAGATGGCTCCAAAGTTTCTTACATCGGTAAGTCTGTCCAGAATTAAAAGGAAAGGTGTTTTTCCCTGTTCGAATAATTGTGGAACAATATCCTCCACTTTATGAAACGGTACATCCGAAATAAAAGCTACCACACCCTGGTGGTTTTTTCTTGTAAAACGGTTCAGTTTTTCAACCGGAACATAATTGGGACGGATTTTATTTTTCGCTAAAATGGCTTTTAATTCAGCATAAATAGGACCCTGAAGTGCATTCTGCACAAAGATCTTGTCAATCGTTTTTCCCGCTTCAATTGCTTCAATCACGGGACGTAGCCCGAAAATAAAATCGTCTTTCATTGAAAATGTATTATATAGTTATAGAGTGAATGGTCAATCTTGAATTTTACTTTGTAAGTCAATTGGTTGGATGCCTATTCACTTCTGACCATTGACTTGCGTAGCAAGATTCACTATCTCCCTTTCTCTCCTAAAATTGCTCTTTTCTGTGCCATCACATACCCGTAATGAAGGCTTTCATGCATATTGTTGAAGATAATTGCATCCTGAATGCTTTTCAGATCCATGCCGAAACTTGTGGTGTAGGGAGTGTAATCTGAGAAGAAATCACTGTCATAATCCTTCATTAAAATCTTTGAAGTTTCAGTAAGTAAAAATTCTAAATCTTCCACTTCTGATTTCTGAACATTTAAGTTGGGTAAAGTTCCTTTTTTGTAGGTTTCAATCCAATACTTGTCAATACGGAAAGGATTTCCGCTCAGGTAATAGTGCAGTAGTTGTTGTGTAGCAACAGTATGTGCAATATTCCAGTAAATATTGTTGTTGAAACCATCCGGAATCAGGATCAGATCTTCATGAGATGTGTTCTGAAGGATATCTAAAAGGTTCTTTCTTACCTGTCTGTGTGCTTGAAAATGATAATTCATTTTGCAAAATTTTTAATCACCAAAAATAGTTTAATAAACTGGAAATGACAATTTTTTTGACTAGAGGATTAAAGTTAAAATTTTTTAACTATTTTGAAAAAGAGTGAAGTAAGGTTCATCTTTTGATTAGTTTTTATTGATATCAGAATGTTTTTTACAGTTAATTTTACATGATGATCAATAGAAAAACCCTCTTGAGTGGAGTTTCAGAGAGGGTTTTGTTATTTTGTTTTTAAAAGATGTGTTAAAGTTACTTTTTTATGATTTTGTGTTTAAAGGCAGTTCCGTCTTTTAAAACAATATGTAAAAAATAAACTCCTGTGCTGTATAAGGAAAGATCTATTCTGTTCTCTTTATAAGTTTCGGAAAGTTTTCTTCCTTCCATATTGAAAAGGCTTATTGAGCTGACCTCTACTTTTGATTTTACATTCACAAAGTCAGCAGTAGGGTTGGGGTAAATATTCACATCTACTGTTTTGATCTCTTTTACATTCAAAGCTGTATTGCTTTTTCCCTGCATATAAACGGATAGCATGACATATCCCTGCTGTTGGTTGAAAACTGCAGTTGGAATTGTGTGTTTCAAAGTATGATTACCTGCAGTTAAGTTGGGTAATGTAAATTCTCTGATGGGAACAGAATTTCCGGGACACCAGTTATTCCATGAAGTCCAGTCAGCAAAAGTTTTAGGAGTAGAACCATAGATTCCGTTTCCTTGAGTATTGTATACACGGTACGGTTCACATGAAATACCTCCGGGAGTATAGGTGAGTACTTGTACGTCATCTATATAGGTGTAATTTTGTCTTCTGATATATTCTTCACCACCACTGTTAGCGCCATGAGGAGTTGATATTACGAAGAAGCGGGCATTGGTAACAGGGTCTGGAAGATTAAAAGTGACAATTCTAACGGTTTCCCCGGTAACATCAGTGTTGTTATAGTTGTTAAGGGTGTTATAACTTAATATAGGTACAATGCTGTTGGTGTCTGTAGGGGTTGCTCCTGTATCTGTTGAGAAAAAGGTAAGAGTTCCTGAAAAAACATCAATTCTGTTTGCACAGCCTGAAACCTGCGTTTGTGCTGCATAGGGAACCCCGAAAACATCCAGTTCCATATAGAGATCATACATGCTGCGCAATGTTGTGTCATGGAATATGCTGTATAAATTGCTGACATCATAAGTGTAAGGAACTTCAGAAGGAGTCCTGTTTTTATTCATGAAAGGAGTAATATATCTGCCTATTTCAATTCTTTTGACATTAGTGTCATTGATTGTATAAGTAGTTTGATTTTTAGGAACCATTGCTAAGAAGACTTCTCCAAGACGGTCATAATTGTCACATAAAGGAGCAATGGTTACACGCATAGCAATTTTAGCTTTAAAAGCATCTAGTTCTACATCAGTAAGTTTTCTGGTATACCTGGCATTCGTCAGTCTTGTCAAACCGGCAGGTACAGGGTTGGATACCATAGTAGCATAGCCATCGTAGTATACTGCATCTGAAATTATATTGGTCATTGTCGTTTGGGCGAAAACGAGATGGGTAATCAAAAAACTGGAAAAGAATAGCTTTTTATACATGTTATTGATGTTTAGTGTAAATATATGAAATATGTATTGAAATTACTTTTAATTTATTTTATTTTTATGTTTTGTTATTATTTTGTTATTGAATGTGTATTGTTTTTAATATTGGATGTGTTTTTGTTTAAATTTTTTTTTGCGTTGAATTATATAATGAAATATTTTTTTTATTGCTATAATCATAGTATTTATTATTAAATTAGCATGGTATACCAGATTAATGTTATTAATAATGAAAAGATTTTTACTTTTAGCTTTGTTTTTTGTAGTGGTGGTGATTAACGCCCAAATCAATATCAATATTGGGAGTCCAAATGTTGGTGTTGCTCCTGTAAGCAGTTTTTTTTCCTATTCTTATGTACAGCAGATATATCCTAAGCAGGAAATTAACGCCAATGCTGCAGGCAATATTACAGGGCTTACATTTTATGTGGATCCTTCCTCTACAATTACTGAATCTTCAAACTGGACGGTATATCTCGGACATACGTCAAAAACAGCCTTTGCTTCCGGTACAGACTGGATTCCTGCAGCACAGTTGACTCAGGTGTTCACAGGAGCCGTAAGCAAGAATAATAATAAAGTTGAAGTTGTTTTTACAACACCATTTACTTATAATAATGTTGATAACCTGGTTGTTGCAGCAAAAGAGAATTCTCCGAATATCGATATCAATAATTTTGATGAAGCTTTTCATGTTTATCCTCATATCCCTTACTCAACGCTGTATTATAAAGGAGATCGTGCAGTAGTGGATATTGCATCTCCTCCCGGAGGAATCAGGGCGGATTATAAATCGTCAGTTACCATTTCAGGCCTTATACCAAGTGCCGGACCGGCATGTCCTTTTGTCGTTTATCCGGTAAATAATAGTCAGAATATTTCTTTAACTCCCAATTTCAGCTGGCTTCCGGCTTCAGGGGCTACATCCTACAAAGTTTCGTTAGGAACGAGTTCAGGAAGCTCTGATATTATTAATCAGCAAACAGTTTTAGGAAGTAGCTTTACCCCTTCCACAGCGCTTACAGCCGGAACAACTTATTATTTAAAAGTAATATCAGTGTCGGGGAGTACAGAATCCTCAGGATGTTCTGAACTTGTTTTTAAGACTGTTCCTCCAATACCTGTAAACGATGCATGTACTGGAGCATTGCAGGCATTGGTATTTCCTTATTCTTATACTCAGAATGATGCTGTATCGACCACTAATAATGCCGGAAATATAAGCGTATGTACAAGTAATGGAGACACAGGAATGAACGATGGGACATGGTTTAAACTGACTGGTGATGGCAGTCAGTATACTATTAAAGTGACTATGCCTTCAGGCAGCAGCTATGATCCGCAGATAGGTGTATATAGTGGCAGCTGTAGTAATTTGTCATGTACAGGAACTGTAGACAATGGTGGCGGAGGTGCTGCGGAAACTCTTACGATTACCACAGTATCAGGAACAGAATATTTTGTAAATGTCGGAGCGTATGAAGATACTACTGATGCTCCTGAAAATATATTCACCATTACAATAAACAAGCTTTAAAATTAAATAATCAAGTTTCTGATTAAAAATACAAATGTTGCAAAAGTGATTTTGTGACATTTTTTTATGGATAATGAGAAGAAAAAACGGGATGGTTTTATGAAGGGAATTTGAATTTCTGGATTTATTTATAGATAAGAAATTCAACATTATAGCATTAAATATCTCGTCAATGCCGGAATTTTTAACAAACTTTAACTCAAAAATGGCATTTATTATGTTGATTAATGCAAGTATTTATCAGAAATTTACCACTTATTTTAAATCAAGCTATGTCAGAGATATATCAAGCTGAAGATATCCGCCAATTGACGGAAAAAGTAAAAGAAAAAAACTACTTATTTTCTCTTCTGAGACAGGAAATCAACAAAGTTATTATTGGACAGGAATACATGGTAGACCGTCTTTTGGTAGGGCTTTTGGGAAATGGACACGTTCTTCTTGAAGGAGTTCCCGGTCTGGCTAAAACCTTAGCGATAAAAACACTGGCTGATGCTGTTCATGGAGATTTCTCAAGGATTCAGTTTACTCCGGATTTACTTCCTGCAGATGTAGTGGGAACCATGATTTATAATATCAAAGACAATGATTTCTCTATAAAAAAAGGACCTGTATTTGCGAACTTTGTTTTGGCAGATGAGATCAACCGTGCGCCGGCAAAAGTACAGTCAGCGCTTCTGGAGGTCATGCAGGAAAAACAGGTGACGATTGGTGACGAAACCATGAAGCTTCCAAAACCGTTCCTGGTACTGGCGACACAAAACCCTATTGACCAGGAAGGAACTTACCTGCTTCCTGAAGCACAAAGCGACCGTTTTATGCTGAAGTGTACCATAGATTATCCTGCTTTTGAAGATGAAAGACAGGTGATGAGAATGGTTTCAACCTCACACCAGCCAACGGTGAAGCCTGTAATCTCCCTTCAGGATATTGTAGATGCAAAAGAACTGATCAACCAGATCTATCTCGACGAGAAAATTGAAAAATATATCCTGGATATGGTGTTTGCAACACGTTATCCGGAAAATTATGGGCTTTCTGAACTTAAAAATTATATCAGTTTCGGAGCTTCTCCAAGAGCATCCATTAATCTTGCTATCGCCTCAAGAGCCTACGCTTTCTTAAAAGGAAGAGCATTTGTCATTCCGGAAGATGTAAAAGCATTGGCAAAAGATGTATTGAGACACAGAATGGGATTGACCTTTGAAGCAGAAGCAGAAGAAATCACAACTGAGGAAATTATCAATAGAATTTTAGCAAAAATCCAGGCACCATAATGAGTGATGTAGTTGTAAGAAAAGCTGTTCTGGAAGACTGTTCTTCCATGCTTGATTTAATTAAAGAACTAGCGGAATATGAAAAAGCACTGCATGAAGTAACAGTGACTTTGGATGATTTTATTCAGGATGGTTTCGGAACTTCTCCTGTATGGGGAGCTTTCGTGGCAGAATATGAAGGAGAAATAGTTGGAATATCCCTGTATTATGACAGGTATTCAACCTGGAAAGGAAGAAGGCTGTATCTTGAAGATCTTGTAGTAACTGAAAAGCTAAGAGGAAAGCAGATTGGAAAAAAATTATTTGATGCAACACTGGAATATGGTCAAACCAATAATTACAGTGGAATGGTATTTCAGGTATTGAACTGGAATGAACCAGCCATCAATTTTTATAAAAAGTATAATACAAAGTTTGACAATGAGTGGTCGAACGTATCCATTGAGTTTATAGACTAACCCAAAACCCGGATCCCGACATCAACATTAAACTTTGAATGTTAAACCTTGAATTTTGAATTCGTCTATGCAGATAAAAGATATTGTAAAAAAAGTAAAGCAGATTGAAATCCGTACCAGAAAAAAGACGGAGGCTGCTTTAATGGGGCAATATCACAGCGCCTTTAAAGGGCAGGGGATGACTTTCTCGGAAGTTCGACCGTATCAGTTTGGAGATGAAATCAGAAGAATCGACTGGAATAAAACCGCACGTTTCCGTGAGCCATTTGTAAAAGTAATGGAAGAAGAAAGGGAATTGACAATGATGATTCTCGTAGACATTTCCGCTTCTATGGATTATGGAACAAAGGTTCAACTGAAAAGAGAATATGTAGCCGAAATTGCAGCCAGCTTAGGATTTTCAGCCGCTGGCAATAATGATAAAGTAGGCTTGATTTTGTTTGCAGATAAAGTATATAAAGTCATTCCTCCTCAAAAAGGAAGAAAACACATTCTTTCCATTATCAGTAATATTCTCACTGCAGATTATGTTCCGGCAGAATCTAAAATAGATAAGGCAATGGAATATATGATGGGGATTTTCAAAAGGAAATCTCTGGTGTTTTTGTTTTCAGATTTTGAAGATGCCTATGATTCCAAAATGCTGAGAGTGGCCTCAAAGAAACATCAGTTGCTGGGAATGAGGATTTATGATGAAAAAGATAATGAGATTCCTGATGTAGGCTACGCCCGTTTACTTGATGTGGAAACCGGAAAAGAAATATGGGCCAATACTTCCAGTGCAAGATGGCGATATACCTTTGCGGAAGCTCAAAAACAAAAACTGAGAGCTCTGGAAGAAGATTTTGCCAACAGCTCTGCCAGTCTTATGAATATTAGTACCGGCTCAGATTATTCAAAATTATTGTATAATTACTTTCAGAAAAAATAACATCGGGCTTAGCTCGTAAATAAAAAACAGAAGGCATTTTGCCTTTATTATTTTAACATTGAGAAAAATACTTTTAATATTATCTTTTCTGATCTGTGCAAATGCTTTTTCACAGATATTATCCTCTAACGTAGAAAAGAAAACCCTTGCTCTGGGAGAAATCAATCATCTTACCATAAAGATTGACAATCTTAATGAGCAACAGGTTACTTCAGCAGCTAAGAATGAGCTGTTGCCTTTTCATTTTGAAGAAACCAAAGACAGTATCGGGCAAACGGCTAACACCTATGAAAGAAAGATCGAATTTGCTGTTTTTGAAGAAGGAAAATTTACCATTCCTGAACTGGAATTCAAAGTAGGAGATAAAATACTTAAAACAATCCCTTACGAAATAGATGTCATTAATACGGCTCAAAAAGCAGATCAGATCAATGACATCATGAATAATAAGCAGGTGAAACTTGAACCCAAAGATTATTGGGAGCTTTATAAGTTTTATATTCTTGCAGCATTGGCTGGTATTGCACTGGTTATTGCCATTATTATGTTTGTAAAATGGGGAAGAAAATCAAAGAGCTCTCCTGTAGTGGCTACTAATCAGACCTTAAAAGAGCTTGATTCTCTTAAAAAGAAAAAATATATTGAAGGAGGAAACTTCCGTTCGTTTTATGTGGAACTGATTGATATTTCCAGAACCTTCATTACAAAACAATATCGCCTTCCGGCAGATGTACTTCTTACTGATGATCTTATAGATGTCATGAAAAAAAATAATACAATCTCGCAGGACAACGAAAAAATAATAGAAGATGTTTTCCTTAGGGGAGACCTGGTGAAATTTGCCAAAACCTTCCCGGACCAGGAAACAATGGAAAGAGATTTTGTCAATATCAGAGATTTTGTGAAAAGATCATCCAAAGATTTAGAATTCGAAAACTTAAGAAAGGATGTTTAATTTTGAGTTTTACAGCCCATGGTTTTTGCTGCTTTTTCTGCTGTTTATTCCACTTTTAATTAAAGATATTGGAAGAAGTAAAAGAAAAGGTATAAAAGTTCCTACCATAAAGAATATGGATCACAGCGGGAGTATCCAGGGTGTACTTTTTTTGCTGAAAATATCAAAATATATCATTCTTTCTGCGTTGATTATTGCGATGGCAAGGCCGAGAACGTTTACCATTTCTCAGGACAGAGATGATACAAAGGGAGTGGATATTATGTTATCTATTGATGTTTCTCTAAGTATGCTGGCGAAGGATTTAACCCCGGACCGAATTACTGCCCTAAAAGATATTGCCGTAAAATTTGTTCAGAAGCGTCCGAATGACAGGATAGGGGTGGTAGCATATGCTGCAGAAGCTTTTACTAAAGTTCCGGTAACCTCAGATCATCAGGTGGTTATTGATGAAATTAAAAATCTGAATTCTGCAGGTCTTGAACCTGGAACAGCCATTGGGGAAGGCCTTTCTGTAGCAGTGAATCATTTGATTAAAAGCAAGGCCAAAAGTAAAGTGGTCATCCTGATGACGGATGGAGTAAGCAATATTCAGAATGCGATTCCTCCACAGCTTGCCGCTGAACTGGCAAAGAATAATAATATAAAAGTATATTCAATCGGAATCGGGACCAATGGTTATGCGCTGATGCCTACATCGCAGGACATTTTTGGAGAGCTTATCTTTACCGAAACAGAGGTTACCATTGATGAAAATACCTTGAGAGAAATAGCACAGACTACGGGAGGCAAATATTTCAGAGCTACCTCAAACAGTAGTCTGGAAGAAGTATACAATGAAATCAACCAACTGGAAAAATCTGATGTGAAGGTTTCCAAGCTGTACAATTATGAAGAATATTTCAAAATATTCCTTTGGATTGCACTGGCTATGTTGGTGTTGGATGCATTGTTAAGATGGGTGTTTTATAAAATTTTAAGCTGATGAGTTGGTCTTTAGGAAATTATTGGTATTTATTTTTACTGTTGCTTCTGCCGCTGTTAGCTACGTTTTTGATCCGTTTTCTACAATGGAGAAATAAAAAGAGAGAAATTTTTGCTGCGAGCCAGTTTCATGAGATTTTATTTGAAAAAAGATCAGGATTTACAAAGTTTTTTCCTGCATTATATTTATTGGGAACATTATTTCTGATATTCTCTATCATTGACCTTTTGAACGGTTCAGAAGAAGTGAAAAGTACCCAGAAGCTGAACAATGTAATCTTTATGCTGGATGTATCCAATTCTATGAATGCTGAGGATATAGAACCAAGCCGTCTGACGGAAGCCAAAAATCTGATGCTGGCTACCATGAAGAAAATGAATAATGATAAGGTAGGTATTGTGATTTTTGCAGGGAATGGAATGTCTATTATGCCTCTGACAACTGATTATAATTCTGCGGAAACTTATATCAGCGGTATTGAAACCAGTTCTATGCAGATTCAGGGAACGGATTTTCTGAAAGGAATGCAGGCTGCTGCTGAAAAATTTAAAAACGTAAGCAAAGGATCCAGAAAAGTGATTCTGCTGAGTGATGGTGAAGATAATGAAGGAAATGATAACGCTGCCATCAGATTAGCTAATAAAGAAGGAATAAGCATTACTTCCGTAGGAGTGGGTACAGATGAAGGTGCTCCGGTTCCGGAATATGTGTTCGGACAATTAATGGGATATAAAACCGATGCCAACGGTAGTACGGTGATTTCAAAAAGACAGACCGAAGCATTAAAGAAAATGGCTGAATCTACAGACGGAACTTATATTGATGGAAATAATATCAATGAAGCTCCGGACAGAATTGTAGATGCAGTTAATAAAAAATCTGCAGGTGCAGAGACAATGGTGAAATCGCAGAATGCCAATCATTATTATCAATATTTTCTTGCGGTATCTCTTCTGTTTTTCTTTTTAATTTATATTTTTAATCCTAAAAAAGATTTTAATGTGTAGAATTCCTTTATTTATAGAAGAAATTCTACAAGTACTTTAACCGAATTTTAACAAATAAAACTCTGTTTCTTAACATATAAAGGAATAATTTTGCAAGTGATGAATACTAAAATCATATTTTTATCGTTTATTGTTGCCATTTCATTCTCAGGCTTCGTGTTTGGGCAGGAAAGCTATAGGAATTTAGTATATGAAGGCAATCAGAAATTTGACGGTAAAGATTATGATGGAGCCTCCTCCAAATATATGGAAGCGATAAAATCCAATGATAAAGATTTTACCGCTCATTACAATATGGGGAATGCGTTGTATAAAAGTAAAAAATATGAAGAGGCAAAAGCAGAGTTTGAAAAAGCAGAAAAACTTTCACAAACTCTTCCCGATAAAATGGCTGCTCTTCATAATTTAGGGAATGCTTACATGCAGATGAATCAGCCTGAAAAAGCTGCTGAATATTATAAGAAAGCTTTGAAGCAGGATCCCCACAGCGAGGTAACTCGAAAAAATTATGAGATTGCCAAACTGAAAGAGAAAGAAAAACAACAGCAAAAAAACGAACAGAATAATTCAGGAAAAGGTGGCGGCGGAAATGATCAGAACAAAGGGGATGATCAGAAAGGCGACAAAGACAAAAAACAGGATCAGGGTAACGGCCCGCAAAACGAAGGCAAAAGTGACCAGGGTGACAATCCTAAGCAGAATCAAAATAATGAAGGCAGAATGCCCAAGAATCTTGAAAATGCGATCTTAGATAAAATAAACGAAAAAGAAAAAGAAACCGCCAGAAGAATTTTAAACAAAAATTCTTATTCGATGCCTGAAAGCAACGAGAAAGATTGGTGATGCAGCACAAATTGATTTACATATTGCTTACTCTTGCATCCGTAATTACTTACGGACAGGTAAATCTATCTATGGATGCAGATAAAACAGAGTATGCAGGTAAGGATATTATCAATCTGACCATTGTTCTTGAACTTAACGGAAGTGATCTTGTACAGCAGACAGGTTTTCAGCTTCCGGATCTTTCAAAATTTAATATCATAGGAAGTGGATCTGTAACCAATACCGTGATTGATCCTGCTACCAATACTTTAATTACCCAGAAAGTTTCCAGAATTGCCCTTGAGCCTAAGAAAAAAGGGAAAATAAAAATCGGTTCCGTTCTTGTTACCGTAAACAACAGAATCTATAAAACCGAACCTTTTGATGTCAATATCCGTGATATTGTCGACAGAAGATCATTGGCAGCGAATACCTCCAATGATGTTTATCTGAATATGGAAATTGATGATCGGGATGTCTATCAGGATCAGCCTACGGTAGCCGTTCTGAGAGTGTATTCAAGAAATATGGATAATCTGAGAAAGGTGAAAAATATTCATCTTCCGAAACAGGATAATATCAATGTACATCCTATCAATTTTGATAAGTCTGAGATAGATCCTTCAGGATACGGCAACATGCCTTCACAGGTTCTGGCTATGTTTATGGTTTTTCCGAATGAAGCAGGGTATGTGGAAGTTCCCGGAGTATCTGCTTCAGTAAGTACCTATTCAAATAAAACAAAAATTGTTTCCAATAAAGTTAAAATCAACGTAAGAAAGCTTCCTGAAGGAGCTCCTGAATGTTTTAAAAATGCTGTTGGGAACTTTAATGTCAACGTATATAATGCTTCCAAGGAAAAACCGGAAGCGCAAAAACCTCTGAATGTGGTAGTAAAAGTTTCAGGTGAAGGTAATTTACCGGATATGGAACTTCCTAAAATTGCCGCCTCTCCGGATTATGAAGTTTTTGCCCCGAAAATTACCTCTAAAGTAGCTCCTGGAACTTCAGGAATGAAAGGAGAGATCCTGGCTAATTATGTGATTATTCCTAAAAAATCGGGTGTCATTTCAATTAAAACAGAACAATTCGCTTTCTTTGATCCTGCGAGTAAAGAATATGTAGATCTTGGACAGAAAACACTGGATCTGAATGCATTTTCTCACGATCAGATTCTTGAGGCACGCTCTACTGTAGAAAAAGTAAACGACTACACCAATAATCTTCTGGAGACGGTAAATACTCCCGTATTAAAAACCACTTCATTCAAAGTAAAAGAAAAAAACAAATTCCACTGGAATATTCTTTTGACCAATATAGCTATTCTGATAAGCTTATTTGTTGGATATCTGTTATTTAAAAATTGGCAAAAAAAACGTACATTAGTTAGGGAAACTATACCGTCAAAACCTTTAGGTTCAGTGGCCGAAACAGAAAAAGAGATAAGAGAATTGATGAAAACTGATATCAATGATTATTTCGGATATCTGGAAAATCTTAAAGATAACGGAGAGTATGAAAAGTTCTTTGCAACTCTTGAAGAATTGGATGAAGAAGTAAGAGGACAGTATTTTCAGGCGTCTATCCCGGAGTTTAAGGATTTTCTTGAAAAGCACAAAGGTTCTTCGGTTGCAGAAGAATACAGTAAACTGCAGCAGAAAGTTCAGATGGAAAAATACAATCCTGTGAAATCTGCCGAAGCTCTTGAAGAACTTTTGAAAACTATTGTTAATTTATATTCACAAATTAGCAAATAATCAGTTTATTTTCATATTTTTGCGAAATTTTTAATTACAAAGAGATGGAAATTTTTGATGGTTTTTCTTTTAAAGAGATTGTTACCAGCTTTATGGTTCTTTTTGCCGTGATCGATATCATTGGCTCAGTTCCTATTATTGTAAGCCTTCAGCAGAAGTTCGGACAGATTGAAGCTGGAAAGGCAGCCATTACTGCCGGAGCTATTATGATTGTTTTCCTGTTCGTAGGAAATAAGATTCTTAAGCTTATCGGAGTGGATGTAAATTCTTTTGCTATTGCCGGAGCTTTTGTGATTTTTGTCATAGCGCTGGAAATGATTTTAGGAATTGAAATTAATAAAACCACTGAGGCAAAGGCTGCATCCATTGTACCCATCGCATTTCCATTGGTTGCCGGAGCTGGAACATTAACAACTGCACTATCTCTTAGAGCTGAATTTCATGATATTAATATTATCTGCGGAATTATTCTTAATACAATTTTCGTATATTTGGTGCTGAAATCAGCGAAATGGCTGGAGAAGAAAATTGGGGATGCTACTTTGATGATCCTTCAGAAAGTTTTCGGAATTATCCTTTTGGCAATTTCAATTAAATTATTCACCGCAAATTTTGCCCAGTTGGTGCAGAATTATATTAATTTTTAAGAGTCATGAAGAAGTTTTATAAAGTATTTTTAGTACTGTTCATTGTATTCATCACCATTAATCTTTATGCTATTAACTGGCAGGCGACAGATATCTTAGGAGATGAAGATAACGTTAGATTTGCATTCTCAGCTGGAGCTGCTGCAATAGGTCTTATCCTGCTTTTCGTAATGGATACATGGAGTAGAATCGGTTTAAAGAAATAAATTGAATATTTCAATATAGATATAGCCTCTTTCTTTTTGAAGGAGGTTTTTTAATGGGGTTATAGATTGCAGCTTTCAGATAAAAGGTAGCATGGGATTAGGTTTAGTATAAATATCCATATCTGCTTTTCCTATTCAATAGGGACGGGCTTTAGCCTGTTCAGGAAAAAGGATAAAGAGACCAATTGGTTTTAGCCTAAGCCTATATAAGGCAAAGTCCGCAGAAGGACGATAAATCGTTCTCAAAGACGTTTACTTAGCATAATACAGGTTTCTGTAGAATCTGTGGGCAAATCTAAAAATATTAGGAAACAATCAGGTTTTTCAATATCGCCTCAGACTTTAGTTCTGTTTCTCTCCATTCTTTTTCCGGATCACTTTGAGCTGTTATTCCGCCTCCTACAAAAACGTGTACGGAGTCTTTATAAAGTCTTGCACAACGCAGATTGACAAAATACAGGATACTCTCATCCGTTTCAACCTTGATATAACCTGCATAAAATTCACGGGGGAATTTTTCATATTTACGGATATTCTCATTGCAAAAATCTTTTGGAATACCACAGACTGCAGGAGTAGGGTGCAGATCCTGAATAATTTTATCAAGATCTTCAGGTTGTATACTGGTTTTAAAATCTGTTCGTAAATGTTTGATATTACCGGAAATATGGTCATAGGTTTCTGACTGATCTATATTGTCAGAATAATTTGTCAGAATATTCTGAATATAATTGGTAACCGGCTTTTGTTCTTCAATTTCTTTTTCGGACCACTCCTCAGATACCGGAAGAGTTCCGGCAAGGGCCATGGTTTCAAATTCGTGCGTAGTTTTATTAAACTTCCCTAATACTTCCGAGAAAGCTCCCATCCATGCATTTTTTCCATCATTAAAAAGATATCTGAAAGCATTGGGATATGATTTACATAAGTTTTTAAAACTCTCTGTATAATTGACTGTATGAAAATTTGTAAATATTTTCCTTCTTGAATAAACAAGTTTTGGCAAATTGTTTTCTTTGATGACTTTAATTACTTGCTGTAAAGTGTGGCAGTATTCTTCTTTGGTTTCAGCGTAATAATTTGTGGTATCATCATTCAAAACTTCATTGGTAATCAATTTTTGATCAACTTCATTGGGGGGTATTTCAGAAATATTTCCGCTGAAGCTAATCTGATCTAAGCCATTATAAGAAAAAAAGTTAACTGCATTTTTAGTGCTTTTTTCATCTGCAGACAATAATCTTTCGTCGAAGGGAAGTTTGAAATAAATCATGAGCTATGAAGGAATTTTGGAAACCAACAGCCGGAAATAATATAGGAAATTCCCAGCGTAACTTTTCTTTTTGCAAAGGTATTACTAGTCTAAAAGATGTCAAAATAAAAAGAGCTTAAATTTAGTTTAAGCTCCTTATTTTTTATGTTGCAGTAAGTATTACCTGTGAATAATATTATTCGTCATTGTGGTATGATTAATTAAAACTCCTTTTTCATCACGAATTTCAATTTCTGATACGTGCATGGTCTTACCTTTTCTGATAAAGCGTGCTGTAGCAGTTACAATACCATCTTTTTTGCTTCTTAAATGGTTAGAATTGATGTTGGTTCCTACTCCGTAATATTTTTCGCCATCGATAAAAATATTAGACAGGCTTGACCCTAAGGTTTCAGCTAAAACACAGCTTGCTCCTCCGTGCATGATTCCAAAGGGTTGGTGAGTTCTTGGCAGAACAGGCATGGTTGCAGTAAGGGTTTCATTTTCGAGATCAATATCAATGAATTTGATTTCAAGTGTTTTGGCAAGAGTTACATCTCCCCAGTTATTGATGAATGCTAATATTTCTTCTTTTGTCTGACCTTTCATTTTAATAATTGATAAATGGTAATTAATTTTGCTTCTAGCTTCTAGCTTCTGACTCAGTTCCCATAATATTAGGATTCCAGTTTTCCGGTACTTTAGGAACAATATCATTTTTTACATAATAGTCCTGAATTTCCTGCATGATTTCTGAAAAAGATACGGATGCTATTCTTTCATAAGGTATAGTGTAGCCCAGGTAAACAATTTTTCTTTTAAAATCACCTGCTGCCAGCACAATAGGAACTTTAGCTGCCAAAGCCATGTGATAGAATCCTTTTCTCCATTTCGGTACCCAGCTTCTGGTTCCTTCCGGAGTAATCACAAGACTGAAATCTTCTTTGGAAAACTGGTTGGCTACGAAATTTACAAGATCGTTTTTCTGGCTTCTGTCGATACCAATACCTCCAAGTCCTTTTACAATACTTCCATACCATGCTTTGGTGTGTGCATCTTTAATGATAATTTTTAAAGGTTTTTCCAAAGACCAATAGGCGAAATTTCCTAAAATGTACTCCATATTATGGGTATGTGGTGCTACCACTAGGATACACCTGTTCAGATTGTTGACATCGCCCTGAAGAACGACTTTCCAACCTAATACTTTTAACATTGCTTTGCCTAACAGCTTTTTCATAGATTTCTTGGATTAAAAACAAAAAAGTATAACCAAACTTTGGTTATACTTTACAAATATATTGAAATATTATTGCTCTTAAAACAAACCGCTAATTAAATCTACGATTTTCATTACGAATTCCATTGCAAATTGTATCATGATAAGGCTGTGTTTTTGATTGGTTGGTTATTAAATTTTAGCTTTACGAAATTAAAACTTTTTTTTCACATAAGAAACTAAATATGGTTTTATTTTTACTTTTCTGAGAGAAGAAGGGTGTGAATTTCAAACGGTTGCCATCCACCCACACCTTCTACCACTCTCTGAAGTTAATTATTTAGTTTGTATGGAAATTTCGTTTTTTCCGTCTTTGATTTTGATGTCCATATCTTTATTTGATTTTTTGATAGTAGACACTGCAGAATCAATAACTTTCTTTGCCTGGTTGTTAGGAACTTTTTTACCGTTTACAATGATGCTGTCTTTGTCATCAGAGTTGTATTCGATACTGGAACCGTTTACCGTTATTTTATTTTTTTCAATTCGGACATTGTTATGGTCTTCATCTCTGTCCTGGTCTTCGTCATTGATACCGTCTCCGTCTAAATCTCCGTCCATGTGGATACGATTTTTATTCATGGATAAAACAACTGCTTTTTGCGGAACCACAAGTTCGTAATCAAGGCTGTAATCTCTGAATCTGTGTTCGTACGGATATTTGATGTAGTTAGGAAGTAATACTTTGTTGTTTACAATTTCTACAGGAACCGTCATCTGGATTGGGAAGTTATATCCTTTTCCTTCTTTTTTAATGATCAGATAAGGTGTTTTAATATCTGGTTTTCTGGTTACATCTACAGAAATATAATCTTCTTCATACACTGTTCTTTTATCAGAATAAATATCATTGTTATACCCTTTGAAATTCTGAGGAATGTTGATCTGTTTTACGTCTACATACACTGTATCTGAAGTGGTGTTGATGGCAACATTTTCTACATCTTCCTTGCTTCCTCTATAGATCATGTCTTTTTTAGCCATACTGATTCCGAAGTAAGTTCCAAGTCCGATCAAAAGAAGGAATAAACCACCTACAACCCATCCGATATTTCTCAGTTTTGTTTTCGGAGAGAAAATCTTGATGCTCAATAAGCTGAAAAGGATTGCCGGGATTAAACTTCCGATCACCATCATCGCAGCCAGTACTTTATCAAGTCCCTGATCGTCCATGTAGAATCTGATTTCATTAGCTCCGGGGAAGTCTGTATCCATTGCGAAAAGGGCAAATAATACAAATACTCCGATAATGCTGCTTACAGCCATTAGTACAAAGAAACCTCCTACAATATACTTGAACACATTCCAAACTCCGCTGCTTGCATTGTTGATATAAGGTTTGTTTTCGTTGTAGATTTCTCCGACCCTCTGAGTAGATTCATTGGCAAATTGTACCAATTTATTAGACTCATTCTTAAGATTGTCGAAGTTCATAGGCTTTCCCTGCATTTTCAGGAAATCTGCTGCTGTTTCAGCTTTTGGAAGTACGATCCAAAGGATTACATATAAAAGACCTATTAAAGAAGAGGAAATGGCTGCTGTAAAAATTCCTAGTATGAAGATTCCCAGCCAGATTGCTCTCATGGTAGTAATATCCATTCCTACATATTGAGCTAAACCTGCACAAACCCCTGCTACTTTTTGTTTTTCCGGATCACGGAACAGTTGTTTTTTATCGGTATAATTGGATCCGGAATATTCTTTTCTGGCAGATGTTTTTTCAGAAAAATAAGCTTCTTCCTGTTCTTCGATTTTTTCAGGGCTTCCGATTTGTGCGATTACCTTTTCTACATCGGTATCGTTAATCACTTCACGTTTTCCTAAAGAATCTTTGAAAATCTCCACCATTCTTATTTCTATGTCATGCATTACTTCATCAGCCTCAGAAGCATCCAGAGAGCTTCTCAGTGCATTCAGGTAATCGCTGAGCTTTATATATGCGTGTTCTTCTATGGTAAAAGAAAAACCTGCGAGTCCTATTGAGAGTGTCTTGTTCATAGCTTTGTTTTTTAATTTTGTTGGGTGATTTGGTTTACTGAGGCTGTCAGTTCATTCCATGTATTGAGTAGTTCATCCAGGAAAAGTTTTCCTTTTTCTGTGATCTGATAATATTTTCTGGGTGGTCCTCCTGTAGATTCTTCCCATCTGTAAGAGAGAAACTCTCCGTTTTTAAGTCTTGTAAGAAGAGGGTAGAGGGTCCCTTCCACTACATCCAGTTTTCCTTTTTTCAGTTCGTCAATAAGATCAGAAACATACATTTCACGGTTATTGATGAGACTTAGAATACAGAATTCCAGAATTCCTTTTCGCATTTGCGCTTTGGTATTTTCGGTATTCATCTTTGATAAGTTTTGTTAATTAGTTATATTTTTAGAAAAATGCCCCTAGCTAGTTGAGCCTATTCTAATTTTACATTACAAAGATATGTAAATAAAATGGTATTATGCAATACAAAGTAGTGAAATTTTCAAAATAAATTATTTAAAATATTGAAAATCAATTAAATAAATTTTATCTTGAATTTTACGTAAAATGAATTTTAACAGAAAATAGCTCAGAAATCTTTAATTTTTAAATAAAATTGATAGAAAAAATGATCTTTTATTAATTATTACCCATTACTCATTACAGATTACTCATGTCATAGCCCCGATAGCAGTGGTTACCCCACAGCAGCTATGGCTTTAGGCAGGAGCGAGGAGTATGAGCGGATAGCGGGAAACAGCTTCTTATCTATGAATACACTTTTATTGAAAGGGTAATTCTGACAGATAATGAGACCGGGATTTTGAGATCGCTATTATGATTCGTATTTTTGTTAGCAATAAAAACACCTAAATCATTTACTATTACCATGAATATTTTGAATAAGTACTGGCACTTATCGGCATTTCTTTTATTAGGTCCCTTATGTTTCGGGCAATATCAGTTTGAGGTTAAAAATGTATCAAAAAGTTATGATGCTGTCATCCATGTAGAAAATTGTTATGATGACAGATGCGGAGGAAAGGGAACGGTGGAATTGTTTGATCATAAAAACAGCAAAGTACAGACTTTTGTTTCAGAGGATCTGGTTTTATATACAGAACAAGGTCAAAAACCGATCCAGGGGAAATTGATCCCCCTTTTGAAAGATCAGCGTGCCGTAATTATAGATGATTTTAATTTCGATGGAACGGAAGATGTTGCCATAAGGAACGGAAATATGGGAAATTATAGCGGGGCATCTTATGATGTATATGTCTTCAACAAGACAAGATTAGGGTTTGTAAAAAGTGATGAACTTACAGAGCTGGGTTCAAACGGTCTGGATATTTTTGATGTTGATGCCAAGCGTAAACGTCTAATTTCTTATGGAAAGTCCGGCTGCTGTGATATTTTTACATCAGAATATGTTGTAATTCCGAATAAAGGACTTGATAAAGTCTTTGAAAAAGAAGAGGATATGAGCATTGAAGGTAGTGTAAAAGTGACCACTAAAGAAAAGATAAATAATAAATGGATTACCAAAACAAAGGTATATCCGTCTGATCAATATAACAGAAATAAGAAGTAAGATGAAAATTCAGAAAGAGATCGATTTTATTCTGGCAGTAGATGCACTTAAAAATGTACAGCGAAGAAATTATAATGCAGACGATTCCCGGAGAGAGAATACAGCGGAACACTCATGGCAGATTATTATTCTGGCTCAGATCCTTTATCCGTATGCTAAAAACCGTGCAGATATTGATTTGTTAAGAGTGATAAGAATGCTTTCCATTCATGATCTTGTGGAGATTGATGCCGGAGACACTTTTATTTTTGATGAAAAGGCAATGGTAGGAAAGTTCGAAAGAGAGAAAGCTTCTGCTCAGAAAATCTTTGGAATTCTGGATGAACCTTTACGTACAGAATTCTTTAATTTATGGCTTGAGTTTGAAGATGAGAAAACTCCGGATGCTATCTTTGCATGTGGAATTGACAGAATCATGCCGTTTATCTTAAATTCTCATACTTCCGGAAAAAGCTGGACTGAAGCTGGAGTGACAGAAAGACAAATTCGAAATATGCTTGAAAATGCAATCAGCAGAGCATCTGATGAAATGGGAGAGGCTTTTGAGCTTTTGCTGAACAGAAGTCTGGAAACAGAAAAAGTACTGAAATAATTGAAAAAAGAAGACCCTGCCCGCTTATTGGGCAGGGTCTTTTTATAGATCATCTGAAATGTTTTAAGAGGCTAGTAATAAGTAATTGTCGGGATTTAATAAAATTCCCTTCTTTGAATAAAATCCAGCCATACTGTTATGTACATAAAATCCCAGTACAAAATTTTTATAAGAAGTATCCAGGCTGAATTTCACTTCTTTCCCGTCTTTAGACCAGACCGGATTTTTAACGATAATGATGGTATTGCGGGTTTCTTTTCCATCAATGTATTCATATAATTTGAGCTGAAGAGTCTTTGTTTTTTTCATAGGCTCTGTGAATTGTACCACGATATTATTGAGATCAGTTTTCTCAAATTCTTTATTATTGGAATTGACAACGGAAGGCTGGGAAATTTTGTTTCCTGTTTTCTTCGTCCACTTTAATAATGGAATATATAATTTTTCCAGATTCTTTTCCTTTTTATAAAGCTCTATAAGCTTCTCCGAGAATAAATTCTGAGCAATAAAACCGCGTCGGATATTCACTTTATGATAAATCGCCGAAAGACTGTCTGTTTTTTCTTCTGGAAATTTTTCGTTGATGAACAAATCGTAAACAGCCCATGTCATATATTCATTGAATGAATTTATTCCCGGGTATCCTGATTTTTTATCCCAATTCGTAAGGTTGAAGCTTTCCGTTATTTCCTTTGAGTACTGATCTGAAATAGGATTTACATACCCATGATCGATTTCTGAAAATACGGTGTGATTATCAAGAATCCTTCTTGCGAGATTACCTTTTAAATTTCCAAGGATAAGATCTTCTCCGATATTTGGAAAGTCTACAGTTAAGGAGCTATTGATATCCCTGTGGCAATTCTGTCCGCCTACCAAAGGAGATATGGCAATAATGTATTTCTTATCTGTTTCATTGGCTGGTCTTTTTGCTATTTTATCCAAAAAAGTATAAGTATCATTGATGTAATAATACTCTTTGTAATTGGCAATTAAAGTATTGTAAAACGACTGATGATTTTTATAAAAGGTTCTGTAATTTGATTTCTTTACAAAGTCATTGATGAGCTCCAGATTTTCATCTACTTCTTTAGGACCAAAGGAATTGAAAGGAAAATCTCTTTTAAGTAAGCCTTTTTCATCAAAAGAAAATGCATAGAAATCAGTTCGGAAGCCTAAGAATTTTTTCCAATCTTTTCTTGAATAATTTACTTTTTTTAGTAAAGGATGATCTTTTACAGGCTCAAAATACGTGATGATTTCATCATAATATGGTGGGATTTTCTGTACGTCATAAGGATCTGTTCTGCCATATTCAGTGAGGGCCAGAATAATATTTCCTAATTCGTAACTTTCTGAAAGTTCAATTTTAACGTCTTTTTGTGCTCTTAATGTAATGGATAGGATAAGGGTAATGATTACAATAATCTTTTTCATGAAATATCGGTTCTTCTATAGTTTTTAGTGACAGCAATGTAAAAATAATTTTTTTGCCATGCTAAAAGTAAATAAAAAAACAAATGAAGTCCAATCATTCTTTGGTTGAGATATACTATGTTGTGTTGAATGGAAAAGTTTCGGGCGGCCTCTGGCCGCCCGAAACTTTATTGTTTATAGTATTTGGATTGGTTTCTTGAATTCGTCAATCGCTACAAAAGTAAAATCACCAATAATTGCTTTTTCTCTTTCATAGGAATACATCTGCTCGGTGTAAATTTCAACGTTTACTTTCATACTGGTTTTTCCCACGTATGAAACTTTCCCGATCAGCTCAACGATGGTTCCGGCAGGAATAGGTTTTTTAAAATCGATCTTGTCACTGCTTACCGTTACCACTCTTTTTCTGGCAAAACGGGTTGCGGTGATAAAAGCTACCTCATCCATCAGCTGCATCGCTGTACCTCCAAAAAGGGTATCATAGTGATTGGTTGTGTTAGGGAAAACCGCTTTAAAGATTCTGGTTTCGGATGCTTCAATTCTTTCTTCTGTAGTCATATATCATTATTAATTAAAGCGATAGGAAATGATTGGAAACAACAGAATAATAACAGGAACTTATAGAATTCCTGAAACAATCCATCAGATCAATACAACTTCAAATCGCGAAAGTTACATGTTTAAGAAAAAGGCAGGTCTCCTGACTTGTAACATCATTTATCTCCTTCCCATGCCTCGCACAGTGGATCTTTGATAAAGACTTCAGTTACTTACAGTTGCGCGACAGTCCGTGATTTTCACACGGTTCCCTTTTAATCTGCAGTGATGCAGAACCAATTTCTGTGATGAATAAGCGTAAAAACTTTTCGAATGCAAAAATAATGAATTTATTCCGGATTATGGTAAATAATCTGGCTGATTACTCTTCCTTTCTTAATCGTCCAGAGAGTAGTGTATCTGTTTTCCCCTGAACCGTTTATCATATAAAGAAAAATATTATCGTTGTCAAGTGAGGTTACTCCAACGTTTTCAAAATCCATGGTAGGCTGGAACATATTTTTGATGGCTTCTCTTACAAAAACAGATCCTCTTCCGGGTTGCTGTACTCTGATGGATTTGATTTCAGTCATTCCTTCAGGAAGGTCATTTCCAATTCCCCATGGTTTTACTTTATCAATGGTAAGAATTTTTCCTTCTGCATCTTTTTCCTTTTTACGGTATCCTGCATTGGAAGGATAAATATCAATCACCACTTTGCTTCTTTGGGCAGTAGGAATCTTAGGATCAGAATTGTCAGTAAAAATAAGAGATCTTCCGTTTTTAGATTTAGATGGAGTGTAGGCAGGAAGCTGGTCTACATAAGCAATACGCCCTTTATTTACCATTCCTTCTTTATCCAGAGTTTCATACCGTACAAAAGGTTTGTCGTCATCCTGTTTCTCCGGATATTTGATCCAGATCCATTCTGTTTCTCCGGGAGCAGGTTTTACATAAACAAATACATCTCCTTTACGCATACGGATCTTGTCTACAATTTTTCGGTAATCGTCTTTATGTACACGTACGTTGGCATATCCTTCTTCAGCTTTTACAACTCCAAAAGGAACTTTAGTCTGCCCTTTTACAAAAGCAATAGATAAAATACTGAAAGCGGATAAATAGAATGCTTTGTTTATGAAAGTCATCATGAAAATTTTTTGATCCCTCAAATATATAAATTAAATGCTTTTCGGAAGATAATTATACCGCTGCAGTTCTTTTAAATCTTGTATTTGTTTTAGATAGCCTTCACGCAGAAGAAATATTTGGTGTGAAATATCAAGAACTTCCTGATAATTATGATCAGAAATAATGAATCCCTTATACGCAGACTGTTCAATGATTGCAGCTTTCAATGCTGCAGAAATTTTTGGAGAAAGGCTATGGAAGGGCTCGTCCAGTAAAACAAAATCAGCTTCAGAATAAATTATCATTAAAGCTTCAATGACTCTCTGCTCACCTCTGGAAAGATCTTTAGGTTTTTCCGACAAAAAAGGACGGATCAGATCTGAAGTCAATAACAGATCTGTATTTTTTTTATTGCAAAAAAGAGGAATTAAGGTTTTAATGGTATTGTACTTCGGTAAGAAAATATCCTGTGGCAGGTAAGCAATTCTGTTTTTTCTATCAGAAATGCTTTTCAGAACTTTGTCATTGTATCTTATAAACTGGGTATCACTACTGACAGTTCCAAAAATAATTTTTAATAATGTTGATTTGCCAACACCATTTCTGCCCAGAATTCCAATAATCTGCCCGGTTTCACATCCTAAATAAATATCCCGAAGGATATTATTATCTTTAAAAGACTTGGTTATGCTGTCAATATGAAGCTTGCTCATAAAATTCCTGTTATTATTTTGACAATCACACAGACAGCTACCGTGAATCCCCAAAGGAAACCTCTGGAAAACCCTAAATTGGCATAAAAGTAATATTCATTTTTAAACCGGAGTTCATATATAAAATAATGAAGAACAAGAGATATTAAAAGAAAACTCAATCCAAAGTTCTCAATATTGAAAGAGGATAAACAAGAAGCTAATAAAGAAAATATCAAGGTGGGAATTATTATTTTTTTATAAAAAATCCAGAGAGTAGAAATACTTTTGAACATATATTAAAGCATAGAGTTTCTGTGTGTTTTACACTTTATTGTCAAAAATATTAAAAAATACAATGCTATATGGAGAAAGTATAAGCTATATTTGAAAAAATACCCTATTTTTCAAGGAAATTTTAAAACTGATAAACATGACCAAAAAACTACTTTTTGTATTCTCTTTTATGTTGGGAATTTCAAGCCTTCAGGCAACCCACAAAATAGAAGAAGAACCTCAATCTTTATTGTACTGTGATACCAATGCTCCAACAGGAGCTCAGATGTCGAATATAACACTTACTTCTGGAACAGTTACCTGGACTGCTGATCCTAATAGTCCGGATAATATGATAAGATATAGAATACCAGGAACAACTTTCTGGATGACGGGTACACCCGTATCGGGTCAAAACTCTTTCACAATTACAGGTTTGCAACCTTGTACAACGTATGAAGTACAGGTAGTGAAAGTGTGTACAACACAGGGATTATGGTCTGATCCTATATTTTTTACCACTACCATTAATTATTGTGCAAGTGCTTCTACAGATACCACGATGATGCATATTTCCAATGTGACCGTAAATTCTACAGGAGTTAACACACCAATGGTAAGTGACTCCGGACCTTCCAATTATATAGATTACAGAAGTGACCTAAGCCGTAGAGTTAAGTTTTTTATAGGAACTACAGGAAATAAGCTTTTAGTAACCAATACCTGGACGGGAACTCCAGGCACAACAACAGTAACGGCGTGGATTGATCTTAATGCCAACGGAATTTTTGAATCCAACGAAAGAGTGATGGTGGCCAATAATGTTACTCAGGCTGCTCCGGCTGTATCTGTATTTACGATTCCAAGTTTGGCAGCAGTGACACTATGCGGCGTTACTATGAGAGTTATCTCCAGTCAAACAATACCTTTAGATGCCTGCAGTACATTTACCTATGGGGAAGTTGAAGATTATGGAGTAGATTTAATCAATCTCACCCTTGGATTGGAAGAATCAGGAAAGTCTGTAAAACCTGAAATTTATCCTAACCCTGCCTCTGATGTCTTAAATATTTCAGGGATTTCAGAAGCCGCCGATTATGAAATTTATAATATTGCAGGACAGAAAATTGACGAAGGAAAAGTTTCAAATCACCATGTAAACCTTAACCATTTATCAAAAGGAGTTTATTTTATCCAGTTGAAAGATAAAGAAAAAGTAACCCGATTAAAGTTCATTAAGAAGTAAAAATAGAAAAGAGTATTTGAAAAAATACTCTTTTTTTAATCTAGGAATTGTGTAGTAAAATATTGTATTTTGAATATTCAAAATTGATTTTTTATTCAATTAGAATGTTATTATAGGAACATCCTTATCCGGATAGTTATTAAACTGATTGATTATTTTCTGTAAATATTCATTTGTTGCCTCATAATTTTTATCTTTAATCCCCTTAAACTCATAATTAAAACTATCTCCCAAATCATTTTTGAAGTTAATGTGATGAGCGGCAGGGTCATTCATAAAATCATTGATGTCCTTTACTAGCTTTTCTTTTCTTATATTTTCTTTGTTGTTTGTTATTTCTGACTGCTCATTCAACTTTTTAATTTCAATCAGTTCAAAACAATAATCCTTATCTAATGATTCAGCTTTAATGACTAAACCTGGTAGTCCTGAAAAAACATAAGGTCCATCGTTGATTGGAATATCATGAGTGTATAAAAGTTTCCATTCTCTCTTTCCAAAATTAGCAAAAGCTTCATAAGATATGTAATCATTGTACTTTCCAAACTTCTTGATATTGTAATACTTGATATTGTTTTCCTTATACCAGTAATTAAACTGGTTAAAATTACCTCCTATGATGTAATGATTTTTTGATAAATCTTTAAAAATTTTAAACCTCAGAAATGAACTAGTAACGAATGCCACATCTTTAAAATTATTTTCTTTAACAAGGGAATCTATTTTTTCTTTATTCAGATTATAAAAAATACTTTGTCCATTAATTATTTTTAAGGCCATATACTCTTTTGCAAATGAATCACTTTGTTTTAAAGGTTTAAACCTGACTTCGTAAATAATTTGATAATTTTGTCCAAAATAAATAGAGAAAGATCCCAAAAGGAATATAATACTAACGACTTTGGATAAAATACTTTTATTAATCATTAAATTTTTCACTTAATATTTTTTGATAAAATTCTTTTTCAGAACTATTTATATAGTCCAAATAGCGAAACTTGTTAAGGAAATAAAATTTTTGACAACTTTTGGATAAATACTGATTAGTATTGTCATCTTTTGTAGTTTCAATGATAGTATAGGTTGGAAGCTCTATTCGTAATACATCTTTATTTTTTGCTAAGATCTCTATAATTTTATAATGATAATAATCATTACAACTGAATTTTAAAATATCAGTTTTTATATATTTTTTATAATAATAGTCAATGGCCTCCTGAGAAAAATTCTTATTTTCTGTGCTGTTGACAGCCGAAAAAATGGTGTTAAGCCAATTGTATTTGATATAATTTTTCATTTTCTTTACAGAATTGTTCTCAGTATCCGCCGATATAATACTTTCTTGCTTGATATTATTCATAATGTTAAGCAAGATAAGTTCTGAAGATCTTTTTAATTCTCCAAGATTTTTTTTCTTAATGGCATTTAGGTAAATATTTATTTTTCCAAATGTTTCAATATTCAGTTTCTCATTAATGTATTCATGGATATTGGCCTTATCACCATTGTAAATAATATTATTATCATTTGTAATAATAATATTAAGCTTTTCTTTGGGTTCAAGAAATACATTAATAAATTTATCAAGTCTATTATTATTTTTGACTGAGATTCCCTCTGTAATATCAGGAAGCTCTTTTTTTTCATGATCATTGATAACAATTTCTTTTTGGTTATTATTTATGACGATGATTTCTCCTGTATTATTTGTTATGGATACTTTTTGGGAGGCAAAAGTGGAGAAATAAAATAAGAGGATATATGATATCCTCTTACTTAAATATGATTTTTCCATATTCAGATTGATGTTAACGAATGCATGTTGGCTCATTTCTATAGCATCTACAAATATTAAAGCAAGCTTCTGCATTATCTGCAATAGTGTCTATTGGAGGTAATCCAGATCCTGACGGACTACAATGACAATTAGGTTCTAAACCTCCTTTTAGAGTTCTTAGTTCAATTCTTGATAGTTTTTTAAGATTTTTCATGGTAAGTTTATTTTTTGTAAATGTAGCAATTAGTTTTTATAATTTTCCATAAAATGTCACAAAAAATCCTTTAAACGTGAAATATTTTTTTTATATTTACTATATATGAATACAGTTTATCATTCCAAAGCTCCCCATTTATATTCAAATGTAGGGAAAGCCTTAAGCATAGCAATAGAAAAATGAAGCATAATATAAAAAAGAGAGTACCTTCTGGTGCTCTCTCTTTATATTTGCGTTAATTTAATTTCTTATTCATTAAATTCTTTCAAGTTCATCCGCATCAATCGTGGTCTTGAAAGTTCCGTAATTGACGATCACTTTATTTCTGGAAATTTTTTCAATGGTTCCTACACTGGTGCTTCCGGTAATACGAACACGCTGTCCGATTTTCATCCACACAGCACGGTCGGTTTTACGTTTTTCTTCCAGTTTTTCATTGGTCTCAGCAATTTTTTCAATAACCTCTTCCTTTTTCAGCTGTTGAGTGATTTTTCTCTTAACAACCTGCAGGCGTTTGGTTTCATCCTTATCACTGCCCAGTTTTCTGAATTTCTCCTGTTCAAGAAGTTTTACAAAATCTTTTACCACATCCTTTCTGGATTTTCCTTTGGTATAGCTGTCAATGAATGTTTCAATCTTATTCCCGAACTGTAGTTTTCGGTGTTCCTCTTCATAAAGTTTCTGGAAATTGAACAGTTTCTGCTGAAGCTGCTCATTTAGTTTCTGAAGATTATCACGTTTATCTTCTACAGATTCTTTTCTTTCTGCAAGATCAGATTTCAGTTTTTCTACCTCAAATTTTTCCTGTTGCAGTTTTACAATCGTTTTGTCAAGATTCACAATATCATGTTCTACTTTTTTCTTCGCAGAATGGATAATGAATCTTGGAATTTTATTCTTTTCCGCAACTTCAAAAGTAAATGAACTTCCTGCCTGTCCCACTTCCAGCTTATACATCGGTTCCAATGTTTCTTCATTGAAAAGCATGGCTGCATTCTGGGCATTGGGAAGCTGTTCTATTACCAGTTTAATATTGGTATAGTGCGTCGTAATGATGGCGAAACTCTTTTTGTCATAGAAAAACTCCATGAAACTTTCTGCAAGCGCACCTCCAAGCTCCGGATCAGAACCTGTACCGAACTCATCAATAAGCAGAAGCGTATTGGCATCAGCCTCACGAATGATCCCGGACATTTTCTTCAACCTCGATGAATAGGTAGATAAATGGTTTTCAATGGACTGGTTGTCCCCAATATCAGTCATGATTTTCTCAAAGAAAAACATTTCAGACTTAGGATGAACCGGAACCAGGATGCCACTCTGAATCATCAGCTGTAATAATCCTACCGTTTTCAGGGTAATTGACTTTCCACCGGCATTCGGACCGGAAATACAGATGATCCTGTTATGTTCTGTTAAGGTAAGTGTCTGAGGATGAATGGTTTTGTTTTCAACTCTGTTTCTTAACCATAAAAGAGGATGGTAAGCATCTTTTAGTCTCAGCGTTTTATGATGGTTGATTTTCGGAAGAACTCCGTTGATCACTTCACCAAATTTCGCTTTAGCTCTCGTAAGGTCAAGGTCAAAAATATACACCTGATATCTCCATAGCTGAGGTTGAAATTCGGCCAGTTCTGCAGTAAGTTTACGGAGAACTTTATCAATTTCTTTTTTCTCTTCCTCTTCATTTTCACGCAGTTTGAAATAGTGCTTTACCACACTGTCCGGCTGAATATACGTGATGGAACCTGTTTTGGAAATTCCTAATGTTCTTCCGGCAACCCTTTTTTTGAATCCTGATTTTACGGCCAGAACCCTTTGGTCGTCAATAATCGTTTCCCGGATATCATCCAGAAAGTCACTCTGTCCATACGTGGTAAGCGCACGGTTGAAGTTTTCCTGAATCGCCTTTTTAGCAAGCTGAATTTCAGTTCTTATCCCTTTCAGAGCTGGAGAAGCTTCATTTTTTACTTCACCAAAACGGTTAAAAACCTTATCTACCTTCTCAATAATCTCTTTTCTGAATTCCAGTACAGAAACCTCTTCTAACAAAGTAGGAAACGTTTCCGGCATGGTAGGGAAGAATTTCTGAAGTCTTCCGATTTGTTCCGTGATGGTTTTTATTTTGATGAAAGCAGCATTTTCCAGACGGTAGTTCTCAATCAGCATCAATTTCAGCTCACTTTCAATATCTTCATATTCATCAAACGGAATCGCGTTTGAACTTTCAAAACTCGACAGATATTCTGAGGTTTTTTTTAATGAAAGTTCCGCCTCGTCAATTTCCATCGGACGAAGTTGAAGAATTTTTTCTCTTGTTTTTGGAGAATACGCAAATGGGGAGATTTCCGCGAGCAATTGCGGAAACTCTAATTCGTCTAAATCTTCTTTATCTATATACACAATGCAAATTTAGTGAGAATTTTGATTATTACGTATATCTGAGAGATTTACAGAATAAATTAACGGCGAGTTTAATGATTATAGGGGTGCTTTTTTCTCGAAAATTTTAAAACTTCAAAAAAGATCAATTTTTTTACACGCAAAGTTTTTTATTACTAAACCTTATCTCTTTTAAGGATGCAAAGAGTGAAATCAATACATTGATTCTTTCTAAGCGATTTGCCCATTCTGCCACTTCATCAGCAATTTAGTCGTATTTCTTTGCTTACTTAAAATGAGTAATAGAATGCAATAACCTTTGCATTTATATAAATTGATGCTATTCTTTTTATTACATTTGAGATGTGAAACTAGAAACATCAAGATTGATTTTAAAAGGAATCAATGAAAATAATACAGAAGACATTTTAAAAATCCGAGGCAATCCGGAAGTCAATAAATTTGTGAAAAGAGTTTCACCAAAGACCAACTATGACGCGCTTCAGTTTATTTTAACAATTAAGCAAAGAACTCAAAATAATCAAACGGTCTATTGGGGAATTTCTTTAAAAGATCAGTCCCATCTTATCGGAACCATTTGTCTTTGGAATTTTTCTGAAGACCGGAAGACAGCAGAAGTCGGCTATGAACTGTTGCCAGAGTACCACAGAAAAGGAATTATGTCTGAAGCTTTAAATGCGGTTGTAGAGTACGGATTTAACGAGCTCCATTTACAGGAAATTTTGGCCATTACCAGTACATTCAATGAAAATTCAAAAGGACTTCTTTTAAAACATCATTTTATTTTGCAGGAAGGAAAAAAAGATGAAGGTTTTCCGGATAATATTATTTTTAGTTTGAAAAGGCTATCGGGTGATCGTCTGTAAGAAATCTAGCAGGTTTTTCTCTATCTTTATCACCGATTGAAATTACATATGAAAAATGAAATAAAATCTTTAACGGGACTTAGAGGGATTGTTGCATTATGGGTAGCGTTTTTTCATTTTAGTTTTTTTAGGAATGAATTCATTCAGGATATAGTAGGAAAAGGGTATGTAGCGGTTGATATCTTTTTTGTGCTGAGTGCTTTCTTACTGACAATTTCTTACTCCGATAAATTTAAAAATCTGAACTATAAAGCAATAGAGGTTTTTTATAAAAAGAGAGTTAACAGAATTTATCCTGTCTATATTATATCAGTTGTTTTTATTGCTTTGTTTTTAATGAAAACTTCTATAGCAGGATTTCTGATTAATGCAAGCTTATTACAGTGTTTTTTTAATCCTGATTATCTGCTGAATGTGGTCTATTGGTCACTCAGTACAGAATGGGTTTGTTATTTGATATTTCCTTTTATGCTATGGCTTGTTCTGCATTATAAAATACGCAGCGAAATTTTAATTATTGCCAGTCTGGTTTTGAGGTTTGCACTTCCATATATTCCCGATCATTTATATATAGGTTCTGAACATCCAATGCAAGTAGGGGAATCACCAAGATATCTTGATCTTCCTTACGGACTGGTTTCTCTGCTAAGAACGGTTTCTTCCTATTTTCTTGGAATTGGAATTGCCCTTCTGCCACCATTTAAAACGAAGAAGGAAAACCTGTTCCTTTATATCATTCTCCTATTGTTTGGGTTTATGCTTTTTGTGGAAAAAGGGCTCTTGTTTATCCCTTTATTATCAGCATTGATGATCAAATATCTGTATGAAGGAAATTCAAATTATCTGAAAGCATTTTTAGAAACTAAAGCGGTGTATTTTTTAGGAAATATTTCCTATTCGTTATACATTATCCATTATATGGTGAAGAAACAGAATTTCATTATTGTAAATTCTTATCATCTTAATAATGTGTTATTAATCTCCTTTTCATTATTGCTGTCCTATTTTTCGTATATGCTGATTGAAAGAAAAGTGAAGATATTTAAAGTATAATGGAGGCTCTTATTTTATTTTAATATTATTATTTTTGCACTATGACCTGGACAGAAATTTTAGCCCCGATAAAAAGTACGGAATACTTTACCACCCTTTGGGAGAAAGTGAAGAATGAATATGCAACAACCAAAGTTTTTCCACCCAAAAATCAGATTTTCAGAGCATTGGAACTTACAGCTTTTGATGATGTGGAAGTAGTGATTATTGGCCAGGATCCTTATCATAACGATTATCAGGCGAATGGATTGTGTTTCTCTGTTTCTGAGCAGGTTGCAGCACCGCCATCCCTGAAAAATATTTTTATAGAGTTAAAAGATGATCTGGGAGTGGTAAGAACTTCTAAAGAACTTGATGATTGGGGAAAACAGGGCGTTTTACTGTTGAATGCTACCTTAACGGTTCGTGCGCATTCACCCAATTCTCATAAAGATTTAGGCTGGGAAAAATTTACCAACTTTATTATTAAGGAAATTTCAGATAAAAAGGAGAATGTGGTTTTTGTTTTATGGGGCGCTTTTGCACAAAAAAAAGCCGAACTCATAGATCCGGCTAAACATTTTATTATTAAATCGGCACATCCTTCACCTTTTTCTGTGTACAGAGGTTTTTTTGGAAGCAAGCCTTTCTCAAAAATTAATGAATATCTTGTTTCCAAAGGGAAGAAGCCTATTTCCTGGTAGAATCAGCAGATTGATCTGCTTTTTTTATTGTAATTCCGATTTTATATTTTCCGGCTAATGCTTTTGTCCCATCCTGCGATTTTGGATGAGGAGCAATGTCTTGTAATGTGATAGTATATCCGTTAAATTCTGTCGACTGATGATAATTTCTTGCCGGGTAATCTGCGCTTGCAAGGTTCAGGGTCATCGGTCGGGTAGAAGTTCCCATTACTTCCACCTGAGCAAGAGCAACACCAGCCCATATACATTGAGCTCCTTCAGGACAACGGCTGTCTTCAGAAACTCCTTTGAATGTCACATTCATCTGGTATTCTCGTAAAAACTTATTTTCTCCTTCAGTCAGATAAATAACACCGTCTTTCTGATGATCAGAACTTGTTGTTTTTGTACCTGTGGACATTTCAGTAGCTTTTGTATTAATTCTGGATTTCTTTTGGGCATCGCATCCTGTTAATGCAAATATTCCCAGACTGAGTATGACAATTTTATGGAACATAGTTTCTTATATTTAATTAAATGACGTTAAACATATTAAGTAATACTACCAAAAACATTGCCACTCCTACCACAAAACTGAATCCGGTTCCATAAATGAATCCAATCAGTGCTCCTTTGGTTGATCGTAAGGCTTTATTCATATCCTTACTGTCGTGAAGTAACTCACCAATAAATACCCCTGCAAACATTCCTATCAGAAATCCCAACGGAATAGGAATAAATATCCCAACAATTGTTCCAATCACAGAGCCAATGCTTCCCCAGCGGGTACCGCCATATTTTCTGTTGGTCTTTGCCGGAATTACATAACTTAACACTACAGAAGCAAGTGTAAGAATTCCGAATGCCCAGATATAAATCATAGAAAGATCAGCATCCGTCCCGAATTTATAGATCAAAAGTCCGCAGATACTCAGCAAAAGACCAGGTAATACCGGAAGAAAAGTTCCTAATATTCCTATAAATAACAGAATAAGGCAGAAAATATTGATAATCGTTGTATCCATTCTTTTAAAAAATATACATGCAATATAAAAAAAGTGGCCTTATAAAAAGCCACTTTGAGAACTGAGTTATAAAATTTTATTACAAATTTAAGATTACGTATTCCAGAATCGGTCCTGCTTTGCCGATATTTCCACTTGCATGATTATGGAATGTGGTATAATAAATATTTCCACTGCTTGTCGTTCCTGAACATGATCCCATATAATCGCCATGCGCCTGATGAGCATTCCATGCATTCTGATTAATGGTAATGGTAATTGTGTTGCCATTTGCCGTATGATGGCAGATCGTCATGTGATTATTGTTTAAAGACGTTCCCACAGTGGTTTTAGGGGCGGTTTTATCCACGTACTTATTGGTTCTTATCATCAGTGGTTCGTTATCTTTCTGTACCAATACTTCCCAGAATAAAGGATCATAATACTGGATTTTTTGCCACAGAGACATATCATACTGGATATCTAATGTACTAAACCCTAATGCTGAAGCCATAGCAGTATTGGAAACAGTACAGTTGTTATACATACTGGCATTTCCATTGATATTAAAACATATCTTCGTAAAATCCAGAAAGCCTCCGGCTATACCGCAGGATTGCGCATTTTGATTTCCGCCTACCAGATACGCAGCAGCCCAGTCTGAGCTGTAAATGCTTCCGCCGTTTGTGATAAAAGTAGAGAGATTACTGAAAACGGAAAGGTCGTTACCAGGTGAGCTGGTTCCCGTCTGTGCAAGATTACGTGAACCGCAGTTCAGGAAAATAATATCATACTGAGAAATGGTGTTGAAGTTTTTTAAATCCTGATAGCTGATTTCTGTTGCGGTGTACCCAAGATTTGTAATAATAGCCTCTATTTCGTCATAACTGCCTTCTACATAAGCTATTTTTGCAATCTGGTTCAGTTTGGAATCTTTGCTGGGAACACTAGTTGTTTCATTTTTGTTAATGGTAACAGGAATTTCAGTTCTGAAATTAAGGCCATTACCGGTCTGAATGTGAAGAGTTGTTTTTCCTTCAGGTGCAGTCAGACTGAAGGAACCATCCGCATTGGAATACGTGTGATAAACCTGATTTTTGCTGTCAATAGTAAACACCGTGGCACCACCAATGGGTTTTGTTCCGTTTTTAGCAAATACTTTACCTTCTATAGTTCCAGTGGGTAAAGTTTTGGAATCTTCCGGATTCACTGAGTCATCACCTCCTTTACAGTTTACTAAGAGCACAAGGCTGCATAGTACGATGAACAAGTAATTTTGTCTCATATTTAATTGATTTTGATGGGTTTAGTTTTAACCAAATTTAATAAATTTTTAATATTGAAACAATTAAATTGTAATTTATTTTAATATTTTTTACTTAAATAGGTTATTTGTAGTTAATTTTTCATTTATAATTAAAGGTTGTAGAGGATTTGATATTTTACAGCTGAGTTCACGGATTTTTTTATATCAAATTTCCGGATAATACTTTTTGGGATGAAAATTGATTATGAATAGTAAAATGATGATTCTTAATTTCATAAATTTGCTGTAATGAATGACCAGTTACAAGAAACCAAAAACTTTATACAGGAGCTGAGCGAACGGCTTTACATTTATATTACCCAGATATCACCCTCCGGGCTGGATTGGGTTTTTCATATTATTGTAAAACTGAGTTTACTTCTTGTCCTGTTTTTTATTACTGATTTTGTTTTTAAGTTCATTATCAATTCTGTATTCAGGTTATTTCATAATGAACAGAAGTTTCCCATTTTAAAATCTATTTATCAGTCGAAAATCACCAATTCTGTAGCGCATTTTGCAGCTTTGATTGTTGTGGACGGTATTCAGGGTTCCATATTTCCGGAAAATGCACTGCCGAAGACCACCATTTTTATCATAAGATGTATCAATCTGGGATTAGTATTGATATTAGCAGGAATGCTCTACAGATCGCTGACAGCTTTCAGAAACTATTTTAGTATCAAACAGGATTTCTATAAAATAATGGCACTCAATGCCATTTCAGAAACTGTAAAAATTTTAGGACTTTTTATATTTACTGTAGTAGGCCTTTGTGTGATTTTCGGAATCAAAGGAACAACAATTGTAGGAAGTCTGGGAGCTATTACAGCTGTTCTGGTATTGGTTTTCAGAGATACTATCCTGGGGTTTGTAACAGGTCTTCACGTGGCAACCTCCAAAAATCTGAAAGTAGGGGATTGGGTAAGTATTCCCAAATACAGCATCGAAGGTAATATTACAGAGATCAACCTTTTAACCACCAAAATTACCAATTTTGATAAAACAGTTTCAACGATTCCCACTTATGATCTGATGACCACCGAGATCAAGAATATGCAGGTGATGTCTGAGTCAAACACCCGAAGAATAAAAAAATCAATTTACTTTAACATTAATTCTTTCAAGTTTCTTACTGATGAAGATGTAGAGCGTTTAAAGGAAATTAACCTGATTTCGGATTATCTGGAAGAAAGAACTTCAGAGATCAAAAAAGAAAAGGAAAGCTTGGAACATAAAGATAAAATTGTGAATGGAAGACAGCTTACCAATATTGGTGTTTTCAGATATTATGCACAGAAATATATTGAAAATGATCCCGATATAGATAAAAACGGAACCAGAATGGTTCGTCAGCTGGAGATTACCCCACAAGGATTACCCCTTGAAGTATATTGTTTTGCCAGTGATTCCAAATGGGAACGTTTTGAGCAGATACAGGCAGATATTTTTGACCATTTATTAGTAGCTTCAAAAGAATTTGAACTTCAGGTAATGCAGGTAAGCGTGAAAGTGTAACAGCTGGAAAACAGAGAAGGGAAACTGTAAGTTTCAGCCTTTTCAAAAAAACTTTAAATTAAACTTTTAAATGATCATGAATGTGGAAGCACCAATAGAAGTACAATGCCTGGATTTGCCTCCAGCCCCAAGCCTCTAACTTCTCACATCTCATATCTAACATCTAAAATAAAATGACAAAACTAAGCGTAAACATTAATAAAATTGCGACGTTAAGAAATGCAAGAGGAGGTGAGACCCCAAGTGTTACAGAAGCTGCTGTAAAAATTCAGGAATTTGGCGGGCAGGGAATTACCATCCATCCAAGACCTGATGAAAGGCATATAACAAGAAAAGATGTCTATGATCTGAAGCCGTTGGTTACGACTGAGTTTAATATTGAAGGAAATCCTCATCAGGATTTTATTGATATGGTATTGGAAGTAAAACCTGAGCAGGTAACGCTGGTGCCGGATGCTGATGATGCCATTACCTCCAATGCAGGCTGGGATACAAAAAAACATCTTGATTACCTTACAGAGATTATTGCAGAATTTAAAAAAGCTGGAATCCGTACTTCTGTTTTCCTGGATCCTTTACCGGAACTTGTAGAATATGCAGCAAAAACAGGAGCAGATAGAATTGAGCTGTACACAGAAGCTTACGCAAAAAATTATCTTATTAATAAAGAACAAGCCATAAAACCTTATTATGATACTGCGGTTGAAGCTACCAATTTCGGATTGGGAATCAATGCAGGTCATGATTTGAGCTTAGAAAATCTGAAATATTTTGCAGATACCATTCCGAATCTGTTGGAAGTATCTATCGGACATGCTTTGGTTTCAGAAGCTCTTTATATGGGATTGGAAAATACAGTTCAGGCTTATCTGAAGAGACTTGCAAAATGGTAAATATAAGAAACCAGAAGTTAGAAATTAGAAGTTAGTACAACTTTCTTTTGATTTCTAACTTCTGATTTCTCACATCTAACTTCTAAAATATGGAAATTTTAAACTCAAAAATATTCGGCGAAAATGTGACCAATACGCCGCTTCTTGTATTTCACGGATTATTCGGAATGCTTGACAACTGGGGAAGTTTCGGAAAGGATCTGGGAGAATATCTTCCGGTACACCTGATCGATCTTAGAAACCATGGGAGAAGCTTTCATTCAGACAGCATGTCTCATGATGACCTTGCAGATGATATTGCCCGTTATATGGATCATTATGGAATTCAAAAAGCTCATGTTTTAGGGCATTCTCTGGGAGGAAAAGCGGTGATGCAGTTTGCCATAAAATACCCTGAACGTGTTGAAAAACTGATTGTTGTAGATATTTCACCTAAAGCATATCCACCGCATCATCAGGGAATTATCAAAGCACTGGAAACCGTTGATTTCAATACGGTAACTTCAAGAAATGAAGTGGAAGCTGTCCTGAATCAATATATTCCGGAAAGATCTACTGTACAGTTTCTGACGAAAAACCTGTATTGGGATGATAATAAAAAACTGGGCTGGAGATTCAATCTTAAGACATTATCTGAAAAATATACTGAATTTGTTTCCAATGCAATTAAATTTGGGATTTTTGAAGGAGAAACTTTGTTTATAGCAGGGGCAAAATCCAATTATATCCTGCCACAGGACGAATTCGGAATCAAGCAGCAATTCCCTAAAGCTAAAATAGTGACGGTAAAGAATGCAGGACATTGGGTACAAGCGGAAAATCCTGTTGATTTTGCAAATGTTGTTAAGGAGTTTCTTGGTTTAAATTAATTTTATACTTTGATTTTCAATATTGTGTTAAAATTTTATTAAAAACATATATTATTTCTCCATGAGTTGAAATTTTTGTACTTTGGATTTTCAAAAAACAATAAAAATATTAACTTATGGAAAACAAAAATTCAAAAAAGAAGCCGTTTTTTGCATCATTCTTAGAAAAACAGGTTAAAGATCCTGAAACAGTAAAAGGAGGAGGTATTACTTCTGTACTTGCTGATCAGATTACATCAGTAATCAAAGATCATATCACGACTACAGCACTTGAAGACAGTGTTACAAAGCCTGACAATGACAATGTAACAATGAAATATCCTTCTGACGGTGATGAGGATGTTTTAGAAGCATAAGAAATATACTAAAGCTTAAGCTCAATTATATATCAAACCAAAACTAAAACATTATGAAAAGCAACAACTCAAAGAAGAAGCCGTTTTTCGCATCATTCTTGGAAAAACAGGTAAAAGATCCGGAAACGGTAAAAGGAGGAAGTGATATCACCCTTGCTGAAAGAGATTTGATCACAAAGCCAGCAATAGATACTGTAACTTCTCCAAAAGACGATATGATGCACACGCTGAAATATCCTTCTGACGGTGATGATGATACAATCACTCTTCCACTGTAAGATCAGAAAGAATATTAAATAAAATAGTAGGGGAAACTTAAATAATAAGTTTCCCTTTTTAATAAAACCGGCAAATGATTCTCTGCATCACCCATTCACAGGATTTTTATAATATTGATCTCTTTTTCGAATACCTGGCTTCCCAAAATATTCCTTATTTTAGACTGAATTCTGACCGTCTGAACCACCTTCAGAAAATCAGTATTCATGAAGATTCATTTGAATTGACTGACGAATCAGGAAATACCATCCATTCTGATGATATCAAAGGCGTATGGCACAGAAAAGCATGGAAGATCAGCGCTCCCGAAGAGCTTGATCAGGATTACGAAAAAATCTTTCTCAACGAATATGGCAGCCTTAGGTATAACCTGATAACAGCTTTAGAACATATTCCCTGGATCAACCCTTATGAAAATGAAAAAAAAATAGATGGAAATAAGATATTGCAGCTGAAAATAGCACAAAGAAATAACTTAACCATTCCCAAAACCATTTTTTCCAATGACGAAGAAAAAATAACGACATTTTTCTATCAATACTGCCAGGGAAAAGCCATAGCGAAGCTTCACGGAGTTACCGCAAAAACAATGTCAGGGGAAAATATGATTTCCACTACCATTATTGAGGAAGAGTCTCTGGAACACCTTTCAGATATTTCATACTGTCCGATGATTTTTCAACCCTATATTGATAAAGAATATGAATTACGAATCGTGTATGTAGATGGTGAGTTTTTTACAGGAAAAATCAATAACAGTGAAAATGCGGACTGGAGAGTTGCCCGTGAAGGATATTTCTGGGAAGAATACGAATTACCTGATACCATTAAAGCCAATCTCACTTCCATGATGAAAGAAATGGGACTTTATATAGGAGCGATTGATATGATCAAAGGAAGAGACGGTGCGTATTACTTCCTTGAAGTCAATCCTCAGGGAGAATGGGGAATGCTTCAGAAAGAGCTGGGATTTCCCATCGCAGAAAGAATTGCCGACAACCTTATCAAAAGAATTAATTTCTATGAATAAAATTTTAATAATTACCCATACCGCAGATAACTTTTCCATTGAAAAAGTAACAGAATACATTGAAAAAAATAATTGTGAAGTCATTCGCTTTGATGTGGACGTTTATCCATTACAAAACAAACTGTCCACTATTTTCCAGGATGGAGAATGGGTAAGCTATCTGGAAACGCCTGAAGCAAAACATCGTTTGGACGATATTTCAGCCATCTGGTACAGAAGAGCCTACAATATCGGAAAAGGATTAAAAGAAGAAATGGACTCAAAATTTTACGGTGCAGCTATGGGAGAAATCAGAAATACTCTTTTTGGTTTCTTTGAATCTGTGGATGTTTATTCTTTAGGAAAACCAAGTGTTTACAGAAGGTTAGACAGCAAGGAAGAACAATTGAAAATTGCAGATAAATTAGGGCTGACCATTCCTGCAACATGTCTTACCAACAATCCTGATGAGGCAAGGAAATTTATTATAAAGCATCAAAATGTGGTGGCTAAAATGCAAACCGGTTTTGCCATTTATGAAGATGGAGTAGAAAATGTAGTGTTTACGAACGTTGTGGGCGAAGATAAACTGGAAGAGCTGGATTCATTATTGTATTGCCCAATGCAGTTTCAGCAGATGATTCAGAAGAAAAAAGAACTTCGTATTACCATTGTGGGAAGAGATGTGTATGCATTCGAAATAGATTCCCAGCAGTCTGAAGATGCCAAAATAGACTGGAGAAAAGACGGGGTTAATCTCATCGATAAATGGAGCAGAACAGAACTTCCGGCAGATGTAGAAGCGAAACTGCTTGAACTGCTTGATATTTATAATGTTGACTATGGAGCCATAGATATGATTGTATCCCCTGAAGACGAATATTATTTTATCGAGATCAATGCGGCAGGAGAGTTCTTCTGGCTGGATAATCTTACAGATGGAAACCTTATTTCCAAAAGCATTGCAGATGTTCTCTGCGACAAAGCGCCAAGAAGAAATAATGAGGTAATGGCGTAAGCAATAAAGAATTTTAAATATAAAAAGTCCTGAAAGTTGTCAATTCTTTCAGGACTTTTCACTTGGATACCCTTTTGTGATTTAAATTTTCAGGTTTGTGGTATTCGGAATGATAATATTGGTTAAATTAAGTTGAATTATGCTTTAAAAATCGCAAATTTGCAAAAACGGTTTTTCCAAATAATTTTTACCGATCCGGAAGCATTGCCGGATAGAAAATATTGTTATATTTTAGTCAGCAATCAAGTAAAATAATTAATGATTTTTGTAACGGGTGCTACCGGAATTCTGGGAAGAATAATTGTACTGGAACTTCTTAAAAGAGGGAAAAGTGTACGTGCTTCCAAAAGGCCGGGCAGCAATTTAAACGAAGTAAAGCATTCATACAGCTTTTATACGGAGAATCCTGACGATTTTTTCAATAAAATTGAATGGGTAAACGTAGATTTTGATGATCTCGATTCTTTAAAAACTGCACTGCAAGGCGTAGATGAGGTGTATCACTGTGCTGCCAAAGTAAGTTTTCATCCGAAAGATGAAAAAGAAATGTACCATACCAATATCAAGGGTACAGAAAATCTATTGTTTGCCTGTGAAGGATCGGAGGTTAAAAAATTTCTCCACGTAAGTTCTGTTGCCGTTCTTGATAACTTTAATGAAAAAGGAGAACTGGACGAAGATTCTGACTTTAATCCAAAATTGGAACATTCTGCCTACGCCATCTCTAAGCATTTATCCGAAATGGAGGCATGGAGAGCGTCAGCAGAAGGACTGAATGTGGTGATCATTAATCCCGGCATGATCGTAGGAAGCGGAAACTGGAACCAAAGCAGCGGTGAGCTTTTCTCAACCTTTGAAGACAATAGCTTTACCTTTTCAGGAGGTTCTGCGTATGTTGACGTAAGGGACGTAGCCAATACGGCTATCGGATTAATGGAAAATAACCTTTTCGGAGAACGTTTTATTATTGTCGCTGAAAACAACAGATATGCTGAACTTGCCAAACAGGTAAGATCACGTCTGGGGCTTAAAGAAGCAAAAATTCTTACCCAAACCCAGCTGAATATAGGAAGAATAGCCAACACCCTTTTCGGATGGCTGATTCCCAAACTAAGGATGGTGACCAAATCAAATATTGAGGCCATCTCTTCATTCAACACCATTTCCAATCACAAAGTCAAAGAAAAACTGAACTATCAGTTTATTCCTGTAAAAGAAAGTATAGACTTTCACCTGAATAATTATATTAACGACAAAAAGCTGAAGAAATGAATCTTGCAGAGGCAATTATCCTTAAAAATGTAGAAAAACATCCTATAAAAGCGGCCATCGGATTTAAAAAGAAAGATGCCTGGAAAGAGCTGAGCTGGAAAAAATTCAGTGAAATTATTTTTAAAACAGCCAATGCTTTAAAAGAATCTGGTGTTCAGGAGAATGACAGAGTCGCGATTTATTCAGACAATTCATCAGAATGGATGATTATGGATTTGGCTTCTCTGGCTATCGGTGCTGTCACAGTACCTGTTTATTCCACGAATAATGCTGAACAGGCAGAACATATCATCAACGATTCCGGTGCTAAAGCCGTTTTGGTAGGAAACCAGATGCAGTACGATGCCTGCCTTGAGTTTTTACATAAAAAAGAAAACAATCTTGAAACCATTATTGTTTCTAAAAAAGCAGTGTGGATTAAGAAAGAGTTCAATAGTTTTTATCTTGAAGATTTTATCGCAAAAGCCTCGCCGGAGCTGGAGATCTGTAAGAAAGAAAATGATGATACCGCTACATTAATCTATACTTCCGGAACTACCGGAATTCCAAAAGGAGTAATGCTTACCCATGGAAATTTCATCAAAGCATTCGACTCACACTTTGAATTTTTTAAGTTTAAAAACTTTGAAGAAGAACTTTCATTGGCATTCTTACCTTTAAGCCATGTATTTGAAAGAAGCTGGAGTTTACTTTGTTTGTACGGTGGTGCCCGTGTGTATTTCCTTGAAGATCCGAAAAATGTTGCCAAAGCACTGGAAGAAGTAAAACCTACCGCCATGTGTGCCGTGCCAAGATTTTTCCAGAAAGTATATGCCGGAGTTCTTGAAAAAGCGGAAGAAGGTTCAGCTCTGAAAAAGAAAATCTTTGACTGGGCGCTTAAAACCGGATGGGAGACCGCAGAATTAAGAAGAAATGAAAGACCGGTTCCTTTTGGATTAAAATTCAAAGAATCTGTAGCTGATATGCTGGTTTTCAGTAAAATTAAAAATAAAATGGGTGGCAGACTTTGGTTTTTACCTTGCGGTGGAGCTTCATTATCACCCGAAGTTACCCGTTTCTTTGAATCGGTGGGCATTCACGTAACTGTTGGATACGGATTAACGGAAACTACTGCAACATTGACCCTTTTCCCTTTAACTCACTTTGAGCATGGAACCAGTGGAAAGCCTCTTCCTGGAGTAGAAATGCGTATCGGTGAAAATGATGAGATCCAGGCCAGAGGAAACGGAATCATGAAAGGATACTACAAGAAACCTGAAGAAACTCAGAAAGTATTCACAGAAGACGGATGGTTCAAAACTGGTGATGCCGGAAAGTTTGATGAGAAAGGAAACCTGATCATCACAGACAGAATTAAAGACCTGATGAAAACTTCCAACGGAAAATACATCGCTCCGCAACAGATAGAAAACCTTCTGACCAACAATAATTTTATCCAGCAGATCATGCTGATTGCGGAAGGAAGACAGTTTGTTTCAGCACTGATTGTTCCTAATTTCGAATTCTTACAGGATTATATTAAGAAAAATAATATTCCTTTTACCAAATGGGAAGATGCTGTAAAAAATGAGAAAGTAATCGATCTTTACAAAGAAAAAATCAAAGAATTACAGAGCCACCTGGCAGATTATGAAAAAGTGAAGAAATTCACGCTAATGCCGGCTGAATTTGACATCAACACAGGAGAAATTACTCCCACTCTGAAAGTCAAAAGAAATGTGGTGATCAAAAAATATGCGGATATTATAGAGAAGATGTATTAAAAATTTTAATCTCCTTTTTCACATCAATTACAACTGAAGACGTGAAAATTCCCCTCTTTTGGAGGGGTGGCAAAAATTCAAAGAATTTTTGTTGGGGTGATTCAAAATAACGACTTAAAGTAAACTATGACAACACAGGATTTTATAGGAAAAGAAAATTTCACCATTCATACCCAAACGGTTTCGGAAAGCTGTCCGTCTAATATTGCCCTGATTAAATATTGGGGAAAATATGCTGATCAGATTCCTGCTAACCCAAGCATCAGCTACACATTAAATCATTGTAAGACCAATACTTCAATGGAATTTACTGCGAATGAGCCTTTTTCAGTACAAACTTTTCTGGCTGGAAATGAAGAAGTGAAGTTTGCCGAAAAAATTGAAAAATATTTCAGAAGTATAGAACAGTATCTTCCATGGATTCTGAAAGGAAAATATATCATCAGAACAGAGAATACATTCCCGCATAGTTCCGGGATTGCAAGTTCTGCTTCAGGATTTGGAGCGATTGCAAAATGTCTGATGGCATTGGATGTTTCATTTACAGGAAAAACTTCTGAAGAAGAATCTTTGAGAAAAGCTTCATTTTTAGCAAGACTAGGAAGTGGAAGTGCATGCCGAAGCCTATACAACGGACTTGTCGTGTGGGGTGAAACCGATGAGGTAAAAGGAAGTTCAGATTTGTTCGGAGTACAGTATCCCGATGCTGAAATTCATGAAGTATTCAAAAATTTTAATGATTGGGTTCTGTTAATCCATGAAGGGCAGAAAAGTGTTTCTTCAACAGTAGGACACGGCCTGATGAAGACGAATCCTTATGCAGAAAGAAGATTTCAGGAAGCAAGGGAAAATTTTATTCCCATGAAAGACATCCTGAAAAAAGGAGATATGGAAAGCTTTATCAAATTGGTAGAACATGAAGCACTTACCCTGCATGCCATGATGATGATGAGTGATCCTGCTTTTATCCTGATGAAAACAGGAACATTGGAAGTCATCAATAAAATCTGGGATTTCAGAAGAGAAACAGGACTTCCATTATTCTTTACACTGGATGCCGGAGCGAATGTTCACCTTCTGTTCCCTAGTAACGGATCTGAAGAACAGATTAAAACCTTCATTGAAGCTGAATTATTACAACATACTCAAAAGAATGGAGTAGTGAAAGATGTGATGAAATTTTAAATTAAAAAAATCAATAGGAGTGGGCTAAAACCCACTTTTTTTATTAATCTTCAGTAACAACAGCTTCGCGTTCTCCATCTTCTTTCTTTCCTTCCTCTATCATGATTTCAGCCTCAGCTTTCTCTTCAGCAGTTGCAGTTTCTATCAGTTCTTCCTGTTCATCATTGTGATGATCTATGAAAAACTCACAGTATACCGGAAGGTGGTCTGAACCAAAATTTTCCAAGGTCTTCAGCTGTTGGATAAAAATATCTTCACTGTGAAACATCAGATCAATAGGGAATCTTAAAAGACGGTATTTCGCATGGAAAGTAGAAACGAAAGAATGCCCGATTCTGGGGTCTATCAGGTGGCTTGTTTTTCTGAACAAGACAGATGATCTCGACCAGGCTACATTATTGAAGTCTCCCACGACAATAACAGGCTTTTTAATATCTTTTACACGCTTGGCAGTACTTAAAAGATCACCATCCCTTTCCTTTGATGTTTCTTCTTCCGTAGGACTTGGCGGCGGCGGGTGAACCCCAAAGAAAACAAAAGAAAAGCCATCAGCGGTTTTCATATGGATCTCAATGCTCGGGATGTCATCAGCAACGAAATAATGGGTTTTCGCTTCCTTAATCTCAACTTTTGAATAAAAATGCATCCCATAGGTATTTTCAAGAGTCACTTTATGCTGGTAGGAATATTCTTTTTCCAGAGGTCTCATTGCTTTCTCCCAGTCACTGTTGCTTTCCATGGTCATGAAAAAATCAGGGTTATGTTTTTTAACAAGCCCTATGAATTTCTCATACTCTTTATTAAACTGATATACATTGGCAGAAATAAAATGTAGTTTATCAGAAGATCTGTGACGCTGTCTGTGTTTTTTTACAGGATAGAAATGGGTGTATCTGATCAGTGTTTGGCCGTGATGAATAAACATAACCAGCAGAAGCCCCTGATAATACCAGAAATATTCTGTAGAGTCTGTGAAAAAGCCTAATAAAAAAGTAAAGAATATAAGGTAGGTAACCTGTATTTTGGCAAATTCAGGAACCCTAAATATCCAGTGAGAATGCTGTATTTTTGGCAGTATTGTCATGACCAGAAGAACTATGGCCAGAGTCAGGTAAATAATCCACATATAAAAAGCTCTGAAATAATTTTGACCACAATTTAAGGAAAATGAATTTTAAAATTTATTAATCAATTTAAATTTTATTTTATCTATTTTTAATTATCTAAATCTATACTATGAATAAAATAATGGCATTTCTTGTTCTGATCAGTATTTCATGCTTAGGCCAGCAGAATACAGATATTGAAAAACCTATCCGAAACCTGTTTCTTGGTATGAAAAATGCAGATCCTGAGTTGGTAAAATCCGCTTTTGCAGAGAGTGCAGTACTTCAAACCATCACCAAGGACGGTACTGTGAAAAGTGATAGTATTTCGGATTTCATTGCTTCGGTTTCCAAATTTACAAAAGGAGATCTGGATGAAAGAATTATAGTGGAAGCTATTCATACAGATGGCAATCTGGCAACTGTGTTTACCCCGTATTCTTTTTATTTAAAAGGAAAATTATCACACTGCGGGGCTAACAGTTTTCAGCTGGTAAAGCAGAATAATGAATGGAAGATTCAGTATATTATTGATACAAGAAGAAAGGATAACTGTAAAGAAATACAATAATAAAGTTCAATTGAAAATCAGGTTAAAATAAAAATGAAGATTCACCATATTGCCATCATCTGTTCAGATTATGCCGTTTCAAAGAAGTTTTATACGGAAATTTTAGATCTGAATATCATCCGTGAAGTATACCGCGAAGAAAGACAGTCTTATAAACTTGATCTTGCTATAGGAGACCACTATGTGATCGAACTGTTTTCCTTTCCCTATCCTCCCCAACGTCCGTCACGTCCCGAAGCATGTGGTTTAAGGCATCTTGCTTTCTCGGTAGAAAATGTTACGGAAAAGAGGAATGAACTGATCAGAAAAGGATTAAACTGTGAAGAAATTCGCATAGACGAATTCACAGGAAAAGAATTTTTCTTTACCCAGGATCCCGACCAGCTGCCGTTAGAGTTTTATGAAATGTAAAAATTAGTGCGCGTAACCTGCAAAGAAACTCACCGCCATAATGGCTAAAACAATAGAAGAAATCACTACATATACGTAGTCTTTTTCTTTTAAATAACCTATTAAAGCAAAAACGATTCTCATCAGAGGAGTGAAGATCAGCAAAAGAATACCCAGCTGAATAATAGCTGTACCTTCTCCTTTACATAGAGAGTCCCAGAAATGTCCCCAGACCTTTTCAGAAGAAGTACCTACGACAAGGCTGGTATATTTTTCGGGCATTTTAAAGCCTTCAAAAAATAACTTGATAAAACCGATCAATGATGTAGCCACAGACAGAATAACACCCAGTCTCAGAAGATTTCCTACCGAACGGTTCAGATCTACATCTGTAAAATTCTTTTTCATTATCTGAAACTTTTGTTGATACCGTTATACATCATATAAATGGAAAGAATGGTAATCACAATGGCAAAAAATACTTTTAATTTTTTGGTCTTCGATACCATCAGCGTTTTTGAACCGATAAAACTTCCGATCACAACTCCAATCAGTACAGGAGCTACAATCACAGGAATAATTTCACCTCTCTGGAAATAGATCAGGGCACTGGCCACTGCCGTTACTCCGATCATGAAATTACTGGTAGTGGTAGATACTTTGAAAGGAAGCTTCATCATATTGTCCATCGCCAATACTTTCAATGCACCGGAACCTATTCCTAAAAGCCCGGACATGGCCCCTGCAAACATCATCATCAAAAATCCGGGAACTGTATTTCTCGCAGAATAGCTTTTCAATACTCCTTTATCGGGAAATGTTCCGTACAGTTTCAGCTTTTCCTCCAGACTTCCTTTTACCAAAGGTTCCTGGTGATCAGGTTTCCCTTTAAGATTTAAAATAACGGTTAAAAGAAGGATACTTGCGAAAATAATTCCGATGGTATTCGGGTTAAGGATTCCTGAAACCAGAGCGCCCACAATAGCGCCTGCGGTGGTTGCTATTTCGAGAAACATCCCGATTCTCATATTGGTAAAACCTTCTTTTACGAAAGCTACAGCCGCACCGGAAGAGGTTCCGATCACAGAGATGAGTGAAGCACCGATAGCATAATGCATTGGAACGCCAAAACCGAGCGTTAATAAAGGAATGATGATAACTCCCCCTCCTAAACCCGTAAGTGAACCTAAAAGACCCGCGGAAATTGCGCCAAGGAAGAGTATGATGATTTCTGACATACTACAAATAATGTTACAAATATAAAATTATTGTAGTAGTCTGCCAAACATTTGAAAAAGATAAATTTAACGTATTTTTGTATGCATGAAAAATGAATTGAAATTATTTTATGTCATCCTCGGGGCAACACCCAAAGGCAGAAATATAGAGCAGCACGATGTTTTCTTCGGAATTGCGGAGAATCTGAAAGATCTGATTCCTGATATGAAAGAATTTTGGAAGGAAGCAGAAGGAAAAATTCACCTGGATTGTTACCAGGAAGTGAAATTTGCAGACGGTTACAAGGTGAAAATTGTAGAAAAGGGAGAGAAGACATCAGAAAACCAGTTGTTTTTTCTGAATTTAGGAGGTTATAAGCCTGGTTTCTTTGAAGAATTTCATGAGCAGCACTTAATGGTAGGGCAGTCTATGGGGGAGATTGTTAAAAGAGCAAAAGCTACAGAATTCTATCAGACCATGGGATTTGAAGGTGCAGTAAGCCATATTGATGATAAGCATGGAGTGGATATTGATGATATTTTCAATGTGAGCGATATTCTTCCTGCGTATATGAAAGAAAAATATGCAATCATTCTTCAAAAGTCTGATGAAGAAAATCAAGAGAACCCAATGGGGCTAGGCTATTTAAAAATTGATAAAATTCAATAAGAGTAAATCTAATAAAAATAAAAAATGAAAATAGGAATTCTGGGAGGCGGACAGCTGGGAAGAATGTTGATACAAAGTGCACTGAAGTATGATGATGAGTTTTATACTCTGGATCCGGCCTCTGATGCACCATGTCATAATATCTCGTATTTTACACAGGGAAATTTCAATGACTATGAAACAGTTTTGAATTTCGGAAAAGATAAAGATGTTGTAACCATTGAAATAGAACACGTAAATGCTGATGCACTGGCAGAACTTGAAAAGCAGGGAATAAAAGTGGTTCCTAATGCCAATATCATCAAAACAATTCAGCAAAAAATCCTTCAGAAAGAATTTTATAAAGCTCATGATATTCCAAGCCCGGAATTTCAGGTGGTATGGAACAGTGATGAGAAAATCATCATGCCATTGCCGTTTGTTCAGAAGATGAATACCGGAGGCTATGATGGAAAAGGAGTACAGGTGATCAAAACGGAAGAAGACTATCAGCAACTATGGACTGAACCTTCTGTCATTGAAAGTCTTGTTGATATTGAAAAAGAACTTTCTGTCATTGTAGCAAGAAACGAAAAAGGAGAAACCAATATTTTCCCGGTAACGGAAATGGTTGCCGATCCAAAACTGAATCTATTGGATTTCAATGTATGTCCGGTTCTGCTGACGGAAGATGTTCAGAACCAGATTGATTCCATTACTGAAAAATTTCTGGCTGCAGTGAACTCTCCGGGGTTGTTTGCCATCGAATTATTCCTTGATAAAGAAGGAAAAGTATGGGTAAATGAAACTGCTCCAAGGCTTCACAATTCAGGACATCAGAGTCAGGAAGGAAATACTAATTCCCAATTTGAGCAAATGTACCGCGTGGTTAAAAATTTACCATTAGCGGATACTGACGCCATCACTTACAGCGGAATGCTGAATCTTGTAGGAGCAGAAGGATATTCCGGAAAAGTAGTCTATGAAGGAATGGAAGATGTTCTTAAGCTTCCTGAAACATACATCCACTTATACGGAAAAACTGAAACCAAGCCGGGAAGAAAAATGGGACATATCAACGTTCTTGCAGATTCCAGAGAAGAGCTTATGGAAAAGCTTGTACAGGTAAAAGGAATGGTAAGAGTAATTGCTGAGTAATATCATTTAAGATAAATAAAAGGGAGCTGTTTTAACTTTAAAAACAGCTCCCTTTTATTTATAAGATTATTCAATAGAAACGGGCTTTAGCCCGTTTAAAAATAATTGTCAACTCAATTGGCTTTAGCCGAAACTTAATTTTAGGTTTCGGTAAAGCTAATTTTTTCCTATGGTTCACATCGGGCTAAAGCTCGGAAGCTATTGAAGATTTAATTGTTTAATCATAAAGAAAAATTGATTATTCGCAGAGAAGAAACTTCTCGCACCCTTCTTCCTTCTTCCAGCCTTTTTATTTAAATATCTTCTGAATCACATTTCCAATCTCCACAAAATCCCCGTGATTTCCTACAGAACGTATTTCAGGGCTGTTTTTGTCATACTCCGAGAAAGGGAAAATCAGAAGGTAATTATTGTCTTTCAAATTCCTGTTCAGCAGTTCAGGGATCAGTCTCATTCTTGGAATATATGACTTCATACCGCGCTTGGCCATCAGAATAATCAAGGCTTCATCATCTTTCAGCTGTGCTGCGGTTCTTTCTCCGTCCTGCCATGTGCTCATGATAATGAATTCAGCTTCTATATTGGCTTTTTTAATGATTTTCTGAAGAATATCAATAATGTTTTCAGGAGCATAAAAAACAACTGTAGCTCCGGAATTTCTGGCAATGTTCCATACTCTCAGCAATGCATGGAAGAACCCTGCTTCCTGATGAGCATTTTCAGGAATCATCACTGCATATTTCTTAATGGTGGAAAGCGGTTGTGCAGCATGGTAAACCAGCACATTCACATCATCATTCTGCAGATAACCATTGTAAAGGTTATACACAAAAGAAGGGGAGAACCCTTTTTCATCTTCCAATCCGATGATAAGATCCGTTATTTTCTGTTCTTTAATCACATTATTGACCCCGTTGATGACATCATTGTCATATCTTTTTAAAGCCTGTAATTTCACATCTGCCGCCGCGGCTGCATCTGCTGCCTGGTGAAGAAGTTTCTCCGCATTCTTTACCGAAGATTCATTTTTGTCTTCGTTGATGACATTCAAAGCAAAAAGATCTTCTGTATTCGAATGTGCTTTGATCAGAATTCCCAGATTCACCATTCTCTCAACAGTGGCTTCGTGGTTGATGGCTAAGAGAATATTTTCTTCCTCATGGGTGTTTCCGGAAACGGTATCTTCATTATCACTCTCCGCAATTTTCTGAGCGCTCGCCATGGAAATAAAAGAAGAAATGGTACAGGAAATCAGGATAAGGAGAATACTTCCGTTCAGTACGTGTTCGTTTAATAATCTTACAGGTTCTCCGGTTTCGGTTTCGGAAAGGATGATGTTGTATCCTACCATTACAGAAGCCAGTGTTGCGGCTGCCGAAGCGGAGCTTAATCCGAAGATCAGTTTTCCTTCCTCTTTGGTTAGTCTGAATGTTTTTTGAGTGGCAACCGCAGAAAGGTATTTTCCTCCGATAGAAGCAACCAGCATAATTGCGGCAACTTCAAGTGTTTCCCAGCTTTTGAAGAAAACTTTAAAATCAATCAGCATTCCTACACTGATCAAAAAGAACGGGATAAATATGGCATTTCCTACAAACTCAACTCTGTTCATCAGAGAAGAAGTGTGAGGGATAAGTCTGTTTAACGCCAGTCCGGCAAAGAATGCTCCGATGATAGCTTCCACACCAGCCAGTTCAGCCAGCATAGCAGCCAGATAAATCATAACCAGTACAAAAATATACTGTGAGATTTTATCATCCACTCTTTTGAAAAACCATCGTCCTATAATAGGGAATACAATAAGTACAATAAGGGCAAAAACGACAAAAGAGACCGATAATTTAACCCAGAATTCTGTTCCCACATCACCTTGAGACATTCCCACAATCACAGCAAGTACCAATAAAGCAAGAATATCTGTGATCATCGTACCACCAACGGTGATGTTAACTGCTTTATTTTTCGCAATTCCCAACTTACTCACCAATGGATAAGCGATAAGCGTGTGAGACGAAAAAAGACTGGCAAACAGAATGGAAGTCAGCATAGAGAAGTGTAAAATATAATATCCTCCCAGATATCCCAGTACAAAAGGAACTGTAAAGGTATAGATACCAAAGGTGAGACTTTTCCATTTATTCTTCTTAAAATCCCCCATGTCGATCTCAAGACCTGCCAGAAACATAATGTATAGAAGCCCGGTGGTTCCGGTTACTACAATACTGCTGTCCCTGGATAATACATTGAATCCGTTCGGACCAATAATCGCTCCGGCAATGATAAGTCCCAGGAGATGAGGGACTTTAATTTTATTAAGCAGCAATGGGGCTGCCAGAATGATGACCAGTACCAACAGGAACTTCAGTACCGGATCTTCTATAGGAAGGCTCAGGTTGTGTATACTCAGTAAAATCATATGTGTTTATTTTGTGGAACGTACTAATTCAACAGAGAACTTGGCGGTACAGCCATCAGAAGTAATGGTTCTGGTTCCTTTGATCTTGTTGTCTGAAATATCATTAAGAAGAACGCTCATTTCTACATTCTTTTTGGCTGTAGAATCGGTTTTGAAAGACAGTCTGATTTCATTGTTTTCAAACTTGCCTGTATACAGCCTTACCAGATTATTGTTATTGATGATTTTGGTAATGGGCTGGGTAGAATCATTATCGAATTCCCAGATGTCAGTACGCTGGTCGCCTACAGCATATTCGCTGCAGTTGGATTCTGTACAGATTACTTTACCATTCCAAGGGCCGGAAATTTCTGTAGGCCATACAGCAGCAATTACTACAGAATCTTTTTTGGAAAAAATACTGTCTCTCATTTTCAGAAGTGACTGATATTCGGATTCTTTCTTCGCGAATAATTTCTCTTTGTCTAAAAGTTGTTTTTCCCTGTCTGTCAGGTTCTTTTCCTTCTCTTTGTAATCACAGCTTACCAATAGAAAAGAGGCAGCCAGCAATAAAAAAAATGTGTTTTTCAGCATATTGTATCGGTTGGAGTATACAATATAAGAAAAAATGAAGGAAATAGAAAATCCCCATATAACTGATCTGCTTTTAATTCTATTTAATACATTAAAAAACAGCGGGATCTAGGGTTGAAATAATGAATATTATTTTCTGATTTACGACTCGATTCTTTGTTTTTTAAACATGGCCGGATTGTAATTGATCACAAAGACCCCAACAATAATAAGTATGGCAGCGATGATGAATTTGGCAGAAATTTTTTCATCAAGAATCAGCCAGCTTAAAAAAATGGAAATTACCGTATTAATATAGGCCAGGATGGATACCTGAACCGGAGAAACTTTGGTCAATGCATAATGAAAAGCAAAAAATGCCGCTACAGAGCCAAAACAGGATAAATAAAGCATCGCAGAAATACTTTTCAGACTCCAGTTTCCGAAGTTGTAGTTTTCTGAAAAAAGGAAGGCAAAAATTATCTGGATAATTCCTGCAAAGGCAAACTGATAAAAGAGATTAAGTGAGATATTTCCGCTTTGAATGTTCAGTTTTTTGGTGAAAATAGTTCCTGAAGCCCATCCCGCAATGGCAATGAATAAAAATAATATTCCCAGTGCATAATCCGGGTTTTTCAGATCATTAATGCCATCCCAGAAAATAAAAAGAATGCCGCTGAAACACAGAACAACTCCGGTAAAAGCCCGCCAGCTGAATTTCTGCAGGCCTAAAGCCATACTTCCGAAAAATACCAGGATAGGAGAGCAGGCACTTATCAGTGAAGTAAGGCTGCTGGTAACTTCCTCTTCCGCTACTGTAGTCATTCCGTTTGCAATCACAAGCATTAATAAAGAGAAGATAAACTGGTATTTCAGGCTTGTCCAGCCTATCCATTTGAATTCTTTTCTATAGGTAAGAATAAGGAACATGATAATCGCTGCAAGAAATTGACGTATTCCTGCGACAAACCAGGCAGGAATAGTTTCTACCGCAACCCTTATTGATAAAAACGTAGTACCCCAGACAATAGCAACGGTACATACAGCCAGTGTAAGTTTATAATCTTTCAATTTTAATGTGGTGTAACAGCAAATATATCTATTTCTCCAGCGATTTTTATGGATACAGATCCTGTAATTTATAGGAGTACAGATGAAAAATTTGAGCCAAAAATAACTTTATTAATTCTTTACATTTTAAATGGAAGATCTATTGAAAGATTAAATTATTTTAGGAATTATAATCATAAATCGTGTCCCGGATTTTTTGTACTCTTTCCTCTTTACATTTTTATTTTTTATCTTTGAACATCTAATAAAATTGAAGATGGTAGGAATTATTATGGGCAGTCAGAGTGATCTGCCGATTATGGAACAGGCTGCAAATTTTCTTAAAAGCCTTGATATCCCTTATGAATTGACAGTAGTTTCAGCGCACAGAACTCCGGAAAGAATGTTCGATTATGCAAAAACTGCTAAGGAAAGAGGGCTGAAGGTCATTGTAGCCGGAGCAGGTGGAGCAGCACATCTTCCGGGGATGGTGGCGAGTTGTACTACACTTCCGGTAATCGGGGTTCCTATTTTGTCCAGTAATTCTATAGACGGATGGGACTCTGTTTTATCTATCCTTCAGATGCCCGGTGGGATTCCGGTAGCTACCGTAGCTTTGAACGGAGCTTTGAATGCCGGGATTTTAGCTGCAAAAATTTTAGGAAGCGGTAATGAAGAAGTCGCTGCAAAACTTCAGAAATATCAGGATTCTTTAAAAGATAAAGTACTGGGAACAGTAGATGATATCAAAGCCCAGCATCCTAATTACTTTGACCAATAGATTATTTTTCAACTCAAAATAAAAGCCTCACTTTTCAGCGAGGCTTTTTACTTTATTTTTTAATGAATTTTGAAGAGATGGTCTGATCTTTCAAAATGAGCTGTAAAATATAATTTCCTTTCGGTAATGATCCTACATTGATCATTTCTTTATTAGGATTTCCTTCCAGTACAAGCCTTCCACTTGCATCAAAAATTCTGTACTTTTTAATGTCACTTAGTCCTTCAATATGAATATCATCCACAGCGGGATTGGGATATAGTGAAAGTTTTTTATTCAGCCTGACTTCTGATGAGGACAGTAAACAGTTTCCTACCGTATCACCCGACATCGTCCATCCTTTGCTGATGAGAATATTTCTTTTATCTGCGGCATTGGAAGCATAAGTCAAAGGGGTTACAATATCTAAATCAACATTATTGGCAGTATCAGGATTATCTGCCCATGCTGCAAGTGTTTTACTGAAATTTTCACAATCTATTCCTGTCTGCATCAAAGCCTGGGCTCCGTTATTAACGCTGGCAAGATTCCAGCTTGCAAGGGAATGATTAAAGTTGGGCGTTTCCTTAAGAATCTGGTCTATTCTGGTAACCTTGGTCATATCCCAGTTTTCCAGGGAATGACTATAGGCCGTGCAGCCATGAATAGCATGGGCCATATTGGTAATTTTAGACGTATTCCAATTATTTAAGGATTGATTGAAACTGGAATCAAAATGGAACATAAAACGGATGTCTTCAAGGCTTGAGGTATCCCAGTTATCCATAGGCTGATTATAGTTTGGACAAAGAGCAAACATCCATTTCATATCAGTGACATTAGAAACGTTCCAGTTGTTTAAGGTCTGATTAAAGATTCCCCTTCCTCCAAACATAAAACTGAGATCAGTTGCTGACGACATATTCCAGCTATTAAAATAAGGAGGGTTGAACTGATCAGGAAGTGAGTTATTGATACTGTCAAAGATAATCGCAAACATAAATCTGAAATTCTTAATCTTAGAAGTATTCCAGTTTTGCATGGAGCTTGCACCTGTAAAGGTTTTTGCGCCATAAAACATATAAGAAGCATCTTCAACATTACTAAGATTTGGGATATCTGTAGCAGTAAGCTGAACAAGTTTACATTGGCTGAAAGCACTGTTCATCGTTGTCCATGCAATATTTCCCCATTGTTCTATTTCCAGTATCTTATCTGCACTTCCGTTGATCTGCCACACCGGGAAAATCTGATCCTGAAGCTGAACCTCTTGTACATCTCCAAATTTTATGTGTTGAAAAACTCCATTCCCGTTACTCACTTTTACCCTATATTTTGCATCATTCTTTTCTGCGATTGATGTACCAAAATCAATAAGAACCTGTTTTGTAGAGGTTATATTGGTAAGAGAACCGTTGTGCTGGGGATAGTCTACCTCTTCCCAATAAATATCATAGTTTTCACCAATTCCGGGAAACCATATTTGCTGAGAACTTGCCTGGTAGGGAGCACTTACAGTGACAGGCTGTATTACCGTAGAAGCAGGCTTCCAGATCGTGATAAACTCATTCTGGGCTTTTACTATACACAACAGGAAAATAAAAAGTCCTGTCGAAAATTTTTTCAATACCATATTGAGGTTTTATAGTTATTTCTTAATGAATTTTGAAGAAATTGTTTTTTCTTTCATGATCAGTTGTATCATATAATTCCCTTTAGGTAAGGAACTTACATTGATGATATCATTATTGGGATTTCCTTCCTTTACCAGTCTTCCGCTCGCATCATAAATCTTGTAATTTTTTATATCACTTAATCCTTCAATATGAATATCATCTACAGCAGGATTAGGGTAAAGCAGAGTTTTTTTATTTAGCTTTATATCCGATGAAGATAGTAAACAGCTTCCCACCACATCACCTACTATTGACCAGCCTTTATTGACGAGAATATCCCTTTTGTCTGATACATTGGACGCATATTTTAATCCTTGTACAGAACCTAATGAAACATTGTTGGCTGTATTGGGATTGTCTGCCCATCCCATAAGGGTTTTGCTGTAATTTTCACAGTTAAGACCAGACATTGTTAAAGCAGCATTACCATTGTTAAGAGAAACTAAGTTCCAGTTTCCTAATGACTGATTGAAACCTGAAGCAAAATTAAGGATCTGGTCTATTCTGGTCACTTTTGTCATATCCCAATGGTCTAAAGGCTGATTAAAGGTTGTACAGCCATGAAATATATGCGCCATATTGGTCACTTTGGAAGTATTCCAGTTTAATGGCTGATTGAAAACAGGAATCATATGAAACATAAAATGCATGTCCTCAAGGCTTGAAGTATCCCAGTTATCCAGTCGCTGATTGAAACTTAAGCACTGGCCAAACATCCAGCTCATATCGGTCACCTTTGAGACATCCCAGCTATTGAGAGTCTGGTTAAAAACTGTTCTGTTTCCAAACATATAGCTGAGGTTGGTGGCTGAAGACATATTCCAGCTGTCCAGATAAGGTGAGTTGAACTGTTCTATTAATGTAGCAGAAGGATTCACATCAAATAAAAGAGAAAGCATAAAACTAAAATTCTTAATTTTCGAAGTATCCCAGTTTTGCATAGAGCTGGCGCCCGTAAAGCTGGTTGTGCCATAAAACATGAAAGAAGCATCCTCTACATTATTAAGATTGGGAGTATCTGTTGCTGTAAGCTGCATAAGCCTGCACAGACTGAAGGCGCTCTCCATGGTGGTCCAAGAAATATTACCCCATTGTTCTATTTCTAATATTTTATCTGAACTTCCATTGATCTGCCAGATAGGAAAAACTTGCTCAGGACCAGGAAATAGTTGAGGCGTTCCGAATTTTATCTGCCTGAAAGTTCCATTTCCATTTGTAACTTTTACCCTGTATTTGGCATCATTTTTTTCTGCGATTGACGTCCCGAAGTCTATAAGAACCTGTTTTGTGGAAGTTACATCGAGAAGAGAACCATTGTGTTGCGGATAGCCTACTTCCTCCCAGTAAATATCATAATTATCACCAATTCCGGGAAACCATATTTGCTGTGTAGTTGCCTGATAAGGAGCATCTACATTTACAGCTGGTAATACTGTAGAGGCCGGCTTCCAGATAGTGATAAATTCATTTTGTGCCTTTGCCAGAAATAGTAACAAAATAAAAATGAGTGTTGGAATTTTCTTTAGAATCATGGTTATCGTTTTATGATTAGTTTATTGTTTGATGAACGGAAGTGAATGAATTGTATCCTTTGTCAAAATTTGTAGAATATAATTTCCCGGAGTCAAAAGTCCGATAGCAATCTTTTCATGTTCAAGATTGTCTTTGGCGACAGTTCTTCCGCTCATATCGGTGATGATAAAACTTACCGGATGCTGAATATTTTTAAGATAAATCACATCCTTTGCAGGATTTGGGTAAATAGCAGGTTTATTACTGATCTCCTTTTCAGACGTTGAAAGTGTCTGGTTGCAGAGTCCGTTGTAAGCATCACCTGATATAATCCATCCTTTAGAATTAATTAAATAATTTCTGGCAGTTACGGCATCGGCATGAGAATAGATTAATGGCGAAGCACTGGATAAGTTAATATTACTGGGTGTTGATGAACTCTGGCTCCATCCAAAAAGCGTTTTATCATAATTCACACAGCTCATGGCAGAATTGAGAAACATTCCGGTGGCTGTTGTTAATGAACTTAAATTCCATCTTCCGATATTTTGATTAAAAGCAGTGCCAGAGAACATTTCACTCATATCAGTAACATTGGAGGTATTCCAGTTTTGAAGGTCCTGGTTAAAATTTCCAGAATCATGAAACATATGTCTCATGGTGGTCACCTTCGCTGTGTTCCACTTACTCAAAGATTGGTTGAATCCGGTATAGTCAAACATATATGACATATCCGTAACATTCGAAGTATCCCAGTTTCCCAGTGGCTGGTTGAAGAGATAATTGTCACCAAACATATAATACATATCGGTGATGGTAGAAGTGTTCCAGGTATCAAAAGAAGGATTGCCGATGAGTGACATACACAAATAAAACATCTGACGCATACTGGTGGCCATGCTGAGGTCCGGTGCATCAGTAGCTGTAACATCCATGTTGTCGCAGTATACAAAAGCATTGTCAAAGCTTTTCCATTTTATATTTCCCCACTGGGCAATCTGGGTTATTTTTGAGCGGTCTGGAGCATTGTAAGTGGGAGTTAATGTATTGTCGAAGAATCTTACCTGGTCAAAACTTCCAGTGCCGTCACTGATTTTAATTCTGTAACTTGCTTGAGATGATACAGGATTAAAAGGTACACCCAAGTTGATTATGAATTCGGTCGTGGAAGTTACATTACTCATTGTACCATTATGCTGAGGATATCCTACTTCTTCCCAATATACTTTGAAATTGGTTCCTCTGCCGGGAAATTTAATGAGTTGTGAGTTTTGCGTTTTCCAGATCGTTATAAACTCATTTTGTGCTTTTGAAAGTTGGAATGCTGCTATAAACAGAGCAGAAATTATTAGTTTTTTGTACATGTCATTAGTTTGTGAAATAAGCACAGCTAAAATAGCAAAAAACTTAATATATTTTTAACTTAAATGTAAAGTTTGTAGTAATTTATAAATTTCAATGAAATTATTTAAATAAAAAACTCTCCGTTTTGGAGAGTTTACTTTATTCCTGAAGCATATTATCACGGGTGTTTTTCTGAACTGCAATAGCTCCGAAGAGTGCCAGTAGAAAGGCAAAGGCATAAAAACCTTTTTCACTTGGAAGGATGGTGGCATTCCAAAGTCCGATGGCCAGTAATACAATGGATGATAATGTAGCAAACCAGCAGATTCCATAATAAATATCTGTTACCTGAATGTTTTCTAATCTGTCACGTACTGCTTTCTGTAAAGAAACCACAGCGAATAAACCATAAAGAAGGATGGTGAAATAATATCCCTTCTCATTCAGCAGCATTTCTGCTCTTGCAAGACCGACAATAAAGCCAATCATTCCTGCTCCCAATGCTACCCACGACGCAGCTACAAATGCATTCGATACTCTTTGTTTTTTCATAGTTTAATGTTTTGTTTAAGAGGGCTAAGATATTCATTTTTTATAAATAGAGCTCTGACAAAGGGAAAATATGGGAAAAATACTGGATGAAATGATGAAGTAGGTGTATGTTTCAGGCTCCCTTCGTCTAAACTCAGGATATAACCCGTTACCATTGAATAATATAAATCTATTCATCATTCATCACTCATCATTTATCAATTATAATTCATCATTTTCTCCTAGCCCCGATAGCAGCGTTTACCCCGGAGCATGAGAGGGAGAGTTGGTGGGTAAGAGGCTGGGGTAGGTTGGGGCGAGGAGTATGAGTGGATAGCGGGAATCAGCTCATAAAAAAACTCTCCAAAATGGAGAGCCTTGTTTTACTGAGTGATATATTCGTAAGTATATTTTGCATAATCATTATTATCCAGTTTTACCATGACCTGAGTTGGCAGTTGATTACTATTATATTCTATCTGATAGGTAAAATTCATAATTTGACTCCAGTTTCCAGTGCCATCTTTGCCACTTATTTTTACTGTGGTGTAATTATTTTGACTTAAAAACTCTGCTCCTCCCATAATCATTCTAAAATATTTGCCCATCAAAGAATAGGGATTTACCTTATTATCATATGAAAATTCTTTTTTATTAGTATGTGGACCGCCGATACCATCACTAACCGAAATTTCTTCCGAAACATTATCACCACTATAAGTATATGACATGGTAGACGGAATGGGACAACTGGAAGACTCACAAGTAGAAGTTCCAGTAACTTTACCATTGGTATACGTCATTGTTGTATTATAGTGAGTATCTGGATCTATTTTCTTAATCATCGTAAGCTGATCACCATTATAAGTAAACGTTTTATAATAAGCTACGGTACCATCTGCTTTATGGTAAGTAATTTTTGAAGGTTTTCCGGCACCGTCATATTCCAGAACGGAGGTTGTAGTTTCTGATGTAATTTTAAGTAATTGTTTCTGACTGTTATAATCTAATTTTGTAATACTGGTGTGCGGTCCGGAGGGACTTGTATAATAAACTGTAGTGACTTTACTTAATAATATTTGAGAATCAGAAGGATTGGGTTCATTATTTTCGTCATTATTGCTACTGCAGTTGAGGAATAAAAATGAGCTCATCAACCCGATAAATAATTGGTTTTTCATGTATTTAAAAGTTTTATTAAATAAGGATTAAATATATTCATTATTTATAAAAACAGGCTTAATTGATGACGAATATATCAGATAAAAAAACTCTCCAAATTTTGAAGAGTTAAAGCCTTATTATTGAGTGATATATTCGTAAGTATACTTCGCTGAAAGATTTCCGTTGGCTTCTTTTGAAATCACCTCAGTAGGATAACCAGCGCTGTTGTATTGAATGGTGGAAGTTCGGGTTTGATTTTGTGTCCAGACTCCATTACTTTTATAGCTGATTTTTTCCGTCAGATAATTATTTTGACTTACAGCGTAGGCTCTTCCCATCATAATTTTTAAATATTTGTTGATATTGATGTATGGGTTCTGTTTATCATCATATGAGTAAACAATTTTTGTGCTGTAGCTGGATCCTCCACCTTCTGAAATTTCTGTTGAAATATTGTTTCCATCATAAGTATAAGTATCCACGATGGGGTTGGAACAGGCTGGTGACTGGCAAAGAGATGAAGAAATTACCTGTCCGTTGGTATTATAATTATAAGTAATGGTTCTGTTATAATCCGGATTAGTAGTATAAATGGCTTTAACCGTCGTAAGCAGATCTCCATTGTAACTATATGCTGAGTAATAGTCTACCGTACCATCTGGTTTATAATATGTGGTTTTAGTTGGTTTTCCATTACTATATTCGAACTTGGAAGTTCCTAAAGCTGATGTTGTTTTGATAAGCTCACCCTGATTATTGTATTCCAGAGTTTGTATGCTTGTCTGCGGCTGCGATGGGTTGTCATAATAAACTATTGTGACTTTGCTTAACAATACTTTAGAAGAGGTATTGTTTCCCTCATTATCATCATTACTGCTGCAGCTGTTAAAGAATACCACAGAACTCATGAGTCCCAGAAATAAGAATTTTTTCATGTTATTTTTTTAGGGGACAAAAATAACGAATGGATTATTTCTCTCCATAAAAAAATCCCACTATCTTAGAAATAGTGGGATCATATCATGTTTTGTTAAGATCTAGTATCTGTAGTACTCAGGCTTGAATGGCCCTTTTACGTCTACTCCGATATACTCAGCCTGCTCAGGAGAAAGAGTTTCAAGCTCTACGCTTAATTTCTTAAGGTGTAAAGCAGCTACTTTTTCATCCAGGTGCTTAGGAAGCATATATACTTCGTTTTTGTAAGCTGCAGAGTTATTCCATAGCTCTATCTGTGCCAACGTCTGGTTTGAGAAAGAGTTAGACATTACGAAACTTGGGTGGCCTGTAGCACATCCTAAGTTAACCAATCTACCTTCTGCAAGGATGATTACCTCTTTTCCTTCAATAGTGTAGATATCTACCTGAGGCTTCACTTCAGATTTAGTCTGACCGTAGTTTTTGTTCAACCATGCCATATCGATTTCATTATCGAAGTGACCGATGTTACAAACGATCGCTTTATCTTTCATTTTAAGGAAATGTTCTCCTCTTACGATATTGAAGTTACCTGTTGTAGTGATGATGATATCAGCATTGTCTACCACAGTGTCTAATCTTTTTACTTCGTAACCGTCCATAGCAGCCTGAAGTGCACAGATCGGGTCAATTTCAGTAACAGTAACGATAGAACCGGCTCCTCTGAATGAAGCAGCAGTACCTTTACCTACGTCTCCGTATCCGCAAACTACCACTCTTTTTCCAGCAAGCATTACGTCTGTAGCTCTTCTTACTGCATCTACAGCAGATTCTTTACATCCGTATTTGTTGTCGAATTTAGATTTAGTAACCGAATCATTTACGTTGATGGCAGGCATTACTAAAGTTCCGTTCTTCATTCTTTCGTAAAGTCTGTGAACACCGGTAGTGGTTTCTTCAGAAAGACCTTTGATATCTTTTGTGAACTCAGGATATTTATCAAAAACCATGTTTGTTAAATCTCCACCATCATCCAAAATCATGTTTAATGGCTTTCTGTCTTCACCAAAGAATAAAGTCTGCTCAATACACCAGTCAAATTCCTCTTCATTTAATCCTTTCCATGCATACACCGGAATTCCAGCAGCAGCAATAGCAGCAGCAGCGTGATCCTGTGTAGAGAAAATATTACAAGATGACCATGTAACTTCAGCTCCTAAAGCTACAAGAGTCTCGATAAGCACAGCCGTTTGGATAGTCATGTGAAGACATCCTGCGATTCTTGCTCCTTTCAGTGGCTGAGACGGTCCGTATTCTTCACGGATAGCCATCAGACCTGGCATTTCTGCTTCTGCAAGGGTAATTTCTTTTCTACCCCATTCTGCAAGGGAGATATCCTTAACTTTATAAGGAACGTATTGTGTTGTAGTACTCATATGTAATGAATAGTTTTAAAATTCAATTGATAACGAAAGGCAAAATTACGATTTATAATTAAGATATAAAAACAACCGAGCAAGTTCAGGTTTATGAGATTAAACATAGTTTAATATTATTTAGTCTTAATATAAATAACTAATTTTAGCTGATAAACAAATATATTATGAATCAAACCCATACAGAAAAGAGAATCAAACCTGTTGCTCCCAAAGTACAGGAACTGATCAATGCTTCAAAAAGTGTAATTCTTGCTACTGTTGATGCCGAAGGAAATCCTAATTCAAGCTATGCACCTTTTGTACAGGTAGATCAGACATTCTATATTCTGGTATCTTTCATGGCAAAACATACTAAAAACCTTGCAGACGGAAGAAAGACATCCATTATGTTTATTGAAGATGAATCTGCCACCAAACAGATCTATGCCCGCGAACGCCTTACTATTGATGCAACTACTTCTCAGATTGAAAGAGATTCTGAAGTATGGAATGCTGTTGTTGCGAAACTTAGAGAAACTCACGGCAAAGTTGTAGAGGTAATTTCCGACATGGGAGATTTTATTTTAATTGCCCTTCAACCTGTAAAAGGATCTTATGTCAACGGATTTGGAAGTGCTTATTTTGTGGATGCCAATCTGGAAATTATAGAGCATAGAAATGATGCGAATCATCAGTCTAAATAATTAGCTGGAAGCTGGAAGAATGATGCTGGAAGTTATAAAGATTAAGGAAACAAAGAGTTTGTTTTTTCCTCAACAGATTTTTCGGTCTGAAAATTTTTTTTATCACGAATGGTAGCATCCGGCATCCATCTTCCATTACTTTCAACTTCCGCATCTTTTCACTATTTTTGCCTAATAAAAAAAGAATGCCCCTCTACAGAGATTTTTCAGATGATAATGCCACAATTCTGGTTTGGAAGTACGATGAAAGTGAAGAACTTGATATCAACCAACTTCTGGAGCCTGAAAATGCTGAGAAGGTAAAAGATTATCATCCTAAAAAATTGCTGGAAGTCCTGATGGTTCGCAAGCTCCTGAAAGGATTAAAGCCTAATTCTAAAATTTTATATAAAGAAAGAGAACCTTTTCTTTCTCCCAATGATGCGGAAATTTCCATTACGCATTCTTTTCCCTTTGCAGCCATTGCTATTTCTAAAAATAAAATAGGAATTGACGTAGAGAAGTTCAATCCTAAAATTTTAAGGGTGATTGATAAATTCACCTATGAAAATGAACGTGGATTTATTCCGGAAGACAAAGCGGATACTTTCTATACCATTATATGGAGTGTGAAGGAAAGTATGTACAAAATCCATCATTCAAAATACTGGTCTTTAAAAAAGAATTATGAAGTAAAGCCTTTTGAGCTGAAGCATCTTCATAAAATAAGCTGCCGGGTATATGATGATGAGTTTTCAGATGAGTTCAAAGCGAGGGTAGAGTTTTTTGATGACTACTGCTTTACGATTGTGGAGGAGTAGGCTCAGTTTCATTTTTATATTTTTCGATCACTTTTCTCTGTTCCTTTGCGACATCATAGATCAGCTCCAGAATATCGTGGATATTTTTAAGCTCGGTTAAATGTGAAATTTTATCAGGATCTCTTCGGTCCACAATTTCATTTTCTTCAATCTCTGTTTTTCTTTTCAGGAGCATATCTTCAATGGAAGAATCTTCCGGCTCAAGGCGGCTTTCCATTTTCAACGTTTCGTTGATATCATTTCCGCTGAGAAGGGTAGAGGTCTGCTGCATTTCTGCCTCAATCTTTCTGCTCCAGCTTTCAGCATCTATTTCAGGATATTGCTCATTACTTTTGGAATATTGAGACAGAGAAGCGGTATAGGCCGTAATCAAATGTGATGTAGCTACAAACTGGTGTACAACTTCCAGCTTTTTCTGTTGATTTTTAGGATCGGAAATCATTCTCTGGAAATTATCAGAAAGATTGGCCAGTGAAATAATGGCATTTTTTCGCTTTACCTTATAATCTTCAAGATCAAACTTTCCCTCTAAGAATTTAGAAATCACACTCTGGAAATAAATAAGGTTGTCTGCGGCAGACTTTTTCATCAGATCCAGATTTTGGGTGTGTTCCCAAACAGGCAATACGATATAAGACACTGCAAAAGCAATGATTCCCGCAATAGCAGTATCCAGGATTCTGTCTTTAAAAATAATATTAACCTTCCCCGGATTTAAAAAATTAAAGCTAAGGAAAACATAAATCGTCATGAATAATACCGCCCAGAAATACCGTCCTTTCAAAAAGCTGAAACACATGATCATACTAATGAGCAGAATAGCAAATAAAACGCCGTTAATATGTACAAAATACAGAATGGCATAAGCAATACTTGCTCCGGCAATGGTTCCATAGAGACGGAGAAGGTTTCTCTGTTTAGTGATGGAATAAGCGGGTTTTAAGATCGCTGTAATGGTAATTAATATCCAATACGTGTGTCCCAGTCCCAGAAAATCGAACATAGAGAAAACGTATCCCAATAGCAGAGCTGTTGTAATTCTAATAGCATGGCGGAAATGGGAAGATGATAAGGAAATATTATTTCTTAGAACCTTGGCATTAAGTTTAGGTTCATTAGGCATGAATTTTTTAAGGTCTAGCCCTGTAGATAAACTTTTCGCCAGTTTGATATCCTGTGAAAATACTTTATAGATCTCATTAATTTCTTTCGTTATCTCATAGATACGCATCAGGATCTGGCGCAGGATCATGAAATTTTCCAGATTGTCCGGCGAAAGCTGCTTATTTCTGAGTTCGAAATAATTATAATTTAAGCTTTTTAATTCCTGTTCCAGGTTAAACATTGGCTTTGCTCTGGTACCACTTTGAAGAGCAATTCCGATATTGGTGATCTCCTCAGCCAGAAGATTAAGATAATCATGGATATTCACCAGGATCATACTTTCTTCAAAACTCTGTTGCAGTTTCTGATAGTCACTTTCAGAGGTCATCAGTTTTTCATGAAGGTCCATCGAGTTCAGGAACATCAGCATTAATAGACGGCTGGTGGTCGTAGATTCATTGACGATAGTTCTTGTTTTGAAAACGGTTTCTCTGGTATCTTCCTGAAGGTTTTTTATTTCAATCTGCTTGGCAATAACCTGAGTGGTCAGTTTATTAAAATCCGGATTTTTCTGATAATAATTGGCTTTGATCTTTAAAAACTCTGCCAGCTGAAGATAATTTTCGCCAATCATCTGGCTTGCCAGTTTATAAGGACGAATGGTAGTTACAATAAGGAATATCAACAGAAACCAGATACAGCCTGAAGCAAATATCAGCAGACTTTTAAAGATATTGCTTCCTGTAAGATGCCCGTCAATAAAGATGGCCAGTACTACCAAAGATAATGAGCCTACTGCAGCCAATCTCTGGCCATAAACGCCAATCAGGGAGAAAAACATCCCGAAAACAATGACTTCCAGAATGACCAGTACTTTAATATTCATCACAAGACTGGCAATAAGTGCTACAAAGACAAAACAGCAGATCGCAAAAGTAAGGGCATTTCTTCTTCGGATAAAAGGACCGGGCTGGTCGGTAAGAGCTACAAAGCTGGTTCCGAGAGGGAAAAGGAAGTATTCTTTCAAAATCCCGAAGTGGGCGAGGACTAAACAAGGCAGAACAGTAGCTAATGTAATTCTGATCGCAGAATATACATATTGACTGGTTACAAATTTTTTTAGTTCCGCCGAATAGTTCATATTACAAAAATAGCTATTGAATTTAAGAAAATCGCCATAAATAAGAGACTTTTATTAACTTAAATATTATATTTTTTTTAATTAAGATGTAGTATTATTTAAAATAAATTGACAGATGAAACATATGGATGATTCGCCACTTACAATTCGTCATTTTTTAACACAACAGCTAACAAATCCTGTTCCACGAATTCCTATCTTAGCTTATCTCAAGCGTAAATTATCATTTTATGAATTTCATCAGTAAAAATATATTGGTCATTTTGTTTTCTTTGATTATGTTAAGCTGTAGTACACAGAGCAAAAACAGTTTTAAAGCAAAGAAAATATATGAATCAAAAACCCTGATCATTACTCAGATTTCAGAGAATTGTTTTATTCATACCTCCTTTAAACAGACCAATGATTTCGGGAATGTACCCTGTAATGGATTGATTGTAAAAGATTATCACGAAACCGTTGTTTTTGATACACCTACCAATGATAAAAGTTCAGAAGAGCTGATACAATGGATTAATGAAAATCTTGATTCGAAAATTAAGGCCATTGTTCCAACCCATTTTCATGATGATAGCTTGGGAGGATTAATGGCTTTCCATAAAAAGAATATTCCATCCTATTCCTATGTGAAAACAATTGAGCTGGCCAGAGAAAATAATTTTGTTATTCCTGAAAACAGTTTTACTGATTCTGTTATTTTAAAAGTCGGGAATAAAGATGTCATTGCAAAATTTTTTGGTGAAGGGCATACAAAAGATAATGCTGTGGGATATTTTCCAAACGAGAATATTTTATTTGGAGGCTGTTTATTAAAAGAGCTGGAGGCAGGTAAAGGATATTTGGGTGATGCCAATGTTTCTGCCTGGTCCAATACCGTTGAAAAAGTAAAAAAAGAATATCCGGATGTGAAAATTGTAGTTCCCGGCCATGGCGACTACGGTGATGGAAAACTTCTTGACTATACGATTACATTATTTAAAGGTCAAAAGTGAATCTTTGCTTTGCAAAGTGAATGGTGAATGCTTGCAGCATAAAAAAAATGACAAGCGGAGCGGATTGACGATTGACTATTCACGAATCCAAAGTGAATGGTGAATGCTTGATGTAAAAAAATTGACAAGCGAAGCGAATTCACCATTGACGATTGACATAAAAAAAGCCTCCATACAAAAATGTATGAGGCTTTTTTTATAGAGCTGTTGCTTTTATTAACGATCGTTGTTGGATGTTTCTTCTCCGATGTTCCAGGTTAGACCGAAACGAAGCGTGTTATCCAAAGCACTGTTGATCTTAGACATATTGATCAGGTAAGAAAGATCAAGTCCGAAAGAACGGTATCTTAACCCAACCCCTGCAGTTGCAAACTGTCTTGCTCCCTGCTCTTCACTTTCATGGAAGTAACCTCCTCTAACAGAAAATGCATTGTCATAAGAATATTCCAAAGCACCACTATACATGATACTGTTTTTATTTTTGAAAGATTTTCCGATACCAGCCATTGGTCCTACATTCGGGATCTGGTAGATAGGCTGTCTTGTATTCGGGTCTATTCCGGCATACTCAGATCCAGGAACTAATAGTTTTGAACCTTCCACAGAGATTCCAACTCTGTTCATATCATCCAGGTACATATCGTATCCAACCCCTAATCTTGCCATAGTAGGCAGATAAGATCTTGATTCTTCATTTCCTGTATAATCCAGTTTCGGACCTAAGTTCTGAATAGCTAAACCTGCATTGATTTTACCATCATATCCGCCAATACTGGAGAATCTTGGAGAGGTATAGTATCCTGAAACGTCTACTGCAAAACTGTTCGCAGCCTTAAGTGTTGTATCTGTGTTGAATCCTCCGGCTAAGTCTGAACGGATAAATCTACCGGTAACAGCTCCGGAGAATGAATCAGAAAGTTTCAAAGCGTAGGCAACGTCAATGGAGAATTCGTTTGGTTTTGATGTACCCATAGAAGCAATTTCTGTACCCACCAATTGAGTCAGGTCTACCTGTCCCATATTGAAATAATAGATACTCGCGGAGATTGTAGATCTTTCTTCCTGTCCTAAAAACTTATGGAACGAAGCATATAATAAGAATACATCATTGGTAAGTTTTCCCATGTAAGGCGTATAGTTAAGACCTACGGAAGAACTTGTCCTGCTGAAAGGGTATTTAGCCGCATTCCAGAATTGTGAAAATGCATCCGGAGAGGTTACCACCCCCTGATCTCCCATACCTCCCGATCTTGCATCAGGTGCAATTCTTAAGAAAGGAGCTCCGGTAAGAACTGGGTTTACTTTACCTAAATCTTGCGAATAGCCTAAAAAACCAGCACTCAAACCAAATCCTAATAGCAGTTTAGTAGTTAAATTCATATGTTGTCTTTTATATATTATCAGTTTTTTATTAATATTATTATCTATTGTTCTGTTTAATTATTTCAAAAGTACCATTTTTTCTACAGCTGTAGCACTTCCTTTGCATTTTTCTTGATTTTGACTTTTTGCAAATATCTTAAAAATATACGTACCTTTTGCTACTGTAGCTCCAAAATCATCTCTTCCGTCCCATTCTATGGCCTGGCGAGGGGTTCTAAAGCCCTGTAGGAACGGTTCTGCAACCACTGGCTGCGATAAAGTTCTTACCAATCTTCCGGTTATTGTATAAATTTGCACGTTCACATCCAGAATATCATCACAGTTGTGTTCAAACTGAATATACGTTTTATTGGTAAATGGATTTGGCCAGTTCAACGGACGGTTGATTGTCAGGTGTTGATCGGACTCATCTTTAACTTCAAAATTTAACGTAGCAGTTGTAGAATTATTGTTTATATCCCAAACTTTAAATGTTAATTGATGTTGTCCTATTGCCAGATTTCTGAAGGGGTAAGTTACATTTCCTTTCTGATATTCAGCAAGACTTGGGTTTAAGCATCCGTTTCCTTCTCCCGGAGCATAAAAATCATTCAAAACAACAGTATTGATAATCTGTCCGTCAAGATATACTGTTATATCATGTCCCACACCGGATCCTGTTGAGTTGATTCCTGTATCGTCGGTAAGACAGGCAAGAAGCATAGGATTCTGATTGGTGATTCCACCATCTGCAAAGTTGGTATTGTTCATATACAACTTTACTTTTGGGGGTTGATTATCATTGATTCCATTAGGATTGATATCACCTACCTGTACAGCCTGGTTGTTGAAAACATCTGTTGCTTTGTTGTCAGCATAAGCTAGTATTCTTCCTTGTCCTACAGCATAGTTAATATCTTTAGGAACATAGAATTCGGCAGTGAATACTCCGTTTACTGCAGTTCCGGCAGATTTTACAATCGCACTTCCTTCTTCAGTATATTCTAAAACCGGAGTTAAAATTCCACTGTTATTGAGTGTTTTTTTGTTTAATCTCTTATCAAAAATATTGATGCTGACTTTTCCGTTGAAGGTATTGTTCAGTGTTCCGTTCGGATTATTGATGTGTCCTTTAATTTTCACAAAATCCAAACCTCTGATCAATCCTGGAACCGGAGTTTCAATATTATCAATAACCAAAAGTCTTTGAGGTCTGCTTAATTTCATAGCCGGATCACCCAGGAAGTTTACTTTTAAATGGTTGCTGTTTGGCCCTTTTTGCTTTTTAGCAATTAAGTGAGCGTTCCCTAATGAATTAAAATCGTCATTGGTTAATTTAAAAATATTCTGAGTGAATGTATTGGTAAAATCACGTCCATAATCTACCCCAATAGCACGGCTGGAAGTAATCATGGTAGAAACGCCTCCCTGCTTCATTTTAATAAACTGTTCCCCTACAGAGTTGGTGGAAGGTTCATCCCATAATGTGAATTCACAAGTGATGGTAGATACAAAAGGGAATCTGCTGTATACATTGGAAAAATTGTTGGCATTTTGAACTTCTGTGCTGGTCAGCACTCTTTCCTGTGCCCAACCATTGATACCTCCGTGTCCGAAATAAAACAGGTACAAACTGTTTCCTATAGCGTTGGAAATGGCCTGATTTACCTGCGGATATCTTCGCCCTCCGGATGTACTCTGAGCGGTAAAGGCATCCATGTATAATTTTTTAACATTATATTCTTTAAGATCCAGCTGGCCTGGCTGTTCAAAAATATTCACCAGTGAATTGTTCATTACATTGTGAAAAGGACCTCCTCCTTCCTCATTATCATCCACTACAAAGTCAAGTCGCATACGCCAGTCTCCGAAAGGAGATGACTGCCCTTGAAGGGAATTGTTATAAGCCAGTGTCTTATTGATCATATCCCCTGCTTCACTTACATTGGCTGCTGGAATTCTACCTACAGGCACATCCGGCAAATTGTTTTCAATTAATAATGTGGTTTGTGGCTTGGTCATTACGATATAATCATCCGTCACAAATGATGATACGTAATCTGAAGATTGTTCACTCTGGTAGCTGGCAACAACGTTTGAATTATTCGGAACCCTGTTTTTATAATCATATGAAGCATCCCCAAGAATAAATACATATTGAAGTCTCCCCAGAGGAGTGTTGAGTTTGCTTACGAAATCTCTTATCGCGGTAAGGTCTTTACTTCCGCTGCCATATTCCTCGTAGATTTTATTGATATCAACAATTTCTACCTTATAGTTATTCTTGGTTTGATGGTAGCTGGCAATTCTCTGTGCCTGCCCCATCATTTCGGGTACGGTAAGGATAAGATAATCTACATTTTGTATTGCAGATAGATTCTGATTGGAAATTCTTCCTACAAACTGTGGAGTGTAAGCAGCATCCGCACGGAAAGCTACAAATTCATTATTGAAATTCTGATCAGCAGCAGTGTAGGCAAAGTTGAAAGAACCGCCTCCTGCTTTATTCACTCTTCTGTTAGCGTTGGTAATATCCGTTACATCCCATACCTGTTCTATATTAGCTGCATTAGTAATGCTGAAACCGTAGTCTGTATTGCTTCCACTTACAATTGAATAATCCCTGAAGTTCATTTGTGAACCATTGAATGTAAGGTTTTCCTTATACTGAACTTCCAGATAATCAAAATAGAATGTTCCATTTGGGTTTTTGGAAATATCAGGATTATAAACCAGTGTAAACTGGTTTCCGGTAAGATTAGTCAATGTACCGGTATACGTTACAGGATAGAAAGTATACTGATAGGTTGGCGTATCTGTAGGAATAGTTTGCAGCGGATGAGGATGTAAATTGTTGATTTTAAAATCAACCGTATTCTGTTGGGAGTTATACGCCACCACCTGAGTCCTGTATCGTACTACATCATTCGCCTGTATGGGTGAATTAGTAGTCAATGTTATGGTCTTTTCATTGGAAAAAGGAGTATCCTCTACCCATGTTCTTCCTACTTTTAAAAGATTTTTCTGATCCTTGTTAATGACCTGGTAACTGTCATATCTTGTGATCAGCTGGGCTGGAAGGTTTCCGTCTACGGTCGCAACCCTTTTTCCCGCGCCTTTATCAAAGTTGATATAATAATAGGAGAAATCTTCATAAATATTTTTGACATTATTACTTCTTTCACTGAATCGGGTATCGTGTCTTTTAAAACCATTTCCATTGCCCGTGTCATAGAGGTTATACCCATCAGGTCCCTGCGCATAGAAAAGCGCATAGTCATTATCATTCCATACTCCATCATCTTCACCTACTACCTGAATGGAATTTTCCTGTAAAGCTCCGTATCTTGGATCCTGATTGTATTCGGGAAGCATGATTCCCCCGTTTCCATAAATTCTGAAATTTTTAGGATTTACAGAACTCGGATTGATTCCGTTGTCTTTTAGAAACTGGGAAGTGATTTTGAATATTCCGGACTTGTCTACTTTTATCTTGTAAAAATTTCCACTTGATAAAGGATTACCGGTGGTTCCTATTTTATTAACAGTTCCTGTCGTATTGATAAAAGAAGAAGCTTCTGAAACATTAAATGAAGATAATCTCTGAACGCGTCCTTTTACATTTTTAAATAAAGCAATACTAATGCTGGCATAGCTTTCACCCTCTAAAGTATAATAGGAAACATCTGCTACATCATAATCCGGAAGTCTGCCTTTATCCAGTTCAAACAATTCCTGGTTAGAAACGTTTTCCCAAACAAGGTCTGAGATTTTTAATTGCTTTTCTCCAATTTTTTGCTTGCTTACGATAAAAACATTATTTTGGCTGTAAGAAAAACCTTCATTTTTAAAATTGGGAAGATTTAATTTTGTGTCACCAAAATCCTGAATTTTAGAACCATTCCATTCAATGGTGTTTCTTTGAGCGTAAAGTGTTGATGCAAAAGCGATTAAAGATAAAATCGTAATTTTTCGTTTCATGTTTACTATTGAAATTGCTAAATTACAAAATAAATGAAAATTTTAGAATTAAATTGTGATACAATAAAATTAATTTGTTAACGTTTTTCAAAAAAATCAAATGTTTACTTGATTTATTGAATAATTTATTTTTTCTTTGTACTTTGAAAATATTTATATCGACTATGAAAAAACTAAAGTTGTTTTCATTAATAGCATTAAGTTCTACACTTGCATTAACCAGCTGTGGCGGATCAGGAACCAGCAAAGGTGGCGGTACCAAAAAATTTGTCAGCAAAACAGGTTGGAAACCAAACGAAAAACAGGGTTGGTTTTTTGCAGGAAAGCAACAGAAGCAGAAGGGTTGGCCTGGGATGGTATATGTAGAAGGTGGAACTTTTACAATGGGATTAGTGAAAGATGATGTTATGCACGATTGGAATAACACACCTCGCAGAATGCAGGTAAGTTCATTCTTTATCGGTGAAACTGAAATTACTAACTACGAATACCGCGAATACCTTACATGGTTGAAGTATGTATTCCCACCAAGTGACCCGAGTTTTAAGGAGATCTATAACGGTGCTTTACCGGATACCTTATTATGGGACAACAAATTAGCAAGAAACGATTATAACGAAACGTATTTACGTTCTCCGGAATTTGATTACTATCCGGTAGTAGGAGTTTCCTGGACTCAGGCAAACAGATACTGTGAATGGCTGTCAGACAGAGCGAACGAAAAAGCTTTAATGCAGGCTGGTATTATTGCTAAAGATTTGTATATCAACGAATCCAATAACCAGGGAGGTACTGCTTTCAACATGGATAAATTCAAAGCGAATGATCCTGAAATGCAAGGATACATCAATGAGAAAAGAATGCAGCAAAAAACTGGTATGAAAACAACCAACCAGAGATTGCTGGCTGCTAACAGAGCTCCAAATTCTGCAATGGTACAGAAGTTCAGACTTCCTACTGAAGTAGAATGGGAATATGCTGCTCTTGGTATGGCTAAAAACAGAGAATATAACCAATATCTTGGTAAAAAACCTGAAATCGAAAGATTAAGAGGTACTAAAGGAAGAAATAGAGGAATGTTCCTTGAAAACTTCAAAATGGGTAAAGGGGACTATTCTGGTATCGCTGGATGGAAGAATGACGGATCTGCTCAGACTTCTGACGTAAGACAATATCCATCTAACGATTTAGGAATCTATGGAATGTACGGAAACGTTTCTGAATGGACGGCTGACGTTTACAGACCTATTATCGATGAAGATTACAACGATTTCAACTACTATAGAGGAAATATGCCTCAGGCGATTGTAAGAAACGGTGACGGTACTTACAAAATGATCGACGAAGGTACTATCAAATACGATACTTTAGCTGACGGAAGATTAGTTTACAGAGGGCTTCCCGGACAATTTGAAAGACAAACTATCGCTGACTACAGAAACTACAGAGATGGTGACAGACAGTCTTCTTTAGAATATTACAGAGCTTCTGATTCTGCTGCAGGATTCGATATGTACAATGCTCCTAAGAAAAGCTTTGTGGTAGATGCAACGGGTAGAGTGAAGTTACAGAAAGATACTAAAGAAAGAACTTCCGGAATTTCTAACGAGGTCAGAGTGGTAAAAGGTGGTTCTTGGCAGGATACAGCTTACTGGCTGGATCCGGGACAAAGAAGATATAAAAATCAAAACAGAGCTTATGGTTGGGTAGGATTCCGTGTTGCACAGGATGCTAAAGCCAGCGATAAGAGTAGAACTAGAAGATAATATTTATCAAAAAATACTTATAAAAAACCTTCCGAACTCTCGGAAGGTTTTTTTATTTTTGACTCGTGAAATCGCTTGGACTAAAAAGCTTAAAACGCTTATATAGATTTGGCGATTGCATGCTATTTAAAAAAAGATATATATTTTCCACATGAATATAGAACAGTTTTATCCTTTATTTTTGCAGGCGGCAAAAGTAACCATTGACAGTAGAAAAATAGCAGAGAATGATATTTTCTTTGCCTTTTCCGGTGAGAATTTCAATGCAGCTACGCTGGCCGAAAAAGCCATTGATGACAGAGCTTTGGCAGTGATTGTTGAACTTCCGGAATTTGAAAACAGAGATAAAAATATTTTCTATGTTCCATCTACTCTTGAGTTTTTACAACAGCTGGCAATCTATCATAGAAGTAAGCTTGCTATTCCTTTTATAGGACTTACGGGAAGTAATGGAAAGACCACTACCAAAGAGTTGATTCACGCTGTTCTATCTGAAAAATTTAATGTTCAGTATACTGCTGGAAATCTGAATAACCATATCGGAGTTCCGCTGACTATCCTTTCCATTAAACCGGAACATGAAATGGCCGTAATTGAAATGGGGGCCAATCATCAGAAAGAAATTGAATTTCTGTGTACTATTTCACAACCTGATTTCGGATATATTACCAATTTTGGAAAAGCTCATCTGGAAGGATTCGGAGGCTTTGAGGGAGTAATCAAAGGAAAGTCTGAGCTCTATGATTATCTTAAAAACAATAACAGAACTATTGTTGTTAATGAAAACGATCCTATTCAGGTAGAGAAAACTGAAAACTATTCTCCTAAAATTACTTTTGGAGCAGAAACCTCTAATTATCATTTTGAATCTTTTTCAGAAGAGCATTTTGTAGGATTGATCTATCAGGGAGTAAAAGCGGTTTCAAAACTGACAGGAGAGTACAATTTTACCAATCTTTGTGCTGCTGCCAGTTTAGGACTTCACTTTGGAATCAGCTTTGAAAAAATAAAACATGCGTTGGAACTCTACACTCCAACGAATATGAGATCTCAGGTGGTGAAAAAAGAGGGGAGGACTTTGGTTCTGGATACGTATAATGCCAATCCAAGTTCTATGACCGCTTCTCTGAATAATTTCATCAGTTTTGAAGGCAGTAAAACCATTATTATCGGTGATATGCTGGAATTGGGTGATGAAAGTGAGAAAGAGCATCAGAACATCTTAAAATTAGCTCAGGACCTTCATTTCAATGAGATTATTACTGTTGGAAAACATTTTAAAGCAGTGAATGCTTCAGGCCTTGCTTTTGAAAATACAGCGGAATTAACAGACTATTTAAAACAGAATATAATTCAGTCGGAAAACATATTGTTGAAAGGATCCAGAGGAATTGCGCTGGAGAAAGTGATCGACTTTATTTAATGTAAGGAAGCTGGGCGCTGGGAGAGGAGAGTGCATGAAGGAAATTGAAGACCGTTCTCTTATTTCTTCAGCTTTATAAAATTTCATTGATCAATAAACACTTAAAGAGGTAATTGGCCGGATAGTAACTTCCGGCTTCATTCTTCCAGCTTCCGGCTTTTAAGATTTCTTCAAATTCCAGAATTCTTTTACGATCAGTTTGATATTTTTAAAAGTACTTGGGAATACTTCATTTTCAATTTCTGAGGTCGTTTTCCAGGCAACTTCGGTGATACCTTCTTCTATTTGCGGTTTGGAAGTATCTTCGCCGTCAAAGTTCATTTCAAACCAATGCGTACATTTTAAGATTTTCTCCCCATTTCTTTCTACATAGATATGGTAAGTAGTATTGATGAATTGTACAAGTTCAACATCACTCAAACCTGTTTCTTCTTCTATTTCCCTTACTGCAGACTCTTCTCTGGATTCTCCTTTTTCCATCTTACCCTTAGGAAGGTCCCATTTGCCGAGTCTTTTGATAAAAAGAATTTTACCTTCAGGATTATTAACAAGCCCTCCTGCAGCTTCTATAATTCTGAAAAGCTTCTGAAACTCCTGCCAGATTTCTTCCAAATTCTCTCCATACACATTCAGTTCCTGCACAGAAGTATTCTCCAGAAGATCCAAAGCGATTTCTAAAGTGGTATAATTTTCATACCCAAGCTTTTTTTCAAGCTCTTCAGGATGCTTAGATAGTAATAATTTTTTTTCGTTGACAAAAACTTTATACATTTGTAATAGTTAAGAATTTAATACAAAAATAAAAAATGAATTTAGAAGGACGAAAGATTATTGTCAATAAATCATCTAAAGAACTTACCGAGTTGTTGAAATCACCTGAAAATTATAAAGATTTTATGCCGGACGGTCTTCAGAAATTTGAAACAAGAGATAACGGATTTAAATTTGGATTACAGGGAATGCCTGAAATCGCATTAAAAATTGATGAAGTAGACGATCAGAAAGCTGTTTTAAGATCTGCAAGTTCAAGTCTGGACTTCTCATTAACCGCTACACTGAACCCAATCAGTGAAAACCAGACTGAAGTTCAGATGTTATTTGAAGGAAAATTCAATCCGTTCATCAAAATGATGGTAGAAAAACCTTTACAGAACTTTATCAATACGCTTACCGATAAAATCGAAGCTTATAAATAATTAAAACCTTCATTTCTGAAGGTTTTTTTATTTTTACAGGAAAGTTGGCGAAAATAAGACAGGCAATCAATAAATACCTGTTTTTGTAATTATTATCCTATCTCTTTCAGCAATAACGGCTTCGACAGGCTCAGCCTGACAACGCTTAAAAATTTCGGCTGGTATTTGACTTGTCACCCTGAGCCTGTCGAAGGGTTCCCAATAAGAACACCGTTATTAATCACTAATCTTGAGTATTAATTAAAAGGATTAGTCAATTATTTATTTATAATTTTCTTTGTCAATGTCATTTAATAATGGAAAATAACCTTTTGAAACATGCTTGAGCATTACTCTTCCTCATCTCTACATATTTAAACATTTCCGTTTTTCATAATAAATCTGTATCCGAAAGGTATTGCCAGATATTGTAAAATATCAGGTCGGGCAAAAGCAACATGATAAAAGTGAACCATCTTCAATGATTTAATATCATCATTATAGTCGTCTGTGATAAGATACCAGCCACTTTCGCCCTGAGGCGAATCATATCTGATTCCTTCAATATCTTTTCCTTCATAAACACCATCTGATATAACCACTGACTGATTGAAGTTTGGAAATAGAGGAATAAGATCATATTGTAAACACATTTCACTTTGCTGTCTAACAACTGAAATTGCCGTGTCACAACCTTTATTAAAACCGCTACCATCAGCGTTTGCTTCATATAGATCATAGCAGTTATCTTCATCCAGCCTGAATTGTAAAAGCCATGAATAATAGCCAATATTTTGACTGTCCATAATCACAAGATTAGTATCTACACAGTAGTTAATAAGATATTTGAGTACTTCTAAGTAATCTTCAGTTTTTTGATTGTCTGTCTGTAACTTCAATTCTTTCCCGATAATCAAATAAAGCCCTTCAGTACATAAATTCTTATCATCTGACCTTATTGTGATATTCCTAAAGTGATAAAGAATACTGCTTTTATTCTCCATGCGTATATTTAACCACTTTTTTTGATTTTATATTTACTTCGGCATAAGCAACTCCACCTATTCCCGGTGGTGATGGAAGATTTCCCTGTACAATCCAAATGCTGTCATTTTTCTTTTCTGCAACAAATGGTTTTTGTTTATTTATTGCTGATTTACCATAAACTTGCTTCCATTTCCTTTCAGCTATGGAAATGGCAATTTCTTTATCTGTTAGAGTCTTTTCTCCTTTATATGTATTACTCTTTTTACAACTTGTTACTGAAATTAATGCTATAAGAATACAATATTTCATTGAATAATTTATTTAACAAAAGATAGGAAAAAACCACTGTAGTTGAACAATGGTTTATGTAATAAGTTCTTTTGACAAATTAAGTATAGCCCAAGGGATACCAAATACCTCTAAAATTGGGAGACAGAATATTTTGATAATATAAGCTTGTCAAATCCCTTGCTACCGCACAAATCCTTTCGTGTAATTTAGTTTAAAACTATAGATCAAAACATCAGATTGAATTCCTAAAAACTTTTGTTTTTAATGATCTTATATTTTTAAAAGAAGCTCTTTATTATTCTGAATTCATCAAATAATAAATACTGAATTAGCAGGATAAGTTCCACACAAAGGGATTCGTGCGGGAGCGAGGATCGGTAACATACAAGTATGAAAATATCTAAGCAATAACTCCCGAACAATGATCTGCTGTACTTCCAGTCGCAGAAGACAACACATTGATCTCGTTATTCATTTTTAAAACACCCATAAAGGCAAAAATCAGGGCTTCTTTATAATTGATGATCTCTTTTTCAGGGATGATGACTTCGGCTTTTGTTTTCGCTCTTATTTTTTCAATTAAAAACGTGTTGTAAGCGCCTCCTCCGGTGATAAGAATATCTTTTATACTATATTGATTGATGACATTGGTAATCTGCTGGGCAGCATGTTCCGTAAAAGTAGCCAGTGCATCCAGTGTTTCAATATTTTCAAGAAGTGGAAATATATGTTGATGGCACCATTCTATTCCCAAAGATTTTGGATGTGAAGTTTGATAGAAATCCAGGGCGTTAAGTTGATTCAGTAGGGTTTCATCTATTTTTCCCTTTGCTGCCAATGCTCCGTTTTCATCAAAATTTTTATGCAGTTGCTGGGCCAGATGGTTCAAAACAATATTTACCGGGGCGATATCAAAGGCAATTCTTTTTCCTTCCGAACGTAAAGAAATATTGGAGAATCCGCCCAGGTTCAGGCAAGCACTGTATGCAGAGAAAAGCAATTCATCACCTATAGGAACCAAAGGTGCTCCATTTCCTTTCATAAGCACGTCCTGACTTCTGAAATCATAGATAACAGGAAGTCCGGTTTCCAGTTTTATAGCTCTGCCGTCGCCGATTTGTAATGTGAATTTTTTTTGAGGCTGATGAAAAACAGTATGGCCATGAGAGGCAATCAGGTCAATATTTTCAAGCTTATGTTGATGAATAAACTTTTTAACCTGTTGTCCAAGATAAAAACCATAGCCTGAATGCAGTTCCAATAAATCTTCAGAAGAAAGATGAATAGAGTTTCTAAGTTGAGTTTCCCAATCCTCAGAATAGGAGAGTGTCTCAGCTTTAAGGATTTGAAAGGTCCATGTGTCCTGCTTTTCAAATTCAGCGAGACAGATATCCAAACCATCCAGACTTGTCCCGGACATCAACCCAATAGCCAGCGCTTTCATTATTTTTTGGATTTATTTTTTATTTTCAGAAATTCTTTTGGAACTGAAATCTCCGGAGTTGTTATAGAATGTGTATTCGGAAAAGTCATCCTTGGCGGTCATTCCGTTGGCACCTACCAGTGTAGAACCGTCTTCCATGGTAACATAAACCGTATCTTTGGTATAGATTCTGTTTTTTTTCTGGTCCCAATAAATACTCTGCATGGCAAATCTCTGTCCTTCATTGGTTTTTATCTTTACATCACCTTTAGCTTCATAGAATTTTTTGTATTCAAAAATACGGGCATATTTAGCGGTAATTCTTCCTGGAACTTTAGGTTTCTTTTTATCAAAAAACTCAATGTCAATTCCTTTTCTGGCTATTACATATGGACTGTCAATCAGTTCGTATTTTTCAATGATGGGTGCTTTGGCTTTTAACGTAATAAAGCCGGAATCACGCTGTATAATATTAGCGTTGTTGATGATCTGTGAAGGAAAGTTTTTGCTTTGACTGCCATTTCTTTTGGTAAGATCTTCCTCACAGGATGTCAATATAAAAAATATAGCACAACTAAAAAGGCATGCTATATTTTTATATGATATTTTTTTTGAAAAGTTCATTTTAGTTATAAAGAGTCTTTCTGAACCACTTATCAGCAAAATTAAAGCCGATTCTCAGGTTGATGAAATTCTGGTTGATCAGGTTGTTCTTAAGAGTTCCTCTCTTACCAACTTCTAATCCGATTTCAAGACCACTCATTCTGGTGATACTACTGTTTTTGAATGGTAACATTACTCCGGCAGAAATACCGAATTTGTTAATACTGTTCCCTTCCAGATTCAGATTTCCTCTTTCATAAAATGCTCCATATCTGTAGATTACTCTTGAGAAGTAGCTTCTGAAGTTGTTATAATTGGGAAGGTACCATCCCCCTGCAGAAATTCTGTACGTATCCTGGAAACTGAAATCTTTACCAAAGTAAGAGATATCTTCTCCTTTTTTATAATCTACCTGTCCTGATACAAACCAATGGTTCTCACTTCCGTATCCAACCCCTAAGGATGCCTGTAATGGAAGAAGATTTTTAGACTTCGTTTCTTTTTGTTCGATGATTGTTTCTGATCCGCTAACTTTAGTCGTTTCCTGAGCATCAGAATATCTGTACGTACTATTGGTGTATTGAGTAGTCATATTACTTGTATTACCAAAAGTAGCGGTAGCTCCTACCGTGAACTTTTTATCAGTACGTGTATTTAAAGTCTGGTAACTTGTTCCCAGTGTAAAATTAAAGTTTCTGATTCTGTTTTTAGTCTCATATCCATTAACGTATTCACCTGCATACGTACCAAGGTTGCTGTTGTAAGCTCGGAATTCATTTAGGTCATTAAGATCTCCAAAATAAAGGTTTGCTTTTGCTCCTACTGATAATTCCTGATTGATTTTATAAGAAACTGCAAGCTGTGCTGTGTTCAAAGTTCCACTTCCTTTGAAATTATTTCTGTAAAGAGGAGTCGTGTTATCACTGGCAAGCTGTTCTGTTACGATGTCGTAGCTTTTAGAACTGTATGGCTGATAAGAGATCCCCATTTTCACTTTTGAAGATAATGGAAATGCAATCGAAATATTGGAAAGATACGTAGAATGCTTTGTAGATTTCATATCGTTATAGTTCGATTTGAAATAATTGTTTTCGTTGGTAGCTTCCAGTCTGATACTCGTAAGTTCAAAATTGGCGTTGTTTGCCGGGTTGGCAAAATTGAAACTACTGGTAAAATCACTAATAAAAGCAGTAGATATACCTCCCATAGAAGTAGTTTCGATCGTATTATCATATTTCACATCTCCAATTCCATAAGTTGCATAAGGAGAGTTGCTTAGACTCTGCGCATTCAGAAAATATCCAACTGATATGAATGATACTACAAAGATTTTTTTCATTCTTTATTTTTAAAACAATGCGCAAATATCTTAAATATTAATGAATTGTAAAAATTATATGTGGTTAAAGTTTGTTAAGGGCTTGTCTTTAAAAGAAAAATGCAATTTTTCCGCCATAAAAATATCAATTCTGTTTTGTAAAAAAAGACTGTTCTATGATGAACAGTCCCGGTTTATATGAATAAGCATTTATACTATTATTTTACCTGGAGAACAGAACGGCTGTGGCTGAAACATTCAAAACTGAATTTTCCGTGATATTTTCCCATTCCCGAAGTTCCTACACCTCCAAAAGGTAAGTAATGTGACCCCACGTGGATAATAGCGCTGTTAATCTCAGCATCTCCACTTGTGGTGTGGTCTAAAACATAATCGGCAAATTCCTGATCCTCTGTGAAAACATATAATGCCAATGGTTTAGGGCGGCTATTGATTTCCTCCAACGCTTCCTCAATATCATTATAGATCATAATAGGAAGAATAGGGCCGAAAATCTCTTGCTGCATCACCTTATCATCCCAGTTCACATTATCCATTAAAGTGGCTTCAAAGTGACGGGTCTCAAGATCATAATGTCCTCCATAAATTACTTTTTCCGGCGTTGCTTCAAGGTAACCTGCAAGATGTTTAATTTGGTTCTGGCTTACAATCTTCCCGATTTTTCCCAAAGAATTCCCTTCATAAGCAGCATTTAAATGAGCTTTAAATTTTTCAATAAATGCATCTTTTACAGATTTATGGATATAAATATAGTCAGGAGCCACACAGGTTTGTCCGCAATTAATCCATTTTCCGTAAGATATTCTGGCTACAGCTTTATCAAGATCAGCATCTTTGTGAACGATGGTAGGAGATTTTCCTCCAAGTTCCAAGGTAACCGGAATTAATTGTTCTGCAGCGGCTTTCATCACAATTTTCCCGACATTCGGGCTTCCTGTAAAGAAAATATAATCAAAAGGTAAGCTGAGTAAAAGAGTATTTTCCTCAATAGCTCCCTGAATAACGGCTACATAAGATTCATCAAAAGATGCTTTCACAATATCTTCAAGCACCTGCGCGACATGTGGTGTATTTTCGGATGGTTTTATGATTGCTGTATTTCCGGAGATCAAAGCTCCGATAAGCGGACTGAACGTCAATTGAACTGGATAGTTGAAAGGTCCGATAATATAGTTAACCCCATAAGGCTGATAGGTTATTTTGCTCTCAACTTCAGCGCCTGAAGGATGTGGTTTTGAGGGGACGGAAGTAGGTTTTGCCCATTCATCAATATTTTCAAGCAAATAATCAAGTTCGCTGATCACTATTTGAATCTCCACATATTCCGCTTCTTTTCTGCTTTTTCCCAAATCTGTATTCAAAGCCTCACAAAGTGCATCGGTATGCTGAAGAAAAACATCCCGGAATTTTTTTAGTTGTGCTTTTCTGAATTCAATATTTTTTGTCTGATTGGTTTTGAAAAAGGCTTTCTGCTGCTGAAATATGCCTTTGATTTTTTGTTCCAGGTTAGTATCCATTGGTTTACAATTTTAATATTTGAAATTGGTGTGAAATGGTAATAAATTTACGAATAATTTCACTGAACAAATGTATTGCTTAAAATTAAATTGCGTAAAATTTAATTTTATATTTTACTCTAATCCTGTTATTGATATTACCTATAATGTATTTCTTTATAAACTTTATTTTGAGTTATTGAGATTGTATGAAGATATTAAGATAAGCTTCGCTTAAGTTTAAAATCAGAATAATTCATCTTAATAATTCTTTATTTCTTCAATCCTTCTTAATGGTTTGACTGCATCCTTCATTTTTATAGATTTAAAGAAACTCAAAAGGTAGGATCTGCATTTTTATCCATTTTAAGCTGACTTAATTTTATGAAATGAAATAAGATTTTTTATCTTTGAAACATGAATTGGGAGAACATCGCCGGACAGACGAATCTGAAAAAACTTCTTAGAGAAAGCATTGCTGAAAACAGAGTGAGCCATGCCCAACTTTTTGTAGGAAAAGAGGGATACGGAACACTGCCCATGGTACTGGCCTATGCAAGGGAAATTTTCAGTCAGGAAAACGAACATGCTGCTGCGAAGGTTGAGCATCTCAATCATCTGGATCTGCATTTCAGCTTTCCGGTTTTTACAGACAATAAAAACTCATTAAGCAAGAATAAATTTGATGAATTCAGAGAAATGATCTTGGCTTCACCCTATGCAAGTTATGATGACTGGACCGCTTTTTTAGAATCAGAAAATAAACAGTTATTTATTTCTGCGGATGAAGTGGATGACCAGAATCAGAAGTTCTCTTTAAAAAGTTATGAAGGAGGAACCAAAATTCTTATCGTGTGGAGAGCAGATAAAATGAATGTCGCCGCTTCTAATAAGTTTTTGAAATTTTTGGAAGAACCACCAGCAAAAACGGTCATTCTTCTTACAGCTGAAAGTACAAACGATATTCTTCCAACTATTCTTTCCAGAACACAGATTGTAGAAATTCCGAGAATTAATGATGAAGATATAGAAAGTTATCTTAAAAAGAATTTCTCTGTTTCAGAAGAAAAAGTGAGAGAGATTGTTCATGAAGCTCAGGGAGATCTCAATGAGGCTATAAAATTGTTGAATTCCGGAGATAAAAGCAACGAGTTTGAAAAGCTTTTTGTACAATGGGTGAGAGATGCATTTATGGTAAAGAAGAAACCGGAATATCTCAGAAGCATTATTGTCTGGGCAAGAGAAATTGCAGGATGGAACAGGGAAAAACAGAAAAATTTTCTTAATTACTGTTCTGAGATTTTCAGACTGGCATTGCTTCAGAACTATCAATCTGAAAATCTGGTCTACAAAAAGATCAATGCGAACGGTTTCAATTGGGCCGGCTTTTCAAAATTTATCAGTGGGGCTAATATTGAGAGTATTTTGGAGGAAATTAGTACAGCCGATCTTCACCTTACCAGAAACGGAAACCCCAAAATTGTCTGGACCGATCTGGGAATTAAACTATCAAGATATATTCATAAAAGTACATAAATAAAAACTCTGGTTAACGCCGGAGTTTTTATTTTATTCTGGAGATTATCATTTTAGCTTTACTTTCCTGCCTTTTTTATGTATACTTTAATTGAATATAGGCTGGAAATAATTAAAATTATCATTGAAATATTTCCCATATATGAATTAAAAATGAGCTCTCTTTTTATTGTTTTCCATTAAAAACTGCCTCTGTTGCGTATTCAGCATATATTATAGAAAACGTCTTTTCTTTGCAATAAATTAAATCTATATTAAAAAATCAATCAATCGTTTGATTTGTGTTAAAACTTGTGTACATTTGCGCCCTGAAAAATGAACACTAACATGATTTCAAAAGAAGAAAATATATTATTCGCAGCTGAGAAGCTCTTTGCAGAAAAGGGATTCGAAGGAACTTCCACCAGAGAAATTGCAAAGGATGCGAATGTTAATATTTCTATGATCTCGTATTATTTTGGCTCTAAAGAAAAACTTTATGAGAAATTAGTAGAATACAGAATGAATGAAGGTCAGTTTTTTTCTAAAGATCTTTTGGGAAGAACAGACATCAACGAATGGCAGAAGATTGAAAGAGTAATCGATCAGTTTTCTCACAAGATCCAGACTCAAAAGTGCTTCTACAGGATTATGCAGAGAGAGCAGCTGCATACTAAAAATCCTCAGATTGTAGAATTTTTGAAGCAAACCAAAATGGGATTCCTTTCCATGTATTCACAAATATTGGAAAGTGGTCTTAAAAATGGAATTTTCACCAAAAATCCACCTATTTATCTCCTTCATTCTACCGTAAGCGGAACTTTGTTTTATGCATTTAATGCGAAAGAAATGTATAAAGAGTTCCTGAATGAAACAGAAGATGAAGAAGCTTTTGACGAAAGATACTACACAGAACTTAATAAACATATTAAATATTTACTAAAAGACCTTTTAGGTTATGAAGAGAATAAATAACTCAGTGATTGCATTATCACTATTCGTAGGAATAGCAAATGCAAATGCTCAGGAGAAAAGAACACTTACTCTTGACGAGGCCGTGCAGCTGGGAATCCAGAACAGCAAGAATCTCAAGATCGATGCAGCCAAGATCGAAGAGGCTACAGCTGATCTTTTGGAGGCTAAAAACAGACAGCTACCGGAATTAAAAGTGTCAGGTAGCTATATGTACCTTCCGATAAAACCCAATGTTGATATAAAACTTCCTGGTGTTGCAGGCGGAGCTGGCGGGCCTGAAATACATCAGGTAGTTTACGGTTCTGCTAACCTTAGCGTTCCTATTTACAGCGGCGGAAGAATCAAATATGGGATTCAGTCCGCTAAATATCTTGTAGAGGCGTCTAAACTAAGCACTGAGAATGATAAAATTGCTATTGCTTACAACGTTGCCCAGGCTTATAACAATTTGTTTAAAGCTAACCAGTCTATCAAAGTTTTTGAAGAAAATCTTGCCGCTTCTCAAAAAAGAGATGAAACCTTCCTTAAAATGGAAAATAATGGTTTGATCGCAAGAAATGATAGATTAAAGGCGAACCTTCAGACTTCAAATATTGAACTTCAACTATTGGAAGCTAAGAATAACTATAATATTGCCAACATCAATATGGATCTTTTATTGGGGCTTCCTGAAACTACAGAACTTACAGTAGATGAAAATTATATTGAAGAAGGATCAGACGTAAAACCTGTTGATTATTATGTTACCGAAGCCAGAGAAAACCGTAAGGATTTACAGGCTCTGGCACAGCAGAGAAAAGCAGCGGAATTAGGTTCGAAGGCAGCAAAAGCAGAAAATCTTCCTTCCATCGCATTTACAGGAGGTTATGTAGCAGCTGATATCCCTAAGTTTCTTACCGTATACAATGCCATCAATGTAGGAATCGGGGTTTCTTATAACCTGTCTAATCTTTGGAAAGAAAATTCTTCATTGAGACAATCGCAGGCGAGAGAAAAGCAGCTTGCGGCAACTGATGAATTACTGAATGATAACATCAAGCTTGATGTCAACAGAGAATATCAAAACACAGATTATTCAAAAAAGAGAATTGCTGTTTTTGAAAAATCTGCGGAGCAGGCTAATGAAAATTACAGAATTACCAAAAATAAATACGACAACGGGTTGGCAACCATGACTGAATTGCTGGATGCAGACGCAGCTCAGATTGCTGCCAATGTTGGCGTGATCAATGCCAAGGCAGATGCTGCACTTGCATACAGAAAACTATTACAGACAACAGGAACTTTAACAATTAAATAATCAGATCGAAACCAAAATGGAAAATAATAATACACAGGCAGCTGAACCTAAAAAGAAAAAAAGTTTAGTTTTTCCTATCATTTTAGCGGCAGTAGTAATCGGAGGAGGAATCTACGGTTACAGAGCCTTTACTTATGGACAGTATCACGAAGAGACTGATGATGCTCAGATTGCTTCCAATATGGCACCGGTAATTTCTAAAATCTCCGGCTATGTAGCTCAGGTGAAAGTAAAAGACAACCAGTTTGTGAAGAAAGGAGATACCTTGGTGATTTTGGATAACAGAGATCAGAAAATGGCTCTTGATCAGGCTCAGGCAGCATTATCTACAGCTAAAAGTAATATCTCCAATGCAGAAGCTACTACCACAGCGACTTCAAAAAATATCGGTTCTTCTGAAGCAGCGGTAGTTACTGCTAATGCTCAGATAGAAGCAGCAAAAGTAAATGTCTGGAAAACTTCTCAGGATTTGAAAAGATATGCTAATCTTGTAAAAGACCATTCTATTACAGAACAACAATATGAGCAGGCTTTGGCTGCAAAACAATCTGCAGACAGACAGTTGCAGGTTTTAGTGGATCAGAGAAACCAAATTGCTCAGCAAACTCACATCGCTTCTTCTCAGACGGCTGCAAGCTCACAACAAATCAGTGTGGCAGGATCTGTTGCTAAACAAAGAGAAGTAGATGTAGAAAATGCAAAATTGAATCTATCCTATACTGTAATCCTTGCTCCTGAAGATGGATACGTAGGAAAAGTACCTACACAGGCAGGTCAGTATCTGCAGGCTGGGGCACAGTTGTTTGCTTTGGTTAAAGATGACCAGAAATGGGTGGTAGCTAACTTTAAGGAAACGCAGGTAGATAAAATGGTAGAAGGGCAGAAAGTGAAAATTGAGATTGATGCCTTCCCTGATAAAGAATTTGAAGGAGTAGTAAGCTCATTCTCTCCTGCTACTGGAGCTACTTTCTCTATTCTTCCTCCGGATAATGCGAGTGGTAACTTCGTAAAAGTAGTTCAGAGACTTCCTGTAAAAATTGATTTTGTAAATCTTGACAAGAATATTGCCAAAAGATTAAGAACAGGAATGAACGTGAAAGCAGAAGTTGCTTTGAAATAATATTTAAAATTGTTAAAAATCAATGAACTTCGTTGTCATGAGTGAATCAGCTTTGCTGTCAATTAAAACGGCAGGCTTTACAATTCACCATTCACCTGCGAAGCAAAATTCGCCGTTGATTTTTCACATCGAAAAAAACTTATGCAAGATTCATTAGTAGAATATGGAGCGCGGAGAGTAATTATTACGATTACGGCTATCCTTTGTGCCCTTCTTGAAATTGTAGACTCCACGATTGTCAATGTTGCCTTGAATGAAATGAAGGGGAATCTTGGAGCTACGCTTTCAGAAGTAGGGTGGGTGATTACGGCGTATGCCATCGGGAATGTTATCATTGTTCCGATGACGAGCTGGCTTTCACAGCAGTTTGGGCGTAGAAATTACTTTGCGGCATCCATCATTATATTCACCGTATTTTCATTCTTATGTGGAAATGCGACCAATATCTGGGAACTCGTGTTTTTCAGATTGATGCAGGGAATCGGGGGTGGAGCCTTATTGGTAACCTCACAAACGATTATTACGGAATCTTATCCGATTGAAAAAAGAAGTATGGCTCAGGCTATTTACGGCCTTGGGGTAATTATCGGTCCTACACTAGGTCCGCCTCTTGGAGGATACATCGTTGATAACTTCAGCTGGCCCTATATTTTCTATATTAATATTCCGATTGGGATTGCAGCAACGCTGATGACTCTTCAGTTTGTAAGAAGCCCGAAATATGCAGAAAAACGTAAAGCTTCAGATGTTGACTGGCTTGGAATTGCTCTGCTGGCAGTAACAGTAGGTTCATTACAGTTTATTCTGGAAAGAGGACATGAAGAAGACTGGTTTGAAAGCGGAATGATCGTAGCCTTCACTGTAGCAGCAATTTTAGGATTTATACTATTCCTTTGGCGGGAACTTACCTTTAAGTACCCGATTGTTGAGCTCAGAGTGCTTAAAAACAGTAACCTGAGAATCGGGACTATGATGTCATTCGTTCTTGGATTCGGATTGTATGGTTCTACATTCATCGTTCCTTTGTACACCCAGAGTATTTTGGGATGGACAGCACTTCAGTCAGGAGCTTTGATGATTCCGGCTGCATTAACGACAGCCTTTATGATGCCTATCATTGGGAGACTACTGGCAAAAGGAGCAAAACAGCAGATCCTGGTTTCATTAGGACTATTTATCTTCTTTGTTTACAGTTTCTGGGGATACAAAATTCTGACACCGGATACCAGTAAAGATGCCTTCTTCTGGATGCTTATTGTAAGAGGTGCGGGGCTGGGATTATTATTTATTCCGATTACCTCTTTGTCATTAAGTACCCTGAAAGGGCAGGAGATCGGTCAGGGAGCAGCCTTTACAGGGATGATGAGACAGCTGGGAGGATCTTTCGGGATTGCAGCGATCACGACCTTTATTGCCAATGCAGGGCAGAAGTATAGAAACAACTTAATTTCCCATCTGGACGAAAACAGTTTTGATGTTCAGCAAAGACTGGCAGCATTGAAAGCCAATTTTATAGCAAAAGGGATGACTCCTGATGCAGCAATGAATGCCGCCTATAAAATGCTCGATTTATCTGTAACAAAACAGGCCACTGTTTTATCTTATATGGATGTATTTCTTTACCTCGGAATCGTATTCCTGATATGTATTCCGTTTATCTTACTCGTAAAAGAAAGAAAGAGCAAAGAAAAAATAGATTTGAGTGAAGCCATGCACTAGATTTAAAAAAGACCTTCGAAATTTCGAAGGTCTTTTTTGTTGTATCTGCCTTAACATGATAAGAGACAATACTTTCTGTTTTCATTTTGTTAAATAAAAAATAATATCACTTATTGGAGAGTTTATTTATTTTTTCTAGTTTTACATCACCAAATGAAAAAAATATGAATAAATTCCCTCACCTTGTAATAATCCATTCAAAAAGGATTTGCCGGAATGTTGTGTCACACTTTATCTGATTTCCGGTTATTGAACTGAAAGACCTGACTGTTCTTCACTTGCTTTTTATAGTTAATAAAGGCAATTTCCCAATATCCGAAAACGGTATGAAGTATTGTATTCCGTTTTATTATTTAGCTAAATCATGATTTCAAGCCACTAATAACTTATTATATATGAATCAAATTCAACTGCCGGAAACTTATGCGGCATTATCAGATTTCAGAAAAAATGACGTCTATCTTCCTGAAATGAATCAGGCTCAGCTTATTGCAGATTTCTTTCCCGGAACTTTTACAGAGCTTACCCAGCGCCTCTCTGATATTACAGGGGCTTTTTACGGAGGTATGCTCAAACAGATTGGAAAACTTTACGGAGCTGAAGCTATTGAACAGCTTTCCAGTACTTTTATGTACGATCTGGGATCAAGAATGACACTGAGGAATCTTGAAGCAAAACCCAATCTGCAGCCTGGAATTCCGGCTGTTGCAAAAATATTGATGGGAGCAGTTTTTACATCCAGTCCTGAATATAATTTTGAATTTAAAGAATTAAATGACTACAAATGCGAATTGCTCATTAAAGGAGTAGACCGTTACCACAAAATAACCCATAGCCTGCAAATTGCAGGTCTGCTGAAATGGCCAGTCATAAAACCTTTTATACAGGGCATTTGCGACACTATGGGACTGGATGTTTTATTGGATATAAAAGTACTCAAACTTGATCCGGATAGCTCATGCAGTTATCATGTTTTTATTTCAGAAAAGTAACATCAGATATGAATAAAAGCGGACTAAAGTCCGCTTTTTTGTGTAAATGAATATCCAATGGTTTTACCCGAAATGTATAAAGCATCTCGCAGATTTTGTTGATTCTGCAGATTTTAATTTAACAAAATTATAGTCATAGAGGAAAAATTAATTAGGGATGGGCTATCATCAAGAGCGTAGACGAAGAAAGCCCATTTACAAAAAAAATATCTTCCAACGGCTTTAGCCAAATCATAAAACGTTATAATAATAAACTCCAATCCCTGAACCCCGAACCTCGTATCGCGAATCCCAAACCTTATTCAATATTCTCTACCCACTCAATACCACTTACATCAATCAGTTTCAAAGTGTGGATATCATTTTTTTGAAAAATATCATCAATATTCAGGGTAACATCAGCCTTGGCTCCCAACGGAATCACAAGACTGTGTTTTCCGGGTTTCACTTTGGCAACATAATGATTCTTTATATTTTCTTTTGAAATTCCGGAGAGTTCTTTATGATCAAGTTCCTTTAAAATCTTTCCGTTTTTGTCGAGAACATGAATACCTATCAGAAAAGAACCGTACACATCAGCACCTTCTGTTCTGTAGATTTCAAATGTCAGCTTCGAATTGTTATGAGAAATATTTGAAATCTCAAGTTTAGGTTTTACAGACTTATTATGCAGTGTTCCCCATACACCTCCATGAAAATATTGATTGGTAAAGAGAGTCAGTCCGAATATAATCACTGAGCCTGCCAGTACAAGAACTTTTGGGTTTGAAATAGGAAAACTCCCTGAACCCAACCATTGAAACCATCTTTTCTGGGTGAAATTTTTGTTGTTTTTTATGAAATAATAGTCCAGAGAATAAGATCCGCTTCCTGTAAGAAACAGTACAAATCCGCCTGCAATACCTAAAACACCAATCTGCCATTCATCAAGACAAGTTGTTCCCAGCCATCCGGAACCTAGTAAAATTCCTAGAGCAAGACTGAAAATTCCTATACTCATTAAGCGGGTCAATAATCCGAGGATGATGAATAAACCCACAATGGCTTCGATAATGGTAAAAATCATCATAGAGCGTTGCAAAGCATCAGGATGAGTTACCAGGTATTCAATAATTGGTTTTATTCCCAGGGCATTGGGTAAGAAGTGATTGAATTTTTCCCCGATATATCCCTTTTCATCAGGAATAAGCTTGTTTTCGAGGATCAATCTGCGCCAAAACGCTGAAAAGTAAGTCCATCCGATAACCATACGGAGGGATAAAGTGTATAATCCGGCCAGTTCCGAAGACTGACGGTTTAAGATATGTTTCATTGAAATTACTATTGTATTGTAAAAAACTGATTTTTAATTCGATTTAAAAAAAGTTTAAACCAGATTAAGCTTCAGTCTTTTAAATAAAATATATTTCGGTGGGCTGTTACCTGTAGAATGCCCTGAGTAGTTATTGAAAGAAATCTTTTTTTCGACAGAATTTCCGGTTGTTGAAGAAAAACCAGGAAAAGAATTTTTGTATTGGCTCTGAGTTTTGTTTTTTGAAACCGAAATTCCGGAAGTAGCAGATGCCACATCACAGCTAAAGGAAATTGAAGAGGTTGTTTTAATCTTATTCAGTCCGCTTATGAACTGAATGTCAAAAATATCAAGAACATTTCTTTTTACAGAACAAGGAGATAATGAAAACACCAAAATAAGCATCGTAATGATTGCTTTATAGGTTTTCATATGGACTCCTGAATTGTGCATGATTACAAAACTACACTTTATTTCAATGTAAGCTTAATAAATTCTAAAAAATCGTTTTGCTGATCAACAAATAAGTAATGGGAACAGTTATCAATGAGTCTGAAATTTGTCTTTCCAACTATATTTTTGAGATCATTCATCTGTTTTTCTGAAAATATGCCGTCATTCTTACCATACACTGCAAAAACGGGAATTCCTTTTTTTCGAATATCTTTTAAAACCGAGGTATTATCCAGATTATTCTGAGGCTCATTTTGATAGAATTTAATAGGAGACTCAGCATTTCTTATATTGTTTTTGTAAAATTCGCCTGTGTTGTATTCCGTTCTCAGCATTTCACTTTCAGGAGTAGGATGAGGCATATCAAAGAAGCCAAGTTTCCCGGCCATATCATAGCATCTTTTTCTGTAAGCAGCAGAATTTTTCTCCAGACTTTCTATTTGTGAAATCTCTTGAAGCTGAGCAGCATCATTTTTAAAATGTTCTTTAGCCTGTTTTAAAATATGATCATAGGTTTCCTGTTGGGTAAATAAAGCTCCTGCCAATGTAAGTGTTTTTACTTTTTCAGGAAACTGATCTGTAAATAAAGTCCCGATGATCCCACCAAAACTATGGGCAAGTATATTTGCATTTTGGAGGTGATAAGTGGTGTAAATATCTTTTAAATCCTCAAAACTTTCTTTGAATGTCATGGTAGCATTCTCATCCTTTGAGCGCCCTTCACCGCGTCTGTCATAAACGATCACATAAAATCCTTTATTAGCAAGCATGTGAGCGGTAGTTCCTTCAAACAAAGTAGCATCTCCGCTTGGTCCGCCATGGATAAAAATAACAGGTGGGTTTTGGGGATTTCCATACGCTTTTGAATATAAATTCTGTGCTTTGAAGAGGAGCGAACATATAATAAAAAGAAAGAAAAACACAGATTTCATGATGTCGTTTTTAACTTCTCAAAACTACTAAATATTCTGGGCAAAAGAAGATCAAATGAAGGGAATTATGATTACATTTAAAAATTGAAATCACTACTGACGGACAGTTGTCACAACTCTGGTTTATTTTTACCTTTCGAAAGTCTTTACTTAAAAACAGAGAAATATGGACACCAATAATTTTGATACCATCGTCAAACGTTCTTTAGACATCAGAGAGAAGTATCATCAGCTGGAAATAAAAAGCAACGGAAAAGAATGGTCATTGGAAGAAGATGCACTTGCATATCTTACCGATGCCGGATTGGTAGGGAGGAATGTAATGTCCCATCAGAAAACATGGCTGAAGAAAGATTCAGCAGAAGAACTGGAGCATAAATTAGCCGAAAATATCTGGTGGCTGATTGTTCTGGCAGACCGTACAGGAATTAATATTAACGAAGCCGTGGACAAATTTTTAACGAAAACAGAAAATATATTGTAATGAGTTATTGTTTAGCAATAGAAGGAATGCAGCCCGAAAGTAGAAAAGAACTGCACAAAAATTACCATGACCATTATTATGGGTTTCCTATTCATGATGATAATGAATTGTTTGGAAGACTGATTCTTGAAATCAATCAGGCAGGATTAAGCTGGGAAACGGTTCTGAAAAAAGAAGAGAGTTTCAGAAAAGCATATGACCAATTTGATATTCAGAAAATAGCAGATTATACAGAAGAAGACCGTGAAAGATTATTGAGCGATCCGGGAATTATAAGGAATAAGCTAAAAGTAAATGCTGCCATTGAAAATGCTAAAACAATCATTGCATTACAAAAGGAATTTGGTTCTTTTGAAAAATGGCTGGAGCATCATCATCCACTGACTTTGCAGGAATGGATGAAGCTTTTCAAAAAAACATTCAAATTCACTGGTGGAGAAATTGTAAACGAATTTCTTATGAGCACCGGATATCTAAAAGGCGCTCATCATGAAAGCTGCCCGATTCACGCAAAAGTATTAGCTCAAAAGCCTTTGTGGAAGAAAAAACAGTGAAATAATATATAGGGATTACTACGGAGTGACAGATAGAAGTATTTAACATTATGCATACACTCAGTCATTCCGCAGGAATCTCATTTTTCAATTATCTTTTGATGCTTGTTTCATCAGTTCTTTATGCTCATTTCCCCATTTTTCAAATTCAAGAATGATAGGCTTCAACTTATAGCCAATTTCTGTAAGTTCATATTCTACTCTTGGCGGAACTTCTGCATATACGGTTCTGGTAATAATTTTGTCTTCTTCCAGTCTGCGGAGCTGAAGTGTAAGCATACGTTCAGTAATATTTTGAAGCTTTTTTCTAAGTTCTCCGAATCTCATTTTCCCATTGATCAGATAACAACAGATGGCCAATGCCCATTGCCCTCCGATAGTGTTGGAGGCATAGATTTCCGGACATTCATCAGCAAGGGCTTTCTTATTGGCAAAATTGGTAGAGGTTTCCTTTATTTTAGTCATTACTTACATTTTTTATAGTACCATACAATAGGTTGCTAATGTACAAAATGTAAGTTACATGTTGTAATTTTGTAACAGAAATTTAAACAGAATGAAGACTTTAGTAATTGTTACCCATCCTGATATTGAAAAATCAGTGATTAATAAAAAATGGATTGACGAGTTAAAAAAATATCCTGAAAAATACACAGTTCATCAACTGTACGAAGCTTATCCTGATGGAAAAATCAATGTGGCAGAAGAGCAGAAGATGATGGAATCGTATGACAAGATTGTATTTCAGTTTCCTTTTTACTGGTTCAGCAGCCCGCCGCTTTTAAAACAATGGCTGGATGAAGTCGTTTTATACGGCTGGGCGTATGGAAGTAACAGCGGTTTCAAACTGGCCGGAAAGAAAATGACACTGGCTGTTACCGCAGGAATAGATGAAGATGGATATTCTGAAACAGGGGAATATAAATACACGATGAATGAACTTTTCCGACCTTATGAACTGACTTTCGATTATATAAAAGCCGATTATAAAAAACCATTCGTGTATTATGGAATTGAGAGAGATTCTTCCGATGAATGGATCAACAGAAGTGTTCCGATGTATCTGGAGTTTCTGGACAATTTATAACTGAATGAGAGTAAAATTGAACTTGAATTAAAACGGGTTCAATTTACTTTTGTATGTATTCAAAAGGTTCCACATTCCAGTCCTGTACATATTTCTTTATGGTATTACTGTCAATATTAAAGGGAACATCCTGATATTCCAGCCTTTTGAAGGAACTTTTACATCTATAAGGTAGTTTTCAATAGAATAGATGTCAAGTATCGCTGAATTATTGGGTTTTATAGAATCAAAAATGATCAGAAATTTATCTCCTTTCTTATAAGAGAAATTGGCCATTTTAGAATAGATAATACCATTAACATCATATTTTTAATCTATTCCTACACCATTATTGTTTTTGTGATGCCAGTCTGATATAGCTTCTCCAATGGTATATTTAGGGTTTTTAAGGATGCCATTAGTTCCTAAATTGGCACTAATTAAACAGAATATGATACATCCTAAAGTGAGTATCAAAAGAATAATATGAAATTTTTCTGAGATCAATTTTTTCATACTCCAGTTCTATATTTCTCGTTGAACTTCTGCAGATCTATTGCCTGTTCCTGGAAGTATTCTTTAAATGTATCTGAAAGATTTATATCTTTAAATTTCACAAGGGTATATCCGCTGTCAAAAGCAATAATTTCTAAAATGCTTTCCTGAATTAAAAAATGATCAGATTTCCAAACACTTGTATCTTCAACAGATAAGATAGAAAAGGCTGAAGTATCGGGTTCAATAGTATTTGGAACGGCTGAAATGATCCCCCAAATGATCTGAGTATTACTTTGATAGAGCTGTTCAAATTCCGGATGATCCAACACAAAATAATCTTCATCAAAATTAATGGGAAGAGTCTGATCAGATATAAAATCTAAATCCGTCAAAATCCATTTATAAATGGCAAGATCATTCCATATAGGTTTCAAAACCTCTTGAAGATTGGTATGGAATTTAACCTTTTTTGTACTTCTGATAATCCAGTTCATTTATTCTTTATTTAAAACCCTATTTATTCTTTTCTCTGCTTCTTCTTTTGTAATGCCATTATAAAAGTCGTGTACAAACGGATGCTCATAGCTTTGGTGAGGATAAACAAATGGACGCCCGATAGAATTATTGACTACCACGGTTGTAGGAACACTTTCCTCAAACTCATAATCCGGAAGATAAGTGGAAAGCCATCCGAAATATTCAGCTTCAAATTCCTTGTTATCATAGTTTTCAACATATTCATTAAAGTTTTTTTCACTCAGTGAAACCCAGATTCCATAATCCAGATCTCTGCAGTCATCCGTAACTTCCTGTACCAGAACAGTACGGATAAATCTATGGGTATCTTCAGGATCTTCAACGACACATACATCTGAGGTAAGTTCAGTATTTTTTAACTCCTCTTCCGATAAGCAGTAATAGAAATAAGGGGCATTATAGGCTATCGCAGGCCAGTCTTCTTTCTCTTCACCGCAGCATTGGCAGATGTATTTCGTCATCGTATTTTATTTATAATGTTGATTAAATTTAAAAGCTAAAATCCTTATCCCACCGTAGGAGTATCCTCTTCTTTGAGTATTTTTTTCTCCTTCATCGTAAGCATCATTCTTTCATATTTGTACTTTTCCCAATCAAATGTGTTGAGAAAATCAAGGGCAGCCTGAAAACCTCTGTTGAAGAGTTCTTCCTTTTCTTCTCTTTTCATAAAGAAATTCAGCCAGGTGCTGGTCCCACAGTTAACGGTCTGTATGCTGTATAGCTTATAAAAAGTATGTTTGGTAAGGAATGTTTTATCATTAAACCCTTTCAGAGTGCTGATGATATTTCCAGCATAGCTGAACGGTGTTTTAAGAATTTCTTCACTGGTTTTCCCTTTTTCAGAAAGAATGGCAGAATCACTGGTTAGCTGTACCCCAAAAAGTGGCATTCTCGGATAAAAAACTTCATCAGCATGAAATAAGTCAATAGGAAAATTGGAAATACTGCCGCCATCAATGAAAACTCCTGCAGGGTTGATGTCTTCAGGTTGGGTATTCATCCAGTATCTCCATGCATATTTTACAGAATCATCATCTTTATTGATTTGTTTCTGGAAAGGTTCAAAGAAAAAAGGAACTGCCATAGAAGCCCTTACAAATTCAGCAGGGCTGATGTGCTTCAGTTCCTCTTCCGACCAGTAGAGATTGGCCATCGTAGGAAGTTCTACTTTAATTTTAGCATTGATATCTGTGGTAATAATTACATATTCAGACTTCAGAAGGTAGAAGGGATTGTTTTTATAATAATCATTGTTGACGGCGCTTTCGTAGAAAATTCTGTATCGGGTTTGGTCGATATGTTCCTGATTTTTGACTTTAATTTTTTCAATGCTTTGCAAAGCCATGAGATAATATTCCTGCCCGTTCCCATAGCGGTAGCTGAGATTAAGGTCTTTTTCTTTCTGAATGAATTTTTCGTTAAGATGGGCAACTGTTTTTATTCCAAATTGATCCAGAGCATTTTGCATGGTATTTTGAAAAATATTTCCGGGATTCAGTCCGCTGTTTTCTTTCCTGAAATTATTATACAGTTTTTGGATGCAGAAAAAGAGGATGACAGCCGGAATCAAGGGAATCAGAAACATCAGTTTGGCATTCTGGATCGTAGTTGAAGGTGCCAGAAAAGGAATGCTGATCAGAATAATAAAAAGGATAACGGCAATAACAGCATTGATCTTAAAGAAATCCTTATTGTTCAGCAAAGCATGGAGCGTCGTTTTTACATACGTTTTCCCATCCATAAAATCCGCAAAATTCCAGCTGAAAAGTATATCCTTGATCAGCTCACTTTTAGCTTCTTCTTTGGTTTTGCAGGCTGCAATAAGCATGGTGTTAATAGCTCCGGCACTCGTTCCTGCTACTTTCAGAAAACGGATCCCGAATATTTCCAGACCATAAAGATAGCCTACCAGTGCGCTTCCCCACACACCGCCACCTTCCTGTACAAATTCTATATACTGATTACCGGACTGATCCAGAAGATCAGAGAATTCTTTGGCAGCTATATTCCCGTGTAAAGCAAGCAATTTATCTTTGGATGTCTGTGAAAGAGAAGGATCTTCCAAAATTTTGTTGAGGTTTTCGGTAGTCATGGTATTTTGTTTTGAGGATGTGCCGGTAAAAGACAAAGATGATCAATTGGGTAATCAAAATCTTTGTGCCTATGTATTGATATAAAAACGAATCACCACTGTTTTCGCCTTACGTAAATAAACGTACTGATCACAACAGTAGCCATCGCTCCCAATGTTATAAAATAGCCATACTTATGATGAAGCTCAGGCATATTATCGAAATTCATCCCATAAACCCCGGCAATGAAAGTGATGGGTAAAAAGTAAACAGAATAAATGGCCAACACCTTCATCACCTGGTTGGCTTTTTGGTCCGAAAGTGCCAGGAACATGGAAATAAGGTTGGTAATCTGAATGTTTAAATGATCAAAATCGGCAACTACATCCTTATGCTTATCTTTCAAATCGACAATTTCTGAGTCCTGTAAATTCAGCAGTTTAAATTTATCAATAGCATCTGTAGAAATTACCAGTACGCGGGAGTTTAATCCAGATTTTCGTTTCAGCTTGTAAAGACGGCGGATCTGGCTGGTATGATTGGTATTTTTAAGGAAAATCTCATTCTCAATATTGTCCATCGTTTCGAACAGGCTTAAAGATTCATCATCAAAACTTTTCATGATCAATATAGCAATCATCAGCATGATTTGCTGAGGTTTAAGATCTTCCTGAATCAAAGACACTTTTTTTTTGGTCTCGGAAATACTTCTGGTTTTCATCCTGTGGATAGTAATAATGGTATTTTCCACAAGAAAGATTCCGATTTTGGTGCTGATATCACTGATGGTATTCAAATTCTTTCTTTCCAGTTCGGTACTTTCTCGGAGTAAAAAGAATTTTACATTCCCGTCTTCTTCATATTTCGGAAGGTGATTAGGGTCCATCGTATCTTCCAGAAGAAGGTTGTTGATTTCATATCTTTCATGAAGAAATTTCAGGTCTTCTAAAGTAGGAGCCTCTACATCTACCCATTCGCACTGGGAGGTTCTGTATATCGTATCAATTGGCATAAAGTAAAAATACTAATATTTTGAAAAACTATGTGTTAAATAAGTTTTATCTTTGCCAAAATTAAAAAACTATATGATTAAAAGTACAATAAAAGGTGTGGGATTTTATGTTCCAGATAACGTTGTTACAAATGATGATTTAGCAAAACTAATGACTACCAATGACGAGTGGATTACGGAAAGAACAGGTATCAAGGAAAGAAGACACAGAAAAAACAGATATGACTCTCAGGAAACCAGCGCTTATCTAGGTTTTAAAGCTGCAGAAAAAGCCATCCGTAATGCTGGTCTTACCTCAAAAGATATTGATTACATTGTTTTTGCAACACTTTCACCGGATTATTATTTTCCGGGATGTGGTGTCCTGCTTCAGGATATGCTGGGATGTGATACGATCGGAGCATTGGATGTAAGAAATCAGTGTTCAGGATTTGTGTATTCTATGAGTGTGGCCAATGCATTCATCAAATCAGGTACCTATAAAAATATTCTTGTGGTAGGAGCAGAGGTTCACTCCTTCGGACTGGATTTTTCTGACGAAGGTAGAGGAGTGTCGGTTATTTTTGGTGATGGGGCAGGAGCAATCGTTCTTTCTGCATCAGAAGATGAAAATGCAGGAGATATTTTAGCGATGAATATGCATTCTGAAGGAAAATATGCTGACGATCTTTGTACCCAGTTCCCGGGTTCAAAATTCGGATGGAGTGACAGAATGAGAAAAGATCCTGAAAATGTAACGAACAAAGAAGTATATCCGATCATGAATGGAAACTTCGTATTCAAGCATGCGGTAACAAGATTCCCCGAAACCATGATGGAAGCTTTGAACAAAGCCGGAAAGACGGTTGAAGATCTTGATATGTTTATTCCGCACCAGGCGAACCTGAGAATTGCCCAGTTTGTACAGGAAAAATTCGGATTACCGAATGAGAAAGTCTTCAACAATATCCAGAAATATGGAAATACAACAGCAGCTTCTATTCCCATTGCTTTAAGCGAAGCAATTGAGCAGGGAAAAATAAAAAGAGGTGATCTTGTACTTCTTTCAGCATTTGGAAGTGGATTCACATGGGGTAGTGTTCTTTTTGAATATTAATTTTGAATTATAAAAAGTGAGCCGGATATTGAGTCCGGCTCACTTTTTTAATAGCTTATAATTCACTTTATTATGAGTTTGATTTTTATTTCTTTTTTTGTTTACGGTGTCAATATTTTATTTAAATTTATGTTGCACATTTGACATGATTTATAAGATATATTAACTTTAAATTTAACAAGATGAAAAAGAATTTATTACTTGGAACTTTTCTAGTTCCATTATCCTTGTTTTCACAAATTGGAATACAAACGACAACTCCCCAAAAAACTTTACATGTTAATGGTTCACTACAAGTAGTGAATGAAATAAATGTTGGAGGCAATGCCACAACAGCTGGCTCAGCAGGAACCTCCGGCCAGATTTTGACTTCTCAGGGAGCAGGGGCTGCCCCTTCATGGCAGACTCTGAATACAATAAGCGGAAGTGTCAGTAAAGCAGTCTATGTTCAGGGAACTACAGAAGCGACTGCAGCACAGGGCGCTACTATTGATGTGCCGGGAATTACCTATACCATTACAGTTCCCGCAGGAAGAACACAGACACTTTTGTTTACTATTTTGGGATATGCTACGAATTATCCTTCTGGAGGAAATAGTTCACAAGGGGTCTTCAGTTTGTTACAGGATGGCGTTAAAATATCGTCAGGTTATACAACTAAGATCGGAGTTGGTGGAGGAGGGCTAAATGATCTTCCCGTTCCGGTAACTTTTTTAAAATCGGTAACACTTCCTGCGGGTACATATACTTTTAAAGTACAGTATTCTGCCTGGTACGGTCTTGCGAAAGTGAATGTAAATCCGACTACATATTCAGGATATGATCTGGATACAGAATGTATGCTTACCAAAATGCAGATTTTAATATATAATAACTAGGATAAAAAATAAGTCAAAAAACCATAAACTATTGTTTATGGTTTTTTGCTATATAAAGCTTTTAACTTTTTTATGTTAACTGTAATAATTGGTTTGGGTATTTGAATATGAAAAAGATCATTAAACTTTTTATTAGTTTTGAATTATAGAAATTACAATATAATTTGTTATTTTTTGATTGAAAATAGTTATAGTATTGTAATTTTTTCAATTGTTTTTTGTTGTAATTTTATTCTGTTAAAAATTCTAAAAACAAAAAAATGAAAAACTATTTATTACTTGGAACTTTTTTAGTTCCCTTATTCTTCTGTGCACAGGTGGGGATACAGACCTCTACTCCTCAGAAAACCTTGCACGTTAACGGTTCATTACAGGTAGTAAATGAATTAAATGTAGGAGGAAATGCCACAACTGCAGGTTCAGCAGGAACCACCGGTCAGATTTTAACTTCTAATGGTGCAGCGGCAGCTCCTTCATGGCAAACCCTGAATACGATAAGCGGAACCATTAACAGTGCTTATTATGTGCAGGGAACTACCGAAGCAACCGCAGCTCAGGGAACAACAATTGACGTACCTGGAGCAACAATTACCTTAACAGTGCCAACAGGACGTACCCAAACTTTTTTGTTTACCATTCTTGGATATGCCACTAATTTCCCTAGTGGTGGCGTTTCCAGTCAGGGGGTTTTTATTCTGGCCCAGAATAATGTTAAAATATCGTCAGCGTATACCACCAAAATAGGAAATGGAGGAGGATTAGTAGACCTTCCCGTTCCGGTAACCTTTCTAAAATCGGTGACGCTTCCTGCGGGTACATATACTTTTAAAGTACAGTATGCTGCCTGGTCAGGTACTGCAAAAGTAAATGTAAATCCTACTACTTACGGTGGATATAATGGGGATACAGAGTCTATGCTTACCAAGATGCAGATTTTAGTCTATAATAATTAAGATCAAAATAAAAACCATAGGCTTTAGTTTAGGTTTTTTTGCTATATAAAGCTTTTAACTTTTTATTAGTTTTAAATTATAGAGATTGTGATATAATTTATTGTTTTTGATTGAAAATATTTATTATACTATAATTTTTTCGATTATTTTTTATTGTATTTTTATTCTGTTAAAAATTCTAAAAACAAAGAAATGAAAAACTATTTATTACTTGGAACTTTTTTAGTTCCCTTATCCTTCTGTGCGCAGGTGGGGATACAAACCTCTACTCCTCAGAAAACTTTGCACGTTAACGGTGCATTACAGGTAGTGAATGAATTAAATGTAGGAGGAAATGCCACAACTGCAGGTTCAGCAGGAACCACCGGTCAGATTTTAACTTCTAATGGTGCAGCGGCAGCTCCTTCATGGCAAACCCTGAATACGATAAGTGGAACCATTAACAGTGCTTATTATGTGCAGGGAACTACCGAAGCAACCGCAGCTCAGGGAACAACAATTGACGTACCTGGAGTAACAATTACCTTAACGGTGCCAACAGGACGTACCCAAACTTTTCTGTTTACCATTCTTGGATATGCCACTAATTTCCCTAGTGGTGGCGTTTCCAGTCAGGGGGTTTTTATTTTAGCACAGAATAATGTTAAAATATCATCAGCCTATACCACTAAAATAGGAGCTGGAGGAGGTTTGAATGATCTTCCTACACCGGTAACTTTTCTAAAATCGGTGACGCTTCCTGCGGGTACATATACTTTTAAAGTTCAGTATGCCGCCTGGTCAGGTCTTGCAAAAGTAAATGTAAATCCTACTACTTACTCTGGATATAATGGTGACGTAGAATCAATGCTTACCAAGATGCAGGTTTTAGTCTATAATAATTAAGTATTAATAAAATAAACAAAAACCGCAGGACCTCAGTTCTGCGGTTTTTTGTATTATAAACAGAGCCTTATTTAAAGGCTTTTTAATAATTTTTCTGTGTCGGAAGAATCTTGTCCTGTGCTTTTTGCCAGTTCAATAGACTTTTCGGCCCATATTTTTGCATTTTTCTTATCACCAACCTTATTGTAAAGATTAGCTAAGGTATCTGTATTGGCAAAGTTCTGGTCTTTCTTTACAGATTCCTGCGCCCATGCAATGGCCTTTTCCAGAGAAGCTTTATTGCTCACATTTTCAAAAAAGTTCCAGGCAAGAGAATTCAGTTCTTCAGAGCCAACTGCAGAATAATCTTTGTAAAGGTCAAGAATTAGTTTTTCGTATTCAGGAATATCTTTATTCTTCAAAGCTCTGTTGGCTTTCATTCTTTTTAAGATCTTGTCAGCTTCCTCTTTGCTTAGAAATTTTTGGGTTTCAGCCATGAAATAGTTATCATCCCATTTCTTTGTATCCGGATTATAGGCTTTTTTAGAAACAGTATTCAGTTTAATATTTTTATCAAACTTTTCATATTTATCTTCCGGGAAGAATTTAACGATATCAGCTTTCTTATCCTGGAAAATTTTATACAAAGGACTATCTGTAGTTTGTACTCCTGAAAGAAGCATTTGGATATCTTCCTGGTCTAAACTTGTTTTCTGCTGAAAGTAACGGTTAAGAACTTTCCCGGCAAACTCAGCATCGTTATACATGGTAAGGCCCGCAAGATTCTTTAAAAACTCAGGATCTTTTTCTCCTTTTTCAAACTGTTGCTTCAGAGAAGTCAGTCTTTTGTTTGGATCTTCCGCGTCTTTTGCAAACTGGATAAAGTCTTTTTCTTCCACATATCCTAAAGTTCTGTGTACAGCTTCACCATTTCCATCAATAAACAGGTAAGTAGGGAATGCTTTTACATTATATTTTTTGGCCAGCTCAATTCCTTCTCCTTTTTCCATATCAATTTTAGCATTGATAAAGTGAGAATTGTAATAATCTCCTACAGACTGAAGTGGAAAAATATTTTTAACCATCAGTTTACAAGGTCCACACCATGAAGCATATGCGTCAATAAAGACCAGTTTTTTTTCTTTTTTTGCTTTGGCCAGAATAGAGGCAAAATTGCCTTCTTCAAATTTAATTCCCTGTGCCCACGCAAGCACCCCTATAAAGATTGAGGAAAGTATTGCTATTTTTTTCATAAAAACTTTTTATTCCATGCAAATGTAATAAATATGATGACACATGAGCCGTTCATATTGAAAATAATTATACAGGAACTTTGGTTTTAAAACAGGCATCAGATTATATTAAAGATAATCATCTATTATTTTAGTCTTATTATTAAAATTAATGTAAATTGCTATTCTGGGTTAAATGATTAAATTTCAATATAATATTTTAATAAAAAATAAAATATCACTAGTTTTGTAAAAAACAAAAAGACACTCCGTGAAATCAATGATGAATTATTATAAAATCAAAATAATAATTTATTTTTCTATGCCTAAAAGTCTTTTGCAATTTTTATTTCTGCTGGCAACAGCAGTTCCCATATTCGCTCAGAAAAAAAATAACTTTGATCTTATCTGTGAGAAGACCTCTTCTGTTACAGCGTATAAAGATTTACCCAAAGCAATCAAAACTGCAGATTCGCTCTATATGAAGGCGCAAAAACCTTCAGAGAAAATAAAATGCCTGGTACTTTCTTCAGAATTATACCATCATGCAGGTGAACTTAAAAAAGCAATCTGTTACAGTGAAAATGCCCACTCGGTAATCAATCAGATCAATGACCCGGAATGGATGGCTGTGGTGACCAGATTACTTGCGCGGCAATATAGACAGGTAGGGTTATATGAAAGATCAAAAAAATATATTATAAAAGGACTTCAGGCTTCAGGTCAGATTGTTGATTTTCATAAAAGGAGTGAAGCCGCAGGATTGCTGAATCAGGAAATGGCCTTCTATGAAATGGAAATGGGAAATTTTCCCAATGCAATACGTAATATTGAGTCTTCTCTGAAATATTTTGGAAAAATAAACAGCCAGAACGGAAACAGAACAGCCGCAGCTTCTTATCAGCTGCTGGGAGATGTCTATTTCAAGCTTAATGATTATGCTGTTTCCGAAGACTATTATCGAAAAGCAGAAAGCCTGCTGAACAATGGAAGCTGTACACTGGGGTTGGTGTATAATGGATTAGGAGGCATTCGCCTGAAGCAGAAAAATTGGAAAGATGCTGAGCTATATCTTAAAAAAGCAGAAAAAATTGCAGATACATCCAGGAGCCTTAAGCTTAAAAAAGCTGTTTATTCCAATATTAATGATTATTACGAAGGAATTGGAGACAATTTTAAAGCTTCATTATATGCGGTGAAATATATACGTGCTTATGATAGTATTGCAGCCCGTAACCAGAGTTTTGCCATAAAAGATTTTGAAAATCCAAAAGGAAGGGCTAACAAAAAAAATGCGCAGATGAATGGAGTAAAGAATGCCGCTATTGTCATTCTGTCCATTTCATTGGTTGGTCTGTTTATTTTTATTAGAAGGAAACAGAAGAAACAGCGGTCAAAGCTTAGAAATATCATCAGAACTCAGTTTAACATGATCGGTAACAGGACACACTATCCTTTAAAACAATCTGGTGATTTTGAGTTTTCCAATATTTTTGTGGAAGAAATAGATGAGAAAGATTCAGAGACAGACAGAAGAAGAAATGATTCTCTGATGACCCCTGAAACAGAATCAAAACTGCTGGAACTGCTTGAGGATTTTGAAAAAGGTGATCTTTATAACAATAAAGGCATGTCCCTTTCTTTTCTTGCAGGTGAACTGAATACCAATACAAAATATCTTTCGTATGTAATCAATCAGCATAAAAATGCGGATTTCAAAACCTATGTCAACCGTTTAAGAATCAATTATATTGTAGACAAACTGATCAATGATGAGAAGTACAGACAGTATAAAATAAGTATCCTTGCTGATGAATGCGGATTTTCTTCCCACAGTAAATTTGCAGCAGTCTTTAAGGCGGTCACAGACTATTCTCCATCAGCTTACATTAAATATCTGGATAATGAACCCGGATCATATAAAAGTAGTCATTTTCCCGAAAATGATTAAAAACGGGCATTTTATTCAATTCTATATTGCTATTTTCATGAAAATGAACAACCTATTATTTTAAAGGAAACCCTTGCTATCATATCTTTGCGCCAGTTTCGCAGTGCACAAGACAATTCTGTTACAGCTTATCGCTTTTATTTCATTTCTGAACTAAGATCATTATAAGAGAAACTGCATTCCCATTTTTAAATTTTTAAAGGAAATATTCTGATCAGAATATCTGCCATATGCAATAATCGGGGTTGATTGCCCGGTTTTTTTTCAGTCAAGTTTTTTTAAGTGCAAATCCACAGAACTTCTGTGGATTTGTGATTTTATTTAACTTTTATACTGTCGGTTTTTACTTTTGAAGTATCGGAGGTTGCGGGTGAAGGTATGGAGTTCGCTACGGCAGAATCACCCATTCTGTTTCTTAAAGAATCTTTATCGTGAGCATCTTTATATTCCTCTCTTTTTTCTTTGTTTTGAGCACAGCTTCCAAGGAAAAGAAGTCCAAGAACTGTTCCTATCCATAATTTTCTCATAATAGTTAATTTTTATTGTTGATGTTAATCAAATATAAGGATTTAATTAAAAGATAAAAGATAAAAGATAAAAGATGTTTTAATAAGATTCAAATAGGGCTGGGCTTAACCTAGCTAACCGTAAATAATCTATCCATTTGTTTTAGGAAAACTTAAAAAAAATAAGCATCTTTCAAAACAAAACTTAATTATCACTTCATATTTTAATTTTTGATCTTTCAACAAAAAAAATCTGCAGAGCTTTCATCTGCAGATTTCCATTTTTAGATTGAATGTTATCATTACTACTTGACAGGAGACGTTGCCATAGAATCCCTTTTTATCTTGGTAGTATCAGGATTCGTCATTTTTGTAGTCATTGTATCAGTAGTGGAAGGTGTCATACTTTTCTGCGTATTACCTACTGCCGCTGAATCCCGGCTACTCGTTGACATTGTCGATTCTTTGGTTCCACAGCTCACTGCAAATATTCCTATTCCAACGGCTGTTAGCAATAACTTTTTCATATTCTTCTATTTTGTGGTGTTGTATTAATGAAAATCAACAATTATTCCTAACAGGGTCTGAAGAATCGTAAAATATCGGTAAAGTTTGTTAAAAGATGTTAGGTAACAGGTAACAGAGATTAGATATTAGGAGTTTAAAGTTTAAAGTGATAATCCGGAATACTTTATTGCCACCATACTCTCCACTCTCAAACTCCCAAACGCCACAAAAAAGCCCCGAAACCGAAATTCCGAGGCTGTATTCAAAGAACTGACAACAATTACTCATTGCCTATTACTCATTATTTATTAATTACCCAAGGTATGGATATTTGTAGTTTTTTGGAGAAACAAAAGTCTCTTTTACGCTTCTTACAGACGTCCATCTTAGAAGATTCATTTTTGAACCTGCTTTATCATTAGTTCCTGAAGCCCTACCACCACCGAAAGGCTGCTGTCCTACTACGGCACCTGTTGGTTTATCATTGATGTAGAAGTTACCGGATGCGTTCTCTAAAGCCTTGTAAGCTTCGTTAATTGCGTAACGGTCTTGTGAGAATACAGAACCTGTCAATGAATATGGAGAAGAAGAATCTACTAACTTAAGGGTCTCTTTCCAATCTTGATCTTCATATACAAATACAGAAAGGATTGGGCCGAAGATCTCTTCTACCATACTTTCGTATTGAGGATTTGTAGTTTCAATTACTGTTGGGTGTACAAACCATCCTTTAGAATCATCTACTTTACCACCGATAGCTACAGTAGCTTCACCTGAAGCATTAGCTCTGTCGATATATCCTTTACATTTCTCGAAAGAATTCTTGTCGATGACAGCGTTTACGAAGTTAGAAGGATCTTCCGGAGAACCTATTTTGATGGTGCTCATCTGAGCTTCCATCACTTTTTTCACATCAGCCCAAAGAGACTTAGGAATATAAGCTCTTGAAGCAGCAGAACATTTCTGTCCCTGATATTCGAAAGCACCTCTTACCAATGCAGTTGCTACAGCTTCTACGTTAGCAGAAGGGTGAGCAATCACAAAGTCTTTACCCCCTGTTTCTCCAACGATTCTTGGATATGTTCTGTAGTTGTGGATATTATCACCGATCATTTTCCACATTCCCTGGAATACTTTTGTAGACCCTGTGAAGTGAAGACCAGCGAAATCTCTGTGCGCTAATACTTTTTCAGCAGTTTCCTTTCCATCAGTAAAGATCATGTTGATAACTCCTGCAGGAAGACCCGCTTCAATTAATACATCCATGATGACTTTTGCAGAATATACCTGTTTGTCAGACGGCTTCCAAACCACTACGTTTCCTAGCATGGCCATACAAGTCGGAAGGTTTCCTGAAATCGCTGTAAAGTTGAATGGAGTTACCGCAAAGCAGAACCCTTCTAATGGTCTGTACTCAACACGGTTCCAGATTCCGTTGTCAGAAACCGGCTGTTCAGCATACATTTCTGTCATGAACTCTACGTTGAATCTTAAGAAGTCGATAAACTCACAAGCAGAATCAATTTCAGCCTGGTGAACATTTTTAGACTGTCCGATCATTGTCGCTGCATTAATTACATCTCTGTAAGGACCAGCCAAAAGATCAGCTGCCTTTAAGAAAATTGCTGCACGCTGTTCCCAGCCTAGTTCATTCCATTCCTGTTTAGCTGCCAATGCCGCGTTGATAGCGTCATCCACATGCTGCATACCACCCTGATAGTAGAATCCGAAATCATGCGTATGATCCTGTGGAGACTGAAGCTGTACTTTTGTTTCAGTTTTTACTTCTTTTCCGTTGATGATCATTGGGATTTCTACCTTTTCAGCCCACATTTTTTTATACGTGTCGATAAGGCTTTTAACTTCCGGAGATCCCGGTTCATATGAGTTTACAGGCTCGTTTACCGCTAATGGTACTTGCGAAATTGCTTTTGACATATTACGTTTTATTATTTTATTAAATTAAATAAGATGTGTATACAAATTTACAATAATTATAAAGAAAGAAAAAATGACATCTGTTTTTGTCAAATAAAATATAAAATGAATTTTCTGATGATATTTAAGCTTTTTTTGATGATAGATTTTATTAAATCCTGGGATGTTTTGATGATTTTTTAGCTTTTAGAAAAAAATGCGTCATTTTATTGTAATTATAGGAATTAGGACAATAAAATATTTGTCATAGTTTAAAAATAGCTATTAATGGCTGTAAATAAGGGATTTATAATGGAATGTTAAAATTATATAAATTCACTTTTGTTGCGATTTTGAACATTTTAAATAATTTTTTTGATACCCGGAGGGATCAGATTATTCTAATTTTACATCATTATTATCAGGTATGAAAAAAAGAGTTTTATTTTTCTCTTTTGTGATATTTTTCTCAACGTTGTGTGCAGGTCTTTTTGCACACAAGGGTAAAACTCAGCCATATTCTGATATCCTTTCAAAAATTCATCTTTTACAACAGAAATCTGATCAGCAGACCCAGCCTGAAATCTATAGTTTTTCAGATGCGCAGGATGTACAGGATTCCAATGACTGGGAGAAAGTAAAATTTGATTATTCAATATTTGCACAGCAGTGGTTACACTATTTCTTTGCAGATTATACTTACAACACACGGGTTGCGGCCGTTCAAAACCGTATTTACATTACAGCGCCAAGGTACATTCTGTATCATTCCCTGCAGATAGCGGGCTGCTAATTCTTTTTAATTTTTAATGATCCGCTATGGTTTGTATTCCCATGAGTACAGACTAGTAAAAATCATTCCCGATTTACATTTTTGAACATGTCTGTTTGCCTTTACGGAGAGGTGAATAGGATATTGTTTGTCCAATTTTAAATAAAAAATATTATGCACTTAACACCGAGAGAAACGGAGAAGCTTATGCTATTTCTGGCAGGCGAACTCGCTCTGAAAAGAAAGGCAAGAGGCCTTAAATTAAACTACCCGGAATCAATAGCTCTGATCAGCCACTTTCTGCTTGAAGGCGCAAGAGATGGGAAAAAAGTAGCTGAACTGATGCAGGAAGGAGCCAACCTTCTGACCAAAGAAGATGTGATGCCAGGCGTTTCAGAAATGATCCACGATGTTCAGATTGAAGCCACTTTCCCGGATGGGACAAAGTTGGTCACCGTACACAATCCAATCCGCTAATACTACTGATTATGATACCAGGAGAAATTTTTGTAAAAGAAGGAACAATTATCTGCAATGAAGGCAGAGAAACTGTGAAAATAAAAGTAACCAATACAGGTGACAGACCTATTCAGGTAGGTTCACACTTCCATTTTTTTGAAGTTAATAAAGCGATGAGCTTTGACCGGGAAAAAGCTTTCGGAAAGAGACTGAATATTGTAGCAAGTACTGCAGTACGTTTCGAACCGGGAGAAGAAAAAGAAGTGGAATTGGTAGAAATAGGAGGAACCAAAAAAGCAATGGGCTTCAATAATCTTGTCGATGGGCAGGTAGATTCTGAAGAACAGAAAAAAGTAAGCCTTGCAAAAGTTGAAGAGTTAAACTTTAAAAATCATTAAGATGAGCTTACACGTAGACAGAAAACAATACGCCAATATATTAGGTCCTACAGCCGGAGATAAAATCAGACTGGGCGATACTGAAATTATTATTGAAATCGAAAAAGATTTCACCCATTACGGAGACGAAGCCGTTTTCGGCGGAGGAAAAACCGTTCGTGACGGGATGGGACAGAATGTCACGGCCAAAAGAGACGAAGGCGTTCTGGATCTTTGCATCACAGGAGCGGTAATTATTGACCATTGGGGAATTGTAAAAGGAGATATCGGAATCAAAGACGGAAAGATCGTAGGAATCGGAAAAGCCGGAAACCCTGATACGATGGACGGTGTAACACCTAATATGATCATCGGCGCCTCAACGGAAGTTCACGGAGGGAAAGGATATATTGTAACTGCCGGAGGAATTGACACTCACATTCACTACATCTGCCCTCAACAGATTGAAACATCTCTTTACAGCGGAATCACCACAATGATTGGTGGTGGTACAGGCCCCAATGACGGAACCAATGCTACAACAGTTACTCCCGGAAGATTCAATATGCAGAAAATGCTGGAAGCAGCAGAAGAATATCCTATGAATCTTGGTTTCTTCGGAAAAGGAAACTGTTCCGCTGAAGAACCCATTGAAGAGCAGGTGGAAGCAGGTGCTTTGGGAGTGAAAATCCATGAAGATTGGGGAGCAACTCCTGCAACCATTGATGCAGCATTGAAAGTAGCCGATAAATATGACGTTCAGGTGGCCATCCACACAGATACACTGAATGAAGGAGGATTCCTTGAAGACACCATGAGAGCCATCAACGGAAGGGTAATCCATACTTTCCACACAGAAGGAGCAGGTGGAGGTCACGCACCGGACATTATTAAAGCTGCTATGTATCCGAATGTATTGCCGGCTTCAACAAATCCTACGCGCCCTTACACCGTAAATACAATTGATGAGCACCTGGATATGCTGATGGTTTGCCATCATTTGAGTAAAAACATTCCTGAGGATGTAGCGTTTGCAGATTCACGTATCCGCCCCGAAACCATTGCAGCAGAAGATATTCTTCATGATATGGGCGTTTTCAGTATCATGAGTTCAGACTCTCAGGCGATGGGAAGACCAGGAGAAGTGATTACCAGAACATGGCAGACGGCAAGTAAAATGAAAGAGCAGAGAGGTGATCTTACTGAAGATAAAGACAGTGGAAATGACAATTACCGTGCAAAAAGATATGTAGCGAAGTATACCATCAACCCGGCTATAGCACACGGTATTTCAGAATATGTAGGATCTGTTGAAGAAGGAAAATTAGCGGATTTGGTGATCTGGAAACCTGCCTTATTTGGAGTAAAACCGGAAATGATTGTAAAAGGAGGATTTGTTATTGCTGCTAAAATGGGAGATCCTAATGCTTCTATTCCAACACCTCAGCCTATTATTTACAGAAATATGTTTGGAGCCCATGGAAAAGCTAAGTTTGGTACTTGTGCGAACTTCGTTTCTCAGATCTCAATTGACAATGGAACCATTGCTTCTTACAAACTTGAAAAAATGATTCTTCCGGTGAAAAACTGTAGAAATATTGGTAAAAAAGACCTTATCCATAATGATAAGACACCTTTAATTGAAGTGAATCCTGAAAACTATAAAGTAACGGTAGACGGAGAATACATCACTTGTGAACCGGCAGAAACACTTCCTTTAACACAGTTGTATTACTTGTTCTAAGATAAATTTTACAAATAAACCTAACAGGTTTCAAAAACCTGTTAGGTCTATTTAACAACAAAAAAAGATTTATCAGACTCTATTTTAAACAATTATAGAACTAAGTGTAAAATGAAATATTTAAATAAAACAGTTGTTTCTCTTGCGATAGCCGGAATGTCATTACTTTCCGGTAATGTAAGTGCCCAGTTTTTGGGCGGACACAGGCTTAAAAGTGATGAAGACGGACCAAAAGGGCAGTTTATGGTGTACGGTTCATTAGACTATTCTAAAATTACAACACCATCAAGCAGCAGCAGTACCGTTTCCAGTGCACCGCTTGGAGTAGGGTACTTCATCAATAATAATGATCTTATCGGAGTTAATTATGCTTACTCGCAGAATACAGTGGACCACAATGTAGTTTACAAGCAAAATGAAGCAGGAATCTGGTATAGTCCTTCAGTAATGCTTGGAAAATATTTTATGTTGATTGGTCAGGTGGATGCCCACTATGTTTGGGGACAGCAACTTTCAACAGCAGCGGATGCTATGCAGAATTTTAACGGATTCCGTCTTCGTGCCTATCCTTTGATCGGAATAGTATTAGGAGGAGGCTGGGCCCTGAAATTCAAATTTGCAGAACTTTCAATGCTTCAGACCAAAACAAAAGAAGAAGGCTGGACGAAAAGCTACGTAGCAGGAATCAGCGGTTCAACATTCGGGGTGGGAATCTCCAAAAACTTAGACTTCAGAAAAAAAAACAAAAATGATCATTAATCAAATCATAGGCAATCTTGCTGAAAATCCTACGGAGAAAGCCATAGACTATCTTGATCTGGAATGGTTTGAAACCACCAAAAGAATCCAGCGTAAAAAAACCAGACAGGGAATTGATGTTGCCATCAAATTTCTCAGAGAAGGACAACGATTACGTGAAGGAGATATTCTTTTTGAGGATGCCGAAAAAATAATTGCAATCAACGTTCTGGAAACGGAAGCTATTGTGATGTCACCAGTTTCACTGCTGGAAATGGGAACTGTATGTTATGAGATCGGGAACAAACATATTCCGCTTTTTATTCAGAATGACAAAGTTTTGCTCCCTTTTGAAATGCCGATGTTCAGATGGCTGGAAGCAAGTGGTTTCAAACCGGAGAAACAATCTGTGAAACTGCTTAATCTTCTTAAATCTAATGTAGAGCCTCATGGACATGGAAGTCTCGGCTCCACAATCTTTACAAAAATCTTAAAAATGGCGGCTCCGAAAGATGAATAATATAAATTTCCTGTCAGGATTGCTTCACCTTGCAGATCCTACACTTCCCATCGGAGGATATACCCATTCCAACGGACTTGAAACGTATGTGCAGGAAAGAATTGTACATGATCTGGCAACCGCGAAAGAATTTGTACAGAACATGCTTCAGTACAACCTTAAATTCAATGACGGTGCTTTTGTAAAACTGGCTTATGATGCAGCACAAAAGGGAGATTTGCAGCAGCTTTTAGAACTGGATAATGAATGTAATGCTATAAAATGTCCAAAGGAAATCCGCCAGGCGAGCCAGAAACTGGGTCTCAGACTGATTAAAATCTTCAAAAGAAGAGAAAATTCTCCTTTAATGGAAGCTTTTGAGAAAGCCATTCAGCATAAAGAAGCCAATTCTCATTACTGTATTGTGTTCGGAGTGTATGCTTATTTAATGAAAATTCCTTTGTTCGAAGCCCTTTTAGGATTTTATTACACTTCGGTTGCCGGGATGATTACCAACGCTGTAAAGCTTGTTCCTCTTGGACAGCTGGATGGACAGGATATTCTATTTTCACTATATCCCGTCATGGAAAAAACAGCTTTAGAAACTATAGATCTGGACAGAGACATGGTGGGACTTTGTAATACGGCCTTTGATATCAGATGTATGCAGCATGAGAGGCTTTATTCAAGACTTTATATGTCGTAGAAGGTAAAAGGTAAAAGAGCAAATTGACGAATTGCCCATTGAGTGAAACGTCCTTGCGATCGAAAAATATTCACAATCAAAAAAAATTAGCGCATATAGCGTTAAAAAATAAAATTTAAATAAAATGGAAAACAGAAAATATATAAAAGTAGGAGTAGCAGGACCTGTAGGTTCAGGAAAAACTGCATTATTGGAACGTTTAAGCAGAAAATTATTCGGGACTTATGATCTTGGAGTCATCACGAATGATATTTATACCAAAGAAGATGCTGAATTTATGGCGAAAAATAGTCTTCTTCCTCATGACAGAATTATCGGAGTAGAAACAGGAGGCTGTCCTCATACCGCCATCCGTGAAGATGCAAGTATGAACCTTGAAGCGGTAGACGAACTGGCAGCACGTTTTCCGGAAATCGAACTGGTTTTGATTGAAAGTGGAGGTGATAACCTTTCAGCGACATTCAGCCCGGACCTTGCAGATGTTACCATCTTTATCATCGACGTAGCAGAAGGAGAAAAAATCCCTAGAAAAGGAGGTCCTGGTATTACAAGATCAGATTTACTGATCATCAATAAAATTGATCTTGCCCCTTACGTAGGTGCCAGCCTTGAAGTGATGGAAAATGATGCCCGAAGAATGAGAAAAGGAAATCCTTTCGTGTTCACCAACCTCAAAACAGATGAAGGACTGGATAAAGTAATTGGTTGGATTAAAAAATATGCCCTTTTAGAAGAAATTGAAGAACCGAATTTGGTAAGATAAATGGATAGTCATTTAAAAATTATTGCAGGATTTAAGGGAGGAGAATCCTATGTGAAAGACCTTTATGTCTCGCTTCCTTTCAGAGTAGTTTCTGTTGGGCAGCGAAAAAGTGACAAAAAGCTCTATCAGATGGTGATGAGCTCCTCTCCGGGAATTCTGGATGGAGATCACTATCATTTGGATGTTGCACTTGAAAAAGGAGCTGCGCTTCAGTTGCAGTCACAATCCTACCAAAGGCTTTTCAACATGCAGAAAAAAGCGCTTCAGGAACTCAATGTTTCTATGGAGGATGAAACTTCTTTCGCTTATGTTCCTCATCCGATTGTTCCTCACGAGGATTCCAACTTTAAAAGTAAAGCCAATATTCATGTCGGTAAAAACAGTCAGATCATCATCAGCGAGATTATTACCTGTGGGAGAAAACATTATGGAGAAGTTTTTAAACTGAAACGTTTTCAGAATATCATGGAAATCTATCATAACAACAAGCTTGTGGTGAAAGATAACGTTCTGATTCAACCTGACATGATCCCGATCAGCAGCATCGGAAATCTGGAACAGTATACGCACCAGGGAACTCTGATCTTCTATAGTACAAAGGAAAATGTAGACAAAAATGGATTGATTAAAGAGATTGTTGAAGCCGCCGCACAGCACCATGAGCAAATGGAAGTAGGGGTTTCTGCAATGGATGAAAATGGTTTTGTAGTAAGAGCTTTGGGACATGGAGGAGAGTTGATGTACAACTTCTTCCTGCATATTCAGGAGATTCTCTGGTCGTTGGAGTAAAAAGAGGTCCTTGTCAAGAAGCGGGCTTTTGACCGCTTAACAAAAAGAAATCTTCCATTGGCTTCAGCCAAAACTTAATAAAGAATCTGAAATAACAGAATTAATAAAAAATGGATAGTACAGTTTGGGCACTTCTTGTAAGCGCCGTTTCAATAAGTTTTATACACACCGCTTCAGGACCGGATCATTACCTGCCTTTCATAGTGATCTCAAAATCTAAGAAGTGGAGCGGCATGAAAACAGCCATATTAACGGTTGTCTGCGGTTTCGGACACGTATTCAGTTCTCTGATTTTAGGTTTTATCGGCGTTTTCCTCGGATGGCAGCTGAATAAAATCTCCTGGTTTCAGGATATGAGAGGGAATTTCTCAGGATGGGCACTGCTGATCTTTGGCGGTGTTTACCTTGTGTACGGCCTCATCCAGGCGATCAGAAACAAACCGCATAAGCATTTTGATGTAATGGGTGATGATGTGTACGTATACGAACATAACCACAGCGAAATCGTAATGCCTCAAAAAAGAATAAAGGTAACACCGCTTGTCCTGTTCATGATTTTCGTGATGGGACCAAGTGAACCTTTGATTCCCCTATTATTTTATTCAGGAGTAAAACATTCAATGTCAGAAATTGCGGTACTGGTCACTTCTTTCACAGCAACAACAGTGTTGACCATGCTTGGAATGGTTCTTTTGGGACGCTATGGTTACTCAACACTATTCAATACAGAAAAACTGGAAAGATATATGGGCGTGGTAAGCGGAGCAGTAGTAACTGTTTGCGGAGTTGGAATGGTCTTTCTTGGATGGTAAACGGGTTTCGGGATTCGAGCGGGAGAGTTTGAGAGTTTTAAGGTTGAAGAAAAAATTGAAGCTGAAAAAGAAGAACTGTCAATCTCATATCTTTTATCTTAATCTAATCCCCGCAACCCGCAACCCACAACTCGTAACTTGCAACCCGCATCTAGCAACGAAAAACAAGCAACAACCCCATTATTAATAAATTAAAAAAACTATGGACGAATTTTTCAAAAAACTGCCTTTTTTAGACAATATTTTAAAAGGAATCGGGCAGATTATGCTCCAGGAAAACAGATGGACAGGACTTCTGTTTTTAATAGGAATTTTTATGGGAAGCTGGCAGTGTGGAGTGGCCGTATTGCTTTCAACAGCAGCCGGAACTTTTATCGCAATGAAGCTTAATTATGACAAATCTGAAATCAATGCGGGACTTTATGGTTTCAGTGCAGCTCTTGTAGGGGTAGCATTGGCATTTCTATTTGAGACAACCTTGCTGATCTGGATTTTAATAGTTTTGGGCGGTGCATTGGCGGCTGTTATTCAGCATTTCTTTATCCAAAAGAAAATACCGGTGTTTACTTTTCCTTTTATCATTATTACATGGATATTGGTATTTGTACTCCATCATTTTACCAATATTCCGCCTTCTGAAATGCTAAGCAGTGAAGTGGTTCCTTCAGAATATGATGACTTTCTTACCTGTACCAATGGCTTTGGGGAAGTGATATTTCAGGGAGGAGTGCTTTCCGGGATTATTTTCTTTCTGGCTGTTTTTATTAGCTCTCCGATAGCTGCTTTATATGGATTGGCAGCGTCTATTTTGGGTGCAGGATTATCACAGTTGAATGGCGAACCCATCAAAGAAATTCACATGGGATTATTTGGATTTAATGCAGTGCTTTCCGCAATTGTTTTTTCCGGAGTCAAAAAAACGGATGGTTTATGGGTCTTGATCGCCGTTCTCATTACCATTGTCATTGATGATCTTTTAATAGACAATCACTGCCTGGATATGGTGGGCGGAGTATTTACTTTCCCATTTGTAGCCGGAACTTGGATTACGCTTTTGATTCAAAAAGTATTTCTTAAAACAAAAAAATAAAAAAGTTGGAGAGTCTTAGAGTTTAAGAGTGAGACAGTTCAATGTTTACGGTTTTTTTCATAATGATTGACAACTCACTTGCGAAGCAAAATTCACCATTGATATTCCTCTAACTTCTAACCTCTAGTTTCTAAAATCAAAATATAATTAAACTAAAAAATGAAAGTAACAAAAATAGCAGCCGTATTTCTGGCTATGGCATTCAGTGGAAAAATGATGGCGCAGGAAGCAGAAAAACAGTTGCTGATAAAAGATGCAGATGACAAATTTCCCATTGCCGATGCTTTGGTAAAATATGACCACGGAAACAGCCATACCCACACAGGAACAGACGGAACATTTGCCGTTCCTGTAAAATCCCTTCCTGATACCCTTGTGATCAGCCGTCAGGGATACGATGAGGTAAAATGGGTGGTGACCAATGATGATGATAAAAATAAAGTTATTTTTTTACAGCATAAGCCCTTTCAGATTTCTGAAGTAGCCATCAATCACAGTTCATTTCTGTCTGCTATTACAAAAGTTGATCTGAATAAATTTCCGGTCAATTCAGCGCAGGATCTGTTGAGAAAAGTTCCCGGATTATTTATTGCACAGCATGCCGGAGGAGGAAAAGCAGAACAGCTTTTTCTAAGAGGATTTGATGCGGATCATGGTACCGATGTAAGCGTCAATGTAGACGGAATGCCTGTGAACATTGTTTCTCACGCCCACGGTCAGGGATATTCTGATTTACATTTTGTGATTCCTGAAACAGTAAACAATATCGATTTTGGAAAAGGAGCCTATTACATGGACCGTGGGGACTTTAATACCGCTGGTTATGTTGATTTTCAGACCTACAATGGTTTGAAAAACAGTATGATTAAACTGGAAGGAGGTTCTTTCAACTCCAAAAGAGTATTGGGAATGTTCAATATTCTGCATGATGATCTTGGTAGAAAGAATGCGTATGTGGCAGCGGAATACAACTATACCGACGGACCTTTTGATGTAAAACAGAATTTTAACAGGGTTAATATCTTCGGTAAATACAATCAATGGCTGACTGACAAAGATTACTTCAATATCCAGTTTTCAACATTCAATTCTTCATGGAATGCTTCCGGACAGATTCCGGAACGTGCTGTAGACGAAGGAATCATTGGCCGATGGGGTAGTATAGACCCTACTGAAGGTGGGAAAACTTCCAGAACAAACCTCCAGATGAATTTTAAGCATATTATTTCTCCTTCCGAGCAGATTGATGCGATGGCTTTTTATTCAAAATACAATTTCAACCTGTATTCCGATTTTACCTTTAATTTAAAGGATAAAGAGCATGGAGACGAAATTCAGCAGACGGATGGAAGAAATATTTACGGTGCTGAAGTAAAGTATACAAAGACTTTTTCTTTTGCCAACAGCTCTTTAAACTGGACTTCAGGAATCGGATTAAGAAATGATGATATTAATACTTTGCAGCTTAATCATGTTTATCACAGAGACCTTCTGCTGGACAGACTATCCGATGTGACAGGAACGGAAACCAATCTTCATGCCTATTCAGGATTGATATGGAAGACAGGAAAATGGACCATCAATCCAGCTTTGAGAGTGGATCATTTTATATTTAATATGCACAATCTGCTGGATGTGGAGCAATTACCTTCCGGACAGTCGAAAGAAGCAACAAGACTGAGTCCCAAACTGAATTTTTCCTATGCTCAGAATGACAATGTCATGTGGTTCCTGAAAACAGGAATGGGTTTCCACTCCAATGACCTGAGGGTTGTAGTTCCCAATAAGAACGAAAATACCCTTCCGTACTCCATCGGAGCGGACTTCGGGGTGAGATTACACCCGTTAAAATCCTTGATCATTACTCCGGCATTATGGTATATGGATCTTCAGCAGGAATTTGTGTATGTAGGAGATGATGCAGTAGTAGAACCTTCCGGAAAATCAAGACGTTTCGGGGCTGATCTTGGTGTTCGTTTCCAGCCGTTGGAAAATTTTTACCTGAATGCAGATATCAATTATTCCCATGCCAGATTTACTGAAGAAGAAAAAGGTCAGGACTACGTTCCACTGGCTCCGGTAGTTACCAGTACCGGATCTGTCAACTGGGACTTCCTGAATGGTTTTTCTCTGGGACTTCAGTACAGATATCTGGGAGCAAGACCCGCTGTTGAGGATAACAGCATCAGAACGAAAGCCTATTTTGTGAATGATTTGATGCTTTCTTATAACCGTCAGAAATGGGGAGCGAATATTCAGATGAACAACCTTTTCAATGTAAAATGGAATGAAGCTCAGTTTGCCACAGAAACGCAGTTAAAAGGAGAAGCAGAACCCATTACAGATCTTACTTATACACCAGGAAGTCCTTTTGGAGTGAGAGTAGGAGTGTATTATAAGTTCTAAACATGAGAGTGGGAGAGTAGTAGAGTGAGAGGGTGAGAGAGTTTGAGAGTAGAAGGGTTGAAGAGAGTAAATTATGGGTTTCGGGATACGTGTTTCGGGGTCTTTACTCTTTCCACTTTAGCTTTTTCACTCTTTTACTTACCTCCTTTGCTTTAAAATATTTTGTATAACTTTAAATAATCATAACAAGGATATGGAAGTACTATCCAATTTTCAATATAAAAAGCTCTTTCTTCCGAATATTACGGATAAGATATTGGCTAATAATGCTGATATACAGCTGTATCGGATAGAAAATTATCTTAAAGGTATTCTGATGCCGGTGATTCCGTATCGTACCACATTCAATTTTATTATTTTCGTTACCAATGGCCATATCCGACAGTATCTTGAAAATAAAGAATATCATGCTGAAAAAGGAGGCGTGATCTTTATCAAACAAGGAACAATTACCGCAACCGTAGAGCTGTCAGACGATATTGAAGGTTTCTTCCTTGCTTATGAAAATAATATTTTGTCTGAGCAGGAACTGCCAAAACATAAAAGCAGTATATTTTTCATGACCCCTTTCCTTAATCTGGATAGCCTGACCTACGGAACCATCACACAGCTTCTTCCGATAATGGAACAGGAATTATGGTTGAATAATCTCAATGTGAATAATGTCGTTGTGACAATGCTTCATTTGATTCTCATCAAAATGCTGAGCACAGATTCTGATACTCATCACAAATCTGCAACCCGTCCCATGGAACTGTCTCTTCAGTTCCGTGATCTTCTGTTTAAATATCATGTTGGGGAAAAGAGAGTAGCTTTTTATGCTGATAAACTGTCCGTTACGGAAAGTTATCTGAATAAGTGTGTCAAAGGGGTTACTCAAAAATCTCCAAAACAGTGGATCAATGAGATTGATATCAATTACAGCAAAGCACTACTTCACTCCAGTAAAGATATTGCAGAGATTGCCTACGAACTGAATTTCCATACCGCATCCCATTTTACCCAGCTTTTCAAAAAAATTGCAGGAATTACGCCAAAGGAATACAGGGTTCAGTTTTTGAATAACAGCAGGATTTCAGTCTGATATAAAGAATCGAATTTGTGTAATGTCAATGGTCAATTTTTGCTGCGCAACTGAATAGTCAATGATGCTGAAGTACAGAATAAAAAATTCACTGCGAAGCAAATTCACCATTCACTATTGATTGGTCTCCCTTACATCTTTTCATTTTCCAGAATCTTCAGCACCAGTCTTTCTTCTTTTGTAAGATCGGCTTTTCCGTCATTTTCTTCTATCACTTCCAGTTCATCAAGATATTTTTTGATACTATTATTCTCATAAAGGTTAATGACTAAAGGATGAACATAATACTTTTTGCAGACAGCCGATGTATTTCCCAGGTTTTCTGCCACGATATCCAGGGCTTCTTTTACCTTCTTTTTATATTCAGTGTCATTTTCCGCATATCCGATTTCTTTAAAAGCGATCAGAGCACTTACGGTTCCGGACCATGTTCTGAAATCCTTTGCTGTAAAATCTTCACCACTGATCTCTTTGATATAGTCGTTCACCATCCCTGAATCTACAGAATGACGGTTTCCTTCATCATCAAAATATTGAAAAAGCTCTTTCCCGGGAATATCCTTGCATTTCTGAATAAGCCTTGCCAGCCTTGGACTCCTGAGGTCGATTTGATGCATGATGCCTTTCTTTCCTTTAAAAGAAAAAGAAATTTTTTGTCCTTTTACCTTTACATGTTTATCCTTTAATGTGGTCAGGCCGAAAGAACCGTACAGCTTTTCGTATACATTATTTCCAATACGGATATTGGTTCTTTGCATAAGGCTTACAATTAAGGCAAGGATTTTTCGTTTCTCAAAATTTCTCAGGGCAAGATCCTGTTCTATATGCAGACGGATGTCCGGTAATGCATACCCGAACTGAAGCATTCTGTAAAATTTTGTATGATTTCTTAAAGCACTCCAAAGAGGGTGGTAGCGGTACTGTTTTCTTTTTTTTACATCGAAACCTGTGGCCTGAAGATGGCCATTGTCAAGAGCACAGATCCATACATTTTCCCAGGCAGGCGGAATCACCAGTTTATTGATCCTGGTAATTTCTTCTTTATCCTTTATTTTTTCCCCGTCTTTATAATAGGAATATTTCTTTCCGGTTTTCTTACGGGTAATTCCGGCGGTTTCCGCATCGGTGGTATATACGAGATGTACCGCCTTTGCAGAAGCTTCCGGATCCTTCATTATTTTAACAATTTTTGAAGGCTTAAGGTGAGAAATCATCTCCAAGTCTGTATTCTTCTCCATAAAAACATGGTTAAGAGTTTTTACCCTTCGAAAAAATCAGTAAAAGAATTCCTACTATCACACAGACTAAGATTATTCCCCACCACATTCCTGCCTTAAAAATCGTTTCTACGGCTTCACAACTTGTGAGTGTCAACAACATTAATATTGTAATACTGTAAAAGCTCCATTTTTTCATAGGTGTCAATTTTTGTGGGTGTACTAGATTCGGAGCCGGTCAGCTCTCCATTTTTTGATAGACCTTTTAATTTCATCTCCTGAGATGTTTTCATGCAGTGCTCTGTATAAAAGCTCTTTGAATTCATCATCATAGGTAAATCTCAGGGCAGCAATCTGATCGAATTTCAGTTTCTCAGCAGTTTCATCAGACCTTTTATTGAAGATCTCAAAATAACGCTGTTTAAATTCCAGAACTACCATACGGTTTTGAAGTCCCAGTGCATAATGCTGCCTTGTCATAAATGCCAGATAAAAAAGCAAAAAAATCACGACAGAAAACAATATCCAGATCAGTTGATTTCCGGGGTCGTCCCAGATTTTATAAATTCCTAGAATCTCCAATATAATGAGCAATGGAAGATAAATAAAATGATGTGGCGGATAAAATTTCCTGTGGTTATTGTAGTTTTGCTGTTTCATGCAATAAAATGTAGCAATAATCTTTCCAAAAATTTATTATTTTGATAATGTGGTAGTTTTTTTTACTTAAAAATGATATATTTTATGAAATATATTTAGTGGTTGGATTTTTGCTGCTCTCTTTGACAATAAAGAATTATAAAGCAAAATAGCGGGTAGATTTACTTTCCTACATCAAATTTTTTGTAACTTTCGGTGGTTAAAAATAAAAAGAATGACTTCAAAGGAAAAAGTTGCTGCGCTTCGTGAAGAAATGCAGAAAAATAATGTTGATGCATTTATAGTATATTCTGCAGATCCGCATATGAGCGAATACCTTCCTGAAGAATGGCAGGAGAGAGCATGGCTTTCCGGCTTCTTAGGTTCTGCCGGTTTTGTGGTAATTACCAAAGATAAAGGCGGACTTTGGACAGACGGAAGATACTTTACACAAGCTGCTTTAGAGCTGGAAGGTTCCGGAATTGATCTTTTCAAAGATGGAATGGAAGGAACTCCCAATTATATCGACTGGATTATTTCAGAAATTCCTGCAGGCGGTAAAGTGGCGGTAAATGCTGTTGCAGCCTCTCATGCCAACTGGGAACTGCTTTCTCAAAAATTCAACTCCAAAAATATTACGCTGGCAGATATTCCGCTTTTAAAAGAAGTATGGAAAGACAGAGGAACTCCATCTGCTAACCCGATTTTTGTGCATCCGGTAGAAAGAGCCGGTAAATCAGTATCCGATAAAATTGCTGCCATCCGTCAGAAAATGGAAGAACAGGAAGCTACCGTACACATTATCTCAAGTCTTGATGATGTGGCATGGACACTGAATCTGAGAGGAAGTGATGTAGAAAGTAATCCTGTATTCTTAGGATACATTGTGATTACTAAAAACGACGCTGTTCTGTTCACAGGATTAGAAAAGATGGAAGTGGCTGCGAGAAAACAAATGGATGATTCCTTTGTAAAAATGATGCCTTACGAAGAATTTTACAATTATCTGAAGACTTTCAAAAACGAAAAAGTTCTGGTTTCTCCGAACAGCAACCAACAGATTTTTGAAACATTAAAATCAGACAATCAGTTTATTAAAGCTCCGGTTCCGGGGAATCTTATGAAAGCCCAGAAAAATGAAGCTGAGCTGGAAGGTTTCAGAACAGTAATGGTAAGAGACGGAGTTGCGATGGTGAAATTCCTTTATTGGCTAACGCACAATGCCGGAAAAGAAGCTATGAATGAATATTCTATCGGTCAGAAACTGAGAGGATTCCGTGCAGAAGGTGAAAACTTTGTCGGAGAAAGCTTCGGTTCTATCGTAGGATATAAAGATAACGGTGCTATCATGCACTATTCTGCCAAAAAAGAAGGTAGTAAAGAAGTTACCAATGAGGACACGATCCTGGTAGATTCAGGAGGCCAGTACCTTGAAGGAACTACAGATATTACAAGAACTTTTGCCCTGGGAACACCTTCGGAAGAGTTTAAAAGAAATTCAACATTGGTATTACAGGGACTGATCCGCTTATCAATGGTGAAATTCCCGAAAGGAACAAAAGGAGTACACCTGGATGCTATTGCAAGACTTCCGCTATGGATGGAAGGTAAAGATTTCAACCACGGAACAGGACATGGGGTAGGAAGCTTCATGAATGTACACGAAGGACCGCAAAACATCAGAAAAGATCTGAACCCTCAGGAACTTCTTCCGGGAATGGTTTGTTCAAATGAACCCGGTTACTATCTTGAAGGACACTATGGAATTCGTCATGAAAACCTGATTGCAGTAAAAGAAGCAGAGAAAACAATTCACGGAACATTCTATGAATTTGAAACATTAACATTCTGCCCGTTCTTCAAAGATACTGTGGTGAAAGAGATGCTTTCAGAAAGTGAAATTGCATGGCTGAATGGTTACCATAAAACTTGTGAAGAAAAGCTTGCTCCACACCTGGATGGAGAAGTTAAAGAATGGTTCCTGCAACTGGTAAGCCCTCTTTAATAAACATTCAAAGGTGAAATCAGGTGTCAATCATCACTTTAAACCTTGAATGATAAACATTAAACTGGATATTGTTAGATAATCCAAAAGTCCTGTAAGGTATTTCCTTCAGGGCTTTTCTTTTTATACAACCGTATTTTTACGGATATAATTTTAGGGATTCCACTGATGCATAAAAAATAAGGTTCACCTATCTTTGTTACAACAAAACATCATTCATATCTTCATAAATAACTCAAGTAAATTCAAAACGGTAGATCATCTCGTCCTGAGATGATTTTTTTTGTTTTCAATTGAAATTTGTATGACTATTCCTTCTTTAAAAAGAGGCTATCCCAAGTCTAAAAGTGTCATTCTGAACACAGACTGAAAGTCTGCGAACGCAGTTCAGGAATGTAGTGAAGAATCTCACGATTCTGATTATTAATGAGATTTTTCCTTCGTCAGAAATCGAAGATTCGACATAGTCAATGACAAAAGCCAAATTATTTCACTTTTGAGATAGTCTCCGTGTTTGCTTTCTTAAAATAGAATTTTATAAAAATGAAAATGCTGCGTTTACAAAGAAGTATTTTATTTATTTTCGCTGAAACTTATTTGATATCATGGAACGTGACTATTTTCGAAGCTTTAATCTGTTTTCAGAAGATGAAATTGAAGAATTTCTGAAGTTTTCTGAGTTCAGACTTATCAATAAAAATGATTATTTCATACAGGAAGGAGAGCTTTGTAAGGAAGTAGGCTTGGTGAAGTCTGGTATTTTCCGTTCTTTTTATACTTCTGACGAGGGAAAAGATATGACATATTGCTTCAGGTTTCCCAATCATATGATCGCCGCCTATTCGTCATTTGTTTCCGGATGCCCAAGCAAAGAAAGTATGCAGGCTATTACCAATGCTGAGGTGATTATCTTTAAAAAAGAAGCGGTAGATGAACTGGTAAAAAATAGTGTAAGCTGGACGAAATTTTTAAAGATTATCGCAGAGCAGGAATATCTTGAACTTGAAACACGGTTTTTCCAGCTCCAGAGAGACAGTGCCGGCCAGCGGTATGAAACATTATTAAAGAATCATCCTGATTATATTCAAAACATTCCATTGCAGTATCTGGCTTCCTACCTTGGCATTACCCAACGTCACCTGAGCCGTATCAGAAAGGAAATTTCTTTTTAGACATTTGTCCTGCTTATTGAAACAGCAGCGCTCTACTTTTGTCAAAAAAAGTTATGGAGCAAAATATTTTAATTATCGGAGGAAATGGATTGGTGGGAAAAACAATTTCCAGAATTCTGAAATCAAGAAATCCTCATGTTACTGTTTTTATTGGGGGAAGAAAAGGCGGAAAAACGGATAAAGACCTGAAGATTGATGTTACAGACCCTTCCTCTTTTAAAATTATTTCCGAAAAAAAGATACACCTCATCATTCTTTCTGTGAATGATAAAGAAGACCATGTACTTCGTTTTGCCATTGATCATCAAATAGATTATCTGGATATTACCAAACCTACTCCGGCTTTGGTGAAAGCTTATGATATTGCCAGAAAATCAGACATCAACAGCAGAATTGTCTTCAGCTCAGGATGGATGGGCGGGATTGTCCCGGGATTGGCTAATATTCTTTCAGACTCAGGAGATATTAATGAAGTAAAACTCTTTGTCTATTATTCCGTAAAGGATCTTGCAGGCGAGAGTTCTGCTCACTTTATGGCAGAAAATGTAGCCGTTCCTTTTGTGCATTATAAGAATGATAAAGCGGTTTCTATCAGACATTTTTTAGATACAGAAGTTTTTAATTTTTCCTTTGGAATAGGGAAGAGAAGCGCCTATAATTTTGATGTGCCCGACTTGTATATTCTCAACAAAGTGGAAAGAATTTCCGATGTGACTGTGAAAATGACCTACAATTCAAAATTCATTACCTGGCTGCTGGGAGCATTTCAATATCTCAGAATCTACAATATTTTGTCTTTAAAAGAAAGAAAAATGATTTTTGGGTCCAGTGGAAACGGAGATCAGTCGGTCTTTGAAATTGTAGTTGATGATCATTCAGGACAAAAGAAACTGAGTTTGCAGAGTGAAAAAGGACAAGCAGAATTAACCGCTTTATCTGCTGTTCTGCACACCGAAGAACTGCTGAGAAATCCTCATGAAAACAAGGTGTATTTCAGCCATCAGCTGCATGAGCCTTTATCATTAATGGCACAGCTTAATGCCTACGATTCTATCAATATTAATGTGAAATCATGAAAAAAATAGCCATTATCAACGGGCATCCCAATAAAGATTCGTTCAATTTTGGGGTAACAGAAGCTTACAGGTTGGAAGCCTCAGAAGCAGGAGCAGAAGTGCGGGAAATCGTTATACGGGATCTCAACTTCAATCCCAATTTACAGTTTGGATATCAGAAAAGAATGGAGCTTGAGCCGGATTTACTGAAAGCCTGGGAAATTATTCAGTGGGCAGATCATCTCGTTTGGGTACATCCGGTTTGGTGGGGAGGATTTCCTGCCATAATGAAAGGATTTATAGACCGGCTTTTTTTACCGGGAATGGCTTATAAATACCGTGAAAATTCGGTATGGTGGGACAAGCTTTTAAAAGGTAAAACAGCACATATCATAACAACATTAGACCAACCGGGATGGTATTACCGTCTGTTTTTTGGCAGACCAAGCGTAAATCAGCTTAGAAAATCTATCCTTGAATACTGTGGGGTAAAACCGGTGAAAGTGACTTATGTAGGTATTATCAGAAATTCTAAAGATGAACAGAGGACTCAATGGCTTAGGAAAGTGAAGGAATTAGGAAAGAAGCATAAATAGTTTGCACCTTATTTTTTTGGTAACAGAAAATGATAACTTTATCTGGTAATAGGGTCTTTTATTATCAGATAAAGTTTCATTATTAAAGTGAAGAAGCGTTTGTTTCTCCATTTTTATAGTCCTTTTTTGCCCTCAATCCAATATGCCTGTGATTTGATACATTTTGGAGAGACGCCTCTGGCTTTAAGAAATTTTCTGATTAATGACATTCTTTCTCCGTTTCCTGTGAGATAAAAGATAACCTCATCATCAGAGATGGATTCTTTTTCTTCCCGCAGAAAATCATTCAAAGCTTCAATCATTCTCATGGTATTGTTTTTAGGACAGTGATAGCCATATAAATTAAGCTTTTCAAGAGCAGAACAATCATCAAGCTCATGAAGACAAATGAACAAAGAACCGGATTCCTCCACAGCTTCCTTGATCGAAAGAGAACTTCCCAATGATGTTTCATCTCCCAGAGAAAAATGAATCCGGGCACCTTGAGTAAAGAATTGTTTTCCTCTGGGCATTAAAAGCTTTATGGAATCTCCTTCTCTCAGTCGGGTTACAAAATGACTTCCTGCAGCAGACATGTCATGCAAATGAAACAAAACATCGAAAGTTCCTGTTTCTTTGTTAAAATTAAAAGGAGAATAATTCCTGAAATCCCTGTCGTTGATTCTTATTCCGATGGCATAGGCAGGTTCATAAGGAACATTCTCTAATTCTGTTTCAAAGCGTATCAGTCGGAGATCATTGGTGATCTGTTCTATATGGTTAACGGTGCATTCTTTGAATTTTGAGGACCAGACATTTTCTACGGTGTCATTGATCCATTTTGGTAGGCTTGGCATACGTGATTTTTTATTGCAAAGGACGTTGCAAAATCAGAAAATACCGATAGCGGTTTCGGGGAATTAATTGGACTATTCGTGGTCGAGTATTTATTGGTGCTGATTCCGGAATTCTGATGGAGACCGGTCTTCCAGTTTTGAAAACAAACGGCTGAAATAGGTGTGATCACTGTATCCCAGTTCATAAGCTACCTCTTTTATACTCAGATTGGTAAAGACCAGTAATCTTTTGGCTTCAATCAGAATTTCCTGGTGAATCCAATGTTGTACAGGCTTTCCTGTGACTTCACGAACCGTTTCCGTTAAATATCCTCTTGTAATGTTTAAAGCTGCAGCATATTCAGATGGACTTTTCATGGTTTTAAAATCTTTCCGAACCAAAATTCTGAATGCTCTTGACAGCTGTAAAGCACGGTTTTCATCTGAAGCCGGAGAAATATTCTTCCGGGAATACATCAGAGCAAACATTCCGAGAAAAGCATTAAGCAGCGATTGAACGATGAGAAATCCTTCTTTAGTGGAAAGCATTTCGTTTGTATATGAGGCATGAAGTAGGCCGGCTGTCGTATTAAGGTTTTTGACAAGGTTCTTATCCACAGACAGAGGCTGTATTTCACCCAAAGATTCATCAAAAAAAGAACGTACCGTGTCAGGAACAAGTTCTGCTTTTACTGCCACAAACCATCCGCAGACATTTTTCATTAAAAGTCCCTGATGTACCTGTCCCGGCAATACGCAGAAAATAGTAGACTCTCTTGCTTCAACTGTTTTAAAATCGACCATCATTCTTACATGCCCGCTTTCCATGCAGGTGAAAATATAATGACTGTCCCGATGGATTCCTTTGTCCAGAAGAATATCCCCAGAATCATAAGGCTGTTTATCCATCCTTTTGATATGGAACTGATGATGGGTAATACCATTTAAATCATAGGTGGGAATGGTCTGTTTCATCTTTAAACCTGTTTTGATGAGGATAATACGGAACAGCAAAATTACGTATTTTCACGGTTTTACATCCCGGATTTTAATCTCAAATTCGCGGTGCATAACCATGATGTTTCTTCAAGTCAGATTTTATATGATTATACACCGGAATTCGGAACAGAAAAAGAACCTGTTCCGGATTTTATTTTGCTTTTGAAAATGCCATTTTTATAGCTAAATAAGTTAATACGCTGGCCATAAACCATTTCTGGACCTTTATCCACACCGGATTATTGGAAAAGAATACAGCAACTTTTGCAGCTGTTAATACAATGATAAAGTTGATGCTGAAGCTGATCAGAACCTGAATGATCCCTAGTTCCAGACTTTGGGCAAATATCGAGCCATACTCGGGTTTGATGAACTGAGGAAAGAAAGACAGGTAAAAGACAGCCACTTTCGGATTCAGTACATTCGTTAAAAAACCAATGGTGAAAAGCTTTTTGGGACTATCATGAGCAACATTTTTGTCAAAATCAAAAATATTTTTGCTTTTGGGTTTAATAGCTTGATAAGCAAGATATAAAAGATAGACCGTTCCCAGGGTTTTAAGAACGGTATACGCGAGTGGAACAGCCAGCAAAACAGCTGTAAGACCAAATGAAACCATGATGATATGGAATAAAAATCCACATACGACTCCGGCTAATGAGATAAATCCGGATTTTTTTCCCTGCGTTATAGATTTTGAAATCAGATAAATCATATTAGGACCAGGGCTGATGACTAAAATAAGTGCGGCTAGAATAAAAAATATAAGCTCGTGAAATGGAATCATGTTAGTACATATTTAAAGGGATTTCCGGTACAAAGATAAGTGGTGTTTCCGGTTTAATTTTATCAGAGATAGAAGAAAAAGTATTTTTTTCTCAAATTATATTTTATTTTCCACCTGAATGTGATTTAAAAAATAGATCAGTCTGTTTTTTTTGTAAATTTCAACTCATAAAATAATTATCATTCACAAATAAATATTATCATGACTACTGAAAACATCTTTGAAGCTATCAGAAAATGGAAACATCTTATTGATTCCTACAAAAACGGAATTGATACCAATGGAGCAGAAATTTTGAATTATTTGAATCAGGGAACTCACTTCAGCGTTTCAGGTGAAGACATTGCACTGTGGGAAAAAAATTTTGGAACTGATGACTTCAAAATGATTCATGCTTATGTAGGAATTCATGAAGGTCGGCTGAAATTTTTCCTGATTGATTCTAAAAGTGATAAAGATGCTCATTTCAATACCATTCTTGTTAAAGATTTCTTAGTAGAATTCAGTGAATCAAAAATAGAAAGCAGCAATGATATTGTGATAGATGTTCCTCCCATTACTGCTGAATCAGCCATTAACCGTAACTTCAGATGGAACATGTTTGGGACTTCCTGGCTGCAGGCTCAGAAAACAGAAGATATCTTTCAATTGATTTCCATACCGTTTTCAGATTATAAAAATATTGGAATTACCGCAGGACAGACCTGTACCAGTTTCTTTGGACTTACAGATGATCTGGAAAGAAAAGATCCCGACTTCCCTTATCATATCGAAATCATTACAGTGAAAAGTCTGGCCATTAATCATATGAGCGAGACTGCTGAAAATTATTCCACCCCAAGGCCTCCTTTTACGATTATTGATACTCTTAATGATTATCAACTTCTGAAGCAAAGTACCAGTGTTTTCGTATAACAGCCTATCCCTGTATTTACAAATTATGATTAATCTGGTCTTATGTATCGGGCTGATTGTATTGATAAAGGAAGGGATCAAGACAAAACTTCCTGTGATTATACTGCTCACAGGAGAATTGATGCTGGAGCTGACGGACTTAACGGACCGGCTGATGAAATTAAATACACTCAATATCTACAATTATACATTAAGTCAGTTTTTTGGTTTGATGACTCTTACCGTGATTTATAATCATTATTATATCCAGCTTTCCCTTAAATTAAGATGGATGATCTATTGTTATGCTATATTGGCATTGATTACTAATCTGTTATATGTGCAAGACAATACACGGATTACTTTTTATTCCAATATTATCACCAGTATTATTATTTGTAGCTATGCCGCCTCTTATTTTATGAAAATCATCAGGCAGGGCAGGGCAGACAGGAATATGTTTATTGTGAACATTCTTGTTTTCCTGTTTTTTTCTATAGAATGTATCATATCCACTACCTTTAATTTTTTAATCAGCAATCACCTGAGCTGGGTAGCACCTATCTGGCTTTTTAGAGGGATCTTATTATTGTCTTTTTATATAGCATTTATTAATCTGGGATGTGGCTTTGGGAAAATCAGGATCAGATAGTTCTATGGATATGGATCGGTATTGGGCTGTTTTTTTTAACAACGCTATTCGTTACGTTATTGGTGATTAATTATTTGAAAAGTATAAAGAAAAACAAACAAAAGGTTTCAAAGCTGGTCCGAAATACCCAAAAAGAATATCGGGATAATATGCTGCTTTGGCAGGAACAGGACAGGGAACGCCTGGCAGAAGAACTTCATGATAATATTATTTCACAATTGAATCTTATCCGTTTGAATATCAATGATAAAAGACCGGAAGATCTTAATCATGATTTAAAAAAATCAATGCAGCTGATCCGGGAGTTATCTCATAATCTTACGCCACCTGATCTCGATGAGATAGAACTGGAAGATTTAATTGCAGACTATCTTGATCAGATCAATAAAAATGTAGAGGTTATTTTCCGTCATATGACAATAAGGACGGCCATCAGTAATCCTGTAAAACTTAATCTTTTCAGAATTGTTCAGGAACTGATCGCCAATATTTTAAAACATGCTGAAGCTACCAGAGTAGATGTTTCCCTAAGAATCTCTCTGAATTATCTGATACTAACCATAGAAGATAACGGCTGCGGATTTATCATAGAAAAACAGTCAGGAGGGATCGGGCTGAGGAATATTCAGTCCAGAGCTCAAAAAATTAAAGCAATTTATAAACTTAAGACACAGCCTCAAAAAGGTACAAAATTCATTGCCTGTCTGGCATTACAATAAAAATAAACATGGAACACTCAAAAATTAAAATCGGAATTGTAGATGATGACCTGCTGTTTGTACAGCTTTTGAAAAATTATATTGAAAATAATGGAGACTTTCAGGTGTTGCTTACCTCAACAGGCGGATATCATTTTCTTAAAGAACAGGATTCTGCATCTTTAGATATCCTGATTCTGGATCTTCGGATGACCAATGGAGATGGCCTTGAAGTCATGGCTGAACTTGCTAAAAAAGAAACCGAAACAAAAATCATTGTTCTTTCCAGTTTCTACCGTCGTTCATTCATGGGGCAGATGCTGAAAATGGGTGCTCATGCTTTTTTACCCAAAGAAATTGAACTCGAAGAATTATTATCCGTAATCAAGACAGTTCATCATACCGGACATTATTTTTCCAATGACCAGATTAATGTTATGAGAACCCAGCTTTCCAATAAGCTTCCGGAATTTCATGCTTTTTCCAGAAATGAACTCACAGAAAGAGAAATAGATGTTTTAAGACTGGTCTGCCAGCAGTTGAGCACCAAAGAAATTGCAGATTCTCTGTTTATTTCACCCAAAACGGTAGAAACTCACAAGACCAATCTCATGATCAAAACCGGAGTGAAAAATATGGCAGGACTTGTTATTTATGCCGTACAGAATAAGGTGATAGATCCGGATGAGATTGTATTATTTGATAAATAGTTTGATCCAAAAAGAATCAGGGAGCACATTAATGTACTCCCTGATAACAAGAAATCTAAAAACACTATAATTTAGGATGTAAAATTTTAGCAATAGACACTGCATCTGCCACAGTATCCAGGCTGTAGATCTGGATAACACCCTGTGTAGTGGCTGCCTGACCTAAGATGTTCTGCTGGTTTTGTGCATTCACTGCATTTTCAAACATAATTCCTGTAGAATGGGCAGCAGATTGATATACGTTGGCAAGAGCCATTGCTGGAGATTCTCCTACTACTTTTACGTTGGATTGCGTTACCGCGTCTGTGATTTGTTCGTTTACTGGCATAATGATTATTGTTTATTTGGGTTAAAAACAACCGGAATTTCCGGTTGTTACGGTAATGGTATTTAAGCTATTCGCAAAAAGGGATTAAGGATTAAGGATCTTAGCAATAGAAACTGCATCTGCCACAGTATCCAGGCTGTAGATCTGAGCAATACCTTGTGTCGTTGCTGCTTGCGTAACAATGTTTTGCTGATTTTGAGTATTCACTGCATTTTCAAACAGGATTCCTGTAGAATGGGCCGCTGATTGATATACGTTGGCCATCGCCATTGCAGGAGATTCTGCTACTACTTTTACGTTGGATTGCGTTACCGCGTCTGTGATTTGTTCGTTTACTGGCATAATGATTATTGTTTATTTTGGTTTAAAAAACAACCGGAGTTTCCGGCTGTTCGGATAATTGATTATAATAGTTTCGTAAAAAGTGATTACGGAGTAAGGATTTTAGCAATAGAAACCGCATCGGCTATCGTATCCAGACTGTAAATTTGAGTTACTCCCTGTGTAGTCGCTGCCTGGGTAACAATATTCTGCTGGTTTTGAGTGTTGATTGCATTTTCAAACATGATTCCTGTGGAATGTGCTGCAGATTGATACACGTTGCTTAGAGCCATTGCAGGAGATTCTGCTACTACTTTTACGTTGGATTGCGTTACTGCGTCTGTGATTTTTTCGTTTACTGGCATAATGATTATTGTTTATTTGGGTTAAAATTACCGGGTTTTCCGGCAGGTTAATGTATTCTGCGGTCTGCAGAATTGGTTTAAGGTTTAAGAATTTTAGCAATAGAAAGAGCATCAGCGATGGTGTCTTTGCTGTAGATTTGAGTCACACCCTGAGTAGTGGCTGCCTGGGTAACAATATTATGTTGATTTTGAGCGTTTGTTGCATTTTCAAACATAATTCCTGTAGAATGTGCAGCAGATTGATACACATTACTTAACGCCATTGCGGGAGATTCTGCTACTACTTTTACGTTAGACTGCGTTACCGCGTCTGTGATTTGTTCATTAACTGGCATAATGAGTAAGGTTTATTAGGTTAAAAACAACCGGGCTTTCCGGTTGAGGTCATTACTTGGATCAAATAGCTTAAAAATTAAGGCTTAAGGATCTTCGCAATAGAAACTGCGTCAGCTACAGTATCCAGGCTATAGATCTGCAGGATTCCCTGAGTGGTCGCTGCCTGGCCTAAAATGTTCTGCTGATTTTGCGTATTTACCGCATTTTCAAACATGATTCCTGTAGAATGGGCTGCAGATTGATACACGTTGGCTAGTGCCATTGCAGGAGATTCTCCTACTACTTTTACGTTCGATTGTGTTACTGCGTCTGTGATTTGTTCATTAACTGGCATAATGGTAATTGTTTTTTTTGAGATCGGATCTCGGTTAATAAATTATTGAGGTAAACTAGTTTTATGTTGGAGTTTTAAACTCACCACAGATCCTGCAGATGAATATATTTCAAAAGCATTGGTATTAACAGGTTATGAATAAACTGGATCTGAAGGGTGGCTCTGAATACAATGGTTGAAACCCTATCTGTAAAACCTGTGCGAGTTTAAAGCATATTTTTTTTGTAAAAGGATGCGGTCTTTATTTTTAATATCTGTCTCAAAAATAAATTCCTGCTGCAGGTATGCCGTCAATGCCGGATTCCTTGGGCTAACGATGGATTCTGAATGATTGCTTTTGTACATTGACAGCATCTGAAAGGCGGTGCAAAAATAAATGTTGACCTGATTGTATATATGCTGAGAGCACCGGATTTCATCTTTGCAGAGAAATAAACCGCATCCGTAGTTGTGTAGAACAGGAATTAGAAACGCTGTTTTCTAAATGACTCCAATTCCTTTATTTTTATATTTTTGGGACTCATTTTTTTTAATCCCATCACATAATAGCTGATCCCGGTCATAGCATTCCGTTGCTGGTTCAATGCAGAATTGATTTGCATCTGTCCGGTGGAATGTGCGCTTACCTGTGCAGAAATAGCCTGAGGTACTGCGGTAGACATTCCGGTTACGATTGTATCAATTTCGTTCATATTCATTCGTTTTGTTGGTTCTAAGGTTTGATATTACCCAATCTTGTATTCAGCTTATTCATTCGCTCCATTATTTTAAGTTCTTTCTCCTTTATTTTTGCTGTTGAGGCTTCCTGCAGTTTTTTCAGCTGTTCTTCATAATTCATTACAGGAGTATCAGGTGGTGGTGGACTGGCCACAGGAACAGGAGCTGCTTCATGCTGTTTTACGGCTTCTTCCAGTTTTTCAAGAAGAGGAGCCAGGGACTTCATGGTCTCTTTGATGGCTTTCTCCTTGATATAAGTAATGATTTCGTCTTCATGTCTTAAAACAAAAGGCATGATTTCTTTTTCTACCATTTCAGGTTCTGTCACAGGCACCGGTGGTCTGGGAGCAGGAGATTTCTTACTGATTTTTCTGCGCATACTTTATATTTTTATGAGATTAGAACATCTGTTTTTTACAGCAGATAATTAATAAATGCAGCAGCAGATCTCCAGTCCCGGTTGATTTCTTTCACTACATTATATCCGGTAATCTCCAGAGCGATACATGCTGAGATGGCACTGGCCGACAACATTTCTTTAAGCTGGTTGGAAGGAAGAGTCAGGACATAATCATCCGGAATCACGGGTGGTGTACCGTTATTTGGAGTTGTTTCGTTTACTATAATACTCAGGATTTCCTGAAAATAGTGGGCAATCAATTTGGAAGCCTGGAATTCCAGTTCTCTTTTTAATTCTATGATTTCATTCTGGCTTACCAGTTCCGAAATAGCTGACACATCCACATCATGTACCGCATACTGTGCTTCCCCTGTATTAGACGGTGTAATCGTAATATCGGTTTTGAGTATACATTTTGATTTTTCAAGATTGATGGTAAGAAGCTTTGAGTCAATTTCCGGAGAAGCTACTTCACTTAAAGTGCTGAGAGGTAAAATTCTCACATTACAGTAAAAGGCTTTTGGATCATCCAGTTTGACCATGATCACAGCTATCCCCGTTGATTGATCTTTAGGTTCTACTACAAAACACTGAAAATGATTGTACCTTTTCCCTAATCTGTTGATACAGCTGACGAGTCTTATGGAAGGCTGAATATTAATGTCCGAGGTCTGAAGATTAAATACAAAACGTTCCGAATGATCGCTCTTTTTTATATCTGTACTTTTGGGATTCAGATAAAGAATATCATTGCTTTTGGTCAGATAAAGTCTTTCATTCAAATCATTTAAACTTTCCAGGTTTAAAATTTTGGCAGGTTTGGTTGCTGAGGAGTAATTCATCTCTTATTTATTTTAATTTTTTCAATGAGTTGGGCTATTATTGTTCTTTTCTTGGGATTAACTTCCGTTTCTATAGAAGAAATTACCGCTTCTTTAATCTCTGGTTTTACGAGTGGCTGTGTCAGTTTAACTGACTTTAATACTAATTTTCCCCCATGATCAGCCGTAATAGAGCTTTTTCTCATACTCTCTTTTTCTGATGAGACTTCTTCCGGAACTGGATCTACTCGTTTTTTTTTTCAGGATCTTCAGCCTCAGAGGAAACTTCCGTGTAAGATGGGGGAGAAGGAAGGGCTTCTGAGACAGGAAGCGCATTGACATTGTAAATAGTATTGGAAATTTTTGCCTTTACTTCAGCATAATCACTTACCATTTTGAATAAGTCTTTCATCATTTCATTGCCTTTTCCTGCATCCTGGCCTTGAATATTTTCAGCCATCTGAACAGAGGTCTCTTTATTGCCCGGAGCCGGCCCGAAAGTCGTTCCGTAGGTCAATAAATTATTAGCCAATCTGCTCAATGCAATTAAACCTACCTGCTCAAATCCTTTTAAGAATGACTGTAAATCCTGAACCATCATTCCTGTAGACTGTTCTATCATTACTTTGGTTACTCCGGTCATTGGAGAAGCTTTAGGCGGAGCCAATACCTCACTGTTCACAAATACTACAGCTTTCTCCGCCGGAGTGGTAGCATTGGCTGCCTGGGATTGTTGGGTTTCACTGTTGTTTTCACTCATGATGGTAAGGTTTTAAATTATCCTTTTAAAATTTTAATGGCATCTGCAACAATCGCAGGGTTGAGCTGGTTCAAGTTCTGCTGGTTTGTCACAGAATTCTGAATGGAAATTCCACTGGCATGCGTGGCCATCTGGTAAAGCATACTCATAGCCTGTGCGGGAGACTCACCAAGTACCGTAACGTTAGTCTGCGTTACTGCATCTGTAGTCTGGGTGTTTACTGTTTCTGCCATATTCTGGTTTTAATGGGTTACTATTTTTTTTGATTTAAATATTGACTATGAGATTGTTGATCTCTTTTGTCTGATACAAATTTCATTAAATAAAATAAATCTTCATTAAGGGAAAAAACGGAATTTTAAAAAATAAGGGAATTCTCCTATGAGTGAAATTTTAATCATGACTCTTTTACGATATCTAAGAACTTAATGAATGAAATAAACAAATACATTACCTGTAAATAAGGGTAAACCCTGAATTTCTAAAAATGGGTTTTCCCCCTTTAACGAGTCAGAATGTTTCCGCAGAAATTTGTGTTATTATATGGATAAAAACTCTGGAAGTCAGAATAGAGAAAAATTTCAGAAATCAAATAAATAACCTTAAATAAAACGATTATGAGCATTATAGGAAAATACAACGATTTGTTTTTCAGTGCAAAAGGAACAAATAACAAAGCTAAGATAGGAATCAGGCTGAAAAACGGAAAGATAAAAGCAATGACTGTGCAGGAGGTCTTCAATACCTACTTTATAAACAGCAGGGAAAACGAAAGAAAGATGCTGGAAACCCTGGAGCTGATGGGAGGAGATATAAAAGATATCATTCAGGTACTTGACATTTATAACGCAGACTATCTATCTGAAGGAGACTATAAATTCAACCATGATCAGTGGGAAAGTGACAAGTATGAAAATGAAAGAAAAGAAAAGTATGGGGATGTCAGCGAAAAGGAAAGGCATGAAGTTAATATCATTATGAATACCCAGGTTGTTACATCTTCTGTATATCGGGATCTGCAGCAATTGTTTTTTATCAAAAAATTTCATGAAAGAAGATGGGATAACGGAAGTAAAAGTAAAGAATTTATGAGGCAAAGACTTGGTTTATTGAGAAACGGAACAGAAGGCAGTCCTGATCTCCATACGATGACATTCTACAGAACAATGGGAGAAACAGAGTTTAAAGGAATAAGTGAATGGGCTGAAAAATATAGGACAGAAGGTGGAAATATTAAAACTGATCTTACTTTCCATCATGAAATAATGAATACAAAGGTATTTGCCAACGATAATATCCCGAATGAGATACCCGTTCGTCATCATTTGGGCGGATACAGCCAGGCCAGATGGTATGCGAGACCTGATAAGCATCAGTTTAAATTTCTCGTGCAGTTTGTATTGAATAAGAATGCTAAAGGATTCTTTGGAGAGCCGGAGCAGTTAGTTTTACAAAGAACATCCAAAAATAGTAATTCTGCGGTAGCAAAAATTAAATCATGGTTTGAAGATAACGAAATACCGTTTGAAGAAATAAGTAACAGTGAAGGCCAAAAAGCAGGTAGAATTGGCCTTAAAAATGAAGATAAGGAAGGAGAGGGATTAAGTATTTCGTTAGGTGAGAGCAGAGATACCCAGGAAATATTTCAAGATCTGCTCAGCAGAATACGGCTTATTGAAGTAATTGCTCCGGAATAGATTTTTCAAAATTAATAATATATCAAAAAGACAGCCCTTTCAATAAAAGGCTGTCTTTTTAATCAGGAGGTTGCTGAAAGTGGATGATCATCCTCCAGTTCTTTCCTCTTCCTCCAGAAGAAATAAGCCACAACAGCCGTTGCAATAGGCAGCGCAATACCAAACTCATCAATATAATAATTCGTATTTCCCGTATCTGCAGTTAGAGGAGTAAAAATAGACTGTATAAAAAGATTATGACTGGCATGTAAAATAACACCTGTCCATAAACTCCCGGATTTTAATCTTAACCATGTAAAGATGAAACAAGCTGCAAATATCATAACCGTAAAACATAGAAGAGCCAGCCATTTAGGTCCGCCTGTATTATAATTGGAAAAAAGCAGGAGAGGATAATGGTAGATCGACCAGATTACACCCATCCAAAGAGAAGTAGCAGTATAAGAATTCATTTTGGCCAGCTGAGGAGTTAAAAGACCACGCCAGCCTATTTCTTCACCTAATGCAGAGCCTACTGAACGTACCATGCCAAAACTACTCATCAGAATAACATACAGAATGATCGTGAGACCATCTGGAAGATTCCAGCCCATTCCTTTGCCAATTTCCGCGACAAATTCACGATTGTAAAAACCGCCAGCTCCACTGATCCAGATGATGAGGTAAGGAACCAAGCTGTAAAGAAGGGGGATGCAGTACGCCATGATCTGGTATTTTGTAAGTCCCCATTTCCATCCCAGAGAAGAAATGGGGATATTCCGGATACGGCAGGTAAGAAATGCAGCAATAGCAGGACACCACATGACAATTGTTGCATAAGAGATCATTCCGCCGCCAAGTTTTCCTGTACGAATACACATATAATAGACTGGAAGACAGAAAAGCAGAGTAAGAATCAGATAAGTAGCAATATTCTTCCTGATTTCGGATTTGGATAGTGTATTTTCCATAAACTGATGTGGTGTTAGTGTTTGTAAATAACTGAAAAATAGAAAGTTATTTTTAAATAAAAATACACTTATTTTTTATATGATTAATAATTTAAATATCAGTAGATGTAAGAAAAAATTTTAATAAGGAAAACTGTAAATTAGCCAAAACATTTTTTTCAGAATATCCCCAACGATGTCCAAGCTAAAAGCCATAAGAGAACAAAAAAATCTGACCCAGGAAGAGCTGTCAGAACAATCCAAGATTTCCGTAAGAACCATTCAAAGGATAGAATCCGGAACAGAGCCGAAGGGACATACGTTAAGATCACTGGCTCAGGCTCTGGAAATAGAAGAGATTGAATTGCAGCAGGATCAGCCGGCAGCAATTTCAGAAACAGATGAGGTTGAAATAGAAGCAAAAGAAGAGGACGCTCCAATCAATTATTCATACATTAAAATCATTAATCTTTCCTCACTCATCTTTACCCTTTTACCACCACTGAACATTTTCGTTCCGCTTATTCTCATGCATAGTATGAAGCAGAGAAACAGCCTGGCCAGACAGATTATTTCAGTTCAGATGATCTGGACAGTGATGGCGCCTATTACCTTCATGCTTGGCATCTTTTTAAAGTTCGGAAAACAGTTTACCCTGATCCTGATGATCCTGATTGTGCTTTCCAATGTATTTATCATCCTTAGAAATGCAGCCGAAATAGATAAGAATAAAAAACTCTATTTCAGACTGAAATTCAGTATGATATAAAGCCTGTCATGACTTTGTCGGGTTTTTGTCGGGTTCATTTTTAGCAGAAAAACAAAAGGAAATTGAATCTTTGTCAAAAAATAACAATGACAAAGTTTTCAAGGTTCACCCTTCCTTTTTTAATGCTGTTCATGAGTGTCATGCAGGCACAGATAGAAAAAACAGATCCCCTTTATAAAACCATTATGTCGAAAGACAGCCTGTTTTTTTCTACAGGCTACAATACCTGCAACATCAAGCAGATGGAAAATCTGTTGAGCGATAGTTTTGAATTTTACCACGACAAAGGAGGTTTCGAAGACAGGAAAAATTTTATCATTGATTTTAAAAACGGATTGTGCAAATCCCCGGAAACTTATCAGCTCAAAAGAGTACTGGTTGATAAAAGCACAGAAGTTTATCCTATGTATAAAGACGGGAAGATCTATGCTGCCATTCAGAATGGAGATCATCTGTTTTATGAAAAGATGGGGAGCCAGGCGGAGAAACTAGTAGGGGAAGCAAAATTTACCCATTTATGGATACTGGAAAATGATGAGTGGAAGCTTAAAAATTCATTGAGCTTTAATCACCATCCGAAGCAGACTACCGATAGTGAAACCATGTTTGATAACGATCAGTCGATGAAAAGCTGGTTGAAAGAAAACAATATTCCAACGCTGGGATTAGGAATTATCGAAGATGGAAAATTACAGCAGGTAAAAGTTTTTGGCGGGATCAGGAAAGGAATTCCAGTACCTCATAATGCCTTATTTAATGTAGCATCTCTTACCAAACCCGTTACAGCTATGGTAGCCTTACGCCTGATAAGTTCAGGCAAGTGGAAACTGGACGAACCTCTTGATACTTACTGGATAGATCCCGATATTTCTAATGATCCACGGCATCAAAAATTAACCACCAGAATGATCCTGAGCCACCAGACAGGTTTCCCGAACTGGAGATGGATGAATGCAGATAAAAAGCTGAATTTTCAGTTTGATCCCGGCACCAGATACCAATACTCAGGAGAAGGTTTTGAATACCTTCGGAAAGCACTGGAAAAAAAGCTTGGAAAATCACTGGATCAGCTGGCAAAAGAACTTGTTTTTCAGCCATTCGGGATGAATGATACCCATTATATCTGGGATCAGAATACCGACGAATCAAGATTGGCTATAGGATATGATAAAGATGGTAAACCTTATCCAACCGAAAAAAACAAAACGGCCAATGCGGCTGATGATCTTTATACTACGGTTGAAGATTACGGCAACTTTATGGTCAGTGTCATGAATAAGAAAAATCTGAAACCGGATGTTTTTCAGGAAATGATCAAAAAACAGGTCAAAGTAAAAGATCAAAAATATTTTGGACTGGGGTTTGAGATATACGACCTTGGAAACGGTGATTATGCCTTATCCCACGGCGGAGCTGATCAGGGAACACAATGTATTGCCATCATCATACCCGGCTCAGGGAAGGGAATTATAATTTTTACCAATATTGATGACGGTTATAAAGTATATGAGAAGTTGGTTCTTCATTATCTGGGTAATGAAGGAAAGCAAATTGTAGATATAGAAACCAGATAACAGATTGTTTTTTAAGGGTTAAATAATGATGTCATAAATCTTTGTATCTTCGGGGTATCAATCTGAAAACAAGAAAGATAATCAAAATATATGTTTTCAGGATGAAATAGTATGGACAGAAAAAAAACGAAAGCTATGTGGCAATATTATATCATCCTTACAGCAGGAATCATTCTGTTTGCAGCAGCATTAATGAGCTTTAAAAATACTCTTTCATTCTTAAAAAAAGCAGAAAAGGCAACGGCAACCGTTACCTCATTAAGGGAATATGAATCAGAGGGAACCGTATTCAGTCCGGTCTTTACCTTCCGGTCCCAAAATAATATGGAACATACTTTTGAACTGGCGGAAGGAACCAATCCCTCGGCCTGGGCCATTGGAGAAACAGAGACTGTGATCTACGATCCTGAGGATCCTTCCTCAGTAAGTTTATATACCTATTTCAGAATTTTTGCCTGGCCTTTAATCCTGATTTCAATAGCACTGCCACTACTGGTGGTGGGAAGCGGGTATTTTATTGCAGAACGGTTTTTAAAATAATCTTCATTATCAATTTCTTGAGCTGTTTTCAAGGAAACTCTTTATAAGTTTTGTTGTACTGAAGCAAAGGCCCTTACCGGAAAAGTTCCGGCTCCTTTGAATTTTGGAGGGGCAGCCGTAAAGGTAAAACCTTCATCAGGAAGCTGTTCCAAACGACAAAGATGCTCCGCAATTACTATTTCATCGCCCAGAAGAATGGTGTGTACGGGACGGTTTTTGCCTTTTGTGTTATCAATATTATGAGAGTCAATCCCTACAAGTTTTACCTGGCAGTCTTTAAGATATTCTGCCGCGCTTTGCGTAAGGTAAGGATGATTTTCATAATACGTCTCCGTATTCCAGTGGCTATCCCATCCCGTATGGATAAGTACCGCTTTATTTCTGATTTCCCGGTTTCTGAGATATTGATCTGTAATCTCCAATGTTTCCGTATAAGGAATCCGGATTACTACCGCCTCTAATTCAACCAGTTTTTCCAGTTCCATTTCAGCGGTGTCTTTTCCGTTTTCAAACCTGTGGAAAGGACAGTCGATATAAGTTCCTGTATTCGTAACCATTTCAATCTTACCAATTTGAAACGAAGTTCCTTCCTCATACAATTTCTGAGATTCCGTTCTGCTGAGATAATCACAGATGTGAGGAGCGGGAAGCCCTTTATAAGTAATAAGTCCTTCTTCAATCGTGTGGCTCAGATCGATCAGCCGTTCCACAGGAGGTTTTTGTTGTACAGTCTTTCTTTTATGGGGTTCGTTAATGACCTGCTTATTCAGGATATTGACTTTACCAGCCATAAGAAGCCGGAGATCATCAATAATATAATCAATCAGTTCCTGGTCTGTAATATGATCTCCTGCAATGTCAAGTCTGAATTCTTCCCCTTTAAGGCTTCCCCCATTGGTAAAATACACTTCAAAATCAAATTGTACCCTTTTGTCCATTATTAAAATATTTAGACAAAAGTGAAGAAAATCAGATTCTGTTTACTTGACTTAAATCAATTTGCTTTATTTTTTTACTTCGGATCCTGCTTAAGGTTTCAGGACTCATCCCCAGATAAGAAGCAATATGGAAAAGAGGAATTCTGGTTTCAGAATGCGGAAACTGTTCAAGAAAATAAAGATACCGTTCATAAGAATCCTGAAGCAGGAAAGAGCTTTCACGGCGGCATTTTTTAATAAACTCTTTCGTAAGGATTTGATTCATGAACTGATGCCATTTCGGATCTTTTAAAAGCTTGTCTGTCAGTTTTTTGGGAAGAATAATAATTTCTGAAGCTTCCAGACATTGAAAATTAAGAGATGTTTTTTCGCCGGTCAGATAGCTTGTCAGTGCTGTAAAAAAATCGTGTTCAAAGAAAAATTCAGTGTTGATCTCTCTATGGTCTTTTATATAAAAACTTCTGATAACTCCTTTTTGAAGAAAAAAAAGGCTGTCTGCCGTTGAGTTTTCCCGTATGACATAACTGTTGCTTTCCAGATGCCATACTTTTGCTTCGGCAAGGATCATTTCTTTCTCCTCATCGGTAAGATCAAACAAAGGATATAGTGCTGTTTCGAAGAAAGGAGTAAGATTATGCATCGTTTTGAAGGTTTAAACAGTGAACAGAAACTGCAGCTGCAAAAATGCAGCCCTTAGTTCTATTTTACTTTTTCAAGAAGATATAACTTACCACCGGAAAATCCCTGTTTAGGCATAAGATTGCCTTCCAGAACCATAGTTTTATTAGTCACATCAATCACAGATATATAATTGTTGGAATTATACTCTATATAATTCTCCTTTTCTTTCGTTGAAGGATTTTTTCCGAATTCCATAGAATATTTTACCCAATCTTCATCCTGTGTACTGCAGTGTACGGGCTTGAATTTAGACTTTTTAGCCTTGAAAACAATCTGATCAAAACCTTCCGTACATTCCGAAGTAAATGTTCCGTCCGGATTCTGATCTTTTGAAAAATCTTCAAAAGAACCACGGTAAACACCTACTACTTTCCAGGTACCATCCAGACGGTCTTCATCTATCTTTCCCTTAGCCTTGCTTACGGCCCAGCTAATCCCGTTTACTGTACCTTTTACCGCTTTATAACTTAAGCTTACTGCACCTGATACTACTTTTGTAGCCGTTCTTACCACACATGATTGGAGAACCAATACAACCGAAGCCAGCAATAGTATTTTTTTCATTTTGTCAATTTTTTCAGATACGAAGATAGGGTTTTTAAAAAAACTGATGGATTTCAAAGACTATTGATCAAAATAATGGGTAAGATCAGATATATTTTTGATATGAAGATCTTCAGCCTGCTTTCTTCGCATCATCAGAGCATAAGCATTATTAAATCCTAACGGTTTCAGCCATTGAATCCCATATTGTTTTTCAAACTCGGTATTCACATATTCATAGGTTGTCTCAGGACTTTTGGACACATTGCTGATGGTCTCTGTGGAAGGTTTTAAAAGCACTAGAAGCCCTGTTCCGGTATATTCAGGATAAAAATCTATGGCATCATTCATTAACGCATCAAAACATATTTTTGTTCCCCCTAAACCCGTTTTCGTTTCCACTTTATAATCTGTATACCCTTCAATAAGCATCGTATACATTTCTGCGAGAATATATTGCTCACCAAAGATTTTTGAACCAATTCTGACTGTTCCGGAATTTCTTTTTCCAGGACTTTTATACAGACTATTTCTGATGAGAAATTCCTTTGCAATCTTTTCCGGGGTTTCATGGAGATGATCAGCTCTGTAATTCAGGTCTGTCATGATGGAATCTGTGAACTTTCCTGCCAATAGGTTTAAGGTTCTCTCCAGCTCCGGAAATTTTTTCAGCGTTTTGGTCTTGATAATGGGAGCCGCATAATAAGGAGGAAATATTTTTTTATCATCATCCAGTACATAAAGATCATACGCTTTGATTCTGCCGTCTGTAGAATATCCGCTGATCAGATCCAGTTCATTCTCATAAGCAGCCTTATACATAATCGCATCACTTACCACAAGAGGATTTACATTGAGTCCATAGACTGAGCGAAGCCCGATATCACCATCCTGTCTCCCCATAAATTCCGGTGTAAAACCCGCTTTAATCGTACGGTGTGACCCAAAAATCAGAACATATCCTATTCCCAGAATAATAAGGATAACAGGAAGAATATATTTTAGTTTTTGAAAGAACCGATAACCCGATTTCTGGATCATGGCAATAATCTGATCCAGAAAAACAGCTAATAATGCCGCGGGAATGGCTCCAGCCAGAATCATATTCGTATTGTTGAGCGAAATTCCCCCGAAGATAAACTCTCCCAAACCTCCTGCTGCCACAAAAGAGGCCAGAGTAGCCACTCCAACATTAATAACAGCAGCGGTCCTGATACCTGCTATAATAACCGGCATGGCCAAGGGAAGCTTTACCTTAAAAAGAAGCTGGTTTCTGTTCATTCCCATGGCCTTTGCAGCCTCAATCACAGCTGGATCTACACCCGTAATTCCGGTATAGGTATTCCGGATAATGGGAAGAAGGGCATAGATCAATAAAGCAGCAATGGCGGGCTTCGGACCAATGCCTAAAACAGGAATCATAAATCCCAGCAAGGCAATACTCGGAATAGTCTGTAAAATTCCGGCGATGCCCAGCACCGGACTGGAAAGCTTCTTTTTTCTGGAAATCAGTATTCCTAATGGCACTCCCACAATGATAGCCAAAAGCAGAGACAAAAAGGTAAGCCCAAGATGCTGAATGATCTGGGTGGTTAATTTTTCGTGCTGTTCCGCAATAAATTGCCAAAGACTCTGCTGCTGCGTCATACCATCTGTGATTTTCTATACTGATTAAACGCTCTAACCACTTCTTCATACACTTCAGCGTTTTGGTGATCCGAACTCAATTGCTGTAAAATATCCCATACACTTTTACTACCCGTACCGTTGGGTCTGTAGTATACATTTTCTGGTATAAGAAACGGGCTGATGTGATGTAACGATGTTACTTTATACTCTAATAAAAGACGGTTTTTGGTGAAAAAATCACGCACAAAGTCATTTTCAGGGTGGTAAAGCATTTCTCTGGGAGTACCGGTCTGTACAATTTTTCCCTGATCCATCAGACATATCCGGTGACCCAGCTCAAAGGCTTCCTGTACATCATGAGTAACCAATATGATAGTTTTACTTTTAAGTTCTTCCAGAGATTTAAATTCCGAATGAATATCAGCCTTGGTAATCGTATCAAGCGCTCCGAAAGGTTCGTCCATCAGCAAAACAGGATTATCTGCAATCAAAGCTCTTGCAATACCTACCCGCTGTTGTTGTCCGCCGCTCAACTCGTGGGGAAACCGGGAAAGTACCTCTTCAGAAAGATGGAGTTTGGCCAAAAGCTCATCCGTTTTCCTTTTCGTCTTCTTTTTGTCCCATTTCAATAGCTCAGGAACTACTGCAATATTCTGCTGAATTGTATAATGGGGAAATAACCCCGAATGCTGCATGACAAAACCAATTCCCATTCTCAGTTCCTCAGCCTTCTGATCACGGATATTTTTGCCATCTATGAAAATATTTCCGGAATCTGATTCTATGAGACGGTTGATCATCTTAAGCGTGGTTGTTTTCCCACATCCGCTGGTTCCTAAAAGAACAAGAATCTCCTGATCAAATGCCTGAAAAGAAATTTGATCTACTGCCTTTTTTCCGTTAAAACTTTTTGAAATTGATTCTACTGTGATCATCGGCAAAAAATTACTGGGCAAGTCTGATTCCTGTGAACTGCCATTTTAAATTAGGCTGAAAAAAATTGCGGTATGTATTTCTGCTGTGTCCCGGAGGAGTAGCTTCCGAAGCTCCTCTTAAGACCATTTGATTGATCATGAATTTTCCGTTATATTCCCCTACAGCTCCTGCTTCTTTCTTAAAATGAGGGTAGGGCAGATAAGCAGAATTCGTCCATTCCCAACGTGTTCCCCAGTCAAAATAAACGGAAGCCGTTTCCCATTCTTCTTCAGTAGGCAGACGCATTCCTTTCCATGAGGCAAAAGCAGACGCTTCGTAGAAATTGATATGGCACAATGGGGCGTCAGGGTCTATTTCCTGTAAGCCATTGAGGGTATAATACATCCATTTATTTTCGATATAATGCCAGTACAGCGGAGATTTTGCAGCATTCTGTTTCACCCAATCCCATCCTTCAGCATGCCAGTGTCTGAAATCTTCATATCCGCCTGCTTTCATAAATTCTAAATATTCACTATTGGTGACAAGCCGGCTGGCAATTTTAAAATCTGTAAGATATACTTTATGCCTTCCTAATTCATTATCAAAGCAAAATCCATCTCCTTTATATCCAATTTCATAGACTCCTTCAGGAAACCTGAGCATTTCCAGATCTCCGGAGTTGTTTTTTCCGGGTTTTTCTTCTTTTGTATACGCCGGGAAAAGCGGATTGTGCCCTAAAATATATTTAATGTCAGTCACTAATAATTCCTGGTGTTGTTGCTCATGGTTAAGCCCCAGTTCCAACAGCGGTTCAAGAGCTTCTGTCAGAAATGAGCTTTCAAGAAAAGCTTCCATATGCTCATCTACATATTTTCGATATTGATACACCTCTGAAACAGAAGGACGGCTGAGGTTTCCGCGGTCGGTCCGGATCACCCTTGCTCCGATAGTTTCATAGTAGCTGTTGAAAACAAAATTATACTGTGGATCAAAAACCTTGTAATCCGGAAAATGCGGGGTAAGGATGAAAGTCTCAAAAAACCAGGTGGTATGACCAAGATGCCACTTAGGAGGGCTTACATCTACAATCGGCTGTACTACATAATCTTCGATTTCCAGCGGAGCACAGATTTCTTCAGAACGTCTGCGGATGTTCCGATACTTTTTGGTAATATCTTTTGCGATGATCTCTGGTGTCATGTCTTTTAGTTTTTAATGATTACAATTCTATGAAATAAGGATGTTTTATTTTTTCACTTTTGCAGATTGGCTGTGTGTATCATCTCTTTTTATTTTACCTGCCAGATGCTGTCTAAAAACCATTTTTTAGCATCTTTGATTTCTCCTGTGATGGTAAAACCTGATTTCTCGCCCAATTCCCTGATGTTTTCAGGAGAAAATTTCTGTGAAATTTCCATATCGATAAGTTCGTTTTCTTCAAAAGAAATCTTTGTATTGTCAATCATAACATCCTGGCTGATAAGGCTGATCAGAAAACTTCTGCAGGCTCCGGTAACAGGATCATAAGTCTGGTAATGCTGAAATTGTTTCACATCGAAATCACCACCCAGTTCATTGTTGATACGGGTCAGAAGATTAAGGTTAAAAGAAGCGGTAATTCCTTCTTTGTCATTATAAGCCTCCAGAATGATGTGCGGATTTTTCTTGAGGTCAAATCCTACCAATACACGATCTTTTGGGGATAGATTGCTATTCAGATGCAGACAGAAGTCTTCAGCCTCTTCAGGAGTCATATTCCCGATATTGCTTCCTAAAAATAAAACAACTTTTCTCCGGTCCGATAAGGAAGCTGCTTTTTGAAGCATTTCAAAATAATCCCCTTCCAGACAGGTAATTTTCATTTCCGGAAGCTGATTGCTTAGTTTTTTGTGGAGTATCGAAAGGATATTTCCTGAGATATCAATCGGCATGTAAGTAAAGTCAATCCCTTTCCTGATCAGCTGTTCAAGTAAGTAGGTCGATTTCATGGCGTCTCCTGCCCCTAATTCAATCAGGTCGAAAGGTTCGTTTCCGGGAATAAGCAGATCAAGAAGTTCATCTGTTTTATTTTTGAAGATATCCAGTTCACACCGGGTCAGATAATAGGAAGGCATGGCCATGATTTCCTGAAAAAGATGATCACCTATCTTATCGTAAAAATACTTTGAAGATAATTTTTTAGGAGCATTTTGAAGTCCGTTCAAAACATCTGAACGGAAATGATCAACAGCATTTTTTTCAGTCTTAGATTGTGGGTCTAACTGTATATTCATAAGTCTTATTTTGTGTGATTTTGTAGAGTATTGCAATTATCCTGCCTTTTACAACATGAAATTTTTTTTGCATATATCTAATTAAATATAAACAATTTTACTTTTAATAGAATGATTATCATGATGTTTTTACAAGATGTGGTACTTTTTTATACCCCGGAAATTCTTTCTTTTGAAATTAAAATAATGAAGAAGAGTAGGGAAGCTGTCTTGTTTACCGCCCGAAAATCAGTATTCAACGTTTAATATGACCTGTTCAAAGTATTTGTTCTTATTCCGGCTCTGCTTTACTATAATTTTACCATCACAAAACATCACTATTATGAATACTACATTGAACTTCAGTAAAAAAATACAATCCGTTTTGTCCCTGATTATTTTTATGGGAACAGGATTATTGTCTTTACACGCACAGACGTATACCACGGGTGATAAAGATGCGGAAAACATCAGATCCGCTTTTCAGAACACAAAACAAATAAAAGCCGGGTTATTGAACGTTGGGTATGCAGAAGTGGGTCCGGCCAATGGAAAACCGGTTATCCTGCTTCATGGATGGCCCTATGATATCCATAGTTTTGAAGAGTCCTCCGCTATACTTGCTGAAAAAGGTTACCGTGTTCTGGTCCCTTATTTAAGAGGATATGGTACAACGACCTTTGTTTCTCCCAATACAAAACGAAACGGTCAGCAGAGTGCTGTTGCATTGGATATCATTGCTTTTATGGATGCCCTGAAAATCGATAAGGCCATCATTGGCGGTTTCGATTGGGGAGCCAGAACTGCAGATATCATGGCTGCCCTGTGGTCTGAACGATGCACCGGACTGGTAGCGGTAAGCGGCTATTTGATTGGAAGCCCAAAGGCCAATGAAAAACCCTTGCCTCCGAATGCCGAGTTGTTATGGTGGTATCAGTATTATTTTTCAACGGAAAGAGGGTATAAGGGGTATAAAGCCAATACTTTAGCCTTTAATAAACTGATCTGGAAAACGGCTTCACCAAAATGGGCTTTTGATGACCAGATCTACGAGCGTTCTGCCAAAGCATTCGATAATCCTGATCATGTAGATATCGTGATCCATAATTACCGCTGGCGTCTGGGATTGGCAAAAGGAGAAAAACAATATGATGCACTTGAAGCCAGGCTGGCAAAATCTCCGTCCATTTCAGTTCCAACGGTTACTCTGGAAGGTGATGCCAACGGAGCAGCATTTCCCGCACCGGAAAGTTATGCTTCCAGATTTACAGGCAAATATGCACACCATACCTTAACAGGTGGAATTGGACATAATTTACCGCAGGAAGCTCCAAAAGCTTTTGCAGATGCAATTATAGAAGTAGACTCTATGTCGCAATTCAGATAAAAATCTGAAAGGATACAACAAAACCACTGTATTGAGCAGTGGTTTTTTATCTTTATTTTATCCTCAACTAGTTTTCAGATTCTTCTTCAAGCTTCAGCTTATTTACCAAAGGATTGGCATACATGGCCAGGAAATACTCTCTGGAAACAGGATCAGACGGATCAATACGCATTTCAAGCCTGCGGACAAATAACTGTTTTTCCTGCTCCGTATATTCGGAAGCGTAAGTATTGGTGTTGTGCAGAAGATCATACGCAATATACTTGGTCGGCCAAAGCTTATAATTACTGATGATGGATTGGTCAATTACCAGTGCAATGGCCTGCAGCTGTTTGTTTTTATTATCAATGCTGGCTGCTATTTCATCCAGTTCCTGATCCAGAACATCACCGGCATGAAGGTGGATGCGTTTTTTTTGACCCAGAATTCCACTGATGATGTTGGTAAAATCTTCGTTTTTACCTTTAACATATTCCTCATCCCTGTGCTGTGCAAGCAGTTGAGGCATTTTTAACGAATCTGTAGGGTCATACTCATAGGAAATGGAGATCGGAACAATCTTTAATGTTTTAAAATAATCTATAACCGATTGATCTCCGGCTGCCATGGCAAGCATTTTCAAAACCCCTTGCTGGGTAGAATCGTTGCCGTCTTTGGTACGGCCTTCACGCTGGGCAATCCATACAGAACGGTTTTCCTGAAGCAGAAGCTCTTTAATATATTCAGACATGGTCTGTGAGCTTGTCAGCTGTTCACGAAGTGGCAGACCTCTTTGTACCAAAAAATTCCGGTTTAGTTTTGCCAGCACATTTAAGAACTTTTTACGGACAAGATTATCGCCAATGGCAGAAGCAGTCATTACATAACCGCCTTCCAGCAATACCAGATTAAGCAGTGATGTATCCAGAACGATATCCCTGTGGTTCGAGATGAATAGGTAAGAAGTGTTTTTATCCAGCTTATCAAATCCTGAAGTCGTTAAACCGTCAGAACTTTTTGCAAGGATCTGGCGAACGGCAAAGGCTACAAACTGATGCTGGAAATCACTGATGGAATGAACATGCTTAAACTGTTCCAGCCAAACCTGCTCATCCGTATCAGGAAAAGTAAAATTCATAAAGGCTTTCATCATGGGATCACGGGCTATGCTCTGTAATCTCTCATTCACTTCCTGATCATAGAAATACCGGATTTCATCAAACTTAGACATGCGGTTAGGTAAAAATTAAAACTTTTTGCAAAAGAACGAAAATTTATCGGGGGAGAGGGTATAAAGGGTGTTAAAGTATTATGAAGGGCGTAGGAGTTTGGGCTCGGCAGCACTCTTCTATCTTAGTTTGTAGCAGAAATTCAATAGAAATGGGCTTCAGGCCATTTTAATAAGAAAGCATCCCTTTGGCTTTAGCCTGAACTTAAACGTATTATATTGAGATTCCTGCGGAATGACAAACGGTGTGGATAGTCTAAGTGAGCAGTTTGTATTTTGTCTGGGGCAAGTAAGAGATTATGCACACACAAATAAGCGCCCACTTTGTCATTCCGCAGGAATCTAAACTCTTATATTGTCATCACTTATCATCATAAAGCTTTCTAGGCCTGGATTCCTACGGAATGACAAACGTTGTGGATAGTCTAAGTGAATAGTTTGTATTATGTCTGGATCAAGTAAGTGGCTATGCGTGCACATAGAAACACCCACCTTGTCATTCTGCAGGAATATCGACTCTTATTTTATCCTCCGAATTAAAACATTCTCTATGAACTTTCTACATTATTAATCTGACGATATCCAATTTTGTAATTCATATAAAATATCCGTATCAAATCCAGTTTTCAAACAGGTAATTCAAAAATTCTAAATTAGGATTTGTGCTCCTTATCAGTTCAAGTTTCTTATTTCTTGACCAGTTTTTGATTTCCTTTTCTCTTTGAATGGCATGGTGAATCCAATCATATTTTTCATAATAAACTAGAAACTCAAGATTATATCTTGCAGTGAAACTGCCTGGATTTAGCTTCGTTTTGTGTTGATACAATCTCCTGTGTAGGTTGCCTGTAACACCTGTATAAAGAACTCTTCTGTTTTTATTGGTAAGAATATAGATATAGTAGGTATATCTTCCTTTTGAAAACGCAGTCATTTGTGTATTTGTTTTACAAAAGGTACAAAAAATATAGTACCACTGGTTTTTCAATTGGATTTACTTGTTTTTATTCCACGGCTTGTCATTCGGCAGGATGTCACTGTTATTTTATCATCACTAATTATCAGAAAGCTTTCTGCGTCTGGATTCCTACGGAATGACAAACAGTATGGATAAGCTAAGTGAATAGTTTGTATTATGTCTGGAGCAAGTAAGTGGCTATGCACGCACACAAAAACACCCACCTTGTCATTCCGCAGGAATCTAAACTCTTATTTTATCCTCATTCATTATCACAAGCTTTTTGTGCCTGGATTCCTATGGAATGACAAACGGTGTGGATAGTCTAAGTGAGCAGTTTGTATTTTGTCTGGGGCAAGTAAGAGATTATGCACACACAAATAAGCACCCACCTAGTCATTCCGCAGGAATCTAAACTCTTATTTTATCCTCATTCATTATCACAAGCTTTTTGTGCCTGGATTCCTACGGAATGACAAACGTTGTGGATAGTCTAAGCGAATAGTTTGTATTTTGTCTGGAGCAAGTAAGTGGATCTGCACTCACAAAGAAACACCCACCTATTCATTCCGTAGGAATCTAAACTTTTTTATTATAAAATTTATATTTCAATCAATCTTTTAAAAGAATTAAATCCGGAGCAGCTTAGGTAAGAAAATGATCAATTAAAAGATTAAACATCATCTAACTTTCCAATGATGTCTTTAGCCTCAATTGGATTTCCCAGACTAATTAAAGTTTCAATGATTGAAGAAGTTGAAATTCTATTTTTTGTTTTATACGCCAGTAAATATAATAGAGCCTCAGAAGTTAGCAATATAAATCTTCTAACATCTGTATTCCAGGTAATTTCATTAATGAAACTATCCAAATTTGATTTGAATGAATTACTGACAATAATAAACCCAAATTTTTTATATCGTTCCTTTTGTAAGCTTGGGATAATCTTATCAATATACTCTTTGATAGCTCTGTCATCAAGCCCAAGAGCATAGCCGTTTGAATATGCTTTGGCATCCATCAGAAATGCAGTATCATCATCACTGTGTTTAATAATGGCATCAGGATTGCGTCCTGAGCCCTGTCCTAATATATTCACTTCAAAATCCAGTTGCTTAAAAATTTCGCAAACTAGTTTTTCATAAGCACTTCCCTTTGAAGAAGATGATTTTTCTTTGTCATTTCCCAGTTCAATAAGTTTAGCCACTTTTGGAATCAGATAGTCTGTCAGTTCGAAAGAGGTACTGACTGTAATGGTCTTTTCCTCCTCAACTTCTAAAATTTCGACTTCTTCTTTTTTCAACTTAGCAGGAGACTGTTTATTAGGATTCCCTTTAAAGTTCCAGAAAGCATGCTCCGCTGACCAGTTGTTTATATCCTTCCCGGAGTAAGAGCCTAAAAGCTTTTTTATTTCTTCATTTAATAAGTAAAAATATTTATATGCTTCAACCTGGCTCTCCGTTTCATTCCAAAGTTCAAGCTCTCTATAAGAATTTATTAATGATGTATACAAAATGGGCCACTTCTCATAATCTTGAACTTGCCAGAAATAAGACAGAAAATAAGATACTGAACCAGGATTAGGAGCCCTTCTTTTATCTTTTGCTTTTGAATAAATATTTTGGCTATATTTTTCTAAAGCAGCAATTTTAGTAAAACTTTCTTCCAGGTTTTTAGGCTCGGCAATGGTTTCTTGGATTAGTTTGGTTAAGTCCTTGATATTGGATTCGCTATTCTTCACTAATTGATTGAAAAACATTTGTCCTTTTGTTGCAGTAAATCCCCACAAATTATTTCTTTTATTAAAACTATCTACATTGGTCTTAAATTGATAAATATTAATTTTATCCGACTGAAAGTCATTGATGAATTTTTTTAATTCAACAATTGCAGCGAGCCTTTCCTCGTCAATATTAGGAAGCTCATTCCCTTTGGTATCATGCACTTTTTGATTAGCGACATAATTATCCCATATTTTTTGAATGTATTGTGTTTTTTGTTTTGAAATCATGGTTTTTTGAAATTTTGTTCTTTTTTAATTATTATTCAGAATAAAAGGAATTACGCTTTGATTTAGAATGTTTAATTTTTGGAAATATTCGATAGCAATAATAAGAAAATCTTTAGTTTTACTCATGAGGAAACACAGATTTATTGAGTATATGGCACATGAAATAATTCATATACACTATAGATCCTGTTTTAATTCATTAGGTGACTGTAAAACAGTAATAATAAAACTCTTCATAAATTCTTTAAATGTACCATTTTTAACATCAATCCAGAATGCAGCATCATGTTCTATGTTGTGATATTGTAAGAAAAATAAAGGCCACCAATGTGAAGTTCTGAATTTTACGCCTAAATAATTTCTAAGATCATTCAGGTATACTTTATCGTAGTGTGAATCCATATATTGAGGTGTTTTTACCAAACCATAAATAACTCCACCTTCTTCATAATTGAATTTTATGAAAAAGTTTTTAAAGACAGGAATTTCAAAATGATGAAACTGTTCATTATATATGATCCGCATTTTTAATTCTTCGGTTAGCTCATCTACAAGTTGATACATTTGCTGATCAACAAGATTTTTCATTTCCTGTTTAATCGAATTTAAAGTATTGGATACTTTAAAAGCCGTTTCTATATTTTCTTCAGTTTCAGTGATAAAATGATTTAATGAACCCAGGTCTAAATTTTCTTTTCCCATATAATTTTCAATAAGTTGACTTTCAAAATCTACCAGAAAACAACGTACTCTTTCATTTTCTGTATTTTTTATAAATTCTTTTAATAAAGGTATGATATGCTCTTCGTAGTTGATTAAATAGAGTTTTCCTGTTTCTATCAGTCTTTCAATCTCTTTTCCACCACTGTACTCTGTTAATTCCTTTGATTTTGGGGTTAAATAGAGCAGCTGATAATGATTATTACTGATATACTGTAAGTATTTTAAGTAATCTTCAACCTGATTTTCCTGATCTTTTGTCCAGGGATAAATTTTATTTTCAATTCCCAGAACACTTGATTGGTCCTGGTTCCTTAGGACAATGTCTACTCGTCTGTTTTCAAAGGTTGAATCTTCTAAAATAACCTGAACTTTTTTCGGAGTATCATAAGGGAAATACAATCCTAATTCTTCTTTGAACAATTTCAAATAAATATCTCCCTGGCCATGGTCTTCATTTGGATCCAGAAAAAATGCTATTATTTCGGAGACTTTATTTTCGTTCCAGTTCAGGAACTTCATAGCATTGAATTTAGAAGCTAATTTGTTAGAATGTCTTTTTTCATATTCCATCTCAAACTTAGAGCGGGCCTGGATCTCCCGGAAAAAAGAAATATAATCGTTCATGATGTATTAGTTAATCTGTTTTTACTCTTCTTGGCAATAATAACGAAAATCTCCAGTTTCTGCTTACGGGAAAGCGTAAATTTTCTTGAAAGTCACTATAAACATTGCTCAGAAATATCCCAAGACCCTTCCAAAGTCCCTCTAGCCTCTTCACCAAGCCCCTGGAGGGACTTTATGAACGGTCTCCACCCCCTTCATGAAGGGGATATACCCCCTTGGGTAAGGGGGTAGACGGACTTGGATAAGGGGTTCCACCTACTTATATAAGAGGGTAGATACCGTTGTCCAAAGGGGCGGAGACGGTTGCTATACTCCCTGGAGGGTGTTAGGAAGGAGGTAAGAGGAGTAAAGTACTATTGTAAGAATCATTCGCGCTTTTCATATGGCTTCATCAGTGGTACAGCCACCATTCCTTTGCTCCCTCCAATCATCAATTCGAATCAATAAAACCTTTGCATTTTAAAATATTCTGTTTCTTCAGATGCAATGGCTTATTATTTTGTTTTAAACGCAAGGTCGCAAAGTTTTCAATATTGATATGTTTTGTAAGGCGCAGGAAAATCAAAGATTTTCAGCAGGTAAGTATATTGGGTTATAGCAATTTTATCGGAGATAAAATCTTTGCGCCTTAAACAGCGTCCTTATCATAAGAGTTTGCGTCTTTGCGATTCCCAACCAAAATATGGTAAACAGATAACCACAAAAAAGCACGTTTTCACGTGCTCTCAAAAAAGTATTTATTCTTACTGATTGTTGTTTGAACCGGATGCAGGTGGTGTTTCAGTGGGGCCTGAGGTCTGTCCCGTCACAAAAAACTGCTTCATATCATCATAAATATCATTGGTACCCGGTACATTCTCTTCGGAAAGGTATCTGATGCTTCGGTAGAAACTGATGGCGTTATGATAGTTATCGTGATCCAGCAATACTTTGGTGTCTGAAAGCTGTTCTGTTAAAGAATCCAGCTGTTGCAGCCTTTGTTCGATCTGTTCTCTGGCGATATAATCTTTATCGAATTCTGCTTTATCCAAGAAGTTAGGAACATATTGGGCATATTTCTCCATATAGATTTTGGCTTTATTCACGAAGAGCTTGTTTTGTTCTGCAATTCTTCCGTATTGCTGTCGCTGATCCGGAGTAAGGTTGATGGTTTTTCCCAACAGTACAGACTGGATGTCCTGAATTGCTTTATCAATCGTTTCCAGATCACTTTTTGAAAAGCTTACACTGATTAAATTGTCTAGTGCCATAATATTGTGTTTTTTGGGTTTGTATGATCAAATATAGCGTGTGCCAGGCATAGAAAAACAGGGTGTTGTAAGATTTTCAGAGGGTGTTCATCAGAAAATGAAAACCAGATAACAAGGTTTATTCTTTCTGACTTTTTGATGAAAAAAAGCGGGAATAAAAACGGAAATGGCGAAATAGGAGAGGAATCCCATTTCACAGCATCATCATGAGAACAGAAATTATAATTAAGCTGTTTTTTAAGGGGCATTTTTATAAATATTCTTCTATACATAAATGTTGAATTATCATGGAACATACAATACATCAGGGACGCAATGTAAAACGATTCAGAGAAATGCTGGACATCAAGCAGGAAGCATTGGCTTTTGACCTTGGGGACCACTGGAACCAGAAGGAAGTTTCTCTGCTGGAACAGAAAGAAATTATTGAAGACCCTTTACTGAAAAGAATTTCTGAAGTATTGAAAATTCTGGTGGAAGCGTTTCAGAATTTGATGAGGAGCATGCGGTGAATATTATTGCAAATACAGTAACTACTGTTAATGATCATGCTACAGGTCAAGTGTTTCAGATAAACCCTACAATTAATACTTCTGAAAAATGGCTTAAAGCATTAGAAGAAATAAAGAAGTTGCATGAAGAAAAGATGGAACTTTATGAAAGGATGCTGAAGGAGAAGGATGAGATGATGGGGAGGTTGATTGAGAAGGGATAACTTAAGATACAAAAGGGTTCAGCGCGAGCTGAACCTTTTTTACTTTTTCAATACTTTCACAAAAATACCTAGAGTTTTAAAATCAATCGTTTCCTCATCTCTAAGAATGATAGGCTCAAAATTAGAATCGTAGGATTGAGGTAGCAATACTATTTCTTCATGATGCCACCCTTCTTCATCAGTAATTTTTTTGCTGGAATACTCTTTAATAGTGTAATTACTTCCAAATTCTAAGTCAGTAATGTTTCTTCCTTCAACTAGAGTGATTAAGCCGTTACGAGAACCTCCGCTATATTTTTTGAACAAACAAATACTCCCATTAGGAATGATTTTGTTCATAGATTCACCTATAACAGTGCATGCAAAATAATCATCTCTATTTTCTAGACTATCCAGTTCTATATATTTTACATTCTCTAATTCCTGCAGTTCAGAAAAAGAGCCTGCCGCAATATTTAGATCGTAGAAAGGAATTGAGCTTTCTGTAGGAGTATTTGAAATTTGTATTAATTTTTCCTCATTGGAAGAAGGGGCATAAGGTGGAATAAATTGTTGGAGAAAGCGTCTCAAATTTTCATTACATGCATAAATGTAAGTGCCTTCTATCCCTCTCAGCAATATGGTCTTATAAATATTGATAATAAAATCTAATAATTCTTCTTCATTTTTAATCGAGTTTTTACCATTCTTATCTTTATACCTTTGCTTATCAACAGTAAGTTTTCCGGATGTAAAATCATAGTCCAATTCAGGACCTATAATGACTCCTGTATAATTCAAATCGTAACCTTGTGTGGTATGGATGCACCCTACCTCATCTATAGAATTAGGTGAATTTACCCAATCTACAGAAATACTATTCCATTTTAACTGATTTTCACCAATAACAATATCATAAGCCTCAGTATTTTTATTTGAAACCCATTCCCAGGCATATCCTGCTACTATTCTTGATAAACCATGAAGTTCGTTTTTCTCTTTTATTCTGTTAATCATTTGAGAAAGATTATCAAAAAGATATAATTCGTAGTCATCTGTTTTATATTGCTGTAAAGAAAGGGTAGAAGGTGCATCAAAAATTTTATGAATTAACTTTATATACTTATTTCCGCCACGTACCCGAAGCTGAGTTTTTAATTTTTCAACACGGGTTGAAGGAGCCAATTCTAATTTCTTAAAACTTTCTTTAGGGGTATCGGAAGGCTTTATAGATTGATATTGATCATAAAAAATAATAGATTTATTACTTTGCATAATAACCCAATCTAATTCCGATGCGGTAAATTTATTTAAACCTAGCTTTTCACAGTTACGATCGAACGTTCCAAAGTATGAACCTAAATTTACTCTTCTTCTTAAGCGATGCCCTTCGTCAACGATGATAAGGTCATATTTATTTTGTGCTAAATCTGAAGGTCCTATTACCATCTTTTGTGATAATCCGTTTACATTCTTAAAAACATTAGAAATCGTTTTTCTGAATGATGCCATTGGAATAACCAATGCCATATTCAAATCTGTGTATTTCTCTTTTACTCTTTTTAATAAGAGAAAAAGCTCGTCATCATCTTCATCAAAATCAGCGTAATTAAAATCTTCTAAATTAGTTTTTAATAATTTAAATAAAAAAATAGCTAAAATGGATTTTCCCGTTCCCGCTCCTCCATGAATAAGACTAACCTTAGCATTTTCATCCAACAAACAGTTTAGAATCATTTTCAATCCCTTGATTTGTTCTTTGGAAAGAGATTTATAAGGAGAATATTTGAAAAGATCTGAGTTATTGATAAAATCCAGAGAGTGTCGGGATATGCCTAGCTGTCTTAGTTCATCCCAGATATCTTTGAATAAATTCCAATACACTTTCTTTTCATGATATTGATGATTGGAAATACCAAGATTACCGTTTTGTAATGTGTACTGTCCGTCAGCAGAAATGTATTTTATAAGATTTGATTCTAAATCTAAAGTTGCGGATTTGTGAAATAAATTGCTTAAGATGAGATTTACTGATGAAAGATGTTTCTTTTCATCTGACTTTAAATGGGTATTTATTCTGGTTAATACATCTGTAGTTTCTCCTATATAAGCTGCTTTAGTTTTTTTATTTTTCAAAAAATAAACTATTGGCCAGGATAAGTAGTCTTTGTGATTGTTATTTATTTTTGTTTCTATGAGGTGATCAAAATCGTATTCCTCTGTAATTGTAAAATTCTTCATTTCTTGTACTACAAATCATCGTACTTATTTGATTTTCCTTTTGCTTTTTCTACAGGATATTTTTCGTTATTTCTCTGTAATTTCTTTAAAATAATGCTATTGATATCTATATTATTTTTATTTGCAAGGAGTAAACCATACATAAATACATCTGCTAATTCTTCTTCTAATTTATCTTGATCAAAATCTTCGTTTTCCTTCCATAAGAATATTTCTAACAGCTCAGAAGCTTCAATAGATAAAGCGACTGCTAAATCTTTTGAATTATGAAACTGTTCCCAGTCTCTGTCATCACGAAATTTTATAAGCTTTTCTATTGTACTTTTATCTATCATGGTATTATTTACTAAAGCGAATTTAATTCAACTTTAAAAATAGTAAAAACTTTGGCATAATTATGTTGAAAATATCAGTTTATTATGGAAATTTTGAATATAAATGTTGAAAATATTTTTTAAAACATGTATATGAAAATAAACTATGAATTTAAATCCAAAGCAATAGTCTTGGGCTATCTCCTTAATCTTCATATCACAAAAATAAAAGGAATTACATCATCATTCTTTAAACCAATATTCTGTCAACCTCTGTTCTCCGGATTTTAATAAAATACTCTTTTCAACAGCCCATTTTAGGTCTCTACTTGCAGTGAGACCTCAGTAAAGAACAAGTGACTTATATTTCATTATTCTAACTCCCAAACTTCTTCACCCTGATCACCTTCTCCCTCACCTTAATCACAAAAGGCTCAAGTTGTACTATTTTCCCGGCTTCCACTTTGAAGGTATCAGTAGAGCGTTCGCAATAGGTGTTGGAAGGCAGAGAGTTTTTGTTCAGCTCAATCCTGTAGTTTCCGGAAGGTAGGAAGGAGGCAAATTCCCCGTTGTCGTCGGTGATGATATGATGTACTAACTGTTCGTTTCGGTAAATATTGAAAAGAATACCTCCGACTTTGGGTGTGAAATCTACTGCTGTTTTGGTGTCAAAATCATAGGTTATTTTTCCCTGGGTCGTTCCGTTTTGATGAAGAGGGATCTCAAAAGAGTAGTGATGTTTGTCTACGGTAAATTCGGTTTCATCGTAATACCAGCCTTGCTGGATCACCTGTTTCAGGGCATACTTTCCGTAAGGGATAGAACGATAGCTGATAGAACCTGACGGGTCGGTTTTAAATGAAATATTGTTGAGCATAATGAGATAGCCTGCTGCTTCTTTGTCGCCCTCATCATAGATATTGTTTTCGTTCAGGTCATAATAGACAAATGCTTTGATATCACCCTTTTTACCCGGATCAAGGGTGCTGTTTCTGAGGTTGACGGTAACACCGGCTTCCACGGTCAACAGATTATTGGTGAAGCTTCCTGCAGTATAACTGAAGTAGGAAGAGTTCAGGTACAGGGCATACTTTTCCCTTGAATACTTCAGGTTCATAAAGCCGGAAGGCGATTTTCCGTACAGAACATCATCCGTATAAGAAACACCTGAAGTGACATTCAGCTGACGGTTGAAGAAGTTTTTATTCACAAAAGCAGAAAGGGAAAGCTTTTTGTAGGGAGTGTTCTGGTTCATCATTTTTGAAAAAGCATATTCGGAAAGGAAATAACTTCCATGCTGATAGATCCCGTTCACGGTAAGCCATTTGTAGCTGTAAGTTCCGCTTGCTTTCATCTGAAACTGCTGTTTGTCGTTGTCGGGATATTGAACCAATCCTGTTTCCATGCTTAAGATGGAGGAGTGTTGCTTATCAGGGCTCAGCCAGGTAAGGTATTCCGTAAAACGTTGTGCTTTCAGCTGTTTTGTGTTCTCGTAAGGCTGGGCATTGAAGAAATTATTATAAGAATTGGAATTTTCTTCCTGATACTGGTAGCCAAGTCCCATCCCGAAATTCCCTTTTTTAGGAAAGTTGATTCCCGTATCCAGTCTTATATTGCTTGAATTCAGGGTGTTGTCGTAAAAGTAGAACTTAGGTGAAAAATGGGAAGCTGTAATGTTGGCATACACATAATGATCTTTGAAAATCATGGTAGAGAAATTCTGCTGAATCTGTAAAATTCCTCTTCTGTTTCCGGGATAATAATCTGTGCTGTAGAAATAATTTCCGTTCAGATTGACCTTTTTGATCATTCCGGAATATTGGGATTCCAAAGCTAAAGAAGGCTTGGAGGGCTGGTTGTTTTCGTAGAAACTCAGTCCGCCATAGACCTTGGTATTGGTTCTCCAGTCTTTGCCGAAAGCATACTGAAGGTCTGTTCCGGCTACATGATGTCTGGCTTTTTCATAAGGATCGTCCCTGAAAATATACGTTCCGGAGAGATTGCGGGAAGCATTTTGAGCCCCAAGGGTTCCTCTGGTGTAAAATCCATAACCATATTTCAGAAAAGAATTTCTTTCGATCAGGCTGTAGGTCTGGTCTACAAAACCTGCTTCAATTTTTTTGTCTTTATCCGGAGAAGTGTAGGAATATTCCAGCCCTCTTCCGAATAGAGAAAGTTCCAGTAATTTATTGATGTTTCCGATGGTGAATTCACTGTTTTCCCTGTGATAGGTCAGATAGGTATTGTTGACAATGGGATCGCTCTGGTTCTTCATGGTATAGATATTCCCCCGGATGAAAATATATCCTGAAGGAAGGTTGAAACCTCCGGAACCTACCAATTGATACATGTCCAGGTTTTCTCCGGCATGCCTGTAACTTGCCGTGATGGTATTCCGCGTAAAGTTGGAAAAAGCAGTGGATTCCATATCCTCATAACGCTGCACCGAAGAAACATTCTGGACGGAAACACTGGTATTACCGAATATTTCTCTGTCCGGCTCTCTGAAACCTGCAATATTAACGGAAATCTGAGTGCTTCGGGATCTGATTCTGGAAGGCAGAAAACGGAACACAAAGACTGAATCTTTCTGCACGCCAATACTTCCTGTTTTCTCTATAAAAGCATTTCCCTGCTCAGCTTCCGGAATTTTAAAGACAACCGTTACATGCTGCTTTCTGTTTCCAAGATTGGAAACCCTTGCCCTTACTTCTACCGAATCGGTAGCCTTATTCACATAAATCAGAGGAGTTTCTGCCGTGATGCGCATGGCATTGTTTTCAGTAACGGTGTAAGGTATTTCTTTTTCCGCCATTGTTTTATTCTGCTGGTCAGAAAGACGGAAAGCCATACGGGATTCACCCGAAACGGCATTATTACTGACTACAATTTTTACCGGAATGAAAAGATGTTCACCGGATTTCATTTCGACCTGAAGACTGTTGCCCGAAATATTTCTGAAACCTTGAGGAATGGTAATGTTTATTTTTCCTTTGAAATCATTTGTGCTTTGATTGTCAAGGACAATGATCAGATCCAGAATGCCTGTTTTATCTGTTCTGGATTCATTACGGATATCAAGACTTATCCCGGAACTGCTTTGCGCCGGAATCCATATCTGAAACGAAATCAAAAAAATGAAAAAGATTTTTTTGAACAGGTCTTGAAGCATGGTTATTGGGGGATAATCTCGTATTGAAGAGTGGTGGAATATTCTTCCGATTTGGCATTAATCAGTCTTTCATCATTGGCTTTGGTGGAATATCGGATATCGTAATATAAGCTTGAATTTCCGGTGGAGCCTCCAGTCGCAATAAGCTGGGGAGAAGCACTCAGCAGAATAGGATATACATTCCCATTGTTTCCAGAAACGGGGATGAGATTCATTTTTACGGTTCCTAAAGCAATGTAGTTTCCGGCTGGAGAGCTGAACTGCCCCTGAAGAGAACGTAATTTGATCTGGTAATTGGTATTGCTTTTTACAATCAGTCCATTGGAATAGGTGACACTTACTCCGTTGATATAATCCGGCATACTTTTGAATTCCAGTGATCCGTTGACTGCTTTTGCGGAAAATTGAAGCGACATTTCGGGTACATCGGTCGGAGTTCCGCTTAGCGTTCCGATGTGAATCTGGAAATTATGATCAGCCCTGCCGATAATATTGTTGTACTGGTCATACGCTGTAAACTGAACCGGAACATTAAATCGGGTCCAGGAAGGGTAGCTTCCCAGATAAGATCCTCCCATAACGGTCAGGCTGTATTTTACCTGCAGGTTATAGTAACCGTTGGGATGTGGCGGCTGGTTGTATAGTGCTGCATTGGATTGTGGAATTAAAAAGACTTCCTGGTTGGCCTGAAGAAAAGTGTTTAACGGCATTCCGATCTGAGGAATGGTGGGCACAGGTCCCGGATAAGCCTGTCCTGATGTGGAAACCGGCTGAAATGATATCTTGTTGGCAGGCATTGTATAATTTCCGTCCGTAGAAGTGATAGGCTGCTTCAGCTTCATGGATATTTTCCAGTAAGGAATATTAAATGCGCCGTTACCGGCCAGGGTAAAGGTGTATGCATCCGGATTGGTATTTCCGCTGTAGGAATTAATCTGCAGGTAACTGTTCACCCATGAGTTGTAATTGATCTGTGAGAAGCAGTTCAGGGAAATCAACAGAAAGAAACAGAAGAGTTTTTTACTATTCATAGCTGAAACTTAATTCTCCTAATTCCAGATTGTTGTTGTCTCCATAATCAATCATTACAGAAGCGGTGTACTTTCCTTTTTCAAGGCTTGCCGGAAGAGGGATATTCATCTCTCTTTTGTTTCCGGGCATGGAATAAAAGATAACCGGATCCAGTGATACTTTTTTTCCGGTTTGGGTATTCACAAAGTCAGTGTAAATTTTTCCGTCGCCCCATATATCGCCCTGATTTTCAAAAAAGAGGTTGACTGTATTGGTTGTTTTTCCGTATACCAGATTGTGGATTTCAAGTTTTTTCGTTTTGGCGGCAGGCAGCTTGTGGAATAATTTGATTCCTGAGCGGATGCTTACCTTGATATTGGCGCCTTTATGATCCACATCATCTACCGGATTCATCTGGCTTACATATAAAACGGCCGTATGGGCAGCCAGTTGGTCTGAAAGTGCATTAGGAACCGTAATGGTAACCTCAATATCTTTTTTTTCTCCCGGAGCCAGCGTAAAGTAATTATCTTCTTTTTTGACCGAAACCCAACTTGCGCAGGACGTGGGAAGGGTATTGGCGGGATACGTTACATTTTCACCTTTGCCGTCATATTCCCAATCTCCTAAACTTACAGCCAGGTCCAGAGAATTTTTGGCACTTACATTTGTTACCGTTATTGTCTGGGTATTGCTGTTTCCGTTTCCCGACTCAAAGTACAGTCTTGGCGGTGAAACCGAAACTCCTGTTTGTGCATATCCGTGAAAAGATAGTAGGAAAAGAAGACTGAAAAGGAGAAGAGAAAGTCTGCTCATGACGGAGATTAGTTTTTAAATGTTGATAAAGTGCTGTGGTAGGTACAACACTTTATCATTACAAAATGATATCTATTATTGAGAAATAATGGTATACGTAAGTTCAGTAGTATATACTGTTGGACCTTGTCCCGCGATATAGTTATCCAGGTAAGTATTATTTCCTGCACCTTTATATTCAATATTGATTTTTTTGTCTACACCTCCGGTAGAAGAAGTTAACAAAGTAGTTTCGTTAGATGATAAATGTACATTCTGAGCATATTGGGCACCGTTTACAGCGTCCGAGCCTGCGCTTGCAATAATCTGGATCGTGTTAGCCTGGATGTTTTTACCTCCCTGCTGTAGTACATCGTTACCACCTTTTACTTTTACCTGGAATCCTCCTGTGCTGTAAATGCTTAAGTGATCTGCGTTAAGAGAAGATACCCCGTTGGCATAGTCATCTTTGGTTTCGTAGTCTAGGTTAACGATTTTTTGAGCGTTGTTAACAACAAGAGTCTGAATAGGTTTAAGTCTCACGTTAAGGGTTACATTCTGTTGTGCTTGTAATGTTGTGAACCCCAGGATAGCAAAAGAAGCTAAGATCAAATTTTTCATAAGGTTAAGGATGTTTTTTGTATTATTTGTTTTTAAAATTGCGGATGCAAAGGTAAATACAAAGCACATCAGGACCTTTGTGAAAAGATACTTATTATTTGTGAATTTTTACGAAGAAACAGGCGCGCACTAATCAGTACTTTTTATGAATAATTACATAAAAAGTATCATTTAAATGCTGATAAAATCACCATAAAGTAAAAAGAATGCTTAATTAATCTTAAACATTAATTTTACTTAATATATAGGGAATGAATAAATTGCAAGATTATTATTCAATGCATAGTTATTTTTTTAGGCCTTGCTTTATTTTTTACTGAGAAATTAGAGTTAATATTAAAAAATTTTCGTCGTCACTTTTGTTAACGCTTAAATTTTCCATAGCATTTTCAATCTCATGTTGAATAGGATATTGCTCCTGAACCACTCCTTTAGAATGGTTAATAAGAGGATATTCTTCAAACTTTTCTCTGTTGCTTTCGGAATTACCGATTGTACTTCGATATTCATCATACTTTGCATTCAGCTGAAACCCTGTAGGGCTTGAGATGGTTACAGACTGAACCTCCCGGAAGGAAGACTCATTCCCATCGTCCGAAAATCCTGAGCCTATAGCAAGCATCTGTACCGGATAAAGCCTTACGTTAAGCCTTAAACCGTCTGCTGCCTGGGCAAATGATTTTGTAATAGCAAAATAGAACAAAATGAATATTATGTACTTTGCAAGCATATAACCTGTATTTTTCCCCAAAAGGTTACTTATGTAAATATACAAATTATTTCATTTCTGAGGGATTTTTTCCGGTATGTTTTTTAATAAAATTGGTAAAATTTCCTTCATTGCTGAAACCCAGATCATAAGATATTTCAGAGATCGTGGAATTTGAAAAATTCAGGGCTTTTCTGCATTCAGTAATGAGTTTTTCAATAATGATATGTTTGGCTGTTTTGCCCAGTACATACTCTGTCATCTCAGTCAGTTTCCTTGAAGAGATATTAAGTTCTTCCGCATAATAAGCCACTTTCTTTGCCTTTTTGTAATCTCTTTGCAGCAGAATTTTGAACCGGTTGACATAGTACATATAGTCAAATTTGATGTCCTTTTTGATTTCTTCGGTGGGAATATGTAAAAGGGCATCCAGCATCAGTCTTTCTATGGCATTATGGGCAGCAGCTATATATAGGCTTTCGTCCTTTTTCCGGAAACTTTCCATACGTTCCAGGAATATTACCCTCATCTGTTCTGCATTGAAGAAAGGAGCAATAAATATTTCAGAATTATAATTATAAAAAAGCTGCGAATTGATAAAAAGGCTGTCTTTCGTTGATCTTTCATAAAAACTGGATGAAAAAGCAATGGAATAGACATCCGATCTTTTGGTTTCCCCAAAAACGATTTTCTTTTGGGGGCCAACAAAGGCAATATTTCCCCCTTTTAGCGGGTAGGGAACATTGTCTATCGTTAACTGGATATCTTCCAGAATGATATAAATACAAAAATATTCTAAGGTGTTGAATTCTCTTTTGTTGTTATTTCTGTTGATAAGATAATCTAAACGATTGATACTGAATCCTATATTCTTTAACTGATCCGTTATTCTGTACATACATTGTTAGTCATTCTGTCCAAGAAAAATTCTTGCAAATTTTTCATATAAATATAAAAAATTTACCAAATATCTAGTTTTAAAGAAAAAAATTAAGTGAGTCTGTGCGTAAAAATACCCGGTGACCTTATGATCATCCGGGTATCGTTATCCTTTTTTTTTTTTTTAATTAAATGATATACAATGGTATAGCTGTTTTTGTCCGAAAATCAAGGGTTTGTCTCTGCAGATACTGATGTCACTTTGCACATCCATCTTCTCAACCTCCAAACCGGCAGATATACAAAAATCACTGACAGAATTCCTGCCAATGTTCCCACCACGACAGCCATTGCTGTTGCATCCAGTTTATAATCTTTTGAGAAATTATACTGTCCTATAAAGAGTAAGGATAATACCAATAGTCCTGTAATCAAACCGTGTACAATGCTAAGCCTGGTCATAAGTTTTTTAATATTCAACTGTTCATCTACCGTAAACTCAATGGCTTCCTGGCTGGCGGCATCCGTTACTCTTTTGATGATATCAATGGTAAGGACCACTGGAAGAAAAATGGCCATTGGCAGGGTAAGACGGGCCAGGTTTTGGGTCCCGGAGAAAAAATGCGTGTAGCCTAATTCCTTGAAACTGGCATAGGCAATAATGAAATTAAAAAATACATTCGGAAGGACATAGTAAATTGTACGCTTAATGAGAAAGCGTTTGAGGGTGGTTTTCTTTATTGGTTTGGGCTTCGGAGGCTTTATTTTAAATTTCATAGAGAGGTGGTCAAAAGCTCAATGGCTTTATCTTTTATCAGATGAGCTTCCTCTTTGGGAAGAAAATTTTCATTGGACATGAAAGTGAAGTCCATCTGTTGGTTGTATGTACTGGTGACTAACGTATTAGAATTCAGCCATGGGAAAGCCACGGTAGGACTAAAAACTGTTTCCAGATTGAAATTTTTATAATCATTCGGGATATTGATCTTTCCCATATTGGATAAGGTTATATCATGCCCGCCTTCGCTGGACTTCAGCATGTTGATCATACGTTCCACAACAGGATGCATATGTTCACCCATCCAAAGGAGTTCACGGGCTTCCAGCTTGTTGATTTTCTCAATAAGATCCTTTTTGATCTCTTTGGCATTACTCAGAACATCCTGGCTGCCTTTTTTTAAGGAAAGTTCTACCGTTGGGGCAAAAGCAAACAAATGATCATCTTTAATTTCCGGGATAAAATGACGTACATCTACAGGACTGATTACCTTACCTTTGGCGCGGTCTCCCTGAACATCACGAAACGCCTGCATCACCGAAGAACAAAGTAAAGCATGCACGGAAATTCCGTTGGCTTTACATTTTTCAGTGATCATTTTGGTGTCCTTTGGAGTCATTTTCCAATGAATGGCGTAGTTTTTTCCCTGATTTCTCTTTTTACTTTTCTTCTGTATGGAAAAGAATATTTTAGCAAACAGAAGGTAAAGACCGGCCTTATATTTTTTTATTCCGATGTTAAAGTCCGAAGGCAGGAAGTCATCAACAGATTCAAAAGCAACATAAGGAATTAACGGACCATAAGGATTGTCCAGTAAGCTTAGAAGTTCACGTAGTAAAGTGACACCGGTGGTCCCATCGGATATACAGTGAGGCATAATCCAAAGGATTTCGGAAGTACCCTGTCCTTTTACCCATACTACTTCGGCAAGTGGTTTTTTGGGAGTTTCAAAAAGTTTAAACCATCCTTTTTCAGATTCTTTAAACCAATCTTCGTCTGTTTTACGCTCCACAATACGAAGGGGAATAGGTTCAATATCTCTTTGTCCCATAAAAAAAGGGTAGCGTCCTTTGTTATGATCAATATTGGTTCTCAGAATAGGATGTTTCTGTTGGATTCTTATTAAAGCCGTTTTAAAATTTTCTTCAGGAATTTCTCCCTTGATTCTTGCTGTATAAATACAATTTAAAGGTGTTTCCGGATCTACATACATGATCCTTTCCACCATCATTAAAGGTCTTTTGATCATGATACTGCAGTCTGTTTTATTTGTGATTGAATTGTTCTGATAACTTCATCACGGATGGCTACTACTTCAGTATGAGGTATATAACCTTCGCTTCCCATGATTGAGAAATCCATCCTTCCACGGTAAGTAGAAACCACCAGAGTTGTGGTGTTTCCGAGCGGACCAATGACTGACGGACTGAAGATGGTCTCTACTGTAAACTCTTTATACTCATGAGGAATCTGAAGTGGTCCCAGATTAGAAAACATACAGTCGTTGGAAGATTTTCCGTTCTTTAAAAGCCTTGTGAAACTTTTCAGTGCATCATGTCCGGACTCCATCACCATCATGGTGATATAAGGATCCAGTTTTGAGGCTTTTTGTTCTACAGATTTCTGCATGGCACGGAGATTCTCTGTGAAGCTTAGCTTTTCATCCAAGGAAATCACAATCATCAGCCCGAAAGCGAAGATATGATCTGCTTTAATCTGTTTGGCAAAACGTCGGATGTCTACCGGGCAGGAAACTTTATTGAAAGATTTTTTACCTCTTACTTTTTTAAATGAATGTAACAATGCAACACTCAAAAATGTATTGACAGTAACTTCCTGCGATTTGCAATAAGCGATCACTTGCTGACTTGTTTCCTCATCCAGTTTTCCATGGATCAGATAGTCATTCTGTCTTTCAACAGGTTTTTTGTTTACCGGAAGCCATTTGATGGCAGTAGCAGCCAGTCTTCCGATAAATCTGGCTTTCAGTTTCTGTCTTCTGCTGTTCAGAATAGGGGAAGGAACCACATCCTGAATTCCCATTATGGGATTTTCTATCCCGATATCGGCAGACGGATTGTCCAGAACGATAAGAAATTCTTTTAAAAAGGCCATTGCAGAACCACCATCGCAAAGACAATGGTGGAACGCAAACAGCATGTCAGAAACGTCTTCCCCTTTGATCCAGATAAACCGGATCAGGGGAAATTTTTCGTAATTAAAAGTGGTGTTCCATTCTCTCCTGGATTCCTCCTGCCATTGATCTTCACTTTGTCTGGTGACGATTCTTACAGGAATAGAAACAGGTTTTTCAGGAACATTAAACCATGGAATATTTTTTTCATCATGGCTGATCAATGTTCTCAGCCATGGGTGTTTATTTTGGATTCGTGCCAGAGCCTGCTGGATATCTTTTAAAGTAAAGGTACCTCTCAGTCTGAACGGAATAACTGCGTTAAAGGGTTCTGAGCCGTCTCCCAATAACATACGTTCTCCAAATAGCAATCTTCTTTTAATAGGTTGATTCATAGGCTACACTGAAGCTAATATTGAATGTTCGTGTACAAAATTTTCTAATAGTTCTACGGCTTTATCATTTCCTCCGGCAAGCGTGAATGTATTGCGGACTTCCTGAGCAGCGGTTCTGTATTTTGGATTTTCCAATAATTCAAAAACAGTTTCACGAAGGGCATCTACACGAAGTCTTTTGTACCGTATGCTGATTCCGCAGCCTGCCTGCTCAATCAGTTTGGCAATATGGAAGTGGTCATATGCAATGGGAGTGATCAACATCGGTAAACCGTTACGGAAAGTATCGTTTACGGTATTGAAACCGCCGTGGCAAATCACCATATCCATTTGCTGCATCACTGCAGATTGAGGGACAAAGCTGTTCACAATAAAGTTGTCCGGCCATTCTTCAAAGATTTCCGGTGGAGTAGCGGCAATCACGGTCACCGGCTGGTCTTTGAATGCAGCAATGATTTTTTCAAAGAAAGCTTTTCTGATATCTACCAACAGTGTTCCCAATGACACAAATATCTTTGGAGTGGTGGATGCATTCAGTTTATCCCAGTCAAACGGAGCATCGTTCGGACGACCTTTCACAGGACCTACAAATTTCATATGAGGCGGAACGGTTTCAAAACCAGCGAAAGCCTGAGAGGTAAATACCATATTCAGTTTATGAGAATGGATATAAATTCCCTCCTCATGAATTCCTACTTCTTTTTGCAGATCTTTGATCAGTTTTTGCTGCCATTCCCAGATTTTAGGGGCACTTTTTTCCGTGTCTCCCATCACATCCGGAGGAACAGGTGTTGTCGTTACACAAGGAATATGATGTTTATGAGCGAAAAGAGCCCCTCCGAAAGTGATACAGTCGTTCACGATTACATCCGGCATCCAGCTTTCAGTGAGTCTCGTTAATCCCGGCATCATCATTTTAGCGAAAGGAACATAGGTTTCTTCCAGAGCCAGCTTCATTACTTCAGGACCGGAACATGCAGGTCCGTCATCCTGCCTTTTCAAGATACGGGCGATTTCCTCCTGATACGGAACAAGATCTTCTTCAGGGTAGAAATAAGAACCTCCTTCAGGAATATGTTTACTGTCTAAAGGGGTTATCCCGAACCATTTTACTTCATGTCCGCGGGCAATCAGACTTGCTCCCACACTCAGAGTCGGGCTCACATGTCCGAAAAACGGAGGAACTACAAATAAAAATTTAGACGGTTTTTCAGGTTTTGAAGCCTTTGATATCGCTTGTTCCAATAAGTTAGCTGCTGTAGCTGCTCCTCCTGCTTCCACAAAAGAGTGACCTACTTTCTGAGCTGCTTCACGGTAGCTTGGAGTATTTAAAATCTGTTGTACCGCTTCTCTCAGGTGATTGGCTTTAAATCGGTTAAAATTCAGGCGCTCACCCGCTTCTGTACGCACCACACGTCCTGCAACATGCGACTGATCATACGCAATCGGAATCACGACCAAAGGAATACCGTTGGATAATGTTTCAGAAACGGTATTATGACCGCCATGGCAAACTACGCCGTCAAGATGAGGCAGCAGATCCAGTTGCGGAACTTGTTGATACACCATAAAGTTATCCGGCCACTGCTCAAAAAGCTGTGGGTCAGAAACGACTACAACGGTTAAATCTTCATCTTTAAAAGCATCGATTACCTTTTGGAAAAATGCCTTTTTATGATCGTGATCGAAGGTAGTTCCGATACTTACCAAGATCTTTTTATTGTCTTTGCTTTTTAATTTTTCCCAGTCGAATTCACATGAAACACGTCTTTCCGTAAGAACCGGACCTGTGAATTGGTATTGAGACGGCAGATCTTCCATTTCCCCAAAGAAATAACCGGAAGTCAGAACAAGTGTCAGCAAATCTGAAGTGGCCAGAGAACGTTCTTCCCGGAAACCGAGTTCTTTCTGCAGATCAATGATTTGATTCACTTCCCATTCGTGTACTTTTGGAAGCTCATTCATAATTTTGATAGCTGCCGGAGCGGTAACAGAAGTGGCATAAGGAATACCAAGAGTTTTGGCTGCAACCGGAGCTGCAAATAACTGATGATCCCCGATAATCAAATCGGGCTGCTCTATTTTTAATAAAGCAACAATACCATTATAGCAATGTCTGTTCAGCGGGATAAGAACCTCTTCATACAGGAACTTAACGCTGTCTATACCATACACTACTTTTTTGGAGATAATATCGAGATATTGTTCACTTTCTTTTTTTTCTTCGTCGGTCTGATCGTACTGGATCAGTAATAATTTTCCTCCTTCGGGAAGTTTGGCCTCTAAAGTAGGGTCAAGGCTGATCCAGGCTACTTCATGTCCTCTTTCCAGCAGCGTAGCACCGATGCTTAAAGTAGGGTTGACATGTCCTGTCAATGGTGGAACTATAAATGCAAATTTAGCCATGGTTTTGTGTTAGGATTTTAGATAAAAATTGAGCGATTGTTTCTGCAATCAGATTCGGTTCCTGGATAGGAATATTGTGATCGCCCGGAATTAATTCAAGTTCAGATCCGCTGATTTGAGATTGCAGCCATTCACCTGTAGGTCTGCAATTGGAATCAGCGCCATAAAGCAATAGAGTAGGAGCTGTCAATTTGTTGAAGTCGGTTTCACCCAGGAAATGTTTTTCCTTAATCATATCTGCTTTAATGCTGGTTTGGTTAAACAGAAATTCATACATACGGTGGTTCTTCTCCATTTGTCTTTTGCCCATCTGTACTTTGGTGGTGTCTGTAAAGTTGGCCACGTAATGCTCAAGAAACTCTTTGCTGTATTCATCAATGATGTTACGGGCTTTTTCATCCTGAGGATCCGGCGCTTCCATCACCACTAGCTGATTCACGCGGTCCGGGTATTCTAAAGCTGTTTTCAGTGCAATAAGCCCTCCGAAACTATAGCCGACAAGGTGTACTTTTTCCAGTTGAAGGTGATCTATTAAACCTATTAAATCGGATGACATATTGTCAAGGTCGTACCCATCCAGAAAGCGTTCACTCATACCGTGGCTTTTCAGATCGTACATCACCACATGGAAATGTTTTGCCAGAATTGGGGCAATATTAAAATAATAAATGGACAGGTTACTGAACATACCGTGGATGAGTACCACGGTTTGTTCGGCTCCTTTGTTGAGTTCCTGTATATGAACTTGTCTGTTATTGACAGTGATTATTGGCATTCGTAGATATAATTGATGATCATACTAAGGTCAAGATTAATAAGCTGGTCAAGATCCATAGATGATAGCCAACCTGTAAAGTCGATCTGATCGCCAAAATGCGCCTTGATCTTTTCAGAGAAAGAGACAATCTCTATGCTGTCCATCTCAAGATCTCTGGTGAATGAACTTTCAGGAGTAATGTCCATCTCTTCTACAAATTCAGCACCTATCACTTCAGTAATAAAACCTTTTAATAAAGTAAAAAGTTCTTCGTGGTTCATTTTTAATGTTGCGTTTACAGTGTCCATCCGATAATATAATTTTTATGTTTAATAGTTTTGATTTCAATGTTGTTGATCCACAAGTGATCATCTTTTATCAATTCGACTTCGAAGGCTTTAGGATTCCCTTTCAGTCCTGTTCCCAGAAACTTTCCATAAGCTTCTTTGGCTACCCAGAAACGGGTGGTCCACTCCGCCTGATCTCTGTCTTTTAATAAGGTTAATTCTTTGTCGGTAAATACCATGTCATAGAATCCTGAACTGCGTTCTTCCATCAGTTCCATATCAATTCCTACAGATTTTCCATATCTCGCGATCCCAACAGCTTCTTTTCCTTTATGAGCCAGAGAAATATGGATGTTATCTGTAAAATCACTGATAAGGTAAGGTTTCCCCACTTCATCGGAACGGATTTCAAACGTAATCGGGAAGCAGGCATGATTTTTTTCTTTGCGAAGAAGATTTCTTACGGCATCTTTCACCGCCACACGGCTTACCATCCAGTTTTTCTTTTTGTTAGGTAATAGCTGCTGGTGATGCTGTTTTTCCGTCTGGTTGAAATATCTTTTCAGGATAAAGTCCCATGAAGCCACTCTGGTATAGGCCTGATGGAAGAAAAATACTTCAGGAGCAATCTCTTCTGAAAGTCTGTTGTGCAGTGGTGACATGGAAACATTCCATAAAGCGGCATCAATTTCCAGTCTTCTGTTCTGCCATCCGGTAATCGCGCACCATATTTTTTCGTCTCTTTTCAGGATGATATCTGCGATGGCGAATTCATCATTCAATTCAGTCAGCATGCAGGTACATTCAAAAATACCTTCCTGATCATGCATATCTCCGAAGAATTCAATATCTCTGATTTTTACAGGGAATGCAATACGGTCTTTCACCAAAGTAAGCTGCAGCCAAAGCCCGAATAGCTGTCCTGCATTGTCAAGCAATGAGCCTTTACCTCCGTTTCCTTTTATCTTCCCAATGATTCCTTTATCTCCTACGGCAGAAACTTCTGTAATTCCCTGATATTGGTCTCCATGGAACATGTGCATGTCGTAGATTTCTTCAGGGGTTCTTTCGATAGGTAAAAGATTACCGATGGAAAGATTGAAGTCAGGTGTTGGAACAGGAGCAGATTTTAAGACTACTTCTGCGTTGGCAAAGTTTTCAATGTCAAGATAGGCATGATTCGGTGAACGCCATTCTCCTTTTACGGTTTTTTCGAAAGGTTTGGCCACGTTCATCCATTGGAATACACTTACATTCATGATTTTATGAACTAATGTTCCCGGGATCTCTGCTTCTGCAATTTCTGCAAGCTGTTCAAAGATCATAGTCATCGGGATTACCGGTTCCATATCTGCTACATGAGCCCATCCTTTAGGCTGTCTCAATAAGCTGTGATCGATCAGGTAAGGATGACTTTCCAGCGTTACATATAAATCTTTTGTAAAATTTGTACTTCTTACGGGTTGTGGAGCAGCATGAACTACAGGTGCAGGTCTTTGGATGGTGATTTCCGGACGGTTCTGGAATAAAGTCAATACTTCTTCCTGCATACGGATCATATCGGCAACGTTATCCTGAAATGCCTGTACCAGAGGATGTCCGCTTTTTGTAGCAATAGCTGAAGCTGTTGCTGCATATTGTTTTGGCGTGTCAAAAGACTGAGCCAACGCTTTCACCTCTTTAAAATTACGGATGATAGGTGAACCTAATTCCAGCTTAATACCTTTTCCTGAAGCTTTTTTCGAATGATTCTGAATCTCCAGAAAGTCAAGAGCAATTGTTTTTCCTTCTACAAATAGGGAAGCAACTACACGCTGTAACTGCGCCAATGCAGAACGGGTTGGAACGCTGGAAGCAATCGTACTGAATGCTTTTCCTTTCAAGGTATCATCAATAAATCCGATCAGTCCTCCTGTACCGACCTGAATGAAGACTCTTGCGCCTTCTTCGTATAATTTGTCTGTCAGTTCACGGAAACGAACAGGTTCTACCAAATGCTCTGCACTCAGTTTTCTGATCGCTGCCTGATCTGCAGGATAAGGTTCTAAGGTAGTAGCAGACCACAATGGAATTTTCGTCTGCTGGAACTGTGCTTTTTCCATTCCCGCAAGGATCACATCCAGTTTATCAGCGATAAAAGGAGAGTGGAATCCAGACTGGAACGGCAATACCTGATGGAAGATCTGTTTTGCTTTTAACAGAGGAACCAATTCATCCAGAGCTGCATTGCTTCCGCAAAGAATCACCTGATTAGGGCAGTTGTCATTGGAAACATAGAGGTTTGAAATTTCAGCAATAAAAGGTTTTATCACCTCAATTCCGGCTCCTATGGCAATGAACTTGGAATCTTTTAGTTCAAAAGTTTCAGGATTCAGTACATCAATTAAGGCTTTTACAGAATTGGCTTCTGCTAATTCCGAAGAGTAACCGGCCAGCCATTCTCCTAAGCTGTGTCCTGCATTCATATCCGGAATAATTCCCAGTTTTTTAAGTGAATTATCAAGGATACTGCAGTTGTTGAAAATGTTTAAAGCATCGGTTAGAAGCCCTTCACCTTCTGTTTCGATAGGTGCTGATAATCCGAAATAACGGCTTACCGTTTCTACCTCACCTTTTGCCAGACCATCTAATCCAGGGAATACAAAGGCTACTTTACCTCCATCTTTTAATAATGGGGTAGAAGTGTACCAGATATCCTGTTTGTTTTTCCAGATGATATTTTTGGAAACAATTTTTATGGCTTTTTCTATTCTGGCAGGAATTGGATCGAATATCGCAACTCTGAAATCTCCTTCGCCAATAGCTGTTTCATTATTTTGTAATGCAAATAGCAGTTCTTCATGAGTAGGTCTGGCCAAGATCAATACCTGATCTTTTTTAGGCATATCATACCCTTCCAAAACAACGTGTGCATTGATTCCTCCGAATCCGAAAGCATTCACCGCAGCTACTTTTGGCAGTCCTGTTTTTGACCAGTTTCTGGCTTCCTGTACCGGTTCAAACCTTGTATTCTGCATCTCCGAAGTCGGATTTTCGCAATATAGGGTTGGTGGTAAAGTATCGTGATGTAAGGCAAGACAGGTTTTAATTAATCCTGCAATTCCGGCAGCTGGCATGGCATGTCCGATATTGGACTTTACAGATCCGATACCTGCAGCCGGAGCAGCTTCTTCTTTTCCAAAGAATTGAGCCAAGGTCTGAAGTTCTGTTTTATCTCCAAGCGGTGTTCCTGTGCCGTGAGCCTCAAGGTATCCCACTTTATTTTTATCTAAATCAGCATTGATCCAAGCCTGTTCCAACGCTTTCAGCTGACCTTTTACGGACGGGCTCATTACGCTGGTTCCGGTACCATCACTGCTTACGCCAACGCCTTTAATAACTGCATAGATCTTATCCTGATCGCGAACGGCATCTTCCAGTCTTTTTAAGACTACGAAACCACAACCTTCTCCGATTAACAGACCATCAGCATCCATACTGAAAGGTTTGATCTGCTGCTGACGTGACATCGCTCCCAGCTGGGCAAAAATACTCCAGAAGGCAGCATTCTGTCCTGTGTGTACACCTCCTGCGATCATGATATCGGAACGGCCTCTCTGAAGTTCCTGCACTGCATGATCTACAGCAATTAAAGCAGAGGCACAAGCGGCATCTACAGTGAATGCAGCACCTCCCAGATTGAAACGGTTGGCGACAAGTGAAGCAACAAGATTGGGAATTAATCCCATCGCAGTATCTGCTGCAAAACGACCTTTACGTTCCTGAAATGCATGCTTTACCTTTTCAATATCGGAAGAAGAAACGTGAGGCAGTAACTCTTGTAACAATGAAGAAATCTGTTCTCCGGTTCTTACAATTTCTATAGCTCGGGTCGCACCTGGGCCTGTGTAGTTTCCTTTACCAATGATGATTCCCGTTTTATCAAGGGAAATGTTTTTCTGAAATATACCTGCATCTTCCAGTGCTTTCTGTACCAGATCAAGGGTAAGCAGATGATCAGGTTCCGTTCCTTCAACGGCTAATGGCAAAATACCAAATGCGGTAGGATCGAAAGTATAATCAGGGATAAACCCTCCACGCTGACAGTAAAAACGGTCAACGGGACTTGTGGCATCACTGAAATGAACCGGATCTATCCGATCCGCCGGAGCGAGTTCGGTAGAATCAACTTTATTGACAATATTCTGCCAAAAAGTGTTGGCATCCTGTGCCCCGGGAAAGACACAGGATAGACCAATTACAGCAACATCTGTTTTTTTCATACTTTGTTTATACAGTGTTTTACCAATTATTTCCTGACATGATCAGCACCTGGCTTTCCGTTCCATATTTAATCTCGTTAAGGAAGATTTCTTTTCCTTCATCCAATGGAATCATTGAAATACCTCTGCGCTCATACTCAGATTCCAGGGTGGAAGAGACCATTCCGGCACCTTTCCATGGTCCCCAGTTGATAGAGATTACTTTTCCTTTTAACCTTTTGTTTAAAGCATTCGCGTAATCATCCAGTACACTGTTGGCTGCGGCATAATCTGTCTGACCTTTGTTACCGTATACGGAAGCAATACTTGAGAATAATACTACAAACTGACAGTCTGAACGAAGTTGTTCTGCCAATACACGAAGGGGTTTTACTTTGGTATCAAATACACGTCCGAAGGAGCTTGTGGTCTTTTGTTTGAATAATTTATCTTCTAAAAGACCTGCTCCGTGGATGACTCCATCCAGACGGTTGTATTTCTCATAAATACTGCTGATCAGATTGCTTAAACCTTCTTCGTCACAAAGATCCAGTGATTGGTAAATGATGGTGTTTCCAAGGTTTTCCATGTCACGGATAGTACGCAGGATCTGATTATTTTTGAAAATCTTCGTCGTTTCTTTTTCTATTTCTGCAGGAGAAGTGAATTGGCCAGACTTGATCAGGAAACCTCTGATTTCTTCTTTGGTTTTCATCCCCTCAAAGTCTTTAGCCGAAAGCTCATTTCTCGGGTCTGCCGATCTTCCTACCAGAATATAGGTGCAAGGATAAGCCTGAGACATATGTTTTACCAATTCAGCAGTGATTCCCTGTGCGCCTCCCAATACCAATACCACAGATTTTTGATCTAGCTGGATATGGGCCTCATGTAAACTCGTGGATAATGGAGAAGGAATGATGTCTACCTGGTGTCTCTGATCATTTTTATAAATCACTTCAGCAGGTTTATCGTTGGTAAGGATCTCTTTCAATGTAATTTCAGCAATCTGATCTACTTCCTGAGGGGTGCTCAGGCTGATGAGTCTGCATGTTGTATTATCAAATTCTCTGGCTAAACTTTTGAAAAGTCCCGGATATCCCTGATGATGACGTAATATACTTGCATCTGTAATTTCCTGAATATGTGCAGGAATATCAGAAATAAGATATACCCATTTTGCTTTATCAAAATCCAGTTTCTTGATCAGATCTACATGATCGATAATACTTGGTTTATCAACGGCAGAGAATAGGTCTAACATAATTAATCCGTCGATATTTGAAAGATCTTTATCCGTATCTACTATTTCTACGATAGCTCCATGTTTTTCCAGAGTTTCTTTGATCGCAGAAGTTTGTTTGCTGTTATCCTGTGTAATGGCAAAACGTTTTCCCTGCAATACTTCAGTATTTTGTACTTTAGAAACATCAGTAGGAGTGATGTCAAAACGAAGACGTGACAATACATTTTGAGTTGGCTCTGTAGTATTTTCTTCTTTCGCTTCCGGAACTGCTTCGTTGGTTTCCCCATTCATTTCGCTGATCCAGCTTGCCAGACCACGAAGGGTTTTAATGGCTGCCAGTTTTTCCATCACATCATCAGCCTGTTCAAGGTTTTGACCAAATCCGATCTTAGTTTTAAGATCTCCGATGATTTCCATACGTTTGATGGAATCTATGCTTAAATCTGCTTCCAGATCAAGATCAAGCCCCAGCATTTCTTTTGGATATCCTGTTTTTTCGCTCACGATATTCAAAATAGCATTTTGAAGGTCCTCCAGTGAGAATACCGGCTGAGCCTGTGGTTTTGAAGGCGCTGATTCGGCCGCAGATCCATTTTTTTCTGTCGCAGCAGTTGTTTCAGCACCTGAGAATTCAGTAAGCCATGAAACTAATCCGCTTAATGTTTTTATGCCTGCCAGCTGTTCCATAACGGTGTCTTCGCTGGTGTTTCCGTTGCCCAGAGTTCCCAATTCGTTACGAAGTGTTCCGATGATCTCAACTCTTTTAATAGAGTCGATACTTAAATCCGCTTCCAGGTCCATTTCCATACCCAGCATTTCCTGAGGGTATCCTGTTTTGTCACTTACTACCTGTAGTAATAGGGATTTAATATCTCTTGACGGAGCTTGTTTTACAGGAGCTACAGCTACAGGTTGCTGATGAACTGGCTGAACCGGAATCGTAGATATAGGTTGGTGTGCAGCAGCCGGTGCTGGTGAATGGTATACAGGAGCAGGGAACGCCTGAGGATTCTGTCCCATAAATGAAAGCATCACATCGCGTTGTGCCTGTATCATTAATTTCATGCTGTTCAAATATTCCTGCAACATGCGTTCAGCAGTAGACTGGGCTTCCGTTGCGGGTGCCTGTGGATTATTAGTAAAATTGTTCATGGGAATTGGGTTTATAAGTGGTAATGCACCATTAGATGGCAGATTACCGGTGGTTGGGTGGGCAGTTTGCCCGTTAACACGCCAGATAGCAGGTTTTTTTTTGTAAAGCTCAGGTTGGTTAAGATCAATAATCGTAACACTTCTGCCGTCAAAAAGTTTATCAATGTTAAAGCTTCTGCCTGTTCCTAAATATTGTGCCAGCATGCAAAGCAGATGGCTGAATTTATTACGGCTGTTGTCTTCAACATATAGGGTGAGCTGATCTTTTTCAAGACAGGATTTGGTTAATCCGGTAAGTACTTTTCCCGGTCCTACTTCGATGAATATTCTTGCACCGTCATTGTACATGGCCTGAAGCTGTTCTACAAATCTTACAGGCTGTACCAGATGATCAGTAAGTCTTTCTTTTATTTCTGATGGATTCGTTGGATATACTTCTGCAGTGGTATTAGACCAAACAGGAATCTGCATTTCCTGGAAAGGAAGATCTTTTAAGACTTCAGCGTATAAACCTTTGGATTTCGCTAGTAATGGACTGTGGAATGCACAGGCAACTTCCAGTTTTTTAGCAGAAATACCTTCCTGTTTAAGCACTTCAAGTAATTTATTGATAGCTTCCGTACTTCCAGCAATCACACATTGAGTCGGAGCGTTGAAATTCACAGGATAGCATCCTTCAACTTTAGCAATAATAGGTCGTAAACGTTCTGCAGCAGCACTTGCTGCCAACATTGAGCCCGGATCTCCGCCTTCTACTGAATCTAAGATAGATTGAGCTCTCTTAACACTTAGGTCCACCAGTTTATCCTCTCCAAATACTCCTGCAAAGCATAAAGCCGGAATTTCACCATAGCTGTGGCCTGCCAGCATATCAGGGATAATGCCTAATGATTCTAGGAATTTTGCCAATGCAAGGTCTACAATTCCTAAAAGTGGTTGTGCTAAACGGGTATCTTTAATGGTTTCTTTTTGTTGTTTTAAATCAGCTTCGGTAAAGGTTTTAGAGGGGAAAACTACTTTTTCAAGTTCAGGATATTCATCAATAATTTTACGCATAGCCGGGAAAACTACAAATAAGTCACGAGCCATATTGATTCTCTGGCTGCCCTGTCCCGGGAAGGTGAATGCTACTTTACCTTCTTTTTTATTCACGGTGAAAGTATCTTTTGTCTCAATCCCTAGCAGTACTAACTCAAGCTTCATCATCAGGTCTTCAGCGGTGTCTGCGACAATACTGAACTGGATTGGTTTTTCTGAGCTGATGCTTAAACTGTAAGCAATATCTTTTAATGGAATACCATCATTAATTTCTAATAATACCTTAACCTGGCTTGACTGTCCTTTCGCTTCTTCATAGGTATCTCCGCGGAAGACAAACAATTCTGAAGGCCACGACTGCATGGCAATTGAATTGTCCTGTTTAGGATGGTTCGCAATAACGGTATGGAAATTCGTTCCCCCAAATCCGAAAGCACTGATTCCTGCATAACGGTTTTTCTCTGCCCATAATCCACTTTCAGCATGGAATGCAAACGGACTGGTTTCTGCGTTATAATAAGCATTTGGCTGCTGAAGGTGAAGGGTAGGTGGCTTTACACCATGATAAACTGCAAGGGAAGCCTTGATCAATCCTGCTAATCCTGCCGCACATTTTGTATGGCCGATCTGTGTTTTCACGGAACCTAAATGCGTCTGTCCTGGTAAAGCTCCTGAGCGACTGAATAAATTAGTCAGTGCACTTAATTCAGTTTTGTCACCTACTACCGTTCCTGTACCATGCGCTTCTACAAGGCCTACAGAAGCAGGACTGATCCCAGCCTGGGAATAAGCACGTTCCAGAGCTCTTACCTGACCTATTTTTCTAGGAGCAGTCAATCCAAGGGCTTTTCCGTCGCTGGATCCTCCAACTCCTTTGATTACTGAATAAATACGGTCACCATCACGTACAGCATCTTCGTATCTTTTTAAAACAAGGATAGCGATACCTTCTCCAAGAGCAATACCGTCTGCGTCATCATCAAATGTAGCACATCTTCCTTTTCTGGATAGGGCATGCGTGCTCGAGAACATCAGGTAATCGTTAATTCCATTGTGTAAATCTGCTCCTCCGGCAAGAACCATATCAGATTTTCCTAATACAAGTTCCTGACATGCCAGATCAATGGCTGCCAAAGAAGAAGCACATGCTGCATCTACCGTAAAGTTTCTTCCACCAAGGTCTAATCTGTTCGTAATCCTACCTGCGATTACATTTGCCAGAATACCCGGAAAAGAATCTTCAGTAGTATGTGGGAAGGCTTCTTTTACTTCTTCATGAAGTTCTCCGAAAACCTGCTTATAATATCCTCTGAAACTATAGCTGTTGGCAAGGTCATTACCTCCTTCAGCACCTATAATGACAGAAATGTTTTCTCTGTTGATGTGTTTTTCTCCATATCCAGCATCTTCCATGGCACGCTTGGCAACCAATAAGGTTAACAACTGTGTAGGTTCAATAGCAGCAAGGGATTGTGGCGGAATTCCAAATGCCAATGGATCGAAATCGATTTTAGGAATAAATCCTCCCCATTTGGAATGGGATACATCCGGTTCGTTGGAATCCGGCTTATAATAAAGTTCTTTATTCCATCTTTCATCCGGTACTTCGGTAACACTGTCTTTTCCTAAAATGATATTTCTCCAGTATTCATCAAGGTTTTTAGCTCCCGGGAAAATACATTCCATTCCTACGATAGCGATATCCAGCGGTTTTTCCGTAGAAACGGGTTCTTCCGGTAATGCCGCCTCCTGAATATGTTCGTAATTGTCTACAACACTTTGATGAAGTGCTGCCAGCGAGATCACACGATTCTGCATGGTGGCTACCTGTCCGATCATATACATTCCTAAGTCCAGTTGGTCATCTTTAGGAATGTTGACCAATTTATCACCCTGACGTTCTATACCTTTAGCCGCAATACGTAAACGGCCTACATTCAATTTTTCAAGTTGTTCCCATACCTGCTTTTTATCCATTCCGGCAGCAAGAAGTTTTGCCTTTTCGGTATTGAAATGGTGGGCAAAAGCTGTATTTAAACAACGGGTTTCATGTCCGGGAGCTGTTTCCAGTAAAACGGTATCCTTCGCCTGCATTGCCTGAGATTGGAATTCTTCCTGAATAGCTCCGGTTTGTACAGCTTCGTGGGTATACAGATACGCTGTGCCCATCAATACCCCGATTTTTACTCCTCTTGCAGCCAATGGTGCAGCCATGATGGAAACAAATGCCGTTGAAAAAGCGTTATGAATTCCTCCCGCAAAAAAGACACTGATGTTTTCAGGATGATCTTCTTTTAAAATACGTTCAATTTGTTTTTCCCAAAGAACTGTACTGGACAGGGGTCCTACGTGACCTCCACACTCTCGTCCTTCAAAAATGAAGTTTTTAGCTCCTTCTTTCAGGAAAATATCCAGAAGGGCAGGGGAAGGAACGTGTAAAAATGATTTAATTCCTGCTTTTTCAAATACTTTAGCCTGTGCAGGTCTTCCTCCGGCTATCAAAACTACAGGAGGTTTTGCTTCTAATATATAGGATGTCTGTTCATCTCTTAATTCCTGTGGAGCAAATCCTAAAATTCCCACACCCCATGTTTTTTCACCAGCCAGTTTTTTGGTATCCATTACCAAAGATTTTGCAGACTCTCCTTTCAATAAGGATAAAGCAACAAAAGGTAAGGCTCCTGCATCTGCTACTGCATTGGCAAAGGAAGGAACATCACTCACACGGGTCATTGGGCCTTGGGCGATAGGATAACTCAAGCCCAGTTCCTGTGCTAAAGAGTTGTGTTTATCAATTACTTTAAGTGCTTTGGCTTGTTTCAGGTGTCCATACATGGCTTCTTTGAAACCGAAAATAAGTTTTTTCAGTGTTTTGAAGTCTTCATACAGATCCGTTGCTAATGAAATATCTTGTCCCATAGGGATATAGCATGTACTAAGGTCGAAACCTGTAAAGTATTGTTTCAGATCTTCAGCGGTTGCATTTTCAGGTAAAGCAGGTGAGTTAGGTCTTACCAATACACGATGGTTAGCAATCACCTTAGTTTCTGTACCATTCAGTTTTGAGCATACTTCTTTCAGATCCTTAGGAACTGAACTTTCCGGGAACAACGCCAATTGGCTGTCCAGAACAATTCCTGTTGCTCCCAAAGCTTTTGATGCGGCGGCAGTATGGAGACCAATTCCTCCCTGTATCCACACCGGAATCCTCTGGATTTCTTTGATCACACGCTGGAATAATACAAACGTGGATTCATAGCCTACTAATCCACCGGCTTCATTTCCTTTGATAATGATTCCTTGTGCCCCTGATTCTTCAGCTTGTCTGGCCTCTTCCAAACTGGTTACCTGATAAATAGCAGGTACATTGAATGGTGTGGACATTCCGAACGGTAGGATCGCAAATCTTACTTTTTCCGGAATCTGCAGAGTGGTGAAATTGTCGTTAGAAAAATAAATACCATACGATGGTACGTCTATCTCGTCAAGTTGATGTAACGCTTCCTGGGCTTTCGTTAGCTCATTTCCTAAACTTAGTACGGGGAACGCACCCGCCTGGTGCAATCGGGATATAAGGTTAACGTCCGGCTTTTCAAAAGGCGTCAGTCCAATAATGGTTAATTTTTTCATGGCGTGTTAATTGAATTATTGAATGATAGCAAGAGTTTCATAACAGAATGCAAGGTCTTTCGCTAAGATCATTACTTTTTGCTATGATATAGTAAAAATTGTTTTTGTTAAATCGTTAACAATATGTATTGTTTTATGGTAATTATTTAATAATCTATCGTTTGTTGATAGATTTTGGATTGTAGTAATTATATCCGGCTTTTCAAAGGGCATCAGCCTGATTTTGGTCAAGTTTTTCATAGCATTTACGGTATAGAAATAGTTAATGATATCTCATAGCAAAACACTAATGTTATTCATATAAATAACAATTTTCTGTTATGAGGAAATAAAAATAATAAAACAATCGTATATCTTCAATTATAAACGCTATTTGATAATGATTTTTTAATATGAAAATATCAATTGTTCAAATGCTATTAAAGTATATTTATTGTTTCCTTATTCTTAGAAACATGGCCGGTACAATCTTATAAATTTTAACTATAAATGGTTATAGTTAAAAAAATGTTAAGCAAATATAGGAATAAAAAATAAAATATTTCAAAAACAAGAGATTTGTTTTTAGGTATATTACAAAAAGATAATATACAATGAATACGGTTCTGAAATGTTAGAATTACCTTTATCAATCTGATAAAATGACAAAGCGAATTTAAATAAAATTAATCAATATATTGTGATTTAATTTGAATTATTTATGAACTTTTTCTATCTTTTTGATAAATAAAGAGATAGGTATTTTTAAGAATAATTTAAATATCTTACCGAAATTCATAAAAAAAAGTAAATACATAAGGTTGGTATTTTTTTTATTTTTAAGGTAAAATACCTGTTTATTAATGTGTTATGTCTATAGGTGGTCTTTCTGGGATTTAAAAAAAACAATTGCTTTTATTGTATTTTATGATTATTATATAAAACTTTTGTATTTTTGTACTCCTAAAAACTCAATCATAATTTGATTTGATGAAATTATGATTTATACATGCCTGTGTTTGTAATAGTAAGCTCGTTTTCTCTTGTTTTTGCAATTATGATGATTTAACGGGTTTCTAATCTTATCCATACTCAATTCGTATTGACTTCCTTTTCTGAAATTGGCCAATTTCCGGTCGATCTTGAATAACTGTAGTCAGATTCAAGATATCTGACTTTTGGGGTGCGTCATACAGAAATTTGTTTTTGGATTTAAAAAATACAACAAAAGAAAACAGGTATATATGAAACAGACAACAACTTTCAGATCAGGTACTCACAAAGAAAGGGTGATGGAGCAATATGATGCTGCATTAGCAAATTTTAAAGGAAATATCCGTCAACAAGCGGTCCCAACAAGCTTTGGAGAAACCCATGTTATCAGTTATGGAAATGAAGATCATCCTAAACTTATATTACTTCATGGAGCTAATTCTAACGCTGCATCCTGGATGAAGGATCTTGCTTTGTACAGCAAAGAATACAAAGTATATGCTATTGATATTATCGGGGAACCAGGTAAAAGTGAACAAAACAGACTTCCTTATAAAGGCAATTATTACAGTGATTGGCTGTTTGAGGTTTTCCAACAACTGAAAATAACAAAAGCTTCTTTGTTGGGATTGTCTCAAGGCGGATGGCTTGCGATAAAGTTTGCAGCCAGATATCCGGAAAAAATCAGTCAGCTTGTCCTTCTTTCTCCGGGAGGAATTGTAAAAACACAGCGCAGCTTTGTGTTTAAAGCGATATTCTTTTCTCTACTTGGAAATGCCGGGAAGAGAAAAATCAATAAACTGATAACGGGTTCACAAAAAATAGATCAGTCTGTTCTGGACTTTATGAGCCTCATGCAGTCCTCTGTGAATGCAAGGATAGATAAGGAGTATATCTTTTCTGATGAAGAATTGAAAAATATGACCATGCCTGTCTTTTTTATAGGTGGAGCAGGTGATGTGGTCAGGGATTCTCAACAAATAAAAGAAAGACTTGAAGGGTTACTTCCTGATTTTGAATCCTATGTTGATCCAGATAAAGGACATGTGCTGGTTGGTCTGGCAGATAAAATAAATGCATTTTTACTAAAGAGAAGGAATGATTAATCCTTTATGCAAAGGCTCCAAAACATTTTGTTTTGGAGCCTTTGTGATAATTTACGTACCAGAATCTTTAAAAGATACTTAATCCATACTGTTTTGCCAGATCTAAAATCATATGATATCCGGCCAGAGAATTTCCATGTTGATCTAAAGCAGGACTGAAAACTCCGATTCCTATTTTTCCCGGAACACTTACCGTAATACCTCCTCCTACACCGGATTTGCTTGGTAAACCAACAGTTCTGGAGTATTCCCCACTGAATTCATACATTCCGGCAGTCAGCATCTGTGATTCTACTAATTTTGCCATATCTGCATTTTTATAAGTGGCATCACCGTCAAATCTTACACACTGGTTGGCAAAGAAGTATCCTATTTTTGCGAGATCTTCAGCAGTAAGTTCAATAGAGCATTGTTTGAAATAGTTGTCCAGCTGGTCTTCATTTCCTGAAATCAGTCCGCTGTTTTTCATGATGTAAAACATTCCACGGTTACGGTGTCCTGTTGACTTTTCCGATTCGTAAACAGACTTATTATATTCTATAGATGGGTTTTTGGTAATATACCTTACCATATCCAGGATTTTAAGGAATGGTTTTTCTCCGTCTCCTGAGATCAATGAAGTGGTAAGGATTGCTCCGGCATTCATCATTGGATTAAGTGGCTTTCCTGTGGTTTCAAGATTGGAAAAATGGTTGAAAGGCTTGTCTGATCCGAAATATCCCATTTTATCAAAAATATGAGTTTCTCCTTTTTCATTGACGGCTACCATTAAGGATATGATTTTGGAAATGCTTTGCATGGTAAATTTCTTACTTACATCACCGGTGTTGAATACTTTTCCATTTTTATCAACCACTGAAAAGGCAATTGCTTTAGCATCCATTTTCCCTAGTTCAGGAATGTAATCTGCCACTTTTCCCTGAGTATAATAAGCTCTGTTTTTTTCCAGAATGGTATTTAATGTTTTTTCTGAAAGGGTTGAGAGATCTGCTGTCTTCTGTGCATAAAAGATTGTGTTTAAGGAAAGAAAAGCTGCAGTACAGATTCCTTTGGCGGAAAATAAAAAATTTTTGTTTCTCATATAAGAGTTGTTGAATATAATGTTTATGATAAGCCTTGAAAAACAAAGATAAATTATTTTAATCTTGTCGGCAATTCTAATGATTGTCCTTATGGATATTGATATGAATAGGAAATGCTTAATGAAGATTAAGTTGTCGAAATACATATAGTTTTTTAAGAATTAAGGAATGGGTAAAACTTGTTATTCTATCTGTTTTGAATGTGATTAATTTTAATACAAATTGATATTATTTAGTAAAAAATAAATTAAATTTAATTTTACTTGTTGATTTTGGGATTTATTGGTAGAAAAAATAGGATTTTATTTGATTGAAAATGGCTTGGAGACCCTGAAATTAAAAAAAAGATGATTTTTTTTTATATAACTAATGAGTTGGTGAAATAGCATATAAGTATGAATTTATCTATATTGTTGAAATTCAACTGTGAAATAATGTTGTTTTTTCACGATTAAATGAGTTTTATATTATTATTTTTACTAATTTGACAAAAAATTAATAACACTTTTTTAATAACTATGAAAAACAACACCTATTTTGGTAGGCAGCACATCTTCAGATGGCTCCTGCTATGTTGGCTTCTGGTACCCTGGGTACTACAAGCTCAAGCTCGAATTACATGGACCGCTCAGGTCGGATGCCAGGAATTCCGTGGCGAAAAAGATGGTCAGATCCCTGACAACGGAATCGCTTATTCCTACATCAATTCATCCCAATGTCTCCGGGTCTGTGAGCAATCAACCGTAAAATACGAGATTCAGGGACCGAATGTTTCCAATGTCCAATGGACGGTTTCAGGAGGTACAGCAGCTATTTCAGGACCTGCGAATACCGTAGCGAATGTAAGCTGGGGAGCAGCGGGGAACGGATCTTTACAGGCGGTTATCACCTACAATGACGGAACTGTGGAAACCCAGACCATTTGTATCGAAAAGATTAACAGGCCGATTGCTAAATTTGAAATGTTAAACCTGACTGATACTGTATGTAGGAATACAACGATCTATTTTGACAATCTTTCTGAACAGAACGGTGGATCGGATATCATTAACTACTTCTGGGACTTTGGAGATGGTACAACTTCTACCGCTTTTGAGCCGTCTCATTTGTATGCTAATCCCGGAAACTATACAATTACTCTGACGGTTACCAACAAGTGCGGCTGCCAGGATAAAATTAAAAAACAAATCAAGGTATTAAAAGCTGATCCTGTACAGATCAACTGTGCTTCCGTAGTATGTGAAGGGAGTACTGAAAAATACAATGTACAGGATGGATGCAACAAAGGACAATGGAAAGTTATCGGAGGATCAATTGTCAACATTAACGGTAATGAAATTGAAGTGGTTTGGGATCAGGTAGATCCGCTTGAAGGCTTTGGATATGTAATGTACATGTCAGAATGTGCATGTCCTGAGTGGACGACAATTAAAATTCCTGTAGTTTTAAAAAATGCAAAAATTAAAGGACAGGGAGTGATATGTACTGGCAGACAGTATACTTGTTCAATTCCTCAGTGGCCAACAACCAAAGTTAACTGGAATGTGACAGGTCCTGCGGGAGGTCTGCTGACGAATACTCAACAGAGAAACGAAATTGTTTTCTCCGCAAATCAGCCAGGGACTTATCATCTTACAGCAAATTACTTTAATACTTTATTGGGATGTGAAGGACAGGCTTCTATAGATATCGTAGTAGAAGCACCAGTATTGGTAAGTGGTGGTGTGGATGAAATCTGTGCCGGAACAAGCCAGGGATTTACAGCTGTCCCTAATTTACCGGTGATCTGGAAAGTAACAACAGGAACATCTACGTATACTTCTCCACCCATGACAGGAATATTCAACTATAACTTTGCTACGGCAGGAACATATACTGTGACGGCTACCAAGCAAGGTGGAGGTTGTGAAAGTAATGGAAGAATTATTAAGGTATTACCAATTCCACAGGCACCTAACGGAACCATTTCCGGAGAAACAAAAGTATGTCCTGGAAAACCTTATGTTTATACCATCAGTTCAGTGGATCCCGGAATGGTACCGGTTTGGACTGTTACCAACGGAACTATTCAAGGAAGTAATGCAGGACAATCTGTTACGGTGATATTTAATGCCGGCGCAACGTCATATACAGTGTCTGCACAGAACAAATCTATCAGCAGTGCAGCATGTCTTTCAGCTCCGAAAACGTTTAACGTAACTAAAATAGACCTTAGTACTATTGTTATTAATCCAAAACCAGGACCTTTCTGCCCAAGCAGTACTCAAACTTTCAGTGCTAACCTGAATGGTATTGTTCCTGACTTTATGGAATGGTCGTTTGCCAGTTCCAACTTCGGAAGTGTAGTAGGCGGACAGGGTACAGCTAATATTACCGTAAACTTCAACGAGATTTCTTCAACGAGTACTACTGATCTTATTCTGAAAGTAGTAAAATGTGGAGTAACACAGATTATTACTATGCCGGTATCTTTAATTACGCTTCCGGTAGTAAGCTTTACCAATGTTGGCGGAATTTGTTTAGGATCAAATCTTACTTTTACAGTAAATCAGGGAACTATTACTTCAGCCACAAGTGTTACTTTCACTTTTGCTGGCGGAACGTTTACGACAGCCTTTAATCCGTCTGGGGTTTACAGCTTCCCGAATAACGGATATATCCAGAATAATTCAGGAAATAATGTTTCCCACACAGTTACTGTAACTTATGCAGGTACTAACGGATGTAATTATAAACCTACTGCAAGTGCTAATTTTATTGTATATCCTGAAACCATTATTACTGTTTCTCCGGTATATAATATTGCAGTTTGTGATCCTACCACAATGACACCGTATACTATTACGGCTAACAGCTCTACAGGACTTACCAATATCATATCCTGGCAATGGTATAAAAATAATGGTATTATATCTGGTGCAACTACCAACTCGTATACCATCTCAGGAGCAGGTGCTTTTGGAACGTATAGAGTGCAGGCTGTAGATATTAACGGTTGTGTGGTTTCTTCACAGAATATTAATGTAACACAATCATGCCCGAGCAGTGGAAGTTGTACAGCAAATCCTCAGATCAACTTCGTGCCGGCATGGACTGCTTGTAATAACATTACGGTTTCTGGTTTAACGTACAATGGAACTCCGGATGAAATCCAATGGTTGTCTGATACTTTCCTTACTTTAGTTTCAGGTCAGGGAACAGCTTCACCGGTATATCAGACTAATCTTGCAGGAGCACATCTTGTTTTTGTACGCCTGAGATACGGTTCATGCTGGTACAGCAAAGGGGTAGAAGTGAGAAAGAACTATGAACCTAAATTCAATATCAGTACAGTATGTAGTGGAAATGGTTATAGTGTAACACTTTTTAATACTTCTACAATATTTGAAATCAATCCGGCGTCTATTACCTACACGTTCACTTCGCCGGGACAGCCTACCCAAACAGGACAGTCTGCTACTTATAATCTTGCGCCAGGTACTTATACCTTTACAATGACGGTTTCTGCACCAGGGAAGCCAACATGTACTACTACGCAGACTATTACATTAGCTCCTATTCCTGATACATCTTTCTTGGTTCCAGCCTGGTTGTGTGCCCGTTCGCCTATAACATTCAGTCCAATAAATTATGTTCCCGGAAATACCTACACATGGATTTTTGATGGTACATCTTATATTACGACAGGATCAGGTGCTACAATAACGTATAATACAGCAGGAACAAAAACCATTCAGCTGAAAATTAAAACACCTATGGGATGTGAATATACTTCTGCTGTCATTGGTGTGAATGTGAAAGAAGCTACTCTGGATGGTACTATAGCACCTCCTTCTCTTGTGGCTTGTATGGGAAGTGCTCCTAATATTGTATTTACCAGTACACTTGGATCTCCTAGTCAGTATATCTGGATGAATGGCTCTCAGCCTGTTGCAGGTGCACCAAACTCTCCGGTATTCACACCTACGCAATCTGGTAATTACTGGCCTGTGCTGGTATCATCAGATGGATGTACAACAAGTATTATGAGTACCAAAGCAATCCCGGTAACGCTTAAAAATCCTCCATATGTAAATATATCAGGAACAGCGAATATCTGTGAAGGATCTTCAACGGTACTTACCGGTATTGTAACGGATAACACCTTAGAATATCAGTGGAAAAAAGGAAATTCTGTGATTGTACCATGGGCTTCTTCTCCTTATCCTATTGCTATAAGTACAGGACCATTATCTGCTGGTACTTATGTGTATACGCTGGAAGTAAGAACTCCGGGTACATCAGGATGTACAAGCAGCAAAAGCTTTACAGTTACTGTAAATAGCCCGCCGGCACCGATTTCTGTAACCTATAGTATGGTAGGTTGTCAGCCTTATCAGGTGATGTTAACAGCATCAGGGCCGTCTGCAGGTGTTTATAACTGGAGCAACGGAATGACAGGTCAGTCTATTACAGTAAATGAAGGTGGTGCTTATCAGGTTATCTACACGGCACCAAGTGGATGTAAGGTTGTAGGTAATGTACAGGTTCCATTAAGCCTTGAAAGTCTGATGTGGGTATTCCCAACAGGATGCTATGATGAATGCCTTAGAAAGAACTATGTTTTAGGACCAAAAGGAGTCTTCGATCATCATGATTGGCTGTTGTTTGGAAACAGCATCCAGAGTGGAAACAATGATTATATTTATCCGTTGTACATTGGTGCTGCAGGAACTTATCAGTTGCAGATTGACCATCTGGGATGTCAGTTTACTTCAGGAACCATGAATTACTATCCGGGTAAAGAATGTGGATACGAAACAGAATGTAAACTGGAAGCAAGTATCAAAGACATGAAATGGGTAGGAGATCACTATAATGTGTATGGTGTGATCTACAACGGCGGAAGCCAGCCGATAAGTCTTACCGTTTCAAGTCTTAATGGATTTGGAATTTATCTTCCATCTATTATTACAATTCCTGCTGGTGGAGTGTATGATATGAACGCTAATCCATTGGCATTCTATCCAAACTCAAACTTCCAGGGTGCGGATGAGATTTTATTCTCCAATGAAACATGTAAGTTTACTACCAAAGCGGTAGATCCTAACTGGATGGGTATGAAAAATACAGGAAGAAGTGTGGCGGCAACGTCAGTTTCTTCTCTGAAAATGACACCAAATCCTGCGAAGGAAAAAGTGAAAATCTCGTATAATACGGGCAATGAAAAATTACTGGCAAAACAGGTTACAGTTTTTGACGCCATGGGCAATGTCAAATTCCGTAAGGAACTGAAAACGGCTTCCGGAGAGGTAGACGTGGAGGTTACCAGCTGGCTGCAGGGTGTTTATATTGTTATCGTACAAACGGGAGACACCTCATTACAAGGAAAACTAATTAAAAATTAGTAGCTTATAAAGCAGTGTTCTCTTCGGAGAGCACTGTTTTTTTATAGTATGTGATAATTAAATGAAATTTTATGATACGATTAAAAAACAAACTTTGGGGATTACTTCTGATAGTACCAGGATTATCTTTTAGTCAGGCTTATCAGTGGCAATGGGGAAAACAGGCAGGAGGATTAACAGGTTCAGCTGATCCGGGTTTTCATTATGTCTTTGATGAATCCATAAGGGATATTGTAGTAGACAACAACAATAATACCTATTTTCTTGCCACCATGCGTGAACAGGAACAAAATCTGAATGGCGCTTCTGTAACCAATTACGGTCTTAGTGATCTTTTTCTGTTCTCTGCTGATTGCGCAGGAAATATACGATGGTCCAGGCCAATAGGCGGTTCAGGAGATGGAGAAAATGCATGGCATATTAAAGTAGATAATAATGGTGGATTATATGTGTTGGCAACCCTTTATAACAATTCATATGCAGGAGATCCTAATGCTGTTCCTATGCACTTTGATGATACTCATACACAACCGCTGTATACTTATTATGATCAAACGATAGAACCGGCCCATAAAGCGGCTTTTCTGTTAAAATACAATACTTCGGACGGTACACTGGCATGGAGCAAATCTTTACAGGGAGATGTTAATTATTTTTCCCGCATGTGCGATGTTCAGATGATGTATATGGATTCTTCCAAAAATATTCATGCTGTAATGGGATTCAGAGCAGGAACACATCTGAATGGATTAATTACAGTGCCTTCAACCTTCACATCAACCTATCAGTATTATGCGGTCAAGTTCAATTATGATAACGGAAATATGACCCCCGCAACTCCTTTGTTACTTCCTATTACAGGAGATGCAATAAATATTGTAGGTAGAGAGGGAAAAGTGAATGTAGTATACGATGAAAGTTTGAATCGTTATTATATTGCTGGTAAAAGAATGGATCCTGGATTCAGTAATCTGGTTGATCTTTCCTATAATAATGTTCCCTTTACAAAAGCGGCTTATGTGTTTGCTTTTGATGGTACTACCGGAGCTGAGGTATGGAGAAAAGAACTTAATAACGGTACAACGAGTACTGATGATGAAATTCATTCTATTATCAAAGATCCCGTAACTTCAGATATTTATATTTCAGGACGGTATTTTAACGGAATAACAGTGCCTGCAACTTTCGGAACTTATACATTTCCTCTGAGAAGTTATGTGGAAGCCGTTCCGTTTGTTATGAAAATGAATGCTGCGGGTGCAGTACAATGGGCAAAAACTCCGGAAGCAATGTCTGGTCTTCAGTTTGGTTATCGTTTTACCAAAGGAACAATTGCCATTAATGGAAATGAAATAGCCTTTGCCAAAGGAAGCTGGTCTGATGTCTGGGGAAGCTATGCAATGATACGTCCTGATGGAGACAGATCCGATCCTTTATTGGTGAGACTTAATAAAGATACCGGAGAGGTCTTGGGAACAGGAGAAATCCGTAGTAACTATTATGTTATAGATGAATTTACAGCAGTTGCTGCAGATAACGATGGCAACTACGTAGTGGGAGGTTTTTTTCACGATCAGCTATTTACGGATGCCAATGATAACGTCAACACAATGGCGGTTAATGTAGCAGGAGGGAAATCTCAGTCTTTTTTTACAAAATTTGCTAAATCAACGTGCAGCCAGATGTCAGTAGAAGAAACGGCTGCTCAGGCAGGAATGCAATTATACCCTAATCCGGTTCAGGATGTATTGACGATCAAAAGTAAAGAGCCTTTGGTTTCTTATGAGATCTTTGGAGCAGCAGGACAACTGGTCAAGCAGGGAACTTTGAATATAATGCAGGAACAGATCGTATTATCTTCTCTTCAGACAGGAGTATATTACATTAAACTACATACAAAATCTTCAACAGTAACAGAAAAGATATTGAAGAAGTAAAAAAACAAAACTGAAAATTAATAACCTTATATATAAAACGGTGTTTTCCAGGAGAGGACACCGTTTTTTTATTGAAAAATATCGGTTTGTTCGCAATTTTACAATTTTTGGGTTTGAGGAATGTTTTGCTTTGTATAAAAATTTTACAATGAAAAAAATACTTATTCTAAGCTTATTATTACTCCTTACTTCATGGTCTGATGCCCAAAACAAAGATCTTAAGCCGGTAAGGAAGGTTATAGAAGCCAGTAATGCAATCTACGCGGAACTTGCCAATAAAAATGACGGTTCTATTCTTAGCAGATATACCGATGATGCATGTCTTTTTCCACCCAATACCGCCCCATTATGTGGAAAAGAGCAAATACTTGATTTCTTTAAAAACGGCCCGAAAGTACATGTTAAGTTTATGATTCAAAATCTGTATGGAGATGGCAGAACCTCAGTAACCGAAGAAAGTTATTATGAGATGACAGATTTAAAGGGCAACAAACTGGACGATGGAAAAGTGATCGTTATCTGGAAGAATACAAAAGATGGCTGGAAGATGCACCGGGACATGTTCAGCAGTAATCATCCTGCAAAATCAAACTAAAAACCAATATTAACAGCCTGTTGGAGATCAGTGTCGTTTTTGATCAGCGAATGTCTGGATGCAGAAGGGGTAATGCCAGTGAATTTTTTAAACTCTTTGATAAAATGAGCCTGATCATAATATCCGCAGTGGTAAGCTATCGTTGTGAGTGATTCAGGGGTGTTGAGAACCATTGGCAGACTTTTGTTAAATCTTGTTACTGAAGCAAAAGAAGAAGGGCTTATGCCCATATTCGTAAGGTAAAGTTTTTGAATATATCTTTCCGATAGCCCTGAGCTTTGTGCTATAACAGGCAAATTCAATACATTCTGATTCATGAAAAGCTGTTGATTAAGCGCGTGGAGGATGGCCACTTTTTTAAGATGAGATTCATTTTTTTTCAGCTTTTGAAGAAAATACTTTTCTAAAACATTTATTTTTGAACAAAGATCCCCTGTATTCATAATGCGGTCATACAAATTTCTGTTTTCACTCCCCGTTACATCATACATATCAGTGGCATAGTTCGTGAATTCTGAAAGAGGGTCAGAAAAAAATAAAGTGGCGGCATGCGGAAATATCCTCGCAATAAGCACCGAAGTCCCTTTCGCTGCACTAAGCCGGGTGGGAAGTGTGAGATGTCCCAATAATTCTATATCGGGAGTGTTTTTGTGTTGGCCATTGATAACAGTAGCGGCAAAACCACCGGAAATATTGATAATGAGATCTATATATCCACTCGGATAAAATACTTCATCTCTGAGATCCTTATCAATGGTAACAACGGTGTAACTTTTTATATAAGGTGCAAGGCTGGCGGATGGTGAAATCTGCATAACGGTTAATCAGATTAATTCGTTGACGATTAGCTTGTTCTAAGTTAGGAATAAATACGATATGAAGAGAAAAGATCAACCTGGAAATTAAATTTCCATAATAAAACTTATCGTAATTTTTGTAACGGAGGTTTTGAAAAACCTATTCCGTATTTTTGTACAGAATTAAGCGGCTAAACTGTTTATTCCAATATATGAACAATATGTTTTCTGATCATCATCAGGTAGGTGTGGTTTCTTCTTTTTCTGAACTTGTAAATACCCGTTTTCAGGGCATTATGAATGCCATTTGCTGGCACAGGAATTTAGTGGGTGACTTTAAAGAAATTGTCACAAAGCTTCTGCTGAAAGATAATATTACGGAAGTTTCCAGTGAAGATCTTTTAGCATTGGAATTGTCAGAAGAGGGGAGTATGGCGAGAGAAATTATTTTAAATGACCTGCAGTTATTAACAGATTTCGGCGCATCTCCCGTCCTTAATTTGCTTAAATGTTATGAACGCGATGAGGAGCTCGGTTTTATTTCAACAGATGTGTACTCCTATCATGTCGACCGTTCACCTGTCGGGACGGATACTTTTCTTTGTACTTATCACGGGACGGCAAGTGATATCATAGCTAATGATCAGGTGGAACAGAAAATTTTAATTCCTGAAATCCGGGAACAGCTCAGAAAATTACATGACGGTAGTGAATACGAATTTGAAGACTTCCTGAAAGAGTATTTCTTTGATCTTCATTATCAGCCTAAGCCTCATGCAGAACCTGTCAATTTAGGGGTTGGTCATCTTTGGCGCATTGCAGTAGATCATCCTGATCAGGAAGCATTGCCTTGTGTTCACAGAGCACCTGTCGAAAATGATGGAGAGTATAGACTGCTGTTGATCTGTTAACTGATCTGTTATATCTTCAACGATACAAAAATCCAATATCAGAAAGATGTTGGATTTTTTTATGATTAATCATAAAGTAGTGCTTTTAATTGTTTTAAATATTAAAAATAACAGGCAGTAAATCAGTTGATTGAATTTATTTTTTTTAATCCCAAGCAAGGATATGGAAATTCTGTATTTATATAGATGAGTACTCAATACAATATTTTTTAATCAAAATAATAAATTCAAAATCAAAATGAAAAAATTCAATCATGTAAAATTGATATCAATGCTTGTGGTCTTACTGGCTATTCCTTTTGTTCTGGCAAGCTGCAGTAATGATGATGATACTCCAAAACCTAACCCTGTGACGATCAGTTTTGATGATCTTAACGGTGAATACACTGGAAAAGCTGGGATATCCCAGGGAACTGTGAACGGAGAAACGGCGGTTACCTTTTCAGCCAAGAAAAACCTGATTTCCTATTCGGAATTTCCTATGAAAGAGATTATTTACTCAGTAATTTCTGATCCTGCGAAAGCCAATCAGGCCTTAACAGCCATCGGAAAAATAAAATATGACCTGGATTATACTGCGGTTCTATATCAGTATAAAAAGGAGATAGAACTTAATCTTCTTCCTAAAGAATTAACGGTTCAGGTTCCTGTGGATGGAGTAAGCAAGAAAGTGGTCATTACATTTACGGCTTCCAAAAAAGGGTTGTTTACCAAGCAGAACACACAAAATATGAATTTTGAACTGCTTGCAAGTAAAATAACCGTTGAAGGGACGGCTGTCAATCCTTTCAATCCTATAAAATATAATTTTCAAATGCTGAAGAAATAGATGCAGTGAGAATATTGTACAGATGCACTTAGACAAGTGCATCTGTTTTTATTTTACCTTCTTGATTACCATTTGATTTTTATTTTGGGAACTACTTTTTTTATTTCTTTGGCTACATTAGTTCCCGCTTTTCCCAGTTCGTTGCTTATGTTTCTGACCACTTTTACCGCTTCATGATTTTTCCCGGGGCCATATTGTAAATCATGCACGGTAGTATTCCATGTTTTGACGATATCGTTATTAGGACCAAACTGACCTTTTAAAGCGTCTCCAATTTGATTTAGTCCTTTAACGATCGTATTATTTTTTCCGAAACATCCATTATCACCGCCAACTCCGTTTGTTAGACATTTATTTAATTCACGATAGGTTAACTGGCCGCCCGCACATCCTGCAAATGCATACGGCTGTCCTCCGGTGCTTACCGCGCACTCAACGGCTATCTGGGCTTCTGTATTCAGATTAAGTTTACTTGCTCCATAACACACGGCAGTTCCCATAAAAGATATTTCGCCACTGTTGGCCTGATCTTTAAAGCAGGAAACTAATTGCTTGAGTTCAGGATCGTTTACTTTATCAGCAAAACAAAGGGGATACATTTCATAATTGCCGCCATATTCTTTATAGCACTTCAACATATCCTGAGTAATCTGCTTTTCTTTTGAACCGCCCAATATACTCAGCATACAAAGACTCTGTTCCTCCATGGTTGCCGAGTTTTTGGCACATTTATAAATTTCAAGCTCTTTCTGACCAGCCATATTCGTTACCATACAATCCCCGAATTTCATCTGATTTAATGATCCGTCAAAATTCAAAGAATTCTTATAACAGTCTACGGCATTCTGCTCACTGGTCATCATGACATCCCCATAAGGTTTTTGCTCGTCAATAATCTGGGTAGGTAGCGGTCTTAGTCCTTCAGCGGTTTCAATTCCTATTTCATTATCATACGTAGGTTTTGGCAGATACATAACTGGCGGAGGAGGAACAGGAATATTGGAATAACCCACGACGCGGTATCCATATCTGTAATCCAGCTCTATAATGTTTTTATTGAAATTCAGGAAAAAAGCCTTTTGATAGGGAACAGCAGACGGTAAGCGCAGATAATTAATTCCGGTCTGATCATATACGGCCTGACCTGCATTTCCCGGATTGCCATCCTGAACAATTACGCCCGTATTATACATCGTAAAAGACTGACCATAAGTAGTCAAAAACATCTGTCCGATTGGATAAACCTGTGCCAACAGGAAGGAACAGAAACTCATCAGTGAAATCAGTACACTTAAAATTGATAGTTTTTTAATAATTGCGTCCATGGTACTTATTTTTTGATAAAGTTACCGTGTAGACCATTACCAGGGAATTACCCTTTTTCGCTATTTTTGAAGTCTGTTATGCAAAGTCTCCTGATTTTGGAGATCGGACGTTTCAGGAAAGCAACAGATGGGCTGAGTTTGGATGCTGATATAAAGATTGCTTTCCCCAATCCTTGCTCAGATTAATTTTTAATACTCAATCTTATGAATACAATTTTACAAATAATACTTCTTATCATTATATTTTCAAATTCAATATTTTTAATGTTGGAAAAAAATATATCGTCCTTTAAAATATTTAAATTAAGTTGGATTATCGCATTAATAGATATTTTAGTAATCTTATTCTTTTTTGAACTAAAGCAATCTATTATCCTTTATATTACCTTTACATCAATTATAGTTGTATTTACTTTAGGGCTAAGAAGTTTTGTAAATAGTTATAGTACTAATACGTTGCAAAATCATGATAATAAAAAACGACTTGTCAATTTCTTCGCCTATTTTTTACTCTTCTTTTTAGTGATGCTTACAATTGGCGTTATGAAAAATCTTTTATTTGATACACCTTTAGAATAAATGATTTAAAATTATAAAATATTTGTTTTGCAAAACAAAGTCAGTAGACTTCGGAAAGCGTGAGTTATGTGTGGATAGACTTAAATAAATTTAAAAAACAGCCTTGAAAGGGCTGTTTTTATGTTTTTGGATTTGAATTTTTTGATTGTGATAGAGGAAATTGGATCTACTTTCGATAACGGAAATAGTATTACAAGAATAACAAAAAGAAAAAATTAGTCTTTACTTTAATGTTGGTAGTATCAACGCTTTATTTTTGCACAAGAAACGGGAAAAGACAAAAAATGTGATTTACCAGCAAACTGTCTAGAACCTACGCCAGATAAGAAAATCCAATCTTTTTTGAAAAAAGTCGATGCAACTATTGAAGACTTTAGAAAATATGTTGCACTAGATAATGACTGCAACGAAAGTGATGTTTTTTATACATTTCAGAACAGAAAGCAAATGGGATTTACGATTTATGTACAAATGGTAAGCTTATGAAGTATAAAAGGATGGGATCTGTGTTTATGAAAAATAACCAAACCCCTTTTGATGTACCAAAATGATGTTACATATACCACAATTAAAATTTAAACCGTACGGCATTTGGGATGATGTCTCATTTGTTTCGATACTGTTCGCGTATTTCATTTTGTATATCGGTTGCGCATATTACCTCATGAGATCTTTAAAACTCACCATAAATGCAGTCCAAAAGTATTTCAAAAAAGAGAAATGCTAAATAGCTCAAAACCTTTTTTTAATACGACATGTTTTGAAGTTGATGCAAAATATATTTGTAACAGTTAAGACGAGAAAATTTGCTTCAATAAATCTTTTTAATGTGAAAAATTTGTCTCGAATAGTTTAATTTTTAAATTTGCAAAAAAACAAAAATGATGAAACTCTTAAATTTAAGAGCAGATAATTTCGAGCTTGGTAATTATCTGCTAAAAAAGCATACAGGCTACAAATTGTAATAATATCATTAACAATAAAAATCTATTTGTCGTTGTATGTAAAGTACAAATGAGATAAAATTATTTTGAACAAATGAAAAATTTAAATCTATTTAAAATAGCTATTTTCAGCCTATTAGCTTTTACAACCTCCTGTCGTGAAGAACTTACCGACACATCATCTGATAAAACTAATATAATTGATCAAGCGGCTGTAAAAAATGGAAGATTATATTTTCCAAACAAAGAATCATTATCCGCTACTTACAAAAACCTAAAAAAAGAGAACCTTGAATCAGTTCAAAATTTTATTGACGAGAAAGGAATTGAGTCTTTAGTTCCAGTCATTACTCAAAAAAATGAAAATAAAGTTATTTCTGAATTAAAATCTAGAAAGATAGAATATTTAGAAAAAAAATCATCTCGTGCCATGAAGACAGTTTCGGTTTCTGACGAAGACATTTATGATGATATAGATGATCTTGAAGAAATTGTAGGTGATGAAGTATACTCTACTATGCTAAATGGAAAGGCTGAAATACAAGTTGCAGATAAAATATACAAATATACTGATGTTGGATTATTTGTTACAACAGAAGAAAATTATTCCAGGCTCGAAAATTATCTTGAAGTTAGAAAAATATCTTCTAATCTTTTAGTTCCAACTGAAACATTTACAAGAGATAGTTTCATCTCTGATAAAGCAAATGATGAATTGATCACTTTGCCAAATACTGATAATAAAATTAGCTATTTTAGATCATCTGTACCTAGAAGAAGTGGAGGCACTGGTGGTTTTACTGGTGGCGGCAGCACAAGTGGTAATAATGGTGGTTTTAGACCTCCCACTGTTCCTCAAGAGCCTTCAATAGCTTCAATAGTTGAAAAACTGCCAATTGGTGAAGTTAAAAAGCCATGGTTAGGAAATATTTTTGGAAAAACATGGACAACATATGATAAGTATGAAAGCAGAAGAAGAGTTAAAGTTAAATTCTATTCACAGAATTTATATCTTGTTTATGCGATAGGTTGCAAGGTTAAACATCAATATAAAGGATGGACTGGACTATGGAGAAAAGAAAATGCAGACCAACTGGGTATAGGTGTTAATTCAATCAAATGGACTTTTAACCACTCAATGAATATGAGTGCTCCTGCGGGAGTCCCTAAGCAAGCATACTGGTTTGGTAGCAATATGTACACCACATCGGATGGTATTTCCTTTACTTTTTCAAAAAACCAAAACATTCCGTCGTTACCATTTGCCTCTAAATTAGATGGGCTTATTCAGTTTACTGTTGATTTTACAGGTCTTACAGAAGAAAAATTGGATAAGTTGTTTTGGGAAACTGCATGGAAACAGGCAAATAATTTTATTGAAGGACAAAACAAAAAGCTGAATAGAGTTCTTTTTGTTGTAGATTCATATAGTGCATCATACGTACGCTATTACGATTTCAGCCAGATAGAAAACAACCAAGATGTTATCGAAAGAGTTTTCGATTTTGGGATTGCTTCTCCTCAGGTTACTTACACTTTTGGAGGAGGAACGGGGAATGGACTTGATGTAACAAGCTATAAGTGGAATTTTTCAAAACCTGATGCTGTAGCAGTTAGTATGTATGGAATAGCCAAGAAAAATGGAGCTTGGCATGGAGTAAAACTTAACGCTAATTAAAATTATGAAATATTTTTTTCTTGTATTTTTCCTTGCAATTACCTCTTGTATTTCAGATGAGAATTTAAGGTTACAATCGAACTCTAAATATCAAGGGAATTACATCGGAAACTTTAAGGGAGATTTATCTGGCGAAATAAAATTTAACGTATCTGATACAGGTAACATGGAAGGAACGATATATTATACTACTTCCAATATTTCTGAAAGTATATCAGGATATGTAATGATTAGTGGTAAATTTGATGCAACTACAAAAGCTGGATTAAGTTTTTCAGGATATTTAAATGATAAATCAATGAATGGTAAATGGACAAAAGGTAATCTCACTGGGAATTATGAATTTTATAAAAAATAATATGATGAAAAAAATATTTCTAATTTTATTAGTATTTACTGTAACCCTAATGTATTCGCAAGAAAAATCATCAATAAAAAAATCATTCTTTGGAGTTCAAGCTGGACTTTTTGGTGCAAATGTCTATAATGAAGTCAATCTTTCTGAACAATTTACACTTAGAAGTGAGATCGATTTGAATGCGGGGATTTGGGGAGGAGATTTGTACTCTAAAACAGGTTTTGCATTAGCACCTGCTTTGTCCGTAACTCCCAAATGGTACTACAATATTAATCAAAGGCATAATAAAAGCAAGAATACTAAGTATAATTCCGCAAACTATCTTTCTGCAAAACTTGGATTCGTTCCTGATTGGTTTGTTATTTCAAATGTTGATGGAATAGAAGTAAATCCAATGATTTCATTGATTCCTACATGGGGATTAAGAAGAAATTTTGCAAAAAATTTCAATTATGAACTTCAATTAGGATTAGGAGTGGGTAAAATTTTAAAATCTGACTATTCACTTCAGGTAGTTCCTAATTTAAGTTTTAGGATTGGGTATGATTTTTAAAATCAATATAAAAAGACAGGCTTTAATTAGTCTGTCTTTTTTATAGAAATTAATCCTTTAAAGTTTTAAATACAAATAGGTTGCAAGTCATAATATTGACTATATTATTTAATTCAAATAAATATGCCACTCTATCTCTCTATTTGGATCCCATTTCATCTATTATGTTGAGATTTGAGATATACACCGCTCAGCAAAGTCTCCAGACTTTGAGACAGTAATAAAGCTCCAAAGCTCAGAGACCACGAACAGGAAATTCAATAAATAAAAAAACAGCCTAAAAAAAGGCTGTTTTTTATTTTAAACTCAAAATTCTTAAAATATGATTGAATTTATTTCCCAATACAAAACTTAGAAAAAATATTCCCCAGCACCTCATCATTGGTCACTTCTCCGGAAATTTCGCCAAGATGTTCCAGGGCATTTCTAAGTTCATATGCCAGTAATTCTGTAGAGATCTGGAAAGAAATAGCTTCTTTCACTTTATGAACGGCATCCATCGACTTTCTCAAGGCTTCAAAGTGTCGTTGGTTAGTGATGACAACGTTATTTTCTTCAGTTTTTAAATGTTCCACGTAAGAGGAAAGTTCATTTTTCAGATCCTGGATGTTCTGATTTTCAACTGCTGAGATTTTGATAAAATCAAATTCGTGAGAAATAGCACTTCTGAAAATATCTTCTACTGTTTCATATTTGGTAGGAGTGACTTCATCAATTTTTGTCGCGCAGATAATCAGCTTCAGATCTTCTCTTAACAGAGATTGGATCATTTCAATATCTTCAGAAAAATCCTCGGTAGCAGCATCTGCCAGATACACCAGAATATTGGCGTTTTCTACCTTTTCTTTAGCTTTTTTCACCCCGATTGCTTCAATTTCATCTACCGTTTCACGAAGTCCGGCAGTGTCAATTAACCGGAAAGCGTGACCTTTAATATGAAGAACTTCTTCAATCGTATCTCTCGTTGTTCCCGCAATATTACTCACAATCGCTCTTTCTTCCTTCAAAAGGGAGTTCAGCAGCGTAGACTTTCCAGCGTTCGGTTTTCCAATGATGGCAACCGCAGTTCCGTTTTTAATGGCATTTCCGTATTGGAAACTTTCAATCAACGAATTTAATTTGACTTCAATTTTATCCAGTAATCCGCTTAGGGCACTTCTGTCTGCAAATTCCACATCTTCTTCTGCAAAATCAAGTTCCAGTTCAATTAAGGAAACGAAATTTAAAAGGTCAGTCCTCAATACAGAGATTTCATTGGTGATTCCTCCTTTCAGCTGGTTGATGGCTACTTTTCTCGAAGCTTCATTTTCAGAGGCGATGACATCAGCAATCGCTTCTGCCTGGGAAAGATCAATTCTGCCATTGATAAAAGCACGAAGGGTAAATTCCCCTGCTTTGGCCATTCTCGCCCCGTTTTTGATCAGGGTTTCAAGAATACGTTTTCCGATATGCGGAGAGCCGTGAAAAGCAATCTCCACAGAATTCTCAGTGGTGAAACTTTTCGGAGCCAGGAAAATAGAAAGCATCACCTCGTCAATAGCTTCCTCCTCATCCATAAAATAACCGTAATGAATGGTATGGGATTTCTGTTTTTCCAGATTTTTGGCCGGAAAACTTTTCTGAACCACAGATAAAGCTTCATTTCCTGAAACACGGATGATGCCTAAAGCACCTATTCCATTGGCCGTAGCCAGTGCACATATCGTATCGTTATTCATGCTGCAAATTTACGGTTTTTAATGTGAATTTGAATGGACGTCTGTTATTCAGATTATCTATTGTTGTATTCAGTTAAAAACAGCTAAGGTTAAAAAAAGGCTATGTTTTGAGGATGTGTTTGTATGAAAGATGTATTTGCTATATCAATAAATGCCTAATTATTTCTATTAAACATGGAAAGAAAATACCATTTGAAAAATAAAATCCAGAAAATAATTCTGTTGAATATAGGTGCGATGTGAAGAGTGTAATTTGTTGTGGTGTAACAATTATAAGTGTTTTTTGATAGCCTTGGCAGTCATATATAGTGTTTAAATATCATATAAAAACGAAAAAATTAAACAGTTGTTTGGTGTGTTAATTGTTGTTAGTGGGGTCGATGATGTTGAAAATTTAAATATTTTTTATTTAAACAATAATAATTTGTTAAAGTATTATAAATGTGTATGAATAACCTATTTTTTTTAAATATTAATAAAAAATTATCTTTTTTATTAATGTTCGTCTTCAGTACAACGGCTTATGCCCAGTGTATTCCTTACACCGGACAGGCGCTCACAAGCGGAAATACCTATTGTCTTAACGGAACCCTCAGTGTGACTACCAATATCAGCATCCCGAACGGAGCAACCCTTATCATTCAATCCGGACAATTGCAATCCAATAGTATCCAGGTCGATGGAGTATTGGAAATTGGTGATGGTGCAAGTGTTAAATCGACAGGAACAGTGAAAGTAGGAACTTTCGGATCTCAGAAGAATTCAAAAATTACATTAGGAGCGAAATCCTTTCTATCCCTTGTAGGATCAGTGATTCAGGAAGATCCGTCATTTGGTGGTTTTTATCCTGGAACAACTTCAGTTATTGAAATGGGAACAAGCAGTGTGGTAGAGATTTGCGGAACATTTACCCAACAGTCTACCACCTATCCTTCTGTTGAATATGTAGGTATTCCTACCGGGAGAGCGTACTGTATTGCAAAAGCAGACGTAAGTGGCGGAGGAGGAGCTTCCATCATCAGTGATGACAGCCAGATCGTAGCTATTGTCATGGGATCCGTAATAGGACTAGGAATGGGGAATTCCAGTTTCTGTGGACCAAATGCAACAAAAGCAATGTGTCCCTCTCTTTGGCCTGAAGGATTGTCTGAAGCTAAAACAAGTTGTGGAAATGCACCCCTGATTATTGATGAGATCGATGGATTTTGTACAAAACCCGGCATTTCAGGAACCACTGACGGATATACAAAATTCGGAATTACCGTACAGCAGAAAAGCGATTCGTGGCCTGAAAATATTCCTAATGGATTTCTGGCTATGGAATCAAAAAATAAAGGTTTTGTGATTACCAGAGTTCAGCATGTAAGCCAGACGCCACAGCCCGGAGATGCCATCGCAGAACCGAAAGAAGGAATGCTTCTGTATGATATTCAGGATAAATGTGTAAAGCTTTATAACGGTACGGAATGGAAATGTGTAGAAAGAAGCTGTAATGATTAATCTAACCGATAAATAGTATGAAAAATATAAGAAATATAAGTATAGCAGTTGCTTTAATCGTTTTCAATTCAGTTTTTGCGCAAGTAGCGATTGGTAAACAGACTGTAGATGGAAACAGTACGATATTAGATTTTGATAATACATCAGGAAATACAAAAGGTTTAATTCTTCCCGCTACCTCAGGATTTCCTGCAGGATCTCTGGTGAACGGAACATTCATCTTTGATGTAACAGATAATAAAGTGAAGGTCTACGAAAATGATGCGTGGAAATCCTTGTCAGATACCGGAAGTTCAAGTGCAATTGCTGCCAATAATTCTGCTGAAACAGGGAAGGGAGTGATTATGGGTGAAGCTACAAGTTCTGCTGATGGCGTATTGGTGCTGGAATCTCAGAATAAAGCGATGATTCTTCCTCAGATAGCCACGCCGCATCTTAATGTAAAAAATCCATATCCGGGAATGATGTGCTATGATACAACCAGTAAAACACTGGCGGTATTTGACGGCTCAGTCTGGAATTACTGGAAATAAACAACAAGCTAATCCGGAATATTCCGTTGAAAAGAAAAAAGCAGCCATGTACAATACGCGGCTGCTTTTTAGCTTAAATAATCTGCACACTTTCCTTAATGCTGTTCATGACAAAAATGCTCTTCGTCTGGCCGATTCCTTCAATTTCTGATAATTTGTTCACGAAAAACTCATGAAATTCATCCATATTGGGAGCAAGGATCTTCAGCATAAAGTCAAAATCCCCGCTGATATTGTAAAATTCTACCACTTCCTTCAATCTGCCCACTTCCTCAATGAATTTTCCCGCAGTTTTCTTGTTGTGAACATTTAAAGCGATCATACAGATCACCATCATCCCTTTATTAACCTTTTTACGGTCAACCACAGCAGTATACTCTTTAATGATTCCCTGTTTTTCCATACGTTTGATACGCTCATGCGTAGGTGTAGGACTCAAATTGATCCTGGCCGAAATATCACGGATACTCATCTTCGCATCTTTCTGAAGAAGACGGAGGATAGATAAGTCTTTTTCATCAGGAATATAGTTTTCAGTTGCCATTTTGTTCTGTTTTTATAGGTTTTTCCTGGTAGATCAGGTGTTTTGTTCTTTTAAATATTTGAAATATTCAATATTGTTCCAAATTTAAGGTTAAATTTTCAAATACGTTCTGTTAATTTTAATTTTGCAGGAAATTTGAAACATGGGTACAAGGAAGAACTTAATATTAATTTTAGCATCGGTAGGAACATTTGTAGAGGCGTTGGATATTGCCATTATTAATTTAACCATTCCTTCTATTCAGCAGCAGTTTCAGATTGGAGCAGAGACGGTTCAGTGGCTGCAGACGCTTTATGTACTGTTCTTTGGAGGATTTCTGATTATTGGAGGAAAGCTTTCCGATCAGATTGGAAGAAAGAAAATGTTTCTCCTTGGAGCATTGATCTTTATGCTCACTTCACTAGGAGCAGGATTATCTCAAAACTTTGAAGTGCTTGCTATATTCCGTGCTTTGCAGGGATTGGGAGCAGCGTTAGTAATGCCGTCAGCATTATCGATTGTGACCAATACCTTCAGAGGGGAACAGGAGAGAAACCGTGCTATCGGAATTTTCAGTTCATTTGCTGCCATTGGTTCAGGAAGCGGTCTTTCAGTAGGAGGAATTATCAGTACTTACCTGAGCTGGCATTGGGTTTTCCTGATCAATGTTCCTATTCTTTTAATTACATTGGTGTTGTCGTACTATTATCTGCCGGCAGATGAGAAAAATGAAACCGCTCAGAAAACAGATATGGTTTCAGGAATATTGATGGTCCTTGGGCTTTTAAGTCTTACTTACGGAACGCATGAATTGATTCATATTAAAGAACAGCCTTTCCTGATAACTGGTTCTTTGGTTTTAGCATTAGTACTGCTTGTTATGGTGTACTACCGTTTAAAATCCGTTGCAGAGCCTTTGGTAGATTTAAAACTGTTTAAACATAGATCTTTAGTAGTTTCCAATGCGGTATTTTTTACCCTGGGAGCGTTTTTTATCGGGTTTTTATTCCTGATTTCACTGATGCTTCAGAAAGATATGGGCTACAGCGCTGCTTCTGCAGGATTAATGCTTGTTCCCTTCAGTATTCTGTCTGCGTTAACGGCCAAATTTATTCTGCCGCACATATCAAAACGTCTGAGTTCCTCTCAAATGGGTGTTTTAGGATGGTCATTTATGCTGGCTGGAGGATTATTGCTGCTGATTTCTGTTTATGCAGGACATCCGCTAACCGTAGTTTTATTGGGAGCTGCATGTATCTCCGGAGTTGGAATGACGTTTTGTTTTACCGCACTTTCAGTGATGGGAATCCAGGATGTGGAACCTGCACATTACGGATTGGCATCAAGTCTGAGCTCTACAAGTTACTTTCTGGGAGCAGGTATCGGATTGTCATTCATGACATTAATGAGTCAGATCTTTCCGTCAGAATTATCAGTGGGAAGCTTAAATCTGATTATTTTGATCAGTTACGCTTTACTGGCTCTCGGAATGTTATTTTATTTTATATTGAAAAGCGTAAAAGTGAAGCAGGCAGAAGTAGCCGTTTCATAACAGGCGGCCTTAAAAATATACAAACTATATGAGGAAGGAATCGGTGCTTAGGTGCCGGTTCTTTTTTTTTGATTTTTGCTATTCTGTTTCCCTTTATTACCTTTGCTGTTTACTATATATCATGAAAATACAGGTCATCAGCGATCTTCATCGGGAATTTGGAAGTACGGAATTATGTTTTGATCACGCAGATGTCGTGGTGCTGGCAGGTGATATCAATCTGGGGACCAAAGGATTTGAATGGATTAAAGAAGCAATACCCAATAAACCTGTGATCTATGTTTTGGGCAATCATGAATACTATAAAGGCTCTTACCCTAAAACACTTCATAAGATCAAAGAGGCGGCGTCGAACTCCAATGTTCATGTGCTTGAAAATTCACATGTTGATATTGAGGGAATTCGTTTTCACGGGGCAACGCTGTGGACTGATTTTTCCATCTTTGGAAATCCTGTTCAGTACGGAATGCTTTGTCAGCCCAAAATGAATGATTATAAGATGATCAAAAGAGATCCTTCTTATTCGAAAATGAGAACTTTGGATACCTTTAAAATTCATCAGCTTTCAAAACAATGGCTAAAAGAAAGTCTTGAAGACTCAAAAGAATTTAAAAATATTGTCGTTACCCATCATGCACCCAGTATACAATCTGTTCCTGAACATTATAAAGAAGATCCGTTAACAGCGGCTTATGCTTCTGATTTGGAAGATGTAATTAAAGAGTACCAACCCTTATACTGGATTCACGGGCACATTCATACTCCCGTAAGATATAAAATCGGAGAAACAGAAATTATCTGCAATCCTCATGGCTATATTGACGAAAAATATAATGGATATGATAAGGATCTGATGATTGTTGTTTAAAAAATAGAAGTAAAATTTCCACAGAATTCTTTTTTTGTCTTAAAAATGATAAAGTAAAATTGAGTCTGCTTCGTCTGTAATGCTAAAGCTGGTTTTTAATCCATTATCATTATGAAGACAAGTATACAAGAGGGGATTATTCTCATTCCGGATTTCAGCGGATTTACCGAATTTGTGTTCAATACAAAATTGTACACTGGCGAGTATATTGTGAGACAATTATTGTCTACACTGATTGATGTGAACGATCAGTATTTTGAAATTTCCGAGATTGAGGGAGATGCCATTTTATTTTACCGTTATGATGAAAATCCATCCTACCAGAGTATTTCAACCATGTTGTGGAAGATGAGAAGTGCGTTCAACAGGAAGATAGAGGAGTTGAGTAAGAGTTTGAGTACGAAAATTGATCTGGCTCTCAAGTTTATTGTTCATTACGGTTCCTTTTCACAGTACAATATTGGAAACTTCAGAAAATTATATGGAAAAACAATTGTGGAAGCCCATCAGCTTTTAAAAAACGGAGTGGCAGAACAGCCTTCTTATGCGCTTTTCAGTAATTCTTTTCTGGAAAGCAGTAAAAATAAAGAGTCAGATTTTAATCAAGACCCGCTTCGTTTGCCGGAAGTAGGCGTTATCCATTATTTTGAAAATGTAAACTAAGCATATATTTTTTAATATTATTCCTTGTAAATTTGCTATTGCTAACGGCCAGGGTGAGATCCTGGCTTTTTTTATGGGGTTTCTTTTAAATAAAAACTGATTTTACACATTGGTAGTAAAATATTCCTGTAATTATGGTAGATTTTAAAACATTTTTAAGATAAATTGAAATTATGTTTAAAATACTTTTTTAAGAATATTTATTATAAATGTGATTTATATTACTTGTTTTTATTGAATAATGTGTAGTGTTTTTGAATTTATGTTTAAATTCAGTATTGGTATCTTGTTGGTAATTAAGTATTTATTTTAATTTTTTTCTTTTTTGATGTAACGAAATTATGGAGTTAGTGGTCTTATAGATAAAACTATAATTTCACATGAAAATACTATTATTTCCAATAGCACTATTAACAGGCTCATTAGCAATAGCTCAGCAAGCTCCAGCTCCGGCAGCCAACGATACTGTAAAGGGAAATGCAAAAGAAATCGAAGCTGTTACTCTGGTAGCCAGAAAACCAACAGTAGAATCGAAAATAGACAGAACTGTATTCAATGTAGCCAATAGTGCAATTCTGGCAGGAAATACAACATGGGATGTTCTTAGAATGACGCCTTTGGTAAGTATTGATAACAATGATGAGGTAAAAGCCGAAGGGCAAATGGTAACGGTATACATCAATGACAGGAAATCGGTTTTTACAGGGAAAGAATTGAAGGAATATCTTAAAACAATTCCAGCTGATAACCTGATGAAAATTGAGGTGATTACCAGCCCGTCTTCCCGTTATGAAACTTCAGGATCCGTGATCAATATTGTCCTTAAAAAAAGAGATGACGAAGGGATAAAAGGAAGCATCTCCCTCAACAACAGACAAAGTACGAAGAACTCACAATACACGAACTTCAACCTGAACTATCATAAGAAAAGGTTTACCCAAACCTTTATAGGAGGCTACAATAGCGGAAATTATGTACAAAAGACTCAAACATGGGATAACCGTTATGCAACAAATAAACTGACTCAGTTTAATTTGGAGAATGTGATGAGAAACGAAAGTCCGTCTATTTCTTCCACTTCAGAATTTGAACTGAATGATAAAAATAATATCGGATTTGTAGCAGAGTATTCACAGAGCAGAAATTTGTCTCTGTCTGAATCTAATGGAATGATCTTCAATAACGGAGAGCCTGGAGATTCTTTTCTTCAGACTCAGAATACATGGGGATTCAACCGTAACCTGGGAACCAATGCTTTCTATAAATATTATGATAAAGAAAAGAACAGAATTTTAGATATTAATTTAGGAACCAATTACTCCAGCAATGACAATGACAATTTAATTGATAAACAAATTCATAATCAAACCGGCAGCTCAAATCAGCAGCTGGGAGTTATCAGTTCAAATCAGATGCGTAATTATTATCTGAAAGTAGATTATACACAGCCTTTAGGGAAATCCGGCGGAACGATGGAAGTAGGAGGGAAAACGGAAATTAACAACCATGTTATTCCTAATAGTCTGTATGGATTCAGTATGAATGATAGTAATTCAGAATTTTACAATCTTGCGAGAAATGATACCTTTCATTATGAGGATAATCTGAGCTCTTTATATGTTAACTATAGTAAGACATTCTTCAAAAAACTGGAAACAAGAATCGGAGTACGTTATGAATACATTGATTATAAAGTAAGACAGGATGTTGCAGGCACAGAGAGAAAAGATTCATACGGAACCTTTCTTCCCAATTTATTGCTGAAATATAATTTTTCAGAGAAATTTGACTTAAGTCTTACCTATAACCGAAGCATATGGAGACCTTGGTATTCTGAATTTAATCCTTTCCTCGTTCCTGAAATTAACGGAACCTATTCCAGAGGAAATCTTTATCTGAATCCCAATCCGAATGACCGGCTTTATCTGAAATTGGGAATCCTGAAAAAGTATTTTATCTCTGCAAGATATATGCACACCAATCAGGATTATTGGACAACTTATGTTACGGAAAACGGAAGAACAGTTTCATTGCCAGGAAACTTCGACGGAAAGGTTGAAAAATATTACCTTTTTGCCAATACCAATCAGAATTTCCTGAAAAATAAACTGAATGTGAATGCCGGATTCGGATGGTATTACATTAATAATAAGGATTTCAACCAAAAGAATGATCTAAGGGGTAAAGACTATATCAGTTATTGGGGAGCTTCTGCCAACGTATCTTATACGAATCTTTTCAATAAAAATATTAATCTGAGTGCATGGGTAGAACTGGCCAACCAGAATAACGGAAACTCTTATGCGAATAATACCAATGTTTTCCATAATATTTCAGTGACCAAAATATTCCCGAAAACGCAGATGGAACTAAGCATGCAGCTGATGAATATCTTTAAAAGACCTTATGGTGATAACACAACTTATAGCCCGGACGGAACGTTCAGAGAGTACTCAAAATGGGACTGGTACGGTTTTTCCCTTACTTTTGTAAAACGTTTTGGAAACCAGAAAGTAAAAGAAAATACAAAAACTGACGTAGAGAAAAACGGTGGCGGTGGAAAATAATTCAGGAATTGTTAGATAAAAATGAAAGCAGGTTTCCAATTGGAATCTGCTTTTTATTTTTAGTTAGAAGCTAGAAGTAGTGAGGCACGTCCTTGATTGTCTATAAAAATCTGTGAAATCTCTTTGATCTTTGGGAGAAAAATTAAAAAAACAGACCCCAATCCGGGATCTGTTTGCATTCTATCAAATAATTATAAATAGAGTTTATACTCTTAAATCTCAGTTTTATTTAAGGGTAAACTTTACCTTGGTTTTAATAGCATCGGAAGAATTTCCAATCTGTGCTTCAAAGTCTCCCGGTTCAGCTACCCAATCGTGTTTTTGAGCATCAAAATAACTTAAAGCCGTTTTATCAATAGTGAAACTCACTTCTTTCTGTTCTCCCGGATTCAGATATATTTTTTCAAAACCTTTCAGCTCTTTTGCAGGGCGTGGAACAGAAGATTTTAAATCACTGATATAAAGCTGGGCCACTTCAGCTCCTGCTTTTTTACCTGTGTTTTTAACGGTTACTGTAAATGTAATTTTACCGTCCTGTGAAATAGTAGTCTGGTCTGCTTTTGCCTTTCCGAATTCAAAAGTCGTATAGCTCAATCCATGTCCGAAACTGAAAAGAGGTTTTATATTCTTCATGTCATGCCAACGATATCCTACAAAAATGCCTTCATTGTAAGTAATATTGATGGGATTTTTCTGGTCTTTTCCTTTTCCTGCAGCCAGCTCATCTTTCTGTCCCGGATATTCTCCCAGCTGATGGGCGGAATTGTCTTCAAGTTTTACAGGGAAGGTAAACGGCAGCTTTCCTGATGGGTTGGCATCTCCTGCTAAAATGGCTGCAATAGAATTTCCGGCTTCGGATCCAAGATACCAGGCTTGCACAACCGTCGGAACGTCTTTAATCCAAGGCATTGCCACAGCATTTCCTGAAACTAAAACAACGGCAAGGTTTTTATTCGCTTTCGCAAGAGCAGAAATCACGTGATCCTGATTATATGGGAGTCCGTAACTTTTTCTGTCGTTTCCTTCACTGTCCTGGAAATCTGCTTTGTTCAGCCCCCCTACAAAAATGACATAATCTGATTTTTTAGCTAGTTCTACGGCTTCATTCAGTAATTCAGCTTCAGAACGGGTGTCTTTTAAATCCTGTCCGGATTTTACTCCGTTATATTCTCCTCCGATATCGCCCACATACCCTCTTGCATACTGTACATCTGCCTGTTTTCCGAATCTGGATTTGATTCCGTCTAAAGGAAGTGTTTCATATTTCACTTTTAAAGATGAAGAACCACCGCCAACAGTCATTATTTTGATGGCATTCTCTCCGATAACCGCTATTTTTTTAGCCTTATTAACATCAATCGGAAGAACATTTCCCTGATTTTTTAATAGAACAATTCCTTCTTCTCCGATTTCTTTGGCAACCGCTTTATGCTCTTCGGAAGCAATATTTCCGAAAGGCTTGTTACGGTTCATTGTTGTTTTATAAGCAAGACGAAGTAATCTGGTTACTTTGTCATCCAATTCTTTAGTTCCTACTTTTCCTGCTTTAATCAAATCAAGGTAAGGCTTTGCCAGATAATAATTGTCATAGGCATTTTTAGTTCCTGCAGAAAGTCCGTTGGTCCATGAACCGAATTCAAGATCAAGACCATTGTGGATAGCTTGTTCTGTATTGTTTACAGCACCCCAGTCGGATACCACTACGCCTTTATAATTCCATTCTTTCTTTAAAATATCGTTTAAAAGATATTGATTCTGGCTGGCATACTGGCCTTTATACATGTCGTAAGCTCCCATGATCGTCCACGAATCACCTTCTGTTACCGCTGCTTTAAAGGCAGGAAGGTAAATTTCATACAATGCTCTGTCATCCACATTCACATTGCTTGTATGACGGAACATTTCCTGATTGTTTAGGGCAAAATGTTTTACAGAAGTTGCTACGCCATTAGACTGCACACCTTTAATATAAGGAACTACCATTTTGGACGTCAGATAAGGATCTTCACCCATGTATTCAAAATTTCTTCCGTTCAGTGGAGTTCTGTAAATATTAACTCCAGGTCCCAGAAGAATATCTTTTTTTCTGTAGCGGGCTTCTTCACCCAATGCTTTCCCATAGTTCCATGACATTTTTTTGTTCCATGTTGCGGATAAAGCAGTCAGGGCAGGGTAGGCGATAATAGAATCGTTGGTCCATCCGGCCTGATCCCATTCGTCCCACATTACTTCAGGACGAACCCCGTGCGGGCCATCTGTTGTCCAGAATTCAGGAATTCCCAATCTTGGTACACCCGGTGAACTGAATTTCGACTGTGCATGAAGCATAGCCACTTTTTCTTCCAGTGTCATTCTTGATAATGCATCCTGAATACGCTGTTCTACAGGTTTGGATTCATCTAAATAAACAGGGATGGTAGTATTGGTCTGAGCCATATAAGAAGCAGAAATAAAGGTGAGTAAACTTATAATGACGGTTTTCTTTAACATAATGCCTTTCTATTTGATTAAAAACAAAAATAGACAAAAATTTTATTATCTCAAATTGAGAAAATAAAAAATTCACAAATAAAAAAACTGCCCACCCATTTGCAGACAGCTTATTATTAAATATTGCAGGTGTAAATGCGAAAAAACTGAAGAGAAGTTATCAGGTGAAAAAGAAAAACCCGAATCCACTCTCACAACTCTAATATCCTCAAACCCTCTCACTCATCAATCCCATCCTTTTACCGCACCTCCTTTGAAAATTTCTTTGGCTTTCTTTTCCACTTCGGGAGACTGATAGGCCTTTACAAAGTTTTTTACTTTCTGGCTGTTTTTATTATCTGGTCTCGCAACGACTACATTCACATAAGGTGAGTCTTTATCTTCCACAAGAATACCTTGTTTTTCCTGATCCAACCCTGCCTGAGCTGCGAAATTATTATTAATTACCCCTACAACAACATCTCTGTCATCCAAAACTCTTGGAATCTGAGCACCTTCGATCTCCATGATCTTCAGTTGTTTCGGATTTTCCGTAATATCTGTTACTTTGGGAAGAAGTCCCACACCATCTTTCAATTTCAGCAAACCGCTTTTTTGCAGAAGTAGTAAAGAACGTCCTCCATTGGTAGGATCATTGGGAATAACAATCGTGTTGCCTTCCTGTAACTGACTGATATTCTTAATTTTTTTGGAGTAGGCAACAATAGGATACACAAATGTATTTCCTACAGGCACAAGGTTATATCCTCTCTGCTTTGACTGTTCTGTTAAATAAGGAATATGCTGAAAGGCATTGGCATCAATATCTCCGTTAGTCAAAGCTTCATTGGGAACTACATAATCGTTGAAAGGGATCAGTTCCACTTCAAGATTGTACTTATCTTTAGCCACTTTTTTAGCTACTTCAGCAATTTCCTGCTCCGGGCCATAAGTGATCCCGACACGGATAAAGTTCGGATCATCCTTTCTTCCCGAACAGGCACTGAACAGCAATATTCCGGCAGCCACTAAACCAAAAATCTTTATTTTTTTCATTCTATTTTTTTATTTAAATACTATTGAAGCAAGAGAGTAAAAAATGATCTCATTCATCCCCATATCCCGAAACTCGCACCCCGGATCTCAAACACTCCTACTCTCAAACTCTCTCACCCAAAAACTACCTGTGATCAAATCTTTTTGACAATCTGTCGCCCATAAACTGAATGATGAAAACCAAAAGAACAAGCAGAATCAAAACGGTATTCATAATAACAATATCATATCCGATATATCCGTACTGGTAACCCACCTGTCCAAGCCCGCCAGCTCCCACAGCACCACCCATTGCAGAGTAACCTACCAGGGTAATCAAAGTGATGGTTGCATTATTGATTAATGAAGGAAGTGCTTCAGGAAGCAAAACTTTTCTGATGATCTGCAGCGGAGAAGCTCCCAAAGCTCTTGCCGTCTCTATAAGGCCGTGTGGAACTTCGATAAGGCTGTTCTCTACAAGTCTTGCAATAAAAGGGGCAGCTCCCACACTTAGAGGAACCAAAGCGGCATTTACTCCAATAGAAGTTCCTGCAAGAATTCTTGTGAAAGGAATCATCCATACAATTAAAATAATGAAGGGAATGGCACGGAAAATATTAACCAGAATAGATAATCCTCTATGGTAGGCTGTATTTTCCAGCAGTTGTCCTTTTCTGGTTAAAAATAACATGATTCCTACCGGAAGTCCAAGTACAAATCCAAAGAATCCGGATAAAAATGTCATGTAAACCGTTTCCCAGGTTCCTTTTGCCAAAAGGGCAATTACCGTATCACTAAGCATATCCTTTTACTGTATTTTGAATTTTATTTTGGTTGAAATAATAGATCGCCTGCTGGTTTTCTTCAGTCTCACCCTGAAGCTGTAAAAGTAGTTTACCGAAATTGGAATTTCCAAAATATTCTACATCTGCCTTTAACAATTTATAAGGGATTTTATATTGGCTGTATAGTGTTGAAAGAATCTGTTCAACACTGATGTTTTCGTTAAGTTCTATTTCGACCAGCGGAAATAAACCTTCTTTTGGTTCTTTCTGCAGTCTGCTGCTGAGTTCCTGTGGCAGGGTCATGATGTCTGAATTGATGAACTGGCGGATGATCGGGTGTTCTTTATCCGAAATAATCTCGCTTAAAGTTCCTTTTGTTAATAATTTTCCTTTGTCGATCACAGCAACGTGGTTGCAGACCGATTTGATGACTTCCATTTCGTGGGTAATTAAAAGGATGGTAATTCCCAGTCTCTGATTGATATCTCTTAAAAGCTGCAGAATAGACTGTGTTGTTGCCGGATCCAGTGCGCTGGTTGCTTCATCACAAAGCAGAAGGTGAGGATCATTGGCTAATGCCCTGGCAATGGCCACTCTTTGTTTCTGCCCGCCTGAAAGGCTTTTTGGATAATCATTGGCTTTATCTTCAAGGCCTACGATCTTCAGGAGTTCGTTTACTTTTCTGTTGATTTCGTCCTTGCTGGTATGATCCAGTTCCAGAGGAAGCGCTACATTATCAAAAACAGTTCTTGAAGAAAGAAGATTGAAATGCTGGAAGATCATTCCGATTTTTTTACGCTCCTCAGCAAGTTGTTGGGAACTGAGCTTTGTAAAATCCTTTCCATTAATAATAATTTGTCCTTCATCCGGTCTTTCCAATAGATTTACGGTACGGATCAGCGTACTTTTTCCTGCACCTGAAAAACCGATAATTCCTACGATATCTCCTTTATCTATAGTAAGACTTACCTTATCCAGTGCTTTGAAAGACTGTTTTTTCTGATGAAATGTTTTTGATATGTTTCTGATTTCTATCATTCTGATTTTATATACTTTTTAAATAGGCTGATATCTTCTGCCCGTTCTGTTTAAAAATCTCCTTACTCTTCTGATTTTGACCTTGGCCCGTTTTGAAAGTCTGAAATACTTGGTGACATTCGTTAGAAGTACTCCCAGCAATATGATGAATAAACCATACAGCTGACCTCCATTGATGCTTTGGTGGGCAACAATCCAGCCAGCAATCACGGTTACAATAGGATTGATGTAGGTATGGGTGCTTACCAAAGCAGCGGGTTTTACGGACAGAAGCCAAATGTACGACAAATAAGCGACTATCGATCCAAAGAAGATCAAAAATAGAACCCCAAACCATGCCGATAATGGAACCGCAGAAACTGAAAAATCAGTCCATTCTCTTCTGAAAAAGGCGATAATGAAAGAGGCTAATCCCGCTACGATAAGCTGTTGGGCAATATTCATAAACGTAGATTGGGAAGCCGGATTTTTCTTTGAATATAATGAACCCAATACCCAGGCAATGGAGCTTAGTCCTAATACCACAAACGCAGTAATACGCAGGTTTCCATCTGCCAATGCATGGGCATTAGAATTTACACTGCCCTTTAAAAACATAATCAGCCCTACGAAACCGATCACTAATCCTATCGGAATAAATTTATCCGAAAAATAATATTTCCAGTTTTTCTTATCGATAGCAATGAACCAAAATGGTCCTGTTGCAATAGAAATGGCCGCCTCAGAAGCCGTTACATACTGTTCTCCCCAGGCAACAAGCCCGGTTCCTCCGGTAAGAATAAGAATACCGGTTATGGTATTTTTCTTCCAGTTGATCAGAGAATTTGCTTTTTCCCCTTTAGACAGAAGATAACCTATCATCAGAATTCCGGCAACCAGAAATCTTAACCCCGAAAGAATGAATGGCGGAAATCCTTTTAAGCCAAATGAAATAGCTAAAAACGTAATTCCCCATATCACATAGATGTTTGTAAACGCCAATGGAATTAACCATTTGTTTTTAGAATTGCTCATTTTTATGTTTTTAATGTTGTTGTGTTCAATGAAAAAAGGCTCTACCACGTGGTAAAGCCTTTGAAAATATATCTAAATAAAAGTAAGGTCAACCACAGTATTCTTGATGTATAGGCATACACATATCCTTCATCATATTTTTGATGTTATGTTTCTTAATTGAATTATATTTTAATTCTGCCTTCATTTTGTCTTATTTCCTGAATACGTTTGCAAATATATAATATAATTTTTATTAGTCCACTAAAAAAGTAGGCTTTTTAAATATTAAATTATTGTTAATGGATTAACTGTATTTAATTCAGTGTTTTATGTGTTTTTATTTTTTGATTATTTTAAAGTGTTTATCGATTTTTTATGCTTTTTAATTCAAATACTATAGAAATTGACCGGTAATTGGGGTTGTGGAAAACATAAAATAAACTGAATTTTTTGAGAATTGTGTAAAGGTTGGTTGTGGGATGTTTAAAAAATAATTTAAATGTGTTTCCCAAAAGAGAGTTTTGCATTTATTAAACTAGTTAAATGCACAGGATTTTTGTTCACTGTAATTTAGCATCAAAATTAAAAGACATGGACAATAGAATTTTAGGTCTGCATCATATTACTGCTATTGCAGACAACGCCAAAAGAAATTTAGATTTTTATACCAAAGTTTTAGGCGTAAGACTGGTAAAGAAAACCGTAAACTTTGATGATCCGGGAACGTATCATTTTTATTTCGGAAATGAAAACGGAACTCCGGGAACCATTCTTACATTCTTTCCGTGGGAAGGAATAGGAAAAGGAACCAATGGAAGTGGAATGGCTACTCATATCGGGTATTCTGTACCCAAAGGAAGTCTTGACTTTTGGAAAAACCATTTACAAAACCTTAATGTAACCACGGAAGAAGGCGAAATATTCGGAGAAAAGATGATTTCTTTTAAAGATCCGGACGGACTTCAGTTACAGTTAATAGAACCATTAGTTGAAGACAACAGAAAAGTATGGACCACGGATGATATCAAAGATGAAAATGCATTAAAAGGTTTTCACAATGTCACTCTAACCTTAAAAAAAGCAGATCCTACCATTAAAGTTCTGACCGATATTTTAGGATATGATTTGCAGAAACAGGAGGGAGAAAGATACAGATTAGCAACTGATGCTATTGATACCGCTAATATTGTTGATATTATTGAAAATGATACCATTCCGGCAGGTAGAAATGCAGCTGGAACCAATCACCATATTGCATTCAGAGTAAAAGATGATAATGTTTTGATGGAATATCGTGAGAAAGCCTTATCCGCAGGACTAAGCATCACACCAAAAATCAACAGAGATTATTTCTACTCACTGTATTTCCGTGAGCCGGGTGGTGTTTTGTTTGAAATAGCAACCGATAATCCTGGATTCACTGTAGATGAGCCTTTGGAAGAGTTGGGAACCAACCTTAAACTTCCTGTTCAATACGAAGGAATGCGTGAGAAAATAGAAGGAGTATTGCCGAACTTATCATAGGTCATCGGTCAGAACTTATAAAGATGCTAATTTTGAATTAAAAATTAAAAACAAGAAAAATGGAAAGAACAGAAATAGTTTTAGAAGGAAGAAAAGGAGAGATTCAGCTTTTCTCAGACGATCATAAAGCAGGTAAAATGGACATATCAGTTATAGGAAAAAAACTGACCGTTTACCATACCGAAGTAAATCCGGAATACGAAGGAAAAGGCTTTGCCAAAATCTTACTGGAAAGACTGGTTTCCTACGCAAGAGAAAACGATTTAAAGATTCTGCCGCTATGTCCCTATGTTCACGCACAGTTTAAGCGTCATCCGGAAGAATATAATGATGTATGGTTGAAGGAAGAACTGTAGGGAGTTTGAGAGTCGGGATGCGGGTTTTCGAGATTCGGGTTTTTGAGATTCGAGTTTGAGAGTCTGAGGGGAAGAGGGTTTGAGAATCTTGAGCTAAAAACAGAAGATGAATAAAGTTATTCTCGAACTTATCAACTCGAATCCCGAACCCCGAAATCTCGCCTCCATTATAATAACCAATTAACAATTTTATCACAATGAAACTTATCACAGGATTGCATCACGTTACGGCAATTACGGGCAATGCACAGGAAAATATAGACTTTTATACAGGAGTTTTAGGACTTCGTTTAGTCAAAAAAACGGTTAATTTTGATTACTCGGATGTTTATCATTTTTATTTCGGTGACGAATACGGAACACCGGGAACGATTATGACTACTTTTCCCTATGGTAAAGATCTGATTAATGGCAGACATGGCAAAGGAATGCTTAATACCACTGCTTTTTCAGTTTCTATAGACGCCCTGGATTATTGGATGAACCGTCTGGAGCAGTTTAATATTCCCTTCAAACAGCCGCAGCAAAGATTTTCTGATGAAGTTTTCATTTACCTGGAAGATTTTGACGGACTGGGACTGGAATTGGTTTTTAATAGTAAAGACGAAAGAAAAGGATATTACAATGGTTATATTCCAAAAGATTATGCCATCAAAGGGATTCATCATGTGGAAATCTGGCAGGATGCCTATGAAAGAACAGCAGCACTTCTGACGACCCAGATGGATCATAAAGTAATCAAAGAAAGCCCTGACCGATTGAGATTGGGAACCGACAACATGCCGGGAAAATATGTAGATCTGCTTTCTACCCCAAATGCCTTAAAAGGTTTAGCAGGAAGAGGTACCGTTCATCATGTGGCTTTTGCTACTCCCGACGCAGAGTCCCAGCTGGAAATGGTAAAGAGACTCAACGCATACGGATTGGAGCATACCGAAGTGAAAGACAGAAAATATTTTACTTCCGTATATTTTAAAGAACCGGGAGGCGTTTTGTTTGAAATAGCAACTTCAGGCCCAGGGTTCGATGTGGATGAAGAAGCTGCATTTTTAGGTGAAGATCTGCAATTGCCGCTACAGTTTGAAAAAAGAAGAGAACGTTTGAAAGAAGTTCTTCCCAAAATCGATTATCCAACAGAAAAATTCAGATAGAAATAATGAGTCATACTTTAAATATAAAAACAGCAGGAATACCCTTAAATCAGGCGGAAAAAGCTTTGATCATGATTCACGGACGCGGAGGAAGTGCTCAGGATATTCTGAGTTTATCCCAGCATTTGAATGTAAAAGACTATGCACTTCTAGCCCCACAGGCTTTGAATCACACCTGGTATCCTTTTTCATTTATAGCTCCGGTGGAACAAAACGAACCGTGGTTATCATCAGCTCTTGAAATGGTTGAAGAAACGGTAAAAGCGGTTGTCAATTCAGGAATAAAACCTGAAAATATATACTTTTTCGGATTTTCCCAGGGAGCCTGTCTTACCCTTGAATTTTTAGCCCGCAATGCTCAGAAGTTCGGTGGAGCGGCAGCTATTATTGGTGGCGTGATTGGAGATAAAATCAACCGTGAAAATTATAAAGGTGATTTTGCAGGGACTCCGGTTTTCCTGGGAACCAGCAATCCTGATTTTCATGTTCCGGTAGAAAGAGTATATGCTACAGCCAATATTTTAAGAGAAATGAATGCGGAGGTAACAGAAAAAGTATATGCCAATTTTGGACATTCTATTAACGAAGAAGAAATTGAATTGGCCAACTCGGTTATCTTTAAATAAGTACTTTTAACTTTGAATATATTCAATAACGGCGGGCTTTAGCCCGCCTTTAAAAAAATAAATTTACCACTGGCTTTAGCCCAAACATAAATGATCAGAATCTGAAATCTAACTTCAAAAAACATGCACGAACAATTACTTTTAATATTAGGCCTTTTATTACTCGTCATGCTGCTGGTGATGCTGGCACAACGGATCAAAATTGCCTATCCTATCTTTCTGGTACTTGCCGGGTTGGGGATCAGCCTTATTCCCGGAGTTCCTGTTTTAAAGCTGGATCCGGAGATTATATTTCTGATTTTCTTACCACCTCTTTTATACGAAGCAGCCTGGTACACTTCATGGAATGATTTCTGGAAATGGAAACGTCCCATCAGCTTGTTGGCATTTGGGTTGGTATTTCTTACATCTTTGGTTGTTGCTTACACTTCACAAATGCTGATTCCGGGATTTACACTGGCTTTAGGTTTTTTATTGGGAGGAATTGTTTCACCGCCTGATGCTGTGGCGGCCACTACGGTTTTAAAAGGATTAAAAGTACCAAAACGTACCCTCGCTATACTGGAAGGAGAAAGTCTTATCAATGATGCTTCCTCACTGATTGTTTTCAGGTTTGCGCTAGCTGCTGTAATGACAGGAGCGTTTTCAATGCATGAAGCTACAGGACAGTTTTTTCTGGTAGCAGGAATGGGAATTGTCGTAGGAATTGCCGGAGCACATATTTTTTATGCCATTCACCGTTTTTTACCTACAACACCTGCTATTGATGCGGCACTTACCGTAATGACGCCATATATTTTATTTCTTTCTGCAGAACATTTCCATTTTTCGGGAGTGATGGCGGTAGTGAGCGGAGGATTGTTTATGTCATTCCGTGCTCATGAGATTTTCAAAACCGGAACTACCAGAATCAATATGACAGGAGTCTGGAACACGCTCATCTTTGTGATGAATGCTTTGGTTTTTGTATTAATAGGTCTTGAACTTCCTGATATCATCAATGGATTGGGTGAAATTTCAGTAATGGAAGGCATCAAATATGGTTTGGTTATAAGTTTGATTGTCATTGTGGTACGTCTTTTATGGATCTATCCCGTAGCTCACCTTCCAAGGTGGTTCAGTGAAAAAGCCCGCCGTGATCCGAGTCCGGGATGGAAAAATCCTTTAATCATAGGCTGGGCAGGAATGAGAGGAGTGGTTTCCCTAGCAACAGCTTTGTCTATTCCGGTGATGATGAATTCACAAGCTGAGTTTCCTATGAGAAATCTGATCATTTTTATCACATTTGTCGTCATTTTTGTGACATTAGTGTTTCAGGGATTGACATTACCTTTGATTATTAAATTAACAAAAATAGGGGAGATCGATCATATTTTGCCTTCTCACGAACAGCAGGCCGGAATTCAGATGAGACTGGATAAACTTGCCGTTCAGAGGCTTGATAACGAATACAATGAGGTGTTGAACAGCAATAGTCTCCTTGAAAATCTTAAAAATACGCTGGAAAGTGATATCAAACTTCACCAGAATCATCTCAATTCTATTGAAATGTGTACCAACAGGCAAAACGATATGGCCGAATATCATAAAGTAATGATGGATATATTTGCCTTACAGAGAAAAGAACTCTTTAAAATGAAACGCGAAAAACTCTTCAGTGATGACGAGATCCGAAAAGCAGAATCACAACTGGATCTGAATGAATTAAAAATTACAGGAAATAAGCATTTATAGAGATATTACGAGATGGGGTTTCGGGCTTGAGAGTCATAGGGTTTGAGTGTTGTTAGGGTAGAGCAGGTTTCCAGATTCGGGTTATTGATTGGGTGCATTTGGGAGTAAAAGTGTTTAGATTTCTACGAATGGAAAAACTAAGCACTTTATCTATTCACACACTATGTCATTCCGCAGAAATCCAAATCGTCATTTTACCCTTTACATAAGCAGTATAAACATTAAACTCTGAACCTTGAACCTTGAATTTTAAACTTTAAACCTTCAACAACATGAAAACATTACATTTTTTAGTCATAGGAAAGAACCAGGAAATTCTGGATACTTTAAAAAGAATTATAGAAAACAATGAAGGCTGGACAGCAGACATACAAAGTGATGAAAATTTCTGCTATGAGTATATAAAAAATAATACAGTGGATATTGTCCTTTTAAGCTCTGGATTGGAAGAAGATTTTGAGAAAGATATAAAAATATTCTGTGCCGGTTTGAATAAGGACGTTAAAGTAATCGATCATTACGGAGGAGGAAGTGGACTTTTAAAGAATGAAGTTTACAGTCTTTTTCCTAATTTGCAGGGATAAACCTGACGCCATGTTTGAAAATATCATCAAAAATATTACACGATTTATTTCAATCACTCCTGAAGAAGAAAAAACCTTTACAGATCTGCTTGTTTGCCAGTCGTTTCCAAAGAAAACGGTTTTGCTCAGAGAAGGAGAAATCTGCCAGTTTGAAGGGTATATTCATAAAGGATGTGTGAGAATGTATTGTTTGGATGATAATGGTTCCGAAGTAACGTTACTGTTTGCCATCGAAGATTGGTGGATTAGTGATATTGCATCATTTCATGAACAGAAGCCTTCTAAGGTTTTTATCGAAACACTGGAAGACTCGGAAATCTATATGTTGAACCCGTCAACAAAAGAAAAACTGCTGCAGGAAGTTCCCAAATTTGAAAGAGTTTTCAGAATGCTGGTTCAGAGGAACCTGGCAACCCTGCAAAGCCGACTGGTGAATACCATTTCCAAAACCGCATCAGACAGATATCTTGAGTTCATCAAAGTATACCCTTCCATCCCGCAAAGAGTAGCACAATACTACATTGCTTCTTACCTTGGGGTTTCAAAAGAATTTGTAAGCACCATTAGGAAGCGTCTTGCTTCAAAGGAGAAATAAATCTTAGTTTTTTATACTTGCAGATTGCAGAGATTTCAAAAAAAGCAATCCAATATACTTCATACTGCCAGATACAAAAGTATCCGGCATTTTTTTTTGCTGAAAAGTCATTTATTAAACTAGTTAAATGTGCAGGGTTTCCGGTCTCTCTAAATTTGTCTCATCAAACAAGAACAAATAACAATCTGATATGGACAGAAAAGATTTTTTAAAGAAAGGATTATTGGGAACAGGAATGTTTGTAGCATCAGCTTCTTTGGCAAGCGCTATGAAAAATGATATCGATGAGATCGAACCACTAGAACCGATCGGATACAATCATCTTCCCAATACAGAATCAAAAATAAAAGAAAACTCTGTGATCCACAGAGCTGATACAAGAGGGAAGGCAGATCACGGATGGCTGTTGAGCCAGCACACTTTCAGTTTTGCCAATTATTATAACCCTGAAAGAATGCACTTTGGAGTATTGAGAGTCCTGAATGATGATAAAGTGGAAGCAGGAAGAGGTTTCGGAACCCACCCTCACGACAATATGGAAATCATCAGTATTCCTTTGGAAGGTGACCTTGAACACAAAGACAGCATGGGAAATACAGCGGTGATCAGAAGCGGAGATATTCAGGTCATGAGTGCAGGAACAGGAATTATGCACAGTGAGTTCAACAAAAACAGCGATAAGCTTGTAAAATTCCTTCAGATCTGGATTTATCCGAAAAAAAGAAATGTGACGCCGAGATATGATCAGATTACATTAGATAAAACCAAAAGTCACAATCAATTTCAGCAGATCCTTTCCCCCAATGCAGATGACGAAGGTGTATGGATTCATCAGGACGCATGGTTTCATCTGGGAACTTTTGATCAGAATAAAGAAACGCTTTATCAGATCAGAAAAAAAGGAAACGGAGTCTATGCTTTTATTTTGAAGGGAAGCGCAGAAATAGGCGGTGAGATTATAGAAGAACGAGATGGATTCGGAGTCTGGGATATTCAGGAAATTACGATCAAAACCCTTCAGGAAGGTACAGAAATCCTTTTAATGGAAGTACCGATGACACTATAAAAATTAAACAGAAATAACAACCCTTAAATTTTAAATTATTATGAAAAAATTAATCCTATCATTTGCAGCTGGTTTATTATCATTAGCAGCATCAGCTCAAAACCCCGGAAAATCATTATTAAATCCTACCAATCATGCCGTAGTGCTTATAGACCACGAAGGACAAATGGCTTTTGCAACCAAAAGCATCAGTATGGAAGAATTAAGAAATAATGTGGCACTGGTAGCGGGTGGATCAAAAATATTCAATGTTCCTACAGTAGTAACAACGGTGGCAGAAAAGTCATTCAGCGGACCTGTTTTCCCGGAAATTTCAGAAGTATATCCGCAAGCAACAAGCGGATATGTAGACAGAACTACCATGAATACATGGGAAGACGTTAATGCCCATAAAGCCATTACAGGAAAAAATAAAAAGAAACTGGTTTTCGCAGGATTATGGACAAGTGTATGTATCGTAGGACCTGTATTATCAGCGATTGACGAAGGTTACGATGTATATGTAGTAACAGATGCTTCTGGGGATATTTCTAAAGAAGCGCACGATCAGTCAATCACCCGTATGGTTCAGGCAGGAGCACATCCTATCACTTCTGTGCAGTATGTATTGGAACTGCAGAGAGACTGGGCTAGAAAAGAAACATACAAACCTGTTAATGATCTGATGAAAAAACATGGTGGAGCTTACGGTATTGGAATTCAGTATGCTCAGGAAATGTTAAAACACTAATGGAACTGTTTCGGCAGGCTGAAAGCCTGCCGAAACCTTCAAACTTAAATATTGAAATTATGAAACTACTGAATATACTTACCCTTTCCACAGTTTTGGCAGCAGGAATTCTGAATGCTCAGAAAGCAGACATGATCATTACCAATGGAAAGATTACCACAATGGATGATAAAAATCCGGAAGTACAGGCTGTTGCCATCAAAGACCATAAAATCTTACAGGTAGGAACCAATGCCCAGATTTTAAAATTAAAAAACGGCAATACAAAAGTCATTGATGCTAAAGGAAACAGAGTGATTCCAGGCTTATTTGACAGCCATTTGCATGTAATCAGAGGAGGACGATTTTACAATACCGAACTTCGTTGGGATGGTGTGAAATCTTTAAAAAGAGCTTTGGAAATGCTGAAAGAACAGGCTCAGAGAACACCGAAGGGACAATGGGTAAGAGTCATTGGAGGCTGGAATGAATATCAGTTTGAAGAAAAAAGACTTCCCACACTGGCTGAAATTAATGAAGCTACGGGAAATGTGCCTACTTTCATCATGTATCTCTATGGAAAAGCCTGGCTGAACAAAGCCGGATTAAAAGAACTGAATATCAATGGAGATACCCCAAACCCTGCTCAAGGTTTAATTGAAAAAGACAATAACGGAGATCCCACAGGATTATTGGTGGCAGAACCGAATGCATTTATTCTTTATTCAACATTAGCGAAACTTCCGGAACTGAAAGAAGAAGAAAAAGTAAATTCTACCCTTCAATACATGACGGAACTGAACAGATTGGGAGTGACTGCAGTAATGGACGCAGGTGGAGGATTCCAGAATTTTCCGGATGACTACGGAACAACAGATCAGCTGAACAAACAAGGGAAAATTACCGTTCGTCTTCCTTACTATTTATTTGCCCAGAAAAAAGGATCTGAGCTTGCCGATTACACCAAATGGATTGGAATGGTAGAAATTGACGACCATGGTCATAATGATTTTAATGAAATCGATTATCATGTCAACGGTGGAGGGGAAAACCTGGTATCAGACGGAGCCGACTTTGAAAACTTTCTTTTCCCACGACCGGAACTTCCGGCTACGATGGAGAAAAATATGAAAGAGGTGGTAAGTCTTCTGGTAAAAAACAAATGGCCTTTCAGAATTCATGCGACGTATAATGAAAGTATCACCAGATTTTTAAATGTCATTGAAGAAGTAAACAAAGAAACTCCTTTGAACGGATTAGTATGGTTTATCGACCACGCAGAAACCGTTACCGAAGATAATATGAAAAGAATCAAAGCGTTGGGCGGAGGAATTGCAGTACAGCACAGAATGGCGTATCAGGGAGAAAGCTTCATCCACAGATATGGTAAAAAACCAGCTTTGGCATCTCCTCCGGTGAAAAAAATGCTGGAAATGGGAATTCCGGTTGGATTAGGAACAGACGGAACAAGAGTCGCAAGTTACAACCCATGGGTAGCTTTATACTGGATCACCACAGGAAAAACAATAGGAGGAACTCAGGTGATGGGTAAAGAAAATACGCTGGACAGAAAAACTGCTTTATCACTTTCTACTTACGGAGGATACGAACTCATTAAAGACTATCAGAAAGGAAAAATACAGAAAGGATACTTTGCAGATCTTACCATTCTGGATAAAGATTATTTCACAGTCAATGATGAAGACATCAAAAACATCACCTCAAAATTGACGATCGTAGACGGAAAAGTTGTATACGGAGATGAAACCTACAAAACAGCAGCTCCGGCACCACTTCCAGTCATCCCCGACTGGTCACCTGTAAAATATTACGGAGGCTATCAGACAAAATAATTTTTTAGCCATAAAAGTTTTTAATTATTCAAGTATCAACCAACGTTCCAACTGAAGGGGTGAAAATTCCCCTCCTTTGGAGGGGTGGCAAAAATTCAAAGAATTTTTGACGGGGTGGTCAACCCAGCATTAATACAATCACGACAATCAATTTAATTCATAGCTAAAATTCATTCCAATCATGAAAAAGTTAATCCATATCATCACCAATACCAATCCCGGAAGAAAATTAACAGATGTTGCCCTTCTAGCTTTTAGAATCTTCCTTTCTGTAGAATTAATCGTAGCGCACGGATTAAAAAAAATAGGAGTAGGCGTTTCAGAAGCAGAGCAGGTACCCAACCCGCTGCATCTTCCTGAAGCTTTCAACAGTCTTTTTGCTGATGCAGCCAATCTGATATTTCCGGTATTTGTGATCTTTGGTTTTTTCACAAGAATTGCAGTATTACCAATCCTGGCAGTTACCCTTACAGGATATTTTATACTTCATTGGAATGATGCTTTACTGGTGAAAGATACTCCTTTTATGTACAGTTTATGTTATCTGTTTTTACTGTTTATGGGAGCTGGAAGATATTCGGTGGATCATTATTTAACAAAGAAATCATCATGAAAAAACTGATCGCCATTGTACTGTTGCTGCAGATTTTTATTCCCGTTCAAATTTCTGCTCAGTTTAAGCTGATGAGGTTTGATGAAGATTATGCTTCCTATAAAGACTCTGCAAAAACTTTTTACAACTCCATCAAATACATACCGATTGCAGAAAAAAGCAACAATTATCTTTCATTGGGAGGAGAAGCAAGACTGGAATTTGTAGACTTTAATAATGAAGATTGGGGAAGAATGGGAATTGGAAGCAATCCTTTTCTGATTCAAAGATACAGTGTACATGCAGATCTGCATCTGGGCTCAAGAGTAAGAATTTTCGGACAGGTGAGAAGTGCATGGGAAAATGGAAGAAAGAATGGTCCGAGACCTATTGACGAAGACCATTTGAATATTCAGAATCTTTTCATTGATGTTGATATTTTGAAAAATGATAAAGAAAAGTTGACCGTACGTGCCGGAAGACAGGAACTTGATTATGGAAGCGGAAGACTGATCTCGGTAAGAGAAGGTCCGAATTTAAGACTCTATTTTGATGGATTAAAATTCATGTACAAAAGAGGGAACTTCAGATCTGATGCCTTTATGATGGCTGCCAGTGAAATAAGTCCGGGAGCATTTGATAACAAATCTTCAAAATCAATCAACCTTTGGGGAAGTTACAACACATGGATTATTCCCAGAAGCGGAAATCTGGAGCTCTATTATCTGGGGATTCACAGAAAGGATGTACGTTTTGAAGATGGACTTTCCGATGAGAACAGGCATACTTTTGGCGGAAGATTCTGGAAATATGGAGGAGGGCTTATTTACAATTTTGAAGCAGCCTATCAGTTTGGGAACTTTAATAAAGGAAATATCAGTGCATGGACGGCTTCTGCAGACATCGGATACATGTTTGAGAATGTAAAAGGAAAACCGACCATCAACCTTAGAAACGATTATATTTCAGGAGACAGTAATAAAGGAGATGGAACATTGGGAACATTCAATCCATTGTATCCGAAAGGTGGGTATTTTGGATTTAATCCTCAGATCGGCCCGGTGAATTTAATTGATATTCATCCTTATGCAACGATTGATTTAGGTAAAAAAATAACAGTGCAGGCAGACGTAGTTTTCAACTGGAGATATTCTATCCAGGACGGGATTTACAGACCCAGCGGAACACTAAACCTGGCGTCTTCCAACTCAAAAAAGAGATACATCGGAACCGCATTTTTAGGAAGTTTCAATTATAAGATCAATCCATTTTTAACCTTTAATACAGGAATACAGTATTTCAATACCGGAGCTTTCATTAACGATGTAATCGACAACCACAAAGACGGACTCTTCATCAATTCCAGAATTGTATTTAAATTTTAAACACACACAAGGAATTTGAAATTTGAAAATGAGATCATTTGAAAATAAATTGAACAATTATCCCACATCAATGCACCTCTCCATCACAGAAACTACCTTTGAAAAGAAATAAAATTAGCCGGAGCGAAGCGACTCGCGCCTTAACAACATAAACCTTAAAAAAACTTTGCGCCCTTGCGTTATTCCAACAAACAAAAATTAAAACCCGCAACAAAAATAACCCGCAACTCGCACCTCGTAACAAACAACAAAAAATAAATCACATGAAAAATACACTAAAACAATCACTGGTAATTGCAGCTTTAGCATTATCTACCTTAAACTTTGCACAAATTACAACCACAGCTCCTGCAAAAACAACAGCCATCGGAACTTCCAAAACCTGGGGAACCGTAGACGGAATTTCCATGATAGGATTGGTACAGGGCCCATCGTCTGCTGACGCCCAGCTTCAGGTAGCCTGTGTTTTCGAATATACAGAAGGAGACATCTTCAACGCTCAGGCATTGCCTGCTAAATTGAACGGATTGGTTCATCTGGATGAGGCCTTAAAAGGAGAACTGACCAACCTTAGAAAAGCAGGACAGTTTCAGGGACATTCCTTGGAAACGATTTTAATTACACCTCCTGCAGGATCGATGTCTGCAAAGAAATTATTGCTGATCGGTTTAGGTGACCGTAATAAATTCACTCCTGATTTAATGACTTCCGTAGGCGAAGTGGCAGCCCGTGAAGCTATGAGATTAGGCGTTACCAATTTTGCATTCGCCAGCGATCTGAAAGACGCCGGAATAGATTCACCCACTGCTTTGGTAGCGGGAAATGTAGTAAGAGGAATCGTACATGCCAACCGTTCTGAAAATTACCTGAAAGAACACAAATTATCCACCACCAAAAAATTAGAAAAAGTATATCTTCTGGCTGGTCCTGCCTTCTTTGAAACCGCAGGCGGAGGAATTTCCGATGCCATTTCAGAAGTAAAAAAGAAATAATGAACTAGTTTCATTACATTGTTGATCCGGCCCTCTTTTTTAGAGGGCTTTTTGTATAAAAATAATTACGATTATATATCTAAAAAGCAATTTGTTAAACGCAAAGTTGAATATATATTCCCTTAAATTTTAAGAGAGCAAAGATGGAATCAATGAAATTGATTCTTTCCAAGCTTATGGATTATCCTTCTGCTCCATCAGCGACTTTAGCCGCATTTCTTTGCTCCCTCAAATAAATAATAGAATCCAATAACCTTTGCGTGAAAATATATTGTAAAACTTTACTCCTTTTATAGAACAAAACGTAATTTACTCTTTCTCAACGCTAAGACCTCAACATTCAACGAAATTTGCAAAGTCAAAAAAAATCCCGATTTTTGCACTCCTCCAATAAACCCGAGTTCATGAAATTATGTATTGCCGAGAAACCCAGTGTTGCCAGAGATATCGCCAAAGTATTGGGCGCTACCACGCCTAAACAAGGCTATATGGAAGGAAACGGCTATTGCGTAACATGGACGTTCGGACACCTTTGTACCCTGAAAGAACCACACGATTACGGTCCACAGTTCAAATCCTGGAACCTTTTTTCACTGCCGATTATTCCCAGCAGCTTTGGAATCAAGCTGATCCCTAATAAAGGTGTTGAAAATCAGTTTAAAGTCATTGAAAAATTAGTTGAAGAATGTGATGAGGTCATTAACTGCGGGGATGCCGGGCAGGAGGGAGAACTCATTCAGCGTTGGGTATTGCAGAAAGCAAAGTGCAACAAACCGATTCAGCGTTTATGGATTTCTTCACTAACGGAAGATGCTATTAAAGAAGGATTTGCCAGTTTAAAACCGGCAGAAGATTATAAAAACCTTTATCTGGCCGGAAATGCCAGAGCCATAGGAGATTGGTTGTTAGGGATTAATGCAACTAGGCTTTTTACGAAAAAATTTGGCGGAAATAAAGCAGTTCTTTCCATTGGAAGAGTGCAAACTCCTACATTGGCGATGCTTGTGCAGCGTCAGAAAGAAATTGATGCCTTTACCACAGAAGAATATTGGGAACTGAAAACCAAATACCGTGACGTTATTTTCAACGCAGCGATTGATCGTTTAAAAACGTTGGAACGTGCAGAAAAAGGGCTGGAATACCTTAAAGTAAATCCATTTGAAATCGTTTCTTTCGAAATTAAAGAAGGAAAAGAAAAAAATCCACGACTTTTCGATTTGACCGGACTTCAGGTAGAAGCCAATAAAAAATACGGATATTCAGCAGAAAATACCTTGAATTATGTGCAAAGTCTTTACGAAAAGAAGCACGTAACTTATCCCCGTGTTGATACCACCTACTTATCAGACAGTTTATATCCGAAAATTGCAGGAATTCTTCAGAAAATGTATCCTTATCAGGATCTGATTGCTCCGTTGCTGGAAGCTCCGATTCCAAAATCAAAAGCGGTTTTCGACGATACCAAAGTAACCGATCACCATGCGATCATTCCTACGGAAATTCCGCCTTCTCAGAATTTGAGCAGAGAAGAAAAACTGATTTATGATCTGATTGCAAAACGTTTTATAGCAGTATTCTATCCGGAATGTAAAATTTCCAATACTTTGGTAGAAGGAAAAGTAGGAACCATTCCTTTCAAAACCAGCGGAAGACAGGTTCTTGAAGCAGGATGGCGAGCAGTTTACGCCAAAGAACCTAAAGAAGAAACCACCGATAAGGAAAAAGAAAAAGAGGAAGAACAAACCATCCCTGAATTTACTGTAGGAGAAACCGGGCCCCACGATCCGATGATCCACCAGGGAAAAACAACGCCTCCAAAACCTTATACCGAAGCAACACTGCTGAGAGCGATGGAAACTGCCGGAAAACAGGTTGAAGATGAAGAATTGCGTGAAATGCTGAAAAACAACGGGATCGGAAGACCATCTACCCGTGCCAACATCATCGAAACCCTTTTCAAAAGAAAATACATCGAGAAAAAAAGAAAAAATCTGATCGCTACCCAAACCGGAATCCAGCTGATCGATACCATTGAAGACGAACTGTTAAAAAGCCCGGAACTGACCGGAGAATGGGAATCCAAACTTCGTAAAATTGAAAAAGGAGAGTATGAAGCTAATCTTTTCAAAGAAGAACTGATTCAGATGGTGACAGAACTCACTGAAAAAGTGGTGTACGGAAAAGGAAAAGTAATTACCCTCCAGGAAGAAGAAAAAGAAGAAGTCAAGGAGAAGAAAAAAAGAGAACCTGCGCAGAAAAAAGAACTTCAGTCCTGGGAAGAAACGAAATGCCCGAAATGTAAAGAACATAATCTGATCAAAGGAAAAACCGCCGTAGGCTGCTCCGATTTCAAAAACTGCGGTTTTAAAATTACGTTCGAAATCTTCGGCAAGAAACTATCCGATAAACAACTTTTAGATTTGGTATTAAAAGGAAAAACTTCAAAATTAAAAGGCTTCTCTACCCACCCGGAAGCAATCACAGAAGGTGTTTTGACTTTAAGTGATGATTTCCAGGTACAATTGAGCTAATCAATAGTATACTTGGTCCAAATTATCAACTACCATTTGGAAAAAATAAACTAAGTAGAATTATCAAGTGGAGAATACGGGATTCGAACCCGTGGCCTTTTGACTGCCAGTCAAACGCAATAGTTTTTTGTATACGCTATACATAATGGAATGAGATAAACATTCTCTCAAAGATAATAAAATAATTGCATGAACTTGGCTCAGATAGGTGATTCAGCTTTTGATGTTATCACATTTTATCGGAGATAAAATCCTTGCGTCTTACAATATAAAACTTAGGAGCAAAACTTGCGCCTTTGCGTTTTCCAACCCATCTATACATAGATTCTATGGAATGACAAAGTGTACGGATAAGCAAAACGTTGTATTTGTCATTCAGCGGAAGCCAACCATACACTTATCTTTAGAATTAGAATAGTTATCCTATTTACAAATACCCCAACTAAAGACGTAAAAATTCCTCTCCAGTGGAGGGGTGGCAAAAATTCAAAGAATTTTTGACGGGGTGGTTTTACAGTTTCTTAAATACCGTGTCATCATGAAACTTCAACATTCTCTCTTTTCTGTTTGATAAACTGAAAAACAGATCCAACAATAAAAAGCAGTAAAATAACAAGAAGAGTCTGCCCAATGATCGGATCTTTGATGTCTTTGGCCAAAGGATGTCCAATCGGAACCCGTGTGAATGTCTCATTAACAGTTGGGACAAGCGACAGAAAAAAGCTGAATGACAACAGGAAATTCTCAAAATACCTGGCTTTCTTACTTTCTTTTTTATTGGCAAAAAGAAAATAGGCCACAGTGATCAAAACAAGGATAAATAATGAGAACACATGTCCTGCATTAAAACCTCCGTTTTTGGAGATACCTAATGCTGTAAGTGAAGTGACGGCCGTCGTATAAAAATAGACTTTTCCTGACGGCTTAGCCAGATTGATTTTACCATATCTGATAAATCCTATCACTGCGCCAACAAGAGCTGTTACGCCAATAATAGTGTGAAAAATTCCTAAACCTGATAGATTCATATTGATTATATTTTAAAATTGATACTTATGAGCTGCAGGTATATTATTGTTCCCTGTAACTGACGGTACAAATTTGCGATAGAAATACAGAAATGATTTTGTGATTTAGTTCAAGAATTTGGGATTTTGGTTCAGAAAAGAACTCCTTATCAAAACAGGAAATACATTTATAATCTTTAAAAAGGTACGATTATCATCCTTTCCGTTCCTGGCGGTAATTGGATGGCGTTATATGAAATTTATCGCTGAAGTTTTTGGTAAAAGTGGCCAGATCGTTGAATCCGCATTCGAACGCGATATCGGTAATGCGTTCATCGGATATTAAAAGTAATTCGGCGGCTTTTTCCAGTTTTTTGTTTCTTATATAATTGGCGGGGGTATCATTGTAAAGTTTTGCAAATTCTCTTTTGAAAGATGATACACTTAAATTGCTTTGCTCAGCAAGCTGTTCGATTGTTAGCTGTGAAAATAAATTCGCTTCAATGATTTGCTTAAAAGAATAAGTGGTGGGAGAGAAAAGCTGTGACAGGATCAGCTGAACGGCCTTAGCATTCTGTGACTGAGCCAACAGCAAAATGATTTCCTTGAGTTTTAGAACCAATATATCTTCATTAACGAGGGAAGGGTTTTCAAAATAAAAAAGCAGCCCTTCTACATACTTCTGAATCAGAAAGTCATTGTTTATTTTCTCATTGGATTTATTCGAAACGATATCGGAAGGTTTTTGCAGTAATAAAGGCAATTCTCTGTCATAGATTTTTTTCAGGATTTCAGGATAGAACGTAACGATCACAATCTCACAATGATCTTCTGACGCTGAGTTCTGAATATGTTTTCCGGAGCTGATACAGTTCAGAAAAAGAGAATAATTTGCAGAAACATCAAACTCCTGTTCCTCTGTTTTGTACTGAAACTCACCTTTAAGCACATACAGAAAGCAGGCTTGCTCCGAAACCGGAAAATCATACCTGAAGGATCCCGATATATCAATTTTCTGTATCAGGGTTTTCCCAAATAATTCGTGTTTTTTGTAATCATTCAGCATAATGGAGTACGTGAGTTTTTGAATTCAATAATAGGAAAGTTAAATAAATTTTTTTGTAAATGTAAAGCAATATTATATTTTATCGGAGATCAAATCTTAACGCCTCAAAAACAAATAGTTTGGCGACAATTGGCGACTTTGCGTTTTCCAACCTATCTATCCAGAGATTCTTACGAAACCACATTATGTACGAATAAACTAAACGTCGTAAATTTCATTCCGAAGAAATCCGGCCTTACACTTTTTTTGACAGGTAGTTTTACCGGAATAACTTCTCATACCAGCCATCCACATCGCTTTTAATCTCCTCATGATGCTTACATAAAATCATAGCCAGCTCCAGTTCAGATCTCTCAGATTGATAAGGATTCTTTCTGAAGAATCCGATCTGGAAGCATTTTATCAATGTGTTGAAATATGCCGTGAAATGGGAAAAACAAAAGAGGAAGTGATAGATCATATCAAAAAATCATGTTCCACCTATCATCATATGACCGGAACCTGTAAAATGGGAATCGACAGCCATTCTGTAGTAGATCCGAGACTGAGAGTATATGGAATAAAAGGATTAAGGATAGCTGACGTATCGATCATGCCGGATGTGGTTTCCGGAAATACCAACGCACCTACCATTATGATTGTTGAAAAAGAAGCCGATATGATCAGAGAAGATCATCATCTGAAAGCGTCAGGTTTATCTGAAAAGTTATCGTTTGTTGTGTAAGAAGGGTTTAAAAACTTGAAAAGAAGCCATTTCCTGTTCATGGAGCGGCTTTTTAATGAAAAATTGAAAGATCATTGAGATCAAAAACTTTATAGCGCTTACCTTTGTTTAAAATAAAATTCATGACACCAGAAAAAAAGAAACTCATTACAGACAGCTTCAGCCGCTCGGAAACCTTGAAATTCTATAAAGCAGAACTGCTGGAAGTAGAAACTGATTTTATATCGATGAAGATCCCTAAGATGGAAATGATGACCCGAAAAGCAGGCATGTTCAATGGCGCAATGATCGCCTCTCTGGTAGACGTTTCTTCAGGATATGCCGCTGTGAGCCATTATCCGGAAGACTGTTATGTAGTGACCGTTGAATTGAAAGTGAACTACCTTCGTCCGGCAATGGGTGATGCTTTGATTTCGAAATCCTATGTTATCAAAGGGGGAGGGAAAATTGTTGTGGTGAGAACGGAAATCTATGTCCAGACCGAAGGTTCTGATTCTGAAAGTCATGTAGCCACCTCATTAGTAACCATGATGAAAATAAAATAAGAAATTAAGAGAAAATAAAAGACAAGATATTCCTTCAATAAAGGGTTTCAAAGCATTTTTTTTCCGAAATGGAATAGCTTTTGCTCAACAAACCCCATAAACATTAAAAAATATCACAATGAACTTAATTATCCGACTTTTTATTACAGCAATTGTTGCTTATCTTTTAACTAAAATTTTACCGGGAGTACAGTTTGAAGGATTTTCTTCAGCCATCATCTTTGCGATTGTGCTTGGGGTTCTTAACATATTTGTAAAGCCAATTTTAAGTCTGTTTGGCCTTCCGCTGACTATTCTTACCTTAGGATTCTTTGCGCTGGTAATTAATGCCGCAATTGTCCTTATTGCAGACTATTTCATAGACAGTATGGTTGTAGATGGCTTCTGGTGGGCATTTATCTTCAGTATATTATTATCAATTGTAACTTCTCTGGCGAATTCAATGTTCTCAGATGGAGAATAGAATACCAATAACGATTACATACAATAGGCTGTCCAAAAGGACAGCCTATTCTTTTTTTAACAGTTCTTTTTAATCCACTTAATACAGTCTTCGTAAGTCAGTTTCTGGTTATCTTTCTTCATGTAAGGGGCATTAATCGGTTCGTTTTCTGCAATATTTGCCATGATCTGTTCAAGAGTCCTTCCTGCAAAATTGACTCTCGTTTCCTTTATAGATCCATACTTGAAATGGCCTTCATGGACGTGCCAAAGATTGGGTGCGCCTGCGTCTACACGCGTTGCTTTAAAATCGCCTGTGTCTGGTGTACTCATAATGTAAAATTTTAATTAGATTGTTATTGGTTATATCGGACGTCTGATATTGTAAATTTCACTATTTCAGACAGGCAGAGTAACAGAGAAAATCCCCATATTTAAAAAGTAGGTGTTTTCCCCGAAAAGAGCTCATCTGTGAAAAAAGAATTTTAATGTTAATTCTTTCGTCCGTTTTTATTTTAAATATTAACTTTGGCAATCTTTGAATTTAATAAAAGGATGAATGAAATCACTGCAATTTCATAAATCCGTTAAAAAAAATGAATATCAACATATGAAACTTAAGTACAGTCTGCTGGCTTTGGCAGCTCCGCTTTTAATGAATGCACAACAAGTAATGACGCCTGAAATCCTTTGGACTTTGAAAAAAGTTGGAGTACAGGCAGTTTCACCGGATCAGGGTTCCCTTATCTATAAAGTAGGACAGGTAGACCTGAAAACAGAGAAAACGAAAAACGAGAACTATTTTCTGAATGTTCTTAATCATCAGTCTTCCAAAATTGATTTCGGTAAAAAAGCACTTATTCAGTGGGATAAAAACGGAATCTATGCTCAGGAAGGAGATAAAATTTATCTTTCCAAAGATGCCGGAAAAACCTGGACAGAATTTTATACCATTGGTGAAGCAGATAATATCGTAATTTCTCCTGACGGAAAGAAAATTGCTTTCAGCAAGCAGGTATTGGTAGAGAAAGTAATGGGGAAAGATAAATTCAGCGATACTCCTAAAACAACGGCGCAGGTATACACGGATCTGAACCACAGACACTGGGATTATTTCAATGAAGGAAAATATAACCATGTATTTGTAGTGAATACAGCCGATAAAGTAGAAGGAGCGAAAGACCTTTTGGAAGGAAAAACATGGGATTCTCCTCAAAGACCTTTCGGTGGTGCTGAAGATTTTATCTGGAGCCCGGATTCTGCCCAGCTTTTATATGTTACCAAACCTAAAAGTGGTAAAGAATATGCTACAAGTACCAATACCGATATCTTTGCTTATGATCTGGCATCAGGTACTACCAAAAACCTTACAGAATCCAACAAAGGATATGATGTAAACCCAAAATTCAGCCCGGACGGAAAATCTTTAATCTGGCAGAGTATGGCCAGAGACGGATATGAAGCAGATAAAAATGATGTGAAAATCTTAGACTGGAAGTCAGGGAAGACGACTAACCTTACTTCAGGTTGGGACGAAAGTGTTTCAGGAGATGTGCTTTGGGGAGCAGATTCAAAAACAATCTACTTCACAGCGGCATTCAGAGGTACAAAACAGCTTTTCTCGCTGGATTCAAAATCAGCAAAAGTACAGCAGATCACCAAAGGAGATTTTGACGTTAACGAAATCTTTACAGATAATAAAACTTCACTCCTGGTAGGAAGAACAGACGTAAACCATGCCACAGAATTATTCTCTGTAAACGTTAAAAATGGAGAAATGAAGCAGGTTACTGAAGCCAACAAGGAAACTTATGCTAAGCTGGCTCAGGGGAAATCTGAACTTAAAATGGTGAAAACTTCAGACGGTAAAGAAATGGGAGTTTGGTTCCACTATCCACCGAACTTTGACCCGAACAAAAAATATCCTACTTTGGTATACTGCCAGGGTGGACCACAGTCTGCACTTACTCAATATTTCAGTGTAAGATGGAACTTTGCTCTTATGACAGCTAACGATTATATCGTAGTAGCTCCAAACAGAAGAGGAATGCCAGGCTGGGGAACAAAATGGAACGAAGAAATTTCCAAAGACTGGGGCGGACAGCCAATGAGAGATTATCTGGCGGCAACAGACTTTGCGAAAACTTTATCTTACGTAGATGGTGACAGAGTAGCAGCAGTAGGAGCAAGCTACGGAGGATACAGTGTATTTATGCTGGCAGGAATTCATGAGAACAGATTCAAAACTTTCATCGCTCATGATGGTTTATTTGATATGAAATCATGGTATCTGACTACGGAAGAATTGTGGTTTGCAAATTGGGATCTTGGTTCTCCATGGGAAAAACCACTTCCAAAAGCATACACAGAATTCAATCCAAGCAACTTCGTAGAAAAGTGGAACAAGCCGATTATGATTGTTCAGGGAGGAATTGATTTCCGTGTTCCCTACGAGCAGGGTCAGGAAGCTTTCCAGGCTGCAAAATTAAGAGGATTAAAATCTAAACTGGTGTACTTCCCGAACGAAAACCACTGGGTACTTCATCCACAAAACGGATTGGTATGGCAGAGAGAATTCTTCGACTGGCTGAAGGAAACTTTGTAGACAAACAATATAAAATATCAATAGAAACGGGCTTTAGCCCGTTTTTTTTAATTAAAAAAACAATGACTTTAGCCAAAACCTCAATAACTTCTTTCTTCAGGCTCCCGGCTTCCAGCCTAATTAAAAATAAATTAAATCTTTATATTTGAATATGCAAAGCCGTATTTCTTCATTTCCACCCATTATTGATGCTCAGTCTGAAATTCTGATTTTAGGATCAATTCCCGGAGTGAAATCACTGGAAAAACAGCAGTATTATGCCCATCCGCAAAATAAATTCTGGAAAATCATTTTTGAATTACTGAAGGAAGAATTTACTGATGATTACAAACAAAGAATTGAAACGATAAAGAAACATCATATTGCCCTGTGGGATGTCATTGATTCCTGCGAGAGAAAAGGAAGCCTGGATTCTGAAATCAGGAATGAAGAAGCCAATCAGATTGCTGAACTGTTGGAAAAACATCCGAATGTAAAAGCTATTTTTTGCAATGGCGGAAAGTCTTACAAAAACTTACAAAAGTTGTTGGGGAAAAATTATAAACTTCCCGTTTTTTTATTGCCTTCTACAAGTCCGCTTCATACCGTTTCCTTTGAAAAAAAGCTGGAAGAGTGGAGGAAAATACTGGATTTTTTGGTTTGAGTGTGGGAGAATTTGAGAGTTTTGGAATGACAGGGTTTGAGAGTGAGAAGATAAAGCTAGATTTCTGAGAAATGACAAACAGAGCGCTTTATTTATATGCACCCTTTGTCATTTTTTAGAAATCTATGGTCTTACAAAACTAACCCTCAAACTTTCCCACTCTGAAACCCATTAGCTTCCAGATATTCTCTCAATCCCTTCAACAGTTCCAGCTGGTTTTTTGTCCTGTCCAGATTATGTTCAGGATGCATGATAGAATAGTAGGTACTTCCGTTAAGGTAATCTGTTAAAAAGCGAAGTTCCTGAATATAAATAGCGACTTGTGCTGCATAATCAAGATTCTCATATTCTTCAGGCGTCAGCTTTTCCTTTAAATGAAATAAGAATCCCTCTTTTACTACCTTATACATTTCAGGGTTGAAATTGTTTTGGGCTGTCCCGTCATCTTCCTGTGTTGTATTGGTGTAAGACTGAATCATGGTTCCAAAATCATACAAAATAGTAGAAATCATCATGGTATCAAGATCAATCACAGCTAATGGATTACGGTTCTGATCAAAGAGAATATTACTGATTTTTACATCGGCATGAATAATCCTTTTAGGGATCTGGTTGTTTTTCTCCATTTCAATCCATCGGTCAGGTAAGGACAAAAGCTGGTTGGTGATTTCTATTTCAGTCTTAGCATTTTCTATAAAATAAGGCTCTGCATTTTTTAAAGAGTCTTTATAATCTGCAACCCTCTTCTCAAAATTGAGGAAATTGGGAAGAGAATCTTCAATGGCAGGTAATTGTTCAGTATTTACCGTATTGAGAAAATAACTGAAGGTTTTAGCCGCATCAAAAGCCGTCTGTAAGGAGGGAGCAGTAAGGAATGTAGTGCTGTTTTCTACAAAACTTAACATACGCCATGGCTGACCATTTTTATCTTTTACCAGAATTTTACCGGCAAGAGAAGGAATAGGTTCTATAATTTCAAATTGATAATTATTTGACCTGAGCACTTCATTGATCATTAAATGGTTATTAACGACCACTTCCGGCTGTTTAAAAACATGATTGTTGATTTTCTGCAGAATAAACTTTTTTCCCTGATCTTTATTCTCCAAAAGATAAGTGGTATTGATCAATCCATCAGTAATAGAAGTGAGTTCGTAATTATTCGTCGTTATAAAAGCAGCAATAATATCATTTAGCTCCATAAATCTTCCGGGTATCTGTTATTTTTAATCTCTGAAGTCAGAAAATCTATAATTTCCTTTTTATCGTCAGCATAGGTAACTCCCATCCATCGGGATGGAGATGTTTTCACTTTTACTTTGACTCTGTTTTCGTTCATCATTTTTTGTACTGCGGAAGGAATGTAAAATTCCTGATTGGGCAGTGGATCAGATTCTATGAAATCATAGAAATAGGCTTCCAGATAACAAAAAATATGAGGATGGAAAATAAAAAAGTTCATGGATACCAATGTTTCGGGATCTAATTTTATATTTTCTCCGTTTTCAACATAAATGATTGAATGATTGATCTTTTGAATAGAAGTTTGTTCCTCTACTTTAATCAGATAATTTTCAGCATCCAACGTACATATTCCTCTTGCTACAGCACCGTTGCCACTCAATGTTGTACCCACAGGATAAGCAATCATCCCTAATTGTGTATCTGAAATATAATGATGGTTAATTTCATCAGCAGCCAGTCGATAGGCTTCTTTTCCGTAGAAATCATCTGCATTGATCATCACAAAAGGTTCCTGTATTGAATATTTGGCACAAAGTACAGCATGAGCAGTTCCCCATGGTTTCTCACGATCCGGATAATCAAAGCCTTCCAGTGAAATAGGAATGGTATCTATCTCCTGATATACCCAAAGCAATTCAAAATTTTTAGCTTTTGAAATGCTGTTGAGCCTTTCAATATAACTTTCAGGAATCAGTTTGTTGACAATAATAACTACTTTTTGGAAACCGGCTTCCAAAGCATCAAAGATAGAATACTCAAGAATCGGGGAACCGTTATCAAGTATTCCGTCTATTTGTTTAAGTCCTTTGTACCTACTGCCTAACCCGCCTGCCAATATGAGTAATGTCTTCTTAGAACTCATCAGTCATTCCAAATACAGGTTTACGGGTTTTCCATTTTCCATTGGTAAAATCAGGGATATCAACTACCTGACCACCTTTGGCAATAGACTCTTCACTCAATGGGGTTATAGAATACCATAGGGCAAGATCATATACATCCATCGGGAATTCTATATTTCGTTTGATACATTCAATAAAAGTATTCATTACAAAGAAATCCATCCCGCCATGTCCGGCGCCTGCAGCGGTAGTTTCAAACTTCTTCCACATTGGATGATCATATTCTTTCATCCATTTTTCAGTATTATCCCAACGGTGGGTATGGTTCATTGTTTTTTCAAAATAGATATGTCCCTGGTTGAAATCTCCCCATCCGAAATCCTGCCACAATCCCTCAGTTCCCTGAACTCTGAAGCCAAGATCATATGGTCTCTGCAAACTTGTATCATGAGTAAGAAGGATAGTCTCTCCATTGGCACAGGCAATCTGTGTGGTTACAATATCTCCCTGGTTGAATTTTACTTTGGCACTAGGATGGTTTTCTCCTCCTTTTGGATGTTCAACAATATATTTATGAAGGCCTACAGATTTTGATGAGAATGAAGAAAGCCTCGTTAAACGATTTCCTCTGTTGATATCCATCATCATCGCAACCGGACCTAATCCATGGGTAGGATAAAGCTCTCCATTACGCTTTACATAATGTTCGGTTCTCCATTTTGCTTCACTGAATCCTTTTTCTCCAAATTCAGCCCCGGAATTGTACGGATTAACTCCATCATTGAAAAGAACGCCTCTCAGATCATGCTGATAACCACCTCTTCCATGCACCAGCTCTCCGAACATTCCTTTACGGACCATATTCAGGATGGCCATAATATCTCTGCGGTAACACACGTTTTCCATCATGAAGATAGGAACTTTCGTTTCCTCATATACCTTTACAAATTCCCAGCAGTCCTGAAGCTTTATAGCCCCGGAAACTTCCATGCCCACAATTTTTTTAGCACGCATAGCTTCTACGCCCTGGGTAAGATGCCATTCCCATGGAGTAGCAATCACAACAGCGTCTATAGTTTTTAATTTTAAAAGATTTCGATAGTCATATTCCCCGTTGGAAAACTCCTGAGCAGCCGGTTTATTGTTGTCTTTTAAGATTTTTTGAGAAGCAGCAAGCATTCTTTTCTCCGGATCTGCAAACGCAACAATCTCTACATCATTACGTTTTGCCAGTAATTTTACATGCTCCTGGCCACGAAGGCCTACGCCGATAAAACCGACGCGGACTTTTTTATCCGTTTTAAAATCATTGGAATAAGCAAATAAAGAATTGGGTAAAACCAATGCCCCAAAGCTTGCTAAAGCTGCGGTCTTAAGAAAGTTTCTGCGGGAGTTACTATTGTTCATCTATTTTTTTTCTTAAATATATTAAAACTTTTGTAAATCCCGATAAAGTGATAGATAATAGGAGAATTAAGAAACAGAAGTAGTTGGTGAGAATTTGTAGCTTGTTGGATTTTAAAGTTGAATGATTTTGGAATTGTTGACGTATGGATTATTAATTTTCGCTTTTTTCTCTATTTTGATCATTTATATTTTTTTTACATACTTTGTTATATGCGTAAAAATTTATTGATTGATCCAGGCTTTTCTTAATGCAATTTGTTTTGAATCGGGGTTGGAAACAGGAGTTACCTTTCCGGTAGCTTCATCATAATTGAATCCTGCTTTTTCCAGATACTCTTTTAAAGGAATGGGTTGAGTACCCTCTACATAATCTCTGAAAAATGTACGGATTTCCGGAAAGGTCATTTTGGTAATCTCATTAAAAAGCTCATCATCATTAAAATATTTACCCGCTCCATATTTTTTCATAAGCATCTGCATCAGATCCTGAGTTCCTGTTTTCCCGTTAGAAAGTTCTCTTAGTCTTATGTCCAGACACAATGCGATTAATGCTCCTTTCATATAAAAGTTCATATACTGATCCTGTCTTTCCATAGATTTTTTACTCATTTCCGTTAAAGATAGAGTGTTGTCAAATGCTTTCATACCCTCAATCTTTTCTTCCAGGCTTTTTTCAAAATCTTCCAGACTGATCATTTTTTGTTTGATAGGCATATGAATGGTCGCATATTCAGTCATCCCTTCATATAACCAAAGGTGTTGAGACATGACAGGATTCAGGAAATCATAATGCTGAATTTCCCCTGAATGAATGTTGAGTGGAGTAACAACATGGAAAAACTCATGGGAAGCCACTCTGTTCAGAGCATTTGGAAGAAACTTCATACTTCCGGAACGGTACAGGCAGACCGTAGAGTGGGAATGTTCAAGTCCGTCCCCTAAAAATCCGTTCTCATTGGAAGATTCATAATAAATCAGAAAAGCATATTTGTTGACAGGTAATGTTCCGCCAAGATAAGCCTGCTGATTTTTCAGAATATTTTTTATTTCGTGAGCAATCGTTTTGGAGTAATGTCTTTCCTTTTTATTGTAGAATGAGACAAGTACTTTGGTATGACCTATTTTCAGCCAGGTGGTATCAGGAACGGAATATAAAACGGGAGAATCTACCAGTTCACGGTAATCCTTTGCCCAAACCATATCCGTATTCTTATTTTTCTGTTGATAATTTAAAGCAGAAGATGCGTAGAAATCCTTATTCTTTGTAATGGTAATCTTATAAGGAATATCTTTTAGTTCTTCAAAATATCCCACTAAAGAATTATAATTGATGACAAAAACACTGTCTTTTATAAACATGCTGCCGGCAGATCTGGCTTCGTTAGATTCTTTTTCCAGAGAGTCCCACCCGTCAGCTACCTGATAAGATATTTTATTTACACGATTGAGATCATGTACCATCCAGCTGTTTTTATCCAGACGTTCGGTTACTACTTTTTTACCGTTTTTATCGGTGGCGGTGAAATCAGAAACATATTGTCCGAAATTCATAGCCTGATAAAACCCGGGTATCAGTTTGGGAATGATAAATTTGCCCTGTTTAAGATTATTCTTTGGAGGCGAAAAAGATACCCGGACTTCATCATTGGACATATGAAGAAGATCTATAGAATATTCGTAATTTTTCTTTGAAGTCTGGGCAATCATTAGGCTAGGTAGTATGATGACCACAAAAAATAGCTTTATAAGGGTATTCATGGGCTGCAAATCTTAATTATTACGAAAATTCTAAATCACTTCTAAGTTTTGTTGGTCTTATTTTTCCATATAGTATACCTCCTCATAAGGCTGAATCAGTACCCATCCATGTCCTGAAAATTTCATCTGAAACTCTTCGCCGCTTCCTCTGCCGATAAGACTTTTGAAAGAAACATTCGTTTTCAGTTCCGGGCTTAGGTTTCCGGACCATGCCACAGTAGCATTCGGATCTGTAAACACAGGAGTATCTGGAGTAACCAACAATGTAAGAGGATCTCCGTGAGTTGTAATGGCAATATGTCCCGTTCCTGAAAGTTTTGCCTGAAAAAGTCCTCCGGACATCATTCCTGCAATACTTTTCAGCATGGTGATATCGCTTTTGACGCTTTGTTCGTGGGCAAGGATATCATTTCCGTTTACACAAACAGATTCATTATTCAGATATAGAATACGGACTTTCTTCCCGGAATCTGCAACATATAGTTTTCCGGTTCCTTCTGCTTTCATCAGCCTGGCTCCTTCACCGCTGATAGCTTTCTTTAAAAGATTTCCAATTCCTCCGGACAGCATTCCCTGTCTTTCAAAATTGATATTTCCCACATAGCTTACCATGCTTCCTCTTTTCGTCCATACTGCCTGATTGTTAAGGTTGATTTCCAGAAGATGTTTCGTTTCCAGTTCAAAATAATCTCTTTGCTGCGGATTTTCTTTCGTTTCGTTGATAAATGCTTCAATTGAATATTTACTCATAATGATATTTTTTAATTGGCTGTTTTTATAGTGTTATTACTTTAGTTTGTCGAGTTTATAATCCCTTTTGTTACTTTTAGGATTCAGATCTACAAATTCATACGCTTCAAAATTGGCAAGTCTGGTTTTGAACATTTCAGTTGCTTTTTCTAATGACCATGTTTTAGGATAATGAAAACCTTCAAATTCAGTATTGAAAATTTCTGCTTTGAAATCATGTGAAAACTCATAATCGCCTGCGTAGGTCAGTGCTATTTTGCCCGTCCATGTAATATCATATCGGTTATTCTCTGTTTTTGAAAACCGGATCTGATGTCCTGCACAGCTATCATGTCCCAGCAGGTAGATGTTGAAAGCAAGATCATCATCATCAGAATGTTGTTCAGACGGAAGATCATTACTGAAAAGATCATTTTGAACAACAGCATCGAAATCTAATTTTTCATCAAGGTTATTAATTCTGATTCCTCTCTGTTCACTCCAATAGTTGGACGAGAGTGTACAGGCATGATAGTTTCTCCATACGATTTTGGAGTCCCAGTCGGACAGATCTTCGTCGTCTTCTTCCCCGTTTTCATCGTCATTGGCGTAATAATTTTCAGTTTTTAAATGAAAATCAAACCAGATAAATCCATATTCATCAATCCGCCCGCTCCAGCTAAAGGTTTCAATTTTGTGGCCATTAGGATACGGATTATCAATGAAGTATATTTTACTTACAGATTCCATGTTGAATTTTAATTTTTCCAAAAATACTCTTTTTATGCCTTGGAAATCCCCGTAAAATCACGGTTTTATATTTGATTGTAAATAATACTTGACAAAGGGGTGTTCAATGTCGTATATTTGCACTCCGAAAATTACACCTTGTAATTTCAGTAATTTTTAAACCGTAATTTAAAAAATGAAAACATCAGATTTTAATTTTGATCTTCCTGCGGAATTATTAGCAGAACACCCATCAGAGCACAGAGACGAAGCGAGATTAATGGTACTTGATAGAAAAACACAGACTATCGAGCACAAATTATTCAAGGATGTTGTGGATTATTTTGATGAAGAAGATTTGTTCATCTTCAACAATACAAAAGTTTTCCCTGCACGTCTTTACGGAAATAAAGAAAAAACAGGTGCTAAAATTGAGGTTTTCTTATTAAGAGAGCTTGATAAAGAAACCAGAGTTTGGGACGTTTTGGTAGACCCTGCAAGAAAAATCAGAATTGGTAACAAATTATTCTTCACAGAAGATGAGTCTTTGGTAGCTGAGGTTATTGATAACACAACTTCAAGAGGAAGAACATTAAGATTCTTATTCGACGGTTCTTACGACGAATTCAGAACGAAATTAAAAGAATTGGGAGAAACTCCGCTTCCAAAATATATCAAAAGAGCAGTAGAGCCGGAAGATGCAGAAAGATATCAGACAATCTATGCAAAAGTAGAAGGAGCAGTGGCTGCCCCTACAGCAGGTCTTCACTTCTCCAAGCATTTGATGAAGAGATTGGAGATCAAAGGAATCAATTTTGCTGAAGTTACCCTTCACGTAGGATTGGGAACATTCAACCCGATTGAGGTAGAAGATCTTTCCAAGCACAAAATGGAATCTGAAGAGATTATCATCGATGAGAAAAACGCTGCCATCATTAATAAAGCAGTTGAATCTCACAGAAGAGTATGTGCAGTAGGTACTACTACCATGAGAGCACTGGAAACTTCTGTTTCTTCAAACAAAAAAATCTCTGCTTTCAACGGATGGACAAACAAATTCATTTATCCTCCTCACGATTTTGGTGTAGCGAACTCAATGATCACGAACTTCCACACACCGAAGTCTACTCTGATCATGATGATTGCTGCATTTGCCGGAAGAGATTTCGTAATGCACGCTTATGAAGAAGCCGTAAAAGAAAAGTATAAATTCTATTCTTATGGTGACGCAATGTTAATTCTATAAAAAAAAGTAAAAAGAGCCAAGTTAAAGGTAATAGAAGTAGAGATGAGACAAAATGATTTACTTATAAGAACTTTTACATTTGGAGTTGATTGTCTTAAGTTTTTAAGAACACTTCCCAATGATTCTGAAAGTAAATTAATACGATTTCAGCTCGGAAAATCAGCTACTTCAATAGGCGCTAATTATGAAGAATCCCAGGCAGGATCTTCTAAGGCAGATTTTAAAAATAAAGTAAAAATTGCTTTGAGAGAAGCCAGAGAAAGTCATTTTTGGCTTAGAGTTTTAGAAGAATTAGATGGTTATGATTCTGAGGAATTTAAAGCTTTATTGAATGAAAGTAACGAATTGAAAAACATTTTGGCTGCAATAGTTAACAATACTAAACTTTAAACCTTTTACTTTTAACTTGGCTCTTTAATATTATGAAAGATATCCGTACATTATCATTAGACCAACTTAAAGACTACTTTGTATCTTTAGGAGAAAAGCCGTTTCGTGCGAAACAGGTCTATGACTGGCTATGGAGTAAAAACCTCCATTCGATTGACGAAATGACGAATCTTTCAAAATCACTTCGTGAGAGAATTTCGGAAGAATATACCATTAATCCTGTTTCCGTAGACCTTCTTCAGAAAAGCTCTGACGGAACCATCAAAAACGGAGTGAAACTTCACGACGGGCTGATGGTGGAATCTGTTCTTATTCCTACAGAAACAAGAACTACAGCCTGTGTATCTTCACAGGTAGGATGCTCATTAAACTGCGAATTCTGTGCTACGGCAAGGCTGAAAAGGATGAGAAACCTTGAAGTTGCTGAAATTGTAGATCAGGTAGCTCTGATTGACAGCCAGAGTAGAATGTATTTCGACAGACCGCTTTCCAATATCGTATTTATGGGAATGGGAGAGCCGATGATGAATTACAAAAACGTAGTGGAAGCCATCAAAAAAATTACCCAGCCGGAAGGTTTGGGAATGTCTCCAAGAAGAATTACCGTTTCTACATCCGGTATTCCTAAGATGATCAAAATGCTTGCAGATGACGAACTGCGTGTGAAGCTGGCTTTATCCCTTCACTCTGCTATCGAATCCAAGCGTAATGAGATCATGCCTTTCTCTGATAAATTCCCGTTAACGGATATTATGGAGGCTCTTCAGTACTGGTATCAGAAGACCGGTTCTGTTATTACATTTGAATACTGTGTATGGAAAGGAATCAATGACGGCGATGAGGATATTAAAGCTTTAATCAAATACTGCAAACAGGTTCCTTCAAAAGTAAACCTGATTCAATACAATCCGATCGGGGACGGAAAATATGACCAGTGCAACAAACAGGCAGAAGAAAATTATATCCGTCAGCTTGAAAATGCAGGGATTACTGTAATGGTCAGAAGAAGCCGTGGAGGTGATATTGATGCCGCTTGCGGACAGTTAGCCAACAAAACAACAGATTAAAATTTCCTTAAAAAAAGCCTAAAACTTTCTTAAAAAATAGCTTAAAACCCTACCTTTGCACAAATTATTTTGTGATGATGGATTTTCTTATGAGCGAGGACGGGCTGGAAAATGTGTATGCATGGGCAATCCCATTGCATGCCACTGTTATTTTAGCTGAAATGATTTACAGCCACGTTTCAGAAGCTAAGTTATATAGTGGAAAAGATCTTGCCACCAATGTTTATCTTGCATTGATGAACTTTGGTCTTGACCTTATCATGAAGGCATTTGCCATGGGCGTAATGTTCTTCTTTTACCATCACAGGCTTTTCTCTTGGGACCTTAGCGTATGGTACTTGCTGGCATGTTTTATCATCACAGACTTTGCCTATTATGTGCTGCATTATGTGGACCACCGTTCCAGAGCATTCTGGGCAGTACATATTACGCATCACAGTTCAGAATATTTTAATCTGACAACAGGATTCAGAAGCCCTGTATTACAGCCGCTTTACAGATATTTGTATTTTTCACCGCTTGCATTTTTAGGATTCAATCCCTGGCACATCATGGTGGCATACGCCATCGGACAAGTGTATGGGACATGGGTGCATACGCAGACTGTGAAGAGTATGGGATTTCTGGAATATATTCTGGTAACGCCTTCTCATCACCGTGTACACCATGCTTGTAACGTAAAATACCTGGATAAAAATATGGGAATGTGTCTCATTATCTGGGATAAAATATTTGGAACCTTCCAAAAAGAAGATCCGAATGTACCCGTGAAATATGGAATCTATCCAAAAATGCCGGATAACAGACCGGATACGGTATTATTTTATGAATGGAGAAAAATCTGGAAAGATCTTAAGCAGCCAGGACTAAAATTTACAGATAGAATCAATTATATCTTTAATTCTCCGGGATGGAGACATGACGGAACAGGAAAAACCGTAAGGCAGTACCAGAAAGAGTATTTTGCAAGACAGGCACAAAAGAAAGAACAACAGCAAAATCAGAAAGAGCAGAAAACTGCTTAACTTTTGATTTAAAATCAATAGAAATCTAAGTGAAAAACGGGCTATTTTAGTCCGTTTTTCTATTTTTAGAATTGACATTTTTCAAAGGCTATACAGTATTTATATTCCGCAGGAATCCACACTCTCCTCTCAAACCCGCATCCCACATCCCGATACCCGTATCTCGCATCACATGCAAACCCTCCAACTCTCTAACTCACAATAAAACCTTATTTTTGTCTTATGAAAAAACTCCTTCTGATTGTTGCTCTTTTCGTTGGCCAATCTGCATTTTCCCAGCGGACTAATTTTCTGAAAATAAAAAAATACAGAATAAACTACCTGGATGATAAAATTCAGGAAACTTCAGGACTGAATATTTTAAACGGAAGATTGTATACATTCAATGACAGTGGAAATCCTGCCGAACTTTTTGAATTGGATAAAAAAAGTGGCGAAATTATCAGGATACTGAAAACCAACTTAATCAATACAGATTGGGAAGCGTTAGCCAATGACGGAGAAAATTTTTATATCGGGGATTTCGGAAACAATACCGGAACAAGAAAGGATCTGACGATTTACAAAGTTCCATACGAACGTCTCGATGAGTCTAATGCCATTAAAATTCCAGGTTCGGAAAGGGCCTTAGATGGAACGAAAATTTTGTTTTATTATCCTGAACAGACCGAATTTATTGCTAAAAACACAAAGAACGATTTCGATGCAGAAGCTATGATTTATCTGAATGGAAAATTGCACCTATTTACCAAAGGATGGACTTCAAAAGCAACCTCGCACTATATTGTAGATCCTGAACTCTCAGAACTGCAAAAAGCAAAAAAAATAGAAACCTATAAAACAGGTTTTGTAGTTACAGATGCCTCTTATTTTGATAAAAAGCTTTATTTGATAGGATATACAAAGAAAACAGAAGTCTTTTTAGATATTTTTACAGAAACAGAACCCGGAATATTTTTTAAAGAAAAACCAAAGCACTATTACCTCGGGACTGCGCTTTCATTAGCACAGATTGAGGGAATAAGTGCAGATGAAACGGGAATTTATATTTCAGGGGAAAAGTTCAGATCTCCGTTGGGAACTACAAAACCTTCATTTTATTTTATCCCGAAAGAACAACTCAAAGATTAATTTGTCTTAAAATTGAGCGAAAAAAATTATCTTTGTGAGAATTAATAATTATTCACCCAGTATCGCAGATTGTGGCAAACATTGTAGAAGAGATTAAACGACCGATCAATGATGAAATGAAACTTTTTGAACAGAAGTTTTATGAGTCAATGCAGAGTAAAGTAGCTTTATTGGATAAAGTAACCCGTTTTATTGTTACCACCAAAGGAAAGCAGATGCGTCCTATGTTTGTCTTTCTTTGTGCCAAACTGGTGGGTGAGGTGACGGAAAAAACGTACCGCGGTGCTTCTATGATCGAACTGATTCACACCGCTACTCTGGTACATGATGATGTGGTGGATGAAAGTTTTAAACGTCGTAATTTCTTTTCAATCAATGCATTGTGGAAAAATAAAATTGCGGTTTTGGTGGGGGATTACCTTTTATCAAAATCAGTTTTACTATCTACAGATCACAAAGATTATGATCTGCTTGGGGTTATTTCCAGAACCATCCGTGAAATGTCTGAAGGAGAACTTCTGCAACTGGAAAAAGCAAGAAAACTGGATATCACAGAAGAGGTTTATTATGAAATTATCCGGCAGAAAACAGCAACTCTGATTGCTGCATGCTGTGAAATAGGAGTTCTTTCCAATAATGCAAACGAAGCTCTTGCCAAGAAGATGATGGATTTCGGTACTTTTACCGGAATGGCATTTCAGATCAAAGATGATCTTTTCGATTATTTAAGTTCAAACGTCATCGGTAAGCCTGTAGGAATTGATATTAAAGAACAGAAAATGACCCTGCCTTTGATTCATACCTTGAAAATAGCGCCTGAAAAAGATAGAAAGTATTATTTCGATACCATAAAACGATATAATAACAATCCCAAACGTGTAAAGGAGCTTATAGAATTTGTTAAAAGTTCAGGTGGATTGGATTATGCCATTACAGTGATGAAAGAATTTCAGCAGAAAGCAAAAGATATCCTGAATGAATTTCCGGATTCTGAAGCAAGGAAATCGTTGCATATTATGCTTGATTATGTTATTGAGCGAAAATTCTGACATTAATATTTTATCCGTTCTGATTTTTTTATTCATTTATTTTCTTTTATTCCCGTATGGTACGTAAATTTTATTGAAATAAATAGAGCTATCTTTCAATAATTCAATTAGTTGTGATTATCTGTGTATTTTTATGGTATTAAATTGCTGTAAACTAGCATTTTGCATAATTCACATAAAGTGCTTGTTAACAATTCATTGATGTTTCATATAATTTTTGTTAATTTGTCGTAAGAAAAAACAACAAATAATGAGAAAAATTCAGACAATGATGATAGCGTGTGCTATCAGCTCAAGCTTTATCACGTACGCACAAGTGGGAATAGGTACTCAAAATCCCCAAACAACTTTTCATATTGACGGCTCTAAAGACAATCCTGCAACAGGAATTCCTTCTGTGGCTCAACAGGATAATGATTTCAGTGTAACGTCAGGTGCAAAAGTAGGGATTGGAACAGTTTCACCCACTGAAAAATTAGATGTAGCGTCCGGAAATGCCCGTATTCGTAATATTAATTCAAATATCGGGGTCGGAGGAACTGACAGGGTGGTTGTAGCTGATGCTACCGGAGTACTGAAGACTATAGACTTTACTGCTTATTCACTGTTTCATGCGCGTTTAGCAGCGAATCAGAACATCAGTTCTTCTACGATCACGACTTTATTATTCGCTGCACCAATAGCAACTTCTCCTTTCTATTCCTATAATACCGGAACTGGAGTGATGACTTTTAACCAGCCTGGAAATTATCTGGTAACGTTACAGGCAAGTTTTACCAATATGCCTGCAGATACTCAGTTGCTTATTGGTATCAGACCTGTACCGGATGCTAATTACCTGGGAAGAGGAAGCCATTATAATGCAGTTGCTGCTTCAGGAACTGTAGGTGAGCTGATGAATTATACGACTGTAGTGGTAGCTCCCACAGCCGGATACCAGATTCGTTTTACAGCAGCTCCGAATCAAAATGCTACGATCATTTCAACAGAAACAGGATCTACTGGAAGTGGTAATGTCACCAATGTAACTGTTCAGAAGATATAAATCTATCTTTTATTATAATTAAAACTAAAGTGTTTTGTATATGTTTTCAGGAAACTGGAAATGTATACAGAACACTTTCTCTTTTATATTCAGAATCTGATATGGATTCAGTGTAAAAAATGAGAAAGAGCTTTTTATTGAATTCTCAAATTTTTATATGATTGCCCTTATGTATTACTCTAAATTACGGTATTGAGCGAAATTTTTAAATTAAATAATTTTCAGAGTTACAATAATAACGGCTAGAACTATACAAAATAAAGCGATTAAAAATAAATAATCCGCAATGTTCTCAAACGTAGATTCCCGCTTTCTATTACGAGTTCTGATCGCCAGAAATGAAAAGAAACAGCTACAGGCAAAAAGAATACAGGCAAATCCCGCAAATTCGTCCAAATACGTATTCTGACTGATCTTAGAGATTTTCAGTGACGTAATAATGATTAATGAAAATCCTAAAAGATTGCTGGACGCATTCAAGATATGGGGTGATTTTTTTTCCATCTTTTACAATTTTTTTCAAAATAAAGCACAATTTTTTTTATTATCAAATTTTTAAAAAAGATTATTAAAAATTAAAATTAATTTAAAAAGTGTATATTAGCAAAATACTTGAAGATTAAAAAACTTTTTTACTTAGCTATGCAAACAACCTATATTGAAACACAGCAAATATCCTTTCAAGATTTTAAAAATCAAATACTTGGAGACTACAGGTTAGGAAGGATCTCTCGTGAAATGTCTTATCTCGGAAGGAGAGAAGTACTCACTGGAAAAGCTAAATTTGGAATTTTTGGGGATGGAAAAGAACTTCCTCAGCTTGCAATGGCGAAAGTTTTCAGAAATGGAGACTTCCGTTCAGGATATTACAGGGATCAGACTTTTGCATTGGCAATAGATGCCTTAACAGTAGAAAGTTTCTTTGCACAGATGTATGCAGATACCAGTGTGGAAAGAGAGCCTGCTTCAGCAGGAAGACAAATGAACGGGCATTTCGCAACAAGAAGTTTAAATGAAGACGGAAGCTGGAAAGATTTGACAGCTCAGAAAAATATTTCTTCCGATATTTCTCCTACAGCCGGACAAATGCCAAGATTATTGGGATTGGCTCAGGCTTCAACGATCTATAAAAGCGTAAAATTTGATGGTTCAGAAAAATTCTCAAGAGAAGGTAACGAAATTGCTTTCGGTACTATTGGGGATGCTTCTACAGCAGAAGGACACTTCTGGGAAACTCTGAATGCAGCATGTGCTCTTCAGGTTCCTATGATCGTTTCTATCTGGGATGACGGATATGGAATTTCAGTTCCTACGAAAAATCAGAGAGCAAAAGCTGATATCAGTGAAATGCTAAGTGGTTTCCAGAGAAAAGAAGGAGAAAACCAGGGATGTGAGATTATCCAGGTAAGAGCTTGGGATTATCCTGCATTATTAGATGCCTATGCTAAGGCAGAACATTTTGCAAGAACAGAAAGTGTACCGGTGGTAGTGCACGTGGTAGACGTTACTCAGCCTCAGGGACACTCTACATCAGGATCTCATGAAAGATATAAAAACGAAGAACGTCTGGCTTGGGAAGCAGAGTATGACGGACTGGCAAAATTCAAAGAGTGGATTCTGAACTATTCTATCGAAATTGATGGAAAAGAAGAAGTAATTGCTACTGCTGAAGAATTGGAGGCGATAGATGAAGAAGCGAAAAAAGCAGCAAAAACAGGACAAAAAGTAGCTTGGGAAAACTATCAGAAAGCTATTTCAGAACTTATTCAGTCTATTTTACCTTTAGTAGAAAATCTTAAAGGACAAAATGCTGAAGTGGAAACTTATATTGCTCATTTCAACAAATTAGTTTCAAAAGCTAAGAAAGATATTTTCCATTTGGTAAGACAGACTTTACTGGCGACAAGAGGAACAAATTCTGCGGAAAGAAATCAGCTGATGCAGAAATACAATGAAGTATCTGCTGTTGAAAAAGACAACTATTCTTCTCACTTATATTCTCAGTCTGAATGGAAGGCTGAAAACGTACAGGAAATCAAGCCTGTATATTCTGACAGCTCTGAGGATGTAGACGGAAGAGTGGTGATCAGAAACAATTTTGACAAAATTTTTGAAAAATATCCTGAAACTTTAATCTTTGGAGAAGATACCGGAAACATTGGTGACGTCAACCAGGGGTTGGAAGGAATGCAGGAAAAATACGGTGCTCTACGTATCGCTGATACAGGAATCCGTGAAGCAACAATTCTTGGACAGGGAATTGGGATGGCGATGAGAGGTTTAAGACCAATCGCTGAAATCCAATACTTAGACTATGTTCTTTACTGTTTACAGGGAATGAGTGATGACCTGGCAACCGTGCATTACAGAACCAAAGGTGGCCAGAAAGCTCCGTTGATTATCAGAACGAGAGGGCACAGATTAGAAGGAATCTGGCATTCAGGTTCTCCAATGGCTGGTATACTGAACCTTTCAAAAGGTATTTTGGTATTGGTTCCTAGAAACCTTACGAAAGCAGCAGGATTCTACAACACAATGCTTCAGGCTGACGAACCTGCGATCATCGTAGAATGTCTGAACGGATACAGATTGAAAGAAAAGCAACCGGATAACTTAGGCGAATTCACTGTTCCTGTAGGGAAAATTGAAGTAACAAAAGAAGGAAAAGATGTTACTTTGGTCACTTATGGATCTACATGGAGGATTGTAACGGAAGCAGCTAATGAATTGGAAAAATTAGGAATTTCTGCTGAAGTAATTGATATCCAGTCGTTAATCCCTTTCGATTTATCTCACGAAATTGCTGAAAGTGTTAAGAAAACCAACAGATTAGTCGTGATTGACGAAGATGTACAAGGGGGAACTACAGGATTTATCCTGCAACAGATTCTTGAAAAGCAAAAGGCATTCAGATATCTTGATTCAGATCCGTTGACGATTTCTGCTAATGATCACAGACCTGCTTATGCAAGTGATGGTGATTATTTCAGTAAGCCGTCTGCAGACGATATGGTAGAAAAAATCTACGCAATGTTTAATGAAACAAATCCTCAGAAATATCCAGCGATATTCTAATCGGGATTTTAGATAAATTTAAAACCGCTTCCTTTGGGGAGCGGTTTTTGTTTGCTAATCTTCTTCCGCCAAAGCAATTCTTAGTGTATTCAAAGTATTCATCAGCGTTATACTTGCCGTAAGCTCCACAATCTCCCGTTCTGTGAATTGCTTTGCAAGTTTTGTTTTAATTTCCAGCCAGCCATCTTTACCATAAGTGAGAGCTTCTGCCCATTCTAAAACAAGCTTTTGTTGGTCATTAAAGACATTGGTGTGTTTCCAGCCCGAAAGTCTGTTGATGACATCTTGTTCAAAGCCAAAATCAGAGAGCTCTTTAGCATGATAACTGCAGCAATAGGCACAGCCATTGATCTGAGATACCCGAAGCTCCACTAAGGCAATCAGTTTTTCATCAATACCGGATTTTCTAATGCTGTTATGGGCTCTGTAGAGATTTCCAATGGTTTCTTTTGCAATTTCTTTGTAATTCATAATGCAATTTTTTCTGCAAATTTGCATCAGAAATGGTTTTGAAACTATATACTTACATTTTGGTGATATACTTACCTTTTTGAAAGTGCTATCCAAGATAAAAGGCTATCACACATTGACAGCCTTTTTATTTTTTACATCTTCATTCAGAAAAGCACAATCTTTATCTTCATGCTGTCCTTTCACCTGATATTTTGCTTCCCACTCCTCAAGTAAATATAAAATAGGGAGCAAAGCCAATCCCTTTTCTGTAAGAGAATATTCCACTCTTGGAGGAAGTTCTTTAAACTCTTCACGGATTACCAATCCATCAGTTTCCATCTCCCTCAGCTGATCGGTCAAGACCTTTCTGGAAATAACATTAATACGTACTGCCAGTTCCCCGAAACGTAACTTCCTGTCCTTGATAACAAGAACTATAATAGGTTTCCATTTGCTTCCCAAAGCGGCCATTGCCTTACCCAGAGGGCAGCTGTATTGCATTAATTCATTCTTTTTCATAGAGAGATCTTTATTTTAATATCATATGAAACTGCAGTTTCATATGTTACTTTGATGTTACTAATGTAAGTTACTGCGAAGTTACCACTATTTTTTATATAAAAGATACAAAAGTGAACTATTATTAGTTACTTTGTGTAACAATTATAAAATATAAATTTAAATATGAGCACATCATCATTATTTAAACCGTTTCAATACAAGAATTTACAGCTTAAAAATAGAATTGTAATGGCTCCAATGACCAGAGCACAGTCTGACAATGGAGTTCCTACACAGAACATCGCAGATTATTATGGAAGAAGAGCCGCTTCAGAAGTAGGATTGATTCTTTCTGAAGGAACTGTGATCAACAGACCGGGATCAAAAAATATGCAGAATATTCCTGATTTCTATGGTACAGAAGCTTTAAACGGCTGGAAAAATGTTATTGATACTGTACATCAGAATGGAGGTAAAATGGGACCTCAGATCTGGCACGTAGGAGATACGAGAATGTCTGAGGACTATCCGTTGGTTCCAATGGAAAAGGCTTCAACAATGACTATTGAAGATATTCAGGATACCATTGCGCAGTTTGCAGCATCTGCAAAATCAGCAAAAGACCTTGGTTTCGACTGTATTGAAATTCATGGTGCACACGGATACCTTATCGACCAGTTTTTCTGGGAAGTAACCAATACCAGAACCGATGAATATGGCGGTAAAACATTGAAAGAAAGAAGCAGATTTGCTGTAGAAGTAGTAAAAGCGATCAGAGCAGCAGTGGGAGAGGATTTTACCATTATTATCCGCCTTTCACAATGGAAACAACAAGATTATAAAACCAGACTGGCATTTACTCCTAATGAAATGGAAGAGTGGTTATTACCATTAAAAGAAGCTGGAGTAGATATTTTCCATTGTTCACAGCGTCGTTTCTGGGAACCGGAATTTGAAGGTTCTGACTTAAACTTTGCAGGATGGGCAAAAAAAATTACCGGGCAGCCAACTATTACCGTAGGTTCTGTAGGCTTGAACGGAGATTTCCTTAATGCTTTTGCAGGGCAGGGAACAGAAAAAAGAGATCTTACAGAACTAATCAGAAGACTTGATAATGAGGAATTTGATCTTGTTGCAGTAGGAAGAGCTATTTTGCAGGATCACCAGTGGGTACAGAAGATCAAAGATGGTAATACGGAAGCCCTTCTTGATTTTTCAGCAGAAAGTATGGGCGTTTTATTTTAATATCAATAATGAATTGTGAATTTGTTTCGCAGTGGTTTTTTAACAGCATAATTTATTCACTTGGGAAGAGGAATTGACGATTCAATATGGTCATAAATTAGCGTAATTCACTTTATTTTATATTTAATTTTCACCTATTTATTAAAGAACCCGATTTCAGAATTTCTGAAATCGGGTTTTTATTTGCTTCTTTTCTAAAAGCTTAAATTCATTTTATAAGAATCTGCATCCTGTTGCAGCGGGTTCACATGACCAATAGGCAGGAACACCATTTTCAGCTTTATGTCGGCATGCAACAGTATCGCCTTCGCATTGTGGAGCATTTCCTCCAATGATGTTCTTTAATGTCGATTTTGTTAATTTCTTTAGATTTTTCATGTTAATTAGTTTGTTGATTTATACAAATATAATATTTTTTGTAAATCAAACAATATTTTGCGCAAAAATGGGAATATATTCTTTCAAATAACATATTCTAAAAATAAACCCGCTTCCGGAATTTCCAGAAGCGGGTTTTAACAGATTTAAATATCTAAAACTACCTTTTAATTAAATGGCAGAAATGATTTCTTTATCTTATAAACCAATATTCTTAGTTGGTTTCAATTGCTTTAAGATGCTTTTGGGAATTGCATTTTTGTGAACAAGTATTGCTGTTGATTTATATTCAACATAAGGTCTTGTTACATACAGATATCCGGCAAAGTCATTGGTTACTCCCCATGAGTTTTTCACCATATAATATTCTTTACCCGTTTGATCTTTAGCCAAACCTACGATGTGCATCCCATGGTCATCCGTTGTAGAAAGGTTGTTAAGTGCTTTCTGACGCATGTCTTCAGTGATGGTTTTATCTTTTTTAGGCTCTGTAAACAAAGTCTGCTTGTTCTCTGCAGTAATCTGGTCAAGATCCATGTCCGGAACGTATGCTACCCCGTTTTTGTAAGAGAAATAAGGCTCAGAAACATCCGTTGCCCAACCTACAGAATATCCTTTATTTACAGCGTTATCAATAATTGCAGTAAGATCTTTCATCGGAACATTCCAATCAGAATCGTGGCTCCAGTTATCAGGAATCGGAACTACAAATTTCTGAAAATATGGATAATCTTTATAAGAAGATAATTCCACATAATCTTCAGGGTTGATTCCTACTACTTCTTTAGCAAATGTTTTCGGAGTGTAGTTTTTCCCTTCATATGTGAAGTTAGAAGGTACTTTGCCTAAATATTCATCAAGAATAGCATCTACAGAATCCATCCAGTTATCTGTCAGTTTTCCTTTTGAAGAAGCCTGAACAAGGCTGTCAAGAACTGGTTTCAGTTTGCCTTGCATTTCCTTAAAGTTATTGGTAGTCTGTCCAGCTTTTAATCCTGTGTAAACATCCTGAGGAACTGCTCCGTATTTTTTGTACATATTGATTACGTCGTGAAGTTCTCCTCCGTCACCCCAGCTGATAGCGCCATTATTCAAAACATATAATTTTGCTTTATCGTGGTAAGAATTTCTTGCAGTAAAGATTTCAGCAAGATCTACAGGTTTTTTGCCCATTCTCTGCATTTCAGATTCAAGGAAAGAGTTTCCGGAGTAGCTCCAGCAAGTTCCTGATGAACCCTGGTTCTTTACAGAAGTTGCACCCACGTCTTTTAACGTTGTGAACTGAAAATTAGCATTTTGTGATTGGTTGTTTTTTAACTTGTTGATTAAGTCATCTTGGGCAAACATCATACTTCCTGCAGACAAAACAAAAAGTAATGATGCAATTTTGGCATTTTTCATTACTATAAAAAGATTATTTATATTAAAAGTCGTTGATAATAGAGATTTGTTACAGATGGAAAAGTTAAATTTGAAATTAAAAAAATTACAAAAAGGGTGAAATAATATAGGCATATCAGCTCATTTGCCCCTTTGCTTAAAAATGTTGATCATGTTTCCAACCCTCACAAATGTTTCTGCATCTATAATAGTATAACTCCTGACTATGGAACAAGAATTATTATTGGAATGCCAGCGTAACAACCGCAATGCCCAGCGGATAGTTTACGAGAAAATGGCGGGCAGGCTTTACTCAGTCTGCAAGCGCTATTTGAAAAACGATGAAGATATCGAAGAAGTATTGGCCGATACATTCTACAAAATCTTCACGAAAATCACCCAGCTTCAGAATGCCGATACCTTTGAAGCATGGGCAAGAAAAATTGCGGTAAATGAATGCCTGCAGAAACTAAGATCCAGCAAAGGACTGTTTATTTCCCTGGAAGAAAATTTCACCGATCATTCTGAAGGAACAACGGAAAACCTTTCCTTGGAAAAAGATATTCTGAGCTTACTGAATTTTCTCCCGGAAGGCTGCAGAGCTATCTTTAATCTTTTTGCTATTGAAGGATATCCTCATAAGGAAATAGCCACCATGCTTTCCATCAGCGAAGGAACATCAAAATCCCAGCTCAATTTTGCACGAAAAAAGCTGCAGGAACTTCTAGTGAATCAAAACATTTAAACTTTTACAACAATGGAAAATAATCATATAGATCAACAATTCAATGAAGCTTCCAGACTTTCAGAAGAGCCAGCTGTTTTTCCTGGTTTTGAGAAAGTATGGGATAAGATTGAAGAGAAATTAGATAAAAAAGAAGATAAAAAAATCATTCCTCTTTGGCTGCCCTATGGTATTGCAGCAAGTTTGATGATTGGTCTTGGGGCTTTTTACTTTATGAATAAAAAAGAGACTGCAGAACCTTTACAGCCTGTAATTGCAGAGAATACAAGCTCAGGTGGCCCGATTAATAAAACAGATATTGCAAAGATAGACAGGACCATCAAGGAGAATATCAGAAAAGAAGAATTGCCTGTAACAGTACCTCTTCCCACAGAACTTAAATCTTCATCATTTGCAGGAATAGATCCTTATAAATCTCATCCTATCTGTAATATACCACCATTGGAAGCTTCTGAGACAGTAACAGCATCTCTGCCTCAGATATACAGTGATACCTTAAAAACACAAGAAATTGATGAAGTTGTTGTCACGGCGTATGGGATTAAAAAGAGTTATGAGTCCGTTACAGCATCTTCAACAGTTATGATTGCTTCTACAGATAAAATTCCTGTGCATGCTCCGGCTGCCGTTTCTTCACTGGCTGGAAGAGTTGCCGGGTTAGAAGTGTCAACCGGAATTAAAAAGCATGATGCAATATTAATAAGGGGTTCAAGAAGTATAGATGGTCGCTCGACGGCTCCTTTATATATTGTTGATGGAGTTGTTTTAGGCAGAGAATCTGGATTTTTAAATACTCTGGATCCAAAAAAAATAAAAGAATTAAAAGTACTGAAAGGGCTTGAAGCTACTGCCCTGTATGGAAGCAAAGCTAATAACGGAGTTGTTATAATGACCACAAAAGGTTTATCTAACGATGAAATAAAAAAACTCAAAAAGTTATCTTCAGACAATGCTGAGAAAATACTAAAAGAAGCTGAAGAACCTGAAAAAGAACTTCCCAAAGCAGGCCAGCTCACAGCAGGAGAAGTTAACGATTTTTCTAAGTGGGATTATTGGAAAGATATTGCAGTTCCTACACTGGATCAATATAAAAATACATGGAAATTCTTTCCTGATAAAAGGATTTCAGTTCAGTTGGTCAATAAAGACAGAAAACCGGTAATAGGGGAGAAAATAAAACTATTGGATGATAAGAAAAATATTATCTGGGAAGCCGTTTCAGATAATCTGGGCAATGTGGAATTATGGATATCACCGATGACTGATGAGAAACCTGACTCAGAGAAATATTATTTATCTGATGGTTCAGGGCAGATCATCAGTAGTAATCTCAGAACCTTTAAAAATGGACAAAACCTGATTATTCTTGATAAACACTGTCTGCAAAAGCGTGTATTGGATCTTGCTTTTGTAGTTGATGCTACAGGTTCTATGGGGGATGAAATTTCTTATCTCCAGTCTGAACTTTTGGATGTATTGAAAAAGATTGAAGGACAGCTTAAAAATACAACGGTAAGATATGGATCAGTTTTTTACAGAGATCAGGGAGATGAATATGTGACCCGAAAATTTGACTTTTCTGATAATGCAGAAGATCTTGTTGGGTTTATTAAAAAACAGAACGCTGGGGGTGGCGGAGATACACCGGAAGCGGTTGTTGAAGCATTGGAAGTTTCTGTTGATGAGCTGAAGTGGAGTGATGAAAATTCAACGAAAATTATGTTTTTAATTCTGGATGCTCCTCCACACCATTCGGAGCAGAATATAAAGGATTTATACAGAACAATAAAGACTGCGACAAAGAAAGGGATTACCATTATACCATTGGCAGCCAGTGATACCGATAAACAAACAGAATATCTGATGCGTACATTTGCTTTACTCACCAATGGAACCTATACGTTCCTTACAGATGACAGTGGAATAGGAAACAGCCATATTAAACCTACCATAGATTCTTATGAAGTTGAAAAACTGAATGATTTATTATTAAGATTAATCCTTCAGAGAGCTGTTTTGCCAGAATGCAGCGCAGGAATTTCAAATGATAACATCAACAAAAAAATGGAAAAAGAAATTGACAGTCAGATTGATATTAAAACTGTGCTATTTCCAAATCCTACAAAAGGTCAGCTGCAGATTAAAACAAGAAAACCAATTGAAGAACTGTTTGTGTATGATCTTGCCGGAAAGATTATTATGAGAAAAGAAAAACTTCCGGAAGGTAAAAATACAATTGATTTAACTTCTTATCCTCAAGGGATTTATCTTGTCCGTATTCATACTAATGATCAATGGGAAACATTTAAGGTCATTAAAAATTAACTGTCTTAAAAAAAGAAATTTCCGGGGAAATTTCTTTTTTTATATTTTTAAGCATACTAATAACTGATGAAAAAGAATTATTTGCTGTTGCTGCCATTTACGATTACTTTGTTACAGGCACAAAATTCACAATTGTACTATTCCGGAAAATTTTTAACATCTAAGGATAAAGAACAGAATTTTTTAAAGGTTTATAATAAGAACAGCGGTATCTATGAACTGACTGATGAGAAAGGGTTTGCCATCATCGCTGCCAAGCCTTATGATACCCTTGTATGGAACCAAGGGAAAAATACCCATGTTATTTCTTCTTATGAACTCAGGGAATTAAAAACGATTCTGGAAAATCAGACAGGAAATAAAAGTGTAGATAATATTTACAGTAAAGCCTATGACAGTCTTGTTTCAAAGGAGATTAAAGACGATTTCAGTATTGAAAAAACTAAAACCCATCTCAGTAAAAGATCACATTCTTATTTTGATAAAATAAGAAAATTAAAGCAGAAGAATGATAGTGTTTATGTTTTAAAAAGGATCAATAAGACAACTTTGCTTTTTAACGGAAGCTTTACCACGTCTTTTGATATTAAAAGCAGGAATGCTGTTCCGGAGACTCAAAATAACTATGTTCAGGGAAGATCTGAAAATGGAAATCTTGCTTGGAAAGGTCCTGAAACGGATGAAATGTTCAGTTTTGGACCAGATCTATCTACACTTGGATTTAATGGATTGCCTTATGAGTACGATCAGAATGGAAAACTGATTCCGTGGATTGATGGACTTCAGCGTGCAAAAAGATATAATAATAACCTTTTTAAAACCACAGTAGGATATAATAACCAGTTGAATGTAAATGCTTTTATACAACAGGGTAACAATGAAAAACTCCGTCTTGCACTGAATCTGGGGCAGCAAAAGAATCAGATGTATTTTATTGACCAGTTTGATATTACCAATACCCTTAAAGCAAAACTGAATGCAGATTTGGGTAGGTATTACATTAATCTGGCTTTTAATTACGAAGAAGATAAAGCTACGAATACCAATAGAACAGGCCTGTTCAACAGAGCTTACCAAAACTCATTGTTAACACCGGTTTCTTTTTCAAATGAACAAAATACTTTGCTGAATAACGGTTTACAGAGAAGCTACAGCAAATATGCAGACAATCCTTCATTCCTTTTTGCACAGGATAGCAAATACCGCTATAAGAATCGGGACAGACAGTTTAGTCTCAACGTAGCGAAAGACTGGGATCAATTTAAATGGAATATTACTCAGTCCTATGAAAGTATTACGATCTGGAATCAGGATCAATATAAACCTTCTACTTATGGTTTCATCAGCGGTGTATCGAATGAAAGGATTCAAAACAACAGCTCTTATCATTCCAATATACAGGGCTCTTATTCATTGGGAGATTATGACTTTAGAAATACTTTCAGCCTGAATTTTATTTTAAATGATAAAAAATCCGACATTTATAACAGCCTGACTTATCAAAAATATTTCTATCAGAGAACTTCACAGGATCATATTTTTAATTATAATATGAACATCCGCGATTATGATTTTGAAGCAGGTTTTAATCTTGGGAATTCATTTTATATTTCCAATACTTCACTTAAAAATAATTATTGGCTTCCAAAAGCTAACTTTTATTTGAAGTTCAATGGCATCTTCAATTGGTATAATTACAATTTTAAATTATTGGGAAGCTACACACAATTAAGCTCCGAGCCGGAAATTACAAGATCCTATGCTTCGTATTCTACTACTTTGCTGAAAGCAGAGAATTACAATCAATACTTTCCGGTGCAGGAAGTAGAAAGCTTCCGGGGTTTATCTAATATTAATACACAGGAATGGAAAATTGGAGCCAGGCTGAATCTTGGGTATAAAATAAGTGTAGATGGAGAATATTTTAATAAAAAGAATACTGACGATATATTTCCTGTCTTTGAAAACAATCAGCTGAGGTTAAAGAATGTAGCAGATCATACCTACAGCGGATATGAATTCAATTTTGCTTACGAAAAGTTGCAGCTTGGATATGATTTGTATATCACCAATAAAGTTTCATTCTTTAAATACAAAGATATTGTAGACCGCACGGCTCCCGGATATCAGAACCTTGCCGTTTCGGGATTTAAAGACATTTATAAAACACTATCGGAAGGTCAGGCTTTGGGTGCTGTGATGGGCAGTTACTTTGAAAGAAATGCAGCCGGACAATTGGTCATTGATGAGTTTGGATTTCCTAAAAAAGCAGACGGAATGAAAATTATTGCAGATCCTACACCGGATTTTGTGATGAAATTCAACCACAGTTTTGCCTATAAAAACTGGTCTTTAGATATCAATTGGGAATGGAAAAAAGGAGGGCATCTTTGGAACGGAACCCAGGCTGTCCTTGATTATTACGGACGTTCTTATGGCTCGGGAGAAGAAAGGAATATCAAAAATTATATTTTTGAAGGCGTACAGGCCAATGGAACTGTCAACCAGATTCCTGTGGATTTCTATGATCCCAACAAGGATGTTATGGAAAACAGATGGTCGAGGTACGGTTATTTAGGGGTGGCTGAAAATTATGTTCAAAAAGCAGATTATATAAGAATCAATACTATATCCCTTTCCTCAGATTTCCCGATTAACCATAATAAACAGGCTCTCAGACTGACTTTTTATGTAAATAATATCATGCTTTGGCAGGCTAATAAAGGCGCAGATCCTAATCAGAACTTCTACGATATGAATAATGGAAGAGGACTGGATTTTTTTAATCTTCCCTCTTTTAAAACATTTGGCTGTATTGTTTCACTTAAATTTTAACTCATGAATCTCAAGTTTATATCCACCTATATCATCCTGCTGTGCTTATTGTTTTCAGCCTTTTCTGTGAAAGGACAGCAACCATTTCAGGATTTTGAAAAAGAAAAGACCTACATTCAGACCAATCATGTTTTTTATAAACCTGGGGAGCAAATGTATTTTAAAATATATGTTGTAAAAGGAAACAATAATTTACCGGTCGAAGAAAGCAGGGTCGTAAATTTCGAAATAACAGATCCTGCAGGAAGTGTTGTGAGAAAATTGAAATACGAAATTACCAATGGATATGCCCAGGGAGACTTCTATTTTGCTGAAGACATGAAGGGGGGGATCTATAAAATCAGAGCTTTTACCAACTGGATGCAGAATGAAGAAGGAAAAAATACCTTCGAAAAAGAAATTACCCTCCAGAAAATTGTATCACCAAGAATTTTAATGAAGCTTGATTTTCCTAAAAAAGGATATGGCCCGGGAGATGAGGTAAGTGCAGATTTTTCAATGAGAAGTCTTAGCAATCTTCCGATTCCTTTTTATGAAGCTGATTATACCATAATGCACAACGGAGAAACTATTTCAGAAGGAAAACTCATTACCGATAAAGAAGGTAAAAAACTGTTGACCTTTAAGCTTCCTGAAGTTTTGAAATCCTCTGATGCTCTTTTGAATATCAAAGTGAATTTTGATGGATTTACAGAATCTATCTCCAGAAATATTCCTATTGTTCTGAATAATCTGGATGTGAAATTCTTACCGGAAGGCGGAACTTTTATCAATGGAATAGAACAGAATATCGCCTTTAAAATTCTGGATGAGTTTGAAAAGCCTGTAGATGCTGTCTTGGCTGTTTACAATCAGAATCATGAAAAAATAAAAGAAATTTCAGCCTATAATTTTGGAATGGGAAGCTTTCTTTTTACCCCGAAAAATGGAGAAAATTACTATGCAAAAGTTGTAAAGCCGGAAAATATTACCCAGACTTTTGATCTCCCGGTGGCAAAAAATGAAGGACTGGTTTTAAATATTCGGAATGAAAATAAAAACCTGAATTTTACGATATTTTCTACCCAGGAAAAAACAATTACCCTGTTGGGAAGTTTCCGCGGAAAAGACGTTTACAGCAAAATCATTTCGCTGAAAAAAGGAATGAATTCTTTGGAAACTGCAGAAAAGAATTTCCCCACAGGAATCTGTAGGTTTACCATTCTGGAAAATAATATGCCGCTTGCAGAAAGGATTGTTTTTACTAATAAAGTAAACCATCTGAATATAAAAGTTACCCCTGTAAAGCAGCATTATCTGCCAAGAGAAAAGGTGGTTCTGGACATTGAAACCACGGATGAGAATAACAAACCTGTTCCTGCTAATCTTGGAGTAAGCGTAGTAGATGATAAACTATGGACCTATGCTGACGACAGACAGAATCATATTATTTCCTGGCTTTTGATGGATTCTGAGCTCAAAGGGAAAATTGAAAGGCCTCAGTTTTATTTCGATAAAAAAGAAGAAAAAGCAGATAAAAGCTTAGATCTTGTGATGCTGACAAACGGTTACCGATATTTTGAACCTATTCCGGAAATTCTGAAGACCAATAAATACAAATACCTTCCTGAAAAGAAAAACACAATCTATGGCGTGGTAGAAGATGAAAACAAAAAACCGGTGAAAGCAGATGTTTTTCTTTTGGATATCTATAATAAAATGATTCTGAAGCAGGCCGTTGCAGAAAATGGAAAGTTCTATTTTTCGGATTTAAATGCAAATAATTCTTATAAAATTATTGCAAAGTCCTTTCAGCCTAAACATCAGCTGAAAATCAAAATTCTGTCTTACAATCTGGATATTAATCCTTTAGTAAAACAGAAACTTACCAACATAGACGTAGAAGAAATTGTAAAGGAAGCTGAAAGAAAAGAAGAAATAAAAACAGAAAATAAAAACAATACCACTCAGTTAAATCAATCACGAAGATCAAAAACTGATACAATCAGAAAGAATACAAGTATTGAAGAAGTAGTTGTTGTGGGCTACAGTGTAAAGAATGATAAAGCAGCAGTGGCTTCTACAACAATAACATCTTCTATGGAGATGCAGAATGCCAGCGTAACTTCTTTGTTGAGTGGAAAAGTTGCGGGATTAATGGTAACAAGTGCCGGGCAGCCGGGAGCAGGAGAGCAGATCAATATCAGAGGAACGGCCTCCATTACCAATAAAAACCCTTTATTCATTGTGGATGGTATTCCTGTCGAAAATTTTAATACGACGATTAATCCAAATGATATCAACAGTATTACCGTTTTGAAAGATGCTGCTGCTACCGCTATTTACGGAAGCAGAGCTGTGAATGGAGTGGTGATCGTCAACTCAGCTAAAAATAGAAAATCAGAAATAAGTATTGATATTACCCCGAAATCTTACCTCGCCATACAAACTGTGCCCTATGGAAAGCTTATTTCATATGCCGGAGCAAGAGAATTTGTTTATCCCGAATATAAAACAACCAATACCTCTTACCGTTTTGACTATAGAGAAGCGCTTTACTGGAATCCGGTAGTAGAAACGGATAAAAATGGGAAGGCCAGAGTGGAGTTTTATAATTCGGATGCGAATTCCACTTTCAGAATTATAACAGAAGGAATTTCTGCATCAGGACTTTTGGGAAGAGATGAAACGACGTATGCTGCCCAGAGCCTGATTTCGATAGATACTAAAATTCCTCAGTACCTGACGAGAACAGATCAAATGACAATTCCTGTGGTAGTTAAAAATAATTCTCCAGAAACCCGCAAAATGACCATGGATGTCATTGTTCCCAACCATGTAAAACTCATCAGCTCTGATAGTCTGATTACCCTGAAACCCCTAGAATCAGGAAGATTATTTGTAAAAATACAGACTGATGAGATTGTGAATTCTGATATTCAGTTTTCGGTGAGATCAGGAGAGTTCAGAGAAACGATGATTCTTCCGTTTAAAGTAGAAGAAAAAGGATTTCTCCATCAGTTTTCCATCATTAATAGTAAAACAGAAGATCTCAAAATCAATATTCCGGAGTATATTAATGGAAGCCTGTATTCATCCTATTATGTATTTGAAAATACAGCTCTGAAGATGTTTGGAGACATAGAACAACTGAAAAAAGAACCTCATGGATGTTTTGAACAGCTTTCCTCAACAGTATATCCTAACATTTTTATTCTTGACTATTTAAAATCAAGTAAAAAAATAAACATCGCAACTGAAAATCTGGTGATAAAAAATCTGAAAAAAGGCTTCCAGAAGCTGCTGAGTTATAAAAATAAGGACGGAGGTTTCGGATATTTCAGCTCCGCAGAATCAGATGTCGCCCTTTCAGCATTTGCGTTATTGGAATTTATGGAATTAAAGAAGTACGTGAATCCGGATGCTAAGCTCATCAAGGAACTTTCCTCTTTTATTTTGTCAAAAAAGAATGCAAACGGATTATTCGAAGTAAGAAAACCCTATGAATCCAAAAAAGACTTTTCTGAATTTTCCTGGTCGAGAAATATGTATGTTGTATATGCTCTGTCCAAACTTGGGTTTAAAAATGAAATTGAAGATTCCTTTCAGGTAATGCTGAAAAGAGCTTTGGCTACAAAAGATTCTTATCAATTGGCTTTACTTGCTAATGCAGCAGCATATCTTGGGAAACAAAAAGAATATGATGATATGATAAAAATTCTGGACAAACAATATGAAACAAAGAAGGTAAAATCTGAAGTTACTTTTACTGGTTCATGGGGAATGTCTGCGGATGCGGAGACACTTTCATTATATATTATGGCGCTTCAGAAAGATGAGAAACTCAACCAGTTGAAAATTGCTGAAGCAGCTGATCAGCTTATTGGTTTGAATGGTTATTTCGGATTCGGCTCTACACAGGCCACAACACTGGCAATCCAGGCATTATCTGATTTTTTCTCTAAAAATGAGAAATTGTATGGAACTGAAAAACCGGTTATTAAGATTAACAAAGCGAATACTTATCCTAATATAAGTCTGTCATCAGCATATAAAACAGGGGAAAATGATATCAATATTCATTATCTATCACAAAAAGGACTTCCTTATAAGCTGGAATATCAATATTACACGCTGCAAGCTCCGGAAAGCAAGGATATTCCACTTACCATGGAGACCAGATTAAAATCCGGAACGTCAAAAATAGGGGAGACCAAGAGAATGACCATTACCGTAAAAAACAAAATAAACGATGAGCTGCCAATGACCATAGCAAAAATTGGTATCCCGGCAGGATTGACGCTGCAAAATGCCTTGCTGAAAGATATGGTGGACAAAAAACAGGTTTCTTACTATGAGATTTTTGACAACTATCTGGTTTTATACTGGGAACATTTCAATGCAGAGGAAACAAAGACTATTAATCTTGATCTCAAAGTGGAATTTGCAGGAACGTATACAGGAAAATCAAGTAATGTTTACCTCTATTATATGCCGGAAGCTAAGTATTGGAACCAAGGAATTACAACCAGTATTGAACCTTAATTTTTTATAAACTGAAACAGACATCCATTGATCCTTGTGATAAGTTTGGAACCTTGACAAGGATCATAGAAAATCTTTCTAAAATTAATTTTCAATAATTATTGAAAATTCAAAAAATATAATTACATTTGTTACAGAAATTAAAAAGGAAACAAAATGCAACTTTCAGAAGCAAAAGAAAAATACATTCAGACCTGGGGAACCTTTGCTACCAATTGGGGAATCAACCGTACGATGGCACAGGTGCATGCATTGCTTCTGGCGAGCGGAAAACCTCTTTCTACGGATGAAGTTATGGAACAGCTGGAGATTTCAAGAGGAAATGCCAATATGAACCTTCGTGCTCTGATAGACTGGGGAATCGTGAAGAAAGAGTTCGTTAAAGGGGACCGTAAAGAATATTTCGTAGCAGAAAAAGATGTCTGGTATCTGTTTAAACAAATTACCAAAGAAAGAAGAAAAAGAGAGATAGAACCTGTCATTTCCTTTCTTGAAGAATTAAAAAATATTGAGGATAAAGACTCCGAAGAAGCAGAGGAATTTATCAAGTTGATGAACGACTTCAGTTCTGTAACCGGAAAAATCAACAATATCATGGATCTGGCGATAAAAAGTGATGACCACTGGCTGGTAGGAAAGATTACCAATCTGTTGAAATAAATTTTCGAAAAATGAGAAATCTTCTGTTATTATGTCTTCTATGCTTTGCAATGAGTTGTCAGAAAAATGTAATTGCCAATTTTGATATTCATATAGAAAATTCAGATTCATATGATTATAAACTGCATGATTTACATAAAATAGAAATCTATAAAGATGAGAAGATATTCAAAATTTTAGAACCTGAAGAATTTGCTCCTTCCCTGTATTCCAATATAAAGCTGGACAGTTTAAAAGAAGGAAAATATTCATTTGTTTATGAAAATCTTTTTGGAGAAACCATAAAAAAAGAAATAAAAGTTGATGAATCTAAAACATACAGAGTTAGTATTACTCCTGACTATTTATTAAAAAAAAATAAAAAAACTGTTTTTGAAAATCTAAAAGATTCGGAAGCAAAATTGGTATTTCGATCCATTGGATGTTTTCATCAGGATAATGATTCAATAGTAATCATTAATAAAAACAACAATTACTTTCTTCGTCGAGAAGACGGAAATTTGAAACCCATAGATAAAGCAGTATGGGCATATTTTGTAAAAACTGAAAACAAAATAAGGGAAATCCCTAAAGATGGAGGTTGTACCACCAAAGATGAATATATTTTCTACCATAAAGGGAAATCAGATACCATTTATGATGAGACATGTAAATTTTCTATCTGGTATACACTGAAAGACTATTTAAAAAAGAATAAGCTACAATAAAATAAATCTGGATGAAAATCCTTTTTTATTTCAATTAAACTTTCAAAAATTACTGAAAATATAAAATTAATAATAATTATGAAAAATTTAATCATTCACTTATTCCTGATTATTTATTTCAGAAGAAAAGGATCACTTTAAATAATAACCACCATGAAAACATGTCTGAAATACGATTACTTTATCCAATTGGTCATTCTCATAGTCTGTATCGTAGGTGCTGTGATACATTACAAAGACTGGAAGTTTATAGAATTCTACTATGTGGTTGGAGGAGCGCAATTGATAAGTTATTTGATCAGGTTGTTTTTAAAACTAAAACAATCATCTGAATTCAGAGTATATGGATTAACCATCATGCCGGTCTGGATATGTTTACTCCTGTTGACCAAAAAATTTATAATGAACTCACAATGGCTCTTATGGGAATTTTCCTGCTTTTATCGCTACTGTACACTCCAATAATGGCTATTCTCTATGTGTATGATTGTTATAATACGTATGAACCTTATAAATAATTATTATGAAAACACTCAAAAATCACACTTTGATCTACGACAATGAATGCCCAATGTGTAATCTATATTCCAAAGGTTTTACAACATGCGGAATGTTGGATGAAGATGGAAGAGAAGCTTTTACAGAAATCTCATTGAGAAATAAAAGTCTGATAGACTTCAACCGTGCGAAAAATGAAATTGCTCTGGTAGATCACAACAAAAATGAAGTCGTTTACGGATTAGACAGTCTGCTCCTCATCATTGGAAACTCTTTTCCATTGTTGGCAAAAATTGCACGGACAGAACCTCTGTATTGGTTTTTCAAAAAGTTGTATTCCTTAATTTCTTATAACCGGAAACAGATCATTCCTTCTCAAAAAGACTATACAGAACAATCCTGTGTTCCGGATTTTAATCTGAAATACAGAATGGCATACATCAGTTTTGTTGTTATTTTTTCAGCATATATCCTAAGTATATTTTCCGGTAAACTGAACTTGAATTTAGAGCGGAATTTCGTGAGAGAATTTGCCGTTTGCTTTGGCCAGATCCTTTGGCAGACTATCTTTTTAAAAACTTATCTCAAAGATAAAATCTGGGATTATCTCGGAAATATGATGACTGTTTCTTTAATCGGAACATTACTTTTAATTCCTGTGCTGATGACCAGTTTTACTCCTGTTTTTTATATGATCTATTTTGGAATTGTAGTATTGATCATGTTTCTGGAGCATACAAGGAGATGCAGAATTCTAAAACTGAATTATCTTCCCACCATTTCATGGATATTGTTTAGAATAACAGCATTAGTATTAATTATTCTGTCAACTATATAAATTAAAATGTAATCGCTAAAACCTATTAAAAAATGTCAACCATCTATTTAAACACAGTCATCAAAGCAGATATTTACTATGTTTTTGATCTGGCAAGAAATATTGATCTCCATCAGAAATCCACTTCTAAGTCTCATGAAAAAGCCATTGCAGGGCGTACTTCAGGATTGATTGAAAAAAATGAAACTGTAACCTGGCGTGCAAAACATCTTGGAATTTATCAAAATCTTACCACAAAAATTATCAGCATGGAAAAACCGTTTCAGTTTATTGATGTCATGCAGAAAGGAGGATTCAAATCTATGCGTCACCGACATATTTTTAAATCTGTAAACGGAAATACGTTGATGACAGATATTTTCGAATTTGAATCTCCGCTTGGCATTTTAGGGAAATTATTTAACTCAATTTTTCTTAAAGGATATCTAAGGAATTTTTTACTAAGAAGAAATGAAATGATCAAAACTATTGCAGAATCTTCTGTCCGTGACGGAATTGCGATTTTTTAACCTAAAAAAACAGAGTTATGAACTTTTTAAAAGCAGAATGGCGAAAACTGGCCATCATCAATTACGAGATCAATCCTGAAATTTTGCAGCCCTATCTTCCAAAAGGAACAGAACTCGATTTTTATAAAAGCAAATGTTATGTAAGCCTGGTAGGATTCATGTTTTTAAATACCAGACTACTGGGACTACCAATTCCTTTTCACCGAAATTTTGAAGAAGTGAATCTAAGGTTTTATGTAAAGAAAAAAGAAAACGGAATCTGGAAAAGAGGAGTGGTGTTTATTAAAGAAATTGTCCCCAAACCTGCATTAAGCATGGTCGCCAATTCTATTTACAAAGAAAATTATCATACCATGCCCATGAAAAATCAGATGGAAAAAGGAGAGGATGAACTGCTGATCCGCTATTCATGGAAGGATAAAAACTGGCACTCCATTCAGATTATGGCTGAAAATGTAACAAAACCTATGGAAGAAAATTCAGAATTTGAATTCATCACAGAACATTATTTTGGCTTTACCAAAAAAGAAAACACAACTTCTGAATATGAAGTCTGTCATCCGAAATGGGAATGGTATACTGTAAAAGAATATCAGTTAGAAGTAGATTTTCAAAAGATCTATGGAAATGATTTTGAATGCCTGAATCATCAGAAACCTCTTTCTGTAATGCTTGCCGAAGGTTCAGAAATTCAGGTCAAAACCAAAAAATACATTCATTAAAAAGTACAAGAGTAAAGAACATCTTTCTCTCTCCAGGATCATCTGTGCCAATCAGTGAAATCTGTGGGCAAACCATAAACCTCAAACTTTGAACTTTGAACCCAAAACATTAAATCTCAAACCATGAAAATAATCATAGCCGGAGGCTCCGGATTTCTCGGCGAAAACTTAGAAAAATACTTTACAGAAAAAGGAAATCATGTTTACATCCTTACCCGCAATCCTCAACGTAAAAACGAAATCTATTGGGATGCTCAAACACTAAGTGAATGGAAAACCAGCCTTGAAAGCGCAGATGTTCTCGTCAACCTTACAGGGAAATCTGTGGATTGCCGCTATCATGAGAAAAATAAACAGGAAATCTATTCTTCAAGAATCAACAGCACAGGAATATTACAGAAAGCGGTGGATGAATGTTCTGAAAAGCCAAAAATATGGCTGAATGCCAGTTCTGCAACCATTTACGTTCATTCTGAAAAGCACCTCAATACAGAAGAAAACGGAATTGTAGGAGATGATTTTTCCATGAATATATGCAAAAGCTGGGAGAACGAATTTTTTGCAGTTAAAAATGAAGAAATACGAAAAGTTGCTCTCCGAACTTCTATTGTTCTGGGAAATACGGGCGGTGCTTTTCCCAAACTGAAAATGATTACAAAACTGGGTTTAGGAGGAAAACAGGGAGGGGGAAATCAGATGGTAAGTTGGATTCATGTTGATGATTTCTGTAGAGCAGTAGACTGTATTATTCAGAATGAGAATCTTTCGGGAACAGTAAATATAACCGCTCCGAACCCTCTTTCCAATCAAAGCATGATGAGAAAACTGAGAAATAAAATAAGAATTCCTTTTGGACTTAATGCTCCTGTATGGCAGCTCGAAATAGCCTCCATATTCCTGAATACAGAAACGGAATTATTATTAAAAAGCAGAAACGTCTATCCTGAAAAACTTATAAAAAACGGATTTAAATTTTCATATTCTACATTTGATGAAGCGATTCTTAATCTCCTGGAATCCTAATGTTTGCGGGTTTCCCTAAGGATAATTAAATTAGCGGAAAACTATTCCATATGCTGGTTATATCCAAAATAAAACCCTTTTTTCTTTCATCCTTTTTAATAAGTTCAATCGCTTTTTCACAAGCTCATAATGTATCAGAAGGTTATCAGAAGCCTACAGACCCGTTGGTTGTCCAGAATCTGGAGCAGTGGCAGGATATGAAATTCGGGCTGTTTATGCATTGGGGAACCTACAGCCAGTGGGGAATTGTTGAAAGTTGGAGCTTATGCCCGGAAGATGAATCATGGACACAGAGAAAACCTGAACACGGGAAATCTTACTACGAATATGTGAAGAATTATGAAAATCTTCAGACAACTTTCAATCCAACTCAGTTTAATCCTCAGAAATGGGCTGATGCAGTAAAAAAGGCCGGAATGAAATATGTGGTTTTTACCACCAAGCATCATGATGGTTTTGCCATGTTTGATACCCGTCAGTCAGATTATAAAATCACTTCTCCTAAAACCCCTTTTTCAAAAAATCCAAAATCTGATGTGACGAGAGAAATTTTCAATACCTTCAGAAAAGAAGGATTTAAAATAGGAGCTTATTTTTCAAAACCAGACTGGCATTCCGATGATTACTGGTGGTCTTATTTTCCGCCCAAAGACAGAAATGTCAATTACGATCCAAAGAAATACCCGGAAAGATGGGAGAACTTTAAAAAATTCACTTTCAATCAGCTGAACGAAATTACTTCCAATTATGGGAAAGTTGATATTCTCTGGCTGGATGGAGGCTGGGTACGTCCTTTTCATACCATAGATCCAAAAGTAGAATGGCAGCGCACCATCAAAGTAGAGCAGGACATCAATATGGACAAAATAGGCACGATGGCTAGAAAAAATCAGCCGGGAATCATCATTGTAGACCGCACCGTTCCGGGAAAATGGGAAAACTATGTTACTCCTGAGCAGGCAGTTCCGGAACATGCTCTTTCCATTCCCTGGGAAAGCTGCATCACCATGGGAGATTCCTTTTCTTATGTTCCCAATGACAACTATAAGACCTCCCAGAAGATCATTGAAACATTGGTGAAAATCATTTCAAAAGGTGGAAATTACCTTATGAATATTGCACCAGGACCTAACGGAGATTACGATCCCATTGTATATGAAAGGTTACAGCAAATTTCAGGCTGGATGGATAAAAATCAGTCTGCGGTTTTTGCAACAAGAAGTATTGCACCTTATCACGACGGAAATTTTTATTATACACAAAGCAAAGATGGAAAGACATTGAATATTTTTCACTTGGATGAAAAGACAAATTATGAGTCTCCATCAACATTAAGGTTTACCATTCCTGATCATTTTAAACCGAAATCTTTGAAAGTTTTAGGCTTATCAAACAAAATTCAATGGAAAAAATCAGGGAATTCAATTGAAATTAACTTGCCGAAAGAAAGAACTCAATTAAAATATTCAACTGTAATTCAAATCGTTCAATAATGAGATGTATTTGTTTTAAACTTGCCGGAGCCGCATTATTGTTGAATGTTGTGATTGCTTTTGCTCAAAAACCTTTGTATAAAGATCCCAAGCAGCCCATTGAAACCAGAATTCAGGATCTGTTGAAGAGAATGACCCCAGAAGAAAAATTCTGGCAGTGTTTTATGATTCCCGGAGATTTGGATAACGTCCCGAAAGGAAAATATTCACATGGAATTTTTGGACTTCAGGTGAGCGCAGGAAATCAGGGGGGCGGAGCAGCAGGACAACTGCTAAAATACAATGCCAGCGAAGATGCAGAGAAATTGGTGAGAAAGATCAATGCCATTCAAAAATATTTCGTTGAAGAATCAAGATTGGGAATTCCCATCATTCCTTTTGATGAAGCCTTACACGGATTGGTTCGGGAAGGTGCTACCGCTTTTCCGCAGGCAATAGGTCTGGCAGCTACTTTTAATCCGGAATTAATGACCAATGTTTCAACAGCCATTGCAAGAGAATCAAAATTGAGAGGAATCCGCCAGATTCTGACCCCTGTAGTAAACCTTGCCAGCGATGTGAGATGGGGAAGAACAGAAGAGACCTATGGTGAAGATCCATTTTTGACCTCCGTAATGGGAGCCAGCTTTGTCAATTCATTTGAAAATATGGGAATTATTACCACACCTAAACACTTTTTAGCGAATGTAGGAGAAGGAGGAAGAGATTCTTACCCTATTCATTGGAGCAAAAGATATCTGGAAGAAACCCATTTAATTCCTTTTCACAATACTTTTACAAAAGGAAAAAGCCGTTCTGTGATGACTTCTTATAATTTGCTTGATGGAAGACCTTCAACCGCCAATCATTGGTTATTGACTGAAAAACTAAAAAAAGACTGGAATTTCAAAGGCTTTGTTATCAGTGATGCAAGCGCGGTAGGAGGAGCCAATGTTCTCCATTTTACCGCAAAAGATTATGATGATGCGTCTGCACAGGCAATCAATGCCGGGCTTGATGTGATTTTTCAGACGGAATATAAACATTACCAACTGTTTATTCCTCCTTTTTTGGATGGAAGAATCTCAAAAGAAAGAATTGATGATGCTGTTTCACGAGTATTAAGAGCGAAATTTGAACTTGGATTATTTGAAAACCCCTATGTTTCTGTTAAGGAAATTGAAGAATTAAAAAAACTCAATCACAAACCTTTGGCAGAAAAAGCAGCTGCAGAGTCTTTTGTTTTGCTTCAGAATAATAATCATACGCTTCCTATTCTTGGAAATGTTAAAAAGATTCTGGTGGTAGGAGCGGATGCTGTGGATGCAAGATTAGGCGGTTATTCAGGGCCCGGAAACAAAAAAATAAATATACTGGATGGCCTTAAAAGTTATGTGAACAATACAGACCTTGAAGTTATATATTCGAAAGGAATTGATTGGAATGTAAAAGACTTTACCTCCATTTCAAATGAATATTTATCCTCCGAAAATAAAAAAGGATTAAAAGGAAACTATTTTTCCAATACGGATTTAAAAGGCAATCCGGTCTTTGAAAAGCAGGATGAACAGTTCAATTTTAAATGGACTTTGTATTCTCCTGATCCGGAAAAATTGCAGCCGGATAATTATAGTATCCGGTGGACCGGAAAGCTGGAAGCTCCCAATTCCGGAAAATATCAGATAGGCTTACGTGGAAATGACGGCTTCAGATTATACCTGGATGGGAAATTGGTGATTGATCAATGGGAAAAGCTGAGCTATTCCACAAAAACTGTGGAGGTAGACTTCGTAAAGGGGAAAAAATATGATATTAAGATTGAATTTCATGAAAATCGTGGCGAAGCCAATTTAGAATTGATCTGGAACTATGGTTTATATGATTATCAGAAAGATTTTAAGGAAGCTTTAGATCTTGCCCAAAAAGTAGACTATATTCTTGTTACGGCCGGAATTCATGAAGGTGAATTTCAGGACAGATCATCGCTAAGTTTGCCTGGAAATCAGGAAGCGTTTATTCATGAGGTTTCAAAACTGAAGAAACCTGTAACAGTTCTTCTGGTAGGCGGCTCTGCCATAAAAACAACAGCGTGGAAAGATAAAGTAGGAGCCATCTTAGACATTTGGTATCCGGGAGAAGAAGGCGGAAATGCAGTAGCAAAAACGCTTTTCGGAGCTGAAAATCCATCCGGAAAACTACCGGTCACTTTTCCGGTTCAGGAAGGGCAGTTACCTTTAACTTACAATCACCATCCAACAGGAAGAGGAAATGATTATTATGATCTGAGTGGAGAACCACTATATCCGTTTGGCTTCGGACTCAGTTATACCTCTTTTGAAATTTCTGACCTGCAATTGAGCAAAGCCCAATATTCAGAAAATGACACTGTGATTGCTAAAGTCAAAGTACAAAATACAGGTTCAAAAGCTGGGAGTGAAGTCGTTCAGCTATATGTAAGAGATGTATTGGCTTCAGTGTCAAGACCAATTATTGAGCTCAAAGGCTTTCAGAAAGTAGAATTACAACCGGGAGAATCAAAAACGGTCACCATAGAAGTTCCGGTAAAACAACTACAGTTTTTAAATGAAAACCTGGACTGGACTGTAGAAAAAGGAACGTACAGAATTATGATCGGTAATTCGTCGAAGAACCTTCCTTTAAAACAAAATATTGAAGTTTTATAACCATAAAAAAGAGCAGAAAAGTCTGCTCTTTTTACATATATAGTTTTGAATATATTAGTATTTTCTGGCCAATAACACGTTCAACAGGAATGTTCCTGCCCAGTTACTGTTATTGGTCGTGGCACCATTTGTACCAATAAAGTCTACACGGGCAACAGATACAGTAAGCCTGGTTCTACCACCTGTACCATTATTGGCCAGACTTACAAAAGATGCTGTAAACACATCCGGGAAACTTGAGTTGTTTCCTGCAGTAAGAATAGGATACATATTGGTAACATTGAAAGGAGTTCCCTGATATTCATAAACAAGGGTCATTCTACTGGCATTGGAGTAGGAAGCAGTTTGGGCTCTGTCCACAGATGTTTTACTCACGATCCACCATCTGTCTGTTGCAGTACCTGAATCGTAACCTGCATTAGCGTGATTGGTCCAGTCAGCAAGAGCCGCCGTTCCAAGGGCATGAGGAGGAATGAAAAGCTGTGTACCATAAATCTCTACATTGCTTGGTTTAGGCAGAACTGTGAAAGACAGGTCCCATGTTCCTCCGGAAGTATTGCTGTTGTTTACTACCTCAGCATATGCTCCTGTAGGAATTACAAAAGATGCCACCGGTGTGTTGTCTATTCTTAAGGTATTTCCACTGGAAGCCTGCAGTGTAATAGCATTTGCTGAAATGTTCTTGATCTTATAAATTCTTCCTGTAAAACTGGTGGTCCCTGTTCCTATGACGGGAAGAGTAAACGTGGCATCCGCAGTTCCATTATAAGTAATATAATGATCAGTAGCCAGAATATTATACGTTGTAGCAGTAATCTGAGTGTAACCAGCCCTTAAAGAACCGTTTACAGCAAGCGTACTGTTAGGTGTTGTTGTATTAATACCTACTTGTGCGGTTAAGGGAACAGCAGCCAATAAAAAAATCGAAATGTATTTTTTCATATTGTATAATTTAATTAAGACAAAAATATAAAAAAAAGTAGCTAAAAATCACTCAGAAATGAATATTTAAGATGATTTTAATAAAAATCACTCGTTGGTGATAGGAGTTATTCTTTGAAAATTAATTAAATCAATCTGCAAGGGACTTCCAAGTCTTCAGTAAGATAATAGCTGGAACACAGGCGATGATAACCATCCGCAATGATCAGCTCATTTTGCCCTCTGACAAGCAATATCGGGGAAAGTTTTTTGTTTTTCTCTACTTTTTTAAGGTTTTCTTTCACATGAATATTGGTTTCCGGTAACAAGGTAAGTTTACTGGCTCTTAAAATGTCTTTCGACTTCTTTATAATAGTAGGAGCAGCCTTTAATTTTTCAACCATTTTTTCAACTTCATCAGGTTGAAAAACCAATTCCAGATAGTCCTGAGCTGCCGGAAAATCATGATCTTCCGGTTCTTTCAGCCAGATATTGTCTCTGGTAAGATGAGTTTTTTTGGGAAAAGTCTTCATAAGTGCTTATTTAAAAGATAAATAAATGTATGAAAAATTGATCGTCCTTTAATAAATAACCATGAATACATTCCCCTTTTTATTTCTTATGAAAATCTTGGTATGATATATGCAAGATTTATCATGAACCGGAATGAATTTCATTAATAATATTGAATTAATTGAAATCATTCAAAAATATGAGCATTATGAAAAAGTTATTAATTTCAACAGTACTGTTATTAGGTTTATCCATGAGTGTTTCTGCACAGAAACATCCACCAGCTCCCCCACATCCTTCAAAAAGCGAGTTGGTGAATATTAAAATGCAGGAGCTTACTAAAAAATACAATCTTGAGAAAAAGCTGATCCTTAATCATCCGCTTGCTACCAAACAGATGAAGAGAGACCAGATGAAAGCCTTAAATCAAAGATATGCGACTGAAAAGCGATTACTTAGACAGGCGAAATAATACAGAATTTTTAAAGTTATTAAAATAAAAAAAGCTGTTTTTTATATTTTGGAATTTAAGAAGTTTTCAATGTAAAAGAAAATTTATTGAAAGAGAATGCGTTTTGTGTTCTCTTTCTTTATTTGGAATTGAATAAAAATGGCTTTATTGATGCATTTTAAGATCAGTCTGAAGAAACATGAAACATCCAATATTTTTCCTTAAATTCGCATAAAAATTTTTAAAGTAATGAATTACGATATTATTGTCATTGGAAGTGGTCCTGGTGGATATGTTACTGCGATCAGAGCAGCGCAATTAGGTTTCAAAACCGCAATTATCGAGAAAGAAAATTTAGGAGGAATTTGCCTTAACTGGGGATGTATTCCAACTAAAGCTTTATTGAAATCTGCTCAGGTTTTTCATTATATCAACCATGCTGAAGATTATGGTTTGAATAAAGTGGAGGCAAGCTTTGAATTCCCGAATGTAATTCAGAGAAGCCGTGGTGTTGCCAGCAAAATGAGCAAAGGAATCGAATTCTTGATGAAAAAGAATAAGATTGACGTAATTCTTGGTACTGCAAAAGTACAGAAAGGTAAAAAAGTTTCTGTTACAGATAAAGAAGGAAAAGTAACTGAATATACAGGTACTCACATTATTATCGCTACAGGAGCTCGTTCAAGAGAATTACCAAACTTACCGCAGGATGGTAAAAAAGTAATCGGATACAGACAGGCATTATCTCTTCCTGAGCAACCGAAATCTATGATTGTTGTAGGTTCCGGAGCTATCGGGGTAGAATTTGCTGATTTCTATAACACAATGGGAACTAAAGTAACTGTTGTTGAATTCATGCCAAACATCGTCCCTGTAGAAGACGAAGAAATCTCTAAACACTTAGAGAAATCTCTTAAAAAGACAGGAATTGAGATCATGACAAACGCTTCTGTAGAAAGTGTTGATACAAGCGGAGAAGGAGTAAAAGCTACTGTGAAAACAGCTAACGGAAACATTACCCTTGAAGCTGATATTTTATTATCTGCTGTAGGTATTGCTGCTAATATCGAGAACATCGGATTAGAGGAAGTAGGAATCCAGACAGACAAAGGAAGAGTATTGGTAAACGAATGGTATGAAACTTCAGTACCTGGTTACTATGCGATCGGTGATATCATCCCAACTCAGGCATTGGCTCACGTGGCTTCTGCTGAAGGGATCACTTGTGTTGAGAAAATCAAAGGAATGCACGTTGAGAAAATCGACTATGGCAATATCCCTGGATGTACTTACTGCCACCCTGAAGTAGCATCTGTAGGTCTTACTGAAAAGCAGGCTAAAGAAAAAGGATACGAAATCAAAGTAGGTAAATTCCCTCTTTCTGCAAGTGGTAAAGCTACTGCAAACGGAAACACAGACGGATTTATCAAAGTGATTTTTGATGCTAAATATGGTGAGTGGTTAGGATGCCACATGATCGGTGAAGGAGTAACTGATATGGTTGCTGAAGCTGTTGTAGCCAGAAAACTAGAGACTACAGGTCATGAGATCATCAAGTCTATCCACCCGCATCCAACAGTTTCTGAAGCGATTATGGAAGCTGCTGCTGCTGCTTATGGTGAGGTAATTCACATTTAATAAAGTATTGGCTGTCATCGATTGACATCAATTAAATAATAAGGAGACCGGAGAAACAATAGTTTTTCCGGTTTTTTAGTAATTATAATTATCCCTGCGCATGTATTGAGGTGGTTTTTTTATGGAAAATGTTTACTGTTTATTCCATATTCACGTCAGAAAATATAACAAATAACCCAGTAACGCTCCTCCAATAACTACAAAAGCACTATTTATTTTTTTTAATCGGAATACAACAGCTATACTTATACAGGCGATAAGGATTGTTTTCCAGTCGGTAATGCTGTCAATTCCCATAGTGATGCATACAGACAGAATGAGAGCTACAGAAGCCACATTTACACCGTTAAGAAAAGAAGAAAATGTTGCAGAATTTCTCATTTTATTTACGAAAGGACCAGATAAAGCAACAAATATAAAAGAAGGAAGGAATATGGCTAAAGTAGATACCAAAGCCCCCGAAAGTCCATTGATCTGATATCCGATAAATGTCACCGAAGAAAACACAGGCCCCGGAGTAAACTGGCCTACCGCGACTGCATCTATAAGTTCCTGACGGGTAATAATCCCTCTTGAAACAAGCTCTGTATCCAGAAAGGCGAATAAAACATATCCGCTTCCGTATAATATGGCTCCGATTTTCAAAAAGATCCAGAATAATTTTAAATTAAGCAGAGAAGAAGCATCGGATAGTAAAAACTGAAGTGGGCTAATAAAAATAAAATTGTTCAGTTTTTTATTTCTTTGATACTCTATTATCAATATTAAAAGTCCGGCTCCGAACATTAATACTATCTCATTGATTTTAAAAAAAGAACATAGGAGAACAATTCCTCCCACAGCTGCTAATGGGAAAGTTTTTACTGATTTTTTTGCCAATGGGAAGGCAGCACCTATTATAATTGCTATAATGGCAGGTTTTATTCCATAAATAAAAGGAGAAACTTCAGGAAGTTGGCCATATTCTTTGTATAGCCATGCAAAAATACCGGTAATAATAACCGCAGGAAATATAAAACAAAGCCCGGCCACTATCAGCCCTTTCCAGCCCGCTCTTTCACGTCCTATATGTATTGCCATTTCAGTACTGTTAGGACCAGGAATAACATTGGTAGCTCCAATAAGATCCAGAAATTCCTGATCTGTCAGCCACTTCTTTTCAGCTACCACTTCTTTTTGCATCATTGCAATATGGGCTGCAGGGCCTCCAAATCCAATGATTCCCAGCTTCAGAAATAATTTGGCAAGGTCTTTTAAGTCATTATTATTGTTCACTTTAAATGATTTGTTTTACAAGGCTCATTCTTAAAAATTGATTTGATAAAAGTAAAAAACTACAGTATATATTTTAATATCTGAATGATCATTTTTACATTAATTTTGAAAAGTATGGGTTTTAATAGCAGATAGAAGGACATGCTGCTTAAGGCGTTAAAATTATTTTGATTGAATTTTGATGTGATTTTAATGATTTTTCTTAAAATAATTTTAAAATCAGCATATTTATAAAAATTAACTTAATTATTTCAGCCTGTTTTCTTACATTTATTCAATGAATTTTGAGAGAGTAGGACTTGTTTTATCAGGAGGCGGTACCAAAGGAATCGCTCATGCAGGAGTATTAAAATTCCTACAGGAAAAAAGAATTGAAGTCGATATCCTTTCCTGCTGTAGCGCAGGTTCTATTGTAGGATGTCTGCATGCTATAGGAAAAACTCCGGAAGAAATCCTGGAATTTTTCAATTCCGTCTATTTTTTCAACTGGAAGCACTTTACCTTCAATCAGCCGGGCTTGGTTTCTTCAGTGATCTTCAGAAACTATCTGAAACCTATTTTCCATGATATGAAATTGGGTGATCTTGATATCGAGGTGAAAATTGTAGCCACAGAGCTTGTCGCCGGAACCCAGAAGATTTTTGATAAAGACTTTGAGGTTGTTGATGCCATTATTGCTTCATGCTCTATTCCGGGAATTACCACTCCTTATATCATCGGTGATGAAATGTATTGTGATGGAGGAGTACTGAATAACTTTCCGGCAGATATCATCAGAGAAGACTGTGATAAGCTGATCGGTGTATTTGTATCTCCACCCAATGAAGCAAAGATTAAGGATCTAAACTCTATTAAAGCTATTGTTTCCCGCTCTTACGACCTTCTGTCCTACAGGATCGAAAAAATAAAATTTGATTACTGCGACTGGTTCATTTCTTCCCAAAAATTATCTTCCTACGGAACTTTCGAACGGAGAAAAGACAGACTGGAAGAGATTTTCAATATCGGTTACAAAGCAGCAAAAGAAAGCTATGAAGAAAGTACTTTTTTCACAGAATTAAAACAATCCGGAACATAAAAAAATCCTGCATTAATCAATACAGGACTTTTATTTTATAAGAAAGGAAAACAATCTTGGGTTCTAAAAGAGAAGTTATAGGCAGACTATAACAACTTTTCAGCCTCATTCTTTCAGCTTCCCTCTTTTATAATTCTAATTTTTCACGACATATCCGTCCTGGCGAACGATTTCACGGTCATCCGCATCATTTACAACTAATGTATAAGGTGCTTTTTTCGGAGAATCTGTAAGATAATTTCTCCAGATCTGATAACTGTGCCCCTCATTATTGAAGTTGATATAATAGTTGCCTCCTGTACCATCAGGAATCAACTCTCCGTCACTGATGATCATGCTTGGTTTTGCCGTAATCTTTGCGTTGGCATTCCATGACTGGTAAAGGTACTTGCCATTCGGTTGTTTGTCGATTCTGATCTTGAACTTTTTGGTTTTAATAATAACAGTTTTCGGTACCTGCTGAAGGGTAGAAGAAGTTATAAAACCGTCTGTCTTTGGAGCGGGAACTTCTTTAGCATGAACAAAAGAAAACTGAACTAAGCAGAAAGTCCCTAATAAAATATGCTTTATCATATTGAGTGGTTATTGGTTAACATTTCAGACTCTATCAAATATAGAGCCAATTTTCGTTAAATAGACCGGGTATCGTTCTGAAAAAGAAGTTCTTAGGACTTTTATTTATGGGTTATTGAAAATAATATTGTTGATTTTCAGTTGATTACTATTTTGTTGGCGAAATAGTATCAAATTCTGAAACAACTGAATACTTTTCTTATGTACATTTGTATCATCAAAGGATCTCGTTCCTTTATTATCAAAATGAAACTAATTAACTTTAAGTTTTTTCTATTAAAAGTATCAGAAATCATCTTCACGATTTTTAATACATCTCCTCCTGTAATTTCTTAATTTTTTCGAAAGAATTATCACATAATTCGTACTCTGTTTTTTCGTATTCTGAAGAATCAGAGCGCAATCCCCGTTTTAAAATTTAACTAAAAAACAAAAACAAACTATGGAATTAGGTTTTCATGGCTGGATGATTCCGGCCGTAATGGCGCTTTTGTGCGTACTTTTTTACAAATTCATTTTAAGAATTTTCTTTGGATTGATTATTGTTCCCCAGGACAAAATCGGTTTGGTGACCAAAAAATTTGTGTTGGTAGGAAAACAGGAACTTCCGGAAGGCAGAATTATTGCCACCAACGGAGAAGCAGGTTTTCAGGCTCAGACATTGGCTCCGGGAGTATATTTTGGAAAATGGATCTGGCAGTATTCTATCGATTTTCAATCTTTTACAGTGATTCCGACGGGTAAAATAGGGTTACTGCTGGCAAAAGACGGTATAGAACTGGAAACGGGAAGGATCTTAGCCAGAAAAGTAGACTGCGATTCTTTTCAGGATGCTGAAGCCTTTTTAAAAAACGGAGGAAGAAAAGGCCGCCAGACTGCGATTATTGCACCGGGATCATACAGGATCAATACATTATTATTTGAAGTAGAATTAACGGAGATGACTCAAATTCCTGACAATGCGGTGGGAATTATCACAACAATGGAAGGAAGTCCTTTAGAAGAAGGTCAGATTGCCGGTAAAATTATCAATGATCATAATAAGTTCCAGGATGTGGACACTTTTTTAAGTAACGGAGGATATAAAGGCCTTCAGGAGCAGGTAATCCTGGCTGGTTCCTATTTTCTGAATCCCTGGTTTACAAAAGTTGAAATGGTAAAAATGACGGAAATTCCGATCGGTCATGTCGGAGTAATCATCAGCTATGTAGGTGAAGAAGGAAAAGACCTCAGCGGAGTCGATTTTAAACATGGAAATATCGTAGAGAAAGGCCATAAAGGTGTATGGGCAGAACCCATTGGTCCGGGAAAATATCCTATTAATCCTTATATTATGAAGGTTGAGCTTGTTCCTACCACCAACTTAGTTTTGAACTGGGCTTATGAAAGAAGCGAATCTCATCAACTTGATAAAAATCTTTCAACGATTACCGTTCGAAGTAAAGACGGTTTCCCTTTTAATCTTGATGTTTCCCAGATCATTCATATTCCAACTTATGAAGCTCCAAAAGTAATTGCCCGTTTCGGGAATATGATCAATCTTGTAAGTCAGGTTTTAGAGCCTACGATTGGGAATTATTTCAGAAACTCAGCGCAGGACAGTGATGTGATTGCATTTTTAGGGACACGAAAAGAAAGACAACAGTCGGCAAAAGACCACATCAGCAGTGTTTTGGAACAATATAACGTGAATGCTGTTGATACTTTGATTGGAGCTATTGTTCCACCGGAAAGTTTAATGAAAACTCTAACAGACAGAAAACTGGCGGAAGAGCAGAAAATAACTTATGAAACTGAAATGCTGGCTCAGGAAACCCGTCAGGCACTGGAAAAAGAAACGGCTGTTGCGGATATGCAGAAAGAAATTGTAAAAGCAGATCAGGGGGTTGTGATTGCAGAAAGGATTGCAGATGCATCGGTGAAAAAAGCAACCGGAGACGCCAATTCTGTAAGACTGCAGGCAAACGCGGAAGGAGACCGATTGAAACTGCTGGCAACCGGAGAAGCTGAGAAAACTAGACTTCTCGCAAAAGCCGAAGCAGAAAAAATAGAGTTGCTGGCCAAAGCAAGTGCTGAGCAGATTTCATTGACCGGTAATGCTGAAGCAGAAAAAATTCTGGCTATCGGTAAATCTAATGCAGAATCTTACAAACTGTCTGTGGAAGCAATGGGCGGCAATAATTTTACCCAATTAAAAATCATGGAAAATATAGCGAATCAGAATGTAAGAATAATGCCTGAAGTGTTAATCGGAGGAAGCGGAGATTCTGCGAATGGAGGAATCAGCGGGCTTTTAGGACTTCAGCTGTTGGAACAGGTTCAGAAGAAAAATGGAGAGACTGTTTCTACTTCTGAAGAAAAGCCTGATAACAATTCTTAACTCAATTGACAAATAATTTAAACTTAACTCAAATTTTGAATTTTTAAAATGATTTATATCGTTCAGCTCATTATAACATTACTGATTATTAGTTTTTTTGTTTTCTCTATTATTGAAATCTATTGTGAAATTGTGAAAAAAAGTTCTTGGGCCTTTTTGGGTATGCTTATCAGCTTGATTTTATTTTTTTTAATGATTACAGTACGCAATCATATGGTTAAAAATGAACTTGTAAAAAATATAAATGCTTCAAAAATAGAACAGAAAAATTCACTTTTTTCAAAAAGAGAATTGTCGGATATTCATCTTGTAAGCGAGAAAATGAGAGTTGTTGATAAAGATATTTATGTTGTGCTTATGCCTCAAAAAGATACACTTTACATGAATCAGGATTTTAATAACAAGAATAAATTCTGGATCCACTATAAAAAGTATGAGATTTTAAAATTTACAGCACCTGTAGGATATATCATTAAAAACTAAAAAATCGCCCGAAAAACTTTCGGGCGATTTCTTAATTATAATAATTTGTTTTAGTTAAAGTAATTAAAAATAATGTGAAGTGATTATTTAAATATTTCTTTGAACTCATCAGTATAAGATAACTTTTCGTAACCTAAATACTTAAAATTTCCTTGAATGTGATTTTTTATCTTAAAATAATTTTTATGATAGAATTGCGATATTTTTACGACTTTAGTTCCATCTTTATACAAATAAAGGTATTCGTAAGTGCCTCCATTACCTGTCAAATGGCTATATTTCCAGCCTTCAATCTCAGAGAATTTATAAATTTTAACTTGAAGCCCAAAAAATCTTTTTACAACGATTTCATTTTTGTTAATTGTTGCGCTGATACATTTTGTTCTTACTTCTCCAAATACTATTAGAAATGAAAAGATAAGTATACTTGGGATAAATATTCTTGGAAATAATGGGGTATTATCATTTTCTGTGATAATGATCCCAGGGATAACTACTATAATAAGATATAAAAAAGGAATTAACAATAAAGATGTTAAAAATGCTTTAAAAGTAAATTTTGTCTTCATAATTACAAAATAGTACTCTTAATTTTTAGGTTCAACCTCAAAATTTTGCGTATAATTTGCAAAAGCATCTTCCAGGCTTTCAAATTTACCTTTAAACTCATCAATAGGGCAGTCCTGAAGAATATTTCCTTTATGGATCAGAATGACTCTAGAGCAAAGCGCCTCCACTTCCTGCATAATGTGGGTAGAAAGTAAAACAGTCTTTTGCTGTCCGATTTCTTTTACCACATTACGGATTTCAATGATTTGGTTAGGATCAAGACCGTTGGTAGGCTCATCCAGAATCAGTAAATCCGGTTGATGAATAATGGCCTGTGCAAGCCCTACACGCTGTTTATATCCTTTAGATAACTGGCCGATCTTTTTAGATTTTTCGGGAGTAATTCCTACCAGATCGATCACCTCATCTACCCTGGATTCAGAAATTTTGTGGATGTTGGCAACAAACTGAAGGTATTCTTTCACATACATCTCCAGATAAAGCGGATTATTTTCAGGAAGAAAACCGATTTTCTTTTTGCTTTCGATCTCATGGTCTGAGATATTCATTCCATTGAAAATAATTTCTCCCTGATCAATTTTCAGTGCACCGACAATAGATTTCATCAGGGTAGATTTTCCGGCACCGTTTGGGCCAAGAAGACCGATGACCTCATTTTTATCAATAGAAATGTTGATGTTGTCAAGGGCAGTCTGTTCACCAAATTTTTTGGTTAAATTGATTATCTGAAGCGGCATAAGTTTTACTATCTTTCTGCAAAAATAAAATAAAAAAACTCATCCGATAGAATGAGTTTCGCAATATTTATAAAATATAATTATTTTCTTGATTTTTTCTTGGCTCCGCCTGATGCCGGAGTTGCTGTAGAGGCTGTATTTGTGGTTCCCTTATTACCCGTTGGGTTTATCGTGGCCGGTTTGTCATACATCGCATACTTTCCATTGGTTCTTCCAAAAATTTTTTCGACCTGTTTTTGGGTTAAAAACTGTGATTTTCCAATGTACTTTCTGTTTTTGTTGATCACCTGGATAAACTGCATGGTTTGTTGACCATAGTTTTTTTCATAATGAAGTTCTATGATGTCATTGGGAAGTTCCAATACAACATTTTCTTCTGGAGTGGTAACAAAACCATCCATAATAAGCTTATATAATCCGGCCACATCACCATTAAGATTCTGGAATGAAAAAGAGCGGATTGTGTTCAGGTTGCTGGTGTTCAGATCCTGGTAGTTGACTGTAAATTTATCTTCCTTTTTATAGAGACCAACGGAATTATCTTTACCAATTTCCACCAAACTTTCATTTTTCAACACTTTGATCTGTGAGAAAACTGAAATACCGAACATACATGTAATAAGTAGAATTATTTTTCTCATGGAATGAATTTTAATGTTTTATAACTTGGTGCACATAAATTTACTCATAAAAAAGCTAAAAAACAATTTTATTCGTTAAAGCAAAAGTAACACTTTTTTTTAATATTGATACGTGATCATCTGCTGATGCTATGGATTTCATGGTTTGTATAAAAGTTTGGTAACCATGAGATTAATTCTTTTTTATTAAAGTGCTGCGATGCTTGTTTGCGATATGTTTTTGCTCGTTGGAAGGATGTAATGTGTTGAAAAACAGTTTGAAAAACCTTTACGTAAGATTTAATTAAAAAATTAATTTAAAATAAATATTAAAATTGAAATTTTGTGAAGTAAAATTAGAGAAATTATAACAGTTTGTTTTTAGAAACAGTGGCTACAAAAGCATCAAACTCTTGTTTGTAGCTTCTCCCAACAGAGATCTGGTGTTTGTTGACAATCAGTTTATTATTGTTGAAAGCAGTCAAAGATCTTATCTGCGATAAAATTAAATACTGTTTGTTTTAAAAGCTTTTTGTGGTTTACTTAGAAGTTATTGCCTTCAGAACAGCATTTTTTATTGCAGCCTCTTTGAAACTCCAGTATTCACGGTTTTCAGGCATCTGATTTTCTAGGATGATCAATGTTGTATCTGTGGAAGGAAAGTAGGTGTTAAGACAGGTGAAGCCATCGCCAAGACCAGTCACGGCAAAATAATCCAGACCTGATTCTTTGATGAACCTTATATTGTACCCGAATCCCATGCTTTCTTTTCCAAATACATCATGCTGAGAACGGGTGGAAGGGGTCATCATTAATTTCTGAAATTCCGGGGAGAGAAGTTTACCTTTAAATAATGCCTGATCCCATTTTGCCAGATCCTGTACGGTGGAAATGATTCCTGCGGCAGGAGCAATGTCATCATTCAGAAAAGACTCTTTTACTTTCTCAAACTGATTGTTTTCATTCATATAACCGGGAACGAGAGATTGATTATTCTTTGGGTTATAAACAAAAGTCTGATCCATTCTTAGTTTTTTAAAAAGAGAACTGGCAAGTTCTGTGAAACTTTTTCCTGTGGTATTTTTAAGAATTTCTCCAAGCATCATATAAGAGAGATTTCCATATTTAAACTGTGAACCGGCTTTGAAAGCTGAGGATTTTTCCAGTTTGGTAATTCCGTGAGTATGGTTAAGGAGATGATGGATTGTTACTGTATCTGCCCAGGTTTGTGTAAGAGTGGGAAGATATTTTTTGATAGGAGTATGAAGATCCAGTTTTCCCTGTTCGGCAGCCTGTAGAACCAAAACAGCGGTCACCTGCTTGGAGTTTGACATGATTTCAAACTGATCATCTGTTTTCAAAGGAATTTTTTTTTCAAAATCCTTGTAACCGTTGGATTTCAGATATTGTATATTTCCTTTTTGAGTGACCAGAACAACGCCATTGAACTGTATCGGGCTGGAAGCTGTGATAATGCTGTCAATTTTATGGGCATAAGTGTCTTTTCTCTGAGCTGTCGCGTTAATAGATAGCAGGGTAGAAATTGCACCTGTGAAGAGTAATTTTGTTATGGTCATCATTTATTTTTTGTTGTAATATTCATAGGCCGCTTTGGAGATATCAGCAATAATAGCTTCCGCATCACCGAATTTTTCATAAGTATCATGAATAAAAACAGCGATGTAGAACTTTTTCTTACCGGAAATTTCTATAATACCAAAATCATTAACAGCGCCCGTCATTCCTTCTTTATTTGTAAAGGAAGTTCCTGTTCTATGGGCTGTTTTTACATGTTGTGGCAAATTGCCCTTCAGCCTTTTTGTTCCTGTAGTGTTGTTAAGCATGGCGTTATAAAGCCACAATGTATGTTTTTTGTTGAGAATTTTTCCATTGTTGAATGTCTCAAGCAGTTTGGTAGTCTCATTGGGTGTTATTTTGTTTACAAATTGAGATTCCCAGTCTTTATGCATATCTTCTTCATTGTTCCTAATTATGAAATCTTTACTATTGATGAATTGTTGTACAGGCTCAGGCCCGCCAATTAACCTCAGCAAAATATCAGTTAAATTATTGTCACTGTAAGAAACCATCCATTTTATAGCTTCTTCCAAACTGATTTCTATATTACCATCAGGATATTCTTTCCTGAATGGGCTCCAGGTATCTTCCAATAATTCCTCTTTTTTAATGAGCAGTTTTTGCTGTAAAGAAAGTTCACCTTTTTCTATTTTGTTCAGAACCGTTAATGCAATTGGAAACTTTACGGTACTGAGCATTGGATAAAGCTTATTGCCATTAATCTGTATTCTTTCTTTGTGGTAAGGATCAATAATTGAAACTCCTACATCTGCCTTTTTATTGGAGAGAATGGATTCAATTGTTTTTTTTAGATCCGGAAGTTTAGAACCCTGAGAGAAAAGAGATAAGTGGAATAACAGAGCGAAGAATGTGAAAATAATTCCTTTTTTCATGTGAGTTTGGTCTTAATTTTTAGGTTTCCAAATATATTTTTTTTTGATTACACAATAAAATATTTTCGTCAATTATTATGAGTATAAGCATAAACCTGTCAGATAAATAGTATTATTTTTATCACAAGTTTTTGAATTATATAATTATTTACAGTGCCCTCTCTTATGGAAATTATGAAGCATAAAAATGAAGTCTCTTCTTTAAAAGAAGATAAAAAACATTCAATTAATTCTTCTGTAATGTACAGCCGATTTGTACTTATGGCTTTGATGATGTTCTGTTTTATGTACATCATTATGTACACGATGATAGACAACCCGAGAAATTTTATTTCAAATATTAATAATTTATACATGACTCTCATGATGGTTTCAGCCATGTTACTTATTGAATTATGGGTTATGCGAAAGAGGTATAGAAACAGAAAACTCAATTGTATCATTGTAAGTATTGGAGTGATGACAAGTCTTTTTTCCTGGTTTGGAATCAGAGAACAGGTGAATGTGGATGACAGGCAGTTTGTAAAAAGTATGATTCCTCATCATGCAGCTGCCCTTTTGATATCTGAAAAAGTACACCTCAGCGATCCACAACTGATTATTCTTCAGAGAAATATTTTTAAAACCCAATCTGCAGAAATTAAGCTGATGAAAAGAAAACTTAAGGAGTTGGAAAGAAGGTAGAGTAGGAGGCAGAAAACAACAAGAATGGTGATCTACTGTCATTTTATTCAGGATATTTTAATAATTTAGTTCGTATGAAAATTAAAATTATCTGCTTTTTTGTACTTCTTTTCTCCGTTATTTCCTGTAAAAAAGATAAAGAATACCCTAAATATGTTGAATTGGAATCGGGAAATGGAAGCTATTCACTTTATATAAAAGATGGGAATTTTGAGTTTTTAAAAACAGAACTTGTAAGCTATGATCAAATCTTAACAGCACCTTTTTCAGAAGGTAAATATAAGATATCAGGTGATGAACTGATTTTGAATAGTGACAAAGGGAAAAAATATATTTTCAAAATCGGGAATGACTCTGAACTGATCCCTGAAAAAGTGGATTTCCTGAAAGACCTGAAAGGATTGTATCCTGTTAAGATTCTTCATAACAACAAAATGCCGAAAGAAATGGGACGTCTGGATTCTTTAGGAAGAAAAAATGCGTTGTGGCTTTATTTTAATGAAAAGGGAAAAGTGGTTAACCAGAGATTGTATAAAAATGGTGAACTCGTAAAAGATCATTACAAGTCTGATATTATTATAAAATAAAGAATCTGCAAGAGGCTTTGAAATAAAAAGTATTTAATTTTATCGCAGATAAAATCCTTGCGCCTTATAGCAGTCTTCTTAATAGAATTTGCGTCTTTACGTTTTTCAATTATACCTTTATTATTTGTGTTTTTTGAAAACGCAAAGACGCGAAGCTTTTTAATTCTATGAATAATTTTAAGGCGCGAAAAAATCAAAGATTTTTAGCAAGTGAAAGTCAAAAATATATCAGCACCTTACCTTAGTCAATAAAAAAGGCGCCACTTACAAGTAAATGGCGCCTCGTCACTGAATATATTTGAATGTAAAATTGTTTCTGTTTATCTACTCATTCTGTTTGATTTGTGGGTTATTGTTAATCTCTTTATTAGGAATCTGGAATCTGAATTTATCAGGAGTCAGGTTGAATCTTCCAAAAGTATGATTCGTTCCGGTGTATACTCTTTCTAAAGGAGTATTAAGTCTTTTCATATCAAACCAGGCGTAGCCTTCACCCCAAAGTTCTATTCTCTTTTGCAGGACAATTTCATTAATCAGCTCGCTGCCTGATTTCGTAGATAATGTGTAAGCCTGATCTCTTTTGGAAGTAATGTCAAATAATACCTGTCTTGCTTCGGCTTCTCTTCCTTGTCTGGCAAGAGCTTCCGCTTGTATATAATATAGTGAAGATGCTCTGATGTAAATATAATCTCCTTCAAAAAGCGTGGGATCTTTAAACTTCCAGCTTACGTAAGGCGGATAATTCTTCGTTTTTCCGTTGAATGTATATGCAGCATTCTGGTTTCCATTGAATACTTTTTTACGGTAATCCGTTGCCGGAATGGCTTCATAAAGACGCTTGTCAATCAGCTTACGGATCTGTGCGGCTCCGGCATATCCTTCATTCGTATTATCAAACATGGAGAAGAAAGAAGCATAATAATTTCCGATACTCATCGTGGAAATGGTATTATGAAAACCCCATATTACCTCAGGATTATTGATATTGGAAAATCCGGTATTGGTATAATCATCCTCGGTCATCAGGGCAATTCCCTGTTTACTTTCCTGAGCATATTGGGCTGCCTTGATATAATCCCGTGTTTCCAGAAATACTTCTGCGGCAATAGCTTTAGCAGTTCTTTGGTCTATCTGGGCTCTGGAAGGTCTGGTGTAAGTATCCAAAAGCGTTACAGATTCTTCTATATCTTTTTTGATTTGCGTATATACCTCAGCAACTGTTGATCTCGGAAGTCCCTGACTTGGATTAGCTGCGGTAAGAACCAATGGAAGGCCGGGCTCAGACTGATGTCCGTTATAATCATTGGCATAAAAACGCACCAGATAAAAGTAGGAATAAGCTCTTAAAGCGAGCAGCTGGCCTGCAATGGCTCTGTTTTTTGCATTGGCATTTTTATCCAGACCATCCAGCAGCTTGTTGATTACGAATATTCTTGCATAAAAAGTAGTCCATACAATCTCAGAAGCAATATTACTGGCATTAGTGGCTTCATAATTATAAAACATTCCTAAATGCTGGTTGGTAGACTGGATCACATCATTAGACATCAGATCAGCACCTGCTTTAATTCCCATGATTCCGAAATCTGAGTGAACGGTGGTACCGCCTGCACCATTGCTTCGAAGATCAAGATAGATTCCACCCAGAATTTTTTCCGGACTGTTTGCATCGTTATTGAGCTGCTCTCCGGAAATATCCCCTTCCGGTAACGTATTGAGATCATTAGCACAGCTGGTAGCCAAAAAACTTAGGGTTACAGCTGTTATAAAGTATTGTATTGTGTTCATTCCTGTTCTTTTAAAAGTTAAGTTTAAAGCCTAAAGAGACGCTTGACAACAGAGAATACCGGTACGAATCTGAAACTCCCGTCAGCGAAGCTCTCGGATCATAGCCTTTTCTCTTGGACCATAGGTACAGGTTGTTTCCTGTCACATAGATTTTCAAACCTGATAAGCCTGCCTGTTGTGCAAAACCATCGGGAAGCTGATAGGAGAGGGTTACGTCCTGAAGGCTGATATAATCCGATTTGATCAGATACAGCGTTGAATTTCCGTTCTGGTTTGTAGCGGTAAGATCTACTCTCGGTAAGGCAGCCGTTGGATTTTCCGGAGTCCAGGTTTTATCCAGATCTGTTGAATAGTTGGAACCATAGCTGTCAGAATGGAATAAGCTTCTGTAAATATCATCATAGCCATAGCCTCCGAACTGGTAAGCGAAATTCACTGCAAGATTAAATCTTTTAAAGCTGAAATCTGTTCCGAATCCTCCATATACCTTTGGAATCGCTGACTTTCCGGTGTTATAGTCGGTGGCCTCCTTATAATTATTGGTCACTGTTCTTTCTTCCTTTTGGGTAGTTGGGTTGATGGTTGTGCGATACCATAAAGCATCACCGTTCTCAGGATTTACTCCGGCAAATTCTTTTAGGAAATAGGTGTAACGGTCTCCACCTTCTGTCAGGATAAATAAACCTGAAACAAGTCCTGTATTTCTTTGCTCAGCCGGTAATCTGGTAATCTTATTTTTATAGTGAGTGGCATTCGCATAAAAACTCCACTGGAACTCATCACCGCGAAGGATATCTACATTGACATTCGCCTGAACACCTCTGTTGGTCATATCTCCGATATTTCCATACTTCACATAGGAGCCTGCATTGGAGGGAGGAAGAGGAAGCGTGTAAATCATATCCGAAACTTTCCTTTCAAAATAATCAGCATTCAGGTTGATTCTGTTTTTTAAAAGTGAAATTTCAAAACCGGCATTCAGGTTTTTGGAGGTTTCCCATTTTAAATCCTTATTTCCTTGTTTTTTAAGCGACAGAACAGGTTTGTCGTCCCCGAAGTTGTTGATTCCGTAGATATCCTGATACGCATAATAATCTCTGCTGGAACTACCTAAAAGAATGTTGTCATTTCCCTGCTGGCCGTAAGAAGCTTTTAATTTTAAAGAATTAATCACACTGTTGTCCTTAAGGAAATTCTCTTTTGCGATATTCCATGCCAGTCCCAGTCCATAGAAATTTCCCCATCTGCTTTCCGGAGAAAATACAGAGGAACCGTCTCTACGGATATTGGCATTGAAGAAATATTTTCCGTCATAATTATAGAGTAACCTTGTGAAATAGCCTTCTACCGCATATTCATAACCGCTTCCTGATAAACCGGTAATTTTCACGGCATTATCAAAAGCTTGTGAGTCAGGTAATAAAAGCTGCTGTTTTGATCCTGAAAAGCCATCATCTTTTATTTTATTCAGTTCATGTCCTACAAGGAGGTTGAAGCTGTGATTTCCCAGTTTTTTCTGGTAGGTAAGCAACTGCTGATGGTTCAGTGTATATTTAAAGTTTGAACTCTGCGAAATAGTTCCTCCCACAGAAGATGAAGTTCCTCCTTCCGTATTTCCAAACTGAAGGTTTCTTGTATTTTCAAGATAGGCACCAAAATTATAAGTAAAATCCAGTCCTCTGATGATTTCATAATTTAACCCAAGATTAAGATTGGTCACATTACTTACGATTTGTGATTTATTCTTCTGAAGATTCCCTACAGGATTTTCAAACACCGCATAAGATCTTGTGGCTCCGTTGGGACCCTGGCCGTCTCCGTAATCATATAGAGCATTTCCATAACTATCATAAAGCCTCTGGTAATTGTTATCTCTCAGGAAAACAGGATAGAAAGGAGCAATATTTCTGGCAAACTGGAACGGGTTGGAGAAACCTCCGGTCTCACCGAAATCCTGCTTGCTGTAAGTGTAGGATAAAGCACTGGTCAGTTTCAGTTTTGAAGTAATAGTATAGTCTACATTAGACCTGATCCCGAATCTTTCGAAACCTGAAGAAATCAGATATCCTTTATCATCCAGATAATTAAGAGAAGTATAAGATTTTATCTGATCCCCGTTAGCATTGATACCTACCGTGGCTTCTCTTCGCAAAGCAGGTCTGAAAAGCAGTTTCTTCCAATCGTCCTGATACAATAATTTCGCATCAGAATTAAAAGAACCATCCTTTGATATCAGCTGATTAAACGGAACATTGTATACATTATATCCCAGTTTTGTCAGTGCTGAAAGTCCCACATCATGAGGAGAAGGGCCGGAAGGAACAGCTCCCGGCTGTTTCAGTCTTGCAATTTCACCAATTCTTGCTCTGTTGTAATAAGCTGTGTAATAATCCTGAGGAGAAGTATAAACCGAATAATCTTCAATAGACCTGAAGTTAACCCCTGTTTTTACATCAGCTTCAACGCTCACCCCTTTACTTTTTCCTCTTTTGGTGTTCACAATAATAACACCATTAGCCCCTCTGGAACCGTATAAAGCATTCGAAGAAGCATCTTCAAGAAAAGAGATGCTTTCAATATCCGATGCGGCAATACTGTTCAGGTTTCCGCTGTACGGAATGCCATCCAGTACAATTAAGGGGTCACTGGAAGCGTTGATAGAGCCTATTCCTCTCATTCTGATGGTCGGCTGAGAGCCCGGCTGTCCTGAGGAAATCACCTGTACCCCCGCTACTTTTCCTCCAATTCCCTGAAGAATATTTCCGTTTTGAAGATTAGAAAGATCTTTAGCCTTCAGCGACTGTACAGATCCCGTAATTTCTTCTTTTTTCTGCTTCCCAAAAGCTACCACCACCACTTCTTTGATGGAAGTTTCTTTGGAAAGACTGTCTTTGCTTTGTGCAAAACCATATTCCGCGAACAGGAGTAAGGCCAATACACCAAGCTTGCATTGTTTCTTTTTCATTATATTAATCTAGGTTTAAAACTGAATTGTGTATTACTGCTGATCTCCCGGTAAAAAATGTGACTTTCCGCCTCCTTTTTTCAGGGAGGTTATAAAACGAATAGTAAAATTACAGGAGAGGTACCCGGATGAAAGAAGCCTTGAACTCTTTGGCTTTAATTCCTACAGTAATGAATGTATCTCTTAAAAAGTTAGCACATCATCATCATGCACATCATATCAAAGCACATGTTTTGAGAAATGCAGTTGTGCTGTGAAAGGGCAGACATTCCACAACAATTTTGCTGTGCAGAAGCTGCCACCGTAATGGTGCATAGGTAAGAATTAAAGGTATTCTTATTCATGAGAATAAAGTTTATGATTTTTTTAACTGGGTCAAAATTATCTAATAAATGACGAACCCAGATAAAACAAGAGCATGAGATAAATCATATTAGTCTACTAAATTAGTAGGTTAATTGATTTGAATTAAATTTATGAATCGTAAATATTTGATTTTTAATTAATTAATTCCATGTTTGAAAATGTTAAAAAATGATAAAAAAGTTAATTTTTCAAGTGTGAATTAAATTTAAAATAAAAAGTCTATTTATTTTGTAGACTTTTTATTTATTTTATAGCTGTATTTTCATGAGAATAAGGATCAGGAGCGTCATCCTGCTATCCGCTCATACTCCTCGCACCTGGCTGAATCCACTTTCTGCTGCGGGGTAACCGCTGCTATCAGGGCTAAGGATGATTTGAGTTATAAGTGATAAATGATCAATGATCAATCATAATATAAAATTATCCCAAACCTCTGTGTCAATCTGTGAGATCTGCGGTGATAACAAAAAAAGAAGTCCATCTTTCGATAGACTTCTTATGAAAACAAGATTAAAATATGGATTTATTCTTTCTTAATATCCGGAACTGCCAACGGAGCCTGATCCCAACCACCGCCAAGCGCTCTGTAAACAGCAACACTCGCTTTAAGTTGGTTCACTTTCTTCTCTACCAGCTCAAACCTGGATTCCAGGGCATCCCTTTGAGTCAGTAAAACTTCCATGTAATCAGCACGGGCATATTTGAACAGGTCGTTGGAAATATCTATAGACTTTGTTAAAGCATTTACTTCCTTCGTTTTGATATTCACACTGCTTTCCAGATTATGAATCTTAGACAACTGATTCGCTACCTCAATATAAGCTCCCAAAACAGTCTGCTCATAATGATATACTGCCTGAATCTGTTTGGCATTGGCATTATAATAAGCCGCTTTAATCGCTCTTCTGTTGATCAATGGTGCCGTAAGTTCTCCCGCAAGAGAAAAGAGAAACGACTGAGGTTTGATGATATACAACGGATTAAAAGCCTGTAACCCGGCTCCTGCAGAAAGATCAAGAGAAGGGTAGAACCTTGCTTTGGCCACTTTAATGTCAAGCTTGGCAGCAGCCAGTTCATATTCAGCCTGTTTGATATCCGGACGGTTTTCCAATAGTTCGGAAGGCATTCCTCCATACACAGCTTGCGGAATAACAGAATCAAAAGAATCCTGACTTCTTTCCACGGGTTGTGGAAATCTTCCCACCAGATAATTAATCCTGTTCTCCGTTTCAACTATCTTCTGCTGAATGTCATACTGCATTCCCTGAGTTTTCAGAACCTGGGCTTCAAATCTCTGTACTGCCAGTTCATTGGATCGCGCATTCTTCTTTAATTCTTTGATAATATCCAGCGCATCATTCTGAATTTTGATATTCTGATTCAGGATTACCAACTCATTATCCAGTGCCAACAGTTCATAATAAGAATCTGCAATTTCAGAAATAAGATGAGTGGTCATGAAGTTCTTTCCTTCAATGCTGGCAAGATATCGTTGTACCTGTGCTTTTGTCGCATTATGCAGCTTTCCCCAGATATCCGTTTCCCACTGTGCCTGAACACCTGCTCCAAAATCAAATAAAGGTTCCGGCATTTCTCTGCCGGGCTCTATTTCGGTATTGGCCTCCATAGCTCCGATATTGGTGTATCGGCTTACTTTGTCTACACCAGCTCCGGCTTTTAAACCTACAGAAGGAAGATATTCCCCTTTCCTGGCTTTGATTTCATTTTTAGACATTTCAATTTCCTGAAGGACAATATTCAGTTCCTGATTATTCTGAAGGGCCTGACTGATCAGCTCTTGGAGATGCGGATCACTGAAATATTCATTCCACTTCATTTTTCCGGTATTGATAGTGTCGTTTTCTGCTGAACCGTATTTTTCAGGGACGGTTTTATTTTCAGCACGCTGTGCTATTTCTATAGGTTTACAGGCAGTAAGACTTAATAAGACGACTGCCAGACCTGCATATTGATATATTTTTCTTTTATTCATAATGGATCATGTCTTCGCTTAATGGAGATTCATCTTCGTCTTTGATCATTTTTTTACCATCAGACCACTTGGCAAATATGTAGTAAAGCCCCGGAATTACAATCACTCCGAACAGTGTTCCTATCAGCATTCCTCCCAGTGAAGATGCCCCAATGGTATGGTTTCCGATCGCTCCCGCACCTCTTGCAAAAACAAGCGGAACCAATCCTGCAATAAAGGCAAAAGAAGTCATCAGAATCGGTCTGAAACGGGCTTTGGAGCCTTCTACGGCAGCTTCGAGAATAGAATCTCCTGTCTGACGCCTTTTCACGGCAAATTCTACAATAAGTACTGCGTTTTTACCCAGTAATCCGATAATCATGATCAATCCTACCTGTGCATAGATGTCATTTTCAAGTCCCATTGCTTTTAATAATAAGAAAGACCCGAAAACTCCCACCGGTAAAGAGCAAAGTACCGCAAACGGAATCAGGAAACTTTCATACTGAGCCGCCAGAACCAGATACACGAATACCAAAACAACAAGGAAGACATAGATCGCTTCATTACCACGTTGTGCCTCATCATAAGACAATCCTTCCCACGCCACTTTATATCCGTGAGGAAGTGTTTTGGCCGCGGTTTCATTGATGGCCTGAATAGCATCTGCCGTTGTATAGCCTGCAGCCGGAAGACCACGGATTGCTGCGGAATTGTACATGTTGTAACGAGTGATTTCGTTCGGTCCCTGTGTCTTTTTCATCGTCATAAATGCTGAATAAGGCACCATTTCATCACGGTCATTTTTCACATACAGATTCATAATATCTGTCGGAAGTCTTCTGAATTCTGGAGAAGACTGTACATACACCTTGAAGAACTGCCCGAAACGGATAAAGCCCTGTTCATAGGTACTACCGATCAGAATGTTGAGGTTGTCCATCGCTTTTCCGATAGAAACTCCTTTCTGCATGGCTGCATTATTATCAAATACCAGCTCATACTGAGGATAATTAGCCGCAAAAAAGGTGAAGACTCCAGAAAGCTCCTTACGCTTTTTAAGCTGTGCGATGAAATCTTTATTGGCTTTATCAAATTCCTGATAATCTGTCGTTCTGTTCAGATCCAGAAGTCTCATAGAGAAACCTCCCGAAGATCCGAATCCTGGTACAGCTGGTGGTTCAAAGAACTCAATGGTAGCTCCAAGATCTTTTGATTTTTCTTCCAGTTCTTCCATGATCTCCTTCACAGAATGATCACGGTCGTTCCAGCTTTTAAGGTTAATCAGACAGGTTCCTGCATTCGAACCACGGCCTTCCGTCATGATTTCGTATCCTGCCAGAGATGATACAGATTCCACACCGTCTACACCCATACAGATTTTCTGCAATGTTCTGGAAACCTTATTCGTCTGTTCAAGGGTAGAACCCGGAGGAGTCTGGATAATAGCATAGATAGTTCCCTGGTCTTCATTCGGGATAAACCCGCCCGGAAGTACTTTATTGATCATCACAATTCCGGCACAGAAAGCAATCAGAATTCCCCATGTTACCACCTTTCGGCTTACGATTTTTCTAAGGAATGAAGCATATTTTCCTGTTATTTTATCAAACCCGCTGTTAAAAGAGTCTAAAGCTTTGGTGAAAATATTGACTTTCTTAGGCTTTCCATGATGGTTTTTCAATAGCATTGCAGCTAAAACCGGAGTCAGAGTAAGGGCTACTACCGCAGAAATCACAATAGAGCTTGCCATGGTAATAGAAAACTGACGGTAGAAAGTTCCCACCGGACCTGTCATAAATGAAATAGGAATGAATACGGCTACCATCACGGCTGTAATGGCAATAATAGCTCCGGCAATTTCACCCATCACTTCTTTTACCGCTTTATAAGGCGAAATATTACTGTCTTCCATTTTGGCGTGAACGGCTTCTATCACTACAATCGCGTTATCAACCACAATACCGATGGCCAGTACCAAAGCAAAAAGAGTAACAAGGTTGATGGTTAACCCAAAGAATTGGATCACAAAGAATGTTCCGATCAAAGAAACCGGCACGGCAATAATAGGAATCAAAGTAGAACGCCAGTCACCAAGGAAAATGAAAACCACGATGGCCACAAGGATAAACGCATCTCTCAACGTATGCATTACCTGTTCGATAGAAGCATCAAGGAATTGGGAAACGTCATAACTGATTTTATAATCAACTCCCGGAGGAAAGTTCCCTTTCATTTCTGCCAGTTTTGCTTTCACATCTCTGATTACGTCATTGGCATTACTTCCGTAGTTTTGTTTCAATACAATGGAAGCAGAAGGATGTCCGTCAAGATTGGAATAAATATCAAAGAATTCACTTCCCAATTCTACTTTGGCAATATCTTTTAGCTTTACATTTTCTCCTTCGGCATTGGAACGCACGATAATATTTTCATATTCTTCCGGTTTGTTGTATTGCCCTTTATAAGTCAGTACATATTCTAGTGACTGTGCTGCAATACCGGAACTTTGTCCGATTCTCCCCGGGCGTCCAATGATACTTTGTTCGCCGATAGCTTTCATCACCTCATCTACAGAAATGTCATAAGCACGCATACGGTCAGGGTTCAGCCAGATACGCATGGCATATCTTCGGCTTCCCAGGATCTGAGATTTTGCAATTCCGTGGATACGGTTAATTTCCGGGATGATATTCACCATAGAGTAGTTGTACAGGAATTTTTCATCCATACTTTTATTCGTGCTGTAAAGGTTCACGTACATCAGCATACTGGGCTGAATCGGGTTTACTACAACCCCTTCTTTCTGTACCAGTTCCGGTAATAAAGGCATTACCTGATCTACTCTGGTTTTTACCAGAACTACTGCCTCGTTTGGATCGGTTCCGGGATCAAAGACAACGTTCACCGTAGCTTCCCCGGCACTGGTAGCATCGGTGGTGATATAACGCATTCCCTGAACTCCATTGATGGCATTTTCAATCGTAATCAAAGATGATTTTACCAATACATCTGCACTCGCGCCGGGATAGGCAATAGAAACGGCTACGGTGGTAGGGGCAATTTTTGGAAACTGTTCCGTAGGAAGCTGCTTCATAGCAATCCCTCCCATAAACAGGATCACAACCGATATCACAATGGCGAAAACCGGTCGGTGTATTACTTTTTTAAACATAATGCTGTTTTTGGGTTACTCGGCGTACAGATCCAGGTTCGACATTACTTTTTCAGGCTTTTGGTATTTTGAGCTGATCTTCTGGTTTTCCTGAACCATTCTAAGCCCTTCCAAAAGGATTCTGTCATCCTTTCCAAGCCCTGAAGCGACGACATAAATATGGGGTAATTCAGCAGCCACTTTTATTTCTCTCGCATGTACTTTACCATCTTTACCAATCACATAGACATATTTCTTTTCCAGCTCTTCGAAAGTCGCTTTCTGTGGAATCATCATTGCATTGGCATAAGGTGAGGTGATAACGATGTTTCCGGTTTCTCCGTATCTCAACAGTCCTTTCGGGTTCGGAAAAGTAGCTCTGTAAGCAATATTCCCTGTTTCATTATCAAAATCAGACTCTATGGTTTGTACAATACCGTCTTGTGTAAACTCTTTACCATTGGCCATTCTTAAACGTACATGCATTGGATTATTATCCTTTTTGGCATCCATCTGATTAAGATATTCAGCTTCCGGTACATTGAAATATACCCACATTTTGCTATTGTCGGAAAGCTCGGTTACAAGCTCACCTTCATCTACAAGACTTCCTTTACGTACGTGTAATTTTCCTACAATTCCATTGAAAGGAGCACGGATTTCGGTAAATTTTAAATGGGTATTCATTGAAGCAAGTTCGGCCTGTGCTTTTTCATACCTTGCTTTAGCCATAGCCATTTCCTGAGGGGCAACAATGTTTTTGTCAGAAAGGTTTTTGGTATTCTGATATTCGATTTGCGCGTATTTGGATTCCGCTTTGGCACGGTTTACATCAGATTCATAAAGATTAGGCATGATTTTGAACATCAGCTGCCCTTTTTGTACAAACTGCCCTTCATCTACATAAATAGACTGGATGTATCCTTTTTCCTGGGCACGAAGCTCAATATGATTGATGGAACGGATCTGTGCAACATAATCTTTGTTGACTAAAGTATCTTTAATAAGCGGGCTTGTTACGTTGAATGACGCTGCTTCTGTTTTTTCCTTTTTTTCAGATTGACAGCTTACAAACAAGAGAATAAGGCACAAGTTGATATACATGAGACTTTTCTTGACCATGATAAATATTGTTTTTATAATAATTTATAATTGAAAAAATAGAGTTACCGGCTCTCACAATAAAGCATGAAAGCAGATAAGGTTTTCGAAAAAATTAGTATAAAATCACAGTCGGATGACCCTGTACTGAAGGTACAGATCATCATGTAAGGTCTTTAAATGTTCTGATTGAGCAAGTGAAACAGCAATTTGTTTGTTATGAAATGTCGTAACAAAGCCTGAAATAAGATGCCAGAAGCCATCTTTGAAAAGAGCAATAAGTTCTGTAGAACCGGAGGACTCTACGTTGTCGTCATTTTCATTGTCGTTTTCAGAAAGATTAGCTCTGATTTTATTGTAGCGGGGATGGCTGACATTGTAGGCATCATTAGACTCATTTTTAAGAAATGCAAAAGATTCTTTGATGCTCTTTTTTTCATGAACAAGAAGATCCGTAGTGAAATGAAGGTCAGAAGAAATATCCGTTGAAATATACTGCTGAATTTGCCCATAGTACCATCCTAAAACGGTAAGCAACGCAAATAACAAACTGTACAAATATTGATAAAATCTTTTCCGCATTCCAGAGACAAAGGTAATTAAACTTAAAAATAAGTGCAACGGCTAAAGATTAAAAAAGTGTTAAAAATTTGATTGCTTCATTGAAAAAATACATCTGTTTATGATGTTTCCTTTTTGGCTAATAAGAAAATAGGTTTTAGTGAAGTCTTCTGATGAATATTTCGGAATTTTGTCTATGCAAAAAAATAACAGGTGCTTTAGGGAACCTCTTAAACCATTTACAAAAGGATTATATTTTTTATATGAGCATGAACAAAAAAATTAAAGCATAATATTTCTAGCTGGAGGCTCAAAAAAATAATATTATCTTTGAATTAGCTTTACTTTGCACAATTTTTGCTATAACAAGCTACTTTTATTTTATCGGTTAAAACATAACTGACAGTACAAACCCCTCCAATATTTAGTATGATGAAAAAATACCTTATTTATATATCACTTTTTGCAGCACCCTTATTTTGGGGGCAAGGTAAAGTAACTGAAGAATCTGCATACCAGCAGAACCTGACATTATCAGAGAAAGAAAATGCAGCAATGGCATTTGATGCCGATATAAAATTGTCCGATGCAGAAATGACTTTGGATAAAAAACTCTTCCAGATCCGTAAACAGTTTCTCAGTGATTCGGAAGCAAAGAAAATATCTTTATATAACAGTTCTTTTAATGAATTAAAACCATTAATAGAAAGCAGCAAACTGTTTGAAATCCTTCAGACCATGCCGAAAGGTGGTCTGTTGCATACCCACAGTGGGGGAATTACAGATGTGAAATGGATTATTTCGACTGCCAGAAAATATCAGGAATGCTATGTTTTTGATCAGAAAGATAATGATCAGTACATTTTCGGACAGCTGGCTTTTTTTGAAAAAGGAAAAGTTCCGGAAGGATTTGTAAGCCTTGATAAAAAGCTGGCCTCAACCACTGGTTTTGAAAAAGAACTGCAGGACCTTCTTACATTGAAACGAGACAATCTTTGCTCTTACACAGATTATTGGATTGAATTTGAAAAACGTTTTAAGCGCATCAGTCTGCTGCTTCCGTACCGTCCTTTCTTTAAGGCATATTATCTGAAAGGATTTCAGGATTTGATAAAAGACAAAGTACAGCACGTAGAAATCAGATATATCTTTGATGAACTTTATGATTTTCAACATGGAAAATATCCTATGAAGACGACGATTACAGATCTGCAGGATATTCTTAAAGAAGTACATCAGTCAGATCCGCAGTTCACCCTTAAACTGATCTATTCGAGTTTTAAATTCTTAGATAATGAAAGTATTGAGAAGCAGCTGGAAACGGCATTTGAAATGAAGAAGGAATTTCCGGATATGATCTCAGGCTTTGACCTTGTGGCAGATGAAGCAGCGGGACATCATATCAGTTTTTTTGAGAAAAGCTGGGCCAAAATGAGTGGACTTCATAAAAAATACGGAGTAGAACTGCCTCTTTTCCTTCATGCCGGAGAAAGCAATTCTATCCTGAATAAAAATATTCTGGATGTAGCGCTGCTCAACAATAAAAGAATTGGTCATGGACTGAATCTGATCTATTTCCCCAAAACGATGGAACAGATCAGAAAACAGGATAGGCTGGTGGAAGTAAGCCCACTTAGTAATCAGATCTTAGGATATGTAAGTGATTTAAGGAACCATCCTGCAAGGGTTTTATTGAGCAATGGAGTACAATGTTCCATCAACAGTGATGATCCTTCAGTGTATGGATACACAGGTCTGAGTTATGATTTCTGGGTTACACAGATCTATTGGGAACTTAATGTGAAAGCATTGAAAAAACTGGTTTTTAATTCCATTAATTATTCTTCTATGAACGATGGTGAAAAAAAGAAAGCAATAACTTATCTGAACCAGCAGTGGAATGATTTTGTTCAGAAAACGAATCAGAAATTAAATTAATCGGAGTTTTTCTAGAAAATAAAATCGCATTATTGAAGTCAATAGTGCGATTTGTCTTTTTAATAGTTCTCCATTACTTTTTAAACTTTACTTTGGATAATTCTTTTTTGATAACAGTGGTCAATTTTGATGGACTTACTTGAGTCAGAGCCAAAGACTCACAACCATTGAAAATGGCAAAGCGTTTTAAGGTCTCTACGAAAGGCTTAAGCCATAAATCAAGATTAATAGTACTGTTTTCAATATGTAAATGAATAAGCTCCAGTTTTTTTTCTTTTCTGTGCGCTTTACAATCAACCCTTCCGATAAACTGATCTCCAAACAGGATAGGCAGACAGAAATAACCATACTGTCTTTTTTCTTTTGGAGTATAGCATTCCAGACGGAAATCAAAATCAAAAATCTGTTTGATTCTATCCCGATGAATAATGGAATTGTCAAACGGAGACAACAGCCATACACTGGAGCTTGCCTGATCAAATGTTTTTTCCAGTATTTCATTTTGAACAAAAACAGAAGATCCTCCTTCACTGGTCACTTTTGATATTGTATCTTCTTCAAGCATCATCTGTAAAACCTTATTGACATTCGTTTTTAAAGCATTTCCTTTTCTGAGGTGAGTGATTTGTTTTAATGTAGTAAATCCATAGGCTCTCAGATTGGTTTTTACCAGATATTCTGCAAACTCCAATGGAGTAGGTTCTGAGGTATTCGTGGAAGATGGCAGAACCCTTTCGGCCAGATCATACGTTTTCTGCATTCCGGAACGTCCGCTGATCATCAGGTCTCCCTGCATGAAAAGTCTCTCAAGAGCCAGCTTGGCAGGTTTCCAATTCCACCAGCTTCCTGCTTTATGGCTTTCATTCTCAAAATCTCTTGCTCTTTTAGGACCTTCATTGCGGATGGTATCTACTACATACTTCATCACTTTAGGATCAGCATTGTAATAACGGGATTCTCCTCTTTTAATCATCAGCATCTGAGGCAAAACATATCGGAAATCCTGCATCGGAAGATAAGAAGCAGCATGAAACCAATACTCAAATACTTTACGGTCCTCTACCAGTTCTTCCAGATTATCTGTCTTAAAATCCGGGATTCTTGTCCATAGCGTATGGTGATGAGCCCGCTCCACTATAGATAATGTATCAATCTGTATATATCCGAGATGTTCCAAAGCGTTCAAAACTGCAGTTTTTCCGGTTCCGAATGGTGTATTTTGTGTTAATCCCTGACTGTCTAATGTTAGCCGTTTTAAGTGTTCCGGTGTCAGCTTCTTTTCCATATTTTAATTTGAATAAAACACGTTTGATGATGTTCCTCCAAATATAATGATTTGGCAGAAAAACATTAAAGAGTTTCTGACTTAAGTATATTGAGGATGAAGTGCAAAGATCAGTTGTTTTGACGGTTATTTCTTTTCAATTCTCTTTCTACTTCATTTATATAAGGAAGGGGAGTAAGGTAGCTTTCTTCAATATACTTTCTGATACTTTCATCCGTTTTTTTGTTAACCTTTCTGATGAAAAGCTGATTACCGGATTTTAATGATTGAATATAATTGAATGTATTCTGTGTATTTTGAAAAAAGGAGTTCTCAAGTACTGCTCTTTTATCATCATTGACGATAATATCATTGAACGATGTATTCATAAGAACAGTCTGAAAAAATGAATCTGCAGGTAAAAAAGTATGAAGATAATAGTCTTCAAAATCCATTACCATTTTGTTGTTTGTTAAAAATAAGCAGGTTTCTCTTGTAAACATAAACCATTTACCACCTATATAAGGAATCACATCTTTCATAAAAGATCTTTTGTAGATGAAAGATGAAATAACATAAGCCAATTCTGTAAAGTGATTTTGTATTCTTTTCAGCGTGTCGGGTCTGTAAAACTTCTGATCATAATAAAAAAGATAATTCCTGCCTTTATTGGTCGTAAGAAATTTACGGATAATATTTTGTGATTTCAATGGATAATCTTCACCGCTCAGATTAATAAAATAATCCCATTCTTTGCTTACATTCAGGAGGAATTCCATAGCGTTCAATTCTGCCTGAACGATGTTGAAACCTCCCGAAACTATATTCATACTGTCCAGAATATAGACATTGGGAAAATGAACGATGTAAAGTTGTATTTCTTCAATGAACTCTTGTTTCGCTTTTTTATCAATATGGATAAGATAAAACTGATCCCTTGTATAGATTTTCTCAAACATGCTTTTAAATACTTCAGGTTTATGATGTATCATAATGAAATAAGCAATTCTTACATGTGGGCCGGAATGGGATTCTGATATTCTGGGAGAAGGTTGGGGGATGGGTGAAAAAGCTTGCATATTCCGGAGTTTAAAATCATCCGCGTCAGCAAATAATTTGGTTAATTTGCAGAAGGTACGAATAAATTTTTGATAATCAGTTAATTAAATAATATGGTGTTCTTTTTTTTTATTGTAGGTTTGCAGAACATTTATAAAAACAGGTCACTGCCTTTGCTATTCTGTCATAGTTTAAAATCACTTTTTTCTTTCAGTTTTGCTTTTTCAGCTACCAATTTATAGCCTTTGTTTTCATAGTGGAAATAAAAGATTATAAAGTTCTATTGTAGATAAGAGCGACACGTTATTGCCTGGCCATTCGTAATATAGATAAAAATATTATTGTAGCTGAAGCAAGAGAAAGATGAACAGAAAAGAATACTCTTTTTGTTTGTCATTATAATATACCGATTCAAATTCTGATCAACAGATTTGTGTTAAGATACCGGGAATGCCGGATTTATAATGAATTTTAAAAATTTAAATCTAATTAATCCTATTATCCGTGCAGTGACAGAAGCCGGATATTCCAGGCCTACTGAAATACAGTATTCTGCAATTCCGCATATTTTGGCAGGAAGAGATATTATAGTGTCTGCACAGGCAGGTGCTGGAAAAACAGCTGCATTTGCGATGCCTATTTTACAGCTGCTGAAAAGACAAACTCCGGATCATAAAGAAATAAGAACTTTAATACTTACACCCACTCAGGAACTGGCAATACAGATAGAAGAGAATTTTAAAATCTACAGTAAATATTTACCATTATCTCTGCTTTCTATTTATGAAGGGGTTTCCATTGGAAGCCAGCTTGCTGCACTGAGAAAAAGAGTAGATGTTCTTGTGGCAACACCCGGAGGATTGCTTGATGTAGAAAATCAGAGACATATTGATCTTTCTAAAATTGAGCTGTTTGTTTTAGATGATGCCGATAAAATGCTTGATATGGGATTCGCTAATCATATAAAAAAAATATTAAATCTGGTTTCTCATAGAAGACAAAACCTGCTTTTTTCTGCTGCAATGCCGGGAAGTTTAAAATATTTCGCCAAAGCAATCCTGAACAAGCCTGTAGAGATTATTGCAGATCCTGCATCTTCAATACCACAGACGATGAAGCACCCGGATCTTAAAAATATTCAACCATTGATGGGAAGCACAATACCCCTCAGAATATCATAAATAAAATCTGTAGCGTTTACAGATCATAATACACAATTTTTTAATAACAATTACAATGCAAGAAGGCACCGTAAAATTTTTCAATGAAGCAAAAGGCTTCGGTTTTATTACTCCGGCAGACGGAAGTAAAGATATATTTGTACATTCTTCAGGATTAAACACAAGAATGATCCGTGAAAATGATAAAGTAGTTTTTGATATACAAAAAAGCGATAAAGGTTTAAATGCTGTTAACGTAAAGTTGGCATAATAAAAGTCTTAATTGCAAATATGTTGAAATAATATACTTTGCCATATCAAGCCTCATATTTTATATTTTTTCTTATTCAAATCCATGAAACTTCTGGATCTGGATATATTGTCTGAAAGAACATTGATGTAATACGGATTACTTTTTATTTTTTATTTTCATGATGTTCATTAGCCTCTTACTTTTATGTAAGAGGTTTTCAGGGATTTAAGAAAATAAGGCAGCAATTGGTCTGAATATTGACAGACTAAGACCGGATGCCTGGAAAATAAATATGCAGACTTGATATACACTCGGCTACGATGATAATGATTGAGCTGTACATATTGTAATTCCTAAAAGGTTCAGAAAAAGATATGATTATTATTAATAATTTTAGTGAGTATAAGTCTCTTGAAGGGCAAATGCTGGGAGATTCTGCCTGGCATACGATAAGTCAGGATCAGATTAATAGATTTGCAGATGCCACCCTGGATCAGCAGTGGATTCATACGGATCAGAAAAAGGCAGAGAAAGAAGGACCTTTTAAATCAACCATTGCTCATGGGTATTTAACATTATCTTTGATTCCCTATCTCTGGAAACAGATTGCAGATGTGAGAAATGTAAAAATGGAAATCAATTACGGAATAGAAAATCTTAAGTTCGGAGAAGCTGTTCCCGTAAATAGTGAGGTAAAACTACAGGCAACCGTAAAATCTGTTACTAACCTCAGAGGAACTGTAAAAGCAATCGTGGAGGCCAAACTCCTGATTAAAGACCATGTGAAACCTGCCTATACTGGAGATGTGATTTTCCTTTATCATTTTAAAGATTGATTTTATTGTGAATGTTCAAGTTGTTGATATTTTGCATTTTACAAATAACAAAACATCATTGAATACAATGATGTTTTCGATTTTGATGACCTTCTAATAAAATAATTATACTGTAAGTACAATCTTCCCCAATAAAGGTCTGTCCCGTTTAGAATCCTCTATTCTTTGATGAGCTTTTTGAACCTCTTCAAGCGGATATATACTGTCTATCACAGGTTTTACTTGTCCGTTCTCAATTAATTCAGTGATCTGATACAGCTCATCTCTGCTTTGTCGGGTAAAAACAAAATGATAGGTGGCATTTTTTTCCCAGGCATTAATAAGGTTTTGAGGTTGTGGAATATCTACCAGTGTTACAACAGAACCATAATCTGCTAAAGCAAGTGGGCTGTCTGAAAGTGTTGTTCCTCCTACAGTATCAATAATCACATTAACTCCTTTTCCGTTGGTATGTGCTTTTATTTCTTCAATCCAGTTTTCCTTATGGTGATCAATGACTACATCTGCTCCAAGCTTTTTTAATTCCTCATGCAGAACACTTTGTCCAGTTGTATACACAAAAGCACCCAGTGATTTCGCAACTTGTATAGCCAGTGTTCCTACGCCACCTGCACCACCAAGAATGAGAATGCTGTCTCCTTTTTTCAATTGAGCTCTTACTACAAGCATTTCCCAAACTGTTCCTCCAATAAGTGGAATGGCAGCAGCCTCTTCATAGCTGATGTTATCCGGCATTCTGGATAATGAAGACTCATCAGTAAGGTGATACTCCGCATAACTGCCTGAGCTGCCAAAGCGAGGAGAATAGTAGACTTTATCACCAGGCTTCCATTGTTTTACCGCTTCACCTACAGCCATAATATCACCAGCGATATCATGACCCGTTATAATAGGGAGTTCGAAAAATGATTTATAATCTCCCCGTCTTATCTGATAATCAAGAGGATTAATAGATGTTGCTCGTACTTTTACTAATACCTGAGAAGGATTTGTTATCATAGGAACAGGCATTTCTGCAAGTTGCAGAACTTCAGGTCCGCCAAAGTTTTTAATGACAATTGTCTTCATAATGAAATGTTTCGATTATTTCTTAAATTGATTCAATAGCTTATAGCCTTATAGCCACTATCGAGGTAATGTTCCCATGAATTCAAAGATTTCAGCACCTATTTCTTCCGCATTCGTTTCCAGGGCAAAATGTCCGGTGTCATAAAATTTTAATTTGGCTTCCGGCAGATCTTTTTTATAAGCTTCAGCTCCTGCAGGTAGGAAATAGGGATCTTTGTTCCCCCATACCAGTAATAATTTGGGCTGATGCTTTCTGAAATATTCATGGAATTTTGGATATAAAGCCACATTGGTTCTGTAATCTTTAACCAGATCCAGCTGGATTTCAATATTTCCAGGTCGGTCAAGGAATTTTTGATCAAGGGTATAGGCTTCCGGAGCAATCAAAGAAGGATCAGACACACCATGCTGATACTGAAACAAAGTAACTTCTTTAGAAACAAAACCTTTTAATGCAAGACGGTTGGCTTCCGTTGTGTCATGCCAGTATTTTTGGATCGGATTCCATTCACTGCTTAATCCTTCTTCATATGCATTTCCGTTTTGTGAAATGATCCCTGTAATTTTCTCAGGATTGTTCATCGCGAGACGTAAACCTACCGGAGCGCCGTAATCAAAGATGTAAATAGCAAAACGTTTCATATCCAGCTTTTCTACAAATGCCTGTACGGTTGCTGCAAGATTGTCGAAGGTATAAGAGAACTCCTTATGATCAGGAGCGTCAGAATAACCGAATCCCGGTAGATCCGGTGCTATGGCATGGTATTTTTTGCTTAAAATCGGGATCAGATTTCTGAACATATGAGATGAGGTAGGATAGCCGTGTAAAAGAAGTATCGTAGGCGCATTGGCTGGACCTGCTTCTCTGTAAAACAGATTTAAATCATTTAGTTTGATGTTGCGGTAGTGAACAAGGTGATTTTCCATAATGTGATTATTTACATATAATTTTTGATTGTTTTATGCCATTGTCATAGTGCCAGTGAAAAGGGCAACTGATACACCTGCAATGAATGGTCTTGAAATTATTTTCATTTATTTTTTTTGATAGTCCAAAATTAATACGGATATTTGATTATTAAAAACGATTAATTGGAATGAATTGAATCACTAATAATGATTGATTAAGATGAATATTAATGATTTAAAAATATTTGAAGCCGTAGCTGAAACGGGAAGTTTTACAAAGGCTGCTTCTGTGATGTTTACGGTTCAGTCAAACGTTACGGCAAGAATAAAAAATCTTGAGGATGAGTTTGATACAAAGCTTTTCTCCCGTACATCCAGAAGGGTAGAGCTTACTTCTGAAGGGATGATCCTGATGCAGTATTCAAAACAGATTCAACATTTGGTGGAAGAAGCAAAAAATAATATCCGGAGTGGTGATAATATCAGAGGATGTCTGAAAATAGGCTGTATAGAAACAACCATGGCGCTGAAAGTTCCGGAAATCCTCCATACTTTTGATGAAAAATATCCTGATATTGAGCTTGAATTCAAATCAGATACCAGAGATTCAGTGTTGTCTGATGTTCTGAATTACAACCTGGATGCTGCCTTTGTTTCTGCTCCGGTGAATGCCAAAGGACTGGAAAAAATCTGCATTAAGGAAGAACAGCTTGTGATTCTGGCTTCCTCAAAAGGTCCGGATCTGCAGACGTTGATGGATAAAGAACCCTTAAAAATAGTGGTATTTGATGAAGGATGTATTTTCAGAGAAAGATTAGAATCCTGGTTAAGCCACAAAGGAATTCTTAACTACAAAAGTACAGTTCTGAATTCCATTGAAGGAGTCATCAACTTTGTGGAAGCAGGATTGGGAGTCAGCATATTGCCGGAAGAAGTGGTTACTAAATATTATGCCGGAAGAGGCATTAAGACCTATAAACTGAATAAGCAGCTGGGAACGATGAATACCATTCTTGTTTTCAGAAAAGACGGACCACAGTCAAGAGCATTACAATGTTTTATTGATATGCATTTAGAGGTATAAATTTTACCGGGAAAATAAAGGCTATGGCAAAAACTACCGAGACACTTGATGAGTTTTACAGGAATAAATAGGAAGCTTTATCAGGCGATTTTCCCAAAAATGACGGACAGTTTAATGTCTTCAGAAAAGATACAATATTGGAAGGAACTTTCCTCATCCACAGATTTTAAAGAATAGCGCTACAGTCATTTTAATGATGTCATTTTTTACCAAATTGGTAAATACATCCAAATGATAATGGCTAACTTTGTTGTTATGAAAGAGTTTATAGAATTTATTCTGCAGTTTGGTCATTTGAACCAGCAGCAAATAGACCTCATCACAAGCAAAGCAAAAGAGGTTGAGCTAAGCAAAGATGAGTATTTTGCAGAAGCAGGAAAAGTCCTCAGGCAGGTAGGTTTTATTCTTGACGGAATCATTCGTATCTGCTATTATAACAATAAAGGAGAAGAAATTACCAAGATCTTTATTGAAGAAAAACATTTGCTCTTCAATCTGAAAAATGTGCCTTCCACAGAATATATTCAGGCTGCTACGGATTGTAAACTTCTTGTGTTTTCTAATCAGGATTGGAAAGAAATTTCAGATACCATTATCGACTGGGAAAATATTATTCAAAAAGTGACCAATAAAGCCCTTGCCCAAAAGCTGGAAAGAGTAAGCCCGTTAGTCTCTCAGGATGCCACCACCCGCTATCTGGAATTTATGGAAAAATACCCCACATTGGTCAATCGTATTCCTTTGTCCTATATCGCTTCTTATCTTGGAATCACGCAGCAGTCATTAAGCAGAATCAGGAAAAATATCAGGTAAGGTGCTTTTTACCAAATGGTAAACAGGTTCTTTTTTTATCGTTGCAACTTTGCAATATCAATCTAAAACAATAAAAAATGAACCCAACAATTTTCATTACCGGCGCTTCATCAGGACTGGGAAAAGCCACCGCCAAACTGTTTGCATCAAAAGGCTGGACGGTAATTGCAGCAATGCGATATCCTGAAAAAGAAACTGAACTTACAGAATGGTCTAACATTCATCTCCTGAAATTAGATATCAGCGATTCGAAACAGATTTCAGAAATTGCTTCAGAAGCAGAAAAAATAGGTGCGGTAGACGTAGTCCTTAATAATGCTGCTTACGGACTTATGGGACCTTTTGAAGGAATTGAGGATGAACAGCTTGCCAGCCAGATCAATACCAATTTCTTAGGAACACTACTGGTGACAAAGTCATTTCTTCCTTATTTAAGAGCCAGAAAAAATGGAACAATTATTACGGTAACATCATCTACTGCCAATATTCCTTACCCGTTTGTTTCCGTATATGCTGCCACAAAATCTGCATTGGAAAAGTGGTCTGAAGGAATGAGCTACGAACTGAAAGAGTGGAATATTAAGATTAAAACAGTAGTTCCTGCTTATATGCAGACCAATTTCGGAAATAATGCACAAATGGTTTCGCATCCGGATTACCAGTCTATTTTTAATCAATATATAACAGCCATGAGAGCCGATTCATCCTCAAAACGTGATGCTCCTGAAACCATAGCTGATATTGTGTATGAAGCCGCCACAGACAACAGAGAGCAGCTTCATTATATTGCTGGCAAACTGGCAACTTCTGAGTATGAATGGTTGAGAAAAGAAGGAATAGAAACGGTAATTAATGAGATGAATGAACATTTTTTTTGCTAATGAGTCAATAGTTTAGTCATGTCTGTAAATAAACTCCTCAATTTCCGTTTGTCTGGCATTGGCAAACCCTTTATCGGTACCGATTTTTATAAAACCACATTTTTCCAAAACCTTTTGTGAACCCAGATTATCAAAGGCAACCCGTCCAAAAATTGGTCTTGTGGTTTCTATTGTGAGAAAATCTTTTAGAGCGGTTGTGGCAATACCTTTTCCCCAGAAATTTTTGTCAATCCAATAAGTGATTTCGACATCATCTTCCATGATAAACTTGGCTATACTTCCAACGATCACTGTACCGGCAATGATCGTTTGGTTGTTGATGGTGGGATCAGTCAGTAGTTTGGTGAACTTGGCGATATAGGCTTCTTTATTGGTAGAATCTTTTGATGTAAATGCTGCCAGATGATTGGCTTCATAATCAAGCTGAAACTGAAAAAGAGTTTCTAAATCTTCCACTACAGTCGGCCTGAGTTTGATGTCATGTTGAATATCTTTCATGGTGTGAGATAGGTGTTGATTGGTTTTCAAATATAGAATTTATTTAAGCTATTTACCTAGTGGTCTGATCTTTAAAAATTAAATTATAGAAGATTTATTTTTCCCACGGATGAAACAGATTTTCCCAGATGTTGATGTTTAAAGTAATCAATTGTTTTTTATACGTACAAATGCCTATCGTCTACAGTACAAATACTTGGCTTCAAAATCGGAAACTTATACTCTGAAATTCGCTCTTTTTTCGCCGTTACTTTGGTATGTTCAAAAGAAGCTTCAAAACCCTGAACAACGGCAGCATCCGAAAAGCCAAGAAAAGAGTAGGAACCATATCAATATTATTATCATGAAAAATCCAGAAAATGTTGCTCCCTTTGTAGAAGCATCACAAATTATTACAGAACTGAAAGACAGAGCTAATGATATTCTTTCCAGTGTTTTAAGTACAAAACTGTCTGCGATCACCATTAACGGAAAAGGAAATTTTCCTTATTACTGGCAGGACCCTTCTAATCTGAAGTTTAATAAGAAAACTTACGACTGGATCTCTTCCAACCTTAGAGCCAATACTGAACCAGTGCAGCTGGATCAGGTGTTTACCAATTATTTTATTGATGCGTTCTCAAAAGTCAATTATTCTTTATCTGTACAAGATACTGCTGTCCTGAATGATGCCCATACAAGAGCTACAGATCAGCAAATGGCTTTACTCAATGCCTGGGTAGCGGCTTATAATACGCTTCCTCCTGCTACCGATACCATGCAGCCTATTGATATCATTATGGATAAAATAGCTACGGAATGGGCGAATCCTTCCACTACTTTATACCAGATTCAGAAGAGTGATAACCTTGATGCGCTACTGAATAAGACCCCGGCAAGCGGTAAGCCTATTCTCCCTGTCTTAGCCAATTATCTGGATGCGCTGGGAGCTACGATATCATTACAGAACAATGTAACGATGAATAACGGTTACCTTTCCAAAGCATTGAAGAATGTACAGAACCCTAAAAAAGAAAATGGCGGACTGCTATTGAATGACGATAGTATTTTACCGGCTTTTGAGGTGACCACTCCGCTTAACGAAATTTTAAACGGGCTTAAAAATACTTCTCAGACCGCTCAGATTGATATGCAAGTGACCCGTGAATCTGAAAGCCGTTTCAGTGTTTCCGTAGAAGGGAAGACTGGTTTTTCTATTCCTATCTTTGATTTCTTTACCTTAGGAATTGGGGGGAATGCCAATTATTTCAGTGAAGATATTGCAATCAGCAAAAACTCCATCCAGATCTCGATGATGTTTACGGGAGTTACGCTTGTGAATTTTGGACCCAAAGACTTTAATATTGCCAGCAATATGTACTGGGCGTGGTTTGACCCTATCCGTAAAGCGCAGATTAATAGCGCTGACAAAGAGAATATCTCAGGATATAAGTTTTCTCCGGATCCGGGGATGAAATTCGGACCGGAAGGACCTTTCGGGTTACTGAATGGAGTAGCGATTTCCAATTATCCTACTGTAGAGATCACGGTAACAGGTGAAGATTATAAAAGTATTCAGAAAACTTTTGAGCAATCTTCTTCGGCCACGCTTTCTTTCTTAGGAATTCCGTTGGCAAGCGTTAAAGAATCTACGTATTCTTCTTCCTACTCTGTAGACCATTCTAAATCTTCCATCAAGATTACACTCAGTCCTCCGCCAAGTCTGGTGGCTGGTAACAACAGAGATTCCATAGCATGGGTTCTGGGTGCGGTTGTGGATTATCCGGCTGAGGTAAGTGATGACGTTGAATTTCTTAATGATGAAGAGTTAGTTGCTAAAGGAGCTTATCCCAACTATCAGCTGTATAATGATAACTTCGGCACTACTTATTGTTCTGTAAAAAAAGTAAAATCTCACGCTGTGGGTGCTACATGGGTAAGTGACTGTCTTGCTGCCCATCCTGGAACAAGCCCTGCAGGAAAACCATGGACAAGCCCTAAACAATCCGGGGTGATCTGGCCTTAAACAACAAAATACGTATAATAAAATAGACTGTCTCAACAAGGCAGTCTATTTTGCTATATTTTAATTCGAGTTTTTTTATTCTGTCAATTTTCAGACTTTTTTGGTTGGGACCTATTTGACCAGGAGATAGATTCCTACCCCAATGGCGGCATAAGCCGTAACGGTAAGAATATCAGCAATAGGCTGCGAAAATCGTTTTTCTGCAATTCTCTCACTATTGATCTGATTCTTATGGAATTTCAGACTTTTCTTAGCATTGCGAACAGGGTGTGCTATGAGACTGTCTCCTTCCCAACGGTCAACAATGACTTTATAACTCTTGTTGTCTACTTCAATTCTGACATTTTTACCGGCAGCCAGTTTTTCCTGAACATTCACCGGTGCAGGGGCTGGTTGTGCATTCATGGTTGGAGCGGCAGTAGTTGTCCCCATCATTTGAGAAGAAGTATTATTCGCTATATCGGTATTCTTTTTAGGGCCTTGATTATTGTTAGCTGCCACAGCCGGATCCACTGGCTTTTTTACCTGATAGGTATAGCAGCTGGTAAGCGTAGATAATATAAAGATGAAATAAAGATTCTTTCGCATAAGCCAAATTTAAGAATTAAACGGAATATTTGGGAGTTTCTTTTGAAAGATGATGTTTTTTTATTGTTTTTCACCGCATGTAAGACAGGTATCATCCATATCTATAACATTTCTCTGCTATCGCACGAATCCTTTCTTGCGGTAGCAGAGAGAGCTAAAGATGCTTTAAAAGCAGCCCATATTACAATTTTAAAGCATATTTTAAAAACAGAAACAAAAACAGAGCTAAGCCCGCCTGAAATAAAAAATCTTATTCATCAACTGGAGCAATAAATGGGTAGGACCTCCTTGCTAAGAGCCGCTTGTAATGAGATGTTTTTAATAATAAAGTAATAAAAAGGGACAAGCTAAATATAACTTGTCCCATATGTTTATTTTAAAACCTGCTGGTCATAAAGAATATTATCGTCTTCATCAAAGCTTATGATCAACACTTTAAATTGTTTGGCGCTGTCATTATTGAAAAATTTAATTCTTGGCGGAACATAATCACTGTCAAATAAATTAGGATTCCAGTACAGTGTCTCACGCGTATCATTTTCAATTTTTTCAGGAGCATCATTATCTATCATTTCAATAGGAAATTCTGAAGGTTTATCATATCCCTTGATGATGGATGAGTTGTTCTTTTTTACTTCTTTTTCGTTGCTTTTAGCCTGCATATTGCCCTTCATTGTATAGATGGCTACGGCATCACCTACCAATCCTGATCCTTTGATGATTTTTACCATTGCAATATTGTTGATGGGAAGAGTGGAGATCATGCTGGGATCGGTAGCTATTTCATCTAAAAAGAGCTTGGCTTGCTGTCCCCGGATATAAGGAACGTTGGCTCCTGAATTATTTCTCTGAAATGTCAGGCCGGCAGCTTTTCCCTGCAGCCAGTCTAAAATATTGGTGTATCCTGACGTATGCTGGTCTTCATTCACGAAATCAAATACAGTAGAATTGACAGAACTGAACATTCCGCTGGAAAGTTGTTTATCAAGATCTGCCTTCGCATCTTTCTTTTTTCCAACTAAAGCAACTTCCTGAATTTGTATATCATTACTCTCTTTCTTTTTTATATTTTTTTGCGTATTGATGGCTCTGGAAATAGTTGGAGGAAGAGTTTTATTTTTATCAGCTTTTACCAATGTATATTTTGTAGCCGGGAAATTGCCCTTAAATGGGGAAGGTGTGACTAACGGTTCTATGGTGACAAACAAATCCTGATTCCCTGATTCTTTATTTTCTGAATTGACAAAGGCTGAAACTTCCAGCGGTTCATCATTATTGAGGTTATTTAAATAGATATATCCGTTTTGATCTGTTTTGAATTGGCTGAATACAGGCTGGCTTTGACCGGATTTTGATAATAAATTGATACTCGTGTTGGGCAGCAGAGCATTATTTTTAATAGGTTTTACTCTGTAAGAAAGGTATTTTTGAGATTGGGTTTTAATGGCGGGTACAGTTCCGCTGAGTACAGCATTCCAGTCGAATCTTTTCCAGTTTTCTGAAATAAGAAGTGCATCCAAAGCTTCAGTGTTGGCATTCTTAGCGAAGTATTGTGCAGGGCTGTCTATTCTTGTGGTAAAATCTCCCGTTAGCCAGAGCCCGCTCAGAATATTGTCTTCTTCAGGAGTTGGGTTACCATTATCTTCGCTTACCACAACTGTATAATTTTTGAAATAAGATTCCGGAGAAAGATCGATACTGTTGAAAGCTCTTGGTGTTGGTTTTAAACTCTGACCTACTATTTCTGCTTTCTCAACCTTTAAATTACCAGGTTTTATAAAGCAAAGCCTCTGTGCCACCACATTATCCTGTTCATCAAGAATAACCAATTGCAGGATACCGTTGGCACCACTACTGATTTTTGTAGGAATAAGGCTTGATGCCTCATTCGTCAGGTGGTTGATATTGGCTCTGTAAGCAAGATGGTTGTTGATCAGTCCAATAATTTTATAACCCTGAAGCTGTTGTTTGAGATTGACACCTTTTAAATTATACTTTATCCCTTCTTTAGAGCTTGAAACCTCTATATTCAGGCCGCTGTCGGCAACTTGTGGTAGATCTATTGTATGACTTTTTCCTGCATTGTCCTGAATAATGGCCTGATATTTCTTTCCGGATGCCGGAGTTATCTTAAAAGAAGCGACATTTTTATCAAAAGATTTGAATGTAGTAACAGGAGTATTGGGGTTTTGGCTGTCTATAATTTTTCCGGACCAGTTTTCCGGCAGAGAAGAATTGGAAGATAATCTTACAGCAAACTTTGTAGGCATACCGTTAATGAAAGTTCCGCCTTCCGGGAAGACCTTGGCAGACCAATCAGAACTTTTAGAGATTACCAATGATTCTGTAGAGTTTGGATTGTAAACCGGAATTGTTTTGACAATTTGGAAATCCTCATTAAAATTGGTCATGTAAGGGGTGTAAGCTCTTACAAAATAAACCTGTTCGGGAAGATCTTCTTTCAGTTGAAAATCTCCGCTGCCTTCACCATTCGTAAGAAGTACCGTTTTCCAGTCTATTAATTTTTTATCATAATTATACAGCTCAACAAAAAGCGTAGTGGATAATTCAGAGCGGTTATATCCGTCAAATACAAAACTTTTGAACCAGATTTTATCACCAGCTGCATATTGCGGTTTGTCCGTAAGTACATATACTTTTTCCTGCTCGTAATGATCCTCAAGATTGGTAATTGCTTTTTCTAATTTGGTTTGTGCCAGTACAGGCTGTACCATTGAAAGGAGCAATACACAGAACATATTTTTCATAGAAATCTCAGCACATTTTAATTCTTTGCTAATGTAATCATTTAAAGACTTCTGGAGTTGATATTTTATATGTTATTTCACAAGAGTGAAAAGAAATTGATGATGTTTTCAAGTCAAAAATCTTGAGATACAGTGCATGGTGAGGTATTGGAAAATACCAATAGAGAATTGTGAATTAAACAGGAACGTGCTGTAAATTAAAATTTTAGAGATGTGAATTTAATCAACATTTAGTGATAAAAAATATTTTGAATGAATATTTTTATTATTTTTATAAAATAAACTAAAACATGAAAATATATGAAATTTATTACCCTTCCCGAATTCAACCTGACATAGAACCTTAAAAAATCCTTTTAATTTAAATTACCAATAGGCCTCATCTGATGAGAGGCCTGTAGTTCTATGTATATCAAAATAAAGCATAATTCAAAATCAATACAAACAAAATTAAGCTTACACACAATCCTTAAATCCAATTATTCCCATGGAAAAATCACACAATCACACGCAGGGCTGTACTCATTGCTCTTGCCACAATCCTGTTTTGGATGTTCTTAAAGAAGAACTTTTCAGTGCAGAAAATATGACCAAAATAAATCCGGGTTCCGGAAAAGCCACCCACGAAAAACCACAAACTCTGATGGTATGCGGAGGAATTATCCGTCCTATGATTGGAGGATCAACAGCTACCGTTGAATCTGTTGGGATCGCTGATGGAAAAGTAGTGGTGACCGGTACAAAAGATCAGGTAGAAGAGTATATGAAGCAGCATTTTCAAGGGTTTCAAAGAAAGGAACTAGCCGGTACTCAAACTTTACTTCCGGGGCTGATAGAACCCCATGTTCATATGGTTCCAACAGCAATGATGCAGGGCTGGCTGGATCTGAGCCCTTTTGAAGGACAGAATTTAAAGGCTGTTTATGACCTGACCTCTGTAGGGACCATCATCAACAATCATGTTCCTAAAATTCCGGGGGCTGTTATTTTAGGGAGAGGTCTAGACCCGTCATTAATGCCTTTTAAGGAAAAAGATGGTAAAAAAGAGTTAATAACCATCGATAATATACTACTTGACAGTATTAATCATACGACACCGATGATGTTGTTAAGTGCTTCTATGCATACACTTTATCTGAATACCAAGGCGCTGGAATATGTATTTAAACATAATTCCGATATCAGTACCGAGTATAAAACCGTTGAAAATTATATTGCTGAGACCAAAGGTCAGCTGCAGGAAGGCTTACAAATGACTCCTGCATTGAAGACGGTAAAGCTGCAGATCATTGCGATGAGCATAGAGATTAACAGATATCTTACCAATCTTTTCAATACAGCCAATTCAAGAGGGGTTACTTTTATGTATGATGCCGGACTGAATAAAGGTTCAGAAGTACTGTTAACCAAATACTTCGAGACTCACCCGGAACGCGTAAGAACAGGAGGTGCTTATCTGTGTTCCAGCCAGGAAGATGTTGATAAACTGGAACCTTATAAAGAGCCGGAGCATTATAAACCTGTATATTACGGGCATATTAAAGTGGTTTCAGATGGTTCCAACCAGGGATTGACAGGTTATCAGAGCGCTCCTTATCTGTGTAATCCTGCGAACAACACAGGGGTATTTAATTTTCCGCAGACAGGTATTCCGGCCCATACGATTCCTCCGAACTATAATACATTAATCAACAGCGTGGTCGCTGTAAAAGGCTGGCCGCTGATGGTTCATGCTAATGGAGATCAGGCCGTAACATTTGCCATTAATGCTTATCAGCGTAGTTTGGCTCAATATAGAGGTCCGGAGCTTCGTAACCGTATTGAGCACTGTTCACTGCTGACATCAGAGCAAATTACCAATATGCTTCAAATGGGAGTATCTCCAAGTTTCCTGATCGGCCACGTAGGCTACTGGGGCTATGCTTTTAAAGAAGTAATATTCGGGGAAAAAGCACAAATGCTTGATCTTTGTGGTTCAACGCTTGCTGCCGGTATGAGAATTACCCTTCACAGCGACAATGAGGTGAGTCCATTAGGTCCTCTGAGAATGATGGAACAATCCATTACCAGAATCATGGAAAAAAATCCAAACGATATTGAGGTCTTAAACAGCGCGGAACGTATTACCCCGGAGCAGGCCTTAATTGCCGTTACTTATGATGCTGCCTGGCAGTGTTATGCAGATAAATGGGTAGGATCGTTAAATGAAGGATACTTTGCTGATTTCGTTATTTTGGAACAGGATCCTCTTTCATTGAATACACCTTCATTACAGTATATGAAAATGAGAGACATTCCGGTATTGGAAACCTGGGTAGGCGGTATACCTGTGTATGTGAATCATAAGACTGAAAAAACACTAACAGAGAAAGATGTTGTTTTTTCAGATAAATCATAAAAGGTTCTGAAAAGAGCTTAAATAGTTGCTAATTAAATACCTATCAGAGCAGATTATTTCTGCTCTGATTTTTTGTTTTTAATTAAGAGGTTTTCTGCCGGTAAAAATATTGATCAGAACAACAATAATGGCAACAACCAAGAGTGTGTGGATTAAACTTCCTGTGTCCATACCGGGAATGATTCCGAGCATTCCCAGTAGCCAGACAGCGATGCAGATGACTGCAACAAGCCATAATAGATTTCTCATAATATTATTTTTTGTGGTTAGTGTTGTGGTGTAGTGGCGGCTTCACTTTATTGATGCCTTAAACCTTTATGGTGGTATTGTGTGCTTTTATGATCAGTTTTATAATTTGAATAAATGGTATCAGTGGTAGTACTGTAATTTTTATTGAAAGACTGATCATCCTCTAACTTTGGCATGGAATAATGAAACTCCTTGCCGTTCTTATAAAGCTTATTATCGTAAGTCCGGTAAATCTGGTTTTCTTTATAAGTGTTTCCGTCAGGGGCAAGATATACTTTGCTTTTCTTGCCTTTCTTTCGCAGGCCCATATAAAGCAAAGAACTTCCTGCTGCAAGAGCCAATGTAATTTTTACTATATTGTTCATACGATTGTGATTTGATTTTAATAATTACAATTTTTTTGCCATAAGATAGAAATGTGGTACTTTTTAGGCATATAAATGTTTGATGAAAAGAAAAAGCCTGGCAGAGCCAGACTTTATTTGTTTCAGAGCGTTTGTTCTGTATGTTTTCCTTCCCTGATCTCTTCTACCATTTTGGCATTAAAGGCAGGAAGATCTTTTGGTGTTCTGCTTGTCACGAGTCCGGCATCTACTACCACCTCGCTGTCTTCCCACTGTGCACCGGCATTTTTTAGATCCTGGCTAATGGAGTTGACGGAAGTCAGATTCCTTCCCTCTACCACACCCGCGTTGATCAGTACCTGAGGTCCGTGGCAAATGGCTGCTACAGGTTTATGCTGGGCAAAAAAATCTTTTACAAAGGTGAGTGCTTTTTCATTGGTTCTCAGCAGGTCCGGATTAATAACGCCTCCCGGTAATACCAGCGCATCATAATCTGAAGCCGCTGCATTGTCGAGCGTTTGATCTACCGGATATTCCTTACCCCAGTCTTTTTCTGCCCATGCCTTAATACTTCCGGATTCAGGACTTACGATATGGGCGGTCCATCCCTGTTGTTCAAGATATTCTTTTGGTGAGCTTAATTCACTCTCTTCAAAGCCATGTGTGGCCAGTATTGCGATTTTCTTTGACATAGTACTGTTTTTTGTGTTAAGTATCGGAAGGTCTGTGACCTCCGATTACAACGTTCGATTGTTGTGTGATGATTAAATAAAAACTTACCTCATGAGAAAGAGGATATCTACTTTTTTAAATCTTCAAGAACTTCAAATTTATCATGAGAAGCCTTAAGCTGATGAAGCTGATCCAGTACCACTCTCGAACTTTCCGGGCAAAGATCACCGCTGTCTAAAGCATCCTGATAAGCATCAATAGCAGCATTTTCACCATATACAACATTTCCTAACGTAGAGCCGGCTGTATCTGTGGCAAAAGAATTTTTAACATCAATCCATGCTCTGTGGATGGCTCCTGAAGTAGATCCGGATTGATCCGGTGTGCCTCCTCTTTCTGTAATCAGATTGCTCAATTCGTTTTTCATCTTGTGAGACTGGGCCACCATCGTATCATAATCTGCTCTCAGCTGTGGATACTCATCCCATACTTTGTCTTCCACTTTTGAAAATCCCTGAATTCTGTCGTTGGTAATGTTCAGTAAATCATTTAATACTGAAACTGTTTTCTCGTTGTTCATATTTTTATATTTTAAATTGGTACTATGAACTTTGCAAGCGCCGTGCCTCAAACACCATATCTGCAAAGATGTGGTATTTAAAAAAAACTTAAAATTTTGAAAACAAATCTTAATTATAAATACCTGAAGAACTGCAAAAACACCACAATCAAAAGTGGCCAGAGGTATAGAGAATTTGTGCAGCAAAGTTATGGTTCTCTGACAAGACATTTATCGGCCAATATTTTTGCAAGCGATGTTTTGATTGATCAGCAAAGAGAATTGATAAAGGTTTCAGCTTCTTTAGATAGAGTAGAAGGGGTGCTTTATAAAAATATAATGTGGCATCCCGGAGTACAATGCCATAATTTTTTCTATATTTATAATAAGTAAGTATATGTTTTACTAATGGTTAGAAAAATGGCTTGTGTTTGTATTGTACACTCTAGAACATGCCTGTAAATAATATAAAAAAAGACAATGCCAATAAACCTAATACCTCCGGACGGAGGCCTGTTATATAAGGAAACAGATATGACTCAGTTTTTCCCTGAGCCCTTCAATGCAATAACAGCTCTATTATTTTTAGCCATCGCTATTTTCTGGACCTTTAAAATGAAAGGTAATTTTAAAAAACATCCTTTTTTAACCTACTGCCTGGTATTATTATATATTGGTGCCATAGGGGGAACGGTTTACCATTCTTTCAGGCAATGGCCGGTATTTATCATGATGGATTGGCTGCCTATTATGCTGCTCTGTCTGTCTGCCGGATTTTATTTTATAGCGAAGAGTACCCGATGGTACTATGCTGTTGTTCTGGTTCTGGTATATACAGCAATTATGGTGGGTTTGAGAAACTGGATTTTGGCAGATAACCCTTCTCTTTTTATCAACGTCAATTATGCCATCATGGCTTCATTGGTAGTTTTCTCGGTACTAAGGTATTTGATCTATACCCAATGGAAGGCTGGCAAATGGGTAGGCTTTGCGGTATTGTCATTTGTTTTTGCACTGACCTTCCGTATCGCTGATAAGTGGGAATGGTTCAGTTTCGGGACCCACTTTTTGTGGCATACTTTCGGGGCGGTGGCGACGTTTTGTATGTTTAATTATATTTATCTTACCCGCGATATCATCAGGAAGGCGTAAGTTTTTACATCTTTCGTCAGATCAAGACTGGAATTCTTTTTTTAATGCAAAGGTTCATTGATCATTTTGTTGTATTGTAAGTGGGCTAAGTGCTTCGGCTTCGTTGCTCATGAAGCGGTTTGCTTATCTATGTGTTTCGGGAATCAGCAAGTTGATTCTACATTTTTGCTATCTTAAAAATCATCAGTTTCAAAAGTAAAAATCTCCGTCAAATATCATCAGTATATTATCTTTTTATTTACTAAATTCCTTAAAATTAGGGATTTCCTATCCTTATTTTTATTTGTAAGTTAGTGCCGCAAAAATAGTACAGGATAAAATATACAGAACAATTCTGATGAAGAAGGATTCGTATTGTTTTATCGTTCACTGTTTTAAAAAAATTATACACCCAAAAACTAAATGTATTACAATGAAGAAGACACTGATTATTCTATCAATAGGCGCTTTGCTTGCTGCATGCAACAAAAAGACTGAAGAGAAAACAGAGGCCGCTAAGGATACTGTCGCCATAGGAAATAGTACAGCCACAGAAAAATCTCCGGGAGAAACTACTCAGTTTGATATCAACTCTGTGCCGGTTTCCACCGCTGAGGTAGGAGATTTTCCCTTTTTCAGTTTTCCCAAAGGACTGGACTTTCAAAATAAACCCGTACAAAGAAGCTTTGACAGGCTGTATTTTCCACTTAACGGCGTAATGACGCCCATAGAAGGAAAAGTATGGAAAACATATGTAGTCAATGGGAAAGATAATACGGAAGAATGGTCATTGCCGTATTTTTTGAAAAGTTATGATGATGCTATTACAAAAGTTGGCGGTGTGAAAATATTTGATGGTAAAGTTTCTCAGCCAGAGCTTGACAGAATAAAAGAAGATGCCAAATACTTTGGAGAGGAAGGTTCTATAGATTATTGGAATGAACCCGTAAAAGTATATGTCATCAGAAGAACAAATGGCGATGATATTTATATTCAGCTTTATGGAAATACTTCTACCGGAGCCATACAGATTCTACAGAAAGCCCCGGTTGAGCAAGGCACAAAACCGTAGAGTGAAGATGGTGGAAAAATAAGGTAAATCTTGTGACAGTACAGACTTGCAGTTTGTTTTGCTTAAAAATCCCAACGAAAGTTGGGATTTTTTTGATTTTGGTATGGAAATGATTCTAATTTTAAGCTGGTGAAATAAGTTTTTTTCTTTGAAATTACTCCGAAGTCGGGAGATTTTGGAGAGCGGGTGATTAAATATTGACTAATTCATCTAATCCCAATTGTATAAATTTTTAAACCTTTGGTATTCTTCTTCATTTTGCATTATATAAATCATAAAATCATCTAAACTTATTTTCGAATTTGACTGACCCATGTCTTTACGTACAAGTTTCATTAATTCAAAATACTTTTTAAAATGGTCTACTCCATTATTTCCAGGTTTTTGTAATTCAAGTGTCCAATTTTTAAAAGACTCGAACATTTCATCGGAAGCATACAGAAACATATTTTTTTTAATATCTAAAATTCTTTTCAATAATTCTTTATCAGTAATTTTCTTTCCAACTTTTTCACCGTGCATCGTATCAAATATTATATACACCAGCTCAGAGTAGATTTGAAATTTTTTTTCAGAAAGTTGAGTTTCAATATTCTTGATTTTATCTTTTTGGAATTGAACTCGCCATACTAGGTAGGTAGAAAGTGTTCCAAGAATTAATAATAATATTTCTTTTAGAGGTAAATTTTCAAACATTTAATTAGGTTAAAAATAAATTAAATAAAAATGTAGTGCTATGACATTAAATTTCTGATATATTCTTTATATTCCAGAAGTTCTTTATCAGTGAAATTAATGAAAAAAAATATGATATTTTGCCATATAAATGGTATAAATAATTCATTGCCATTTTGTAAAGTTAAAATATTCTAGTCTACTGTACATTTCCTTAATTTTACTGAAATTAATCTCTATTTTACCACTAAAGCTAATTGTTATAATATTCGAATTTGTTTTTGTGAAAAGGTGTATTAGCATTTCCATACCATTATTTCCTTTAAATTTTTTAGCCCAATTTTCAAAGAAAGTAACATAATCAAAATAAATAAAATTTTCGTCAGAAGTTATAAAGCCTTTTAATCTTTCTTTAGCATCATTCAATTCGTTTATAAAAGCTTCCAATTCTAACTTAAGCAAAAACAAAATATAGTAAAGAATAATCTGTCCTAATCCATCAATAATGCACACTTTGTCTTCATGAAATATTACTAGAAAACTATTTATATATTGTTGAGGAAATCCTATTTCTTCTTTATACTTATCTGAGTAGATTTCTCCGATTTTAATTGTTGATAGTTTTTTTAAAAACTTTCTTTTTTCATCTCGTAGAAAGAAATATTTTCCGTTATAACATTTATAGAGCCCATCATAATGATAATCTGAATACTTTGAAAATCTTTCTGTTAAAGAAACATATAAAAATTGTAGTTCATTATACAAATCTTTGTTCATCTTATTTTGTAATTAATATTTTGTGCTGAATAAATTTCTATTATTTCCAATAAATTTTATTATTGCTTTCGGACGTTATTTTTCTAATCCTTTCCACTTCTGTCTTATTATCATCTGTTGAAGCAAAATAAATAAATTCTTTAAAACCTTCATCTAAATAATTAGAAATTTCAGCTTTTACAGTTGGTGATATATATATTTTTGTTAGATATTGACTTATATAAGGTATTTTTTCAATTGGTTTGTTGATATCCTCTGAGTTTAAAATAATGAAACTTCCATCTTGTCTAAATCTTCTAATTTCTCCAGCATAGTTTTCGAAATCATCAGGAAACTGAGAATAATGTTTCACCATATAAGATTTTTCAAGATCAAATGGATTTTGATCAAAAAATCTGCAGTCTTCTTCTCTTTGAAAATTAATTAATTGGTCTTCATAGTAAGGACATTTATATAAGTATATTATACCATCAATGTCTAAGTAAGTTTCTGATTCGTCATCAATTGCAAAAAACATTGCAGTGTTGAAATCTTGGCTCCAATCAGTCAGTCTTGTATAAAATCCCAAATGCTGCGCTTGAAATAGATTATGCCAGTCCTGTGCATATTTTGTATATTCTTTATCAAAATGTTGTAAAACCTTTACCCCTAATGTTTCTTCATTATAATTTTCAAAAAAGATTTTTTCCTTTTCGAGAATGTCAGCATCAGTAAGTTTAGGATTTCTGGTAATGTTTGGTTTTATTGGCCAGTCATTTATTTGCCCTCTAAAGAATGCTAAGTATGGTGAGAATCCATCTCTTCTTATTGATTGATTAAAAGATAATAGCTCTTGTAAATTATTTGGACGAAATTTTTCCATTATTTAAAAATAAATTTTAAATTAATATTGTAGTTCTGATATTTTAAACTAATTATTATTAGTACTTAATAGTAGCTGAATTTTTTTCTGTGTTATTACTTTAATAAATTTTGTGTGCAAGATATACATCTTCTATTATAGATGATTACGGCTTACCGTAAACACCAAAAATAAGAACCCTCTTAAAACTTTTAATCAGTATTTTTACGGAATTCCTTAAAGATTCAAAAGCTTAGTCACAAAAAAATCCCAACTCTCGTCAGGATTATTCATTTATAAGTTTAAAGAAATCAGATAAACTAATTTTTCTTGCTTCGCATATTTTAAAAAGTGTTTCAACGGGTATTCTGTAAGTTTCTTCACTTTTAATTTTTCTAATGGTACTTTCTTCTACACCATGATTTTTGGCAAAAGAGTTTTGTGACTTGCCTTCCTGAAGCCAAGGTATTAACCATTTTTTTGTAATGTATGAACAAATTTTTTCGTTTATATCTGTCATGGAACAAATGAAATAATTAAATAATAAAAAATTACGGTCGATCGACCGTAATTGGATTTCTTTTCTTACATTTATAAAAAAATACAAACAATGAAAAAAAGCAGAACAAACTTCGATCCCCGGTTTCGGGCAGAAAAGAAGAACTCCGGCTTGCAGCTGATAGAAACTTTCTTTCAGTTCAATGAGCTGGATGTTTCCAAAGAAAGGCTCAGCAACATTATGAATTATGCGGTAAAGAGAAATAGCTGGATCCATGAAGATCCGGCGGTGATCTTTGAGTTTCATCAGTCGATGAGGTCATTGATCCGGGCAGGATATCTCATGATGCTGAAGGACAGAAAATGGACGGTCGATACACAATCGGAAAAAATTTCCCCATGGGTTCTTGGTCTGCTTTCGGAGAAAGAATACCGGAATCCTCTGCTGGTTTTCAAAAAAGCATTCAGTGCCTACACCCTCAAAGAATTTGATTATTTTATGTCCGGAATCGTCTATTTTTCAATGGGTGTTTATGAAAATCTACCGGAAAGAAATATCGTGATGCCCTACATCCATATGGTGAAAATGCTGGATGCGGCACATCTTATTCTTCAGAGAAGAAGAGAAAAGAAGATAGCTGAAACCCGTTAAAAATAAAAATGCCCCTTTTTCAGGGGCATTATATTATTGAGCTTTTACTTGCTCTATCTTTATGTAAATTTTAGAAAGGTTGGGTTGGGCACTCCCTGAGGTGGGGGCTCCTGCCATAATGGTTGCGGTATAAGCAGTTTTTGAAGAAGCGTTGCTGTCTATCCAGGTATATCTTCTATGCTCAGGTCCGCCACTGGAACCATCTATAATCCCTACGTTCCCCCAGTAAGCGCTTCCTACTGCTCCGGTACCTTGAGGAAACCAGGTAGCTGTTGCATCTCCCATACCGCCCCATACTCCTGAAGTAATATTGTTGGTAGTTTGAGCTGCTCCAATATAACCGCCATATTCGGTATTGTAATTCCAATATAGATTTACGGTAGAACCTGTATTGTTAAATAATTGTACATTAGGAATTGCGGCGGTTGTACCACTTGTGGTGTCAAATATTACTCTGATGGAATACTTACCATCCGGGGTAGCAAGAGGGAAGGTATAAGCTTGTTTCCCATTGGAATCAGTTGTCAGAGTAGGATATCCCATTGCTGCAACAGGTGCAATGTCTGCACGGCTGCTATTTCCCACTGTAGCGGTACAGTTTTGCGCTGCTGTTAGGAAAGAAACCGTACTGTTGGTCATCGGAATAGTCATGTCATTAGCAGTGGTGGGAGTTCCGCTTACTGAGAATACCAGTTCGCCATCACCAAACTCTAAAGTTCCCGGCCTTAACTGGAAAGTCAATCCGTTGATGGTAAAAGGAGTTCCTGAATTATATGCTCCGCCGTTTCCTCCGCTATAAGTAACTCTCAGGTTTCCGGTGTAAGGAGTACCGGGAGTATAAGTAGAAGGACTTAAGTAAGCTGTGGTACACTGTAATGTAGAAATTGCCGGAGCTACGGCATTGGTTGCCTGTGTCAGTCTTTGCCATACTGTTCCGTCAAAATAATAATAACCCATAGCAGTAACATTGATACGTTGCCCTGTGGCATCTCCGCCGGTGACGTCCGTAATATAAATTAATGCGCCGGTCTGATTGGTGCCATAGGTAGCGGTATTGGCTGTAAGCTCAGCTCTGGTAAGCCTTGGGGCCTGTAATCCGAATGTTTGTGTGTTATTCGTAATCACTCCTGAAGTGTCCCTTGTGGCAGATACATCCAATGTTGTTTTAGGTGAAGCTGTGTTGATCCCTACTTGGGCAAAAGAAATACCTGAAATAAGAATAGCAGTGAGATGTGTAAATTTTGTTTTCATATGAGGGTGTATTTTGTGTGAACCAAATATAATTCTTTTTTTTGTGAAAAATGAAAAAAAGAAGTTTGTGATTGATAAAAATTAACTAATTGGTAATATTGAGTATCATTATGATATGTTTTTTAAGATAAAAATTTAATTTTTTTTATCGGCTAATTTTCATTTTTTATGAGCAATAAAAGGCACAAGAGCTTTTTAAACACTTTAGTTATGTAAGCTAATCTACTTTGTGTATAAGAAGTCCACTAAAGTTTTGTAGAAAATCGAAGATATTCATCTTATGTGAACTTCATTATGTAGTGTTTCCTTAGACTTTGTGAAGTGTACTAAAGTGTTTAAACAATAAAATTTTCTGCCTTTGCGGTTAATTTTAAAAAAAAATCTGTAAAATTCACAGCCTGATTCTTTTAATGTTGAAAGAAAGAGGATTTACTTATATTTGCCGCAAAGCAAATTTAAATGTTCAAAAAAGTAAGCACTGTATTTATCCTTGGCTTTTATACGGTATTTTGTTCGGCCCAGCAGGTCCGGCCTTCCCAATCATCTGAAATTTACCGTGAAATCAAAACGCTGAAACATCTTCCTAAAGTTTTATACCTTGCAGCTCATCCCGATGATGAGAATACGGGATTGCTCTCCTGGTTAATCAACGACCAAAATGTAGAAACGGGCTATCTGTCTTTAACCAGAGGTGATGGCGGGCAGAATTTATTAGGCACAGAACAAGGTGCTGCATTGGGTTTAATCAGAACACATGAGCTTTTGGAAGCAAGAAAGTTAGACGGTGCCCAACAGTTTTTTACCCGTGCGATTGATTTCGGGTTTTCTAAAAATACGACCGACACTTTTAAACAATGGAATGCAGACAGTATTACAGCAGATGTAGTCTGGGTAATCCGTAAATTCCGTCCGGATATTATCATTTGTCGTTTTCCTCCTACTGCTGCGGCAGGGCACGGACAACATGCAGCTTCGGCTGTGGTAGCGGAAAAAGCCTTTAAGCTGGCAGGTGATAAAACGGCTTTCCCGGATCAACTGAAATATGTGAATGCGTGGAAGCCAAAACGCGTATTGTGGAATACTTTCCGCTTTGGTGGAGTGAATACCACTGCTGAAAACCAACTGAAAGTGACCGTTGGGCAATATGACGCTCAACTGGGAATGGGTTACGGAGAATTGGCCGGATTAAGCAGAAGTTTGCATAAAAGCCAGGGAGCAGGAACACAGTCTGTAGCCGGGATCAGAACAGAATATTTTGCCCACGTTGCCGGTGAGCCTGCAGAAGCAACTCTTTTTGACGGAGTTACTAAAACCTGGACTTCACAAGGAAACGCTGATATTGATCAGTCATTAGATCAGATTATTTCTGCTTTCAATTTCAATCATCCAGACCTCAGCTTACCTGCTTTGCTTGCTTTGCGAAAAAAGGTTATGGCAATCAAAGATGGAGATTTTAAAAAGGATAAAATTAAATCTCTTGACCATATTATTTTAAGCTGTGCCGGATTTATGGGTGAGGTTGTTACCAATCAGGCTGAAGCGGTTGCCGGAGATCATTACACTTTCAGGTTAAATCTGATTTCAAGAGCTGCAGATCCTGTTATTTTAGAGGATGTACAATGGCTAAGTCAATCAGAAAATTTCAACCGAAAACTATCAAAAGATTCTTTAATTACCATTCAGCACGACATTCAGATTCCTGCTGATGCAGCACTCACAGAACCTTACTGGTTGGCAAAACCTCCCGTGAATGCCGCCACATTCTCCGTTCCCAATGATACTTTAATCGGTTTACCGGAGGCAGAATCACCTCTGAATGTTTTACTTGGTTTAAAAATCGGTTCAGAAAAGTTTCAGGTTAAGCTTCCTTTATCTTTCAAGAAATTAGATCCGGTGCGTGGTGATGTGGTCGAAGCTTTGCGCATTGTTCCTGCACTGGAACTGAAATTTACACAGTCACTTTATTGGGTCAAAGAAAATGAAGATTTACGTTTGAGTTTACATTTTAAGGTGAATTCCAACAAACCGTTCAATAAAGGTGTTTTGAACCTTATGTATAACGGAGAAAGATTAGGAAGTGCTGAAGTAAATTCTATAAAAGAGAAAGATTTTACTTTCGATTACGTTATTCCAAAAGCTAAGCTTGCTTCCCTAAGCTCAAACCGTTTGCAACTGGACGCCAATTATGTTGCAGATGGGGCTATCTATAATAAAAAACAAATATTAATTCAGTATCCGCATTTGCCTTCCCTGCAATATTTTGCGCCTGCCACTGTGACAGTGATGAAAGGCGATATTCAGGCGAAAGTAAAAAAAGTAGGTTACATACAAGGTGCAGGTGATTTTATTCCCGAGTTTCTGCGCATTGCAGGTGTTCAGGTAGATATCCTGAAAGACGAAGATTTTTATGGAAACATAGATGAATCCGGCGGAAACGGCAATCAAAACAAACTATCACAATATGATGCCATTGTATTGGGTGTTCGTGCCAATAACACCGAAAAAAAGCTGGGCCGCTGGATGCCGTTTTTATGGTCCTATGCCAAAGCCGGAGGCAATCTGGTAATGCAGTATAATACCAACCAGGACACAACCGTTGACAAATTGGGAATGTACAATTTCACTATTGCCAATAAGCGTGTTACTGAAGAAAATGCTGCGGTTAGGTTTTTAAATCCCAATCATAAATTACTGAACTTTCCGAATAAAATAACTGCGGATGATTTTAAAGGCTGGGTACAGGAACGTGGGGCCTATTTCCCTGCTCAATGGGATGCCGCATATGAACCGCTTTTTGAAATGCATGATACGGATGAAGAGCCTCTTCAGGGATCAACTTTATATGCCAGATACGGAAAGGGTAATTTTATTTATACACCGTTAGCATTTTTCAGACAGTTGCCTGCGGGAAATGTAGGAGCTGCACGTTTATTTTTAAACTTTTTATCTGCACAGAAAAACTGATGAACAAACAACTTAAAAACTGGAATATCTGGTACATACTATTAGCCGTTGCATTAGTAGTACAGATCGTATTTTATTATGGGTTTACTAAATTCTGGGCATGAGTAATATAGATTGGACGGTTCTTATTGTTACACTTGTTGCAGTGGTGGTTTACGGCGTATTCATCGGTCGTGGCCAAAAAAGCAACGAATCCTACCTGAAAGCAGATAATAAAATGCCCTGGTATATTGTGCTCATCGGTATTATGGCTACCCAGGCAAGTGCCATTACATTTCTTTCAGCACCGGGCCAGGCTTATACAGACGGAATGCGCTTTGTGCAGTATTATTTCGGTTTGCCTTTGGCGATGATTGTGATCTGTATTACTTTCATCCCGATTTTTCAACGCTTAAATGTTTATACTGCCTATGAATATTTAGAAAACCGTTTTGATAAAAAAACAAGGGTGCTCACTTCACTGCTTTTTCTTTTTTCCAGAGGGTTATCAACCGGAATCAGTATTTACGCTCCGAGTATTATCTTATCAAGCGTTTTAAACTGGAATATTTATTTAACCAATGTTTTAACAGGTGGCATTCTGTTGATCTACACTTATATTGGAGGTGCAAAAGCGATCGCTCACACCCAGAAATTACAGTTTCTTATTATTCTCGGAACTATGGCTTTTGCAGGGTATCTCCTTATTCAGAATATGCCGGATGGAATCGGTTTTAATGATGCGCTGTATCTGGCGGGGAAATCCGGGAAGCTTAATGTCATCACCACGGAATTTGACTGGAAAGATAAATACAATATCTGGAGTGGAATAATTGGTGGTTTTTTTCTGGCGCTTTCTTATTTCGGGACAGACCAGAGCCAGGTCGGTAGGTATATCACTGCAAAAGATAATACTAATGCAAAAATGGGCTTGCTGCTGAACGGATTGGTTAAAATTCCGATGCAGTTTGCTATTCTCCTGATTGGTGCTTTGCTTTTCGCTTTCTTTTCTCTGAAACCTGCTCCGATTTATTTTAACGAACGTTCCTATCAACATTTAAAGGAAGCAAATCCTGAACAGGCTGCGGCTTTTGAAAAAGAACATCAGGATTTACAGTTAAAATTTAATGCAGAATCGAAGGAAATTCTCAAGTTAAAAGAAACGCATTCTCCACAACTTCAAAAAACAATTCAGGATTTTAAAAATACACAGACAGAAGTCAAAGCATTACACAGCAGGGTAGAGGAAGCTATCAATCATTCCAACTATACTACAGAGAAAACAGATACGAATTACATTTTCCTGTATTTCGTAAAAAATACATTGCCTGTAGGGATGATCGGTTTACTGTTTGCCGTTATTTTTCTGGCCAGCTGGGGCTCCATTTCGGCCGCGCTTAATTCCCTTGCTGCCTGCTCATTAAAAGATGTTCATTTACTATTTAAAAAAGAACTTCCTGATGAGAAAACCGAATTGAAGTACAGCCGCCTGCACACTTTAGCATGGGGTATTTTCTCAATCGGTGTAGCCATGTTTGCCACGCAAATGGGTTCTCTCATTGAAGCGGTGAATGTATTAGGTTCTCTTTTCTACGGTCCGATCCTGGGAATTTTTCTGGTGGCATTTTACTATAAAAAAATTGACGGACCGAATGTATTTATTGCTGCAATTTTATCAGAAATTACGGTCATTGCCATTTATCAGTTTGATATTGTTTCCTTCCTTTGGCTTAATGTAATAGGGGCAGCAGCGGTGATTATATTTTCAGCAATCGGATTGCTGTTTTATAAGCAGAAAACAGTAAATTCGTAAGCAAATAATAATAAAAACAAACAAATAAAATATTATGAAAACAATGATTAAATCAGCTACTGTACTTTTTGCAGCAGTGACGCTTTCCGTAAACGCTTTTGCACAGGAAACTAAAAAACCTGCCAGCCCTCCGGCTACTGCTACAGGAAAAATTAAAGATGCAAACATTACAATTGCCTATAGCAGTCCTTCAGTAAAAGGACGTACAATCTGGGGTGGTTTGGAAGCTTATGATAAAGTTTGGCGTGCAGGTGCTAATGAAGCCACCACTTTCGAAACGGATAAAGATATTACCGTTCAGGGTAAAAAACTACCTGCAGGTAAATACAGCTTTTTCTTAATCCCTAAACAAAGCGGAACCTGGACTGCGATTTTTAACAAGGAGCCAAAACAATGGGGTGCTTATAAATACGAACAATCTAAAGATGCTTTACGTGTTGATGTAAAAACAAAGGCTTTGCCGGCAACACAGGAAACTTTAGTTTATAAAATAAACAATAATGGATTTACAATGGATTGGGATAAAATCTCAGTGCCTGTAGAGATCAAATAAATGTAAGTATAAGAAATGAAAATCCCGGATTAACCGGGATTTTTTGTTTGTCATTTTGATATTGTATCCAAGATTATTGTCATTACATCGAAAAAAGTGTAATTTATTTTTGAGCAGTCAAAAGTTGATTGATTTTCAAAATCATTTCCTTCGCATTCTGATTGGTCGGATCAAGTTCCAATGATTTCTGATAGTCGCTTTTTGACAATGTATATTCTTTTTTGTTAAAATAAGCTTCACCACGACTGTCATATACATTTCCTGACGTTGGAAATTCATTGACATTTAAGTTAAAAATCTTAAGTGCTGCCTCTGATTGGTTGTCTCTTAGCAATTCATAGCCAAGCTCGTTGAGTTCGTTTTCATTGGAGAAGTTGTAGCCATTGGGATTATTCTTTTTCAGTTCCTGGTACAATGCAATTCCTTTGTCAATATTTTTTAAACATTCCTTTCTGATGGTTAAGGCAATGGATTCTTTTTGAGGCTCAATGGGATAATTTTTCCATTGGTTCAAACTGGCAATACTTAAAAGAATCTCATCGATGAGTTTGAAATTATTGCCGTTAGTCATTACAACCAGACCGTTTCCGTCTTCAACACTTCCAATATAGTAACACGCAAAACCTTCATTCCCACCACTGTGTCCGAAATATTTTGTGCCTTTGAAATCATTCAGAAACACGCCGTAATTATTTTCAATTCTCTTTACAGACATTTCCTTTGATAAAACTTTATTCGATTTGCCTGCAAATGACAATTGGGTTTCGATGATATATTTTGCCAGATCATTGGGGTTGGTCCATAAACCGGCTGCTGCTTTTTCAGGATAAATATGATATTTACCTTTTACTTCCTTTCCGTTAACATAAGCCGTTGCCAGTAATTTTTCTTTATCTGAAGAAGGCGGTTGATTATAAGAACTTTCATTCATCCCTAAAGGGGTCAAAACATTTTTCAACATATAATCTTCATACTTTTCTCCTGTAGTATTTTCAAGGATTAATTGTGAAATGGTTGTTCCCCCTCCTGAATATTGAAATTTAAGGTTGGGCTCAAACACAGACCGCACCGCAGGAGAATTGGCAGGTTTTTGTCCATCGAGAATTTGTAGGAGAGTAGGTAATTCTTTCCCTCTTTGATAGCCTCCGAAACCATGAACGGATAAACCTGCTTTATGGCTCAACAGATTAGCAAGGGAAATTTTTTTGCCTTTTGAAACCGAGTCGTATGGAAATTTCCAGGTTTTTAAATACTTATTGATATCATTGTCCAAGTTAAATTTTCCTTGTTCAACCAATTTTAAAAGACCGAGACTGTTGATAGACTTGCTGATAGATGCGGCCTGAAACAGCGTTTGCTGGGTTGCTTTTCTGTTTTCAGCAACATCTGCATAGCCATACGCTTTTATCCATTCTATCTTATAATCTTTTATGACCGCAATGCTTACTGCATTCATGTTGTAGAAAGCCATTCTTTCTTTTAGCGTCCACTTTTTTGTTTTCGATGTATCCCAGCTCAGCAGATTATCTTCGAATGATTTTATTTTATCCTTCACACTTTGGGCGAAAACATTCAACGATAAAGAAAGCAGTAGGATGAGGTGTATTTTTTTCATTTAGAAATATTGAATTGGTTATGTATGTAATAAGACAATTCAAAAGAAGATGTTGTTACATTTTGTACTTGTTTTACTTTTCCGTTTGCCTCTCCATTTTTTCTGTCATTTCTTCGTTCCCCCAAGACCTATTGCTTTTTTATAATAATCTAATGCTACATCATATTGCTGATTGGTATAATACACTTCTCCCAGACTATTCAATAGACTATTTTATCTTGTATAAAAAAAGGGGAATCATTTTCGATTCCCCTTTTATGTTTATATTAAGCCTCAATAAATTCCAAAAGATCTTTATTAATGGTTTCGTGCTCCGTAGTAGGCATTCCGTGAGGGAAACCCGGGTACGTAATCAGTTTTCCGTTTTTCAACAGTTTTGCAGATTTAATGGCAGAGTTTTCGATGGGAACAATTTGATCATCTTCTCCATGAAGAACCAAAACAGGAATATCTACAGCTTTTAAATCTTCAGTAAAGTCAGTCTCGGAAAATGCTTTGATTCCGTCATAATGTGCCACGATTCCGCCCATCATTCCTTGTCTCCACCAGTTTCTCTGTACCCCGTCTTTTACATTAGCTCCTTCTCTGTTGTATCCGTAGAAAGGGAAAGTCAAATCAAAATAAAACTGGTTTCTGTTATTCAAAGTCTGTTCTCTGATTCCATCAAAAACTTCCATCGGAACACCGTCAGGGTTGTTTTCACTTTTTACCATTACTGGTGGAACGGCGCTGATTAAAACTGCTTTTTTGGCTCTTCCGTTAGAATATTTATGAACGTAACGGATCACTTCACCACCTCCTGTAGAGTGACCAATGTGAACGACATCTTTCAGATCAAGGAATTCAACCAATTCTGCAGCGTCAGAAGCATATTGCTCGATGGTGTGATTGTAAATATTCTGGCTGGAACGACCGTGGCCTCTTCTGTCGTGTGAAATTACTCTGTAGCCTCTCTGAAGGAAGAAAATTACCTGTGCATCCCAATCGTCTGATGATAATGGCCATCCGTGGTGAAACATTAATACTGGCCCTTCTCCCTGGTCTTTATAAAAAATCTCTGTTCCGTCTTTTAATTGTAATGTGCTCATTGTTTTTAATTTTTAATGTTGGGTTAATTTATTTGATAAGTATTTGTTTTCTTATTTCTTTAGCAAATGTATGGTGGATAAAGCAGATAGAAATTAATCTAGTTTAATTTCGTGCATTTTTATAATTTTTTTTTATTCCGATAGCTATTTCTATCTTCCATTCGCCCCACTTATCATGCTGCTTTCAAAATCTGTAGCTACTTTCTCTTCAAAACTAACGCAGCCACCTAATTTTTTTATGATTGTAAAAAAACATGAAATTCTAGAAAGAATGATCGAAAACAATGGAGGTTGAAAAGGGAAAATACAACATGATGAAAGAGTTTGTCTGGGTTATGTCAAAGAAAATGAAGCAGATATTATTTTGCTTGGTTCCGGATTGTAAAAAAGTTTGAAAATGAGATTTTAAAAAAATGTAAAAATATAAACCGAAAATATGAAGATAATTGATCATTACGGCTGTGGCACAGGGCTCCCGAAGATTGAAATTTACACACTTTTGCCTAATTTGCAGCTGTAAAATAAATTTATGTTTCAAAATATTATCAAAAACATCTCACGATTTGTTACTTTAACAGAAGAAGAGGAAAACATTTATGAAGGTTTGCTCACACTTCAGAAGTACCCGAAGAAAACACACCTTCTGCGTGAAGGAGAAATTTGTCAGTTTGAAGGTTTTATAAAGCAGGGCTGTACACGAACATATTATCTTGATGAAAACGGTTTTGAAGTGACCCTTCTGTTTGCTGTTGAAGATTGGTGGATTACGGATATTGATTCTTTTAATAATAAAACGCCTTCGAAGATTTTTATAGAAGCCCTGGAAGATACCGAAATTTATATTTTGAATCCGGAAACCAAAGAGGAATTACTGCAGAAGGTTCCGAAGTTTGAAAGAGCATTCCGGCTAATGATGCAGCGGTATGTGGTGACGCTTCAAAATCGCCTTATCAATACAATTTCTCAACCTGCCACTGACCGTTACCTGGAATTTATCAGAGTTTATCCTACCATCCCGCAGCGTGTAGCGCAGTATTATATTGCATCATACCTTGGCGTTTCTAAAGAGTTTGTGAGTACAATTCGAAAACGTTTAGCTAATAAAGAAAAACAGAAACAATAAGCAGAAAATTTTCCTTTCCCGAGGTGAAAACGAAAATTCTAAGAATTTTTAGGGTGGTTTATACAAAATGTGTAAATCACTTTTTTATTGAGAATACAAGAAAAAGTCATTTATTAAACCAGTTCAATTTCTGAGATTTTTATCAGTTCTATATTTGCTTTATTAATTTAAACAATAAAAAAATGTTACAGGAAAACAACAAAATAGCAGAAGGCTTAGGAATGCCTTGGGAAGATATCTACGGATATGCACAGGCGGTAAAAAAAGGAAATACCGTTTGGATTTCCGGTCAGTTGGGTCATGACAAGAAAGGCGAATTGGCAGAAGGAATGGAAGCACAAATGAAACAAACTTATGCAAACATCAAAGAATTATTATCAAGATATGATATGACGATGGAAAATGTGGTGGAAGAAGTGATCTATGCAATGGATATGACGACGGCGTTTGAGGCGAGAAAAAATTTCAAAACAGAATTTTATGATAACCCTAAAGCTGTTGCCAGTACAATGGTTGGAGTAAGCGGGCTTGCATTGCCTGAGCAGCTTGTTGAAATTAAAATTGTGGCAACTGTATGAGTTTCTGGTCTTGAAGAGAAAAGGAAGATGAAAACGGATGCGGATTGATAAAACTGATTTATTGTAATATTGATGAGGTTTTCAGATAAAAAATCAGAGCAGAAATAATCTGCTCTGATTGTATTTTTTACTTATTGATAAATGCCTTCTAAAAACAGCATATACCTTCCGGGTTGAAATTCTCCATATGAAAACAGACAGATCACATCATTCTTTTTCAGATAATGAACTTCTAATCCTTCTTCAGATACGTATTTTTCAATAAAAGTATTTTTTACATTAAATTGACTTTCTTTGACGATGGTTTCAAAGCTTTCATCATCTATTTCTTTTTTTAAATCTCTTAACGGACTGTTGTAAAAATCAATCAATTTGATTTTCTGATTTTCAATTTCAAAAATTTCTTTTAGACATTCTTGTTCATCGCCATCAAATAATTTTTGCCTGGTTATATCGTTTTTTCTGATCATATTTTTTTAGTTTAGATTTAATATAATAATTTACTAAAGGATATGTTCTTTAAGCTTCAATTTAAAATTATTGTGCTTCTGAAATCAATTTTTCTATTAACTTCCAATCTACATTTTCATCAAAATGATCCCAATCTGAAATTTGGTTTGGTCTGTTTTCAGGGGGTAAAGGAGAGACGTAAAATATACATCGGTAAGCAGTTTCCCTAATATTAACTTCAGTATTTTTATTTTCGAGAATTGAATAAAGTGTTTTCATAACTGATGCTTTATTCTGTTTACGATATGTGTTTGCCCAACTTATCAGGGCATCTGATCGTACGTCATCGTCTTTATCATAAGAAAACATTTCCCATGCTTTATCTCTAAATTCTTCCATTCCCCAATAAAAGCACAAAACTCTGATGGATGCACTGCGTGCTTGTTCGTTGGGATCGTCACATATTTTTACAATCGTATTCTTTAACTGATTTTTTTCCTGAGGTGTCCAAGAATATTTTTTTCCGCAATCTATTAACAAATCATATAATTCGTTTCCGTCTGATTCATTTTCAAGTAATTGCTGCATTTCTTTTACATTCATGATATTTGTAATTAATTTTTTATTGTTTTATTTATTTCTTCTTTTAATTTACTTAAATCTTTTAGTAAATCTTCAAATTCCTGATAGTTTAATGGGTTTTTAGACATCTGGCTTTTTAAAGCTTTCGTAGCATTTATAATACTGTTCATTGCTTGTTCATTTTCAGCCAGATGATCATAAGGAATTCCATTTGAATCTAAAATTTGCTCTCCTCTTTTCTCCTTAATTACAGCAGCTAAATCATCTGGTGTTAGATTTTTTTTAATACTGTTCCGAGCTTTTTCAAGCTTTCTCTTTAAATCCTGCAAATGATGAGAAAAATCCAAATCTCTCCATTTCTTTAAGAAATTATTTCTATAGTTCTGCCAATCAATTACTCTTTGCAGTTCTTCGGGAGTAAGCGGAGGCTTGTTTTTTCCCGTTGAAGTCAATTGGTCTTCTGGATATCCTGTGGTTTTTACTTTTTCAACCTGAACTACCTCTTCCTTGCTATTGATTGGTGTACTTTCTTCTCCTAAGTCTTTAATTCCTGATGTATGTTCACCTTCTGTAATAACTTTTGACTCAGCTAAAGTAGTGTTTTTTGATGTTTTAGCGATAGGTTTTATATATCCTTCTTTTATTAAATCATTGATAGATACCGGAAGTTCATATTGAATACCTCCGCCTTTTTCTCCAAACCAAGGAATGATTTCCCCTTCACTGACTAGAGGTATGTCTTTCAGAACTTTATACCTTGTATATGGTTTACTATCTGTCCCTTTAGATAAAGCTCTGTCTGTATAAGGAGTACCATCTTTTCCTGCAAAGGTTCCTTTATCCTGGAAAACTCCATTTTCATCGATCCATCCGCCGTATCTGTCAAAAATAGTTCCTTCTTTTAAGGTAACCTCTATGGTACTTGTTGCCCCACGGTTCGGAGGCCAGTTTTCATTGAGATTCTTATCCGTAAACAATTGTTCTAATTGTTTCCAGTTTTTATTTTTAAATAAATTATAAGCCTGTTTTGCGATTTCATCAGATGGGAAACCGGTTTCAACGGATTTCAGGAACTGATTAAAATCGGGTTGTTTATAAGTATTCTCCAGAGCGTGTACTGCCGGTTTATTGGTGGCTGTATTTTTAGGTGTTTTTCCGCCCGTTAAATTCTCAGGCGTATCAATAAACTCACTATGCTGCTCCGGATTGTAAGGTTTTTTTGAGGTTTGCCTTTTTACCTTTGGCAGTTTCTCTAATTCTCCTCCTTTTAAGTTTTTACTGCTTAGCATGACCAATCCTGCAGTTAATGTCAGCTGTCCTAAAATTTTAACAATCGCATCTATTTTTTCTGCAGTAGTTAAGTTTTTATTATCATGGATATCTTGTATGCTTTCCAAGCCATCAACTGTAATCATCACTGCAGCAGTGCCATTAAGGGCAAAATCAGTTAAAATGATATACTGCATCCCTGTTGATGATATTTTTATAATAGAGGAAGCCTTAGCGATGCTGGACAATGAGCCTCCCATTCCTAAAAAGCTGGAAGCTATCATAATGACATCTAAAGTCAGGGTTTCATTGGTCAATGTTCCTTTTTGTACTTTATCAATAATGCTGGCAGTTCCGGAAGTGGCACCTGTGGCACCTGCAGCTATAAATAAGTAAGGAGCAATAGGTGCTGCCGGAGTAAATGAAGCAACCAATCCTGCTACTGCGAAACCTAAAGAAGCCCAACCCGCTCCCGTGGAAAGCGATTCCATGAACGATGCCCCGTTAGTAGTGAAATTCCCTTTTAGAGTAGGATAACCTAATCTATTGGACGGAATTTCATAAGCCAGAATCCCATCCGGATAGGTGTTTCTGCTGTCAAATTCTTCAAATAAATCTTTTAAATTATTTCCTTCATAAGTACGCTGATGCTGTACACCTGGAGTAAGATCTGTTAATACATAATTGCCCGGATTCTTTTTGCTTTTTCCTATAAACAAATTGAGAGACAGGGTTTCTGTTGTTTCCTCATTGATGGCTACGGCATTAATAGCTAATGCTGTTTGGGGAGCAATGGTATTAAAGCTTTTGTCAATGTTTTTCTTATAGTCTCGTATGTTTTTTAGAGCCTGATAATCATCCTTGGGTAAGATAACCTGTCGGTAAGATGCTTCCTGTCCTGTCAGATTATTATTTTTGTCTAATACCAGACAATGAATGGTATAAACTCCTGTTAGTGAGTTTACAAAAGTAGCTGTTGCCTGAGCCGAATTCATATTCCAGCCATCACGGCCAAAGTATTCTCCTCTTTTATAACCGTAGACATCCGCATTTTTAGCATATTCTACTCCCATTTCTTTTGGAGTATTGATTTCAGCAAACCAGAAATAATGATGATCTTTAGGAATAGGCCGTCCTTTAATCGAATAATACAAACGTGGAATATGATTAGGAGAAACACTTCCAACTTCTTCAGGGTTTTTAGATTCGGATTTAATAAAGAAATTTGGATTGCTTTTCTGCTCTTCAGCTGCTCCTTTCGAAAGATTGAACTCAATAAAAGCTACCTGTTGTCTGAAATCTGAATAATTTTGAATTTTATTATTTTTCAAATCACCCGCTGCCGCCTCTTCAAGGGTCTTAACCTGATATTCTTTGGTATAAGCTCTGAATTCTTTTGTTAGGGTATTTTCTATGATGAAGACAAATGTAAAGTTCCCTGATTCATGGGTATTGATTGAAAACTGGCTGATTGCCGTTCCATCCTGTCTGAATGTTTTAGTGTCCTTTCTAAAAGGATATTCAAACAGGTTGTATACTCTGCCGTTATTCCGGATCAATACTTTTCGGACAACTTCCGGAACTTTTGGTTTGTTTCCTTCAGCATACATAACAGGAGTTTCATATTGATAGGTACAATCAAACTCTATAGGTTGTCCTTCTATGGCATACTTTGTCTTAGGCTTAATCCATGATCCTTTACCTGTGACCACAACTTCCTGCAGCAGCTCACCTTCAGGATGTGCCGGCTCTGGCTCCAGCACTGGTTGTGGCTCTTCATAGTTTGCATATAATAACTGGATTGCTTTAAATAAGTCTTTGTTGCCTAATTCTTCATATAAATCCTGTACTAAACCTACTTTTCTTTTAGGTTTGTATGTTGCGTCATAATATTGAATAAGCTCGTATCTTTCTTCATAGGAAAGTTTTTCTAAAGCCATAAAAACTTTATCTTCATCAGTTCCTGCAAAAATCCCCATTGTTCTGTGCTCAAAGGCTTCGTACAGCATTTTTGCACGTTCAGAAACAGGAAGTCCAACTTCTTTCCGACTGTTTAAGAAATTCAATGCTTCATTCATTTTCAGCAAGGTTTCCCTATTAAGAGTGCCGGAAGTATTAATATTATTTTTGCGTTGAAAGTTGATGATTCCGGTCTTGGTTTCGTTCCAGAAAAGATTCTTATTTTCAGGAGTTTGATGTCCTAATTTATTAAGGGCGTTATGAAGCGTTGAAACATGCTGCCCTTTGTCAAATAATTGAATAACAGAGGCATTTTTTTCTACTTTATTGAATGCTCTGTTTTTAAAAGGTTCATATGTTATTTGGGTACTTTCTGCTTTAGCGAGAGATATTTTGCTGTCCTGATCGGTGATTTGCTCATGCTTATCTTTATCCTCTTTACTATTGGTATTTTGCTTCCCGGACCTGCCAGCCCTGGGTGCAAATGTCTTTTTGTGTCTGCTCATGTTATTGGTTATTAGATGAGTTTTTTATTCTTGTTTTTGTACAAATGGGCTGAGACGGGATTGATTTTTTCCAAAAGCCTTTTCGTTTTCTATCATTAAATAGGTGCTTATTAATGAATAGGTAATGCAGGTTTCATTACGGTCATGCAGTGCCATCGCTACATTTTTCATAATGTTTCGGATGTTAGCCCCCGTATAAGTGTATTCTTTGGTCAAATGTTGCAAAAGATCATTACTTTCAAAAGTTATGTTTTTAGGCAAATAATGCTCCCACAGGGCTTTTCTGGTTGTTTCTGTAGGGCGTATTACATTGACGGAAACATCTATACGGCGCTTGAAAGCGTCATCCATATTGTTTTCAAAATTGGAGGCCAGAATTGTTAGTCCGTCAAATTTTTCTATTCGCTGCAATAAATAGGAGACTTCCTGGTTGGCGTAGCGGTCATGGGCATCTTTTACATCAGAACGTTTCCCAAACAAAGCGTCAGCTTCGTCAAAAAATAGCATACAGTTTTTACCCTGCAGTCTGTTGAATAACACTTCAAGATTTTTCTCCGTTTCACCAATGTATTTGCTCACAACCTGTGAGAGATCTACATGGTACATATCAATACCATAAGTGTTGGCAAGAATTCCGGCAAGCATTGTTTTTCCCGTTCCCGGCGTACCGTAGAATAAAGCAATAAAGCCTGGTTTAAAGCTATGCTCATTGGTTTTGAAAAAGCCGTTTTCCAATGCTTTTATATAATGTCCGATGGGTTTTATCTGTTCACGGACATTATCTTCCAAAATAATATCTTCCATGGTAAGATCAGATTTGTAAAGCCTGCCGGGAAAGTAAGAACCATGATCCAGTTGTGGTTTCTGCCCTGATAAGAAATAATTCAGATAAGCGGTATCCAATTCAATTTTTCCATGAATAAATTCTGTTGAAGAACGATTGTAAATAATATCATTTTTCAAGAGTACACTACCATTGACGAGTTGTGCACCATACTGAGACCACAGTGATAAATCTTTACCCGCCAGCAAAAAAAGAGCGGTTTGAAATGTTGGTTTAAAACTGCGGCTGATTCTATCATATTCACCACCTGCTTCAATAGCAAAAGCATTGCTGCTTTCTTCTATCTGTACAAATGTTTTCAGGACGGACGGATAATGAGCCGAAGCAATGCCCAGCGCTAAGATGATTCTGTCCAGAACAGTAAGCTGGTGTTTTTCTATTGTAACAGAATAGGGAGATTGGTCATCTGATTCCGGAGTTTCAGGTATTTCGTAGCCCATATTCAACTCGGTTTCATCTTCCAGAAACAATTCTTTGCATCGTTTTTCAATAAGCGATTGCAGCCATTTCATTTCTTCATTTAAAGAGTTATGATTGACAGGGTTGGCTTGAAATAAAGGATTGGTTATTTCTGTTTTTTCATTAATAGTGGTTTTTATTAATGGTGAATGTTCATGGTTATTAGGAGATTTCATAATCTTATTTTGAATTAATAGGGTTGCAGTGAGGGTATTGCTGATGTAAAATCAGCAACTTCAGAGTATTTGGAAAGCTTTAGAGTATTTAGAAAATGTAACCTGTTATTACCAGTTTACAAATATGAATTTTTTCTGCCAGGGAAGTTTTACGAGACCAATTCCCCAGGAAAGTTTTTCAAGAAGAATATCCTGTGTCTTTCGTTCTACAATAAGAGTATCATCTGAGTCCGTGATAACTAATTTTCCTGTACGCTGGAAGAACTCATTTTGTAGTAATGCAACAGATGATTTTTTCATGGGAGCCCAGTTGTGCTGTACACTTTCTATAACTTTTTTGGCCTGCGATTTATGCTTCCGTGAAAGTTTAATATGTCTGTTAATCGTTTGATGTATAGGAATATTGCACAGGAATTTTTCAAAAATCATGTCATATTCAGGAGCATTTGTTTTTCCTGTGGCAATATAATGCAATAGATGGGCACACAATTCCGGATCAATGAGCTGCTGGGTTTTGGCATCCAGGAGTTCACAATGTTCAAACAGAGGTCTGATGAATGGATGGATCAAAATAAGCCCCGCATTTTGAATATATTGTCCCTCGTTCTGATTTACATCTTCCTGAATGATTGCATTTTTTTCCTGAATGGTTTCTATTGAGGTTCCTGCATTTTCAGATTGACCCGCTGCATTCGTTCTGATGTTTTCAGAAATTTCATTTTCTGTAATAAAGGGGAATATCTTAACTATTGTTTTCCTGTTCTGATGATTGTTTGTTGTTGATAAACCAATCTGTTCTATTGTTGAAATTGCTTGTAAAAGATACTCCCGGGGCTGATTATCGGATGTATTCAGATACTCCGATATGACACTGAAGACCAAATTCCATATTGCATTTCTATCCACATGGCTCAGCTTCGATAAACGACGTATTGTACCAGGCTCCAGGTTGATGGTCAGTTTCTTATTTTTCAAAACTGCCAGACATAATTGTGCAATTTGTTCATTGGAAAACTGATTGATAAGTCGGTTTCGGACATTTTCTTTTGATAAAGCAGATATGATACTTTTTTGAAAGCCGGCGACCGAAATAAGGCGATCAAAAACGGCTGGTTCCAAAACAGACATCGCATTGCTCTCGGAACTCCACCAGGGCATCGTTCCTTTTTCTAAAAAATAGATCAATGCTTTGAGCATCTTTTCCTGATGATCTATCACATAGGATTTAGCATCACTTTCTGTTACCTGATGGGGAGTTTCAACGGGTTTGGTAATTTCCGACAATTCATCTTTAAAGAGTTCAGCTATTTGACCTTTTAACTCCGTATTTAATGCGCTGCTTGTTACTTCCACATTTAATTCTAAACGGGGAATCTGCAGGGTATGACCAGCCAGCTTATCTTCTAAAGCCTTAATATGTTTTTCTATTTCCGGGAAAACATCAATAGACAAAAAGCTGTTAATATCGTCTTTTATACGAAGAGCCTTTTCCTTGTTGTTGACGGTGATTTCAAGAAAAACTTTCTGAATGATATGATTTTGCTTCACATTAAATAGGTTTAAATGATACAATATTGAGAAACATCGGACAGTTCTACTTTTTGTCGAATTCTCCACCCCAGAAACCTGCAGGACAAAGACTGAATCTTGATCTCTGCTTGGCACTCAATCTGCATCCGCAGCCTCTTACAAATCCATCTTTTGGACCATCTATTACTTCCAGAGTCTCTGGATTAAGCCATTTCATTGCGTTGCAATTGTTACCGTTTTTTAGAGGACATGCATTACAAATTTCTTCCCTTAAAGAGAAAATAGCTTCTTCATTCTGATCTGCCATACCCAATTTGGAACGTAGTTCATTAAAATGACCGCCAATGATTTCATTGCGTTTACTGAAAAGATTTTTAATGTTCATATGATTAATGTTTTTAAAATTATTGGGTCAAAATTAGAAAGAAGAGATCCTATTTTTCGAATTATAAGGCCGCTCTATTCTGTCTTTGCAGTAAAAGACAAAATCATATTCTAAGGATGCGGATTTATACCTTTTGGAAATTACCGGATGCAGAAAAGCTGATCTTTCTCATCAGGAAAGCCTATATTTTTTGGTGAACTTATACTTTAGAAAATCAATCACCATATTCGAATACGTACCATTCAAAAAATGCGAAACCACTAAAAACAACTATTTCATTAAGGCATAATCTTAGGTTGAAATACAAAGGACTTTTTAAACAGAATAAAAGCCCAGTTGGCAGACTGAAATTGACCATAATTAAAGGATAAAAATCTTCAGGTTAGAATTTTATTTTTAAATGTCGTTTTTAATGCATTTATCTTCAGTGAATTAATGGTGTTGTTTTTAGTTTTCTTTGATAAGAATTAAAATCCTATTTACTGCAAAGACTGTATTGAGCGCCCAAAATATTTGTCTTTTGACGGGGGGTGATTGTATGTTTGCACCATAATAATTAAGAACAGAAATTATGATTAATAAAGTATTAACAGTTTTAAAAAATCAGCTAAATGCTCCGGATGGTTTATGGGATCCTAACGTTCCTGGTGAGATTGAAATTGCTATCGTTGATGACATCGCAAAACATGATGAAAACACTGAAGGACTTAGTAACAAAGTAGTAATTAGTCTGCTCAATATTGAGGAAGAATCAACATTGAAAAACAGATCAAGGTATCAGCCGGTTGTAGTGGAAAACAATCCGGTCCGATATGATAAGGAAAGTACTCCTGCCTACTTAAATCTATATGTAATGATTGCTGCCAACAGAAGTACGTACAGCAAATCTTTACTGAGTATTTCAAAAGTTATTGAGATATTTCAGGCTAAGAATGTTCTGGAGTATGTTGACCTTGAGCCTGAAAATAATTTCAGCTTCAGAATTGAACTGCATTCCATTCCCTTTGAACAGCTAAGTTACGTATGGGGCTTATTAGGCGGAAAAATAATGCCTTCCGCTTTATATAAAATCAGTGTGATAAAAATTGCAGCTAAGGAGGTAGTTCCTGTTAAATTAATTAATGACATTAATATACAGAGTATTAAAGTTGATTAATCATAAAAACAAAAAACTAAAAAACTAAAAACTAATAACCCTTTAAACTTTTGAACATGTTAAATCCAGCAACACCAGGTGTTTCTGTTGAAGAAATTACGAAACTTCCATACTCAGTTGCCTACATAGAAACGGCTATGCCAGTATTTATCGGGTATACCGAATTACTCCCTGTTGGGTATAATGAGCCATTCATCATCCGTTCTCTTTTAGAATATGAGCAATATTTTGGAAAAGCAAAAGAAGAGAATATCCAGCTACAGGATGTAGAAGGCAAAGGAGCAACTATTGTAGCACCTCAGGTACAATTTTTAATGTATTATTCGCTGCAAATGTATTTTGCCAATGGCGGAGGACCGTGTTATATCATTTCTGTAGGGGATTATACATCAGTACAAGTACAATTATCCTCATTGGAAGCGGGACTGGCTAAAATCGATCATAAAAAAATTAAAGAACCGATTCTTATTATTTTCCCTGATGCTATTTCGCTTACCAATGAATCTGAGTTTTATAGCATTTACAATCAGGCTATTGATAAAGCTAAAGATGAGACTAAAAACAGATTTGTTATACTGGATACCTATTACGGAAATTCTGTGATCCAATCAGACAATCTTACCACGATTGAATCTTTTAGAAATAAAGTAAACCCAACCAATCATGCAGCCGCTTACTTTCCTCACTTAAAAACCATTTTGAATTATACTTTTGATGAGACTAAAACACCTATAGTACATGCCGGTTTGCAAAAAGCAGGGCAAGGAAGTGCTCTTTTTTACGCTGGGGAGACTGCTGCTTTAGATGAATTAAAAAGTTTGGCGAGTGCCGAAATCTCAACCGGATCTGCGGATGCTTACGTCCTTGCCGATTTATTAGGGCAGGCTATTGCGATAGCAGAAGAAGTGAATGAAAATGCAGATGCAGGTGATAAAAAAAATGCTTTAACCGTAGCAATTTCTGAGGCACAGATTGTATTAGAAGCCATTTATGACGGAACAATAGATGATTTTATGGTCCCTGATGGCTCAGATGAAAATGCACCTGGTTTCACCGGAGAGTTTACTGATTTAAAAACGGCAATTCTCGGGGTAAAAGACGAAAAAGGAAATGCAGATGGGATTACCCTTAAAAATCTGGAATCATCCAATTCGGCATTATATAATCAGGTGAAAAAAGAAATGCAGTCGTTAAAAGTTGTTTTACCGCCATCATCAGCAATAGCAGGAGTATATGGCAGAATAGACAGCACAAGAGGAGTGTGGAAAGCTCCGGCAAATATCAATATCAGCCACGTTATTACCCCGACAGAAAAAATTTCAGATCAGGAACAGGCTGCTTTAAATATAGATGCTTTCGGGAAATCCATCAATGCGATCAGAACATTTACAGGAAAAGGTACCTTAATCTGGGGAGCCAGAACGCTTGAAGGAAAAGATAAAAATGATGAAGGGAAAGATAACGAATGGAAGTATGTACATGTACGCCGCTATTATAATATGATCAGACAATCGGTCAACGATGCCCTCAACAAGTTTATGAATGAGCCTAATATCCCTCACACATGGTTACGGGCAAAAACAATGCTGGAAAATTTTCTTAACCAGCAATGGATGGAAGGTGCATTGGCAGGAAGTACTCCGAAAGAAGCTTATGAAGTAACTGTGAAAGGAGTAGAAGGAACTACTATAATGAATGTAGACCTTAAAATAGCATTAGTGCGTCCTGCAGAGTTTATTGTACTCAACTTCTCGCACAAATTACAACAGTTCTAGAAAGATAAAATCAATAAATCAATCACGAATAAATACCCGAAGTTTTACTTCGAGGAATAATTAATATTAACGTAAAATTTTTTAAAATGAATTACAAAACCCCTGGAGTTTACGTGGAGGAACAAGGAAAATTTCCCCCTTCCGTAGCGCAAGTTGAAACGGCTATCCCTGCTTTTATTGGGTATACAGCGGATGGACCGAAAAATAAACCAACAAGAATTGCTTCCATGTTGGAGTATGAAGAAATTTTTGGAAAAGCAAACCCTGAAATCTTCGCTGTAGCTTTCAAAGATGGTGTTGCAACAGCAATTCCAACTAAGGTAAGCGACTTTAAAATGTATTATGCCATGCAGATGTATTTTGCCAATGGTGGAGGTCCTTGTTATATTGTTTCTGTAGGAGATTATAAAAGTCCAGAGGCTGTAGGTGCTCCTACACCGGCAGAAGCTTTTTTATCAGGTCTTGAATTACTAAAAAAAGAAGACGAACCTACCCTGATCGTTTTCCCGGATCTTCAAAGTTTAGCTCCTTCTGCTGCTGATGTTGCTGATGCTCAATCTGTTGTTGCTAAAACGGTATATGCTAAAAATATTGCCTCTGCCGCTAAAAGTATTGCAGGTGTGGTTGCAGATGCTGTTGCAGGGGCTAATGTAGACGCTGCAGTTGCGGCTGCAGTTGCTAAGGCAGCTGAGTTTAATGTTGCTAATCCTAACGATTTACAGGTTGCTGGTGCTAAGGGTGGTCAGGCTGTTGTAGCCGCAGTTAAGGTGGCTGCTGCTGTTGCTAATGCTACGGTTGCTACGGTTAAGGCTGCTGCTCAGGCTGTTGCTACTGCTCTTGAAACAGATTTTACTACAGCTTCTACTATGGAGACTGATGCTCTTGCTGCCAGCAGTCTTGTTACTTCCAGAGCGGGTAATTCTGTTGCTATCGGCAAAATCTATGCTTTGTATAATAAGGCTTTAGATCAGGCAGAATTATTAAAAGACAGATTCGTCATTATGGATATTCTTCAAGACGCTGCCGCTTTTAGAGACAAAGTAACTTCTACAGGTCTGAAATATGGTGCGGCTTATTATCCAAAACTGAAGACTGTTTTAAGCTATGATTTCAAAGATGCTGATATTTCAGTTACCGGTGCATCTGGTATTACAACTTTAGCAGAATTGAAGATTGCTAATTCTGAAATGTATAATCAGGCTAAAAAAGCAATTCAGTCTGCGTCAGTAGTACTGGCACCGTCATCTGCAATTGCCGGAGTTTATGCTAAAGTAGACAGTACTTCCGGAGTATGGAAATCACCGGCTAATTTAGGGCTTAGCCTGGTAGATGTACCTGCTGTAAAAATCTCCAGCAAAGAACAGGAGATGCTTAATGTAGATGCTACCTCAGGAAAATCAATCAACGCGATCAGAACTTTTGCAGGAAAAGGAACGTTAGTCTGGGGGGCAAGAACATTAGACGGAAACAACAATGAATGGAGATATGTACCTGTACGTAGATTTTTCAACATGGTAGAAGAGTCTGTGAAGAAAGCTACAGAACGTTTCGTCTTTGAACCGAATACTGCCAATACTTGGACTCGTGTACAGGCTATGATCGAGAATTTCCTTGATCAGCAGTGGAGAGATGGTGCATTAGCAGGAAGCAAGCCGGAAGAAGCTTATTACGTAAGTGTTGGTCTGCACAAAACAATGTCGGCTCAGGATATTTTAGAAGGAAGAATGAACATTGAAATCGGTATGGCTGCAGTTCGTCCTGCTGAATTTATCGTCCTCAATTTTTCACACAAATTACAGGAAGCATAAAATCAATTAAATAACAATTAAAATTAAAAATAAATTATGAGTACATATCCATTAGTAAAGTTTGCCTTTGAAGTAGATTGGGGCGGAACAAAAGTAGGTTTTCAGGAAGTCAGCGGTTTAAATGTTGAAGCAGCTTTAATTGAATACAGACATGGCGCAAGTCCTGACTTCAGTAAGATTAAGATGCCTGGAATGAAAACTTTCAGTAACATCACTTTAAAAAGAGGAACTTTTAAAACTGATAACGAATATTTCGATTGGTTCCAAAGTATTCAGCTAAGTACAGTAGAACGCAGATCCATCACGATTTCCCTTCTGGATGAAACAGGAGCTCCTGCAGTAACGTGGAAAGTGAAAAATGCATTCCCGCTTAAATTGCAATCAACAGACTTGAAAGCTGAAGGGAATGAGGTGGCTATTGAAACACTGGAAATTGCCCACGAAGGATTAACTATTGAAAATAACTAATATTAACTTTAAATTTTTAACAAATGAATTACAAAACACCTGGAGTTTACGTAGAAGAAATTGCGAAATTCCCACCCTCTGTAGCACAAGTAGAAACGGCTATCCCTGCTTTTATCGGACATACGGATAAAGGACCAAGAAATGAACCGACAAGAATCTCTTCTATGTTGGAATATGAAACCATTTTTGGAGGAGCAAAAAATGAAAAAACAGCGATCTCTATTTCGATTGAAGATACTGTGGTAACGGCAAAAGTAGACAACGCCAAACTAAGTCCTTATAAAATGCATTATGCGATGCAAATGTACTTTGCCAATGGTGGAGGTCCATGTTATGTCGTTTCAGTGGCAGATTATGATAAAACTCCTGCCTTAGGAACAGAAACACTTGCCGGCGGTTTATGGTTCGGATTAAAATCATTGGAAAAAGAAGACGAACCAACGCTTATTGTTTTCCCGGATGCTGAAGTTCTAGGAGCAGATGCTTATAAACTTTACAATAAAGCGTTGGATCAGGCAGAAGATTTGAAAGACAGATTCGTTATTATGGATGTTTTTGAAGATGCTGCTGCTTTTAGAGCCGGAGTAAACGCTACAGGATTAAAATATGGAGCTGCATATTATCCAAAATTAGAAACAGTGTTAAGCTATAGCTTTGATGATAAAGACGTTAAAATCGATAGCTATAAAGAAATCAATGCTGCAGGAGCACTTGTAGACGTTACAATGCCTCAGAATGAAAACAATTTAGCATGGTTGAAATCAAAAAGTTCAGCATTATACAATCAGGCTCAGACAGTCATTGCCTCTAAAAGAGTGGTACTGACTCCATCTTCATCAATGGCTGGGATTTATGCTAAAGTAGACAGTACTTCCGGAGTATGGAAAGCACCTGCCAACTTAGCAATCAGCAATGTACTGGCACCTGTAGCGAAAATTTCTCATGAAGAGCAAGAAGGATTGAACGTAGATGCGGTAGCAGGAAAATCAATCAACGCGATCAGAACTTTTACCGGAAAAGGAACATTAGTCTGGGGAGCAAGAACGTTAGACGGAAACAGTAACGAATGGAAATATGTACCTGTACGTAGATTCTTCAACATGGTAGAAGAGTCTGTGAAGAAAGCTACAGAACGTTTCGTTTTTGAACCGAATACTGCTAATACATGGGTTCGTGTACAGGCTATGATTGAGAATTTCCTTGATCAGCAGTGGAGAGATGGAGCATTAGCAGGAAGCAAGCCGGAAGAAGCTTATTACGTAAGCGTTGGTCTGCACAAAACAATGTCGGCTCAGGATATTTTAGAAGGAAGAATGAACATCGAAATCGGTATGGCTGCAGTACGTCCTGCTGAATTTATTGTGTTACGTTTTTCACATAAATTACAGGAAGCATAAAATCAATTAAATAACAATTAAATATAAAAATATTATGAGTACATATCCATTAGTAAAGTTTGCCTTTGAAGTAGATTGGGGAGGAACAAAAGTAGGTTTTCAGGAAGTCAGCGGTTTAAATGTTGAAGCAGCTTTAATTGAATACAGACATGGCGCAAGTCCTGATTTCAGTAAGATTAAGATGCCTGGAATGAAAACTTTCAGTAACATCACTTTAAAAAGAGGAACTTTCAAAACTGATAACGAATATTTCGATTGGTTCCAAAGTATTCAGCTAAGTACAGTAGAGCGCAGATCTATCACGATCTCCCTTCTGGATGAAACAGGAGCTCCTGCAGTAACGTGGAAAGTGAAAAATGCATTCCCGCTTAAATTGCAATCAACAGATCTGAAAGCTGAAGGGAATGAGGTGGCTATCGAAACCTTAGAAATTGCCCACGAAGGATTAACTATTGAAAATAACTAATCATGGCAGTTTTATATCCTCCAACCAGTTTCTCTTTTATTGTTAACGGGATTTCAACAACAGAGGGTATTGACTCCAGATTTCAATCTATATCTGGTTTATCAACAGAAATTGGAACTGAAGAATATGCCGAAGGAGGCGAAAACAGGTTTACACACCAGCTTCCTTTGAGACCCAAATATCCTAATTTAGTTCTTAAGCGTGGGTTAATCGTAAGTTCCGGATTGATAAGCTGGTGTAGAAATGCGATGGAAAACTTCCAGTTTGAACCCAGAGACCTGATCATTACTCTTTCAGGCGGGATTCAGTCTACAGCACCCCTAATGGTTTGGAATGTAGTGGGAGCATACCCCGTAAGATGGGAAGTATCCGAATTCAACGCAGAAGAAAGCAAACTTGCTATTGAAACAATAGAACTGAAATATAGATATTTCACAATACCCTCATCGTTAGCAAGCTTAGGCTTGTAATTTCTAAATCAAATCTAAGCACTTGAACGTGTGTTAGTTTAAAGATAAATTTTACCCAAATCTTTTTTCATAAAAAAACAACAGATTGGTCTATAACAGAGACTGAACACACCCTTCATGTGCTTGGATTTTTTTAAATAAACATGTTAAATCATTGGTTATTAGTGTTTTGAATATTAATGATCATTAAAAAACAAACGAAATGCCAATAGAAATAAAAGAGCTTCACATTAAAATAAATGTGGACGAAAAAGCAGAAGCAACTACAACTGCCACATCGGTAGATGAAGCACAGCTCATGCGCGCCATCAGCGAAAGTGTAGAACAGGCAGCAAAGATAGAACACCGTAAAAAAGAAAGATAATGAGAGGAGCAATTCAAAAACTAACAATCGGAACCTACGAAAACTCTGATTATGATAAAAGAATTCAGAGCGGTGCTTTTAAAGCTTTTATCAATCCGACAGGTTTTTCCATGACCTATAAAACGAAATATAATAAAGACCAGGCAGATGGTAATTCTAAACCTAATTTAGGATATACCTCATCAGCTTCACCTGATTTGCAATTAGAATTTCTATTTGATGGGACAGGAGTTACGGAAGCAAATTCCGGTATTAAACTGATCAATAAAATTAAAGGAAAATCTTTTGCAAAAACAGCTGTAACAAAACAGATTGAAGATTTTTATAAGGCGACAGGTGAGCTCGAAGGCTCTATCCATAAACCCTATAATGTTATCCTTAACTGGGGGAGTTTTGAATTTAAAGGAGTGCTTTCTGAATTAACGTTAGAATATAAACTATTTGACAACGAAGGCCAGCCTTTACGAGCTATAGGAAAAGCAACCTTCAGTGAATCTACAAGTCCGAAACTTGCCGGTAAAATTGAAAATCTGCAATCTCCGGATCTTACTCATAAAAGAACAGTACAAGCCGGGGATACATTGCCCTTAATGACCGAAAGAATTTACGGAGATTCCAAATACTATCTGGAGGTAGCTAAAATAAACAATCTTGTCAATTTCAGACAGCTAAAACCAGGGCAGGAATTATTCTTTCCGCCGTTAGAAAAAGTTTCATAATATGAATAATAGCGGATACATACAAACAGCAAAAAATCCGGATTTAGTTACCTATAAGGTGATGTCTGGAGGCACAGAACTGCCGGGGAAGTACGGAGTGAAAAACATTATCGTGGAAAAAGAATTCAACAGAATTCCTTATGCCCGCATTGTTATTTTAGATGGAAGTGTACCGGAGCAGGATTTCAAGCTCAGTAATGAAGATCTGTTAATTCCCGGAAAAGAAATCGAGATCACCGCTGGATACCATTCTGAAGAAGAAACCATTTTTAAAGGAGTTGTCGTAAAGCACAATATCAAAATCAGAAACGGTTCTTCTTATCTGATTGTAGAATGCAGAGATAAGGCTGTAAAAATGACCTTAGGAAGAAAAAGCAAATATTTCTACGAAAGTACAGACAGTGATGTTATTGAAGAATTGGTTGGTAATAACGGACTTACTGCCGATGTTGAAACGACTTCGAATTCACATAAGGAATTGGTTCAGTACCAGGCTTCCGATTGGGATTTTATGCTCACCAGAGCACAGGTCAACGGTAAACTTTGCTCCGTTGAAGACGGAACCATCAAAATCGCTAAACCTGATTTTAGTGGTGAAGCCGTAGAAACAGTGGTTTATGGATCATCTGTACATGAATTTGACGGAGAAATTGATGCCAGAGACCAGTTCAACAAGATTACAGCCAAAACATGGAGCTATACCGATCAGGAACTGACTGAAGTGGAAGCTCAGGATCCTGCTGTCAACCTCAACGGAAATCTTTCATCAGGTGATTTAGCAGATGTTTTCGGAATCGAAGACCTGCAGCTTAAACATGGTGGAAACCTCACTCAGGGAGAACTGCAGGAATGGGGTGATGCCAAAGCAACCTTCCAGCAATTAGCCAAAACAAGAGGAAGAGTAAAATTCCAGGGAATTCCATCTGTGAAACCGGGAGTTACTTTGACACTGCAAGGCGTTGGAAACCGATTCAACGGAAAAATATACGTAACCGGTGTCCGTCATGAAATTGCTGAAGGAAACTGGCTGGTGGACGCTCAGTTCGGACTTTCTCCAACATGGTTCTCAGAAACCTATGATGTAAGTGAAATGCCAGGTTCAGGAATTATTCCTGCCATAAGCGGATTGCATGTAGGAGTAGTGTCTCAATTGGAATCAGATCCGGACGGAGAAGATAGAATTTTAGTGCAGATTCCTATCATTAATAACGAAGAAGAAGGGATTTGGGCAAGAATAGCCACCCTTGATGCAGGAGAAAACAGAGGATCATTCTTCAGACCGGAAATCGGAGACGAAGTCATTATCGGATTTATTAATGATGATCCCAATGATGCTGTGGTACTTGGAATGCTGAACAGTAGTGCAAAACCTGCTCCCATTGTAGCTTCTGATGATAATCATGAAAAAGGATTTGTGACCCGAAGCAAAATGAAAATGATCTTTAATGATGACAAAATTTCATATACGCTCGAAACCCCAAAAGGCAAAAAAGTGATTGTAGATGAAGATGCAGATGTTATTAAAATAGAAGACGAACATTCTAATATTCTTACCCTTAACAAAGATGGTATTAGTATGGAAAGCGGGAAAGACATCAAGATCAAAGCAAAGGGTGATATCAATATGGAAGGAACGAATATCAATGTAAAAGCAAGTGCTCAGTTCAAAGCAGAAGGAAGTTCTGGTTCAGAGCTTAAATCAGGAGCAGTAACCGTAGTAAAAGGATCTCAAGTTAAAATTAATTAATAATCATGAAACCGGCAGCAAGAATTACAGATATGCATACCTGTCCTATGGTAACAGGAACAGTTCCCCATGTAGGAGGTCCTATCATTCCGGCAGGAGAACCCACGGTCCTTATCGGCGGAATGCCTGCAGCAAGACAAGGAGATAAAGCAGTATGTACAGGGCCACCGGACACCATTGCGTCAGGATCTTCAAGCGTATTGATAGGCGGGAAACCTGCCGCCAGAATGGGAGATTCTACCGCTCATGGAGGGGTAATAACCGCAGGTGACGCTACTGTTTTAATAGGCGGATAATAGGGAAGACAGCTTTAATGCCATCATAAGCTCCCATATACATAGAATCCGACTCAACATAAAAATGTAAAACATCAATAATAAAGCGGTTAGAATAACCAAAAACTCTATGCACAGATGCAGGATGTGAACATTCAATATAACAAATAACGTATGAAAATAAATACAGATTTTTTAGGAACAGGCTGGAGTTTTCCGCCTGAGTTTAACGAGACTGAAGGAAAACTGGTCATGACCACAGATGTAGAAGACATCAATAACAGCCTTAAGATTTTATTGTCAACACGCCCTGGTGAACGTGTCATGTTCCCAAATTATGGGTGTGACTTGCAGGAAATGCTCTTTAAACCTCTGGACTTAACGCTGATTACCCAAATGAAAGGAATCGTTGAGCGTGCTATTTTATATCATGAGCCCAGAATCAATATTCTAAGTATTGAAATTGATACTCAGGAAGAACTTCAGGGTGAAGTTTTAATACAAGTTGACTACGAAGTAAGAAATACTAATACAAGAAGCAATATGGTTTTCCCTTTTTACAAAGGAGAAGCTACCGAAATATAATGAATTACGGGATGTCTGTAGCCATTTTGAATACTACCAAACACTACAATAAGTATTGCATCTGACCATAGAAAGATAAATATAAACAAATGAAAAAAACAGATACATTTTCACATTATCGTGAAGGAAAATCACAAATGCAGCGCTTTTTAGCAGAACTAGATCCTGAGAATCTTGAGTTACACGATTTCGATTTGTTTGACTGGCTATTATTCGCAAACAATTTTGCTCAACATGTAAACTATTTTGACAAAGATGATAATACAAAACCCAAAGGAAAGTGGGGAAACTTCTTTCTGGGTGCTGATGCCGACCCTATCCCGCGTAGAGAAAGCGTTGAGTATAAAAGTATGAAAAAACAGGTTACAGATCTTATGTCCCAGTTTGAACAGGATAGCAGCCTGACACCTCACCTGACATTATTTGTTTGCTTTTTAAAATTATTGGATTTCTCAAAAAAAGCCTTCAATAATCTGACGAAAAGGCACCTGGATTTCTATTATAATGAAATTCTTCAAATTGAGAAAAATGATGCCAAATCAGACAAAGTTTATGTGATTTTTGAACTCGCCAAAAAAGCGATTCAGGAAAAAATTCCAGCCGGTACATTACTGGATGGGAATAAAGATGCTAATGGCAAAAAACGAATTTATAAAACAGGTGATGAACTTATAGCCAATCAGGCAAAAGTAGTTGAGATCAAAAGTTTTTTAAATGACGTGGAAAACAGAGAACTGAAAATGGCTCCCGTAGCCAACTCTGCTGACGGATTGGGTGATAAATTGCCGGAAAACAACAATTATTGGTGGCCGTTTGGATATAATTCTGATGAAACCGTTTCCAATAAATCTATTTATAAGGAACTTCCAAAAGCCAAACTGGGTTTTTCCATAGCATCCTCATTACTTGATTTAAAAGAAGGAGAGCGTACCATTACTCTTAAGATTGATTTTAATAAGAACTCAACCCAGAAATTACAAAGCCTTTCAAAAACAGAGATTAAAAATAATATCAAAGTGCTTTGCAGCGGAGAGAAAGAATGGTTATCAGGTGCTGATTTAACATGTATTAAAAACGAAGAAGAAAGATTAGAACTTTCTATTACATTACAAAAAGAGTTCCCGGCTGTTGTTAAATACAATAAAGAAGTGCTGGCAGAAACATTTCAAACCAGCTTTCCTGTAGTAAGATTGATGATTGAAGGAGAAAAATACTATGATGTGTATGAAGCTCTTTCAGAAAAATCAATAAAGAACATCGAAATAGCAGTTGATGTAAAGGGAGTAAAATCTATTCAGCTAGAAAATGACAATGGGGCGTTAAATTCAGAAAAGCCTTATTATCCTTTCACCGCACAACCTGTTAAAGGATCTAATTTCTATATCAAATGTCCTGAACTGTTTTCCAAAAAATGGCAAAATGCAGACATCACGATCAATTGGAAGAATGCTCCGGACTCTATAAAAGATTTATACAGCGGATATGTTATTCAGCCAAATCAAAATATCAGCTTAACTGATTTTGAGGCCTTAAAAAGCTCCTCAATCGTAGGTTCTGACGCTTATTTTAAAGCAGATATTGCCTTGCTGGATAAGGAAATCTGGTATGAAAAGGCTAATGATATTGATGTATTCACGAAAGTAAAAGACGCTTATAAAATCCAGTTTTCCGTAAATAATGCAAGTAATAAAGCCGGAACAAGTGAGACGATCAGAGTAACGCTGAACCAGTCGTCATTACAGGATGTATACCCTAAACTGTATACATTGGCATTATCAAGTAATCCGAGCTTTAAAAAACTTATTCCTAACGAGCCATATATTCCTTTTGCTGAAGATATAGAGCTGAATTACAGCGCGAAAGAAAATGTGTATTCGTATCTGGAAAAAGAATCTGCCGGAGAAGCTTCAAAAAATAAAGAAGTACAGCTGTATCACGAAGACGTGTTCGGTCAATACGAAAAGGAAGTCGAAACCAAAAGCATTGTACCGGTACACCAAAACGGAGGTGAATTGTACATCGGTCTGGAAGCAATGCCTCAGACTACCGTGTCTCTATTAATTCAAATGCTGGAAGGAAGTGAAAACCCTCTGGTGGATACTTTCCTTGAAAAAGAATTTATAGAATGGAATATCCTTTCAAACAATACATGGAAAAGTTTGTCGGATTATATGCTGCAAAACGAGCCCAGAAAGTTCCTGGAATCAGGGATTGTCAAGTTTAAAGTACCTAAAGATATCGATAAAAGTCATACAAGATTTACCGATGGATTAGTCTGGATCAGAGCCAGATCACAAAGAAGTTATGATGCCGTATGCAAAATCCAGGGAATCTACACTCAGGCTGCTTTAGCAACCTTCGAGAATCAGGATAATGACCTGTCTCATCTCAATAACGGACTGGAAGCGAAAACCATTACTAAGCTTATCACCAGAGTTCCTCAGGTAAAATCTGTCAGCCAGCCTTATAACTCGTTTGATGGTAAATACAAGGAAACAGATACGGAGTTTTACAGACGGGTAAGTGAACGATTAAGACATAAGCACAGAGCCATTACCCAATGGGATTACGAACATTTGGTATTGCAGGAATTCCCGGAAGTCTTTAAGGTAAAATGTTTAAATCATACTTCCGAAGATTCATATATGGCGCCGGGCCATGTGACCCTGATGGTGGTTCCGAATATTAAAAATAAAAATGCTTTTGATGTCTATCAGCCGAGAGTAAGCCGTGCTTCATTGAATAAAATTCAAAATTATGTAAACGAATTAAATACAATGCACGTGAAAGCTCAGGTCATTAATCCCAATTATAAAGAAGCAAAAGTAGAAACAAAGGTCAGGTTCTTTGAGCAGTATGATGAAGCATTTTACATCAAACAGCTGGACGAAGATATTAAAAAATATATATCGCCATGGGCTTTTACAGATTCTGAAAATATTGATTTTAATGTAGAACTGAATATTAATCAGTTGGTTAATTATCTGGAGCAGTTGTATTATGTGGATTACATTGATGAGATTAAAATATTTGTGAATAATGTCCTGCAAAGACAATCTTTAATTGAAGTAGATCCGAAATCAATTCTGGTATCTGCCAAGCAGCACAATGTCACGATTACAGAACAGGTATGTATTTAATAATAAACAAGAAGAAACATAATCATGTCAGAAAATAAACATATTAGTATATCAAAAAATATAGAAACCGGGGATCAGACAGATTTTCATTTTCTACGCAAAACAGGAATTGAATATATAGAAAAGTTAGGAGGAAAACTCTGGACCGATTATAACTCTCATGATCCTGGTATCACCACTCTGGAAGTTTTAAGTTATGCCATAACGGATCTTGGGATGAGGATGAACCTGAACATGGAAGATATCTTAGCATCTGATGATGCAAATAAAGACATTCATACCCAGTTTTTAAAGGCTGCAGAAATTTTACCCTCAAGACCTTTAAACGAACTGGACTACAGAAAGTTGTTTATCGATATCAGCACGGCTGGAAGTCTTAAAAGACCAATCCGTAACTGTTGGCTGGTTCCTAAAAATGAAAAATTATATGTCGATTGTAAAACCGGGGATTTAGACTTTAAACCTATCGGAGAAAAGACAAAAAGTTTTAACATAAAAGGATTGTACGACCTTTATGTAGATTACGCTGAAGATATTGATGCGGATGGTGTCGGATGTGAAAAATCCAATGTCAATATCAAAATATTAGACAGTTATCATGCTAATAGAGGGCTTTGTGAAGACCTGGCAGAAATTAAAGAAGTTGAAATACAGAAGGTTGCAGTGTGTGCCCGTATCGGACTTGTCAGCAAAGCAGATGAAGAACTGGTGCATGCTAAAGTCATCAGAACAATCAATAATTATCTGTCTCCGGAGGTTCATTTTTATTCGCTGAAACAAATGCTGGACAAAGGTCTGACTACAGATCAGATTTTTGAAGGTCCGCTTCTTGAGAATGGCTTTATCGATACGGAAGAGCTTAAAAACAGCCAGTTAAGAACAGAAGTTCGTCTTTCCGATATCATCAGTGAAATCATGAAAATTGATGGGGTTAAAGAAATTCATGACGTGTCTATTGCAGGTTGTGACAGTGTGATCAAACAAAATAATGATTGGCTGATCTGTATTGAAAAAGGCAGAAAACCGGAACTGTGTGAACTGAGTTCATTCAGTTACAGCAAAGGATCTCTTCCGTTAAATATCAATGACAAAAAAGTTCAGGATTACTTAGAAACCCTTAAAAGAGAAGAAGAAGTACTTAGAGAAGATGCAAGGCAGAATAAAGAATTGATATTGCCACAAGGAACTTCATATGATATTGCGAACTACGCTACTATTCTGAATGAATTCCCGGATACCTATGGAGTAGGAGAATCTGGAATTATTGGAAATCCATCCCCGGAGAGAGAAGCCCTGGCCAAACAAATGAAAGGGTATTTGTTATTTTTTGATCAGATCCTTGCCGGCTATTTCAAACACCTGGAAAAAGTAAAAGAAGTGTTAAGCATTAATGGTAAGTTAAAAAGAACCTTTTTTACCCAGGCTCTTAAGAATATTAAAGGCTTTGATGAACTGGTTTCTGACTATGATACTGAGAGTGATGATCAACTTACAGATTCGTTATATGAAGAGCTGGATAACAGCGTGGAACGCCGTAACGAAGTTTTGGATCATCTGATCTCCCGTTTTGCTGAAACATTCAGCGACTATACCTTCTTAATGAAATCATTGTATGGGAAATCCACCGATGAAATTGTCTTAAACAACAAAGAAAATTTCCTGAAAGAATATTCATCATTAAGTAAAGACAGAGGGTTGGGATATAATTATACCTTAATTGGAGATTCAGATCTTTGGAATACCAGTAATATTTCAGGTGTTCAGAAAAGAATTGCCCGCTTGCTGGGGATTAAAGATTATACTCAGAGAAACTTATCTCAAACACCGGTATCCATTATTGAAACAACAGATAATGCTGGTAAAAATACTTATACCTGGAAAATAAAAGATGCCGGCAGTAATATTATCTTATCATCTGTAAATAGCTATACGACTGAGCATATTGCTATAAAAAACCTAAATGATGCCATTTATCAAACCATTCAGATTGATGAGGAAGATCTTCAGAATGCATTAGACATCTTAGATGAGAAACATCCTGAAGTTACATTGGAAAAATTAAAAGCATGTGAAAAGGGATACTGTTTCATTGGAAATATAAAAATCCGTGTTTCATTGGGTGGTAACTATTATTTTGAAATTGTAGATGATACCGATGAACAAAATGTAATTGCTGTCCACAAAAAAACCAACCCTTATTCAGATTTGAAAGAATTGAAAGACGGAATTAAGGCAACGGTGAAGTATTTCAAGTATGAATTTACAGAAGAGGGTATTTTCCTTGTTGAGCACTTATTATTAAAGCCAACCACTAAGGATTATAAACTCATGGGAGGTATTGGCTGTATGTCTATCGGAGGTACTTTCAGAATAATGTATGATCTGGAGGAAGAAAACCCTGCAACAGATCCGATAGAATATTCGGAAGCCTTTATGTCTTCTTGTGAAGGTTGTGAAACAGATGTGGATGTGTTTGATCCTTATTCTTACAGGGTAAGTGTTGTCCTTCCGGGGTTTGCTTACCGTTTCCAGGATCCGGATTTCAGACGTTATGCGGAAACCGTGATCAGGCAGGAAATCCCTGCTCATGTTTTAGCAAAAATCTGCTGGGTGGGAGACCGTTTGAGTGAAAAACAAACTGCTCAGAACGATTTGGCCGAATTTGAAGCAGCATTTAAAAAATACCTCTCAGATAAATCGAGAAATAATATTACGAATCTTGGAAACAGCATTACGGATTTACTGAATGCTCTCAGCCATTTAAACAATATTTATCGACCAGGAAGACTTTTAGACTGTGATGCCAATGATAACGACACGCTGGACGGAAAGATCATATTAGGACAATCGAACTTATCAAAAAAAATGAAAAATAATGAACACTAAATTAGACAATGTAACAACCCAATATAGAAAGTTCAACGACAATCAGGCGTTAACAGAAGGGCAATTAAACGAATTTATAGACTATTTTGAAGATCAGGACAGATTATCAAGAACCCGACTGAGCGGCGTAGGAGTGGTATGCGGTTTTCAATCAAAATATGTGGAACTTGAAATCTTACCTACTTTAACAGAAAAAACATCCAGACCCGGAGATATGGATCTTGAGATTCCTCTTGATACTATTATGATTACACAGGGAGCCGGGGTTACTACTGATGGAGACTTGATAACACTGCGTCAGGCAGTAAGCAAAAAATCAGAGGCTGTTATAGATTTCGATGCTAAAAATTACAGATACTATAGAAATTATGTTGATGTTCTGGGGTATGAGCATTTTCGTATCGGAGGACAGCAAATTCCTCTTTTAGAATTGTTTACCACACAAGAGTATACACAGTTAGTGAACGAAGGAGCTAATGCTGCAGATTTTAAACAGGTAAGAGAGATTTACAGTTCATTAAATGATAAAATTGTAATTCTGTATCTGGAAAGTTATTCTAATGATGAAACCCCATGTCAGGATGCAGATTGTGACAACAATGGAGCAGAGCAGGTTGCTAATCTTAAAGTGCTTCTGGCAGATTCTGCATCTGTTTCAGAGCTTATCACGAAAGGTGACGCAAAAGATGCGATCTATAAGCAGCACAATACTTATGAAAAGCTTTTTGACAGTTTACCTCATATAGAGGCGAAAAGAGTTATTCTGGATCCTCTTGTAAAAACCGCGCCGCAGTTAAAAACAAAATTTCAAGGTGCTATCAGTACTGTTGCAGAATTAAGTGATGGTTTTACCTCTATTGCAGGAGCTTTTAACGTAAATATGAATCTGGGTGGGCAGACGCTTTTTGATAAACTGAACCCTTTGCTGACAAGCACTTCTCCAGGCTTAGAAGATTATCAATACCGATATGATTTATTAAAAGACTTAATTGACACCTACAACGAAATAAAAGGGCTGATCCTGCATCTGAATGCTGAATGTTGTCCGGATATTGCTTCATTTCCTAAGCACCTTATGTTAGGGCCAGTCGGAGCAAAGCAGGAATTAGGAAAATATATCCCTTTCCGTCACAGTTTTTATAATTCACCTATTACTACTAATGATGATGAGAATTATGAGAGAGTTGTAATGCTTGCCAATCGTTTTGTGCAGAAGGTTAATGGATTTCAAACCTATATCGGACGAATTAAAATTACACCTTCAAATATGAATGTAAGATTGGGTAATAAGGCAATACCATATTACTATAACGTAGACAAATCCTTGTTAGCCCAATGGAATTTTGAAAAAACAAAAACAGATAGAGCAGCTTACAATTTAAGCTATCATACAGCCAATTTAGCAGGAGAAGATTTTATCCAGAATCCACTGAATTATAACATTGACAATAATGATTTTTATAGAATTGAAGGTCACCTGGGAATGCCTTATAAAACAGCATTGCAAAACATCAATGATCTTAAAACACAATACGGATTAGCTTTTGATGTCATTGCATTGGTTTTGGAAAAAGGAGGAAAGCCTGGTAGCGAGCCGCCAATCCGTGAAAAAACAGTATCTATTGATGAACTCAGAAAGCAGCTGATATCCATTTCCAGCGATGTCAGCAACAGAACACTTAATTCACAGAGTACTTTACTGAACATTTCTAAACTGGATGAACAGCTGAGATTGCTGAACCAGGCTGAATTCTCAAAAGAAGGATCTTCAGATGGCGTTACAGTAGTAAAACAGGATCCTAAAAAAGACGATGTGGTAAGTGAGCTTTTAAGCGAATTCTTAGAAAGAAAATCGGGCCTTGAACATAAGGCAGGAGTAGAGCCGGGCGGAACTTTCGCATTGATTTATTACTCAGAAGATGAAAATCAGGTTCTTGCGGACTTTTCACTGCCTTATCTGTGTTGTTCTAAAAAGGATCCTGCATTCCTGTCCTTACCGGCAAACAAACTATGTCAGAAAGATGCTCCGGTGTTGATGACCATTGTTCCGTTAGACGGACAAGTAAAAGCATTTGTGAATGGTGCTCCGATTCCTGCAGTTACACAATCCGGAGGTCAAAGCTTCTTCGATCCTGGTCTGGTTAACGCAGCTTATTTCGGACAGACGATTACGTTTACCGTTAATGATGATCCTGTTGAAGCACAAATGGTAGTGTACGCACAGCCAAACGTATCTGTTACTACCGGTACTGTGAGTTATGATGCTCCTACGATGGACGAAAATGCAAACAATCCGGATGCTACGGTTGAATTTAATGTTACCGGAGACTTTACAGGGGTTACATTTACCTGGAATTTTGATGATGGTACTCCAATCATCCATAATGAGGCACCTGCTAATAAAAAACTCCATGTATATAAACTTGTTGCAGGACAGGAAAAAACTTTCAATCCAACACTTACAGTAACCAATGCTAACGGCTGTAGTACGGTCTATAAATTAGCTCCGCTAAAATTAAAAGGTCAATCCACTATTGCATGTTTAAGTGGGATGAGAGTGGTTATTCAGTACAGAGATGATGTAGACCAAGGCCACGTTTGTAATGATGCTACTTTCAACTTAAAAGGAAATGATATTGTAATAGGAGGGGTCAATCCATACCCTGGCTTTATTGGAAATATCCATTTAAGTAATACAGGAGGTAATCAGGATAGAGGTAACCATAAACCAGGTACTCCTGCATTGAGCAGATATAATGAAATTATCATTACTCAGGCTGAAGCTAAGCAAATGGCATCACAATCATCAGATGGTTTTGTAGAGTTTTCTCTTGAATGTGCTTTACCAGTTAATAACAGACCACCTACTGGTTGCCACCAGGATGTTGCTTATACGGAAATCTACTTGGCAAACGCTACAGTTCCTATTTATAAAGGATATCCAAACGGGAATTTCCTGAAAATAAACCCTTGTACAGGAGTGACAAAATAATAGTCAGATAATAACTTCATAGGCAGTCTCAATTGTCTATGAAGTTTATTAAAAGACCTTAATAAATCATTAAAAATGAACAATAATGAAGAATCAATTAAGTAATATAGCAGTCCAATACCGTAAATTCAGTAAAGGGCAGTATATAGAAGATCCTGATCAGTTCAATGAGTTCCTGGATTTTTTCGAAGATCAGGACCGTTTGTCCAGAGTATTGCTGCAGGGAGTGGGTATTGTATGCGGTCTCAAACCAAACCTTATTTATAAAAACAGGCTGCTCAGCAGTATACAGCTTTCTCAGGGAGTAGCACTTACCACCGACGGCGATTTATTAACCCTGAACAATACGAGTAAGAAGAGTGAAGATCTGTACATGAGTGATCTGAAGACGGTTGATCTGGCAAATAAAGACTTCACCCATTTTAAAATATATGATAATTTTAAAATAAAATACCCGTCATTTTACGAGGGAAGCGAGCAGATTGAACTATGGGAATTGGCAACAGCTCAGGAAGCAATATCAGATTTTCAACCTATTAATAGTCTTACAAATTTAGAAGACAAATACCTGCTGCTGTATTTGGAAGACTATGAAAAAGAAATTAAACCTTGTAGAGGAGTTGATTGTGATAATCATGGAATACAACAAATCAGAAACCTTAAAGTATTAGTTACTACAGCAAGTGGGATCAATCATATTCTTGGAGAAGATGGTTTTACGCTACCTGACCCCATAACAGGTGAGGTTCAACTGAAAAGAAAAGATCGTCTTCAGCCTCATCCTTTGTTTATCGAAGATATCATGGAGCCGGTGAAACAAAACCGGGTTATTTTAGAACAGTTTGTTTCAGAAAAAAAGTTGAGCGCTTCTGATTTAAAGAATATATATATCAAAGCTCTGGATAAAACAAATTTTGGGAAGATGGTTTTTGATAGAATGGATGCAATCGGTAAAATAGTAGGGATTTCAACCGCCAACCATGATACATTTAAAGCATCATTTACCAGAATTTTTAATCAGGATTCAGGGTTTCAGTATGCTTATGATGTCGTAAAGGATTTAATGGATACCTATTCTGAAATTATAGAATTGCTTCCCAAAGCATTCACCAAATGTCTTCCGGATTTTGTTTCTTTTCCTAAACACATCATGCTTGGGAAATTACAATCAGATCTCCAATTGGATTTCTCAAGACACCAGTTTTATAACTCGCCTGCTTTGGATGATGATAAAGCAACCCAAAAAGTTAAAACCCTGATTAATCGCTTTAATCAGCAAGTAGGATATTTTAATCCTGATAATATTATTAGAAATAAGGAAAAGGTAAAAATTACTCCATCACAAAAATTAAATCCTCTGAGTAATAAAGCAATTCCTTTTTATTACACGGTTACAGAAGATTTCTTAAAAGCATGGAACTTTGATAAAACAAGCAATAGGTCTTCTGACAGCAATCTAACATTTGATACGGATTGGGTGTTAATAGGAAAATCCGAACAGGAAAATCCTTTACATCTCAACATAGATAACTATTCGTTTTATAATATAGAAGGTCATCAGGGAATGGATTATCAGGTTGCTTTTGAACAGATAAAAGAAATCAAGGATAAGCTGCAGCTGGGATTTGATATTATGCTCTTGTCTTTGGAAGAATTAAAAGGAAATAAAGACCTGTCAAAAGCATATTTCAATGAATACGTAGAAAAGAATTCGGGATTGGAACATAAGCGGGGAGTAAAAAGTGGAGGTACTTTTATCCTGGTTTATGATTCCATAAAAAATCCAAAAGTTATTGCAGACTTTTCACTTCCATACATCTGTTGTACTCCAAAAGCGATTGTCAAATTAAGTTTGCCAACTTCTGTTATCTGTGCTGAATCCAATCCTGTACCTTTTACAGTATCCCCAATGAATGGTGTTGTGAAAGCAAATATCAGTAATGGTGTGAAATTTATCAATGGACAATATGTCTTTGATCCGAAGGCTGTGGAAGAACAGTTCTATGATCAGCAAATTACCTTTACTGTCAATGGAAAACCTACTGATTGCAGCATTAAAGTGATTTCGGAACCGGATATAAAAGTAGAAGTTGTTCAACCTGTTATTTATCCTGGAGGAGATTCAACCGCAACAATAGTAAACTTTAAAGTTTCCGGAGCAAACTTTGCCGACTATGCATACAGCTGGGATTTCCTGGGGACTGATGTTTGGACCCCTGTCAATCCGGATGAAAATGGATATCTGAGTTATAAGTATTACAATCTGGATCCTTCAAGGATTCCAACAGTAAGAGTGAAGGTGATTGGTAATGGCTGTACCCAGGCGGTAGCTGTAAATTTACCACTGACCAAAGAGTGTCCTGTGATTTCAAATATTAAATATTCCGTTGTTGATAATGGTGATGGTACCCAGACATTCACATTTGATTGGGATTTACCTAAAGATCTGAATGGAGTAACAGGCTTGAATATTTATGATTCAAATGACCAGGAAAATGGATGGCATTATGAATCCGGATCATACAATCCGCGAAGATCAATCAAATTGCCTTTAGGTAAATACGATATTAGATTCGGATTGGTGGGTTCATGTAGAGAAGCGGGAGACACTGTGAATCTTCCGGGATTTGATGATATTGGAATTGAAAAAGATCAGAATAATCACCCACCTACTGCATTGATCAGATGGAAAGATAATTCAGGAATTGAGGACAGGTTATGCAGACAGTCGGTTTGTAGTTTTACCATTGACGTTTATGCAACGGATCAGGATGAAGATATTGCAACTATTCAGATTTTTAAAAGTACTGATAATGGAGCTTCATGGAGCTTGTTTATTGGTAATCTTACTGGAACTTCATTTACAGATACCATCAACAGAGCTGGTACACAATTGTATAAAGCAATTGTTACAGATAGAAAGAACAATACAACAACTTCAAATATTCTGTCTTATAAAAAAGAAAATAACCCACCTGTTGTGTCGATCAAATGGACTGATACAGACGGAATTGAAGACAGGGTATGTACACAGTCTGCTTGTAGTTACACAGTTAGTGTAAATACAAGTGATCCTGATGGTGATATTACCAATATTCAGATTCATAAAAGCACCAATAACGGGGCTACATGGAATGTGTTTATTGGCAATCTTACGGTGGCTACATTTACAGATTCTATAAACGGGGTTGGTACAAATCTATATAAAGCGGTTGTAGTAGATGGAGAAAATAATTCAGTGACTTCAAACATTCTTTCCTATAAAAATGAATATCGTCCAACGGTTGTAATCAATAGCATTAGCTTTCCTAATAAAAATTGCTGTATTGTTGAGCTGCCCACTATTTTAGCCAGTGCCGGTGGTAATCAGAATATTCTTTTGTCTAATTTACGTTTTAGAGAATTGGGACTGAAAGGATGGGGTAGAGGAGCAGATGTGCTTCTGTATTTCTGGAGCAAATTAGAAGGTCCGGATGTAATCCTTGAAAATGTTAATGAACCGACTCTTACCATCAAAGATTTACAGGTTGGGAAATATAAATTCCAGCTTTTAGTCAAAGATGCTAATAGTGATGCATTTGAAGTTGATGTAGCAGAAATAAGAGTGGATTAAGGAACATATTCTTTGTGCTATATGATATAAAGGGGTGTTTTTTTATTTTTTGGAATAATTACAACATCCCTTACATACTAGAAAAATAAATAACAACAATAAACATAATATAATGGAAAAATGTGATGTTTCATTTAAAATACAATATCAATCTTCCGAGACAATAACAGATGCTTCTGTGAAATACAATTATCCACCGGGATCCACAAATGTAGAAACTGTTGATATAAGGAATGCAGTGCTTCAGGATAGTAATTCAATAAAACTGCCTGGTATACAGGAGGTGGGTACTTACAATCTGGATGTTGAACTGGGAGTAAATGGAGTTGTGGCTAAAAGCAATGCTACATTGAACGTTGGAGGGTGCAGTTCTTCCTGTGAAACTCCGAAGGTTCTTGATGTAAAAGTACTGGAGGATGGGCAGCTGGTAATGAACTACGTGGTCTTTAATACCAGTAATCTTGCGGCATTGGAGTACCAGATAGCGAAAGATCCTGCTTTTAAAGATGAAGATATTATTTATTCAAAGGTGGGCTTTAGTGATGTAAGTTATACCCAATTTGAAAATATTGACATGAGAAATGGAAATATTCCGGATAAAACTCCTTTATACATAAGAATAAGAAAATATTGCAGACCCAATGGAATTTCGGAATGGTCGGATTTTGTGAAATTTGACTCAGGAATATGGGGAGTAGAAGCTTACTGCTTGTCTGGGGTAGATGATCTGAACCGGGATTCTCTTTGTTTCGGAACATCTCCTGCCTGGAAAATGAAAGTAACTTTAAGTCCCTTTAGACCAGGTATAGGAAGTTTGATCTACCTGACTAATGGTATGCTCGCAATACCGGATAATATAAGAGAGTTTGAGCAAAATGCACCTGAGAATTTCAAAAAAAGCGGAATAAGATGGATACGATTCCTAAGGTCTGATTCAGAATTTAACCCAGGTTTAATTTATTGGGTAGATCCGCAATCAGCTGAAATACAGAGAATCGATGAAGACCAGTGTTATTAGAATATCTTACACTATAATGATCTGAGATGCCCCAATAAAATCCTCAAGAAATTGAGGATTTTATTTCCCTAGGCAGTTATCTTCTGTTGTTTTTACGTCTTGTACTTATAATATTGAAAAGTTTCGCAACATCCTTCAAATGGATCTCGAAATCTTCATAATATTCATTCAGAGAATGAAGGGTGATAATCCCTCTTTCCACATCATGGTTAATGATTCGCTTTACCAAAATCCCTTTCTCTTTGTGAACGATTACAAAATCCCACTTGTCGTAATGGAGTTTACTCATCCAGTAATCCTGTCTGATGTTTCTGCATAAGATAATATCACCTTCCAGATAGCTTTCGTATGATCCGTTATCCATACTGTCTCCTTTTACTTCAAAACACATGTATTCACCTCTGTGCTCTACATCGTCTGTAAAAGGAATTGTGGGTAAGCTTTCTATATATTCCTCATCAGCAAAATTACTCAGATAGCCAGCTTGTGCGTATTGATTCGCCAATGGAACGTGCATGATTTTTAAATCTGAAAAAACAACCGGAGACGCACTGTCATCATTGAGTTCCTGTTGTTTTAACAGTAAATTCGTAACAAAGTAAGCCGTCGTTTCCGGTATTTTTCGTTCGCCTTTTTCCCAATATTGCACGGCTCTGGTGCCCACTCCTATAGATTTTGCTATATCAGCCTGCTTCATGTTTAGTTTCTTTCTGATTTCTTTGAATTCTAAATAGTTCATTTTGATATGTTTATAGTTATTTGTAAAAAAAAATGAATAATTTGTTCGTTTTTGTTTTGAAAAACGAACAATGTTCGTATATTTGTTTCGTCATTAAGATGGAACAGTACAAATGTACAAAATTATATTTAAAATTTAATTTTTTTTTAATATTTTAAAATATTGCTTTTTGCTTTTAATTAAATGTAAATAAATAAGTTAAGTGTTTGTTTTTTGTGTGTGGTATTTAAAATCAAGATATTTTAATTTTTTGTTTTATCCCGAGCTAATAGGGATAGAGAAAATTTTAAATACTCTGTAAGATGCAAAAAGTGCGTTTTATTGTATGGTTTTATTTGTTTTTTGTTCGTTTTTAATTTGTTCCATTAATGATAAAAATGCGTTTATTTTTGATAGATATCTGAATAAAGCAATCATTTTGCTCTTTGTTTTTTTTCTGAAAATAAAAAAACAAGCCCAACATGTAGAATAATACTCTGCTCAACATATAAAATATCGATTAATTATAGTTGTCAGTAAAGTTGCTAATACATTCTTAGAGGGCAAATGAAATTTAAAATAAAGAAGTCAGGGTAAGATTTTTATTGAGAAATACCTGGTACCGGCTTCTAAAAAAACAAAAATTAATTGAATTAGACATCTTTTTAGAAGGCGGAACGTTCGTCTTTAGGGATTTTTATGACTTAATGAAACGGTCAACAGGCAAGAGAAGAAAGCCTGTCTGATTAAAAAAAACTTTTTAACCAAAAAAACTTTTAACCATAGAATATGAAACGTAGTAAAGAATTAGTCGAAAAAAGAAAAGATTTTGTCATTGATTATGTAAAACGTAATCAGGATAAACAGATGAAAGTGATTGTTAACGAGCTGATGGAAATGTTGTTCCTGTCTGAGAGAACAATATATAACATCATTCTTCAGCCATAGTATAAGGTCGCGGAAGAAAGCTCAATCCTTACCATTTAATATTGTAATGTGAATATCAGTAAGATAATGTTTGTAGATAGTGTGTATTCATAATTCATTTCTTGAAATTATTCATTCTAAAAAGATAAAAAAGGATTCAAAGCTATTGCTAAATCCTCAACAGCCTCATTCATCGGATTAAAAGGCTGCTCTGATATCTTTCTCAAATTTAAATTATAGGTAAAATATTAAGGTGAAAAACGGTTTTTGCTTTGTTGTTCTGTTTTTTTAATTGAAACATGAATTGTAAAAGTAAACCGTTTGGCCTTAGTGTATTGGAGGAGAAATTTATTTTAAAAAACTAAAAAAGCAATTATTCATTTAACAAAATTCTAGTAACCATGAAAAAAAAGGAAAAGAAAAAAAAGAAAAAAGATAAGGAAAAACTGAAGAAACCAGGTAGAGATATCAGTGATATTATTGACGAGTTAGCGTATGCAGATGAGAGCGAAAATATCATGAAAATCAGAAAATTTTTAGATGATATGTACATCCTGTCTCAGGAATAATCAAACATCTGAAAGTAGTTTGAAAATTAAACATTTTAATAAATAATAGAGAAGAAAAAGAATGAATCTGGATAGTATAAAAGCCCTTTTGATCGGAACTGCAATAGCTTTTTCAGGAGGATTACTGAGGGTACTGGTCTCCATACAAAATAAAGAGAAAAAACAACCATGGGAACATTTTATCACATTGGTAATCGTAGTCATCGTAGGCTTTACGATGAGCTACTTAATGAACAGAGCTGAGTTGCATGACAAATGGTATTCAACCGGGATATTATTTGTGCTTGGCTACGGTTATGATAAATTTCTGAAAATGATCACTACAAACCTTCCTAACTGGATTGATAAAGCAGTGAATCTTTTTATTGATAACCGATATGGAGTGAAGACAGACAGACAGTCTGACGAGGAAGAAGAAAAGAAAGATGAGATGAAATCATAAAAAGATTTTGAGACAGTCTTTATCATAATAACAGAATCAGTCACTCTGCAGGAGATATTATCCTGAAAAAGAGTGGAATTAAAACTTAAAAACCTGAAAATTCAAAAACAAGAGAACAAACAAGGAAATGGTTCAGTGTTGCCTGTTTCTCAAAGTCAAATACCATTTCTATTTACTTACATTCTTAAAGAATCTACCGCACCCGGTATGATTTTTCCAACCCGGCAGGCACCCTATAAGGCACAATATTTTAGTTGTGCCTATAGGTCTTTTAAACAATATGAAATTAAAAAACTAAGTCAATGAAAGCAGCAAAACCTGTAGAAAAAGACAATAAGACCCATAAAAACCAGAGCAAAAAGCAAAAGCCGAAAAATCCGGTGGTTATGCCTCTTTCTGAGGTAGATGGGGGCAGTATACAAATCCAGAAATCCGGAAATAAAGGCATTACTAGCAGATCAGGAAACCCTAATGACAGCCCGCTCAACCTCAATGGTACTATTGCAGGGGTTCATGATTCACGAAATATTTATGGGCAGGGAGCAGAAAAAAATTATGGAAAACTCCAGGAGAGTCTGGCGAAAACCGGAGATATCAATCATCCTGACACCAGGAAAATTGAAAAAGGCTATATGTCTACTTTGAATGACAATCAAATACAAGATTATCATAAACTCAAATCGGGAACCTATCTGCCCAAAACAGTACAGGAACAAGCTGTCGTTTATCAGGAAAGCAAGAGCATTCAGGAAGCAAAAGCGGATACAAAGACGTCAGGAAAAGCTGTTTCCAGGAAACCGGAAGTTGCTGCTGTAGAAAAACCTCAGTTTGTTACTGCAGATAAAACTTTGGAAGCTGATACTGAAACTAAGACTTCAGTAAATGCTACAGATAATCCCGGATTTATAGAATTGAGCGGGCGGATCAGTACCACAGCCAAGCTGCAGAAACAACACGAACCATCAAGCAAAGCGACAAATGATGCACAAGCTGCAGCACCATCACCTGCCAACGAACGTCAGAGTATGGCGCAAGCCAGCCAGGTGAACACCATGGATGAACAAAAACCCGGGCTGTTCAAGAAAGAAGATTTTAAAGCTTTGCTGAGTGAAAAAATACATAACATCAAGCTTCCGAAAAATGAAGAGCAGGCAGATGAGTTCGAGAAACACAACAATATACAGGAAGTTAATCAAAAGGCAGTAGGCGATGTTAAAAAAGAGAAGAATCTGGCATCTAATGATATTGCTTCTGCAACAGCTGCACAACCTGATACCGCTGCACAGCCTGTTCGTGCCGTTGCAAAAATGCCAGCACAACATATAGGTAATGCTCCGGGAATACCCAATGTAGCGAAAGCGATGCCAGTGAAAAGAAATGCAGAAAGCGTAGAACAGCCTATTAAGGAGCAAACAGCAAGCATCGACAGTGAAATGAAAGCTAATGGAGTCACCGATACGATGTTGGCAAAATCTAATGAGCCTACGTTTACAGATGCTTTGGCACAAAAGAATAAAGCCAAAACCCAAAGTGCTGCAGCAACTCAACAGTTCAGAACCAACGAAAATAAAGAGCTGTCTAAAACCCGTAATGAAGCCCAAACACAGGCGGCACATCACATTAGTGGCATGCATGGTGCAAGAAAAGGCGGATTAGGTAATGTACAAGGTGAACAAAAGCAAACCTCAGGCAAAGACAGTCAAAAACGAAAAGAAATTGCCGATCACATTAATACTATTTATCATACTTCTAAAACCGATGTGGATGGTATTTTAAATAATCTGGACAAGTCGGTGGCCGAAAAATTTGATAATGGCAGCAGAGAAGCTAAAAAAGCATTTGAAGCCCATGTTGATAAAGAAATGAAGGCTTATAAAAAGAAGCGTTATGGAGATGCCTATGCAAAATACGGAGCTTTAGTTGCCGCTGGGAAATGGTTGTGGGACAAAGCTACAGGACTACCTAAAGAAGTCAATAAATTTTTTGACAGTGGTAAGGACCTGTACATTAAAGTCATGGATAAGTTTATTGACCAAATTGCAACCCATGTTACCACTCAGCTTAATGCAGCCAAAACCAGAATTGCTAAAGGCAAAAAAGAGGTACAGACTTATGTCAACAGCTTATCACCAAGTTTAAGAAAAATTGGAAAAGATGCTATTGCAGAGATCCAAAGCAAATTCAATGCATTGGAAGACAGTGTAAACAGTAAAAAGGATGCATTAATTGATGTATTGGCTAAAAAATACGCAGACAATATAACCAGTATTGATGCCAGAATTTCAGACTTAAAAACACAAAATAGTGGATGGGTTAATCAGGCTCTTGAGGTACTTAAAACCAGTGTGTTTGCTATTATTATTGAAATTAAAAATACGCTTACCAATTTATTATCCGGTGTTATCAGTGCTATTCAGGCGATCATCATGGATCCGATAGGGTTTTTCAAAAATCTTATTGCCGGAGTTTCACAAGGGTTTACCAATTTCGGGAACAATATCTGGACCCACCTTAAAACTGGCTTCTTTGGATGGTTAACCGGAGCGATGAAAGGTATTTCTATCACGATGCCGGAAGATGTATTCTCATTAAAAGGAATTTTCTCCATTACCACGCAGGTGCTTGGCCTAACATGGAGCGGCATTAGAGCCATCGGTTCTAAAGTGATAGGAGAACCTGTAATGAAAGTTCTTGAAACAAGCTTTGAAATGGTGCAGATTGTTCGCAAAGAAGGTGTTTCTGGACTTTGGGAGCACTTGAAAGATCAGTTTGCAGATCTGAAAGAAACCGTTATGGATGCCATTATGGATATCATCCAGACACAGGTAATCCAGGCAGGGATTAAATGGATCATGGGATTAATGACTCCGGTGGGTGCCTTTATTAAAGCCGCTATGGCTATTATAGATGTGGTGAAATTCTTCATTCAGCGTGCAGCACAAATCATGGAACTGGTAAAAGCCTTCACTGATAGTATAAAAGCAATCGCCAGCGGAAATGTAGGTGCAGTAGCCAAAGCCATAGAAAATGCATTAGGTAAAGCTGTTCCTGTACTGATAGGTTTCTTAGCTTCCTTACTGGGAATTGGTGGATTAGCAGATAAAGTTGTTGGAGTAATACGTAAAATACGTGAGCGTATTGTGAAAGCGATTACTAAGTTCTGGACTTTTGTGAAAATAAAAGGAGGTAAACTGTTAAACAAACTGGGCATTGGTAAGAAAGGAAAAGATGGCGAAAAGGATAAGAAAGGGATGACCAAAAATGATAAAAAACTTGAAGATAGTGAAGTTGGAGAAACCATTTATTTTTCTGCTGAGGGAGAGAATCATAGACTCTGGATTAGTACAAAAGGTAATAATGTTGAAGTAATGGTAGCGAGTACGCCTATGAGTGTAGGTGACAGACTAAAGAAATGGGAGGATGAGCTTCATAATTTACCAAAAGAAGAACAAGTAAAAGCTAAAACTCTATTGTCTCAGGCTAAAGGTCAATATCTTGAAACCCATAAAGGTGCAAAAGAAACAGATAAAGCATTGGATAAAGCTAAAATACAAGGCGCATCAAGCAATGAAATTAAAAGAGCAGAAAAATTAGATAATAATGTAGAGAATAAAGAAGAGCAACTTTCTAATACGCTACAGCAATTATTTAATATATTTGGAGAAGGCAATGCACTGAATTATAGCATACAAAAAGTTGCTTTTATCAAAAACGAAGAGTTCGTGAAAAATGAAGAGGCAAACTTAAAAGAAGGCAAATATCCGGAAAGAGTAAGAGAACAAATGCTAGAGTTTATTAAGCATATACCAGGGTTAAGAAAAGGTGGAAATACTAAATTAAGAAGAGAGATGGTATCTAGTGAGTCAACAGCAATTCGTAAATGGGAGATCGCACAAGGAGCAATATATTCTCCATTTGTAGAAGAATACCATGAGGCATTACAAGAGATGCGAAAAGAGCTAGATGGACAAGAATATATTATAACTACAGAAACAGGTGGGTCCTTTTTGGGAGATGCTGTAACTAAAGGTACATCTATCAAAAATGAAAAAATAGAAAAAATGCCAAGAGATAGAGTAACAGGTAAAACTCATAATACTCAGCAACCTGAAGATATAGTAAAGTATGTAAAAGAAGCGATGCAAGGAAGAGAAAATCAATCTGTTATATTTACTATTGTAGAACCAGTATTTTCCGGTAGTGCTTTAGGCTCATTAATAAGAAAAGCTACAGGGGAATTATTATCTACTTATCCTAATGTTTATTTTAAATTTGTAACCATGCAAGAAACTTTAGGATTTGATAAAGATGAGGCACATAAAAAGATAGAAGCAAGTAAAGGAAAAATGAGAAGGGCAGCTAAAATTACAGAAGCACAAGCTAATAGAGTACAAGTACATTATGCGCAAACTACTTACGTATTAGGAGAAGATGTACCTACACACACCGATTATAGAGCTAAAGATCCTGTAATCGTTTTTAATGCTACTGATAAAGTAATGACAGTATATCAAATAAAGCCATCTGATCACACTACTACTAGAGACATTGTAATTGCTATAGGGAATGGTGAATTTAAAGGCAAACTCAAAGATGTTTTATAAGAATATAGTATATTGAACTTAACAATTTTAACAATAAAAATAATAATATGGCAATAGGTATAATACAAGTAGATTTACATAATCCTAGATCAGGATCTTATTATGATGAAATACAAGAATTAGTTAATAAATATTTGTGGGGAGATCATTCTTTAGAAACAGTTAATGCATTGATCGTAGAACTTATAGACGATGAACTTATGTTTTTTGCAGAAGAAGAGTTTCCTTATGCAGAATTATCTAGATGTAAATATAGTGTAATTTCTCAAGATACTTTTATTAAGTTGCAACAAAACAAAATGTTACCTTCTAAGTTAGAATACTCTTCAGATATGTATGGGAATTTTAAATATGAAAATAATGAGTTTATACATCCAGAAGGAGAAAAGAATTATTTATATTTAAATATGCCATGTATGGTTTTTTTTCAAAATAACATAGTTACATTTTTTATTCTTTATGAATATGGAGATAAATTTGTTTCTTATTCTTTAAGTTATGATGATTTAAAATAAGAAAATCTTGATAAAAAAGGTATTTGAAATGGACAATATACCTAGTAAATAAAAGTATTAATATCAAAGACTTCGCATATATATCCTAGTTTTGCGGAGTCTTTTTAATTTAGCAAAGTTTATACTGTGATAAAAATCAATGCTTTATGATGGGAATTGTAATTATATGTGGAATGTAAAAGCTTATTTTTATTGTAGCTTTTTATAATTTTTCAGGGAAATTCAATTTCATTATATTTTTATCTAAGTGAATTGGAAAACTTGGTATCTTGTAAAAAAATATAAAAGCTTGGATTATATGTAATCCCAATTAATAATAAGGAATTAATAACCATTAAAATCTTCAAACCATGAAAAAAATACTATTCTTTTGTTCCCTTCTCTTCGGTCTTTCTGTAGGTGCCCAAACTATAGAATCCGGAAGCCACAGCACCACTGGTTATATCAAAAGTGATGGGACCATAGAAAACAGCAGTCATTCCACTGTGGGATACATTAAAAATGATGGGACTATCGAAAATAAAAGTCGAAGCACTATTGGGTACATCAAAAGTGACGGAACTATTGAAAATAAGAGCCGTTCTACGGTAGGTTATGTAAAAAAAGATGGTACTGTAGAAAACAGCAGTCATTCCACCATTGGCTACATCAAAGATGATGGAACGGTTGAAAACAGCAGCCATAGTACGATTGGTTATGCGAGAGGAGTTAAAAAAGAGTGGGCGGCGGTAGTATATTTCTTCTTTAAGCTGGATTAATCATCAACTCTGCGAAAAAAATTAACGTTAAGCATAGAAGCTAAAATGGCTCGGATTATAAGATCCGGGCCTTTTTTATTCCTGAAAAGTAGAGGGTACTGCAACTACAGAATAGCGGGGCCAAAAAACTTTCACAGGAACAAAAAAAGTATGAATTTTGGGCAATGAAACATAAGAAGTCATCATCCTGCTTCTTATAACAAAACGGTGCTGTAACTACAGCGTAACGAGACTAAAACCCTTTTCCAGGGATAAAAAAGGATGAGTTCAGAACTTTAAAACATAACATAAATTATCATTGAAACCAAAGTTTAATAATGCCCGGAAGCATAAATTATAAAGAAGTATTATGGAGGAAAATAAACTAACAACCAGAGACCAGTTAAAAAACTATTTTGAAACAGGAAAATATCCCACACAAAGCCAGTTTGAAGATCTGATAGATTCCTTAAGACTTAGAGAAGATGTTCTTACCAAAAGAGAACTGGCCATTTTTGCCAATAGTTTGGCAGCTATTGATAACTCATACGTTAATTTTTCAACAAATAATGTCGGAAATCTAAAATTTTCAATCGTGGTAAGCACCAATGATGAACCGGATCAGGTGATCTCATCTGCTGATTTCAAAAGCTTTTTAGACAAACGTTATTTTGTAGGGAGTGCACCTTATACGATAAAAGTAAAAGAAATCTTTGAAGGTGATTTGAAAGAAACGGAATATTATAGTTTGGCGTATCAATTAGATCAAACCTACACTGTTTACAGATTTTTCGGGAATAATCTGAAGACAATCCCCGTTGGATTTGACTTTGGAGAGCTGGAAGGTATTGGGTTACCTATACAACTTTCGAAAGGAGGTTTTGGAAGAAAAATAAACATTTTAAACACCAGTGTTAAGTTCGTTAATAAAACTGAAGTGCCTATCCAGTATAGAATAGAAAGCGCGGGATGGAATAATCGATATAGAGCTGAAGATACAGTTACGGATCATTATGACCTGGAAGATTCTTTGAGTTTCTATTATAGAGCAGACCTTACAAAAGTTATTCAATCCATTAAATGTGAAATCTTTAATGCTGAAAATGACACCCTTTTGGCCACCGGTTATTTACCAGCAGGACAAAACCAGGTTTCTTTGAATGGCGGTCAGGTTAATGGAATCAGAAATATAAGAATCGAATGCAGCTATTCTGAAAATGTAAAATAGTAAAAGCTAAAAGAGGAGTTCTGATTCATCCCGGTGATTTGGGGATGGAGGCTATTGCATCCGAGATGTTCAACGCTCTGGGTCTTTAAAAAAAACACTTACTGCAACTACAGAACAGAACATTCAAAAAACTTTCCCGGAAAGAGAAAAAAGATGAACTTCGGTTTCGAAATTAAGTAATCCATCATCCGATTATTAAAACCAAAGGATACAGCAGAATGGAGAAACTTTTAAATTTTTACAGGAATAACAAAAGGATGAATCCCGAATTTTAAAAACATAAAAAAATAATCATTGAATCCAAAGGCAATTAAATTGTAAAGAATAATAAAATATAATGGAAGAAAATAAATTAACCCCAAGAGAAGAATTAAAAACCTATTTCGAAACAGGTAAACATCCAACGCAAGGTCAATTTTCGGAATTGATAGATTCCTTAAGGCATAAGAATGATGTCCTGACAAAAAGAGAATTGGTAGCTTTTGTTAACCGTATGGCATATATTGATAATGCATTTGTTTACTATTCTGCAAACAACATCGGAGACTTAGAAGTACAGGTTGTAATCACTTCACAGGATGAAGAAGATCAGGTAATCATTATTAGAGATTCCACCAAAGTAGGTACAATAAGACAATTCTTATTGGGCAGTGCACCTTATACTATTGCAATAGAAAAAACAACAGGAGGTGGTGATTTAAAAGGAACCGAATATTATAGTTTTGGCTATCAATTAGGTAATAACTATTACGTTCGTAGATTATTTGGGAACAATCTGCCTGCAATTCCTGATGGATTCGACTTTGGAGAACTGAAGAACTATAATGTCCCCATAGATATTCATAAAGAAGATATTCAACAAAAAATAAATGTTGTCAATACAAACATTACGTTTATTAATAAAACTGAAATACCTATCCAATATAGAGCATATTCGCAATACTGGGGAGATAAATACAAAACTGAAGATTCTGTTACCGAACATTATGATATATGGGATTTCCTGTATCTCTATTATAATGCAGACCTTCAGGAAATCAATCAATCCATACAATGTAACGTGTATGATGTGGATGATGATAGACTTTTAACAACTGGAATCTTAAACGCCGGGCAAAGTCAGGAGAGTTGGTGGGGCGGTCAGGTAGAAAAAGTCAGAAATGTAAGAATCGAATGTAGTTATTCTATTAATGAAAAATAGTCTGGCTGGGATTGCTTGACAGCAATCAGTAGTACAAATTATTCATACTTCTGAAGTTACAGTACTGCTATAAACCATCATTTGATTTAAAAAAAAATTAAGAGTTACTGCAACTACAGTACAGATAGGGCAGAAAACTTTTATAAGAACAAAAAAGGGATTAATTTTGAACTGTACACAACAACATAGTAATTGCTATTATGTAATACAACAAGCCGCATCCTATCCCTATAAAATATATTAAGATCATAAGGCGGCAGAGAAGTAATCCATTACATTCTCATTACTAAAAATACCACCTCAATCGGAGAGACTTTCACTGGCACACCTTTTAGCATCTGAAGTTCCGGAATTTTTTAATGTATAAGCATTAGGCAGAATGGCAGGTCTTCGGATCTCTTCTTCTCTTTTAAATGCAGATTTATTCTTTTAAAAGAAGGGTTCCAATGAAGGAACTACTTTCCAAAAACAGCAGTGTGTCAACTGTAGAGAGATACTCGAATGTGAGCAACTTTCCGGTTGAGGTTTCTTGAAATCAACGACAGGATCAGTGGAAGCATCTTAAAAGTGAAATGGATGCAGACCACAGGATCTTAAAAAAGATAAAAACCAATGGAGTCAGAACAATTACAAAAATTATTTACTCATTTAGAAAAGGTTATTACATGGCGTATCAACAATCCTTCAGAGGATTTTAATGTAGGAGCTCCTGAATTTAATACTAATAACCATGAAAATTTTCAATTAGGTGATTATATTTCAGAGAAAGAGCTTGCCCATCAGGAAGTTGTGATTCTTTTAATGGCTTTATTGCCACGATTGGATCCCGCATTTCTGAAACGCATTTATCTGGAGTTTCCGGGGAGTGCACTGTTTGACTTCTGTTCAACCAACGATAGCGGCAGGCTCTTTTATCCTACAATTCAGGCAGTCCAGTACGTTTTGGGAGGGGATAGTATTTCAGAAAGATTAAAATCACTGGATTATTTCGGCCCGGATTCAGTGTTGAATCAGGAAGAGCTCATTGTTTTTTCAGGTTCAGCCCATGAACATGTATCAATGAACAGTCAGATCAATATTCATGAAGAAGCTTTTAAAAAGATCATGTTTGGCCTGGAATTATTACCAAAAATGAGCAATGAGTTTCCTGCAGAACAAATACTCACCCATCGATCATGGACAGATTTGATTCTTCCTCAAACTACTTTACAGGAGCTTAAAAGTATTGAAGCCTGGTACAATAGCAGCCGGACTTTGATGGAAGATTGGAATATGCAGACCAAACTTAAACCAGGGTTCAGAGTGTTGTTTCATGGAGAACCGGGAACAGGAAAAACTCTTGCGGCCAGCCTTTTAGGGAAATATACTCAACGGCCTGTTTTCAGAGTGGATGTTTCTATGCTGGTCTCAAAATACATTGGAGAAACAGAAAAACAATTAGCTAAACTATTCAACAAAGCAGAAAATAAAAACTGGATTTTATTTTTTGATGAAGCAGATGCTATTTTCGGAAAACGAACCTCTGTAAAAGATGCCCATGACAAATATGCCAATCAGGAAGTTTCTTATTTGCTGCAACGCATAGAAACATTTTCAGGGCTTATTATTCTGGCCTCCAACTTTAAAAATAATATGGATAAAGCCTTTACGCGACGCTTTCATAGCTGCATACAATTTAATAATCCAAAGCATGAAGAGCGTCTGCGTATCTGGCAGCAAAATTTACCCGAACAATTACAACTTGAAGATATTGATCTGGAGCAAATTGCTCAACGATATGAGTTAACCGGTTCAAATATTATGAATATCATACAGGATGTGAGTTTAAAAACAATTGCGTTAAAAGAACCTGGTTTCAAAGTAAGCTTAGACATGTTGCTGGATAGCATCAAAAAAGAATACGTAAAAGAAGATAAAATCTTTATGTAAGAATTTGAATATCATTTGGATTTTCTGGGATTGAAGAATTCAAGATAAGCCTTTTCAATTTTTAAAACTAAAACTCATGAAAACAAAAATTCTGTTATTGCTCATATTGAGCAGTCTCATGTTGGGCTGCCGGAGTAAACACAAAATTACAGCCACTTATAAAGAAAATACAAAAAAAACAGAAGAAATAAAAGCTGATTCTTTAATCCTTCAAAGCTCACAGTCAGCTCAAAGTATATCGGATGAGGTGTCGCTGAAGGAAGAGAGAAATGAAATATCCGGAGAGCTATTGATTAAAGGAAAATCGGATGCATCTAATCACTTTGTCTTCCATAATGTGGTGGGACGTGATACGCTTCAACGCATTTCTATTGTGGGAAATGCAGAATATTCCATCAGCAGCTCTTACGCAAAGGGCAACCATGAAAAATCAGAGCTTAGAAAAGAAGAAACTACTCATGTTATCCAGGATTTGATCCAAAAAACAAGTTCAAAAGAAACAGTCAAAGAAGTGGCTGCAAAAGTCTCTGAAGAAACCAGGAAAATTCAAACAGATGGATTGGAGATCCTGGCCTGGATTTTCATTACGATTATTGGAATCACTTTAATACTCATCTTTTTCACCTATAAATATTTTAAAACATGAAAACATCACAAAAGGGAATCAATCTGATTGTATCATTTGAAGGTTTCAGTTCAAAGCCTTATTTGGATTCTGCAGGAATTCCGACAATTGGATATGGCAACACGTACTATCCCGGAGGGAAAAAAGTAACCATGAAAGATCCTGCCATCACTAAAGAGAAAGGAATAGAGCTATTTTCATCTGTTTTACCAACTTATGAAAAAATCGTCAAGAGCAAAATTAAACTGAATCTTACTCAGAATCAATTTGATGCTCTTGTTTCACACACTTACAATACCGGTGGATCAGATGGACTATTTTCTTTGATTAATAAAAAAGCAGAAGAGCAGGCTATCAGAAATTGGTTTACCACAAAATACATTACGGCTGCCGGAAAAACATTAAACGGACTCATCCGCAGAAGAAAGGCTGAAGCTGATCTGTTCTTTTCTAAATAAACGATTTCTACCTAATACTGGGAACTCTAAACCCTCTGTTATCATTGGAAATAAATCTCCAAATTCATGTGCAGCCTACTTTGTTCCGCCTTCAAACTGCTTATACAGTTCAGATTTCAGGCAAAAATGTTATTGCATCATTGTAATATTTTGAGATCGCAAAGTGGAATCCGCTTCATTGATTCTTTCTGAGTGAATGCAATGTGGTATAGCATCATCTGCAGATATATGGACTTCTTCGCTCGCTTAAAATATCACACGATAGAAATCATCTTTAAGCCTTTCCCAATTAACAATTTTATCAAAACTAATTATCAATTATCAAATGAGTACACCATTACATACAATTTTAAGTTGGTTTGAAACTGGAGATTTTCCAACAGAAACCCAGTTTAAAGACACGTTTTTATCTTTTTATCACAAAGATGACTTAATCCCTGTGACAGGTATTGAAGGATTTGAAGAAATCTTTCAATTATTTGCCAGTGCCGAAGCATTTCAGGAACACTTAAAAGACCCAAAAGCTCATTCGGAATATCTGGCTTTATTGAATGCCGGTAATCTGACCTCGGCTCATGTTGACAGCTGGAAAAGCAAACTTGGAATAAGCAATGTTGCTACAATTGACAGTTCTGATCAATTGGGGAATGTGTACACTAAAATACAGGTAAATAGCTTTGTTGATGCACTGAAAGATGCTGATAAAGACTTAGCCCTGAAGATAGAAAATATTAGAAAGATCCTCTTGTCTAATGATCTGTCTTTAGATGAACTTCAGGAAATAGTAAACTTCATTAAAAAAAACCGTGATGATATTGAAGCTTTAAAAGCTCTTCCTATCGGAGAATCAAGTGAAGATAAAGTAAAGCTGGTATTGGACTACGATTGGCTAAGCAGCCCGAAAAATCAACAGGAATTTAATAAGCAGATCTATGATAAGGTTTTGCTGATCTCTCAGACAGCTGAAAGTGCAGTAGTGCAGATTACCGGAAGTGCAGTATTTCCCAATACCCTTGAAACGGAAAATGTAATCATTCAGGCCCGGGATAGTGTTACCGGAAAAAAAATAAATATTGACGATTATGCAACCAATCAAACCATCGAGATCAAGATGCTGGGCGACCTTGCTAATCCTATAAACATTCTCATTTTAAAAGTTAAACCATAAAAAATAAAAAACTATGAATAACAATGCAGTAATCAGTAACAACGCAAATCAGGATAATTTTTTCGGGGAACTACAACGTACCCGTTTTCAACAATTTACTTCGTTTCCCAGTACGGATGGTGTTCCTGCAGGCTGGGTAATTGATTATAACGGCCAGTTGCATCAATGGAACGGAACCGAATGGATTAATTTGGCCGAAAATTATGTACATCCGGATTATCCGCTAACTAATAATCCATTTCAGACCAATCAGACAAGCGGGCTTCTATTGCTAAGTCAGATACTGACCAATAGTTCAGGGCATGTTATTAAAGTAGCAGGCCGAAATCTTACCAATGCAGATATTGTTTCTATTGTTGTGAATGACGCTATTCAGTCAGGTACCTTTACATGGTCATCCTATAAGATTAAAACTTATGTTGAAAACTTCATAGGACAAAGCCTTACAGGAGCACTGATCTATCAGCCGGGAGGTTATATTCCTTCTACTGTTGAAGGTTCAATGACGATGCCATCGCCTGCTACAGCAGCTGTAATTAAAACAGGAATGGTATGGGTAATTACAGCCAATGGATGGGTGGGCAATGAACCTGTATCTGTGGGTGACCATCTTATTGCCAATACCGATGATGCTTACAATATCCCTAAAAATTATCAGATTATAGAAAAAGGTATTCCTGATATTGTAGACGCTACAGATTCGGTAAAAGGTCTGATCCAGATCGCTACAGATGTTGAAGCTATTGAAGGAGTCAATATTACTAAAGCAATGACTCCAAAATCTACCAAAGCTGTTTTGGATGCAAAAATTAAATCCCAAACATGGCACATCGGAGACGGATCGTCCGTTACTTTCCCCATCACCCATGGCTGGAATACCATCAATGTTGACTATATCTGTTATCGTAATGCTGATAATAGAAAAATAAATGTAAGCTGTACGGTTATATCAGAAAATGACGTACAAATAGATGTTTTGGCACCTCTTACCCCGAATGAATATAGAATTACTTTAACTGCTAGATTAGACTAATGATTGCTCCTGAATATTTTAACAATCATATCGCTATAGAAGGCGAAATAATTGTGAAAAGTGTTCCAAACGATGCAGGTTCTGTAATGGTTTGGAATTCTGTAACGAAAAAAATTAGCACACGAACCCATGCGGAAATAGTTTCTGATTTAAATTTAGTAACAACCAATACATACCAGGATATACCGGTAAGAAAATCCTTCTCAGGAGCTACAGGTAATGCTTATAATGCAGTTGCTTTAGAAGTAAGAGGTAATGGTGTGTCTGATACAATTTACCCTGCAATTTCTTTTCATCAGCCGGGGCTTTACGCTGCTACACTGCAGTATAGGCCAAATGGGTATCACTTTATGAATATCAATGGCAATGCTTTTGATTACGTGAGATCGGCCGGGTATTATAAAGATGGATCAGATAATGAAAAATTTCTGACGGGAGGCGGTGGAGATTATGATTCCCGAAGAAAAGAAGACTCCTGGTATCATTCGGGAAGAAACTTCCCACAGGGTACCTTAATTGAAACTGATGTAGATTATTCTGTAGACTATGGAGATCAGTTTCTTTTAGAGATTAAAGGTAATATGTATGGCAATGATCAGCCTTTAGATTGTAAGATCCAGGGCTATATCTATAACGGGACTATTATTTCTCATAGCGGCTATTCTACATTATATTACTGGAATGGAATTACGGCCTTAAACTTAAATGGTAAACTTTGTTTTTGGTTTACCCAATTATCTTACTGGCAGGGGTTTGATGTCAAAGTAACGGTTGGATATGGAGGTTTAGACCAGGGGAATAACAGAGTTACTTCAGTGTCGGATCACCCGGATCCGGGAGGTACAAAAAGGGTTCAGATAAATCTTAAACATTTGCTCACTAAAGAAGAGTTAGTTTCTGGTAATACATTTTGGGAGAAGAAAGATACAGGTAGCTATTGGGCATTAGATTCAGATAAACCTATAGCGGGTTTAAACGGTAATAATTCTCAAGTTATTTTGGCTGGTGGCTTATTGGCCTCTTCTTCTTATACCGACTCCCAGTTTATTCCTCCTTATGGTATCCATTCAAGAGGTTTTGTGCAAACAGATGAAGGATTTCAAAACAGGTTCTACAAAACCGATGAAAGAAATAGAATCTGGTCATTTGCTAATGCAGATGCTTATGGACTTTCTTATTATCAGGGAAGTGCCAATAGCTTGAATGAAGGTATTGGTTTCCATTTTGGAGATCCGGATCATCCTACCCATTATCTGGGACGCTCAGGTCAGATTTATTCTAAACAAGGTATTTATTCTACTTCATTTACTACAGGTAATAACCAGGTGTTAAATTATAGCGGTTCCTCCACATTATACATAGGAAACCCAACGATTAATACTATTATAGAATCTAATAACAATGATATAATACACTCTAAAAACGGAGTAAATGGAGTGGTTTGGGATGCTCATAATTTAAACCCGTCAACTTTTGTTAATACATCAACTTTAAATAATTATGTTCCTTATACTGGCGCATCACAGGATGTTAATCTTGGTACAAAGGATTTAGAATTTGAAGATGGGGGATCTATTAATAAAAGCCAAAATAAAGTAAGAATATTTAATAAAGTTTATCAGGGCTATTATGATGTTGGAGGACATACGGGTATTTTAGCGATTAAAATGCCACAAGCTTCACCGGAGCATGCAATGTTTAGTATTGATATTAATATTTATGGATATGAAAGCCAGTACTTAGGTAAAGTGAATGTCGCTTTCTATAAATATGTATCAGGAACTCTGGTTACTAATGGTTCAAAAGCGATATGGGAAGTAACAGATAATTTTCCTACCACTACTGCAAGGATTGGGATTGGGACTGATGGATATGTAAGTATTTTATTAGGAGAATCAGAGACTTTTTGGAATGGGTATTTCTCATTTGAAGTGGCTAGAGTGGAAGTTAAATACGAAAACTATTATCAGGATTGGAATCTGGGATGGTCTCATGCATTAGAACCTAATCTTGACTTATATCCTTCCCATATCATTACTTTACCTTCTGATGTAGTCGCTACAAGAAGTTGGTTAACTAATTTTGCAGACAGCAGCTATATTCCAAAAGCAGTTCAGTTTAATGATAACTTCAATAGTCTTGGAGGGTATTCCAGTTCCGGAGTTTACAGAGCAAACAATAACGCAGGAGGAGTTCAGCATCTATATAGTCCTATGTTGCACATGGGTGCTCAGGATACTACAGCACAGTTGCAGATAAAATATAATGATACTAATGCAGATGCAGGAGAACTGGTGTATAGAAGTGGGCATAATGGAAATTGGACACTATGGAGAAAAGCCTGGGATAATGTAAATTTCAAACCGAGCGATTACCAGACGAGAAATACGGATGAAATTATATCGGCAGCAAAATCCTATTATAACAGAATACCTTTCAAACTAAAAAACAGTTCATATAAATCCTGGTCAATTCAGAAACCTACCAATAACAATTTGATATTGGCGCCCTCTGTTACCAATAATGCAGAAGATTGGGATTTAAATAATGGTATAACATTCACTGATGCCGGTCAGGTTTCATCAAGAGGTTTCAATAAAGTTGGGTATAATGATAACTATATCTTAACAGCGGGTGGTGGCCAGAGATTAGCCTCAGATTTTGTGTCATCTTCAGATTTAGGAAACTATCTCAGAAAAGATGGTGGTACTATGACAGGTGCTTTCAATATAGAAACTCCAGCTATGTTAGGGAGATGGAAAAGTACAGCACAAACAGGGAATTATCTGACCTGGCAAAAGTATGATGGATCTAAAGATATAGCCTATATTGGAGCTGATGGAAATTCTGCCGTATGGAGTGGAGCAGGAGATAGCTTTGCAATGAGAGCTGTAAATGGTGGTGACTTATTATTAAGTTCAGATAGTGGTGCAGTTAAAATTCAGGGAGGCATTCCGTGGACTACGAACAATTTAAATCCCGGAGAATATCTTGCGAAAAGAGGGAACCATCAGGATGCAACTGCAGTAAAAACTGATTATCCTTTAAGTGTTACAGATTGGGCGACAGGTAACGGATTCCCGTCTACTTATGGTAACTCTTTACACATAGCAGGAAATAATACATGGTATCACAGGATAGATTTTCCTTTATTCAGCAATCACTTAGAATATTGGCAGGCGATAAATACAACAACGATGACGAAAAAAGGGAATATTCCTTTACTGTCAGATGGAGAATCGCTTTGGACTAATAATAATTTTAACCCTGATACTAAAGTTAATTCTGCCGAAAATGCTCAAACATTAGGATTCTCAAATGGTTTATCAGCAGGTGCGCCTTACATATACCACAGAACAGATGGTTATGTATTTTTAGCAACGCATAATTGGACAAACAGCAAGTTTGTTAATGTCGATGGCCAGCAGGATATTACCGGACTTAAAACTATTAAAGGTAGAGCAAAAAATACAGGCACAGGCTGGGGCAATACCAGTACATCAGCCGAATACTCTTTCTTAGTAGAAACTGAAAGTGGTTCAAATCCTGATAATCAATATACAGCATCCATTGGATTTTATTCTAATAGCGGTACACAAGCCGGTATATATGTACGAAGTAATGACGGAAATGGTACATCTATGGCTTTTGCAACAACCAATTCGTTTGCAGCAGGGCCTCAGATAGCGATGACCATTGATAATTATGGTGCCATTAATCATCTAAGATCAAGACCAACTTTTCAGGGAAATGTAATTTGGGATGCCGGTAATCTTACCCCTGCTATGATCAGTAATTGGAATGATAAGTTTAAAGAATTAAAATATGTTGCTAATTTAAATTTAGTTTCTGAATCTGGAATTTATAGACAGGAAGCCCCATCTTCAGGGTTTAATTATACAACTACTTTAAATCTGAACTCGGCTGATGGCAGACAACAGCTAACTATTGACAGAACAGGAAATGGGATGAAATTCAGAGGAAGTTATTCAGGCTCTGGAGATATAGGATGGCAGCCTTGGAGAACTGTTTGGAGTGACGCAGATTTCTCTCAGGGTAATATCAATAGCTGGAATTATATGTCTAATAACGGTGTTATTGTAAACCAGCAATTTACTAGTCATACAGGTAATGGATTAATGGTTGCTGATGAATATAATGGCGGAGAATCCGGTATATATAATGAACAGGATGGGTTCTATTTAACTGTATTGGAAGGTGAGTATTATAAATATTCAAGTAAATATAAGGGTTGGGAAGGTATTAACTTCCATAGAAAGAGCCATAATATTGGTATAGGTGCACCGGCTAATGATTCGCATAAAGTTAATATTGCCGGTCCAGTATATGTTGAGGGCTCTGTAAAGGCTACTGAAAACTTTAAATCAAAAGATGAAAAGCCTAATACTTTATTTATTCCTGACGGAAGTCTTTCCTACCTTGATGATGAGATTATCAATGAGGACTCTAGAATGAGATTGTCTCATGGAATGATTGAGCAGCAGCCAGGAATTCAGTATTATGATTCTGATAATAGAATGCTGGTCATCAGATGTGTGTATGGTGAGCAATTTACATTAGGAAAAGTTTTCCGAGGTCAGAGAATACTCGTATTAAATGCCAGTGATAGTTATGGGCAGGGCTTCGATATAAAAAGCGCAGGGTATTCATACAAAATACCACCGTATAGCTCTATTCAATTATTTGTTTGGGATGAAAAGACAGTTTATAAATATGCAGAAAATAAGATGTATTAAAACTTGAAAATTCAAAATAAGGAATATATAACCCATATAAAATGGCGTCACTTTTTTTAAAGTGGCGCCATTTATATTTTATTATTAAAATGGAATGTTTGAACAGTAATTTTATCAGGGAGAAGTTCCTTAAGCATTACAATACTGTTAACTTGATCAATTATTCTTACGATACCTATGCTGATTCCATGATTTTCGGCGAAAAATCTACATTCACTCACATTAGAGTGAAAAAGCTTTGGTGATGTCATATATTGTTATTAGATTTATAATGAATTCAGAATGATAATATTATTACACCTCACTAAAATTTATTAATCATGAAAAAGCAAATTTTTATCATTGCGCTGTCTTTGGGAGCAATCGCCTTAGGAACCAACCAGATTATGGCACAAAGTTCAGAGCAGGTGAGTACATCAGTAAATATTATTTTATCGGACGTTATTGCCATGGACATTGGCTCTGTTGCTTCAGAAGGTACTGTAGATTTTATTTATGGGAGCACAAAAGACTATAATTCATCAAAAAATGTGACTGTTCCCAACAGTTTAGTCATTATTTCCTCTAAAAATTTTGATGTAAAAGTAAAATCTGAAGGAGCACACTTTGTAAGTGGTGCAAATGTAATTCCTGTAGATATATTAAAGGTCAAGGCAATACCGGGCGGAAGTTTGGTAGGAACCCTGAATGAGGTCACTTTATCTACAACTGATCAGGTGCTGGTGAGTAATGCAAGTTTAGGAACCAAACAGTCTTTAAATATTGCCTACTCCATTTCGGCGGAAAATGCATCTAAGGTCCTTCTGGGAAAACCACAGGGAACTTACACACAAAAAATAACTTATACCGCCACTGCATTGTAAGTAAATAACAATTCTAAATAGAGAAGCCCTCAATACTGTCAAAGTATTGAGGGCTTTTCTATTTAAGTCCAAATGATAAACCGTGTAGTGATTTTACTACACGAACTTCCTTTTTCCACTACAAGGAAACTTTTAGCACCACTATAAATTTGCAGTATACAAAAGATAACAATTAAGTAAAAAATAACAATTAAATAATACAGCCATGACAAAACAAATCGTAATCACAGCCTTAACTTTCGGAGCCATGATATTAGGAACTAATAATGTTCAGGCTCAAAATACAACCGCAACCACCACGGTAAACATTACCCTGAACGATGTGATCTCTATCGATGCAGGAAGTACTGCCATTGGTAATACAGTTGATTTTAACTATGTTACTGCAGCAGACTACAACTCTGATCAGACCGTTACTAAAGCCAACTCTTTGAAAGTTACTTCCACAAAGAACTTTAATGTTAAAGTAAAAGCAGGAGGTGCTAATTTTATGAATGGAACGAACTTAATCCCTGTCAATGTTTTGACTATTAAAGCAGCAACAGCTGCCGGAACAATGGGCGGGACAAAAAATACCGTAGTTTTATCTGCAACAGATCAGAATTTAGTTACAAATGCTCCTCTTGGAAGTGCGTTAACACTGAATCTGGACTACACTATTCCAGCAGCAAAATCATCATCTTCTGATATTTTAGGTAAGCCAGCGGGAACTTATACGCAAACAGTAACTTATACTGCAACAGCTTTATAAGCTAATTTTTTCATATTAATATTTTGTGATTTGGTGTTTCGAAGGCTTCCTCAGGAGGCCTTTGATTTTTTATGTATTGTACCAATATAGATAAAATTCAAAATCCTTGCACTCTTATGAAAGTAGATTGCTGAATGCTTGGTGCATTATTGCCATTACAATAACAAATTAATTATATTAGTTATTTGCTTTATATTACCATAATACTCTTAAATAACAATGATAATAAAGTTACCAATCTATAAATATTTTTTTGTGAAAACCTAAAGAAAAATTATACACAAACGGTAATTTATATGACGACAGCTTTATAATAGAAATAACAGCAATTTATATAGGCCCTCAATACTTAGAAAATGTTGAGGGCTTTTCTATTTAAGTCCAAATGATAAACCGTGTAGTGATTTTACTACACGAACTTCCTTTTTCAACTACAAGGAAACTTTTAGCACCACTATAAATTTGCAGTATACAAAAGATAACAATTAAGTAAAAAATAACAATAAAATATTACCATCATGAAAAAACAAATCGTAATCACAGCCTTAACTTTTGGAGCGATCATATTTGGAACTAATAATGTTCAGGCTCAAAATACTACAGCAACCACTACTGTAAACATTACCCTGAACGATGTCATCTCCATTGACGCAGGAAGTACTGCCATTGGTAATACGGTAGATTTTAACTATGTTACTGCAGCAGACTACAACTCTGATCAGACCATTACTAAAGCCAACTCTTTGAAAGTTACTTCCACAAAGAACTTTAATGTTAAAGTAAAAGCAGGAGGCGCTAGTTTTATGAATGGAACAAACTTAATCCCTGTCAATGTTTTGACTATTAAAGCAGCAACAGCTGCCGGAACAATGGGTGGGACAAAAAATACTGTAGTTTTATCTGCAACAGATCAGAATTTAGTTACAAATGCTCCTCTTGGAAGTGCGTTAACACTGAATCTGGACTACACTATTCCAGCAGCAAAATCATCATCTTCTGATATTTTAGGTAAGCCAGCGGGAACTTATACGCAAACGGTAACTTATACCGCGACTGCTTTATAATAAAAAATACATCAATTTTATAATAAAAAAACACATCAATATACATGCCCTCAGTACCTGAAAAGTACTGAGGGTTTTTCTGTTTATTATGTGAATAAACTGTGTAGTGATTTTACTACATGTACTTCCGTTTTCCACTACAAAGAAACTTTTATGACCGCTGTAGATTTGTAATGTTCAAAAGAGAACAGGTAAACAAGATTAACAATTAAATAATATTATCATGACAAAACAAATTGCAATCACAGCCTTAACTTTTGGAGCGATCATATTAGGAACTAATAATGTTCAGGCTCAAAATACTACTGCAACCACAGTTGTAAAAATTTTCCTGAACGATGTCATCTCTATCGACGCAGGAAGTACTGCCATTGGTGGTATAGTTGCCTTTAACTATGCTACTGCAGCAGACTACAACTCTGATCAGACCATTACTAAAGCCAACTCTTTAAAAGTTACTTCCACGAAGAACTTTAATGTTAAAGTAAAAGCAGGGGGACCGAATTTCGTCAATGGTTCAAACTCGATCCCAGTGGATGTTTTGACAATCAAAGCTGCAGAAGCTCCCGGAAGTATGGGCGGAGCAAAAAACGAAGTGGTTTTATCTCCAGGAGAAAGAACCTTAGTATCCAATGCTCCTCTCGGAAGTGCATTAACACTGAATCTGGACTACACCATTCCAGCAGAGAAATCATCATCTTCGGATATTTTAGGTAAGCCAGCGGGAACTTATACGCAAACAGTAACTTATACGGCGACTGCTTTATAATAAAATTTTTAGTTTGTAAAGGCTTATTTTGCTACGTTTTCAGTAGTTTTGAGAATCTTTATTATTAAACTATTTACACCATGAACAAGTTTATTCACCTTTTCATTTTCTTTATTCTTACAGGATCTTCTTCACTTTTGGCACAAAGTATTTCTATGTCGCCTACAAGATTGTTTTTCACAGGTAATCCAGGAGAAAAAGTAACAAAGACAGTCACGCTTCAAAACAGCTCGGATAAAGATTATGTTTTTAATCTCAACTATAAAGATTGGGTTAGAGAAGAAGACGGAAATAAGGTTTATCTTGAAGCAGGCAGTTCAAAAACTTCCAATGCCTCCTGGGTGTCTACCTTAGAAAACACTGTAACAGTTCCTGCGAAAAGTACAAAGGAGATTGTAGTAACCATGCAAATTCCGGTAAACGCATCACAGTCTGTCGTTACAAACAGCATGCTGTTTTTCACACAGCTTCCTCAGCAGGCAGATAAGGCACGTATTCAGAATGGTATTGGTATTATCACCTTATTTGAGGTAGGACTTCACATCTTTTACACTCCACCGGGAAACCATGTGAAAAGTCTGGATATCACCAATATTTCAGAAGTGAAAAATGAGAATGCTGCGAATAGAAAAGTTGCTGTAAGCATCCATAATGATGGAAACACCATCAATGATGCCACCGTTGAGTTTGAACTCACCAATACAGACAGTGGTAAGGAAATAAAATTACCCGCAATTTCCATCTCTATGTTTCCGGATACCAATCAGGTTGTTCAGTTTTCTTTACCAGAGAACATTTCAGGGAACTTCCTTGGCGTGGTTATCGTCAAAATGGCCGAATCTAATGATTTACGTGTAGGAGAAAAAAACTTTAAATTTTAAAATTAAGCTTTGAAACCACAGAATGGAATATCAGTATCAGTACTAAGAAGAACAATCTTATTTTTTATATTTGTTCTTCTGAACTTTTCGTGGGCCTTTGCACAGGAAAAGAAGGATATACAAATCCATTTTGAAAATGACAGTGTAACTGTTGAAAAGGGTTCTACTTTTACTAATTTCCTGATCATTGAGAATAAAAGTTCTGAAGAGATGATGATTCAGAATATCAGCCCTCAGGAACAGTATCCGGGATTGCTTTTCTATCCCAAAACTGACTTTACCCTAGGCCCGGGTCAGTCTAAAAATCTTCCTGTGAAACTGATCGCCAACGTTGATTTTATGAAGCTGAGATCCAATAAGATCCAATTTCAGGTTTCGTATGCCACTTCAAAGGTCACCAGGGCTGAAAACGCCTCATTCTTCGTCTCTAAAGGTGAGAACAAAAACATCGCGATTTATACGGCTACCTACGAAAATTTTATTAACCCTGCTTTGCCCCAATCCTCAATTCTGCTGACAGTAGAAAATCAGGGGTATAGTAAACGTACCGTTAAGATTGATTTGCAGTCAATTCCGGATGGTCTGGAAATTTTGCCAAAACAGCAAACCTTATCTCTGGAAGGTTTAGAAAAACAAACGCTTGAAATTAAAATTGCCGTCAGAAAACAGAATACACTTTACCCGGAGTTTAATATTAATGCAATTGTCACAGATCTGCTTGATAATAAAATTGTGGGAAGCAACACGCTCTACTTGGTTATTTTATCGCACAACAGACAAATTGCCCGTGGAAACGAAGCGGCGAGTGGAAGTAACTTTGCGGAAATGAGCTATAATGAAAACAGTTCAGGGTTCAATTTTCTTCAATTGAGGGGAAACACAGCATTCCGTATGTCTGAGAATTTAAAATCACGCTTCAATATCGGTGCAGATTACTATTTTGAAGACGGCCTTTATAACGTGTATGATACCTGGCTGGAACTGGAGAGAAAAAATACGGTTTTACGCTTGGGAAATGTTAATAGCAGCGATTACGACTACCCGGTTTTCGGAAGGGGTGGAAAAGTTTCTACCAGATTTGGTAACAGTAATCAGATTGAAGTTCTTGCGCTGGAAAGTAATTATAATCTGTATGGTACTTATTTCCAGCAAACAGAAGGATCTACCATGGTAGGTGCAAAATATGCTTTTGGAAATGCTAAATCTTTCAATGGAAAAGTATCCTATATATTCGACCATGATCCACGCTTTAACGTAGATACACAGGTAGCGAACGCGGTAACATCATTGTTAATTAACGAAAAACATATCATCCGCACGGAGGTGGGAGTGAGCAACGAAAACGGCCTTTTGAATAAAGACGAAAACACAGGAGCTTCCATGGGAGCCAATTACGAAGGAAAAATAGGGAAATGGGATATACAATCTTTCAATTCCTTTGCCACCAAAAGTTATGCAGGGATTAAACGGGGATCTTTTTTCTCAAATCAACGGATCGGCCGCCAATTTTCTGCTGCTCAGCGTGCTTTTATACAATATCAGCATTCGCAGGTAGAACCCGAGTTCCTGAGTTTCCAGAGTGAACCTATCCAACCTGGGAATACCTCTAATTTGCGTTATTATTTCAACAGCACGGAAGCTTTGGGACTAGGGTATCAGTTTTCTTTAAAGAAGTGGAATTTCCTACTTTATCCAAAGGTTGAAAAACAAAAAACAGCTAATTTTTACACATCACAGGAACTTTTTTCTTACCGGTTGGAAGCCAATATCAGTACTACATTAGGTGCTCACGGATTGAACCTGACGGCGGAATATTCTTATTCAAAAGAGAATGATAATCCAGAATGGTTCAACAGTTTGAAAACGACTTTATCTTACAGATATAAATCATTCTCCCTCAATGGAACAGCCCAATGGAACGCGATCAGTGTCTTTGATTTAAATTCTTATTATAATGGAAACCGTAATTTCGCCAACTATAATGTGTATGCCTCCTATAATTTCCAGATGTTTAATCATAATCTGACCGGATCTTTTTCAGCCGGGACTTTCTATTCGGAACTTTATAAAAATTTAAACAGCAATATCACCGGTAATCTGGAGTATAAGATTTCGCCTTCCTGGTCTACCACAGGGTATTTTAATCTTTCCGGTTATAAATCTACAGCTGAATATGCAACCAGTGGAAGCTATTACCAGTTTAGAGTGGGGATTAAAAAATATTTTACCACAGCAACAACTCTCGGAAATCATAAAGTGGCTTTCCAGTTCTTTGAAGATAAAAATTTTAATGGACTTCTGGAATCCGGCGAATCGGTACTTGCTAATGAAATTGTAAAACTGGACAATTATGTAGCGATAACAGATAAGAATGGAAAAGTAGTTTTTCAGAATGTCCCAGAAGGAACTTATACACTAAAAATGAACGAAAGTGCAGGTGCCCGATTGATGATGGATCCAGTCATTATGGTGCATGCCAATATTAACCGTAAAGTAGGCTTGGTAAAAAACATCAGGGTAAGTGGAAAATTAACAGAGATCAGACAAGCTTATGATGTTCTGGAAACGGATGTAACCGGGATCGTGGTATATGCAAAAAGTGAAGAGGGTATGATCTATACTGCTGTGGTTAACCAAAAAAATGAGTTTGAATTTTTCCTGAAAGATGGAAAATACACGCTCTATATTGAAAATGACAAATACAGCTATACACAACCCAGCCAAACTATTCAGGTGACAAAAGAAGGTTATTCAAAAACTGTGGTTTTTGAATATAAGAAGAAAGACACCACCATTAAGGTGAAAAAGTTTTAAATTTAAAAGTATGAAAAAGATGAGGTCTTTTCTAATAGGAATTTTTACCGTATTGTTCGGGGCTGCGGTTACGAAAGCTCAGGATGTATATCTGTCGGTTCCTGAAAATAATATTTTTAACAGGAGCGAATTTACTTCAGTACCTACAAGAGTAATGACGAACGCCAACAGAACCAACTGGGATTATGCCTTTTTGGGATTACTCCCAACAGCTCCTACATTTACCTCTGTTTCCGGGCCCAATTTTACTCACTCTTCTTCCTCACTTACTTTACCCGGTTCCGCGCTTCTGTGGCAGTTGGAAAGTATGGGAGGACAGATGCCATCTACTGGATTTTCAGGTTATTTGCCAGGTTTTCAGTCTTTCAGTACAAGTGCTGTAAGATGGTTTGAACCACCATCCATCAGTCTGGGAGGAGGATTCAACCGGGGAAATATCAATTTTATCTTTAAAATTCCTGCCTCACAATTTAGTGCCAATGCCTTCCGGGCCGGGAATTACTCCATGGATATCACTCAGAATTATAATGACTTCACACCACGTAATTTTAAAACAATTTTAGTCATTCCTTCAGCTATAAAATGGGTTGCAAACTCTTTAACAAAATACATAGAAATATCTTCTTTGAATGACTACCGCAGTACAAGCACGCGAGTGTGGGATTTGGGGAATACAGAAATTGCAAATACGGTTGATTTTAATTTTTGGGCGAAAGCTGCTGCCACAAACATTCAGTTCACGTCCTCTAAAGGTGTTCCGGGAACCAGAAATATAGCAAACATTAAATTGGGTAGTAACGGATCTTCACTCACAACCAAAGCCTTATCTTCCGATTTTCAGAATTTTTCCGCGGCTAATTTCAGTGTAGTAGCAGGAAACAGAAACAACTTCATTCCACAGCTTTATGTGTCTGCGGAAGATTTTAAAAACTTCTTTTTTGAAGCCGGAACTTATACGTTTGATTTAAACTTCAATGCCAGCAGTACAGATAACTCCATTAACAGTTTGCAAAATACGGCTGTTCAGTTAAAGGTACTTCCTCTGTCGGAGATCACCATCCCCAGTTCCGGACGCAATGTAAATTTCAATTTTAATACCGCTGCCCATTACACCGATGGCCAGACACAAATGATTCCCAACCAAATCATGTTGTCCAATAATGAAAATTTTGAGCTCTATGTAAAATCGGACGAAAATTATTTTAAGAAAGGTGGTTTACAGACCAACATCAATTCAAATATTTTACAAATCGGCATAGATGGGAGTTCTGTAAATGTTCCTTTATCCAAAACTCCTCAGAAAATACTCTTTAACGGAGCTCCGGTTTTAGACCGGGGATTGAACGTAAGATATACCATATCACCTACGAATGCCCAAAGTTTGGTAGGGAAGGAAAATACTACTTACTCTATCAATGTTTATTATAGCTTTACGGCAATTTAACAATACTTTTTGAAATCAATCCTCTTATTTGCTGATGAAAAATTTCTCCATCAGTATAAATAAGGTGTATGTCTTCCAATAATTCGTTTTCTGAGTGCATTTTTTTACAGCATTTTATAGCTGTGGTTTCATCATGCAATTGGCAGAAAACACAAAACTGCCCAAAAATTTTCTGAAGTATCGCTATAGATACGTTTTCTTACTTTGATGATTTTTCTTTCATCAATCCGCTTCAATATCTGTAGATGTATTTTGGTAGTCCGGCTATCAATAATTGTCACTTCAGGATGCCATTTTTTATCTTGCATCATTCAGCTGATTGTGATCAGTAATCTATGATACTGTTCTATATTTCACTTTTCTCTATTTTCGATAATACCGGTAAACAGTCTGCCAGAGTCAAAATTCTCCTGGAATCTGATACAGCCATTTTGTGAGATAAACAGAACCTGTATTATTTCAGGTAAATCCCATTTGATTTTTTTTTAACCAATATGATATTTTTTTTAACTTGCTACCTTCTGGAAGAAAGGTCTGAACTATATGTTTTTAGTTACATTGAAGCAATATAACTCTTTCTGCCTTCTTTCAAAAAAATAACTCAGACAGCTTCTAAAACCGTGATACTTAATTTATGAATGATTTAATCAACGAACTCCAATTAAAAATTGAAAGACTGGAAAACGAAATCAATTTCAAGAACGGATTGATCTCGATTTTGTCTCATGACTCAAAAGAACTGTTGGGAACCTTTCTGTGGCTTACAGAAGAGCTGGAGCAAAATACTATCAATGAGGAAGATTTTTTTAAGTTGTTGCCGCAGGTAAAACGAGATGCTCAGAAAAATCTGCAAACTATACAGGACAGCATTGCCTGGCTAAAAACACAATACGGGGAATTTAAGATTAAACCCGTTAAAATCATGGTGATAGATCTTTTTCACTATTTGGAAGAAAAATATGCTGCTCGATTAAAAGAAAAAAAGATTAAGTTTTATTTTAAAGGAGATCACAATGCATTTCTTACAGGCGATCGCATGTTGCTCGAATATGTTTTAGACAAAATTTTTAACAACGCGGTAAAATATTCATGGCCAGGTCAAGATATTTATTTACAGGAGATTACAGAAGGTGATCAGGTTGTGCTTTCTATAAGTGATTCCGGAACAGGCATCAATGAAAAGTATTTACCTGGGATCTATACTTATGGTAATCCTGTATTTCTGGGAACTGCGGGCGAGAAAGGAGTGGGATTAAGTTTGAAAATTGTAAAAAATTTTATATCCTTGCTTAATGGAAACATCCAAATCATTTCCACTGAAAATAAAGGCACCACAGTTTCCCTTTTTTTACGTAAATTTATAGAGTAATGGGTTTAAAAGTAAACATTCGCATTGTTGTAGCAGACGATCATGGTATCGTTCGGATGGGTTTGATACAGACAATTAAACGATTCAGACCCGATGCTATCATTTCAGAAGTAGAGGATTATAAATCGCTGTACAATTTAATTCTGAAAGAAGAATTTGATCTGGCCATTATGGACGTTAATATGCCTAATGGTACTGTTCAGGAAGCAATAGATTACATAAAAATTCACCAACCTGCATTAAAGACTTTGATATTTTCTTCCCAGGATGAAGAATTGTATGGAATGCGTTATCTGAAAATGGGCGCTGGTGGCTATCTAAGCAAGCTAAGCTCCACTGATGTAATTGAGACTGCTCTAACGGCGATGCTTAATAAAGGCCGATATGTAAGTGAGAATATAAAAGAAGCGATTTTTTTAGAATCATTAAACGGCTCTGTAAAAACTTCTCCCTTTGAAGCGCTGTCAGACCGCGAATTGCAAATTGCCAATAAGCTTGCAGAAGGTCTTCCCCTCAAAGAAATTTCTAATCAGCTGAATCTCCATTCATCAACGATCAGTACATACAAAATCAGGTTGTTTGAGAAGCTTAAAATACGGTCCATACCCGAATTGGTAGAGATTCTCAGGTTGTATAATCAGTAAATATTCTATTACAAAAATCTGATTGTGACTCAATCTCTGCTCCTTTGTACAAAGTTATTTTCAGAAACCCAATAGTTCAGTGGAAAATACAATTGAACAAGATAGGTATAAATCTGTTTAACAAAAAAGTAATGAATGAATTTATAATCCTAAAGTCAAGTTGGGGAATAGCTATCTTTTATGAGATAAAAGAAATCATAAATCATAATCAAAATGATGAGAATGTATATGAAATAACTCCTTCTGTTTTTATAAAGTTAAAGAGTGATTTATTGGATATTATTTCGTTAGAGTATTTAAAGAAAGGAATACAGAGTATAATACAATTTATCAAAGAATTTCCAGTCTGCTTTTCTATAGAAAAATTGGAATATAATATTTGTGATTATCAGCCTGAGGGTATGTATTATATGTTCAGGAAATGGTTTTTTGAAAGTCATAATATGGAGATTCCTCCTATGAATATTTATTATGATAAGGAGACAAATAAATACGTTTTTCCTGATTTAATTGATATTGGAGAATTATCTTAATTCATACATGTTATATGGATAAATTAATTATAACAGAAAATACCGAATTTATTTATTGGGATAATTTTGACTATCAAATAAATGATAGTATACTTGTTTCTAATAATGCTAAAAAGTATAGGTCTTCTGATGAGCTATTGAAAATATGTCGTCCTGTTTTTACTATACATTATAAGAAAGGAATCCAATGTGGAAATAGTTTTACAAGCAAGGTTTTGCACGTATTTTAGAGGAAAAATTCTGATATCTGATTGATGTCGGAATTCTTATAATCAACATAAATATGATAATGAAATTCATTAAGTTTTTTCAAAATCCTAAGAAATTCATTCTTCTCAACTTTATCAAGCTTTCCGGATAAAATTTTTGAGATTAAGTTGACATTAGAAACAGATGCGTGGAAAATTTCTTCGCCTTTTTTAGTCAAATTTAATCGTTTGCTGCGCTTATCATCTTTATCATTTTTCTCCTCCAAAAATCCCGCTTCCAAAAGTCTTTTGATGATTTGAGTTCCGGTTTGTTTCTCGTGACCGTTTTTTTCGATCAATTGAATTTTCGTTAAAAAAGGTTCGTCTTTTAAGCGGTACAGGTAGGTAAATTCTTCATTCGCTAATTCAGGGAAATCTCCCAACCCTTTTCTGATCAGTAATTTAGAATATCGTCCTAATAAGAGAACCTGTTTGCAAATTTCATTTTCGGTAAATGAAACCTGATGATTTTCATTTTTAAAAAGCTTGGTAGGGCTTTCATCAGCATATTTTTTATCATTCATCCACACGCGGAAATCATCAACGGTGGAGTTGGATTTGCAGGCGTCAGAATGTTCAAATTCTTTCACGTGATGGAGCAGGTCTATGAAAAAGTCGGTTTGCATAATAATTTTGGTAAAGATATTAGTTTTTGGGAATGATTACAATTTGATGTTACTCATTCCTCCGTCAATCCCAATGATCTGTCCCGTGATCCACGCTGAATGATCAGATAGTAGAAACGCAACCATTCTTGCGATTTCGTCGGCTCTTCCGACTCTTTGCAATGGATGTCTTCTTCCTGAAGCTTCCCGTTTTTCAGGTGTTGAAAGAAGTGGTGAAGCTAAATTAGTATCCGTTAAAGAGGGAGCAATGGCATTCACTCTGATTTTCTGAGTAGAAAATTCTGCGGCCATACTTTTCGTCAAACCTTCAACAGCACTTTTACTTGCAGAAATTGAGGAGTGAAAAGGCATTCCCAGCTTTGCCGCCACCGAACTGAACAACACGACAGAAGCAGTTTCCGACTTCTTCAAATTAGGCAACAGTTTCTGAATCGTTTTCACAGCACCCAAAACATTGATTTCAAAATCATTCCTGAAATCTTCAATCGAAAAACGGTTAAATGGTTTTAAATTAATACTCCCCGGTGCATAAACCAAACCGTCAATAACTTCAGGGAATATAATTTCATCCAGATTCCCCGAAAGAATATCTATTGGATGAAACTCAATATTTAAATTTTCAATTTCAGGATTTTCGGTTCTTGAAATACCAATAACGTAATGATTTTCTGATAATATTTTTGCAGCAGCAAATCCAATTCCCTGTCCGCAACCGATAATGACTATGTTTTTCATTTTATTCTGTTTTTATCGTTTCGAAATTTTATTATGACTTATTGTACGCTGTCTTTTACATTTAAACCTGTCAATTTCAGGATTTCTTTTCATCAGATGCTTCTGGCTTACTCCAGAATTCACTCTTTTTCTCCAAAGCCGAAAACTTGATGGTTTCAGTTCTCTTCTCATCAATTCAATCACTCCAGATTCTGAAATTCCAAACTGAAATGCTATCGCTTCAAACGGCGTTCTGTCTTCCCAGGCCATTTCAATGATGCGGTCTGTCTGTATTACATTAAATTCTTTCACCATTATTTTAAATTTTTAATCGTGTGCCTTGCGATTTTAAAGTGTTCAGATTTTTTCTCATCCGTCATTTTATCCATAGTTCGCAACATCATTCCCAATCTCGGATTTGTTTTGAAAAATTCTTTGTTATCATTCACAAAATTCCAAAAGAGGGCATCCCATTTTTCTGTCCAGTCGTCATCAGAGTAATCGCTCATCTTTTTGATGTAATTGCTTCCGCTGATGTAGGGTTTTGTACTCATTTTTCCTCCGTCAGAAAAGCTGCTCATCCCATAAACATTAGGAACCATTACCCAATCGTAAGAATCAATGAACATTTCCATAAACCATTGGTAAATGTCATCTGGATTAAGTTTCAACAGATTCATAAAGTTGGCGAAAATCATCAATCGTTCGATGTGATGTGCATAACCAGTTTCCAGAACCTTCAAAATTGTGCTGTCAATCGGTTTAATTTCAGTCCTTCCTGTATAAAAAGATTCAGGAAGCGGATTTTGATGTTTCCAATAGTTTTTATTTCGCTGATAAGTTCCCTCATAAAGGTAAATCCCTCTCACAAATTCTCTCCAACCCAAAATCTGCCGCACAAATCCTTCAAGAGAATTGATGGGGATTTTATATTCGTTCGCATATTCAATGGCTTCTCTCAAAACGTTTTCTGCAGTTAAAAGTCCAATGTTTAACAATGGCGAAAGCACGCTGTGATGCAGAAAATGTTCACGCTCTACGATACTGTCTTCATAAACCCCAAAATCGGCAAAACGCAGTTCCAGAAACTGATTCAGCCAATTTTCAGCTTCCTCAAAAGTGACGGGATAGAGTTGATACGACGTTAAATTGCCATAATTTTCATTAAAATTTTTCCGGATATAAATTTTCGCTTCCTCAAAATATGTGTTGTTTTCCGGGAAGTGAATGGATGGAGCTTTTTTGTTCTTTGGATATTTTTTACGGTTTTCTGTATCGAAAGTCCATTTTCCACCGATGGGTTTTCCGGCTTTCATTAGAAGATTTCGGGAAATTCTCTGTTGCTTGTAAAAATCGGTTTGATGATACGATTTTTTATCTTCAAAATAGTCTTTCAAATCTTCCTTAGTATTGATAAACAAAGGACTTTCAATAATCTCTAATTCCAATGTAGTTTCCTTAATTCTCTTTTCAAGCCAATTGTCACAAACATCCGTGATGAGAATTTTGTCAAAATTTAGTTTTTCCAAATGCTTGATTAAATTTCGAACATCAGAAAGCGGGGAAGCACTTTCAATATATTCTACCTTGAATTTTTCTTTGGTCAAAAATTCCTCATAAAACTTCATACTCGCCCTATGAAAGGCAATTTTCTGTTTGTGAAATTTATATTGTTTAAAAAACAGAAACTCTTCCACCAGAAAAACAGGGTGATTTTTATCCAGATAATCCGTGTCTTTAAAAAGCTGATGCGGAAATATCAATTGCGCCGTTGAAGATGCTACTTTAGCCATAAATTTCTGAATTTTCGATCCGAATCATACTGTTCAGCCTGTTTTTCAGCATTGAAAGTTCTGCTTCTCGCGTCATTTCCAACGCCGGCGAGATACATCCAGTTTCCATAATTGCTGTGAACATCGTAATCGATGAGCATTTCCTCAAAATAAGCTGCACCCATTTTCCAATCCTGCTTCAGGATTTTGCAGAAATAGGAAGCTGCGTTTTGTCGTCCGCGGTTGCTCATCCAGCCCGTGTTTTTAATTTCCAGCATATTGGCGTTGATAAAATCAGAATCTGTCTCGCCATTGATCCATTGGTTAATTAAATTTTGATCATATTTCCATTCGTATTTTTGTTCTGAAATTCCATTTTGCTGAAATATTTTATCCCGAAACTGCATTGAAGTAAATTTGAAAAAGTCTCGCCAAAGCAATTCGAAAACAAGCCAATATGTCGATTCGTTACTTCCAAATTCTTTCTCATATTTCTTGATTTCGTGGAAAATAGACACTGCAGACAGACTTCCGTTGGCAAGCCACGCAGAAAATTTGCTGCTGTAGTCTTTATCAATTAAACCATTTCTTGTTTCTTTATAACAACCTAGATTTCTAGTTTTAAAAAAGTAATGATTCAATCGTTGTAATCCTTCAGTTTCACCGCCTGAAAATGGAAAAGCAGAAAATTGATGCATTTCAAAATCGTCAAAGCCTAAAGTCTTTAATGTAATATCGTCGCTGTTTATTTTTAAATTTAAAATGGATTTATTGTAAACCAGATGTTCAGCATTAAATTCATTTCTGATTTTAAAATCTTCCTCTATTTTTTGTCTGAATGTAGTAAACAGTAAAGGAATTTTATCTAATCGTTCTTTTACGAAATCTGGTTCAAACAAAAGTTGAGAATAAGATTTTATCCATTGTACATCAGGAAAAATGGTTTTGATTTGATTTTCCAATCCAATTTCTTCCTTTGTCCATTCTCTCTGACAGAATATTTTTTCAACCTCAAAATCTTTAGATATCTCCTTAAAAACATCTTCGGTCTTACCCAATTTTTTAAGAAACGGAATCTTCTTTTCTTTTAATTTATTTTCCAAATCCGAAACAGTTTGCAACAAAAATTTAGTCCGAAATTTTCCAATTTTCTTAAAATTAAGTTGTGTCGAATGGAAAAAAGATTTGTCAAAAATATACACTGCAAGAAAAGGTAAATGTTCTTGCATCACGTTGTAAAGTGATTCATTGTCTCTGATTCTTAAATTGTTTCCGAGCCAGAGGAGGTTGATTTTTTGTTTTTCCGGCATTTTTCGCTGCAATATTTTACTTCGTTCCAGTTCTTCTTCCACTTTTTCCGCCATTTGAAGGGCAGTCCGCAGACTTCACAAATCTTTGAAGGTAAGTTGGCAGGCATTTATTCGTTAAAATTTTTGTACTGATTGATTACGACATTTTTGGCTTTCAAATCGTGCATCATATTATACAAACCAAAAAATGTACGGTTCAGATAAATAAAATGTTTCGAACCTCTGTTGGTATTCATTCCTTTCATATCGCTTATTTTAGCGTATTTCTGACCCAGATCTGCAATTTCCTGAAAAAACGATTCATCAGAAAAATCAAAAATTTCTGCGTTAAAAGGTCTTGTGAACAATTCCAGTAATTCGTAGAATAATTTGGTGAAAAATTCCTGTTCTTTAGCAGAATCATTAGAACTCAAAATCTCCAGATCGTATAATTTTTCTTTGTAAAATTCAGGATTATTCAGATTCTCAAGTTGAGCCAACTCAAAATAGGGTTTATAAAAGTCATTCGGGATTTCTTTGATACATCCGAAATCAATCACGAGCAGTTTTTTATCTTCTGAAACCAGGAAATTGCCTGGATGTGGGTCTGCGTGAACTTGTTTTAGGACGTGCATTTGGTACATATAGAAATCCCAGAGTGTCTGTCCGATTTTATTCAAATCTTCCTGAGAATTTTTCAATTTTGTGAATTCCGAGAAATGTTTTCCGTTCATCCAATCCATTGTGATGATTCTTTCGCAAGATAATTCAGGATAATATTTGGGAAAATCCAAATTCGCAAGATGACTGCATTTTCTAGAAATTTCCTGACTTCTTTTCAGTTCAAGATCATAATCTGTTTCCTCAAACAATTTATTTTCTACTTCCTGAAAATAAGATTCTGAACCTTCTTTCTGGATATTAAACATTTTCATCGCAATAGGTTTTACCATTTTCAAATCACTTGAAATGCTTTCTCTCACACCGGGATACTGAATTTTTACAGCAAAATTTTGACCATCTTTTTTCGCTTTATGAACCTGTCCGATACTTGCCGCGTTAACGGATTCATCCGTGAATTCATCAAATAGATCCTCCGGATTTTTTCCGAAATATTTTCTAAAAGTTTTCTTTACCAAAGCTCCCGAAAGCGGCGGAACAGAAAATTGCGACAAAGAAAATTTTTCAACATAAGCCTGCGGAAGAATGTTTTTCTCCATACTTAACATTTGGGCAACTTTCAAGGCTGAGCCTTTCAGCTCTTTCAGAGAATCGTAAATGTCGGTTGCGTTGTTTTCATTCAAAGCTTTTTTCGCTTCGCCCTCATCTTTATTTTTTGTGATTTTATTTCCGTAATATTTAATGTAATTAACACCGACTTTTGCTCCTGCTTTCAGCAAGCTGCTCGTTCGTTCCAGCTTTCCTGTTGGTATTTTATTGAGTGTTTTCATCTGCTATTTTTTAAATTTTTCTTTAAATAAAAACTTTCCGAGGTCAACTATTTTTCTCAAAGGTTCGTTTTCCATCAGTTCAAATCCTGTGTCAATTGTTTTTTCGATGAAAATATCCGTTTTTTCGAATGATGGAGATGTATCTTTTTTCCAAAATTCGATGGCGGAAACCAAATGAATCCACAACGCTTCTTCACGAGCTTTTTCGTGGAAATTTTTCAAATCATCTTTCGCTTTTTGAATCATTTCCCAATCATTAAAATCAAGAGTTTTGACGAATTGTCGATGCGTTTCCTTAAGCTGATTTGAAATTTTTGCCAAGTGTAATTTGTCATTTCCCAAGATCATCAGAACCAAAGAACGGTTCATCGTCATATTTTCAAAAAAGATAAAATAGACATTCAACAGTTTTTCTTTTGAAGTAATTTCATCAGAATTGTTAATTTCCGAAGCTAACTCTACAGATTTATCAAAAAGATTGACCAACATTGATTTTTCTATCTGTTCAAAGCTTGAGAAGTAATCGTAAAAGTCTTTTTCTTCGAATTCATTGTCTTTTGCGAAACGGTAAATGTTTTTTGGTCTTTCGCCGTGATTCAAAAGGTAGTCACCGTACAATTCAAATATTTTATCTTCCGTAATTATATTTTTTGTTTCCATTATTGATTTTATTTATCAACAAATTTAGTAATTAATTTTACTACTTAAATAAATTAAGTATAAATTTGTACTATAACAATAATTCAAAATATAACTAATGCTTACAATACAGGCTCAATCTAATGTACCGACCGATTTTGGAATGTTTACCGTCTATGCATTTTCTGAAAATGAAAATGACTGGTGTCCACATTTGGTGTGGGTGGCTGAAAAAACAGATTTTAATGAAGTTGTTAATGTTCGTTTCCATTCGGAGTGCATTACCGGAGAAGTTTTCCATTCGAGGAAATGTGAATGCGGACAACAACTGGATGCGGCAATGAAATTTATGTCGGAAAACGGAGGAATGATTATTTATCTCAGACAGGAAGGCAGAAATATTGGAATCATCAATAAATTAAAGGCTTATGCTCTTCAGGAACAAGGTTTTGATACGGTAGAAGCAAATTTGAGATTAGGTTTGCCGGCAGATGGTAGAAGTTTTGATGTTGCAATCGAGATGCTGAAAATGTTGTAAATTTCTAAAGTTAATTTATTGACCAATAATCCTGAAAAATTGAAAGCTTTCAACAACAGCGGGATTTTGCTCAATAAAAGAATTCCTTTGGAAATTGAATCTAATTCAGTCAATGCGTCGTATCTTACAACAAAGAAGGATTATTTTGGGCATCTCTTCGAAAAACTTTAAGTTACATTGAAAATTCAAAGAAAAATTCTTTAACTGATTCAAAATTAATTCTCATGAAAAAGATTTTATTAACGGGAGCAACAGGTTACATTGGTAAAAGGATGATGAGTGTGATTACAGAGCAAGGCTACAAAGTGGTGTGCTGCTGCCGAGATGTCTGCCGATTTTCCAGACCTGCCGGGATCAATGATGATTTGATCGAAGTTATCGAAGTTGATTTCCTGAGAGAGGAAACTTTGAAGAATATTCCGGAGGATATTTCAGGGGCATATTATCTGATGCATTCTATGAGTGCGAATGGTGATTACGAAGAATCGGAGAAAATCTGTGCTCAGAATTTTGTTTCAGCAATTGAAAAAACGGCGTGCAAACATATTATCTATCTGTCAGGATTAGTCAATCAGAAAGAATTATCAAAGCATTTGAATTCAAGATTTAATGTAGAAAAGATTTTAATTGAGTCTAAAATTCCAACAACGGTTTTACGAGCTGGGATCATCATCGGTTCTGGAAGTGCATCATTTGAGATCATTAGAGATTTGGTTGAAAAATTACCGGTCATGATTACGCCAAAATGGCTCAATACGAAATGTCAGCCCATAGGAATTGCAAATGTTTTGGATTTTCTAATTTTTACTTTATTCAAAAAAGAAACTTACCGTAAAAGTTTTGACATCGGTTGTGAAGATGTCTTGACTTACAAAGAAATATTGCTGGGTTTTGCGAAAATCAGAGGTTTGAAAAGAACTATTATCACATTGCCGGTAATGACTCCGAAACTGTCTTCGTATTGGTTATATTTCATCACTTCAACCACTTACAGTCTGGCAAGTTCGCTCGTCGGAAGTATGAAAATTAAGGTGGTTTGTAACAATGAAAGTTTATCAGAGATTAAAAAAATAACTGGAGTTCAACCATTTTCTTACGAGAAGGCTTTGGAGAGAACGATGGCAAAGATTCAGGCCAACGAAATACTTTCCAGTTGGAAAGACAGCTTTATAAGCAGCAGAAATGATTCTTCCCTGAAGGAATTTATTGAAGTTCCGCATTTTGGCTGTTTTAAAGACGTTCGAAGTGAAAAATATGACGACCGTGAAAAATGTCTCGACCGTGTTTTTGGTTTGGGCGGCAAAAATGGATGGTACGGACAAAACCTTTGGAAAATCCGGGGTTATATGGATGTATTGGTTGGCGGTCCGGGGCTCAGAAGAGGAAGAACGCACCCGGTAGAGCTTCACGAAGGAGATGCTCTGGATTTTTGGCGCGTACTTTATGCTGATAGGGAAGAAGGGAAATTGATTCTTATTGCTGAAATGAAACTGCCTGGAGAGGCGTGGCTGATGTTCAAATTATACAAAGGAAAGCTCTGGCAGAAAGCAGTTTTCCGACCAAAAGGATTGTGGGGAAGATTATATTGGTATTCTGTATTGCCTTTTCACGGATTTATTTTTAAAGGAATGGTGATAAAATTGGCTGCTGGCCATTAATGAGTTTAATTCATGAAAAATCTTTTGAACACAGGAAACGTAGCTTTTAGCAAAGTCCTATATGATAGTGTTATTGAAGGTAAATTAACATCCCGAATTAAATAAAGACTTTTAAGAATATCATCTAATTGGTGCAGAAAAGTGTATAGTTCCTATTCTTTAGTTATGATATACTTAAATGAAACGGATTTTATTTTTCTGACCTCATATTACTGCCATTTCTTATTTTCTTAAAATAGATTCACTAAAACAATAAAAATCCTAATCTGGCTTATTTTGGAATAAAAAAATGGCCCAATTTGGATTAAATTGAGCCATTTGGATGTTTGTGACCAAGACGAGCGTATCTTCAAACACTTTTATCGATGATTTGGTTCGATTAAGTCAAATTAAAAATGAATTATATCCCTCTAATTTATCTAATAAATCTTCTAACTTTTTTGTTTGATACAATTTAATTTTCAAAACTTGTAAAAATTAACATTGGAATAATGAGTGGTTAATTGGCTGTTCCAGCCTTGTACTCGTAACCGAAGAAATATCGAAACATTTGGTGCAAGATTTAGAAATTAATAAGCCTATCATGTTATAAAGACGAGTATATCTTAAAACATTTTTATCAATGAATTAGTTCGATTGTACCAAATTAAATAATACTTATTGAATCCATTTTTCTTCAGAAATATTCAGTATTTTAATTTGAAATTTGCTGTAAATTAGGATAAGCAAACCAATTCCTAATTTTATTAGTTTAAGTTTTCAAATTATTAAATTTGGAAGTCAAATTTGAAATGCAGTAAAAGTGGAATCAACAGACAATTTCGAATCTCATTCTCTATTTCAGCTGTACAAAGCACTAAACCTTCCTGTAGATCTGTTCGATCTCACGGAGGGATTCACTATTTTCAATTTAAGAGACATTCCGTTCAAACTTCCTTATCAATCTGCGTCTTACAGACCCAATTTTTTCTCTTTCTTGTTCGTAAAGAACGGAAGTGGAAGATATACAATCGATGAGCAAAGCTTTGAAGTTGAACCACATTCAATCTATTTTACCAATCCAAGTAATTATCGAACATTCAGCTGGAAGGAAATCGAGGATATTTTGTTAATTACTTTTGACGAAACCTTTCTTAAAAAATACATTGGAAAAGATGTCTACAATGATTTTCCATTTCTCCTTACTGAAACTGTACGGCCAAGAGTGTTGGCAGATGATTTTTTCAAAGAAGTCGGGGCGATTAATGTTCAGATATTAAATGAATACAGAAAAAGTACAACTTCAAAATATAAAATCATCGGTCATCTGTTAGCGGTACTTCTTTTTAAGATTAAAGAACATATCTGGAATGATTATAATCCCATCTACGAAGGAAATCGCAGTTCCCAGATTGTTATTTCTTTTAAAAGGATTTTGGAACGGCATTATCGTGATCTGAGTTCGGGTAAAGCGGATCAGGCTTTCAGGGTACAGGATTATGCGAATGCCCTCAATCTGCATCCCAATTATCTGAGTAGTGTTATCAAAAGCAAAACTGGGAAAAATATTACTGGCTGGATTGCCGAGAAAACACTTACAGAGGCAAAGTCCTTATTGCAAAATGGAGATATACCTATCAAAGAAATTAGCTACAGACTGGGATTTTCCGAAACCTCGCATTTCAGCAACTTTTTTAAAAAATATGAGAGGACCTCACCTGTTTTATATAGAAAATCTCATCACTAATAAGATGTTCTTTATTTCTAAATAACTTTTAACGACTCATTTTGCCTACTCAACGAAAACTACCTCAAATATTAATATTCCGGCCGAAATTTACATCATAAATTAAACCAATATAATAGAATATGATGAAAACAAAAATCGGAATTATAGAAATAATACAGATAACGGCTGCATAGATTATAGAACCAGAGATTCCATAACTGGGCTAGTGAAATTCATAAAGAAATTGCTTAGACAATATGATTTACACTTTAGATAAAATCATTATAAAAAAAATATGAAAACTATGTTTAAACTGCTATTAGTTATATTGATCACTTTTTGTGCAAGTTCAACAGGAGTTGTTTTTGCACAAAAATTACCGATTAAAAATATTGTTCTTGTTCATGGAGCTTTTGTAGATGGTTCCGGATGGGAAGGCATATATAAAGAACTTACAAAAAAAGGATATCATGTTTCTGTAACTCAACAGACTTTATTGTCTTATGTGGATGATGTAAAACAGGTAAACAGGATTATTGACCAGCAGGACGGCCCCTGTATTCTAGTAGGTCACAGCTATGGTGGAGCAATTATTACGACCGCCGGAAACAATCCAAAAGTTGCAGGACTTGTCTATCTTGCTGCACATGCTCCTGACGAAGGCGAATCTGAAGCAGACAACGCAAAAAAATATCCGTCTGCCTATAAATCTTTAATCAAAGGTGATGACGGATTTGATTACATCAACCCTAACAACTTTCCTTCAGATTTTGCAGGTGGTGTGGCAAAGGAGAAAGCCGATTTTATGGCTGTTTCTCAAACTCCGACAAAAGATTCGGTTTTTCATGCTATAATCCATATTCCTGCCTGGAAATCGAAACCCGTTTGGTATATGGTTGCAAAGGCAGATAGAATTATAAATCCTGATCTGGAACGTTTATACGCCGAAAGAGCGAAAAGTAAAAAAATAGTAGAAGTTCAGGGAGCTAGTCATTGTGTCTTTATGACGCATCCGAAGGAAGCAGCTGAACTGATCGTTGAAGCCAGTAAAGGAAGTCAATAAATTTAATTTTATTCCTGTAAACAAACATCCAGAATTTCTGACAGTAAAGGATAGAACCAGATATCAAAGGTTATATGACACGCCTTATCATACAGATATGGTAATAGCTTTCGATTTTTTGCCCTTCTCTTTTGCTGGTCTCTGCATTGATCATAATTATTTACTGTTGGAAAACAAATAATCCATATTATACGTGCATAAAAGCTTTAGATGAAAGCAAAGTAACTTACAACGTTATTATTCTATATAAATTTCATAGCACATACCAATTGCTGTTCTGTAATATTTGCAACTTTTGATTTAATATTTGCAAGAGACAAAGGTGCCGGCCCCAGTACCTTTGAATAACAAACATTAGCTGAATTGAATCCTTTTAGAGATATCCGGAAATTAAAAAAAATGCATTAGAAATTTTTAGATAAAAGGAGATTCAAATCGAAACCAATTAAATTAAAAAATTACAAATATGGGACGAATATTCATTACAGGATCTTCCGATGGCCTAGGTATGATGGCCGCAAAATTAATGATCCAGCAGGGACATCAGGTAGTGCTTCATGCTAGAAATCAGGATAGAGCCGAAGAAGCGCTTCAAGCAAATCCAAAATCTGAGGCGGTGTTGACTGGTGATCTCGCCAGTATTTCAGAAACCATCGATCTCGCTAAAGAAGTAAATAAACTCGGAAGATTTGATGCCGTTATCCATAACGCGGCGGTTGGCTACCGGGAATCTAGGAAAATTATGACTATAGATGGTTTACCGCACGTCTTTGCCATAAATAGCCTTTCTCCGTACATCCTTACCGCACTTATTGAGAAACCCAAAAGGCTTATTTATATGAGCAGCGGTCTTCACCGCGACGGAGATAGCAGTCTTAACGACCTTTTCTGGGAACAAAGAAACTGGAACGGTTTCCAGGCCTATGCAGATTCCAAATTACACAATGTTCTTCTTGCCTTCGCAATTGCCGGAAAATGGAAAGATGTCGCTTCAAATGCACTAGAGCCGGGCTGGGTGGCTACTAAAATGGGAGGGGCCGGTGCTCCGGACAGCCTTGCAGATGCCCCAGTGACGCAGGTCTGGTTAGCTTCTTCTATGGATAATGATGCACTTAAGTCGGGAGGATATTATTATCACAAAAAACCACAGACTGTGCATCCTGATGCCAGAAATACGGACATACAGGAGATGTTCATTAATAAATGCGCTGAGATATCAGGTATAGCACTTCCCGAATAACATACGCTTTCCTTAGGGCTGCAATTCTTTAAAATTTGCAACTCATCCTTTAATATTCGCAACAATACAGGGCATTGGTGATTATACCTTTGACCTAAGAAATTAAAATCTAACAACACAAAAAACGGAACTGCCATTGTAATCCTGAATATAAAAGGGACAGGTAAGTTTCATCAAACAAAAAATAAATAAAATGAAAAATTTAACAGAAAAAGTGGCAGTAGTAACCGGATCATCAAAAGGAATCGGTGCTGCTATTGCGCTAAAATTGGCACAGAAAGGTGCTAAAGTTATTGTGAATTACAGTGGCAACCAGGCCGCAGCAGATGAGACTGTATCACGTATCACTTCTACCGGAGGACAGGCTATTGCAGTCAAAGCTGACGTAAGCAGAAAAGAAGAAGTGGAATACCTTTTTGATAAAACCATTGAGCATTTTGGAAAAGTAGATATATGGGTAAACAATGCAGGAGTGATGTTGAATGCACTAATCAAAGATCTTTCAGAAGAACAGCTGGAAAAACAGCTGGATATTAATATAAAAGGTGTTTTTTACTCCCTGCAACAGGCGGCCACCAAACTTTCTGATAATGGAAGTATCATCAACCTTTCTTCAACGGTGACCCGGACTATTTTTGCGACTTATGGCGTATATGCTGCCACTAAAGCTGCTGTAGAACAGATGAGCCGCATTTTTGCCAAAGAAATTGGTTCAAGAGGAATCAATGTCAATTGTGTATTGCCCGGCCCTACAGGAACCGATTTGTTCCTTAACGGAAAATCTGAGGAACTGATCAAACAGCTTGCTTCTACGAATGCATTCGGTCGTTTGGGAACTCCTGAAGACATAGCGGAAGTGGTGGCATTTCTTGCATCCGACCAGGCAAAATGGATATCTGGGCAAAGCATAGGCGCCAATGGAGGGATGGCCTAAATAAATTTCTAAAATCAAAACTAAAATATTAAACAATGAACACCTTAGTAAACAAAGTAGCCTTGATTACAGGCTCAGGAAGAGGTTTGGGAAAAGCCATTGCAGAGCGTTATGCCGCTTTAGGTGCAGATATCGTACTGAATTACTCAAAAGATAAATCTTCTACAGATCAGGTAGAAAGCAATATCAGGGCGATGGGCGTAAAAGTTATTTCTATCCAGGCCGATGTCAGTAAAGTAGAAGATATTAAACGACTTTTCGCAGAAGCAAAAAGGGTATTCGGTAAAATTGATATCGTGGTGGCCAATGCCGGTATAGAAATGGTGGAAACGCCTGTAACAGAATTTACAGAAGAACAGTTTGACCGCCTGTTTTCAATCAACACCAAAGGAGCCTATTTCACGATGCAGCAGGCTGCACTAAATGTAGAGGATAACGGCCGTATTATTTATATTGCATCCAGTACTACGGCTTTTCCGGTTCCGGGTATGGCGGTGTACGGAGGAAGTAAAACCACACCACGATACCTGGTTGATGTATTGTCAAAAGAAATCGGGTACCGCGGGGTAACTGTCAATTCCATTATCCCTTTCGCGGTTGATCATTCCGGTATCTTCGCAGAGGAGGGAAGTTATCCTGAACTGAGAAAATCGCTGCTTGACAGTTGTCCGATGGGCCGTTTAGCAGAAGTGGAGGATGTGGCCAATGCAGCAGAATTTTTTGCGGGGAGTCTTTCTTCATTTGTTAACGGACAGCATTTATTGGTTAATGGTGGGGCCAACCAGTAAAATATCACGTAAAGAAGATGTATAGATTCTTATTGCCGATCCTGCTCATGATTAATTTATCTGCGTGTGGGCAAATGGGTAATCATAACCATAAAGCGACAACAATAATGGAATACGAAAAAATAAGCAACGAAAATGTCCGTGCTGCTATTGAGGCGTGGCAAAAAGCTGCCTCCAAAGAGTGGCTTTCCTATTTCAGTAAGAATGCAACCCTTCTTGATGATGGTCATTCAAGAGATTTCATGAAATTTTCAACCGAAGCAATTGGTAAAGAACGTTTTACCTCCATCGATAAAGTTGAAAACAGTAGTATGGATATTTATGGAAAATTCCATAGTGATACCTGGGGTGATTTCAAAACATACTTCAAATTCAGAATAGGTAAAGACGGAAAGTTCGACCAGCTGCAGATCGGACAGGCCAACTATTAATTGGTGGTAATAATTTTTTGTAGCATATTTTTTTAACATAAAGAATTAAAAATGAAAACATTAGAAAATAAAAGGATAATTGTTCTTGGCGGTAGTTCAGGACTTGGACTGGCAACAGCTCAGGCAGCAGCGGCGGATGGTGCAGAAGTGATCATTGTATCAAGCAATCAACAGCGAATTGATCAAGCGCTTGCAACCCTGCCGGAAAACAGTAAAGGTTTTGCCTTGAGCCTGGACAGGGAAGAAAATATAAAATCATTTTTCAGCAGTATAGGCAACTTCGATCACCTGGTTTATACTGCCGGCGAAAATATTTCAATGAGCATGGTTGATGATACCGATATAGAAAAAGGAAAGGATTTTTTCACCATTCGGTTTTGGGGTGCGTTTGCAGCGATTAAATATGGTAAACAATATATCAACGAAGGCGGAAGTATTAACTTAATGAGTGGCAATTTTGGGCAACGCCCTGCTGCCGGGTATAGTTTAGGTGCTACGATTTGTGGTGCTATGGACGCTTTTACAAAAGCGATGGCAGTAGAGCTGGCTCCAATACGGGTAAACAATATTGCCGCTGGTATCATAGACACAAACCTATGGGGTAACCTACGCCAAGAAGACAAAGAAAGCTTTTTCAGTCATTTGGAAAAAACACTTCTGCTAAAAAGAGTGGGACAGCCAATAGATGTTGCAGATACGTTTGTATTCCTTATGAAGCAGGAATATATAACCGGACAATCATTGATCATTGATGGAGGAGCAGTATTGGTTTAGCAAACAAAATTATGAATGCATTGATACTTAATTAATGATTTATGAGAAAAAACTGTAAGTTAGCCTTATTAGGCCTTTTTATAACGGGTTGGGCATCTGCGCAAATCGATACACCCGAACTCGGAGAACTTCGTCAGGGAAAGGAATATAATATTTCTCAGAAGCAGACCTTTCCTGATTTCTCTTATCAGTCTTCTGACCATGAAGATCTAACAAAGATCCGAACAAAATACGGTCTTGATGCCATTGCAGGAAAAGGAAGTGATATTGAAAGAGCAAAAAGACTGTTGAAGTGGTTCCATGAAGAGGTCCCTCACAATGATGCCCCGAATATCGAATCCCTAAACGCCATAAGCATTATTGATAGCTACCGAACTAAAAAGCAGGCGCATGGATGCTATCCGCTTTCCATTGCGATGAATGAAGTGTTCCTGGCCATGGGATTCCAGTCCAGAACCGTGATCTGCTTTTCAGGGAGATACCCCAGCCCGGAAGGAGGACATGTCATCAATTCTGTTTATATCCCTTCCCTAAAGAAATGGATCTATATGGATCCACAGGATAATGCTTATATAATGGATGAAAAAGATAATCTGCTCAGTATTGCGGAAGTACGAGAACGCTTAATAAGCGGAGGAGTATTAAAACTTAACGCAGACGCAAACTATCATGGAAAGGCTGACGATCTTAACGATTACCTCTACACCTTTATGGCCAAAAATCTTTATAGGCTGATCTGCCCGCTGAAAAGTGAGTTTGGCTCGCAGACGCGTGCAAAAGGAAAAACAATACAATATGTAGAACTCCTGCCGATAGCCAGTAAAGATCCGGTCGTTGATGGATTTGAAACAAATACAAATGCTAAAACAGGCGTCAACGTCATTAATTTTCACACTAATAATGACAGGCTTTTCTGGAAAAAACCATAATCCTCATTTTGGATTATCAATCCCTTAATCTGGTTTATTCGTTGGCCGATATGCAGTAGATATTTGCAGTATCAAAAGTGTTAAACAAATTAAATATCAAAAAAATGAACAAAACAGTATTGATCACTGGAACATCATCAGGCTTTGGAGCCGCAACTGCAAATTATTTCGCTGCTAAAGGCTGGAATGTTATCGCAACAATGAGAGATACCACTAAAGATGGAAATCTCGACAAGTCAGAAAATATCTTTGTTACTCAATTAGATGTTCAGGATAAGAATTCTATTGATAGAGCAATCGCTGAGGGAATAAACCACTTCGGAAATATTGATGCAGTGGTAAACAATGCGGGATATGGTCTTTTCGGAATTTTTGAAAGTGCATCCCGTGAAGCTATCCAAACCCAATTTGACGTGAATGTATTTGGGGCAATGGATGTAACAAGAGCCGTTTTACCTCATTTTCGTTCCCAAAAATCAGGTACTATTATCAATATCAGTTCAGGTGCCGGTGCCATCGGTTTTCCTATGGCTTCGATTTACAGTTCATCCAAATTTGCCTTGGAGGGATGGACTGAAGGATTAAGGTATGAATTGACGTCATTGGGTATTGCTGCAAAAATCATTGAACCGGGTGGAGCACCGCAGACCGGCTTTATGAACCGTATGGGTGATGAAGGTTTAGGCCTACAATTGATCGAAGATTATCTTCCTTTTTTAGAGCAGATTGGTAAAGTTTATGGTGGAATGGCGGGAGCTGCAGATACTGATGCAGTAGAAAAAGTGGTACAAGCGATTTACGAAGCTGCCACTGACGGAACTGATCGTTTGCGCTATTCTCCTACTAACGACATCAAGCCTATTCTGAACGCACGAAGAAATACTTCTGAAGATGAATATCAAGCGTTTACAAACAATATTTTCCTATCCAAATAAGCAGATCAATGAAAACGATATTTATAACCGGGGCTTCTTCCGGATTGGGGAAGGCAACTGCAAAATTACTGGCATCAAAAGGATGGAATGTAATTGCAACAATGAGGCATCCCGAGAAAGAAACTGAACTGAACCAAATCAAAAACATCCATATTCTTCCGTTGGATGTAACGGATCTTTCATCCATTGAACAGGCAGTTGCGGCGGCTGTTCAGATTGGGCCTGTAGATGTGGTGTTCAACAATGCAGGGTACGGCCTGACAGGTCCATTAGAAGGGTATAAAGATGAACAAATCACGCGACAGTTCAATACTAATGTTTTGGGAGTTGTCCGGGTAACAAAGGCTTTTCTTCCTCATTTAAGGGAAAAACGTAGTGGCTTAATTATCAGCACAACTTCTATAGGCGGATTGGTCGCATTCCCGTTTTCTTCCATTTATCATGCGACGAAATGGGCTGTTGAAGGGTGGAGCGAAAGCCTGTCTTTCGAGCTTGCTGCCCATGATATCCAGGTAAAGACCATCTCGCCTGGCGGAATTGCTACAGATTTTATGAGCAGGTCGCTGGATCTTGGCATGAAGCTTATTCAGAACAGTTTGACAAGTTCCTGGCAAGTTTTGAAAACAGTGAAAGTCCGCTTCAATTTTCAACTCCTGAATCTATTGCCTCTGTAGTTTACGAAGCCATAACGGACGGTAAAGACCAGCTCCGTTACCTGGTGGGCAATGATGCCATATCGACGTATCAGCACAGGTTAAACATCGGGGCTGAAGAATTCAGAAAACAGATTGCAAAAGGACTGGAGGGTTAAAATCTATTGTAGTTAAAAATGGCTAATTTTAAACGGTCAATTCATGTATAATAAAAATTCTTAAAATTAAATCATGATCGATAAATCAGTTAAAAGAAAGGAACTGCATTATTTTAAGTCAATTAGTGATTTATGTAGAGGGCTGGGGGTTGCCGGCCCTTTACATCCGCTTATCGTTTCTGTAAACCACACTGATATTTCTCGGGAATCAGAAGTGAAATATCTTGTTCACGACTTTTATATGGTATCCTATAAAAGTAACTTGAAGGGCAAATTGAAATATGGACAGGGGTACTATGACTTTGATGAAGGGGGATTAATATTTGTAGCTCCGGGACAGGCTCTTGCGGTCGCTGATGATGATAATTGTAGTGGATTGAGCCTTTTTATCCATCCGGATTTTTTTGCGGGGCATCCACTTGCCAGGTTAATGACAAAATTCGGATTTTTCGGTTACAATATAAATGAAGCCCTTCATCTTTCAGAAAAAGAAAAGAACAAAGTATTGCACATTTTTGAAGATATCAAAGAAGAAATCGAAACAGTAATAGACGATACAAGCCAGGAACTGATCATTTCATACTTGGAAGTTTTGCTTAATTACAGTAACCGCTATTATAAACGGCAGTTTATCACGAGAAAGGCAATAAACAGCCCTTTGATAGAGCGGTTTGAAACGCTGCTTAACAATTACTATGGAGATGAGGAATCAACACAGAAAGGTATTCCATCAGTTAGTTATTTTTCAGCAAAGTTGCATGTATCATATGGTTATTTGGGTGATCTACTAAGAAATATGACAGGAATGAATACACAGCAGCATATCCACGCTAAATTGATCGAAGTTGCTAAACAAAAGCTGTCGACATCGGAACTTACTGCTGCCGAAATTGCTTATGAGCTGGGATTTGAGTATCCGCAATCATTTAATAAACTTTTCAAAAACAAAACCGGACTGACCCCACTGCAATTTAGGGAACAGCTTAATTAACCTCCACATCAACCGTAAAAAACAACTTTACAAAGTTCAGGAAACAATAGTTAATCAAATTTTTATTTCCTGCTTTTCAATAACTCTGTCCCCCCAAAAATAAAATAATAATAATGAACACCGTTAAAAATCTTAAGGTCATATTTCTGATTATCCTAGCAGCTTCAAATTCGTACGCACAAGATATACAGCAAAAAATAAAAGACATTGTTGACTCCACTTACGCTGCCGATCCAAAAGCTGTAGGTTTTGCATTATATGTGGAAGCCCCGGATCAAAATCTTTTCTTCAGTTATGCTGTTGGATATTCAGAAAGGGAAACAAAGCAGAAATTAACAGCAGATCAGCCCGTACTGATTGCGAGTACAACCAAACCTTATGTTGCGGCCACCATCTTGCGATTGGCTGAAAAAGGAAGATTGGATATCAATCAACCGCTAAAAAAATATCTTACTTCAAAATCTGATCAGGTATTATCAAATGCTGGCTACAATACAAACAGCATCACCTTAAAACATCTTTTATCCCATACATCAGGTATAAGAGACTATGTGGATGAAGGATATTTTAAATTTATCGGAGAACATCCGCAACATGCGTGGACACGGGAGGAGCAGATCATAAGAGCAGCTGGACTAGGTAAACCACTGTCAAATCCTGGCGAAGGTTTTCACTATGCTGATATCAACTTTGTATTACTTACTGAAGTTATAGAGAGTGTGACACACCAGCCGTATTACAAAACGATGAGAAAACTGCTGGGCTACAAAAAGCAAGGTTTGAAAGTTACCCGGTTTGCAAAATTTGAAAATGCACTTGAAAATACAGCTCCACAGACTCATCAATATTGGGATCAATTTGGATGGGATACCTATAATCTTGATCCTTCTTGGGATTTGTATGGCGGAGGTGGAATCGTAACCAATGTGAAAGAAATGGCTATTTTTTTTCAACAACTTTTTGGTGGTAAGATTATAAAAAACAAAAATGTTCTCGCTCAGATGACAACCGATGTACCGCCAAATTTGGAAATCAATTATTGTCTTGGTATCCGCAAAGTTAAGTATGCAGGGTTTTTAGCGTACAATCACGGAGGCGGATTGGGAACAGATGCCGTTTATATTCCTCAGTTGAATGCTTCTATAGCAGTCGTGGCTCTGGAAGCAGGCCATCGTCCTGTAGCAGTTGAAATCAGCAAGAAAATAGCAGGTTTACTTAACGGCAATAAATAAAGCAATTATATACTTTAATGTATATAATTTTTAAATAAAAAATGGCGCCAGCTGAAGACAGCTGGCGCCATTTGGCTCTTGGTGACCAAGACGAGCGTATCTTCAAACAATTTTATTGATGATTTGGTTCGATTAAGCAAAATTAAAAATGAATTATGTCTCCCCAATTTATCATACAAATTCTATTAGACTTTTGTTTAATGCAATTAAGTTTTCAACACATGTAGAAATTACTGTTGGAATAATAACTGTCTATTTGGCTGTTCGTTCTTGTACCCATAAACGAAGAGATCTCGAAACATTTGGTAGGAAATTTAAAAAGGATCTATAGAAATCCTTATCGTTTAATAAGTCTTCTTTGTCTATCATAACTATGTAATGGTTAAAAAATAATAAAAAATTATTTCCGTAAAATTTTTTGAGCTCTAAGGGACTCAAAATTTTCCAGAATAACTTTTTAACTTAAATAGTTAATGAGACACTACCAAAAAAATAATAGTAATGATAGTATATTGGATTAATTCCATTTATTTCCTTATCTGAATAGGGTTTGATTAGTAATTGTCAAATAACATCATAATCATTCACTCCCAAAACAAAGTAATGTTCAATTATTTTTTGAGCTTTCTTGCACATCGATAAAAGATCATTTACTGATGTGTTGTCGAAACTAAAGTCATCATGCGTTTTCACAATATATTCAGTTACTATTTCAATATTCATTAAATCAATTTCTGTTACATCGGTTTTCAGCCTATTTTCTTCTTTGAAGAAAGGAATTTTACGGAAAATAGAATCGTTAAACCGAAAGAGATGTATTGTTTTCATTATAAACTATTTAATAGGATGGAAAATTTAGGTTGATGCTTTGTCAAGAAAGTTTATCTTTTATTTTTCTGTAGATCCTTTTTTTAGTTAAAGTACGTTCTGATGGTAATGGGTACAAGCCGCCTGAAAGGATATACAATAAGCTGCCCCAAAAGTTATTTTTCCTACATAATTCATGACTGTAGTTAGTTAATATTTTTATGTATTCGTGTTCATATTCCTTTGCTTCCTGTAATGTGTAATTTTCTGAAATATCTTTAATAATATCCATAACATTTTGGTTAAAGGTTTTAGGTGAATATTTTTCTATAAAGTCTAATTCAAGCCTGCACATCCCGATAAGTGGAGTAAGTAAAGAAAAAATTTCATTGTAAAAATTATCAATATTTACCTTCCAAGATAATCTTTCTTCTTCCGGTAAAACCTGAATAGTCAACAGAATAAGTTTTTTATGGATTACTTCCATTTCATCTGTGTAGAATTTGTTTTGCTGCCAGAATATGACTGAATTGATTTTATTTTTTTTAATAATATTTCCCAGTATATATTCAAACTGGATTCTAATATTCTTTATGTTCTCACTCAGGTCTTCTAAAACAGACTGCCACAGGTTATGCTGGCTTAAACTGCAATATGTGCTAAATATCAATCTTGATTTGTTAATAAGCTGCTGTAATTCTTTTAACATTCTAAGAATTTCTTTAGCGTCTCTTTCTAAGGTGATGTTGGTATTTCGCAGATAGAACAGAGAGGTAAACTGGGAATAATAGGCTCTTCTTGAAATATTTTTTTTATTTCTGAGTTCCAGTTTGTTCTTTGGATGCTTGATTAACTTTTTCATTAGAATTTTATTGTAGATCATTTTTCTTCATAGTTCCTTTTTCAAAGGATTTTTGTTGTATGATAAGGAAACAAGATATTGTCTTTAATCTTTTATCGTAATATTTTTTTCTGAGAAAGAAAAAAATAATGGAGTTTCATCTAGAAGTTCATACAGTTCAGAAAATTCTTTTTGGATTTCAACAGTCTTTTTAAATATCTTTTTCGTTAAAATAAATATAGTGTTTAGATTATTCATAGCCGCTTTTTATTATTGTTACTATCATCTTAAAGCGCTTGTTTCCTTTTATTGAATGACGTTTATGGGCAGGAACGATAATGCATTCACCTTCTTCCGTAAAGTAAGAAGCTCCGTCTATAATGATTTCAGCTTTACCTTCAATGATCTGTGCAACAGTATCGAAAGGAGATATCTTTTCAGATAACCCTACTTTGTCATCAAAAGATAAAACACTGATATTACCGGTCAGTTTTTCAAGTATATTTTTACTGACTACAGAATTTGGAATGTAATCTACAATCTGGCCTGTAATATATACTTTCGATTTTTCAAGTTCTCTATGATTCATCACTGTGGGTTTAAACATAAAAAGAGCAGATAGTATTGTAAATAAAAGGGACAGAACTGTCTCATATTCCATCCCTTTTTCCAGTGAAAGCGTTTGATAAATATATCTTTTCATTGGCTTTAACTGTCCTTGAAAACAATTTATGAAAGATTGATTTCTTTGATAATATTGAGAACTTCTTCACGATTTTTTCTTAATCTGTTTCCGATTCTTTCCAGCATTTCCTTTTCTTTACCTTCTTCAAGCTTCAGGTCGTGGTCCGTTAATATTGAAAATTTTTCCTTTAATTGTTTTGACTGTTCAATCCAGTCTCCAGGAGTTTTGAAAAATTTGTCGCCTTTGTTGTGGTTTGTGTCCATAAAGTAGGTTTTATTGTAACTTCATTGCTACAATACAAAGTTGGGCATTTATTAATCTATTGTATTACAGATTGTTTCTTTTATGTTGCACATATCACACTTTTATAAAATTCCAGCTTATTTTGAACATCTGAAATGTGGTTGATCATAAAAGCAGTGTTTGATGACTCCTTATGAAGTAATGGAGGTGGTTAAGTCTAGGAAATGATTACAAACTTAAAATACTGCTCAATAATTCCAAATAGGTGATTGATTATTCGTATCTTGCTGAATAATTGCATTGAACTGACAATCTGGACTCTAAAGAACCAGCGTATTCACTTCTTTTCTTTCATTATTTAATACTTCCGGCATACCTCTCTGTTCCGCTTCAAATCATTTATAAAACTGTTTTTGAAAAGGAGAGTATAAATCTGCTGATTCTCTCCAAAAGAGAATTCAATGGTAAAAAAATTATTAATGTTTTTATGTATATAAAAAAATATTTAAGGATGTGGACATTTTTGATTCCTATCCTGGCATGGTTCTCTTATGTTGGAAATTCTGTTTTTTCTTCAGGGTATTACTCTGTGATTCTTACTTTATTTTTAATAGGAAGTGTTTTAGCTGCGGTGTACCATTCCGAAGTTATTGCGCATCGTTTGGGGGAACCATTTGGAACTTTGCTTTTGGCATTTGCCATTACAGTCATAGAAGTAGGACTTATTATTTCCATTATGATGGGAGCAAAAGGTTTAGAAACCATTACTCTTGCCAGAGATACGGTTTTTGCTGCAGTGATGATAATCCTTACGGGAATCATTGGAAGCTGTATTGTGATAGGATCCTTGCGATATAGAGAGCAGAGCTTTACCTTACAGGGAGTAAGTACGGCACTGATTACACTGACCTCTGTTATTATTTTTGTGCTTATTCTGCCCAATTATACGGTAAGTCACCTCGGAGGCGAATACACGTCACTCCAACTGCTTTTTATCGCCTTGATTTCTTTAGGGCTTTATCTTGGATTTACCATGATCCAAACTTTTAGACATCGAAGCTTTTTCATTTCTCCACAAAACAAATTATCCAAGAATCTGCCTGTAGAAAGCAATAGTAAAATAATTTCCACAAAACAATTGTATATCAATTGTATATTGTTAATTTTATCCCTGGGAATAGTCGTTTTGCTGGCAAAACTTCTTTCAAAGGATGTTGAACATATAGTTGTTTCTGTGGGTGCCCCCAAATCTCTTGTAGGTATCATTATTGCTGGTATTGTTCTGCTTCCGGAAGGTCTGGCTGCATTCAGAGCTGCAAAAAGTGATCAGATCCAAACCTCATTAAATTTGGCTTTTGGTTCAGCTTTGGCGAGTATCGGACTAAGTATTCCTGCGATTGCCATTATATCTGTAATAACCGGTATAAGAATGACATTGGGGATAGATATCAAATCAACAATACTTTTAGGACTGTCGCTTTTTATTATTACTGTTTCACTGGCAACAGGAAGAACTAATATCATGCAGGGAATTGTATTGATCGCTATTTTTTTAATTTATCTTTTTATTACAATCGTGCCATAAGCTATGATGCCTTAATCATTATGATGGTAATTGAAGGTTGTTATTTTGGGAAACAGAGCCTTGCCATGAGATAGCTTACCGTTGATTCCGCTCCCTGATTGAGATTAACATTTTTTTCTTCAAGGCCATCATAACATCCACCCGTTGCAGGGTTGTAAATAATCTGATGTAAATGATTTTTTCCTAAAAACCAGCTAAAAGCATTTCTCATCATCTGCAAATATTTTTCATCCTTTAAAACCTTGTAGAATGTAGATAAGGCCAGTATGGTGTACGCAACATCAATAGGCTGCTCACCACCAATTGATTCAGTACTTTTAATCGTTTCTTTGTGCAACCATCCTTTATTGGATATTACTTTGATTCCTCCCTTAATAAATATTTTAGAAAGCAGAAACTTGAATGATTCATTGGCAACCTGCTTATACATTTCGTCTTGGGTCGTAATCCATGCACACAATAAAGCTTCAGGGATTACACTGTTTCCATAGGTAAGATAGCTTTCAAACCAATGCCAGTCTCTATGTTTTTCGTGCTGATACATTTTAACCAGCCGATTGGCCAGCTTTTTCAATAATGGAATGTTGTCTTCAGCGTTTTGATAATACAATCCCTTGATGATAAAAGCCATTGCACGGGTAGAGTGTATTTTATCAATAGACGGAAGACTTTTTTCGATAATTGATTCCGCTTCATCAGAAAGCTGCTGCGGTAAAATAGCTTTTATGGATAGAAGATTGCCCAGTGCCCAGATAGCCCTTCCATTGGAATCTTCAAGATTTGTTTCATAATTCTGCTGAGCAAATTCCTTGTTTTGATTCACATAGTTAAGAAAACTACCATCCGGTTGTTGACAAAACTTAATAAATTTTAGATAAGTGGAGATTAAGTCTAGGTCAGATTCATCTCTGCTCAGCTCATAATGTCTGCAGGCTACAATCATAGCCCGGGCATTATCGTGTAAAGTATACCCGGAATTGATATCAGGTTTGTTGATTTTAGAAAATTGAATCATCCCAAAATCCGTCGTCATATTTTTGACATGGCTTAGATTAATGTTGGGGAATGTATAATGTAATGTCATTTTATCTTTGCTGTATTGTTGAAATAATAGGGCGTGCGAAATAGAAGAATTCTCCCATGCTGTGGGAGCCATTTTTTCTAAACTATTTGATCGTAATTTTTCCTGTGCGGTTTCATTTTTCAATAATGTATTCACGGCAGCAGCAAGCTGTTTAGGAGCTTCAAAATCAATAATGATTCCCAGGTCTTCATTCAGTACTTCCAAAGCGTGGGGAATAGGTGTGGAAATAATTGGACATCCGCAGCTGATGGCATACGAAAAAGTACCGCTTACTGCCTGATTTCTGTCTTTTGAAGTGAAAAGATAAATATTGGTAAGCTGAAGATAATCCAACAGCTTATCTAGAGGCAGGTATTGATTGATAAAATAAGTATGATTTTCCAAATGAAGCCTCTTAACAGTATCTTCCAAAAAATCACGATATTTCTCACCTTCATATTTAATGATGCCGGGATGCGTTTTTCCAATAATCAGAAACATTACATCCGGGTTTTTGGAAATGATTTCAGGCAGAGCTTCTAAGGTGGTTTCAATATTTTTCCCCGAACCCAGTAAACCAAAGGTTGAAAGAACTTTTTTATCTTTAAATCCGTATTTCGTTTTCAGTGAAATTTTATCGATAAATGGCAGTAAATGGGTGCCGTGGGGTATCACTTTAATTTTATCAGGTGGTATATCATAATCATTGTTCAGTATATCCGCAGAAATACTGGTCATTACAATAATAGATTTTACAAAACTGCTGATTTCTTTTACCTTTTCTTTTAATTCCCGATCCGGCTTCGGAAGAACGGTGTGAAAAGTAATGATGATATCTTTTTCTGTATTTTGAAGAAAAAGCAGTAATCCATTGGGGGTTTCGTTGAAAAATCCAAATTCATGCTGGAGCATAAACAGTTGAATATTGTTATTCTTATTGATTTTATCAGCCAGCTCCAGATAAGACACGGCATCGGATGTATTTAAGCGATATTCTGGATCATCTTCATATTGATAATGCTCATCCTCAGTTTCCATTGGGCAGATGCTGATGCTATATGATTCTCTAAATTTTAATATAAGGGATTGTATCAAGTCCTGACAGTATATTGCAATACCGCATACCTTTGGAGGAAAAGTGCTTATAAAGATAATTTCAGGTATATAAATTGTGTTTTTATTACTTTGTAAAGGTTGTCTTTTTGTCTTTTCCTCCACGTCTGATTTTATATTTTTATTCATATTGATATTTATTTTAAATCTGACATTCTGTATAAAATGGTCAATTATGATGTGTACTGTAGTAACTCCTTTATTAATTCAGGGATGCTTAAAGAAACAATAGCTATTCTTTTGTCTGCAGCGCCATAGTAAATATGGAGTGTATCTCCTTCTACGATGGCTCCGGTAGGGAAGCAGACATTGTTCACTTCTCCCTTCTGTTCCCATTCTTCATCGGGCTTGAAAAGAGGATAGGGAAGTCTTGAAATTTCTTTTTCAGGAGTATCAAGGTCTAGTAAAGCAGCACATGCGCTGTAAACATATCCTTCAATGGTGTCATGTACACCATGGTAGATTAAAAGCCATCCATGTTCAGTTTCTATAGGGGGGCATCCACCGCCAATATAGCTTACTTCATGCTCATATTTGGGAGATAATACAATATGTTCTTTAAAATGAAGGAAGTAGTCTTTCCAGAAATCAGGATTCAGGTCTTCAATATTTTCTATCCTTACAATTTGGATATCAGGCCTTATGCGATGTAGAAAATAAAGCTTACCATTAATTCTTCTTGGAAAAAATATCACATTTTTATCCCAAAGGAAGACCTCTTTATCCTTTATATGAGTATGCGGGAGTTTGTTGAAACGTCTGTACTTTTCTCCTATTTCACCTTGAGATTCTGCTAAAAGCTTAAACTTTTTGTATGGAATTTTTGGCACAATGATTCCTAGCTTTTGCCATTATATTAGATCCTTAGATACGGCAAGTGCACCTAATGCATTAACCCCGTCATAACTGGTATAAGTAAGGTAAAATAAGTGATCGATTTTGACAATTCTTGGATCTTCAACACCATGTTTTTCGTATTCAAATTCAGGGATAATTACCGGATTGCTGAGTCGTATTTCAGGAGTCTTATAATCTGAGAGTATACAGTACCCGATACTCGAGAAGTTATTCCTGGCAACAGCCCTGTACAATAAATGTATTTTTCCGTTATCCTTAATAACTGCGGGGTTTAAAACACCTTCACTCTCAAAGTCTAATGTCGTTTTTCTGAGTATAATTCCGTCTTTTTTCAGGGATACCATTTAGTTGCTGGTATTTTGGGCTTCGTTTTCCCTGTCTCTTCGTTTATTCATTTTTTCTTCCCGTTTCTCTTTTACGGATTTTGCGGGTGGAGTTTTATCTGATTTCTTTTTTCCGTCTTTTTCTTTTGACATTGTGAAATATTTTTTGTTACCTGTAAATTTCAATCATTAAAAAAGGAAAGCTTTGCAATTGTCTTTTAATTTGTTGTATAAATCATAGATATTTCCGGTTTAATAGACTAACTTTGGATAAATGACTGTTAATGAAATAATTGACAGATGTAAATAGTAAGGGAGATGAAGTTGTATGTAAAATATATGGTAAGTTTGCGCTGCAAAATGGTTGTCCATCAGGAATTGGAAAGATTGGGTATTAAAAATGCTGTCGTTGATTTAGGGACAGTAGAATTATTGGATGATATCAGTGTTGAACTAAGACAAATTCTGAAAGAAAATTTGCTTAAAACAGGACTTGAAGTATTAGATGATAAAAAAAGTATCCTGATAGAAAAAATAAAAAATGTAGTCATAGAAATGATTCATTATTCAGATGAACTCCCAAAAGAAAATTTCTCAGATTATGTAAGTGAAAAATTAGGATATGATTATACCTATCTGGCTAATACCTTTTCAGAAGTGAAAGGAATGACACTCCAGCATTTTATCATTATTAATAAAGTAGAAAAAGTAAAAGAATTACTCTTGTATGATGAACTTAATCTTACCGAAATCTCTTATAAACTCAATTATAGCAGTGTGGCCCATCTCTCTAATCAGTTTAAAAAAATCACAGGACTTTCCCCCTCATTTTATAAGCAGTTAAAACAAAGACGTCTTGGAAATTTAGAAGACTTATAAATGTGTGATATATGTAAGATTATTTTGGATATATATAGCTTAATATATACTGAAACGGCCATCTTTGTAGTATAATAATCAGGAATTCACCAAATCCATAAAGTTTATATCACCATAAATAGTGCAATTTTTAGACTGGAAAATAGAGTGAACAGTTGAAAGTATGCATCAGACAAAATGCTGTTCTCCAGTATTTGAAAACATCGTAGTAGTAAAAAATACTGGAAAAGCCAACATACACCATGATAAAATTAATAGACTTAATGGTTCTCAACTTTGATAATGAGCATATTAAAATCCCAATAAAATAGTAGATCTGTTTTCAGAAGGTTTTAATTAATTTAGGATAGGAACCTATGGTTTCTGTCCTTTTTATCCATGTTGATGTGATGATATATAATGAATTTCATCAACTTAGTCCATAAAAACTGTTTGAACATTTATGAGTAAACAACATGTTTAAATACAAAACAGACTTTCTTATTATCACTTTAACATCAAGAGTCATGAAAACAATACACCTTTTTCAGTTTAAGAATTCCATTACCCGGAAACCTCCTTTTTTTAAGGAAGAATGTAGATTAGATAATTTAAATGATTTAATGGTCTATGATCTGATGAACACCGAAAAAGTGACTGAGTTCATTATTGAAGTTCATGATGATTTTATTTTTGAAGATATGGCCATAGAAGATCTTTTGTCAATGTGCGAAAATGCCAGAGAAATGATTGAGCATTATTTTGTTACAACCATGAATGATTATGACGTCATCTGAATATTGATTTCAGCAGCATAAAAATTTTTTTGATCAACATACATAATAGACCCCATGAAATTTCAGCAAGTTTACTTGATTATATAAGTACTTCACTCATTACAATGAATGAAACAGTTTCTATAGCAGAAAGCGTAACCTCAGGATTAATACAGCTGGCTTTTTCCCAGATGCCTAATGAAAGGCTGTTTTACAAAGGAGAAATAACAACCTTTACTTTGCCTGAAAAAGCTAAATTCTTAGGTATCAATAAAATTGAAGTTCAGAGAAATGGTTTTGAAACCACAAAAATGGCTGATACAATGGCTGTAAAGACAGCTGAATCATTTGGAACAGATTGGGGAATTGCATCTACGGGATATGCTGCATCTGGAAGAAATTCGGGATTTAAAGTGTATTCATTCTGTTCATTCAGTTACAAAGGAGAAATTGTACTTTCCAAACGTATAGAACTTCATAATAAAGCTCAGGCACTGGATGCACAGTTGTATTATACCGAATTTATTTTAGGCTGTTATAAAAGTGCATTAAATTAAATATTAATTTAAACTTGTCATTTATTTTTGCCTAGCCCCAACTTTTGCACCTGATCCAAATTATTTAGATATAATTTTTTTTAATAATTACAAATTTAATTATTGATAATAATAAAAATAGCGCCAGCTGTCTTCAGTTGGCGCCGTTTGGCTTTTGGTGACCTCGACAGGACTCTATCCAAACCATTTATTAGTAGATATAGATAATATTTTGAAGGTTATAAGCGGTTAATAATTTTTGTAGTACTTTACGTTCTAATGTTTTTAATAATTTGTATGTTTTTGAAATATAGATTGTTGTGTGAAAAAAAATATTGCTTTGATAGCGAATAAAACTTATCTTAGTGAAAACTTTATACCATGGCTAACCGAATTATGAGAATGGGTTTACTTACTGTATTCTTTAAGTATGTGCTTAAACAAATGTGGTTACATTTCGGAATCATATTTTTTTCATACAAAGAATCATTTGTTAAGCGAGAAAAGGTCCTTCTTAAAACTTACTTATTATTTTTTCTTCTTATCTCTTTTAGTTTATCTGCTCAAAGATCTGCTCCAGTTGCCGGTGACGCAGCAACGCTTACAGACTACCTTTTCAAAAATTATAGTGCAGGAAATCCTGAAACCTTAATGGAAGATATTGCTGCTGATCGTAGTAGAGTGATTGCGATTTTTAAGACTTATGCTATAGACCTGATGGATGATAAGAATAATAAAAATTCGGGTAAAAAAAACGAATCTATTACTACATTAAGATTAGAATTTCTGCAATTGCAACAAGATTATAATAAACAAATCGCGGATAACAAAGAACCAGATATTTCTAAACTTACAAATAAAAAAGCGCAGTATTATGATGCGGTTGCTGAAAATGATATTGATCAATTAGTATTATTAAAGAAAAATGATAGTTTAAAGAAAAATGAATTTTTGTTTTCAGTAGTTGAAAAATTTGAAAAAAAATATATTGCCTTAAGAGATCAACAAACAGATGTTTTGGCACAAAACAACTACATGCAGTCTATGCAGAAGTCAGTTCCTTTTATCGGTGGTGATTTACTTATTGATGGTATAGATGGTTTGAGCCGGTTTTTAGCAAAGCGAATAAAAGAAGAATTGACTTTAAATGCTGTTGAGAATATTCAAAAATATCTCGAGAATAAAGAGAAAAAGGATTATCTATATGAGCTTGAGGCTGTGCTTCCTGTGACTGTAAATTATTTAAAAACATTTGAAGCCGATCAGATTTTAAAATTCAGTGATGATCTAAAGCAGTATATAGAACAGGATTTAAAAAATATACTTAAAAATGCACAGAATCTGAAAAATACTCCTAGAGTAATGTGTGCAATAAAGAATAATCCGGATGTTGATTTTGCGTTTGAAGGATTGGAAGTTATTGATCAGATCTCAAAAATGAAAAGTCCGATAGATTATTTTTCAATGCTTGAAAACAGCAGAAACTTACAGCGATTGGCAAAACAAGGAGGTGAGAGAAAAAAAATTGCAGATGCATTGGCACTTTCTACAATGCTTGCTTATAGCTTAACGATTATAAAAGATGGCGAAGTCAGATTTATAACGACTGATTTTGTAGCCAGCTATGGCAGCCGTGAAGATTTTATAAAGCTTTACTTTGGTTTTCTACATCAGCAAAATAAAAAGTATTTTAATAATACTCTTGTAGACCTATCATCTATTGTACAGACAAATACAAATTTTTCGAAAGGACAAAATTATTTTAGAACACAGATCACACCTGTCGCAGAAAATGCAGAAAGATTATATAGCCAATATCTTGAAATCAAAAGAAAAAATAAGAATAATGAAGATGTCCCCTACAAAGAGATGTATGGTCTGGTAAATGATGTAATCTCGTTTGCTGAAGAAACAGTGAAATCTGGAGACGAATTACTGGAATTAGTTCCAAACGCGGGTACTCAAAATTACAGCCAGAAATTAATCAGTTATTTCAAAATAGCTCATTTAGCCAATAATATAATGTTGGATCTTGATGAAAAGAGATACACAAATGCTATTACCAAAGCAGTTGAGATTCCTTCACAATTTATTAAATTAAGTCCGCTTACAGATTCGGAAAATAAAGAGCGAAACAATGTAATCAAACTCATTCATTTTATAAATGATATTGCCATATCGGATTCTCCTGAAGCTTATGAAAAGGCTATAGAATCTTACGTACTACCTGTAGGAAGTTCATCGCTTAAAGAAAAGACAAAATCTTACTATTCAATAAATTCATATCCTGGGATATTAGGAGGCTTAGAAAAAAGTAATGGAAGATCTGCTGTAGGATTTGTGGGGCTTACTGCGCCTGTAGGTTTGTATATTCAGCCTTGGTCAAATATCAATAATAAAGTTACATGGGGTTTCTTTGTTCCTATTATCGACATTGCGGCTCCGGTACGACTGCGACTTGATAAAGACAACGATACACAAACTTTGCCGGATTTTGAATTTGCCGATATATTGGCACCTGGATTTTATGTTTCTGTAGGTTTTAAGAACAGTCCTTTTGCATTTAATGTAGGATTACAATACGGACCAAAACTGAGAAATATTCCTGTAGGAGATTCGTCGTCTTTTACGTCAGTTGAGTCTTATAGAATTGGTCTTGGTCTTACTATCGATATTCCTTTAGTGACTATTTCATCACGATATGAGAATGACTAACAAATATTTACTTCTTTTGATTCTATGTTTTATTTCAAATAATACATATGGACAAAAAGATAAAAAAGATAGTATTAAAGATAAAACAATTGAATCAAATTTGAGAAGAGAAGTTCAACAGAAATTAACTGAATTTAATTTTACACAGGAACAGCTGAATCAGTTGAATTATAAAGTCATAGAAAGTCCTTTAGAAAGATTCGGATTAGTTAAAGCAGTAAAAGAATTATCACTTTATTCACTCATTGTTTCTGATACTGAAAAGGATAATAGTAAGCCGAAATATAATCAAAAAAGATTAACAGGTCCTTCACAATACGATAGTAGAATTGAGCTTTTACAATTAAGAGAAGAAGAAAATTGGGAAAAACAGATATTGGAAAATGCTGAGTCTGTTGGAATGTTAGTAGAAATTGAAAAGCTTACACAAATATCAAAAGATTTTTATGAGTTGGATGTATCACAAAGTTTGGCAAGCCGATACCAGTTATGTGCTTCTGAACCTTTTGGACATCAATCAGTAGTAGGTACAGGAACTGTTTTTATCTTTACGGAAAAGTCAGTTCTTACCGCATTGCACGTGCTAGAAAGACCTTTAAAACACTACGCAATAGTTTTTGGGTTTCGCGTGGTTTCTAAAAGTAATGCTGAAGAAATTATTATAAATAAAGATGATATTTACTATCCGCAGTCAGTGGCGAATAAAAATACAGATATTGATTTGGTAGAAATTAAGGTCGACAGAAATTTCAACCGGCGTATCTTAGAATGGGAAAAATCTGATGCCAACAGAAAAGACAGCGATGAAATCTATATGTTGGGACATCCGTTGGGATTACCTATGAAATTAGCAATAAATGCAAATATTATAGAAAATAAGGATCCGTTTTATTTTTATACATCGTTAGATAGTTTTCAGGGTAATTCAGGTTCACCAGTATTTAATTTAAAAACAAATAAAATTATTGGGATTTTGGTTTCCGGAGAAGTGGATTTCAAATTTAATGGCAGCTGTAATTATAGCCCTCTTTGTGCATATCCTTATTGTAAAGGTGAGAAAGTTATTAAAATCGAACGGTTTGTAGAGTAAATATAAACTTTTATAATATTTTATGTATTGGAAGTGTACAAGTGGTGAAAGATAATGTTTAGATTGTAAAATCTAAATTATTAGTGTTTATAACTTCAGTGTGAAATTAATTAAAAATACATTTTTTTGATATTACACTATATAGAAAAACTTTGAAATGTAAATCCTAATTAATCTATAAATCTTTTTGTTAGCTATAAGGAAAATATCGTTCCATCTCCAAGTAGATTTAAAATGCCAAGCAAGTTTTTCTAACATACATTTTTTTGTGGGAGACTACATCATTATTATTTAAAATATGTCAATTAAAACTTTAAATATGAAAACAAAATTATTAACCTTAGCTCTTATAACAGTAAGATTTTTTTCAGTAAGTGCTCAACAACATTTGCCTGAAGATAATTTACTTTTCAATGCATTTAAGCAGAGTAATGTTAATGGTGGTGGTAATTGTGCATCAATAGCGTTAATAAAGGCCTCTATTGGAACTTTTGGGCTTGGAAAAGTATTTACATCAGAAAGGGATAACTTGAACATGGTTTTAAAAGTAAAGTTAAAAAATAGTACTCAATGTAATATTAAATACAGCGAAATAGATCAATCTATAAAGGAGAATGGATTTAAACTGAATTCTACATCTGAAGCAGCCATAGCTATTAAGTCTTATGCAGACACTTGTTTTGCAGTAATGGTAAAAGTAAATGAATTAATAAGTAAACAAAAATTTAAATCATACGAGGAATCACTATCTTCCATGTTGGATGGCTATTATACTCCCAACATTTATTCTTTATTGGGGCTAAAGTTTAAACAAATTCCATCTAATGAATTAGTTAATTATAATAATGTAATTTTTTATAATTCATATCATGCTGTTTATTCCAGTTACGGCTATTATGATGAAACAAAAAGTACATCTGGTTATTCTCCGAATTCTAGTTTCAGTATTAACCGATTTGGGTATAAATGTTCATGGTACTTATGTAAACCACGAAAGGCGTTTGTAATTGAATGATCTAAGTTAATCTTCAAAGGTAGCTAACCGCTAACATATTTGTCGTCCATTTAAAAATTTTGCTCAAAGTGCGTAACAGAAATTCTTCATTCAGCATCGGCTCATTTATGCTATTCCTATAAAAAAAAAGGACTAATTAGGATGATTCTCAATGTGTAATACAGAAGATAACTGTTCCAATAGTTCCTCTGGTGTCACTTTTCCTACAACAAAATCGTCTGGTCTGATTAGTAAGGCTTGTCTGTTCGTAATACTGACAATATCTTTCCACTTTTTCGAAAACCGGATACCGGAGGTATCATCACTATTACAGACTCCAATTGGGTGATGAGCTTCACCTGCAACAGACAACCGCATTTCCCAACCCAGCCTGATGATATTCTTGTAGTATGGGTGTATGCTTTATTGATGGATAAAGAAGGAAATTACATCAAAAAAACAATGCCGGAATGTACCGGAAATGAGATCCTTGCAGAATTATGCCATCATCTTGGAATAACAGACCAATTAGATAACGTTATTGAAAATACAATCATCCGTACCGCATTTATGCCTTACATCACTTCTATGTTTATGCCAAGAGCCCAGGGAGACCGTCCTAGAGTCGTTCCTGAAGGCTGTACCAATTTAGGTCTGGTTGGGCAGTTCGTAGAAACCAATAATGATGTTGTCTTTACTATGGAAAGCTCAGTACGAACAGCCAGAATAGCGGTATATCATCTTCTTAACCTCAACAAGCAGGTTCCGGATATCAATCCGTTGCAGTATGACATCAGACATTTATTAAAGGCTACCCAGGCATTGAATGATTATAAACCGTTCCTTGGAGAAGGGATCCTGAGAAAAATACTTAAAAACACCTACTTTGAACATATACTGGTTGACCGTCCTGAAGAAAAGGAAGAACATGAATCTCTCTTTATGGAACAGATGGGTAAATTCCAGGATTGGATTAAAGGAATAAAAGGGTAAGTAACCATTATAACTATAAGGTTGTTTTAAAAGCATCCTATCATTTCTTTTAAAACAACATTCTTAACACAAAAACCAAACTTATGGATTTTAAAAATATAACAGTAGCCGGAAGTGGCGTATTAGGATATCAAATTGCTTTTCAGACCGCCTATCACGGATTTAAAGTTACAGTGTATGATATCAATGATGAAGTACTGGAAAAAGCCAAAAGTAAGTTCACGGCTTTAAGTGATGCCTATCAAAAGGATTTACATGCGACACCGGAACAATTGGAGGCAACCTTCAAAAACCTCAGCTATACTTCTGATCTTGCAGAAGCGGTAAAAGATGCAGACCTTCTGATAGAAGCAGTTCCTGAAGATCCTGATATTAAAGTGGATTTTTATCACAAACTTTCCCAGGTGGCTCCGGAAAAAACAGTATTTGCAACCAACTCTTCAACGCTTCTTCCGAGCCAGTTTGCTGAAGCTACAGGAAGACCTCCTCAATTTGTAGCGCTCCATTTTGCCAATGAAATATGGAAGCATAATACCGGAGAAGTAATGCGTCATCCTGAAACTTCGCAGGAAGTATTTGATTCTGTGATCCGATTTGCCAAAGCTATCGGTATGGTAGCGTTACCAATTAATAAAGAACAGCCGGGATATATCGTCAACTCATTGTTAGTTCCTCTGCTTGGTGCAGCGGTCAATCTTTGGGTGGATGGAGTTGCAGATGTTGAAACAATTGATAAGACATGGATGGTAGCTACCGGAGCTCCTACAGGCCCGTTTGGAATTTTAGATGTTGTGGGAATTAACACTGCTTATAATATCAACAAAATGGAAGCTGAAGAAACAAAGGACCCTTTAAAGATAAAAGCTGTTGAAAAGTTAAAGCAAGATTATATTGATAAGGGAAAATTAGGTGTTCTGAGTGGTGAAGGGTTTTATAAATATCCTAATCCTTCATATCAGGACAAAGATTTCCTGAAGTAGATTTAATAGTGTGATATTTCAAACTATAGAAAAGCAGAGCTTAGAAATAAGTTCTGCTTTTATTTTTTTACTAATTGCTGAAGGTATTCAGGTTATGTTTTTCCGCATTATGCTTCGCTGTGATTGTATATTTTACTAAAGTATACTTAATTTGTTAATAATTTCGTTATTGAAACTTCTCTGTTTAAGAATATTATCTTTATAATTCGAAAGGTTTCAGGCCCAAAGCCAAGCCAATAGGATAGGTGATGTCCTGCCACCTATATTTAACAAACATTTCATGCGGTCGGTCCTCCGTTTTTAATCTTGCAACAATGATGCTTTGGGGATCGATTTCAAGATTAGATAAAAAGTGTTCGTAAATAATATCATTTGCAATTAATATTATATTATCTGATTGCTTGAATCTTGCTAAATCATTCATTATGTGAAAGGGAATTAATTTATCAGTGTATGTAGTAAAAATTTTTGCAAAAGATTCTTTCATACTAAAATTGTTGAATTTATCATCTAATAAAATATGTTTCTTCAGATTTTGATCTTTGCTTATATAAAGGTAAAAAGCTATATCGTTAAAGTTGTTGCTGAATCTATTGAAGTATGAATTGATTTTTTCGGCAAGATACACAAGCGAAGGTGTTTGAAATTCTCGCTTCCAAATTTTTGTGTAAATCTCATAGGTTTTAATTATAGATTCCTCAAGAAAAAAACCATCAATAATAATTGAGGTATATTTTTTTCTTTGAAGTTCATTAAATATTGAATTTATTTTTTCAGCTTTACTTTGATCGAAAGTGTGCCCCTCTTGTAAAAAATTAATTTTATTTTCATTTATATGCAGTATATATTCTGACCCTGTATCCTTAAAGATATGATAGTCTTCGTGAAAAAAACAAAAAAGATTTTCTTCTTTTTTAGGGTTAATTAAGTACACAAAGAGTACAAAGTTTTTATTTACATATTGTTTTGGGATTTTTACACTAGTGCTCTTTTTTATTTCTCTTGATTTACTCTGTATAATGATATAATTGAGTTTGGTTCTATCTATTTTTTTTGTCACCATAAAATCGGCTCCGCCTTTATCGTATGATAATTCAGAATGTATTTCGAAATCATATTTTAACAGCCGCGACTTGATGTAATGTTCGCCTAACATTTCTCTTGGTCTAGTATCCATTTATAACCTTTTTATATTGTATTTTCCTTGGAAAACTATTATTTAGATAGCATTATACTAATTTCGCAATAAGAATTGAAACCGCAAACCTAGAGTTTGATTGACAGGTATAATCTTTTGGGAATTTCCAGTTGCAATTAAATTATGAATTACAGTGGATGAGGGATGATTATCTCTATTGCCAAGCCCATAATTAATAAAGCAGTGATCTATTGATCTGAGGTGTGAGTGTAGTATACCGTCACTGTTTTTTTCAGATCCATGATGAGGAATTTGGAAAAGCCAGAATTTATTCCAATAGTTTTCATAATGCCTTATAAATGGATCAATATCTTTTTCCTTTAACAGAAAACTATCAGAGGTCAGTAGCACATTGGGAAAAATGAGCGAATATTTTCTCAATTGAACATTAAAAGTCCCATGATGATTTGCCAACAATGGAGTTTCCAGTCTTGAGTCCACGAATTTATGAATTGTATAGACTTTTGCATCCATGTCTAAAAATATAGATTCTGAATTTCTATACGGAGATTGGCCTAACTTCAAGATATCGGGCAGGTTTCTATGAAGTAAGGAAAGAGCAGTTGTGTTCAGATCTTCTATATTTACACCTTTTACATTAATCTTCTTTTTTGCTTCGCGAAATATTTCTTTAATGACAGTTCCTGATGTGATCTTTTTAATCACTTCAGTAGTTGCTTTAAACACTTCCTGTTTTGGTAATTTTGTGTCTATATCAAATTTTTCATAAAATAACCTTGAAATCTCATCGTATAAATCATTTTCGTTAGCTGTTACTTTACGTCGATAAAAAATGAATTCCATTAGCTTTAAATTTTCAGCGTAGACCATACCTTTCTCCGAGTCAAAAACTTTAAAACTCTTTATTTTTGAGCCAATGATAGCTGGATCTTCGTTGGGCTGAATCGCCTTCTTTCCTTTAAAATCGAATTCAAACCTCTTTTCTAGGCCTATACTTATTGATTCTGAAAGCTCCCCGATGGTATTTTGATCGCTACCAATTGGTCCGTTTGGATCTGGTTCTACAAGAATAAGCTCTGATCCGTCACCAAGGTTTTGATCAATGGTGGCAAGGGGGTCTATTGCAAATTGTAAAAAAAAATCATCATCAGGGTCAAAAGTTTTATCACTAAAATAGTGAAGTACCAAAAATAAACGTTCTTTAAAAGTTAGAAACGGCATCACCAATTTTTTTATCTTAATATCTCCTCTCAGCAGGATTCCAATCTTGTTAACGTGATCGGCATCAAAATGAGATATTACCAAAAGGTCAATTATCTTTTCTCCTAAAAAATCGCTATCTCGGTAAATTTCTATTTCTTCTTTGCAAGCATCAGCAGTTAAACTGCCGCAATCGAAAACCATTCGAAATTTGACTTTGTTTTGATACGAAATTTTCCCACTATAAAATAGTCCTTGCCCTACAGGATGAATAGTAAATTCTTGTTGAAGATATGTCATTTATCGAGCTATATATTGTAAAATTAATTAATACTTCAGAAAATCACATGCACTGATTTTCAATAAGCTTATAATGTCTGCTTTGTATGTTATCAGTAATTTCTAGCGTATTTTCCATGAACAAAATGTTGTGTCATTCATGAAAATTTTAACTGTTTTGAATTTTGATTTAATTGGTTTAATATTGAGATAATTTCATTAGTCGTTTTACCTTCATCAATTAATGAGCAATAAATATTTGCATATTCATTAAATATATTAGTAGCAAAGATTCCGGTGTCGTCACTGCCGACAACTATCTTGGGAATTTTAACCCCTTCTTCTTTTTCTAATTTTAGCCAGTTTTTGATATGATAGGTTGAAAAGTCTTTATGAAATCCAATCCGTACGTTGCTTGTAGGAAGTGTTTCTATAGCAATTTCTTTTGCAGACATAAATTCTAAAACCACAATTTGTAGATGCTTGATCGTTTTTAGATCAATTAATTCGGCTGTATCAATTTCTATGATGGTGTTATATGCTGCGCTAAAATTTTTATTATGATACATTTTATAAAGTTCTATATCTTTTTTATTAATGGTATTATGGTAATTGTTAGCACGAATAAATTCAATTTCCTGTTTATCATATACACCGTTTAATTTGAGGTAGTTTATATCATTAAACATATGTTGGGGACAGAATTTTCTAAGTAGCCATGCATTGACTATATCACCAATCGAACACGACTTATTGTAAATCGATTCAAATGTTTTTACGATTTCAGATTTAATCTTTGTAATTAATTTGTTCTTATTTTCTAATTTCCTTTCTTTGTTTAATAAATGGTACACAAAAGTTAAATTGTCGAGATAAATCCCTTGTGATATTTGCATTTTTTGTCCTATTATTTTAATCCATAGCTCTGCATCGATTCCAGTTGCAACAGCATGACCAATGCGATCATTCGTTTTTAAACCGCAGAACTCAATAGCCTCGTAGATAGCTCTTAACCCGTCAATGATATGAAAAAAATCCTCTCCCGCGTGGTATGTAAAGTGGGATATTCCATGATTGCGTATAAATCGATATGTTAAAGCAAAAACTTCAGGAGGGGCATCAAGTTCATTGGACGCGGCGTCAATTCCACATATCATCTCTTTATATTTTGGAGCGATCTTTAAAAGTGCTATTAAGTTTTTCGCTTTTCTAATAATCTCTATCCGTAATTTCTTATGTCTTATTTGAGAGTTGGGCTTTGTATCCGGCTTTTTTATAAAGTGTGCAATAAGTTTTAAATCTGTTTGAGTGCCGTCAATCTTTAAGAAATCATGCATATATTTCCAGCCAGTGTATATATTATCAACCTGATTTTTTAAATCTGGAATTGTGGCTTTGGGTGAAAATCTACCCTCTAAAAAATTTAAGTTTTTAGAATCATTTCCATTCATTTGAAGAAATCTTCTTTTGAATGTTTTCTCACTATTTTCCCGCATTGCATTAAGTGTGTTTTTCTGGAATTGCTCAAAGCCATTTTGATGGGTCTGCTGCACTAGAAGGCGGTTTGTTAATCCCAAAATAAGCAGATAGTAATGAAGTTTTTGTAATATATAATTATTTTCTTTTTTGTTCAATTTATCCAAAACACTGATATACATATAAGTTTCGACAGACATCAAGTAGGGATAGTTTCTCTCTGTAGTTATTTTTCGTAGAAATGGATGTTTTGAACTGGCACTGATGTTGTCGAGACCGGATGATAGATTGTATTTAAGCAAATCGGTTTCGTTAAAGACATACAAATAAAATAGTGATCTCATCTTTTGTGCCTCGCGAAGCAGTCTTACAAAAGATAATGGTTCAAACAGCGTTGATTCTTGTTCCAATTGTTCCCTAACTTTTGGAATTTTATAGCTTTCGGACAGATCCTTATACAAAGCTATTGGATTATATAAATAATCTTGCCATACCTGATCTGTCTCAATAGAACCATTTAAGTGCATGTGTAAATCGTGTAACCCTCCTACACTAGCTAAAAAATTTTGTAAAGACTTATTGCCTGTGCTAGGTATCGATGTAAACTTAGTGTTAGGAATTATATTTGAGACATAAAATTGTGCATCAGAGGTTTCTGTATCTTTATTATCATATTCTCTATGTATCAACAAAGCTTGAAGAAATAACGGAGGTATAAAAGTAATTACTTCTTGCCAAATATTTTCTCTGTTGGGCTTTATATTAATTATTTTATTTCTAATTTCAAGATTTTCTGTTGCTAATCTTAAGACTCCTTTTAGGAATATATCCCTTAAATTTCTTATATCTGTAAAGGCTTGTTGATGAGATGTCCTGATAATGTGGTCGGGAAGTATGTTATTTTGACTTCTATGGATTAAAAACAGTCTTCTCTTTATATCATCAAAATCAACATCTTTTTTTTGCTGATAATGCATAAGCGATTCCTGATCGGAAAGCAAATACTTAAAAACGTCTACGGCCATAAATGAGGATTTTTCTCTAAGAAGTTTCTAAACTCCCTGATTTTTGTGGAACTATTTTTCCCTCCAAAGATTTTAGGCAATTTTTCCCTGATTATTTGGTTATTTAAAGTTGTTGTTGCCTTATCACTATTTTGAAACAATTCACGAGAGTACTTACCCTTTAATTGGTTTACTAAGTCATGGTAATATGTCTTATCATTATATATTTTAATTGTGCTGTGATTTGTTATTCGTCTTATTCCGGAAGAAGTATCATTATTGGAATTTAGAAGACTAACTTTATTAAGCATATTATACACAGAATATTTTGTAATGTTATTGGCTATCTCCGAGCTTAAGTATCTGCTTAACGAATCTTTAAGTTTTTGGTCGTTAGGATTTAAGTACGATATCAATAATGGACACGATAAAATCCAATCGGAGAGCGTTAGTTTTTTTCTTTCTTCGATTAGGCGGGTTTGACTAAGTTTTTTTAAGTTATTAATAAAGTTACGATTTGATAGGTTAGTATTGTCTAAGTTAAGTTTTGGAGAGTTTTGTAATTGTTCTAGTGTGTCTTCAATAATTACTGCATTGAAAAATGCAATTATCTGATAGTTGATCAAGTCTCCTAGTTTTGTTTTCTTATTTATACTTTTATCAATATTTTGCAATGCATAATAAAATCTGGTAAAAATTTTACCTAAAACATGCACTGATATAGGTTGACAGTTATTTTGAGATGAAAACCATTCCAACATCGAATCTAAAAATGTGTTCCATGTGTTAAAATTGTCGTATTCATCAAAATTATTTTCTTCAATTGTAATATCTTCGTTTTCCGTTTCATTATTTTCCTGTAAAGAACTTTCTCTACTATCAGAGTTATATGCAGAATATGCTCTTATTTGAGAAAGATTAAGCAACGCAGATTCAAGTTCTTTTTTTCTGGTGTCGACATTCTGTCCTCCGGCAACAAGTTCATCTCGTTTTAAAAGCTCACCTACTGTAGCTAATAGACTATAGATTGAGTAGCACACTTGAGTACCCTGTCTGTAAGAATGAGTTATAATAAAGCTTGGAATATAACCTAAAGCTCTATCCAAAAAAGTGGAACCATTTTGAACTGAAAAGACAGTGTCTAGCCTGTCATTCAAAGGTCTTCTTGCTCTTTCTTTGAGGCCTAGCAGCTTTATATAGAAGTTAGAGTTTTGACCTGTGGCAGCATTGATAACGCCAAAAATTTGACTTTGCATGTCGCCCATCATATCCCTTAAAACTCGATCAGCAAAAATCCCCGTATTTAAACTGAAGTTTTCTATAGACAGTCCTGCGTTATCAATAGTTGAACTGCTGGAATAAGGAATGAAATTTAATATATTTCTGGGAAATGCAATCTTTAACATGTAATCAAAAACAAGGTATTTGCCAGAATTCCCCTTGTTAAGAGCAGATGATAATATTAAATTTAAAGCAAATACACTAGAATTCAATGTAGAATCTGTAGTAATTGGCTGTAACTGATAAACATCATTTAGAGATTTAGTAGATAGCAGTAAATTCAGAATAATACTGTTTATGTATTTCGATGAATATTTTACAGTATATGTGTCCACATTTTTTTCATGAAGTTCAGAAATAAAAATATCAATGATGTCAGTATTATTTTCGCTGATAAACTTATCATTTTTTTCAAGTGCTTTAATTATTGATTCATTCGTCTTCAGAAATTGTATTTGAGATCTTAGCGGAAGAGATAGTAAAAAGGTTCTGAAGACCTCTGCCTGAGTAGGGTTTGTTATTCCAAATCTTAGCAAAATCGTTTTATAAACATTTTCTATAGAAATCTTTTTTCTTTGTGATAAAACAATACTTATTTCAGTTGAGGAGTCTATTCTCTTTTTTTCATAAATGGTCGTAAGATTTACTCGATATTGCGGGGGCATAATTTTCAACATATACTGTGATGCCAGATCAGTAACCATCTTGTTAAACTTGTCGATTGACCCTTTATAACCTCTATCTTCAAGGCTTTCATACTTAATAATTTCTTTGCCAAAGTTGGCCCATTTTTGTTGTCTTATCACTGTTGAATATAGATTCATGTCACCGCTCAAAATGATAATCAGCCTAACGCTTGTAAAATACTTTCTTACACATTCCAAAACTGCCCAGCCTTTTGATGAATCAACATCGATGTCGTCAAATGTTATTAAAAAGGCTTTTTTATCTAGTATTTTAAGAGATAATTCAATGAATTCAATAAAGTTCTTTTGTAGTCTTCTTGCAGCAGAAACTGCTGCTAATCCTGTTTCCAAAACAAATTCTGCATCCATCCATTTATCATGGTCATTTTTCCCAATGCCATCAATGGAAGGAATCCCACCTGCAAGATTCATTAATTTTTTATCCCAGTCTTCTCTTGTTTTATCATCAATTACGTTCCTAGTAACATCACTGGCAAATTTTTCGGTGACTGTTTCAGATATCTCTGATATTATATTTAGAAAAACGTGTCCTTTCTCTTCAATAAGTGTAGGATCAATAATTTCTAATACAGATATATCAGGATTATTTTTGTAATAGTTAATCAGATTTAAAAGAAACGATGTTTTACCACTTCCCCGTGATCCTAATATGGTAATAGCCCTATGTAGATATTTTTCGCTTGGCTTTACCTCAATATCTTTTAAAAAAGTTGCAATATCGCGTTGTACTTTGTCTAGCTCTGCAACGTGAAGGATTTCACCTGCCTCAAAATAGTTTGCATTTTCACTCTTAGACAAATTAATAGTAATATCTCTACTCATAATTTATAGTATAAATGGTTAAGAGAAGTTGTATGATTTAGAAGTACAAGATTCAGGTAGTTTGAAAAAAATGCCTGTCTAGCAGTAATCTCAGATTTATTATTAATGATTTAATAAACGGTTGCCAACAAAAAGTAAGCTTGTTGAACGTAGTGATTTTCATGGATATAGTTTTTGTCTAATTTCAGCAAAATTTTCTAAACTACCAATAATATTATACCTTTTCATAAATAATCTACAAAATCCTATTTTTGATCTGAAAGTAAATTATCACACTATAAATTCTGCTATCATTAGCTTTCTATGATTCTATGTTAACATGATCTGATCTCAATTTTCAATTTGCGAGTGAGGTAGTCCGATTTTCTATAGCAAATTTATTCCGTTGTCCCTGCTGAAAAAAATCTTTTTGGGTATCCGTGATCGGAGATCCCGGAGCCTCCGCAAAAAGATTTCAGGCTTACATCAATATAGCTTCTTATTGTTTTTTTTGAATTGATTGCAGTTTTCCTTGTGTCTGCCTGAATGGTGTATCTGCATAGAAAAGTAAGAAACCTCACAAGATGCAGATGCAGTTCATTGAAATTTTGATCCTTATTATAGCCTTGGTATCAGGCAGTATATCTGAAATGATAATAAAGTAATATGATTAGATTTCATTACAGATCAGTTAACCAGATGATACCATTAATAAAAAACAAATGATACGATTTGTTAATAATTAATAATACACCAGGTAAAAATAGAAAGGTCAAAATTTCCTTCAAGCTGCAATATACAGGTTTTTGAAAGATAGCTGTGGGGAAGCGGGTTTCCACCGTAGACGGAGCTAAAGGCTGTTAATAGTGAAGAATTAAGAATTCAAATATAAAAGTTATAATTATGAACAACACAGGAAATTACACGGGAATATCGGAGCTTAGTACCTTGCTGGTACTGCGTCATAGTAATAATAAAGTTGGACTGGTTCAGGCCGTTGGTGAAGGTGGGGAATTAGTAGATACTAAACCTGACAATAATGGTATTGATGCAGTCATGCGTTTTGATGCGTCGGCAGATTCTTTTGCGGAGTTCTATATCGATTTTTATCACCGGCTTAAAGAACCTGATAACTATTCATTTTTTAAGGTGAGGGAGTTTGAAGCTTATGAAGCGGCTTTAGGATTACAGGCGTATTTGAATAATTCGTCATACATTGAGAAAGAAGATTTGAAGCGGTTCGAGGTATCGATTGAAACGGTTGAAACTTTCAGAAATAAAAAGAAACTCGGAGATGATGCGGGTATGGGAGGTATGACTTCTGACGAGAAATCATCTTTTACGGGATATGATGCTCAATACCGCTATCAGATTGATGATGTAGACTGGAATTCAATGGCTGATATAGGTCTTAACAGGTCGATGTTACAGGAGTTGGGTGCTTTGCAGCCGCTAATGAGAGGTTTTAAATCGCCGATGCTGGTCCCGATACTTTCTGGTGAAGGTGGTAGGGAGAATGCAAGGTTGCAGTTAAGGCTGGATGACAATGGGGAAGTGGTGCTTCATGTTCATCGGGTGAAGAGGATTGATTTCAGGAGGAAGTTTTTAGGGCATCGGTTTTCAAAGGAGGATCGGTTGAATCTTTTGAACTCAGGCAATATGGGAAGGGTGGTAGATCTTGTGAATCCGGTGACGGGTGAAGTAGTACCTTCGCTGGTTAGTAGGGATAAGCTAACCAATGAATTGTTCTCTTTGAGGATGGAATTTGTGAGGATTCCGGAGGTGATCTGTGGTGTGACGTTAAGTGCAGATCAGCAGGAAATTCTTCGCTCTGGAAAACCGTTGTTTGTTGAAAATATGGTGTCTAAGCATAACATGCTTTTTAATGCGACGGTTCAGTTTAATGCGGAGAAGCAGTGGCTGGAATTTTTCTTTAATCTGAAATTGAAAGGGGATGGTTTTGAGTGGTATGTCCCTACAACTTATAGAGGTGTTAAGCTTCGAAGATGGCAGATTGAGAAATTAAAAGCAGGGGAGGCGGCGTATATAAGAGGGCTTGTTAGTAAGAATGGGAAAAAGTACCAGGGATATATTCGTTTTGATAAGGAGGTTGGGAGGATTGTATTTTCTTTTAAGAAAGCGATTGAATGATATTTAAGGTATTAATAGTCTCTAGAGAAATAATTGAGTGCATCATTTAGAATTATTAATTAAAAACCTGCAAACAGTAAAGCTTGCGGGTTTTTAGCTTTTTCTGGAAAATGTTGCGGCAAAAATGCATTTCCTTCTGCGGTCGGAAACGCATTTTTGCGGAATTTGGTGCAACCCCATTTCAAAAAAATGCCCGGCTTAACATTGTAATGTTTTTGAAGTAAGGTTGCGAAGATTTTAGGAATATTTAAGCTCTCTTTATATCTAAATCAAGATTTTCAGAAATATATCCAAACTCAGAAATAGTGAAAGTCCGCTTCTCAAAAATAGATTTCATAATGAGCCACACCTTGTCAACAAGTGTATATTCTTTATTATAGCTATCATTTTGGATAGTTAAAATTCCAATGAAATTTATACTACTGATAGGGTCTTTAATATTGTTGTGGTGTAATATAGAGCCGGTAAAGTCATAAGCTTTAGCAATAACAAAAAAAGGTTTTTCATTATGTAGCTCATTCTTAAAATTCATTATAGCATCCGATAGCTTATTTTTAATTCCTTTGTGGTTCTCAATAAAGATTTGGTATTGTTGTTTTTCTGATAATATTATAGAGTCACCGTCAATAGTCTTTGCAGCAATTTCAAGGACCTTAGGGCGACTTAAGGTGCTTTTTACACATAAATTTAGAATTCCGAATTCTAACTCTTTTTGTAAGTCATGATCTTCGCTTCCAATTTCACGTAATTGAACTAGTTTTATATTGTAATGGCTGGCAAATTGTTGTGCATCATTTGTGTACCCCTTTTTTGAAACAATTATACCTTCTTCTATATCAGAATCAGCTATGATTGCCCACAACTTCATAACAGTATCTTTGTTTATCTTTTTATTCCAATACTTGCATTCTACGGCAGTTCTGAAGGTATGAACATCATTAGATTCAGATATTAAAACGTCTATCTGATGCTGAACACCAGATTTTCCTTTAACTTTACAGTCATTACCATATCCCTCTATATTGACTTTGAATTCTTTTTTCAAAGTTTCGTAAATATATTTTGTAATGGACTCATAAGTTTTCCAATTGAGAGTATTTCTTTGTTTCATCAATTTTAAATTTTCTAAACAGACAAAATGTGAAATAAGTATTAAGTTAATAGTGATTAATTACGCATATCCCTACTTCGAGTTATAATCGTATTTGTAAAATATCCTAATTCCTGTTTAGCATTCTCAATCTTTTCCAATATCTCTTCATTTAATGTTTCGATGTCAAGATAGACAATATCGAAAAGAAGCTTCTTCTGAGGATCTTCTCCCATAGAGATTCCAATTACTTTTGTGGCAGTTGGATTTTCTTTTCTGGAAATAAGACATCTTAATTCCAGTTCTTTTTCTTTATTATCCCAATTTTTGGAACTAAGAGGCATAATGACGTATGAATGATCACTTCCATTAAATGGCTTTATAATTCTGCCTCGTAGTTTTTTTTTGATAGCATCTCTGAAAATCATTCCCAGTTCAATTCTGTTCATTCTTGATTCAATTGCCATAATTCTGGTAGCTCTTTCAAGATCGGACATCATTTCTGTATTCCCCTTTTCAATAATATGAATTTTATGAAGGTGAGAAACTATCTCATCCCAAACAAAACTTTGTGGTATTTCTCTTTGCCAATAAGCATATTCGTCGGTTTTCAAATATTCTTCCCATATCCCATTATCAAGCAAAACGCTGTCAGGCTCAAAATCAAATTTCAAAGATGTCGAAAGATATAAAGCGAGAAAATCAACTTCTCTAGGAACGGAGACGATCTTGTTTGCTAAAAAATCTTCCTTTGCTTTAAGATATGCTACAAAATCTGTTATTGTATCTAATTCTTTTAAAACTGTAAATGTTGACTGTTCGTCAAATACATGAACGAATCCGTTTCCAAAGTTTCCATTGTCCAAAGGATAGTTATCCTTTTTACCGAAAGCTACCGCTATTCTAAATATTTCTCTTTTTGAAAACTCAGGTAATTTTATTTTTGTGATCTTATCGCTTAATGTTATTTCATTAACTGTTTTTAAAAACCTCTCTGCTCCGTAGATCTGATCTATTGAACCTTCGATTGCTTTTTTCTGCCATCTCTCATATTGGATATTCTCATCCGGATGTTCGGAGACTTTGATATCTTTTATAGAGATAATAATGATAGTATTTTCGCAAACTACCAAAACATCACAAAGTTCTTTATTCTTCTTTCCTAAGGGACTTGCGAAACTCCAGAAAGGAAGAAAGGATTTCTCGCACAATTCGAATACAAATTTTTCTGATGGGGTCATTTAAATATTATCTAGATTATTAATTGTTTATAACTTTTATCGCAACTGCGAATAATTTAATCAAATGTAAAACCTTCCGGATAAACAATTCCAATGAATTCTGCGTGCTCATAGAAATCCATAAAGACTATGAATAGGCCCTGAGCAGAAAAGTATTTGTATCTAAATACTTCTGGATTGTTATACTCGCCATCTTTGAGAAGTAGTGGATGCAAATCCTCCTTTAAAAAATCAACTGCGGCAAGGGTGTTGAAACCCTCATAAACAATTCTTTGTGAGACACTGTGAATAATTCCTTTTGCAGGTTTTTCATGATGATAGAAATAAATACCTCTAACTATTTTCTCAATAAACATTTCGGCTTCATTTTCCTTTAAGGAAAGAAAGAAATGTGATTTGCCATAGATAGTCCCAGATCTTGCATTTTCTTCTAAGTCTTGTATAAATCTTTGTTTTTCCTTTCTTTGCAAACCTCTTATAACTCTATCTTCAAAGTCTTTTTTTGCAATAGTGTTGGTTTTAAATGCTTTGATAAAAAATTGAAATTTTTCATCAAGTTCCGAAAGGTTATTATTATGCTTTTCACAAGCAGGTACTGTCATTAGATTATTTCTATGATCTTTTGGAAAAAAGGCTAATGGAGGAACATGTTCTCTGCTAGAAAAAACTTCTGTCAAAGGACATCCACACCAGTAACATATATTTGGTAGATTGTTTTTCAACTAACTGTCTAGCTTATAGGGTTTACATTTTATCTCATACTTTGATCTTTCATCAAAGCTCGCCATTCCTCAGGCAAAATCTCATTTTTGAAATAGCTGTGTGCCAAATACCTTACGCATGAAAGCCCTAAAGCATCCGTTGCGTATAATTTCAAAGCTTCTTTCTTGTTTATAACTGATTTTTCAAACTCATCAGGGGCAATATGAATTTGATCCACTGAAAATTGAAGTCTTTTATGTTCAATAAGGGAGTCAATAAAACAATTTAAACTTTTGTCCATGTATTAAAGAATATTTTTATGGGGAGTAAAATTTACTAATTTCGCTTCAAAATATAGATCTATTCTGTTATATTTGTGTATAAATATTAATTAGCAGTGTTTGTTAATTGTTGTGAATTTGTAAAATTATGATAATCAATAAAATAGATTTGCTAAATTTTCGAAACTTCGAAAATTCAACCTTTCACTTTTCAACTCAATTCACTGTTGTTATTGGAGAGAATGGAAAAGGTAAATCGTCCATATTGCAGGGGCTTCGTGTTGCAGCTGCAACTTTTCTTATGGGAATTGATGAAGCAGAGCGTTACCATATCCAAAAAGAAGACGTACGAAGAGCCTTTAGACTTGAGAGTTCCAGAAAATAAACTTTTATTGGCTATATATCTTTCAACTCCTGAAGTAGAAAATGATCGTCGTGCATTGAATGTTATTTATGGAATGCGCAGAGCCATTAAAGAAGGTAGAATGATGGGAACTGCGCCTTACGGATATATCAATAAGTGCACGGAAGATGGCAGAAAATATGTTGCAGTAAAAGAACCTGAGGCCTCTAACATCATCTGGGCCTTTAAGGAAGTAGCGAAGGGACATCTGCCAAGTGCAAAAGTTAGAGAGCTAATGAATAAAAGGGAGGGTAGGAAGCTCACACGTAATTCTTTCCTTGAGGCTCTTCGCAATGTGGTTTATTGTGGTAATATTGTCCTAAAAGCCTATGGTGACGAAGAAGAGAGAGTTATTAAAGGCAAACATGAGCCTTTAATCTCAGAAGAGCTTTTTATGAAAGTTCAACATATACTCAGAAGGAAAAGCAATAAAGATATTTTTTTACCGGGAGGTAGGGTGATCAATGAAGATAGGTATCCTCTGCGCGGATTACTGCTATGCCCAAAATGTGGAAAAAATTTAACTGCAAGTAGTGCTAAGGGAAGGTCAAAGCATTACTACTATTACCATTGTACTTTAGCGTGTGGCTTCCGTCACAACTCTGAAATAGTTAATGAACTATTTGAGGCAGAACTTTCAAAATTTGAGTTTATTCCAGCATTTGCAAGTTTGTTAAAAACTATAATGATGAAAAATTTTTCAAGTGTTTCGGACGGCCTTGATGATGAGCGAAAAATACTGACTGAGCAAGTCACCAGAATAGAACAAAAGATAGCAAAAGCAAGAGATTTATATCTTGATGATAAATTAGATGAAGAGGATTTTAGAGCAGTGAAAACAAAAAATAAGGATGAACTTGACCGACTCTTATTCAAACTCAATTCGATAAAGCAAGCCAAGAAGGATAATAACGTAGAACTTAAGCTGGATGAGGCTTTGAAGGCTGTTACGAAAATTTCTGAGAGATATAAAAAAGCAGATTCAGTAGACAAAAGAGCTATAATTGGTTTGATATATCCTGAAAAGTTAACCTTTGACGGCGAGAATTTTCAAACCGCAAAAATCAATACTTTTGTACATACTATCTTTCTGATAAAGAAGGAAGTAGGAAATAAAAAAAACCGACAAAGAAGTGAAAAATCTTCAAATGTCGGTTTTGTGAACTTGACAGGATTATCTTCGAACCAATTTCTAGAAGATCTTGATAGAATTTTAAGGTTAGAAATCCATATTTAATATTATACACAGTTTATAAAAGCTCAAAACTCCAATTTTCACATTATAAATAACGTGGAGGAGGTCAATTGACTATTCAAATAAGTTTCTGTAAGAGAAAGGGAGGGATTCGAACCACCACTTCCAAATTACTTTAAACCCAATTTTTAAAGGTATTTTTAATTTACTGCCACGAATTTGCCATTAAATATTTAGCTAATTTTAAGAAATAAATTTTTGTCAGCGACTCCAAAGAACAACATTTAATTTTTACAAAGATACAAATATCATAGAAATTGGTTTTACAAAAATAAGTACGTTATCTTAATATAATGCTTCATAATTCTTTGTTGTTTTAATAGTCAACTATTGCTTAAGCTTTTCCGCTTCTTGAAGATAAGTACCATACAGACCTAATTCATTTAAAGCAATTTTGAAAGCTGATCCACTAATAGGCGGTGGCGTAAACAGCCTAAAATCGTCACTATCTTCCTTTTCGAACGGAAAAGTATATTTACTCTTTTGATGATTTGGCCTTTTAGCAATTTGATTTTTTTTCAAGCTTTCAAGAATTTCATAAGTGGCCAATATGTGCAATGTAGATTCACCTAAAGTTGTCAAATGGTCAAGTACAACGAATGTTTTATTTTGAAGTAAGACAGGTGGCATGTAAACACTTAAAATTCTAGAAAGTTCAAGTAGAAATCGTTGTCTTAGCCTAATCTTGTCTGGGGCAATTACAAGGAATGGCCTAATGAAGTAAAATAAATCCTTTTCCTTAAGTTTTTGAGCAATATAGAATTTGTCAAAAAAATATTTAAGCGCTTGCGATATATGTATTCGACCTTGCTCGTAGGAAACCTTAGAAAATTCTGCAATTTGATCTAATAGTTGATCATACATCGGAACTTCAGGAAAATTTGTTGTAAGATACCTTTCTGGATTTTCTTGAAATGTAAGATAATCTCCAGCTTTTAATTTTTCGAGAATTTCTACTAAAACTACTGGCGGATTAGATGAGTGCAAAGAAAAATAGGATAAATAAATTTTTTCCAATGCTGAACTTATCCTTATATCATAATGCAAAAGTAATTTGTCAAAGAAAAGGTAAGGATAAAATGGTCTTTTGTTTAGTTCGCTAGGTTCAATTGGAGAAAGGCCGTTCTCAAAAAGATATTCATCAATAGCAGAACTTAGAAATTCATCTATTGCTCCAAAGGTCAAGTTGAAGCTACTTAAGTTTTGGAGACCTTCAATTTGCATTTCAACGATATCGCTTTGCAAGTGTCTCTTTTCTCCATCTACATTTTTTTGAACCTTTATTGATTTTCTCTGGACAGATAAAAGCTGAAAATTCTTAGTGAGGGAGCTAGCTGTCTTCTCTACGACATTATAGTTAATATCATCATTGTCCAGTATCGCCATAATATCATTCCAATCTTCGATCTCAGTTTTACAACTTTCTAGGCTATTCGTATCTATAGAGAAAGCATTTAATCCTTCCTTTTCAGAAAGTTTAGTAGTTAGTTTAAACCTCCCGCAGAAGTTCAGATTAAAAGATCTAATACCTGCAAATGTGGTAATGTTGGTTAGATAATGATAGTATTCGTGAATGAATACCGCATGTTGAAGCCCGATTTCTTGTATCGCTCCGAAGTTATCGAGACTTTGAATGTCTATGCCATCGACACAAATATAGAATCTATCTGGATAATATTTAATTTTGTCAATGTTGATTTCCTGGTTATTAGTCATTTGATATAAATAATTTTGTAAGTTACAAGTCTGCCAATGCGCCGTCAATTCGAATATTTACATTTTTCTTAACAGCAAGAATTAAATTGTTAACTTTTTAAACTATGAATCATCTGTTAAAATTTAAAAATCACTTGTAAAACCTAATGACCCCAATCATTGAGTTAGAGAATTAAGGCCTTGTCTTCTGCATCCAACGTAAATCATCCCCTTACGACTTCTATTTCTGAAGCGTTTAATTTTCCTGTGGTTATATCATTATAAAAAGATCTCGGGTAGTCTCGTATTTCATCAAAACCATCGACACCTTCTGGCGGGTTTAATTGTTAAAGGGCTTTCATTACTAGTGTCTTTCCGGCCTCATTGGACCGACCAATATTGTTTTATGGTTTTCTATGCTGAATTCTCCGGAATCTTTTACCGAGCTGTAATTCTGTACGCGTGCTTTTGTTAATCTCATTGGTTATTTTTTTAAGTTAATGCACTCAATTGTCTTAAAATATGTCAATCCTAACATTAAAAATATAACCATTTTATAGGAATTAGTGACTATTGATTTACAATTATATAGTCACTTTTATATATATAATTGGAACAATTACGTTTAAGATGCAAATTCTTATATTTTTAAATAAATAATCTGTAGTCATAGCTTCGGCCCTCATACCTTGCAAGCAGTTTTCCAATTCGGGCGATCTGATTAGAGGAATCAATCGTTGACGGAAGCTTTGAATATAGGTCTAATGAATTCCAGTTCATTTTTGTAAGACCAAGGATTTCTGTAGCTATCAGGTCAATGTTTGATTCTCCATAATGTTTTGTGATCTTAATAGGAGCAGGAATGCTTCTTCCTCCAAGGTAAAATTTATAATTTTGCTGTTTTACAGAAGGGACAATACCATGTGTCCATAGGAGGGCTGTCTTTTTATTTGTTACAATACAAGTACCTCTTGAAATGGGAAACCTGTCGACCTGAAGATTGTTCTGGTACACACTCATTGCAACAAACTTAGCATCAACATCGTAGTTTATTTCGATCAGATCGATTTTCTTTATTCCAGCCTGATTTAGGCTTGCTCTAATACCATTTATTTCATCCGTTGTGAATCTCGTCCTTTTATGAATTACTACTCTTTCTGGAAGTGTATCGAGGGATTGGTAAAAAAGCTCCCGTATAGAAACTCCAAATTGGAAGGCATCCTTATAAGAAAGGTAAGGGTTGTTCTGTTTGTCCAAAACATAATTATCTATTTTTGAAAGTCTGTACTTCAGTCCCTGGCCATTGGAATCATATATATGGCTGCATCCGATAACGATCTCCTGTTTGTCCTTTATTCTGGAAACGCTATAACCAATTCCTGCATACGCAGTTTTCCTTTCTTGGCTATTTAGAATCCATGGTGTTCTCAGCGATTTGACATAGAAAGATAGTGAAAGCCACCAGTATATTTGGCATTTCAGCTTATCTTCTAATGTATCTTCCCTAATAAGCTGGGTAGATATACCAATAGAAGCTGCAAACGCTTTAATATTGTCGTGGAGATCAAAACTTTCTGTATCATTAATGTAGCTTTCAAAAGGCTGCCATTCCTCAGGAATAAATATTACAACTGAACTTGAACTTTGGATAGCAGATATTTTCTGGATGCGGTCTTTTATCATATGCGCCAGTGCAACCGCATTTTCATGTGTCTGCTTTGAATTGTCACCAACAAAGTTGATGTCCATCCATGATGAACTGTCTTGGGCAGTGGGAATATTTATGGGTATATTGTAGGCTGCAAAAAATCCGGGATAGTCGATGAGATAGTCCGTATTAATTCCTTGGGTTGGGTGTTTGGAATTCAAACCCGAAAGAAAGCTAAAAAAACGCTGGGCGTATTTAGAGCCGCAGATCACCGCTAAATTAATTTCGTTGGAATTTATAATGCCATTAAGATTAACGTCATAAGGACGGTTATTGATAAGGCCGCGCATTGGGTGGAAGTCCCTAAAATCATTGTTAGTGGAGGTGTTTTTAAAGATTAGCTGTGGCTCCAGAAACTGGACTCCGCGAAATTGGGTCTGTTTTCCGTTGTAGTTCTGTGGAGTGTAAGAACGGTATTTATTGTCCAGTACATCAATCTCTCCATACGCTGTATTGGCACTTATTTGGAACTCAAAGCCCGTTCCAGATTTGATGGGATACTCAAATATAAGCTTTTTATGGCCGAATAGGACCCCATTCCAGAAATGCAGTTCGTTATCATATTTATCGTTATACAGCTTTTCCAGGATTCCCTTGCTTACTTGCTGTTTCAAGGTCTTGGGCACTTCTGTAGGAGACTCTAAGTGTATTGTAGGAGCCAACGCTAAATAAGCATATTTTTTATCAAAATAAAGTGAAAGGTACAGGGCGCTATGAACAGATGCATCACCAATCCTGCTTTTGGCATCTTTGAGCCATATTTTGTCCTTAAAGTTGCATCTCACCTCTCTGGTAGCACAAAAGTGCTTTGCAACAGCCATTAACATCAGATTTTTAAAAGCAGTGACATTCGCTATATCGTGGTTAGAAATCTGTTCACGTACAATTTTCGACTGTAGATAAGGTCTAAAAATGGAACTGATTTCACTGAGGGGTCCAAGAGCGAATACTTTGCCCTTAAACGGAACTGCCGATATAGTTGTTTTTTCAGTGAGCTCACGGAGAAAGGCCCACGGTTTGTTTTGTCCGTAATCTATTTGAAACTGAAAAACTTCTTTAGGAAATACGATAGGATGGAGGTTGCTTTTAATGTATTTGTCAGTCTTGCTGAAATCCAGCTTAAAATCAGTGCTCGCCGTTTCTTCCTGATCCGATGCTTCAAGTACTTGTTGAATTTGATCGGATATACTCTTGTTATCCTCAAATATTGTCTTTGATAGATGTATTAAAGTCTTATCAAAGCCATCTGTCGAAATATAGTAGGCTTCTCTGCCCGAGACTCTCGCAAGCCGAATCAGTTCCTCTACCTCTTTATTAATGTTGTCGCCATATCCGCACCAGTAGAGGCGTCCAGTTCCTCTTTTCGAGAAAGCAGATTTAAGGGCATTCATTAACGAGACATCACGTCCACTGTAGCCGGCAACAATAAGATTTTTGTCCGTATGGTAGTTTCCTAAATGTTCTTTAAAAATTTCATCTTGGGAATCTAGTTCTTTATCTGTATTTTTTAATGTCGTATATTTATAGTCGCCGTGCAATGCAATACAAAGCAGTTCTTTTGTGCTTTGATTTCTAAAGATCCGATCCGCATTATCTAGTGTTATTTCGATCGGTGTAAGATTATTTTGATGCCCAGCCCTTACCATAAGACCATCAAAATTGGTTGTCCATACTGATTTAACAATTCCCTGTCCAGCCAAAAAACAGAGTAGTTTATAGCCAATGTAAGGATTCTTACCTTCAATCAGACTTAAAAAATACTTTCTCCTGTCCTCAGCTATAGGATATGCTTTTTCCGCATAATATGAATATTCTTCATTGGTATCAAGATTTGGAAATCCACCGTGGTTATCCAGCCATTTTTGGATGCTCTTGCGGACACCTTCATTCCTGTGATTCTTATAATATTCAGCAGCATTCAGATTCTTTGAAATATAAATGTCTCTTTTCCATTCCCAAATACAATCATATGCGGATTGTATACCTGAACTTATAGAGGCACCCGCACCAAGCAGAAAAGAATGAGGCACATCAATATTTCGTTTTATTGATCGCAGAAATGCATCGTAATCTAAGTATAAATTTTCTTCCATTAATTTTTAAGGTGTAATAATCCAGTGGCAATATGAGGCGGTTTTGCTTTGCACACTATAAGTTATATAAATATACCATAATTCTTCTTTATTAAACAGTATCTGCTTCCATTAATTCTTTTAATATTATCGATAGGATCTGATTTTAACCAACAAAAGTAAATAAGAAAAAATAAGCTGAATTACGGTTTTCCTTATTACGCACATTTAATTTTTTCATAGAGAATGATTAACTTAAATATATATCCGCTATTGCCGGAACAACCTTTATTGAAAAAGGACTAAAATATTAATTTTTAGCAAATTCAATTCTTTGTCATGATTTTAGTGGTAAAAAATAAATTTCCTCAAAAATTTAGATAATTTAAACGGGATTATGAAATCCTATTTTTCAAAGGTTTTACTGTTAATGTTTAAAATAATACATTTCTTTATTTATAGATTAAAGATTGCCTGAATCCCAACCAATTTCGTCTATTTCTTTTGCCCAGTTTTCTAACAAAAATTCTTGAATTTCATCCCTATGGTCAAAATCATGTGAATGCAACCACTCTAGCGGCATCTCTGCATTTAAAGCTAGACCAATTTCTTTTTCTAAATGCTCTATCAATTCTTCTAGTGTTGTTATTTCAAAAGGCATATCGTACTCGCCAGTACCTTCCAGTACGCTATCTTCGAAGTTCCACTCAAGTTGAGACATAGCACCATGCAGAGCTTCTTGAGGGACGTCAACCACTGGATCAAAATACTCGTCTGCGATCTGGCTGATGAAACTTTCTAATTGTTTAAAGGCTGGTATGCGTTGCAAATCTTCCATTTCCTTACCGCTACCTAATTGTTGTTTTAGGGACTCAGATAAATACAAAAATTGTGTATTAATGTATATTGATGATTTTTTCAGCTGTTCTTCAACATTATCTACTAGTGTCCTCAAGTTTTGATTTGTGATCACATCATCATCTAGAATAATGATAAGACCTTTGGTTTTATGTAGATCACCATATATATTTAATAATGAAGGTATTTGTCTCAAATTTACAATTCCTTTCAAAGTTTCAATTCTATATGAAAGGGAGTATTTTTGCCCAATAGGACTTATGAAGTTATTAATGAGCGGAATGTCAGATTGTCCTTCAACAAAAATAAGCAGATCATCGATAGTCCGATTCTTTGTATTTGGGATTGCCATTTCATCTGGTTTTGAAACGTGTGTCGGTTTGGTGATTGAGATTTCTTTTGCTTTCTCCTTTAATTTATATGGTACTTGAAGGCTGCCTGTATCTCCAGCTTCTCTCAGCTTAAATTTTAAGACCTTTAGAAATGAGACTTGTCCATTAAATATTAAGGCCATATCATTTTTGTCAAATAAAAGAATGTTAAGTGCCTTTCCGAACTTTAAAGCATCTTCAACCTCCTCGCTATACCCGTTCATTGCTATAAAAATTCCGCTTGTTGTGTGAAATTTCCCATCCAGTTTTCCTTTAAAAGAATATATACTAGATGCAGGTACTGGCGCTGTGACCCACTTTGCTTCTAATAAATAGGTGTGGCCTTTCCAATAGAACGAGCCATCTATCTGTTCGCCTTCAGGTTTATACCCTGAGCGAGGTTTAAGTTTCTCCAATTTTAAAACCGAATATATTAGCTTTTCAAGCTCAAATCCTCGTTGTTGAGCATTGTATTTAATTCCCAAATCAAGTTCCTGAAATTTCAATTTTATTTGGTCTCTTGTTAATACTTCTGTGCGCATCGTAGATTATAATATAAGGTGTTTTACAGGTCAAAATTAATTTGTAACGTTTAAATTTAATGATTATAATGAAGCTCTTAATATTTTTTTAACTATTCTTAATTCCGAATACTTTTTTAGAGAAATATTATTTTAGAAACTACTAAGTTTAAAATAATATTGCTTATGGTTACAAGGGCTGGAACTTTCGAGCTATATTTAAAGTTATCTAAAAACTTATTCATTTGGATGACTATTCATGAATTAGTAAGTAAATATTAATATTGGAAAGATATTTTGTAATTTGAGAAAAAATCTATTGGGTAATGAAAAGTATTATTAAGGTGTTTCCTGTCAATTGTGGAGATGCAATTCGTATTATTCAAAAAAGTGGAAATGGTAAAACTGTAGGAAATATCCTTATTGATTCTGGATATATAAACACCTATAAAGTACTTAAAGATGGAATAAGAGATATTCTTGAAAGTAAATCAATGATTGACCTTTGGATTTTGACACACCTAGATGCAGATCATATTAATGGGGCAATTCAGTTTTTAACAGATCACGAAAATATTGAGCTCGTACCAAAAATTAAGGAATTATGGTTTAATTTTTTTGAATCCTTCAGCATTAAAAATAAAGACGGATATGTAAGTTTTGGAAAAGGAATTAAGTTAAAGAAACAGTTGAAGAAATTATGTATTCCATTTAATAATGAAATTATTGCAGGTCATAAAAAAATCAAAATAAATAATGCTCAAATAACTATCCTTTCGCCTGACCGTAAAACATATAAAGAACTTATAAAACAGTGGGAAGATGAAGAAATAAAGTATGACATGATACATAATAGTACTTATGCTGCTACGGGAAAGGACTATGATAAAATGAAGATTAAGGCGCTCGCAGAATTAAAGGATTTTAAGATATCCACAAAATCCAAAGATTTAGCGAATCGAAGTTCTATAGCATTTATCTACGAAGTAGGTCGAGACAAAGTTCTTTTTCTTGGTGATGCCTTACCACATATAATAATAGAAGCATTGAAGTCCCTGGGCTATTCAAAAAAGAAGAGATTAAAAATAAAATATCTTAAACTTGCCCATCATGGGAGTAGGGCAAATTTTAATAAAGGGTTAATGGATTACATTGATTGTGACGAATTCATAATTTCTGCGAACGGTAATAACGTGCATGGAATACCGGATAAGGAGGTGCTTTCTAAGATCATCTTACATGCAAACAGAGATTTTAAAAAAACAATAAAGTTCCATTTTAATCATGCAGATGAACGGTTTTTAAAAATGTTTGAAGTTGATGATAAGGAAAGAGAAAAATATAATTTTATTTCTCTTTTTCCTAAAAAAGGGAAAGTATTAAAATTGAAATTTTAACCTATGAAAATCAAAGAGAGATTTAAAAAAAATACCGTACGTACAAGCTGTAAAGGCATTTTAGGTAGCGCAACAATTTTTAAATTGGATGAGAAAGCAGAATCGGTATTTGTTGTAACTGCCAAACATAATATCCTCGGAACAAGGTTTAATAACAAGGCAACCTATAAAAATGTAAAAATTGAAAAATTTGTTGGCGAGCAGAGAGTGTTTAAATACAAACTCACAAAAAATGATAAAATTGTGCATTTAGATAATGATGTAACAGTCATTGAAATCTTTTGTAAAGATGATTTATTTAAAGATGTGGACGTTGTAAGAATTTCTCAAGCTGATGAATTTACAACAAAATGCTATTTTTGTGGTTATCCGAGATTTGAGAATAATCGCAAAGCAAAAACATATTCAACCTCATTAGATTCTTTAAATTCAGTAAGTCTATTGTATGAGTTTAAAGTTGAAAATAACTTTTTGAAATATTATGATGGACTAGAGGTCCCGGCCGTGGTAATGGGCTTCTCAGGAAGCGGTATATATGCTCATAGTGAAAATGATTTATATTTATTAGGCATAATCAGTGAATTTCAGCGAAGTGGAGAATTTGTTTGTCATCCAGTACATGATTTTTTTAAAGAAAAAGTAAAAATATATGATTTTCATGAAGAATCACTATTACCTCAAAAATCATTATTGAGAGTACTTGAAAAATCACTGCAACAGTTAAAGCCCAGATACTCAGAAAGTAATTTTGATTTACCAATTGAGAAAACATTTGATTCTTTTGTTGGAAATTCAGAGCGTCAGAAGTTTTTAGCTGATTATTTTAAGCATATTTTCAGGCCTAATAATATTTTAAGTGATAATAATAATGCGACTGTAAAAAAAATAATAAAAAACACGGGCCACCTTGTTCTCTCTACTAAGGACGGAAATCTAACCGTAAAGGATAAGATCGATCAAATCATACCTGAAATTAATGAAATTGCCTCTATTTGTAACGACCATAGCCTTAATTGTAGAAATCCTCAGATTTTAGAAAAGTTGGAACTTTCGATTAATTCCGCACTACAATCACTTATTGAGTTTAATGAAAGTTTAGAGAAGTTATCTTCCATCACTGATTTAACAAGATTTATTAGTGCAACTGTTCAAGCATTAAATATGATCAAAATTTCGATTCCAAACTTTGCATTTAATCAAAATAAAATCATGATGATTAAAAGTAAAGCTGGGAATGGCAAATCGCAACTTTTAGGACATATAGCAAAGAAATGGAGTAGCAATAATGTTCCCTGTATTTTGATTCTAGGTCAAAGTTTCTCTGAGCATGGATCTCCTTGGCTGCAGATACAAAAACATATGACAGGCAAGGATAGTACCCTGGAAGAATTTTTATCACTTTTAAACAAAAAAGGAGTTATAGCTAATCACCCTTTTGTAATTTTTATTGATGCGATTAATGAGGGAAAAGGAATTCCTTTATGGAACGAGTTTTACACGTCATTTATAGAAGAGTTGGAACATTACCCAATGATAAAAATTGTTTTAAGTTATAGGACAACATATGAAGATGCACTTTTCGATGGTATTGAAATTAATTCTGAAATAAAAATTGAGCATAAGGGATTTAAAGGAATGGAAGAACAGGCCGTTAAGTTCTTTTTTGAGGAAGCTAATTTACCAGTTCCAAAACTTCCTAAATATTCAGATAATTTTAGTAATCCCTTATTTCTCAAACTCTTTGTAATTTATTGTAAAAAGTATGAAGGACGTTTAAATCGGAATGAGTTATTGGGAATTTCAAATATTTTCAACAATTTTTTTAAGTACATAAATTTTACTCTTGGAAAAAAACATACATATGAAAGTGAAAAGCTTGATCTTGTTGGTCTCTGTATAGATAGTTTTGTTTATGAATTAGCAAAAAGCCAAAAGGGCTACATAAATTATATGGACTCATACCTGCTAATTGAGAAGACCGTGAGTATTTTTTTGAATGACTCAGGATTCCTTAAAAGTTTAATTTCTGAGGATTTATTCAATGAAACTATTTATTGGAATAGTGGTAACTATGAATACGGAATTGTATTTTCATATCAAAAGATCGGAGATTTCCTTTTGGCCAGGCACTTGATTCAGGGAAAAAGTTTAAATCAAGTAAAAAACTTGAAGACAAAAAATAATCAACTATTAAAATATTTAGAAGATACTACTTACGCTCAGGAGAATTTAGGGATATTGGAATCAATTTGTGTCCAGTTGCCTGAACTATTCAAAACAGAGATCTTTGATATTTGGCCAGATTACATTAGTAGTAAAAATCTTGAAACAGCCTTTTTGTCCTCCTTAAGTGACAGATCTAATTCGGGTATCAATGAAAGGACAATACATCATTTAAAACGAATTCTAAACGAAAGGAGTGTACGAGGTTACGAAATTTGGGAAAACGTATTTTCATTTTTATTCGAACCTGGTAATTCATTAAATGCTGATTTTTTACATAGTTTTCTATTTAGTTTAGAACTTAATGAGAGGGATACAAATTGGACATTGTATATAAATCAATATGATAGGCTTGAGGATGGCAGTTATATCTCAATGGTTTTACTCAAAGGTTTATCATTAATACCTCACAAAGAAAGTGAAAAGGAACTAATGTTTTCTGCTGCAAAAGTCATAACTTGGTTCTTAAGTAGTTCTAATCGAAATTTAAGAGATGATGCATCGAAAATTTTGATTTTGCTAATGGCAAATAACCTACATTGTCTTTTGCCATTAATAAAAGAGTTTGAAGATGTCAATGACCCATATATTAAACAAAGGCTATATGCTGTTGCCTTCGGCAGTGCGATAAAAAATGATAATAGAGATTTACTCAATGAACTTTCTCTGCATCTGTACCATTCAATATTTAAGCAGACTGAAGTTGTTGCAGACATTTTGTTAAGAGATTATGCAAGATTAACAATCGAATACTATCAATTTAAATTCAATGATCTAGAGATAGATTTTAAAGCCATTAGGCCCCCATACAATAGCAGAAAGATTGGGAGATTTCCAACTAATAATGTTATTGATAATTATCCAAAGAAACTAGGCTATAAAGAAGATTCATATGCGGGAATTCACGAGTTGTTGAGTTCAATGGTAACCGAATATGGAAGGCCTGGAAATATGTATGGTGACTTTGGTAGGTACACCTTCGGAAGTGCGTTTAAAAATTGGGCTAATGTTGATGATAACAAATTGAGTAATCTGGCAATAAAATTAATCGTTGAAAAATATGGTTACAACAAAATTTTAAGTGATCTCGACGCTGGTCAAAACTCTTATTCTAGGAAGGCTCCAAAAATCGAAAGAATTGGAAAAAAATATCAATGGATAGCATTTCATGAATTATTATCGATTGTTTCAGATCACTATACATTTTCCAATAGATATGGTATCAAAAACCATAATTTAAGTTATGAAGGACCTTGGCTTCCGCATGTTAGAGATTTTGATCCAACTGATGTTTCATTTTTTACTGAGGAAAACGACCGAAAATTATTAAATGGTTATGAATATAAGTTCGAAGAAGAATATACTGATTGGTTAACTTCCAAAAGTTCGATTCCTGATCCTAGGAAAATCATAACTTATAAAGATAAAGAAGGAGAAGATTGGCTTATACTGGAAATGTCTTATACTTGGACTGATGGTCAGGACAGGTCAAATTCTCAGAAAACACTTTGGTACCAAATTAGGAGCTACATCACTAAAGAAACTGAGCATCAGAAAATTCTTGAATGGTCAAAAAGTCAGAATTTTATGGGGCGTTGGATGCCCGAATGCGCTAATAGAACGGAACAATACTTAGGAGAGTTTTTCTGGTCTCCTTCATGTAAGACCTTCAGAAATTCCTACTATAGTGGTAATTTTTGGGAAGATTTACGTGGGGAAAGCGGAGGAGCGTCCATCGGAGAAGTGTCGGTAACTGCACTTGAGTATATATGGGAAAAAGATATAGAAAGAAGTAAAGCGTTTAAGGTACCGAATGAATATTTGTTTAAAATTTTGGAACTGCAACCTACTACTGGACAAGCTACTTTTAAGGACTCTGAAGGTCAAATCATAGCCTTTGATCCATCATACAACGATTCGAAGATTTCCTGCTTAGTAGTAAATAAGAAAAAACTTTTAAATAAACTGAGAGAGAATGGACTGAATATCTTTTGGACAGTATTAGGAGAAAAACAGTTACAAGAGCGGGGTGAAAATAAAAAATTGAAATATTTTCCAAATACTGATATATCAATGGTATTGTATTTTCAGAAAAATAAATTGAAGAAGAGTGAAAACATAGATGTAAATTTTAATAATGCTCCTATTTAGCGAATTGTAACTGAGCAGTGCTTTTACCTAAGTAGTCAAGATTACTTTTTGTATTCCAGTTATCGATAGATCTAACTATTCGAAATAATTTAAGGTGGTGGAATCTACGCATATTCGAACTATCCTATTCAAAACAGTATAAATGCTTCGTCCTAAGCATATTAAAATTACTGCCATTATTCTGCATTTAAAAAATCACACAATGGACTGGCTCTGATCTTCTTTTCAATAAATTGGTAATGTGCTAATTCTAGTCGTTTTTTATGAATCAATGCTATGTTGTGATATTGTTCTTAAACTAAATATTTCGAATTATCCGAAGAAAATAAGCAGTAGAAATAAGCATTTAGATAAAAACCACTTTGTTTTTAGATTCAATCATGTTGTGTCTGTAAAAAGGACATAATTTGCCTCCGCATATAAGAGAGTAGATATTTAAAACTGGCTACATTTAGAATTTGGACCTGTGCCAGGTGCCTCGAACCAATTTTTTACTGATACTGATAAGATTTTAAATGTACTTAATAAATAATTTTGTAATTTAAAAAGACAATTTTACTTTGGTAGCCTGGATGATAAGACGGTGTATATTTTATGTATCCAAAATCTTGAAGTTCCTTAAAATACTTATGATATGTAGGAGCTGTTTTGATATGTGATTGAAACATCAATTTGCTCCTACTAACAAATATAACTTCTTTATCATTTTGGATATAAGCAATTTTAATAATTGCAACGAGCAATACAATATGCCATACAGCTAGCCTTTCATCTGCTGTGATTTGAATTAAATAATTAAGCCAATTAATTGTATTATCTTTTTTCATTTTCAAATAATTTTTTTAAATCATCTAAATTATAATAGTATGACCCTAAAATCTTTTTAAATTTTATCTTTCCAGTTACTCTTAGATTTTGGAGCGTAGCAGGCGAAATATTCATAAATGTACGTACAGCCTTACTTCTTATCCATTCCGGATTTGTTTCTACAGATGCTGACTCAAATTTCATTTTTTCATTTATAATTCTTTCGATGTCAAGCAATAATTGGATTCTAAATTCCTGTAAATCTTCTTTTGTTATTAATGAAACTTCCATTTTTTTTGTATTTGCATCAAATATATGATGATTGTGTTTATTTGTTGATTAATAATTGTTTAAGCATGATTTTGTTGTTAACATAGTTTAATATATAATGCTAAGTGATTTGTAAAACGATTTATGCAGTTAATTAAGAAATCTAAGGAAAAGCTAGGAAACCTATTACCCTAGATAAAGAATTTAAAAGTAGGTGGGATAAATTAGCTAAAGTTTTAAAAGATATGAGTTTTCACATATCTATTTTTTAACTGAATATAATTATTTGTTTAACCCTATTATTTATCAACTATGATTGTTAAGTATTATTTAAATTTGGACAGTGATAATAATCTGTTTTGTCAGATTATTGATGAAAATATTAAGGAAAGCATTAATATGAAATATAATGTTGATCCTAAAACATGGAATTACAATAACCAAAAAATAAGTGGTAACGACCTTCATTTTTTTACCTTAAAAAATTTTGAGTCATATCTTTTTAATAGGTATTATGATTTACAAAAGTTAGGTAAAGAAAAGATTTTAGAATCCTTAAAAGCAGAGGCTTTGTGTTTATTAAAAGACTCAGGAATTGTTGATATCTCCAAGAATGTTTTTAATTTCTACGCAGATAAATTCAGTTTAAATAGATATGATAAGTATATACAAGCATTTGAAAAGTTTACAGGATTACGGCAGAAAGATTATAAAGTTGAAATTATAGATTATATACTACATTTTCATACTAATAACGAAATTTATGAAATGGATACTTATGCTGGAAAATCCTTAATGCTTAAGGAAATTGTTCAAAACAAAAGATATTTTGATATAGTGGAACTGACTGAGGCTGATATATGGAGCGAGATCTATGATGAAAATATTGGTAAGCATAAATTCCTTTCTAAGATGTCTAATGAATTTGAGATTTGTCTTAATGATAATTTTAGGAGAACGGGAATATTCATTGGGCCAAATGAGAGTCTTGAGAACAGGAAGAATGAAATTCGAAAAATGTTCCAAAAGTTTATTGATCAATCTAAAAGAAATACTAATTGGATTGATTTAGCTTGGAATATCAATGAAGAGATCCTTTATCCTTTAGCAGTTATTACCATGGTAAGTATATTTGATTTACAAGTTTGTTGTCTAGAATATTGTGAATTGAATTTCTATGATCAGAATGAAGAATGGAAGAGTATTTGTTTCGATGACGATCTTGAAAATGATGACAATGATCAGGTGTTTTATATCAGAATATTCAAATAAATCACTTTTTAAATAATTCATTGAAATACCTTAAACAAAGGGAATATGATGTTTTTAGAAAACCTCCGGAGGTTCGAATCCCTCACTCTCCGCTGGTAGGAGATGTAAAACTTTCAAAACCGCTTAAACCACTGGCGTTTTGCACTAATTTTGCTTTGTTAGGTATTTCTGCTAATGTTTTATCCAAGGTTAATAATGATTCATCAGAAGCTTGATCACCTCCGGTAATCTTAAGTTTGTCTTTAACATTCATTGCTAAGGTTTCTTCTTCAATTTGTTCTTTCACAAAACTCTATTCCCAATCATCAGGGGTTGGAACTGGTTTATACTCTCTGTAATTTCGATATTCCTTAACTTCATTTTTTATGCGTAGTTCTTTCTCTTCACCTCTTGTGTTGAACATTGTTTTCCATTCAAAATTATGCATTACACCATCTATACAATTTTCGGATAAAAAACGAATACTAGGAATTAATTGTGATTGCCCTTCAGTGGTTTTGGAATTCCAATTAAACTTAGTGGAACAACGTAATTTATTTGCAAGGATCAATCTATTTTTAGTATGTTCTACTTTTTCTCTAAAGCTTATACGACTCAGATCTGACTGATTTTTATATTCAAGTTCCGGAGCCATATACCATTTAAACTCGTCATATGTAATGAAATTAATGGTATTATCAAAAGGTTGGAATAGTTTAGCTATCTTATTAAACATCTCGTCATTTTGATGAAAAAGTTCATGGGGCAGATCTTGGTTGATCAGGACTCTACATCCTTTAGATATGCTTTCTAATTTTGCGGCTTGAGTTACCGCATCACCAAGAATAAACCTCCCTAATTTATGGAATTGATTTGTTTCGATAATTTCACCATACGCTAATCCTCCTCGGCATAAAATTCCGTTATTTACTGCATGGTGCATAAATTTAGAACAAAACACTACAACATCTTCAATCTTTTTGGACCATACAAAAGCACAGTCAGACAATTGTGTGATTTTGAGGCTTGTATTTTCATCCCCCAGAGAAGACAGTAAGTCTCGGAATTTAGCCAGAATTGCGGCTCCGAGGAACTGATTTGAAAATTTTGTTGGATCATCAAGCCATGGTGTAAAATCATTTTCATCCAATTCGATTTTACTGTTGGTAAGTGCAGAGATTCCCAAAATATCTACAAAAAACACTGCGCCCTTGTAATTTTCAAGTAATTCCATTATAAAAATATTTCATTTAAAAGGTTAAAAGTCATTGAGTTCAGAATGTAATTCTTACTTATTTTAATTTGTTAATGTTTAATTATCATCGTCTTCATAATTCATTTTAAAATAATCGTTAGGTTCATAATCTTCACAGTAATTTCTAGGAATATTTTTGATGATATTGTATTTGATGATGTATTTATTTTTTATCCATTTTTTTCCAAATCTGGATAAGATATTGAAAAAGAGGATATACAATTCAGGATTAGATAACTGTGCTCGATAAATCTTTATGAGATCTTCTTTTTCTTTTTGGTTTAGAAATTTTGAGCTGTCAACTAGTTTTATGGCATTATACATATTCCTAAAATATGTACTTAAGTGTGTTTGATTTGTTCTTCCGCATTTTAAATCAGGATTAAGATCGATTTTCGTTTGTATTTTAGCTGCTAATTCAAGATGTATAGGTGCATATCTGCTTAGTTTATCCTGAATAAAAGAAATCCAAGAGCCTTCGATGCCGTAGAAAAAAATCATATAGACTATATCAGCAACTTCTTCTTCTGTAAATTCATAATTATTTTCGGTAATTACTTCCCTTACGATTGGGAAGAGCCTATGGATTTGAATTTTAAACTGAACAAAAGCTCTTCTACCTTCATAGAAATCATCTGTTCGTGTTCTATCAAGATTTGATACTTTTAGCTGATTGACATTTTGATTATGATAATCAATCATCCTAAAGAAATTTGTTTCCAGAGTAGATTTCTGAGCCTCTCTATTTTGATGTAGAATGGTGTAAATAAGAAGTAAAACACTCATTATACTAAATATTGTCCCAATAAATCCACCAAAAAAATCACCAAATTTAGAGGCTAATTCCGGATCTATAATTTTTGAATCATTGAATTGATAGGATGTATTAAAAATGATTATAAAAAATGATATAATTCCAATGGTTCCAAAAAGAGCTGAAAGTAAAATGAATATTACTTTAATAAACTTGTTCATAATAGCGTTAAATGGTTATTAGCAGCATTATTCAAGCATTAAATTTGATTTATCTAGGTCAAACAGATAGGATGTGCTTGAAATGGCTGTTTAACAAAACTAAGAATTTTTTGTCATTATAAAAGGGGGAATATAGGAAATTCCTCCCTTGCAGACTGTTTCTTATCAATATGTCTTTTGGATATCCATGTTAAAAACTTAGTAGAAAAAAGGAGAATTTTGGTGGAAAATAAATATCAATTACAGAGTGATAATAAGTTAATTTTTGATTGATTGTTACTATGTTTTTTACATTTCGTTGCATGGCAGAGTGGTATCTTTTTTAGAAAATTACTTCTAAAAAACATCTATGATGTACAAATGTTTCTTCAAAATTTTATGCTGAATCAATGTCTAGAAAAAAGTGAATTTGATTAGGCATGATTTTATTATATTATTGGAAATTAAATTGTAATTTGTTTTATTTTAATCATTTATATCAAGTGGTTGGAATATCTAACACTCCGTTACAGATTTTTTTAATCCTTTTAACCCTCTTTTTTATCTTAAATAGGAAACTATAGGTCAAATTACCCATTTGCACAAGATTCGACATCCATTTTATTTTCAGCTGAATATATTCATTTCTGCTTTTAGAGTATATAAGATGGCTGCTAACAAAAGGAAAAAATCTTTAAAAAATCATACAGGGAACTGCACAGAGAAATTTGAGCTGGAACCTATTATGAAATTTGAAGAATTGACATTGGAGCAGTCAGAGAAAATATTGATAGATTCGGGTTTTGATTTAACTGTCGAAGAGGTAACTGAGCTAATGCAGTTTCTGAACATTATAGCAAAAATAACTTTGAAAGAGGTTTTCTCTGCTAAATAAATCTTTTTTGTATTTTAGTCCTCTAAAATACTTTAATAATCAATTTGTTACAGTATCGTGTGATTTTATATTGATTTCCAATTTTAAATTTTTTCCATTATGACTATTGCTGATTTGTATATACGGGTTTCCACAGATGAACATGCGGATAAAGGGTATTCACAAAGAGATCAAGAGGAGAGGCTGCGCAGTCATTGCTTTCGCGCAGGATTAATAATTGGTAAGGTGATTTTTGAAGATCATTCAGCAAAGTCTTTTGAACGTCCTGAATGGAAAAAATATATGCTTGAATTTAGCAGGAGGAAAGCAGAGAAAGAAGGGCGGTTGCTGCTTTTTACAAAATGGGACAGATTTAGTAGAAATACAAGCGACGCATATCAGATGATCGGTCATCTTAAAAAGAAAAATATCACTCCTCAGGCCATTGAGCAATCTTTGGATTTGAGCATCCCTGAAAATAAGGTGTTGTTAGCAATTTATTTATCTACACCTGAAGTTGAAAACGATCGAAGAGCCCTGAATGTAACAAATGGTATGAGGAGAGCTATAAAGGAAGGTAGAATGATGGGAATTGCTCCTTATGGCTATATTAATAAATGCACAGAAGATGGAAGAAAATACGTCGCAATAAAGGAGCCGGAAGCTTCTAATATAATATGGGCATTTAAACAAGTGGCCAAAGGTCATTTACCTACAGCTATAGTGCGTGTTGAAATGAACAAACGTGATGGGAGGAATATTTCTTTAAATGCTTTTATGGAAGCCTTAAAGAATGTAGCTTATTGTGGGAAGTTATTATTACGTGCTAATGGAAAAGAAGAGGAGAAAATAATGGAGGGAAAACACGAGCCGCTAATATCAGAAGAGCTCTTTATGAAGGTTCAGAATGTTTTACGACGAAAAGGGACCAAGGAACTGAGGTTGCCAGGAGGAAAAGCAATTAATGATGAAAGATACCCTTTGCGAGGAATTTTGCTCTGTCCTAAATGCGGAAACAATCTTACTGCGAGCGGTTCAAAAGGAAGAAAAAAGCATTACTACTATTATCATTGCAGTTCTGCCTGTGGATTTAGACATAATTCTGATTTAGTTAATGAACTATTTGAAAATGAACTTTCAAAATACGAGTTTCAGCCTGGTATTAGAAAAATTTAAAATACTATAATTCTACATAATTTTAAAAGTGTTTCATCTACGGTAAAAGATGAAAAATCTACTATTACAAATAGAATCAACGCTCTTAATGAAAGAATCTCAAAGGCAAGAGATATGTTTTTATCTGATAAAATCGATGAGGATGATTTTAGAGACATTAAGAATAGGTATAAGGGGGAACTGGATGAATTAAAAGAAAAGTTAAGTTTGATTAAGAAAAGTCCAGAGAGTGAAATTGAAACAAAACTTTCTTTGGCATTAGATGCTGTAACAAATGTAGCAGATCGCTACAGAAATGCGAGCCTCATTGATAAGCGTGCGATTGTTGGTTCGATATTTCCTGAAAAGTTAACTTTTGACGGAACTAGTTTTCGAACCGCTAAAATGAATGGTTTTGCTAAAAGTATTTTCTTGATTAAGAAGGAATTAGGTGGGAAAAAAAGAGGGGACCAAAATTTAAAAAATTTTAATCCCCGTCTTGTGACCTCGACAGGATTCAAACCTGTAACCTTCTGAGCCGTAATCAGATGCGCTATTCAGTTGCGCCACGAGGCCGTTTGTTATCTTGTTGTTTAACGGTTGCAAATATACCACTTTTTTCCGTTCTTTGAAACATGAAAAAGAAAATTTTACTTTTATTTACGGTATTTTCGCTAATTGCCTGTAAAAGAGAATCAAAAATTTCGTCCTCAGATTGGACAAATATCTCAAATCGTACCCAATACAAGGAACAGGACGGAAACCTGGAGTTGAAATCGGGGAATTTTACTTATAATTTTAAGCAGAATCAAACTCCTTTCAAGAAAATAATCCTACTGAATGCAAGTATGGCAGGGTATATTTCAGAGCTTGGAGCAGAAAATGTAATCATAGGAGTTTCCAGTCCGGAGTATATTTTTTCAGATAAAATTCAAAATCTGATTAAAGAAGGAAAAATCCAGAATGTAGGGAGCGAACAGAAATATGATGTGGAAAAGATCATCGCTATGAAACCGGATGCTATTTTTACCAATCATATCGCAAGTTTTGACAATGCGTATGAGCTTTTAAAGAATAACGGCATTCAGGTAATATTTCTGGATGAATACATGGAGCAGAAACCTTTGGAAAAAACGGCTTATATCAAACTTTTCGGAGAGCTTTTAGGAAAAGAAAAAGAGGCAGAAGCTAAATATCAGGAAGTGGAGAAAAACTATAGTGATCTGAAACAGCTTGCGTCAAAAGCAAAAGAAAAACCTGTGGTGCTTGCTAATGAAATGTATGGAGACGTTTGGTATCTTCCGGGAGGAAATACTTCTGTGGCTCATTATATTTCGGATGCCAATGCGAATTATATCATGAAGGATAATAAAGATGAAAAAGCTTTGACAATGAGCTTTGAGGAAGTATATGCGAAAGCAGGAGGCGTTCAGTACTGGGTAAATGCAGGAAGCCATACTTCGAAAAAAGAAATGCTGGGTATGAATCCTTTCTATGGAAAGCTGGATGTATTCAATAAAGGAAAGATCTATACCATTGCAGGAAAAGAAAAACTGAAAGCGAATGATTTCTTTGAAAGCGGTGTGGTGAGAGCAGATTTGATTCTTAAAGATTATATAAAGATCTTTCATCCTGAACTTTTACCTAATTATCACCTTACTTACATGAAAGAATTGCAGTAACTCATACTATTTGCTTATTTTTGCCTTTCCTTTTTATCAAGTTATGTGGAAAAAAATTAAACAGCTTATCTTCATCATTCTTATTTTGAATGTAGTTTTTATCATCTGGGGTAGATTCTTTAATCCACCCATTACTCTTACCCAGATAGGAGGACTTTTTGAATATGGAAAACTGCACAGGGATTATATTTCCTATGACGAAATGGGAAATAATGTGAAAAAAGCCGTAATTGCTTCTGAAGATCAGAAGTTCTTTGATCACGACGGCTTCGATTATACAGCAATCGAAAAAGCCATGAAATATAATGAGAAAGGCAAAAAAATAAGAGGAGGAAGTACTATTTCCCAGCAAACAGCGAAGAATGTGTTTCTTTGGCAGGGCAGAAGCTGGGTAAGAAAAGGACTGGAAGCGGTGTATACTTTCATCATCGAAAAAGTTTGGACAAAAGATATTATCCTTGAAAGATACCTGAATTCCATAGAAATGGGGCAAGGTGTATTTGGAGTAGAAGCCGCTGCTCAATATTATTTTGGAAAATCATCCAAAGACTTAAGTACCTCAGATGCAGCCTGGATTGCTGCTGTATTGCCTAATCCAAAAAAGTATGATCCTAAAAATCCATCACCCTATTTAAGGAAGAAACATAATTGGATCATGAGACAGATGAGGAATGTGACTTTGAAATAGTATCTTTGTACTAATGAAATTCTTTAATTCCAGCACAAATTTTGAGTCAGTTCTTAAAAAATATTTTTCTTTTAAGAACGAAACTCTTTCTTTAGAACCTTTTGCAGAGTTTTTAGAGACGATAAAAGAGGCCGACTTTACAGATGTGCTCAATTTTTTCAGAAGCAATCCTAATTTTGCTGAGAACTTTAAATATTATATCCACAATATTTTTAGAGGAAGACCTTTCAACCTTTCACTGACGGAAGCGAATATTCTTTCAGAAAATGCCTTCTTTCCGGAGCTTAAAAAAAGAATACTGAACAAGGTTCTGCCACCCGTTGAAAACGAAAATACGGTATGGTACATGATCGATAACGTCAGTATGAGACCGAAAAAGGATTTAAAATATCTGCATAATCTTCCTGAAAACGAGATCAATGAATTTTTAAATATGATGGGAGCTGCGGATTTTATTATCCGCCCTAACGTTAAAAAAGAACTTATTTTCTCTATGAACATCCTTTCCTGGAGGGTAACAGGAATGGCGATGGAAGTGGAAGTGGTGAGAATGGCCCCTCAATACAGAAATCTGGATAATCCGTTTCTTGCCCTTCAGAATGAGCTGGAAACATTGGCCGATGATTTGGTTAAAGATCCTGAATTACAACTGCATTCAAAAGACAGCAGATATAAGCAGATCAAAATCTACGCAGAACAATGCCAGGAGTTTGTGAATATTGCTTTTAAAAATTCTGCCAAATATGGTATTTCCGGGAAGATTAATCAATCTCTGTTAAAAATCCGTCAACAAACTGAAAGAATATATGAAATCGTTCAGTTATTGGTTATTGATACAGATGAAGATGTTCAGATAAAATCCAAGCAGTTGATTTTTAATATTCTGAATTATAAATCTCACAAAAATAATATTTCAGATCTTATCAACGACAGCACGAGGTTGATCTCACACCTTATTACCAATCACACTGCAGAAACCGGCACGCATTATATAACTTCTACCCGGAAGGAATATATGACCATGTTCTACAAAGCGAGTGGTGGTGGTATTATCGTAGGAGCCCTTTGTGTTCTGAAAATGCTTTATGGATACATCCCGGGAAGTGATTTTTCACATGCATTTCTGTATTCCATGAACTATGCGATGGGATTTGTGATGATTTATCTGATGGGTTTTACACTTGCTACAAAGCAGCCGGCTATGACTGCTGCAACGATGACAAAAGTATTATCTGAAGAAGGAAATGCTCAAAGAAATAATACGGAATTTGCCCATTTGGTATCTAAGTTGTTTAGAAGCCAGTTCATTGCCTTTGTAGGGAATGTATTGCTTGCCTTTCCGGTAGCGCTTGCCATTATTTACGGATTGGATGTGTTTTTCTCACAAAATCTTGCTGTAGAGCGCTCTGACAAACTGTTAAAAGACCTTGATCCTTTTAAATCAAAAGCTATTCTGCACGCCAGCATTGCCGGATTCTATCTTTTTATTTCCGGGATTATTTCTGGAAATATCGGGAACAATTCTGTGTTTTATCAGATACCGGAGAGAATTGCCAAAAACCTTTCCATCAGAAGCTTTTTTGGAAAGAAATTTGCGAAAGGACTTTCAAAATATTATGCTAAAAACTGGCCGGGAATCATTTCCAATTTCTGGTTTGGGGTTTTCCTTGGAGCAACTGCTCCGGTCGGAATGTTTTTCGGACTGGATCTGGATATCAGACACATTACTTTTGCAGCCGGAAACTTTGCTTTAGGGTTATATGGAAAAGATTTCTCTGTAGATTCCTATACATTCTGGATGTCTTTTGTAACGGTATTCCTGATTGGTTTCTTCAACTTTCTGGTAAGTTTCAGTTTATCGATGTTCCTGGCATTTAGGTCAAGAAAAATGAATTTCGGACAGGTAAGTGAGATCTATAAAGAGATTTTCAGATACTTTACGAAACATCCGCTGAAATTCTTCCTGCCGCTTAGCTCTGGTCTGGACAAGAAAGCAGACGATTTGATGAGCAGTACCATTTCTAATAAATCAGAAGAACATTAATATCATAAAAAATGCTACCCTCGGGTAGCATTTTTCTATTGTTATAGCTATTAAAGACAAATAGGAAGTAATGGGCATTTTGTCGGCAATGTTGTCCAATAAGCACATTCGTTTTCGTTAGCGCAGCTTACAGCACAGCAGATCTGTCCAACGCCTCCTCCCTGTATTGTTTTTAAAGTTTTTCTTGTCAGTTTTTTTGATGCAATTGATTTTTTCATGGTAAAAATATTAATTAATGTGCATTAAAAATACATATAAAATTGCATAGAATAAAATAATTTTAACGTTGGTGAATTATTTAAAATGAATTTGCGTTCTACTCCTATAATATCTGAAGATCATTAAATTTCTCTGCCCCAAATTTGTCCTGAAACTTTTTGAGATAAAAGCTTTTTCGCATTTTAAAATCATGTTTCAGCAAAGGAGAATCAATTTTAATTATGATACATTCGTTTTCAATATTCACACTTTTGATTTCATTGAAAAGACTTTCATCAAGATATTCTTCAAGGAAATCTTTAATGTCAAAAGCAACTAGTTTGTGTTCAAAACCATAAATTCTGGCAAAAGATTTTACCAGTTCAGAGGATTGATATTCACGTTTTTTCTTCTTCATAGTTGGGTTTCGGGTTTCGGGTTTCGGGATGCGTGATTCGGGGTTTCGGGTTGCGTGGTTTTGGCTTGGGGATTTATTTTTTTACTGTAGATTATTTTTATTCCAATTTTCTATGACCAATTTTTTATAAATGTTGATTTTTCCGCCTAATGTGTTGTATTCATTTCTTAATGTCTCAAATTCTAAGAAAAAATTAGGATATAATATCATGATTTTTTCCAGATGGTTGATTGTTTCATCATTACTCGCATGGCTGTAAATCAGGAAGCGAATGTAGTCATTCCTATAAGTTGATCTACCATAACCTTCAGCAATATTTGTAATGACTGAGTCTGAAGACCTTCTTAACTGACTGCCTAATTCAAACAGTTCATATTTAGGCAGAAGCAGGGAGGCTTTATGGGTTTTTAAAAATAAGTCGAAAGCTATTTTATAAATATCCAGATTTCTATAACTCATATCATTCATGTTTTAGGATCTTAAGTTAAGACAAAAAACGGTTTGATGATAAAGAATATTAGTCTTTTACTTCATATCTACATCCACACTTATTTACCTGCATTTAATACCTCATAACTCGCATCCCGAACCTCTTACTAAACTTCAAAAATAATACTTTCTTCATTTATTTTCTTTACCACACTTTCCGTACGCTCTCTATGCGTATCTGTGATAAAAATCTGTCCAAAATTTTCCTTGTTAACCAGTTCAATCAACTGAGAAACTCTGGTATCATCAAGCTTATCGAAAATATCATCAAGCAACAGGATAGGAGTCTTTTTGGTGAGTTCTTTTACAAGACTCATCTGAGCCAGTTTTAAAGAGATCAGGAACGATTTCTGCTGTCCCTGTGATCCGATTTTCTTGATTAATATATAATCCATTTCAAAAAGAAGATCATCCTTATGAATTCCTTTTGATGTGTAAGTAAGCATTCGGTCCCTTTCATGGCTTTCTTTTAAAAGTTTTTCAAAAGAATCTTCCAGCAAATGAGATTCATAAATTACTGATACGCTTTCTTTTCCACCAGAAATAATCTGATAGAAATTCTGAACAATAGGGTTGAGCTGCTCTACAAATTCTTTTCTTTTCTTAAAGATTTTAGTCCCGAATCTGCTAATAGGCTCATCATAAATTTCCAGAGAATCTTTGTCCCAGGTTCTGTTCTTGGCAAAATATTTCAGTAAAGCATTTCGCTGCTGAATTGTTTTCTGATATTGGATGAGATCAAAAAGATATTCTGAATCCGTCTGAGAGATCATCGCATCCAGAAACTTGCGTCTGCTTTCTCCGGAATCCGAAATAAGATTAGAATCATAAGGCGAGATCATAACACTTGGAAGATAGCCGATATGATCTGCAAGCCTGTCATAGCTTTTATCATTCTTCTTGATCACCTTTTTAGCTTCCTTAGGCTGGGTAATTCTGATGATATCTTCGCTGTCTTCATTCTGAATTTCCGCGTCAATGGTAAAAAAGTCTTCCTCTTGTTTAATATTGTTGAGGTCCGTATTTCCCAGAAAGCTTTTTCCTACGGATAAATAATGCAAAGCATCCAGAATATTGGTCTTTCCTACGCCATTATTTCCCACAAAACAGTTGATCTGTGGGGAAAATTCAAACTTTTTCTCAGAATGGTTTTTGAAATTGTAGAGGGAAAGCTTCTTGATAATCATTCGTCAAAAATACTCCATTATTACTAAAAATAAAAAAGGAAGTGCCGAACAAGTTTCCACTCCAAATGAGAAATAAGCGTCATCTCTTTTATTATCAGAGAAGTAGATGAGAATATAAGTTAGAATGCTGGCCATAAAAAAAGCAAGCGCATATTCCGAATCAAGATAAAAAGCAGAAATGATACTGCTGATGAAAACAAGTGCATAAGCAATGTACTTGGTATTTTGTACCCCAATCAGCATAGGAAAGGTTTTTACGGTATCGCTGTTCATATCACGGATATCAAAAGGAAGCACAAGCGCGGTGATAAAGAAAAAACTGATCAGAAAAATAGGTATGCTGAATTCAGGAAGGGTAAGCCAGCAGTTGACCAATGCCCAAACCAAACCTACATAAAATACTTTCAATAAAGGAATTTTCCGGATATAAACATCAAGAAAAAAGCTATTATAAAGCAACCCCAGCACGACAATGACAAACCATTTCAGAAGTCTTATTCCATTATGATTATGAATGATTAAAAAAGCACAGATGATTCCTGCAATGGCGTTGATGATCACTATTCTGAAAAAATACCTGGTATATTGATATTTAGTATACAGATAGCCACTGAAATAAGTGATGAAAATAAGTGCAAAAGTAGGGAAACGGAATGTGTTTTGCTCTTTCATGAAAAATACTGCAAAAAGAGTTCCCATAAGAGAGACATAAACCTGGCTGTCTATGACGGTTTTTTTCAGTATTTTTAAGATGTTCATTTATCAAAATTAATATATATGAAAAGATTTTCCAAGATTTTTCTGCTTTTGCTTGTAATGCTAAGCTTTTCAACGGTATCCGCACAGAAATATTACGATACCCAATGGAAAAAAGTAGCTGATAACAGTGTGAAAGGAGCTTATAAATCTAATCTTCCCATTATTTTAGACATACAAAAACAAGCCATGAAAGAAAATAATGCCTTCGAGCTGATCCGTTCTCTGAAAGCGGAATTCAGTATTGTAAACCAAACTGTTGACGATGACCAGAATGATGCTGCTTCTCAGTTTTTTAAAAAACTTAAAGAGGCAGAAGGAAAAATAAACGGAGAAGGTAAACTGGTGTACAAAGTTCTGCTGAATGGCTTTTTTATGGATTATTACAACCAGAACTCATGGAAAATAAACGGAAGAACCAATATCAACTCTCAGGATGTTTCGCAGATTGAAACCTGGAGTAAACTTGATTTCAAAAATTATCTGACGAAAAACTTCCAGGAACTTGATAAAGAAAAACCTGAAATGAGAAAGATCTCTCTGGAAAAGTATAAGAATATCTTTTCAGAAGCAGGAGACCTTGTTTATTTCCCGACATTGGCGGATTGGTATGCCGTTAAAAAAATAACGTTTCTATCTGAAAACAACATTTTTACCAAAAATGAGTTGACAGCCAATCGTACAGCAATCAATGCAATGTATGATGAACTGATCGAGCAGAATACGGGAAATCCAAAGTTGTATTTCATGAAAGAAAAGATAACGGAAAACTGTAATTTCAATCATTGCGAGGATAAACTTCAGCAGCTTCAGAATCTTTTGAAATCTAATATAGAGGGAGATTATAAAGTGTTGATTATGGGAGATGTCATGGATGAACTCACTAATCAGAAGAAACCTAAAGAAGCTCTTGCATTAGCGGCACAAGCTAAAAGTGAATACCCGAAATCTGTTTTCCTGGAGAATATTAAAAGTAAAGAGACCCAGATTGTCAATCCTTATCTGACTTTAAAATATGAATCCCAGACCCAGAATAATCTGCCGGTTCATTTTGTAGCACAGTATCAGAATGTATCAGAATTTACTCTGAGTATTTATGAAGTAAAAGACGATTTTACTTCGTTAATTCGATATGTTCAGGATTCATATTCAGATACTTTTAGCAAACTAAAGAAGAATCTTGTAAGGAAGGAAACATTCCAGCTTCCGGATCCTAAAGATTATCAGAATCATAAAACTTCTTTGGAAGTGAAACCCCTTCCTTCAGGAGTGTATGTCGCAGAATTTACAGTTGCAGGAGCAGATATGAAAGATACAGACTCCAGACATAATTTATATTTTCTGGTTTCCGGAAACAAGATTATTTATCAATCCAAAACGGATAGAAGCCCTCTTTCCGACGAGCTGAAATTGGTGAATAGTGAGAACGGTAAGCCTTTGGCTAATGAAGGGCTTCGGTTTTATGAATTTGTTTCTAATACAACATTAAATAAGATTGAAGGAACAACCAATGCCAACGGAGTATTTAAGCTTCCTGCTACAGACAGCAAAGAATATTACAGAACATTCCTGATTCAACAACCTAAAACTAATGATTTCCAGATCATGCAGGTGTACGGAAACAGAGGATATGCCGATGATTATAATCCAAATAAACAAACGCGTTCAACGGCTCAGATTTTTATCGACAGAGGGATCTATCGTCCCGGACAGACTGTTTATTTCAAGGTGATCAACACCAGAATGAATAAGGAAGTTGAAGCAGTTCTTTCAGGACTAAAACAAAAAATCACTTTATTAAATACCAATAGTGAAGAAGTTTCTTCACAAGATTTTACCACTAATGAATTCGGTTCTTATCATGGAAGTTTCATCCTTCCAAAAGGAAAACTGAATGGTAATTTTTACCTGAGAATAGAAGGGGAAAGTGCTGGATATAAAAATTTCAGGGTAGAAGAGTATAAAAGACCAAAATTTGAAGTAACCTTTGCTCCTGTTAAAGAGGAATACAAATATGGCCAGACTATAGAACTGAAAGGAAAAGCTGTTATGTTTTCCGGTGTTCCGCTGAGTAATACAGCCGTAAACTATGAAATCAAAAAACAGAATATCCGATGGAGATATTTCAGCTGGTATCCGCAGAATGATGACAATGAAAATTCAATTTTAGGCGAAGCAAAAACCAATGAAAAAGGAGAGTTTACGATTCGTTTGGAACTTAAAAAAGATGAAAAGCTGGAAGGAATACAGATTGATAATTATGCCATCAATGCTTCTGTTACAGACATCAACGGGGAAACGCAGACTGCCAATACTCAATTAAAAGTAGCTTCGGTTTCTCATTACATTCAGGCAGAAAATATCAGCAATACTTTTACAGACGAAAATGTAAAAGTAAAGGTGGAAACCAAAAATTATAACGATCAGAATCTAAAGAAACCTTATCAGGTTAAGTTATCGAAGCTGACTGCTCCGGACAGGATCTTCAGAGATAATTTCAAATCTGATGTTCAGAATCTTCCGAAATATTCAAAGGAAGAGTTCATTAGCAAATTTCCACATGATCTTTTTGATAAAAATGATGAGATCAAAAACTGGAAAACCGAAAAAGTATTGATTGAAAAACAGCAGCAGCCATCCGCTGATAATTCTCAGGCAGCAGCCAGTCTTGATTTAGGAAAACTGGAAGCAGGGGATTATGAACTTGAACTTTTCAATATAGAAGGAAGAGATACGATCAAAACTTCACAGTATTTCAGTGTTTGGGATAAAACCGCTTTAAAACCCACTCAGAAAACATTCCTTACAGTTATCGCTCCCAAAGAAGAATTATCAAGAGGAGAAAAAGCAAAAGTGTATGTTTACTCAGCTGTTCCTGATGCTTTAATCAATGTTTTTGTACAGGACGGATCCGGAAAAACCGTTTCTGAAGTTCATCAGATGAAAAAGGGAATATTAGAATACACGGCTGAGATTTCTAAAGATAAAAGTGTTTCAGATCTGAACCTTCAGTTTCAGCTGGTAGCATTTAATGATGTGAATACAGAATCTGTTTCCTTAAAAATAAAAGACACAGAAAAACCTTTAAAAATCGAAACTGTAACCTTCAGAGATAAGCTTGAACCTAACGCTAAGGAAAAATGGACGGTAAAAGTTACCGGAAATGACAAGGAAAAGATCAATGCCGAGGTATTAGCGAATATGTATGATATATCTTTGGATCAGTTTGCTAAAAACACGTACAGCTGGAGAAAATTATATACTCCATTTGTAATGGTGACTTCTTATGGAATCAGAAATTATCTGCAGCAGCAAAACTATCAGAAGAGATTAAAGTATTTTGAAGACAGATATATAACTGTTCCTCAGTTTAACTGGTTTGATGGAAATTATTATTCAATTTCAAGGGAAACTATAGTAGGATTTAGCAATCAGGAAGGAGTGAAAGCTCCTGCGTATGCATCTCCTCCGTCACCAATTGCTGGTGCCAAATTTAAAACAGCAAGAGCTGCCGTGGCAAAAGAAGCTGTGGTATTGAATGATAGTGCGATTGATCTCCTTGATTCAGGAAGACAATTGACGGAAGAGAAGAGAAAAAGATATACAGACGTTCCTGGCTCTGTTGATGTAGAGAAAGACTTGGATAAAGTAGCTGTTCGTCAAAACCTGAATGAAACAGCATTTTTCTATCCGGATCTGAAAACCGATATAGAAGGTAATGTAAGCTTCGAGTTCACCTCTCCGGAAGCACTGACAAAATGGAAACTGATGTTCCTTGCCCACACCAAAGATGCAAGAGCAGCTACCCTGGAAAAAGAAGTGGTAACGCAGAAAGAATTCTCAGTAACGCCAAACTATCCTAGATTCCTGAGAGAAGGAGACGAGTTGAATCTACAGTCGAAGTTATCCAATCTTACCGATAAAAAATTGAATGGTTCTGCCGAATTACAGATTCTGGATGCCTTTACCAATGAAAATATTTCTTCGAAGTTTGGAATCACTTCCGGAGTACAAAACTTCAATCTTAATGAAAACGGAAGCAGTGCGTTAACATGGAAATTAAAGGTTCCGGATGATGTTTCTTCTGTTATTTTCAAAGTGGTGGCTAAAGCAGGTCGGTATTCTGACGGTGAGCAGCAAGTTATTGCTGTATTGCCTAACAGAATGCTTGTGACGGATGCTGTTCCGGTTTTTGTGAAAGAAGGCGAAACCAAAACATTTGTATTAGATAATCTTAAAAATAATACATCCACAACGGCTTCCAATGTTTCCAATACGTTGGAACTGACAACCAATCCGATCTGGGAGATCATGTTTGCCCTTCCAGGTCTGAAAAATGATCAGAATAACTCTGCAGACGTAATCTTTAACAAATGGTTTGCAGATGTTTTGGCTTCAGAAATTTTCAAAGCCAATCCGAAAATGAAAACAGTTTTTGAAGAATATCAGAACAAAGGACTATTACAATCAAATCTGGAAAAAAATCAGGAGTTGAAACAGTTGCTGCTTGAAGAAACTCCTTGGGTATTGGAAAGCAAAAATGAAGGCGAGCAGATGCAAAAGCTGGCATTGCTGTTTGATGTCAACACGATGAAAAACTCCATTAATCAGGATTGGGATGATTTCAAAAAACTACAAAATCCTGACGGTGGATTCTCATGGTATCCCGGCTATCCAAGTTCTTACGGAACGTCATTGTATATCCTTAAAAACTTAGGAAAAATCAATTCCTGGTTAAAAGATAACGTGAAAGACTATCAAAGTGCTGATCAGAAAGTTCTTGTAGCAAAATTGATTCAGTATGTAGACAATGAAGTGGCCAAATATTATGATGTGAAAAAAGACAATGTCTGGAACAACTGGGCGATCGATTATCTTGATACCAGAAACTATTGGGAGCAGCAATATCCTTTAAAAGGAAAAGGAGCTACCCTGAAAATGCTGGTAAAGCAAAAAGCAAAGACAGCTAAGATCAACGACTTTACATTCTTCGGGCTTCACCGCGCGGCATTATTGATGAACGATTATGGTCTGAAAGAGGTGTCAGATAAGTTAATGACTTACCTTAAAGAAACTTCCACAGATACCAAAACACAAGGGGTCTACTGGAAACAAAACCTGAATGACTGGGGATGGTTTGGTTCCAAAGTAGTTAACCATGCCGGAGCACTGGAAGCCTTCAACAAATTGAAAGCTAATGATCAATCTTTTATTGAAGATATGAAGATCTGGCTGGTAACCCAAAAAGAAGTCAACTCATGGGGAAGCTCAAGAGGAACAGCTGAGGTGATCTTTACCATTTTGAATTCAGGAAAATCATGGACGGGTACAGAAAGTGATAAAGCAACGATTGTTTGGGGTGGAAAAGAACTGGCTCCTCAGACACAGGCAACTGGTTATGTAAAATCAACCGTGAAACCGGAAGCTATAGATAAAAATTTAGCCACCGTAACGGTTACAAAACCTGGTCCCGGAATTGTGCAGGGAGGATTGTTCTGGCAGTATTATGAGGATCTTGATAAAATTAAATCTTCTGAAAATTATATTTCTGTAACGAAAGAGCTTTATAAAAAAGTGAAAACGGTAAACGGAGAAGAGCTTCAGAAAATTTCTTCTGAAACCCCGTTGAAAGTAGGTGATAAGGTAACTGTAAGGATGATTCTGAATACAGACAGAGCGATGGAGTTTATTCATATTAAAGATATGCGTGCAGCAGGATTTGAGCCTGTAGATGTATTATCCGGATATCAATGGAAAAATAATCTGGGCTACTATCAGTCGACCAAAGATGCTTCTACCAATTTCTATATTCAGTATATGCCGAAAGGAAAATATGTATTTGAATATGATGTAGTAGCCAATGCATCCGGAAAATTCTCCAACGGAATTACAACGATGCAGAATTATTACGCACCGCAGATGAATGCCCATACAAAAGGAAGTAATGTAACAATTTCAGAGTAACTGATGAACATAGAAGACTGTAGTAATTTTTTTTTACTACAGTTTTTTATTTCTAGATTTTTAATAAAAATAGAATTAAATCGAAAACCAAACAATTGTTTAATTTGGAATGGTTTTTGGAATTAAGATAGTAGCAATTAAAAAAATTATTAAAAGATGAAATTTTCTAAAACTTTAATCACAGGATTAGTATTAATGGTTGGAGTAAATGCTTTCGCACAAAAGAAAGCAGAAAAGTTTGAAAAACTACAGATTGAAATGTTCCCAAAAGCAAAAGAAGGTTATAAGCAAGTATATATTCAGCTTCCCGTAGCAAAAAATGAAAACGATTTAAAAGTTGAGCTTTTTGTAGGTGCTGAAAAGATGTTAGACTGTAATAACTATTTCTTAATGGGAGAAATGAAAACTCAGGACCTTCAGGGATGGGGATACAACTATTATGAAGTAGAATCTAAAGGGGAAACGGCAGGAACACTGATGGGCTGCCTGGATAAAAAACAGACTAAAAAGTTTGTGACTTTAAAACCTGAAATTGTAAGGTATAACAGTAAACTTCCATTGGTATTCTACGTACCGAAAGACATTGAAGTTCGTTACAGAATTTTACGCCCTGATGCTGCCATGAAAAAAGCAGTTCAAAAATAAATCAGCTTATTATAATGATACAGAAAACTCCTCACAGCGATGTGGGGAGTTTTCGTTTTTTTCAGGGTAAAATAATTCGTCATGTCTTTGCTCTAAGTGAAACTCCCTTGCGAACGAATTCAAAGCTATTGAAGTTTTGTTTTTTATTAAACGGGCTAAAGCCCGTTCCTATTAAATATTGTTTTTCACAGATTTTATAGATTAAGAAATTTATTATACAAGCCTATCCATCCAGTTTGTCATTGTGAAGGAATCCAAATTCCAAATTCAGAATGATTTTTTCCAGAGAATGTTCTTTTCTTCCTTTGTTTCCTGAAAAAAGTGTCGTAAAAATAATGCAGAAAAAGTAGAGTTAAAATTTTTTTCAGGTTTTCTAGTATTTAATTAACATTTAAACGACTCCGACAAAACTTTATTTTATAAGGTTTTAAACTTAAACATATTTTAAACTTACTTTAAATTCACTACCTTGTTGAATTATCTTTAAGTATTTTATCTTTTTTTGCATTATATTTGTTATAAACATAAACCATGAAAAACAATTTATTGATTTTTACGTTTAGTTTTTTTGCTTTCCCCGCTTTTGGCTGGGCACAGTCTGCGCCGGATTTTAAAGAACTTCTGGATAGTGCTATGGTTCGGGACTCGAACCTTAAAATGCAGATTACCCAAAATAAGCTTACCGATCTTGACGAGCACAAACTGAAGGATATCTTTCTTCCAACCCTGGAATTGAGCGGTCAGGCCGGTTATCTTAACGGAACAGCAAGACTGACGTCCCCGGAATTCAATCTCGCTCCCTTTATCAATATTCCCGAAGGGACTTTCAACAATAATTTCAATGTATCCGGATTTTCAGGTATTGCCAAGGCAGATGCCAAAATGCTGCTGTATTCAGGAGGAAAGGTGAAGTACATGAAAAAAGCGGTGGAAGAAAAGAAAAAGTCTGAAGATATCCTTCTGGAAAAAACAAAAGATGAGGTGATTGCCACCATTTCCAAAGCCTATGATCAGTTAGCATTGATTCATCAGTCTAAAAAGGTTCTGGATGAAAGTAAAAAAAGATTGGATATCAACCGAAAAACAGCTGATAAAGCGCTTGGCTATGGTTTGATAACGCCTTATGACCATAAAAAAATTGAACTCGCCCAGGCTACTCTGGATGCTAAAATGGTAGAATATGAAGGGAAAAAAGAACTTCTTCTTACCCAGCTTTATATTTTGACAGGGATTCAAAGAGAAAGGCTCAGAATGATTGATCCTGTATTATCTCCTGTAGAATTGCTGGCTGCAGAAAAAGGAATTGAGCAGAGAGCTGAAATTAGAGCTCTGGAACATGGAATCAGTGCGGCAGACTATAAAATAAAAGCAGAAAGAACGTGGATGATTCCTAAAGTACAGCTGATGGCTTCCGCCTATTATATCGGATTGTACGGGAACAGAATAAAATCTTCGGAAAATGTAATCCCTGCTGTGCCAATTCTTGGATATGAAGGGAAAAAGCTGGATTGGAGACCCAATAATATCAATGTATTTCCATTGATTACTGCAGGGGTTGGTTTTAAATGGGAAATCTTTGATGGTAAAGAAGGAAAACATGCTGAAGAAACTGCCAAAGTCGGAAAAGAAGTATTGCAAAATCAGAAAGAAGATGCTTTGAAAAAGCTGACATTGAATCTTGCCAATAATCAAACCAATTATGATATCGCTTCTGCGCAGATTACCCTGAAAGCCAAAGAAAAAGAGCTGGCTAAAAATGCACTCGTACAGGCAGAAAAAGAATTCAGATACGGAATGAGCAAATCTTCACAGCTTATTGATGCCGAAAATGATCTTGAAGTTGCGGAACTCGAATATCAGAATGCCATTTTCAACCAGAGAAGAGCGGGAATAGAACTGATGAGATCTACCCAGGAACTGGATATCACCAAATTTTATTTAATCCCTTAAAAATTTAAATGATGCATAAAAATATATCTATACTCTTCGCTGCTCTGTTTTTATTGGGGAGCTGTGACAAAAAAAACGAGAAAATCAAAGATCCGGAAGGAAAGACCAAAAAGGATGTGATCTCTTTTGCCCCTAAAGTTACCGGAAGGATTCTGAAAATATATGTTTCTGAAGGTCAGACTGTGAAAAAAGGAGATACTCTGGCTCAGCTTGATGTACCGGAAGTTTCTGCAAAAATTGCACAGGCGCAAGGAGCAGTAAGTGCGGCTACGGCTCAGGAACAGATGGCAAAAAACGGAGCGACAGCCGATCAGATGAGACAGCTTCAGGCCAAATATAAGGGATTGAAGGAACAATATGAATTTGCTCAGAAATCATACAGAAGAGCCAATAATATGTTCCGCGATAGTTTAATGTCTCCACAGGCCCATGACGAAATCTACGCAAAATTACAGGGCGCAAAGGCACAATATGATGCTGTAGTGGCAGAACTGGATGATGTGAAAAGAGGAACCCGTTTCGAAAAAGTAGAAATGGCGGCCGGACAGGCATCACAGGCTAAAGGCGCTTTACAGGAAGCAAATGTAGCCTATTCCGAAAGATATATCATTGCCACCAATGATATGGAAATTGAGACCATCAGCTTAAATACGGGTGAATTGGCAACTGCTGGTTTTGCTCTGTTCAACGGATATATTCCGGAGAGTACGTATTTCAGATTTACCATTCCTGAAAGTGCTATTTCAAAGTACAAAAAAGGGCAGGAGGTTACCATGCAGGTAGTCTATAACAAAGAAAACCTGACAGGAACTATCGTGTATATCAAACAGCTGACAAAGTATGCAGATATCACCACGGCTTACCCGGATTATCAGTTGCAGGATGCGATCTATGAGATCAAAGTAAAACCCAAAGACATGAATAAGGCTAAAAATATTTTAGTCAATGCCAATGTAATCCTGAAATAAATTGAAAAGGACAGATGAAGCTTCTGTAAAATTTCATTTCGTTCTTCCACTTATAAAAATATACAGATGAAAGAATTTTTCCGTCTTTTAAAACGAGAGTTCAAACTTTTTATCGGCAATTCTACCTTAAGGACGGTGTTCTTTTTGGCACCGGTTTTCTATGCCACCTTGCTGGGGTTTGTCTACAAAAGCGGAAAAGTTGAAAATACTCCTGTTTTGGTTGTAGATAGAGACAATACACCGTTATCCAACCAACTGACGGAAATGCTGGATGATAATAAAAGCATCAAAATTATCAGATATCTGCAGGAACCTCTCAGTATTAAAGATGAGGTGATCCGGCATGAGGCTGCTGCGGTAGTAATTATTCCCTCAAGATTTGAAGGAGATATGCTGCAGAAAAAATATCCGGAACTGAATGTTTATATCAATACAGGGAACGTTTTAACAGCAAATTTCGCATCGAAAGCGCTTCAGCTGACCATAGGAACATTTTCTGCTGGAGTTTCCATCAAAGCTCTTCAGAAAGCAGGAATGCCCGCTGTAAAAGCTGCAACACAATACGAACCTTTCAAAGCCAATTATATAACCCTTTTCAATACAACCGGAAACTATCTGATCTTTATGTGGCCTGCAATGCTGGCAGTAGTGTTACAGCAGGTTATTTTATTAGCAATGGCAGTGAGTTTTGCTGCAGAATTCGAAAGAGGATCTTTTGTGAAAGAATATTTGAAAATGAAAAAATGGGCCTTCCCGACCATGTTGATTAAAGTCATTCCGATCTGGGTGTTTTCTGTTCTTATTGTAGGTATTTATTACTTTATGCACATGATTTTCCATGTTCCGATGCCGGAAGGAATACTCAATTTTATTCTCCTCACAGCGGTATTTGTGGGATCGGCTTCATTTTTGGGAGTATTCATCAGTATTCTGATTCCGGATGCCTTGAAGGCGACACAGATTCTTATGGTTATCGCTTCACCGGCCTTTATTATCAGTGGTTTTACATGGCCTTTGAATGCAATGCCTGCTTTTGTACAGTTTATCGCGAATATTATTCCGTTAACTCCCTTTTTACAGGCTTTCAAGATCTTATTGATTCAAAAGGGTTCGGTAGAACTTACCTTCCCGTATCTGAAACATCTAAGTATCCTTTTAGTAATATATGCTGTTATCGGCTGGATTGCTTTAAAGATCAAACTATGGTTTATTTTCAAAAAATCTGCACCACAGGAAATTACAATTGAGGATACTTCTCGGGAAGAGATAGAGTAGTTTTTGGTTAATTTGTTGCTGATTTTTAAGTTAGAGGTTGATATGATGCTGGTTTGCTGGTTACTTTTGTAGTATATAGGCTGGCAGATGATCAGTATCTATACCCGACAAATTAAAGAGCAGGGAAAAATACGTAAAAAATAACCGAAAAAATAGCCGAAAAACTTTCGAACTCGAATCCCGTACCCCGTAACTAGTATCTCATAACAAGCACCCCTCAATTTTTTCATTCAACAATAAAATCAAACAAAAAAACTGATATATTTGTCCATAGTAAAATAGAAATTATATGGAAAATGTATTTGATGCAAAAGATGCTCAAAACTATATAGATAGGATCAACAAATTGGTAGAAGATACTCACGGTTTGTGGGGGAAAATGACAGTAGACCAAATGCTGGCACACTGCTGTATTACCTATGAAATGATCTATGAACCGGAAAAACACAAAAAACCGGGAGCGATTGCAAAATTTATATTAAAAACTTTTGTAAAACCTAAAGTAGTGGGAGAAAAAGCATATCCAAGAGATTCACCTACCGCTCCACAGTTTTTGATTACCACCAGAAAGAATTTTCATGAAGAAAAAACAAGGCTGATAGGGTTCATTCAAAAAACGCAGCAGCTAGGAGCGGACGCTTTCGATGGTAAAGAATCTTTTTCTTTCGGAAAACTGAATTCCCAGGAGTGGAATAATATGTTTGCCAAACATCTGAATCACCATCTTGCACAATTTGGCGTTTAAAACACACATTATGAAAAAAATTTTATTACTCCTCATTCTGACGGCTAATTTTGTATTAGGACAGATGCCGGATATCTCAAATACATGGCTGAACAATAGTAAACCTTATATAGGAACCATTGGAAATAAAGGCCAGGAACTGAAACTGAAGATCAATATTTCTGAACAGAATAAAAAGAATGATCAGGAATATTTCGTTTCAGGATATTCTCTTGTGGATACCAGTTATGCAAAATTTGAAGGGAAAATTACCATTTCAAAATATAAAGATTCCAAAAAACAGGGAACAGTATACGGAGAATATGAGCTGGCTGAAGAGAATAAAGGAAAACATTCCGGACTTTTCAAAGGGAAGTTTGTCTACAATTTCAAATGGAACAGAAAGACAGAGAAAATTGAAGAGCAGCACATCGAACTTACAGGCGATTGGAAAAGTTATGACGGAACCATTGAATTTAAGACCCATCTTAAAAATCAGTAAAACAACCTCATTATCTTCGACTTAACAATACCCCAGACCTCGGGGCTTACTTTAAAAACTTACAAACATTATGAAACTAGGCGCATTTTCAATTAGCTTAAGCGTAAAAGATCTTCAGAAATCAAAAGACTTTTATGAGAAGCTTGGGTTTACAACTATGGCAGGAACAGAAGCACAAAACTATCTGATCATGAAAAACGGTTCTACACTGATAGGCCTTTTTCAGGCAATGTTTGATGGAAATATGCTTACCTTCAATCCGGGATGGGACGAAAATGCACAGAATCTGGAATCTTTTGATGATGTGCGTGAAATTCAGAAAAGATTAAAAGAAAACGGAGTAGAAATCGGTAGAGAAGCCGATGAAACCACCTCCGGGCCGGAACATATCTATCTGAAAGATCCGGATGGAAATATGATTCTTATAGATCAACACAGATAATAATTAAAAACACATTGATGATGAGAACATTTAAACGTATTTTTTTACTATTAGCCACATTACTAATCATTTTGCTGATTTGGGCTGCTTTTATTCCTGGTGACTGTCAATATGAAAAATCGATTTCGATTAATGCACCTGTGGAAAAAGTATGGCAGAATACCAATACCCTTAAAGCAATGGATCAATGGAGTCCATGGAATGATCTTGATCCGGGTATGAAAAAAGAGTGGACGGGAACAACCGGGCAGCACGGAGAAAAAGTTTGCTGGGACAGTAAAAATAAACAGGCAGGAAAAGGCTGCCAGGAATTGGAAAAAGTAGATGAAGCTGGTAAAAGAATAGATACGGCAATCAGATTTCTTACCCCTTATGAAAGCGAAGCAAATGCTTACGTAACAGTAGTTCCGGAAGGAAACGGTAGCAAGGCAACATGGGGATTTACTTCTGAGATTCCTTATCCGTTTACCTTGATGAAGCTGTTTATGAATATGGAGGATGCTCTTGGAAAAGATTATCAGAAAGGGCTTTCAAGATTAAAAACCTTATCTGAAAAACCTCAATAAAACAAACTCAACTTAAAAAAACAAAACAATTATGGCAACAGTAAACGTTTACCTGACATTCAACGGAAACTGCAGAGAAGCATTCGATTTTTATAAATCTGTTTTCGGGGGAGAATATCCTTACATCGGAACATTTGGAGAGATGCCGCCAATGGAAGGAAAAGAAACACCTGAAGAAGATAAAAACAAAATCATGCACGTCTCTCTTCCGATCTCTAAAGAAACGATTTTGATGGGAAGCGATACAGGAGGAGAGTGGTCTTCCAACTTCAAGGCAGGAAACAACTTCTCTATTTCTGTGAACGCAGAATCTAAAGAAGAAGCAGACAAATTATTCAGTGGTCTTTCTGCAGGCGGACAGGTAACAATGTCAATGGCTGATACCTTCTGGGGAGCTTATTTCGGAATGTTCAGCGATAAATTCGGAATCAACTGGATGGTAAATTATGACGATCCAGCTAAAATGCAGCAGCACCCATAAGATTCATATTGGAGTTCAAAATATTCAAAAACCGACAGATAGCTGTCGGTTTTTTTAATGATTGGCTGTAAGTAATTTATAAGGAATTGCTTTATTTCTTTTTAATGATTTTGTAGCTTCCTGATGCTGTTGTGATGAGGTAAATTCCTTCAGGGAGTTCACTTATATCAAACTGATTTTTATCTTTTTCAGCTGCTGCAGATTTCATCAGTTTTCCAGACTGGTCGTATAATGAAACTTTTTCGTTTTTCCTTAGATCATCCATATAGAAGATACCGGTAGTTGGATTCGGATAAATATTCTCTTTGCCTTTGAGTGAATTTTCTGAAGTTCCCAGTGTGGAAATTTTTGTCCATGTAAATGCATCAAGGCACATATAGACATATCCTCCGGTGGATTGCAGCTGGATTTCATCAATGGTAGTATTACTGTTATTCTGATTATTTAGGGTGGAAAGATCAATCAGGGTAAATCCGTTGTTGATGCCTGTCGTTCCCGTAGTTGCATTAAATGTAGTGTTAAATCCGGATGTTTTTGTGGTGGTGAACTTTGTAACTCCCCCTAATTTTCCCGTAATAATAAGTGTTCCTGATGAGGTAGACTGGTTTAAAGCAGTATTGCTTAAAAATACCCAAAACTTTGACACCGTGAATGCAGAATTGCTTTTAACACTGAAAGAGGGAGAGCTGATATTGGTTGTTCCTGTATTGTCGATATAGACATTATCATTAGCTGTTCCGTTCCAGCCGGTGTTTGGATAATTGCCCTGAATTCTGAAAGTTCCGGCCTGTGATACGATATTGAAAGTATATCCGTTGCTGGTAAAGCTTGTGCTGCCGCCAGATGAAGTTTCAAAAGTCACAGTAGTTGTCTGTGCACTGGTCATTGTAATATTGCTTAAGAAAGCAAAGATTCCAAAAAAGATAATTTTTTTCATGATACAGATTTTTTAATGTTTAAAGAAGATCATAAGCTTCCCGTACTGTTGATGTGCTCATGAGTTTTTTTCTGTAAAGGATACCACAAAGTAACCGAGAAATACAAAGTGACAACAGCGTATTAAAAACCGAATTGAAAAACAGGTAGAAATACGCAATTTCGTTGGTTTTTATTATTATAATTTTGAAAAAAGAATATTATGTTAATTAAAATGAATGTATTTCACAGTATGGTTAGTTTTTTTCATAACTTGTAATGTGTAGCTGAAGTAACTTATTCTAAACCTATTATATAATTTAAAACGAGAAAAACTATGGAATTACCTAAACATGCAGTCTCATTAGATGATGCTAAAAAATGGATCAGCAATTGGCAGAATACAAAAATTATCGATGGAACATCTATCCGGGCTCATCTTATTCCGGCAAAGGATGTTCATGATATTTTTATTGACGACAAAGGATTTGCGAGATATCGGGGTTATAATGCCATTACCGATGAAGGCGAATTTAAATTTCTTCTGGTAGGAGTAGATGCAGATAACAATGATATTGTAAACTATGACAATGGAGATTATGTCTATGATATGACCACACCTTGTCCAAGCGTATGTTCTGCTGCAAAATGGTGGAACCTGTAATCTGAAAACTGGAGATCATTGGATCACTGGATTGAAATATTGTCGTTAATAGGAAAAGGCATTCTGCTGATTAATCTGGCAGTATACTGTATAGGCTTTTCCGGAGGAGGAAAAGCCTATACATACTTCATCAGCTATCTGGCCTGGATATTACTATGTGAAATTGTTTTCTATGTATTGAACTCACAGAAGATCAATAATCTGTTTTTCTCACATTATTATCTGATAGGTCAGTTTTTGTTACTGGGGTTATTCTTCCATGAAATTGTAACGGAAAAATACCAGAAAAAAACAGCACGTACACTTTTAATTATCATTCCCGTAGTTCTTGTTATACAGTATATCATATACCCCGAAAAGTATTATGTTTTTAATCTTTTTGAAATTTTTGTCACATCTTATTCAATCATAATTCTGGCATTATTTCATTTATATAATATACTGGATACCCAAAAGAAATACAATTATATAAGCCTGGGACTTTTACTTTATCTGATAAGCAGTACTGTCATATTTTTGTCCGGAAACCTCTATACGGTGATGAATAGAAAACTGCATAAAGAGATCTGGGTTTTCAATGTTGTTATGTTTATTGTGTATCAGATTTTTATTCTGATAGATTATCTGTCTTCCCGCAAAAAAAATGTGTAATTACTGTTATGATTTTACAAAATGAATGAGAATACAATTATTTCCACTATCGTTTATACCTTTCTGGCATTTACCTTACTGGCCGTCACCCTGATCATATTTTATTATTTTTCGAATAAGAAGATAACAAGAAACCTTATTCAGAAAAAAGAACTGGAGGTGAGATATGAGAAAGATCTTACCCATGCTATCATCAGTGCTCAGGAAAAAGAAAGGCTGCGCATTGCTCAGGATCTGCATGACGATATCAGCTCAAAACTCAGTGTGGTTTCTTTAAATATCCATCTCCTGGATTTTGATAATCTGACAAGAGAAGAATACAACGATCTGAAAAATAAAATTATACATCTGGTCAACAAAACAGCAGAAAGTGCCAGGCAGATCTCGCATGATCTCCTTCCTCCGATTTTAGAAAAATTTGGACTCCATGCTGCAATAGATGCATTGTGCTCAGAAATTAACCTGTCCAAAACCCTGCAGGTTACTTATTCCAACAGTTTATACTTTGCAAAAGCAGAAGAAGAAAAAAATTTACATATCTTTAGAATACTTCAGGAGCTCATTAACAATTCCATAAAACACGGAGAAAGTACGCATATTGATATAGAATTTTTTGGGAAAGACGGAAAAAATACCTGTCTCTATAAAGATGATGGTAAAGGATTTAATCTGAATGAAAATACTTTGAAAGAAGGATTAGGCTTAAGAAATATCAGAAGCCGTGTAGAACTGATCAATGGAACACTGAAAATTGAAAGTGAAAACAATAAAGGAATTACCGTAGAATTTACATTTTAAATCGTTATAAAATGGAAAAGGATATAATTCGTGTCATAATTGTAGACGATGAAGCGCTCTTTCGTCAGGGAATTTCATTGTTGATACAGAGAGAAAAAGATATTGAACTGGTAAGTGATTTCAGCAATGGGAAAGAGCTGCTGGATGAGCTTGTAACCCTGGAAGAACTGCCCGATATAATCCTGATGGATCTCAATATGCCTGAAATTAACGGAGTAGAGGCAACCAAACAAATCCATATCAAATATCCCCAGATTAAAATTATTGCCTTAACGAGCTATAACACGAAAGCATTTATTGTCAATATGATACAGTCCGGGGCCTGCTCCTTTCTTAAAAAAAACTCAAGCCCTGCAGAATTGCTCACGGCAATCCGGGAAGTACACAGCAAAGGTTTCTTTTATAATAACGAGGTAATGGAAGCCTTACATCAAAACCTTACAGAACCTAAGAAAAAGGTTTCCAGTATTTTTGATGCCAATCATATTTCCAAAAGAGAAAAAGAGGTATTGGAACTCATCTGCAAACAGTACAACACTTCTGAGATTGCGGATCAGCTTTTTATAAGCTCCAGAACCGTTGAAGGTCATCGAAACAGCCTTCTGCTTAAAACAGGAGCCAAAAATACTGCAGGCTTAGTGGTATATGCCATAGAAAGTAAAATTGCAGATATGAACTATTTAAAAGATAGGTTCGAATAAATAGTCATACAGCTGTTTTCATTAAAAATTAATTGAAATTTATATTTTCTGATTAAATTAGCTTTTGTTTTGATAAACAGAACACAATGGATTGTTTATGAAAAACAATAATTTATAGTTAAAACAGAAAATACAAAAGAATGAAATTTACAATTGAAAACATCAAAGCAGAGCACCAGAAAGTAAAAAGCGGAGCCGATTTTCCTAAATATATTCAGAATATAAAAACGTTGGGGGTTTCTCACTATAAGGCGTACGTTCAGGATGGAAACACAGAATACTTCAATCACGAAAATCAATCTGTTCATACAGGAAAAAAGTATGAGCCTCTTGCTATTTCGGATACTTTAAATCTTGAAAATTTTAAAATAAGACTGAAACTTCATCAACAGGGAGGAACAGATTATATGACTTTCTGTAAAGACTGTGCCGAAAACGGAATCAAAGGTTGGACGATGGATCTACAGGCGATGACCTGTACTTATTTTGACCAGAATGAAAGTGATGTTCTGACCGAACAGGTTCCAGGATAATCTTTTACAAAAAAACGGATGCAGACCATTGCATCCGTACTTCTTTCCATTAACTTATAAAATATTGTTTGCTATTATTGATTTAAAATATTAATTTTGTTAAAAACGATAGATAATAGTAATTGACAAACATGAGAAAGGTTTTTACGAAGTTGGCATTCACTGTATTAGGTTTGGGATCCATTTTGACATTTGCTCAAAAAAATGATCTTGGAGCATGGTATATGTATTTTGGAAATAATAAGATCAGCAAGAAACTGAACTGGCACAATGAAATTCAGTACCGTAATTTCGACGCCGTTGGAGACCTGGAACAGTTACTGATCCGTACAGGAATCGGGTATGATCTTACAGAGAACAATAACAATGTTTTATTAGGATACGGTTTCATTCTCAGCCAGCCTTACGTAAACGGTGAAAAAAAAGAAAATATTGAACACCGAATCTTCCAGCAGTATATTACTAAGCAGAAATTCGGACGTTTCTATATTCAGCACCGTTATCGTTTGGAAGAACGCTTTCTGGAAGATGATTTCAGAATGAGATTCCGTTATATGCTGGGAGTCAATATTCCGATTACTCAAAAAGAGATGCTGCCGAAAACCCTTTACGCATCAGTATACAACGAAATTTTTCTGCACTTCGATAGTCCGGTTTTCGACAGGAACAGAGTGTATGGAGCTTTAGGATATGTCATCAACAAAAATATGAGGATTGAAGCAGGGTATATGAACCAGATTCAAGAGAACAGAAACCGGGGACAGATTCAGATTGGTTTTTATAATAATATCCCATTCACTAAGAACTAATAAAACTGTTACTGAATGCTGTGAGGAAAACCATTATCTGAAAATAGATCATCATAAACATTATAAAATAAACACTTATGCATTCAGGAAAAAGATTCGGAGCCCGCGAGTTCATTATCTGGACCAGAAGAAGTATTTACGCTTTGGTTGTACTATCAGCCATTCCTACAGTCCTGTACTTTTTAGGCTGGAAGTTTCTTTCTGTTCCCTGGCAGCCAATTGCCATTATGGGAACAGCGGTTGCCTTTATCGTTGGATTTAAAAACAATGCCAGCTATAGCAGACTTTGGGAAGCAAGACAGATTTACGGAGCGATTATTAATGACAGCCGCAGCTTTGGATATATTCTGAGAGATGCATTGTTCTCAAAAGATCCCGGTAAAGTAAAAGAAATGTTTCTTCGGCATTATGCATGGCTTACTGCATTGAGATTTCAGCTCCGTGAACCGAGAGCATGGGAAAATATGGGAACAGATCAGTTTGATGAATATGCTAAAAAATATGACATTCCCGAGAGACTGGCCACACTGGATGAAGAATTGAAGAAATACCTTTCAGAATCTGAACTTCAGTATATTTTGAGCAAAAAGAACAGAGCGACTCAATTGATGGCAATGCAAAGTAAGGATTTGTCCGAAGCGTATGAAAAAGGAGAAATCAATGATTTTCAATGGACACAGATCAACCAGCAATTGGTGAAGTTTACCGATAATCAGGGAAAGGCAGAAAGAATTAAAAATTTTCCCTATCCAAGAAATTTCTCTTCCATCACCACGTATCTTTTGCTTTTATTCATTGTTTTTGTGCCTTTCGGATTATTGAAAGAGTTCGATAAATTAGGTGAAGGAACCATGGTAGAAGGCTGGACATTGTGGTTCAATATTCCATTTTCTTTACTGGTAACATGGTGCTTCCATACCTTGGACAGCGTGGGGGAGGCTTCGGTAAATCCTTTTGAAGGAAGTCCCAATGATGTTCCTATCACTCAGATCAGCCGTACCATTGAAATTGATATGAGAGATATGCTGGATGAATCTGATCTTCCGCCTGCCATTGCTCCGAAGAATAATATTGTGCTTTAGATTAACCTTTTATGATCTTAGATATAGATTAATGACAGACTTCAAATATATCTAAAACCTATAAGGTTTGGGTAATAATAAATATTTGATATCCCATAAAAATAACACTTAAACTTAAAAAAAACTTACTTAAAAATGATTCACAGCTATGTTATAATATCCATTGCAGTACTGCTGTCTGTGATGATATTGGTAATGATCGGCCAGAAATTAAAAGTTGCTTATCCTATTTTCCTTGTTATTGCAGGATTGCTGATAAGCTTTGTGCCGGGCATGCCGCGTATTGAAATAGAACCTGATCTTGTCTTTCTGATTTTCCTTCCGCCTATTTTGTTTGAGGCCGCATGGTTTACTTCATGGCAGGATTTTCATAAATGGAGAAAACAGATTTTTTCGATGGCCTTCGGACTGGTGTTTTTAACATCCATAGTCGTTGCTTATCTTTCATCTTCCATTATTCCAGGGCTTACTGTAGCTATGGGCTTCTTGCTGGGAGGAGTAAATTCTCCGCCGGATGCTGTTGCAGCTACTTCGGTATTGAAGCATATGAAAATACCTAAAAAGATCACCAATATTCTGGAAGGCGAGAGTTTGATCAATGATGCCTCCAGTTTAATTGTATTTAAATTTGCTCTGGCCGCCGTTATTTCAGGACAGTTTATCTGGAGAGATGCCGTTCAGGATTTCTTTACCATGGCCATCGGTGGAATTGCGGTAGGAGTGGCGGTTGGGTTTCTGTTTGGAGCTTTATTAAAAGTTATCCCGACCAATTCCAATATCGATACCATTATTACCCTTATCGTTCCTTACATTATGTATGTGGGAGCAGAACATTTTCATTTTTCTGGAGTATTGGCAGTGGTTGCCGGAGGTCTGCTGATGTCCTATAATTCACATTGCTATTTAAGTCATACCTCCAGAATACAGTCCGGAAATGTTTGGAGTGTTTTGATATTTCTGATGAATACCATCATCTTTATCCTGATTGGTCTGGAACTTCCGATTGTAGTGGAAGGAATGAAAGAATATACCATTTCAGAAGGTATTTTCTACAGTGTAGTGATTGGTGGAGCGATTATCGGAACAAGAATTTTGTATAGTTACGCATTAATGTATTTCCCAAGAGTCTGCTCTAAAGAATTAAGATTAAAAGTTCCCAAACCGGATTGGAGAGAGCCGTTTATCATCAGTTTTGCAGCAATGAGAGGAGTGGTTTCACTGGCTGCAGCCTTGTCAATTCCTGCTTTTTTACCAAACGGAGAAGCGTTTCCGCACAGGAATATTATTTTATTTGTCACTTTTGTGATCATATTGATTACCTTGGTAGGGCAAGGTTTATTGTTGGCTCCCATCTTGAAATTATTAAATATTCAGGATGCAGGAAGTGAATTACCGGAAGAAAAACAGGAAGTAATCCTTATGCGCAAACTGAAGGAAACAGCTTTGCACAAACTTGATAATGACTTTTCTGAACTAGCTGTAACCAACAGTCTGGTTCGTCATCAAAAGCACAAGTTGGAAAATGAAATGATGCTGATGGCGGATAAAGCACAGTGTATGGCTTCCACAGGAGATTATGTAACCGCTATCAATGAAAATAAAGATGTCCTCCGACAGATCATTCAGGCGCAGAGGAATGAATTGCACAGAATGAAAAGAGAAAAGATATTTGATGATCACGTGATGAGAACCATTGAAATGCAGCTGGATTTTGACGAAGCCAAAATCACAGGTTTTTCACATGGATAATTACAAAATAAGCCACAAAAGTCACAAAAGGATAAAAGTTAAAATGAACTTGCAGCAATAAAAAGTTCACAAAAGGAAAATTCTGAAATTTTGAAGGCTTACGTGTACTTCTCATGAGTAGAAATTTAAACTTAATAATTTAGTAGATAAAACTTTGTGACTTTTGTGGTTAAAGATTATAGGTAAAATGTGTACATTTAAACATATTAAACCTATAATATGAGTACACCCATCACTGTTCAGTACACCACAAATGCTCCGGCTGAAAAAGTCTGGAAAGCATTAACCGATAAAAATGAAATGAAATCCTGGTATTTTGATATCCAGGATTTTGTTTTGGAAACAGGTAAGGAATTCAACTTCTATGAACCGGGAGGTGAGAATAAATACCATCACCACGCACTGATTTTAGAAGTAATACCCAATGAAAAATTAAAGCACACATGGTCCTATCCTGATTTTTCAGCCCTGAAGACCATCGTAACCTGGGAATTGTTGCCTGAGGGCGGACAAACTGTGGTAAAGCTAACCCATGAAGATATTGAAAACTTTAAAGAGTTAGGAGAAGGCTTTTCAAGAGAAAACTTTACAGAAGGCTGGAACACGATTTTGGGACAGAGTTTAAAAGAATATTTAGAAAAATAGATCATGATCACATTACATCCTTTTACGATAGAAGATGCTCCACAAATGATTTCAAAGATAAAAGACGAAAGGATGCTTCTTCAGTTTGCCGGGCCCGTATACCGTTTCCCTCTCACAGAAGAACAGCTGGAAAAGGACTTATCTGATGAAAACAGAACTCTTTTTAAAATTACAGATCAGACCGGAAATACAATCGGGCATGCCCAGATATTTCTAAAAGAGAAGACATTCCTGCTGGGAAGAATTCTGATCTGGGATGAAAATAACAGAGGAAAAGGCTATGGAAAGAAGGTTATGCAAGAGCTTTTGAAATATGGGTTTAATCATTTTGATAAAGAAACAGCAGAGCTGAACGTGTACGACTGGAATACCGGAGCTATAGAATGTTACAAAAAAGTAGGTTTTGCTTTTGATCCATATGTTAAAAGCGAAGCCAGGATTGATCAGGAAACATGGGTTTCTCTGAATATGAAAATCCATAAAAATACCTTTAAATTGCAGGAATCATGACACAGTTTACCGCACTTCGCCCTGTTTTCTGGACAGAAAATCTGGATGAAACAATTACATTTTATATGAATGTTCTCGGATTTACCCTGATGGGTAGAAATGACGACTGGCAATGGGCTTCTCTTCGTAAAAATGATATATACATTATGCTCTCCCAGCCTAATGAACATGAAAACAATCTTTCCATCGGGTTTTCAGGATCATTTTACTTCAATGTAAATCAGGTGGATGATCTTTGGGAAGACCTTAAAACAAAAGCCAAAGTCTGCTATGAAATCGAAACTTTTGAGTGGGGAATGAGAGAGTTTGCAATATATGACAACAATGGATACATATTACAATTTGGTGAACCCGCAGATAATATTGGCAATACGGAATAAAATTTGCTATTTTTGGAGAAATATTTAGAAATTCAATGAAAAAAAGTATAATAGCGGGTTTCGCAGCGATTTTATTATTGGCGTCTTGTAATAAGGATAAAGAAATTCTTAATACATTAAACACTTATAATACTTCAATGGAGGCGAAGGGATACCATTTCGGAGATAAGCTTGAGCTTCCGAAAGAGGTAACGGAAAATGCAGAAAGCGTAACAATCAGCTTTGGAGATAAAGAAACAACAGATTTAACAATTGATCCTAAATTTTTCACCTTAGGAGACAATGCTGTTACATTCAATATTAAAACAAAAGGAGGTGAAGTGCTAAATCAGGATGCTACCATCAATGTATTTGCAAAAAATCCTGAAAAAAATATTCCTTATCAGATTGTAGCGGAATATCCTCACAATCCTAAAAACTTTGTACAGGGTTTCCAGATTGAAGGAAATACCATTTATGAAAGTGACGGGCAGAACGGATCTTCACAGATTTTAAAATATACGCTGGGAACAACCACTCCGCTGGCTTCTACAAAACAGGCTCAGGAAGACTTTTCTGAAGGAAGTACCATCGTAGGAGACAAAGTATATCAATTGACATGGCAAAGCAAAAAAGGATATGTTTATGATAAAAGTTCATTAAAGCTGCTTTCAGAATTTGCTTATCCTAATGTATTGGGTGAAGGTTGGGGATTAACATATGACGGGAAAAGCCTGATTGCTTCTGATGGAAGTAAGCTGTTATATTTCCTTGATGTAAATGATCCTTCAAAACTGATCAAATATATTGCTGTTGCAGGAAGTTCTCAGGCATATGATCAGTTGAACGAGCTGGAATACCACAATGGATTTATCTATGCCAATGTATGGCAGAAGCCGATCATTTTAAAGATTAATCCAACAAATGGAGAAGTAGTGGGAACTTTTGATTTTACAGAAATTGCAAAACAGAATACCAAAGGAAGTGATGATGTACTGAACGGAATTGCCTTCAAAGGAGATAATATGCTGGTAACAGGAAAGAACTGGCCAAAGATTTACGAAGTTCAGATCAAATAATCTGATTCTATTGATAAAAAATAAAAATAGCGTTCCCTTGGGAGCGTTATTTTCGTTTTGAGGATTAAATTTTAGTACTTTTGGAAAATGATTAATACCTTCATGAAGCGAAATATCCATATTGCTTTGGCAGCCGCTTTATTCCTTGTCTCTTGCAGCAACAAGGAAAAAATGCTGGATTCTCTGGCGGATTACAATAACTCAAAAGAAGAAAAAGGCTATCATTTCGGTGATAAACTTGATCTTCCCAAAGAAGTGACTGAAAATACGGAAAGTATAACCATCAGCTTTGGGGATAAAGAAACAAAAGACTTAAGAATTAATCCTCAATTTTTTACATTGGGTGATAATAAAGTAGTCTTTGTGATTAAAACTAATCGCGGTGAAACTTTAAACCAGGATGCTACGATTAATGTATTTACTAAAACTCCTGAGCAGAATATTCCCTATAAAATAGTTGCCGATTATCCTCATGATCCCAAAAACTTTATTGAAGGTTTTGTGGTAGAAGGAAATACAGTGTATGAAAGTGATGGAATGAAGGGATCTTCTCAGCTTATAAAATATACTCTAGGATCTTCAGTTCCCAAAATTATGGCTAAGCAGCCCGCTGATATTTTCTCTGAAGGTTGTACGATTGTAGAAGATAAGGTGTATCAACTGACCTATCAGAATAAAATCGGTTTTATTTATGATAAAAATACTTTGAAAAAATTATCCGAATTTCCATTGCCTGGTGTAATTGGAGAAGGTTGGGGACTGACCTATGATGGGAAAAACCTGATCGCTACGGATGGTTCAAAGAATCTTTATTTTCTGGATGTTAATAATCCTTCAAAAGTAGTGAAAACAATTGCAGTTGGCGGTTATTCTACCGTTTATAATCAGCTCAACGAGCTTGAATATCACAAGGGATTTATCTATGCTAATGTTTGGCATCAACCTGTCATTCTAAAAATTAATCCTGCAAACGGAGAAGTCATAGGTAAACTTGATTTTACACAATTGACAAAGGAAAATGATGAGGGAGACAGCGAGCATGTCTTAAACGGAATTGCTTTTAAAGGGGATAATATGCTCGTGACAGGTAAAAACTGGGAGAAAATTTATGAAGCCGCTTTTCAATAAACTAATTATATCTATTGTAGAGCAGTTTTTTCATCAAGAAGATGGTCTCAATTTTGATTCACCTCAATGAAGATTCTATTGAAATAAAACCATCTTTTGAGTGAAGTTATTTTTCAGTAAATTGACCCCATTAAAAAAACAGAGTGAAGTTTTTAAACATACTATTTTTTTTTCTTTTCTGTATAGCTTCAGCGCAGAATATTCTTCCTTTGGATACATTGAAACTAAAGGAAGCTAAAGATATGCTTGCCGATGACTACGGAAATCTCTATATCTATAAAAACAAAGATTTCAGTTTTACCAAATACGATTCTTTAGGAAAACAGATCGGAAAAATGATGCTTACTGTACCCTATAAAGTTCAGAACGTTCAAAATCCTCTGAATGTACCTTTGTTTTCTGAAAATGCCCAGGAAATGAAATTTGTAGACCAGAATATGAATGAGATTCAAAGATTGGATTTTAAACAGAAATTTGGTTTTATCAGAATGGCTTATGCCGAAGATCTGCAGCAGCTGTGGCTTTTGGACGACAGTACAAAACGTCTGATACAATATAATTTCAGAAATGATACCACCATCAACTCATATCCTTTTGATATCAGTTTTGAAGATTTAATGGATATGCTGGTCTATGAAAATAAGGTCTATATCTTAACAAGAAAACATATCAGGATTTACAGCCTGAAATTTGAAAAACTTTTCGAAGCCCCTTTGGAAAACGGAAAACGTTTTCGAAGAGAGAATGATATGATCCTGGTGGTTGCCAGTAATTTCATTTCACAATATGTCCCTGAAAAAGGGATGACAACCATTTTTGAAGATCAGGAAGCACAAATTGTGGATAAAAACATCCTCTCTTATTTTGCAATCAAAGGGAACAAACTCTATCTTTACAGCCTTGAAAAAGTAAAGAAAGCCCAACAGCAAAAACAGCTCGAAGCTCAGCCGGAATTTCCTCCGCCATCTACAGAAAAACCAGTAGAAAAGATGGAAGAAAAACCAGTTGAGAATACAGCAGAGAAACCTTCAGACAATACTTTACAGAAATTGATTGAAGATATTTCCCAGGTTCAGACTGAGGCTGTCGAAAAACTTATCAACTAATCGGTAAATACAAGGAAAAAGAATATTATGCATATTGCAGTTACAGGAAACATCGGAGCAGGTAAAACAACTTTGACAACGATGCTTTCCAAGCATTACGGATGGGATGCACAATTTGAAGATGTAGATCATAATCCTTATCTGGAAGATTTTTATTCAGACATGAGCAAGTGGAGTTTCGCACTGCAGGTTTATTTCCTGGGGAGCAGATTCCGTCAGGTAAAAGAGATCAGAGAAAGCGGGAAAAACATTATTCAGGATCGTACGATCTATGAAGATGCCCATATTTTTGCGGAAAACCTGAATGATATGAACCTTCTTTCAGACAGGGACTTCAATAATTATTCATCAGTATTTGATCTGATGAAGTCTTTCGTATCTGCTCCGGATCTTTTAATCTATCTGAAATCTGATGTTCCTAACCTGGTTAAAAAAATCTACAAAAGAGGGCGTGAGTATGAAGCATCCATCAGTATTGAATATCTTTCAAAACTAAACCAGAAATATGAAAAATGGATCTCCAACTATACAGAAGGAAAATTGCTGATTGTAGAAGTGGATGATCTTGATTTCGTCGAAAAACCTGAAGATTTCGGGTTTATTCTGGAGAAGATTGAAGCAGAACTGCACGGATTGTTTTAACATATTTTTATCAGAACATTAAGACAAACTCAGGGTAAATCTTTTTAAATTTGTTAAGATCAAGTTTAATTTTTGAATAATGTATCATGGTAGTTAAAGTTTTACATAACGCAAACTGTTCAAAGTCAAATGCTGTACTGGAGTATCTTGACGAAAACGGAGTGCCTTTTGAGATCATTGATATAGTTGATGATCCATTAAGTCCTCTTGAAATAAGAACGGTGCTGAAGAAACTGAATCAGAGTGTTTTTCATATTATCCGTAAAACCGATAAGCTTTACGTTGAGAACTATGCAGATAAAAACTATTCAGAAGAGGAATGGATAAAGATTCTTTCCGAAAACCCATCTTTAATACAAAGACCCATTCTGGTAAAAGGTTCAGTAGCAATGCTGGGAAGACCTATTGAAAATGTAAAGTTCTTTATTGAAAAATAGATGAAACTTAATAAATAAAAAAGATCCGATCTGTTAAAGGGCGGATCTTTTATGTTATGGGGTTTTTGTAGTAACCGGGCCATTTATCGCCTTATATAAAGCTTCCAGTTCTTTTGGAGGACGTCCGGAATCAAATTCTGAGGAAGTATACTCTTTTCCGCCAGCGGTAATGATAATGGATGCTATCATTGCCCTGTCAGAATGCCTGCCCTCTGTAGGAGCTTTAAGATCTGATATCTTCGATAAATCAATAGTTTGAGCTAATCTGGAAACCATCTGCCATTCTGCGGGAGATATTTTAGTAGTAGTGATTTCTTCGTTAATATTGGATTCTTTTGAGGAAGGAGTGAAAACAATATCTCTGCTGAATCCTCTTGTCCTTTCTGTTAACCGGATCTGTTGAATCTTTTGTTGCTGAACTGCAGAAGAGATATTTTGGGTATTATTTTCGCTGTTATTTTTGTGCATACAGTTTGTAGCAGAGGTTGCTACAATGATATTAAACAGGATCAGTTGGATATTCATCATATTCTGTTTTTATGTATTAATAATAAAAAAACCGCTTCAACATGATGAAACGGCCTTTGTTTTTATAATAGAATAACGCCTTCTATTTTTGCTACTTCTTTATAAATATTCACTACCTGATTGGCATCCAGAACAAATGCATTGATATTGCAGGCTGTGTATTTTCCATTTTTGCTTTCGCGGTTTCCCAGTGTAAATTTAATACCATCAAAAACTCTGTAAATTTCAGTAAGTTTTGCCTGATCTGTAGGAATAATAAATTTAAATAAATAGTCCTCCGGAAAATCATGATGATCCTCCAGTTTCTCCCTCAAAGACTGATAAAAGTCTTCAGGGCTTGCGTGTTGATTTCCTTGTAATATATCCATCTGCAATTGTTAATATAATATAAATATAACGAAAAATTTCCTATTTTCCAAATGGTCCCAGCAGAGACTTGGAGTTCTGGTGTTCATAATCTTCGATGATGTTGAATAATCCATTTACCAGCTGTTCAGAAGCAAGTTTACTCAGTCCTCCTGAATTGACAGTGTTGTTATTTCCCCCTAAAAGGCTGCCCAGAAAATTACTTCCTGATAACGCTGTATTGATGGTTTTTACAATCCCATATTCATTCAGTTTTTCATCTACTTTAGGAGCAATGGCAGCAATAAGCTGTTGGGATGTTTTTTCCTTCAGAATCTGTGTAGCGGTTGTTCCCTGCATAATTCGCGTTACATCCTGAGCATTAAGACTGTTGACTGCATCCTGCAAAATGGGTTTCGAGGTGTTCACGGTATAAGCTGCAGCCTGTGCTATATAATCTCTTTCTTTGGCGACCAGTGAGGGTGCAATTTTCTCCAGCGTAGAATTGATATCTCTCAATTCTTTGGGAAGAGCTTTATCAACCATATTATTCTGCAGGAACGCTTCTTTATTCCCGTAGATACCCATTCCTTTATCAATACCATTGAGCAGAATTCTTTTTATAATAGAAAGCCCCATGTCTGATGTGGCCAGTGAAGTGCAGGATTGTACACTGGTGCTAATAACAGCACCGGTCCCGATCAGAAGAGCGGCTGCAATGATATATTTTTTCATTGATCTTTTATTATGTATTTCTAAGATGCTTTTGTCAAAAACTGCACCAAAGGTAATTACTATTCTGTATTTAACAAAATATTAAATTGAGTACATGTTTTGGTGAATATTGTGTCAAAAAAAATAAAATTTCATTTAGAGATATGATGAATAAAGTATCTTGATTTTAAATAAAGGATTATAAAATTTAATTTTTTAGTGTTTTTCATTTAATAAAAGGTGGAAATTTTTAAATATTTAAGATAGTTTAACAGTGTTGGATATTTTTTATATTTTTGGCTAATGTCTTTTTTTGAGATTTTAAATAACTCCACTATTTAGAGACAGGTACAAATTTGAATTTATTTGAATAAAATTGAAACTATATGAAACAAAGTAATTTAAAGTATTCAGGTCTCATTGCCGTTCTATACTTCGGGATGAATGTGAATGCACAGGTTACGCAGGATTCTGCTAAAGTCCAGAAAATCGACGAAGTCGTTATGATTGGATATGGTAGCCGTAAAAAAGTAGACAACACTACTTCTATTAGTTCTATCAGTGCGGAAGAAGTAACTAAAACTAAAGTGTTGAATGCATCACAAGCCATTCAGGGTAAAGCAGCCGGGGTACAGGTAATAGCTTCCGATGCACCAGGATCTACTCCGACAGTGATGATCAGAGGACTTGGTACAGTACTGGGGGGAAGAACACCTTTATATGTAGTTGATGGGATGTTTACTGATAACATCAACAATATTAACTCTAATGATATTCTGACTTATGATGTATTGAAAGATGCTGCAGCATTGGCTATCTATGGTAACAGAGCTGCTAATGGAGTAATTATCATTACGACAAAGTCAGGTAGAGGAAAATTAAGCGTTTCCTATGATGGATTAGTTGGATTTAGAACTCCTTTAAAAACCATTAAAATGGCTAACGGGTCTGAATTTGCAAATTATAATAATGCTGGTAAAGCAAGTAATTATTTGAATCCTAATCAACCCTATAATACAGATTGGTTTAAAGAAATTACAAGAACGGGAATTTACAACCAGCATAACTTATCAATTTCAGGATCTTCAGAAGCTGCAAAGTACTTTTTAAGTTTAAGTAATTATGATGAGCAGTCTATCCTTAAAGGAACAAATTATAACAGGACTACAGTAAGAACCAATAACGAGTTCAGAATTACCAAAGGAATCAGATTGGCGCAGACTTTAAGTGCAACATTTACTAATGATACTCCTAAATCGTATGGTGCTTTTACAAATGCTTATAAACAATCACCATTAGTCCCTGTATATTATCCGAATGGAAAATATGGTCAGCCTATTTATAATAAGACCAACGGGAATATCGATTATGAAGGAGGACGATTTAATAACGTAGGCAACCCGGTGATGCAGCTTGCTTATGACAATCAAAGAGGTAGAAATTTCTTATTACAAGGTGGATTAAAATTGGATATAGATATCTACAAAGATTTAAAATTTACCTCTCAATTTAGTGGAGAATATGGTAACTATAAATACTATAATTTCGTAAATTCAAAATCTTTCTGGTTAGATAGTGATCCTATGAGAACGGAAAACCAATACTCAGCTACGTCACCATTAACAAGGTTAACCAATAAAAGTCAGAACTATTTCAACTGGTTACTTAATAATTATTTAACCTATACAAAGAAAATTGAAAACCATGATATTGAAGTTGTTGTAGGTACAGAAGCTTCAGTAAAGAATGGGCTTGAGACTTTAATTATTAACAGGAAAGATGTTCCTATTGCAAAAGATTACTGGAATCTTAGCGGAGTTGATTACTATGGTAACCTGTATAGTGATAGTGATACAAAAGCTCTTGAATCAATAAAAGGAAACAGAAATACTACAATTTCCTATTTCGGAAGATTCCAATATAAATTTATGAATCGTTACTTATTAAGTGGAACGATCAGAAGAGACGGTTCTTCTCAGTTTGCTGCTGGTAATAAGTGGGGTACATTCCCATCATTTGGTGCAGGTTGGATTATTTCCGAAGAAAACTTCATGAAAGATGGTTTCTTTGACCTTTTGAAGCTTAGAGGTGGATGGGGTAAAATCGGAAACCAGAATGTTCCTTTGAATTATCTACCACTTTCAATGGGAGCAACTTATAATTATGCGTTTGGAAGTTCACCAGTAAGCAATGGAGTTACTGTTAATAAAGGTTACGATCCGGACTTAGGATGGGAAGTTACAGAAGAATCCTCTTTAGGATTAGATTTTGGAATCCTGAATAAAAGATTGACAGGTACGTTTGATATTTATAACAGAAAAACCAAAAATCTTATTTTGGGAGTTGTTCCATATATGGCAACTGGAATTTCTGATTTGAATTATTCTCATATGGGAAGTGTTGTTAATAAAGGTGCTGAGGTAAGCCTAAACTGGGCTGATAAAGTAGGCGAGGATTTTACCTATTCAATTGGTGCCAATTATTCTTACAATAAGAACAAACTTGCCAGCATTAATCTTTCTAAGCCTGTTTCTCAAATTGTTGGAGGAAATCTTGGAAACGGACAAGATACAAAACTTTTTAACGCTAATGCAGTTGGTTATGCATTAGGAAGTTTCTATTTATGGGAAGCTGATGGTTATGATGCAAATGGTAACCTGAAGTTTAAAGACTTGAATGGTAACGGAATTACAGGAAGTGCAGATCCTGGAGACAGAAGATTCTTTGACTCTTACATACCAAAGTCAACATTAGGTGTTAATGTTTCAATGTCCTATAAAAATTGGGATTTTGCCCTAAGTGGTTATGGAGCTTTCGGATTCAAAGTGTATAACGGTAAAAAAGCACAAAGGAATGGTGGAGAAAATGTCGAAGCTTCTGTAGCGAATGATTTTTGGACTCCTACAAACACTAATGCAGCAAATCCTGTAAATCCTGCAAATATTCCAATTGCATCTACATTCTATTTGGAAAGCGGAGATTATTTCAGAATCAATAATATTTCAGTAGGATATACATTTAAAAATGTAACGGATTATATGAAATCAATTAAGCTTTATGTAAGTGCAATTAATCCTTTTGTTTTCCAGAAATACTCAGGATATTCCTCAGAATTATCAGGATATAATCCTGCGGATCCTACTGCAGAAGGAGATCCTTACAAACGTGCGGGGGTAGAATTAGATGCTTACCCTACATTAAGATCTTTTGTATTTGGTGTTAACCTAAATTTTTAAAAAAATGAACAAAAAATATATCATAGCAGCGGCATTTTTGATTTTAGGAGCTGTTAACCAAAGTTGTAGTAATGACTTTATCGACGTGTCACCTACGGAAGCAATTCCTGAAAGCGCATTGGGTGAAATATACAATAATGATGCAGGAGCCAATAGTTTAGTTACAGCTATTTATGCTAAGTTTTTAGACTGGAATATGAGTACATTTGCATGGATCGGGGTTACATCAATTGTCTCTGATGATGCGGATAAAGGTTCAAGTGCAAGTGATTCAGGTTCAGATAAAGATATTTTAGATGCTTTGACATTTACAGCATCAACACCGTCATTTAAAGAATTGTTTGCTTCTAATTATCAAGGTATTAATAGATGTAATCAGGCGTTGAAATATCTTCCTCAGTTGGATAAAGTAGACCCGCAATTACGTGAGAGATTAGCGGGAGAGGCAAAGTTTTTGAGAGCATTTATGTACTTTACTTTAGTTAGATCTTTTGGAGGTGTTCCGTTAGTAGATCATGTTCCCGTTACAGGAGTTGAAGCCGACAAGCAAATGACACTAACTAGAAAAAGCAAAGAAGAGATTTATGCATTTATAGAAAAAGACCTTAAAGATGCAGCAGCAGTTTTGCCTTCTGGAACGGGGGGACAAAGAGCTACAAAAGGTGCTGCCCATGCACTTTTAGCTAAGGTGTATTTATATCAGAAGAAATGGCAGTTGGCAGTAGATGAGACTAATTTGGTGACAGGTTATTCATTGACAACTAATTTCCAGGATATTTATAAAGTTTCCGGAGAAAATAATGCTGAATCTATCTTCGAAATTAATGGTAGTGGAGGAACAGCAGGAAGAGCAATCCAGCAGTACAGCCAGGTTCAGGGAGCCAGAGGTACTACAGGCTGGGGCTGGGGATTTGCAACGCCTACCCAAGGATTATATGACGCCTACTCTGCAACAGATTCCAGAAGAGATGCTACGATTATCCATAGAGATATGACTTTATATGATGGATATTATGTAGGTCCAAATACAGAAAATAAATTCTATAATTATAAAGCTTATTCTTCCAATTATAGAGATCAGGCTTCAACAGACGTAAACATTCGTTATCTGAGATATGCCGAAGTACTATTAATCAGAGCTGAAGCAATGAATGAGCTCGGACAAACATCTGCAGCTATTCCTTTCCTGAATCAGGTAAGAAACAGAGCTAACATCGGAAACACTCCTGCTTCTTCTCAGGCAGACGTAAGATTGGATATCTGGAAACAAAGAAGATTAGAGCTTGCTTTCGAACATGACAGATGGTTTGATCTTGTAAGAACCGGACAAGCCCAGGCAGCCATGGCGGCTGATGGTGGTAAAAAATTCATCGTTGGAAAACATGAACTATTCCCACTTCCACAAGACTTTATAATGGAAGCAGGTGGATTGTCAGCACAAAACCCCGGCTATTAAATTTAATCAATAAAAACTTTAGAGGAGAATGAAAGTTCTCCTCTTCTTTTAGTAAGAAACCCTAAAAAAGAGAGCTCATGAAAAGGAACGTATTATCAATAGCTATTACTTCATTATTCTTTGTGTATTCCTGTAAAAATGCGCCCGTTGCCAAACAGGAAGCTGGAAAAACTGAAGCAGTAAAAAGCAATATCACGGATGAACAACTGATGGACAGAGTGCAGAAAGATGCTTTAAAATACTTCTGGGACTATGCAGAACCTAACTCAATGCTGGGAAGAGAACGTTACCATGAAGATGATATCTATCCGGATAATGATAAGCACGTGATCACAACAGGAGGCTCAGGATTTGGGTTGGCAACTATTCTGGTAGGAGTAGAAAGAGGATTTGTTCCAAGAAAAGAAGCGGTGAAAAGGCTTAGTCATATTATGGATTTCTTGGCTAAAGCAGACCGCCATAAAGGAGCATGGTCACATTGGATCAATGGGGAAACCGGAAAAACAGTGCCTTTCGGGAAAAAAGATAATGGTGGTGACCTTGTGGAAACCGCTTTCCTTACCTCAGGAATACTGATGGTCCGTGAATACTTTAAAAACGGAAATGCAGAAGAAAAAAAACTGGCAGCAAAATGTGATGAACTGTGGAAAGGAATCCAATGGAACTGGTATACCAAAGGAGGTGAGAAAGTTTTATACTGGCACTGGTCACCGGATTACCAATGGGAAATGAATTTTCCTCTTGAAGGATATAATGAATGCCTGATCACTTATATTTTAGCAGCCTCTTCACCTACTTATTCCATTGATGCAGAAACCTATTATAAAGGCTGGACCAGAAACGGAACTTATCTTACAGATAAAACAAAATACGGACTACCTCTGTATGTAAAACACAACTATGCCGAAGAATACGGCGGCCCGCTTTTCTGGGCACAATATTCATATATCGGGCTTGATCCGACTGGATTATCCGATAAACTTGTCAAAAATTACTTTGACGTCAATAAAAATCAAACCCTTATCGACTATCAATATTGTGTCGAAAATCCAAAACAATGGAAAGGGTATGGTCCCAACTATTGGGGGCTTACAGCCGGATATACAAGAAATGAAGATGGAAGCACTGGATACACCGCTCACATGCCTGGCAATGATAATGGAGTGATTACTCCTACAGCTGCCTTGAGTAGTTTTCCCTATACACCAAAAGAATCAATGGCTTTCCTGAGATTCATGTATACCCAAAAACCTGAATTCATAGGATCTGCAGGACCTTATGATGCGACCTCCATTAATTATAATAATTGGTTTACCCCAAGATATCTGGCGATAGATCAGGGAACGATAGCACCCATGATTGAAAATTACAGATCAGGATTCCTGTGGAAGTTATTTATGAATGCCCCGGAAATTCAGCAGGGATTAAAAAAACTAAGCTTCCGGTCAGCTAAATATGGAATAAAATAATTCAAAAGGAACGGCCATTGTCCCGAGCTTAGTCGAAGGGTTCCTTAAATAAAAAAAATCCAAATCTGCTGGCTTTAACCAAAACCTAAATAACAATATGAAACTAAAACTGAAACATATTCCTCTTTTATTACTGCCGTTTTCATTACCAATGAGTGCACAGGAGATAAAAGCGGAACTCAATAAAGAAATTAAAAGACAGGAGAAAATGTCTTACATTCTGGATTACCCACAAAATGTTAAAGGAACTGTACCATTAATAGTTTTCCTTCATGGTTCAGGAGAACGGGGAACTAATCTTGACCTGGTAAAGGCTCACAGTCCATTTACCTATAAAAATCTGATCAAAGAACCTGTAGCGGTTCTGGCGCCTCAATGCCCGGAAGGAACTTGGTGGGATACGGTTACCGTATATCATCTGATCAAGGAAATTCAGAAGAAATATAAAATTGATGCTTCCCGTATTTATCTTACAGGACTTTCTATGGGAGGATGGGGAACCTTAAAGCTGGCCATGGAGCATCCGGAAATGTTTGCTGCAGTGGCTTCAGTGTGTGCCCCTACAGATCAGGTCATGACCGCTAATATTCATCGGTTTAAAGATCTGAACATGAAAATTTTCCATGGCGGAATGGACGATATTGTACTACCTGCGAATGCTTTTAATTTTTATCAGAAGCTGCATCCTGTAAACCCTTCAGCAGAATTGGTTATCTTCCCGAATGATAATCATAACTCATGGGATTCGGCATACTCAAATCCCGCTTTGTATGAATGGATGCTGTCCAAAAAGAAAGAAAAGTAATCCAGGACACCAATGATTGAAAAATAATCCCATCAAATTAAAGCAAAAAATATAAAACAATAATTTAAGAAGATAGATTTATGAAAAAGTTAATTGTAATCGCCACTTTAGCATTGGCACCTGTATTTTCCGCACAGGAAATGGTAACGAAGCCCGTTCAGTCTTACCAGACAGCTCAGTATCAGGCTAAGAAGAAAGCTTTTGTAGACAATCTTTTATCTAAAATGACATTGGATGAAAAAATTGGGCAGATGAACCTTCCGACTTCCGGAGATTTCACTACAGGACAGGCACAGAGCTCTGATATCGGAAAGAAAGTAGAGCAGGGATTAGTCGGCGGATTATTCAATATAAAAGGAGCAGATAAGATCAAGGCAGTTCAGAAAGTGGCAGTAGAAAAAAGCCGTCTGAAGATTCCTATGATTTTCGGAATGGATGTTATTCATGGCTATGAAACTACTTTCCCGATTCCTTTAGGGTTAGCCGCTTCATGGGACATGAACCTTATCCAGCAGTCTGCAAAAGTAGCTGCGAGAGAAGCTGCTTCCGACGGGATCAACTGGACATTCTCTCCCATGGTAGATATTTCCCGTGAACCAAGATGGGGAAGGGTATCAGAGGGTTCAGGAGAAGATCCTTATTTGGGAAGTGAAATTTCTAAAAATATGGTGTATGGCTATCAGGGGAAAGACCTTGCGAATGGAACCAATATTTTAGCATGCGTAAAACATTTTGCTTTATATGGGGCAGGTGAATCCGGAAGAGATTACAATACGGTTGACATGAGCCATGTAAGAATGTTTAATGAGTATTTTCCTCCTTATAAAGCAGCAGTGGATGCTGGTGTGGCTTCTGTAATGGCCTCTTTCAATGAAGTGGACGGAGTACCTGCGACAGGTAACAGATGGCTTCAGACTGAAGTATTAAGAAATTTATGGAAGTTCAAAGGCTTCGTAGTAACAGACTATACCGGTATCAATGAAATGGTAGACCACGGTATGGGAGATCTTCAGCAGGTATCTGCTTTGGCTTTAAAAGCTGGGGTTGATATGGATATGGTGGGAGAAGGTTTTTTAACAACATTAAAAAAATCCCTTCAGGAAGGAAAAGTTACGCAAGCTGAAATTGATATGGCAGCAAGGAGAATTCTTGAAGCAAAATATGATCTTGGTTTATTTGATAATCCATACAAACATGGAGATGCGAAGTTAGCGGCAAAAGAAGTCTATAATATGGAAAACCGTAATATAGCAAGAAATACAGCTGCTCAATCCATGGTGTTATTGAAAAATGACAATCAGGTATTGCCTTTAAAGAAATCAGGAACAGTGGCTGTAATCGGCCCATTGGTGAATAACTCAATGAATATGGCCGGAACATGGAGTGTTGCGACAAAACATGCTGCTTCAGTTTCTTTGATGCAGGGATTACAGTCAAACTATGGAAAAGAAGTTAAGTTTTTATCAGCAAAAGGAGCCAATATAGATTACGATGCCAAATTAGAAGAAATCTATGCAGCTCATGGTAAAAAAACAGACAGAGACAACCGCTCGAAAGAAGAATTGTTAAAAGAAGCTGTAGAGGTAGCCAACAAAGCAGATGTGATTGTTCTGGCTATCGGAGAATCTGCTGAAATGAGCGGAGAATCTTCTTCAAGAACAGAAATTACCATTCCTCAGTCTCAGGTTGATCTGCTAAACGAGTTAAAGAAGACGGGAAAACCAATTGCAATGGTTCTTTTCACAGGACGTCCTTTAGCTTTAACCAATGTAAAAGATACTCCGGATTCTATATTGAATGCATGGTTTGCAGGATCTGAAGCAGGAAATGCCATTGCAGATGTTCTTTTCGGAAAAGTAAACCCGTCGGGAAAACTTCCAATGACTTTCCCAAGAAGCCTTGGACAAGTGCCAATCTATTATAATGCTAAAAATACAGGTCGCCCGCTGAGTCAGGATAAAGTAGACAAATGTACTTATGAAAGATTCCGTTCAAACTATATGGACGAATGTAATACGCCTTTATATGCTTTCGGATATGGATTGAGCTATACGAAATTCAATTATTCTGATATGGCAGTTTCCACTACGACTGCAAAAGGAAATCAGACCGTTCAGGCATCCGTTACTGTAACGAATACGGGAAATTATGACGGAGCTGAGGTTGTTCAATTGTATATCAGAGATATGGTGGGAAGTATTACAAGACCGGTAAAAGAACTGAAAGGTTTCCAGAAAATATTTTTGAAAAAAGGAGAATCTAAAAAAGTAACTTTCGATATTACTACTGAAAGCCTGAAATTCTATAACGGAGATCTGAAATATGACTGGGAATCAGGAGAATTTGATATTATGATCGGAACCAGTTCTGACAATGTTCAGCATTCAAAGATTAACTGGACTAAGTAATATCCGGAAAAGTAATTCACCGGATTGTGTTATGATGTTTTTTTTGGCACGATTTTTAATAATACCTCGGGTAATTATTAGTATACAAATCGACATGAAAAAAACAATTTTATTAAGCACAATGTTCCTGGGTTCTTTACTGTTTGCACAAAAAGGAACAATAAAAGGTGGAGACAAAGATGCACACGGATGTATTGGTTCTGCAGGATATACTTATTCTCAAATTAAGAAAGACTGTATAAGAACGTTTGAGCAGAAAATCAAGTTAACAGAAGTAGCTCCGAAAGACAGCTATACTTCAATAGCTGCAGTTATTTTCAGTAAAGACATGAAACAAGCTGAGGTTTTTGTAAAAGATGCCGGTGAAAGAAGCATTATCCTTACCAGAGCAGGAGGTAAAGCCAAAGCATGGAAAAAGGATGGTTATGTATTGGTTCCTCACAAAAAGCACGGATATCAGCTTAAAAAGGATAATATCGTGATCTATCAGTAAGATCCGGTTAAAAAAAACCGCTCGAAAGAGTGGTTTTTTTGTACCTTAGAGAAATTAATTAATATCACATTTCTGGGATATTGTAACCAGTCAAAAAAACAAATATTTTACCTATGAAAAAAATAATTTTACTCAGTACCATGTTCCTTGGATCATTCGTTTTTGCGCAAAAAAGTACTCCTGTTCTCGGAGGTGACAGAGATGTTCACGGTTGTATTGGCTCTGCGGGATATACCTATTCCCAATTACGAAATAATTGTATACAGACTTTCAATCAGAAAATAAAACTCAAAGAAGTAAATTCAGACAAAAGCTATACTTCAATGACGGCAGTTATTTTTAATAAAAGCATGACTAAAGCCGAAGTATTCATTCCGGATGGAGCTGCAAAAAGCATTATTTTGGATAAGCAGGGAAAAGCAAAAATCTGGAAAAGCGGCACTCATGTGAAAGACAGCTATGTTTTAACTCCCTATAAAAAGAGTTACCAGATCAAGAAGAATGATGAAGTCATTTATCAGTAAAATAAAACCAGAAATAACAAACCACTCGAAAGAGTGGTTTTTTTATGTCAATAATTAAAATTAATTCGATTTAATACGACATATTTTGACGTTGTGGGTAGATATTTTTACACCATAATAAAATAAAAACTGGTATAAATAGAGAGAATCTAATTAAAAATAGTATGATTTACAGGATACCACACAAAAATCATTTCCATATCTTAAAAAGTGTTAAATTCGCGAAGTTTTAAGAAACTAATTACTAACTCAAAAAAACATAGGATGAAAAAATTCTATTTCGGTGCATTTACTTTATGCACAGCCCTGGGTGTATCTGCCCAGGAAGTGTTGTGGCAGAAAGACATCCAATCTTCTACCCAAGATTTTCTAAGCCAGGTCACTACAACCATTGATCAGCAGTATCTAATTACAGGAAGCTCTATACAGTCTAAAAGCCAACCGCAAGCAGCCAGCAGCCAAAAGCAAAACTATGGTTACGATTTTCATTTGGTAAAACTCAATCAGCAGGGTCAAGAAGTCTGGGAGAAATATTTCTCAGGACAAAACCATGACTATTTATCTGCAACAGTTACTACTCAGGATGGAGGTTTTTTACTAGCCGGAACATCTTATTCCGGAAAAGGATTGGATAAAAAAGAGGATTCAAAAGGCGGTTCAGATATATGGCTGATCAGAATCAATGAATTTGGAGATGAGCTATGGCAGAAAACTTTAGGAAGTTCTTCCGATGAAGAAGCCAGAGCTGTGATTCAAACGACAGATTTAGGATTTTTTGTTGCCGGAAATGTCCAAAACTCATCAAAAGGCTATGGTTCCAAAGATGTTTTAATTACCCGATTAGACAAAGACGGAAAAGAATTATCACAATTGATTTTAGGTGGAAAAGGTTTAGACGAAGTAGAAAAGATGATTCCAACGAGAGATGGAGGAGCTTTATTAGGAATTTATTCGAGAAGTTCATCTGTTAAAACGAATAATCAGCAATCAAAGATCAACACTAATACTTCGACTGATAAACCTGCAACCTATAACCTGTTATCTGCAACCTCAAAGCAGAGCGACAATTTCGGTGAAGGCGACTACTGGATTGTCAAGCTGGACAAAAACGGAAAAGTAGAATGGGAAAAGAACTTTGGAGGTAAAGGAGATGATCATATCAGAACGCTGGCATTAACTTCAAATGGTTTTATTATTGGCGGAGAATCCAGATCAGAAAGATCAGGTAATAAAACGGTAGGTCTGGAAGAAGGAACAGACCTTTGGCTGATTTCTTTAAATGAAAGAGGCGATGAGCAGTGGCAAAAATCCTTCAATTTCAAGAACCGTGATATCCTGATGGGAATGAGCGTTCTTCATTCAGCAGATGACAAATCTTCCAAAGGAATTTTATTGGGAGGTTACACTCAGGCAGAAGGAAGAGTAGAAACCAATGACGAAACCTTCTGGATGCTCTATCTTGACCAAGACGGAAATGAACAGTGGAGAAAGCATGTGAAAGGAGAATCACGAAAGAAGGAAGAAAGACTTTCCGATTTAAAGCTGAACAGAGACGGTTCTATTATTCTGGCCGGAACCAGCGCAGAAGAGCTGGGTAAAGAAAACTGGAAAATAGTGAAGCTGGGAGATAAACAGGTTGACCAGCTGATTGAAAAATATGATATCAAGATCTATCCAAATCCAGTATCAGATTACGGGTATGTAGAAATTGGTTTTGATTTTAAAGATGCTAATATTCTGTTGTATGATATGAGTGGAAGACAGCTTCAAAGTATAAAAACCAAGAATAAAGTAACTAAGATCAATACCCAGGCTTTGGTGCAGGGAGCTTATTTGATCACTATAAAAACTGATACCAATAAAACGGCGAATGCTAAATTGATTAAGAAATAAAAAAGATGAAAAAGATAATTGCAGCTTCTCTTATTATCTGTGGATATGCTCTTGGCTACTCACAATCTGTAGATGCAAAGGAAAGTAAGTATAATTTAACAATAAAGTCACCTGATGCCAGCCAGCTATCAAAACACACAGATATTCCGACATCTACACATACTGGGACTGTTGGAATTGATATCCCAATATATACCATAAAAGTAGGAGATTTTACCCTTCCGATTTCTTTGAAATATCATGCATCAGGAGTAAAAGTTAAAGAAATAGCTTCAAAGGTAGGTCTTGGCTGGTCTCTATCAGTAGGTGGAATATCGCTTTCCAAACAGGTTTTAGGGCGTGAAGATAAAGGTAAAATCCAGTATATAAATCCGGATAGTTTCAATCCTGTTCAGAGCAATATTAACGATTACGATTTAGCAAAAAGTATCAAAGAAGAGTTTTCAACACTTGATACTCAGCCTGATATTTATTCCTTCTCTTTGGGAAACGTAGCTGGAGAATTTTATTATGATAGTTCAGGAAAAATTATTCAGATTCCCTATAGTACTGTAAAAATAGAAGATTCATTTGTTTTCACTGATGATCAGGGTGTAAAGTATTTCTTCAAAGTAGGAAATCAAACACAAACTGTAGGTGGCGGTACTCCTACTCCTAATGACTTCAGTAATACAGATTTTATCATTACAAGAATTCTTTTACCAACAGGAAAAGAAATAAAATTTAATTATCAGGCAAGTAGCTATAGTTATTTGAATAACTTTTACAAAGGGCTTAAAATTCCAAGGGCTTGTGTATACCAGAACGGTACAACCTATGAAGAGTTTGTCACAAAGACAAATGTGCTTTCCGAAAGTGTATTGCAGAGCATTGAATTTGAAGGAAATCAAGTGAAATTTATTTATGGTAATCGTGAGGATATTAATAACGGACTTTCTTTAAATAAAATAGAAGTCAGAAATCCTCAGCAGGCATTGATATCAGATTATAGTCTGGTAACAGATTATTTTACAAGTACAGATTCTCCATTGGCTCCTGGTTATGATTCTGAAATCCCCTACCTGATGAAAAGGCTGAAGTTAAAAGAAGTGGTAAACCTAAAAGATAATTCAAAATATAAACTCCAATATTATGAGAATAATCCATTACCTAATAGATTATCAGATCAAACAGATTTCGTTGGTTTTTATAATGGCAAATTGGCTAATCACGGAATTCCTTTTGTTGCATATGGGGATAAAATTTATGGATTTGGAGATGATAAAAATCCTGATATTAATTATGCTGTTTCTGGAAGCTTAAAAGAAATACAATATCCTACGGGTGGAAAAATGGGACTGCAGTATGAACTGGACGATTTTTATTTTGAAGGTACTGAAACACAAATAGGGAAAAAAGATTTTCTTATATCAAACCTTGAACCATTAGGTGGCATATTTAACGTGAATACAAATGGAAATACAGTAGATTTCAGAATTACTTTTCAAAGTACAGCTAACCCTGATGAAGGCCCGATAGGTTCTTTGCCGGAAGGACCACATTTTGTAGGGGAACTGTTGGATAATACCAATACTGTTCTCAGAACATTTCTTATCAACAAAGAATATGAATTTGTTGAAAATATAAAACCCTCCTATAAAATCAGAATCAGAAAGGTGGGAAATGTTAGTAGCAGTCACTATGCTACTCTGAATGCACAATGGTATGAAAAAATTTCAGAAGTTAAACAGTATAATAAATCTGTTGGAGGAATAAGGGTCCAAAAAATAACAAAAAATGATGCAGATCAATTGACTCACGAAACAGAGTTTATTTACAGGGATGAAAACAATAAGTCTACAGGAAGATATATGGCAGATGATATTGAATATTCCTATATTCAGGAGGTAGCAGAGGATCAGGAGTTTGGGTATACCTGTGAGCAAATGGTTATTAGTAATTCCGGAAACTTTAATATTAGTACCATTAACGGAAAACCGACGATTTATGATAAGGTCATTACAAGAAATAGGAATGTAAATAATAGTACAGAAAGCTATGAAATAACAGATGAATATATGAATCTGTCTCATACCAATCCTAAGAATGCAAGAAGTCCAATTTTTACCTATGCTAATAATCAGTTTGCCCGTGGTATATTAACAGATAGAAAATATTATAATTCTCAGCATAAACTTGTAAAAAAAGATTCATATACCTACGAATTTGATAAGCATTTCAATAATCTTTCAAATGATTACAGTGCAGGGTTCCCGAGTCTTACAATAAGACCTTATTATATAGGAGTAAAGTCTATGGCTTGTGCTGTACATGATGCTAATGGAACTTGTTTAGGACGTAATTACACCTTTACTGTAGACCGTTTTGAAATATCATCAGCCTGGGTAAAAAAGAAAACGATGACAACCAGTGATTATTTTGATAATAATGATATTAGCCAAATTACCAGTTATACTTACGACAGCAGTTACAGACATACTAACCCAACAGTTGTAAATGTAGATTTTTCAGATGTAAGCCAACGTACTCAATTTGAGTATGCCCATGAAAAGGGAAACCAGCTGATGATTTCAAAAAATATGATTGGTATTCCTTTGGAGACTGTAAGTAGTAAAACAGTAGGTATAATAAATAAAACTTTATCAAAAACTACTACACTTTATCCAGCCAGTCAGTCAGAAGCAGATCTGAAAACTTCTGGCTTAGTATTACCATATACTATACTTTCTACTGATTTACAAAATGCTGTTTCTACTGAAGTGACTTATGATAAATATGACAACAAAGGAAACTTACAGCAGTACACTACAAAATCAGGTGTTTCCACAGTAATCATCTGGGGTTACAACCTAACCCAACCCATTGCAAAGATTGAAGGAGCCAAATTAACAGATATCCAGCAGTCATTAATAGATTCCATTGTTAATGCTTCTAATACAGATGCCTCTGCTGTGGCTAATAATGATGAAACCTCATTTTTATCTGTACTGAATACATTTAGAAATAGTCTGCCAAACTATCAGATCACAACATACACTTATGATCCATTAATTGGCGTTCGTAGCATCACGCCTCCGTCGGGAATTAGGGAAGTGTACATTTATGATTCAGCAAATAGGCTTAAAGAAATCAGAGAAAGCAGCCAGACAGGCAACTTATTAAAAGAATTTAAATATAACTATAAACAATAAAAAAACATAAATTATGAAAAAAATAATAATCATTGCAGGAATTTTAGGCGCTCAATTATCTTTTGCACAGCTATATACCTCGTCAGGTATTGTCAATCAGACCTCTACCCCTACATCTTCTAACGTAGGAATCGGAGTTGCCGATCCTCATGCTAATCTGGAAGTGGGTAACCAAAACGGAGGTAAGATAACAATTTCAACAGCAGGATGGAGCGGTACCTCTGCCAGTCCTAAATATCCAGCATTAGAATTTGCCGGTTACTCTAACTCTCCTAAGGCAAGAATCACTGCTACTGAAGAAACAGGGAATATATATGGGTCGAAATTTTCTATTTTACTTAATGATAATACCAGTGCAACAAGCATGGCTGAAAGATTTTCAATCCTTTATAATGGAAATGTTGGAATCGGAGCAAGCACCCCTAAAGCAACATTAGATATTCAAAATAGGTTTTTAATTTCAGAAAATGCACCTGTATCTGGTGCAGCAATTAGATCTTATGATACATACTGGTCCAGAGGATATGGATTTGTTGATACTTCTGTTTCAAATAATATGGGACAATTCGGTGCGGTAGGACCTAAAGACAATATAGATTATTTTTATATAGGAAAAGATTACAATAATAATATTGTTAGTTTTTATCCAGCGGATAAAAAAACTGTTTTTTATGGTAATATGGGTTTAAATGGTAAATTAGAAGCAAAAGAAGTTAAAGTAACCTTAACTCCAACGGCTGACTTTGTATTTGAAGAAAACTACGACCTTCCCAATCTGGAAGAAGTAGCCAAACATATTAAAGAGAAAAAGCACCTTCCTGAAATTGCTTCTGCCAAAGTGATGGAAAAAGAAGGAGTAAACGTTGGTGAATTTCAGATCAAATTATTACAGAAAATCGAAGAGCTTACCCTTTATGCTATTAAACAGGAAAGACAGTTAAAGGATCAGCAGGAAAAAATACAAAAATTAGAAGGAGAGAATTCAGATCTTAAAAACGTTGTTTCCGAAATTAAGCAATTGAAAGAGCAATTCCTTATGATGAAATCTAATACAACCCATTAATATAGAGAAATGTATAAGAAAATATATCTAAGCATTGGGTTGCTGTTGAGTCTTCAAAACTTCGGACAGGTGGTTTTAACCGCTCCTCCTGCTCCCAATACTGAAGTAGCAGACCCGCAAAGTATACGTATGCTTCCGGGGTTTAAGTTCAGTTCTGTCAATGGAACTTTCCGGGCTTACATCGGAGGATCATCATCTGGCAATGGAGAAACTTATACTCCAATTACAGTCAATTATTCGTCTAGTCTTCCAACTACGGAAAATTATGTCTATACCAGACAGTATTTAGTCCCTACTGCTGTTTCAGACGGATCTCTTCAACAGATACAGAGTGTTCAGTTTTTTGATGGCCTTGGAAGACCGAAACAGACTGTGAGTATTAAATCCACTCCTACAGGAAAAGACCTGGTAACCCATATTCCTTATGACAATTATGGAAGACAGGTTGATAGCTGGCTTCCGGTACCTATGGCTTCATTAAGCGGTAATATTCAAACAGGGGTAGAAGGAAGTGCTAACAGCTACTATCAGTCTAACGGCATTAATGATTCCTATCCTCTTACTCACAAAACATTAGAGGATTCTCCGCTTGACAGGGTTTTAAACCAAAAAAATCCGGGAACTGACTGGCAGAACAAACCTGTTGTTTTTGGATATGAAGCAAACACAGCAGGTGAAGTTAAAAAATTTACCACTGTTACCGCATGGGTGGATGGAGCTACTTCTTCTCAGCTTGTATTATCCGGAAGCTATGGGGACGCACAGCTGTATAAAAATACGGTAACCGATGAAGACAATAATAAAACCATAGAATTTAAAAATGGTCAGGGGCAAACACTGTTGGTTAGAAAGGTTATCAGTGCTTCAGAAAATGCAGATACGTATTATGTTTATAATGAATATGACCAGCTGGCATTTGTGATACCGCCTTTAGCTTCTGTCGGGTCAACCGTTTCCGCTTCAGCATTGGAACATCTTTGTTATCAGTATAAATATGATGGCAAAAAAAGACTGGTAGAAAAGAAACTTCCTGGAAAAGGCTGGGAACAGATGGTTTACAATAAAAAAGATCAGATTATTCTCTCCAGAGATACTGTGCTCAAAAATGGGATTACGAATTTTTCAACTGCCCAGTCATGGTTGTTTACCAAATATGACCGTTTCGGAAGAGTAGTGTATACAGGGATTACAAGAGATACGAATCCAAGAAATACCATACAGAATACCATTGATAACCAATCTGCTGATACTTATGAAACCCGTGGAGGAAGCTTTACGCTGAATGGAACCAGTATCGAATATGGAAATGTGTCTTATCCTACAACAGTTGATAAGCTTTTGACTGTCAATTATTATGATACCTATCCTCAGGGAGCTCCGGCAGTAAGTGCAGTCTTAGGACAGGATGTATTACCTCAGACCACACAGAACTCAGAAGTGAGTACAAAAAGTCTTCCAACGGCTTCTTATACTAAGAATGTTGAAAATGACGGCTGGACAAAAGTTTATACCTATTATGATAAGAAAGGAAGGTCAATCGCAACGCATTCTTTGAACCATCTCGGAGGATACACGAAGACTGAAAGCTTCCTGAAATTTTCCGGCGTACCGCAGTATAGTCTTATTGAACACAAAAGATCAGCAAACGATACCAAAGTAAATATCAAAGAAACCTTTGAATATGATCATCAGGAAAGATTAGTAAGACACTGGAGCCAGGTAAATGGAGGGGCTCAGGAGCTTCTGGCAGAAAATCTTTACAATGATCTGGGGCAGCTGCAGACGAAAAACGTGGGAAATACCACTGGCAGCCCACTGCAAAGTATAAAGTACGCCTACAATATCAGAGGCTGGATGACCAAAGTGAATGATCCTTCCAATCTGCAGAATAAACTTTTTGCGTATGAATTGCGTTATAACAACCCTAACAATCAGTTTTCAGGTTCAGCAAGATATAATGGAAATATTTCCCAGATGTCATGGATTACCCAAAATGATGCGGTACTGAGAAATTACTCCTACGAATACGATGCTCTTAACCGACTTAAAGAAGGACGTTTCTGGGATGCCATGAATTTGGAAAGAGGAGAATATCATGAGCAGCTGACGTACGATCTTAACGGAAATATAAAAACGCTTTTGAGAAGAGGAAGACAGCTTCCGGGATATACCGCCCCTGAAGTAATGGACAATCTGGAATACCATTATGAAAACGGGGAACAAAGTAATAAATTATCTTACCTTAAAGAAATTGGAACCGGAAATGCCATCAGCGGATATCCGTTAGCATCAGGAAGTACAGGAAGCACCATTACTTATGATGTCAATGGAAATATGACTACTCAATTGGATAAAGGAATTTCCTCCATCCAATATAATTATCTAAATTTACCACGAAAGATTACCCAGAACTCCAAAGTAACGGATTATATTTACAGAGCAGACGGAGTGAAAGTAAGAAATGTTTTTGGAACAGAAACAACCGATTATCTGGATGGCTTCCAGTATACCAATTCGATATTAAAATTTTTCCCAACAGCAGAAGGATATTTTAATGTTGAAACTGGAAAGTACGTGTACAATTATACTGACCACCTTGGAAATGTTAGAGTAAGCTATGCTAAAAATGGAGCAGGATTAGAGATCATTGAAGAAAGTAATTATTATCCTTTTGGACTGAAGCATGAGGGATATAATGTATTAACAGGAAATCCAAGTTATAAGTACAAATATAATAGTAAGGAACTCCAAGAGACTGGAATGTATGATTATGGAGCGAGATTTTATATGCCAGATATAGGGCGGTTTGGAACAGTAGATCCTAGAAGTCAATATACTCATGAAGCTTATAGCTATGTTTGGAATAATCCGGTACAATTTAATGATCCTACAGGAATGGAAGGAGAGGAAGGAAAATGTCCTCCGAATTGCCCAAGTGGTGTGTCTGCGATAAATATACTTCCAAGTGGTCAGACAGAAACATCAATACAGGAAATTACCCTTACCGGGAAAGCAGCAGATAAAAGTTTTGGTCCGGGAAGTTTGGCAATGTCAGCATTCATTGTTTCTCAGGCAGATTCTCCTGTGCCTGGTCCTGGAGATGTTATTGGTGGGTTGATGTTGATAGGAGCAGGAGTTTGGTGGACATATGATTACTTTGCCACACCAAGTACAGGCTATACAACTATTGCAGATCCTGGTGCAGGAGTGAGGAATCTGAAAGCGGAAGATGCAGCGGATAAGGATAAAGATGTGAATGGGGTTGATGTTCCAAAAGAAAAAAAAGTTCCTGTTAGTGGTAAAACTGGAAAAGAAGCAGCCAAGGATGTCCCTTCGTGGGTGAAAGAACAAGGAGAAGCTCCTTATGTGGATGAAGATGGTAAAACTTTTGCAGAGAGGGTATTGGATCAACAATATGGAAAAGGAGTTTGGAATAAAGGAAAAGCGAGTAAAGGTCCAGGTTCCGACTTTAACAAAATAAAAAAATGGGGAGATAGAGGCTTTGAAAAACCTAAACCTAAAAAATAAATTTTTGATGAAATATTTCTTATATAGTTTAGAACATGTCTATACAGATGAATCACATACAGATTGTAAACTTTTAGGTTTTTTTGATAATTTAAAAGAATTAGAAAAAACTATAGATGTTGTATCTAAGTTTTCTGGATTTAAAGATTATCCAGATGGTTTTATAATTAAAAAAAAAGAATTAGATAAAATACATTGGGAGACAGGATTTAATACAGAAGTAGGTGAGATAGGGAGAGATTATTTACCTGAGATAGATATAATAAGTGAAGAAGCTTGTTTAATACAAAATTTAAAACTTGTTTACAATATTAGCCATGTGTATACTATTAACCCTTTTTTGGATGATGAAAGAATAATAGGTGTTTTTTCAGATTTGAGAAAAGTTGAAAAAGTTATTGAGCAATTAAAAAAGCAACCTGGATTTAAAGAATATCCAGACGATTTTATTATTGACACGGTAGAATTAAATGATCTTTTATGGACTTCAGGATTTTAAAAATCTATAACAAACCTCCACAAATAAAATGAAACCTCCGCAACAGCGGAGGTTTTGATTTATTTTGTCTTAAGAAGCTCTATTGATATATATAATGATCATCAAAAGTTAATAAACAACTGTCTTTGTAAATTATATAAAATGAACAGGTTATGTTTTTGTATTCCAAAAATCTGTATATTGGTATTACCAAATTAAAGCGCAATCCGAAAAGCATGTAGAGTAGGAGAAAAATCAAAAAAACGTTACTATGAAAAATTTAAGAAAACTTTCAAAAAGAGAATTGAAAACAGTTCAGGGAGGTATCCCAATGTGTCTTGCAGGATACTTCTGGTGCTCATTGGAAAGAAAATGTATTCCGGTAGGGTCACCATGCGGACTTATTATCGATTAACTAAATTAAAAATAGTAAAAACAAACAGGCTGTCTCAAAAATGGGATAGCCTGTTTGTTATATGCTCTCCACCAATTGACTTAGGAATCAGTAGCGTTAAGAAAATTTGAATGTAATCCGTTAAAAAATTTCCACTGTCTGAGCATGGGACTTGTTCAGAACCGAAGCAGAACCGAATGATCCATGCGAGTTTGGAAATTTTAGGAGTACATTCCAATTTTTAGCGGATGATTCCAGTCTTGAACTTTTGTATACTTTTGTTTCAAGACAAAAGTATAAATGAAAAAAATGTTATTTTGCAGTCTTAATTACAGAACTTTCGTGCGATCCAGAACAAATTATATTCTTGCTGTTGGTATCATTTTTTTGAATGTTATAATATTACTGGTAAATATATACATAATAAGAAATGGTTTTCGTCTCTTTGAAGGAGGCTTAAATTTTTCTACCCTGTTAATGATTTCAAATGTTTTTATCTTTCCTGCAGCTGCAACATTTTTCAAAAACTTAAGAAGTGAATTTATAATATTAGCACTGAACATATTAGGAATAGTTATAGTCATTTTAGGAACTTTTCTGGCTTTTATGATGATAACAATTCAATGCTAAAGGTAGATTATTGTGTTAATATCTGACCTAGGAATCAGGAGCGTCAAGAAAATTTCAATGTAATCCATTAAAAAATTTCCACTGTCTGAGCATGGGACTTGCTCGGAACCGAAGCGGAACCGGATGATCCATGCGAGTTTGGAAATTTTAGGAGTACATTTAAATTTTTAGCGGATGATTCCCGTCTTGAACTTTTGTATACTTTTGTTTGACTACTTCGAATCTTCGATTTCAAGGCAAAAGTATAAGTAAAAATAATGAATGAAAATCATCCAAACTGGATTTTCAACTCTCACTGAAAAACCGTATTTTTGTACATCTAAAAAGTAAAAGAACGAATGAATTCCTACAAAAATCCATTGGAAGAGCGCTACTCCAGTGAAGAAATGTTATTTAACTTCTCACACAATAACAAATTCCAGAATTGGAGAAAGCTTTGGATAGCTCTTGCTGAAATCGAAAAAGACCTTGGACTTGAAATTACAGACGAGCAGATCGCTGAGTTAAAAGCTAATGCTGAAAACATCGATTATGAGAAAGCAGCAGAGTATGAAAAAAAATTCCGTCATGATGTAATGGCTCACGTTCACGCTTATGGGGATGTGGCGCCTTCAGCAAAAGGAATTATCCACCTGGGAGCTACTTCAGCTTTTGTAGGAGACAATACAGACTTAATTCAGATCCGTGACGGACTTTTAATCTTAAAGAAAAAGTTGGTTAACGTAATGAAGAACTTAGCAGACTTTGCTATTCAGTATAAAGACCTTCCAACTTTAGGGTTTACACACTTCCAGCCGGCTCAGCTGACAACAGTTGGGAAAAGAGCTACGCTTTGGTTACAGAGTTTGGTTCTTGACATCGAAGAACTGGATTTCTTCCTTGAAACCCTTCGTTTCAGAGGAGTAAAAGGAACAACAGGAACAGCTGCCAGTTTCCTTGAGCTTTTCAACGGTGATTATTCAAAAGTAAAACACCTAGATAAAGAACTTTCAAAAAGATTTGGCTTCGATAAAGTTTTCGGAGTTTCCGGACAGACTTACGATAGAAAAATTGATGCGAAAGTAGTTGCTTTATTAGGAAATATTGCACAATCTGCGCATAAATTCACAAACGATTTACGTCTACTTCAAAACCTTAAGGAAATTGAAGAACCATTCGAGAAAAACCAGATTGGTTCATCGGCGATGGCTTACAAGCGTAATCCAATGAGAAGCGAAAGAATCGGAGCATTGGCAAAATATGTAATGTCTCTGACGACAAGTTCTGCAATGGTGGCCTCTACACAATGGTTTGAAAGAACATTGGATGACTCTGCCAACAAGAGATTAACCATTCCTCAGGCGTTTTTAGCCGTGGATGCGATTCTTTTGATCTGGAACAACATTCTGAACGGAATTGTAGTATATCCAAACAGAATCAACAAGCACATTATGGAAGAGCTTCCTTTCATGGCGACAGAATATATCATCATGGAAGAAGTAAAAGCAGGTGGTGACCGTCAGGAAATCCACGAGGTGATCAGAGTTCACTCTATGGAAGCTTCAAAGAAAGTGAAAGAAGAAGGAAAAGAAAACGACCTTATCGAAAGAATCTTAAATGATGATTCTTTAAAACTAGACAAATCAAAACTGAAAGAAGTTTTAGATCCTAAAAACTTTATTGGTTTCGCGCCGATCCAGACGGAAGAATTCGTCAAGAACGAGGTACAGCCGATTATAGACCAAAACAAAGACTTAATAGGATTGGAAGCTGATCTTAAAGTATAAAACAATATGCAGTCTTTTCGGCTGCATATTTTATTTCCCACTCCAACTAATATGAAAAAACTACTACTAACCATTATATTAACACCAATCATTTCTTTTTCTCAGACTAAAGAAGATTTACATTATTTCAAATCCAAAGATTCTTTAGTAGGAGTAAAAGATAAAGCAGGAAAAATAATTGTTCCTGCACAGTTCAAAGTATTTTCATTCCTAAAAGATGGAGATCCTGTAGAAGGAGAAACCATTCTTTTTGATGGAAGTAAAGAAGGCGAAAAACCGGAGAAAAATGCATGGGGCTATGTGTATGACAGAAATGGGAAATTCCTGTATCAGCCTTTCCTTTATGACAATGGAGCAGATTATTTCTCTGAAGGACTGAGAAGATTGGTTAAAAATGGTAAAGTAGGATTTGCAGACCGAAATGGAAAAATTGTCATTGAAGCTGAGCATGATTTTGCATTCCCCTTCAATTACGGTTATGCTGCATTTTGTGACGGCTGTGACTGGGAAAAAACAAATGATGAACACAGGTCTGTTGTAGGTGGTAAATGGGGAGTAATGAATGTCAAAGGAGAAACAGTTCAGCCATTAACAAAACCAACAGATCAGGATGTTGAAATAGATGGTAAATATTATCCTAATCAGTTTCAGTATAATGAAAAGGAGAAGAATATCCTTCAGTTCTTTGAAAAACAGAAGAAAAAATTGTCAGATCTTTATTATGTAAATTTTTACAGTAAACTGTCTGAAAAAGAAAAGAATCTTTTTTTTGAAATCGTAGAAAGACCAAAAGAAAACTTTCCTTATTATCAGGTGAATACCTATAATTACAGGAAAAAGGACTTGGATATGCTGTACCGTTTCAAATTCCTGGTTTCAGAAGATGGAAAAACATTTTATGCCATTGAGGATTTTAATGAAATGAAAGTTCCTTTTGAAAACTGGCTGAAAGAAGAATTAAATAATGCTGAGCACTTTCAGAAAGAACATAAGGATAATCCGAATAAATTTATCAATAAATAATATAAAATTGGAAATTCGGCAGTTCAAATTTGAAGAACATATGACTTATTCCTTTAAATTTGTACAGAATAATGATTGGAGGGAAAATCTCTTTCAAAAATTTCCAATATAGATGGGTTTAAAGAAAGAAACTTTAACTCAGTAAAAGTAAAAAGAAAAATAAATCTAATATTAAAAATCTGACATCTAATTTTTAATAATGTTACAGAATCAAAATCATCAACAATTAATGACCGATCTTAAGGAGCTGGTAGACAAGACAAGAAGTCAGGTCGCTGCTCAGGTAAACTCGGCAATGGTGGTTTTGTACTGGGAGATAGGAAAAAGAATAAATGAAGATGTTTTAGATAATAAGAGAGCAGAGTATGGTAAAGAAGTTATTGTACAAATCTCTCAACAACTTACGTTAGAATTTGGAAATTCATTTTCTGAAAAAAATATCCGAAAAATGATGCAGTTTGCGTCTGTTTTTAGTGATTTTAATATTGTCGCATCAGCGATGCGACAATTATCATGGACTCACTTTCTGCTTCTCATTCCTATTTCACAAGATACTAAAAGAAACTTTTATCTTGAAGTTTGTAAAATTGAAAATTGGAGTGTCAGAGTCTTAAGAGAGAAAATCAATTCTCTGCTTTTTGAACGAACAGCAATAAGCAAAAAGCCTGAGGAAATAATAGATAAAGAACTGAAAAAATGGTCTGAAAATAATATTTTAAACCCTGATTTGGTTTTTAAAGATCCCTATTTTCTTGATTTTTTGGAATTGAAAGATACATTTTCTGAAAAAGATTTAGAAGAAGCCATTATCGTGGAACTTCAAAAATTCATTTCTGAGTTGGGAAGTGATTTTGCATTTCTTTCAAGACAAAAAAGAATCACAATAGATAATAGAGACTACTACCTAGATTTGCTTTTCTATCATAGGAAACTAAAATCTTTAGTCGTTATCGAACTGAAATTAGGTGAATTTGAAGCCAGCCATAAAGGGCAGATGGAGCTTTATCTCTCATACCTTAATAAATATGAAAAAGTAGAAGGTGAAAACCCTCCCATTGGTTTAATCCTTTGTTCCGGGAAAAATTCCGAACATATAGAACTCATGAATCTGGAAGGGGATAATATAAAAGTAGCAGAATATTTACTTATCTTACCTTCAGAAAAAGTTTTGCTTGAAAAATTGCATCGTTCAATAGAGATAGCAAGAAATAAATTTGAAAATAAAAAATAAATCTAATATTAAAAATCTGACATCTAATGTCTAATAACAAAAGAATTTTCGTAGAAAAAAGAGGAATTTTCGATGTTGAAAGTCCAAAAATTTTTGATGAAGTAAAAGCGGTTGTCCCGGCAGTTCAAAGTGTGAAAGTATACAATGTATATGATATTTTCAACCTGAACGACGGAGAATTTGAAAAAGTGGTAAACAACACTTTCGTAGACCCTGTTACTGATATTTTACACACAGAAAACCCTGCAAAGGCTATTCATTTCGGAATGGAATTTTTGCCGGGACAGTATGATCAGAGAGCAGATTCTGCACAGCAGTGTATCGCTTTGCTGACTGAAAATGAAAAATCAAAAGTAAGAAGTGGTAAGCTGATCGAATTTGAAGGAGTTTCTGAAGCGGATTTGGTTAAAATCAAAGACCTTCTGATCAACAAGGTAGAATCTCAGGAAAAGGACTTATCTATTCTGGATATTCCTGCAGAGGAAATCCCATCAAAAGTAATCATCCACGAAAACTTCATCAATTTCAATGATGCAGAACTTGAGAACTTCTATAACAGCCATGGCTTTGCATTAGGATTGGATGACCTGAAATTCATTCAGGAATACTTCAAAACTGAAGAAAGAAATCCTACGGAAACAGAATTAAAAGTATTAGACACCTATTGGAGTGACCACTGTCGTCACACGACATTCGAAACAGAATTGTCAGATATTCAGTTTGAAGGTCAGTTCAAACACACATTGGAAACTATTTTCAATGATTATATCGAGAAAAGAAAATTCTTAGGCCGTGAGCTGAAGCCAATTTCCTTAATGGACTTGGCAACAGTATGCGGTAAATATTTCCATAAAACAGGGAATCTTGATAACCTTGTTATTTCTGATGAGATCAATGCATGTACCATTCAGATCGAAGCAGAATATGACGGTAAAAAAGAACCTTGGTATTTATTATTCAAAAACGAAACGCACAATCACCCTACGGAAATTGAACCTTTCGGAGGTGCTTCTACTTGTTTAGGAGGGGCAATCAGAGACCCGTTATCCGGAAGATCTTTTGTTTTCCAGGCCATGAGATTAACGGGTGCTGCAGATGTCTTGGAATCTGTTGACAAGACATTACCAGGAAAACTTCCTCAGAAAATCATTACAAAGCAGGCTGCTAACGGATATTCTTCATATGGTAACCAGATTGGTCTTGCCACTACCATGGTTTCTGAAATCTATGACGAAGGCTATAAAGCTAAAAGAATGGAAGTTGGTTTCGTTACCGGAGCTGTTCCTGTAGATTGGGTAAGACGTGAGAAGCCTGAAAACGGTGATTCAATCATTATCTTAGGAGGAGCAACAGGTCGTGACGGAGTAGGAGGAGCAAGCGGAAGTTCGAAAGAGCAGGACGAGACTTCTATCCACACGATGAGTTCTGAAGTTCAGAAAGGAAATGCTGTAGAAGAGCGTAAAATTCAGAGATTATTCAGAAATCCTGAGGTAACAAAGCTGATCAAAAAATCAAACGACTTCGGAGCGGGAGGAGTTTCTGTGGCAATTGGTGAAATTGCAGACTCTTTAGAAGTAAATCTTGACGTATTACCATTAAAATACGAAGGATTAAACGGAACCGAGCTGGCTATTTCCGAATCTCAGGAAAGAATGGCAGTGGTAGTTGATCCTCAGGATAAAGAAAAATTCATTAAATTCTGTGAAGCTGAAAACATTGTTGCGGTAGAAGTAGCAAAAGTGACAGATTCAGGAAGAATGCAGATGTTCTGGAAAGGAGATAAAATTGTAGACCTTTCAAGAGCTTTCTTAGATACCAACGGATGTTCAAAATCTCAGGAAGTGAAAATCACTCACCTTGAAGAAGTAAAAGAAGAAACAAAAGCTTTCACAGCAGAAAACTTCCTGAACATCTTAAAAGATAAAAATGTAGCTTCCCAGAAAGGACTGCTTGAAATGTTCGACTCTTCAATTGGAGCCACTACAGTAGCAATGCCTTTAGGTGGAAAATACCAGCAGACCCCGATGGAAGGAAGTGTACAGACACTGCCGATCTTAGGAGCAAAAGATATAAAAACCGTTTCTCTGGCAAGCTGGGGATTCGATGCTGAAATCTCAAAACAAAACTCCCTGTTAGGATCATCTTACGCCGTAGTAGAGAGTGTAGCGAAGATTGTAGCGATGGGAGGCGATTATAAAAACATCCGACTAAGCTTCCAGGAATATTTTGAAAAATTGGGACAGAACCCTGAAAAATGGGGTAAACCTTTGGCTTCACTTTTAGGAGCTTACGATGCACAGATCAATTTAGGTCTTGCAGCGATCGGAGGAAAAGATTCCATGAGCGGAACGTATCAGGATCTGAATGTTCCGCCAACCCTGATTTCTTTTGCATGTGCTAACGGAGACAAAGAAAATATCATTTCTCCTGAATTGAAAAACGCAGGAAACAAATTATATTTCTTCAATCATATTGCTCAGGAAAACGGACTACCAAACTATAATGCTTTAAAAGAAGTTTTTGAATTCATTTTTGAAAACATCAAAGCAGGAAAAATTGTTTCTGTGAAAACAGTAAAAGAAGGAGGTTTGGCAGTAGCTTTAGCAAAAATGAGCTTCGGTAACAGATTAGGAGCTGAAATCAATGCTGATGAAGCTGTTTTATTAGCTAAAAATATCGGTAGCTTAATCATTGAAGCTAAAGAAGAATTAAGCTCAGCAGCTCTTCAATTGATCGGAGAAGTAAAAGACTCAGGTGCTGTAAAAATCAATGGTATTGAATCAAACATCACAGATCTTGTAGCTGCTAATACCAATACTTTCGAGAACCTTTTCCCGACAGTAGAAAAAGAAAAGATTACGGTTGAAATTGATGAAAAATCAAACTCAATCCATCCAAGAAATATCATCATCAAAAAACACGGGATTGCGCAGCCTAAAGTTTTTGCTCCGGTATTCCCGGGAACCAACTGTGAGTACGACACGCTGAATGCATTCCAGAAAGAAGGTGCCGTAGTTAGCAGCTTGCCTTTAATCAATATCAATCACCAGTTATTGGATGAAAGCATTGATGCATGGGTAGAAGAGATCAGAACATCTCAGATTCTGGCATTCTCAGGAGGTTTCTCTGCGGGTGATGAACCGGATGGTTCTGCAAAATTCATCGTTAACGTTCTGAAAAACGAAAAAATGAAAAATGCAGTACACGAATTATTAGACAGAGATGGAATGATTATCGGGATCTGTAACGGATTCCAGGCATTGGTGAAATCAGGATTGTTACCTTACGGAAGAATCAAAGATCTGGATGAAAACTCTCCAACATTAGCTCATAATGCTATCAGAAGACATATCTCTCAGATGGTTACAGTACAAGTAGTGAATGACGAAAGCCCTTGGTTAAAAGGAATGAAAGGACAAACTTTCACTATTCCGATTTCCCACGGAGAAGGACGTTTCATGGCTTCAGAAGAAGAGATTAAGAAATTGTATAAAAACGGGCAGATTGCAACTCAGTACATTGATCTTGATGGAAACATTGCCCACGGAATGCCATTCAACCCTAATAATTCATTATTCGGAATTGAAGGAATTACCAGCCCATGTGGAAAGATCTATGGAAGAATGGGCCATCCGGAGCGTTTTGCAGACGGTCTCATGAAGAATATACCAACCGCGAATTATCACAACATATTCAAAAACGGTGTTGAATACTTCAAATAATAATACAAGAAAAATGATCGTCATCCATGGCGGTCATTTTTCGTCTTTAGGAGGTTTCTACGAAGAAGCTTCCAACGTTCTCATGAAGGATACAGATTGGAAAGTAGGAACACTAGATGGCTTTGATGATATTCTCTACGGAGGTTTCGGAGTGATTGAAGGCAAAGAAAAAATTGAAATCATCTGGAAAGAAGCAGAAAAGTCAAAAGAAGACTTAGGCTTTAAGGCTACCCGTGAATTCTATGAAAACAAGATCAGACAGGGAAAACCTTTCAACACAGAACTCATTCAACAGAAATTAAATGAATTGACTGAAGGGAAAGGGCAGACGCTTTTTGAAATACTGGTGGAAATTATAGAATCACATACGAATATTACGCTGACATTAGAATGATGTAATGAGTAATAAGTAATTTTGTTATATCAGCTTCATCCAATCAACTTGTTGATTCATTCTTTGCTTCCTTGGATAAACATACTCACAATAAAACCTTTGCGTCAAAAATTTAACTATTAAGAATAAAGATTGTAAGAAAAGTTAAGATTCATCGCCGATGAATAGGAAATTCTGCTTCATAATAGCTTTAGCTGTTGCCTTAATAATTCTTTATTCCTTCAAAAATCTTAATGGTTCAAATAAGTTTATTCAACCAGGGTACAAATTGGTCTATAGCTAAGTGAAACGCCCTTGCGAACGAAAACATAAAAAGTTAAACCATGAGCGTCTTTTGCGTTAAAAATCACACAAAATTGAGGAGAATTATTTCCCTTAAACGATTTTTTCTTAATACTTTTACTTCAACAAAACAGGAAACAATAAAGTTCAATGAAGAAAATTATGTACGGGCTGTTCTTCGGTGACAGCATTACCTACGGAGAATATGACGGAGTTTTTGGCGGCTGGGTAGATATTCTGAAAAGATATGCCCTGCAGAAATTTCATGAAGGAAATGGAGATGAACTGATCCTGTTCAATCTCGGAATAGGAGGAGAAACCACAGAAGGATTGCTCAAAAGAATTCCTCATGAATTGGCTGCAAGAAATTCTGCTGATGGAAATATCGTTTTTCTAAGCTATGGAGCCAATGATCTTGCGGTAAAAGATGGAGTACAAATTGTAGATCCTGAAAAATTTAAAACCAATATCAAAGAAGCTGTCGCACATGCCAGGCAGTTTTCGAATACCATTTATCTTGTAAGCATTCTTCCTTTCTCTCAAAAAATAGATGGAGTAGTAGTCAGCTCCGGGAAGAAAAGAATCAATGAAGATGTGGTTGTTTACAATCAAATTTTGAAAAATATTGCAGCAGAAGACTCATTGGGATATATAGATTTTTATTCTGCTTTCCTGGATGATAAAGAAATTCTGCTTTCTGCAGACGGTGTGCATCCTAATGAAAAAGGCTATGGAATGATGGCCGAAATCGCAATTCCAATCATTGAAAAGTATCTGTAATGCCTAATTTATTTTCTTATGGAACCCTGCAGAAAGAGCAGGTACAGCTTGAAACTTTTGGAAGAATTTTACAAGGTGAAAAAGATATCTTATCAGGCTATAGATTAAGTATGCTTGAAATTACAGATCCTGAAGTACTTCGGAAAAGCGGTCAGAAATACCATCCTGTACTTGAATTTTCAGGGAATGATAATGATCAGGTAGAAGGAGTACTTTTTGAGGTGACAGAAGAAGAAATTCTTCAGGCAGATGAATACGAAGTGGATGATTACAAAAGAATCAAAACCGTTTTTAAATCTGGAAAAGAAGGGTTTATCTATGTCGGGAAATAGTCATTGCAAGCAACGCGAAGCAATCTCACTATCTCCTATGAAATTCCAACGGTCTCTTTGTCATTCCGGGCAAAGCAAGAAATCTAAGCTTGAATGTTCTCTCGAAGATTTCGCTAATATGACCAATTTAATATTCAATAGAAGTGGGCTTTAGCCCACTTATCCTATAAAAATAAATTCACTGGCTTCAGCCCAAACTTAAAAAAACTGCTGACATACCCTTGTCACAACCTGTTTTTATCTTTGTGCTAACAAAAAATCAATAAATGAATAACGTAAAAATAGAACCTTTTAAGGTGATCGGGATCTCTGTAAGAACAACCAATGAAAATGGACAGGCAGGAAAAGATATTCCGGTATTATGGGAGAAAATGATCAGCGAGAATATTGTCAATTCAATTCCAAATAAAATAGACAATACCATTTATTCCATCTATACAGATTACGAAAAAGACCATACAAAACCTTATACAACGGTTCTCGGATGTAAAGTCGAAAACCTTGATAACATCCCGGAAGGAATGGTTGGCTATTCTTTTGATGGTGGAGAATATCTGAAATTTGTCCCAAAAGGAGACCTTTCAAAAGGGTTGGTTATCAACGAATGGATAAAAATCTGGGAAATGGGTTTGAACAGAACATTTACCGCCGATTTTGAAGTGTATGGAGAAAAAGCACAAAATCCTTCAGATGCCGAAGTAGATATTTACATCGCTGTAAAATAACAAAAAGTGAAAAAACCTGCCTTCACAACCTTTGAACTGAAGACGTGATATTCCCCTCCTTCGGAGGGGTGTCAAAAATTCAAAGAATTTTTGACGGGGTGGTCAAACAATATTTGTCAACAATTCCCCAATTTTAACTGAAAATATATTTCCCATACACCAAGACTCCGACAATCACCGCTGCAATAGCTGTCAACAATACAGCTCCGGCAGCAATGTCCTTAATAAAGCCAATTCTTTTGTCGAAATCAGGTTGAATGATATCACAGATCTTTTCAATAGCGGTATTAAAAATTTCAGCACTTAAAACAGCGAATGAGGCAATAAGAACCAAAGCGGTGTCTGTGCTGCTCAGGTTGAAATAAAAAATAAGGAAGAGATTGACAAAAAATGCGATGAGTTCAATCTGGAAATTTCTTTCTGTTTTAATCATCATAAAAACACCCCGGAAAGCATTGAGAAAACTTTTATGAATAGGAGGTTTTTCCATAATTCTGAACTTTTCAGACAAAGATAGCCTTTGTATTTTGATAAAAAATGATTCTTCGAAGAAATATATGCATAATGTCAAGGCTCAAAACAAATTAAGGATCTTTGTTAAAAACTCCTCCATATTATTCTTTTCTTTGTTGTATGTATTTATTATATTTGTAGAAACTTATTTTATAAATCTATGAAATTTATTATTTCAAGTGGTGAACTGCAGAAGGCTTTGCAAACTGTAAGTGGCGTAATATCAAGCTCTCAATCGAGACCGATTTTAGAAAACTATCTTTTTGAATTAGACGGAAATAATGTTACCATTACAGCATCTGACGGCGAGACAACTCTTGTTACTTCCCTGGAAGTAAAGTCTGATGATACAGGTAAATTTGCTGTTCCTGCTAAAATTTTTCAGGATTTTATCAAGACATATGGTGAACAGCCTCTGACATTTGTTGTAAAAGACAATGCCGAAGGTACCGGAAGCCAGCTTGAGATTTTAGATGAAAAAGATAATTTCGCAGTAGCATTAGACAATGCTGATGACTATCCTGAATTACCGGAATTCGACGCTTCCCAAAGTGTAACAATGCCGGCAGGAGTTTTGTCTGAAGCGTTGACAAACACACTATTTGCTACAAGTAACGACTCTCTTCGTCCGGTAATGACAGGAGTGCTTTTCCAGTTTGGAGAAAATGAAACCAATTTCGTTTCTACAGACTCCCACAGATTGGTGGTGTACAAAAGAGCAGACCTGATGAATGCTGAGCCGATGGAGTTTATCATGCCTAAAAAGCCTCTTAACATTTTCAAAAATATCCTGGCAAGTTCCAATGAAGACGTTACCATCGACTTCAATGAGAATATGGCTAAATTTACTTTTGGTAAGCATATCTGGATCTGTAGACTGATTGATGGTAAATATCCGAACTATACAGCGGTAATTCCAAAAGAAAATCCAAATGTATTGACCATCAACAGAAACCTGTTGCTGGGAGCAATCAAAAGAGCGTCTATCATGTCTAACAAATCTACCAACCAGGTAAGATTCAAGCTTTCCGGAAATATTCTTCACCTTCATGCAGAAGATACTGAATATGCTAACAAAGCAGACATGCAGATTCCTTGCGACTACAACGGAGAAGATATCAATATCGGATTCAGTTCCAAATTCTTAACTGAAATGCTTACGATTTTAGGATCTGATGATATTACCATGAAAATGTCTCAGCCAAACAGACCAGGAATCATTGAACCTCTTGATGGTCTTGAAGAAAATGAAAATATCTTAATGTTATCAATGCCGGTAATCGGATTGTAATATTGATTTAGTATACAAATAAAAAGCCGGAATTTTCCGGCTTTTTTTTGTAGTCTGGTCTCTGACTTATAGTTGTAAATAGGGTCTAATCGACTTAGGAATCAGGAGCGTTAAGAAAATTTAAATGTAATCCGCCAAAAAATTTCCATTGTCTGAGCATGGGATATACTATTGAACCGAAGAAGAACCAGATGATCCATGCGAGTTTGGAAATTTTAGGAGTACATTCAAATTTTTAGCGGATGATTCCCGTCTTGAACTTTTGTATACTTTTGCTTCAAGGCAAAAGTATAATAAGAGAAAGACGTATTTAAAAGAATATTAAATAGTGTTATTTGCGAATCATTAGCGTCATTAGTGTTTAAATCAACTCATCATGGAAATAAAAATACAGTCTTACCAAACCTCAGATTTTTCTGCAGAGTTCACAACTGAAAATTACAGCGTGTTTCTATGGAAAGGTTCGGGTGTTTTCTCTGTGGATGATATTAATTATTCTTACGGCGGACACAATATTTTGTTTCTTTCCCCTTATCAGAAGATGAAATTGGTTTCTGAATCGGAGGAAAACATCCATGTGCTTTTCTTTCATGGAGATTATTACTGTATAGAATATCATAAAGAAGAAGTGGCCTGCAACGGGCTTCTTTTCAATAATATTTATCTGAATCCCGGGGTTGAGCTGTCAGAAGAAAACTTCAATTATATTCTTGAGCTTTTTAATCATATCAAAAAAGAAGAAAGTGAAAAGCATCCGTTTTCTGAATCCATTATCAAGACCTATATTCAGCTCATTCTTGCTATCGGAAGCAAACAGAAAAGCAGTATTGAAAACAGCATAATTTCTAATGAAAAGCTTCCCAATAAAAATGCTGCAGAATTTCAGAAACTGCTGGAAACATATTTTAAAACAGAAAAAGAACTGTCATTTTACAGCGATAAACTGAACATTACCAATAGTACATTAAGCAAAGCGGTAAAAAAAGAATTTGCCAAAACACCCACACAGCTTATCAATGAGAGAATCATTCTTGAATCTAAGAAACTGCTTCATTTAACCTATCGGTCTGTCAAGGAAATTGCTTCAGAGTTAGGATTTGCTGATGAATTTTATTTCAGCAGGTACTTTAAAAAATCCGTTGGCTGCTCACCTAAAAATTACAGAGAAAAAGTAGGAATTTCTGTGGTGGCAAAAATGTCCATGTAATGTCCCGAAATGTCTATGTTGGCGCTCTGTGCATGTGAATACCTTTGGTAAAAAATAAATCACATGAAAAACAGCAGACTTTATCACCAATTATTACAATGGGATACGTACTTTTTCAATTTTCTTAGAATCTCAATTTTCATCGTTATGGCTTGGATTGGAGGCTTGAAAGCCTTTCATTATGAAGCAGATGGAATTGTTCCTTTCGTTGCCAACAGCCCTTTGATGAGTTTTTTCTACAAAAATGCAGACCATAAAGTTATTAAGGAAGATAAAAAACGGGTTGCAGAATACACTTTGTATAAAAATCCTGAAGGAAAAGTGGTTCAGAAAAATATTAACTGGCATCAGGAAAACGGAACATATGCCTTTTCCCACGGTTTAGGGACAATGATCGTTGTAATAGGAGTTATGGTATTACTGGGGATTTGGTTTCCTAAAATTGGAACAATTGGAGGTGCTTTAACATTTTTAATGTCATTGGTTACCCTGTCATTTCTGGTCACCACTCCTGAAGTATATGTACCGAATCTGGGGGGAGATTATGCAACTCCCCAGTATGGTTTTCCCTATCTGTCAGGAGCAGGACGTCTCGTATTGAAGGATATTATCATGATGGCCGGAGGGTTGGTATTATTTTCTGATAGCCTGAAGAAGCTGGTGAGACCATTGGACCAATAGTTTCATGAATCAGCAGCACAAAGATTAACGAAAATTTATTATCTTAAAATCGCTTCTAAATTTCTCTATTTCTCAAAAAAACACGACATTTGTAGCTCGAAAAATCATCCATGAAAATGGTGGGATTTCAAATAAAAGTTTCAAAATAGAGCAGATGAAACCATAGGACACATCTGACGAATTAAATAAGTAGATAGATTAACAAATGAAAATATCAAACAACTGGCTGAAGGACTTTGTAAAAACGGAATCAAAAACTGAAAGAATCGGTGAATTCCTTACAGATATAGGTCTTGAGGTTGAAGGGATAGATAAATTTGAAAGTGTAAGAGGCAGCCTGGAAGGAATTGTTGTAGGTAAAGTACTTACCTGCGAAAAACATCCTAATGCTGACAAACTGAAGAAGACAACAGTAGAGGTAGGAAACGGAAAAGTGTTGAACATTGTTTGCGGAGCTCCGAATGTTGAAGCAGGACAGACTGTTCCTGTAGCCGTTGTTGGAACAAAAATCTATGACAAGACCGGAAACTTTTTTGAAATTAAAGAAGCAAAAATCAGAGGAGAGGTTTCTCAGGGAATGATCTGTGCAGAAGACGAACTAGGCCTTAGCGAAGATCATGGAGGAATTATGGTGCTGGATGAAACAAAATATGAAGTAGGGAAAAACTTTGCAGACTATTTTGAGTTGACCAATGATGAGGTTTTTGAAATCGGTTTAACACCGAACAGAACAGATGCCATGTCTCACTATGGTGTTGCAAGAGATTTACACGCTTATCTTTCTACGAACCAATTGAAGTCACAATTTAATAAAGTAGCTTCTGAAGTTTTGAATAGCGAAGGAACTCATGATTTCAAACTGGAAATTGAAGATGCAGAATTGTGTCCAAGATATATCGGTGCTGTGATTGAAGACGTAAAGGTAGCAGAATCACCGTCCTGGTTGAAAGACAGACTAAGAGCGATCGGATTAAGCCCGATTAATAACGTTGTAGATATTACCAACTATATTCTTCATGGATACGGACAGCCGCTTCACGCGTTTGATGCAGATAAAATTGCAGATAAAAAAGTGAAAGTAGGTGTAGTAAAACCGGGAACGAAATTCACGACTTTAGATGGTGTTGAAAGAACATTAAATGGTTCTGAAATCATGATCAAAGACGGTAAAGATAAGCCGATGTGTATTGCCGGAGTATTCGGTGGTGAAAACTCAGGAGTATCTGATACTACAAAAACAATATTCCTTGAAAGTGCTTACTTCAACCCGATTGCAGTGAGAAAAGGAGCAAAAGCGCATAGTTTGAATACAGATGCTTCTTTCAGATTTGAGAGAGGAGTAGACCCGAATCTTACCAGAACAGCCATTACTCACGCTATTAAAATGATTCAGGAAATTGCTGAAGGTAAATTGGTAGGAGACTTATTGGAAGAATATCCTAAGAAAATAGAGGACAATTATGTGATCCTTAGATTCTCTAAAATTGAGCAAATTTTAGGAACAAAAATCCACAGAGAAAAAGTAAAGGAAATCTTAAAAGCATTGGAAATTCAGGTTTTAAATGAAATTCCAAACGGTTTCGAAATCTCCGTTCCTGCGTACAGAGCAGATGTAACAAGAGAAATTGACGTGATTGAAGAGATTTTAAGAATCTATGGATACAATAAAATTGATGCTCCACAGAAGATTTCGTTTACTCCTGTTAAGCTAAGCGCTAACGATCAGGACGAACTGGAAAACAGCTGGGCAAGAACTTTACAAGGCCTTGGTTTCAATGAAGTAATGAACAACTCTTTAACTTCTGTAAAAGACGAAACAGATGCTGTAAAACTATTGAACCCTTTAAGCGGTGATCTGGCATTCATGAGAAAGTCTTTATTGGAAGGACTTCTTCAGAATACAGTATATAACATCAACAGAAAAAATCAGGATATCAAGTTCTTCGAATTAGGAAAAATTTATCACAAAAAAGATAAATACGAAGAAAGAAAACAACTGGCATTACTTGTTTCCGGAAGAGATGTTGCAGAAAACTGGCTTCAGCCAAAATCTGCGGTAAGCTTCTATAACCTTAAAGCGTATGTAAAAGTTTTATTGGAAAGATTGGCTTTAGATTACAAAGAAGTAGCTCTAACTGATGACAGATTCTCTGATGCATTGGTATATGAAGCGGATGGTAAAGCATTGGTAAGAATCGGAAAAGTAGCGCCTGCTTTATTGAAAGACTTTGATATTGATCAGGAATGTTTCTATGCAGAAATTGAATTGGAATTAGCTCAGGAATTGCGTTCTAAAAATGAATTGAAATTCAAAGATATTCCGAAGTTCAACAAAATCAGAAGAGACTTAGCTTTATTGATTGATAAAACGGTAAACTATCAGGATCTATATCAGACGGCTAAGAAGAACAAATCTCCATTCATTAAAAACATTAATCTGTTCGATGTGTATGAAGGTAAAAATCTTCCTGAAGGTAAGAAGTCTTATGCAATGAGCTTCGAACTGTTAAACGAAGAAAAAACACTGGAAGAAAAAGAGATTACAGAGGTAATGGATTCTCTGATCAAAGCTTTCCAGAAAGAATTCAACGCTGAGTTGAGATCTTAATCATTGAAAATACATATTTCAACATAATAGAAACGGACTTGTTTAAGTCCGTTTTTTTGTTTTATTGCGTTGTTGTTAGGCTTGGGCTAAAGCCAAATGAATTTTTGTGAATAGAAAAACGGGCTAAAGCCCGTTCCTATTGAATTGCATTAGTGATATTAGTGAAAATATTAGTGTTATTCGTGTTTAAAATGGAAATTTTGTATAAAAACACTCTATCCACAGCCTTTGTCACTCCGTAGGAGTCTCAGAACTCTTTATAAGCTAATTGTAATAGAGATTTCTCCGGAATGATAAAGGCAATGTTACAACTTTAGTGCACATGAAGTTCTTATGTATTAAGGTTTTCAATCCTTTTTTGATCATCAAGAGCATAAAAATAATTCTGAAAAATATTCAAAATATCAAATGTTAAAGAATAATAAAATTCACGGCAACCCGTTTAAATAATATAATTTCCGTAAATTTGGGTTAATTCAAAAAGAAAAAAATGAAAAATCTTTTTTTAAGTATATGTACAGCGGCAGTATTGGCTTCATGTGGATCCATGACAAGCCCGTCTGCATCTAAAGTAGGAAAAGCTCAGCCTGCTCTTGCCAGCACAAAATGGACACTGGCTGAAACGGTAAAAGGTAAAGTTCCGACATTAAATATTGAAGGAGAAAAGATCACTGGAAATGCAGGATGTAACAACTATTTCGGAACAGCTACAATAGATCCGTCTACAGGAAGTTTTGCAGCGGGACAGATGGGATCTACGAAAATGATGTGCAGCAACATCGGAGTAGAGCAGAACTTTATGGATATGATGGGAAAAGCTAACAAATATGTGGTTTCCGGAAATACTTTAGAATTGTACAAAGACAATCTTTTGCTATTAAAATTCACTAAATCAGAATAAAAAAACAAAAGGAACTCAATTGAGTTCCTTTTTTATGTTTAGAGTGTTATTAATCTTCCTCTTCTTCGTCGTACTTAGCCAACTCTTCATCGCACCATTTGAATGCTGCTTCTACTACTTTAGTAGCCTCGTCTGCCATCGTTTCTTCATCATCACCTTCAAGATCATCTAACCACTCAACTTCTTCTTCCTCAACGTTTAAGATAAATCTTGGATATTCTGTATGAACCACGAATAGATCCTCTGGAAATTCCGAATTATCTGCTAATAAAAACTTTGGTAATTTCATTTTTTTAATGTTTTAACTTTCTCAAAGATAATTAAAATTATTGATTTAAGATGACTTCAAAAACATTTTTGAAACTTTTTCAGCTTTTTTGCTTTCAGAATAATCGTAGAACCCTTCTCCTGATTTTACACCCAGTTTTCCGGCTGTCACCATATTCACAAGCAGTGGGTTCGGAGCGTACTTAGGATTTTTGAAACCGTCATACATAACGTTCAGAATAGCAAGGCATACATCAAGACCAATAAAGTCTGCCAGCTGAAGCGGACCCATTGGATGAGCCATTCCCAGTTTCATTACCGTATCAATTTCTTCTACACCAGCCACTCCGTTATAAAGGGTTTCGATAGACTCATTGATCATTGGCATTAGAATTCTGTTGGCCACAAAACCTGGATAATCATTTACCTCTACAGGAACTTTACCCAAAGTTTTACTCATTTCATAAATGGCATCAAAAGTCTCTTTGGAAGTAGAGTATCCCTTGATAATTTCTACCAGTTTCATGATAGGAACCGGATTCATAAAGTGCATTCCGATTACTTTATCAGCTCTTTTGGTAGCCGCAGCAATTTTTGTGATAGAAATAGAAGAAGTATTAGTTGCAAGGATACAGTTGGCAGGAGCCAGTTCATCCATCTGACCAAAGATCTTTAATTTAAGATCCAGGTTTTCTGTAGCTGCCTCTACAATAAGATCTGCAGAACCTGCAGCATCATTCAATGCTGTAAAAGTAGTGATGTTACCTAAAGTTTCAGCTTTTTGCTCCTCTGTAAGGTTTCCTTTTGCAATGATTCTGTCAAGATTCGTAGTAATGGTTTTTAAACCTCTGTCCAAAGCTTCCTGGGATACATCTACAAGATTTACTTTAAAACCGCTTTGTGCGAAAGTATGTGCAATACCATTCCCCATGGTTCCCGCTCCGATAACTACAATGTTTTTAATCATTTTTCCTTTATTTTTTATAGATAGTTAAATTTTTTGCGTCTGTAAGATCCGATTGTGTGACAACAGCTGTAGAGTCAAAGGTAACATTTCCTACACTCTGGCTTTTTTTACTGTTATTCTGATTGGAAACAGTAGCCGTTAAACCTCTTATCAATCGTTTTTTCTGATTCTTTGTAAGAAAATCGGTGCCAACATACAATGTATATTCGCCTTCTCTTCCCATCCCTTTTTGGATCAGGACTTCCAGGCTTTTGATCTGGCTTTTGTTCTTAAATTCTTTCAGAAAGCTCATCACAGGCTTATCAGAGGCAGGGCCACAGCATACACTTCCGTAGCTGATCTCTAAATAATTCTGATTCTTCTGTGCGTAAAAGAGCGTGAAAGCAAACAGAGCCGTTGGTATTATTATTTTTTTCATGTTAAATCGCTTTAAAAATAAGCTTAAAATTTTACTTATTAAAATATTCCCAAACCTCCCTGGAAATATCTGAAATCATCCTGCAGTTGACTGCATCCGTTTCCGTTGAATTACTGACAAATACGGCTAATGCATAATGTTTTCCATTCGGTAAAGTAATGATTCCTATTTCATTTTCCGCACCTGTCAAACCTGCTTTATTTTTCCCGGAAGCTCCCGTTTTTCTTGCCACGGGAGTGTTTTTGGGAAGTTGTTCCACCATTTTATTCAATCCTGTGGAAGTAGACCATAGTACTTTCATCAGATAATCTGTAGATTTTTTGGAAAGTATTTTCCCGTCATAGAATTTTTTAAGGACATCGACTGCTGATTTTGTCGTGCTGTAATTTTCATATTGAACATTCCAGTCTTTATGCATATCCTCTTCATTATATTTGATCTGAAAACCTTTTACTCCTTTGGAATCCATGAATTTTTGAACAGTCTGAGTTCCTCCCAATAATCTGAGAAGAATATCACAGCCGTTATTATCACTTTTGGCAACGGTATATTCAATCACTTCACTTAACGGAACTTCAACATCTTTTCCTGCATATTGATCACGAAGCGGCGACCACGTATTCTCTAGTAAATTTGACTGATCCAGTTTGATTTTCTGATCCAGAGAAAGCTTTCCCTGGTCTATGGCATTCAGAACCGTTGCGGCAATGTGAAACTTGAATACACTTTGCATTGGCAGCTTTTTGTCTGCGTTTTTATTGTATGTAAAACCATTTTCAAAACCTAGGACAGAAACGGCCACAGTAGCTTTTTTGTTCTTAAGGATTGAGTTTATTTTCTGTTCTAATAAAGAAGTCTGGGCAAAGGTAAATGCTGAAATCAGAAGAAAAAAGAATGCTGTTTTTTTCATAATATGATCATTAAAAAAGCCCTCTTCTGAAGACCGGAAGAGAGCTGCAATTTAAGACAATTATTACTATTTTAATTCAAAATAATTCAGATTAACACCATCATTTTCAAAGACAATTCTGATCTTGTTTTCCCCTTTCTGAAGGCTGATGTTTTTTGCTGATACCGTTTTCCAGTTTTCATTTCCACCTGTCGATGCCAATGATACTGTAGCTAAAACTTTTCCTGAAGCCGTTTCAATTCTTATTTTAGAATCGTTGGCCGCAGAATATCTGATATCCATCGAATAACTTTTGTCTCCTTTGGACTGAACTGTGTACTGAAGCCATTCTCCGGTTTCTGTTTTTCCTACATAATACTGATTGGTAACTTTATCATTACATTTATATATATCTACCCCGTCATTTCTCATCTGCTGTCCGGAGTTCCATTCCGATCTTTTAGCCGGATCACTTACCCAGAGATTAATAAAATCCTTATCCAGATACGCAGCCCCCATTCTTCCCAAATCATATTCTGAAGCAAATATTCTTCCCGGAGCCTGGTGATTTCTGAAAGGTTTTGTAGAAGCATCTGTAATCTGTCTGAACATCGCATCAATTACATCTCTTTTAATTTCCGTATTGTTCAGTTTATAATTGTCGGCAATCTGTAGTAAAGCTTTTTTGGCATATTCTTTAGAAGGCTTTTCACCTCCGTTTTTCCAGTAATCCAACAGCTTTTCATATTCAGGCGTGATTTTTACATTGGTAATTCCCGCGATATTATCAATCTTTTTCATCGGCCAGAAGGCGTATCCTATATTATGCTTGCCCAAAAGCTGAATCAGCTCGGTAAACCATACATTGGAATTCTCACCAGTTTCCCCAAGCCATATTGGCATATTGTGTTTCTCTCTGAGATCCAGCGCGAATTGAATGGTTTGATCATCATTGTAATTCCAGTATTTATGAAAACTGAAGGCCATATTATTATCCCAGATCGCAGGAAGCCCGTTATAATTGTTTCCCCATCCGTTTCCTTCAATAAAAATAATATGTTTTTTATCAACTTCTCTAATAGCTGCAGTGATGTCTTTCTGAAGCTTCCAAAGTGGAGCGTTAGACATTTCATCTGTGCCATTCGGGTTTTTCCCGGTGAAATTGATATTGGGTTCGTTAATCAGGTCATACCCTCCAATCCATGGATTATCTTTATACCGCTCAGCTAGTTTTTTCCAAAGCGCAATCGTTTTTCTCTGGTTTTCTTCATTAGCCCAAAGTGAAGGCTTGGATTTGTCATTATCAGAGATGTTCGCATCATTTCCCTGACCTCCCGGTGCAGCATGAAGATCCAGAATAAGGTATATTTTATTATCGGTGCACCATTGAAGAAGGTCGTCAGTCATTCTAAAACCTTCATCCAGCCATGTATCTTTTCCTTTTGCAGGTTCTTTTTCAATAGGAAGGGTGTAAAGGTTGTAATGCATCGGCAACCTTATAGAATTGAATCCTGCTTTGGCTAAAAAGTCGATATCCTGCTTTGTGATTCCATTTTTCAGGTAAGCTTTGTAGAACTCATTCATTCCGTCTTCACCAATCAATTCTGCAATTTTCTCCTTAATCTTATACTGAGGGCCTGCAAAATCAGCAGTTTTCAGCATATATCCTTCCTGTAGCATCCAACCGCCGAGCCCAAGGCCTTTCAATTGAATATTTTCACCTTTATCATTAACGATTTTTTGTCCTGAAGTCTTCAGTAATTGTGATGTCCCAAATTGAGACAATAAAAGTGCGGATAATAGAATGGCTCTTTTCATAGTAGTTTCAATGATTTAAATAATAGGAATTTTTTAGAAATTAGTCATAATGAATGGTGGCATCATAGTAAGAATCTACATTCAGACCATTTATTCTGCCAGGAATCCATTGCGTGTGTAAAACAAAATCTTTCAATTGTTTATTGAATTGTTTTTCAAATATATTGTTTTTTTTGTTTTGAAATTCACTTTTTACTGATAAATCCTTAATTTTTCCGTTTTTAGTAATAATAAAAGAAGCTGAAGTGTAGGAATAAAACTTTTCCTTTTTTGATTTATATCCTTGGGGAGTAGGAAATTTTTTTAGATAATCAGTTTGTAGTTTTTCAAACTGATTGTCTGCGGTAGAGTTAGGATAGCGCGAAATATCATCACATTCTTCATATGAAAATATTTCATCGGGATGATTTTTTATAAACAGTTGCTTTGCGGTAAAGCGCAATGAGTCTATAAATTTCTTTCCGAATCTTTTTAAAATAAGTCTGTTCATCTCGATTTCCCGGCAGTTTTCATACTGATCATTCGGAAACCTTACACAAGATATGGGAATTTGCTGTGTTTTTATATGATTCTGATTCAGAAGCTCTATAAATTCCTTTTCACCCAGATAATCATAGCCTAAGCCAGAGAAATTGGTCCAGATATAATTTTTATAATTGAAATCATTTTGTGCCTGCTTTTTTTGATCATCACAATCTATCTCGTAACCATTTTTTTTCTGATGACAAGATAGCATTGTGATTGCTGCCAAAAATAGTGCAGACTTTATTTTCATGTTAACTGATCAGTTTCATAATCTCTAAAGCCACTTTCAATGCTTCAGTTCCATCTTCAAGAGAAACTTCTACATTTTTGTCGCCAGTAATCGCATCAGCGAAAGAATTTAATTCGTCCAGAATAGCATTGTTAGGCTGGATATTCGGATATTCAAACAGAATCTGGTTCTTTTCTCCCTCTGCATTTTCAATGATCATATCAAATGGAGTAGGGTTTTCAGGAGCATCTTTCATTCTGATCACTTCAGCCTTTTTCTCAAGGAAGTCAACGGAAATATAAGCATCTTTCTGGAAGAATCTGCTCTTTCTCATTGCCTTCATAGAAATTCTGGAAGTCGTAAGGTTGGCCACACATCCGTTCTCGAACTCTATTCTTGCGTTGGCAATATCCGGAGTTTTGCTGACTACACAAACACCACTTGCGTGGATATTTTTCACTTTGGATTTCGCAATGCTTAATAAGATATCAAGATCGTGAATCATAAGATCCAATACCACAGAAACATCTGTACCACGGGGATTAAACTCTGCCAGCCTGTGGATTTCAATAAACATCGGAGTACTGATATATTCCTTGGTAGCAATAAACGCTGGGTTGTATCTCTCAACGTGTCCTACCTGTGCTTTGATTCCTTTTTCCTGGCACAAACGAAGAATTTCTTCTGCCTGCTCAAGAGTTTGGGTTACCGGCTTTTCAATAAAGAAATGAAGACCTTTTTTAATAGCTTTTAAAGCATAATCATAATGATAAACAGTTGGAGTGACAATATCAAGCATGTCAATCTGCTCAAGCAATTCATCAAAATTTTCAAAATATTTATATCCGAATTCGGCTTCTAATTTCTTCCCGTTTTCAATATCTTTATCATGGAAACCTACAAATTCATATCTATCTGACTGATTAAGAAGTTTTAAATGTATTTTTCCCAAGTGTCCGGCACCTACCAAACCTGCTTTTAACATAGCTGTATTAAATTTTTGTAAAGATAGTGAATGTACATTTATAAAATACATGACTTTTCACTTGGTGATAGTCAGGAATGAACGTCTTCATTCATTAAAGAAATTATACTAAATTCACGGTCAGAAAAATAGCTATGAAGAGAATAATTTCGATTGTAATCATTTCTGGATTATGTACTGCAGGATGTATAGGAGATAGTCCATATGATCCGCAGGCTCAATGCGGAACACCAACAAATCTGATATTTGAAAAAGGAAATAACAAGCTTTCCTGGAGCTTTATCAGCCAGGGAGAAGGATATTTTGAAATACAGTATGGGGAGCAGGGGTTCACTTTGGGAAAGGGAACTACAGTGGTCACCAACAAGTATTTTTATAATCTTCCTCTCTATAAAGATAATAAATATGACCTTTATGTGAGAAAAAATTGTGGAACAGCTAATGGGCGCAGCCATTGGGCAGGACCTGTTACCGTATTGGCTGGCACTACAACTACCTGTGTAAAGCCAGAGTATGCAACCTATTCAAAAACAACCTCTTCTGCGAATTCTTCTATTTTTGATGCTACAGTATCCTGGGAAAATGATGGGGTTTCTGCATATGAAACGGTTTTGACAACAAGTTCTGCTCCTCCCGCAAGTGGAGATTTGGTGTTTGCAGGTCAAAAAGCTATTTATGTAGGATTAAGTAAAACAGTGAATTATAACTTTTTTGTGAGAAAAAGATGTGCTGATAATACTTTTAGTGATTTTTACGGACCTTATCCGATAAAGTGGAATTAAGAAATAAAAACCAAGCAATCAAAAAATGATTGCTTTATTTTTGTGGATAATTCTTTGCTTCAATTTCTGAAATCTAATTTCTAATTTCTTACTTTTGTCAAATGCAGGATTCGTTTGTACATAAAGGAAAAAGAAAGATTTTAGTAGATTACCTTCGAAACAGAATTGGTATTTCGGATGAAAATGTACTTTCGGCGATGAGTGAAGTTCCGAGACACCTTTTTATCGAAAGTATTTTTGAAGATTTTGCCTATGAAGACAGAGCATTTCCTATTCTGGCTCATCAGACCATTTCCCATCCTTCCACGGTAGCGGAACAGTCTGAATTACTGAAGGTAAAACCGGGTGAAAAAGTGTTGGAAATTGGAACAGGATGCGGATACCAGACCGCAGTGTTAATGGCGATGAAAGCTCATGTCTATACGGTGGAAAGACAGAAAGACCTGTTTGATTTTTCCAAAAAGAAACTCAGGGAACTTCATCTGTTTCCAAAATTCCAAAGCTTTGGGGATGGTTTTGCAGGACTTCCTACTTTTGCTCCTTTTGATAAAATTATCGTTACATGTGGCGCTTCTACATTACCCACAGAGCTTTTAAAACAACTGAATGTCGGAGGAATAATGGTGATTCCATTAGGTCCAACGGATGAGCAGGTTTTATACCGATTTACAAAAATAGGTCCAACAGAATTTGAAAAAGAAGAATTTGGAGCTTATAAATTTGTTCCGATGCTTGGAAATACAAATCAGTAGAATAGATTTGGTAGACTTAGTGGTCTCAAACACCAGTTCTTTGTGAGAAACATCTTATCAGTAGAAGCTCACTTTTATTCGTTTTTTCAAAAAAAATCATTTGGATTTAATCAAAATTTAAAATCTTTTAACTCCGTTTCGGAATGAAAATTGATGGAATTAAAACCCTCAGTATACAATCACGATCACAGAATATACATAGATTTTGAATTAAACATTCAGATGAAAAGAAATAATTTTTTTAATATTAAAGTTCAATAACCTTACTTTTTGAGAGTGAGGTTTTTTTATTTAAAATCATTAAACAACAGTACAATGAAAGTTTTTATCAATAAAAGAATTCCCGAAACAGGAATTGAAATGCTGAATGAGGCCGGTCTGGAACTTATATTTCCGGAAAAGGAAACCCTTTCTTACGAAGAATGGATTCATTACTGTAAAAACACTGACACCATACTCAGTGTGGGCGGAGATTTCAAATATGATAAGAATTTTTTTGATGCCTGCCCGAATGTCAAAGCCATTGCCTTATATTCTGTAGGATTTGATCACGTTGACATTAAAGAAGCTACGCAAAGAAATATTCCGATAGGGAATACTCCTGATGTTTTGAGCAGAGCTACTTCAGATGTTGCTTTTTTACTGATGCAGTCTGTTGCCAGAAGAGCAAGCTATAATTTTCAGAAAGTAAAAGATGATAACTGGGGAACATTTGATCCTCTACACGCCCTGGGCCAGGAATTATATGGAAAAACACTGGGGATTTTTGGATTGGGCCGAATCGGGTATGAAATGGCTGAGAAATCAAAAAAGGCTTTTGGTATGAACATCATTTACCACAACCGTCATGAGAATGAAGAAGCAGAAAAAGAGCTGGGGGCAGCTTATGTTTCTTTTGAAGAATTGATCAGAAACTCAGATGTATTGAGTGTACATGCTAATTTTACCCCTGAACAGAAAGAATTGTTTAATTATTCAATATTTGAACAAATGAAGCCAGACTCGATTTTCATCAATACAGCCAGAGGAGGTTTTCACAATCAAAAAGATCTGTATCAGGCACTCGTTGACAAAAAAATCTGGGGAGCAGGTCTGGATGTTACCAATCCGGAACCAATGTCTGCAGATGATCCTATTCTGGGACTTTCAAGTGTCTGTATTCTGCCGCATATCGGTTCTGCGACTTTAGAAGCCCGAAATGGAATGGCCAAACTGGCTGCAGGAAATATTATCGCTTTTTCAAAAAATGAAAAAATGCCGAATTGTGCAAATCCTGACGTTTATTCTCATCAATCATCATAACTTGGAATTATTTTTGTTCTGATGATATAAACCTAAAATCTTAAATACTATGGCACCAGAGAAAAATATTAATGAGCAAAACAAGAGGTTAGAACAGATGGATTATAGCCCTAATGAAGATATATTTAAGAGAGAAAAACATATTTCGCTCGATGGCGACGGAAATCCTATTCTGGATGAAGACTTTGATGAAGATAAAATTGATAAAGGCTTAGATATCCCTGGAGCTGAGGATGATGATGAAATGGAAGAAATAGGAGAGGAAGATGAAGAAAACAACTACTGGAGTCTCAGTGATAATGAAGATGACCATGAAGAAGAAAACGATGATGTTTTAACTTAAATTTTAACGATACAAAAACCAGCCTTATTGAATTTCAGTAAGGTTTTTTTATGCTGAATAACGACTAATATGGGTAAGGGCAATTCCCCTCCCTCGGAGGGGTGGATTCGAAAATTCTTTAAATTTTTGAAGACGGGGTGGTTCCGTAATGCAGCACAATAAAATCCTCCAACTCCTTCATCACCAGACTCAGATTATTCCTCACATCAAAATCACTAATCCTGAAAACCAACAACCCCAAAGATTCAAGATATTCTTCTCTTATCCCGTCATAAATCTGTTTTTCATCATGGCTTGAACCGTCTATTTCTATAATGAGGCCAAGCGTTTTTACATAAAAATCAACGATATAATTTCCGATAATCCTTTGTCTGTCAAAATCAATGGTATAGAATTTTTTTGCACGGACTTTTTTCCAGAAGATCACTTCTCCCAAAATCCGGGCTTTACGTTTTTCTTTTAATAATGCTTTTAAATAGGGATTGTAGGGCAGGTTCTCAACGAAATTCCTGCGGATAGGAATTCCGTTGATGACGGTAAGAATTTCTTTCATTGTTGTGTTTTTGACCACCCCGTCTTCCAAAGTTGTTAACTTTGAAATCCACCCCTCCAAAGGAGGGGAATTGAGGTGTGTTTATTCAAATATAGTATTTAATATTAAATGATAGTCGATTTACAGTTTTCATAATTTTGCTTAAACCTTAAACCTTAAACCTTAAACCATTCTTTACTTCCCTCTTGCCTATATTTCCTATTTTGAATATCTTTAAAACTTCAAACATTGTTTAAAAACATAGACCTTTAAATAGCAATATGACATTTCAAGAACAGATACAGCAGGGGATTCCTAATCAGCTGCCGCAACCCAAACCATACGAGACCAATATCAACCATGCTCCGAAGCGTAAAGAAATTTTAGGGGAAGAAGAGAAAAAACTGGCATTGAAGAATGCTTTACGTTATTTCGAACCTAAGTTTCATGCAGAACTGATTCCTGAATTCAAGCAGGAAATTGAAGATTACGGAAGGATTTATATGTACCGTTTCCGTCCGGATTATGAAATGAAGGCAAGGCCTATCACAGACTATCCCGGAAAATCTGAGCAGGCGAAAGCGATCATGCTGATGATTCAGAATAACCTGGATTATGCAGTAGCACAGCATCCACACGAACTGATTACGTATGGTGGAAACGGAGCAGTTTTCTCCAACTGGGCACAGTATCTGCTGACCATGAAATATCTGTCTGAAATGAGTAATGAACAAACTCTGGTGATGTATTCAGGACATCCGATGGGATTATTCCCATCTCACAAAGATGCACCAAGAGTGGTTGTAACGAATGGTATGATGATCCCGAACTATTCCAAACCGGATGATTGGGAGAAATTCAATGCATTAGGTGTTACTCAGTATGGGCAAATGACGGCAGGAAGTTATATGTATATTGGCCCTCAGGGGATTGTTCACGGAACGACGATTACCGTGTTAAATGCTTTCAGAAAAATCAAGAAAGAACCAAAAGGAGGACTTTTCGTTACTTCAGGATTAGGAGGAATGAGTGGAGCTCAGCCCAAAGCAGGGAACATTGCTGGTTGCGTTACTGTATGTGCAGAAGTGAATCCTAAGATCACGAAAATCCGTCACGATCAGAAATGGGTAAATGAGATTCATGAAGATCTTGATGCATTGGTAAAAAGAGTAAGAGAAGCACAGGCGAACAAAGAAACAGTGTCTTTGGCTTACCTTGGAAATATTGTAGAGGTTTGGGAGAAATTTGATCAGGAAGATTTAAGAATCGATATCGGATCAGATCAGACTTCCCTTCACAATCCATGGGCGGGTGGTTATTATCCTGTAGGACAAAGTTTTGAAGAATCCAATACCATGATGGCTGAAAACCCTGAGTTGTTCAAAGAAAAAGTTCAGGAAACGTTGAGAAGACACGCTGCGGCCATCAATAAACATACAGAAAAAGGAACTTATTTCTTTGATTACGGAAATGCCTTTTTGTTGGAAGCTTCCAGAGCCGGAGCTGATGTAATGGCAGAAAATCCGACATTAGGAAGAGAATTCAAATATCCGAGTTATGTACAGGATATCATGGGACCTATGTGTTTTGATTATGGTTTTGGGCCGTTCCGTTGGGTATGTTCCAGTGGAAATCCGGAAGATCTTCAGAAGACAGATGATATTGCCTGTGCAGTATTAGAGGAAATGGTTAAGAACTCTCCTGAAGAAATCCAGCAGCAGATGAAAGACAATATCCAATGGATCAAGGGAGCGCAGGAAAATAAACTGGTAGTAGGTTCTCAGGCAAGAATCCTTTATGCAGACGCAGAAGGAAGAATGAAAATTGCTGAAGCTTTCAACAAAGCCATTAAAAATGGGGAAATAGGACCCGTTGTATTGGGTAGAGATCATCATGATGTTTCAGGAACAGATTCTCCTTACAGAGAGACTTCCAATATCTATGACGGATCAAGATTTACAGCAGATATGGCCATTCACAACGTGATTGGGGACAGTTTCCGTGGAGCTACCTGGGTTTCCATTCACAATGGTGGTGGAGTAGGCTGGGGAGAAGTGATCAACGGAGGTTTCGGAATGCTCCTTGACGGAAGTGATGATGCCGACAGAAGATTAAAATCCATGCTTTTCTGGGATGTAAACAACGGAATCTCAAGAAGAAGCTGGGCAAGAAATGAAGGCGCTGTTTTTGCCATTAAAAGAGCGATGGAAGCAGAACCAAACTTAAAAGTAACACTTCCGAACCTTGTAGACGAAAACTTATTGTAATATAAAAATTCAACATTGGCAACCATCAACAAAAAATTGTTTTCACACCTGAACGTAGAGGATAGTGATCCTGTATGGGAGAAGTTTGCTGAGGTTGAATTTTCAAAGAAAAATATATTTACTGACAACAAAGCCTATCTTGTAGAAGATGGGCTTGTCCGTAAATACTACATCAACAGTACCTCAGATATCGATACCGAGATCTGTGCAGAATTCTACTTTCCCGGCGATATTTTTACTGTGGAAGAAAAAAGCTCTGATGCCGTTTATGAGTCCATCAACAAAGGACTGGCCTGGGAAATCACCCTGGATGAGGTGAAAAAACTGTTTGCTGTCAATCCGCACTGCCGTTTCGTACAGAACTATTATCTGAGCAGAAAGCTCAACGCTGCAATGAAAAGGGAAATGCTCCTGCTGAAAAACACTCCACAGGATCTTTATGAATATCTGTTGAAGAACAAACCCCATTATATTCAAAATATTCCTCTGAAATACCTGGCTTCTTATATCGGGATTACACCTATCTCTTTAAGCAGAATCAGAAAAAGAATTTTGTAAGATGCTGGAAATTTGAAGATAATAAAAGAAGTTACTAAGACTATATCATATTGCTGAGTTTTTTTAACATAGAACGTTTATAAAATCCTTACTGTTAATTCAAAGAAAAGGCAATAGAAACTGTAGAGAAAGAATCAACTTCCATCCTCCATCTTCCAACCTTAAAAACGCCCTCATTTATTATCTTTTGTTTATTGACTGGCCTTCCGTAAGTTTCTTCCTTTGCTGAAAAAAGAATATGGAAATACAAAAATTAAACTGGGCAGGTGTAAAACTCACTTCACATAACAAAACCATCTTAATAGATGCTGTAGAAGATTTCTCTTATTACAAACCCGTTTTGGGAGATGCTGTAGAAAATCTCATAGAATTTTCAGACCATGTACAGGCAGATTATATCCTGTTTACGCATATGCACCTTGATCATTTTGATAAAGGAGTGATCCGGAAATGCTTAAAGAAAGACGGAAAACTGATCATCTACGCAGGACTGGAGCCTATTGTAAGAAAACTTGTACCTGATGTTGAAATGATCGTTCTTGATCTTGATGAAACCTTCACAGAAAACAATATCACCTTCAAACCGGTATTTGCGATGGATGGTGTGGGAGAAATACAGTCTTCGTGGATTGTAGATGATGGTGATACTAAAATCTTTCACGGAGGAGATACCATCTGGCACAACCAGTTCTGGAAGCTTGGAAAAGAAAACCCCAATATCGATTACGCTTTCTTACCCGTAAACGGAGTAGTAGTCAATTTTGAGATCATTGGATTAGAATATAGCCCTGTTCCCGCTTCCCTAAATTTGAAAGAAGCCTTTGCTGCAGCTCATCTTCTGCATGCTAAAAAGCTGGTGCCTATCCATTACGGATTGTTTGCCCATGAGAAATGCTATATCCCTCAGGTTTTTGATGATCAGGATTTAAAAAACATTTCTGAGGAAGTAGGACAGGAGTATTTGATTTTAAAAGATGGTGCAATGCTGGTAGAATCTTAACTAATATTTGTAAGGAAAACTGTCATTCTGAGTGAAATGCAATGGAATGAAGAATCTCAATATCAATAGGAACGGGCTATTATCCTGAGCATAGTTGAAGGAAGTCCGTTTTCTTTATGCATAATATGAATTGGCTTTAGCCGAAATTTAAAATTAAGTTTTGGCTAAAGCCTTTTGTATTTTTCTTTTTTATATCGGGCTAAAGCCCGACGCTATTGATGATATTATTAGGATTTCACCCCTCCATATCTGAATTTGAGTTTATAATTTGAAAATAAAATGATAGACTTATTTAGATGTATTCACCAAAAATTTCTGACATCTTTGTTTTCCAATTAAGTGGTAAATTATCCCAATTATTATCCCATTCCAACGTTTTTTTATACGCTTTGTATGGCTTTTCAGAATTAGCTTCATAGCCTAATTCTTCTTCAACACTATTTGCCATTACAACAATTCTTCCATTTCCATTTAGAGCGTCTGCAATTGGTTGATTATATTTTGCTGCATTTGGTTCTGCTAAGTCTAAATCATGTACTACTATTGGTTTTATTCCCATTGAAGTTAAATATTTTATTAAGCCAATTATAGCGGCTTTTCCGCGAGCTTTAATAATTTCAAAGTCAGATAAAATTTTAAAGTATTTAGCTTTATCTAAAAGTTTTAACGTTTCGCGTATTAAGATATCTTCTGTATCCCCCTCAACAATTATTACATTTTTAGTAAAGAATATTCTTGATACGTAGTTATCAACTTTCATTATCATTTTTACATAAGTTTTATCAGCTGTTTGAAGTTCTTTAAATTTTTCAGTAACATTAAAAGTATTGCATTCAACATGGTTACCACAATTATAAAGTCTATTCAATATTTGCTTCGGTTTACGTGATAAATCAATGATATATGGTGAGTGTGTTGATGCGATTATTTGTGAGGTATTAGAACTTAATTCGTAAATTGCTTCTCTCATTTGGTTTGCAGCGCTTGGATGCAAATATGTTTCAGGTTCTTCAAAACAGACTATTAGTGAACGAGCATGATCATCTTCTTTTTTTGATAACCATGATTGTCTATATCTTAACATACCAAAAACAGCTGCTCTTATCATTCCAGTACCTTGATTATCAACAGAAGTTTTTATATTACTTGACATTTCAACATTGAAGACAGGTTTGAGACTTGATGGATCACTTAAACTTGTAGTGGCATATAATTTAGAATCTGGAAAAACGGTTGATAAGACGATGTTTAATTCATTCATCATTTTTCCAAATTCAGATTCGTCATCTTGTGGATCCAATTCCTTTGCGAGATTATTTAGGTGAACTTGAGCGTTTTTAAAATGTTCAGAATTTTCTCTAACAGTTTGAAATAGTTCTCCAAGTGTAGTACTAAGAACTCCGTTGCCAGAACCTTGAATTTCATGTAATCCAACATCAACAGGAATTAATAAAAACCTTGGTAACATCTTAAGTACATTTCCAGGAATTCCACCTGGATTTTGAAACCAAGTTTCTTCTTCAGCAATATCCCAAATCTCATCAATTAAGTCTAATTTTTCTAATGCAGCTTTACCTTTTCCGATATTGGATTGTAAATCAGGGAAATATTCTTCAATAGCTTCCTGGGACAGACCATTATCAATGTAATCTTGAGGCTTTTTACAATCAGAATAAATATCCTTTATCTTTCTAACTTTTGATTTAAATTCAATAATGACATCTTTACCTAATTCATATGTTTTTTTATAGATAACAGATAAGCCTGTTTCCTCAGAATCTTCTGATTTCTCATAACTAAAAATTCTGCCTTTAAATCCTCTCCATGTTTTTGCTTCATCAGGAAGATTTCTAAATTCAGCTTCAAGTGTAATTATATTTGTATCAACTTTTACTTCATTAGTCTCATCATCTATTATTGAATGAAAATCAGCTGTTGTTAATTGTTTTTTTGCAGTTAATAAGATATCTATTGCTTTTATAATTGAACTTTTACCACAATTATTTTGTCCAATAAGAAATGTTGCATCTCCAAAAGTTACATTTACTTCTTTAAGTCTTTTATATCCTGAAATTTTTAATGAATATAGTTTCATATATATTATTGTATTTCTTCAAATATAGAAATCTAACATAAAATATATCTACGGTTTTCCGTAACCAAAAACACCGAGCTCCAAAACATCCCCATTTGTAACCTCCCCAACCCCCTCCAAAACTCTAAAACAACAGCAAAACACTCCTCCCAAGTCCTACATTTATTAAAAACAAGTCTGTTTGAAACTTCCCAAGAACTTGGAAAATCTCCTGCAAGTTGGGGGAAAACTCCCAAGACCTCGGGAGGTTTGTTGCAGGTATGTTTGTAACAAAACAACTTTTTTCTATATTTGATTATTAATTTTTTAAAACCAAAAACACAAAAAAATGAAAATTGCCCTCACACAGCTGAGTACTAAAGATCTTGCGACTTTAGCTCAGAGAATTCTTTCTAATGTCCAATCCGGAAAATACCCTGTTATTAATAATCATCCTCTTGTAGGCGCTTTGGCGTCTTCCTATACAGAATACGACAAGGTCTATACAAAGCAGGTCTACAGCGGAAAAGGGAAAGACGTAGCTACTGCCGATCACGAAAGAGATACCGCCTATGCCAATCTGAAATCTTTCCTGAACGGCTATCGTAAACTACCTTCTGCGGCCAACTATCAGCTGGCAGAGGATCTCTACAGAGTATTCAAAACTTTTGGGCTGAACCTGGACAGGCTCAGTTACTCTTCACAAACCGCTCAGATGAAGAAGCTTATAGAAGCATTAGAAACTACAGAAAACAAACAGAAGATTACACTTCTTTCTCTGGATGCAGCCTTTGCAGAGATGAAAGCTAAGCAGGATGCTTTTGAGATCATGTTTGCAGAGCAGGCGGGAGCTAATGCCGATCTTCGTCAAATGACGAGTGCGAGTGCTATCCGTAAAGATCTGGAAAAAACATTGAAAACTTATCTTAATCTGCTCACGGTGATGAAAGAAGTATCGGGCTGGGAATTGCTGTACAGTGATACCAATGAGTTGGTGAAAGCTGCTAAAAACTCTACATCAGAGAAGAAAGAGAGTGGTGAAACTCCACAGAAATAAGTTTTGGTTTTTTTGTTGGAGAACCGCAAGGGCATAAAGTTTTTATCTTGATGTGTTTTGTAAGATGAAAGAGAATCTGATATTTTCAGCAAGTGGTACGGTATTATTTTCCAAAAAATTAATAGCAATTCCAACCTATTCTTTCACTAATGCATCTTTATAAGAAAAGAATCCTATGAAAATAACCATACCCAAACCTTGTCATGAAAATTGGAATGCCATGACAACAGATGAAAAAGGAAGATTTTGTGCGGTCTGTTCCAAAACCGTGCGAGATTTCAGAAGAGCATCGGATGATGAGATTATAGATGTTTTTGCTGATGCTTCGCAGGAAATCTGTGGAGCTTTTAATCCATCACAGCTCAACAGGGATTTGCATTATTCTTATATTAATTCTCTTTTTGTAAAGTTTGCCGTGGGCTTTATGCTGACAACAGGAGGGATTGTAAGTGCTAATGCACAGCAAAATAAAACCTGTGATGCCTTAAAAACTGAAGATGAACAGGAGATTGTTTTCAGTACTCGGAGCGACAGAAAATTGCTTGGTTCTGTTGCAGTAATGCCTGCCAGTGCTTTATTAGAAGACAAAGAAAAGGAAAATAAAGAAATTGTATCCAAATTATCAGGAGTAATTGGGAAGGCACCTAAAGATAATAGCAATATACGTATTGGTGGAGCTCCTTCAAGCGGAGCAGTCTATAAACCTATGTATATTGTAGATGGGAAAATAAGTGATTTTGAGGCAATAAATGCACTGGATCCTAATCTGATAAAAACAATGAATGTTCTGAAAGGAACTTCTGCTGTAGTAAAGTATGGCGAAAAAGCCAAAGATGGGGTAATCGTAATTACTACAAAAAGAAAAAAATATAAAACAAATTAAGACTCTTTATTTTCCCACAGATCTCACAGATCTTTTTCATATTTATCTGCTTAATCCGCCTAATCTGCGGGAGAATATTGAGATTGCTTCACCTGCGGTTCGCAATGACAGTGGTGGTGTGAAATTTTATCTCCGATAAAATCCTTGCGCCTTACAACAGAAAGTTTTTAATGTCATTTTGCGCCTTAGCGTTTTTCCAACAAAACAATTATAACATAAAAAAAACTCAGCAATTCGCTGAGTTTTATTTTTTAAGCCATTTATTATTTCACAACCGCAATAGCCGCCTCATAGTTCGGTTCCTGAGCAATATCCGGCACTTGTTCTTCATAGATAATATTACCTGAAGGATCTATTACCACAACCGCTCTGCTCAGAAGCCCTTTCATTGGAGAATCTACCAGTTCCACCCCATAGTTCCAGCCAAAGTCTGAACGGAAATCGGAAAGCATGATTACGTTTTTGATGCCTTCCGCGCCACAGAATCTTTTCTGGGCAAACGGCAGATCTTTGGAAATACAAAGGACTACGGTATTGGGAAGGTTTCCTGCCTCTTCATTGAAATGATGTACAGAAGCAGAACAAACACCAGTGTCTACACTCGGAAAGATATTCAGAATAACGTATCTTCCTTTGAAGGAATCCAGGGTCTGGTCATTCATATTCACATCGGTAAGGGTAAATTTAGGAGCCGGTTTATTCAGTGCCGGCAATTTGGCATAAGTATGAACTTCTTTCCCGCCCATTAAAACTGTATTGATCGCTTTAGATTTTTGAGCAAAGCCCACCGCAGAGAAGAATAGCAGTGTGCCGCAAACTAATTTTGAAAACATGAAATTTATTTTTAAGCTAAATTATTCTTTTTTCAGGAGCTAAGATTAATTTTAATTCAAATAGATCGAATCTATTGTCAGATTATTTTTTTCAACACAATTTACTTTTACCTTTATATTATTAAACAGGGTTGTTTCAAAGGTGTCATTCTGAATGAAATAAAATGTAATGAAGAATCTCATATAGTAGATTATCATTAAGATTCTTCCTTCGTCAGAATGACAAAAGTCAGATAGTCTGACTTTTGAAACAATTTCAATCTTATCACATAAAAAAATAGAAAGATTTATGAGTTCAGAAAATACAGCATCATTTCATCACAACATTTTTAAAGGAGAAAACGAAATTCCGGAAGAATATAAAGTTCCGGTTATCCATCAGAGAGCTTATCTTTTAAATGGAGAACTGGTAGAGTGGAAAGGAGATGTCACGGAAATTTATTCCCCGGTATGCATCCCCACAGAAAACGGATTGGAAAGAAAACTTCTGGGAAGTATTCCGAATATTGGTCCGAACGAGGCGATGGAAGTTCTCGAAGCTTGTGTAAAAGCCTATGATAACGGTCTTGGTGAATGGCCTACCATGTCTGTGGAAGGACGTATCAAATGCATGCAGAAATTCGTATATCTGATGATCCAGCAGAGAGATCTGGTTATCAGACTACTGATGTGGGAAATCGGGAAGACACTGGCCGATTCTACCAAAGAGTTTGACCGTACGGTAGATTATATCAACCAAACCATTGATGCATTAAAAGATCTTGACAGGGAATCTTCCCGCTTTCAACAGGCAGAAGGAACCATTGCACAAATCAGAAGGGCTCCGCTTGGCGTAGTGTTGAGTATGGGACCTTTCAATTATCCTCTCAATGAAATTTTTACCACATTGATTCCGGCTTTGATCATGGGAAATACCATCCTGTTTAAACTTCCAAAACATGGCGTCCTTGCTCATTATCCTTTATTGAACGCTTTCAAAGAAGCCTTCCCGAAAGGAACGGTGAATACATTATATGGAAAAGGCTCAGAAATTATCACTCCCATTATGGAAAGCGGGAAAGTAAACGTTCTGGCTTTTATCGGTTCCAGTAAAGTGGCGAACGGATTAAAAAAATTACACCCGAAAGTAAACCGTTTAAGAGCCATCCTGAGTCTGGATGCTAAAAATGCAGCCATCGTTACTAAAAATGCGAATCTTGATGTAGCAGTAAGTGAGTGTATTTTAGGAGCACTTTCTTTCAACGGGCAGCGTTGTACAGCATTGAAACTGATATTTGTTCAGAAAGAAGTGGCATTGGAGTTTACAGAAAAATTAAGTGCTGCTGTCTCTGCTTTGAAGGCTGGGCTGCCATGGGAAAAAGAGGTGAAAGTAACTCCACTTCCGGAGGTCAATAAACCGGCTTATCTGAAAGAATGTATTGATGATGCTTTACAGAAAGGAGCTGCTGTACTGAATAAAGATGGAGGCTATACAGATGAATCTTTTGTTTTCCCGGCAGTTGTATATCCTGTAAACAGTGAGATGAAACTTTATCATGAAGAACAGTTTGGTCCTGTGATTCCTGTTGTTCCCTTCGAAGATATAGAAGAGCCTATAGAATATCAGGTGAATGCCTCCCACGGAATGCAGGTAAGTATTTTCAGTGAAGATCCTCATGAAGTAGCAAGACTGATTGATCCTTTTGTAAATCTTGTAAGCCGTGTCAATATCAACTGTCAGGCACAAAGAGGCCCCGATGTTTTTCCATTTACAGGAAGAAAAGACAGTGCAGAAGGAACACTTTCTGTTTTTGATGCACTCCGTTCATTCTCCATCCGGTCTCTGGTGGCGGCAAAACTGACAGATTCCAACAAAGAGCTGCTGAATACTATTGTCAGAGAACATGATTCTAACTTTTTAAGTACAGATTATATTTTCTGATTCTGACTGAAACAGTATTTAACATAAAATAAAAATCCTCAATAAACATCTTGGTTTGTTGAGGATTTTTTTAACTTAATGCCGGAAATTAGAGTTTTGTGTTATAATAAGATGGTATTTTTTAGAAATATCATCTAAGGATCAGTGTGTAAATCATGTCTTCACCCGAAAAAGAATTTTTAGAGAAAATTGAAAAGCACAAAGGTGTTGTTTTCAAGATCTCTAAAATGTATATGGATAATAAGGACGACCAGAATGACCTCTATCAGGAGATCATTTACCAGGCCTGGAAATCATATGGTGATTTTCAAAAGAGGAGTGATTTCTCCACATGGCTGTACAGAACTGCACTCAACACAGCAATTGTTTTTCTGCGAAGTGAAAAAAAACGTAGTTTTATACAGAATCAGAATGTCGATGGGCTGAATGCCCGGCAGGAACCTTATAATGATACGGATGATATGAATATGAAGCGGATGTATGAAGCTATCCATCAGCTAAGCCCCATTGATAAAGCCCTTATATTCTTTTTTTTAGAGGGTTTTTCCGGAAAAGAGATTGCTGTACAGCTGGGAATTACTGAAGTGAATACACGGGTAAAGCTGAAGAGAGCAAAAGAAAAGCTGAAAGAGATCATTACCAGACAGGGAACAGATTCCTATTAAAAATAACACTATGGATTTAGAAAATTTTAAAGAACTTTGGAATAAAGATACAGGGCAGGAATCCCCTGAAATTTCTCTGGAAAAACAGAAGGAAATACATTCTCCGCTGCAGATGCTGAAAGTGAATATGGAAACTGAATTCTGGCTGATGATTGTAACACTGCCTTTGCTGTTAACAGGTTTTCCTTTCGCCTCTAAGGATTCTAATATTAAAACGATTTCAGTATTTGTCACGATCCTGACCGTTGCTATTATTGTTTATTTTTATTCCCGCTTCCTGAAATTGTATAAGCTGCTTAGAAAAAACAGTACCAATACAAATTATGATCTGTTTACGCTCAAAACGCAGCTTCTCATCTCGAAAGAAATTTATATCTCATATTATATTTCTTATATCCCGCTTGGATTTCTTTTGTCTCTGATCCAGATCAGTTTTCATTTTGACAGGGAATATAACCTGGCTATTTTCGGGATCAGTCTTCTGATTACCCTTTTGTTGATTGCTTTTATTATCAGATACTGGATCTATTATATGTACGGAAGATACATTGATGATGTAGTGCGTTGGGTAGATGAACTGAATGGAATTGAAGTAAGACCAAAACGTGAAAAGAAAAAAACATGGTTTGAACGTTCACAGAAATTTTTCATGAATAAAATGGGAATTAAAGGAAACATCCTGAATACCGTCATATGGTTTGTATCTATGTATTTTTTTATTATTTTATTTCTGACAATTGTTCTTTTGATCATTATCATAGTAGGGGCAAAACTTGATTTTCTGGATATCGGATCATTGCAGAGGGCTTTAAATAAACTGAATTAGAAATTACGCTGTATTCTGTAAAATTTCTATCTTTAGAAAATTGAGTTGTAAAAAAATGTCACATGGATGATTTTAAAAATCAGGTGTATTCTATAGAAGAATTTCTGGAACTGGTAAAGAGCAAACAGGATAGGCAAGCATCCTTTGACCCGGAATATAATTATGCAGTCTATTCTTCAACAGATGAGTTTAAACCCGAAATGAAAGTTTTTATCGGAGATCCTTTGGATATTGGTGAGCATGATAATGAAATCTTACCTGATTTTGTTTTTCATAACAAACTTCATTATATGTGTTCTGATGAAAATATTCAGGATGTGGTAGATCTTGCTTTAAGACAGCGTGCTGATATTAGCTCTTCTCAGCTTATCACAGCTCTGAACCATTATCTTGAAAAAGATGATTTCTTAGATTTTAAATAATAAAAGAATTGAATACTTAAAATAAATAAGCTGATATCAAAAATATCAGCTTATTGTTTTTTTATGTAACATTTTTACTTTTTTTCTACTAACTGACCAGATCAGAAAAAATTATTTCGACTCATACTATTCTGAGGAAATAGTAAAAAAACTTAAAAAACACACAATGAGACCTGGCGGTATTTTCTGTCAGGTTTTTTTATTTCTTTTGTAAAAATCTGTAACAATTTTTTTAAACGAAAACTAACTCTATAGAGTAACAAGCTATGACCTCATTAGAACAAGAGTTTATCAGTAAAATTGAACAGCATAAAGGAATCCTGTTTAAGATTGCTAAGATGTATATGACTGATAAGGACGATCGTGATGATCTTTTTCAGGAGATTACCTATCAGCTCTGGAAAGCATTTCCCGGTTTCAGAGGTGAAAGTGAATTTTCTACATGGCTGTACAGAATCGCTTTGAATACCGCTATTATTTTCCTTAAAAAAGAAAAGAGAAGAAGCTTTATTTCTCATGAAGATTTTTCTAACCAACTCATTATCCAGGAAGATTATGATGATCGTAAAGAAGAGCGCCTGACTGAAATGTATAAAGCTATCCATCAGCTTAATTCTATTGACAAGGCTTTTATATTCTATTATCTGGAAGATTTTTCAGGAAAGCAGATTGCCGAACAAATGGGGATTTCAGAGGGCAATGCAAGAGTGAAAATGAACCGGGCCAAAAATAAACTTAAAGATATCTTAAGCCAAATAAAAACCAACCAACATTAAAATCAGTAATCCAATGAATATCGATGAATTGAAAAATACCTGGAACGAAGATATTGTGGAGGAAACTCCCGAAATAACCATAGAACAGAGAAATAAACTGAATCTTCCCCTTGAAAAAATACGTAAAAATATGCGTGTTGAATTCTGGTGGATGATAGGAATCTTTGTCTTTGCTTTTCTGGTGTGCTCTGTGTGCAGACCATTTAAACTTCAGTTGTACATAACCGTATTGATTGCCTCCATGCTTATTGTTACTGTTTTCTTTTTCAGCAAGTTTTTTAAACTGTATAATGAAATCAGTAATCCTGCACCTAAAACTTATGATTCTTTGAAAGATCTCGTGATGCAGCTCAATCTTAACAAACAGTATTACCTCTCATACTATATCAGTTTTGCCCCATTTCTGGTATGTGAAATCCTGATTGTCCTGGAGTTTATCCCGTGGCCAAAACCTTTGAGTGAACTGAAGATTGCAGTAGTGTTAATTAGTACAGTAACCGTAGGCTTATTTTTGCTTTATATTGTTGGAAGGTTCTGGTATCAGCGCTATTATGGAAGATACATCCAATATATTGAAGATCTTTTAGAAGAATTAAAAAGATAAAAAGAGTTCGGCGGGCTGAAAGCCCGCCGAAACTATATTCATTACTGTCCTTTATGTTCTTTTTCTTTGGCAATTTCGTTTTTTATCCAATCCAGCTGTGGGTCTTTTTTATCAATAATATCCTGCATGTTTTCAGTAACAGTCACATCAGGAACAACACCTTTCCGTGAATCTGAAAAACTGATATTAGGTTGTACTAAAAGTAATCCTATGGGAAATCTGATTTCAGAATTGGGAAGCTTTTGGTAGGAATAAAAACCGGCCACAGTTCCGTCATTGGCACCACCTGTTTCTTCTCCCACAAGCGTTGCTCTTTTATCATTTTTAAGTTTGGCGGTAATAATAGACGATGCCGAGAAACTTCCTCCGTTAATCAGTACAAAAATTTTTCCATGGAAGGCATCCTTTTTGGGTTTTGTAGGTTTGTCAGCTTTCATCTTGTAGAATACTTTTCCATCCTTTTTATAGGTACTGAAAGTCTGCGCAAGAAAAAAACTCGGATAAGCGATACTTTTAAGAGCATACTCTAAAGGAGTACTTTTTCTGAAATAATTGGTACGCAGAGGGGCATTTCTTGAAGTTAACTGAGAAGGTTTGATCAGCGTAAACGGCTCATCAGCTAAATAAGAATACAGGTTGTTGATTTCATACAAGGAGCCGCCATAATTATTTCGGACATCTATGATGAGGTAAGGAGATTTCGCAAGGTTGATCTTGGCAAAAGTCTTTTTATAAAACTCATCCGAATAATCCCTTGAAAAGCTTTTCACCTTAATATAAGCAATAGTACTGTCTTTGTCCAGAAACTTAAAACTTCTGTTATAAGAATTACTGGAAGCTACATAGTCGTTCAGTTTCTTTTCCGGGGTCTTTTTCTGCATTTCCTTATCCTTTTCAAGATCAGCGTCAGATTTTGTTTCTCTGGTTAAGGTATACGTCTTTTTTTCTCCCTGGTATAGGGTTTCGAGAGTAGCTTTGCTGTCAAATCCATTTTCGGCAGTATAAAAATTAAAGAACAGATCTTTTAAAAAATACGGGTGGAAAGTGGTATTATCACCATCACTGCTGATCAGACTTCTGTACTTCTTGATATAATCGGATACAGGAATATTATTGATGGATAAAATTTCAGTTCCCGGTTTTATATGTTCAATAGAATCTTTGTTTTGAATAATATACATCTGATCTCCTGAAATATAATATTCAAAACGGCTGAACATCCCTTTCTGATGTTCCAGCCTTTTTATTTCACTTTTGGTAAATTTTTTTCTGGGAATTCTCAATGAGAGATGTCCTTCCCGAATTCCTGCAATGACAGGTTGAAGTTTGAAATAAAACTGAAGAGGAGTAAGAGGCTCGGTGAGGGTCTGTTTAAGACTGTCAAATTTACGTTCCAGTTCCTTCCTGGGAATATACCAGTATAATTGAGGGTGCATTTGCTGTAGTTTTGAATACGCAAAGTCCACATCTTCTTTAAGTTGCTCCGGTGGAATACATGAGGCCCGTTGTTCGTTGTGTTTTTTTATAGAGGCACAAGACGAAAAAATAACGAGGAGAAATATTACCGAATAATTTTTCAATGTATCTGAGTTTTTTAGGGTGCTAAAATAGAAAGTTTAAAATTAATCCCGAGCTAAACGAGTAATAAATTTTTAAAAATACATGATAAATTTAGTTAAAAAATGGAGTAAAATGGAATAAACTTTCATTTAAAAGCAAAAGTCAATACATTTGATATTTATTTCGTACAGATGATTTACTGGATTATTACGTGTATAGCTGTTTTGACGGTAACTTTTTTTATAGTGATCAATATGAAGGCATTTGGTGGAGTGCCAAAAGGGAAGAGGCTGAAGCGTATCAGACAGTCAAAACTTTATAAAAAGAAACAGTTCAGGAATATCAGTCATACTCCTTCCATTACTGAAGGCTACAAGATGTGGAAAGTAACCTACGATTTCTTTTTAGGAAAAAAAGATCCGTTGTTGAAACCTTTAACAGCCATTCCATCTCTTCATACCAATCTGAAAAATATTGATAAAAATAAGGATGTATTGATTTGGTTAGGACATTCATCTTATTATCTGCAGACAGATGGAGTTTCCTTTTTAATAGATCCTGTGCTAAGTCTTTATGGATCACCTTTTAAATACTTTAATAAGGCTTTCAAAGGATCAGATATTTTTAAACCTGAAGATATTCCGAATATTGACTATCTTGTGATAACGCATGATCATTTTGACCACCTGGATTACCCAACTGTAAAATCTATCGGAGAAAGAACAGGAATGGCCATTATTCCTTTAGGAGTAGGGGCACATCTGGAAAGATGGGGCTATCCTGAGAGCAAACTTATTGAAGAAGAATGGGGAACAGAAGTTGCCCTGGAAAATAATATAAAAATTGTCTTTACTCCTGCCAGACATTTTTCCGGCAGAAGGGTAAGGCAGAATGATACGCTATGGAGTTCCTATGTTCTGATAACACCTACAAAAAGAATTTTCTTAGGCGGAGATAGTGGCTATGGTTCTCATTTTAAAACAATAGGCGAACAATATGGCCCTTTCGATTATGCTGTTCTTGAGAATGGACAATATGGAGAGGCATGGAGGTATATCCATACATTGCCGGAAGATGTTATTCAGGCTGCTATTGATCTTAAAGCAGAACGAATTATCCCGGTTCATGCTGCCAAATTTGCATTGGCACTTCATCCGTGGAATGAACCTTTACAAAAGATAACGGCTCTTGGAAGAGAAAAAAAACTGAACATCCTCACTCCGATGATCGGAGAGGTGGTAGATCTGAATCAGTCAGAACAAAAGTTTACAGCCTGGTGGGAAAGCTGATCAGGCATGCCAGATTTCTTTATATCTTGCGGGATGATTTTCAAACTGTTGTCTTACAAAATCACATTCCGGGTCTACAAGCAAATCTTTTTCTTCTGCGTAGCGTACAAGTTCATCCAGCAATAGTTTAGCGTATCCTTTTCCCTCACGCTCTTCGTCAAGTTTCGTATAATATACAATAAGCAGTCTTCCGTCAACCTCTATAGACATATAACCTGCCTTTTTCTCATCGATAAGTAGCTGCAATTCATCCTGATATTGAGATACCTGAAACTTTATATTTTCCATAACAATGTAAGATTTGGTTGATCAAAAATAATTTGAGAAAATTTCTTTAAAAACATTCTCTTCATTAAAATTACGAAATTAAACTATATGAAATAATAATTTATGGGAATCTTAACGAATTTTATAACATAAGTGGATAAAAGATAAAAGATAAAAGATAAAAGATAAAAGATAAAAGATAAAAGATAAAAGATAAAAGATAAAAGATAAAAGATAAAAGATAAAAGATAAAAGATAAAAGATAAAAGATATTACCATTAAATATCTGTATGCCAGGATCAATAGAAATGGGCTTAGCCCGCCACACGATATATAATTCTCTACGGCTTTTAGACGAAACTTAAATATGTGTTTTTATAAATCTGCAATGTGTTGATTATTAATATGTAATAGGGTTGTTACTTAATAATTCTTAGGATATAATCATAACCTTAAAATAATTAATGTTTAAGAATTTAATAAAAAATACAGAAAATAATTCAAAGATAATCAGTTGTTTGTGGTTTTTTTTAACAAATATTAGTATTTGTAATTAATAATTGGCACTTTAATTGACTATCACTTGGTAATTATTTTTAAAGTGGAATGAAATGAAAAAGTTAATATTAACAGCATTATTGGTTGGGACATTCAGCTTAAGTTATGCCCAGTCAGATTATTATAATGATTACAGAAGGAGTATCTCTGATATCAACTGGCAAAGAGTAATTACTGATCTTGTGCTTTCAACAACACAGGCTAATCAGATTTATGTGTTAAATGACAGATATCGTGATTATGATACCTGGAATAGAGTGTATGTGGTGGAACCGGGAAGATGGAGAAACGACCGTTATTCAGAGCTGGAAAGAATTCTGGGTAGAGAAAAGTATATCATCTTTAAAAAGAAGTACTACAGAGGACAGAATCCTGTAATTGTTTACGGAAGAAACAAAAACGATTATAAAAAATACCGTAAACAACAGGAGAAGTATTATAAAAATCAGGAAAAATATTACAAAAAACAAAATAAACATCATGGTCACGGACATGATGATTGGGATTAGATTATTATCAACTCAATATTCACTCTTAAATGGCTGGCAGCATTGTCAGCCATTTAATTTTTTAATCCTATAATTTTTATGATTTAATTTGTTTGATTTTTATAACTTTGATTTATGGAATCACACGAATCACTGAATGGTTTTTATGAAAGGAATGCTCCTAATCTGGCATCTCAATGTGTTGGGGTGAATAAAATGGGGCACTTCAATGTCTTTTCACGGGAGTATTGCTCTCCGCATACTCCTTACAGCAGGAGAGATTATTATAAGATTTCACTCATCATTGGAAAAGGAAAACTTCACTATGCTGATAAATGGATCAAAGTAGATCGCCCCGCCTTATTGTTTTCCAATCCCATTATTCCTTATTCTTGGGAAGCTGATGATGAAGATCAGAAAGGTTGGTTCTGCCTTTTTACCGATCAGTTTCTCCACAATGGAAGCCGTATGGGAAACCTTCAGGATTCTCCGCTGTTCAAGATTGGAGGAACACCTGTTTTCTTTGTCGATGAAGAGCAGCAGAAGATACTTTCTGAGATGTATATCAAAATGATGACGGAGATTCAGTCAGATTATATCCACAAGTATGATATGTTGAGAGCATATCTTCATCTGATGATACATGAAACAATGAGAATGCAGCCGGCAGAAAGCTTTGAACCTTATCAGAATGCTTCCCAAAGAGTGGCGTCCTTGTTTATGGAACTATTGGAAAGACAGTTTCCTATCGACAGCCCTGAGGCTTTTTTGAAATTAAAAACCCCGAATGATTATGCTCAAAGTCTTTCCATTCATGTGAATTCTTTGAACCGTTCGGTAAAAGAGATTACAGGAAAAACAACCAGCCAGCAGATCACCGCAAGGATTATTCAGGAAGCCAATGCCTTGCTGAAACATACGGATTGGAATATTTCCGAGATTGCCTACGGATTAGGCTTTGAAGAACCTGCTTATTTCACCAATTATTTTAAAAAACAAACCGGAATTACTCCCAATGCCTTAAGAATGGATGTTGTTTGAATTTTATAATTCTTAGTTTGAATTCTATATCGTGGTTGGTTTCCGGATGTTCTAATTTTGTCATGTAAAATTAAATCATACCTATCATGAAATTTAAAAAATTAGGAAACACAGAAGAACAGTTATCAGCAATCGGTTTAGGATGTATGGGAATGAGCTTTGCTTATGGTCCTACAGACGAGCAGGAAAGTATCAATACCCTGCACAGAGCGCTGGATTTAGGCGTCAACTTTTGGGATACAGCAGATATGTATGCTAATGGAGAAAATGAAAAACTGATCTCCAAGGTTTTAGTGCCAAACAGAGATAAGATTTTTATTGCAACCAAATTCGGATTCAGGTTTAAAGATGGTAAAGCGAGCCACAGCGGTGCTCCGGGAACTTATTTCGACGGCTCTCCGGAATGGATCAGACAGGCAGTAGATTTAAGTCTTCAAAGATTAAAGATTGATACCATTGACCTGTATTATGCCCACAGAATAGATCCCAATGTTCCTGTAGAAGAAACAGTAGGCGCTATGGCAGAGCTGGTGAAAGCAGGAAAAGTAAAATATATCGGATTATCTGAAGCTTCTGCAGAATCTATCAGAAAAGCGAACAAAATTCACCCTATTGCCGCCTTACAGTCAGAATATTCCATCCTTACCAAAGATGTTGAAAAAGAGATTTTACCAACCATCAGAGAGCTTGGGATTTCTTTAGTCCCTTATTCCCCATTGGCAAGAGGACTTTTTACCAATATTTATGAAGCGCAGAATCTTGGCGATGACGATTTTAGAAAATCATTACCGCGTTATCAGCAGGAGTATCTTGAAAATAATACCAAACTGGCTAACGAAATCAATGAGTTGGCAGCTTCCAAAGGAGTAAAAGGAACCCAGCTTGCCTTAGCATGGGTGTTGAATCAGGGAGATGATATTATCCCGATTCCTGGTACAAAACGAATCAAATATCTTGAAGAAAACATTGCCGCTGTTAATATTGAGCTTTCTCAATCAGATCTGGATACCATTGATGCGATCCTGAAAAAATACCCTAATGTGGGAGAAAGATACAATGAAGGTTCAATGAAACTGGTGAACAATTAAAGACTATGTTAGATAAAAACTGAGTTCCTGGTAATGAAGGAGCTCAGTTTTTTTTGTTTTAAATTTTAAAATGAAAAACACTCAGCTATGAACAGAAGGGAATTATTAAAGAACGGATTATTGGTAGGAACATTAAGCATGATTCCTTTTTCCGGTTTAATGGCACAGTCTAAAACAACTGTTGAAAAAACTGGAGATGACCTTTCCGGTTTTAAAAAATTAAAATTGGGTGAACTGGAAGTTTTTGTACTAACAGACGGATATATTCATGAAGAAAACCTTAACTCATTCGCTCCCAGAGGAAATATTACAGAATTGAAATCAATCCTTAAAAACAATTTCAGACCGGAAAATTATATCGATATGGCGATGAATATTCTATTAGTTAAAACAAAAAATAAACTCATTTTATTCGATACCGGAATGGGGATTTTTGCTGATGAAAGAACCGGATTTCTATTAAAAAGTCTTCAAAAAGCAGGATTTTCCGCGAAAGATGTTACTGATGTCTTCATCTCTCACGCCCATCCGGATCACATTGGCGGAGTCGTGGATAAACAAAACCAGTTTATTTTCCCCAATGCTGATATTTTTATTTCTAAGATAGAACATGATTTCTGGATGAAAGCTTCCATCAAAGACTTCAGCAACAGTGCGCTAAAAACTCAACCTGAATTTCTTAATCAGATTATTCCTGCAATTCAGAATATTTTGAAAACGATTCAGCCTAAACTGAAATTTTATGACCTTAATCATCCATTATATGACTATTTTAGTTTCCAGTTAGCTCCCGGTCACACTCCCGGTTTAACGGTTACAACCATCTCTTCAGAAAATGAAAAGCTGATCTATATCGCAGATTTGATTCATTCTGATGTCATTCTTTTTCCACATCCTGAATGGGGCTATTTCGGTGACACCGATCTGGATATTGCAACGGCATCAAGAAAAAAACTCCTTCAACAATTGGCAGATACCAAGATCAGAGCATTTGCTTATCATTTACCATGGCCGGGTTTGGGATACACAAAGAAAAAAGCAACAGCATTTGAATGGTTTCCGGAAAGTTTTATGAATTAGCTAATAGGTAGCAGATAGCAGTTTGTAGGTGAAAGGATAAGAGGATTAGGGATAAGTGATATATCGACATTGATTAATACATATGTGCTCAGTATTCCCCTCCTCCGGAGGGGTGGCAAAAATTCAAAGAATTTTTGACGGGGTGGTCAAAAACGGGATGATACATCATACATGCAATACAATCAATAGCAGCGGACTTTAGTCCACTTTCAAAAACAGTATTCCTCTATCCGCCTTCAGCCAAAACTTATTCATCACCTCACTGAAACAACAGATCCTCCCAGGCAACGGAAGGATCTGTTTCAAACATAAGAAAAAATTAGAGTTTTATCATTAAGCTTCTCCAAATACCAATTCAGGAGAATAAAGCTTTCTGAACATGATGTAAGTTACCGTTAACACAGAAAAGGCAACAATTGCATCTACCGTAGACGGAAAACCCAGGACCGCAATTTTTGAAAAGAAAGCAAAAAGAATATCAAAGAACATTCCTGCAAACACCCATTCTTTTAGTCTCAATAATTTATTGGGAAGCAAAAGAACTATAACTCCGGAGATTTTAAAAATACCCAATATATAAATAAAATGAGGCGGATAACCTAGCTGTTGAGTAATATCCCATACCACCGGATTCTTTGTCAGTTCAAAGAAACCGCTGGCTCCAAACCATAATGACATAAAAATAGTTCCTGCCCAATAGATGATTTTTGTTGTTTTTGTTTTCATTGTTGTAATTTTTAGTGATAATTAAATTGTACAGTATTTTATTTAAAAGCTGTTTTTGCTGATCCTGAGATTTCTCCCGTTCTCCTATTCTGAATAAAAGCGATGACTTCCCAGTTTTCCGGAGAAAAGCCTTCCGGAAGTTTAAATGTTGTGCTTCCTTCCTGCTGCTTAGTCAAAGTGATTGGGTTTTGCTTATGAACAATTTGCCAATGATGAAGATGACGTCCCTCATTTTCACCTTTTCCTACCTGAGTAGAAGAATGTTTTTCTATGAAATTAATAAGAAGTATATTCTGAGGATCGGTGGAAGAGGCTTTATACTGAACATTAACTGCATTCTGAGAAACGGTTGCAGATAATTCTACATTTGTTTTTTTAGAAGCAAACAAGGCTTTCTGAATGGCATTTTTGATATTGTTTTCATCAGAGCCTACAAATTCTGTTTTTCCGTTGACTACAAGCTGTGGAGTATAAACCTGTGAATTCAATATTCGGCTGTACTGCTGTTGTCGTTGAGAGTTTTCAGAACTACTGAATCGGTCTTTCCACCCAAGGCGGTTCCAGTAATCAACATGGTAGGAGAGTAGATACACAGGTTCATCCTTATATTCTTTTTCAATTTTTCCCATCAGCTCATCAGCAGGAGGACAGCTTGAGCAGCCTTCTGAAGTAAAAAGTTCCAAAACAGCAAATCCGTTATTCTCAGAAGCTTGAGATTGTGATGTCTTTTGTTCTTTATTTTGATGGATAAATGCTGAGGTAGCAAATAGTAATGCGGTGAAAGCGCTTACTGTGATTAAGTTTTTTAGTATCATGTCTTTTAATTTGATTCAAAAGTAGATACTCTTCAAAGGCAAAAGAATGCAAAAAAGGGTAAACCGGACAAATTAAGAGGTGAATCCGGAAATTGCAGGGGGAAGTATTTAAAGGCTGTATGCCGGAAGAGAGAGGAAGGAAGTTTTTGGAGTGCAAAAAGGAATTGGTGGTTATATTTTTTGATAGTAAAAATACGAGTAATGAATCTTAAAAAAATTAAAGCAAAAGAAAACCCTGATCATCTCAATCAGGGCTATAATTTATTTAAATAAGACTTTGTCTTCAAGTACTTCCAGCATCCATCCTCCATCTTCCTTACTGCTTTATCTATCCTCCAGCCAAGTAAAAAAACTATGGGTCTTTTCTTTGTTAATCAAAAGTTTTTCAGGGGTTTCAATAGTGAGTTTTACCAGTATTTTACGCTGAAAATAATGTTCCATCTCCTTAATGGCTTTAAAATTAACAAGATATTGTCTGTTAACTCTGAAAAACTGCTTGTCAGACACCTGTTCTGCCACTTGTCCCAAAGGCTGGGTAACAGGAAACTGTTCCTTTGTGAATGTAACCAGATGGGTGATCTCATTATGAATGTAAAAATAAGCAATGTCTTCGGTAGGAATGGTGGTGTATTTCTGATTTTTAAAAACCAGAAAACTACTCTTACCTGCGGCAGCAGGCTGTCTGATTTTCTGTATCAGAGACTCCAGGTCCGGAAGATCATTTTTCTGGAAGAATTTTTTCAGTTCATCAACCTTTCGCAGGGCTTCGGCAATATCTTCTTTTGAAAATGGTTTTAAAACATAATCAACGCCTTTACTTTTAAAAGCATCCAGCATATATTGATCAAAAGCAGTACAAAAAACCACAGGACAGGTGATCTCCACCGATTTGAAAATTTCAAAGGAAAGTCCGTCCGAAAGATGGATATCCATAAAAATAAGATCGGGTTTAATGTCCTTTAAGCCTTCAATACTTGTTTCAATACTGTCATAAACACCCAGTATTTTTGAGTCCGGTTTTAAGTCTGATATCAAATTCTGCAGGGATTTTGCAGCCCGGAATTCATCTTCAATAATGATTATATTCATGGATTAATGGTAATTTTATCTGAAACTTTTTTTCGTCTGAGTTAATCATAATATCCTTTTCCAGCAAATGTTTGTAACGCATTTTAATATTGTCAAGACCAACTCCCAAAGAATCTTCAGGATTCACTTTTCGCTGTATAGGATTTTCAATTACAATATGATCATCAGCAGTGTAAATTTTAATATGTAAAGGTTTGCTTTGAGAAACAATATTATGTTTGATACAGTTCTCCACCAAAAGCTGAAGCGTAAAAGGAGGAATAAGGGTTTGGGCGGTTTCTTTTCCAAGTTCGTTGGTGAACTTAATTCCTTCTCCAAAACGGGCTTTCTGAAGGAATAAATAAGAATCTACTATTTTCATTTCTTCCTGAACGCTGATGAGGTCCAGTTTTCTGCTTTCCAGTGTAAATCGATAAAAATCAGATAATTTTACAATAAAATCAACAGTTTCTTCATCACGGGTTTCGGCCATCAGTTTTAATGTGTTCAGACTGTTAAAAAGAAAATGAGGGTTGATCTGCTGTTTTAACAATTCATATTGAGCTCCTAAATTGTCACTTTTTACCTTTTCCAGTTCAAGCTGTACCTGTTGTCCTGTATAATTATTCTGAAGAAGGCTCAGGAACATATAGCACACCAGATTGATCAGGATTCCTCTTACCTCGATCATCAGCATCACCGGACCAAAATTAATATGGGAGAGAATCAGCTGCTGAATCCAGGCCAGGCCAAACATAATTACCATACCAAAAGCGAGTACTACCATCAATCTTGAATACGAGATATGCTGTCTGCGTTTTGTGGTGCGGTTCAGCATATAAATATTGATGTACCACATGATCACCGAAAATGCTGCCGTAATAGCTGAGTTGACCACGGCTTCTTTCCAGTCGAATTGATGGGATGCCAACTGAGGTACGGATGATAAAATACCCAGGAAAATGGAGCTTATCCAGATAATAGCTTGTGAGATTTTTATTTTTTGCTGTTGCATGAAATCTGCTGATTTGAAAAGGTTAAATTAACCTTTTTTATTTAAAATATTATGATAAATAGTGAAACTGTAGTTTTTTATTAAGGCCTGTTTACAGGGCGATAACTCATAAAATACTGTATTCTTTCTTCTTTATTGGGTGAGCTGTTTTGTGGTAGACTATTTTTTATATCATAGGAAACCTTTCCAAGATGATCAGCCTGAACAGTTTCAATACTTATCAATTCTCCGGTGATGGTTCCTCCGATATATTGAGGATTATCATGATACTTCCAGGTTACCAGTTTCATCACAGCACCTGCTTCAGGGGTCTGGATTTCTTTTGTTAAAGATTCCAGTGCTTTTTCGTTCCCATATAAGGCAGACATAGTTTCTTTTTTAGGACTTAAAGAATTAGAGATAAATTTGAGAGGTCCCGGGTCAAAGACAACCCTTGAAAGGCCATTATTCATATCACTATTTTCTTTGCTGCAGGCGGTAAGAGAAACAAGGCTTACCAATAAGATCAGGATTGTATTTTTCATTTTTTCTGTAAATTTTGAATTAGTCTTTGGGTATTTACTTTCATGGGAACATCAAACAGGTATCCTGTTTTTTCTGCGAGTTGTCTGTGGCAGGCAATGCAGGATTCTTTGGCGAAGGAAGCCGTTTTTCCTGTTGGATGGAGATCATCTCCTGAGAATTTCGCAAATCCCCAACCCTCAGTATCTTGATATTGCTTGGAATCTTTGACCATAAACTGCGCATTGATAAATTTCCCGGGTCTGATTTCCCCATTTGGAAGTTCCTGTTGCTTCCACACAGATTTTACTACAATACTTCCGTCCGGCCAAGAATGAAAATCTTCAGTTTCTACCGCTTTTACAGCGATGTCATTTCCATAGATTACACGGATGGAATTGTCAAAAAGAGTACTCATGCTGATGACTTTCCAATTTTTAAAATCAGGAGTATATTGAACTCCATTGGGAGAAACCGGAAATTGAGCTGGAGCTAGGTCAGTTTTAGCTGCAGAAGGTGAATTGGGCACAGTTTTATTTTGTATAGAAGGTTGTACTGAGGATAATGAAAGGGTATATTTTTTGATCGTTTCAATATCTTTTGCTGTAATCTTGGCTGAGGGATGCAGAAGGGTGTACTCATGGAGAGGCATTTTACCACTTTGCATCATATTGAGGATAGCGTACATTTTTCCCTGATGTTCTGCAGGAGATAACTTTTCCCATTCTGAGAAGTTCAAGACTTCTCTGGCTCTTTTGATATCTTTGTTTACAGCCCAGGAAACAGGAGCAAGTTTATCATACCAGCTTAAATTCTGCTGATTGGAATGACAGCTGAAACATGAGTTTTCAAGAATACTGATCACTTCCCTTGGCGCTTCAATTTTTCCTGTAACCGGTTTCCCTTCCAAAGGTGTGCTAAATAACTGCAACCCTCCGAAAATTCCTAGAATAGCCAGAAATACGATGGCAATGGGATTTCTTTTTTTCTTTACGGTATCCATAATGCGTATTGTTTTATTTTTCTGGATCAAAAGTAGGCGGGTAGTACATGCTGTGAAACGGAAAACTGTCCGAGCTGGACAAATCAAAAGGTGAATCCGGAATTTTTAACCCCGAAAATCTACAAGAAAAATCCCGGTAACACAATTACCGGGATTTGATTAAATCTGTTGTTTATAAAGTAATACCACCATCTATCACAATTTCAGTTCCGGTGACATAGCCTGAAATCTGATCATCTGACAAATAGGTAACCAGTTTGGCAATCTCTTCAGCGGTTCCCATTTTCTTCATTGGAATCTGTTCTATGAGATGGTTTTGGATATTTTTCAAAGTTTCTTCATCCAGGCCTGCTTTACTCATGATTTCTGTTTTTATCGGACCCGGACTTATCATATTCACTCTGATTTTTCTTGGAGCCAATTCTGCTGCTGCCGTTTTGGCAATAGAATTCAACGCGGCTTTGCTTGCCTGATAAGCTGAACTGTTGGGTTTATAGGTAGACGCAACAATAGAAGATAAAAAGATGACAGAAGCACCATCATTTAACAATGGTATGAATTTGCTTAATGTAAAATAAGCTCCTCTGAAATTAATATTCATCACCTGATCGAAATTTTCAACATCCATATTTTCAATAGGAGTCAGAGTTCCGGTAATTCCTGCATTGATAAACAGAATATCTGCTTTACCGAACTTTTTCTCTACTTCTTTCTTCAACAGATCAATATCATCAAGATTAGACTGGTCTGCTATGAACGGGATTGCTCCAAGTTCCTGAGCTGCTTTTTCTACAGCTTCTTTTCGTCTTCCGGTAATGATTACGGTTGCTCCTTCTGAGATAAGTTCTTTGGCTGCAGCGAATCCTATTCCGCTGTTTCCTCCTGTTACGATAGCCAGTTTATGGGTTAATTTTTTCATTGTAAAATTTTTTGACAAAGTTATTTCAAAATGGTATACTTTTGTAACCAGTATCACAGAGTATACCAGTATCATTCTTGATATCACTTAACTTTGCAGCTATGGAAAGAGATCAGACAGAAGAACTTAGAGCCTTGCAGGATACCCTTTATTTTATCGGAGGAAAATGGCGTATTCCTGTTATCAATTCACTTTGTAACGGAAACAGACGTTTCAGGGAAATTGAACGAAGTATTCCCGGAATTACTACCAGAATGCTTTCCAAAGAACTGAAAGATATGGAACTGAATAAACTGCTAAAACGCACCGTTTACCCGGAAACTCCTGTTTTAATAGAATACGAACCTACAGAATACTGCCGAACCTTTGGAAATATTATTCAGGAAATGATCAACTGGGGCAGGGAGCATAGGAGAGTAATTGTGGAAGACAGGTAAGGTGGCAGATGTTAGATTGCAGGAATTAGAATTAGGGATGCGTTGATCTTGATGAGTATATATGTACTCACTATTCCCCTCCTCTGGAGGGGTGTCAAAAATTCAAAGAATTTTTGACGGGGTGGTTTTTAAATAGTTCAGTTTTTAAATTCCGGAGTGGTTACAAAAAAAAGCTCCTTAAAAAGGAGCTTTCATTTATATCAAAACGAACAATTAAATTCCGTCAATGATTTCATTTAAAACCGTACTAGGTCTCATTGCTGCATACGTTTTATATGTGTCAGTTTTGTAGTATCCTTCAATGTTCTGAGGTTTACCCTGAGCACCAATTAATTCAGCATTGATTACTTCTTCGTTTTCCTGCATTGCCTGAGCAACCGGAGCAAACTGAGCTGCCAGTTCAGCATCTGCAGTCTGGTTAGCTAGTGCTTCAGCCCAGTACATTGCTAAATAGAAGTGAGAACCTCTGTTATCGATCTGACCTACTTTTCTTGCAGGAGATTTATCTGTCGCTAAGAATTTGGCGTTAGCTTCATCCAATGCATCAGCCAGAACCTGAGATTTCGTATTTCCCTGAGTTTGTGCCAGGTGCTCTAAAGAAGCCTGAAGCGCTAAGAACTCACCTAGAGAATCCCATCTTAAGTATCCTTCTTCTAAGAACTGCTCAACGTGTTTTGGAGCAGAACCTCCGGCACCAGTTTCAAATAAACCACCACCGTTCATCAATGGTACAATAGAAAGCATTTTTGCAGAAGTACCAAGCTCAAGAATTGGGAAAAGGTCTGTTAAATAATCTCTCAATACGTTTCCGGAAACTGAGATTGTATCTTTACCTTCTCTTGCTCTTTTCAACGTTTCAGTCATAGCATCTTTTACATCAAGGATTCTGATGTCAAGACCTGTTGTATCATGATCAGCAAGATATTTCTCTACTTTTTTGATGATTTCTCGGTCGTGAGCTCTTCCTTTGTCTAACCAGAAGATAGCAGGAGTATCAGATAATCTTGATCTGTTTACAGCTAATTTTACCCAGTCCTGGATAGGAGCATCTTTAGTCTGACACATTCTGAAGATATCATCTTTTTCTACCTTCTGAGAAAGAAGAATGTTTCCAGCTTCGTCCTGAACTTCTACAGTTCCGTCAGCAGCTACTTGGAAAGTTTTATCGTGAGAACCATATTCTTCAGCTTTCTGAGCCATTAAACCTACGTTTGGAACAGATCCCATAGTGGTAGGGTCTAATTTTCCGTGCGCTTTCATATCATCAATCACAGATTGATAGAAACCAGCATAAGAACGGTCTGGAATGATACAAACGGTATCTTCCTCATTTCCGTCTTTGTTCCACATTTTACCTCCTCCTCTTACAAGGGCAGCCATAGAGGCATCGACGATGATGTCAGAAGGTACGTGGAAGTTGGTAATTCCTTTGTCAGAATTTACCATTGCCACTCTAGGTCCTTCAGCAAGAGCTTTTTCAATATCAGCTTTAATGTCAGCTTCCTGAGCATTTCCTTTGATTTTTTCAAAAAGATCCGCAAGACCATTATTTGGATTGATATCTAACGACTTGAAAGTCTCAGCATATTTTGTAAATACTTCTTTGAAGAAAGTTTCAACGATAGCCCCGAAAATGATTGGGTCAGAGATTTTCATCATTGTTGCTTTAAGGTGAGCAGAAAGAAGTACATTTCTTTTCTTAGCTTCCTCGATAGCTTCCTGAACGAACGCTCTTAATGCATTAAGGTTCATTACAGAAGAGTCAATTACTTCACCAGCCTGAAGACCTGCGAAGTCTTTTAATACAGATTCAGAACCGTCGTTTCCTTTGAATACGATTCTGTATTTGGTGGCATTTTCTAACGTTGTAGAAGTTTCTGTACCGTAGAAATCACCATTGTTCATGTGAGCTACGTCAGTTTTGCTGTCAGATGCCCAGTTACCCATTCTGTGAGGGTTTGCTTTTGCATAGTTTTTAACAGCTTTTGGAGCACGTCTGTCAGAGTTTCCTTCTCTTAATACTGGGTTTACAGCACTTCCTAATACTTTGGCATATTTAGCTTTGATTGCTTTTTCTTCGTCATTTTTAGGCTCTGCAGGATAGTTTGGAACTGCGAAACCTTTACCTTGTAATTCAGCAATCGCTGCATCCAATTGAGGTACAGAAGCAGAAATGTTCGGTAACTTAATGATGTTGGCTTCAGGTTTTGTTGCCAATTCTCCAAGTTCTGCCAAAGCATCACCGATCTTTTGGTCGTCTTTTAAAAACTCAGGGAAGTTGGCTAAAATTCTTCCTGCCAAAGAAATGTCCGGTACTGCGATTTCGATATCTGCTGATTTTGTAAAAGCTTTTACGATAGGTAAAAACGAGTGAGTAGCCAGCATTGGAGCTTCATCAGTAAGTGTGTAATAGATTTTTGATTTTTCTGACATTATACTGTTATTTTTTATTTGAAATTTTAAGTCCCACAAATTTAGTAAATATCATTGTTTTATTTAAGATATTTCCATAAAAAAAAAGAGGCTTTTGACTCTTTATATTGATATCTGCTTAATTTATGTTCACCTTCCGGTTATATTTATTTTAGAAATAATTTTATAATGTTCAGAGGCTGAACTTTTTGTCCTTAAAATCAGGCTTTTTTGAGGCTGTAGTTATATAGTAATTATGTCTGATAAAACTGATTATCAATAAGATGTTTTTTATTTTCACTTTAAGATTAATTTAACCATAATAAAACCGGAAAAACTTTCTTTTTTGATTACATTTGAAAAAATAAAAAAATAAATATTATGTCAACGACAATCACTTTAAAAGGAAACGAAGTACACACAATAGGAGCATTACCATCAGTAGGAACCACTGTAAAAGACTTTGCATTGGTAGATTCAGGATTAAATGTAAAAACACTTCAAAATTTTGACGGAAAGAAAAAAGTATTCAATATTTTCCCAAGCATTGATACCCCTACCTGTGCCGCTTCTTCCAGAAAATTCAATGAGGAAGCTTCAAAACTTGATAATACGGTGATCATCAATGTTTCTAAAGACCTTCCATTTGCATTAGGAAGATTCTGCGCGGCAGAAGGATTGAATAATGTAGAAACACTTTCAGACTTCAGAAGCAGCTTCGGAGACGATTATGAAGTGACCATCGCAGATTCTCCTATGAAAGGATTACTGAGCCGTGCCGTAATCGTTACTGACGAAAACAATAAAGTAGTTTATACAGAGCAGGTTCCGGAAATTGCTAATGAACCTAATTACGATGCCGCTCTTGCAGCATTGAAATAATAAAATAATTTTTGTAGAAAAGCCTTGTGAATATGATTTTGCAAGGCTTTTTTAATTAAAAAATTTGAACATGGTAAAAAGAATCGTAGTCAATATTAAAACGAATACTATTTCCAAAGCCAGCCGGTTTTATCAGGATATTCTGGGACTGGAGGTTTTGATGGATCATGGCTGGATTAAAACATTGGGTAATGAGGAAGAAGCCAAAGCTCAGATCAGCTTTGCTGAACAGGGTGGAAACGATACGGAAGTTCCTGATCTTTCCATTGAAGTGGATAATGTGGATGAAGTGTATGAAAAGATGAAAAAGGCCGGTTTTGAAGTCACTTACGAACTTACTAATGAGGACTGGGGAGTTCGCAGGTTTTTTGTCAGAGATCCATTTGAAAAGCTGATCAATATACTGTCTCACCAATAAAACAGTTTCCCAGGGCCACATGTTTTACCATAATGGGGCATTATTAATGATCCGGATCATTAAATAGTAGAGGAATAAAACTTACCTTTACATTTTAAAAACGGAATGAAACGTTCAGGAACTGCAGATTTACCCCTTCACTATGGCAAAGTACCGCCATGGCTGTATGAGCGTATGTCTGTTCTTGGGCTTTCCATTATTGAAGTCATTCTCATGGATTATGGTAAAGATGAGGTTCTACGCCGGTTGGCAGATCCATTCTGGTTTCAGAGTTTTGGAGCCGTGATGGGAATGGACTGGCATTCTTCAGGGATTACCACTTCCGTAATGGGAGCTTTAAAACGTTCTGTTAACCCAAATTCTCAGTCGCTGGGGCTTTATATCTGTGGCGGAAAAGGGAAGTTTTCCCGCGAAACTCCATCAGAGCTTATTAAAATTGCAGATAAAACCGGACTGAACGGAACAGAACTGGTAAGAGCCAGCAAGCTTTCTGCAAAAGTAGATAATACGGCCATCCAGGATGGTTACCAGCTGTATTTACACAATTTCATTCTTTCAGACAACGGAAACTGGAGCGTCATTCAGCAGGGGATGCATGAATCTGACGGAACAGCAAGACGTTACCACTGGCACTCGGAAAACATTACCTCTTTTGTAGAACAGCCCCACACAGGAATTAATGGGATTTCAAGAGGGAGAATTCTTAACCTTACGGATACCGAAGCCTCGGATAACAGAAAAGGAATTCTGAATATTTCCCATACCGATTCGGCTGAGGTGATGAAAGATTTTGCCAGATTGATTCTACCTGCTCATCATGATGTTCGGGCTTCTGATGTTGATCTGAAACGTCTCGGAGCCCTTCTGTATGTTACCAGAGAACAGCAGCCACAGAATTTTGAAGACCTGCTGATGCTGGAAGGAGTAGGTCCAAGAACCATGCAGTCTTTGGCTTTGGTAAGTGAAGTGATTCACGGAGCACCGTCAAGATTTGCAGATCCGGCAAGGTTTTCCTTTGCTCATGGTGGTAAAGACGGACATCCTTTCCCTGTTCCGATCAATACGTATGACGAAAGTATCAGCATTCTGAGAAAAGGGATTGAAAAATCCAAACTTGGAAATTCTGATAAGCTGAATTCTTTAAATAAACTTCATCAGATCATAGCAAAAGCAGAAAAAGATTTCACTCCGGATTTTGATATTCAGCAGGTGATTGAAGAAGAAAGGCAGAATTCCTGGCGTTTTGGTGGGAAAACGGTATTCGGCGATGCCCAGAAACCCACTGCTCCAAAATCAATACAGCTTTCCCTGTTTTGAAAAAATATTTCCTGTAAAAAGCTTACAATGACTGTATCGGGAGATAGTCATTCCCATCCTCCGGAGGGGTGGCGAAAATTCAAAGAATTTTTGACGGGGTGGTCAGAGATAGTATGTTTCAAATAACTGTTTAAAAACAAAAAGCTTTGAAATGTATTTAATTTCAATAGAGTATGTCCTTTTGATAAAAATATTCAATGCTTTGTTTAATGTTTTTTGCTCTGAATTCAATTAAAAATTTTACTTTTAAAGACTTAAAAAATTGACACCAAATGACCAATAAAGCTTTAGAAACCTGCTATGATTTCCCCTTTTTTTTCCCTGAAGAGCTTGCTGAAATATTCCAGGCTCATGAAAAAACATCTTTCCAGAAAGGTGATTTCATTCTTGAGGAAGGAAAAACAGCCAATGAATATTATATTCTTGAAAGCGGATTGGCGCGTTCCTATGTGAATGATTTCAACGGAAATGAAGTAACAACCCACTTTTTTGTAGAAAATGAAGTCATTATTGAGGTTTTGTCAATGTTTCAGCGGGTTCCGTCTCAGGAGAATATCGTTTGTATTACAGACTGCGAGTGCTGGAGGCTGGATTATGATACCTTCCAGGAGTTGTTCCATAAAATCCCCAACCTCAGGGAATGGGGAAGATCGTGGATGTCTCAGGAGCTTTTTGCCTACAAACAAAGATCTGTAGAAATGTTTACCCTTTCTGCCACCAGAAGATACCTTAATCTGCTGGAGCAAAAATCTAAAGTCATACAATTTGCCCCCTTGAAACAAATAGCGTCCTATCTGGGAGTTACAGATACTTCTCTGAGCCGTATCCGTAAGGAAATCGTCTCTCATCCTAAGAAAATTTAAATCTTGCCCTATGGCAAGTAGATTTTCATTGCACCTCGGTAATTTTGGATTACAGATTAACACTAAAATTACGAAAAATGAAAGTCAACCAAATTTATGTCAACCTTCCGGTAAAAGATGTACAGAAAACCAAAGAATTCTGGACTAAGGTAGGTTTTTCTATCAATGAACAATTCTCTGATGATAAAGCAACCTGCGTTGTTTTGAATGATACCATCTATGTGATGTTTCTGCAGGAAGATTATTTTATGACCTTCACCAATAAACCGGTTGCCAAAGAAAATACCAGTCAGGTTCTTGTAGCGGTAGGTTTGAACAGCCGTGAAGAAGTAGATAAAATAGTAAACACTGCTGTAGATAACGGAGCACGACAGCACGAAGAACCCCAGGATTACGGATGGATGTATCAGAACTCCTTCTGGGATCCGGATGGGCATGGCTGGAATATTACTTTTGCAGATATGTCTCAAATGCCTGCTGAATAAATTAATCCAAATAAAAAAATAAATCTTGCCCTATGGCAAGCACATTCTTACCGAATCCCGGTAATTTTGGATAACAATCACCACTAAAATTTACAAAATGAATATTACAGATATTTACGTCAATTTACCTGTAAAAGACGTTCAAAAAACCAGAGAATTCTGGACGAAGCTTGGCTTTTCTATCAATGAACAGTTTTCAGATGAGAAAGCAATATGCGTAGTCATGAAAGAAAATCATATCTACACCATGTTTCTTAAAGAAGAGTTTTTCCAAACCTTTACCAACAGACCTTTTGCTAAAGGAGATACAACACAGGTACTTCTGGCCATCGGAGTCAACAGCCGGGAAGAAGTAGACGGTATGGTAAAAACAGCGATCGAAAATGGAGGGTCAAAATACAGTGAGCCTGTAGATTACGGATGGATGTATCAAAGCAGTTTTGCTGATATCAACGGCCATCAGTGGGAAGTAGTGCATGGTGATGTCTCTCAGATCCCTGCAGAATAATCCATAACACCACAAAATATATCATATGGAAACACAATCAAACGATATAGAAATCATAAAAAATCAGGTAACCAGTAACTATTTTGTGATTACGATGAATATCGATGGTATTACCCATGAAGAATCTATGATTTTTCCCAATGGTGAAGCCAATTGTATGAACTGGATCCTTGGACATTTAATTTACATCAGAAATCCATTACTGAATATTTTAGGAGAAGATTCTGTCTGGGATAGTGAAAGATTTTCTTTCTATAACAGGGGTGAAATTGCTTTAGATCATCAAGATAAATTGATTAGTTTCGAAGATTTAAAATCCTATCTTAAGCAATCCCAGGATAAACTGGAAGCAAAGCTCAACACACTTAAGAGTTTTAAACCTGAAATGGTTAAAGATATATCAACCTTAAGCCTTCATGAAATCTATCACAGTGGGCAGCTGGGTTATCTCCGCAGAATTTTAGGAAAACCGGGTGCTATAAAATAGCATGCTATTTTTAGACTCCTTACTTCGCTCGGAATGACAGGTGCATCGCTGAAATATGAGTATTACCTTTTCAGAAGGTACAATTTTATCGCAGATAAAATCCTTGCGACTTAAAAACGCATAGTTTATAAAACTCTTAGCGCCTTTGCGTTTCTCCAACCTACTAACCTCTAATTTCTAACTTCTAATCTCTGATTAAAAATGAACACACCAAAATCAAAAAAAATGGAGCTCGTTATTCCGGCTTACAGAATGCATTCCCAAAGCTTTATGAATGTTTTGGACGGCATTTCGGAAGAAGACGCCTTGAAAAGAATTGAAAATAAAACCAATCATATCGTATGGATGGCAGGAAACTTTGTCAACATGCGCTATGGATTAGGTTCAGTACTTGGGCTTCAGGGAGAAGACCCTTACAATGATTTGTTTTTCCAGGGAAAAGCATTGAATGAAAGTTTAAAATATCCAACCCTGGCTGAACTGAAAGAAAACTTTCATTCAATTTCAGCTAAAGTCTTTCAAAAACTTCATGAAGTAACCGATGAAGAGCTGGATGAAATATTTGAAATAGGAATGAACATCCCTTTCATTAAAGAAACAAAACTCAATTTTGTCGGAATGTGCATCGGCCGTGAAGACTACCTCTGCGGGCAGATAGGTCTCATGCGCAGAATTTTGGATTATCCGGGAATGAAATATGATGTGGACGAAAATCTTAAATATTAATAATGAATCCAGTAGAAAAAGGCTATAAAAAAGTCAACGGGATCCAACTATATTACGAGATCTACGGATCAGGAAAACCTGTGGTTTTAATCCATGGCGGTGGCTCTTCAATGCTTTATGATTTTAAAGAAGTCATCGCAAGGCTTGAAGATAAATTCCAGCTCATAGGAATCGATTTACAAAATCATGGCAGAAGTGAGCACCGCGATATTCCGGAAACATTTGAACAGGATGCAGACGATGTTGCAGGACTTTTGGCAGAACTTAACATTGAAAAAGCTTCATTCTGGGGATTCAGTAATGGAGGAAGTACCGTAATGCAGATTGGGCATCGTCATCCCGGAATTGTTGAGAAATTAGTGGTTGCCTCTGCTTTTTATAAAAGAAGCGGAATGATAGACGGCTTTTTTGAAGGAATGCAGGAAGCAACTTTTGAATCAATGCCGGAACCTTTTAAAATTAATTTCTTAAGCCTCAATCCTGATTTCTCAAAGCTTGAAAACCTTTTTGAGAAAGATTGTAGAAGGATGCAGAGTTTTCAGGACTGGAATGATGAAGTGCTGAGGTCGATCAAATCACCTGCATTATTTATCAGCGGCGATCAGGATGTGATGAAGCCGGAACATACTGCCGAAATGTGGCGGTTGGTGAAAGGCTCCCGGTTACTGATACTTCCCGCAACTCATGGTACTTATATGATGCCGGATTTTGATGGAAGTATTGATGCCAACTTAATAGACTTTACCGTCAGGGAAGTAGAAAAATTTTTAAACCATTAAGCGTTTTTTTATTCATAGTAAATTAATTAATCCTTAATGGATCAACAGTAGAAACAATATTTTATAATAATAACTTTAAAATTAAAAATCATGGCTAAATTAAATCCGTATCTGAATTTTGATGGAACAGCTGAAGAAGCGTTCAATTTTTACAAAAGTGTTTTCGGTGGTGAATTCATTGGTGGAATTCATAAAATGGGCAATGCTCCCGGTACCGAAAACCTGTCAGAAGAAGAAAAAAACAGGGTAATGCACATCGCTTTGCCTGTAGGTGGAGACCTGTTAATGGCATCCGATATTGTACCGGCATTCGGGCAGACTCTTACCGTAGGAAATAATAATTATGTGTCTATTTTCCCTGATTCAAAAAGCGAAGCAGACAGGATTTTTAAAGAACTTTCTGATGGCGGAAACGTGGAAATGCCTATTGAAGATCAGTTCTGGGGAGACTACTTCGGATGTTTTCAGGATAAGTATGGTGTTCATTGGATGGTGAACTATAATGAAGAATCTGCAAAATAATCTTATATTTAACTAATGATAATAAAGAGATGCTCATTTTTGGGCAGCTCTTTATTTAAACTTTTAAAAATATAGAACTATGGATCCAATTAAAATAGACATCACAATTTTAGCACCGGTGGAGAAGGTTTGGAATTATTTCAATGAACCCAAGCACATTACGAAATGGAATTTCGCCCATGAAACCTGGCACTGTCCTAGTTCTGAAAATAACCTTGTAGTAGGAGGCAAATTCAAAAACAGAATGGAAGCAAAAGACAAAAGCTTCGGATTCGATTTTGAAGGCGTATATGATGAGATTATTCCTCATGAGATCATTAGGTATCACCTTGAAGACGGACGAAAAGTGGAAGTTGTATTTGATAAGATAGATGAGAATACAACGAAAGTGATTGAAATTTTCGATCCGGAAAAACAAAATTCTGTGGAAATGCAGCGGGATGGCTGGTATGCTATTCTCAACAACTTCCACAAATATGTTGAGAATCATTAACAATATTTTTTTGTAGCCATGATCAATCTAGTTATCATGTCAAAGAGTTTAAACTCTATGTATGCTTTTAATTATGACTCTGCAGAGCAATTCCTTCACGGAGTTATTGCAATACCTGCTAGAAAAGCCTTAGAAAAAGAAAAAATAAATTCTTTGGAAAAACTTTCAGATTATTCCGAAAAAGAAATCATGCAGCTGCATGGTTTCGGTAAAAATGCGATGATGAAACTGAAGAATTACATGAAAGAAAATCAGGTCTGCTTTAAAGAAGCATAATATATATACAACTGAAAAATTTTGCAGTGTCATTGCAGTAAAACGGATTGGTATCGTTTAAAAGCAAAGGCATAAGATCTGTTTTTGCTGTATAGAAAGTTAAAAATACATCACCCTTTTAAAAATTAAAATTATGAATAACGATATTTTCCCATGTCTCTGGTATGATGGAGACGCCAAGCAGTCAGCCGAATTTTATTGTAAGGTTTTCGGAGGCGAAATCACTGCAGATACTCCTGTTGTCATGAATATTGATTTGTTTGGACAGAGAATTATGCTTCTGAATGGAGGCCCGCAATTCAAAAAAAATGCTTCTATCTCTTTTATGGTAATCTGTGAAACAGAAGACGAAGTTCAAAAATACTGGGATCAGTTACTGGATGGCGGAATAGCTTTGATGGAACTGGGGTCTTACTCATGGAGCCCGAAATACGGATGGGTTCAGGATAAATATGGCGTAACATGGCAGTTGTTTCTGGGAGAAAAAGCAAGCGATCAGAAAATAATTCCGACTTTGATGTTTATCCATCAGAATAACGGAAAAGCCAAAGAAGCAATGGAACTTTACACGAAAACTTTTCCCAATTCAAGCATCGGAAATATATTGACCTACGGAGCAGGGAGCGAAGGACATAACATTCCGGAACCGGCAGAAAATGTTCAGCATGCTCATTTTACAATCGATAATTACAGCGTATTCTGTATGGATAATTCCTATGATCACCCATTTGACTTCAATGAAGGAATATCTTTAGTAGTAATGACTGATGATCAGGAGCAAACCGACAGATATTGGAATGCCTTTACAGCCGATGGCGGCAGAGAAAGTATGTGCGGCTGGCTGAAAGATAAATACGGATTAAGCTGGCAGATTGTTCCTAAGAGACTCATCCAGCTGATGAATGATTCTAACCAGGAAAAAGCCTATAAAGTTGTTCAGGCGATGATGAAAATGCAGAAAATTATTATTCAGGATCTGGAAGATGCTTATAATTCTTAAATATTTTCGGCGTATTGTTTGATGTGATTTAGGAAAAAGATTTGCATATGAAAACACAGAACAAATCAGACTCTAAGTCAAAAGTCCCTAAAGAAGGGGTGTTTCCGGAAATTATCCGGAACGATTATCAGGGAAGCCGGAAGCTGCATGGTAAAAAAGCGGTTATTTCCGGAGGAGACAGCGGCATAGGACAGGCGGTGGCCGTTCATTTTGCCAGGGAAGGAGCAGATGTCGCCATTATCTATAAAGAAAGTGACGATGATGCTAACGAAACCAAAAGACTGGTGGAAAAAGAAGGGCAGAAGTGTCTTCCGATCAAAGGAGATCTTACCCGGAAAGCATTCAGAACCAAATGCGCAGACAAGATTAAAACAGAGTGGAAGAATATTGATATTCTTGTTAATAATGCAGGAATTCATACCTCAAAAAGCAGTCTGGAAAAAATCTCTGATGAACAGATTCAGGAAACGTTTGATACCAATATCATTTCCATGATTTCATTCACCAGAAATTTTCTTCCTATGATACCAAAAGGAGGACGGATCATTTGTACAACCTCTGTTACAGCGTACCGCGGAAGTGATCACTTAATAGATTATGCGGCAACAAAAGGTGCTGTTTTGTCCTTTATCCGGTCTCTTGCCGATAATCTTGCCGAAAAGGAAATTCTCGTAAACGGAATTGCACCAGGACCTATATGGACTCCATTGGTGAAAGAAGCTTTTGATGACCTTTCCTCCTTTGGAAAAGACACTCCGCTGAAACGTGCGGGACAACCTTCTGAAGTAGCACCAGCTTATGTTTTTCTTGCCTCAAAGGATGCAAGTTATATTACAGGAGAAATTATTCATATCAATGGAGGTGATTTTGTCGGAGGATAGAATGAGAAGCTAGAAGTGGTTACAATAACACTCTTACTCTCTGACTATCAAACTCACCCACCAACGCAGTCACCTGCAACCTATTATCCATCACCTAATCCCTTAAAAAATATATGGAAAAATTATCATACGAAATAGAGATCAATGCTGAACCTGAAAAAGTATGGAGTGTCCTTTGGGGTGATATTACCTACAGACAATGGACAACAGCATTTACAGAAGGTTCTTTTTATGAAGGAACACTTGAAGAAAATAATATTGTCAAGTTTCTTGATCCGAAAAACAACGGAATGTACAGCAGAGTGGAAAAAATGATCCCCAACGAGGAAATAAAATTTTTGCACCTTGGAGAAATTTATGAAGGCATCGAAGTCCCTCAGGATTGGGGAGAGGCTACAGAAGCTTACTTTCTTGAAGAAAATGAAGAAGGAACTTTACTGAAAACAGAAATTCAGACACCGGCAGAATTTAAAGAATTTTTTGAAGAGAAGTTTCCAAAAGCGATGTCACTGGTTAAACATCTTTCAGAAAATCAGCTGTAAATAATTGAGTTAGAATTAAAGAAAAATCTGTGAGCTTTGAGATTGCTTCACTTTGCTCGTAGTGACCAATTAAAAAAAATGAAACAAATGGAAACCTTATCATACGAAACAGTAATTGATGCTCCCCTTCAGAAAGTCTGGGACATCCTCTGGAGTCCTGAAACATATAGTGAATGGACTAAGTATTTCGGTGCAGGATCTGTTATGAAATCAGACTGGAAGGTAGGTGGGAAAACTTATTTCCTGAATGCACAGGGAGAAGGAATGGTTTCAACCATAGACAGCATGGATGAACCTAACCAAATTGTATTCAAACATCTGGGAATGGTGGATAAAGAGGGAAATGAAGACACCCAGAGTAAAGAAGTCATGGAATGGAACGGAAGTTTTGAGAAATACTTTTTGATAGACTTTGGAGGAAAAACAAAACTTCATGCCGAAGTTCAGGTAGAAAAACAATGGCAGGATCATATGAATACAGGCTTTACAAAAGGATTAATGGTTGTGAAAAGTCTTGCGGAAGGAGTGAGCCTTGGTTCAGTTTGATGAAATTCAATGTTTAATGTTTAAGGTTTAGAGTTGGTTTCTTACCCTGAATACTAATATCTGCTACCTGCCACCTAATATCTACCACCTATAAATGAAATTACTCGTAATACTTTTCGCAACTTTTATTCTGGCTTTGCTGGGGACTTTTTTGTTTCAGGGGAAGCCGGATTTTATATTTTCAGGAAACCTGGGAATGGCTGTTTTTATCATATTTACAGGTTTCTCTCATTTTAAATTTCAAAAGGGAATGGCGATGATGATTCCTGATTTTATTCCTGCCCGAATGTTTTGGGTATATTTTACGGGAGTTCTGGAAATTGCAGCAGGAATTGGATTGATGATCCTGTCAATTCGTGAGATGACAGCAATTTTACTGATCATTTTTTATATACTGGTTTTTATAGCCAATATCAATTCTTCCAGGAATAAGATTAATATTTTTAAAGCCGATTACACCGGTCCGGGAATGAAATACCTTTACACGCAAAGGATTCCCATGCAGATTATTCTGATCGTCTGGACCTGGTATTTCGGAATTTATCTACACTAAAAAGACAGCCTTTACAGACTGTCTTTTTTATATAATTGAGATTTTTTTAATTAAATGATATAAAATTGTAACATTTTGTAACCTGAATGTGTCTTATTATATAAAATGCATTTGTTTTCTATTGTTTTAAAAATGAGTGCTTTCTATAACTTTAACCTTTAAAACAGAAGTTATGAACCTAAATCACAACATTTTCGGTACAGCCCTTATTGTACTATCCACCATTATGACCAACGCACAGAGTTCTACTGCCAAACTGCCTGGAGATCCTACTTTGCCATCTTCCAAGGCTAATCTTGAGAAACTGATTTCTTACGACAAAGGAAACTTTAAATACAAAGTCGAAGACTATTTTGCAAGACCTAAAGCTTCAGCATTTAAAATCTCTCCTGACGGGAAATATCTTTCCTATAAAGAAAAAGATCAGGAGAAAAAAAATCATGTCTATGTAAAGGACCTGAGTACAGGAAAAATTACCAAAGCTATTGTAGAAAAAGATGATCTGATAAGAAACTATGGCTGGCTGAACAAAAAACGCCTTTTCTATACACAAGATAGAGGTGGAAATGAAAATATCCACCTGTATGCTACCGATACAGACGGAGGAAATCAAAAGGATTTAACACCATTTGACGGAGTAAAAGTGCAGGCCATTATTCCTATAAAAGATACTGATTTTGTTGTGGTTACCATGAATAAAAACAACAAGCAGATCTTTGAGCCTTTTAAAATCAATTTCGTCACCGGGGAAATGACCCAGCTATATGAAAATAAAGACGTCAACAGCCCTATCGACGATTATCTTTTTGATAAAGACGGAAATCTGAGAGGTTATAGCGTCCTTGAAAACGGATTAACCACAAAAACCTATTATAAAGATCTGCAGACCGGAAAATTCAATCTGATCAAATCTGCAGACTGGTCTGATACCTTCAGTATTATAGAGTTTAATGAAAATTCTAAAAATAAAGATGAAGCGTATGTAGTAACCAATCTGGATAGCGATAAAGCGAGAATTGTACTGTATGATCTGAAGAAGAATACAGTGATTAAAGAGGTTTATTCCAATCCTGTCTATGATGTAAGCTCAATAAGCACGGCGGGTAAAAACAGAAACTATGAACTTGACTATATCAGCTATGAAGGAACCAAAGGAGAAACGGTTCCGGTAAGTAAATTTTATAAAGAAATACATGACAAATTAAAATCTCAGTTTGGAGACAAGGAATTTGGAATTGTTTCTTCTGATGATAATAATGATAAACTTTTGGTTGTTGTAGGAAGTGACAAGCTGTATGGAACTTATTATGAATACGATACCAAAACCAAGCAGACCAAACTTCTGTATAATCTGATGCCGCAGCTGAAGGAAGAAGACATGGCTGAAATGAGACCTATCGAATTTAAAAGCAGAGACGGATTGACAATCCATGGGTATATTACCCTACCTAAAGCGGCATTGGAAGGTAAAAAAGTTCCTTTGATCGTAAATCCTCACGGCGGTCCTCAGGGAATCAGAGACAGCTGGGGATTCAATCCGGAAACACAGTTGTTTGCAAGCCGTGGATATGCTACGCTTCAGGTTAACTTCAGAATCTCCGGCGGATATGGAAAATCATTCCAGAAAGCGGGTTACAAGCAAATTGGAAGAAAAGCAATGGATGATGTGGAAGACGGAGTAAAATACGCCATTGAACAGGGATGGGTAGATAAAGATAAAGTGGCCATTTACGGAGGAAGCCACGGTGGATATGCAACATTGATGGGATTGATCAAAACGCCGGATTTATATGCTTGTGGAGTGGATTATGTAGGTGTATCCAATATCTTTACTTTCTTTGATTCTTTCCCGGAATACTGGAAACCCTACAAAGAAATGGTAAAACAGATCTGGTATGATCTTGATAACCCTGAAGAAGCTAAAATTGCTAAAGAGGTATCTCCTGTGTTTCAGATTGATAAGATTAAGAAACCTTTATTCGTAGTACAGGGAGCTAATGACCCAAGGGTAAACATCAATGAATCTGATCAGATTGTAAAAGCGATGCGTGCCAAAGGATTTGAAGTTCCTTATCTTGTAAAATACGATGAAGGACACGGATTTGGAAAAGAGCCGAACAGAATTGAACTCTACAAATCAATGTTGGGATTCTTTGCTGAAAATTTTAATAAGTAAACTATTAATTAAATAGCATTTGAACGGAGGACTTAGGTCTTCCGTTTTTTTGTTATTATGACTAGGTGAGTGTTTAGATTCTAATGACAAATGAAGTTAGAAATTGAGAATGGATAAAAGGTCTTTATCATTCGTCAATTATCAATTATCACTCATCACCTTAGCCCCGATAGCAGCGGTTACCTCGGAACACGAGTGGGAGAGTCGGAGGGTAAGAGGGTGGGGTTGTTTAGCGTGAGGAGTATGAGCGGATAGCGGGAAAAAGCTTCTGAAAAATAAATTATGCCTAGGTTGTTGAAAAAAATTATGAAATAAAAACACGATGAATAAAAGAAAAATTGAATTGTAAGAAAAATATTTTAAATTTATTAAAGTAAAACTAAAAGGCTAACCGTCATATCAGTATGGAGGTTGTCGAAAAAATAACAATGCCACAGAAGGAGAAAGAAAGCATCATCTCACAGACCGTTTCCAACTACGGAGGGAAGCTGATGTCTTATATTCGTCCGAAAGTGAAAAACACGGAGGATGCGGAAGATATTCTGCAGGAAGTGTGGTATCAGTTCAGTAGCCTTACGAATCTTTCTGAGATCGTAAACGTTGGGGGCTGGCTGTACAGGGTGACGGCGAATAAGATCACAGACCGTTACCGGAAAAAGAAAACAGAAAATCTTGAAGATTTCGTATATGAAGATGAAGACGGCAGTTTTTCTATCAAGGATATCCTTTTGATGGATGAAAGTGCCGGTCCTGAAGTGAAGATGTTTCAGGATGAGATCTGGAAAAAACTGTTTGAAGCGCTTGATGAACTTCCCGAAAAACAAAGGCTGGTCTACGTAGAAAATGAACTGAACGACAAAACCCTCCAGGAGATCGCCGATGAACAGGGAGAAAACATCAAAACCATCATCAGTAGAAAAAACTATGCTGTGAAGCATTTAAGAAACAGATTGAGAAAATTATACGAAGATTTAAAAAGTTAGAAAAAGAAATTATGAATCATAAACACAAAAAGGGTTGGATCTTTTTATTGCTGTGCCCGCCATTAATTTTAGCTGCCGTTACATGGATTGTCATGATGCTTTGGAACTGCCTTCTTCCGGAGATTTTAGGAGCAAAAACAATTACTTTCTGGCAGGCCATGGGAATACTGATCTTAAGCAAAATTCTTTTCGGAGGTTTCCACTTTGGTAAAGGGGTGAGAGATTTCAAGGAAAGAAAGATGAGAGAAAAAATGGCAGGTTTATCTCCTGAGGAAAGAGAGAAATTTAAAGAAGTCTGGAGAAATAAATGCTCCGGTGGATTCTTCAACAGAAATAACGAATAATCTGAAATTTTTAAAGAAGTAGTAAAGTAAAAATCAGCATTCATTCGTCTCTATAAAAAACAAGAAGTAGTAAAATTTAAAATTTTGAAAAAATGAAAAATTCAGCATTAAAAGGGGCTCTTGGGGCATTAGCCGTTGCAGGTGTAGCCTTAATCGCTAAAAAAGCAATACAAAGAAAAAGATTTATCAAAGGTATTTTTGATGAGTACGGAATCAAAGAAAAGTCACCTTTCGGACTGGCAGATAAGATCAGGGAAATGAGTGATGAAGACTATCAGGAACTGAAAGGGAAATTCAAAAAAGAATTTCATTCAAGATGCTGCAAAAAGGATAATATGTGTGAAGCATAAGAAAAGTAAAAACTAAATTGAAATTGTTACATTCCGGCTCGGGAAGCGAAGCTTCCCGAGCCGGAATTTTTATATAAAATAGTCCCGGTAAAGGCTTTTTAACACTATATTTGTTTCTTTCTAATTAAAAGCTATTTCCGGTTATGATGAGGTTTACAAATGTTTTTATTGTCATACTTTCATTTTTTTCGATCATATTGTTTGGTCAAAAGTCACAACAAAAACAATATATTTTCTTTTTACATAATAAATTTTTGGAAGATCATTCTTTTGAGGAAAAACATCCGAAATATGGTGTTGCAGAATATGAGACAATACTCAATAAGCTAAAGGATAAAAATACGATTCTCATTTCTGAGAAAAGAAAAGCGAACACAGATCCGTCAGCGTATGCTGAAAAAGTAAAAAAGCAGATTGACAGCCTGATAAAAAAGGGAATTCCTGCCGGAAGGATTACCATTGTGGGAACTTCACAGGGAGGATATATTGCACAATATGTCTCTTATTACGAAAAGAATCCACAATTGAAATTTGTATTTATCGGAGCTAGTTTCAAAGATGATTCTCTGGAAAAAGATAAAAATTTCAGATTGTATGGAAGGATTCTTTCCATTACGGAGAAATCAGATGACGGACATGTGCCGATGTCGTATGAACAGCGGTTCGTCAGATCCCACCTAAAAGATTTTAAAGAAATAGAGCTTAATACGGGATTGAATCATGGCTTTCTTTTCAAAGCACTCAATGAGTGGATTGCTCCCACTAAGGATTGGATTTCCCGTAAGTAATTACGGTCGGTCTATTACCGTTCAGTTCTTATGATTGAAGTTACTACGAAATGATCTGGGTAATTTGCGGCATCTGTGGGAAATACCTTGAATATGAAGTTGAGATTCCTTGCTTTGCTCGGAATGACAAAGGGGCTGTTGAACTCATTCAATTCATGTATTTGTTGAGAAGTACAATTTTATCGGGGATAAAATCTTTGCGCCTTAAAAATATGGAGGTATCTGTAAAAAAACTCAGCGTCCTTGCGTTTTTCAACCAATAAATTATGAGAGATATTGAGATTTCTTCACCTTCAATCCACAATGACTTTTTGATCTATACTTCCAACAAAATTTTACCGTAAACATCAAACGCAAAGAAAAATAAATCCTTATTTTTGTATTGCTCAATGAAAGATTACTACTATTTTCTCGGTATATCACAGGATGCTTCAGAAGAAGACGTCAAAAAAGCCTATCGTAAACTGTCCTTAAAATATCATCCCGATAAAAATGCCAATGATGACTTTTTTGCGGACCGTTTCCGTGAGATTCAGGAGGCTTATGAAACCTTAAGTGATCGCGCACTGAGACGTACTTATGATCAGAATTTAGAAAACCATCAGCGAAGTTTCAGGTATAATATTCCGCCAGCCATCAAAACTTTTACAGCGAATAAAATTCATGCGAAAAAAGGAGAGGAGATTATCATCAACTGGCAGACGAGTAATGCCGATGTGGTGAAAGTTTTGCCTTTCGGATTAGAAAAGCCGTATGGAGAGAGGATCTTTAAGATCACAGAATTTAAAGACGGAAAATTCCAGCTTCTGCTTCATGCAACGAATTCTCTTTTGCACAAAACGGTTGTTCAGGGAATTACCATCACAGAAGTTTTTGAAAACGATTCTGAAAAGTTCAAAAGTTCGGTGGAAGAAATGTTTAAGCCGCAGCCTGCAACAAGAATAAACAAGTCGGGTCAGCCTAAGATAATGATGCTGATCTGGGGAATTATTATTCTGGTGGTTGCTATCTATATGCTGATCAAAAATTTCAGCTAGTTTATGCCATTTTCTTTCTTCCCGGGCATTTTTTACATCTTTTTCCCTTCTTGAATTTTTTACAGCATGATTTCTTTTCACAGAACATCTCTTCGTTATTGAATGAGTAAGGTGCCAATGGCGGAACTTTAAATGGGACAATCATATTCATGCTGCAAATATATTAATTTAGAATAAATATAATTAATAAAATTTCATAAAATTCTTACAACCTGATGAATAGCAGTTGAAAATTACTTTAAAAGAGTTTTAATGGTGGTAAATTTGAATGACAGACACTTTCAGTATAAGTATAAAAATAGATGTTGAATACATTATATTTTTAAAAAAAATCGTTTAATAGATTCAATAATAAGGGTGAGATTTATTGATTATATACACTAATTTAATACTACATAAAGAACTTAATTATATAGAAATCGATGGTTTTTCTTGTGTATTATGTATGGAATAATGGTTATTGTTGATGAAATTAATGTTAACCTTATCATAATTTACGAAATGCAAATTGTGAGAAATATCACAAATAGATGTGTGAATTATCACCTCCTTGGTACTCTTGTGAAATCATTCAAAAAATTGTAATTTTACCCATCTTTTTACAAACAAAATCTAATAAATAAAAATGAATACAGAACAGTTTGTGAGCCGTCACATTTCCCTTAATGAAGCCGATAAACAGGCGATGTTGGAAAAACTTGGCGTTTCTAGTATTGAAGAGTTAATTTCTCAGACCATCCCTTCTTCTATCCGTTTAGAGAAAGATCTTGAGATCTCGGAACCACTTTCTGAATACGAAATGTTGAACCACTCAAAGGAATTGGCATCTAAAAATACTGATTATACAAGTTATATCGGATTTGGATACCACAATACACTTTTACCTTCAGCAATCCAGAGAAATATTTTTGAAAACCCTAGCTGGTATACGGCATATACTCCATACCAGGCTGAAATTGCACAGGGAAGACTTGAAGCTCTTCTTAATTTCCAGACTGTAGTATGTGATCTTACTGGTTTTGCATTAGCCAATGCCTCTTTGTTGGATGAATCTACTGCTGCTGCTGAAGCAATGCACATGTTCTTCAACAACAGATCTAAAGACCAGAAAAAAGCAGGAGCTAATAAGTTCTTTATTTCTGACCTTGTGCTTCCTCAAACAGTTTCTGTATTAAAAACAAAAGCTGAAGGATTAGAAATCGAAATCGTAGTGGGAGATCATAAAACTCACCAGTTGGATGCTTCTTATTACGGTATTTTATTACAGTATCCTGGTAAAAACGGAATCGTTTTAGACTATACAGAAGATATTGTAGAATATAAAAAACTTGATCTTCAGGTAGCGGTTGCTTGTGATCCGATGGCTTTGGTTAAGCTAAAGTCTCCTGCAGAAATGGGTGCTGACTGTGCCGTAGGAACTACGCAGAGATTCGGTATTCCATTAGGATACGGAGGTCCTCACGCAGCTTTCTTTGCTTGTAGAGAAGAGTATAAAAGAGATATTCCTGGAAGAATCATCGGGGTTTCTCAGGATATGTATGGAAGACGTGCTTTAAGAATGGCATTACAGACAAGAGAGCAGCACATCAAAAGAGAGAAAGCTACTTCAAACATCTGTACAGCTCAGGTTCTTTTGGCAGTAATGGCCGGTATGTATGCTGTTTACCACGGACCAAAAGGATTAAACTATATCGCTGATCAGATTCACTTTAAAGCAAATGCTTTGAAAAATGGTCTTAAAGCATTAGGATATCAGGTAGTAGAAGAGCCAATATTCGATACTGTGAAAATCACTATGGCTGAAGATGAGAAAGCAAGATTGGTAAGACTGATGCTTGATCACAGATTAAACTTAAACTATTTCACAGAAGGAGTAGTAAGCATTGCGATCAACGAAAGTACAACATTAGAGAAATTAAACTATCTGATGGCTTCTTTCGCTCAGTTCAAAGACAAGCAGACTTTCAAATTAGAAATCAAAGAAGGATACAGTATTCCGGAAGAAAACTTAAGAAAAGACGAAATTCTTACAGAATCAGTATTCAACAAATACCATACGGAAACAGAATTGATGCGTTACATCAAGCGTCTTGAGAGAAAAGATTTATCATTGACTCATTCAATGATTTCTTTAGGATCTTGTACCATGAAACTTAACGCAGCCACTCAGATGTTACCACTTTCATGGGAAAACTGGGGCGCAATTCACCCATTCGTACCTGTAAACCAGGCTGAAGGATATCAGGAAATGATCCGTGAACTGGAGAAAGACTTAGCGGAAATTACAGGTTTTGCAGGAACTTCACTTCAGCCAAACTCCGGAGCACAAGGAGAATATGCAGGATTAATGGTGATCAGAGAATACCATATTTCAAGAGGAGACCACCACAGAAATGTAGTATTGATTCCTCAGTCTGCACACGGTACCAACCCGGCTTCTGCTGCAATGGCAGGAATGAAAATCGTAGTGGTGAAAAACCTTGAAAACGGAGAAATCGACTTCGAAGATCTTAAAGCTAAAACAGAACTTCATTCAGCGAATTTATCTGCTGTAATGATCACTTATCCTTCTACGTACGGATTCTTTGATGCTAATATTAAAGAAATTACGAACCTTATCCACGAGCACGGAGGACAAGTATATATGGATGGTGCAAACATGAACGCTCAGGTAGGATTTACAAGTCCTGGAAACATCGGAGCAGACGTTTGCCACCTTAACCTTCACAAAACTTTCGCAATTCCTCACGGAGGCGGAGGTCCTGGAGTAGGTCCAATCTGTGTTGCTAAACACTTAGTACCTTTCCTTCCTTCTAACGCGAACATCAGAATCGGTTCCAAAGAAGCTATTGAAGGTATTTCTGCTGCACCTTACGGTTCAGGATTAATCCTTAATATTTCTTACGCTTACATCAAGATGTTAGGAACAGAAGGTCTTAAAAAGGCTACAGGACATGCCATCATGAATGCTAACTACCTGAAAGAAATTTTAGCAGAGCATTTCCCAATCTTATATTCCAACGAAAACGGAAGAGTAGCTCACGAATGTATCGTAGACTTCCGTCAGTTCAAGTCTTTAGGAATTGAAGTAGCTGATGTGGCGAAGAGATTAATGGATTATGGTTTCCATGCTCCTACCGTTTCTTTCCCGGTTGCAGGTACATTAATGATTGAGCCTACAGAATCTGAAAGCAAGGCTGAAATTGATCGTTTTGCAGAAGCGTTGATCTCTATCAAAAAAGAAATCGATGAAATTGCAAACGGTGAAGCAGATGCTACCAACAACGTATTGAAAAACGCTCCTCACACAGAACAATTGGTAATCTCTGATTCTTGGGATAAACCATACAGCAGAGAAAAGGCAGCTTATCCATTAGAGTGGGTAAGAGACCACAAATTCTTCGCTTCTGTATCAAGAGTAGACGAAGCATACGGAGACAGAAACTTAGTATGTACTTGTGAGCCTATTGAAGCTTATATGTAATCTTAGTTTCTTAACTATAAAAAATCCCTTTCAGCAATGAGAGGGATTTTTGTTTTTATAGTCATTGCGAGCGTAGCGAAGCAATCTCAATTTTCTATTTCTCTCTATAATCTCCTTTTGGCTTAAAATGTCCTGTTTTTTGATCGTAAAGAAAAATATATTCTACAGGAATTTTTTTGTAAGGATTATCAACAGAATATTTGATTTTTCTGCCATCTATTGTTAGATTGTCATACCAGAATCCATCCGGTGTTCGCCTCTGGATCAATACAAGTTTTCCTGTGAAAGCAATATCATTAAATCCGTCATTATCGTAGTCTTTAATTTTTAATTGCAGCTCATACGGTTCATAAATTTTGTTGTCTTCATGAGCATCATATGTTCTGACGTTACCCCTATAGATATCTTCTAAAGAGTCTGCTGTTATTTTGTAAATTTCATGACCTCCGTTTCCATGTGCTGTGACCGAGGTTGCCAGTAAGTATGGATTTTGTTTTGGGAAAATAGAAACAAATTCATACCGTTCTGCTGATAAAATTTTAACAAGCTTCCCTTCTTGTGTTAATAAGAGTTGATTTTTCCAGGGATATTCAGAATTTGGTCCTGTCTTCCAGTCGTATTCAACAAAGTAATACTCCTGATCTGAACCATTGATTTTCACCTTTTTGAATACCGTTATCTTTTCACCTTTTTGCTGAACAGGACTTTCATGAACATGGAGATCAAAAGCTTGCTGAAGATTTTTGATAAATTTTGAAGAGTCTTTAATTAAAGGATAATCCACAAGATATTCAAGCGGGATAGACATTGTAAGGTTGGGATTCTCTTTGTCTGTCTGTTGAACATTTTCTTTTTTGTGAGTACAGTTCAAAATGAGCAAAGGTAAAAGTGCTGACAGGAATGTTCTTTTCATTAGGGTTATTAGTTACGAAAGAGGAATTTTTTGAAATTTATTATATTTTAATGAAATGCCAGTCATTTAATTAAAATTTTTAAAACAAAATCACCTCCCAAAAATCGAGAGGTGTCTTAGTATTTAAATTCCGGTTTGTTATCTTCGTTTAAAGCTATAAGCAAGCAAAATAGCTACGCCCATAGTAACGCAGGTTATAATTGAAATGGTTTCAATGGAAATTCCACTTTTCATCTGTGTGTTTTCTTTTTCACATGAAAAAAAGAATAATAATGTCATGAACAGACATACCGATAGTAATTTTTTATCCATAAATGTATTTGTTTGATTACGAAATATTTACAGCAAAAAGTATACCGAATTTGTAGACTAAGGAATGGGTTTATTGACTTGTCCTTATAGTTAATACCTGGGATTAATGAGTAACAAAGGTTTTTCTTATTACTAGCCCTTCGACAGGCTCAGGGGGACAACCGAATACCTACCGAAATTTTTAAGCGTTGTCAGGCTGAGCCTGTCGAAGCCGGTATTTTACTAAAGAGATAGGTTTTTACTGCTTAATTTTCGGTTAAATTTTGGAAACGTTATCTATTACCAAAATATAATGACAATAATGTATAATGATACCGGCAATGAAAAGAAGAGAAGCTATTAGTATCTCAGTAGTCAGGTGATTTAGGATAAAATGCAGGATCAGGAAAAGTACAGCGGAATAGATCAGGGAAAATACTATAGAATAAAATGCTTTTGTTTTGTAGGTAAGAATTCTTGTATTTTCGTTGTAGTAGAAGTATTCTTTGCCAGGTTAGAAAACTAATGGGGATTTGTTGGCAAAATCAAGTTTAAACATTTGTTTTCACCTATGATGGTGCCGTCAGCAGGAACAATATCAGTTAAGCCCCTTTCTGTGATTGAATGACATACTGCATCAGTGACATTTTTAAACGTTTTGCTATCTTTTATTTCTCTCTCAAAAGTATAAGTAAATGGGAACATATAGTTGTAAGCTTAGTTATTTGTTTTTCCTTCATCCCAATAATAACTGTCCGGGTAGATTCTCGCTCCAAAAACGGCAGTTCCCACCCGTACAATGGTGGCGCCTTCTTCAATGGCTGTTTCCAGATCGCCGCTCATTCCCATAGAAAGTTCCTTCATTTCTACGTTGGGGATATTTTCGGTGATGATGTCCTGCTGAAGATTTTTCAGGATTTTAAAGCATGCTCTTACTTTCTCAGTTTCAGCACTGAATAAGCCGATGGTCATCAATCCCTTTATCTTTAAAGTAGAGTAGTTGGAAATCTTTCGGGTAAGTTCAATAGCCTGATCAGGATTAACTCCAAATTTGCTTTCTTCATTGGATGTATTCACCTGAATTAAAACATCCATCGTTCTGTTTTCAGTCAAAAGTCTTTGATGAAGTTTTTCAGCAAGTTCCAGTCGATCCAGAGACTGGACGCAGGTAACATCGTATTTCAGAATATCTTTGATTTTATTGGTCTGAAGATGGCCGATAAAATGATTTTCATGGGGAATGTCTTTCAGGTCTTCATATTTCTCCTTCAATTCCTGTACCTTGTTTTCTGCGATTAATTCCTGTCCGTTCTCCAAAGCAATTTTGATACGGTCTGCAGAAACAGTTTTCGTAGCCAGTAATAATCTGACTTCATTACTGTTTCTTCCGGATTGCTCACAAGACTTTCTTATTCTTTCATTGATCAAAGTGAGATTGTGGAGGATATCTTCTTTCATGATGAGATGGTTTCTTTGGCTTCCAGTTTTTTAATTAAAGCAGCTTTCACGGCTGTTAAAGCATAATCTTTAGCTTCAGCAAAAGAAATAGCGTATTTTCTTTCAATCGTTCTCAAGTCTTCCGGAAACTGTGCTAATAATTGATTGTAATACGAATCCAGAATTTCAGCGGAAGGCATTTCATAATTAATTTTTAGCTGGAAACGTCTTAGAAGGGCGGTGTCAATAATCTCAGGATGATTGGTGGCACAGATTAAAAGCGCATTTTCAGGATAATAATCAATCAGCTGAATCAAAGTATTAACCAATCTTCTCATTTCGCCCACATCTTTATCATCGCTGCCCCTTGCTTTCCCGATCTGATCCAGTTCATCAAGGAATAATACCGATCTTTCTCTGGCGGCTTTATCAAAAATCATTTTAATATTCTGTGACGTTTCTCCAATGCGAGACGAAACAATATTACTAAGATTTAAAATAATAATATTTTTTCCAAGGGCATTGGCAATGGCCTTGGCTGTCATTGTTTTTCCACATCCGGAACTTCCTTCAAGTAAAATCTTATGGTTAACCGGCAAGCCATACTCCTGGAGCTCTTTAACGTAATTATGCTCTTTAATGAGCTGTACTAGCTGTTCTCTGTTGTTGGCATTAAGAAATACTTCGTTAAGATTTACCTGTTCTTTATCTTGAATAATAAGGTTGTACAGATTCATGATGATTAATGATTATTGAATAAACAAAGATAAAGCTTTATTGAATGTTAAAAAGAATCCTGAAAAATAATAAATAACTGGTCCACCGGATACTGAATGATAAATGATGCTGGTATTAGCAACAATTTGTGAAAGTCTGTGAGATCTGTGGGAAAAAGACTATATAAAAAAGAAAAGCTGGACTTGCGACCGGCTTTTCTCATTTGGATATTAAAATTTGTTATGAAACTAAGATCTTTCTGCTTATGTTTTTGGGCCCTTTTACCCGATGGTAAAAGAGCAATCCGATCTCTCAGACTAAAAACATAAAACAATATAATTAGTATAGATATTCTATAGGCTTGTTTTATTTTAAGATTAGTTTCTTTCTCTTCTTACTGTCATAAAATATGAAGTGATTACTACTAAACCTGTTACGATACCGATATAAGTTACCATTTTGTATTATTTTTAATTATTTGACTTTTTTTTATCAATCTTTCAATTGCAATATTACTACTTTCAAATCATGTGCCAAAGTAAAATACTATGATGTTTATCAGTGTATTACGGGGTTTTGTGTTCATGTATTAGTGAATTTTTGTTTACAATAAATTAATGTATTATTTGAAATTTATTAATACTTTTATTGTTCTATCTGTAAAATTATGTGAATGTGTTAACCGTTTATTGACTTCTATATTGGAGTTGATAAAACAAATAATAAATAATGCTTAGCATAATATTGTTTTAAAGTGTAATTTTTGAACTTTAATTTTTCACCTCAAACAGATTTTTATGTTAATAAAATTTATTCTTTGCTCTGATTTTTATACTGGAATTTTTGTCAGCTGTCACATTTCATGTCATAGAGAAATATTATTTTATGCCAGAAATGAAAATAAATTTGTCTGATGACCGATTTATTTCAGATCAATAAAGCCCACATCATAAAAATAAATGGGCTTGAAAATAAGATGATTAATGATATTTAGGCTCCCATGAAAATTATGGATGTTTCGAAAGAGCAGACCTTTCATGGATGAGATAAACATTTCTTGTCCTGCGAATAGAGAGAGGTGAGAGAATTCTCTTTTTGAATTCCCAGGAGGCTTTTACTACTTTTGCAGAAAGAATGAATTTATGGGACACAGTTATATTTTTCTTGCACTGGCAATTGTATTTGAGATTATTGCCACGACTTTTCTGAAAAAGTCTGAGGAATTTTCTAAACTCTGGCCATCAGTAGTGACAGTTGTTGGTTATGCCTGTGCATTTTATTTTTTGAGTCTTACCCTTCGCCGCATCCCCGTAGGAATTACCTACGCCATCTGGTCCGGAGTAGGTATTATTTTTATAACGATGATTGGAGTGATAGCATTCAAGCAGGTTCCAGATCTGCCTGCTATTATCGGGATTGCCCTGATTGTAATTGGAGTGATTATTATTAATGTGTTCTCAAAGATGGGAACTCATTAAAAAATAATTTCCTGATGCTTCTGCTTCTGTTTCCAGTGCTGGGATCTTGTTTTGTATAAAAAGAACTTTCCCAGTTTATATTTGAATTTTAAATATCCTCTGAACTCAATGCCGTTAAATAATGTAAAAGGAATGGTCGGATTTTCCTTTAATGATTCCCTTATTCCTTTACTGAATACGGTAGGACCTGTAGTAGCATGGATATTATGTGGATAGCGGTGAGTGTCTATGTTATCAATCATCAATTCTAATGTCTTCTTAAGAAAAGGATGGTTTTTATTGAAAATAAGAGCCCATTGAACATACAGGTTTTCGTGTCTTTCTACACTGATCACAGCTTCATCATCTTCCTGAATAAGTTTTTCAAACGGTTTGATAGTGCTGCTGTCTATATCCAGGTATATTCCTCCTTTTTTATATAAAATAGCATACCTGAAGAAATCTGCTTTTGCCGCTCCAATAGTCAGTTTACGGTAGCTTTTAATATATTCTGGAGGAAATTCTTCGGTGATAAACTTCTCTATATCCTGGTCATCATAGAAAAAATAGCGGTATTCCGGATTTTTCCTTTTCATATTCCAGATGTGATACCTTGTAATCAAAGGAAGTTTTTTAGTTATAAAAGTCTGAAATATTTGTTTGGGTACTGCCATTTTCTTTTTTTAAAGTATATTCTTATGTAAAAACCGGAATCATTTTTTCATCAGCAATGTGTAGCAGTAATAAGATTTTTCCTGAAATAGAGAGTTACCTATCTTTGAAATAGCTTATGCTTAGCTGGAGATTTGATTCTATTTTAGACGAATGGTTAAATAATGTGGAGAATAATTTTAATTTTTTTTTAATCTCTCGATGGAGGAAGTTCAGGAATAAGGTGTGATATTGTAAAATCGGATGGTATTTTAAATTTATTTTGCCCTCGGTCTTTCAAAAGGGTTATAAGAAATTCCAATATTGAAATAGAGTGAAGGTTTCGTTCCTGATCGAAGTATAACGGTAGCTCAATGCAGTACTCAAAAACCAGCCTCCGGCAAATCCTGACCTTGTAACTGTGAAGAAAAAGAAGATGGGGTTATCAAAGTCAAAGTATATTCAATACTGAAGTTCCGTGACTGCGGGATTTTATCCGCAAAGAATGCACGGACCTTCAAAGGGAATACTATCCTTTTTTGAGCATAAATAATGTTTTTAAAAGGAAGAATTGCCAGGGGAACAATTACTCTTCTCAATGTTTTCATCGGTAGTTTATTTTAAAGGCTGAATAATAGATTGGAAAAAGCTGAAGGTAAAAATTCTTTCATAGAAGATATCCAGACTGTTTTCAATAATGGCATCCGTATAGCACGCAGTATCCTGAACAAAGGTTTCCTCTACAAAAACAAACCAGAGTTCTGATAATCCGTATCTTCTTCTAAACTCTTCAGAGGCATTGCTGTCAGGTACAGCAGAATGTTTAAGGTCACAAAACAGAATACCTTTTTTCTCTCCTTCATGTTCTACAATATTAATAGAATGGTGGAGGTAGCTGAGAATTTTCATTTCCGAATCAAAACATTCTATAAAATGATGCAGATCAATGAGCTGTATTACTTTTTCTTCCTGTTGAGATTCTGTCATAAAAAAGCACTCTAGAGATATTTCCTGAGTGAGTTCTTGAAAGACTGTTAATTCCATATGTGTCATTTTACGGTACAAAGGAATAGAGAAAAGAAGTGTGTAAATTTGTTTTTATACAAAATGGCTGGTATTTTATACAAAATCCCCGAGCGTGATAATTGGTATAATAAAATACAGGTTTTGTATAATAAAATAGTTGTAATTTACGTTATTGACTATTTTTGTTAATCATAAAATGAGCCTATCATATGAAATACAGTCCGTGGAAATTTGAAGAAACCTTTGTCATGGATTTTCTGGTGGAAGCGAAGTACGGACTCCGAAGACATCTGCTGTTTCTGATCTTCTTTTTCATTTTGATCTACAGTGCAAGGTTCTGGCATTGGTATTCAGGGGTCTATCAGTATTATGTTCTGTTTTTTGTGTATACGATTCTGATTGCAATGGTATACATTAATATATATGTATTGGTTCCCAGATTTTTCTTTAAAACCAAATATGTCACCTATCTGGCATTGCTTGTTCTGATGGGGGTTGTAGGACTCAATTTTATCGGGTATGGCTTTAAAATGTTCTTTGAAGAATTCAGAGTGAAAAATATTCTCAGAGAAAATGAAAAGGGAGGAATCTATGAAGGGGTTCTTATGTGCATACCCATTATTATGACAACAACTACAATCAAGCTTCTGCAGAAATGGATCAGTGATAATAAAAGGATCAATGAGCTGAGCAATCTTACCTTAAAGATGGAACTGAATGAATTGAGAAATCAGATCAATCCGCATTTTCTGTTTAATATGCTGAATAATGTAAAAGCACTCATCAGAACAGATCCGGCAAAAGCTTCAGTAGTACTTGTAAAACTTTCAGAGTTTCTCAGATACCAGCTCTACGAAAACAGTGAAGAGAAAACGTTGCTGACTTCAGAGATTGATTTTCTGTCCAATTTTTTAAACCTTGAAAAAATAAGACGTGACAATTTCTCTTTTGATATTCAGGTCAATGTGGAGAAAAGAATAATGAGCAGTATTTTTATTCCTCCCAATCTGTTTACCACTTTTGTGGAAAATGCGGTGAAGCACAGTGTAGATCTCAGTGGAGGAGAGTCTTATGTAGAAATAGACATCAATATTGAGAATAAACAGCTTTATTTCAGGTGTATTAATTCAAGAAGTACCGGGTATACCGTTTCAGATAAAAAAAACAGTGGGCTAGGGCTTGCCAATATCACCAGAAGACTGGAGCTTCTCTATAGTGATACCTTTGATCTGAAGATAGAATCCATTGATAAAGAATATGTTGTAAATTTAAAAATTCCCGTGTGATGAATTGTATTATTGTTGATGATGAACCGCTGGCAAGAGCCGAAATGAGATCACTGATCGCTGAAATTTCCAGTATGGATGTCCTGGGCGAATTTTCCAATGCTCCTTCTGCCCTTGAGTTTCTTAAAGATAATGAGGTAGATCTTATTTTCCTCGATATAGAAATGCCCATGGTAACAGGTCTTGAATTTGTAGAAATGCTTCCGAAAAAATCACTGATTATTTTTACCACCGCCTATTCTCAATATGCATTGAAAAGCTATGAACTGGAAGCAGTGGACTACCTTTTGAAACCTATTGATCCCCAAAGGCTTAAAAAAGCAATTGATAAAGCGGTACTTTATACGGAACTTTTATCTAAAGATACCGTTAAAAATACCGTGGAATCCAATACGGCAGACTTTTTATTCATCAAAGCAGAACGAAGATTCTATAAAATCAGTTTTTCAGATATTAAATTTATTGAAGGGCTCAAAGATTATGTCGTTATTCATACAAAGCAGCAAAAGCTGATCACAGCAATGAATTTAAAAACCATTCATCAGAAGATTTCCGGGGAAACCTTTATCAGAGTAAGTAAATCCTACGTGGTGAATATGAATTTTATAGATTCATTCGACAATCATAATATATACATTGAAGACTCCGAAATTCCTCTTGGAGAAGTATACAGAGCAGATTTTTTCACAAAATTTGCCGGAGGACTTCTCAACTCAGACTAATACATGAGTACTAGGTAATGAACAATGAGTAATAATCAATATCAGTTAAATGATTAGAAAACCTGTGTAAATCCGTGTAATCAGTGGGAAAAAATAGAATACTATGATTCAATAGCAACGGGCTTTAGCCCGTTAAATAAATAAAAACAATCAACGGCTTCAGCCAAAACATAAGAATACCGGTTTATTCAATAAAGCTTCTGATCCTTTTCACAATAAAAACTTCTTCTTTTTCCCACACCCGTTTGTTTCTTGACCAATTTTTGTCCACAAACCGGGCACACCGATTTTGTATGGACCAGCCAATGCTTTTTCAAAACAAATTCTCTTTTCCATTTCAAAAAATCAAAACTGTAATTCCTGGCTTCAGCAATGAGCTCTTTTCTTTTTTTAGCAGGAAGATTACCCAGTAAACTTTCAGGCTGCACACCAATTCTGAAAAGAACCTCATTCTTAATAATATTGCCTACACCTGAAAAAATATCCTGATTCATCAATGCATCACAAACCATCATTTTTGGATTGGATTTCAATTTTTCTTCGGCTTTTTTGGGGTTCCATTGGTCGCTCATTACATCAGCTTCCCAATCAATTGCTGAAAGATATTCAATAGGTACGGATTTTACGGAACAGGTATAAAAATAAATGTTTCCGGTAGAGAAAAACAAGGCCAAACGCAAACTTTTATCCGGTTTGGTCTGCTCATCAACACTGTAAGAACCGAACATTAATAAGTGAATTCTGATAGCTGCCTTTTCAAAAACTAGGTAAGTCTGTTTTCCAAAAGTACGGATTTCGAGAAGAGTCTGGCCAATGAAAGAATCTTTCTCAAATTGGGCATTCCCTGAAACTTCTGTCACTTGCTGCCCTGCAAATGGTTGCAAGGTTTCTTTCATTAATATAATGGATGGACCTTCAGGCATACGTTTGTTTTGAGATAAAGATTCAAATAATATTCCATAGCTGCATACAACCTGATTTTTATCCCAAAACAAACCTGTTTAAAATATTTTTAGGCCAGTTTTTGTCCTACAAAACGAATGACGGAACCTGTCCCGTTATGGAATAGTCCCTCATTGAGCTCTATTTCTGTTTCAGCTAATTCAATAATATCATAATCCGGAAAATCAGCTTTGATTTCTTCAATAGAGAATAAAGACTCAATATCTTTTGGACCACCTACTTTTTCGTTTTTTGCAATATATTCAAGATGATTTTTGCTGAAAGCTTCGAAAATAATAAAACCACCTTTACGGAGATATTGATTTAACATCTGATGAATAGAAGATTTGATCGCACCCGGAAAATGAGCGTAGATAAGCGCAATGGCATCAAACTGCTCTTTCTGATAATCCAAAGTGGAAAGTTCTCCCACCTGATAATCAATAATAACCTGCTGTTGCCCTGCTAATTGTAACGCTTTATCTCTTCCGTTTGCACTGATATCGAAAGCAGAAACCAGCCATCCTTGTGTGGCTGCAAAAACAGCATTTCTTCCTTCGCCTTCTGCAGGGAAAAGTATTTTACCTGGAGTTAATTGTGATAATTGTTCTCTTAGATAATTGTTGGGTTCTGTTCCATACGCAAATTCTTCGCCGCTGTACCTTTCGTCCCATCTGTTGAGCCATGTGTTGTCTGTCATAGTTATAATTTAAAATTTGAAAGAAGAATTATAGGGATTCTTCAACTGTATTGGTTGTATCAAATGTAAAATATTTATTCAAGCTTTCCGATTCCTAAAAAACGTTTACTATCATAGATTTTTTGAATGAAAGATCTCGCTAATAAAAATCTAAATACTATTCCATACAATTAAAATTTGGAGTAATTTTGAAAAATGATGAATTTAAACCAGATTTTCACCAATCAACGTACAGGAAACAATCCACAGACCAAAGCTTCACGAACTGATTTTCAAAGGGATTTCGACAGAATTATCTTCTCTTCTGCTTTTAGAAGACTGCAGAATAAAACGCAGGTTTTTCCTCTTCCGGGAAGTGTTTTTGTGCATAACAGACTTACGCATTCTCTGGAAGTATCATCCGTAGGAAGAAGTTTAGGAAGTATTATCGGTGAATTTATTGCTGAAGATTTTAAAAATGAACTCACTGAAGACTCAAAGAATTTTTATCTCTATAATTTAGGAAATGTAATTGCGGCAGCCTGTTTGTGTCATGATGTGGGAAACCCTGCATTCGGACATTCCGGAGAAGATGCCATTGCAAGCTATTTTGAACGAAATGAAAAGGATCTGAAATCAAAATTCAATGAAAAGGAGTGGGCAGATCTGGTTAATTTTGAAGGAAATGCAAACGCCATCAGAGTATTGGCACAGCAGCAGCAAGGAAAAGATGCAGGAGGTATCCAGCTGACATTCTCTACACTGGCAAGTATTGCAAAATATCCGTGTGAAGCGGTTGCAAAGAAAAAAGGAGTCATTCACAGAAAGAAATTCGGTTTTTTCCAGAATGAGAAAGATATATTCCTGGAAATTGCTAAAGAAACCCAGCTTATTTCTGAAAGTGAGGAACCTCATATTTTCAAAAGGCATCCTTTTGTGTGGCTGGTAGAAGCGGCTGACGATATCTGTTACAACATCATTGATATGGAAGATGCCCACAGATTGGGAATTGTTTCTACAGCAGACTGTAAAAACCTGTTTTTCGAGCTCGTAAAATCGGAAACGGATGATGTTCAGAGAATTGAAACAAAGTTACGTTCTATATCCAATGAAAATGAACAGATTTCTTATCTGAGAGCAAAAGTTATCAATGCATTAATCAACAAATCGATTGAGATGTATAAGCATAACTTTGAAACAATTCTTGAAGGAAATCTTAGTAATGGATTACTTGATATTTATAAAAAAGAAAATAAAGCACTGCAGGATATCGAAAGTTTCTCGGTAGAAAAAATTTACAATCATAAAGCTGTTGTTGAAATTGAAAATGCCGGTTACAACGTAATGTATGAATTGCTGGATCACTTTATTCCTTCCATTCTGAAACCTGATGACCAAAGAAAATCCTATGATGTAAAAGCTTTGAAATTAATTCCAAAGCAATTTATTTACAATGACGGAACCGATTATCAGAAAGTTCTTGGAGTTATTGACTTCGTTTCCGGAATGACGGATAATTACGCTACCGATTTATATAGAAAAATTAAAGGAATAGACATCGGAATGACCGTGTAGATTCTATTTATTGTAATAATTCAGAAGCCTCTTCGATTAATGACTGCATTAAAGTGGAGGCTTTTTTATGCTTTAAAAGAGGTGCAATCTGACCGGACCAGAAGAAAACCAGATCATTTTTTTGCTGTTCCAAAGCCGCTTTTCTTAATGCCCCCATAAAATGCGTCTGCAATGGGAACGGTAATGTTTTTTCTGTTGCAGCTAATAGATCTCTTGTGATTTTTGTCGTAATTCCACGTCCTAATCTTCCGGTATAAGCTCTGGTTAAAGTAGTGGATTTAGCAGCTTCAGAAAATAAAAACTCTTTGTGTATCGGTAACGCTCCGGATTCTTCAGTTGCCAGAAATGCCGTTCCGATCTGTACAGCATCAGCGCCCAGTTTGAAAGCCCCCGCAATTCCACGGCCGTTGGCAATACCTCCTGCAGCCACCACAGGAATTTTTACACGATCTTTAATTAATTGAATCAAAGCAAATGTTCCCGTAGTAGAAAGTTCTGCCTGATCCAGAAATGAAGGTCTGTGACCACCGCTTTCAAAACCGGAAGCCACAATAACATCCACGCCTGTTTTTTCCAAAGCAATCGCTTCATCAAGTGTTGTTGCATTTCCCAAAACAACGGTTCCCTGACGATGAAGATCTTCGATGAGGTTTTCACCAAGCAGTCCAAACATAAAGCTGAAAACTTTAGGCTTTATATCCAAAACCACCTCCAGCTGATTTTGAAATCTCGATTCAAAAGGGAGTGGTGTTGAAGGAATATCCGTCTGCAGAAGATCAAAATAAGGTTTGAAAGTCTCAACAGCCTTTTGGTATTGTTGTTTTGTATGTTTTTCGTCAATAATATCGTGATCGCTTACCCAGAGATTGAGATTATAAGGTTTGTCCGTTTTGGATTGTATCGCTTTGTGAACGTCAAAGATTTCCTGCGGTGACAAAGTATACGCTCCGAAACCTCCCAATCCGCCAAGATTACTCACTGTTGTTGTCAGTTCAGCGGTGGAAAGGCCTCCGCCAAAAGGTCCCTGCAGAATAGGATATTCTATTCCCAGTAATTCCGTAATTCTATTTTTATTCCACATGATTGTATTGGTTTTCATTAAAAATCTGAATTAAGGCTGTACATTGGTCAAAGTCTTGTTAACGATCATCCATTGCCCGTCTATATAATTGAAAGTTATGAAATTATAGTAATTAAAATCATACATCCTTACATTTAATTTTGCAACAGCAATCGAATTAATGATATCTATTGAGATAATTACAGCATTAAATTCCTTTCCTGATTTTTCCGGGCTTACACGGCTTCCGACTCCTTCAATATATTGCTTAGCAGTTTTGAAATAGGGAACTCCGTTAACGTCTCCGAAAAGCAAAGCATCTTTATAAAAAGCTTTGGCAAGAATATCGGTATTTCCTTCATAAATCCCTTTGAAATAATAATTCTCTATGACATTTCTTATTTCAGTTTCTGAGGTCTGATTGGTTTTCATATCCTTTAGATTTTGTGCAAGGCTACTCAGCGGAAAGCTGAGCAGCCATGCTATAATTAATGATAGTTTCATGATAAATGATGCCCGGCACCCATTCCGCCGTCAACATTGATGATGGCTCCTGAGATTAATGTGTTCTTAGCAATCGCATGAATCATCTGAGCAACTTCTTCAGGTTCTCCAATACGATTGAACAAATGGATTCCTGAATTATTGTCAAGGTCTGCACCATGCATTGGAGTTCTGATCAATCCCGGAGCAACGGTATTGACTCTGATATTATCTTTTCCAAACTCTGCAGCCAGCTGTAAAGTCAGTGCATGAATCGCTCCTTTACTCGAAATTGGTGCTGTGGAAGGAGACTCTGCAATGGCATGATATACCAATGGCGTTCCTACATTAATTACCACACCGTCTTTTTGTCTGATCATCTGAGGAATAACAGCCTGTGTAGTGAAGAATGTTCCTTTCAAATTCGTTGTTAAAAAACGATCCAGATAATCTTCGGTAACGTCCAGAAATGCTTTATTTTCATAAATTCCTGCATTATTAATAAGAACATCAACAGATCCGAATCTTTCTAAAGCTGTTTTTACCAGCGCTTCACCTGTTGCTTTGTCTGAAACATTTCCGGCAACCATTGCCAGATTTTCACCGGCTCCAAGTTCATTATAAACATCCTGTAGTTTAGATGCCGTTTGGGAATTGATGATGACATTATCATCTCGGTCTAAGAAATAACGTGCTGTTTCCAATCCTATTCCTGAAGAGGCTCCTGTTATTATTACGGTTTGTTTTTTCATTGATGATTTATTTTTTTCCTGTTGAAAATCCCTGTTCTTTTAATACTGAAACCTGTTCTCCGGCATATCCCCAGTTATCATCTTCAATCTCGTTAATGACAATATGGGTTAAGTGAGGATCCTTATTCAAAACTGAAGTGACAGCTTCACTTATTTTTCTGATTAATTGTTGTTTTGTTTCGCGGTTAAGAGCTTCGCGAAGCACATCTACTTTGATGAATGGCATGATGGTAAAATTTTTAAGGTTATTTGAATTAATAAGCTTCCGCAACAAAATGAATGTTGAGATCAAAATTGTTGTAGATCAATGTGTCACCAAGATTGGTAAAGAAATTAGATGATCTGAATTTGATGTTGAACTTTGTTCTGTCAACCACTATTTTAGTATCCAAAACAGCAACGTTTTCCGTTTTTACAATGTGTAGACTTGTATCGATAGGATGGGTAATACCTTTTATCGTAAGATCTCCTTTTGCATAATAGAGGTTTTCATCACCCGGTTCAGCATGCGTGATTTCGAAATAAGCTTCAGGAAACTGTTCAGAATTAAAGAAATCATCAGAAGCCAGATGATTGGCAAACTGTGCATTGGTTTCAGCATCTTCAATGTCCAGGATTTTGATGGAACGGGTATCTATGACAAACTTTCCTGACATAGAACTTCCTTCTCCAAATGTGAAGTTTCCATCTTTTATACCGATAGTTCCATTGTGAGCACCGGTTACTTTTCTTCCGATCCAGTCGATAGTACTGTTTTCTGTATTGACTTTAAAATTTTTTGTGTCCATTTTTATTGGGTTTAAATATTGACACAAAGTTCCGCCGATCAAAAGAAAAAATTACGTGATGTACCTCACAAAATAGAGGAAGAGATTAATTGTTTTAAAGAGGTTGATTACTGGTGCAGCCTGCTCAAAGTTTCTCTGGTTACTCCCAGATAAGATGCAATCAGATGTTTCGGAACCAGATTGTACAATTGAGGATACATGGATAGAAGTTCTTCATACCGGAATCTGGCATCATTATTCATAAAAGATAACAAACGTTTCTGGGCGGCTACATACCCTTTATTGGTTCTCCATCTGAAAAAATGTTCAACTTCATGAATTTCATTACAGATCTTTTCCCTGTCCTCGTTGGAAATAGAAAGGATGCTGGCATTGGTGATACAGTCTACATTGATGGTTGCCCTTGTTTTACTGTAAAGTGCATCAAAATCTGTCACCCACCACGTAGGCATGGCAAACTGAAGGATAAACATTTTCATGCTGTCATTAAGATAAAAAGCTTTCAGACAGCCTTCCAGAACAAAATATTCATGATTCACAAAATCGCCTTCCGAAATAAGACTTTGCCCTTTTTTTAAAGAGATCAGGTTAAAATGTCCGAAAACATAATCCAATTGCTCTTCAGTAATTGAAGTGAATTTAGAGATGTGATCTTTTAATATTTCTTTTGAATTGACCATGATGTAATGAATATTCAAAAGTAAGTCTTTTTCAGAATAATTTTGGTTTTAAAAAAAATATGATATCATCAAGTCTGATTTCCCGGGGATTATATTCCGGATCTTACATTTATTTTTCTTATATTTAAGCAGCTACTTACAAAAAATGTTTTTAACAAAAACAGGTGGTGTAACGACATATTAATAAAAATTAAAACTATGAGTATATATTTTGCACCCGTTATTTTCTTCGGGCTTATCATTTTATTCGCTTCGTTTTTTGTCGTTAAGCAGGAAACAGCAGCGATTATAGAGCGTTTCGGGAAATTCCGTGCGGTAAAGCATTCAGGTCTTCACCTTAAGTTACCCATCATAGATCAGATTGCTAAAAGACTTAATCTGAGAATTCAGCAGTTGGATGTACTGATTGATACCAAAACATTAGACAATGTTTTCATCAAAATGAAAATTTCTGTTCAGTATCAGGTCATTAGAAGTCAGGTGGGAGATGCTTATTATCGTTTGGAAAATCCTGAAAATCAAATTACTTCTTTTGTTTTTGATGTGGTGAGAGCAGAAGTACCCAAGTTGAAGCTTGATGATGTTTTTGTAAGAAAAGATGATGTGGCCATTGCAGTGAAAAGCGAGCTTCAGGATGCCATGAACAGTTATGGTTATGATATTATCAAAGCTTTGGTAACAGATATTGATCCGGATGAGCAGGTAAAACATGCCATGAACAGGATCAATGCAGCAGAAAGAGAAAAAACAGCAGCCGAATACGAATCTGAAGCACAAAGAATCAGAATTGTTGCCGTTGCAAAAGCAGAAGCAGAATCTAAAAAGTTACAAGGGCAGGGGATTGCTGACCAACGAAGAGAAATTGCCAAAGGACTTGAAGAATCTGTAAGAATGCTGAATAATGTGGATATTAATTCCCATGAAGCATCAGCACTTATTGTAGTAACACAGCACTATGATACTTTACATTCTGTGGGCGCCAGCAACAGAAGTAATCTTGTACTTCTTCCCAATTCACCCACTGCAGCCAGCGGAATGCTGAATGATCTTGTGGTAGCGATGACTACAGCCAACACAGTAGGAGAAGCTACTAAAGGAAAATATCCTGATCCTCCACAAAAAGAGACTGGGTTTTAAGATAAAAAGGAAAATGAAGATATAATGGTTAACTTTTCCGGATTGACCAAAAAGTAACTTCTGACTTCCTTCTTCCCGCAAAATAAAAAACCGCTTCTGAATTTTCAGAAGCGGTTTTTTATTATTTCTTCGTTTTAGAAACCTGTTCTACCAATGTATATTTGATGGAAGAAGCATCTGCCGGAGGATTTTCGATTTTTTCTGTTTTTACTTTTAAAACATATTCGTAACCCGGCTCATAAGTAAAGCCTTCAATGTTGCTGTAGAAATTCGTCCAGGCTGCAGAAGCGCTTTCTTTTACCTGCATGCATTGCATACGACCGGCTCCAGCAGAACACTCTACGGTTTGCGGCCCTACGATAATTGTCTTTTCATTGGCTGTCATTTCTGCTTTTTTCGTTTTAGAAACCTGCTTTACCAAAGTGTATTTTATGGAAGATCCGTCAGCCGGCGGATTTTCAATTTTTTCTGTTTTTACTTTTAAAACATATTCATACCCCGGTTCATAAGTAAATCCTTCGATATTGCTGTAGAAATTGGTCCAGCTTGCGGAAGTGTTTTCTTTTACCTGCAGACATTTCATAGGAGCTACTCCTGTACAATCTGCTGTTTGTGGTCCTACGATGAATGTTTTTTCATCACCTGCGGATGCATTGGCTGTGGTTGTACATTGCGTCATTGCGAATAATGCTAATGCGGGTGCTGCCCCTTTTAGAATTGTTGCTATACTTTTCATAAACTTGATTTTCCCCATACCTCGCAATTACTGTGCCGAAAAAAAATACTGAATTTGTAGTACTTCTGCTATTGTTTTTTACTTTTTTAATTGTTTAATTTGAATTTCTTAAACACTAACCAAAATATAATTCTTATAATAAATATGGATAATCAAATGCAAGTTGAAAATTACAGGATTCAAAAACCTGAAATGTGGGCAGGAAATATCGGGGATGAGGAAATAAAAAACCGAATCAAAGACTCCGAATTTGCCAGAAGACAAATTGATGAAGGTCGCGATTACTGCTATTTTTTAGACAAAAAATACTATACAAGCAATACTGAAAACAGTGAGTACGTATGCATAGCTTATACTCTGAACGAACCGGGAAACCTGGAAAGGGCTTCTGTTTCTGATGTGATTGTTGAGGAAAATGAAGTTTACCAGATTCACAGGATCAGTGTGTTAAGGGATGGAGTGCTGATCGATAAGATTCCGGACACAAAAATAAAGGTTCTTGACAGTGAAAACCAAAGCAGTGGAGGGGTTCTAAGCAGTAATAAAAAAATCAATATTACCATTAAAGATCTCAGGCTGTATGATGTTCTGATTTTAGAAGATTCAAGAATCAAAGAATTTACAGACCGCGATTTTCTTAGAAAGGAGTTCTCAAAATATGTCTGGGTAAGTCCGGATAACTATTGGGCTTATGGCAGTTTTAAATTCACGTTTATCAATGAGCGTGAAGAGACTATTGCTTACAAAAAAACATTTTTCAGAGATGAACAGGGCAATGTTCTTGAGCCGGAAATCAGTTATCTGAAAAAAGGAGACAGATTTGTCATTGAAGAAGAGAATTATATCAACCCTGTAGATTCAGGCCGTGAAATTTTCCCTTATGTAGATTTTGCTACAGAAAGCAACTGGAAAGATCTTTCCAACTATATTGTACCGTTCTATGAGGAGATTTTCAACAAATCTTCTTTAAAGGATTTTGCTCCCAACCTGGTTGAAAAACTGGATGCCATTGCTGATCAGGATGAAAAACTGCAGTTTGCCATAGAATATGTACAAAATCATATTTATTACGTCTTCAATGCAGATGAAATGAATGGACATAAACCACAGGAGCCGTCAGTAACCTATGAAAATAAACAGGGTGATTGTAAGGCAAAATCGGTTTTATTGAAAGTAATTCTTGATTATATAGGAGTAGACGCCTCTGTAGTGCTGGTTAATTTTAATACGGATTATTATATTAAATACTATCTGCCGTCCCTGTTAAGTTTCAATCATGTTGTCGTAAAAGTGAATTATAAAGGTGAAGAATATTTCATTGATGCAACCATTCGTGATGAATTCGGATTGATTGAAAACAGAGGCTTTATCTATTTTATGCATTATCTGGAAGTTAAGAAAGATCAGGAGCTTCAGGTAAGAAAATCTTATAAATTCCCTTACTTCTGCATTGATGAAAGAGTTGATTTAAATGCACAGGGCAATACAGGAAAGCTTACTCTGTCAACGACTTATAAAGGAAACAGAGCCAATGCTATGAGAAGGTATTTTAAAAGTACCAATAAAAGAGAAATCATAGACAGCTGGAACAGCTTTCTTTTCTATGCGCTTAATTATTCAGGTGACCGCAATGGTACGGATGTCCGAAACGTATTCACAGATGCTGCTATTGATGTAGTCAGTGATGATAAAAGACTGAATGAAGTTAAGATCCAGTATACCGCAACCATTGAAAATCCTTATTTTGTGGATCCGCAGAAAAACCGTTTTCTAATGTACTTTGACCGAAATGTAGTGAAGGCGAGTGCAAGAGATTTTATCCACAAAGATTTACCTTTCTGGCATAATTTCGACAGTGAGAAATATGAAATCAATTTACAGACGGATCAGAAAATTGATGTTGAAGAAAAATATACAGTCCAGGAAAGTACAATATCCAACCCATATTTTGATTATAAAAGTCGAAAAAAAGTAAACAAAAATGGGGCAAGTGTGTACATTGAATACAATCCTCTGATCAATATTGAAATTCCGCAAAGCGAGTTTGAACAATTCCGAACAGATCATCATACTGTTGCTGACAGTAATTTCGGACTGGGAATTGATATCATTGAACCGGGACTCATGAATATGCTTAAATTTAGCTTTAAGAAGAAGTTTAAATAGAATCCTTTAAGTTCAAAGTTTAAGGTTTAAGGTTTAGAATTACGGCGGGCGGCGAAGCCTCCCGCCGTAATTCTTTACTCACTATTATATTGGTTTACAATCAAAAAACACAAATTCATTATGTCTAAGATATTTTTTCTTGCTTCCTGTATGGCCTTTTCTTTGGTCAGTGCCCAAAAATTAACCAAAGAAAACGTTACAGGATTCTGGAAACTGAAGGAAGCCGGATTTTATGAAGGTAAAAAGAAAGTGATAAAAGAGTTCGATAACTGCCGCCTGATGAGAAATTATGCGATCAGGGAAGATGGTTTCGCCATTTATAATTATGTAGAAGGGAAGTCGGGTGACTGCAGTCCATCTGAACCAAGACTTTCTTTCTGGAGAGTTGTAGAAAACAGGATCCAGTTTTATGTAGATGATAAAAATATCCTTGAAGAAGTGGAAGTAACAATCAATAAAGATCATACGATAACCTTTTCAAGCTATATTCCTGAACGGAAAAAAGTAGATGGAGACATCCTTGCAGAGAAGATAGTAAACACGGTTCATTACGACATACTTGAAAAACAATATTAACCGTAAACACAAAATTTTTAAGGTATGAATTATGTAACGGTCATCTATCTCGGAAATCTGGTATTGTATGCCATGTATTTCTTTGGAAGAATGGGTAGTGAAGTTGATGTTTCAGTACTGGATTATGCCGTTTCCGGAATTTTATCTTTATTTCTGATCTTCGCCGGATATCTGAATGCAAAAAAAGGGATGATCTACAGAACCGTCCTATGGATGTTTTTTGTGAATGTCTTCTTATTCGTTTGCTCCGGTTTGTTTGATCAGTTTGGAAGCGATTTTAATATTCTTTCTACAGGTAATAGTGACAGTTTTCTTTTTACATTGGCACTGCTTGTTTATAACGGATATCTTTTTCCTTTAACGATTATCCTTGACGGATCAGGTCTGGCTTTGATAGTTCCGGTTGTATTATCATGCATTCTGCCTTCATTGGGTTATCTGATTGGGAAGAAACTCCCTCAGAATAAACAGAATTCTACCAACATATAGTCATTGCGAACCGAAGGTGAAGCAATCTCAATCTAAAAGTAAAGGTCGGAAAACGCAAAGACGCAAGTATTATTAGAAGGAATGCTTTTAAGGCGCAAAGATTTTATCTCCGATAAAATTTCAAAACTCTGTTTTGTCATTCCGGGCAAAGCAAGGAATCTAAACTTTAATATCCTCTACAGCTCTTGAAAACTAGGCAGATATTATTAAAAAAATCTGCGAAATCTCCACAATCTGCGAGAAAAATAATATCATCATTTGCTGAAAATCTCACATTGTGCTAAGTCGAAATGCTCTTGCGTCTTCAAAATTAAGAAAGAAAAGAAACTAAAGGCTATTCCTGATTTTGAGGCTGGTTATTGGACGTAAAGAATTTCTGCTTACCGATCAGCAGCTCAAAAAACAGTCTGAAGTCCGAGATTAAAGACCATAAAGGATATTTAAAAGTAGCCGGCTTATTTCTCTCGATCACAGCATGACTGAACCAGGCAAATCCGTAGCCTACAATTGGAATATACCATAGAAATCTTTCTTTTCCGGAACTGATGACATACCATATTACGAAAAACACGAGAAATGTTCCGATAAAATGGAAAATGCGGGTTCCTGTTTTACTATGCTCAGTAAGATAAAACTGATAAAACTCTCTGTATGTTTTGATTCTTTCGGCCATGGTGATCTAGTTTGTTGATTCTGTTGAAGTCAAAGCAATAATGCTGCCGATTTTTAAAAGAGCCTGAAAAAGAAAAAGACAAAATAACAAATCAGGTCTTTCCATCAGGTGTAACCTCTTTGCTATTTTGCCTTTCCGCAATTTTATTAAATGCTTATTTAGCTGTCTTTTAACTCTTTTCCAAGCTTACTGTTCTTGTATCCGTAGCAGAAATAAATTACCATACCAATCAGGAACCACATTCCGAACCAGAACCAGTTCTCATGGCTCATTCCTGTAAGAAGGTAAAGACATGAACTTAATCCAATTAGTGGAATTAATGATAAATTCTTGATGAAAGCTACAACACATAGGATAAGGTTGATAATAATAAAGAAGAAAATAGAAGCTCTGAATTCTCCTTCATTAGGGTCTGACCAGTTCATCAGATTATCAAAAAATTCAGGCTGCCACTGGTAGAAAGCCAGTAAACCACCAATGAAAATAACAGGGAAAATGATTTTTCCGTTCACATAAGGAAGGTGGAATCTGCCTTTAATTTTCTCTTTAGCTGGAAGCATTAATACTCCGGCACATACCAGTACAAAAGCGAAAATAGTTCCGATACTGGTAAAGTCAAGAATAAAAGTTTTATCTGTAAACAGGATAGGAATACCTACCACAATCCCAGTAACGATGGTTGCGTATGATGGTGTTTTATACTTGGGATGTACTTTTTGAAATCTTGCAGGCATCAGTCCGTCACGGCTCATGGCATACCAGATTCTTGGCTGTCCCATCTGGAAAACCAATAATACAGTGGTAATGGCAACAATTGCAACGAAGGAAACTACAAGCTCCATCCAGGCTACATTGGCATTCGTCTTTTCAAATATAAATGAAAGCGGATCTCCCACACCATCAAATTTTTTGTAATCTACCATTCCTGTTAAGACCAATGTCAAAGCAATATAGATCACAGTACACAGCACAAGAGAGATGATCATTCCTTTTGGTAAAGTCTTTTGTGGGTCTTTAGTCTCTTCAGAAAGAACACTTAAAGCATCAAATCCGATATAGGCGAAGAATACTCCGGAAACTGCACTCATTACCCCTGCAAAGCCATTTGGCATAAAGGATGGTGTTCCCGTTGTAGGACTTACCGGAGTCCAGTTTTCAGTATTGATATACGCAAAACCAACCAGTATAACCAATATAATTACTCCAAGTTTCAAGATAACCAGAGAGTTATTGAAGTTTTTACTTTCTTTTACTCCTACATAACAAAGCCATGTAATCAAACCGTTAATAACCAATGCCGGAATATCTACAATGAATTTCAAACTTCCGATTAATGGAGCGGTCTTCCATGCATTTAAGAGTTCCTTGTTTTCTGAACCATATTGAACGGCTTTTCTGGCTTCGGTATAGCTGCAGGTAAGATAATCAGGGATATGCATTCCGAGACGTCCTAAGAAACTGGTGAAATAATCTGACCAGGAAAAAGCTACGTAAATATTCCCGAAAGAATATTCCATGATCAGAGCCCAGCCGATAACCCATGCAATCAATTCCCCAAAACTGGCATAAGCATATGTGTAGGCAGAACCTGCCGTAGGAATTCTGCTGGCAAATTCAGCGTAGCATAAAGCGGTAAACCCACAGGCAAAGCCACAAATCAAATAGAGTAGTATTACACCGGGACCGCCTCTGAAAACGGCTTCTCCCAAACTGCTGAAACTCCCAGCTCCAATAATGGCCGCAATACCAAAAAATACAATGTCCCATACCCCTAAGACTCTTAAAAGCCCTGTTGATGTATCTGTATCTGAATAGATTTTTCTTCTAAAAAGTTGACTCATTCAATAACTATATTTGATTTGAAAAAAAGCAAATGTAATGATTTTTTATTTTGATGTTAACAGTTGTTAAAAACATTTGGGGAAAAATGCGCAAACAAAAGAATTTACTCTTTATAAATGGGAATTTCCACATAACTGTCGTTGTACCATTTTATTTCCAAAGGCTCACCTGCATCTTTTATAGTTTCATCACTTACATTTTTTCCTGTGCCATAATTGACCTGCCAGTTCTTATTTTTATTAACTCCTACCAATAAGACCAGTTTACTTCCTTTTTCTATTTTTTTGCTGATGAAAAATGAATTTTTGATTGGGATCTGCTCCTTTTTGCCAGGTTTAAGCAGATGACGTTTGGAATTGTTTTTTGCATAGCTGGCTCGGGTAAGATGTGTAGACAGTAAAAATATCTTACCATCAGGCTGTACCTGATATAATAGGGTTTTGGGATCAAAATCCTTTTTGTTGATGGAAACGTTGAATATTCCGGATAAATTTCCGCTTATTGTAATATCCTTTTCCAGAATTTCACTTTCAAAATAAATAGAATTGGTTACATACACACTATCCTGTTTGCTTACTGTATGATAAAGATATTTCGGATTTCTGTCTTTAAAGTCAACCGTCTGTTGGGTAAATTGTTCAGTTCCGGGTTTCTCAAAAACTGAAGAACCGTTTTTACGGTCCTGAAGATAAAATTTGAGAGAAGATGAGTGCATTTTATCAAGAGTAGGAACATGTTTCCATGTATTACTGTTCATGATCTGAAAATTGACTTTATCTTTCAGAAGGTCCGGTTTTTTGCCATCCTTCAGAATATAATCGAACCATGAAAAAGCAAGTTTATCAATACTTATTCTGGCTACAGGATCTATGAGTAGATTCCCATAACCGAAAACATAAACATAATTATTTCCATAGCTTTGAGCTGCTGCATGATCATAAGGTCCTATCACTAAATAATGGTTAGGATTTTTGTTGTATTTGTGATGTTCTTTATAATAATACAATGCTCCGATCTGATCAGCATCATAATAGCCTGTAGTCGTTAAAACAGGAATGTTTATTTTGGCAAATTCTTTTTTGTAAGGGACCATGTTTTGCCAGTATTTATCATAACCGGGATGATCCAGCCATCGTTGGAATATTGTATTGGGTTTCCCGCTTAAAGAATCAAGGGCTCTGAATGATCTGCCGCTTTTATACCATGCTGTATTGATAGAGTCCCATTTTGTATCATTATTGAAGCTTGCTTCATCGGTCAGCTTATTATTGGTGACATACTGAATCCACTGGAGCATATAGCCCTTGAAGACATTATTCTGAGAAGGATAATCTATTCCGATTCCTACCGAAACCTGAGGCACAATGGTTTTCAAAGCCGGGTGCAGTTTTTTGGCAGCTGCCCATTGGCTGAATCCTAAATAACTTCCGCCTATCATTCCTACTTTACCATTGCTCCACGGTTGCTTGCTTACCCAGTCTATGACTTCATAAAGATCCTGCGCTTCATCTTCAAATGGATGATTGGGGTCATTGCTGTCTCTCTTTCCACGAGTATTAACGACAGCTCCTACATAATTGTAAACAGCTGCTCTTTTCCCCATCCCTGCATCTACAAATTCTCCGGCATAAATATTATTGGTAAGTATAACGGGAAGAGGAGACGTGTTTTCTTTTTTTCGTACAATTGTAATGGTGAGTTTTGTTCCTTTTTTTAAAGTAAGGATTTTGGATTCGATGATGAATTTCTCCTGCTCCTTTACTTTAAAAAGCTGCATAATCTGGGGTTTGATGCTGGAATAGGTCTTATAATTGACATAGTTTTTACATAAAGCCAGAGCGGAAGCATAGTCAATACTATCCTTATCTTTTTGTTTGTCAAGTACTGTTTTCAACCTTTTTTTATGATCCCTTACATCTGAATCAATATCCAGGGTGGGTCCTACTTTGGCAGTCAGTGGCTCGGATAAACTTTCATATCTTGTAGTAAAGGCCGCTTGAAGAGCATCTGGAAACGGAATATTTTTATCCTTTTCAATCAGCCTGGCTATACTGTAGATTTCATGAGCAAGATATTTGTTCCCTGCCATATTATGATCTGCATATTCCTTACGGTAATCGGTTAAACTTGTAATGGAATTTTTGTAATCCTTTGCCGCAAGTTGTAAACGGAACAGATTATCTAAAAACGTGAGTATATACTTCGGTTTGTTCTTAGGAGACTGATATTCAGTAATCACCTTTAAAGCAAGTTCGGGAATTTGTTTTTCCAAAATCACAGAATCTGTTGTTGCTGCTTTCGGAAAGTAAAACTTCTGTGCCTGCATTATATTGACAAAAAATAATGCTAAGAGTATCTTAAATTTCATTAATGGTATTTTTTGAGCTGGTGATGAAAAGTATCACATCAAAAAATGTTCTTAATCATCGTATTGCTCAATTGGTTATTTTTTTTAGCGGGCTAAATTAAGAATTTTTATCAGTAAAGAATGAAATGATCTTATTATTTTTTATTGCATAAAGCCCGCTGAAATGTGTTTAGAAAAGGTTTTTAGTCTTTATAAACAGGAATTTCCACATAGCTGTCATTGTACCATTTTATCTCCATGGGTTTACCGGAATCCTTTACTGTTTCATCACTTACATCTTTACCGGAACCATAATTGATCTGCCAGTTAGGGCTTTTATTCACTCCGACCAATAAAAGAAGTTTGCTTCCTTTCTCTATCTTTTTACTCATGAAATAGGAATTGTTAATCGGGATTTGTTCCATTTTATTCGGTTCAAGAAGCTGTCGTTTTTCATTGTTCTTCGAATAGCTGGCCCTCACAATGTGAGTGGAGAGTAACGAAGACTTTCCATCCGGTTGAATTTGATATAAGGAAGTATCCGTATCAAAATCTCTTTTATTGATAGAAACATTGAAGACTCCGGAAAGGTTTCCACTCATGATGATATCCTTATCAAGAACTTCACTTTCAAAAGCGACAGAATTTGTCATTTTTATGCTGTCTTTTTTACTGACTTTATAATAAGTGTCTTTCTGGTCTCTGTTAAGATCAACAATTTGTGTTGTGAAATTTTTGGTTTCAGGCTTATTAAATACAGAAGATGTGTTTTTTTTGTCCTGAAGGTAGAATTTCAAAGACGAATTATGCATTTTATCAAGATCGGCTACATGCTTCCATGTATTGGTGTTCATTACCTGAAAATTGATTCTGTCTTTTAAAATTTCTGGTTTTTTACCGCCTTTAAGAATATAGTCAAACCATGAGAATGCAAGATCATCAATACTTATTCTCGCCACAGGATCAATAGGGTTTCCATTCACGTAAGTAAATCCGAAACTTTGGGCTCCTCCATGATTATAAGGACCTATGACCAGATAATGGTTCGCATTTTTATTATACAGATGATGCTGTTTAAAATAATACAGCGCACCAATCTGATCATCATCATAATATCCCGTTGTAGTCAGAATAGGAATGTTGATTTTAGAAAAATCCTCCTTGTAAGGAACCATTTTCTGCCAGTATCCATCATATCCCGGGTGATCCAGCCATCGTTGGAATATTTTGCTTGGTTTACCACTTATTGTGTCTAAAGACCTGAATGCTTTCCCGCTCTTGTACCACTTTGTATAAATTGAATCCCATTTTACAGCATTGGCAAAATCAGCTTCATCTGTAAATTTGTTATTGGTCACATATTGTATCCACTGCAGCATATAGCTCATAAAGATATTATTCTGAGCCGGATAATCAATCCCGATTCCTACGGCAACCTGAGGAACAATCGTCTTTAATGCCGGATGCAATTTTTTTACAGCTGCCCATTGGCTGAAGCCTAAATAGCTTCCTCCGATCATTCCTACTTTCCCGTTGCACCAGGGCTGTTTGCTGACCCAGTCTATCACTTCATAAATATCTTGCGATTCATGCTCAAAAGGATTGTTTACATCATTGCTGTTTCTCTTGCCTCTCGTATTCACAACAACCCCTACGTAATTGTATGTAGCGGCTCTCTTTCCAAAGAAACCATCAATGGGACCAGCATAGATATTATTGGTTAAAATAACAGGAAGTGGAGATGTGTATTCCTTTCTGCGAACAATAGTGACTGATAAGGTATTTCCATTGATCTTAAGATCTTTCGTTTCAATAATGAATCTTTCCTTGTCTTTTGAAGCCAGTAGCTGCATGACCTGAGGTTTGATGCTGGAGTAGGTTTTATAATTCAGATAATTTTTACATAGAGCCAGTGCCGTTTTGTAATCGATGCTGTCCTTATCTTTTTGTTTATCAAGGAAATTCTTCAACAGTTTTCTGGATGCGTTCACATCTCCGTTAAGAGCGAGTTCCAGTCTTGGAATCAGTTTTTCCGGAAGGCTTTCGTATTTTTGATTAAATACTTTTTGAAGGGCATTGGAAAATGAGGTATTGTTTTCTTCTTGCTCCATTTTTGCAAGGGCATATAGTTCAAATCCGATGTATCTGTAGTCTCCCATATTGTGATCCGCAAAGAGCTTACGGTTTTCGAAAAGGGAGGCCAATGAATTTTTATAATCATGAGCCACCAGCTGCAAGCGGAAAAGATTATCCATAAGGTCAACCGTATTTTCAGGTTTATACTTTGCAGACTGAAGGAGGGGAATCACTTGTTGCGCAAGTCCTGGAATCTGTTTTTCCAATATAACAGAGTCATTTACAGCTGTCTTTGGAAAATAAAACTTTTGTGCCTGCAGGAGGTTTACAAAAATTAATGCTAAAAGAATCTTAAATTTCATGAGATGGTGTGTTTATGGTATGTTTTTAGCTGCTGTTGAAAAAGTATCAAATTAAAATATGTTTTTGATAACTGTTTATTAAAATTGTTTATATTTTATCAAACGAAAGTAGTAAATTTTATCATTGGATGGTGAGAAAATTTACATTGTTATCAAATAAGAATTAACTGTCATTAACACTGTTAAAACTTGCTTAAACAATAAGTTTTTAATATTTTCGTTAACTTATTTAGACTAATTTTCTTATATCAAGAAGAATGAAATCAAAAAAAATACTTTTAGCGGCTGCGGTCATCTATTTCGGAATCTCCGATGCTCAACAGTCCCAATATTTTACCCAGAAAGAAAATTACAGGTTCAATCTAGCCGAAAATCTTTATCAGACCAAAATATACAACGCTTCCCAGTACGAATATGCAAGACAATATTTCTACAATCAGAATTTGTCCCGTTCGAAAAAGGAAGGCGCCCAGTTTTTTGATAATGTGATCGGTGTGATTCTTCAGAAAAATCATGCTGAAGAAGGGTTAACGGCTTTCATGAAAGAATATCCTAATTCTGCTTATTTTGCTCAGGCTAATCTTCCACTGGCAGATTACTATTTAGCAAAAAAAGATTTCGATAAAGCGCTGGAGACTTTGAAAAAAGTAAACCAGTATCAGCTTTCGAAAGAGGAGAATACCGAGTATATTCTGAAGCTTGGATATGCAAAATTCATGACGGGTGATTCCAAGGGAGCTACTGATGCCCTTGAAGAAGCTTATAAATCAGCAGATCAGTCCCAAAAAGGTGATATTGCTTATATGCTTGGGCATTTGTATTACAGCAACAGACAGAATGATAAAGCTTTCCAGTATTTTGATTCGATAAAGGATCAGGATAAGTTCTCCAAACTGGTACGTCCTTATTATGTACAGATGTATTACAATGATAAGAACTACGATCAGGCTATTACAGAAGGAAATGCTTTGTTAAACGAAAATATTTCAGATTCTTATAAAGCAGAAGTTCATAAGATCATTGGGGAGAGTTATTTCATGAAGAATGATTACACTTCTGCCTATCCGCATTTAAAAGATTATCTGAGTGTACAGCAGAATCCATCTGAAAACGATTTGTATGAGATGGGATTTGTGGCTGCACAGCTGAAGAAATATGATGAAGCGGTTTCTTATTACAACCAGCTTCTGAACAGTAATTCTGCTTTAGCTCAAAATGCTTATTACCAGTTAGGAAATGCTTATCTGGCCGTAGATAAAAAACAGGAGGCTCTTTCTGCATTCCGTTCTTCTTATCAGATGGATTATGATGCGAAAGTGAAAAAACTGGCTCATGAGCAGTACGCTAAATTAAGTTACGATATCGGTAACCCGTTTGAAAGTCCTTCGGCGGTAATTCAAAGTTATATCAACGAAAATCAGAACGGAGCCAATGCCGCAGAAATGAGGTCATTATTGGTGAAATCTTATCTGTATTCCGGAAACTATAAAGAAACGCTGAATGCAATTGACAGATTACAGAGTTCAACTCCTGAGATCAACAAAGTAGACCAGGAGGTTTCTTATCTATTAGGAACGGAGGAATTCAACAAAGGAAACTATGACGAAGCTGAGAAATATTTCTTAAGAAGTCTTGGTTTTAATATTAATAAAGAATTCAACAGCAGAGCTTTGTACTGGCTGGCACAGGTGTATTACCAAAAAGGAAATTATCCTTCTGCCATTGTACGTTATGAAAAGCTTCTTACGGAAAACTTCCCTGAAAAACAGCAGCTGCCTTATGATTTGGGATATGCCTATTTTAAATCTAAGAAATTTGATCAGGCGGCTACTTATTTCAAACAATATCTTGCCAATCCGAAACCGGAATTTAAAAATGATGCAGAACTTCGTCTAGCAGATATCCATTATGCCAACAATGATCTGAACGAAGCCATTGCTATCTATGATAAAAATGAAGATGCTACGGATTATACTTTGTATCAAAAAGCAATGGCTCTGGGATTCAAAGGAGATACACAGGCGAAGATTAACAATCTTAAAAATCTTTTATCAAAATATCCGGATTCCGAATATTATGATGATGCTCAATACGAAATAGGAACAGCCTACGCTGCTCAGGATGATTTTGCCAACTCCAATGATTATTTCGGAAAAGTAATCAAAGGTTCTTCTGACAAAGATCTGATTGCTAATGCATCTATTTACAGAGCACAAAATTATATAGACCAGAATCAGAATGATAAAGCTCTTTCTGAACTGAAATCTCTGGGTGAGCAGTATAAAAATACGGCCTATGCTCAGAAAGTAGTTCAGGCTGCAAAACCTATCTTTACGAAAAACGGAGACGTTTCAGGTTATGAGACTTTCGCTAGAAATGTTGGGGTAAATGTAGATGCTGCTGAAATTGATGAGATCAATTTATCTACAGGGAAGCAGCTGTTCGCGAAGAAAGATTATAAGAATGCAATTTCTTACTACGAAAAGTATCTGACACAGAATCCTACAGGTGAAGGATTGTACCAGGCTAAGTACGAATTAGGAGAAAGTTATTATCAGACTAATAATTCAACTAAAGCTTTACTTGTTCTTCAGGAAGTTGCTGGAATTCAGAATGATTATCAGGATGATGCACAAACTCGTTTAGCTCAGATCTTCCTTGCACAGGGGAATACTACAGAAGCTAAAAAGTACCTTGAAGGCATTAAAAATTCTTCCAACATCAGCATTAAAAACTATGCGAATGTGGAATTGATGAAACTGTATGCAGAAGAAAATAATTTCTCTGAAGCGGAAAAATTAGCCAATGCAGTGATTGCTAATTCTAAAAACTCGGCAGCCGTTATTGAAACTGCGAAAGTGATCAAAGCAAGAAGTCTGATGAACTCAGGAAAAGATAAAGATGCACAGACTGCCTATTCTTCTCTTGAAAAATCATCCAATACTTCGGTAGCTGCAGAAGCTTTATATGCAAAAGCCTATTATCAGAACAAAGGAAAAGCTTTCAAGTCTTCTAATGAGACGATCTTTAAGCTTGCCAACAACTATGCTTCAGAAGAATTCTGGGGAGCAAAAGCGTTGGTATTGATGGCTAAAAACTATATCGGCCTGAAAGATAACTACCAGGCAAGCTATACCTGTGATCAGATCATTGCAAACTATAAGGACTTCCCTCAAATTGTTGCAGAAGCAAAAGAAGTTAAAAAACAGATTAAGAAATAGTACATGAAGGTTTTTAAAATTACCATATATTCTTTTTTAATTTCTGCTTCACTCTGGAGCTGCATTCCTTCGTACAGTGCCTATCCAAAAGAGTATAACCACGTAAAAGCTGACTTCCAAAAACAAAAGGCTTTTGTAGTGAATAAGGATCTTAAGAAAGAATTTGAGATTTTAAAACATTCTGATATTTATGAAATTGTAGAAGACAGTACCAATGTATCTAAGATAACACTGCATCCGATGAAAACCTATACTCCTCCTTGTGGAAACCCAATGATTGGAAGTATGATTACAGTCGGGTTACTGCCTTCAGCATTTCCTTATGATATTGTTTACAGTTATGATGTAGCTGAGAATAGTGCAACAAAAAATTATCAATACAAATTACAAGTTTATCAAAGCCTTTGGCTGTTTAATATATTCAGACTGGGGAGAACTTTTTCAAAACAGTCGGGGAAAGCTTTATTAGGCAGTTATATTGCTTCCAATAAATAAAAGCCCGTTATATATTTTTTTCAAATAAAGAAAATATGAACAAGAAAATTCAATTATTATCCATATTATTTTTAGGGTTCTCGTCGGTGGCGTTTTCCCAGATCAAGGAGGAAAAGCTGGTTCTTAACAAAAAAAGAGAGCCGGAAGTGAAGAAGATCGAGAAGAAAAAAACTTCTGTGGAAACCATCAAGAATTATCCGCCGGAAGAGAAATCGCAGACTCCTGTGAAGTATACCATCACGGATGTTCCTGCTGTTTCAGATTTTAAAACTTCAACCATTCAGGGAGAAGATGTCGCACCGAAATTTGACGGAACCGCTCAGAATAACTATTTCCAGTTTGGAATGGGTAATTATGGAAAAGTTCTGGTAGACGGAAACGTTTCAAAAACCCTTGAAAATAAGCTTGAAGTAGGAGCTGATGTTCATGTTTTGTCTACGAATGGTCTTAAAAAAGATTATGACTGGAAATCCGGGCAGACTTCTGCTAATATCGGAGCTTTCTTAAACTCTTACGGAGAAAAGGGGAAGTTTAACCTTAACGCTGAATATGGTTTAGACAGCTATAATTACTATGGAATCTACGCCATGCAGCCTACAGGAGAGCTTGATCTGAAACAAAAAGTAAATCAGTTTAAAGTAAACGGGTACTATGATTTTTATTCCAATGAAATCTTAAATGATGTAAGGGTAAAATCATCATTCCTGAAAGATCATTTTGATGCTTCGGAAAACCAGGTTTCCATTCTTGCAAACTTCTCCAAGCATGCTGTTGAATTAGGAAAATCAGGAATCAACCTGAATGCAGATTTGGGAGTAGGATTGGATGCTGTGAAGACAGATTTTGCCATCAGAGATAAAAACTCTTCCAACTTCTTCAATACCAGCCTGACCCCGAAAGTAACATTCAGCAAAGGAGATTCTTATTTGATGTTAGGATCTTCATTCTCTTTCCTGAATGCTAAAAATTCAGCAGAACTGGTTTCTCAGCAGAAAAACAATAAAACGTATTGGTTCCCGCAGGCGGAGTTCCAGTTTGCAGCTGCCAAAGAATTTAAATTCTACGGAGGGGTAGACGGAGGTCTGAAGCTGAATACCTATGGAGATATGTTGCAGACGAATCCATTCATCCTTTCTGACCAGTTTTTAAAGCCAACGGAGACGAAATATCATTTTTATGTAGGATTGAGAGGAGATATTGATGAAACGTTGAAATACGACTTCTCTGCAGGTTATGGAAAGATGAGAGATATTATGTTCTTCAAGGCCAACGGTCTTTTCGATAATACATCTGTAAACCGTTCTGCATATAATTTTGCCAATACATTCTCTGCAGTGTATGATGATGGAAACGTAAGTGATATCAAAGGGAGTGTACAATATTTCCCATTGGCCAATCTTATTATTGATGGAGAGTTAAGGTTTACAAAGTATGATCTTAAGAACTATGAAAATATTTATAACGTTCCTTTATTCAATGCAAGCATCGGGGCAAAATATACAATGCTTGACAAAAAGCTCTTGTTAGGATTTAAAGGAATCTTTGCAAGTGACAGAACAACAAACTCTTATGCAATTGAAGGAGTAGGTGCTCCGAATGTAATTTACCAATCTACGGAGAATACAAACGATAAAGTAGGTGGATATGCTGATTTAAATCTTTCTGCAGAGTATAAAATTCACAAAAATTTCAGTATTTTCGCACTCGGAAATAATCTTCTGAGCTCAAAATACCAGACGTACAAAGGATATAAAGTCCTGGGTGCACAGATTCTGGGAGGAGTGAAAATTACTTTCTAAAACATGAAAGGCAATGATGATAAGTAATCAGGTATTACTTATTACTTATCATTCATTACTTATGAATACGGCTGCATAGTTTAATGGATAGAACTTCGGATTTCGGCTCCGACAGTGAGGGTTCGAATCCTTCTGCGGTCACAAAGCTCCTTTTTTAGGAGCTTTTTTTATATTATGCCCTACACAACCCCTACTTACTATTTAATATAGATACCCTCAGAATTAGGGTGCTTTTGGTAATCCAGCCTGTTACTATTTTTATTGCTATTATTTCATCGTTATCTCTAATTCCTTTGTCTGTTATAGGTTTACCATTTCAACAACCGCTATGCACATCAAATATTACTGAGAAACATGACAAACAAAATTTACACGACTGTAATTTATATCTACAGAATTGCTTTGTTATTGTTAGCATATCATTATAAATTGCACCATACAACAGACTCATTTTTATTTGAGTTTTCATGGTTATTAGTTTTTTTTCCTCAGAGAGATCTGAGGATTTTTTTACGGGTTATTTTCAATATAGAATTAGACGTTTTGTAATGTATTGTCAGATCATTGTAGGAATTGACAAGAGAACTTCTGTTGTTTATATCATCTTTAAGAGTGTATTAAATATTCAGAATTAAAAATGAACTTTGCTGTTTTAATGGTTTGAAAACCAGTTTTTTATATTTGTTTTATTGATGTTGATGGTATCTATGTCGTATGCTACAGCATACTGATGAGGTATCTGTAGCGTATATAATTTCTTTATTTCAACTTAAAATAAGATCAATTTTACCACATAATTCCAATGAGGTGAAAATGTATTTTAAGAACATCCGTTACACTATGGCAAAGGCATCAGGTATGCTTCTTTTGCTATGTTGTTTTTCTAATATGTATGCTCAGTTATACTTTGGGAAAGGTTATGATCTCAATATCAAAGACAGTAGTTCTTTCAAAGAAAATCAGGGCATATTACGAACTAAAGATAAGATGCTTGTCCCATTCAAAAATAAAATTTATCCAGAACAATCTCTCAAATTAAAGGAATTGGAAATGGCTTCTCTAATAGGAATGCAAATTCGGTCTCCCCCTTCTTTCAAATATATTTTATACTAAAATAATATAAACACAAATTTAAAATATAGTAACTCAGGAAAAGAGTAATTATAAGACTCTTTTCCTTTTTTCCAAATTATTGAACAAAATGAAAAGTAAATTTTACACAATTTTTGCCTTGGCAATTGGTACATTATCCTTCGCTCAAGTAGGCATTAATACACAAAATCCACAAGGAGTATTTAATATCGATGGTGGAAAAAACAATGCAGTAACAGGAGTTCCAACGGCACCACAGTTAGCTGATGATTTTATTGTCACGACATCAGGATCTGCAGGCATTGGTGCAATTCCCGACGCTTCTGCTATTTTAGAGCTTAATGTAAGCCAGCTTGCATCAGGGAGCCAAAAGGGATTTTTAGGTCCAAGAGTAGCTCTAACAGCGTATAATGATGCGTCTACAATTCCCAATCCAGCACTTGGTTTATTAGTCTATAATCTGGGAACTCAGGCTACCTTTACTTTTAAGGGATATGTTTATTGGGACGGAACCCAATGGAGACCTTTGGACGGCCGTTCGTTACAGACGGGAACAATAAGCAGTTTGAGATGTACTGACGCAACACTAAGCCCACTTACCTATACTGCCGGAACTCCTTACCAAGGTACCATGTCGATTCCTTATTCAGGAGGCAATGCAGGAGTATATGGTTCACAAACGATAGGACCTGTAAACGGTCTTACTGCAACACTTCCACAGGGTAATTTTGCGCAAGGATCAGGTACTTTAAACTATACTGTTTCCGGAACACCAACAGTATCCAGTCCCACTACAACAACATTTCCCATTTCGATAGGAGGGCAGAGCTGTAGTGCAACAGTAGGCGTTGGGAAAGTGCTTGCACCTGGAGAATATCAGTTCTTTAATTATACATTACCAGCGACGTATGTAGGATTGCTGAGCACACAGGTTGGCGGAACTTATGATGCTATTTTAGGTGGAAAATTGAAATTAGACCTTAATTTTAATGCAAGTTCCAATCAGGGGTCAGGAGCTGTTACCTACAATCCTCGTTTGGTAAATGCCTCCAGTTCTAATATTAAAGTATGGTATTCTGCATTATCAAGTGTAGACCGCTTCCGCCGTTCGAACGTTTTATTAGCACCCGGAGGTTATATGGAAACGGATAACGGAATTTATCTTAACTGGGGAGATAATATGAACAGCAGTTCTACTCCTGTAGCAGCTACCAGTTCCAGTGATGATTCTCAGGAGATAGAAACGGTAGATGTAATTGTTGATGGAATCTGGTATAGAATAATCGTTTTTGTTTCTGTAGATAATTTAAATGATACTGATCCCAGCAATAATATCCGACGTGTTTTTATGACAGCACAAAGAATGTCTGCTTATTGATTTGATATGAGAGTATAAAATAGAACAGATGAATGCTCCTTAAATCATTATATCCGGTAGATGATTCTGTCTGCCGGTTTATAAAATATCCTCAATTCAACGATTCTAACAATACAGACTAATGAATTTTAAAGAGATTCCAATAGGACCATTAATTGAAAAAGAAGTTGCAGAGTGTGATATAGAACTATCCCGTATCTGTAGCTTTATGAAATGTACAGAGCAGGAAATAAGAAGAATGTACAAGGCTACAAGCATAGAAACAGAAAATCTGTTGAAATGGAGTAAATTATTAGAATATGATTTTTTCAGACTATATTCACAACATCTGATATTATATGCTCCTGCAATAGCAGGTAAAAACACAGAATATAAACAGAACAAAAAAACAGGTTTACCCCAGTTTCGTAAAAATATTTATACGAAAGAAATCATTGATTTTATTCTGAGACAAATAGAGTCGGGAGAAATGTCAAAAACAGAAGTAATAGAACATTATAAAATTCCGAAAACAACACTGTATAAATGGATATGGAAGTATAAAGACGAAGAAAATAAATAATAAACATCTTATGGGAAAATTAATACCTGATTATAAAAGAATCTATAATGATATCATTGTAAAAGAATTTCCGGAAAAAAAAGATTCCTGTCAACGGTTATTACAAAAAGAAAGCTTATCAGTTGTGGATATTATGGAACTGAATGAAAAAATTTTTGGAACTCCGGATAGGGAAGCTTTTGCTGCCAGCCAGAGACATCGGTCATTTAGAAAAAAGGATATACTTAAAATACTTGATTATCAGAAAAAAAATAAACTCAACAATATCCAGCTTGCCTCTCACTTTAAATTAAGTCGTAACACAGTAACTAAATGGAGAAAAAATTTTCTAATCTAGAAATGTGTTATAACAATAGATCAACCCAAAATATGTTAGCTTTTTAGCTATGAGAGATATAAAAGATAATAATAGGAGGTCTGAAAAGGAGCTCCTTTTCTGTATACCTAAAAACTTATCGTTTGTTTTTTGTTGTTTTTAAGAGTAATTAAAAAATATTAATTTTTATATGGATAATTATTATCTTTTGAGTAATTATTTATTAGTAATGTTGCGTAAAATATTGAATTATATAAAAGACCTGCATATTGATCCTGATACGGACATGCTTAAGCGTATTGATGCTCAGAGATTAAATTTGTTTGCATTTTCTATCGGAGTTGTTTTGCTTCTGAGTGGATTAAGAGATTTGTTTTTTGGCTTCAAAGCTTTTTTTGGAGGATTATTTGTGCTCGGTGGAATTTTTCTTCTTCTTTTCTTTTTTACGAAAGCACGCCAGAATATTTTGATATGCTTTACTGTTATTGAGCTTTCTATGATATTGGTTTTTTATTTTTCATCCACATCAGGCTTCGAAAATGGTTTGTCTTTATATTATTTTTTGCTTCTTAATACTTCATTATTTGTTTTTAATACAAAGGAAAACTCGAAGTATATCATCGTGGTTTTTGCTACTGCATTTATTCTTTTTCTGATAAGCCATTATTATGATTTTAGGATATTCAGGGTTGCAGGAACGGAAAATTTAGAGTTTTCAAAAAATCAGAGATTCTTTACTTTTATTAATGTATTTGTATGGTTTGGAATTCTTGGCTATTTTATCCTGTCAAAGCACTTTATGATTTTGAAATTATACCAGAAGGTCCTTCATGGTGAAAAAATAATGGCGGGTATGCGTGAAAAGCTCAACAGAAAAGATGATATAGATTTGGAAAACCTGGTGAAATTTGCCATGAATGATGATATCGCTTTTATACCCAAAATGAAATCTTCATTTCCCAACTTATATGATAGCCTTACTGAGATAAACCCGGATATTACAGCAGATGAGTTCAAACTATGTGCTCTCCTTAAGCTGGGTTTCACTACAAAAGATATAGCGGAATACAATTGTATTTCGGTGCGGACAGTTCAGACGAGAAAAAGCAGACTTAGGAAATCATTCAGAATATCTTCTGATACAGATCTTTATAAATGGATAGATACTTTATAGTGGGAAATATATCAGTAATTTATAAAATCATAATGGAATGAAAAAAGAAAGATAAGCATATTGCCCATCTTTCATTGTACACTTAAATACAAATAATACTCAATATCGCTAAAAAAGCTACTTGATTTATATTTGGTTTGTTGTATCCTTCACTACCTTATTTCTCACTTATTAAGATATAGTTTCTTGAAGTGACTGCCTTTACTATCGGAAGAGCCTGTCGCTGATGCCTGATCATGAGCTGAAACACTTTTATGATTGGATTTGAATAACCACATCCCTGCTACTATCATCCCAATGGGGATGAAGAAAAATAAAACCAATCTTTTTACATTATTCTTTTTCATAAAGCAAAGCTATACAATAAGGTAACTTGAAAAATCATCACAGCTGTAGTAATTAAACGATAGGACTGACAATTTTTATTGTGATTAAGAAGGGTTCATAGCCAAAAAAACTCTTCTTAAACTTTAAAATACCACCAGGACAACATATCTCAAAACAGCAAAACCCCTGCAAATTGTTAACTACACAATAATTTTTAATTTATTTTTTATGTACCTGATTTCGATCTCCTAACCTGACAAGATCAACAGTGTTTTTAATATTCAGTTTTTTGTAAATTCTTGCCTTGTAAGTGCTTACTGTGGAAAGATGGAGGCTTAATTCATTTGATATTTCAATATTCCCATACCCCTTAACCAGCAGATCAAATATTTCCTTTTCTCTTTCGGATAAAGTTTCCAATGGATTTATTGGGGCATCTTTTTTAGCTGACGAAACTAGTTTTTTCACAATCTCAGGAGAGTAGTAGGTTCCGGTTTCAAAGATTTGCTGAACTGCTTCCAGAATATTGTTTTCATCTGATAATTTATTGATATACCCATCGGCACCTTCAATGATATACTGTACTGCGATATCATTGTCATATACAGAGAAAACCAGAATTTTAAGAGTGGGTTGTATTTTTTTTAATTCGCCAATCATGCTTAGATATTTGCTTTCCGGCATATTGATGTCCAGGATGAGCAGATCGAATTCTTCGGCATATAATTTATCCGTGAGTTCTGTATAAGATTCTGCACATGAGATTTTTACGTCTTTGTAGTGGGATTCCAAAATCAGGGTTGTTCCTAGTCTTACCACAAAATGATCATCAGCAATAATAATTTTTCTAGTCATATTTTTGTTTTTTTATTTTAATAGATACAATGGTTCCATTGGGAATGTTATTTTTAAATTCAATTTTACCATTGATCATCATGAGCAGCTGAAGGATGAGGTGTAATCCTAAACTGTATTTTTGCAGCACGAGCTTTTCATTTTCGATATTATCCTGAAGCTTTTCATAATAAGTCATCTGTTCTTTACTCATTCCTTTACCGGTATCCCTTACTTCAAGAAAGAAGATACTCTCATCCTCAATGGTAGAAAGTTCGATGATTCCGTTGGTGGTATTTTTAATCGCATTGTCTATGAGGTTATGGATGATAACGGCTACTACATTCTGATTGATCTTTGAATAAGTGGGATCTTTAATATTGCTGACAATAAGAGTATTTTGTTCTTTGGCAGCCACTTCAAAAAGTGCTTTTTTGGCTTCTACAACTTCATAAACATTATAAGTTTCATTCTTTTCAGAAATATTATAAATTTCTGCATACTCCTTTAAGGTTTTCACGAAATTGTAAAACTCTACTGAAGATTTGTAGAAACTTTCAAAATGTTTCTTTTGAATATAACGGTCATGCTCATCAGTTTCATACAGCTTTTTGGCAGTTATAGACAAGAATTTGATGGGCGTAATAATATCATGACTGATTGTTTCCAGGAGTTTTTTCTGTTGCACGCTTTCTTTTCGAAGCTGTTCTTTGGTATATTCTAATTTTGAGACTGTTTTTGATAATTTCCGGGTTCTTGTTTCAATGATGTCTTCAAGTTCCTTCTTTTTTAATATTTGTCTTTTTATTCTAAGCTTTATCAGCTTTAATGCAAAGACAGATATAAACAGAATAGCAAAAAACTTAAAGATGAGTATCTGATAAAACAGGTGTTTTACATTGATATTAATTGATTTATAAATATATTTTCCCTTCGGAGAAGTTAACACCCTCACAATAAGCTGATAGTGGCCTGGGGCAAGATTTGAAATACTGTATTTGCCATCACTATTTACTCTTTCCCATTTTTCATTCTTAGATCCCTTCAGTTTTGCTTCGATTACCAGATTGGCCCTGTTGGCATAATACGGTACATCTACCCAAATTGTTGCTTTATAAAAATTATTTTCCAGGTTAATATTTTGCCCCTCTATACTGCTTTTTGAATCATAAAAAACAACCCGTTCCAGAAAAAAGTTTTTAGGATAATAACTTCTTATTTTCTGGGGGTCGAAAAATACCAGACCTTTAATGGAAGGGAATACAAAATTTCCATTCTGAAGAACCGAAGCACTTGGCGAGCATCCTCCGTTAAATTCATTTGTATTAAAGCCGTCTTCCTTGCTGTATCGGTAATAGTTGGGCAAAGTTTTTCTGTCTTTGGCATATTGCAGAAGATTGTTTTTCAGTACCTGAAACAGTCCGTTATTAGTGCTGATCCAGAGAAATCCTCTTGGGTCTTCCAGAATGGTATGTGAAAATAGAAGATAGTCGTTTTTATCTTCGGGCATTTTAATAAGCTCCTTATTCTTATAAAGGAAAAATCCATTTCCCTGGGTCATGATCCATAAATTGCCATCTTTTGTTTTTGTGATTTCTCTTACATGTAAAGAGCCTACAGATATCTTTTTAGGAACAAAAGTAGGAGCTTCTATTAAAAACAGTGCGTCTCTTGTTCCTACCAGCCATTTATCATGCCGATATTGATATACAGTGGTTACAATATTAGGGAAGGAAAATTGTAAGAATGGGGTTTTAAAATCTGAGCCTCTGTAAAAGGTAAGGAGAGATTTCAGAGTAGGTTTGTGAAATGTTACCATGAAATAACTTCTTACTTTCCATACATAAGAAGGTTCATTTTGGAAACTGAGGTTTTCTTTTTTAGAATAATCAGACCTCTTAAGAAAGCGTAGTAAACCAGATTCTCCCTGAACAAGAATATTCTGTTGATGATCATACAAGGAAAAAAAGCTGCTTGTGGTATTAAAATGATACTGCTTTACCAATCCGTTTTCATTGTATACATCACCTAAGGAAGTGATTACCTTATCATCTTCAAAAGGAAGTATTGAATAAAAAATATTTTCATAGGATTTATCTGATTTGTTGGCAACATGAAAATTGTTGAATTTTATTACATTTAACCCATCAGATAATGTTCCAAGGTAGAGTTTATTGTTTACTTCATCATGATAGATGGCAGATAGGGAGTTTTTATTAAGGTCATAATCTGCTAGTTTTTTTAAACTAAAAGTATTACGTTCATAGCTTATTTTATACAGTGTATGATTCAGGATAATAAAAGATTGGTTATTGATCTGACTCCAGTACACTTCTATACCATTTTTAAAGAAAATATCAGGAGCATCCAGATAAGTTATTCGGGTAGGAGAGATTTTAATTATTTTTTGTAATGATCTTGAAATGATAAAAATAGTCTGATCAAAACAAAATGTATCTGAAATATAGTTTTTAGGCAGGTCCTTCAGTGTTGTAATTATATGATCCTTGTACTGTACGGTTCCGTCATGCAATAAGTGATAATAGTTTTTTTTATCAAAATAAATAAAGAAATCTTTATTTTCAAACTGATCTGATAAAGCATTCTTTGTAAAAATAAAGTTCGATTTGCTTTCACGTAATACCCTTTGCAGGCAGCCTGATTTACGAGTAAGAACACTTACATTTCTTTTAGATATTAATGCTGTATTTTCATCAAAAGCTGTTGTATTGTAAATCGTATCTTTCTTTGAATTTCCAAAAAAAGAGGTAAACCTGTTATTCTTAAAGTTGAGATGATTATAAGTGACAAAATTATTTCCGTCATACCTCACCAATCCGTTTTCTGTACTGATCCAGATAAATCCGTATTGATCCTTGGTAACGTCTTTTACACTGTTCTGAGGAAGTCCTTTATCTGTATCATACCATATAGAAGCGGGCTGCTGGCTGTTGTACAGTTGTATATTGATAAGAAATAGGAATATAAGTTGCTTATAAAACATTTTTAATACTTGTAATTATAAAGTATTCATGGAATTAGTATTCTAAAGATTATCAAATTTTAACAGCCGGCAGAAGTGTTGAGCATCGTTTTAAAACTACATGCTTTTACATTTATAATAATAGTTGTGTTAATTATCAGGGCTGTCAGAATGAGCACGATGTGTAAATCAAATGCTTGCCAACCTTTGTATTGTGTAATGAATAAGAAAGTATTTGTACTGAAAGGAATTTTGTTAATAATGATATGATAAACAGTATTTTTTCTCTTTGTGATAAAAGAAAAATAAGTAGACGTCAGACGAGTATAAAAAGCTGATTTTTATATTCTAAAGAACGGGTAGAGTTCTTAATATACCATCGGAAATATCAGGATCATGAAACAATTTGTAATTTCTAATTATAAACAATTGAAATAAAATAATATGAACGGACCAATTATCAGTAGGAAAAATGGACTTGAAAATCTATTTTCTTTCTTATAAGCTTCTTCAATAGTAGAATTATACTAAAGAAGAAACTTTACTGTTGATGATCAGGGGTCAGAACTTATTTTTCTTTGTTGTAAGTTTGGGCAAGGTTATTTTTTTGATCCCCAATTAAAGAGACTACTGTTAACGATTTATGATCAAGCTTTTGAATAAGTAATGTATCAATATCGCTACTGGCAGAGGGTTGTGCTACTCCTACAGTGCGGCTCCATAGAAATAGCGTATCATGGGAAACTTTCCATTGTTCATATAACAACGTGTGCATATTTATTGATACAGCAATACCGTTGTCACGAAGCTCAATACCTTGCTTTTCATTTTCCTGCCCTGGAATAGGCTGTACCCATTTTCCTATAAGTTCCGCCCTTTTGGAATTAGGGGCTGATGTTGTGTTGGGATCTGTCTTTATATTTTCCTTTTTTGGAGAGGTACATGCTGCCAAAATACTAAGGATAATTATTGAAATTGTCTTTTGCTTCATAATTTTATGTCTTTGTTTTACGTATGTATATGTTTGTTATCAAGGTTGTTATGTGTATGATAGCGGTGTGTAATCTGTAACTGATTCTCTCTATATATTGGCTGAGCCTTAAAGTTGCTGCTATAATGGATTTTAGTAAATAATAAGTTAATTTTTTTTCAAAAATTAATATCGTATTTCCATTATTTTTACTAATATAAGGTCAATAAAATATTATTCGCAAAAGTACATAAATGTTCTTAATAAGAGGTTTTTAAACCTGTAGTTATAAAACTACATAAGCCACAATTTTAATTGGCAGACAGAAAGTTGATGTATATTTCTGCAATATTTATTTTATAAAATATAGTAGATGTTGTCTATTGATTATTGCATTAACGATAGATTAGATAAATTTAAGTGATTGAATTTATTAAGATCAATTCAGTAAATCATCTTTCTATATTTGCCCCACTATAAAAGAAAAATTATGAAAAAAAATGTTTTACTAGTGGGTATCCTGATCACATCAACACTTTACTCTCAACAGTTGACAACCAATACAGGAAGCCCTGTTGGGGATAACCAGAATTCTAAAACAGTTGGTAATAATGGACCTGTATTGTTGGAGGATATTCATTTAATTGAGAAATTGGCTGCTTTTGACAGAGAGCGAATTCCTGAAAGGGTAGTGCATGCAAGAGGAGCCGGAGCCATCGGTGAATTTGTTGCAGATGCCGATTTTTCTGATGTTACAATGGCTGATTTTTTATCAAAGGCCGGTAAGAAAACGCCTGTATTGGTAAGGTTTTCTACTGTTGTACATCAGCAGGGATCTCCGGAAACCTTCAGAGATCCAAGAGGATTTGCTGTTAAATTTTATACAGATCAAGGGAATTATGATTTGGTAGGTAACAATTTACCGGTGTTCTTTATCAGAGATGCCATTAAGTTTCCAGATATGGTTCATGCATTTAAACCTTCTCCGGTTACCAATAATGCTTCGGATAATAACAGGGTTTTTGATTTTATGGCTAATATCCCGGAGGCTACCCATATGCTGACATGGTTGTTCTCTGACAATGGAATTCCTGCCAATTACAGAGAGATGCAGGGAAACGGAGTACACGCTTTCAAATGGGTTAATGCAAAAGGAGAAATAACTTATGTGAAATATAAGTGGGTTCCAAAACAGGGAGAAAGAAATCTTACTCAGGAAGAGGCTGATAGAATCCAGTCTACACAAATAGAACATGCAACAAGAGATTTATATAATTCTATCCAGAATAAAGACTTTCCAAAATGGGATTTATATGTGCAGATGTTGAAAAAGGATGATTTTGAAAAGCTTGATTTTAATCCGGTTGATGTAACCAAAGTTTGGCCGGAATCTATCGCAAAATCAGTGAAAGTAGGAACGATGATCCTTAATCAAAATCCGACAAATTATTTTCAGCAGGTAGAACAGGCTGCTTTTTCTCCCGGAACTCTTGTTCCTGGAATTGAGCCGTCAGAAGATAAATTGCTCCAAGGAAGACTGTTCTCCTATTTTGATACCCAAAGACACAGAATTGGCGGAAATTTTCAGCAGTTACCAATTAATGCTTCAAAAAATAATGTGACAACATATAACCAAAACGGTTATATGTCTATGAGAGCTCAGAATGGAGAAGTAAACTATCAGCCTTCAATCGCTAAGTCTGAAGTTATCGACAATAAAAAATTCAAATACTCCCAAACTGTTTTCCCTGCTGGTGCAACAACAGTACAGGCTAAAATAGACAAGGAAAACAACTTTAAACAAGCTGGAGAACTTTATCGTTCTTTCTCAAAAAAAGACCAGGATAATCTGATTAAAAACCTGGGTAGTGCTCTGAACAGTGTAGAAAATAAAAAAGTAGTGGCTAAAATGATCTCTTATTTCTATCAGGCAGATGCAGAATACGGAAAACGACTGGCACAATATGTTAAAATGGATCGTCAGCAGTTGGAATCTTTATTATCTTCAAAATAGAAATAATGAAGTATCTTTTTTCTACCATCATGCTGCTTCTGATGACGAGCAGATTGGGCGCACAGGATATTTTTGCTTATGCAAAGACAGATAATGTAGAAGCTATTGCTCAATTCAAAAAAGAAATCAATTCTAAAAATGAGGAAGGCTATACTCCTTTAATACTTGCGGCATATCATAATCAGGAAAAAACGGCAAAGTGGCTTCTTGAAAATGGAGCTCTGCCTGATCTGCAGGATAACAGCGGTAATACTGCACTGATGGGAGCTACCTTTAAAGGATATAAAGAAATGATTGTACTGTTGATTTCTCATAAGGCGAACATAAACATCAAAAATTATAATGGTGCAACGGCTCTTATTTATGCTGCGGTTTTCGCAAGAACAGAAATTATAAAACTGCTTTTAGACAATGGAGCAGATAAAAATGCTAAGGATAGCAGAGGCAATACAGCTTTGCAGCATGCTGTGATGCAAAATAATGAAGAAGCTGTAAAACTGCTTCAGTCATCATAATTTCATAGAAGAGTTTTTATTTTTTGTCAACTTCCGTAATAATCCTTCTGTCAGTATGATAGGAGGATTATTTATAATGTGTTGTCAGGCTGTGCAGCAGTAAAAGCCGGTTTATTTATATTTTCACGATTTACAGAGATTTGTAATTTTTAAACTACATAAGTGGGATGTAATACTACACACACGGCAATTTGTTTTTACACGGTAAAGCTGAATTTTTCACATCTTGTATTTTAAATTTGTACCATCAAAATGAATAAGTTCAATTCTTGAAAATTAGAGAACTATTAATTTGATAATGATAAAATGCAAATAAAGAATAATAAAATATATTTAGACTCTCAAACAACGTAGTAATGAAAAATCATCCGTAGAAGAATATATTTATCTCAGACTGTACAGCTTCTATGAAGATTTTAATTGTGCTTTTTGTTTATCCTTAAACAAAAAACATCATTTTCTTATTCCATTTTTAAGTAAAGGAATATTTATCAGTCTTGTGCCATCTGTGCACAAGTGGATATGAGAATCATATTTGCTGGATTATCCCATGTTTTTCACTTCAAAAAGTTTAAATACTAAAATTAAAATAATGAGAAAAAATTTAACAACCTTATTAACAGCAGTCCTGTTGGTAACTTCTGCGGGTATTTTTGCACAAACAGCAGGTGTAGGGATTGATACTACAACACCTAATTCCACACTGGATGTCAATGGAAAACTGGGGGTTACTGATATTGATGGGCTTCAGGCACCGAGACTTACCCGCGCTCAGCTTTCTGCGAAAGGAGATGCTCTTTATGGAGCCAATCAGAAAGGAGCATTGATATATATTACAGATATTTCAGCGGGTGACAACACAGGACCAAGAGTGAATATTAATGATGTTGGATACTATTATTTTGATGGAACGATATGGCAAAAACTGATTAATAATTTTAGCAATCTTTATAATGCAGACGGAACTCTTACCAGTAAGAGAACAGTTACACAAAATGGAAAGGATTTAAAATTTGTGAATCAACAAACTACAACTATTAATAATAGTGTAGGGCTGGGTATCGTACAGGATTCAGGAACGGGAACAAGATCTTCAATGGGATTTTCCAATGGTGGAAATTATTCATTGTTTATTTATTGTGATACCAACTCAGAATCACAAATTTCAGCTACAGGAAACAGTACCGGACTTTCTATTGGAACAGGTTTTACAAATTCACCTACAGGTATTAATTTTGTGACTACCCCAGTGGCAGGAGCTAATGGAAGCGCACAAGTAAGTATTGAACCAAATGGGGATACCTTTTTTGTTAAAAATGTAGGTGTTGGATATTCTACTACTACTTTTGCGCCAGGTGAAAAATTAAAAGTAAGCGGAAGTATTACGACAGCAACAACTACCTATCCCGATTATGTATTTGATAAGTATTATAATGGAAAATCTTTATTGAATTCCAAATATAAATTTTTAAATATTTATGATACAGAAAAATTTATTAAAGAAAACAATCATTTACCTGGGGTAACTTCTATTAATGATTTAGCAAAAACGGAAAATGGACTTTACTCGTTTAATTTATCAGAACTTTCAACCCAGACATTAGAGAAGGTTGAAGAACTTTACTTGCATGTTATAAAACAACAAGCGCAGATTGACGCTCAAAAAGAACAGATCAATAAACTACTTGACTTAACCCAAAAATTACAAAGAAAAGTAAAGTCCAGAAAATAATAATTGTAACCAGAACTTGACGATTCTGATAGAATACAGATGATTAAAAAAAACGGAATATATTAATTCCGTTTTTTTAATTTTACCTACATTAATAGGTGTGTTGATATTTTTTTATACCAATTACCAGTTGATTACTTGTGTTTGTGTGTTTGGTTTTTATCACCTAACCTTACAAGGTCAACAGTATTTTTAATATTCAGTTTTTTATAAATTCTTGCCTTGTAGGTACTTACTGTGGAAAGGTGAAGATTTAATTCATTTGATATTTCAATGTTTCCATACCCTTTAACCAGCAGGTCAAATATTTCCTTTTCTCTTTCTGATAATGTTTCGAGTGGATTTACGGGATTATTTTTTTTAGCTGAAGAAACCAGTTTTTTCACAATCTCAGGAGAGTAGTAGGTTCCGGTTTCAAAGATTTGCTGAACTGCTTCCAGAATATTGTTTTCATCCGATAATTTATTGATATATCCATCGGCACCTTCAATGATATACTGTACTGCGATATCATTGTCATATACAGAGAAAACCAGAATTTTAAGAGTGGGCTGTATTTTTTTTAATTCACTAATCATGCTTAAATATTTACTTTCCGGCATATTGATGTCCAGGATGAGCAAGTCAAATTGTTCAGTCTGTAATTTTTCTGTGAGTTCTGTATAAGATTCTGCACATGAGATTTTTACGTCTTTGTAGTGGGATTCCAAAATCAGGGTTGTTCCTAATCTTACTACAAAATGATCGTCGGCGATAATAATTTTTCTAGTCATTTTTTTGTTTTTTTATTTTAATTGATACAATCGTTCCAATAGGGGTGTTATTTTTAAATTCAATTTTACCATTGATCATCATGAGCAGCTGAAGGATGAGGTGCAATCCTAAGCTGTATTTTTGCAACACGAGTTTTTCATTTTCGATATTATCCTGAAGCTTTTCATAATAGGTCATCTGTTCCTTACTCATTCCTCTACCGGTATCTCTTACTTCCAGAAAGAAGAAGGTGCTATCCTCACTAGTAGAAAGTTCTATAACTCCATTGGTGGTATTTTTAATTGCATTGTCTATGAGATTATGGATGATAACGGCAATCACATTCTGATTGATCTTTGAATAAGTAGGATCTTTAATATTGTTAACGATCAGGGTATTTTGTTCTTTGGCAGCAACTTCAAAAAGTATTTTTTTTGCTTCTACAACTTCATAAATATTATAGGTTTCATTCTTTTCAGAAATATTATAAATTTCTGCATACTCTTTTAAGGTTTTTACGAAATTGTAAAACTCTACCGAAGATTTGTAGAAACTTTCAAAATATTTCTTTTGAATATAACGGTCATGCTCATCAGTTTCATATAACTTTTGTGCTGTAATGGATAAAAATTTTATAGGCGTAATAATATCGTGGCTTATGGTCTCCAGCAGTTTTTTCTGTTGGACACTCTCTTTTCGAAGCTGCTCTTTGGTATATTCTAATTTTGAGACTGTTTTTGATAGCGTTCGGGTTCTAGCTTCAATAATTTTTTCAAGTTCTCTTTTTTTCTGTTCCTGTCTTTTTATTCTTATTTTAAGGAGGGTAAATACAATGAGAGCTAATAATAAAACAATACAGGATTTAAAAATAAGCGTCTGATAAAATAGATATTTTACGCTGATATTGAGTGTTTTATAAATGTATTTGCCTTCAGGTGAAGTTAACACCCTTACAATGAGCTGATATTCTCCGGGCTCAAGATTTGCTATATAATATTTACCATCATTGTTTACTCTTTCCCATTTTTCATTCTTGGAATTCTTTAATTTTGCCTCGATAACCAGATTGGCCCTGTTAGCATAATAAGGAATATCAATTAAAATAACCGCTTTATAGAAGTTATTTTCCAGATTAATATTCTGACCTTGTATACTGCTTTTGGATTCTGAGAATACTACCCGTTCCAAAAAGAAGTTTTTAGGATAATAGCTTCTTATTTTCTGAGGATCGAAAAATACCAGGCCTTTGATGGAAGGAAACACGAAACTGCCATTTTGAAGAGCCGCTGCACTTGGCGAACATCCTCCGTTAAACTCATTCGTATTAAAGCCGTCTTCTTTGCTGTATCGGTAATAGTTGGGTAAGACTTTTGGGTCTTTAACAGATTGAAGCAGATTGTCTTTGAATACCTTGAATAAACCGTTATTAGTACTGATCCATAGAAACCCGTTTTTATCCTCCAGAATAGTATGTGAAAATAAAAGATAGCCGTTTTTATCTTGAGGCATTTTAATGAGCTGCCCATTTTTATAGAGGAAAAAGCCGTTTCCCTGAGTCATAATCCAAAAATTTCCATCCCTTGTCTTTGTAATTTCTCTAATATGTATGGGGCTTACAGATATTTTTTTAGGAATAAAAGAAGGAGCTTCTATCGAATACAAAGCATCTCTGCTCCCTACCAGCCATTTATTATGACCCAGTTCCTGTACTGAAGTCACAATATTAGGAATCGAAAAATGTAAAAAAGGATTTTCAAAACTGGAGTCTTTATAGAAGGTGAGTTCAGATTGTAACGAAGGGATGTGAAACGTTATGATATAGTAATTGTTGATATTCAGTACATAAGATGCTGTTTTGTCAAAATGATGTGATTCGTTTTTAGTATAATCAGAACTCTTTAAAAAACGGACTAGTGTCTTGCCATTTTGAACAATAATATTTTTTTGGCTGTCGTACAGTAAGAAATATTTGGTTGTTGTATTGAAATGATACTGCTTTAGCAGTCCATTTTCATCGTACACATCTCCTGAAGAGGTAATTACTTTATCATTATCAAAAGGAAGTATTGAATAAAAAATATTTTCATAGGATTTATCAGATCGGTTGGCTACATGAAAATTGTTAAACTTAATGACGTTCAATCCATCTGATAAAGTGCCGAGATACAATTTATTGTTGATCTCATCATGATAAATGGAAGCCAAAGAGTTTTCATTAAGATCATAATTGATCATTTTTTTTAATCCGATCACATTGTCTTGATAGGAAACTTTGTACAAAATATTATCATGTAGGATAAAACATTGATTATTGATCTGGCTCCAGTAAATTTTGACATTCTTTTGGAAGAAAATGTCTGAAGCATCCAAATAGCCAACTTTACCTGACGAAATTTTGATAATCTTTTTTAATGTTCTGGAAACAATAAAAATATCTTGCCCAAAACAAAATGTGTCTGCTATATAATTATCATGCAATTCCTTTAAAGCAACTGTGCTGGAATCATTATACCATATGGTTCCATTGTTCAGTAAATGGTAGAAATTCTTTTTGTCAAAATAGATAAAAAAATTTTTATTATTTATTTTTTCCGGGGTTCCGCTTTTTACAAATAATCCATATGATTTACTTTCATGCTGCACTTTTTTCGTACAATTGGTCTGCTGATGCAAAACGTTTATATTTCTTTTAGTAAGGAGAACTATGTTTTCAGTATATGCTGTTATATTATAAATAGAATCCTTTTTTATACTTCCAAAAAATACTGAAAAGCGGTTATTCTTAAGGTTAAGATGATTATATGTTACAAAATTATAGCCGTCATAGCGTACTAATCCATTTTCTGTACTGAGCCAAATAAAACCATATTTATCTTTAATAATGTCTTTTACACTATTCTGTGGAAGGCCGTTATCTGTGTCGTACCATACAGAAGCTGCCTGTTGGCTATAACAAAACTGTATACAGACCGAGAATAGGAATATGAGGATTTTAGAAGACATGGGTAGGTTATTAAAGATAATTTTTCATTCTGCATTGAATTATTAGTAACATAAATGTAGTAAAAATTAATGATTGTTAAAATTTTAAAATGTCGTTTATAAACTACAACAAAGCCAATTAAAAATGACAATATTGATAATCTATCTTTACAGTAATTATTTTAGTGTTTATCAAGGTTATCAGATCTTTGCACTATAAATTTATTACTTGATTTTAACCATTAAAGTTAAATATGTTCCCAAGCATTTTAAACTTGACTTCAAGGTCATTTTATACAGGGGAGTAGCTTCTCCTCTGTATTTATAGAGATAAATAAATCTATTTTACACAAGTTTTTTAAGTGAAAATTATACAGATTTTCATTGAAAAATATTTTACATAAATAAATTATGAATTAAATATCTGTTTCTAAAAAACAAAAGATGAATAATAAACAAATGAATGTGAAAAAATTAAACCCAAGTGCTATTAAAAACACAAAAATTACATCTTTAACAGCAGTTCTGTTAGGCTTATCATCCAGCATTTTTGCACAAACTGGAAATGTAGGGATCAACACAACATCACCAACAAAAACGCTAGATGTAAATGGTCAGTTACGTGTGAGAGATTTACCAATTATTCCAGCCGGAACTCCTATGGTTGCTGATGGTAATGGAAATATAGGAATGTTTAAGACTGTTGACCCAAACGATTTTATTTTGTACAATGTTGATAGTAATGTTAGACAAAATACGAGTGTAAATGTACCCTTAACATCTATATTAAACCCACTGCAAACGAATGCACAGGATGGTGGCTCAGGGACTACTATACAGCCAGCTAACTGCTGGGTGATACCTAATTCACAGGTTATATTTAAGTTTCCTGCAGGCTCCATAAGGAGAGGTACAGCAACATGGAGTACCTGGTTTGAAATGGCCTATGGATTTGACTGGTCTCAAATAAATATAATTGGAGGAACTGGGAGAATTAGATTGCCCCTTTTTTTTCATAGCAGAGCCTATGCCAGACTCTATAAAAAAACGGGAACTACGTGGTCTGTTGTTGACGTAGTTACAGTAACAATGCAGACCACTCAGATTTCACCATATCTTCAAGAATCGACAACCAGAGATAATACAGGAAATCTATACACAACACCAGGGAGTACCAACCAGAATTTCAGATATTTTTTATCTGCTTTTTATAGTATCGGAGATGGTACGACAGTGAATGTTGATCCTGATAGCGAATATAAAGTAGAATTGTTATATGGAATAGAAAACTTTTCATCAAGAGAAACCCTTACGAATCCTGGTCTTTTACAAAACTGGGGAGTACAATCCGTAGGATATAGTTTTTATAAAAATTAAGATTATTAATTACATTTTTGAATGAGCGGGATAGCGATATTCCGCCATTTGAATTCAAGATGTATGCGGATAAAATGAATAAGAATAAACACTTTTAATATTGGAGAGGAATGAAAATAAATAATAAGAAAAAAGTAAGCCGATATGTGACTTTTCAGTTAGTTGTATTGGTGCTGCTTTTTTTGAACATTATTATTCTTATGTATTTTGGTTACCCTTTATTTTCAGGAATATTTTTCGTGACAGCCTTAGCTGTGCTCGCATACGGAGCATTGAAAAAACGTTTTGTATTCGAATATGAGAATTCCGGGCAGGTGGTTTCCATTAAAAACTATCAATGGTTTTCAGGTGGGAAAAAATTGCCGGTCTTTGAAATGCCTCAAAAAAAAATTGTACGGATAGAAGTAAAAAAAAGAGGCTTTCGAAAATATTTAATTATTCTTTTTTCAAATTCTTCAGGAAAGGTATTAAGACGAAATATTGATATTACTTTTTGTAATGAAAATGAAACCTGCCGGCTTTTGGGAGATATAACCAACAATTTGGTAAAGAAAGACCAGAAACTTTCTTCTGATCAATAATGTTGCTTTTTGAATAAAGACAAATTAGTTTAAGATGGAAAATTTAAAAGATATTCATATTGGTGCTTTGGTATATGAGCGTGTAAATGAACAGGATATTGATATGGGCAGAATCTGCAGATTCTTACACTCGACAGAAAAAGAGATCCTGGAAATGTATTCTATGAAATCCTTAGATGTGGATGTACTTCTAAAATGGTCAAAGTTATTGGAATATGATTTTTTCCGTCTCTACTCCAATCATTTAATATTATACGCTCCCGTTGCCAGTCAGAATAAAAATGTGGTAAAATCAAAATTACCCCAATTCCGGAAGAGTTTATATACAAAAGAAATTATAGACTATATGCTGGAGCTCCTCGAAAATAAACAGAAGACTCAAGTTGAAATCATTAATCATTACGGAATTCCCAAATCAACATTGAATAAATGGATAAGCAAGTACAAGCAATAAATACGGGACCTAATTATAAAAGAATTTACCATGATTTCATAGAATCTAAATGTCCGGATAAAAGAGAATATGTAAAGAAATATCTATCAAAAGATACCCTGTCTTTATCCGATGTTTTGAAGATTAATAATATTATCTTTTTTGATGGATTTTCTGAAAGTCAGAAATTCAAATCCTATGATAGACAGACTATTTTTGAAATTCTTGATTATCAGAAAACACATAAATTAAATAATAGCCAGCTAGCCAAACATTTTAAATTAAGCAGAAATACGGTTACAAAATGGAAGAGGATATTTTTAGTATAATCTGCATTTTTCCATTATAAAAAAGTAGTAAGGGGAGTATTACTTCGTTTTTTTTCTAAGTTTTTAAGAGTATATCCATCGGATATACTCTTTTTCCTCTTAATTCCCAAAAGTCTGATATAGAATGCTTTCTGTGGAATGTAGTTTTTTATCTACAAATATTGGTTTTTATTATATCTGTGGTCTTTTATCTTTGCGAACTATTTTTATCTACGGTAATAATTATGGGAAGTTTAAATCCGATTTATTCTTTAGAGATTAAAGCATTTCTGAAACAAGAGGTAAACGTTTTTTTATGAGTAAAAAATAAAGCTAAAGTCTCTATTTCTTTGCCTGTAGATAAAAGTTATCCATATAAACCGCCTGATGTACTCCATTTAGCATAACTTTCAAACCTAAATGTGAATCTTTTTTCAAAGAAACAGTAAATGTTTTTTTGTCACCTGTTATTTTGGAAGGTTTAGTAATTGAAACATAGGTTTTTACATCAGAAGGGTTGTCTACTGAAAAAAGTTCTAAGGTAGTTTCTCCTCCATTATCAGAAAGATCAAGAGACAGTGTATAGATTCCAGCTTTGATTTCCGGTGTTACCAGATACATGTTTTCTCCAGGATTGTTCATTGAATAGAATATAATTCTTTTATCACTTGCATAAAGCATAGCTTTTCCGGATTGAGCCATCCAGCATTTATTGATGTCTTTCCAGGTATCAAAACTTTCTCTAAGAGTGGCTACAGGTTTACATTGTGCATGTGCTGTTAGAAACCCTCCTATAACTGCTATTCCCGTAAGTACAATTTTTCTCATGTGTTATTTTTATTTATAATGAGTAAAAATAAGTAAAAAAGCTTATACCGGATGCTATTCTTTTATGATTTAAGTTAGCTTCCACTAATAATTGGTGCAGAGAAAATCAAAATAAATTCATAAAATGCTGTAAAATAGTTTGATAGAGGGTGTGTATTTTGCAGAATTTATGATTTAAAATTAAAATAAGCTTTCCGATGGCAGAAAGCTTATTCAGTTTTAAGCAAAATATAATTATAAACAAGACTTAAAAATAAAATAATTCTATTCCTTCGGTTATGAGTGAGATCATATTAATTTTTTATCTCTTTTCCGCAATTGATAAGTTCGGTGACAAGCTGCCCACTTTGCACTGCCCAATAATTTTTGTCACACACTACAATTAAATTCCGTTTAGCTCTACTCACAGCAGTATTAACCAGATTAAGGCCTTTGGAAACAGGAATAGTAGTGTCAACAAACCATTTATCATAGGTGTCAACAATACTTAAAATTACAGTATCCCATTCTCTGCCCTGAGAACCGTGAACAGTGAGGATTTTCAAATCATTTCTTTCTTGTGGTAAAGAATTGTTTAGTAATCTTATTTGTTTTTTATACGGGGTTAAAATGACAAAATCCTCCGTTCCATTTTTTTTAAGGTTATGAACAAGCTTGCTTATTTCTGAAACTTCATTCATTGATACTCTTGATTTTGGTCCTTCATTTTTTTTAGCATTAATATACTGTATCTGGGTTTCACCTTCCGGATTATTGGAGCTAAAGTTGTTTTCATAAACATATTTAGACAGAATCTGAGCCAGATTATTTCCGAACCTATAGGTAGCATTTAAAGAAGTCTTGGAAATATGTTCAGATTTGAATTCCGAATTGTCCAGGTACTGATTTCTGGAGAAATCCTTTGATTTCGAAAAAAGAGTGTCCAGGAAAATGGCTGACTGAGCCCATAAAAACATATTATAAAACTTGCCATCCCTTTCAATACTGCTGTCGTTAATTTCACAAACCGGAGGTAATTGCTTGTGATCCCCCAGAAATGAAATGGGCGTTGAATGATTAAACAATGTCAAAGCTTTAATAATATTGGCATATCCTGCTTCATCCAGAAAAATATGCTCAACATTTAACTTTGATTCTGCATAACGTCCAATATAGCCATCTAAAGTGCATCCAATGATATTGACGGACTTCAAACGTTCTTCAGTAGAGGAAATAGCTAGTTTAGCTCTTAAATGAACATATCTTTCCAATTCAGATTCTATTACGCCCGGGCTGTGATTTTTGTATTCTGAAAATAGATGCGTGTCAACTTCTAACTTATCTCTTTTTTGAAGGAGTATGGTATCTGCCTTTTTTTTAGTTTCTTTTATATTTGTGACAGACAGTTTAGAAAGAACAGACTGAACTTCCGGAAGAAATTTGGTCTGGTTAATCAGATTAGTGATTTTTATAGATACTTTTTTCTGAATCTCAGCTAAATCTCTCTCTTGAACCGTTCTTTTCTCACTGATTTCAGAGAGTTCATATTTCAAATATTCCAGATCTTTATTGAAATCATAAATTCTCTTTCTACTCTCATAAACTTCCTTTTCTGCACGCGTTGGTTTACTGCTGAATGTTTTGATAATCTTATGGGAAATAGAATTTATTTTAGCAATATTTTTTTCCAGCTGTTGAGTTTCTTTAATGCTGTTTTCAGAAAGTAACTTAACCTCTATCTCCTTTTTTCTGAATATGATATTCACCTCAGCCAATGAGTCTGTATCTCGTTTTATACGCTCAGAAAATTCAATTAAATCATCAAATTCAGGAGTTACGTCTATAAATCTGTCAATGGCTTGCTGCTGATTTTTAAAATTTAGCATTCGTTCCAGAATATCAATTTGTTTATCTATTTCAGCCAGCTTTTTTTGAACCCCTTTTTCTTCACAGACTTCGGGAAATTCTTCCGCAAATTTTTTGGAGGGCGTTCCCAGGCGTATAATTTTTTTTCTGTCGATCCCAGCCTTATCAGTCATTTTAATGATCCCTTTTAAAACTTGCTCAATCGCATTATTGGTGGGAGCTAAAATGGCAATTGTATCCCCTTTTCTGATATAATGGAGCACTGCATAGGCAAGAACAAATTGGGTTTTCCCTGTGCCGGGAGCTCCCCAAACATAAGAAAAGGGATTCGTGAAAATATTTTTTAATGACTGTTTTTGGTTTTCGGAAGGCTGAAGATTTTTCTCAGGAAAAAAGTCAATATTCTGAAAGTCCTCTGAGTATTTCGAAGTTCTCGTAGGTAGGGAGAGATTGCTTCCATTATGTACGTACCAGTCTTTCACTCTTTCAACCAGGAACTTCAGATCAGAGACCACTTTAAGGTCATTTCTTTGTAGCCCAATGAAATCCGGGGATATTTTGTCAGAAGGTTTAATTAAAAGTATATTTTTATCATTGTCGTATTCAATAATTTTAATTTCTGTGGAATCATAATCTTTACCATTGCGGAAATTCCTGAAAAAAACAGCTTCTGTATCAAAAAGCTTTGCAGACAAGCGAAGCTTAATCACAGTATACCTGCCTGGCAAATATTCTAAATCAAAAACATCAACTTCCTGGATGCCTTTATTGTTATTCTGTAGATATTCATAATAGTTTTGGCAACTGTCTATTGCTATTTCTCTTATTTCTTCTGCTGTCATTTATTTGACATTTATAAATATTATTCTGCTATTTGCGGGTTGGTGTTTGTAAAATTAACTTGTAATGGGATTATCTCATTATGGTTTTCCGTAAAAACAAAACTAATGATCTTCTTAAAAGTAAGAATAAGTATTACTATATTTATTAAGGTTCTGGAGTTTTTTAAAAGAATTTGAACGAGTTAAAAAAAAGAAATAGAAAAAATAATATTCTTTATAATCACGGTTACAGAAAGATTGGGTGGCAGTGATTTATTTCTTTTTTAAGCTATAGAAGGAAAATTTTTATAATTTTAGCTTATTATTTTATAATCTGAATGGAATACACCTATAAAACAAACACTTTTTTTCTTTTAAAAACTGTAATTTATACCATTGGATTTCTAAGCTTAATAGCAATGTCAAGACTTTGGATAGGGTCAAATGAAAATTGGAATCAAATGATAGAAAATGATTTTATTCCGGCATTAATAGTCAGAAGTATTTTTTTACATTGGCAGGATTACTATTTTTAGGATTATCTTCAATAGTAAGCAAAATTTACAGGAAAGAAAGCCCTTTTTTGAAAGAACTGGTTATTCTGCTGTTGTTTTCTTTCACGCTGAATGTAATACTGATGTTAGGCTTAATCTGACATGAATTTATAATAAAATACAGACACTCTTTTATTTATAAAATGAGACTATCGAATAAAGTGGGCTTTATATAGAAAAATTTCTGAAATGTGGTAGGTATTGAAGCTTTATTGGCGTATTAATTGATACAAGAAACTTTATTGAATTTTGATGACTAATGGCTAGAACGACTGTAACTCTGATTTTCCTTTTAAGTGGTTTTTTCTTTTTAAATGCACAGGAAAAGAAAGATTCGCTGTATTACAAAATAGAAGAATTTTCAGATAAGAGAAAAGTTACTAAATTCATTCACCGTTTTATATTTCGTAGAGAGCCGGATTCCACTTCCGTGAAGTCCAATACTGAAAAGCTTTTACAAAATACTTATAACAAAAAAATTATCAGAAATGTCAGGATAGAAACCATTGACCCTTTTGGATACAGTTCTAAAGAAGGTAAGGAAATAGGCAAATGGTATGATTGGGTAAAGGATCACCTTCATTCCAGTACCAGAAGATCAACAATCAATAATTTTTTGCTTTTTGAAGAAGGAGAAGAATATAACGCACAAAAGCTCTATGAATCAGAGCGTTTGTTGAGAACAATGCCTTTTATCAACAGAGTTAATATCAGTGTGTCCGACAGCACTTCCAGTAAAGATTCTATAGATGTTGTCGTAAAGGTATTGGATTCCTGGAGTCTGAAGCCGAGAATCAGTTATTCCGGAAGTAAAATTGGTTTGGGAGTTACTGAAGAGAATGTACTGGGACTGGGACACACCCTGGATTTCCTTTACAGAAATGATTCAAAAGAAAAGCAGGATTATCTCTTAGGAAGCTATACCACTTATAATCTTTTTGGTACTTATATCAATGCCCAGATTCTTGGAGAACGGGACTTTTCGAGAAATGAGAGAATTAATTTCAGCCTCAGAAGAGACTTTTTCTCTCCTTTAACGAAATGGGCGGGAGGTTTTACATTTGAATATTTTATGCGAAAGGTTTTACTTCCCACAGAAACGGATACTGCTTTTCCTGAAGTTCAGATTAAAGTATACAGTCAGGATTTATGGGGAGGTTATCAGATTCCGGTTTCATCTGATCCCCGTGAGAAGGTATCCAGCAATATTGCCATCATAGGAAGATTTCAGAACTATCAGTACAAAGACAGTCCGGGAATTGATCAGTATCAATATTTCAGCTCTTACAACAGTTTTCTGATGTCTGTTGGGTTTATTCAAAGAAACTTTTCAGTTCAGAAGAATATTTTCCAATATGATTTGCCGGAGGATGTTGCTTATGGCAATTCTGTAAACGTTATTGCCGGAGGATTATCAAGAAATAAAGAAGTGAATCCGTATGTGGGAATTTCAGCATCTTATGGGCGTTTTACAAAACTGGGATATTTTACAGTGAAAGCACAGTTTGGAAGGTTTTTTAATGAAGACAGTCAGAACAGGGAATCTTTCCGCTTTGACGGAACTTATTTCACCAACCTTATGGACTGGAAATTTGCCAAAGCAAGACATTTCTTTTCTCCAACATTAGCCTTGGGAAATCCACAGCATAATTACTCGTATAAAGATAGGATCAACCTTTCTTCTGCAGATGAATTTCCTGTTTATAATTCTGATTATATTGGCACAAAAAAAATAGTGTTAAGGTATCAGCTTCAATTGTTTATCAATAAAACCTGGAAGAATTTCCATTTCAGCCCTTATTTAACTACTGCAGTGGGTTGGCTGGGAATGCCCGATGATAAACTATTGAAGACCAAAGCCAATACAAAAATCGGAATAGGTGTTTTAATTAATAATCCCTATCTTGTTTTCAACAGGATTCAGATTTCTTTCATGTATTATCCGCGTGTTCCTTTTGATAATAATTCTGTTTTTGATTTTAACAGTAACAGAAATAATCTTTTACCAATGAACAGTTTTGCAACGGATGTTCCTCATTTTGTCAATTTTGGAAATTAATAATAGAAGATCAATTGGTGCTTAATATCCTGAAAATAAGTCGTTTTTCAGATATTATATACGGTGATTCTTTTTGATATAATATTACCCATTTGGGTAATTGACAGGTTGTTATATTATCACAAAATTTGTGATAAATAGACTGTATGCTGTAAAGTATATTCAGATGTAGTTTAAAAAAATCATAACAACTTCAAAACTAACCCCTATGAGACCTTTGAATTTTCTTTTATTATTGACCGCACTCTTTACATCTGTTGTGATGTATGGACAGCAGACTAACACGATACCGACTGTACCAAAGCCAATTCCTATAACCGATGCTGAAAAATGGATTGCAATTTCTCCTATTCTGCTCTTCCTTTTAATTACCTGTCTTGTCTTTTTTAAACTTAAAAAAGATAAAGTCTCTTTAAAAGATCTCCTTTTGGATAAGGATGCGAATGTTCAGATAGAGGTAGAAAAAACAAAACAAAGAGTGGCTTTTTTATCTGCTTCTACTGAAAGTCAGCAGGCAATGAAGGCCGCAGACGCAACAGCTGACAATGGTGAAGGTCCCAATGCCTCAAAACCTAATACGAGTGTAAGCCGTTTTCTTGCATTTATAAGCGGTTTGGTGTCTGTAGGTCTGGCATGTGTTCTCACCACCTTTGCCATCTGGAATTATTTTGATGTAAGCAATTTTCCCCACCTGAATGATCTCGTTGGTGTTTTACTGACCCTGGGGATTGGAGTGGTGCCTTATGCGTTTAACAAAATCACTACAGCAGCTAAATAGACAGATTTTAAAACAATAAAAAACCTTCCTTGCTTTTGACAGGGAAGGTTTTAATCAAAATGCAATAAACATTCTGAAAACTAAACTACTACATCTATTTTTACATTGATATTTCCACGGGTTGCTTTTGAATAAGGACATGTTGCATGGGCTGTTTCCACAACTTTTCTGGCTTCGTCTATTGCAAATCCCGGTAAAAGTACCTGTAAATGGGCTTGCAGGAAAAATCCATTATCATTGGTGGCCAGATCTACAGAGGTATTGACAGATAAGTCCGGAGGAAGGGTAACTCCCATTTTTACCGCACCTAAATGCATCGCACCGATAAAACATGCCGACCATCCTGCTGCTAACAGCTGTTCCGGATTGGTTCCGTTTCCCTTTGAACCGGGAGAAGTTAGTTCAATACTAAGTTTGCCATCACTGCTTTTTGCTTCTCCGTTACGGCCTCCCGTTACAACGACATTACCGGAATACAGCACTTTACTGATATTGACTACGGTTGTATTTTCTACTTCCTGAATGGTATTTAATTCCATATTTTTATTATTTTAGATTAAACGATTCTGTTGATTGATCCTATTATTGTTAAAGTTTTTTTCTTAAATCTTTGAAAGCGGCTCTAAGCTCTTCTGTAAAAATCTGCGGCTGTTCCCAGGCTGCAAAATGTCCGCCTTTTGAAGCTTTATGGTAATAATATAAAGTAGGATAAGCTTGCTTCGACCAGCTTTCCGGAGCCTGATAAATTTCGTGAGGAAATACCGAAACAGCTACAGGAACTTTAATGTCTTTGGTCTTCTGCGCCTCCGCACTGAAATTATTCTTGTTATTTTCCCAATAGAAACGTGAAGAAGACGCTCCGGTATTGGTAAGCCAGTAAAGGGTAATATCATCGAGGATGGCATCACGGCCAATGATATTCTCAGGATGAAGATCACTTTCACTCCATTCGGCAATTTTTTCGTAAAGGAATGCTGCTAAGGCTGTTGGAGAATCAGAAAGCAGATATCCTGTTGTCTGTGGACGTGTTACCATCATTCCCCCGTAAGCTGCATTTCTTCCAAAGAATGTACTCATTGCATTGTATGCTTTTGCTTCTGAGGCAGAAAGTCCTGACGGAGCGGGATCACCGGCATTGATTGGTTTTACAAGTTCGGCAGGAATGGTAGCAGGCATGGTAAGGTGGATTCCCAAAAGACCTGAAGGAGCCTGTTTTGCTAATGCATCAGAAATAACAGAACCATGGTCACCACCTTCAGAAACATATTTTTTGTAGCCGAGTCTTTTCATCAGTACATCCCATGCACGGGCAACGCGGTCAGGGTTCCAACCAAGCTCAGCAGGAATCTCTGAAAAACCATATCCCGGAATGGCAGGTATAATTACATCAAAAGCATCACTTGCTTTTCCTCCGTATTTTACAGGATCAGTCAAAGGATCTATTGCATTGATAAACTCCAGCGGAGAACCAGGCCAGCCATGAGTAAGAATCACAGGCATTGCATTAGGCTCCTTTGAACGTACATGGATAAACTGGATATCAAGTCCGTCAATTTTTGTTACAAATTGGGGAAGCGCATTCAGTTTATTTTCTACTTTTCTCCAGTCGTATCCGTTGCCCCAATAGGTGATAAGTTCTTTTAACTGCTCAAGCTGGATTCCCTGAGAAGCATCTTTCACAGTCTCTTTATCCGGGAAGCGGGTTTCGGAAATACGTTTTTTAAGATCATCCAGCTGAGATTGTGGAATATTGATGTGAAAAGGACGGATACTGGTATCATTTTTTGATAATAGAGTAGCAGTATCATTTTTTTGCGCCTTAGAAATAGCAGGTGTACCTAAGATAAAAGTTGCTGCTAAAAGAATTGTTGAAATTGTTGTTTTCATTGCTTTGCTGTATTAGATTTTAAATCTGTTTTTTCTTTTTGATGAGACAAAATTATACCCTGAGATACGCCTGGGAAACGAGTAATGTGTTCAAGTAGTCATATTTTACAGTGAAACAGACATTGCAGATGGTGAACAGGAAACAATATGAAGCAGATGAAAAGTAATGCTAAGAAAAGTGACTGAGATATTGATCTCAAAAAGGATAAAAAAATAAGCTCCGTTCTTCTATAAAAACGGAGCTTATTTTGTGAAAACATTTTTTTCGATGTTATCCGTGAGCTTCTACAGATACATCATTCCATTCTTCCCATACTTTTAAGCGCTGTTCGTAATTTTGTTTTACGAAAGGAAGTGCTACTTTTCCAAGCAATAAACGCAATGGAGGATTTTCAGTTTCTGCTAACTTTATCAATGCAGGAGCTGTAGCTGCTACGTCACCAAAAGAAGTTTCAGATTCTGAGAAAGCCTTTTTAACACCATCGTAAACAGGATTACTTTGTGTATTAATTCCTGTATGCCAGATATTGGAAGCATAGCCATTAGGTTCTACCAAAGTTACATTAATTCCAAAGCCTTTTACTTCTGTTGCTAAAGTTTCGCTTAATCCTTCCAGTGCAAACTTAGATGCATTATAAAGTCCCATGGTTGGTAAAGTAGCCAATCCTAAAATAGAAGAAACCTGAATGATATGACCACTTTTCTGATCTCTCATAATGGGAAGCACCGCCTGTGTAAGCCATAAAGTTCCAAAGAAATTTGTTTCAAACTGTGCTCTTGCTTCCTGTTCGTTGGTTTCTTCCACCGCACCTGTTAGTGCATATCCTGCATTATTAATCAGAATATCAATGCTGCCGAAGTGTTGGTGTACTTTCTGAACTACTGATAATGATTCCTCTCTTTTATCTACATCTAAGGTTAAAGGCAATACGGAATCTCCATATTTTTCTTTTAAATCATCAAGCGTTTCTACATTTCTGGCTGTTGCAGCCACATTGTATCCTTTGGCTAAAAAGGCTTCTGCCCATGCTTTTCCGAAACCTTTTGATGCACCTGTAATTAAAACTGTTTTTGACATTGTTCTGTTTTTTAAATTGTTATGATTATATTTTTTAAAAGAATTATTTCACATGTAAATGACCGATCGGTCATATTTTGAATAAAAAAAATTACACCGTATTTTCTTCAATAATTTTTTTAAGATTTTTGACGATAGTTATCATTTTATCGTTATTACCAGCCATTCTTGACATTAAGTGTCCACCTTCAAGCATGGCAAACAAAACTGTTGCAAAACCTTCCGCATCCCATTCCGCTCTGAATTCTTTATTGGAAATTCCTTTTTCTATAATACCGGAAATTAATTTTTCTCCCTGTTTTATTCCATTGTTTACCTTTCCTTTAACGACTGGATTGGTATCATCAGCTTCTGTTCCAAAGTTTAGCAGGGGACACCCGCCAACTACAGGTGGATGGTTGGGATCACTAAAAAAATCAATATAGGCGAATAACTGTTCCCTGGAAGTTTTAAATCTGCTTAAAGTTTTTTGAAGTTGATCAGTCAGCATTTGCATATTATGCTCAACAGCAGCACAGGCAAGTACTTCTTTATTTTCAAAATGAACGTACATACTGCCTTTAGACAACTTGGTGGCCTCCATAATATCACTCATAGAAGTAGCTGCAATCCCTTTTGTATTAAAAATAGGTGCTGCTTTTTCTATAATGAACTGTCTGGTTTCCTCCCCTTTTGCCATAATAATAGTAAATAATGATGCAAATATATGACCGATTGGTCATAAAAACAAATTTTTTATGCTTTTTTATATTGCATTGTTTTAATATCAACTAAATCAGTTGTTTATTATCCTTCTTCAGGAAGACATTGGGGAATTTCTCCTATTTCATTCATTGTAAATCCTTCTTCAAAAAGTTTTCTTTTATGATTAATTCCCCAATCTTTAAGAGCAAAGATGATAGGATTTAAAGTTGAAGAATAAGGTTGAGGCTGATAAATGATTTTAACCGGATAATCATCAATAACTGTTCTTTTGATAAGCTGATGCTGTTCAAGTTCTTTGAGTTCCTTAGCCAGAACCTTTGGAGTAATACCTGGTATACTGTCCTGTATATCAGTAAAGCGATCATTGCCTACAGATACAGATACAATGATTGCCAGCTTCCATTTGCCACTTAAAACGTCCAAAGCGTCTCGTACAGGCTTGATCGTTTCCAGGCAGCTTGATTTAATTTTTTTTACAGACATACGCTTATAAATTATTTCACTTTCCTTTGGGAAAGCACTATACAAAGGAAAGTAAATATATGCTAAATTGCAACATCATATTTAAGGTATTTTCTTCTGAAACAGAATAAACAGTCTGAAGGAAATATTGTAATAATGAAAAGAATTCCGGCCGGTATTCTTCTGAGTTAAAAAGAGTCAATAATTAAAAAGAGACGAACAAAAAGAATGAAAAAAGTAATCTTAATTACAGGTTCAAGTACCGGTTTTGGTGCATTAATGGTAAAAACATTTAACAAAGAAGGGCATATCGTCATAGCCACGATGCGAAATACTACTGGAAGCAATGCTGAACACGCAAAAAATCTGAATAAGCTGGAGAATACAGAAGTAGTAGATATGGATATCACAGATGATCAGTCTGTAAAAAAACTGTTGCTTTAGTACATGAAAAGTATGGTAGAATTGATGTTTTGATTAATAATGCAGGAATATATGGAGCAGGAGTTCTTGAATCTTATTCAATACCACAAATCCAGAAGCTCTTTGATGTAAATGTTTGGGGAACATTGAGAGTGAATAATGAAATTCTACCTATTATGAGAGCTGCAAAAGATGGTCTTATCATCACCATTTCCAGTCAGGTAGGGCGAATTTCACTTCCATTACAGTCTGCTTATAATTCTACAAAATTTGCGTTGGAAGGTCTTATAGAAGGTTCGTATGAAGAGCTGATAGGGCAGGGAATAGAATCAGTACTGCTTGAGCCGGGAGGGTTCATGACGGAAATTATCGGTAAGGCGCATGTTAATGGAGATCGCGAGAGCATTCAGGAATCTTATGGTACTGCTGTGGCAGATATCAGTCAGAAAATTCAGACCGTATTTGGTAAACTCTTTATGGAATCAGCTCCGGATCCACAAATCATTGCAGATGGAGCCCTTAAGCTGGTCAATACAGAAAAAGGGAAAAGACCACTTCGTACACCACTAGATCCTCTTTCCAATGGAGTAGATAAAGAATACAATCTGATTACAGAACAGGTAAAACAAAAGTGGATAGAAGCTTATGGGTTATAAAATATATATTAAATTATTGTAGTCCATACATCCCATATAAAAGGAAAAGTACTAATAAACAGTACTTTTCCTTTTATATTTTGAAGATACAGAGACTAAATACTATTTATTGAAACTTAAATGAAGAGGTTGTTACAGGATAGTCTTGGTCATCTGATCATATCATGATACAATAAAAAAGAGAACTCCTGGGTTCTCTTTTTGTCGTTATTAAATCATTTAACCATAATCTTAATACTTTCTTTATGATCATTTTCGCAAAGAATATGGATCATATAAGCTCCTGTACTGTAAGGTGAAAAATCTAATTTTATATCACGAGTGTGAAGATTTTTCCTCTCAAAAAGCTTCCTTTGAGCCATATCATAAACGATAATATCCTTTATTTCCTCTTTACTTTTGAGGTAACAGATATCTTTTACAGGATTAGGATAAAATATAAGTTCAGGCTGTCTGCCAATATCCATAATTCCTAAAGACCCAATAGTAATTGTTTTGCTGAAAGTTTCTGCACAGGAGTTTTTGCTGACCGTAAGTGAGACTGTATAAGTTCCCGGGGCAGTATATTGATGAACAGGATTCAATGAAGAATCGGTGATGCCATCGCCAAAGTTCCATAATACAGATGTGTAATTGGCGGAATGATTAGTGAAATTTACAGTTGTTCCGTTAATTCCTGCTATAAAATCCGAATGAAGGTGAAACGTATTACTATTCCATTGTGGCGGATTATTAAAAAAAACAAGATCTGCAATATTCTGAAAGTTTTCGGCTGTGTTTTGAGGCATTCCGTTATAAAAAGTGGATGGAAATACATGATCCTGAAAAATTGCAGAATACATAGTGGCTGCCACAAGATAACTTCCTTTAGGTCCAGGATGAATATCGTTATAAGATCCGTGAAGAGCCAGATCCTGGGAAGAATTGTAGTAATGTCTTGCAGATTCTCCGGCAGGAACCATTTCCACCTGCATCAGGTTAGACATCTTTGTAATGGAATCCTTAATTTTCTGCTGAAAAGCAAAATAGGTGTTGTATTCATTGGCAGATGGGACTCCATAGGGAATTTCATACAGAAAAATCTTAGAACAAGGACTGTATTTACGAATAGAATCCCTGATTTTACGGCCGCGTTCAGCGGTTACAGAAACAGGGTAAGAATGACCTGCAGATTCCGCAGTTCCGGGCTGCATGATCACGTATTTATAGTTTTTAGATCTTATCTTTTGATACAATGAAGCATCATCTACATGATTCACAAATCCGGTTCCTCCGGGAGTATGTGTTGTTACAGATAGATTTTTCCCTTTTGAAGCCGCTATATTTTTAAAAATTTCAGGCATGTCATTAAAATAGGTGACGCTGTTTCCTATAAACAGAACCTCATCAGACTGGCAGAATGATAACACTGAAAAACCAGTACATATAAGAAAGAGTAGTTTTTTTATCATAGAGTATTTTTTTGAGAGTTATTTAAAAAAGGTACCTGCAGAAAACCACTTATCATGCAGGTACACAACACAAACGATGATTAAAAATGTTTTTTTATCAATATAGAGCTAAATATTTTTCTTTATCCGTTTTTTAATTATTAAACCTTTTAAAAGTACCTGCAGGAAACCCAATCTATACTGCAGGTACTGCATTAAAAGGTGTTTAAAATGAAAATGTTAGTTTATTTACTTTGTTAGAGATTTTGATTTACTATGAGTTAATGACTGGGTTTATTTTTTTAATTGACTTAGAAAAGTACCTGCAGGCATCACGTATAACCTACAGGTACACGGTACACTAATTATTACAACTATTTCTTGATTAGTTTTGTATGATAAGTCGCCTTATCATCTTTTATCGTGATCACATACACTCCTTTGATCAATGAGGCAACACTGATTCTTTTTCCGTCCGGTTTTCCTTCCTGAACAAGTCTTCCGTCTGCACTGTAAATTTTGTAATCAGCTTTACCTTTCAGATTTTTTACCTCTACAAATGTATCCGCAGGATTAGGGTAGATTTCAAGATCAGAAGATGACTGAACGGACTCCTTAACTCCTAGTGCTGCATTGATCTTTACAGAAAAATCCCATACCGAACCACGGGAGAAAAGATCACCATTGGCATCTACGAAAGGACTTGCACATGCATCAGCTGAAGCATTGAAAAATCCGCTGGCTACTCTCATTCTTAATGTTTTGTCACCATTGTAAGCATTGGCCGGAACTGCAAATGCAAAACTTCCCTGATGTCTTTTATTGGCATCCGGAGCTGCGCCGTTAATCCCAATTCTTTCTGAAGCTTCAAATACTCCGTTTCTGTTGTAATCAATCCATGCCTGTACCCAATCCTGATAGTTTCCTCCAGCACGGTTAGCATACACAATATAGTTCATATTATATTGCGCACCCTGAGTAAGCTGAATCAGTTTGGCAGGGTCTTCCGAATAATCTTTATAAGCGTGCTGAACGGTTGTCCCATTTCCAGCTAAATCCACATTGGCTAAAGTCACTCTTAATATTCCACTGAAATACGGACTGATTGTAGTGTTTCCTCCTGTAGTCATCAGGCAGTAATCATATCCGGTGCGCAATCCTTTTGTTTTAAAATTATATGCAGGAGAAAATGCTCCGGGAACATTATTAATCACAGTGGCTACACGAACTTCATAAGAGGTTTCATCTTCAAGATTATTTAATAGCACAGAACTAACCGGGCTGGCAGCATTGGACCAGTTTGCTGTTCCTGCTTTCCTGTAATTCACGGAATAGGTTGCTCCCGGTACATGGTTCCATGAAACAGTTGCTGAGGTTTTTAATATATCATTATCGAACGCGGTAAGTCCCGTTGGTGGATTATTTAAAGAAGCGGGAGCATTTCCTACGGTCACTGTAGGAGAAACGGCATAAAATATATTTCCTACTGCTGAAATTCGCAGTTTAATATTTCCCTGAAGCGCAGCAGGCATCTGTATTTCAAAACTTCCGTCATTAGGCGTTGAAGCCACCAGTTCTGTCCATGCTGATCCGTTAACCAGATCGGTTGTATATTCAATCTTTACATTGGCAGCATTATAGGGAGCAAGGTTGGTATTGGCAACATCCCAGGAAATGGTATTGGAAGCATTATTATACAACGTAGTAGAAGGAGTTAATCCTTTGAATTTGAAAGGTCCGTCATTTCCAACGGTTACTGTATTTTCTGCAGAAATCGTTAAAGGTCTGTTCGGGTTATTATCACGTACTGTTACCGCGTAATGTAATACTCTGGGAATGTATGAAACTGTTTCCCATGTGTCTTTGTTCGTCAGTTTACCACTCATTACAACAGGCAGGCTAGGGAAATATCTTCTTCCCGAAGCCACTGCAGGAAAAGAACGGGTAAGTGAACCTTCAGGATTGAATCCCCAGCCGCTGTCTCCTGAGATTGAGCTTGTAGAGCCTACGCTGTCATACTGTTCCCAGTTATAGGTAAACTGATCCCCGTTGGCGTCTACTGCATTGGCATCCAGGTAATAGGCTGTACCTTTGGGAATAGTATAGGAAATCAGCGGGGTAATAGCTGGTGCATTATTGGCAATATTTTCAGCTACGCCGCACCCAACTTTACCTTCAAGGTTGTTAAGGATTTGATTGATGGACGAATAGTGGAAATAGGCATCACTGTTCATCTGAACATTATTGGCTGTGATCCCTGCATAGGCCATAATGGTTGTTCCTCCTCCCGGTTCTATATTGACATCTGAGCTTTCAGTAACTGTAGAAAATGTATGATTACCTCCAAGCTGATGTCCCATTTCATGAGCTACATAATCAATATCAAAGGTGTCTCCCACAGGATTCTGATTTTGTGTAAACGCAGAACCTTTACCTAACGGTTCTGCTGCGGTAGGGTTGGTACATATACATCCTATGCATCCTGCATTTCCATTTCCTCCGGCGGCATTAAAGACATGTCCTATATCATAATTGGCATTGCCTACCTGAGCAGTTAAGGTTTGTTGAAGCTGCCCGTTCAAATCATTGGTGTATGGATCATTGGCCGGATTGGCATAGATGATATTGGGGAAATTCTGTATGGTAAGATGGATTGCGAATTCTTTTTCAAAAACACCATTGACACGAGTCATAGTAGCATTCATCTGGGCAACAGCTCCTGCCATCCCTCCGAAATGAGTAGTATATTCACCCGTTGCAGACAAGGCAAGTCTATAGGTTCTGTACATAGATGCGGCAGGTCTTCCGGTAATATTGATTCCGGCAAGTTTATTTTTTCCGGAATTTTTTAAAGATTTGATGTCCAGTTCCTTTTTGCCTTCCATACTGCAGCTAAAGCCATGCTCAGACTCTGTTCTTTCGGTTTTATAGAATACTCCATAGGTTTTTTTATCTGTTGTGACAGGTTCTATAAACTGGAAGATACCGTCTTTAATAATCATTGACTGTATTTCTGTAGGGGATGTACTGAATCTTACATATTTGGAGGGGTCATCAATTCCCACTCCTACATAAGATCCTAATCCATATTTTTCAGCCAAGGATTTTTCCATCACAGGATTGCTGTACACCGCAAACTTTTCTATGGTTCCTTCTGCCGTTGGTAATTGAATCGTTACTGCTCTTGCATTGGCGCCGGTCTCCTCAGCGTTTTTTAATAACTGTATTAACGCATTAATATCAGTTTTGTAAGCATACTTGATTTTTACCTCTCTTCTGATCTCAGACACTTTTTGTGAAGAGGTTTCCCATCTTTGGGCATTGGAAAGACAGAAGCCTGATATCAAAAATAATGATAATAGAGTTTTTCTCATTTTAAAAATTAGGTATTTAAATAGTGGTATTGCGAAGAATGAATATAATATTCGGGTATTCAAAAGTAATTGCTAATTTTGTATTACAAACAATGATATTTTGAGATTTTCATACATTGTGTATGTAATACGTATGTATTTTTTATTATATAGTAATAGTGTAGTATAATATTGTATTTTAATTCTGATCATATTATGATGAAAAAACTGACTGTTTTATTCTTTTTTATTTCTTCCTTTTTCTATTCACAGCATACAGAAGAAGAATTAAAGAATGTGCTGTTTGATATCGAATTTTCTACTGCCGGATCAAAGGAAATTGAGAAGATTGACAGTCTTATTAAGGTGTGTAAGAAAAATTCTTATAATGATTGTGTTGCATTAGGGTATCTTAAAATTGCCAATATCTACAACCGGAACAGTGATATGAAAAGGTCTTTTTATTATACTGATAAAGTGGAAAAAGAAAACCTTATCAATTCAGATACAGATTTTGAGGTTATATTTTATCTCCATCTTCAAAGGTCACTGCTATACCAGAAATTAGGAGAAAGAATGACTTCTCTGAAACAATTGGACGAAATATATGATAAGGTGAACGAAACCGATAATGCTTATTTTATTTATCTGATTAACTGGCAGTACGCAGGAATATACAATGAAATTAATAAAAAAGAATTAGCACTAAAACATTATAAAACAGCATATAAGTATTCTAAAATTTACAGAGAAAACAAAAATAATCTCTATAGGATAGACAAGAACAGATTGAGCAACAGTTATAAAACCTCACCGTATCTTGGCGGAATGTATCTTGAGCTCAACAAACCTGATTCCGCAAGAATATATATTGAGGAAGCCATCCAGAATGGGAAAAAGATCAATGAAATAGGGATACAATACATTACCTCGTATTATGCTTCCAGGTACTTTAAATCTCTTAATAAAATTCCTGAAGCCCAGCATCATTTATGGATCTGTAAAAATATTGCTGATAATTATTATAAAAGCGAGAATTATCAAAAGTCGGTCGCAATGGAGTTGAAGAACCTGTATGAAAGCACAGGACAGAAAGACAGTATCGCTTATTATGCGAATTGGCTGTTGGATATAGAGTCTTCAAACAGCAGACAAAAACAAACATTGAATGATGCTGTAGATAAACAGAATGAATTGGAAAATAGCAATAGAAAGAAGGAAACAAAAAAACTTTTCTTCATCCTGTCGTTGAGTATTGCCGCATGTCTTCTTTTTATATTTCTTTTCCTGTATTATTATAGAAAGCACAAAAGTAAAAATCTGGATAAAATTGATATCCCTCATCAGCCATCTGTAGATGAAAGTGCTTTTAAAGAACTTATACAGCTTGCCAAAGAAAATAATCCTGAATTTTTAACCCGTTTCAATGAGTATTATCCGCACTTTTCAGAAGAATTGCTGAAAGTTTTTCCTTTAAAAATATCAGAAATAAGATTCTGTGCCTACATCTATCTGAATTTTTCTACCAAAGAAATTGCTGAATATACTTTTACTTCAGTGAGAACCGTACAGACCAAAAAATATAATCTAAGGAAAAAACTGAATATTCCCGGTGATATGGATATCTATGTATGGTTTTCCAAATTGCTGAAATAAACCTTTAAATAGTCATAAAAAACAGAAGCTATCTCATTAATGAAATAGCCTCTGTGCAAGTAAAATATGTTTTGAACGTTTCGTTTAAAAATACCTGCAGAAAATAACACAAACCTGCAGGCAGAAGATATCCTAAATATTAAAAACTATTTTCTGATTCTGAAAAAAGTGCTATTTCTTAATTGTTTTAATCGTTTTTGTAATTCCGTTTATCATTTTTAAAGTAACAAGATATAATCCCGTTTTTAAATCATTCAGATACAACTGAGATGAAGACTGTTCAATCGTTTTAACTGTTTTTCCGGAAGCATCAATAACCTAAACCGACAATAAATTTTTCATATTATGTATGGGGTTTTTAGGGGTTATGTGATAAGATTTTATAATGGGCTATCTTTTAAACTTTGATCAATTTTCTACTTTATATAAAAGCATAGAATAATTTTCGGACAAAAGTAATTGGTAATTCTGTAATTTAAATGGTTTTTGTTTGCGCTTTTGCTATGTTGTGTATGTGATACGTAGGTGGTTTCAGTGGTGTGGTAGAAGGATAGTATTCATATTGTAATTAAGATATTGCTGAATATACGCACACCTCAGTAAGAACTGTGCAGACCAAGAAATACAATCTAAGGAAAACTGAATATCCCCGGTGATATGGACATTTATATATGGTTTTCAAAACTATTGAAATAAAGATTAAGAATATTGTGAAAAGCAACAGAGACTATTTCATTTCGAAATAGTCTCTGCTTTTAAATTAACTTCCGATTGATATCAGTAATTAATTTCTTATAGTTGAAATATGGATGTTTTTCTGTCCGTTGGAATCTATAAGTTCAATGTTGTCAATCATTTCATTATAAACTAAGGTAGTGGTATCATTAAACTGATATCCTTCAATAAATACAGGTCTGTCTTTGGGCAGATTGTTCTGCTCATTCAACATTTCCAGAGATAAACTATCTGGATAGCCGGCATTTTTTTTAAACTTTATTTCTATTAGGCCGTTATCAGCCAGATAGTCAAACTTCTTTAAATGAGGAGGTAAACTGGCTTTGGTTTTAAAAACGTGTACCTTTTCAATACTGTCCTTATAAAGATCAAACATACTGGCAGTTCCGATGGTGTTATTGTAAACAGCAAACTTTACATGGGTGTTTTTCTGTGCGATGAGCATACCTGAAAAGAACACGAGAAATATATATAATAGCTTTTTCATAATTAAAATTGATATTTAAATGTTTAATTAATTTCTGTTTTTTACCATAATCCATCCTGTGTATTTTATCGGAGTCTGTTTTCTGTTGGTCTCATTCCAGCCCATATCAAACCAGTAGTTGCCGGTAGATACTTTCTTGCCGCCAATGCTGCCATCCCATTGATATCCGTTTAATTTGCTTCCTTCGTGGATCTTGCTTCCATATCGGTCATAAATACTGAATGTGAAATTAGGTTTCCCGGCCAAAGCAGAATAATCCAGTACATCATTTATTCCATCACCATTAGGCGTAATGATATTAATAAGATTGGGAACTGTAATTTCTACCTCTACAGGAGTACAGTTATAAGCATCTTTTACATAAAAAGTATTGCTGCCACGCGGAACATTGGTAAATACATTTTCATTCTGCCAGTTGATATTATCCATCGAATACTGATAAGGTGTTGTTCCTCCAATGGCAGTCAGGGTAACCGTATTATTGCTGATGTTAATATCTGAAATTACAGGATTTTCTGATGGATAAACCTTTACGGTTTGTCTTGTGGTACATTCTCTCGTTTTCAGATCTACCCAATAAGTTCCCACTCCCACATTGCTGATGGATGGTGTTGTTGCTCCCGTACTCCATAGATAAGAAGTATATCCGGGGCCGGCATCCAGTGTGGTGGTATTTTCCATACAGATAATTTTATCCTTTAGTACCTCTGAATAGGTAGGAGGGATAACGGTAAGCGTTACTTCGGCAATTCTGTAACATCCGTTGGCATTGCTTACCTTAACGTAAACCACTCCGTCTGGTGCTGTATAATTAGCTGGAGTCAGAATTTCATTGGTTCCGTTATGGGCATCAGCAGGAGAAGGATAATATTGTTTAATAGTTCCAGGTTGTACGTTTACTCCTGCTGAGGTTAAGTTGAATAAACCCAGTACAGGATTAGATGGTTCAAAACAAGATCTTAGAGCAGCATCTTTAACGATAGGGCTTTCAGAAACCGTTAAGGTTAAGGTTACCTGTTCACAATCTGTAAAATCAGGATTGTTTCCACAAAACTTATAAACAATAGTGTCTGTACCCATATAGCCGAAATTAGGAACATAAGTAATTACTCCCGCCGGATCAATGGTTGCGGTACCGTTTGCCGGAGGTGTAATAATAGTTACTGTACTCGGAACATAACTTTGAGTTGAATTGGTAAACTGAGGGACTATAGCCTGATAGCCTTCGCAGACAGTCATTGCTTTAGTAGACTCTTCAAGACATGTAAACACTTTGTAAACCGGGGTGATGGCCGGAGTACAAGATCCTACTGCTATTTTTACGGTATAATTTCCGGAAACCAGAGGGGTGTAAGTATTTGCATTGGCTCCTGTAATAGGATTGCCATTCAAATACCACTGATAGCTATCATAGCTGTCATCCACTTCCAAAACAATACCAGGAATACATTCTCCTGTCTGTTTTGCAATTAATGGAATAGAAGAGAACCCTGCAAAATATCCTCCATATCCAGACGTGCTGTATCCTCCATTAATCCCTGCAGTTACAGCTTTATCCGAAATAACTGTTACATTTCCGGTGATAGAAGGGATGGCATACGTTACCCAGCTGTTATTACCTGTTAAGGGAAAAGGACCTTCTGAAGCGAGTGGCGGAACTCCGTTTACGGTTACATTGGCTCCAGCTTCAGTTAAAATATTCAGTTTTACTACAGTTCCGTTCGGAACAGTACTTGTGGTACCTGTGCCGGTTGGCATTTCATTGATCTTTCCGATTTCATCAATTTTTCTGGGTAAAAAACAGTTTAATGGTGGGATGTAGTTGTAACCACAGGTAGCACTGCTGTTATTTACTGAAACCAGTTGATACAGATAAACATTTTTTGAAGTCGTTATAAACATATTAAAATGTCCGGAATTTCCCTGCTGAACATAATTGTTTCCTGTGATCCTGTAAAAATCACCACTGTTGATCGTTGCGATAGGTGTAGTAGAACCATTAATGAATATCTGGGTATGGTCTTCCGTTCCAATAATGATACCTCCTTCCAGATCATCAGAGGAAGATCTGGTTCTTACCATAGCAAAAGTACTTCCAAGCCTTTCTGTTGGTACAGATTGATCAAGGATGGCATCAGATCCGGAACTTGTATTATTTCCAAAATTTCCATTGACATTTCCATTGGTAAGCGTAATGGGTTTGTCGGAAACAATTTTGGCTCCAATAAAAGCAGACTGGTTTTGACCTCCCGTTCCAGGACCTCCTGCAAAAATAAAAGACTGTCCTTTATTAAGAGTAATAGTCTGTGTATTGGTAGCTGGTGCTGCTCCAAAGAACGTCACGTTTCCACTCCATGTAGCAGTTACTACAGTATTGTTTTCAGTAGCCAGTATTCCTGCTGTGAAATTATATCCGGTAAGTGATGAGGTTGTAGGAGTTCCAGCCACGTAAAACTCTTTACCAATCCCGGCTTTCCCTTTACTGGTTATAATTTCGGCGTGTGTAGTATTGCTTACTATTCTTAATGAACAGTAGAATGGCTTTGTCCCTTGTACATGTAACCCTTTAGTGATAACACTATAAGCGTCTGATGTAACATTGGCGGCGATAGCAGATATGGGTACAACAAAGGTTTGCGGAGCATTTTTGCTGATTGTGACAGTGCCAATCGGAGTATTGTTATTATTAATTGTAACAACAAAAGGGGTGGCAGAGTCGGTAGACAGATATAATGCCTGCGTATAACTTGTGGAGGCGTAATAAGGTGCAAACCAATGGTCTGTATCCCTTTGAGCCGAAATAGGAATGCTCATTAGGATAAATAATAAACTAAATATAATGTTTTTCATGAATTACAGAATTTTGATTCTAAAAATTGAAATTTCATTGACAAAAGAGATTATGATTCTTTAATAAACTTCTTCTGAACGGTTATTCCTCCATCTTCTATCTCGATCATATACATCCCGTGGATAAGATTGCTCACATCAATAGCATTGTTCAGAATGATTCCACTTGATATCAATCTTCCGGCAGCACTGTAAATTTTATATTGAGCTTTGAAACTTATGTTTTTTACATACAATACTGAACTTACCGGGTTGGGATAAATGTGGATATCTGCCTGATTTAGAGAGTTTTGTACAGGTTGTTTAGATATTCTGACCGTATAATCTTCCACCTCACCTTCTTTGAAATTCGTACAGTTCACAGGAATACCATCCTTCTGTAAAGCGACTCTCATCACAACATATTTATAATCTGTCATACTTATGAAGGCATTGTCAGGAACAGAGAACGTTGTACTTGCTGTTGGAGTTCCATTAGGTCCGTCTGCCAGAATTCTTTCATTGATGTCAAATTCTCCGTTTCTGTTGAAATCGATCCAGACTGCAACACCAGCGTTAGTTCCTGAACTTAAAGTTTTATCAATGGTAATCTGATTACCTTTTGATCCTTGAATTAAATCAATAAACTTTAAAGGATTTCCTGTGAAATTTGAATACGTAGAGGCAAGAGATTCATTAATCATTTCCTTATTGCCATTTGGTTTTACAGTAACCTTTGAAATAAATTCTGTTGTAGAATTGGCTGCTGACATCGGGCAGTAGATGACGGTCGGAGTTGTAAAATAATACAGTTTTGTAAAATTTCCCGGTACTCCGTTACAGATATTGGCTACCTGCATTTCGTATTTAGTGAGCTCCAGCAAACCCGTAATGGTGTAAGTATTTGTAGGAACTACAACCTCTGTCCAGCTCGGAATACCTACTTTTCTGTACTTCAGTATATAAGTGGCTCCCGGAAAAGGATCCCATACAACCTCTGCCGTTGTTGGCATAATCTGAGTGATCATAAGCCCCGGAGGAGGAATTTCACATATTCTTTCTGTGGTAAATACTTTTGGATTGGACCACGGATTGGCTGTTGTTTCTCCATTACAGATATTGGCAACCTGTACTTCATACGTTTTAAATGAATCAAGATTTTGAATCGTGTATGAATTTGCAGGTGGTTGAGGGATCGTTGGTGTATTCCATGGGCCGGTACCTACTTCACGCCATCTTAAAATATAAGAGGCACTTGGAACAACCGGATTCCAGGTGATCAAAGCTGAGTTTGACGTTACATTACTTATCGTTACAAATGGTGGAGTAGGATCACATCTCGTTGTAAATGTTTTAATAGGCGTGTAAACTCCGATTCCTGTACCGCCACAAACCGCTGCAATTCTTACCTCATAAGTCGTAGCAGGAGTTAAAGCGTTGATTGTTACAGGTGGATTCCCTCCTAAAACAGAAAGGTTTAAAAGAACCCATGCAGAAACAGGGTTTGTAACAGGTCTGTATTCTAAAATAAAAGCATTATTATTAGTAGCAGTTGTCCAGTTGATATTTACAGAGTTATGGGTAATATTGGTGAATACGGGATTTCCGGGTGTTGCATTACTGCATGGTCTTAATCTTACCGCATAATCTTCTACTTCACCATTGGCTGCATCTGCACACATTACAGGAGCACTGGTTCGTTTCATTACCACTCTCATCGTTGTTGTTAAAGATCCTGTATAAACTCCTGTTGAAGGAACATCAAAAGTTGCTGTTATTGGAGTGGTGGTGCTGGCAGCAGACGTCATTATTTTCTCAGCATCTGTGAAAACTCCATCTCTGTTCCAATCGATCCATGCATTGACAGCATCGGCATATTGAGTTCCTGCCCATTCTTTAGAAACTGACAGTTGATTTCCCTGAGAACCGATTTCAAGATTAATAAGGGTAGCAGCAGATGTGTAACTGATATAATTTGTTTGAACTGATGGGTTATCCATTACCGGGAAGTTGACAGGGGTAACTTTCACATTTGAAATGTAATCGTTAATTCCTGTTCCGGTCATACTACAATACGTTAACGGTGGAGTTGTAAAACTTACGCTTGGAGAAAAAACTCCCTGGTTTCCATTACAGATGGTTGCAATTTGCACCAGATATCCGGTTTGCTCGGTGAGTCCTGTTATGGTATAAAAGCTTTGTCCTGCCGGAAGTGTCTGTCCTGTTGCAGATGGAAGCCATGCTCCTGTACTTCCTTGTCTCCATCTGATAATATAAGTAGCATTAGCAGTAGGAATCCATGATACATAGGCAGAATTATGAGTAAGGTTATTCACCGCAATAGTAGTAGGAGCAGCTGTAGTACAAGGCTGTAAATCTATAAATTTTACATAATAATCTTCCACTTCTCCATTGCTGGTGAAAGGTCCGCAGGCATTGGCTGGAGTAAGAGAATATACAATAACACGCATTTTTACTTTACTTGTTCCCAGATAGGCATTGGCAGGAACATCAAATGTAGCAGTAACGGGAGTGGTGCTTGAATAGCCAAGATTCATGATTCTTTCTCCTCCGGGACTCGTTGCCGGATTATTATCAAAAATACCATCCCCGTTAAAATCTATCCATGCATTGGTAGAATAAGTTCCTGATATAATTGACCTTCCTACAGACAGTGTATTGTTAACTGAATTTCTCAGGAGTGTAATGGTCTTTGTAGGATCTGTAGAATAATCCGTATATGTTGTTGGCCCTGAGTTATTACTGGTTAAAGGTACATTCGTACCAATCATGGTGATATTGTTGATATAACCGTTCGTAACTGTTGCCGTTGCTCCATTACAGTAAGTCAGTGCAGGTGTTGTAAAACCTACAGGAGCAGAAAATGTCCCTTGCGTTCCACAAATGGTTGCAATCTCTACCTCGTATTGGGTCTGTTCAGTTAAAGAGGTAAGCGTTACACTATTAGTAAAAGGAGTTGTTACATTGATTGTTTGCCACGTAAGGGAAGGAGGTATTCTGTATCTTACAACATACGTGGCATTGGCTGTGGCAGTCCAGGTAACATTGGCTGAAGTTGCTGTAATATTATTTACTGCAATATTGGCTGGAGGATTGTTGGTACAACTTGGTAACGTTGTTCCTGTCAATTGTAACCTCGGTAATACAGCATATCTGCTTGTTGCAGTTGGAAGATTTGCCGGATCCGGATTGGTCGTTGAATTGTAATAAATCATCCCACGGTTATTTCCTGCAGAATAACTTCCCCAGTTGGCGGTACATGATGTTCCTGTTGAATTTTCATCAACACCTATCACTACATTGCTTACACCATCCCATAAGAATGGTGTGCTTAGAGGAATTTCAACCCATGTCCCAGCTACCATTGCCGGTAAAGTGCCAGAATATACCTGTGTTAAAGATGGGGTAGAGATCCAGCTTGAAGTGGTTGCAAAATCTGTTTGTGAAGTATTCCCCATATACACTACCCATTGATTGTAATTAGCTTGGGTTGCTGCAGTTGTGGAAACAAAAAACCTGATGGCTGTTATATAATTATTGGTTCCTACTGCGGCTCCAATCTCTGAAGCCAAATAAATCTGTTGGGAATAATTAAATCCTGAACAGGAATATACAGGTAAAAAAGCATGAGTAGCCGTACCTCCTCCAATCTGCCCTGGAGTAAAAGGAGCGCCTGCAACCCATGGTGATTTATCCGTTGCAGAACAGACAGATCTTATCCACCAGTAATAGGTAGCACCCGAAGTCAGAGAGCTGATGTTAGCACTTGTTCCGGGATTGGGTGTGCCTGGTGTTGCAGCTGCAGGAGGAGTACTGTTTGTACTGTAATAATATTCATAGCCATTGGCCGGAGCAGGTGCAGGAGCAAGGGGAGCAGCCCAGTTCAGTGTTGCAGAATTAGGTGCAATATTAGATACAGGCAGAGTAACAGGTTCAAAACATGTAGGAGCTTGTATTACCTGAACTTCATCTAATAATACATCATCATAAAAATCACCATTTCCTGCTACATCCTTATCAACGGTAAATTTTAATTGAATGGTTGCACCCACATAGCTTGCTGCCAGAGGAACACCAACTGTTCTCCATTCAGGAGAATTGGTATCACCAGACCAGACCTGTATCCATCCGGAGCCGTTATTTACAGCAAGTTTTAGCTGATTGTTGTCGGCAGCAGGTACTGTACCGTTGAGTCCGGTTAAATGATCTTTAAACCATTCAAATTTGATATAAGGATTGGTTAACCCCGCTAAGTTGATCTGAGGGCTTATCAGTTCAACTGTGTGTTCACCTGCATAAGGTGAAGATGCATCAACCCATGCAAAAGTTCCGGCAGGTTTCCCTCCGTTTCCGGTGGCTCCATATCCGGCTGATCCGGAAAATTTCCACTTAACATTAGCGTTTGTAGAAGTGGAAGAGGGGTTTTGGCTGATCCAGCATGTGGGAAGTGCTCCACTACTGAATGACTGTAAGAACGGCACTGGAACTGGTGCACAGGTTTGCCCCCGGGCATGTGCAAAAGTCATTAAAAATAAGATAATGGGTAGAATTTTTCTCATATAGTTTCATTTTAAGTTAGAGTCTGTTATTCAATTTACTTAAGTTCTTCTTCGAAAGAAATGGGGAATTCTTCTATAGATTTGGTTCAGAAATCAATAGAAAAATCCTCTGTTTTTCAATCACAGAGACAATAATTGGTTTAAAGTGTATTATCATGTTTCCTTATCACCTCTTTTTATAAAAAGTGATCAACGGATAAACAGAAAAGTAGTAGGGTCTAAGTAGGTGGGAATAATGGCAGCTGCAGAGTTGGTGGTCTTTTTATATTTTTTTATAAAAATCACTCACTTTACTGCATGGGTTGTTGTATTTTTTAATGTGTTTTGATTTCTTTCATTTTTATATAGTTTTCTTAGTTTAGTTTTTATGATTGTGACTTGGGGTAAAAATAATTTAATAAAAACTTAATATGACTATACTTTTGTATAGTTTTAAATCAAAGATTGATGAATTAATAAGAAACTGATCTTCCCAAAATGCTTTCAAAACAGAAAAATACAAGTTTCATTTAAAAATAATGATTTATATAAATATTTTTCTTCCATTCTTTCTCTTTTTTTATCTCCCTACAAGTGCGGAAATGTAATTTTCCGGGTATTGAAAATGTAATAAAATGAAGTTGTATAGATTTTTTTATTATCAAAATAAATGATTTGTAGTTTTTAGTTTAATTATAATTAAGTTTTGATAGATTTTTTATTTAGCTTAATTATGAATATGTTTGCAAAAGTCACCTAATAAAAAAGTTTTATATCTTATTATCATGTCAAAAATATGAGTGATAAAAATAATTCATTATATGCCGGAAAGGCATCAGAGAAGTATCTTAATGTACTAAAAGCGGTATCGGAAACCAGTCTGGGCTGTGTTTATATTGCAGATCTTAAAACAAGAAAATTAGAGTTTATTTCTGAGAATCCTCTTCTTTTTTCTGGTTTAAGTGCTGCTGAAGTTGAAAAGATGGGTTATAATTTTTTTCGTAAATACACCAAGAAGGCAGATCTTGACATATTAAAGAAAGTAAGTACCAACGGATTAAAGTTTTTTGATTGCCTTTCACCTGAAGAAAAAAAAGTACATACCATTACCTATGATTTTCATCTTAAATATGCCAACAGTGTAGATGTGCTTGTCAATCATAAGATTACACCTATAGAACTCTTTGATGATGGAGAAATCTCCAAAATAGTCTGTGTAGTGTCCTATTCTCTTAACCGGTCTGCGGGAAATATCAGGATCGTTTCTAATACCTCAGAAACCTATTGGAAGTATAATCTCTTCACTGGAAAATGGACAGAAGAATCTAAAGTTGCCCTAAAATTAAGGGAAATAGAAATAATACGGCTTTATCTTCAGGGATTAAAAATAGAAGAAATTGCAGAACAATTGTTTGTGTCACCAAGTACCATAAAGTTTCACAGAAGCAAATTGTTTGAGAGAATTGGAGTGAAGAATATCATCGAGGCAATATCCTACGTAATAACGAATAATTTGATTTAAACTATACTTTTTTAAATATTTCCAGCTCGAAATGGCTGAGAATCAAAATGGAACGCTCAGTATAACTTACCGTTTTTAATTAAAAACCGGTTGATTTCTGTGTATTGTTTTCTGAACATTCTCCCTCTGCAAAATGATAGAAGGAGAATGCCCGGAACAGCTTAATTAAGCTGATAATTTGTAATTACTAAACTCAGGATGAAATGAACATAATTCTGTTCCACCTCTTTTCTGTTAATCAGTTTGTTTTTGTATTCATAAGAGTTCAGGTCTCTGGATAATTTCTGATATGTTTCAAAATCATCACCCTTTATCTTTACTCTTATATTACCGTCTTTTCTGTTGATAATGACATTATCTAAAGTTCTTACTTTAAATAAAACCTCGCATAATGTAGGACGAGCCTTCATTGACCCGATATATCTTTCAACTATATTAATCTTGAACGAATCAAATATGATATTATTAAAAACGATTTTAGAATTAGGCTCCTGAGTGTTGAGTTCAAGTTTATAGTTCATTACTTTATAAATTTTGGCAAATATAAGTTTAATTATGCCAAAAAACAGACTGTTTTAATAGATCATTCCCATATTAATGATCGAATTTTATTCTGTAAACACAAAATCATGTGAAAATGTGAATATTAGGGCCTTATAAATGAGAGAAAAACAAAAGTGCTCTCAACTTTTTATTTCCTTTTATTTTTTTCATAATAGGCATTTCCGTAATTTTATTGTCTGTATAACAAAATTCATATTAATACCAATATAATGGAAAGATATAGTTATGGGATGGTTGGCCTTGGAGTAATGGGGCGGAATCTGCTTTATAATATCGCTGACAACGGGTTTTCAATCGCAGGATTCGACCTTGATCAGGAAAAAGTGAAAGAATTAGAAGGCGGAGCTGCTTCAGAAATGAAGGTAAAAGGTACAGGCTCTTTAGAAGATTTCGTATCCGCACTGGAAGTTCCAAGAAAAATTATTCTTATGGTTCCTGCAGGAAAACCTGTAGATGCTGTGCTGGAAAATATTACCCCACTTTTAAGTGAAGGTGATATCGTGATTGATGCAGGGAATTCTTATTTTGAAGATACCAACAGACGTGTGGCTGATCTGGCATCCAAAAAACTGCATTTTATGGGAGTGGGAGTGTCAGGAGGTGAAAAAGGGGCCAGAAAAGGACCAAGTATAATGCCGGGAGGTGATCCGGAAGCCTTCAAACTTCTGAAACCAATGCTGGAAGCTATTGCTGCAAAAGTAGATAACGAAGCATGTACGGCATACATGGGAAAAGGATCTGCCGGAAACTATGTGAAAATGGTACATAACGGAATTGAATATGCAATTATGCAGCTGATCAGTGAAGCTTATGATCTTCTTAAAAGAGGAGCAGGTCTAAATAACGAACAGCTCCATCAGGTTTTCAAAGAATGGAATAATGGTGAAATGAACTCATTCCTTATTGAAATCACCAGAGATATCTTTACCCAAAAAGACTCATTAACAGATAGCTATCTTGTAGATCAGATTTTAGATAAGGCAGGAGCGAAAGGAACAGGGAAATGGACTTCTGAGCAGGCTATGGAAATAGGAGTTTCTATTCCTACTATTGATATTGCTGTAACTTCAAGAATTTTATCTGCCTATAAAACCGAAAGAGTTCAGGCTTCAAAAATATATGCCGATAACGAAATTACAAAGCCGGAAAATACAGAATTATTCATTAAGGAAGTAGGCGATGCGCTTTTCCTTTCTACCTTAATCAGCTATGCACAAGGTTTATCTTTACTGGTAAAAGCATCTGAAGAATACGGCTTTGAAATTCCATTGAAAGATGTTGTGAAAATCTGGAGAGGAGGATGTATTATCCGTTCAGTATTGCTGGAAAAATTCTATTCAGCGTATACCCAAAATCCTAACCTTTCTAATATTCTGCTTGATAAAGAAATTTCAGAACTGGTAAAATCAAAAATCAAAGCTTTAAGAAAAACAGCAGGATATGCCGTTGCCAACGGAATCTCAAGTTTGGGAATCCAGACGGCTTTGGGATATTTTGATGCCTACACTACAGAATCTCTTCCTGTGAATCTGATCCAGGCTCAGCGTGATTATTTCGGAGCTCATACGTATCAGCGTATTGACAGAGAGGGAGTTTTCCATACTTCTTGGCAAAGTGCAAACAATTAAAAATTCGGAAGAAATGAATCAAAATAGAATCTTGCAGCCAACAACTATCGTTATTTTTGGTGCTACAGGAGATCTGGCAAAAAGAAAACTTTTTCCGGCATTTTATAACTTATATATCGATGGCAGAATGCCCAAAGGCTTTAATATTGTAGCATTGGGAAGGGCAGAAAATACCAACGAAAAATTCAGAAATTATATCAGAGAAAACCTTGAAAGTTTCTCAAGAAAAAAAGTAACTTCTGAAGACTGGGCAGGTTTTCAGGCTCATATTACTTACTTTCAGCATCAGCTGGATGAAGAAAGTTCTTATCAGAATTTACAGCAAAAATTGCAGGATTTTGATTCCGTGTATGGGATAAGAGCAAACAGGTTATTTTACTTATCCATCGGACCTAATTTTATTACCACGATATCCAATCATATCAAAACGACATCATTGGCTTCTGATCCGAAAAGAGATCGCATTATTATTGAAAAACCTTTTGGTCATAATAAACAGTCAGCCATTGAATTGAACAGTCTTTTGGCTAAAACTTTTGAAGAAGAACAGATTTATCGTATTGACCACTATCTGGGGAAAGAAACAGTACAGAATATATTAGCATTCAGGTTTGGAAACTCAATTTTTGAACCGTTATGGGATCATAAATACATAGAATCTGTACAGATTACAGTAGCGGAAGAAGTTGGGGTAGAGACAAGAGGAGCTTTCTATGAACAGACAGGAGCATTAAGGGATATGATTCAGAACCACCTGTTGCAGATTCTCTGTATGGTGGCTATGGAACCACCGGCTTCATTGCAGTCTGGTGAAATCAGAGACCGGAAAGTTGATGTTCTGAAATCTATCCGTAGAATATCTTCCGATCAGGTTGATCATTATGCGGTAAGAGGTCAGTATGCCAAAGGAATCATAAACGGAGTGGAAGTGAAAGGCTACCGCCAGGAAGATGGAATTGCTTCGGATTCCAATACAGAGACTTTTGCAGCCATCAAATTTTATCTGGATAACGAAAGATGGCAGGATGTTCCTTTCTATGTCCGTACCGGAAAGAAAATGAAAGAAAAGCATTCTTACATTACCATCCAGTTTAAACCGCTTCCTCATTCAACGTTCTCAGACAGTCCGCATCATTTATCAGCAAACAGGCTTATTATTAATATTCAGCCCATGATGGATATCAGGCTGCAGTTCATGACCAAAAAACCTGGACTGACACTGGATTTGAAACCTGCAGAAATGATTTTTGATAATTTTGCCTGTAAAGAAGATACTCCGGAAGCTTATGAAACCTTGTTACAGGATGCTCTTTTAGGAGATCTTACTTTATTTATGCGTTCCGATCAGGTGGAAGAAGCCTGGGATGTTGTCACAACTATCCAGGAAGCCTGGGAAAACAATAAAGATTTATCTTTCCCGAATTATAAAGCAGGAAGCTGGGGGCCGGAAGACGTTAATGCTTTGGTGGAAAGACAAGGGCATAGCTGGGTATAAAACAATATAAATTTAAACAGACAAAAAAATGAATATTACAGTATTTGACGATCTGGAAAAACTGTACAAAAAGGCTGCAGATGCATTTGTTGACCTTTCAAAAAAATCTATTCAGAAAAAAGACCGTTTTGTTGTGGCGTTAAGTGGAGGTTCTTCACCTAAAGCCATTTTCAAATTACTGGCAACACCGGAATATAAAGAACAGATAGAATGGAATAAAGTCTACTTTTTTTGGGTAGATGAAAGATGGGTTCCTTTAAACGATGATAAAAGCAACTTCCGGATGACGGATGAGGCACTTCTTAATCAGGTTCCGGTAGATCAAAATCATATCTTTCCTATGTATGCTGAAGGAATAACTCCTGAAGACTATGCTAAAGCTTATGAGCAGCAGATCAGAACTGTTCTTGGCGATGAAGGTGTTTTTGATTTTATCCTGCTGGGAATGGGTGATGACGGTCATACTGCTTCATTATTTCCGGGAGAAGAAGTTTTAAATGAAAAAGAAAAATGGGTGTCTGCCTATTATCTTAAGCCTCAGGAAATGTTCAGAATCACGTTGACTGCTCCTATTATCAATAACGCGGATCATATTCTGGCTATTGCATTTGGTGAATCCAAAAAACATGCGCTGAATGAAGTTTTGAATGGCGAATATAATCCTTCATTATATCCAATGCAGCTTATTGAGAAGAAGGATGGTTTTCAGTTTTTTACAGACGAAAAAGCAAAAAGTTAATATAACTTCTACCTTAAAAAATAAGAGACTGTCCACGGACAGTCTCTCTTCATATCAACTATTCTAATACCGGCTTCCCGGTAAATACAATTTTCTCTACATTAAAACGAAAATAACGTACGCTAAATGAAAACAGCATCATTAGAGAACTCATGACGCTGCAGCATTTAGTGTTTTTACCTTAGTTGCTTTTGTTCGAAATTTTTAATTTTTCCAACTCCAATGGTGCTTCTATGTAAAATGGTTATTAGTTTTGAACAAATATACAAAATAAGACACTTCACAGTGTCTAAAAATTTAAAAAAATGAAAAATATTTTGATCAGCAATTCGAAACCTTAAGAAAACCCTTACGAATACGACATTATAAGAAAATAATAAAATTGTAAAAAATAGATGGAAGTATATAAAGACGACAAGATGATAAGCGACCGCTAAAAATTTCATCATTACTAAAAGCAACACCATTACATAAATAATGATGCTGCTGAAGTAATGTTTTACCTCAGTATTGAATAGTAAAATACGTATACTGAGGGAACTAACGGTGCAATCTGATCTCTCTCAACCTCACAACTCTGATTGTCTGTTATAAAAATGGTTATTAGTTTATGCAAATATATAAATTTAGACACTAAAAAGTGTCTAAAATGAAAAAAAATTCATAAACTTGTACGATTGAAAGTTTATCATGGAAAGAAAGTCTGTAGCAGGAAGTATACGGAACAAGGAACGCAGTAAAAAAAAGTTTTTGGATGCAGTGGGAAAGATACTGAGAACGAAAGGGTATACTGCCTTGAAAGTGAATAGTATTGCTGCTACAGCAGGGGTGGATAAGAAAATGATTTATTCTTATTTTGAAGGTATAGATGGCTTGATTGATGAGTACATCCGGTCACAGGATTACTGGAGCAAAGTAAACATTAAAGAGATTGAAAAAATAAAGCCCAAATTGGATGATGGAGGGAAGTCTTTCATGGAAGAAATGCTTTTATCTCAATTTGACCATGTTTATTCCAGTAAAGAAGCGCAAAAATTCCTTCTTTGGTGTTTATCGGAACCCCGCAAATCTTTAAAAAAACTTACAGAAACTCAGGAAGAAAACAGAGAGCATATTTTTAAACTTTTGATGGATTCACATTTTAAAGATAATGCTGAAGATGTACGCTCTATTGTGGCCATTATGGTTTCAGGACTTTATTACCTGAATATGTTTTCCTCTCTTAATGGAAGTATTTTCTGTGGGATAGATGTCAACACGCCTAAGGGAAGGGATCAGATCAAAAAAGCCATTACTTTCATGTTGCATCATACCTACGAAAATCTCTAGAATTCTTCAATTTGAAAATTAAACTTCCTTTAAAAAAACAAAACCATTAGAAATCTAATGGTCTGTCTATAAGTTGTGTTTCTACCTTAGTTGTTTCGTGTTTGAAATTGTCTTAAAGTATGGGAACTCAATAATACAATTTGATTGTCTTATTTTTCAACCTAATAGTGTTTTAAAATATATAGTTGGTTTTAGTTTGTACAAATATATAAAATAAGACACTGTGTAGTGTGTAAAATGATAAAAATTTTCTTAATTTTATTTAATGTTTTGAAATTCAGTATTTTATTTTTTGTTGTAAGAGTAAAAATTTCTTTTAATTAATCTTTTTCAATAGGTTTAACCTGTAAATACAACAGAATTTCTATTTTATAGAAAGTATATGCTTCCTAAAAAAGAATAAGTGGTAAGAAATATCTATAAAAAAGTATTTTATTTAATATCATTCCATTTTTTTGAGATGAAAAAACAGCATCACTATAGAAAAATGATGCTGTTGGTTGTGTTTTTACCTCAGTCGTTGATGTTCGAAATATTTTAAACTGAGGGAACTAACGATACAATCTGAATAGTTTTTAATTTTTCAACTTCAATAGTGTTTTGTATATAGAATGGTTTTAGTTTTTGCAAATATATACAAATAGATTAAATTAGACACTTGTTGGTGTCTAAAATGATAAAAAAAATCCTTAAACTTGTATATTGAATGTTTAGTCATGGAAAGAAAGTCAGCATCAGGTAGTATTAGGAATAAGGAACGCAGCAAGAAAAAGTTTTTGGATGCCGTAGGAAAAATACTGAAAACGAAGGGATATGCAGGATTGAAGATTAATGATATCGCTGCAACTGCCGGGGTAGATAAGAAAATGATCTATACCTATTTTGGCGGGATGGATGGCCTCATGGACGAATATGTTCGTACACAGGACTTCTGGGTAAAAGTAACCAGCGAGGAAGTGGAAAAGATGAAACCGAATCTTGAAGATGGAGGCAGAGAATTTATAGAGCATATGCTTCTTTCACAGTTTGATTATGTATACGCCAATAAAGAAGCTCAAAAACTATTGTTGTGGACTATTTCTGAGCCCCGAAAATCATTAAAAAAACTGATTGATACTCAGGAAGAAAATGGAGAATATATCTTCAAATTATTAATGGAATCACGTTTCAAAGATAAAATGGATACCTACCGTTCTATTATGGCCATCATGGTTTCAGGACTGTACTACCTTAATATGTTTGCATCTCTGAATGGCAGCCTTTTCTGTGGTATAGATACCAATACACCTGAAGGACGGGAAAAAATCAAAAAGGCAATATCTTTCATGGTAGAACAGACCCATGATAATCTATAAATCTATTGTAAATAACATAAAAAAAGGGACAATAATTTGCCCCTTTTTTTATGATACTGTAATCTATCCTTTATGATAAGGGCATCCTGAGGCTGTATCAGAATTTCCGTTGGTATTATAAAACTGTTCTTCAATAACCTTTCTCTGATCCTCAGGAATGTCCTGTATCTTACGAAGGGTATTAACCTGAATGTGAGGCCAGCTTGTAGTACCTCCGTCGTTCCCGAAATCAAATTCAAAGAATACAATTTGTTCATATTGAAGCTGAAGAATTTCTTTTCCATCTTCAATTACTGTTTCAATCCACATATCCATATCTACTTCAACAGTCGGGACGAAACGGTTGACAAAAGGAACATTTAAAACTCCTCCCTGTGCTCCGGTTTTCATTTTGGAAGACATTCTTACATGAACATAATTGCTGACGTGTTGACCTCTTAGCGTATCTCTTAATCTCAAATCAGGGCGCACAGAGTAAGGATATAAATCATCAGCCAGTATCCTCTGGGTATAAATTTTGTTTGAACCCTCATCATTCTTATCGTCTAGAGTTTGATGAACCCACTCAGGCGCTGGTTGATCAAGATCAATGATTTCCTGGGGAGTTACTCCTGCATTACCCATTGTACGTGAAATTGAAAGATGATTGGTTTCCCAGGCCTCTTTACCGTAAGGGAATTGGGGAGAACCTTCAATTAAATAATACGTTTTTTTATCTTTATTTTGAGGGATGATATCTCCAAGCAAAGTAATAGTGCTGCCATGAGGAATTACTCCGCTTCGGGAGATAGAGTAGTCCGGGATAAAATAAGGACCGTCAAGCCCAGCTCCCGGCTTTATTTCCTGTGCCGGAATAATCTCATAATAAGGTTGTCCCGGTTGCAACTGGCTTTGAAGAATATATTGTGGATTGGCTTCTCCGTCTGGTGTTATCCTTAACAAAGGCTCATCTCTGTATTCGCCGGTATATCCATATTTAGCATCCTCTGTTGAAATGGCATGAATACCACGGTCTCTTTCAATAGATTCTTTCGTTGCTGCATGATTATAGACATCACTCAGCCATAGGTACATTCCATTTTCTTCGTGGATAGGTGTATATTTCAGGGCATCTTGCCCTGGGACAGCATTAACACTTTTAATGCTTTGTTCATATTTAACTGCTCCGCAGAAAAGTTCACTGGCACCGCCGCGGTTGCGTACTCCTCCGGGAACGATGGAAAATGTCAGTTTCTCAATATATTCTTCACTGGTAAAAGCAAATTTTCCAGGTATCGTTCCTGGATTGGTTCCGGGGGAAGGCATTATGGTAGTATGTACTCCGCTTGCTAATGATGGTTTTAGAACATCTTTATTGTAATTGACATTATAGCTTACCCAGGTACCCTCCAGTGCAGCCAGAATTCCATAATCTACATTGTTTTCAATGGCCTGCAGCTTGTCTTCTCTGAATGGTCTTACCGGATCATCAATAAGAAGTTTAGAATATCCATCCATTACTTCAGCCAGATTAACTTCCTTCTGACCCGGCATTTTGCGGAATAACTGTTCTCCTCCCGCTTCCGGACTTTCTTTTTTTCTTTTAAGCATGATATATCGTTTTTATGGTTATAGGTTGATGTATTCGAATGTTGGCCCGGCGTTAGTCTGCGCATCCAACGGTTGTTTCATCAGATTAACAGCCTGCTCTTTCAGGGCATACATATACATAATAGATTTTTCCAGTTCTCTCTGATTTCCTTCCACAGCACTTTGAATGGCATCTAATAAACGTCTGTAGGTTTTATTAAACTCAACAGCCTGTGCATGTAATTCTTTATTTTTTACATAGTCTTCCAACTTCGGATTAGGTTTCATAGGATAGGCTTCATTCCAGTCTACAGGAAGGTCTTTTCCTGTGGGTGGAGTTGTTACAGGCATCATTCCGTTTTCATCCATGAAAGGCTCATAGTTTCCTCCCAGATAGAAATGCTCATGGAAAACTTCTTTGAATCTGAAATAATGTGCCAGTTCTACTCCTTCTTCAAACTGGGAGGGGTCAACATCAAAAATAGAATCATCAGCACCTTCACCTTGCCCTTTGATTTCTTGGAAAACAGCAATTACTCCGTCCAAAGCCTCTACAGAATGTAATTTTCCTCCACTTCCGTAATATTGTTCCGGACGGATCTGTTTTGCCGGATTTCCGGTGAAAATTCCTCCGGTATTTAATTCCTCAAAATTTGTCGGAAGTTTTCCATGATCTTTGTAATAAGCAATGATTTGGAAAATAACTATATAGAAGAATAAGACATCATAATATTCACCAATGGTGTGTACATTTTCCATGATGAAACCCTTCATGTTTTCAAGCGTCCAGAAGTTGTTTTCCTGTACGGCAGTTCTTTGAGAATATAATGCAGAAGTGTCCGCTTCGTGATCATATTTCGGAGCTTTTACCAAAGGTTGGCTTGGACTTTCAATCGCAATAAATGTGGCAATGCTGTTGCTTGAGAATGTTTCCAGTCCTACATAGAAATCAACGTTCATCGGTAATTTCATCGGATAAGTAGGATAGTTTTCCTGTTTGTTGACAGAAGGCTGGATGTCAATTGCATTCAGAACATTACAAACCATAATCAGGTGAAGCATCTCTTCTACAGCAACACTTCTGATAATTTGTGAAGCCAGAGCATTAGTCCCATCCTTGATCGAATACAAAGCCGTAAGGTAAGGAGGAATTGTAGAGTGTTCGATAAGAATGGCCGTTTGCAATAGGTCTTGTAAAACCGGTTTATAATCAATTTCTGTTATCCCTCTTTTTAATTCTGAAACTCCAGAACCCAACTCAGATTCCAGATAAGTATTGAAATCTTTGATCTGATCATTAAGCAAAAGATTCGTTAAGGTTTTACTGTGATGTTTTAACCCTTCTATCCAATCTTCTTTGCTAAGTGTTGAATCAAATAATAGAGAAGGTAATGAAACGGCTTCAGTAACAACGGCGCTTCTCGCTGCCATTCTTCCTGCGGTTAATAAAGTTTCCTGGGGTTGTGCTGTTTTATTGATAAGTCTTTGTCTCATGGTGTTATTTTTTAAGTTGAATTTCAAGATCAGCCAGAATAGATTCTACTGAACGGATCGTGAATGCTGATAAGGTTAAAGTAGGGTTTGAAGTTCCCAGAGTCGTCATATTTCCTGCTCCTACGATGTATAAGTTCGGGTGATCCCAGGCTTTACAATAGCTGTTGGTTACAGAATCTTCCGCTTTAGAACCCATTCTGTGAGTTCCTACGATGTGGCCGGCTCCGTTATAAGAATATCTTTCTCCATTGTACACCACAGAATTCTTGTCTTCTGCAGTATATTTTGTGAAATCCTTAATGTTTAATTTGTTAAACATCTGATCGGAAGCTTTTTTTGCCTGCTCCATCGCTTTCATTTCATACTCTGTCAGTTCATAATGAATAACAGGACGGGGAATTCCCATTACATCCAGATATTGATCGTTAATGGTAACTCTGTTATTGGGATTGGGTAACTGTTCTATTTCAAAATGGAATAAAACCTGTTTTGAAAGTCTGTCGGTAAGCTCTTTTCTTAATTCTGCCCCAAAAAGATTCTTTTCGATAAAGTAGGCTACATCTGAGCCTGGAGAAAATGCCGGCCATCCCCATCCCCAATTGTCAAGCGGAGAAATCCATGCTGAGAATTCACCTCTGAAGCCTCCGTCACGGAAAGACGAAATGTTTGTGGTAGAACCAGGGCCTCTGTAAGGATAAACCGGTTCAGGGAAAAGTCCCCAGGTAAGCATTACCATGTGATCCATTAGGTTTCTTCCCACCTGATCACTGCTGTTGGCCGCCGTTTTAACAACATTGTTAACCGTATATTTGGAGTTCAGTAGAATTTTTGGATTTTCAAAAGCATTAGCAGCCAGAATCACGATGGCATCTGAAGTATCAATGGATTCTTCAACAAAATCTGTTTTCTCTTTTGAAGTGTATCTTCTTAAATGAACCTTGGAGATTTTATCTTTATCATTTTGGTCTATGCTTAACCTGTAAACCACACTCTGCGCCTGGATCTGCATGTATGGATTACGCTTAAGATTTTCGTTGTCATTAAGTTTATATAAAGCTTTTTTCAATGTTTTTAAAGCATTATACTTCGCCTGAACAGGGCAGATCGGAACACAGGAAGCATTCCCTTCACAACGTTCTCCCATATAAGGATTCCAAACAGAACCAAGCGCTTTGTATTCTTCTTTTTCAGAGCTGTCTAAAACCAGTTGATATCCGGAATCTTTTGACTCAGCTTTGATGATCTTTGTTTTCCCGTATTTTGGATTCGGAATAGAATTTCTTCCCTGTGGAGAAGGCACCATCATTAAAGGAATCTCTCCGGAACTCAGCTTTACGCTTGTCCCTTTAAGTCCCTCAATAATCTTATGATCCATATAACTCTGAGGAATTTCTTCCATGGGAAATACATAGTTTCCATAATATTCTTCCGTCTTCTCTGTAATTGGATACTCCTGTCTTGAAACATCCCCGGAAACCCCGATTTCAAACTCTGCCATCTCATAATAAGGCCTTAATTCTTCATAACTTATCGGCCAGTCGACAGGGGTTTTCTCATCAGAATCTGGTTTTGGAATCTTGATACCATATTTTTCAGTAAGTTTAAAATCGTTGGGAAGCATTCTGGGTGTAGTTCCCAGCCAGTGAAGGGTTGTTCCTCCACCTACTCTTATCGCATCACTAGCAAAGGGCATTGGTCCAAATTGTACAAGATATCCTTTTTTATCTGGATAAGGTTGAACAATGTGTTCCATATCCAGAACGTTGGGAGAAGGAGCCTGCTTTAAGTTAGGATAAGGAGAGTTGGGAACTTTGGCTTCTTCTCTGTAAAAAGTACGGATATATTCATTATAAGTGGTCATTGAGGATACGGAATCCAGCTCAATACCAGCTTCCAGGCCAGCTTCATACATTAGGATTGATATTTCCCTGATGTTATCGGATTTTCCGGCATCTGCACGATGGACCATTTTTCCTTTGGTTATGTCAAATACATGATCGGATAATAGCTTTGCGATCAATGATCCTGCGATCCCCGTTCCTACGATGATCACATCTTTTTTGTTGGTAGTCTGGCTCATGAGTTGCTGTTTACAGGTTTAATATTCCATGATTTATATCCCGGCTGCTTGGCTCCCGGAGGATGAGAGTGCATCAGATTCCATACAAGCCCTTCCTTATAAGAGAGATCATTGATATAGGCTCCTTCCCAGGTTCCCAGATACCACATAGTGATTACTTTTCCGGCAATGTCATTCATTCCCGGGTTGCTGATAATTTCAGATTGAATGGCCTTTTTTAATTCCTCTTCACCGGAAGAACGTTCAAGGATATTTTTAGAAACGGTAAGGAATTCTACGAAGGTTGCTGCTTCCAGGCTTTTTAAAACATAAGTGTAATACGTTTCTGCAAGCCCTGTTGATTGTAGTTCGTTTACCGTAAATCCGGCAAGTGCTTCCGAGATAGACATAAACACGTCGAAATAATAATCGTCGACGTTGAGAATTTTGTTAATAATATTCATTTCGTAAAAAATTTGGATTCAATATCTTCAACTCCTTTTACAGAAGGCTATCAAGCTGATTGATCTACAGCTGCCGGATATTTCAGATAACACCTCTTTTTCAGAAATGATTGAATGTATTTCAAGCGATCCATAGTTATCAATTTTGTTTATTCGAAATTAATCAGAACTCAGCAGATGAGATTCAGTATTTCTACGTAATTTGTGCTTATTTAAATTTACTTTTTTGTAAAAAATCCTTTCTATTAAGCTGTTTCAAGAGGTTTTGTTTTCACATAGTTTAGAATTATTTTAAATAATGTGGTATTGAATAGAGAATTAGATTTCACTGTTGGTAAAGTCAATATTCTAAAAAACAATAATAAATTGATGATCAGAATGTAACGAAAGTGAAACGGCAAATGTCTAATCTGTATAATTGAACTTTTTACCCAATTATCACTGGCCATGAAAAAAATTACCGTAACTTTATTATGCTTTGCTTCCTCTGTTTTGCCCGCACAAGGATTTAATACCAAAAAAGAAGAAGCTATTCTTTTCAAAAATTTGAATGAACAAACAGTTCATCAGTCTATTCAAAAGGAAACAGATAAGATATTCAATAAGTTGGTGAATATCAGACGGGATTTTCATGAAAACCCGGAGTTGGCAGGGAAGGAGAATCAAACTCAGGAAAAAATTAAAAAATATCTCCTGGATCTTGGAATGGAAGTTCAAACAGATACGTACGGACATAGTGTTGTAGGAACTCTGAAAGGAGATAAAAAAGGTAGAAAAATTGCATGGAGATCCGATATGGATGCCCTTCCGAATGATTATCCCGATCCTGAAACTTTCAAATCAACAATAAAAGGAATTCAGCATGGTTGTGGTCATGATATCCATATGGCGATTGGATTAGGAATTGCTGAGGTTCTTGCAAAAAATAAGCAATCATTAAAAGGAACCGTCTATTTTATATTCCAGCCCGAAGAGGAAACTTTCAAAGGAGCAAAAGAAATGCTTCATAATGGATTACTTTCCAGAATAAATCCTGATGAAATCTACGGGTTGCATGTGACTGCTACACCAGTCGGGCAAATTATGGTGAAGGCCAATGAAATGTTTGCTTATCAGAAAAAAATAAGAATTCAGCTAAAAAACGGATTATCAGAAGACGAGCTCAACGGCCTGGGAAAAAAGATCAGCAATTCATTATTCCGGACTTCCAACGGAGGCAAACCCTGGGAATTACAATCTATCGTAGATCCTAAAACAGGACTGACAAATCCTGATACCATTTTTAAAGATTATCTGTTCACAGACGGAAAATTCAATAGTTATTCCAAAAATAATGAGTCTTTTCTTGAAACTTACCTGTATGAGACGAATTCCTTTAATTTGGACAAAATAATTCCTACCGTTCAAAAAATTATTCAAGATAGCGGATATAAAGATCATCTTCTTTCCGTTTCATTTGTCCAGGGAAATCCAACTGTTGTTAATGATGAAAAACTGACCCGTTCATCAACAGAAATACTTCGGAATCTGTATGGCAAAAATGCAGTTGCTCCGGATTATGGTCAGGTTCCGTTTTTTAATGATGATTTTTCTTATTTTCAAGAAAAAATCCCAGGAGTATATTTCTTCCTGGGTGGTTCCAATTTTGAAAAAGGCGTGATCGCCATGAATCATTCTCCCAATTTTCAGGTGGATGAAGAAAGTATCAGAACGGGAGTTAAAAGTTTTGCATCCTTAATCGTTGAGCGTCTTAACAGAAACTAATTTTTCACAGCAATGGCATCAATCTCAAACAACATTCCGGATAAAGCCAGCTGACTTACGGGAATAAGAGTACTGGTTGGCAGCCATGAAGACGTCCATGTCTTTTTAGCTTCCTCTGCCCATATCTCAAGTTTTTCCTGATTGTGGTCTACAATAAGCAAGGTGATTTTAATAACATTTTCAAATTTCATTGAATGGCTCTGTAAAACGATCTGTAAATTTTTTAAAGCATCCTGAACCTGAGTTTTGAAGTCGGCTGCCAATACATGATTTTCACCTACACCGCCGCTCTGTCCGGATATAAAACACATTCTGGAAGGAGATTCCACAGAAATACTGTGAGAAAAACCATAAGGACCGGGATTAAATAGCCCGGTAGGATTAATCAGTTTCGGTTGTTTATTATTTTCCATAATCTTTCATTTAATAAAGTAAAAGTGAGAGAAAAAAATCGGAAAAGTCTTTACATATGTTGAGAAAAATATTCTTTTAATTCTGTAAATATCGCTTGCATTGATCATGAGATTCCAATACAAAAAATGCTGTTCCTCTGAACAGCATTTTTAATTTTTACTCTACAATAATACTTGCAATTCCTTTCTGCAGAGCGGTTTCCTGAATAACCGGAACAGAAAGCCCTTCTGCACGGACAACAGAAATGTCCGTCATTCCCATAAACCCAAGAGTTTTTTCTAAGTAAGGAACTACAAAATCATAGGCCTGTCTTTCCCCCTCAGAATACACTCCTCCACTCGAAAAAGCAAGATATACTTTCTTATTTTTTACAAGACCTTCAGGACCATTTTCACTATAGCTGAATGTTTTTCCTGCTCTGGCGATATGATCGAGCCATGATTTCAATGTTGAAGTAATACTGAAGTTGTATAGAGGAGCTTCAATAATGATAATATCAGCCTCAAGCAATTCATCAATGACGGTATCCGAAAGTTTTACTGTTTCCAACTGCTCAGAAGTACGGTTTTCAGCTGGAGTGAAAAATGCATTGATATGCGTTTCTTCTAAATGAGGAAAAAGAGGATTGGCCAAATCACGTTTCTTTAAAACACGGTCAGGATATTTGTCCGTAATTTTTTCTACAACAGCATTTCCCAGCTTTTTACTGATGGATGACTCGCTTCTTGGGCTTGAAGTAATATGAAGTACTCGTTTCATTTTTTATTTTTTTTAAAATTGATGTTTCAAAATTATCTATATTTACTAATAAAAAGATAGTAGTTACCAAAAGGTTAGTAATAACATTTAGGTTAGTAATCAGTGAAACAGAAACAATGGAAGAAGAAAAAATAGTGTATTCAAAGCCGCAATGCAGTAATCATCTGTCTGCTACAGAGGATGCTTTGTATGTTCTGGGAGGTAGATGGACCATCCGGGTGATGATTGCTATTCTGGGTGGACATACACGCTTCAATGAACTCCAAAGAACCATCAGTGGCATTTCAGCAAGAGTATTATCCAGTGAATTAAAAAAACTGGAGGTTAATCATTTGGTTGAAAGAACCGTTATCACAGACCAGAAGCCGGTGTTGGTAGAATATGTTCCCACGGAATACAGCGAGTCATTGAAAGATGTGATTGCAGCACTGGCAGATTGGGGCGCAAAACATAAAAAGAAAATTACAGCCTGATAAGTGGGTAGAAGAGTGGTGTTGAAATTAGAAATACTGTGTTTTTGTGGTATTTGATAAGTTGTAGCATTGCTTGCACTTTAAGTATTTTTGCTCAAATTAGTAACAAGATGGTCATAAGCGAAGATTTATTATTTTCTCACGAAGCCACTCTGGAAAATTATGAAGCAGGAGATGCTGTTTTTCAGGAAGGTACTGCAGCGAAATATTATTTCCAGATCAGACAAGGCACCGTGAAACTGAATACGTTTTTGGAAGACGGAAAAGAATTTGTTCATGGGTTCCCCTTTTACGGGCATTGCATTGGTGAAAGCTATTTATTTACTGATCATCATTATGCCATTAATGCCATTGCTGTGACCCATTGTGAAATTATTAAAATTTCCAAAACCAAAGTTCTTGAAATACTGCTGGAAAAGCCCGAATTAATACTTGAGATTAATAAATATATGGCTGACAGAATGCATTTCAGGTTTATGATTTCCAGTTTTCTGGCCATTTCAGATCCTATCGTAAAGCTGATGAAGCTGTTTGATCATATTAAAAAATATTTCGGATTTCAAGAACCTTATTCATTTCTGGTTCCCTATACCAGACAGCAAATCGCAACCTTAACCGGTCTTCGGGTGGAGACGGTGATCCGGTATGTCAAGAAAATGGAAGAGCAGAAAATGGTTAAAATTGAAAGTACTAAAATTTATTATTAACTTTCCGTTAGCTTATTATTTTAAAATTAAAACAGGCTGATGGGTATTCTGGTAAATTCCCTCGGAAATACTTCTGCTTGCCAGATAGTACAAAAAGCTGTGTTTACCGGGCAGTGCTATAATAAGGTCTGCTTTATCGGATGCTGCAAAGTTCAGGATACCCCTGATAATATTTTCATCATGAGAATAATGAATGCTGCTTGGAATCTCTGTTAAATGTTCGCGGATATAATCTTCCAGTTCCTTTTTCTGGTTTTCGTCCTCTTTTTCGCGGCTATTGATATTTAAAAATGAAAGACGAACATCTTGTTTGTGAATAACAGATTTGTGATGAAACAGTCTTTCCAATCTTTTAATACCCTTGATATCACAAGGAATAAATATATTCTTAACAGGAGTATAATGATAGCTGTGCGGTACAATTAGTGTTTTTACAGGGCTTGTTCTGGCAATACTAATAATATGCTCCGAAACAAAACTCTCAGTGGTAGAAGTCTGATCATCACTTCCCAGAATAATCAGTTCTACAGACGGCTCATTTTTTAAAAGCTCATTAATACTTCTGGTTAATGTCCAGTCACTCAATACCTTGGAAACCTTTATTTCTGGTGATTTTTCAGCGACAATTTTCATCAGCTGAGCGAATAGCAATTCTGTCCTTTGCAAGAGATTATTCACACTTTCTTCATTCACAAATGAATGCCCTTCTGCGATATGCAGATAATCAAATTCAGATTCTCCTGCGGTTTTGAGCAGGATAATATTTTGATATTCGTAGGCTTTTGCCCAATCTGCTGCAATTCTTACTGCATTTTCCGTAGTTGATGTAAAATCAACAGGTACAAGGATTGTTCTCATATTGTATGATGTTTTGGTCCTGATTCTTCCAGGTTTGCGGTCATTTTTTTTACCAAAAGCAGAGCTTTGATGATTTCTTCTTCCTGAATGTCATCAGCTGCCTTTTTATAAAGATCCAATGCCCAGGGATAAACAGTTTCTACAATCTGTTTACCTTTTGGAGTTAAAAAGATCTGTTTATTTCTGCGGTCATTTCTATCAGCTATCCGTTCAACAAGATTTCGTTTGACAAGACTGTTGATAAGATAAGTAATACTTGACTTGTCTTTGCTTACTTTGTTTCCTATTTCCTGCTGGTTGATACCACAATTTCTTGATAGCAAGCCGAGGATTTCAATCAGTTCAAAAGACAAATCCGAATCATATTCATTAATAATGGTCTGAATTTTCTGTCGAAGACGGCTTTTCATTTCACTCATGGCAAGGCCAAGTTCCAAAGCAAGTTCTGATATGTTATTCTGTTTTACGGACATCCTTTTATAATGATATAGGAGGCTAAAGCGCCTTTCCAAAGGGTTTTTAGCATGTCTTATTATAACAAATATACGAAAAATTAGTTTTAATTGAAACTAATTAATTATGAAATATTACATTGTAAACAAAGGAAACGTGAATCTACAGGAACAGGTTTTGCACTCTTAAATGTAGTAAAAGGTGTTAATTTAAAAATCTTACTCCGTCAACAGGATTAAGACTTCATGAAAGTAATCTTGAGAATGATTTCCTAAAACAACATGAAAAAATTACCTTGCTATATGCTGCTAAAGACGATGAGCATTGTCATGCGATTATTTTGAAAAAATACCTTGAAAGTATACAACAGATATAAAAAAAACAGAGACTAGTTCTCTGCTTTTTCTTTTTTAACGGCCTGGTGCATAATAAGAATGATCCCCAAGAGGAAACATGCAATAATCAGATAACGCCATGAAAGCCCTTTTTGATCCGTTACAGTTCCGCTTACCGAGATGATAAAACTTGTTACAGAAGTGATCACATATACCAATCCGCCCATCAATCCACCGGCAGTACCTGCATTTTTCGGAAAGTAAAGCATACTTGTCGTAAAAAAGGAGGTAAATAAAATTCCGGAACATATATGAATAAAAAAGGCAAATGGAATCATAATAAAAAGGCTTTCTGCAAAATAGCTGGTAGTGATCAACCCTGCAATCAGAATCAGCTGAAGAAGGATAGGTTGCAATATTCTTGGTTTAAAATCAAGAGTCAGCCTGCGTTTTCCTATAAAACCTCCAATCATCCACGAAAATCCTAAGATTAACGTACAGTATCCAATGACTACCGGTGTAAAATGAAAAGTGTTTTCAATAATAAATGGTCCGGTAATATTAAATAACATTACGATAGAGTAGCTGAGCCCCAAAATGAAAATACCCAGCATGAAAATTCTGTTCTTAAGCATCATTTTGTAAAGACTTATATTCTCTGAAAGATCCAGCTTCTTTTTTTGGGGAAGGCTCTCTCCGCTAAAAAACCACTCAAAAAGAAACAAAAATCCGGCATAAGCTGCCAAAAAATAGAAGTTAGCATGCCAGTTAAAGATTTTCTCAAGATATCCACCAAGGAAAGGCGCCAGAATAGGACCACAAGACCAGACAATAGTAAAATAACTCAAATAATGTTTTACCTTTTCCGCATCGTAAATATCCACAAAAATAGCACGCGTTGCCACAACAAGTACTGAAACCGCAGCTCCCTGAAGAATACGAAGCAGACAGATCAGTAAAATACTGTTTGTCATCGTAATTAAAATACTGGTCAGAATCAACAGGAATAATGCTATTAATTTGGGACGGTAACGACCAATGCTATCAAGAATTCCTCCTACAAACAATTGGGAAATTCCGTAGCTCAACAGATATGAAGTCAGGGTAATTTGAATATCTTTTTCCGAAACCATCATTTCTTTAGCCATAGAAGGGAACGATGGTAAATAAATATCAGTGACAAACCCTGAAAGCGGGATAGACACGAAAGCCATAATGGTAATTAATCTGATTCTTTGCTCAGATGCTTCTCTCAACATATTCATTCATTTTTTACATTGCAAAAATAAGTCAAGAAATACAAAACCGGATTTTAAAAGACAAAGTAAAAATTACAAAAATCAAATATTAAGATAAATTCTTAAACTTTAAGGGTGAAGTGCGGGCATACTTTTTAAAAAAATTATTAAAATGAGCAGGCTGGTCAAACCCTAAAGTATAGCCTATCTGGGCAATATCCCAATTGGTATACTTCAGCAGGTTTTTAGATTCTTCAAACATCTTTTCTTTAATAATCTGTGTTGTAGTAAGGTTCGTTACAGATTTCACCGAGGAATTCAGATGATTGACATGCACATTCAGATGCTCGGCAAAATCAGAAGGTGTTTTTAATGCCAGTGGATAAGCAGGAGAGTCCAAAGGAAACTGTTTGTTGAGCAACTCATCGAATAACTTGTATAAACGAACATTTGCAGGAAGTTCATGGGGATTGATGTCTTCAACGCGGTTTTCCAGCGCCAGATGCATTACAGAGGCTAGATTGCTTTTAATGCTGCTGCAACGGAAAGGATAGGGAGAATTGTTCATTCTGTAAATCTGATCAAAATAAAGAGTAGCCAGCTGAGCTTGTTCTTCTGTCAGGAAAATAACAGGCTTGCTCCATTCCTTGAACATTGATGTTTTTTTAAACAGGTTAAATTCTGAATTTCCATTAAAAAACTCCTGGTTGAACAAACAAAAATATCCTTCCTGTACATCGCTTTCACACTCCCATGAATACGGAATACTGGGAGAAGGGAAAAATAAAGCAGGACCATCTATATACAGTTGATGCGCACCATAATGAATAGTGCCTTTTCCAATGATAAAGCTTATTTTATAATAATCACGACGGTTGTAAGGACTTTTGAAACTACAGTATCTCCGCATAGAGATATTGAAGTGGGATTTTCCGGTTTCAAAATCCTCAGAATCAAATATTTTAATCTGATCTTTACGGATGCGTCTGTAATAATCTTCTATCGTTTCCAGCTGATCACTCATAGGTAAAAATTATAAAAATCAAAGATAAGTAAACTATTGTTTGCTTAAAATAATTTTAAATGAGATAATAGAAATAGTAATTATAGCTTTGCTCAATAGTATCAATACTAAGGTAACAAACTATTTATTATAAACTATCTGTGCAAATCTGTGGGCGAAAATAATTAAATCAACTTTTATTAATTTCCATTTCTAAAATATGAGAAGGAAGTTGAAAAGGTCCGGCCTTTGAACTGCTTGCTGCCACAAATCCGGATTCTTTTAAAAATGCTGCAAGCGGATCATGATCAAGCATATTGATCCAGATGATATCTGTGAAACTCACTGCGGATCTGCATTTCTTCCAAAGAGACTGTCTTGTTTCCGGAGAATCAAACTCTGATAGAATTACAAAGCTGATTTCTGTAGCTCTTTTCCCTTCAGGGACTCCTGGGTGTAAAGAACCACTTTTTATAATGCTGTATCCGATTGGCTTCTGGTCAGCATAGGTCATAATCAGTTGATTGGAAAGATTGTTCAGGTCATTGATCATTTTTCTCGGATCAATTTCGTGCTGAATATATTTTTTGATGTCTTCCTCACTTACAAACTCTTTGTACAATGTATAAACGGAAGAATCGATAATGGTTATAAGATCAGAAATTCCCTCTTCAGAACCCACTGTAAATTTTGAAATGATATCCATAGAATTTTTTTTATTCAAAATTATAAGATTAATCTATTCAAAAAGGATACAGTTCACTAAAATATCATCGGTACAGAAAGGTATTTTAGTAAATTTGTTCAGTACAGTTGTTGTGTTATGATGAAATCTTATAAGTACGAAATTTTTACGGCTGAAATAGAGATGCAGATCTACAGTGGAATTTTACAGGAAAATGACAGACTTCCCTCCGTTCGTGATATCAAAGAAAAATACAAACTGAGTACAAGCTCTGTGCAAAGTGGATTTGAATACCTTATGATTAAAGGATTGATCAGAAGCCATCCACGGTCTGGCTATTTTGTCACAGGAATTCAGGAGGAGAATATTCCGGAAATAAAGACTCAACTTCCGGCAGTGGTGAGGGATGAAGTATTTATGAAAAATATGATACTTACTTCCAAAAGAACTTCAGAATTCAGCTCTTTTAACACGGCAGTGCCCGGAGATCTTCTGATTCCGCAAAAGCTTATTCTCAGAACAATGCAGGAAGTCATTCGGGAGAAAGGAGCATCATTGCTCAGGTATTATCCTTCAAACGGATTGGAGCCATTAAGGAAATATATTGCAAAACAAATGGGAACTTATGGCTGTATATTAAATCCAGACGAAATAATTATCACTGATGGCGCTCTGCAGGCCCTTACAATTGCTTTGAAATCGGTTACAAAAGCACGCGATGTAGTGGCTGTTGAGAGTCCATGTGTGTTTTCTGTATTGGAAGTCCTTGCTCATCTCGAACTGAAAGTCATTGAGACTCCTGTGCATTATAAAACAGGCTTTGATGTTGAATATTTTCAAAAAATCTGTAAGGAAAATAAAATCAGCGCTCTTGTCACTACTCCCAATTTTCACAATCCCACAGGTGTTATAATGAATGATGAAACTAAAAAAGAAATTCTGAGTATAGCAGAAATTCATCAGTTCTGTATTATTGAGAATGATATGTATTCCGATCTTTATTTTGAAGAACAAAGACCGCAAAGTATAAAAAGCTTTGATAAAAAGGGAATTGTGATGACGTATTCATCCTTTTCAAAGACGTTAGCTCCAGGAATTCGTTTAGGCTGGTTGCATGCCGGAAGTTTTTATGCAAAATCCGAAAGAGTAAGATTTGCTTTAGGGCGTTCGGTTTCTCCCATTTATCAGGAACTGGTTCTAAAGCTGCTACAGGGAAACAGTTATGAAAGACACCTTCGGGTATTCCGGAAAAAACTCAATAAGCAGGCTGTTCAGGTATTGGATATTTTAAGAAAGTCCTTTCCTGAAGGTTCTTATTTTCACAGACCGAGAGGTGGTTACAGTATTTGGGGAAAGCTTCCTGAGAATACGGATATGAAAAGATTCTATCAGTATTGTGAAGAGCATCAGATTTTGTTTACTCCCGGAAATACCTTTTCGTTCACTGACAGATACCATGATCATTTCAGGATTGTTTTTGCCGAAAGAATTACTTCTGAAAGCATTGTTTTATTAAAAAATGCAGGTAGGAGAGCGAAAGAACTGCAGTCTTAAACCATTAAAAATAATTAACTATGATAAGGAAATCAAATGGCTTAGTCAATAAGCTTTTTTAAGAAAATCTTATTTATTGTTTTTTTGATTCTTATTGATTTTGAGTGGTTTATTTAAAATTTTACGTTGGCTGTATATAATACCCAACTATATGGCTGATTTTCTACAATAATTTGATTTTATTTTAAAAATTAAATTGAATTTAGGAAAGACTCAGAAAAAATGATTAAATCCATTATTTTTTTTCGACACAATTAGGCTGGAATCACCATAAAACCTATATTTGCAGCCTAAATTTTTAAATAAATGAAAGAACTAATTGAAAAAATCAACGCAGAATTTGAAGCGTTCACAACTGAGGCAAACCAACAAGCGGAAAAAGGAAACAAGGCAGCTGGTACAAGAGCTCGTAAAGCAGCTTTGGAACTTAGCAAATTGTTCAAAGAATTCAGAAAAGTTTCTGTAGAAGAAGCAAAGAAATAATTCACCTTTAGCCGGCTTTTGAAGCCGGTTTTTTTATTTCCGAATACAATAACTGTTTTAGCGTGAAATATGTTAAAAATTCCCAGTTTTAGAATGTGTTTTGCTGAATTTAAATAGTTAGTGTTAAATAGTATTAAAGTGTATTAAATTTCTATTCTTCTATACGCTTCCAGGTTTATATTTGTGGTATTAATTAAAACTAATATAACAAATAACCATGAAGCCCTTTTATCTTCTATTCATTTTCTTTTTCGGTTTTTTTTCTGCACAGAAATTAAGAGTAGTTGATTCCGAAAATGGAAATCCTATTCCCAATGCAAGAATTATCCTTCAGGATCAAATCATTTATACCAATGAAGATGGTTTTGCTCCAGTAAATCCAGATGCTGTTAATTTTGAAGTTTCTGCTTCGGGTTTTCAAAAAGAGAAAATACAAGCCTTTAACGCTCAGGTAAAACTTAAACCTATCTATAAAAATATCGATGAGATCAAAATCATCAATGTAGACATTAAGAAAATATTTGAAGACATCAATAAAAATTACCATAAAAAATATTATGATGATCCTTCTCTTTATGACGTTGTATACAAGGAAAAAGGTTTTGATAACAATAAACTCTACTTTCTGGTCATTGCAGAAGCGAAGTTCTGGAGTAAAAATAACCAATATAATTTTAAAGATGGTTTTCGTAAAAACTATGATGAAATCCTCCAGATGCAGCTGAATAACGTTAAATATCTGAAGAAAGTAAATACTGATAGTGTTTTCACGGGAAAAACCAATGAGTTTTCTCATGAATACCTAGGAAACCTTTTCCTGAATTATGAACTTTACAGAACACTCCAGCATTTAAGAATGAAGGACTGTAAATATAACGGAAGGTTGATTTTTGAGGAAGGTGATGAACAGTTGATTACCTTTAAAATAGAGTCGGGAAGGGGAATTCAGATGAACGGGGAATTTAAATATAATAAAGCAGACAAAGTGATTACTTATTTTGAAACGCATTATTTTCAGACAGATTTTCCTACCATGAAGAAAATGACCACAGATGGAAGAGAATTTCAGTACAAACTTGGGGATGCCACGCTGATTTTTGATTTTTATAAGAAAGACGGTGTCTATGTACCTGCATTGACGAAGTTGGAAGGAGATGGTTTTACCGTTTTTTATAAAGATGAGACCCATGTAAGGAAATTCAGTCGTGAAATTATCTTTACTACTTTTACCAAAACCGATAAGAAAGGACTTAATCCGAAGGTTGATTTTAATATCAGTATCTGGAGTAATGTTCCTGTAAAAGAAGAAAAAGCTGGAACAACAATCCTTTCCAAGGAGGAACAGGCGTTTCTCAATGAAAAATAAAGTGTCATCTCTAAAGGTCATAAGACTGTCATATTGATGGCCTTTTTTATTAATTATAGCTTCTTTCGGAATTTTATTATTTCTTTTGAACAAAAACATTGATTATATAATTAAAAAACCTCTTTTTTAGGCTTAATCCTTCACTATCTCCCTAATTTCTTTTATCTTTAAACCAATCAATAAATAGTATGAGGATAAATAGATTTTTTGCAGTGCCTGCGGTAATGCTGGCCGCTCAGTTTTCATGGGCTCAGGTAAAGGTTGACCCAAAAGAAAGGCTTAGCCCTATCGTAAAGAGTTTTGTAGATGAAGTAAATAATAATTCCCAGCTGGAAAATATGGCCTCTGAACTGCTGGATGGGATCGGACCTCGCCTTGTAGGAACTCCCGAAATGCTGGCCGCAAATGAATGGAGTGCCAATAAACTTCGTTCCTGGGGAGTAGATGCCAATCTTCAACAATTCGGAACCTGGAAAGGATGGCAAAGAGGGACGACTCATGTTGATATGACATATCCGCGCATAAAATCCCTTTCCGCAACGCAGCTGGCATGGAGTCCGGCTACTAAAAAAGCAATTGAGGCGGAAGTGATTATCCTTCCAAAAGTATCTTCTAAAGCTGAATTTGATCAATGGCTTCCTTCTGTGAAAGGGAAAATTGTATTGATGGCACAATATCAGAAAATAGGACGCTCTGATGAGCAGATTAAAGAATTTGCCACTCCTGAATTGTATGAAAAACTTAAAGCTGAAAAAGAACAGGCTACCAAAGATTTTACCGCTTTTATAAAGAACATAGGTTATGATAATAACACGCTGCCGGAGGCATTGGAAAAAGCAGGGGCGGCAGGTATTGCTATTTCAAACTGGACCGGTATTATGGGAGCTAACAGGATCTTTGGAGCGAAAACAACCAGAATTCCAATGATTGATATCGACGTGGAAGACTATGGAATGCTTTATAGAATGGCGGAAAAAGGGACTCAGCCTAAAATCAAAATTGATGCTCAGTCAAAAGTGCTTCCTGAAGCCAAAAGCTTTAATACAATCGGAATGATCAAAGGAAAGGAAAAGCCTGATGAATATGTGATTCTTTCAGCTCACCTTGACTCATGGGACGGAGCTCAGGGAGCTACAGATAATGGAACCGGCACAATCACCATGCTGGAAACCATGAGAATTCTAAAAAAATATTATCCGAATAATAAAAGAACTATTGTCATCGGACTTTGGGGAAGTGAGGAGCAGGGATTAAACGGTTCAAGAGGTTTTGTAGCCGATAATCCTCAGATTATTAAAGGGGTACAGGCTGCCTTTAATCAGGATAACGGAACAGGGCGCGTTGTCAATATCAGCGGGCAGGGATTTGTAAAGGCTTACGATTATGTAGGAAGATGGCTTGATGGCGTTCCAAAAGCTGTAAGAAGTCATATTAAAACTGACTTTCCGGGTATGCCTGGCGGAGGAGGTTCTGATCATGCTTCGTTCGTGGCAGCAGGAGTACCAGGAATTTCTTTAGGTTCTCTGAACTGGGGCTATTTTGGATATACCTGGCATACAACGAAAGATACTTATGACAAGATCGTTTTTGATGAGGTCAAAAATAATGTGATTTTAACTGCGGCATTAGCTTATATGGCATCCGAAGACCCTGAATTCAGCAACCGAGAAAAAAGAGTAATGCCGCAGGATGAAAAAGGAGAGACTGTAAAATGGCCGGAAGTAAAAGAGCCTAGAAGAAGCTCTAAAGATTATAAATAGTTTTCTTTATTTGAAAACACGAAAAGAATAGATGTGATATTCTGATATACTATTCTTTTTTGACCGTTATTAGCTAAAACATTTATTTTATAGTTAAATAATATCTGTTGTTAGCCAATAACGGTTTTTTTATTATGAATTTTCTAAGAAATAGAATGTTTCTCATAACCTAAACCTAATAGTGATAAGATTTTGTTATCTTTAATATGAGATATACTTTAAACGGGCTATAAGAAGTATATTGTTTTAATCAGAAATGGATTTCATAATAAATGTATAGAGGATGCGAATTGATTAAATATTAAATAAATTTTTCCATTTTGCAACGGTATTGCGACTCAGCTTAAAATGTAGAGCCAATTGCGTATTATTAAGATAATTCTTTTTTTGATATTCAAGAATTTTATAGATTGTTTCCTTATTGTAAGAGCGGTGTGACTGATTAGCCTTAATGTTTTGGCTATAGTTAAATATGATGCTGTTAATTTCTATTACATCAAACGCTGACAGATTCTTCTTTGATAAAATTTTTGCGCATTCCTGCTTTTTTTCCGGATATTTCATGTCAACAAGATCACTGTAAATTCTTTTGTAATCAGGCGTCATTGAGGGCGATTGTTTGTGATGATTCATGATGTAGATTTATCAATTTATAGTCCTTTTTTTAGTAAGCTGTTTTTTGAATACAAATAAATACTAGAGTTCATAAATTAATTAAAGAGGGTGTCTCAACCAATCATAAGAATGCCTTCAATATTTGAAAATAATAAAGTAAACTGCTTTTCAGCTTTACAATAGCTTTATTCTTTAATGCTGCTTACGACTCTAGTATTTGGTCTTAATATTAACTCAACAATAAAAAGTGTATAACATTTGTGTTTTAATGTAAATGTATATTTCTATTCTAAATATTGCAAAATTTTATATACATCATTTATACATCTTTTTTTTAATGGCAAAAACAGACCAAAATCTATCACCAGTATAAGCTAATTAATTCCTAGAATAATTCAAAGGTATTTACTTGAAATCATGCATGTTTCATTGTGCTGTATCTGTGATGTATGTGTTATTTAATACATCGCAATGCTTATTTTATACTTTTACGACGAAACAAAAAGCAGTATAGTATGGAAAAAAAGAATGTATTAACCTTGTTAGTATTGTATTCTCCTGATACGTATTCCCAAATCGGTATTAATACTACTGATGCTAGAATTACTCTGGATATAGCAGGAGCTCCTACACAACCAGCTATACTGGTTAATCCCTTTTCCAATGCAAGAGTAAAACTCGGAGTTAATTCCAATGGCTCCACCATGTAGACAGCAAAATCCAAATTTGTTGATCAGAATAATGTTATCTAAAGTTTTGATATGTGAGTAGTACGGGCTTTTACATATAACAAATAAACAATGAAAAATATCATCATAATTTTAATAAGTACACTACTAATCTCTTCGTGTACTGTAAATAATACGCAAAAAAATATTTCTTATAAATCAGCAAGGAAGTATTTTGCTAAAAATACCTATGATAATAAAGATTTTACTGAAAAAATAATGAGTTCACAGGAGGAGTTCGAACGACTTTTTGGGGCTGCAGCAACAATGGGTACCGATGGGAAACCAACGCCTATTGATTTTTCAAAAGAAGATGTACTTGCTCTCATTTACCCTAAAACCAATTTGGAAGTGAAAATTATTCCTGTAAGTCTTCAGGAAAATAAGCAGAATACATTGTATTCTTATAAAGTGCTTGAAGGTGCTCCAAATGGTTTTATCACTATTCCCAACACAATTATTATCATTCAAGAACCAAATTCAAAAAATAATTTTTCATAAAATAAAAGAATGATAACGGGAAATATTTCCGTATCAATTCAATCTAGTATTGACAGAACAGTATTTGAATATACAATATGATCAGAGCGAGTATAAAAAGAATATTTCAATTTTTAATGATGGTATTTACCTGTCTGTCTATTTTCACTGTCTTATATTCGCAAAATTATACTCCAGGGCAAATAGACAATGCATTAATAATTAAATCAGAGAATCTTAGAATAAGAGGTCAGAAAAAAGAATTAATTTCTTTAAATGAAAAATATATTACTATTTCCAAAAATCAGAATTATCTAAAAGGGGAGATTTTAGGTTATATCAATATTGCTAATATTTATGGAACTATAGGTGATTACAAAAATTCTTTTTATTATTTACAGAAAGCTGAAAAGAAAATTAAAAAGATTAATAGTGCTTATTTATCTGCAAAGCTTTACCAGGAGTATGGACAGGTGAATTATGTTATTGGTTTATACGTAAAAGCTTTGAAATACAATGCGCAGTCTATTTATTATGGTAAGATGATTTCTAATCATAGCGAAAAGGAAATATTATCAGGAATTTATGCAAATAGGGCAGATTTTCTGCATAATGTTCACCAGGATGATTCCTCACTCATTTATTTGCACAAAGCATTAAAAATAAAATCAAGCCCGGTAATTAATTCATTGATAGCAGATCATTATATGGTTTATAAAAAAAATATAGATTCTTCTTCATATTATTTAAATAATGCATTGAAGCTATTGCAGAAAATGAATTACTGGAATATTCAAAGAGGACAGACCTATTACTATTATGGAAATTTTTTAAATAAGAATAAAGAGCCTGAAAAAGCATTGTTGTATTATGAAAAATCTGTTGCCATTCTAGAGAAAACCAAGAGAGTATATAATATTCCTCTGCTTTATAAGACAATTTCAAGTACTTATAGTGAATTAAATGATGAGGAGAAAGAAAAGGAATATCTTGAAAAGTATACTAAACTAAAAGATAGTTTGAGTAGAGTCTGCAACGAAAGTGTTAACACTTCAATTGATGAAATTATAAGAGAAAAAGAATCTGAAAATACTTCAAAAAAGAATTTGTTTTTATTTTATAATATTGTGGTGTTTTGTCTTATTGTTATTTTGCTTTTTGTTTATATCCGTTATCAGAAGAATAAAAGCATTATAAAACAGAAGGAATTTGAGGCTCATGTTTTAAAAGAAAAACTCACTCACTCTTACGATTGTATTATTGATCTGGCTAAAAAAAATGATCCTAATTTTCTCAATAAATTTCAGGAAGCATATCCGGACTTTGTTAAAAAGTTGTTTGCAATAAATTCTAATTTGTCGAAATCTGATTTAACGTTTTGTGCAATGATATGGTTGGGATTTTCATCAAAAGAAATTGCACAATATACTTTTGTGGAACATCGATCTGTTCAGAATAAAAAGAACAGGCTTAGAAAAAAATTAAATATTTCTTCAGATGTTGATCTGTACCTTTTCTTTAAAAATCTTTCTGATGGTCACGCTGAAAATAGTATATCAACATGATGTGTTATTTCTTTAAAATAAAATATGTAAACACTGTTTTTTAGCTTTATAGCTGTTGTTTCTAAATGATGTATTTGTGATGTAGGTGGGTTTTGCCGCAAAAGCAGTATTGTGTTATATTTTTGCAAAAGTTTAAAATACAATACTAATTATGAAAAAGAAGGTTATACTTGTTACAAGTATTTTTTGTTCCTTATGTTATTATTCCCAGGTTGGAATTAACACATCTACACCTATGAAAGCACTGCATGTCAACGGAGCTTTGCAGGTTGTAAATGAACTGAATGTGGGAGGGACTGCTTCTACTGCCGGTTCGGCAGGAGTTGCCGGACAGGTTCTTAAGTCTAACGGACCAGGAGCTGCTCCCACATGGCAGAATCTTGCAGGGGTTCCCACTTCTACAGGGACAGTTATTGTAGTAAATGGACAATTTCTGGTGGCTCAGGAAATTATTGTACAAATGACCGCTGATTTTACCTCTGGCCCAGACGTTCCAACGGCTGTAGGAAACCTTACTAATGAGGTTGTGGATAATGAAAACCAGTATACGGGTTCAGCAGCAGGTAATTCATTTAATATATCTGCTGACGGAGTGTACCAGATAACAATGAATGCACAGTTATCAACAGTTAATGGATCATCTCCTGTAATAGGTATCTGGGATAATACAGCCGGTAACTGGGTGGCCCGTGTTAATGATCTGTTTACAGCAACCACGCCGGGTTTGCAAACCTATACGCTGCTTACTTCTATTCCTATGCTGGCTGCTCATACTTATTCATTCAGGGTTAGCAATTCAGATAATGTAACGATTAAGTATTTAAGCTCTGGTTCTACAGGTTCTGGTCCTGTTACGCAAATGTCTTTACGAAGATTGAAGTAGAGTCTTTTATTTAAATTACTATTACTATATAATATAAAAAAACAGACTAAAAAATTTAGTCTGTTTTTTTATATATCTTATTCTTTTTTTTTCATTCATTGCTTTTTTAACAATTTATTGCATAAGCATAAATGATAGATTTAATTTATCTATGATAAATTGGCATTAAAGTACAATATAATTACACAAAAATTGAGTTCTTACTTGTTTTTATCTGCATACTTTGCAATCCATTTATAGAGTGTCGTTTTGGGAATTTTATAATCATTTATTATTTCCAGCTTTGTTTTCTTTCCTGTTTCAATTTGTTCCAGGATAAATTCTATAATTTCCTTAGTGTAGATATTTTTCCTGAATTCAGGTAAAGACGATATTTTTTTATGAGAAGCATTAGGCGAAAATTCCTTTTTAGGTGGAGAAAAGAGGATAAGATGTTGTGAGTAGGCCCGGAAAAAATCATACTCTAATAGTTTGCTCCATCTCAATAATTTATCAGTTGTCAGATCTTCTTCAAGGAACATTTTTTCAATTTCAGATTCAGTGCATTTCATAAAATTACATGCTCTCTGCATGTCCAATGCTTCTTCCAGAAACTTAGCTTTAATAATGCTGCCAATATGTATTTGTTTAAAGTTCAAAATAAACGGTATTATATGATTAAAATTATTTTCGCAAAATTGTAAACCTTAGGGAATTTATTGTGTCGATGTTAAAAAGAGTCTGAATTATAATGAATATCATCATAATTATAGATAGACAATCTTAATTCCTACTTGAGAAGATAAATAAGAGTAAAATTTTTCATCATTTTTGTTTTGTTCAAATTTAGCATGGATTATTTTTCTTTTATCAAATAGTCATACAACATAAGTACATCATTTTTTATCAAATGTTTATGGATCAAAAAAACTCCCGAAAAACGGGAGTAGCAACTTTGATCAGTATTATAGATCTCTATAAAATCAAAAATGAAAACTGATTGTGTTATTAAAATATTAAAAGAGTTTGTTTTTTTGTGGGAATCAAACACTTTAGCCAGGTTGTTAATCTAACAATATGTATTTGTGTTTATGTGTCAAATAGTGTTAATAAATTTTCCTGGTTTAAATTTATGTCTGATATTTTAAGTAAACAAAATTTTAGATACATCAAAGGTACATCAATTAATTTTTGACTTGATAATAGAGGGATTCTAGATGATGAAAGATCTTTCCTGAGAATGATCATAGAGTTTTATACAAGAGAGAAATTTATCAGATTGTTTCCAATATCAAATAGTTTGTATTGTGTAAATCAAAATATAGTGAATTTTATATATTTGAATATTATTTCATTAATGATTTTTATATTAATTATTATATAGTGTTTATTTTAGAGAATATATTTGTATTTTAACTAAATTTGGGAATAATTTATGATTGTTTTTGTTAATATTTTTATTTTATTTAATTTTGTCGCAACGAAATTGTAATTGTATAATTTGGATGGGAAATTTATTATCATATTCTGTTAATGTTAAGGATTGATATTATTTTTTTGTCCCTTTGAAACTTATTATTAATTTACTATGCAAACACTAAAGCTTAATCAATTTTTGAAAATATTGGTAAGCATTCTGATATACCTTTCATTTTCTACGTTGCTCTATTCTCAGGCATATACACATAAGTATATAGACAGTATGCTGACAAAAGTTAATGAGGATTTAAGAATAAGCGGCAGAAAAAAGGAATTGATTGACCTTAATAATAAATTTTGCAATATCAGTAAAAAACAAGATTACAAAAAAGGGGAGATACTTTCATATATTAATTTGGGTAATATTTATGCTACTGTTGGAATGTATGAAAAAGCATTCAAATATCTACAGGTTGCTGAAGAAAACCTTGAAGGGATTGATGATTATTATTTGCATACGAAATTATATCAGGAGTATGGTCAGGCTAATTATGTAATAGGACTTTATAAAAAAGCAGTTAAGTATAATTCGAAATCCATTTATTATGGTAAGCAAATAAAAGATCAACATGATCGAGAAATTTTATCTCTGGTTTATGCTAACAGGGCTGACTTTTTAAGAGAAAGTAACTCAATTGATTCTTCTTTAATCTATTTACATAAAGCGTTAGAGATAAAGCCTACACCGGTTATCAATTCCACGATTGCTAATCACTATATGCTTTTTGCTAAAAATGAAGATTCAGCACAAATGTATTTTAACAGAGCGTTTTCTCTTTTAAAACAAAGAGAGTACTGGGATCCTCAAAGAGCTCTTACTTATTTCTATTATGGCAATTTTTTATTTGAAAGACAGGATTATACTTTGGCTTTAGACTATTACATTAAATCAGTGGAAATACTCAAAAAAACACGAAGAGTTTATCAGATTCCTATGTTATATCAAACTATTGCCAAGACCTACAAAAAATTGAACAATGCCTCCAAGGAAAAAGATTATCTGGAGAGATATGCTAAATTAAACGATAGTCTGGGAAGGGTGAGGGATGAATCCATAAATAATTCTGTTGATAAAATAACTCGGGAAAAGGAGAAAGATGATGTAGACCAACAGAACTCAACCATACTGTATAACGTAATCATTTTTTCATTATTTTTCATTATTATTATTGTATATTATGTCTATAATAAAAGGATTACTAAAAAACGTAAAATCATAGAGGAGAAAGAATTAGAGACAGAACTTTTAATGAAAAAAATGTCTGTTGATGATGAAAGGCTTGTGTCTTTGGCCAGAAAAAATGATCCTTTATTTTTTAATGAATATCAAAATGCTTATTCTGAGCTAGTTGGAAGACTTTTAGAAATTAACCCGAAACTATCAACCAACGAACTTTCATTTTGTGCTATGATACAACTGGGCTTTTCTTCTAAAGAAATTGCTCAATATGGATTTATGCAGCACAGATCGGTACAAACAAAGAAAAACAGGTTACGAAAAAAATTACATATTCCATCCGACGTGGATATATATTTTTTCTTACAAAATTTAAATTCAAAATGATGCTTTTAACAGTACATACGGTATCTTTACAGCAGCTTATCTGAAAATAAAAAGGCTTCCATGAAAAGAAGCCTTTGTGTTATAATTTAAATATGAACTTTCAGTTGTGAAAAGGTAAGAATTGCCGGTTCATATAATGGATCAGCCAGTTTTCCAAACCCATATTTGCAGAAAATAAATGATAGTCCATTGGATGTTGCTGAATCATAATCGGTTTGAGTATCGCCAATGTAAACGGAATCTTTGGTAGATAACTGATTTCTTTCCATAAGAAACTGTATGTTTTCAGATTTATTTTTTTGGGTTCGTCCGTGAGACTCAAAATCAACAAACAGATCATTGAATTGATAATAATCTAAAAATGATTCAATATATCCATCCTGACAGTTGCTCACTATGAAAAGTGCATAAGTGTTGGCCAGATTCTTTAAAGTTTCTTCTACACCATCGTATAAAGTCCCGCCTTCTAAGTGAAGTGTTTTATTTTCTTCGGCTACAATTTCAGAAAGAATTTCTTTAGCTTGCAGATCCGAAATGCCGGGAATAATATCTTTTACAATATCATGGGCTAACAGTCCCATATACTGATCCATGTCTTCGGGTTTCAGTTCTCTTTGGATTAACTCATGTTTGATCAATACCTTATTCCATATTTTGATGATCGTAGCTCTGGAATCCCATAATGTTCCATCCAGATCGAAAATTAGATTCTTTGTTTTCAAAATGATTAATTTGTGGTTTAAATTTAAGTAGGGTAACGTTTAAAAATTACAAAATCATAGTCAGCTGGACTCTTTTTCTTGCTTCATCTACTTCTGTTACTTTTACACGAACATGTTGATGAAGTTTTACAACCTCATTTACATCTGATACGAATCCTTCTTTCAGCTGGGAAATATGAACCAGTCCGCTTTCTTTGATTCCAAGATCCACGAAACATCCAAAAGCGGTAATATTAATGACAATTCCCGGAAGAATCATTCCTGCTTTTAAATCTTTAATGCTTTTGACATTCGGGTCGAATTCAAATACTTTTGCTGCTTTTCTTGGATCTAGTCCCGGTTTTTCAAGTTCTTTTAAAATATCCTTAATTCCTAAGATTCCAACTTCACCTGTAATGTAGTTTTCGGGTTTTATCAGGGCTATTTTTTCTTTATTGGCTATCAGTTCATTGGTTTTAATACCCAAATCTTTTGCCATTTTCTCTACAATTCCATACGCTTCCGGATGTACTGCAGAGTTATCCAGTGGGTTTTTGGCATTGGTGATTCTCACGAAAGCTGCGGCTTGCTGGAAAGCCTTTTCTCCAAGTCTTGGAACTTTCTTTAGCTGTTTTCTATCTTCAAAAGCTCCGTTTTCAGTACGGTAATTCACAATGTTTTCTGCCATTTTTTCTCCGATTCCGGAAACATAACTTAATAGTGATTTGCTAGCAGTATTTAGATTAATTCCCACGGAATTTACACATTTCATCACGGTAGAATCCAGCTCATTTTTCAACTGGGTCTGGTCTACATCATGCTGATACTGTCCAACCCCGATGGATTTGGCATCAATTTTTACCAATTCCGCCAACGGATCAGAAAGCCTTCTTCCGATAGAAACTGCTCCACGTACTGTTACATCATATGATGGAAATTCATCTCTTGCAATTTTACTTGCAGAATAAACGGATGCTCCTGCTTCTGAAACTACAAAAACCTGCAAAGGTTTATCAAAAGCAATTTTTTTTATGAAGAATTCTGTTTCGCGGCTTGCTGTTCCATTACCAATAGAAATCGCTTCGATATGATACGCATTCACCATAGAACGGATCTTTTTCATAGCCATTCCGCTTTCATTTTGCGGAGCATGAGGATAGAGGGTTTCGTTGTGTAATAGATCTCCCTTTTCATCCAGGCATACTACTTTGCATCCGCTTCGGTATCCGGGATCTATTGCCAGAATCCTCTTTTCTCCTAAAGGCGGAGCAAGAAGGAGTTGGCTTAAGTTCTCAGAGAAAATTTCAATGGCTTTTTTGTCTGCTTTTTCTTTAGCTTCCTGTAAGGATTCATTTGAAATAGCAGGTTCCAGAAGTCTTTTATAACTATCTTTTATGGCCAGTGCAATTTGTTCAGAACTTTCATTATTAGATTTGATAATGGCCTTTTCAATAAAATCAATGGCTTCTTCCTTGTCTATTCCTACATTTGTTTTTACAAAACCTTCTGCTTCTGCTCTAAGCATGGCTAAAAGCCTGTGAGAAGGAGTTCTGCTAAGGCTTTCTTCCCATTCAAAATATTGGGAGAATTTCTGGGCTTCTTCTTCGTCTTTTTTAGCTTTTACAACCTTGGAGGTAACTACTGCTTTGCGCTGAAATAGTCTGCGAAGGTTTTTACGGACATACATGTTTTCGTTAATCCATTCTGCCATGATATCTCTTGCGCCTTGAAGCGCTTCTTCTTCAGAAGCAACTTCATTGTTCAGGTATTTTGAAGCCAGAAACTGAATGTCATTACTTTTCTGGCTCATAATGATTTTAGCTAAAGGTTCCAGGCCTTTTTCCTTGGCTGTATCAGCTTTGGTTTTCTTACGCTTTTTATAAGGCAGATAAAGGTCTTCTAGCTCCTGGATGTCAAAGCTTTCTTCTATTCTCTGTTGAAGTTCAGGAGTCAATCCATTCTGTTCTTCTATTGATTTTAAAATAGATTCTTTTCTCTTAACAATTTCATCAAATTGCTTACTGATTTTTGAGATCTGTTCGATTTGTGTTTCATCAAGGTTTCCGGTTTTATCTTTTCGATAACGGGAAATAAAAGGAATGGTACAGTCTTCAGATAATAGTTGTAAGGTATTGTTGATGCTCTTTTCAGAAATATTGAGCTGTTTCTGTATAAATTCTACGGTCGTCATTGTTCTGTTTTCGGAAAGCTAAAATAGGGTTTTGGAATGGAAAAAATGAAGTTGAAATATAAAAAAGCCTGATTACAGAAAATGTAACCAGGCTGTATGATAATTTTTAAATCAATTAAGGCAGAATTTCATTATAGTAAAGAGGTGTTTCATTATTTTTATCATATCCCATTATAATGATTTTGTATTTCTTAGCATCATCATTGTTATAAAACTGGATATGTGAAGGTTCTGGAGATTGATCTTCTAAAAAAGGGTTCCAGTAAAGAATACTTCTGGTATCTTGGGGAATACTTTTAAAACTGTCATTTTCATAAATAGGATTGTCAAAAGGAATCTCTTTATTATATCCGTTTAACGTTATTTTTCTTAACTGTGAAGGTAAACTTTTATCGATTGTTTTTCCTGAAGGACCGTTTCTTTTGGTGTAAATTGCGATAATACCTAATTCTCCTCCAAAGACTCCCACAATAGACCCTTTGCTTACTTTTACCATTGCAATTTCTGACATAGGTAAACTGGATATTTGTCCCGGGTCAACATTTACCTCGTCTAGGAATACACCGGCTACACTCCCTCTGATGTAAGGTATATAATCTCCATTCTGGAATTGAACATTAAGTCCGGCAACTTTACCCTGCAACCACTGCAAGATATTAGTTGAACCTTGGAGATTAGGATTGTTAACAAAATCAAAGACGCTTTCGTTAATACTTGTGAAAAGAGAACTACTTAACTGCTTATTTAATTTTTTTGTTTTATCTTTTAATTCACCCTTTAACTTTACTTCTGTAATATTGATAACTTTATCGCTGATGGCTTTTTGGGTATTAAGGGCTGTGACAGCTCTGGCAACTTCATTCGAGGGTTGTTCATTGGCAGAGCGAGGTGTTAATTGATAGGATGTTAAAGGTAAACTCTTTTGATAAGGGATAAACTCATAACTAGGTTGAAAAAAAACAGTATAATTAGGGTCAGGCTGCTTGGTATTTAATTGATAGGAAAATTTCATTGAATCTTCAAAAAGCAGATTATTCAATGTAAAAAAACCATTGCTGTCAGATTTTATCTGAAAAATCTGAGGACCTGAGTTGGTATCGAAAATTAAATTTAAATCTGTATTAGGAGAAGGTTTTCCCTGAACATTAATCTTTCCTTTATAAGAAAGGAAATTTTGTGGTTCATATTTAATAACAGGGTATTTTCCAGACATAATGGATTGCCAGTCAAATCTTTTCCATTTTTCTGAAATTAGAAGGGCATCCAAAGCATCTGTATTGCACTGGGGGGAGAAATACTGAGCAGGTTTGGAAATTTTTGATGTAATATCTCCAGTAAGCCAAAAAGAACTCAACAAGTTTTGATCCTCCTCAGTATTGCTAGCCTCGGCCTCAGTTATTAAGACAGTATAATTGGGATGATTTAAATTTTTAGAAATATCAAATGAGCTCTTACCACGGGGGGTGCTGTTTAGAGAAAGAGATTCTAAAGCAGGTTTTTTGACTTGTAAAGAGTGCGGCTGAACAAAAGATAATCTGCTCGCTATAATATTTTCTTTATCATCAAAAACGGTAAGTTGTAAAATACCATTAACAAGTTGATTGTAAGAAATAGGGTATTGAGCATCATTTGAAATCTTGCTAATTTTAGCTTTATAGACCAATTGATTAGCCATTGTTCCTATTATTTTAAAATATTTAGAACCTTCCGGTAAGTTTTTTGATTTTAAAGAATAAGTAAGCTGGTTTTTATCGCTGGTTACTTGAAGGTTGATTCCTGATGGTGAAACATCTGGAAGAGAAATGTTTTGAGTTTGTCCCTGACTATCCTGAACAATCAACTGATATTTTTTTCCAATCTTTGGGGTAAGACTGAATAAACCGACATTTTGGTCCAGCCCTTTGAATGTAGAAATCTTTACATTTGGATTGTCTGTATCAGTTATATATCCTTCCCATTTGAAAGGAGCTTCTCCATTTGACTGTAGTCTTACTGCAAATTTGGTGTTGATTCCATCTATGAAGCTTCCACTTTCAGGATGCACAGATGCTGTCCAATGAGAATCACCGTTTACAATTAATTTTTCGGGAGAAGTGGGATTGTATATGGGGATAGGTTTTACGAGCTGAAAATCTTCACTGAAGTTTGCCATCCAGGTAGTGTAGGCTCTGATGTAATATACATCTTCCTTTAAAGAATCCGGTAAAGAAATGCTTCCATTTCCTTCTCCGTTTATTAATGGAAAAAGTTTTTTACTAATTTGAGTCTTATTTTTGTCATACAGTTCTATAAATAGAGAGCTTGATGTGTTTGTAGTAGTATATCCATCAAATACGAAAGCTTTAAACCATAAATTATCTCCTGCAACAAAACTTTTTTTATTTAATAATAAATGTATTTTTTCCTGAGGATATTTCTGTTCAAGAGTTTTAATTGCTTCTTCAGCTTTTGTTTGTGCATTGATACAATACATTGTGCTTATTGCAAATGCTGTTATTAGTTTTTTTGACATGTTTGTATGAAAACTTGTGTTTTTGTTATGAGGCAGTAAAATTACATTTTTTATGCTATATGAAAACAGAAAAAATATATTCATTTAAAATGGTAGAAATAATAATTTTTAGATATGGAATAGATAGTTATAGTAGAATCTATTAATATAGTTTTAAATAATAGAAAACTAATGTTTAATTTTTTGTTTGCGATGTGATCATGTTTAAATATTTACTTATTTATGTTTGCTAAAATCTAATAACCGCAATAATAAACATGAAAAAAATATTTACATTATTCATCTGTTATTCTTTTATAATATCTTGTACAGTCACGGAATATGAGGAGCCTAAAAAGTGTAATTGCACAGTTCAGAAATATGAGCGGACCGTGATTTTAAAAAACGGCAATGACGGTACTTATAGTGATTATTCTGACACAGGATGGGTAGTTAAGGGAAACCCACAGAAAGATAATTCTGCTGGATGCTCAAGAAATGGAACTCAAAAGGATACGGAATTCTACAGTAGTTACGATTCTCAATACAGATGGGATGTATATCGTAAATGGGTGTATGATTGCAAATAATTTGAATAAATTTATATTTCTTGATATATGTTAAGATGATGCAAAGCAGGTTTTTCTATTTTTGTACCCGAAAACAACAAAATTTCAATAAACTTTTTTAAAACAGTTCAATATGAAAAAAATTAGCGTAATTGCATTAGTAGGAGTAGGATTGCTTTTGGCATCATGTGATAAAGGAAAAACAGCAGAAACAGCAGCTACGGCTCAGGAACAAACTGTAGCAGAGAGCAAAGGAGAAACACTGGCAGTAGATACAGTAGGTTCTGTAGTAAACTGGAAAGCTTTCCACAAAGGAGGAATGGCACCTCGTTGGGGAACACTTACAGTGAAGTCAGGAGATATTAGTGTTGATGCAGGTCAGGTTTCTGCAGGAAACTTTGTAATTGATATGAATTCTATCAAGGTAGATCCGGCTTCAGTAACAGAAAAAGATAAAAAACCGGCTGATCTTGAGGCGCACTTAAAAAATCCTGATTTCTTTGATGTGGCTAAAAACCCTACTTCAGATTTCAAAATTACAAGTGTTACAGATTTGAAAGAAGCACCAAAAGATGCTGTAGCAGGAGCTAATAAAACGGTAAGCGGAAACCTTACTTTATCAGGAAAAACAATGAATGTTACGTTCCCTGCGAAAGTAGAGGTGACAGAAAATTCAGCAGCGATTCAGGCTAAATTCACTGTAAACAGAGCCGATTGGGGACTTAAATTCGGTACTTCTGAAGCAGATCCTGCAGAATGGATGATCAGCAAAGACATCGAGATTGCAATTGACGTAAAAGCTAAAAAATAAGTTATTTAAACATTTATAACTACAAGAGCTGTCTTCATGAAGACAGCTCTTTTTATTTGAAAATTTTTTTGCTCAAATGGAAAAGGAAATTAATTTACAATCTTGGAGTTCTGGATTCTTACACAATATTCACTTCCCAGATATAAAGGATTTCCGTGCTTCTCAGACCAGAATCCATCCAGTACGTCTTTATTCAGGCACCGGTACACAGCAACTCCTTTATAGGTTTTGTCATCTTCTCCTTCGTAGTTGAAATTAATCACTAAAATTTGGTCTTTATAAAATCCTGTCCCGTTTTGCTGATGGTCGCCAATCATCCATTGAGCAATAATGCGATTATTTTCATCAACAGATAAGGTCAATATACCATGATAAGTTGGCAGGAAAGATTCCTCCTGATTGCTTCCTTCAATAGAGTAGCTTCCCGCCAGATCGTGTACTGTCATTGATTTATTTTTTGAGAGCAAATTTAAAACATTAAGATCATATTGAATAATATTCATTGTACACTTAAAAATTAGAATGATCGACCCTTACTAGAGTAAATATTCTTTACTTTGTAAATCTTCCTTAATGGTTTAAAAATAGTGAAGGTGTAAGTATATTTTTATAAATTAAGCTCTATTTTTGCGGCAAATTAAATGAAGAATGATTCCTTTTCTGTTGATAATAAACGTGCTCGCATTATGTGCTTTTGGTTTTGATAAATGGCAAGCCAAAAAGCATCAATGGAGAATTTCCGAAAATACCCTTTTAGGAATTTCTCTACTTGGCGGAATTATAGGAGCCGCTGCGGGAATGATTTTCTTCAATCATAAAGTTTCCAAGAAATCTTTTCTCATGAAATTTATACTGGTTGTTTTAATTGATCTTGTTATGTTTTACAGGTTGCTAAGGCTCTGAGTGTGAATGTTAAAATAGTTCTCCGAAATGTTAAATATTTGAATAATATATTAATTATTGTGTTTTTTTTATATTTTTATTATGCTAATAACATAAACAAAACAACATGAGAAATCTTAGAAAAATTTCCAGAACTGAAATGAAATCAGTTCAGGGAGGAATCGTTAAAGGAATGGTAAGATGCAAAGATGCCGACACATGCGCCGTAAGATGGGGATGGGCAACCGGATTCTCCAGTAATTGCGCAGAATTTGACATCATATGCGGTGAACCGCCTGTAATAGATCCATGCGAAATACAAGCTTGTGTATAAATAATTTAAAGAGTGTTTTTCGGACACTCTTTTTTATTGTCTTGTAAATAAGTATTTTAAACAAAATATTAAATATTTGTATAACTAAATATTTTTTCATTAAAAATCACTACTTTTGCACCCGTAAAAATCTTTTATGCAAAACATTAGAAATATTGCGATTATCGCACACGTTGACCACGGAAAGACGACTTTGGTTGACAAGATCATTCACGCTACCAACATTTTCAGAGAAAATCAGGAGAGTGGGGAGTTAATTATGGATAACAACGATCTTGAAAGAGAAAGAGGGATCACGATCTTATCCAAGAATATTTCTGTTACTTATAAAGACACAAAAATTAACGTAATCGATACTCCTGGTCACGCCGATTTTGGTGGAGAAGTAGAAAGAGTATTGAAAATGGCTGATGGGGTTATTTTGTTGGTGGATGCGTTCGAAGGACCAATGCCGCAAACAAGATTCGTACTTCAGAAAGCTTTGGAATTAGGATTGAGACCATTAGTGGTTATCAATAAAGTAGATAAACCAAACTGTCGTCCTGACGAAGTTCATGATAAAGTATTTGACCTGTTCTTCAACCTTGATGCTACAGAAGAGCAATTGGATTTCCCTACATTCTACGGATCTTCAAAACAAGGATGGTTCAACACTTCATTAGAGCAAACTGAAGATATCTTACCATTATTGGATGGTATTTTACAATATGTTCCTGAACCGAAAGTAACAGAAGGTAATCTTCAGATGCAGATTACTTCGCTAGACTTCTCTTCTTTCTTAGGAAGAATTGCAATCGGGAAAGTGACAAGAGGTGAGATCAAAGAATCTCAATGGATTGGTCTTGCTCAGGCAGATGGTAAAATTGTAAAAGGAAAAGTAAAAGAACTTTACGTTTTCGAAGGATTAGGAAAGAAAAAAGTAACTGAAGTACAGGCAGGTGATATCTGTGCTGTAGTAGGATTTGATGCTTTCCAGATCGGAGATTCTTTCGTAGATCTTGAAAATCCTGAGCCATTGGAAAGAACTGCAATTGATGAGCCTACGCTGAATATGACGTTCTCTATCAACAATTCACCTTTCTTTGGTAAAGACGGTAAATATGTTACTTCTAATCACCTGAAAGAAAGATTAACAAAAGAATTAGAGAAAAACCTTGCCTTAAGAGTTCAGCAGACTGATGATGCCAATACATTCCTTGTATTCGGTAGAGGTATTCTTCACTTATCAGTTTTGATCGAAACAATGAGAAGAGAAGGTTACGAAATGACAATTGGTCAGCCACAGGTTATCTTCAGAGAAATTGATGGTGAGAAATGTGAGCCTTATGAATCTTTGGTTGTTGACGTTCCTGAAGAATTTGCTTCAAGAGTTATTGACTTGGCAACTCAGAGAAAAGGTGACCTTCACATTATGGAAACTAAAGGTGAAATGCAGCACATGGAATTCGAAATTCCTTCAAGAGGTTTGATCGGATTACGTTCTCAGATGTTGACAGCTACGGCTGGTGAAGCTATTATGGCACACCGTTTCACAGAATATAAGCCTTTCAAAGGTGCTATTCCGGGAAGAAACAATGGTGTTTTGATCAGCAAAACAACTGGTCCTGCTACAGAATATTCTATTGCTAAACTTCAGGATAGAGGTAAGTTCTTCGTTGATCCGGGTGAGGAAATCTACACAGGAATGATCATCGGTGAACAAAACAAACCTGGAGACCTGGTAGTAAACATCGTAGAAGCAAAACAGCTGAACAACATGAGAGCTTCAGGAAAAGATAAAGATACCGGTGTTGCTCCGAAAATCTTATTCTCACTTGAAGAATGTATGGAATACATCCAGGGTGATGAAGCGATTGAGGTAACTCCGAACTTCATCAGAATGAGAAAGAAAATCCTTTCTGAAGAAGAAAGAAAAAGAGTAGAAAGATCTGCGAAAGCATAGTAAAAATCTTATACATAAAATCAAAGCCTCGATTTTCGAGGCTTTTTTTCTATACCTACCCATTAAAATGCTTATTTTGGCATAATAATCTCTAAGAATAAAAAATAAATTTTAATGTAGTTTTGTGACTATGAGAATGAATAAATTAAAACTTATCGTTTTATTGGGCGTTTTTGCATCGTATACTACCTCATGTTCCGTTCAGAACAATGTTGTAAAAACACCCTCCACGAAGAATCCGACAAAACCAATCAACAATACAAATCCTCCAAAAGTAATTCCGGTAGCAACAAAACCAACAACAGGAACAGCAGCTTCAACGGAAGAAAATTTCAGAACCAATCTTCCGGAAATCAAAAGAGAATTCCGCGGAGCATGGATTGCCAGTGTTGCCAATATCAACTGGCCTTCAAGAAATGATCTTACAGTGGAACAGCAGAAAGCAGAAGCAATCAGCATGCTTGATATGCTGAAAGATAATAATTTCAACGCTGCTATTTTCCAGATCAGACCTTCTGCAGATGCACTTTATACAAGTAATATAGAACCATGGTCTTACTTTCTGACTGGAGAAACAGGAACTGCACCATATCCCAATTATGATCCGCTTCAGTTTTGGATCGAAGAAGCTCATAAAAGAGGATTGGAACTTCATGTCTGGTTGAATCCTTACCGAGCACATCATACCAACGGAGGAGCTGTGAATAAGCTGTCAATGGCAAACAAACTTTCTGATATAGTTGTCAGACTAAAGAATGGAATGTATTGGTTTGATCCGGCTAATCCGAAAACACAAGGCCATGTGTCCAATGTAGTAAAAGATATTGTAAAAAGATATGATATTGATGCTGTGCATTTCGATGATTATTTCTATCCTTATGCTACTTACAATAAAGGAGCAGATTTTCCAGATAACGCCAGTTGGAATGCTTACTTAAGCAACGGAGGGACTTTATCCAGAGCAGATTGGAGAAGAGATAATGTGAATAAATTTGTAGAACGTATCTATAAAGAAATTCATGCAGAAAAAAATAATGTAAGATTCGGGATCAGCCCGTTCGGAATTTGGAAACCCGGATATCCGATGGGAATTATAGGTTCCTCTCAATATGACGAGCTTTATGCAGATGCTAAATTATGGTTAAATAAAGGCTGGGTAGATTATTTCTCTCCACAGCTTTACTGGCCCATAGATTCTAAAGGACAAAGCTTTGAAGCTCTGTTAAGCTGGTGGCAGTCCGAAAATACAATGAATCGTCATTTATGGCCGGGATTGAATACTGTTGAGATTAAAGTATCAGACCGTCCAACAGAAATCAAAAACCAGATTGCTATTTCCAGAAATATCCTTAAAAATGATGCAGGAGAAATTCACTGGAGCATTGCAGGGCTTACTAAAAATCCCAATATGCTTCCCGCTTTGAAAAACGGTCCATACAATGAGAAAGCACTAGTTCCGAAATCTCCATGGATAAAAGCTGTTCCATTGCAGACGCCTACCTTATTTATTGCTGATAACGGAAGCTTTGCTCAGACAAGCTGGAGTACAAAAAATGCTGCCGATGTCTTTCTATGGGTGCTTTTTACTCAATATAACGGAGTATGGCAAACAGAAATTTTAACGCTTGATACCCTTTCAAAAGACATTCCTAAATCTAAAGATGGGAAAAAACTGAACGCAGTGGCCATCAAAGCCATCGATAGATTAGGAAATGAAAGTGATTATATAGCAAGAAAGATTAAATAGTAGGAATACAATCCATTATAAATTGGTCATTGCGAACCTTTAGGTGAAGCAATCTCAATCATAAATTAATAAAACCGGTTCTGCCTGAGAACCGGTTTTATTTTAGAATAACTATAAATTATTAGCTTAAATGATTGTAAACCAGTATTATTTTTAAGCATGGTATGGGATTTTATAGCAAATAATGAACTTATCGGAACTGTTTTTGCATGATTCATTCTATAATCACCAAAATATAACATTATGAATACTAAAAGACTTTCCACCAACATGGAAAAGGCATTAAGTGATCAGATGAACAAGGAAATTCATGCATCACACGTTTTTTTATCCTACGGAATTTGGGCTGATGATAAAGGTTATCAGGGAATTGCCAACTTTCTTTACCGCCATGCTCAGGAAGAAAGAAATCACTCGATCAAATTCATGGAATATATTTTAAACAGAGGAGGAAAACCAAAGGTAGACGCTATTCCTGCTCCTCCCGCAGATCCCGAAAGCCTTACTGCCTGCTTTGATGGTGTATTTAAACATGAAGTTGACAATACCACTGCTATTTACAGAATCGTAGATCTTTCTATGGAAGAAAAAGACTGGGCTACATGGAATTTTATGCAATGGTTTGTTCAGGAACAGATTGAAGAGGAAACATTGGCTCAAAACTTAATAGATAAATTGAAAATCGCAGGAGGTGACAGAGCTACTGACGAATCTTTATTTACTTTAGATAAAACTTTAGAGGAAGCACCGAATGATGTTCCGCTGGCCCAGAACGCTACGGGAGCCAACCCATAAACATCCGGTGAATCCAAACCTTTTGAAAATCTGTCAGAATATTGGCAGATTTTTTTATTATGAAACTCTGCCAAAAATCACTATCTTTGCACACTCGTAATTCAAGGTTCTGAGTTCAATGTTTAAAGTTGAAGATTCCTTGAGTTGCTCCTAAACCTTAAACTTTGAATTTTACAATATGAAATGTGGAATCGTAGGCTTACCGAATGTAGGTAAATCAACTCTTTTTAACTGTCTGAGCAACGCAAAAGCTCAATCAGCAAACTATCCTTTCTGTACGATTGAACCGAACCTTGGAACGGTTTCTGTACCGGATCAGAGATTGTTTGAACTGGAGAAAATCGTAAAACCTGAAAGAGTTTTACCCGCTGTAGTTGAGATTGTTGATATTGCAGGTCTTGTAAAAGGAGCCAGCAAAGGAGAAGGATTGGGGAACCAGTTCTTAGCTAATATCCGTGAGTGTGAAGCGATTATTCATGTTTTAAGATGTTTTGATAACGGAAATATCGTTCACGTAGAAGGTTCAGTAGACCCATTAAGAGATAAAGAAATTATTGATATAGAGCTTCAGCTGAAAGACCTTGAAACCGTAGGAAAAGCAGTTGAGAAAGCTAAAAAATTCATCAAATCAGGGAAGAAAGAAGATATCCTTACTTACGAAACTCTTCAGAACTTACAGAAATTCCTTGAAGATGGTAAAAATGCAAGAGAATTTGCCACTGATGACTTTACAAAATCAATCATCGGAGAAGTTCAATTGTTGACAAATAAACCGGTTCTTTACGTTTGTAACGTAGATGAAAACTCTATCAAAAACGGAAATGAGTGGATTGCTAAGATTGAAGAAATGGCTAAAGGCGAAGGTGCTGAAGTAGTCGTATTAGCCGCTCAGATCGAAGCTGATATCAATGAGCTTGAAACTTTCGAAGAAAGAGAAATTTTCCTTGATGAGCTAGGGCTTACAGAACCTGGTGTTAACCGTTTGATCAGAAAAGCGTATGATCTTTTGAAACTTCAGACGTATTTTACAGCTGGGGTAAAAGAAGTAAGAGCCTGGACTATCGGACAGGGATGGACTGCTCCACAAGCTGCAGGAGTAATCCACACAGACTTTGAAAAAGGATTTATCCGTGCAGAAGTAATCAAGTATAACGATTACGTAAACTATGGTTCTGAAGTAAAAGTAAAAGAAGCTGGAAAGCTTTCTGTAGAAGGTAAAGAATATATCGTACAGGATGGCGACATCATGCACTTTAGATTCAACGTATAAGAAAAGTATTAAAGTTAGTTATAAAAAAAAGCGTTTCCATGAATTTGGGAGCGTTTTTTGCTTTTATACATCAAACTTTAACTATGAAAATCTGTTATTTTACAATTCTTATTTTATTTTTTTCATGTTCTCAATCTGTTGAGAAAAACTGTTTTACCAACAGAAGAGATCAGGTGTTTGAAGTTTATAAGGAACAGAAGCCTTATACTGTGAAGCAGATACTGAATAAAAAGGTTGATTATTTAGAAATTACTAGCCTTAAGAAATACCGCAGTTTTAGGCAAGACAGTGTTGAATCTTTTACCCATGCAGGATCTGAAGTATATGAAAAAATGGAAAAAAGGCTGGAAAGTCAGTTTAAAGTATTCAGAGAGAAATTTTCAGATCAGTTTGCGTTTTATTCTTCGCAGCAGGTAGGGAATGTTTTGTATGGTTTAGGACGAAACAGACTTGGCTTCTGGCTTCTGACTATTGAAAATGAAAAACCTAAAGCATATTTTCTTGGATTGAGTTTCAGCCATTATTACATCAACGAAATTCAGGAATTGCCTATTATCAAAGATGGGTTTCTTCAGTTTGAAGGAAGTCTTGTGAAAATTGTAAAGGTAGGAGGGCTTCCCGGATATGATGATTATTCTGCAATGGAAGACGGGAAACTTTTTAAAATGAACCTGAAAGATGTAACGAAGGATTCTGATCATGATGGTTATAATGATATCTTTGAGAAAAGTTTTGGACTTAATCAGATGGATAAGGATACAGATGGAGATGGCATTAATGACTTTGAGGATATGAATCCTTTATTTAAATCTGAGAAGAACAAATTTACTCAGCTTTATGAGCTTTTACAGCCCAATAATGGAATGATTAATATGAAAAAACTACATTATACATTTCAGATTTATGAAACTGATTGTGACTATTTTCATCACATTAACCCTGAGGCAAGAGTGCTATTTGTTTCGGAAGATAAAAATAAGCAAACTCCTTATCTGAGGATTACGGATGTAACAGACAGGAACATTTCCAAAATTCAAATCAATGATAAAGATCCGAATATATTCTATATCTATGTTTCAGGAAGTGGATTTATTAATGATTATGCTGCAGAGTATATAAAGGGAAAATGGATGCTAAAAGATCTAGGTGGTACTGTGAGCTAAATGAATACAAATTAAAAATCGCTTCTTTTTAAAGAAGCGATTCATTTAATATCATTATAATATTGGAGGCTCTAAGTTTGGCCAACATGGTGGTTCTACACAACTAAAGGATTTTTTAATACAAGTATTTGATGTTGGCATACATACTTCTGTTACCCCAGGACGGCATTGCTTTTCATAGCATGATGGATGAATTTGTGCACATCCTCCGTTAGCTCCTCCAGCACATATCATTACGCCTCCTTTAATGGTTTTCAACTCTTTTTTATTAAGTTTTTTACCATTATTTAAATGTTGGTTTCTCATTCGTTTAAGTTTTTTTTATGGTTTAGTTTTTTTTTGCTTTTACAATTCAATACCAGGCTGGCATTGAATTTCTGCACAGGCAAAAGAATATTTCTTACAAGTAAGGTCTGGAAGCAAGCACATTTCTTTTCCACCAGTAATTACTCTTAATTGTTTTTTATTCAATTTTTTTCCGTGATTTAAATCTTGATTTTTCATAATGTTTAATTTTTGGTTTAGTGAAGAATTCTATCTTTATGGTTGTGGTCTGCAGATTTTTTGGGCGCATCCCACAGAAATTTTAGTGCAGTTTCTGACATCGTCAGGGGGATAAGTTTCACAAGGAAATTCTGTACATGGTCTTGGTTCCATACAATCTAACATACCTCCTAAAATAGTTTTTAATTGTTTTTTTTCAAGCTTTTTACCTTTGCTTAATTCTACCTTTTTCATAATTTTTTTGTTGATTAAATGATGTTTTATTTATAATTGAGGTCTGCACTCTTTTTGTGCACATTTTGGAGAAATGATTGTGCATCCATATGGATCAGAAGAAGGCTCACAAGGGGTAGGACAAAGAACCGGTTCCATACAGTTGATAAGACCACCTTTAATGGTTCTTAATTCTTTTTTGTTTAATTTTTTTCCGATTTGACTGATTTGATTTCTCATTGATTTGATTTTTAATGGGTTAGTTGAACGAAAATAATAAAAATAAATGAGTTATATCACTGTATATAGAAAAAAATGAAAAAAATATAATGTTGCATCTGTAATCTTGTGATAAATTTTCAATAGAATAAGTGATTCCATTGAAATTTTTAATAAATCCATATGGTGTGTTTTTTTGAAATTTAAAAAAGTCTTGAGATCGGACGAGCAATCTGTAATCATTTCAAAAAAGGTTGATTGATAACTTCGTATATTTGAATTTTACAAATCATCTGCGATGGAAAAAATTGCACATACCTCACTGGAAGATTTTTACAAGGAGATGGCTGCCAAACTGGGCAAGGATCTTGAAAGTATTTTTCCAAAAGGACTTCATAAAGACATTGGTCACTTTAATGTTTTTGATATTGCCCAAACGATAGAAAGAGCCAAGACTATTTCTGAAATGCCTTATAATAGAAGAAAGTACTATAAAATAAGCTTTATAAAAGGAAGAAATAGAGCAGAATACGCAGACAAAGTAATTTCAATAAAGCAAAACGCTCTATTGTTTGCTACACCTAAAGTTCCCTATCACTGGGTTCCTGAAGCCCCGGATCAGTCCGGAAGTTTCTGTGTTTTTACGGAAGATTTCTTTATTAAGGATAAGTCTTATTACAATCTGGAAGATCTTCCTATTTTTCAGCCAGGCGGAGTTCCTGTTTTTGAAATTGATGGTGAGCTTGCAGAAGAGATTGAAAGCCTCTTTAAAAAGATAAAAAAAGAAATAGATTCAGATTATGTCTTTAAATATGATCTGATCAGAAACTATGTTCTGGAGCTGATTCATTATGGGCAGAAATTACAGCCTGCATCCAAAATTTCGGCTTCAAATGATGCATCCATGCGAGTGGTTTCCTTGTTTATAGAGCTGTTGGAAAGGCAGTTCCCTATTGAATCATGGGAACAGAGACTGCAATTGAAAACAGCAAAAGATTATGCAGACCGATTGGCTGTTCATGTCAATTATTTAAACAAAAGATTAAAGGAAAGCACTGGAAAGACAACCACAGAATTTATTTCGGACCGGATTATTCAGGAAGCTAAAATACTTTTAAAACAGACAAAATGGAATGTTTCAGAAATATCTTACGCCCTGGGATTTGAAGAGATTGCCCATTTTTCCAATTTTTTTAAAAGGAAAACAACGTTTACTCCATTGGAATTTCGTTCCTGATTTGAATTTTGCAAATTTCAGATTGATTCAAGCAAATACTACAGTCTGAAAATATCCCAACTTTGTACCATCAAAATAATCAAAATACAATGAACACAAAAACAAATATTGCACTGGTAACCGGAGGAAGCCGTGGATTAGGGAAAAATTCAGCACTTAAAATTGCTCAAAAAGGATTAGATGTTATTATTACCTACAGAAGCAACAAAGAAGAAGCTGATGCTGTTGTCTCTGAAATCAAATCAATGGGAAGAAATGCTACAGCATTTCAGCTTGATACAAAAGATATTAAAAGCTTTGATGCTTTTGTAAAAAACGTAACAGATCATTTGCAGCAAAATACAGGAAGTACTCATATTGATTACCTGATCAATAATGCAGGAACAGCCTTATATTCCCCGATTACGGAAGTAACGGAAGAACAATTGGACGATGTGGTAGATATTCATTTTAAAGGAGTGTTTTTCCTGACTCAAAAATTATTGCCATTTATCAACGATGGAGGAGGTATTATTAATGTCTCTTCAGGGTTGGCGAGATTTGCAACACCTGGATCCTCTGTTTATGGATCTATAAAAGCTGGAGTAGAAATGCTTACGAAATACATGGCTAAAGAGCTCGGTTCAAGAAAAATTAAAGCCAATGTTGTGGCGCCGGGAGCTATTGAAACAGATTTTGGCGGCGGAAGAGTAAGAGACAATGAAGAGATCAATGCCATGGTAGCAGGTGCAACGGCACTGGGAAGAGTAGGTCTTCCGGATGATATTGGTGGAGTGGTGGCATTCCTGTGTACGGAAGATGCAAGGTGGATCAATGGACAAAGAATAGAAGTTTCAGGAGGAATGTTCCTATAGAACTTTAAAGGCCAAAAAGCGAAGTTTTTAATTTCCTTTTTGGCCTTTTTTATTATCTTTAATCTAGAGATCAGTTTATATGATTAAAGAATTTCTTGATCAGTACCCATACCTTCTGCTGGGACTGGAGGCCCTTTATCTTCTCGGGGTTACTTTCCTTGCGGGTAAGATTATTATGGATACCAGAAATACAAGTAAAACACTGGCTTATCTTCTGCTTATTATTTTTCTTCCGGTGGTGGGAATCATTATTTATTTTGTTTTTGGGGTCAACTTCAGGAAGAATAAATTTTACACCTTCAAAATAGAACGTAATGAGCAGATATATCAGAAAGTACAGCAATATATTGAAGTAACCCATCATAAAACACTGAATGGTCATCAGGAAGAATTGCAGAATTTTCTACTCACAGTTAATTTTCTTTATAATGCCGGAAATGCACCCATTTCTCAGGGAAATCATACTGAAGTTCTGATCAATGGTGAGGCTAAATTTGAAAAAGTTTTCGAAGTACTTGAAAAGGCAACCCATCATATCCATCTGGAATATTATATTTATGATAATGATGAAGTAGGGAACAGGCTTGCTGATCTATTGATGAAGAAAGCAAAGCAAGGTGTTAAAATACGTTTTCTTTATGATGATCTGGGAAGTGGGAAATTAGGCCGGAAGTTTTTAAAAGGATTACAGAAAGCTGGGGTAGAAGTATCTCCTGTTAACAAAATTACTTTCAGGCTTCTTGCCAACAGAGTGAATTACAGAGATCACAGAAAGATTATTATTGTAGATGGTACTGAGGTTTTTACAGGTGGCATTAATGTTTCGGATAAATACATCAATCCTAATCCCAAACAGTACTGGAGAGACGTTCACCTTTATATTAAAGGAGAAGCCGCTTTTTATTTTCAATTTTTGTTTTTCAGCAACTGGGTTTTTGCCACTGAAAAATTTCCTGAAATCTCAACGTCTTATTTCGGTTATAAAAAAACAGAAGCAGGAAGTTCCCTCGTTCAGGTTGCTGCAAGTGGACCTGATACCAGGCCTTCTATTATGTTGAGCACCAGTTCGGCCATTCTTTCTGCGAAGAAAAGAGTATATATTGTAACACCTTATTTTATTCCTGTTGAAACGGTATTGAATGCTATAAAGCAGGCTGGTCTTTCGGGAATTGATGTAAGGCTTATGGTGCCAAAATCAGGAGATTCGGTAGTGGTGAATGCCGCTGCCTATTCCTATTACGAAGAACTTCTGGAGAACAAAGTGAGGGTGTTCTTTTACAAGAAAGGGTTTATTCATGCCAAAACAATGATTGTTGATGACCATTTTTCGTCTGTAGGAACAGCGAATATGGATGTCAGAAGTCAGGAACTTAATTTTGAGGTGAATACATTAATCTTTGATGTTGAAATTAACCTTAAGCTTAAAAATCTTTTTATTGAGGATATGAATGATTGTGAAGAAATCTTCCTTGATACCTGGAAGAAAAGGTCAAAATTCAAAGTTTTTTTTGAACACCTGGCCAGACTGCTTTCTCCGTTAATTTAAAATTCATCTTTGAATAGAAAATAAAAACTCCGGAAACATTTCCGGAGTTGTATGCATAATCTCTTTGCCTCTTTGTTTTAATCAGGAAGTATTAAATCTTTGATAAATTCTCAAGAGCTTTTTCCAGAGTTTCCTGCTTCTTGGCAAAGCATAACCTGATTACATTCTCATTCAGCTTGTTTTTATAGAAAGAAGAGAAGGGAACGCTGGCCACCTTATGATTGATGGTAAGTTCTGAAGCAAAATCAAAATCATTTTTATCAGAAATCTTATCATATTTCAACGCCTGAAAATAAGTTCCTTCACAATCCATAAGTTCGAATGATGTACCTGCAAGACCTTTTCTCAGAAAGTCTCTTTTTTCCTGGAAAAACTGATTCAGATAAGTATAATGTTCGTCATTCTTCATGTATTCTGCCAAAGCCAGCTGAATAGGAGTGTTTACACAAAAAACATTGAATTGATGCACTTTCCTGAATTCTTCTGTTAAACTTTTAGGTGCTGCACAATAGCCCACTTTCCATCCGGTAACATGGAAAAGTTTCCCAAAAGAGGCTACAAGAAGGCTTCTTTCTTTCAATTCCGGATACTTACAGATGCTTAAGTGCTGTTTTCCATCAAAAACAATATTTTCATACACTTCATCACTCAAAATAAGAATGGAAGTGCCTTTTACCAGATTAATAAGTTCTTGTAAGTCATTTTCTTTCAGGATTTTTCCTGAAGGATTGTTAGGATTATTAAGAATGATCATCCTGGTTTTTTCACTGACAAGATTCTTTACTTCCGCCCAGTTGATTTCATAATCCGGAGCTTTCATTTCAAATCGTTTTACAATACCTCCGAAAAGTTCTACCGTAGGTTCATAACAATCATACGCCGGTTCAAAAATAATCACTTCGTCATCCTTTTTGATAAATGATGCAATAGCCGTGAAAATGGCCTGTGTGCCGCCTGCAGTAACTGTTATTTCAGATTCCGGATGGTAAACTGCCTTATGGCTGTTTTCAATTTTTCGTGCAATTTCTTCCTTTAAGCCAATCATTCCGCCAAGAGGAGCATATTGGTTGAAGCCTTTTTTAATAAAATAATCTACATGATTTAATAATTCTGAATCTGGCATAAAATCAGGAAAGCCCTGAGACAGATTGATGGCTTCATTCTCATTGGCAAGCTGAGTCATCTGGCTGAAAATAGTAGTTCCTACATTGGAAAGTTTTGATAAAGGAAGTTGTATCATAAAAACAGTTTTGTTGACCGAATTTAATGAAATAATTAAAACAGATTGAACTTATAGTAATAAAAATTAGAAAATAGCATTTTTAAAAAGAATAATGAAAAATTTTAAAATTAAATGTCAGTTTCGGAATATACAACAAATCTAAACATTTGTTTAAATTTCCCTTTTAAATCAATGAAAAGATACTTACATTTGTTAGGCCAACAACCATAAAAACAATGACAATGAGGATTAATAAGACAGAGTTTCCTGAAAAGTCTATTTTATCTCAAGGGAAAAAAGATTTTGATTATATGGATAGTTTTGAGGGAGAACTTGCCAATGACGGAGGAAACATCGATATCTCGGAAATAGGAAAAGCTTTCTTTACAAGCGGACCAAAATGGGGAAAGAAAATGTTTGCTTTCAGAAATAAAATAGTGGGATTATTCGGATTAAAAACCGGAAATGAAGCAGAAAAGCAACCAACAGAGAAGGATTTTCAATGTGAAGTAGGAGAGCGTGTAGGGCTTTTTAAGGTGTTTGATAAAACCAACAACGAAATTGTTCTGGGAGAAGATGACAAGCATCTGGATTTCAGAGTTTCTCTTTTCATAGACAAGAATAAAAAAGAGATCAATAAAAACTCCCTTACCATATCCACTACTGTAAAATTTCATAACTGGCTGGGAGTGCTGTATTTTTTACCCGTTCGGCCTTTCCATAAAATGATTGTACCAGCGATGCTGAAAAATATGATTGGGCAGCTGGAAAATAAAAGGTAATATTTTGAATCCTTACATGAAGTAGGACTGAAATAAATTAGTTATATAAAACGACCATCCTGTTGTAAGGATGGTCGTTATTTTTAATGGAATAAACTTAATAAAAGCTCAATAGTAAATCAATCTGTGCATTGCTTACTCCTGCCGGTCTGTTCGCTTTAAGCTGAGTGCTTAAACTGCTTAATCCATAACAATATTTTAGAAGATTAGTTTCAATATTGGCTAAAGTATAGCCGGTAACCTGATCATTGACTGTTCCCATAGGCTGAGAGCTAAATGACTGTCCCAATTCGTTGAAGTTATCCACTAAGTTAATAAATAAGCTTGTGTAGTCAGAACTTGTATTCAAACTCCAGAACTGATATCCGAAACGATTAGGGAATACAGGTGGATTAGAGGGATTATAATTTGGAGTTCCGTAATTTGCAATACCTCTTTCTCTATATTCTATTCCTGTTACAAACCATTCTACAGCGCATGGCCAGCTTTCTTGCAGCATCGAATTAACCTGTGAATACTGAACTGCCCCGGTGTTCATTTTGATAACATGCGAAGTATGGGCAAGTTCATGTACAGTCGTTGAAAAATAATCATCAGACTGATATTCTGTCGTTGACCCAGGTCGGAATCTTGCTATCTTCAGGTAAGGAAAAACCACGTAATTGATTCCCTGCCAATCTTTAGCTGTATTCTTCGCTATAATATGTGAACGGTTTCCACTAGGTCTGACAGGTCTTTGTAAGCCTCCAATATCTTTATAAAAATAACGGTAGGCTGCTCTAAACATATGGCCCTGCATATTTTCATAGCCAGGCATGATGTCATGGCTCCAATGATTACTTTTGATATTATTCCGGATCACATTGGAAGGGCTAATCTGGTTATCTTTAATTACAAAATGCTTTCTATCCATATGCAGCTTGAAGTCTACTTTTTTGTTGTTTGGGAAAGGTGTACCGTCCAGTCCGTACTGGCCATTTGCATTGGTGATTCCTTCTCTTGTTCTCAAACCCCTTTTAGCGGTAACTTTGGCGCCTTCAAAAGGGATCAGTGTATTTAACCTTGTATCAAAGATTCGAATGGTACCATATATTGGGGCACCACCTCCGCCTCCTCCGGGATTCGGGTTTGGATTGGGATACCATTGCCCGGGTTCTCCTATATTATCCCAGGGCTTATAGTCGCTAGGTTCCCAAGGAGTGAAACCGGATATGTTTTCTGCTCTATTGACCAGACTATAGACGAATTTATAATTCATATTACCAGTGCCTAAGAGTTCAATATCCTCTTCAGGAAGGTACACCTCCTGAAGAATTTCATAGCTAATACCGGCAGGTAAGGCTGTTTCATTCCTCACAGTTGCATATTGCGGTGTAGGCTGATCGGCCGGAACATCAGGATCATGATAGAATTTACCGACCACCAATACTTCTTTATCAAGTGGATAATCATAAAGAATAAGATCGGATTGCTGTAGTGTTTCCAGTTCATCTTCCGTTGCCGGATTGAATTTAATGTATTTGTGTGTAGAGCGAATATTTACAGCTGTTAATGATCTGTTGCCTTCTGCTTTTGGCTCAGCCAGCAATGATTTGTAAGCAGTCATCATGTTTTCAATTGTGTATGGAATAGGAAGCTGTTCTCCTAATACGGTGGGTTCTCCCTCTTCCGCATATTTTGTTTCATCCTCTGAAGTGAGATCCCTGTTCATGAGTTGGGAATTGGAAGCTTCAGTTTCATATTGTTCTATCACATCAGAACAGGATACGGATAAAAGAGAAACCAAAGCCATGTAGAATATTATTTTTTTCATGTTTTAATTTTTAGTTTTTATATTATTTTCTTGTCCGGAATAAGACTGTTCCGAAACTTTTTCTTTTTAAAAACCACATTCCAATCGGTAGACTGGAATGTATTTTTAAAATCATTATTATTTAGGCTCAATCCATGGTAATCCATTCCATGGCATGGTATAAATAAAGGGAAGTCCTCCGATAGGTTGCGGATTAGGCGCAATAGGAGGCTGGGGTTGAGGGATTGTTCCAGGGTTACTTGGGGTAATAAACGCTGTTCCTCCGGCAATGGATCCCATTTGATTTCTCTTGAGTACTTTTCTAGTGATTTTCATGATAATTTTTTTTGTTTAACATGACGAAAGTAGAGAAGAGCCTTAACAAAAAACAGCTCCAACTAATAAGTGCGGAGGTTGAATAAGTAAGTGCGAAAGAAAATATTTTTATTCGGGTTTTCCTATGGTGGAAAGGAAGTCATTCTTCTTGCGGTAGGAGACATCCAGAACGGATCCATCGCTCATTACTACCTGTCCGCCTCTGCCTTTAATATATTCCTGAAGATGGTTAATATTAATAAGATGCTTATGATGTATTCTGAAAAAATGGTGTTCCATCAGAATGGGTTCAAACTCATGAAGCGTTCTGGATACCATTATTTTTGATTTATCAGCAAGATAAAAAAGAGTATAGCTTGAATCTGCTTCACAGCGGATGATATTGGATATTTCTACCAACTTAAATCCCTGAAGAGTAGAAAGAACGATTTTGTTATCTTTAAGAAGAGGATGATTAGGAGTCTGTATTTTTTTGATATTGTCCAGGGCTTTATTGACAGCAATAATAAAATCTATTTTTTTTATAGGCTTTAAAAGGTAATCTGTAGCCCCGTTTTTAATCGCCTGAATAGCAAAATTTTCGTGTGCTGTGATGAAAATAATCTGAGAATGGACTTCATTAAACTTTGACAGTAAATCGAAAGTGGTTCCGTCACCCAACTGAATGTCAAGAAACAGAATGTCAGGAGAGTTTTTGATAAGATAAATATAAGCCTCTTCAACGGAGGAAGCCTGGAATTCTATGTTGATTTCAGGAAATTCATTTCCCATAAGTAATGCAATATAATCTCTACCATCTTGTTCATCATCAACAATGCATGCCTGTATTTTATTTCTCATAAGGTTGTATATAAAGTTTAATTTGTGTCCCCTGTCTGTTGTTTTCCGGAAACGCATTGATTTCTAAAAATATATTGGTATCAAAAAGCTGTTTGAAAGTCTCAATTCTTTTATGAGAAAGTTTTACCCCAAAGGAGTTGTCTTTTTTCAAAGATTCCTGATTGGAAATTCCTATACCATTATCTTCAATGGTGATGCGTAAAGAAACATTCGTATAATCAAAGCTGATAAGAATTTCTCCTTTTCTGTCCTTTAAGCCTGAAATGCCATGTTTTATTGCATTTTCCACAAAAGGCTGGATCAGTAAAGAAGGAATCGTCCAGTTTTGATCTACCTGTTCAGAAATAATAATTTTATAATCAAAAAGATCTTTTACACGAAGCTTTTCCATATCAAGATACAATGTGAGATATTCTACTTCATCTTTTATAGGCATGAAGGTTTTTTCTGAATAATAAAGCGTTTTTCGGATCATCTTGGCGAAAATATCCAGATAGTTTTCTGTTTCGCGGTAATCTTTTTTATACAATAAAAATTGGATGGAATTCAGACAGTTATAAATAAAATGAGGGTTGATCTGAGCCTTAATAGCCTGGAGTTCAAGTTCGGCAATCTTCTTTTCATACTCCATTTTTTCCATTTTCTTATTCTTTTTTTTGTGCAGATAAGAAGAGATGATCATCAAGAGAGTTCCGATGATGACGATGGCCAATATCAGCCTGAACCACCATGTCTGCCAGAATAGAGGTTTTATATGAAAAGTGAGATCGGAAGAAGCGTAGGATTGTTTTCCGTTATATCCCAAACCATAAACCCGGAAGGTATATTTACCTGGGGGAATAGAGTTGAAGATGACTTTAGAAGAATTATTGATCTGCCATGAGTTATTAAGGCCTTCCAGCTTATATTTATAGCTTATTTTTCCCAGTGAGGGATAATCAAGAAAGCTGAGATTGAAAATAACAGTATTGTGGGGATAAGCAGTCAGGCTTTTCTGCAGGTCGTAATGCTCATTATTTTCAATAGATACCGAATTAATGACGACCTTTTTATGAATGAATTTTTCCTGTGTCAGTAGTTTTTTGATGGAAAATATTCCAAGTCCTTTAGAAGTTCCAATGAATATGGTATCATTTTTTATTGCACAGCCGGCCACTGCATCAGAGGGAAGCCCGTCTGTCTGGGTGAAGTTACTGATATATTGATTTTTTGCTGTCAGTTCAACTCTGGATATCCCGGAATTGGTGCTTGCCCAGAACGTATTGTTATTTTCTACTTCTATTTTTTTAACCTGGTCATTGATTAATCCATCATTTTTCCCGATTTTTCTTATAATTCCTTGAGTATTAAAAAGAATAATCCCGTTGAGGTTAGTAGCTCCCAAATAGGTGTGATCATCTAATTTTTTAATGTCCGTAAAATAATATCCTTTCAAGAATAAAGTCTTTTTTCGGGTTCTGATATTGTATTTGTACAGATCGCTGAAGCTGCCGGTAAACAGATTATCTTTGTCGTAAGGGAAAACGGTGTATACCCGTTCCGGAAAAAGGGTAGTTGTTTTTTTACTTTTTAAACTGTAGGTCAATAAACCTCCAGATGTACAGAAAAATAAGGAATCCTGGGTGTAAGGGACAATGTTTTTTAAGGAACAGTATATTTTGTTAGAAGTATTATTGGCTATATCGTGAACAATCACTTTACCTGATAAACCGAAAATGGAAATATTCCCTTTTAAATAAACAGAGATGTTTTCATCTTTATCACCTTTATCAAGGATGATATTTTTTATCCTATTGTCTCTGCTGATAAGAGCTCCGGCAGATTGATTGTAGCCGAGAATAATATTTCCATTATCTTTTGCAATGGCTTTTATATACTCAGAATTACTTTTTACAGGCAAATTGATATGATTGGCAAAAAGGGATTTTGAGATGAAAAATACACCATTATTCCTTGAATTGAACCATACGTTATCATCCTTGTCTACCAGAACATTATTGATCACATAGCGTTCCAGTATTTTGATGGGAGTACCAAGGTTTCTCTTCTTTTCAGTAAGTGATTGGTTGAAATATAAAACCCCTCCATTACTTATATTCAGCCACAGTTTATTGTTTTTATCAATAAGTCCGTAGAAAACATTCTCTTGTGGGCTGCAATCATAAGAACTGATCTTTTTTATACCTGAAGGAGCAGAGAGCTGATACACTTCAATTGTATTTTTATTTAAGAAGACAAAAAGATCATCTTTTTCACAGATCATACTTCCGGTTCCTGCTTTCAAATGCTGCTTTTTTCCGGTAATGATGTTGTAGACAAGTATATCTTCCTGATGAGGATCATGCAAATAGAGATTGTAGGTGTGTGGTTCAAACCTGAGCGTTGCAAAATATCTTTTCCCGTACTCTAATGGAATAGGGATCTTTTTAACTTTTCCATTTTCATAGATGAAAATATTCTGAGGATTTAAATTGCCATAAAGATAAAGCCGGTTTCCATCACGGGTAACTTTCGGAATTGAGCTTGAAAATTGATTTTTTACGTACTCATTAATATTCAGATTGATAACGCGGCCGTTTTTTAAATAAGCAAAATCATTCAGAAAGGGAAGAATGAATACCTCTCCGTTGGGCAAAGGTTCACAGGAGATAATATCAATATTCTTTAATCCTTCTTTCTTACCGTATTGTTTAAATTCTTTTCCGTCAAATCTGAATAAACCATTATCGCTGCCTATCCAGATGAAACCATTTTTATCTTGTCTCAGATGATACGTATAAGAACAATTTAATCCTTCCTCATCGCTATAGTTCACCATCCCGGGGATCTGTGAAGGAAATAATGAGGGAAAGAATAAAATTACAGATAATGTGAGGAAAGTAAATAAATTTTTCACATGATAATGATAATTTCGTAAATATATAATTTGATTAAGAATAATACAATGGTTGTAGTAGAATATTGAAAAAAAACAAGAGGAAAAAAATTCGGATAATTTTGGACAATTTTGTACTTTTGTATGTTTGCTGAAATCAAATATGTCACAAGAAATAAATCCAACCTACTCCGAAGATAATATCAGAACCCTCGATTGGCAGGAACACATCCGTTTACGCCCCGGTATGTACATCGGGAAGCTCGGTGACGGTTCTTCCGCTGATGATGGTATTTATATCCTGTTAAAAGAAATCCTTGATAACTCTATTGATGAATTCAGGATGAGATCAGGGAAAAGAATTGAAATAAAACTGGACGATGGCAAAGTTACCATCCGTGACTTTGGACGTGGAATTCCACTAGGGAAAGTGGTAGACGCTGTCTCAAAAATGAATACTGGTGGTAAGTACGACAGTAAAGCGTTTAAAAAATCTGTAGGTTTGAATGGGGTTGGTACTAAAGCGGTAAATGCCCTGTCAGATTACTTCAGAGTTCGTTCTTTTCGTGATGGAAAAATGAAAGTTGCTGAATTCTCCCGTGGAATGATTACAGAAAACTTTGATGAGAAAGAAACCTCAGACAGAAACGGTACTGAAATTTCTTTTATTCCTGACGGAGAAATCTTCCTGCATTTCAAATACAGGAAAGAGTATATTGAAAGAATGCTCCGTAACTATGCTTACCTGAATCCAGGACTTAAAATTCTTTTCAACGGAGAAACCTATTATTCTGAAAACGGTCTTAAAGACTTATTGGAAGAAGAACTGGAAAGCGATATCCTTTATCCGATCGTCCATTTAAAGGATGATGATATTGAGGTGGCGATTACCCATTCTGACAAATCACAGACAGAAACCTATTTCTCATTCGTAAACGGACAGAATACAACACAGGGAGGAACACACCTTAATGCATTCCGTGAAGCGTATGTGAAAACAATTCGTGAATTTTTCAATAAAAGTTTTGATGCTTCTGATATCAGAAAGTCTATCATTGCTGCCATCTCGATCAATGTAGAAGAACCTGTTTTTGAATCCCAGACCAAAACAAAATTAGGATCTAATGACATGGGACCGAACGGACCTACCGTAAGGACATTCATTATTGATTTCCTGAAGAGTAAACTGGACAATTTCCTGCACAAAAATCCGGAAATAGCAGAAGCAATTCAGAGAAAAATATTAATTTCCGAAAGAGAAAGAAAAGAACTTTCCGGAATTCAGAAACTGGCCAGAGAAAGAGCAAAAAAAGTATCTCTTCACAATAAAAAACTTCGTGACTGCAGACAGCATTATAACGATCAGAAAGCCGAAAGAAAAGGAGATACGCAGATCTTCATTACCGAAGGAGATTCCGCATCAGGATCTATCACAAAATCCAGAGATGTAGAAACTCAGGCCGTATTTTCACTGAAGGGTAAACCACTGAACTGTTATGGTCTTACCAAGAAAGTGGTGTATGAAAATGAAGAATTTAACCTTCTTCAGGCCGCTTTAAATATTGAAGAAAGTCTGGAAGACCTGAGATACAATCAGGTAATTATTGCTACCGATGCCGATGTGGATGGGATGCACATCCGCTTGCTGATGATTACTTTCTTCCTGCAGTTCTTCCCGGATCTGATTAAAAACGGACACCTGTATATCCTTCAGACTCCGTTATTCAGAGTAAGGAATAAAAAAGAAACAAGATATTGTTATACTGAAACAGAAAGAATAACAGCCTTAAACGAACTGGGGAAAAATCCTGAAATCACCCGATTTAAAGGATTGGGAGAAATTTCTCCGGACGAATTTAAGCACTTCATTGGTAAAGATATCCGTTTAGAACCTGTAGTAGTGGGAAAAGACCAGACGATTGATCAGCTTCTGGAATTCTACATGGGGAAAAATACACCGGACAGACAAACCTTCATCTTAGAAAACCTAGTGGTGGAAGATGATACTGATATTGATAAAAAAGAAATACTGAATGAAGTAGAAAATTAAAAAAAAACTTATAACTTAAAAAACTGATTGTAAGAGCTATTGCAGACTGGAAAAAAAGCACAATTTTGGATGAAGTAGGAAATTATAATACTTACACAGCCAAAAAAATAAAATGAGACTAAGTAACCGTAATAAAGCATCAGTTTATAACTCTTTGAGTACACTGCTTTTAATGATTGCAGTGTTTGGGATAACTGTATTTGCAGCCAATGAATACAGATTTCATGCGATGGATAAAGAAAGTTATTTATTAATTATTATTCCTGTGTTGCTGCTGATTGTCTTTTATATCAGCGGAAGACAGATTTTTGAATACGACAGTGATGGAGAAGCTTTGAATTTTAAAAACAGGAATGTTATTCCTTTTTTAAATAAACCTCTTCATGACGAATTTCCAAAATACAAACTGATAAAATATGATGTGGTCAGTATTTTCTTTTTCAAAAGATTATACATTACCGTTTCCAGTAAAAATAATGGTTCTACCATACTCAAATACCAGATCTCTTATTTGAGCAACAAAGAAGTAAACGATTTAAAACTCTCTCTGAACAAAGTAGTGAAAGCTAATAAAGAGAAAAAAGATAAAACAGATGACGACAGAAGAATATTCGCATGAGGGTGAAAGCTTAAAAAAAGTTTCCGGGCTGTATAAAGACTGGTTTCTTGATTATGCTTCCTATGTAATTCTGGATAGAGCGATCCCTTCAATATATGACGGTTTAAAACCTGTTCAACGAAGAATTATGCACTCCATGCGGGAGTTGGAAGACGGCCGTTACAATAAAGTGGCCAATATTGTGGGAAATACCATGAAATATCACCCACACGGTGATGCTTCCATTACAGATGCCATGGTGCAGATTGGGCAGAAAGAACTGTTAATAGATACTCAGGGAAACTGGGGAAATATTTATACAGGTGACTCTGCAGCTGCTGCGAGATATATTGAAGCAAGACTGACACCTTTTGCCCTGGAAGTAGTCTTTAATCCTAAAACTACAGATTGGACAAAGTCTTATGACGGAAGAAACAATGAACCTATTGATTTACCGGTAAAATTTCCCTTGCTTCTTGCACAGGGAGTAGAAGGTATCGGAGTAGGGCTTTCCACAAAAATACTTCCTCATAACTTTAATGAACTTATCAATGCCTCTGTAGCTTACTTAAAAGGTAAAAAATTTGAACTGTTTCCGGACTTTTTAACTGCCGGTTATCTTGACGTTTCCGAATATAACGATGGTCACAGAGGAGGAAAAGTAAGAGCAAGAGCCAAAATTACCCAGACGGATAAGCATACATTAGTCATTTCTGAACTTCCTTATTCCAAAACAACAACGGACCTTATTGACTCTATTCTGAAAGCCAATGAGAAAGGGAAGATCAAAATCAAAAAGATTGAGGACAATACTTCAGATAAAGTAGAAATCCTGATTCATATTCATAATGATGTTTCACCGGATAAGACCATTGATGCGCTGTATGCATTTACAGACTGTCAGGTGACAATCTCTCCGAATGCCTGTGTGATTGTAGGTGACAAACCAATGTTTCTTACAGTATCAGATATTTTAAAAACGAATACAGATCATACCGTTTCATTACTGAAGAAAGAGTTGGAAATTGAGCTTCATGAACTGCAGGAAAGCTGGCACTTCTCTTCATTGGAAAGAATTTTCATCGAGAACAGGATTTATCATGATATTGAAGAAGTGAAGACCTGGGAAGATGTATTAAAGACTATTGATGCAGGATTAAAGCCTCATACCAAACATCTTTTAAGAACCGTTACAGAAGAGGATATTTTAAAACTGACCGAGATCAGAATCAAGAGAATTTCAAGATTCGATTTAGATAAATTTAAAGAAAATATTGCATCGCTGGAAGGTAAAATAGAACAGGTAAAGTATAATCTGGCTAACCTGATTGCTTACGCTATTGATTATTATTTAAATATTCAGAAAAAATACGGTAAAGACAAACAAAGAAAGACTGAGCTTAGAATCTTTGATACGATTGATGCAACAAAAGTAGCCGTAGCCAATGAAAAATTCTATGCAAATTTCGAAGAAGGTTTCATCGGCACATCCCTGAAGAAAGACCAGTATTTGTTTGACTGTTCCGACATTGATGATATCATCACATTCAGAAAAGACGGAAGTATGAAGGTGGTAAAAGTGGAAGCAAAAACTTTCATTGGTAAAGACATTCTTCATGTTGCCGTTTGGAAGAAAAACGATAAGAGAACCGTCTATAATATGATCTATCGTGAAGGAAGGGAAGGACCTTATTATATGAAACGATTCTCTGTAACCGGAGTAACCCGAAATACAGATTACCCGTTAGCTTCAGATAAAAAAGGATCAGAAACATTATATTTCTCAGCCAATCCTAATGGAGAAGCAGAAACCGTAACTGTGCTTCTAAAACCTAACCCTAGAATCAGAAAAAACAAAATGGAGATCAATTTCTCCGATCTTGCCATTAAAGGGCGTGATTCCAAAGGAAATCTGGTGACTAAGTACGCTGTAAAGAAAGTAGATATGAAGGAAGAAGGAGTTTCTACGCTCGCTCCCAGAAAAATCTGGTTTGATGATACGGTAAGAAGACTAAATGCCGATGCAAGAGGTACATTATTGGGAAGTTTCAAGGGAGATGATAAAATCCTGACCATCAATACCAATGGTGAAGTAAAGCTGGTGTCTTTTGACTTGGGTAACCGTTTTGATGATGAATATCTGGTGTTGGAAAAATGGAGACCTGCACAGCCGATTACCTGTATCTATTACGACGGAGAAAAAGATATTTATTTCATTAAGAGATTCTTACTGGAAAATACTGTGAATGTACAGACTTTCATGCCTTCTGAACACCCGAAATCATTCATCGAAAATGTAATTGTTGCCAACGATGTTACTGCAGAAATTATTTTTGCAAAAGATAAAGGGAAAGAACGCGATCCGGAAACTATTAATATTGATGAGTTTATTGCGGTAAAAGGAATAAAAGCTATTGGAAACCAGTTTACGAAATTCAAAGTAAAAGCCATCAATATTACCATTCCTGAACCTGTAGAAGAAGAGCCTGAAGTATACGAAGATCCGGAACCAACAGGCGAAACGGATGAAGATGGAGGAATTATTGGAGATTTGTTCCAGGGTGACGGAAATAATGAAAATGAATAGACTAAACTAAGATGTCTGTTCAGATATAACATAAAAAGAACACAATGGATATAATTGTTATCATTATCATTGCAGCCACATGTATTTTTAGTTACATGGGGTTCAATAATACAGCATTATTTGAAAAATATAAATTCAATGTCGGAGCGATTGCGAATCGTAAAGAATATGTAAGACTTATCAGTTCTGCGTTTTTGCATGCAGACTTTATGCACTTATTTTTTAATATGCTTTCTCTGTATTTTTTCCAGGGAGTCGTTATTAGTTTCTTTGGAGAAGTAGGATTTTTGATTCTATATTTCGGATCAATGATTCTGGGGAATTTATTCAGCTTACAGATTTATAAAAACCAACCTTGGTATTCAGCAATTGGAGCATCTGGTGCAGTTTCGGGAATCATTTTTGCTTCCATAGCCATGGCTCCGAATGAGATCAGTGTCAACTTCTTACCAGGATGGTTATTTGGAACACTATATTTCGGGTACTCAGTATACATGATGCTTAATCCTAAGCAATGGGATAATCTTGGGCATGCTGCTCACCTTGGAGGAGCGTTTTTCGGATTGGTGTACTCTATTGTCATGCATCCGCAGCTGGCCATGAGCAATATCCTTTTCTTAGGAATCATGTCACTTCCACTTATCTATTTAGGATATGAAATTTTTGTAAGGAAGCGAATAGGATAAAAGACTATTTTTAATCAAAATATCAAAACCAATGAACACATCAGAGTTAAACAGTTTCATCGTGATACTTATCTATGGTTCATTGGTTTTGCTTTCTCTGTTAAAGCTTGCCAACCCTTTAAAAGTAAACCATAAAGCTAATTTCTGGTTCGGGATATTTCTCTTTCTGTGGTCTACTTTTTGGCTGGATGAAGTACTGTTTCTCATCACCGGTTCAATCATTGAGTTTCATTCCTTGTTTTGGGTTAGACTTATTCAGTTTTTTACCCCTATTGTTTTTTACTTTAGTGTGCTGTTTTATACCAATCCTTCCTTTACTTTTAAACTTACAGTTGTTAAGTTTTTAATCCTTCCGGCTGCTTTTCTGGTTTGTCTTATATTGATCAAACTGGGATATAAAAAGCCATTTCAATATCTCAGTATAATTCTGATCCTGATTCAGGCCCTCTTCTATACGGCTCTTTCCTATATTACCATCAGGAAACATCAGAAAAAGATCCAGCAGTTTTCTTCCAATACCGAAGGAATCAATCTGAACTGGCTGGAATATATTATTCTTGTACTTCTTATTGTGAATATCATCTACGTGATTTATAATCTGTTCTATGATCCGAAATCACTGAATTTCTTTATCAATGCCGTCTTTTTGTCGGTTATTTACTGTGTAGGATATTATTCTCTGAAACAGAAGGAAATTTATCCTTTAGAAGAAAAACAAAGACAGGAACTGATCTCTATGGACGAAAATTCGGATCCGGAAGAAGTTAAAAGAAAACTTATTTCTGATGAAGAATTAGTAAGGATTAAAACTTCACTGGAAGGGATTATGGGCTTACAAAAGCCATATCTTGACAGCGAACTTAACCTGATCAAACTGGCTGAAATGCTTTCCGTTTCTACCCATCATCTTTCTTATGTCATCAACACAGGCTTTGGAAAAAACTTCTTCCAATATGTGAATGAATATAGAGTGGATTATGCCAAAAAACTGCTGAAAGAAACCAATAGCAAATTATCCATTTTGGGAATTGCCTACGAATCCGGATTCAATTCTAAAACCTCTTTTAATACAACTTTTAAAAAAGTGACCGGACAAACACCTTCTGAATTCAGAAAATAAGTTCAGGTTTATAAACTCTTACTTTTTATTTGTTTTAAATTTTTGATTTTCAGTGATTTATTTATTTCAGCTTCCCGTTCTTAAAATCAGTTCGTTCAGATAATCCGGAACATTCAGACATCCCCCTTACGATAGCTTTGTACCATACAATTTAAACTTATGGATACCAAAGAATCATATGCAGTCGTCACGGGAGCAAGCCAGGGACTTGGAAAATCATTTGCTGAAAATCTTGCAAAACAAAAAATCAATGTCATTCTTATAAGTCTTCCGGATCAGAATCTCAAAGAATTATCTGTAAAGCTCGAGAAACAGTATGATATAAAAGCTCATTACTATGAAACAGACCTTTCTGTGCATGAAAATGTAATGAAGCTTACAGAATGGCTCAACTGTTCTTTTGATGTTCATATTCTGATAAATAATGCAGGGCTTGGAGGAACGAAAAAATTTACGGAAGCTTCTTCGGATTATATCAACACGATTTTACAGGTAAATGTAGCGGCCACCTCACTGATGACACATCAGCTGCTTCCTAACCTTTTAAAACAACCCAAAGGCTATATACTGAATGTGTCAAGTATGGCTGCTTTTTCTCCCATTGGTTTTAAAACTGTATATCCTGCTTCTAAAAGCTTTATTCATTCATTTTCAAGAGGACTGCATGAAGAATTGAAAGATACCAATGTTTTTGTAAGCGTTGTTAATCCGGGAGCAATGAAAACCAATAAAGATGTTTGTGAAAGAATAGAAAAACAAGGTTTTATGGGAAGATTAACACTTTTGAATCCTGATAAGGTAGCTTCATACTGCATCCGGCAATTATTTAAAAAAGATTCCGTAATTATGGTGAACCCAATCAGCTGGCTGGTGATGAAAATTTTACCCATATGGATCAAGTTACCATTAATGACCCAGGCCATAAAAAGAGAAATCGAAGCATGAAAAAAGTGTGTGTAACCGGAGCAACAGGGCTTCTGGGAACTAATGTTATCCTTAAATTATTACAAAATGGTTATTCTGTTACTGCTCTGGTGCGCCAAAAAAGCAGCTGGCTGGGCGAAGAAAACGAAAATCTGATGCTTGTGGAAGCAGACCTTCTGTGCGATATTTCAGTTTACCTGACCGATATTGACTGTATTATTCATGTGGCGGCAGAAACACGCCAGAATCTTATCCGCTATGATGAATACAGAAAAGTGAATTACGAAGCTGTTGTGAATCTGTTTACCCATGCAGAATTGATGGGCGTAAAAAAGTTTTTGTTTGTGAGTACAGCCAATACCTTAGGATTTGGAAACACCGCATTTCTAGGAAGTGAAAAAGCACCCCAAATCTATCCTTTTACCCATTCTTTGTATGCACAAAGTAAGCTGGAAGCGGAAGAATATCTTTTAAAAAATAGTAAGAATACGGATGTTATCATTGTTAATCCCACCTTTATGATCGGAGCATATGACAGCAAGCCAAGTTCCGGGAAAATCATCTTCTGGGTATGGAAGAAAAAACTGATTTTTTATCCGAAAGGAGGGAAGAACTTTGTGCATGTGGAAGATGCAGCCAACGGAGTAGTAAATGCCGTTGAAAAAGGAAAGAATGGCGAAAAATATCTTCTAGCTAATGAAAACTTAAGCTACAGAGAGTTTTTTAAGAAAGTGAATCGGATTACCAGGCAAAATCCAATCATGATCCCAATTCCCAACAAACTTTTAAGTTTCCTTGGATTAATTGGTGATGTTTTGAGAAAATTTAAAATTAAAACAGATCTGAGTTCTTCCAATATGAAAGCTCTGCAGATTAGTAATTATTATTCTAATCAGAAATCAATAGAAGAGTTGGGAGTTCAATACCAGCCTATTGATAAAGCGATCAAAGATGCTGTTCAGTATTTTATTGAAAATCCTGTTAAAAATAAAAAAACCAGCTCCTAAAAGCTGGTTTATCCAATTATCTTGTGATTTTCTGAGTTACATTTTTATTGGAAATAACACAGGCTTTGCTGCAGTTATTGGCACTTGAAATATTAACCTGTACCAATGCCGGCAATGACCTGTACTCTTCCTTGTTGTAAGGCGCTTCAGTACCACTGCTTCCACCTCCTTTAATATCATATTGTACCTGGGCTACTCCTGTGAATCCTGCCGCAGGTTTGAAAGAGAGTGCTCCGGTAGTAGGGAAATAGGTCCATGTTCCCTGACTGTTGGTATAAACCCCTCCTGTGATATTAGGAATTACAGCTCCATTGTTATCCAGAAAACGGAATGAATTAAAATCAAGGTTGTTATACGAAAGGGTTGGCGGGTTTTGTCCACTTGCAGACGAATAAGCTGCATCATTAAGTAAAGGGTAGTAGATTGACTTTATCCCCGGGCAACCTGCAAACAAATCATCTGTTACTTCAGCAGCATAAGGTCTTGTAACCCCTAAATTTTTCAGTAAATGTATATTTTTAGCAGCTCCGGTAGATGCTGCAAATCCAATTCTGAAAGTAGAAGGAGGCGAAGTATCCAGAGTCCTTACCGTAGTGTTGGAAATGGTAGTCTCGGTATATTTCAGTGAAGTAGGGTAGTAATAATTGTCAATCACCTTTTCTTTCACTGTTCCGTGCTGGATTTCCAGGGTTATATTGTAACCGCCTGCCGGATTGGGAACAAGGGTAACATATGCTTTCCGGAATCTTGCATCATTTTCATTCTGAGGAATTGTAGTTCCGCCACTTTCAATGCTGAACTGTTGAAGTGCTGTATTTTTAATACCTATATATTTTCCTGTTGCCGTATCCAGATAAGCAGATCTGTTGCTGCTGGATGGTAAAGCATTGGTTGCGATACTGTAAAGCAGCGGATAACCGTTATATCCTGCGGGCTCAGCTGAAGACAGATACTGGTTTCCACGTTTTCCTCTTAAAGAGACATTGCTTCGTCCATCGGCTAGGCCTACTCCAAATATTCCGTTTCTAACCCTTTCACCTTGGTTAAAGCTTGTCTTAAAATTTCCGAATTCATCCAGACCTATTCCCAGATAGCCTCCTCTCAGTCCTTCCGTAGATTCTCCACCACGTACAAAACTATATCCTAATCCTCCACCAAAATATCCGAGATTAAGCTGGTCTTTCGGAATAGATCCATCTACTAAGAATATAGAAATACCATCACCTCCGTTGGTATTTCCTCCATAAATAGCAAATTCAAACTCGAACTTGATTCCCTGGTCACTTTTGAAAATTTTATCAGCAAGTATCACTCCTCCTGAAATATTATTGACACTTCGGGTAAGTCTTAATCCGTCCGTAGTAAAGGTAGCGTCATTCTGAACACCGCTGGTAGCCACCTTATAGGCTTCCTGAGGCTGTAATCCTTGTGTGAAATTAACAAAGTACGGATAACCGGTTCCCTGTTCATTTTGTGCCTGAATATTTTGTGAGAAAATAAATAAGGAAAAAATAAACAGATATCTTTTGTATCGTAAAATTGAGCTGTTTTTTATCATCACTCAATTATTTAACAACGAAAACAATATTGATAAAAGAACAGTCTGTTGCTGCAGCTTTTACATCATAAGTCATTACTCCATCATCAGAAATAGAAATATTACTGAATACATTAGGATCTGCATCTGTTACATAATAGTAAAGATCTTTACTGGATGGGAAAAAAGGAATTGAAGCGGGAGCACTGGTACTCTTTGCTTTTGGAGATCCAAACTGAGTTTTATACAATGTATATAAATCTTTGGTTCGACCATTGGCTGTTGTGGAAGTGTCAAAAGAAACACTAGGCATATAAAACATTTTTACGGCATTGCTGCTGATACAAAGCCAATCCGGTTTGAGAGGAGTACCAATATTCTGACTTAAACATTTCTTATCTGTATCGTAGATAAGAAGCGAGTTGGCAGGATTGGCAATAGCATCTCTTTGTACTGTAGTCAGTCTGGGTATCAGCATACCTTTATTTTGGCTGTAAACATCCAGAATTGCACTTTGATCAGGTGTGGCTATGTTAATCCCTACTTGAGCGAAAGAAAATGAACTGGCGAAAATGATTGGTAGAAATAATTTTTTAATCATGATGTCTTAATAATTTTTTATCTGTGTGTATGTTTTTTTGGGAAAGAATATTTTTAGGCTTAATTCTACAAAGGCAATAGTTATTACTGACACATTCATTAAAACAATGAATTGTTCTGCTCAAATAATAGCCAAATGAGACCTTTTGTTCAAAAGCTCACCAACAGATATAGCAAGTAATACTTCATAAAGAAATATCTTATGCCCACCTGAGCGGTTAGTCGAAAAAATAAATTGATTATGTAGCCGTATAAGCTCTTAAATAAGTAAGATTCATATTCCCTCGTGTTTTTTGCAAATATACAAAGAAATATTCATGTGTTTGTGTTTATAGAATTAATTCTAAACTTCTCTTAATAATTAACATATTTTGGTTTAAATTTTTACATAATTTACAAATCAATAAGATGGTTTTTATTATGCAAATCTTTCTATTCTACTAAGAAATCTTAAAATATGATGATAATGAAGTGTAGATATTTTAAAATAACGAAAAATATTAGTATTTTTAATATTAAAGGATTGAGAAAGAGTCTACTTTGAAAAATTATTCAATGCATCATTCAGAGTGCTTACAAAATTAACATGTCCTGTTTTATTACTTTCAAAAATAAAATCCTTCATGCTCTTACTTTCATGTTTACTGAAATCACCTATAATAGCTAATCCTATACGATAGTTTGAGAACTTTTGAAGAATCTCTCCCGCCATTTTTGTTTTTAAATCAAAGAATTCAGAGGTAATGTTTTTTTCATGAAGAATAACTTTATCAAACCCTTGATAATAGATATCTCCCATAAGATCCAGTCCGTCTTGTGCAGACTGGATAATGATGTCATCAGATATAATTTCTGCAATTTTTATCGTGTTGATTTCGTGTGATTTGATGAACATGGTATGGGTAATTATTTATTTCTTTCCATAAATGAATCTATCATTTTCAGATAAATCCTTTAATAATTGAGCGTTAGAAAAATCCAGATATAATTCCAGCGTTTCAGGACCCAGTTTCTGATTGATTTCCAGAAACAGAAGTCCATTCTCATTTAAATACTTTTTAGCATCTTCCGCAATTTTTCTGTAAAAGATCAAAGCATCTGAAGTAGGAGAGAATAGAGCCATTTTAGGTTCAAACTCTTTTACAGAATCAGCAATTTCGATCTCTTCTTCAATCCCGATGTAGGGAGGATTTGAAATGATGATGTCGTAATTTTCAGCCAGTTCAAAATTGAGATAATCAGCATGAATGAATTGGATTTCCAATTGGTGGTACTCTGCATTTCTTTTGGCTGTTTTCAATGCTTTTTCAGAAAAATCTATAGATGAAACTTCAGCTTCCGGAAAATGTTTCTTTAAAACCAGAGGAATAATTCCGCTTCCGGTTCCTATATCCAGAATCTTTAAACCTTGAACCTTAAACTTTGAATTTTTAATCTCCCTGATAGCTATCTCCAACAGCTCTTCAGTTTCAGGGCGGGGAATCAGAACATTTTCATCCACAAAGAATTTCATTCCGTAAAATTCTGTTTCACCCAATATCTGCTGATAAGGCCTTCCGGTTTTAAGTTCCGAAACAAGGTGATACAATTTTTCTTCATCGTCAATCAAAAGTTCCTGTTCAGCGAATCTTCTTTGCTGAAATGAATCAAAACCTACAATTTGCTGAATGAATAAAGATGATAAAAACATACTTTCCGACTCTGTATAAAGATCGGAAAGTTCTGTCTTGAAATATTTTTTAAATGCTGAAATTGTCATTTATCTTGTAAAAACCAGTTTTGTATCTGTAGACTTTTCTTCATCAATTCTGTATCCTTCATAGTTGAATGCTTTTACATCCTCCAGTGTTTTGGCATTGGTTTCTGCACAGAATCTCACTACAAGACCTCTGGCATGCTTGGTATACACAACAATGGTCTTCAGTTTTCCATCTTTTAATTCATAGAAATCGAAATCGATCACGGTATGGTTCAGTTTCTTTCTGTCGATTACTTTTCCATACTCATTGCTGGCAAGCTGAAGCAGGACTTCTCCTTTTTTCATTTCAGAATTCAATTGTTCCGTAATCTTTTCTCTCCAGAATTCATACAGGTTTTTGTATTGCTCAAATTCAAAAGGACGACCCATTTCAAGCCTGTAAAGCATCACTTTATCAGAGGGTTTCAGTAAACCGTAAAGCCCGGAAAGTATTCTATAATTTTTCTGCAGGTAATCTACAGCATTCTTATCCAGTGTTTTGGCATCCAGTCCTCTGTAAACCTCTCCTGTAAAGGCAAACATTGCGGGAGCAGATTCTTTTGCTGTAGGTTTGGATTTCCATTTTTGATTTCTTTCCCAGTTTTCATCAGCAAGCTTAGGTGAAATTTCCATCAACTCAGAAAGATATTTAGGCGATTTTTCTTTTAAATAAGATTGTATCAATGCTGCATCTTCAATGAATCCTGGAGTAGAAGATTTCAAAAGATCTGTTGAATTTTCCACGTTCATTAATTTGGCAGGAGATGTTATAATTTTCATAATGTTAAAATACAGATAAGTGTTTCATATCAATAAAATTCATCATCATCATGGCAATAAAATCAATCATAAAATGACAGATGATCAGAATTTTAATATTTGAATAGCGTTTATAAAATATAGCAAACACGATTCCGATAAAGAAAGGTCCGAGAACCTGGCTTATGGTACCGTAAGTACTATGTAAAATTCCAAATAACACCGATGAAATAACAATTGCAACGGTGGGGTTGTTGTAGATTTTTTCAAGCCTGGACTGTACATAGCCCCGCATCAGCAATTCCTCTACAATAGCAGCGGTAAGGCATGTAAAAATAACTAAAAAATAGTTATTTCTAAAAATGGGAACAAGGTTGAGAAGCTTATTGCTTATTTTTTCCTCTATAAAAAACAGGATGATTGCATTCAGAATTCCTCCGCCAATCAAACAGATAAAATATAAGCTCAGTACAGCTTTGACATAAAATGCAGCTGAATATTTTGTCTCTTCCTTAAGTAAAAAAGCACTTTTTTCAATAAAAATAGTGTAGAGAAATACGAGAATGAGAATTATCCATAACGTAATTCTGCTTAGAAAGAAATTGACTTCTGTAATTCCTTTTATTCCGGTTATCCTTGTGACAGCCGGAAAAGCATGCAGCATTGCTGCAGCTAAAATAATAAACGTGAGTAAAATCCCTACAGCATATTTCCCGGTAAGACTCATCATTAAGTACCCTAAACCTTGAACTTTGAATTAAATGATCCCTTTTCCCTGACGGATAATCTCCGGTTCTCCTGAAGTAAGGTCTACAATAGTAGAAGCCACATTATCTCCATACCCTGAATCAATAACAATATCTACCAGATGATCATATTTTTCTGCAATAAGTTCAGGATCGGTAGAATATTCGATAATTTCATCATCATCTTTAATGGAAGTAGAGGCAATCGGGTGACCTAGTTTTTCAACAATAAGCTGAGGGATCGGATGGTCAGGAACACGGATACCAATTGTTTTATGTCCTTTATATGCTAAAGGTAAACTTTTATTGGCTTCGAGAATGAAAGTAAACGGTCCGGGAAGATGACTTTTCAGAAATCTGAAGACAGAGGTATCGATAGGTCTTGTAAAATCCGAAAGATGGCTAAGATCATTACAGATAATAGAGAATTTTGACTTCTCAAGCTTCATTTTTTTGAGCTGAGCCAGTTTTTCCATGGCTTTGATATCAAAAATATTACAGCCTAAAGCATAAATCGTATCAGAAGGATAGATAATCAGCCCGCCGTTGTTTAAAGTTTTAATAACCTCATTCACAAGATTTTCCTGTGGGTTGTCCGGATAAATTTTTAATATTTTTGCCATAAAACAAAGATACAAATAATAAAATAGTTTTCATAAAAGTCCTTTATTTAAAAGAAAAATTAGGATTTGTAAAAAATATTCGTACCTTTGCAATCCAATATCGCGGGATGGAGCAGTAGGTAGCTCGTCGGGCTCATAACCCGAAGGTCATCGGTTCGAGTCCGGTTCCCGCTACTAAGTAAGTACTTTCGGTAAGTACTCTAAAAATATACCGCGGGATGGAGCAGTAGGTAGCTCGTCGGGCTCATAACCCGAAGGTCATCGGTTCGAGTCCGGTTCCCGCTACTAAGCAAGTGCTTTCGGTAAGCACTCTAAAAATACACCGCGGGATGGAGCAGTAGGTAGCTCGTCGGGCTCATAACCCGAAGGTCATCGGTTCGAGTCCGGTTCCCGCTACTAAGCAAGTGTTTTCGGTAAACACTCTAAAAATATACCGCGGGATGGAGCAGTAGGTAGCTCGTCGGGCTCATAACCCGAAGGTCATCGGTTCGAGTCCGGTTCCCGCTACTAAACGAAAGAGAAGCAGTAAGTATTGCTTCTCTTTTTTTATTCATTTCTCATCGTTTCATTTGTTTTTCCATTGCTGATAAGCTTCTCTCATACAATGACCACACGGACGATAGCCATTTTCTAAAGCTTCTTTCTCACCTGTAAAGAAAACCCTGTTTTCCATCTTCATTCTTTTTCCTGATCGACAGCTGAGTAATCCGTAGATTTTCAATTTTTTATTCCCTCCATAACAAATGTCTCGGTGGTGGATTTTACTTCTAAGACTTTCGGCTGTGATCTGAGAATGCTGAATCATAGTTGACTTAATAATTAGCTGGTTGCATCATGGAAGATAATTCCTAACGCATATCGATTTCCTTCTCTCACTTCACTTACTCCATGTTTCATATTGACTCTGTGGTACCCCTTTGTTCCTTTTTCCGGTTTAAATTGAGTTGTAAAAATAAGCACATCCCCTTTTTTAGGTTTTAAAACAATGGCTTTTGACTGTGCTCTCGGAATCTGTTGGGTAAGCACAAACTCGCCACCCGTAAAATCTTTGTCAGGTTCACTGAGCATTAATACAATTTGAATAGGAAAGTAGATATCTCCATATAGATCCTGATGTAAGGTGTTAAATCCACCTTTTCCATATTTCAAAATTAAAACCGTAGCTTTTTGCTGGCCGTTAAGATGACATTGATCTAAGAACTCCTGATGATCTGAAGGAAATTGAGTGTCGATATGTAAAGCTTTAAACCATGCATTGGCAATAGAAGCCAGATATGGGTAAATGGTTGTCCGTATGGTTTGAATAATTTCGGGTAATGGATAAGTAAAATATTTATATTCCCCCAAACCAAAACGATGTCTGGCCATGACGACTGTTTTACGATAAAGAGAAGAATGATCGTAATCTGATTTTAATAGTTCACATTCTTCCTCAGACAGCAGATCAGGAATGATGGCATATCCGTTTTGATGTATTGTTTCCGTAATGTGTTGCCAGTCTGTATTTTTGATGGTATGAACAATGTTTTTCATTGGTTTGATTTTATTCTGCAAAAATCTATAGTTCCTCAGAACAATACAATCCGAAACATGCGGTATTCATTGCGAAATTTAATAAAGATCAGGGTAAGTCTGTCTGGACTATGGTTTTAATATGATTCTGGATGATATCACTGGTCCTGTTTAAAGTTATTTTTGCCGTGTTAATAAAAATAGATATAACGATGAATTACATGATTAAAAAGGCAAGTCTTGAGGATCTTGATGAAACGGCTGAATTGTTCAATCTTTACCGTATTTTTTACAGACAGGAATCGGATCTTGAAAAAGGGAAGGCTTTTCTCAAAGAACGGTTTTTAAACAGTGAGTCTGATATTTTCCTTGCTGTAGCAGACGGAAAAGCCGTAGGATTCGTACAGCTTTACAAATTATTTCACTATACCAGATTGCAAAAACAATGGCTGTTAAGTGATCTTTTTGTTCATCCTGATTATAGAGGGAAGGGGCTTTCTGTGGCATTAATTGACCGCAGTAAACAATGGTGTGAAGAAACAGGAGCGTGTGGACTGATGCTTGAAACCGAAAAAACAAATGATATAGGAAACACGCTGTATCCACGCTGCGGGTTTGAATATGACGGACTGCATAATTACTACCACTGGTGGAAATAGAATAAAGTAAGTCAAACGTAATTTTAGAGCACCTTTTTTGAGGTGCTTTACTTCTATAATGAGAAGTAGTATTAGTTCTACAGTTTTGAACATTTAATTCTACAGGTATTTTCAGCCAGCAGAAGGCTATAGTCCTATTTTTGTAAAGCTCTTACAGATCATGGGTAGGACAGTTGATCTGTAGAGTGTATGCAAAAAAATCTCTGCCTAATTTTCTACTTTTTCCCCAAGGGTTTTATGATTAGTACCACAAAACTGCTTTTTCCGGCGGAGATTTTTTGCTTTTGAACAAAAAAGAGAACCACAATTGCGGTTCTCTTTTTTATTTTTAATATGATTTAGATATTATTGTGCCAGTTGAGCGTAAGGAGTAAGCTTGTTGTCATCAGACATTGTCTGCCCTAAAAAGTCTCTTTTCTGATCCGCTTTCATTCTTCCCGCAGCATCGTTTGCATTGAAGTAAGCTTCACTTAGTTTTGTAGCAATATCAGCAGGTTTGAATTCAAATTTTGTATCTCCTTCAACACCCAGATATCCGTTCTTTCTTGTAAGGTTAGTAATATAATTATTATAATTGATCATCGTACCTCTCAACATATTGTTGTGGTATTCCATACATTTTTTAGCTTTTTTAGAAGAATTGTTCAGGATACAGTTTTTCATATTGTTTCTGTATAAAAACCATTCAGACTCTAAAATGCCATATTCTCTACCCAAAGCAATCTTTCCGTTATTCAAAATATTATTATCGCCTTCTTTTGTGGAGATCGTTTGAAGATGCTGAATAACCAATGGAACGGTAGCTTCGATTTTTGATTTTGTATCTTTTAATATACTAAGATCGGCAGCAGGAGAACCTTTCTTTTGTGCTGTCGTAACATTGAAAATAAGCAGTAATAGTACAATCAATAAATTATATCTTTTCATGAGAAATTTTTAAAGCACTAAAATAAATATAATTTCCCGGTTAAAACAAATACATTTTAATATTTATTTAATAAAATTTAACAATTCTATAATGTATATGAACCATTGTTGTAAAAATGACGTCTTCAAGTTCTTTATTGACATGATTTTTGCAATTTAAATTGTTAATGCAACTCAATTCGTGCATCCGAATGGACATTTAGTGTGAAAAAATATTTTGTAGAAGGATAAAAAAACACTACTCATAATGATAGTAGTGTTTTGTAAAGATTATTTATTTGAAATAATGAGTGATTTTATCACTTTCAGGAACCACTTTAGAGTCGAAATGTTCCAGTAATTTTCCTTCCGGGCTGATCAGAAACTTGTTGAAATTCCAGCTTATGGTGGCGTCCATTACTCCATTTTGAGATTTGTGAGTAAGATAATCGAATACAGGAGTGATTTTTGAACCTTTCACATCCACAGAAGTGGTAAGTGGGAAAGTGACTCCATAGTTCTTTTCGCAGAAAGATTTGATATCAACATTGTCATGAAATTCCTGATCTGCAAAATTATCAGAAGGGAAACCTACCACAACCAGTTTATCACCATAATCCTTGTAGAGTTGCTCCAATCCTTTGTATTGAGGAGTGTATCCACACTTGGAGGCTGTGTTTACAATAAGAATGTATTTTCCTTTGTATTCAGAAAAATCAATTTTTCCGCCGTCGATAGATTCAATCTTAAAATCATAAATTGATTTTGCAGGTTTTGTACCTCTTGAATCATCCGATTTAATAAATGACGAAAGGCTTATAATCCCTATAAGCACCATTCCGATAAAAAGTATTTTTTTCATTTAGAAAAGATTTTAATATTAATGTATATGTTATTATTTATTTAATGGTAAAAGCATTTGATCTGCAGCCTATATTTTACCTTCTTCATCTTTAAAGATTTTTCCTTCATTTTCAATTTTTTTCAGGACTTTGCTTACCACTTCCCGTGAAGTTCCCGAACTTTCTGCTATTTCTCTGTGTTTGAGGTTTAAGCCCTTCCAGAAAGTCCTCACCAAGAAAATCAAATTTACAGCGATTAATTCGTCTGCAATAATATTTTTTTGATCAATTTTATTTATTCTTTATTTTGAGCGGTAGTTGAGCTCGTTTTTTTATTGCTGTGCAAAAACTATTTCTGATCTGGCAAAATATTAGCTTTCGAGATTAAATTATTTTATATACTGCTTTTAGTTAGTTGTTTTATCGCTCTTCCAGCCACTGAAGAAAACGGGAGGCTTTATCTTTGGTGACCAATGGCTTTTCCGGGGTGGTAATTTTCAGACTGACAAGAAGTTTTCGTGAAAAATAATGTTCCACTTCAACAATAGCTGTAAAGTTGATCAGATATTGTCTGTTAATCCTGAAGAACTGAGCTCCTGAAACCAGCTGCCCGATCTCATCCAATGACTGTGGAACTGAATATTCTTTCTGATCGAAAGTCACCAGTACAGTACTTCCAAACTGGCTGTAAAAGCAGGCAATTTTGTCAACAGGAATATTATTGTATTTATTATTGGAAAAGACCAGAAAATTGGTTTTTCCTCTTCCTGTTGTCAGATTATTCAGAATATCTTCCAGTTTCCGGTCGGGAGAAGGAGTGTTTTGAAAGAAGTTTTTAAGGTTATTGATCTTTTCAAAAGCGGACTGAATATCTTTTTTCTCAAAAGGTTTCAAGATATAATCCACTCCATTACTTTTAAAAGCTTCTATTGCATACTCGTCAAAGGCCGTACAGAAAATGACAGGCACTTTTACTCTGACCTGGCTGAATATCTCAAAACAGTTTCCGTCTGCCAGTTGAATATCCATAAATATGATGTCCGGAGTTTCAGTACCAGAAAGATATTCAACAGCCATAGCAACACTTTCAATATACTGTACAATGGTAGCTTCCGGTTGTACTGCAGCGATCATCCGTCCCAATGCCTTTGCGGTTTTTATCTCATCTTCTATTACTAAAACTTTCATCTACTATGGGTAATTTTACTGTGAAATTATGATCATTATGCAATATGGTAAGTTCTTTTTCAGCAAAATGCTTGTAACGTTCTCTGATATTTTCAATTCCTATTCCTGCGGATTCCTGTGGAATATTCTTGGGCTGGAAATTATTTTCAATAATAATATATTCGTTATCACTGTATAATTTTATGATTAACGGATTGGCCAGCGATACAATATTGTGTTTGATGCAATTTTCGCACAAAAGCTGCAGCGTAAACGGAGGAATGTAAGAATTTAAGATCTCTTCCGGAATATCTATTTTAAACTCTATGCCATCTTCGAATCTCGATGTCAGAAGGAAAACATAGGCATCCAGAATTGTGAGTTCCTTTTTTAAGGGAATAAGATCCATTTTTCTGTTGTCTAAGGTAAAGCGATAGAAATCCGCAAGCCTTACCACAAAATCTCCGGAACTTTCATCTTTTATGTCAATCATAGACTTCAGTGTATTGAGACTGTTGAATAAAAAATGAGGGTTAATCTGCTGCTTCAGTAATTCATATTGGGCATTGAGATTATCCGTTCTGATTTGTTCAAGTTCAAATTTAATCTGCTGAGAATTATAAGTCTGATACAAAAGATACAGGAACATATAAATCGTCAGATTGATCAATACGCCCCGGAATTCGTACATCAATACCATGGTATTAAATCCATACTTGGGAAATATAATATGATGAAGGAGCACTATGGCTGCCATGACAACTACTCCGATGGATAAGCTGATCACCAGTTTTTTATTGAAAAATCTCGTAGATATATTCTGAATAGAAAATTTCGGCAGACTATAGATATTAAAATACCATACAAACAGTGAGAATAAAAAGGAGATGGAAAAATCTATTGTCAGCTCTCCCAATGTAATATGCATACGCAGTATTTTGGGCACTGAAGCAAGAATCCCCATAAAAAGAGCACTGAAGAGAATGATTCTCGGATCAATCCTGAATACTTTTCTTCCGTTGGTATTTATATATTTTGCATAGATCATAAATAAAAATCAGGCAGTTAAGCAGTCACAAAGATACAAAAGCTAAATAACGGCACGGCAGCACGTCCGTTATTTAGCACTGAGATTTCTATAAAAACACAAAATAGCGCTGCAGAAAGACATCCCGTAACCAGGCTTGAACCGAATGTAAATTTTTCCATTTTTTTAATAGTTTTTAATGAATACTATTTTTTATATGTGATTTTAAAATCCTGTGTTAAGGCATGATTGAAGGTTTCATACTTAGAATTGTAGAAACTCTGTTTGTAACATCTGCGTTCACCTTCTTCAATTCTTTCCCTTCATATTTTTGATATAGAATTTCTGAGTTTTCTGAGAAAGGCAGTTTACTTTTGATAACTTCTACAGACAGAAGGTTATTGGGGACTTTAGCCCCATACCAATAAGGATCGTCCTTTTGCGACCAGGTAACCAATGCCAGTATTCTTTCTTTACTATTGACTTTTCCAGCATTCTCCTTCAAATCATCAATTGCTGAATCGGTGCCGTAGAGCGTCATCATAGTCTGTTTTTTATGATTGATCGAAGAGGTTACAACCCTTAAGTTCATGGCATTAAAATCAAAACTTTCGGGAAGGGACGCATTTTGATTCACAGGTTCATATTCTTTTTGGGAATTGCAGCTCAGAACAAATACGCACATTATTAAATAAACAATCAGATTCTTCATAGCTTAATGGTTAAGAGGAGAGGTAAATACAAAATCATTGTCTTTCATAGGGCGATGGCAGCTGATGCACTCGTTGGCGAAATCTGCTATCTTTCCATAGGGTTCAAGTTTGGGAGATAAAAATCTTGCCCATCCCCATCCTTTTGTAGAAGCGAATTTTTTGGAATCCTTAATCATATATTCCACTTGTTTAAAGGCTCCGGTAGTGACATTCCCATCACTATCTATTATCTGGTCCCATGCTACTTTTGCAATTATGGTTCCATCCGGCCACGGATTTGTTTTATGTTCTTTTGCCGCTTTTACAGCAATATCATTTCCGAATATGATACGCATGGTTCCATTATCAAACCTTTCTGTAGAACTTATCGGTTTCCAATTTTTATAATCAGGAATATAGCTGATCCCATTCGGTGCAGTAGGGAATGATACTTTGGATGCCTGAGTATGGACGACTTGCTGAAGCTGTTTGTTATAAGCCGAAACCTTTGCAGTATCTGGTTTTTGTTTTGGAGCAAGAGAAGTCACATAGTTTTTCAGGATGCGGATATCATTTTCAGAAAGTTTTGCTTCGGGATGAAGTAATTCGTAGCTTTTTAGAGGCATTGCTTTCAGATTAATCTGGTTAAAAGCTTCCCAAAGTTTTGCATTTTGTGCAGGAGGAGCCAGTTTATCCCATTCAGAAAAATTGAGTCCTTCTTTTCCTTTTTTTATATGATCTGCCACCAGCCAATAAGCAGGTGCAATCTGATCAAACCACTTCAAATTTGTCTGATTAGAATGACAATCGAAACACGAACGCTGCAGGATCGCTCTTACTTCAGTAGGCACATGAATCTCTCCTGTTATGGGCTTTTGTACAATTTCAGGTCTGTAAAACTGAATCCCAATAAAGACAAACAGTACTATCACCAGGATGTTTTTTGTTTTTAATTTTTTCAAAAAACTATTCATATCTCTTTGTTTTTTATTCAAATTTCAGGACTTTTTGAGATATGTTTTTCTTAAAATCTGATCAATCGGACAAATTTTACTTTGAATCTGACATTTGTGATTATGAATTTTTTTTAACCTTATTTTTTGATCTGTACTTATCCTTGTTAAGGTTTTAAATCTTAACAAGGATTGCTACTAAAAGAGTTGAAAATCTTTGAGCAATTGGACCTGTTTAGTGTAAAAAAGCAATACAATTGAATGATTTTCTGTAAAATAAACAGCAAGTATTTCCATCCATTCAAAATTTAATAAATTTTAACTATTTTTATTACATTGATTTTCAGTCGGTTAGTTTTTAAAATGTTTTATCACTAAAAAAATAGTTGTTTGATTCATTTTTATTTCTACATTTGTATAACTAATTTATTAGTGATATAGAATGAGATGATTGTATATCACTTTAATTGATAAATGAACGGAATATGAAAATTCAGACTCTAACAAAAGCAGAAGAACAGGTAATGCAGTATTTATGGAAATTAGAAAAAGGCTTCCTGAAGGATGTGCTTGATCTTTTTCCGGAGCCAAAACCACACACGAATACTGTTTCTACCATTTTAAAAGTATTGAAGGATAAAGAATTTGTAGACTATCATGTATACGGAAGGCAGCATGAATACTTTCCGCTGGTTTCAAAAGAACAGTATTCCGGGAAAACCATGAAGAGCCTTGTGAAAAACTATTTTAAAGGTTCTTACAAAAGTGCCGTTTCATTTTTAGTTGAAAAAAATGAAATGACAGTAGAAGATCTTGAGATGTTATTAGATGAACTCAAAAAGAAAGACTAAGACCTATGGAAGCAATACTTTTATACTTTGGGAAAACTATTTTATGTTCAGGTGTAACATTTTTATACTATCAGTTGTCATTAAAAGACAAGACATTCCATCATTATAACAGATTTTATCTCTTGGGTGCCATTGTGATATCACTTTTGTTGCCACTCATCAGAATAGATGATTTTACGATAGAAGTAAATAGTGATATGTATATGCTTCTTGACAAGATTCAGAATTTTAACACAGAAAAAAACATAGACAATGGTAACCTTTATTTTAACATTATTTTTTCAGCTCTGGGACTGGTTTCTCTCTATTTTTTAGGGAAGCTGTTGTTTGGGATTTTCAAAATCCAGCAGTTTAAAAACCAATTTCAGAAAGAAAGTTTTGACGGGATCAATTTTTACCGTACAGACCTTACCGAAGCTCCATTTTCTTATTTTAAAAACCTGTTCTGGAAGAATACAATCACATTGAATTCTGATATCGGAAAACAGATTTTAAAACATGAAATGGTACATATTGAGCAGAAACATTCTTTTGATAAGATCTTTATCGAGATTATAACCTCTGTTTTCTGGTTCAATCCGTTCTTTCATCTTATTAAAAGAGAAATTAATCTAATCCATGAATATCTGGCTGATAAAAAAGCCGTAAAACAATCGGACACCAAAGCATTTGCGCAGATGCTTTTAGCAAGCCACTTTTCCGGAACACAGTTGCCTGTTACCAGTCCGTTTCTAAGTTCAAACCTTAAAAAAAGACTTAAGATGTTACAAAAACCAAAAACCAAGTTCGGATATGCGCGAAGAATTTTTGCCTTGCCGGTTGTATTCTCTATCGCTTTTGCTTATCTGGTAAATGCTAAAAACAGAGAAATTGAAGAAACAAACCTTTCCATTAAACAAGTCGTTTCAGAAATCAAGAAAGATACGATAAGACCTAAAAAATCAGGTCAGGAAAAAATTGCAGAACTAAAAACCGTATCGCCTGAAGACCATACAAAAATTTCAGGACTTGAAAAGAAAATAAAAGAAAAAGAGAAAGAGCTGGAAGGTTTGGATCCCGAAAGTGATCTCTTCAGCGATAAAATAGAAGAAATAAGCAATCTGGCTTCAGAGATAGGAGAAATTGCTTCAAAAGTTGAGGTTGATAAGTATTTCAATTCTGTTGAATGGAAGAATCAGATGAAGGAGCTCGAGAATATGGAACCTCTCAGTAAAAAAGAGCTTCGGAAAATAGAAAGAGCAGCAAAAAAAGCGGAAAAAGCAGCTGCGAAAATAGGAGAACTGCCCATTCCTCCAACCCCACCTAAAGCGCCAAAAGAACCCAAAATAACCTATTTTAAAACAAACAGAATTGTTAATTATAAAGATCTGAGCGATCAGGAAAAAGAAGAGGTACGCAAAGCAATGGCCGAAGCTAAAAAAGCAATGAAAGAAGCCACTAAGGCCAGAATAGAAGGAGAAAAAGCACGGGTAGAAGGTGACAGAGCACGCGCTGAAGGTGATAGAATCAGAGTACAGAGTGAAAGAATCAGAATTGATGCGGACAGAATCAGAAAAGAAGCTGAAAAAGCACGCGTGGAAGCAGAAAAAACAGCACAAAATTTCAGAGGAGGTAATTTTACGATGGTAAGTTCTTCTCCTAATGTGATGGTAATGCATGCTGACTTTATTAAAAAAGACGGGAATGGCAATATTTCAATGAATGGAGTTAAAAAATTCAATATAAGCCCCGGTGACGATTCCAGATACAAATACTATATAGACGGAAGAGAGAGTTCCAAAGAAGATATTAATACTTTGAAACCTGACAATATCGCAAGTATGCGAGTTATTAAAGGAAGTCTTGTAAAAGGGACCGAAGGGGAAATAAGAATTGAAACAAAGAAATAAAGTTCCATCAGGCTTTGTCAGTTCCAGATTGGCAAAGCCTTTTTAATACAATTTAGCATAGATTATGGGAAAAAAATATTTGATTTTACTAGCATTTTTAGGGGTTTTTGCCAATGCACAAGTCAACAGATTCTTTTATGACTATAAATACATCGCTGATTCTACCAATAAAGCAGATGTGAAAAGTGATATAATGTTTCTGGACATTGATAAAAACGGATCTAAATATTACAGTCGCGAAAAGTTTGTTGCAGATTCAACAACAAAAGCAGATATTGCAAAGCAGATGAAAGGAGGATTTGGGAGCAGCATTAATATCAAAAAAAATATAAAACCCGGTACAATTTCCTCAACGGTTACAAAAAAGTATCCGGATTACAGTGTTTCATTCTCAGAAAACATTGGGAATACCAGCTATAAAATGCCGGAAGATCAAAAGCCTGAATGGAAAATACTTCCTGAAAAGCAGAAAATCGGAGAGTATAATACCCAAAAAGCAACTACCAATTATGGAGGAAGAAGTTGGGTAGCATGGTTTTCTACAGATATTCCTTTTCAGGATGGTCCTTATAAATTCTATGGATTGCCGGGACTTATTGTTAAAATTGAGGATATTACAGGCTCACATATAATAACCCTGATCGGTAATAAGAAAACGGAAGCTGCATCGCAGGAAGATATTCAAATACCTGGTCTCATTACAATAGGTTTGGGAGGAAAAGAAATAGAGATCAGCAAAAAGCAGTTTAAAAAAGCCTGGAAAGATTATCTTGCTGATCCTACAAAAGATATGAAGCAAACCATGAGCACGCTTCCGGCAGGAGCTGTAGTGCAAATGAAGAATCAGGATGGTAAAAGCATTGATATGAATGAAATGTACAGGAATATTGAAAAAAGAGCAAAAGAAGACCAAACAAAAAATAACAATAAAATAGAACCGGATTTGTTCAAGTAAAATTATATATTTTCTAATATCTGCAGGATGGCATTTTTGTCATCCTGTTTTTTATTTTAACAAAAGACATTGAAGAAAAAAATGATAAATATCAATTCATCATGTTATGATATATTTAGTATCTTCAATGAACAATAAGTAATAGCAACCAAAGTTATATCTCATGACAGAAAAGGAAAAATGTGCAGCGGGGCTTTTATACAATGCCAATTATGATAAAGAACTGATTCAGGAACGTATTGCCTGCAAAGATCTGTGCCAGGAATACAACGGTCTGAAAAACTCAGATACAGAAAACAGATACAGACTTCTTAAGCAAATTATTGGCAGTATAAAAGAGAATATCTGTATAGAACCTAATTTCTGGTGTGACTACGGATATAATATAAAAGCAGGGGAGAACTTCTATGCCAATCATAACCTCGTTATTCTGGATTGTGCTAAAGTAGAGTTTGGTGATAACGTTTTTATCGGACCCAACTGCAGTTTTTATACTGCAGGCCATCCGCTTGATGTACAGCAAAGGAATGAAGGTCTGGAATATGCACATCCGATCACAGTTGGTGATAATGTGTGGTTGGGAGGAAATGTGGTTGTACTTCCAGGTGTTTCTATCGGAAATAACTCGGTGATTGGAGCTGGAAGCGTGGTAACGAAAGATATCCCCGAGAATGTAGTGGCCGTAGGGAATCCGTGTAAGATTGTGAAAAATATCCTGAAAGAATAATATACAGACCACCATAAAAATAAAACCCCGAAACGCTACATTGTTCCGGGATATTTTATATCTAAATAAGGATCAGTGATTATGCTAATTTCTGAGAATCTGCAACAAACTGAGCCAATCCGCTGTCTGTTAATGGGTGCTTCAATAAGCTCAAGATCGGAGGAAGTGGAGATGTGATAACATCAGCTCCGATTTTAGCACAGTCGATGATATGCATTGAGTGACGGATAGAAGCTGCCAGGATTTCAGTTTCGTACATATAGTTATCGAAAATCAATCTGATTTCCTGAATAAGGTTCAAGCCGTCTGTAGAAATATCATCTAATCTTCCTAAGAAAGGAGAAACATAAGTTGCTCCCGCTTTAGCCGCCAAAAGAGCCTGCCCCGGAGAGAAGATCAATGTACAGTTTGTTTTGATTCCTTTATCGGAAAAATATTTTAAAGCTTTGATTCCGTCTTTGATCATCGGAATTTTTACAACGATATTCGGGTGAATAGCAGCCAATTCGTCTCCTTCCTTAATCATTTCTTCATACGTTGTAGAAAGAACTTCTGCAGAAATATCTCCGTCTACAAGTTCGCAGATCGTTTTATAATGGTTTTTGATCGCTTCAGCTCCCTGAATTCCTTCTTTGGCCATTAATGAAGGATTGGTTGTTACACCATCTAAAATTCCAAGGTCTCTTGCTTCCTTGATTTGCTCTAAATTAGCTGTGTCAATAAAAAATTTCATTTTGATAAATAGATTTATTGATACAAATATAGGGAATTAATTGGGTTCTGAGGTATGAATTTTAAGTTACGGAGTGACTGGGTTAGAGGGTTTGGGGTTGGGAGAGCAAGTGAGTTTGAGGGTAACTGTTTTATAAAATAATAAAAAAGAAATTTTATACCTATTCCTTAAACTATTATTTTTGCTTCTAGCTTCTAGCTTCTAGCTTCTAGCTTCTAGCTTCTAGCTTCTAGCTTCTAGCTTCTAGCTTCTAGCTTCTAGCTTCTAGCCTAACTGGTTTAAATTTATCATCCATGAAAAACAAAAGCTTCACTGCCACATTGGAAATCATAGGAATTAATCCCTTTGTATTTGTTCCGGAAGAGATTCTTGAAGAAATTTTTAATGAATCAGGGAGAAATAAAAGTCCTATTGCTGTAAAAGGGACTGTGAATGGGAAAGAATTTAAGCAAAATCTGATGAAATATCTGGGAGAATGGAGGCTGTATGTGAACCTGATAATGCTGAAAAACTCTCCGAAAAGAATAGGAGAAGTTATTGAAGTTGTTCTGGAATACGATGATTCTGACAGAAGTATTTCTATTCATCCCCAATTAGAAAAGGCGATTAAAGAAAGTGCAGTGGCAACAGCAAATTTTGAGAACCTGATTCCTTCAAGAAGACATGAGCTGATCCGGTATATCAATAATTTAAAAACCGAAGCCAGTATTCAGAGAAATATTGATAAAATTATCAGACATCTGCATGGCGAAACAGATTTTTTCGGAAAGATAATTGAGTAGGATCATAGCCAGACAAAATTTCAAATATATGTGTTAATAAGCCACAATGTTGCTGATGAAGCTTTATGATCATACGCTTAGAAAGAATCAATGAAATTGATTTCATCCTTGGCTTCCTCAAAAATTTAACAATAGTTACTTAATGTTTGCGTTAAATCCAGGCCATGATTTTTGATATTTAAACATATTTACATAAACAAAAATGCCGAAAAAACTTTCCGGCATTTTATTTTTACTAAGAATTTAATGTTTTGCTAAGTTTTACAGCATCTTCGTTGGTTGGGTCATACTGTATAGATTTTGCAATGTGTTCTTTTGCTTTATTAGGATCAGTCTTCTGTTCTGTAAAGGCAAGATAGAAATAAGCGTATGCCAGATTCTTCTTATTTTGCTCTACTTCTTCAGGTTTTACTGTTGCAATATATTTTTCATAAGCAATTTTTGCATTGGCATCATCTTTTGCAGACTGATAGGCGTAGGCCTGGCTGTAATAAGATGGAGCCCAGTCCGGTAATAAAACAGATATTTTTTTCCAAGTATCAATGGCATTAGGCCAGTCTGAAGCATCCTGATAAGCTGCTGCTAATTTTGCTAAAGATTCTGTGTCCTTTGGATTGGCCTCGATCTGTTTTTTAAGACTTTCAATAGTTGGATTCGCTGTTTGACTCGTTGTTGCCGAAGTTTCCGGCTGAGTCGTTTGTGCATTTACAAGACTTACACTTCCTGCTAGTATTAAACCTAAAAATAGGCTATTAATTTTACTCATTTTCATAATCTTATATTTTAAATTCATAATCTAAAATTCAATAATAATTCCACAAAACCTAAAATTTTAGAGGCTTTAAGTTTTTTTAGAAAATATTAACGGGATTGATGTTTTTTTTAGTTTAATTTTTGATTCGTTCATCTTTGAAGCTATCTTTGTAATTCATTTTTTTTATTAATACCTATAATTTCGCCATATGAACATTATATTAGCTTCAACATCCACCCTTTTTGGTGGAGAATATCTGGAATACTTAAGAGAAGAATTAATCCAATTATACAAGGGAATTGACGAAATTGTGTTTATCCCTTTCGCAAGACCAGGAGGGATTTCCCACGATGACTATACGGCTAAAGCACGTTCTTTCTTTGAAACCATCAACATAAAAGTAAAAGGGCTTCATGAATTTGAAGATAAAAAAGAAGCCATTCATCAGGCAAAAGGGTTCTTTACAGGAGGCGGAAATACTTTTTTATTGGTTAAAACTTTACATGAAGAAGGGCTGATGTCTGTCCTGAAAGAAAATGTATCTGAAGGAAAAGCTTATCTTGGATGCAGTGCAGGAAGTAATATCGGAGGTCAGAATATGAAAACGACGAATGATATGCCGATTGTATATCCGCCAAGTTTCGACTGTATGGGATTGGTTCCTTTCAATATCAATCCACACTATCTTGATCCCAATCCGGATTTGAAACATAATGGAGAAACCAGAGAAACCCGTATTCAGGAATTTCTTACTCAAAATGATATCAAAGTGGTAGGGCTTAGAGAAGGAAATTGGATCCGACGAACAAATGATTCCATTACTGTAGAAGGAAGTGAACTGACAAGAATTTTTGAAAAAGGGAAAGAGCCTTACGAAATAGAATCAGGAAGCAGTCTTTAATGAATAAAGAAGAAATCAACCATTTCATAGAACATAATCTCATTAATTTTTCAGTGAACAGCACCGGATGGAATGATCTGATCCGGAACTTGCTGTATGAATTCGCTGTAGCAGGATGGAATATGGATCATCGTGTCTTTGGAAAAGAAAAGTTTGGTGAATTGAGATGTTATACCTATTCTGAAGATGAAATACTCAATACCAAACTTAAAAAGATTAAAAGTAAATATTCAGAACTTTCTGTCAGGACGTGTGAGATCTGTGGAGAAGAAGGCAAGATGAGAACAATCGGCTCATGGCAGACCACATTATGCCTGAATCACTTTCTGGAACAGCAGCCCGTTATTGAAATTGATGACAAACAGAATATCAAAAGAAACAATGAGACTGTTCTGAATATTAAAAATATTGTTAAAGCTGAGATAGAATATGATCTTCAGAGATTATGGCTTTTTATAAATAAAACGGAGTCGGTGTATTTTTCATGGCAGGAGCCTAATTATTATCTGCTTTTAAGAACAATTCCTTTATCATTGTTTCCGAAAGACAGACAGCGGGAAATTTCAACATTGTTTCAACACTTGAATGATTGTGAAATATGCGGTTATAAAGCTATGTACCAAAGAAATTGTCTGCGCTGTCATCATGAACCGTGGAATGACTCCGGATATTTTATTCAGGATTACGGAGAACAATCAAATTATATCAAAGAATGCCAGATGGATATTTTCATAGATGAAGATGATTATGAGAAATATTTCAAACATGATTGTTCATTTGAAAAATCTCCTGACCATCAGATTCTTTTCACTTCCGATGACCTTATTGAGTATAAAAAGCTTTTATTTTAACTATATTTGATTAGAATTAAATAGAGCAAAAGGTTCAGCTACCGGCCAGCATCAATAGTTTTGCGAACTGTATCTGATACCTGCTTGCTTAGATCCAAACAACAATGCAATGAAAAAAACACTTGCTGTTCTTGTGCTTTCTGTACAGATAGTTGCTGCACAGAATATAGCCCAAAAATTAGATAAAGTAACAAAGGATCTTATGGATTCTTCGGGAGCAGTATCTTCCGCTTTATCTTTTTATGTTTCCGATGAAAATGGTAATTTTATATATGAATATCAAGGAAATAAGGGGCTTTCTACTGCTTCTACGCAAAAGATTTTTACAGCAGGAGCAGCACTTGAAACATTAGGGAAAAACTATACCTTCACCACCACTTCAAGCTATTCCGGAAATATCTCCGGAGGAACGCTGAACGGAAATCTTTTTATCAGCTCCAACGGTGATCCTACATTAGGAAGCTGGAGGTATGATGGGTATAAACCTGAAAATTTTAAAAGGAAACTCATTGATGCCATTAAAAATTCAGGAATAACAAAAATATCAGGAGACCTTATTATTGACGATTCTTATTTTGACCATCAGACGATTCCGGGAGGCTGGCCGTGGGACGACCTTGGGAATTACTACGGAGCAGGAGTTTGGGGAATCAACTGGAAAGAAAACCAGTTTGACATCAATATCAACGGAACTGATTTTAAAAACTTTTCTTATCCTTTAGAAGGCGTCAAGTGGCTTAATGATCTTAAGGCAGGAGGGAACTCAGATCAAAGCCTGATCTTTACTGCTCCTCATTCTGATGTGGCATTGATTAACGGTATGCTTCCTGCTGGAAAAACCGTTACTGTTTCCGGTTCTACTCCTAATCCACCACTCCAATTAGCAACAGAAGTAAAACAATGGCTGAAAGAATCAGGAATTGAAATTTCAGGAAAAGCAATCACGAATTCTCAACTTGAAATAGAGGGAAAGCAGGCTGTAACAGCTCCGAAAAATAATATTCTCCTCACTTATCAGTCTCCAACTTTAGATAAAATTGTCTATTGGTTTTTAAGAAAAAGTGTCAATCTGTACGGAGAAACGTTAATTAAAACTTTAGGCAAAGAGAAAAAAGGTAATTCAAGTTTCAAAAGCGGAGTTTCTTATCTGAAAGAATTCTGGAAATCTAAAGGAATTAATCCTAATATGATCAATTTTGCTGATGGAAGCGGGCTTTCTCCACAGAATTATGTAGCGGCAAAAGCAGAAGTTCAGGCCCTTTTATATGCTAAAAAACAATCATGGTTTGAGGCTTATTACGACGGATTCCCGGTTCAGGATAATGGAATGAAGATGAAAAGCGGGACGATGAGAGATACCAAATCTTTCGCAGGATATCACACCGCAAAAGATGGAAAAAAATATGTATTTTCGATTATCATCAACAATTATCAGGGAAGTGGAAATACAGAGCTGCAGAAAATCCTGAATGTTTTAAAATAAAATACTTTGAGAAAATCCATACTCACCAGACTCAATAACTGGATCATTTTTGTTGTGATGACTACTTTGGTGATTGCTATTGTAGTAGCATCAACATCGCTTATTAATTTTCTCAGAAAAGAGGAGATCAAAAGGATCAGTCTTCTTTCCAAAGCAATTAGAATACAGCAGGAGGTAAAGACTCCGGATACCGATGTGTTGGATCTGCTGCCGGATATTCTGAATATTAACAATACCATTCCATTCATTGTAACAGATAAGTTCAAAAATCCAATTCTTGATCTCGGATACTACAGAAATATTCCTGAAAGTACGATTAAGGATCCTGAGAAATTGCAGGATCTGATCCGGAATATGGAGAAAAATTATGACCCTATTGAGATCAAAGTGCCGGATGGAAATAATCAGTTTGTCTATTATGACAACTCACGTCTGCTTAATAATCTTCGGTATTCGCCCTATATTTTAGGACTGTTTATTTTACTGTATTTTGGTTTTTCTTTCTGGTTTTTCAGAACAATAAAGAAAACAGATGAAGGCTATCTTTGGGCAGGTTTGGCTAAAGAAACAGCACATCAGATTGGAACACCTTTGTCTTCTATGATTGGCTGGATAGAAATAATGAAGCTGGATAATCCGGATTCAGACGGCGTACATGAAATTGAAAAAGATATTGAAAGACTGAGAACAATTTCAGAGAGATTCTCAAAAATTGGTTCTATTCCTGAGCTGAACGACAGAAATTTTAATGAAACCATTCAGGAGAATTATGACTATTTGAAAACAAGAATTTCAAGGAAAATCAATTTTACACTTAATCTTCCAACATATACTGTTCTGGTTCCTCATAACAAAATTCTGATGAGCTGGGTGATTGAAAATCTGGTGAAAAATGCAGTGGATGCGATGAAAGGTGAGGGTTCCATTACTATGTCGGTCTTTGAAAGAAATAAAAATATTTTAGTTGAAGTAAAAGATAATGGAAGCGGAATGACCAAACAGCAGGCCCGAAATGCTTTTAATCCGGGATATTCTACCAAGAAAAGAGGCTGGGGATTAGGGTTGTCACTGGCAAGAAGGGTTATTCATGAATATCATAATGGAGATATCAGGATTTCTCAGACTGAAGTAGGAAAGGGGAGTACTTTCAGGATAACAATCAGAAAAGAGGAAAACCTTTAATTGCAAATTACTTTTACAAACAATAAACCTAAAAGGTTTTCAAAACCTGTTAGGTTTGTATCAAATAATAAAGATCAGCCTAAGAAAAATAAAAAGCGGGGAAAATTTCCCCGCTTTTCTCTTTATTTTTTACCAGTAAGCCACTGGGTCTGTAGTTTCAGTTCTTCCGGAGTCGGATTCGCCTTGAATGAAGGGGTTTCCATGGTCATTTTATCCAGAATCGCTTTTCCTTTCAATGTCATTTTCTCTTTCTTACCGGCATTATCTCTTAAAATAGTTACCGTAACTTCCTGTCCGTCTTTAATGGTTCTTGTATAACCAATAAAATCCTGTACTTTTTTTATGTCTACCGTTCTTCCGTCTAAAGCAAGTACCTGGTCAGTGATTTTAAATCCGATACTTTTTGCAAATGGAGATAGTGCAGAATGGTCGTCAAAAGCAAAAGCATTCGTCTTTTCATCAAAACCTGTCTGGTTCGGGTCTTTGATAAACCAGAAAAGAGGCTGGCTTTCCTGCTTTTTAATATCCACACCTACCATGCTCAGATACTGGGCATAAGGTGTTGGCTGGTTTCCTGCAATATATTTGTTATAGAAATCTTTTACCTGAGGATATCCGGTTACCGTTACCAGTTCGTCAATCAGTTTGTCATCTTTGAAGGGTTTGTTTTCACCAAATCTTTGAGACAGTTTTCTGATCATATCACGGTATCCCATTTCCCCGTTGGACAATTTTCTAAGCTCGATGTCTAAGCACATTGCTAAAAGAGCTCCTTTCTCATATACGTTTCTGTACTGATCTTTGTAAGGATCTACCAATACATTTTTACTCATTACTGTAAATGGCATCGTATCATCATAGCTCTTGGAGTTGGCAATTTTTTCACCAATTCTTTCAAGGAACTGATCTTTGTTGATCAATCCTTCCTGAATCTGGAATAAGTTGGCAAAATATTCCGTTCCGCCTTCGTACATCCATAAGTGCTGAGACATTTTCGGATCTGCATAGTCGAAATAGTGAATCTCTTCTGAATGGGTCTTCAAAGGGTTTACAGTATGGAAAAATTCATGGGAAACCACATCAGTAATGGTATTGTCAATAGCATCTTTCGGCATTGCTTCCGGAAGAACCACACTTGTAGATTCGTGGTGTTCCAATGCTCCGAAACCTTTTACTTTAGGCCCGTCACCACCAGAAAGATAAAGCATGATGGCATACTTTTTATTGGTGTTCATATCCCCAAGGAATTTCTTTTGGGCAACAACCATTTTTTCAAGATTGTCTTTGAAATCTGCTGCTTTATATTTTCCTGTCGGAGAATATACACCCAGTACAAGATCCATTCCTCCTGCATTGAAGGTAATATAGTCCGGTTTGGTGTACATTAACGGAGAATCTGTCACCTTAGCATAGTTAGCCAGAGTAAACGTATCTGTACTCTCGGATTTATCCTGATCCACCAACGCTGTGGTTCCGTAAAAATCAGTTGGTTTCTGAACCACCAGCTGATAAGGAACATCCTGCATATTCTCAATATATCCAATGAATCCATGAGTATTGATCATGTATACTTTTCCTTCTTCAATATCAGTTCCTGAAGGAGAAAATACGGCTTTATGCTTTGATGTATCCAATTCATCATCAAAACTGTCATTCACAAGATATGAGATTTTGGAAAGTGCCTGAGCATTTTTCAAGGAGTAAGTATTGTCATTTACTTTAGTATAAGTAAGTTCCTTTCCTTTATTATCGTAAAATTTGATTCCTTCGATGAATCTTCCATAGTCGTCTACAGAATAAGTCCCTGGAACCGTTTTGGGGAAATGAAATTTAATATCTCCGGATTTCATTTTTGGAAACTCCATGGTAACGGCTACTTTATCATCTTTTACATTAACAAGGTCAATGGTGGTTTTTATAGACTGAGCATTTGCTAAAAAAGCAGCAAAAATACCAAGGCTAAGTACTGTTTTTCTCATTAGGTTTAAATTAATAGTTAAATAGTTGCTTTTTTTCTGAATTTGTTACGAAGAAAGTATTAAACTTTTCTTAAAATTTCAAGGTTAAAAAAGCGAAAAGGCAAATCTGCTGATGTGCGGATTTGCCTTTTTCTTTATTTGGTTTCCTTATAATTGATATAATAATTCGGGTTTAGCTCAACCGGAGTGCTCTTTTTAAGCTTTACAGTCTGCCATTCTTCCGTTGGAGTTATGGTCTGATCACCATTGATGATGATCGGTAATTTCAGGTTTTTTACCACATCGATATACCGGAACTTTAAAGTATCACCATCCTGGGCATACTCAAGGGTTGGAATTTTTATTGTTCTCAGGTACTGATCAAACACTGTTGAAAAATCGATTCCTGATTTTGAGGAGATATAATTTTCTATCTGCTGTGTGGTAACAGTCTGATGATAAAAGTCTTTATTTAGACCTCTCAGGATTTGTCTGAATTTTTCATCATTATTGATCACCTGTCTTATCGTGTGAAGCATGTTGGCACCTTTCGGATACATATCTCCGCTGCCTTCATTTCTTACACCATACTGGCCAATAACAGGAATGTCATTGTCTATCAATTTCCTGATCCCCTGAACATAGATGTCAGCAGATTTTTTGTCCATATATTTTTCGGTGAAAAGAGTCTCGGAATAGTTGGTGAAACTTTCATGAATCCACATATCAGCCTGGTCTTTTGCGGTAATATTATTGGCGAACCATTCGTGCCCGCTTTCATGAATAATAATGAAGTCCCAGTTTAACCCAACTCCTGTCCCAGAAAGATCTCTTCCAAGATAGCCGTTCTGATATTTGTTTCCATAGGCTACATTACTCTGATGTTCCATGCCAAGGTGAGGAGACTCTACAAGCTTGTATGAATCTTCATAGAATGGATACGGACCAAACCAGTATTCAAATGCGGAGAGCATAGGTTTCACCTGCTCAAACTGTTTCTTTGCCTTGTCCAGATTATAGTCAATTACCCAATAATCCAGATCCAGTTTTCCTTTTTCACCCTCAAATGTATCTTTGAAGTTTACATATTTTCCTATGCTTGGGATAATGGAGTAGGCGTTGATAGGATTTTTAACCTCCCAGGTATAAGTAGTTTTATTTCCGGTTGTTTTTTTATCGGTTAGTCTGCCATTACCTACACCTACCAGATCGTTAGGCGTTACAATTTTCATAATGATCCCGTTATCAGGTTCATCACTCCAGATATCTTTGGTAGGAAGCCATATGGAAGCTCCTATTCCTTCGTCAGCAGCAGTCATCCATGGATTCCCTTTTTCATCTTTCGTGAAAACCCATCCGCCATCCCATGGTGCTTTTTTTGCTATGGTAGGCTTTCCGGAATAGGTAACGTTAATGGTATATTTTTCGCCTTTTTTGAATTTCTTATTCGTTGTAATGAAGATAAAGTCTCCATCTTGTTTATAATTGGCAATAGGAAAATTCCCTTCCACCTTATCCGCTTTCATCGGCTGTTGAAGGTCAATCTGGAAAACAGGATTGGTAACATCTTTTATGATCTCAAAACTGATTTTATTATTTCCTTTAATGCTTTTCTGTTCAAAATCAGGTTCTACAGAAAGATCATATTTTTTGACATCCCAAAAATTTCTGAATTCAGTATTAGAACCTTTTAAAGTATCCTGTTTAGTGAAAACCTTATCCTTTTCAAAGAACTGTCCGAAAACCAGTCCTGATGCAAATAAGAGTGTATATGACAATTTTTTCATTTAAACTTATATTAAATCTTTTCAAAAGTATAAAATTAAATTAATAGCACATGCCGGAAATCAAATTAAATACAGATTTTAAGAAGGTATAAAAAAAGCCCGGTCATTGCCGGGCTTTAAAACTGATTAGGTTTATTTTTTGATGAATTTCAGATTTGAAGTCGTTCCTTTATCTTCAATTGAAATAATATAAGCTCCTGTACTTAGGTTTGATATAGAGATTTTATTATCATTAATCTGGCCATTCATTACTTTTTGACCAGCCATATTTGTAATGATAAATTGAGCTTTAGATGAAATCTGAGTTACGTTCAATACATCACTTGCCGGGTTAGGGTAGATCTGGATTGAACTCTTATCTTTCACTGTCTCACTGGTAGAAAGCTGTTGCTGAATCAATACCGGATAATCCTCAACTTCACCATACTGCTGGTTGCTACATCCGCTACTTGGTTGACTTTCATATCCTAATACAACTCTCATAATTACGTTTCCTCCGGTATAAGCGTCTGCCGGTACAGAGAATGTTCCGGAAACAGGTGATACGATACTAGGTGCGCTGGTATAGATGACTTCAGAAGAAGAGAATACTCCGTCTTTGTTAAAATCTATCCATGCTGTTACTCCGTCGTTATACTGAGAACCTGTCCATCCTTTGGTGATACTTACATTATTTCCTGTAGATCCGGACATCAGCGTAATCAGTTTTGAAGGATCTGTAGTATAGTCTGTATAAGGTGTATTGCTGCTGCTGTTTGAAACAGGGCTCATACCCGCACCGGTTACTGTAACATTGGAAATATACTCGTCAGCAGCATTTGTTCCTGTGATTGAACACTTAGCAAATGGAGAGGTTGTAAAATTCGTTGATGCTGAATAAGAACCAACAGAAGCACTACAAACATTAGCTACCTGTACTTCATATTGAGTAGCTTCAGTAAGTCCTGAAATGTTATAGGAGTTTGTTGAAACAGGTACTGTAGTCCATGTTGCTGTTCCTACTTTTCTATACATTACAGAGTATGTTGCTCCTACTAACGCTGTCCAGTTTACAGATGCTGAAGTTCTTGTAATACCGGTTACAGTAATTCCTGTTGGAGCAGATGTTGTACAAGCACTCGCAGATGCGGATACAGTAGCATTTCCAATAGCGTAGAATACATTATCAATGGCGCTTACTCTTATTTTTACACTGGCACCTGTTGCCAAAGAGGAGAACGAGAACGGCTCAGATCCGTCATTCGCTGTAGATGGACTGATAACGGTCCATGTAGTTCCATTGTCTGTAGTATAATCTATTTTAACGTTTTGTACATTATAAGGAGCGTTATTGGTGTTTACCACATCCCATGTAACCGCTCCAGGTGTATTATTGTAAACCGTAGTTGATGTTACTTTGAAAGGACCTTCATTTCCTATATCTACTTTCATCAGACTGCTTTGTGTCTGTTGTTGTGCAGCATCCGGATTATTATCTCTCACGGTTACTTTGAAATTCATTGTTCTTGGTATGTTGGATACTGTCTCCCAATCAGAAGCACTGGTAAGAGTACCATTAAGAACATTAGTGAATTTAGGGAAATAACGGGTAGGGGAGGTTGTAGGCATTAGAGATCTGAAATTCGCTCCATTATTTCTGGTTGCACTTACGGGCCCAAAAGCAGATGTAGCCAGATCATATTGTTCCCAGGTATAAGTCATTGGATCATTTTGTGTATCTGTTGCAGAAGCTGTTAACACAAAGGCTGTTCCTTTAGGGATCATTTTATTAGCCATTGGCTGAATAGAAGGAGGTGTATTGGCTACATTCGTAATAATTCCACAGTCCTGAGCATTGACATATGCACCTACTTCTTCAATATTTTTAGTATGAAAATAAGCATCCGAATGCATCTGGACATTGTAGTTTGTAATACCGGCATATCCCATAATGGAAGATCCGGATCCCGGTTCCATATGGGCACCATGTAAAGCAATAGACATAGTGTGTGCTGCACCGAACTGGTGGCCGATCTCATGCGCTACAAAATCGATGTCATAATTATCTCCAAAAGGCTGATCCGGAGTAGAAGGAGAAGTAATTCCTGCCCCTTTAGAAGTTGCATCATTATTATTTGCAGGGTTTCTGCAGACATTTCCTACATCTCCGGCGCTTCCACCACCACCTCTGTGGCCAAAGAAATGTCCTATATCATAGGCGGCATTACCTACACCGGCAGTATTGGTAAGCGTTTGCTGAAGCTGCAGGTTCCATGCTCCAGGAGCGCTATAAGTTCCGTTTGAATTGGTGATTACATTGGAATAAGGGTCCGTAGCCGGATCTGCAAATATAAGTTGTGGAAGATCCTGTACAATCATATGGATTCCAAAATCTTTTTCAAAAACACCATTTACACGGTTCATTGTAGCGTTAATGCGGGCTGCTGCTGCAGGAACACTTCCGGCAAGTTGCGTATATTCACCGTTTACAGAGATTGCAATTCTGTAGGTTCTGTATTTTTGTTCATTACTTTTGTTAGCGCTTCCTAAACCCTTTAAAACATTTTTTGTTTTAAGCAGTTTATTCATTTCTTTCTTTGCCTTTTCAGGCTCAGAAGTTCTACATTCAAAAGGACCTTCATGAGATTTGTTGGATTTGAAAAAGACTCCATATACATCTTTTTCTTTATTGATCGGTTCTATGAATTCGTATTTTCCTGTATCAGTATCGAATGTCATAGACTGAAAATCGTTTGGTGCTGTACTGAACCGGATTTGTTTATGCGGATTATCAAGCCCGATACCTGAGTATGCTCCCAATTCATATCTGTCCGCCATAGATTTTTCTACTACCGGCGAACTGTAAACTGAAAATCTTTCAATTCTTCCATCTGCTGTAGGGAGAGAAACGATTACAGCGCTTCCTCCTTTTCCTGCTTCAGGAGCATTCTTTAGTTGATTTCTTAATGCAGAAAGATCAAATTTGTAGGCATATTCTACTTTTACTTCTTTTCTTACGGGCGTAACTTTTTCCAAGACTGGTTCCCAGCGTTGTGCCTGTAAACCACTTAGACTTAAAGCCAATGCACAGACGAAAATAATTCTCTTTTTCATATTTTTTTATTGTTGTTATTGAAGTTTTAAATATAGTGTATTTTTTTAAATCTTTAGTTAGTGATAGATTGTTAATTACTCCCAACTTTATAATTTTAGTTGAATTTTATCGTTATTTTTAATTATATTAAGAATAAATATAATTAAGGTTGATTTTTTTAAATAAAAAAAGTGCTACCATTCAAATTGAATAGTAGCACTTAAGCTTTCTTAGTAAAAAATACTTTTATTTCTGTACTGCAGGAAGATTTCCGTTGCTCTTCTGTACTTTTTTATAAGTGAACGTACACATCATAATACTGAATTCATATAAAATAAGCAGCGGGAATGCGGCCATCAACATACTCAGAACATCTGCCGGGGTAATAATTGCAGCCACTACCATAATCAGAACAATAGCATGACGACGGTAGGTTTTCATAAATGTAGGCGTCAGAATTCCGATGCTCGTAAGGAAGTAGATCAAAATCGGGAAAAGGAAAATAACGCCCATACCCAAAACCACCTGTAAAAATAAAGTGGTATAATCACTTAAATCATAAAGCGGAACGATAATGTCTGAGATTTTAAAAATAACCCCGAAATTAACGGCGAACGGAAGTATAAGGAAATAACCGCATAATACTCCGGTCATGAAAAGAATCCATACCGCATTAATAATATAAATAGAGTTTTTTCTTTCTCTTGGATGTAAAGCTGGGCCAATAAAACGCCACAGTTCCCAAACAATATAAGGAAATGCAGCCACCATTCCTCCAAAAATTGAAACAGCCATCATTACATTGAACTGCTGATACAACCTCTGTACACGAACAGGGAAGTCCTTTGGAAGATGAATACTGTCTTCCCCCAAAATCATTCTTGAAAAATGATTAACCACTCTGAAAGTCGGGAAATCATTTCTGGTAGGCCCAAAAAAGATATGGTCCATAATCCAGTTGATATTAAAACCAACCACAAAAGCCGCAATTATGATAGCAATAATCGAACGGATCAGATGCCCTCTTAATTCTCCTATATGTCCAAGGAAGGACATGTCTTTACCATCACTCACAGAATAAAATTTTAAAGCGCAAATTTATAAAATATTTAATTAAATGACGGATGTTGGTTTTTAAAATTATCGAGGTACATATAAAGCAAAATCAAAATCCCTTTCTTTAATATCCATTTCTGTTAAAAGGTCTTCTGCGGCTACGTTGATTTTTTTCCACCTTTCATCATGGCTAAGATCTATTGATTCGAAAACCCATTCTTCTTCTGTGACTTCATCCGACACCTTTTTAAAATCTGATATTTTCTGTCTCAGTGATTCGTTGATGAACTTATTCCTGAATAACGATTCTATTTCTTCGCTGTATGAGAATATACGCAAATCATCTCCGATATCTGTCAGAGACAGGCAGTCTGCAACAGAATGAAACTTTTTATCATCATAAGTACAGAAGATCAGGCATCGTATGACACGATCAAAATAGTCCTGACTTTTTTGATCATAGTACAAATTTCTATCATGAGTAGAATATTCAGGCCTATGATCAGGTTCCAACGGAAAATGATGTACCTTATTACTTTGTGAATCCTGATAGTCAAGATATTTTTTCAAAAATATTGGGAATAGAATCAGTAAGTAAAGAATAATCATCATAATACCTTAAAAATATTTAATTAAAATGCTGATCCGAAGGTATAATGCCTGAAATCTATTATTTGAATTCTAGTTAATCCCTTCGTCCAGCAGTTTATGCAGGTCTATAATCCCGAAATATTTTCCGTTTTCCGTTACTACAAGTTGGCCGATATTATTTTCTTTCAGAACTTTCATGGCTTCTTTAGCCAGAGCTTCCTTTTCAATTGTTCTTGGACGGGCAGACATGATATCTTTAGCCAATACTTTACTGATATCTTCTCCTTTCATCAGCATTCTTCTTAAATCTCCGTCTGTGATAACACCAATAATCTGATCTTCATTGGTCACGACTGTAATTCCGTGGCTTGAAGCACTGATGGAAATGATGACATCTCTTATCGAAGAATCTTCTGTTACCTGAGGTTTTTGGGAAGAAAGAAACTGTTCTACTTTAGACGTAAGATTCTTTCCTAGGCTTCCTCCAGGGTGAAATTTGGCGAAATCATTAGCTTTAAAATCGTTCAGTTCCATTAAAGCAACAGCTAAAGCATCTCCCAAAGCCATTTGTATAGTTGTAGAACTTGTAGGAGCCAGTTTATTCGGGCACGCTTCGACATCCACATGAGTATCCAGAATAACTTCTGAAAACTCAGCCAGTTTACTGGATTTATTTCCCGTCATTCCGATCAAAGCAGAAGAATAATCTTTTAAATAAGGAACCAGATTGGCAATTTCAGGAGAATTTCCGGAATTGGAGATGCATAAAACAACATCCTGTTTCTGAATAACTCCAAGATCTCCATGAATAGCTTCCGAAGCATGTAAAAACTGAGAAGGTGTACCTGTAGAATTTAAGGTAGCCACAATTTTGTTACCCACATGGGCAGATTTCCCTATTCCTACTACAATGAGCTTTCCTTTTGCCGAGTGAATGATCTCTACAGCCTGGGCAAATTGGTCATCAATTCTGTTTTTTAATTTTTCAAGTTCAGAAATTTCTATTTCTAAAGTGCTTTTTGCAATTGATATAATGTTGGTTCTATCCATTTTACGATGATAAGGTATACAAAAAAGTTTATAAAAAACGTTATATTTTAAAAAGAATATTTAATATAAATTTTATTTTTTATAAATTCGTTCGCTTTTATTTTAAGCAGAATTTTTATAACTTTGGGTGAGATGCAAATTTAGCAATAGAAAATTAGATGAGCGCAAAAAAAGCCAATTTATCAGGCGAATTGAAAAAGTATTTTGGGTTTTCTACATTTAAGGGCCAGCAGGAACAGATTATAGATAACCTATTGAATGGGAAGGATATATTTGTTTTAATGCCTACAGGTGGCGGAAAATCATTATGTTACCAGCTTCCGGCTCTTATTTCGGAAGGAACAGCAATAGTAGTTTCGCCCTTAATAGCGTTGATGAAAAATCAGGTAGATGCCGTGAACGGCCTTTCATCTGATGATGGGGTAGCACACGTACTGAATTCATCATTAAACAAAACGCAGACCAAACAGGTTTTTGACGATATCAAAAGCGGCAAAACCAAACTTCTGTATGTAGCTCCTGAATCATTAATTAAAGATGATTACCTGGATTTTTTGAAAGAAGTGAAAATTTCTTTCTTTGCTATCGACGAGGCTCACTGTATTTCAGAGTGGGGACATGATTTCAGACCGGAATACAGAAATCTGAAACAGATTATTGACAAAATCGCCAATGTACCGGTGATTGCTTTAACGGCTACTGCTACTCCTAAGGTTCAGGATGATATCCAGAAAACTTTAGGAATGACCAATGCATTGGTATTTAAAGAAAGTTTTAACCGTCCTAATCTATATTATGAAGTATGTCCTAAAATCAATGTAGATAAGGAAATCGTTAAATTTATCAATCAGCATAAAGGGAAATCAGGAATTGTTTATTGTCTGAGCCGTAGAAAAGTGGAAGAATTTGCCCAGCTTCTGCAGGTAAATGGCATCAACGCTCTACCTTATCATGCCGGTCTTGACCAAAAAGTGAGAGTAGCGAATCAGGATAAATTCCTGATGGAAGAAGTAGATGTAATTGTGGCTACCATTGCCTTCGGGATGGGAATTGATAAACCGGATGTCCGTTTTGTCATTCATTACGACTTCCCGAAATCATTGGAAAGCTATTATCAGGAAACCGGAAGAGCGGGAAGAGATGGAGGCGAAGGTCATTGTCTGGCATTCTATGATCCGAAAGACATTGAAAAACTGGAGAAATTCCTGGCTCAAAAACCCGTTTCAGAAAGAGAGATCGGATTACAGCTTTTGAATGAAGTGGTAGGTTATGCCGAAACTTCCATGAGCAGAAGACAATATATTCTATACTATTTTGGAGAAAGTTTCGATCCGGTAAACGGAGACGGAGCCAAAATGTGTGACAATTCATCCAATCCACCAAAATTAAAGGATGCTACAGCAGATTTAAAAAAGGCGCTGGAGCTGATCAGTGATACAGGAGAAAAATTCAAATCTAAAGACCTGATTTCCGTTATCGTAGGAAAAGAAAATGCGGTAACAAAATCTTATAAACTCGAACAAAGTTCTCATTTTGGTTTTGGGAAAGACGAAAAAGATAATTACTGGAAAACAATTTTGAGACAGGCCACTGTTCAGAATTTTTTACAGAAAGATATTGAAACCTACGGGGTTTTAAAAATTACAGAGAAAGGAAAAAGTGTCCTGAATGGTAAATCTAAAGACATCTTTTTAATTGCTGAAGACCGTGAATTTGATCTTACTCAGGCAAAAGCTGAGAGCGACCAGGTACAGCAGCAGGCTGGAGGAGGGCTGGATCAGAACCTTTTCAACCTGTTGAAAGAATTAAGAAAGAAAGTAGCCAAAAAACATGGAATTCCACCATATACAGTATTTATGGATCCAAGTTTGGAGGATATGACGGTTCAGTATCCAATAAGTGTAGATGAGATCACCAAAATCTATGGTGTAGGTGAAGGAAAAGCCAAAAAATATGGTAAAGAATTCGCAGATTACATCAAAACATACGTAGAAGATAACAATATCGAACGTACTCAGGATATGGTATTGAAACAGGTGGCCAATAAATCCAGCCATAAAGTTTTCATCATCCAGAGCACTGATAAAAAGATTGACCTTGAAGATATAGCAAGAGCTAAAAACCTTTCTATGGATGAACTTCTTAAAGAAATGGAAAGAATTGTCTATCAGGGAACAAAACTGAATATCGATTACTATATTGAAGATAATTTTGATGAAGACATTGTAGACGGATTCATGGAATTCATGAACGAATCTGAAAGCGACAGTATGAAAGTATTGCTGGATGAATTCGGGGATGAATTATCTGATGAAGAAGTAAGAATGTTGAGAATTAAATTCATCAGTGACGTAGCAAATTAAGAAAATATTAATTAAATAAAGTAAGCCTTTCATTAGAAAGGCTTACTTTATTTTTATAGCGTATTAGATTTTAAAGCTAAGTTAATTTCTGTTAATTGCCATCAAAACAGTAATCTTCATCCTTCCGATATTTGACTTTTAACCAAACTTTTTAGTAACTTTGATAAGATGAAAAAAATATCTGTCATATTTATTCTGCCGGACTTAGAAACCGGGGGCGCAGAAAGGATTGTTACCACAATAGCGAATCATCTTTCCAGAGATAGGTTTGAGCCTAAGATTTTGCTGTTACGTAAACAAGGCGGATATTTGAATTTTCTGAAAAAAGATGTAGAAATTATCGATATCAATACCGAAAGAATAAGACATTCTTTAAAACCCATTTTAGGAGAAATCTATAGAAGAAAACCAGATATTGTATTCTCCGGTTTTGGTGAAGTAAATGCTTATTTATCCCTGTTCATAAAACTTTTTCCAAGAACAAAATTCATTGCAAGGGAAACTAATGTGGTGACTCAGCATGTAACCCGCAAAGAGATTAAGTTTTTCTATAATTTTTACAATAACTATCAGAGAATCATTGCTCAAAGTGATGATATGATGAAAGATCTTGTGGATAATTTTAATATTAAAAAGAAAAAAATTATCAAAATCAATAATCCTGTAGACTTTGATTTTATTGAAGATAAAATGGCTGTTTCTTTAAAACCTGAATGCTTCAAATACAATTATAAAAATGTAGTGGCCATTGGAAATCTATCTTCCAGAAAAGGGTTTGATAACTTGCTGAAAGTTTTTTCAAGGCTGAAGAATGAAAACATTATGCTTCATATTTTAGGAGATGGAAAAGACAAAGATCTTCTGCTTCAGACAAAAGAGCTTTTAGGATTGAAAAAAGTGATTTTCCACGGCAGACAGGAAAATCCCTACCAATATCTGAAATATGCAGATTTATTTGTGCTTTCTTCAAGATACGAAGGCTTTCCGAATGTTCTCCTGGAAGCTGGTGCGTGCGGAACCTATTCTTTAGCCAACAACTGTCCCGGAGGAATTAATGAGATTATTCAGCATAATATAAACGGAGAAATTGCAGATATTGAAAACCATGACAGGTTTGCCCAGGAGATTGTAAGGATACTTCAGGGCAATTATAATCGGGATGCTGTAAAAAACTCCATTAAATCGAGGTTCTCAAAAAATATTATCCTTGATAAATATGAAAAGGTCTTATTGGATCTGATCAAACCCTGATGACTCCATTTGCTTTGTAGGCTGTTAATTTCTTACTTTTGGAGTTATAAATTTTATCTGAAAACCAATTTTTTCATTCATGAATAAAATCCAAAAATTAGGATGCGCCTGCGAGAAACCGAACTCCAGCTATACAGAATATAGAAGCTCAGCATTAGGAATTGATCATACCAACGGAAGATATGGAGAAGTAACGATTCAACAGTGCAAGTTGTGCCAAAGAATATGGATTCATTATTTTGTGGAATATGAGCATTATCCTAAATCAGGGAGATGGTACAAAGGAATTGTTTCGAAAAAAGACCGTCCTCAGATCACTCCTGAAAATGCAGTAGAATTTCTGGAAGGCCTTGAATGGTATGTGTATGGTGGTTCATTTTTTGAAAGTACAGGCGAATTCGGACAGGGAAAATTGAATCTGTAATATTTGTATTGATTTAATAATATCAAATCCATGAAACCATTTATCATTGTTATTTTGATGCTGAATACTGTTGTAATGACGGCTCAGCAGAAGGCCATTTCCAGAAAAGAATTGTTAAAAACAGCTCTTGATCAGAAAATGAAATCTACCGAAATTCAGGAAATAACAATGGCCGCCGGACAAGGAGCTCCTGAACATCTGCATCCCTGTCCCGTTTTGGGAATCATCAATTCCGGTGAAGCTGTTTTTCAGATCCAAGGAAAAGAAAAAGTGGTACTTCATGAGGGAGATGCTTTTTACGAACCTAAAAATGTGAAAATCCTTCATTTTGACAATGCGTCATCTGACAAACCTCTTGTGTTTACCGCAATTTATCTCAAAAAAGGGAATGAAGAAAATATAAAGTTCATAAAATAATACTTTTCATCAAACTAAAGCATATAATTATCATTTTTAAAATTGATAAAACTCACTTTGGTGCTTGGTAATTTATATGTAAATTTGTGAGAATTAAGATAGATAATAATAAACAAATTCATACAATAACATGAGTCAATTCGATGTTACCGTAATAGGTTCTGGTCCCGGTGGTTATGTTGCTGCTATCCGTGCAGCACAATTAGGTTTCAAAACAGCAATTATTGAAAAATATTCAACTTTAGGCGGAACTTGTCTTAACGTTGGATGTATTCCGTCAAAAGCGCTTCTTGACAGCTCTGAGCATTTCGAAAATGCAAAACACAATTTTGCAGGTCACGGAATCATCATTAACGAGCCTCAAGCAGATATCGCGAGAATGATCGAGCGTAAAAACGAAGTGATCAAGCAGAATACAGACGGAATCAGCTATCTGATGAACAAAAATCAGATTACTGTTTTTGAAGGAGTAGGAAGCTTCGAATCTGCTACTCAGATTAAAGTGACAAAAAACGACGGTTCTTCTGAAACGATCGAGTCTAAATATACCATTATTGCAACAGGTTCTAAACCATCTACATTACCTTTCATCTCTTTAGACAAAGAAAGAGTGATTACTTCTACGGAAGCTTTAAACCTTAAAGAAATTCCTAAGCACTTAGTAGTAATCGGTGGTGGAGTTATCGGTCTTGAACTAGGTTCTGTATACCTTAGATTAGGAGCTCAGGTAACTGTTGTTGAATTTATGGATAAAATCATCCCTGGAATGGATGGAGCTTTAAGCAAAGAATTGACTAAAGTTCTTAAGAAACAAGGAATGAAATTTATGCTTTCTACTGCGGTTTCTGCAGTTGAAAGAAACGGAGATACTGTAAAGATCACGGCTAAAGATAAAAAAGGTGAAGAAGTAGTTGTAGAAGGAGATTATTGTTTGGTTTCTGTAGGTAGAAAACCTTACACAGACGGTCTTGGTCTTGAAAAAGCAGGTGTTGAACTTGACGAAAGAGGAAGAGTAAAAGTAAACGACCACTTACAGACGAATGTTGCTAATATCTATGCAATTGGTGACGTTATCAAAGGTGCGATGCTGGCTCACAAAGCTGAAGAAGAAGGAGTTTTCGTTGCTGAAACATTGGCAGGACAAAAGCCTCACATCAACTATAACCTGATTCCTGGTGTTGTTTATACATGGCCGGAAGTTGCTGGAGTTGGTAAAACTGAAGAGCAGCTAAAAGAAGAAGGTGTTGCTTACAAAGTAGGATCTTTCCCGATGAGAGCTTTAGGTAGAAGCCGTGCAAGTGGTGATATCGACGGTCTTGTGAAGATTATTGCAGACGAAAAAACAGATGAGGTTTTAGGAATGCACATCGTAGGAGCAAGAGCTGCTGACCTTATTGCTGAAGGAGTAATTGCTATGGAATTCCGTGCAAGTGCTGAAGACATCGCAAGAAGTTCACACGCTCACCCAACCTATGCAGAAGCGATCAAAGAAGCTGCATTGGATGCTACGGCAAAAAGACCTATTCATATGTAATATCTGATTAAAAGATTTAATCATTTAAATATTTAAAATTAAAGGCTGTTTCTTATGGAAACAGCTTTTTTTGTGGTGCTTTTGGCATGAAAATGGAGATCGTATTTGAAAATTTCATGTATGAAAAAGATTTTTATCAGTTGGATGCTTTTGGCAGGAATCAGCTCATGGGCACAGGAAGCAGGAAAGGCAGGAGAATTATTAAAAAATGAGGCTTCCACTACAGAAATGAGAACCTTTAAAAGCCCGGATGAAAGAAATAAAACTTTTGATCAACCGAGATCTGGAAATAATACAACTCTGAAAAGAGGAAATGAAAATAGAATAAAAAATCCTAATTATCAATGGAACAGAAACTACGGTTATGCAGAAGTTTTTCTGAGAATTCCTGAACAGGGATTTTTTACTGTGGAAGTTGGTGATCAGATGATGGCAAACGGTTCAGGAAAGTATAGGTTCTTTGATTTATCATCAGGGAGAATGCCCATTTCAATCTATGAGAATGGCTTTCTGATCTATAGAACAACATTGATTCTTCGTAATAACAACAGAATGGTGCTGGATTTCTTTACCAACGAAGGTCTCTATCTTCTGGATTCTTATCCTGTGCAAAATCAATATGGATTTAATGACTGGAACGATATCTGGAACAATCCTTACGGAAATCACTCCGGAGACTGGTCTCTTCAGGGAAATGTGATGGATAATCATTCTTTCCGTCAGTTTTTTGATATGATGATGAACAATGAGAGTTTTGATGAAGGGAAAATTAAGATGATCAATCAGCAGATGCGTACCTCTATGTTTACTTCAGTACAAATAAGAGATCTGGTGAAAGCGCTCAGTTTTGATAATAAGAAATTGGCACTCGCTAAATCAATGTACCAGAATTGTGCAGATAAAGACCGTTATTTCTTGGTTTATGATGCTTTTGATTTTGAAAGCAGCAAACGTGAGCTGATGGATTATATTTCGAACTTATAATGTTCAATAGAAACGGGCTTTAGACCATTTATTTTATACAATCAATTCATTGGCTTCAGCCAAAACATATCTTTAAAACATTACATTTTTCATAGTTTCATAACTTTTTGTAAAGCAATTAAAACAATTATAATTATATAGACTAGGATAGCATCTTCAAATTTCCGTACCTTTGTCAGCTAATTTTATCATCAATGCAACTCGGAAAAACTCAAACTTTAACAATTTCAGAAAAAATTAATTCAGGATGGATCCTCGTAGATGAATCCGGTGAAAAGGCTTTTCTACCCAAAATCTTTATTCAGGATGAAAAAGAAACAGGTGAGGATGTTGAAGTTTTTGTGTATCAGGATGACGATAAATTAAAAGCAACTACTGAGATCCCATTGGCGGAAGTAGGTGAATTTGCAGTAATGAGCTGTGTGCAAAGTCTTCCGAGCGGAGCTTTTATGGACTGGGGAATCATTAAAGATTTATTTATTCCTTACAAGCAGCAGAAAACCAAAATCATCGAAGGCAAAAGATATCTGGTTTATATTTATGTTGACGAAGATATGGAACTGATTACCGGTACCACGAAGTTCAAGAGAAATCCTCAGTATGATGAGCTTCCGTTCACAAAAGGGGATAAGGTAGATCTGATTATGATGAATGAAAGTGAACTGGGCTGGAATGTGATCATCAACAAACAATACATTGGTTTGATCTATGCTTCCGATGTTTTCAAAAAATTATATCCGTTGTCAGAAGAAACAGGATTTATCAAAGCGATCCGTGAAGACGGTAAAATAGATGTTTCTTTACAGCCGGAAGGATTTGAAAATATTGACGAGTTTAAACAAAAGATTCTGAACAAACTGGAAGAAAACTACGGACTTCTGTATGTTTCTGATAAATCATCTCCCGAAGAGATTAAAGATGAACTTCAGATGAGTAAGAAAAATTTTAAAAAAGCAATCGGAGGACTTTATAAAGATAAAATCATCGATATTTCAGACGATAAGATCAAATTATTATAAAAACAAAAAACGAGCAGAATTTCTGCTCGTTTTTATTTTACTATCTGTTCTTAATCAGAAGCCATCCGTTGTAGATTCTTCCATCAGAAACTTTTATGGTATACCAGTAATTTCCTGTAGAAATAGGATGGGATTCATATCTTCCGTCCCACTGGAAAGGTTTATTTCTGATAATCTCTTTGTAGATTACAGCACCTCTTCTGTCATATAAACTTACCTCCGTTCCCGGATAGTTTTCCAATCCTGCTATTCTCCACGCATCATTGATTCCATCACCGTTGGGACTGATTGCATTGGGTATATTGAAAATCGAGAAGTTCTTCTGCCCGATAATACATCCGGATTTTGTTCTCACATAAACGGTGTATTCTCCCATACTTAAATTGGTGAAAATATTGGAATCCTGCCATGTGAAATTATTTAAAGAAAATTCAAAGTTTCCGCTCTGAGAAAGAATAACGGTCGCTGTATTGTTCGTGATATTGACAGAAACAATATGTGCTAAAACAGAATAGCTTACCTGGGTAGAGCTTGTACTTTCACATCCGAAAACGTTGGTTACTTTAACAGTATATGTCCCTGGAGTAGATACTGTAATCGTTTGAGTGGTTGCTCCGGTACTCCATTCATAAGACTTAAATCCAGGGCCTGGATCTAAAACAACCGATTTTCCTTCACAGAAATCAAGCATATCAGGAAGCAGAACAATAGGTTTTGGATTAAGCGTAAGGTTTAATCTCACCACCTTAAAACATCCGTCAGGAGTTGAAACCCTTACGTGGATAAGGGTTGTCCCGACATTCAAAATATAAGCAGAAGGATTAGAAATAGGGTTTCCTGAAGTGTCAGTATAAGTGAAAATATAATTCCCTGGATTATTAATAATACTTGCTTCATATGAGTGAAGATTAACAACCATTGAATTAGCAGTAGTTGTATTACATTGTACCTGCGTAATGTCTTTTGCGGGCACATTATTGGTAGATAAAGTTACTGTAATTGCCAGTTTTTCAGATTCACAGTTGTTTAAAGTTTGCGTTACATAATAGATTTGTCCGCTTATCAGAGGAGTTGACATTGGAATTACATTTCCTGCTGCATTATAAAATTTAAGAGCAGTTCCCGTTACAACCAGTTTTTCTAAAGTAGGGTTGGCAGAAGCACAAAAATCCTGATTTACATTGGCTGTCGGTTTAGGAGTTGTATTTACCGTTACCTGAATGGCTGTTTTATTACTCTCACAGCCATTAATAGTCTGAGATGCATAATAGGTTTGTCCATTAATAAGAACAGTTGTTGCAGGTACAATATTTCCTGCCGCATCATACCATTTTATATTCTGACCTGTGATCTGGATGTCAGAGATTTTAGGATTATTGGTTGTGCAGAAAGTTTGTGGAGTGTTTCCTGTAGGGGTAGCACCTTGTATTGAAAATACTTTAAAAGGAGCTTTTTCACTTTCGCATTCCGTATTTTGTTCAGTAACATAATATTGAGCTCCTTCAATAATATAGGATGAGCTGCTAATTAAGTTGCCAGCTGCATCATAGAATCTAATATTTTGGTTATTATTAATGTTCAGTTGATACAAACTCATCTGATTAACGTTACTGCAAAAATAGAAGTCAGTTACTGTAAGTTTGAGAGGTGCATTTTTAATGATCACTTTTACAGCTAATCTCTTGTTATTAAAAGGACAAGATTCATCCTGAACAGAAGCATAATAAATAATGTTGTTCTGTAAAGGAGTAGTGCTGCTTAGAGGTGTAGTGGATATTAAAGAATCATACCAGGTTGTATAGGATGTATTAGGGTATAGATCATGTACTGTTGGATTGATTGATGAACAAAATGTTTGTATTTTATCTCCATCTGGAGTTCCGTTATAACATTTGCCAAACTTTTGAATAAAAGAGCTTATATCATTATTTGTATATTTTATTTCTTTAATATCCTGATCAGGATTAAAGTCCTGATATCCATCATAATTTCCGGCAAGAATCATATTTCCTTCATAATCTATACTTTGGTCAAAAGTATAAGAAGAGAAATCACTTTTATTGAATATTAGTTTACCATCATTTCTGAATTTTAAATAATATGTCTGAGCATCATTTGATAAATAACTGTAATTAAGCCCTAGGTCTATTCTTTTTACAATTTCTTCTGTATTATTATTTCCATTGATAACCTTAATCATATTATCAGCATAACGCACAAAGAAATTTATAGTATTGTCAGCATTGAGCTTAATAGAACGAAAGTCATAGCTTACGTCTCCTTTGATGAGGGAGTTCCATACTAAATGACCATTGGGGGTTATTTTATAGATCATTGTACGTCCATCAGCAGGAGCATTTATTGTGGTATTTGGAAAAGTAATATTTTGTGCATTGTAATAATTACTGGCAGTATAAATATTATTAGCGTTATCAATTTCAATCTTTGAGTTCGCAGTCCCAAGATAGGCACTTAAATAGGTTAATGGTTGATACCACGTGAAATTTCCGTTAGTATTGAATTTTGCCAAAAAACCCTGATTGTAATTAACACTGGTAGAAGGAAAAGAGTTATTATCTATTTTCAAATACGCTTCAAAGTTTCCAAGAATAATAATATTTTTGTTATGATCAGTTTTTACTGCATGTATTGATGGGGTATTGTGAGCATGGAGAGGGCGGGCCCATGAAAAAGCTCCAGCGGAAGTATTCTTCATAACAAATAAACCACTTGGAGGAGGCAGATAAAATACTGCATTAGGATTAGGATCCAAATCAGTAAGAAATTGTGGAGGGTAGTTTGTATAATTTCCTGTAGAGATGATATTGTTATCTAAATCAATTGTACAGGCCATATTATAAACATAATTATAAATATTCCCAAAAACAAAGTTTCCGTTAGTATCTAGCTTTACCATGAATGAACTACCGGAGTTAATCCCTGTATCAAAAATAGTCTCTGAGTTAGGGTTCAGTTTTAAATCATGCCCATCTGTATATCCTGTAAATACAAGATTGTCCTGTTTATCTACAACTAAGGAATTTAAGGATGATGAATATTTTGATCTGATTTCTTTTACCCAGATTACATTTTTGTTCTTGTCAAGTTTTGCAATAACAGCTCTTGAATCTTCATCTGCACTGCTGGTTTTTGTAATATTATCAAATGTAATGCTATTAATGCTGGGAAATGCAAAACGTCCATATCTTCCTCCAACATAAATATTTCCTTGAGAATCTGTATCACTAAAAGCAATATAATGCTGAGATTCTATAATAGAGCTTTTGGTTTGAAAATGCCAAAGCAAATTTTGTGAAAATAGAAGTACCGCATTCAAAACCATGAACAGCGAAAGAATTTTCTTCATCAGTTATTAATTTTTTGCGGCAAAGATATAAAAATAGCTTTCTTATTGAATAATAAGTAATCGTAAACTTTCATTCACAAACATGATGGATGTCATGACATTTTTGTTTAATATTTTTGTTTAACAATTTTGTCAAAAATAATTTTTACTATAAATTTGCACAAATTTGTTTAACAAAAATGTCAAATCAAGCAAAAAAAGACCAAACACAGGAATTGATCAAGGAGACAGCGAAGAATTTATTCTTTGTGAAAGGAAAGTTTGATGCTACTACGCAGGAGATTGCAGATGAAGCAGGAGTGAACAGAACGCTTATTAATTACTATTTCCGTTCAAGAGATAAGCTTATCCAGATCATCTTTGATGAAGCGCAAAGAGTAGAACAGGAAAAATCGAAGATTATTCAGAATTCAGCTCTTCCTTTTAAAGAGAAGATCAGCAAATTCATAGAAAGCAGTCTTTCTACAAGCCTTCAGTATCCGTATCTGGAAACGTATATCGTGTCACAGATCAATAAAGGAACCTGCCATCACAGAGAAATTGAGGAGGATATCCTGAACGATATGTACAAGGATATTGAAAAAGAAATGGAATTGGGAAATATTGAGAAAATGGCTCCGGTTCAGTTTATTCTGAATATGGTTTCATTGCTGGTATTTCCAAGTGCAATAAGACCATTATTTATGGAAAATCTTTTAATTAATGATGAAGAATATGATAAAATTATTTCTGAAAGAAAAGAGATTATTATCAATATGTTGTTCAAAAACTAAAAAAACTAAAGTATTTCTGAAAATGATTCGTCAAATAGAAATAAATAATGAATGAAAATTAAATAAAAAAATAAACGAAGTATAAAATTATGAATAGAAAACGTATAACTGCTACAAAGCTAAAAATTGGGATAGCTTCAGCATTTATGATTTTCGGCTCAACACTGATGTCTGCCCAGCAGCAGGTTTCCCTGCAGGAAGCGATTAAACAGGCACTTCAAAATAAAGCAGAAGCTAAAAAAGCTGCTTTACAGGTGAAAAAAGCCGAATACAAGATTGATGAAGCCAGAGCCGGTGCCCTTCCTCAGGTCAGTGCTACGGCAGGTTTAACCTATAATCCGATTATTCAGGAATCTTTGCTGGAATTTGGAGGAGAGAAAATCAGAGCTCAGTTTGGGCAGCCTTGGGGTTCAACAGCTTCTGTACAACTTCAGCAGGCGATTTTTGATCAGAGAGTCTTTACAGGATTGAAAGCTGCAAAGTCAACTAGAGAGTTTTATGTACTGAATGCTCAGTTAACCAATGAACAGATTATTGAAAATGTTGCAACAGCTTATTATCAGGTGTTCGTACAGGAGGAAAATCTTAAAACGGTAACAGCCAGCTATGCCAATACTGAAAAAGTAAGAAATGTTATTAAAAGTTTGGTTGATAACGGTTTGGCAAAAGCAATCGATTTGGACAGAACCAATGTTCAGCTTACCAATATCGGTTCCAATAAGCAGGCTTTAATCAACTCTGTTGAACTTTCAAAAAATGCCCTTAAGTTTTATATGGGAATCCCGATTTCTACAGACATCGAGCTTGAAGAAAAAGAAATCGAACCAAAACCTGAGCTGATTGCGAGCAACGTAAATCTTAATGATCGTACAGAGCTTAAAGTTTTAAATAAAAACAGGGAACTTTTGGTTTTCAATAAAAAAGCGACTGAAGCTTATCTTTATCCATCAGTAAATCTTACGGCGAACTACGGATGGGGAGCTAACGGAGCAAAATTCCCATTGACCAATGGCCTTAGTAGAGGCGTTCTCTGGAGCGATTTTTCAGCAATTGGTTTGAATGTCAATATTCCTATTTTCACGGGTGGAGCTACCAAAGCGAAAATCAACCAGGCAGAAATAGATATTCAGGATCTTGATGTTGATATTGAAAACACTCAGCTGAGCTTAAGTTTAGACTATAAAAATGCCGTTACCAATATGGAAAATGCATTGATCAATCTCGAAAGCATGAAAGATAATGTAGGATTGGCAGAAAGAGTTCAGAAAAATACCCAGTCAAACTACCAGTATGGACTGGCAACACTTACGGAAGTGCTGGATTCAGAAAATGCTCTTACGCAGGCAAAACAGAACTATTCCAATGCATTGCTGGATTATAAACAGGCAGAGATCAAGCTGATAAAAGCTAAGGGTGAACTAAACACACTACAAAACTTATAATAAACTAAAATGAAAAAAACTTTAATATATATCATCGTAGCAGCTGTACTGGTTGGTTTAGCAGCTTACAAGATTGCCGGTAACAAAGAAAAACAGACGCAGGAAGTAAAAGAAGTTGCCAAACAGGTAGATAAAATCAATGTTAATATTGTAACCGTTACAAGAGAAAATATTGATACAGACTACTCAGCCAACGGAACTTTTATTCCTAAGCAGGAAATGAACCAGTCTTCTGAAATATCAGGACGTATCGTAAGCGTTCTGGTAAAAGAGGGTTCAAGGGTAGGAGCAGGACAGGTTTTGGCAACGATCAAAAAAGATGCTATCGAAGTGGATGTTACCCAGGCTCAGAACAATCTACAGAATGCTATTATTGATAACCAACGCTATGAGAACGCATATAAAACAGGCGGAGTTACAAAACAACAGCTTGACAACTCAAGACTACAGCTGAAAAATGCTCAGGCTGCAGTAAGAGCACAAGGTGTAAAAGTAAATGATACAAGCATCCGTGCAGGAATCAGCGGTACCATCAACAAGAAAATGGTTGAGCCCGGAACGGTGGTTTCTCCTGGAACATCGATGTTTGAAATCGTTAATATCAACAGTCTGAAACTATCTGTTTTGGTAGATGAAAGCCAGATCGGAAAAATCCAGTTAGGTCAGGAAGTTCCGATTAAAGTAAATGTTCTTCCGGAAGATTCTTTCGTAGGTAGAATTACTTTTATTGCTCCTAAAAGTGATGCTTCTCTTAATTTCCCTGTTGAAATTGAAGTACAAAACAGAGGAAACCTTAAGGCTGGTATGTATGCAACGGCTAAATTCAGTACAAACAACGGCGCAGAAACTCAGAATATGCTGACCGTTCCTGCAGAAGCCTTTGTTAACGGAGTAAGCTCAGGACAATTATTCGTTGTTCAGAATGGTGTTGCTAAATTGATCAAAGTAACCATCGGAAAAGTTTACGGAGATAAAGTTCAGATTTTAAGCGGATTGAATGGAGGAGAGCAGGTGGTTACCAGCGGACAGATCAACCTGGACAACGGATCTAAAGTGAACATTATAAAGTAGCAGATCTATGAAGTTAGCAGAAATATCGATCAAAAGACCCTCGCTTGTAATTGTATTATTTACAATTCTGACGTTGGGAGGTATCCTGAGTTATACGCTCATGGGATACGAATTGATTCCAAAGTTTGAAACCAACATGGTAACCATTTCTACGGTCTATCCTGGAGCTTCACCTGCAGAGGTGGAAACCTCCGTGACCCGAAAGATTGAAGATGCCGTAGGTTCTTTGGAAAACGTTAAAAAAGTAGAATCTTCTTCATACGAAAGCTTATCCGTAATCATGGTTCAGCTGAACGATGGAGCCGATGTAGACTACGCTTTGAATGATGCACAGAGAAAGGTAAATGCGATTCTGGCAGACCTTCCGGAAGATGTAAAAGCACCGTCTCTGAATAAATTCTCTTTAGATGACTTACCGATTATCACGATGAGTATTTCATCGGATAAACTGAACAGTAAGGACCTTTATGACTTATTGGATAAAAAGATTGAACCTATTTTCTCCCGTGTAAATGGGGTAGCTCAGGTTGACCTTGTTGGTGGACAGGAGAGAGAGATTCAGGTAAATCTTGATGAGAAAAAATTACAGGGTTACGGACTTTCAATTGGAGATGTACAACAGGCCATTCTTTCATCAAACTTAGATTTCCCTACAGGAAGTTTGAAAACGAGAACTACAAAATCTACGATCAGACTTTCAGGAAAATATAAATCTACTGAAGAAATGAACAATCTTGTTGTTTCCAATAAAAATGGAGCTCAGGTACGTTTATCTGATATTGCAACAGTTTTCGACTCTCAGAAAGATGTTGAAAAAGTAGCGAGATTCAATCAGTTTCCTACGATTTTGATGCAGGTTAAGAAACAATCTGATGCCAATGCGGTAGCAGTATCTGAAAGTGTTCAGAAGACCATTAAAACAGTAGAAGAAGCTTATAAAGTTCAGGGAGTAAAAGTGAAAATCGTAAACGATACGACAGAATTTACCCTTGAATCAGCCAACCACGTTATTTTCGACTTATTTTTAGCGATTATCCTCGTGGCAATTGTAATGTTACTATTCCTTCACAGTATCAGAAACGCATTCATCGTAATGGTTTCTATCCCGGCTTCATTGGTGGCAGCGTTCATCGGAATGAACCTTATGGGATATACTTTGAACTTAATGAGTTTACTGGGACTATCCCTTGTGGTAGGTATCCTGGTGGATGACGCGATTGTAGTTCTGGAAAACATTTACCGTCACATGGAGATGGGGAAAAGTAAGATCAGAGCTGCGTATGACGGAGCTTCAGAGATCGGATTTACCGTTGCTGCGATTACCTTGGTAATTGTGGTGGTATTCTTACCGATTGCGATGAGTTCAGGTCTTGTAGCCAACATCCTGGCACAGTTCTGCGTCACGGTAGTTATTGCCACCTTGTTATCATTATTGGCTTCATTTACCATCATTCCTTGGTTATCATCAAGATTCGGTAAACTGGAACATTTAACAGGTAAAAACTGGTTTGAGAAATTCATTCTTTGGTTTGAAGGATTAATTGACAGGTTTACACACTGGATCACAGGAATTCTTGAATGGTGTCTGAAAACGACATTAAGAAGAATTTCAACTGTAGTGATTACATTTATTGTTTTAATCAGTTCATTCATGCTGGTAGCATTCGGGTTCATTGGAGGTGAGTTCTTCCCGCCAATCGACCGTGGCCAGTTCCTGGTACAAATGGAATTGTCAAAAGATGCAACCGTTGAAAAGACAAACCAATTAACATTAGATGTTGAGAAATTCTTAAGAAATGATAAAGATGTTGTAGATCTTATCACAACAGTAGGACAGCAGTCTACAGGTTTTGGTGGAGCTCAGGCAACTACTTACCAATCCGAGGTTCAGGTGAACTTAACAGATAAATCTGAACGTTCTGAAAGTACCAATATCAAAGCTGCAAAAATAAAAAGACAGCTGGAAGAGAAATTCACAGGAGTTGAGTTTAAAACAGCTCCAATCGGTATCATGGGTGCTGAAAATGCTCCTATTGAAATGGTTGTAACCGCTCCGGATAACGCTACCGCGGTAAAAGAAGCAACAAGAATCCTTGAGCTGTTGAAAAAAGTTCCTGGAGCAGTAGATGCAGAATTGTCAACAGATACAGGTAGCCCGGAAGTTCAGGTAAGTATTGACAGAGATAAAATGTCTGCTTTAGGTTTAAACCTTTCAAGTGTAGGACAGACGATGCAGACCGCGTTCAACGGAAATACTGACGGAAAATTCAGAGCCGGAGAATATGAATATGACATCAATATCCGTTTCGGAGATGTGAACAGACAGTCTATTGATGATGTTAAAAACCTTATGTTTACAAACCCTCAGGGACAGCAGGTTCGTTTAAGCCAGTTTGCTAACGTGGAAATGGGTTCAGGACCAAGTTTGCTTGAACGTAGAGATAAGTCTCCTTCCGTAAAAGTAAGAGCGAAAGCTGTTGGTAGACCGGTAGGTGACGTAGCTAATGAGTGGGCAAACCAGTTCATGAACAGCACCAAAAAACCTGTAGGTGTAGATTACATCTGGAGTGGAGATATGGAAAACCAGCAGGAAGGTTTCGGTACGTTAGGAATTGCATTATTGGCTGCTATTGTATTGGTATACCTGGTAATGGTTTCACTATATGACAGTTTTGTATATCCTTTCGTGGTATTGTTCTCAATCCCGCTAGCGATGATCGGGGTAATGGTAATCCTTGCCTTAACTGCCAACTCACTGAACATCTTTACCATGTTAGGGATGATCATGTTGATTGGTCTGGTAGCGAAGAATGCGATCCTTATCGTTGACTTTACAAATGCAAGAAAAGCAGCCGGAGCAAACACTCACGATGCCTTGGTACAAGCCAACCACGCCCGTCTTCGTCCGATCCTGATGACTACCATTGCGATGATCTTCGGTATGTTACCGATCGCATTGGCAACAGGGGCCGGAGCTGAGATGAACAAAGGTCTTGCATGGGTAGTAATCGGTGGTTTGACATCATCACTATTCCTTACATTGATCATTGTACCGGTAGTATACTCTTTATTTGACTCCGTTCTAAGAAGAATGGGTAAAGATACTAAAGTAGACTATGAAGCTGAAATGAAAGCAGATTACGTACACAGAGAACTAAATGAAGACGGATTTACTCCGAAGCATTTAGATAAATAAATTAAACCTTTAATTAACCGAAAGCGCCTCAGATCTTCTGAGGCGCTTTTTTGTTGATATTTGATGATTTAAAATTTAGTTATAGAGGTTTTGGCTAAAGCCATTGGATGATTTTTATTATTGTAAATGGGCTAAAGCCTATTTCTATTGATGATTATTGTGCATTAAGAAAATATTCAATAGGAGTGGGCTTTAGCCCGCTTAAATTTATAACAGCCAATATTGGCTTTAGCCAAAACATAACATGCGGTTTGGGCAACAAAAAAGCTCCCAGTAAAACTGGAAGCTCTTCTATATTGTTGTAGAAAAAATTAATCTGCCATAGCCTCTCCGGACTTTCTGTAAACGAAGTTTCCGTAGATATGTCTTCTTGCAAAACGGCTTGGTGAATCAGCATTGATCATTTTGATATAGGTATTTCTTGGAACCCCCATATATTCATACATATTTCCGTTTAAGTGCTGAACGGTTAAAATTGATTTCTCCAGATAGAAATCCTGAATATTAGATTTTGTAATGGTTTCAGTATATTCTTCTTTATATTTTTCCTGTGTTTCAGGATTAATACTTACCAAAAAGTGGTAGGCTTCAATCACAGACTTGCTTTTTTCTTCTGCTTCCTGTTTTCCTGCTTCATCATTAATGAATTTGTCAGGATGGGTATCTTTCATCACATTTCTGTAAATCGTCTTTAATTCTCTTAAAGTAACGTTTTTATCAACTCCAAGAAGTGTTCTGTGTTCACCAATTTTTTTCATATCTCTAATCCTTATTTTCGGGGTGCAAAATTACGGATTTAAATCTGATAAACCATAACTTATTCATTATTAATTTATTTGGATGTTTTTTTGTGTTGAATTTATAGTATGTAGAGGAAGGTAGAATGTGTAAAACTAACTTTTACAGCTAATTAAACTCTGAGTACAAATTTTTATTCAGTTTAAAATAAATAAATCCATTCTTGAAATCAATCACTGTATTGAACCTTTTTAAAAACTGATTACCAAAAAATCCCACCATTTTTTCTGTAGAATCAATTCCTTCAGTAGAACCGGAAAGGGTAACCGGGAGATTATAAAGATACTTCTGAGCGAATTGAACAGCTGGGCAAAGAACAACAGACATTTCATATACAGATCCATCGGAGCCTTGTGCTGTGGCTTTACCTATTGTTTTCATGGCTGTTACCAGAACATTCTTATTTGCAAAAGGAGAAGCAATCGTAAGTACATCATCCGCTCCGCTGTCGAGCCCAAAGAATCCTGAGTATTCTTTGTCATTGACCATGATAATGCTTTCTACAGCAGCGTAGTTGTCGATCATATGAAGTTTTACCTTTTCATATCCTGTTAAATCCATAAGCAGATCATCTTCGTCATAAAACCGGATTTCATTTCTATGATAATCTATTTCAATGAGTTTGCCCTTCATCAGATCCGTTCCGAAAACCCCGTCAAAATGAACAGATTCATAAGGAATAAGCGTAAATCGTATTTCTTTTTTCTCAATATTCCCAAACTGTATTGTGTTGTGGCTGCTGTAATCTACAGTATTTACTCCGTTGGAACCTCTGTTCTCAGACTTTCCGTCAATTTTCACCGGAATCTTTTTCTTAGAATTACTATTAATGACAGAGCCATCTGCACCGGTATCAAAAAGGAACTTAATACTGTCCGTTTTATTGACTTTACAATATACATACACAGAATTGTTTTCCAGAAAAAAAGGAAGAACAGAGATAGGTTTTTGAGCTGATGCTGCTATGCAAAGTAGCAACGTCAGGAAAGCAACAATGTATTTCATGGAATAGTTTTAGAAGTACGAAAATAGAGGTAACGAAGCCTTTCTCAAAGAAATCATAAGCCATTAACCCACTTTTAACCATTCCTTAACCGTTCTGTGAAACTTTACCAATAAAAAAACAACACTCAATCTGAGTGTTGCTATTCTATTTTTTAGGATTAAATCTTTCAAACTATTTAATAAGCCTACGGCTGATCACAAGTTCTCTTCAGCTTGGTGAAAATCTTATCAAAATCTTTATAAGAGGTCTCTTCATTATTACGCTTTTGTCTGAAACTGCTGTTGGCACAGTTGTGAAAACCCAGACCAATCATATCAATTAATGCATAATCTTCTTTTTGAGGGTCATTCATTTTGGCATCAAATCTTGCCATTACACCCTTTGGATCAGCATTATTTTTGCTTTTAAGTTCAGTATACGCTCTCCATGCTGCAAACATCTTTTCTCTGTCGGGAGAGGAGATAGCATCAATCTGTTCTCTGCAGGTATCGTAATATTTACTGTTTCTCAGTGTGGTGGGATCAGAATACGCAAGGATTTCTTCTTTATTAAGCTGATATTCATTCTCAAAAGAATCAATAGTTTCTTCCATTAATTTTTTCCATTGAGGAAGATCAATTACTTTAAGGCTGTACAGTTCCTTTTTCTTTTCTTCATACTGCTTTTCCAGTTCCTGTAAATACGTTTCTCTGTTTTTACGGATTTCTTCAAGCTGGGCAATTTTAAAAACAGGTTGGGTGTCAAATACCACGCCATTGAACTGATACAACAGTTTATTTACCCCGTCTATTTCTTCTTTTTTATATTTAGCCGGGTCAAAATACCCTTTATTGTCACAGTTAAAAGTCTGATAGCTGTAAGGGGTCAGATTGTTTGCTTTTGCAGGAGTTTTTTGCCCCCAAATAGTGATGGATAAGGCCAAAGCAAGCCCGATCATCATTTTTTTCATGTACATAACCTGTTGAAAGAATCCGAATTTTCTGAATTTCTATGCAAAATTAAGGCTTTAAATTCGAAATATAAAAGATTAAATAGATTTTCTCAATGGTTTTTGCAAATTTTATATGAATTTTATACTGACAATTTTGTGTTTTAGAAATTCAGGAACATTAAATTCTAAAAAATGGATAGTAATAAACTGATACAGAGCTGTTTTTGTTAATAATAATTACTTACTTCAATAAGATTATAATCCGGATCACGGAAGTAAACTGATTTGATTTTTCCTACCGCTCCGGTTCTGTCTACAATCCCTTCAATGATTTCTATATTTTTCTGTCTGAGCTCTTCCATTATCTCATGAAGACCTGTCTCTGCAACGAAACAAAGATCAGCAGAGCCACAGGTTGGAGTCTCTGCTTTAGGCTCCAATTCATATCCTTTCTGATGCAGATTAATCTTTTGATTTCCAAAGATGAGTGCTTTTCTGTCCTCTCCAAAAGTAACGACTTCAAAGCCCATAACATGAGTGTAAAATGCAATAGTCTTTTCAATATCTGCCACCGTTAAAACAAGATGGTCAAGGCTTTTAATTTTCATACATTAATTTTTAGATAATAACGTTGATCAAAATTAAGGCTATTCAGAAGATTGTAGTCCTGTAATTGATTGTTTTTTTAGATTTAAAATAATAGATTTACACACATTAACACGAAACCATGATTTATTATTTTTTTCTTCTTTTTATTATTGCCGTTTTGGGAGGAATTTCTTATCTGATAATGCGTTTTTTCGGCAAATGGACCCGGAATACTCAATATGAAGCATTTTTTAATACTTTGATATTTATTGCATCATTTTTTCTGGTGTCATTTATAAGTCTTTTAATCTTCTTTTCTAACGTTGACTTTTCCAGGTAGTAATGATTCTTTTCTGAGAATCAGATAAGCTATAAAAAGATTGATAAAAAGGGCTGCCCAGACATTCAAACCATAAAAAAGTTGGTAGTCATGACGGGTTTCATTATAAAACAGATTTTTAACAATTCTGAACGTAATGGCTGTGGTGGTAACCGTATAGCTTAAGATCATATACATCCTGTGTCTGTTCACATTTCCCTTTTTGATAAAAAGTATGGCGGCAATAGTGAAATAAGCCCAAAGGATATCCTGTATCAGAAATCCTGTGATTCCGATAATACCACCATTGGAAAAAAGTCCCAGAACAAAGCATGCCGGAACATTGATAATAAGGATGTTGTAGACATATATTTTCCCAATTATCTTATGAAGGCTTTTATTTTCAGTCAAAAACCGATTTGAAAACTGGGTCAGACCTGCCAGAAGACAAAGCGTTATGGAAAAGATATGAATGTAGAAAAAAATCATCCAGTACGGATTATCCACAACCTGCTGCTTAAAAGCCAGAAATCCTATATTTTTTTCAAGAGAAGTATACTGGGAAATAGTTTTCAGCATAAGAATACTGAAAAGAATGACCAAAAATAAAGCACTTGCTTTAAAGATCTTTATTCCCAAAGACTTCATATGAGCTAAATTATTAATCTTCCAGCACGGCTCTGATCTGTTTTTCCAGATCTTCCATGTTTTCAAACTTTCTCAATTCCAGTGACTTTCCTGAAGATCTGAGCTCTTCAATAATATCAAGGATTAATTCTAAAGGTTCAGCTTCGTAACCAAACAGATTGCTGTCGAAATTAGTTCCTACCAATAATCCGTCGATATTCATTCCCAGACACCAGTTTTCTACAAACTCGTTGAGAGGAATAGAAGAAGGCTCATAATGATTCCATTCGTTTTCTATGCATGATTTTGCTCTGGCAGCATCAGACCAGAAACAAATGATCTGTACCTCTTCACCGTCTTCATATTCTGACTCGTTGGAATACGAAGTTGCATAGCCTTTGCCATCTTTTAAAGCATATACTGTTTCTGTTTCAGTGATTTTTCTAATAAAGTCTTTATGGCGGTTCTCCACCGTAATATGATCTTGAAGCATTGTATTTAATTATGAATAATAAATTATGAATGGTAGGCCTTATGAAATTTCACTCCTGTTGATATGAATAATTTCAGGATTTTGGCCATCTGAATCTCTTTTAGATCTGCCATAAAGTCCTATTTCAAGATCGTTTGGGGATTCACTGTCCAGTTCGGAAGGATGTACATACGTATACATACCATAACCATGTCCGGAAACCAGCCATCCTTCAGTAAGGTTTAAATGAATTACATTGAAATCTCCGGCAGGACCTCCGGCATAAACCGGACCGAATTCTTTCATTAATTGTAATGCTTTCTCTTTTACATTTTCGATAATACTGATGTCATCGAAAATAATATAAGTGCCATTTTCAAAAAGAACCCAATCCTGAAATTTGGGATTAATGGCAAGTTTCACATGTTCAATCATCTGTTAATAGTTTAAATATGAGTTATAAGTTAATGTTTTTATTAGATATGCAGTTTTCAATCATCAATCATCATTGATATCTTATTTCTACAGTATTCCTTTGATCCTCAAATGTTGCAGAAGCATGATGGTTTTTGCATCTTTGATTTCTCCTGTATCAATCATTTTCAGACTTTTTTCAAACGATAATTCCAGAACTTCGATATTTTCACCTTCTTCTTCCAATCCACCTCCGTCGTTGATTTTCATTTCATTTGAATACTCTGCAATGAAGAAATAAAGAATTTCCGTTACAGATCCGGGCGACATATAGGCTTCAAATATTTTCTCAACCTTGGAAATTTTATATCCGGTTTCTTCTTCTGTTTCCCTTTTGATACAGTCTTCCGGATTATCATTATCCAACAATCCTGCACAGGCTTCAATGAGCATGCCTGTAGAATTTCCGTTGATATAAGTAGGTAATCTGAATTGTCTGGTGAGAATAACGGTGTTTGAATCTGTATTGTAAAGAAGGATTACTGCACCGTTTCCACGGTCATAGGCTTCTCTGCTCTGAGTTTCTGTAGTTCCGTCTTTTTTCAAAACAGAGTAGGTGACTTTGTTTAAAGTGTACCAGTTATCTGAAAGGATTTCTGTGTTTAATAAGGTGATATTCGGGTTTTTCATGAGAATATTTTCTGTGTTATAATAAATAGGTGTTAAAATATTTTTTTAATTAATTTTTTCTGAATTTACTTCTTTAGTAAGTCTTTTAAAGCGTTCTCCAGATCCGGAAATTTAAAATGGAAACCTGCATCCTGAAGTTTCTTTGAGGAAGCTCTGGAACCTTCCAATATAGCAGTAGCCAGCTCTCCGAATAAGAGTTTCAGCACAAATCCGGGAACATTAGGCATAAATAGTGTTTTTTTAAGTACCTGGGCAATCTTTTTTGTAAGTTCTTTATTGGTGGCATGTTGTGGAGATACAGCATTATAAGCGCCATCTATTGCTGGGTTTTTTAAAGCAAATTCATAAATAGAGCAGATATCTTCAATATGAACCCATGGCATATATTGCTGCCCGCTTCCCAGTGGAGAGCCGATATAATATTGAATAGGAGGGATCATTTTCTTTAATGCTCCGTCTTTTTCAGAAAGTACTACAGCAGTACGTATTTTCACAACTCTTTCTGCGAGATCCTGTTCCTTAAAATCGTCAGCAGCTCTTTCCCATAAGACAACCACTTCACTTAGAAAATCGTTGCCTGGTGGATCTGTTTCGGTATAAATTTTTTCTGAGGTTTCAGTACCATAAAAATTAATTCCGGAGGCTGAAATAAAAGACTTTAGCTTAATCTTGTTTTTTCTTAAAGTTGTTCGAAGTAATTCTGCAGAATCTACACGGCTGGAAATCAATTCTCTTTTTCTTTCCGAAGTCCAGCGCTTTTCTGAAATATTGGCACCTGCAAGATGAATGATATGAGAAACATTGTCAAGGGCTTTTTCATCTATAGTTTTTTTTTGGACATCCCATTCATAGTCATGATCATGCACTTTTTTTCGCGTCAGAAACCTGATTTCATATGCGTAACTTATTTTTTTTGCCAGTTCTTTGGCAATCATGCCGCTGGCACCGGTGATCAGAACAACTTCTTTCATAATATTATATTTGTGATGGGTAGGTTATGCCTGATTTTTTACTATCAGTACAAAATCATCATCCAGAAGTTTATACCCGTAATCATAAATGAATTTATATTCAGATCCGTTTTTATAAACTTTCAGGTTGGTAAAATAATCGAAATCAAAACCTAAGCCATCCAGTCTGGATTTTGGGACTTTTGTTTTACCGTCGGTATTTATTTCCATCAGGATACGGTAATTTTTGCGAAGCTTGTTATTAACATTCCGCATCAGATTACTGGAATCCTTATTCTGCTTATTGTTATAGGCGTTCCGACAGGCATCGTTGCAGAATTTTTTATCTGATCTTCCGATGATTTTCTCGCCACATTCCAGACAATTCATGATTTTTATTTTAAGTGATGGTTGTGTCTTTTTTTCAGCAGCCTTTTGAACATGCTGTGGGTAGGATAGCTTCTGTTGGGTGTAATATTATTAAAAAATAATGCAACAATCAAAAGAATAATGCATCCGGAAAGAACAGGGGAGAGAACATACCAATATCCCAATTCCGGAATTTTACCTGTAGAACTTACTGCAATCAGAGCTGTAGCTCCGCCCGGTGGATGCAAAGTTTTTGTATACTGCATTAATACTATAGAAAATGCTACTGCTAAAGGTGCAGAAAGCCAGATGATATCCGGAACAAACTGATAAACAGTAACACCTACCAATGCCGACAGAACATGTCCGCCGATAAGATTTCTCGGTTGTGCCAGAGGACTCTGTATTGCTCCATAAATAAGAACACTTGATGCTCCAAAAGAACCGATCAGAAATATGTTTTCCGTTTCTGTAAGTGAGTGAGACTGGATAAATGCAATAATCCCAATCCCAAAAAATGCGCCTAAAAATGACCAGAAATGTTCCTTGTAATCAACAAGCGTCTCCTTATAGATCACATATTTTGAAACCCTGAATGTTCTTTTGATTGTCTTCTTCATTTACTCTTCTTTATTTTTTATAATTTGAATTAAGTTATCTACAAATGGACGGGTGTATATTCCGTTTTTATCATAATCAGGATCTAAAATGGTAATCTCTATTCCAAAGCACAAAGGGTTTGCGAACAAAGGTTCCAGCATTTCCCTGAGATCCTCATAACTGATTCCGTCTTCCATCCTGCTGTCTACGGCGGGCATGAATTCATCTTTCAGAATATCTACATCAAAATGAATGAAAAACCCGTCTAACCCTTTATCATTCACCATTTTCAAAAAGTCTTCAGCTGTTTTTCCGAAACCATTTTGTCTCAGACGGTATAAATCAAAATAATGAATCTCGGAGTTGGTAATCTGGTCAACATATTGTTCATCATCAATTTCTGCATTCCCACAGCAAAAGATATTTTCTTCTGACAGATAAGGTTTTAAACCATCAATATCAGTTAGTTTTTCATGTCCGGTACCGGTAATGATGGCGAGATCCATTCCTGCCGCCCCTCCCGTTTCAGAAAGTTCGGGTGGGATGAAGTCTGTGTGCCCGTCAAGATAAAAAAGCCCGAAATCTCCCACTTTTTTCAGAGCCATTGCGTTTCCTATAAGAATGCTGCAATCGCCTCCAAGAATAATATTGAATGAATTCTTTTCGTAATTCCGGAGAATACAATCGGCCTGTTGTTTAGCATATTCGATAATCTGAACTGCATTTCTGACTTTTGATTCCTCATCAAAGTCCATAGAATATTCAGGAGCTTTCAGTCTGAAAACGTTGGCAGGATTAATTCTGCTATGAAAACCAAATTTTCTGAGCCATTCCGGAAGCTTCCGAACTCCGGGTTCTGTCTCATATTCCTTTTTGGTAAGTCCCAAATTGAGAGGAAACTCAAAAATATTGATGTTCCTTTTCATAGATGAATTTTCACAAAGATAAGGAATTATCCGTTTGTAAATGGATAATTGGGAAAATGCCAATCAGTATTACAATATATTTTACAGAAAAGGGATGGTTCATTAACTAAATGAATTTTTAGAACACGACGTCTATGTTTGTTTAATTTTCTGTGTTTTGGAAAATATAATATTCATCAGTATTTTAAAATAAATTATTACTCATAAAGTTATATTATTGAATATAACTGTCTTATTTTCATATAAATAAATTGATTTTTATTTCACAGTATTGTGTTTTTTTGTAATTTTGATATCAACATTCAAAAAAACAAACCATGAAAAAATCTAATTTATTACTCAGTTTTCTGTTTTGTCCTTTTATTTTTGGACAGGTAGGGATTAATACAACGTCTCCACAAGGAGTTCTAGACGTTACCTCAGCTAATTCAGCAGTTGTACTCTCCAGAAATGCCAATCCTCCAGCTAATGTAACTACACCCACTGCGGGAATGATCATCTATGATTCCACCAATAAAACTTTAAGATATTATAATGGAACCCAATGGAGTACCGTAATTTCTTCAGTAACATTAACAACAGCCAACGAAGGAGTCGTTAAATTAAATAGTGGAGCAGGTGTAAAGCCTTTCTTTGCATTCAAATCTTCAGGAGGAGTTCCTTTGATGACGTATCAGAATATTGTTTATCAGACACCGATGAACATTGTGACAGACTTTGCAGCACCACCTACCACCACATGGCCTGAAAATATTATCAATCCGGTGCCTGGAGATATATATGATCCGGCAACGGGACGATTTCTGGAAAACCCTATTGCCGGGCAAGTTCATATGTGGAGGGTTATTGTAAGTTATGCCAATAAGAATAATGGTTCTATGGCCTTTGTAACAGTGAATCTTTCAAATCCTGTTCCTCCTTCAACATTCTCCATAGATCAGACCGCGGTAGCTCCTAATGGGGTAACCTCAGGAGATCTTGTTTTTTATCTTGTGAGTGTTGCCGATCCTTTATCTATTGGTAGCGGATATCTTATTAAAATAAAATCTGATACTTCATTGGATGCCACTATCAATAGTATAACCAGGATTTCTCAAGCTAAAGATTAATCTCATTATTAAGGAGGCAAAAGACAGTATTGAATGTGAAAAAATATAAGTTTCAATTTTATTTTTAGTTGCATGATTAAGTAGGAGGTACTCAACAATTTTGTTGAGTGCCTTTTTTGTTGGATTTTTTTAGATGAAAGCCAGAACAGAAAATTTTCCACATAATTTAAAATTTATATTCTTATTTAATTACAATGAGAAATTGTATTTTATACATATTATATAACATTGCAATTTTTAAATGTGAATATTTTTTTAAAGAAGAAAAAAAAATTATCATAGGTTTTATCTTATTAAATTTTTAATTCATTGGTGGGAGTTAATGTCTTTTAATTCTTATAAATCCTATACAATAAAGAAATCTTTTTATTTTCATATCCGTTTACAAACGACTACAAATGGATTTAAATGGTTTATAACCGACTGTGAATAGAAACCATAGCAATCTTTGCAACAGAGATTTGAGAAAGCAGTGAACGTCTCTTATCTGAATTTATTAATCTTTAAAATATAAAAGTTATGTCACTAAGAAACAAAGTAACATTAATTGGTTACACAGGAAAAGAAGTTGAAATGGTAAACTTCGACAACGGAAACGTAAAAGCAAGTGTATCTCTAGCGACCAGCGATCATTACACGAATGCTAAAGGAGAAAAGGTAGAAGAAACACAATGGCACAATTTGATTGCCTTTGGGAAAACAGCAGAAATCTTTGAAAAGTATGTTACCAAAGGAAAAGAAATAGCTGTTGAAGGAAAACTTACCTACAGATCTTATGATGATAAGGATGGGGTGAAGCGATATATCACGGAAATTCGTGTAGATGAAATCCTTTTACTAGGAGGAAAATAACTTTAAAAACACAAATGATGAGAGTGAAAATTTTTAAAATCAGGCTGCCTGAAGAATTTCTCTACAAAGATCAGAAGATGCTGGATGATTTTCTGGAAGGTAATGAGATCATGAAAGTAGAAACAGCTTTTGTGAGTGAAGAAAAATATTGGTCTGTAATATTGTATTTTGAAGACTTAAAATTGACAAAAAATACAGTAAAAGAGCCTAAGGCAATTAAATATTCTGCAGAGAATGATCTTTTGAATACAGATGAAGAAAAGATTCTGGATGCTCTGAAACTCTGGAGATCAGAAAAAGCCAGAGAACAGAATCTTCCCACCTATTTCATTGCGAGTAACAAAGAATTGATATCTGTAGCCAAGTATAAACCTGCAAGGAAAGAGGAGTTGCTTGAAATCAAAGGGTTTGGAAAGCATAAGATTGAAAATTATGGCGAAGAAATTCTTGAAATTCTTGAAAGTGTATGATTTTTTGGAATAATTGATAATAGTAAAGGAAAAGCTGAGGGAAGTCTTTCTTCAGCTTTTTATACTATGTAAAATTCCTTTCAATTCCTTACTTTTGCATTTATCAAAATGACATACAACAAATGAAGCCAAGTTTAGCAAAAGGGACGAGAGATTTTACGGCACAGGAAGTTTCCAGAAGAAAATATATCATCAATATTTTACAGAATAATTTTGAATTATTCGGGTTTCAGCCTTTGGAAACTCCAAGTTTTGAAAACCTTTCTACGTTGACAGGAAAATACGGAGAAGAAGGTGACCGCTTGATTTTTAAAATTTTAAATTCAAGTATCAATGAAGCGAAAGAAGAGAAAAAGAATCAGATGCTTCATGACTTTCAGAAAGCATTAGACAAACCTTTCAGTGCGGAAAGTCTTACAGATAAAGCCCTTCGTTATGACCTTACTGTACCTTTTGCAAGATTCGTAGCAATGAATCATGGTAAACTGACATTTCCCTTCAAACGTTCTCAGATCCAGCCGGTTTGGAGAGCAGACAGACCTCAGAAAGGAAGATTCAGAGAGTTTTATCAGTGTGATGCTGATGTTGTAGGAAGTGAGAGTTTATTACAGGAAGTGGAGCTGGTTCAGTTATATCTGAAGTCTTTTGCTGATCTGAAAGTTCCTGTAACCATTCATATGAACAACAGAAAGATTCTTTCCGGATTGGCAGAATATGCAGGAATCACAGATAAACTGATTGATTTTACTGTAGCATTGGATAAACTGGATAAAATTGGGAAAGACGGAGTGGTAAAAGAATTATTAGAAAGAGAAATCTCTCAGGAATCTATTGATAAACTGGATTTCTTATTCAGCCAGTCAGACGATGCTCTTGAAAACCTTCTTCAGTTGAAAGAAAAATTTGCAGGGAACGAAATCGGCCTGAAAGGAATAGAAGAACTTGAATTTGTTCTTACACAATCTCTGAACCTTGGTGTTGATATTCAAAACCTGGTCTTCAATATAACCTTGGCAAGAGGCCTGGACTATTACACCGGAGCGATCTTCGAAGTGAAAGCAGATGAAGTTGCTATGGGGTCCATCGGAGGTGGCGGTAGATATGATAACCTTACTGAAGTTTTTGGAGTGAAAAATATTCCTGGAATTGGAATTTCATTTGGATTAGACAGAATTTATCTGGTAATGGAAGAATTGAACCTTTTCCCTGAAGAAGCATCAGCTAAAATAGAATATCTGTTTGCTAACTTTGGAGGTGAAGAAATCACTGATGCCTTAAAGCTGATCATGAAGCTAAGATCCAAAGGAATTTCAGCTGAATTATATCCTGAAAATGCAAAGATCAACAAGCAGTTTACCTATGCAGAAAAGAAAGGTATTAAAAATCTTGTTTTCCTGGGTGAAGAAGAAATTAAAAATAATACCGTTACTTTTAAAGATCTTGAAGCCGGAATACAGAAAACGGTTTCTTTAGAAGAGTTTTTAGGAGAATAATTTCTTAATTATATTAAAAACAGAACAACTGCAAAATTACTTTTGTGGTTGTTTTTTTTGATGGATGTTGAGAATTTAAATACTTTTGAATAAAAAAGGAATGACTAATAATTGTGCATTGTGTACTACAGAGTTAACATCCATGGATACGCTTTTGGGAGCCAATAAGCTTTCAGACGGTAATGTTTTATGCAATAAATGTTTAAATAAAATAAGCGATATCAATGATGAGTTGCTTTATAATCTTAATGCATTCAGCATTGACGATATCAATAATATGCTGAATACAGAAGACACTGAAGCAGCTCAGACAGTCATGACGGTAGGAAAGACTCTTCCTGCAGCCATAGATTCCGGTTCTCATCAAATCTCAAAAGAGGTTTATAAGCGAAGACACCAAAAAATAAAGAATGAACTGGAAAGGCTTCATGCTAATCTCTCCGTCTTTACCAAAGGAGAAATCAAGGAACTTCCTTATCTTATCTCTGAAGAAGAACAGATCATTGCGATTACAGATGCTCAGTTTGTCAATACACTGGATGCCGGAGTATTGGTAGCAACGCCATTGAGGTTAATTTCTGTATCAAAAGGCATGTTTGGTGCAGCAAAAATCAATATTTACCCTAATGAAACCATAAAGTTGTTGAGCTTTGTAACCCATCCTAGATCTCCCATTATTAAGCTGCATCTGGAAGAAAGAACAGTTGAGTTTGAATGCTATATGGATAAGGAAGATGCTGAGAAGTTCTATGATACAATAAAAAACATTTATAATAATCCACAGGAACAATCTTCAAAACAAATCGGCTCTGCAAAGAGAAGTGTTTCAGTTTCATCAGAAGAAATTTTTAATCAGCTTGAAAAGTTAGGAAAACTGAGAGAAAATGGAATCTTAACCGATGCAGAATTTACAGAGCAAAAAAAGAAATTATTGGAGCAACTAAAATAAAACTTTTAACACCGAAACATGAAGGATAAAGTATCTTCAAAAATTGTAGAAAGCTGGTTGAAAGGATGGTGCCTGTCAAGAGAAACATCTTTTCCTGTATCCTATAAATCCGGATTTCATGTGGTTGTAGGAGATGAAAAACAAAAAGAACGTTTTGTATTTCCTGAGCTTAATGATGATTTTTTCCAACTTACCAACTCAATTGATGAGCCCTGGATTTATCTGAAAGTATCAACTTCTCCTGATGAATTGATCAGTAAAATCCCTGAAAGATGGCAACTACAATCGCAGGGATATATGATGACCTGTTTTCATCCAATGGAATTTCCGGATACAAGTCTTGCAGAAGGATACCATCTGGAATTTTCTGAGTACAATACAACCTTTGTTATCACGATTGTGGCGGAGAATGGTGAGCAGGCTTCTATAGGACGTATCTCTCTTATAGATGATGTTGCTGTGTATGACAGGATTATTACCGAAAAAAGTCATCAAAGGAAAGGGCTTGCTCGTTTTTTATTGAAAGAACTGGAGAAGATCGCTTTATCCAAAGGTTTTTACAAGAATATTTTAGTGGCAACGGAAGAAGGAAAGCTGTTGTATGAAACCTTAGGCTGGAAGCTATACTGTTTGCATACTTCTATTGTAATACCATCAGAAGACTAATATTTTTATTGAATTAAATTTAATTACTTATAAAGAGTAATTTAGACCCAAAAACTAACGCTATGAGTGAAAAATCAAGACTTGACGAAATAAAAGAAGAACTTAAAAAACTGGATATCAGCCCTACCATATTTGCCCGGAAAGAAATTCGTGAATTACCGGATATCCTTTCACCGGACGAACGAATTGTCTATCTCGTAGAAGGCAGAAATAAACTGAACAACCATCATATCATCCTGGTAGCCACAGACAGAAGACTGATTTTTGTGGATAAGGAGTTCATGTACGGATTGAAAGTAGAAGACTTTTCTTACAGCAAAATAAGCTCCATACAATATGAAACAGAATTTTTATTAGCTTCCATAGATATTCAGGTGACTGATGACGTGGTAGAAATTGATGGAGTAGGAAAGTACCATGCTGAACTGTTCTGTGAAAAAGTAAGAGATTTCATGTCCCGTCCGGAACAACATTTTCAGAGTAAATCCGAACCTAGTATTTTAGATCAGCTGGAACAATTGGGAAGATTAAAGGAATCCGGAGTTCTAAGTGAGGAAGAATTTCTGCATCAAAAGAAAAAATTAATGGAGAAATTGTAATCATTGTGTTGAATAATGAAATTACTTGATGGGTGGAACTCCCATTTTTAAACTAAAGCAATGGAAAATTATTTAGAAATTAATAAAAAATCATGGAATGCAAAAGTAGAACCTCATCTGAAATCGGATTTTTACTTTGTAGATGAGTTCTTAAAAGGCAGAGCTTCGCTGAACTCCATAGAGCTGGAGCTTCTTGGAGATATAAAAGGAAAAAGTATTCTGCACTTGCAGTGCCATTTCGGACAGGATTCTATTTCCATGTCAAGAATGGGAGCAAATGTGAACGGCATTGACCTTTCTGATAAAGCGATTGATACAGCCAGAGAGCTCGCACAGAAATGTAGTACAGATACAGAATTTATATGTTCAGACGTATATAATTTGCCGAACGTTCTGGATCAGAAATTTGATATTGTGTATACAAGCTACGGTACAATTGGATGGCTTCCCGATCTTGAAAAATGGGCTGGAATTATCAATCATTTCTTAAAACCGGAAGGTAAATTCATTATGGCAGAATTTCACCCTGTTGTCTGGATGTTTGATGACGACTTTACAAAAGTCGCTTACAATTATTTCAATGAGAAACCGATTGTAGAAACCTATGAAGGTACTTATGCAGATCAGTCTGCACCTATCGTGCAGGAATATGTCATGTGGAACCACTCCTTAGCAGAAGTTCTCGATAATTTAATAAAAAAAGATTTACAACTGAATGTTTTTCGGGAATTTGACTGGTCTCCATATCCTTGTTTCAGACATGTAGAAGAATTTGAAACAGGAAAATGGAGAATACCGCAGTTCGGAAATAAAATACCTCTTGTATATGCGCTTATAGCACAGAAAAAATAAAACATTCAGGGTTGCATTACAATAAAAAGTCACCGAAGTATTACTACGATGACTTTTTTCCTATATATGAATGTTAAAAAAACTGCTCTGTGTTGATTAGCTTAGGGAATCCTCAGCTTTTGTCTTTACTTCGTCTACTTTATTCTGAACCTGGGAAGCAACATCATTTGCTTTGCTCTTAAGGTCATTTCCCCATTTGTTAAGATTATCTTTAGCTGTATTGATCTTATCTTTTACCGCTTGTTGATCTTCAGGGCTTGAATTCTTATATTTCCAGTAAGCTAATGCACCTAATCCTAGTAAAGCTAATAAGCCTTTTGTCTTGTTTCCCATGATTTCTATTTTTTTAAGTATTAATATTAAAATTTGTTGTTATGAATAATGTAAAATACGTGCCAAAAAAATAAATGGACTTATAAATAAATGTTAAATTTAGGAAAAGACTTCAAGTTTTTCACCATCAAAACTGGCGAAAACCATAGTAGGATAGGAATCCTGATGATATATATTTCCCTCTTTATCAATTGCGATGGCTCCTGCAAACCCATCAATGACTGCAAGTTCATCAAATGTCCTACTGAAAGCCTGTTGAAGGCTCATTCCATCGGTAACTCTCGTTACAATTTTTGCTGCAGTAGCATTACTGACAATATCTTCACCTACACCGGTACAGCTTACTGCACAAAAAGCATTGGCATAATTTCCAGCTACAGTGGCAGAATCCGAAATTCTCCCGGGGATTTCAAAACCTTTTCCTCCAGTAGACGTGGCAACAGCTAGTTTTCCTTCCCGGTCAATCGCTACACAGCCTACAGTTCCTTTCCCTCCATTGGCCAGTTTGGCTTCGTATTCTTTTCTTCTCTGGGGAATTTCTGTAGAAAAACTTTCAAAACCATTTTCCGTAGCATAAATTTTAGCACCATTTCCTCCTAAAACCCTATCGTCTTCATTGATAAGATCTTTAGCCACAAAAATAGGGTTCTGTACATTTTGAATATTAATCACACCACTGAGTTTCTGAGTATTTCCGTTCATAATGGCAGCACTCATACGGATAACACCATCACTCTGGATCTGAGAACCGATTCCTGCATTGTATAAAGGATCATCTTCAAGTAATGAAACGGCATAAGCAACCGTATCAAAAGCCGAATGTGTCTTAAGATAATCGAATGCCTTTTGAGCAATTTGTTTTAATGACTCCTGTTTTGCTGTTTTTACTTCATGGCTTTGATCGCTTTCAGAGAAAAAACCGCCGTGGATAATTACTTTCATAAAATTAAAGATGATGGTTGATAAATGATTTCTTTTACGAAGTTAATTAATAAAAGATAAAAGATAAAAGATAAAAGATAAAAGATAAAAGATAAAAGATAAAAGATAAAAGATGTTGTTGTTAAGTAACTATTATGCATCTGGATATCAACATCAAATGGGGGTGGGCTTTAGCCCGCCTTACAATAAACGTTTTAAATCCTTAGCTTTAGCCCAAATTAAAATATGAATTTTAAATAAAAAACGGAACCGAGGTCCCGTTTGTATAGCTGTATTTGTTGTTCTATTTATCCTGTGGAATAGGATTAAACTGCGAATTCTCAATTGTCAGTGTTTTTGTCGTAAGATCATAATGATCATTCATAGACATGACATGTACCGTTAAATTATCGATAGAAATAGGCTCCCCAAGGTTGATATTGGTAAGGTTGGTATCTTTGATAAACCTTCCGTCAACTAAGATCACAAGACCTGAACCTACAGCAGTCATTACATCATTATGAATGAAAAGTCCTGTATCTTCTCCCAATCCGATTCCCAGCGTTCTCGGATTGTTCACTACCGCCTGGAAAAGGCGCCCGATTCTTCCCCGCTGTACAAAATGAGTGTCAATAATGACATTATCGATTAGCCCTAATCCCTGAGTAGTTTTGATTTCTCCTTTCAATAAAGCTTCAGAACTGCTTCCCTGATAGATCATATTTTCAGAAGCTGCTGCAGCACCTGCAGAAGTTCCGGAATAAATAAAATCCTGCTCCTGGTATTTTAATAAAACGGTATCATGAAATCTTGTTCCACCAAGAATAGAAGTCAGTCTCAACTGATCTCCTCCGGTGAACATCATGACATCGGCAGCGTTGGCCCTTGCGACCATTGCATCAGAATTGGCTTCCTCACGGTTGTGGATGTCCAGAACATTTACATTTTTAGCTCCAAGAAATTCGAATGCTTTTTTGTACTCGGAACCTACGATCTGAGGGATTTGAGAAGCGGTAGTAACAATTTCAATGACAGAATTCTCCTTTAGCTTCGATTCGTTGATGATCTTTCTTAAGATCCCACGCTCAAAAAAATTAAGATTCTTTTCGATATTCTGATCATAATCGGTTTCAGCAAAACTTCCTTTGTTTACAGCGCCTCCGATAACTATTAATTTTCCAACAGGTTTAGTCATGGTACAAAATTAAAAAATAATTAACATTCTTTGGCGAAATTCATGCCATCTTTAGTTGATTTTTAATGTTTTAAGAATGTTAATTAAAATTAATTTTTTTTTAACGAATCTTTAAATGTGGTATAGTTTCGTTTAGGGTTTTGCATTATCTTTGGTTTTGAAAGGAGTTATTGTTAACTGTTAAAATGCCAATAGACTATGAAAATCGAAAAGATTCAGGCACTAAGAGGTCCTAACATCTGGAGCATCAGAAGAAAGAAGCTGATACAGATGAGGTTGGACTTAGAAGAAATGGAGAATTATCCTACCAATAAAATCGAAGGATTTCGGGAAAGGATTGAAAAATTAATCCCATCATTGATGACGCACCGATGCTCGGAAGGAGTGGAAGGAGGTTTTTTCCATAGAGTGGAAACAGGAACCTGGATGGGACATGTCATTGAGCATATCGCTTTGGAAATACAGACCCTGGCAGGAATGGATGTAGGGTTTGGAAGAACCCGTGAAACAAAAACTCCCGGAGTATATAATGTAGTATTTAACTATATCGAAGAAAATGCAGGAATTTATGCTGCAGAAGAATCTGTAAAAATTGCAGAAGCACTGATTGAAGGCAAAGATTATGATTTGAATGCATGTATTCATAGATTAAAAGAAATCAGGGAGCGTGTACGTCTTGGACCTTCTACCGGAAGTATTGTAGAAGAAGCTGCGTCCAGAAGAATTCCATGGATAAGACTGGGAACAAACTCATTGGTTCAGCTTGGTTATGGAGTGAACCAACAAAGATTTCAGGCTACAATTACCGGAAAAACAAGTTCTATTGCGGTAGATATTGCCTGTAATAAAGAATTAACCAAAAGAATGCTTCACGATGCTGCTATTCCCGTACCGATTGGAGATTTGGTAGTAGATGAAGAAGATTTAAACGCGGTGATCAGAAAAATCGGATATCCCATTGTTATTAAACCTCTGGATGGAAACCATGGAAAAGGATCTTCTATCAATGTCAACGACTGGGATGCCGCCAAGATAGGTCTTGAACATGCTCAGAAATATTCCAGAAAAGTAATTGTTGAGAAATATATCACAGGATATGATTTCCGTGTACTGGTGATCAATAATAAAATGGTAGCTGCAGCCAGAAGAGTTCCAGCCCATGTTGTGGGAGACGGAGAACTGAATCTTCAGCAGCTTATTGAAAAAGAAAACAAAGACCCGAGAAGAGGCTATGGCCATGAAAATGTTCTTACCGAAATTGAAGTTGATAAAGACACTTTAGAATTACTTGATAAACTTCAATATACTTTGGAAACAATTCCTCAAAGAGGAGAAGTGGTTTATCTTAAATCAACGGCCAATCTTTCAACCGGAGGAACTTCCATTGATGTAACAGATATGGTGCATCCGGAAAATATCACAATGGCTGAAAGAATTTCTAAAATTATCGGATTGGATGTTTGCGGTATTGATGTGATGGCAGAGAACCTTACTCAGCCTTTAAAGGAAAGTGGCGGAGCAATTATTGAAGTTAATGCTGCACCAGGGTTCAGAATGCATCTTGCCCCAAGTGAAGGATTACCAAGAAATGTGGCTGCTCCGGTGGTTGATATGCTCTATCCTCAGGGAAAACCTTTTACCATTCCCATCATTGCGGTAACAGGAACCAATGGAAAAACCACCACCACAAGGCTTATTTCTCACATTGTAAAAAGCAATGGGTACAGAGTAGGATTTACGACTTCGGACGGAATTTATATTCAAAATACGATGCTGTCAAAAGGAGATACTACAGGACCGCTTTCTGCAGAATTTATTCTGAAAGACCCTACCGTAGAATTTGCCGTTCTGGAGACAGCCAGAGGAGGAATTTTACGTTCCGGACTTGGTTTTTCTCAATGCGATATCGGGGTTCTGACCAATATTGAAGAAGATCATTTGGGAATGAATGATATTCACAGTCTGAAGGATCTTACCAAAGTAAAGCGTGTAGTACTGGATAGCGTGAAAAAGAGCGGCTGGAGTGTTTTGAATGCCGATAATGAATATTCCATGAAGATTGTGAGTGATCTCGATTCTAATGTGGCTATTTTCAGTATGGATGAAAACAATCCTCATATTGTAAAATTTGCTAAAGAAGGAAAGATAACCTGTGTATATGAGGAAGGTTTTGTAACCATCAAAAAAGGTGACTGGAAAATCAGAATAGGAAAAGCCAAAGACTTCCCGATTACGATGGAAGGAAAGGCCAGGTTTATGATTGAAAACGTATTGGCAGCCAGTTTGGCGAGTTACCTTTACGGATTCGGGATTGAAGATATTTCCAATTCTTTGAGAACCTTTATTCCAAGTGCCCAGCTTACACCGGGAAGACTGAATGTCTTTAAGTTTAAAAACTTTAAGGTGCTGATCGACTTTGCCCACAATCCTTCAGGATACGAAGCCATTGAAGATTATCTGAGAAATGTAGAATCTACCAAAAAGATCGGTATTATATCCGGTGTCGGAGACCGAAGAGACAATGATATCAGAGAATGCGGAAAAATTGCCGGAAGAATGTTTGATTATATCATCATCCGAAATGAGAAACATCTTCGTGGAAGAACGGAAGAGGAAATCAACGGATTGATTATTGATGGGATTAATGCTGCGGGCAGAGACGTTAGTTATGAGATTATTCCTAAAGAGATTGAAGCTTTAAAGCATGCAATAGGTATGGCAGAAGAAGGAACATTTATCACGGCTTTAAGTGATGTTATTTCCAATGCCATTGATCTGGTTCAGGAATACCAGGCCAGGGAATTGCTGGAAGACGATAAAAACGTGTAAAGACATCATTATAGAACTTATTACAATTGCAATACGGAATAAAAAACGTATTGCAATTTTTTTATCTATTCTGCTGTAGCAGATCGAAGTTTGTTTGATTAAAAATAGAGGCTATGTCTGCGATGACTACTGTACAAACAATTAAAAGTTAATCCTTACGGTTTCCCGTAGAGTATACCTACAGTCTCTCCGTATATTTACAGCGTTTGTATAAACTAAAAGTACAAGTCAAGTTTTTTTAATGTCCTCCTGTTTGGGAGGATTTTTTATTTGGTGTATTCAACAGTTATTTTTAAACCTTCTTTGTTACGGAAATCCGTAAAGATTATTTTTTTATGTTAAATCTCCAAATGGAGAATATTTTATATATTTAATTTCTAAACTAAAATCAAAACCATGAAAAATTTAAAGAAAATCGCTAAGGAGAAATTAAGAAGTATTAACGGAAAAGGAGGATGTCCTCCAGGCTGGCATGATTGCCCGGTGCCATGGAATGAAAAAGTTTGCATTCCGCATGATAATGAAATGGCATGTCCCGATTTATAAAAAACGATCCCTCACTAAGAGGGATTTTTTGTTCTTATATTTCAAAATTTAAACATTCGCGCCCAAACTTAATGGACTTCGTCCTGAGATATATTGTTTTCTAAATAATTTTTATCAGCTTTCCCTGGTTTTCAGCTGTCTTGCCTGTCAATTTTAAATAGGGTGTTTTTCCTTCACTATTTTGGGAGTTACAAGTTTAATTTTGCTCAAAATAATAAAATGAAATCCATGAGAACAATCAATTACATCGTTATACATTGTACAGCCACACAACCAGATGTTACAATAGAGAGCATTAAAAGGTATTGGAAGGAAAACCTGAAATGGAAAAATCCAGGATATCACTATATGATAAAAGCTGATGGAAAAATAGTAAACACTTTGCCCATTGATCAGGTATCCAATGGAGTTGCAGGGTGGAATTCTCAAATTATCAATATATCATACATTGGCGGCATTGATAAAAGCAACCATCCAAAAGATACAAGAACGGAAGAGCAAAAAAAATCTATGGTAAAGCTGTTAAGAGAATTAAAATCAATATTTCCTAAAGCTAAAATTCAGGGACATAGAGATTTTCCCAATGTTCATAAAGCTTGTCCAAGTTTTGATGCTAAGAAAGAATATGCTGAGTTATCATAAGCTGAAGTACTGCAAGATTGTTTTTAAATAGCTTTAAAGAAAGCCTAATATACAAACGATTCAAAATCAATCATTACGGTTTCCCGTAGGGTATGCTTGCAGTCTATCCGTATATTTACAATGTTTGTGAAAAAAACATAGCGTACATGTCAATTTTTTATCCTCCTTCTTGGGGGATTTTTTTATGTTTTGAGAGGTCTTCAGGAGTAAAAAATAAAACCTCCGATACTTCGGAGGTTTGTTTCTATAAGCTTTCCCAGGTTTTCTTTATGCTCTGCATTTTTTTAAAATAAAAATACAAAGGAATAAGTTCTAATCTGAGGGTAAAGCTGATTGATGGGTACATAAACGGAATAATAGCCATCATCACAAGGCAAACAGCAATCCCGATAATGGCATCTGCTATGGCTGCCTGTGGTGCCCATTTTTGTTCAAACCAAAGTCCATAGGCAACAATACCTTTGAACAGAAACAATAAGCAGATCAAAAGCCCTGTCATTGAGTACGGATGATTGGCATTCATCCCGTATAATGATAAAGAGGTTTGAGTGATCAGAGCCCCTGCTATCAATAAACCCGCAGCTACTGCGCCTCCGATTAAAAAGATCCATAGGAAAATTTTAATCCAGGTAGGTAATAAGTCTCTTCTTCGTGTTAAAACGTTGTTGTCAAATTCTGCGAAAGGTGTTGATCTTTCTTCCATGTAGTATTAGTTTTATAAGTTTTTTATCCGAAAAAAGCATTCGAACTACCAATCCAGATGGCATCTTTTTTATTGAAGTCTACATTCACCATGGCGGCTTTAGTCATTCTTCCCAGATTTTCCAATAGGATAGGGCGTTCGTCGTTTTCCCGCCAAATATACAACAAACGGATCTCCGCTTTTGCAAAATCTCCGTTGATATCTTCAAAAATTGGTTCATAGAACACTTTTCTCTGCAAAATATAGTTTTCCTTATCCTGAATAGAGTCGGTAATTTCTTTCGTAGGATTCAAATTAACTCCGCTTCCTGCGAATGAAAACAATGGTTTTAGTACAAAATTTTCAAGATTTTCATGCTCCGGGAATTCATGCAGAAAATAACTCTTTGGAACAAACTCATGCTTCAGTAAAGGCAAAAGGAACTTTGAAATTTTAAAGAACCAGTTTGGGTGGGTAATCCATTTTACATCCACTTCCTCGCGGAAATCAAATTCTGTATGCAGATCCGGAATATTGTCCAGTTCATCAAATATAACCCGGTTGTAGATCCTTTTGATTTCGGTAGGCTTACCATTATTTTCATAATACAGTTTTCGGCCCTGTTTTTTTACTTTCGTCAGGCATACTGTTTTGATGCCTAGCAGTTTCTCGGTCAAAGCAAAATCAATAGCCGTTTTTTGTCTTTCCGGAAAAATTTCGAGTAGGATTACATTTTCAGGGTTTTCATCTCCTACAATCAGTTCTTTTAAATAGTTTTTAAAGGTATCATGGGACATAGGATTTCTGATCTCCGAAAGAAAAGGATAAACCTCACAATAGGTCTCTTCATATACTTTTTGAAAAGCATACAAAGAAGGAAATGCCTGAAGCTCTATCAGCTGAGGTTCTATTGTTCCGTTTTCACTTTTGCATACTCCAAAATCTATGGTGAAAAAATGAGGTTGATGGGTATCATTGGGAACCCTGCAGTTTTCAGGAATGGCTTTTTGAAGGAGTTCTGCCGGCATTGCTTTAATTTGGCTGATGATACTTTCACTGGCATCGATCAGTTTTTTCTCAAACTCTTTAGTCAGAAAAATCGGGCTTTCTGAAACTCTGAAACCAGGTGCTGTTCCACCTTTTTCAGTCAGTATATTTTTGAGTTGATGGTATTTTTCATCTGAAAACTCCTGATTGAACTGTTTTCTGTATTCTGGGATCATATTTTTTTTCTTTTGTGATGGTAAAAAAAACGGACGTTTATGTCCAATTTGATTTCACCACAAAAGGCACAAAAGTTTTAGAATATAAAAGTTTACAATACACTTTTATAAAATACCTATTTAATCGGGAAATCTTTGATTTTCAAGAAAGCTTATGTGTTCTTCTCAACAGCTTTTATGATTGTAATACCCAAATCCCTTTTGTGACTTTTGTGGTTTGTATTGATTAAACCAAAGATTCAGCTTCTTTCAAAATGTTTTTTTTTGCAAACTGAAGGAATCTCGGAAGAATCTGATGTCTGGTAAGAATGATTTTATCTTCATCGTCTATTCTGTCTATCGTTTCAAGATATTTTTCCAGCCCGAAATTTTCAATCATGGCTTCCTTGTTCTTTTCATCCTTCAGGTTTTCGATCAGAGATTCAGGATTGGCTTCCGGGTGAAACTGTGTTCCGAATATCTCCTCCGAAAAACGAACGGCCATTACCGCTCTTTCCAGGTTGATATGAGGACGGAATTTTTCAATCGCCATGATGGTCATTCCCAATTCTTGGAAACGGTCGTGATCCGGTTCTATAAACTGGTAGGCCCTCGAATCTACCGCATAAAAAGGATCCTGAAGATTTTTGAATAAGAATTCTTCTTTACCTTCCTCTGTTTTATGAACAGGCATTACCCCGAAGGAATAAGACTTTCTTTTGCAGATATTTCCCAGATTCCAGTGAATACTTGCCAGCTGGAATGAATGGCAGATCAGGAAAAGGTACTTTTTATCTTCATGGTATTGATTATGCTCGAAAACAGCATCTAAAAAATTTGCAAAACGGTTTTCCCATGCAAGGCCTTCACGATGTGGGTTTCCGGGGCCACCGGAAGAAATGAAAATATCAAAGTCTTCTATTTCAGGTATTTCATCTTTATATCTTACATCAAACGTTTTGATCACCACATTTTCTTCAGAGTTCTGCTGAAAAGTTTCGGAAATTTCTTTAATATTTCTAAAACCTTGATTCACATGATTGTTGTTCATGTCCAGCAGAGCAATTCGAATATCTTTCATTACATCATATTTTTTGCAAAGTTACCAAAATATTATGAAGCAGGTTCACCATGGGTGATGCCATACTCCGTTTCAGAGATCATATAATCAACTACTTTCGTCAGATCACCTGTTTCCTTAAAGATCTGAAGCTGCCGGTCTGCACCGGTTCCGTTTTCAAGGATTTTCCAGGCGTATTCCACTTCGTTACGGCATCCCAAATCATCTACCACATCATCAATAAACTCTAAAAGCTCTTTCAATAAATGAGGATAAGGAACGGATTCTTCTTTCCCAAAATCGATGAGATGGGCTTCAATACCACTTTTCGAGGCACGCCATTTATTTTCGTTCAGCAGTAATCTTCTATAGCTTCTGAAGCTGAGATTTTGCTGGTGCAGTTTATAGATTTTGGCAACAAGACTCTGCATAATGGCCGCAAGACATACGGTTTCATCAATTCTTAACGGCATGTCACAGATTCTGAATTCGATGGTTGGATAAAAAGGATGTACCCGTAAATCCCACCAGATTTTCTTGGCATTGTCGATGGTTCCTGTTTTTACCAGAAGATCAACATAGCTGTCAAATTCTGCCAGCGAGTTGAAATAACTTGGTATACCGGTTCTCGGGAATTTGACGAAAATTTCCTGTCTGTACGATTTAAAACCTGTATATCTTCCGATCCAGAAAGGGGAGTTGGTAGAAAGGGCATAGACGTGAGGAAGGAAATATCTCATCACATTCTGAATTCTGACACCTTCTTCACGATTAGGAATTCCAATATGAACATGCAGTCCGAAAATAAGATTTTCACGGGCCACATCTCCCATATCATCCACGATTTTAATGTATCTTTCTCCCTGAGTGATATTGTTTTCAGACCAGTGAGAGAATGGGTGAGTACCACCTCCGGAAACACGAAGTCCCTGTTCATGGGCGATATTGATGAGGTGACGCCTTAAATTCGTTAATTCAGTTCTGGCTTCCTGAATATTCTGGCAGATTCCTGTTTCCATTTCAATCATGGATTCGTGCATTTCGTGCTTTAAGTTTTCACTTAAAACCGCTTTGCCGCCTTCAATGATTTTTGAAACGTGAGAAACCAGATCTCTGCTTTCCACATCGATGATCTGATATTCTTCTTCAATTCCAATAGTAAACTGATGATGCATTTATTTTGTGTTTTTTAATTCTTTTTCAATGTTATTTTATGGAATCCTTCACGAAGGTTCCCCAGGCAATGTTAGGTTTCCCCGGAACATATTCTTTAGCTTTTTCAATAGCCAGTTTGGCAGCATGTTCTATGATCCATGCAAAGTTTTCTTCTCCTACAGAATTGCGGTCTGCATCAGGAGCCGGGTTGCAGAAATCGATGGCATAAGGAATACCGTCTCTTACCGCAAATTCCACGGTGTTGAAATCGTATCCTAAAGCTTGATTCATTTTAATCGTATAATCATGAATAGTCTTCAGTAATTTTTCAAGTTCTTCACCTTGGGTCTGATGCGTGGTGGCGTATCTCAAGTGAGGTGCATTTCTCGGCTCATACGGCATGATGTGGACATATTTTTGGCCCAGACAGTACACTCTGTAATAATCGTCAAAGATAATTTCTTCCTGTACCATCATCACCAGCTGCTCGGTTTCTCCCAGTTTGTTCCAAAGATCATCCGGATTTTCTACTCTGTATACATTTTTCCAGCCGCCGCCATCATGAGGCTTCATATAGGCAGGAAACCCTACATAATTGAAGATATATTCCCAGTCATGAGGAAATTTCAGGTTTCTGAATGAAGTTTCTGAAGTATTGTCCGGTCTTTCGTGTGATGGAAGCAAAACCGTTTTAGGAAGCGGAATTCCCAGTTTTGACATCAGGGCATTGTTGAAAAACTTCTCATCAGCACTCCACCAGAACGGATTGTTGATGACATAAGTGCCGTTAAGGGCAGCATTTTTTAAATAAGCTCTGTAAAAGGGAACGTCCTGTGAAATTCTGTCGATGATCACTGCATAACCATAATCTGCACCCTGTTCCAGTTTATCAATAGTAACGGGTTCAGCGATGATATCGCCACCTCCCATTTCATTTACTTTTTCTATAAATGCCCAGGGAAACGTGTCTTCCATACCGAAAAGAATTCCTACTTTTTTTGTCATAATTTTTGTTTTTAAGGTGGGTATATTTTTTCTATTTGTCTTTTTTATTGTTTTTAAGAGAAAAATGCTCCTATGAAGGTAGGGAAGACCATTCTCCATAGCGGCCAGTCGTGGCCTATCCATTTTCTTTCATCGTACCAGAAATCTATGCCTTTTATCCTGAGGATTTCAGCCATTTCAACATTTTTATCCCTGCAGATATCCTGATCGGAAGTGCTCAGTACAATATGCATGTGTTTATATTTCCAGGCTTCATCATTTCTTACAAACTCTCTCGGACAGTTGAAGTATACCAGATCATCAGAGTAGCCATCCATAAAATTCCTTATACTGAAGGCGCCGGAAAGACAAAACAGATGAGAAACCAAATCCGGAAATCTGAAAGCAAAATTAGCGGCATGATAGCCCCCGAAACTTGCTCCTGCAACGGCAACGCGGTGGGTTTTGTGAAGTTTTTGGATATAAGGAACGAATTCCTGGACCAGGAACTGTACATACCGTTCATAATTCCTTATTCTTTGCTGAGGCGAGATTTTTTCATCATAAAAACTCCAGCTGTCGATGGTCTGTACATTGTAAAGCTTTACTTTTCCCTGTTCTATAAACCAGTTGATACTTCCGTTAAGATGAAAATCATGATTCTGGGTATATTGTCCCTGGGAAGTTGGAAACATGATGATAGGATGGCCGTAATGCCCGGTCACTTCTACCTTGAGACTTGTTCCCAATATATTTGAATAATACTCTGTATGTTCTATGTGAGGCATTTTTCTTATTTGGTTTTATCTTTTCTAAATTATATTTTAGGAGGGAATCTTCGGGTAGGCTGTATATTATGAATTCAATAACATTTTGAATGTCAATGTCAAGTTTCATTGTTAAGAACTCAATTTATTACCTTTCGGAGGCAGAATGTTCAGCATATCCGCATGAATCATTTCAGCAGCAAAATCCAGCCTGTCCTGTACAACAGAGGCGTCTCCGGATTTATAGACAATTCCGACATGATAGTCTATCGGAAGAAATTTGACAACTTCTTCGCATTCAAAACTGCTGTAATTCGGTTCTTTATCTTTAATCAGTGCCACAATTAAGCCTGAATAATATCCTGTAGGGGGAGAAACGCTGTAATCATGTCCTCTCAGAAGAGCATCTTCAATTTTCGCCCATTCTCTCCAGATATTGATACCACTTGATGCTTCAACCAGGTCCGGAATATGAGCCCCGCCAACCCTCGATGAAGTTTCAAGGAAGTACCATTTTCCGTCTTCTTTTCCCCGGATGAATTCTGTATGGGTGGCTCCGTTGACAAGTCCGAAGTTGGAAAGAACTCTGGCATTTATATCTTCCAGTGCTTTAAACTCTTCGGAATATCTTCCTAATGTTTTGGATCTGAAAACACCGCCTTCGTGAGAAACCTGCATCGGAGGAGCAAGATATTTTGAGGCAGAAGTAAAAACAATTTTTTTATTAAAAGTAAGGCTGTCTACATGGTAAACGTCTCCCGGCTTAAAGCTTTCCAGTAAAAAAAGATGACGTTCTTCTCCCAGTGTTTCCAAGGCTTCAAGAAGCTGTTCTTTGGAGGTTATTTTCTTAATGCCCGATGCTGATGCTTCAGACCTTGGTTTCAGTACCCATGGAGCAGGAACGCGGCCTGTAAATTCATCCACTTCGTTATCATTGAACACAGCGGTGAATTCAGGAACGCTGATCCCGGAATCCTTTGCTTTTTGCCTCATGGCAAGTTTATCTCTGAAATACCGGTGGGTTGTCTGTCCCATACCGGGAATACGGAAGGTCTCTCTGATTAATGCGGCTTTTTCAACATCATAATCATCCAAAGCCACCACAGCATCTACTTTTCTGGTCTTCATCAGGTGGGAAAATCCCTGAATTAAATGTTCCAGATTCCATACGGAAGGCTTGAGCTCGGGCATATAGAATGTTTCATCAATCGCGTGCCAGGGCCAGTTTTTTTCTTTGAGGTTTTCGGAGGTTACAAGGATGATTTTATTGCCGAGCTTCTTCATTTCGTCCATAAAATCGTAGCCTTTGTAATAGCACGAAATACACACAATAGTTTTCTTCTCCATATAATGTTTTTTAAGATTTAGTGAATTTTCAAAAATAAAAGCATTTATATATTATTTTATTAATATCAAAAAATAAAATATTGTGCGTTTTTGAAAATCCACTAATCAATTATACAGAGTTTTTTTGTAAAAAACTAATTTTTAGTGATAATTTTCAATTAAATTCACCAGGAGCTGAACACCAAAACCTGTTGCTGCTTTTTCTTTTGCATAGCCCACACTTCCAAAGGCTACTCCTGCAATGTCTAAGTGCGCCCATTTAGGATGGTTCTCAATGAATTGCTCTAAAAATTTTGCAGCAATAATACAGTCTCCCACAGGCTTTAGAGAGATGTTTTTTATATCCGCTACATCAGACTGGATATCATCTTTCCAAACATCCCATAAAGGAAGATTCCAAACCCTCTGATTGGTCTGGTCACCGGTTTTGATTAAGTTGTTTTTCAGTTCCTCGTTATTGGAGAACATAGCAGCACAGGTATCTCCGAACATTCTCACTGAGCTTCCCGTTAAGGTAGCCAGGTCAATAAGGAAATCAGTTTTGTAGTTTTTAGAAAGATAAGACAAACCATCTGCAAGAATTAATCTGCCTTCTGCATCAGTATCAAGTACTTCAATTGTTTTTCCGTTGTAGGCTGTAATCACATCACTTGGAAGCAGGGCCTTTTCAGAGACCGCATTATCAGTAATAGGGAGAACAGCGACGATGTTTACAGGAAGCTGCATTTCTGCGGCATAGATTAACGTTCCCAAAACAGCCGTTGCTCCGCCCATATCGGACTTCATATAATGCAGATTGGCAGAGCTTTTTATTGATATTCCTCCTGTGTCAAAGAGAATACATTTTCCTACCAGACCGAAAGTCTTGGCGTTTTTTGCTGTCGTTTTATATTCTAAAATAGTGAAAGCGGCATCGTAAGCACTTCCTTGATTCACAGAAAGATAAGCGCCTAATCCAAGTTCTTCACATTTCTTTCTGTTAAAAGCAGTGTATTTTAAGTCATATTTTTTAGCCAGATTTTTAAGGTATGCACTTAAGATATCCGGTTTTTTAAGATTGGCTGGTTTGTTAAGCCAGTCCTGGCAGGCAGTTTGCCCGTTAACCAATGCTTCTGCTTTCTGGCTGATATGATCTAATTTTTTCTGGCTTAAATTTTCAAAGTGCAATTCAAATTTCGTATTCCAGAAAGCATGTTTTTTGTCAAAAGGGTAGTTGTAAGTTCCTGTTAAAAGTCCTTTTACAAACTCCTCAAACTGCTTTTCATTCAGGAAGTCAGCAAGGGCTAATGTAGGTACGGCCAGCAGTTTTTCTTTCTGTGTCTGTGAAAATTTAGCCGCCACCTGCTGGATCTCGAAATTTTGTAAGGCGGATTTTCCTAATCCAATGAAATACGTAATTCCTTCTTCATGAGCATTGACAAAAACTTCATATTTCTTTCCGGTGAAAAAATTGGAAATGTTTTTGTTGAAATTTTTACTGGTTTTCGTCCATTCTTCCTCCGTAAACAGTTGGAAAACCTGAGTGTAATTTTTGTTTTTTTTATTGATTAGTTTCATAAATAGATGTTATAATTTCTAAATTCATAAAGAGTGCTACCTTCATTTTGTCCCTGTCAGGCTTACATTTTCTGCAGCAGTTTTTATGCATTTAGTTTCTGATGCTTTTTTGTTGTGGTTTTACTTCTACAGGATTTTCTGTGTTGTCATAGAATAGCCATTCTATAGCCCTTGGGAACTCCTGAGACCAGTAAAACTCATTGTGGGTGCCTTCAGGATTGATATTGGTTTTGAATTCAAAATCAAAAAGCTTTTTCTCTTCCCATCTTTTCAGATATTCTTCAAAAATATGAATTCTTTTGACCATTTTAGAACCTTCCTGGCCGCCGCCGTAGAGATAGATCTTCGTTTTAAACGGAACCCGGAAATTCATCATCGGAAAGTTGTTATTGGGTTCTACCCATAGAGAAGGTGAGAATATCAGTAGTTTGGAGTACACTTCAGGATAAAGAAATCCACTATAAATACTGATCAATGCTCCTAATGAACTGCCTCCGATTCCGGTGTTGTCACGGTCTTTTTTGGTTCTGTAATTTTCGTCCACAAAAGGCTTTAAAGTATCTGCAATAAAACGGATGTACTTTTTTCCTTCAGAACCGTTGGCTACATGATCATTATCAAAAATATATTCTTTGATTCTTTCCTCACTGCCATGTTCTATCGCAATGATGATAAGATCGCCGCGCCCGTATTCAGCAAGGATGGATAATTTTTTGTCGATTTCCCAATTCCCGAAACCGCTTCCTTCATTGAAAAGATTTTGTGCGTCCTGAAGGTATAAAACTGGATATTGTTTATCCGTTGTATGATAATCATAAGGAAGCAGTGCCCAAACCTTGCGGTAACGGTCAAGTTGCGGAATGTAAAAATTTTCGGAAATAACTTCTGCTATAGGATAATATTCTTCTTTGAACGGTCCCCAGTTCAGTCTCCATTTGTCTACAGAGTCGGACGTTTTACCAGCAGATTTTTTCGCTTTCCGGTTGGGAGTGATATTTCCATATTGATCCAGTTCTACGTTTTCCCAGCCTCCTTTTGTGAATTTGTATTCAATATCATCAGGAAGAAGCTGATCTTCGATTTCTATAAAATAACCGGAAGGATCAATTTGTTTAAGCTGGAAATTATAATCTTTGGGATTCCAGCTATTGAAATTTCCGGTAATAAATACCGGTCTGTCGTCTTTTTCTGCTGTATAAAGTTCAAACCTCATCGTTGTGTTTAATAAAATATTGATGTTAAATTTATAAAAAAGATTGTTTTGAAATCATAAAAAATGTGAGTTAAAAAATGATATATTTGATAGATAGACAAAACATGAAATGATCTTGATAATTATTTGATGAATAATTCATCGCTATTGTCAGTATTTTTCGTAGTTTCAGGGAAAATATAAATATAAACTGATCTTGATGAATTCTGTTAAGACCTACACGCTTTTCACCGATCATGATGTGTATCTTTTTAAAGAAGGTAGGCATTATAAGCTGTATGGTAAATTTGGAGCACATTCTGCAGAAAAAGAGGGCGTAAAAGGCGTATATTTTTCCGTATGGGCTCCTAACGCAAAGAAAGTTTCCGTGATCGGAAATTTTAACAACTGGAATCATAAAGATCATATTTTGTTTCCACGATGGGATGAATCCGGGATTTGGGAAGGATTTATTGAAGGGTTAACCTGGGGAACATTATATAAATATGCTATTGAAACACAAGGAGGCGAAATTCTGGAAAAAAGTGATCCCTATGCGTTGAGCTGGGAACAGAATATTCAGGCGGCTTCCCTGGTTTCCACCACCTGGTACGAATGGAATGATCAGGAGTGGATGGATAACCGCTGGAAAAAAAACAGGCTGGAAGCTCCGCTATCGGTATATGAATTACATCTGGGTTCCTGGGTAAGGGAAGAAGATCAGTCCCAGCGTTTTTTAAACTATAGAGATATTGCGAAAAAGCTCGTTCCTTACATCAAAGAAATGGGATTTACCCATGTAGAATTCATGCCCGTGATGGAGTATCCTTACGAGCCGAGCTGGGGATATCAGATCACAGGGTTTTATGCAGCAACCTCGCGCTTTGGCTCACCACAGGATCTGATGTTTCTTATTGATGAACTTCATAACAATGACATAGGCGTTATTCTGGATTGGGTTCCGTCCCATTTTCCGGGAGATGCTAATGGGCTTCACCGATTCGACGGTTCTTATCTGTATGAGCATGAAGATCCGAGAAAAGGCTTTCATCCGGACTGGAAATCGCATATTTTTAATTACGGAAGAAATGAAGTGAAATCCTTCCTGATTTCAAATGCCATGTTCTGGCTGGATCGTTATCATGCTGACGGATTGCGCGTGGATGCCGTGACTTCAATGCTTCATCTGGATTATTCAAGAAACGAAGGAGAGTGGGAACCTAATATATATGGAACCAATGTGAACCTGGAAGCGAAGGCCTTTCTACAGGAATTTAATACAGCTGTCTACAAAGAATTTGGAGATAATATCATCACCATCGCAGAAGAAAGTTCAGATTTTCCCATGCTTACAAAACCTGTTCATGACGGCGGTGTAGGATTCGGAATGAAATGGATGATGGGTTGGATGCATGATACACTGGATTATTTCAAAGAAGATTTTATTAACCGTAAATTTCATCATCATAAACTGACCTTCGCTTCCATGTATATGTATAATGAAAATTATATGATGCCTTTGTCACACGATGAAGTCGTACACGGAAAAGCAAGTCTTATTTATAAAATGAAAGGGGATGAATGGCAGAAATTTGCCAATCTCCGTACCCTGTATGTATATATGTATACCCATCCCGGAGCCAAGCTGCTTTTTATGGGCGATGAATTCGGGCAGACCAGTGAATGGAATTTTACAAGAAGCCTCGACTGGCATTTGCTGAAATATCCTGTTCATAAAGGAATGCAGGAAATGGTGAAGGAACTGAACCACTTGTACCGGTCAGAAACTGCCTTTTATGAAAATCAGTTTGATAGAAATGGTTTTGAATGGGTGGAAGCAGATGATCTGGAAAACTCGGTGTATGTCTACCTCAGAAAAGGAAAAAAGAAAGATGATGTACTGATGGTGGCTTTAAACCTGGCACCCAACGTATTGGATTATAAAATCGGGATTCCTGCAGGTACCCACTGGGAAGTTATTTTAAATTCGGATGATGAAAAGTACAGTGGAAGCGGAGTGGAGCCTGAAATCCTGGAAGAGAAGTATGAAGAGTGGAGAGGATACACCAAAACAATGACCGTGAAGCTGCCGCCATTGGCTGGAATAGTTTTACGTCAGAAAAGAGATAAAAAATATAAATTACACAGAATTAAACATAAGAGATAAAGAATGGTTATTTATCATTTAAGTACAGAATGTTATCCTGTCGCAAAAGTAGGCGGTCTGGCAGATGTGGTGGGAGCGTTACCAAAATATCAGAATAAAATAGCAGGAGTAGAAGCCAGGGTGGTAATGCCGTGGTACAACAAATCCTTTGTATATGATCATGAATTTGATCTGGTTTTTGACGGATTTATTCATCAGGCAGCCAATATGCTGCAGGTTCAGGTATTGAAAGAGAAAACCAATGTTCTGGGATTTGAGCTGTATATGGTAAGAATTCCGGGATTATTAGACAGGGACAACCCTTATGGGTACCAGGATGAAAGCTTCCAGTTTCTGGCTTTCCAACATGGCGTTCTGCATTGGCTTTCTGCGATGAAAATCCGTCCTGATGTACTGCATTGCCATGATTATCATACCGGTCTCGTTCCTTTTATGGTAGAAAACTGCTATGAATTTGAATTCTTAAAAGGAGTAAAAACAATAGGAACTATTCATAATGGCGAATATCAGGGCATGATGAGCTGGAGTATGGCACAGTATATGCCTTCTTTTGATGGGTACAAATGGGGACTGATGGATTGGAACGGACTGATGAATCCTCTGGCCAGCATGATTAAATGTGCTGATGCTTTTACCACTGTTTCGGAAGGATATCTTGAAGAACTCTTTATCAGCTTCCGCGGACTGGAAAGCCTCGTTCGTCAGGAATTTGGAAAGGCATACGGAATTATCAATGGTATTGACACAGAAGTCTGGAATCCTGAAACCGATCCGATGCTTGATTTTAATTTTAACAGTACCAATGCAGTCGCTCAAAAGAAAAAAAATAAAGAAAATCTCTGTAAAGAATATGGATTAAAACCTGAACTTCCTTTATTCGCATTTATCGGAAGATTCGCAACAGAGAAAGGAGCAGATCTGCTGCCGGATGTTGTATGGAGAAGCATTAAGCAGAGTTATGGCGCTTTAAATATTATGATTCTCGGATCAGGGAACACCTATATAGAAAATAAACTGAAAGAATACGATTATACGTACACCAATTTTGCATTGGATCTCGGATATAAAGAGCATCTTTCCCATAAGATATATGCCTCGGCAGATTTTCTTCTGATGCCTTCAAGAGTAGAGCCATGCGGCCTGAACCAGATGTATTCCATGAGATATGGGACCGTTCCTGTGGTAAGATATACAGGTGGGCTCAGAGATACGGTGGAAGATATTTCAACCGGTGGAGCAGGACTGAACTTTACTTATCCGGGTGTAGATGATGTTGTACATGCCATGAACAGGGCATTGGCGATTTATAATCAAAAAGGGGTTATGGAAGATCTTATCCATGCCAATATGAATTTTGATTTTGCATGGGAGAAATCTGCAGAAAAATACATAGCTTTATATAATAGCTGATAGAGTGAAGATTTTCGGATTTCTTTCTGTGATAATGTTTATGCTGTTTTCATGTAAAGAAGACAGAGGAAGCTATCATGGAGGTTATTATTGGATCTATGGCTACGGTCTTTCGGCAACGGAAAGGTATGAAGCAATGGCTGCTATTTCCGAAAAATGGAAAATAAAGCATTACTCTGTAGGTGGTTGTCTGGTAGAGCCTGACGAGATGAAGAGAATAGATGCTATTAATAAAAGGACTTATAATGCCATAGAAAGAAAATATGGGAAAGGCTGGAGAGAAAAGTATCGTAAAGATGTCGACGGCTTTGTAATGAAGAGTGCTGATGTGATGGATGTACTTATTACAAATCCGTTCTTCAGAAATGAACTTAAAAAATATAATATTGAAATCTATAACCTGGACAAAGAGGTTTTAGTATTGAATGATAAAGATGAGTTTCGGGTGACTGTTTATAAAAACGAACTCCAATATGAAAACAAAGAATGCTTTAAAGTAGCAGTAAACACTAAGAACAGAACAGTAAACTTAATAAAATAAAACGCAAGATATTTATGAATCGAAATGTAATCTCTATTGTTTTAGGAGGAGGCAGAGGAACAAGATTATTCCCGTTAACGTATACGAGATCCAAACCGGCTGTTCCTATTGCAGGAAAATACAGACTGGTAGATATTCCTATCTCAAACTGTCTGAACTCAGGATTGAATAAAATTCTGGTGTTAACGCAGTTTAATTCTGCTTCTCTCAATTCACATATTAAAAATTCTTATCACTTTGACATCTTCAGCAAAGGCTTCGTTGATATTCTTGCAGCCGAGCAGAATGTGGAAAATGACAGCTGGTATCAGGGAACAGCAGATGCTGTCCGCCAGTCGATGAAGCATCTTGAAAAATATGATTATGATTATATTCTGATTCTTTCAGGAGATCAGTTGTATCAGATGGATTTCAGGGAAATGCTCGACTTTCATATTGAAAACGGAGGTGATCTTACCATTGCTACCATTCCGGTTAATGCAAAAGATGCTACAGGTTTCGGGATCTTAAAATCTGATGATGAAGGAAATATCACTTCTTTTTATGAAAAACCGGATTTTGACACGCTGTCAGGCCTGAAATCTGAAGTTTCAGAAGAAAATAAACATACCGGAAAAGAGTTTCTGGCTTCCATGGGAATCTATATTTTCACTAAGAATATCCTTAAAAAGATGTTTGATGAAGGAGCTGGTGATGATTTCGGAAAAGATATCATTCCGAGTTCTATCGGAAAATACAAAACATTAAGCTATCAGTACGAAGGCTATTGGACGGATATCGGAACCATAGAGTCTTTCTACGAAGCGAATCTGGACCTTTGCCTGGATCTGCCACAGTTTAACCTTTTCTCTTCATCACCGATCTATACCAGAGCAAGAATGCTTCCACCGTCAAAAATCAATGGTTCCTATGTAAGTAAAGCCGTTTTTGGGGACGGATGTATCATCATGGCAGATAAAATTGAAAATTCCGTGATCGGAAACAGAACCAGAATTGACAAAGGAAGTACCATCGTAAACTCCTACGTTATGGGAGCGGATTTCTACCAAAACACAACGGAAATTGTTCTGAACGACAGAGGTGGCCGTCCTAATATGGGAATTGGAAAATACTGCTATATAGAAAAAGCAATCCTTGATAAAAACTGTTATATTGGAGACAATGTGAAAATCATCGGTGGAAAACATATTCCGGATGGTGATTATGGGACGTATTCCGTACAGGATGGGATTGTCGTAGTGAAGAAAGGAGCTGTGATTGCTCCGGGAACACATATCGGGTAAGAGAAAGGAAGTTGGATGCTGGAAGATGGAGGTTATTGAAGGGCGGAGTAACGCTACAAATCTTATCATGTAAATTCAGGTTTATAAGGTAAGATGAAATGTTTTAAATCAGAAAATTACTAGTGATCATCCGCCAAATAGTATCCTGCAGTTTCCCTCACCAAGCTTCCAGCCTTTAACAGGGTTAATTATTGTTAAACATACAACTAGAGTGATCAGCATATTGTTCACTCTTTTTATTTGTATTATTTTTGTGCGATGCGTATTTTTAAAATCTTAGCGGTAATCATTATTCTTTTGGGAGGAGCGTATGCTGCTTCCATGTATTATTTTGTAGATGAAAGTAAAAACTTTACGATTGAAAAAGAGATCGACTATCCTGTGGATAAGGTTTTTGCTCAGTTTAACAACCTTCAGAATTTTACAAGATGGAATAACTTTTTTACCAGTTCACCCTCTATAGACATTGATTATTATACGCCTTACGAAGGGCAGGGAAGTGCCATCAGCTATGTAGATCCTAAAAATGATACCGACGGAGAAATGTTCATCAGGTATGAGAACCTTAATAAAACGTTGAAATATCAGCTTTTTGAGGATGAAAATGAAAATCCGACATTGGTTGATGTTAAATTCAAACCTGTTTCCGCAGAAAAAACAAAAATCATATGGTACGTACACACTCCGAAACTGCCGGTCTGGAAAAGAGTGGAAAACTTCTGGACTGAAGACCGTTTTGCTGAAAATATCAATAAAAGTATGGTGAATCTTAAAAACTCTTTAGGTAATAAAGTGGAAAAAGATAACCAGATGGCAGCCATCAAATATGATAGTCTCATGGTAGAAAATGAAGAGGACAAATTGTTGTTGGGGATCAATGTAAGTACCTCAAACAAAAAAGATGCGCTGTACAAAAATATCGTGATGAATTATAACAAAGTCTATAATTTCGTAACGATGGATCTTGGTAAAAGAGATGATGAATTCGGATATCCGGTTCTCATTACTGATGCGGATAATTACAAAGACAAGGAGGTTTCTTATTTCCTCGGAATTCCACTTTCTAAGAAAATAGGAGTGTCTGATAATAATTTCAATTTTAGGTCCGTAAATCCGTCTCAAAATTACGTAATGTACTACAAAGGGAATTATGAGGGACGAATTCGGGCAATCCAGCAGCTCATTCAGAAAGCCAAAAAAGACGAGATGCGCTTCGGAGATATCCGTCAGACCTTTATTGAACGTCCGATGGAAGGTCAGGAGGTAAACGTTAAGCTCTCATTATCAGTGTATAAGTGATTTTTTTTTATTTTATTTTTTCTTAAGTTTTTTTAACGGTTTCAGACTGTTCTAACTCGGTTTTTTTTATTAAATTTGAAGATTAATTCTACAAATAAATTTTAATAAATAGATAAACTGTAATAATGGACAGATTTTCATTCCTAAACGCAGCTCATTCTCAGTTAATTGAGGATTTATACCAACAGTACTTAAAATTCCCGGACTCTCTAGAACCATCATGGAAAGCTTTCTTTCAAGGCTTCGATTTTGCTTTGGAGAACTACGGAGATGACGATAACACTCAATTTATTCAGGCTTCAGCCAATGCTGCCCCGGCAGTTCAACAACAGATTTCTCAGGCAGTATCCAACGGAGAAGTTCCTGAGCATATCAAGAAAGAATTTAAAGTAGTAAACCTTATTGAGGCTTACAGAACGAGAGGACACCTTTTTACAAAGACTAACCCGGTTAGAGAAAGAAGACACTATACCCCTACTTTAGACATCGAAAACTTCGGACTTTCTAAAGAAGATTTAAATACAAAATTCAACTGTGCGGTTGAAACCGGAATGAAAGAGCCTGCTACGCTGGCAGACCTTATCAAGCACCTTGAAAACATCTATTGTGATTCTATTGGGGTAGAATACATGCACATCAACAACGTTGAAGAAAAAGATTTCATCAAAAGATGGCTTCAGGTAAATGAAAACCACCCAAGTCTTTCTGCCAATGAAAAAACAGAAATCTTATTAAAATTAAATCAGGCGGTAGCTTTTGAAAACTACCTTCACACAAAATTTGTAGGACAAAAAAGATTCTCATTAGAAGGAGGTGAAACATTAATCCCTGCTTTAGATCAGCTGATCTCAAGATCTTCTCAGTTAGGAGTAGATGAAGTAGTATTAGGGATGGCTCACAGAGGTAGACTAAATGTTCTTACCAACATTTTCGGAAAATCTTACAAGCAGATCTTCTCAGAATTTGAAGGAAAAGAATTTGAAGAAGATGTATTCTCCGGTGACGTTAAATATCACTTAGGTTCTTCTAAAAAAATCAAAACTGCTTCAGGAGAAGAAGTTTGTATCAACCTTACGCCAAACCCGTCTCACCTTGAAACAGTAGCTGCTTTGGTAGAAGGTATCTGCCGTGCAAAAGTAGATGACAAATACAAAGACTATTCTAAAGTATTGCCAATCATCATCCACGGTGATGGAGCTATTGCCGGACAGGGTATTGCTTACGAAGTGGCTCAGATGATGACTTTGGAAGGATACAGAACTGGAGGAACAGTTCATATCGTTGTGAATAACCAGGTTTCATTTACAACGAACTATATGGATGCAAGATCTTCAACATATTGTACAGACATCGCAAAAGTTACAGAATCTCCTGTAATGCACGTAAATGCTGACGATGCTGAAGCGGTTGTTCATGCCATCCACTTTGCTGCTGACTTCAGAGCAAAATTTGGAAAAGATGTTTATATCGACCTTTTAGGATATAGAAAATATGGTCACAACGAAGGGGATGAGCCAAGATTTACTCAGCCTAACCTTTATAAAACCATTTCAAAACACCCGAATCCAAGAGAAATTTATAAAGATAAATTATTAAAAGACAGCGTTACTTCAAATGATGTAATTGCTAAAATGGAAACGGAATTCAAAGCTCTTCTGGATAAAGATTTTGACGCTTCTAAAGAGATTGAGAAAAACGTAATGGATGTGTTCATGGCTGAAGATTGGGTAAACTATCCAATTGGTAAGAGAGGAGCAGTTCAGTTACCGGTAGATACAAAATATGATTTAGCGAAGCTGAAAGAACTGGCGCTTAAAATGTCTACACTTCCGGCAGATAAAAAGTTCATCAATAAAATTACAAGACTTTTTGAAAACCGTATCAAAGCTATTGAGGCTAACTCATTAGACTGGGCGTTAGGAGAGTGGTTAGCTTATGCAACACTTCTTGTAGAAGGTCACAATGTAAGAATCTCCGGAGAAGATGTGGAAAGAGGTACATTCTCTCACAGACATGCTGTAGTAAAAACAGAAGATACAGAAGAAGAATACATCCCGTTAAGACACGTTTCTGAAAACAGATTTGATGTATTCAACTCTCACCTTTCAGAATATGGTGTACTTGGTTTCGACTACGGATATGCAATGGCTTCTCCAAATACATTAACCATCTGGGAAGCTCAGTTCGGAGATTTCGTGAACGGTGCTCAGATTATTGTTGACCAGTATTTGGCAGCTGCAGAAGAAAAATGGAAAATTCAGGATGGATTGGTAATGTTATTGCCTCATGGTTCAGAAGGACAAGGAGCAGAGCACTCTTCAGCAAGATTGGAGAGATTCCTTACCCTTTGTGCTAATGAAAACATGGTAGTAGCCAATATTACTTCACCTGCAAACTACTTCCACTTATTGAGAAGACAGTTGAAATGGGCGTTCAGAAAACCATTGATCGTAATGAGCCCTAAATCTCTGTTGAGACATCCTAAAGTGGTTTCTCCGCTTGAAGATTTTGCAAACGGAGCATTCCAACCGGTATTAGACGATCCTGCTGCAGATCCTAAAAAAGTAGAGAAATTAGTTCTTTGTTCAGGTAAACTGTACTTCGAATTATTAGCGAAGAAAGAAGAACTGAACTGTGAAAACATTGCTTTGGTAAGATTCGAGCAGTTATATCCACTTCAGACAGATGCTATTGAAGCCATCTTCAACAAATATGAAAACAGAAAACAATTGGTGTGGGCTCAGGAAGAACCTGAAAACATGGGGGCATGGTCTTATATCCTGAGAAACTTCAGAGATACAGGAATTCAGGTAGTTGCTCCGGTACCAAGCGGTGCTCCGGCTCCGGGTAGCCACAAAATGTTTGAGAAAAACCAGAATGCAGTGATCAACAGAGTTTTCGACAGAGATGATGCTCCTGCAAAAAGACCAGTAACAGCTTAATTTAAATAATAATCAATTAAAAAATAAAAAATACTCGATATGTCAGTTTTAGAAATGAAAGTTCCTTCACCGGGCGAATCAATTACAGAAGTTGAAATTGCAACTTGGCTTGTAAAAGATGGTGATTATGTAGAAAAAGATCAACCTATCGCCGAAGTGGATTCAGATAAAGCAACTCTTGAATTGCCTGCAGAACAAAGTGGTGTTATCACTTTAAAAGCAGAAGAAGGTGATGTGGTACAAGTAGGTCAGGTAGTTTGTTTAATTGATATGGATGCTAAAAAGCCGGAAGGTGCTGCACCTGCTGCTGAGGCTCCAAAACAGGAAGAGGCTCCGAAAGCTGCTGAACCTGCTAAACAGGAAGCTCCAAAACCTGCTACTCCGGTAGCTGCGCCACAAACTTATGCAACAGGAGCTCCATCTCCGGCTGCTAAGAAAATCCTTGACGAAAAAGGAATGGATGCTGCACAGGTTTCAGGAACAGGAAGAGACGGAAGAATTACTAAAACTGATGCTGAATTAGCAGCAGTACCTGCATTAGGAGGAAGCCCTCTTACTGCAACAGGTTCAAGATCTACTACAACGACTAAACTTTCAGTTTTAAGAAGAAAAATCGCTCAGAGATTAGTTTCTGTGAAGAATGAAACAGCGATGTTAACTACCTTCAACGAAGTTGACATGTCTGAAATCTTCAGATTGAGAAAACTGTATAAAGAAGAATTTGCTCAGAAACACGGAGTTGGACTTGGTTTCATGTCTTTCTTCACAAAGGCTGTTACAAGAGCATTACAAATGTATCCTGATGTAAACGCATCTATCGATGGTGATTTCAAAGTAAACTATGATTTCTGCGATATTTCAATTGCGGTTTCAGGTCCTAAAGGATTGATGGTTCCTGTATTAAGAAATGCAGAAAACATGTCTTTCAGCGCTGTTGAAGCAAACATCAAAGATCTTGCTACTAAAGTAAGAGACGGTAAAATTACAGTTGACGAAATGACGGGTGGTACTTTCACCATTACAAACGGTGGTACTTTCGGATCTATGATGTCTACACCAATCATCAACCCTCCTCAATCTGCAATTTTAGGAATGCACAACATCATCCAGAGACCGGTTGCTGTTGACGGACAGGTAGTAATCAGACCAATGATGTACGTTGCAATGTCTTATGATCACAGAATTATCGACGGTAAAGAATCTGTAGGATTCCTTGTAGCGGTAAAAGAAGGTATCGACAACCCTGTTGAAATTTTAATGGGAGGTGACGAAAGAAAAGGCCTTGGATTATAGTTTTTAATAAAATTATAACATAATATATGATCTCGCCTTAAAAAAGGCGAGATTTTTGTATTTATTAAGAAAATACTACAATGATGTTTTCAAAAATGACTTCCAATATCAAAGTTTCAGTAATACCTGAATATGATAGTAAAAACAGTTATCCATCCGAAAACCGTTACGTTTTTAAATATAATATTTCGATAGAAAATGACGGAAGCTTTCCTATCAAAGTATTGAAAAGAAAATGGTTGATTTTTGATGTGGGATTCGGGTACACAGAAATTATAGGCGACGGAGTGATCGGATTGACTCCCGAGATAGGAACCAATGAAAATTTTGCTTATTTTTCCAATGTGATGCTTCGTTCCGGAGTAGGTAATATGAGCGGAAAATACCTGGTTAAAAACATGGAGACACAGGAAACTTTTGAAATTGATATTCCAAAATTCAACCTGTTGTCTGAAGTGTTGAGTAATTAATAACAGATGTCCTGTCAGAAAGTACAGGTTTTTACAAAGAACCCGGGTTCTATTGTTTGTAAGATAACTAAAGCTTTTTAATTTTTGCTTTCATATACTCATTTACTTCATCATTACTGGTGAGGAAGAGTTTTTCAAATGCCAGTAAAGATATTTTGGCACATACCTCCGCATCAGCTCCTGCTCTGTGATGGGTAAAATCAATTTGATGATATTCTGCTAATGGCTTCAGCCCATATTTCGGAAGATAATTCCATGATTTCTTGGCAAGCTGAATACTGCAAAGATAGTTCAAGTTGGGAGTAAACATTCCGTAATGCTGCAGGCATCCCCTTAAAACAGAGGCGTCAAACCCTGCATTATGAGCAATCATAAGACTTCCGTACATCATATCCTGAGCTTCATACCATATTTCATCAAAGGTAGGTGCATCTTTTACATCTTCCGGCTGAATTCCATGCACCGCAATGTTGAATTTACTAAAGTAAGGAAAACTCGGAGGTTTGATCAGCCAGGTCTTTGTTTCTACAATTTTAGAATCCTGTACGATACAAATCCCCATCTCACACGCTGAACTTTTCTCGTGTGTTGCCGTTTCAAAATCTATTGCACAGAAATCCATTGTCTTAAAATTATAATTAGTTGTGGGATTGCGGGTTGTTTTTTGTTGTTGGTTCTCTGGTTTAAGGTTTTGAACTTAAGATTGATTAAAGTTATAAATTTTTACTCTAATAAATCCTTAGTTCACAATAGGTAAGAAAGTCGTAATTTTTAATCAATCCCTAATCCCTAATCCCTAATCCCTAATCCCTATAACCTATAACCTCTCATCTGCCACCTAAAAAATGCTTAAAAATCAGCCATTTTGATTGATAAAAATCCTTTTTCTGACGGCTTTGACGAAGTTTCCAAGTTCCCGGAATGTGACTATAAAACGCAAAGTGAGCTCTCAATACAGCCCACAGATGGGAAATGCCATACTTAATTCCAAAATACACTCCGGCGATGCCATCTAAGCATAGTCTGATCAAAATTATCAAAATTACCTGTGGAAAGGGAAGGTTTTTAAGCATCATGGAAAGATTATTTCTCATGTTTAAATAAGTCTTCTGTGCACTTTGCTTGTTGAGTGTTCCACCGCCTACATGATAAACTTTGGAGTTTCCGGTATAATAAATCTTTTTCCCTGAATTAATAAGCCTCCAGCAAAGATCAATTTCCTCCTGGTGAGCAAAAAATCTGGCATCAAAACCATTCTGCTCCCAAAAATCTTTTGAGCGGATGAAAAAACAGCATCCTGATGCCCAGAAGATCTCTGTTTCATCATTATATTGGCCTTTATCTTCTTCCAGATCATCAAATACCCTTCCCCTGCAATAAGGATATCCAAGATTATCTATCAAGCCGCCGGCAGCTCCGGCAAATTCGAAATAACTTCTGTTATGATAAGATAAAATTTTGGGCTGTACTGCAGATATAGCTGGGTTGTTTTCTAACAATTCCAACACAGGTTCTGTCCAGTTCTCAGTAACTTCTACGTCAGAATTGAGAAGACAGTAGTATTCATGTCTGATGGATTTTAATCCTTCATTATAGCCGCCTGCAAACCCATAGTTCTTATCATTTTTAATAATATGTACTGTGGGGAAATTCTTTTGTAGAAACTCAACAGAATCATCTGTAGAAAGATTGTCTATCACATAAATATCCGCATTCTGAGAAAATTGTACTACACCCGGAAGAAATTTCTCAAGCCAGTTTCTGCCGTTCCAGTTTAAGATGGCAACTGCCAGTTTTTTCTGCATGTCAACCTATTTTTTTTCGGAATCAAAATTTTTGATAGAGTCCTGATATTTCCATTTTCTATGTGACCAAAGGTAGTTGTCAGGATGTTTATGTAAAGTGTTTTCCAGTAATTTATGAAATTTTCTCACGACCTCATTTTCTGTAAACTTTTCACCATCCGGATATATTCTGTGATAATTAACCTGATAATAGCCGCGTTTTACCTTTTTCATTTCACAATAAATGAATACAAGATCCATTCTTGTGGCCAGCCTGTCATAGCCTATGAAAGCAGGAGTACGCTGATTTAGAAATTCTAATCCGTAAGTGACATGAGCATGGTGAGGTGTTTGGTCAGCGACAAACATATACGCTGAATCTCCATTATTTTTAGATCTGAAAATATTCAGAATAACCTCATTGGCTTCCAATGCTTCGTTTCCAAATTTGTTCCGGACTTTCTTCATCTGATTTTCCCAGAAATCACTGTTTACTTTTCTGTAAACGGGATGGCAGTGTGCCTGAGGAATAATTCTTGCCAGTGCATTGATCCATTCCCAATTGAAAACGTGGCCTGCCAAAAGAATAATATTTTTACCTTCTTCTTTAGCTTCGTGAAATAAATGCTGATTGATATGCTGCATTCTCACTCGGGATTCTGTTTCCGAAATGCTGAAAGATTTGATGGTTTCTACCAGATAATCTGAAAAATTGAGGTAGAATTTTTTTCGGATCTCTTTGATCTCTTCTTCAGATTTGTTGGGAAAAGAGTTTTTAAGGTTTTGAGTAATAACCTCTTTTCTGTATCCTACAATATAATAATTAAGGAAGAAGATGACATCCGAAAAAACATATAATATTTTCAGCGGAAGCTTGGAGATCAGATATAATATTTTGATTAGAAAATTCATAAAACACGCAAATTTAGTGATAATAAAATTATGGTTCTATTTTTGCAGAAGGATATATATTATTTTTTTACTTTTATATTATGAAAAAATTGATAATATTCGCTTTCCTGGGATTAAGTACTTTCGCTTTTTCACAAAATGCAAAAAATTCGCCCGAAAAAGGAAAACAAAAAACAGCTCTTATAGTGCCTGCTGAGGAGGCTAAATTAGAAGCTCAGAAAAAGGCAGCTGAAGAAAAGGCTAAGCTTCCTAAACCTTACGATCCAAAAGCAGATGCTCAGGCAGATATTAATAAATTAGTTGCCCAGGCTAAGAAGGAAGGCAAAAATATAATGATCCAGGCAGGTGGAAACTGGTGTATCTGGTGTCTTCGTTTTAACAATTATGTACAGACGACTCCTGAACTGAAGGAAATTGTAGACAAGAATTATCTGTATTACCACCTGAATTATTCTCCGGATAATAAGAATGAAAAGGTTTTTGCCCAGTATGGAAATCCGGGTGAAAAATTTGGTTATCCGGTTTTTATCGTTTTGGATAAGGATGGGAAAATGATTAAAGTTCAGCAAAGTGATGTTCTGGAAGAAGGAAAAGGGTACAGTAAAGAAAAAGTAAAAGAATTCTTTACTACCTGGGCCCCAAAGAAAGGATAAAAATATAAAACTGCTTCAGAAATGAGGCAGTTTTTATTTTTATGCATTGATTTATGAATATTTTATAATACAATTCGTTAAATCTTTACAAATATAACCTTCAGCATTACATTAATTTCTTTATCCAGCTTAATTTTTTCTCTGAATAAGGCGGATATTTGATATTCGGTTCTCCCCAGGTTGCTTTTTCAAGAACTGCTTTTGGGTGTGAAAAGGTTTCGAAACCATATTTTCCATGATAATTCCCAATTCCTGAATTGCCTACTCCTCCAAAAGGAAGATGATCATTACTTAAATGCATCACAGTATCATTGATACAGCCTCCTCCAAACGACAATTTACGGGTGAAGTTTTCTTTTTCTTCAGAATCATTGGTGAAAAGATAAGCGGCCAGCGGTTTTTCAAGTTCTAGAACAGAATTAAGAGCTGCATTGTAATTTTGAAAACTGATGACAGGCAAGAGAGGTCCAAAAATTTCTTCCTGCATGATTTCGTCATTCCAGTCTATATGATTCAGAATTGTAGGCTCGATATAGAGTTTTTCTTCATCAAAATTTCCTCCTGAATAGATTTTTTCTTTATCAATTAGACGTACCAGGCGTTGAAAATTCCTTAGGTTAATAATTCTTGTATATTGTTCAGAGCCATGATCATATTTGAATTCTTTAATATATTTTCTGAGCATTTCCAGAAACTGCTCCTGAATGGTTTCTTCCACCAGTAGGTAATCGGGAGCTACACAAGTTTGTCCTGCATTGAGAAATTTTCCCCATACGATTCTTTTGGCTGCCATTTCGAGATTGGCATTTTTTGTAACAATAGCTGGAGATTTCCCACCGAGTTCCAGTGTTACAGGGGTAAGATGCTCTGCTGCTGCTTTGTATACAATTTTTCCGACTTTTGTACTTCCTGTAAAGAATATTTTATCAAACCTTAGTTTTAAAAGAGCGGTTGTCTCCTCAATACCTCCTTCATACACATACAGATATTCAGGCGGAAAGTTTTCATTGATGATTGCTGCCATTGCTTTCATTGTATTCTCTGCTATTTCACTAGGCTTCAGAATACAGCAATTTCCGGCAGCTATTGCCGCAATAATTGGAGAAAGGGATAATTGATAAGGATAATTCCAGGCTCCGATGACGAGTATACAGCCAAGCGGGTCAGCGTAAATTTTACTGCTTCCCAGCTGGTTGACAAGATTGGTTCTGACTTTTTTAGGCTTTGAAAGGGATTTTAAATTTTTGATATAATAATTAATATCATTCAGAATAAAAGATAATTCTGTAGTGAAAGTATCAAATTTTGATTTTCCAAAATCTTTATTAATCGCTTCATACAGCCTATTTTCATTGGAAATAATAAGGTTTTTAAGCTTTTCAAGATACATTTTCCGGAAAGCTAAGCTTTTGGTTTGCTGTGTTGCAAAAAAATCTCTTTGCTTCAATAGAATACTCTCAATTTCCATCGGTGACTTTTATAATATTAAACGTTCTTATTTTCAGGATCGTATGGGTTAGAAATTTATTAATAATACTTAAATATTGATTTAAATAAAATCATTTTATATTATTTTTTAATTAATATAATGATAAATATTATAAAACTCATTATTTGGTGATAAAAATTTTGTAATTTTATTTATATAAAATTTAAGGATGAGAAAATTACTCTATTTATTCCCTTTATTCTTTTATTATTTCAGTTACGCACAATGTACAGGTTGCGATGTTCAAAATCCTACCGATCCCAATTATCATTTTCCTGATAATACAACAGTCTGCTTTACTTCCGACATGACATTCAATAATCCGACGTTCGGGATAAATGCTAAGATTTGTATTGCTTCTGGTGTTACCTTACAGTTTCAGAATAGTATAAGCGGAGCGGCCAATGCTCCTGCAAGACTTGAAGTACATGGAACACTCAATTTTAATCAGACCATAACGAGCGTTGCCAATCTCAATGTTCATGTTTTTGATACCGGGAATATAACAGTAGGCGGAGGGAATGGAAATCTCACCATTGACGGACAGATCAATGAAATTGTCAATGAGGGGCTTATAGAACTGGGAGTTTTGCAATTAGGAAATAATTCCAACAATAAGATTGATAATTTTGGAAATCTGAATATTAATGGAAACCTGAATATGAGCAGCTCTGCTACCACTTTATTCAGGAACGAAGGGGGCGGATTGATATTTATTGGCGGTAATTACGGGAATAACGAACAGAGTGTGTATGTCAATTGTGGAACCATTATCTCTCAGAACGGATTTAATATTAATGGCGGTAAAATTATCAATACTGGAATTTTTACAGTTGGGGGAGATATTAATTTGTCCGGAAGCAGCAGCGAAATTTACAATTTTGGACTTTTTACCTCTACGGGAAATATGAATAATGCCCCTTCTGATGCTGTTATTTATAATGAAGGTGAACTGGCGCTGAACCAGTATCAAGGTGGAAATGCTGCTATTCAGGGACCTTCTTCATCTACAAAAAAAGGATATATCGTGTTGCAAAATCCTATTCAGGTGGGAAATGTGGCTGTGGGGCCCAATCTTGATTTCAGAAGAACAACAGGTGTTTCTGACCCAGGCACGGTTTTCATGAACAGTAATCCAGGTTTTCTGACGAATGTTACCTATGATTGTGCTTCTACCAACAGCTGTAGTGCACCTTTGATCATTAATCCCGGATTTTGTCCTGCCATTAATGGAGATTTGCCGCCAATGGCGGTAGATGACACCTATACTATCGTTGCAGGAGAATCTTCTGCAGGAATTGTTCTGGATAACGACTTTGAAACGTATGGCGGAGCACAGGCAACCCTTTCCAATGTTATCTTATCTCAGGTATCCACCTCAAATTCCAATATTTCATTGAATACTACGGATGGACATATTCTGGCAGCTCCGGGAACTCCTCCAGGTAATTATACTTTAGTTTATCAGATCTGTCAGACCGCTTCCCCGTCAAATTGTGATACAGCAACTGTAACCGTTACGATTCAGGGGACTGTACCTTGCTATAAACCTGCTGCTACAGCAGGAACTGTTCTTACTCCGAATTTTGGAATTACTTCATTAAGCAGGGCTGATAAAGGAGGAAACAACTGGCCTGGTGTAAGAAAAGGAGCTTGGGCTGTACTGGAATCAAAGAATAAAGGCTTTGTTCTTAACAGACTTACCGATGTTCAGGTAGCAGCTATCCCACAGGCAGACCTTAAAGAAGGAATGATCATTTATAATACGACACAAAATTGTCTGCAGGTTAATATTGACGGAACTGCCACAGGCTGGAAATGTTTCAATACCCAAACCTGTCCGGATTAATAAAAACCTAATTCGTTATGAAAAAAATAGTCTCAATCATTATAATAACAGCATCCGGAATCTTTAATGCTCAGGTTGCTTTAGGAAAAACGACATTAGAATCAGCTTCATCATCTATTGAGTTTGGAAATGAAAACCGTGGTATTGTTCTTCCTTGGGCAACTAATACCTCGGACATTCAGAATCCTGTGAATGGTACTCTGGTTTTTGATACTTCGGATATGAAGGTGAAAGTGTATCAGAATAACCTTTGGAAAGATCTTTCAGTAGACACAACTGGTACTGCTGACACCAGTCTTCAGGATAGTTTGACAGATCAGCCTGAAGCAAAGGTTTCTGTAGGAACACCGTCATCCGTTTCCGGAATTCTGGTGCTTGAAGATAGTAATAAAGCCATGATTTTACCAAAAGTAACTTCTCCTCACCTTAATATTATCTCACCTGCTGCCGGTATGATGGTTTATGATACTCAGAAAAAGCAACTGGCTGTTTTCAACGGAACAGTATGGTCTTTTTGGGGAGAGTAATTCTACATAATATTTCGTACTGCTATTTTTACAGGATGATACAATAGTAGCCCAATTGCAGTAATAAGAGCCAGCCAGAACAGGCCCGTGAAAATTTCCATATTGGAAAGTAGAATAGACTGAGCTGTTATTTTAGCTTTAAAAGCACCGGCTGTCATGGATAAAGAATCGTTAACCGGTAGTTTGGAAATATTGGATCCAAAGATTTGACTCCACTGATTATAGAAGACAGGATTCGTATCTGTTAGGTTAGCGCTGAGTGCATCGGAATGTTTTAGTGTTAAAAATAGCATCAGGTTTTGCATCAGAGCATATCCGATAGCGGTTGTCCAGAAACGGGTGGTTGTTCCCAGCGCAGTAGCATTGGATACATATTCTTCCGGAGTTCCTGAAATCAGAAAGAAAACAAGAGGTGTAAATAAGAATCCCTGAGCAACACCCTGCAGAAATAAAGGCGGACAGATGGTAGAAAGGGTAGTGTCAGGATAAAAAGTATAGGTAAACCAGGCACAATCTATGGCCAGTAAAAGAAATCCGGTGAAGAAAACAATTCTTGATGATACTCCGCGAACCAGACAGATTCCTGATAATAGTATTCCCAAAAGAGTCCCTGCTACATTCCAGTACTGGATGTTCACAATATAATCCCAGGGCCATTTCCATACGGTAGCCATGATGCTGTAGACATTATTCAGTCCGGAACGGATCAGATAAAAGATGAAAAACAGGATCATTCCTGCAATGACATTTTTAGAACTGAAAACTTCGAAATGGAACAAAGGTCTCTTGGAATTTCTTTGTTTCAACATAAATAAGCCTCCGGAAAGAAGAAATATAAACAGACACATGATAATGGTATCAGACTCGAACCACATCAGTCTTTTACCATAAATAATGGCATAGCCGCCAGCCTGCAGGCATACCCAAAGAAGAAACCAGCTTGTAATATCCAATTGATACAAAGGTTTTTTAGGAAAAAATCTGTTTCTGTTGAACAGAGCAATACCGATGATCAGTACAAACACATGGAAGTACACCATCATCAGAACCATATGTTGGAAATCGTAATCTTCAATACTTGATTTTAACAGGGAAGTCGTAATAGTTCCTCCGGTCAGCATAATCGTATACATAAAAAGATATGCTAAGACTTTGGCGTGCTTTGTTTTTAATTCTGCGATAATTAAAGGCAGGAAAATGGCACCTTCCAGCAAACCGAAAATTCCTTCCAAAAACCGGATCACCAATATCACATGATAATCATTGGTAACTGATAAAATATAAAGAATAATCACCGAAATAGAGGCCATCAGCAAAACATAGTATTTCACGCTGAAATAAGCCATAAATCTCTGTAATACTAAAAGGGTAACCACAAATGTCCCATACATCAAAATCATTAAATACTGGATGTCATCTGAATCTACATCCATAAAAGAAGATGTGAAGGCGCTGTTAGAATGTAAAAGCGACAACAACATCAGGTGGGGAAACAATGCCAGTATAAGAAGAGGCAGTTTCAGCCATTGTGGTACCCATTTATGATAAACTGTATTATGTTGCATAATTTTTATGGTGATAAAAAGCAAAAAATCGTTTTTCTGCTGTTTAATCTGAATGAAAAATGCGAAAAGACAAAGGGCAAAAGGGTGTAAAAGTAAAAGGTAAAACGGCAAATATGCTTGAAGAAAAAATTGGCAGATTTGCTATTTTGCGGTTTGCCTTTTCGCTAAAAAAATAATTTAATTTGAAAATTTGAAATGGGAGAATTTGAAAGTTAAATTAAACCGAATATTTTATACTCTAATACTCTCAAACACTCCCACTTTCAAACTTAAATCTTCTTCGCGCTCACCAGAACATTCATTCCGGAAAGCAGCTTTTCATTGTTTTTGTTATTATCCAGAATAATTTTTACGGGAAATCTCTGTTCTATTTTCACAAAGTTTCCCGTTGCATTATCTGGTTTAACTAAGGAAAATTGAGATCCTGATGCGGGAGAAACGGAAAGAATTTTCCCTTTAAACTCAACATTGGGATAAGCATCCGCAGTAATAATTACTTCCTTGCTCTGATCAATCTGCCCAAGCTGTGTTTCTTTGTAATTGGCAATGATCCATTTCTCTTTGCTCACGATTTGTACCAAAGCCTGTCCTTCTTTAATCAACTGTCCTTCCTGAATGGTCTTGTTTCCTACCCATCCGTCATAAGGAGCCGTAATTATCGTATAAGAAAGATAAAGCTTCGCATTGTTAAGACTGGCAGAACTCTGCTGGATCTGGCTTTTTACAGGAGCTACTTTGGTTTGTTGTTCGTTCGCTCCGGCTTTTACTGCATTTTTCTGCTGTTCCAATGCCAAAAGATTGGCTTTTGACTGTTCATAAGAAGCCTTTACATTTTCAAATTCCTGTTCTGTGGCCGCATCTTCTGTTAACAGATTTTTATATCTTTTGTAATCCTGTTCTGTTCTCCAAATGTCAATTTTTGCTGAAGCAATTTTAGCATCAATAATCTTTGTATCACTTTCTTTGGTGCTGACACCGCTTTCAATGGTGCTGATTGTTGCTGTATTGGCATGAAGATTCGCTTCAGCCATATGTACCTGATTCACAAACTCTCTGTTGTCAATGACGATTAATGTATCACCTTTATGTACAAACTGGTTTTCGTTAAACTTTATCGTTTTGATAAACCCTGAAACCTTACTGGATACAGGCGTAATATATTGCTCGATCTGCGCATCATTCGTCGTCACATTTTTTCTCGAAAAAAGATAAAAGCTTACCATTCCTGTGATTCCACTGATGATCAGGATCCAGGCCAGTAAAGTAATGGACTTGTTGATTCTTTTTTCTTTTTGTGTCAATTGTTTCTGTGCCATAGTTTTTATAAGTTCCCAATTGTATATTGGAGTTGGTAATATTTAAGTTGTCGGTTAATTTTTACGGAAATAAGATTAGATTCAGCTTCCAGATACGTATTGTCTGCATCTATCAGTTCAGTAATAAGGCTAAGCTTATTGGCATACTTTGTTCTTACAATACGATAGTTTTCTTTAGCCTGATTAATTGCTTCTTCAGCAATTTTTACCTTCTGGTCTGTCTCTTCAAACTTTTTATAAGCCTCATAAACATTGTGTCTTACATTTTCCTCATTTTCTTCAATCTGAAGTTTGGCAAGGTCAATATTTTCCCGTGCTTCCTGCATTCTGTATTTATTTTTGTACAGATTTTCGATAGGATAAGTAAGATTTACCCCTACCATTCCCAGACGATATGCATAGGGTTCGGGAGGAAAGAACATCATATTCGGATATTTTAAAAAATATTCACCGCCAGCTGTAATTTTAGGTAAATAATTAGCTTTGGTAATCTTTTGATCCAATTCTTTCAGGGAAAGATTCTTATGGGTAATTTCAACAGACTCATTTTTGTTTAAAGCAGTTTCTGTAAGCTCATCAACATAAGGAATGGCAGCATTGTCTGAAATAAGATCTTCTGTGTTGACATGTATTTCCTGATTTTCAGGAAGCGAAAGAATTGTTTTCAGTTTGTGTTCTGCGATCTGAATATCATTATCCAGTTCCGTCCAGCTCATTTTGTGATTGGACAACTGAAGTGATGTTCTTAAGACTTCATTGACCGTTACAACACCATTAGCTTTCAAAGCTTTTACCTGCTTGATGTTTACAGAATCTTCCTTCATTTTATCATTAATCAGACTCTGTTGCTCTTTTAAATGATGGATCTGTAGAAAAGCAGTAATAATGGTCATTTTAAGCTGTCTCTCATCGAGATGGGTTTTTAAAGCAGAAATTTCAGTGTCAATAGCCGCTTTCTTTTCTGTATTTTTAATTTTTCCTCCCATATAAACCGGGATCGATGCTGATAATGTAAAATCATACATTCCATTAATCACATCGTACTTGGTGGCTTTATTAAATACACCATTCTGATGCTGGAAAAGGTTGGTTACCTGATTATAGCTTGTATGAAATTCAATGTCCGGGAGTTTCTCCATCTTGAGGTCTTTCTCTTTGGTAACGGACATTTCCTGTTTCAGATGACTGATCTGTATGTTTTTATTATTTTTCAAACCAATCTCTATAGCTTGCTGTAAGCCGAGATGCTGGTAATCGATCATCTGTGAATGTAAAAAACTGCTCAATAATAAGCACAACGCAATGCACATATACCGGCATGCGTTCAATATGATATTCATAAATTAATTAAAGGATTTTTGCTAAAATGATTTTGATGCAGCAAAGTTACGGTGAGAAGCCACAGACCCTATTTGTGAAAACAGAAAAAGATTTGCTCATTTACGCCAATTTGGAAATTCTTCTTACCTTTATGGAATGAACAACAGCCATTTTAAAGCGGTAGAAGAAGATGATGCCGAATTTTACATCTATCATGTTCTTACCGGAAATGTTACCACAGAGATTCATTATCACAGTTCAGCACAATTAGTCTATGCAGAAGGCGGTATTGTGCATGTTTTTACGGATCAGAAACACTGGTATCTTCCTGCCAGATGCTTTATGTGGATTCCTGCCGGTACACCACATTATATTTTTTCAACCAGCCCAAAGGTTGATTTGTATAACTTTTATTTTAAAAAAGAAGAGAATGAAAGTGGCTTTTTTGATGAAATCAATATTTATTCCGTCAATAATCTCCTTAGGGAAATGATTTTCTATACTAAAGACTGGGATGGGAAAATCACAAAAAATGATACCTCAAAATATTATTTTCTCAAAGCTCTTAAAGGAGTTTTACAGGAAAAGAAACATAAACATCTGGCATTTCCGATACAGCATCCTTTCCCAAAAGATGAAACATTGCTGAAGATTGCAAGATATATTCATGCTAACCTTGAGAAGCCTCTTACGATTGAATCTACGGCAAAAGAATTTGGGATGAGTACAAGAACCCTTTCCAGGAAATTTAAAGAGATTCTGGGCATGAATTACGTTCGCTTTCTGAGAGCGTTGAGAATTACCCGTTCCCTTGAGCTGATGCTGGAAGGAAAATACAATATGTATGAGATTGCCATGATGGTAGGGTACAACAGCCTCTCGTCTTTCAGTAATATCTTCAAAAAGGTAATTGGAATGGCCCCTACGGAATATCAGCATAAATTGAGAGGGGATAAGTAGTGAGTTGGAGGGGTTGAGAGTTTGAGATTCGGGTTACGGGGTGTGAGGTAACGGTTTATAGTGTGGAATAGATTTTCCTACCTGTTCTTCTTACAGGTTGTTAAAAATATAATTTAACGAGTAATAGCTGTTAAGATTTCCTATATTCCCCTTCCCTGAAGGGGTGGATTTTTGCAAGGCAAAAAGACGGGGTAGTTAATATCAATCTTACTTCAAAGTCACCCTATACAAAAGAAAAACCACCTCAATAAATTGAAGTGGTCTTGTATTGTGAGAAATTCTCAGTTGCTTATTAAGCTTCTTCAGTTTTAGCTTCTTCTTTTTTAGGAGCTGCTTCCACTGGAGCATCAGATACGATATCAAACTCGTAGTTGTACTCAACATTTCTGTGAAGTCTGATAAGAGCTGCGAATTTACCAGTTCTCTTGATCGTGTTACCAGGAATTTTGATGTATTTTTTCTCTACAGAAACACCAGCTTTTTCTAAAGCAGCAGATAGATCAGCATTGTTGATAGATCCGAATAATTTGTCACCAGCACCTACTTTTGCAGGGATCGTGATAGAAGTTTTCTTCAATTGCTCAACTACAGCGTTAGCAGCAGCGATTAATTTAGCTTCTTCTTCTTTTCTAGCTTCTAATGTAGCTTCTAAAGCAGCTTTGTTTTTAGGCGTAGCTAAAAGAGCAATTCCTTGAGGAATTAAGAAGTTTCTAGCATAACCTGGCTTTACGTTTACTGTATCAAACTCAAGTCCTAAGTTTTCTACGTCTTTTTTTAGGATAATTTCCATTGTTGTTGTCCTTTTTAAGATTTTAGGTTGTATCTAAAATCAAGTTAGAATTAATGATGTATTCAGCAACAAAAGAAGAGGAAAAACCTCTTCTCTTATTTATTTTTGTCTTATTTCAATAAGTCAGCTACGTATGGTAGTAAAGCAAGGTGTCTTGCTCTTTTGATAGCAGCAGAAACTTTTCTTTGGTATTTTAAAGAAGTTCCGGTGTATCTTCTTGGTAAAATTTTACCTTGCTCGTTTACAAATTGTAATAAGAAATCAGCATCTTTGTAATCAACGTGCTTAATTCCGTATTTTTTGAATCTACAATATTTCTTTTCAGATTTTGTATTGATATCAAGTGGAGTAAGGAATTTTACTTCTGATTCTCCTCCTGCTGAGGCTTGTTTAGCCATTTCATCTATTGCCATGTCTTGTCTTTTTTAAAAAATAGGGTTAATAATTAAGCTTTAGCTGCTTTTACTTTAGCTCTTCTTGTTACAGCGTACTCTACAGCGTGCTTGTCAAGTTTTGTAGTAAGGTAACGGATTACTCTTTCGTCACGCTTAAATGCTAATTCTAAATCAGCAACTACAGTACCTTCTCCTTTAAATTCGATTAAAGTATAGAACCCATTCTTTTTCAATTGAATTGGGTAAGCTAATTTTTTTAATCCCCAGTTTTCTTTAGCAACGATTTCGCAGTTCTTTTCTTTGATTAGATCTACATACTTGTTCACTGCTTCCTCTACCTGTGCCTCAGATAGAACGGGAGTTAAAATGAAAACAGTTTCGTAATTGTTCATAATGTTAAAAAATTTGTTAATTATTTCGAGGTGCAAAAGTAGAAAATATATTTCTTATATGCAAGAGATCTGTGAAATAGTTGATGATTCCTGAGATTAATTATTCCCCTTTGCTATGAATTCCTGCATTCTGTTCATCCTGGTTTCTTATCTCCGTCAGAAAATTCACCTTCAAAACATCATACAAAGAATGTCTGCTTACCAGGATGGAAGCAATAGAAGAGATCATTCCGGCAAGCATCAGATGGAATATCAGGGAATGTCTGTCTGTCATTTCCAGTACAATAATGGCTGAAGTAAACGGAGCCCTTGTTATGCCGGTAAGAAAGGCAACCATTCCTGCCAGAATCACCACATTGGTTTCGTTGGGTGTTAAATGAATAATTCCTGAAATAACAGAACCTATACTTGCTCCCGCAGTAAGAGCCGGAGCAAAAATTCCGCCGGCACCTCCGGAAGTAAAGGAAAGGGCAGGCCCCAGCATTCTGAGGATAGGAACATACCAGTCTTCGTGCTTATCTTTGGTAAAAAGGACACGCTCCATAATTTCTTTTCCGGAGCCCAGTACTTCTCTGTTGATAAAATAGGCGATGGAAGCGATAATTAAGGCACAAATGATAAGAAATACCACGTTGGCTTTATCTGTTTTCAGTTTTTTCTTCTTCCAGCTATTGATTTTAAGCATGGTAACAGATAGCTGGCTGGCCATAATGCCAGCAGTAGCAGCAACTAGTATGATCGGAAGCATAACCATTAAGGAAACATCATTGGTCTTCGGATATCCCAGATATAAATAAGATCCTGCCAATGTTTGTGCTGTAAGACCTGCAATGATTACCGCCGTAAACAAGGCTGTTTTGAAGTAATTGATATGGGTTTTTGACAGCTCTTCCACAGCGAAAACAATTCCTCCCAACGGAGTATTGAACGCTGCAGCAAGTCCTGCTGCCGCTCCCGTCATAATCATATTTTTTTTGGAAATCTTTGGCCACCATTCGGGAAGATATTCATTCACTTTTCTGAAAACAGAGCCGGCAATCTGAATGGTAGGGCCTTCACGTCCTACAGCGCCTCCTCCGATGACCAGAACAACAGAAGAAAGTATTTTGAAAAAAATAATCTTAATACTTAAAAGATTCCGGATTTTCCTATGTTCTTTCGGGTTAGCCAGTTCTACAGCTGCCATCACTTGCGGAATACCACTTCCTTTGGCATTGGGAGCAAATTCTTTCACCAGCCACCAGGAAAGTACAAATCCAACAGGTGCAATAATAAAGATCATCCATGCGTGCCAGTCGAAAATGAAATTCATCAGATGTTCGCCCCATGCAAATACCTGTGCGTACATCACAGCAAAAAAGCCTGTTATGACAGATCCTATCCAAAAGGGAATGGCCTGAAGCAGATTATGCTTAAGCTGTTCATTCCGGATATTGTCGAAAGAATTTTTGAGGGATCTTTTTATGAGGGTAAAAATTTTCAGCATCTGCAGGTTTTGAGGGATGAAATTACGGTAAATTTTGGAAATTATATTTCGTTTAAAAACTTTGAGGTGATTTCAGCATTTTCAACCGTAAGAATATCAGGTATACCAAAACTTAAAATGCTGTTTCTGACTTCAAGCTTAAAGCCTTCATCAGAGAAGCTTTTTATTGTTTCTTTTCTTTTTTGGGTTAAAAAGCTCATGGTTTTAAACGAATCACTTCCCACGACATAAAAATCTTTAAAGTCAGGATCTTTAAAATTAATAGAGAAACTGTTGAAGATTCCTGCAATCTTATCCATTAGCTTCTTTTTATTAATGGAAATATACCCAAAATCTTCTTCAAGTTTTTTTAATCCCCAAAGCTGGATAGTGTCATATTTACGATCTAAACGTCCGCCTTTGGAATTTATTCCCACTTTACTGACGATAAAAAGATAGAAAGAGTTATTGCTGTTATTCATATCCTTCACCAGGTAACAGATACGTGGAATAAATAACGGATACATATCAAAAGAGCTGAACTTTTCATATGGGGACTCTTTGACATCAATGACAGTAGTATCGTACGATAGAGAAAGCAGATCATAGATTTCAGTAATGAGTTTTTCATCCTGTTCTGTGAAATCAAAAAACCTTGTGACATCATATTTCCTGTAATCCGGATCCATTTTTCTCAATAATATTTTGTTTAAAAATAATGCTAATCAATCTAATTTCCAAAAAAGTTAGTACAGTATATAAATATTTAAACAATTGATGATTTGATAGGTAATTATTAATTTTGTTGAATATTTGGTATTTATTCAATGAGATATTTAGTGTTTAGGACGTTGTTAAGCTTAAGTAGTAAAAAAACAAAAAACCTTCGAATTTAACCGAAGGTTTTCATTTTATGTGATCAACAATAAGTAAAATTACTTATTACTGATTATTTTATTACTTATATTTCTGTGTTCAGATCCCAGTTTTCAAGGTAGTCGTGAACATGCTTAAGCATCATTCCTCCTAGGGAACCGTCTACCACTCTGTGGTCATAAGAGTGAGACATGAACATTAAGTTTCTGATCGCAATTACATCTCCGTCAGCTGTTTCAAGAACTGCAGGCTTCTTAACGATTGCTCCGATGGCTAAAATAGCTACCTGAGGCTGAGGAATGATCGGTGTACCCATAAGGTTTCCGAAGCTTCCTACGTTAGAAATTGTATAAGTTGCCCCTTGAGTATCCTCTGGTCTCAATTTCTTGTTTCTTGCTCTGTAAGCTAAGTCATTGATTGCTTTTGCAAGTCCTGAAAGTGATAACTGATCTGCATTTTTGATAACTGGAACGATAAGGTTTCCATCCGGAAGGGCAGTAGCCATACCGATGTTGATGTTTTTCTTTTTGATGATGTTTTCACCATTTACAGAAACATTGATCATTGGGAAATCCTGGATTGCCTTCACTACAGCTTTTACGAAAATAGGCATGAAAGTCAATTTTTCACCTTCACGTTTTTCGAATACAGCTTTGTTTTTATTTCTCCATTTTACAACGTTGGTAACGTCTGTTTCAATGAAAGAAGTAACGTGTGGAGCAATTTGTTTTGCTTTCACCATGTTTTCAGCAATGATCTTTCTCATTCTGTCCATTGGAATGATCTCATCACCTGCACTTACCGGAATAGTAGCTGCCGGAGCTGATACTGCCGGTTGTGGAGCTGAAGCTATCTGTACCGGAGCAGCCTGCTGAGCTGGCTTGCTTCCTCTGTTAGCAACATATGCTAATATATCTTCTTTGGTAATTCTTCCTTCTAAACCGCTTCCTTTGATAGATTTCAGTTCAGTTTCAGAAATATTTTCCTGTTGTGCGATAGATTTTACAAGTGGAGACAGATAAAGATCTCCTGAGAATTCTACGTTTGAAGCAGCTACTGTTTGTAGAGGCTCTTCAATCGTTTTTAAAGTTTCAGCATCCGGAGTAGCCGCCGGAGTTTCAGTTTTTACTTCTTCTGAAGCTGCGCCTTCTCCTTCAATTTCTAAAATAGCAATGGCTTCACCTACTTTTGCAACTTCATCTTTTTGCTTTAAAATTTTTACAATTTTCCCCGAAACTGGTGTCGGTACGTCTGAATCTACTTTATCTGTTGCAATTTCTACTACGGAGTCATCCTCCTTTACGTTATCACCTTCATTGAATAACCAAGTGATAATTGTCGCTTCCATAACCCCTTCTCCCATGGAAGGAAGCAATAATTTGTATTCTGCCATTTTTGATTTTTAGATTTTGACAAATATATAAAAAAAATCGGTTTTTTTAAGAAATATATAATCTTAGCTGAATTCAATATAAATATTTTCTCCCACATTCAGTCCAAACAGGCTTTTAGCGCCGTTTTTCTTGCTTCCTTTGTAGATGGTAAGCTCCAATAACTGACTATCATTGAAGATAGCCGCAGACTGTCCGTGGAATTCGGTCTCCCTTTTCCAGTCTGAAACAACTTCTGTATGGCTTGAAAATATTCTTGAAAGGCTTAAATTTCTGAATTTTATGGTAAAACTGTTGTAACCTTTACTGATGTTCTCAAAAAAATCTTTATTGATATTTGATATTATATTTCCGAAATTATCAATATAAGTCACTTCACCAATAATCATCCCTTCCGATTCATTATAAACCGCTCGTGGAAACATAAGTTGTTTTGCGGTGCTTATTTTCCTTCCTATGACTTCAGGAAGTCCGCCATTGGCAAGATGCACTGCTGCAGGAACAAAAATGTCTGTAGAAGTAAAGTTGATAACGTCATCAAAACGATTGTTCAGCGTAAGTTCGTAGATGGCTTCCGGTTTAATATCAAAAAATATAAGGCTCAAAAGGCCGTTGTCTGCCGCCAGGAAGTAAGATCCGTCCGCTTTATAGAGGATATTCTTTCTTGATTTGCTGTAAAAACTGTCTACAGAAAGAATGTGAATGCTTCCTTTGGGAAAATATTTATAAGCATTTCTTACAATATATGAAGTCTGTATAAGATTGAATGCCTGGATTTCGTGGGTGATATCAATAATATTAACCTCAGGGTTTAGAGACAGAATTTTGCCTTTCACAGCAGCAACTCTGTAATCTAAATTTCCGAAATCCGAAGTAAGGGTAATAATTGACATGAGCAATTTATAGAATAGTGTAGTATTGCAAAGTTATTTAAAATAAAAAGAAAGCCCGAAAGATTGTTGAAAAGAATTTGATATAAATTTGAAAAAAAGCTTTAATTTTAAAATCTAAAAATAAAAATACTGCATGTTTGAATTAACATATGATTTGGAAGATATCGATGCGAAAATCTTCTATGGAGTTAATAACCAATATTTCAACTTAATAAAATCAAGCTTTCCAACCATTAAAATTACAGGAAGAGATCATTTTATCTTTGCCATGGGAAATCAGGAAGCTTTAGACATACTGAAACAAAAACTGGATGATATTGTCAGTTTTATCTCCAAAAACAATTCAATAGGGCTGAAAGATGTTGAAAATATATTGAATATTAAAGACGAAAATGAGAAGCAACTGGTATTCGATCAGGATATCATTGTAAAAGGAGTCAACGGAAAAGTTATTAAAGCTAAGACGACCAATCTTAAAAAGCTTGTAAAGGAAACGGAGAAAAAGGACATGGTTTTCGCCATTGGACCTGCAGGTACAGGAAAAACATATACCAGCGTTGCGTTGGCAGCAAGAGCTTTGAGAGATAAAGAAGTAAAAAGAATTATCCTGACAAGACCGGCTGTAGAAGCAGGGGAGAGTCTGGGATTTCTTCCAGGTGATCTTAAAGAAAAGCTGGATCCATATTTACAACCTTTGTATGATGCGCTTCGTGATATGATTCCGCATGAGAAACTGGAAGGTTTCATGGAGAAGAAAGTAATTGAAGTGGCACCATTGGCCTTCATGAGAGGGCGTACACTGGATGATGCTTTTGTGATTCTTGATGAAGCACAGAACACCACCCATGCTCAGATGAAAATGTTCCTTACCAGAATGGGAATGAATGCCAAGTTCATTATCACAGGAGATCCAAGCCAGATTGACCTTCCGAAAAATCAACAATCCGGATTGAAAGAGGCCATGAGAATTTTAAATGGGGTAAAAGAAATCGGATTTGTACATCTTACAGAAGAAGATGTGGTAAGACACCCTGTAGTAAGAAAGATTATCCTTGCTTATAACGACGAAGAGAAAAGACTAAGAAACGACTAATAAAAATGAGTAAAAGTTTCCATTAACCTTTTATTAACCTTAAATAAGTTGGTTAAAATTTGTTAATTTGAAAAAAATAGTTAGTTTTGCACACCTTAAATGTAAAACTAACTAAACATGAAAAAACTTTTACTTGTTGCAGCGGTCGCTGCTATGGGAATTTGTGCCAACGCACAGGAATTTCGATTTGGTCCAAAAGCCGGTTTCGCAATGTCTACTATTAAACTAGACGATAAGCAAGATGATCTTGACGGAAGAAAAATGTCTCCTAAATATACCTTCTATATCGGTGGAATGGCTGAGTACAAATTCAATGATAACTTTGCTGTTCAGGGAGAGGTTTTGTATTCACCGCTTGGAGCTAAAGAAAAGATTGACGGAGTAAACGCTGGAGGAATGTATTTTGGGGAGTCTACTAAAGTAACTTTCGGGACTCTTTTAGTTCCTGTTTCTGCAAAATACTTTATTACAGAAGGTTTCTCTGTAGCTGCAGGTGTTAACGTAGGGATCATTCTTACCGCTAAACAAAAGACTGTCATCGGTTCAGATTTCCTTGATGTAGAAATGGAAGGTGAAGGCGGTGATGTAGATATTAAAAAAGATATCAAATCATTGAACCTTGCTCCGTTCTTAGGTGTTGAATATATGCTGGAAAACGGACTTTTCTTTGATGCAAGATACAGTTTAGGAGTATCCAACCTATCCAATGACAACAGCGGAGGATCTGTAAAAAACAGCTTTGCTCAGGTGGGTGTAGGTTTCAAATTCGGAGGAAACTAATTCTGAAATTTTAGAACCAATTAATAATATAAAGCAGGACAAATTTTGTTCTGCTTTTCCTGTTATAGGGCAGTTTATTCTGATGATAAAAATAATTAGTACTTTTGCACAGTAATTCAAAGCTACTAAAAAAATGAAAAAACTATTATTACTAGGTGCTTTTGCACTTTTAGGAGGTGCTGCTCAGGCGCAGGAAGGTTTTAAAATCGGTGGACATATTGGTGTTCCCGTATCAGATGCAAGTGATGTATCTTCGTTTACATTAGGAGTAGATGCAGCTTATATGTGGAATATTGCTAAAGGTCTTGACCTTGGGGTAACCACAGGATATTCTCATTTCTTCGGAAAAGATCACTTTGATGATTTCGGATTTGTTCCTGTAGCTGTTTCCGGGAAATATAGATTTAAAGGAGCTCCAATCTTTGTAGGGTTAGATCTTGGATATGGTATTTCTACAAAGGATGGAGTAGATGGCGGTTTCTATGCACAGCCTAAATTTGGATATCAAATGTCTAAAGGGGAGTTGTACATCGGTTACCAATCTATCAGCAATAAGCGTGACCTACCGGGATGGGGAAGCTATAGCTGGAATGTAGGAGCTGTTAACATTGGTTATAATTTCTTCTTGAAATAAGAAAAAGCAATTGCATATGAAAACTCCGGCCTTTGGCCGGAGTTTTTTGATTACTTATATATAGACTATACGGATTTCTGATCAGAAATTTTTAATAGAGTGGATGTATAACGATTAGAAATATGTGAAAATAGTCTTAAATAATAAACAATTGTTTAAATTTTAAGAGTTAATAACTTTAAAATTAGTAATTTAGGTTAATTAATTTTATCATTTTTCCAGGATTCCTGAGGTTTTAGAAAAAATCAGAAAATTTAAAAAAGTAAATATATTTGAGTGTTGTTGAAAAAAAATAATTTTTTTATTCATAATATTGTGAAAAACTCAATAACATCTCTTAACTATGATTTATTTTTACAAAACCCTAAATTTTAACAATGATATTAATCACATTAACAAATTTTAATATTAGTGGTGACCACTGTAAATTTGCCCTCAGAAAGTATTAAAATTTTTTAAAATGAAAAAAATATTATTAGCGGGTGCTGTTGCACTTTTCGGTTTGTCAAACGCTCAGATTGCTAAAGGAACTACATATTTATCAGGATCTGTTGGTTATTCTCAAGTAGAAACTAACAACGGTAACCTTAAAACTGAAAACTTCAACGTATTACCTACAGTTGGATATTTCGTTAACACTAACTTAGCAATCGGATTAGGTGTAGGATACCAAACTGAAAAAACTACAGCTACTACGACTACAACTATGGGAAACGCTACAACTGTAAGCGAAAATGTAATTAAGCAACCAGCTTTCGTTGTTGCTCCATTCGTAAGAAAATACTGGACTTTGTCTGACAAGTTGTATATCTTCGGACAATTAGCAGTTCCAATGCAGTTTGGAAAAACTGAAACTGAGAAAAGCTCTGTAACTACAGCTGGAAACACTACAATTTCTAACTCTACTTCTAATGAAGATAAATACACTCAAATCGGTGTAACTGTTAAACCAGGTTTAGATTATTTCTTAAACAAAAACTGGTCTATCGAAGCTACTATCGGTGAGTTCGGTTATAGCAACTACAAGCCAAAAGATGGTGATGCTACAAACAACTACAACTTCGGATTGAATTTATCTTCTGTAACTTTCGGAGTTAAATATGTATTTGCAAAATAATAAACAAAGCATATAGCAAGAAAGCCCTGAGAAACTCTTAGGGCTTTTTTGCTATACAAAACTAATATAATAATCATGAAAAAAATCGTATTGATGGGTGCTGTGGCGCTTTTCGGTTTATCTAATGCACAGATTGCAAAAGGAACTTCTTATCTTTCAGGTCAGGTAGGATATTATCACAATGAGAAAAACGAATTTGAAACGAATAGAAAGGATGATGTGATAAGAATCCTTCCTACAGCAGGCTATTTCGTTACTAATAATCTAGCCGTGGGACTTGGTATAGGCTATAAAAGTGCTGTTACAAAATACAAATTGGGAAATCCTGCCATAAGTAATGCATTTGAAGTTAAATATACAGATAATGCTTTTGTGGTAGCTCCATTCGTGAGAAAATACTGGACTTTGTCTGATAAATTATACATCTTCGGACAGTTACAGGTTCCATTGGAGTTTGGTAAGGAAAAAATGAATGCAAAAAGTAATATTAACGATGCAGACCCTTTACTTACAGCTGCCTTGAACAGCGAAAATAACTATACCAATATTGGAGTCAATATTAAACCAGGTCTGGACTATTTCCTGACTAAGAACTGGTCAATTGAAGCTACAATAGGAGAATTCGGGTACAATACTCACAAAAGAGATATTGACGGGGCAAAAAGAACTGATGATTACAAATTTGGAATCAGTTTGACTTCCGTGACTTTTGGAGTTAAATATGTATTTGCAAAATAATAAATAAAATAGATATATTAGCCCTGAGATAGATGTCTTAGGGCTTCTTTACTATAAAACTAATTAATAATAATCATGAAAAAAATCTTATTAGCATCAGCGATTGCTTTATTTACAGGCTTAAATGCGCAGACGACATTCGGGGTAAAGGCTGGTTATGCCTTATCAAAACTGAATTCCAATGAAAATGATTTTGAAATGGGAGGAATAGAAGGAGGTTTGAAATCCAAGTCAGGCTTTTATATCGGAGGTTTGGTTGAGCATAAATTCAACAACAAATTTGCCATTCAGGGAGAGGTAGAATATGCTAACCTTGGAGGAAAAGCAGAGGTTTCAATGCCGGGTATTACCGTAACTGAAAAAATGAACCTTAACAGAATTGTAATTCCTGTGTCTGCAAGATATTATGCAACCCCTGAATTAGGAATTTATGCAGGTCCATACGTGAGTTTTAAGACCAGTAACAAGGTGAAATTTGAAATGAGCGGCCCAAATGCAGGTATGGTAGATCCTTCAGGAATCAGAGAAGGAGAGCGTTATGTAGAAAGATATTTGAATGATACGTTGAAGTCTACAGACTTTGGTTTGTTCTTAGGAGCAGATTACGCAATTTATAAAGGATTATTTGTGGATGCACGTTATAGTTTCGGTCTTACCAATATGATCAAAAATCCAGTGGATGGTGAAACTTTAAAAATGAATTTCTTCCAGTTAGGCGTAGGATACAAGTTTAAATAAACAGATCCCAATATAAAAACAAAAAACTCTCAGAAATTCTGAGAGTTTTTTTATGAATGATTTTTGATTTTCTTATTTTCCAAACATTCCACCCATTCCAGGCATATTCGGCATTTTGCTCATCATCTGCATCATTTGCTTTCCTTGAGGTCCCTGCATCATCTTCATCATTTTACCCATCTGATCGAACTGTTTCATCAATTGGTTCACATCTTCGATTTTTCTTCCGGAACCTTTAGCAATTCTTCCTTTTCTCTGTGTATTGATGATAGAAGGTCTTCTTCTTTCTTCAGGAGTCATAGAGTAGATGATGGCTTCAATATGCTTGAATGCATCATCACTGATTTCTACGTCTTTAATCGCTTTTCCAACTCCAGGAATCATTCCCATCAAATCCTTCATGTTACCCATTTTCTTGATTTGATTGATCTGCTTAAGGAAATCGTCAAAACCGAACTCGTTTTTAGCAATTTTTTTATGAAGTTTTTTAGCTTCTTCTTCGTCAAACTGCTCCTGAGCTCTTTCTACTAAGGAAACAACGTCTCCCATTCCCAGGATTCTGTCTGCCATTCTTTCCGGATAGAAAAGATCCAAAGCTTCCATTTTTTCTCCTGTAGAGATAAACTTGATTGGTTTTTCAACAACAGAACGGATCGTTAAAGCCGCTCCACCACGAGTATCACCATCTAGTTTCGTTAAAACAACTCCGTCAAAGTTCAAAGCATCGTTGAATGCCTTTGCTGTATTCACAGCATCCTGACCTGTCATGGAGTCTACTACGAAAAGAGTCTCCTGAGGTTTGATGAAATAATGTACGGATTTGATCTCGTTCATCATCTGCTCATCAATAGCTAAACGACCTGCTGTATCCACGATCACAACATCATGACCTTTTGATTTTGCGAAATTGATAGCGTTTTCAGCAATAGTAGATGGATTGGTAGCGCCTTCTTCGGTATAAACAGGAACTTTGATCTGTCCACCCAATACTTTCAGCTGGTCAATTGCTGCAGGACGATATACGTCACATGCTACCAATAATGGTTTTTTATTTCTTTTTGTCTGTAAATAATTAGCAAGCTTTCCTGAGAAAGTCGTCTTACCAGATCCCTGAAGACCGGCAATAAGGATTACAGTAGGTTTTCCTGAAAGATTGATTCCTTCCTGAGAACCTCCCATTAGGTCTACCAGTTCATCATGAACAATTTTCGTCATCAGCTGTCCCGGAGTAAGGGAAGTAAGAACGTTTTCTCCTAATGCTTTATCCTGAACTCTCTTTGTAAGATCTTTCGCAACTTTATAGTTAACGTCGGCATCTACCAATGCTCTACGGATCTCCTTTACGGTTTCCGCCACATTGATTTCAGTAATTTTTCCTCTTCCGGAAATATTGTGTAATGCCTTGTCTAATTTATCCTGTAAACTATTAAACATATTTATTGTAAATTATAGGTTTGCAAAAATAAGGAATTTTTAGGATATCCAAAGTGTTTGAACACGTAATATTATATATATACGTAATATTATTACAAAGAAGAAAAAATGATAAATATCAAATCATAGTATAATACGATAGAAAAAGTCTATTTTTGCGATCAATTAAAATATAGAATGAAAATTAATCCCAATATTCTTGTTGTCGTTTTATTCTTTCTGACCTTCCTGGTGCATTTTTCCCTATGGAAATTTGTTTTTCACCTGGATGAGATAGTGATCATTAAATTTTACCTTTTTTTAAGTGTCATGTTTATGATGATGATCACCCTTATTATCTTAATCAATAGAGTAGCACCGGAATTTTTAGGATTGTCTGTTATTGGTTTGATCCTTTTAAAATTCGGTTTGATGTACTTAATCAGAAAAAAACTGAACTTTGAAGTGATTCCTGGCTACAAATTCCATTTTATCATGCCTTATTTTGTCCTGACAGCACTGCTTACGTACTATGCAATCAAGCTGATTAATCATGATAAAAAACAGTAAAATTATTTATTGAAACTAGAAAAAATATCATATTTTTGCACAACGAAAAAAACCTATCAATGTTTAAGAAATTCGCAGTTTTATTCTACAGTATTTTTGTATTAAACTTAGTGTCTGCACAGCATGGTGAAGCTACTGCTGGGGCAGCTCCTGCTCAAGAGCTTTCAGAGAAAGACAAAGTAAGCAAAGAAAACAAGGAGTTCATCGATCATCACTTATTAGATGCACATGATTTCACATTGATGGTTGATAAAGATGGTCACCACATCGGTTTCCCTCTTCCTGTTATTATCTATGATAACGGTTTTCACTCTTTCATGAGTAACAAAGAAGGGTTTATGCATGGTGAGCCTACTGAAGTGGATGGTTCTTTTTATGTGTTGCACCATGAGAAAATCTATAAGACTGATGCAGCTGGAACTTTAACACTTGGTGAAGACGGTCATCCAACTAACGTGAAACCTTTAGATCTTTCTATTACAAAAAGTGTATTGATTATTTTATTAGTGTCAATCTTTATGTTTGTGTTATTTGTTGGAATGGCTAAATCTTATAAGAAGTCAGCAGTTCCTACAGGAGCAGCAAGATTCTTAGAACCATTAATTATCTTTGTAAGAGACGAAGTTGCTATTCCTAATATCGGACATAAGTATAAGAGATTCATGGGGTATTTATTAACAGTGTTTTTCTTTATTCTTTTCCTTAACGTTCTTGGATTAATGCCTTTCGGAATTAATGTTACAGGTAATATTACAATGACATTCTTCCTGGCTATTCTTACGTATTTGATTACGACATTCTCAGCGAACAAAGATTACTGGAAACATATCTTCTGGATGCCAGGAGTACCGGTTCCGATGAAGTTGATCATGCTTCCAATCGAATTATTAGGAACAATCACTAAGCCATTCGCATTGATGATCCGACTTTTCGCTAACATGACAGCAGGACACATCGTAGTAATGAGTTTGATCGGATTGATTTACGTATTCAAGAATTTTATCGCAGGTGTTGCATTCCCATTCTTAACATTAGTAATTTATTTACTGGAAGTACTGGTAGCATTCCTGCAGGCTTATATCTTTACTATGTTATCTGCGCTGTTCATTGGAATGGCAGTAGAAGAGCACGAGCACGAACATCATGCAGCTCACTAATTGAAATTATAAATTAAAGTAAAACAAATTTTTTAAAATTATATATTATGGAAATCCCTAAAATTGTAGGTGCTGGTATCGTAGTACTAGGTGTAGGTATCGGTCTTGGTAAAATCGGAGCTGCTGCTCTTGAAGCTATCGCTAGACAACCTGAGCAATCTGGAAAAATCCAAACAGCTATGCTTATCGCAGCTGCACTTGTAGAAGGTGTTGCGTTTGCTGCTCTATTTGCAGTAAACTAATTAAAATCAGACCATTATCTGTGACGGTTGGTTACAGGTAATGGTTCTTTAAAAAAAGTAATAATTATTTATACATTTATATAATGGAATTAATTCATCAGTTTTCATCAGGATTATTTATTATCCAGTCTGTTATTTTTCTAGCATTATTATTTTTGTTAGGTAAATTCGCTTGGAAACCTATTTTAAAGTCTATCAATGACAGAGAAACATCTATTGTTGACGCTCTTAATCAAGCTAAATTAGCTAGAAAAGAAATGGAAACTTTAAAAGAGGATAACGAAAGAATCATTCGTGAAGCTAAAATCGAAAGAGATGCGATCCTTAAAGAAGCCAGAGAGATTAAAGACAGAATCGTAGGGGAAGCTAAAGATGTTGCTAAAGCTGAAGGAGACAAAATGATCGAAGCTGCTAAACAGACTATCAACGCTGAGAAAAATGCTGCAATGGCAGACATCAAAACTCAAATCGGTACTTTATCTGTAAACATTGCTGAGTCTATCTTGAAGCAAAAGCTGGACAATAGCGAAGCTCAAAACGAATTAGTTCAAAATTATTTAAACAAATCAAACCTTAACTAAGAATGCTTACATCTAAAGTAGCTAAAAGATACGCACAAGGTTTACTTGACTTCACCAACGAATCAGGTCAAACGGCTACTGTATTTTCTGAAATGAAAGATGTAGTAAAGATCATGAAAGAGTCTGCGGACTTAAATAAATTTTTCATGACTCCTTATATCGATTCTAAAAAGAAAATAGAAGTAGCAAACGAAATTTTCAAAGGTTTATCTGTTTCTTCTCAGAACCTGATCAGGTTGGTTATTAAGCACGGACGTGAAAACCAATTGAAAAATATCGCTCAGGAATTCATCAACAAAGTTGAAGACCTTAGTGGTATACAGAGAGTGACACTTACAACAGCAACTCCGCTTTCAAAAGAAAACCTTGACCAGATTTTAAGATCTACCAATCTTGTAAATGCTGATTCAAACTTTGATCTGAAAGTAAATGTGAAGCCTGAAATTCTTGGAGGATATGTTCTGAGAGTAGGTGACCAGCAGATAGATGCATCTGTGAAGACAAAATTGAACCAAGTTAAAAAAGATTTCCAATTAAATTAAGAAAAACAACCATACAATGGCAGAAATAAATCCGGCAGAAGTATCTGCGATCTTAAAACAGCAATTGGCCAACTTCGATACTCAATCCAACGTTGAGGAAGTAGGTACAGTTTTAACCATCGGTGATGGTATTGCTCGTGTATACGGGTTAGAAAACGTACAATACGGAGAGTTGGTGAAATTTTCTAGTGATGTAGAAGGTATTGTACTTAACCTTGAAGAAGACAACGTGGGAGTTGCTCTACTTGGTGAAAGTAAATTAGTAAAAGAAGGTGATACAGTAAGAAGAACAAACAGAATCTCTTCTATCAAAGTAGGAGAAGGTATGTTAGGAAGAGTAGTAGATACTCTTGGTAACCCAATCGATGGTAAAGGTCCTATTACTGGGGATTTATACGAAATGCCATTGGAAAGAAAGGCTCCTGGAGTTATCTTCAGACAGCCGGTAACTGAGCCTTTACAGTCTGGTATCGTGGCAATTGATGCGATGATCCCTGTAGGAAGAGGTCAGAGAGAGCTTATCATTGGTGACAGACAAACAGGTAAAACTACTGTTGCTATCGATACGATCATCAACCAAAAAGAATTCTTTGATGCTGGTAAACCAGTATATTGTATATATGTTGCTATCGGTCAGAAAGCTTCTACTGTAGCACAAATCGTTAAAACACTTTCTGATAAAGGAGCTTTAGCTTATACGGTAATCGTTGCAGCTAACGCATCAGATCCGGTTCCAATGCAGGTATACTCTGCAATGGCAGGAGCTTCTATCGGTGAGTTCTTCAGAGACACTGGTAGACCGGCACTTATCGTTTATGATGATTTATCTAAACAAGCTGTTGCTTACCGTGAGCTTTCTCTACTATTGAGAAGACCACCGGGCCGTGAAGCTTACCCTGGAGACGTTTTCTACCTTCACTCAAGACTATTGGAAAGAGCTGCAAAAGTAATCGCTGATGACGAAATTGCTAAGCAAATGAACGATTTGCCAGAATCTCTTAAGCCAATTGTAAAAGGTGGTGGTTCATTAACAGCCCTTCCAATTATCGAAACTCAGGCTGGTGACGTTTCTGCATATATCCCTACAAACGTAATCTCTATTACTGACGGACAGATCTTCTTGGAGTCTGATCTATTCAACTCAGGGGTTCGTCCTGCAATCAACGTAGGTATCTCTGTATCAAGGGTAGGAGGTAATGCTCAGATTAAATCAATGAAGAAAGTATCTGGTACATTGAAGCTTGACCAGGCTCAATATAAAGAACTAGAAGCGTTTGCTAAATTCGGTTCTGACCTTGATGCTTCTACTTTAGCAGTAATCTCTAAAGGAGAAAGAAACGTAGAAATCCTTAAGCAACCGGTAAACGCACCACTTCCTGTAGAAAGTCAGGTAGCGATCGTATACGCCGGAACAGAAAACTTAATGAGAAACGTTCCATTGAACAAGATTAAAGAATTCCAACACGAATATATCGAGTTCCTTAAGTCTAAGCACCCAGATACGATGGCTGCGCTTAAGGCTGGAAAAATCGATAACGATATTACAGGTGTTCTTAAGCAGGCGGCTAACGATTTAGCTTCTAAATACAACTAAAAAATTCAATGTTTAAGGTTTGAAATATAGTGTTTTAAACCTTAAACTTTAGACCTTAAACTTTGAACCCAAATTAATGGCAAACTTAAAAGAAATACGAGGCAGAATTACGTCAATTTCATCTACGATGCAGATTACACGTGCTATGAAGATGGTTTCCGCAGCGAAACTTAAAAAAGCACAGGACGCAATCGTAATGTTAAGACCTTATTCTGAAAAATTACAGGAGCTTATCCAGAATGTAAATTCTAGCTCTGATCCTGATCAGATTTCTGTATATGCTCAGAAAAGAGAGGTTAAAAGAGTATTATTCATCGCTGTTACTTCAAACAGAGGTCTTGCGGGAGCTTTTAACTCTTCTATCGTAAAAGAGCTTAACCTTCAGTTTCAGAACAACGCCCAGTACGAGGTTGAAGTTCTTCCTGTAGGTAAAAAAGTATATGATGCTGTAAGAAAAAGCCGTACGGTATATACTAACGGAAGTACTGTATATGATAATCTGAACTTTGATGCTGTTGCTCATATCACTGAAGGAGTAATGACAAGCTTCAAAGAAGGTAAATTTGACGAAGTTTATGTTATCTATAACAAATTCGTGAATGCAGCTACTCAGGAAGTAACTACAGAACAGCTTCTTCCAATCTCAATGCCGGAAAACACTGAGCCACAGGTTGAAACAGATTATATCTTTGAACCTAACAGAGCTGAAATCCTGGACAATTTGATTCCAAAGTCTATCAAAACTCAGGTTTTCAAAGCCATCTTAGATTCAGTAGCATCTGAGCACGGAGCGAGAATGACGGCAATGCACAAAGCAACAGACAACGCTCAGGCTTTAAAGAATGATCTAGTGATCTTCTACAACAAAGCAAGACAGGCTGCAATTACCAACGAAATCCTGGAAATTGTTTCCGGAGCAGAAGCTTTGAAAAATTCATAAAGAATTATTTTATCATACAATTAAAAGCACCGATCATTTCGGTGCTTTTGTGTTTATAAAGGGCTGAAACAGTCATTGACTATTCAAAAATCCCATTTTTATCAGAAAATGAGTAGCTGTTCCAATTATTTTTTTTATTTAAAAATAGCTATATTATATCAAGCCATATTTTCTTAAGAAAATTCCTTCATCGAAATAATCAATCCCAGATTCAGGCAGGTTATTTTTATTTTACATATCTTTGTAGCTAATAAAATTTATACAACCTCTAAATGGACTCGGACATAGTCAGGCTTTTGCTGGCCTTATTTCTTGTTTTACTAAATGGCTTCTTCGTAGCCGCAGAATTTTCAATTGTTAAAGTTCGTTATTCACAAATTCAGTTAAAAGCTGCAGAAGGAAACTCTATGGCTAAGCAGGCAGAACATATCATCAAACATCTTGATGAATATCTTTCCGCTACACAATTAGGAATTACATTGGCATCCCTTGCCCTTGGTTGGGTAGGAGAAAGTGCCCTGCATCATATTGTCGAAAATATTTTCACGTCTTTAAGCATTAATCTTACTCAGACAACCATTACTACCATTTCGGTAGTGACAAGTTTTGTATTGATTACCATCATGCATATTGTGTTTGGTGAGCTTATACCAAAATCAATCGCTATCAGAAAATCTGAATCAACGACAATGGCAACAGCAGTTCCGTTGAGAGTTTTCTATACGATTTTTAAACCGTTTATCTGGTTAATGAACTCCATGTCAAATGGTTTCTTAAGACTCGTAAAAATTCATCCCGCTTCCGAACAGGAAATTCACTCTACGGAAGAACTTCAGCTTCTGGTAAAACAAAGTGCAGACAGTGGTGAGATTGAAGAAGAGAACTATGAGATCATTAAAAATGCATTTGATTTTACAGATCACTCTGCCAAGCAGATCATGGTTCCAAGACAGAATATTACTTCCATAGACTTTGAGGAAGATGTCAATGATATTATCAACAAAATAATGGACAGCGGTTACTCACGAATTCCCGTTTATATTGATTCCATTGACAATGTGATCGGAATTTTCTACACAAAAGAAATTATAAGAGAATTTGTGAAGAGAAAAGGGGATCTGGATCATGAAGACCTTAAAGATTTAATGCGTGATGCCTTCTTCGTGGTGGAAAGTAAAAAAGTTTCAGACTTACTGAAGACTTTCCAGCTTAAAAAACAACATATTGCTATTGTTATCGACGAATTTGGTGGAACAGAAGGAATTATTACACTCGAAGATATTCTGGAAGAACTTGTGGGAGAAATTCAGGATGAAGAAGATGATGAAGAAAAAATTGTTGATAAAATAGCGGACAATACCTATTGGGTACAGGCTACTCAGCCTTTGGACGAAATCAACGAATTCCTTCCTAAAAAACTTCCTCTTTCCGAAGAAAGCGAGTACAACTCACTAGCAGGATTTATTCTTTATGAGCTTGAAGAAATTCCTGAAGAAAACCAGGAGTTTGATCTTGAAGATTATCACTTCAAAATTCTTAAAATGAATAACAAGAGTGTGGAACTTGTGGAACTGATTTATCAGGAACCTAATGCTATAGATAATCTGGCAGACAAAATAGGAGAAGTTTAAAAGAATGAGAATGAATTTTTATAACAGCATAAAAGATTACGAAAACCCGAAACGTCAGTACGAAGAAGAAGTTCTCGTTTTAGATGATACGGATGAAGTTTATAAACTGGTACTGCATAACGATGATATTCATACTTTTGATTATGTAATAGATTGTCTGATCGAAATATGCAAACATACCCTGGAACAGGCTGAACAATGTACAATCCTTGTTCATTATAAAGGCAAGTGTACCGTAAAAACCGGCTCAATGGACGTTTTGAAGCCTATGCACGAAAAATTAATTTCGCGTGAATTAACAAGCGAAATCGTATAAAATAAAATCCGACAAAGTAATTGTCGGATTTTTTTATTAAATCAAGAGCGTAAATTTGAGTAATAACAATAAATCATAAAGACTGACAGCTTTCCCGAAAATATTTTAATATTTAAATGCTTTAATCTTTTAATTTCTCAATACTCTTACATTGTCACATTTTATCTAAAATAGTATATTTGTACCAACTATAAAGAAACAAAAAAACAATGCTTGTAATAGGAATTGCCGGTGGTACAGGATCCGGCAAAACTACAGTTGTTGATAAGATACTTCAGCAGCTTGATATTGAGGGAATGAATATCCTCTCTCAGGATAATTATTATCACGACAACCAGGGTCTTACATTAACGGAAAGAGAAGCTCTAAACTATGACCATCCGAAATCTATAGACTTTGACTTACTGATAAAACATGTAAAAGCTTTAAAAAATAATGAGTCTATTGAACAGCCGATTTATAGCTTTGTTACCCATTCCCGAACAGGAGATCATGTCACTGTAGAACCTAAAAACGTATTGGTAGTAGAAGGAATTCTTGTTTTAACCAACAAAGAATTGCTGAAAGAATTTGATCTGAAAGTATTTGTTCATGCAGATTCTGACGAAAGGCTTATCAGGAGGATCAGAAGAGATACTCAGGAAAGAGGAAGAGATCTGAGCGAAGTATTGCACCGTTATCAGACCACATTGAAACCAATGCACCAGGAATTTATTGAGCCGTCTAAAAATGATGCGGATCTTATTATCCCTAATATGAAACAGAATTCCGTAGCGATTGATTTTTTAACTACCGTTATTAAAAATTCGTTGAAAAAACATTAAAAAATGGAAGAAAACAACCTTATCAAAGACATTCAGCCGAAATCTGAAACATTCAAACTTATCCAGAAATATGTTTTGAATAAGTATACCATTACGATCTGTCTGTTTTTGGTATGGATGATTTTTTTCGATAAAACCTCATTTCTTGTTATTAATGAACTGAATGGTGAGATTCATAAATATGAAGATCAGCTGGATTATTACAAAAAAGAATACGAGAAAAACGATGCTTTTTATAAAAAACTGATGAATAACAAGTCAGAAAAAGAAAAGTATGCGAGAGAAAATTATTTTATGAAAAAACCGAATGAAGAGATCTTTATTCTGGTAGTAGACAGCACAAAAGTAGCTAAAAAGTAATAAAAGTTGAATAGAATGACGTTAATGATGAAAAGAATTTTTAAAATTAAAATTCACTTGAGAAGCAGAATTCACCATTGACCATTCACAAATAAAAAACTAATGTCAAATACAGATATACTTTCAAACTGGGAAAATCTAGTTAAAAAACAGCTTAAAACAGAGGATATTTACCTTGTTCTAGAGAAACAAAATCTGGAAGGAATAGAGGTGAAGCCTTTTTACACAGAGGTTCAGAAACCTCTGGTCAACCTGCCAAGAGTTGAAGAAAGCACCCATTTGGTAGCGAGATATCATGAAAGTCTGGAAGAAGAAGTATTTGCATTTATTTTAGATCAGAATGTAGAAAACCTTGATCAGAAAACTCTTTTTGTAAATAATAAAGATCTTGCAGGGCATATCAGCCCTAAAGAAGAAGATCAGTATTTTTCGCTGATTGATGTCTTTAATGAAAAAGAAGGAACTATTGATGATCAGCTGGTAAAAGAATTGCTGGCCAAAGAATTTAAAAGAAATATTTGTGTAGATATCTCACTCCATCAGAATGCAGGTGCTGCTATCTATCAACAGCTTGGAATTGCCCTTGCAAAAGCTAAGGAATTAGTGGAAGCTTATGGTGCTGAAGTTTTAAGTAAACTAATTTTCAGAATAGCCGTAGGAGGTAGTTATTTCTTTGAAATGGCTAAACTGAGAGCTTTTAAAATCATTTTTAATCAGCTTTCCAAAGAATACGGACTGGACGAAGTTCCTTACATCTTTGCCGAGACTTCGCTGCGAAATAAAGCAGTTGCTGACAACGAAAATAACCTTATCCGTTCTACACTAGAGCTTGCTTCTGCAATGATTGGCGGGGCAGATGCTGTTTTCTCTAACAATTATCTTGTTGACAGAAGTACAGATAACTCGGAAGAGATCTCATTCAAACAGCAGATTGTTCTGGCTTACGAAAGTATTATCAACGTATTTGAAGATGCTTCCAACGGAAGTTATTATGTGGAAGATATTACCCAGCAGTTTGCTGAAAAAGCATGGGATTTATTTGTTGAGATTGAAGAAGCTGGAGGATATCTTGAATTGTTGAAACAGGGAGTTATTCAGAAAAAGATCTATGATCACGCGATTCAAGAACAGCAATGGATTGAAGAAGGGAAAATAAAGCTGATCGGAGTGAATTTGTACCCTAAATTAGACGTTAAAAAGTCTATTGGAGATCTTTACAATGAAAAAGAAATAAAAGCCGTTCGTTGGGCTGAAATGTTTGAGTAATGAAAGAAAAACTGATAGATTTATTTGAATACACCTATCATTTCAATATTGAGATGATTAAAGTAATCTCTGAAAACAGAGAACTTGTAGATGATAAAACAATCAATCTCATTAATCATACTCTTAATGCACAACAGATCTGGAATGCCCGGATATTGGGGGAGAAAACCTTTGAAGTATGGCAGATCAATCCCTTTGAATCTTTGGTAGAAACCAATCACAAGAACTTTCTTAAAAGCATTGATATTATTAACAATTTTGATGTGGACACAAAGATAGAATATCAGAATTCAAGAGGAACAAAGTTTGAAAATACCATTTTTGAAATGCTTTTTCATGCAGTAAATCATTCTACCTATCATAGAGGGCAAATCAATTCTTTGCTTAAACAGAAAGGTATAACACCGGTATTGACTGACTATATTTTTTATAAAAGATAATTTTAAGATAGTAATACTTTGACTCCGCTTAGTATGACACGGTTAATTATACTGTCTTAATCTCTCAATAGTAAATTAGGCATTTAGCATTAGCATTGTCATGCTGAGCGGAGTCGAAGTATTTTAAACACATCAATATAAGAAGTGGCAGAATCTGTGGGAAATAAACTGTTAAACAAAGACGTTCAAAACTATATCAATGCAAATCTAAAAACAGATCTGCACTCATTATTACTAAAAAAATCCCCTTTTCCTGAGGTTTCCATGCATGAAATTGTACAACAGATCAAAGGAAAACAGGTGGCAGAGAGAAAATTTCCGTTTCTCTTAAAAGAGGGTATTCTCTTCCCACCACAGCTTAATCTTGAACAGTCTTCATCAGAAAAAACAGCGCTTTATAAATCTGAAATACTAAAAGGGAAAACATTTATTGACCTTACAAGCGGTTTTGGGATTGATGCCTTTTATCTGTCTCAAAATTTTGAGAATGTCACTTTAATAGAGCAGAATACAGAGCTTTTAGAGATTGTTGAAAATAACTGGGGCATTTTACATCGTAAGGCGAAATTTATCAATCTTAAGCTTGAAGATTTTCTGAATGAGAATCAGGAACACTTTGATGTCATTTATCTTGACCCAGCCAGAAGGGATGAGAAAAAAAACAAAGTTTTTCTTTTGGAAGATCTGTCTCCTGATATTCTTGAAATTCAGGAAAAGTTATGTTCAATATCCGATCTTGTGGTGATAAAGCTTTCCCCGTTGATTGATCTTAAATACCTTGTTTCAGTATTGCCGGATATTTCAAGAATGGATATTATTGCTCTGAAAAATGACGTGAAAGAGGTTGTCGTATTTCTTTCCAACGAAAATAGGGATAAGATCATCTGTAATTGTGTGAACCTTGAAAGCAATGAATCTGTCTTTAGCTTTACATTTGGGGAAGAAGAAACTGCGCAATCCGAATATTCTGAACCAGAAAGATACATTTACATCCCCAATCATTCCATTCTGAAGGCTGGAGTCTTTAATCTGATCTCTCAGAAATTCGGGTTAAAAAAGCTTCATCCCAATAGCCATCTTTATACTTCCAGCGAAAGAATTGAAAACTTCCCCGGAAGAATTTTAGAAATGGAATCTGTTGATTCTAAAAGCATTAAAAAGAAAGAACAGTTCAATATTATTACAAAAAATTACCCTCTAAAACCTGAAGAAATCAAAAAGAAATATGGTTTAAAAGACGGAGGGGACCGGTATCTTATTTTTACCCAATCCAAAAAAGGGAAAATAATATTAAAATCAGTATAAAAATGTTGCCGAAAAAAGCAGGATTTCTTACTTTTGGGCAATCAAAAATTGAAGCATGAAATCGTTTGCTGTTTGGAGATCAAATAAGTTAAAATAGTGCGGTTTCATTTTACCTTTTAAAAAAAATAATTTTACATATGAAAAAATTAGTTATATGTTTAGCGATTGCAACGGTAGCGGTAAGCTGTAAGAAAGTTCCACAAGGAGGAAACAGAGGTACTTTGAAACTTGAAGAAGGAGTAGAAAGATATTCTGACGACCCTCAGGGAGAAGCTCACGGACATGAAGCCGGAGCTGCAGAACATAAAGAAGAGGCTCATGCAACACCAGAAGCAGCTGCTCCAAAAGCTGACAGTACTGCGGCTGCAAAACCTGCTGAAGCTGATAAAGCGCCAAAAGCTGAACACTAATTAGAAGTACAAAATATATAAGTGCCCTGTTTCTGCAGGGCATTTTTTTATTAAAAAAGAGGACTATAAGGTTCATTAACACGAGGTTGGGAAAATCCTTTCTTTTTGTTTGTTCCTGCCGGGCATTTTTTTTAATTTTAACAAAATAAATTTTTACAATGCAAGAGACATTAAATTACATTAACGAAAACAAACAGCGTTTCGTGGATGAATTATTTGAGTTATTGAGAATTCCTTCTATTTCTGCAGATCCGGCGTATAAAAAAGACGTTTTGAAATGTGCAGATGTAGTGGCAGCACACCTTAAAAATGCAGGCGCTGATAATGTGGAAGTTTGCAACACAAAGGGATATCCAATTGTTTTCGGGGAAAAGATTTTAGATAAAAATTTACCTACAGTTTTGGTATACGGACACTATGATGTTCAGCCGGCAGATCCATTGGAATTATGGACAAAGCCACCTTTTGAGCCTTATATTGAAAAAACTGAATTACACCCTGAAGGAGCTATCTTCGCAAGAGGTTCTGCTGATGATAAAGGACAGTTCTTCATGCATTTGAAAGCCTTTGAAGCGATGATGAAGACCAATGCTCTTCCTTGCAATGTTAAATTTATCTTAGAAGGAGAAGAAGAAGTAGGATCAGTAAGCTTAGGCGACTGGGTCAATGAAAATAAAGAGAAATTAGCTTGTGACTGTATCTTAATTTCCGATACTCACATTTATAGTAACGAACAGCCGACTGTAACAACAGGTTTAAGAGGTTTAAGCTACGTAGAAGTAGAAGTGGAAGGCCCGAACAGAGACTTACACTCAGGCCTTTACGGCGGAGCAGTTCCAAACCCTATCCACGTTCTTTCAAGAATGATCGCGAATCTGATTGATGAAAACGGGCATATCACCATTGACGGATTCTACGACAATGTTGAAACTGTTTCAGATGCGGAAAGAGCTGAAATGAACAAATTGAAAGACAATCCGGAAGAATTCAAAAAATCAATCGGATTGGGTAATATCGAAGGGGAAAAAGGATATACAACTTTAGAAAGAACATCTATTCGTCCTACTTTAGACTGCAACGGAATCTGGGGCGGCTATACAGGAGAAGGTGCAAAAACAGTAATTCCTTCAAAAGCTTTTGCTAAAATTTCAATGCGTTTGGTACCTTATCAGACACCACAGGAAATTACGGAGAAGTTTACAAAATATTTTGAAAAGATTGCTCCGGATACAGTAAAAGTTAAAGTTACTCCTCACCACGGAGGTATGCCTTACGTTTTACCAACAGATACCAAAGAATTTGCGGCAGCAAAACAGGCGATGGAATCAGCATTCGGAAAAGAAGTTCTTCCTTACAGAGGAGGAGGAAGTATTCCGATTACAGCAATGTTTGAGCAGGTTTTAGGAGCTAAGTCTGTATTGATGGGCTTTGGGTTGGATTCTGATGCGATTCATTCTCCAAACGAACATTACGGACTGTTCAATTTCTATAAAGGGATTGAAAGTATTCCGTTGTTCTTTGAGAATTATTCAAAATAATTAATCGAAAACACGATATGATAAGGTATTTCTGCAAAGAAATACCTTATTTTTTTGCTCTTTTATCAATTGTTAGCGAAGTATTTTCAAGGTTTTGAAAATTAAATTCACTGATAATAAATGGGTTAATTTTTTATTTGCAATAAGTTATTTCACTATTCATTGAAAGTTTATATTTTTAATACAAAACTTGATTTGCTATGAAAAAATACTACTCAATTGCATTTTTGCTATCATCATTCTGTGTTTTCGCCCAACAAGCCATATCCTTTGAACCTATTGAGGGGTTCAACGTTGGAGATGTCAATGGACAGGCAGGCTGGATCAGTACTCCCACAGGAGGTGTACCGGAAAATGTTACCCATCAAACTATCAGTTTAGATAAAGCAAGTGATGGAAGCCGTTCTCTGAGAATTGTTAAAGAAAATACTTATGGAACGCAGGCTGAGCCAATCATCGGAGGTTTTTATAATCTGTCCGTTCCCCTTGCTCACAATAATTTTTCTGTATCATTCGATATCAATATGTCACAACTCAACGGGTCTGATTTTGGTTTTCAGGCTGTAAACAGTATTGATGACCAGTTTGTCGTGAGGGTGGATTTTGGAAAAACCGGGTCAGTAAAGATTCTGGATATGTTATCTGGTATACAGAACCTTATTATTGCACCTTCCGTCTGGCTGTCAAATACCTGGTATCGGTTAAAAGTAGTGGGAAGCGCTACGGATGTCCGGTATTATCTTAATGATTTGCTGATCTATACGGGTGTAGCAGCAAGTTCATTGAATATAAACCAGCTTCGCTTTGTTCATAATAATTCTTTGGGGTCAGCTTATATTGATCATATTAAAATTAATAGCGAGCTGGGAACAATGGGTGTTCAGGATTCCAATGCAAATATTAAAAAAATATCTCTTTATCCTAATCCTGCAACGGATTTCATCCATATTAATGCTGCTGCCAAAGTAAAAAATATAGAACTCTACGACGAAACTGGTAAGCTGATAAAGACTGAAATAAGCCATAATAAAATAGAGGTAAAAGGCTTACCCAAAGGAATATATATGGTTAATATAAAAACTGAAGAAAGAAATTTTACTGAAAAAGTGATCATCAGATAAATTATTTCATATCTCTGAAAACATGTGCTCTTTTTAGCGTTTTAGTGTATTTGTGGATGATTTTTCGGAATTATTGTTTGTTCTTGGATTTAATATCTTTATTATTTTTAGTTAAAAATATTATGTTAATTTTATAATATGTGTAAAATATTCATATATTTTGCTTTTTAGATTTAAAACGTATATATTTGCTTGAAACTAAAAAAATATCATGAAGAAACTTTACATTTTCGCAATTTCGTTGATCTCGATATCATCTTTTGCTCAACAAACTATTTCTTTTGAAGCCAGTGAGGGATATACTGCAGGAAACATTAACGGGCAGCAGGGCTGGGTTACTACTAATAATGGAGCTACACCGCCAGTATATCTGACAAGTCAATTGGTATCCGCTGAAATGGCAAGCCAGGGGTCAAACAGTTTTAAAATAACAACAGACGCAGCTTACGGACCACAGCAGAGTCCTGTAATGGGTGGTTTCTATACCTTCACTACACCATTAACATACAATAGCTTTACCCAATCATTTGATGTGAGACTTACCCAAAAAAGTACATCAAGTTCAGATTTCGTTTTTAGAACAGTAAATACCGTAGGAACAGGAGGAATTGTTACTTATATTGATTTTTCTTATGATGGAAGCATTCTGATTGCAACAGCGGGTTCAAATAATTTAGTCGATACCAATCAAACCTGGAATGCCAATACATGGTACAGGGTAAAAATAGTTTCTACGGCTACAGGAATCCAATATTACCTGAATGATGCTCTAATTTATACAGGACAACCATTCAGTAATAACAATATTAACAGAATGGATTTTGTACATGATAATTATGGAGGTTCTGCCTATATCGATAATATCAAAATTAATAATGAAGCAGCCTTGTCTACAAAAGACGCCGTTAAAAATGACGTAAAACTGTCTATTTATCCAAACCCGGCTACGGATGTTATAAAAATCACAACGCCTAACAAAATCAAACATGTTGAAGCATATGATATGTCTGGAAAGAGAGTGGATGTAACATTGAACGGAGATCAGGTAAATGTTAGAAATCTGTCTGCCGGAGCTTATTTGCTGAATATAGAAACAGAAGGAAGAAACTTCACAGAGAAGTTCATCAAAAAATAATTACTGATAAATCTTAGGATCAGCAAAACGCTCCAATTGGAGCGTTTTTGTTATTTTAGAGAATTAAAATTTCAATCACATGTCAGATCATAAAACAGCTTATATAACAGGAGGAACCAAAGGAATAGGTTTCGGGATTGCGAAAATTTTACTGGAAAATGGCATTTCTGTGGCATTTTCAGGAAGAAAAAGAGAAGATGTAATGAGGGCAGAAGAAGAACTTAAGCAATATTCAGAAAATGTTTTGGGGATTGTTTCTGATGTAAGAAGTCTGGAAAGCGAACGGGAAGCTGTAAAATATACCGTTGAAAAGTTCGGTAGACTGGATTATATTATTGCCAATGCAGGATTGGGTATTTTTAAGCCCGTAGATGAACTGACGGCAGAGGAGTGGAATGATATGATAGAAACGAATCTTACAGGTGTTTTTTATACCTTAAAAGCCTCTGTGGAAGAACTTAAAAAGACAGAAGGGTACTATATTACCATTTCCAGTCTTGCCGGAGCGAATTTCTTTGAAAATGGTACAGGATACAACGCTTCAAAATTTGGAGTGGTAGGTTTCACACAGGCTGCAATGATCGATTTAAGAAAATACAATATTAAATCTACGGTGATCATGCCAGGGTCTGTGGCCACTCATTTTAACGGAAATATTCCGTCTGAAAAGGACAGTTGGAAGATCCAGCCCGAAGATATGGGGAATCTTATATTGGATATTTTAAAGATGAATCCAAGAGTTTTGCCAAGTAAAATAGAGTTTAGGGCAACGAAACCAGCTAAGTAACTACATCTAATGTATTGAATAATAATTTAATAAGTATTATGCATGCATAATATATTTTTTATTTATATTAGCAAAAATTAATTCAAACAAAATCTCTGCATAAACTGTCATGATTTTATGCGCCAAAAGGGAAAAAATAAAATAGTACACATGAAAATATTAGTTTGTATTAGTAGTGTTCCGGATACTACTTCCAAAATTAACTTTACAGCAGACAAATCTGCTTTCGACAAAAACGGAATTCAGTGGGTAATTAATCCTCTAGACGAATTTGCGTTGACAAAAGCGGTTAAACTTCAGGAATCTCAGGGAGCAACAGTAACAGTAATCAACGTAGGTGATGCTGCTACAGAACCTGTAATCAGAAAAGCTTTGGCAATTGGTGCTAACGATGCAGTAAGAGTAAATCTTGATCCAAAAGACAGCTATTCTACAGCAAAAGAAATTGCAGCTGTAGCTCAAAACGGAGGATATGATCTTATCCTTTGCGGAAAAGAATCTATCGATTATAACGGAGGTTCGGTTCCTGGAATGGTGGCTCAGTTATTAAACCAACCTTTCGTAAACGCTTCAGTAGGATTAGACGTTAACGGAAGCGAAGCTACTGCAGTAAGAGAAATTGAAGGAGGAAAAGAAACTATTTCTGTAAAATTACCGGCAATTATTGCAGGTCAGAAAGGATTAGTAGATGAGAAAGATCTTATCATCCCGAATATGAGAGGAATTATGTCTGCAAGAACAAAACCTTTGCAGGTAGTAGAACCTTCTTCTTCAGAAGTAAAAGTTCAGGGAGTATCTTATGACAGCGTTCCGCCAAGAGCTGCTGTGAAAATGGTTTCTCCGGATAACCTTGATGAATTGGTAAGATTACTTCACGAAGAAGCTAAAGTAATCTAATCTTTAAATTTTTCAATCTTTAAATTTTAAATGTAAAACAATGGCAGTATTCGTATACGCAGAAAATATAAACGGAGTTTACAAAAAAGCAGCTTTTGAAGCAGTTTCTTATGCTAAAGCTATCGCTGATAAAGCAGGAGATACCGTTACGGCAATCTCTGTAAACCCAACAGATTCTTCAGATTTATTGTACAAATATGGAGCATCAAACGTAATCAATATCAAAGACGAAGGTCTTAAAAATTTCTCAGCAAAAGCTTTTGCACAGGCTGTAAGTGAAGTAGCAGACGGAAATATTATAGTTTTCCCTCACACTACTGACGCTTCTTCCATTGCTCCTATGCTTGCGGTAATGAAGAACTATTCTTTAATTACCAATGCATTGGAAGCTCCTGAAAGCCTTTCTCCTTTCCAGGTAAAAAGAAGAGCATTCTCAGGAAAAGGTTTCATGCATGCAAAAGCAGAAGGGAACGGAGTAATCGTTACTGTTTCTCAAAACGCTTTCGGTGTTAAAGAAAACGCAGTATCAGGTTCAGAAGAAGTGAAAAACTTATCGGTAGCGAATGAAGATACTAAGGTGATCTCTCACGAGCAGAGCTCAGGTAAATTAGACCTTAAAGAAGCTGAAATTGTTGTTTCTGCAGGTAGAGGGATGAAAGGACCTGAAAACTGGGGAATGATCGAAGATTTGGCAAACGTTTTAGGAGCAGCTACAGCATGTTCTAAACCAGTTTCTGATATCGGATGGAGACCTCACACAGAACACGTAGGACAAACAGGTAAAGCAATTTCTCCGAATCTTTACATTGCTGTAGGGATTTCAGGAGCGATTCAGCACCTTGCAGGGGTTAACTCTTCAAAAACTATCGTAGTAATTAACAGTGATCCTGAAGCTCCGTTCTTCAAGTCTGCTGACTACGGAGTAGTAGGAGATGCTTTCCAGATTATTCCTGCACTAACAGAGAAAATTAAAGCAATTAAAGGATAAGAAAGTGAATTGTGAATAGTTAATTCTCGCTTTGCTCGTCGATTTTTAATTAAATAAATCACTTGCGAAACAAAATTCACTATTGACGTTTGACAATCATCAACTATACAGATAAAAGCTCGGCTTTCCGGGCTTTTATTTTTGCGTAAAAAAGTGAAAACACAATAAAAAATTAATCTATATTTGTAGCTATGGATTATAAGCAGCTAATTATTCGCGGAATATCGTACAGCCAGACCCAGTCGGGGGCTTATGCATTGTTATTGGAACATGAAGAAACACACATAAAATTACCTGTTGTTATAGGAAATTTCGAAGCCCAGTCCATCTCTCTCGGATTGGAAAAAGATATTCATCCACCGCGTCCTCTTACTCATGATTTATTTACAAAATTTATAGTTTCTGCCAATTATGAGTTAATTTCTGTCATCATCTATCAGATTGTAGACGGAGTTTTCTTTTCAAATATTAACTTTAAAAATAAAGTAACAGAAGAAGAACTGATTCTTGATGCGAGAACTTCTGATGCCGTTGCAATGGCTGTAAGATTTGATGCACCTATATTTACAACGCAGCAGGTTTTAAACGAAGCAGGAATTTTACTGGAACTGGAAGACGTTTCAAAAGAAGAACAATCATTCTCAGAAACTGTACAGACAGAAGATAACTTAAAATCTCTTTCTATGGAAGAGCTTCAGAAATTATTAGATGAAGCCGTTAAAGAAGAAGACTATGATACCGCTCTTGAAATCCAGGAAGAAATCAAGAGGAGGAAAAAGAAAATTGATTAAAGAGATACTTTTTATATAAACTATGAATTTAAAATTACGACTGACCATCCTCAGTTTTCTCCAATTTTTTGTTTGGGGAGCGTGGCTGATTACGATGGCAAACTTCTGGTTTGGCACAAAACATTGGGATGGAACTCAGTTTGGAGCTGTGTTCGGAACAATGGGAATTGCTTCTATCTTTATGCCAACCATTACTGGAATTATCGCTGACCGCTGGGTAAATGCGGAGCGTATATTTTCAGTATTACACATTCTTTATGGGGTTATTCTTTTTATACTGCCTCATTCTGCAGATCCGAATTCCTTCTTTTCGGTAATGCTTGTGGCCATGTGTTTCTACATGCCTACCATCGCATTGGCCAATTCAATTTCTTATACAATCCTGAAAAATAACAATCTGGATGTAGTGAAAGACTTTCCACCGATTCGTGTGTGGGGAACTATTGGTTTTATTGTTGCCATGTGGATCACCAACCTTAGTGGAAATAAAGCAACAGAAGGTCAGTTTTATATCGGAGGTGTTGTAGCCATTTTTTTAGGGATTTATGCCCTTACACTTCCAAAATGTCCACCTCAAAAACTGATTGACAAAAATTCGCCGTTATCCGAGCAATTAGGCTTAAATGCATTTAAGCTTTTTGGAAACTATAAAATGGCATTATTCTTTATGTTTTCAATGCTTTTGGGAGCTGCTCTTCAGCTTACCAATGCCTATGGTGACGTATTTTTAAGTGAATTTGCTAATTTCCCTAAATATGCAGACTCATTCGTAGTACAGAGATCTACCATTATCATGTCAATTTCTCAGGTTTCAGAAACACTGTTTATTTTGGCAATTCCTTTCTTCCTGAAGAAATTTGGAATTAAAAAAGTAATGCTGATGTCTATGCTGGCCTGGGTGTTAAGATTCGGATTCTTTGCTTATGGTGTTCCGGACGGATTTGGACTTTCATTAATCATTCTTTCATGTATTGTGTACGGAATGGCTTTCGATTTCTTTAATATTTCAGGATCCCTTTTCGTGGAAACAACTACTGATAAAAAGATACGTTCTTCGGCTCAGGGATTATTTATGATGATGACCAACGGTTTTGGAGCGGTTTTCGGAAGTTATGCCGCAGGATGGGCTATTGATAAGTTCTTTACCCACAAGTTTTCTACGGCTTCAGATCTTTCTGCTTACCTGCAGACAACCCCTGATAATCCTACTTTCCTGAACATTTTAAAGAAAAGCTTCAATGCAGCTGTCAATTCAGATGGAACCCTTTCCTCTGTGGTGATGGTAAAAGACTGGCAGCAGATATGGCTTTCTTTTGCAATTTATGCATTAATACTGGCGGTTTTCTTTGCCGTACTGTTTAAACATAAACATAACCCGGAAGATGTTTCATCAGTGAAACACTAATTGAAACTTATATTTATGAAGATATTAAATTGCATTTTTGAAAAAAAATGCAATTTTTTTATTTTCAGATATCCTTTTATGCGATAAAGCTTTGCAGAAGAAAAATATGGAGTTCTATCGTGATATAAACTGCAAGTGGTTATTTTTAATTTGATAATAAATTTTGTTTTTATTTGTAAAATAGTTAAAAATACTGAATCTTTTTTGTAGCTAACAAGTGTTCGGGAACGGAATTTCTATTTTTAAAACACACTCTTTAAAAGTGTGTTTTTTTTTGTATTTTGGCACTTTAGTAAATATGAAAAATATTCAGTTATTAGGATTACTGTTAGTAATTATAGGTAGTTTTCTACCCTTGGTACATGTGCCTGTAATAGGGAACTGGAACTATTGGAAGCTTGATCATTATCTGGCTATAGCATGCTGGATTTTTTCTGCTTGTGCTGTTTTTGGAATTGTAAATAACAGTTCCAAAATAGTAAGGTTTTTTGGTATTCTGCTTATTCTTTTATTCGGATTTACCCTGGTTGCTGTAAAAATGCAGTCGCTGCAATATTTTAGTTTTTTACCATTCAAATCCTGGCAGGAAACTTTTGCCGGAATTGTTAAACTGAAATGGGGTTGGGCTGTAGAATTTTTAGGCGCTTTTCTGATGGTTTTTGCAGGAGGAAATAAAAAAGTTAACAACAGAACACAAATATAAACATGAACTTCTTAACACTTTTTTCAGCAGGAATTTTGTTGACAGCAGCTACACAGATTCAAGCTCAGGCAACGGGACAGAAAAAACCGGATAATCCGCCTAAATGTACAAATATAAAAGAAGGAAAGTTTGTAAGGCCCAATTACCCGGAAGCAATATGGTATATGACCATTAAAGATAATGTTCAAACCGAATATTTCAATAATGGAAAAGACTTTATCAAATCGACATTGGTTTTTGTGGATGACTGCAATTATAAAGCAATCGTATTGGAGAAATCCGATAAAAATGACCCCGCACAGATAGGAGATGTCTTCAATAATAAAATATTAGCTACTCAGGATAATATTCTGAAAGTGAATACCAAAATTGAAGGAACTCAATTTGATATAGTATACGTAAAAGTAAAATAAATTCTAACTATAAAAACGGAATCTTTATTCTGTTTCAGCTAAATAAAAATTATATACATGAAAGAAGTATTCATTGTTTCCGCAGTAAGAACGCCTATGGGGAGTTTTATGGGAAGCTTATCAACAGTTCCGGCTACAAAACTGGGAGCAACTGCTGTAAAAGGAGCATTAGATAAAATCGGTTTAGATCCTAATCAAGTTCAGGAAATCTATATGGGAAATGTTCTTCAGGCAGGGGAAGGCCAGGCGCCGGCTCGTCAGGTTGCTTTAGGAGCAGGTCTTTCAATCAATACACCTTCTACTACAGTCAATAAAGTTTGTGCTTCAGGAATGAAGGCTGTAACAATGGCGGCTCAGGCTATTAAAGCTGGTGATGCAGAAGTAATTGTTGCAGGAGGTATGGAAAACATGTCTTTAGTTCCTCATTATTACAATGCAAGAGTGGCTACAAAATTAGGCGATATCAAAATGCTTGACGGAATGGTACTTGACGGACTTACAGACGTGTACAACAAAGTACATATGGGAGTATGCGCAGAAAAATGTGCTACAGACTATAATATTACAAGAGAAGATCAGGATAACTTCGCTGTAGAATCTTACAAAAGGTCCGCAAAAGCTTGGAGCGAAGGTAAATTCAACGAAGAAATTGTACCGGTTTCTATTCCTCAGAGAAAAGGAGAGCCAGTAATCTTTGCGGAAGATGAAGAATACAAAGCAGTAAACTTCGATAGAATTTCAACACTTCCTACGGTATTCAAAAAAGAAGAAGGAACTGTAACAGCAGCAAACGCATCTACTCTGAACGATGGTGCTTCTGCGTTGGTCCTTGTTTCCAAAGAAAAAATGGAAGAACTTGGATTGAAGCCTCTGGCAAAAATCGTTTCTTATGCTGATGCAGCACAGGAGCCTGAAAACTTTACAACAGCTCCGGCAAAAGCTCTACCTATTGCTCTTAAAAAAGCAGGATTAGAAGTTTCAGATATCGATTTCTTCGAATTCAACGAAGCTTTCTCAGTAGTAGGATTAGCTAACAACAAAATCTTAGGATTAGATGCTGCTAAAGTAAACGTAAACGGAGGTGCTGTAGCATTAGGACACCCACTGGGAAGTTCAGGTTCAAGAATCATTGTTACATTGATCAACGTATTGAAGCAAAATAATGCTAAATACGGAGCTGCAGCTATCTGTAATGGTGGCGGCGGTGCTTCTGCAATTGTGATTGAAAACTTATAATTGAGACATACAATTTAAAATATACAAATCGGGGTACAAAGACCCCGATTTTTTGTTGCAGAATAGAATGATATTGTCTTCAATCATACATTTAGATTGATCATATGAACCGTCTGGTCTTTACGGACACAGACGAAAGCATTGATTAATACCTTATCACCTTTAAAAAGTATAAAATAAGATTAAAACTTTGCTGAATTATTTCAATACCCTACAATTATTATTTTCAAAATAACATTAAAAACCGTAGAATATTCAGTAGTTTTTCTATTTTTGTGCTACTAATATATATTTGAAATGTCTGAAACTGAGAATCGACAGCCTAAAAACATAAAGAATAATCCGAAAATTATGAAAGCCTGGGCTGTATATGACTGGGCAAATTCTGTTTATTCCCTGGTGATTACCTCTACCATTTTCCCCATTTATTACTCTATCCTGACCACCGCTTACGAGAAAAAAGAATATGTAGCGGAAACAAAAACATGGATTGATGTTCCGGTGAGGCATATGATCAAAATTTTTGGCGAAGAATATCAGCCGGATGCGGTGTATGGGTATTCCCTTACCATATCATTCTTTATCGTAGTATTGCTGTCTCCATTTTTATCTTCATTAGCGGATACCATAGGAAACAAAAAGTCTTTCCTGCAGTTTTTCTGCTATCTTGGTGCAACATCTTGTATGGGATTGGCCATGTTTACGGGAATGCATAATGTATTTCTGGGACTTTTATTCAGCATTACAGCCAGTGTCGGTTTCTGGGGAAGTTTAGTTTTTTATAACTCTTTCCTCCCGGATATTGCAACACCGGACAGACAGGACGCGCTTTCTGCAAGAGGGTATGTTTACGGATATATCGGCTCGGTAGTTTTAGTAGTCATCTGTTTGGTATTGATTCAGGTTTTTGCCAAAGGAGCAGCCCAGCAGCTACTGTTTACAAGAATCAGTTTCCTTTTAACAGGAGCATGGTGGTTCGGGTTTTCTCAATATACATTCAAACATCTTCCTCAATTTGGGGATGTGAAAGATAAACTTCCTAAAGATTTAGTACTCCTGAACTATAAGAATATCTTCAAAAAACATGAAGAGCAGGGTGGTTTCTTTGAGGTATTTAAAGATAACCTGAGCTTCTATAAAGATATTGCAAAAGAAAGTTTTCACGAACTGTTTAAAGTAGGCGGAGAGCTTTTCAAAGATCGAAATCTGAAATTCTTCCTTTCGAGTTTCTTCTTTTACAGTGTAGGAATGCAGACTATTTTCCTGATGGCTACATTATTTGGAAAGAGTGAAATTAACCTTGCTCAGGATAAACTGATCGGAACTCTTTTGGTGATTCAGATTGAAGCAATCATTGGGGCGGTTATTTTCTCACGGTTATCAAAGAGAATTGGAAACAGAAATGTTATTTCAATTGCGATTATCCTGTGGATTGTAGCTTGTCTTTGGGCTTATTTTCTGAACAAAGAAAATCCTACAGTAGAATATCAGTTTTATGGAGTAGCAGCTGTAGTAGGTTTGGTAATGGGTGGCCTTCAGGCAATGTCCAGATCCACCTATTCAAAATTACTTCCTGAAAACTCAATGGAAAACACTACTTACTTCAGTTTCTATGATGTTTTGGAGAAAATTGCCATCATTATCGGGACATTTATCTTTGCAACATTGATTGAACATTTCAATAATATGCGTATTGCAGCCTTATCAATGACCATATTTTTTGGAGCAGGATTAATTTTAATACGATTCCTGAACGTTAAAATGAGAAAAGACAGAGAAACATTATAATTTTAAAAGACGTTATTTTTAACGTCTTTTTTTTGTCAAGGTAATTCATTGAATTTTATCTATGAAATTATATTTATTTACCATATTTTTTTCGTATTTTTAATAGAAGAACTGAAGAAAGTAAAATAGGAGACAATCCGGCCTGAATTTTGCTTATATTCAGCGGAATAATTTTTAACTTTGCAAAAAGATTTATTGTCAATATGACCAACCCTTTATTTTATGCAAAAATAATCCTGTTTGGAGAATATGGAATGATTGAAGATTCCCAGGGGCTTGTAGTACCCTACAGCTTCTATAAAGGAACTTTGAAATTTTCAGATTTGAGTTCTGAATTTGAACTTAATTCCAACAGACATCTGCAGAAATATTCTGAATTTCTTACAGCACTCGATCTTTCCGACGATTTTAAGTTGGATATCGAGAGCTTCAAAAATGATATTTCAAACGGACTTTTCTTTGATTCCAATATTCCTCAGGGATATGGAGTGGGAAGTTCCGGGGCTTTGGTAGCTGCTATTTTTGAAAAATATTCAGTCAGCAAACTGAACCCTGAAAACATTTCAAAAGATAATCTTAAAAAATTAAAAGCTGTTTTCGGTGAAATGGAAAGCTATTTCCATGGAAAAAGTTCAGGAATGGATCCGCTGATCTGTTATATGAATCTGCCAATCCTTATCGAAAATAAAGAAAATTTAGACAGGGTAGATATTCCGGAAGGTGAAGAAGGAAAAGGAGCCATTTTCCTGATTGATTCCGGAATGACAGGAGAGACAGGACCTATGATCCAGATTTTCTTCGAAAAAATGAAAACAGAAGGTTTCCGTAAAACCCTGAAAGAAGAGTTTATCCGTTATAACAACGCATGTATCGAATCTTTCCTTAAAAAAGACATGAACCCTTTCTTCAGAAATCTTAAAAAGCTTTCTCACTGGGCTTATGAACATTTCCGTCCTATGATCCCTGAAAGTATTTTTAATATCTGGAAAAAAGGTCTGGATTCTAACGCTTATTATCTGAAACTGTGCGGTAGCGGTGGAGGCGGCTATATCTTAGGATTTACCAAAGATTATGCAAAAGCAGAAAAAATGCTTGATGGCTTCCAAAAAGAAGTGATTTACAGATTTTAAATAGATTGGAATGAATTCTGAAAAAGAACCTTTCCAATCTAAAAATTATCTCTCAAAATCTCTATTTTACAGATTTTCACAATTCGTGGGCTTTCTCCTCGGAGCACGTTTTTTTGTAGCCGCTCTTTTGACGTTTGCTCTTTATGTTTCTACTTTTTTCCTGTTCAATCAGGATGAATCTTTCAGAAAATTTGTCTTTGATTTTAAAGTTCACGGTATTATTTTTTGTACCGTCCTTACGATTCTGGCAGGCGGTATTATCAATCAATTCTATGACCTGGAGAAAGATCATTTGGTAAAACCTTTCAGAACAAGGTTACAGAGGTTCATCAAACAGAAATATTTTCTCTATGCATACCTGGCTCTCAGTGCTATTTCTTTAGGGGTAGCCTGGATGATTTCTCATAATGTATTTACCTTTTTTGTGGTATATCAGTTCTTTATGTGGTTTTACAGTCATAAACTGAGCAGAATACTGATACTGAACAATCTCACTTTTGTCAGCCTCACCCTGTATCCGTTCTTTGGAATGATGGTGTATTACGAAACCTTTTCCAAAAAGGTTTTCCTGATGGCTGTCTTTCTGTTTCTTATCCTGCTCTGTATTGATATTGTGAAAGATACTCTTACCAGAAGTGTGGATAAAACATTCGGATATACCACAATTCCCAATTATTTTAAAAGCAGAAATACAAAAATTATTCTGACTTCTTTACTCATCATTACCATGGTAGTTTCAATGAAGATTATTACAAAAACCAGTATTACCGGGTTTATGGCCTATTATTTTGCCGGAGGGCTTTTTGTTATGATCGTATGCATTTATCTCCTGTTAAATGCTTCCCGAAGAAGTAACTTATTTACATTGAATATATTACGTTTCTGGGTTTTTATTGGAATCATCGCAATGCTCTTAAATGGAATAGAGCATAAATTGTAAAAAAATTCTTTAAATAAACTGAGGTTATTATTACCTTTGCATAACTAAATTTAATAAATAGGAATGCCCATTTTTAATGATACTAAAATTGCATTTGCAGACAAGTCTGATGCACAATTGAGAAAGGCTTACTGGATGTTTAAAATGATTGAACAGCCAGCTCTTACAAGCCTTGGAACATCTGTTCTGAATTTCACAGTACACAATAACTTTCCTTTCGTAACCGGAATTGTAAAAAATACCTTATTTGCACAGTTCTGTGGTGGTGAAACCCGTGAAGAGAGTATGAAAGTGGTGAAGCAGCTGTTCAAAAGAGGAGTTGGAAGTATTTTTGATTATTCCATTGAAGGGAAAGAAGATGAGGAAACCTTTGATGCGGTTTGCAAAGAAATTAAGGACATTGTAAGATTCTCAGTAGGAAATCCGGCAATTCCTTTTATTGTTTTTAAACCTACTGCTTTCGGAAGAATTGATCTGTATGAAGCTGTTGGAAAAGGAGCAGAACTTACTACCAGCCAGAAAGAAGAATGGGAAAGAGTCGTAAAAAGATTTGATGAAGTATGCAGTCTTTGCCATGAACATGATAAAAAAGTAATGGTGGATGCTGAAGAAACCTGGATGCAGGATGCAGCAGACCATCTTTGCGAAGAGATGATGGAGAAATATAACCAGCAGAAGCCTATCGTTTGGAATACCATCCAGATGTACAGAACCGGAAGACTGGAGTATATGGAAGCCAACCTTCAAAGAGCAAGAGAGAAAAATTACTTTATTGGCTACAAGATCGTACGTGGCGCTTATATGGAAAAAGAAAGAGCCAGAGCAGCAGAAAAAGGGTATGCAGATCCGATTCAGCCAACTAAAGAGGCTTCAGATAAAAATTATAATGCAGGAATTGACTTCGTGATGGATCATCTGGATAAGGTTTCAGCGTTCTTTGGAACCCATAACGAAATCTCTTCTGAGCTGATTATGGATAAAATGAAAGCAAAATCTCTGGAAAACGGTAATCCACACGTTTATTTCGGACAGCTTTATGGAATGAGCGATAATATTACCTTCTATTTGTCTGATAAAGGCTATAATGTGGCTAAATATCTTCCATACGGACCTGTAAAGGATGTTGTGCCATATTTGACGAGAAGAGCCCAGGAAAATACGTCTGTAGCCGGACAAACAGGAAGAGAGCTTGGACTGATCAAAAAAGAATTGGAAAGAAGAAAGAAATAATAATATTGTCCACAATATATATTAGGCCTGCAGTTTTGCGGGTCTTTTTTATTGAAATTAAACGACTGGGAAAATATAGAAATTAATAATAATCGAAAAAATTGTCTGTTGTTGTGATTATATAGTAAAATAATTTTATTTTTATTGCTGATTTGATTTTAAATAATTATATTTGATAGAGCCATAAAACGAATGCAAAAAAAAATAATTTCAATTACTGTTATAATTCTGTTTTAGAATAGAATCTCAACCATATAATAATCCAATACTATTACCCTTTTAAATAACCCAAATTGTAAAAACTATAATTATAGGAACAGATGATCATAAAAAAGAAAAACTCTATCAACTGTATCCCGTAAAAATTTTAAAATAAAATAAAGCAATAGCTTTAGTTTTCTTCTTCAAATATTTTTTAACCTGATCATCTTCTTTGATCAGGTTTTTTAAGGCTCAAAACTTTCGAATTTTCCGTTTTCGTAGAAGAGAACGATACGTTTTATTTTACTTTGCTGATTACCAAATAGTTGACCTAAAATATGATTGTCGGAATTTTCTAATCGCTGAGAATCCGATATTTTTTCCGGAGCTTTATCCTGGGCTGGTATAAACGATTCTCCAGGACTTGACGCTGGAGCTTCTGCTTCCGTTTCATCACTTCCAAATTCATCATCGTCATTCATCATGGTGAAAAGGTCGGGTAGTGGAGTTGTTTTTATTTTTTCCTCTTCAGTATTTCCTTCGCTAGTTTCTGATTCGGGAAGTTGAGATTTCAGCATCTCACCTTCACCGGTAACAAGCCAGTCCCAAAGAAGTTCCGGGAAACGGGATTTTATTTTTATGATAAATTCAAGAGACGGTTTGTTTCTTCCTGATGTGATATGAGAAATAGACGAACGCTGTACATCAATCTCATCTGCAAACTCAGAAGGAGTAAGACGAGAATACTCTATAATTTTGGAAATTCTTTCATTTAAACTCATAAAAATAAGCTATTAATTATTTTACAAATGTAACAAATAAAATTTACAAATGCAAAATACAAATGTAAATAAAGTAAAATTTCTTTTGTATACATTTGTAATACGATTTTAATTATTTTAAAATCAGATAATTATACATAAATTACAAATGTATTTACTTATTATCCAATCTATTATTACAACGCTCAACAGGTTACTTATATCTATTAAAAGACTGATATTTTTCCAAAATACTGGTTTAAAAATGTAATTTTAATCGATTGATGGAGTTATTTTGTCTATTAAATATCCTTAAAATAGAATATACATTATTAAATTACTTAAATCATTTCCGGAAACAGAATTATAGATAAACACCGTTTATAAAGCATATAAAAGTACTTTTGGTAGAATTACATTAGTAAATTACTGATGTAAACATACTATTTTAAGTTTATATTAGGCGAAGTTGAAAGAAAAACAATAGTCCTGTTAAAGAACAAATTTTACTAAAGAGTAAAGCTCTTAAAAAAAGTGTTATTTGAGTCATTTTCAGAAATCTGTTTGGTTGTTTACTGATTTTACATATGTATACAACGATAAACAACAAGGTTATCCACAATTTAAATGTTTAATAAAATAACTCTTAAATGATGAATTAAAGCCTTTTAACCACTTAAAGTGATGTTGTAAAAACAGTTGAAATGGATTTTATAAATAACTGGTTTTTAATATTTTAAATATATTGAATTAAATTATTCGCAATCCACAATTTTATCCACAGACAATTTGTCTTTCGCTATTGTTTAATAAGGTTACAATTGTTAACCTTTATTCATAACTCAAAAAATATCTAATTTAAACCTTGTAAACAATTTTAAAACCAGATGGCAAATGTAAATTTGTAAATTTCGCTAGTATTTACAAATGTTAATTTAAGTTTTTGACTAAAAATGGCTAAATTTGATTCTTGTAAACTATTCCTACAATGAATTTTGAACAGATCTATTCACAAAACCCCGATTTCTCAAATCGCTATATTTCCCCTGAAAAATTATTTTCCTATCTACAGGACAATCTCAGCGATTATATTCAGGAGATCGGAACATCCTATTTAGATAAACCTATTTATCAGTTAAGCATCGGAACCGGAAACATTCAGGTATTGGCCTGGTCACAAATGCACGGAAATGAATCCAATGCAACCCATGCTATGCTTGACCTTTTGATAAGTCTTGATAAAGCTCCCGAAATGAAAGAAGATTTGTTCAGTAAAATAAAACTTGATTTTATATTCATGCTGAATCCGGACGGATCTGAAAGATGGACCAGATTAAATGCAGCCGATATTGATCTGAACAGAGATTTTCATAATGAAGCAAGTAAAGAGATTAAATTCCTGAAGAAAGCAGCTGCTTCCAAAAAATACGATTATGCTTTAAACCTTCATGAGCAGAGAACCATTTTTACTACTGATGGAATTCATCCTGCTACGCTTTCATTTTTGGCTCCTTCTGAAAATGTAGAACGGACGGTTACCGAAAACAGAAAAAAATGTATGGCAGTCATTGGAAGCGTGTACAATCATTTAAAAGAAATGATTCCCAACCAGATCGGAAGATATTCTGATGAATTTTATCCGACTTCTACCGGAGATAACTTTATCAAAGCAGGAATGCCAACCATCTTATTTGAAGGCGGGCACTTTGTTGAAGATTATACCCGGAAAGGAACAAGAAAATACTATACAATTGCTCTTTATTATGCATTAAAAGCAATCAGTGAACTGAACTCTGATACTACAGGCTGGGAAACTTACCTTGAAATTCCCGAGAACCAGGAAACGCATTATGATGTTATTTACAGAAATGTAAAGCTGAATACAGAGCATGAATGTATTTTGGATATTGCCGTTCAGTACAGGGAGATCAAAGAAGAAGGAAAGAATGAAATTTCTTTTATTCCTTTTGTGATGGAAGCAGGGGACGTAAAACAAAAGAAAGGCTGGCTGGAAATAGACTGTACCGGAAAGAAATTTATTTCTGCAACTAAATATCCTAAACTGGATGCTGTGGTAGAATTTAAAATTGAAGATTAAAACAATGGTGTAAAGATAATCTCCGTTACTAAATTAATTAATAAGGATTATTATGATGAAAAATTTTCTGACCTTAATTTTATTGATAAGTATGGGATCGCCTTTGATGGCACAAAATCAGTCTGCCATTCCCTATAAAGCAAATGATAGTGTAATGGTGACCGTAATCCTCCGCCACATGCAGGAAAATCCTGTGGACTCAATCCAGGCAAGAGTGATGAAGCAAAAATTTTATCAGAAGCTCAATAAAAGTCACACCCGTATTGTATCCTGGAATGTTGTGATGGGAATAGGACAGATTATTACTTTAAGATTTAAACCTGAATACACAAGAGAAGTGAATCAGGTTTTTGAAAGCGGAGCTTGGGGTGGATTCAAGACAGAGTTTTATCCATCGTATGATTTTCTACCTGTTTATCCGGTAATGTTAGAAAAAGAAAAGAAACTGAGTAAATAATAAGATCAGTTAATATCATCTTATAAAAAATTCGGCAGGCCTTTAGGCCTGCCGAATTTGTATTTTTATATCTGATTTCAGAATTTGACTAGTAAATAAAATTTATATTCAATAGAAATGGGCTTTATCCTATAGAATGTTAAAAAATATTCATCCGGTTTTAGCCAAAATCTAATTTTATAGATTTTATTCAATAATTAAGCTTACTTAACCACTTTAATTCCATTCGCCACAAATCTGATCTCTTCTTTAGGTTGAGTAATAGCATCAATTTCAGACTGTGGCTGTTTAGCATCTTCTGCATAATGTTTCTGCTCATTTACAGAAATTACTTTTCTTTCTGCATTACCATCCAATACTACATTTTTTCCTTTTAAAGCTGTAGGTACGAAGAAAGCATAGTCTTTCATTTTTACAAAAAACTTAGAATTATCTTCTGTCTGGATTGTAAGCCAGCAACCTTTTTTGTCACATACGTCAGTTACTTTTCCTTTAATAGATACATTCTCAACTTTTTTGTTGTCTTTTTTAAGCTGCTTATTCAATTTATCTACGCTGATAGCTTTGGATACAGCAGATGAAGTTACCTGGCTTCCATAAGTATCACCTACCAAAGCTTTCCCTTCTGGTGGTCCGGATTGAGCAAATGCTAATGAAGAGCCTGTAAAAGCGGCAGCAAATAATAAAACTTTAAATTTCATGTTTAATATTTTTTTCAAAAATACTAATTAAAATTGAATCATAAAGGAATAAAAAATGACAAAAAACAGGTGTTTTGATGAATTTTCAACAAAATTGAAAATCAAAGACAGATTTGATTATATTTGACTCCTATACTTGACTATGCAAAAAAAACTGAAACTATGGGATGCCATCATGCTTGTGATGGGATCTATGATCGGAAGCGGGATCTTTATTGTAAGTGCTGATATGATGCGAAACCTGGGATCAGGATATTGGCTCATTGTGGTGTGGGTGATCACAGGAATAATGACAGTAGCCGCAGCCATAAGTTATGGAGAACTGTCCGCACTGTTTCCGAAAGCCGGAGGGCAATATACTTACCTGAAAGAAATCTTTGGTAAAAGAATGGGATTCCTTTACGGATGGGGATTGTTTACCGTAATACAGACCGGAACAATTGCAGCCGTAGCAATGGCTTTTGGTAAATTTACAGCATATTTGATTCCTTCATTAAACGATGCTGCCCCTATTTTCCAGAGTGGTGAATTTAAAATTACCTGGATACAGATTCTGGCAATTGCTGTGATTCTGTTGCTTACGTACATCAATACCAGAGGTGTAGAAAGTGGGAAAATTCTTCAGAATATCTTTACCGGTTCCAAAATTATTGCATTACTGGGACTGATTGCCGCCGGTTTTATATTGGTAGACATTTCTCATTTAGCAGAAAACTTCAGCTGGGGAACAGATTCTTTTAATAACCTTAAAAAAGATTTGAGCGGAAATTTCCTTAAAGAAGGCTGGGAACCGATTGGAGGAATGACTCTTTTAGGAGGAATCGCTGCTGCCATGGTAGGTTCTGTCTTCAGCTCTGTAGCGTGGGAAAGTGTAACATTTGTTTCCGGAGAAATTGAAAACCCTAAAAAAAATGTAGTAAAATCAATGATTTATGGTACTTCTGCTGTAATGATCCTTTACATCGCGGTGAACTATGTCTACTTAAATGCTCTGGACAGAGATGGAATTGCATTTGCTGCCAATGATAGAGTAGCGGTAGCGGCATCCCAGAATATTTTCGGAAGTGCAGGAACGATCATCATTGCTTTATTAGTTATGATTTCTACATTTGGATGTAATAACGGATTGATTCTGGCGGGAGCAAGAGTTTTCCAGACGATGGCAAAAGACGGAATGTTCTTTAAATCGGCAGAAAAAAATAATAAAAATGAAGTTCCTGAAAATGCCTTATGGATGCAGGGAATCTGGGCATCAATTCTATGTCTGAGCGGGCAGTACGGAAATTTATTGGATATGATTTCTTTCGTGATCGTTCTGTTTTACATGATTACAGTTTTTGGGGTTATTTATTTAAGAATGAAACAGCCGGAACTGGAAAGACCTTATAAGACATGGCTGTATCCTGTAACCCCTGTTATTTACCTTGTCATCGGAACTTGTTTCTGTATCCTGTTGCTTATTTATAAGCAGCAATATACATGGCCTGGTTTTGTTTTGGTATTGCTGGGACTTCCTGTGTACTATTTTATCAATCGAAAAAAGGTGGATAATTAATATAAAAAATAATATAACAGATTCATGGGGCTTTCAATTCAGTTTGAAGGCCCTTGTTTTTGAATAATATTTAAAGTATTGTCATTATTATTTGCCGAAAATGCGTATTTTGGTATTTCGTTTTTAGAACAGGACCATGAAGTAAAAACAATAAGTTATGGATACACCAAATTACAGAATGCCTTTCGTACCGTCTACTTTAATGACCGAAGGCGGAAGTATCGATACCTGCGATATGGGGGAAAGTATTGCCCACAATATTATGCTGCTGATCACCACCAAAAAAGGGGAGAACAGATATGATGAAAACTATGGAAACGATGTCTGGAACCTTGAATTCGATAATGGAGTTACAAGTGCCATCTGGGAAAGCGTTTTTATCAAAAGCTTAAGAAGACAGATTCAGGAATATGAACCAAGAATCGTGAACCCGCAGATTGATGCTCACATACAATTTGTAGAGCACAGCTACGATACTAAAGAACACACCGAAATTAAAAAGAAAGTAAGAATTGCCATCAATGCAAAAATGGAAGAAACAGGAGAACGTTTTAGTTTTTCCACAGAATTGTTTCTAAGCCCGATGTCTATTGATTAATATTTTTAACAGCGAAAGAAAATTATGAATTTAGATCAGAATATTTATTCCAAAGAATCTGTAAAAGCAAGAATGCTGCAGAATGCAACTAAAGTATGGGGACTAAGAAGCCCGCAGTCTTTAGATCCTTTTGTAAAACTGCTGATAGACGCATTCAGTACAGAGGTCTTCAAAGCGAATAATGAAATACAGACGGTGAATGCCCGTATATTGGAAAAACTGGCAAAACTGCTTACACCGTCCATTTATACACATCCTATTCCGGCTCATTCTGTAGCTTTTACGCAGCCTTATGAGTCTTCTGAGATCTTATTGGAACACACGGAATTTTTCTTCCGTAAACAGATGACTTCCACGGTAAAATCAGAATCAGACAAGCAGCTGAACATTCCTTTTACTCCTGTAGGAAATGTGAGAATCAATAAAGTTCACACTTCAATCATGTTTGTAGGAAATACCTGCTACAGCATCGATGACAGATTCAACAAAATTCCTATTGCAAGATTTCAGGGAAGACCTGAAGATTACAGAAAAATCACAATAGGGGTAGATGTAAGCAAATATGTAAGTGAAAACTTTCCCAAATACCTGAGCATATTCTGCTCCAATCCTGCTTTCGAGCACCTTGATTTCGTATACAAATTATTACCGTATATCACGGTTTCAAGTAATGGGAATCCTCTGTTTGTAAGAGAAGGATTGAGCTATCTTACAGAAAGTCAGAATGATGGTTACGAGCAGATGTTCAAAGAACAATCCATCAGAAATAAGGTGATTGAGGATATTAAAAGTATCTATCGCCATAAATTTATTGAAGTAACAGGAATCTCTCAAAGTCTGTTCTCAGAACCGGGACAGCTTCCACAGAACCTTGATTTCCTGACTGGAAAAGAAGAAATTACTAAATTTCTGGATAATAAAAGTTATCTGTGGCTTACGTTTGAGTTTCCACCACAGTTTTCAGCAGAAATCCTGGATAATTTCTCATTTGTACTGAATGCTTTTCCTATCTACAACAGAGGTTGGAAAAAAACAGAATACAGCCTTGATATCATGGGAAATAATATTCCTTTGGTAACAGACGAAGGCGAGCATTTTCTTTATGTGGATGAGGTACAGGATGGTGACGGCAGAAGATATACCGAAATTCCTTTCACCCCGGCCGATGATCTTAAAAAAGGGTTGTATACCGTAAGAAAAGGAGGAATGGAGCGTTTTACCAGCCGAAATGCAGTAGATATGATTGCCAATGTTCTGGAACTGACAAGAGATGAAATTGCTGCATTTTCCCTTTTGAACAGAGATAATGTAAAAGGAGTCTTAAGTGAAATGTCTGACAAAATGAAATCCATGGTGCAGAAAGTAAATAATGCCAAAAGGAATATCAGACAGGAGCTGAATTACGTGATCATGGAACCGGTGGAAAAAACCGATCATACCTACGCTTCTTTTTGGGTAACACACTGTACGCTGGCCAATCATATGCGTCCGGGAACTGAACTTTCCAACCAGTTGAAATCCCAGACTGTGGTACTGCTTACCGAAACATTAGGTGGAGCTGAGGAACAAAAAGGAACGGATAGTATTCAGGCGTATAAATATGCCCTGACAACCAGAGATAAGATCATTTCTTTGGAAGACGTTAAAAACTATTGCCGTATGATTCTGAAAGATGAAGTAAGAGAAGTAAGGGTAAGAAGAGGAACGATGATCAGCAACAAGCCAAAAGAAGGTTTTGTAAGAACTGTTGAGGTAGAAATCATTCCGCAGAACTATTCTTTCTACGGAAGAGCCTATTGGGAAAATATGGCCAATATTATAAGAAATCAGATTATTGCCAAAGCCATTGATGGAATCGAATATATCGTAAGGATTACCAATGAAGATGTTGATTTCCAGGATATGTAGTTCTTATAAAATAAGTTGAAAAAATAAATGCCGTACCCGCTACGGCATTTTTAATGTAATGTTCAGAATAAGATCAGAATTCAATGAAAAAAATATCACTTTTAATACTTCTCCTCCTCTTTGGTGCTCATTTAAAAAGCCAGACTATTAAAGATCTGAAAAATAAAATTAATCAGATAATCTCTACAAAAAATGCAACTGTTGGAATATCTTTAAAAGGAATAGAAGATAAAGATACACTGAGCATCAACGGAAATAAAGAAACTCCAATGTTGAGTGTTTTCAAATTTCACATTGCCTTAGCTGTTTTAAACCGGGTTGACGAAGGTATATTAAAACTGGATCAAAAGTTTTTCATCAAAAAAGAAGATCTGCTACCAGAAACCTGGAGTCCGATCCGGGAAGAATATCCTCAGGGGAATATGTATCTTACCTTAGATCAGTTATTAAGATATACCGTTTCCCACAGTGATAACAATGGTTGTGACATTTTATTGAACATCATTGGCGGAACGGAGACAGTACAGAAATTTATTAATCAGCAGGGGATTAAAGATTTTACCATAAAAGTAAATGAGAAGGAAATGTCCTCGTTTGAAAAATGTTATGTGAATACAACAACGCCTTTGGCAACCACAGAGCTTTTAGAAAAATTCTATAAAGGAAAAGTGTTGAAAAAAGAAACTACAAAATACCTGTATCAGGTGATGGTAGAAACTTCAAGAGGGCTTACCTGGATGAAAGCGGGACTGCCTGTAGGCACAGAATTGGCACACCGAACAGGAATTTCCGGAAGAAATGAAAATAATCTACGCGCTGCAATGAATGATGTAGGAATTATAAAACTTCCAAATGGAAAACATGTGATTTTATCCATTTATCTTAAAAATATTAAAGAAGAAATGGCAGATACGGAAAAAATCATCTCCGATATCAGTCACGCTGTCTGGGAATACAATACGTGCAAATGAAAATTTGTAATTATGATTATACCTTTTTTAATCTCAATATATTTTATCATATCAATAGGAACGGGCTTTAGCCTGTTTTTTAATAAATGAGCTTCCATTGGCTTCAGCCCAAAGATAATGATGTGAAAAATATAAAATCATTCCGGAAAAATTCAATAACATCGGGTTCAGTGTCTTAACAAAACCTAAGAATTTTTTATGAAACTTTTATCCCATTTATATTCAAAAAAAGTCTATAAAATTTCGTATTTTTGCACGTTGTGATTTTCAGGCAAAGTCACTCCAAATTATGAGCAAATCAACAGAATATATAGAAGTTTACGGAGCACGTGAACACAACCTGAAAAATATTAATGTAAAAATTCCACGCAACGAATTGGTCGTGATTACCGGCCTTTCCGGAAGTGGAAAATCGTCATTGGCTTTCGATACTATTTTTGCGGAAGGCCAGCGTCGTTATATCGAAACATTCTCTGCGTATGCCCGTCAGTTTTTAGGTGGATTGGAGCGTCCGGATGTAGATAAAATTGAAGGACTTTCTCCGGTTATTGCTATCGAGCAGAAAACAACCAATAAAAATCCGCGTTCTACTGTCGGAACCGTTACTGAACTGTATGACTTTCTACGTCTTTTGTATGCAAGAGTTTCAGATGCGTACTCTTTGTCTACAGGGCAGAAGTTGGTAAGCTATACCGAAGATCAGATCCTTGAAACCATCAAAGAAAATTATAAAAAAGAGAAAATCATGCTTTTGGCGCCAGTGGTACGTTCCAGAAAAGGACATTATCATGAGCTCTTTGTTCAGATGGCCAAAAAAGGTTACGGGCAGGCAAGAATTGATGGCGAACTGCAGGATATTGAATATGATTTAAAACTTGACCGTTATAAAACCCACGACATCGATATCGTTATCGACCGTTGGATCATCGGTGAGAATGCTTCAGAAGGAAGAATGGAGAAATCATTGCGTACAGCAATGGAAATGGGAGAAGGAATTATCGGAATTCAGAAATTGGGAAGTACAGATATCGAATATTTTTCCAAAAACCTGATGGATGCTGAAACCGGACACTCTCTGGCACTGCCGGAACCCAATACCTTCTCATTCAATTCTCCAAAAGGAAGCTGCCCGAATTGTAAAGGTTTGGGAACTATTAAAAAAATCAATACCGATTACTTTATAGACAATCCGAAACTATCTATCAATCAGGGAGGATTACTGCCGTTGGAAGATATCAAGTCCAACAAATGGATTCTGTCACAGATCAAAAACATTCTTGAGATCTTTGGATTAGGATTAACAACGGCATTGCAGGATATTCCTGAAGAAGCATTGGATTATATCTATAACGGATGTCATAAAGAGTTTAATAAAGACCTGAAATACGCCGGAATTACCAAAAAAATAAAAATTGGTTTCGATGGTCTGATTGCTTTCATGGAGGAGATTATTGATGATAGAGACTCATATGAAGCTGTTTTATTGGAAAGACATTTTACTACAGAAGAAATATGCCCTGAATGTCACGGAACCCGTCTTCAGCCTTCAAGCTTAAGTTTTAAAATTGATGGAAAGAACATTGCTGAGGTTAATGCTTTAAGCTTAGCGGATTTAAAAGACTGGCTGGCTGATGTTAAAGATAAATTCTCCGAAAAAAATAAAATCATTGCTCATGAGATCTTAAAAGAAATTGAAACCAGACTTCAGTTTTTGCTGGATGTAGGATTGGATTATTTAAGTTTGAGCAGAAGTTCAAAAACACTTTCCGGAGGAGAATCGCAGAGAATTCGTCTGGCAACACAGATCGGATCTCAGTTGGTGAATGTTTTATATATCCTTGATGAACCAAGTATCGGGCTTCACCAGAGAGATAATGAGAGACTCATCCATTCCCTGAAAAACCTGAGAGACATTGGAAACTCTGTATTGGTGGTAGAACATGATAAAGACATGATCCTGGAAGCCGATGAGGTGCTGGATATTGGTCCGAGAGCAGGAAAATTCGGTGGAGAGATTCTTTGGCAGGGAAAACCAAAAGATCTTTTGAAAGCTGATACCATCACGGCTCAATACATCAATGGAAAAAGAAAAATAGAAATTCCGGCAGAAAGAAGAGCTGGAAGCGGTAAAAATATTGTTTTAAAAGGAGCTACTGGGAATAATCTTAAAAATGTAACCCTGGATATTCCTCTTGGAAAACTGGTTGTAGTAACCGGAATTTCAGGAAGCGGAAAATCTTCTCTGATTAACGGAACATTATATCCGATCCTTAACAAGCATTTCTACAGAGCGGTTCAAGAACCGTTACCATACAAAAAGATTGAAGGGCTAGAAAATATTGATAAAATTGTAGATGTAGATCAGACTCCAATCGGAAGAACGCCACGTTCGAATCCTGCAACCTACACCGGAATGTTTACCGATATCAGAAACCTTTTTGCAGAGCTGCCAGAAAGCAAAATTCGTGGGTATAAGCCTGGAAGATTCTCTTTCAACGTAAAAGGTGGAAGATGCGAAACCTGTCAGGGTGGAGGATTAAAAGTGATCGAAATGAATTTCCTTCCGGATGTATACGTACACTGCGAAACCTGCAACGGAAAACGTTTTAACAGAGAAACCTTAGAAGTTCGTTACAAAGGAAAATCAATCTCTGACGTATTGGATATGACGATTGATGAAGCGGTAGATTTCTTCCAGCCAATTCCTAAGATTTTTGCAAAAGTAAAAACATTACAGGATGTAGGTTTAGGGTATATTACCCTTGGACAGCAGTCGACAACCCTTTCAGGAGGTGAAGCACAACGTATCAAGCTTGCTACTGAATTGGCAAAAAGACAAACCGGAAATACCCTTTATATCCTTGATGAACCAACTACAGGACTTCATTTCGAAGACGTAAAAATCCTGATGGATGCCATCAACCAATTGGTAGAACTTGGAAACTCATTCATCATCATCGAACATAATATGGACGTCATCAAATTAGCAGACCATATTATTGACGTAGGACCAGAAGGAGGAAAACATGGCGGACAGATCGTTGCACAGGGAACTCCTGAAGAAATTGTAAAGTCTAAGAAGAGCTTGACTGGAAAGTTCCTGAAGAGGGAACTGGAGTAAGTATTCATAAAATTTATAGAGCATTTTTAAAATAAGAAAATCGAGATAATAATTGGTTAAACTCATAAGGTTTAGCCTTTTTTATGCTTAAAATACCTTTCCAATATTAAATTTTCAATTATTTTTAAAATTTATCACACTGATAATCAATTAATTAATCTTTAATGTTAACTCAATGTTAACTGAATGTAAAATTAATATGAATTATTTTTAATAACTTTGGTTAAGAGATACAAAAATAGGTTAGTATAATATTTAAAACCAGTTAGTTATGAAAAATAGAATTCAAATATTGATGGCTTCACTTTTCGTTTGCGGATTTGCTGCTGTTTTGAACACTGCTAAAGCTCAAACTACAGATCATAATACCATTCAGGAAATTCAGTTGAACAGGAGTGAAACATTTAATGATATCAGAAATAAATTAGAAGCTAATTTTGACCTTACCAATCCTGATTACAAACAGGGAACCGTAAACTCTGTGGTGAAATTTGATATTGCAAAAAACGGAAAAATCGTTAATGTTCATTCCAGTGGTGACTGTAAAACCGTTAGTAAGGAAATTGAAACAGTGTTAAGCGATCTTGACTATAGGGTAGACCGCAAAAAACTAACTGATAATATGGTTGCCTATACTTACGTAATGCCAGTGACAGTAGAGATCCACAGCAGATAGTATTCATAGCATATTATTCAATAATGTGTGAATAATGAAAACTTATCGGATTAAGTTGTAATAAACAAAATAGTATAAGATTTTAATTTTGGGCTACCATAAAATTAAAACTATATGAAAAATTTAAAAAAGCTGACAAAATCAGAGTTGAAGTCAGTGAACGGAGGAGAGCCTGTAAAATACTGTACGTTTTGCGAGTGGGCAAATAAAGTAATCTGCAGCGATATTCCAATCGTTCAATGTCCGTAAAAAATAAAGCCGCTTACAAAAAGCGGCTTTTCTATTGTTATGTACTCTGAATAAACTCTGTTAATCTTGCTTTAAGATCTTTAGAATTCCCTATTGTATCAAAAGTAACATTATCTATTCTCCATCCTTTCTCTGTATTGATCATATGCACGGTGTCCATCCAGGTTTCTTTGGAGGAAGCCGCATTATATTCGAAGGCCACCAATGCTTCAGCAGTTTTATCCTGTATCTTAACAGACTTGATTTTATAATCTGTAAATCCTTCATACAGACTGGAAAAAATAGCCCCTTCGAATATTAAAGGTTTCTCATCAGGATGATCACTATTTTTTACCTTTTCAATATCAGCCTTTGATGCATTGATGGCCTCGTCTAAAACTTTTTTTAAGTCCTGAGAAAATAAAGTATCCGTAATCGGCTGGTTGTAAATAGCCTCGTTGGATTTACCGTATTGAGTATACAGTTCATTAACTTTTTCAATAATGACTGTTTCTGAAGACTGAGTAGGTTGAGACTCATTCTTTTTGCAGGATACAAAGAACAGGAATATTCCTAAACATAGAAATAATTTTTTCATTGGTATAATTTGTGGTATTTATTAGAATTCCAGGCTCAAAATGTATACCAAAATCTGCCTATAAAATATTTCTTAAGAATCACAAAAATCAATACATTTGAGTAGATAAAAAAAAATTGTGGATCCAATTCTTAATGTTGCTGTCCGTTCCCTCTGCGTTTACCTTTTCATGGTAATTGCTATCCGTTTATTCGGCAAAAATCAGCTTTCCCAGCTCAATGCAGGAGATGTTGTATTATTGTTGTTAATTTCAAATGCTGTTCAGAATGCCATGGTAGGTCCTGATACCTCTCTTCAGGGAGGAATCGTGGCGGCATTGGTTTTGTTTGTTGCTAATTTCATTCTGAAGAGACTCATGTTTTCCAGCCGTTCCTTTCAGACTTTTATGGAAGATGAGCCGGTTATTCTGATCAGGGATGGAATTGCCGATCAGGCAGCCCTGAATCGGGTAAAGATTACAGAAAGCGAATTGGAAGAAGCGATAAGAGAACACGGAATTGAAAACATAAACAATGTAAAGCTTTCCGTTCTGGAAGTGGATGGAAATATCAGTGTTGTTTCTCAGGATGAAAAAAGCAAGCAGACACACTATTCAAGAATTAAAAGAAAAATTAAAAGAAAATACCATTAAATACGATGAATTACGAATTAAGAGAAATGCTTCCCACTGATGAAGCCAGGGTTCTTGAAATTTTCCGCCAGGGAATAGACGGTGGGATTTCCACTTTTGAAACAGAAGTTCCAACTGCTGAAGCCTGGAGCATGGGCTATTTTAACGACTGCCGCTGGGTACTGGAAAATGAAAATAATGAAGTTGTGGGATGGTGTGCCTTAAAACCGGTCAGCAAAAGAGAATGCTATAAAGGAGTTGCAGAGGTAAGCATTTATTTTGATAACGAATATCAGGGAAAGGGATTGGGTTCCGTATTGCTTAAAAAATTGATTTTGGATAGCGAGGATCACGGATTCTGGACATTACAGACCAATATCTTCTCCGAAAATGAAACTTCTATCAAATTTCATCAGAAAAACGGTTTCAGAATCGTAGGCGTCCGTAAAAAAATCGGAAAACTCAACGGAGAGTGGAAAGATATTATCCTGATGGAAAAAAGAAGTGAAATCGTCTAGAAAGCTATAATTTATAATTGATGATTGATGATTGATGATTGATGATTGATGATTGATGATTGATGATTGATGATTTTGTTTGGTAAGCATATGATTCTCCATAACAAAATTCACCATTGACCTGCGAAGCAAAATTGACCATTGACAATAATCATTGAAATTCAGCCTTAATCCTTGAATCTTAAACTTTTTTAACCTTTGGCACTACCATTGTTATATTACATAAAGTTGAAAAATAGAAATAATGAAAAATTTGATTAAAATCACAGGAGTTCTTATCGTAGCGTTAATGTTATCATCATGTGTGGTGCATGACAATGGACACCGGGTGAAAACAGTTCCGCCAGGACAGGCTAAAAAAGTGTTTGGAGGAAGTGCAAAAGACTATGCTCCTGGGCAGGTGAAAAAAAGAAGCGGCTACTAGGAAGTACAGAAAATAAAAATTAGCAGTAAGTTTTAACATATATTAGCTTAATTTCAATTTCTTTTGGCATTAACCTTGATATATTTCGCTATCGAAATTGAAAAAGTGAAAATAATGAAAAGTATGTTGAAAATTGCTGGGGTAGCAGTGGTTGTTTTAATGCTGTCCTCTTGCGTGGTACATGAGCATCATGGAAGAAGAATGCCACCCGGGCATGCCAAAAGGTATTATGGCGGAAGTGCAAGGTACTATGCACCCGGCCAGGTAAAGAAAGTGTATATTTATGACGATCGTGGTCATCATCACAAAGGCCGCGGTCATGGACATCACAGATAAAAAAGAAAAGCACTGAATTTTTCAGTGCTTTTTTATGATCTATTATAATCTCGATTTTTTAGGATTAAGGAAAGTGTTGAAAACCATCACTTCCTGTCCGAACTTTTTCTCAATTCTTTCAGAAATATTTAAAAGTTCACTTTTAATAAAATCTTCCCTCAGTTCATCATTATCAAAAATTAACAGGAGATTATAATTTTTGCCTTCCTCGATAAAGTCACTGTGTACCTCAGAAAGAATATATTTGTTGACATCCATCAGGTTTTCAGTCATTAAAACCAGTGTTTCATCAATATAATTTTCCCATTCTTCCAGGTTATCTTTTGTGCAGTGGAAAGTTATACTTAATACGCTCATATTTTTATGAATTTTTAAGATTTTTTTGGATAAATTCTACAGCAAAAATCGGCATTTTTTTCGTAAATTAGCCCGTTAATAAAAATTGGAAATAAATAATTTTCAGACTTACAGCTAAGAGTTTGAATATCATTACAATAAAATTTGTTTATGCAAAAAGAAGGAGAAAGACTGATTCCTATCAACATTGTTGATGAAATGAAGTCGTCTTATATCGATTATTCGATGTCCGTTATCGTTTCAAGAGCGTTACCGGATGTAAGAGACGGCTTGAAACCCGTTCATAGAAGAGTACTTTATGGTATGTATGGATTAGGGGTGTTTTCTAACAGAAAATATTTAAAATCTGCGAGAATTGTTGGGGATGTATTAGGTAAATATCACCCACACGGAGATTCCTCTGTATACGACGCTATGGTAAGAATGGCACAGGATTGGAGCTTACGTTATCCTCAGGTAGACGGACAGGGTAACTTCGGTTCTATGGATGGTGACCCGCCTGCAGCAATGCGTTATACCGAGGCAAGATTGAAAAAAATCTCTGATGAGGTTCTTTCAGACCTGGACAAAGAAACAGTTGATTTTCAGAATAACTTCGACGACAGTTTACAGGAACCGACCGTAATGCCTACTAAAATTCCGAATCTTTTGGTAAATGGTACTTCAGGTATCGCCGTAGGTATGGCAACGAATATGGCACCTCATAACCTTTCAGAATCTGTAGATGCAATCTGTGCTTATATCGATAATAAAGAAATTACGATTGACGAACTGATGCAGCACATCATTGCACCGGATTTCCCTACAGGTGGTATCATCTATGGATATGACGGAGTAAGAGATGCTTTCCATACAGGAAGAGGTAGAGTAGTTTTAAGAGCTAAAGTGAACTTTGATGAAATCGGAAACAGAAACGCGATTATTGTTACCGAAATCCCTTATCAGGTAAACAAAGCGGAAATGATCGCCAGAACAGCAGAGCTTGTTAAAGACGAAAAAATCCCGGGAATCCACGAAATCAGAGATGAGTCGGATAGAAAAGGACTTCGTATTGTATATGAATTGAAAAACGATGCAATACCGAATGTCGTTCTTAACTTATTATATAAATATACAGCACTTCAGACATCTTTCAGTGTAAACAATATTGCATTGGTACACGGAAGACCAGAGCAGCTGAACCTTAAAGATATCATCCATCACTTTGTAGAGCACAGACATGAAGTAATCGTAAGAAGAACTCAGTTTGAGCTTAAAAAAGCAAAGGAAAGAGCTCATATCCTTGAAGGATTCATGAAAGTGATCGGAACCCAGGATGCTTTAGACAGAGCAATTTCTATTATCCGTCACAGTGCCAACCCTCAGGCTGCGAAAGAAGGCTTGATTGAGGCGTTTGAACTTTCAGACATTCAGGCTCAGGCAATTCTGGATCTTAGATTGGCTCGTCTTACAGGAATGGAGCTTGATAAGATCCGTGATGAATACGATGCGATCATGAAAGAAATTGCTAATTTGGAAGACATCTTAGCTAACGAGCCAAGAAGATTCCAGATCATCAAAGATGAACTGATCGAAATCAAAGAAAAATACGGAGACGAAAGAAGAACTGAAATTGATTATTCGGGAGGAGAAATGTCTATCGAAGATATTATCCCGAATGAATCTGTAGTTCTTACGATCTCTCATGCAGGATACATCAAGAGAACTTCGCTTTCAGAATATAAAATTCAAAGTAGAGGTGGTGTAGGTAATAAAGCAGCAACGACAAGAGATTCTGACTTCCTTGAGTATATTGTTTCTGCAACTAACCACCAGTACATGTTATTCTTTACAGAAAAAGGAAGATGTTATTGGCTAAGAGTATTTGAAATTCCTGAAGGTTCCAAAACAGCAAAAGGAAGAGCTGTACAAAACCTTATCAACATTGAACCGGATGATAAGATTAAAGCCTATATCAGAACGAACAACCTTAAGGATTCTGAATATGTAAATCAAATGAGTGTTGTGATGGTAACCAAAAACGGTACAATCAAGAAAACATCATTGGAAGCGTATTCAAGACCAAGAGTAAATGGAGTAAATGCTATCGAGATCAGAGATAACGACCAGTTATTAGGAGCTTATCTTACCAATGGAACATCTCAGATTATGATTGCTACTAAGAATGGTAAATGTATCCGTTTCCCTGAGGAGAAAGTAAGAGAAGTAGGTAGAGGGTCTATCGGAGTAAGAGGTATCTTGCTTGAAGATGGTGACGAAGCTATTGGTATGATTGTTGTGAACGATGTAGAGAATGAAACAGTACTTGTAGTATCTGAGAAAGGATACGGAAAGAGAACTGCAGTAGAAGACTACCGAATTACCAACAGAGGAGGAAAAGGAGTTATTACCCTTAACATTACTGAAAAAACAGGAAACCTTATCGCTATTCAAAATGTAACGGACGAAGACGGATTGATGATTATCAACAAATCCGGTGTTGCGATTAGAATGGGAATGGATGAAATGAGAGTAATGGGTAGAAATACTCAGGGAGTAAAACTGATCAACCTTAAGAAAAATGACGAAATTGCAGCCATTGCAAAAGTAGAAATGGATAAAGATGTAGAAGAAGATTCTGAAGAATTTGGAGAAACAGAAGAAGGAGTTGTAGGATCGCTATTTGATAACCAGGAAAATGACAATGTAACACCTCAGGCTGGAGATGAAAACCCGGCAGAGGAGAATGAGAATTCTGATTCTGAAGAATAAATTGTACAATTAAATATAGAATAGTTATTATGAAGAAACTAATTTTAGGAATGGCTATCGTGGCGTCTGCTTTTGTTTTCGCACAGAAAGATGCAAATGCCCTGAATGCAAAGCTTCAGGAAGCCAATAAAGCAGCTATGGCTGCGTATGATGCAAAAAATTATGCAGCAGCAGCACCTAAGTTTATTGAAGTTTATGACTTATTAAAATCCAGCGGTCAGGACAATAAAATATATATGTATTATGCAGGACTTAGCCACGCGTTAGCTAATAACAGTGAGCAGTCTATCAAAATATATACAGACCTAGTGAATTCAGGATTTACAGGTGTAGAAACTACATATACTGCAAAAGAAAAGAAAAGTGGCCAGGTTGTGAACTTTGATAAAGCAACTTGGGAGGTGATGAAGAAAAATTCAGACTATACTGACTTCAAAACTGAACAATCTAAGAGTATAGAGACTGATTTGTATGAAACCCTAGTTTCATTACTTCTGAATGCTAAAAAAGCAAACGAGGCACTTGTAGTTATTGATAAGGGATTAGCTAAATTCCCGAACAATGCTAAGCTTAAAGAAGCTCAAACTACAGCATATCTTCAGTCAGGAAACACTGAAAAATTTGTTGCAGGATTGAAAGAACAATTGGCTAAAAATCCAAATGATGCAGTAAGCTGGTTTAATTTAGGGGTAATGCAGAGCAAAAAACCTGAAACAGTTGCAGATGCTTTAGAAGCATTCAAGAAAGCAATTGAATTAAAGCCTGATTTTGCTGATGCTTACCAAAATTTGGTTTATACTACAATTGGTGATGACTCTAAAGTAGTGGCAGATATTAATGCATTGAGAAAAGATAAGCCAGACGAGGCTTCTAAATTAATTGATGCAAGAAGAGAAAGATTTGCTAAAGCACTGCCATTTGCAGAAGGATGGTATAAAGTAGCACCAAAAAATATTGAAGCTGTTACTGCACTAAAAGAAATCTATGTAGTAACTAAAAACCTGGATAAAGTTAAAGAAATGAAAGCTAAAGAAGCTGAGCTAAGCGCAGCTGCAAAGTAATCATTTTTTACAATAACAGATATGAAAACCGGAACAGAAATGTTCCGGTTTTTTCTATTGTAAGCAGAAAGTGTTGACTGAGCTCCTTATCCTGAATTTTTTTTTCAGGAGTTTATAGATCTGTTATGACTTATAAGCCTAACAGGTTTAATTTATTCGACCCCGCTGTGTAGTTTCTATTGAAAATTCTTCATGCCGAATTCATGCATTCAAAATTTCTGGTTTTTATACTGATGAACCTTAAATTTCAATCTGAGAATTTCTCTGTAATTCCGTATCTTTGAGAAAAATTTTTATAAGATGATCGAGTGGAAAACCGCCAAGGAATACGAAGATATTACCTATAAAAAATCTAACGGAGTAGCAAGAATTGCTTTCAACAGACCTGAGGTGCGTAATGCCTTCAGACCTAAAACAACTTCAGAATTATACGATGCTTTTTATGATGCCTATGAAGATCCTTCCATAGGGGTTGTATTGCTTTCAGGAGAAGGACCTAGCCCTAAAGATGGTGGCTGGGCATTTTGTAGTGGAGGTGATCAAAAAGCCAGAGGGCATCAGGGATATGTAGGAGAAGATGGAAGACACCGTCTGAATATTCTTGAGGTTCAGCGTCTGATCCGTTTCATGCCGAAAGTAGTGATCGCGGTGGTTCCGGGATGGGCAGTTGGTGGAGGACACTCTCTTCACGTAGTATGTGACCTTACTTTAGCAAGTGAAGAACATGCTATTTTTAAGCAGACAGATGCTGATGTTACCAGTTTTGATGGTGGTTACGGTTCTGCTTATCTTGCTAAAATGGTAGGACAGAAAAAAGCCCGTGAAATTTTCTTTTTAGGAAGAAATTATTCCGCTCAGGAAGCTTTCGAAATGGGAATGGTCAATAAAGTAGTTCCTCATGCAGAATTAGAAGATACTGCTTATGAATGGGCTCAGGAAATATTGGCTAAATCTCCAACTTCTATCAGAATGCTGAAATTTGCCATGAACCTTACAGACGATGGGATGGTAGGGCAGCAGGTTTTCGCAGGAGAAGCAACCCGTCTTGCGTATATGACAGAAGAAGCTCAGGAAGGAAGAAATGCCTTTCTTGAAAAAAGAAAACCTAACTTCGGAGAAGATCAATGGATATCCTAAAAATATAACTGATAATTGATAGATGATGATTCATGTATCATTTATCAATTATCGCTTATCAATTATAATTATATGACTGATTGGATAAAAGCCGCAAGGCTAAGAACTTTACCGCTTTCTCTAAGCGGGATTATTATGGGGGCTTTCATTGCAAAATGGAGACTTTACGGAGAAGGAGGAATCTGGGACTGGAAAATCCTTGCGCTTGCTCTTTTGGTTACACTTTTATACCAGATTTTATCAAATTATGCCAATGATTATGGGGATGGAGTAAAAGGAACCGACGCTAAAAGAATCAATGAAGCAGAAGCAAGAGCTGTCGCATCGGGGAAAATTACTGCAAAACAAATGAAGAATGCGGTAATCCTTTTCGCAGCATTATCTTTCATTGCCACTATTGCTTTGCTATACGTAGCCTTCATTCCAAACTATATGAATGAATTCTATATCTTCATAGGATTGGGAGTAGCATGTATTCTTGCAGCAATTGGATATACAGTAGGTAAAAAACCATATGGTTATATGGGCTTGGGAGATATCTTCGTGTTTATCTTTTTTGGATTGGTTTCTGTATGTGGAAGCTATTTCTTATTTACAAAAACTTTCAGCTGGGATATATTATTACCCGGAACAGCGGTTGGAATGATGAGTATGGCTGTTCTTAACCTGAATAATATGAGAGATATAGAAAGTGACAGATTATCTGGAAAAAATAGCTTTGCATTGAGAATCGGATTCAAAAATGCAATGATCTATGAAATGATCCTGTTACAGTTACCATTGGTGCTTATCCTTATCTTTTTAGGAGTAAACGGGTTTATACAGCAGCAAAACTACTATGTGTTTATTGTAATGATCCTGTTATTCCCATTAGCCAAGCTGAGAAGAAACATCATGTCGGTGAAAGAACCAAAAGAATTAGACCAGTACTTAAAACAGGTAGGAATCATGACTTTTGTAATGGCTATTCTTACAGCGGCTGGACTTAATTTATTTAACTAATCCAAAATAGTATATCATGAGTTCTAATGTCTATGTTGAAGCTCAAATGCTTATCAGAAAACCGATTGAAGATGTTTTTGAAGCATTCATCAATCCGGAACTAACCACTCATTTCTGGTTTACCAAATCCACCGGAAAATTGGAAGAAGGTAAAACCATTATCTGGGAATGGGAAATGTATGGTGTGAAATCCGAAGTGAAGGTTCTTCAGATCATTCCAAACCAGCTCATCAGAACAGAGTGGGGAGAGCCTTCAACGAACGTAGATTATGAATTCAAAACCATGGAAAAAGGAACTTTAGTGATCATTAAAAGCTATGGATTCAGCCAAACGGATAAAGATCTGCTAAAAGTAATTAATGACAATACAGGAGGTTTTACGACAGTTTTAGATGGATGTAAAGCTTATCTGGAACATGGGATTAATTTAAGATTGATTGAGGATAAATTCCCATCAAAATAACAAATTAAAGAAAACACAGATGGCACGAATGCTTTCACAAATGTCACTAATCTCATGGTGTTCTTTGTGAAATGATTTGAGTCATTTGTGTTTAATAATAATTGAAATTAAATTTAAAATGAAAATACAATTCTTAGGACAAAATTGTTTCCTGTTCACCTACAAGGACAAAACAATTCTGAGTGACCCTTTTTACAACTACAAAAAAGCAGAATCAGGTTTTGATATTGCTGCTCAAAAAATCGACTACATCCTGCTGACCCATGCACATGGTGATCATATTGCTGATGTGGCAGAAGTGTTACAGCATTATCCGGAAGCTACCATCATTGGGGTTCCAGAAGTATGCGGTTACTTTCAGCAAGCAAAAAATAAAGACGATGTGAACTTAGGAGGATCGGCAAAAATCGACGATCTTAAAATTTCCATGGTTCCGGCTCATCATACAAGTTCTTTCCCGGATGGAAGCTATGGAGGCGTTCCTGTAGGGTATATTTTCAGGCTTCCTGAAGGTAAGAACATCTATCTGGCAGGTGATACAGGAGTAATGGCTGATATGGAGCTGTTCCCGAGATTATATGGAAACATCGACCTTTCTATCCTTCCGATCGGAAGCCACTACACTATGTGCCCTAGAAAAGCTTCTTTTGCAGCAGCAGAGCTGTTAAAAACACCGAAAGTAATCGGATGTCACTTTGATACTTTTCCTGCCATCGAAATTAATCATGAAAGTGCATTAAAGCATTTCGAAGATAAAAATGTAGAATTGGTTTTACCAAAATTAGGTGAGACTTTCGAATTTTAATCAATAACTGAACCGGAGGTAATCTGAAAATTAGAAAAATGAAAATGATGCGTAAGGTATTAAAAACAAAAAAAGATAATTATCAAATTACCTCTCTTCTTACTTTAAATCAAAAAAAAAATGGCAAGCTACCTAAATCACACCGCTACGACCGATTACCTTTGCTGCGTTCCCACCCTGGAGGATTCTCAGGAGCTGGTTGTTTAGGACTTGCCGTTGCAAAGGTAGGAATATTTTATAAACTTCAAAACTTTATCAAAGAAAATTAGTTGAAAAAATGCAGTGGTAAAGCTAAACGCCTGACATTTAGAGGGAAAAATTTTCAACTTTTTTTAAAAATTTAAATATGACGAAAAGTCCATCAACACTAGGAATTATACTTTTTATCGCTACAATGATCGTTTTTTTTGTAGTATATACTTTTTTCTCAGGAATCAATTATTTTGATATCTCTTTGAAAGCCAATGCTTTTGTTTTGCCTCTTTTATATGCCGGAGCTGCTTTCTGGTCTGTAAAATCTTACTGGAACAACCATAGAGTGGTGAAATTTAAAGATGCTTTCAAAAGAGCATTCGTTCCGATGTTCATCGGAGGAATTCTTTCTATTTTTAGTATTTATGCTTTTTTAACTTTTGTAGATCCTGCAGCTAAAAGCCTGTTGAACTATCAATATGTTCAAAGACAAAAATCAGAACTGGATACAGAATATACTTCAGCAAGAAAAATTCTGAAGCATCAGAAAGATATTGATGAGCTGGATCAGAAATACAAAGAAAGATTGCAGAGCTTCACACCAGAGGCGGTTAAAGGAAAAGATATGCTTACCGCAAGTCATTTTTCAGGATATTTTGCGGCAATTCTTATATTTTACGTAGTTTTGTCGGTATTTTTCGGAGCGTTTTTCAGAACAAGAACGATACATCAACCCGAAGAAACAAATCAAGCCTAATTCTTATTAAAATTTAAATGAATTTATCTATAGTTATTCCGTTACTGAACGAAGAAGACTCTCTGGAAGAGCTTTTTTCAAGAATCGACAAAGTATGCACAACCAGCAATTTATCTTATGAGATCTGGTTTGTAGACGATGGAAGTACGGATTTGTCGTGGAGTATTATTGAGAATATGAAAGTTCAGTATCCTCAGATTCACGCTATTAAATTTTCCAGAAATTATGGAAAATCACAGGCACTTCATGCCGCTTTTGAAAGAACAAACGGTGATGTAGTGATTACCATGGATGCTGATTTACAGGATTTTCCAGAAGAAATTCCGGAATTGTATAATATGGTGATTCATGACAATTATGATATCGTTTCCGGTTGGAAAAAGAAGCGTTTTGATAATGTGATGACGAAAAATATTCCGTCAAAATTATTCAATGCAGCGGCTAGAAAAGTTTCAGGAGTTTATCTTCACGACTTCAACTGTGGTTTGAAAGCCTACAAAAAACAGGTGGTAAAATCTGTGGATGTTTACGGAGATATGCATCGTTATATTCCGGTATTGGCTGCCAATGCAGGTTTCAGAAGAATCACGGAAAAAGAAGTACAGCATCAGGCAAGACCTTACGGAACTTCAAAATTCGGAACTGAGAGATTTATCAGAGGATTTCTGGATTTGATAACGCTTTGGTTTGTAAGCCGTTTCGGAGGAAGACCAATGCATTTCTTCGGAGCTGTGGGTACTTTAATGTTTATTGTTGGTTTTCTTTCAGCACTTTGGTTAGGAATTTCTAAACTGATTGATGTAGCAAGAGGAATCTACGGACACTTAATCACCAATAATCCATGGTTCTTTATCGCATTAACCATGATGATTATGGGAAGCTTGCTGTTTGTGGCAGGATTCTTAGGAGAAATGATCATCAGAACCAACCGTGAGCATAAGAATTATAATATTGATGAAGTGATATAATGGAAGAAAAGCTGCCGAAAATTTATTCTAAGAAAGCCATTTTAGGATTTTCTATTTTTCTTTCCGCACTTTTCGGAGGTGTTTTGTTATACCAGAATTTAATAGAGGTCAACAAAAAGAAAGAAGCATACACTGTACTGGCAATTTCGGTTCTTTTAACAATTATCACAGGAGTTATTGTCAATATTCCGGAAGAGCCTAAAAGTTCACTTGCTTATATTTGCGGCCTTGGAGGGGGAAGTTTGCTTTCCTATTATTTTATGCCGAAATATTTTCCAGATGAAGAAAAGTATCCGAAAAAAGCAATATGGAAACCCTTAATTATTGGGGTCGCGATTGTTGCAATTCTTTTGACTTTAATCATTTATGGTGCTTCTGTTGAAAATAGTTAAACATAGAAGAGCTGTAATAAATCATCAATTTTTACAGATTTAAGAATAAATATAACGAAAAGCACTCTGTCAGCAGGGTGCTTTTTGTAATTTTATAAAAACTTTTAATCCGGATGTTTAAAATCAAATCTATTCTTTTTTACTTTCTTTTACTTTTCGCAGTCTCATGTTCATCAAATAAACTTTCCGGTTCTTGGGAGTTTATTGATATTTATGATGGAGAAATTTCTAATACGGATACGTTGAAAAATAAAACAAACAATTCCAGATATGGAACAGGAGTTCTGACCTTTTATCAGGATAAAACTTTCAGTTCAATAGGAAACAATGGAATTTATCAGATAGAAAATAATCTATTGAAAATGAAGTATAATGACGATGAAAATATAACCACAATGAAAATCTCCAGTGTAAGTAAAAATTATCTTCTTTTATTTTCAATGGCTGGCAGTCCTAAAACATGGTTTTATAAAAAAGTAAAAAGAATTGAGAATAAGAAATAGGCTCTTCTGAAAAGCAAAAAATTGAAAACTATCAGGTATTTTATTGTCAAAAGACAAAGTTTTTTAGAAATTTTAATCCTATTTTTGTTCAAAATAATATTGAAAGTCCCGTGAGGCCTGAGAAAAGCTTTCAGAGATTTTCAGTAAAGATCGTTGCGATTATAATATAGAATATTTAAAATTAAATATGAAAAAAGTTGTATACACATTGATGCTGATGGCAGTAGTTTCCTGCGGAAAAGTTTCTCCAAAAGGGAATATTGAAAAGAAAGATGTGGATGTTTCGGAATTCGTCAACCTTGATCTGGAAGGTAAATTCCGTGTATTTTATGCCAGAGGTCCGAAAAATTTTGTAGAAATAGAAACCTATCCAAATGTAGCAAGCAATATGGATGTGGATGTAAAAGATAAAACCCTTTTCATTAAAGAAAAAAGAGGAACAAAAGGAGTCGATTTTTATAATGTAACGATTTATTCCAAATATAATCTTGAAAAAGTAGCTGTTTCAGATTCTGTGGAAGTGAATATTTCAAGCGAAATCAAAACAGATAATTTCAGACTTAACATGAAAAATAATGCAAGTTTCATGGGATCTGTAAACACAAGAAGAGCAGAACTGGAAATGCATAACAGAAGCCGCGCAAACTTTTTGGGATTATCTAAAGATGCAGTGATAAAGATTTCAGATACAGCAAGTTTAATTGCACCTTACTGGAAAATCACCAATCTGAATATTGATTCTAAAAACGGTAATTATGCAGAAGTAAATGTAAAAGATTCTTTAAAAGGACATATTCAGAACACTGCAAAATTTATCTATTATAACGATCCTATCAGAGCGTTTAAAATTGATAAAACAACGAAAGTCGAAAACAAAAAGCTGGATTAAAAAACAGCATTATTTAAACTAGAAACTAGGAACTTTACAAATTATAAAAGAACAACATTACAAATATGAATACACTAGAAAAAGCGAAACTTTGGTTAAGTGATACCTTCGATAAAGAAACAAGAGATGCTGTACAGACGTTGATCGACAGCAATTCCCCTGATCTGGAAGATTCTTTCTACAGAGAACTGGAATTCGGGACAGGAGGTATGCGTGGAATAATGGGAGTAGGAACCAACCGCTTGAATAAATATACATTAGGACAAGCGACTCAAGGATTGGCTAATTATATGCTTCAGCAGTTCAAAGGAGAAGAGATTAAAGTGGCTATCGCTTATGATGTTCGTAATAACTCAAAAGAATTCGGAAAACTGGTAGCAGATGTTTTAACAGCCAACGGAATTAAAGTTTTACTTTTCAAAGATCACAGACCGACTCCTGAATTGTCTTTCACGGTACGTGATAAAAAATGTAACGGAGGAATCGTATTAACGGCTTCTCACAACCCACCAGAATACAACGGTTACAAAGTATACTGGAATGACGGCGCACAGATTGTTCCGCCTAATGATGAAGCCATTATCAATGAAGTGTATTCTGTGAAATTTGAAGAAATTAAATTCAACGGAAATGATGATCTGATCGAATGGATCGGAGAGGAGCAGGACGATGTGTATATCGATGCATGTATTGAAAACTCTACGTATCAGAACGTTGGAAAAGAAAATTTAAATATTGTTTTCACTTCTATCCATGGAACAACCTATACAACTGTTCCCAAAGCCCTTGAAAAAGCAGGTTTCAAAAAAGTAGATCTTGTAAGAGAACAGATGATCCCAAGCGGAAATTTCCCAACAGTAGAGTCTCCAAACCCGGAAGAGCCTGCAGCATTGGAAATGGCAATGGATCTGGCAAGAATTACCAATGCAGATATCGTGATTGGAACAGACCCGGATGGGGACAGATTAGGAATCGCCGTAAGAAATCTTGATGGTGAAATGCAATTATTGAACGGAAACCAAACCAATACCATCCTTACATATTACATTCTGAATGAGTGGAGAAAACAAGGGAAAATTACCGGAAAAGAGTTCATTGGTTCTACCATCGTAACTTCCGATATCTTCTTTGATATTGCACAGAAATTCGGTGTAGAATGCAAAGTAGGTCTTACTGGATTCAAATGGATTGGAAAAATGATCCGTGAAGCAGAAGGAACTCAGAAATTTGTATGTGGTGGTGAGGAAAGTTTCGGATTTATGACCGGAGACTTCGTTCGTGATAAAGACTCTTGCGGAAGTATTCTTTTAGCCTGCGAAATTGCAGCTTGGTGCAAAGCCAATGGAAAAACAATGTATCAGTACATGATTGAGATCTATGAGGATCTTGGAATGTATTATGAAGGATTAATCAATATCGTTAGAAAAGGGAAAGAAGGAGCTGAAGAAATTCAGAATATGATGAAAGATTTCCGTGAAAATCCTCCAAAGGAACTGGCTGGTTCATTAGTGGAAGAAGTGAAAGACTTTAAAGAGCAGACAAGTCTTACCATTTCTACGAATGAGAAAAAAGTGATGAATGATATTCCGAAGTCTAACGTTTTGATCTATTACACACAGGATGGAACAAAAGTATGTGTAAGACCTTCAGGAACAGAGCCAAAAATCAAGTTCTATGTTTCAGTGAAGGATTCCATTACTTCAGAAGCAGATTTCAGAGACAAATTAAAATCATTGGAAGCTAAAATAGGAGCCGTTAAAACAGATCTTAAACTGGATTAATGCGCTGAAAACAGCAGATGATAAAAAGAATTATAGCAATATACATACTTTCTGCAGCCGTAGTTTCCTGTAAAAAGGAAACTGCAGTTTCAGAAGTAAAACAGGTAAACGATTCGATTACCAAAACTGAATCCAAAGAAGATCAGTACAAACCCATAGACACAGCTTGTTCATCGGCTAACAAAACGGAAGATTATATCACATCTCTTCAGTGGTATCGCACCAAAATTGAAAAAGAGATGGCTGGAAACAGGCCGGAACAGAATGACCAAGTATACGAAGATTATTTAAAAATAAGAGGAAAGTATACCGAATGTCTGATGAGTCTTCATACTGATGTTCTGGATAAATATGTGAATTATTATAACTATGAGAAGGATCAGTACAATTTTCCGGATAACGTTAAAAAAATAGCTTCAGAACTGAATAAAGCAGGTCTTGAATTCAGAGAAGTAGGAGAAGGAATGACCGAAATATGGACCATTCCGGGATATTATTCTTCTCTTTTTAAAAATAAACTGACTCCGGATTATGAAGCTTATGTTTCACAAACAGATAAAGAAAGTGAAACCAATTATGCCGCAGATGCTGGATTAATAATCAGCTGGGAGCAACTAGGCAACAGATTGATTTTCTGGGAGAATTTCATGAATAAATATCCTGAAAGCAAGCTGATAAAGACAGTAAAACAAGACTATAATTACTATTTGTCCGATTATCTTTTAGGAATGGATAATACGCCCACCTACGAAAGAGACCAGGATAAAGGAACCGGAAAACTAAACGATGAGAACAGAGCGGAATTCAACAGGATGATCAAAAAATATCCGAATTCCCATACGGCCAAAAAAGTAAAAGAGATTATGATTCTTTTTGATACACAAACACCGGTAGATCAAATAGATGAGAAGATTCATGGAGAACGATAATATAAATTTAAAATAAGAAAAAGTGAAAGTTTCAAAATTAGCAGCGAACCTGATCGGTTCTGAAATTGTAAAAATTGGTAACGAAGTAAATGATCTAAAAGCAAAAGGAGCGGAAATTGCCAATCTTACTATTGGTGATCTGAATTCTAACATCTATCCTATTCCGGCATTGCTGAAGGAAGAGATTCAGAAAGCATATCAGAATAATCTGACAAACTATCCGCCTGCCAACGGACTTTTATCTTTAAGAAAAGAAGTTTCCAAAGACCTGAAAAAAAGATGGAATCTTGATTATTCTCCAGAAGACATCCTGATTACTGCAGGATCAAGACCATTGATCTATGCCGTTTACAAAACAATCGTAGACGAAGGAGATAAAGTAGTTTATCCTACACCATCATGGAACAACAATCACTATGCTTATCTTACTTCAGCCAACGCTGTAGAAGTGAAAACAAAACCTGAAACCAATTTCCTTCCGACTGCTGATGATTTAAGACCTCACTTAGATGGAGCCGTTTTATTAGCTTTGTGTTCTCCATTGAACCCTACAGGAACCATGTTTACAAAAGAACAACTTTCTGAGATCTGTGAACTGGTCATTGCTGAAAACAAAAAAAGAGGTGAAGATCAGAAACCGTTATACTTAATGTATGACCAGATCTACTCTTGCCTTACATTCGGTGCTGAGCACGTAGATCCTGTTTCTCTTTTCCCGGAAATGAGAGATTATACCATCTATATCGACGGTATTTCAAAATGCCTTGCAGCAACCGGAGTACGTGTAGGATGGGGATTCGGACCTGCTCATATTCTTGATAAAATGAAGGCACTTCTTACTCACGTTGGAGCATGGGCTCCAAAACCAGAGCAGGAAGCAACGGCTAAATTCTATGAAAATTCAGAGAATGTAGATACTTTCGTGAATGATTTTAAAGCTAAACTTGAAAACAGCTTAAAAGTACTTCACAACGGAGTTCAGGATTTAAAAGGAAAAGGACTGGCTGTTGACAGTATTGAACCAATGGGAGCTCTTTATCTTACTATTAAATTAGATTATATAGGGAAAACAAAACCAGACGGAACTGTACTTGAAAATTCTTCAGACCTGGTATTCTACCTAATTAATGAAGCAGGAGTGGCTTTAGTACCATTCTCAGCTTTCGGAGAAGAAAAATCAGAACCTTGGTTCCGTGCTTCTGTAGGAGGATTAGCTGTAGATGAGATCAAAGTTATGCTTCCCAAACTGGAAAACGCTTTGAACAAATTAAAGTAATTTTCTAATAAAATTATAAGCTTCGACTCTGCCCGGCATGACATCGTTAAAATATATCTTTTAGTATTAGCAATGTCACGCTGAGCGGAGTCGAAGCGTTTTTTACACATTCTATAAAACCATGAAACTTCCGCAGAAATCCTTTCTTGAAACAAAATATGTGTTTTTTTTAACGCTGGTGATCATTACAGTAGTACTCTTAAGTGTTTGGCTTTCAGGAAAAACAGATCATCGTTCTCTGTTTCAGAATTCAATCTTATCAACCTCTGTTTTAGCTGGAGTATTTTTTCTGTTTATCAGTATAGGACTCTATTCTGGTTTAAAATTAAAAGATAATGTAGGAAATATTTTAAACAAAGAAAGAATACAAAGATATGCAGATAAAACACCAAAATTTGATGGTTTTGAGTTTGATCCACCAGCAATTGGTGATGGAATAGGAGGTGTTATTTTATCAGTTCTTTTATGGATTGTAATTTCAATTCTACTTATTTTTCTTTCGTATTTTTTCGGTCTTTTCTTTTGGTCTGCTGTATTATTATTAGGAGCTATTCTGTATTGGATTTTTTTCAGAGCTTTGAGATTGGTTTTCAAGAACTCCGGAAAATGTAAGGGGGATTTGCTAAAAAGTTTCGGATTCGGATTTTTCTATTCTTTTCTCTACATCTCCTGGATGTATGGAATTATTTTTTTGATCAAATATTTGAATTGAAATCTGTATTTTTTGATCAAAAAATTAAATAAATATTAAAAGTTAAACAACAACTTTGCACGATACTCAACAAGGGATTATCTTTGAAACTTTTACACACCCGAATATAAAAGTTGAAAATTACACGATGAAAAAACTGAGATTTCTACTCTTACCAGTTTCAATATTGGTATGCTCACAAGAGGTTGATACACTGAAGGTAAAAGAGCTTCCCAAGGAAACCGAATTGCCCAAAGTACAAACCTACACTTTAAAAGACGGATCTGTCCGCACTTATCCGAAACCTAAATTATTGGATTTTGTAACCAAATTACCCAGAAACTTTATCAATACCAATAAAGATTTCGTAGCCAAAGATCATGCTTATTATCTGGGAGGAGCTGTTGCCGCTACGTTAATACTCCTGCCATTTGACCAGAAACTGATTGATAATTCAAGAGAACTGGCTGAACAATGGGGAATGGATAAAGATAATAACTACCATAAAGTGGGAGGTGTATTTAAAATTCCGAAAGATGTCGGATCTGCACTGTACCTTATAGGAAATGGCTCTACATTAGTATTATTAGGAATTGGTTTCGGAACCTATGGATTGATAAAAAATGACTACAGAGCCCAGGCTACCGCCAGTGGTTTAATGGAAAGTTTAATTCTTTCCGGAGTTTTCACCCAAACCCTTAAAAGAATTACAGGAAGAGAAAGCCCGTTTATTGCCGAAGAATACGGACACAAAGGAGGCGCATGGAATCCGTTTCCCAGTTTCTCCGCATTCAGTAAAAATACCTCGAATTACGATGCCATGCCGTCGGGACATTTAACCACCTTCATGGCTGGAATCACTGTGATTGCAGATAACTATCCGGATGCCAAATGGATCAAGCCTGTAGGGTATACACTGGCAGGAGCATTATGCTTTCAAATGATGCAAAGTAAAGTTCACTGGGCCTCAGACTATCCATTAGCCCTATTAATGGGATATTTTATAGGAAAAACCATATCAAAAAGCAGATACACTTCTTCAGAAGGAACCATCGGAAAGACAAAATATAGTCTCAACTTCACTGCATCCCGCCAATGGGAATACAATATGGTAGGCGTAAAACTCTCTTTTTAAACTCTGAAATCTTTGTTTTGTTTAGGAAATAAGATAGTTTTCACTACATTTGGTCTCAGGATAAAAGGTGTATCCGGACTTTTATAAGTGTTGGGATGAAACCTCCTGATTTAAAAAGAATTACTTAATATTGTATTGAATGAAAATAATCGCTGTTATCCCTGCACGTTACGAAGCAAGCCGTTTTCCAGGGAAATTAATGCAGATTTTAGGAGAAAAAACCGTGATTACTACAACCTATCAGAATGTAGTGGAAACCGGACTGTTTGATGAAGTATTTGTCGCCACAGACTCTGAAATTATTCTTGATGAAATCGTAAAAAACGGAGGAAAAGCCGTCATGACAGGACAGCATGAGACTGGAAGCGACCGTATTGCTGAAGCAGTACAGAATATAGAGTGTGATATTGTCATCAATGTTCAGGGAGATGAGCCTTTCCTTAAGTTAGAACCTTTACGTCAGCTGATTGAAGTTTTCAGAAATGATAATCAACAGGAAATATCTTTAGCTTCTTTAAAAATACAGCTGAGCGAAAAAGAAGAAATTGAAAATCCGAATAACGTAAAAGTAATTACTGATAACAATGGTTTTGCTTTATATTTCAGTCGTTCTGTAATTCCTTTTCACAGAGAAGTTTCCTTTGATGTAAGCTATTTTAAACATATTGGAGTATATGCTTTCAGAAAAGAAGCGCTGTTGCAGTTTTCAAAACTGGCTATGAAACCATTGGAAATATCAGAAAAGATTGAATGCATCCGTTATCTTGAATACGGAATGAAAATCAAAATGATAGAAACCAATTTCGTTGGAGTAGGCATTGATACGCCGGAAGATCTGGAAAAAGCCCGAAAATTAATTTAAAATCAGAAGAATCAGCAAAACAAATCGACCTTTTAGTTGTTTTGCGTTTTTGCAATTTTACATAAATCCCCCTATATTTGAATTTATAAATAAAATTAATGAAGAAGTTATTATTAGTATTTGGACTGATATTTTCGCATGTGATATTCGGACAGACCGCAAAGGAAATTATTGACAAAAACATTGAATTATCCGGAGGGTTAACCAATTGGAAATTATTAAACTCGGTATTGCTTCAGGGAAAAGTAATCCTGGGAATTAAAGATGAATATCCGATAAGAATTTTTCAGCAACGTCCAAATCTTACTAAAACATTGATTACGACCGGAGGAAAAGAAACTGCAATTGAAGGTTTTGATGGTACCAAAGGGTATGCAATGAATTATGCTGCCAATAAACTTCAGGAATATCCTGAATATGTGCCGGAAAGTTTCGATAATGATTTCATTGATTGGGAAAATAAAGGATTTGATGCCAAATACCTTGGAAAAGAAAAAGTAGGAGAGATCTATTGTCATAAGGTAGAACTTACCAAGAATGTGAATAAGAATATGTATTATTTTGATACAAAAACTTATATGCTGATCAAAGAAGTGAAAAAAGATGAAACATTGATCTATTCTGATTTTAAAAAAGTTGGAAACCTAATCATGCCTTTCAGAATTGAGTCTTCAAGTGCTAAAAAAGACGGAGATTATGTGATGTTATTAAACAGAATAGACATCAATAAAGTTTTTCCGGCTAATATTTTTAAATTTTAATTCAATTGCAGTTCTCTGCACAAAATTATAAGACATGAAAAAGATTTTCTTACTGCTGCTTTCTTTCATGGCATTTCTGCAAAGCTGCACCAACCAAAAAAGTGAAATTTCTAAAGCTAAAACCACAGAACTTATGGGAAAAACAATATATGACTTCAAAGTAGAAGGTCTTGATGGCAAAGAAATCAATTTTGCAGATTTTAAAGGAAAAAAAATCCTGATTGTCAATACGGCTTCAGAATGTGGATTTACTCCACAGTATGCAGATCTTGAAAAGGTATATGAACAATATAAAGATAAATTGGTAGTGATAGGGTTTCCTGCTAATAATTTTGGAGGACAGGAACCTGGAACCAATACTGAAATTGGGGCTTTCTGCCAGAAAAATTACGGAGTAACATTCCCGATGGCTGCTAAAGTTTCTGTAAAAGGCGATGATACAGCACCTATCTTTAAATTTTTAACAGAGAAGGAACTGAACGGAGTAAAGAATACAAGCATCCTTTGGAATTTTACGAAATTTCTTGTAGATGAAAACGGAAAATTGATTGACACCTTTGTAAGCACTACAAATCCTACGGATGTGGCTATTACAAAGTATCTGAAATAAAGATAAAAACTATATTTTTACAAGTGGGTGTTTTACATCCGCTTTTTTTATTTTTAACTAATAAACCGTTTCCTATGAAAAAAGTAATTTTTACCCTTTGTATCCTGGCTTCTTTTATGTTAGGCTTCGCTTTTAAAGCTGTTACAGAAAACAAACCCAATGAGATGAAAAGAGTTACCGGTATTGGTGGAATCTTTTTTAAATGTAAGGACACTAAGAAAATGAGAGAATGGTATGAAAATCATCTAGGGCTTAGTACCAATGAATATGGAGCTGTATTTGAGTGGTTTCAAGGCGCTGATAACTCTAAAAAAGGATTCAGCCAGTGGAGTCCTTTCGGTGAAAAAACGAAGTATTTCCTGCCGTCCGAGAAAGATTTCATGATCAATTACAGAGTTGATAATCTTGAAAAACTGGTGGAACAACTAAAGAAGGAAAATGTAACCGTTGTAGATAAGATTGAGACTTATGAATATGGAAAATTTGTCCACATTATGGATATTGAAGGCAATAAAATAGAGCTTTGGGAGCCTAATGACATTGAATATGAAAAATTAGGACAGAAAATGGGCAGCAAAACCACAAAATAGGGAATAGATAAAAGGTAGAAGCATTTAGGGGTTAGGGAATTAATAATGAGAACTTCATCTTTAACCCGAACCCAATCACCTTCGCATCCCGAACCCCGTATTTCAATCAATCATTCATTAGTCTTCTCTGCAAAACAGAAAATATTCCCCAGTTTGATACTGGAGTAGCCGTTACTTTTTATTTTTGAAGAATTGATCATTGCCTTTGCTAAAATATCTGTTGGCAGAGGTTTTTGACTTTCTAACAACCCAAGTTTATTCGCAAATTTAATGATGCGGCTGCCCAATACTTCTCCGGTTCTTTCAGAATCTTTGCGTTCAAGCATTCCCGGTTTAAAAATAGTGATCTTATTAAAATGCAGTTGTTTTACAGCTTCTTCCAGTTCCCCCTTCATTTTAGAATAGAAAATTTTAGACTGTGGGTTCGCTCCGTAAGCCGATACCAGAATATAATCTTCCACTTCATTCTCTTTTGCAGCTTTCGCAAATTCATACTGATAATCAAAGTCTACTTTCTTCTGGGCTTCTTTACTTCCGGCATCTTTTAAAGTAGTTCCCAGACATGAAAACGCCACATCTCCCTTCACCATCTCTTTCCATTCCTCCGGTTTTTCAAAATTCACTACATGAACTTTCAGCTTATCATTCTGAATATCAACAGGTTTTCTGACGAAAATATCCACTTCATCAAACTCTTTGTCATTCAATAACTGATTGACAAGATCTTTTCCTGTGGCACCTGTAGCACCTATTACAAGAGCTTTCATAATAATTGCGGTTTTGTAAGATTATTTCTTTCTTAAATTTACTAAATTTGAATTAAAGATTAAAGAATTAATTTGATCATTACCTATTACTTATCACTTATTACTTATATTGAACATGGATGCCAACGATATTTTAGATTACTGCCTGGCCAAAAAAGGAGTTACGGAAAGTTTTCCTTTTGATAACGAAACTCTCGTGATGAAAGTAGACACCAAAATGTTTTTACTGATGGGACTTGAGAGACAGCCGTTGGCCATTAATGTAAAAACAGATCCGGAATGGAGTGCAGAGCTTCGTGAGCAATATCCTCAGATCACAGGTGCTTATCATATGAACAAAACCCACTGGAATTCCGTAGCAGTAGATGGATTGAAAAGAGATCTGATCTTTAAACTCATTGATCAATCCTACGAGCTGGTTTTCAAATCCCTGACTAAAAAAGCACAGAATGAAGTCAATTCATTATAGTACATCAAATAAATTGAGGTACGGGATTTGTTATCTATTACTGGTGAAATAATATATTTGACATTAATAAAATAAATTACAAATGAGAAATCACCTTTTATTATTCGCAGCAGCCGGAACATTGATGCTGTCAGGCTGCACCAAGCCGGTAAATAAGAACACTACAGAAAAAAACACTTCTGCTGTATCAGCCTCTGAAAAATATCCCGAAACTCTTAAATTAGAATTTTCAGGAACAGACGCATTTACCATTAAAAATGCACGGCTCAAAGTGAGTTTATATGGAATGGACGAAAAACTGGCTGATGCTCCTGCTACTTTAATTACAGAACAGGAATATGAACAGAAATCAATACCCTTCACCATCAATCTGCCAATACCTGAAGATGCCGGAAGCAAGATCAATCCAAAACCTGCCGGTCCTGCAAAATATTATGTAACCATAAGCTGGGATTCTGATGGAAACGGAAAAGCAGATCAAAAAGGAGATATCTTTATTGATTACGACAAACAGTTCCCGAATGTGAAACTGAATAATGAAACCCAGAAAATCTACTTAAAAGTATTAAAATAAACAAAAAGGCTATTCCCAACGAATAGCCTTTCTCTATATTTAAAAATCAAATTTTTCTGTTATTCTTTTATCCTCATCCAGTCTTTCAATCAATTTGTCCAGACCTTCAAATTTGATTTCATCATGAAGAAAATCCCTGAAACTTACCGTAATCTTTTCATCATAAATGTCATCATCAAAATCAAGGATATAAACTTCCACAGTTAGTTTTTCTCCATTTACCGTCGGATTGGTTCCGATGCTCAGCATTCCTTTGTACTGATTACCCTTTACGAATACTTCCACAATATAAGCTCCTTTTTTAGGTAACAACTTGATTGATTCCGTATCAATATTAGCTGTGGGATATCCGATGGTTCTTCCAATCTTTTTCCCATGAACGACAGTTCCGGAAACAGAGTAGGAGTATCCCAGCATTTCGTTAGCTTCCTTAACATTACCTGTTAAAAGAGCATTACGTATTTTAGTGGAACTGATATTATTTTCATGAATATTAATTGCTTCCATCTGTTCTACCTCAAAATCAAGTTCTTTTGATAATTTCTGGAGAAGCTCAAAATTTCCGCTTTTATTTTTTCCGAAGGAATGATCGTATCCTATAATAAGGTACTTTACATTAAGTTTGTCAATTAAAATCTGACGTACAAACTCTTCTCCGGTCAGATTTCTGAATTCTTCATCAAATTCTTTCAGGAACAAATTATCAATGCCATATTTTTCAACCAGCTGTTTCTTTTCTTCCAGTGTATTGAGAAGCTTTAAATCTTCATTAGGATTAAAAACAAATCTTGGATGAGGCCAGAACGTAAGAATTGCTGTTTCCAGATTATTTTCTGTACCTATTTTAGTCAGCTCATCGATAATACTCTTGTGCCCTAGATGTACCCCGTCAAACATTCCTAAAGACAATGCTAAAGGCTTCTGTGAGGAGTAATCTGTAAAATTCTTGAAAACTTTCAAAACGGAAAAATTTTGATTGCAAATATAAAACCTTTATTTTTAATGTAACGGAGGGAATCTGAAAATTTGAAAATGAAAAATTTTGAAAAAAGTCCTACATTATATAATACTATAATAATAACAATTTAGTGAATTGCCAATTTGCTGTTAAATATAATGATAAATATTGAATTTTACATAGTAAATGACAAACTCATCCATCTCTTCAAAAGCATGATAAAAATCTTTTTTTTACCAATTGCGGGTTTATGAAGAATCACTATATTTGCACCAAGAAAAAATTTAGCAATGGCAAACCAAATTAAAGGTAAAATTTCTCAAATTATTGGTCCGGTAATCGACGTTGTCTTCACAGATGTGGAAGCTGTTCCAGCAATCTATGACGCGTTAGAAATTACAAAAGAAAACGGTGAAAAAGTAGTTTTAGAGGTAGAACAACATATTGGCGAAGATACAGTAAGATGTATCGCAATGGACGCTACTGACGGTCTTAAAAGAGGGCAAGACGTAATTGGATACGGAAATCCTATTATGATGCCTATCGGAGAGGCAGTAAACGGAAGACTATTCAACGTTGTTGGTGATGCTATCGATGGACTTCAAGATATTTCTAAGGATGGTGGTCTTCCAATTCACAGACCAGCTCCAAAATTTGATCAATTATCAACTTCAGCAGAAGTTTTATTTACAGGTATTAAAGTAATCGACCTAGTTGAGCCTTATGCAAAAGGAGGTAAAATTGGATTGTTCGGTGGTGCCGGTGTAGGTAAAACAGTATTGATTCAGGAGTTGATTAACAATATTGCAAAAGGACACGGAGGTCTTTCTGTTTTCGCCGGAGTAGGTGAAAGAACGAGAGAAGGAAATGACCTTTTGAGAGAGATGTTGGAATCAGGTATTATCAAGTATGGTGATGATTTCATGCACTCTATGGAAAACGGAGGTTGGGATCTTTCTAAAGTAGACTTAGAAGCTATGAAAGATTCAAAAGCAGCATTCGTTTTCGGACAGATGAACGAGCCGCCAGGTGCAAGAGCGAGAGTAGCACTTTCTGGTCTTACATTGGCTGAGTACTACAGAGACGGTGGAGAAAGCGGACAAGGTAGAGACGTACTTTTCTTCGTAGACAACATCTTCCGTTTTACACAGGCTGGTTCTGAGGTATCTGCACTTCTTGGTCGTATGCCATCAGCGGTAGGTTACCAACCAACGCTAGCTTCTGAAATGGGTGCGATGCAGGAAAGAATTACTTCAACTAAAAATGGTTCAATTACTTCAGTACAAGCGGTATACGTACCTGCGGATGACTTAACTGACCCGGCTCCTGCAACTACGTTTGCTCACTTGGATGCAACTACGGTACTTGACAGAAAGATTGCTTCATTAGGTATCTATCCTGCGGTAGATCCACTTGCTTCTACTTCAAGAATCCTTGCTCCTGAAGTTATCGGTCACGATCACTACAACTGTGCTCAAAGAGTAAAAGAAATCCTTCAAAGATATAAAGCACTTCAGGATATCATCGCAATCCTTGGTATGGAAGAACTTTCTGAAGAAGATAAAGCTGTTGTATACCGTGCAAGAAAAGTTCAGAGATTCTTATCTCAACCTTTCCACGTAGCAGAGCAGTTTACAGGTATCCCAGGATCATTGGTAGACATCAAAGATACGATCAAAGGATTCAACATGATTATGGATGGTGAGTTAGATCACTTACCAGAAGCAGCTTTCAACTTGAAAGGAACTATCGAAGAAGCTATCGAAGCAGGACAAAAAATGTTAGCTGAAAACGCTTAATAATTAGACATAAAGATTACAGATACCAGACATGAGACTTTAAGGTTGTCTGAAATCTGAAATCTGAAATCTTCAAATCTAAATTAAAATGAATATAAAAATTTTAACACCAGAATACGTAGTTTTTGAAGGAGAAGTAGACTCAGTATTGTTGCCTGGAAAAAATGGTGAATTTCACATCATGAAAAACCACGCAGGAATTGTTTCTTCTTTAATCGGAGGTGATGTAAAGCTTTTTGCTAACTCTATTGATGAGGCTTATGCTAAAAATTTCACTAAAGAAGCCGGAAAAGACTCTGTTTTTGCTTATGCTATCAAAAGCGGTGTTGTAGAATTTAATCATAATAAAGGAATTATCCTTTGTGAATAATTAAATGAAAAGCTAAATATATTTTCAAGAAAGTGTAACTTTGTGTTACACTTTTTTTATTTGTAAAAGTCTGATTGTATGAAGAGAGGCATAATCATATTATTTACAGTTCTGGGTATTTTCCTCCATGCCCAGAATATCAAAACCAAAAGAGGAATTATTAATCTTGACGGTATTCCGGTAGCTAAGCTCTCCAACAAATCCAGCGAATATACGTTTATGGATCTTAAAGAGACCCCGATGTATACGATTAAATTCATTGATAAAAGCATCGTGGATTCTGTTCGCGACAGTTATATCATTGTCAACAGAGTATATAACAGGGACAAAACCATCGAAATTGATTACTCGTCACCTTCTGCATTTTCCGGAGAAGAAAAATCTGCAGTCTTTACTTCAGTTAAAGATCTTAAAATTATTGATACCAAAGGGATCAATGTTAAAAATCTTGATGAGCTTTTTTCAAATGTCCCGAAAAGGAAGCTGGACGCTAAAACAAAAGATGCTTATACGATCAGAAAGAAAATAGACAAGATGAATATTGAGGTCAATAAAGTGGGAGAGATCCTTAGTAATGGTGTTCCTGTAGGGTATTTTACCAACTTGCCGGTAAGTTTCGGCTCAGAAGATATTATCATGGATAAGACCCCAATAGATATTGAAATTTATGATGCTAAAAGTAAACTTATCGGAAGGTATATCACCACAACAAAACAGCTGAAAACAGCGGGAGGAAAGTCTTTTACGATCTATAGAGAAATGTCCGGAAGGGCTTCAATCCTGAAATTTCCGACCTATAAAGCACTGGCTGAGCGCATGGCAATTATGGATCCCAATTTTATCAAAATACAGGAAAAAGTAAACGTAGGTACTGTTTCAAAAGAGACCCCTAATTAATGTAATACAGATTTTATCAATAGGAACGGGCTTTAGCCCGTTTTTTTATTATGGATCAAATTCATCCGGCTTTAGCCAAAACTCTAAACCACCCCGTCAAAAATTCTTTGAATTTTTGCCACCCCTCCGGAGGAGGGGAATATTTTGCCGGTTTATTTATGGCAGCTAGAAATTTGGATTAATCTCTTCTGAATGTGAAAATGGAATGTCTTATCCTTTCAAATCCAAATCAGCGAGAGATGATCATTCAATAGAAAAAGGTTTTATTCATATAGAAAATTAACAATTCATAGAAAATTGTGTCTTTTTAAAAAATCCCTGACAAAAAAGTTGAAATTTTTATAAACTTAAAATCACCCCATTTTCCTTCAATTGTTGTATCGGTTTTGAGAACCAGAATAACTCAAAATCATCAAAATTTTCTTCAAATTGATTTTTAAGTTGTTGAATTGTAGGTTTTTTAGAATTTTCAATAGCATTCTCTTCCAATACATTCATCAGCCATTTTGCTTTTTCCTGTTCCAGTTCAACCTTCACAATATTGGTTTTTAAGTGGAATGTAAGAAGCGTATACGTACCAGAATATTTCTTTTTATTTTTTACGCGATTCTCAGCGATTACATTTTTGGTCAAAAAGACAACTTTTGAATTTGCTTTCAGACTGAACTGCCCATCTTCCAAAAGACAGTCATGAATATAATCCGGGTGAATGGTAGTCCTTGGAATTTTAAAATCAAACCAATCCTGAAGCGGCAGTTCGAAATTGACTCCATGCATATAATTGAACAGAGACTTTTTTAATCCGAAGCTGAACTTATTGTGATCGATTCCGGTTTTATCTTTAAAGTCAATATCATTATTAGCAAACAAAATTTCCTGTTTTACCGGAACTACTCCAAAATCTTCCGGGCTCATTCCAACGGGTGAGTGAGCAGTCATTGCGAACTGATGCCAGAATCCACTTTGAAGAATTCCCATCTCAAACATCTGCCGAATCATTTCCAGAGAATCTACCGTTTCCTGAACTGTTTGGGTAGGATAGCCATACATCAGATATGCATGAACCATAATTCCTGCTTCGGTAAAGTTTCTTGTTACATTCGCTACCTGGTCTACAGAAACTCCTTTATCTATTAACTTCAGCAATCGGTCACTGGCCACTTCCAGACCTCCGGAAACTGCAACACATCCTGAAAGTTTCAGAAGATAGCAGAGATCCCGGGTAAAGCTTTTTTCAAAACGGATATTCGTCCACCAGGTAACTACCAGATTTCTTCTGAGGATTTCCAGAGCTACTTCTCTCATTAAGGCAGGCGGTGCGGCTTCATCCACAAAATGGAATCCTGTCTCACCGGTTGTTTTGATTAATTCTTCAATCCGGTCTACCAGAATTTTAGCAGAAATAGGTTCGTAGATCTTGATGTAATCTAATGAAATATCACAAAACGTGCATTTCCCCCAATAGCATCCATGGGCCATGGTCAGTTTATTCCACCTTCCGTCGCTCCATAAACTGTGCATCGGATTGGCAATTTCGATAACGGAAATATACTGATCAAGTTTTAAATCTGTATAATCAGGAGTTCCTATTTCAGACTGTTTGAAGTCATGCCTTTTAGAATTGTTTTTATAGACAACTTCTTTATTTTTGAGAAGAAAAGTTCTTTTAAACTCGCCTTCTTCAGGTGCAACTTCTAAATTCTGGTAAAGCAGTTCCAGAGGAAGTTCACCATCATCTAAAGTAATAAAATCAAAAAATTCGAATACTCTCTGATCTTTGACTTCTCTTAATTCCGTATTGGGAAATCCTCCTCCCATAGCAATTTTAATGTGAGGATAATGCTTTTTGATCCATTGGGCACATTTGAATGCTGAATACAAATTACCAGGAAACGGAATGGAAAAACAAACAAGCTTTGGCTGAACAGTTTCAATTTTTTCCTTAAGAATTTTTAAAGTAAACTCATCGATAAATGTAGGTTCACCAGATAATTTCGAATATAATTCATCAAAAGAATTGGCGCTTTTTCCAAGGCGTTCTGCATATCTGCTGAAACCAAAATCGGAATCGATATTTTCCACAATATAGTCGGAAATATCTTCCAGGTATAGAGTTGCCAGATGTTTGGCCTTATCCTGAAGTCCCATATTTCCAAAAGCAAATTCCATATCATCCAGCTGGTTGAAACGGGAAGCTTCGGGAAGAAAGTTCATGCTACAGATCTGTCTTGCTAATGTAGGAGTTTTATCCTGTAAAAAAGTAATGACCTGATCTATTGTTTTTAAATATTCTTCTCTTAAGGCATAGATTCTCTGAGAGTTTTCAGAGGTGCTATGAAGGTCAATTTCTTTACTGAAAACCTTCTGAATTCCATCCTCTGAAAATAATTCCAAAATAACATCAATCCCCAAATCTACCTGATAGCTTGAAATATTCTTGGTATTTAAAAATCCTTTTATATAAGCTGTTGCAGGATAAGGAGTATTAAGTTGGGTAAACGGCGGAGTAATAAGAAGCAGGTCTTTCAACAGAAATTTTTTGCAAAGTTATTCCAAAGTTTTTTTAGAAAAAAATTTTTTCCCCTGATTATAAACAGTGACGAAAAGTCTTTAGAGATATTGCATTTATTACTATTCGATTTTCTTGATTCTTCTTATTTCCAATCCATGGAAGCAGCAAAGCATTTTAGAATAAATTAGAAGGTTTATTAAACAAAGCATCCGGAGAATTGCTGTCAATAAATGTTAAGAAAGCATCTTCGTCAAGGTATCCGTCTACATCAAGAATTTCAGCTTTCAGCAATCCGATTTCGCCAGGTTTTTCAAGGCTTATATTTTCAATAAACTTTCCGGTCTTGCCTGTTATTTCATTATGGAAACTGATTAAGTATCTGGAATAAATATTACCTTCAGCCACCGTGTAATGTCCGTTTTCTGCAATGAGAGAAGTCATAATGCTTCCTCCGATGTATGTTTCATTATCATTCCCCGAAGCACCAAACAATACTTTTGAGGTCACATTTCCGGAGCAATATAATGAACCGTTGATGATAATATTTTCTGCCTGTATATTACCGGTAACAATAAGGACAATATAATCCTCCACAAAAAGTTTCTCCGACAAGTGAAGATCACTATCGATAAGAATGATTTTATACCCTTCATCTTCTGAAGTAATCAGTTCCAGAGAAGTGTTGCTTTCATTTTGTATAAGAACAATTTCAGGAGCATCGTTTTCATTATTGATGTACAGGGAAGCGTCCTTTAACTTTTCTGCTGTTTCATCGTCCAGCATTTCGAAAAATTCAGTAAGGCTTTCTTCATCTATGCCACTTTCATTGAAGAAATTGTTTTCCAGGGCTTCGTGAGCAATGCTGTATAGGTTTTCTGATTTTTCTTTGAGTTGTTTGTATAATTGGTCTTTGGTAAGTTTTTGCAATTCTTTCATCGGTTTTTAAAAGTATATACATTATCTATTCAGTGGGGGAAACACCTGTTAATAGACTGATGCAATATAGTCAGATAAATTATGTTACGCCAGAAAGAGATGTATTTTTTCAAATATTTTTTTATCGATGATTTCCTGAGCTGATAGATCAGATTATTTCATACAAAAACCGAACTCATAAAGAAGTCCGGCTTTTGTATAATAATTTATGAGGGTTAAACATGGCCTATTTTCTTTTGATCCCCAATTACATTCAAGGTAACTCCGAAAAGAATTAGAGTAATCCCGATGAGTAAATTAGGAGTAAATTTTTCATGAAATATCAGGACACTGATCAATACAGCGACTACAGGTTCCAAAGCTCCTAAAATAGCAACCGGAGTAGAACCTATATATTTAATAGCAAATACCAAACATAAGCTGGAAATAACTGTAGTCAAAAATGCAAAAATAAGAAAGTTAATAAAAATTTCTGTTGAAGGAATAGCAAAAGATTCATTAGCCATCAAAGCTTTGGTCATAAAGAACATTGAGGTAAAAAGCATAGAATAAAACGTAAGCTTAAATCCTGAAACCCTGATATTCGATTTGTTGACAATGACCATATATAATGCATAGAATAGTGAGCTGAGCATTACAATTCCCAATCCTGCAAAATTAATTTCCAGTCCGTTTCCTTTTAAACATAAAACAATGACTCCAGCGAAAGCAAGAAGTAATGATGCTCCCGATAGTCTGGTTAATCTCTCTTTGTAAAAGAAAAGCATGATGAGTGCTACAATAATCGGGTAAATAAATAAAACGGTAGAGGCAATTCCTGGCGTGAGGAAATCATATCCTAAAAACAGAAACTCCGAAGAAAGGGCATAGCAGATTCCAAGGATGGCCAGAATTAGGGCTTCTTTTTTATTGATTCTAAAACTTTCTTTGGAATACAGCAAATATCCTCCCACCATTAAAGCTGAAAAGAAAAATCTGTAAAACAGCGTGATATCCATTGAAAAGTGTGCCTGCTTAACAGGCAGGATAAAAATAGGAATCATACCATATGAAACGGCTGATAAAATTCCCAGCGTGTAACCTCTAAGTTTCATTTGCTTTTATAGTTATTAAACAAAAAAGCCACTGATTGATTCAGTGGCTTTTTTTATTTTTATGAATTAAATCGGTTTAAAACTTAATCCTTGTTCCTGCAGTAATTTTTGTTCCTGCTCTTTGTAGTAGCCACCTACTAACTTATCATGAATTGCTTCAAACGCTGCCAGAGTTTCATTGATCTCTGCATCGGTATGAGAAGCGGTAGGAATAAGCCTTAAAAGAATCATTCCCTTCGGAATGACCGGATATACCACCACAGAGGTGAAGATACCATAATTCTCTCTTAAATCTTTTACCAATAGAGTAGCCTCTACAGGAGTTCCCTGCATCATTACCGGAGTTACACAAGTATTAGTGTCTCCAATATTGAATCCTCTTTCTGTAAGTCCGTTCTGTAGTTTGTAAACATTCTCCCAAAGTTTAGCTTTGATTTCAGGTCTTGATCTCAATAGCTCCAGTCTTTTTAATCCTCCGATTACCATTGGCATCGTAAGAGATTTTGCAAAGATTTGTGATCTTAAGTTGAATTTCAGATATCTGATGATTTCTTTGTCACCCGCAAGGAATGCTCCGAAACCAGCCATTGATTTTGCAAATGTAGAGAAATAGACATCGATCTGATCGTTACAGTCCTGCTCTTCACCTACACCGGCACCTGTTTTACCAAGAGTTCCGAAACCGTGGGCATCATCTACTAAAAGTCTGAACTGGTATTTAGATTTAAGATCACAGATCTCTTTGATTTTACCTTGTTGTCCTCTCATCCCGAAAACACCTTCTGTAATCACAAGAATACCTCCTCCTGTTTCTTCAGCTACCTTGGTTGCTCTTTGAAGGTTTTTCTCAAGACTTGCCATATCATTATGCTTGTAGGTAAATCTTTTACCGGAATGAAGTCTTACTCCATCCACGATGCAGGCATGAGAATCCATATCATAAACAATCACATCATTTCTGCTTACCAAAGCATCAATGGTAGAAACCATTCCCTGGTAACCGAAATTCAATAAATATGCTGATTCTTTTTTTACGAAGTCTGCCAATTCTCTTTCCAGCTGAAGGTGCTGGTCTGTTTCTCCGGACATTGCTCTTGCTCCCATTGGATAGAACATTCCATATTCTGCAGCCGCTTTCGCATCCGCTTCTATTACTTCAGGGTGATTACACAGCCCTAAATAGTCATTGGCACTCCAGAAAATTACTTCTCTCCCCTGAAATTGCATTCTCGGGCCGATAGGTCCCTCTAATCTTGGGAAAATAAAATACCCTTCACCATAATCTGCAAATTGTCCAAGTGGTCCTGGATTTTCTTTTATTCTTTCAAAAATATCCAACATTGTATCGTAATTTTTAAGTAATAAAGCCTTTTTTGTCTGAATACGCAAAAGGCTTTATTTATTTGTATCGTGATTTTATTCGTTCTTATTTGATAAACTCGGTTTTGAAAACTTCGTCATAGTTGTGAACACAGTTGTTAACAAATCCTTGTTCTGCCATCCATTTGTCACTGTATACTTTAGTGATGTATCGGGAACCGTGGTCAGGATAAATCAAAACAACTACGTCATTTTCTGTAAGTTCATGAGACTGGGCATACTGCATCAATCCCTGGGTTACAGCTCCGGTAGTATAACCTCCCATAATAGCTTCTTTCAAAGCAATTTCACGGGTTCTGTACGCCGACATTTCATCATTTACCCTTACAAACTCATCTACCTTGTCAAAAAGCAGGGCAGAAGGGATCAGGTTTTTACCCATTCCTTCAATCTGATAAGGATGTACATCTTCTTTGTGGATTTCTCCTGTCTCGTGATAGCTCTTTAGAATAGAACCATCAGCATCAACACCAATAATTTTGATATCAGGATTTTTTTCCTTCAAGAATTTGGCAGAGCCGGATAGCGTACCACCAGTTCCTGTACAAGCGAAAAGGTGAGTGATCTTACCTTCTGTCTGTTCCCAAATCTCGGGACCTGTTGTCTGATAGTGTGCATCAATATTAAGTTCGTTAAAATATTGATTGATGTAAATAGAATTAGGAGTTTCCTGAGCGATTCTTTTAGCTACTTCATAATATGATCTCGGATCATCTGCCGGTACATTGGCCGGGCATATATATACCGTGGCTCCCAATGCTTTCAGATAAGCAATTTTTTCAGGTTTTGTTTTATCACTTACTGCAAGAATACATTTATATCCCTTAATGATACACACCATCGCAATAGAAAACCCGGTGTTACCGGAAGTAGTTTCAACAACTACAGAATCTTCCTTTAAAAGGCCTTTTTTCTCTGCGTTTTCTATAATATGAAGTGCGATTCGGTCTTTGGTGGAATGTCCAGGATTATATGATTCTAACTTGGCATAAATGGTTGCTGGAATATCTTTTGTCACAGTATTTAGCTTCACCATCGGAGTGTGTCCTATCAGGCCAAGAATATTATCGTAAACATTACTCATTATTTGTTATTTTCAATAAAAATCTGACTGCAAAAATACAAAAAAATAAATAATTACTAAACTTTTGTTTGATTTCTAGGGCATAGTTTGTAAAAAAATATTTTAGTATTTTCAGTTTTGACACGAGTATAATCGCAAATACTGCGCCAAAATTTTTAAATTTTGTTAAAACCCGCATAAAATAAGATAAAAGCCTTATTTTCGCATAATTGATTTAATACTATGAAAAATTGGACTTTTAGGCAATGGAACACCGTTTCAGGATGGGTGATTTTCGTTATTGCTTTCTTCACGTACTTGTCCACCATAGAACCCAATTTCAGTTTTTGGGATTGTGGCGAGTACATTTCTTCTGCAGTAAAACTTGAAGTAACGCACGCTCCCGGAGCTGCTTTATTCCAGATAGTGGGTGCCGTGGCAGCCATTTTTGCATTAGGGAAAGGCGAAAACTATTCTATCGTGATCAACGCGATGTCTGCATTGTTCAGTGCGCTGACTATTTTATTTTTGTTTTGGACGATCACTCATTTTGTGAGAAGACTTTTAAACAAAGATTTTGAAGAAATTACAAAACATCAGGAAATCTCTATTTTATTTGCCGGAGCGGTAGGAGCACTTTGCTTTACGTTCTCAGATACATTCTGGTTTTCGGCAGTAGAGGGAGAGGTTTACTCTATGGCTTCTATGTTCATTGCGCTTTTGGTCTGGTTAATCACCAAATGGGAGAATGAGTATCAGGCGGGAGACAGTGAAAGATGGATTATTCTTATTTTCTTCGTTCTAGGACTTTCTGTGGGAGTGCACATGATGTGTATGCTTGCAATTCCTGCCGTATGTCTGGTATACTATGCAAGAAATTACAAGTTTACCTGGAAAAACTTTATCTGGGCAAACCTAATTACACTGGGAATTTTGATTATCGTTTTCAAAATTATCTTCCCTTTAATTATGACAATGTTCGGAAGACTTGAGATTTTCTTTGTGAATGGTCTTGGACTTCCTTTCCACTCCGGAACAATTGCAGCATTTGTTTTAATGGTAGCGATCTGCTATTTCTTAATCAAATATGCAAAAAAAGCAAAAAGAAATATCTATCAGACGGCTGCATTATCTGTAGTTTTCATGATGATCGGATTCTCCTGCTGGATGGTTATTCCTATCAGAGCCAATGCGAATCCGCCAATGAACCTTAATGATCCGGATACGGCAATCGGGATGTTGGATTATTATAACAGAGAGCAGTATGGTGACTGGCCAACAATCTACGGACAAAACTATACAGCATTTCTGGATGCTAACGGAATTGAGAAAAACGAAGACGGAAGCTTTAAGACACAAAAAACCGGAGAAATCTACGAAAAAGACGAAAAAACCGGAACCTACAGAAAAACCGGAGACCGTTTCAATTATGTATTTAACAAGTCTCAGGTGAGCTTAATGCCAAGAATGTTTAATGAGGATAAGGATGTAATGGCCAACTATATTTCTATGTATGGTGCTCCTGATTTTACATTCAACTATGCGAATGAAGATGTGGCAGACAATCCACAGGCAAAACAGATTTTTGATGAACTGAGAGCGAAATATGAAGACAAATCCATTACTGCTTCAGATTATCTGAAAGTAAAACCTTATAACCTGATCAATGTTCAGAAGCCTTCATTCCTTCAGAATATGGATTATTTTATTACGTTCCAGAACGGATATTATTTTGTAAGATACCTAATGTGGAACTTTGTAGGAAGACAAAATGATCTTGAAGGAAACATGGAAAGCACAAAAGGAAACTGGATTTCCGGTATTCCTTTCATTGATAATGCTACTGTAGGAAATCAGGATAAAATGCCTGCTAAATTCAAGAATGAAAGTACAGTAAAATTCTTCTTCCTTCCATTAATTCTAGGATTGATTGGGTTCTTTTTCCAGTTGAACAGAGACTTTGGAAGATTCTATGCACTGTTATCTTTATTTATTTTAACAAGTGTAGGGATTGTTTTCTATACAGGGGTAAAACCTTTTGAACCGAGAGAAAGAGATTATGCGATGGTAGGTTCTTTCTATGCATTTGCGATCTGGATCGGTTTGGGTGCCGGAGCTATTCTTTGGTTCTTACAATCTAAAATAAAATCAAACGGGGCTAATGTTGCTCTGGGAGTGGTTTTATTAGGAGTACCATTCATGATGGGCTTCCAGAACTATAATGTTCATGACAGAAGCAACAGATATACTGCATACGACTATGCGTATTCAGTGTTGAAATCATTACCGAAAAACGATATCCTTTTCGTTTACGGAGATAACGATACTTACCCGGTTTGGGCTATTCAGGAGACGGAACAGTTCAGGGATGATGTGAAGGTAGTTAACTTTACCCTTGCTTCAACTCCATGGAATCTGGATCAGATCAAAAGAAGAACGTACAATGCAATGGGAATCCCTAGCCAGCTGACACACGACGACTATAGAGATGGGGTAAACGACCAGATCTATATGATGAAGAAGGAAGATTGGGAAGGTGTTTTCTCTATGTTGAAAGAACAGGGAGCTCCGGAAACAGAATTCCAGTCTTTCAGAAAATATCTTACTCAGGATTCTTTAACTTTGAAACAGGCGATTGAATTCATTAAATTCAAATCTCCTGAAAAAGACGAATTGTTGAAAATGTATTTCGGGGAAGAGAAATTTGAAAAATACAATATCCTTCCGGTAAACAAATTCATCCTTCCTGTGAATAAAGAAAATGCTTTAAAAGCAGGCATCATCAACAAAGAAGATCTTCCAAACGTAGCCAATCAGATTATGATTACTTACAAAGGAAATACGCTTTATAAGAACAACCTGATTTTGATGGATCTTTTAGCGAACTTCGACTGGAAGCGTCCGATCAACTTCTCGTCAGGAGGTATTTACGACAGTGAGAATATTTTCTATCTGAACGATTATCTTCAGTTTGACGGATTCAGTTACAGATTAATTCCTATCCAGACACCTCCGAGCGCTGATGGAGATATGGGACGAGTAGATGCCAATTCTCTTTATAAGGTAGTGAAAAGCTTCAGATGGGGGAACTTCAAAAACTTAAATGCTCACTTTGATGAAACGGCAACTTCCAATATCATCAGCTACAGAATGTCAGCAAGCAGAGCGGCGGCAGCCCTTGCGTTAAGCGGACAGAAAGCTAAAGCATTAGAAATTCTCGATCTTGCAGCGAAAGAAATTCCAGCAGAGAAATATAATGATCCTCGTTCTTTAAGTTCAATTGTTTCAGGATACATCATTGCAGGTCAGGAGCAGAAAGGTCTTCAGCTTGCTGAGGTACTTAAGAAAGGAATCTTTGAAGAGTATGATTATTATTTAAGTCTTTCTAAAGCAGATCAAAGCTATTTGAGAAGACAGATGAGAACAAAACCTATGGAATATTCTCTTGTGGTTTCTGCGGTAACAGATGCTTATACCAAGATCGGACAGAAGGAAAAAGCATATGCTTATCTGGTAAAATCCATAGAGCCGATTGACAAGAAGTTCAATGTATTTATCAAAGATCTTCAGGAAATGGGAAGAGATAAGGCGATGAAAGAGTCTGAAAATGTTCAGCAGATCACACCATTCTATCAGTACTTATTTGATGTCATGGAACCTTATGATTCTACGTATTCAAAAGAAAAGGAAAGTCAGATTACCAACGCGATTATCAAAGCGACAAAATAAAAATACTTTAAAACGGAACTTCGGTTCCGTTTTTTTATTATTGGCAATCATGAATATTAAGGTTATATTTGTGAAAGTAAAAATACATAATGTCCGAAACACAAAATAGCAAATTCCCAATCTATGCCGTCATTGCTACGGTTCTTTTTAAGCTTCTTTTTTTATTAACGCACTACATTCAGGAAGATGCATTTATTACCTGGAGGGTTGCCCAGAATCTGTTGGATTACGGAGTCATTGGCTTCAATGGAGATACCAGGATTTCTGCTTCTACCACACATCTGTATGTATTTGTATCCTATATTTTCAATCTTATTTTTGGAAAAGAAAATTTTATTGAGCCCCTTTTGATTTTTAATTCTCTACTGTTTACTGTAGGAACGTTATGGCTGTCTCATTTGGTTTTAAAAAATCCATGGCATAAGGCAATCTTTATATTTCTGATCGGGATTTTGCCGCCATCCATTAAAATTTCAATCCTTGGAATGGAGTATGGAATCCTGTTTTTTCTGGAGATGGCATTGCTGTATTATGGTTTCCATAAAGGGAAAAAATGGGTGGTGACCCTTCTTCCTGTTTTAATTATGTTTACAAGGATTGATACAGTAATCTTCCTGGGAATTGTATTTCTTGTAGATCTATTCTGGAACAGAAAAATCAGGTGGAATTATATTTTTGGCGGAGCTCTTGGAGTCTTAGCGACGGTTGCTTTCAACTGGTTCTACTTTGGCGAACTGGTGAACAATACCATTACTGCAAAAAAATTACTTTACAGTGAAAATTTTACGATTCAGCAGCATATCGGATATTTCTTTAAAAGTTTCGGAAACTTCTGGGGAATGCTGAAAGTTCCGGGAGATTTCAATCCTTTGACTATCGTAGTTTTGATTTTTGAATTGCTTTGCTTTATCTATCTGATCAGACAAAGAGAAAAAAGAAACTACTTTTTGTGGATGATTTTTCTTTTCGGATGGGCAAAACAAATCATTTTCATTTCTCAAAAGAGCTTGTTTGACTGGTATTATTGGGTGCCACAACTTTTGCTTTTCGTTCCCGTTCTTATTTTTGTACTGGAACAGAAAGAGAGGAGAAACCTGTGGCTGTCATTGCTTGTTATATTCTATATCTTCCCAATGCTTGTCTTCCAGACGGTTCACTGTATTGCAACAGGAAACGGAGAGTGGAACTATCGCAGAACGATTGGTACCTTTTTAAATCAATATGAAAAAGATAAAAACCAATGGATTTTATTGGAGCCGGCAGGTTATGTTCCTTATTTCTCAGGATTAAAAACGATTGATGAGGTTGGATTGGTTGATAAACAGATTCAGGAGGAAATTAAAAAAGATAAGGTCAATTACTGGATCAACACGGTAAAAAACAGAAAACCGAAATATCTTCTTTCTTATCAGAATTTATACGAAGAAAAGAATGCCAATTCAGAGTACTATAAAACTCATTATAAGCTTCTGAAAGAATTCCGTGTGAAAGATCATCTGAAAAGTGATCATAAAATTCTGGAAAAAATTTACCATCTGAAACCTTCCGGAACAGACTATAATTTGTACATTAGGGTTGATTAAAAGATTGAAATATTTAAAAATTGAAAGAATTCAGAAAAAAGTTTTATAATAACTCTTTCACACTAATAATCTCAAAACCTCCGACCCAACAATCACTGCAACCTAATATCTAAAACCTAAAACCTGAAAAAAATGAAATACTGTGCTTTTCTTCGTGGCGTCAACGTAAAAGGAACCAATATGAAAATGGCGGATGTATGCCAGGTTTTTAAAGATGCAGGAATGAAGGAGGTAAGTTCCATACTGGCTTCCGGAAATATTGTTTTTTCGTCAGATAAAAATACGACAGAATTAAAAACTATTCTGGAAAAAGCGATGTCGCAACATTTTTCTTATGAAGCTTTTTTGTTTGTGAAATCTCAGAAAGAAACTGAGGTTTTCTGGAACAGTATTCCTTTTGAAAAAAAAGACGAGCTTCATATTTATGGGTTTGTCGGAATTCCCGGAGTGGAAAAGGTTTTAATGGAAGAGTTTCAGAAAGCAGGTCAGGTAGAAAATGAAAAGGCTGCAATCGTTAATGATATATTTTACTGGCAGGTTCCGAAAGGAAATACCTTAGATTCTACCTTCGGGAAAGTATTAGGTAAAAAGAGCCTTAAAGATCAGTTTACCAGCAGAAATGTGAATACGTTTGAGAAGATTTTGAAAAAATTCTAAATATATCATTGCAGATGCTTCGACAAGCTCAGCATGACACCGCTAAAAAATAACGTTAATATGATGTGGCTTCGACTTAGGTTTTTGTACATTGATGGTTTATACTTTGTATTATAATTTTCACATTAATAAAACAGCTAGTATTAGGGTTGTCATGCTGAGCTTGTCGAAGCATCCATCAATTATAACTTATCCAGTGCCGATTAACAGTTAGTATTAGAGCTGTCATGCTGAGCTTGTCGAAGCATTTATCACTTATCAATTATCCAGTGCCGATTAAAAGCTAGTATCAGAGCTGTCATGCTGAGCCTGTCGAAGCATCTATCAATAAATAATAAGAAATCCAAAAGCCAAAAACTATTGCAACCATAGCCTGTTAAAGCAATCAAATAATTTCCATTTGTGAAACTTTCTCAGTATTTTTACTGAACTTTTTAATTACAACAAAATGATTCAGTATTTAGATAATATTTCGCACAAAGATTCAAAAAACTTTTTCCTTATTGCCGGACCTTGTATTATTGAAGGGGAAGATATGGCATTAAGAATTGCTGAAAAAGTAATCAGCATCACAGATAAATACAATATTCCTTATATTTTCAAAGGAAGTTTCAAAAAGGCTAACAGAAGCCGTGTAGATTCTTTCACAACCATTGGTGAAGAGAAATCTCTTGAAATCCTTAAAAAAGTAGGAGAGACTTTCAATATTCCTACCACAACAGATATCCATGAAAATGAGCATGCAGCATTAGCCGCACAGTATGTAGATGTTTTACAGATTCCTGCGTTCCTTGTACGTCAGACCGATCTATTGGTAGCGGCAGCCCAAACAGGAAAATGCGTGACTTTGAAAAAAGGCCAGTTCCTTTCTCCGGAAGCGATGAAGTTTGCGGTTCAGAAAATTACAGATTCCAATAACGAGAAAGTAGCTATTATTGAAAGAGGAAATTCTTTCGGATATACAGATCTGATTGTAGATTACAGAGGAATTCCTACGATGAGAGAATACGCTCCAGTGATTTTGGATGTTACGCACTCTTTACAACAACCTAATCAAAGCTCAGGCGTTACAGGAGGAAGACCGGATCTTATTGAAACCGTTGCCAAGGCAGGAATTGCAGTAGGAGCAGACGGAATTTTCATCGAAACGCATCCTACACCGGAAACCGCATTATCTGATGGTGCTAACATGTTAAGATTAGATTTATTAGAAGATTTGTTACAAAAATTGACAAGAATTAGAGAATCGATTTTGTAATTGTTAAAAAAACATTAATTTTAGAAATTCTAAAACATTTCTTTTGAAAAAACTAGTTTTACCGCTAAGCCTTATGGTCCCTGTACTGTTTTTCTCCCAACAAAGGAAAAAAGATACAGCGACTACTAAAGTAACCGATATAGAGGAAGTTGTCTTCCAGAAAAAAGCAACAGGAAGAACCAATGACCTTACCAATGTAAGAATTTCAGCGAAAGAAGCGAAATCAGTAGCTTCGATTAATGGAGGAATTGAAGGATTGCTTAAAACATTACCTTCCGTAAACTCCAACACAGAGCTGTCTTCACAATATATGGTTCGTGGTGGAAACTATGATGAAAACCTTATCTACATTAATGATATTGAAATCTACAGACCTTTCCTGATCAGAAACTCTCAGCAGGAAGGAATGAGTATCATTAACCCGGATATGGTTTCCGCAGTGAATTTCTCTGCAGGAGGATTTGAAGCCAAATATGGTGATAAAATGTCTTCCGCTTTAAATATCTACTACCGAGAGCCAGAAAAATTTGAAGTTTCAGGTGAGGCCAGTTTAATTGGAGGAAGGCTGACAACTGGTTTGGCTTCCAAAAATAAAAAATTTACCGCCTTATTTTCCGGAAGATACAGAAATACTAATCTTGTTCTTAATACCTTAAAAGAAGATACCGATTTTAATCCAACATATTGGGATTTCCAGTCTTATCTGAATTATCATGTCAGTGATAAATTTACGATGTCATTCATCGGATATTATTCCAAGAATGATTATGAGATGATCCCAAGGGCAAAAAGTGTTACTTTCGGAAGTCTTCAGCAGCCTATTACCGTTAATATTGGATATGGAGGTCAGGAAAATGACCAGTATAAAAACATGATGGGAACATTCTCTATGAACTATAAGCCGGCAGATAAGTGGAAGCTTACTCTGGATGCCTTTGCTTATCAGAACAGAGAAAGAGAATATTACACAATACAGTCAGCATACGAGCTTCAGACCTTTGATCCTGTGACGCAGCAGCCTGTCACATCTTTCGATGTTGGAGGGCAGATAGAACATGCAAGAAATGATTTGTTTGTAAGAACATACGGAACACAGTTCAGAGCAAAATTCTCTCCCAATGTCAATACAGACTTTGAGGTCGGATTTAAATATGAAAAAGAAAATCTGAAAGATCTTACCAATGAATGGAAATTGGTAGATTCTGCAGGATACAGTATTCCAAGACCGGAAGTCATTGATCCTAGAACAGGAACTACAGGAGATCTCAAGCTTGCTTATTATATTGCCGGACAAAATAATATCGAACCGACAAGACTTTCTGCCTATGCACAGTATTCTCAGAAATTCTATTGGGGAGCCAGTAAAGTATTTGTGAATGCAGGAGTACGTGTGGCCAACTGGAGTTTCAATAAAGAAACCATATTCTCACCAAGAGCTCAGTTTGCGATCAAACCGGATTGGGACAGTGATATGTTGTTTAAAATTTCAGGAGGAATCTACTATCAGGCTCCTTTCTATAAAGAAATCAAGGATTTAGATGGTAATTTTAACTCTAATATAAAATCGCAACGCTCTATTCAGGTCATTCTTGCCAATGATTACGAGTTCGAGATGTACGACAGACCATTCAAACTGACAACGGAACTTTATTACAAGAAAATGGATAACCTGATTCCTTATTATATGGATAATGTAAGGATTCGTTATTCCGGGCAAAATAATTCAAAAGGATATGCTTATGGTATCGATACCAGACTATTCGGAGAATTTGTTCCGGGTGTGGATTCATGGTTGTCTGCAAGTTATGCCAGAGTGTATGAAAATATTGATGGAAGAGGAGATATTCCAAGACCTACAGATCAGAGGCTGAGGTTTGCGATGTTCTATCAGGATTATATGCCAAGCTTCCCGTCTATGCGTGTGAACCTTACTTTAGTATATGCTATGGGATTACCTACGGGAGCTCCCGTAATGTTTAACAGCAACGGGCAACCGGATTTTGGTTCAGCTTATAATTATCAGCAGACGCTGCCTTCTTATAAAAGAGTAGACTTAGGATTGACAAAGGTATTTATTGATCCGAAAGAAAAAAATAAGAGATCGGGTTTCTGGGGTAATTTTGAGGAACTTACATTAGGTGTTCAGGTTTTCAATGCATTTAACATTAACAATACTGTTGCGAACCAATGGATCACAGACTATAACAGTAATTATATGTATCCTGTTCCGGTACGTCTTACGGGACGTTTCTTTAATGTGAAGCTGGAGTTCAAACTATAGAATTACTATCAAAAATAAAAATAGCAGAAAGCTTCCGAAAATCCGGAAGCTTTTTTGTTTACCCGAATTTTATAACAACATTACCAAATTCTATAACAACGGTTTCAGAGATATTTTTATCTTTGTCTTACCAATGAAAAAGATTCTTGCCATATTGTTTTCTATTTTCTACTTCGGGTTTTCTTCCGGAGCAGCTTTTAGCATTCATTATTGTATGAAAGAATTGGTTTCTGTAAGTCAGAAAGCGGATGATATTTGTGCAAAATGTGGTGTTAAGGAAAAAAAAGGATGCTGTAAAACAGAGATCAAAATCGTAAAAGTAGACGATTCCCAGAAATCTGATTATCTGAACGTTGATTTCTTAAGTGCAGTTTCAGAGATACCGGTGAAACATCAGTTTTCCGCTATTGATAAGTCTTTTTCTGCCACCAAATTTACTCAGATCCAGATCAATGCACCGCCTGAAAGCCGGCCGGTACCTATTTACATCAATCATTGTAATTTTAGAATTTAGAATTTGTCAGTCGTTTCTGGTATAATATATACTGTTATGAGCGACATGCTCTGACGCATTTACTGATGCGTAATCCATTATTCTTTATTAAAAATTAATTCTAAAATTTAAAACAATGAAAAAATATATCATCACAGCAGCTTTATCATTATTCTCAATCGTTTCATTATCTGCACAATCTAAAAAGGATGCTCAGGTTTCTAAGCTCTACCAAAATTATATTGCTATCAAATCAGCGTTAGCTTCAGATGATGTGGACAAAACTTCAAAAGCTGCAACAGAATTTATTAAAACAGCTTCTGTTATTGATTATAAAGTAGTTTCAGAAGGAAACCTTAATATTCTCAGAAAAGATGCTTCTGCCATTTCGGATGCAAGAACTATTGCTACACAAAGAGAAACTTTTTTAAACCTTTCAGACAATATGATTGCTCTGACCAAGGAGTTTAAACTTTCTGAAAAACCAGTCTACGTTCAATATTGCCCAATGGCAGACGGAAGCTGGCTAAGCGATGAAAAACAGATCGTTAATCCATATTACGGAAAGTCTATGCTTACATGCGGAAGTGTAAAGTCGGAGATTAAATAATTTCCGTACTATTCTTTAAAATAATGAGTTGCAGAGTTTAAGTTGTAATTAACTTTAAGCTTTGCGACTTCTAAAAAGTTCGAAATATTATGAAAAAGTTGATAATGTTTCTGGTACTTTTATTCTCCGTATTGACTTTCGCTCAAACTACAAAAAACGTTTATACTTGTCCGATGCACCCAGAAGTGGTGTCTTCCCAACCTGGAGACTGTCCGAAATGCGGAATGACTCTGGAGAAGAAAACTGTTGCTGTAAAGTCAAAAACAGTAACCAAGTCGGAAGCGAAATCAATAACAGAAGTAAAAGGAAAATCTTCAGAAACAAAAAAAATACAACCCCATTCTCAAATTACCTATGCATGTCCAATGCATCCGGAAGTTGTTTCAGACAAACCAGGAAAATGTCCTAAATGCGGGATGGAACTTGAGGAAAAAGAAAATCATTCTTCTACAGATAAACCCAAAGAAGAAGGTTCTGTTTTGAAAAGAAACTCTGAAAACGGGAGAATTACTTTTGGAGGGAAAACAGTTCGTTATGACCTTTATGTAAAAGATACGATTGTTAATTTCACAGGAAAAAACAGAAGAGCAATTGCGATCAATGGTAAACTTCAGGCTCCTACTTTATATTTTACTGAAGGAGATACTGCAGAGATTTATCTGCACAATATGCTTAAGGAAAATACAGGACTGCACTGGCACGGTGTGATTCTTCCCAACGAACAGGACGGGGTTCCTTATCTTACCACCAAGCCTGTAAAACCTGGAGAAACCCATTTATATAAATTCAGAATTTCTCAAAACGGAACGTACTGGTACCATTCTCACGAAGCACTGCAGGAACAGATAGGAATGAACGGTATTCTGGTCTTCAAAAAAAGAGAAGGAGAACCAACAATAGAATACAATGCTGATATTCCGGTATTACTGGGAGACTGGAGTGATGATGATCCTATGCAGATTGCGAGAAGGCTTCATATGGCGAATACAGACTGGTATGGTGTAAAGAAAAATGCTGTACAGAGTTACTGGGAAGCAATTAAATCAGGAAACCTGGGAACAAAGGTATTGAATGAATGGAAAAGAATGGAAGCCATGGATGTAAGTGATGTCTATTACGATAAATTCTTAATTAACGGAACTCCAAGCTCTGATTATTCTAATTTAAAAGCTGGCGATAAAGTAAGATTAAGAGTTGCCAACGGAGGCTCATCTACCTATTTCTGGCTGAATTATGGCGGAGGAAAGATAAAAGTAGTGGGAAATGACGGAAATGATGTAGTACCGATAGAAGTTGATCGTCTGATTGTCGGAGTTTCAGAAACCTATGATATTGAAGTTACGATTCCAGAAAGCAAAAGTTTTGAGTTCAGAGCGACTTCTGAAGACAGAATAGGACATGCTTCCCTTTGGCTGGGATCGGGTGAAAAGATAGAAGCTCCCAATCTTCCAAGGTTGATGCTTTTTGAAGGAATGAAAATGATGAACGGTATGATGGAAATGAGTGGAAATATGAAACCGATGAATATGACGATGGGAAATCAAATGATGGATATGAACGAAGTGATGTATCCCGAATTATCTGAAAATCAAAGAAAAACTACTGCAAAGCATATCAATGAGATGATGGGAGTGAAAACCAAAGAAGTTAAGAAAGAAGATCATTCTCAACACTCAGGAATGGAGACGAAGGAAGAGAAAACAATCAAGAGGTTGTCTTATAATATTTTAAAGTCTCCTGAAAAAACAATTCTTCCTACAGACAGTATTCGGGAAATGAAATTTACGCTGGAAGGAAATATGAACCATTATCTGTGGACGCTGGATAATAAAACGGTAACAGAGACGGATAAAATTCTGATCAAAAAAGGAGAGGTTCTTAGAATTAAACTTTATAATAATTCCATGATGCGTCACCCGATGCACCTTCACGGTCATGATTTCAGATTAATTAATTCAAAAGGAGAGTATTCTCCATTGAAAAATGTAGTGGATATCATGCCAATGGAAACAGTAACAATAGAATTTGCTGCCAACCAGGACGGAGACTGGTTCTTCCACTGTCATATTCTATACCATATGATGGCAGGAATGGGAAGAATTTTCAGTTATGAAAACTCAAAACCCAATCCACAGCTTCCGAACAGAAAAATGGCCTGGAAAAACTTCATACAGGATAATAAAATGACCAGTTCTATGGCAATGCTGGATTTAGCAAGCAATAAGATCCACGCAGAAACAATGACGATGTTTGGACCTAGATGGGCTAATCTGAATGAGTTTCATACCAACTGGAATTTTGATCATTTTGAAGGAAGTGCAAAAGTAGGACGTTTCTTAGGAAAATTTCAATGGGCATTACCTTATGCAGGAATTAGAGTGCAAAAAAATCATGAGATCATGGAGAGACAGATGGCAGAAGAGCTCGGAATGGAATTTCATGGGAAAAAGACCTGGTTTGGACAGCAGAAGGCCTCAAAAAATAGATTTGCATTCATTGTTGGTATGCAGTATGTATTGCCAATGCTGATTACCGCTGACGCAAGTGTTGATCAAAACGGAAAAGTGTTATTGGAGCTTAGCCGTGAAGATATACCGCTTTCCAGAAGGCTGAGAGGAAATTTTAGCATCAATTCAGATGGAGAATTTTCTACAGGACTTCGGTACATTGTTCAGAAGTGGTTATCCCTTTCCGGAAACTATGATAAAGAAATAGGCTGGGGTGCAGGTGTTACTTTAACTTATTAAATTTAACTAAATTATATTAAAAAAAGCTGTCTCATTGAGGCAGTTTTTTTGGTTAGGTAAATGCTTGTATAAAGAATTTTTTTGTAAAGAATATATGATTCTACAAATGATATGAGTTTATGTAAAGACAAAAGCCACCTCATTTTCACGAGATGGCTTTATATAATGTATAAGATGCTTTTATTTAGAAGCTCCTACTGCTTTTTCAGTCTTTGCTGGTGTATAAGTAACTTTTGAAATATCAACCGTCATTTCTTTCAGACGTTTTGCCACATTTTCAGGCATTTCTTTCTGATATCTTCCTCCGATTACTTCAGCAAGGAATTTTTCGGTTTCAGCATACATCGCCATACTGTTCACAGGTTTACGGAATCCGTGGCCTTCATCATCAGCAAGAATGTAGTTTACCTTTTTACCTTTATCACGAAGAGCGATGACAATCTGATCCGCTTCAGCCTGCTTTACCCTAGGATCATTAGCTCCCTGAACAATCAATAATGGTTTATTGATTTTATCTACACTGAATAATGGGCTTGCATCATGCATACGTTTTTTACCTTCCTCCGTTTTAGGATCACCTACCATACCATAAAGGAAAGCACGTGCAGCTTCCCAGTAAGCAGGAACAGAATCCAGTAACGTAAATAAGTTACTTGGTCCTACGATATCAACTCCCGCAGCATATACATCCGGAGTGAAAGCCAGACCGGCAAGTGTTGCATAGCCACCGTAGCTTCCTCCCATAATCACTACTTTATTTTTGTCTGCAATTCCCTGATCGATCAGATATTTTACGCCCCAGGTAATGTCATCCTGCATCAGTTTTCCCCATTGAAGATCTCCATCATTCTGGAACTTTTTACCATATCCGCCACTTGCTCTGAAGTTAGGCTGAAGCACGGCATATCCTCTGTTGGCTAAAAACTGTACGGTTGAGTTATATCCCCAGTAATCTCTCGGACCTTTCGGGCCTCCATGAACCAACACCACTACAGGAACATTCTTACCAGATGAACCTACAGGTAAAGTCAGGTAAGCCGGAATTTCAAGTCCGTCACTACTTTTGTAGCTGATAGGAGTCATTGCTGCCAGATACTTTTCAACCTTTTTCAATTCTGTTCTTGGGGTATACTGGAAAATCAGCTGTTTTGTCTTGGCGTCAAAGAAATACGCTTCTGAAGCATATTTATCACCACCCACAGAAACCAGAAACTTAGAATAATCATTGGTAGAACTTGCAAAACCGACCTCTCTTCCAGGGAATTTACTTTGCAGGAATTTGTAATTAGCTTCCCAGGCTTTATCTTTCCAGTAATATTCTGTTTTATCTCCTGTGTAAGAGGTGTAAATCATTTTTCTTGTATTTCTGTCCATAAATAGTCCTCCGAAGTCCACTTTATCTTTAGGATCACTTTCTATTTTTGTAATTTGTTTTGTTTTCGGATCCATCAGGAATAGTGCAGATTTATCCAGATCTCCTTTGTTAGTTACCAGATAAAACTTAGAATTGTCTTCGTTCCAATTGGAGATATAAGCACTTTCCGTTACCAATGTTTCGTAAATGGGAGTCAGTTTATCACCTTCTTTATAAAAAAACTGGGTAGTTCCTTTATCATCCGTTTTGGAAAGAACTCTCAATTTTTCATCCCAGTCAAATTCATAGCTTGTGATACGGTCTGTATTTTCATAAATCTTTTTCAGCTCACCTGTAGAAATTTTCACCGAATACAGATCATGCCATGCTTTATCGCGGTTATTCAATCCAATCATCAACAAATCAGGATTTTTTCTGCTTGCCAGATAAATACTTGCAGTCACGTCTTTAAGCGGTGTAATATTTCTGGATTCAGGAACTCCTTTTGTTACTTTTGCCATTGGATCTACTGCAAAAATATTCATGTTTTCATCACCGTTATTATCTTTTACATACAGAATGTATTTTCCGTCTTCTGTCCAGAAATATCCATTCAACGGGCGTTTGCTGTTTGTTAAAGGACGTGCTTTCTCAAAAGGCTCATCAATTTTTTTTACCCAGATATTCATAATCCCTTCATATTCTTTTGTAAAGGAAATCCATTTCCCATCCGGACTCAATTGTCCCCCGGCAATTTCCGGGTTACCAAAGAATAAACCTCGGTCCAGTACCGGGACTTCCTGTGCTCGTGCTGTATGTACTCCTATGAGCAGGAGTAACACATAAAAGATTTTTTTCATGCTTTTAAGTTTTAGTTGTTATTAATAAATTGTTTATGATTTTTAAATTTTTATCGATTCTAACAATAATGACCTACATTTCCAGTTTTAAGATTTTTTTTGCCATTTTCTGATTCATACTTTCCGGTAGTAAGCCCATCAGAAAATTCCGGATTGAATTTCCTTTTTCCCATTGAGAAACCTTTCCGATAGTACGGCTTGTATTAACTATATAATCAACTTTTTTCCTTCTGGTACTCTGAAACTTTTTGAAAATAACATTGAAATCCTGATGATCTTCCATCAATTTTCCAATGATATAAGCATCTTCAATAGCCTGGCAGGCACCTTGCCCCATATTGGGAGTTGTGGCATGAGCGGCATCTCCTATCAGGCATAGATTTTCGGAATACCATTGAGGAATAGGAGCGAGGTCAGAAATTGGATTACAGATGATGTTCTCGTGCCGGGTGGCTTCAATGATTTTTAAAACCAACGGATCAAAATCATAGAAAATGTCTTCAATCTGCCAATATCTTCCGAAGCTTTTTTCATTGATACAGGCGTACCAGTACACTTTTCTATCCGAGATTTTCACAAAACCAAAACGTTTTCCTTTGCCCCACATTTCAAAAGCTTCCTGATGGTATTTTTCCGGGAGATCATAATCTACCAGGCCACGCCAGCATTTCTGCCCTGAGTTTCTTATAATACCCATTTTCAGGATCTGATTACGGATAGGAGATTTTATGCCGTCTGCTCCAAAAACGATGGTACTTTCAATCTGGCTTCCATTGTCAAAATCTAAAATATAGTTTTCCTCTTTTCTTATTTTTTGTAATGAATGATTTAATTTGATACAATCAGACGATAGGTTTTCAGCCAGAATTTTCTGAAGCTCAGCCCGGTGAATAGCAACATTACAGGAATTGTACTGCTTTTCCAGTTCCAGAATTTCTGTTTTGGAAATGGTTTGTAAGGATTCATTGGCGATAACGATCCTATGAATTTTATTACCTGCATTTTCAATCTTTTCTTTTAAACCCAAATGGTTAAAAACCTGCATGGCATTGACGGCCATCATAATACCGGCTCCTACAGGTTTTATTACAGGAGCAGACTCATAAATCGTAAAATCATACTGATGCTTTTTCAGTACATTTCCGAGGGTAAGTCCTCCGATTCCTGCTCCGATGATTGAAATGGTATTCATAAGGCTTAGTTTTATTTAAAACGTAAAGAAGCGAAAGATTCTTATGGGGGTATCATTTTATGACTGTCAAATGGTAACTTATAGCGTTAAAATATAACTCTCCGATACTTTTTTAAAACCATATCGGCTGAAAAAATTGTGAGCACCATGATTATTGACTCCGCTTTCCAGTAAAATAAAACTGATATTCCAGTTTTTAGATTCGTGAATAGCTTTCTCTAAAAGTTTACTTCCCAGTGACTGGCCTCTTACAGACTGATCCAGAAGCATATCTTCCAGAATGGCATATTTTTTAAAAGGACTGTTGATGACATTGAAAACCATCATGCCTACAATTTCACCACCTTCATTTTCTGCAATCAGGATATTCAGTTTGGAACTCCCGTCAGAATTAAAATCGGTGATCAGCTGTTCGGTAAGAATCAGTTCAAGATCAGGATTCCAGTGGTGTGAATCTATCGCTCTGCCGGACATCATTTCACCATGAGAAATATAAGAATCTGTTTTATGAGTCATAAAAAAGTCTACGAGCTCTTTCACGCGGCTTTTATCGGTAAGCCATTGGGTAGTATATTTCATGAGGTGATGGTTTTATTTTAGATTTTTAAGTTCTTCCAACAGTTTATTCTGTTTATTGATGAATTGATCCAAATGATCTGTTTTCAGAGGATGAGCACTTTGGTATTTTTCAATTTCAGGAAGCGTTTTTCTGATTTTGAATACAAGGTATTGATCATGAAGTGTGGTCCTGTTTGCTTTTATTTTGGCGATGAGGTCTCTGATCGTCTGTGTTTTTACATCATATTTTTCAGCGCTTGCTTTTATCTCTTTTTCAATTTGTTTCTTTGTAACAGAATCGGTTACCGAATTTGATAGTGCCGATGCATCATTATAATATGTTTCCGATTTACCGATAATATCATCATATTCCGAAATGGAGGTTTCAGCATCCTTTTGAATATTGTCTATTCTTGTATCAAGATCCTGTAAATTTTTATCATTTTTTATCAGCTCCTGATAAATTTCATGAACAAGATTTCCTTCACGTGAGGAGTATCTGGTATTTTTTTTAATAGCTCCTGAAACTGAAGATTCAGCATTGTCAACTGCGTTTTCTACCACAGGAGCCTGCTTCGATTGGTTTTCTCTGCAGGAAAGTAGAGATAAAGCCAGAATAGAGGCGAAAAGTATTTTTTTCATAGTATGTTTTGTTTTGGTTGAAATCAACATCATATCCAAAGCAATTAAAATTAATCATTTCAACGGTAACACAAGGGACTAAAGGATATGATTTTAATTAGTTGAACAAACCCTGAAAAATGTTACATGAATAAAAAAACGGAGCCTGAAAACAGACTCCGCCTATAAAATTTTTTACGCTAAAATTATTTACCCAGATAAGATTTAAGAATCTTGCTTCTGGTATTGTGTTTTAGTCTCTTAATTGCTTTTTCTTTGATCTGACGAACTCTCTCTCTTGTAAGATCGAAAGTTTCACCAATTTCCTCTAAAGTCATTGGGTGTTTTCCGTTCAGTCCGAAGTACAATCTTACCAGATCAGCTTCTCTTGGCGTCAAAGTATTCAATGCTCTTTCAATCTCGATTTGCAGAGATTCAAGCATCAGATCTTTATCAGGACTTGGAGATTCTCCTGAACGTAATACATCATAAAGATTAGAATCTTCACCTTCTACCAAAGGCGCATCCATAGACAGGTGTCTTCCGGAGTTTTTCATAGATTCTTTGATATCTTCCTCGCTCATGTCAAGAACTTCAGCCAATTCTTCCGGAGAAGGTGGTCTTTCATTTTCCTGCTCAAGGTGAGCGTATGCTTTATTGATTTTGTTGATAGACCCAATCTTGTTCAATGGTAGTCTTACAATTCTTGACTGTTCAGCCAATGCCTGTAAAATTGATTGACGGATCCACCATACTGCATAAGAGATAAATTTGAAACCTCTAGTTTCATCGTACCTTTTTGCCGCTTTCATTAATCCTAAGTTACCTTCATTGATCAAATCGGGTAAAGAAAGACCTTGATTTTGGTATTGTTTAGATACAGATACTACGAAACGAAGGTTGGCTTTGATTAATTTCTCAAGTGCGGCTCTGTCGCCTGCACGTATTCTTTGTGCCAATTCTACTTCCTCGTCCGCAGTGATCAGTTCCACTTTACCAATTTCCTGCAAATACTTGTCTAATGAAGCAGTTTCCCTGTTGGTAACCTGCTTAGTGATTTTTAATTGTCTCATTTATTTTATCCTCAAAAAAGAGTTACTATAATATATACGTATGAAAAGGTAAAAAGGTTACACAGGATTTAATATTTTTGTGCAAAGTATACTATAAAATGTATTAATGATTTTTTAATAACAGATTAAATAACTGATAACTAAATTGTTGTGTGTTTTGGTTTATCATTTAAAAAAAATAAATATAAATTCTAAAAGAGGTAAGTTCATTTACAAACTTTATAATTTCCCTAAATCCTAAATCCTAAATCCTAAGCCTTAAACAAAAAAAACGAAACCGAAGTCCCGTTTTTATCTCTAAGAGTTATATTTTAAATTGTTTTGGGTTAAATAACCCGAGCTTGCAACCCGAAATTCTACTTAGAAAAGTTCATTCAATACTTTTGCCAGTCTCAATCCTCCGTACAACAATTGTCTTTCCATCGTTTCATTGAACTTGTACTGATAGTCGTAAGATAGCTTAGAATCGTTTGGAGTCTGTGCATAGATTTTGTTGGCGATTTTATGAGAATCATACAACCAGTCTTCCAGTGTTCCGGATTGGATCTGTGCTACTTCTTCTTTAGATTTGATATCTAAAAGCTTGGAATATTCAGTGTAGCTGTATTTTTGAGAATCTACTAATTTCCCATCCCATACAGAGTGTAAATTGGTTTTTTCCCCGAAATAGGTAACGTTGATTTTGTTTCCTCCTAAATCTTCCGCTCTCCCTACGTGAAGTGGCTGTGCAAGATCTCCCATAATGTGGATGAGGAAGATTAAAGCAATTTTTCTGTCTTTTTCAGAAGTGTTTTTGTCTTTGATCTGGCTTGACAATGTATTTACCTGAGTGTAAAGACTTGGTCCTGCCTGTGCTTTTAAATTTTGTTCAAAAGCTTTAAAATCAGTCATCGGATCAATGTTTACATAATGCCATGATGAAGCCTGCTTCCATGCACCTGTAGTATCAGATTTGATGAAATCCGGCCAGTTTGCCCAGTAAGCCAGACGCTCTTTTCCCATGATCTTTTTAATCTCTCTTCTTGCTTTGCGGGAAAGGTGGTTTTGTGCAATATCTGCAATCACTCTGTGTCCCGTTAATCCCCACGCATAAGAATAAAGTGAAGAGGCCATGAATGCTAAAATCAGAATTTTAGAATAAATACTTTTCATTTTTTAATAACAATTTTCAGTCTGCAAAGATACGGCCCGCTTTCGGAATGAGCATGCTTTATCCTGAATTTATTCCATATGATGATGTTAATAAAATTTAATTTAAATAAAAGAAGCAATTACAGTAGGTTTGACGCTTGGATTTTTCCGGTAATAAAGGTAACAGGATAGAACAATACGGATTACAGTTTAAAATCTGAATCACAATCTTACACTTTAAATTTTAAACCTTGAACTTTAAACTATAAATTAAAACCCTTTAATCGATTGATTCTGAATAGTTAATTTTAAATAATAAAAAACAAATAAATAGGGTATTTACCGTATTTTCACGGAATTTGTAGAAAATTATTCCTATTACTGTCAATAAATTACTACTTTTAGAATAAAATTGTTGTAAAAATATTTTTTCAAACTTATGAGATATATTATCTTTACAAGTCATAATCAGAGGAAACACTATGTATGAGAATAATATTGTAGATATGCATTACAATAAGCTGCAGACAGACTTTAAGGCTGAAGCTGTAGCTGTAAACCTCTTGAAATACCACCGTGCGGTAAGTAATATATTCATTGAGCGTGTCGGTGTGAACGACCGTGCTTACCTAAAAGACATCAAAAGTATTTCAAGCAGTTATTTAGGATTTGATGAGGAAGTTTTTACGATAGAGAGCTACAGAGAAGGTATTTACGACTATCTTCCGGAAGGCTTATTCCATCCACCGTCTCTGGGAGCTTCCAGAAAGAATGTAGATACGGTGGTAAGGGAAATCAGGAAGCAGAAAAGGGTAGAAGATGATGCCCGTAAGTTTTTCCGGCCTTTTGAGCTGGAAGTATTCTTTACGGAAATCAGTGCTTTGCTTAAAGAATCAGAATTTGATATTACAAGCAGCACCGATTCTTTACTGGACACAGTAAGTGAACTTTGGCCCATGATCAAAATGCTGGATAAGCAGAGTGCCTATATTTTTATGCACATTTTACCTTTTTTCCATCAGATCAGAGGAGATAAAAGATGGTTTGAAAGATGTTTGACTGCTTTTCTGCAGGTACCGGTACAGGTTACTTTTTCACCTAATATTATTGACGGAATCGAGAAAAATGATGATTCCATGTTACTGGGAAATTCAAGATTGGGAGTCACCTATATTCCAAGCGGACCTCATATGGACGGGCAGCGAAACTGGGTGGTGAACATTGGACCAATTCCTTATGGGGATATGAAGAAGTATATTCCGGGAAGTCCGTTCAGAAATGTGCTTCAGTCATTGTATGACTATTTTCTTCCTGTAACAGTGGATGTGGAAGAGAATTTTGTCACAGAAAAAGAGGAATATTCATTCAGTCTTGAAGACGATGAAAGAAATGCCAGCCGCCTTGGATACTCTACATTCCTCTAAATTATTTTATTATATTTACAGCTACCAACAAAGTATAAATTCGAAAAGAAACAAATGGAAATTTCTTCAGTAAAAGGTATTTTTTTAAGGTATATCTTAATGCCTTTAATCGCAATTATTATGATGGTTATACTCGGTGTAATCAGGAGAAATAAACCTGCGATCAAAATTAAGGTGATCATTATATATGTACTCCTTTGCAGTTTGTGTCTGGCTATCCCGGGCGTTTTTGGATTTGCAGGGAACCTTTTTAATCCGTACTGGTACCTTATTGCGCAGGTGATCTATCTTATTTTTGGGATTATTCACGTAAACTTACTGCATAAATATTTCAAAAAGCACATCGATTCTCTGGCAATGAGTATTCTGTTTGAGTCTATCCTTTCATTAACGTGTATCGCTTTGGGCGGATATCTTTTCACCCTGATCTTCAACTGGATGAGTAAAGGTACAGGATATGCTGTGATGGCAGCAACAAGTATGGTGATCTTTGTGGTTCCGATGGTGTTTTATTACTGCTATATTCAGTTTATCAGTATTCCTTTTGATATTTATAAAACATGGAGATATTCACCGGAGCAGAAGCTTCCTGATTTTGAAGGGGCAGATTTTGACAGATTAATGGTCCTGAATGTTGAACTGAGCAAAAAACTGGAAGATACCAACCGTTTCAGAATTAAAGCGAAAACACTTCCTACAGGGGTTACTTTCGGAGATTGGTTCTATAGAGTAGTAGATGATTACAACCACAAAAATCCAGGTTCCATTATTCATCTTTCAGACGAAGGAAATGAACCTTATTACTGGATCTTCTACACTAAAAAATCGTTTTTCAGCTTTAGAAAATATATAGATTTCGACCACGACATTACGACAAACAACATTTCTGAAAATGAAGTGGTGATTTGTAAGCGAGTTATTCAGCATGAAGAGGAGGGAGTCAAAAGAAAATCATAAACACAAAAAATTAAAAAGTATTAAACATGATACAGCCTATTAAACATTTTGCAATCAATTGGGTGGACGGGATGAAGGTTTCCCAGAGACACCTTAATGATCAGGATAATTTCTTAATTGATACCATCAGAGATTCCAATTCCCTTGGAATTACTACATATAACTACGGGCTTTTACCTATTTCGAACGAATTTACAGACCGTACCATTTTTGACGTTCACAACACGGCAACCAATGATGTACAGCTTGTAATTAAGCGTTGCAGCGCTGTGACAATGGCAGGATACCGTATTGAACTCACAGACAGAAGGATCAGCGTGAAATCATTGGCGAAATCAATGAATGAAGAACAGGCTGATGGTGAATATTATATTCTGATCTCTGTAAATCCTTTTGATAAAGTACCTTTTGGAGATATTGATCCTGAGGAAATTCCGCCACGCCACCCGAATGCACAGCCGAATCACCATATTGAACTGCTTCCCGTAACGTCTTTGAACAGCAGCTATTCCGGAGGAAATTATCTTATCATCGGTAAGGTAGATTTAAAAGGAAATATTGCTCAGGTGGATTCTAACTTTATTCCGCCTTGTACTTCTGTACAGAGTCATCCGGCTTTGGTGGATTATTATAGCAGCTATGCGAAGTCTATCGGAAACCTTCAGCAGTATGCTTTTAAAATTATTCAGAAAGCATCCCATAAAAATCAGAATACAGCATTGGCACAAAACGTTAAGTTCTTGTGTACTACCATGGTGAATACTTTTGGAGATATGTATTTCCAGTTCAGAAATGTTACCCCTTGGCAGCCGCCTGTATTTTTAATTGAGTCTTTTGCAAGACTGGCGCTTCATTTATACAATTCAACCCAGCTTCTTGTTCCTGCAGAACTGGAGGAAATGCTGAACTACAGCTTAGAGTGGAGTGAAATTGCCCCTCATACCTTATTGAACCAGCTTTCTATTGTAGCAGAAACGAATTACGATCACCATAATTGTGGTGAACCATTGCTTTACATTCAACAGATGTTGAGAAGCCTTGAAATTATCTTCTCTAAACTGAGCGAACTCGATTATATTGGTCAGAGAAAAGAAAATATCATTGTTAATGAGCAGGAAGTTTCCACAAACACGAATCCAAAAAGAGGTTGGAGTGTTTTAGATTAAAATTATTGAGTAAAAATAGAGTCCCGGATGAAAATTCGGGATTTTTTATAGGCCTATTTAGAAAAAATTAAAATTAAATTTGTTGTAAGGATTGATAAAAATGAATTTACAGGTTATAAGACAGGATACTCCGGGATGTTCGGATAAGATATTTTTAAACAGTGCAGGGGCTTCATTAATGCCTAAATCTGTTGTGGAGACTACCATTAAGTTTTTATATGAGGAACAGGAATCGGGAGGGTATGCAGCAGCGGTACGAAACCCGGGTATCATCAATCAGTTTTACGAAGAGACTGCAAAATTGATTAATACAAAACCTTCCCATATTGCATTTGTAAGCAGTTCTACAGATGGATATGCAAAAGCTTTGTCCAGTATTGATTTTAAAGAAGGTGACTGTATTATTACCACCAATGATGATTATATATCCAATCAGATTGCTTTTATTTCTTTACGGAAAAGATATTGTATTGAAATCATCAGAGTGGCCAATCTTCCTGACCATGAATTGGATCTTGAAGATTTTGAAAATCTGATCAAAAAGCATAATCCCAAATTAATTGCGGTTACTCATATTCCTACCAATTCCGGTTTAATTCAGAATGTGGAAGGAGTGGGGAAGTTATGTAAACAGTATGATGTTCTGTATCTTGTGGATGCCTGTCAGTCAGTTGGACAGATTGTGGTGGATGTAGAAAAAATCCATTGTGATTTTCTGACGGCAACCGGAAGGAAATTTATGCGAGGGCCCAGGGGAACTGGATTTTTATACGTTTCAGATAAAGTATTAAACCAGAAAATGTATCCTCTGTTTTTAGATAGTTTTGGTGCTCAATGGACATCATTTGATGATTTTCAGCTCCATGATACTGCTAAAAGATTTGAACTTTTTGAAAGACCTTATGCTGCTTTAGCTGGATTTGCAGAAGCTTTACGTTATGCCAATGCAATAGGAATGGATCAAATTGAGAATTATAACCGGAAGTTGACCGATACTTTAAGAATTAATCTGCAGAATAATGGTTTCAGAGTTCTGGATAAAGGGAACAGATTAAGCAGTATTGTGACTTTTTGCCAGGCAGATGGAAAGGTTGAAAAGATTCATAAAGCTTTGAGTGATCATAATGTGTTTTTTAAGGAAAACCGCAGACAGGATGCATTAATTGATTTTACGTTTAAAAATATAGACCATGCGATCAGATTATCCCCTCATTACTTCAATACCATGGAAGAAATTGAAAAAGTATCACAACTTTTAGAAAATAGTAATCATTAATATGATGGTTTAAAAATCGAAGCGCCCTGGCATTCGCCAGGGCGCTTCAAATTTATTTTTTATTCAGAAGATCAAGTGTATGTTCTACGTGTCCGCCTCCTTTCCATTCATCGTGTCCGGGGATAATCAAAGTTGCCTGTGAGTATTTGTTTTTCAGTTTTGTCATGGTTTGAGGCCATTGGGCAACATTGGCTTCTCCCGTATACCCAAGATCAACAGCTGCTTTGCTCTTGACAAGACATCCTCCGTCCAGTATTTTATATTTGGGAAACCATACCACTACATTATCGGCAGTATGTCCTTCCCCAAGAAAGTCTACTATAAATTCTTCTCCACCAATACGATAAGGTTTTCCTGTTTTAATAAGTTCAGTAGAAGTTGCTTTTCCATCCTTCTTCAAAAGCTCATTGGTTTTAGCTGTAGCGTAGGTTTTGATCCCTTTCTTATTATAAAAGCTTAAATCTCCGGCTCTGTCTTCATGCGAATGAGTTGCAAATACCGCAATAACAGGAAGGTTATGTCTTTTCTGAATAGTATCCAAAAGACTTTGATACTGTGTTTTCTGCCAAGGGACATCGAATAAGACAACCCCTTTTTTGGTCACCAGATAAACAGCATTGGTAGAATATTCTTTTCCTCCGAATACTCCGAAAGTTTTATAAATATAAAAATTGGGCTGAATCTGTGGTTCAATGACAAAATCTCTTACCTGAGTGGTTTGAGCCGTTGCCAATGGACTTAGCAACATCGAAATAATAAAAAACGGAATGCTTTTTTTCATAATTTTTTTAAGTAATAGTTAAAGGTTGGGTATTTGCCGGAAAGACAAAGCCTGTAGAAAGTTTTGCAAACCTAGGTAAAAATAAATTTTCGGCTCTTTTAAAAATAGAGTTTAACCGTTTTTTAACGATTTCAGGTAAAATTACTTCCGCATATTATAATGTTATAGCAACATATTAATTGGAATTTCAAGTCCTGATTTTACTGTATTCATGGAGACTAATGTTCTGAAATGTTTGATATTATCATTCCCATAAAATATTCTGCGGGTAAGCTGTTCATAATCTTTCATAGAAGAAACAACAATGATCAGTACAAAATCCGATTCTCCCGTTACGTAGTAACATTGCTGAACTTCCGGAGCAGAAGTAAATAGTCTTTGCGCTTGATCTATCAGGTCAATTTTATCTCTTTCAAGAAAAACTTCTACAATAAGAGTAACAGAATGTTTTACTTTCTCCGTATCAATCACAGAAACATCTGCTTTGACGATTCCCGTTTCCCGCATTCTTTTGATTCGTCTCTGTACTGCAGCAGCAGATAGCCCTATATGTTCTCCAATATCTCTTTGTGGAGTAAGATTATTCTTTTGCAGAATTTCAAGGATTTGCAGGTCAAATTGATCAAGTTCATTCATTTTTTCAAAATTAAAGAGTTTTATGAAACAAAATTGCAAATTTATACTCAAATTTCGTGAAAAATCAAGTCATATTTGATGCAATTTTGCATTTCAAATAGAATTTATCATTATGAATGTACTAAAAGGTTTTTGTTTGGCAGTACTAGCTGCTTTATTTTGGGGTGTTTCCGGGACATTTGCACAATTTCTTTTTCAACAGCGGGGTATTAATATTGAATGGCTTATTACCATACGTTTACTCATTTCGGGGATATGCCTTTTGCTGTATGCAAAACTTGCAGATAAAACAGAGCTTTTTGAGATCTGGAAAAATAAAAAAGACGCTATACAACTTGTTGTTTTCAGCATTACAGGAATGCTGGCAGTTCAATATACTTACTTTGCAGCTATAAAATATTCTAATGCTGCTACTGCAACTGTTCTGCAGTATGCAGGACCTGTTATCATTGCTGTATATCTTGCTTTTAAAAATAAAAGAGTTCCTGTTCTGGTTGAAATAGCAGCGATTGTTTTAGCGGTTTTAGGAACTTTTCTACTGGTAACTCATGGAGATACATCCAGTCTTTCTGTCTCGGGAATAGCTTTGTTCTTTGGTCTGGCTTCAGCTGTTGCATTGGCTGTTTATACATTACAGCCGGTGAAACTTTTATCAAAATACAAATCTTCTCTCATCATTGGATGGGGAATGTTTTGTGCGGGCATCGTATTCAGTTTTGTAAAAGCTCCATGGGATATTCAGGGAGTATGGGACATGCAGACATTTGGGTATACGGCATTTATTGTACTATTCGGGACATTGATCGCTTTTTATTTTTATCTGTCGGCTGTTCAGATCATTGGAGGTCAGAAAACAAGTCTTCTTGCGTCTATGGAACCTCTTTCTGCCACAATCTTAGCGGTGCTTTGGCTTAATGTTTCTTACTCTTTAATCGATTGGATTGGAAGTATATTTATTATTTCAACTATTTTTCTGTTGAGCATAAAACCTAAGAAAGTCAAAATAATACAGGAAAGAGCAGACTGATTTAAATTATTTTAAATTGAAAAATATTAGCGTTGAGTTTTTATAGTGCTTTTGGTAAAATGCTAAACCTAACAGGTTTTTAAAACCTGTTAGGTTTAGCATAAGTAAAGTTTCGCTGTAAGCTGAAAATCAGAATGATTTATCTTAACTATACTTTATTTCTTAAATCTTCCTTAATGGTTTAAATTTTTTGATGAATTAAAGCAAACCTCACAGGTCTCAAAAGCCTGTTAGGTTTATTTTTTCAGTTGTAATGATTTATTTCTTTACGAGTATTTTCTCAGCAGCTTTTTTGCTTAAAATTTCTGTCTTTCCCTCAATTTCTATCGTCATGGATTTATCAAAACTTTCTATTTTTACAATTTTCACTTTTGTATCGAGCAGCAATTTTCTGTCGTTCAGATATGTCAGAAAAGCATCATCAGAAAGGGTAACAGAAGCAAAAGTTACATTTTCTCCTGGTTCACAACTGCTTAATTTTTGTAAATCCTGAGCGATAATATTACCATCTTTATCAGGAATAGGTTCTCCATGAGGATCAAATTTAGGATGATCCAGAATTTCGTCCATTTTATCAAAGAAGATTTGAGAATGCACATGCTCAAGTTGTTCTGCTATCTCATGAACGTTTTCCCAGCCGAAATTCATTTTCTTAACCAGGAACATTTCGGTAAGCCGATGTTTACGAACCACCAGGGCAGCTTCACGTCTTCCACTTTCTGTAACGATTAAGGGTTTGTAGGTTTCATAAATGACCCACTTTTTTTCCGCAAATTTCTTCATCATATTATTGACACTCGGCATTTTTACATTTAAAAATTTGCTGAGCTCATTAATCGTAACCTTTCCTTCATTGTCAACTAAATGAAACAAAGCTTTCAGGTAATTCTCCTCTGTTAGGGTTGTTTTCAAAATGTTAGATGATTTTCAGTACAAATCTAACAAAATAAAATGAAAAGTTGACTCTTGTTATTTTAACTTTTTTTACTTTTACTCTATGAAATTTTCATTCAAAAACGATTATTCTGAAGGCTGCCATCCTAATATTTTACAGGCCCTTTCGCAGTATAATCTTGTACAGCAGGCTGGCTATGGAGAAGATGAGTATTCATTAAAAGCGAAAGCATTAATTAAAAAAAAAATCAGCAATCCGGATTCGGAAGTTTTTTTAGTTTCTGGAGGAACGCAGGCTAACTTAATTGTTATTTCTGCAATTCTAAAACCTTATCAGTGTGTAATATCTGCTGCTCCCGGGCATATTCTGAATAATGAAACAGGAGCTATTGAAGCTACAGGTCATAAAGTACTTAGCATTGAAACGGCAGATGGAAAAATAAAACCTTCTGATATTGTTCCAATTTTAGAAGGACACAGTAATGTGCCACATCAGGTGATGCCTAAACTGGTTTATATTTCCAATTCTACAGAGCTGGGAACAATCTACCAGGCAAAAGAACTGGAGGAACTCTCCGCATTTTGTAAGGAAAATAAATTATACCTGTTTATGGATGGCGCAAGGCTTGGGCATGGGCTAACAGCAGAGATCAGTGATCTTACCCTGGAAAAAGTAGCTGCTCTTACCGATATTTTCTATCTTGGAGGAACTAAAAACGGAGCTTTGATAGGAGAGGCAATCGTAATTAATAATCCGGTGCTACAGGAAGATTTTGCTTTTAATATCAAACAAAAAGGAGCGTTATTGGCAAAAGGAAGACTGTTGGGAATTCAATTTATGGAACTCATGAAAGACAATCTGTATTTTGAGCTGGCACAACATGCCAATCAGCAGGCGATGAAAATTAAAAAAGCGTTGCAGGAAAAAGGAACGGCTTTTCTTTCCGATACCTATACCAACCAGATTTTTCCTATTCTCAGTAACCAACTTATAGAGGTATTATCTGAAAAATTTGAATTCTATGTCTGGAAGAAAGTAGATGAAAATTTTTCAGCCATTCGTCTTATTACTTCATGGAGCACAGAAGATGAAGCTGTGAACCGTTTTATTGAAATTATTGAACAGAATTAGCATAAAAAAACAGCCTTTTTCCAAGGCTGTTTTTGTTTTTATAATGGATTATTTTTTCAAAGCTTCGTTGACTATTTTACAGTCTGCAGGTGTTAGCTTCTGTCCGTCTTTATAACTTATCTTTTTCTCATCAGCATATTTAGATTGTCCGTCTTCTTCTTTATGATCACCAATACCTTCCGTCAAAACATTATCCTTTTGAAGGAAGTAGATATCTCTTTTATTCTTTTTACCTTCAGAGCTGAATTCATAAGTTAGTTTCAGGGTATCTCCAGATTTGAAACCCGTTAGATCTCCTTTTGAACTATCTTTTTCACTGTTTTTATAAGATAATTTTCCGGTGATTGTTCCTAAATTGTCATCAATAGAAGCAAAAACACTGTCTTTCCCTGTTGTTCCGATATAACAGAACGATTTTGGTCCAAGAGTATCTATTACAGGTTCTTCCACAGCAATGGTATCTGCTTCTACTTTGGGAGCCGGAACTTCAGTTTTCTTATTACAATTGATTAAAAAAGCTGATACAGCGCCCAATAAGATTAATTTTTTCATATCCTTAATTGTTAAAAATCAAATTTCTATTCTGCTAAAATAATAATAGTATTTGTATATTAAAAATAGGATATGAAGAGATAATGATTTTTTGGTGAAAATTAATATTTAATAAAATGGATTTTAAAGAAAAATATTAATTAAAAAAATACATTGAAATTACTAATACTTACGGCATGTTAATTATGCTTTATCTAAGTGCACAAAAATGTTTAAAAATATTGCTCATCATGAAATACTATTTTAATGCTCCTAAAAATGTCTGATGTTTTTAGGCATGAAAAATGATTTACTCTTTAAAATTGATTGTAATGAAAAAGAGTGCTAAAGTGCTGGGCTTAGGATTATTTATTTTAGGTGTATGTTTTGTCGGGGGACAGACTCCTCAGAATTATATTTATACCTCCTCGGGAGATCTGCATGGAATTGAAAAACTGATTACCCGTAAAGATATCGGCGGAGTACAGATTGTCTATAACTGGAAAGCTTTGGAAACATCAAAAGATGTATATGATTTTTCTGTTATTGAGAAAGATCTGAATTATCTGACAAGTCTTAACAAAAAGCTATTTATCCAGCTTCAGGACAGATTTTTTGAACCACAGGCAAAATATATTCCGGAGTATGTGTTGAAAGATAAAGAGTATAAAGGAGGATTGATTCCTCAGTATGATAATCCGGGTGAAAATAAACCAGTTGGAAACGGTTGGGCTACCCAGCAATGGAATCCAGCGGTCCGAATGAGATTTCAGAAGCTGATAGGTGAGCTGGCAAAGCAATTTGACGGAAAAATACAGGGGATTAATCTTCCGGAAACAGCGATAGATATTGATATGAAAAAAGATAAAACAGGATTTAGCTGCGACCGTTATTTTCAGGCTGAATTGGAAAATTTACAATTTGCAAGAACTGCTTTCCATCAGTCTTACGTATTGCAATATGTTAATTTCTTTCCGTGTGAATGGGAAAATGATCACCAATATATGTCCAGACTGTTCGATTTTGCGTATAAAAATAATATCGGATTGGGTGGACCAGATATTGTTCCTGATAAAAAAGCACAAATGAAAAACTCTTATCCTTTTTTTAATCAGTATAAAGGAAAGCTTTCTCTTGTAGCCATGGCCGTTCAGGAGCCGACGCTGACATATAAAAACCCGAAAACGAAAAAACCTTTTATCAAAGAAGAATTTACAGAATATGCTGAAAACTATCTTGGCGTTAATATTATTTTCTGGAGTGTGGAATCTCCCTGGTTGAGAGATCCCAGCTAAGAATTCTCCTTTATACTTTTAATAAACCTCGAAATCCTCTTGCGGCATAATAAGAATCTGCACCGTTGTGATAAGTAAATACAGTATTGTACCGTCTGTCACAGAAAATAGCACCTCCAAGTTCACGGATCTGCGGTGGTGTTTTGATCCAGCTTGAAGTCTTTTGGTCAAATTTTCCCAATTCCTGAAGTTGACGATATTCTTCCTCTGTCAAAAGTTCAATGCCCATTTCAGAAGCGGTATCAATGACATTGCTTTCCGGTTTGTTGGCTTTTCTGGCATCCCAGGCAGGATAATCATAGCATAGGCTTCGGCGTTTGGGGCTTTCCGGAGAACAGTCAACGAAAGAGTATTCATCTGTTTTTTTATTATAATCTACCACGTCAGGTTCACCTTCTGTAGTTTCCATTTCGTATAAAGAACGGACCTTTTCGGGATGGGCTTCTAGTTTTTGTTGGATTTTTTCCCATTTCAGATCTTTATGACGGTTCATATTTTTTTCAAAACGGGCTTTTAGTGTTTTCAAAAGCTCGTTGATTTGTTCCTGGGTTAGTTTCTTTTTCATGTCAGATTTTATTTTGTTATGTTGATTGGTGTTGTTGGAAATCGCGAAGACGCAAATTTTATTAATAATGGTTTGTTTAAAGACGAAAGGATTTTACCTGTGATAAAATTTCTGAATCTCTAAAATTATTAATCAGTAATCGTAATTTTTCTTTCTGCAGGTCTGAAATACCAGGAAATAATGACCAGTACCAATAATAATACCGCAGGAAAAGTTCTGCCGGCCGTATCACCAACGATAAGATGGGAAATTACAGCGCCTGACATGACAAAGAAAAATCCTGCGTAAGCCCATTCTTTGAGTATTAGTCGCTTAGGAATTAAGATGGCCATAACGCCCAGAATTTTCCAGACTCCGATGATGGTCATCAGATAAGAAGGATAGCCGAGATTAGTAAAATTGGCCAGTTCATCTTTGTTTTTCATCAGTTGGACAATGGCTGTTGAAACCATTCCCAAAGCCATCCAAAGGGTGAATATCCAATAGATGATTTTTGTTCTTTTTTGTGAGGGTTGTGGTGTGTTCATGATTGTTTTTTATATAATTAGTCGTTTAATCCTATTCCGTCCATGATTTGCGGGATGCATTTTTCAATGCGGGCTTCACGGGTTTTAGATTGTTTTGCAGAGGAGAAGTGGAGGAGATAAGCTCTTTGTCTTCCGGGAGTTAATGCTTTAAAAGCTTCCTGTAATGCAGGATCTTGATCCAGCTTTTCCTGAAATTCTTCAGCCATTTCAAACTCTTTTGTTTTCTTCATTTCTACTTTAGCACCCGATTCTTCTATTTCAACGGCTTCAAACATATAAGAGCGAAGAACTTCCTCTAAATCATTAATTTGTGCTACTTCGGTAAAACGAATCTGCCTTGCGGCCTGTACATTTTTAGACTGCTGAATCAAAATATGATCAGGATCTTTCATCAAAGCTCCCTTAAAGAAGAGAAGCGCACAATATTCTTTAAAACCATGGATCAGGAAAATATTTTTCCCTTCATAGGTATAACAGGGACAGCCCCATTTTAAATCTTCTACAAGCTCAGTACTAAGGGCAATAGCTCTTAATTTTTCAAATTCTTCCTGCCATTGTCCGGCATTTTCGAAGAAAAAATTAACTTTTGGATTCATGAGTTCTGGGTTTATGTGTTTGAGGGTTTGAGAGTGGGAGAGTTTTGGGTTACTGGATGTGGGATTCGGGTTATTTTGGGGTGTGATTTGAGTTATTCAGGTTTGAGGGTATTAGAGTGGGAGAGTTTCGGGTTTCAGGATTCGAGTTATTCAGGGTAGTTTATAAACCTCGCACCCCGCACCTCGAAACACGTATCCCATATCGTCTATTATCTCTTCCTCTCACCACCCAACAATTCCTGCAGACGATTATGCGCCATATTAATACCCTGTGCAAAAGGCATTTTCAGGTGCTGGTCTCTAAAGTCTACAGATTTATAAATGGTTTGGATCGTGATTTTGCTGGTGGTGTCCGTTAACTTTTCAAATTCTAAAAATTCCATCTGAACCGGAAATGGGGTGTTTTCCATCTGGAAAGTTCTTATAATTTTTTCATTCTGAACAATGTCATGAATAGTTCCATTGGCACTGAAAACCACATCGCCCTGAGGGTTTGATGTTTCAAAGCGGTAACTTCCATGTTGTTTGTTTTCGAAATGGGTTACTTTCGTTCCCATCCATTGTTCGAACAATTCAGCTTCTGTATACGCCTTGAAAAGAAGTTCTACGGGAAGGTCAAATTCTCTGATGATGAAGATTTCCTGTTTGCCGTCTTCTGCCTGGATTTTTGTTTTAATTTCCATATTTTGAGTTTGAGGGTTTGAGAGTGTTAGAGTGGGAGAGTATTAGAGGAAAGAGTTCAAGGTTGTCATCCTATTCACTGATAATTGACGATTCCACTTGCGAAGCAAAATTGACTATTGACATCCCCCAGTTAAATTTTGATGCCCTTGTCTATTATCTATCCGTCTATCATCTTTTATGTCTTATTATTCACATTCTGATACGCTTTCATCACACTTTCCAGCTTGTTGAATTTCTCATCCCACATGTTGCGGAAGGGTTCTATAAAATCGGCTATTTCTTTCATTTTATTGGGATTTAGGTGATAGATAATTTCTCTGCCGTTTTGTTCAGATCGCAGCAGTTCACATTCTGTAAGGATCTGGAGATGTTTTGAAACAGTGGGTCTTGCCGTATCAAAATTGGAGGCAATGGCTCCTGCTGTCATCGAGTGTGTCGTTACTAACATCAATATAGACCGTCTTGTAGGATCTGCTATCGCCTGAAATACATCTCTTCTTAAATTCATCGTGTAGTTATTTGACTACAAATATATGTGTAGTTATTTAGCTACGCAAATATTTTGTAATAAATTTTTGATTATAATGAAAAAAGCTCAACAATATAAGGTAATACATTGTTGAGCTTTGAATTTTTATATGAGAATAGGGAAGTATGCTTAAGATCTTACTTCCAGATCTTCAACGATATTTATGGCTTCCTGCAGGTAGAGGTCTTTTTGCAGATTTTTAATCCATACCTCCGATTTATTTTTGAATGCGGCGTCATTTTTCTCTCTTTCAATATCTTTTGGATACATGGTAAATGTAAGACCACTTTCTAATGTTTTTAATACTTTGAACTTATCATCCTGAGTTTTTCTCTGCTTCATCAGGTCGCTGTATTTTTGTATGCTCAAAGGCACTGTTTTTTCCTTACCCAGATTTTCTTTCCATTGAGCGTATTCAAGTAATAGCTTATAATTATCGTTTTTAGCAATTCTCTCTGCACTTACTTTCTGCAAGGCCTGAATATTAAGAAAGTTTTGTTTATTGAAGCTAGTCCCCTGTATTTTATCCCAGGCTAATGCATAGTCATCATATTTTTCACCGATGTCTGCATAAGAAAAGATATCTTTCATCTGGATATCTGAGCTTACACCTTTTCTCTGGGTAGACTCTCCGGTGATTCTGTAATATTTCTGAATGGTTAGTTTTATGGAACCAAAATCTTCCTCCGTATTTAAAAACCTGTTCAAATCTACAAATACCTGTACCGTTCCTTTTCCATACGAAACAGGAGAACCCATGATAACTGCTCTTCCGTAATCCTGCATCACACCGGCTAAAATTTCTGCTGCGGAAGCAGACAATTCATTCTGCAGAATTACCAGTGGGCCGTTCCAGATGGGAACTTCATTTTTATTTTTTAATGTGGTAATCTTTCCATTTCCATCTTTTACCTGTACATAAGGGCCTGCATCCATGAAAAGTCCCATAATATCACCAACTTCCGTTAAAGAACCGCCAGAGTTCCCCCTAAGATCCAAAACAATTCCCTGGATATTTTGTTCTTTAAGTTTGATGATTTCTTTTTTAATATCATCAGAAGCATTTCTGCCGTCCTTATCTTCAAAATCCGCATTGAACTTGGGTAGATTAATAAGCCCGTATTTTTTATCGGATGCATTGATGATAATACTTTTAGCGAAAGTATCTTCAATCAATATTTCTTCACGGATAATGGTCACATCCTGAATCGTTCCGTCCTTTTTCTGTACGGTTAAAGTGATTGGCGTTCCTTTTTCACCTCTGATTAATTTAATGGCTTCGCTGGAAAGCATATCCACAACGTTTACAGGATCAGTATCGGGAGTAGATTTTATTTTTAAGATCTTATCACCTTCAGTCAGCTGCTTGGTCTTCCATGCCGGAGCTCCAATGGATAATGTACCGATATAGAGGTTTCCTTTCTTTTCCTGAATTACGGCGCCTATCCCGATGATTTTTCCTTTGAAGTCCATATCAAAATCTTTCTTTCCCTGCGGTGAATAATAATTGGTATGAGGATCGAAAATATGAGTATACGCATTGATATATACAGTAAACCAATCCATTTTTTGCCTTTTCCTGAATCTGATAAATTTTTCTTCCAGAAGATCTTTCACATTTTCTGTCGCTTTTTTTATCTTTTCATCCTGGCTCAGCACTTCAGGCTTACTGGTGTTTTCTTTATTGTTAGAACCTTCCTTCTTCTTTTCTTCGCTTTTCCTGTTCATGGATTCTATCTCCTGCAGAATATTGTATTTCACATATTTCCTCCATTCATTGTACTGCTGCTGTTTGTTGGCTGGTGCATTTTTCAGTTTGGGTTCTAAAGTCAGTATTTCATCTTCTTCCAGATTGATGGGTTTACTGAAGATATCCTTCGTCATTTTATCAATTTCATCAATCCTTTGATACAATTTATCGACTGTCAGTTTATAAAAAGTCAAATCTCCCGTGTTCAGATAATCATCCAGTTTGGTTTCATATTTACGAAACTCATCCATATCAGATTGCAGGAAATAGGTTTTTGTAGGATCTATAGATTCAAAATACTGTTTATAAACTTCTTTTGAATACGCATCATTAATAGGTTTGGGGCTGTAATGCAGATAAGACAAAATATTCTTTGTATTGACCATGATGATCTGCATCTTTTCTTCTTCATTGAGAGGAGGACGAAAACCGAACACGAAAAATGTAAGCGGAAGAAGAAGTAATAAACGAACGGTTTTAAAATTTTTCAACATATCTCTGATTGTGCTTTTAATTGGAAACTATGCTTTTTTATTGCTATTAATTGATGTATTTTCCAATTTAATGATTGAAAATAGTAGTAAACAAGAGTTTTCAATATACTTTTATAAAATCACGTGAATGTATGAAAAATATTGATAATAAGGAGTTGTGGAGTGGGATTTTAAGATAAGTTTAAGGTTTGAAGACTTTGTCTGTCTTCAATATAAATATAGATTTTTTGTAGGATCTGCTATTTCCTGAAACATATTTCTTCTTAAATACATCATGGGTTACTTGACTACAAATGCCTGTGTAGTTATTTAACTACGTATTTTTTTGAAATTTTTCTTATATAATTGAAAGCCTTACTATTAAAATAAAAATGGAGAATCAGGTCTCCACTTTAATAATTAATAAAATCTTGTAATTTTTATATTTTAAAAGAGCTATCAGAACTTTAGTAAACTCATAAATAATAATAGTTTACTGATCATCAATTGGTAGTGTAACTATTTCATTATCTATGTAAAGCTCACTTAAAAATTTTGATTTAATTCTGAATTGACTTCTTTTTTTGATTTTTGGTCTTGTTGAAACATTTTCCATTTTAATACCAGGATCATAATAAATATTTCCTACTGCCATTTGTTTTAAAAATAATTGGAAATCTGTACCTGTGCCCAAAATAATCTTATTTCCATACTTATATTTTCTTTCATTTATTTTTTCTGAGAGTGAAGGTACATAACATGCTTGATTATGTTTTCTATTCCAATGCAAAAGCATTGACGAAAAACTCCATGAAGCTGCTTCATTTCCATCAATATCAACTAAGGCAATTCTCCCATTAGAATTTCGGATTTTTCCACTTTCAACATCAAAACCAATTAATTGCATTTCAAGATTTGTAGATGTATGACGTAATCCATTTTTATGTACTCCTCCAAAATTTATACGATCCTCTCGTCCGGTTCTATCAGCATATCCATATTTTATTAAAAACTCTTCAGTTCCTTGCGTTTTATAAACCCCATCTGTCGGCTCAGGAGTCATTAAAGTGATAACTGAAGAATTAATACGCTCAAAATTTGAAACTCCAAATTGTTTTACTTCCCAACCTAAAAAATCAGGTTCAGAATAACCGTTTGGAGTAATTCCCAATTCAGCTTCCAATGTGTAACCTCCACAATTTGAAGAAGTACAGGGTAAAATATTTCCGTTTTTGTCTAGTCGTTTTGAAATAATCCAATTAAGTTGATGGATACGATATAATTCATCAAGAAGTCGGGCTTTATTGTTTACTATTCTAGGTAAATTGATAACTTTAAAAATTCCAATTTCATCGTCTGGCTGTAATGCATTAAATTCAGTTGCAAGCTCTGATGTTGGTGAAGTTACATAACCTAAAATTTTACCTTTATCTGAAATACTTAAAAACAAAAGTCTATCTGCCAATCTTTGGGTCATTAACTCGGAAGGTGGGTTTTCACATTTCTTTAAAAACCCGGAAAATCTCACCTCAGGATATTTTGGATATAAGATAAGTTGAGAATTTGGAGCTGGGTATATATTTCCATCATCACCAATCCACGAAAAATTAATAGAAGCTTTAAATCGCTCCATGTTCCAATCTCCAGCTTCTTCTGTCTTTATTTCAGAAAGTGGAAAAATATTTAATATCTCAAAACTTCCTCCTAAATAAACCTGATTTTTTGAATTATCATTTGGTGAAAGTTTTTTTACATATAACTTTTGGCAGCCATTATCAATGAATAGCTTTTTGAGATTTTGCAGATTCATTGTTAGCTAATAAAGATTTTACTAATTGCTTTCCTACCGCTTGAATTAATGGTACAGTAACTGAGTTTCCAAATTGTCTGTATGCTTGATTATCTGAAACAGGAATTAAAAAATTATCAGGAAAACCTTGTAGTCTTGCACATTCCCTTGGAGTTAGTCTTCGGGGATTTATTCCGTTTTGAGGTATCAATATTTCTGAACCATCTTTATAATATCTTGCCGAAATTGTTCTTGATATTCCATTCAAGTCAGTTAAACCAAATCCAAATCCATTTCCTTTTGCCTTGTGTTTTTCCGCATAATTTTGGAGATAACTCCAGAGTTTGTCAGATAAGGTATATTTTGGATCAATGTCTTCTTCCAGAATTTCTTTAATTTTTGAATTTGGTTCAGGAAGTTTTGGGAAACTGAAATTTTCACTATGATTGAAAATTTCATTTCTAAAACCAACTATTAAAATTCGTTCACGATTTTGAGGCACAAAGTGTTTACCATTTAATACTTGAAAATGTATTGAATATCCTAGTTCTTCCAAAGTTTTCTTTATCACTTTAAAAGTGTTTCCTTTATCATGAGAAACAAGATTTTTAACATTTTCCAACATAAAAGCTTTTGGCTTTTTATATGCTATAATTCGTGCAATATCAAAAAATAAAGTTCCTTGTGTTTCATCTAAAAATCCATGTTTTCTTCCTAATGCATTTTTTTTTGAAACTCCAGCAATAGAAAATGGCTGACATGGAAAGCCTCCTAAAAGTATATCATGATCAGGAATTGATTTTTCATCAATTTGGGTTATATCCCCAAATGGAACTTCGCCAAAATTAGCTTCGTATGTTTTTTTTGCAAAATTGTTCCATTCACTTGAAAATACACACTTTCCTCCAAGATTTTGATATGCTAATCTAATTCCTCCAATACCAGCAAATAAATCTATAAACTTAAATTTTGGTTTTGCATTTGGTGGGAATGGTATATCATATGCAAATGGTATATAAAGTTGTTCAGGTTCTTTAATTACAGATAAAATTTCGTTTTGCAAATATTCTTTTGCATGAGATTTAAAGTACTGAGAAACACCATTTTTGTGATTTTGCCAATAATGTGTTAAATGAGCAAAACCATCGTTTAAGTGCTTGTCAATCTTTATGTTTAATTGTTCTTTTATATCGCTGTAGGTTGTCATTACAGATGTCTTGTATCTTTTATTTCTAATCATCCAAAGTTACAAAATTGATTTGACTTGATTGCTTTTAATATACACTTGGATTTTAGAAAAAACTCTTATGAATACATTGCTTAAGATATTTATTGCTTAATTTCTTGTATTAATTGTATGAATGTATTTTCTACCTTTGTTTTCTTTAATTGACATTCCCAAATAATTATTATTTTCCAGCCTTCGTTTTGTAATGCAATATTTGACTTCTTATCATTTTCAATATTATGATTGATTTTATTCAACCACCATTCTGTTCTGGTTTTTGGAACTACAAAGTATTTGCATCCCTCGTGTCCATGCCAGAAACAACCGTGTACGAATATTACTGTTTTATATTTTGGCAGAACAATGTCTGGTTTGCCAGGTAATTTTTTATCATGAAGACGATAGCGAAATCCATTAGCAAAAAGAAATTTACGTACGAGCATTTCAGGCTTGGTATTTTTGCCTTTTATTTTGCTCATATTATAGCTTCTGGTTTCTTTACTATGGACGTCAGCCATTTTTATTTTTTTTCTATTAGCTTTTCCAACTTCTCAATCATTTCCTTCTGCTGCTGAAGCATGCGCTCATAAAGCTCAATCATCTTATCAAGAGGATTGAAAGTAAAAGTAGGTTGAACATTTACACCGTTTGAATGGTCATGTGTATTGAAAGTATTAGAAATAATATTCACCGCCTGTTCCTCATCAAAATTTTCAATCGCTTCCGCGGGAACTTTCAAAATTTGAGCTACCTGCGCCAGAATATCAGATTCTACGGTTTCTTTTTGCTCTAAAAGGGAGATTTTCTTTTGGTTCCAGTCTTCACCAAGTTCAAAAGCGAGTGCTTCCTGTTTGATCCCCAGCATTTCTCGGAAACGCTTTATATTTCTACCCTGATGTATTTTCTTATTTTGCATATCTGTGTAACTCATAATAACAAATATAAAGCTTTAGAACAAAAAAATAAAGCTCTGTTTTAAAATAAATACTATTCTAAAATATCCCTCTTTCAGAATAAAATATCTATTCCTCAGATGGTTTATCCTTCTTATTATCCCTTCATTTGTAGAAAAATAACACCTATGAAAAGAAAAAGAAGAATGAATAGCAGCAAATATAATGAACTGAACAATCGTTACCTTACGGTTTTCCTCAAATCATTTTCAAGAGCGTATGGCAAAATAGTATACTTCCCCGAAATAAGAATAGCAGGGAAGTGGGTACAGCAATGTGGTTTTAAGGCAGGAGATAAAATATTGGTTACGGTAAGCAGGAACCAGATTATTTTGGAAAGAGAAGTGGATTATGAGGGATCAGTATGATTTCTTTGATGGTTTCTCGCAGATTTTGGAGATTGAGCAGATCTTTTTAGAGTTATAATCTGTGATATTTGTTTGATCTGCGGGAGATTTTTAGATTGTTTATTTTATAAAAATACCGATATACTTTCCATTGTATTCTACTACAGTCGTTTCGATGTTTTTTTTAATACAAAAATCCTGATAAGCGGAATTGTCGCCAATATCATCGCTAATAAAGACTGCGCCAGGCTTCAATCTTTTATAAATCTGATGGTAAGCCCACATTCTTCCGTGGTAACTTTTGTCAGAATCATAGTGGAAAACATCAAAAGAAGAAACCTTTTTAAAAATTTTAGGTAATGATTCTCTGTCTGCAAAACGGAATAACTGCCAATACTTTTTAAGGTTTTCAGGAACAACATATCCTACATACTGATCACCATCCTGAGCAAGATAAGGCATATCTGAGCTGTAGAGTGTACCATTTCTTTGTTGAAGGGAAAGCAATATGGCCAAAGAAGACCATCCATACGCCACACCTGTTTCCAGAACGTTTTGTGCTTTGGTAAATTCACAGGCGTAATAAATAAGCTCCAGAGCACCAGGTCCACCCATGGTAATAGGACATTCTTGTTCTTTTAAACTGGCTTTTTCCAGAATATCAGCAAAGGTAGATCTGAAGTGATCGGTATTCATAGAGAAAAGTCGGGAAACCGCTTCTTTTTGGGAAACTGCTATGGAGGCAGCCCAGGAATTTGTTTTTGCTTTTCCTTTGAACGGACTTCTTCTGCTTACCGTATTTTTAATGATTTTTCTGCCCAGTTCAGGATAAAGAGCAGGTCTTTTAAGATAAGCTACAAATGTTTTGAGAACTGTTGACATTTCATTGATTGTATTAAAGTTACAAGACAAATGTATCTTATTAAAAACCATATTGCATTGAGGCAATATTAATTTTGAGAGTAAATCTGTTTAAGATTTTTTAATAAACAGAGTCCGGTAATCAATCAGTGAAAGATCTTATTTTGATGTGAATGTTAAGTTTTAAAGCATTGATTTTCTTTGTTTTAAAAAAAACCAAGGATGATTACTAAACGTGCTGGGAGCTTCGTTAGCAGATTTTGGTGATTAGGCAGATGTTTATACAATAATTTGCGGGATCTGTTTGATTCGCAAAAGATCATATTCTTTGATTTCAGCTGTTTAAAGGAGAAATCATTTCTTTATACTTTGGGAAGAGTTTTTGTTTTTTTCTTTACAAAAATGTCTGTCCAAAAATATATGGAGTACGGTCATAAAAATGGCGATACTATTCTGCTTTTTCACTGGGTAGGTATTTGGTTTTCGTTAACACACTAAAAAGTGTGTTGTTTGCAAATGTATAAAATAATTGGATAAACAGAAAGAAAAATGAGACGAAATTATTCTGATCATTTTTAATAGTCTAATGCTGTGGAAAACGATACTCAGGAAATTGCCTTATCTTTGAGGTTTCTATGCCTTCCGGCATTAATCAATAGTATTCGAAAATGAAATTTTTATTAGACCTTTTATTCCGTGTTGTTCAGCTTTTTACAGAACCTTATTTCTTAGTATTTCTTGCGGTAGTCATCATTGCTCTGCTCAAAAGAAAAAACAAACGCAAAAATCTGAGAATAGGAGTTGGCTTTTTTGCCGTTTTAATGATCATTTTCATAGGAAATGGCTTTCTGGGAAAACTGACTTCCGGATATCTGCAGAAAAATTATGTGGGTACAATTGTGACTAAAAATAAACCTCCTCAAAACCCTGTTATTGTTGTATTGGGAGGTGGAATTGTAGATTTTGAACACACAGAAAAGCTGCATACCATGTCTTATTCCAGAATGGTAACGGCTTATCAGTTGTATCATGAATACAAGACCAATAATCTGCCTTGTAAAATACTGATTTCCGGAAAGGGAAGAGGACACAAAAGTGAAGCAGAATTATTCAGTGAAAATTTTAAAAAGATGGGAATATCAGATGCTGATATCATAAAAGAAGATAAAAGCATGAACACATATGAAAATGCAAAATATTCCAGCAAGATCTTACAGCAGATGGCTCCTTCTGATGTATACCTGGTTACTTCCGGGTTTCATATGAAAAGGTCTATGGCTTTGTTTCAGACATTTGGATTAAACCCGGTTCCACAAGCCTCAGATTTTATAGATACTGAAATTACTGTATTTCCTAACAGCTATAATGCAGCATTTACTTTTGTGATGCTCAAAGAAGTGTTGGGAATATGGCAGGTGCAGCTGTATAACAGCCTGGGATTGAATGGATAGTTATTTAAAACTATGATATAAAAACCGGACACTTAAACTAACTTAGGTGTCCGGTTTTGGTTTAAAAAGCTTTGATTTTTATTTTGTTTTCTTAATAGAAATTACCGTCTGCAAAACCACAGAAGCAATAATAAAGACCAATCCTATATAAAACGAAAGATTCACTTCTTTGCTTTCTCCGAAAAATAAGAACGCCATAATAATAGCATACACAGGCTCCAGATTGTATGTTAAGTTAACGGTAAATGCCGGAATTTTCTTCAAAACCTCTGCAAACATCACATATAAGCCAACGGTACAAAAAAGCGATAAAACGCCCAAATAAGCCGTGTTTTTTAAGTCAGGAACTATGCTATCTGACTTAAAATAGAGGAGATATACGGGCAAAAATGCTCCCCAGCATAAAGGTACCGGCAATCATCTGATAATAGTTGATAATTTTGGTATCAAAATGACTCACCAGACGTTTGTTATAAATCGTATACAAAGCCCCAAATGCCGATGAAAAGACGCCTAATATAATCCCAAGCTGATAGGAAGTATCAAAGTGAAATATTAAACTGATTCCTACAATCGTTAACGTACTGAGAAGTAATTCTGAAAGCTTGAATTTCTCCCTATCAAGAACAGGTTTGAATAAAGCTGTGAAAAAACTTGTCAGGCAGTAGCACACCACACCAATGGATATATTGGCATATTTTATACTGGCATAGAAAAGAAGCCAATGGAGCGTAAGCAGTAAGCCGGCTTTTGAAATCTGAATTTTTCCCCGGAAAGGAATATCCGTTGGAATTTTCAAGAGCTTTACAATAAAGAACAAAATAATAGAGGAGAAGAGGAGTCTGTACCAGACCAGTAAACCTTCGTTAAGAGTGATCAATTTCCCGAATACACCTGTAAATCCGGCCAGAATTACGGCCAGATGTAATAATAAATATGATTTTTTCATTTGAGAATGAACTGTAAAATTGGAATTTATTAAGGTGCCGGAGGAGGCAGACAGTTCGAGCGGTTCATATTGATCTGTTGAATGTCAAATATAGGGAAAAATATTTTGAAAGTTTACATAAAAAATACATTGAACTTGTGTCCATCCGGATCTGCAAATACAAAACCGTAGTAATTTTCTCCAAAGCTCTCAGGCTCTGAAACAATGGTTCCACCAGCATTTTTTACTTCTTCAGCCCATTCATCCACCTGACTTTTGCTTTCTGCAGAAAGGGTGAATATAATTTCGTTGGAGCTTTGAGGATCTCCAAATTTCATGCTTTTCAGGTTGTTTTCTATGATATTTTTTAAGAAAAAGTGAACAACCAATTCATTTCCAGCCATAAAAAAACTTACCAGCTCATTGGAACTGTGTGGGCTATTAGGTCTGAATCCCAGTTCAGTATAGAATTTCTGTGTGCGTTCGAGGTCGGTTACGGCCAGATTGGCCCAGATCATTTTAGGTTTCATACTATTTTATTTTTTGGTTAGGATAAAGGTATTCTGTTTTTACAGAAGAAAAACTGCCATGTGGCAAGATTTTGTATTTCCTTTGATTAATTTAACATAATGTAAAAGGGGCAAATTATGATGAAAAACTGGGAGTCTGCAAGAGAACCTTGTCAAGGGTTAATTTTCACTACGAATTTTTTTTCAAACCATTGAACCAGAAGGATTTTACGCCCCTTTAAAGAAAACTCACTGGATGGCCTTGTAGAGAAATATGAAGTAAAAAAAATCGTACAAGGCAATATGCTGATCATTTTTTCTCTGTACAACGAATCTTGATTAAAATAACCCAACAGTGTATAGCGCAATTCATAAAATGTTTTTCAGGATCATTTTATATGCAAAGAAAGAGTTCTTAAAAACTGTTATAATGTATTTGGCTGAAAAATATTGAATATAGAGTATTCTCAGGAGGTTAATTACTCTATTTCTGAATAATAATAAAAATCCTATAATTTATATTATGTTAAATTGTATGTTATTTGGGTTTCAAAGATTCACAGAACATGTTATATTTCATGATTTTATAATTTCGGTTATTGCATCAGATTTTCAAGTATAATAAACTCTATCTTCCGCAACTGTTTATATTTTCAGATAAATAATCTTAAATCCAGAAAGTTTTTAATCCCTTACGTTTCTTATAAAATAAATGGCAGATTAAGGAATCTTTTAATTGAGCCTTAATCCGCCACTTGTGCCAACTGCTGTAATCAGATGGTTTTCTATTTATTTAATTTTTCTAATTCGGGTAATTCTCTTTTATATTTTTCAACGTCCCAAACCAAATTCCAATTTTTAACATAGTTAGAGATTGGATCTAATCCGACTTCTGTTCTTCTTTTATCTACATTGTCAGGATCAGTTAAAGGTAAAATATAGTAAGTATTATTACTTTGATTGATTCCTATTTGGCTTCCGTAGATTTGTTTTCTGCCTTCGCGAATTTCTATTCTGTCAATTAACAAAGCTAAAGAACCTGGACTCGCATTGCCTTTTGTTACCGCTTCTTTCATCATGGGTAAATATTTTTTTTGCGTTTCCAGATCTGAATGTTGAATGACAAGAAATAATGCACTATTGGCTTGCGCGCCTACTTTGTCTTTACCCACCCAGCCTTTTTCATCTAATATTTTTTTTACTTTTATTAAGTTAATGGAGTCTTTCTGATTGGTTATTTTCCAAAGGTCATTTATTTCTTTAGAATTTGGGCCGAATTTTTTTTGAGTTTCACTCATTTGTACTCTATATTTCTGGTCTTCATCAAGAATTGCCAATAACTCAGCCTGCAGGGGTTTGTCATAATTTGCTTCTATGGCTGCTATTTTTTTTTCTAACTTTTCAATGGTTTTCCCCCACTCTTTTTTCGAATGCAAGTTTTCTAAATCAGTATCAGAATTTAAGTGCTTTAGATTGGTCCAGCCTTTTTCTATTGATAAGTTCAGCCATTTAAATGCTTGCTTTGTATTTCCTGCTAAAGAGGATGAACACGCCCCATTATATAAGTGACTTGGATTTTCGCTTTCGATTTTAAAAGCTTTATCATATAAATCTGCAGACATTTTATACTCTTTTGATTCATATAATTGATTAGCTTCACTTATTAATTTTGAATATTCCTGAGCATTAAAGCCTGAGAATAAAAATAGTAATAACAAAGTATAAATAGTATTTCTCATGTTTTCTGTATTTAATTCTTAAATTTTAGATGGTTATTATTCTACTAATATAAAATTTATTTTGATGATTGTATTGTTAAGAGATCACAAAAAAGAAATTATACTAGGTTTTCGTTAGATTGACGAATTTTTTGTTTTTTAATTAAATAATCATATTGAATACCTATTTGTAAGAATTTTCTTCATGAATAAAACGACCTCTTCAAGTTCTTTCTCATTCTTTGAAGCAAAACCTAATCGAAAAGCATTCTCTTCTTCATCTATTCGTTTGATTTGCAATTGTAAATGAGTTTTCAATGTATTAACACTGTAGGGATGTTTGAGCTGTATCCAAACCGACAGGCCGCCGTCTGGTAAGGTAAAAGAGATATAAGGGCTCAGATGATGTTGCAAAAGTATATTCAGATAATCTCTGCGTTGATGGTAAGACTTTTTGGCTTTCTTCAGATACCTTCCCAAATCACCACTTTTAATCAATTCTGCTAATGCATTCTGCATATATCCATCCCCTCCTACATCAATTGCTTTTCGTAAAACAACAGCTTCCTGAATGAAATTTTTAGGAGCTACCATAAAACCAATACGAATGGAAGAACCCAATATTTTTGAAAATGAACCAATGTAAATGACATTCCCCTTATGAGCTCCACTTGCCAAAGGTAAATATGGTGAGGAGGAATAATGATAATCATAATCGTAATCATCCTCAATAATAGCAAACGAATATTGATTGGAAAGCTCCAACAGTTTCATTCTCCTTTCAACGCTCAAAGTGACTGTTGTAGGATAATGATGATGAGGAATGAGGTATACAGCGGTTATTTTTTTCTTTTTACACATTTTTTCGAGAGCATTAATGTCCAGTCCGTTTTCGTCTACAGGAACCTCTATTACAGATGCTTTTGTTTTCTCAAATGCACTGTTCGCAATAGGATATCCCGGTTTTCCGGAAACAATAATGTCTCCATCCTGTAAAAGCAACTGAGCCGCCAGATAAATGCTCATTTGTGCGCCATGGGTAATCAATAGGTTATCAGCGGAAATATTGAGTCCTCTTGTTACAGATAAATATCTCGATAGCTCTTCTCTTAGTTTTAATGTACCTTGAGTTGTCCCAACAACTGCTTTTTTAATGCTAAAGCTTCTTGATGTATAGCTGCGGTAAATTTTCAACAGTTCATCTATAGGAGAAAGGCGAATATCGGGATGCCCATCATCAATGAAAATCTCAGGAAGAACAGTCAGCTCCTGCTGTGACGGATCTTTCTTTGATTGATGAATCGGAAGGTCGAAATTATTTTCATAGGATAAAGATGAATCTTGAGCGTTCCACTTTTGAGGTTGTAGAGTTGGAATACTCTCAGATACTCTGACCTGTTTCCGGGGAATAATCAGGATCCAATCCTGGGCATTGAGCTCTTCATATGCAGCGATTACCGTCTTACGGTGCACACCCAGTGTTTTTGCAAGTTCTCTGGTACCGGGAAGAGCCATTCCGGGCTTTACATTACCGTTTCTTATTGCATTAATAATAGAGATGGCTATCTGTCTGTAAACAGGAAGCTTTTTTTCTTTATCAATAGTGATGATATGTTCAAACGGAAACATTCTGGACTACTCTATATGTTTAATCTGGTATACAAATGTAGTCCAAATTACCTATAATTTTGCCCTGTAAATCAAATAATTTAATTAAAAGTATGATAGCTGTAATATTTGAAGTCGCTCCTGAAGAAGGAAATAAAGATGAATATCTGGATATAGCGAGATCCCTAAAGTCAGAACTGGAAGGAATTCCTGGATTTATTTCGATTGAACGGTTTCAAAGTCTCGTAGATCCCCGAAAAATCCTTTCCCTGTCCTTTTGGAAAGATGAAGATAGTATAAAAGAATGGCGCAACAGAACCACTCACAGGAAAGCACAACAGGCAGGACGAAATTCTGTGTTTGAAGATTACAGATTGCGTGTAGCTTCCGTGATACGGGATTATGGGATGTCTGAAAGACAGGAAGCCCCTGCGGATAATATCTTTTGAAGTAACAGTAAAAAAATAAAAATGATTACGTATCAAATTGAAGAGAAAATTGGAATAGAAGAATTTACTCAGGTGCTGGTAAACTCTACATTAGGAGAAAGACGTCCGGTAAACGAACCGGAAAGAATAACAGAGATGCTGCAGCATGCCAATCTTATTGCAACTGCTCGGGATAATGGTAAATTGATTGGAGTATCAAGATCATTAACTGATTTTGCATTCTGCACTTATCTTTCAGATCTGGCGGTTGATGAGAATTATCAAAAGAAAGGCATTGGAAAAGAATTAATCCGATTGACAAAAGAACATACCCCAAAAGCTACATTGATTTTATTGGCCGCACCAAAAGCTGTGGGCTACTACCCTAAAATCGGGATGAAACAGTGGGAACAGTGCTATATACTGAACAATGTGGAGGATTTGAAATAATGAAATACCCCGGAAAATAAGAAGACATGTACTAAAACTACATGTCTTCTTTAAGTAAAATCACTTATTTATATTGTTTCCCGCTAAGCTATATATCTGTTACCTGTTAAACGGATACTCATTAATCCAATGAAAACTCCTCTTGTTTAAAAGATAATCTTCTTTTTTCTTTCTTATTGTTTTTATTTTTACAGAATCACGACCCTTATTTCCTGTAAAAATGATACTATCTTTTTGAGTATTGTAATGCAGGTAAGCATATAGGTCCTGATGATCTATTTTACGAAGCATAAGTGTTTTATTTTCAGTATCTAAAACGCTCTGGAATGTTTTAGTACTGTCATTGTTCAGGATTACTTTTGTCCGGCTTGGAGAAGTTATCAGTATTTTTTTCCAGCCAATGGAATCGTTGCATGATATTTCCTGGTTGTTTATGATAAATTTATCTACAATATATGCACCCTCCATCGGAGCGGCCGGAGGTGTATAGAATAGTGCTGATGAAGAGCTTAATATGAAAAAAGCTATTACAAGCCATTTGAATACAATAACTGTAATACTCTTCCTCTTTTTGTCGAATGTTCTTTTTTGAAAACGTAACTGGGATGGCTGATGCAAGATAAAAAAACGATATAATGCCATTGCATCACCGCTTACAATAAAAAGACAGAACAAAACAATATGACTGGAAAATATTTTAACCGGCACATCATAGAAAAAATTCAACAGAGCTACATTGATCATCACCGTCATGGAAAAAAGTGCACCAAAGGTTTTGGTTCTCCTGAAAAGAAGCAAAAGTCCACCAATAACTTCCAACAATCCGGAAACAAATGTATAACCAGTGGAAGCTCCCATCATAGCCCATACCATCCCCATTGGTGACATGTCTCCAACTTTTTCTTCCAGTCTGCCAATTGAATTAGGAGGAAACTGCCCGTCGTGTAGTTTTGCAAAACCGTATGAAAGCATTATCATAGCTACATAATAGCGTGCCACTACTACCGTAAACCAATGAAGATCTTTAAATGTCCGCTGTTTTTTATCTGCAAGAAGTATAACGAGTGCAGCCACTACCGCTAAGCCAATATTTACAAGCACTACCCAATAATCTAATGTGGTATCGCCGCTGCCAGTCATTGTAATATATTCTACCTGCGTTTGCTGAAAAACATTTTTACACAACCACAAGACTCCACTCTTATGTATTCCTGCTAAAGGCGAAAACTGAGAGGTAAAAATAAAAAGATACACATAAGAAATAACAAACAAATGCAGAAAACGTAGTACAGCATTATGCTTTCTCTGATTGGGAAAAGTGATGGGTTTTGTATTCATATTAACAATATTTATTTAAGATAAGAAAGCTTGTATTCATCATATAAATTTTTAGATATAGTTTGAGTGAAATTTAAAAGTTCTATTATTTATTTCTCTGCATCAAATCCAAGTTTCTTTCTAAATTCAAGAGTAAGCTTGTAACTTTCTTCAATTTGAACTTTCTTTTTTGATCCTTTACTCATATCCTTACCTTGTTCTGTCCATAAGTAAGGAAAAAAACTGAATACCTGGTCGCCTTTAAGTTCTGCTACATCTTTTTTCCAATTTGCCCATCTGTATTCTTTATAAAATTCATCAAGATTTTTATTAAAGCAAAAATTCAGAAATTCAGTGTAAGTAATGTCAAGAGGTTCATATTCCAAATTATCAGGTGCCAAATAATATACTTTTCCTAAATCGTTTCCAAGTCCGCCACCATTAAGAATGAAAATACCTCCTATTGCATCGTCAGCAATTAAAAGATATGGAATTGGCTGTCCATAATCCTCAAATGTTTTTCCTCTATTCCATTCCGGCAATGACCTGCTTAGCTTATCACTACCTGAGCCAAGAATTCTTATCCAGCCATTATCAACCAAAAGGCCCCCTGTCATGTATACAATTGAACCCATTGGAGATTTGGTTGTAACTTGGGTTTTGTATAAAGCATCCCTTGCTTGGTTGCTATCTACGGGTAATATTTCCACTTTATTTTTTGCGGTGTCTATCCATTCTTTTACAAGAATCCAACCTTGATCTTTATCGTTTATTAATTCATCAATAGAGCGCATTTTTGTTTGTCCATAAGTTGTTAATGAGAAGAAGGATAATATAATAATTGTCAAACATTTTATCATGCTGATTAGTTTTCTAAAATGATAATTAATAGTATACATTTTTCTGTCATTATTTTACCTCAATTTTATGATAAGCAATCCATCGTTTGAGATTGCCCACCATTCTCTTTAAATGATCTTCATTCAGGAAAATATTGGTCCAATATTCAAATCTGTTGCACTGAACACTTATATAATAGGTCATAATAGCCAGACATGCGTAAGGTAAAAACTTTTTTTCTTCATCATGAATTTTAGTGACAGTTTCATAGCCTCTTATGAAATGATCTGCTTTTGCCTCATACTCTTCTTCGTTCAAATGGGTTGTAAATAGCTGAAATAGGAAATAAGAAATATCAAAGCATAAATAACCGTTGCCACAAAAATCAAAGTCAAAAAATGTGATTTCTTTTTCGTTATCAATATGTAAATTATCAAACCAGACATCAAGATGAACCGCTCCATATCTCATTTTCTGCAGGTCTGTATTTTCCATTTTTAGCGTTAAAAAACCGGAAAGACTTTCTAAAAATTGAATTTCGGTCGTGTTTTTATTATAGAATTTTTTTGTCCTTACAACAGGGTTCTTAAGCAGGTTTTGAGCATTGTAAGACATTCTCATCAGTTCTACATGTTCTGTTGATTGATGAACTTTAGCTAATGCCTGTCCAATCAGAAAGCTGGTTTCCGGTGAGAATTTTGCTGTTTTTATACCCTTAGCATATGAAAATAAAACACCGAATCTTGTTCCTTCCGAAGCTTCAATTTTCTGAATAAAATTGTTTGATTGATCTGCTATGGGAAAAGCAACTTGTCGGTCTGCTTCTTTCAGGTGATTGAGAAGTCTTAATTCTTCTTGAATTTCTAATTCGGTTCGCCAATCATGAGTATACACTCTAAAAACGTATTTGTTTTCGCCATCATGAACGATGTATAAATGGTTCATTGCAAGCCGGAAGATCCTGCATTCCGTGTTTTCGGTTAGTCCGTATTTTTCTTGAATAAGTTGACCAAGTCTATCAGGTGAAAGCGTGCTGTTTATTGTCGGAAATTTCTCTGTCATGTAATTCTCGTGCGTAGCTGGTTATATAGTTTGCGCAATTTCGTTAACATTTTTCGATTTTACACGTATTACATCCATTTATTTAACTATTTCATGCAATTCAATTTCTAAATCCTTCTTTTCCTTTTCTTTATAAAATTCGGAATTTGCTAATGAAATATTGAATTCTTTAACAGTTGCAGAGTAATCCTGTTTTAGTAAGATTTTAGCCTTTATAATATTTAAATAAGCCTCTGAAAAATTTGGATAAGAATCTATAAGGATTTTCCAGGCCTGAATAGCTTTATCGTATTGCTTTTCATTATAAAATGCCCACCCTTTTCCGTTTAAAATACCCAATGAAAAATTTAGATTAACACCGTAATTGGAGCGTATTTCTTTATCCAATGATGATTTAATGCTCAAGTCTGTTTGCTTATTTGATATATACTTTGACTGAATGGCAGACCAATCTTCAAATATCTCGTAAAGAGCTGTATTAATAAGTAAGCCTGGCGTTGCATTATGATCTGCTTTTTTAAACTCATATCCTTTCATATCCAGAAAGGGATTGTTAATTTTCTTAATGATGGAATCCATTTTCAGGAAATCTTCGGGATAATCGTTTCCGATTCCATAGCGATAATATTTTTTTGTATGAAAAGAGCGCTTACTGAATTGATTTATAGAATCTGTTAGGTCAACATTTTTCTGAGTAAAAAATGGGCTCATAGAAATAATTCCGTTCAAATCATTTATTCTGGAATTCAATAATGAGGTTGTAAAATATCCATATCTGGAATGACCAATTAAAACTCTAAAAGAAGAGGCTTTGTACTCTCTTTCAGCTAATGGGATGAGTTGTTCAAAAATAAATTTTTCATTCTCCTGTGCAAGGCCTTTGGGATCAGAAATTTTATACTGTGTTTCCAGATAGCGGTATCTTTGTTCTGATTCAACGCTTATTACGATAGAGGAAGGGATCTGTTCATTACTCGTTAAATAGTCAATGGTATTGAGAATATAATGATTACTTCTTTTATTTTGCCGATCAAATACAATAATTAATGGGAATTTGTTCCCGGACTTCTTTTGCCATTCTATGGGAACTATTACAGAAATCTTTTTCTCAAATCCCAGACTTGTTGATTGTAATATTGTGTCTTTTAGTGTTTTATATCTTTCGTAGTTCTGAGCAAGCAGTGAAGACGTTGCTGAAGTGAAAACTAAAAGAAAGAGTAAGTACTTTTTTATCATGGATATCAGTTAAGACTCAAATTTACGGATTGTGTTCATATAAAATTTGCAATGATGGTAATGTTGTTCGATTTTTTCCATAAAAAGCTCCAAAATCTTAGATTTTGGAGCTGACTTTAAACAGACAGCCTTTCAGCTGATTAATTATTGCTTGGTGATTTTATTAAAAAAATTATCACCTTTAAAGATATAGTCTCCTGAAGGATATTCAGTAAGATCGATGGTGTTTTTCCCTTTTCTAAACAATATATTTTTAATGAGGTTACCGTTATTATCATATAAATAAACATTTTCATCTACTGAGGATTCCACGTTGATCACTCCTGTCGTTGGATTAGGATACACGGAAGTTTTCGTTTTTGGGGAAACTTCTCTTGATGACAGATAACAACCGGAAATATAGGAATCTCCACTAATATTAAAGCCTTTGTTGATGAGTTGGGCTCTGGCAAGCATCGCTTGCGGTGTAGAATAAACCAATCCTGTTGCATCTATAACTCCGGACGTTATTGTCGAATTCGCCCAGGTAGGATTATTATTCAGAGCGATGAGAAAATTGCTGTAATTCGTACATGATAAGCCGACATTTTTAAATCCAAAATAGATTGAATTCCAGCTGAAGTTCTGAAGCTTGATATTCCATGAAGAAATATCCTGGTCAAAATGTGAAGCACCTGCAAACATATTAAATCCGGCGAAATAATCAATCTTACTTACATCCCAGTTTCCGATGGGCTGATTGAATGATACAGCATTTTCAAACATATGCTCAAAATCTGTCACTTTACCTGTAATCCAGTTATCAAGTGGCTGATTAAATGCTGCTGCATTATAGAATGTATAGCGGAAATTAGTCGCATTTTCTGTATTCCATGAATTTAATGGCTGGTTGAAAGCTGTGGCATCTGCAAACATGGAGGAAAAATCAGTTCCGGATATCGTATTCCAGGCAGAAATATCCTGATTGAAAGAAGATGCAGAAGAAAACATGCTGCTGAAATTGGTTACTTTTGCCGTATCCCAGTTTCCGATATTCTGATTAAACAGCGTCGCTCCGCTGAACATACCGCTCATGTCCGTAATACGGAATGGATTCCAGTAAGAAAATGAAGTATGGCCTGTCAAAGATGAACAGTTAAGGAACATTTGTGATAAACTGGTTATCTTTGTCAAATCCGGAGTATCTGCAGCCGTTACGTTAAGATTGGGACAGTTGGCGAATGCTCTGTCGAATTGCTGAAGCCATGTCGTATTTCCCCACTGGCTAAGTTCTATAAGTTCCTGATTTCCACCTGGGGGTATGATTTCGGTATTGGCCCTGAATCCGTAAAATGATCCGTTACCGCTTGATACTTTTAATTCGTAAGTCGCCTGCAGAGGATCTGGATGGAATGATGGCCCAAAATATATGAGTAAAGGCTCATTGCTGCTGGAGTTTACATAATCAAACATCCCGTTATGCTCAGGATATCCTACTTCTTCCCAGTGAATGGTGTAATCGGTTCCTGTGCCGCCGAATCTTATTGAATGATCAATGACGCCGTTGGCATTGGGTTTCCAGATGGTAGTAAATTCATTCTGCGCATAGGAAATGCAAAATAAAAGGAGAAAAATGATTATTAGTTGTTTTTTACACATAAATTAAAAGAGGTTTTTGTTAGGTTAAAAATTGGGTTTAGCAAGACAATTAATTTCCCGGGATTCTTTATCTTATCTCTAATACAAAGGTACTTACGCGCAGCGACAGAACTCGTCGTATTAAAAGTTATAACCTCTTTTTTTTAGTTTTTTTTGATTAATTTTTGTATAGATAAACAGAGTAAAAACAGCCAGAAATTGTTTGCATTCTAAGAAGGATTTTGAATGGACAACAAAAAAATCTGCAGCTATTAATTCATAATAACTGCAGAAATGAGATTGATTTATATTGTTATTTTCACACCGGCTGAAATATTAATTCCGGGAAGCGGGCTGAGAAACTTTAACTGAGAGTTCTGAAGCCTGGCCTCAATGTTCAACAGATTATTTCCTATAATATAATACTCCAGATCACCTATGCCTAAACTGTTATCCTTATAGGCTAAACGTACATTTAGCAATGAAAATGCCGGCATAGGAAGCTCAGGATTGATATTCTTTCCTAAATATTTTTGTTTTAAATAATGGTCTAAACTTACATTCATACTAAAGTTCTGTACATTTCCTTCAAGAGAGAATCCGAAACGGCTTGTTGGCATATTGGGCATATAATCACCATCACTCCACTTTCTTATGGAGCTGTCGGCAACGCTTATATTTCTTACCAGATCATAATAACCGCCTATCTCCCACTTTCCTATTTTTCCAAGATCTGTTTTATAAGTAGCTTCAGCTTCAATTCCATTGATTTCTGTGTCATCAGAACGCCATTCTTTTACAATAAAAGTATTTCTGGAAATTCCGGTATGGGCAAGGTAAATATAATTTTTATAAGAAGTATTGTACCAGCTGGCGGAGACTCTTAGGTTTTTCATATTAACCCCAGTCCCGATTTCAATAGTGTTGGCTGTTTCCTTATCCAGCTTGTCATCACCATTTTCTTCTGTCAGGATCGCAAAATGATTGTTTCCTGAATACAGTTCATTCACTTCCGGAGCTCTTTCTGAATGGTTGTACTGTACTTTCAGATATCCTTTTTTAAAAATATTCCATTGTGCGGAACTATGAAATTGGTGAAGCGTGAAATCTCTGTCGCTGAGTTTTCCGCCCGAAAGCCCTCGGCTTCTGACATACTTATTATCTGCTTCCGCTCTACGTTGCACATGATCATTTCTATACCCAAGATCAAACTGAATGATATTAAAATCAAGATGCTGCATCGTAAAGATCCCAATTTCACGGCTTATAGTATTAGGCAGATATCTTTGGCCTCCGGTTCCTTTCATATCTCTGTATTGTACCTCCAGACCTGTAGTTCCTGTGAGAAATTTCAATTTCTGCTGTGTGATTTCCAGACGTCCATTGTGTTGGTTTACAGCAAACTGATTGGCACGGTAACGATCCAGAAGTTCTGCGTTTTTCGAAAATACGCCCATATAATTCAGTTTGATACTTGAAATCGGAGAATGGGTAAACTTGTAACCGGATTCAAACATAGCTTTATGAGATAAGCTTCTGATATTGATGGGACTATATTCTATTTTGGGTTTTGGTTTTCCATGGCTATGTTGGGGAATTTTAGGGATGGCATACCCGGGAACTCCAAAATAGGAATAAGAATTCTGATAAGCTCCTCCGACATACAATGATTTTCCAATATAACTGGTTCCTACATAAAATGAATTGCTTTCCGAATGACTGTTGGGTATCACTCCATCTTTTGTTTCCACATAATCCTTGATTCCGTTTACTTCACTTTTATAACGGTCTTTCACGGCATCCTGACCAGGAACATACAGATCATTCTTTGGATTGGGATAATGTTTACCATCAGCAGGATTGTAATACGTAGAACTGAAGGTGTAAAGATCATCTTCAGAGAGTTCATATTCGATCATGTGATCCTTGGCAAACTGGCTGATGTAAGGAAAAAGACTTTTATTGAGTACGCGTCTTGAATTTACATCGATCTGGCACAACGACTGTAAGATACTGTTGAAACCGACAAGATCCGGATCATAGCATCTGCTGTCTTTTGATTTTCCGGGAATTCTGACCATTTCCTGCTTCTGATTGGATGCTCCTACCGTCCAGACCCAGTTTTTAGCAATAACTCCTTTCGCTGAAAAAGCTTGTCTTTGTCCACTGTTGCTTCCGCCTTCAAGAAGACCTTTTACATTGATCTTTTTAGCCGGCAATTGTCTTGCGATATAATCCGTTTCAATATCTATGGCTCCTCCAATGGCCTTTCCTCCATATAAAACTGATGCAGAGTTTTTATAAACGGTGATACTCTGAACATTGTTCATCTCTATATCCGTATTAAAATCAGGGCTTATCCCGGAAAGATCATTCACTGCTGTTCCGTTTTCCAGTATTTTTACCCGGTTTCCGCTTAGGCTTCGGATCACGGGAGCACCGGAATTCGGTCCGTATCCCGAATTTTGAATTCCTGGAATTTTACTCAATGTTTCTCCCAGGGTATTGGATTGAATAAAATCCAGCTTTTTTCTTGAAATATTTACAGTGTTATAATTAGATTTTCCCTGTACTTGTACAGACTCTATGTCTTTTACAATTTTTTTTTCAGGGGTACTTTTCTGAGCTTTCAGAATGGATGGTGAATACATAAGTGTGCCACCCACCAAAAAATAAACAGTCCTTTTCATGTGCATATACTTTAATGATCCGGCAAAGCTAGAAAATTAAATTTATTAATGCAACAATGTTGCTTTATTGGTTTTTGTTGAAAGCGCTGAAAATAAATTTAATTATTTGATAATAAATGTGTTATGATATATTTTGCGGTCTATAAGGATATAGAAAAACCGCTCTGAAAAGAGCGGTCTGATTTTTTTACTGTGAATTTGCTTACTGATTAGCAAGTAGAACCGCACTCAAGTAATTTGATGTGGACTACACCATTAACAACACATTGTGTTTGGCATAAAGCGTTAGTTACAACAGTGCTTACACCGCCTACTACTCCACCTACTGTAGATCCTACGCCAGATACAACACCTCCAACGATAGTACCTACACCGCCTACTACTCCACCAACTACACCTCCTAGTCCACCTAGAAGACCGCCGATTGGATCTAGTAATCCGTTACCTGAAATAGCTTTTAATTCGTTTCTGTCCAATTTTTTTAAGTTTTTCATAACTATAATTTTATATGATTATTACATCACGAATATATGAATAATAACTTTACAATTGCAAATTATTTTGAATAAATTAATTATAAGTTTTTATTATTTAATATTTCATTAATATAAGTGTATTTTAATAAGGATATAATTTTCACTTATATGTGATTGATTTTCTAAAAGTTAAAAATGATAACTCAATTTGTGGAATTTAGAGTTATTATTTTTGCATTAAATGCTCTTTATTGGTATTTATTTTTCAATGGCTATAAGGCCTCTGTAATTTGCCTATAAACAGTCTTCAGATAGAGTAATTTTTTTAAAAAAGATAAAAGGAAGATAAAATTTGTGTTCTTCTTGTGGTAAAAACCATTCTGTTCATTGATAACGGAATCAAATTTTGTATTTTTGCTGACATACTTATATCAATGTCAGTTTTTTCAAATAATATACGCTTTTTAAGAGCCAGGAGAAAGCTCTCCCAACAGAATGTAGCCGATGAATTATTGATTTCAAGAGTCCGGTATTCAAAATATGAAAACGGAATTTCTGAACCTCCTATCGAGTTGTTGGTAAAAATCTCAAAATATTTCCACGTAAGTATTGACCTTATGCTGTCTGTAGATATTGAGAAGCATCCGATAGATGAAATGCTAAAGCTTCCGGATAACAGGATTGTTCTTCCGGTTGCGGTAGATAATCATGGAAATGATACGATAGAAATTATTCCTCAGAAAGCTTCAATGGGATATCTGGAAGGTTATAGCGATATAGACTACATCGAAAGTCTTCAGCGTATTGCTCTTCCTTTTCTTACCAATGGAAAATACAGAGCTTTTCCTGCAGATGGAGATTCTATGCCCCCGTTCAGAAATGGGTCTTATATTGTAGGAAAATATGTAGAGGGAATCAATGAGCTGAAACAAGGCAAAACCTATGTTTTTGTTACCTTAAATGACGGAATTACCTATAAGCGTTTTAAAGAAAGAAAAGAAAATGCCATCTGTGTAAGTGCTGACAATTCGTTTTATGAACCTTATGATATTCCTTTTGAAGAAGTAGTGGAAATATGGCAGTATGCTTCAGGAATTTTTCCTGAAGATTTTGAACCGGGAGATTATGAAAGCTACAATTTTAAAGAAATGTTCCGTGAACTGAGACAGGATATCAGGAATCTTGACAAAAAGGTTTCTGGCCGTCGTCGTAAACAATCTTAATACTTATAATATTTATTAATATACTCCCGGTTTTTACTCCGGGAGTATAATATATATGAACTTCTCTAATTACAAACGATCCGATAGTTCAACCCACACGGGAGCATGGTCACTGCTTTTTTCCCACCCCCGTACATGACTGTCTACTCCACCGGAAGTCAGTCTAGGCTGAAGATATGGACTTAATAGAATGTGATCTAATCTCATTCCTGCATTGCGGTCGTAGGCTTTATACAAATAATCCCAGAAGGTATAGACTTTTTCGTCGGGGTAAAGACTTCGTACAGAATCAAGCCACCCTTTTTTCTGAAGATCTTTAAATGCTTTTCTCACTTCCGTTCTGTATAGCGCATCATTTTCCCAACGTTCAGGTTTATAAACATCAATAGGTTCGGGAATGATGTTAAAATCGCCGATAAGAATAGCAGGGAGTTCCATTTTGATGAGCTGGTTGGTTCGTCGCTTAAAACGTTTAATCCAGGATAATTTATAATCAAATTTAGGTCCGGGATAAGGATTTCCATTGGGAAGATACAAACAGCAGATGACCATTTGATCAATAATAGCTTCTATATAACGGCTTTGTACATCGTCTGTGTCACCCGGTAAAGCTCTTTGTACCTCGGTGATTTCTTTGTTTTTTGCCAGTATGGCTACTCCGTTCCAGCTTTTCTGCCCTTTCCATATCGCCTGGTATCCTGCTTTATTGATTTCCTGTACAGGGAAACGTTCCTGTGGGGCCTTTAGCTCCTGAAGGCAGACGATGTCTGGTGAAGCTTCCTTCAGCCATTTGAGTAAAACAGGAAGCCTGCCGTTGATTCCGTTTACGTTATACGTTGCTATTTTCATGATGAAGCTTTTTTTAAAAATCAATTCTTTTTTAATTACGACAATAATTATTCCATCATAAATATCTATTATTTGATGTTTTGTGGAATAATAATCTCAAAAAAGTAAGTTTTAATAAATAATCTCTGGGTTGAGAGATAAAAGTTCAATATATTTGTAATAAAGATGTAGCTCATTAATAATAAACCTCGATGAAAAGATATCCGACCTTTTTATTAGCTTTACTTTTTCCAATTACGCTATACAGCCAGCAGAATCTTACTGCTGATGAATTATTTGTTAAAGCCCGTACCACTGCTTTTGAGCAGAAAGACTATGCTACATCTATTGCCCTGGCAAAAGAGGCTTTGGAAAAAGCTCCCAATTATACTGATATTTCGGTTTTTTTGGGAAGGCTATATACCTGGAACAAAGATCTGGCTGCAGCAAGAGCTGTGTTTGAAGATCTCGGAAAAAGAGAGGTTCAGGATGAAGACTATTTTCTGGCGTATGCTTCATTGGAATATTGGAATGATCAGAATACAAAGGCTATTGATATTATAGATAAAGGACTTTCTTATCATTCAAAATCTGAGACATTACTGTTGTTGAAAGCAAAAGTATATTTTGGAATGGATCATTATGAGGAAGCTGATAAAGCGATAACCACTCTATTATCTATCAATCCAAAAAATACAGAGGCAAGGGCTCTTGCAGTAAGAATCAAGGATCTGTCTTCTAAAAATGCTGTCGGAATTATTTACAACTATTCCCATTTTGACAAGCAGTTTGATGACGACTGGCATATCGTGGGCGTAAGTTACAAAAGAATTACACCTATTGGTTCTGTGATCCTTCGTGGAAACTATGCGAACAAATTTGCACAAGGCGGTACACAGATTGAGTTGGAAGCCTATCCGAGACTTTCCAAAATGTTCTACCTTTATGTAGGCGGAGGATATTCTGATGATGTAGGTCTGTTTCCGAAATACCGTACCGGAGTTTCCTTGAATGCCAATCTTCCTCACAGTTTTGAGGCGGAACTGGGCTACCGCCAGCTTCATTTCAGCAACAGCATCTGGATGTATACTGCGGCTGTAGGAAAATACTATAAAAATTTCTGGTTCAACCTTCGTACTTATATAACGCCTGACAGCAAAAACATTTCCCATTCTTATACAGGAACGGTACGTTATTATACCAAAGGAGCTCAGGACTATTTTGCTTTTCAGATCGGAACAGGAATAAGTCCGGAAGAATACCGAAATAACCTTTTGGAAAATGAGACCTTTAAGCTTAAAACCTTTAAAATAGGTGCAGAGTATAATTTCTCTTACCGCTCCGTCAATCTTTTTTCTGTAGGAACGATGTATTATAACCAGGAATTCCGTCCGGGTGAAAAAGGGAATCAGTTTGATATTACTTTAGGCTATACCCGAAAGTTTTAAAACTTTGACTTTGTTTTTTTCTTAAAGTTGACCATTACCGAATCCGGCATCAGTTTTTTCGTGGAATAAAACTGAGCATTCATGCTTTTATACTGATTGAACCTGCCGTTGATTTTACCCATGGCTGCAGCGTCATTGGAAGCATCTTCTTCCATATCCTTAAGTGTGAAAAGCTGTCCGTCATGGATATAATATTTTTCAGAAACAAAATCTATAAGCTGGTTTTTACTCTGCATCATAGGAATTCCGGCCTTGCTGATTTCAGAATCTGCAGAAAAGCCACGTCCTACCCATGTAACTGTAGAAGGGGTATTGATTTGATAATTATTTCTGTAGTACGCCAGAATGGAAGGCGCGATATCAAAATGACTTACTGTTTTATAGAATCGCTTTGACTCTTTTAATAAGGGTGAATAGATTAATAAAGGCACATGGAATCTGTCAATTTTAGATTCTAAGGTTATTTCAGGCATACTATGATCTCCTGTAATGACAAAAATTGTGTTTTTGAAATCAGGGCGTTTGCTGTAATTTTCAAAGAAACCTTTCATCGCATCATCAGCATTCAATACGGAGATGAGCTGATTTTTGTGAGCGGCTGCCCACTTTTTCTGTTCTTTGGTTAAAATCCCTGAGTTAAGTCTTTGGTTGTACAACTTTTCATAATAATCCTTATTGTTGATTAAAAAAGGATTATGGGTTGAAAGCGTAAGTATCATATTGAAATACGGTTGATTCTGTGGTTTCTGCTGCTGTTGCATTTTACTTAAAACAGCCTGATCTTCATATCCCCAGCTCTCCCCGTTGTTGGCAGGAAGTTTACGGTAAGGACTGCTGAATGAGGCTTCATCTACGATATGATCTACTCCACTGTACTCCAGAAATTCACGGTAGCGGTCAAATGATATATGGCCTCCGTAATAGAATCCTGTTTCGAATCCGTTCGCTTTAAGGATATTATAAAGATTGAAATTCTCTGGTGTTTTTTCTATTTCAAGGAACCCGTTTTTTCCAAAAGGAAGAGACCCCGTCAATGATGGTAATGCTCCGAATGTTCTTCCTGCTGAGCTTAAACTGTTTTCCCAATACAACCCTTTACTGGATAAAGAATCAAGATAAGGGGTGAAGTTACCGATATATCCCTTCGGCGATGTATACGCATGTCCGAAGCCTTCCATCACAAGAAAAACAAGATTAGGAACTTTCTCGGATTTGTGCATATAGGATCCTAAGAAATCCGGGGTGTTTTCTTTTCTCCAGAACGGAAAGTTTTTGTCGATCATTTCTGCATTGGCAGTAAAATCTTCATTATCGCTCAACAATTCTGTGAGTTCCGGATGATCGCTGATGAAATTATCTTGGTTGGATTTAAAGAAATAAGCCCATTTACTTTTTGCTGCATTTTGGTTAAACTCAGTATCAGAATTCAAAACTTTTGCTCCTGCTAGATTGGAGGGAATAAAGAATGCTGCTAACCCGAAAACCAATAGTATCATTCCCGGATAGATTGATTTTAAAGCTGTTTTACCTGCAATCCATAAAGGAACAAGGGAAGCTGTTATCAAAATTCCCAGTAATGCAAAGTTTTTGAAGTTGAGCATTCCGCTTGCCTGTAAAATCTGCTTCATCTCTTCTTTGCTATAGTATAAAAGGTCTGCACCCAATACATTACGGCTTTCAGAAAAATATAGGAATAAGATATATTGTGTAACGGTTACAACAACCAGGGTTAGTACCCCAAGGATTCTTGCCCAGCCTTCTTTGATAAAATTAATAATCAGATATATAACTCCGACACAGAATGTCAGTTGCAGTGCAAATAAGATATTTTCAAAGAAAAGAGGGCCAATAATGGCTGATGTTTCAAATTTTGGAAAGGTATATTTGTACCATAGAGATTCTGCGGTTACTCCTATTAAAAATAATGCAAAGAAAACCAACGCCAGCATTCCCCATTTTTTGAGTCCTGCCTGAAGAATAGCATATATTCTTTCTTTCAGCGGTAAATGCTGTGTGCTTTGGTTGAAACCTTGTCTTGTCATTTCGCCCCAGCCATGAGATTTTTTGAAATAATCTATAAATCCGTTAACGCCTGCTTTTACCACTATGGGATGAAAATAAAAAGGTTCGGAAAAAGCCGTGAAAATCAATCTAAAGAAGTCTTTTCTTTTGGTATAAACCTGATGGCTTACGAGATCCACCAGTATCGCATAGATGGAATATAAAAATCCCATTGAAATCACAAGGGCGAACAGAACGATAAAGAACGGCCAGTTGATAATTCCCAGCAATAAAAAGATGATAAAGATAATATAACCTGAAAATTCGATGAGCGGACCGAGAAATTCAAAGAAGAACCAATAAGGAAGACTAACCATCCCTAGTTTTTTATACTTCGGATTGAACATCATTTTTCTGTGTTTCCAAAGGGTTTCCATGGTGCCGCGCATCCATCTGTTTCTTTGTTTTCTAAGAATATCTTTGGATTCAGGAACTTCTGTCCAGCATAGTGGATCCGGAATAGTAAGTACTTCGTAAGGCTCATTTTTTTCCTCCATGTACTTTCTCATTCTTACCACCAGCTCCATGTCCTCTCCCACTGTGTTTTTATCATAGCCGCCGCACGCCAGTACAATTTTTCGGTCAAAGACTCCAAAAGCACCGGAGATCAAAATCAGTCCTGATGCTCTGGACCATGCCATACGTCCAAGTACAAAAGCTCGAATGTATTCCAATGCCTGTGTTCTTCCCAGAAGAGATTTCGGCATATTGACACTTACTACTTTTCCGTTTTCAATAACGCAGTTGTTGGCCAGGCGAATCACTCCACCGCAGGCAATGAACTTTTTATCAGTTTGCTCCAGCATTGGTTTTGCGAGCTTTAAAATCGAATCCTGCTCCAGAATACAGTCAACATCAATGCAGACCAGATATTCACCGGAGGAAATATTGACGCCAACATTTAAAGCATCCGCTTTTCCTCCGTTTTCTTTATCAACAACAATCAGTTTTTTGAAGGCCGGATTTTTACTTTTATACACTCCTCTTACCGCATTGGTTTCTATTTTTCCCTGAATATAATAAGCTACAGACTCAAGTTCGTAAGCTTCGATCAGCTTTTGAATGGAATCATCCTTACTTCCGTCATTTACAATGATAATTTCAAGATTATGATAATAAAGAGATAAGAGGGAACGTACATTTTCCACAATGGTCATCCCTTCATTATATGCCGGAGCAATAACGCTAAATACCGGAGCGTTGGGATTGGCCGCAATAATACTGTAATCTGTGAATGTATTTTCTTTTTTATAACGCAATACAGCACCAAGCGCATAAATTCCTATCCAGCCATAGATAAGGGTTACTGCTGTTCCGTAAATCAAAAACAGCCAAATAACAACTTCATAGATGATGTGTGAGAATTCTAACATACTTTTTCCTGTAATGCGTATTTAATAATTTGAATGAGTTCTTCTGAAGAGGTTTCTTTTTGGGCTATTTCTGCCAGGTATTCCTGTTGCTCCAAAGCACATAAAGCTTCTGCTGCATGCACTTTTATTCCTGAGTCTTGGTTATTTAATAATTGATCTTTCAGAAAATCTGTACTGTATTGGTCTTTCGACTTTTTCATGACTTTCAGAATCTCTTTCTGTACTTCAACCGGCTGATCGGGATATATTTCCATAAGATGAGCTATGGTGGAAGAATTTTCCAGTGACAATAAAGTTTGTACGGTCTGTATTCGTACATCAACAGAAGAATGATCCAGGAGATCAATTACTGTAGAATAGAGTGATAATATCTGAAATTTCCTTAAGAGTTTAAGGGTGAAAATGACTACGGATTCATTAGAACTTTTCATCCAGTTTTTAATATCATCCCCTGAGTTCTCGGGAATGTTGTTGATCGAAATAAGCAAACGAAGCTGCTGCCATTCTGATATTATGGAGGAAATGCTGTTCAGGAAATGAAGACCTTCGAATCCTTTAAAGTTAACCATCGCATATTGTGCCTCCTGATACACCTGAGTTGAAGGATGGGTTAAAAATGTAGAAATTTTTGGCAATGCTTCTTCCACGTGCATCGCTGTAAGTTCCTGTATTCCTCCTGCAATGATATGTTCTTTCTTTTGATTCAGCTTTTTCAATGCTTCTTCCTGAAGTCCATATTCACGGAATAAGTCTTTGATTTTATTTTGTGCTGCTCCGGAAAATTTTTTCTCAGATTCTGCCAGTTTCTGAAGGAACAGATTTCTGAATGAAGGACTGCCGGAAGTTACTGAAAAGTTAGTGTCTGCAGGCATTTCCTCTTCACCATATACAATCACTTCTGAGATTTTTTTATTGATCAATTCAGACCATCTGAATGACTGAACAGATTCTCTGTACTGATAAAAGCTGTAAATCAGTACAACGATGATCAGTAAGAGTACTAAAGACAGCATTCCCAGAAAAACAAGAAAAAGAAAATGCACAGAAGTGGTGAGAAACATGGTTGTAGTTTATTTTAAAGAAAATCTTTTTATTCTTAATGTTAATTCATTGGGACTGAATGGTTTAACAATAAAATCAACAGCTCCGAGGTCAAAAGCATTCAGTACTACTTCTTCCTGCCCCATACTGGAAAGCATGATCACCGGTATCTGCTTTCCCATGGTTTTAATAGCCGAAAGTATTTCAATTCCTGAGGCAAACGGCATCATAATATCTGTGATGGCCAGATCTACATCTTTGGTTTTAAGGGTTTCAATAGCGTCTTTCCCGTTTCTGGTCAGGATCACTTCATGTCCTTCTTTTAATAATTTGTGTTCAATCGTTTTTAGAATCAGTTCGTCGTCTTCGGCGATTAGAATCAGCATAATTTTAGTTTTTTTTATTGTATTAGATTTTTAATTAATTGTAATCCTGTTGTTATCTCCCGGATAATTTCCTCTTCCATGGAGATAAAATCCATGTCAGGATCTGCTTTATTTTCCCAGCTGGCAGTACGTTCTGTAAGTTTTACCAATCCTGCTGTTCCTGCTGTTCCTTTAAGCTTGTGAAGAATCAGTTTCAGATTGGCACTGTCTTTTTCTGCTGTGCTTTTTTTGATATTCTCTTCAGCCTGAGTAAGCTGATCTACTACAAGATCTAGGAATATTTTTCTGAAATCCTCATCATCATCGCCTATCTGTTCATTCAGGATATTTATATCGAGGTAATTTTCCTGATGGGAAGAATCTTCAGCAGGGCTATTATTTTCGTTAATGATATACTTTTTAAGCATTTCCAGCAGATCTGCCTGTCTTAAAGGTTTTGGTAAGAAGTCATTCATCCCGGAATCCAGACATTTTTCTTTCTCTCCCAGCACATTCCCTGCTGTTACTCCAATAATCGGAACATTGGAATATTCCGGGAGTAAGCGGATTTGTTTGGTAGCTTCAATGCCATCCATTACCGGCATCTGAACATCCATTAAAATGATATTGAATACCTTTTCTTTACACTGCAAAACCGCCTGAAGTCCATCCGTAGCTTCTGTAAGCTCTGTATCCGGAATCAATGAACGCATCATTTTGTGGTTAAGAACCATATTGACAGGGTTGTCATCTACCAGTAAAACCTGCGGTGCCTGCATCAGTATGGAGGTTTCTGTTTCCGGTTGTGGAATGCTGGTTACCTCTTTTTCAGTATTTTTTACAGCTCGTCTCAATGTTTTATAGAGTTCTTCAGACTTGATAGGCTTCAGCAGGAAGAATGAATTGTTTTCCTGACGGAAAGAATTGATCACATCATGTTCCTCGGAAGACGTGTGGAGAATAATCAAAGGAGAAGATTCATTTTGTTTGCTGAACAGTTCTTTGATTTTTTCTATCGTTTCCAGTCCGGAAATAATAGGCATATGGTAGTCCATCAGAATAACATCAAAACGCTCTCCTGCAAGTAATATCTGAAGAGCTTCCATTCCATTGGCTGCAAGCTTCGAATCTATATTTTTATAAGCAAGCATGTGCTGAATGATAATTCTGTTGGCTTCATTATCATCTACAATAAGTACTTTGTTTATTTTCAGATCTTCGTCTTCATGACGATCAGATATCTCATAAGGAACTTCTAAGTCAAAATAGAAAACAGATCCTTTTTGGGGTTCGCTCACCAATGATAGTTTACTTCCCATATATTTCAGAATATTATTGGAAATGGTCAATCCGAGACCCGTTCCTCCATACGTTTTACTGATAGAGCTGTTTTCCTGCGTAAAGGCATTGAAAATATGGTGTTGCTTTTCCTTAGGAATACCAATTCCGGTATCTCTTACAGAAAATCTAAGTTTGATATTCTTGCTGTCCAGATTCAGTTTTTCTACTTTAAGCTCTATTTCTCCCTGTGCTGTAAATTTCACGGCATTTCCAAGAAGGTTGATCAAAATTTGTTTCAACCTTGATTCATCCAGCCAGATGGTCTCAGGAAGTCCCTGTTCTATATTGAGGAGTAATTCTATATTTTTTTTCTGTGACTGGTAAAGGATTACATTGATCACCTGGCTTACCATGTCATAAATATTGGATTTTTCAATGATAAGATCCATTTTTCCGGATTCTACCTTGGAGAAATCAAGAATATCGTTGATGATATTCAATAAATTCTCCCCTGATTCATTGATGTAATTGAGGTATTGAGTCTGTATATCATTCAACGGTGTTTTTAAAAGAAGGTCGGAAAAGCCAATAACACCATTCAGCGGAGTCCGGATTTCATGGCTCATATTGGCTAAGAATTCAGACTTTGCTTTGCTGGCAATATCTGCCATTTTCTTGGCATTTTTCAGTTCACTATTGATTCTTACGGAGGGTGTAATATTCTGTGCAGAAACAATAATTCCTCCTATAACATTATTGGAAAGATACCATGGTGTCACTTCTACACTGTAATGCTGAATGATTCCTTTACCCGGAACTTCTATGGCCATGTCTTCATTTTTATAGGCCTTTCCTGCCAGTGCATCCAGATATATTTTTAATCTCTCATCCGGTACATTGGGTGAGATTTTAAACATGTTCTCTCCAATAAGTCTGATGTCATTCATCTGAAACTCATCTTTCCAGCTTCTGCTTACGGAAACATAATTGAGATCTTTATCAAACATGGCTACTGTAGAAGGTACGTATTTTACAAAAGACTGCAGCATAGCTTCTTTTCTGGCCAGTTCAAGGTAGATATTTTTGAAGGTATCAATATTCTGAATGATTCCGTAGACTCTCGTACATACTCCATCTTCAAATTCCGGTATACCTTTTACCCTTACCCAGATCATCACGCCGTCATTTTGTATAAGCTGTAATTCTTCATCGTAGGGAACGCCTTCTTTTACAGCCTTTTCGAATAAGGATTCCAGCTTTTCGCGGCTTTTTTCACTGTAAAAACCCAGTGCATTTTCAAAATCAGGCTGAAAATTTTTATCTATTTTATGAATTTCCCGGGTGGACTGCGACCAAAAAACCGTGTTGTTTTTCAGGTTGACTTCCCATCCTCCCACCTGGGCAACAGCACTGGTTTGTTCCAACATCTTTTTGGTATGAACAAGATCTTTTTCCAAACTTACTCTTTCCGTAACATTCAGTGCAGTGCTCACCACATAAGGTTTTCCTTCTTTGTTGATTTCCACAAGATTATGGTACATCCAGATCATTTCCTCACCTCCTTTTGCTTTCAGGATCATAGTCCCGAAATCTTCATGGTTCTTATTAATTCTTTCGAGATATTGCTCCAGAAGAGGCCAGTTTTTTTTAGGAACAAGATCTTTTAAATTTAACATTTCTACCTCTTCAGCAGAATATTGAAGGGTTTCTCTTCCTTTTTCGTTGACCGCAATGATATTTCCTTCCATATCATGCATACTCATCAAGCCTATAGCGTTTTCAAAGAAGCTTCTGAAGCGGCGTTCAGAGCTTTCAAGTTTAAGCTTTTCTTCGATGCGTTGGGTGATATTAATTCCAAAACAAAAAATCTCTGAATGATTTTGATTGAGCTTTAAAGACCATTCAATAATGATCGTTTGGGTATCATCTATTTTTGTTGAAGTTGTAAATGTTACTTCTTCATCCGTATTGGGAAGGTTTTTGGAAAGTAATTGGAGCTGAGAATTATGATTCCCTATCAGATCAAGAAAATTTTGTCCGAGAATCTGACCTTTATCCATTTGAAAAGTCTTTTCAAAAGCCGGATTACTCTCTTTCAGTGAAAAGTCTTTATCCAGAACACAGATCAGGTTATTGGAAATGGTAAAAGTCTGTTGAAAATATTCAGCCTGAATATTTTTCCTTTTACCCGTCAGAATTTTTGTGATTGCGTCTCCTATTTTTTTCAGAGTAGATATCTGGTCTTTTGTGATGGTTTTAGGTTTATAGTCGATAACGCAGATCGTCCCCAGTACAAAACCTTCATCGTCAATCAACGGAACTCCTGCATAAAACCGGATTCCACCCGCCAGAATAAGTGGATTTTCTGATGATCTTTCATCCAATAATGTATCATTGATGACCAGAATTTCTCCACTTGCTATTGAATATTGGCAGACTGTATTTTTTCTGTCTACAAAATCAAGAGCCATTCCCACGCAACTCTGAATGGTCTGGGTTTCGCTTTCCATCATAGCAATAAGCGCTGCAGGACAGTCTGTCACCAGACATGCTGTTTCTGCAAAAATGTCTAACTGGGGATCTTTTTCAAGGTTCAAAAGATCAAAATACTCCAGTTTCTTCATTCTCCCTTCTTCATTCGCAGGAATTGGATATTTCTTCATATATTATGTCAACAATTAGAGACTTTTCTTTTTTGATTATTAAAAAATGATAATCAAGGCATTAAAGTTTATATTTTAAATATTTTTAAGTGCTTTAAATTATTATTTTAATAAGTAAACCAAATTACGAAATTATTTCGTATTCCGTTACAGTAAATTTTATAATAAAGCTATATGTGTATTTATTTAAAATTTGCCGGCAAAAGTTTTAAGTAAAGAAGTACCATCTATTATGAGGATAAAAGTACCTTGTCTGATCGTAAAATCTGTTGTATAATACACTTTAAATGTGAATATTTTTGAAGGGAGAACATTCATTATTACAAAAAAAGTCCATTCCCGGAAAATTCGGAAATGGACTCACCACTTATCATCATCCAAATCACAACTAAACTATGAACAATGAAGCAATAGCCTGTGCATCGCTGCCACTTAAAATTTCATCATAAGCTGCAGAACCTGCCGCAGCCCCAAATAGAGTTGCTGTATTGTAGCCTGCCTGATTGGTATTGTCTTCTCCTGCATACACAGGATTGGTGGCTGAAGGCATACTTCCACCGTTAGCAAGCTCAATCCACCCTTTGTTAGCTCTCATTCTTCGTACTTGTGAAGCATGTCTTGCTTCAACGGAATGAATCTGTAATGCTGCCTGAAGCACTACTTTGTTGGACATCACATTTCCTGCCTGTCCTTTATAAGCTCTTACTCCGGTATCTTCAAAGGCCTGAGCAAGGATAAGAAATTGGTTATAATCTGTAAAAGGCATGAAATTTCCGCCTGCTGTAAAATCGAACGTAGGCTTATTTCCGGGGGTTGTTCCTAAAGAAGTCAGTGTGCTTTTCAGGAAGCTTACATGGGCGGATTCATGTTTTGAAATCTGCATGAAAACGGTTCTGTCTCCATTAGGGATTAATCCTGGTGTTGATAATCCTATGCTGTAGTACTCATTTTCCAGATATTCCAGTACCAATGCCAGTTGTAAAGCATCTGTGAGTGTACTTTTTAAAGCCATACCTGTTAACCCTGTTTTTGGAGCTTCTGCTTTGGCTGGAGTAGCCATCATCGCTCCTAATCCAAGAGGCACAGCTGCTGTAGCTGCTTTTTTTCCGAATAAAGAAATATTCGTGATGGTTTCCAGTCTTGAAGCTTCTGAAGTGAAAAATTTATCATCAGAAAGCTTATCCAGTAATCTAAGAATATTCATAATGTGAGTTTTTAAGGTGAATGATTAGTTGATTCCTCTTTCTTTCCAGGTAAAAGGTGTTTTGATAAATGTTCCGGCAGCCATTACAATGTCTTTTGGCTCTTTGGCGAGATCAAGTCCATTGGCATCTATCACATCGTCTCCCGAAAAATCTGCAGATCCGGGATTGATTAGATTTCTGATGGCAGAGGCATGTCTGGCTTCCACAGAAACTATTTTACCTGCAATCACAAGATAGGCAGGATTGGAAATGTATTTTCCTGCTCCATTGTAAGCTGCTACGCCGGTATCTTCCAATGCTTTTGCGGTAGCCAATACTGAATTTCTGTCATTAAAATTCACATTAGGATACTGGAATTCAAGCTTAGGGAGCACATGATCTGTAGCACCGCTAATCGCAACTTTGAAGAAATCACGGTGAATCACCTCGTGATGATAGAGATCTGTAAAAACCTCTTTTTCAATACTGGAAATCCCCGTATAAAAATTGTTGACCACTTTCGTGTAAAAATCGGCTTCAAGCTGTTCTAAGGCATAGGCATAATTGAGTACACCTACATCTCCTGTTCCAAGATCATACTTGGATTCTTCTATAATCTGGAAGTCATCATCGTCATTACATCCGATAATGGTAAGGCCTGCGATGGCTAATCCTACTCCACCTAATTTTAAAAAGTTTCTTCTGCTGGTATTAAGGGTGGCACCCTGATTAGAAACCTGAATTACTTTTTTCATACTATTAATTTTTTTAGTGTTAGATATAAAAGAAACAAAAACAGCATATTGGATATGCTGTCTGAAATCTTAGAATTTATTATGGCATCAATACAGTATCTATTACATGAATCACTCCATTAGATTGGTTCACATCAGCAATTGTTACTTTGGCACTGTTTCCTTTTGCATCTTTTATGTAAAGATCTTTACCTTTTGTCCAGAAAGTAAGGTTTTCACCCTGTACAGTTTTCATCATACTTTTTCCGTTTCCTGCTTTTACGGCTGCCCAAATTTCTTTAGCACTGTATCTTCCTGGAAGAACATGATAGGTTAAGATCGAAGTAAGTGTGGCTTTATTTTCAGGTTTTACAAGATTTTCTACTGTTCCTTTTGGTAGTTTTGCAAAGGCAGCATCTGTAGGTGCCAATACGGTAAAAGGTCCTGCTCCCTGTAATGTTTCTACCAGACCGGCAGCTTTTACGGCAGCTACAAGAGTTTTATGATCCTTGGAGTTGACCGCATTTTCAATAATGTTTTTGGAAGGATACATAGGAGCACCTCCTACCATTACTGTTTTTTCTTTCATCGTTTGTGCAGTTACCTTTCCGCTGAAAGCAAATGATAAAACTACCATTGCTAAAACTGTGATTTTTGAATGTGTGTTCATTGCGTTGATTTTTAGTTAATTATATTGAATGTGTTTTTAAAATCATTTACGAGGCTGGTTTTGTTTTAGATTGAAAAAAAAACAAATAAATTATAACTGTCTGATTTGTAGTATATTATTTTTAAAGAAAAATAAAATCAACTCATGAAATACGATTTTTGTATTGAATATTTTTTAATAATTTTCAGGAAAACATGTACGAAATAAAAGATGTGTTGAATTTTGTTGCCCATATGTTTTATTTTATTACATTTGAACAGAAAAATAAATATTATTAAAACAACCTATTCTGAAGAGGAACTTATCGTTTTATTAAGAGAAAAAAACGAAAACGGTTTTCATTATCTGTATGACCACTATTCGGGTGCGTTATACGGAATCATTCTTCGAATCGTTCAGTCTAAAGAATATACCGAAGAAGTTATTCAGGATGTTTTTGTCAAAATATGGAACTCCATTCATCAGTACGACTCCTCCAAAGGACGGTTTTATACATGGATGATCAATATAGCCCGGAATACGGCTATCGACTATCTAAAGTCTAAAGGATTCCAGAATGAGCTTAAAAACCAATCACTTCCTGATTTCGTATATAATACTGCAGAGCTTTCAACTACCAATAATTCTTCTGATTATATCGGATTTAATAACGTGCTGGAAGGTCTGGAAGCAGACAAGCAGGAGCTTATAAATCTTGCTTATTATCAGGGATATACCCAACATGAAATATCTGAAAAACTGAAGATACCGCTGGGAACGGTAAAAACGAAAATGCGGAATGCACTGATGAAATTAAAAGATTTGCTAAAAGATTACCAATAAATTGAACACTAAAGAATACATATCATCCGGAATTATAGAATCTTATATTCTAGGTCATGCTTCTCCCGAGGAAGCAGGGATTTTGGAGTGTGTGATGAAGAATAATGCTGAAGTGAAAGCGGCTTTTGAAGAAGCACAGAAAATTTTGGAACAACTTGCTACAGCTCAGGCTGTAACACCTCCAGGTGATTTGAAATCTAAGATCTGGAATAAAATTCAGCAGGAACAGATTGTTGAAGAAGTAACTCCTACTCTTTCAACAGATATCACTGATGTAAAAACTCACAGGGAAATCACTCAACAGGAGAGAACTCAAACTACGACTCCCTGGAGAACTTATGCAGTGGCGGCTTCGGCATTGTTTCTTGTAAGTGTTGCCGGAAATTTATTCTGGATGAACAGCCAATCTGCCAGTAAGAAAGAAATATCATTACTGATAGCAGATAAAAAACGTCAGGATAAGACGATGGAGAAGATGAATCAGAAGCTTGATATGTTCTCTAATCCCGATATGCAGATGGTTATGCTGAAAGGTGTAGAAAAACACACAGAAGCCAAAGCAATGGTTTTCTGGGATAAGAAAACAAAAGAAGTTTACCTGAATGCTGAAAAACTTCCTAAAGCTCCCGAAGGAATGCAATATCAGCTTTGGGCTATAGAAGATGGAAAACCGGTAAATGCAGGAATGTACACTGAAGATAAAGACAGTAGGATTGCCTTGGCCAATATACCAAAAGCCCAGGCTTTTGCGATTACTCTTGAAAAAGAAGGCGGAAGCAAAGTCCCTACAATGGAAAATATGTTTGTAATGGGTGGAATTTAAGTTTCACCCATTTCATTTATATAAAACAGGATCATTTTACAGAATACTTAATGTGAAATAAGTGAAAAACTTATCCTTTAATTTTTATGGAAGTCTTTTTTGCATAAAAAACAAGGCGGACACAATCAATCCGCCTCGTATCTCCCAAATAATTAAATATGAAAAAATATGAATGTCTATACCAGACAGGCCTTCAGCATTAGATCATGAAGGTCTGTATTTTTAATAAACGGCTGTAAAAGCTCGTTTCCAGGACCATAAGCCGCTACTTCCACATAATCTCCGGAATGATCCATGCTGATCCACCCCACAGAATTCCTGCTTTTCTGAATTTCTGAATACAATTTAAAAGGCAGTTTCTTATAATTATAAAGCCCTTCTTCTTTTTCAAGTCCGTTGTAAAAACTTAGCAGATGCTTGGCTTCATCATCGGTCAATGTGATTTTGTTACCTTCATAAATCCAGTCTTTAATATCTTTTACCGAATAATCTTTGTGAATCCTGTTGAGAATGTATTCATTGGTGTATTTGTAATCGGAAATGCTGTTAAATTGCCTGGTTGTATCCGCTCCGTAAATAGTGCCCGGATTAGCGTTTCCATGGTCTGTAGTGATGATGACTAAAGTATTTCCGTCTTTTTCGGCAAAATCCATTACCGTTTTCACCGCTTCATCAAATGCCAGCTGATCATGGATGAGTGCCGCTACGTCATTGGCATGGGCAGACCAGTCTACTTTTCCGGCTTCTACCTGAAGTACAAAACCTTCAGGATGATCTTTCATCTGATGAATAGCAGTATTGGCCATTTCAGCAAGAGTCGGTGTATTTTTGTACTCAGTAAGGTGCGTTCTGTCAATGGTATACGGTAATGCTCCTGTACTAAAGATTCCTAATAATTTTTCTCCTCTTTTGATTTCTTTCAGATCGCTTTGTGTTTTTAGAATCCGGTACCCTTTTTTACTGTAAACAGAATAGAGGTCTTTTTTGTCTTCTCTTTTGGAGGGATTGAAAAACTCGTCTCCGCCTCCTAACAGCACATCGAATTCCAGCTCTGCATACATTTCTGCAATTTGAGGTTCAGCATTTCTTTTGGAAGAATTTATACAGAATCCGGCTGGAGTCGCATGAGTAATGGTTACCGTAGTCACGCAGCCTGCTTTTTTTCCTGCTTTTTTATATTGCTGCCATATCGGAAGATGTTTCTCTCCGTTAGCTCCGATGTTTAAAACTCCGTTTTTCACTCTGATTCCTCCTCCAAAGGCTGAACTTGCGGCAGCAGAATCTGTGACAACAGAACTTGCAGAAGCGGTGTCCATCAAAGCACGGGTCACCTTTTTATCATGATACAGATTAAGCCAGTTACTTCCTTTTCCTAAAATGTTCCGTGAATACAAGTCTGCCATTGAAAGTGTTCCCAGGCTCATCCCGTCACTTACCATGAAAATGATATTCTTCGCTTTTCGTTTCTGGTGCAGTTCCGTATTTTTCCCGAAGCTCCATAAATCAGATGGTGATAAGGTCAATAACCCTGAAAGTAATGCAGATCCTTTTAGAAATTTTCTTCTGTCCATATTGTTTTTGAAATAATGCTGTAAGTTATTGTATTTAAATTTTTATCGTAACATTGTTGCATTAATTAAAAGTTAATTTTAAATGTTCTTTGGAAACGGATCTTCAAAACTTTGTTTTTTGTCAAATAGTTCCTTTTCCCTTTCATTAATAAGACAATGTTGAAGGTCTGATAACATTTGATCTTTATCCAGATCCTGCCCGATAAATACCAATTCATTAATTCTGTCCCCCCAGTTTTTATCCCATCTGTTTTCTATAAATGTTTGGTTTTCTACAAATGAAGAATACTGAACCCTATGATTCATAGGCATACTACTCCACCAAACTCCTGCTTTTTCAAGCCTGAATGAACCTCCTGCCTGAGAAAAATTCAATGCATCATCAGGTCTTGAAGCTAACCAGAACAAACCTTTAGCTCTTATGGTTCCTTCCGGATAATGATGATTCAGATATTCCCAGAGCCTTATGGGATGAAAGGGCTTTCTATCTCTAAAAACAAGTGAACTTATCCCGTATTCTTCAGTTTCCGGGGTATGATGATCAGATTGAAGCTCTTTTTGCCAGCCTGCGGATGACTGTGCCTTATCAAAATCGAAAAGCTTAGTATTTAAAATCTTTTGGGGATCAATTTTTCCAAACTCAGCGTGTAAAAGATCTGCGTCGGGATTCAGTTTTCGGATTGCTGCTTTTAAAAAGCCAAGTGTTTCAGTATTGATAAGATCTGTTTTGTTTAAAATAATCACATTGGCAAATTCAATCTGGTCGGTCAGAAGATTAACAATCGTTCTGTAGTCGCCCTCCATATCAGTAAGATCGCGGTCCAGCAACATTTCATTAGAGCCAAAATCTTTCATGAAATTAAAACAATCTACCACCGTTACCATTGTATCAACATAACTGAAACGGGACAGATCTATTCCACTCTCTTCATCAATATAAGTAAAGGTTTGAGCAACAGGAATAGGTTCACTGATACCAGTACTTTCAATAAGGAGATAATCAAAACGGTTTTCATTCGCCAAACGTTCTACCTCTACCATAAGATCTTCACGAAGTGTACAGCAAATGCACCCATTACTCATTTCAACAAGCTTTTCTTCTGTTCTTGAAAGGGTATTTTGATTTTCAACCAGGCGGGCATCAATATTAATTTCGCTCATATCGTTCACTATTACAGCTACTTTTAATCCTTGTTTATTGTGAAGAATATGATTCAGTAGTGTCGTTTTTCCAGCTCCCAGAAAGCCGCTGAGTACCGTTACAGGAAGTTTTTTAGTCATGATTTAATGTTTATGATTTTTAAAATTGATGATATGACCTGTAATCAAACCGATAGCTCCGATATAGATCAGAGGAAGATGAACTTCAAACAGAAAATCTGTCAATATAGAAATGAAAATAAGGCTTAATGATATCCAGAACAGAAACTTCAGCCACCGGTTTTCCATTTTCTTTGTTATTCTGAATACCACAACGACTCCTATGAAAAGGAAAACCAGATCAATATAAGGATCATGGGAGATTCCCAATGGAACAATTAATAGCAGTGGAAAGACAATACAATGAATCAGGCATAAAACAGCAGCGGAGATTCCTACAGCATCAAGAATTTTTGATTTCATAATAGTATGGATTAATTTTCTTATCGTAACTTTGTTGCAAAAGTAGAAATAAAAATTCAAATAACGCAACTTTGTTGCATTAAAATATGAAACAGGTCAGAAATACTCACGCCAAAACTGAAATTTTAAACCTTATTAATAGTTCGGATGTTGCCCTTACCCATTCTGATATTCAGAAGAAACTTGGAGATCTGTGCAACAGAGTAACCATCTACAGGGTTCTGGAAAGGCTTGAAAACGAAGGTGCGATACACAAGATTGTCAATATTGATGGTGTGGTGAATTTTGCAAAGTGCAGTGGAAAATGTACCCATGAACAGCATTTTCATAATCATGTACATTTTAACTGTAAGGAATGTCATTCCGTTACGTGCATTGAAAATGCTATTCCGGAAATCAGTTTACCGGAACATTTCATCGCACACGAATATAATTTTATCATCAGCGGGATATGCCCGAAATGTACTGATGCTTAAAAAATAAAAAGGCAGAAAAGCGAATATGCTGATCTGCCTTTTGTTGTACTGAAATATAAATTCTGTTATAAAGAAGAAATATAGACTTCTATCTTGGTACCATCATAATTGAAGGTTCCGTCAGAATTCTTTTTGCCCAATACCCATTTCATATCCACAGGTACTGTCCATGCCGATCCTAATGAAAATCCGTTCACAGATCTGATTTCATTTCCGTTTCCTGTAGTAATTGCTGAGTGAAAGAATGTTTTATCAATAAGCCTGTAAAAACCAATGGCCTTCCCTGCCGGAATGGGTGTGTATCCGTCCCATTTTTCTCCAGCCGGATAATTGAATAAGGTTAACCATTTTTGTCCTGCAGATTCAGCAAGCTGAGTAGGACTTATCCTGGCACCACGCATATACAATGCATAGGCAACTACATCATGACATACTCCACTGTTGTATTTCGAAATATTCTCTTCCCCAGAGAGAATGGAATGAGCAACGGGTGCCCTTTCAGATAGGGATAGCTGAGCCTTCCTGGCTCCTTCAGGTGTTATAAATGACATATTGTAATATTTTGTTTGGTGACGTAAAGATACGGCTTTAAAATTTAATCACTTATGTTAGAAAATATTTTAAGTTTCGGCTAAAGCCAATGGAAGAATACTTTATAAAATAGGCGGGCTAAAGCCCACCTCTATTGATATATAAATGTGGTATTATAGCAGAGACAAATGTAAATATTCAATAGGAACGGGCTTTAGCCCGTTTTAACAATTAAATACAGATATATTGGCTTCAGCCAAAACTTAATATTGGCTAAGTTCAGGCTGAAACCTTTGAAAAATAAATAATAAAATGTGCGGGTTAAAACCCGCCTCTATTGATCAATATAATTAACAATTCATTTAACAATAATATATGCATTCATAGCTGAAAAGCTTCCCCTCTTTAAAAGTAAAAATAAAGAGCCCGGCATCTCCATTCTGAATGTAATATTCGTGCGGAGAAGAAATCCAGCGTGTTGAGAGCAGATCTCCAAAACGGGTAACAAAATCCTTTTCATTATAATTAGAATCCATACGTTCATTTCCCAGAATCACAGCTTCGCCATTGTTGAAGGACATTTTGTAAATGCTTCCGGAAACTTTTCCTTTATATTCTTCAAAGGCTACAATCATATCAGATGTTCTGTAAAAATATTGAGGTTCCCAGCCGCATTCAGGGGTATTGGGAATGTCTTTTACCTTCTGCATTTCCAGCTGTTTCATCTGTGCATCAGTGATTTTTCCGTCAAAAAGCTGGGTTTCTTTCCACACAAAATGCATATTTAAGGCTTTCAACTTTTTTTCATAAGCTTCAGTTTCTGGTTTTTTTGCCAGTTGATCCGCCAGAAGAAGTTCAAAATCGATATCTATCTTTGGATTTTCTATGCCTGAATAAGATTCTTGCCAATAAAGTAATGCTTGTTTAAGATTTTTATCTTCCAGCCATGCAATTTCGCGCAATCTACAAACCTGAGTCAGTTCTTTTTCCTTGTTCTTTCCTTTTGCAGCCAGATAATCTTTCAAAATTTTGTCGTATGTAAGTTCTGTTCCTAGGTATTTCATCTGGATATATTCCGGATTTTCGTGGAAATGGTCGCCAATATATACCCAGCCATCCTGATACAGGGGTACATAATCAATGCAAATCAGTTCGTTTAAAGCCAATTTTCGTGTTGCCGTACTTTCCGTTGTAGGGCCTTTTCGTACACGTAATTCTGATCCCTGCACATAAAAATGGGGACATTGATATCCCTCTTTTCCTCTATAGAAATATTGTAGTGGTTCACCCGCTGATTTTTTCCCACGCATAGACTTTTGGAGTGGCTGGCGGTCTATAAAACCAATATCACCGTTGCTTACCTGTACTTTGTATTGCGTTTGGGTAGAATCCAGGAGGTAAACTGGTGCTTCAGTAGAAAAGATTCCCAAAACGTCCTTATTTTTTCCATTTTCACGATAAAGGTGACCCCATTCGGAGGTATAGGCCGGGCGTGCTCCGGCACTCTGAGCCTGGATATTGTAAAAGCAGCATTGAATGATTCCGGCTGCCAATAGTATCTTATTCAATATATTGTAATTTATATCTGCAAAAGTTTCCATGTCTTTTACAGAGGTGTTCATAATGGTTTCTATGGTTATTGTTTCAAAAATAATGAAAAATAAGAGTTTGTCCCAAAGTTATTGTTATTCAGAATGGGTATAAATTCCATCCTATTCATCTGTTTCCATTGGGTAGCGTAAATAAAAATACTATTTTTATCGCCCAAAAAAGTAAAGACTAAATATGCCGACTGATGCTTCTCTTAAGCTGATTCCGATGACAACTTTCGTGCTGGAGTATTATTCCCACGAAGGATATGCTGATCTTCAGATTTTGAATCTGATGAATAATTATGCCAATTTCTTAAAGAAGCGTTTGACTCTTGGAATGTTTGTTCCTGTAGACCGTAAAGGAAATATTCTAAAAGAACCGAAAAATTATACCGCATGGAAATCTTTGGATCATAACGATGGAAGAAGAACGGATATTGTAGGTTTCGAAGAATATGCAGAGTATCAGAAGGCCGAGCAGAACTGCATGTTTGAAGGATTTAAAGTAGATTATAATGGATACTCAAAAGTGAGAATCATCGCTTCTTACGACCCTTCTATCGAATTGTCTTTTAATAAAAATGATCTGATCCCTACAGGCTTCAATGATGTAGAATCACTGACGGTATTTGATGATATCTTTTTAACATCCAGTGCATTAAAAGCAATTGGGATAAAACGATAAATAATAGTTGTACTATATAAAAAACCTTTATCAGCACTGATAAAGGTTTTTTGTTTTCTTGTTCTATCTGACACATTCCCCCGAATGGCAGTGGTAGCCTGATGGACAAAGCCCGTTGATGCAGGGGCCTGCAGCATCAGGATAGCACCTTTCATCTGCACGGCAATGAGAGTGAGGAGGACAAAGGGAAAGCAAATTGCCAAGGCAAACGCCTACAGGAAGAGGAAGATTCAGTTCTATTCCAATGGCTCCGATCATGTTTTTTAATGTTTTTCTGTTTAATTTTTTCATGGTTTTTGTAGTTAGGTGTTAGTAATTTTTTAATATACTTTCAAGTTCTGTGATGAGATCTTTCTGTGCCGGATTGATCTGTTTTTGTGCTTCTTCTGAAGCAAACCATTCCCATTGGTCCACTTCGGGAATTTCAATTATTTTGCCGGATTTGGGTGGCCATTCTAATGGAAAGCTATTGCTGTAAAGACCTGAAGTATCAATATCTCCTTCCAGGGCCCATGCATAAACTGTTTTTCCTCCTTTTTGTCTGACGGGTGATAATTCTATGAATTGGCCTTCTGCTGCTTTACCTGTTTCTTCTTTAAATTCCGTTAATGCCCTCACTAATGGATCTTCATCAGGAAGAATTTCTCCTTTGGGGATAGACCATGCGCCAGAATCTTTATTTCTCCAGAAAGGGCCGCCGGGATGAACCAGAAAGTAATACAGACTGTCTTTTTCTTTTTTAAAGAGCAGAATCCCGGAACTTGTTTTCATGGGTTTAAAGATTTGATTATTAAAGATATAAAAAAATATAATCAGATGATCAATAAGATCAGCCTTTCTTTTTAAACTGAGAGGGTGAAATTTGTTTGTACGTTTTGAATATTTTATTAAAGTGGCTGGCATCATTGAAACCCAGCCTGTCGGCAATTTCACTGATATTATAATGGCTTTGCAGTAAAAGCTTTTCAGCAGTCTTCAGCTTATGCTGTATGATATGCTGTTGTATGGAGAAACCTGTCTGTTTTTTAATATAAATGCTGATGTAATTGGGAGAAAGCATAAATTCTTCAGCCAGGTTCTCAATTTTCATTTTTTCAGCATCCAGAGCATTGACATTGATATAATACAGAATCTTTTCAATTCTGTTTAGATTTTGAGTGAGCCGGTTTTTTGCAGTAGCATTTTGCATCGTATTCCGGATAAGAATAGTCATGATACCCGAAAACAGATCAGTAGTTATCTCTTTGTTATAGGTGTTTTTATGGCTGAATTCATACAGAAGAATCCGGGCAAGCTGTAAAAGATGTTCCCTGTCTGTTTTACTCTTAATCGCTGATTCATATACAAAGGAATGATCTTCCATCAGGAGCTGTACAGCCTTTTTAAGTTCATTGTTTTTGTTGGGCAGTAAGTTTTCCCAGATATACTGTTCTATGAATTTTATATAAATGAATTTCGTTTTGTTTTTAATTGAAAATTCATGGCCGTCACTTGGTCTGAGTAGAAATACATCCCCCTTTTTATACGGGAAAGTAATGCTGTTGAGGTGATGAAATCCTTTTCCGTTTTCTATAATGATCAGTTCATAAAAATTATGATTGTGATATTCAACATCCCAGTTTTCCTTTTCAATACTGAAAACATTGAAAGAGCTGAAATTAACGATTCGTTTCATAGAAGAATGGATTTTTACAAATTTACCATTAATTTTTACAATATATGCCAATGGATTATTGATGAATTTTGCCTTATCAATACGTTCAAAATGAAATATATAAAACAATCAGTATTGCTGCTTGCCTCTGCAATTGTTCTGATGTCCTTTTCTGATCACGAAAGAGATACAAAAGAAAAAAAGCAACAGCATGAAAAACAGGCCCGAACAAAAAAATACTGGCCGAATGGTGCTCAATTGGTCATTTCCGTTTCTATGCAGTTTGAGACCGGCGGACAGCCGGAAGGCGCTGAAAGTCCTTTCAGTGGAACTCCTCTTCCCAAGGGACAGCCGGATCTTCCCGCAGAAAGCTGGTACCGCTACGGAGGAAATGAAGGAATTTACCGTATGCTTGATTTATGGAAAAAATATGACATTAAAGTTACCTCTCATGTCGTAGGAACTGCTGCTGAAAAGTATCCTGAAGTTGCCAAAGCTATTGCAAACGGAGGTCATGAAATTGCCGCTCATGGCTTTACCTGGGATAACCAGTGGAATAAAAATTATGCTGACGAACTGAATTTCGTAAAGAAAGGTGTGGATGTTGTTGAAAAAATTACAGGGCAGAAAGCTGTTGGTTATAATGCCAACTGGTTGAGAAGAAGCCCGAATACACTTAAAGTATTACAGGAACTGGGTTTTCTGTATCATATTGATGATCTAAGCCATGATGAACCTTTTATAACTAAAGTAAAAGGAAAAAACTTTGTAGTCGTTCCTTATACGCTTCGTAACAATGATATTGTCAATATTGAAGGGAAACACTGGAGCCCGGAGCAGTTTTTGGCCCAGCTGAAATTTGAATTTGACCGGTTGTATGAAGAAGGAGCTTCCAAAAGGAGAATGATGAGTATCAGTTTTCACGACAGAATCGGTGGAACTCCTGCAATGGTACATGCTATGGAAGAATTTATAAAATATGCCAAAGAAAAGCATGGCGTAGTCTTTATGAGAAAAGATGATATTGCGAAAATGGTGATGAACGATCCCGATACTCCGGTTGACAACAGCGAAGAAAAGTTTAATAAGTAAGGAAGCTGGAAGCTGGAAGAAGGAAGTTATCGAAGTCTGTAAAAACAAATTAGAGAATGATTGAAAAACACAGTAAAAGTGAATCACAGCAGATTTATATCTTCCAGCATCCGGGTTCCCGTTTCCATCCTAAAAAAAATACCTTTATGAATAACACAAAAACAGCCTATTTTTTCCTTCGTGTATCGATGGGAATTAACCTTTTGGGACACGGATTGGTTCGTCTCGTGAAATTGCAGGACTTTGCATCAGGAATGGTGAAGGGTTTTGAAACAAGCTGGCTTTCGCAGCCATTGGTCCATCTTTTTAGTGTCACTCTCCCCTTTCTCGAATTTACAATCGGCCTTCTGCTGATCATTGGTTTTAAAACCCGTATTGCGGCGATGGCCGGAGCTTCTCTCATTATCCTGCTCCTTTTTGGAAGCAGTACTGTTGAAAACTGGGAAGCAATGGGCATTCAGATGATCTATGCAGGCCTGTTCTATATTCTGATCAGCAGAATTGAGGATAATTACCTGGCCTTGGATCGAAAATAAAAACAGTAAGGCTGAAAAAGTAAAGAATTATACCTGATTATTGTAAAGTTTTTTACTCTTGATCCAACCACAAAAGTCACAAAAGGTTTCATTTTAACACACTTAAGTTTGTTTAGGTAAAATGATATCGCTGGAAAGTTCACATAAGATGAAAATCTTTGATTTTCACAAAACTTTGGTGTACTTATTACACACAATGTTAGGCTCTGAAAAAATTGAAGTATTTAAAACTTTTGTGCCTTTTGTGGTTAAAAATGATTCAGTGCTGTATTTTTATTTTCTCAGCCTAATTATTTTCCTGCTTTTTTACATTGTTCAGAGATTATGTTACAACTTCCTTAGATTCAGTTACTCTGTTTTTATAGTTATGCCCGAATTTTCTATCAGAAATAAAAGAAACTGAAAGTATTGGGTTTATTTTCAGTGAAATAGGTAACTCTCAAAATTTAAAAATGATGCAAACTATATTAGGAGCCAACGGCCAGATTGGTGAAGAGCTGGCAAGAGAACTGAAAAGGAATTATACTTCAGATATCCGTATCGTCAGCAGAATGGCAAAAAAAGTAAATGATACAGATACTGTTTTTTCCGCAGATTTATCAGACAGGGAGAAGGCAGTTGAAGCTGTGAAAGGAAGTGAAATCGCTTATTTTACCCTGGGACTTCCTATGGATACCGGTTTATGGGAAAAGCAGTTTCTGACCATCATGAAAAATGTTATTGAAGCCTGTAAAATCAATGGTACCAAGCTCGTGTTTTTTGATAACACCTATATGTATCCTCAAAATAATGAAGTTTTAACCGAACAAACCCGATTTGACCCTGTCGGAAGAAAAGGAAGAGTAAGACAACAGATGGCCGAAATGCTTTTAAAAGAAATGAAAGCAGGAGCCATAGAAGCAGTCATCTGCAGAGCTCCAGAATTTTATGGTCCCGGAAAAACACAAAGTATTACCAACAGTCTTGTTTTTAATGCCATTAAAGAAGACAAAAAGCTGAAAGTCCCTTTAAGAGATGATAAATTACGAAGTCTGATCTGGACTCCCGATGCGAGCCGTGCCACTGCTTTGATCGGAAATACACCGGATGCTTACGGACAGACATGGCATTTACCTGTAGATGATCATAAGCTGAATTATAAAAAATTCATTGCGCTGGCTTCAGAAGTTTATGGGAAAGAACTGAAATATTCGGTTATTCCAAAGCTCGCCTTTTCAATCGGATCCTTATTCAATAAAAATGCAAAAGAGCTGTTGGAACTGCTTCCCAGATATCAATATGATAACCTGTTTGATGATTCAAAATTCAGAAAGAGATTCCCGGAATTTCCGGTAACTACTTACAGACAGGGAATTGAACAGATTAAAAAAGAACAGCAAGCCGCAAAATAATCCTATCAAAATAAGTAACTTAGAGACACCATCACCAAAACCGAAGGACAAAATATTCCCCTCCTTCGGAGGGGTGGCGAAAATTCAAAGAATTTTTGACGGGGTGGTAAAAAAGAATAAAATGAAAACTCCAGAAAAAGTAACCTCCATCACAGCATTACACAGGTATCTGAATCTGAAAAGGCCGTCTAATCCTTTGATCAGTGTGTTTGATTTTAATGAAGTGACTATAGATCCGAAGACTGTTCTGAGTGCTGTGACCACAGATTTTTACGTGGTTTCCCTTAAAAAAGATTGTGCAGGGAGATGTAAATACGGACAGCATTATTATGATTTTGAGGATGGAATCATGTATTTTATTGCTCCCCATCAGGTATTACAGTTTGAAGATATTCTGCTTTCCGAAGTAAGAGGAAGTGTACTGGTTATTCATCCTGATTTTTTACAAGGTTATCCATTAGCCGCTATCATAAAGAATTACGGTTATTTTTCGTATTCTGCTAATGAAGCTTTGTATCTCTCCGAAAAGGAAGAAAAATCCGTAACGGATATCATGGATAATATCAGCAGGGAGATAGAAGCCAACATGGATAATTTCACCCAGGATTTGCTGGTTTCCAACATTGATTTACTGTTAAAATACTGTGACAGATTTTACAACCGCCAGTTTTTAATACGGAAAAAGGTGAATCATGATCTTTTGACACAGCTTGAAACTTTACTGGATGATTATTTTAAAAATGAAAAACTGCTGATTGACGGGATTCCTACTGTACAATTTGTGGCAGCTCAGATGAATATCAGCCCCAATTATCTGAGTGATATGTTAAGAGTTCATACAGGACAGACCACACAACAGCATATTCAGAACAGAGTGATTGAAAAGGCCAAAGAACTGCTTTCCACTACTACTTTATCTGTTTCTGAAATTGCTTATAATTTAGGATTTGAACATCCGCAGTCATTTCACCGTTTGTTTAAAAACCAGACTACTGTTTCACCTTTAGAATTCAGAAAATCTTTTAATTAATCGTATCATGATGAAAAAAATATTGCTAATCGTAACAAATATAGATCAGTATGCCAGTGGTAACTTTAAAACAGGTTTATGGCTTAGCGAGCTTACCCATATATATCATGCGGCAAAGGAAAAAGGATGGCAGGTCACCATAGCTTCTCCAAAAGGAGGAAATACTCCTGTTGACCCCGAAAGCCTGATACCTCTGGTCCTTGATGGAATTTCAAAAAAATATTATGAAGATCCTGAATTCATGAATGAACTGGCCCATACAAAAAGTCTCAATGAGGTAAAGAATGAATCTTTCGACTGCATTTATCTTGCCGGCGGACATGGAACGATGTATGATTTCCCTGATAATACTACTTTACAGACTATACTCAGAGATCAGTATGAAAATAATAAAATGGTTGCTGCAATCTGCCATGGAGTTGGAGGATTGTTGAATGTAGAGCTTTCAGGAGGAGCATATATGATTAAAGGTAAATCGATTACTGGATTTGACTGGTTTGAAGAAACCCTGGCCAGAAGAAAAAATGAAGTACCTTTTAACCTGGAAGCCGCTCTTAAAGAACGGGACGTACATTACAAAAAAGCATTTATTCCAATGACTTCCAACGTTATTGTTGATGGACATTTGATTACAGGGCAAAATCCTTTCAGTTCTAAAGAAATGGCTAAAGTAGTAATTCGTGAGCTTGAAAAATAAAGAGCAGGGATTGACAGTACAATATATGTTGTAAGATAAAGCGAAAAGTAAAACGCAAAGCTTAAAAAAGTAAGCTTTTTAATAAAGTGAGCAAATGGTTGCGACTATGTCGCTGATGAAGATTTGGCTATACATGCGCTCAAAAAGAATCAATTGCGAAATCTAAATAATTGATGAGAGACTAAGGTATCCTGTATTTAATTTTATCGGAGATAAAATTCTTGCGCCTTACAGCAGTTTTTTATTAATCATGTTGCGTCTTTGCGTTTTCCAAAAACATTTTATATGTAGTTTTAAAAAAAATAAAAAAACGCAAAGTTTTAATGGTTTCAGATTCTTACTAAAAATGAGTAATGATAGTGTCAATACACTGCATCATTAATTTCCCCCCTGATGCCTCAAAATAAAGTAAACATTAAAATCTCTGCGTTTAATACTTTTTTTCTGTTTTTATATTTGTTCTTATGAGAAGATCGATTTTGTTATCGTAATAAGGCTCATGGCAATAACCACCATTCCTACCACCACAAACATTTTCTTTGTTGGAAGTTTTGCCGTAAGCATTGCAGAAAACGGAGCGGTAAAAACACCTCCCAGCAAAAGCCCCAAAACAATATTCCAATGGTGGATACCTATCGTAAAAATAAAGGTAATAGCACTGGTAATGGTTAGTAAAAACTTTGCAACGGTAGAACTTCCCACTACATATCGGGGAATCCTTCCCTCTTTGATCAGCGTTCCGGTTACCAAAGGTCCCCAGCCGCCGCCGGCAAAAGAATCTATGAAGCCGCCTGCCAATCCTAATATTCTGAGATTGGTTCTGCGTTTGGCTTTCGCTTGTCCGGTTTTTTTATCTTTAAATGCATTGTTTAAGATATTAATTCCAAGATAGAGCGTGTAGCAGGCAATAATTGGTTTTACGATGTGAGCATAATGTTCACCATAATGAGACAGTGTTAAAGCTCCGATAACAGAACCCACAATAGCCAATGGAAACAGCACCCAGACCATTTTTTTATTCACGTTTCCCAATTTATAATGACTGAAACTCCCGGCCGCCGTGGTAAACGATTCCGCAGAGTGGATGCTGGCACTTACAACCGGCGGCGGAACATTTAGTAATAAAAGAATTGTAGTACATATCACTCCGTAGCCCATTCCCATAGATCCGGCGACAATTTCTGCCATAAAGCCCGCAAACAGCATCCAGTAAAAAATACGGCCATCTTTATTCAGAAAATGCTGAATATCATCAGATAAATTAAACTGATACACGACAAGGCCAAATAACCCGAAAAGAAGTAAAACTCCTATGATGCCCAGATAAATATTGGCTTTTCTCTGGGCTGTTTTGGTGATATTGATCAGCTTTTGAATTTCCATATCCGGTTTTGCAGCAACTTTTCCTTCGGACAGATATTCTGTTGTAATCTTATTAAGTTCTTTTACTTTATAATCGAAATCGCCTGTCAGTTGATTACGGATATGCTGCATATTGTCCAATACATGATCCATTTCGTCAGGAATCACTTCGGTAAAGGTTTCTCTTAATCTTTTAGCGATGGTTGGAGATTTTCCATTGGTGGAAATAGCTATTTTAAGACTTCCCTTTTTAACAATAGATCCTAAATAAAAATCACACAAATCAGGTTTATCCGCAATATTGACCAGTACACTTTTTTGCTGGGCTTTTTCTCTGATTTCTCCGGCCAGTTCAACATCATTTACTGCAATAATGGCCAGATCAGTACCATTAAAATCGTGGTCATGATATGCTCTCTCATGAAGTGTTATATTGGAAAACTGGTTTTGTAAAGTTCTGACCTCCGGAATAATTTCTTTGGCTACCAGTTTGATGGATGTTTCCGGTGAATTGCCCAGAACAGATTCCAGCTTTTCAAGGGCAACCTTTCCGCCGCCAATAATCAGCAGCGAAAGGTTTTCAAGTTTTAAAAATATGGGATATAAAGAATTACTCATCCTGATTACAGTTTTAAGTCATAGGTAAAAGCGAGATAATACAGTCCTCCGATTTCAGGACCTGCTGCATACTGGAAGTAACGGCGGTTCAGCAAATTGGTAGCTCCAATCTTAATATTGGCATGGATTTCAGGCAGTTTCCATGTAGCCTGTGCATCAATGGTGTAATAAGCGGGAATTTCTCCGGATGCTAAGGGGCTTTCCCACATAAAACCGCTCTGCCATCTGGCTACAAGAGTAAATCCTATATTTTTAACAATCTCTCTGTTTCCCACGCTTACATTTACCATCCACTTCGGAGTGTTGAAAGCTGTAATAAACAGATCTGAGTTATTATTGGAAGCTAGATCATTATAGGAAACATTGGTGTTGATATTGTAATTTCCTGTGATATTATATCGGATTCCTAAAGATGTTCCGTAGCTTTTGTAGGTACTGTTGCTGTTGGTATAAACCCTGTATCGGTCCTGTTTACTTCTGTCGAGCATGGCAAGAACAGCGGTATTGCTTCCTACCTGGCTGTTTTTAGGAACAGCCACTTCTACCTGACCAAGGAATCCTTCGTAGATATTGTAATAAAAATCCCAGTCCAGCACCAGTTTATTATTGAAAAAAGTAGACTTATACCCTACTTCAAACGAATTGATTTTCTCCGGCTGTAATTTCTGAAGATTCGCTACCGTTAAAAGCTGTTTGTTATCCTGAGCTGCCTGAGCCTGGGTTTTTCCTGCGTCAACATCAGCGTTTACTGCTGAGGTAAATTTATCGATGGATGCCAGCGTATAAGAGTTTTCCAGATAGCCTAATCCGTCATTTACTTTGGACAGGCCTCCTACTCTTCTTACGTTTCCATTATTCACGAATGAAAGGGCTTCAAATAAAGATGGAAAACGATAGCCGTTTTGAAAAGAGGCCCGGAAATTATGCTGTTTTAATGGGGAATACACTACACTTATTCTTGGATTTAGTTTGGCTTCAAATTCCGGGTTTCTGTCGATCCGTAAAGCGGCATTAATTTTTACTTTATCATCGAAGAAAAGCCTGGTAATCTGTGCAAAAGCCCCATATTTCTGATAGATAACATCTTTCCCGAAAGTACCATTGGCTAAAGGAATGTTTCTTTCGTTCACGGGACGATTGAAATCGACAAAATTGTTTCCATCCGGAGTAATGCTGTACAGTCGGTAATCCACACCAGCCAGAAGGCTGAATATCTTCACAAACCTACTGAAATCATAAGTAAGTTCTCCCTGATAAAAGCGGGATTTCTGTTCAAGTTTCGCTCCACCTGTTGCGGGAGCTCCGGCTACACCTGCATTCGCTGAATCCCAGTTATTAATGCCGACGATGGTATTTTTTAACTGTTCGAAAGCAGCAGTTCCCGGTACTGCCCTGTTTTTGTCGGCTTCCCGACGGGCAAGGATGAAAGCATCATTAAGATTGGTTCCGGCATTCAGACTGTTCTGAAGTGCGGTCTGGAATATATTTTTCCAGTTGGCATTGGAAAGATTCGTCAGATCAAGATTATCTGCCAAAGGTTTGAGATTATAAGAATCTCCTGTATTTTCTATGGATACATAAGCTCTGAAGGTTAATTCTCTTCCTGTCAGTTCTACTTTATGGTTCTGAACTGTGGCATTCTGCAAACGGATTTTATTCCCTCTCTGGAAAGTTCCGTCCAGCAAGCCGTAGCGATACACATAAGATGTTCTCCACTGGTCTCCGAAACGATAATATAATCCAGCATCGAACTTAATGTTCTTCACGTCAGGGCTTACCAGATCTTTTTCCAGATATCCGGTTCTCGAAACGTTGAATGTGGTTGGTTTTCCGTTGTAATCTACTTTTACAGCTACACGGTTGTTTCTTTCATCACCGTATTTATTCCAAAGATCTTCAGCCGGATTGTTAGCCAAAGCAAAGTTAGGATTGGCTGTTACCAATGAACCTGGATTCTGATCTGTCAGATTATTGGAAACCCAGTCTGTTCCACTGAAGTAAGAGGCATTAACTTTAACAGCAAAGTTCTTATTGATCACCTTTGCAAAACGAATGGCACTTTCTCCCAGAGAACTTATTTTATGATTGACATTGTCTACATGATTTACTCCGCCACGGAAATAAACACTTATCCCTTCAGAGGTAAACGGATCTTTGGTCTGTAAACTTGCCAGTCCGTTGATGGCATTCATTCCGTACAATGCAGAAGCCGCTCCCGGAGTTACTTCCATAGATTGAATATCCAGTTCTGTAGGTCCTATAGCATTTCCCAGCGGCACTCCCAAGGTTGCCGACTGTACATCTACTCCATCTACCAGCTGCATGAACCGGAAATTATTGGGCGAATTAAAACCTCTTGAATTAGGAATTTTCAACGTAAGGCTTGAGGTTAAAAGCTGTAGTCCTTTTACATTTTCCAGGGTTTCATAAAACGAAGCAGCCGGACTTTCCCTGATGGTTTTGATATCAATTTTTTCAATGGCGATCGGAGATCTTAATATTTTTTCCGGAACTCTGGAGGCAGAAATTACCACATCATCAATAATGGTATTTTGAGGGTTTAAGCCTATCGTTATTTTGTTGGAAGGCGAAAGGATTTCAACAGTTTGACTGCTAAAACCATCTTTCTGAACAACCACCCGAAATGGAATGGTAACTCTTGTTCTGATTTTGAAGTTACCCAACTGATCCGTGAATGCTTTATCCTGTGTATTTTCAATCTGTACTTTTACGGAGTCAAGACCTTTTCGTGTATCTGTATTTTTGATGCTTCCGCTAAGCTCTATAAGCTGCTGCTGAGCTTCTGCCAGGTCAAAAAATAGAAATGTAAATGCAATAATGCCTGCTTTTGGTAGAAAATTTCCCTGCTTTTTGTTTTTCATTTTTCTTCATTTTTTAGGTTGAGAATGAAGCTGCCTGAATTTTTAAATAAAACATAAAGTTTTTAAACCATTAAGAGTTGATAAGATTTTAAGGTATTTAAGAATGTTTCGCACTAAAGAACAGGTCTTAAAAAATCATATGATTTTACCTTAACTTTACTTAATAACTTTAATTCCTTAATGGTTTGATTTATTTAAGTGGTGAACTAAGATGCCTTACTATTTCAAACAGCTTTGTTTGTATTGTTATTTGAGAATCAACAACACATACACATTCGTCCGCTTAAATGAAGAGGTTGAGTTTTTTTGTTTTTTTTCAGATCATAATGAAAATCAGCCATATAATTAATTTAAGGTATGTAAGTAACGGTATGAAAAATCACCAAATGTTTCCTCTGCAAGTCTTTTCTGTACGTAAATCGCGAAAAGTTCATCCAGAGTGGTCAGAATTTCTTCTTCACCAATATTTTCTTTAAATTTTGTATTCAGTCGCATTCCTAAGCGGTCTCCCCCAATGTGAAGATTATATTTCCCATAAGCTGTACCTACAAATCCGATTTCAGCATTGGGAGATCTTCCACAGCCATTGGGACAACCTGTCATACGGATCGTGATATCTTCTTCCAACAAACCATATTTTTCAAGGATAGGTTCTATTTTGGTGACCAGGGAAGGCAGATAACGTTGGGCCTCCGCCAGAGCCAGTGAACAGGTGTTCAAGGCTACGCATGCAACAGAGTTTTTACGTAAAGCACTTGCTCTGTCGGTATGTTCTGAAATTCCGTGCTCTTTTAAAATACCTTCGATTTCAGACTTATCTTCTTCATCAATATCAGCAAGAATAAGGTTTTGGTTGCAGGTAAAACGGAAATTGGCTTTCCCTGTCTGTGCAATTTTTAATAGTCCCGATTTTAAAGGATATCCTTCAATATCAAGGATTCTTCCATGCTCTACAAATACGGTGTAAAACCACTTTCCTTCATGATTCTGTATCCAGCCGTAACGGTCTTTTCTTTGTGTAAACTTAAATTCGCGGGCCGGCTCAAAACTGAAGCCTGCTCTCTTTTCTACTTCAGCTCTATACTGGTCGATACCTAATTTATCAATGGTATATTTTAATCTTGATAATTTCCGGTCGCTTCTGTTACCAAAGTCTCTTTGTACCGTTATAATTTCGTACACGGCTTTCAATACTTTTTCCTCGGTATCCACAAATCCAAGGATAGAAGCAAGACGGGCATACGTGGCTTCATTTCCGTGAGTGGCACCTAATCCCCCTCCGGCAGCAATATTGTAACCTACGATTTTATCATTTTCGATAATCGCGATTAGGGCAATATCATTGATGAATACATCCACATCGTTATTGGGAGGAACGGCTATTCCAATTTTCAGTTTTCTTGGAAGATATCTGTCCTGATACAAAGGATCTTCCTCTGCTTTACGGTCTACCAGAAGTTCATCATCAATCCAGATATCATAATAAGCTTTGGTTTTCGGAAGACACATTTCGCTGATTTTTCCTGCCAGTTCGTAAGCTTCCTGCTGTAAAGGGGATTCCGAAGGATTGGCTGTACAGGTTACGTTTCTGTTGACATCTCCACAAGCGGCAATTGAATCCAGATGCTGAAGATTGAAACTTTGAATGGTAGGTCTTAAATGAGATTTTAAAATACCATGCAGCTGAATGGTTTGCCTGGTAGTCACTTTTATCGTTCCCGTAGAATGATCTTCAGCCGTTTCATTCAATCCTACCCATTGCTCCGGAGTTAAAAAACCACCGGGAAGTCTTAATCTGATCATATACGAATACAGCCATTCCAGTTTTTTGGAGACACGCTCTTCCCTGCGGTCTCTGTCATCCTGCTGGTACATTCCATGAAATTTGATCACAGTCTGGTCATCTTCTCTGATGGCTCCGGTGAAGTTATCTGCAAGACTTTCCTTTAAAGTTCCTCTGAGTCCGTTACTGCCGGTTTTAATTTTTTCTACCGGTGAAAGGTTCTCTTTATTGTTGTTCATAATTGTTTCATTTAATTTTTACGACTACTTTTTAATACACATCTTTAGCATATCTGCCGCTCAGTTCCATTTCTTCCAGGTAGGTTACAGCATCTTCTTTGCTGCGTTTTCCTTCAGTCTGGATAATGGTGAGAAGCGTTTGTTCTACATCACGGGCCATTGGATCTTTAGCACCACATACATACACCGATGCTCCGCCTTCAAGCCAGTAAAAAACTTCCTGGGCTTTTTGTTCCAACCTGTGCTGAACATATACTTTTTCAGCCGTATCTCTGGAAAAAGCAAGATCTAAATGGGTCAGACTGCCTGTTTTGAGAAAATCCTGCAGCTCTGCCTGGTAAAGGAAATCGGATACAAAATTCCTGTCTCCGAAAAACAGCCAGTTTCTTCCTTCTGCACCTGTGGCATCACGTTCCCAAAGGAATGATCTGAAAGGCGCAATCCCTGTTCCCGGACCAATCATGATGATATCTTTATCCGCTTCCGGCAATTTGAAATGTCCTGCTTCCTGAATATAAAATTCCAACTCTTCTCCTTCTTTAAATTCACTCAGAAAGCCACTGCATAACCCATTATGTTTCTGATGGTCAATAAAAAATTCTGATTTAGCAACCGTAATATGAATTTCCATATCACCATGAGCTTCCACAGAGGAAGAAATCGAATACAGACGTGGTGTCTGAGCGGTTAATATCTGTAAGATTTCTTCAAATTCGTCTGCATTTTTTACAGGATAAATTCTAAGAAGATCAAGAAGACTTAATCTGACTTCCGGAATGGAATGCCCTGTTATTTTTGCATATTGAGCCACTACAGATTTAAGTAAATAGCTGATGTTAAGATGCTTGAGTAGAAGTTCTTCCACAGTGTCTGTAACTTTTGCTGTTTCAACCTGTTTTTTAGGATTAATTCCTGTGAGTGTAATAATCTCATCTACAACCTCTTTTGAATTGAAAGGGATCACTCCCAAAGCTGCACCTGGTTGATAACTAAGCGCTTCTTCTGTTTCAATTTCAATATGATAGGTTTCTTTTTCTGAGGTAATATCGTTCAGATTGATAATGGCTGAAACTTTCCCCTGATATCTTTTTCTTCCGGCGGAAACTTTTGGGGCTGAAATATTTTTTGTACTCTGCCCCGCATTTTTATTAACTGTTTCAAATACATGCTCTATCCAGTGGGAAGCTTCCTGTTCGTAATCAATGTCACACTTTTTCAATGGAATAATACGCTGGGCACCTAATATTTCAAAGCGTGAATCGACATCTTCTCCAGTCTGGCAAAACAGAGGATAACTACTGTCTCCCAGTGCCAGAATTCCGTATCTAAGTCCGCTGAGATCAATTTCATTTTCATGAATATAATCGTAGAATTTTTTAGCAAGAGCAGGCGGTTCACCTTCTCCCTGAGTACTGATGACGACAAAAAAGAACTCTTCTTTGGCAAGATCTTTAGGCTTGTATTGGGAAAGGTCAGCCAGCTTTACCTGAAGCCCTTTTTTCTTTACGATGCCTGCCAGTGCAGTGGCCAGTTTTTTGCTGTTTCCGGTTTCTGTACCGTAAGCCAGCGTTATTTTCTTTACAGGATTCTGTGTAGTAGTATTCGTTTCCAGTGGTGGCAGAACGGCTGTAATTGATGACCCTCCGGCAATACCCGCAAGATATCCGCTTGCCCAGATGGCTTCGTCTCTGGATAAGTCTCCGGAGATTTGTTTTAATACATTTAATTTAGATTCAGACAGCATATTCAAAGAAATTTTGAGTAGTAGGGATTAGACTTCCGTTTTCTACTGATTTAAAATAAAGACCTTCCTGCTCGGCATTTTCAAGCCATGAAAATTCTTCATGCAGATTGACGATTTTGCCAACCACAACCAAAGAAGGGGAAGCAAAGTTTTTGTCTCCGAATTTTTCGTTAAAATCATCAAATGATGACGTGTATACCTTTTGGAAAGGAGTCGTAGCCTGTTCAATGACTGCAATTTTTTTATCACCTGAAATCTGAAGTGCTTTCAGCTTTTCCACAAGAGGAGTAAGATTTCCTTTAGACATATAGAAAACAAGGGTATCATTGGTGAGAGCAAGTTCTTTCCAATACTCTTCAGTTACAATCTCTGATTTATAGTAGGTCAGAAAACGAACGGATGTGGAATATCCTCTGGCCGTTAAAGGCATCCCTGCAAAGGCGGCTGCACCTAAAGCGGCTGTAATTCCCGGAATGATTTCGTAAGGAATATGATTTTCTTTTAAAGCCTGTAACTCATCAAGAATATTCGAGAATATGGAAACATCCCCTCCTTTTAGTCTTGCGATGGTTTTATTCTGGCGGGCATATTCCACCATTAAAGTATTGATATGAGACTGAGGGGTGGAAGCATTTTTGCTGCATTCTTTCCCTACATAAATAATTTCTGTGTCTTTATTGACGTAGGTTTCCAGAATCTCAGGACTTACAAGACGATCGCATAAAACAACGTCTGCTTCTGCGATTGCTTTTACAGCTTTTACAGTTATCAGTTCAGGGTTGCCGGGCCCTGCACCGATAAGGAAGACCTTTGGTGATTTTATATTTGTTTTCATTGAAGTAGTTGTTAATTAAGGAATTAGAAAAGTCCTTCTACCGACAGATATCTCTCTCCGGTATCGTAATTAATTGTCAGGATTTTAGCGTTAGGTGGTATTTCCGGTAAATGTTTGGCGATGGCTGCTAAAGCGGCTCCTGTGGAAACTCCGACAAAAAGACCTTCTTTTTTAGCTGCGTTAAGGGCATATTCATAAGCTTCTTCTTTGCCTACTGTAATCACTCCATCTAAAAGGGTAATATCCAGAATGGAAGGAACAAAACCTGCTCCCAATCCCTGCAATGGATGTGGCGCCGGGCTTCCTCCGCTTAATACAGGTGATAATTCCGGCTCTACAGCTATTACTTTTACGTTGGGATATTTTTCTTTAACCACTTTTGCTATTCCGGTAATGTGCCCTCCGGTTCCCACTCCGGTAATGATGTAATCCAGACCATCCGGAAAGTCTTTTAAAATTTCCTGAGCGGTGGTTTCTACATGTACTTTTACATTGGAAGGATTGTCAAACTGTCTTGGAATCCATGAATTGGGTGTTTCTTCAGCCAGTTCATTAGCTTTCTCGATAGCGCCCTTCATTCCTTTTTCTCTTGGAGTAAGCACAAATTCTGCTCCGTAGGCTTCCATAATTTTACGGCGCTCTATACTCATGCTTTCAGGCATCACAAGGATCAGTTTATATCCTTTTACGGCAGCCACCAAAGCAAGACCTATTCCTGTATTTCCGCTGGTAGGTTCTATGATGACGCTGTCTTTATTTAATAATCCTTTGGTTTCTGCATCTTCAATCATCGCCAGTCCGATTCTGTCTTTAATGCTTCCTCCCGGATTGTTTTTTTCAAGTTTGATCCAGACTTCATGATCTGAACCGAAGAGTTTGTTGATTTTCACGACGGGTGTATTCCCGATCGTTTCTAATGCATTCTGAAATTTCATATCAATGTACTTTTTATTTTTGTTTTTTTAGATCACAAAGGTTAATGATTCCGGTAATGAAGAATTATCCTTTATTTTTATTTCACTTTTGTGGTAGACCAGAGAGTTGGCAGGAACATCCTGTGTAACCCAGACATTTCCTCCGATAATACTTTCTCTGCCTATTGTAGTTTCGCCTCCCAGAATAGTAGCTCCCGAATAGATAATCACATCATCTTCAATATTGGGGTGTCTTTTCTGATGGGCTTTTTCTTTGGAAACATTCAAAGCTCCGAGGGTTACTCCCTGATAGATTTTGACATTATTTCCGATAACCGTTGTTTCTCCGATCACAATTCCCGTTCCGTGATCAATAAAAAAAGACTTTCCAATGGTAGCTCCCGGATGAATATCAATTCCGGTTTTGCTGTGGGCATATTCTGAGATGACCCTTGGTAAAATTTTCACTTTCTGACTCCAGAGCTGATGCGAGATACGATAGACATACGTGGCAAAAAAGCCGGGATATGCCAGGTATACTTCTTCCAGTGAGTCAGCAGCAGGATCAAATTCCAGAATGGATTTTGCATCCAGCACCAGCTGATCATAAATTTCTGGTAAAGCTTCAAAAAACCGATTAACCTGTTTTTCAGTAAGGGTTTTATCTCCTGTTACCGTATTGATAAGTTCTGAAAGTGTTTCCTGCAGTGCCTCAAAATTTCTTTTCAGCTCATCTTCAGTATTGTCATGCTGAGGAAGGAAAAGTGTTTCATACAAATCCTTCACCCACTTTTTAGTCTTTATTTTATCAAAGAATCCATGAATACTGTTTTGCTTAGTCTGATGAATTCTCTCTGTTAATTGATCGGAAATTGCCATTTTTTCTATTGAATTATACAGGCTGCTACCGTTGAATTGGACGTTTCATCCACCAGAATGGCAGAGCCCGTTGTTTTGTTATTGGTAAAGCTGTCATAGACCAAAGGCTGTGCCGTTCGCAGGGTAACTTTCACAATTTCATTCAGTTTAATCTCTCCATCGGCCTGTTCCCTTATAAGAGTATTCACATTGATCTTGTAATCAACCTCTCTTACTACTGCTTTTATCAGTCTGCTGTTTTGCTGCAAAAGGTATTTGTTTCCTGGCTGCAAAGGTTTCTGATCCAGCCAGCATAAAAGAATTTCAAGATCTTTTTCAACGGCCGGAATATGTTCTTCCGTGGCAAAAATATCTCCACGGCTGATATCAACGTCATGAGCAAGATGAATAACGGCTGGCTGGCCTTCAAAGGCTTCTTCTTTTTCAATGCCATTGATCTCAATTTTGGTGATTTCAGTGGCCAGGTTTGCAGGAAGTATATGGATTTTATCTCCTTTGGTGAACTTTCCGCTTAATATTTGTCCGGCATATCCTCTGTAATCATGCAGTTCTTCGGTTTGAGGACGAATCACGTACTGAACCTGAAAACGGCTTCCGTTATTTTTTTCTTCATTGATCGTTACTTCTTCAAGATATTCCAGTAAAGAATTTCCTTCATACCAGTCTGTTCTGGAAGATTTTGAAACAATATTATCTCCTTTTAATGCAGAGATCGGGAAATAACTTACATCATTCAGTCCAAGATTTTCTGCAATTTTTGCATATTCTGATTTTATATTTTCAAAAATTTCTGCCGAATAATCTACCATATCCATTTTATTAATGGCTACAGCTACTTTCTTTAATTGTAATAAAGAGGCGATGATGGAATGCCTTCTGGTCTGTTCAATCACTCCTTTTCTTGCATCAATCAGAATAACCATCAGATCTGAGTTGGATGCTCCGGTGATCATATTCCGGGTGTATTGTACATGACCGGGAGCATCAGCGATGATAAATTTTCTTTTTGCCGTTGAAAAATAGCGGTAGGCAACATCAATGGTGATTCCCTGTTCTCTTTCTGCACGCAGACCATCTGTTAAAAGAGCAAGGTCTACTCCGTCTTCATTTTTGTTTTTAGAATGTTTTTCAAGGACTTCCAACTGGTCCTGTAAAATGCTTTTGCTATCGTAAAGCAGTCTCCCGATAAGGGTACTTTTACCGTCATCCACGCTTCCTGCTGTTATAAATCTTAATATATCCATCCGATTGTAATTATAAATGATAAGTGATAAATTATGAATGATAATTGATGAAAATACTTTGTGTAATCATTAATCAATTATCTTTTATCATTGACTAAAAATAGCCTCCTTTTTTTCTGTCCTCCATAGCGGCTTCTGTTACCCTGTCATCAATTCTGGTTTCGCCACGCTCTGAGATTCTTGTCGCTACGATTTCTTCGATAACGGCATCTATCGTAACAGCATTAGATTCCACAGCTGCGGTACAGGTCATATCTCCTACGGTGCGGTAACGGATTTTCTTAGTAGTAATGACGTCTTCCGGTTCTAAAACCACATGGGAAGAATTGGCCAGCCACTGTCCGTTGAAATCGATTACTTCTCTTTCATGCGAAAAATAGATGGAAGGAAGTGCAATTTTTTCTCTTCGGATATAATTCCAGATGTCAAGCTCTGTCCAGTTGCTGATTGGGAAAACCCTTACATTTTCTCCTTTGTGAATCTTTCCGTTAAAGATATTCCAAAGTTCAGGACGCTGAAGTTTAGGATCCCACTGCCCGAATTCATCACGAACGGAGAAGATCCTTTCTTTGGCCCGGGCTTTTTCCTCATCTCTTCTGGCTCCTCCTATGCAGGCATCAAATTCAAATTCTTCAATCGTATCAAGAAGCGTATAGGTTTGCAGCCAGTTTCTGCTTGGGAATTTACCTTTAGCCTCAGTCAGTTTTTTACTTTTTATCGTGTCTTCCACTTTCCTAACGACCAGATTCACATCTAGCTGTTCCACCAGCTGATCACGGAAATCCAAAACCTCCTGAAAGTTGTGTCCCGTATCTACATGAACAAATGTAAACGGAATTTTTCCGTGGAAGAAGGCCTTTCTTGCCAGATGCGCCAGTACGATACTGTCTTTTCCTCCACTGAATAACAACGCCGGACGTTCAAACTGGCCTGCGACTTCTCTTAATATATAAATAGATTCGGCTTCTAACTGATCTAAATAATTTAAATGATGTATTGACATTTTTTTCTTTTTTTATTGATGAATATGCAGACCGCATTCTTTTTTGTTGGCATCTTCCCACCACCAACGGCCTGCTCTGAAATCTTCTCCTTCTTTGATCGCTCTGGTACAGGGCTCGCATCCTATGCTCACAAATCCTTCTTTATGAAGGTGATTGTAAGGTAAATGATGATTTTTTACATACTTTGTCACCTGCTCTGTCGTCCAGTGAAGGATGGGATGAAATTTTATGATTCTGTTATCAGGATCCCACTCCAGCTGAGGCATATTCTGTCTGTTGGGAGAATGTTCGGATCTCAGACCTGTGATCCATACTTCATAGCCTTCCAGTGCTTTTCTTAAAGGATGAACCTTTCGGATGGTACAGCATGCTTTCCTTTTTTCAACAGATTGATAGAAGGAATCAGGGCCGTTTTCTGTGACAAATTCTCTGAGCTCGTCCGTATCCGGATAATAGGCTTTAATGTTCTTTTTAAAGAAAGCCTTGGTGGAAGTCCAGGTTTCATAAGTCTGTTCAAAAAGTCTTCCCGTATCCAGGGTGAATATTTCAATATTTAAATCTTTAATCAGATGAGTGATGACCTGATCCTCGTAACTGAAACTGGTTGAAAAGATCACTTTACCCGGGAATCTTTCAGTCAGTATTTGCAGTGCATTAGTTTGGAAAGAAGCTTCATCAGCCTCTTTCACAAGATTTTCGAATTCATTTTTCAGACTGTTTTCCATTTTGAATTGAGATTTAAGTCTTGCAAATATATATAAAATTCTATAACTCCTATCAAAATAGTAGAATTTAAATAAAAAAAATTTTATTCTTTATTGATGAACTTGGTTAAGGTAGCTTCCATCATGCTTTTTCTGGTCTTTTCACGAACGATCATAAGTTCTTTCCTCAGATAGCATACTGCTTCGTCTACACAATCATCACATGCTTCGTAAAAATTTAAAGAAACGCATGGCGTAAGAGCGATCGGGCCGTCAAAAATTCGGTAAATGTCTGCTAATGAGACCTCATCGGGTGATTTTAAAAGATAATACCCGCCTACTTTGCCTTGCTTGCTGTTAACGAGTTTGGCTCTTTTTAGTTCGAGAAGAATCTGTTCCAGAAATTTCTTGGGAATGTTTTCGTCCTGTGCAATAACGGAAGTTGGCAGAAAGCCCTGGTTATAATTCCTTGCTAATCTGACCATTGCTTTAAGCGCATATTTGCAACGTTTCGACATCATAATTTCTGCAAGTTATGATAAATTATCTGATAAATGAAATGTTTTTATAGCTGAAAACTTTGTATTTTAACCACAAAAGCCACAAAAGATAAAAACACTTAAGTTGATTTTAAGTACAGATAAACTGCTAAGAAGTTCACTTAAGTTTAAAAATCGAAGATTTTTATAATACACAAACATCTGTGTAAATCCGTGAAATCTGTGGGAAAAGCTAACCATCCACAAGAGGGGAATTCTAAGCCCTCCGTTTGTAATATGAGCTATAAGTTTACTCTTTCTGTAAAACAAAGTACGCCAGTTCCCTATCCTCCCGTTTTAGATTTTCAACTCTTTTAAAGCCGCTTTTCAAAAGTACTTTTTGGGACCCGATATTATCAAGATCAGTTACTGCTACGATATCTTTCTGATGATTTATTGATAAACAGTGGTCAACAAGTGTTTTACAGACGTCCGTTCCGAGACCTTTACCCCAGTATTTTTCATCTAAAGTATAGCCTATTTCCATCTGATCAGGATTGTCGAGAAAGATTCTGGCAAGGCACATTCCAACAAAATCATTGTTCTGGGCTTGGAAAATTCCCCATCTGCTGAATGGTCCCCCTTCATAATCTGCCAATGCTTTGTCAAACATTTCTTTATATTCTTCCGGGGTTTTGTAGGGCAGATATCGGGTTACATTTTCATTTTCAAAAAGAGTGGAAAATAATGAAAATTCTTCAGGGGTAAATTCACGGATAATGATCCTGTCGTTTTTATAATGCATTGAATATTGTTATCAAAGAATAAAATTACATAAATAAATGAAGAACTGCTCATAAACAGGATAAAAAAATTGGGCTTACAATGAAGCCCAATCAACTGTATATGAATAGTAATACTATTTTTTAATGAATTTCTGAGAAGTTTTCCCTAAAGAGGTTTCAATATCAATCAAATAAGTTCCGCTTAGGAAGTGTTTAACGTCAACCTTATCACCAATAGCTTTAGCATTCATTTTTCTTCCAAACATGTCGTAGACAGAAATTGATTTGATTTCCCCCTTTGTTTTAATTGTCAAAACATCAGAAACCGGATTTGGATAGATAGATGTTTCTGTGTTTGTTGTATCAACATTTGCAGTGGATAATAGTGTACAAGGTGTTGTAATACTTCCATATGGTTGTGTGTTGTATGCAAACTCAGTGACAGAATAATTTGAACCATTGGCCCCAACGCTCACTTTGAAATAGCCGTTAATATCGTAGCCATCGAATTGGTTTCTAAAACCAACATAAGCGGTTTTACCAGACCAGGTAGTATAGGTAGGAGTATACACATCCAGTTGTCCGGGAGTCCAAGTTGGATACCCTATATTATTTGCATTCGTTATGGTGGTACAGGCTGGAATTAAACTAATATTTCTTGTTCCTGTTTGGCACACTAATCCTTTCCAATAAGTTTCCAATTTTAATTGATTGGCTCCATAGTACCAGGCGCCATACCCTGCATCATCACTAAGCTCCGGGTTAATGATAAAATATTTCCAGGTTGCCCCTGAGTTGGTGGTTACTGTTGTTGGTGTTGGGTTGGCATAACTTTCCAGAGGAGTTCCGGTAACTATTTTGTAAGGATCTTTATAAGAAAAAGTTAAGGCCAAAGCTGTCGTTGATCCTAATGAAGTTACGCCTCCTGTTATAGCCGGATTCAGGAACGTAATTGATGAATTTAAGACCTGACTTTTAGAATGACTGGTTGCTGCACCATTTATAGTAAGTGTAGCAGTCGTAGAGCTTGTAACTACTATACTTGCAGTTAATCCTGCTGGTAATGAAGACGTGAAATGGTTTCCTGCAGTAAGAGTTGTTCCATTGGGTACGGCAAATGTTGCTCCGTTCAGCGTAATCGTTGATATAGGGGCAGATGCTACTGTTCCGTCTAATGACACGACTCCATTATTGTTTAAGTTCTCTGTAAATGTACTGTTGCTAAGGGCTAATCTTGGTGGAGTATTGGCAACTCCGGTTGCGGCTAAGTTGGCAGGCTGCCATAAATTTATTCGCGAAGGATGGTTTAATGCTGCCAGCATTCTGTTAACCTGTCCATTGGTAAACATTTTATAACAGCCGGAAGAACCATTGTATCCCATATAGTTTTCAACGTTTACTTTTTGTCCAAGACAATTGTTTCCAGAGTTACATCCCAATCCGGAAGAAGCATTTTCTACAGGGGTGTCAGCAACTCCGTCACCATCATTACCAGGGTTCGAAGTTGAACACAGAACATTGAACGTGTGTTGAAGATTTAACCAATGCCCGAATTCGTGAGTAAATGTATCAGAAAACTCGTTTGAAGCCACTGTTCCTGCAGCATTAAATATATAACGTCCATTATACACCACTCTGGCTGTATTTACTGAACTCATGTATGAATCCGGATACCAGGCAACTCCTGATTGATATAAATCTTTATTAGCATACAAGTCATTTTGGATATACACATTCATATACTTTGTATTATCCCAGGCATCTGCGCCAATTTGTGCATCATATCCGCCTCCATTGCCATATCCGCCTTTGAAAGGGTGAAATACTACTCCACTTGTTGCTTTTCCGGTTGGATCAATTTTAGCTAATCGAAATTCAATACTTAATGCTCCTCTGATAGATTGGAAATCAGGATCAACGGTATTTGAATCCGTGTTGATTCCATTGAAATTTAAGTTGATTTGTTGCAGTAAGTCAACTACTTTTTGGTAATTTACTTTTACATTACTTTGAGATTCTCCATACACATGAAAAACCACAGGGATGATGTAGGTTGGATTGCTGGCCCTATTATTCAATGAATTTTTGTCTGATCCCATTTTTTTTACGAAATCTTGAGTGTATTTCTCAAAATTTTCATATTCAGCCTTAGATTCAGGGTGCAGTTCAAAATGTTTTTTCATCATTTCATCTGCTTTACACTCACGAGGTCTGTTTTCCTGAGCAAAACCTATTACTGGAAATAGGGAAACAATTAGTAGTAATTTAAATTTTTTCATAAATTTTGGATTTGGTTGTTAATAAATTATTTAAGTAATCAAATTGTTTTAGCTTTAATTTGGTGTGTTATGTGATGTTTTTTAACTAAATCTATCAGGGTTGAATATTTCTATATCAACCGTTGGCTTTTCGTCATTGGCAAGTTCTGAAACTGTTTTTCCAAAAATGGGTCCTAGGCTTAGTCCCATCATACCGCCGCCGCCTGCGATAATCAGGTTCTTCAATTGGGAAGACTGTCCTAAATACGGAAGGCCATCCGGGGCGCAGGGTCTGTATCCAAACCAGATTTCGGATTCTTTAGGGGATTCAACCTTAAAATCGGGTAAATATTTGGGGATGGATTGGATGATTCCTTCTACCCTTTTCATATTAATTTTATCCTGATGGGAAGCCAGCTCCATCGTTCCGCCGAAACGGATCTGTCCATTCATTGGAGTCACTGCTACTCTAGCTTCGAGTAATAAAGCGGCATGCTCTAATGTATTATGCGGATTTTCCGGTTGGTACATCAACGAATAACCTTTCCCGGGCATTAATTGTATTTTAATACCTGCTTTTTGTGCAAGCTCAGGTAAAAATGAACCTCCTGTCATGATAAACTGGTCGGCTGTAAATTCTTTACCATTGGCAATGACCGTTTTAATCGTATTTCCAAAAGTTTTAAAGCCCGTTACTTGATGATGAGTATGAAAAACGACACCTTTATTTTTAAGATAAGAGATCATTTGTTTCATCAGTTTCATGGGATTCATATGGCCGTCGCACTTATAATTAACCCCACCGGTTACATCCAGCCGGACATTGGGCTCCAGCTCCTGAATTTCTGATTGATCCAGAATATCAACAGATAATCCCATATTGATGGCTTTGTAAGCCAACTCTGTCTCTTCTTCTGCCACTTTCTCTGTTTTATAGAGCATTAGAATACCATTTTGATTCAGTTCAAAATCAAATCCGTCTTTTTGGGCAATTTCATCATACAATTTGCTGCTTGCCAGATTAAGATCCCGGATTGCTGCAGCAGAGTAATCAACATGTTTCTGGTTGGAATGTTTCAAAAACTTCAATCCCCAGGAAACCAGCCTGGAATTGGGTGAAGGTTTTACATAAAACGGACTTTTACTGTCAAACATCCAGCGTATTCCCTGAGCAACTACACCCGGTGCGGCCAACGGGGTAAAATGACTGGGCACAATCATTCCTGCATTTCCATAAGAACAGTTGTTGGTAAGATCATTCTGTTCCAGAATTTCCACCTGCCATCCTTTCTGTAAAAGATAGTACGCCGAGCTTAATCCTGCTATTCCTGCACCGATAATCAGTGCTTTTCCTTTATTCTGTGTCATATGCTTGTTTACATCACCTGAAAACCCTGCCAATAAGGATCTTCATCATCAATAATAATATGATTATATCCGGTAATTCTTGCCCAGCCTTCTACTGACGGAATAATGGCTGGTCTCCCATCTAAAGTAGCAGTCTCTTCAATTCTCCCGATAAACTGGGAACCGATATAGCTTTCATGAATAAATTCTTCCCCTTGCTTCAGTTTTCCCTTAGCATACCATTGGGCCATTCTTGCTGATGTTCCCGTACCACATGGCGAACGGTCTAAAGCATTTTCACCCACCAATACTGCATTTCTTCCACTGGCTTTAGGATCTTTAGGTTTCCCCGTCCACTGAATGTGGCTTAATCCTGTAATATGTTCAATTTCCGGATGGATGAATTCATATTTTTCGTTGAGCAATTTTCTGATAATTTTTCCATAATGGATGAGCTGACTGGCCGTAAAATCAGAGATATCTCTGAAATTTTCCTGAGGATCTATAATAGCATAAAAGTTTCCGCCATAAGCGACATCAGCACTTATTAAGCCAAGATCCGGACATTCTACTTCCAGGTTTTCAGCATAGAGAAAAGATTTTATATTCGTCAGCTTTACAGACTTTACTTTTTTCCCTTCCTGTATATAATCGATGAGAATAAGCCCTGCAGGGGTTTCAAGACGTAATTTTCCCGGAATTTTAGGTACAACAAGTCCTTCCTCAATAGCAATGGTAACTGTTCCAATGGTACCGTGTCCGCACATGGGAAGACATCCGCTGGTTTCAATATATAAAACTCCGATATCGTTATTTTCATCGACAGGAGGATACAGCATACTTCCGCTCATCATATCATGACCACGGGGTTCAAACATCAATCCTTTTCTTATCCAGTCATATTCTTTCATGAAGTGAAGCCTGCGTTCCATCATGGAATTTCCTTTTAAAATAGGTGCACCTCCTGCAACAAGACGTACAGGACATCCACAGGTGTGAGAATCTATACAAAAAAAAGTTCTGTTCATGTGGTCTGTAATTTTAAAGATTCTGAATTCATTACTCCATCCACCATTCTGCTGATTTGTAATGGATTGCCATTTTTAAGCTCATCGGGTAGAAATTCATCCGGCCAGTTCTGGAAAGAAATAGGACGAACGAACCGCTTTACAGCATCCGGCCCCACAGAGGTAAAACGGGAATCAGTAGTAGATGGAAACGGACCACCATGCTGCATGGCATATACAACTTCTACTCCTGTAGGCATTCCATTGAATAGTAGCCTTCCACATTTATCTTTGAGAATATTGATCAGTATTGGATTACTACGTACATCTTCATCGGTGGCTGCAATGGTAATGGTTAACTGTCCTTTTAGCTGCTGGGCAATCTTCATGATCTCTTCATCTGTTTCACACGCTACAACAATACCAAACGGGCCAAAGACTTCTTCACTCAAGACGGGATTATTCAGGAATGTTTTAGCATTTGTCTTTATCACTGAAGCACTTCCCTGATCATTTTCTGCGTCTGTATTTGATGAAGCAATTATTTCAATATCTGTCTGCTCTGTTGCAATATTTCTATTTTTTTCAAAACTTTCCAATATCCCCTTGTGAAGCATTGTAGCGGGAGCCACATTTTGAATTTCCTCTTTTAGAGCATTGATAAAGCGGTCAAGTGCCTTTCCTTTCAAAGCAATAAATACTCCAGGATTGGTGCAAAACTGTCCTGCTCCTAACGTTAAAGAAGTACTATATTCTTTTGCCAATGATTCTGCTTTGTTTTCAAGCAAGTTTTGAAAAGCAAATACAGGATTGATGCTTCCCATTTCTGCAAATACAGGAATAGGATTTTCACGGCTGTTAGCAATATCAAACAAAGCCTTCCCTCCATTGAAGGAACCGGTAAACGCAACTGCCCTGATGTCTTCATGCTGAGTTAAATAACCTCCGATCTCATAGGATGTTCCGGTAATATGACTAAAAACTCCTTCAGGCCATCCAAAGGCTTTAACAACGGCTGTTATAGCATCAGCCATCATTTGTGAAGTCTGAGGATGTGCCGGATGTGCTTTTATAATGACAGGACAACCCGCACCGATAGCACTGGCAGTATCTCCTCCTGCAGTAGAAAATGCAAAAGGAAAATTACTGGCTCCGAAAACAACGACAGGTCCGATGCCTACATTATATTTTCTGAGATCTCCTTTTTGTTTTTCAGGCTGGGCAAGATCAATTCGGGCTTCTGTATATATCCCGGAAGCAACAGCTTTTGCATAGCTTCTCCATTGTCCTACTGTTCTGACTTTTTCGCCAATAAGTCTGGCTAATGGCAATGACGTTTCCTGATGAGTAACTTCCAGAAGCTCTACTCCTAATACTTCGATTTGATCAGCGACAGCATTCATAAATTCTGCCCGTTCTATGACTGTCGTGTTTTTAAGAAACTGAAAGGCTTCAGCAGCCTTTTGGATTCTTCTATCAATATTTTGTGTTGATGTTTCTTCCATCATATTTGTTGTTCTGGAATTAATAATACGGGACGATTCGCTCTGCCCTCTTCAATGATTTTTTGAATTCTTTCAGCTTCCTCTCCATGAAGTTCAAGACGTGGGGCTCTCACATAAGGATTGCTTATCCCTTCTGCTGTTGCAGCCAGTTTAATATACTGAATAAGTTTAGGGTGAATATCGAGCTCCAGCAATGGCATAAACCATCTGTAAATTGCTACAGCTTTATCATATTCATTGGCTTTCACATAGTTGTACATTGCAATGGTTTCATTAGGAAACGCATCTACAAGACCTGCCACAAGACCGTCTGCTCCAAGCATCAGGGTTTCCAGACAAATCGTATCTACCCCGCCAAGAATTTTGATCCTTTTTCCAAAACGGTTGATCATTCTGGTTACGTTCGCCAGATCTCTTGTCGATTCTTTTACAGCCTGAATGGTCGGATATTCAATAAGCTCTTCAAACATTTCAAGAGTAACATATATACCATAATCTACAGGATTGTTATAAATAAGGATCGGAAGATCTGTAGCAGAAGCCACTGCTTTGAAATATTCAACAACTTCATGATTATCAGCTTTGTAACGCATTGGAGGAAGAAGCATCAGCCCGTCTGCCCCAAATTCTTTTGCCTTCAGAGCAAAGCTGACTGCATTTCTGGTGGTGTTTTCAGAAAGATTGAGAATGACAGGAATTCTACCCTGTGTTATCTTTTTGGCATATTTCAGCAGTTCAAATTTTTCTTCTGTTTCCAAAGCACTGGCTTCTCCTAATGTTCCTGCAAGGATAATCCCGTGAACTCCTGCTTCAATCTGGGCTTCTGTATTGGTGGCAAACATGTCAAAGTCTATCTCACCTTCTTTTGTAAAAGGCGTTAATACAGCGGGATAAATACCTTCCCAGTTTAGTTTTGTACTCATATCAAATAATATTTATCCAAAACTAGCAGAATTTTAAAACGGTAAATGTTAATATTTTAATAGGTTCTCACCGTATTTTAACATGTTGTTTTTTATTGCTCTATGGTGGCTTCTTTGTAGTGTTTCAGGTATTCTTTAGGAGAATATTTCATAATGGATTTGAAAACCCTGTTAAAATTGGTAAGGCTATTGAATCCACTATTAAATGCAACGGAAGAAATACTATACATATTACTGGCTGTCAATAGTCTGCAGGCCCGTTGTACACGAAGTTCATTAAGGTATTCAACATAAGTGATGCGGGTACGTTTTTTAAAAGACCGGCAAAATGCCTGAGGTGTCATACAGGCTTCTTTGGCAATAAGATCAAGGGTTAGTTTATGTTGGGCAAAATTTTTCTTGATAAAAGTCTGTGCATTTATAATTCTTTGATCTGTATCAGAAACAGGATTAGGCAGATTTTTTTCTGAGGATAAAGGAATATGCAAATGCCTGTTTTGCATAAGGTGGTTTAAAATCCTTATAAAATCAATAATTTGATCTACACCATTTGTTTTTTGCAGTGCAGCAATATCTCCTGCGATATTTTCTTTAAGTTTGGCTGCTACCTGGAAACCCACTTCTGAATGATTGATGAAGTTTTTAAGTTCTTCAAATTCCGGTAAGTCAAAAAATGCAGCAATCTTTTTATGAGGATCAAAGAAAATAGAAATAGCATGAACTTTCTGCTTTTCGTTTTTCTCAAAACTACCCCTGAAAACATGGGATTGATTAGCTCCGAGATAGAAAATATCACCTGCCTCGAAATTAAAGAGATTCTGTTCTATGGCCAGTGTTCCATGCCCTCTAAGAATCCACATGATCTGTGTTTCTGTATGACGATGGAAATAAGGATAGAAATTAGGCATTATATCTTCCTGAATGCGGATACTTTTATTGGTATCGGCAGGAACAGAAAACTGGAGACTCTTCATCATAATATGAAAGCTTTACCGGGTTATTAGATTAGCAAGGTTAAAATATTGCTGAAGTTAAGCAAAATATGAACATTAAATATCATATTAAAATCCAAATTTTACATATTCTTATTTTTAATGAATAAAGTACTATAAATAGTACAAAATCGTAACTTTAAACTTTTAAAATAAAAAGTATTCATAATATATGTTTTCAGCACAAACTTATCAAGACAGAAGGTCAGTATTACAAAGAAGTGTCTCTAACGGAATCTTATTATTTCTTGGAAATATAGAGAATCCTGTGAACTTTGAACATAATCCTTATTATTTCCGTCAGGACAGTACCTATTTATACTATTTTGGAATTCAGGAACCCCGCATTGCGGCTATTATCGATATTGATGAAAATAAGACCATTGTTTTCGGAGATGAACTAAGTATCGATGATATTGTATGGATGGGCAGGCAGGAAACCTTGAAAGAAAAAAGCCTGAAGTCCGGAGTACAGGAAACTTTACCTTATGCAGATCTTTTTCAATATATTGTAAAAGCAAAAGCTTCAGGAAGAAAAGTACATTATCTTCCTCCCTATCAGTCTTCCAATAAAATTGTACTGGGAGACCTTCTTGGGATTAAAATTGCAGAACTGCAACCATCTGTGGAAATGATTAAAGCCATTGTAAAACAGCGTTCCATCAAAGAGCCTCAGGAAATTATACAGATTGAACAGGCCGTGAATGTATCCAATGAAATGCATTTGCTGGCAATGCGTGCAACGAAGCCGGGAATGAAAGAATATGAAATTGCCAACGCGATCCAGTATCTTGCAGCGAATAAAGAATGTCAGATGTCTTATCCTCCTATTGTGACCATCAACGGAGGAATTCTGCATAACCATTATCGTCTTAATACCATAAAAGAAGGCGATCTTTTCCTGAATGATTCCGGAGCAGAAACCGCAATGGGATATGCGGGTGATCTTACCAGAACCTTTCCTGTAGGGAAAACTTTTACAACGAAGCAAAAGGAAATGTACGAAGTGGTTCTGAACGCTTTTAATCAGGCTCAAAACCTTTTGAAACCGGGAATACGATTTAAAGATATTCACCTCAAAGCGGCACAACACCTGGTAGAAGGGCTTATCGATCTTGGATTGATGAAAGGAAACCCTGAAGATGCTGTAAAGAATCATGCTCATACCCTATTCTTTCAGTGTGGACTCGGGCATATGATGGGACTTGATGTACATGATATGGAAGATCTTGGAGAACAGTATATCGGTTATATAGAAGAAGAACCAAAAGATACCAAAACATTCGGACTGAAATCTTTACGCTTAGGGAAAGCTTTGGAATCCGGTTTTGTTGTAACTGTTGAACCAGGTATTTATATGATTCCGGAACTGATTGACATTTGGCAGGCTGAAAATAAAAACGTAGACTTTATTAATTATGATAAAGTAAATGAATACCGGAATTTCGGAGGAATCCGTGTGGAAGATGATTTCCTGATCACAGATAACGGATACAGACTTTTAGGTAACGGATTAATTAAAACCGTTGAAGAAATTGAAAATTACAGAGCTGAACATTGAGTTTAATTCAAATACGATCTATGAAGAATATAAAAAAACTAACAGCTATTGCCTTGTATTTCCTGTGCTTGTCACCATTCGCGGCACAGAAGACACAATGGACTCCAGATGGCAACGCTTATTATTCATTTACTAAAAAAGGAGTGGAAATTGTTGATCTATTGCATCCCGGAAAAGATCAGACGCTTTTAAACAGTAGTGAACTGATTCCTGCCGGAAGTTCTGAAGCCTTACAGGTACAGAGTTTTCAGGTATCTCCTGATGATAAAAGTTTATTGCTTTTTGCCAATACAAAGAAAGTATGGAGAGATAATACCCGAGGAGATTACTGGATTTTCGACAAAAATACTAAAAAGCTTACCCAATTGGGAAAAGGATTACCTGCTTCCTCACTGATGTTTGCAAAGTATTCTCCGGATGGCAAAAAAGTAGCTTATGTATCTAAGCATAATATTTATGTGGAAGATCTTGCCAGCAATAAGCAGACTAAGATCACTACAGATGGTACAGACGGAATGATCAATGGAACTTTTGACTGGGTATATGAAGAGGAATTCGGAACCCAGGATGGTTTCAGATGGTCGCCGGACGGCAGTAAAATTGCTTACTGGAAGCTGGATGCACGTGGTACGAAAAACTTCCTGATGATCAATAATACAGACAGTCTGTATTCTTTTACCGTTCCGGTAGAATATCCAAAGGTGGGAGAAGATCCTTCCGGATGCAGTATCTGGTTTTATGATCTTGCTTCCCAATCTTCAAAGAAAGCCGATATTGCAGGGGATGAGAAGCAAAACTATATTCCAAGAATGGAATGGGTGCTGGATTCTAAATCCATTATTCTGCAGCAACTGAACAGAATGCAGAATCAAAGTAAAATTATCGTAGCAGATGCCAATTCCGGAAGCTGTAAGGTCATTCACACAGAAAGCGATGCGGCATGGATTGATATAAAAACCCGATGGAATGACAACGATCCAAAAGGCTGGGACTGGATTGATAATGGTAGAGAATTTTTATGGCTTTCTGAGAAGGACGGATGGAGACATATTTATAAAATAGATATGAACGGTAAAGAGACCTTAATTACAAAAGATGCTTACGATGTAATTAAACCAGAATTCTTTGATGTTAAGAACAACCAGATTTACTTTTTAGCTTCCCCGAATAATGCCACTCAGAAATACCTGTACAAAGTAAGTATGAAAGGAGGAAAAGCCCAAAAAGTAACCCCTGAATCCTATACAGGCTCTAATACTTATACGATATCACCCAATGGAAAAATTGCCATGTTTACCAATAACAGCATCAATGCATTTTCCACAGATGCAGTGATATCACTTCCGGAACATAAAGAATTGGTTGCTGCCAAGAGGTCTGCAAAAGCAGATCCTGCAAAATCTAAAACTGAATTTTTTCAGATTACTACCCAGGACGGTATTACATTAGATGGTTGGGTAGTAAAGCCTAAAAACTTTAATCCTAATAAAAAATACCCAATCGTTTTCTACGTATATGGGGAGCCTGCTCTGCAAACAGTCACAGATGATTTTTATACCGGCTGGAATTGGTTATATGCCGGAGATATGGCTGAAGACGGTTATTTATATGTTTCTCTTGAAAATCGGGGAACACCTTCTCCGAGAGGACGTGAGTGGAGAAAATCTGTCTATCGTAAAATAGGTCAGATGAATATCCGTGATCAGGCGATGGGAGCAAAAGCTTTATTTGAAAAATGGCCTTATATTGACACTTCAAGAGTTGCCGTATGGGGCTGGAGCGGCGGAGGCTCTTCTACCCTGAATCTTTTGGGGCAGTATCCTGACATTTACCAAACTGGAATCGCTATTGCACCGGTTGCCAACCAGTTATTCTATGACAATATCTATCAGGAACGTTATATGGGGCTTCCACAGGAAAACAGAGAAGACTTTGTGAAAGGCTCACCATTGTTTTATGCTAAAAACTTAAAAGGAAATCTTCTGTTGGTTCATGGAACAGGTGATGACAATGTACATTACCAAAATACGGAAGTTTATATTAACGAACTGGTGAAATACAACAAACAATTTCAGCTGATGTCTTATCCTAACCGTAGCCACGCTATTAATGAAGGTGAAGGAACCTTGCTGCATCTGACAACTATGTTTACCAAGTATTTAAAAGAACACTGCCCTCCGGGAGCAAGATAAAAATATACAAAAACCTGCAATATTGCAGGTTTTTGTATTTAAAGAGTATTTGTTATTAAACCTGGTATTGTAAACTACGATTTAGTAATGATGATATAGTAACTTGTGTCACCACCAGTTGGTATATTGAGAAAACATTCATCGTGGGTTAACTGATTGGGTTCTCCACTGACATATTGAAGGAAAAGTGCCACTTTTTGATTGGGTACTGTTGTTTGTAATGTATGCATTAAGATCTGAGCATTTGAAAATGAATAAGCTGTATTTGTTGCATTTCCAGAATCATCCCTGCCTGCGGTAATAATTCCTCTTGAAACAGAATTAGAAGTATAAGTACTGCCGGATGCTGTGGCAAAAACGGTATTTATATTGATCTGTCCGGAGAAACTATAATTTTGAGTGTTATTATATCTGTTGCAACGTACTGATCCCCAGGCTTCAAAAGAATATACGCCAGGCTCAGGAATTACAATATATTTAACATTACTTACCGACTGACCATTCACTGTTGCTGAAGTATCTGTACCAAAAGTAAATCCTGCGCTATTGCCTTTTAGTCCGGCATCATTAATAATAGGAATATTGATATATTGATTGGGGTCATATAGCGAAAATCCTCCGGTGTTGTTAGAAAGTGAATAGGTGGCAGGATATTTTGAAAGTTGCTGATAATACAAATATTTAACAGTAACTGGCATTATTGCACTATTTCCGGAGGCATCCACGCCTAATTTATTGAAAGGAGGAGTATAAGCCGGTGATGAAAGTCCAGGTAAATTTTCATGCCTTATATTAAGTACTCCGGCAGAGTTTACATGTAATAGGGCTGTGGGCGTGGATGTCCCTATATTAATTCCCACATTTCCGGTATTGATTACTTTCATAAGTTCTGAAGATGAGGAGTCATTAATTTCCAAAGCTTTAGTTGTGCTAGTATTGTTTTTAGATACAACATCAAGAGTGGCGCTCGATGTAGCTGTATTGAATCCTATATTTCTGCTTTGAGCAAATAAAAAGAAGGAAACAAATGTAAAGGGTATAAAGAATATTTTGTTCATTACCGTTTTATTTGCAGTTATAACTTAGAAATAATGAATGTTACTTTTTTATCAGCAGCCCCTGAAAGAGAACATGCATTTGTGTTGAACTGATCACCTGTTCCCCAGTTAGTAAATAAAGCAACTTTCTGATTGGCTGTTGTAGTTGCTATAATAGAAAATATGCTATTTTGTGAGGGATAATCATATTGCCCTGGGCTGCTTAAATTACCTGTACTGTCACGTAGAGGAAATAGATTGGAGCGTATACTGGTCTGTTCGTTATAAGTAGTACTTCCTGCAGATGCCAGATAAATGCTGCTGGCTACACCTATAAAATTGTTCCCTCCACTACTACCGGAAATAGCACCTGTACAATTTATATAATACTTTAAATTTAGCTTGTACACGCCAGGATCAGGAATGGTAATGTAAATTACATTGGTTGCCGGATTACTTCCTCCGGAGATCCTGTTTAGCGTTGCAGATGTATCAGTCCCCAATGTTACATTTAGTGAATTACTGTCAATACCGGTAGCCTGGAAAGGTAGACTATAGAAAATACTATTATTGTAAAGAGAAAATGCTGAAGTAGTCTGAGAGTTATCGATAGTAATGTATGAATAAAGTACAGCAGGTACATAGGTACCTACATATCCATTGGCATCTACTGCAATAGGGGTTACACCGGATGCTAATTGGGGAAGATTTTCGTAGCGGATACTTCCTTTGGTATGCAGCTTTGCAGTAGGGATAGGTGCGTTTATTCCCACATTTCCATTATCAAGAACTGTCATCATTTCCGTTCCTGTGGAATTGTTTATTTCTAATGCTTTTGTAGTATTGGTATTGCCTTTTGAGACAATATCCAGTGCTGCAGATGGGGATGGCTGATTAATGCCTACCTGGGAATGGCTTAATGCAAAAGTAAGCACAAAAGCCTGTAATAATATTTTTTTCATCGTGTGTTATTTGATGACAAATCTGCATCAAAAATCAAAATATATCAAATAAATATATACAACATACATACATCACGTATACAGCGCAAATTTCGCATTTAAATTTAAATGATTCATTTTCAGTTATTTAATTATTTTATTGCTACATCAAAATAGATTTGTTTACTTTTATTTAGATATTGAAAACGTGAGCTTTAAAAATTATTATCATACATATTACGTATGAATACTCTTCTTTTAACAGTATAAATATTAAAAACAAAAGCGTATTGAAAAATTACTGCGCTTTACATATTTATTATTTATTAAAATAAACTCATCTTCCTGAATTTCATTTAAGATAAATTATCATTATTTTTGAATTGATAATTCTAATATCACGGATTTGAAACTACCACGCTCCTATTACTCCAATCAAGATGTTCTTTTTCTGGCTCAGGATCTTTTGGGAAAAGTACTTTTTACCAAAATCAATGGTGAAACAACAGCCGGAATTATTGTAGAAACAGAAGCCTACTTTGGCGTTAAGGATAAAGCTTCCCATGCCTATGGAGGCAGACGTACAGACCGTACAGAAACATTATACAGTCATGGCGGTGTATCTTATGTGTATCTATGCTATGGGATTCATCATCTTTTCAATGTGGTGACTTCAGTGCAGGATGATCCTCATGCCGTTCTTGTGAGGGCTATAGAACCTTTAATTGGAAAAGAAATTATGGAACTCAGAAGGAATATGTCTGCTTCTAAACCTTCTATTTCTGCAGGTCCGGGATCAGCAGCGAAAGCATTAGGAATTGACCGGACATTCAATAAAAAAGATCTGGATGGACATGAGATCTGGATTGAAGACCATGGGATTTCATATCCTCAGTCTGAAATCATTGCAGGTCCTCGTATTGGTGTTGCCTATGCACAGGAAGATGCGCTTTTACCCTGGCGTTTTTTTGTGAAAGGAAATAAATATGTGAGCAAACCCAATAAAGTATAAATATCAGGATTCATGAACCGAATGATAAAACTCTTTATAATACATCACCAGACTGTCAAGAGAGAACCCCCGGTTCAGCCCACTTGTATTGGGCAAAACCCAGACTTTTGCCCCACAAAAATCTTCTGACTGCTCTCCCCAAAGAATTTCTTTTTTCTTAGAAAATGCCTTGTAAGCTGCTTTACCGAGAAAAGCAATATATTTCGGCTGGTACTTTGTTATTTTCAGTTTAAAACTTTCAAGAGATTCATCAAATTCCTCCTTTGAAAGTTCATCTGCACGAGAGGTTGCTCTGGCCACAGCTGTGGTTAGTCCATATCCAAAATCAAGAAGAGAAGTATCATTCACCGCTTCTATTTCATAGGATGTAAACCCTGCCTGATGCAGTACTTTCCAAAAACGATTACTCCTTCCTGAAAAATGGTGACCATCATTGGATGATTTTAAGCCAGGATTAATTCCACAAAAAATAATGTTGAGATGCGTTGAAATAATGTCTGTCAGCATAATGATATTAAGTTACTTCGAGGTATAAAGGTATCACTATTTGTGTTATCCAATTCCATTATATCATATGAAACGGTTCATCTTCGGTAAAATACATTCTATCTCTGTTTTTTACCGGATCACATAGTTTGTAGGGCTGATTATAAATTGGTAATGATAATTTTGTACCGTAAAAGAAATGAATTTTCTTTAAAAGATTTTCATTCTCAATATTATTAAAACAGAAATAGTATGAACTGGATTGCATTAATTATCGCAGGGATTTTTGAAATCGGATGGCCATTAGGGCTTAAACTATCCCAACAGCCGGAAAATAATAAATGGAGCTGGATCATTTTTTCGATTCTATGTATGACTGTCAGTGGTGGATTTCTTTGGTATGCCCAAAAAAGTATTCCTATAGGAACGGCATATGCAGTCTGGACAGGAATTGGTGCAGTAGGAACTTTATTGGTGGGTATTCTTTTTTTTCAGGATTCAGCCAGTATCTTAAGGTTATTGTCTGCATTACTGATTGTTGTAGGGATTATTGGTCTTAAGTTATTTTAAACAAAAAATTGGCTTAGGATGATTAAACATCTTAAGCCAAAGCAGTATTCAACATTCAAATCATAAACTATCTCTATTTATATTGGTCGCCCTTTGACGGGGTGGTTTTGAACAGGATTTCACTTCTCAATCCTAAAGCTCTATCAATGGCTTATAAGTTCTTCCCACGGGAAGTTGTTTTCCATTGATCTGAATAATATTGGCAGATTTTACTTCTATTTTTGATCTTGATATGATATAAGATTTATGAATGCGGGCAAACATTTTGGGATTTAGAATTTCCTCCATTTTACTAATTGGCATTTTAAAAGTGAAAGTCTCTGTCTTTGTATGAATATGAATGTATTCTCTTAAACTTTCAATATAAAAAATATCCTGGAGAATAATTTTAACCTTCTTTTTACCACTGTTCATGAAAATAAAATTACGTTCGTAAACTTCGAGTAAAGCATCATCTGCTTCCATCAAATGCTTGAATTTTCCAATAGCAGTCAAAAAACGCTGATAAGGGATGGGTTTCATCAGATAATCTGCAATATCAAGCTCATAGCCTTCTACCGCATACTGATGATAAGCAGTTGTAACAATCACAAAAGGAGGATTTTTTACATTTCTGAGAAAATCAAAGCCTTTTACTACCGGAAGATGGAGATCAAGAAACATTAAATCTACATCATGAATACTTAAAAGACTGCTGGCATATACTGCATCTGCACATTTTCCTACGAGATTCAGTTCCGGATCTCTGGAAATGAAATTTTCCAGGATATCTGCAGCAATAGGTTCATCTTCTACAATAATACAGTTGTATCTTTTAGTGGCTGGTTGTATCATAGAAATCAATGGTTAAAGTTACACTATAACGGTTATTCTTATCTTCTACAGAAAGCGTATGGTTGGGATAAAGTAATTCTAGCTGCCTGCGTATATTTTTCAGACCTATTTTTGTGGAATGCTCATGGGGCTGTTTCTGCTTGGAGTTTTCTATGAAATAAGTAAGGATTCCGTTTTTTAATCGGATATCTACGGTAATGAATGCTTCTCCCAGACTTTCGGAAACACCATGTTTAAAGGCGTTTTCTACAAACTGTATCAATATCAGAGGTGAAATTTTCTGAAAAGGATTATCAATATCTTCTATAAAACTCACGGTAAGCTGATGGTAACGAATCTTCTGAATCTGGATGAAATCTTTAATATTTTCAATATCCTTGGTTAGAGAAATCGTTTTTTCTGCAGCTTCATAAATATTATACCGCATTACTTTGGAAAGCTGAAGAATAACATCTGGAGTTTCATCTGCTTTTTTCAGAGCCATTCCGTAAATGTTATTAAGCGTATTGAAAAGAAAATGAGGGTTGATCTGTGCCTTCAGCATGGTAAGCTCCTGATCCAGTTTTTCAGATTTTAATTGAGAGATCTGTTCTTTAAGTACATTCTTTTGCCGTGTAATTTCAACCCCAAAAATAAGGCCTATCATAAAAATCAGATCCATAAAAGAATTAAAAACCACATAGCCATTGATAAATCCTGAAGTATGCTTTCCGTTCAATGTCTCTGTAACGCCATAGATATACGGATATATGATATAATGGGTTAAAAACCGGTGACCCAAAACAGATGCTGTTACAATGAAAATACAGAAAATATATTTAAAAATAAGTTTAAGATCCACCTTTTCATATACATACAGCAAAGCATACGCTAATGGAATTTTCACAAAAAGATATCCGAGCTCCAGCATAAATGTATTCTGAAGTCTTATCTGCCATTTGAAATCCGGAAACTGATATCTGGACCAATAAAAGTCAAGGTAAACCTCCAGAATATAATACAATATCCAAAAAAACAAATGAATCCGCCATTTGGATTGACTGTCTGATTTCAAGCTTATTATGATTTAAAAGTACAAAGTACTATTTGTTCTCCCAAATATAAAAAATAAGTCTATCAAATGGACGTAACCATCTATAAACTATCAGTTTTGATTATGAGCGGTAATAATGTTGGAGGAAAAACAGATGATTTATGAAGGTCTAACTCTTCTTTTTACTCATAAAATGCAAAGAAACATTGGGGTACATAAGATTCAAAAAGCAGAAGATCAGTAATACATTGAATTCAATACCATTCGTTCCTCCACCTACCACAAACCATCCATTTTGCCAATGGACATAATAGATTCCCAAAATGAAAATCAGAATATTACAAACAGCTATTGGTTTTATGTATCTATCAATCCAGATTAATGGTACTGATAAAAGATGAATCAGTTTTACTATCCATGCTATATAAATTCCTACAGGATTGAAACCTAATCCATTCAGGTATATCTGTCCAAAATCATTCACATCCCCACTGAAAATGGAAATCACACTATGCATCAGTAAGATCACTGAAAGCGCAAAACGAAGGTAGAAACTCTTTTTCACAGAAACAAAATTAGAATACAAAAACAAGGATTCAATATTTTGTATATCAACAACTTTGAAATCAGTATAAAAGTTTTGTTTCGTAGTAATAATAACCTTTATTATTGAACGCTATTTTAATGAGATATTAAATTTTACACATATTTCAATATAAAGTGATTTAATTGGTAGATTTTATTATATTTACGTCCAGATACAATGATGAGTTCCCTCATGATCATTACTATATCTTTACAGATATTTTAAATGATTAAGGCAAGATTCTAATACACAAATACTTCTATCTTTTTCAATTAAAAAAGAGTGGTAAAATAACTTACCACTCTTTGTCTTATATCCGGAAAAAAACTTTCTTAATTCTGTGTCAGGCTTTTCTTAATGAAATCTTCAAGTTCTTTACCATGAAGGTTTTTAGCTACAATAGTTCCCTGCCCGTCAATAATGACATTAAAAGGCAGTTCTTCGATTTCATAAAGCTTTGCTACAGGGCTTTTCCAGAATTTTAAATCACTGATCTGTATCCACGTAATCTGAAATCTGTCAATGGCTTTCTGCCAGCTTTCTTTATTCTTATCCAAAGAAACACCTACTATTTCAAACTGATTATTTTTTATCTGTTCGGAGTAGGTATTGTACATTGTTTTCAACTGAGGTTGTTCCTCTACACATGGAGCACACCATGTTGCCCAGAAGTCGATCAGAACCAGTTTTCCTTTTAATGCTGAAAGAGAAAATGAAGTTCCATCTGCCTTTGTCATTGTTATTTCAGGAGCTTTCTTCCCTACTTCTATGGTGTTCTGGGCAGAAATATATCCTGAAAACAGTATGAAAAATAATATTGTTAAAGAGTTCTTCATATTAATCATTTGTAGGATAATTTTTATCCAGCCAATCTGTTTTGATGTTTTTCGGAAGATTTAAAAGCTTTGCATTTGTGAAGCCCAATTCCATTAACAATGCAAATGCAGGACGGATATTAGGACATTTTACAAAAGGACAGCAACCGCAATAGATCACAATTTCTCTGTTCTTAGGAATATTTTTAAGATAATTTCTCAGTTTTTCCAGATTTTCAGGTTCATGAGTCGGTCCGATGTCTACAGAACCTTTCACAATAGCTTCAGGTCCTACCGAAATGATGACCAGATCTTTTGTTTTTTGATTTTCAATTCTGGAAGCCAGTAATGCCGGATCCATCAGCTGGCTGTCTTTCCATGGATCCTGTTTTTGCTGTGCCTGACTGAATATTGAACAAACCAGGCAGGCAATGATAAACAAATACTTCATTCTTCTATTTTTCACAAAGATAAGTTGAAAAGTTCAGAGTTCAGGGCTGATTACTCAAAGCAGGTTTATTTAAATTTTTAATATTAAATCCGATTCCGAATAATTTTATACATTTATCTAACATATTGTTGAATCAAAACACGCTTAACAATGGAAGAAAAATTCCAGCCCGATGCAATTATTATCGGAACCGGACTGGCAGGGCTTACCGCGGCGATGGAAATTACCAATGCCGGAAAAAAAGTATTGCTTCTGGATCAGGAAACAGAGCAGAATATCGGCGGACAGGCATTCTGGTCATTTGGAGGATTATTTTTGATTAATTCTCCCCAGCAAAGAAGAATGGGAATTAAAGATTCTTATGAGCTGGCACTGCAGGACTGGAAAGGTACCGCTGGTTTTGACCGTCCCGAAGATTACTGGCCCCGCCAGTGGGCTGAAGCTTATCTGAAATTTGCTGCCGGTGAAAAGTACGATTATATTTCCAAACTGGGAATCAGGCTGATGTTTATGGTTGGCTGGGCAGAACGTGGTGATGGATCGGCAACGGGTCATGGAAATTCCGTACCCCGTTTTCATGTGAGTTGGGGAACAGGAACTGGCGTGATAAAACCTTTTGTTGAAAAAGCTTACAAAGCTCAGGAAAAAGGTCTGCTTCAGATGAAATTCAGACATCGCGTAACTGAAATTATTACAGAAAATGATAAAATAAAAGGTCTTAAAGGAGATATTCTGGAAAATGATACCCTGGAAAGAGGTGCTGCAACCAACAGAAACGTTATCTCCACATTTGAATATTCAGCTCCAAATATTATTATTGCTTCCGGAGGAATTGGTGCCAATCATGACCTGGTAAGAAAAAACTGGCCGGAAAGATTGGGCAAGGCACCTGAAAACATGGTTTGTGGTGTTCCGGCCTATGTGGATGGTAAAATCATAGGCATTGCAGAAAATGCAGGTGCTCATATCATCAATCCGGACAGAATGTGGCACTACACGGAAGGCTTACAAAACTGGAATCCAATCTGGCCCAACCACGGAATCCGCATATTGCCGGGGCCATCATCGCTATGGTTTGATGCTAAAGGTGAACGTCTCCCCGCTCCTTTTCTTCCGGGATTTGATACGCTGGGGACTTTACAGTATATCCAGAAAACAGGGTTTTCTTATTCATGGTTTATCCTTACACAGAAAATTATCAAAAAAGAATTTGCCCTTTCAGGTTCGGAGCAGAATCCGGATATCACCAATAAAGATTATGCTCTTTTTCTGAAAAGGATTTTTGGGAAAAAGGCACCCGCACCTGTAGAAGCTTTTAAAGAACACGGTAAAGACTTTATTGTTTCAGATAATCTGGAAGATCTGGTTAAAAGAATGAATCAACTGGCAGGAAATAACCTGTTGAAATATGAAAAGATAAAATCACAGATTGAAGCCAGAGACCGCGAACTCAACAATAAATTTTCAAAAGACACCCAGATAAATTATATCCGGAACACCCGAAATTATTTAGGAGATAAACTGGGACGTGTAGCGGCACCACACAAAATTTTAGATCCGGAAAACGGACCTTTGATTGCAGTACGTCTTAATATTTTAACCAGAAAAACGTTGGGCGGAATAAAAACCAATCTGAATGGTCAGGTATTGAGAGAGGATGAAAGCATCATTGAAGGATTGTATGCTGCAGGAGAAGCTGCGGGCTTTGGCGGTGGCGGAATGCACGGCTACAGAGCTCTGGAAGGAACATTTTTGGGAGGCTGCATCTTTTCAGGAATGAAAGCCGGACAATATATTGCCCGACTTTAAAATTAAATACTAATGAATATGAGTAATTATTTTAATCATAAAGTCATTTGGATTACAGGTGCATCATCAGGCATTGGAGAAGCTTTAGTGAAAGAGCTTTGCAGGAACAGCAATGCAAAAATTATTCTTTCTTCCAGAAAAGAAGAACAGCTTCATTCCGTTGCTGAGAAATCTTGTTTGAGCAGAGACAGATATGCGGTCATCCCTTTAGATCTTAAAAATTATAAAGAAATGCCTTCCATTGCAGCAAAAGCAAAAGAAAAATTTGGAAAGATTGATATTCTGATCAATAATGCCGGAATGTCACAGAGGTCGTTAGCCATGGAAACCGATATTGAAGTAGATAAACAGCTTATCGATATTGATTATATAGGAACAGTAGCTCTTACAAAGGCTGTTTTGCCTTATATGATCCGAAATAAAGGAGGACAGATTGCCGTTGTATCAAGTCTAATGGGAATTTTCGGTGCTCCTATGCGAAGCGGATATGCCGGTGCAAAACATGCTTTACATGGATTTTTTGATGCCTTGAGGGCAGAATTATTCAGCCAGAATATTAAGATTACGGTGATCTGTCCGGGTTTTATTCAGACTGATATTTCTATTAATGCTGTTACCGGGGACGGTTCATTACAGGGCACGATGGATGATGCTACGAAGAATGGCATGCCTGTAGACATCTTCGCGAAAAAAATGCTTTATGCCATAGAGAAACAGAAAAGACAACAAGCGATAGGCGGTAAAGAAGTGATGGCTGTTTACCTGAAACGATTTTTTCCAGCCTTATTAGCGAAAATAATCCGTAAAGCTAAGGTGGTGTAAAGAAAAAGCATCATTCAAGAAGAAATGATGCTTTTAATAAATATAATGAAGAATGTGTTTTAAAAGGTCTTTACCAGGCCTATACCCACTATTTTATTCTGATAAAATGGCATTACCATGGTGGATGAAAGCGAAGTCTTAACTTTATTTTTTCCTCGTAATAAATTATCAATTTTTGGAAACAGCCAATATGCCAGTTCTGTAGAAAGAATTCCAAATCCGGCTCCTGCTATGACATCTCCCAGCCAATGTTTATCATTCAGCATTCTGTAAACTCCGGTGAAAATTGCAAATGGATATCCTAGAAATTGGTGTCTTTATATTCCCGGAACATAAATTGTGCTGAAGAAAATGCCGTGGCAGCATGCCCTGAAGGAAAAGACAACGTATTAGAACCGTCCGGTCTTTCCTCTTTGACCAGATACTTTAAAGGCATAGTAAAGGCAGCCGCAATCAGTTGTGACGAAGCGTAAATAATGGTTCGGTCTCTCAGATTATGTTTTCCTTTTATCCCGATTGCATTAAGTCCATATACCATTACTGCCGGAGCATATTGGGTATAATTATCCAGTTGTATCTGTTTAGGCTGATGTTCGTTGATTTCAACCTTTGTGGATAGATTAAGCTGCTTCAGATTCTTGATGGAAAGACCTGCTACTCCGTAGGTAATAAATGCGCCAGGAATGATCAGGCTTTTATAGTTAAGTGTGTTTTTTTGAACTTCTTTTGTGCCAATGCTATCGTCTACATATTGTTGAACACGTATCGTGTCATTGGTGTTCTGAGCATTGATCCGGCTTACCACTGAGCTCAAAATCATTACGTAAACCAGCGTTTTTTGAAACTGTTTTTTCATTTTAAATTCCATTTAAAATTATCCGATTCTTTGTTAAAATTTATAGCTGTATCCCAAACGAACCACCTGGGTTTCGTAGTAATCATTGCTGGTATAAGCAAATCCGTTGCCTTGTACAGACTTCTTGATCACCATTGTATTAAGCAGATCTGAAGCATTTAAAAAGAGTTCCCCTTTCCCTTTCTGAATGGCTTTTTTCACGCCTGCATCCACTGAGAATCTTGATTGTATTCTTCCCTGAGGAATAATATCCGGAGCCAGATACACCAACGTAAACTGCATATCTAACCCTTTTGAGCAGTGAAAAACATTGTTCATCTTAACATTCCCCGAGATAGCGGTTTGCTGGTCTGCGGAGAATGTATTAGGCTGGGGATACAGATTTTGTACAGTAAATGCATTAATCTGATTACGGTATATATTTCCGTTGACATTCAGGGAATAAACATCCGATACTTTTTGGTTCCAAATTGTTTCAAACCCTGTATTATAGCTCTTTCCTGCATTTTGAAAGATGGCATAAATAAGGGTGCTGCCCGGAACAATACTGGAAATCCTGGTGATCGTTCCGTTGACAAAACGGTGGTATAATGCAGAATATAAATATCCGCTATTCCAATTGTGCTTATATCCAAGTTCAATAGAGTTCGTAAACTGTGGACGTAACGCCGGATTACCAACCTTAATAATCTCTGCATCATCATATTTCGGAAAAATCCTGATATCCACTTCATTGGGGCGGTCTACCCTTCGGTTGTAGAAAACAGAGAACTTATTACGGTCATCAAGCTTATATGCCAGCCTGAAATTCGGGAATGGTTGGGTGTAGTTGTATCCGTCACTTTTATAGGTAGGATGATTAGGATTTACATCATACTGAATTTTCACATATTCTAATCTAAGTCCCAATTCTGCTTCCCATTTTTCATTTTCAAAAATATAATTTCCATAGACGGCAGGAATAAATTCTTTATAATCAGCCTTTCCACCCGCAGAAACATCCAGAACAGAATTGGTTCCCGGAATAAAATTCATATTGGTAGGAATGCTTCTGTTTCTCAACTTAATTCCTGTTTCTATTCGCCCATATTTCAATGGTTTTACATAATCTATATTGAAATCGTATACCTGTTCATCTGATAATAGTTTAAACGCATCAGTTCCTGTAGAAGACGGCAGATAATTATCATAGAAATATTTTTCATCCTCTCTATGGAACGTATAGTTGAATCCCACGTTCAACACATGTCCGGCTTCTTTGAATTTATGCTGATAAGAGGCTGTTCCCATCACGGTTGTTTTCAGCTCATCCTCCAAAAACTGCCACAGACGCAGGCGTTGAGACTTATCTCCATTGAAAAATGGCTGATCTCCTCTGTCGATAATTTTTTCACTTCCGTACATTCCTGAAATGGTTAAGGTATTTTGAGAATCAATATTCCAGTCTATTCCGGCCTTAGTGGTGAAGAAATTGGTGTTTCTGTTTCTTTTCAGCTGGGAATTAATAATTGTTCCGTCATCATAAGTACGGGTTACAAATTCATTCTTGTTAAGGGTTTCTGTATAAAGATTATCTGCCTGTAAGAATATATTGACCTTGTTTTTTCTGTAATTCACAGACAGTGATGGATTAATTTTAGGCGTAAGAGTATATTGTGGTCTTATAGTGGGAAGATTTTCCTTTCTCACCCAAAGTGAGCCTAAACCTGTGGTGAATCCTGCTTTTCCGTTCCATCCGTTCTGTTTATTTTTTTTCATGATAATATTGATGATTCCGGCATTTCCATTCGCATCGTATTTCGAGGAAGGATTGTTGATAATTTCAATTTTATCAATCGCAGAAGCAGGAATATTATCCAATCCGGTCTGGCTTCCAAAACCGGTGAGAGCTGTCTGTTTGCCATCAATCAGAACGGTTACTTTATCGTTTCCTCTCAATTGTACTTTACCGTCCTGAACCGTAATTCCCGGAAGATTCTGCATGCTTTGTAATACAGAACCACCACTTTGGCTGATGTTATCTGCTACAGAATAGGTTTTCTTATCCAGACGGCTGTCTATTTCATTCTTTTTGGAAGCTGTAATGGCAATCGCCTCTATTTTGTTTTCTGTTTCCTGTTGCGGAACTAGCTCAATGGCAGGAATTTCCAGAAACTCAGAAAGACTTCCTATAAAAACGGGCTGTACTTGCGTATGATATCCTGTGAGTGAGGTTTCCAGAAGATAATGATCTGGTTTTATTCCGGTAAGAGAAAATCTTCCTTCTTCATTGGTAATTGTTCCGGCTGTAAAAGTGCTGTCTTTTTCTTTCTTTAAAATAATATGAGCATAGGGTAATGCCGTTTTGTCGATACCTGTGATCCTTCCTGAAGCGGTTACAGAAGCGGTCTGGGCAGAAACAAGAGAAGAAACCATCATACAGGTTGGAAAAAATAACAGGGCTGTCTTATTCATTCTTCTAGTTTTATTTTCTTTAAAATATTTTTTATTATAACAGGTGTTGGATTATTCGTTTTGAAGGGGTAATTCCCGGCTGTGTTTTCTTTGTGAAATGATGATCATCAATACCATCAGAGCAAGAGATATGAGAGATGCATTGAGAGTTCCCATATCCAGTCCTCCCTTCGCTAAAGGTTTGGTTAAAAGATCTCCGAAAGTAGCACCAAATGGTCTGGTAAAAACAAAAGCAATCCAGAACAGCAACACATGATTGATCTTCGCGAAATAATGAATCAATACGACTATTAAAATAATGAGTCCTGTAATCAAAGCTCCGGTCATATATCCCAGTCCTAAATTATCACTCAGAAAATCTCCGAAAGCAGTTCCCAGGCTGTTGGAAAATAAAATGGCAGTCCAGTAATACAGTTCTTTATTCTTTTCAAAAATGGGATAAACCTCAAGATTTCCATATTTTTTGTACCATAAAAACAAAGAAAGCAAGAGCCCGGAAAGTAGAATTAAACTACCAGTCAGATAGCCGGTTTTCAGAGTTCTGTCGATGCAGTCAGAGATTTCCGTTCCTAAAGTGGTTGTTCCTATAATCACCATCCAATAGACGGCTGGTATATATTTTTTCACACCAAGCTGCACGGATAAAATGATGACAAAGAACACCAAGGTAATCAGACTACCTGCTACGTAGCCCAGATGAAGCGTCATAGAAATAAAATCTCCTAAAGTCTCTCCTAATGTGGTGGCAACAATTTTCATGAGCCAGAATAGAAGGGTTACGGATGCAACTTTGTTTACAGTTTTCATTTTCTAAATACAATTTATACCTCAGTATGTTTTCAATACAAAGGTGCAAACCGATTTAGAAGAAATTTAGAATTATGGGAAACCGGGATTTTTTTAACTATAATTTAACAGAGAAAATATGGTGTTGATTTTCAAACCTGTAATTAACAGACCTCTTATGAAACCTGCAGATTTCCTGAATGATAGATAAGCCTAGCCCGCTTCCGCTATTATCTGTTGAAAGTTTTGAAAATCTTTTGAATAAGAAATCTGTATTCAGTTTCTCAGTCCCTGAATTGGAAACCTCAAAAACAGAATGGGTAAGCTGTACGGAAATGCTGCCTCCTACAGCTGTATGACGAATGGCATTGATTAAAAGATTGTTGATTAATATTTCTGCCAGAATATTGTTTCCTCTTACCTGTACCTCATTTGTGATGTGTTCTGTAACTGAAATATTTTTTTGCTCAAAATGTTCTCTGAGAATATCAATGCTTTGGTGAAGCAAAAGATCCAGCGAAATAATTTCCGAGCTGTCGAACTGGTTATTATCAATTTTAGCAAGCAGCAAAAGGTTTTTATTGATACGGGAACTTCTTGTAAGCGCCCTGTTCATATCTTCTGCAATGCGGTATTGCTTTTCAGTAAGGTTTTGATCCTGAAGCAAAATGTCCAGTTTGTTTTTAATAATAGCTAGTGGAGTCTGCAGTTCATGGGAAGCATTTTCGGTGAATTCTTTCTGGGTTTTGTAAGTAGAAACATTTCGTTCTATGAGTTTGTAAAGAGACTGATTGAGTTCTTCAAATTCAGCAGTATCAGAAGCTGGAAATTCTATCGTACTCTGGCTGTTAAGATTGAAAGTTTTCAGCTGATCCAGTGTACTTCTGAACGGCTTCCAGACAGACGATGAAAGTTTTCTGTTAAGATATAAAAGTCCAAGAACAATCACTACGAAAAAAAAGATGGTAATTAGGGCAATAACGGCTATGGTTTCATGAGATTCCTCAATATTGGTTTGTATAGTAAAAAGATAAGGTTTGCCATGAATATAAATTACTTTTTTAAGACATCTGTAACGCTCTTTTTTCTGTTCCGAAATAAAAGGCAGATGCTTTTCGTAAGTATAAATACTGTCCTGTTTTACCTGACTGGGAGAAATTCTTTCAATACTGGTTTCGGGCTGAATATGATTCCATAATTCAAGGCTTTTGTTCAATGCTTCTTCAGAAAGTTGTAACTGATTGAATTCATAAGCCGTTTTCTCTACAATAATCTGATTATGCTCATCCAGCTCATTTTTCCAGATCGTATCCACCACAAAATAATAGACAGGGATACTGATCATCAGTACAATAAGTACGTAGATCAAAAAGGGTTTGGTAGTTTTGGTGAGTAGAGGCTTCACAATAATGATGAATTATAAATTATGAGTTATGATTTATTTTTTGTTGTAATGATGATGCTTCGGATTATTTTTAATATTTCTGTAGCTTCATTATTGATGCTTTCATATTCTGTGGATGATAAATAATCTGTCTGAAACAAAAGCTCAATCCAGTAAATAGATTCATCACATTCTTTTTGAGCAACAGCCAGTTTATGAATAAAATCTGCTTTACTTTCAGCATTTTGTGATTCTCTTACTAAGGCTCCTACTGCTGTTCCGCTTCTTAAGAGCTGTTTACTCAGAACATATTCATTCTTAGTGGCTGTAAGATATTTATAAAGATTAATAATCCTTATAGCAAAACCAAAACTTTTATCTTTCAGCACATTTTTCTTTTCACTCATAATAATTCATCATTTATAACTCATCATTCATAATTACTCTAGCTTTCCCACTTATACCCCGTTCCATACACCGTTTTAAGATAATGCCCGCATCCTGCATCATAGAGCTTTTTCTTAAGATTTTTTACATGAGCATAAACAAAATCATGATTGTCCAGCATATCTGCGAAATCCCCGGAAAGATGTTCCGCAAGGGTACTTTTGGAGATGACTTTATTTTTGTTACCAATAAAATAAATTAAAAGATCAAATTCTTTCTTTGTCAGAGAAATCACTTCATCATTCACTGCCACAGTTTTGGCCCATAAATCGATTTGAAGCTCATTTTGTTTTACCACATTGGAACTACTGAACTGTTTTCGACGGATAATAGAATATACTCTGGCCATAAGTTCAGAAAGATGAAATGGCTTAGTAAGATAATCGTCAGCGCCCAGTTTTAGTCCTTCAATTTTATCATCAAGGGCATTTTTAGCGGAAATAATAATTACTCCGTCCTGTTTCTGTTGCTTTTTTAATTCTTCCAAAATGACAAGTCCATTTCCGTCCGGCAGCATAATGTCCAGTAAAATACAGTCATAGTCGAATGTTTCTATTTTGCTCATAGCTTCACCAAATGTGCTTGCAGATTCACAGAGGTAATTTTCTCCGGACATATATTCTGAAATACTTTGAGCAAGTGCTGCTTCGTCTTCAATGATAAGAATTTTCATGCGATAAAACTATCATTAAATTTAGAAGAAATTTTGAATTTAAATCATTTAAAGAATAAAAAATGAAAATATGTTATCTCTCCGGAATCTGCGCCTTCTCATAGATCAGTCCTTCATTTTTCAATTCTTTCCAGAATTCAGAAGGAATAGTAGTGTTAAGAGCCTGCAGATTGTCTTTCACCTGCTCAGGCCGGCTGGCTCCAGGAATAATAGAAGCAAATTCGTCGGCTGCCAGTACAAAATGAAGGGCGGCATCAATAAGGCTTATATTGTATTTTTCAGCAAGAGAACTCATTTTTTTCCGCTTTTCATACATTCCTTTTGGAATTACATCTTTATAATTATAACGTTCTCTTCCTGCTATATAGCCTGAATTGTACCCTGCTCCCGAAACCAATTTTACCCCAACATTTTTAACAGTCGGAAGAAGGCGGTCCACAGCATCTTCATGTTCAAGAATAGAATATTGTGTGGCCGAAAGACAGATATCCGGATCAGCAGATTCGATACAGTCTAAAATAGGTTCTATCTTATTAACACCCATTCCCCAGGCTTTTATTACTCCTTGATCACGAAGCTCAGAAAGTATCTTAAAAGCACCGTTTCTCGCCTGCTTCAGAAAATAAGGATAACGATCTCCTACCTGATCTTCAGAAAGGTCATGGACATAAACAATATCAATATGACTCAATCCGGTTCTTTGAAGGCTGTCTTCAATAGATTTCTGTACGGCGTCGGCTGTATAATCATGCAAGAAGTCGTAATCAAGAGGTTTTTTCCACATGGTTGGAGGAACATCAGATTCAGGAACCTGATGAAAAAGCCTTCCTACTTTGGTTGAGAAAATAAAGTCATCCCTGTCTTTATCTTTAAGGAAATTTCCAAATCTCCGTTCACTTTTGGTCAATCCGTACCATGGAGAAGTATCATAATACCGGATTCCGATATCCCAGGCTGCCTGCAGTATTTCATGAGCCTGTTCATCTGTAATATTTTCAAAAGCTGTTCCTATTGCTACACCCCCTATTCCCAGTTGGTGCTTTTCGGTTAAAATGTGTGATTTCATATATGAAATATTTAAAGTGTTGGATGATCAGTAAAGTACAAACATCGTGCTGGCACTGAATGAAACGTTAAAAAGAAAATACCTGTTGAAACCTGAAATTCTTAATGAGAGCTGATATTAAGGCTGTTTTGGCAATTTATAGATTATGTTAAATATTTGTTTTGTCGTTCTTTTGGTCTTGTTATTGAATGAAATTCAGTACACCATTTCAAATAATCACATACTATGAAAAAGCACATTCTAATCGTAGGAGGAGGATTTGCGGGTATTAATCTTATCAAGTCTCTTCAGAATGATAAAAGGTTCAGAATAACGCTGGTTGATAAAAACAATTATCATTTTTTTCCGCCGCTTATCTATCAGGTAGCTACTTCGTTTATAGAAGCTTCCAATATCAGCTATCCTTTCAGAAAACTGTTTTCAAATAATAAAAATGTGAAATTTCACATGGGAAGCCTGATCAGAGTACATCCGGAAAATAAGACAATAGAAACAGATACCGGAAATCTCAGCTATGATTATCTGGTACTGGCATTGGGCACAGAGTCTAATTTTTTCGGAATGGAAAATGTAAAAAAGTGTGCTCTTCCGATGAAAAATATAGAAGAAGCACTCTATTTGAGGAATCATATTCTGCTGACTCTGGAAGAAGCGGCCAGAAATAAAAATATTAAAGAAGCCGAAAAACTTCAGAATATTGTTATTGCAGGAGGAGGACCAACTGGAGTAGAACTCGCAGGAATGTTGGCGGAAATGGGAAAATATATTGCCCAGAAAGAATATCCGGAAATCAAACTGGGACTTTCCAATCTTTACCTTATTGATGCTTTACCTACTTTACTTTCGCCTATGAGCCAGCTGGCCCAGAAAACGGCCTATGAGAAACTGAAAGAATTAGGCGTGAAAATCCTTTTGAATGTATCTGTAAAAGATTATAAAGACTGTAAAGTCATTCTGAGCGACGGAAATTCTATTGAAACGGAAACCCTGATCTGGACTTCAGGAGTTATTGGAAAAGAAATCCCAGGATTACCGGAAGAAACCATTGGAAAAGGCAGAAGAATACTGGTGGACGACTATAATAAAGTAACCGGAACTACCAATATTTATGCGTTGGGAGATATTTGTCTGATGATTTCCGAAGAAAAATATCCTAAAGGACATCCTCAACTTGCTCAGGTCGCCATTCAGCAAAGTAAAAACCTCGCTGCCAATTTTAAACGGATAGAAGATGGAAAAGTGCTGGAGCAATTCAGGTATAATGACAAAGGCAGTATGGCCATTATTTCTAAATACAATGCGGTAGTAGATCTTCCGAAAAATTCCTTTAACGGTTTTATAGCATGGCTTACCTGGCTTTTCATCCACATCATTCCGCTGGTAGGGTTTAAAAATAAACTTCAACTTGCGATGGACTGGTTCAGGTTATTTATTACCAATAACCCATCCATCAGGCTTATACTTTTTCCAAAAAGAAATACAGAAAACGGATCATGATAAAAAAATAAGAACACTTAAATCCATCATATTATGAAAAATCAAAGAAGACCACCATTTTTTGGAGAAACAGTCGTTATCACAGGTGCTTCAAGCGGAATTGGTAAGGCTACGGCAGAGGCATTTGCAGAACAGGGAGCTGATCTTGTGCTGGCAGCAAGAGGAGAAAAAGCGCTTACAGAGACTGCAGAATTATGCAGAAAACTGGGAGCAACAGTGCTTGCTGTTCCTACAGATACTTCTGTTGCAGAAGATGTTCAGAACCTTGTCAAGGAAACCCTTGAATTCACCGGAAAAATTGATTATTGGGTCAATAATGCGGGAGTGTTGGCATTTGGTAAATTTGAGGAAATTCCAGTTGATGTCAGTGATCAGATTGTTAAAACAAACCTTTTGGGATATATGCATTCGGCACATGCAGTGCTTCCTGTTTTCAAAAAACAGAAAAAAGGAGTCTTACTGAATAATATTTCTATTGGCGGATGGATGCCGGCACCTTATGGAACAGCATATACAGCCTCGAAATTTGGTTTGCGCGGAATGGTAGAAACTTTGCAGGGTGAAGTTTCAGACTTTCCTGATATACATATCTGTGCGCTTTATCCCGGTTTTCAGAAATCATCAGGAATAGAACATGCTGCCAATTATTCAGGGATAAAACTCAGCACACCTCCTCCTGCGTTTGATCCTCGTAAACTGGCAGCTTCAATTGTAAAAACAGCCAAAAATCCAATTGAAGCTTCTTATCCCGACTGGTCAGCAGTAGTTTTTAAAAATTTGTATGAATTGTTTCCTGGAATAATTCGTTATGCATCTTCCACTGGGGTGAGAATGTTAATGAGAAAAGCCAATAAAGATGAAAATACCGGAGGAAATGTACAGAACCCTTCTACAGGAAGTATGAGAATTGACGGGAAAACGCTATTTTCTATTCCTAAGAAACCATTAATTCTGGCAGGTGCAGCAATCCTTGGAGCACTGGCTGTTGGGTTCATTTTTTCCGGGAAATCTAAAGAAATAAGATAAGATTGATAGAAATAAACTTTCATTGATATATTTTGAAAAAGTCTCTTTACTATATTTTTTGTGATATATTTCATAAATTTACAGAACTGTATCAATCTGATGATAGTTAAAATATTTCCAAGGTGAAAATTCACAACAAAAAAAAGTACCTCAGTTTCCTTAAATTTAAAAGAGATTTCCAGAAATACGGACTGGAAAAAGCACGCAGTTATGAGCTTATTCTGCATTGGCTGAACAACAGGCTGAGCAGAAACCAATTTCTTGTTCTTTCCGGAATTCTTGTGGGCTGCACAGCTGGTCTTGCGGGAGTTATCCTGAAAACACTGGTGCATAATATCCATTATTTCATTACCAATAAAGTTCATTTTGAATATCAGATTTTATTCTATATTGTTTTTCCTTTTTTAGGAATTGTTCTGACAACGATGATCGTTTTAACTTTGTTTAAAGGTCAGGATCGTAAAGGTATTGGAGCTATTTTATACGAAATTGCACAGAATTCCAGTATCGTAGCTTCCGTTAAAATGTATTCTCAGGTGATACAAAGTGCTGTTACCGTAGGATTGGGAGGTTCTGCAGGATTGGAAAGTCCTATTGCCGTTACCGGAGCCGCTATTGGTTCAAACTATGCCCAAACGTACAGACTGAGCTATAAAGAACGTACTTTATTGCTTGCTGCAGGAGCTACTGCCGGGATTGCGTCTGCTTTCAATGCTCCTATTGCGGGGATTATGTTTGCCTTTGAAATTCTTTTAACCGGAGTGGTTTTTACCGATTTCATTCCGTTGGTCGTTGCTGCGGTCTGCGGAAGTCTTTTATCAAGGATTTTGCTTCAGGAAGATGTTCTTTTCAGATTTTATACCAGAGACCCTTTCAACTATAAAAATGTTCCGTATTATCTTATTTTAGGGATTGTTACAGGATTGTATGCCCGCTATTTTGTGATTATTTCTCAGAAAGTAGAACATTTTATAAAAGGTCTTCAGCTTTCAAGAATGCGTAAAGCGATGTTCGGAGGAGCTGTACTTTCCCTGTTATGCGTACTTTTTCCTCCTTTGTTCGGGGAAGGATATGAAACAGTAAAAGCTTTCACCAATGGAAATACCTACTCTATTATTGAAAATAGTTTTTTCAGGTATTTTGAGATCGGAGACTGGACCATTATCATATTTTTGGTTCTGGTATTGCTTTTAAAGGCCTTTGCCACCTCATTTACGATATTCAGTGGTGGAAATGGAGGTAACTTTGCTCCTTCTCTTTTTGCAGGAGGAACTTTAGGCTACTTATTTGCATTAATTTGTCAGCATATTGGTTTTACAGATGTTCCGATGACTAATCTTGTCCTCGTAGGTATGGCTGGTGCTATGAGTGGAGTTCTGTATGCTCCTCTTACCGCTATTTTTCTGATCGCAGAATCAAGTTTCGGATATGATTTGTTTATTCCTCTGATGATAGTTTCCATCATATCCTATCTCATTGCAAAGTGGTTTTCCCCGATTTCTCCTGAACTGAAATCATTGGCAGATGAAGGAAAAATATTCACAAATAAACATGACAAAAACCTTCTGTTTGCTTTAAGAACCGAAGACTTTATTGATAAATATTCGCAAACGATCAATCAGAATGCTTCTGTTACAGAACTGTTTGAAATGGTAAAGAATGGTAATAAAAATATTTTCGCCGTTGTGGATGAGAACAGAAAGCTCAAAGGAGTTCTGACGCTGGATGACATTAGGCCCTATCTTTTTAACAAAGAAATCGAAACGTCCCAGACGGTTACCCAGATCATGAAAGCACCGCCTGCCGTTCTTCACCGTGAAAATAAACCCCTGGATATTCTTCAGACCTTTGATGATACAGGTGTATGGAATCTCCCTGTAGTAAGTGATACCAATGATTTCATCGGTTTTATCTCAAAATCCTCAATATTAATGAGCTACAGACAGCTTCTGAAGGAATATTCCGATTAATATTGAGAGAAGAATATCACAACTGAAGAACTCCATTCCCCTCCTCCGGAAGGGTGGCGAAAATTCAAAGAATTTTTGACGGGGTGGTTTTCGCCATTGAATCATAAAAAATCCGTTCAGCAATGAACGGATTTAATTTTTAATCTGTAATGAAAGTTGAAAAATTTAGTTGCTCGCCTTATTCAACAGCTCAATATCTTCCTGATCCAGAACAAGTTTTGGTGCATTGAAGACCGTTTCAAGCTGGGAAGCACTGGTAGCACTTACAATGGGTGCTGTAATCAGAGGATTAGATAACAGCCATGCCAGAGAAACGGTTCCCTGCGTTGTATGATGCTTTGCACTTACCTGATCCAGCGCTTTTAATACTTCCAGTCCTTTAGGATTTAAGTATTTTCTTACGCCCTCTCCTCTAGCACTTTTTGAAAGATCTGCTTCATCACGGTATTTACCCGTTAAAAAACCTGCTGCCAAAGACCAATAAGGAAATACACTTAAATCAAACTGCTCTGCCAGAGGAGCATAATTTTGCTCAAATCCTTCTCTTTCCATTAAATTGTAATGAGGCTGTAACGCAACATATTTAGGAAGGCTATTCTTTTCTGCAGCTTCAAATGATGCTTTCAAACGTTCCGGAGATAAGTTGGAAGCCGCAATATAACGTACTTTCCCAGCCTTAATGATCTCATCATAAGCAGAAAGAGTTTCTTCTACAGGAGTAGTATTGTCATCAAAGTGTGTATAATAGAGATCAATATGATCCGTCTGAAGTCTTTGCAGAGACTCATCTACAGATTTAAGAATATGTTTTTTGCTGATATCATAGCCATGTTCTTTCGTTTCTGAGCCTACTTTCGTAGCTAAAACGATATCATTACGGTTAGATCTGCTCTTCATCCATTTTCCGATGATCTCTTCAGACTGTCCGCCTTTTCCATTTACCCACCATGAATAGGTATCTGCAGTATCTATAAAATTGAATCCTGCTTCAGCAAAGCGGTCCAGTATATCAAAAGACTGTTTCTCGTCCAATGTCCATCCAAAAACATTTCCTCCGAAGTTGATGGGTGCAATCGTTAAATCGGTGTTTTTGATTTTTCTTTTTTCCATAAAAATAATTTTACTAAGTGACCTCTAAGGTAGGGAATATTAAGTCCGGAAAATATTCAAAATGACCATTCCAGCCATAGTTATTATAAATGGGAATGCTGATGTTTCCTAAGTTTTTTTATTACTTGAATGTGTTGGAAAAGCGCAAAGGCGCAAATAATTTAAAAGCTAACTGTTTTAAGACGCAAAAATTTTATCTCCGATACAATTGAATACTATTTATTTTTATATCTCTTTCTGAAAATCTTACATTGATTAAAGTTGAAATGTTCTTAGACCTTTGCCGCTTCTAACAAAAATACATGTGAATTCCTTAGTGACAAAAAAAATAAAAACAGCGATGTAAAAGCTGTTTTTATTATCTATCAATTAAAAATACGGTTATTTTTCAACCTGAGGAATTTCAATAGCGATAAGCTGAAGTTTATATTCCTGTAACTGATGATGAATGGTTGACAAACCGTTGCTGAAGAATGGTGATGCTTTAAAAAGCTCATGATAATATTCGATACCCTCAAGAACATTTTTCCTGAAAGCATTCCATTTTTTTGTGTGCGAATGGGTAATCTGTGCAGTGGATTCGGTGATTTCCTTTCTCAGATAATCCACATACATTTTTAATTCATTAATAAACATATTCGGACGTTGGTTATCTGAAAGGATATTGGTATTTCCGTAGATATGTTTTACCATTTCCGAAAGAGAAACTTCTTTATCAAAAAAGGCAATGTTAGGTCCCGGACATATCACAACGCCTTGCTTTTCACCTTTGATTTCAAGGTTCTGTTCCATGTATGCTGCATTCACAAGTCCTACACAAAGGCAGGCTTTATCGGTAATTTCGGATTTTCTTTTATTGAATTCTTTTTCAGTGAATGTATCTTTATTTTCGTAAAGCTCTTTCAGTTTGATATCCTGAAACTTTCTGGAAGCGGTGCAGGTTCCTTCCGGAGAAAATTCTTTGCTTAGTGCGAGAAGTTTTTTAGGACAAGAACTTCCATATTTCCCTTTTGCTTCTTTTTCAAACTTCAATACTTCATTAGATGTACCTTTTACAGTATTGAAAGGTACTCCCAATGGCGAAATATTGCTCAGATAGAAATCCTGCTCTTTTGATTGTACAAGTAAATTCCTGGTTTCTGCATCTACCGATGTTGCTTCGGGTACCAGTAGAAACGGAGAACCCCATCCTACGCTGTCTACATTATAATTAGCCAATAAAAACTCATGTTCTTCAGAAGTTCCTACTCCACCCTGAACGGTAATTTTCATTTCTAAAGGTTCGGAAACTACATGCTTCCCTTTTTGTTCCAAAGCAGCTGTCATTAAGGCGTGAGCTGATTGGATCAGATCGTTTTTTTTCTGCTTGAATTCCTCCATGATAGGCCCGAGAAGCATTCCTTCAGTAGCAAATGCATGGCCTCCGCAATTCAGTCCGGATTCTATTCTGTATTCTGAAACCCATAATCCTTTTTTAGCCAGAAAATTTCCCTGAATCATAGCCGAACGGAAATCGCTTACTTTAAGGATAATTTTCTTTTTAATGTTTCCGTGTTCGTCCGGGAAAAAATCTTCAAACTCTTCCATGTAGCTGTACAAACGGGGATTCATGCCTGCAGAAAGAACCATTGATGATGATAGCTTACTTTTGGCAAATCCACGCAGTGAAGCATGCGCATCGTTATACATTACAGGAAGCTGTTCATTATTCTGATAGTTGTCTTTATCTACTTTCGTCATGATATTGACATCAATACTTCCCGGTTTTAAATTCGATTCGATAAAGTTTTTGATATTGGAACTCCAGTTATCTTTTTGATTGACAAGGTTTTGAAGGCTGTTTTTTAGATCTGAAGTATTCGGAAGCATAGCCATGAATTCCTTCAAAGCTTCCTTGTTTTTGCTGATTTCCTGTTTGAAAGATTCAAATTTTTCATTCACGATATCATCTACCATATCCAGATAAGCGGTAACTCTTTTTGCTCTGTAATCTTCTGTTTTTGCTGAGATCCCGAAATAGTTGAGATTGAACTTTTTATTGTAAAAGTTCTTCATTTTTTCCAGGATTTCATCATCAATAATAGAGATGACGGAAGAAATTCCATACTGGGCAACACGAATCGGGCTGTCTATGGTGTAAGCCAGTCCCATTACCGGAATATGGAAATTGTGCAAAGGTTTTTGTGTCATAAAGTTTTGATAAAATTTTTTTAATTATTTATCTAGAAATCCTTTACAACTATTCACTTCTTAAAAATATTATTTTAAAATGAATTATGCGTCAAATAGTATTTTAATTATTGAAAACATGTCAAATGTCATTTTTTTGAATTGTTTAAAATAAAAAAGATCAGCTGAATAACTGATCTTTTCTTCTTGTCTGTTTTATTCTAACCGCAAAAGTCACAAAAGCTTTTGTGACTTTTATGATTTCACTTTAATTATTCTGCTTTGTTTTTAAGCATCATCAGAAGGCTGTAGGCTCCTTTCTGTATAATTTTCTTATCCTTTAAAGCATCTGCTTTTACAATCTCCGTAAACTGATCGTCAGCAATTCCGGTGACCACTGGAATCATTTTGTAATTGGATTTTCCAAGATCTTCAAAAACATAATTTTTATTTTCAAAAGACACTACAGCCTCGTTAGGAAGTCCCATTGTATAACGACTGCTGATATTCACTTCGGCATTCATGTACATTCCTTTTACAAATTCAGTATTCACAGAAGATAATCTGGCAATTGCCGTTGCAGAACCTCCGTTTTCAATACTGGGAACTACGCTGACAATTTTAGCATTTGATTTCACATCCGGATTCTGATTGTTGTACACCAGAATTTCCTGCCCCACTTTTACATCATTCACATCATTTTCAAAAACCTTTAATTCTAAAAGTAATCCAGCTGGATTAATCAGCTCAAATAATGTATCTGCCGGGTTGATATACTGCCCGTTATTCACAAGAATTTTACTTACAAAACCTGTAAAAGGAGCATAAATGTTGATTTTACTTCTGATATTTCCGGTAGTCAGACCTTTGGCATTAATTCCGATGATTCTCAGTTTTTCCTCAAGTCCTTTTAAAGTAGCATTCAAAGTAGAATAATCTGCCTGAGCAGTCTGTAGGGTTTTGTCACTGCTGGCTTTGCTTGTATTCAAATCTTTCTGACGGTTGAAATTCAGTCTTGCCGCTTCGAGCTGAGCTTTGGTCACCAGATAATCCTGCTGCAATTGTATAAACTGAGGGTCTTCCACTACTGCAAGCACTTGTCCTTTGCTGAAATGACTTCCATTAATGACATTGATCGATTTGATATGTCCACCCATAATACTGGAAACTAAACTGATATGCGATGGTGCAATTTCTGCCTTTCCGTTTAATCTCACCAGTTTTTCCATATTCCTGTTCTGAATACTGGTTGTAGTTAATCCTACAGACTGAATCTGTTTTTCTGTAAGATGAACGGAGTTTTTGTCGTTCTTAGAAAATTTCGTGTTTTCATACACCGCTTTTTCCTCCTCATTTTTTCTAGAACATGAAGATAAAGTAAGGATGAAAACCAAGCTGTATAGGGATATATTCTTGAAATGCATGTTGATATTATTTTGAAATTAAGAATTGAAGTTCCGCTCCGATCTGATTCAGTTTTTCAAGCTGATCAATATAATCTGCTTTGGTTTTTACGGCCTGATTCACCAGGATTACCCAGTCCAGATAATCTATTTCTCCTACCTCCATCTGTTTCTGAGCCGTTTTTAGAATAGTTTCGGATTTTGGAAGCTGTTTTTGTTCATAATTTTCAATGATCTGCTGTTGGTTCATATAGGTAGTCAACTGTTGTTTCAATCTGTTTTTAAGTTCAATTTCTTTTCTCTGGTACTGATTTTCGGAGATGGCTATTTTTGCCTGTGCTGCCTTTGCCAAAGCTCTCTGTCCTTTGGTGAACAGTGGAATTCCTACTCCTATCTGAACCGAATTGAACCGATTATTATTGATGTTTTTCATACTTTGATTGGTGTATCCTATAAGAAGATCCGGAAGCAGCCTGCTTTTTTCAAGCTGTACTTCTGCCTCTCCTACTTTGATCTGCTGCTGCAGATATTGAAGCTCAGGGTGCTGTTGTACCATTTCTTCTGAAATCTGAAGTCCGATATTCACCGTGGGACGATCGGCAACTGGTTGGTACGGAACCTCTGACTGAAGTAATAACTGAAGCTGAAGTTTTGCAATATTCACGTCGTTTTCTAACGTATTCAACTGTACTTTGATCTGTTCTTTCTGGATTTCTGCGGTGGATTCCTCCAGAATATTGGCTTCCCCTTTTTTTAATCTTAATCCGGCTTTATCTGCAAAATTATTGTAAAGCTGGCTGATGTATTCCAGCACTTTTTTCTTCTCCTGAAGCACCAGTATCCTGTAGAAAACACTTGTTACTTCTTTGGTAAGCTGTGCCCTGGTCAGATTCTGATTGATGACACTGGCAGACCATTCGGCATCCAGCATTTGTTTTCTTTTTGAATACACCGTTGGAAAACTGAATCTTTGAGTGATTCCGAATGAATTATCCGTTTCCTCTCCCTGAATCTGGCCAAATCCTCCGGTAATTTCCGTTTGTGGAATATCCAGATAACTGGATTTCAGTTTTTCCTGATACTCTGAGACTAATTTTGAATTTTTAAGAGTACCATTCTGCTGGTATGCTTTTTCCAAAGCCTGATCATAGGTAATATTTTCCTGAGCCTGATAAGTTCCAAAGGATATTAACAACAGGAAAACAGACAGTTTTTTATAGTTGGTTTTTTTTGAGAATTTCATTTTATCTTTATTAATATGTTCAAAGAGGACGTATAAAATTGGAAGGACAAACAAGGTTAAAAGAGTGGCAAGCATTAATCCTCCGATCACCACCGTTGCCAGAGGTCTCTGTACTTCTGCTCCTGCACCGTTGCTGATGGCCATGGGAAGGAATCCGAGAGAAGCCACAAAAGCCGTCATTAAGACCGGGCGAAGCCTGATTTTTGTGCCTATGAGTACAATTCTGCTGGTGTTGGCTATTCCATTCTTTTTCAATCGATTAAATTCTGATATCAAAACAATTCCATTAAGTACGGCAACTCCAAATAATGCAATGAATCCTACACCTGCACTGATGCTGAAAGGCATTCCTCTCAATGCCAGAAAATACACCCCTCCTATCGCAGATAATGGAATAGCAGTATAGATTAACAAGCTGTGTTTTACAGAACCGAAAGCAAAGAATAAGAGCAGGAAAATCATTACTAACGAAATAGGAACTGCGATTCCCAGTCTGGCTTTGGCTTCATTTAAGTTTTCAAAAGCACCTCCATAAGAAACAGTGTATCCTGGTGATAGTTTCAGGTTTTTATCTGCTTTTTGCTGAAGTTCTTCAACAATACTCTGGACATCTCTTCCTCTCACATTAAAACCTACAATAATCCTTCTTTTAGTATCTTCCCGCTGAATCTGGTTCGGACTGTTTTTAAGCTCTACTTTAGCCAATTGTGACAAAGGAATCTGTTCTCCTGAAGAAGTTGGAACCAAAAGATTCTGAATGCTGGTAATATCTTTTTTATGTTCATTATCCATGCGGACAACGATATCAAACTTTTTCTCGCCTTCATACAAAGCACCTGCGGTCTGCCCTGCAAAAGCCATATTAATTACCCTGTTGATGTCCGCCACTGAAATATTGTATCGGGAAAGTTCCGAACGGTTATAATCAATCACAACCTGCGGAGCACCTACTACTGGTTCGATATATAGATCCTGAGCACCTTTTACGGTGTTGATGATGCTTCCCAGCTTTTTTGCATAGGCGGCAAGGCTGTCCAGGTCTTCACCATAAATCTTGCAGACTACATCCTGCCTTGCTCCGGTCATCAGCTCATTGAAACGCATCTGTACAGGAAATTGAAAACTGGTTGTCAGCCCCGGAATAATGCTTAAAGCTTTGCTCATTTTGTCAGAAAGCTCAGAAAATGTCGTTGCAGAGGTCCATTCCTTTTTAGGCTTTAAAACGACGATCATATCTCCGGAATCCATTGCCATTGGTTCCGTGGGAATTTCTGCACTTCCAATTTTCATGACTACTTTTTCTACTTCAGGAAACTGTGTTAAAAGAATATGCGCCGCCTGTGTAGTGGCTTTCTTGGTTTCATTGATATTACTTCCCTGAAGAATTCTCATTTCGACAGCAAAGTCGCCTTCCTCCAAAGATGGTATAAATTCTCCACCCATTCTGGAAAGGATAAAAACAGCACCTGCAAACAGGATTAGCACACCAATGATGATAGTTTTTCTGAATTTAAGAGCTTTCATCAGTAATTGCTGATGTCCGGTTTCCACTTTACCCATGACGCGGTCCGAGATGTTTTCTTTTTCTTTTTTCTTTCTGCTTAATACCAGAGAACTCATCATCGGAATATAAGTCAGGGAAAGAATAAATGCTCCGATCAGGGCAAAGGCAACAGTTTGAGCCATAGGCTTAAACATTTTTCCTTCAATTCCCTGCAGGGTAAAAATCGGAAGATATACAATTAAGATAATAATCTGTCCGAAAACTGCACTGTTAACCATTTTGGTCGCAGAGCCTGAAACCTGATCATCCATTTCTTTTTTGGTGAGCATATTGTCTTTCCCAAAGTGCTTTTTATGAGCAAGCTGATGCAGCACGGCTTCCACAATAATGACAGCACCATCTACAATAAGACCGAAATCCAGCGCTCCAAGACTCATCAGATTTCCTCCAACCCCGAAAATATTCATCATGATAATGGCGAAAAGCATGGCCAAAGGAATAACGGAAGCCACCAGTAATCCTGCTCTAAAATTTCCTAAAAATAATACCAGAATGAAAACAACGATCAAAGCCCCTTCCATCAGGTTTGTTTTTACAGTACTAATGGTATTATTCACCATTTTAGCGCGATCAAGGAAAGGCTCAATCACCACTCCTTCCGGTAATGATTCCTGGATTTTCTCCAGTCTTTGTTTAATATTTCCGATAACGACATTGGCATTTTCTCCTTTCAGCATCAGAACAATTGCTCCGGATACTTCTCCGGTGTCATTATAGGTCATAGCACCATACCTTGTCGCATAACCGATCTTGACAGACGCTACATCTTTAATATGCACAGGAATTCCTTCTTTAGTTTCCGCTACCTGAATGCTTCCAATATCTTCCGTACTTCCCACAAGTCCTTCGCTGCGGATAAACAGAACGGTTTCTTTCTTTTCAATATATGCACCTCCGGTATTCTGGTTATTCTTTTCCAGTGCTGCAAAAACATCATTGATGTTGATGTTAAATGCCTGTAATTTATTAGGATTAATGGCAATTTCATACTGTTTCAGTTTTCCTCCGAAACTGCTTACATCTGCCACACCTTTTGTTCCCAAAAGCTGTCTTCTGACCACCCAATCCTGAATGGTTCTCAGTTCTGTTTCGTCATATACATTTTCGTATCCTTTTTTGGCTCTTACCACATATTGGAAAATCTCTCCCAACCCTGTTGAAATAGGTCCTAATTCCGGTTTACCGATTCCGGCAGGGATATTGTCCTGAACAAGCTGCAGCCGTTCCTGAACCTGTTGACGCGCCCAATACACATCCGTCTGATCATCAAAAACTACCGTCACTAATGAAAGTCCGAAACGGGAGAAACTTCTCAGCTCTGTAATTCCGCTGATATTGCTGGTAGCCTGTTCGATAGGAAACGTAACAAGACGTTCTATATCTGCTGCACCATATGAAGGAGCAGTAGTAATGATCTGAACCTGATTATTGGTGATGTCCGGCTGGGCATCAATAGGAAGTTTAGTGGTTTCATAGACTCCAAAGAGGATGAGAGCCACAGTAAACAGAGCAATGATGAGTTTATTCTTTACAGAAAACTCAATAATTTTATTTAACATGGAAAAAACGATTAATGGTAATTCGGAATGCTTTATAAAAGCTGAAATGCTCCCAAAACTTAAAGTATCAAAACATGCATTTGTAACTTCTTTGGTTAAGGCTTAAGCATCAATACAATGCATTACGAATTAATTGATATGTAACAAAAATTCACTGCTTTAGATAAGAATATAAAGCATTAATTTTCAATGTGAAGTCGATTAAGAAAGCCGCGGTGGCTGGAAAATCTGAGAAAGGTATTGGTTGGAAAAGTCTTTTTCCTTGTAAATACTGCTTTTCTTTGAAACAGTAATTTCCTTAGGTTTTTTTATTTCGAATGAAAGCTCCGGAAGCTGTGCGTGTACGGTAAGTACGATAGGAGGATTGATAAACGGCAGTTTCTGATCGGTATCCCAGTCTGAATCCTCTTTGTGGTTATCATAGTGCTCCATTACAAATTCTGAAAAGCTTCCATGGTATTCCATGAAATGTTCCACAAACATAGGCACTTTAAGTACTTCCCCCGCATTGGTGGTAGCCAGCACATACATCATTGAACATAATATGGAGAACCATTTTAACATGAGTGCAAATATAGGGCTTAAATTTTTTCTGAATGGGCTTTAGTATTAATTTTTTGAGAATTTTAGCCAGTTTAAAAGCAGTTTAAATAAATAATAACTCTTCGTAAAAATGTTAGGTTTATCAAACAAAAAATCAAAGCCTTGACTTCAGTCTGCTCAGTGTCTCCTGTGAGATATTAAGATAGGAAGCCACCAGTTTGTTGGAAAGCCGGCGTACAATAATCGGATTTTCTTCCAGTAACTGTTTGTATTTTTCAAGAGCATCCTGCACCATAAAAGACATCAGCCTTTTAGTGTTGGCAATACAGGCAATTTCAATATAAATTCTGTAAAATTTTTCCCATTGAGGAATAATGTCCAATAAATGATAAAAATCCTGATGGGTAATATAATAGACCTCTGAATCTTCTACTGCCTGAAGAAGTTCATCAGAAGGTTCCGAAGTAATAAAGGTATGAAGTGCTGTAGCGAACTGATTTTCAAAAGCAAAATATCTTGTAGAATCCTGCCCTTCCTTATTAATGTAAAATATCCTTAAACAGCCTTTTACAACAAAGAATGTTTTTTTGGGAGAATGAACATTGGTAACGAGAAGCTCGTTCTTTTTTAATTTGACAGGTTTGAAATAAGAAAGAATAACTTTCAATTCTTCATCTGTTATTGATATTTTGCTTTTAATATATGAAACTAATACGTCTTCCATTTATTTAAATCAGTCACTGCAAATGTAGCAATAAATATGTTAAAAACTTATTGCTATTCCTGCTTCTTAAGTGCTTTCAGAAGTTTTTCCTTCCGGTTGCCCTGCTCTCCAATAGGAACAGGCGTATAGGGCTTGGGTGTCCCATTTCAGGTTTGTTTTAAAATAGGTGCGAAGCTCATGTACAGTAGTATATTCTGCAGCGATGTAAACATATTCTTTCAATACACCTGATGGAAACTGAACAGATTTCACCACTTCGGCAAGCATGCTTCCCTGCTCAGGATGAGGATTGTGCAGCCATTCTACAGATAAATCTGCTGCCGAACATAAGATCAGTTCGTCCTCTTTACCTGCCACTTCCAATATTATTTTTGCTCTTACGTAGGAAGGAAACTGTTCTGCGATGGCACAAATCACAGGCAGAGCCGTTGCGTCTCCTGCCATCAGATAAAAATCAGCATCCGGAATTAAAGGTTTTGTGCTTTCTTTCATTCCTATTTCCAATACATCACCTGGATTGGCCTTCAATGCCCATGCAGAAGCTGGTCCGTTGTCACCATGAGCTACAAAATCAATGCTCAGTTCCTTTTCTTCAAGGTCAATTTTTCTGTTGGTATACGTTCTGATGAGAGCTACGTTTTCTTCTTCAGCGGGTATAAATATTTTATTATTAGATCCTGACTTAACGTTAGCCAATAGTTCAGTCTGTTTTTTATCAATATTAAATATGACACGGATTAAATGCGGTGTAATAAAGAGTTTCTTTTTAACGGTAAATACAGAACGTATTTTTTTCGTTTCTTTTACTTGATATATTAGGGAATATTCCATTTTTATTTTTTGTTAAATAGTAAAATAATCATTGCAATGACACAGCTGATTCCTCCGAACAGGTATACAGTCTGATAATCAAACCACCCGGCAATTAATCCTGCTATAGGACCTGCCAATCCTAATGAAAGGTCAACAAATGCGACATAGGCTCCTAGTGCTGTTCCTCTCATCTGGGGCTTTACTTGTTGAATGGCAAGAACTCCCAATGCAGGAAAGACCAATGAAAATCCTACTCCCGTCAATCCACATCCGATAATAGCCAATGTTTTGGAGGCAGAGGTCCAGATCAGCATTTGTCCTGCCACTTCGATAATCAGAGAGATCAAGGCTATTGTAAATCCTCCGTATTTATCCGGAAAAGAAGCAAATAAAATTCTGGTCAGCACATAACATGCTCCGAAGATCATAAAGGCAAGAGAAGCATCACCCCAATTTTTTTGAGAGAAAAACAAGGCAATAAAAGAAGCAATACATCCAAAAGCCATTGATGAAAAAGCAAGGCTCAGACCCTGACCCGATATGGTACCAATTACTTTGTAGAAAGGCATTCTTACATGATCTTTATCTACGGGAATAGAAGGAAGTTTTGCCGTGGAAAGCCAGCTTACCAGCGGAAGTAAGGCAATAAGAAGAAAAGCAGGAAAAATATTGTATTCTTTACTTAACCAGATACTGATGGGAGCTCCGATTGCAATTCCCGCATACATGGCAATACCATTCCAGGTCATTACTTTTCCCGAACTGGAATGTCCTGCAAGACCTATTCCCCACGTTAATGCTCCTGTAACGAGAAAACTTTCACCAATCCCATGAATAATTCTTGCCAATAAGAGAAAAGCAAGTGCCAGAATCGGTTGAGTCTGAAATAATACCGCCAGGACATAAGCAATTCCTGCAATAACAGCCAGTATTACGCCGGACATTTTACTTTTCTTAGCACCTCTGGTATCTGTGATTTTTCCGGAATAGGCACGGGTTAAAAGTGTTGACAATGATTGCAGACCAATCACAAGTCCTACAATAATGCTGTCAAAACCCAACGTGTTCTGAACAAACCTGGGAAGTACTCCCAACGCAATTCCTATGGTAAGGTAAACTGAAAATACCGAAATGATAATAGGAGCCGTTGCCTGATAGAAATTAATAGTCTGTCCTTTTTTTAATGTTGTACTCATAAATTTGTTTAAAATATTCGGGTGCAAAGGTCCCGGTACAACAGATAAAAAACTTTGACTTAGATCAAAAAAGGAAGAACGGCATTAATCAAAATCCAGAAAACTATCCGTAAGTTGTTTCCACTGTATTTTTGCAATTCCCAGCATTCCGCCTATAGCAGTAGCAAGATTTCTGATGACATCCGGAAGTTTTGCGTTCCAGTTGGGTCTTTCATTTCGTCCGTATACGGCTGCTTTTAAATAAGCTATATTGCGGGATATCATAAAAGTTGAGCTGGCTGCAGAACTATAAAAATGGGCAATATGACGACTTTTTTTATTTTGAGGATTTATCGAAGGTCTGCATGTGATTGATATACTTTCAGAAAAACTGTCCTGATAGAAGCAGATATCTGTTATTTTTACCCAATCATACCCTTTAGCCTCAGGTTCTCCCGGACCAGGAATATCAATCCTGATAAAATCTCCTTTTTGAGGTTCTCGGTCTGCAGGATTCCCATTAAAATCATATAATTTAAATGCAGCGAAAGCTTTTCCGGTATAATTTTCCCAATTATTAACTGAAAAGAATCTTTCTTTTAATAGGTTAAACTTTTTCGGAATCAGATCCTGGTCAAAAACTTTTCTGCTTTCCGTATCATGGAAGCCACCGAACTTTTGTGCAGGAACTCCTTTAAATATCTTTGGACTCATATGACAGGTTTTTATCCAAAGTAGTACAAAAAACTTTCAGAATTTATGAGTAGGATCACAAAATAGTTAAGCGTGTGTTTAATTATTACCTTTATAAAGTCGTATACTGATAATAATTCACTTTTTGAAATTTCTTTATTTTGCTTAAAAAACATGCGTACAATTCTTCAAATGGCGAATTATCTTTATCAGGAGAGGTTTATATATTGCTGATTTCGGAATCTCAAAGAAAACAAGGAAGATTTAGGAAATAATTACTTTTAGGAAAAATCAATAATTTTTAAAAAAAATAAACTTATAGTGTTTTGCATAACATGATTTTTGTTTATATTTGTGAATCGAAATAATTTTTTTTCATCATTTGTGTTTTTTTAAGGTCTCCATCCGTGGAGACCTTTTTATTTTCAACAATATCATAATTGAATATTGACTAATGAAGTGAAAAAAACGGGCGAAATGTGAAATATTTTCTTATTTAATTCAGTTGATTGCTTTTCTTTAAAGGAATGTACGAAGTTTTATAATGTTAATAACTCCCCTTTTTTAATAATTTCAAACTGTTTTCATAAAGATTAAAAAAACTATTGAATGGTTTTAATAAAATCAGTGGGCCTGAATTTCATCACAGAATAAAAACTTCTGGTATAAGCCTGAACACTCTTGTACCCTACTTCATAAGCTGTTTCTGAAATGGTAAGATTTCCGGAACTCAAATATTCCAGACTCTTGATGATACGAAGCATTTGCTGATATTTGCTTAAAGTAAGACCTGTTTCTTTTTTGAAAATACGCTCCAGAGTACGGAAAGATAAAAGTGCTGTATCACTCAGGTCTTCCATTTTGATCTCATTTCGGTAATGACTGTGGAGATGTTCTATGACTTTAGCAAGGCGTTTATCTTTGGGAAGACTGATATGAAGAGTCAGGGAATGTTCTACAAACCGTGGAAGTTCGTTGAACAATGCTTTCAGAAACAAGCTTTCATGATGATCCGGAGTCATCAGCTTAGACCATTTCTCTGCATATTTTATCATTTCCTTTAAAACCGGAGGAACAGAAAATACCTTCACTTCTTGATAAAAAGATTCTTGGATACTGATCTCCGCAAACATGATCATCAGTTTGATCTTTTCAGAATGGGAATTGGTTTTATGGACTGCATTTGGTGGGATCCATACGGCATGATTTTGAGGGAGGAGATAGATTTTTTCTTCGATAGTAATATACTGGAAACCACTCTCTACATACACGAGCTGCCCTTTCTGATGGTGATGCAGAACATTATCATGCACCCAGTTTTCTTCAAACCATACAAAATAAGGCTTTTTCAGTTCATCTATTTTTATACTGTCATTAGCATTCATGTCGTTTTAGGTTAAAACTTTGGCAAAATTAAACAAAATTACTGTGCTAATTTTGTACAAAAGTTTTTATTATGATGAAGAATGAAGTAAAAAAGAATGCTTCGTATGTTTTATTAATTATTAATGTTCTGGTAGTTATACTTATTTCCAGCAATCTCCGTTCACCGATTGTGGCGGTTGCTCCTGTACTTGGAGAAGTAAGGGAGGCTTTGAAACTGGATAATTTTCAGGTGAGTCTGCTTACTTCTATTCCCCTGTTTATGTTTGCCGCCTGTTCTGTACTGGTGAGCAGATTTTCCAATAAGTTTGGAATCAGTAAACTGCTTATGTATTCTCTGATTATTCTAAGTTTTGGATTATTCTTGCGAATCACCGGATCTCTATGGCTTTTGTTTTTGGGTTCTATCTTCATTGGTTTGGGAATATGCATTGGAAATGTGGTTACTCCCGGATACGTTAAAAATAATTTTCCAAAGCAGATTGGTCTTATGACAGGAATTTTTGCGGTATCTATGAATCTTACAGCAGCTTTAGCTTCAGGATTCAGCGTGAAAATAGGAGAACTGACAGGTTTTGGATGGAAAGGCTCTCTGGGAATATGGCTGGTGATTGCCGCATTGGGTTTCCTTGTTTTATCATTGGAATTCATATTTAACAAAAGAAATCCGGCTCCACCTAAAACAGCGCTCAGTACTTCAGATTTTAATATGTTCAAATCTGCCCAGGCATGGAATATCAGTATTTTTATGGGATTGCAGTCTTTATTTTATTATTGCCTGGTAGCATGGCTTCCTTCCTTTCTTGCTGACTTTCATATGCAGGGAGAAAGTTCGGGCTGGGTATTTTTTGTCATTCAGATTACCATGATTCCTGTGACATTCTGCTGTCCGATTATTGCCAGTAAAATGAAAGACCAAAGACTTATGATCCTTTTTATATGTACCCTGATGTTTGGAAGTACTCTGATGTTTGTCTTCCTGAAATCTCAGTGGATTTATGGGAATGCGGTGATAATTGGTATTTCTAATGGGTTATCTTTCAGTTTGTCAATTCTTTTCTTTTCTACAAGAACGAAAAGCAGTATCAATGCCGTTAAGATATCAGGAATGGCTCAGTCTGTAGGATATCTGATTGCAGCGTTCGGGCCTCCATTGTTTGGAAAACTGCATGATTGGGATACTTCCTGGAACAGTTCATTCTATTTGTTAAGCTGTGCGGTAATACTGATGCTGTATTTTGGATTGAAAGCAGCGAGAAATAAATATGTTGAGGATTAGGATAGTCAAAGGTCAGGTGACACGTCTTTTATTGCTGGATGCTACCCATTCTTCTTTTTGGCATTTCGGGCAGCGTCCGGCATTACCCTCTCTTTTATGTTCAGTATACCCACAGAATATACAAGAGTAATGTCTTTCCTCACGAATATATCGTAACGGATTATGTAATGAGCCTGGCATAATAGGAAGTCCATATCTTACAAATTCATCTTCTAAAAAAAATACGCTGATCTCTCCTGATATTTCTTCTATAGCCATTTCAATTTGGCCAAGTTGCGAAATTCCCTTTAGTCTCAGCTCTGCAAAGAATTCGTCACTCCCAAGGTTTTCTTTTTGAAAGTTTTTAATGGAGAATTCTCCATTTTCTACCAGGCAGATGGATTTTCCTTCCACCAGATTTTCAAAACTTTTACTTTTTCCGATAAAATGCGTCACAATAGAATATAGAAGAATAATAACAATAAAAACAATAAGGGACGAAATAATTCCAACATCTTTATTAAACATAGGATCTCCTGCTGCCGATCCCAGGCCAATAATGACTACCAATTCAAAGATTGAGAGTTGTTTTACCCCTCTTTTTCCTAAAATTCTAAGTCCGATGATGATGGCAATGAACATAATCATGGTACGAAGAATGATCTCCAAGAGAAAAGACCATTCTTCGTGTCCCAATAATAATTCTTTCCAATCAAGATTTAAGAGAAAAACTGACAGCATATAAATTATTTATCAGGAAATATTCAAAAAATAAGCCATAACTCCTGTTATTTATTCACATCTATTTCAAACTCGCCTCTTCTCCGTCTTTCAATATGAAACATTGATTTTCGAGTCCTTTTTCTGTTATTTTTCCCTGAATAAATTTCCGGTCTTCTCTGCAATGGCTTACCGCTTCCAGATGGGTTACCCAAACAGTAGAATCCGGTGCATATTCACAGACCTTTACAATGTCTTCACTGGTCATAATAATAGGATCTCCCACAGAGAAAGTGGCGGCTCCTCCGGCAACAATAATGTGCTGTGGTTGGTGTTTGTCAATTTCTGATGCAATTTCATCATACCAAATCGTGTCTCCTGCTATGTAAACGGATTCATTTTCTTTTTTAAAAACAAAACCATTTACGATACCCATTTTTTCTCCTATTTCTCCGGTTCCATGTTGTCCTTTCGTGGCAGATATCTCAATATTTTTCCACTGAATCTTATTATTCACAGCAATAATATTGGTAAATCCCTGTGCAGCAATGTGGTCTGCAATAATATCCGAACAGATGATCGGAATATTTTTATCAAGAAGTCCGACGGCTGCAGGATCCCAATGATCAGGATGAAGATGGGTGACGACAACAGCATCAATTTCTTTTAATCTTTTATTTAGTTCTTCTTTATTAAAAGGCAGATCTGTAAGTGGGTTCAGTAATTCACTGTCCGTCATAGGTATTTTCCCCATAGAGTCTTTTTCACCCAGCATAGGATCTACAAGGACGGAAATTCCATCAATATTTAATAGCAATGTTGCATTGCGCCATAATTGTAATTTCATTTTGAGTATGTTTGTAGAACAAAGCTATTACCCGATGAGGGTAAAACAATCGAAGGTTACCAAAAGGTTAACCACAAATATTCAACTGTGTTATGAATTTCGAAGAATTTAAAAACTGTGGATTAAGAAAAAGCCTGAATATTCTTTCAGGGAAATGGAAGCCTCTGATCCTGCACAATCTTTTTGAAGAAGATCGGGTACGTTTTGTAGAACTTTGGCGGAATATGCCCCGGGTTTCCAAGAAAGTATTGGCAGAACAGCTGAAACAGTTGGAAGAAGACCTTATTATTGAAAGGATTGAAGTTTATAATTTCCCACCGGAAGTCTATTATAAATTAACAGAGAAAGGACAAAAACTGGGACCTATTCTTTCCGAACTTCATTCATGGGGAAATGAATTGGGATAAAATTATTTTTAAATATTTTATATAGTGTTGAAAAAAAAACTAATAACAATTTTTTACAAATGAAAAGAATCATTATTTTGATCTCCTGCGCAATAGGCACATGGGTAACTGCACAGATAGTGCCACCACCAACGATTCAAAGATCCAACACAACATCCCGCGGCCTAACTGTCAATTCAAGAAAAGGAACATTAATTGAAAAGAAAATCATCAATTTAGGTAAATTTAAAAACCTGAATATTCAAAAAATTGTAACGAAAGATATTTCTGACAATTCATCGGATACTTTTCTTGGAATTATGTATGAATATGAAACCTTTGATGAAATCTCCAAAAAGACACTTACTATTGACAAAAATGAATTGGGAAAACTGATTCAGGCTCTTCAGATGGTAGAACAGAAAGAAAACGAAAAGGCTGGCCAGGAAACCAGATATAAGTTTGTAACGATGAGTAATATTGAATTCGGAAGTGTTTATCGTGAAAAACTTTCTTCATGGGTGAATTATATCAAAATTCCATCCAATCATTTTAATCAGAACTTGCTGGAATTCAATAAAGATGAATTAAAAGAATTGATTGCTATTTTGAAGAAATCAGAACAGGATATTTAAAAAATACCGGCACTGGCATTCAACATAAAAACCTTATAGGTCCTGGAAACCTATAAGGTATATTAAAAAAATTAAAAATAATTATTACCGGACCGGATCTTTTATTCTCTAAACTGATCCAGAACCTCTGTAATATTCTGATAGACAAAATCCAATTCTTCCGATGTAATACAATAAGGAGGAACCAGATAGATTACATTTCCTAACGGCCTCATAATAATCCCTCTCTGTAAGAATTCATTGTAAAGCTTCTTCCCTATTTCATTGAAATAAGAAGTATCATTCCCGGTTTTAAAATCGAACGCTAAAATAGTTCCGATCTGACGAACCTTTTCTACATGAGGATGCAAAGCAAGTACTTTCACAAACTCTGAATGTTGATGAGTGATGCGGTTAATATTCATTTGAGTTTCATTTGTCAATAGTAATTCCATACTGGCAAGTGCCGCGGTACAGGCTAGAGGATTAGCTGTAAACGAATGCCCGTGAAATAAGGTTTTATAACGGTCTTCAGAAAGGAAAGCCTCATAAATTTCATTGGAGCAGGTTGTAATTCCCATAGGCATCGTTCCTCCTGTCAATCCTTTTGAAAAACACATAATATCCGGCTTTTCCGTAAGATAATCTGCTGCGAAAAGTTTACCTGTTCTTCCAAACCCTGTAAAAACTTCATCCTGGATCATGAGAACGCCTTCTTCTCTACAGAATTTCATTAGCTGGCTTAGGTCTTCAGCTTTATACATCAGCATTCCGGCAGCCCCCTGAACTAATGGCTCATAGATAAAACAAGCCGCCTCATCCGCTAATTCTTTAATCTGTCTCCGCAGACTTTCCAGATTTTCTGCATTGGGTGTATCTATAAAAACAACTTCAAACAGCATGCTTTCAAAAGGTCTTGTCCAAAAGCTTTTTCCACTTACAGACATAGCCCCGAAAGTATCTCCGTGATACGCATTTTTAAAAGCTAAAATCTTTGTCTTCTTTTTCTCTGTATTGTATGCATATTGAATACACATTTTTAAAGCAACTTCTACTGCGGTAGAGCCATTATCCGAATAAAAGACCTTTTCCTGGTTATCAGGCAGAAGTCTCAGTAAATTTTCTGAAAGCTGTATTGCCGGCTCATGGGTAAATCCTGCGAAAATCACCTGTTCCAGTGTATTCAACTGTTCAAAAACACGTTGCGCAATATAAGGATGAGAATGGCCGTGCAATGTTACCCACCATGATGAAACGACATCCAGATATTTTTTTCCTTCGGTATCATAAAGATAAATTCCTTTTCCTTTTACAATAGGAATGGCATCATCAGCTGTTTTCATCTGCGTGTACGGATGCCAGTTCACCGCTTTATCTCTCTCCTGCAGACTGATTTCTTTGGTTAATGTATTCATATATTGATCTAAAAAGTAATAAGTGATGGAGATGGATTTAACAATAATTTAGTTGAATATGTTGGCGTAAATGTTGTATTAATCGCAAAGACGCAAAGTTTTATCATAGATTGCGTGTGATATTTAAGGACGCAAGAAAATATTGCTTACTAAGCTTTTGCGCCTTTGCGTTTTCCAACTTATAGAGCAGTTTATAAAAGTTCAAAAACCAGTTTTATAATAAGCACTATAATACCAATAATCCAGCTCATCACTCATTATTTATCGTTTATAATTTACTAGCAGCATGTTTCTTTTTTCATCATAGGTTTCAATCCTAAGGTCTGCAGCATCTGCATATCTTCAGAAACTCCTGGATTTGGTGTTACCAGTAAAGTTTCTCTTTCTCCCGTGAAAATGGAATTGGCTCCTGCCATAAAGCACCATGCCTGTTCTGTTTCGGTCATTTCTATACGTCCTGCGCTTAATCTCACCATAGAAGATGGCATTACGATTCTTGCTGTGGCAATCATTCTTACCATTTCCCACGTATCTACTTTTTCATTATCCGCTAATGGTGTTCCCGCTACCCTTGCTAATGCATTAATTGGAACGGATTCCGGATGTTTTGGCATTGTTGCCAATGTTAAAAGCATTGAAATTCTGTCTCTATGCGTTTCACCAAGTCCGATAATTCCTCCGGAACATACTGTGATTCCTGCTTTCCTTACATTGTTGATCGTATTGATCCTGTTGTCAAAAGTTCTGGTAGAGATGATCTCCTCATAATACTGTTCAGAAGTATCAAGGTTGTGGTTGTACGCATATAATCCGGCTTCCTGAAGTCTGATCGCCTGTTCTTCGGTAAGCATTCCCAATGTACAGCAAACTTCAAGGCCAAGATCATTGACTCCTTTTACCATATCAATCACCCTGTCAAAATCGCGGTTATTACGAACTTCACGCCATGCTGCTGCCATACAGAATCTTGAAGATCCTGAATCTTTCGCTTTTTGGGCGTGAGCAATTACAGTTTCTGTAGGTAATAAAGCCTGTACTTTGATATCCGTGTGATAACGGGCTGCCTGCCCACAATAGGAGCAGTCTTCAGGACATCCGCCGGTTTTGATAGATAATAATGTTGAAATCTGTACTTCGGAAGGATCATGCCATTCGCGGTGTACTGTGGCTGCTTTATAGATCAGTTCCATTAGAGGAAGGTGATAAATTTCCTCGATCTCTTCTTTAGTCCAGTTATTTCTCAATGTTGTTTTTGTATCCATTATCCTATTTTTGTTATTGTTAATTGCTTTGCAGCATGTTGTATAGATTCCTTATCTGTACTGTTGATTTCGGGAATCTTTATAATGTTTGTTTCTTTTTCAATAAAACTGCAGATCACTCTTTCTGTATCTTTGGGGAAATCTCCGTTAAGAATTAAATATTCCAACTTAATTCCTCTCTGTTGTAAAGCTAAAATTGATAGCAGGCTATGATTGATGCAGCCTAAATAATTTCTGACTACCAATGCTGTCGGAATGTTTAATTCTTCAATAAGATCTATCATGAAAGTAGTATCTGATATGGGTACCATAAGCCCTCCTGCTCCTTCTACAATCAGAGGATTTGCTGTATTGGGGAGTTGAAAATCATTCAGATTGATGGTTATATTTTCTTCTCTTGCAGACTGATGTGGTGATGCAGCCAGTTGTAAACGGTAAGTTTCCGGATGACAAAAGTTGGTATCTGTCCATGCTTCAATTTTATGACTGTCTGTATAGTGCAGATCTCCTGATTGTATCGGTTTCCAGTATTCTGTTTTAAAATGCTGAACCAAAACGGCTGAGCAAACTGTTTTTCCTATTTCGGTTCCTATTCCTGTTATAAATAATTTCATGTTTTGAGATTCGGGGTTCGGGATTCGTGTTACGGGTTTTGAATCTTTTTTGCTTTAAATAAACTCTTTAATAATTCCCGTCAGTTTCATAATTTCTTCTTCTGTATTAAAGCTATGAAGGCATATTCTCAACCTTTCGCTTCCTTCTTTTACTGTAGGACTGTATATAGCATAGGTTAAAAATCCTTCTTCAGATAAAATGTACTGTAATTCTTTCAGTTTGTGATTATCCGGAATTAGAATAGCCTGAACCGGACTGGTTTCTGCTGACGGAGACTGTAAATTTCTACCTCGGAAAACTTTGATGTTATTCTGAAGTTTTTCAGCCAGTTCATGATTTTGATCTAAAAATTCATATCCTGTTTTGATGCTCATCCATTGGAAATCCTGTGCTGATGTGGTATAAATGAAAGGACTTGCAAAATTGATCAGGTAAGATTTCACTGTTTCATTACAGAGAATAGCTGCTCCATGAGCCCCGAGAGCTTTTCCATAGGTCACCACAACTGCTGAAACATGGTTCTGTAACTGTAATTTTTCAATCAATCCATATCCAAAAACGCCGAAGGCGTGGGCTTCATCAACAATCAAAGAAGATTTATATTTGCTGGCAAGGGCAGCGATTTCCTGAACAGGAGCAAAATCTCCTTCCATCGAATAAAGACTTTCTATCGCGATATAACAATGTCCTTTCTGTCTTTTTAAAATATTTTCAAGATCTTCGATATCATTGTGTTTGAATTTCAGTTTTTTAGCATTGGATAGTTTGCAACCATCATGTACTGACCGATGAATTTGTTCGTCCACAATAATGGCATCATGACGGCTGGGAAGCGTTGAAAACAAAGCAAGGTTGGCATTATATCCGGATGGGAAGAGCAATGCCGATTCAAAATGATGTTTCTGCGCAATCTCATTTTCCACGGAAACTGCAATATCACTGTTTCCGCTAATTAACCTTGAACCTGTGCTTCCCGAAAGCAGTTGAGGGTTATCCATAATCTTTTGCAGCAGTAATTGTTGAAGGTCTTTACTTTTTGCAAACCCCAGATAATCATTGGAATAAAAATCAATTCCATCGGATTGAAGCCTCAAACTTCTTAAGGTTCCCTTCTCTTTTCGTTTATCAAGGGATTCCTGAAAATGGGAAGTATTGCTAAGCATAATTTAATTGAGCTACTTCTTCTGTAATCGCATTAATCCACTCTTTATGCAGTTCTTTTTCTATGTCCAGAATATGGTCTGCATGATGCTTCCAGTCTGGCGAAAACTCATTGAGCTGATGAATCATTTCTTCCAGATGTCCTTCTTCTTCAAGGATAATAGATTTTACCATAATTTTAGAAGAAGCTTCGGTTAGTGCCTGCTGATAAACAGGGTAAAGTTCATCCGCCCGAACCTCAATAGCATAGGTTACGAAAAGATAGGCAGCATATTTGATATCTGTTTTATTAAGTTGGAAAGCTTCCTGAAGATAACGACAGGCTTTAATATCTAATGAGTGAAGATATTGGCTTGTTGCGATAGGAGCCAGAAGTTCTGTGCTTTCATAGGTTTTGCATAATTCAGGGTTTATTTTCCCAATCTGCTTTTTTAAATAATAGGCGTGGCGGTGCTCTTCAGCAGCATGTTTCAGCTGGATTTGAGAAACTAATGTTGGATGTTCACATTTTGATATTTTTCTTGCACCGGCATTTTCCATAAATGAAAGCGTGTTCAGCCATTTGGCGTGGATACTTCCTTCCTGTACAATTTTTTTTAACAGATGATGAAATTCCATAGATTTTTATTTTGATGTCAAAAGTAGTATATTGCCGGATGGTTACACTGTGCCAGTTTTGATATTATGGATAGTCCGGTTAAGATTCCTTACGAAAGTTTTATAAAAATTGATAGAAAATCAGAAACATCTATCTATATGCAGATTGCCAATCAGCTGATCAATGCCATCCAGAGAGGGTTTCTTCCTTTTGGCACGAAGCTTCCAGGCACAAGAACTTTCAGTGAAATGCTGGAAATCCATAGAAATACAGCCGTAGCAGTATATGATGAACTCTCTGCACAGGGCTGGACAGAGAGTTTTCCGAATAAAGGAACTTTTGTGATTGGAAAAGATCAGGAAAAACCGGTTAAATTGAATGATTTTAAGCAAAATAACCTTCAGAATTATCCTGTTTCGACTGGTTTTTCATTTAAAACGTCCAATATTTTAGATAATCCTTTCGAGCATTCCAATTGTGAATATATCTTTAATGATGGGGTTCCGGATATTCGTTTGACGCAGATAGGGCAGCATTCAAGATTTTACAGTTCTATTTTAAAACGTAAATCTAACCAAAAAGCGTTTGGACATTATAATCATGACGGAAGTGAATTTTTTAAAGAACATTTATCCCAATACCTGAATCTTTCCCGTGGACTTCCTATTTCTAAGAACAATCTTCTCATTACCAGAAGCACGGAAATGAGTATTTATATTGTTTCCGAGATTCTTCTTTCCAAAGGTGATACCGTATTGGTGGGAGCTTTGAGCTACTTTTCAGTCAATATGATATTTATGAAAGCTGGTGTTGACATTGTTTCAATTCCGATTGATGAAGAAGGAATTATAGTAGAAAGCGTACGGGAAGCCTGTAAAAAGCAGAAAATCCGGATGCTTTATCTGACACCGCACCACCACTATCCTACTACAGTTGCATTGAGTGCTCAAAGACGTTTTGAACTGCTGGAGCTTGCCAATGAATACGGATTTATCATCCTGGAAGATGATTATGATTATGAATTTCATTACGATAAAAGTCCCATTCTTCCTCTTGCCAGTGCTGATACCAACGGAATGGTGATCTATATCGGTTCTTTCGGGAAATCTCTGGCACCGGGATTCAGGACAGGATTTATTGTGGCTCCTGAGAATCTGATGACAGAAATGCGTAAATACTTGGGAATTATAGACCGTCAAGGCGATATTCTGATGGAAAGAGCACTTGGAGAAATGATTGCAGAAGGAGAAATCAACCGTTATCTGAAGAAATCTTTGAAAGTTTATCAGGAAAGGCGTGATTATTTTTCCGGATTGCTGGAAGAGAATCTGGGTGAGTTTATCTCTTTTGAAAAACCCTCCGGTGGACTGGCTATATGGCTGGAATGGAATATTCCGCTGAACCTGATGCAGCTGAGTAGAAATTGTGCGAAGGACAATCTTTTTATTCCTAAAACATTGTTATATCAGAATAAAGGGCTTACGGCTATTCGTTTAGGTTTCGGAGATCTGAATGTTGAAGAGATGAATAAAGGAATTGAGGTGTTTTCAAAAAATGTGAAGGGATTGATTGGGTGATGAGATCTCTCGCCGATTGAATAAATTACGGCTTCACTTACTGAAAATCTTTGATTTTCTTGCGTCTTAAAAATGCATTAATATTAAAAAACTTGCGCCTTTGCGACTTTCCAAAAAAAAGATTATCTTATTTTTGAACGCGAAGGCGCAAATAATGACCAAAACAATGTGTTTTAAGGCGCGAGGATTTTATATGCGATAAAATTGATACTGTATATTCTTGCTTTGAATAGTAAAAGTGAAGAGGCTACGTCAAAGTGTCATTCTGAACGAAATGAAATGTAGTGAAGAATCTCTTAGTTAAATTATAATGAGATTCTTCCTTCGTCAAAATGACAAAGCCACAAAAACCACGTCATTTGACTTTTGAGATAACCTCTTCTCTTTATTAATGATGAGAAGGAAAAATTATTTTGTTTTTCTTATGCTTCGGTTGCTTCTTTTTTCTGTTTAAGTAGATGATAAAACCGGTGATGGGAAGTGAAGTTGCAATAATAGCTGCCAGAAAATAAATAATTCTGGTGGTTATTCCCAGAATACTTCCGGTGTGAAGATCGTAATTTCTTTCCCTTAATGCGGTTCCATATCCGGTATTTTTGTTTTTATAAGATTGAGATTTTAAAACTTCTCCTGAATACTGATCAAAATTAAACTGTTCATTCCTGTATTGTCTTGCGTCATAGGTCAACTCTGCATAATAAGTTCCTTCTTCCGATCTCGGAAAATTGACAAGTGCTGATTTTTTGTCTTTCATCCCTTTTTCCATGGTATTTCCAATGAGATTGAGAATGTTTTTTCGGTTTGAAAATTCTTCGGAAGGAATTGTACTTTTGGCTTTCTTTTCTGTTGGAATGTTTCCGTTCAGTGTATTCTTTACCCATTTATCTACATCTTCAAAGCTCCATATCAATGCAGAATAAGATATTAAAAGTAAAGGAATGATGGCATAGAATCCTAAGACATTATGAGCGTCATAATTGATTCTTTTCCAGTTGGCCGATATTTTAATGAAAAACATTCCTTTCAGCATGGCTTTACTCATTTTTCGGGGATACCATATCACAAGCCCTGATAGAAGAATCAAAGCAAATATCAATGTGGAATAACCGGTAATCGTTTTTCCGATTTTCTCACCTAGCAGAAGTCTTCGGTGAAGATCCAGTACAATTTCAAAGAAGTCCTTTTTGGCATCTTCTACTTCCTGTACTTTTCCGGTATAAGGATCCACATAAATCCGGTAATAATAAAGATAGGTTCCCCAATACGTCCATGCTTCATTGTCCATTTTTAAGGTACGAAATACATACGTTCGTGAGGGATCGGAAGGCATCACTACACTTTTGACTTTCAATCCTTCAGGAAGTACTTTTTCTGCTTTTTCCGTAAGTTCAGCCAATGAAAGTTTGTTTCTTCCAATGTTTTCAACATAATATCGGTTGGGGTGAACAATATGTTTAAATTCTTCTTCAAAAGCCAGGATACATCCTGTAGCGGCCATGATAACAACTATAAGCCCGGACGTGAGTCCGAGCCATAGATGTAACTGATAGGCAATTTTTCTGAATTTCAGCTTCATTCTTAAAATTTAAAGCTTACCTCAGCAACGAAGTTACGAGGCATCTGAGCGACTACCACTCCCTGCCCTGCGAAATATTGTGCATTCCCCAGGTTGTTCATTTTAAATCCTAATCTGTATCTTTCTTTTTCAAGGGAAATGGAAGCATTCACTAAAGTATAGGCAGGAAATACAAATTGTCCGGTAACCACTTTATTTCCTGTAATCTGTTTTCCAACACGGTTTACCCCGAAACCAATTCCCAGTCCCTGAAGTCCTTTGATCGGAAGAATATAACTGATCCATGAATTGAATACATTGGCAGGACCTGCAGATTCCGGACGGCGCCCATCTACAGCGGGATCAGCCTTTTCATATCTGCTGTGATTGTAGCTATATCCGGCCATAATATTTAATCCCTGAACAGGGTTCATGATAGTTTCGATTTCAATCCCTTTACTTCTTTGCTTTCCATCCTGAACAACAATATTGTATTCTTTTCCGTCACGGATCACTCCGGTTCCTCTCTGGATATTATCAACAAGGATATCATAGTATCCAACCGTGAAATTCACTTTATTCCTCCAAAGATTTCCCTTGATTCCAACTTCCCACTGATTGGCCATCTGAGGTTTCATTTCCCCGCTAATGTCCGGAAGCTGCTGCGCAACAGGTGCTGTATAGCTGAAACCGTTCATATAATTACCATAAGCAGATAACTGGTCTTTAAGGATCTGGTATACGATTCCAACTTTTGGAGACCATGCAGTCTGACTGAAATCACCGGTACGTTTGTTATCATTCAGATTAAGCTGTCCTTTACTTTCGTAATGATCCATACGCAAGCTTAAAAGCGTAATCAAACGGTCCGTAATATAAGTGACGTTTGAAATATAGGCTCCATAAAGGTTGGATGCGGAATTATTTCTCACTAAAGGTGTTTTGCCTGCCTGAATGGCTGCCTGTGTAAATGCCTGGATTTTTTGAAGGGCAAGATCTTTAGAAATATTCGGGTATCCTTCTAAGCTTTGTCCGTTGACATTATCAAAGACTACAATTGGAGAATGGTTATTATTAATTGTCTGATTCAGATAATCCAATCCGATCAATACTTTATTTTTAATTTTCCCGATATTAAATTGTCCATTGAAGTTCTGCTGAACACTTGTAGAAGAAGCTTCAGAGTTCTGCCACTGTACATTACGTTCCAGCAGGGCATCACTGGTTGTCCCTCTGATAAACTGGTATTGATATAATCCTTCCGTTTTTCTGAAGTTTCTTGAAAGCAAGGTTTGCGAAGTCCAGTGATCCGAAATTTTGTAATTAGCCTCTGCTTTTACATTAATAGACGGAGCTTTTAAGGTCATATCATTGTTGGAATATGATCTTTTCCAGTCAAAGCCTAGTTCATCAGGATTATGGGCAAAATATTGCCTTGTTCTCGGAAGGAAAATAATCGGAGTATTTGTTCCTTCATAATTATAAATCTGAGCTCCCAGGTTAAATTTCAATCTTTCATTAACCTGGTAGCTTACAGTTGGGGCTACAAAGAATGATTTTCTGAATTCGGAATCCCTGAAACCATTCTGATACTGATACGCTGCATTTAAACGGAATAACATATTTCTGGATTCTGTAATCGGTCCGTAAACATCGGCGGTAACACGGTTCAGGTTGTAGCTTCCCATCAGATAAGAAGCTTCTCCTCCGAAATAATCTTTCGGTTTTTTGGTTACCGCATTAATCAGGCCTCCAAACGAAGTTACCGCGCCTCCATACAACGTTCCTGAAGGTCCTTTGATGACTTCAAGACGTTCAATATCTGCAGGATCGATCTCACCATTGGTGGTTGCAGGAACACCGTCTACCATCGATACTTTCGTAGGGAAACCTCTAAGGCTGTAGTAGAAACTTCCGTCTCCCGAGCCTCTTCCCGGACTTCCCTGCATTTTTACCATACCCGGAACATTTTTCAATACTTCCGAAATATCATAAGTAAGCTGTTCCTTCATAATCTGCTGATTGATGCTTGTATAAGCCTGTGGATTTTCAAGAACTTTCAAAGGCATTTTGGCCACTGAAGTACTGTCTTTATCCAGAAATTTATTTCTGCTCACTGCATATACGGTAATTCCCTCTATCACATTATTGTGTAAAGGAGCGTAGATCGCAGGAATTTCGTAGACATCTTTCTGAATGTGGATGGGTTCCCTCATCAGTTCAATGTCATTTAAAACCACCTGAAGCGTATATTCTCCAGGTGGCACATTTTCAAAGTAATATTCTCCTAAATTATTGGTTTTTGCCTGATAAGACGTATTGACAAGTCTTAAAACAGCATTTTTTACCGGTGCTTTTTCAGACAGCATGATTTTGCCATGAACTCTGTCGCCCTGCTGTGCAGAAAGCGAATTGGAAGATAAAGCAAGACCAAGAAGTAATATAAGGGTTTTAGATGTTTTCATGCTGTAATTTTTGTAACAGTGGATAGTTTATTTTACCGTTTTGTGATAAAGGAAATGTTTCTATATGTTCTATGCGTACATATTGTGGATTAATACGCAGTTTATTTTTAATGGTTTCGGTGATGATCTGAGGATCTATTTCCGGATTGTCATACAATACCACAATTTTTTTATCATTGGCATTCAGACATACGAAAGTATTGCCCTGCATTTCATTTTTAAGGATAAATTCTACCTCATCCAGATTAAGACGTATTCCGAAAAGCTTCATGATACGTTTTATTCTTCCTGTGATATAATACATCCCGTTTTCACCTTTTCTGGCGGTATCTCCGGTATGCAGTACAGAAGGCTGCTCGTACGTTGTCAAATCGTCCAGCTTATTGGCGTAGCCTCCGAAAATACTGATGTGTGAAAAGAGAAGTTCATCGGTTTCAGGATCAATTCTGAAACTTCCGTTGTGTACGGGCGTTCCGATAGAGGTTTCTCCCTCCAGCAATCCTTCTGTAGTAAGATAAGCCATTCTTCCTCCAGCCTCAGTCTGGCCATATTGTGCAAAGAATTCTTTTTTAAATTCATGACAATAAGAGAAAATGGTTTTTCTCAATTCAGCGTTAATTACTCCGCCGGTATGGGTAAAATACCTCAGACCTGGAGAATCTTTTCTGAAGAATCCTATTCTGTTCAGATTTTCATAAAGAAAGGGAACTCCACCCAAAGTACTGTAACCGTACTCCTCCATTTCATCCCAGAATGCTTTCTGCATAATGTCTTTATCGGTACAGACAATTCTTCCGGCACGCATGCAGTTGGTGGTGAAAATAGAGAATCCGTACACAAAGTTGATCGGAACGTTTAAAGGAACTACATCCGTTTTCTGAATCGGCATATACTGAAGGATGCTCAATGCGTTCTGATAAAGACTTTCATCAGATAATTTAACCAGTTTTGGAACACCTGTTGTCCCTGAAGTACTCAAAAGGATTTTGATGTCAGGGTGAATGGTAACTTCACTCTTATAATCATCCTTTGCGAAGATGCTGATGTTGTCTGAGAATGATTTCAGAGTATATCCTTCAATAGCTTCTCTTTGTGGGTCAAAGATGTATTTCGGACGGTATTCTGCCTCAATACGTTCTTTGAATTCTTCATGCAGTTTCTGTCCCAGTACCGCAATCGTGTGCGCTGTTCCGTAAAAATTGAGAAGCACCTCAATGCTTGGCAGCTGATTGTCATTGTATAAAAAGAGCAGTCCTTTTTCTACAGGATTTAAGCCTAAAGACCGGTACAGTGTTCCCACCGGTATTGTTGTACCGGTGGAAGCATCTGTAAACGCCAGGTTCTTATTGGCAATTACATTTTCTAAAATTTTCATAGGCTTAGTTTTCTACGAATACATCGTATTTTTTCATTTTTTCACGAATCTTGCCGACGGTTCCCATCTCCAGAATATCGTTAAAATCAAACTTGATCTGATAAAACTGTTCAAGGGCTTCTACGATCAGAAGATGAGACATAGAATCCCATTCCGGGATTTCCTGATACGTAAGCTTTTCATCTACCAGTTCTTTTTTTATAGCGATGGCAGAGGCGATAATTTCATAAAATTCTTCTGTAGTGTTCATTTTAAATTTTTATAGTTTTCCATTTTCCATTTTTAAAAATCATTAGGAATAGCACAGCTAAAACAATCTCCGAAGAAACGATAGCGGTAAATATTCCTCTCAGTTCCCAATGAAGTCTTACCCCTAAGAGATAAGCCATAGGAAGCTGTATCACATAAAACATGACGATATACAGCAGGGTAACCTGCATGATATTTCCGGCTGCATTCAAGGCACGGCTGATGACCATGGTGAATCCTAACAGCAGATAAGCCATTGATACCACGTGGATGTACTGCACCGCATATCCTGCAACTTCAGGTTCTGTAGTGAAAAATTTCACCACATATTCCGCAGCAATCTGCCAGAATAAGGCTACAATGACCAGATAAGTCATGTTGATGGTTCCGGCTCTCCATACTGTTTTTTCAGCACGTTCCGGTTCTCCGGCACCGAGATTCTGTCCTGTAAGCACTCCTGCTGCGTTTCCTATTCCCCAGGCAGGCATTGTTGCCACCGAAGCAATACGCTGGGCAATAATATATCCTGCAAGCGCTGTAGTTCCGAAAGTGGAGATGATCTTCACCATAATCAGCCAGCTGGATGTTGGGATAATATACTGAACCAATCCTCCAAAGGCGAGTTTCAGAATCTTCTGCAGCAATGGAATATCAAGCTGTAAAGGAACTCTGATGCTGATGCTGGTTTTTCCTGTGGCAAATACAAAAGCCTGGTATAAAACGCCTAAAAGCCTTGATAAAACTGTAGCATATGCCAATCCCATCAATCCGAAAGCAGGAATAAATCCTAATCCGAAAACAAGGATTACTGCAAAAATGATATTGGAAATATGGCAAATCCAAAGTGATTTCATCGCAATATCGGCATCACCGGCACCCCTGAAGAGTCCATTTACAGAGAGACGGAGAATCACAAGACCGATACTCAGGAAGACCAGTCTCGAGAAAGAAACTCCTTCGGTTACCGTACTGGCATTGATTCCCAGAAAATCAACAATTTCTGATGCAAAAAAGCAGGAAACCCCACCAATAAGCACTGCAAAAAACAGGGCCAGCAAGATGATGTATTGGGCTGTTCTTCCCATTCCTTCTTTATCTTTTTCGCCTGCTCTTCTGGCGGTAAGGGTTGCTGCTGCAATTCCCAAACCTACTGCGATGGCATAAGCGAAGTTGATGTAGTTATCAGTAATTCCCACAAGCCCAAGAACCTTGTCGCCTAATTTTGCAATAATCAATAGATTGACACTCACAAAAACAGATTCCATGACAAGTTCCATCACCATGGGAATGGCAAGACTAAAGATGGAACGGTTGATACTTCCGGAAGTCAGTTCAACTTTCTTTCCGGCTATGGCTCCATACGTAAAAACCGCTCCTTCTTTTAGTATATGCAGGAATTTCCTCATACTGCTGCTACTGAATTTTTATTGGCAATCTGATACAGCGGATTAGGCAGCGCTCCGTCTTTTCTCGGAATGGCAAATGCCTTGTTTTCACTGTAACCGTTATTTTTCAGACGCAGACTGTTAATATAGAATCTTTTGAATACCGGCACGTACAGGTCATATTTTTCGTATCGTTCCTGAAGGTGGGTATTCTCAGCTTTATAATTTTTTACACAGTTGTGAACCAGTTCCCAGAATGTTTCTTCATTAAAGTTGGAATACGTATGCAATGCATTCGACAGATATCTGAAGAAAGCATCAAAAACGCCAAGCAAAATAAACAACGGGATATTTTCTTTGTTGGAAGACTGGATCAAACCATCTGCAAGGTGTGCAGGAAGTTTTTCTCTGGCTTCTGTAGTAAGTACAATATCATCCACAAAGTCTTTGATGACAATTCTCTTCGGAACTCCATTTTTCAAAACAACCATAATATTTTCCCCATGAGGCGTTACACATAATGAATGCGTGTAATAGATATGTAGCAAAGGAGTAAGATAAGCATTAAGGTAGCTTTCAATCCATTCTTTGATACTCACTCCTGCTTTTTCTGCGAATGCCTGAACCAATGGAACTCCACTTTCGTCTACGTACAGTAAAGAAGCCATCGTCACCATCTGTTCATCCTCTTTCAGATAGTTTTCAGCACTTTCTCTCCATAATGCGCCAAGGAATTCATTATACTGATATGGAACGTTGACAATAGCTCCGTATTGAGGGTGCAGATAAGTAATAGCAGCTTCTTCTCCCAGGAAAATAGTTTCTTTATTTTCCAGATAGGCGTCATCTTTTATTAAACCTTTTACCCAATCTGTAATAGCAGGAGCAATTTTCATCTGTTTAGGTGATAATCCTCTGATATTCCCTGTGCTCAGAATAGAAACCGCCGTTTTAAGGTATCTCTTTTTAGGATGATCTACATTGAATAAAGTACGGATACTCTGCTGCGGACTGTAGGTGTCACTACCCTCACCCAATTGTATTAAAAGTCCGGAAGCAATATCTCCCGCAAAATGTATCTGAAGCTTGTGCTCCCACTGCCATGGATGCACAGGAATAAAGTGATAATCTTCAACAATTTTTCCTTCGCTGATCAGTTGCTGCTGAAAATCATTATACAGCAGGTCTCCTATTTCGGAACGATAAAACTCATCTCTGTCAATATGTTCCAGAGACTGGAATGAAGATCTGCTTTTATGGGAAGCCAGCCAGATCACTTTTAGATTCTCATCGGCTTCAGGGGCAAATGTTTTCAGGTCTTTTGGAGAAAAACCTAACCGGCTTTTGTTCACAATTACCCAAGGATGTCCGGTCATATTATGCTCTACAGTTTGATAATCCGCATCCGCAAGATCTTTTGAAGACATCACTCCTCTTGATAAGATTAAAGCATCACAATACAAAGTATGCAGTAATTCTTCTGTATATCTTGCAATGGTATAAGGGTCTAAGTCAAAAACTGATTGCATTTCCAGAAAGAAGGCCGCTACATCTACCGAAGACAGATCTTCACCGTTTTCTGTTTTTGTAATGCTGTCTTTATCAATATGCCAGTAATCCATCATTCTTTCCTGTCCGTGGAAGCTGTAGACAATATTTTCAACTCCGGTTTCAAGGGTAAAAACAGTATATCCGTTTTTATTTTCAAAGGTTACCACAGGTTTCAGAAGCTCTTCGTGCATCAGTTCTGAGATGGTTTTGGCCATTAGGTTTCTGTTGGCCTGATTCCAGTTTTCCTGGCTTATTGTATTTTTTAAGTTGGTGTTCATTTTTTGATTAAATTTTGGCAGTTGGTAAGTCAGCATATTTTTCGACATCAAAATCCTGGAAAGCAATTTTCTTTTCAATTTTATAATGCTCTCTTCCCAGAATATCATTGATGATGTAGGAATTACGGTACGCAGCCATTCCCAGATCGGTAGAAATATAGCTGTGGGTATGAACTTCGGCATGAAGCACATAGATTTCGCCTCCGTTGTGGTCTATTGAATAATTCCTGTTGACATCAAACAATCCGCTGGAATCTCTTTTGATTCTATCCTGAATATTCTTCAAGAATGCAGGCTCGTGATAACGGTATCCTGTTCCCAGAATCATATAATCAGCCTCCTGATCATAAGGAATTTCCTGTTCCAGTTGGGTAAACTCAAGATTGATGAAATCCGGATTGCTGTTGTCTACTCTGTTCAGCTGGCTGTTAGGAATAATTGTAAGATTAGGATCCGCATTATCGATATTCAGATCATAAATAAAATCGTAGATATCATTGATCAGATCGTAATTGATTCCTTTAAACTGAGCCTGCTGCTTGCTTAAAATGGTTTTTCTTGCAGATTCGCTTCTGTTGTAGAAATAGTCTACATAATCAGGTGAAGTAAGCTCCAGTGTCAGCTTAGAATATTCCATAGGGAAAAATCTGTCCGGACGGGAATACCAACCCAGATGTGTTTCTTCGTTCCTGTTTTGAAGCAGGTCATAAAAAACTTCTGCTGAACTCTGTCCAGATCCGATAATGGCAATTTTCTTTCCTTGAGATAACAATTCCTCTTTTCTATACAGATAAGAACTGGTATGAATAACACGGGAATCATCCTTCGGAATGAAAGAAGGAATATGAGGTTGTGTTCCTGTTCCTAAAATCAATCTTTCCGTTTTAAAAATAGTCGTTTCTTTGGTTTTGGTATGAATAGTCGTTACATGATATAAACCGTCTTCATACGTAATATCCACTACCTGAGTAGAAAAACGGCATTGCGGAAGCTGTTCAATCACCCATTGGCAGTAACGGTTGTACTCTTTTCTCGGAATGAAAAAATCTTCTCTGATAAAAAACTTATACAGTCTTCCGGTTTCTTTCAGATAGTTTAAAAGGCTTAAAGGATTCGTCGGATCGGCCATTGATACGCAGTCGCATAAAAATGGTGTCTGCAGGGTTACATGGTCGATCATCAGTCCCGGATGCCAGTCGAAACCATCTCTCTGGTCCAGGAAAAGGGTTTTCAGTTCTGAAATCGGATTGGATAATGCGGCAAGTCCCAGATTGAAAGGGCCTATACCGATGCCTATTACATTGTATACGGCTTTGTTAGTCATTTTTTGTGATGTTTGTGGTGATTTGTACCTCTTTATTCTGTGGAAATTTTTCCCAGTACCATTCTCTGTAGCAGAAGTTCAGATTGGCTTTTTTATGAGGCATTTCAATTACTTTGTCTACTTTGAAGCCTACGTGGGCTTTATTCATCATAGACGCAAGCGAGTCTACAGATCCTTCGCCTACCATTTTTCCTACCTGTGGCTGTGCAAAAACATAATCCACCATAGACTGCGTGGATGGAGAGACAAATTTTTTCTTTGGATCGGTAGGTGCAATAAACTGGTGCGTTCCGTAGTCGGTAGGCAATACTTCGTAATAATCGCCTACAATATCTCTGCATGCCCAATAGATCTCGATATTACAGGAAGGCTCATCATTTCCGGCAATAATATAGCTATGGGCTTCATCACCTGGAAGCATCAGTCTGTAATAGGTTTCCAATTCGTCAATGGGCCAGTTCATCTGCCAGATTTTAACGGCGTGTTCACGGTTGAACCATTCATGAAGCATTTCAAGGTCGTTTTCAAGATCTATAGGACGCATACTCATCGTCACGTCTTCTTTCTGGAAGTACCTTTTAAAGAAAACCTCTGTTCCCTGCGGATTTATTAATTGATCCGAGAAGAAGTGTTTGTGAAGAAGGTTCGGAACTTTAGCATAAGCAATTGAAGAAGCATTTACACCTCCATCTACATCAGCAACCGCCGACTGAAGATTTGATTTTACAGCCCAATATCTTTGATTCAATGCATAATCCGTTAAAGATGATGGCTCAGACTCATGAAGATTTTCAAATTCCCTGTACAGAATATGGATTAATCTTCTTTCTTTAACAAGTCCCGTCTTACCTATTGAAGCAATCAGTGCACTCAGGTTGCTTACCAAAAGATGGTGAGAAACAATATCCAGCAGACGCTCATCTCTGATGAAAAGATCTTCCACTTCAGGATAATCTTTGATCAAAGATTCATATTTTCCTTTGAAGCTTTCTTTGATTAAATAACCTTGTCCGTCTCTCACATAAATAGATTGAGGAAGCAATTGATTATCCAATTGTACAAGCAGATTCTGCTGATGTACTTCCGGAGCCATTCCCAATTGATTGTACAACCAGTTTAAAGGCGAAAGCAACAGATTTATGTATTTTTCAAACCAGATAATGGCTGCTTTTTCTGCATCTACACCCAGTTGATTGGCTACATTTTTAAAGAAATGCGCCGTAAAATTGAATCCGTCTGTAGATTCATCCTGACAAAGCCTTGCTAACAGAATCACTTTATCTTCATTTGAAAAAGGATTTTCACGGAGCAGAATATTGAGACTGTCCATATTCTTCCCTTCATAATGAACGCTTAACGTGGATGGTTCCAGTAATAATTTAAAATTCGGAAAGTCATTTTCAAATGAAGCTTTTTCGTGCTGCCACCAGATAGCGGAAGCATAACCTCTGTTGAGATCTTTTAAGCTGTTTGTTCTTACAGATCCTGTCATTAAAACATGCAGAGAAAACTTCAACATCCAGCTGAAATCAGGATTATACACCGTTCTTATGGAAGATGTTGCATAAAAATCCTCACCCAATGGCCCGATGTGAATGATTTTCCCGGAACCGAGCATTTCAGGATATTCTTCTGTAGATAAAAGATATTGTGCCTCCCATGGATGGCATGGAACGATGTAAAAATCACTTGTGTTTTCAAAATCGTAGCTTTCCGGTAAAGAAGTCCATTTTTCGAAGATTTCTTTTGCTGAAATCCCCGGAAGAGATTTTTCTGTAATACAGTCTTTATGGATCAGGAAGTAATCCAGCTGAAATCCTTTCCCGAATTCAGGGCCGTATAACAACTGTTCTTCCTCAGAAAATCCCATTCTTGATTTGGTGAAAGGATGCAGATTGTGGCCTGCGGGAAGCATTTGCTCAGATTCAAGGAAAGAATAGGTCAACAACTGATCATCCTGCAGGCAGGCTTCTGTTGTCAGTTCCAGATTTCTTAAGCTGCTTTGAATTCTTTCCACAAAGTTTCTAAAACCCGTTTCGTTGGTAGTTTCAGAAAGTTCTTTGTAAACCAGTTCAGTAAGCTTTTGATCATTCACTTCAAAAACTTCTTGGTTTTGATGATCTACCGCCCACAAAACAGGTCCGTATTCATGAAAAAGAGTTTCGGAACGATAGGAAACCGGAGCAAATAAAAACAGTCCGCTTTTTTTCATTTCAAATCTCATAAACAATGAATAATCACTGTTCTGAAGAGCCTTTGCTGTAAGAAGATCATATTTCGGAACGCCCTGATAGAATTTTCCGTTTCCCAGTTCTCTCAGCATTCCGTTCAACAGAATTCTGAAAGTAATTTCCCGGGCTTTTTCTCCCGTTTTATTTTTCTGAATTAAAGTCTTTTCCATGTGCTTTGATTGTGGTGAGAATTTGATGAATGTCCTCCGTAGTCGTAATCGGGTTCAGGAAGGTAAACTTCAGATAGAAGTTCCCATCCACTTTTGTACTGGCTACAAGGATTTCTCCGCTATAGAACAATTTCATCTTGATGTATTGATTCAAGGCATTCAGATCACTGATTTCCGGATTTACATATCTGAAAACAAGAACACTCAAGTCGGAATCTGAAAGGAGTTCAAAATCAGCATCTTCAGAGATCATCGCTGCAGCATCTTTGGTAAGATCGATCACGGTATCTGTATATTCTGCCAATTGTTCTTTCCCCATCATTCTTAGGGTAAACCAAAGTTTTAACGCATCAAATCTTCTTGTACTCTGGGTAATGGATTTATTGATCTGTGCCGGAATTTCTTCTTCATCCATTTCCTTAGGATTCAGATAATCTGCGTGGTGTTTAAGAATCAACAGTTCTTTTTTGTTTTTCACAATAAAAGCACTGCTGCTGATCGGCTGGAAGAATGATTTGTGATAATCAATCGTTACAGAGTCGGCTCTTTCAATGCCATTGATAAGATCACGGTATTTTTCGCTTAATAATAAAGCACAACCGTAAGCGGCATCTACATGCATCCAGATGTTATAATGTTCTGCAATATTGGCGATATCATCCAGTGGATCAATGTTTCCAAAGTCTGTCGTTCCGGCTGTCGCTACGATTCCGATAGGAATATTTCCTAATTGCTCTTCCCTCTTAATGTATTTCTTTAAAAGAGAAATATCCATACGGAAACGGTCATCGGTCGGAACTTTAACAATACTTTTCTCACCCAATCCCATAATGGATGCATTTTTCAGATTGCTGAAGTGAGATTTATCGGAAACAAATATCCTGAAACGGCTTGCCTCCGCTGGCAGACCATCCATTTTAATATTGTGGTTATATCTTTTCTGAGAAAAACAGTCACGCATCATCACCAATCCCATTAGGTTGCTCTGTGATCCTCCTGCTGTGAAAACGCCATCGCTTTCGTTCGGATTATATCCGATCTGACCGGCAGTCCAGTCGATCAGTTTTCTTTCCATAAAGGTTCCTCCGGCACTCTGATCATAAGTATCCTGTGAAGAATTGATGGCACTTACAAGAATCTCTCCTGCCAATGCCGGGATTACTACAGGACAGTTAAGATGAGCTACATATTGTGGTAAGTGAAAAGCTGTGGCATGCTTTACATAAATATCATCTACTTCTGCCAGAAGCTCATTATAATTGGAAAGTTTCTGATTAAGATCAATCTGTTGTACCATTCCTTTCATTGTTTTGGCTTCTATACCACTGAAAGGCTTGTTGTTTCTGTGAAGAAATTCCTGAACCAGGTCTAAAGTACTATTGACAGCATTACGATAATGATCATAATTGTCAGGATGAAAAATATTCCCAAAATTCCCCGAAATGTGAGGTGAAGTGGTGCTTGCGAGCTCTTCTAGGGATATTAAATTGTTGTTCATAAAAGTTTTGTAATGTGATTTTTTAAATCTGTGAGTTGTTGTGGTTTTTTCGATATATGATTATATATATCTGATAGTCAGGTTTTTAAATTTTACATTTTTTATTATATTTTATTTGGTGATTACGTAATTATTACTAAATTTGAACCAGCTATTGTTATTTAGAATAATTAAAAACAAAGATAAAAATTATTACTTAACACCAAATTTTTTTTAATGAATTCTACAGAAATTTTAGATAAAGACTGTTTAACAGCTGTAAAACTGCTTCCTACGGTCATAGAAGTCACCTCTCAGGAAAGAAGAATGATAAAAGATGCTGCTCTGCATCTTCAGAAAAAGTATGACACTTATGAAAACCGTGATTTTATAAAGCATGTACATCAACTGGCCTCTTATTTTCTTCCGGAAAGGATTCTAAATATAGCAGCTGATTTTGCGAGTGACTTTTCTGAAAATCAGTATGGCGCGCTGGTTTTTACAGGATTGATGGATATAGATCAGGAGGAAATAGGTTCTACTCCACCCAACTGGCAATCGGCAGATTATTCAAAGTTTAATTTATATGGTTTTGCGTGTGCGCTTATTCATGGGGCACTTCCCTCAAAGCCTGTACAATATTATTCACAGCGTAAAGGCGGCGGATTGATCCATGCCATCATTCCTGATGAAAAAATGAAGGAAACGCAAACCGGATCAGGATCTTCTACAGATTTATATGTCCATACGGAAGACGCTTTTCTGAAACATCAGGCTGATTTTTTAAGCTTTATGTATGTGAGAAACGAAGAGCAGGTTCCTTCAACGCTATATTCCATCCGTTCTCATGAGTCTATCGGGGAAAAGTACAGAGCACTTTTTGATCCTATTTATAAAATTCCGAAAGACGCCAACCTGGAAACTGGAAACAGTGAAGAAGACACCCTGGATTCTGTGTTGTATGGGAATTATAGCCTTCCTTTCATGAGATTCGATGCTGCTGAACAGCTTTTCAATTCCAGCATCAGACAGTCTGATGAAGCGCAGAATACACTGCATGAATTCTGGGAAGAAGCCCGACATTTGATTTATTCAGGATTTACTCCTCAGGCTGGTGATGTTATTCTTGTTAATAATCACTTATGTGCTCATGGAAGATCGGCCTTCCGTGCGGGAATAAGAAATATTGATGGTGTAGAACAGCCATGTGAAAGAAGGATTATGCTTCGTATGATGAGCAAAGTAAGTCTTATTGATATGAGAGCACACACCCTTACGGAAGATCCGTTCTTTGTGATTGAGGAACATCTGGGGAAAAATTTTCAACATTTTTAATAGAATGCCTGGTTAGTTGGTATTTTTGAACATTCAATCAGTCGAAAACCTTTTTGGCATTGCTCAAAAAGGTTTTTTTTCTGGTTAGCCCTTTTAAAAGGTTAATAAAGTAAGTTTTGGCTAAAGCCAATGGATTTATTATCTATTTATTTAAACGGGCTAAAGCCCGTTCCTATTGAATATTGATTAGTTTTTATATCAATAGAAGCGGATTTTAGTCGAAACTTAAAAAAGGGTTCATTGTTTAAAAAATCTGTCAAACAAAGACAACTGTTCCGATAATGATCTGCTCCAGTATTCCGGAACGTGCCCGCCTAAAGATTCTGTGTAGAGATGCTGGATCTTCATTTCAGTCAGCTTTTTATGAAAATTCCTGTTCATATTAATCATTTGAGTGTCTTCTGTACCACAGTCGAAAATATATTGCTGATCTGCTGCGACCATCAGTTTTATTTTGTTGTCCGTAAGGAAATTCGGATTGATAGACTCCAATGGTCCCAGCACTTTATTCACCATATATTTCTGATATCCTTCCCCGAACGAATTGAAGTCTAGTGCTCCACATGAACTTCCAACGATTCCAAATGTCTTATTATACGTAACCCCGATGTTGGTAGCTCCATAGCCTCCCATACTCCATCCTAAAATCCCGCGGAATTTCTTCTCAGCTTTCACAGGATAGTTTTTATCAATAAATTCTACCAGTTCTTTTCCAATAAAAGTCTGATATTGCGAATCCTTAACAACCGGGCTGTCTACATACCAGGAACTGTAATTCCCATCCGGAAGCACATAGATTGTTTTCAATTGCTGAGCTTTTTTAACCAGATCAGGAATATCCTGCTTGATAATCCTGTCCGGATTTCCGCTGAAGCCGTGAAGAATATAAACGGACGGATATTTCGTATTACGCTGAAGATTGGGGGTAATAATTACTGTTTTGATTTTCTTATTCATTTTCGGACTGAAAACTTCCTGATGAATAATTTTTTGTGCGGATAACTGTACAAAGGCAGTCATTACAAATACAATGTTGATAAGCTTCTTCATGCTGAAATAAATTTTAATTAATGATAATCACTGGTATCGTATTTTTTAAAACATATTGTGTACCAATGCATCTTTGACAGAGCAAAATTGTAGCATAAAAAAGATAAAAGCTTCAACATATGTTGAGGCTTTTATCTTTTTATTTTGTTTTAATACCGTGGGATCCATGCAAAATGGTGATCATCAGTATTTCCAAAGCATTAATCCTGCCTGATAACCTGTTCCCAAGGTCCATATAAGAATATAATCTCCTTTTTTCAATGATTTTACTTCTTTTTGATATTGGTCTAAAGCTAAAAATGGACTGGATGCTCCGGTATACCCAAGCTCTTTAGAGTAAAAAGGAATTTTTTCCTCCGGCAGCTGAAAGTAATCGCGGATCATATTGATATTCCTGATAGAAAACTGTGAAAATAAAAACAAATCAATCTGCTCAAGGCTTATCTGATTGCGCTTTAAGAACAGAGGAATATTTTCCAGTGCAAAATTAACACTTCCCATGCCGTCAAAAATACGATCCCAGGTTGTCAGATCGCCATGATCATGACGTGAATTTCCTTTAGGTGGGTAGAGTACGGTATTACAAAAACTGCTGTCTGTATGATATAATACATCTAATAACCCTGAGGTGTTGTCTCCATCATTTTCTACGATGAAAGCAAAAGCAGAATCTGAAAGACAAAAAGCGGTAATCGGATTGTCAGGATCTAATATCCTTGAAAATTTTTCGGCACAAACTACCAAGGCTTTTGTTCCGGACCGGGTTCCTTTTAAATATTTTGATACCTGATCCAGCGCTATAAACGCTCCAATACAGTTGGCGTTCATATCATAACATAGGGTATTCGGTTTTCCGTTAAGCGCATGATGGATCTGGATGGCGTCACAGGGAATATGATGTTCGGGAGAACTGCTTACAAAAATAATAATATCTATATCGAGGATTGAAATATTACTTTCTTTAAGAACTCCTCTTGCAGCTTCAATTCCCATAGAAAGTGTAGTTTCAAAAGAATTCTCGGGAACAATAAAACGTTCTGCCCTGCCTAAGGCATTCTGGATTTTTTGCATTGAAATTTCCTGCCTTTCAAAGTGTTCAATAACGGCTGTATTATTTTCTACAAAATCAGGATGATAGAAATACGTGTGGTGTAAGTTCATGTTTGGTTAATATTTTAATTATATCTCTTATTTGTGATATAATGTAAATTTAACATAATATTAAAATATATCCCAGAAACATGAAATAAATCATTAATAACTGATTATTATAAATACGGGTAAAATTTAATGGTATTTATCTCCCTGAACTTCTTTTTTGATCCGACTGAGCTGTGTAGGTGTAATTCCCAGATAAGAAGCAATGTGATGCTGTTTTAATCTGTTATAAAGAGTGGTGTTTTCAAGCAACTGCAAATACCGTTTTTTAGCTGTTTCGTATTTGAGGGAAACTTCCAGAGGTTCTTTTTTAACTACCCAGTTTTTTTCCAGATAATACATATGAAAAAGAGCAAGGTCATGGTGTTTTTCAAGCAATCCCCGATAGGCTTTTGCAGGATATTGTATTACTGAGCAGTCTTCCAGTGCAACGATATTAAAATCGCTGGGTTCATTTTTTATAATAGCAGCTGTAGAAGCAACAAAGCTGTTTTCTTCAAAAAAGATTTTGTAAATGTTATTCCCCTGTTCATCTACTGTGTAATATCCTATAAGTCCTGACTTTAAAAAGTAATAATATCTGGCCATAGAACCGGATTCCAGCAGAAGATCGTTTTTGTGGTAGTATTCTTCTGTACAGATATCCAATAAATCTTTAATGGTTTCCTCAGATAAAGGATAATAGTGATTAATATGTTTTACAAATTCTGAATGCTTCATTTTGGTATTTGGAAAGTATAAAGGATTGTATTACACAATCATCTGTGAAACCCTGTGTAATCAGTGGTTACATACAATCTTTCTGTTTTGCAGAAAATTAATCCAATACTTTTTTCATCATCAGATCGGTCTGTTCTTCTTCCCCAAGCCTGAAAATATGCTTATCAAACTCAACGAATCCATTTTTTCTGTAAAATTGTAAAGCTCTCAGGTTTTTTTCCCAAACCCCAAGCCATAAGTATGATTTACCAAGCTGCTCAGCTGTTTCCAAAGCCTGGTTATAAAGAAGCTGGCCCACTTTTTTACCGTGATGGCTTTTCTTTACATAGATTCTTTCAATTTCAAGGGCGGTATCATCCTGAAGTTCGGTCTGTGCCTCTCCGGAATTGACTTTCAGATAGCCTACAGGATTGTCTTCTTCCCAGGCAATATAGAAAAATGAATCAGGATTATTCAACTCTGATTTTATTTTTTCTGTATTAAAACTTTCTTCCAGATACTTTTTCATGGCCTCTTCCGTATTATCTTCTGCAAAAGTTTCAGAAAACGTCTGTCTTCCTAAACTTTGTACAATTTCTACGTCTTCAGCCGAGGCTTTATTAATGATAATTGAACTCATAATGATAAGAATAAATGTTATGAAAAAAGAATTTTCTTAAATGCTTCGGAAGCCAGATGTACCTGTACACTCCAGTCGTCAGCAGCATCACTTCCTGCATCGTCAGAAATATATTTCAGACATAAAAACGGAATGTTTTCCTGTTGGGCAATCAATGCCAGTGGATAGGCTTCCATGTCTACAATATTGTAATCTGTCTCAGAGTGGTTCATTTCAAAACTGTCTCCGCTTCCACAGATTCCCTCTTTCAAAGTATCCATTTTAAGACCGTATTCCAATACAGGTGGTACTCCGGATAATGGTGTTTCATACAATTGAAACCCTAATCCTCTTACGTCCATGTCTCTCTGGATGAACTTTGTACAGCATACCACTTCTCCTTTGTGAAATCCTTTACTTCCTGCAGAACCTAAATTCACGATCAGTTTAGGTTTTCTTGTATGAATTTCTTTGGTTAATTCAATCGCTGCATTTACTTTTCCGATGCCGGTAATTAATTTGTTTTTATCGTCAAAAACGGTTCCTGCTTCGGAATCTAATGCAAAAACAAAAAGGGTATCATCTATTGAATAATGACTTTCGTTGTTAATTTTTATCATTGAGAAATCAGATTTATACAGCTATTGACACTGTATTACAAAGATACAACAGGTTTTCCTTTTTTTGCATTAAGAACGATAAATATTAAATAACATACAATAAACAGAAACAAAGGAATCTTGAATGCAAAATAATTAAACTTTTCTATGGGAGTTTGCACTATCCTGCCCATAATGGGTGAAAGCATCATCATAAAACTTAAAATTGTTATGAGTACTTTATTTTTCCATCTTATTAAGTATAGCACCTAAAAGCCCTAATATAGCAAAAATTTGCTCTATATTCCAGAAATCAAAAGCAGTAAATAGAAGCCAAAAAATAAATGGTAATCCTATCATTTGTCCCATTAAGATAATGAACAGGTAAGAAATAATTGAGGTATATCTAAAAATGTTAATGTTCATTTTCTTAAATCTTAGCGGATTTCATTGAAGTCTTTCAAATATATAAATATTCAATTATATACCTAATTAAAAACCCCAAAATAAAACTATTTTGGGGTTCTCATATCTTAGATGCTGCATCCGTCTGCATCACAGGAAGCTCCGTTTTCACCGGAAAGATCCTTAAACGGGCTCACGGTTTCTTTATACGTCTGCTGAAGGGCATTTTCAAATACCTCTGCAGGCTGCGCACCGGAAACGGCATATTTACCATTCAAAACGAAGAAAGGAACTCCGGAAATTCCATTGTTTCTCGCCTCCTGAATATCCTGGTTGACTTCATAATCCAGTTGATCTGTTGTAACGGCCTGTCTTGCTTCTTCTTTATCAATTCCTAAACTTTCAGCAAGATCAACCAGAACTTCTATATCTCCCACGTTTTTACCATCAATAAAATGGGCAATAAATAATGCTTCTTCCATTTCATTGGATTTATTGTGTTTTTTAGCCAAATGAAGCAGTTTGTGGGCACTGAAGGTATTGGTGATCAAAGTTTTCCCAAAATTAAAATCAATTCCGGCTCCTTTTCCCATTTGAGTAACCTGCCCCAGCATCTGAGCAGCCTGAGGCTCAGCAACTCCTTTTTTCTCCCTGAAATATTGTATTGTATCCTGAGTTTTATTGGGGTCTAGAGTTGGATCCAGTTGAAAACTCTTCCACTCTACTTCTACTTCATCTTTAAAAGGAAGCTTATTCAAAGCCTGTTCAAAATTATTTTTTCCGATATAACAAAACGGACACATCACGTCCGACCAGATTTCTATTTTCATTGTCTTTAATTTTAATCAAGAAACTGTTTAAACTTATCAAAAAATATTCAATCTCTATTAAAACCGTTAAGAAGCATTTAAAAGATAAAGCGTAGTTAGATGAGTCATTCAGATTTTTAATCGTAAAGCGAAGCCCATCTTAATACTCTTAAACTCTTATTAAATCTTAATGGTTCAAAAATAAAAGCTTAATCAATTTCAAATTAATAGTACAAAGATACTGTATTTTATTTAATGTAACAAAAATTATTACAGTTTAATTCTGACAGGCGGAAAGTACCTGTCTGCGCTTCCCTACGATTCCTTTTAGAATCATCATTGCAAAGGCAAGAAGTCCAAAAACAAGGCCTATCCAGGGAATATACTCTACTCCTTTAGTAACGATTACCCATCCACCGATGGTAGTTCCCACCGTCACCCCCAGATTTCCGAATGAGGTAGCAAGGCTGTTGGCAAACTCCAGTGACTCCGGTGCTGAAGAAATCATATAAGTGGATGCATTCAAAAAGCTCGGTGAATAAAGGAATCCCCAGATTCCAATAACAGCAATCGTTGCCCATAGGTTTCCGTCAGAAAAATAGAGAAAAACAGGTACCACAATAGTTCCGGAAAGAAAAATAGCGGTGGTACCTGCCACATTTTTATTAAGCATTTTTCCGGCAACTCCATTGGCAAATACTCCGATAATTCCAAACAACAGAAGCATATAGCTTATCATTGAAGTATCCATTCCCTTGGCTTTGTTCAGATAATCTGCAAAATAACTGTAAGTAGAAAACCACGCAGTAATCATGAAAAAATTAGTCAGTGTACTCAGTACAAATGGAGGTTGCTTCAATATTCTGATCTGATTTCCATAAGATTTTTTCTCTTTCACAGGCATTGGAGGAAGCATAAAATAAACGACCATCAGAGCAATCAGACTCACCACAGTCTGTATCATAAATGAATATTGAAAGGCCCAAAGCCCGGCAATCCAGGTGGCAAACGGTACTGTTGTTACCATGGCAATGGCTACTCCATTAAAAACAATTCCCATTAATCCATTCTTTTTCCGGTCATCTGCCTGAGATACCGCCACAGATAATGCAGTCGCGATATATACCGGCTGAAGGAATGCAGGTAAAATTCTCACCAACATCAGCAGCCAGAAAGGAGGTGAAAAAGAAGATACAAATCCTGTAATCAGAAACATGAAAATCGCAGTAAGCATTATTTTCTTACGGTCAAAACCTGATGTCAGTAAAGTCATAAAAGGTCCTGTAAGCGCAATAATTAAAGCAAAAGCACTCAAGAGATACCCAGCCTTGTCTATGCTGATCTTATAATGTTCTGCAATCTGTGGAAGAATTCCGATCACCCCAAATTCTGTTGTAATAACCGCTATAAATCCCAGACATCCAATGTATGCATATTTCTTCATGATACTTATTCGCCGGATTTTAAGTTTTGATGGGCAAACTCAGCCATTTCATTCACTGCTGACTGTACTTCTTCCAGTAGTTCTCCCATATGCATAAATCCATGGACCATATCTTTGTAGAGGCTTGTTTTAAGCTTAATTCCCGCATTTTCCATATTGGCAGAAAGCTGTTTTCCATCATCCAGTAAAGGATCATGTTCTGCCAGAATAATTAAGGTAGGTGGTGTCTCTTTAAAATCTCTGATTAAAACAGGAATTGCCAGAGGATTATCTTTCTCATCTTCCGGAAGATATCCTGCCCATGCTTCTATCCCACCCTGTTTATTGAGAACCGGACCGTTTTCATAGGTTTCCCAGGTCTTAGAATTCAACTGATTATCAACTGCAGGATAAATCAATACCTGAAATTTCAGATGTTTTCCCAGCTGAGTAGAAACTGCCGTTGATAAAGCCGCTCCGGCACTGTCCCCTATGATTCCTACTTTATCAGTATCGATTCCTAAAGATTCTGCATTTTCAAATACCCATTTTACACCATCGATACAATCATTTAGACCAGCCGGAAAAGGATGTTCGGGAGCAAGACGGTAATCTATAAAAATAACTACAGCTCCTGTTTTATTAGCCAACTTGCGGACTACAGCATCATGGGTCTCATACCCACCGGCAATAAACCATCCTCCATGAATATAAATAATAGCTGGTGATTGTTGAACATCTCTTCCTTTAGGACGGTAAATACGGATAGGAATCTGATGATTTTCCTGTGGAATATGCAGCTCTTCAATCATGGTTACTGATTCTTTCTTCCCGCTAAGCTGAAGAGACATGGTTTCAAGAAATTTTCTTGCTCCGTCTAAAGAATCCTGAGGATTGAAGGGTTGTATACTTTCTAAATGATTTAAAATCTGTTTTATCTTAGGCGTTAATTGCATTTTTATTTTGATTTAAGTTGTTGCTACTGCGGAAAAACATGAGCGCTATTGTCCTTCCTCTTGCAGTTATTTTCTGTTTTGATGAGCAAAATTAAATCTCAAACCTTACATTTGCATTGTATACAGCTAAATGTATGGTACTAACAAATTTGTAAGTAATGGGCAAAATAAAAGAAAACTCAACGAATAATATCAACAAAAAGTATATTCAGGGATGTGATCTGAGCTATGCAGTATGCAAAATCGGAGGACGTTGGAAACTGATTATTTTAAATAAGTTAAAAGACGGAAAATTACGTTTCAGTGAACTTAGAAACTCTATTTCAGGAATAACGGAAAGAATGCTAACCCTTCAGCTGAGAGAACTTGAAAAAGAAAGTCTGGTAAAAAGAACTGTCCATGCTGAAGTTCCGCCAAGAGTAGATTATGAACTTACAGCTATTGCCAGAGAGTTGATTCCGATCTGGAAACAGCTTGATGAATGGGGAGGAAAACATAGGGAAATGATGCAGACCCAGGAAACAATTGAAGAGTAAAGATTAGAATCTGCAGATTTGAAAATAAAAGAAGCGTGATTTTATCAAGATAAAATCACGCTTCTTCAGCAAGTCAAAATATAAAAAATCACATCTCTGTGTTTGCTTTATTTACTCTTTTTGAAAACAATATATGAGCGATCAGAGCCAATACACCAAATACAGTTCCTACAAAGCATACACCTGTCCATTGAGCCTTTTGCCAGGCGATAGAAGCCAGCCAGGTTCCCAGTGATCCTCCGATAAAATAAGATACCATGTACACCGTATTCAGTCGGTTCACCGCATTGGATTTAATCAGGAAATAATTGGTCTGGTTCATAATATGGCTCGACTGTACTCCCAGATCAACAAGAATCACCCCTACAATTAATCCCCAATAGGTTTCTCCTGCAAAATAGGTAAAGCCCCAGCTTCCTATCACAATCAATAAAGAGTACAATATAATCCGGTTAATATCCAGATACTTTTGAAGTTTCCCCACCTTAGCTGCAGCTAAAGCTCCTACAGCTCCTGCTAATCCAAAGCTTCCCACTACAGACGATCCGGCATTAAAAGGAGGTTTCTCCATGTGAAAAACCAATGTGGTAAACAAAGCACACATCGACCCGAATGCCATAGCTCCACGGAATGATGCCAGTTGAAGAATCGGTTGTGTTTTGGCAAGTTGGACAACAGAACGCATCAGTTCCTTATAAGTTCCTTTAAAATTAGGAGACAGCTCCGGAAGCATTTTATAAACAGCTAACCAAACAAGAATCATCAGTCCGGCTGCAATTCCAAACATGGCTCTCCACCCCCAGACTTCTCCTACGATTCCACCTACAAAACGTGACAGAAGGATTCCGAGCAATAACCCGGACATAACCAACCCGATATTGGAGGATTTTTCTTTATCAGATGAAAGCTCAGCTGCAATAGGGACAAATAATTGCGGAATTACTGATGTAGCTCCAATCAGTAAACTGGCTGCATACAGCATCCACAACTGAGTAGCAAAAGTCATCCATAAAAGTGAACCAAAAACCAGACACAAATCAATTAAAATTAATTTCTTGCGGAAAAACTTATCTCCCAAAGGAACAATCAACAGCAATCCTAATGCATAGCCAATCTGTGTAAGGACAGAAATTTTACTCGCAGCACTTTCAGAAACCTGAAGTTCTTCAGAGATGAGTGCCAATAAAGGCTGATTATAATAATTGTTGGCGACTACAAGCCCGGAAATAACAGCCATAAGCCAGATGACAGTCCGGGAAATACCCTGGGAAGAACTCTCCTGCATTACATATAAAGTTTTTATTTGAATTGAAAGTCATCTGACAGCAGATCGTCAGATTTTAAGAGATCAAAGATAATCATTAAAAAAAGAAATTTCCTGGTCTCATCTTTTACATCTTTATGAATAATCCGTAATGTTGCGATAAGTAGAATAATCTCAGCATTCTGTATCTATGATTGTTTTTATTGATCATATATATCGATGAAAAACCTTTTGAATATTAGAAATATTAAAGAAATTTGCAACATGAGAATAATTCCACTTAAAGAAGGCAATTTTTCAACGAGTAAAACCAAAGATTTTACGCTTTTAACAGAAGAAAATTTTGATACCATCGGAGGAATCAAAATGTCTGTGCAGCCTTTTCTTATTATTACTGAAAATGATTATATCCTTTTGGATGCAGGAATTGGCTGGAAAAATGAGTCCGGAATAACGGTGGCTTCAGAAATTCTTAAAAAAGAAAATATTCGTCCTGAACAGATCACAAAGTTATTGCTTTCCCATCTCCATAAAGATCATATTGAAGGAGCTGTAAAGCTTACGGAAAATGGTTTTGAAGCTGCTTTTCCAAATGCTCAGATGTATATCCAGAAACGCGAACTGGATTTTGCAATGGAAAAGAAAGGAAATCCTTCTTTTGACTTTGATATCCTGGAAAAATTGATTCAACTTCCGAACATTATCTGGATGAATGAAAACCAGGGACAGATCACAAATGAAATTTCCTATGAAGTGGTAGGTGGGCACACTCCTTTTATGCAGGTTTTCTGGATCAGGGAAAATGATGAAACGGCTTTCTACGGAGCCGATGATCTTCCTCAGGCTTCTTATTTAAAATACCATTTGGCCTATAAAAGCGATTTCGATGGCAGAAAAGCAATGGAGCTAAGGCTTAAATGGGAAAAAGAAGCAAGAGAAAATAACTGGAAAATTCTTTTATATCATGATCTGGATAAAGCCATAGTAGAAGTATAAATGCAGAAAAAATGGTTTAAATTTCATTAAACCATTTATAAATATCAAATTCAGAAGGAATATTCAATTTTTTTCTGATTCTGTTTTTCCTGTTCTGTATTGCTTTTGGAGTCACAAAAATACAGGTTGCAATTTCTTTGGTGGTCATATTGAGCTTAAGGTAAATACAAAAGATCAGTTCAGAATTTTTAAGGGAAGGCTGTATATCAGATAACTTTTTAAAAAAATCGGGATAAACCAATCTGAATTTATTCAAGAGACGAGGAGAATTTGCTTTAGCCAATGCCATTATTTCGTCTTGTACAAGAATCTTTTGGGTTAAATCCTCTAAGTTAGTTTCAGGTTTTCTATTTTTCATAATACTTTTTCATCTCTTATTTCAGATACCACATCTCTTGTGTATCTGTACAAAGTCTTTTTTCACTGTTCAATTTGTGTTTTACAGAATCAATACCGGGAATAAAATAATTTTTATATATTCAAAATCCTATAAGTTTTAATTAATATTATTCAATATTTTACGGTTTATAGCTTGCAATTATTGAAATATTTTGTTAAAAAAATAACACCTATGAATTTCTTTCCATTTTTACACAGGCAAAGAAAGAAAAAAATGATTAAAATTTTATTAAATACGTGTACCACATACATACCACGTTATATTTTGAGTCAAAATATCATAACTGCTTTTATCAGCCTGTTTCCCATTATTTGCGTCTTATTTTAACAGGAAGTAAATGTAGTGGGTTATTGCATTAACTTTTTATGATCTCGATCAATGTTTTCAGCGTATTTACCACAGAAGTGAATAATGATGTATCCATAAAAAGCCGGATTTATTGTAAATCCGGCTTTCTTATAAATTATGTATTATTTTTAGTCTTGATCCAACCCTTTCTGAAACTCTTCCAGATATCTAGAAAGATGAATTCCATCTGCCAATCCGTGATGAGCTTCAATAGAAACCGGAAGGTATTTTCTTCCTTCACGAATATTGAACCGTCCAAAGGCGATTTTAGGAACCGATTCTGTGGTATTAAAATCAGTAGGATGTAATATCGCACTGAACGAGTTCCACGGGATGGTGGTGTGTCTGATGTGGTCCTTCCCCAGCCTTTCATTACTTAACCTAAGGCCTGTACTTGCATGAACACCTTTTATCTCCTCCTGCAAAGCGGCATTGAATGTTTCGAAATCTTCTGAAAAAGGAGTGAATGAAAAACCGAAAGTACCATCCGGTCTGCCAATCGTACTGCCAGCGTGAACGGTATCAAACTGTATCACCTGATCATCAATGATTCTGAGCTTTAGCTCATCCACAGTATTAATTGCGACCATAGATTTGTGGAAATAATAGGCAAAAAATGAATACCCTTTTTCTTTTGCCTTATTATATGCTTTTGTACAGTCTACCTCGGTTGTAAATCCAAAATAAGGGCTTGCCATACCAGAAAAAAATTCAAAATGTTCTTTTCTGTTCCAGTTCTCTATATCTACGATCTTCATTGATTCTTATTTGCTGCAAATTTCTGAAAGTTTATCCGGTTTTAAAAGTTTATGCTGAAAAATATAATTAAAACTTAATTTTGTAAAATACCCATTTGGTCGATATTTTGCTGCAAAACAATCATATTTTATACTTTCATTGATTTACTTTTCAACTAACTCCTTTTCATCCAGGAGATTGAAAACATACAACCTTAATTAATAACAAAATAAAAGATAGGATAATGGAAAAAATCGGATTTATCGGACTAGGAAATATGGGCCACCCTATGGCAAAGAATATTGAAAAAGCAGGTTTTCCACTTTCGGTTTACAACAGATCATTGGAAAAAACCAAAGGTTTTCAGGAAAAATCTACCATCTATACCGAAATTAAAGACCTTGTACAAAACAGTGATATTATATTCACCATGCTGACCAACGACAGTGCTGTAAAAGCAGTATATAAAGAGATTCTTCCTTTAGACATTCAGGAAAAACTCTTTGTGGATATGAGTACTATTTCTTCGGAAACGTCCACAGAAACCGCTGCCGCTCTCAAAATAAAAGAAGCATCTTTTATTGATGCTCCTGTAGCAGGAAGTACTTTACCGGCAAAAGAAGGAACACTGATCATTATGGCAGGAGGTGAGGAAAACGATATCCAGCGCGCTATGCCTTATCTTTTGAAAATGGGAAAATCTGTAAAACATTTGGGTGAAAACGGAAAAGGAATCGCAGGGAAACTATCGATCAATTATTTTTTGTCCACTATCTATCAGGGACTGGCGGAAACTGTTTTACTCTCAGAAAAATTAGGAATTGAACGATCAGATATGCTGGAAATTATTAACGAAAGTGCCAGCGGAAGCGGTGCAACCAAAGTAAAAACGCCATTGTTGATTGAAGATCAGTACGCTCCGGCATTTGCCCTTGATCTGATGCTGAAAGACATTCTTCTCGCTAAAAATGCAGGAGCAGATTATCCTCTTTCCGAAGCTTTGATTCAAACCTATCAAAATGCGCATGACAAAGGTTTTGGTGAAGATGATGTGATTGGAATCATCAATTATTTGAAAACAATAAGATAAATACAGAGATTATGAATTACAAAGGAAACCGTTGGTCTGCTAGAAAAACAGATCAGATTTACCTCTTGAGTCTTGATAATCATTCCTATATTATAGAAACTTTAACGGATTTTATTCAGGATCAAAATATCCAGGCAGGAGAAGTAACCGGAATTGGAGCTGTAAGTGAAGCTACCCTTCGCTTCTTTAATCCCGCAACCAAAAAATATGTGGACAAGACTTTCAAAGAACAGATGGAAGTCACCAATATTTCCGGAAATGTGTCTGAAATAGAAGGGAAACAGACGCTTCACCTTCATATAACGCTGGGAAGAGAAGATTATACCGCTTTGGCTGGGCATCTTCTGGAGGCAAAAATTCAGGGAGCGGCAGAATTTATTTTCTATCCATTGAATACAAGGGCTGTCAAAATCAAAAATGAAGAAATAGGCATCAACCTCTATGATTTCGAAAAATAGGGTTTCAATTGCTGTTGAAAAATAGTAATTTTAATGAAATATTTATTGGATGTTTGAAGTACTGCTTTCCCATATCGAAAACAAGGTTGATATCACGGACGAACAGAAGAACCTGATTCAGTCCTATTTTACCCTTAAAAAACTTCGCAGAAAACAGTATCTTCTTATGGAAGGAGATGTCTGCAAATCGTTGTCTTTTGTAAGCAAGGGGTTGCTGAAGTCTTATTTTCTTGATGAAAAAGGAAATGAGCACATCAATATGTTCGCCTTTGAGGGCTGGTGGATTTCAGATTTCAACAGTTTTATCAATCAGGAAAAATCTGTCCTGAATATTGATGCTATTGAAGAAACAGAAGTCCTGATGATTACCCTGGAAAACTATGAAAAAATGATGCTGGAAATTCCTATGATGGACCGCTATTTCAGAATTTTATATCAAAACAGCCTTGTGACAAAAGATTACAGACTCATTGTTTCCAATAGCTATACGGCTGAAGAAAAATATCTTCAACTGGCACAAAAGAATCCTGAAATGATCAAAAGAGTTCCACACAACCTTATTGCTTCTTATCTTGGTCTTGCTCCTGAAACCGTAAGCAGAATCCGTAAAAAGAATTTTATGAATAATCCTTGATCCAGATCAACCCAAATGCATGATCCACATCAATGGTAAAGCCTTCTGTCAGCTATAATTTTGTACAGGAAATTTTACAATACTTATGGAAAATATTGCATTGGTAGTTGGCGCTACCGGAATTACAGGAAGTAACCTTGCTGAAGAATTGATTGCACAAGGCTGGACAACATACGGATTATCCAGAAACCCGAACACTCCTATTGATGGTCTTCGTACCATTAAAGCAGACCTGATGAATGAGCAGAACCTTGCAGAAGCACTGAAAGAGATCTCTCCCACTCATATCTACTTTACCACATGGATGCGCTGCGACACAGAAGAAGAAAATATCCGTGTCAACAGCCTATTGGTGAGAAATCTGCTAAACGTTTTATCCCATAAAAAATCGGTTCAGCATGTGGCTTTGGTTACAGGGCTTAAACATTATCTGGGGCCATTTGAAGCTTATGCTAAAGAAAGCGTTTTACCGGAAACACCTGTCAGAGAAGAACATCCAAGACTTTCCCTTCCCAACTTTTATTACGCGCAGGAAGACGAAGTATATAAAGCTTCTGAAAGAGATGGTTTTACCTGGAGCATTCACAGGCCTCACACCGTAGTTGGATATGCCATAGGAAATCTTATGAATATCGGGACTACATTGGCTGTATACGCCAGCATCTGCAAAGAAACTGGAAGAAAGTTCATCTGGCCAGGTTCAGAGGCTCAATGGAACGGTGTTTCAGATGTGACTGATGCCAAAATACTGGCTAAACAATTGGTTTGGGCATCATCTACAGAATCTGCAAAAAACCAGTCTTTTAATATTGTTAACGGAGATGTTTTCCGATGGAAATGGCTTTGGAAAAAACTGGCGGTCTGGTTTGGTGTAGAAGCTGAAGGTTTCAACGGAACGATAAGACCTCTTGAAAAAGAACTGGAAAACGATCACGAAACCTGGACATCCATTGCAGAAAAATATAATCTCAAAGAAAGTAATCTTAGCCGTCTGTCGTCTGCATGGCATACTGACCTGGATCTGGGGAGACCTCTGGAAGTGATGTGTGATATGTCTAAAAGCAGAAAACTGGGCTTTACAGCTTACACAAGTACAGAAGACTCTTTTACACAGGTATTTGAAAGATTAAGATCAGAAAATATGATCCCATAACAGTAAGAAAACGCAAAGAGGCCGGAAAATCATAAATGATCGATAGATTCTCGCAGATGTTGTGATTAATCAACGATTCAGGATCACATTTTATCAGAGATAAAATCCTTGCGACTTAAAATCATCACATTGTAAAACCTTTCTTGCGTCTTTGCGCTTTTCCAACAGTTAAATTATAGTATAATTGTGTTTTTTTAATGGTTAAAAGTTAGACCTCCGTAGTCGTCACTCCAAACTTTTTTTTGAAAGAAGAATAAAAATGAGATAAATTCTCAAAACCCAGATCAAGATAAATATCTGAAGGCTTTTTATCTCTGTTCTTAATTAAATAGTACGCTTCTTTTAATCTTTTCTCTTTCAGCCATTGCTTGGGTGTCATTTCAAAAGTTTTGCTGAAATCTCTTTTAAATCCCGAAAGACTGCGTCCTGTAAGTCTTGCAAAAGCATCTACAGATACATTGAACATAAAGTTTTTGTTCATAAATTCTTTAAGATCAATCTTATGAGGTTCAGAAAAATCAAAAAGAAGGTTCTTAACATCCGGATTACTCAGCAAAAGTAACTCAATAGCTTCCTTCACCTTTAATACTGCTAACTTTGAGGGAATTTTCTTTGTTTTATTAATGTAAGGAATAAGAGAAGCAAAATAGCTCTTAAAAAATTCATCAGGTTCAAAAAATAACCGCTCATTACCACTAAAACCTGTATTTACGGTTATTTTATTTTCTGTAGCATACTGTCTCAGCGTTTCATCATCCAATGTAATGGAAACAAACTGATACTTTTCATGGCTCGAAGGATATTTGATCGTTCTGATCAGTTGGTTTTTTCTCACCAGAACTACGGTATCTTCTTTAATCACCGTTTTACCATGCTCATGAAAAGCATGAGTCTCTCCGGATATCTGAAATCCCAGAAAATGATCCGGAATAAACTCCTCATGGCCTCTGTAAGATTCAAAGGCGCATGAATAAACCAGTTTGTCAAATATGATCTCAGAAGTATTTTCCATCATGCAAATATCTGAAATTTAAGCAATAGCCTGTGCTCCTGCTTCTGCAATTTCCTTATCCTGCTCCGGGCTTCCTCCTGAAGAACCTATAGCACCAATAATTTTTCCTTCTGCATTTTGAAGGACAACACCACCTGCAATAGTCAAAAGCCCTTCATTTGAATTCAGCATACCATATCCATGGATGCCTGTTTCTGAGATAATACTTCCCATCATTTCAGTATTTACACCAAACATAGCGGCAGTTCTTGCTTTTTTAACGGCAAAATCAATCACTCCATAAACACTATCCAGTCTTGCTAATGCGATAAGGTGTCCGCCCATATCTACCACAGCAATAGTTACAGGAATATTTAGAGATAATGCTTTTTCCTTAGCTGTTTGCAAAGCCTTTTCGGCTGTTTCATAACTCAATTCCATGATATTAGCTTTTTGCGGTCCATGCCTCTGCCTGAAGCTGTTTTACAAACTCTTCGGTTTCCTTCGGATGAACATTTCTGAAGTTGCTGTTGTCATCTAAAGCTACATTTACAATCACTTCGGCCATAGACTGAGGATCAAGCTGATGTGCTAAAGATTCTGCCGCTCCGTCAAACGCTGATTCAGGAGTAAAGTTGCTTTTCGGATCATACCAATGGAAAATAGAATCTACGCCTCTATCATTGAAACCTGTTCCAAATACACCTGGATTACAAGTTGCAATTTTGATATTGAACGGAGCTAGCTCAGTTCGCAATCCTTCTGCAATAGACTCCAGCGCATGTTTTGAAGCACAATAAGCCGCAACATAAGGAACGGTCCATAAACCTCCCATCGAAGACGTGAAAATAATCTTTCCACTTTTCTTTTCTACAAACTTTTTAATAAAACCTTGTGCAAGGTTCAATGCACCAAATACATTCACTTCAAACATAGAACGGATAATGTCTACGGGCTGTTCAGCAATCGGACCGCCTTCCATAATTCCGGCATTGCTGATGAGAATGTCAATATCACCATATTTCTTTACAATATAGTCTACATCTCTTTGGCTTGTTACATCCAGTTTGTCGACAGTCAGATCAACTCCCTGTTCTTTAGCTTCACGGATTAAATCACTCATTTGAGGATAGACCTGAGCTGTAGCGATTATTTTGTGTCCTTTTTTAGCAAGATCAAAAGCTACTATCTTTCCAAATCCACTTGCTGCCCCTGTAATTAAAATTGTTTTACTCATTGTATTCTTTTTTAATGATGTACAAATTTCAAAGATTTTAAGAAGGTCAATATTGCCTGAAAGTTCATTTTCATATTGCTGAAAAGCTCAAAAAAGTGCATCAGAAAAGATTTTTTAGAAAAATTCTCTTTTTTGCATCATAAAAAATTAGGATTATCGTTAGGTTTGTAAGCTTTACAACACAACTAATAACTAATATATGCTTAAAATTAAAACACTTTTTTTAATTTTTATCACATCTACTTCTTTTAGCTTTGCTCAAAACTGCAATTGTGAAAGTAATTATCAGTGGGTAAAAAAGACTTTTGAAGAAAATGATGCCGGATATCAGTATGTGATTGATAAAAAAGGTCTTCCCGCTTATCAGGCTCATAATGATGACTTTCTGAAAAGAATCAAAAATGCAAAATCCGATACAGAATGTTATCAGACAATATATGACTGGCTTAAATTCTTCAGATCCGGTCATTTTTCAGTTTCAAAAATAGAAAATAAAGCTACCGAAGCCCCGCCAGCAGCTAGTGAAAATACCAAAACAGAATTGGTGAAAATAGATCTTGAAAAGTTCAAAAAAGAAGCTGCATCTAAAAATGATTCAGATATTGAAGGAATCTGGGAAGTTGAGCCCTATACAATAGGTATTAAAAAGTTTGGGGAAGTCTATAAAGGTTTTATCATACAATCCGGAGCCGAAAACTGGAAACCTAATGAATTAAAGCTGACTTTCAACAACGATAAAACCAAAGGAACCTATTATCTGAGAAATAAAACCGGACAGGAAATTCACGATATGAGACTTGTAGGGAAAAACTATCTTGAAATCAATGACTTTACCCTGAAAAGAGTTTTCCCGAAATTTGAAAAAGAAGAAGGAATTGAAACGTATTATGAGGCTATTATGGCACAAAAACCGTTCCTGAAGCAGCTTAATAAGACTACACTGCTTTTGAGAATCCCTTCATTTAATGGTGCTTTGAAAAAAGATATTGACAGCGTTATTACAGCCAATAAATCAAAAATTGAAAGTACAGAAAACCTAATTATTGATATCAGATATAATGGTGGTGGAAGTGATAACAGTTTTGCCAAAATTATTCCTTATCTCTACACAAACCCTATCCGAAGTGTAAGAACACAGCTTTATTCTACAAAACTGAATAATCAGAGAATGCTTGATTTCTATGACAACTATCAGAAATATGGTATGCAGGCAGATGAAAGAGAATATCTGAAGAAAGCTTATGACAAGCTCAGCAAGAACTTAGGCAAATTTGTAAGCCTTCAGGATGATGGAAAAATTGTAGGAATCACCAAAATGGATAAAATTTCACCATATCCAAAGAATGTAGGAATCATCATTAACAACGGAAACGGAAGCACTGCAGAAGAATTTTTACTGGCTGCTAAACAAAGTAAAAAAGTAAAGCTTTTCGGAACCACTACTGCCGGAGTTCTGGATATCTCCAATATGTATTTTGTAAATTCCCCTTGTAACGAGTTTAAACTGGGTTATGCACTCTCCAAAAGCTTTCGTATTCCTGATATGGCCATTGACGAAAAAGGTATTCAACCCGATTATTTCATAGACAAAACTATTCCGGATTATCAATGGATTGACTTCGTAAATGACGTGTTGAATGAAAAATAATCGATAGAAGCTGTTTCGAATCGGAACAGCTTTTTTTATGCCTTCAATCTTTCCTGTATCATTTTCCATCAATAGAAATGGACCATTATCCTGGGCGTAGTCGGAGAAAGCCTGTTTAATAAAAGAAATTTCATTACCGGCTTTGGCCTGAATTTATTATGAATGATCATTCAAACATAATAGATCCTGTTATTAGATTTCATACCACAAAAATTAAAAAATAAACACTTTATTGTAAATTGGTTAAGTTTTTGAAGCTAATTCTATAAACCAATTACACCATTGAAATTAATCACATTTACAAAAAAAGGCATTTACTGTCCCCAGGGAAAATTTTATATAGATCCCTGGAGACCCGTAGAGATGGCTGTTATCACCCATGGTCATGCTGATCATGCCCGCTGGGGAATGAAAAAATACCTTTGTCACCATTTTACCAAACCTATTCTGTACCAAAGAATTGGACCAGATATCGAATGCCAGAGCGTAGAATATGGAGAAGTGATTACCATCAATGGAGTAAAACTTTCACTTCACCCTGCCGGACATATCATTGGTTCTGCTCAGATAAAGCTTGAATATAAAGGCTATGTAACTGTCATTTCAGGAGATTATAAAGTTCAGGATGATGGGTTAAGTACTCCTTTCGAACTGGTAAAATGCAATGAATTTGTGACAGAAAGCACCTTTGGACTGCCTATTTACAACTGGCTGGAAGTTCCGGACTTAAATAAAAAACTCCAGAACTGGGTTCTGAAAAATAAAGAAAACAATAAAACTTCTGTATTCATAGGGTATTCTTTAGGAAAAGCCCAGCGTATCATGAAAGCAGTGGAAGATTTAGGGAAAATATATGTTCATTATTCTATCGGAAAGCTTAATGAAGCCTTTGAAACAGTCGGAATTGAACTTCCTGAATATACCATTGCGGATTTCAGAGAACGTCCGAAAGAAATGGAGCACGAAATTGTGATTGTACCACCTGCTTTGCTCGACAGTAATATCATCAAAAAGATTCCAGATCCGGCCACGGCCATATGTTCCGGCTGGATGCAGGTACGTGGTGCCAGAAGATGGCGAAGCGCGGACGCAGGATTTGCGATGAGTGATCATGCAGACTGGAAAGGGCTGTTACAGACGGTAAAAGCAACTGAAGCAGAGCTGGTTCATGTTACTCATGGACAGACAGAAGTTTTTTCAAAATATCTGAATGAAACAGGAATTAAAGCAGATGTTGTAGAAACACTTTACGGTGAAGATGAAGAAGAATCTGAAAAAGAAATCTCACAAAATCCGGAATCATGAGACATTTTGCAGACCTTATCAACGCGTTGGAAACAACCAATAAAACCAATGCTAAAATTGATGCTATCATTGACTATCTTGAGCGTGCTCCTGATGAAGATAAAGTATGGTTTATCGCTTTATTTACCGGCAAAAGACCTAAGAGAAATGTCAATACCAATTATATGAAAGAATGGGCCCTGGAAATCACAAAACTTCCTTATTGGCTGTTTCAGGAATCCTATTCTTCGGTAGGAGATCTTGGAGAAACTCTATCATTAATTCTTCCGCCTCCAGAGGAAAAAATTGAACGTTCATTATCAGAATGGATGAATGATATCGTGAGTCTGAAAGGCAAAACAGATGCAGAAAAAAAAGAATTTGTACTGCAGTCCTGGAATGGGCTGGATTATACCGAGCGATTGATTTTCAATAAATTAATTGGCGGAAGCTTCCGGATTGGAGTTTCAGATAAAACATTAATCAATGCACTGACAAAATTTTCAGGGCAGGAACCGAGTGCTTTGATGCACAGTTTAATGGGAAAATGGCAGCCGGAACAAGTTTCCTTCAAAGAACTTATTGATGCCGAAAATGTAAACCCAGACAACTCAAAACCATACCCTTTCTGCCTTGCCTATCCTTTGGAAAAAGAGACTAAAGAACTGGGAAGTCCTGATGAATGGCTGGTAGAATACAAATGGGACGGAATACGCGGGCAAATCATCAGGAGAAACGATGAAGTGTTCATCTGGTCAAGAGGTGAAGAACTCGTCACAGAACAATTTCCGGAAATTACAGACGCCATAAAAGCCATGAAAGGTAACTTTGTACTGGATGGAGAAATACTTGCAGTAAACGATGGTAAAGTTTTAAATTTTAATGAATTACAAAAGAGATTAAACAGGAAAACTTTAACTAAAAAAATGCTCTCAGAAATACCTATAGAAGTCTTTGTCTATGACTTACTGGAACTGGAAGACAACGATCTGAGAGAAAAACCCATCTCCGCAAGAAGAGCTTTACTTGAAGAATTATTACTGAATGAGAACCCTGAACGCATCAGCATTTCCAAAAGTCTGGATTTTGAAAAATGGGAAGAACTGAATTTGCTTCGTGAAAATTCAAGAGATGTAAACAGCGAAGGTTTGATGTTAAAACAAAAAAATTCACCTTACCATTCCGGACGGAAAAAAGGTGACTGGTGGAAGTGGAAAATCAATCCTTTTACCATTGATGCCGTTCTGATCTATGCCCAGAAAGGAAGCGGCAGGCGAAGTGCTTATTACACAGATTATAGTTTTGCTGTGAAAAACGGAGATAGCCTGGTGACCATTGCCAAAGCCTACTCAGGATTAACAGATAAAGAAATCATGGAGGTGAGCCGATTTGTTACCAAAAATGCCATCGAGAAATTCGGTCCTGTAAGAACGGTAAAAGCAGAACTGGTCTTTGAAATTGCTTTTGAAGGTATAGGTTTCAGCAATCGTCATAAAAGTGGTGTAGCTCTACGATTTCCAAGAATTGTAAGATGGAGGAAAGACAAAACCGTAGACGAAATTGATGATTTGGAAGAAATAAAAAAATTAATACAATAGATTTTAAAACAATGTCGCAAGATATTTTTATTAATACTATTTTCGTTCGCAAAGACACTACGTTCAGCGATAGTAATAATTATCTTTACTGAGTGAAACGTCCTTTCGATCGAAAATTAAACAATATCACACAAATTCTTAGCCCCTTTTGCGTTAAAACAAAATAAAAAATAAAATTGGCAGCTTTCGAACATACCAACGGACTAAAGATCATTCAGCAATGGATGACGGATAAAGGTATTGCCCCTTTCAGATTTCAGCTGGAAACCTGGAAAAAATTTGGAAACGGATACAGCGGAATGGTGGTTGCTCCTACGGGTTTTGGAAAAACTTTTTCTGTTTTTTTAGCCTTAATTTCAGATTTTCTGAATCATCCTGAACAATATAAAAAAGGATTAAAAATGATCTGGATCACGCCACTCCGATCTTTGTCCAAAGATATTGCAAAAGCGATGCAGGAAGCCATTGATGAAATCGGGCTTGATTGGGCTGTAGGCGTAAGAAACGGAGATACGGATCCGAAAGTTAGACAACAGCAGGTAAAAAAGATGCCTGAAATTCTTGTTGTAACTCCTGAAAGCCTTCATCTACTTCTGGCACAAAAAAATAATGAAACATTTTTCCGGGATATGAAATGTGTAGCAGTGGATGAATGGCATGAATTATTGGGTTCAAAGCGTGGTGTCATGGTAGAACTTGGTATCTCTCAGCTTAAAAAATATGTTCCGAAGATCAAAATATGGGGAATCACCGCAACCATAGGAAATCTGGATGAAGCCATGGAAGTGCTTATTCCGTATGATATTACAAAGACAAAAATTACAGCCAAAGAACATAAGAAAATAGATATTCTGCCGGTATTCCCGGATGAAATCGAGATATTGCCATGGGCAGGACATCTTGGAAACAAACTTGCAGATAAAGTTGTTCCTATTATTCTGGAATCAAAATCTACCATTGTATTTACGAATACCAGAAGTCAGAGTGAAATGTGGTACCAGCTTTTACTCGATGCTTATCCTGATTTTGCAGGTCAGATCGCTATCCATCACAGTTCCATTGATGCTCATTTAAGAATCTGGATTGAAGAAAATTTAAGTTCAGGAAAATTAAAAGCTGTGGTTTCCACATCATCTTTAGACCTCGGAATTGATTTTAAACCTGTAGACACGGTTATTCAAATTGGTTCTGCCAAAGGCGTTGCACGCTTTCTTCAAAGAGCCGGACGTAGTGGCCACTCTCCTTTTGAAACTTCAAAAATCTATTGTGTTCCCACCCATTCTTTGGAACTGATCGAGGTTTCAGCTCTAAAAGAAGCTGTAAAACAGAAAGTGGTTGAGCCCAGAGAGCCACAGGTTTTATGTTTCGATGTGCTGGTTCAGTTTCTGATGACATTGGCGGTTGGAGACGGCTTTTATCCTGATGAACTGTACCCAAGAATTAAAAAAGTATATGCCTTTCAGGAAATGCTGGATGAAGAATGGAAAAGCATCCTGGAATTTCTTACGATTGGCGGTAGTGTGTTGAAAAGCTATGAAGAGTTTCATAAAATCGTCATTATGGAAGATGGTCTTTATAAAGTAACTTCAAGAAAAATCGCTATGCTCCACCGGATGAATATGGGTGTGATTGTGAGTGATGCCATGTTGAAGGTAAAATTTATTTCCGGTGGCTATATCGGAATGATTGAAGAATATTTTATTTCAAAATTAAAAAAAGAAGAAAAATTTATTCTGGCCGGACGTACACTGGAAGTTGTTATCATTAAAGATATGACGGTATATGTAAGAGCAGCTAAAGGAAGAGCCCTGGTTCCGAGCTATCTTGGCGGAAGGCTCCCTTTGAGCTCCAATCTGGGGCATTTTCTTAGAGAAAAACTGTCACATGCCTTAAATCCGAAAGCTTCGGAAAAAGAGCTTAAATTTTTACACCCACTTTTAATGAACCAGGAAAAGAACTCCCATATTCCCAAAGAAGATGAATTTCTGGTGGAATTGATCAAAAACCGTGAAGGATATCATTTGTTTATGTATCCTTTTGAAGGACGTCTGGTTCATGAAGTAATGGCAGCTCTGATTGCCTATCGGATCTCGAAACTGGCTCCAATATCCTTTTCTATGGCGATGAATGATTATGGATTTGAACTGTTCAGTGATAAAGAAATTCCTTTAAATGAAGACAATCTTCAACAGATTTTAAGCAGAGAGAATCTGATGAATGATGTGATCGCAAGTATCAATTCTGCGGAAATGGCAAGGAGAAAATTTCGTGATATTGCAGTGATTTCAGGAATGGTGATTCAAAATTATGCCGGGCAACAACGTTCTAACAAATCATTACAGAGTTCTGCCGGACTGATTTTTAAAGTATTGGAAGACCATGATTCCAATCATTTTTTAATAAAACAGGCGTATACAGAAGTTTTTAATATGCAACTTCAGGAACAGCGGCTTGTAGAAGCTTTTAAAAGAATTGAAAAATCTGAAATTATTTTAAAATATTCCCGATCATTTACTCCGTTAAGTTTTCCTATTAAAGTAGACAGTTTACGACAAACGCTTTCAAGTGAAGGACTGGATGCGAGAATTAAAAGAATGCTGAAACTGTCTGATATAAGTGATATTTGATGATTAATTCAATATTTTTCTCAATAAATCCACGCTATTTTAAATCTTATTCATTACCTAATATTCTACGTTAATTTTCTTGATAAGTTTAAATAATCATCGTAACTTAGAGTATACCTTCTTAGAAGTTGAAATAAAATTAAAAATGGAAAAATTGTTCTTAGTCCGTCACGGACAGTCACTCTGGAATCTGGAAAACAGATTTACAGGGTGGAAAGATATCGATATAACTGAAACCGGTATTGAAGAAGCAAAAAAAGCAGGTATTGCGCTGAGAGGAGAAAGAATAGATATAGCATTCACTTCTGCCCTGATCAGAGCCAAGCATACCCTCTCTGTCATTCTGGATGAAATAGGAAATCCGGATATTCCTGTCGTTAAAGATAAAGCATTAAATGAACGTTCTTACGGAAATCTTGAAGGGCTCAACAAAGCAGAAACGGCTCTGAAATATGGTGATGAACAGGTTCATACCTGGCGCAGATCATTTGATGTAGTTCCACCAGGTGGAGAAAGCCTTAAAGATACTTACAACAGAGTAATCCCTTATTTTGAAAGCCAGATAAGGCCGTTGCTGAAACAAGGGGAAAATGTATTAATTGTAGCGCATGGCAACAGTTTACGAGCGCTTATCATGTATCTGGAACATCTTTCTCCTGAAGAAATTTTAGAAAGAGAAATTGCTACTGGTTTTCCACTGACTTATATTTTTGATGAGAAATTTCATGTAAGCAGGAAAGTTAGCTGATCTGGTTTAAATAGATTAACTTTAAACCTTCAATTTTCAATTTATTAAGTGTTGATAGCAACTAAAAATATTTCCATCCAAAACGAAAGTTTCATTCTCACCAACCAGCGGGCAGCATTCTGGCAAAAAGAAAAAGCCTTGATTCTATCTGATCTGCATATTGGAAAAACCGCTCATTTTCGTAAAAACGGCATTGCACTGGCCAATCATATTATGAAAAGTGATATGGAAAGATTGTCAGCGCTGATTGCATATTTTCAGCCTGAAAAATTTATTGTAGTCGGAGATCTACTTCATGCCGGAGACAATTCTGATGTAGATGAATTCTGCAGGTGGAAAAATCAGTATCCAGATATGAAGTTTTATCTTATTGAGGGAAATCATGACCGGATCTCAAAACCTCTGGAAGAAAAGTTATGCTTTAATTATAAATCTGAATTACTTGAAATAGAAGGCATCACTTTTATTCATGATTTTGATGCAACAGCATCCGGATTCCAGATTACCGGACATATCCACCCAGGAATTGTGCTGAATTCTGCTGTTAAAAACATCAGACTTCCATGCTTTGCTCTCAGCAACAATCAATTATTATTACCTGCTTTCAGCGAATTCACAGGATTAGATACAAAAAACCTGCCTAAGAAAAGTACATTTTTTGTATTTACAGATGAAGAAATTTATGAAATATGATCACTTAAGGTGTTAACTCCAGGAGATTTTCATATTTCTTATTCTCTTTTCTTTCTTTTTCTCTTTTCTTCAGTATTTCCTGTCCTTTTATAATGGTAGTTCCATAACTAGCAAGTACACCTGCTGCATTCGTTTCAGCATTGCTTTGTGCCTGTTTTAATTTTGCCTGTGTGGTTTCTGCAGCTCCGGTGTATCTGCTTTTCTTCATATTGATTCGTTTGTTTTTTAATTGAGAGTTAGAAATAGATTTTACCAATTCAAAATCATAATCTCCTTTTTCATCGGTGATTTTTATGATTAAACCAGGTAATCCACTGAATTTCATTGGCCCGTACGGAAACGGAATTTCAGGAGCATACCATGCAATCCAGTTTCTTCCTTTAAAGGTAACTTCCGCTTTTTTACAATTAATCGTATTGATTACTTTAGTTTCATTTATAAGCTTCCAGTTCTTTATCACGGGTTCTTTATAGGTGAACAATGACATGAAAACTGAATCAAAATATTGTATGTTTTCATGAGTTTGTATAATGGTAAAGTTAAAGTCTGTTTTTGGAATTACCGTTCCTTTTTTCCAACCCAGTGTTATACTTCCATCTGGATTATTTGTTGTTGTTCCTGAGTTTGCCATTACTGAATCTCCTTTAAGTGATACTGCATTTGCAAAAAATGCACAATTATCACCTATTTGCAACAAAAATTGGTCTTCATATTTGTTATCTGTTCGCGTATCAAATTTGGCTCTTAACATATATGTGAACTCACCACGTAAAGTATCTTGTTTGTATGATTGGCTATAGGATAAAACACTATACAACAGAATGAATAGTTGAAGTAACTTTTTATGGCAATCCATAGGCGAGATTTCATTTTTAAATAGCACTTATAATCAAATATCTTCTACTATAAGTGCTTCAATTTACATTAATTAAGGCTAGCTGCAAGATGTTTAGGATCAGAGCCGGAAAAGATAGGTGTTTTACAGTTAATAGCTTCAACCCTTTCACGCCATTCTGCTTGTTGTGGTGTCCAGTCCTGAGTCGTCGTAGCTGTTATACCGCAAGAAGTTTCGGCAATCCAAACTTGACCTGCTTTTACCGCTTTAAGTTCGTTTCGGGATAATTTTTTTAAATTTTTCATTATTTGTGTTTTTAAATTTGAATATAAATGTACACAATAACTCATCTCAGAAACGAATTATTATTTTATGTTAAATAATTAATTTTCAATAATTTCAATTAATACAATTTAAATAACGAAGTCTATTCTATAATCAGAAAATTGTAATTTTATACATGCTACATAATCAGAATTAAAGAGATTTTTTAAACTGAAAATATTTTAAGAAAAAATAAAAGGCAGATAAAACCTGCCTTTATAAAACCATCATTTACATGCCTCTAACATCCTGGTTTGTAGTTTTCGCTATGAAGCATAGCTTAGAAATTATTATAAAAACGATTCGTGAAATCTTAATTTTTCTTGCTTAAACGAATACTGTAGACTGTAATCAATACCGTAACCAACAGAAATAAAGCACCTATCCATGGCGTACTTGCCAAACCTAAGGAAGAGGTAACAATCATTCCTCCAGCATAAGATCCGATTGCAATACCGATATTAAAAGCCGCAATATTGATCCCTGAAGCTACATCCTCAGTTCCCGGGACTTCTTTTTCAGCAATCTGTACCACCAATAACTGAAGTCCGGGAACAGAAGCAAATGATAAAGCTCCTAAAAGAAAAAGAGTAATGATGCTTAAAACCGGACTGCTTACTGTAAAATAAAACGCAAGCAATACCAATCCCTGTGCTGCAAACATCCATAAAAGAGCTTTCAGAGGATTTTTATTCGCAACTTTCCCACCAATGAGGTTTCCTAAAGCAATGGCAATTCCATAAATCAAAAGGATAAAAGTGACCGTAGATTCCTGAAATCCCGTAATTTTCTGTAAAATAGGTGACAGATAGGTAAATACTACAAACGTACCTCCATACCCCATCGCAGTCATTAAAAAAGCAAAAATCAAACGTCTGTTTCCCAATACTTTAAACTGACTCTTTAAAGATGCAGTTTTCCCATTTTTAAGGTTATTTGGAACTAATAACAAACTGGCTATCAACCCTATAATTCCAAGGATTGAAACCCCTATGAAAGTTGCTCTCCATCCGAAATGCTGTCCTATAAATGTTCCCAGTGGAACTCCTGTTACAATCGCAAGAGTAAGTCCGGCAAACATAATAGAAATGGCTGTGGCTCTCTTCTCTTCAGAGACCAGCGAAGCTGCAATGGTAGAACCTATGGAAAAATAAACTCCATGGGCCAACCCCGTAAGTATTCTTGCCAGAATTAATGTTATAAAGCTGGGAGCTATAGACGCCAGTCCGTTTCCAATAACAAATAGCATCATAATGGAAACCAGAAGCATTTTGCGTGGTACTTTCCCTGTTAATGCCGTTAATATCGGTGCTCCGATAGCTACTCCTATCGCATAAAGACTTACCAATAGCCCTGCAGATGGAATAGTAATACCAAGGTCAGAAGCTACTGTGGGAAGCAGGCCTACAATAACAAATTCTGTAGTCCCAATTCCAAAGGCACTTATCGTTAATGCCCAAAGCGCTGCAGGAAGACCTTTTTTAACAGTCTTTGATGCAGTATTGATCTGTATTTCTTTTTGAAAGTTCATTGTCTTGTAATTTGTTGAGATTGACAAGGCAAAGTTCCGACGAATATCTGTATTATAAAAATTATTTAAATTGTATCAAAGTATCAGAATAATGATAGTTTTATTTTACATTTAAAATGTGTTCCTTTGTAAAATATTATCATCAGTTTTAATGAAGAAATCAGAAGCAACCCGTCTTACTATTCTCCAGAAAGCATTCGAATTGATCTATGTGAAAGGTTTTCAGACTACAAGCATTGATGAAATTATCGCAACGACTCAGGTGACGAAGGGTGCTTTTTATTATCATTTTAAAACCAAGGATGATATGGGACTCGCTATTATTACGGATCTGATGAAGCCCAATTTCAGAAAGATTTTCATAAACTCTCTTCAAAACAGTCAGAATCCTTTAGACAGTATTTATGATATCATGTTCCATTTACTGATTGAAAACGACTTTTTAAAAGTGGAATATGGCTGCCCTACTTCAAATTTCGTACAGCAAATGGCACCATGGCATCATGCTTTTACACAGGCTTTGCATGAACTTTCAAAAGAATGGGAACAGGCTCTTGCAGAAAGTATTGAGAAAGGTAAAGAAGCAGGAATCATCAACAAAGAAGTAAATGCAAAAGAAGTAAGTGTTTTTGTTATTTCAGGCTATTGGGGAATAAGAAATCTGGGTAAGTTAGAAAATTCAAAAGAAGTATATCTTATTTATTTAAAAGGACTTAAGTCTTATTTCAACACGCTTCAATAATTTTTTCTCAAAAAACATACTAATTAGTATGTTTTTATTTTACCTTTGTTGTGTTCAAAAAAAAACGATGTATCAAACCCTTACTTTTTTACATTCCCTCACCCGATGGTTGGTCTTAATAAGCTTGATTTATGCAATTTATCGTTCTTTCAAAGGATATTCTTCCAACAGAAAATTTACAGGAGCAGATAACAAGGTAAGGCACTGGACTGCAACGATAGCTCATATTCAGCTGGCCATAGGAATGATATTTTATTTTAAAAGCCCAATGATCCAATACTTCTGGAAAAATTTTAACGAAGCCAAAGACTCTTTGGAACATGTATTTTTCGGACTAATCCATATTTCGCTGATGATTACAGCCATTATTATCATCACGATCGGCTCTGCATTAGCCAAAAGAAAATTGTCAGATAAAGAACAATTCAAGACAATGGGACTCTGGTTTTCTATCGCATTGATTATTATTTTCATTGCCATTCCGTGGCCTTTTTCTCCTTTTGCAAACAGACCTTATTTCAGATAATTATGATCAATTTATTTAAAACAAAAATCGGCCGGCTTAGGATTCTGGCTATTTTGGAAGGAATTTCCTTACTGATTCTGATATTTATTGCAGTCCCTATGAAATACTGGATGGACAATCCTTTATGGGTAAGACTCATTGGCCCTGTGCACGGAACATTATTCCTACTCTTCCTGTTCAATACACTGAGTGTGGGCGTAGAGCAGAACTGGAAATTTAAAGAAATAACATGGAAGGTAATTTTGGCCTGCTTTATTCCGTTTGGTACTTTTTATATTGATAAAAAAATTCTGAGCAAGCTATGAAAATTCTTTTTATATCCTCCCGGGAATTTTCCAAAAAGATATAATGTCTGATATAAGAAGCCAGGTGTTTGGGAGGCGAAATCTGCATTCATCAAATTTACAGAAAACTTATGGGCAGAAAAAGACAATATCTGAATTTAAGAGATGTAAAATCAAACATTTAATTCTCTTGCAGAATTTAATTATGCAGATATATACAATCATCTGCGAAATCTATATGATCTGCAAAAGATAGAAATTGATGAAATACTTGCATCTTATATAGTATTAAAAATTATTCTGCTTCTTTGTGATTTCAAAAAAAAACTAAAAGAAATCCATGTAAGATACCACATTTTATCCTCTTTTGGTCAGGTATTTGAATCTTATACTACTTACCAATCACTAAAATATAAGAATATGTCAACAGAAAACCTTACCCACCTGGAAGCGATCAAAAAGATCAAAGAATTGTCAGAAAATGCAAGAATATGTATGTTCTGTACGGAACTGGAAACCACTCCCATCAATTCAAGACCCATGACCCTGCAGGAAACAGACGACAGCGGAAATCTATGGTTCATAAGCAGTGGTACCAGTAACAAAAATTTTGAGATAAAAGAAGACCGTAGAGTACAACTGTTTTTTATGAACAACAGCGATTCCCAATATCTTTCCGTTTACGGAAAAGCTTCTGTTTATAAAGATAAAGCAACGATCGAAGATAAATGGTCTCCTCTGGCTAAAGCCTGGTTTGACGGAAAAGATGACCCAAATGTTACCATTATCCGCGTAGAACCTAAAGAAACCTATTATTGGGATACCAAAGCGGGGAAACTGGTAAGCCTTTTCAGTTTTGTAGCTTCTGCCATAACCGGAAACAAAACCAATAATTCTGACGGTGTTGAGGGAAATGCAACGATTTAAAAAGTCCGGAATAAAAAAATCTCTCGCAGATGTTGCAAATTAAGCAGATTTCTATGTAATTATCTGCGTAATCTGTATAATCTGCGAGATAAAAAACGGCTCAAGAAATTGAGCCGTTTATACCAGATTAATGAAATTCTAATTTTTCACATCCTCCATAGACGCTCCAAAATTAATATGAAGAACATTCCCGTTGGGAGTTACTAAAGCTGGTACAGATTTTACACCCGCTTTTTCAGCATCTTCAATTTTGCTTTTGTCATCACCTAAATGGATAATCTCAACATTTTCCGAACCTATAAGGCTAACAATATCATGTTCTGCACTGATACATACAGGGCATCCTGCATGATAAAAAATGGACTTTTTCATAGGATTGTACTAATTAATAAGCGTTGCAATAATATTTTTTAATTCTTCGGTTTCTTTTTCGTGTAAAGGTTTTAAAGGACTTCTCAAATTTCCGCCATCTTCACCCAGAATATTGAGACCCGATTTCACCGCTCTTGGCAATCCTTTGTTCACAATAAATTTTAAAAGATCAAACTGCTGATAGAAAATTATTTTTGCTTTCTCAAGATCACCTTCCTCCACTGCATTATAAAGACTGATATTCAATTCGGGAATGAGATTGGGAGCTGCAGTGCACCAGCCTCTCGCTCCCGCAGAAAATGCAGCCAGAGCCAAAGGATTTGAACCGTTATAGAATGCAACCTCTTCTCCAAGTTCCCGCCATAGATAATGCATTCTCTGGATGTCTCCCGTACTTTCTTTGATCATCGTTACATTGGGAATTTCAAGCAGCCTTTTCAGCAAGGCCGGAGACATGTCTACTCCACTTGTTGCCGGATTATTGTACGCCATAATCGGAATGGAAATCTTACGGGCAACGGCATCATAATGCGCTACAATTTCATCATCCGTCAGCTTCCAGTAACTCATCGGGATAATCATTACCGCATCTGCTCCAGCTTTTTCTGCGAACTGGGCATGGTGAATTGTTTTTTCTGTTGTAAGATTAGAAACCCCTACCAATGTCGGAATTCTACCTTTTACCTGCTGTAAAGTAGCTTCAGTAACTTCTTCTTTTTCTTCGTCAGACAGATAAGGCATGACTCCTGTACTTCCCAATGGAGCAATACCATGGCTTCCGGAAGTGATCAGCCTTTCTACCAAATGCTTGAAAAGCGGAATATCTACTTTTTCGTTTTTATCAAAAGGGGTTATAGGATAGGCTATAATCCCTTTGAACGGTACATTTTTCATGTTTTTTGTTTAAAAGTTTAAAATATTGATATTAGAGGTCTCTTCCTTCTTCCTCTCTCAAAGCGACTCCTAAGTTCTGCAGCTGAGGAGCATTTTCACAAGCGATATATTTGGCAGGTTCGGTATCGCTCAGATTCTGGTGTTTATGCCAGGCCCAGGAAGGAATATATACAGCATCACCAGCTTCCCAATATACTCTCTCATCCTCTACTTCTGTCCAGCCTTTTCCTTCAATTACAAATAATACGGTTTCATAAGTATGGCGGTGTCTGTTGGTTTGCTGCCCGGGAGTTAAACCTCCAATCGTCATACTGACATTCTTACTCGGAAGATCTACAAAGAAAACAGGATGCTTTCTTTCTGTTGAAAACTGATTATGCTCTCCTGCATTTTCTACATTTTTATGAATCAAATGGCTTGGTTTTACATACTTAGGTCTTGCAAAAGTTTCGTGGAAATCTTTAGAACTGAATTGTTTCTTATCCATGATTTTAAAATTATTATGGTTTTGTGCTTTATTGCATGACAAAATTATTTTATATTTGGACTGTTTAAATGATTCAGTTTTTACATAAATAGATAGTCCAGATGTTACGGCCTTGGAAATTGGAATTAGAAATTGATAAAAAGCTTGATAAAGCAGTTTATCTACAGATTGCGGATACTATTATCACTGATATTCGTACAGGAAGATTAAAAGCAGGGGATGCCCTTCCCGGAAGCCGAAACCTTGCCCAAACGTTAAAAATAAACAGAAACACTGTTGTAGAAGCCTATCAGGTGTTGATCAATGAAGAATGGGTAATTTCAAAGGAAAGAAAAGGTATTTTCGTGTCAGAAAAGCTTCCTGTCTTACATGAAAAAAATGCAAATGCATTGCAGGATTCTAAAAATCTACAGGTCTTGCCTAATGGAATTTTAATTAATTTCGATGACGGGCATCCCGATAGTAAAATTGCACCTGTAACAGAATTGGCAAGAGCTTATAGGCAAATTTTCAGTATTAAAGCCAAATGGCAGATGATGGGTTACGGAGATGAACATGGAGATTTGGATTTTAGAAAAATGATCTCTCAGATGCTTAATCATCAGCGCGGAATGCATATTCTTGAAAACGAAATTTCTATCACCCGAGGCAGTCAGATGGGTATGTTCCTTACTGCTCAGAGTCTTTTAAGTCCTGATGATATGGTTGTTGTGGAAGATCCCGGCTATCAGCCTGCATGGCAAGCGTTTCAGTATGCGGGAGCACAGCTTTTGTCTGTACCTGTAGATAATGAAGGAATCAGTGTCGAGGCTGTTGAAAAGCTTTTAAAACAACATCGAAATATAAAAGCATTATACATTACTCCTCACAGGCAATATCCTACTACCGTTACACTAAGCCTTTCAAGAAGATTAAAACTGATTGAGTTATCAAATCAGTACAATATGACCATCATTGAAGATGATTATGATAATGAGTTTCACTTCGGATATCGTCCTATTCTCCCGATTTCAAGTTTTCCCGAACTGCACAATTATGTGTATATCGGAACTTTAAGTAAGGTGGTAGCTCCCGCTTTGAGGATTGGTTATCTGACCACTAAAAATCAGGAACTGCTGAAAAGAATTGGTGATCTGAGAAAGATCATTGATGTGCATGGAGATGTGATCATGGAACAGGCAGTTCTTCAGCTCATTAAAGAAGGTGCCATAAAAAAGCACATCAGAAAAGCAACCGTTCATTATAAGAACAAAAGAGATTTTGTTTTTGAATTGTTGAAGAAAAACATGAAAGATATTGCTGATTTTACACTACCCGAAGGTGGTCTGGCTTTTTGGATAGTTCCTAAAGTACAATTGGATTGGGATGCGGCAACAACTTTATTACTGGAAAAAAATATTAAGATTATTCATCCTAAACAATATAGTCAAAATAATGTAAATGGATTCAGATTAAGCTATGGAGCGCTTTCCGAAGAACAGCTGAAACAAAGTATTCCTTTGATTGCTGAGATTTTTTCAAGGTTTATGATCAAAGATAACGTTGAATTATAATGGAAAATAATTATACCCGGGTTTTTATCCTTGGCAGATTTTACAGATTACACAGATTTTTATGCTCGGTGTAATCTGTCAGATCTGTCAGATTTTTATGTAAAAAACATTAATGATTATGAAAATCTACTCTACTTCAAAAACTGCCTGAATCTCTACTGAAGAACCTACAGGAATAGAAGAAGCCCCCAAAGTAGCTCTGGCATGTTTTCCTTTTTCCCCGAAGACTTCAACCGCAAGATCAGAAGCAATATTCATCAGATCTGCATGTTTTGTATAATCATCCTTGGTATTGAAGATTCCTGTAAGCTGAACACATTGTTTTACTTTGCTCAAATCTCCTCCAACCGCTTCATTTAACACTGAAATCACGTTCAGCATGGTTACTTTTGTAGCATCTTTCACCTGTTGCTCATTTACTTCAACACCTAATTTTCCCGGATTGAAAATTTTCCCGTCTTTTAAAGCAACCTGATTGATAAATACCAGATTTCCGGAACGTACAAACGGCTGATAATTTCCTGCCGGTTTTGGAACCTGTGGAAGTGTAATATTTTTCTGCTTCAATATTTCATTGAAATTCTGGTGATTTTCAGCAGCAGCTATTGTTTTCTTAAGATGAGTATCCTTTAACGCCAGTGCTATTTTTGCGAAATTTCTTCCCTGAAGTTCAGCAATATTTCGTTCTCCTTTCGTTGGTCTTTCCACATCTTTTAATGAAGCCATGCTGGTAACTCCCAAAACCGTATTCCCCTGTGGAATAGATTTGTTCAGCTCTTCTGTTCCACGAATTCCATTAGATACCAATACCATCCCGTGCACAGCAAGACTGTTCCAAAAGGCCTGAAGAGCAAGCTCTTTTCCTGCTCCACTTCCCGCTGACATGAAAACAGTGGCAGGAACTCCTTCCAAAGCGTGATTAGTCCACAACGGAACGGTTTTCGATAAAAACTCACTCATCCCCGTACTGATATTCCCGAAATAAACCGGTGAACCAAAAGCAATTCCATCATACGAGGTTAGTTCATCTACAGTTGCTACAGGAAGATTTTTCAGGGTTGGATTTTGTGAGGCTTTGACTAATTTGATATACGGAACTGCATTATTTTCAATTTCCATTCCTTTGGCTATTTCTTTAGCCAGTTCGTAAGTTCCACCATTATCGGAATGGATAAGAACCAATATTTTAGCTTTATTTTGTGCCATGATGTAAGTGTTATTAGATAATAAAATTAAAATAAAAAAAAGACATAGTTTTTTCATTCTGAATAAGATATAAATTATATTTTGGATTAATCATGTAGCTATTACATTGATAATACAAAATTACTACTGTCGTTTTTATTAAATTTGCCAAAATATACATACAAAACGACATATGAAATGTGGACTGATTGAAAAAACGGAAAGCCAGTTTGTAGATTCTATAGAAAAAGAAGCTTATGTGTGGTGCGAAAAAAACTGGAAACATGATGATTATGAACACAGGCATACCCGTGCCCAGCTTACATTTGTGGAAGAAGGTTATCAGTATTTTCATATTGACAGGAAAATTTATCTTGTCCCACAATATCATGTCATCTGGATTCCTTCAGGAAGGGCCCACAAAATTACCTCAGAGGCACAAACCGTTAATCTGATGGTATTTCTTTTCAAATCTGTTTTTGAAGATGAATTTTATCAGAATGTTCAGGTATTTGCTGTTCCACCTGTTTTGAAAGAAATGCTTTTGTATGCCTCAAAATGGAACCAATCTCTGAATGAAAATGAAGAACAGGATATCTTCTTTAGAGCTATTTTAAAAAGTCTTCCTAATTTCTGCAGGGAAAGCAGCGGTCTAGAAATCCCTGTACCAACTGACACCAGACTGATTCCCGTGTGCAATGATATTAATTCCAATTTTAAATATAATCTGGATATTGTTTCTTTAGCCGAAAAAGCACAAATGTCTGTGAGAAGTCTCCAGAGAATTTTTAAAAATGAAACAGGAATTACGTTACAGAAATACCTCCAGCTAACCCGAATTTTAAAAAGCATTGAGTTAATTGATACCCAACAATATACTTTGAGTGAAGTAGCTTATAAAGTAGGTTACCAAAGCCTGTCAGCATTCACAGCATCATATTTTGCGATTATGCAGACAAAGCCAAAGATGAATAAAAATCAAGGGGTTTCATCATGAGCCATATCAACGGGTTTTGATTCCGGAGAACCTTTTTCGCGGAGCCATATAGAGAGAAGAACAAGAGAAGCTACTGCCAGGAATTCACTCTGCCAGTTTTGAAAAGATTCAAACCAGAATCTTGATTCTGAAATATATTGAATGGCCGTTACAGCAGTATTTCCATTTATCATCTGTTCATCATTGAAATCCTTAAGACTTCCATAAAAATGTAAAATAAAACTTGCTAGAAAGAGAATGGCAAAAGCGAGTGATAAAGAGTGTTTGTAGAGTTTCAGCCATATGCCTCCTTTTTTAACAGGCCACGGTGCTTTTGGGTGTGGTACGGGTTCTTTATCAACATCTTCGTCCTCTGTCATAGATTTTGATTCACTAGAGCCTTTTTGTCTCAGGGAAATCGTTAATAAAACATACAGCATCATCTGTAGGAATTCGCTTTCCCAATTTTCAAAAGTTGCCTGTATAAAATGCCCGCTATGGATGTATTCACCAATCTTTAAAGCAGGCTGTCCGTTTTCAATAAGTTCTTTATTTTCTGTTTTCCAGCCCATAAATAACTGTCCTGCAAGAAAAATAATCATCAGGATAATGAGAACAATACTTAAGCTGTTGCGATACAGGAAGCTGTTGCGTGACATATTTCGGAGTTTAAAGGTTAGAGTTCAGGGTTCAAAGTTTAAGGTTTAACGTTTATAAATCACGTTTTTGGTAAGGAAATACCTTTGGCAGGTTCTTTGTGGTAGGCCCGGTAAGGATTTTTCCGTTAACATTAAACCGGGATCCGTGACATGGGCAGTCCCAGCTCAGTTCAGCACTATTCCACCGCACTTCACATCCTGCATGTGGACAGGTACTTCTCAGAAGATGCAACGTGCCATCATTTTCTTTGTACAGTGCATAAGATTCGGATTTGTATTGGATCACTTTTGCTTCACCTTCTCCAACTTCTGAAAAGGATTCAATTTTATCCTTGAAAATTTTATCTTTCACAAAATCAAATGCCACAGTTGCTGCTTCCTTCACAAAATCAGAAAATCCGGCAATAGGTTTGATTCTTGAAGGATTAAATAAGTCTCCATATTTACTTTTTCCGGTAATGATTAAATCATGTATTATTTGTGAGGAAAGTGTCCCGAATATCATTCCGTTACCTCTGAAGCCTGTTGCCACAAAAATTCTTTCCTTAGTTTCTGGTAATTTCCCAATGTATGGAAGCCCATCTACTGGTTCGTAATATTGGCTGGACCAGCTGTAGAATATCGTTTCCACATCAAAGTATTTCCGTACATAATTTTCAAGCCTTGAGAAGCATGCTCCGGTGTCATCAGCATGTCCTGTTTTGTGGTCTTCACCGCCTGCAATCAATAAGTTTTCACCATCGATATTCTGAATACGGTAATAATGATAAGGTTCACAGAGATCATAACCTAACTCCCGCGGATATTTATCATTTTTCAGAGTAAATGCCGTCACATAGCTTCTGTAAGGCGCGTTAGTAAAATGAAGCAGATTCACTCCCGGCGGAATATGAGTGGCATATACTACATGTTTTGCTTGTATTTCTCCCTGGGAGGTTTTTAAAATAACATTGTCTTTCTGCTCATCATGTTCTTCAACAAGACAATTTTCCAGAATAGAACCGCCCAGTTTTATAAAAGCCCCGCAAAGTCCTTTAATATATTTTATCGGATGAAAATGCCCCTGACCAGGAATAAGCACCGCTTCTCTGAACGGGATAGGAAAAGGAATTTCATTTACATAACTCATTTCGTGGCCTACTTTAGCTGCTCCTTCTACAATGTCTTTTAACTGTTCTTCCTGTTTTTCATCCAGGGCAAAAAGGTAAGCTGATTTTCTTGTGAAATCACAACTGATCTGATATTTCTGAATATTATCTTCAATAATACTGATAGCATCAGTTCCGGATTGTGCATACAGTTGTGCATTATCCAGTCCAAAATCGCGGATAGCCTGATTAAAGGTTGTATCAAAAAAATCGTTTAAATGGGCCGTTGTACCGCCGGTAGTTCCGAATCCTATATTGGCTGCTTCCAGAATAATACATTTTTTTCCGGATTCCTGAAGTTTCAGTGCTGTTGAAACTCCTGTAATTCCACCTCCTACAATGGCAACGTCAAATAATGAGCTGAGATCCGTTTCTGTAGAAAATTTTCTGATCTCTTCCTGCCAAATACTTTTTCTTGCACCGTCTCTGTACATCATCAGAATTTTTTATAGTTAATTTATCTGATACTCAGGGTATCACTTTCGGGCAGACCGGATTTATCGGTATTGGACGAACTGCTTTTCTGATCCCTTTTCTTGTTTTCGTCTTCATCAATATTACATCGGCAGGAAGTAAAAGCAAACAGGCTGATAACGCCTAAAATAAGTGCTGTAGTTTTCATATTTTAAATATTTTGATGTTTTATACTTTAATATACTTTATCCGTTTACTATCAGTCCACCGTTGGGATGAAGTACCTGTCCTGTCATTTGTGAGGCATCCTGACTTGCCAGAAAAAGAAAGCTGAAGGCTATTTCTTCAGGCGTTGCATTTCTTTCCAACGGTGGTTTGTTGGGATTTTCTTCTTTTTCATCAAAAGTCTCTTCAGTAAGCGGTGTAGCCACAGGTCCCGGAGCAACGGCATTAATCCTGATTCCTTTTGGTTTGGCCTGCAGTGCCAGTGAACGCGTGAAGGAGACAATAGCGCCTTTTGTTGCAGAATAGTCAAGGAGCTCAGGATGTCCCTGATAAGCGGAAACGGAAGTGGTATTGATTACGCAGCTTCCTTGTTTCAGGTAAGGAAATACAACTTTCGTTAATAAAATCATTCCTACAATATTGGAATCAAAGGTCTGTCTGATGTTTTTCTCTTCAAGTTGTTCAATACTGTCAGCAGGAAATTGAACTCCAGCATTATTAATGACGATATCAATTTTTCCGAATGATGAATTAACTTCTTTTACTGTTTTTTCACAAAATTCATAATCATTGATATCTCCCTGAAAAATGATGCATTTTCTATTCAGGTTTTCAATTTCTCTTTTTGTTTTTTCAGCATCACTATCACTTGAATGATAAATAATAGCAATGTCTGCTCCTTCCAAAGCAAAAAGAAGAGCCACTGCCTTACCTATTCCGCTGTCGGCTCCGGTAATCAAAACAGATTTGTTATCTAATTTTCCCATTTCATAATCTTTTTATTTCTGCTCTATTCTATTGGTTTCTGCATTTCTGCCATTCTATGAGCGGCCATACTATCACTTGTAAGATTCGCCATCGCTACGGACAGTTTATTTTTCAAACCCGAAATTATTTTATCTTCATTATTCATCAGAGCGTTATAGCCGTCAATTGCCACTTCTTCCGGAGAGGCCAGACTATCTTTATCTTCCAGTATTTTACTGCGGTTCATATCTGCTTTATTAAAAAAGTCAGTATCTGTAGGGCCGGGTAAAAGAGCCGTCACTGTAATTCCGGAGTCTTTCAGCTCTTCACGAATGGCTTCAGACCACGACAAAACAAATGCTTTGGTAGCATGGTATACCGAATGCCATGGGCCAGGAGCTTTACTGGCCACAGAAGCCAGATTCAGAATTTTTCCTGATCCTTTTGGAAGCCTGTCCTTAATAAAAAGCTTTGTAAGGATGAGAACTGAAATAATATTTAAATGAACAATATCTATTTCCCTATGAATATCCGTATCCTGAAATTTCCCATACACTCCCTGTCCTGCGGCATTAACTAATATTTCAGGACTTATTGCATTCATTTTCAATTCAGAATAAAGAGAATACGCTTCTTCTTCTAAAAACAGATTTTTAGAGATACTGATCACGTTTACTCCATGGTTTTTAAATTCTTCGGCTTTTCTTACCAGTTCTTCATGGTCTCTGGCTACAATAACAAGATCGTAGCCGTTCATGGCAAACTGTTTCGCGAGTTCATAACCAATACCACTGGTAGCACCTGTAATAAGTACAAATTGATTCTTGCGTTGCATAAATTTTATTTTAAGATTAAAAGCCTGTTAAGCTCACTTTTAAAACAGCCCAGAATAAATTCCGTGTAATACAGCTGGGCATTTAGAGCTTGTGTTTTCGGATGTAATTCCAGTTTTTTAGTCAGGACAATCTCACCTTTGTAGGAGAATGAGAAATAGGCAAAAATTTTATATCCTGAATTCCGGATTGGCGTACAGTAGCCGGTAGTGGCAATAGACCAGTCGGATTCGTAAAGTCTTGCTACATTTAAAGCCATCGTCTCTGCAATATTCTCTGAAACGCAGTCACATTCTTCGGCTTCCTGTCTGTCAACCTTTAGTAATTTTACTTTTTCTGACAAAGAATAGGCTGTCATTCCTCCTTTGTAGAACATTGACGCATTAGGCATCTGTGAAAAAGCCAGTTGCAAGCATCCTGACGTAACACTTTCTGCAATTGAAATGGTTTCATCGGTGGTCATCAGTGACTGACTTATATATTCTAAAAGATTTTTCTGAAAATCCATACTATTAAATTTTGAGTAATAGGTTTATCGTTTATTTGTAATTAAAAGCCTGTCAGCTTCCACGGGTCAAGAACGACCTTTACACATCCGTCTTCTTTTTTATCAAAAATTTCGTATCCTTTGCTTACTTCATCAAGAGATAAACGGTGGGTAATAACATCATCAAGGGTGATTTTTCCGGTCACCACATAGTCCAAGAGCTTATCTATGATAGGATGAACATTGCACTGTCCTGCTTTAAGTGTAATTCCCTTGTCAAAAATCTGTCCAAGTCTGAAATTGTCATAATTAACGGGATAAACTCCCAGAACAGAAACAATGCCACCTCTGCGTACGGCGCTCATACATGCTTCGAGAACTTTGATTGAGCCTTTTTCAAAGTTCAAAACAGCTTTTGCACGGTCTATAAAACTTCTTTCCGGTTCAAAACCTACAGCTTCAATACAAAGATCAGCACCCCGGCCGTCTGTCATATCCCTGATTTGCCCAATGGTGCTTTCAGCATCTTCCCACAAAATGGTTTCACATCCTGTAAGCATTTTAATTCTGTCTAATCTGTATTGAAGGGTATCAATTACAATAACTTTCTTTGCATGATGAAGAACAGCACTTTTGGCGGCCATTGTACCTACAGGGCCTGCTCCAAAAACAGCAACGGTTTCTCCTCCTTTAAGCTCCCCCCACATCACTCCTGTGTAGCCTGTGGGGAAAATATCTGTAAGGAATAATACCTGTTCATCAGTAAGGTTTTCCGGAACTTTTCTGGGACCAAAATTGGCATATGGAACTCTTACATACTGTGCCTGTCCGCCATTGTATCCTCCATAAAGGTCGGTATACCCGAACAGGGCACCGCCTTTTTCTTTAAAAATACCTCCTTCCGGTCCATAATAATCAGGGTTACTGTGTTCACATGCAGTAGGAAGATCATGCTGGCAGAAAAAACAGCTTCCACAAGCTATGGGAAAAGGAACTACTACCCTGTCACCTACTTTTAGATGACCGATATTCTTCCCGGTCTCTTCTACAATACCCATAAACTCATGGCCCATTACCATGGGTCTGGCCTGCGGAATTCCTCCGGAATACATATGGAGATCACTGCCACAGATGGCTGTGGAGGTGACTCTCAGAATAATATCATTTTCATCCAGAATTCTGGGATCTTCTACGGTGTCACAGGTAATATTACCCGGTGAGTGAAAAACGGCTGCTTTCATAATCTAAAATATTTAAAGTGATTGGTGTTGGTGTGAAGGATGTTTTTATGATTACGCGTTTCTCTCCTTTTCAAGATCCCAGACTCTGTGCTGAGCAACAGCCTGGATGAATTTATCTGATGGATCATTGTCTTCCCATGTAATGATTGCAGGATCCTCATGTTGTTTCGCTGATACATTGGAATTATGGTAAAGTACCTCTGTATCTTTTCCAAAGTAAATTGCTTTACAGTGTTTATAAGCTTCATTGATGAAATGCAGAACCAGATGTTTGTTTTCAGCAATCATCAGTTCTTTTACGGAATTTTCTCCCGGACAGATGGTAAGAGCATCAAAACAGACACTTGCCGTACTGGTAAGAGAATGTTTGGGAGTCAGTTCGGAACCGTCATTGAGTTTTACCGGAGCAACACTTGTTGCAATCAGTTCCACTCTGGCACCTTCTGCTTCAAGTTTTGTTTTAAGATCATTGACAGCTCCTCCATCTGCACCGTTAGCCAGAATAAAGCCTATTTTTCGGCTTTTAATCGTGTTTTTAACGGTATTCATCATGCTTAAAGCATCAGAAAACTGTGTATGTGGTTCTCTTTCTTCGCTTTGAAGTTCTATAATGTTACTATCCGCAGGCAGACTTTGATTGGGCCATTCCAGTTTTTTAACTTCCACTCCTAATTTTTCCGCTACTTTCCATGCAAGATCTGTATCAATATAGGCAAGCTGCCCTACCAGTCTTTCTCTGATCTCAGGACGGGTTACCTTTGACAATTCAAAGATCAACGCATTCTGAAGGTGTGTTTTCTCCGGTGCAGACTGGCTGTTATAGAATAATTTCGCCTGTGAATAATGATCTACAAAGCTTTTACTCCTTTCTCTGATCTTCACTCCTGAAACTCTTTCCTGCTGGGAGGTAAAGCCGCCTTCAGACATCATGGCCTGAAAAGGACATCCACCGCCTATGGAATTCGGTTCATAGCTGGTTTTTCCTTTCACGATCTGCTGTCTCATATGACCATCTCTTTGGTTGTTATGAACCGTGTTGATAGATCTGTTGATCGGTATTTCATGGAAATTAGGCGACCCCAGTCTTGAAAGCTGTGTATCGGTATATGAAAATAATCTTCCCTGCAGCAGCGGATCATTGGTGAAATCAATCCCAGGAATAATATGTCCCGGGTGAAAAGCAATCTGCTCGGTTTCTGCAAAGAAATTATCCGGATTTCTATTAAGCGTTAAAGTTCCAACAATTTCTACAGGAACTTCTTCTTCGGGAACTATTTTTGTAGGGTCAAGAAGATCAAAATCAAATTTATGTTCATCTTCTTCAGGAATAAGCTGTACCCCGAAATCCCATTCCGGATAATCACCATTTTCAATGGCTTCCCATAGATCGCGTTTATGGAAGTCAGAATCTACTCCGGAAATCATCTGAGCTTCACTCCAGGCTACGGAATGCACGCCTAATCTGGGCTTAAAATGGAATTTTACAAAATGTACTTTTCCTGCCTCATTGATGAATTTAAAAGAATGTACGCCAAAGCCCTCCATCATTCTCATACTTCTCGGGATCGCTCTATCGCTCATTAGCCACATAATCATGTGCATACTTTCGGGCATTAGTGAAATAAAATCCCAAAATGTATCATGAGCAGATGCAGCCTGCGGAATTTCATTGTCTGGTTCCGGTTTTACGGCATGCACAAGATCAGGAAACTTGATCGCATCCTGAATAAAAAATACCGGCATATTATTGGCCACCAGATCATAATTTCCTTCTTCAGTATAGAATTTCACCGCAAATCCGCGGACATCTCTTGCAAGATCTGTACTTCCTTTACTCCCTGCTACAGTTGAAAACCGTACAAATACAGGTGTTTCTTTTCCCAGTTCTGTTAAAAATTTTGCTTTGGTATACTCTGCAAGGCTTTTAGTAAGTTTAAAAATGCCATGCGCGCCGGAACCTCTGGCGTGAACTACTCTTTCAGGGATTCTTTCATGATCAAAATGGGTAATCTTTTCCCTCAGAATGAAATCTTCCAGTAATGAAGGGCCGCGCTCTCCGGCTTTTAAAGAATCCTGATTGTTATTGATCTTTAAGCCCTGATTGGTAGTCAGTTTTTCATTATCATTGGAAGTACTGTGTACATCCAGTTGTTCTGCTTTCTTGTTGTGTTCGTTGGTGTTCATATTCATAATCTTTTTGTGGTTGGTGTATTTTCTTTCAAAAGCAGTAGATCATGGGACACAGAAATTAATCTGTCTTATTTCCCAGAATTTCAAGAATCCTGTTGATATATTCTTCTTCCTTCAGAACTTTATAATAAGCTGTTTTGGCATATAAAGTAAATGCGGGAGATTCATATCTTATTTCAGCATCCATATCCGTAGTTTTCGTTGTGTTATTAGAGTGGAACTCCTGGATATTGAGGATATATTCTTCGAGATAAGTATCTATAACTCCTTTCAGAACTTCACAGGTAGCATTGTTCTTAATCTTTTCCAGAGACTTGATCAGAAAAGCTGTCACTCCGTAAGAATTCATAACAGACGGAAATAAAGACTCATTCTCTATTGCATTATTTTTGTTATTCAATTCGGACTGTTGCAAAGTGTCGTTTTCAAATGTCATATTCAAAAAATGGTATTAGTTATTGGAAACTTTCAAATACTGTTCAAAATAATGAAGGTCATTTTTATCTTTTATGGATAAATAAAACATGATCTGCTCCGGTTCTTTTAAGCCTATACTGCCTAAACAGTCGAAATGAGCAATTAACGCCTGGATATTTTCAATATCAATATCTTTCAGAATGATAAATAGCAGGAAGATATTTTCTCTGATCTCTTTAGCATAAATTGCAGCTCCATCTTCGAAACACGTCCCTGTATGGGAGACTTTTACAAAATCTTTGTGTTTCAGTGTTTTTATGATTTTCTGACAGTCCATATATTTTGATTTCATGATTAAAATAAGCCATATAGAACAAGCTATATGGCTTATTGCATAGTTTAGTCTTCTTGTTCTGCATCGAAATTGATGGATGTCTCCGCAATATCTGTAAGATACGAATCCGTATCTTCTTCTTCCTGAAGGGTTCTTTCAAGAAGGTCTGCAGCCTTATCATGTCCCATGGTTATGGCTAGCTGGGCCAGCCCGCCGTAAGTGGCAATTTCGTAATGTTCTACTTTCTGTGCAGCAATAATTAGTGCTACATCTCTTGTTGCAGAACCATCTTCTGTGGATTTGATGACTTCTTCGCTTTCTTCGATGATTCCTTTAATAGCTTTACATTCTTTTTTTTCGGGCTTTTCTTCAATAAGCTGGAATACTTTTTCCAGTCGCTTAACGTGTTTTTGGGTCTGAAGATGATGATCTTCAAACGCATCCTTCAGTTCTTCCGTTGTTGCGGCTTCCTGCATCTTTTCCAGCGCTTCAAGAATGGCATTTTCAGCAAAATAAATATCTTTAAGAGCACTTACAAAAAACTTATGCAGCGGAGAACTTTTCATTTCATCCTTGTTGACTGTTTCTTTGTCTGCCGTACCTTTCTTGGTAGCAGGAACTGCACTTTCAGTTTCTAATATTTTATTGGGCATGGTGTAAATGGTGTTTGTTATTAAAGGATTACCTCTTTATATAAGTCTAAAGAGGCAATCCTGGAAAAAGAATTATGAATTACGTCTGCCTCCGAATCCGGAACGACCTGAAGATCTTCCGCCTCCGTGGGATGCCTGGCCTCCCATTCTGGCTATTCTTGTACGCTCAGATTTACTCATCGCAGCAAATCCTCTTCTTGAATTTCCTGAGTTTGAGTTTGAACCTCCTCTTCCTGAGCTATTACTATTGTTTCCTGATCTCGATGAACCTCCTCTTCCTGAGCCGGAACCTGAGTTCGAAGATCTGCCTCCACCATGTGAAGCCTGACCTCCCATTCTGGCTATTCTCGTACGCTCAGCTTTGCTCATGGAAGCGAAACCTCTTCTTGAAGTACCATCTCCCGATGATGACCTGCCTCTGCCTCCTGATCGGGAGCCGGAACCAGAATTTGAACGTCCTCGGGAACTACCACCGGAGTTTCCTCCACGAGAACCGCCTCTACCGGAAGTAAATCTTCCCTGGCTGTCTCTCTGCTGGTTGCCGTTTCCGCCTCTTGAACTGCTTCTTCCTCCTCTACGACCCCTCTGATCATCATCGTCTTCTTCGTCATCATCATAATCTTCATCATCTTCATCATCATAATCGTCGTCGTATTCATCATAATCATCTTCATCGTAATCATCATCATAATCGTCATTTTCATTATCAAAATAATTTTCATATTCTGAAAAATCATCGTCATAATCTTCATCTCTTGTTGCATCATTAAAACCATGATCATATCCTAATTGATATACTTCTTCAAGGTTTTCTGGCGAATGCGAACGCCCTCTTGAGCTGCTGCTTCTCGAATTTCTAGTGTTCATAACTGAATTTTTTTATTAATATTTAGTGATGTCTATTGCAGTCCGTGACTAGTATTAGACGGCAACAATTGGGTGTCGGTAATTTTAAATAATATAAGCGAAATGCTTTTTGCTTGCCTTTTACTAAGGGCTTAAGAATTGTGAAAGAATGTATGTCAAATATACGTTAGAATAATTCACTTTTTTATGACCTGAATCATGTTTATGCAGATTAATACAAAATTTTTCTGTCTTTTAGGATAATACTACCCTCTTTTTCCATTTTTTTCAGAGTACGGATTACTGTTTCCACGCGCATACCTGTAAGGTTGGCAATCTGTTGTCTTGTAAATTCAATGTGAAAACATTTTTGGCAGTCTTCATCATGATAGCTTTTAAGATATTCCAGTAAACCCTTAAGCCTCTGCATAGGGTTTTCTGATGCAAGGCTCTGTACCATTTTCAATTTATAAAAAATCTCCTGTGAAAAACAGGCATTCATTTCAAGAGAAAGATCTGGATTCTGTTTGATCATTTCAAAGAAATTATTTTTGGGAAGTCTGATAATCCGGGAATCTTCAAGACATATGGCATTGATTGGATAATTCTGGTTGAGAAAAAGCATGGCTTCTCCAAAGCTTTGTTTTTTGCCCAGAATATTATGAATGAATTCTTTTCCGTTTTCATTATAATTATTCAATTTTACTTTCCCTTCACTAATCTGAAAATAATAAAGTGCATGATCCTCTTCTCTAAAAACTACTTCCCGCTTTTTATAATCCTTGTCTTCTGCACCAAAAGAGTGCAGAAGACTTTCATCAATATTCATACAGCTGATTGTTTTCATAATATCAAATAGGTTTTAAATAAAAAAACAAAACATAGAAATTTAATCTAATATAAGATTTTACGATTTTCAATTCTTACGATTTTATCTCGTTCCATATGTTTAATAGTCCTTATTGCTGTTTCCACACAAAGACCTGTAAGGCTAGCCATTTGCTGCCTGGTTAATGGAATCAGGAATGAATAGGGACGTGCATCTTTCTGAAAGCTCTTCAAATAATCCATAAGGCCCCTAAGCCTGATGGATGGGTTTTGAGAAGAAAGATTCTGCATCATAATAAATTTATAATAAAGGCGTTCAGAAAGAAAACTGTTAACCTCCATATATAATTCAGGGTTCTGGTTTAGTAAATTAAAAAAAATGGATTTATGAAGTCTTAGAACACTGCATTCTGTAATGGCTTCAGCATTCATAGGATAAGGTTTCTCTATGAACAGAATAGATTCTCCACAGCTTTCTCCATCGGATAAAATGTTCTGAATAAATTCTTTTCCTTCTTCGTTATAATTATTAAGCTTAACTTCTCCTTTAATAATCTGGTAATAATAATTAGGGATATCCCCTTCGTAGAATATCACTTCTGAAGGGGTATAATGTCTCGTTTCTGCTCCCGCTGAAATCAAAATGTTTTCGTCGATAACCATAATAGTTGTTTTTGGTGTTGTTTTCTTCTTCTCCTCTTCTCAGTCTTAGTAAAAATATTGGTAATCGATAGTAATGTGCATGCAAAAACCGCACCTTAATTATTACTCCTAAAGTTAAAAAACGTTAAAAAATTTAACAACTTTAAGTGTTTTTATATTTATTGATTAGATATCACTACTAAAAGTGTAATTAAATTGCTTTTTTGATACCACATTTCTAAATCTGTGGTTTTAATAGTATGTCGGAAAACAAAATAGTAAAACCCGTTTTCACTTAATGAAAACGGGTTTTTCAAAGTAATTACATAAAAAGTTGCTACTTTTTTGGGATTTTGTTTTTATGGGCTCCTATAGTATCTGTAAGTTTTTTTGAGGAAACCGTATCACGATGGATTGTATCGGAAGGGATTGGGCTTACAGGAGAAACGGAATTCGTCCTTATGGTATCAGCTATGATTGTGTCTGTAGCTACATGTGTTTCTGTCCTCGATTCTTTTTTGCAGCTCAGGACAATAAATCCTATAAGCAGACTTGACATAATAAACTTCATAATGCTCTATTTTGTGGTGATATATCAAAGGTAGACTATTGTGAAGCAGATTCTTATGACTTAAATCATAATGCTTTATATTTAATTATTTCGCAAACTTCTTAGTTCCTGCAACACATAAGATCACCCCTACTGTCACCCCTAGCATTCCTACACTTACCTGCTCATGAAGAAGCCATGCAGCCAATGCCAGCCCAAAGAAAGGTTGAAGTAACTGCAGCTGGCCAACAGTAGCTATTCCTCCCTGTGCTAATCCTTTATACCAGAATATAAATCCAATAAACATACTGAAAAGAGAAATATAAGCCATTCCAAACCATCCCTGAAAACTGACATTTTGAATATCAGCCGGAAAATAAATAAAAAATAAAGGAATCATTACAGGCAGCGCCAATACCAAAGCCCACGAAATCACCTGCCATCCGCCTAATGTCTTGGATAATTTAGCTCCTTCAGCATAACCCATACCACATAAAATAACGGCAAGCAGCATCAGAATATCTCCAATAGGTGATGCAGATATTCCTTGTGAAACAGCATAGCCAATCACAAAAAGGCTTCCTACAATCGAAAAAAGCCAAAATATAGGATGAGGTCTTTCACCACCACGCATCACACCAAATACAGCAGTAGCCAAAGGTAACATTCCCAGAAATACAATAGAATGCGCTGAAGTAAGATATTGAAGCGCTAATGCTGAAAGAAGAGGAAACCCTACCACACAGCCAAGAGAAACCAATAATAATGGAATCAAATCTTTTTTGACAGGACGTTTTTCTTTCCCAAGCCATAATACGATAAGCGCCAGGACTCCGGCAACAGCTGCACGAACAATCGTTACAAAAGTAGGACTCATTTCCATTACAGCTAATTTAGTGGCCGGCAAACCGCCGCTAAATAAAACTACACCTATAAATCCATTGATCCAGCCACTTATATTTTCATCTTTTGATAGTTGCTTTGTCATCATTTTATTCAAGCTTTTAATTAATATTCAAAATTAGAAAGGATAATTAAATAAACACAGTATCAGTTTTGTATATTTGCATGAGCACAGTTTAACAATATGAGTAAAGAATTTTTATATACGGAAATTGCAGACGGAATTGCAGGACAGATCAGAAATGGGATTCTAAAGACAGGAGACAAGCTTCCTTCTGTAAGAATGCTATGCCAGGAACATCAGGTGAGTATGAATACTGCCAAGCGTGTTTTTCTGGAACTGGAATCACAGTCTTTAGTAGAATCTAAACCACAGTCTGGGTATTTTGTAAGCCAGCTGCTCTCTGTAAAACTTCCTTTACCTGAGGTAAGTCGCCCATCATTGATCGCCAATAATGATGAACCGGATGAGCTGATCAGTAAGGTATATGAAAATATGGGTAAAAAGGATCTTACCTTTTTCTCTATAGGAATTCCATCAGGAGCTCTCTTACCTCAGGCTAAACTTAAGAAAGAAATTGTAAACGCCACAAGGGAATTAAAAGACGGTGGTACAGAATATGAAGAACTTCAGGGAAATCTGAAATTAAGAAGAATGATTGCTGTACGTTCTTTGCAATGGGGAGGAAATCTGAGCGAAAATGACCTGATTACCACCAATGGCGGAATGAATGCTCTTTCTTTTTGTTTAATGGCTTTAGGAAAACCAGGAGACACCGTTGCTATTGAAAGCCCTTGTTATCCCGGAATTCTTCAGCTTGCCAATGGTTTGGGTTTAAAAGTCTTGGAACTTCCTACCCATCCCACTACCGGAATAGAAATTGAGGCTTTAAAAAAATTAATGCCTAAAATAGATCTGTGCTTGTTGATTCCCAATTTTAATTCACCTTTGGGAAGCTGTATGCCTGATGAAAATAAAAAGGAAATTGTAAAAATACTTTCTGAAAATAATATTCCGTTGATAGAAGATGACGTCTATGGAGACCTTTATTTTGGTTCCAGCCGTCCAAAATGTTGTAAATCTTTCGATAAGGACGGAAACGTACTGTATTGCAGCTCTATTTCAAAAACTTTGGCTCCCGGATATCGTGTAGGCTGGATTGCTCCGGGGAAATATAAAGATAAAATTCTTAAGCTTAAACTGCTGCATTCTACATCTTCTATTTCCATTGTGAATGAAGCTGTTGCCAATTTTCTGAAATCCGGAAAATACGAAAAGCACCTTCAGCAGCTTCGCAGAACATTACAGTTCAATTATCAGAACTATGTACAGACCATTGCGGAATCTTTTCCTGAAGGCACAAAAACCAGTCGTCCACAGGGAGGCTTGTCTTTATGGGTAGAATTTGATCAAAAGATTCGAACAACAGAATTATACGATCTGGCCATTAAACAGAATATCAGTATCGCTCCCGGAAGAATGTTTACCTTTCAGGAACAGTTTGAAAACTGCATGAGGCTCTGCATAGGGCTTCCATGGTCGGAAGATACACAGACAAAACTCAGACAGGTTGGACAGCTTGCCAAAAAGATTTATTTAAAGTAAGGAAGATGGAGGCTAAAATAGTTTTAAAAATAATTTACCTCAATTCTTATTGATAATGTAAAGGAAATCTTATAACTCTTGAAGTTTTTTTATATTTACCAGAACTTCAAGCCTCCATCTCCCAGCCTTTCTTATTTGTTATCCGGGATGAAATTTTTTCTCGCCAGCTCCTTTCTTACACGGCTCAGGCTCTCAGGAGTAATTCCGAGGTAAGAAGCAATCATCCATTGTGGAACTCTCAGGAGTAAATCCGGATACATTTTGATGAATTTCATATACCTTTCTTCTGCAGTCTCTCCCAATAAAGAATTGATCCTGTTTTGAAGACTTCTGATATGTTTCTGAAGAAGAAAATCACTTCTTTCGATGCTGTTCGGAAATTGTTCTACCAGTTTGTTGAAGAAATCAGGATGAAGAAACAAAACTTCAGAATCTTCCACTGCTTCTATATAATAAATGGATTTTTCATTGAAATAAAGGCTGCTTCGGTCAGAAATCAGCCAGCTTTCCGGAGCAAACTGTATAATATGTTCCTTTCCGTTTTTATCAATGGAATACATCTTTATCAGGCCTTTTTCTACAAAGAAAATATGTCGGCAGATTTCACCATACTGAAGAAGGAACTGGTTTTTAGGAATTTTCTTTACTTCATAGTGAAGACTACACGTATTCACATTCTGAAGCGGAACATTTAAAACTTTGGCTAAATAATTATTTATATTCTTCATGATACAATCTGGCTTAAAGAAATATCCTGGTGTGAAGCACTGTTAACAGGTTTTCCGTTCTCTATGACAATCAGCTGCGGACTTTCATGTCTGATCTCAAAATCTGCTGCTATTTTGTTAGAAACAGGCCGGTGTGCCAATAAATCCAGATAGTATACACTCACCAGTTGGTCTGAATTTTCTATTTCTTTTTCAAAGTTTTTCAAAACTGTCCTGCTTATGAAACAGCTTGTAGAATGTTTAAATATCGCTATCCTATTCTGAAAAGAGTCTTCCATTGCTTTGGCAAGGTCTTCTTCAGATTCTATCTTTTTCCAGAATGTTTTTTGGTCAGGGGTTTCGTTTTTACCACCGAATATTTTATCAAAAAAACTCATACATTAAATTGTTTTAGATGATGATCAAGATGTTTGTATTCTAAAAATGTCCAGTCTTTTTCAGTCATTGTACCGAATAATCTGTGGCGGTCCGGCAGGTTGTTTTTTTCACAAACTTCCCGGAATTCTTCCAGCGTTTTCAGCAGATTGGTTTTTGAAACATCGAAATCACACTCAAAATTAACGATTAGTTTTTGAAAAGTAGGCATGTTTCTGGGAATTCCATTATTGAAAATATGCATTTCTATTTTAGTAAAAATCCCTACTGCCTCAAAAATGACATTAATACGGGGAAGTTCGAACTTTCCCAAAGCCACCTGAAGAACTAAATCACAATGCTTTAGCATTTGACACACGTTCATCTTCCCCCATTTTCCAATAGAGTTTTCAGATAACATAGAAATCCTGTTAATAATTTCCTGATAATATATAGGATTATTAAGACGTTTTCTTACCAACCTTTTTCTATCTTCAGATTTTCAATATGAGCAAAATGATGATTGCAGTGCCACACATATAAAGCAAGGCTTTCTCTTAAATTATAATTTTTATTGTGCTCAGGATGATGGAAGGTTCTTTCAAACTGTTTATTGGTAAGACTTTTAAGAAGAGCTACCCATCTTTGGTGTGTTCCCTTCAACATTCTCATTGCCGGTTTTACGGGCATATGAAAACTGTCCTGAAGCTCCGCCCATTTCGCTTCATCATAAGGCTTTATAGTAGGATTTTCTTCTGTCAGTGCCAGTTTGAAACGGATAAAACTGTTCATATGACTGTCAGAAAGATGATTCACAAGTTGCCTTACTGTCCAGCCTCCTTCTCTGTAAGGAGTATCCAATTGATCGTCTGTAAAATGTTCAATAAGATTCTTTAGCCTTCCAGGAAAATCTTTGATTACTTTGATATAAGTATCCAATGTAATATCACAAATATTTTCAGGCACTTCAAACGGGCCTATTGGAAACTTTTTTTTCTCTAAATCAATCATTGTTCAGGTTTTAATTTTTTAATTATTGCCGATTGGTATTACTATTATTGATGAGAATAATTGACAAATACCAGCTTGCGCGAATTTATCAAAAATTCAAGAATATAAAGTGAATAAAGCATTAATTATACCGATAATGTTTTTTGTGGTACCGATTTTTTATTAAAAAAGGCTTCAATTGTATAAACTGAAACCTTTCTTGATTATAATAAAGTATTAATATCCGTGTAAATCAATACCTTCTGTTCTTTGCAGGGCTACTTTTCGACCCATTTTCTTTTGAATTACTCTGAAATGCTGCAATTCATCATCCGTCAGAATACTGATTGCAGTTCCTTTTTCATTGGCACGCCCTGTTCTACCAATACGGTGAATATAATCCAGCGGTGAACGCGGCAACTCGTAATTGATAACACATGGCAGGGATTCAATATGGATTCCTCGCCCAATTAAGTCTGTAGCCACCAAAATCTGAGCACCGTTTACTTTAAATTCTTCCAGATTATTTCTTCTCGCTCCCTGTGACTTTTGGCTATGAATGGCCACAGCTTTTATTTTATTCTTTTTAAGTTTCTCTACCAGATTATCTGCAGATCTTGTAGACGAAACAAAAATCAAAGCCTTTTCAACTTTTTTTTCTTTGATCAGATATCGTAAAAAAGGTCCTTTATTTTCCGGAGCAACATGATAAGCAAGCTGTTCGATATTATCAATTTCAACTTCTTCTTTTTTAATCTCAATAATTGTAGGATTGATAGAAAGACGTTCTTTCATTTCAGCAACTTTATCATTCAAGGTGGCTGAAAATAAAGTAGTTTGTTTCGCTACAGGCATCATGGCAAAAAGCTTATTCACTTCTTCACCAAACCCTAGCTGAAACATTTTATCTGCTTCATCAATCACCAAATGTTTAATTCCTGAAATACTTAATGCATTATGATCAATTAAATCCAGCAGACGTCCCGGAGTAGCAATCAAAACTTCCACTCCAAACATTCCCTTCATCTGTGGATTGATAGAAACACCTCCATAAACAGCCATCGTACGGACTTCTCTCTTTAGATTTTCTGTGAATGCCCTGAAAACTTCATCGATCTGAATAGCTAATTCCCTGGTAGGAACCAATATCAAAACCTGAACATTACGGTTTTTTTTAACTTCCGCATTCTGTAATTTTTCTAGAATCGGCATCACAAAACACGCTGTTTTACCAGAACCTGTCTGAGCAATTCCCATCAGATCTTTCCCTTCCAAAATAACAGGAACAGCCTGCTCTTGTATAGGGAACGGTTTTAAATATCCTAATTTTTTGACAGAACGAATAATATTGTGTGATAATCCTAACGATTCAAATGACATAAAAATACTTATTTCCTGCAAAGATAAGCTATTGATATTTGGTGTAAGCCTCAAAATACAATAGGCTGCAGATAAACTTCAATTATTTAAAATTTTATGCCTTTCATTCAAAAGCATTGAAAATTTATATTGCCGATTTGTCCGAAAATTCAGGTTTGGACAAATTTTTGAAGATTAGTTTTGTAAATTTATCAAAAATTCGAGAAATCAAAATATGAAAAAAGCGTTAATAATAGTCGATGTACAGAATGATTTTTGTGAAGGCGGAGCACTTGCAGTTCCTGGAGCGAGCGAAATTATTCCATACATCAATCTCCTGATGGAAGAAAATGAATATGATCAGGTGGTTCTTACACAAGACTGGCATCCTGCAGGTCATAAAAGTTTTGCAAGCAGCAATGGAAGAAAGGTAGGAGAAAGTATTATTTTAAATGGTGTTCCCCAGTTTATGTGGCCGGATCACTGTATTCAGGGAACTTTTGGGGCAGAATTTCACAAAGATCTGAACAGAGATAAAGTAACCCACATTGTACAGAAAGGTAAAAATATTGAAATTGACAGCTACAGCGGTTTCCAGGATAACAACCATTTTATGAAAACAGGTTTGGATGATTTCCTGAAATACCATGATATCCAACTGGTAGAAATTGTAGGTCTGGCATTAGACTATTGTGTTAAATTTACAGCACAGGATGCAGTAGCTAACGGATATGTAACGTGCCTTCATTTCAATGGAACACGTGCAGTAAACGTAAAACCTGACAACGGCAGAGATGCCATCTATGAAATGATTGAAAAAGGAGTAACGGTGTTGGGTTAATTCTTTTTAATGATGAATTATAAATGATGAGTTATGAATTTTAAAATTTATAGCTTAATAAAATAAAAAAGCGCAGAAAATAATTCTGCGCTTTTTGTTTTTTATCCTAAAGATACTTTTGAGAGAATGAAGTAAATTACAAATCTGAATCTGTTATTCATCATTTATAACTCATCATTTATCATTGTTTTAAAGCATTTTAAGGTTGTTCACTTCCAGTTCTGTAAGGATTCTCCAGTGTCCTCTCTTGATATTCTTCTTCGTTAATCCTGCAAACATTACTCTGTCTAAAGATTCTACCTCGTATCCTAATCTCTGGAAAATTCTTCTGATCACACGGTTCCATCCGATGTGGATCTCAATTCCAATTTCATTCTTAGGTTTCCCTTCAATATATGAAATCTGATCAACCACAGCTAATCCTTCATCAAGACGGATTCCTTCTGCAATAAGACGTAAATCTTCACCAGTAAGTTTTTTATCCAATGTTACATGATAAATCTTCTTAGCATCAAAAGATGGATGCGTCAGTTTTTTGGTCATGTGTCCGTCATTGGTCAGTAAGATAACTCCTGTTGTAGAACGATCCAGTCTTCCCACCGGGAAAAGTCTGTACGGAGAAGCATTCGCTACAAGATCCATTACAGTTTTTCTTGCTTTATCGTCTTTTGTAGTAGAAATATAACCTTTTGGCTTATTCAAAAGTACATATACAGGTTTTTCAGGAGTAATGCTTTGTCCGTCAAAAACTACTCTGTCTGTTTTCTGTACCTGATATCCCATTTCAGTTACCACCTTTCCGTTGACTTCTACCAATCCCTGAGTAATCAGTTCATCAGCTTCTCTTCTGCTGCAGATTCCGGAATTAGCAATATACTTGTTAAGACGGATGCTGTCTTTATGAACATCTTTTTCAATTTTATTCAACCTTCTTTTCTGTACAAAAGATCTTGTTTTGTCATCATTTCTGTCTTCACCATTAGATGGTCTTCTTCCGTATTTCAGGCTGCCTCTTTCATACTTATCTCTTGTATCGAAATTCTTTCCTCCTCTCTTCGGTTTTCCAAAAGATTTTTTCTCATAGCTCTCACTTTTGTTCGTGATATAAGGTTTTCTTTCAGATTTTGAACCTGAATCTTCGTTAGAATTTTCGAAACTGTCGGTATTTCTTTTAAAAGGTTTCTTTTCAAATCTTGAGTTGGATCCCTGATGTTCTGGTCCTTTTCTTCCTCCGTCTTTAGAGAACGGCTTCTTGAAAGGTTTTGATCCTGAAGAATTTCCAGATCTGGAAGCACGAGAATCATCAGAACTTTTCTTGGTTGAAATTCTTGGTCTCTTTGGTCTATCTGAATTATTATTATCTCTGCTCATTCTAAAAATTTATGCAAAGATAGTAATTTAGTTACGAGTTAAAAATTAAGAATCATAACTTTGCACTATAGTTTACATTTTAACTTTACATAAAATAGAAGATGATAACAATATTAAACGATAATTTTTCACAGCTCAACGAGTTTCTTCACGAAAAAACTTTCAGTAAAATTTTCATTCTTGTAGATGAAAATACCCATGAATACTGCCTTCCTGTTCTTTTAGGAAATATGGAAACGGATCTTGGCTTTGAAATTTTAGAGATTGAAGCGGGAGAAGAAATGAAAAATATCCAGACAGCCAATCAACTTTGGGAAATTCTTACAGAAATGCAGGCGGACAGAAAAGCGCTGGTTATCAACCTTGGCGGTGGTGTAATAACCGATATGGGCGGATTTGTGGCATCTACTTATAAAAGAGGAATACAGTTTATCAATATTCCTACTACCCTTCTATCGATGTGTGATGCTTCCATAGGGGGAAAAACCGGGATTGATCTGATGCACTATAAAAATATGGTGGGAACTTTTGCTTTCCCTGAGCAAATCTTTATTTTTCCCAAATTCTTAGAAACACTACCTTTTAAAGAATTAAGAAGCGGATTTGCTGAAATGCTGAAACATGGGTTAATTGCTGATAAAAATCATTGGGACCAGCTAACACAGATCCGTAAACTGGAAGTAGAAACGGTAATCCCACATATTCAAACGTCTATGAATATTAAACAGAATGTTGTAGATCAGGATTTCCATGAGCAGAACATTAGAAAAACACTTAATTTCGGGCATACCATAGGACATGCGGTAGAAAGTTTATGTCTGCAGCAGGAAAACCCGATCCTTCACGGTGAAGCTGTGGCTATGGGAATGATTGCTGAAGCTCATCTGGCTTATCTTGAAAACCTTATTTCTGAAGAAGATTCAAAAATAATCATTGAAAACATTCAGAGATATTATCCATACCTTGATATCAGCGATTTTAAAGATGAAGATATTACTGCTTTACTACTGAATGACAAGAAGAATACCGACAGCAAAATCAATTTCTCTCTGCTTTCTGGAATAGGTTGTTGCATCTATGATCATCAGTGCAGCAAGGAAAATATCCTTGAATCTTTATCTTTTTATAGAAAATTGAACGATGCTTAACGTGTTTTTCAAAAATAAATTTATTTTAAAACGTGTTTTTGACAAAATTGTCAATTTAGACCACGTCTAAACAAACATTTATTTAAAATTACAAATAATTAACAATCAATACTTTATTTAAAAAATCACTTAAACACTAAGTGATTTTTTTATTGATTTTACTCATAAAAAAAATTTTGGCAAGCAATTTGAAAGATACTCTCCGTTCAACTGAAAAGCTGGACAAGTAGTAAAATTTAAAATTAAGAAAGAGTAAAATTAAAAAAATTAAAGTTATGAAAAAGTTAATTTTAGGATTAGCGTTAACTGCAGGAACATTCGCATTCGCTCAACAGACAGGAAACACATCTTCTAATCCGGTAACATTTGGGGTAAAAGGAGGTATGAACGTTTCTTCCCTTTCAAAAGATAGTGGTCTTGATGATCAAAAATCTAAAATAGGATTCAACGCAGGTGTATTTGCCAACATTCCATTAGCCGCTTCATTCAGCGTTCAGCCAGAGGTTCAGTATTCACAATATGGTAATAAATCAGATTATACGTTAGCAGGAACTAAATATTCAGCTTCTACTAAACTAGATTATATTACAGTACCGGTAATGTTCCAGTACAACCTGATTCCAAATCTTTATGTGGAAGCAGGACCTGAATTTGGTTTCATGGTAAGTGCTAAAAACAAGTTCAAAAATGAATCAAACGGACAGTCAAGTACTACAGACAACTACAAAGACAATTTAAATACATTTAACTTTGGTATTGGTCTTGGAGCTGGATATTATTTCACTCCGAACTTAGGACTTACCGCAAGATATGTTGCAGGTTTAACAGATGTAGCGAAAAACAGACCTAGTGGATCTGATGCTACAAGAAACAACCTATTCCAGGTAGGATTAGCTTATAAATTTAAGTAAGCTACATATTCACTAACAAATTTTATATTCAATAAAAAAGAACAGATTAATTTTTTAATCTGTTCTTTTTTTATGTTAAAATAACAAAGTGTCGACAAAATAACAAAAATATATCCCAATTTGATGATTTATGGATTTGTTAAAAACCCATAAAGTCTTTATACAAGGGGTTTACCGGCATATTGTTTGTTGCTTCTCGGACGTTAAACAACGTAAAAATTAAACTAATCTATGAAAAAGATTTTTCTGGGCCTGGCACTTATCGCAGGTACTTTTGCTTTTGCTCAAAGCACTTCAACTTCTACAGAGGCTACTACTCCATCCACATCTTCACCCAAAATCAAATTCGGTTTGAAGGCGGGATTAAATGTTTCCAACCTTTCTAATATGGATATGAATTCAAAAGCCGGATTCTATGGTGGTGTTTTTGTGAATATTCCTGTCGCTAAGGATTTTTCTGTTCAGCCGGAAGTATTATATAATGCTGTGGGAGCTAAAGAGAAAGGAGGCAGCAATGCAAAACTTAATTTAGAATATCTTTCCGTACCTGTAATGTTCCAATATAAAGCACTTCCTAATCTATATGTGGAAGCAGGACCACAATTTAGCTTTTTAATTGATGCAAGATTAAAGAAAAGCGCTTCTACTGGTGCTTTAAAAAATGCAACTCAATCGTTCGACTTTGGAATCGGGTTGGGAGCCGGTTACAATTTAACCAAAAACATTGGCGTGAATGTAAGATACACTGCAGGATTATCTGATATTGTAAAAACAAAATACCAATACGGATATGACAGAGAAGGATCTGTTCGAAATGGTGTATTCCAGGTAGGAGTAAACTACAAATTCTAAAGCTTTATTAAGCTTTTTTCATTAAATTTTTATAATTAAAGTGGAGTCGGATTAAAATTAATCCGACTTTTTTAATGCGATAGAAAAATTATTCTTCAAAAACCACAATAAATGGTACATTCACAGTACATTTACACTTTGGCATACAGTTTGTTTCTTAATGAAAAGTTAAATAAAACTTAAAAACTATTAAAATAAAAAACTTATGAAAAAGATTTTTTTAGGCCTTGCCCTAGTAGCAGGTACTTTTGCTTTCTCTCAGAAAACTTCAACAGCTTCCGCTTCGCCAGTTAGATTTGGTGTAAAAGCAGGTCTTAATATCTCTACTCTTTCTGATAATGACTTCAACTCTAAAGCCGGATTTTACGGAGGAGTATTCGCTAATATTCCTGTAGCTCAGGACTTCTCTTTCCAACCGGAAGTAATGTACAGCGGAATGGGAGCAAAATTTAAAGCAGACAGCGATGCTAAAGCAAACCTAGATTACATCTCTGTTCCTTTAATGCTTCAGTACAATGCTCTTCCTAATCTATACCTGGAGGCTGGACCACAGTTTAGTTTCCTTGTGAATTCAAAATTAAAATATAAATCAAACTCTGCAGATGCCAAAGATATTTTCAAATCATTTGATTTCGGAATTGGTCTTGGAGCAGGATACTATTTCACACAAAATATCGGAGTTACTGCAAGATATGTTGCAGGTTTAACAGATGTAGCGAAAAACAGACCTGATTTATCTGAAGATAAAGCAAAAAACGGAGTATTCCAATTTGGTTTAGCTTACAAATTCTAAAGACAAACTTTCTATTCAATACAAAGCCGGATTATAGTAAATCCGGCTTTTTTATTGTTTGAATATTTTTTGGCAAGAAATTTGCCTATAGAATAGTAATTGTACTCTATTCCGGAATTTCCAATTTTACAGTTCCTGTTTTACAATGAATAGGTATTGATTCAATTGTGTATTCAATTGAAATTCAAAACTAGCTCTAACTATTACCATTAATTTTTAACGAGAACTGCAAGAGATAGCTGGGCATTAGAGTGCACAACAAAATACTGAAAAGTGTTTTGTTTATTTAAAATACATTTTGATTTCAATAGAAAAAGTCAGGTTTATTAGTTTAATCCTGACTTTTTCGCATACCGTATGATTTTTATCACTTCTTATCTTTATGGCAGATATTTTGCCACAAAAAAAATAGAAAATAAAACTTATAATCATGAAAAAAATTTTTCTAGGACTTACACTTGTTGGCTCTTTTTTAATGAATGCTCAGGAAAAAGAAAAGTCTCCTACCCAACTATCTTCAGTAAAATTTGGGATTAAAGCTGGTTTCAATGGTTCTACTTTCAGCAGAGGGGAAAGAAACGAAGTTGATAATAACGAAAAAATCAAAGCCGGTTCACATATCGGAATATTTGCCAATATTCCTGTTGCTGAAAAATTCAGTATACAACCCGAGCTTCTTTTCAGCCAGCTAGGATCAAAAACGGAAGATCTCTTTATTCATGATTCCGGAGATTATTTTACGAAGCAGGAATATGAGTACAAAACTAATCTAAACTACCTTACTCTTCCTATTATGGTTCAATACAATATTCTTCCTCAATTGTATGTGGAAGCAGGACCTGAATTCGGATTACTTCTGGGAGGAAAAATAGAAGGAGACGGAAGAAACGAAATAAGATACGATAATACAACGACTGTTAATTCTGAGAATTTCTCTAATAAAATTTCAATGAAATTATATAATAAATTCAATTTTGGAATTGGAATTGGCGCAGGATATTATTTTACACAAAATTTTGGAGTGACTGCAAGATTCACAGCAGGTATAACAGGAATTTTCAAGAATGATTACGGTAGTAAAGTCAAAAACAATGCGCTTCAGCTTGGAGTGGCTTATCGCTTTAAATAGAGATATTTATTATTTTCAAAACGGATGCCGGGCTTTTAAGAGTCCGGTATTTTTATTTTTTATTCTTAAAAAGAGCCCGGAAGAGTTATTAATCCCTGAAAAAGTCAATTCCAGTTAAAAATTTTTCATGATTTCAATTATCAATAATAAAGCGCATTGAGCATTCAACTATTTTCACAAAACATTCAGTTTACAAAACATTTATTCATCAAAAAGGGATAAATGGTTTAAAATAAACTTTTCAAAAACCATTTGAAAAGCCCTTTAAACAGGCATTTTTCGACTTTGGCAAGCAATTTGCAAAATACTTGGAGTCTGATTGAGAGATATCCGACACACAAATAGTAAAATTAAAAAATAAAATTATGAAGAAGTTATTTTTAGGATTAGCATTAACTGCTGGTACACTAGCTTTTGCTCAGGAGACAGAAACAAAGACGGAAACGAAAACAGTCAATGCATCACCACTAAAAAAAGATGTTCAGCCTATTAGATTCGGGATCAAAGCAGGGGGAAACTCAGCGTATTTCAGCCAGCAGAAATTTGGAATCAACACACAACAACTAGGTTTCCACGCAGGTGCATTCGTTAATATTCCACTTTCAAAACATTTCAGCTTACAGCCAGAGGTATTATACAACCAAATGGGGGCAAAAGATGTAATGTATTCTACAGAAACTGACAATGGAGTAACGAATGTAAAAACTAAAGTACAGAGCAGAGTAAAAATGGATTACATTTCAGTTCCATTAATGGTTCAGATGAGACCTACTGACAAATTTTATATTGAAGCAGGACCTGAATTCAGTTATTTCATTAACGGGAAAAATAAAGGAGAATCTACTGTAGCAAGTACTACTGGAGGTGTTACAACAACTACTTCAAGTTCTCACTCTACAGATATCGACAAAGATATGATCAACAAATTCAACTTTGGTTTAGGCCTTGGTTTAGGATATGATATCACTTCCAATATCGGTATCAATGCAAGATATGTAAACAGCTTAACAAAGATTGATAAGAGCATGTCTGCCGCTGAAAACAACAACAGAGTATTTCAGTTAGGTCTTAACTACAAATTCTAATTAAGAACCAATTTTTTAACCGAAGTGCATTAACCTTGCACGCATAAAATAGCCGGAAGATTTTCTTCCGGCTATTTATATCAAAAGTTTTATTCAAATATTCTCGGATCATCACTGATCACCCCATCTATTCCCATTTCTTTTAATTCCTTTAATCTTTCTCTGGTATTCACAGTCCATGGGATTACTTTCATGCCTAATGAGTGGCATTCCTGTACTAATTGAGACGTTACAAGATTGTGTTCCGGACTGTAAATAGTAGGAGTGAAACTCAGGAACTTCATATCTCCGGCTACTCCACTCAGATGATCTGGATACATTTTGAACTTTTCCACAGAAATATTTTTAAAATAAGCCTGCTGCTGGGCCAGTTTTTTATCATCTACCTTTTCCACAAGTAAAGCGGTCATGATTTTAGGATATTCTTTATGAAGAATTTCCAGTGTCCGTGGATCAAAAGATTGAATGATTACCCTGTCCTGAATATTTTTTTCTACAATAATCTTCATCATCAGATCTACAAATTCTTTCGGTTCAGGATGAAAAATGTTATCAGAAAAGGGACGTGTTTTCGTTTCTATATTGTAAAAAGGCAGTGGTCTTTTCAATTCGCGTGCATAGGCCTCACAAGCATCAATGACGTCTGAAAAGAGCGGTTTCTGAGCCTTCATTTTCTTTTGATCAGGATAATTATTCAGTTTTTTTAAACCTACGTCAAATGTTTTGATCTTTGCGTAAGGCATTTTATATATTTTGTAATAAAAGCCTGAATCTTTGGGAATGTAAGTTCCATCCGGTTTTGTAACCAGTTCCGGTGAAAGAAAAGCATCATGGGAAAGAATTACTTTTTTATCTTTTGTAACGGCCAGATCCATTTCCAATGTGGTAACATTCATTTTTAATCCGTTTTTCATAGCCGGTATTGTATTTTCCGGGTAAAGGGATTTTCCTCCGCGGTGTGCCTGCTTGTCAAAAGATTGTGAAGCATAAAATTGGGTAAATACAATAAAAATACCTGTGAATAGTGCATTTTTCATATCCTGAAGTTTTAATCTTACAAAATTAAAACTCCATTATATATTTTATAATACAGGAATATTAAGCTTTTGCTACATTTCTAAAACAAAAGAACCAGGTTGTACGCCCGGTCCTTTTTATATTTCAATAAAGAGATTAATTGAATAAATCTATCTCTTCTCCTTTTCCAACAGGATATTCTTCTGTAAAGCATCCGAAACAGTGATTAGCTGATCCTAGAATGTCTTTCAGGTTGTCTATACTTAAAAACTCTAAGGAATCTACTCCCAAATAATTTTTAAGTTCTTCCGTAGTCATATTCGCTGAGATAAGATCATCTTTAGACGGAGTATCAATTCCCAGATAACAAGGAGCAATAATGGGTGGAGAAACACTTCTGAAGTGAATCTCTTTTACACCTGCATCTTTTAAAATTTTAACCAGTCTTTTAGATGTTGTTCCACGAACAATAGAATCGTCAATAATGACTACTCTCTTGTCTTTCATCTCAGAGATGATCGGGTTCAGCTTAAGGTTTACTACCCTTTCTCTCATTTCCTGTGTAGGAACGATGAAACTTCTTCCGATATATCTGTTTTTGATCAAAACCGGACGGAAAGGTATTCCTGAAGCTTTAGAGAAACCAATAGCAGCCGGAACTCCGGAATCCGGAACTCCAATCACCAAATCAGCTTCTACAGGAGCCTGTTCCCAGATTTTCTCTCCGGATTTTTCTCTGATCTCGTAAACATTGATATTTTCTAAGGTAGAGTCAGGTCTTGCGAAATAAATATATTCGAAAGAACAGATTCTCTGCTTACCCTTCGCTTCATCCATCATATAAGAATGAAGTTTTCCGGGTTCGTTTTCGTTGGTATAAATGATCTCACCAGGAAGGATATCACGTACATACTGAGCACCCACAGCATCCAATGCTACAGATTCTGAAGCTACTACATAAGATTTTTCATCAATAGCCCCCAATACTAACGGACGGATACCGTTGAAGTCTCTGAATGCAAAGAATTTGTTTCTGGTCATCCCTACTACAGAATAAGCTCCTTCAATCTTTTCCATGGTTGCTTTAATCGCTCCACGAAGACCTAAATCAAGGTTTTTCTGAATCAGTCTCAGGATAACTTCAGAATCGGAAGTCGCTCTGAAAACCACGCCTTCAGCTTCTAATTCTGCTTTTAATTCTTTGGCATTGGTAAGGTTACCATTGTGTGCTATAGAAAGTATAATCTGGTCATATTCGTTTTTCGCGAAAAATGGCTGAAAATTATATTTCTTCTTATCTCCTGCAGTGGTATAACGGGTATGCCCAATTGCAGAATTTCCCATAAAAGTTTCAGGTTCCTGAATTTCTTTATAAACATCCAAAACCAGTCCTTCGTCTTTCATGTTTGTGATTCTTCCATCCTTTAAAACGGAAATACCACAAGCCTCCTGACCTCTGTGCTGTAATGCAAAAAGGCCAAACTGTGAAAGAGAGAAAGTATCCAGATCATTATCTGAATACATTCCGAAGATCCCACATTCTTCATTAGGGGCATCCAGTCTTTCCTCTTCCTGAGTTCTGAAAAGATTCCTTCCGTAAGTCTGGGTTTCAAACTGTTTTAAATATTCACTTTTATGAATGTCTAAACTTTTCATTTCTATTTTTTCTAAATTAAAAGATTAAAAAATTTAACGATTAAAAAGATTACAGCCTGTTTAATTTTTAAATGGTTTAATCTTTAAATAAATTAAATCTTATTTCTGTAAAAGATTTTTAAGACGGTTATAGATTTCAACATAAGCCTCAGTAACTTCACCAAGATCTCTTCTGAATCTGTCTTTGTCTAATTTCTTCATGGTATCTTTATCCCAAAGTCTGCAAGTATCAGGAGAGATTTCGTCTGCTAAGATGATTTCACCGTCTGAAGTTTTACCTAATTCGATTTTGAAATCTACCAGGATGATATTGATTTTGTCAAACAGGTCGATAAGGATATCATTGATATCTGAAGATAACTCATACATTTCGTCAAGTTCTTCGTAAGTAGCTGCTCCTAAGAAAACGGCATGGTGATCATTGATAAGCGGATCTCCCAATTCATCTTTTTTATAACAGATATCGAAGATCGTTACCGGAGATTTAATTCCTTCTTCCACTCCTAATCTTTGCGCCATGCTTCCTGCAGAGTAGTTTCTTACTACCATTTCCAAAGGAATGATAGATACTTTTCTTACCAGCTGCTCTCTTTCGTCTAATTTTTGGATGAAATGAGTTTTGATCCCTTTTTCATTTAAATATTCAAAAATAAGAGTTGTGATGGCGTTGTTCATTTCTCCTTTAAGGTCTACCTGACCTCTTTTTTGAGCATTAAATGCTGTAGCATCGTCTTTGAAACGTACTACTACTTCATCAGGATTATCGGTTGCAAATACTTGTTTTGCTTTCCCCTCGTACAACATTTCTTTCTTTTGACTCATAATTTTACTTTCTAAATTGTAGTTAGATTTATTAATTTATTTTATTATTATTCCTGTTAAGACAGCCAGTCCAAAACTCAGCAGTGTACCAATTAATACATATTCTGTAAGCTTTCTCTGTTTTGCCTGTGCAAGGTCGCTGAATCTGAAAACAGATTTGGCAGCCACCATGAAACCTACGCCTTCCCAGTGATTCACCATAATAAAAGTGAAAACCAGCAGGCGTTCTAAAATTCCGATATATTTTCCGGCACTTGATAAAGATTCGGTTTGAATAGTATTGGGGCCATCCGGAGCGGGCGTCCATGATGACAATAAGATTTTTATAAAAATAGAAGCCGGTGTTGTTAAAAACAGTGCCGCCATAATTACCTTTAAAAATTCCTGATTCTGTAAAAATCCAAAGCTGAATTCCTGGAAATAAAAAGAAACTCCGCCAATCACCAGAATATGCAGCAGCTGATCTATGAAAAACCATCTTTTCTTAGTCTTTACATTCTGGAAACTAAGCTTGGCTGCATCAATAATAAAGTGAGTTATTCCCACTAATACAGCAACCCACCAAAGCTGAAGATCCCAAATAAAAATCAGACTTAAAACAATGTGAATCAGAACATGAATGTATAAAAACTTACTTTTCAGTTTATAGTTTTCCTTATCTGCAACCCATGAATTTGGCTGAAGTATAAAATCTCCGAGTAGATGTGCCAATATGAGTTTGATGAAGATCATGCCTATAATTCTGAGATTTTCTTTCTGAAATACTGATTGGTTTCCACGATGAGCTCATAGTTGGCTCGTTTCAGCCTCTGGCTTACCGAAGACTGTGAAATAGCAAATCTCTTAGCAAGATCCTCCTGTGTGATATCCTGATTCATGATCATTTCATGAATAATCTCTGCCGTAGCCATCGTCCAGTTATCAAAATCCTTGGACGACCATTTCAACAGGATATTAAGATCCCTGTCCACCGGATCACTGGAGGTTTTAATAGCAACCGTATGACCGTCACTTTTAAGATCATTAAGCAGTCTTCCTGAATTAACATAAGCTGTACCATTAGATTCAGTGATCTTCTCAGAAGAGAAACTTTCCTCACCAATACCTATGGCCATTCTTACATCCAGATTTTCGACACTTTTAATAAGAGATTTTATGGCTAGAAAACGCCAGAAAACGTCATCAATTTTGCACTTGAACTGAAACTCATCTCCCCTGTAGATTTCCCATGTGTGAGGAGCGCTTCCCCATTTTTCGAGAAGATGTTTAAGTCTGGTAATCCAAACTTCAGTGTCCGCATGCTGTGAATTTATAATATCACCGGTAATGACCGCTATCATACTGCAAATATAAGCATAATTACTTATATATAAAAAATATAAGCAGAAACACTTATAGATATTCATTATTAGCGAATCAGCTTATATCAATGATGTAGTAAACATAAGGTTTTTAAGGCTTTATGCCAACCATAAAATTACGGAAAAGCAAAAAAACATTCAATCATCCTGTTGTTATATTTACTTTAACTCTACTTTTTTATACTTTTTTTATAATAAGAAGCTGTTCCTGCTATCCGCTCATACTCCTCGCGCCTTCGTATTCCAACTCCCTAACCCTACAACTCTCCCACTTCTACTGCGGGGTAACCGCTGCTATCAGGGCTAGGACAGTCAGTGCGAGCAAGGCGAAGCAATCTCCTGAATTATTTCTACACCATATAAAAATAGAACTAACAGGTTTTAAAAACCTGTTAGGTTTAGCTGATAGTATTTAAATCTGATGTTATTTACTTTTTAATAAACTGATGTACCTTTTCATCAAGCTTCAGGAAATAAGTTCCCGTTGGAACATCTTGTACAGAAATATGTTTCTTATATCTGAAAGGATCTTTTTCGGTATAAATCACTTTTCCCGAAAGATCTATGATTTGGGCTATTTTTACTTTGTCAACCGCTCCTTTCACATAAAGATAATCATCAGCCGGATTGGGATAGATAATAAATTCATTATTGTCAGCAATCAATTCTGCTGTAGACAATGTGCCACCAAGGTTCTGACAGTAATTGGACGGATAAGAATCCCATTCACTGATAGTAAAAGTATTATTAGGCTGATTGATGGTGTTCTTTCTGTATAAAGATACGTTCCCGTTATTATTGGTCGTGTATTTTACCCCGATAGCATCTACTGTAACTGTTTTGTTATACGCAAGTTCCACATAATTTCCTCCCGCAAACATCATAGGATCAGAAGCTGTAGCAAATCTTGCCTCATCAGGAGTATAACATGATAAAGTGCCTTTCGGATTCAGGATAACAAAAGTTTCATTGTTTCCTACCCTGCCTTCCAATTCATATGTGTCACCATTATAGAAATCTCCGGATAGACTATTTTTAAACTGAATATTAATTCTGTAATTATTTAAATTAACCTCATGTCCTGTTTTATTGACGATTTCCAGCGCATTATTTTTCACAGATTCCGTATTTGTTCCGGATATATATTTGGTAATGATAAGATCCGAGGCATAGGAATCCGAAGCAATTGTTGAGGCTGTCACCGTATTACTGAATGGAGATTCCAGGTATGCTTTATCAAAAGCTTTCACCGTAAAAGTATAGATGGTTGACGGGCTCAGATGATCGATGCTGATGGAAGTCCCTTTTGTAACCGCAACAGGTGTCGCTGATCCATTCATATAAACTCTGTAGCCTAAAACATCATTATCAGGAGAAGCCGTCCAGCTCAGATTCACAAAATAAGCATTCTGCTGGGTTGAAACCAGTGATCCGGGAGCTGCGGGAGCAATATTATCAGGCGTTTCGGACCAGATCATATCAATCCACTCAGGATGATCTATAAATGGATTTCTATTTTTTTGTATAGTATAAACAGCATTGTTCCGGTCAATTTCTCTTTGTGAAACAGGATCTGCTGCACTCCATTGTTTCAGCATTGCAATATAAGCAAGATCAACCGCTCTTTCTTCCGTTCCATCCAATGGACACTGATCAGTAGCAGGAGTAAGATTGGCCGAAGTAGTATAAGCTGTATTGAATGAACCTAATTTTCCTTCATACCGTACTGCAAAATACAACAAGCTCCTGGCAATATCACCTTTGAATTCATTAATAGGTTCATACACTCTTCCGGTATAAGGATAATTGGGAATAGCTGCATTGGATATTCTCGAAGTGTTGGAAAAAATATAATGGTTGGTATTATTTCCTATTCCATAAGGATAATTGCTCCTGCGCTGGTTGATCCATCCATCAACAGGAATTATAAAATTCAGATCCGAATACATAGGATAATCACTGATAGATGAGCTTGTACTGAATGTACTCTGCGGCATCATGTGTTCTCTGTTATATCCCTGGCCTTCCATGCCGACACCTGCTACCAGCTGATCCGCAGTATATTCATAAGAATCAGGTCCTGAAGGAATTTCAGAATAGATATCCAGCAGATACTGAGTATTGGAAGCATCATGATCATAATATTTATCCAGATCAGTCTGTCCATACAACACCTTAAGATCGTCATAATGCCAGTTGACCATCTTTTCAGAAATAATATCATGAAGTTTTGATTTCAGAGCATATCCCGTCAATCCGGCAGTTCCGTCGTAATATCCGGCAGGAACCTGCGCAGAAATATAAGAGGAAATTAAAATGATAGGAAGTAGAAATTTTTTCATGCTTTAAAAATTGGGGAACTAAAATAGTGAAATAAAAAACGGAAAGGACTGAATATTTTATTAATAAAGTATTAATTCTGAAAATATAAAAATTTGAAAACTAAAGGGATTACCCTTTAGATATTACGATTGAAATAATTTATTTTAGCATTCCATCAATTTGGTTATCTTTGGGAACTAACTATTATTATATGAATACAGAGACTATTGACAACATCAAAATGATAGCGGAAACCGCTAGAGAATTCGCAGAAAAGAACATCAGACCGAATATTATGGAATGGGATGAAAGCCAAACGTTTCCAAAAGAGTTATTCCACCAATTGGGTGAGATGGGTTTTATGGGAATTGTAGTTCCTGAACAATATGGAGGTTCCGGCTTAGGTTATCATGAGTATGTTACTATTCTGGACGAAATTTCTCAGGTTGACCCATCTATTGGTCTTTCTGTAGCAGCACACAACTCACTTTGCACCAATCATATTTATGAATTTGGAAATGAAGAACAAAGACACAAATGGCTTCCTCAGCTGGCTTCCGGAAAAGTAATCGGAGCTTGGGGACTTACAGAGCACAACACAGGTTCTGATTCAGGAGGCATGTCTACTACAGCTGTAAAAGATGGTGATGAATGGATCATCAACGGAGCTAAAAATTTCATTACTCACGCTATTTCAGGAGATATTGCCGTAGTAATGACAAGAACAGGAGAAATAGGTGCTAAGAACAACTCTACTGCTTTTGTTTTAGAAAAAGGAATGCCTGGTTTTACTTCCGGAAAAAAAGAAAATAAACTGGGAATGCGTGCTTCTGAAACAGCAGAATTAATTTTTGATAACGTACGTGTACCGGATTCTCACCGTTTAGGAGAGGTAGGCGAAGGCTTCAAGCAGGCTATGAAAGTTTTGGACGGAGGTAGAATTTCTATTGCTGCATTAAGTTTAGGTACTGCAAGAGGAGCTTACAAAGCTGCTTTGAAATATGCAAAAGAAAGACATCAGTTCGGAAAACCTATTGCAGATTTCCAGGCAATCAACTTCATGTTAGCAGATATGGCTACAGAAATTGATGCCGCTGAACTTCTTATCCAAAGAGCTTCTACACTTAAAAATGCAAAACAAAAAATGACAAAAGAAGGAGCTATGGCTAAATTATATGCTTCTGAGGCTTGTGTAAGAATCTCAAACAATGCAGTTCAGATCTTCGGTGGATACGGATATACAAAGGACTTCCCTGCTGAAAAGTTCTATAGAGACTCTAAGCTTTGTACGATTGGAGAAGGAACTTCTGAAATCCAGAGACTGGTCATCGGAAGAGATATCACGAAATAACATTTTAAAATCCCAATACAAATGATTAAACAGGCACTTTTAGGTGAATTTCTGCATGAAGCTGAAAACACCAGAAAAATTTTACAGGCAATCCCCGACAGCGCACTAGACTGGAAACCGTCCGAAAAAAACTGGACAACCGGTCAGCTTGCCTCTCACATTGCTGAAGTATACAATTGGTACGAATCCACTTTCAATAAGGATATTTTTGATATGGGTACGTATAAGTATGACAAAGGAGATATTTCCAAAGCGGAGAATATCCTTGCAAAATTCGAAGAAAATGTTGCCAACGCACAGAAAGCTCTTGAAAACTCGGATGAGAACACTTATTTCAATGAATGGAAAATGGAAATGGATGGAAATGTACTTTTCCCTCCTATGCCAAAGGTTCAGGTGGTAAGAGCTTTTCTTTATAATCATTTGTACCATCACAGAGGTGAGCTTGTGGTTTACCTAAGATCAACCGGAAATAAAGTTCCGGGACTTTATGGTCCCACTGCTGATGATAAAATGTAATTAAGGATTACATACATTAAATATAGTAAGCTGTTTCATTCTGGAACAGCTTTTTTTGTCTACAGAATACGGAACAGCATAACAAATTCAATTTACTAACATTATCCGCATATCTTTAAATAATTATCAATTTATATTGTCTCATTTTAATTAAATAACAAACAAAATATCAATATATTGTTTTTTTTCAAAATCAACACATCCTTCATTACTTTCACTTTTCTGTATTAATGAGCCTTTTCAATTATATATAATGTATTGCATAATATATTATATATAAACTCCAAATATTCCTTAAAAAATTTTGTTTTCCGTAATATATTTTTTATTAGATTTGATATTCCACAATCAAATTTAATATTTAATATGAAAAAACAATTAACGCTGATTGGAATGCTCCTTATTTCGGGTATTTCTTTCGCACAGACTGACCGTCTTTGGTCTGAAGGTTCAAAAAGAACTTCATCAGAAATCTTTGCAAACAAAACCGGCATCAGCAATCCTAAGGTATACAACTTGGATATCAACGGATTGAAAAACATTCTGGCAAAAGCTCCCAAGAGACTGGCTGCAGGCGAAAAATCAGAACTCATCATCTCTTTTCCGAATTCTGAAGGCAGAATGGAAAATTTTAAAGTGAGGGAGAATTCCAATTTTGCCCCTGAGTTGGCAGCAAAATATCCGGATATCAAATCCTATGTAGGACAAGGTCTGGATGATCCTAATTCCACAGTTTATTTCAGTGTTTCTCCACTAGGACTGTCATCTATGGAAATTTATGGTGACAAATCGGCTGTTTTCATCGAGCCTTACACCAAAGATCTTTCTTCGTATGTAGTGTACAGAAAATCTGACAAAAAAGATGATCTTAACAAATTTGAATGTACCGTGGTGGATGCCGCACAGAAAGGAGTTTCCAATTCTGCTCTTGCAGCAAGACCTAACGCTGACGATGCCAAACTGAGAACATTCAGACTGGCATTATCGTGCACAGGAGAATACACCACTTATTTCGGAGGTACAAAAGCTCAGGCTTTAGCAGCAATGAACACCACAATGACCCGTGTAAACGGTGTTTTTGAAAAAGATTTCGCTGCAAGAATGGTTCTGATTGCCAACAATGATGCTGTCATCTACACCAATGCGTCTACAGACCCCTATTCTGCTGCTTCAGGAATGAGCAACTGGAATTCACAGCTGCAAAGCACTTTAACATCTGTAATTGGCGAAGCTAATTATGACATCGGACACTTGTTCGGAGCTTCAGGAGGTGGAGGAAATGCAGGCTGTATCGGCTGTATCTGTACAAACGGATCAAAAGGAAGTGGTTATACTTCTCCGGCAGATGCCATTCCTTCAGGAGATAATTTCGATATCGACTATGTAGCTCATGAAATGGGACATCAGTTCGGTGGAAACCACACCTTCTCCATGAACAATGAAGGAACAGGTGCCAATATGGAACCTGGTTCAGGATCAACAATCATGGGTTATGCAGGAATTACCAGCCAGGATATCCAGCCGCATTCTGACGCATTTTTCCATGCAATCAGTATCCAACAAATCACCAATAATATTAAAGCTAAAACCTGCTCTGTTAATACCAATACAGGAAATTCAATTCCTACAGCCAATGCAGGATTAGATTATACCATTCCAAAAGGAACTCCATTCGTACTGACAGGAACAGGAACGGATGCTGACGGAGATTCTTTAACCTACATCTGGGAACAAATGGACAACGCTTCTTCTTCTCAGACAGGAGCAAGTTCCGCCGCAAGTGCTACAAAAGCTTCAGGACCTAATTTCAGATCATGGACTCCTACTACTGCACCTGTAAGATATTTCCCAAGAATGGCTTCGATTTTAACAGGAGCAACTACTACAGCTGGTTCTGAAATCACAGTTGAGGCTCTTTCTTCAGTAGCCAGAACATTAAACTTCAGATTTACCGTTCGTGATAACAAAGCAGGAGGTTCAGGAAATAATTCCGATGATGCTGTTATCACTGTTAACGGAACTGCCGGACCATTCAATATCACTTCACAGAACTCTGCAACAACATACGCCGGAGGAAGTTCTCAGACAGTAACATGGAATGTGGCAGGAACTACAGCCAACGGGGTAAATGCTGCTAATGTGGATATCCTTTGGTCTACAGACAGTGGAAATACATGGACTACTCTATTGGCAGGAACGCCTAATGATGGCTCACAGGCAGTTACTATCCCTAATGCCAATACAACGACAGGAAGAATTATGGTAAAAGGATCAAACCACATTTTCTTTGATGTTAACAATGCTAACATCTCTGTAAATGCAGGTTCCGGAACTCCTGACACCGTTGCTCCTACAGCTCCTACTCTTGCAGCTTCAGGAACTACAGCTACAACCACTAACCTTTCATGGTCTGGAGCTACAGATAATGTTGGCGTTACCGGATACGATGTATACCAAGGAGCTTCATTAATTGGTTCTACGGCTTCTACTACATATACTGTAACAGGACTTTCACCGGCAACTACATATTCTTTCTCTGTGAAAGCAAAAGATGCAGCTGGGAATGCTTCAGTATCTAGCAACACCGTAAGCGTTACGACTCTTTCTGGAGGAACAGTTACTTATTGTTCTTCTTCGGCCTCAAACACAGCAGATGAAAGAATAGGAAATGTAACCTTTGGATCTATCAATAATACGTCTACAGGAACTGCAGGATATGAAAACTTCACTTCAGTTTCCACGAATGTTACAAGAGGAAGCGCTTACACAATTTCCATTACTCCGGTTTGGACTTCCACAAAATACAGCGAAGCTTACGCGGTTTATATTGATTACAACGGAGACGGAGACTTTACAGACAGCGGAGAACTGGCATGGACAAAAGCAGGTTCTACAACAAGTCCGGTTACAGGATCTATTACAATCCCGGCTACCGCTACTGTTGGTTCTACAAGAATGAGAGTAATGATGAAGTATAGTTCAATCCCTACTTCTTCATGTGAAGCTTTCACTTACGGACAAGTAGAAGATTATACCCTTAATATTGTTTCTTCCGGAAAAGGAGATCTTCATAGTACGAAAGATCTGATCACCGATGTGAAACTTTATCCAAACCCTGCAAGAGATATACTTTATATTTCCAATACAACTTCTGAAGATTATAAAATCTTCGATATGGGTGGAAAACTAATAGACTCAGGAAAACTACAAAGAGGATCCGTGAACGTAAGCAACCTTATCAAAGGTGCTTATATGATTCAAATCGGAGAATCTTCTAAGAGATTTGTTAAAAACTAATCCTTTACAATTAAACGATGTAAAAACTGCTCCTTATGGGGCAGTTTTATTTTTTAAGTAAAATATCATCACAATAAACAATTATAAATGAAATTAATTACATAAAAACATTTTATTTAAAACAAAATAACTATAATTTAAGTTTTTTAATTTAAATTTATCGCATAACAATATTTTATTGTGCCGTTTACCCAGATTGTATTTAAGGGAGCTCCAAAGCCGTTTTTGATGTCTCATGCAGCTGCTGTTTCTGACTCTATTTTGGAGTAAATTGATATTTCTACACTTTACTGTCAGAAAAGTGTATTATTAAAACAAATTCCAGCCTCAAAAATTTCTCTTACTGAACAGAAAATCATTACTAATCCTCATTTCAGTAATTCATTTAAAATCTTTGTAAATAATATGATGTTTCAAAAAGGTAATTCCCTCTAATACCTCACTATTTTAAAATAATTTTAAATTTTTTATATGAAACATTTATTTAAGTACATCTTTTTTTTAGCCATCACTTCTTTCTCGGTTGCCTGTAGTTCTGATGATGATGAAATAATAGACATCAATCCGGATGTGACCACTGTATTCTACAAAAATGCGGATGAATTGGCAGTAACCTATGATCCCGGTAATTCGGTAAGTCAAGCCATAAAAAATCAAGCTTATGACCTATACAAAAGGGGAAAATGGAGTGAATTGGAATCACTTTTTAAAGCTAATAATTTAAATGGTGGATGGCCGCCTGCCAACGGAGGTTATAATATTGTTGATGATGTTCCTTTACAGGTTGGACAGAAATTCGACAGATACAGCGGAGCAGTGGGCAACTATACCGGTACCGGAGTTCCTACATTAGGAGGAAGTTTTACAAGTCCTATTATCAATGGTTACACTTATACTTTTACCCAAAGAGCATTAAATCAACCTGAAGACAAGTATGATTTTTACTATGAAATCGATGTTTTGAATAGTTCCATGCAGTTTAAAACCCAAACCGCAGACATCATTCCTTGGTTTAACCAGGCAGGGAAAGGAAAACAAACCATGTGGAAAATCCCTATCGACATCAACACGGGTTACCAGAAAACATGGAATAAGCTGGCTGAAGAAGGTTATATAAAAGTTACCATTAAGAAAAGCCCAAGCGGAAAATACCCTAATTTAGTAGGCACAGTTATTCAGCCATAAATCAACCCAGATGTATTCAATATCAGAAAAAATAAACCTAACCGAAAAAGCTACTGTTGAAAAAAGCACCTTCATCAACGATGAAGCTCTTCCATCAGCAATAACCACTTTCACCTGCTGTCGTTGCGGCAACAAAAATACTGTTGCAATAGTACCTTATGAATCAGGATTTCCTGTTCTGCAGCTGTATCATGAAGATAAAGTAGTATCTAAAGATGAATTGTTAAAGCACAAAATTGTCAACGGAACTTCTCAAAGAATGTTGCATTTCGGAGAATTAACAGTTAATGATTTACCTACTTTATATTTTGGTATCGATTGCACTTCCTGTCATTCAAAATATATAGGCGTTTTCAGCTATGGGGAAAAGCAGCCAGGATTGATGATATTGACTATCTCCGGAATCTGGAAATATGAGTAATTGAAATCTTATCTATATCCTATTAAAAGTCCACAAGTTTCAGATTGTGGACTTTTTCTTACTTTAGTGAAGAAATTAATAACATTATTGATAACCAGGAAAACACATTAATTCATGAAAAAGATTACTTTACTTCTTTTCATGCTGTTCTTTGAGCCAGCATATTCACAAAAAACACTTACCCAGTATCCTGATAACCAGTTTCCATACCAAGGAGGTTCTATCCAATTGTTCTCAGATATGCAGGACTATTTCCTGAAAAGCAGCTCAAAACCATGTGATCAAAATGAGATGTATTTTGTAAGCCTAAAGATTGATGAGAAAGGTAAACCTGCTTTAGTAAAGAAAAAGAGCGATGATCCTATTATAGAAAAGAACAAATGCGCTTTTACTCTTGCTGTCAAATCTTTAGGGAGCTTAAAAAACTGGCAGCCTGCAGAACAAAACGGACAGAAAGTTGCCGCTTATTTCGATTTTATATTTCAACCCAAAGATTTTTTTGAAAATTACAAACCCGATTACGATATTGTTAAATCATATCAATCCGCTGCCATGCCCGGAGGGATGAAAGCATTTAGAAAAGAAGTTGTTGAAAGCTTAAATAATTATTTGGATTGGGAAACTTACAACCCAAAAGGAACATTTCTTATATCCTTTTCAATAGATGAAAATGGAGACATCATCAATGTAGATATTGAGCCCAAAGTAGAAAACAATAAAATTCTTCTTGAGGATGTAAAATTTGCTCTGAAAAAAATAAAAGGGAAGTGGAGTCCGGCAAAAAAGAATGGAACACCAGTAAAATCATGGTTTAGAATACCTATTAACTTTAATTCGCGGGAATAAAATTAAAACAATAGACAGCCTGCGCTTTTGAGTCTCATATTTTACTCGTGTACATTTCACATTTTACAAATCCTTTTCTATCTTTGTGGGAAATAAAAAAATTCATGGATAAAATTGATAGTCTGAACCAAGTAGCAGAATTCCATACTACTTTCAAAGCCCCTATTTTAGATACCCCACAAATTCCTTCTCCGGAAAGATGCAATCTGAGAGTAGAACTTTTACAGGAAGAATTAAACGAACTGAAGCAGGCAATTGCTGACAATAATATTGTAGAAATTGCTGATGCATTGTGTGATCTTCAGTATGTTTTGAGTGGTGCTGTACTGGAATTCGGACTTGGCAACAAATTTGTAGAGCTATTCAACGAAGTTCAGCGCTCCAATATGTCGAAGGCATGTGATAATGAAGAGCAGGCAAAGGAAACTGTTGAATTTTACAAAGAGAAGGAAGTAGAATCTTTTTATGAAAAGTCCGGAGAAAAATTCAATGTTTACAGACAGGCAGATCATAAAGTATTGAAAAACAAATACTACTCTCCTGCTGATTTAAAATCAATTATCGAAAAATAAAATATGAAAAAATTTATTACCAATATTGTTGCCTTTTCAACCTTGTTTTTGGCTTCACAACAGCTTACTGCACAAAAAGTAGTGGTAAACCGTGAAGTTGAAACCCAGAATGACGGCAAAATGCTTTTGGGAAACCAGTTGAAAGAGCAGTTTTTAAAAGCTCCTTATGCAGATTGGTATGTGAAAGAACATGATGAGTATGTTCTTGATCAAAAAGCAGTCAGTGAATTAAAAAAAGAGAGAATCGGAACCTATGATATTATTGTTTTCATGGGAACCTGGTGTGAAGATAGCCACAGAGATTTTCCAAGACTGATGAAAATATTGGAAGCCGTAGGTTATCCGGAAAATAAATTGAATATTATTGCTGTTAACCGTAAGAAAGAATCTCCTACCGGAGACGAAAGTCTTTACAATCTTCAGAAAGTTCCTACCATTATTCTGAAAAGATATGGAAAAGAAGTAGGTAGAATTATAGAAATGCCCACTACAGGATATATTGAAAGGGATTTGGTTCAAATTCTTAAAAAGAACGATTCATCTGTCATCAAAGAAATTTTTAAATAGATTTTGAGAAATTATAGAACAATATTATCCTTTGTAGCCGGTGCCGGTGCGATGGTGCTGCTGTTTTTTGGTCTGAAATCCTGCCTGAACCCTGGAAATAAAACTGAAAAATCGGATTATTATATCCTGACCAATCAGATTTCCAAGATGAATAAGATGGTGGTCATGGAGCAAAATACTTCCAGTATGCAGAAAACCAAAATGGGTTATGAAGTTTTTGGGAAAGAAATTTCCAGCAACAGCATTATTACGTATACCAAAACCAATGCACAGGTTTCTTATGATCTTAACAAAATGAAGATCGAAGTAGATTCCATCAATAAAAAGCTTATTATTACCGAGCTTCCTGATGCTGAGATCAGAATAACTCCAAGTGTTGAAATTCAATCTTTAGACGATTCTTTTATTAACAGGATCTCGGAAAAAGACATTAAAAATGTTACAGCTAAAGCTAAAGAAACGGCAGAAAAATCAATTGATCAGAATCAGTTGAGAACAGAAGGCCGTAAGCAGCTCATGGAAAACCTGAATAATATTTTTGTATTGGCTAAGGCTTTGAATTATGAAATAGAAGACAAGACCGGAAAAATTGGTATTCTGGGACTTTAGGTTAAAATATTTCTGTTTGGCAAACCCTTTGAATGATAATATCCATATTGTTACATTTAAAATTCAAACTCATGGATACAAAAGGAAAAACCACCAGGAAAGAATCTGCCAATACCGCAGAAACCCAAAAGCAAAATCAGGATTTCCAGAATATTCCTGCAGCATCAAAAAAGACCAATCCACCTGATATTGACAAAGAAGATGTTCAGAAGTCTTCCAAAAACAAATCAGGAAAAACGGATAACACAAAAAAATAAAAGAGCTTTTAAGGCTTTATTATAATGAAAAACGAAAAGTTCCGTCTCATACGAGGCGGAACTTTTCTTTCTAACTATCTAACTGAACTTTTGTTTCTATACAATGGTCGATTTTCCGATCTTAATATTTTCAAAATTGTAATAAGACTTTTCAGAATATCTGATATGATCGGCAATAAAGCTTCCCACTTCACTTGTGGAGTAATACTGTTTGCTATTAAGATCGATTGTGACATACTTATTCTCAATAGCATGCTCTACCGACTGTCTTAATTTTTCGGCTGCGGTCTTTAAACCAAGATGATCCAGCATCATCGCCACACTTAAAATAGAAGCAACAGGATTGGCAATTCCTTTCCCTTTCGCCTGTGGATAAGATCCGTGAATAGGCTCAAACAAAGCATTCTTCTCTCCTACTGAAGCAGATGGTAACAATCCGATGGATCCTCCGATCACACTTGCTTCATCGGAAATAATATCACCAAACATATTTTCCGTTACAATGACATCAAAATGCTTAGGATTAAGGATCAGCTGCATAGCTGCGTTGTCCACAAACATATAATCAAGCTCTACATCCGGATATTCCGGTGCAATTTCCTGACACGTCTTTCTCCACAATCTTGACGTATCCAAAACATTGGCTTTATCGATAAGCGTAAGCTTTTTCTTTCTTTTCTGTGCTTCCTGAAACGCCATGTGCGCAATCGGAATAATATCTTCACGGCTGTATTTGCAGACATCATAAGCGTAAGCACCTTCCGGATCTGTAAATTTTTCACCAAAATAGATTCCGCTTACCAGTTCTCTGAAAATCTGAATATCAGCACCTTCAATAATTTCTCTTTTCAATGGGCTTTTATCAATCAGAGAGGCATAGGTTTTTAAAGGACGGATATTGGCAAACAATCCTAACTCCTTGCGAAGTTTCAATAATCCCTGTTCAGGTCTTACTTTCGCTTCCGGATTGTTATCAAAAACCGGATCACCAATAGCTCCGAACAGTACAGCATCAGACTCTTTACAGATTTTCAGCGTTTCTTCGGGCAAAGGATTTTCAGTTTTAAAAATAGCCTCTGCACCGATTAATCCATATTCAAAATGGAATTTACATTGAAAAGCTTCAGCAATAGCATCTAATATTTTAATGCTTTCACCGATGATTTCCGGGCCAATCCCATCTCCGGGAAGAACCGCGATTTTAAAATAATTGTCGCTCATTTGCTTTTTGTGTTTTTAATTCAAATTCTGTGATCGTCTGCTTTCTGCTGATTAAAAAATCAATATCGTCATAGCCGTTCAGCAGGCATATTTTTTTATAAGAATCTAATTCAAAGGTTTCTGTGGTATCTTTAAAGCTGATCGACTGTAATTCCACATCAATAGCGATTTCATTGTCAGGATTTTCATTGATGCCTTCCAGAATTTCTTTTAAAAATTCTTCGGAAACCTTTACGGGAAGAAGTCCGTTATTGAGAGCATTTCCTTTAAAAATATCCGCGAAATAACTTGAAACAATGACCTTGAATCCATAATCCGTTAAAGACCAGGCAGCATGTTCACGACTACTCCCACAACCGAAATTATTTCCTGCAACAAGAATCTCACCACCAAATTTGGGATTGTTTAAAACAAAGTCCGGATTAGGTTCCCCAGTATGAATATTGAACCTCCAGTCTCTGAACAGATTTTCTCCGAACCCTTTTCTGTCTATACTTTTCAGGAATCTTGCCGGAATAATCTGGTCTGTATCTATATTTTCTGCCGGCAGTGGAACTGCACGGGATTTTAAAACAACTAATTTTTGCATTTACTTTTAATCTGTTTAGTTTAAACTTTCAAAAGCTGATATTTTACCTTCTATGGCTGCTTTTGCTGCAGTAAGCGGGCTGGCAAGAATTGTCCTTGAGCCTTGTCCCTGTCTGCCTTCAAAGTTTCTGTTGGAAGTGGAAACACAATATTCTCCTTCCGGGATTTTATCATCATTCATTGCCAGACATGCCGAACATCCCGGCTGACGAATCTGAAATCCTGCATCACTGAATATTTTATCCAAACCTTCCTCATAAATCTGTTTAACTACCTGCTGAGATCCGGGAACAATCAGAGCTTTTACAGCCTCAGATTTGCTTTTCCCTTTAATATACTGGGCTGCAGAACGGAAATCTTCTATTCTTGCATTGGTACAGCTTCCTATGAACACATAATTAACCTTGATACTGTTAACTGCCTGTCCGGCTTCCAGTCCCATATATTGTAAAGCTTTCTCTTCAGATTCATTTTGTGGTGCCGGAATAACTTCACGGATTGAAATCCCCATTCCCGGATTAGTACCGTAGGTAATCATAGGATAAATATCTGCAGCATCAAAGCTGAGTTCCTGATCAAAAACAGCGCCTTCATCTGTTTTCAAGGTTCTCCAATACGCTACTTTTTCATTCCAGTCTTCTCCTTCCGGGGCGAATTTTCTTCCCTTTACGTATTCAAAAGTAGTTTCATCCGGAGCAATCATTCCGCCTCTGGCACCCATTTCAATGCTCATGTTGCAGACGGTCATTCTTCCTTCCATTGACATTTCCTCGAATACACTCCCTGCATATTCACAAAAATATCCTGTCCCTCCGTCTGTTCCTATTTTTGAAATGATATAAAGAATAACATCTTTAGGCTGAACATTTTCGTTTAATTTGCCATTGACGGTAATTCTCATTGATTTTGGCTTGTTCAGCAATAAACACTGGCTGGCAAATACCTGAGCCACCTGGCTGGTTCCAATTCCAAAGGCAATTGAGCCAAATGCCCCATGCGTAGAGGTATGGCTGTCACCACACACAATGCTCATTCCCGGCTGGGTAATCCCTAATTCCGGAACGATGATATGAACAATCCCCTGATATTGATGTCCTAATCCGAAAAGTTCAATATTATTTTTTTTACAGTTTTCTGTAAGCTGTTCTACCTGATTTCTTGAAAGATCATCTTTGATGGGCTGATCCTGATGCAATGTAGGTACATTGTGATCGGCAGTCGCAACAATCTGTTCCGGTCTGAAGATTTCCAGATTTCTGGATTCAAGTTCTGCAAAAGCCTGAGGGCTGGTTACCTCATGAATAAGATGTTTGTCTATATAAATGATCTGAGGTCCGTCAGGAATGGTTTCTACCACATGGGCGTCCCATACTTTATCAAAAAGTGTCTTTTTACTGTTGTTCATTTTTTACTTTATCTTGATTTTAAATCAAACCTATCCTATTTTTCTGGCGAAAGAATCCATCATAACACTCAGATCATCGTTGTCTATTTCTTTTTTAAGATCAGCGATTTTCAAAAATTCCTGATACAGATAATCAAGTTCATTTTTGGTAACCTCATAGCCGATATGTTTGAAACGGTAAGCCAATGCTGAACGTCCGCTTCTGGCAGTAAGAATGATTGAAGAGGCATTCACACCTACTTCTGCAGGATCTATGATTTCATACGTTTCCCTGTTTTTAATCACTCCGTCCTGATGAATTCCTGAGCTGTGAGCAAAGGCATTAGCTCCTACAATAGCTTTGTTGGGCTGTACAGACATTCCCATCAGATCAGAAACCATAGCACTCATTTCATTCAGCATTCTGGAATTCACATCGGTATGCAGATTCAGATTTTTATGCTGTTTTAAAATCATGACGACTTCCTCCAGCGCTGTATTACCCGCTCTTTCTCCTAATCCGTTGATCGTACATTCAATCTGGCGGGCTCCATTAATTGCTCCGGCAATAGAATTGGCAGTAGCCAGCCCCAGATCGTTATGGCAATGACATGAAAGCACTGCTTTTTCAATTCCCCTTACATTTTCTTTCAGATATTTTATTTTCTGACCATACTCTTCCGGCAGGCAATATCCTGTGGTATCAGGAATATTCAGGACAGTTGCTCCTGCTTTAATCACCGCTTCACACACTCTTGCCAGATATTCATTATCCGTTCTTCCTGCATCTTCAGCATAAAACTCAACGTCTTCAACATATGTTTTCGCATATTTTACTGCTTCTGCTGCTCTTTCAATAATATCTTCTCTTGTTGAGTTGAATTTGTATTTAATATGAGAATCCGAAGTTCCGATTCCTGTATGGATTCTTGGTTTCTTTGCCAACTTCAGCGCTTCTGCTGCTACATCAATATCTTTTTTGTTCGCTCTTGTGAGTCCGCATACCTTCGCATTTTTCACCAGTTTTGAAATTTCTGAAACCGATTCAAAATCGCCGGGGCTGGAAATCGGGAATCCTGCCTCGATAATATCAATCCCTAATTCATCAAGCCTTTCAGCAATAACCAGTTTTTGTTCCGTATTCAGTTTGCATCCCGGAACCTGCTCCCCATCTCTCAGTGTCGTATCAAAAATTTCGATTTTTTCGGAATTCATAAGTGAAGTTTTTTACTTAATTTTGGCTCAAAACTACAGCTTGCGATATTTTTTTATTTTCACTTTTTCTGAAAATTACAATATTCAACAGCTTAAAAACAATTGTATTTATTTATTAATCAATAATTTAATCCCTTAAAATTTACAATGGCAGAATTGCAGAAAGATTTTTTGTTTGTATTGGTAAAGTCATTGACGACCTCTGAAAAAAGACAGTTTAAGCTCTACGTAAACCGTCTCGGAATTAACGTAGATGCCAAATTTCTATTGTTATTTTCTGAGATGGACAAGATGAAAGAATATGACGAAAGTATTATTATTGAGAAAAAAATATCTACAAAACAACAGCTTTCTAATCTTAAGGCTCATCTTTACAAGCAGATTTTGGTGAGTCTCCGTATGAACCCGAGTCATCAGAATTATAGAATCCAGCTTCGCGAACAGTTAGATTTTGCCAATATCCTCTATCAGAAAGGACTTTATAAGCAGGCTTTAAAGATATTAGACAAAACCAAGCAGACAGCATTGGAACTGGATGAAAAGAGTATTGCTTCGGAGATCATAGATCTTGAAAAAGTAATTGAATCACAATTCATTACACGAAGTATTGAAGGTCGTGCCGAAGAGCTTATCAAGCAATCTCAGGAGATCAGTAAACAAAACCGTTATACTACAAAATTATCCAATCTTTCGTTGAAATTATATAGCGAAATGCTGACCCATGGTTATGTAAAAAACGATGCAGACCGGCAGGAAGTTATGGATATTTTTAACGCAGAGATTAAAAGTATTAACCCGGAGAAGCTGAATTTTACGGAGAAATTATGGTATTACAAAGCCCATGTCTGGAAAAACCAGCTTTTACAGGACTATAAATATACCTTGAAATATGCTTATCAATGGGTCGATCTTTTTCACAAGAAACCTGAAATGATCTATAGCCATCCTGTCTGGTATATCAAAGGGAATACGTATTTGCTGAAAATTTTGTTTTTATACGGAAATATTGATATTCTGGAGGAACATTTCCAGAACTTCAATACAATGGTTCATTCGGAGAATTTTGTTCAGAATGAGAACCTTCAGTCTCTTATTTTTCTTACTCAGTACAATACGCTGATGAATATTCACTTTGTAAAAGGAGAATTCTTCACAGGAACCAAACTTATTCCTGAAGTGGAATTAAAAATGGAAAAGCTCAGAGAGAGGATTGATGAGCACCATTTTATGATTCTTTACCTTAAAATGGCCGCCATGTTCTTCGGAAGTAAAATGTTTGAAAAGTCCATTGAATATTCTATGAGGATTATAGAATCCAAAGGAAATGTACAGGAAGACCTCTTGTTCCATACAAGAATTCTGATCTTAATGGCAAAATATGAGTCTGGCAATGATGAAGATTATGATGAATTTATTGCTTCTACTTTGAAATTTGCGAAGAAAATGAAAAAACCGGAAGAATTCCATTTTGAAAGCATTCAGTTTTTTAAGAACCTGAATAATCAAATCCCGGATCAGAGACAAAAAGCTTTTGAAAGCTTTGATAAAAAGCTGGAAGAATATTCCAATAATGAATATTATAGACGTTCGTTATTCTATATTGACATCCACGGATGGATTAAGTCCAAAGTTCAGAATGTGGATGTTATTGAGATTATCAAGCAGAAAGTAAAGTATAAAAGAAAGCATTAAATAAGAATATATAAAAATATATTTTTCAATAATTTACAATGTTTTATTTCATGTAAAATAAAACATCAAAAAACATTTTTAATATAATCTTTTATAGATTTAGGTATTAACAGGTCGCTCCGGAGGAGCGACCTGTTAATTATGCTGTGATGTAATCGGATGATGATTTTATTTATACATCTTCTTTATAAAATTCAATGCATTTCTATGGCTGATTTTTTCCATCAGTTCATGTGAAAAACGCTTCTCAATTTCTTTATTGATAGCATTAAATGCAGATGCATCATCATATCCTTTAAAGAAAAATGGATGACGGGATTTATCAGGATGGTTTTTACAGAAGAAAAAATCGGCACCATAGGCAACTGCATCTTCTCCGCCCAAATCAAGGCCGTACTGAATATGTTCATATAACATTTCCGGATTTGTATCATCGACACAATTGCGGATAAAATTGAGTCCGATCAGCCCTTTTCTTTTAATCACTTCTTTCGCCAGTTCATCGGGAAGATTTCTCTTTTTATCATGTACCTGTCTGTAGTTGGAATGGCTTGCGATAACAGGAATTTTGTAGTTTCTCTGATCAATATAATTAAGAATTCCATAGGCAAGCTGATCACTGGTGTGGGCAAGATCAATAGCAATGTTTTTTTCTGAGAAATAGTCAAGCAGAACTTTACCGTCATCTTTCAATCCTACATCGGAATTGTTTCCTCCTCCAAAGCGGTTTTCAGTATGATGGGTTATTCCAAGGTAAAGAATTCGTTGTGTTTTTTCAATAATCGCTTCCAGATTTTTAAAACCCGTTTCCAAAGTGTCATCTTCGCCACAGAAGCCGGATGCATTTTCAATAGAAGCGATAACTCCTACTTTGCCTATATTTTCAGGATTTTTATAATTGTTACCATCAAATAAGAAAAAACTTTCATTTTGCAGGAGATCTGAAAATATTTCGCTCTGTTTTGCTCCGTAAGCAGTACTATTTTGCCCTGTCGCGGAGTATATAGCCATCACCTGAAGCTTTACATTTCCTTCTTTTAAATAAGGAAGTGAGCATCCAAGTTCTTTGTCGTTAATTAATGAACCCGGCTCCAGCAAATAGCATAATAAATCGCAGTGAAGGTCAACATTTATAGCATTCATATTAATTGTAATTAATTTATTTTTAAAGACTTACAAATAGACTAAGTATCTTAATATTGGTGTTATCTTGAATAAAAAATCAAAGGTATTTTTCTATGAAAAACGAAATATGGAATTCAGTGAGACTAAAACCATCTGCATCTTTTACATTTTTAATATTAATTCTCATTCTAAATATATGCTAATATAGTATTTTATCTAAAAATTCCGTATTTTTGCATCTTAAAATTTCTTAGTAAACAATGATAAAAATTACACTTCCAGACAATAGTGTCAAAGAATTCGAGGGAGCAGTGACTCCCCTTGATGTGGCAAAATCTATAAGCGAGGGATTGGCTAGAAACACCATTTCCGCAATTGTTAATGACAAACAAGTAGAAACGACCACACCTATAACCACGGATTCTACGGTACAGCTTTTGACCTGGAATGATGATCTTGGAAAGAAGGCTTTCTGGCACTCTTCTGCCCACCTTCTGGCGCAGGCAATCCTTGAGTTTTATCCTGATGCTAAGTTGACCATCGGTCCTGCTATCGAAAGCGGATTCTACTATGATGTAGATTTCGGGGATGAAAGTCTATCTGAAAAAGATTTTGAGAAGATTGAGAAAAAGATCCTGGAAAATGCAAAGAAAGGTTCTACTTTCTCTTTATATCCGGTTTCAAAAGAAGAAGCTTTGAAGACGTATGCAGATAACCCTTACAAAGTGGAATTGATCTCTAATCTTAATGATGGGGAAATCACTTTTGTAACCCACGATAACTTCACAGATTTATGTCGTGGTGGTCACATTCCGAATACAGGAATCGTAAAAGCGGTTAAAATATTAAATGCAGCAGGAGCTTACTGGAGAGGTAATGAAAAGAACCCACAATTAACAAGAGTATATGGTATTTCTTTCCCTAAGCAGAAAGATCTGACAGAATATCTAGAAAGATTGGAAGAAGCTAAAAGAAGAGATCACAGAAAATTAGGTAAAGAACTTGGAATCTTCGCATTCTCTGAAAAAGTAGGTGCAGGTTTACCACTTTGGCTGCCAAAAGGTACTGCTTTAAGAAGAAAACTGGAGAATTTCCTTTCTGATGCTCAGAAAAAAGGAGGTTATGAATTCGTAATGTCTCCACACATCGGGGCAAAAGAATTATATGTAACTTCAGGACACTGGGACAAATATGGTGAAGACAGCTTCCAGCCGATTAAAACGCCGAACGAAGGAGAAGAATTTTTGCTGAAGCCGATGAACTGTCCTCACCACTGTGAAATTTACAAAACTTCACAATGGAGCTACAGAGATTTACCAAAAAGATATGCAGAATTCGGTACGGTATACAGATATGAGCAAAGTGGAGAGCTTCACGGTTTAACGAGAGTTCGTGGATTTACTCAGGATGATGCTCACTTATTCTGTACTCCTGATCAGCTTTCTGAAGAATTTGAAAAAGTAATTGATCTTACGTTGTATGTATTCAAATCTTTAGGGTTTGAAGATTTTGTAACTCAGGTTTCATTAAGAGATCCTGAAAACAAACAAAAATATATCGGTTCTGATGAAAACTGGGAGAAAGCAGAAAGTGCGATCATCAATGCAGCTCAAAAGAAAGGTTTAAAAACAGTAGTAGAATACGGAGAAGCGGCATTCTACGGTCCGAAGCTTGACTTCATGGTGAAAGATGCTTTAGGAAGAAAATGGCAGTTAGGAACTATCCAGGTAGATTATAACTTACCGGAAAGATTTGATCTTCACTATATCGGAAATGATAATGAAAAGCACAGACCGGTGATGATCCACAGAGCACCATTCGGTTCTATGGAGCGTTTTATCGCTATTCTGCTGGAAAACACTGCAGGTGATTTCCCGTTATGGCTGAGCCCGGATCAGTTTATTATTCTACCAATCAGTGAAAAATATGTAGATTATTCAAAAAAAGTTTCACAATTTTTGGAAAATCACGATATTAGCGGTCAGATTGATGAAAGAAATGAGAAGACAGGTAAAAAGATCCGTGATGCTGAATTGAAGAAAATTCCTTTCATGCTTGTTGTAGGAGAAAATGAAGAGAAAGAAGGCACGATTTCTGTAAGAAGACGTGGAGAAGGTGATCTTGGAGCGATGAAGCTGGAGGATTTCGTTGCTTACTTCAAAAAAGAAGCAGCCATATAACTTTTAAATTAAAAGATTGAAGGATTCAAAAATTTAAATAATTAACTGGAATCTTTTAATTTTAAATATTTAAATCAATTAAATTAAGTAATTAACCAATAAAATTATAATACAATAGCACAAAGATTTAACAACAGGGGCCCACAGAGACGTCCGGTACAAGAGGACGCTCACTTGATCAACGATAAAATTCGTGTGAGAGAGCTTCGTTTAGTGGGCGATAACGTAGAGCCAGGAATTTACCCAATTGACAAAGCAAGACAAATTGCGGCGGAACAAGAATTGGATTTAGTAGTAATTTCTGACAAGGCAGAACCATTTATTGCAAGAGTATTGGAATACAAGAAATTCTTATACGAGCAAAAGAAAAAACAGAAGGAACTTAAAGCCAAGCAGGTAAAAGTGGTAGTAAAAGAGATCCGTTTCGGACCTCAGACTGATGATCACGATTACGAATTCAAAAAGAAGCATGCTGAAAAATTCCTTGAAGAAGGTTCTAAATTAAAAACCTACGTATTTTTTAAAGGACGTTCGATTATCTTTAAGGACCAGGGAGAAATTTTGCTTTTAAAACTTGCTCAGGAACTTGAGCATGTGGGTAAAGTAGACCAGCTTCCTAAACTTGAAGGAAAAAGGATGATTATGATGATGAGTCCTAAAAAACCAGCAAAATAATTAAGTCATTATTTTATATAAAGAAACCTCAAATTACTTTGAGGTTTTTTTATGCTTATATTTTAAGACAAGACTGTCCCGGGCTACTCTACGGCTTATCCCTCAAAATCTCCACAGTCATGTTCTGTGAAAAGCGGCAAAGCTTTTTTGGTGGTAAAATATTTTGATATTCTTTTGTTCTTTAACTCCAGTTTTTTGCCTTCTATCACAAGTTCGTAAACGGGTGCTTTATCTATTTGAGTTAAAATATAGGTTCTTTCCGGTGTTTTAAAGATCGTTTTGTTTTCTTCAGTAGTGTATGAAAAATCATCAATTTCAAAAGTGTCTTTTTCATCACAGACGTTGGTCCATCTGATCTGCTTCTTCGTTATAGAAAGACTGGCCAAATCGCATGAGTAACAGTTCCCGGAGAATTCTATCCCATATTTATCATGCACATTGGGGCTTTTACTATTCAACACGTCAATAGGAACCAATGTTGAAAAATCAGCTGGAATTTCTACTGGTTCCGGTTGAGATGATGCCACTTCTTTTTGAGTATCCGGAGATGTATTTGTTTCTGTTTTTTTGTCTGAAGAAGGTGAACAGGATGCTAATAAAGCAGTCACCATTGAAAGGCTGATTATTAAGTTTTTCATTTTTATAAAGTAAATTACAATATTGAGGTTTTCATTTTGTAAAATTCTCCAAAATCCATCGTTCAAAATATCCCTGTTTTCGGCCATTTATTCCCTATATCAGGTGGTTTTATTGGCTATTGGTCCGAATACTGATACATTTGGGCAAAAATATAAAAATGAAAGTCATCAATCAATTCTTTATATCATCCATGGTGATTCTTGCAGGATGTAACCAAAAGGATAAAACATCAGAAACACATAATGTAAAAACTGAAGTAAAGCAGAAAACGGTAACATTTGCCGATTTCAAAAAAATACAAGGCGTGGACAATGTTCAGGAGGTACCGTTTCAATTATTTACTAAACTGGATTCTGTACAGTTTTTTACCGCGCCGAATACAGATGCTCCCTATTTGAAAATGCCTTACAATAAACTCGATAATTATTATGGATTTGAAGAGTTTGAGGACTTCTATTCTATTCATTACAGCATTAATAATAACATTTCGAACAGTATTGAAGCGTTTGTCCTGAAGTCGGAATTCACACCGGCATACGAACTTACGTTAAAAGGGGTTGACCTTTATGAGATCAGAAGCAGCACTTTTAGAGAATCTAGTGATTCTAAGAATAAATCTTTTAAGAAGTTCGGGACCATTGTGGAGATTTCTGAACAGGAATTTAAAGCCAGTTCAAAAAAACAAATTGGTGAAAAGCTGGTAAAAAATCCCAATATACAACTGCAGGCAGATAACTGGGTTTACAAAGAAAACGGCAGAGAAGATGTCATTACACAACATGAAAGTATCTCTACAGAGACCGGACCGCTTGCCAATGAATATGTAGGAAGGTCGCCTTATTTAAACCTGGAAGTATTCAAAGAAAATTCTGATGAAGCTGCAGATTCCTACTATTCTTTTTATAATTTAAAAAATGCAGTTATGTTTGAACTGAGTACAGAAGGTTATCCGCAAATCCTTCCAACTAAAGGCTGGGTTACCTTCATTTCATCCAATCATGATGTGGGGAGTAATTTTGTTATTTCTAAATACTTTCCTCAAACTAAGAAACAGGACAACCTTTTATATGTGAATTTCACCAACTTTAAAATAGCAGATGATAAAAAGGCTTTCTGGACCGATAATGACACTTTCTATGCAGAAGTCTACCCTCTTAACTCTGCTTCGGCTAATGGTAAAAAACATAAAACGGCTTATATAAAAATCCAGCTGAAGACTGACCTGCTTTAATTTGATGAAATAAAAACCCCTGAAATCAGCGAGTGCACAGGGAAATAAAGTCTAATATCTTTGCTGCAATTATTTAAAGAGATACAATGAAAAAATTAAGTTTGACCCTTCTTTTTTGTTTATTAAGTTTTATGACTTTTGCACAATCGTTAAAAGTCGTTATTAAACAGGATGGAAAAGTAATTGAACCCGTGAATGATGTTTATGAACTGAAAAAATCTCCTTTTTTATTTGAAATCACGTCTTCCAATCTGGAAGGATTTTTAGTGGGTGCCACAACAAATAAAGATATCTATGCAGGAGCTTTGGGCGTTTTGAATACTGAAGTTCCATGGTTCCAGAATACAGGTATGGCCGAAGAGCTCTATAACAAGGATAAAGAAATGTTTCTGATGGATTCCGCGCCTTCATACTGGTATTATACAGATGCAAAAGATCACAGATTTGATAAAAACCCAAAAGGCAATGCAAAGCAATGGACTGCTACCCGTACGATTACAAGATTTTATGATATCATGGTAGATCAGCCCATCAGTTTAAAAGATTTTGACGGCAGCGTTTTCATCCTGATGTACCAGCCGGTTTACAATGACGAATACGATTTAGTAGACAAAAAGAATCTGTTTCAGGCTGCGTTGAAATTTAAAGATTAACCGTACACACCCAAATTATTTGATTATATAAGAAAAAGGCTGCTTACATGATGTGAGCAGCCTTTTTTCGGGATGATTATTTTATTCGATAATCAAGCCGTATTCTATAGCTAATTTTATAGCTGAACTCAGGTTGGAGGTCTGAAATTTTTCGATAAGATTTTTGCGGTGGCTTTCTACCGTGTGCGGACTTATAAAAAGCTTTTCCGCCATTTGATTGGTAGTAAGCCCTTTTGCTGCTTCACCCAGAATTTCTTTTTCTCTTCGTGTCAGTTTCGGAACCTGACTTAATCCGTCTGTTGATTTTTTCTCCAGAACAGCTTTGGTTTGAGAGCATAAAAACCTGTTACCGCTATATACAGCATTAATTCCTTCGATAATTTCGGAAACTGAAGCATTTTTTTGAATATATCCCAAAGCCCCTTCAGCAAGAGTACTGTTGATGACGGGCAGTTCGTTATGAACACTAAGGATAATAATCTGAAGGCTGCTGTACTTTTTCTTTAAAGGTTTGATGAGTTCAATGCTGTTGGTATCTTCCAGATTAATGTCGAGCAGCAGAATGTCAACCGCCTGTTTTGCAAGGCCTGCATTCATTTCGGAGACACTTTTGAAACAATCTACGACATCTATTGTTCCGCTGTTGCCTAAAATATTTTTCAGTCCTTCCAATAGAAGCGGATGATCGTCTGTTATGGCTACTTTTATCATGTTTAATGAATAGGGATTTGAAGTTCTATACTGGTGCCAATATTTAATTCGGAGGTGATATTCATGGTTCCTTTTAAAAACTGGACTCTCAATTCTATATTGTGAAAACCTGCCGTTTTTCTAACGTCTAAATTGGTATGATCGAAACCTTTACCGTTATCCTCTACTGTAAGATTTATTAGGTTTTCTTCTTCGCTTACCTGAATGATAATTTCAGAAGTCTCTGCATGCTTTATCGCATTGTTGACCAGTTCCTGAATAATCCTGTAAATGATCAATTGCTTTTCCTTCGATATGGAATTGCTGTAATTGATAAACTCTGTATGGATTTCCAGAGCATAATTGGAAATTCGTGAAGCAAACTCCTGAATAGCCACTTCCAGACCGTATTTTGTTAATAAATCAGGCATTAGATTATGTGCCACCCTTCTCAGTTCTTCCACAGCACCATCGATCTGTTCAATTGATTTTGAAATTCCTTCTTCAATATTTTCGGATTGATGAGGATTTAAATAAGAAAGTTGATGCTTAGTTCCGGACAGCAAACCTCCCAATCCGTCATGGAGATCACGGGCCAGACGGCCACGCTCCTGCTCCTGCCCTTCAAGCAATGCAGTAAGGGTAGATATTTTCGAGTTTTGCTTTTCCTGTTCCATGGCTAAAGCATGCAATTCGTCTCTTCGTTTAATAGACCTGGCACGCTGTTTATAGGCATACAGCAACAAGAGGATCAAAATAATGAAAAAGATAATAAAAAAAATGTAGTACGTATTGATCTTTTCCTTGAACGCCAGAAGCTTTTTAAAGGTATTAATATCGTTATTCTTCTGTTGGGTCTCCAGTTTTGCCAAACGAAGCTGCTGTTCTTTTTTCTCGGATTCAAGTTCTGAGAATTTCAGTCTTTCACGCTGGTTTTCTTCTACCAATTTTAGGTTGTTATAAACCTGTTCACGCTGTGCACGCAAAATATTAATAAGTTTGATTTCCTGTGCTTTCTTGTCGCTTTCGAGCTGTAGCTTGATGTACTTTTGCTCCTGTCGCTCTTTATCAAACTGGGATTCTAATCTTTTGGTGATATCCAGTTTTTCCTGATCGTAAATGCTCTTGTATTGATCAACATAGCTTTTATAATAAGTCAGTGCTTCTTTATAATTACCCTGCTCTTCACTAATTCTGGATAGAGATTCAAGGATAGACAATTCTATCATATGATTTCTTACCGGGCTTTTCCCAATTTCCATGGAGGCTTTCAGAAAATAAGATTTGGCTAAATCATAATTTTTATCCTGCAATGCCAATTCTGCCAGAATTCCAAAGGAAGAAGCAATGTGAATAGCATCACCAATCTCCAGGCTCACTTTATTGGCTAACTGTGCATATTGCATAGCTTTATCACTGTCAAACCCAGTATATAAATTAGCTAAATTGATGGCAGCATATGAGAGGCTGTTTCTGCTAAGCATCGCATCTTTATTTTTATTAAAAGTCGCAATAGCCTGTAAATAATACTGTTCCGTTTTATTTCGAAACATTGTATTGGATGGCTCCTGTGTATATTTTTGTTCATATACGTACCCCATCCGCATGTAAGCATCAAAGATAAGATTGGGGTCATTTTGCTTGGAAGCTAACAATAGAAATTGTTTGCTGTATTTTTCTTCCAGCTGATATTCATTCAGGTCAGAATAAATAGCAGATAATTCCTTGGCTGCATTACCCAATCTTCCATATAGTGTGGAAGTAGTTGGTGAGTTTTCATAATATTCGATCGCTTTCAGGTAAGCAGCGACAGCATCGGTCGTTTTATTATTGCGTACCAGAATCCAGCCTTTTGCATATTGTACATAACCCTTTGCTTCATTACTATTCGTTTTTAAGCTGTAGGCCTTTGCCATATCGAGGCTTTTTGAAGACTCCGCGGCTTTATTATCCAGCCGGTAATTCATGGCCTGTACCGCATATAAAATTGTGGCATACTTTCCATCCGCCTGTTTTGCAGCAAGGGAAATATTAGTATCTAAAATCTGGTAAGATTTGGACTTAAGATTATGAAAAAATAGTGCTGTAGCGTACCTGGGAGCCAGGTTGAGCTGTTCTGCCGTATTGTTTGAGGCATGGCTGTATTCTCTTTCTAATTTGCTTAAAACATCCTGTGCCTGAACAAAAAATGGACAAATAAGTAAAGTAAATATAAGTAATAACCTGTGCATCAAACCCTTATCTTTATTAAATTGCATTCCATTAAGGAACGTAAATATAGGTAAATCCCTGTTAATCTGTTTCGAAACCATGCTTTTCAGCAAAAGCACTCCACTTCAGGTATTTCTTTTCATTTTTAAAGACCGGATCTTCACCATAATAATACATCAAACGTTGAGTTGCATATTCGTAGGCACTGTAAGTATTGGCCTGTTCATAATACTTAATGGCTTTCTTCAGATCCGTTTTTACTCCCATACCGTGTTCGTAGATAATGCCGTAATAAATCCCGGAATAAGATTGATCATAGTCTTTCTTCAAGTATACCAAGAGGTTTTTATAGTCTCTTAACTGGTAATAGATTTCTGAGATTTTATCGTAATTGTAGGTATATTTTTTCTCAGCTTTCTGATAAAAATCCAAAGCTTTACTGTAATCCTGCTTCACGTGTTGTCCAAAATAATACAGATCACCCAGGTTGACAAGAGCCATTTCGTCACCAAGCTCGGCACTCTTTTCATAGGCCTCAATTACTTTTTTGATATTAAAAGAATACCCAATTCCGTTGTGGTACAAAGCCCCGAGATTGTTCCAGGCTACAGGGTGGTTTCGTTGTGCTGCTTTTTCGTAATATGCAATGCCTCTTTGCGGATCAAATAATGATTCTATTTCAGGATCCGTAAGCAGTAATCCTATTTCTACCAGGCTATCCATGTCACCCTTTTGGGCAGATAACTCAAAAAGACGAAGTGCTTCGTGGTAATTCTGGTTTTCCTTTTCGTCAAAAGCCATTTTTTTAATCGTTCCAACCTCCATGAATTGTTCGGGGTTCTTACCTTTCTGGCTTTTCCAACGGTTATAAAAGGAAGTAAAGTATTCCAGATCTTTTCCCCGGAATGAATACCGGTCCAGATAAACGGCACCATATTCGGAAGCCTCTACCCGGTGAATGCTTTTGTCTTCATGCATCCTCAACATATTTTCACCCTGATACAGAAACAATAAACCTTCTTCTGTTCTGTAATTCAAAGGATTGGAAATATAATCATACAATTGGGCTGACAGACCATTCTCAAAACCGAACAATTGATACCCTTCATTTTTTTGAACCGATAAAAATCCATTTTCCAGATAGTGAATCTGCTTAATTTCCGGTTGGGGAGTGATTAACCAATTTCCATTACCTGCATCAAAAAGTCCTGATCCCGCATTGGTTTCCAGGATAAAGACATTATTTTTATATCCGGCATTGGACTGTGCTTTTATTTTACTAACAGATTCATTTTCCAGCAGAAACTGATGTTTTAAAGCATGATAGATCTTCCAGCTTTTGTCTTTACGAACAGCAAGAGTTTCATAATTATCAATTAAGATCATCTGATCTGCTTCGTCTATAATGAGGCGGCCTCTTTCATCAATCAATCTGCCCTTCTTGTCAAATTTGTTCGGTTTGATCCAGAAACAGGTACTTGCTTTTGAGATGCTGCCTTCTAAAAAGTCTCCGAGATAGTTTCCTTCTTTTGTATAATATTTTCGTTTTCCGGTACCTTTTTGTCTGGTGAAAAATAATTCAGGGAAATAATCATATTCATATGGATTTTCGCTTTCAATAGGGATAATCAGTATGTTTTCATCGTTGTAAACTCCGAATTTTCCATCTTTTTCTACCAAAAGAAATCCATAGGCTGCTCTTTCAATGGCATCGTATTCCGCAGGAATCATCCAGGTGTTTGAATAGATTTTTAAAATCCCTGATTTGCCATTCACCTTTACTTCACCTAAAGGTTCCTGCCCAAAATCGAATACGTCAAAAGCATCTTCATATACCGGAGAAACCCATTCTTTTCCGTCACTTTGCAGGTAACCAAAAAAAGCACCTTTTTGAATTACCGATATATTGTAGTAATCATCGGCTTCAAAAATATCATCATAAACTGCCGGAGCTAAAATACCCCCTTTTGCATCTTTAAGGCCAAACTTCCCGTTCTCTTCAAATACAGAAGATGCCGCTTTTTTATAAGCAAGCTCTTCAAAATATCCTAATCCGTAATTAACCCAGTCGGTTTGTAAAATTTCAAGAAATGAGGAATATCCTGTCTGTGAAAACAAGGGATCCAGCAGCGAAAGGTTACGGGCTTTAACAGCCTTTTTATACAGCTTGCTTTTTTGCTGAATTTCTACCAGCCATTCCTTTGCCTGTACCGTATGTTCTTCTTCGTTCATATTGAAAACATCTGTTGCATTCAATACAAAAGTGTCGTAAGGTAAAGCTTCCAGAAACTCGAACATCTTATTAACGGGTTCGTAATAAGCTTTCTTGTAATGCAGCTGAAAAGTATCTGCCAGCAGATTGAAAAAATAACGCAACTGAACAATTCCCTGATTTTTATCTGAGAAAAATTCAACGCCTTCCACTTTGATGTCTTCTGCGAGCAGAGGATACAGCAATAATGGAATTTCATAGTTCCACTCGCCCAGATAGGTATCGAATGTCTGATTTGATTTCTGATCGTAGTTGTATAAATAAATCCGGTGCGCCATTCGTCAAATTTTATAATGTCGGAAAGCATTACAGCATTCCCTGTTACCTGAGGTTGCCTCCCGAGTAGCTGCAAATTACAAATATACGCAGCATTATTACTTTTACAGCTTCTTCCTCACTCCATTGTATCTGGCTAGTGTTTTTACCCATAGTTTTTTAGTGTTTATTCGAAATAAGAATTTATCGTTGAATCGGGTGTGAAAAAGAAAGCTATAAAAGTTATAAATTATTGTTTATCCGGAAGATATTTAACCTTTTTATCTTTATTATATTTTAGGTCAAAGATAAAAATAGAGACAGTATAAAAACATCCCTGATATCAGTGGTTTTTAGTTTAGTCTATTTCATAATATAATGCATCACATCTTCTTATGGCCTATAGGTTTCGGCCTGTTCAAATAAGATCATGTAACAATAAAATGCAGTTAAAACTACTCCAATAAGGCCGGAAATAAGAAATATAAGAAGGTAATACACCACTTTTTTATCTTTCTTTTGTATAAAATTGATAATGAAAGTAATCAGCGTGCACAGGAATCCTGCTCCAAAAAATATAATTAAGACAGCAAAAAATAAAGCTCTTTCCAGGTGTAGGTCTGCGGATGAAAGCATAACAGTTTAAATTTACAGGTTAACAATAAGTTCAGCAGGTTTGACTGAAAATAGTAATGATCAAGCCTACCTGAATTGTATGTTTCATATTCATCGTCAATATTAGAGAGAACCGTCAAATACTGCAATCCCGATTATCAGGTATATTTTGTGCTGCCTTACTTTTTTGAGTGTTTTCTTCGTAACAAAAACATTTTCAACCTATTTACTCTTTGAAGAGTATTACCTATACATTATTATTGTTAACAAATTTTTAAACAATTATTATCTTAGATCAAGATATTCTAAAGATTTTCTATCTAAATTTGTGATATAAAAAATCAAACACACTATTTATTAATATTAAAAAAAGAAACAATGAGCACACTTACATTAAAAGACGGAACAGAAATTTATTACAAAGATTGGGGGAAAGGACAGCCGGTTTTCTTTCACCACGGATGGCCATTATCGAGTGATGACTGGGATGCACAAATGTTCTTCTTTTTAGAACAGGGCTACAGAGTAATTGCTCATGACAGAAGAGGACACGGAAGATCTGAACAGACACCTTACGGACATGATATGGATACTTATGCATCTGACGTAGCAGAAATTGTTAAAGCTTTGGATTTGAAGGATGTAATCCACGTAGGACATTCTACAGGCGGTGGTGAAGTAATCCGATATGTAGCAAAGCATGGTAACGGAAGAGTGGCAAAAGCCGTTCTGGTAAGTGCAGTAACACCTATTATGGTTCAGAATGAGAATAACCCGAATGGAGTTCCTATTTCCGTTTTTGATGATATCCGAAACAATACGGCAAAACACAGACAGCAGTTTTTCATTGATATTACCTTCCCTTTTTATGGGTACAACAGAGAAGGAGCCAAAGTTTCAGAAGGAATCCAGAGAAACTGGTGGAGACAAGGTATGAATGGTTCTATCAAAGCACATTATGACTGTGTGAAAGCATTCTCTGAGACAGATTTCACTGAAGATCTTAAAAGTGTAGATGTTCCTGTATTGGTAATGCACGGTGAAGATGATCAGATTGTACCTTTTGAAACCACAGGCAAGGTAGCTGCTACCCTTCTTAAAAACGGGAAACTGATTTCCTATCCCGGTTTTCCACACGGAATGCCAACTACAGAGGCTGAAACCATCAACAGAGATCTTCTGGAGTTTTTTAAATCATAATAAGAATAAGAACATCATTACGTTTTTATGAACGTATAGCATTGTAGGCAAATCCGTATTGATATGGGTTTGCCTTTATAATTCAACCCAAAAGACCTTCCTGTTGATATACATTAAAAATTCCTTTCGTGTATCACTTTTTTTTCGTAATTTTGCACACTATTATTCCTAATGTCTTTAGGAGTAGCCAAAACAGATATTGATAACAAAAACAATAAAAAAGCAAAACAATGCCAAAATTAAAAACGAAATCAGGTGCTAAGAAACGTTTTGCTCTTACCGGAACAGGTAAGATCAAAAGAAAAAACGCTTACAAAAGCCACATCTTAACTAAGAAAGAAACTAAGCAGAAGAGAAATCTTACGTCTACTTCTTACGTAGCTAAAGTGGATGAGAAAAGCGTTCAACGTCAATTAGCAATTAAGTAGTTTTTATAAATCTATATTCGGTTTATAAGAATTCAAACAAATTCACAATTTTAACCCTGAAACGGTGCAAATAAGAGCAATAACACTGCCGCCCTTTTCAAAAAAACAATTTAAATTATGCCAAGATCAGTAAATGCCGTAGCTTCAAGAGCTCGCAGAAAGAAAATTTTTAAGCACGCTAAAGGTTATTTCGGAAGAAGAAAGAACGTTTGGACTGTAGCTAAAAACGCGGTAGAAAAAGCAATGCAATATGCTTACCGTGGTAGAAAAGAGAAAAAGAGAAATTTCAGAGCACTTTGGATCACTCGTATCAACGCGGGAACTAGAGAGCACGGAATGTCTTACTCTCAATTTATGGGAGCTCTTAAAAAGAACAACATCGAACTTAACAGAAAAGTTTTAGCAGATTTAGCAATGAATCACCCTGAAGCTTTCAAAGCTGTTGTAGATCAAGTAAAATAATGTAGAATAGATTTTGTTATCAATATAAGTCCCGGGTTTTCCCGGGATTTTTTTGGTTATATACTTTTCAATTTCTTATATGGTAAATTCCATTCTAATTACCATAACAACAGTAAACTTTATGAGTTAGAATTCACAAAAGATGAATTTATCATTAAACATATTCAATAATAAAGAAAAATTTACCTAAATTTTATTTATTTAGCGAATTTTAATCTAACACAATAATAAATTTAATAAAAAGTTAAATTATTATTGATAAATCAAACAAATTAACACTATTCCAGTTAATAATTAACAATAAATGATGATTTATTGCTATATTAGCAATCTCTAAAGAAAGTATCAAAAATGAAAAAAGTTGCAGCTTTTTTGCTCACATCCATTGCACTGCAGAATATAAGTGCACAAAGTTTTATTCAAGCTTATAAGGACAGAGCAGATATGGTTACCCAAACCAATATTAGTACAAACCTTCAGGAATTTGCAGGTTTTGGAATTAAAAAAACTGGCACAACAGCCAATAACAATGCTTTTGACTGGCTTAAAAACAAATATCTGTCCTACGGATATACAGCAACTAACATGTCCGAAGATTCTTTTACTTACGGAAGCAACACTTCAAAAAATTTAATTATTACCAAAACGGGAACAGTCTACCCTAACAAATATGTTATTATCTGTGGACATTATGATACAATTGTAGGCCCTGGAGTAAGCGACAACGGAAGCGGAACTTCCATTATTCTTGAAGCAGCAAGAATATTGAAAAATGTTCCAACAGAATACTCTATCAAGTTTATTCATTTTTCCGGGGAAGAACAGGGGCTTGTGGGAAGTAACCATTATGTAAATAATGTAGCTTATCAGAATGGTAGTCAGGTTTTGGATATAAAACTGGTTTTAAATATTGACCAGGTAGGTGGGCTTATTGGAAATAACAACAATACGATTACCTGCGAAAGAGATACTGGTGGAGTGTCTTCCAACAATGCAGCCTCTACTGCTGTAACACAGGAACTGATGAACTGCACTACCCTTTACTCTCCTCTTCAGACGAATCTTTCGTATGCTTACAGCTCCGATTATATGCCTTTTGAGGCGAAAGGATACACCATTACCGGATTCTACGAATATCTGAGAAGTGAAAACGAACATACGGTAAGTGATACTTTTGCCAACCTGGATCCTGTATATGTCTTCAATGTAGGAAAAGCAGCTGTGGGAGCTTTACAGCACTTTGCCGTTGCCTCTACAACCAACAATCTTTTAAGCACTAAAGATACAGCACAACACTCAACAGAAGCCATCAGGTTTTATCCTAATCCGGCTAAAGATCTTGTGACTGTGGAATTTCAGGAAAAAGTAAAACAATTCAAAGTTGAAGTCAACGACATGTCAGGAAATACTGTGTTATCGCTTGAAAACCAGGACAAAATAAATACTTCAGGATTAACAAACGGAGTCTACACCTTTACCATTAAAACCGATAAAGGAAATACTACAAAAAAAATAATCATTAATAAATAATGTCAGGTGGAATATTCTAAATCTGTTTTACATTCAGGAATATTCAGCATTACTTTCATAGAATGAAGAAAATCACTACTTTTTTATTGGCTTCTGTTGCTTTTCAAAGTATTGGAGCTCAAAGTTTCATTCAGGCTTATCAGGACAGGGCGGATATGGTAAATCAAACCAATATTACAACTTACCTTCAGGAATTTGCTAATTTAGGGGTAAAAACTACTGGGTCAGCTGCTAATGCCAACGCCCTGACGTGGCTCAAAAACAAATATCTTTCTTACGGATATACAGCCAGCCAGATTGTAGAAGACCCTTTTACAGCAGGGAGCTATAATTCTAAAAACCTTGTTATTACCAAGACAGGAACTGTATACCCCAATAAATACGTAATTATTTGCGGACATTTCGACAGTATTACCGGCCTGGGAATCAATGATAACGGAAGCGGAACTTCTATTATTCTTGAAGCAGCAAGGATTCTGAAAGATGTTCCGACTGAATATTCTATAAAATTCATTCATTTTTCCGGGGAAGAGCAAGGACTTCTGGGAAGTAAGCATTATGTCAACAATGTAGCGTATCAGAGCGGCACTCGTGTTCTGGATATTAAACTTGTTTTTAATCTCGACCAGGTAGGCGGTGTGATGGGAAATAACAACAATACTGTTTACTGTGATGAAGATCAAGGCGGACTTTCTTCCAATAATGCTGCTTCGGCTGCTGTAACTCAGGAACTGAGAAACTGCACAGCACTCTACTCTCCTCTTCTGACTGCTGTAGATCCCGCTGCTGATACAGATTACATCCCTTTTGAACAGAAAGGTGAAGTGATTACAGGTTTCTTTGAAAGAATAAGAAGCACCTATCCGCATACAGTGAATGATACTTTTGCCAATACAGATCCTGTATACATTTACAAGATAGGAAAAGCGTCTGTGGGAGCACTGCAGCATTTCGCCGTTGCTACCGGAACATTGGGAACGCATGAAACCGCTGTAAAAAACACACTGGAAAGTGTAAAAATCTATCCAAATCCTGCCAAAGATGTCATCAATATTGAACTTCCGGATTCCGGAATTAAAAATTTCACTTTTGAAATCACGGATTTTCAGGGGCGTTCCATTTTCAGAAGAAACAATGAAACAAGAATTAATGCTTCAGGACTTAAGAACGGAGCTTATATCGGAATTTTAAAAATTGGGGATCAAAAGGTTGTCAGAAAAGTGATGATTGAAAGATAATACAATATGCAAGCCTCTATTTGTAAATAAAACCTTTGAATAGTTTCAAAGGTTTTTATTTTTATACCAGATCCACATTACAGTATTTACAAAACATTCGCAATAATCAATATGATATTCATAGTAAATATTCTTTTATTTTAAAATATTAAACACTTTATTGTGATTTATTTACTACATTCGTGTTACCAAAATAATATTATTTATATGAAAAAAATCACAACACTTTTATGCTCTGCATTGATGATGCAGAGTGTTGCGGCTCAAACTTTTATTCAGGCTTACAAAGACAGAGCTGACCTGGTAACACAAACCAACATCACCAACAATCTCCAGGAATTCAGTAATTTAGGTGTAAAAACCACAGGTTCAGTAGCGAATACGAATACCCTGAACTGGATTAAAAACAAGTATCTTTCTTACGGCTATACTGCGAGCCAGATAGAAGAAAGTCCTTTTACCTTTGGAAGTACCAGTTCCAAAAATTTAATCATCACCAAAACAGGAACGCTGTATCCTAACAAGTATGTCATTATATGTGGGCATTTCGATACCATTTATGGCCCTGGAGTGAATGATAACGGCAGCGGAACGTCTATTATTCTTGAAGCAGCAAGGATTCTGAAAAACGTTCCTACTGAATATTCTATAAAGTTCATCCATTTTTCAGGTGAAGAACAGGGATTAAAAGGAAGCAGCCATTATGTGAACAACGTAGTATATCAGGGAGGTGTCCGCAAATTGGATATCAAACTGGTCTTCAATCTGGATCAGGTAGGCGGAGTGAAAGGAAACAACAATACAACCGTATATTGTGATGAAGATCAGGGAGGTATTTCCAGTAACAATGCAGCTTCTGCTGCTGTCACTCAACAACTAAGAAATTGTACAGCACTCTACTCTCCTCTTCTGACTGCTGTAGATCCGGCAGCTGATACGGATTATATTCCTTTCGAACAGAAAGGTGAAGTGATTACCGGATTTTTTGAAAGGATAAGAAGCACTTACCCTCACAGCTCTAAGGATACTTTCACCAATATGGATCCTGTTTATGTATACAAGATCGGAAAAGCAACCGTGGGTGCCTTACAACATTTTGCAGCAGCATCAACTACCATGAGCAAACCTGCTTCAAAAAATTCACTGGAAGCTGTAAAGATCTACCCTAATCCAGCCAATAATATGATTAATATTGACTTACCGGATTCTAAGGGAGTGGATTTCAGCTTTGAAATCAGCAATTCTTTGGGAAGGTCACTTTTGAAAGTCAATAACGAAAGAAAGGTTAATGTTTCATCCCTTCAGAACGGAGTCTATGTTGGAGTTTTGAAAGTGGGCGAAGAAACCCTTGTCAAGAATATTATGATTGAAAGATAAGAAATCAATTCATTGATAATAAAAAAACAGCAGGGTTATTCTATTCCTGCTGTTTTGTTTTAGAAGAGCGTGTTTAAATATTTTTACTTCAAACAGTTATTTTTTAATGCGAGTCCTTTTATTTTAGAAATAATAGCTTGTTCATTAATAAAACCATTTTTGATATCTGCTAATAATTCTTCCAGGGGTTATTTTATATACATCCGCTTCATTAAATGACAAAAACCGTATAATTTCTTCTAAGGCTTTATCAAAATCTTTAAGTCCACAATAGGACAGATATTTTATCTGAGATGCTAATTCATTGTGCTTGTCTCTTTGTAATAAATTATCCGCAATATCAATAGCCCATTGATATTCTCCTAGTTTATACCAGCAGTTTGACATGAATAATAGTCTGTAGCTTTCAGATTTTGTAGATAACTTGCTGATATTCTGCAAAATTTCTACAGCGGGCATATATTGCCCGTTATCCATTAAATTCTTAGCTTTCTGTAACCCATCAATCATATCTGAAAGTTTATTTTCTATGATCTTAAAATAACGCTTTTCATTTACCGAAAGAATTCTTGTCTTACAATCAAAAAGCGAGTCAATTTTATTGATCTCTGCCTTTAAGAATCTCTTCAATCTCCTCCATTGAAAATCCTTTGGCTTTCAATAAAATTAAAAAGTGATACAACAGATCTGCAGCTTCATTTTTAAAGAGATCATCATTACTGTCTTTTGCTTCTATAACTAGTTCTACGGCTTCCTCGCCTACTTTTTGAGCCATTTTATTGATTCCTCTCTGATATAATGAGTAAGTATATGAGTCTTCAGCCTTCGTATCTATTCTCTGAGATATTTTTTCTTCCAGTTCATACAGAAATCCTTTAGTACTCTTTTCCCCGAAACAACTAAAACTGCCTGTATGGCAAACCACATTTTTCGGAACGGCTTTAATTAAAATGGTGTCCTGATCGCAGTCGATATCAATACTTTTTACCGTTAAAAAATTACCCGATTCCTCACCTTTTGTCCAGAGTCTGTTTTTGGAACGGCTGAAAAAAGTAACAATTCCTTCTTTTTTTGTTTTCTCAAAAGCTTCCTCATTCATGTAGCCCAACATCAAAACCTGCAGCGTTCTGTTATCCTGAATGACTACCGGAACAAGCCCGTTATCTTTACTAAAATCTATTTTCATCGTACTTCAATTTTTTGAGTTTTTAACTGTTGTTTCAAATCCTGAATTCCTATTTCATTAAAGTGGAAAATACTGGCTGCCAATCCTCCTGTAGCTTTTGTTTCATTAAATACTTTAACAAAATGATCTACAGCACCAGCTCCTCCAGAAGCAATCACGGGAATGGTAATACTATCTGAAACCAGTTTTGTAATGCGAAGATCAAAGCCATTTTTTGTACCATCTCCATCCATTGAAGTTAGCAGAATTTCTCCTGCTCCAAGGGATTCTGCTTGTTTTGCCCATTCCAGTGTAGAAAGTTCAGTAGCTTCTCTTCCTCCTTTGATATGCACCAGATCTTTATCGCCTACTTGCCTTGTATCAATAGCAACCACTATACACTGGCTCCCAAATTCTTTAGCCAGATCAGAGATAAGGGACGGATTTTTAACCGCGGAAGAATTGATACTGATTTTGTCTGCCCCGGCTTCCAAAAGCTTTCTTACATCTTCCACAGACGAAATTCCGCCTCCTACCGTAAATGGAATACTGAGCTCTTTGGCAATTTCTTTTACAAGTTCTACAAAAGTCTTCCTGTTTTCAATAGTTGCCGTAATATCAAGGAAAACAAGCTCATCAGCTCCTTCCCGCTCATATTTTTTGGCAAGTTCTACAGGATCCCCTGCATTTTTAAGATCTTCAAAGTTGACTCCCTTTACAGTTGCTCCATCTTTGATATCCAGACATGGAATAATTCTTTTCTTAAGCATTTTCAATAAAATTTTGAAGTTGTTGTAAACTTATTTTTCCCTCATAAATTGCTTTTCCAATGATTGTTCCCGAACAGCCGACATCCTTCATCTTATAGACATCAGCAATACCTGAAATACCGCCGCTTGCTACCAGCTGAACAGATGTTTTATATAAAATCTCAATATAAAGCCCTGTTGAGGGGCCTTCCAGCATACCGTCTTTTGCAATATCAGTACAAATAGTGGTCTGTATTCCTTTTTCCTGATACTGAAGGATGAAATCGATGATATCATTGTCACTTTCTTCGAGCCATCCCGAGGTTTTAATCTTTCTGTTATCACAGTCTGCTCCCAGAATAATTTTCTCACCATACTTTTGAATCATTTCATAGCAGAATTCAGGATTTTGCACTGCAATACTTCCTAAAGTGATCTGTTTTGCACCGGAATTAAAGGCTGTTTCAATATCCTCCTGAGTCTTTAATCCTCCTCCAAAGTCGATATGCAACGAAGTGGCATGAGCAATATTTTCCAGAACCTTCTGATTCACGATATGCTTTGATTTTGCCCCGTCAAGATCTACCAGGTGAAGAAACTGAATACCAAAACTTTCAAACTCTTTGGCCACTTCTACAGGGTCTTCATTGTATATTTTCTTTGTATTGTAATCTCCTTTTGATAAACGGACACATTTACCGTCGATAATATCAATAGCCGGAATTATCTTCATCATTATAAATTTATAAAGTTCTTAACGATCTGGTTCCCTACCATTCCCGATTTTTCCGGGTGAAACTGTACTGCATAGAAATTGTCTTTCTGCAATGAAGCACTGAATGGCAGGATATAATCACAAACCGATGTTGTATAGTCTGACAGTTCACAATAATAGCTGTGAACAAAATACATATCACTACTCTTTTCTATTCCTGAAAACAGTGGCGAAGTCTGCCCGGAAACGGTATTCCAGCCCATATGCGGAACAATATCCTTTGCTGGAAACTTTCTGACATTGATATCAAAAATCCCCATTCCTTCGGTATGTCCTTCTTCATTTCCTTTACACATCAGCTGCATTCCCAGACATATTCCTAAAACCGGCTGTATAAGACCAGGAATCAACAGATCAAGCTCTTTTTCCTTCAGCAGTTTCATGGTTGATGAAGCTTCTCCCACGCCCGGAAAGATCACTTTGTCAGCTTTTAAAATCTGTTCGGGATCATCGGTGACCACGGAATCAACATTCAGTCTGTTGAGGGCATTCTGAACGGAATTTACATTTCCTCCGTTGTATTTTATTATAGCGATCATATTTATAAACTTCCTTTTGTAGAAGGTAAACTGTAGTTAGCATCCGATTGGTTCACTGCCATTTTAACGGCTTTTGCAAATGCTTTAAAAATGGATTCAATTTTGTGGTGTTCGTTATCTCCTTCTGCTTTGATATTCAGATTGGACTTTGAAGCATCGGTGAAGGATTTAAAGAAGTGAAAAAACATTTCCGTAGGCATGTCTCCAATTTTTTCTCTTTTAAACGGAGCATCCCATACCAGCCACGGTCTTCCGCCGAAATCGATAGCCACCTGAGAAAGACAGTCATCCATCGGAAGCAGGAAACCATATCGTTCAATACCTTTTTTCTTTCCTAAGGCTTTTAAAATAGCTTCTCCCAGCACAATTCCGGTATCTTCTATCGTGTGGTGTTCATCTACGGCAAGATCTCCGTTCACTTTAATCGTAAGATCCATATTTCCGTGTCTGGCAATCTGGTCCAGCATGTGATCAAAAAAGTGAAGCCCGGTTGAAATATCTGATTTTCCGTTTCCATCAAGATTGACCGTAATTTCTATATCTGTTTCATTGGTTTTTCTGGATACTTTAGCCATTCTCATTCCTGATTTTAAAAACTGATAGATCTCAGACCATTTTAAAGTAGATAGCTCCGCTTCGCTATTTAAGTTTTTGTTAAGATAAATAGCTTTAGTACCTAGATTTTTAGCAAGTTGAACATCGGTATTTCGATCACCAATTACATAGGAATTTTCAAGGTCGTAATTCCCATAAATATATTTTCCGAGCATTCCAACTCCGGGTTTTCTGGTGGGAAGATTTTGGGATTCAAAGCTTCTGTCAATCAAAATATCACTGAAAGTTATCCCTTCATTTTCAAATGCCTGCAACATTTTCTCATGAGGTTTTATGAAATCGTCTTCAGGAAAACTCTCAGTTCCCAATCCATCCTGATTGGTGACCATTACCAATTCATAATCTAATTCATTGACAATTTTTGCAAGATTTTGAAAAACTCCCGGATAAAACTCAAGCTTTTCCAGAGAATCAACCTGAAAATCTGCAGGCGGTTCGATAATAAGCGTTCCGTCGCGGTCTATAAAGAGTACTTTTTTCATTGTTAGATACTTTTTAAAAGATTAATTAATTTTTCATTTTCGGCACGGTTTCCCACATTAATCCTGATACATCCCGGAATGGCCGGATCTCTTCTGCTGGTTAAAACTTCCTCTTCCAGCATTTTTGCATAGACATTATCAACATTTTCCATTCTGATCAGAAAGAAATTGGCATCTGTTGAAAAGACTTCGGAAATACATTGAATTCCTTCAAACTGCTGTTTCAGCCATGTTCTTTCTTCCAGAATACGGCTTACGTTCTCCTGAAGTCTGTTTTCTTCCGACAGAGTCTTTAAAATCAATTCCTGGCTCAAAACATTCACATTATAAGGTGCTTTTACCGTATTAATAAGACTGATAATTTCTTCAGATGCATATGCCATACCTACTCTTGCTCCGGCAATTCCCCATGCTTTAGAGAAGGTTTGCAGCACAATCAGGTTAGAATATTTTTCCAACAACTCAAGACTTGATTTTTTACCAGAGAATTCGATATACGCTTCATCTACCACTACAATTCCGCTGAAATTCTGAATATAAAATTCAATATCATCCACACTGTTTCCCGTAGGATTATTGGGCGAGCATAAAAAGAAAATCTTCAGTGAAGGATCTTCTGCTGTTTTTAAAAAATCATTTTTAACGATTTCAAAGTTTTCATCCAGATCCAGTTTCAGAATTTTATTTTCGTTGATGGCTGCATAGAAACCGTACATCGCAAAGGACGGATTCATCATCAGAATGGCATCTTTTTTAGGCTCGCAAAAAATTTTAATGATAAGATCTATCAGCTCATCACTTCCGTTTCCTATGGCGATCTGTGAAGGCGCAACTTTTTTAATCCCTGCAAGCTTGCTTTTAAGCTTTTTCTGGATAGAATCAGGGTAACGGTTGCATTCTCCAAAAGGGCTTTCATTCGCATCCAGCATTACCGGAGCATTAAATTCATTGTGATCCCTGAAACTGATGTATGGCTGTAATTGTAATATATTTTCTCTTACGAGTGGTTTGATACTGTTATTTTTCATTGTATTGTTTATCTAAATCTATTTTAAACCGTTAAGTCCAGGACCTTTATTTTCAAATGGTTTTATGGTTTTGGATTTTTCAACATTTATCATTTTAATCTTATTGATACTGCATTTTTGTGAGCAAACAAACCTTCTGCTTCTGCCATGAGTTCTATGGTTTTTCCCAAATTCTGAAGTCCTTCTTTTGAAAGTTGCTGGAATGTTATTTTCTTCACAAAGCTATCCAGGGATACTCCGCTGTAGTTTTTTGCATAACCATTGGTAGGAAGCGTGTGGTTGGTTCCACTGGCGTAGTCGCCCGCACTCTCGCAAGAGTAGTTTCCAAGAAAAACCGAACCTGCATTCTCAATCAGCGGAATGTATTTTTCAAAATCAGCGATAGCCAAAATAAGGTGTTCAGGAGCATAAAGGTTGCTGAACTCAAGAGCCTCTTTCAGCGTATTGATCAAAATAAAAGAGCTGTTTTCCAAAGCCTGAGCCGCAAATTCATTTCTCGGCAAGTCTATGATCTGCTGCCCAATAGCCTTAACCGTCTCTTCAAATACTTTAAGATCTGTAGAGATAAAAACCACCTGACTGTCACTGCCGTGTTCTGCCTGTGAAAGAAGATCGGCAGCGCAAAAATCAGGAACAGCCTGCTCATCAGCTATGACAAGAACTTCACTCGGACCGGCTGGCATATCAATGGCAACTCCATACCGTTGTGCATATTCTTTTGCCGCTACCACGAACTGATTTCCAGGACCAAAAATTTTATTAACTGCAGGAATAGTCTCTGTCCCAAAAGTCATCGCTGCAACAGCCTGCGCCCCACCTGTTTTAAAGATTTTCGAAACTCCACAAAGTTTTGCGGCATACAAAATTGCGGGATTGATATTTCCGTTTTTATCCGGTGGTGTGCAAAGAACAATCTCTTTACAACCTGCAAGATTGGCAGGAACCGCAAGCATCAATACGGTAGAAAATAACGGAGCTGTTCCTCCCGGAATATAAATCCCTACTCTTTCTACTGCACGATTTTCACGCCAGCAAACCACTCCTTTCACTGTCTCAACTTTCTGAATTTCCTGCTTTTGAGAAGCGTGAAATTTAGAAATATTTTCTTTAGCCTGTTGGATAGCCTGTTTCAGTTCATTACTAATCTGTTTTTCTGCGTTTTCAATTTCTTCTTCGGTCACAGAAATGATTTGAGTGTCTGATTTATCAAATTTTTTATTGAATTCTCTTAAAGCTTTATCTCCGTTTTTTTCAACTTCTGCAAAAATGTCTGTGATAAGTCCTGAGATTTCTTTCTGTTCCAAAACAGGACGTTTTACTAAGTCTTTCCAGCTGTCTTTTGTGGGATATCTATATATTTTCATTGTATTATTTTTAATTGTTTTTGAACCATTAAGATTCTTTTAAGTTGTTAATTGTCATTAAGACCATAGCTGAAGCTATTTTATTCAGCTGCCTGGTACCTTAATAATTCAATTTTTTTATGAACGCAAAGGCGCAAGTTTTTTAAATCTTTAATTTTTTAAGGCGCAAGAAAATCTAAGATTTTCAGCAAGTGCGTGAGTATAATTTTGTGACTTAAAATGGTATTCAATTTTATCGGAGATAAAATCTTTGCGTCTTAAAATAGTATCAACTTCATTTTTATTGCGCCTTTGCGTTAACCAACATCTATCATTATGATTTTTTTAAATAACCATTTTATCAATTGGAATGATTAAAATATCCTGAGCCCCATTTTCTTTGAGTTCGTCAATGACATCCCAGAAACGCTCTTCATCAATCACAGAATGAATACTACTCCAGCCTTCTTCTGCAAGCGGAATCACCGTAGGACTTTTCAATACGGGAAGAACGCCGGCAACTTTCTGTATTTTTTCGTTGGGAACATTCATCAGAATGTATTTTGAATTTTTTGCTTTTAAAACTGCTTTGATTCTGAATACAAATTTTTCAAGAATGGCTTCTTTTTCAGCTGATAATTGAGGCGTTTGAGCCAAAACTGCCTCCGATTTCAGCAAAGTAACCGTTTCTCTTAATCCGTTTTTGAATAAGGTGCTTCCTGAGCTTACAATATCACATATTCCGTCTGCCAGACCGATATTAGGTGCTATTTCTACAGAACCGGAAATCACGTGAATATCTGATACAATTCCCTGGTTTTCTAAAAAGTTTTTCAGAGTGTTAGGATAAGAGGTAGCAATTTTTTTACCCTGGAAATAAGAGATTTCATCGCTTTCTACTTCTTTGGGAACAGCTAATGAAACACGGCATTTTGAAAAGCCAAGTTGCTGGATCGTTTTAATGTTTTTACCTTTTTCAACCAGAAGATTTTCGCCAAGAATGGCTACATCCACCACTCCGTCTTCGAGGTATTGCGGGATGTCTGAGTTCCGGAGATACATGATTTCCATCGGAAAGTTATCTACTGAAACTTTGAGTTGGTCTTTACCGTTGTTGACGAAGATTCCGCAGTCTTTGAGAAGCTGAAGAGATTCTTCGTAAAGCCGGCCGCTTTTTTGGATTGCAATTTTTAATTTACTCATTTTGCCTTTTTTGGGTCCGAGCAAATAAAAACTGATCTGTTGAAATTTCTGATGAGAATTCAGGAAACAAAAAAACCGTCTATTTACTCAGACGGTTTTAATTATTTTTGATTTTAGCACATACTTATATCAATCAATTCCGTCTAGCAGAGATGATGATGATAATGATGTAATGCTAAAAATGTTGGTTTCATTGTATTGAATTATGATGCAAATGTAGGATTTATTTTTAAAATGCAAAGTTTTTTCAAATAATTTTTTGATAAAAACTCATCAACTCTTTTGCAATGGATTCGTCATTAAACTTCTGAACAAACTCGAAACCCTTTTCCTCACGGCGTTTTCGCTCGGATTCATTTTCCCAGAGAAATTTTAATTTGGCTCGGATATCAAGATCGTTCTCAGGATTCACATACACAGAGTCTTTTCCACCTGCTTCAGGCAGACAACTGGTATTGCTGGTAACAACAACAGTTTTCGAGAAAAGTGCCTCAATGACAGGGATTCCAAAGCCTTCAAAGAAGCTAGGATAAACAAAAATATCTGCCAGTTTATAGAGACAGGCCAGCTCATCCATAGAAACGCCTTCAAGGAAAAGCACCTGTTTTTCCATTTTGTTTCTTTTCAGAAAGCGTTCTATTTTCTGATAGTATCCGGTTTTTCGTCCCACCACAACCAATGGAATTTCTGTACCGTTGATCGCTTTTACAACATTCAAAAGGTTTTTACGGTCTTCGATAGTGCCTACATTCAGTACAAATCTTTCGGGAAGCTTAAATTTCTCTTTGACAGCCTTCATTAATTCCGGAGACTGCTGTTCTTTAAAAGCATGATGACATCCCTGATAAATAACTTCAATCTTAGTCTCAGGAACTTTTAAATACTGAATAATATCTTTTTTTGTCTGTTCTGAAATCGCAATGATTTTGTCAGCCGTATCAGCGGCTTTTTTGAATTTCCAGAAATGAATTTTCCTGTCAAAAAAAGAATAATACTGCGGATATCTTACAAAAATCAGATCATGGATGGTAACCACCTTTTTAATAGGCTTTGGATCCCATTTGAGTGGAAGTTCACCTGATAATCCATGAAAAATATCTGCGCCCTGCTTCTGGGCATCTTTACCCATTTTCAGCTGACGTGAAAAGTTTCCTTTTGAGGTTTCAATAAAGTGAACATTCGGGCGTTCCAGAATATCTTTCCCTCTCTCGGACTTATTTTTGTTTAATAACAGATATTCATTCTCCGGTTCATATTCGGAAAGGATTCTTACAAGATCTCTCGAATAGTTTCCCAGGCCGGATGTATTGTGGAAAAACCGTTTGGCATCAAAGGCAATCTTCATCGTTGGATCTGTTTTTGAAATTCCTGAAATGTTCCGAATGTATGTCCTTTTTCTTTCAACCATCCTACAAACGAGTCAAATCTTTCCACCATATCTTTTCCTGAGTTTTTTACCGTAAATCCAGGAAGTTTAAAGGTATCATCTTTAATTTCTGCAAATTCCCAAGGATGGAAATAAATGTTCAGATATTGATCTTTTTTCAAACAATCCGAAGCCAGTTTTTTGTAGAAAAACAAAGGGAAATTGTGAAAGCTTAACCAAAACAAAGGAATCCTGAAGTTAGGAGAAACCGAAGCCGGAATCTGAGTCACATTTCCTTCTTTGAAATAGGTTCTGGATACTTTTAAATTATTATATCTTCCCGGCAAAAATGTAGGGTTGATGGAGGAATTGTATGCGTATCCTGCTTCTTCCACTGCTTTTTCATCTACCGGCATCATTCTCGGCATTCTTAATCCTGTCACTTTTGTGGAAAATAATTCTTCCAGCCTTTCTCTTGATTCTTTCAGGTGTTTGTCTTCAAATTCTGAATGAAACCACGTGTGAGAGGCCAGCTCATGCCCCTCATTCAATAACCTTTCGATAAGGTGTTTGCTATTTTCTGCAAAAACTACTGTGGAAAAAAAAGTAGCTTTAGCATTATGTTTTTTAAGAATATCGAGAATTCTCTCTAATCCTGTCTGTGAAATTGAAATCTGCTTTTCAAAGGGAATTTCACCCTTATATTCCAATGGCATATCAAATTCTTCAATGTCAAAACTCAATAAAACCATTCTAAAAATTTTTGTTTTTAATAATATAATTTGGTCTGTCTTTCACCTGTTTGAATATTTTACCTAAATAAATTCCCATGATTCCGAGGATGATCAACTGAAGTCCTCCAAAGAAAACAATGGTCATGATCAAAGATGCCCAACCGGAAATCTCTGTTTTGGCAATAAATGAATGAATTACGTAGGCTCCATATCCGATTACTGAAAGTGCTGAGAATAAAAATCCCAGATAAGCTGCCAGATAAAGAGGCTTCACGCTAAAAGCCGTAATTCCGGTGAAAGCAAAAGTAAACATCTTTTTGATATTGTAACTGCTTTTTCCTGAGAGTCTTTCTGCTGCAGTAAAGTCGATTCCTGTTTGCTTGAAACCCATCCAACTTGTTAATCCTCTCAGGAAGAGATCGTCTTCATTAAAGTTTCTCATGACTTCAACAGCGCCCGCATCCAACAATCTGAAATCTGAGCCACCACCTTTTGTTAAGTTAACATCTGATAAACTTGATAAAAGCTTGTAAAATAGGTCTGATGTTTTTCTTTTAAAAAATGAAATCTCTTTGGGATAAGTTCTAAAGGTAAAAACGACGTCATAACCTTCTTCCCATTTCTGAATCATTTCAGGAATAAGAGCCGGAGGATGCTGAAGATCCCCATCCATAGAAATGACTGCATTTCCGTGGGCATTGTCCATTCCTGCCTTTACAGCCGGCTGATGTCCAAAATTACGGGAAAATTCGATGAATTTTACTTCATCATACTGACTGGAAAGTTCTTCTAATTTTTGTTGAGTATTATCCCTGCTGCCATCATTCACAAATATGATTTCAAAGTCATAATTGTTCAACCCATCAAAAACTTCTTTAATTTTCTGATGGATCATGGCCACGTTTCCTTCTTCGTTATAAGCGGGAATTACAATTGAAATTTTCTTCATATGTATTAATTCAGGCTGTAATTTGTCTCAAAATCTTTAGTCAGAAGTTCATAAGTCACTCTCAACCAGATTACAATACAAGGTACGGCTTTTAACGAATATTTGATAATATAATTCTCTTTTACAAATTTCGGGAAAAGGTCCGAAGTTGAGAAACAGGTAAAAATAATAACAAAAATCAACAATCCAATGATCAATGGTGTTCTTTCTTTCTGAAGGAAAAACCAGATCAGCACTCCTACCACCGCAATAATATACGTAGGAGATTCTGAACTTGAACTGAATAATACCAAAAATAGTAATGTTGAAGCCAAAATCATCAATTGAAAAGCATAATGCTTATATTGCTTTATTCTGATGTAAGGTAAAGCAAAGAGAGGCAATCCGCCTGCTAAAAACACAAGGTTTGAAATGGATGCATCACCTAAAATTCTTCTCACAAAGCCCATTAAAGAGATATCCTGCATATTTCCAAGAACCTGATTTTCGCTATTCTTTTCTACAATAGACTGAAACCAGTCCGAGTAACACTGAATGACAAACTGCGGACTTGAATAGGCCATCGGAAGTACGAAAAATAATATAGCAATGCCAATTCCTGAAAGTATAAATTTAGTTTTGCTTTTAATAAAGAAAAACTGAGTTAATCCTACAATTCCGTAGATTTTTACAAATATTCCTATTAAAATTGCAGTTACGGATTTTACTTCTTTTCTTTCGTAAATATACACTGCAGACAACAACAAAAGACCGGTCAGCGCCACATTGAACTGCAGACTTAAAGCTGCTGTGATGTATTCCTGAAGGCAAAGCAATCCGAAAATGGCTTTCTTACTGTCTGAAAAAGGCAGTTTATAAATTCCGTAGATAAAGATGAAAGTATTGGCAATATTCCAAAGTGAGATTCCCAGCCAATCCGGCATCATGGCAAACGGCGCAATCAAAGCACTGAAAAATACACCATAATGGTTCAGATCAAAATAGAGATCGGGATAATGGATAAATAAGTTTTTCTGATGAATGGTATTAAAGAATACGTTTTTAAAAATCAGATAGTTATTGATCGCATAATCTCCTCTCAGATATTTGGAAATTGCAGTAACAACGGATATAATAAGATAAACCCCAAATATATATTTAGGGTTTAATAGTATTTTAAGAAATTTTTCTTTCAAGATTGTGGTATTAGATTAAAATATTAATCTTAAACGGCTACATTATTCTCTCTCAATGCATCATTCAGAGATGTTTTCTTGTCTGTAGATTCTTTTCTCTGACCAATGATCAGTGCACATGGAACCTGATATTCTCCTGCAGGATACTGTTTTGTATAGCTTCCAGGGATTACTACTGAACGTGCAGGAACTCTTCCTTTGATTTCAATAGGTGTATCTCCAGTAACATCGATAATTTTTGTAGAAGCAGTCAATACCACGTTAGCACCCAGTACAGCTTCTTTTTCCACGTGAACTCCTTCTACAACGATACATCTTGAACCGATAAAGCAGTCATCTTCAATGATTACGGGAGCAGCTTGTAATGGTTCCAATACCCCACCGATACCAACGCCACCGCTCAAGTGAACGTTTTTACCGATCTGTGCACAACTTCCTACTGTTGCCCAGGTATCTACCATTGTTCCGGAATCTACATAAGCACCAATGTTAACGTAAGATGGCATCATAATAACTCCTGGAGCAATATAAGCACCTTCTCTCGCTACTGCATGTGGAACAACTCTCACCCCTTTTTCAGCATAACCTTTCTTCAAAGGCATTTTGTCATGAAATTCAAACGGGCCTACTTCAATAGTTTCCATTTTCTGGATCGGAAAATACATTACTACAGCTTTTTTCACCCATTCATTTACCTGCCATCCGTTTTCTGTAGGTTCTGCAGTACGAAGTTCCCCTTTATCAACTAAAGAAATGACTTCTCTGATCGCCTTCTGGCTGTCTTCATTCTGCAATAATTCTCTGTTGTCCCAGATATTTTCAATAGTTTGTTGTAACGACATGTTTCTTATTTAAAATTATACCGCCCAAAGATACAAAAAAGTTCAGCAAAACAGGTTGTAACATCATGCATTTAATAAAGACTCAACATGCGCCTCACCTTCTTTTTGTAGGCGATGTAAATTTCTCCATGTTCTTTTAAGAGATACTCTTCTTCAAGCCTGATCTGGATCTGCATCAACATACTTCCCGTCAGTAGAAGAGCAAAAGCAATTACGGTAGGGAAAGCAAGGAAAAATCCTATAAGACTGATAATCATACCCAGGAATATGGGATTTCTTGAAAACCTGAATAATCCGCGAGTTATCAGTTCTGTTTTTGCTGAGTTATCAATTCCAATCCTCCATGAGTTTTTCATTTGTAACTGGGCAATAACAACCCAAATCAATGCCATCATCATTAAACCCAACCCTATGTATTGAATGAGATCATATTCCAGCACATTGATTTTAAAAGCAGGGAAAATGTCTTTCGGAAAAAATAAAAGAAGTATTGTATAGATAAACAAAGCAAATAAAACCAGTTTAAAATACAATCCCACAAGTCCATATGCAGAATCATCTTTGGGAAGAACATTAGGATTTTTGCCAATCTGTCTGGCTACTTTATAACTAATTCCAACAAAGGAAATGATAAAGAAGAGTATGAAATATAAAGGAATAAAGAATCTGATGAAATCTGCCATATGATAATAGTTTTGGACAAATTTCATAGGTTTTGGGATGCAATGCTATTGCAATGACAAGAATATTATTGATTTGCAGAAATGCGCAATTGTAAAACCTGGCAATTCCCCTCCACCGGAGGTGTGGCAAAAATTCAGATAATTTTTGACGGGGTGGTTAAAGAAGAAGATTATGTAAGTTTTGGCTAAAGCCCATTTCTATTGATAGAATATTTACAACACTCTTTGAGCATGAAGATAGGCCTTATTCCAGTATTTTTCATTCAGGGATGAAATGATTACGCCTTTTGAGGTAGAAGCATGAATGAATTTCACTTCTCCATCAGGGCCAATATCATGAACAATTCCCACATGGGATACTCTGCTTCCTCCGGCTGTCGCAAAAAACAACAGATCACCCGGTTTTACGTCTTTGATATCAATATTCTTTCCGGCATCGGCCTGATCAGAAGATCTTCTGGGAAGATTAAAATTATTTTCTTCAAATACTTTTACCGTAAATCCCGAACAGTCAAATCCTGAAGAAGTATTTCCTCCAAATTTATATGGTGTTCCGATATACTTTTCTGCATCTTTCAAAATATCATTGATGGACCTGGAAACACTGCCATTAAATTTTGAATCCAGTTTTCTGAGATTTTCAGCCTTCGCTACGGCTTTTGTATTTGACTTTTTGCTCGCAGAAGCACTTTTCGAGGATCCACAGGAAACCATAAAAACAGCAACTGCCAGGGTAACCACCAACTGCTTTACTTTTATTTTTTGTTGAAATAATTCCGCTCCCATATTCTTCTGATTTATAATTAATTAACAAAATTTACCACAAATATACATTTTATAATTTAATTATAGTATAACTATACTACAACTATATTATAAATATATGTTAAAATTTTGATTTTCATTATTTATTGGTATATTTGATTTCTATTTTAAAGATATGGCAACCTATGAAAGTGTAATCAAGATCACAGGAGCAGTGGGCGATCTGGTATTTTATACTCTGAATGGCAAAAATGTGGTTCGGAAGAAAAGCGGGTTCAATAAATCTGCATTTAAAAAAAATCCATCCTATGAGAAAGTAAGACAGAACAGTTCTGAATTCGGACACTGTTCCAAAATGGGGAAAATGATCCGGAAAAGTCTGGAAGTATATGTTAAAGAAACAGGTGATCCTCTACTCTACCAGAAATTTGCAAAGGTGATGACTGCTATCAAAGATTTAGATAACACTTCTGAAAGAGGAAAAAGAACGGTTGAAAACGGCTTAAAGACTGAAGAAGGAAGAAAACTCCTGAGAGATTTTCAATGGGGAACGGTCAGGAAGGTTTCAGATTGTGTAAGAATGGAAGATCAGGTTCTGTATAAAAATGACCATTGTACATCAGAATATACCGTGATTATGACGATGAAATTAGATTCTGAAAATTATAATATAGAAAGCAATGAAGAAATAATCAGCTGGAACACACAACAGAATCCATCTTTTAAAAAGTATTTTTCTGAGGATGGTCTTCTCTATTTTATAGCATTAAAGGATGAAAACGATAAAATTACCCATATGGGATTTGTTTAAATAAAAAAGTCTGCAGTATATTCTGCAGACTTCTTGTTTTATTTCTTTTCTCCTTTCCAGCTTCCTGATACGGCAGGTGTTGGAAGTGAGTTGGACCAGTTTCCGTTTCCTTTTTTTTCTGTGGTTAACGTTCCTTTGAAATCTCCTTGTGAAGGAAGCCCCACTCTGGCGTTAAGATCTCCTGTCTCACTTAAATTTCCGGTAATGCTGTAGTTTTCATTATTAACATCAGAATGCATTGTTCCTACCACTTTACCACTTTCATCTACCACAAAGTTCCAAACTCCTTTGTCTGCTCCTTCATAAGAACCAGACCATGTTCCTACATAATCATAAATAGTATCATCATCAGAGCTGCAACCGATAAATAAAAACGCCGTTAATAAAAGTAAAAAAAGTTTCTTCATAGTTTCAGTAGTTTTATAACCTAAAATCCTGTTATTCTTCTGTACTTTCCTTCTAGAGACCCAGTCAGAGAGAATATTGCTTAATATTTATTATTTTTTTGTTTCGTGCAAATCTACTAATTTTTTCATTCAAATTATCTGAATTTTAATTAGCACCCAATATGTTTATTAAAAAACGACATATTTCGGCTAAAATACAAATATTTTTCAAACAAATAGAGTGTCTATAAATTTTGAGTTATTTTAAAATTTATACGTTAAACTTAATATTAATATGTTTAATATCCATTTACAATTAGTTTATATTAGATTTCATGTCGTTTGCATTCTATTTTAAAGATATTTCTTACCTTAGTGAAAAATTTAACCTTTTTCAAAAAATAACATGAAAACAAAAACATTATTTTTGGCAGCACTTGCTATTTGTGGAAGTTCAACAGCGCAGGTTGGGATCAATACCGCCACTCCAAGTCATACTTTGGATGTGAATGGTCTGGTAAGAGTAAGAGGACTTTCAAATGCTGAAAAAAAGATTGTTGCGGCAGATGCACAAGGAGTTTTAACGCTTATTTCTCCAGAAGAAATTTTTGCGCCAAAGGCTATACTGAACACATCTACCTCTTCCAGTGAACAAAGATCGACTGTATACGAAGGAAAATGCTTCCAACCTGGCGACAATGCTTCTTCCTGTACCGTTTCTGTAAACCATTACTCTTCTTGTGCGGGATTCAGTAATCCTGTTGACACTCAAATTATTGTAGGACAGGGAATTAATACAGGAAACGGACAATTTCTAGGAACATGGACAGCCCGATATGTTGATAATAAAGGGTTTGCCAATGCAACTGCTGTGGCTAATCAGACAGCACCTGACTATCCCAGAATCTCTTATCCAAGTACCAATACAGTGAACTATTTAGGAAGTGGAAATTTTGCGGGTCAATGTAATACAGATTTGGTTACTACCATCAATCAGGCCACCGGAGATATAAAAGTAGAGTCTGTAAAGCGAAGCATGTACGCACACCTTGTGTACCTTATTAATATTGCCCGCTCCAGATCTTTATAATAGTTGATATTTGATTTCAAAAAGGCAGCCACAATATTTTCATTGTGGCTGTTTTTATTAAATGAAAAACCCTCTGAAAAGAGGGCTTTGATTTATCTTGGAAAAGGAAGCGTTACCGGATAGCAACCACAAAGACAGTCCCATTGATCAAAATCTTCTGAACAAACACCAATGGCTTCACATCTCCATAAAGCACCTGGAGGACATTGTGGAACATTAGGTCCTGCTCCTTTAACTGTTTTTAATTCTTCTCTCGAGATTTTCTTTAAATTTTTCATGGTTTAAAATGTTTTAGTTCATTCCAAATATAAGAATATTCATTAAACGGTAATTTAATTTGTGAAAAATTTAACTTTTCAAACAAAAAGCCTCTAAAAAGAGGCTAAAAACTATTATTGAATGAATGAAAAACTTATCCCAAATGTATGAAATATCCATCCCAGCTTTTATGAGTACAGTCATAAATCAGCTGTTTTCCATAATTCCTAATTAATAATTTCTCCTTGACTGTTGTCCAGTTTTTCACGGAATTTCTGAAGATCTTCCGGAGTGGGCCTACTCCACTCTGTAATTTCTCCGATAATTTTCAAAGGCATTTCGGAGCGATAAGATCGGGTTGGATTTCCCGGAAACTTCTTATCTGTTACATTGGGATCATTTTCGAAATTCCCTGTGGGTTCTACAATATAAACACGCTCTGCTCCATCGCCTTTTGCCAGTGCAGCAGCAAGCCCTGCTCCATTGATTAAAGCAGTGAAATAAATATGATTCATTTTGAATTCTGATTTGTAATTAGAATTTCCTCCCGCTGTCAACAGTTCTCCGATCTGTAAGTCGGCTTTTGTTCCGTGGTAAAAAGGACCTTTATCAGACGGATGTTTTTGAAGTAACTCTGACAATTCAGCATTGTTTTTTGATTTTTCATGATCTCCTAACTCATTATAGCATCTGGAAATATTCAGGTAAAGAGAAGGTAATGCACTTTTAACAGTATCATCATTTATTTTTAAGGCAAACTTTAAGGAAGTTTCAAACCATTTCAACTGATCAGCGGTGGTTTTCTGGTGATGTGACAGATAATAAGCTGCCAGAAACTTTTCATGATCGTCTGATGCATCTTCCCAGGCTTTTAAAAATAATTGAGCTGCTTCTTCAGGCATTCCCTTGTCTTCAAAGCTCATCCCTTGCAGACAAAGCTTGATCACAGGATTAAAAGGAGAAAATTCCATGTTTTATTTTTTTTCCAAATCTAGTTTATTCTATTGGAATTCTTTATTTAAAAATGTATAGTTGGAAAATTGAGAAAATAAAAGATCCTTTTTGTAGTTTAAAAACATGCCTAAGAACAGGAATAATATGAGAATGCCTAGTATAAGTTTACCTAGAATCTTTGAGATGGATATGACTAGAAGTTTCCTGCAAATATAACAAAAAAGCCCTCTCAAAGAGAAGGCTTCTGCTATATAAAGGTTTTTATTAAGATCCTATTGGAACGCAAGAGCAAACACAATCATAAATACCCTGGTCTGGATCACAAACATAGATCGATTCGCATTTAAGATAGTATTTTGCAGGACATGTAATTGGAGTCCCTGCTCCCTGAACATTTTTCATTTGATCTCTTGTAATTTTCTTTAGATTTTTCATAGTTATTTATTAATGTATTAGTTTTTAGTACCTTCAAATATAACTAAATAAAATTAATCACAAAACAATTGAAAATTTTTCTTTACGATTCTTTATCAATAAGAAATAGGCCTTGCTGATCCAAAGTTAAAATCTTTCTTCTGTGTTAACCGTTATTGTTTTTGATAAAGATTAATACAATTACCAAAAAAGCTGAATATATAAAAAACCTTTATAAAAAGGGCTTTATTGTCGTGGATAATACCAGACTAGAACTCCCTATTGTAAACCTGCATTTAAAAGATTTTAATTAACCCGAAATACAAATCGCCACGATTTCTTGAGAAACAGGAAATCTAAATTATATAGCCGGAAATTACTTTCCAATCCTATTAAATATTTTTAATTTTAAGTCTTAACTGGCCAGGCAGAAATGAAAATTATATATAATTTTTGAAATTCATAGAATAAACGTTTAACCAAAATTAATAATTACCATAAGATAATTTAACAAATGGTTAATATTACAACAGTCAACAAAATGTAAACAATTGTAAATCAATGTTTTAATCAGAATGATAAAATTTGCCAAATTACACTATTTTTTTTAACTACCAAATAAATTACACTATTGTTTTTTTACTATTTTATGAAATATTTTTGCCTATTAAAAAAATAAAATGAAAAGGTCTTCTATAAAAGATATTGCTAAACTGGCAGGAGTTTCCGTAGCCACAGTATCTTATGTTCTCAACAGAAAGGAAGGGCAACGTATCAGCGAGGAGACCCGTAAAAAAATTTTTGAAATTGCTGAAACGATTAACTATACTCCCAATAAGATTGCAAAAAGTCTTAAAACGAATAAGACCAAGCTGCTGGGGCTCATCGTTGCAGACATTTCCAATGACTTCTATTCTCATATAGCAAGGAATCTGGAAGATAAAGCTTTACAATTAGGTTATACCCTGATTATTGGTAGTTCTGACGAAAATGCAGAAAAATTTGAAAAACTTACCCAGCTTTTTTCACAACAGCAGGTAGATGGAATGATCGTTGCTCCTGTAGCAGGATCAGAAAAGACGCTTGAAAACCTTATTCAGCTTAAATATCCTGTTGTAACGATCGACAGGTATCTTAAAGGTGTTTCTGTTCCGGGAATTACCATTGATAATCAGGAGATAGCCGAGAGAACAACCAGCCTGCTTCTTAATAAGGGTTTTGATAAAATGATCTACATTGGTTACGAAACTGAACTTCCGCATCTGCTGGACCGACAGCATGGTTTTGAAAAGGCAATAAGCTCTTCCAGCAAAACAGCTGATATACAATATCTTCTGGTGGGATTAGAAAATATAGCACAAGAGGTACGTGCTCAGCTTGAAAATAACCTGGGAAAACAACCTGAAAATACCGCGTTATATTTTTCCAGTAATAAGCTTGCGGTAGCAGGACTTTCCTATCTCGTTAAAAACGATATAAAAGTTCCGGAACAGGTCTCTGTAATCGCATTTGATGAAACCGATGCTTATGACCTCTTCCCTACGGAAATCACCTACATCCAACAGCCGATTGAAGAAATGGCAGAAGAAGCAATTAAGCTTCTGGACGGGCAAATCAATGATTATACAGCTACCGGAAAGAGAATAACATTATCCGCAAAGCTGGTTGCTAAAGCCTCTTTAAAATAATTAATCTGATATAAAACATTTTTTTAAACAATAACTTAAACGTTTAACCTAATATGATAACAAATAAATCAAACTATGTGGTGTGCTTCGGAGAAGTTCTGTGGGACATCTTCCCTACCGGTTCCAGAGCTGGTGGTGCGCCATTTAACGTTGCCTACAATCTTTTCAAAATGGGAATCGATACCAAAATGCTAAGCCGTATAGGAAATGATGATTTAGGACATCGACTTCTTAATCAGATCCAGGATTGGGGAATAACAACAGATTTCATACAGATCGACCAGGAAAAGGCCACAGGAACTGTCATTGCCGATTTTGATGAGCATGGAGAGGCTGCATATGACATTATGCAGGATATTGCCTGGGATTATATTCAGCCACTGCCGGAGCATAAGGAACTGATACAAAATTCAGAAGCATTTGTTTTTGGAAGTCTGATCACAAGAAGTGAAGCATCTCAGAATACTCTGCTGGAACTTTTGGAATATTCAAAATTCAAAGTTTTTGATGTTAACTTCCGACCTCCTTTTATTGATTTTGAATTCATTAAAAAATTATTGCATAAAGCTGATCTTGTTAAAATGAATAAGGCAGAACTCAGAACCATTCTTGAATATCTAGGTGAAGAGTATATTGACGAAGATACAAGCATCAGACATCTACAGGCTTATTTTGATTTAAATGAAATTGTCCTTACCAAAGGAAGTAAAGGTGCCAGATACTTTGTGGGGAATATTGCGTATGATTTCCCGGCAGTTCATATTGAAATTGCAGATACTGTGGGCAGTGGAGATTCTTTTCTGGCCGGGTTCCTGTCTAAAAGAATTCAGCGAAGATCTCCGGAAGAGATCATGAAACAGGCCACATCGCTGGGTGCTTTTATCACTTCGAAATCGGGGGCATGCCCTGATTACACCTATGAAGAATTCAAGTCATTCAGAGAAAAAAACAGCTGTAAAACCTCTTAAAAACATACGATATGAATACTCCAAAATTTACAGATAAGAAATATTACATCATCCTGTCATTTGTTACGTCTTTATTCTTCTTCTGGGCCATTGCGCTTACCATGGGTGATGTACTGAATAAGCATTTTCAGAATGTCCTCCATATTTCGAAATCCAAATCTGGCTTGGTACAGCTTTCCATCTTCGGGGCTTATGCACTCATGGGAATTCCGGCGGGTCTTTTTATGAAAAGATTTGGTTATAAATTAGGCGTTATACTAGGGCTTTCGCTTTTCGCACTGGGAGCCTTTCTGTTTATTCCAGCAGCCGAAACTTCCTCATTTAATTTTTTCAGACTAGCTCTTTTTGTCCTTGCGATGGGGATGGCAACCCTTGAAACAGTAGCCCATCCTTTTGTAGCAGCTCTTGGTGATGAAAGAACGAGTGATCAGAGGGTTAATTTTGCACAGTCTTTTAATGGATTGGGAGCCATTATCGGTCCTTTGTTGGGAGGATATTTCATTTTCGGGACGCCTGATTCAGAATCAGGATCCCTGGATTCAGTTAAAAATCTTTATACATGGATTGGGATTGTCATTCTCGTGATTACCATAATTTTCAGCTTTATCAGAGTACCGGACCTTAAAGACCCTCATGCTGAAGATATCATCACTTCAGACAATGAAAAAGGAGAAGACCAATCTGTATCAGATCCGCACGCACCGCTCTACAAGCAGAGACATTTTATATTTGCCGTTATTGCCCAGTTTTTTAATATTGCCGCACAGGGCGGGACATGGGCCTATTTTATCAATTACGGGGTAGAAAAAATGCACCTTCCGGAGATACAGGCTTCCTATTATTTTTCTTTAAGTATGGCGATGATGATGATCGGAAGATTTATCGGGACTTTCCTGATGAGATTCATTGCTCCCAACAAACTGCTGGCTATTTTTACCGCATGTAACATCATTCTGTGCCTTATTATTTCCCAGAGTTTCGGATGGATATCATTTATCAGCCTTATTTTGCTTAACTTTTTCCTGAGTGTGATGTATCCTACTATTTTCAGTCTTGGACTTAAAAGATTAGGGTCAAAAGTTCAGCAGGCTTCCTCATTTCTGGTTATGGCGATGTTTGGAGGTGCTGTTTTCCCTCCGATTATGGGTAGAATTGCAGAAAAAGACATTGCCCATGCCTATCTCCTTCCTATTCTCTGCTATGTCGTTATTTTATTATTTGCATTAAAATTCTACAAGCCCAAAACATTTAAATAATCCCTATGAAAACAAAGCTTTTATTAGCCTGGTGCACTTTACTTATATGCGCCGGAAGGGGAATCAATGCCCAGATCACAATAACCAACAAAAAATTTTCCTTTGGGACAACAGGAAGAATCGGAGCTGGTTATTCTCCAAATGCCGATGGAAAAACAGGAAGACAGCTGAATCTGAACAATCAAGGATCCTTAGGTGGCAGAATGGATCAGGGAGATTACGTAGATTTCTTACCAGCCTTCCATTTTAGCCCAGTGGTAAACGGTGACAGTACCAAAAGTACAAAGATCGATATGCAGGCAAGACTGAGCTTTTATTCAGGAGGAACTTTTCTGGGAAATGTAGATTCAAAATCCAATCAGGGGATGATTATTGCCTTGCCGGAAGCCTTTGTTGAGGCCAGAAATATTATGGGAAGTGACTGGGATGTCTGGGCGGGATCAAGATGGCTGAGATATGATGATATTCATATTGCAGATTATTTTTATTTTGATGACCATTCGGCAACCGGTTGGGGACTAAGACATAAAAACACAAGGTTTTCAATGTTTTTCCCGGCAGCTATTGATACCGCGGCCAGCAACTCCACTCCTTATTCTTACACCAATGTGATCAGCGGATCAAAAAACCTGATCTACAGACAAAGAGAAGTTTTTGTCCTTGAGCAGACGCTGCCATTTAAAAATACAAAACACAAGCTGAAACTGATGGCGGAATTTCATCATGTAGAAAAATCAGGAGAAAATTCTGTAGAGCAATACCCATCGGATCAAGGCTGGGTTTTTGGAGCTAAATTAAATACAGATATTGCAACGACAATTCCGGGTTCATTCAATCAGTTTTCTGTAAGATACGGGACCGGAATTGCCAATGGAGGTGATAATGGTAATACGCAGACCTGGCGAACCTACGGAGCTCCTGATGAGGTCGCAAAAACGTATAAAGGAGCTTACTCTTTTACGGTTGTTGAACATTTCCTCTGGAATATCTCAAACCGCTGGTCACTTAATCCCTATGCAGTTTTCACCAAAAGTAAAGGAGGATCAACCAGTACTGATAAAGCGATGGACTATTATAACCGTGAAATTTTCAACAAAAAAACAGAGTTTAATACCGGTATAAGAGCGACCTATTATTTCAACAACTGGTTTCATATCCTTTCTGAGTTCCATTATGCCACCCGAAAAAACGGAACGCAGGATGCTGCATCGATGATGAAGCTGGTTTTAGCTCCTACCATCGTACCTACTGCGGAAAGAAGTGTCTGGGCAAGACCTCACATCCGTTTTATTGCAGAAGTATCAAGGTATAATGATGAGGCTATGAACAGTCTTTACTCACCGTTTTTACAGCAGTCAGGAGCCAAAAGATTCGGGACTTATTTCGGAGTACGGACAGAATGGTGGATTTTTTAAATTAAAATAAAGAAATATGATGAATATAAAATTAGGGGCTTCCCTACTCTCCTGGATCACGCCATTATGGAATGCAGAATCAGGAAAATATGCAATAGAAAAAACCGCTCAGGCCGGGTTTGATCTGATTGAAATACTGTTACCCGCATCAATGGATTTTGACGCTGTCACCGTAAAAAAACAATTGAAAGACAATCATCTGGAAGCAGTATGTTCGCTGAATCTTCCCAAAGATGCTCATATTGCGTTTGAGCCTGAAGCTGCGGAAAAGCTTATCAAAAAAGCCATCGATAAAGTATATGAACTGGAAACCCATCTTCTGGCTGGTGTCCTGCATGGCGGAATCGGTGTTTTTACCGGAAAACCACTCACAGAAAACGAAAAAGAAATCATTGCTGATGTGTGGTGCAATGTGGCGGATTACGCCCAGGCCAAAAGTATAGATATCGCCATAGAACCTATTAACCGCTATGAATCCTATGTCTGCAATACAGCAGAAAATGTACTTGAACTTATTAAGAAAACGGGCCGAAATAATCTCTTCCTTCACCTTGATACCTTCCATATGAATATCGAAGAAAATAATTTTTATGACCCGATTATCAAATCCGGAAAAATGCTGAAGCACATTCATGTGACAGAGTCTCACCGGGGTATGCTGGGAGAAGGAACTGTCAACTGGGAAGAGTTTTTCGCGGCATTGAAAAAAATTAATTTTGAAGGGAATCTCGTTCTTGAAAATTTCAGTTCCTCAATTCCGGAAATGCAGGAAAAGGTTTCATTATGGCAGAAATCACCTTATGATGCTCAAACATTGGCAGAAGGAAGTCTTGCCTTTTTAAAGAAGCATCTCAGCTGATAAAATTATCTGTTATATTATTCTGAAACTTATGGAAAGCTGAGATTGTCCGCTTTTCACCGATTGATTCTGCCCGTTCGCCGAAAATACAGATCGTTTTCCAGGATTATGGCTGACCTTTACATCAGAAAAAGGCAATAATGCTCAACTAAAATCTTATTATTATGAAAACAAAAATCGGAATTACAGAAAAAAACACAGAAGCTGTTGCAGAACAATTAGCAAAATTATTGGCAGATGAAACACTGCTTTACATTAAAACAAGAAATGCCCACTGGAACGTAACCGGAGATAACTTCCATGCCAATCACATTTTCTTTGAAGAACAATACAAACAACTGGATGAACTTATTGACAGTGTTGCAGAAAGAATGCGTAAAATCGGACATTATGCACCGGCGACTATGAAAATCTACATGGAACTGACTCATTTAACGGAATACAGTGAAAGAACAAACGATGGCCTTGGATACATGAAAGATTTATTAAGTGACCATGAAAGCATCATTGAATTTCTCCGCGGAAACATCACTCCATTTGCAGAAAAGTACAAAGATTATGGCACCAGTGATTTCATTACAGGTCTGATGGAAACCCATGAAGAAATGGCATGGATGATCCGTTCCTATTTCAGATAACACAAAATAAAAAAGTTATAATTATCTTTGTGTAAACCATAAATAACTATACCTATGAAAGCCTTAATCGTGGATGATAATGATATTGCAAGAACAACATTAGCACACCTCGCCAAACAGGTTCCGGATCTTTCCATCGTCAGCGAGTTTTCCAATGCTATAGAAGCTTATCATTATCTTCAGTCCAATTCCGTCGATCTGATATTTCTCGATATAGAAATGCCGGAAATGACAGGGATTGAGCTCACGAAAACGCTTTCCGGTAAAGAGACCATCATCATTTTTACGACCTCAAAAAAAGAATATGCACTGGAAGCGTTTGAACTTAATATTGCAGATTACCTTCTGAAACCTATTATGCCGGTAAGATTTCTGCAGGCTGTAAGCAAGGCACAGACGATTCTTGAAAGCAGAAAAGAAAATGTGGAAATCACAAGGGATGAGTTTCTTTTTGTAAGGGATTCCAATATTACGAGGCGCCTAAAGCTGGATGATATTTTCTACGCAGAAGCCATGGGTGATTATGTAAAATTTTACACCAAGGAAAAGATGTTTGCCATTCACGGTAAAATGAAAACGGCTGAAGAACGTCTTCCCAAGGATCATTTTATAAGAGTTCACCGTTCCTATATTGTTTCAGTAGGCAAAATTGACACCCTGCAGGACGGTGGTATTATGATCAATGGCAAATTCATTCCTGTGGCAGACGCATACAGAAAAGCTCTCAATACACGAATGAATGTCTTTTAGCCGTTACAGGCAATCAAACATTTAAATTCGGCTTGATTTAAGCCCGTGAACAGTTCCGGGTCCATCTTGACTTTTTACCGGTATTTTATCTTAAAATCAGACCGTTAATTATGAAAAACATATCTTCAGTAATGGATAACAAACGATTCAGCTATTTTATTATCCTGACATTTATTGCGGGCTCACTCCTATTGATAGCTGTTCAGCTCAATTCTGCAGGAAATACCAAAGCGCTGATTCAGAATAACAATACCTTGCTGAGCGAATTGCGTTCAAGCAATCATTTACGGGAGATTGACCGTGATATTCTTGGAGTGGAAAGCAGAATCAGGGCGTCTATTGCAACGAATGATACCACCCATCTTGAAGGCATTGACCAAAAAATCAGTCAGATTGAAAATTTCCTGGATTCTCTTTCCAAGGACAATGTAAATGCTGAGGAAGAAAAGCTGATTCACAGATTAAGCGTTCTTGCCATGGAAAAGAAAACAACCAAAGATAAACTCCTGCACCGTTATCTTTCTGTTGGAAACATGGATGATAATACCTCCATTGCCAATCCGCGTGCAAGAAAAATTTCTAATGAAATCACCAGCATCACGGCTAAAATATATGAAAGCAGAAAGCTGAATATGGTTGAACTCAGCCAGAAAAGTGAAGAAATGGGGCAAAAAGCAAGATTCTATGATATTTCTTTACTGATCTTACTGATTTTGAGCGGTTCTGTCGTTGGATATCACATTCTCAGACAGTTCAAACGCCAGAGGTTACTTATAAGCGAACTTGATATTGCCGAGAAAAAAGCGTTGGTAGCAGCACAGACCAAAGAAAATTTCCTTGCCAATATGAGCCACGAAATCAGAACTCCTTTAAGCGGAATTCTCGGGTTTACCAATCTGCTGCAAAAACGCCCACTGGATGAAACCTCAGCAGAATTTGTCTCTTCAATACAGCGTTCCGGAGAAAACCTGATGGCGATCATCAATGACATTCTGGATTTATCTAAAATAGAAGCCGGGATGATGCGCATTACCCCTGGAATTTTCAGCATTAACGGTCTCGTTAATTCCGTAGAAACATTTTTTACAGAACGGGCCAAAGAAAAAGGACTTACCATTTCCAGTACGATTGATCCTTCAATTCCTGACACATTGGTGGGAGATGCCACAAGACTGACGCAGATTTTAGTGAACCTGATCGGAAATGCCATAAAATTTACTCATCAGGGAAATATTTCTGTTGAAATCTACAGTAAACAGCAAACAGAGAACGAAGCTGTTCTGGGATTTAAAATTTCAGATACGGGAATAGGAATTGACAAAGAAAAGCTTACTGAAATATTCGAAAGATTCAATCAGGGAGAAGATTCAACGACAAGAAATTACGGTGGAACAGGATTAGGTTTATCCATAGTGAAAAGCCTGATTGTACTGCAAAACGGAAACATCGAAGTAAGCAGTGAACAAGGCAAAGGAACTACATTTCATTTCTATATTCCTTACGGAATTGCTGAGGAACAGCTTACTGTCATTCCAGCTGTTGATCCCCACTATTTTAAAGATAAGTCCAATACGCCCCTGAAAGTATTGGTGGTTGATGATAATGTGATCAATCAAAGCCTGATGAAACATTTGCTCTCCCAGTGGAATATTGATTTTCATATTGCATCGAACGGCCTTGAAGCCGTAAGTTATCTCAAAAGCAATGCATGCGACCTGGTTTTAATGGATATACAGATGCCGCAGATGGACGGCTATGCTGCCACCCAAAAAATACGGGAAGAACTCAGACTGGATATTCCGATCATCGCAATGACCGCCCATGCGCTGGCAGGAGAAAGAGAAAGATGCCTGAGCCGTGGGATGAACGAATATATTCCTAAGCCTGTCAATGAAGAAGAACTGTTTATGCTTATTTCGAAACTCGGGTTTAAAGAAAATAATAAAAACGAAAAGAAAACCGAAAATCCATCATCTGACTATCAGTATATTGATCTCACTTATATGCACACGGTGAGCGGCGGCGATAAAAGCTTCGAACAAATGGTCACTCAACAGTTTATTGAGAATATTCCCAATCATCTACAGAAATTGACAACAGCTTATGAAAACCGGGATTTTTCAGGGATGAAACTGTGGGCTCATGATCTGAAATCCAGCATTGCCATCATGGGATTACATCCTCTGTTAAAGGAAAGACTTGATATTCTTGAAACAGCATCAGCAGAAAATACTGATCTGCAAAAAATACTGACAGAAGTACAGAAAGTTCTGGCAGAAGCAGTTTCCGAAGCTGAAGCATTCTCAAAAACAATTTAAAAATAAGAAAAAATGAATTTATTTTCACCCATACACATTCGCAGTCTTACCTTAAAGAACAGGATTGCACTATCTCCTATGCAGCAATACAGCGCTAAAAACGGAGTTCCCGGCAACTGGCATCTCGTTCACCTTGGAAGCAGGGCTGTTGGCGGTGCAGGATTGATTCTTACCGAATGTACAGCCGTTTCAGAAGAAGGTCTGGCTACATTATCCGATGTAGGAATCTGGAACGATGAACAGAAAAATGCCTGGAAAAACCTCGTAAATTTTGTGCATGAACAGGATGCTAAAATAGGAATTCAACTATGGCATGCAGGAGGAAAAGGCAGCCTGAAACATCCCAATGAAAGAATGAAATCTCTCACTCCGAAAGAAGGAGGCTGGACGGTAAAATCATCTTCTGCCCAGGAATTCAACGGAGTTTTTGCTGAAGAACTCACCATTGATGAGATCCAGGAACTGAAGACTAAATTCGTTAAAGCAGCCCTTCGTGCTCTTGAAGCAGGGTTTGATACCATTGAACTTCATGCGGCACATGGTTACCTGTTCCATCAGTTTTATTCCGCAGTGATCAACAAAAGACAGGATGAATATGGCGGAAGTTTTGAAAACAGGATCCGTTTCCTTGTAGAAACCGTTCAGGAAATCAGGAAAGTTATTCCTGCTGAGATGCCTCTGTTCGTACGAATTTCTTCAGTTGACTATATAGAATCCGAGGAAGCCTGGACTCTGGAAGACAGCATTAAACTTTCAGAGATCCTTAAAGAAAATGGTGTAGATTTCATTACTGCTTCCGGCGGCGGATTTACCAATGTAAGCAAGGATAAGGTATTTCCCGGATATCAGGTTCCTTTTGCAAAAGAGATTAAAGAACAGACCGGGATTTTAACAGGAGCAGTTGGAATGATTACGGAAGCAGAACAGGCTAATGATATTATTGTCAATGGAGATGCAGATCTGGTAATCATTGCCCGGGAACATCTGAGAGATCCTTATTTTGCTATTCATTCTGCCAAGACATTAGGTATTGAAACAGAAATTCCGTGGCAGTATAAAAGAGCGTATTAAATTAACCCATAAAAATCAGTTATGGAAAATCAGGGTGCTTCAGTAGTCATTACCCATCATATTCTGGATGGAAAACAATCACAGTATGAAAAATGGCTGGACGAAATTATTCCTGTCACCAGGCATTCGGAAGGCTTTATTGATCTTCAGATTGTTCGTCCTATTCCTGATCTGACTTTTGTGTACACTGTCATTATCCGTTTTGATACGATTAATCATCTTAAAAGCTGGATGGAGTCGGATAACCGGAAAAAACTCATTGAGAAAGCCAATCCGCTGTTCAGAAAAAATGACCATTATCAGATCAGATCCGGGCTTGATTTTCTTTTTACGACAGAAAATGAAGGGAATAAAGTTCCGGTACGCTGGAAACAGTTTCTGGCAACCTGGTCCGCCATTTATCCGCTGTCTGTTCTTATTCCTGCTTTGATCATTCCTTTTTTAAGATTTTTATATATTCCACCCAATCATTATTCTGATGGATTCATCAATTCGGGTATCATTGTTTTTCTGATGGTATTTGTCGTCATGCCCAATTATACGAGACTGATCAAAAAATGGCTGTATAAATAACCACATTTAAAAACTATCCTTTATCAATCACTGTAACCTACAGTGATTTTTTTGTTTCAGGAGCGTTCCCTGTTATCGTTTGAACATCATCAGCTTATTCAACGATTGTTTTCGCCTGTTGAGCGAACAGCAGGCAAAATTAAAACAACCGGTTTGTAGCTTTACATCATCAATAACATAAAAATCAAAATCAACAACTATGGAAATCTTACAAACTCCCGAAAACGCACTATCTCATTCAAGCGTAAGTGCCATCATCAATGCACCCATTGAAAAAGTGAATATCGCAGACTGGCTGCTTAATCTGCCGGATGCCGAATACCAACGCTGCTCTACCCAGCATATTGGAGCTGCTATTTCAGTTACCTTTGATGGTAAGCCGGTATCTTTAAATGTAGAAACCATTGGGGATGCTCTGATGGTACAGCATTATGTTGCAGATGTTCACCGTCCTGACTATTGCCGCATGCTTTCAATCTCTGATTCAATTACAAAAAACGGACGTACAAAAGTTCAGGTCTTATGGGAACTGAAAGTGACAAAGATTGATGAAAACACCTGTCTTTATACCAACGAAATTCATGCGACAGCCACACCCGAAATGTTTGAATATCTGAAAGAACACGGGATCAACCTTGCAGATGCAGCCGCATCCAGACAGGCTGCTTCTGACGCCCACAATCATGAAGAAACACCAAACTTTGCAAAAAGCATTGAAAATAAAGCACTGACAGGTCAATATAACCAGCCTTTTTAAAAAAGTAGCAACCCTCTATATCCTCAACGACTCATTTTGCCTTTTCACCGAATGACATCAAGAAAAAGTAAAATTCAGAAGTAGCTTTACAATAGCAAAAACAAAGAGCATTAATCACAGAAAAAATAATACTATGAATCCATCATCATTAAGTTTCAGATACGAATTAGAAAAAAAAGAACCGCGTACCAATGACGGCGGTACAACAAGAGGTGCTTCCGTAAAAGAATTCCCTGCTTCTGTAGGTATTGCCGGAGTTTCCATGAGATTACAGCCCGGAAGCATGAGAGAACTTCACTGGCATGCCAATGCCGCAGAATGGGCGTATGTAATTTCAGGAACGGTACGTACAACGATTATTCATCCGGACGGACGAAGTTATACTGATAATTTTGAACCTGGTGACGTATGGTATTTCCCGAAAGGCTACGGACATTCCATCCAGGCTACCGGAACAGAGGAATGTCATTTCATTCTGATTTTTGACAATGGTAACTTTTCGGAAGACCATACCTTCAGCGTTACAGATTTTCTGTCAAGTGTGCCACCTGAAATCGTTGCACAGAATTTAGGACTAAGCCTTGAAGAAGTAGCAGAACTTCCACAGAAAGAGGTTTACTTCGCAGCGGGAGTCGTTCCGGATGAACTGTCCGTGAATGCCACAGCCCGTCCTGAGGAATCAGACATTGAACTGACAAGCCTGCACCGCTATCCTCTGCATTCCCAGCAGCCAAGAATCATTCCCGGCGGTGGTCTCCAAAGATTGGTTACGAGTAAGGATTTTCCGATCAGCACCACAATGGCAGGTTCTGTGCTGGAGCTGCAGCCCGGCGCTTTAAGAGAAATGCACTGGCATCCTAATGCAGATGAGTGGCAGTATTTTATATCCGGACAGGCAGAAATGTCGGTATTCCTGGCGGAAGGAGTTTCTGTCACAGAACAGTTCAATGCCGGTGATGTAGGCTATGTACCTATGGGAGCCGGGCACTATATCAAAAATACCGGAGATACCGTCTGTAAGGTATTGATCGGATTTAATAGCGGCACCTATGAATCCATTGATATCAGCGAATGGCTGGCAGGAAACCCTAAAGATGTGGTCATCACCAATTTCGGACTGAAGGAAGGAGAAATAGAGAAATTTCCGGAAAAGAAAGTATTCATCAAACCTGGAAAATAGCGCCTGTGCTTCCGGAAACAAAAATCCTGCTCCCTGACAAGACCGTCAGAACGCAGGAGAAACTGGCAGTATTCCTGGCTTTTATCGCAGGATATACAGATGCCACAGGACTGATACAATGGAAAACCTACGTTTCTTTTATGAGCGGCAATACGACCCAGTTAGGTGCAGCAGTTTTCAGTGAAAAATATAGTGTTATCATCAGTTCTGTTATAGTGATCAGCTTTTTTCTGGCAGGAATTTACACAGGAACGTGTCTATCATTATCAAAGAAGTTCAGAAGCACAAAGATGATCTTCTACACAGTTTCCGGAATCATGATCCTTTACAGCATCAGTGATTACTATGAACATATTGCCAATGGAGTGACTATAGCTGTTATCGGTTTCTCAATGAGTCTTATGAACACCATTGTCACTTCGGTAGGTAACCAAAAGATCAATACCGATTTTGTGACAGGTACTTTAAACAGTCTGGCAAGAACAGCTGCTCTGTTTGTCATGAGTAATCAGGCAGACGAGCGGAAGGAATACAAAGTGAATATTTTTCATTTGTTATTCTTATGGGTGGGTTTCCTCTCGGGTGCTTCAGCAGCTCCTTTCCTGCTCTTTTATTCAGGAAACTGGACGCTGATTTTTCCCGCAGCCTTACTGCTCATCTCTACATTCACAATACCAATTCCAACGATTAAAAACTAATCCTATGCTACAAAAAAATACGGTTGCCCCTGATTTTACATTATTTGCAACCCCGGATCAGAAGATTACCTTATCCGAATTCAGAGGACGAAATGTCATTATTGCATTTTACCCGGCAGACTGGAGCCCGGTGTGCAGTGACCAGATGGCATTATACAACGAAATGCTGAAGTATTTCAAAAAATATGATGCGGAGATTTTCGGAATTTCCGTAGACAGCAAATGGTGCCACCTGGCATTTTCACAATCCAGAAACCTGCACTTTCCACTGCTTGCAGACTTTGAAGCCAAGGGAGAAACAGCCAGGAAATATGGTGTTTACAATGACGAAGAAGGAGAATGCAACAGAGCCCTTTTTGTCATCAATAAAGACGGCATCATCGAATGGAGCTACCTCTCTCCCACCGCCATTAATCCTGGTGCAGACGGAATTTTAGAAGCATTAGAAAACCTTAACACAAAATAATTATGTCACTTAAACCATCAGTCAGCAATGCTGACCACACTCAGGGCAGCTCAGATGCCAGCTTAGTCATTGTAGAATACGGGGATTATCAGTGTCCTTACTGCGGAGCAGCCTATCCGGTTCTTAAAGAGTTACTAAAGGAATTTGGAGATCAGATCAGATTTGTATTTAGAAATTTTCCTCTGTCAGAAATGCATCAGTATGCAAGAACAGCAGCGCTGGCAGCAGAAGCGGCAGCTTTGCAGGGAAAATTCTGGGAAATGCATGATGCTATTTATGAAAACCAGGAATATCTGAATGCTGATCTTCCGTTAAAGCTTGCAGAAAAACTGGGATTAAATATTCCCCAATTCAAAGCTGATATTCATAAGAAGGAATTAGCAGAAAAAGTAGATACAGACTTTGAAAGCGGTATCGTCAGCGGAGTGAACGGAACTCCTTCTTTTTTCATTAACGGAAATAAATTCAATGGCGGTGCAGAAGATCTTTTCCAGTTGGTACGTGAAAACACAGCCTATTAATCAGAAAATATTTAAACAAAATCAATTCATAACATTAAAAATAAACAACATGAGCACATTAACATTAAAAGACGGAACAGAAATTTTTTACAAAGATCAGGGAGAAGGACCTGTACTGATGTTTCACCACGGATGGCCTTTATCATCTGATGACTGGGATGCACAGGTAATTTTCTTTTTACAGAGAGGATACAGGGTGGTTACCCACGACAGAAGAGGTCACGGGCGTTCCAGCCAGAATATCTATAATCACACTATTGAACAATACGCTTCTGATGCCGCTGAGCTGGTTGAATTTTTAGATCTGAAAGATGTTGTACACATCGGGCACTCAACTGGTGGTGGTGAAGTAATCCGCTATGTGAATAAATACTCGAATGGAAGAGCTAAGAAAGCGGTTCTGATCAGTGCCATTCCACCGGTAATGGTGAAAAGTGAGAACAATCCTGACGGCGTTCCGATGGAAGTCTTCGACAATATCAGGGAACAGACTATGAATAACAGAAACCAGTTTTATTATGATCTGACTTTTCCTTTCTACGGCTACAACAGAGAAGGAGCGAACGTAAAAGACGGTGTACAGAGAAACTGGTGGAGACAGGGATTAATGGGCGGAATTGTAGCCCATTATGACGGAATTAAAGCCTTTTCGGAAACAGATTTAACCGAAGATTTAAAAGCAGTGGATATTCCTGTCCTGGTGATGCATGGCGAAGATGACCAGATCGTTCCTATTGCCAATGCAGCATTAAAATCAATTAAATTATTAAAGAACGGAAAACTGATCACGTATCCGGGATTCCCTCACGGAATGCCGACTACGGAACATCAAACCATTAATAAAGACCTTTTGGAATTTATCAGATCATAAGTATCAATACTTTTCTAAACAACAAAGATGAACCTTTCAAGGGTTCATCTTTGTATTATTCAAGACAATAGAACACATTGAAAAACAAAACTTTATAGTTCCACTATTTTTTACTTTTTATTCACCCTTTATTTTTGAAAGGTCAATCCCGAGTTTTGTAAATTCTTCTGTTCCTTTATCTGTAATGTAATATTGCCGTTCGGCAGGATTATCCTTGGCAATCCAGCCCTTCTCTACAAATTGTTCCAGCAGAAGCTGCCCTAATTTTCCTCCAATATGCTCATAGCAGGGTTTGGCGGGTTTTCTTGCGCTTGGTTTGTTCATATCCTTATATTTAATAGTGTTTCTGGTAGTATCGTTTTAGGAAATATCAATTCACATGCAGATAATCTTTAATTGTTTTCAGAACCCCGAAGCTGTCATTGGTACATGCTTCAAAATTAGCGATCTGCTTTACATTGGGATGCGCATTTTTCATGGCGTAAGAGTATTTTGCATTCTTCAGCATTTCTATATCGTTCATATAATCCCCGAAAGCCATTGTATTTTCAGGAGAAATACCCAAAGATTTCTGTAAGATTTTCAGAGCATTCCCTTTATTGATATCCTTATTCATAACATCCAGCCAATGCGCTCCTGAAATAACTACCTCAAGACCGAATTCTTCAAATTTTTTAAGAGCCGGATACAGGTGTTTTTCTGAACCATCAGGATGATAGACTGCTATTTTAAAAGCTGTATCATCAATTTTTTCCGTAAGATCATCCGTTTTCATATTTTCGGTATAATACTTTGAGAAAAAATCTACAAACTGCTGATCTTCGGTCTCATAATAAGCCATTTTTTTAGCAGATAATACAGCTTTGGCGCCTGGTATTTCACGAACAGCTTTGATGATTTCCACAATATATTTGTATTCCAGTGTATCGGCAAAAAGCTCCTGATCTTTATAGATAACATACCCTCCGTTCTCAGCAATAAAACCAATCTCACTTTCTATTTCTACGAAGTAATGGGTAATTCCCGGCATCTGTCTTCCGCTTGCGGGTACAAATACAATATTTCTTTTTTTCAGTTCTTTATAAACTTCTGCAAACTCAGGGCTCATTTCATGGCTGGAATTGAGAAACGTCCCATCCATGTCCGTCACAATTAATTTAATCTGTTCCATAATTTTATTTAAAAACAATATTCTGTTTGCAACAGAATCGTCATTTGCTTATTCTTTTCAAAGATATTGATTTATTATTTTTTCTTGCAATGAATGGTGGGAAGGTTTCTTAATATAGCTGCACTTTGTTCCGAAGTAATGTCCCGCTGAGACTTTGCCAGCATTTTCGTATAAAACTATTGGATAAAGTAATTAAATTCTTTCCGGTATTGAGAAGGGCTTTTTTGGATGTAATCTTTAAAAGTCCTGTTAAAATAGCTGAAGTTATTAAACCCTGATTCAAAGCAAACTTCTGTGATACTCAATGGCTGTTCCGCCAGAAGCTTAAGGGCATGGGTAATTCTGTATTCGTTAACAAACTGCGTAAAGGTCTTATTGGTAATTTTTTTAAAATAACGGCAGAAAGACGGCACTTTCATATTGGCAAGATCAGCCATTTCTTCGAGGGTTATAGCTTCTTTAAAATGATCTTTAACGTAATTGAAAATAAGATTGATTCTTTCATTGTCTTCAACCTGCGTCTGAAGGTAATATTTTCCTGCATTTAAAATCCTGTAATCCTGAGTCACAGACAGTTCATCCAAAATTTTCAGAAACCTGCACAGCTTGTCCAGTGAAGAAGTTTGATGCATCTCCGTAATCTCTTTCCCGATTGTTTTCTTCACCTCTTCCCCGAATACGATTCCTGCCTTTGACTTTTCCAGCAGAGCCGAAATCCTTTGCATCTCCGGTATATCCCAAACAGGTTCTCCCAGAAAGTCAGGCTTAAACTGGATGACCATTTCATACTCATTATGCGTACTTTCATTGGTCAGTCCACAATGTGGAAGATTGCTTCCTATCAGTACAAGATCTCCTTCTGAAAAATAAGTGATACTGCTTCCGATCTGTCTCTTCCCGGAGCCTTTGCATACAAAAATAAGCTCAACCTCAGGATGGTAATGCCAGACATGAGATTTTATATTCTCATTAGTCAGAAATTTAAGACTGGTAAAACTGCTTCCTATAGTAGGTCTTACCGCCTCAAAAGAAGGATTTACATGTTTCATAGGACAAATACAAATAATTTCATATGCAAAATTAACAAATAATACATTAATATCATTAAACAAGGTTAATATAGTACATCAATATGAAAATTTAATTATAGCGTGAGAATTATTGCTGCAATAGCTTTGCAGTATTAATCCTAAAAGCCTTAACCCATGAGCACATTATTAAAAGCCGTATTTTTTGCAGGAGCCTTATTGTTCTCAGCAAACGTAATGAGTAAGGATAGAGATTTTTCCCTTTCCTTTGGAAATGTACAAGACAAAACCCTGAACTTTGAGCTTTCAAATGCTAAAAGTGTTTCTGTTTTTGTTTATAACACTGCACATGATGAACTATTTTCCGAAAATCTTAAAGATGGAGATCATGTGATGAAGACTTATGATTTTCAAAACTTTACACCGGGAACGTATTATCTGGTAGCAGAATCAGAAGCCAAGATAGAGAAATACAAGATAAAAATTAATGCTGATAATGTAATGGAGGTGGAAAAAACACCTGTAAGCGCTGTGAATAAGCCTGAATATACAATTTCCGGGCATATGGCCAAGCTTCACATGTCTGATGTAAAAGGTACTGTAAGCATTTCAGTATATGACCTTTCCAATACAACGTACTATACTTCGAATAAAAAATATGCTGACGGCAAGGTAGATATCACTTTTGATCTTGATCCTAAAACTGCTGATCAGTATATCATCCAGGTAGAAGAAAACGGAAATGTTTTTAATAAAATAATTTCTCTCCGATAAAACGGAATATACAGATAGATTGACCTATCGATCATTCCAATTATTTTGGATTAAAATTTTACTTACAGTTTATTGTTTTGAGGCAGCTCCATTTCCTAACAGAAAAAGAGCTGCCTCATTTTTTAATTGTGATGGCCCATGTTCAGTTTAATCTTTTTCAGATCTTCCAGTTCATGAACAGGACGTTCTGTGTCGTAAGGAATCGGCTTTTTGGAAAAAGTCTGGAAATACAGCAGGCAGGCATCTTTCCACCATACCGCATCCTTAGATTGAATTTTAAGCTTTGACTGAACATCAGCAAATCTCTGTTTATCAATATAAGGTTCCATTCTATCCCAGGTTTTCTGATAATCCCTTACCTTCTTCACCCCGGAATCATAGGTATAGCACAGCTCATCCCACAAAGATTTTCCATCTTTCATTGTATAATCCCACGGAACATGATGAAACCACAGGATAAGATTTTCCGGGCAGGTTGAGATATTCCCGTATCTTTCATTCAGTGGTGTAAAATACTGTGAAACCGCATTACTTCCTGTTTTTGTTCTGTCAAAACCTAACCCTTTAGCATCAGCCTGATGGTAATAGACAGGGGACCAGTCCGGTCTTCCGCCTTTATAATCTCCCCACGGTTCAGGGCCGTAGTGATGGCCTCCTGCAAAGATATGGTGTAATCCTAACGGCATCATATAATCCACAGCAGTTTCTCTGGAAGAAAGCATCATTTCTTTTACCGGATTCAGAAAGTTCTGATCGTCTGTGAATGTCATTTTAATCCATTCCTCTGCAATCTGCTGTGAGGTCAGCTGATGATTCCATGCCAATCTCCCGAATGCATACCAGTTGGCCTGTGCAAAATGATGTCCGGTCCAGTTGGTATCTTCCCCTATATTGGCAACGGCTGAAATGGCTGTCAATTTTGCAGGTCTTAATGTGCCGTCTGTAATTTTTGCAATCGTGGATCCCTGTCCGTCAGAATAAGTATCGCTGTCCAATGTTTCCTTGAATAATGGAGCCAGGAAAACGAGATGGTTTGAAAAGCCCAGATATTCCTGGGTAATCTGAAATTCTACCATTTCAGAAGTTTTTCTTAAAGCTCCAAAAAGTGGATTAAATGCTTCACGGGGCTGAAAATCAACAGGTCCGTTTTTGATCTGAATAATCACATTATCCCTGAATTTACCGTCCAGAGGTACAAATTCCAGATAAGCCTGTTTGGCTCTGTCGTCTTTGCTCGGACTGTATACAAAGGCTCTCCACATGACGATTCCGTTGTAAGGTTTTAAGGCATCAGCCAACATATTGGCTCCGTCTGCATGGGTTCTTCCGTAATCCTGAGGGCCAGGCTGGCCTTCGGAATTGGCTTTCACCAAAAATCCACCGAAATCAGGAATCAACTTGTAAATTTCAGCTGCTTTATCTTTCCACCATTTCTGTACGTCTTTATTCAATGGATCTGAGTTCTGTAATCCGCCCAGCACTTTAGGTGAAGAAAAATTGACGGAAAGATATACCCTGATGCCATAAGGCCTGAAAATATCAGCCAGAACCCTTACTTTTTTAAGATAATCTTCCCTAAGCATATTGGGCGATGCATTCACATTATTCAAAACAACGGAATTGATTCCTACGGAAGCATTTGCTCTTGCATATTCTTCGTAGCGCGGAGAAATTTTACCCGGTAAATCTTCCCATTTCCAAAGTGATCTTCCGGCGTATCCTCTTTCAATGCTTCCGTCCAGATTATCCCAATGATTCAGAATCCTTACATCATATGAAGGTTTTTCAATCGTATTTAAATGGGACAGATCGGCTTTTGTCTGCTGCAATCGTAAGATATGATAGACTCCATACAACAGTCCTATTTCTTTACCCGCAGAAATAACAATTTTTTCAGGCGTGGAAACAATCCTGTAACCGTCTTTCAGGTTTTTCTCTTTGTTTTCGGTACGAAGTTCCACCGTCTGTCCCTGCCAGTGGCTGCCCAGCTCTTTTCTGGCAATATTCAGGGTTGGACTGCTGCCTTTGGAAATAATTTTATCTGCCGATATTCCGTTTTTTGCAGGAAACCGAAGCCATAGCTGACTTCCGTCCTCCGCGAAAACCAGCAAAGGAAATATCAGCAAAAATAGAATGTTGAATCTCAGATATCGCATTGAAAAATTTTAAGTTATTAAAGATGACTATGACTGGTCATCAAGACCTTCAATCGTTTTGATTTTACCTTCGTGATCGTATTCCAGTTCAATCACTTTCATACTCCTCAGCCATGTTTTACCACCACTCGGAACAGAATCATGGAAAAACAGATACCATTTCCCTTTGAATTCCACAATACTATGATGAGTGGTCCATCCAACCACCGGAGTAAGAATTTCACCCTGAAACGTAAACGGACCATAAGGATTATCCCCGGTCGCATAGCAAATCAGGTGGGTGTCTCCTGTAGAATAAGAAAAATAATATTTGCCATTGTACTGATGCATCCATGACGCTTCAAAAAAGCGGTGCTTATCACCATGAAGCAATGGTTTTCCGTTTTCATCGATGATGACAACGTCTTTAGGAGCTTCCGCAAATTGAAGCATATCATCGCTCAGCAGTGCCACTTTTGAATGGATTGCGGGTTCATTATTTTCTGGAATTATAGCAGATTCAAGTGCTTTATTATCTCTGTATCGCTGCAATTGTCCACCCCAGATCCCTCCAAAATACATATAATATTTTCCTTTATCTTCAAAAATGCAGGGATCGATGCTGTAACTTCCCATCATCGGATGTTTTTCAGGAATGAAAGGTCCGTAAGGTTTATCACTCACTGCAACACCGATTCTGAAGATATCATTTTGGTCTTTCAGGGGAAAGTACATATAATACTTCCCGTCTTTGAAGGCAACATCACAATCCCAAAGCTGTCTTCCCGCCCATGGAATATCTTTTACCGAAAGCACCACGCCATGATCTTTAATTTCTCCGCTGTCCACATCATCCATTGAGAAAACATGGTAATCATTCATATCGAAGTGATCTCCGTTATCGTTTTCTTCAATTCCGCTTTCGCGGTCGTGGGAAGGATAGATATAGATTTTATCTTCAAAAACATGAACGGAAGGATCTGCCATATAATCTTCCGGAAATAAATATTTTGATTTTTTCATTAAGTAAAAATTCTATTGATTTTAATTTTTCTCTGCCAGTTTTATTATTTTTTGTACCACAGGTTTCTCCTGGTCTTTTCTGTCAAATAGTAACGGGTAATCTGTTCTTCCTTTTACCGGGAAATCGTTTTTCCAGGATTGTTTGTCGGTTACTCCCCATAAAGTTACCCTTCTTATTTTATCTTTATGTTGTAAGAACAAGCCAAAGAAATCAAGATAACGTTTTTCCCATTTCGTTTCTACTTCCCTGGGAAGTCCTTTGGTGTAAGGATTCATTTCTTTCTGGTAGGCAACGGTATCTGAAATATTGGCAGAACTGCCCCATGGAGAAGGCAGCGCACTAATTTCCAGCTCCGTAATATTGACTTTAACTCCGGCATTGGAATAGGCCAGAATTGCTTTTCCATATTCATCGATAGAAGGGTTATCCATTCCGACATGGGCCTGCATTCCTACTCCATCAATACGGATTCCTCTTGATTTAAGTTTCTCAACCATTGCAATGACTGTTTTTACCTTTTCAGGATACCATTCATTATAATCGTTGTAATATAATTCTGCATTGGGATCAGCTTCCTGTGCATAATGAAATGCCAAAGGAATAAAATCTTCACCCAGAATTTCGTAAAACTTACTTTTCCTGTAGGTTCCGTCTTCAAGAATGGCTTCATTCACCACATCCCATCCTTTTACTTTCCCTTTGTAACGGGAAACTACCGTTGTTATGTGGTTTTTCATGCGTTTTTTCAACACTTCCGGAGAAACATCTTTTCCATTTTTATCTGAAAAAAACCATTTTGGAAGCTGTGAATGCCAGATTAACGTATGTCCGATGATGAACATATTGTTTTTCATCCCGAAATCAACAAATTTATCGGCGTCATCAAAGAAGAACTTTCCTTCCTGAGGCTGCAGGAACATAGATTTCATACAGTTTTCCGCAACAACAGAGCTGAATTGTTTTTTGATAATCACTGCGGCCTTCTGATCTGTCCCGTCAATCTGGGGAAGGCTCATGGCAGTTCCGATATAGAATTTATCCTGAAATGCTTTTTTTAAAGTACCGTCAGACTTCTGCGCCGACAGCCCGGAAGCGGTAAGAGCCGCCAAACCAATTAAAATACGTTTCATAGTAATTTTTTTATTTTCTTCTTTCAGCCAGATCTTTTTCAATCTGAACTTCCATTTTTTTATTGATTTTGTAAAATAAAAGCAGTCCGCAGGCAATGAAAAACGGAATGGACGGGAATATGCTCACAAGCATTTTGGCTCCTGCCGCCACTGTTTCAGGCTGAATCACCTGCTCGCTCCCGTGTACTGAAATGTATCCGTATTTTCCAATAATCAAAGCTACCAGAGAGCTTCCAATGCTTAGACCTACTTTCAATCCTACCATCATGGCAGAAAAGATAATAGCCGTTGCCCTGCGGTTATTCTTCCATTCCGAATAGTCGGCCACATCAGCAATCATTGCCCACAAAAGCGGTGTGCTGATTCCATAAAAGAATCCGTGTAAAATCTGTGACAGGAACATCATTCCCACTGCTTTCGGAGGATAAAATATAAAAGCGAGGATGAATAATGTAGATATGAATAATGAAGCAATAAAAGTATCTCTTTTTCCAAATCTGTCTGCCAGTTTTTTAGAAAAAGTAATGCCTACAATCATCATGACAATTCCTCCTGCATTAAATAATCCGAACCCGGCAGATTTCGGGTCTTCCCCAAAGAAATTCATCCCTGCAGAATTAAAAAATGCTGTAATAGGTGAAATAAAGTTCTTCAGGGCACTCTCATCTACATAGTTGTTAAAATAATATACATAAGATCCTCCTTTCATGGCCAGCGTGATGAATATAAATGCGGTCACGGTAAGCATAATAATCCATGGTCTGTTTTGAAATAAATCTTTTAAATCCTCTTTCAGACTTGATTTCTGCTCCGGTTTGGGAATGATTCTTTCTTTGGTGGTAAAAAAGGTAATCAAAAGCATGATGGATCCAATCACAGCCAACCATGTCATAACGGTCTCAATTCCCTGTGCTTTATCTCCATGTCCTACATATAGAATGATAGGCAGCATAAATACCTGTACAAAGAACTGGGCAAACATTACAGCTACAAAACGGTACGAAGAAATACTGTTCCTTTCTCCCATATCTCCTGTGATAACGCCACTCAGAGCAGCATAAGGTAGGTTATTGGAAGCGTATAATAACAATAATAATGAATAGGTAACCGCAGCATAAATCATTTTACCCTGATAGGAAAAGTGAGGCGTGCTAAAGGCTAACAGGGCTGCAATACCAAGCGGTACAGCGGTAAATAAAATCCATGGACGGAATTTCCCCCATCGTGAGCTTGTACGGTCTGCCAGCGCTCCGATAAGCGGGTTAAAACCAAATCCGGCAATTAATCCTACCGTAAGGGTGATAACAGAAGCATCTTCTGCTTTGAGTCCGTAAATATCTGTATAAAAATAGGTCAGGTAGGTGACTAAGGTCTGAAAAACAAGGTTGGCTGCCAGATCTCCCAGGCTATACCCTACTTTTTCTATTACCGATATTTTTTGTGGCTGATGATCCATTGATTGTAATAAGGTTTCTATGTTAAATTAATTTTTTTCTGTTGTAAAAGGTGAAGCCGGAAGTCCGCTTTTATTTTTAAGATTACCGTCTGGGTTGTCTGCCCAATCATAACGTACATTGACAGGATTGGTGACCTGATCATTCCATACCCTAACTTTATTTCCTTTTGCTTCTGCTTTTGCCCATTGGTAGCGGCCGTCTGTCTGCTGTATGGCAAAACCTTTCAGTTCTCCCTGTATTAGATCGTCTGTTCCGGGTTTAAAGGATAAAATAATGGTATTGCCTTCTGTTTTCATCGACTGATAAACGGGGCCGTCAGCTATGATTTTTTTGCCTTCCCCGATTTTCAGGGCCTGTAAAGCCAACCTGTCGCCCACTGTTTTTTTATTGAGCGGATGAATATCGTTCCATTCTCCCACATCAATCGCTACCGCAAGTCCTGAATAAGGAACATTAAGAGAAACCTGTCTCTGCTGTTCTCTCAGCTCAGCCCAGTTGCTTTCAATCGGTTCATCTTTTTTCTCCATGAAATTGGCCAGCTGCACAATGAAGAACGGCAGATCATTCTTATTCCATTTTGAACGCCAGTCTGAGATCATTGTTGACAATAAATCTCCATATTCTTTTGGTTTTCCGGTATTGCTTTCGCCCTGGTACCAGATAAATCCTTTGATTTTATAATTGATCAGCGGATTAATCATGGCATTGTAAAGCCCTACCGGCTTCCAGCGGATAAATGTTTGTCCGGGAGCCATTTTTTCCATTTTTGCTCCTATTTTATATTTCCACTCGCCTTTAAGGTCTATTTTTTGTCCGTCAATTTCCAGGTAATACGGCTTATCAGCAATAAACTGTCCTTTTCCGCTGCCATTGATAACTCTAACCGTAATGGTATTCTTTCCTTCTTTTAAAACGCCTTTCGGAATGTCATACCAGCGTGGCGGATATTCATAGGTTACATTGCCTACTTTCATTCCGTTGATGTAAGTAATATCGGCATCTTTTATTCTTCCCAGATTCAAAAACGCCGTTTTCTGATCCACTCCTTTTGGAAGAATAATTTCTTTGCGGAACCATACCGAACCGTCAAACGAGCCTTCCTGATCTTCCCATGATCCAGGCAGCATTATGGTTTTCCATCCTGCATCATTTCCGTTATCTTTTTCCCAGTGCTGGTTGAAACCAATATCACTCTGATCCAGCTCTGCATACCATGCTTTGCTTAATAATCTTTCCTGGGATTCTGTAGATTGTATCAGGTCATCGTTTTTCCATTTTTCTGCTTCAGCGAGATATTCCGGATATTTTTTCAGTGATTTTTCATCCATCCAGGCCTGAACCGGAGAGCCTCCCAGACTGGTATGAATAATTCCTACAGGAACTTTGTTTTTGTCATTCAGTTCTTTCGCAAAAAAATAAGCAACTCCCGAAAAATCAAGAATAGTCTGAGGATTGGTACTTTGCCACTTCCCTCCTTCAAGATCATTTTGCGGAGCTTTAAAATTATATTTCTGCGGAACAGTGAAGAATCTTATATTCTGATTATTGGCGTTTTTAATTTCATTTTCATACAAAGGGGTCAGCCTGCGCATCGGAAGTTCCATATTGGATTGTCCTGAGGCTACCCATACATCACCAATGAGAATATCTTTAAGGGTGATCTCATTAATCATCATGGTATATGGACCTCCGGCATTAAGCTTTGGAAGCATAAGAGACCAGTTTCCCCTTTGGTCTGCTGTGGCATTATAGGTTTTACTGATAAACTTAATTGTAATTTTTTCTCCTGCATCGGCATATCCCCAGATTTTAAGATCCTGATTTCTCTGAAGGATCATTCCGTCTGAAACCAATGCCGGAAGCCTTACCTTTGCATGAAAACTGCAAATAGCTGCAAGAAAAAATAATAAATATAGAGTTCTGTTCTTCATGGAAAAATCTGTTTTTAATGTTGGTTCAGCTTTATTTCTTTTCGTAATTTTCTGTCAGTAACCGGACTTCAATGACTTTAGCGGTCATGAGTTTTTCATCTGCAAGGAATTTTACACTAAGATTTTCTTTATTCTTTTCTGAATCCGGAATCGGAACAATCAGATATTGAGGTAAACTTCCTGACTTTCCTTCCAGATTTTGGGTAATGATTTTTTTACCGTTGATCTCAATATTCAGCGTACGGCTGGTATTCGCATCAAAGTACAGCAGGTAAAGGTATGAAGCATTTTTTCCGGTATTTTTCATCCGATAACTGAACCAGCCTTTGGCATCACGGAAATGGCGGTCTTCCATATATCCTGTACCAGAGTCTTTGCTTTCTATAAAATGATCTGATTCTGGCTGCTGTTCGCCCAGCTGGATCTTATCTGCGGTGATCATATCCAGCTTTCTGGTTTCTGCTTCTTCTTTTGCTCTTTGCTTCAGTATATTTTCTATTCCATTTTTGTCCGACTGTGGCCAGTACAGAATATACCTTTCTGCCTGAATACTGTAAAACGGTACAAGATCTAAACCTTTCCCGAATTTTTCAGACGGATAAAGACCTGTAACGGTAAAGTTGAGCGGTTTATTGTTCGAAGGCGCAACATGACTGACAACTTCTGAAGAATTTCCGAGGATAACGGGAATTTCGTTTAAAGGGATCTGCGGACCATGAGCAATATGGCCGCCTCTGCTATCGTCCGCAAGGAGTCCCTGTTGGTTTTCGGTCCCGTATTTTGCGGCAAGCACCACAGGTCCGTATTTAAATGCATAATAACTGGAGCGGTCAGGCATCTGTTCTGCGGAAAGGTGCATTGGTAAAATCATTTTCACGACATCTCCTTTTTTCCATTTTTTGGTCAGTGTAAAATAGCCGTCAGAACCACGCTGTGCTTTCTGCTGCTTTCCGTTGATCAGAATTTTTACTTCTGAAGGTGTCGTCCATTCCGGGCATCTCAGTTTTACATCAAATTCTGATTTTCCTGCAGCATCGAAAATCAATGTTGTTTCAGGAACTTCCGGGAAGTTATTAACCTGGCGGAGCACTACTTTTTGCTGTTTCCATGTCAATGTGGAAGGAATAAACAGGTTTACAAATAAATCCTTATCCGACCAGGCATAAATCATTTCCCCATATTTGGCATGGTTTTCCATTCCGGATCCTACACAGCACCAGAAGCTGGTCTGGGGCTGTGAATACACACGGTAATGTCCGGGACGCATTGGCGTAAAGTACACAAAGCCTCCCTGATCATGATTTTCTGTGGAAAGAATATGATTGTATAATGCTTTTTCGTAATAATCTATATAATATGATTCGGGCTGCGTTGCATAAAGCTCTTTAGTAAGCTTGAGCATATTGTAGGTATTGCAGGTTTCCGGACCTTCAATACTTTTTATCATGCTGCTGAAATCATTGACAGGGTTAAAGTGCTCACTGACACTGTTACCACCAATAACTGAAGATCTTTTCTCTGTAACGTTATGCCAGAAAAAATCAGCGGCATTACTCCAGGACGTATTATTCTCAAGATCGGCAATACGTTTATAGCCGATTACTTTTGGAATCTGTGTATTGGCATGCAGTCCTGTAAGTTTATCTTCTCCTGATAAAAGCGGTGTAAGAATAGCCTGATGGGAAAAACGGTGAGCCAGTTTCAGATACTTTTTATCATGAGTAATGTCATAAACATCTGCAAAAACTTCGTTGAGCCCTCCATGTTCACTGCGCAGCATATCCTGTATCTGTTCATCAGAAAGATCCGACACTTCATTCATCATCCAATCTGTAAGCCTTACAAGCATTGCCTTTGCTTTTTCATTTTTGGCATACCAATACGCATCGCGCAGCCCTGAGTACAGTTTGTGAATATTATATAAAGGTACCCATCGGTCGTTCAAACCGAAGCCTGAAGCGCGAATATTTCCCTGTTTTATTTCTTTCCAGATTTTTTTCCCGTTGGGAATCCCTGAAATGTATCCGTCCGGAGAGGTTTTCTGGCACCGTTCCAGCTCACTGATCATATAATCAATTCTCTGTTGTATCGCAGTATCTCCTGTAGAAGCATACATAAGGGATAATGCGGAAATATAATGTCCTCCTATGTGCCCGTCCAGTCCTGTATTTTCCCAATTGGGATAATTATCTGCCCTGGGTTTCAACCCGGCTTCTTTAAGATAAGGAGCCAGCAGCCTGTCAGGTTCCATTGCCATGAGATATTGACGGTCTGCCATCATAGCTTTATTGAAAACACTCTCTGATAACTTTACAGTTTCCAAAGGGAAATAATGAATTTTCTTATTCATCTGCGCTGAGGCAAATGAAGCAAAACACAATAAAATAACCGAAAGTTTTGGGGTCATGGATAAATGTTAATTCAACATTTCTAAAATAACAGAAAGAATCTATATACGAAACATTTCCTGAGTCTGTTTGACTTATTTTTTCATTTAAAACTTTCAATAAAGCCCTGAAAACAACAAAAAACACACTACCTTATCATAAAAAATAAGATAATTAATTTACAGTAAAACAAAACCTTAAAACCATATGATTCCCTATGAAAATGAATTCAGGATATGTTTTGGCAAAAATTTCAAAGATATAGCAAATACCTTATCGTATTTTTAACGTTAAGTCCCTTTTCTTGACTATTATTAATCTTCTTTTTAATTTTAACACAATTTTAACATTCAATTCATGTATGATTAACCTGATTTCAGTGATATTTTCCGGTTTTGATACAGGTTTTACCTCCCAAAATATCCGTTAGGAATAATTTTAATGAAATAAATCATTCAGATTAAAAAGTGTATGAATCACATTTATATAATATCATATTCATAAAAGCTTTACCTTTGTAGTAAAATATAAAAGATGACTGAGGATTACTCCCAATATCCCAAACACCTTGTTGCAGTTGACTGTATCATTTTCGGTTTTGACGGCGAAAATCTTAAAATCCTTTTGGTAAAAAGAAATTTTGAACCTCAAATGGGCGAATGGTCATTGATGGGTGGCTTCGTTGGCAGTGAGGAAACCTCTGATGAAGCGGCTAACAGAGTTCTGTGTACATTGACCGGTCTTGAAAACATTTATCTTGAACAGCTCAAATGTTATACGGAAATTAACCGTGAGCCGACAGCCAGAATCATGTCTATCTCGTATTATGCACTGATCAATATTGAGAAAGACATCCAGATCAATGAGCAGTACAGTGCAGAATGGGTGGAACTACAGAAAGCTCCTGATCTTATCTTCGATCATAACGAAATGGTAAAGGATGCTGTAGCCAGGCTGAGGAGAAGAGCTTCCACAGGACCTATAGGATTTGAGCTTCTTCCTGAAAAGTTCACAATGAAAGATCTTCAGAATCTTTATGAAGCTATTTTTGATGAAAAATTTGACAAGCGAAATTTTACCAGCAAGATCAACAGTATGGATATCCTTGTGAATACGAATAAAAAGGATATGACTTCATCCAGAAAAGGGTCTTTTCTTTACCGGTTTGACGAAAAAAAATACAATAAAAAAATCTCACAGGGATTTATGTTTAAAATCTGATAGACCAACCTGTTTAATTTTGGAAAAAGTATTCCAGAAAATTAACAATTTAGAATGATAGAAAATTCAGCATACTCTTATTAAAATCTCACTTTTGTGAGATTTTTTTTGTGTTTCTGGCGGAAATTTCCAGCAGGACAAACAGTTATTTTGTCTTTTTTCAGAATGATCGTAATAAAAATTTATGATAAGGTTTTTTCTTTTCTCCTACCACACAATGCATTATAATTATATGGCTTATAATCTTATTTATGATATGTAATTTTTTGTTAATTTTTAATAAAATATTGATTTATATTTAATGTTATATGTATTTTTATGCAAAACTAATAACCATATTTAACAACAACTCAAATTTTCACAAACCCCGAACTTAACTTCGTGGGAACCAGAAAAAAGAGAGAAAAAGATTTTCCAATTGCAAACTGAATAGAAATGATTCCAGTATTCCACCTGAAACCAGTATTGAAAAATTAGGTAAGGAAATATAGGGTCAAACAGGTTAAACGGTTTAGTAATCTGAAATCAATCCTTATTCAAATCCACCGTTAATAAAAATTAAGAAGTTTTACTTATCTGCGTAATACTCCTGCGCAGTATAAAGAATCAGAATATTGACGGCTAAAAAATAAGACCAAACTTTAAATATATCAAATTATGAGAACAAACAAAATGTGGCTTTTTCTGGCCTTTCTGTTAATCATTCTTTCCAGCTGTTCTACGATGGATGAAAAAAATTTACTAGAAGACCCTGACTCCAACTTAAGTGCCAGCACTAGTGCAAGAGCGTTGGCAGCAACACCAATGCTGCATGTCGGAGGCAGATACCTTAAAGATCCCTGTGACAATAATGTTGTCTTACATGGTGTCGCCATAACTCCAAGCCCCTGGTTCAATGGCTGTCAGTATGGCGCCAATTCCGGCTACTGTACCTGGGATAATTACAATGTACAGGGCGCACTGAACTATAATAAGGCTGTCATGAACAAGCTCACCAGTGCTGCTGATGGCTGGTATCTCAATTACATCCGCCTCCATATTGATCCGTATTGGACCAATGATCCCGGACCGGCTATCCCAGAGAACGATATCTCAAGATTCAATTATAACCGCCTGGTAACTTATACAGATCAGGTGATAATCCCACTGATCAACCATGCCCGCAGCCTGGGAATGTATGTCATCCTACGTCCGCCAGGCGTATGTCCAAATCGTATTGCTGTGAACGATGCCTATCATAGCTATCTTAAAACCGTATGGACCTTTTTGTCGCAACATCCGGGGCTAAAGAACGCTGACAATGTGATGTTCGAATTAGCCAACGAACCTGTTGAGATTCTGGGTACAAATGGCACATGGGGATCGACAGGAAACGAGCACTTTGCAGCACTTAAAAACTTCTTCCAGCCATTGGTTAACATTATTCGCAACAATGGAGCCAATAATGTTTGCTGGATACCGGGCACAGGATGGCAATCCCATTACCAAGGCTATGTCAATAACCAGATTACAGGTGGTAATATTGGTTATGCTGTTCATATCTATCCAGCTTACTGGGGCGGTCTCAGCAACTATCAAGCCTTTCAGAATGCATGGAATATCAATGTTAAACCAATCGCAGACATTGCACCAATTGCCATTACCGAGACCGACTGGGCACCTCAGGGATATGGTACCTTCGGCATCGGTACAACAGGTATCGCAGGCGGAAGCGGATTTGGCGCCAATTTAAAATATATCGTGGATCAGTCAGGCAATGTAAGCTGGAATGTTCTTGCCCCGGATAATCTCCTCCACAAAGGCGATCCTAATGCAGGAACAGCCTACAACAACGATTGGGAAGCCTGCGCCGCACCAGTTAAACAGTGGTTCCAGCAATATGCATCCTCCAATTATCCTGTTGGAAACTGTAATACAACCAGCAGCCTGGTTAATAATGGCATTTACGAAATCGAGTTTCAGACCGATGCCAATAAAGTAGTTGATCTAAAATCCGGAGAGGATGCCAATGGCGCAGTGTTAAGACCATGGACAAGGAATGGTGCTGCTGCACAGCGCTGGGTTGCCATTGACGCCGGCAATGGTTACTGGCGTTTTGTATCCAAAGCGAGTGCAACCAATCGCTGCATTGACTTAGCCAGTAACAGCAATACACTGGGAACTTCGATCAGACTTTGGCAGAACTATGGTAATGATGCACAAGCCTGGCAGGTAGTTGCTGTCTCCAATGGTTATTATAAAATCCTGTCCAAGGTGGACCCTACACGTGGCTGGGATATTCCCAACTGTACCATGGATGGCAATTCAAACTTACACCTTTGGGATTATTATGGTACGTCCTGTCAGTTGTTCAAGTTCAAATATATTGGGATGAACTGATATCAATAAAAAAACAGGGTGCTTTTTAAGCATCCTGTTTTTTTATTGTATGTGAAAAGTCAATTTTGCTTCGCAAGTCAATGGTGAATTTTTAAAAATTGACAATAAAGCGAATTCACTATTGACCTTTCACTTTTTTCATATAATCAACGTTTACAAAAACTTACGTATAGAATAGTCTTAAAAACAATATCAAACGATTAAACTAAGTGCCATACAGATGCATAAAGTGCATATAATTAATTCTGAAATAAAAAAATAGGATGCTTTTTCCAGCATCCTATTTTTATGTGAAAAGTCAATTTGCTTCGCAGTCAATGATGAATTTCTAAAATTGACAGTGAAACGAATTCACTATTGACCATTCACTTTTAAAAAGTCAATTTTGATTCGCAGTCAATGATGAATTTAAAATTGACAAGTGAAACGAATTCACTATTGACCATTCACTTTTAAAAAGTCAATTTTGATTCGCAGTCAATGATGAATTTAAAATTGACAAGTGAAACGAATTCACTATTGACCATTCACTTTTAAAAAGTCAATTTTGATTCGCAGTCAATGATGAATTTAAAATTGACAAGTGAAACGAATTCACTATTGACCATTCACTTTTAAAAAGTCAATTTTGATTCGCAGTCAATGATGAATTTAAAATTGACAAGTGAAACGAATTCACTATTGACCATTCACTTACCAAAACCTTACATACAAGGCGGTCAGTAAAAGCAGTGTCATCACAATCAAAACTAATGTCCTGTTGTCTACTTTAAACATTGCTACATCAACGGCAAAGGCTTTAGGATTAATTTTCGGACCTGCAAGACTGATCAGGATCATGGCGATGATGGTGATAAAAAACGACCATCCCATATTGATCAGGAAAGGAATTTCGGTAATGGTATGAACCATCCCATTTTCCAGCTTTTCATAAGTGAATGCTGTATACATCCACGTCTCTTTCCCGAAAATTTCAACGGCAAAGCTGTTGAAGAAAATGGCCAGGACAAACCCTAAAATCACTCCTACCAAAGCGGCTGTACCAGTTGTTCTTTTCCAGAACATTCCCAAAAGGAACATGGCAAAAACTCCAGGACTGATAAAGCCTGTATATTTCTGGATAAATGTGAAACCTCCTTCACCACCAATTCCCAAAACATCTGTCCAGGTAAAGGCCAGTGCTGCCATCATTGCGATAATGATAACCCAGCGGCCTGTTCTCACCATCTGAATTTCGGTGGCATCTGTTTTAAGGTATTTCTTATAGATATCCAGGGTAAAAATGGTTGAGATACTGTTCACTTTTCCTGCCAGTGAAGCTACAATCGCTGCTGTCAACGCTGCAATGGCCAATCCTTTTAATCCTACTGGTAAGAATCCTAATATTGCAGAGTATGCCCCATCTTTCACTCCGTTGAATCCCGGAAGGTGTCCTTTGGAATATAAAACATAAGCAGCAATTCCCGGAAGCATAACAATTACAGGCATGAATAATTTCAGAAAACCTGCAAACAGAATCCCTGTTCTTGCCGTTTTGAGATCTGCTCCCAAAGCTCTCTGTGTAATATACTGATTGCATCCCCAATAGTTCAGGTTAACAATCCACTGACCGGCAAAATACATTGCCAGGCCCGGTAATACCACATATTTCTGTACCTCAAGGTTCTGAGGCATTGCCAAAGTAGTGGTTGTAGTTGTTGGTTTTTGAAGAATCAGCTTAAAGTGCTGCGGAGCCTCATTGATCAGGGTATTGAATCCTGCCAACGCATTTCCTACAGCGGCTCCGTTGATTCTCTGGTCCACAATCTGCAACGCCATATAAACTGTTGCAAAACCTCCGATAATAAGGACTGCCACCTGTATAACGTCTGTATATCCAATTACTTTCATTCCTCCAAGACCGATCAGAAGAGCCATAAGCAAAAGACCGATCATAATGCCGTGAAGATGTTCTCCTCCCAGCAAAGTATCGATGGCAAGAGCACCAAGATAAAGGATGGAAGTAAGATTCACAATAACATACAGAAACAGCCAGAATACTGCCATGATGAGTGAAACAGATTTGTTATACCTTCTTTCCAGAAACTGGGGCATGGTATAGATCTTATTTTTAAGATAGATCGGAATAAACCAGACCGCAATGATGATCAGCGCAACGGCAGCAATCCATTCGTAAGCGGCAACAGCGATTCCGACAAAGAAACCTTCACCGCTCATTCCGATAAACTGCTCAGCAGAGATATTGGAGGCAATTAAGCTGGCTCCGATCGCCCACCAGGTCAAAGATCCTTCCGCAAGGAAATAATCCTTACTTCCTGTAGATTCAGACTTTTTCTTTTTATAGATCCATAATCCGTAAGAAGCTACCACTACAAAATAGATCAGGAATATGATGATATCAATAGTTGCTAATTTTCCCATAGTTTACTTTTTTACGGAGAATTTATAGATGGTTTTCGACTGGTATTTCTGTCCGGGCTTCAATTCTGTAGAAGGAAAAGAAGGCTGGTTCGGTGAATCCGGGAAGTGTTGTGTCTCTAAGCAGAATCCTGTTCTGAATTCATTTTTACCTCCGGTTTTGGTATCAAACTTTCCGTCAAGAAAATTTCCGGAATAAAACTGCACACCGGGTTCATCTGTGAAGACTTCCATTAATCTTCCTGTTCCCTGGTGATACACTTTGGCGATACTTCTCAAACCTTTTCCATTCAAAATCCAGTTATGGTCATATCCTTTTCCTTTTTTCAGCTGATCATCGTCTGCACTGATATCTTTTCCAATCGGTTTTGAAACCGTGAAATCAAAAGGAGTTCCTTTTACAGCTTTCTGCTCACCCGTAGGAATTAAGGTTTCGTTCACCGGAAGAAAATGATCTGCATTAATCTGTAGTTCATGATCGGTAATCGTTTTAGTAAAATTTCCTGACAGGTTAAAATAGGAATGCTGGGTAAGATTCACTACAGTAGGCTTATCTGTTTCAGCTTCATACGAAATTTCCAATGCATTATCGTCTGTAAGCGTGTAAAAAACGGTTGTTGTTAATTTCCCCGGATATCCTTCTTCACCGTCTGCACTGGTGTAAGATAATTTCAATGTTGGAAATTTTGCATCCTTTACCACTTCAATATTCCAGAATCTGGTGTGGAACCCTTCTTTTCCTCCGTGAAGGCTGTTGGGACCATCATTTTTGTTGATTTCATAGGTTTTGCCATCTAGTGTAAATTTTGCATTGGCAATTCTGTTGCCGTATCTTCCGATCAAAGCCCCGAAATAATAAGGATTACCATCGAAATATCCTTCAGGTTTTGTAAAGCCAAGGACTACATCCTCATATTTCCCGTTTCTGTCCGGAGCGGTTAAGGAAGTGATAATTCCGCCGAAGTTGATAACCTCAACTTTCATCCCGTTTTTATTGCTTAATGTGTATTTTTTAATAGAATCGCCCTTAGGCGTAACTCCATAGTCTGAAGTATAAACATTCTCCATTTTCCCTGAAATATCCTGTTTGTTATTTTCTTTTCCGCAGCCGAAAATAATTAAAAATAATAAAATAAAAATGCTATTATGTGTTGCTTTTTTCATAATTATTTACATATTTTTTACAATTAATTAACGATAATACATTTCATTCCAACGAAGTGTATTTTTGAAATCACGCATTCTGGTATCTTCATCAATAACTAATGATTCAATTCCTGCTATCTCAGCAAAATCTTCCAGCTGTTCTGCCGAAATATTTTCACTGTAACATGTATGGTGTGCCCCTCCTGCCAGTATCCAGGCTTCTGCGGCCGTATATAAATCAGGAAGAGGTTTCCATAAAACTCTTGCTACCGGAAGCTTTGGCAGCTCTTCTGTAATTTCCAATGCTCTTGTCTTGTTGATTAGCAGTCTGAAATGGTTTCCAAAGTCCATCAGGGCAGCATTAAGAGAATCAATATTTCCTCTGGAGTTAAAAACAAGACGAACGGGATCTGCTTTCCCTCCGATTCCCAACGGATGGATCTCACACGAAGGTTTTCCGGCGGCCAGCACAGGATCTACTTCCAGCATATGGGAGCCTAAAATAGAAGGATTGGAAGGGTCTAAATGATAGGTATAATCTTCCATAAAGGCATTTCCACCTTCAAGGCCCTGCCCCATTGTTTTCATGGCACGTACGAGCGCTGCGGTTTTCCAGTCTCCTTCGCCTGCAAATCCGTATCCTTTCTGCATCAGTCTCTGTACGGCAATTCCCGGCAGCTGCTCCAGCCCGTGAAGGTCTTCAAAAGTATCAGAGAATCCTTTAAATCCACCGTCTTTTAAAAACTTCTCAAGTCCTAATTCAATTTTTGCAGCGGTGTGCAGCGAACTTCTGTTGGCTCCTCCCTCCAAAAGAGATGCTGCCATGTGATAAGAAGATTCATATTCTTCCATCAGGCTTTTTATTTCTCCCTCACTTACAGAATTGATAACGCCTACAAGATCACCGATTCCCCAGGTATTCACTGAAAAGCCGAACTGGGTTTCAGCTTCCACTTTATCTCCATCTGTAACGGCTACAAATCTCATATTATCTCCAAAGCGTGCAAATTTAGCTCCCTGCCAGTCGTCCCAGCCTGCAGCAACACGGCTCCAGTCACCAATTTGCTTCTGAACTCTTTCTTCTGACCAGTGCCCTACCACGACTTTTCTGTTCTTTCGGAGCCTGCTTACCATAAAACCAAATTCACGGTCTCCATGAGCCGCCTGGTTAAGGTTCATAAAGTCCATGTCCATGGTAGACCACGGAATATCTCTGTTGAATTGGGTATGCAGATGCAGAAGAGGCTTTTGTAAAATTTTTAGCCCTCTGATCCACATTTTAGCGGGTGAAAAAGTATGCATCCACGTAATTACTCCTATACAGTTTTCTGCATGATTGGCTGCTACAATGGTTTCAAATATCTCTTCGGTAGTTTTTACCGTTGGCTTTACAATAACTTTTACCGGGATGAAAGAAGATTTTTCAAGTTCTGCCACAATTTTCTGTGAGTGTTCTGCTACCTGTGCCAGTGTTTCTGGTCCGTATAAATGCTGACTTCCTGTGATGAACCAGACTTCTTTGGTATTGAGAGGTGTTAACATAGTTTTGTTGATCGTTAATAGTTGTTTATCTTGAAATGTTTAGTGTTTAAATTCCTGTCCGTAATAAGCATTCTTGCCGTGTTTACGTTCATAATGTTTTTTGATGAGTGAGTCTTTCAGACGTTCTGCATCAGGATTGATCTGTCTGGTGAGATAAGCCATTTCGGCAATGGTTTCCAGTACTTTGCTGTTGTAGACCGCTTTCTCAGCATTCTTACCCCAGGTAAACGGACCGTGATTGCCGATAAGAACCATTTCTACTTCTTCCGGAGAGAGCTGTTTTTCTTTAAAGCATTCCAGAATCTGTATTCCTGTATTGTATTCGTAGTTTCCTTCAATCAGTTCATCCCGCATAGGCGGAGCGCAGGGAATATCCGTCGTAAGATGATCTGCATGGGTTGTCCCGAAAACAGGGATATCCAATTGTGCCTGTGCCCACGCCACGGAATAGATGGCATGCGTGTGGGAAATTCCACCGATATTTTCCCAGTTTTTGTACAGGTAAGCATGGGTCTTGGTATCGGAAGAAGGTCTGAGCCTGCCTTCAATGACATTGGCATCAAAGTCCAGAATCACCATATCTTCCGGCTTTAAAATGTCATAAGGGACACCGCTTGGTTTAATGGCAAAAATGCCTTTATCACGGTCTACAGCACTTACATTCCCGAAAGTATAGACCACCAGCTTCAGGGCATCCAGCTGCATATTCGCTTCATAACATTCTCTTTGGAGTTCTTTATAGGTATTCATTTTGAGTATCATTCAAAAGGTTAAAATGGAAAATCAGGAGTTCTGAAGTTCTTTCCTGTTGTTTTTCAGTTGGGTATTGTATTCTACAAAATCAGCGAGCTTCTGGTATTGCTGCATTAATTCTCTGTAGTGCTGTACTTCTTCCGCTTTCGGCTGATATTCCGCTTCAAATGCGGAGCCCATTTTCATGCTTGCTTCCTGTACGGTCGGATAAATTCCTGCTGATACAGCTGCATAAACAGCAGCCCCTAATGCGGGAGTCTGGTCCGAAGCGGCAACCACAATTGGCATATCCAGAACATTAGCGAGTGTCTGCATGATAAACGGTGATTTCCTTGCTACTCCTCCGATTCCGATCACTTTATTGATTTTCACCCCTTCCTCCTCAAAACGGTCAACGATCTTCTTAGCTCCGAAACAAATGGCATTCACCAAAGCTTTGAAAATATGAGGAGCTTTTGTTCCCAGAGAAAGCTGACTAATTGCTGCCTTAAGTTCCTGGTCTGCATCCGGTGTTCTCCTTCCGTTTACCCAGTCCAATGCAACCGGAACAGTATCTGAAAGAGGAATTTTTTCTGCTTCAAGGGTTAATTTTCTGATAAGTCCTGCCTCCATTTCTTCTGCAAGCTTTGTTTTCTGCTCATCGGAAATACTTTCAGATTGCATCATCACCTGGTGAACCGGCCACATCAGGATATCTTTATACCATGCCAGCACATCTCCAAAGGCAGACTGCCCTGCTTCAAGTCCTATCAGTCCTGGAATTACGGAGCCGTCAACCTGTCCGCAGATTCCTTTAACGGTTGTATTCCCGATAGCTTCCTGTGAGGCAACCATAATATCGCAGGTAGAAGTTCCCATAATCCTGATCAGGGTATTTTCTTCCACCTTTGCTCCCACAGCGCCTGAATGGGCATCAAAAGTTCCTACGGTAATAATAGTTTTGGTGGTAAGACCTGTTTTTGCGGCCCATTCTTCATTCAGATAGCCGGCAATTTCATCTGAAGTATAGGTTTCCCTGTATAATCTTCCTCTGAGGGTTCCGAGAGAAGGATCAAGCCTGTTGAGGAATTCTTCGGAAGGCAGACCGTCCCATGATTCATGCCACATGGCTTTGTGACCGGCAGCACAACGGCTTCTTTTGAACGTGGCCAGGTCTTTATGATCTGATAAAAGATAGGTCAGATAATCACAGTGCTCCATCCAGGTGTACGCAGCATTTTTTACTTTTGCATCTTCTCTGCTGATGTGCAGTATTTTGGCCCAGAACCATTCTGAAGAGTAAATACCGCCTTCATATTTTGTATAATCTTCACCACCCCAGTTTCTCGCAAGGGTATTGATTTCTTCGGCTTCACGAATGGCAGTGTGGTCTTTCCATAAAATCATCATGGCATTGGGGTTTTCCTCAAATCCCGGAACCAGTGCCAAGGCAATTCCGTCGCTTGTTACTGGTAACGGTGAAGAGCCTGTAGTATCAATACAAATACTGACGATCTGCTCTGCCGGTATCCCGCTTTCTTTTACTATTTCTGAAATCGTTTTTTCCAGACCTTCAATATGATCTGAAGGATGCTGTCTGAAACTGTTGGCTGATGGATTACAAAATCGGCCTTCCTTCCATCTCTGGTAGTAGCTGACTGAAGAAGTTATTTCGGAACCGTTTTCAGTATCAATAAGGACGGCCCGTACGGAATCTGTACCGTAGTCCAGCCCGATAACATATTTTTTCATGGTGGTGAAACGTTTTTGATTATTGAGATTTTAAATTCTCCTGATGAGATAAAAACAAATATAAGATTCTATTTTAAATAAATGTAAAAAACACACTTATTTTTTATAACATACTATAAAACAGTTTTTTAAATTGTTTTTACCTTTAAAACAACCAAAGAATTGGCCGGAATTTCTGTTGAAATTTTACCTTTTTTAGCTTCTGAATTCTCCTCTTTGGGTTTCACAGGTTCAGCATCGAAATTATTTTCACTGGAAAACTGCGGGGCAGACAGAAGAATTTTGGTTACTTTTTTACCGATTTTCAGAGTTTCTGGTTTGATATTTACCGTTTTAGCCTGAGTATCAGTATTGACCATTTTAATAATGATCTCATTATTTTTGGCATCTTTGACAGCTGTAGCATATAATTTTTCCTGGCCGGATACCGCTTTTCCGTTATGTTCTATTTTTAATACATCCGTTCCTTTATTGTTGGAAAATAATTTCTGAACATAATAATTCGGGGTCGCGTAGGATTTCAGATTATTGAACCAGATGAGATCGGGCGTCCACTGCCAGCCGTCAGCATGGGCAAAAAGCGGTGCGTAGGAAGTCATATAGACCACATCTGCGTTTCTTTCAAGTCCGGTCATAAAAGCAGCTTCTGAAAGGGCTGTTAACCAGTTATTCTTATTATCAGGCTTTACCACGCCTACAGACTGGGCTGCATACTCCCCGGCAAAAACTTTTGGCCCGGAGCGGTCATACTTATCGTATCTGCCTGCATTTTGCATGAACCATTCGGGAGAATTGTAATAATGTTCATCTACAATCTGCGCATTAAGCTGCTTCAACTCTTTCCATCCATACTCGAAGAATTCGCCGTCAGGTGACGGTCCGCTTCCGGAAATGATCTTTATGTCAGGATATTTTGTATGAATTACTTTTTCAAAAACTTTATAGCGTTCAATATAATCCGCTCCCCACTGTTCATTTCCCACTCCGATAAATTTTAAATTAAAAGGCTTTGGATGCCCCATTTCAGTACGGATTCTCCCCCATTTTGTTCCGGAATCTCCGTTGGCAAATTCAATCAGGTCCAGGGCATCCTGAACGTAGGGATCAAGGTCTTCCATTTTCACCAGTTCTGCGGTATTGAACTGGCAAGCCATTCCGCAGCTCAGAATAGGAACAGGTTCTGCGCCCAGATCTTCGGAAAGCTGGAAATATTCATAAAAACCTAATCCGAAAGACTGTCCGTAATCCGGTGTAAGACGATGCGGAAATCCTGTGCTCCATTTATTGATGAGATATTCGCGGTCTGCCACATTTCCAATTGTTTTTTTCCACTGATATCTTTCTGCCAAAGTTCTTCCCTCTACAATACAGCCCCCTGGGAATCTCAAAAAACCGGGTTGTAAATCATATAATTTCTGAACCAGATCTTTTCGTAAGCCTCCTTTTCTGCCTTTCCAGGTGTCTTGTGGGAAAAGTGAGATCATATCCATGTTCACGATGCCGTTTCCGGTAAATGTAATCCGCAGTTTTGCTTTTTCTACAGTTTGTGGTGCTTTGAAAACTGTTGTATACTTCTGCCATCCGTTTCTTTTTATAAGTGTGGAAACTGAAGAAATTTCCTTCCCATTTTCATCAACAAGACTTGCATTGACCGCAGCAATATTTCCCGAAACATTCTCCAGATCAAAGCTGAAATCATATTGTTCTCCCTGATGAAGGCCTATTCCCCTGAATCCTTCATTTTCCAGAATATAATTTTTATCATTCAGAACAGTAATTCGTGCATAATTTTTATTGGTTTTGGCAGGGTCGGAATAAATGGTCAGAAACCCCGAATCCAGATTAGGAGAAAGTGTTTTTGTATTGGGCTGTTTCCAGCCTGTAAATGGTTCGTCAAATTCAAAGCTGCGGTTTTTAATCAGTTCAGCATACAATCCGCCGTCTGCGGCAAAATTGATGTCTTCAAAGAAAATCCCGTACATGGTGGGCTGTATTTTAACAGGTGCCGGAGTTTCTTTCAGATCCAGATTAAAAGTACGGACCGTATTATTCTGAGCCGAAAAAAAAGCAGCACTGAGGGAAATCGCGATGGAAAATATTTTATTTTTGGTTGTCATAGATCGTTATTTTGAAAACTAAAGCATGTCTCAATTTGTCTTGAATCAATTTTTATTTTACTGTTAATGGAATGCTTTTCAACACGGCATCATCAGAAGTTCCGCCATAAAAAATGGTATAATCGCCGGGTTTTGAAACCAGATCATCTGCTTTTTCATCATAGAAGGCAAATGAATCTTTGGAGAGGGTCAGCTGAATATTTTTTGTTTCTTTAGATCTGATTAAAGTCCTCTCAAAAGCCCTTAACGTTTTTACCGGTGCCTGGGTATCATTATTTCTTTTGATATAGACCTGAGCGACTTCTTCGCCATCCCTTTCTGAAACATTGGTTACCGGAATTGTGATCGTCACATTTTCGTTGGTATTGATAGTATTTTTGCTGAGTTTTGAATCTCCATAAACAAATTTTGAATAGCTCAGGCCATGCCCGAACGGATAAAGAGGTTTTTCCGTCATATAACGGTAGGTTCTTCCCTGCATATCATAATTTTCAAATCCTTCGTGCTTGCTTGTTTTTGAAAGGGCGTTGTCCAGCTGTTCAAGGTTTTTGTAAAAAGTAATGGGTAATTTTCCGGAAGGGTTATAATCTCCTGCCAAAACATCTGCCACAGCAGTTCCTCCGGATTGTCCACCATACCAGGCGTTCAGCAAAACATCATAATTTTTTTCATCCTGTTCCAATCCCAGAGCACTTCCGGTACAAAGAACAAAAACAACAGGTTTTCCTGTTTTTCTAAGCTCCGCCAACAGGTCCCGCTGGACTATAGGAAGGGCAATTGAAGTTTTGTCACCTCCTCTGAAGCCTTCTGCATTCACCATCATTTCTTCACCTTCCAGACTTGGAGAAAGTCCACCTGCAAAGACAATGACATCTGCACTTTTCACTTTTTCTCTTACTGAAGCAAAATTAACAGGGTCTTTTCTATACACTTCAAAACTGATGCTTACATATTTTCCTTTTTGTGTATGACGCAGTTCTATCTGGTATTCTTTTCCTTTCTCCATTTTTACAGGAAACTCTGAAGGATGTCTTGCGTCAGGACCTTTTCTTGTTGCAATTTCTTTTCCGTCCACGAAAAGGGTATAGACATCGGAAGTGGAAGCAGAAAACACAACCTCTCCTGTATAGGTACTTTTAAAAATCCCTGAAATGATGGCTGAGGTATTTTCTCTTCCTACATTGGGTGCAAGCTGGGTTCCTCCAAAACTGTTGTAGCTGATGGCGGTGGGATTTACGGAAACATTGGCCGGCTGCCCTTTGAATTCATTGTTATTGAAGAACTCTACTTTCATTCCTTTCGCACCATTTTTCTGACTGATAAAATTCTGGTATAATGACGTTCTGGAAGAAGGATCTGTGACTTCGCTTCCTTTTTCGTAGATAATTTCAGTATTTGGAAATTTGCTTTTGATTCCGTCTAAAATCGTTACAATGGAAGAAGGCGTTCCGTTATAGTTTCCTAACTGCATCAATCCGTCATCAGCATTCGGGCCTACAATGGCAATTTTTTTAATATTTCTGCTTAGAGGCAGCACATTCTTTTCGTTTTTCATCAGCACAATTGATTTTTGTGCCATTTTCAATGCCTGCTTTTTATGTTCTTCAGAATCGACTACAGAATACGGAATTGTATTCCAGTGAACAGAAGATTTCGGATCAAGCATTCCCAGCTCAAACCACCCTTTCAGGATTCTGCGCATCGACGCATCAATATCTTTTTCGGTAATCAGTCCGCTTGCAAGAGATTTATTCAGATTGTTATAAGTATCTCCGCATTCCAGATCCGTGGAATGTTTCAAGGCATCTGCTGCAGTGGTCTTCTCATCAGGATGGGTACCATGATATTTTTTCTGAAAGAAATCTGCCAGTGCCCAGCAATCTGAGACCACCATTCCGTCATACTTCCATTTTCCACGGAGAATTTCAGTAAGTAAAGTATTGTTAGCACAACATGGCTGCCCATCAAAAGCATTGTAGCCACACATTACTTCTCTTACATTCCCTTCCTGAACCAATGCTTTAAAAGCGGGAAGATACGTCTCATACAGATCTCTTTTTGAAATTTCTGCATTGTAGGAATGGCGGTTCCATTCCGGTCCGCTATGTACTGCAAAATGTTTGGCGCAGGCGTGGGTTTTAAAAAATTTCGGGTCGTTTCCCTGTAGACCTTTTACTGCTGCAACCCCCAGAACAGAGGTCAGATAAGGGTCTTCACCGTAGGTTTCCTGGCCTCTTCCCCATCTTGGGTCACGGAAAATATTGATATTGGGTGTCCAGAAGGTCAGTCCTTCGTATCGTCCTGTTTTCAGAGCTTCATCAAAAGATCTGTTGTATTTTGCCCGTGCTTCATCAGAAATCATTTCAAAAGTTTTCAAATGCTCCGGAACATCCCATGTGGCCGCCATCCCGATTGCCTGAGGAAAAACTGTGGCTGTTCCTGCTCTTGCCACTCCGTGAAGTGCTTCATTCCACCATCCGTAGGCAGGAATTTCCAGACGGGGAACTGCCTGGGAATTATCCATCATCATTCCTATCTTTTCTTCTGTGGTCAATAAAGAAAGAAGGTTCTCTATTCTCTCATTAACCGGAAGATCCGGGTTTCTGAATGGGTATTTATAATGGCTCTGGGCAAAAAATAAAGGGGCTGCCAGTGTTGCACATAGGATTAATACAATTCTTTTCATAGGTAGTATGGTTTCAATAAAGTCCGGAAAAGGCTGTTGATTTTGTGATTAACAATTCTTAGCCACTGATTTACAGATTTTCACGGATAATTATGTTTTCATTCTTATTTTATACAAATTGCCAGTATTATTCAGCAACAATGCAATGAAAAACAAATATAACGTTCTATTTTAAATAAATGTAAATAATACACTTAAATTAAGAATAAATCCTACTTACTTTTGGTTTTCATACCAAATTGTTGAAATAAAGCCACCATAAGCAATGCTCATGATGGCTTTGGATTCAATTTACTCTTTGATGAATTTTTGTTTTACGATTGTATTATTTTTTTGAGTAACCTCAATAAAGTAAATACCGGCCGGGAAATCTCCCACATTAATTTGGTTTTTCCCTGTATTTATTTTCAACCCGGTTCTGATAACACTTCCTCTAGCATCAAAAATGGTGGCAGCTCCTTCTGACAAATCAGAATCAATGAAAAGGTCTGCTTTTACCGGATTAGGATATATTTTCACAACATCTTTTTTAGCTTCAGCAGAGATATTTCTGGCACTTAACGATCCGAAGTTTAAAGGAAGAACATTGGCTGAATAGGCATTTTCTTCTGTAAGATATGCTTTGAAAGATCCTATTACAGGCTCACTTCCGGCAGTTACTTTATAGAAGCCTGTTACTCCGTTTTCTGTTTTCAGTACATAAGCATTCGCCGGAACTTTGATGCCCTGGTAAACTCCGTTCATCTGATTGATCGTGATTGCTTTGGGTGTGGAAACATTTCCTGTGCCGCTGAAAGTAATATTCCCTGTCGCATTGACGATTACCGGAGTGTTTGCAGGAATGATTCCGTTTGAAATTGCAGTACAACTGATATTATTGGCATCCGGAGATATCAGATAAGCAGTAACTCCGGAAGGTATATTAGCCTGGAATGGTAAGATCAGGACGTCATAGCCATTAAAGGTACGGCTGTAAGAAGCTGTATTGGCTGTGAAGTTAAACGGCACCTGAAAATCCATACCCTGACCGGAAAGGACAAGATTTGAGCATGTAGTACCAGAGATCACATTATTGGCAGATGAACTTACGTTTGAATTCACATAATAAATGCTGTTAGAGTTGGCACTCATAGGCTGCCAGTTATTGGAAGAAGTAACTCCTGCAGCATTTCTGAAGTCTACAGAAGTGTAGTAGCCATTTTCCAGGGCATCCATCAGATAGCTGTCGCTTGCAGAATAGGTTCCTCCGAATTTAGAAGCAATTTCATTACCTACATTGAAATAAACATCTCCCAGATTAATCGTAAGCACAGAGCTGTAATTGGAATTTCTCAATCCTAAAATTCCTTTGCATCCGTCTGTAAGCACCTGTCTTGAAATATCTAAGGTGATATCGAAGTTTCCTCCCTGCGGAAAATTAATCTTGCCGTAATTATATGATTTCGTTACGCCCTGACTGTTGATATAGTATAAAGTCGTATTGTCTGAATAGCTTTGTCCCGCTGTTGTATAGCTGTTTACATGCAGGATCAGTTTATTGTACCTGTCATTAAGCTGAAGATATCCGTTAGCCGCAGTCATATTATTACTGATAAGAGGGCTTGGATTAGAGAACGTCACCGTTGTATTGCTGATATTGAATCCTGTCCCAAAAGCTGTACTGGTAGCAGTTTGTGTTTCAATTTTATTATAATGAATATCTCCGCCTGTCATCAGAGAAGCAGGTCTGTCGCCGCTTTTATTAAAAACAAATGTCATGACACTGGAAGGGCTGATATCAGCCGTTGGTCGGAATGTTGCTGTACTCAAAGAAATAGGCGTGGTAACCATATTGGATTGTGTATTGGTCAATACTTTTGTTCCTGAAGTTGTGTAAAAAGGCAAGTCAACCTTCAAGCTATACGTGTTCTGAGAAGGATTGATGACCATAAGAACAATCTGATTCCCATCCTGGGAAATATAGGAAGACCCTTGTAAAGCTCCGGTTTTGTCTTCCCATTTGGCTTCTATTCTCGTCTTGCCTGTTGTATATTTGGCATAATGAGAAAGAATATAGCCTCTTTTGGTCATTACACCTGAAGGGGTTCCGTAAGTTCCATCACCCATTAAGCCATAATAACGTTTGGCAGAATAATGAATCCAAGCATTGACATTACCCAATAATGCATTGTTGACGCTGCTGGCAAAGGTAAATGCATCGGTATTCCAGCTGAAATCTCTTGCCGGCTGGGTAGATGATGAGTTCCAGTTGATCAGATATTCTGTCTGCCAGATTTCTTTGTTATAATTCTGAAATTGTTTGTAAGTAGACTGCATAAGCCCATATTGATGCCCGCCATACACTTCAAAATTAGCCATTGCTGTAGGATCCAGCAAAGCACTGGCAAAATTATCCGTAAATCCCACACTTTCCGGGGCAATCACTTTACAGTTGATAAGCTGTCCGTAATTTTTGATAAAATTAGTAATCTGTGCAGGAGTCCAGATGCATCCTTGATACTGTGCCATCTCATCCGGTTCATTTTGAATGGAGATATAATCAAGATCTACTCCATTGTTCTGGAGATAGGTAACAAAGCTGTTAAGATAAAGCGCATAATCCTGATAATTTTCCGGCTTTAAATATCCGATCTGTTGTACTCCGTTAGCGTCAGTATAAACAGCATTTACATGGTTATTGGTTTTCCAGGCTGCGGGCATGGTCCAGGGCGAAGCAAAAATGGTAAGTCCCATAGATTTGGCGAGTTGTGCTGTAGTTAATACAGAACTCCAGTTGCTGCTGTTCTCGGGAATATATAATCTCATAATATTATACCCGCCTTCACTGGAAGCCCCCCAAAGCGTCTGAATCTCTGATGTAGACATATGGTTATACGCAAACTGGGGACTGCAGACAAATCCTCCGAATCCTCTTATTTTCTGATAAGCAGTATTCTTATCAATTTTTACCGTAGTAAGCTGCCCATGCAACAGACAGCTGAAAAGCAAACATATAGAATGAATGCTGAGAAGTTTTAAAATTTTTTTCATAATGGTTTAGTTTTAGATAGTCGTGATTTTGATTGAAGACAATTAATGTAAGGGCAATAGATTCCCCATCAAGACGGTTCATTTTCAAAAACCGTCAGGAAAATACCCTGAATGATATCAGGCAGCGATCTGTTAAATAAAGTTGCTTACAAAATCATTCGCTGTTCTTTCTCTTCATTCTCTGTGAGGGAACTGTATTTCAGATTGGAATGTGAATTAAGATTAATGTTTCATAATTAAAGTGTTGTTTGTGATGAGTATTGGGCCACTCAGTAAAGCATTTCGCTTTCGGGAGCGCCCAGGTAAGAGGGTTTTAATCCTCCGGTGTTGATCAGGAGTTTTTCAAGGACAATACCGGGTTCCAGCACTCTGAAACGTAATGTATGTTTTCCAGCCTGCTGAACCGAATGTTTTGTAACAGATTTAATAATATGTTCTGACTGCCATCTTCCCAATTCTCCTTTGTAATGGCCATTGAAGTTGACAATTTGCGGAGTTTCATTGTCAAAAGAAATTTCATAGCGAAGTCCTTTATTATGATTAAAATTTAAAGTCGGGGCTAATAATAGCTGGACTTCAAACTCACCTTTTGATTCAAAATTGATATCATATTCAAGCCAGATATTTTCATCGCTTTTAGGATATGCATTCTGCGGAAAGGTTGTCACTCCCGACTTTGTTTTTCCAAAATCAGGAATCACTCCCCAATGGATTCGTTCAGAATTGCTCATTCTTGCAAAATTTTCTGCTTCAATGGAAACATAGCCGTTTTTCTCCTGAAATATTTTTTCTTTGGGAACCTCAGCTTCAGAAATATAGGTGACTTCAGGCATTATATTTTCTTTTCCGTCTGCCCAACTTTTATATCCTATCCTCATCTGATCCATCATATGCTTCCATTTTCCTCCGGCAATCACATTATTGTATTGATTATCCAGATAAGCGTTTCTTTCAAAACATGTCTTCACTTTATCTGCGTAGAAATTGGCTTCAGGATCTTTTTTTGCTGCCAGTTCCCTGTTTTTTGCCACCGCATAGTACATTTCGTATAAATTACTGCATGCATCAATCGGATACAGAACCAACTGATAATACGCATCCTGATATTCTGCAGGAATCTGCTCTTTTAACCGTAAAGCTTCTACGGTCAATGCTCTGTAATCATTTAAAACCGTTTCAAATTCATGGTAATTCTCTAGGCTGTATGTTTTGCTGTCAAGCGTTTCAGGAGTTACTCTTCTGTTGTATTTGGAATACAGGTTAATCATCCGGGCAATTTCCCCGGCATGTTTTTCACCAAACTGCTGAGCAGCCCATTTCTCAGTATATTCCAAAAGGTTTTTAGCATTAAACTGCTTTGGATTCCAGGCCATTTCCAGGAAAAAACCGATCGGAAACTCCATCGGTTTTAAATCTCCTACATTCACGACCCAAAGCTTATCTACTTTATGTTCATAGGAAAGATTCATCTGTTCCCAGACTCTCTGGATGGGGCTTATGTTGATCCATTTGGAATTTCTCGGGCCGCCTACATAATCAAAATGGTAATAGATTCCATAGCCTCCTTTATGCAAAGGTTTTGAAAGGTCCGGAAGCTTTCTTACATTTCCCCAGTTATCATCACAGAACAGCAGGATCACATCATCCGGAACCCGCATTCCTTTATCATAATAGTCCTGAACTTCTTTATACAATGCCCAGACTTGAGGTGTTTTCTCCGCTTTCTTTCCGGTAACATCTGCGATGATTTTACGCTGATCTTTTACAATTTTCTCCAGCAGGGAAATATTGGTTCCCTCTCCCATCGCTTCATCACCATCACCGCGCATTCCTACTGTTACGAGTTTTTCCCAGTTTTTGCTTCTCTCCATTCCGGATCTCCAGAATTTCTGTAAAACTTCTGCATTTTTAGCATAATCCCAGACATTCGGGAGGTTATTTTTTTTGATATACCTGTGCCAGTCGGTTTGTGCCAAAGCCATAGGTTCATGGTGGGAAGTTCCCATGACAATACCCATTTCATTTGCTAAAGGGCCGCTCAGAGCATCATCGTCATAGAATGCTTTTCCCCACATTGCCGGCCAGATGTAATTTCCTTTAAGACGCAGGATCAGCTCAAAAACTTTTTCGTAAAATTTAGAATTAATTCCGCCAAAAGTTGCTCTTGCCCAGCCTCCCAACGAAGGTTCTTCATCGTTAAGGAAAATACCGCGATACTCTACAGCAGGCTCACCATCAGTATATATTCCTTTTTTAAAGTATACATTTTCTTTTTTCTCAACCGGAACATCTGCCCAATAATACCATGGTGAAACACCTATCTGCTGAGACATTTCATAAACCCCGTAAATCGTGCCTCTTTTATCACTTCCTGCAATCACAATGGCTTCAGAAACGCCCGGAAATGGATTACTGACATTCTGAATGATATATTTTTCTCTTTTCCCTGTTAATGCTTTTCCATCCAGCTTTTTTTGACGAATTAAATTATCAATGGTTTTGCTTTTACCTGCTTCACCAATAATGATGATCATTCCGTTCACTCCAGGGTTTTGGGAAACCAGATTTGGCTGGACACCGGTTACTTTTTGAAAATCAGATTGAAGATTCGCAACGGCACGCAGAATTCCTTTATCCGAATCACTGTCTGAAAAAAGCATCAAACCTGAATTGCGTTCTTTCAATACCATCGAATTTTCTGTCTTAGCAAAAGAAATAAATGGTTCGGTTGCTTTTACAAAAAATATAAACAACAACGTAAGAAACAGCGAAATGTTTTTTGTAAAATTCATACTATATCTTTTTGATTTTAATTTTTAAATAAGTTCAGATCCACAAATTCTCCCATTCTCCTGTAGCCGGCCTCATTGGGATGAAGAAAATCATGATCGTGCATATCGTTTAAGATGACTTCCGGATTTTCACTTTGCATTTGTTTTGCAAAATCGATGACGGCATCAAATTTTCCGCTGTTTCTTATCCAGTCATTTACTTTTTTCCAGGCCTCGATACGGAAAGGTTTGTCATAGAACGACTTTCCAAAAGGAAGAATTGTTGCTCCGTACACTTTGATTCCGTTAGCATGTGCCTTATTGATCATCACCTGGTAAGCGGCAATCAGTTCTTCTATTCTTTTGGAGGCATCATCAGCATCTCTTGTTCCTCCCAGATCATTCACTCCTTCCAGAATGATCAGCCATTTTACGCCCTGCTGATTGAGGATGTTATAATCGAAACGGTCTAATGCTGTAGGACCCAAACCGCCACGCACCACACAATTCCCACCAATCCCGAAATTAAGGACACTTACATTCCCGGTTGAAGGATTTGCCAGTAACCGCTGAGAAAAAATATCCGGCCAGCGATTCTGCCTGTTGGTTCCTGATCCTCTTCCGTCGGTAATGGAATTCCCCATAATAGCCACCGCATACGAAGGTTCACCGGTCTTTACATCGATGTTAAAAAGCGAATACCAATGATCTGTTTTTAAAGGATTTTTAAATACTGCAGCATTGGCCTGTTCACCTTTTACAATAAAAGAAGTTGTTCTTGAACCCGGATGTCCGGTGACAGATTGGGTTACTTTTGTATAGGAAATGGTAATGGCCAGCAGCGAATTAGGCTTCAGGTTAAAGTTCACTTCATCAGAATAAATATCGGATCCGGGAGCAATTTTAAAACTGTTTTTCTTCTCAAACGTTAATGATCTGATGCTGGTTGCATCCACATTACTGCTATCGGACGGCACGGCAATAGAAACGGCTTTTACCTCCAGGCTATCCATGGAATATTTGTTGGAGAAACGTAACCGCAGTTTTTTCCCACCTACAGATACACGCACAATCTGACGCAGGGTGTTCCCCGAAAGCCCTGGTTCCGGCGCAAGGTTTTTAGGTTCCACCAATTGGGGAGCCGTTGCCCAGGTAGTGAGCCACTGGTCTTTGGAAGACTGCTTTTCCAGACTCTGTGAGGAAGAGCAGGAAACCAAAAATCCCGAAATGATAAAGATATATAAGTTTTTGAAGCGCATTTTTCCTGTTTTTATTATATTAATCTCTAATTTCTTATTACAAATCCTCCGTTCGGCTGAATTTCAATCGTAAAATCGCCTTTTGCATTTACTTTCACTTCTTTCTCTGATGTATTTCCTTTTGCATCATCATTGATAAGTTGCAAGTTTTTCCCGGCGAACATCGGAAGTTTTATTTTCAGTTTTTGGGATCGCTTTTCGGCATTTACCCCTGCCACATACCATCGATCCGCATGTCTTCTCGCAACCACAGCATATTTCCCGGGATAACCGTCTATGAAAACTGTCTCATCCCAAAGTGTCGGAACTTCTTTCATGAAGCTGAGCTGAAATTCCGGAGCATCGGTCAGATTATTCGGCATGATGCCAAACATCTGAACGGGATTCTGAAACAGGACTGCTGTAGCAAGTTGAAAGCCGTCCGTAGTATGTCTTTTATTTTTATCCTTGTTGGATTTCGTTAAATATTTGTTGAGGAAAGTTCCGCCAAACTCCATACTTCCCACTGTATTTCTGATGAAAGGATGAAGTGTGGCAAAAAAAGCTTCCTGTTTCCGTACATCTTCTGAGAAATAGAGCATTTCTGAGGCAAGAACGGCCTCACTTCCTGCATAATTCGGGTACATTACTTCCCAGCCTCTCGGTAAAGTAGCTCCATGGAAAATAATGGTTAATCCAAAATCATTGGCGTCGGAAAGAATATCTTCGTACAGACGCATGGTTTCCTGTTTGTCTCCTCCGAAGAAATCCACTTTCAGTCCTTTTACGCCCGTCTCTTTCAGCCATTTCATTTCTTTTTTCCGTTCAACGGATGAGCTCATTTTGTTTCTCGGTCCCATCGGTGCGTCATTGGCTGCCCCATTGGAATTGTACCAAAGTAATACTCCCACGTTTTTCGATTTTGCATATTGAATAAGGTTTTTCATTCGTTCTTTTCCAATATTTTTATCCCAAAGCGCATCCATAAGAATAAACTGATAATTCAGTGCAGCAGCAAGGTCTATGAATTTCACCTGATCATCGTAGTTCATACTGTTATCCTGCCAAAGAATCCAGCTCCAGGTAGATTTTCCGAACTGGTAATCCTGTGACGGCTCATACATCAGATCTACCACATCAAAAGGAATGGTAGTTTCTACGATGGGTTTCAGGGAGCTGCCTACTGTAATTGTTCTCCACGGTGTTTTTCCGGGAAGAGAAACAGCAGCTCCGGTACTTCCGAAGCCGTTATTTTCAGCAATGTTCGGATAAGCGACTTTGTAAAGGCTTTTTTCTGCTGTGGTTTCAAGGTGTGAGGCACAATACGAACTGTTCACTCCTGTCTCGGAAATCAGTACCCAGCCCTCATTTCCAATATGGAACAGGCCAGGGAAAACGTATCCATAATCGGATGGCATTCCCAGCTCAGCATCAGCTTTATAACCACTTTCATAACTTGGTGCTGTGCGGGCAAATCCCGTCATCGGCTTCATCATAGGTGAAAGAAAAGTAGTGGTCTGTGACGGAAATCTGTATCCTGTGGATTCTGACTGTATCACAACACTCAGCCGTTCTTTCATCGGTGGAATATTGTAACGGAAAGCAATATTGTTGTTGCTGACCTGAAATTCGATACTGATCTGATGCTGGTCTGCATTGATGAAATTAACCGATAAAGTATTGGCTTTGTAATCAATCTCAGATTTTTTGATTTTTTCGTTCGTATATTTCTTAGAAATGATATCTTTTTTGCTGTCCAAAAATTTCAGATTCTTTGAAAAGTCGGACTCATTGGTTACCAAACCCAGCGGGGATTTTTCAAGCATTGTTTTTCCCTGAAGGATAACATTATACAAGGCTTTTCCCTCTTCTGAAAAAACCTGAAGCTTCAGGTGTCCATCCGGACTTGAAATCTCTGCTACCTGCGCAAAGCTTTTGCTGATCAGAAACAGGCTGAATACGATATATAAAACTTTTTTTCTCATAATTAATTATTTTCAAGAAAGGTCCAGTAATCGAAATACATAATATCTGTTGAGGCTTTTCCATTGAATACAAAGTACAGATCATGAATACCGGTAATTTTTTCAGCCATCTGAACTTTTACGGTTTCCCAGCGGTCATATCCACCAGTCATCGGAACCTTTACCGTTGCGGCAACCGGTCCGTTCACAGCATCCAGATGAATGGTCATTGTTACTTCACTGTTATGGGTAGTTCCTACTCTTGCAGAGAAAGCACTAGCTCCTTTTTTCCGGAAATCCACATTCTTTACACTGGTATACGCTCCATTTTTCTTTGCTTTGATGAAAACACCAGCCTCTTTATTCTGATATGATTTTACATTTTCTGACCAAGCAATCATTTCTGCCTGATTGAATGAATAAGGATTAACTGCTGCGATAGCTTTTGTAATTCCATTAGTCATTTTAAATGGCGAAATAGAACCGTCTTTATTGAATGTAAGCTCTTCCAGACTTACCGATCTTGTAAACCCGCTTCCGCCCGGCAATGCCCCATTGTGATAAAAGAAATACGTTTTCCCGCGGAAATCAATAACACCGGGATGATTGGTGAATGACTTCCCTTCTGTAGGCATCACAATTCCTCCATATTTCCAGGGGCCCTGTGCTGTTTTACCTGTAGAATATCCTATGAATTCAGGAAGCGGACCGCCCGGCCAGAAAAGATAATACAGGTTTTTTCTTTTGTACAGCCATGGGCCTTCTTCGTATTTTGTAGGTCTTTCCGGGTTAGGTTTGCCATCCCTTTTTCCAAATGATTCTTCGGTCATCGGAACTTCTGTAATATTCCCGGAATAGGAGATCATATCTTCATTCAGCTTTACGTATTTAAGCTTAGGATTTCCCCAGTACATATGGGCCTGTCCGTCATCATCCACAAAAACGGTTGGATCAATATCTCCCCATTCGCTCTGAACAAGAGGTTTTCCCAGCGGATCATGAAAAGGCCCCAACGGACTGTCGCCAACAGCAACCCCTATAGCGCCTTTGTTATTGGTTTTGGACCACATCGGAACGTATAAAAAAAACTTTCCGTTTCTTTCTACACATTGTGCGGCCCAGGCATCGCGTTTCGCCCAGTCGAAATCTTTATACGAGAGAATTGTCCCGTGGTCAGTCCAGTTCACCATATCGTTGGTGGAATATACTTTCCATTCGTTCATGGTAAACCAGGTAGAATCGTCTTCATCGTGTGTGGTATATACATACAGCCTGTCATTGTACACCATTGGTGCCGGGTCTGCAGTATAATTGGTCTGAATAATAGGGTTCTGCGCTGATAAAATTTCGGAAAAACCTATCAGACAAAGCCCCAGTATATATTGTATTGTATTTTTCATAGTCAGTTTTATTTTTTCTGGAAGCTCCAGTAATCGAAATTAAACAGCTTTCTCCCTGCCGTAATATTTTTTCCCTGGAACACAAAATACAGATCGTGAACACCGGAAACGGATTCTGAAATTTTTGTTGTCAGCGTTTTAAATTCTTCCCAGCCACCGGTTCTCGGAACCTCAATCTGGGCTATTTTGGGTCCTTTAACATCATCCAGATGTACTTCCAGGATACCGCCATCAATTCCTGCGGCAACGGAAGCTGAAAATGCAGAAGCCCCTTTTCCAAAATCTACCGAACGGACCCTGATATATCCTCCTGCTCTGGCATCGGAGACATACACTCCGGTTTTTCTCTTTTCGGAAGTGCTGCATTTTTCCGACCATGCCATAGTTTCGGCTTCGGTTCTCTGATATGGATTTAAGGTTCCAGCCGGAGCTACACCTTCTTTGGTCATTGTGATCTTCGGAACAGTCCCGTCAGCATTATATCTGAATTCTTCTACAGCAGTTGAGCGTCCGTAGCTTCCTCCGGCCGGCAATAATCCGGTATGGTAAAACAAATAGGACTTTCCCTTAAAATCGATAATTCCGCCATGGTTGGTAAAGCTGTTAGTAGGCTGGTCGGTCATTATTTTACCCTGATATTTCCACGGCCCGGTTGGCGATGGGCTGGTTGAATAGGATAAACATTCTGTTCTTCCGGTCATTCCAGCGTACATCATATAATATTGATTGTTTCGCTTGTAAAGCCATGGTCCTTCTACATATACATCATCAAATTTTTCCTGCTTTTGTAGAACTTCATCACTTTTCCCGGGACGTCTCAGCCCACCAAAAGCTTCCACCGATTGTGGAATTTCTGTGATTTGTCCCTGATAAGAAGTCATATCTTTATTGAGCTTCACATAGAATAATTTACTGTTTCCCCAATACAGATAAGCTTGTCCGTCATCATCTGTAAAAACCGTCGGGTCAATATTATCCCAGGTTCCGGTTGAAATCAGAGGTTTTCCCAAAGCATCTCTGAAAGGCCCGGTAGGACTGTCAGACACCGCAACCCCAATAGCCATATTGTTGTCAACGGTCTGTACACAGATATACCAGTAGAATTTACCGTTTCTTTCAATACACTGTGCTGCCCAGGCCCTGTCTCGCGCCCAGCTGAAAGACTCTAAAGAAATAGGTGAACCATGGTCTGTATAATTGACCATATCTTCCGTGGAATACACCCGCCATTTGGTCATCGTATAAAAATCAAATCCCGGCTGATCATCCCCTGTATAAACATACATTTTCCCTTTATAGACCATGGGAGCCGGATCTGGTGTAAAATGGGTCTGAATAACCGGATTCTGTGCAGCAATACCAATCCCTGCCAACAGAAAAGAAAGTGTGATATATTTTAAGTTTCGTGAATTCATATCTTAATCTTATTATTTGAGTGAAATGAATTTATAATAGGCAACACCATGTGCCGGAATGTCCAATGAAAGACCTTTTTTGCCCGTATTGATTTCTGTAATATCCTTCTGTCTCCAAAGGTCACGAACCGTCTGAACACCGGAAATCCCTAATTTTTTGAAATCTCTATATGGCAGCGTCACTTTTTCTCTTCCAAAATTGGCAAAAGCTACTGCCTTTCCTCCGTCTTCCAGCTCTTTGACATAAATTCTGAGCTCACCAATGGTCTGTAAACAAACACCCTGTTTTCCCAAAGCATCCTGATTGACGGCAATAACTTCGTCATTCGTCAGAAGGTTTAAGGTAAAATCATCAAGTTTCTCAAGGTCACAGCCAATCAGCAACGGGGCTGAAAAAATGCTCCACAGACTCATATGAAGATACTGTTCATCAGGCTTCAACCGGCTCTGATGTGGATTTCCCCAACCGACAACGCCAACAACCAGCATATCCGGATCGTTCCGGTTTTCGGGTTTCGCAAAAGGAGCTGCCTTGTCCTGAGCAAGGGCAATATTCTTTACGCTTGACCAGGTATCTGTAATATCGTTGGTAGTACGCCAGGATTGTGCATTGACCTCATCACCCCACTTCCATACATCACCCATTCCGTATTGGCAGAGGTTGTACACGATGTCTCTCGGCTGCTGTTTCAAAAGGTTTCCCATCAGTTTGAATGGTTTAACGCCTTTATCCAAATCCCCACCACCTTCAAAAGCAAGAGAAGGAACTTTATTGGGATCATTATCCGGCAGCCCGTCAATCACTCCGCCATAACTGCACCAGTCGTATTTCAGGTAATCAACGCCCCATTTGGTATAGCTTTCAGCATCCTGTTTTTCGTAACCGTAGCTTCCGGCACATCCGCCACAGGTCCATGGACCGGGGGAAGAATAAATTCCCATTTTCAAGCCATTGTTATGCACGTAGTCTGCAAGGCCTTTCATATCCGGAAATTTGGAATTGGTTAGGATATAACCGTTTTCATCACGCATTTTTCCCTGGAATGAAGGGTCTTTTCCATCTCTGTTATACTGCCAGGAATCATCAATATTGATATAATTCCATCCGTGATTGATTAGTCCTGACTTTATAAGAGCATCTGCTGCACGTTTCACTTTATCGGCAGAAACTTCATGTCCGAAGCAGTTCCAACTATTCCAGCCCATTGTTGGCGTGAGAGCGATTCTGTCTCCGCTTTCTATTTTTAATTTTTTTGAAACTGAACCTTTCGCATTTTTAGCATTCAAAGTCACTTCATAACTTCCTTTAGAATCTATTTTTCCAGTGATGATTCCGGTCTGTGAATCTATTGTTAAACCTTTCGGAAGATTTTTTGCCGTAAAAGTCATTGGTCTGTCACCCGTTGCTGCAACCCTGAACAAAAAAGGTGAGCCAGGACGAACTCCGTAAACGCCTGCTGAATTAATTTTTGGAATAGCCGCAGGTTTTGGCGTCAAAATATAAGGTACTGATGAAATCGGGTTAAATGTTATCAGCTTTGCACTATCTGCTGTTTCAAACTTAGCATCTGCCCAATCAGCGTGGTCATAATAAGGTCCGTTTCCACCGTCTGTTACGACTAATTCTAATTGTTTTACACCTTCTAGCAAAACGGAAACAGGCTTTGCTTTATCGCCTAATTTCATAACCCCGCTTGACCAAAGTTTTTTGTTGTCGCCGTAAATTTCAAATTCGGCAGCGGGATTCTGGCCTTTGATTTCATCATCCATTCCCACCATTGCGGTAAAGCTTTTTGCTTTGCCATTTAATCTAATCAACAAAGAACTTTCAGCGTGGGTTCCAAAGCCTCTTTTGAAAACTTCGCCGGCAATGGTTATAGGTTTTCCGTCCACCGAAGTATTGATGCCCGGTTTTCCGTGCCCCTGTGTTACAACGCTCAAATCCAACTGGTCTAACCAAACGGTCGATTGTGCATTTAAATAGCATCCTACAATGAGAAAGCTGAGAACAAAAAGTTTAAATCTGAACATTTTTAAAATTTTAACTCATAATTAATGTAACTCATAACAATAAGTTTTGGTTAAAACCAATCACCTACTTCTGTATAAAATGGGCTAAAGCCCATTTCTATTGATATTCCTGAATTTTAACTTTAATTTTCATTAAATTTCCACCAATCGAAATAGAAAAGGTCTTTTTCTCCTTTAAAAACAAAATATAAATCGTGGATTCCCCTTACACTTTTCAGAGGTGTATTAATAGTCTTATATAAGTCGCCCTCTCCTTTTCCTGTAACGTTAACAACGCCAAGCACAGGTCCATTAAGAGCATCTGAATGTACTTCTATTTTTCCTCCATAGAGAGATGCAACATTCACATCTAAAGATTTTACGCCTTTGGAAAAATCTACTCCCTGGATTTTAATATAATCACCATTGTTAATTGAGGTAACGATGATACGGTCTGTGATTTTTTTGCCTCTGTTATAGGGTTGATTGCGTTCCCATTCTGTGACCATTTCTGTTTTCAGGCCTTCGCTGTAAGCCATAGTTTCTGCTTCAACTTTTTTATAAGGATTCAAAGTACCCACTCTTTTTGCGCCATCCGCAGTCCAGAAAGGGAGTTTCTGAATGGTTCCATCTGCATTGTAGGTAATTTCTGTGACACTGACAGACCGGCGTTCGTAATGCTTGCTCATGGTCTGCATCCTAAGCATATGGTTGAATCCGAAAACATAAGATCTGCCTTTGAAATCTATAATACCGGGATGATTTCCACTGGATCTCTGGTCGCCATCCATAATCACGCCTCCATAATTCCAGGGTCCGGTAGGTGATTTTGCCATGGCGTAACCAATCCCTTCCGTGCAACATTTTGATGCGTAAGCCATATAATTATGGTTATTTTTTTTCCAAACCCAAGGTCCTTCCTGATACTTGAAAGGATCTGGCTGGTCTTTTACCTTCGCAAACGAAGGGTCTTTGGTGATTGGTCCTGCAAGAGATATCATATTTTCATTCAGTTTAGCATACCAAAGATTGGGATTTCCCCAGTACAGATAAGCCTGCCCCTCGTCATCAATTAAAACTGTGGGATCGATATCATCCAGAGAATTTTTGATCAAAGGCTTGCCAATAGGATCGGTAAAAGGACCATACGGACTGTCCGCCACTAAAACACCAATCCCCATATTGTTCGGCATTGGACAATACATATAGAATTTACCGTTTCTTTCGACAACCTGTGGTGCCCAGGCACCGTTGTCGGTATTTACCCATTTAAAATCTTTGAGCGAAGCCACTACACCGTGGTCTGTCCAGTTGACCATATCTGTAGAAGTGTAGAGTAACCAGTCCTTCATTTTGAATCCGAAAGCATCGTCCTCATCATGGCTCGTATAAAGATAAACCGTATCGTTGTAAACCATCGGGGCCGGATCTGCAGTATACTTGGTTTGGATAATCGGATTTTGAGCGAAGGAAATCTGAAAAAACCCTAAAATCATTATTAAAATTAAAAACTTCATAATTAATACTTTAATATTATTTCAAACTTACATTTATCTTTTTCCCAGCATAATTCACCGATTTCTGCTGGCCATCAGGAAGAATCAGGTTAAAACTCCTTGTCTCAATCATTCCTTTGTATTTACCTTTCCGCTCACCTATCGTGAGTATTTTTGATTTTTCGTTCCAGTGAAAAGGTATTTCTGTATAGAATCCTTTTTCGTAATTATAGTTATCGAACTCATCTTCATATAAAACGAAATCTGCATCTGCTCCCGGATAGATTTTTACCGTAAGATGATCCCATTTTTTCTCCGTTGCATATTGTACATCTGGCCCCAACGGAATGATGCTTCCTGCTTTTACATACAAAGGAATAGTCTGAAGATTAACAGATTTCTGAATTTCTTTCCCTCCACTGTATTTTTCATTGGTCCAGAAATCAAACCAATCTGTTCCTTTCGGAAGATAAACTTTCACGCTTTTGTTTTGAGTAAAATCTATATTTGAAACGGAATTATCCTTATTGCTGTCGGTTTTATTCCAGCCTTCATTTTCATCGGTTTTAACTGTCTTTTCAGGAGTATATTGGGCATTGAGAACCGGCGCCACCAGCAATGATTTTCCAAAAAGATATTCGTTATTCATATCCCACGTTTTTCTGTCTGAAGGAAAGTCCATGGAAAGGGCTCTCATAAAGCTTGACCCGTTTTTTGAAACATCATGGGAAACAGAATAGATATACGGTAACATACTGTAACGCAGTCTGATGAATTTTTCTATCGCATCATACACAATATCTCCTTTATTTCCAAACTGATAAATCTCCCTCGCAACATCGGTTCCATGAGAGCGCATCATTGGTGTAAAGGTTCCATATTGCAGCCATCGGACATACAGTTCCTGGAACATTGGATTTTTTGAACCTCCATTTCTTTTGTAAGTACCAGCAAAGAAACCGCCGATGTCAGAGTTGAAATTCGGATTTCCTGTAAGACTGAAATTCAATCCTGCCGGTACCTGTTTGCGCAATGTTTCCCAAGAAGAATTGACATCGCCGGACCAGGTATTGGCCGCATATCTCTGCTGGCCTGCAAACGCTGATCTTGTTAAAATAAAAACCCTTTTATCACTGGTGGTTTCACGCTGATGATCGTAAACACCACCTACCGTCATCAGCGGGTAAGCGTTTCTTACTTTTCTGAATGAGCCAAGATAGGTTTTAGTATCCAGATCTTCCGCTTTCTGGCTGAGATGATCGGGTTCTGTTGAGTCCATCCACCAAGAATCCACTCCCAGGCTGAAAATACCTTTGTTCAGGTATTTCCAGTATATATTTCTGGCTTCAGGATTATACGCATCATAAACACGGACACCGGAAGGATAATTCATATCCGGAGGCCAGACATCACGGCCTGATTCCGGCCAGGTACTTATGTTGAAAAGCATCCCCTTTGGATCCATTTCACGGTACTGTTTGGTCATTGGTCCGAATGATGACCAGATGGAAACCGAAAGATGGGCATTCATATCATGGATCTCCTGTACCATTTTTTTAGCATCCGGAAAATCGGGACTGATGAAGTCCATCGCGTTCCACTGATAATTGTTTCCCCAGTATTGCCAATCCTGTATGATTCCGTCTAAAGGAACTTTCAGATCACGGTATTTTTTAACCAGCTCTGTCAGTTCATCCTGGCTTTTGTAACGTTCTTTGCTTTGCCAGTAGCCATATGTCCATAAAGGAAGCATGGGTACATTTCCTGTAAGGTCACGCATTCCGGCAACGACTCCATCGGCATTTTTACCATAGATAAAATAATAATCTATACCATCTCCCACTTCTGATGAGAAAGAGGTTTTCTGAGGTGTATCGGTAAATTGTGTTGGTGAATAATTATCCCAAAAAACACCATATCCTTTTATAGACTGGAAAAAAGGCACAAAATCCCAGGTATTATTCTGAATCATTTTTACATCGGTATTCCGCTGGGACATTTTTTCATTTTGCAGAATTCCCAGACCGTAGATCGGCTCGTCCTTTTCAAGCTGAAAATCCTGTCTTACAGAATAAGTCTGCGTTCCGGCATCATTGAATGGCTTGAAGTCATTTGCGGTTTCTTTCAAAAGCTCCTTTCCGGATGGTAATGTATAAGTGATCACTCCATTTTTAGTATTAATAGAAAGCAGGAGGTCATTTGTTTTTAATGAAATAACATTATTTTTTTCTGAAACTGAGAATTTGATTTTCTGCTCCTGCTTAATGACCGACAAACTATTTTTGACAAATAATCTGCCTGCGGGATATTTAATAATCCTGATCGTATTTTCTCCATAAAATTTCACTTCAACATTCATATGATCAGCAGAAAACTTCAATCCTGAATCTGTTTTCTGATAAGACTGTGCACTGACATTTACCATTCCGGAAAACATGATGATCGTAATAATGGAAGTTTTGATGTTCATCTTTGTAAAGCTCATTTTATTTCAGATTTGAATTATTTTCTTTATGTCATTAACTTAAAATCTTTATTTAAAAAGTACCTGGGCAAACTGATGCAGACTATTTCTCCAAACCGACCATGTGTGGCCTCCCGGATAATCTGTGTACGTATATTTAATTCCGGTTTTATCCAGTTCTTTCAGCATTTTCTGACCGTTTTCATAAGCAATATCATCTTTTCCACCCATTGAAATCCAGAAATTTCTGATGTTGGATGAAAAAGCAGATTTATTTTCATTTAAAAATTTGTACTGTTTATCGGCAACATCCTGAAGCATCGGCAACATATATCCTGAGCTGAAAACTCCCAAACCGGAAAACATCTCAGAATTCTGAATTCCGGCATACAGCGTATAAATTCCACCCATGGAAAGTCCTGCCAAAGCACGGTTTTCTTTACCTTTTTTTATCCTGTAATTAGATTCGGCAAACGGAATGATGGATTCTTTCAGCTCTTTTTCAAACATCTGAAGATTACGTTCTCCAAAGTTCCGGATTCCGCCCTGCCCGATATTCGCATCCGGCATAATGATGACCATTTTTTTTGCTTTTCCTTCTGCGATCAGATTATCCAGAATCAGATTGGTTTTGCCCTGGTTAGCCCAGCCGCTTTCATCCTCACCTCCGCCATGTAACATATACAGTGCAGGATAAGATTCAGCAGGATTCTGGTCGTAACCCGGTGGCGTGTAAATAAAAACTCTTCTCCAGGAATTGGTGACTTTGGAATAGAAATTTTTAATACGGATATCTCCATGAGGGACGTCTTTTAATGCATAGAAATCATCTCCTTCGAAAGGAATATCTATTCCACTGGCATACCTTCCCATTCCGTAGAATGTTTCGCTGGATGGGTCAGCAACCGCAACCCCGTCAATCAGAAGTGAATAATAATGGAAGCTTCCGCTTTGCGGATCAGTTGTACCTGTCCAGAAGCCGTCAGCATCTTTTTTCAGATCGTATTTTTTTCCTAAATCGATCTGAACTTTTTGCGCTTCCGGTGCCTTCACTTTGAACATCACTCTTCCGTCGGGAAGGATCTGAGGATACTGGGCATTTCTGATATTGGTTGCTGCAGGAGTTCCGAAAACGGTAAATCCTTCAAACTTAGTTTTGTCAACAGGCTTGAACAACAGCTGTGAAAAGATGTACAAATCATTTTTCCAAACCTTAAAATCATGGCCGCCTGGTTCTATATAAAAGATATGAGAGATTTTATTTTTTCTCAGATAATCACTGGTTCTCTTGCTGAAAGGCATCAGCCCGTCTGCATCACCGCAGGAAATAAAAATCAGCTTCATCTTTAACGCATCCTGTGGATTGGGTAAAAGCTTATTGGGCTCTTTTGTATTGGGTGCAGAAGAAAATGCACCCAGCCAGGCAAACTTATCAATGTTTCCGAAAGCAAAATTCTGTGTCTGTCCGCCCCCCATTGACAACCCTGCCAAAGCACGGTTTTCACGGTCTTTTTTAACCGGATATTTTTTCTCTACAAACGGGATCAGGTCATTCAGTAAATCTTTTTCAAAAGTTGCAAAAGCTTCCACTTTATCCTGAGCCATTATATTTCCTGTCGCTCTGTCATCCTTCATTGCACGGCCGTTGGGAAGTACAACAATCATCGGCTGCAGTTTTCCCTGTGCATACAGATTATCGAGAATAATATTGGGTTTTCCCTGATTGAACCACTCTTTTTCATCCCCGCCAATTCCGTGGAGAAGATAAAGAACGGGATATTTTTCACTTTTTTTGAAACCCGGTGGTGTGTAAATCAAAGCTTTTCTTGTTGTTCCAACGGTTTTTGACGGATATTGAATCGTGTCAATTTTTCCGTGAGAAATAGCAGCATTTTCCACATCGAAACCCTGCGGCGCCTGTTGATCAAAAGTTTGTGCGGAAACAAACATTCCCGACAAAACAAATCCTAAAGCCCATATAACTGATTTATTCATGATTTTTATTTGTATTTTTCACACTTATTATTTCAGATAAAAAAATAATAGCGTATATTTTACTTACTGTTTACAACAGATTTTTCTCTGCTTTTGATTCTTATTTTCCGGCTTCAGTGACTCTGAAAAAATCCACATCTACGAAGCCTCCGGTATTTTTAGTGGCATAATTGAAAATTGCGAATTTTGATCCCATAAAAAATCTACGGTAATCAAAGATCATTTTGTAATCTTTTGCCATTTCCGTCCAGTTCTTCTGATCAGTACTGTAATAAAAGTCTGCAAGATCTTTCCCGAGGTTAAAATCAGCATCGATACGGAGGAAAATCTTATCAGAATTAAGAGGAATCCGTTTTTTTTCTTCTTTTTTAACTCCAGTAATGGCTTTTGTTTTATTGTCCAGGCTCACTTCGTTGGTTGAAAAAACAATGAATTTTTCTTCACCTTCCTTCACTACTGACAAAATCCCGGAATCCCCGTTGAAGGCACTAAAACCTGCTACATCTCCATCTTTCATTCCTTTAAGATCCATTGCGACAACTGCTGAAGAAGTTGGGCCTTCCATTCTCTGGGTCAAGGTATTGGGTGCCGCGTATAGATTGTCTACCACCCTGCTGGTTTTCAGCCTCAGAAAGCCTTTTCTTTCAGATAAAGACCAGGCTTCATTCACCGGATTATGATTCCATTGCCACTGGATTTTCATTGTTTTATCAGAGAACTCATCGCTTTCCACCAAATGATTTTTTGCTTTGAATAGCGGAAGCGGAACTTCTCCTTTCAAAGGAACTTTTCCGTTATCTCCCAATACCGGCCAGTCGTTTTCCCATTGTACGGGAAGCAGCAACGGAACACGTCCTACTCCATTTCTGTCCTGAAAAATAAGAGAATACCAGTTTCCGTTTTTATCATCAATCAAAGCGCCCTGACCTGCGTAAGAGAACCCTAAAAAATTGTCTTCCAAAACGACTTTTTTCTCGTAAGGACCTGTCACTTTATCAGCTCTGTAGACGACCTGGCGGCGTTTTCCGTTTTTGGGCCAGGATATCATCATCATATAATATTTCCCGTTTCTTTTGATGATCTGGTTTCCCTCCAGAAGCCCGGTTTCCGAGGCATCTTTCTGAAATACCTCAGTTCCATCCGGATTTCCGATCACTTCTTTAAAATCGGGGCTCAGCTCAAAAACTTTGTTGGAAGTGAAAACATATATTCTGTTATCGTCATCAAAAAACAGTGAAGCATCATGAAAATGCCGTGTTCTGGTGATCAGCTTCCATTTTCCTTTTTCAGGATGATCAGTTACATAGAAATAAGATTTGAAAGGTTCATCATTCGGAGAAAACAAAACATAATATTTCCCTTTATGATAACGGATTGAAGAAGCCCATTGACCTCTGCCGTAAACGGTTCCGTTCAATAAATCATATTTCGAGTTGTCATTCAAAGTATCGAAAACATAACCAGACATTTCCCAATGTACCAAATCCCTGGAATGCATTACCGGAGCTCCCGGCATCAGATGCATGGTGGTACTGATCAGGTAAAAATCGTTTCCGTTTCTGGTAATGGATAAATCCGGTGCATCTGCCCAGATGATGGGATTGGTAAATGCAGTACTCTGTTTTCCGGAAGGATTTACCTGGGCTGAAAGAAGATTCAGCCCGATAAATCCCAATAAAGAAACTATATAAGATTTTTTGATTTTCAAGGTTTTGATATTTTGGTTCGATTTAATTCTTTACAATCTTAAAAGGAACACTTCGACAAGCTCAGTGTGACATTGCTAATACTAACTTAATTCGGTACAATATCATTGGAAGATGTACTGTAAAGCCCGATAAGGCTTCCTGTAAAGCCTCCCGCTACATCAGTAGAAAGAATATCTCCTGAAACCGGTCCTCCCAAATTTTTATAATTCGTGCCATCCAGTGAATAATTAAAGCTATGTTCATCTTTATCGGCAACAACCTGCAGTTTAACCGGTTTGGATAATGAAATTTTCTCGCTGGCGATCAGCTTTGATTGGCCTTTTTCTGTTCTTTCCAATACGATGTAGAAATCTTTATCTTTTTTCGTGATTCCGAAAACATAATTGAATGTTTCGCTTTGGTAGAGGGTAATTCCAGCCAATTCTTTTTGCGATTTTGGTTTATAGTCCAGGGTTACGGAAGTTTCGAAGTCTTCGTGCTGTAATCTGTGGAACAAAGATGAAATCGGAGCCAACGCTTTGATGTTCGTTTCCATTGGATTCACTTTTACACCATTTTTTGTTGCAGTAATGAAGTTTTCACGAGGACCACGCATGGCAATCCAACGGAAATCGAGGTTTTTATCGGTTAGTTTATCGTTGTATGTAAAGTTGCCGTTCGGGAAAAATCCGGTTTGTCCGGTTTGATTCTGAACACCTTGTGGCATTTTCAATTTTGGTTTCATCGGAACCAGGCCATTTTGAAACACAGGATACGTTCCGCTCCAGTCTACAGGAAGAATAAAAGTTTCACGGCCTTTGTTAACACGATTGCTGACATTCGAACGAATTGCTAAAAATACTCCATAATATTGGCCTTCCGGTGTTTCTACCAGATCTGCATGACCTGCCCAGTCTACTTTTTCTTTTCGGTCTTTTGGGAAATAGCGCTGCGTCAGAATCGGATTATTATCAGCTGGAACGTAAGGTCCTTTGGGAGAATCGGACATAAAAATAACTTCACTGTGATTACCACCGGTTCCTCCTTCTGCACACATCAGGTAATATTTGCCATTCTTTTTGTAAATATGAGGCCCTTCAATCCAGATGGGTTTTTGGGAAAGGTCTACCCCTCCGTTTACAATAATTTTATCCGAACCCGGAACTACCTGGTCTTTTTCGAGATCATAATCCCACATCTTAATCACACGGTGGCCGTTGTACTGCTCGCTACCTTGTGGTGGAGCATCATTATGAACGATATATGCTTTTCCATCATCATCAAAGAAAATAGCAGGATCAATACCTTCAAAATTGAGTTTCTGCACTTCGCTCCATCCTTTTGCTGGATCTTTGGTTTTTACGACCATATTTCCAATACCACCTGCAAACTGGGTAGTGATCATATAAAAAGTATCGTTGTGCTGATTGTATTTGATGTCCGGGGCATAAATTCCATGGGAAACGCCTGAATTTTCAACCTTAAGCTGTGAAGGTCTGTCCAAAACGTGCCCTACCTGTTTCCAGTTCACAAGATCTTTAGAAGTAAAAATAGGAACTCCCGGAAACATTGAAAATGAAGAGTTTACGAGATAGTAATCTTCGCCTTTTCTGGTAATACTGGGATCGGGATAACAGCCCTGAAGAATCGGGGAATAAAATTCGTCTGGTTTAAGAGGGTTATCATTGTATATTTTATCGTTTCCACGGTAATTGAAGTCTGAGAAAGTCTGGGCAGAAATAGTAGTCACCGAGAGCAAAGCTGCTGCTGCAAGGATATTCGTTTTATTCCTGAAAAAAGCTAAATTCATTATATTCTGTTTCATTGTTATTCTTTTTTTATAGTTTTTAAAATGTATATTTTTGAATAGATGCTGTTCTTTTTAACGCTAAGTCCGCAAATTTTTTAACGACTATCTTTTTAAGGTTCGCCAAGGCGTTATACTCAGCAAATGGCATTTATATTTATCATTATAATCGTTTACCGATCGTTATATATTTTAAGCGGTTTTCTTCCGGTTGACTATTTTAATTAATCCCCAGGCTGTAACATAGGATATTCCGGCTATGAAAAATATAATATTGTAGCCTCCGTTGATATTTCCTGATTTTTTAAAGGCATCGAGAACAATTCCGATAAAAAGGGGAAAAATGATTCCTGCCGCTGAGCCCAGCATTCCGCCAAAACCAATGACAGAACTGACATAATTGTTGGGTAACTGATCTCCGACCGTAGTCATAAGATTGGCTCCCCATCCTTGATGTGCAGCTGTTGCAAAGGCAATGATGATTGTGATCATCCACATATTATCTACATATTTTGAGAACATGACCGGAACTACCATCAAAGCAAACAATAACATGGTAATGCTTCTGGCTCTTCCGATGTCCCAGCCTTTTTTGATCAGAAATGATGAGAGATATCCTCCACCAATACTTCCGATCGTGGTTCCGCTGTAAATAATAATTAACGGAAGCGATGGTTTGGTTAAATCCATTTTAAATACATCCGAGAAATAGGCCGGCAGCCAGAACATGAAGAAATACCAGATAGGATCGGTTAATATCTTACCGATGGCAAATGACCATGTTACTTTATATTTCAGTAATTCCGATAAAGGAATTTTGGTTTTCTCTTCTGCTTTTTCAGCCTGATCACTTTTAATGTACTGCAGTTCTTCCTTGCTGAGATTTTTTGTTTTTTCCGGTACGGCATAAAATTTCCACCAAAGGATAATCCAAATCATGCCCAAAGCTCCAATCCACACAAAAGTCTGCCTCCAGCCGTAATGCCCAAGAATGAACGGAACCAATAGCGGCGCCAAAATAGCTCCCACCGTTGCTCCTGAGTTAAAAATTCCCGTTGCCAGTGCTCTTTCTTTTTTGGGAAACCATTCAGCCACTGATTTGATGGCAGCAGGAAAGTTTCCTGCTTCACTGATTCCCAACGTGCTTCTCGCAATGATAAACCCGATGGTACTTTTGACAAGACCATGTCCTATCGAGGCCAAACTCCATACAATAAGGGAAACCGCATACCCGATTTTGGTTCCGACCTTGTCTATAAACCTTCCCATCGCCATATAACCGATGGCATATGTCGTGGTAAAAGCCATAACGATATAGCTGTAATCTTTTTCATCCCAGCTGAATTCTTTTTCCAGCACAGGTTTCAGCAAACCCATTACCTGACGGTCAAGATAATTGATCGTAGTGGCGAGAAAGACAAGGGACAGCATCCACCATCTTATATTGCGGTTTTGAGGAGCCTGCATTGAGTTATTGATTAAGTTGTTGTAATAATTTTTTTGTTTTCAGAGTCAGTTCTTCTTCATTAATATCTTTTCCGATTAGAGAGCTTCCCAGCCCTGCTGCTATGGCACCTCCATTGAGCCATTCACTGATATCTTCAGTTTCAGCATGGATTCCTCCGGTGGGCATAAAATTCATTCCCGGAAAAACAGGCTGTACCGATTTGATGTAGTTCTTTCCTAAGGCATCAGCCGGAAATATTTTAACCAGTGTTAACCCATTCTGATGCGCGATATTGATATCAGAAGGGGTAAAGCAGCCCGGAATCAGAAGGAGATTTTTTTCGAGAGCATGGTTTACCAATGCTTCACTGATAACCGGTGTAATGATGAAATCTGCTTTTGCGTTAGCATAATCATCCATTTCCTGTATGTTTTTTACCGTCCCGATTCCTAACAGAAGATCAGGAAATTCTGTATGGGAAATTTCTTTCAGCTTAGTGAAATTTTCCAATGCCTGATGACCGCGGTTGGTATATTCTATCACACGGATTCCTGCTTCGTATAAAGCTTTTACGATATTTTTTGAGACCTCAAACGATTCGTTATAAAACAACGGAACGATTTTCTGTTCTTTTATTTTTTGTACTATTTCACTCATAATGTTTCGAAATTAATGCTTTCATCAATGGTATCTCCTTTTACAAAAAGCTTTTTAAAAGCAACTTTTGTCGCATCTTCCAGGATCTGCTGATCAGGATTTCCTTTTAAAATTCCATGAATTAAAGCGGCCATGAAAGAATCACCGCTTCCTACTCTTTCTTTAATGGTATCTGAATTATATTTTTCTGAAATCAAAAGCTGTTCATCAGCAAATAAGGTGGCAAAGTAATTCACCTGTTCCCCGTTTGTAAAGCGGAAGGTATTCGCAATTTTTTCCACATCCGGAAATTGCTTCCTGATTTCCAATGCTGTTTTTTCAGCCTGTTTCAGAAGGTTTTCATCATCGAAATTTCCGTTAAGCTCATATTTAACCGGAATATCCAGGAACTGCCCAACAGACCAGATATTTCCCATAAGAACGTTCACAAAAGGCATCAGCTCTTTAATTTTGTGAGGATTCTGGTTTTGCCAAAGCAACGCTCTGTAATTCAGATCAAGAGAAACCGTAATATTTCTTGTTCTGGCTTCTTTCATGATCTGTAAACATTTGCGGAATGCATTGTCACTCAAAGCCGGTGTGATGGTACTGATATGCAGCCATTTTACCTCTGAAAATATCTCATCATCACTGAAATTTTCAAAATCCGATTGGGTAAAAACAGACGGAAAGCGGTCGTATACTACTGAAGTGTTCTGCATATCTCCATCAGAAGAAAGGTAAAATGTTCCTATTCTCCCTTGAGTTTTTTCTGCAAGAACTTCTATTCCTTTATTGTTAAGCTGAAATTCTAAGTGATTTCCAACAAAATTCTCAGGTAAAGCTGATAATAATTTCACAGAATTCTTCCACTGGGAAAGTGCTGCCGCTACATTGTATTCGGCACCGCCCACATACATTTTCAGAGACTGCTCGTTCAACCAGTTTCCTTCGGAATCCGGGGCAAAGTGGAGAAGCAGTTCCCCGAAACATAGTATTTTCGTCGAGTCCTGCATGGTATTAGATTTCAAAATAATTTTTTGTATTGTGATAACAGATATCCTGAATGATCTTTCCTACCCATTTTTCATCATCGGGAAGAAGACCTCTTTCCATTTCACTTCCGAACAGATTGCACAAAAGCCTTCTGAAATAATCATGTCTTGAGAATGACAGCAGGCTTCGGGAATCGGTCAACATGCCGACAAAAGTGCTTATCAAACCGATATTGGAAAGTGTGTTCATCTGTTTGGTCATCCCGTCGAGCTGATCAAGAAACCACCAGGCTGCTCCAAACTGTACCTTGGATTTGATTCCTCCTTCATTGAAGTTTCCGGCAAGGGATGCCAGAACTTCATTAAATGCCGGATTCAGATTGTATATAATGGTTTTGGCCAGTTTTTCTTCTGAATTCAATGCATCCAGCAAAACGCTCAATCGCTGTGCATAATATGGTTCTCCAATGGCATCATATCCTGCATTGGCTCCCATTTTTCTGAACATTTCTGAATTGTTGTTTCGGGTTGCCCCTACATGAAACTGCTGTACCCAGCCTTTTTCTGCATACATTTTGCAAAGCTCTTTCAGCATATAGCCGCATAAGGCATCCGGATCGGAAAATGTTGAAATATTCCCTTTCAGGAATCCGGAAAATTCTTTTTCAAGGTTTTGATTCCACTTTGTGGTATCCGGGAAATATTCAAAACCGTGATCAGCTACTTTTGCTCCTGCTTCCACAAAATAATTGATTCTGGACTGAAGTGCATTCAACAGATCATAAGCTGACACGATGGAAAATCCACATACTTTTTCAAGCTTTTTAATTCCTGAAAGATACTGTTCAGGATTAATCATATTGATATAGGCATCAGGGCGGAAAGCCGGAAGAACAGCTGTGTTAAATCCACTGTTTTTTAAAGCCTTGTGATGAACCAGATCATCAGCAGGATCATCTGTAGTGCACAACGCTTCTACCTTAAAATTCTGAATGATGGATTGTGGTAAAAAGCCGTTTGTCTGCAGACTTTCATTCATCTGATGATACACCGTATCTGCATTATTGGGTGATAAATACTCGTTGATACCAAAAGGATTTTTGAGCTCCAGATGCGTCCAGTGAAACAAAGGATTACGAAGAGTATACGGTAACACTTCTGCCCATTTCATGAATTTTTCCTGATCTGAAGCATTTCCTGAAATAAACTGTTCATCAATACCAAAATTTCTCATGGCTCTCCATTTGTAATGGTCACCATCCAGCCAGATAGCTGCTGGAGAACGGAAGTTTTGATTGGCAGCAATAACATCCGGCTCAAGATGATTGTGATAATCAATAACCGGCATATCTTTAGCATAACCGAAATACAGATTTTCTGCTTTTGCTGATTCAAGCAAAAACAATTCTCCGAAAACGTCTTTATTTTTAGTGGAATTACTCATTATTTGTTGTTACAATCCTGGATTTTAATTGTCGTTTATTTCTGACTTCATGAAAGCCGGCATTTTAAAAACAGAACCCTTAATGAAACCACTAAGGTCCTGTTTGATGATATGAAGAAATTAGCTTTTTATACTCCGCTGAATGCGCTGAAACCTCCGTCAACAGGAATCAGTGCTCCTGTGATGAAACTTGCAGCATCTGAACACAGAAACTGTACAACCCCATTCAGTTCTTCTACTTCTCCAAATCTCTGCATGGGTGTTTTGGCCATTACTTTTTTACTTCTTTCGGTTAAGCTTCCGTCCGGATTCAACAGAATAGCACGGTTCTGATCACCAATGAAAAATCCTGGTGCTACAGCATTAACGCGTATTTTATCTCCGAATTTCAATGCCAGATCAGAGGCCAGCCATTGGGTAAAATTGGTGATTGCGGATTTGGCGGCAGAATATCCGGCTACTCTTGTAATTGCTGAATAGGTGGCCATGGAAGAAATATTAATAATGTTTCCGCTTCCCTGCTCCGCCATTACTTTTCCGAAAACATAGCTGGGGTAAACTGTCCCGTTGATATTGAGATCGGTAACCTCAGCCCATCCTTTCATATCCATATCAAAAAATGACTGTTCGGGTGATAAGGTTGCTGACGGAATGTTTCCACCCGCTATATTGAGTAGAATATCAATGCTGCCATACTTTTCTTTTATTTTCAAGGAAGCGGCTTCAAGGCTTTCAATATCCATCACATTGGCTTCTACAGCAAGTGCATCCCCGCCCAAATCTGTCAGTTCTTTTACCCGGGCATCCAGTGTTTCCTGGTTTCTTCCCAGTGCGACAACTTTTGCTCCGGCCTCTATAAAACTTTTGGCAAGGCTGCCTCCCAAAACGCCTGAAGCCCCTGTGATGACTGCTACTTTGTTTTTAATACTAAACAGGTCTTTCATTTTACTTTTTACTATTTTATTACAAACGCAGATTAATTTTTCTGTAATTCTGACTGAACGGCAGCCATTACTCCTTCTATCTGGCCCAATGCCAGCATTCTTCCTAAAAATGAGTAACCGGGATTATATCCTTTGTCAATATCTTCCGTTAAAAGTCTACCATGGTCAATCCTCATAGGAAGATCAGGATTTTCTTTTTCGAATACACGGATCACTTCAATGAGCTTTCCTCTTCCTCCCAGATGATAAGCCTCGATGAAATCGCCGTTTTCAAAGACATTTGTACTTCTCAGGTGAACGAATTTGGTACGGTGAGCAAATTTTTGCGCAAGCTTTGGAACATCATTCTGAAGGTTGGCACTGAGAGATCCGGCACAGAAGGTTACTCCGTTGTGAGGGTTATCAACAGCCTGCAGCAGCCAGTCAATATCTTCTTCATTGGTCACTATTCTTGGTAATCCCAGTAATGAAAAAGGCGGATCATCAGGATGTACACACATCTGGATACTCCATTTTTCACAGACAGGCATTATTTTTTCAAGGAAATATTTCATGTTCTGACGAAGCTGATGCTTATCTATACCATCGTACAAAGCCAGCAGACTTTTGAACTTTTCTACAGGATTCAATTCACCTTCTTTGATATTTCCATTCACGAATCCCTGTGTTTTTACAATGACTGAGTCTATCAGGTCATGATTATCTTTTTCTGTTAATGTATTTTTTAATTCTTCTACTTTTTGAAGGGTTTCCGGACTGTAATCGTTTTCTGCACCTTCCCTTTTAAGGATATGAATTTCGAAGTACGCAAACTTGGCTTTGTCAAAATAAAGTGAGGATGAACCATCTTCCCATTCGTGAAAAAGATCGGTCCTTGCCCAGTCGAGAACAGGCATAAAGTTGTAGCAAACTGTTGTAACTCCTGCTTTACCCAGATTTTCAAGGCTTGTGATATAATTTTCTATTAAAGAGTCACGGTCCTCACCTCCGTATTTGATGGCTTCGCTTACGGGAAGACTTTCCACAACAGACCAGCGAAGTCCGTGGCTTTCTATATAGTTTTTATAATCATTGATGGACTCTGAATTCCAGATTTCTCCGTTTGGGATATCGTGCAGGGCAGAAACAATTCCTTCTACTCCTATTTGACGAAGTGTGCTGAGTGCTATTTTGTCTTTTTTGCCAAACCAACGCCAGGTTTTTTCCATAGTTTTAAAATTTAATTCAGATAAACAAAGCAGGTGCTTTTCACACCTACTCTGTTACTGATATGAATGTAGAATGAAATTAATTGTATCCCGGATTCTGATATTTTGCTTTAATATCTGCCGATACTTCCATGGCATCGATCTGGTTCTGAGGAATCGGTCTCAGATAATGAAATGGTTTTATCGTTCTAGTAACCGTTTGCGGAGCATGATCTCCATAAGAAGCTCCTCCAATCTGATAACTTGCCGCATAATCTCCCCACTTCTGTGTACGTACCAGATCATACCATCTGTAGAATTCTCCGTAATATTCACGGGATCTTTCTGCAAGGATATAATCAATGGTAATTACAGATGGCGTAGCAGCAGTCATTGCGGCACTGTTATCTGCTACATAAGCGGTATTCTGTGCATTATTGAACTTCCATTTGCCGGCACGGGCACGGATGACGTTGATAAGATCTCTGGCTGTCATAGCTCCTGAAGCCCCTTTTACAGATGCTTCTGCGGCAATAAAATAGAATTCTGAGAATTTGGCAACGCTGAAAGGACGTGTTAATCCTGCATTCGGATATCCTAAGCCGTTTGGATCATCGGTACGGTAAGTTCCTATTTTCCAAAGACCAGGATATACAATTCTGCTGATTCCGTTCGGTGCAATGACCCAGTCTGCTCTTCCTGACAGAGTTCCTGCTCCCACACCACTTTGCCCTGCTCCCGTAGGATAAGAAGGAGTCTGGCTGTCATCATTAAGGAAGCTTAAAATAGCACCTCCTGGCTGTACAGGCAGATTATTGGCATTATAAAGTACGGGAACTGTAGTTAATCCCGTTCCATTCTTGTTCCAGTTTCCTCTGTAAGTGGTTACAAAAGTTCCGTCATAACGGGAATCGTTGGTTTTATCTGCAAAAGTATTTTTAATAACTCCCAAGGTAGGACACATACGAACCCAAGGACGTCCCAAAGGCTGTGATGCTTCTCTCTGTACGGGGCTAACAATGTCTGCCCCTAACCATGCTGTTGTTTTACTACTTTTGATGGCAGTATAGTTCCAGGTCTGCATCCATGCTGCAAAATTGTCCGGAGCCCAGCCTGATCCGAATCCTACAGGATCACTTTCGTTATAGTATGTGCTCGATTGAGTATGATCTGCATACAACATCGATTCGGTATTTCTGTCATTTGAACCTACATTCACATCATAGAAGGTAGGCTGAAGCGCATAAGGACCGGGATTGTTGATTCCTTCCAAGGCAATATCATAAGCCTGCTGAAAATACCATTGGGCATTGTGTCCGTCCGGGTCAGTTCTTGCTGCTTCAGGATACGTTGGAATTCCGTTTGGATTCTGCAGCCACCATCCGTAAGTAAGATAGGCTTTGGCAAGCATTAGTCTTGCTACATTTTTAGTGACACCTCCGGTTACCCTTGGTGATGCCGGCAGATTTTCTATTGCTTTTTTAAGGTCAGCAAAAACAGTTTTTGTGTATACTTCCGGTACGGTATTTCTTACGGAAGAGGTGGAAGGTAAAGTGTTATATTTCAGTTCTCCTGTTCCTAAATCCAGTGGAACTCCTCCATACGTTTGTACAAGCATGAAATAGTAAAAACCGCGGAAGAAACGGGCTTCAGAGATCATAGATTCTGCGATTCCGAATCCTGGTCCTTTTTCAATAATTCCGTTGGCAGTATTGATATACGGGAATACAGAGTTCCAGACCATACTTGTAGGAAAGGTATTGGAATTGATAATCCCGTTTCCGGACATATCTAATTCCTTAAAGTTACCGTCCGCACTCTGTGCCCAGGTAGATTCGTCAGTTCCGTTCTGACAATTGCTCATAAAGTAGCCATTGCCGTACAGTAATCTCATCTGCCTGTATAAAGCCGTAAATCCCTGATTAACACCATCCGGTGTATTAAAATAATCAGCGGTATATATTGATCTTGGCTGTTCATCAAGAATTTCATTACAACCTGTAAATGTTAAGGATAAAAAGATTGCTCCTAATAACAGTTTTTTATTAAAATTTATCATGACAATACAGTTTTAAAAGGTTAAGTTAAGTCCCATTAAGTAATTTCTTGTGGAAGGGTTATTGGTTCCTATAACAAGCTGGCGGCTCTGATATCCGCTTACCGCCTGATTTTCATTTCCGAAAGAGTTCGGTTCCGGATCCATCCCTGAGAACTTATGATACGGTGAGAATAGTACAACAGGATTGGTTACGGTGAAGTAAATTCTTAAGCTGGTAATTTTCAGGTCCTTTAAAAAATCTTTGTTAACATTATATCCTAAGGTAATGGTACGAAGCTTAAGATAAGAAGCATCAAACATAGCTAAAGTAGAAGAATACTTCGGATTATCACCACTCAGATGGCGCCCCGGACGTGGAAAATAAGCTCCTGTATTGTCTTCTGTCCAGTAGTCTACATCTACGTTATTCCCTCTTCCCGTTAATCGGTTAAGATAACTTGCAGATCCATAAATGGTACTTACCAAAATTCCCCCATGCTGGAAAGCTCCGACTGTGCTCAGTTCAAAATTTTTGTAAGCAAAGCGCATATTAAATCCTCCCTGGAATTTCGGAGCCGTATCAAAAATCTGTCTGTCATCCGGTCCAATTGCTCTTACCGGTGTTCCGTCAGCATTATAACCTCCGGTGTAAAGAACTTTGATAGATCCTACAACATCTGCAGCAGTACCCGGTTCCAGAATATTCTGGTAAGGATCGCCTGCCTGCCAAAGACCGATGTACTGATAATCGTATAATGAATTGATATTATGCCCTACAAACCATGAGTTATTGATGTCACGTTCTGTTCCTGATGCAAGCGATAAAATTTTGTTTTTATTGGTATAGAAATTAACTCCTGCTTCCCATGTAAATCCATCCGGATTATCGAAAATAACCCCGTTTAAAGAAACTTCAACTCCTTTATTTTCTGTTTCTGCTACATTCGAAACAATGGAAGACCATCCGCTTGATGCCGGAAGGCTTTTCTGTGTTAACAGGTCATAGGTATGGGTTTTGTAATACTCCATACTCCCCGTAAGGCGGTTGTTCAAAATCCCGAAATCTACTCCGTAGTTTTGTGTTTTTGAATATTCCCATCCCAGGCTTGGGTTAGGCGGCTGATTTCCATATATCCCTGTACTTCCTGCACTTCCGTAGTTATAAGGAGCAACGTTAAATCTTCCCATCGTAGAATATGGATCCACTGCCTGATTGGAGGTCTGTCCCCATCCGGCTCTGAATTTAAGGAGATTAATCACTTTGATATTCTGCATGAAAGATTCATTGGTAACATTCCATCCTAGTGATAATGCGGGATAGGTGTGCCACTTGTTTCCCGGAGCAAGCCTTGAAGACCCGTCAGCACGAAGTGTCGCTGTAAGCATATACCTGTTATCATACGTATACATGATTCTTCCCATCGCTGAAAGCAGGCCTGTTTTCCAGTACACCTGGTCTTCAGGTCTTACGGTAATATCAGCCTGAGGCGACTGCCCTAAGTTATAATACTGGAAAAAGTCTGCCGGAACATTCTTTGCACTCATGTATGAGCTTGTATACTTATTCTGTTCTGCTGAATAAAGTGCTACAGCATTTACTTTATGCTTACCAAATGTACGGTCATACGTTAAAAGGTTTTCCAACACCCAGTGGTAGGTCTGGTTATTCCCTCTTCCGGCGGCGGAAGGACCTAGAGGATTCGTATTAAAGACTCCTACACCGGAGTAATTTCCGCTGTTTGAAGTACGGTAATCCAACCCTACATTTAATCTGTACTTTAATCCTTTGATCGGAAGGCTGGCTTCCCCGTAAAGATTGTTATAGGATGCGAAGGCCTTGGTCTCATCGATATATTTATCTCCCAGATTCCCCAGGCTTCCTCTTGTATAAATCCATGTCTGATCGATACCGCCAGCTGTACTCATTACTCTTTTCGGAGTTCCGTCCGCATTGTAAGGATTAGCAATAGGAGAATATCCTAAAACAGCTCCCGGGTTTACCCCATTTCCTTCAGAAACGGAATAGTTTGTATTGGTAGTGAAACCGAACTTAAAGATAGATCCCACCTGCTGATCAATCGCCATACGAAGAGCAAATCTTTCATAACTTTGAATAGGGATTAATGCGTTTTGCTTGAAGTATGACAAGCCTACATTATAATTTCCACCTTCTGTTCCTCCAGATACGCCAATATCATGACTGGTCATCATGGCAGGTTTATAATACAAACTTTGCCAGTCTGTATTAACACTGCTATTTTCATCCGCCCCGTTGGAATACAAAGGTGTTGTATTTCCTGCTGGAATGGCATAAGCACGCAACTGCGCAAATTTAGGGCCATCCATCATCGGATATTTTGAAAATAAGGTCTGAACTCCTGTAAAGGTGTTATAACTGAATTTAGGTCTCTGTCCTTTTGCCCCTCTGTTGGTGGTAACAAGGATAACACCGTTTGCTCCTCTTGATCCATAAATGGCTGTAGCAGAAGCATCTTTGAGAATATCAATACTTTTGATGTCACTAGAGCTTATATCTCCCAGTGATCCTACGAAAGGAATACCATCCAATACAATCAACGGGTTATTATCTCCTGTAAGAGATCGTGTTCCCCTGATACGAATCTGCATGGCAGCACCCGGTTTTGTAGATGTTTGCGAGATATCTACCCCAGCTGTCCTTCCCTGTAATGCCTGGGTAATGTTGGCAGAAGGTACTTCACGCAAGGCATCTCCTTTTACAGTGGCTACAGAACCTGTCACAGCTTCTTTTCTCTGGGTTCCATATCCTATCACAACAACTTCATCTATTTTATTTTCTTTAGCTACTGTATCTTTCTTAACCTGTGAATATGCTATGCCGCAAGGCAACAGAGTCATTGCAAAAAACAGTGCTGCTCTATTGCTTTTATTGAAATAAAATCGGTTCATAATTATTATTTTAATATTAGTTGTTGAATAAAAGGCTCTTTAATAATTATTGTGTATAAAAATCCTTAGTGTTTATAAGCCTTTTATTTTTAATTATATATACATATTCACGATGGCTTCAAACAATTCCTGTTTTCCGCTTTTTGGCTGTGGTTCGCCGATTTCGTGAGCTATTCTCTGCAGATCTTCCAACGTAAGAGTACCTTCCTCGAATGCTTTTCCGTTTCCTTTATCAAAAGAAGCGTAGCGGTCTGTTCTCAGCTTTTTATAATCTGAATTTTCAAGGATATCAGCCGCTGCCAGAAGACCTTTAGCAAAAACATCCATTCCTGAAATGTGAGAAATGAATAAATCTTCAGCATCAATAGAATTTCTTCTGATTTTGGCATCAAAATTCACCCCTCCGGTTCCCAGACCTCCTGCCGGAAGCAGAACAAGCCATGCCTGAACCATATCATAATAATCGATCGGGAATTGGTCTGTATCCCATCCGTTCTGATAATCTCCCCTGTTGGCATCAATACTTCCTAAAAGTCCTGCATCAACTGCAACCTGAAGCTCATGTTCGAATGTATGGCCTGCCAATGTAGCGTGATTTACTTCGATATTCAATTTGAAATCTTTGTCTAATCCGTAATGTCTAAGGAATCCGATTACTGTTTCAGAATCATAATCGTACTGATGTTTGGTAGGCTCCATCGGTTTTGGCTCAATCAGGAAAGTTCCTTTAAAGCCCTGCTGGCGGGCATAGTCTCTTGACATGGAAAGGAAACGCGCAAGGTGATCTTTTTCACGCTTCATGTCTGTGTTCAAAAGGCTCATATATCCTTCTCTTCCACCCCAGAAGACATAATTTTCACCACCAAGCGCTATCGTTGCATCTATTGAGTTTTTCACCTGAGTTCCTGCACAGGCTACTACATCAAAATTTGGATTGGTAGAAGCACCGTTCATGTATCTTTCATGAGTGAAAACATTGGCTGTCCCCCATAAAAGCTTAATTCCTGTTTCCTGCTGCTTTTGTTTGGCGTATTCCACGATAGTCTGCATATTTTTCTCGTAGTCCTTCCAGTTGCTGGCAGGGTCTACAAGATCGATATCATGGAAGCAGTAATAATTGAATCCCATTTTAGACATGAATTCGAAACCTGCATCCATTTTGTGCATTGCTCTGGTTACCGGATCGTTTCCGATATCCCATGGGTGGTGAATGGTAGGACCTCCGAAAGGATCACTTCCGTTGGCACATAAGGTATGCCACCATGCCATCGCAAATCTTGTCCAGTCTTTCATTGGTTTTCCCATCACGATCTTTTCCGCATCATAATAGCGGAATGCCAAAGGGTTCTTACTTTCTTTCCCTTCAAACTTAATTTTTTCAATACCTGTAAAAAACTCTTTTGTACCTGTTAAAGTGTTCATATTTATTTGATTATTTTTATTTCTGTTTTTAATTTTTTGCGTAGAAATTCCCTTCTCACTGATTCTGAAAAGTCAGTAAGAGGATGAAAAATGCTGTGTAATGGTCCTAGATTATTTCGTTAAGATGATGTTTCCATCTGGCATAGGCTTCTAAATATTGTTCCTGTTTTTCGTGTTCGGGCTCTATCACCGCTATTTTTTCGAGTGAAGAGAATGCTTCTCTGGAATCTGAATAAAATCCTATTCCCATTCCGGCAGCTCTTGCTGCTCCTACCGCTCCATCGGTATCATAAAGTTCGATAACCGCGTTGCTGACACTGGATAGCGACTGGCGAAAAATCGAACTTAAAAACATATTGGCATTTCCGGCACGGATCACCTGGATATCCATGCCTATATTTCTCATGATATCCATTCCATATTCGTAAGAGAATACAATACCTTCCTGTGCTGCCCGAAGAATATCGCCTTTTGAATGGATATTAAAGTTTATTCCGTGAATTGAACAGCTTGTATCCTTATTTTCCAGCACTCTTTCAGCTCCGTTTCCAAAAGGAATAATGCTTAATCCTTTAGATCCGATGGGTGAAAGTGAAGCCATATCATTCATATCACCATACGAAGAAAGCGAAGTTGCAAAATTGTGCTTCAGCCAGGAATTTAAAATTCCGGTTCCGTTGATACACAGTAAAACCCCAAGCCTGATCTGTTCCGGTGTGTAATTGACATGGGCAAATGTATTAACCCTTGATAATTTATCATATTCCAGCTGGTCCAGCACTCCATAAACCACTCCTGAAGTTCCTGCTGTAGAGGCAATTTCTCCAGGGTTAAAGACATTCAGGGAAAGCGCATTGTTGGGCTGGTCTCCTGCTCTGTAAGAAATAGGTGTACCTTCCTTTAAGCCTAATTCTTCTGATGCTGCCTTTGAAACTGTTGCCTGAATACCAAATGTAGGTACAATTTCCGGGAAGAAACTTTCAGGAATTCCATAGTGGTTAATAATATCTTCTGAAATGCAGTTATTCTTAAAATCCCAGAATATTCCTTCTGATAAACCTTCAATGGTCATTCCTATCTGCCCTGAAAGTCTCATGGCAATATAGTCTCCGGGAAGCATTATTTTATCTATCTTTTCAAAGATCTCAGGTTCGTTTTCTTTTACCCAGGCAAGCTTTGATGCTGTAAAGTTTCCCGGTGAATTCAACAGATGTGAAAGACATTTTTCTTCTCCTATGGTTTTGAAAGCCTTTTCACCATAAGGTACAGCACGGCTGTCGCACCAGATAATGGATGGTCTTAAAAGGTTCTGATCTTTGTCTACAAGGATCAACCCATGCATCTGCCAGGTAATCCCGATTCCTTTAATATCTTCTGCATGTACTCCGGATTCATGCATGACAGCTTCGTGTGCCAACTTCAGATTGATCCACCAGTCTACCGGATTTTGCTCTGCCCATCCGGGATTTATAGCAGTGATTTTCATCTCTTTTTTGGGAGAAAATTCAGAAGCAATCACTTTTCCGCTGGACGCCTCAATGAGACACACTTTCACAGAAGAACTGCCAATGTCATAGCCTAGTAAGTACATAATTTTTTAAAGGAATTATTTTATAAGTTTTGTATTGTTTTTCTTGTAAATCTTTGCATCAAACCTGTAATATCTTGCTGCACGGTGTGATACATCTTTTTGAATTTCATCCAAGGGAACAATATAGGGGAATGAAGATATTTTTTTATGGAAATTTTTGATATCAATATTCTTTTCATTTAAAGCGCTATAGAGCTGATAGAGCTGTCTTATGGTGAATCTTTTTGGCAGCAGTTCGAAAATAATGGAGAAGTCAGATTCAATCCATTTTCTGATCTCCATTAAAGATTCATTGATAATCTTGTTATGATCAAAAGGCAGTAAAGGAACCTCATCAACAGGATACCAGTCTACGGTTTCATATTTTGTACTGTTGATCTTGTGATCTATTTTACAAAGAGAAAGGTAAGCAACTGTAATAATCCTGTCTATATGATGTTTATATTCCTGATCCATCCATTTGATATCATGCGCATTGCTTGCTCTCATAGGATCGGCAAAGCATTTAAACTGCTTGAGAACCATTTTTTTTATCCCTGTAAGTTCATGAAGTACTCTTTGTGCAGCATCGTCTACATCTTCATCACTGAAAATTAAGCTTCCTGGAAGTTTGATCTGTTTTTCCAACGGTACATCATCAACATGGCGTTGTACTAGTAATATATTCAACCGGTTTTCATGGTCAAATCCAAATACAACACAATCTACAGAGACATAGGTATGGATAAAGTTCTGATTCATTAGTTCGTTAACATTTTGGTAACATTACAAATATAAAAATTCATCTGAATAAAAAAAATAAATCCGCTATTATCTACTGCTTATCAATGATTTACATATCGAATTTTTATGATATGAATTGTATAAAAAATATGATAAGGTTATCATTGTTTTTACACTTACTTATTTCATAAGATATGAATTCACAATCAATTGCAATTTTACAATACTCTTAAAAAGATTATTTTTTTCCGAATAAATATTATGATAAGAAGAGTTAATTTTTTTTTCATTTTAGACGAAAAAAAAATGTAAAAAGCACACTTTTCATTATTAAAAAAGAGGTAAATCTTCATTTTGGATTACCATTTTTTACACTCTAACTACAAATAATTACGAAACAATTAACTTAAACAACAATTTAATATCATAATGCAAACATGAAAAAGTGGTATATAAGCAACGTGTTTATTTGAAAATTTCATGAATACAGGTAAAAAAACTGTACATGTTTAACTTGTCCAGTTTTCTTACGAAAAGCTTCCTTCAATGTTTTTCCAGGGTTTTAGGGATAAATTCCAAGCTCATTTCTGGATCAGATAAACCAAAGATCTGTTGTAATCCTGAAAACATGGCAATGTCTCTATCCAACCATATAAGCAATTTCTTTCATATGATAGCAGATAAAAAGGTTAGAGATGGTCTTGGATATTCTTATAATATAAAAAAACCTCCCGTGTCAATAGGGAGGTTAAAGTTCAAAATGAATTATAAGTAAAGTGATGTGGTGTTAAACAAGTTTTCTCTTCAAAACTTCCTTTAGTATTAACAATGCCTGTGCCATATACATCACCGTTTAAAGAAATCTCTATTTTTGTGGTACATTTTGATATCATTAACTTAAATCAAATTTTATATCATTTTTCTTCAGTACTTATCTATTTTTCTAAAACAGTCTGTTATGCAATGATCTCAAAGCTTCTACCTTAAAAGCTGAAGGAACTAATAATGAAATATTATTTTCACTTCCTCCGTAGGAGATCATTCTTATTGGAATATGTTTTACTGCTTCAGAGACAATAGTTGCATATCCGTGATTATTTTTCCTGAAATCCCCCACAATACATATAATAGATTGCTCACTGTCAATTTCAACAGCTGAAAAGGTGTTTAGTTCTCTTATAATTTCAGAAAGATTTTCCGTTTGGTCAATGGTTAGAGAAACAGCTACTTCAGAAGTTGTAATCATATCTATAGGTGTTTTGTATCGTTCAAAAATTTCGAAAACCTTTCTCAAAAAACCATAGGCCATCAGCATACGTGAAGATTGAATACGGATAGCCGTGATTCCATCTTTAGCAGCTATTGCCACAATTTGATTTTGATTGGTAGCCTCTCCAGAAATCAATGTTCCGACGGCAGATGGATTCATGGTATCTAATAACCTTACAGGAACATTATATTTTCTGGCAGGAAATACACTTTGGGGATGAAGGATTTTAGCGCCAAAATACGAAAGTTCGGCTGCTTCATCAAAACTAAGTCTCGCTATAGATTTTGTATTTTGTACATATCTCGGGTCATTATTATGAAAACCATCAATATCTGTCCAGATTTGAATTTCTTCTGTCTGTAATGCTGCTCCCAGCAAGGAAGCGGTATAATCAGAACCTCCCCTTTGCAGATTATCAATTTCGCCCTGAGCATTTCTGCATATATACCCTTGGGTAATGAATAAAGTATCTTCCGGATATTTTGCAATTTCAACAGCTGCCTGTTTTCTTATTTCATCAATATTAGGTTCTTTGTCTTCATCAATTACCATAAAATCTAATGCTGATAATAATACAGAAGAAACTTCTTTTTCTTTTAAGTATAAATGAAAAAGGGTCGTTGAAATAATCTCACCTTGCGCAAGAATAATACGTTCTGCCGTAGAAGAAAAATTTTTATGTTTGAACTGATAAAAAAGATCAAAAATCTTGTCAATAAAAGCTAAAGCTTCCAAAATTCCTTTTTCAGTTTTAAATAATTCATTTACAAATTTTATATATTTCTGCTGTAGGCCATCAATATGCTTGTAGGCCGCTTCAATATCTTTGTTTTCATAGAGCTCAGATAATTTCACCAAATCATTTGTTGTACCTGAAACAGCTGACAAAACCACCAAATGTTTATCTGATTGCTGAGATCTGATTATTGGTAATAACTGTTCGATACGTTCCGGACTTCCTACTGACGTCCCTCCAAATTTCAATACTTTCATAATAAGATTAATTGTTAATTTTTATCAATAAAAAAAAGGAGCCTGTCGTGATGACAAGCTCCTTTTTTATTTAATTTCTAACCAATAGGAAAATGACTCACGACGTTGGACGTAAGTACTGTTTCTTTCCTTTTTTTAAGTTAGATAATATCATTTTCTTTTTTTGCTGGGCAAATATACACTTTTTTGTTAATCTTTATAAAAAAAGTACGAGTTAAATTTAAAATTCTTATCATGAGTTTTCAGATAGGAACAATAAAACGCAAGCAATTTCATTGTATTCTATTTTTAACCAGAAACGCTGCAATTCTCTACAAATTTTTCAAACTTCCGATCGGTATTTCTCATTACGGGGCCATGACCAAAACAGATGATAGCAGGGTTAAGTGTTGCCAATTTCTTGAGCGATTGGACATTTCGCCTTTGATCTGATGTAAATATATTGGGTGGGAGCCTCAAACCAACTGCTGTGGTAAGCAAATTCATATTTGTGGCCACATCTCCGATGATCAATACTCCATCCCGCTCACGGAATAAAGAAATATGACCTGCAGAATGGCCAGGGGTCTCTATTACCCGAAAATCTCCAATGATATCATTTTCAACAATTGTCTGCTTTACTTTATGTCCCTGACCTGCCCAGTACTTTTGCTGTAGCTTTGCTATCCAATGCTGTGGAGTTGGATAGTCGTTGGTTACCATACCTGTTTCAGTTCTAAAAACTTCGTTAGGATGACAGAGTAATGGTATTTCAAACTCAGCACAAATCTGATCACTACAACCCTGATGATCTGCATGGGCGTGAGTCAGTATATGCTGATAAACGGGAATTTTCTGGACAGCTTTCTTTACAGAGCGATATGAACTCCGTATTCCGGAATCTACCAATACACCCTCAATAATATAGCAATTGATGCTATTTCGTGGCATTAATGAAATCTGAAATACTTCGGGAGCAATTTGACGTAACATATTTTTTTTGTACAAATCTACAGTGCTACCTAAGATAACATAAGGACATTTGTCCTATAATATATTGGGTCTGTGTATTTGTCCCTTCGCCCGTGTAAGCGATCTCTGGGTGATGCCCAGGTAAGATGCCAGATCCTGGGTTGCAACTCGTTTTACGAGTATAGGTTCGTTAGTGAGAATATAACTATATTTATCCAAAGCCGACCTATTATTATAATTAATCATATAGCTTTCTTTTTGGCTATACTCACTTTCCATCACTGATTTTATAACTTCGTTCCAAGCAGTCACGTGGGTAAGCAACTGTTGATAATCCGGGAAATTAATTCTATAAATTATACTATCTTCTATAGCCCTGATGCTCCTTATTGATTTCTTCTGTTGTACAAACTCCTGAAAAGAGGTAACAAACTCATTCTCAAATTTGAAACAGGTTACATTTTCTTTACCATCCTTATCAAGAGCATATGCTTTTACTGCACCACAAACAATAAATCCAATATAACGGCATGATTCGTCCTCACGAATAAAAAAGTCTCCTTTTTTTAAACGAATCGGTTTAAAAAACTGTAAAGAAAAGTTGACTTCCTCAGTTGATAATTGTCCTGTTGACGATAAGTAATTTTCCAATACATTACTCATTTCTATTATTTATATTTACTATTGTTATTAAAATTCTATAAATTACATGTCCAATCCATTGGGCAAGTATTACGTCCGGTATTATTAAAATTGGCTTTTATACCTTCCTGAAATTTAGTAGTCATGGAAAATAAATGAAAGCTAAAGTGTTGACTCATAAAAATACTAATCCGGTAATTGAACTCACCATTAGATGCCATATGTATTTCCATTGCTGATATCTATGATTTTTTTGAGATTTTTCTCTCCTCTCGTTCCAATCGTACAGAAATCTCAGTTTATTTTATAAAGATACACTTCTTTTAATTTAAAAAAACAGACCATAGACGTCCGTCCTAATGTTAAAATATCATTATAACGATAATGGTAAGTCAGTAATTAATAAGGAAATAATACTTAAACTATCGAAGTGAGTCTGAACCTATTTCTTGTTTCTGCATTAAAGTTTTTGAGTACTCGTTTTGGTCACAAAAAACCAAATTGCGCCAACTAAAGACAGCTGGCGCAGTTTTTTAATAAATAGATCTTAATTGAATGTTAATCTTCAAAATTCTAACTAAAAAAAAATTTTACTTAAATCTCAAATTCAGAGAGATGATATCAGATTTCATTCCTACGGATTTTGTATAATGTCCGTATCTGATTTCTAACATATTCAGCCTTTCAACACCAAATAAACCATTCTTCGGACTGATTCTTATTCCCGCTCCGTAAAAATTACTGCTGAATTTTGACATATCATAATTACTGGTATAAAAGTCATCAAAAGCCGTGTGTTGCTGATATGGTGCAAAATATTTGGCTGCAGTCTGAGAATAATACCTGTAAAATGGAGTTACCGAAACAAAAGGTGAAATTTTCACAGGCGTTTCTAAACTGAATGTATTTGATTTCAAGCCCCAATCATCAGTGTAATAACGATAATAAGTTCTCAAAATGACTTTGTCGCCGAGGAAATAATTTGCTCTTACTCCCAAAGGAATTTTAAACCGTTTATCCGGCAAAGTTTCCTGATGGACGGAATTATCATTGAAATAAACCCTATGGAAAGGTAAACTCAAATATCCTGTCTGCTGAACACCATCCGCCAACAATTCAACCTGAAAGTTCTGATTGATAATTTGTGAATATGATAGTGACAAAGCATAAGTATTTCTTCCGCTTGTTCCATAGTTATCATGTTCTCCTCCTGTACTTCCATTGGTTCTCAGTTCAATCGGTGCAATCAGTTTTACCTGATCCAGATAAGCCTGGAATTTCGCCGTAAACTCTCCCATTCTGTTCTTTGTCTTTTGTGAAAACCCAATGTTTGCTCCGTACGATGTGTAATCAAACTCGAAGGAAGTAGAAATACCCGCCATTAAAGTGGTTCCTTTATCCGTATTTTCACGGCTCCAGCTCAATGCAGGATAAATTCTGTTGTCTGCATGGGAAGCGGATGAATTGGCTTTCAAATCTATCATATCCGACGAAGCAGAAGTATAATGATCGATCCCGACACTGAGATCGAATTTATTTTTTCTGTCTTTCTTGTCATATTTTACCATGGTTACATCGATGGTATTGGAAATATCGGTTAGTTTTTCTGTACCAATTCCTCCCGTAACAGCAGAGTTATTGCCGTTTTGTTTATAATAGCTTGAAACTAAATTAGCTTCATCAAAAGTCAGCTTTTTAGGCTGCTCATTGTTTGTATTTTCCTGTGCTTTTGCATTGAAAATTCCGAAAAGAGCAATAACACTTACGATTATTTTTTTCATTCTTGAATCACAATTAAATTTTACGATTACTCTTTTTAATTACATCCGCAACCGCCACCTACTTTTCCTGCATTCGCACCTGAAGATCCTTCTCTGTACGATTGAAAGCTCAGTTCGGTTTTTTCAATTTTTCTGTTTCCAAGAGCCATTTCGGCATCGTTTAATTTGTTTTTCTCGTACTCTTTTACCGTTGTACAAGACTGTACTGAAGCAACTGTGATTAGTAAGAAGCCGAATATTTTTATAAGGTTTTTCATTTTAGATTAATGTTTTGAGATGAATAAATTTTGTCCTGATCATCAATAATGATGCATTCCAGATGGTTGATCTGGTTGATCATATGGAGGGCCGCATCAATTCCCATAATACTTACCGGAGTTGCCATTGCATCTGCAATTTCTGCGTTAGGACAAAAGATCGTAACACTTTTTACGCCCGAAACAGGCATTCCCGTTTTGGGATTGATGGTATGAGAATATTTTTTACCGTTGATAACGACGAATTTTTCATAATTTCCCGAAGTTGCAACCGCCATATCTGTAATATTCATATAAGAAAACGGCTGTTTTGCGTTATCGGGATCGGCAATTCCCACAGTCCAGGGCTTTCCGTCTGCCTGATTTCCCCAGGTCGTTAAATCTCCTGAAGCATTTACAATTCCGGAAGTGACACCTCTGTTTTGAAGCATCTGTTTTGCCATTTCAGCAGCATACCCCTTACCGATTCCTCCAAATCCAATCCGCATGCCTTTTTCTTTTAGCAGAACAGTTTGCTCTTCGCGGTTAAGAATAATATTCTGATAATTTACTAGTTTCAGATGATCTTTAATCAGTTCAGGATTCGGAAGCTCTCTCATTTCCTTGTCGAAATTCCAGAAACTTTTATCGATTCCACCATAGGAAATATCGAAATATCCGTCTGTTATTCTGCTGATTCTAAGGCTTCTTTCAATCAGATCAAAAATCTCCCAATCCACTTTTACAGGCGTGATTCCGGCATTTCTATTGATGAGATTGGTCTGGCTTTCCTCACTGAATGTCGTCAAGAGCTTTTCAATTCTCCGAATCTCGTTAATCGCTGCATCGATATGCTGATTTGCCAACTTTTCATCATCGCTTACAACAGTAATTTCAAAAGCGTTCCCCATTAGTTTCTGAGGTCTTTTGAATTCTCTTACCATACTTTTTATTTTTGATTTTCTTTTATACTTTTTATCTCTTTGCTGAAAGCCAGCGCATCTTCCGAAGGCAGTCCTTCCCAGCTTTTCAGGACTTTTCCTTCAGAATTCAATAACAATGTATAAGGAAATAATCCTTTTTGATTGTATTGATCGGCAAGCGAAGCATTTTCTTTTTTCAGTTCAGAGGAAAGCTGATTCTTTTTATTTCTTGGAAAATCTGCATTGATATAAACGATGAAATTTTCCGACTCCAGCTTTTTAAATTCATCAGTTTCTATGATATTTTTGTGAAGTTTGATGCACGGAATACACCAGTCTGAACCTGAAAAATTCAATAAGATAAGTTCTTTATTTTGGGAAGCTTGTTTTTTGGCATTTTCCAAACGGCTTTGCGCATGAATGCCAATAGCGAATACAACCATTAATATGGCTGAAAATAGTGTTTTCATTATTATAAAATTAATGATATAAAATAATTGATGATGTTGGTCTGTGAGCACAAACCAAATTGAGACTGAATTATATAAAAGAAACCCTTGGTGGTTCCCATACGGAATTCAGAAATCCTTTATAACAAAGATCTTCATCTTTTGATGGGATTTTATGACATTCTAAAGAACTGAAATGATATGGTCCCGTTTCAAAACTGAATCCCTGATTTATCGTAAAAACCAATGACAAAGGGGCAGAATGTATGATAAACGGAAGTTTCTGATCTTTACCGTAATCTCCATCTTTCACAGGATGATCATAATGTGTTTTTAGAAATGCGGTAAGTGTCATATCCGGATTCAATTCTTTATGTTCGAAATAATGCTCGACCAATTCCGGGATTTTCAAAAGCTGATACAATTCGGTTGTGGAAACCAAATATAAAAATAACAACAATATGGAAATCAACTTTTTCACTATTCAAAATTATGAAATATTTTATTACAAATATTTTTTATCTTCTTCCCAAATATCTTTTCATCAACTTATAAAGCTCAAACCACAAAACTGAAATAGCAGCAACAATCAATGTCATTCCCAATTCTTTTGCTTCAAGCGGAGTTACACTAAAGAATGCTGATACCGGCTTTACGTAAAGAATAAAAAGCAATAATACAAGAACCAACACGGAAATTCCTGTCAATAAAAAGTTACGATTTTTAAAACTTTCAAAAATACTATAATAGAAAGACCGGTTTACCAGACTGAGTAATATATTAGAAAATATTAAAACACTGAAAACCAATGATCTAGTTTTATATTCATCATTCCCCAGACCAAGAGAATACTGATATATCCACAGTATTCCTGCCGTAATGATGAGTCCCTGAATAATGCTTATTGTGAGTTCTCTCCAGTTCAGAAAAGTATCTGTCAGTGCTCTTGGAGGTCTTTTCATTGCATTTTTTTCCATTGGCTCATTTTCATAAACAATGGAACAGGTTGGCCCCATAACCAATTCGAGAAAAATAACATGTACCGGAGTGAATATATGTGGAAATACCCAACCCAGAAATAAAGGTAAAGAAACAGTGAGTATAATAGGAATATGAATAGAAATAATATACTGGACCGCTTTTTTTATATTGGCATAAATTCTTCTTCCTGCAGCAACCCCAATTACGAGTTTATCCAGATCATCATTGGTGATGACCAGTGCTGCGGCTGATTTGGCAATTTCAGTCCCTTTATTTCCCATGGCCACTCCAATATGAGCTGCCTTTAAAGCTGGCCCGTCATTCACACCATCTCCCAGCATTGCCACTACGTGGCCTTGAGCTTTCAAGGCAGAGACCACTTCCAGCTTTGCTTCGGGAAACATTCTTGTAAACAAAGTAGTCTCTTCAGAAAGTTTTATAAGGTCCAATTCTGAACATGCTGCTATTTCACTTCCATTAACTGGCGGAGTATTGTTTTCTATTCCTGCCTGCAATGCAATGGCTTTGGTAGTATCCGCATTATCTCCTGTAATGACTTTTACTTTAATACCGGCATCGTAGATATGTTTAAATACTTCTTTTATTCCTTTTTTGGGAGGATCATAAAATACGGTCAGACCTAAAAAGTCAAATTTAAAATCCTGCTGCTTGTCAGGGAAATCATTTCCTTCAAAATGAGATCTGGCAACACCGAGAACTCTGTATCCCTGTTCTCCGAAATTCTTTATTAACGTTCTTATTTTATTTTTTTCTTCTTCTGAAAGACTGGAAACACTTATAATGGCTTCCGGAGCTCCTTTAGCTGCTATAATTCTGTCTTTTTGCTCATTTTCAAAAAGATGGGTCATCATCGGCGGTTTACCTTCCAACGGGTACTCATGAAACAGCTGATAGTCTTTTCTTTGATCAGGCTTACGATTCTGTTCATAGACCTTATGTAGTGTTATTTCCATGGGGTCAAAAGGTACAGGTTCACTACTCCACATCGCATAATCAATGAGTTCATGCAGCACTGTTGTCTCAAACTCTGTTTCTTCATAAGTTCTGTCAGAACGGTAATCATATAGATGTTTCAATTGCATGGAGTTTTCCGTAATCGTTCCTGTCTTATCAGTACAGATTACAGAAACGCTTCCCAGCGTTTCTACAATACTGCTTCGTTTAATAATAATTCCTTCCCGCATCAGTTTCCATGCGCCCAAGGCCATAAAGGTCGTAAAGGCTACAGGAATTTCTTCAGGAAGAACAGACATTGCTAATGTAAGCCCACTCAATAAACTGGTCACAAAATCTCCTGTTTTGACAAAGCTGAAGATGCATACTGCCAGGAAGATGATGAGCCCGATAACAGCCATCCCCTTTACAAAGTTCCTGATCTGAAGCTGTAAAGGAGATATTTCTGTTTTTATATTGAGTATGGACTGTCCTATTTTTCCTACTCTTGTTTCCTTTCCAATATTTTCAACCTCAAAAACCGCAAGTCCGGAAACTGTAATTGTTCCGCTGTAGACTTTATTATCTTCAGATTTGCTGTCCTTGAAAACAGAAAAGCTCTCTCCGGTAAGGGAAGATTCGTTGACAGAAAAATCGTTGCTATGAACAATTCTTCCGTCCGCATTGATGAGGTTTCCTTCTTCGGTAATACACAGATCACCAACTGCTATTTCAAAAGTAGGAATATCTAAAATCTTTGAATCCCTGATTACTTTACTTAAAGGTTCATTCAATTTTTCAAGTTCTTCCAGTGCCTTTTTGCTCCGGTTATCCTGATAAAAAGAAATTGCAGTAACTCCAACAATAGCAGCAAACATAAATAAAGCCTCGCCATAATCTCCTGTAAGCACATAAATGAAGGAAACACATATAAGAAGAATCAGCATCGGTTCTTTAAGGATGTTGAGAAGAAGATCTGCCCATGATTCTTTCTTAACCGCTTCGAGACGGTTATATCCGTATTTTTTTCTGGAAGCGGCTACTTCAGATTCTGTAAGCCCTTTCAAATTTTCCGGTATATTGTAATTCATACGAAATGGATATGATATTAAATTTACTGATTGTTTTGTTATATCAGGGTACTATTTCTGTTTTTTTACAGCCTCCTATTCAATCTGCTTTTTCACCTCATTTACCCATTGTTCAATTTCTGACTTTTGGGTATCAGTCAGCTTTGCATTCTGATGAACAACGGTATAGGATGTAAGGGGCATTTCGCCCTCTCTGATGGTTTCTGCAACCTCGTCAAGTTTCTTTATTTTTTTCTCTTTTGAATAACTGTTAAATTCATCAAAATTGAGATGCCGTTTTCCTGAGTTCACATGATCTGCCAGCCACCATTTTACAGGCTGTATGTTATTGTACCACGGATAAGCCGTGGTGTTGGAATGGCAGTCATAACAGCTTATTTTTAATAATCCCAGTACATGAACCGGAACCTGATAATGTTTTTCAATGGCATTATCCGAAGGAACTGTTGCAATATTTTTATCAGTATCAAAAAACTGAATCACAATCAGAAACAAGGCTATAAAACCTGCTCCTGTTTTTATTAAAGATGATGTTTTCATAATTTGTATTTATTGATAAGTTCTTTTATTTTACTATAATTTTATTCATCTGCAGTGTTCTTAAGTTTCATAAGAAGTGTATATGCATTTTTGATGACTATTTTTTTATTCTTAAAATCGTCAGTATTCATAATCTGTACGAATCCGTTTTCTGTTTCGCCTAATGTTACAGCAGTCAATCGGTAGGTCTGTTTTTTTTCTTCAACGAAGACAAAGTCTTTTCCTTCAAAATTGACAATACTCTGCTCGGGAACAGCATTGGAAAAAGAAGTACTGGTCTCGATCTCGGCATTCATATACATTCCCGGTACAAGACTCTGGTCATATTTTTCAAAATGACAGTGTACTTCAGCCCATCCGCCCGGGTTTACATCTTTGCTGATCAGCAGAATTTCACCATAGTATTTTTTATCAGGTTCGGCATTGGTATAGGCAGCAAACCTCTGCCCTTTCTTCAGATTTACCAGATCTTTTTCATATACTTTGAGATTTAGATGAATATCATCCGGATTAATAAGTTCAAAAAGGACATCGGAGGGATTCACATATTTACCAATATTCACGTTGACCTTGCTTACAAAGCCATTGATACTGCTGTAAACCGGTACACTTTTTTGAATACTTCCCGAATTGAGAGATTCAGGATTGATATTGATAAGGCGGAGCTGCTGAGCCAGGGAGTTCATCAGGATTTTCTGACTGTTCATTTCAGACTGAGCCTGCTGCATTACCTTATCGCTGGTGGCCTGACTTTGGTTAAGGGTTTTCTGGCGGTTATAATCCAATTGGGCAAAATGATTTTTAGATTTTGCCATTAAATAATCCTGCTGAAGCTGAATAAACTGTGGATTTTCTATCACTGCAATTACCTGCCCTTTTGATACCGGCTTTCCCGGAAGCAGGCTGCTCGATTTCAGGTATCCGCCTAAAGGAATACTGACAGAAACCAGATTTTGCGGTGGTACATCTATCATTCCGTTAAGTTTTAAAACAGAGGAAATCTTCTGTAAAGAAAGTACCGTTGTTACTACAGGTGCATTTTTCAGTTGAGCATCCGTAAGCGTTACAACATTTTCATCTTTAGAAGATACTGCGGCTGGTGCCGGCTTGGCTTTTCCATGGTCTCGACACTCATAAAACATGAGCAATCCTATTATTGACAGGGAATATGATATAATTTTAAATGTACGTTTCATTGTTATGGATTTAAAGTGAGATATTCCAGCTCTATAGCACTCTGATTCAGTTTCCAGACTGCATCGGTATAGCTGTTTTTTAAAGTAACCGCCTGATTGATCAGGATGACAAATTCCAGATAATTGATTTCGCCGGCAAGAAACTGTTTTTTAGCTGTTTCAGTGATGATATCGGCATTTTTCAGTTCCGAGTTTTCGTATTGCGAAACAATATCAAGGTTAGCCTGATAAATTCCGGATGCCTTTCTGTATTGATTCTGCAGGTTGAATTCCATGTTGGCAATATCACTGTCCACAACAGATTCAGCAATTTTTGCGGCCTGAATTCTGGCTTTCTGTCCGCCTGAAAAAACAGGAACCGAAACCCCAAGCTGTACAGAATGAAACTGTGGTGCACCGTTGTAGACTTTTTCATCAGCACCCGTCCCTCTAAAGCTGTTGAGGTTGTAGGCCAGCTGAAGTCCGGGAAGCATTTTTGCTTTTTCAAGGGCAATCTGCTGTTCAGAAATATTTTTCTGTTGCTGTAATACTTTAATAGCCGGATGCAAGCTAAGCTCCTCTTTAAGACCTCCATGGTAAATTTTCTGATCTTCAGGAAGGAAATCTGTTTCTGTATTTAAAAGCCACTGAAGCTGATATCCCAACACAGTAAGCTCCTGTCGCAATTGCTTCAGCTGAATTTCAATAGAAGATTTCTGATTGGAAGCCGTAGTTTTTTCCAGAATATTGCTTTCTCCTGCTTTCAGACGGATATTTGCCTTATCGAGAAAATCAGTGTACAGCTTTAATGTTTCCTGAAGCAGCTTTTCTTTTTGTTTCGCATACAGGATATTATAAAAAGTAAGACTCACCGCTTTCTTCAGTTCATATTCCTTAAGAGAAACATTCAGCAGAGACTTTTTCCATTCTTCCGTGTATACATTCTTCTGCTTTTTATACACAGTCGGAAATGCGATATTCTGTGAAATTCCGAATTTCATATCCGTCAGTGCACTGTTGATCTGACCATAATCTACTGTTACTCCCGTTTGAGGAATATCAGATGATGACCTGATAAGGGCTTTTGTATATTCTGATTTTAATTTTTCATTTTTAAGATTTCTGTTATTTTTCAAAGCAATATCAACAGCATCCTGCAATGTAACGGAAGTCTGGGAGTTTACCTGCCCCGCAAAACCGAAACATATAATAAAGACGAGAACGGAAATCTTTTTTTTATTTTTTATTTTTTTCATTTTTAAATCCTTTTTCAATAGTTACATACAATAATGGTAAGACGAACAGAGTAAGAAAAGTTGCGACCATCAGTCCTCCAATGACCACTGTGGCCAAAGGTCTTTGTACTTCTGCTCCTGCTCCGTTGCTGACAGCCATCGGAATAAACCCCAGTGAAGCAACGAATGCTGTCATCAGCACCGGTCGAAGCCTCGACTCTCCACCATCTGTAATGATTCTTACAATATTTTTAATTCCTCTCTTTTGAAGACGGTTAAACTCTGAGATCAGCACAATTCCATTGAGTACTGCCACTCCGAATAGAGCAATAAATCCCACACCCGCACTAATGCTGAAAGGCATTCCTCTAAGTGCCATCAGAAATACACCACCAATAATAGAAAGTGGAATCGCGGTGTAAATTAACAAGCTTTCTTTAACGGAATTAAAGGCAAGGAAAAGCATTACGAAAATAAGAGCCAGAGCAATGGGAACTGCTATCATGAGACGCTGTTTGGCATTATTGAGGTTTTCAAACGAACCTCCATACGTCATATAATATCCTGTAGGAAGTTTCATTTTCTGATCTACCTTCTGCTGAAGTTCTTCTACAATACTCTGAACATCCCTGCCTTTGATATTAAAACCTACTACAATTCTTCGTTGGGCATTTTCCCTCTGAATCTGATTGGGACCATTCTTCACTTCCACTTTAGCAAGCTGGGACAGCGGAATCTGATTTCCAAATGGTGTAGGAACCAAAAGATTTTTAATATCGGTAACATTTTTCCGGTCTTTGTTATCCAGACGTACGACCATATCAAAGCGTTTTTCACCTTCAAAAACCAATCCGGTACTTTGCCCCGCAAATGCGGTATTAACCACACGGTTGATATCTGAAACAGATAAATGGTACTGAGCGATCAGAGGACGGTTGTATTCAATGATTACCTGCGGCATTCCCGAAACAGGTTCTATATAGAGATTCTGGGTTCCTTCCACTGTTTCTATAATTTTCCCGAGCTTCTGGGCATTTTGGGAAAGTACATCAAGGTCTTCCCCAAAAATTTTGATCACGACGTCCTGTCTTGCCCCGGTCATCAGTTCATTAAAACGCATCTGAACAGGATATTGGAAGCTGGCAGTAATTCCTGGTACATCCTGCAGTTGTTTCCCCATTTTATCAGCCAGCTCCGGAAAAGTGGACGCTGAAGTCCATTCTTTTTTATCTTTTAGAATAACCATCATATCAGAAGCATCCATCGGCATCGGGTCTGTAGGAACTTCCCCGCTTCCAATTTTTGTGACCACTTTTTCCACTTCGGGAAATCTGGATTTGAGAATGTGTGCTGCTTTCTGGGTACTTTCGATAGTTGTCGTCAGATTACTTCCAGTTAAAACCCTGGTATCTACGGCAAAATCACCTTCTTCAAGGGAAGGAATAAATTCACCACCCATTTTGGACAAAATGAAAACAGCAGTTATAAATAAGACTGCCACTATCCCAAAAACTATTTTGGGCACTCTGAGAAGTTTGAGCAAAACTGCCAGATATACCTTCTCTACCTTTTTCATCATTCTGTCTGATAATGTAGGCTTACCGCTTCTTTTTCTAAGCAATAACGCGCTCATCATTGGAATATAGGTCAGTGAGAGCAAAAATGCTCCTAGCAGTGCAAAAGCTACGGTCTGGGCCATAGGCTTAAACATTTTGCCTTCAATTCCCTGCAGGGTAAGGATCGGGAGATAGACAATCAGAATGATAATCTGTCCGAAAACGGCGCTGTTCATCATTTTTCCTGCAGATTCTATAACGACGGTATCCATTTCTGATTTTCCGACAGAGAAAATCTTTTTAAACTTTGAATTATGACTGAACTGATGTAAAACAGATTCCACAATAATCACTGCTCCATCAATAATCAGCCCGAAATCCAAGGCCCCAAGACTCATCAGATTTCCGCTGACTCCAAAGAGGTTCATCATACATATTGCAAAAAGCATCGCCAAAGGAATAACAGAGGCAACCAGCAAGCCTGCTCTTATATTCCCAAGAAATAAAACGAGTACGAAGACTACAATCAATGCTCCTTCCGTAAGGTTTTTTTCTACTGTTCCAATGGCATTGTTCACCATTTTGGTTCTGTCCAGAAATGGCTCTATCACCACTCCCTTCGGAAGCGATTTCTGAACCTGGGCAATTTTTTCCTTTACATTTTTTATGACCTGATTACTGTTCTCGCCTTTGAGCATCATTACTACAGCTCCAGAGACTTCTCCCTCATCATTAAAGGTCATGGCCCCATAACGGGTTGCAAACCCCTGCTTTACCTCAGCAATATCCCGTATAAACAACGGAACATCATTTGTTTTTGTCGCAATAGAAATATTGTTGATTTCTTCAATACTTCCTACTAACCCTTCACTCCTGATATATAGAACAGTAGGTCCTTTCTCAATATAGGCACCTCCTGTATTCTGATTGTTGGCCTGCAATGCATCAAATACGTCATTGATTGTTATTCCATAGGCATTAAGCCTGTCTGGATTTACAGCAATTTCATATTGTTTCAGCTTGCCTCCGAAGCTGCTCACCTCTGCCACTCCTTTTACTCCCAAAAGCTGTCTTCTTACAATCCAGTCCTGAATGGTGCGGAGTTCTGTGATATTGTATTTTTTTTCATATCCTTTTTCAGGCCTCACTACATACTGGAAAATTTCGCCAAGTCCTGTCGAAATAGGTCCAAGCTGCGGATTTCCTATTCCCTGTGGAATAACGGACTGTATCTGTTGGAGCCTTTCGGAGACCTGCTGCCTTGCCCAATAGATGTCTACATCATCTTCAAAGACAATGGTAACCAGAGAAAGTCCAAACCTGGAGAAACTCCTGATCTCCTTTAATCCTGAAATATTATTGTTGGCCTGTTCTATAGGAAAGGTAATAAGCCGTTCTATATCTGTTGCACCAAAAGAGGGTGCCATCGTAATGACCTGTACCTGATTATTGGTGATATCCGGAACAGCATCTATTGGCAATTTGGTAACCTGATAGGTGCCTACACCAATAAGTCCCAATACCAACAATGCAATAATGAGTTTATTCTTTACAGAAAACTCAATGATTTTTGTAAGCATAAAAATGATTGATTATCTTAATTATTGTAATGAAATTCTGGTATCCTGAAACGTAGCCCCAAGCATCTACATATCATGCAAACACCTATAAGGAAAGAGAATACCTTCCCAATCAAAAAATGACTGAGAAAAACAGATTAAGATTGACGAAATCTTGGCGGCTGCCAGATAGAATTAAGAATTTCCTTATTGTAAAGCGCACTTTTGTAAAAGGTCTTCTTGATTTCAATAGGAGTAAACACCTTCTCTACACAATGAAAATCTAAGGAAGGATTAATAGTGAAAACCACAGACAACAGGTTTGCATGTGATACAAAAGGTAATCTCTGGTCCTGATCATGGTCACTGTCTTTCACAGGGTGGTCGTAATGGGTTTTCAGAAATGCAGCAAGTGACATTTCAGGATTGAGATTTTTATGCGTTATATAATGCTCTATAAGGAGCGGTATTTTCAAAAACTGATACAATTCAGTTGTAGAAACTAAAAACAATGATAGCAACAATATGGAAATCAACTTTCTCACGCTATCAAAATTATCAAATTTTTAGTTAAGAATAATTTTAAATAAGCTAATCATTACATATTTATATTTAGTTTTACTAAAAACTACTCCATAATATTTTTGTTGATAGCGTATTCGTCATAGACAATATTAATGAGTTCATCAGAGTTAATATTTCGCGAAAAAATAGGATAATGGAAAGCATCAAGCTTGTTAAGAATACGAATGAGATCCATCTTTTCTTTATAGGTAAGATTTCCGGCAACAATATTCGTTGCCTGACGAATTTTTTCCATTTGTCTTTCGAGAACAATCAATCCTTTTTCTGAAATACGGATGAGCTTGCTTCGTTTGTCCATATCAGACTCTGTCTGCTCCACAAGTTTCTGACGAAGCAGCCTTGCAATAACAAGCATGCCAACTGGCTTATCATGTATATTTTTTTTGATAAGTGCCATTTTGGTCATTTCGCCAAAAGCTTTTAAGTTGATAAGGTAAATAAAGTCTTCCTGAGTAGAAAATTCAGAATTAATAATAGCTGACTTTGAATAGGTTTTAGCGTATCGGTTTATATGGACCAGTAAGGTACTAATTGCACTTTCAGCACTCCTGCCATTCTCTTTTCCTTCCCAATACGGCTCATCAACAAGGTTCTCTCCACCGGAAATCCATGATTTAAAGCCTTCAATAGTAGGTGGATAAGAATGTGAAGATGTTTTATTCTCTGACTCAAATTGCTCAAGAAGAGTCATAAATTCTTTGATAAGGGTAAAATTCATTTCAATTAAATACTATGCAAATATACCTGCTTTTAATTTAATATCAATTCTTTGCTCACTGCATATCGTGTCTATTCAAGGAATAATAAAAAGAGGAACCAATTACTATTTTTGAAACATTTATGTAAATCTCTCAACAAGCAAAAAAGAATATAAATAAACCAAATTAAAAATTAAGAAAGCTGTCCGAAACTGATAAAGTTTCGGACAGCTTGTCGTATGAGGTCTTTGAATTAATTTGTTCTTTTTCTCCATTCAGCCTTCACATCTTCAGCGGCATCTTTTGTACTTTCCCAAGCTTCATCGGCTTTATCTTTAATATCTTCCCATGCCTCGGACACATTTGATTTTACCTTATCTAACCAGTCTTCCTGCGTCGCTTCCTGATCATTATCTCTTTTTTCATTGATATAATCTTTTGCTTTATCCGCTAATTCACTGATCTTCCATTTTGCATTATCAGCCGCATTTTTTAAAGAGTTTTCTGTTTCATTAACTGCATTTTCCGCTTTGTTATAATCTGAATTATTCATAATATAATATTTTAGTAATTGGTATATAAATAAACAATGTCCATGCCTAAAACGTCCGTTAATATGTTAAAAATATCTTAAAATATTAAATCATCATTTTAAAAACCACACTTCATTTAATTATGCGTCTCATAACCAATGACATAATCTTTCATGCATCCTACAATATTCTCTGCAGCAGTATATCACTTTATGTCCTTATGCTACTATGACGCTGATCATTCTTTTGCCAATTTATCCGGTATCACCGGTTAGCAGAATTTTCTCCCATGACATCTGAATTTAAATGTATCCTAAAACATTATCCCCAAAAGGCATTAAATCTTCTCTAAAAGATGGCCAAAGTATTTTTTCTTTTTCACAAGATAACTTTCATTCACTTCATTGGAATCAATTTCCAAAGGAATTCTGTTGTTGAGAATAATCCCACTGTTCTCTATTGATCTGATCTTATCCGGATTGTTGGTCAACAGATTAATATTCCCGACCTCTAAAATATTCAACATTTCAACGGCTATGTCAAAGTTTCTTCCGTCTGCCGGGAGCCCTAGTTTCAAATTGGCTTCAACAGTATCCAATCCTTTCTCCTGAAGTTCATATGCCCTGAGTTTATTAATGATTCCGATATTTCTTCCTTCCTGACGAAGGTAAATGATCACTCCTCCATTTTCCGACATATATTTCATAGCAGCATCAAGTTGTTGTCCACATTCACATTTTTTGGAATGAAAAACTTCTCCTGTAATACATTCTGAATGAAAACGAACATTGACAGTTGTATTAAAATCTGTATTGTCTGCTACCCAAACCAGATGGGGACTCCAGTCTTCTTCATTCTCCGAAAATGCATACACCATGAACATCCCATATTCTGTAGGTATTTTTGATCGAGCTTGTATTTTGAGCATTTTTTCTGATTTTAAGTTAATATAATCTATTTTTCAAACGGACTTTTTCTGTCTTGTTTTACCCATATCAATTTTGAAGTATCATAACCGATCTCCTGAGCTTTACTGAGAAAATTTTGTTTTATGTTTTCGGGAACGGTCTTTTCACGGGATAGAATCCACAAATAATCTAAGTTTTTTCCAGCAATCAAGGCGTATTTGTAATCTTCCAGGGCTACGACGTTATATCCGCTGTAAAAAGGGCCGAAAAAGCTCACTTTCAGAGCTGCAGTGTTCTTGTCTCCTCTAAATTTAGCTGTTCCATTAACAGACACCCATTTATTCTTTTTAAAATTATACCCGCTGTTGACTACTTTTACATTTCCTTCCTCATTAAGACTGTACTGAGCGATTGCATTATCAAGATCTTTTTCAAAGCGATAATCGAATCGGGCTATCTCATACCATGTTCCTAAATATCTATTGACATCAAATCGATCAATAGGCTGTGCTTTTTCGGGCATAGAAGAACAAGAAAACAAAATGATTAACAATGTGAAACTTGATAATAATGTAAGAATGAATTTATTTTTCATTTTTAGTTACTTTTTTAAAGAAATAAATATTAAGTAAAAACTGACTGTAACCATAAACGGCATCTTCTACAGGGATAGTTCCCATTCTAATCCCTAAAAAGTCATCGGGATTATAATTAACAACCGGCGAAGGAATAAAAGAACCTGTCAGGATTCCATTCACTGCAAAAAAACCGGGCATCAATATCAGATATACGAGACTAACCTTTCCTATCCATTCTTTTTGAGCAATAAAATGAAGATAAAATAGGGTAAGCAGTGTTACAATTACGGTAAGAAGCGTGTATATTTTCTCATAATAAAGAAAACCAACCACACCAAGGATAATAAATGACGTGAATACGATGAGATTATTAAAAGCACCAGCCCAATCAAGACGATAGAATTTCTCAATGCAGTAATAAGTGAAAACGCATGCAAAAGGAATACAGTAAAAAAACAGCCATTCTTCAACAGGAAGTCCTGCTATTTTAAATCCTAAGGTATAATTGAGATCAAACCACCATACTCCATTTGCGGTAAACCATATATCCCAGACAATAAAAGGAACTCCCACAATGGTCGATGACAGAAGAAACTTTCCAAAAAATCTGCTAAACTGTATTCTTCTGTCAAAAGATGCAATAAAGCAAATAATGATCGTGAAAAAATTAATCAGTATGTAAGTATAAGGCATCATTTTTTATTGAAATACATTTTAAAATATTTAACAGGAACCCACAAAAAGCCAAAACATTCTCCTTTTTCTTTACCCAAATGTTTGTGATGTTGCTTATGGGCCCGTCTTATGGCAAGGAAGTAAGGGTTTTTTGCTTTTGTAAAAATTTTTGCTCTCTGGTGAATAAAAATATCATGCACAAAGAAATAGGCCATTCCGTAGAGGCTTATTCCCAGACCGATAAAAAACCAATAACTGAAATTCTGCTGTACTCCCAGATATAATAAAGCAATAGCCGGGCTTGCAAAAATGAAAAAGAACCAATCATTCCTTTCAAGCTTGCCATCATGACTGTGATCATGATGATCCCTGTGCAGGAACCACAAAAAGCCATGCATAATATACCGATGGATCAGCCATGTAGCTCCTTCCATTGAAATAAATACTCCCAAAACGATCAGAATATTCATTTTAATTATGTTTATCGTTAAAAAGATCATCCAGAACTCTGTATCTGAAATCGAAAATACTTCTGAGTTTTTCTTTTACAAATAACTGATGGGCTATTTTACCTAAAATTCCCATCGGCAGTTCATAATCTACTGTGTCTTTCATGAGTACTCCATTCTCATTAGGGATAAATTCATGAAAATGATTCCAGTACTTGTATGGACCTTCTTTCTGAAAGTCTGTAAAACTTTCATGATCTTTTACTTGGCTTATAACGGTTTTCCATTTCATCGGAATTCCCAGCACTGGAGAAACTGTGTAATCTATTTCCATTCCTTTAAAAATAGGCTTATCCTTAACATCGGAAAGAACAACAAAGCCCATGCTCTCAGGGGTTATTTCTGATAAATTATGAGGCGATGAAAAAAAACTCCATGCCGTTTCAATGCTGCAACTCAGCTGTTGCTCTCTGTATAATCTGTACATCATTTATTTTTTATCAATTGTTAAACACTTCAACAATCATTTTAATCCTGTATTCTACGGTCAGAAATAAGCAGATTTGTAACGGATATAACTTTTTAACGCAACCAGCAACTTTTGTGAATTGGCAATTCTGATTCTTTGCTGCAACATATTCTGGGAGCTTGTTCTTTTTATTTTCTCAAACAGGGAAAGATAGTATCTGTAGGCAAGGTATACTCCGAAAATGGATGATCCTGGCAGTTTCTTAATTCCCTGCAATGCTTCTTTGAATTCTTCTTCAATTTCATTTTCAATCTGCGTTTTTACTATATTATCAAAGACTGACATATTCAGAGATGGGAAATAAGTTCTTCCTAAAAGCTGATAATCATCTTTAAGATCCCGCAAAAAATTTACTTTCTGAAAAGCAGATCCTAATTTCATTGCAAAGGGTTTAAGCTTATCATATTGCTGCTTATCACCTTCTGTAAATATCTGCAGACACATTAATCCTACAACTTCTGCAGATCCGTATATATACTCTTTGTACAGGTCAGAATTATAATCAATTTTATGAAGATCCATTTCCATACTATGTAAAAACTGATTGATCAGCTTTATATCAATATCATACTTCCGAACCGTTTCCTGAAATGAATGCAAAATAGGATTGAGTGATATTCTATCTTCAAGCGCTTCATAGGTTTCCGCTTTTAATCTCTTCAGAAGCTTTTCTTTATCATAGCCATGAAAACTATCTACAATTTCATCTGCAAGGCGCACGTAACCATAAATAGCATAAATAGCAGGCCTGATAGCAGGCTTGAGGGCAAGTATTCCCAACGAAAAACTGGTACTGTATTTTTGTGTAGTGTACTTACTTACTTCGTAAGACAATTCATCAAACAGCTTTTTCATATTATTTTATTTTTAGTTTACTAACTTCAGCCGCCACAATTTTCCCTGAAATTACCGAGGGAGGAACTCCGGGACCAGGAACCGTCAACTGTCCTGTATAGAACAGATTCCCGATCTTTCTGTTCCTTATCTTGGGTTTTAAAACTGCCGTCTGTGATAAAGTATTAGATAACCCGTAGGCATTACCCTCATAAGCATTATAATCAGAGATAAAATCGCTTACACAATAGCTTCTTTTATATTCAATTCTGGAAATAAGATCGGTTTCACCGGTATGTTTTTCAATTCTTTCAAGCATTTCCATCAAATATTTTTCCCTAACAGGTTCCTCATCATGTATTCCAGGGGCAAGGGGTAGCAGTAAAAAAAGATTCTCACAACCTTCAGGAGCTACATCCGGATCTGTCTTGGAAGGGCAACATGTATAAAAGAGAGGCTTTTTGGGCCATTTTTTATTTTTATAAATACAATCTATATGATTATCAAGTTCATTTTCAAAAAACAAAGTATGATGTTTTAAATGGGGTATTCTTCCTCTTATTCCCAAATAATAAATAAGACAAGAGGGGGCGAAGGTTCTCGTTTTCCAATATTCATCTTTATAGTTTCTGAGCGATTTGGGAAGCAATCTTTCTGTATGATGATAATCTGATGAAGCAATGACCGCATCAAATTCATATGTTTTACCATCCACTAGTATGGAAGATACCTTTCCTTTTTCCGTATTTATTTTTTGTACTTCATGATTAAAATGAAACGTTACACCCTGTTTTTCTCCTACCTCTTTCATAGCAAGAACAAGTTGATAAAAGCCTCCCATAGGATATTTTGTGCCCAAAACATAGCCTCCGTAATTCATAAGACTGTACAGGGCAGGAATCTGCTGGGGAGAAGCTCCGAGGAATATAACCGGAAACTCCATCAGAGATTTTAATTTTTCATCAGAAAAGTATCCTGATACATACTTTCGGAAATTACTGAGAAGATCAAGCTTGAGAGCACTGTTTGCTATTTTTAAAGAAGCAAATTCACGCCAGCTGTAGCAGGGCTTGGTAACAAATTCCTTCATTCCGATTTCATACTTAAATCTAGCAGACTCCATAAATCTGTCATACTGATTACCTGCTCCACTTTCTGTTGCTTCAAAAAGATCTCTTATAGCATCATTATCTCCAGGAACAGAAACTTTTTCTCCTGAGAAAACCATTTCAAACTGTGGGTCTAAGGAAACAAGTGTAAAAAAATCAGACACTTTGCAATCAAAATCATTGAAAAATCTCTCAATAATATCAGGCATCCAGTACCAGCTAGGGCCCATATCAAAAACATAGCCTTTATCTGTTTTAAATTGCCTTGCACGACCACCAGGTTGGTTATGCTTTTCAAATACATGCACTTCATTGCCGGATTTTGCGGCATAAGCAGCTGCTGAGAGTCCTGAAAATCCAGAACCTATCACTGCAATTCTCTTTCTTAAGTTTCCAGTATTCATTGGTATTTATCTAATAGTTTTAACAGATAATCTTATATCGTATCAATTGAGTTCCTTATTCACCATATCCAGTAAACTGGCATTTGTCAAATTCATTTTGTAAAAAGAATCATGGAATTTGTCCAATTTAGAAAGTATGGTAATGAGTAACATTTGTTCAGAACGGGTCAAATTCCCCACCACTATCTTTGAAACTTTACGAATCTCCTGCATATGCTCCTCAAGCACCGAAATTCCTTTTTCTGTTATCTGAATATATTTTTTTCTTTTATCTTCCTGAGATTTTGTCTGTTCAACCCAACCATTATGAATCAAACGGTTAATAATTAGTATCCCTGAAGATTTTTCACTTACATTATGGCCGATAAGTTCCATTTTAGACATTGCTCCCCTTGTCCTTAAACTGATCAGATAAATAAAATCATCCTGGCTTGAAAAAACAGAATTCCCAATTGAACGGGAATACATTTTCGCAAACCGTCCTATTCTTATAAGTAAGGTATTAATAATACTCTCGGAACTTCTTCCTAATTCCTTCCCTACCCACCAAGGATTTTCTGATTCAGAAGGATTTTTATGGCAATCATTAATCCAATGTATAAACCCTTGAAGATCATTATTATATAATGCCTTATTTTCATTTTGCTGAATGAATTGATGAACAAGTTCCAAAACTGATTTTAAAAGATCAAAATTCATATCAATCAAATTAGTATACAAATATACTAAAATATGTATATAAATATACTTTAAATTGTTTTATTTAAAAATTATTAATTAAAGAAATACAAAGATTGGGTTTTAAACAAAAGGAAATAAAACAATAAAACACTAATAAACAATATTTTACATATCATCAATTAGATTAAAAAAAATGAAATCATAAGAAAGAAATTAAAAACATATAGTATATTTATAAACTTAATATTTATAAATATCAAACGCTTTAATAAGATTACCCTGTTGACTTGGTCGCTATTTTACAATATAAATCCCGGGCTTTTTTAATTATTAATGTATGTATTGCAATATATTATGTATAATGGAATTGAAAAAACATATTGATTATTAGTCATTTTAATAGTATCTTGTAGAAAACAAATCTTTATTACGATATGTCTGCCAAACGTTACGTTCAAACCCACACCAGGAGGATAAGAAAATTCTTTGGGTTATTAGGTCCGGGATTAACGACTGGTGCTGCCGATGATGATCCGTCTGGAATTGCAACATACTCTCAGACAGGAGCTCAATTTGGTTATGGACAGCTATGGACAGCACTTTATATGCTTCCCTTTATGATTGCGGTACAGGAAGCTTGTGCAAGAATAGGAATGGTTACCGGTAAGGGGCTTACGGGAGTAATCAAAATGCATTACAGTAAGAGAATATTGTACAGTTCAGTAGGGCTTGTGGTGATTGCCAATACGATTAATATCGGGGCGGATATTGGAGCAATGGCCGCTGCCGCACAATTAATTATCCCTGTTGATATTATCATACTGATGCTTGTTTTTACTATCAGTATATTGGTCTTGGAGATATTCACCAGCTACCAGGTGTATTCAAAATTTCTAAAGTGGCTGGCATTATCTCTTCTTGCCTACCCTCTTACTGTATTCATCATTGATCAACCCTGGAAAGAAATACTAAAAGCCTCTGTTATTCCTCATTTTGAATTTTCATTTAATTTTCTTTTCATAATAACCGGAGTGTTTGGAACAACTATTACCCCTTATATGTTCTTTTGGCAGGCTTCACAGGAAGTGGAAGAAGAAAATAAAAAGGGGTTAATACAAGATGGGAAACCCCAAATCGGATGGCGTCATATTCATGCGATGAGAAAAGATAATAATATAGGCATGATCATTTCCGAATTTACCACATGGTGTATTATTTTGGTCGGAGGAACCGTTTTGCATAGCGCTAATATAACAGATATTAATACCGCAGCTGATGCGGCAAAAGCTTTGGAACCTTTAGTGCAGTCATTTCCAAATTCTGGATTGATATCCAAAATTATATTTGCCATTGGCATCATCGGCCTGGGTTTGCTTGCTATCCCCGTCCTCTCAGGATCAGCATCTTATGCCGTTTCAGAAGCTCTTAACTGGAAAGCCAGTTTAGATATGAAATTTACAAAAGCAAAAGGATTTTATATGGTTATTATTATTTCTACCCTTATTGGCCTTTGTATGAATTTTATCGGTATAAACCCAGTAAAAGCTCTTGTTTATACCGCAGTTCTCAATGGCATAGCAGCGGTACCTCTTTTGTTTCTGATTATCCGGATATCAGCAAGTGAAAGTATTATGGGAGAATTTAAAAGCAGATGGCTTTCAAAAATTTTATTATGGGCGACATTTTTCTTTATGGCCACCGCTTCTGTGGCAATGTTGTTTACTATTTAAATAATAATTCCTATTCCACTTGTGTTAAAATAATTTCTTCATCTTTTTTAAGAATTTTAACCGGAACCTGAAGATCTGTCTGAATTTTCACCCTAAGTGCCTCCAATGCAGAAGATTCTCCGTGAACAAGCATAATCTGCTTGGGAGGAATTTCATATTTTTTAACCCACTCTATTAATTCAGACTGGTCTGCATGAGCAGATAGTCCCGTGATTTCTGCAATATGGGCTCTGACCTCATAGAATTTCCCGTGCATTTTCAGCTCGTGAGACCGGTTGAGCAGTGCTCTCCCCCTTGTACCTTCAGCCTGAAATCCAACAATGAGGACCGTATTTCTACTGTCCCCAATATAGTGTTTCAGATATTCCAGCACTCTTCCGCCAGTAATCATACCACTTCCCGCAATGATAATTTTTGATTTTTTTTCTGCGATGATTTCCTGAGTTTCAGTATAATCTTTTGTGATATAAATCTTTTCAATAATATCATTCCATTTCTGGGTATCAACCAAAGTGTATCCAGAGTACCTGACCATGATTTCGGTGGCTAAAGCTGCCATAGGGCTATCCAGAACCACTGGAATACTGACTGGGATTTTATTTTCGTTTTTAAGTTCCTGAAGGATATACATGATTTCTTGTGCCCGTCCAACCGCAAAGCAGGGAATAATTATATTTCCCCGGTCTTTTATGGTTTTATTAATCCAATACTCCAACTGATCAGACAAGTCTTTATTTTCGTGAAGTCTGTCCCCATAAGTTGATTCCATAACCAAAAAATCAGCTTGGGAAAAAAAATCGGGAGGAGCTAAAACTGCACTGTGATTTCTTCCAATATCTCCAGAAAAAACTATTATTTTCCCAAAGCAGGTAATTTTTACAGAGCACGCTCCTATAATATGTCCACAGGGTTTAAACATACAGCTTATATGATCGCTTAGTCTAATTTCCTCATTTTCATCAATCACATAAAACTGTTTAAAAGATCTTTCTGCATCATTTATCGTATACAAAGGTTTTGCTGGATTATGTCTTGTATAATGATGACGGTTGGCTTTTTCAGCATCTTCCTCCTGAAGTTTGGCACTATCAAGTAATATTAGCTTTGTAAGTTCCTTAGTAGGGCCACTCATGTAAATTTTACCTTTAAATCCATTCTTTACGATAAGTGGAATATATCCGCAATGATCAAGGTGAGCATGGGTAAGAATAATGGCATCTATTTCCGAAACATCGGTATTCAGTGGCATCCAGTTTTGCTCTCTAAGGTATTTTACTCCCTGAAACAAGCCACAATCAATTAAGATTGTAAGTTCAGGAGTTTTTAATAAATGCTTCGATCCGGTAACAGTTTCTGCACCGCCGAGTGATTTTAGAGTTATAGCGTTCATGGTAATACAATTTTATTGGACTTTTACTTTTTTATTCATTTGCTTTACAGTATTTGCTTTGCCCATTTTGATGTACAGACGGCCATTTCTATAGTGGGCTTTAATATTACTGACATCAATACCTTCCGGAAGTCTGAAACTCCTTGCAAGAGAAGAGGTTAAAAATTCTTTCCTAACATAATTTTTCTTAATTTCCTCTTTTTTACCTGATGTATAAGCCTGAATATTCAAAATGCCGTTTTCCACCCTTACCTTAAAATCGGCTTTCTTAAAACCGGGAGCATTGACCAATATCTTATAATTCCCGTTTTTATCAATAATATTGACTGAATGTTCTATTTTAACAGGCTGGTTAAGAATCTCATTTGTACTCCAGAACTCTTCTGTTAATAGTTTTGCTGCAGATTGTTTTTGGGCTAAAGTTTTCATAATAATCGTATTTGATTAGAGATCAAAGGTACCATAAGACATATTCAGAAACAGTGACAGTCATTGCATTTAATTGTGACCGTCATCACCCTTCTGCCACCTATTAATAATATCGATAACTTCATAGGCATCGGACGGATCTACATTTCTGACAGACGCCCATCGTAATCTATCATTTCTTATTTCGGGTACATCATCTTTAAATGGATCTTTAAGCCATGCTATAATATATCTGACTCCTAAAGAAATAAGAATTTTAAGAATAACGGATGAAACAGAACAGTCGTTACCGTTAATGATAACAACATCTTTTGCCTCGGCAAAATATACTGTTGCCTCATCCAACGGAACGCTGATGATGGTAATTTTATGCCTTTTATGATTGGCTAAAGCAAGAAATTGTTTGTCAATCTGACTTGTATTGTACGCGATCACTTTCATAGCTTTTTTTCATTCATCAAATGTATTGAAGAATAAAAAAGCCAACCGTGTTCAAAATCATTATTAAAAATGATCTGTATTTCAATTTTTCATTTTCTGTAATCGTGTAATGTCCAAAATTGTAATTCTACCTGCATTTCTGTCAATAAGACCTTCTTCTTTAAAATCTCCAAGTATCCTGCTCACTGTTTCGATAGCCATACCGGCCATAGAAGCAAGATTCTCTCTGGAAATTTCAAAATTTCCTGTCTCTGAATGGGCCTGGTATAATTTGCTGAGGATTTCCGCCATTCTTTTTCTTACTGAAAAATAAGCAAGGTGTAAAAGCTGCTGTTCATGGTTAACAACACTTTGCGCCAGAATTTTAATAAACTTTTCTGCCACATCAGGATATTTACATACCAACTGATCCAGCTCCTCTCTGGGAATAGAGCGCAAGGCAGCATCTTCAAGTACTTCGGCCGTTTCTTTATACTCTCTTCCTGTAAACAATGAGGTAATTCCAAAATATTCGTCAGGGTAATATACACAGGTCATCAGCTCTTTTCCATCTTCTGTCATTTTTGTAGTTTTCACCGACCCGGAAAGTATAAGGTATACTGTATTTGCTGTATCACCTTCCGCGTATATAATCTGTTTCTTTTTAAGGATTTTGATTTTGCGATCATCAAAAGATTTTTTCAGCTCATCCAGACCATTTACAGGTTGAAACAGATGATCCATCTGTTCAGAGTTACTGCTATAAAACTTTTTCTGATGTTCTTTTTTCTTAAGTCTGCCCTCAATTGCATTTAAAAGTTCAATATCATCAAAAGGTTTTGTCAGATAATCATCTGCTCCCATTTCAATTCCTCTGCGTATTTCTGCCCTATCCGCTTTAGCAGTAATAAAGATAAAGGGAATCAGTGAAGTTTCTTCTCTCTTGCTTAAGAGATACAGTACCCCATACCCATCGAGTTCCGGCATCATAATATCACACAATATGATGTCAGGTATATATTTGATGGCCAGCTCTACTCCCTGTTTACCATTTTTTGCCTGCAAAACTTCATATCCAGCCAGCATCAGAATTTCGGAAGTGCTTTCCCGGATGTCATCATTATCTTCAATGATCAATATCTTTATCTTTTCCATGAAATAATAAAACTGTTATTTTCTATTAAAAGACAACGTAAACTGAGTTCCATTACCAGGTCCGCTGTTAAAATCAATTTTTCCATTCATCAGATTAACATACCGTAGAACAATATTTAATCCCAGGCCGGTTCCCGGAATATTACCAATATTATGAGCTCTGAAAAAAGGCTGAAAAAGCCCTGCCTGGTCATCTTCAGGTATTCCAATTCCGTTATCTTTTACCGTCATCTGATAATATTCTTTATTTATTTCTGTACAAAACTCAATAAGCGTATCTTCTCCGGAGTATTTGATCGCATTGCTGATGAGGTTCATAAGACAGTTCCTTAATAAATTCTGATCCAGATTTACAATATTTTCTACTCCGGTATGTTGATAAATTACAATTTGATTGTCTTTGGTTATCAACTGCATTTCTTCTACAAGTTCTTCCGAGAATTTTATTATATCAAACTCGTGATAATCCGGGGTTACAATACCAGCTTCCAACTTCTCCAGAGAAAGAAAATCGTTAAGAATTCCATTGAGACCAGTGATTGCATTTTTTATTTTATGAAGGTGTTTTAGGATCTGAGAATGATCAGCAAGCTGAAGATACTTTTCAATGAGAACTACAGAAAGTTGCATCGAGCTTAAAGGGGTACGAAATTCATGCGAAGCCATAGATACAAAACGACTTTTCATGCGGTTAAGCTCTTTTTCTTTCTCAAGAGAAAGATTTGCTTCTTCTTTTGCCTTTTCCAAGGCACTTAACATTTGTTGAAGAGATTTTGTTCTCTTCTCAACCAGCTCTTCCAGCTCAGTTGTATATTTTTTAAGAAATTCCTCAGCTTCTTTCTCCTTAGAGAGATCGTGTATAAACCCAGTATAAATAACCCTGTTTTGAAGCTGGACTTCGCTTACAGCAAGTCTGAACGGAAATTGGGAGCCATCCTTTCTAAGACCTTTTACCTCTCTGCCTTTACCAATTATTTTTTTTTCTCCTGTCTGCTGATAGCGCAACAGATACCCGTCATGTCTGCTGTGATGGGGTTCCGGCATTAATACAGAAATATTTTTGCCGATTAATTCTTCTTCTGTATACCCAAATATCTTTAATGCAGAGGGATTTAAATTTTCAATCCTCCCCTGACTGTCAATAGTAATAATTCCGTCTATTGCTGTTTCTATAATTGCTTGCAAGAGCCTGGCGCTTTCCATAAAAAAATAAATACTTACCCTTATTAAAGATAAGTATTTTAAATCAATTTCCTGTAAAACACTTTAATATGTCAACAAAATACATATTTCTTAATTATTATTTTCGTCCATATTTTTAGAATCTAAAAATAGATATGACCTCCTTCCGGAATAATCAATAAAGGAATCTGTAAATCCTGAGCTTGTCTGGCTGCATGGCTACCGGCAATAAGCCTTCTTATAAAACCTTTTTGTTGATGTCCCATAACCAGCATATCTATATTTTTATCTTTTAAAATATTCAATCCTGTATCAATACTGTCGCTTTCAATATAGTTATAACAGATTTTTCCCTCAAGATCTTTAAAAAAAGTATCTTTCTTCTGCTGATAGGAGATATTTTCTATGAGATCAACAGCGGTGTCTGTAATATGGGTAATAAGAAGCTCAGCATTGAAATAGTCCGCAAATTTGATGAGTGCATGTGATATTTTTATATCCTGTACATTCAGATCTGTTGCAAATGCAATTTTTTTCAGATCTTTATACTGATATCCTGATGGGATGAGAAGTAGCGGATATTCCGTATGTTCAATCATTTTGATACTGTTACTTCCCAGAAGGAATCGTGCAAGATTACTCGCTCCCTTCATTCCCATTACCACCAGTAATGTTCTGTTTCTCGCCGCTGTGTCGTTAATCAGTCGGATCGGATCTCCTGTTTCACATGCATAATAGATAGAAGGATGAAAGGGAAAAGCATCCTCACCCCAGATTTTTTTTCCTTCGGATTCAATGTTTTTAACTTCTTTCTTTAGTTCGTCCTCATATTCTTTTTTTAATACAGGATATTCATACAAGGCCCATGCGGTCTGTCCGAACATTGGTTCCTCAATAGGAATATTGAAGGCGTGACATAGTTCTAGATTACTTTTTAATGCATGTGCCAGATGAAGAGCATATTCTGCGGCAGTTCTGGCGGGCTCCGAAAAATCAGTGGGTACTACAATTGTTCTCATTATTTCAGTTATTTAAATTGAAGTTTACTTTCCAAAATAGGATCAAGATTATAAATGTCATTATAAAACACAAGCTGTCCATTTTTTATACGGCAGGTAAGGTATGTGATCATGATTGGAACGGGCTGCCTTAAAACGAAATCTTTTCTTTCATAACGATCCATCAAAGATTTCATAAGCGGAATTTCATTTGCAGCACCATCATATTTCAGCAGCTCACCAGCCAGCTCGCCAGCCTTTTCTACACGGATGCAACCATGGCTTAAAGCCCGTTGGCTTTTGCCAAATAATTGTTTCTGAGAGGTATCGTGAAGATACACTCCATAGGAATTTGAAAATCTGAAAACGACTGCTCCAAGTGCATTATCACAGCCTGAAGACTGCCTTATACTGTATTGATATGGATTTTTATAAACTTGTTTCAAATTCGATGATGTAACAGGTATTGCTTTTCCTGATCTGTTATACAGTGAATAATGATGTTCTTCCAGATACTGACTGTTCTTTACTATTTTAGGAAGCATCTCTTTTATGAATATATTTTGAGGAACTTTCCAATCAGGGCCTGTTGTAAAATAATCAACTGTGCTTTTTAAAACAGGACTAGGAGTAGAAGGCTTTCCTACAATCACATTATACGTGAGTATCTTATCTTTTTGAACAAAATCCAGAGAATAAGAAGGAATATTTACCAACAGATAGACATCTCTACTAACATCCATCCAGCGTAAACGCTCCATATTAATGGCTATCTTTTTAATTTCTGATTCCTGGTTGGAGACACTATTACCTTTAAAGATCATATTCAGGTAATTCTGAAGATCAATATATTCCTTAATTTTAGGTTCAACATCAAGAACTGCTTTTGACAAATCACCTTTCTTAACTGCCTGATACAATATCTCTCCAGCTTGAAAGCCCTCTATATCATCATTACTATCAATAAAAGACGAACTAAAAAAAGGATTGTATTTTCCAAAATGCAGATCGTTGATAAAGGTAATTAGTGCATCTGTCATTAAAATATCCGTTACTGCATTGTCCTTAGTATTTGTCTGTTCAGGTTGATTTCTTAAAGTATTCAATCTTTCATTAGTAAGATTCTCCTGATGGTAATCTTTTGCCGACAATCCCTTCTTACCTGCATCCTTAAGTAAAAGAATCGCGTCCTGAAGCAGGTCTTGTTTTATAGTTGAATGAGTCCACACATATTCAAACTGGTGCTGTTTATAAAACTGATTAACAGATTTTGGAAAGTTCAATTCTGAAAGTTCAGTTTTATTACTCAATACAAGTTCTATTTGATTTACAGAGCTGACATCTTGTCCAGAGAAAAATGTAATACCGAAAATGACCGCTATCCAATTCAATAAATTTTTCATAATCCCGAATTTAATCATGTAAAATTCCAAATTCAAAACATTATGAATAATGACCCTTATCACATAAAAAAATGATATTGCCCTTTACTGCATCTTTCTTTTATAAATGTGATCATAAGTTGTCTTTGAAAGATCAGCTTAAAAACCGAAACATTAATTTCACTATGATGAACATCATTTTTCAGAATGACTGCCATCATTCCTTTTACAGTAAGTCTTTCTGAACTTTGAGGCATAAAATTAACTACAAATGAAAACAAATGAACAATTACAACAGGATGTTCAGGAAGCCATCAAATGGGAACCTATGCTGCATCCTGCAGAAATAGGAGTTACTGCATCAGATGGTGTTGTCTCATTAACAGGTACTGTTGATAGTATCGTGAAAAAAAAACAGGCTGAGAATGCAGCCAGAAATGTAAGCGGAGTAAAAGTACTGGTCGAAAACATCCAGGTAAAACTTCCGGATTCAAAAGTAAAAACTGATATCGAAATTGGCGCTGAAATCATCAGTGCTTTTACTTCCAATGTTATTATTCCCCAGGATAAGATAAAGGTTAAGGTAGAAAACGGATGGGTAGATCTGGATGGTGAGCTTCCCTGGGATTATCAGAGAGAGATTACTGAAAATGCAATACAATTCCTCCCTGGAATAAAAGGTATCTTTAATAATATCACCATCAATCCTGATACTAAAGATGCCGTCAGCAAGAAAAAAGTAGAGGAAGCATTGAAAAGAAGTGCTGTTGATGAAAGAGAAATAACGGTCTCTGTATCTGGTACAACAGTAACCCTGACAGGAACTGTCCATTCATGGCAGCAAAAGGAAGAAGCAGGCCGGATTGCCTGGAAAACGCCTGGTATTAAACATTTAAAAAACAAACTGGAAGTCGATTATGAATACAATGTATAAGTAAACGATTCCGGTTATCAGAAATTAAACATAATATTGTGAAATCTTTTCTTACAAAAAGCTTTGCTCTTGCAGGCAATATTGCCTCCTTTTCTGCTCGGTTTTTCAGAGAGATGTTGAAACCCGGTTTTGAATATAAAGAGTTTACCAGACAATGTTTTGTTGTGGGATATCAGTCATTGCCTCTGGTAACCGTAACCGCTTTTATCATGGGGTTGGTACTTACCATTCAATCCCGTCCGGCGATGTCAAAATTTGGGGCTGAATCCTGGATACCTGGGATGGTTTCACTTTCATTAATAAGAGAAATTGCCCCGGTTATTACTGCTTTAATCTGTGCAGGAAGAGTATCCTCCGGAATAGGTGCCGAGCTTGGCTCAATGAAGGTTACCGAACAGATTGATGCCATGGAGGTTTCTGCCATTAATCCTTACCGCTATCTTGTGGTAACAAGAACTCTCGCCACAACATTAATGATACCCATCTTAGTTGTTTTTGCAGATTTGGTAGGAATCATAGGAGGTTTTATAGGGATCAATATTCATGGAGATAATAGTATCAGCCATTATTTTTCCCATGTTTTTGACTCTCTGGAATATGCCGATCTTCTTCCCGCAACCCTAAAAACATTTTTTTTCGGTTTTTTTATCGGAATTATCGGCTGTTATCATGGGTTTACTGCTGAAGGAGGAACAAAAAGTGTAGGAAAAGCGGCCAACACAGCCGTAGTTTCAGCTTCCCTGATGATCTTTATTATTGATCTGATAGCAGTACAGATTGCGGATTTATTTTTTGAACTGTAATGGAAACATATGAAAAAATGAATGCTGAATTTACCATGCCTGTAGCTAACGGGCCTCTTATCGAGTTTAAAAATGTATATAAATCCTATGGTAATAATAAGGTTTTGGACGGGATAAGTTTTCAGGTAAAAAAAGGAGAAAATCTGGTGATACTAGGTAGATCAGGTTCAGGAAAGTCCGTTACGGTAAAATGCCTTGTAGGTCTTACCAAAATAGATGAAGGAGACATCTATATTGACGGAAAAGCCATAACCAATCTTAATGAAGAAGAGCTTAACAAGGTGAGGAAAAAAATTGGTTTTCTGTTTCAAAACGGAGCTTTATATGATTCTATGACGGTGAGACAAAATTTAGCGTTCACTTTACAGCATCATAATAAAAAACTAAGTGAAGAAGAAATAAATAAGGCTATTACTGAAGCATTATACAATGTTGGGCTTGAAGAAGCGATTGATAAAATGCCTTCAGAGCTTTCAGGAGGGATGCGAAAAAGAATAGGCCTTGCAAGAGCTCTGATTATAAAGCCTGAAATTATAATCTATGACGAACCTACCGGAGGATTGGATACAATTACTGCCAAAGAAATTATAGAGCTTATCTGCAGCATTAAGCAAAAGTTTAATACAACCTCAATTATCATCACCCATGATCTCGTATGTGCAAAGTATACCAGTGACCGGATTATTGTACTGAAAGATGGGAAAGTCAATATTGAAGGAACCTATCAATTGATTGAGCACAGTAAAGACGCTTGGGTAAAGTCATTTTTTGAAAAATAAAGAGAACATGTCATGAAAAATGAATCATCAAACAATCTGAAATTAGGAGTCTTCGTTATAGCTGGAATTATTCTTTTTATATTGACCATTTATTTTATTGGCCTTAACAGAAATATATTCGGTACAAACTTTATTTTGCGTTCAGAATTCGAAAATGTAAGCGGATTAAAACAAGGCAGCAATGTACGCCTTTCAGGAATTAACATCGGAACTGTCAGTAAAATAGACTTTATTTCTGATTCATTGGTAATGGTAAAAATGAGCATCAAAAAGAATGTTCAGCGATATATCAAAACAGATGCGGTGGCAAGCATCGCTTCAGACGGTTTGGTTGGTGATAAAGTACTAGTTATTTCTCCGGGAACAGGTTCTTCCAAAGTGGTTGGTAATAACGCAGTAATTGCTTCATATAAAACTACAGAAATTGAAGATGTACTTTTCAGTATCAAAAAAAGTGCAGACAATATTCAGACCGTTACCACCGGCTTGGTTGATTTCACAGCCAAAATGAATAATAAGGATGGTTTATTGGTAAAAGTAATGACCAGTAAAGATTTTGCCAATCAGATAGATAAAACAGTACAAAATATTCAGACGAGCGTGAATGATTTCGCATCATTTACTCCTACCCTTCGCAACAAAGATGGAATCATTAATAAAATATTTACTGATAAAAATTGGAGCGATAATGTAGAAAGCAGTGTTCTTGACTTAAAAAACAGCTCAAGGCAGATCAGAATTTTTGCCGAAAAGCTCAATGATAAAAACAATATACTTTCCAAAATCACTACAAACGATACTTTGGCTGCTTCATTGGAAAAAACACTGGATAATCTGGAGAAATCTTCTGATGATCTAAAAAAATTCACCTCAAAAATCAACAATGAAGAAAACGTTGTTTCCAAATTGGTTGATAACCCCAGATTAGGCAGATCAGTAGATTCCACAATTAATAATATCGGTAAAGGAGTCGATGAACTCAGAGAATTGGAGGCGGCAGCAAGAAATAATTTCTTATTAAAAGGATATTTCAAAAAAAAAGCGGCAAATAAATAAAAGCCTACCCAGTGAAAATTTAAACCCACACGTACTTAATCCTGTAATTAATATAGAGATTTTGCTTACACAACTCCACATCAGATATTCAACAATAATTAATTATTACTTCAAATTATTAATCTTTACAACAAAATAATTCATTAGATAATGAAAATTCATTATTTTAGTAGTAAACTTAAAAACTAAAACCAACGCAAATGTGTAAAATTTTTATTGTTGATGATGACATTTTTTTTGGAGAAATGCTAAAATATCATCTCCAGCTAAATCCTGATTATGAAGTTCTGTTATTCAACAATGCAAAGGACTGCCTTTCCAATCTTTATCTTAATCCAGATATCATTTGTATTGATTTTGGGCTACCAGACATTCAAGGCGATGAACTTTTTATACAGATTAAAAACATATATCCTGATCTCCCGATTATTGTTATCAGCGGACAGGAAAATATTGAAGTTGCCATCAATTTTCTAAAGCTGGGAGCCAAGGATTATATTGTAAAGAATGACCATACAAAAGAACTTTTGTGGAATTCTATCATGAGATTGAAAGAAAACATCAGTTTAAAACAAGAGGTCGAAGATCTTAAAGACGAGCTCGAAAAAAAATATACGTTTGAAAAAACAATCATTGGACAAAGCCATCCCATAAAAAGTATATTTTCTAAAATTAATAAAGCACTTACTTCCAATATCAATGTTTCCATTACCGGAGAAACCGGCACCGGAAAAGAAGTTGTTGCGAAGGCCATCCATTATAATTCATCAAGAAAGAACAAGCCTTTTATCGCTGTCAATATGGCTGCGATTCCTAAAGAACTTGTAGAAAGTGAGTTTTTTGGTCACGAAAAAGGAGCTTTTACAGGTGCAACAGAAAGAGCCAGCGGAAAATTTGAACAGGCCAATGGAGGAACTATTTTTTTAGATGAAATTGCAGAACTTGATCTTAACATTCAAAGCAAACTTCTTCGTGCCTTACAGGAACGAGAGATCACAAGAGTAGGTGGAAAACAGAAAATTGAACTGAACGTAAGGATCATCACAGCTACACATAAGAATCTTGCACAAGAAGTTAAAAAAGGAAATTTTCGTGAGGATCTCTATTACCGGATTATTGGCCTTCCCATTGAACTTCCTCCTTTACGTGAAAGAGATCAGGATGTTTTGATTTTGGCCAAACACTTTATAGATCTTTTCGCAAAGGAAAATAAGAGTAAACCTTTAAGCTTATCTTCAGATGCAAGGAAGAAGCTTCTGGATTATCATTTCCCAGGAAATGTAAGAGAGCTAAAATCCGTTGTTGATTTGGCCTGTGTGATGTGTGACCATCACGAAATTACAGCAGAAGACATTAATTTCTACAATCTAGAAAAAGACTCAGAATCTTTTCTCAATGAACAAAAAACGCTAAAACAATATACCACCGATATTATTTTGCATTTTCTAAAAAAAAATAATAATGATGTCATTAAAACTGCAAAATTATTAGATATAGGCAAATCAACTATATATAATCTTATTAATAACCTTGAAATCGAAAATAACTAGATGAAAGTTGCTAAATTACTTTTTACGGACGGAGAATTCAAATATGAAAGAAATGATGAAAAGCTTAACTATCATGAAGCTCAAATCATTATAGGATATGGAGCCAGAAGTATTATTGAAGAGGATAACTTTTATCTTCTTTTAAAGGAAAAGTTTCCCAATGCAGAGATAGCCCTGTCTTCTTCTTCGGGAGAAATTTTCTGTAATGAAGTCTATGATGATACGGTAGCTTTAACCATAATCAGCTTTTCAACAGCTTACATAAAAACATCACAGATTGATATTGAAGACTTTTCATGCAGCTATGATGCAGGAAAAAAATTAATTGAAAACCTTCCTTCTCAGGATCTTAAATGGGTTTTTATTTTGTCCGATGGCAGTAAGGTTAATGGCAGTCAATTGGTTCGCGGACTTAATGCCAGCCGCCCCGAGGAAGTTTTGATTTCTGGTGGGCTGGCCGGGGATGGAGATAAATTTGAAAAAACTGTAGTTGGACTCAATCAGGTTCCTGAACCCAATAAGATTCTGGCCATTGGATTTTATGGCGCAAACCTGGAATTATCTCATTCTTCAATTGGGGGCTGGGAAAGCTTTGGGCTTGAAAGAGTGGTGACCAAGTCACATGATAATGTTCTTTATGAAATTGATAATAAAAATGCATTAGATCTTTATAAAAAATATTTGGGGAAATACGCCGAAGACCTTCCCGCCTCTGCTCTTCTTTTTCCATTGTCTCTTACAATGCACCAAGATTCTTTATCAGTAGTGAGAACAATTCTTTCCATTAAAGATAACACGATGATTTTTGCCGGAGATTTGCCGGAAGGAAGTAAAGTAAGGTTTATGAAAGCCAACATGGACAGACTTATTGATGCAGCCAATGATGCAGCCAATCAATGTCTTAAAATGAATACACATACTCCTAAACTGGGAATTATTATAAGCTGTGTAGGAAGAAAAATAGTATTGGGAGACAGAATCTATGAAGAAGTGGACATCGTACGTGATGTTTTTAAATCAAGTACTGTACTAACCGGATTTTACTCCTACGGAGAGTTATCTCCTTTAAGCCCGTTCGGCAACTGTGCTCTGCACAATCAGACTATTACCATCACCACAGTTAATGAAATTGAATAGCTATGGAAACCAAATTTCACAATTTACTCGAAAGACAGATCAATAAATATCTTACGGAAGATTGCAAAAATCATCCGCAATTTAAAAATTTCATTCATGCAGTTAATGAATCTTACAAATCCTTTGAAAGAGATAAAGAGCTGATGGACTATGCTTTCAAACAAAGTGAAGAAGAATATCAGGAGCTATATCAAAGTCTTAAAAATGAAAATACACTCAAACATGAGTCTATCAGTAACCTCTATGAATCATTAAAAATTATTGATTCTGATATTGAAATAAAAAAATCGGAAGATCTTAAAGAACTTTCACTGTATCTCTCTGAACAGCTGAGAAAAAGAAAAAGAGCAGAAGATTATATCAAGCAGCAAGAGGAAAAATACCGGAATATTATTGCAAATATGAACTTAGGACTCATTGAAGTAGATAATGATGAAATTATTCGCTATGCTAACCAATGCTTTTGTAATGTGTCAGGGTTTGAACTGGATGAAGTAATGGGTAAAAATCCAAGTACACTCTTTTTGTACGGAGAAAATAACGTCCGGTTTTTACAAGAACAGATAGAACTGAGAAAAAAGGGAATTTCCAGTGTATATCAGCTTCCTGTAAGAAACAAGAGAGGAGAAATAAGATGGTGGGCAGTAAGCGGTGCTCCTAATTATGATGATCAGGGAAATCTGTTAGGCTCCATTGGAATCCACCTTGATATTACTGACCAAAAAAAATTGGAAGAAGAGTTAAAACTTGAAAAAGCAAAAGCACTGGAAGCGTCCAAGGCTAAAGAGGTTTTTCTTGCCAATATGAGCCATGAAATCCGAACACCCCTTAACGGTATCATTGGTTTTCTGAGAGAACTCAAAAGAAGCAACCTTGCTGATGAACCGAAACAATTTGTAGAAAACAGCTATAACGCTTCACAGCACTTATTATCCATTATTAATAACATACTCGATATTTCTAAAATTGAATCCGGAGAAATGTCTTTGGAAATTAAAAGCTTTTCTTTAAAAGACAGTATTCAAAAAGTCACTTCCGTTCTCAAGCCAAAAGCAGAAGAAAAAAAGCTTAAACTTATTACAGATTTCTCTTCAGATATTTTCCCGGTTTTAAAAGGAGATTCTTTAAGACTTGAACAGGTGCTCTATAATATCATTGGTAATTCTTTGAAATTCACCAACGAAGGGTATATCAAAGTTGAAGCTAATGTGCTGAAAAGTTTTTTAAACCAACAGACCATTTCGATCAGCATTACGGATACCGGTATTGGAATGAGTGAAGAATATGTACGCAATATATTCAAAAAATTTAATCAGGAAGACAGTTCAATTTCAAGAAAGTATGGAGGTACAGGTCTGGGAATGTCTATTACCCGGGAACTTGTTCACCTTATGAAAGGAGAAATTAATGTAAAAAGCGAAAAAAACTCAGGAACATGTATTACAATAGTTCTGATTTTAGACAAGGGTGATGAAAAAGCTTTAAAAGAAAGTAATTGGAAAAATCAAAATATTTCTATTGCGGGTACAAAAGTGCTCCTGGTAGAAGATAATCCGCTCAATCAGCTGGTTGCAGAAAGATCTTTGAAACATTTTGAATGTTTCGTTGTCAAAGCTGAAAATGGTAAAATAGCATTAGAAATATTAAGCAAGGAACAATTTGATATTATTCTGATGGATTTACAAATGCCAGAATTGGATGGTATTGAAACAACTAAAATACTGCGAAACGAACTTGGGATTAAAGTCCCTGTGATAGCACTAAGTGCTAATGCTTTTAAAACAGAAATAGACACCTGTATTAATGCAGGAATGAATGACTATATCACAAAACCCTTTAATGAAGAAAATTTACTCAAAGTAATTTACAAGTACGTTAAAATCCCTGAAAATACTATAAAGACAGTGCCGGAGGCAGGCGAAAATTTCTACAACCTTAAAAACATACAGATACTCAGCAGAGGAGATAAAGATTTTATGCGGAAAATGCTGTCAATATTTATTCGACAGACTGAAACAACAATTCCATTAATTCAAAAGGCGTTTGATGAGAAAAACTATGCTGAAATTGCAAAGCTGATCCATAAAATCAAACCTAGTATACAAGCTATAGGAATCACTTCTATTGAAAGTGAAGTAAAGCAGCTTGAACTAATTACTATAGAACAAAATAAAGAATTGCCTGATTTATATTCCTTGTTCGAGAAAATAAAACAGACCCTTGAAATTGTGGTCACTCAATTGAAAGATGAAATAAACCAATCTATTTAATCCAAAATCTAGACATCATTCCATATTATGGAAAAAACACAAATGTAAACAACTAACAAACAACCACTTAACAAAAGGCATGGAAGTAGAAATATTGTTTTTAAATTAAACAAAATGGAAACAAATAATCAAAATTTAAAACTCTTTATTGTGGATGATGACAGTTTTTGTTCAAATGTTTATCAGCAGTATCTGAAAAACCATCATTATGAAGACATTACCTCTTTTAGCTGCGGCGAAGATTGTCTGGACGAACTTTATCAGAAACCGGACATTATTTTTCTGGACCATAATATGGAAGACCTGAATGGATTTGAAGTTCTAAAAAAAATAAAACGTTTTGATCCTAATATTTACGTCATCATGGTTTCCGGGCAGGAAAATATAGATACAGCAGTAAATGCACTTAAATATGGAGCATTTGATTATTTAACGAAAAATATAAATGTCTGTGAGAAAATGGTAAAAACGATAGAAAAAATTTTAAAAATTAAAGAAGAAATGTCTCAAGGCAAACTTAAAGGTTTTCGCAAATTTTTTTCAATGATATTCTAATAATCTATGGTAAAAAAACTCATCATATCAGTTATTTTTCTCTTTCTTCTCAGCTCTTGTAAGACCTATAATGTTCTGGAAGAAGAGCAGGCATCCAGAAATATGCAGGATTTCAGTTTTGATCCGGATTATGAATACAAAATCCGAAAAGATGATAAAATTACGCTTTCTGTATGGGGCCAGGATGATCTAAGTGTAGGTTCTGTATATGGAATTTATAATTCTAACGAGGTTTATGGCAAATGGCTTCTGGTTGATAAACATGGAAATATTGAAATTCCCAGACTGGGAACCACCTTTGTTGTTGGAAAATCGGTTCCTGAATTGAAAGAAGAAATTAAAACCAAGCTAAAAAAATGGCTGGTAAACCCCGTGATTGATGTCAAAGTCCTGAATAAAGAAATAACGGTAATGGGGGAAGTAAGAAATCCAGCTGTTATCCAGGTAGATAAAGATCAGAATACATTACTGGAATTGGTTTCAAAAGCAGGAGGTTTTGAAATGTACGCCAATCTCAGGTTAATAAAAATTTTAAGACAGGAGGGCGAAAATGTGAGGATTACCAATATTGATCTTAGTAAAATGAAAGATGTTCCCAATCAGAATATCATACTTCATCCGGGAGACTATGTAATTGTACCCTCTAAGAAAAGTAAAGATTTTGATAAACGAATCTCCACAATTATTCCATTTGCAACCGTAACCTCTGCTGCTGCAATTTTAATAGGTCTGTTATAAAACTTACACCATGAATAACGAAAATGTTCGGTTTCTCAAACCTCTGTTAAGAGGGCTGCCCATAGTAGTTCTTGCAATGATATTTTCTGTTTTGGCCGTAAAAAAATATCTGAATTACGTTACACCCATGTTTGAAAGCACAGCAAAACTAAAACTTGCCGATACCCAGCAAGGTGTGCCCAGTGCAAATCTTTTTAAAGATTTTGATGTATTCGCATCTTCCAACAAAATCAGTACAGAAATTGAAGTTCTCAAGTCTTCTTCACTCATTGAAAAAACTTTAAAAAAATTATCCTTTTCCACAGAAATATACCGTAAAGGAAAAATGCACTCTGTAGAGCTGTTTACCGACTCTCCAATAAAAATAGAAGCTACATTAAGTGATAAAAAAAACTATGATAAGACATTTTCTTTACATATCATATCATCAAAGAACTATCTGCTGTTTACTTCAGATTCCAAAAAGGAGTTAAAAGGTACTTTCGGAATTCCCGTCAGCATTCCAGGAGGAAGGATACTGATCACAAAAAATGATGATTATCTTCTGTCCAAACCTAATGCACAAATTATTGATTTTTACGATTTTGTATTTTTAAGCAGAGAGAAACTTTTAGAAAAGATTAATAAAAGTCTCGACATTGTTGCCGTTGACAAAGATGTTCCCGTTATCAGAATCAACTTTAAAAGTAATGTCCCAGCCAAAGCAAGTCTTTTTGTAAATACACTGGCTGAAACATATATTGAAGATTATATTGAAAATAAATACCGGGCAGCCAATACTACTGTTGATTTTCTAAAAGGAGAAATCGGACAGGCTAACAATAAATTATCTGAAACAGAAAACCGTATTGAAAATTATAGAAACAAAGAAAATATTATCAATATCCCACAGGAGACTGAAACGGATTTGAGAAAAATAGCCCAGCTAAAAATTCAACAGAGTAATCTCAAAATGAATCTTGACGCCATCAAAAGTCTTAACAGCTATATTACGGAAGGAAAAGATAATTATCTTGATCTGGCCACAAACTTTGAGGCATTCAATGATCTTCTTTCTACCGAAATGGTAAAAAACATGAAACAGCTACAGGCTGAAAAAAAGGAATTATTACTTACCTACACTCCTGAACATGAAAAAGTAAAGATCATTGACACAAAAATTAAAGACCTCACTGATTATCAAACTGAAAGCATACAAAATACCCAGAAAAATTTACAGATAAAATACAATGATATAGAACATGATATTCAGACTGCAGAAAGAGCTTTCATAGGTCTTCCTGAAAAGGAAAAACTATTGAATATCATGAATAGAGAATTTAATCTCTATGAAAAAAACTATAATTTTCTCAATGAAAAAAGAATAGATGCCGAGATCGCAAAAGCTGCAAAGATCTCATTTCATAAAATTATTTCCCGGGGAGAACTGCCACAGGAGCCTGTTTCACCTATGCGTTCCATCATTATTATCGTTGCTGCTATTATGAGTATGGTTGCTTCTATTTTCCTGATTTATGCAGTACATTTTGCCAAAGCCAAGGTGAATGATATTTTCACTATTGAAAAAAACAGTTCCATACCCATAGCATTCACTACTCCATTTATCAAAAAGAAAGAAAAAATAATGCATCATTTTCTGGAAAATGTTTTGGAAATGGAGCTTAAAGAAATAATAAAAGATAAAAGTCAGATTTGTATTACTTCATATGATAAAGCACAGCAGCATACATTTCATGCAAAAAATATCATCAAAGCATTACAACTGCAATCCAGAATAGTTCTGTTAGTAGATGCAGCCGGAACCTTAAGCAATTCAGAAGCAGATCATTACATCAATTTATCAGCCGAGGAAAACCTTAAGCTTACAGCTCAGGATATCAGGAATCTTATTCGTGAAAAAATGAAGGAAAGCAATATCTGCATTATCAATAATCAGTCTATAAAACAAGGCAAGCTACCTTTACTTTTTATGAATATTGCAGATCAGAACCTGTTCATACTTGACAGCAGAAAAACCGCAGCCAAAAACATAACAAACATTGAACTTTTAAAAGACGAATACAAACTTTCCAATCTTTGGTTCGTTTTGAATAAAGAAGGATACAACCCTAGTCTGATAACGACTATTAAACGTATTATAAACAAATATAAATCGTGAAAAGAATCCATGAAATATTTAAAAGCGCCTCTGTGTTGGTTTTTACAGATCAGCTCATATTCAGCGGGAGCAATTTTCTTCTGACCTTTTTACTGGTGAGAAAACTAAGTATTTCTGAATTTGGAATATTTTCATCCATCCTTTTAATAACCTATTTTCTGGTAGGCATTTCTAATGCCTTTATTGTTCAGCCTTTTCAGATTTTATCAGCAAAGAATTTCAGTAAAAAATCACTGGGCTTTGCATTTATGGCTTCATTGGTTTTGATTTCCATGTTCAGCCTTCTTGTTTTTTTTATTACTCTTCTTCCTGTTCCGGCAATAGCATTTGTGAAAAACAATCTTTCTGCCTTAATAGTTTTTGTTTCAGCCTATATTTTACAGGACTTTCTCAGAAAAATATTACTGACCATAGATCATATTAAAATTGTCCTTTTTATCGATACTATCTTTATTATTATTTTCCCTCTACTTGGATTTGAGGCGTCCCTTACTTTATGGAAAAGCTTATATATTATCGGTATTGTAAACATTGCAGCATCTGTTCCCGGCATAGGATACCTTATAAAAAATGCAGATTTCAATCTGAAAAACACCTCACTTTTGCGCTATTACTTTACAGAGGGTAAGTGGCTTTTAAGCGCTTCTGTTCTTCAATGGCTTTCAGGTAATTTCTTCACCCTTGCGGCAGGTGTATACCTAGGAATCAATGCTTTGGGAGCATTAAGGCTTGTTCAATCCTTCTTCGGAATTATCAATATTATCTTACAAACCATTGAAAATTATTACCTTCCTAAAACAGCTCAGCTTTATTATCAAAATAAAAATCAGGAAAAAAAAGAGCTTCTTCTCAAGATAAGGAAGGCTATAGCCCTTTTAACTATTATAATCGTTTGCTTTTTCACCTTTTCAGATTCGTTGATTATTATTCTCGGAGGTGAAAAATACCATCAATATGGATTTGTCATTAAGCTGATCTCAGCTTTATATATTGTAATCCTGTACAGTTATCCAACCCGGATTTCTATCAGAATTTTAGAGCAAAATAAGGCGTTCTTTATCGGATATTGTATATCCTTTGTTTTCTCGGTTCTGAGTTTCCATTTTTTACTAAAATACGGGCAGCTCTATGGCGCTGTAGCCGGATTAGCAGTTAATCAGATTGTAATGATTGTTTACTGGAAAATAATTCTAAACAAAAAACAAATTTCGGTATGGGCATAGTACATTTAATATTAGGAAAAGCGAACCCCGAAAAAATGAACGGCGTTAATAAAGTGGTATATAATATCGCTACAAAACAGGCCGAAAACAAAGGGAATGTAGAAGTATGGGGTGTTTCTGAAAACACAGAAATCAACTATCCAGAAAGGACATTCATAACAAAGATTTTTAAGAAAAAAAGAAATCCTTTTTCTATTCCCGAAGATCTTAAAAAAGAAATTCTGGCCGCTGATCAGGCAACAGTTTTTCATTTTCATGGAGGATGGATTCCCATATTTGCTTCTTTAAGTAAATTTTTAAAGAAAAATAACTACCGATATGTAATAACTCCTCATGGTGCATATAATAGTATTGCCATGAAGAAAAGCAAATATGTAAAAAAAATTTACTTTAAAATATTTGAAAAAAAAGTCATTGAAAACGCTTCTAAAATCCATTGTATAGGAGAAAGTGAAATAGAAGGTCTCAATTCTGTTTTTCCAACCTCAAAAGGTGTTCTGATCACCTATGGCTATGATAGAATAAATACCAGCAATTATTGCAGTAATCTCAAAGAACCTATTATTTTCGGGTTTGTTGGCAGACTGGATATTCATACAAAAGGTCTGGACATTCTCATTGAAAGTTTCGCTGCTTTTTCCAGAAAAAAGCCTAATTCCAAACTTTGGATTGTAGGAGACGGGGCTGAAAAAAATGATCTTATCCATACCATAAAATCATATAATATAAGTGACAAAGTAGAATTGCTGGGAAGTAAGTTCGGAGAAGAAAAAAATAATCTAATCAAAAGAATGCATATTTTCGTGCATCCTTCCAGAAATGAAGGCCTGCCTGTCTCAGTTATTGAAGCCGCCGACTTTGGAAAGCCCTGTATTGTCACCAGAAATACGAACATCGGCCACCTTGTAGAAAAATATGACGCCGGCATTTGTATTCCAACCCCTGATCCTACTCTACTTACGCACTCTTTTATAACAATTTCTGAAGTATGGGAACATCAGAAAAAGTATATCGCCATGTCGGAAAATGCTATACAAATGGTGGAAGAAGCTTTTGACTGGAAAAAAATTCTTGACGATATGAATACTCAACTCTACAATATCTGATATGGAAACCTTATCCCCTAAACATCACCTCTTTCTAAAAAAAACAAATAATCAATTGTTTATTATTCTGCTGCTAATGGTAGCCTGCTTTTTTACGTGGAGTGAAAATGTTGCTATCACAAGGGGAATAAAGATAGTGGGAAGAATGGGGGTTATGATTTCTTCTATTCTTGTTTATCAAAAAATCATCAATTATGGCGGATTAAATTCATTGTCCTATAAAAATATTTTCTCCCCTATCCTGTACATGGGCTATCTGACTTTAGGATTTATATCATTCTCCTGGAGTACCAATCCGGGATTCAGTGCACTGCAATGGTTTATGACTTTTCAGAGTTTTGTCTTTGCTTATTTCTTTGTAAAAAGTTTAAAAATACTGGATATTTATTTTGAAGGCCATAGCATCCGCCTTTATCATCTTTTAGGAAACACTGTATTTGTATTGCAACTTGTCTTTGTTATCGGACTATGGATTGCTCCTGATATCTTTTTCCGTCTTACTGACGGAGGTGAAGAGGCCAGACTTGGCGGTACATTAATGAATCCCAATGAGCTTGGAATGCTTGCCGGTGTGGGTTGTGCCTGTCTTATTTTTGACCTTTACCGTTTTAAAAATAAAATTTGGACTATTATAAAGATCATCATCATTATGTATGCACTTTATATGACGGGATCAAGATCTTCACTTATCGGAATTTTACTCATTATATTTTTCCACGTTAATCAGACCAAGAAAAAAACTTTAAAATTTGCCATTATCGGAGTGGTAGCGATAATAGCTCCCTTTGCGGTTTACAGTATCATTTTAAAGGGTGGCGATCAGTCTCGTCTGGAAGAAGTAATGAGCCTTACAGGGCGACTTCCTTTCTGGAAAGCTTTAATTAATGAAGGATTACCAAGGGAACCACTTTTTGGCTTTGGATTTATGAGAATAGACTATAAAGAGTTTTTTCAGAGCGCCCACACCTATCCGGGAAAAATGACTCATAATACATTCATGCAGGTTCTTATGAATCTTGGTTTTATTGGGCTCACCATTGTTTTTTTTCAGGTCTTTTTTACTCTAAAATCAATAATGTCCCAACCCAAAGAAACAAAACTTATGCTCATTGGAATCCTTATTCCTATTATCATCAATTCTTTTACTGAGTTTGGAATATTTGGAGAAAGCAATTACGGAATTTTATTTTACCAAATTATAATCTTTTCCGTGGCTATTAAAAACAGCAACCATCTTACCAGGCTGCAAAAAATTGTTCTTAAAAGAAAAAGACCTGATCTTATAGAAAAAAATTCCATTCTATAGTTTTTTTTCCATTTTTTGGAAAACACATCTCACTAAAAAACAACACAAACAACACAAATTCAATAACTTAAATAATTGGCAAGATGTTTATATCCTATGTTAATATAAAATAGAACATCATGAGAAACTTATTTAAAAACATAGGATATAAACTGTATCTGAAACAGCAGACAGGAAGTAAAAGAATCTCATTTTCTTATATTCCCAACCAGGATGGAAGTGTACGATGGTTTTGGAATTCGCGATCAAAAAAGCCTTTATTCCTGAAGTTCTATAATATAACAACGATTAAGGGAAAATTATTTGCCTTCGTTGTGCATCTCATATTCTTTCTGAATCTGCAGAAAGTAGTATTCAAAAAAGAGACTTTATATTATACCTCAGAAGAAAACCCTTTATTTGACATCATGAATGATTGGGCCATATTTACCGGAACTCCAGGCCCTAATAACAAAGCCGTTTTATTTGCAGACAAATGCTTCTTCAAAATTGCTGCGACAAAAAATGCAAAAAATCTTATCAATAAAGAATATAAAATCATCACCTACTCCGGAACCAACAGATTGTATTCAACACCTTCTGCATCTTTAATTAATGATTATGTATTAAGGCTTTCTGATATTTCAAATAACGGAAAGAGACAAAAGAAATTCAGTGGAATTCATGCTAAAGCTCTTCAGGGAATCAAAGAAAAATATCAGACTGCCATTAAAATATCCAATTGGAAACATTTCGGCACATTGATAGAAAACTTCACCACAATTGATGATAACCGGATCCCTCCAAATCTGATGCGAAAACTTAAAATGATTCTGGAAAATATTGATAAAGATGAAATGATACACTTATCCTTTTCTCATGGGGATTTTACTCCCTGGAACTGCTGTGTAAAAGATGATATCCTTGGAATATACGATTGGGAACTGGCTTCATTTGAAAAACCTAAAGGATTTGATTTCTTTCACTTTATCATACAGAACAGTATCCTTGTACAGCATATGCCATGGAAAGAAACCTGGACACAAATCAGAAAGCACAATAAAACTGCATTTAATTTTAATGATAATGAACTTAAAAAATATCTGAAATTCTATCTGCTGACCAATGTGCTTTATTACCTGAAATTGTATTCTGAACAAGAACAATGGCATCTTCAGATTCATTGGCTTTTAAAAGTATGGTCGGAGGCCTTGAATATGTATCTTACTGAAATCAAAACCGAACGAGAGCTTCTTATCATGGATATTTTTGATTACTTATATCCTCAGAAATATGCTGCACTGAAATTCCATGATAAAGAACCGGAAAACCTCCCTCTCAACTCTGATATTGATCTTGTTATCTCCTTCCAGGATGCTTCAAAAATGGCTGTATTTCTAAAACAGAACAGTTTGGTCAACAGAATAAAAATTGTCAAAAAATCATTCATGTACAACATAAGGCTTATTACTCATGATCTTAAGATTCTTAATCTGGATCTTATTTATCAGCTGAAGTGGAAACATCTTGAATTTATGGAAACACACAGAATGATAGATCATGCGGAGCAGAACAGATATGGAATTAAAATATCATCTCCACAAGATACGGCAAAATACCTGTATTATTTTTATACCCTAAATAATAGTAAAATTCCGGATTCATATAAAAGTTTTGTATATGAGAATACCTCAGAAACAATAATGAAAAGTAAAACAGAATGTATTACAATGCTGAAAAACAAAGAATGCAACAGAGGATTTTTATTCCTTAAGAATCTCGGCGGCTATTTAAAAGATATTTTTTCAGAAAGAGGATTCATTATTACTTTCAGTGGTGTAGATGGTGTTGGAAAATCAACGGTTATTTCTGAAGTTTCGGAGCTCATTGAAAAACGCTACCGAAGACCTGTAAAAGTTCTCAGACACAGACCTTCTCTCCTTCCGATATTGAGTGTATTTACAAAGGGAAAAGAAAAAGCGCATCAGGATATTGTAAATTCTCTGCCAAGACAAGGTAAGAATGATCATTTTTTCTCCTCATTGTTAAGATTTACATATTACTATGCAGATTATATTATTGGACAATTTATTATTTATCTGAAATATGTGTTAAGAGGAAAAATTGTATTGTATGACAGATATTATTTTGATTTTATTGCAGATAGTAAAAGAAGCAATATCAAACTTCCGGAAGGCATCACAGAAAACGGATATCATCTGCTATTAAAACCCAAATTTAATTTTTTTCTGTATGCTGCTCCCGAAAAAATTCTGGGCAGAAAAAAAGAACTTTCCTATCATTCAATATGTGCTTTGACAGCATCATACGGCAGATTATTCTCAAAACTGGAAAAAAAAGATCCGAAGATCAAATATCTTTCCATCGAAAATAATGATTTGGACACCACTTTAGGTACTATAATGAACACTATAATTGCTGCAAAATGAAAACAATTGTTGAAAAAATCATAAAGCTCAGAAATCCGGACTTTACTTTAGATAAGGCATTAAACTCCGGAGCCGTATTCCTGCTGATTTGGGTTCAGTTCTGGAGTCTCATCAGAGGACTGAAGACGATATTCTTTTTAAGAAATCCAAAAGGAATGCTTTTGGGAAAACGTGTAGGATTCTTCAATGTTTCAAAAATACAATGGGGAAAATTTCTGAGATTAGGGAATGACGTTTATATTTCTGCACTGGCTAAACAGGGGATAGAATTTGGAAATAATGTTTCTATAGGAGCTTTCAGCAGAATTATAGTTTCTACTTCATTAAATAATATTGGAGAAAAAATAAAAATTGGAAATAACGTAGGAATTGGAGAATTTGCTTATCTCGGAGGTTCCGGAGGTCTTGAAATTGGTGACGACTGTATTGTAGGACAATACCTTAGCTGCCATCCGGAAAATCACAATTATGAAGATCCTGATATTTCCATAAGACATCAGGGCGTGAATCGAAAAGGAATTAAAATAGGCAAAAACTGTTGGATTGGCAGTAAAGTTACAATTTTGGACAGCGTAGAAATTGGCTCCGGCTGTATTTTAGCAGCAGGAAGTGTTATTACAAAATCATTTCCAGACAACAGTATTATAGGAGGTGTACCTGCAAAACTAATAAAAATGAGAACTTATGATGACTACCAATCAGATTATACTGGCGACTTGCTATGCCGTAAATCCCTATAAAGGTTCGGAAGATGCCATGGGCTGGAATTTTGTATATCAGATTGCCCGGTTCCGAAAAGTGATTGCCATTACAAGAGAAAATAATAAAATCCATATTGAAAAATATATGGCAGAAAATCCTGATCCTGTATATATGAATATCCAATTCCTTTATTTTGATCTTCCTTACTGGATGCGCTTCTGGAAAAAAGGAAATCTCGGTGCCATGCTTTATTACTATCTGTGGCAAAAGAAAGTTGTCTCTTTTATCAAAAAACAAAAACTGGATTTTGATATTGTTCATAATGTCAACTTTCATAATGATTGGACGCCAAGCTTTTTATGGAAACTTAATAAGCCTATGGTTTGGGGACCGGTAGGACATCATCCTCTGATTCCAAAACAATATCTGAAAGATTATTCAATACAATATTTAATTAAAGACCGTCTTATCTGGCTGATCAAAAATTGCTTTTGGAAATTTTCCGTATCACTAAGAAATACAATTGAGCATTCAGATCATATTTGGTGTATGAATAGCAGTGTTCCGGAAAAACTGAAGCAAGGTAAAGGCCAATACTCACTTTATCCTTCAGTAGCATCAGAAGACTTTTTCCAGAAAAAAGAACTACTTCCAAAATCAGACTTTAAGATAATCAGCGTAGGAAGGTTCGTTCCCTTAAAAGGGTTTGATTTAACAATAAAATCTTTTGCCCAATTCATTAATCAAATTTCAGAAAAAGATAAAGCATTATGCAAACTTACTCTTATTGGAACGGGGGAACAGAAAAAATCTTACCAGTCCCTTATCAGCAGTCTTGAAATGAATAATTTCATTGAAATAATAGAATGGATTGACCGGAAAGAACTCATGAAAATCTATGAACAATCATCAGTATTTTTATTTCCGTCACATGAAGGGGCAGGAATGGTAGTTCCGGAAGCACTCTCATTTGGATTACCTGTGGTATGTCTTGAAAATGAAGGCCCTGGAGAGTTCATCAATCGTACCTGTGGCTTTGCAATTCCACAGCAGGAATACAATGAAACCATTGAGAAGCTCAGCTATGCATTACTAAGGCTTTTTCTGGAAAAAAATCTAAGGAAAGAAATGAGTACCGGGGCAAGAAAACATTATCTGGAAAGATTTTCCTGGGAAAAAAGAGGTGAATATCTGAATACAATTTATAATCAAATCTGAAATGAAAAGAATTGTTGCCATCCATTTATTAAATGATTATAGCGGAAGTCCAAAGGTACTGATGCAGTTATTAAAAGCCTGGACAAAAAATAGTATGGAAACCCATCTTTTTACTTCAGGTGGAAGAAAAGGTTTTCTTTCTGATATTTCTAAAGTGAGAAATCATTATTTCTGGTATCGCTTTTCACCCAATCCTGTCACAAGAATATGTAATTTCTTTCTCTGTCAGTTTCTATTAATGATAAAGCTTTTGTTTTTCCTGAAAAGAAAAGATATTCTCTATATCAATACTGTGCTTCCTTTTGGAGCGGCTATTGCCGGAAAAATAAAAGGCTGCAAAGTAATCTATCATATCCACGAAACTTCAATCAAGCCTGCTATTTTTAAGAATTTGCTTTTTGGAATAGCAAAATTTACAGCCCATAAGATTGTTTTTGTTTCAGAATTTCTTTTGAGGCAGGAATCTCTTATCAACAACTAGGTTCTTCTTTACAATGTATTGGAACATGATTTTGTTGAAAAAGCAGACCAATTTCAAAATCATCAAAATACAGTTCCAGTGGTTTTAATGATATGCTCTTTAAAAATATACAAAGGGGTAAACGAGTTTTTGCAGCTGGCACAACAAAATTCACAATATATTTTCAAACTGGTAGTCAATGCTTCAGAGCAGGAAATTTTAGATTATTTCAGGATGAAAGAAATTCCAAAAAATCTGAAAATCTATCCTACTCAGGTTGACACTCATATTTTTTACCGTGAGGCTGATTTAGTGGTCAATCTATCTCATCCCGATCTTTGGGTTGAAACATTTGGATTAACTATTCTGGAAGGAATGCGATATCGTCTTCCTGCTATTGTTCCGCCAATTGGCGGCGTTACGGAGCTTGTGAAAAATGGTGAAAATGGTTTTTGGGTTAATTCTAAAAATATAAATGAGCTATCTGAAAAAATAAACTATATATTAAAAGATAGAATTATTTATCAATCTTTCAGTGATGCAGCTTATGCTAAAAGTCTGATGTTCTCGGAGGAGTATTTTGAGAAAGAATCAATCCATATTATTTCCAGTTTATAACAGATTTTCCATTTTTTGGAATTATGCGCAAGTATTTATAAAAATAAAATACTGATTATCAATAAATTACAATTAAGTTTACTTTTGGAACATGAATAGTTATACTCTTTTTAAATATAACTAATTATGAAAACAAAAGTAGCAATTATCGGAACCGTTGGCTTACCTGCCAATTATGGAGGATTTGAAACTTTAGCTGCTCATCTTGTAGAAGAGCTCTCAGATACCTATGATTTTACAGTATACTGTTCCTCAAAAAAATACCCAGAAAAAGAAAGGAGCGAAAGCTGGAAAGGAGCCAGACTAAAATATATTCCTCTAGACGCCAATGGAGTTCAGAGTATTGCATATGATACATGGTCTATTATTCATTCATTATTTTACTGTGATGTTTTACTGATTTTAGGGGTAGCCGGAGCCTGGCTTCTTCCATTTGTAAAACTGTTTACCAGTAAAAAAATCATTATTTCCATAGATGGTATCGAATGGAAGAGAGATAAATGGTCATTAGCAGCCAAGTTATATTTATGGTGGGCAGAAAAACTGGCAGTACAGTTTTCTGATATTGATATTTCTGATAATGAATCTATTCAGGATTATACTTCTTTAAGATATAAAACAATCAGCAGGGTAATAGAATATGGTGCAGACCACACAAAAGTAAATTTGGTTCCCACATCAAAAAATATTGAAGAATATCCTTTTTTACTGGGTGAGTACGCCGTAAAAGTGTGCAGAATAGAACCAGAGAATCACGTTCACACTATTTTAAAAGTATTCAGCGAATTTCCTGGCCGCAAGCTCGTAATGGTTGGTAACTGGAAGAATAGTCAATATGGTGTGGAATTGAAACAGCAATATTCAGATTTCGAAAATATTCATCTTTTAGATCCAATTTATGAGCAAGAGACAATAGATCTTATTCGCGGAAATGCTTCGCTTTATATTCACGGTCATTCTGCAGGAGGTACCAATCCTTCTTTAGTGGAAGCTATGTTTTTAGGACTACCGGTTATCAGCAATGGTGTTTCTTACAACAGAACAACTACAGAAAATCAGGCATTCTATTTTTCAAATGCAGAAGAATTAAAAAATATTTTGGCTCAACTGAAAAATGAAGATCTTCAAAATTGTGCAATCAGGATGAAGCAGATAGCGGAAAGAAGATATATCTGGAAAAAAATCGCAAAAAAATACCATAATCTTATTGAAGAAACATTTACTGCAAAAAACAAAGCAAAAGTATATCCTGTAATTTGTAACCTGGAGAAAAAAATCCTTGAAAAGTACAACTTAGAACATCTGAAAAACATACAGTTATTCAATAATCCCAATGAACCCATTTAAAACAAAGTACCATGAAAAATTTTATAGAACTATTAATATCGGGAACCCTTGCCTTCATTTTATCAATCTGTATAATCCCCGTAATGAGAATCATTGCCCAAAAATTTAGATTGGTAGACGTTCCCAATACAAGAAAAATACATTACACTCCTATTCCATTAATTGGAGGTCTGGCTATTGGAATGATTATTTTACTATTAATTGAAATTTCCGCAGATAAAGGCTGGAGAATAATACTTCCAATTATTGTAACCTCTTATATTTTACTTCTGGTGGGAACTCTAGATGATAAAACTGATATTAAAGCCATTTATAAACTAATCATTCAAGTTTGTGTAAGTATCATTATAGCGACTTCCGGAATAAGAATTTCATCTTTATACGGATTGTTCGGAATCTATGAAATTAATACATACTTCCAGTATCTGCTCACTGTTTTGGTTATCGTAACAGCAGTTAATGCTTTTAATCTTATAGATGGTGTGGATGGGCTTGCAGGTAGTGTAGCAGGAATAGGATTTGTTTTGTTCTTTATTATCATGTTAATAGAAGGCAACTTAGGGCTGGCAAGAGTAGCTATACTTTTTGTTGGAAGTATTATAGCTTTTCTAAAATATAATCTTTCTCAGAAAAATAAAATTTTCTTAGGAAATTCAGGCTCGCTATTTTTAGGATATTTATTGATATGTCTGGGAATTTTCATCACAAAGTTTGATAACAATACAACAACTTTTCCTTATGGAGTATTTTTTATACTTTTTGTATTTACTATTCCCGTAATTGATTCTATACGAGTGTATACTGATAGAATATTAAGAGGAAAATCACCTTTCAAAGCAGATAAAACCCATATCCATCATCTTCTTCTTTTATTAGGTTTTTCTCATAAAAAAATAAGTATTACTTTTATTTTGATTAATGTTCTGACATTTCTCGTTCAATATGTTTTTTTTAAAAGCTACTCTATTTATTCTTCATTAATCTCCTTTTTTATATTTATAGCTGTTTTCAAAATCATTAAAAGCATTAATCATTTCCTGAGCTGGAAAAAAAGGATAAAAGAATTAGAGTACAACTAAGATTGTTTCATTTATTCACTGTCATTTTTTGGAATCTCTTGTATAAACTGCTCTATCACTAATTATAAAATAAGATGCTGCGAGCACTTTAGTAGAAACCCTTCATGAGAATAACTAAGGGCAAGTAATAAACAAAGAAAGCAAGGATGCTCTGTTTCTCCGGATGAGCAAAAAGTAATTGGCTTCATCATGATTTATAAAACTTCTAACATCTTTTAAAAGCAGTAAAAGCTAAAAAGTCAATTGAAAACTAACTGTTGTTATACATATTTAAAATCTTACAATAAAATTGCGCAAAATTTTATTGTAGAGAATTACTTATAAAAATGAGCTTTTTAGAGTCCAATCATCAATAAAGTGATTGGATATGATGTAGTTCTACATTGCTTTTGTATAGTAATTCAACACTTATAATAAGAGTAGAATACTTTTAAAGACCTTATAAATTTAGAATAAAAAACAATACAAATTATCTCTAAAAATAAAAGACATAAAATTTATCAATACAAATCACATCAAATCACTATTTTTTCCTTTGTAGGGAAAAATAGTGATTTTAATCCATAAAAAAACTACAAAGAAATAATCCTTGTAGTTTTTCTGTGTTTTTAGAATCGCTGAACCTTAACATAAAAGCCGCTATTTAATTTTGGAATTTTACAAAATCCAGATAAAAAGAAGGGTTTCCAGCATTGAATGAGGTCGGAACTACTCCATTTGTTTTACCAGCTAACACAGTGTAGGTTCCTGGTGTAGCAAAATATAATACACGGTTCTGATCTCTTGGAAACATGAATGCAGCAGTGTTTGAGCCACAGTAGCTTCTCCAGACATCACCAATACCGTTAATATAAAAAAAGTAATCATTACAATCAGAATTGATCGCAACTCCACATCGGAAAAAATACCATCCTTTTGCAGGGATAGTTACCTGAACTCCCGTATTTAATCCTGCAGCTCCAGTTCCGCCTGTATAAGGATTTATTAATGTCCCGGTATATGGTGTCCAATTATTGGCGAACGCTGTAGTAACAGTGGATGACCATGTTGCCAAACCATTGGCATCACTTGTGAGGACATACCCCAACTGCTGAGTACCATCTTTAATTTGAAGAGCACCGTTGGTAGTCCCATTATCAATAATAACTTTTGCATTTGATGCACCCGCGGGCACCGTATTGGTCCCCATCAGGACTTTTCCTGTACCATTAATACTTAAATTGTTTCCCGCCATTGTTATATCTGTAGCTTGTGAGAGGGTTCCTCCCAGTTTTACATCTGTACCTGATAATGTAAGACCATTGCTTGCGGTAATATTGTTATTAATAATCGTTGTTCCTCCGTTTCCATTCCCTCCAGCAAGCTCTGTAACAGTCATAAATCCTATCTGAGGATTCAACTGAGCTGTTCCTGCTCCTCCTAATCGTACTTTTACAGAGGTATCCACTGTAGGTCTGTAAATAGCATAGGCTTCTGGCTGGCCTCCTATTGAAGTGGCAGGATAATTATTTATCGCATCAACAACACCGGTGGTACTGGAGGGAAGAACAGAATTATTTGAAGCATCAACCCACTCATAGACAAAGAAACCTCCAGCTAGTGAGAACTCTGTAGCATGCAGTTGGCAACGGAGAACATAGGTTTTCCCGGCTTTCAAATTAAAAACACCGGCATTATAAGTAATATTATTGGCTGCAATTACAGACCCAAATGTAACGTCCGACCCTGTAGATACTGTTTGAATAGCGTTTGGTTTTACAATAATATAATCTCCTGTAGAAGAACTTCCTTTTGAAAGGATTTCCCATGTAGAAGAAGCTCCTGTAAGCCCGGTATTGATTAATTCTACACTTTGATTTGCTGGTACAAGAACATTGGGATTTCCATTAATAGTCTCGGGAGATGCAGAATTTACTGTAATACTAAAGTTTGTATTATTTTTAATCCTATAAATACGCCCTTTATAATTCCCAGCCCCACTGACTGCGGAAGGGAGATTAAAAACCGCATTGGAAACACCATTATAAGAAACATGGAAATCTGATGAGTTCAAATTATAAGAATTTGTAATAACAGCATTATAATTTGCTGCTAATGATCCATTAATATCCATAGTGGAACCTGGATTTGCAGTATTAATACCAACATTTCCTGCCTGGGCAAAAGCAAAAGTAGAGCTTAAAGCTAATACTGCTATAAATAATTTTGTATAAATTTTAACCATTCATTATTGTTTTACATATCATAATTGATATTATTACGGGGTAAAGGTATGCTAATAGAGATGTAAAAATTCTTCGAATGCCGTGGAAATACATGTACAGGCTTGTGGAAAAATATCCACAAATATTAATATCAAAGAATAGGCTGTATCATATAACAAAATCATACAACCTTAAAAACTAAAGTCCGTTATTCTGGACTTGTAACTGGTATTCTTTTATGACTGGCGTCATAAAGTAATTTTTTATTATTTCACTATATTTGGAATAATAAAACTAACCCCATGAAATAAGCCAACATAAAGACTTGTTAAACTAAAAATGATTAAAGATTACCAAAGATTATGAAAGACTTATTTTCATTAAACGGAAAGAAAAAGGATCATGTGATTACGCACTTAAAAAAAGAGATGTATTCATTGATCGAAAATGATAACTGGATTACAGTTACGATTAAAAAGTGGTTTCATACAATGATCGTATCCTATTTGATTTGCAATGGTTTAGTTACTTTAACGATTGTAAGAACAAAATTCACTCCATTTTACGAAAAATATACCGTTTTGTAATTATTTCTTTTTGAGAATAGAGTTATAAGATCTTAAATTCTTTATTATTTAAAAACAACACTGAAATGAAATTAAAAATATTATCCATCGTTTGGGGCGTTGCGGATTTGAACAGAGCAATTGCATTTTGGTGTGAAGCTTTGCACTACAAAATAAAGAATGAGCCTGATGTTGACTTTGCCATTCTGATACCAAAGGAAGGAGATGGAATGCAGTTATCATTAAAATTAACCAGTTCGGAACAGCCAAAGAGACATCATATGGACCTGATAACTGATAATCAGCGGCAGGAAGTAGAGCGGCTTCTTAGTATTGGGGCTGGAAAGATGCCAGGCTGGAATTACGAAGATGATGCTGACTATGTAGTTCTTCTTGATCCCGAAGGAAATTCATTTTGCGTAGTACAGCAAAACAATGATATCTGAAAGGCATCTATTCTGTAACCCATTCTTCACGAAGAACTGCATAAATAATATCATCAACCCATTTATTTTTCCAGAACAGACTTTTCACAAAATGCCCTTCTTTTCTTAAACCAATTCTTTCCATCAGTTGAAGAGAAGCAGTGTTGTCAGGATCTACGGAAGCTGTAATTCTGTGTTTTTGTAAATCATTAAAAAGAAAATCAATGGTACCTTTTAAAGCCTCAGAAGCATACCCTTTACCCTGAAATGAGGTGTTTAAGGTAATTCCAAGTTCTACCTGTACATTTTCATCTCCAATAAAATGAATTCCGATATCTCCAATGACTGCTTTTGTTTCTTGATCAGTAATCAACAGCTGATACCAGCTTTCAGGTTGGTTGAATTCAGTTGTGTTTCTTTGGATAAAACTTTCCACTTCTTCCAGGGTTTCAGGAATCCAGCCTTGAAATTTATTGGCTTCGGCATCTGAGCGGTAATCGAAAATATCCTGTTTGTCATCAATCGTAATATCCCGAAGAACTAATCTTTTTGTATAGAGTTGCATGATTGTATTATAATTTCAGACAAAAATAGGTTAATTAGGAATTTATTCTAGGGATAATGATGGATTTTTATGGTCATTGAGCCTATTTCCATTAATTTTAATTCAATAAAAATTATAAAATAGTTGCAAATATCATTTAAATACTTACTTTTGTATCGCCTTACAAAAAAACGGGGGATTGGCGCAGTTGGCTAGCGCGTTTGACTGGCAGTCAAAAGGTCACGGGTTCGAATCCCGTATTCTCCACTTAGTGCAATTATAAAATGTATATAATGCACGAAAATATGATAAACCCTACAAAAATTGATTTTTGTAGGTTTTTTTTGTAAAAAGGAATGGTATAGTTTTCAAAGATTTTTAGTTCCACTTTTAATAACCTTTAAATGTTGCATTGTGTTAGAGCAAAGTTATGGACTCTTTTCTATAGAGATGCTTATCAATTAAAGTGGAAAGATATAAAGGAAGGTCATGATGAAGGTCTATGGATTATGAACAGTAGACATAAATCTAATTCACAAATGGATATTTCTCTGTTACCGAAGGTTATTGAATTTTTTTTAATTAAAAGAAATCGCAGATATATACGAAATACCAAATAATCTCAATACCCATAAATTTTTATTCTTTTTCTCCAAAATTGTATTTAAAATATTTTGATCTGAAATAGATCAGTATTAGATAAAAAGTTTATTAACAAAGAATTTTCTACTCAAAAAGAAAAGTCCAAATCATCAGCAGAAGGTCTGAAATTAGAATGCATCGCAGCTGTAAAATAATCACAGAACACCTGATAAACTTCAGAATTAATATCCGTAGCCCGGATTCCCAGCTGTGTATAACTAGTAAGTATCTGATGGGATAATCTTTGAACCAGCTCTACTCCATATTGGTGGATTTCGTTTTGATATCCTTCAGAAATATCTTTGTGATCACCGAGTATATTTTCTACTTCTCCGGCAATTTGCAATACTTTTTCCAAATGCTTTTCAACAGCCTCTGCGAAACTTTTGAAATGGATCTCAGGACGAATATATTCTGCTTCTTCAATAAAATGAGAAGCCATTCCCAAATAGTTGACCAACAGTGTCAAATCTGCAAAAATCCGAAAAGGAATAGTGTCCAGAATATCATTGGTGAAAAAAGTATCGTAAACAAAACTATAGTCTTCATTAACGAGCACATTTTCAACAATGAATGAATAGGTGCCACTAGCCTTCATTCCCATAGATTTCCAGTTGGGAATAACCTCAGCGTGTTCTTTCGAAATAATAAATGATCGAATTATTCCATTGCCATGACCATCCATTAAAGGTTTTCCGTTTTCTGTAATTTTTGCATTCAATGTAAAATGGGTAAGATGAGGTGCTCCTGTTGCAAAATTCCATGAACCGTTGATCAGATAGTGGCTGTTGTCTATTTTTTCTGCAGTTCCTCCCACCATTCCGCTGCCACCAAAGCAGGTTTCAGAATGGGCGAACAGTAATTGAGCAATTTCAGGCTTGATATTTCTGGAAAAATAATTGGCTCCGGAACAAAGTGTCAGCATCCAGCCAAAGCTTCCATCGGTTTCTGCACAGCCAAATAAAGCGTTAAGTCCTTCTTCAAAACGATAGCCGAGTCCTCCATATTTTTTGGGAACCCATATTTTAAGCAGTTTTTCTTCATGAATATGCTGCATTACTTTATCAGAAATTACAGGGGCTCCATGAAGTTCCCGTCTGATCTCTTTAGTACTCAGCATTAGCTTTCGATTTAATAATTTTTTGCCACTCTATATATCCGGAAATGGCTACTAAAAATAAGAATGACGTCAAAACAGCATAGAGATACAATTCTTTATGAATCATTAAAGGAATAGAAATGATATTACTGACATTGAGTATCACCCAGTTTTCAATTTTCCGTCTCGCCATCAGCCACATTCCCGCCCAGGCAAAAGCACTCACCAGAGAATCCCAGATCGGAACATCCGAGTCTGTAAAATGGGTCAGAAAAGACCAGAATAAGATAAAAGTTCCCAGAACAATTCCTCCCGTAATCCATTTTTCTGTGGTAGTGGTAACAGAGATTTCCATTTCTGATTTCTGCTTTCCGAATTTCCAATATAACCATCCATAGATGCTCATGATCAGATAATAAAGATTTAAGGTAAATTCAGCGTACAGCTTGGAAGTAAGCATCACATACAGCGTAAGCAGAATCCCTGCAATTCCGAAAAGATAGTTGTTGACATTGTTTTTACGGGCCAGTAAAACCTGAATGACTGAAAATAAGACTCCGAACCATTCCGGTAAGGTAATTTGTTTTAAAATGTCCTGCATCATATTAATTATTAGAAATCAAATGATGAGATGATCAGTAAGCAATCCCTACACCGGCATTATCCGGATCAGGTGTGGAAATACATTCCTGGGTATCATCTCAGCCACTGTTTTGTAGCACCCCATTGTTCGGCAAAGGTGCAGCTTTTTGTTGAAAAAAGAAAGGACTTTGGTTTTTTATTTACAGGATATGATCACGATTATAAAGAGTCGATGAGGTAAATTATAATTTTATGGATAACTAAAAATTTATATTATGGACAATCAAGAAATATCAGTACTTAATGACTTACTTCACATTACCAACGACAGAAAGGAAGGCTTTGAAAAAGTTGAGGGAAAAGTATGGGAAATGTATCCGGATGTAAAAGATGAGTACGAACATATGATTTCGCAGTCGAAAATCATGAAAAATGAACTGATCAACCTCATCACAGAAAAGCAAGGCACTCCGGAGGACTCAACGTCCATGGCAGGAGCTGTTCACAGAACTTGGATTGACATTAAAAATTCTTTTACCATGGGAAATCTCATAGAATCTACATTAGAAAATGTGGTATTTGGCGAAAAAGCAGCTATTGAAGCTTATCAAAATGCCCTGGACACAGGTGAGCTCAGCCCAAAAAGTACTGAGATTGTGTCTGAACAGCTTCGTATCCTTAAAGATTCTTACAGACAATTCAAGAAAATTGAAGAATATAAAAAGAAAGAATAATCAAAAAACTCCTCTTAAAAAGAGGAGCTTACTATAATCAAGAACAAAATAATATTTAATCAATTCAAAATTATTAAATATTGTATGCTCATACTTATGATGCAGGTCATAAAAACTCAATATTATTTGACCGCATTTTTAGCTTTTTCCGATTCCTGCAAATGATGTTCAAGTGTCGGAAGGGTTTTCGCTGCGAAAGATTTTAATGAGGCTTCTGTTCCTTCTGACACCTCTTTTTTGAATGCTTCTACATCTTCCTTGTGGTCACTGACCATTAAATCTGTATATTTTTTGTCAAAGTCTTTACCTTTCTTAGCTTTCAGGTCATCATACATCTTCTGCTTTTCGACATCCAGACTTGTGGGTAAGGTATACCCTATTCCTGATGCCCAATTCTTAAGCTCGTCGTTCGCTTTGGAATGATCGGTTACCATCATTGCTCCCAAAGATTTTACCACTGAGTTTTCAGCGTTTGTTGCGGCCAGTTTTCCCATCATTACCTCCATCAGTCCTCCTATGGCTGCAGCATCTGCAAACTTTTTGTCCTGATCACTGAGAGTACTTTTCTGATCTTTGGTGTCTGACATTTTGGTGGAGTCGCTTACCGTCATCCCGGATTCTGCAGGGGCAGACATTGTGGTACTTTCCTCAGATTGACTCGTGGTTGTCGGTTCGTTTTTTTTGCAGGCCGTTAAAGCAGCTAATGCAAAAATTGTTACTACAAGATTTTTCATAATAATAAATTTTAAGTGGTGATATTAATGAAGTCAAACAATGACTTTGTTTATAAATGCAACAATTTATCTGCCAAAAACCGATTACAACACTTCTAACCTAATCATAAAACATTATGAATAAATACCTTACAACTTATTAACCAACCGGAATGTAAGATTAATACGCTCCTTCATAGCGGTTAGAGACTTGGCAATACGATGTTCCCAGTTTTCCTGAAGGTCTCCTTTCATAATCAATAATGATCCGTGAGGAAGAGGCAGGCTGTATTTACTCTGATGATGGTCTTTTTTCCTGAAATCAAAATTTCTGGTCTGCCCCAGACTTACTGACGCAATCACCGGACGTTTCCCATATCTGCTTTCCTTATCCCGATGCCAGGCAACAGAATCGTTATGATCTCTGTAAAGGTTCAACAATACGGAATTGAATTGATAGCCAAATGTTTCTTCTATTCTTTGTTTTAAAGAAAACAGTTCCGGTGTCCAATGATGGGCATCCAGTTCATTGTCTGAAGGATAGGCATTTTTCTCATCTCCATACCAGGCGGTTAAGCGAGGTGTGAGAACCATCTTATCATACATTTTCTGGGTACGTTGTTTCCAGGGAGCTGTTTCAAGCAGATGAATTTTAAGGCGGTCAGCTTCTTCCTGATTCAGGAAATGTTCTCTGTATTCCAGAAGGTCTTTTGGAAATTCGTACAGATCTGCTGAGTCGAACAGGCTAAGTTGGGTCATTTTTAAACTTTATAAATGGTAGAATACAGTTTTCTTTTACAGTATAAGAGTTTTGTTATTCAATTACAGTTCATTTTAAAAAAACTAAATTGATAAAAATTATATCCACAAATATACTACAACTGATACAAAATCAACCAAGATAAAAATGTTGCATTTTAAACCTTTCCGGATTTCAATAAAAAGGAGACCTGATTTTTTCAGGTCTCCTTTTTAAAGATTGTATTTACATGGCTTTGCTGTTAAGATTGGTATCAGCAACTTTTGTAAGCAGTTCATCACATTTTTTTTCTTCTTCCAATGTGCTTAAAAAGTTTTTAAGACACTCTTCTTCCTTCAATACTTTTGCGAATGCTGCCAGTGTTCCATAAGTAGCAATTTCATAATGTTCAACTTTTTGCGCTGCTGCAATAATGCCCGCATCTCTTACTGCTCCCGGTTCTGTCTCTTCCATAATGCTCTTTCCTTCATCCAGCAATCCCTGCATAGCATCACATTTTTTTGCCTGGGCTTTTTTTCCTAATGCTTTAAAACATTCTTCCAATCTTTCCACATGGCCTTCTGTTTCCGTGATGTGCTTATCAATGCCTTGTTTAAGCTTTTCACTGGTTGCATTTTTCATCATTGCCGGCAGCGCTTTCAGCAGTGCTTTTTCAGCCCAGTAAATATCTTTCAGCGCATCTTCAAAAAGATCTTCCAAACTTTTGGCTGCATTTTTTTTAGCCGGAGTTTTTGCTTTTGCTGTTGTTGCTTTTTTGGCTGGTGTTTTTTTGGTTGCCGTTTTAGTTTCCATATTATAATAATTTAGTGATTGATTGGTGGTAAATCTGCAACTATAAGACCATTTTTGTCCAAAATACTGAGATGTGGTATCTAAAATTACAGGAGCTTATATGGTAAGTTAAAATTAGAATAGCTGTTCGCAGAGAATAAAAGGCCTGAAAATTTGCCAATCATTACGGTGTTTGTTTTTTTACCCATATACTTACCGAACCAGAATTTACAGTAAACACCGCTTTCCCGTTTTTATCTGTATAAATTTCTTCATGACGGTTCTTTAAAAAATCGGTATAAACCGAATCCGCATGTTCTTTTCCCAATTCTATTTCTTTGTAGCCTTCTTCGCTATTAGACATGATTACAATGCAACCCGGATGCTTTTCATCTCCTTTCCGTACAAAAGCCACGCAGTTGGGATGATCAAAATAATCGATCTGCTCACCATATGCAAAAAGCTTTCTCGCTTCAAGCAGACCAGGAAGTTCTTCAACCTTCGGCATGATGATATGCACTTCCTGCTCATCCTTTATATCGATATAATCTGCACCAAAAAGATCGGGATAAAATATGCAGGGATAAGCTTCATCGGTAAGAAGAATAATAGCATAAGCCAAGGGTTTGAACCAGTCTTTCACCGCAGATTCAAGAGCCTGAAGCTGCTGTGTATCGTGGTTTTCAACAAAAGAAACTGAGAATACCGGTTTCTTCTCCAAGAAGCTTCCTTTTAAAATCCGGCTCATATCATAATCTTTACCATCCTGTGATGCTTTAAAGAAATTATAATGCAGCGGAGTATCAAAACAAGAGATAAGATCAGACATTTTATCGGAAAAATACTCAATTTTTTCTGCCTCGTCTTTCCAGAATTCGCCCAAAACAAAACATTCAGGATTTACTTCTGTTTTAATATAGGAGACCCAGTCTTTCAAAAAGTTGGAGGAGATATGTTTTAAGGCATCCAATCTGATTCCGTCTACTTTCGTTGTTTCCATATACCATCTGATCCAGTTTTTCATTTCCTCCACAACATAAGGATTACGGTACTCTATGTCAGCTCCCATCAGATAATCATAATTACCGAACTGATGACTTACGGCATCTGTCCACTCCTCACCATATTCATTATGGATTTTAAAAACACCATTCATCTCCTCTCCTTCTCTGATCACATAATCAATACCGCTGAAACAGTGATGATCCCATATAAAGTCCGAATACACTCCCTTTCTTCCCGGAAAAGTAAATTTCGTATAGGCTGAAACCTCCATATTTTCAGAGATTCTTTCATTACGGTTTTCTTCATTCAGCTGATGCACCATAATCTTTTCTTCTTCATCTCCTCCCATCCTATGGTTTAAAACAATATCTGCATATACAGACATTCCCGCTTCATGCGCTTTCTCTATTGCCATTAAATATTCGGCTTTTGTCCCGTACCGGGTTGGTATACTGCCTTTCTGATCAAATTCTCCCAAATCATAAAGATCATATACATCATAGCCACGCCCTTCCATATTGAGACTGCATTTATTGGCAGGAGGAAACCAGACGGCAGTAAACCCCAAATCTCTTAAATATTCTGCTTTTTCAGCAAACTCATTCCATAGGTTCCCGGGATGGTACCAATGGAAAAACTGAATAATAACTCCATTCATATCCGTTAAGATTAACCGTTAACAATTAAACCTCCATTAGGATGAAGAACCTGTCCCGTTATCTGTGATGAAGCATCTGTGGCAAGAAATAGAAAACTTGCTGCCACTTCTTCGGTAGAAGCATTACGTTCTAGCGGCGGTTTATTCTGATCTTCATCTTCTTCTCCGAATGTTTTTTCCGTAAGCGGCGTGGCCACCGGTCCGGGTGCCACAGCATTCACCCTTATTCCTTTAGGTTTAGCCTGTAATGCCAGTGAACGGGTGAACGAAACAATAGCGCCTTTGGTTGCTGAATAATCCAGTAATTCTTCATGTCCAAGATAGGCAGTAGCTGAAGTAGTATTGATAATAGAATCCCCTTGTTTTAAATAAGGAAATACAATCTTTGTCAGCAGGATCATTCCGATAATGTTGGAATCGAAAGTTTTGCGGATATCCTCTTCTTTAAGATTTTCTATACTTTCACAAGGAACCTGGGTTCCTGCATTATTAATCAGTATATCTATTCCTCCGAATTTAGAAACTACCTCATTAACAACAGATTTACAAAATTCACTATCATTAATATCACCTTCAAACGAAAGGACTTTTCTTCCTGTTTTTTTTAATTCCTCCACTGTTTTCATGGCATCTTTGGCATCATGATAGTGGATGAAGGCAATATCTGCTCCTTCCTTAGCAAATAAAAGAGCGATGGCTTTACCAATTCCGCTGTCTGCTCCTGTAATAAGGACAGATTTATTCTGCAATTGTAATTTTTCCATAATTGATTGTATTAACAGCTTATTATTGTGATGATTTTTACTCCTTATTTTCACGGTGTTTATCCAGTTCCAGCTTAAAGCATCCCAGAATGAATTCACTGTAATAGAGCTGGGCATTAACAGGTTTGGTTCTGGAGTGCAGATATAATTTCTCTGAAAGAACCACTTTTCCTTTGTGCGCAATGGCAAAGTAAGCGAAGAGCTTCCCTTCTGATTCTTCCACCGGAGTGGCATATCCTGTAACTCCAATAGACCAGTCGGTTTTGTAGAGTTTACCTACCTGCAACGCCATTGTTTCAGCAATATGAGGAGATACAGAGTTATATTGTCTGGCTTCCAGAGCATCTACATCAAGAAGATTTACCTTTTCTTCTAAAGTATACGCTGTCATGCCGCCTTTAAAAAATTGGGAGGCATCCTTCATCTGGGAAAACGAAAACTGTAAAAATCCGGCTGTAACACTTTCAGCTGTTGAAACGGTTTCATCTCCTGACAGAAGATACTCTCCGATACGCTTAAACAGTTTCTCGAGTTCTATGACGAAATGCACCAGGGATTTCACTGACAATGAATCAGCGTGGGCAATTTGAGAAGATTTTAAAATCATGCTGTATATATTATAACAGTATTAAGACTATTGTTGCACGGGATCCTGTGAATGTTCTTTTTCTTGGGATAGTTGTCCAAGTTTCTCATAATATTTGTGAAGTTTGTCCAGTTCTTCTTCCGTCAGATCTTCAATATCCACCAGTCTGTTACTGGCTTTTTCATAGGAGGCTATCAATTCGTTGAGTTTTATCTGAATAGCCTTAGAGTCTTTATTCTGAGTTTTCTGAATCAGAAATACCATTAGAAAAGTTACAATTGTGGTTCCCGTATTGATAACAAGCTGCCAGGTTTCAGAATAATTGAAAAGAGGTCCACATACAGCCCAGACAATAACCAGTAGACTTGCTGTAATAAAAGCACCCGGACTTCCGGTTATACAGACAACACGATCTGAAAACCTTTCAAAAAATTTTTTTTTCATAAATAACACGATTTTGAATAAAATGGTAATACAAGTTATCAAAACAACAGTATAAAAATTATGACTCAAGTCACCTATGCCTTTTATGACTTAGCTATTATTATAGTATATTTTCCAACAATATTGAGTTTTGTTTAAAAATGTGGAGAACCGCATAATTATTTTTACCCGTTAAAAACAAGCCATTTTTTTGATCAATCTCTTTTATAACAAATTGTAAACGAAAGATGTGGAATAGTTAACATATTCAAAAAAGAGAGAAATAAAGCATATTCCAAAAACTGAATAAAATCACTTCGTTAAGATTTAATACTTAATTAAAAAATAATTATCCATCTTTGCAGCCTTAAAAATCAAACACGCTAGTTTATTTCATGAGCATTACTTTTAAAAAGCGACTAATTATAGCGCTTGTATTACCTACGGCCGCCATCTATTATGGGCAGAGTACGAAGGATTCTTTAGAGAAATCCAAATCTATTGATGAGGTTATGTTGGTGGGTAGAAACCTTTCCCAAACAGCCAAAGAGAGAAAAACACCTGTTGCGGTTTCCAACATTAAGGCTGCAGAAATTCAGGAGAAACTGGGAAACAGAGAATTCCCTGAAATTATGAAGTCTACTCCATCCGTTTACGTGACCAAAGTAGGTGGTGGTTTCGGAGACAGCAGAATCAACATGAGAGGTTTTGACGGAGCTAACATTGCTGTGATCATCAACGGACAGCCTGTGAATGATATGCAGGGAGGTACCGTTTACTGGTCCAACTGGACCGGTTTGGCTGACATTGCGAGCAATATTCAGATTCAAAGAGGTTTGGGAGCATCTAAATTTGTTGTTCCTTCCGTGGGAGGAACCATCAATATTGTTACCAAAGCTACCGATTCTGAACAGAAAGCAATGGTGAAAGGAGAAGTTGGAAATGACAACTACTCCAGAATATCTGCTATGTATTCTTCCGGATTAAAAAACAAATGGGGAACAACTGTATTGCTTTCCCGTTGGCAAGGTGACGGATACATCAATGGAACAAAAGGAGAAGGTTACTCATGGTTTTTCTCTACAGGATTTAAACCTAATGAAAAGCATGCTTTCAATTTAATTGCTACCGGAGCTCCTCAGGTACACGATACTAGAAGATCTTCTGCAACCGGAGCCAATGTGGCAACATTGCAACAGTTTGAAACTTACGGAAGAAGATACAACCCACAGACAGGAATGTTGAATGGTTCTCAATTCAACCTTGCTCCTAACTTCTATCACAAGCCTATCGCATCATTGAACTGGGACTGGACAATGAATGACAATCTTAAATTATCCACAGTTCTTTATGGTTCATGGGGACGCGGTGGCGGTGGTACCGGACTTAACGGTTCTATCAAAAACGCAGCCGGACAAACTATGAACTTCATGAATTATGGAGCAGGTGGTGACGGTACAATCAACTGGGATATGATTTATCGTTATAACAGAGGCGGTATGGTAACGGATTATAATGGAAATAGCTTCCAGAAATCTACTTTTACGGCTCCTGCAGGCTCTCCTGGTGATTATAACGGACAATATGTATCTACTCTGAACGGAACCACTGGTATTGTGAGAAAGCAAAGTATCAATGCTCACGACTGGTATGGAGTAATCGCAGACCTTAATTACAAAAAAAATAACTGGACTTTCAACGGAGGGATTGATCTTAAAACTTACAAAGGAGCTCTATATGACATTGTAACGGATATGTTGGGATCTGATGCTGTATTTGTTCCTGGTACAGCAAATGCTCCAAAAGGATATTATATCAATCAAACGGTAAAACCGGAACCTCTTACAAAGCTTAAAGATGCTCAGAAAGTATCTATCCATAATGAAGGTTTGGTAAAATGGGCTGGTATTTATGGAATGGTGGAGTACAGTTCTGAGAAGCTAAGTGCATCTGTCCAGGGATCTGTTTCCGAGCAATATTATAAGAGAAGAGACTATATGCTATATACTCCTGGAAATCAGGAGACAAAATGGTATCATAAAACAGGTTATATTGTAAAAGGAGGTGCCAACTATAATATTGACGACCACCACAATGTATTTTTCAATACAGGAGTTATCTCAAGACAGCCTTTATTCAATGCATTATTCCCGTCCAACCAGAATATCTATAATGATGCTAAGAATGAAAGAATCTTCTCTGTGGAATTAGGATATGGTTTCAAATCGCGTTATATAGATGTGAACATCAATGCTTACAGAACGCAGTGGGATGACAGATTTATCTCAAGAACATTCAATGCTACAGCGGCAGATGTTGCTAAATTCCCTCAGCTTAACCTTGGAAGTGCATATTTCTACAATGCTCTGAACGTAGGTCAGCTCCACCAGGGAATCGAATTGGAAGCAAAAGCCAGACCTTTTACGAATCTAAGATTAAGAGGAATGGTATCAATGGGTAACTGGAAATATAAAGGAAATGCTAACTTCAACATCCTTGATGTTCAGAACAATCAGGAAATAGCTGGTGCAACCGGAACCATCAATATCAAAGACCTGAAGGTTGGAGATGCTGCTCAAACAACTGCAAGCATCGGTGCAGATTATAATATCACCAAAGCATTCAGTATTGATGCCAACTGGGAATATTATGACAAGCTCTATGCTCAGTTCAACCCGATCAACTTCCTTACGGAAGCCGCAAGAGAAAAAGGAATTGTAAAATTGCCAAGCTATCATTTATTTGATGTAGGGGCTTCTTACAAGTTTACATTGGATGCGAAAAAGTCTTTAACATTGAGAGCGAACGTATACAACTTATTCAACAAATATTATATTTCTGAATTAAGCTCCAACATCTTTGCAGGCGATAAAATTGCGAATGGTCCGGATGCAGGAAAAACGTATCAGGAAGCTGGAAGAGTGTACCAGGGAGTTGCAGACGGTAATACAGGATTCCTTGGTTTTGGAAGAACGTGGTCTGTTGCAGCCACTTTGAGATTTTAAGTAATATATTTCAATAATGAATCAATTGAATAGGCTGTCCCATTTTTGGGACAGCCTATTTTCATAATAAGCATTAAAAATTAGGTTCTATCTTTTACAGCTTAAAAATTTTTAGGTTTCTTATGTTGAGCAGCTTGTTTTGCGATTTCGTCAATACGGTTTTTTCTGGTTTCGGGTCTTTTGGCCAACACAATCCATTGCAGCAGCATTTTTTTCATGGATTTGCTTAAACTTAGAAAATAGGTTTCGGAACCTTCATGTAGTTTAAATGTTTCATTCAGATCTTCAGGAATAGTAAGATCTTCTACAGAATCCAAAATATTCCAAGAACCATTCTCTTTTGCAATTCGGATAGTTTCAAATCCTGCTTTTGTCATCAGCTTATTTTCGATCAGTTTCTGAACCTTATCCTTATTAATTTTTGACCAGGTACTTTTCGGTTTCCGTCTGCTGAATAGCTGCATAAACGAACCTTCATCAATCGTCTTCCTTGTACTGTCAATCCAACCAAAACAAAGGGCTTCATCTACCAGATCCGTCCACTGAACAATGGGCAAATTTGATTTTGTGGTATTGCAAATAAGCCATACAGACTGTTCTATATGATGATTCTCTTCAAGCCATTGCCGCCATTCTGTCTTTGTCCTGACATGAAAGGTCTGTTTCTCTGCAATTTTACGCATAGCTTTTTTTTTATTACTGTAAAATTAAAATACTTTAGTGACAATAGTTTGTCAGTATTAAAATTTCAAATAATTAATTATGACATCCCATAATATAAGCCTATTAAAGAAATAAATGATAAATTAGTCAAAATAAATCATTAAAAATATTCTACCTTATCAATCGAATATGGACAGAGAAACTATAGATTATATTATTAGATACTTTAGCAAATTAATGACAAAGGATGAATCATTAGCACTGAATCATCATATGTATACTTTGAAGAGTTCTGAAAGTGTACATATGAGAAATCTAATGATAGAACGAGGCTGGATAAATTCTGATCCTGAAGTTATACAACTATTAGAACATGGATATCAAACTTTTGAACAAAATGTTGTGACCCGGATAATGGCAGAAACTCCCGAAAAAGTTTTTTTCAACAATTGTCCTGAATGCCACAAACTCGCCCGTACTCCACATGCTAAGCAATGCAGATATTGTGGATATCACTGGCATCATTTAACTGTTGCTCACTTTAAGCTCAATAATACATTTCAGATTACAGGAAGAAATTTTTTCTTAATAGGAAAAATTGAAGAAGGTAAAATAAAAGAAGGACAAAGAATAGATTTAAGAATATTGGGTCTTAATAAAAAGCCTAAAATTCAATCCATTGAATTTGCCCTTACACGGCACGACGGAAAAGCGTGGGAAGATATTGCACTGGGCATAGACGAGCTAACTGCAGAAGATAAAGAATATTTAAAAAGTATCATGCCTGTCAGAGATCCACTTGACATCATAATAGAATAAATTATTTTTTCGAGTTCTTCACCTGCAGTGCTCTCTGATAAAAGGACTGATTGGCAATTTTCTCTTCGGCTTCATCAATGGCAGTCAGCAGATTATTTTTATTGTCTGCAATATCACCTAAAATCTGGGACATCAGTTCCCAAACGGGTTTCATTTTTTCAATGAGCTCCTGCCCTTTTGAAGTGAGTTTAAAAAGCCTTTTGCGCTCGTCCTGTTTATCTTTTTCCCATTGGATCAACTCCTGCTTTTCAAGTTCTTTGAGCAGTGTTATGGTGGATGGATGGGTATATCCTATTTCATTGGCTATTTCAACAACACTTGCCATTTCTTTTTTATAAATGGTGAAAATAACCGGAAACCACTTCAGTTCAAAATCAATTCCGAATGCTTTATAGATGAGCGCTCCGTCTTTCCTCAGTTGTTCGCTTAGGCGGTGCAGTCTGGTGGATATGGCAAGAATTCCTGCTTCGTTGATTACATTCATATTCAGTCAAGATTTAAGTGGTAAAAAACATCATCGGCACTCATTAGAGGAAACTTCGCGGGAAGATCGCTTTTTTCAATCTTTACAAAAAGATTCCTTTCATAGAAACGCTGGGCTGCTTTCAGTACCGTTATGGTTCCCAAATATAAATCATCAATTCTGTTTTCGCGGCAGAAAGAAATTAAAACTTCCAGTAATTCTTGCGCAATATTCAGTTCTTTTCCTCTGAATTCCTTTTTAACAAACATTTTTCTGATGGCTCCCGTCTTTTCATCAAATTTAACCAATGCTATAGAACCTACCAGCTGATTATCTACAAAAGCACCCCAAAAGTTACCTCCGGCTTCCATGTAAAAACTTTCTATCTGCAAAAGATCAGGCTGATCTTCTATAGTAATCGGAATATTAAACTCTTTCTGCTGGATCGTCAAAATCAAATCAATGGCTTGTTCCGAATAAGAATTTCCTATGGGTTGTATTTCTAATTTCATAGTGTTTATATTTTAAAGTACAAAACTACGTAGTTGAATACATATGTGCAAATCAATTCTACTTTTTAAAAGATTTTAACACTGAATTTCAAAAAAGGGAATTTATATATAACGATATTTATGTAATTTTCTTTGCCCAAAAATTAATAACCCACGCCAAAATGAAAATAGAAAACCTGAAGCCTTTTAGCGGACAACATTGTGAAACTACTGCCACAGGAACATTATTACAACACATTGGAATTGAACTTTCCGAACCCATGCTTTTCGGGTTGGGTGAAGGTCTCTGTTTTATTTATTGGAATATGAAAACGATGGACTTTCCTTTCATAGGAGGACGGATAAAACCTGATCTGCTCACTCAAAATTTAGCCAGAAATCTGAATCTGGAATTAACTGTAAAGGAAACTTCTTCACAACAAAAGGCCTGGGATAAGGTTAAAGAACTTCTCAATGACGGACAGGCAGTAGGATTGAAAATGGATTGCTATCATCTTGAATATTTCTCAAATCCTTTCCATTTTGCCGGACATTATGCTGCTATTTATGGTTATGATGATGAAAATGCTTTTCTGATTGATACCAGACAACAAGGCGGACAAGTACAAACATCTTTAAAAAGTCTGGCTATGGCCCGTTCTGAAAAAGGTCCGATGGCTTCCAAAAATCTGTATTATACCCTCAGGAATACAGACAGAAAATTTGATCTGAAAAAAGTCATCATTACTGCAATCAAAAATAATGCATCTGAATATCTGAATCCACCCATTACCAATATTTCTTACAAAGGGATTTTAAAAACAAGTGCTGAAATTATCAAATGGTTCAATACAAGTAAAGATATTGAAGGAGAATTTAAGCAAGCGGCTTTACTAATGGAAAAAGCAGGAACCGGAGGTGCACTGTTCAGGAATTTATACCGTGATTTTTTGAAAGAAAGTTATGAACTGATTCAACTTGATCCGCTGAACACAGGCTATGAAGCCTTCACTGAAATTGCCGGACTCTGGACAAATGTATCTCAGCTGTTTGAAAAAGTGAGCCAGACAAAGGAAATAAAATATATTCAACAGGCTTCGGATATTTTAAAAACGATATCTGAAAAAGAGAAAAAAGCGATGGAAATATTGGCAACACTCTAGCTATTTTTTGCAAACTCTTTAAGTTTGAAATAAAAAACGTATGCCATTCCTGACATACGTTTTTATGATATTACATTGCTGAAAACAGTTATTTCCAGCCTCCGCCTAAAGCCTGATAAAGCTCTACGGCTGCTTTCATTTTACTGTATCTTGCATTGGAAATGTTAAGTTCTGCATTCAATGAATTCACACTTGCATTCAATACTTCAAGATAGTTCGCCATACCATAGTTCACTAATTCCTGGGAATAGTCAACCGATTTTTTGTAGGCATCCAGCTCTTTTTGTTTCAATTCAATGAATGAATCCTGAACAGAGAAAACCCTGATAGCATCCGAAACTTCCTTCCCGGCAGTCAAAACTGTTTTTCTGAAGTTTAAATAGGCAGTTTCTTTATTGGCAAGACTTACGTCATAGTTGGTCTGAATCTGTCTCTTATTTAAAATCGGCTGAGCCAGTCCTGCAACTACATTGGCAAATAAAGAGTTCACACTAAACAGGTGATCAATATCTACTGACTGTACACCTCCGCTTCCTGTCAGTTTTAAAGTTGGATAAAACTGAGCTTTAGCAGCATTGGTCAACTCAAAAGCATTCATTAAATTATATTCTGCTCTCATAACATCCGGACGGTTGGCCAGAAGTTGAGTAGGATAACCTAATTTCAAATCGATGGGAAGCTTTTGCCCTTCCAATGTAGATCTTTCGATAGCGTGAGAAGGTTCTCCCATCAAAAGACTCATGGTATTTTCCAGCAACTGTATCTGTGTATCAATATCAATCAGTAATGATTTGGCATTGAAAACCAGAGCCTCACTTTGCTGTACTGCTACTTCAGTAACTGTTCCGGAAGTTTTTAAAGCCTTAGTAGCTTCAAGGTTTTTCTCTCTTACCGCAATGGTTTCCGTAATAATTCTCTTCTGTGCATCAAATGTCAACAATTGATAATATGCAGAAGCAATGGAAGACACCAAACTACTTTTAACCGCTTTATGTGCTGCAACAGTTCCTAAATAAGTGGCCAGCTGTGCTTTCTCCTGTGCCTTCAATTTACCCCAGATATCAGCTTCCCATCCGATACTTGCCGTAATGTCAAACTGGTTCACATAACGTCTTGATCCGATGATCTGTCCAAACTGTGTATTGATAGACTGAGTTTGAAAGGTATAGTTGGGTCCGATAGAAAGTGTCGGCTGATACGCTGCTTTACTCTGTTTAAGATACGCTTCCGCAGAATTAATACTTTCCAAAGCAATTCTGATATCAAGATTGTTCTCCAGTGCCTTAGAAATATGCCCCTGCAATATCGGATCAGTGAATATCTCTTTCCAGGAAATATCTGCAATATTCGTACTGTCCGAAGGAAGCATATCTGTACGGAACAGCTTTTCGTCTACAACATTCTTCGGTCTTTCATATTCTTTTCTTGCCATACAGGATGAAATGGCTCCGAGTATGAAAACTGAAAAAGTGATTCCTTTTATGATGTTTAATAAACTCTTCATTATTTTTAATTAGAAGTTAGAGTTTAGAAGTTAGAAGTTAGTTTTTAGACTTATCTCTAATTGCTAACTTCTAATTTCTTAAATCTTAATTTTATTCTGCTAAATTGATATCTTCTTTTTTGATAGGTTTAATTTTTTCCTGTAGTGTTTCAAAAATCACATACAGAACCGGAATTACAAATAATCCCAAAACAGTTCCTATCAATAGTCCGATGGCGGCACCCGTAGCGATAGATCTGTTACCTACTGCTCCAATTCCACTTGCCAGCACTAACGGCAATAAACCGAAAATAAAGGCGAATGATGTCATCAGAATAGGTCTCACTCTGGCTTTCGCTGCATTGATGGCTGACATTACAATGGTTTCTCCATGATGCCTTCTCTGAACCGCGAATTCAACAATAAGAATTGCATTCTTCGCGAGCAATCCCACGAGCATGATCAGGGCAATCTGGAAGTAAATATTATTTTCAAGTCCCATGATCTTCTGGCCGAAATAAGCTCCCATTACCCCAAGAGGAAGAGAAATAATGACGATCAGCGGAAGGATATAACTTTCATACTGTGCAGAAAGGATAAAGTAAACGAAGATCAAACTCAGTCCGAAAATCAAAAGCGTTTGAGATCCTGAATTTAATTCTTCTCTCGTTAATCCGGTAAATTCTACGGCATAGTTTTGATTCAGGGTTTCATCCGCTACCTGCTGTACTGCGGCAATTGCATCCCCGGAACTGTATCCGTCAGAGTTCGCTCCCGTTACCTTCACTGAAGTAAAGAGGTTGTAACGGCTTACGGATTGTGGTCCATAGGCTTTTGTTAATGTTACAAACTGTGAGATCGGCGTCATAATCCCTGATCCTGTTCTCACATAAAGCTGATTCAGATTTTCAATATTCTTTCTGTTTTCAGGAAGAGCCTGAACCATTACTCTGAACTGCTTTCCATACTTGGTAAAGTCTGCAGTATAAATACCTCCGATATACCCCTGCATCGTAGCCAGAATCTCGTTTACAGAAACCCCAAGCTGCTTACTCAGAGGAACATTAATTTCCATCTGATACTGAGGATATTTGGTATTGAATGAAGTCTGTGCAAACTGAATTTCCGGTCTCTGCATCAGCTTACCGATGAATTCATTGGTTTTAGCATCCAGATCAGCATATTCTCCGCCTGATTTATCAAGCAATACCATTTCAAAACCTGCACTGTTACCAAATCCCGGTACACTTGGCGGCTGGAAGAATACGACTTTAGCGTCAGGAACAGATCCTACAATTCCGAATAGTTTTTTGGTGATATCTTCAGAAGTCTGTCCGTCTTTTTTTCTTTCTTCGAATGGTTTCAGTTTCACAAAGGCAAGACCGTTGTTACTTCCGTTCCCGGATAAGAATCCTCTACCTGTCGAGATCGTTACGTTCTGTACGCCCGGAACTTTCAATGCCTTAGCCTGAAGAGTTTTCAATGCGTTGTAAGTTCTTTCCATAGAAGCTCCCGGAGGAAGCTGAACATCGGTAAAGATAATCCCTCTGTCTTCTGTAGGTACAAACCCTTTCTTCATGCTGCTGCTTGCCCAGAACAGAATACCTCCGGTAACAGCGAAAATTATCAGGGTTACCCATTTATGTCTCAACAGGAATACAAATCCTCTTCCGTAACGCTCAGTAGTTGTTTTAAAAGCAATATTAAACTTATAGAAAAACTTTTGTAACAGGTTCAGATTTTTATATTCTGCATGATGCGCTTCGTGAGGTTTTAAGAATAATGAACATAAAACCGGACTCAACGTTAATGCGTTAATCGCAGAAATGATGATGGCTATAATCAACGTAATACCAAACTGTTGGTAGAATACCCCAGTAGGACCTGTAATGAACGTCACCGGAATAAATACCGCTGCCATTACCAGAGTAATCGAGATAATAGCTCCCGTAATCTCATCCATCGCCTCTACTGTTGCTTTTTTAGCATCGGAAATACCATGCTCCATCTTGGCGTGAACGGCCTCGACGACGACGATGGCATCATCCACTACAATACCAATCGCCAGTACCAATGCAAATAAGGTTAAGAGGTTTAATGAATATCCGAATAAATTCAGGAAGAAGAATGCCCCCACAATAGATACCGGAACCGCAATGGCCGGGATCAGCGTAGATCTGAAGTCCTGAAGGAAAATATATACTACAATAAATACCAGAATGAAGGCTTCGATAAGGGTATGAACTACCTTTTCAATAGAAGCTTCCAGGAATTCATTGGTATCGAAGTTGAAAGTATACTTGATTCCCTGCGGGAAAGTTCCTTCAGCCGATTTCAGATAAGCTTTAATATTTTTAATAATCTCCTGTGCGTTGGATCCCGGAGTCTGGAAGATTCCCATACTGATGGAAGGATTGTTCCCGTTCTCCCCGATTCCTGTATAAGACTGTCCTGCCAGTTCCACTTTGGCAACGTCTTTCAGCATCAGATTTTGTCCGTTTGCCAAAGATTTGATGATGATATTATCGTACTGTTCCTTATCGTTGAATTTCCCTACGTATTTGATGATATACTCAAAAGAACTACCGCTGTTCTGGCCGATAGAACCCGCTGCTGCTTCTCTACTCTGCTCATTGATGGCATTGGTAACGTCGGTAGGAGTTACACTGTAGGCAGCCATTTTTGCAGGATCAAGCCAGATTCTCATCGAGTAGTTTTTACCACCGAAAACGTTCGCATCTCCAACACCATTTACCCTTTTCAGGTTAGGAATAATATTGATATTCAAAAAGTTCTGAAGGTATACGTCATCCAGGTCTTTATTTTCAGAATAGAAGGACATATACATCAGGGCACTGGTCTGCTGCTTCTGGGTTACTACCCCTGAACGCGTTACTTCGGCAGGTAAAAGCGGCGTAGCTCTCGCTACACGGTTCTGTACGTTTACCGCTGCAATATCCGGATCTATTCCCTGTTTGAAGAAAACCTGGATCTGGGCAGAACCGTCGTTTCCGGCACTGGAAGTGATATAATCCATACCTTCCACCCCATTGATCTGTTCTTCCAAAGGTACTACTACACTTTTCATTACCGTCTCGGCATTGGCTCCCGTATAGTTTGCGGAAACACTCACCGTAGGCGGTGCAATGTCCGGATACTGTGTAACCGGTAACGAGATCAGTCCCAGCACACCGAGAATCACAATCAGGATTGAGATTACGGTGGATAAAACCGGTCTGTTAATAAAGTTTTTTATCATTAGAATTTCGGTTTTATTGATTGAACAAGACTATCCATTTTAATTGGCTGCGGTTTCACGGCTGTTCCCGGTTTCAGACCTCCGATACCAGCTGCAATAACTCTTTCACCTTTATTAACTCCTGATTTGATAAGAGCCATATTGTCGATTCTGTCGATAACATTCACAACAACGTTTCTGGCAGTATCTCCTTTTTCTACTTTGTATACGTAAACGATACCTTGTTGCTCATAAGTAGCACTTTCAGGGACAACAAGAACATTATCATAATGCTGAGGGAATCTGATGGTTCCACTGTTCCCATTACTTAATAATTTCTGAGCATTCGAGAAAGCAACTCTAAACTGGATAGTTCCGGTTGTAGGATCAATCTGACCGGTAATGGCTTCAATTCTCCCTTTTTCAGGATAAAGACTTCCATTGGCCAACTGAAGTTCCACCATAGGTAAGTTTTTAATTTTTTCAGGCATCGATGCGCCCGGAGATTTTTCAAGGAAATCAAAATATTCCTTTTCATTCATCGCAAAGTAAGCGTAGATCTCAGAGGTATCAGAAATCGTTGTCAGAGGAGTCTGGTCAGACGGCCCTACCAAACTTCCTACTTTCAATGGCAGTCTTCCGATCACCCCAGAAATAGGAGCACGAATGATAGAATATTCGATGTTGGCTTCCACCCCTTTATAATTGGCTTCAGCCTGTCTTTTGGCTGCATTGGCCTGCTGTAACTGTGCCTGAGCCTGAGCCAACTGAGCCTGGGCTGTCTGTAACTGTACGTTGCTGATGATATTTTTCTGAACAAGAGGTTTTAGTTTGTTTACTTCAACCTGAGCTGCATTTACAGAAGCCTGAGCCGCCGCAACACTGGATGCCGCTGCACCAATTCCTGCTTTGGAAGCTGCTGCATTTTCGTTCAGGATATTGGTTTCCAGACGGAACAAAGGCTGTCCTTTGGTAACATATTGTCCTTCATCTACCAATACCTGGGTAATATACCCTTGTATCTTTGCACGTACATCATTGTTTACCCTACCCTGGATGGTAGCCGGAAACGTCTGATAACCCACTATATTTTTTGACTCCACTGAGATAACAGGATATGGCTTGGCACCATCCTGTTTCGGAGCTTCTTTTTTGCAGGCAGTCAGTGAAAGCGCTGCAATGGAAAGTATAACTAGCTTATTATTCATTTTATAGTTTATTAAGAGATTCCTGAATATTTTCTATGTTTTTATTTAAGAGTGCTTTGTAAACTTCTATTCTTTCGTTGTATCCATCGTCTTTACTTTTTTTAAAATTGTTTAAATCATCTAATAGTCTTAGTTCGTCCTGCATTTTCTGGACAATTTTTTCGAATCGTATTTTCTTGTATTCATCATTGATGAAAAAATACCGTTTCCGCTCATCCATTTTGTTATGATCTACGATAAGCTGAGCATTGAGCAGTAATGAAATACTGGTAGAAACAGAACTTTTGCTCGCAGAGAGCACTTCAACAAACTCGTCAAAAGTAATTCCTACTTTCTCATAGTCGAAAAGAAGGTAGGAATAAATTTTTGAAGCTAAAGGGGGTAAGCTAAACACGGTGCCATAGAATTTTACGGCATCCTGAAAAATTTTTTCATCAATTTCTATACTTTGGTGCATAATATAAAAATTTGAACAAAAGTAGAAATTAGTTCAGAACCAAACGAACAAACCTGATAGAGTTTATAAATACAGGGCGTTTTAAAAATTCAATGAAAGTTGATTTAACTTTTTGATTAAATTATAATCTTCTCAAAAGCTTTTCTCATTCCGTCTTTCAAAAGAACTTCTCCGCAATAAGAATAACCTCTGCCTTCAAGGATTTTCAACATGGCAATATTGTCATGATTGGTATCAACTTTAATACTCTGAATTCCATGGGATTTAGTAAATTCTTCGATCTGATCAAAAAGCTTCTTTACCATTCCCTGTCCTGCAAATTTTTCATCTACAGCCACTCTGTGAACTACAACAAATTCACCATCACTTAACCACGCTCCTTCAATGGTGCTGTAAGCAGGTTCATCATTCAGAATAAGTGCTGCATATACTGCAATCTCTCCATCCACTGTCATAACGTGACCAAATCCTTTCGCAATATCGCTTTCCACTGTCCCGAGATTAGGGTACCCGTTCTGCCATTGGGTACTTCCATCCTGTCTTCTTCTTTCGATGGATTGCTGAATGATTTCCCAAATAATGTTTCTGTCTTCAATTTCCGCTTGTCTTAGTTTAATCTCTGGATTCATGTTATAAAAATTTGATTAAAAGATTGAATGATTTAAGAATTTAAAATCAGAGTTGTTGCTTTTCGTTCAATCTTTGAAATATTTATTTTTTGATGGTTTGCAATTAAAAAACCGAAAATTAATTAAAATTAATTTTCGGTTCGAAGTAGTAAAATTTAAAATTATGAAATTGTTTATTGATTTTCACTTTGTTGAAGGTAAGCATCAATAATTTCAAATGCTCTTTTTTCTTCTTCCAGATCTACCATTACCTTCAGCGAGGTGGCTGTTGGCGTAGTGGTAAACGTAAGATAATTATTTTCAACGGTATTTGCAATTTGCGCGTCATCCAATTTAGACTTAACCAACTGAATTTCTGAAGGGTTATCACTTTCATAAACTGATACTCTCGTACTTCTTTCCATATTCTAATTGTTTGAGTATCTAAATATACAATGTTTTTTTTAAAATTACAAATTCCGGATTTTAAATTTTATTAATATTGTTTTCAATTTTGTCTAAAGCAAGCTGGATTTCTTCTTTAGTAACATTCAAGTGAGGTCTGAAACGAAGAGACTGATCCCCGCAAGGAAGAATAATCAATCCGTCATTGAAAAGCTCGTTCATCAGGTGGTTTCTCTGCTCTGCAGTAGGAAGATCAATAGCACACATCAAGCCTCTTCCTCTTGCATTGGAAATTTTTTCAGGATATTTTTCAGCAAGAGCTTTTAAGTTTTCCAGTAAGAAATCTCCAACTACTCTTGCGTTCTCAACAAGATTTTCTTTCTCAATCACTTCCATTACCAACTGGAAACGAAGCATATCGATAAAGTTCCCTCCAAATGTTGAGTTGATTCTTGAACTTTCCCTGAAAACATTGTTCGGAACCTGATCAAATTTTTCCTTATTAGCCAGCACACCACAAACCTGAGCTTTTTTCCCGAAAGAAATAATGTCCGGTTTTGCTGTGAAATGCTGGAAAGCCCACATTTTCCCTGTAATGGCAATCCCTGTCTGAACTTCATCAAAAATAAGTAAGATTTCGTTATCATCACAGATTCTTCTTAATCCTAATAAGAATTCGTCTCTGAAATGATTGTCACCTCCTTCAGCCTGAATAGGTTCAATGATAATGCAAGCCACTTTATCAGGGTGCATCAAAATAGCCTCTTCAATCTGAAGTAAAGCAAGATTTTCGTTTTTGATTGTTTCTTCAAGGTTCTCTTCTGTGATCGGAAACTTTAATTTTGGATTTAAAATTCTCGGCCAGTTAAACATTGGAAAATATTGATACTTTCTTGGGTCAGAAGTATTGGTTAGGCTCAAAGTATAACCACTTCTTCCATGGAAAGCCTGTTTGAAGTGGATACAGATTCCAGCTTCAGTGTCTAATCCTTTTTCAAAGTTTTTGCGGGTTTTCCAATCGAAGCATGCTTTCATTGCATTTTCAACCCCCATTGTTCCGCCTTCAATAAAGAAAGCATATTGTAATTCTTCAGGGATAACCACTCTTTCGAATACCTCAAGGAAATGAGCGTATTCTTCCGAGTAAACGTCAGCCAAAGTAGGTTTATTAACAGCCATTCTTCCTAACCATTCTGATTTTTCAACAAGATAAGGGTGGTTGTATCCGATGGATGCAGATGCAAACATAGAGAACATATCCAGGTATTCTCTGTCTGTCAGTTTATCATAAAGCCATGATCCGTGTGACTTTTCAATATCCATCACAAAATCGAAACCGTCTGCCAACACATGTTTTCCTACTGTTTCTTTTACTTTATTTGCTTTTATATCTAATGTGTGTTCCATAATAAATTGTAGTGTGATTTAATAAATGAACGATTAAATGATCCAAAAATGAAGCCTTTAATCATTCAGGTTATTAAGTTTTATGTTTTTTGAGTGCTTTAAGTAAAGCTTTTATAAATCAAATTTAATTCCCTGTGCTAAAGGAAGTTGTGCGGTATAATTGATAGTATTGGTTTGTCTTCTCATATAATACTTCCAGGCATCAGATCCTGACTCTCTTCCACCACCGGTTTCTTTTTCACCACCGAAAGCTCCACCAATTTCAGCACCGGATGTTCCGATATTGACGTTGGCAATACCACAGTCTGAACCAGCATGAGAAAGGAACAATTCTGCCTCTCTTAGATTCTGGGTCATGATTGCAGAAGATAATCCCTGAGGAACATCATTCTGAATAGCGATCGCTTCTTCTAATGTTTTGTATTTGATCAGATATAGGATTGGTGCAAAAGTTTCGTGCTGAACAATTTCATAAGAATTTTTCACTTCCGCTACGCAAGGTTTCACATAGCATCCGGATTCGTAATCTTTACCAGATAAAACTCCGCCTTCAACAACGAATTTTCCACCTTCTTTTTTACATTTTTTGATGGCTTCTTCGTATTGGTTTACAGCATCAGTATCAATAAGCGGTCCTACATGGTTTTTCTCATCCAATGGGTTTCCGATTTTCAGCTGACCATAAGCTTTTGCCAATCTTGTTTTCACTTCATCATACACACTTTCGTGGATAATCAGTCTTCTTGTCGAAGTACATCTTTGGCCCGCAGTTCCTACAGCTCCGAAAACAGCTCCGATAATTGACATATCAATATCAGCTTCTTTTGTAATAATGATCGCATTGTTTCCACCCAATTCAAGGATAGACTTTCCGAATCTTTCAGCTACTTTAGAAGAAACCATTCTTCCAACTCTTGTAGATCCAGTGAAAGATACCAGCGCTACTCTTTTATCATCTACCAGTTTCTGCCCGATTTCGTGGTCCGATACCAATACACTTGAAATTCCTTCAGGAAGATTATTTTCCTTCAAGACTTCCATCATGATATTCTGGCATGCAATAGCACAAAGCGGTGTTTTCTCAGATGGCTTCCAGATGGTAACGTTACCACAGATCCATGCTAATGCAGTGTTCCAGGACCATACGGCTACCGGGAAGTTGAATGCAGTGATAATCCCAACAACTCCCAGCGGATGGTATTGCTCATACATTCTGTGTCCAGGTCTTTCAGAGTGCATAGTGTACCCCTGAAGCTGTCTTGAAAGTCCAACTGCAAAGTCACAGATATCGATCATCTCCTGAACTTCACCAAGACCTTCCTGTAATGATTTCCCCATTTCATAAGAAACAAGTTTACCAAGGTCGTCTTTATATTCTCTTAATTTTAAGCCCAGCTGTCTTACCATCTCTCCTCTTTTGGGAGCCGGAATCAGCCTGAATTCCTGAAATGCCTTTTGAGCAGTTTCAATTACTTTGTCATAATCACTTTCTCCGGAAGTTTTTACTTTAGCGATCAACTTTCCGTCTACAGGAGAAATGCTTTCTATCACCTTTCCTGAAGCGAAATATTTTCCGCCCACTGAAGTCCCTTTGTTCTCTTCTTTGATACCAAGATTTCTAAGTGTTTTTTCAATTCCGAAATCCTTTACTTTTTTTGACATAAAATCTTACTTTTCGTTCTCTCTAAAGATAAAAATATTATGTGAACCTCAAAACTTTAATTTTTAACAGGCTTTTTATTTGGACTAATTACAAACATGCTTATCTTTGTAGGGTAATCTTTTTGATAATCACCAATGGAAAATTCACAAGAAAACAACTCAAAGCTTAAAAAGTGGTTCAAGCGTGTGGGATGGGCTGGATTAGCTTTCTTTACCATAAAAGGCTTGATTTGGCTGGTCATATTCTACGTTGGAGCAGATAGTCTCCAGAGTTGTATACAATAAAAAAGCAGAGAAATTTTCTCTGCTTTCTTTTTGACATAAGCTTAATCAAATTATTATTTCTTTATTGTAAAGCTAAAAAAAGAGGTCTTTTTTATATTTTCTGTAATTTAAAAAAAGGAGGTTATCATAATTTTCTATGGATCTGCCTCCCAAAAAGATTACTCTTCTTCCTCAATTCTTTCCTTTCATTTACTCTTTCTTCTTCCTCCCTGCGTTGACCAGGCTCTGATGCAGCAGGTATTCTATCTGTCCGTTCACACTTCTGAATTCATCATTGGCCCACTTTTCAAGAAGTTTATAAGTAGACTCATCTATCCTTATCACAAAGGATTTTTTGCCTTTGCTTTCCGAAGAGTTCTGAGCTTTTTCTGATTTCATTTTCTAAATTCTCTAACATTATTTCTGACTATTTTAGTGTAAAAGCTATCTGCACTAAAATCTAACTATTAATTGTTCACTTCTTAATTGTAAAGTGTTCCCGCATTTAATATGGGAGTTGCTGCTTTTTCACCGCAAAGAACCACCATTAAATTGCTTACCATTGCCGCTTTTCTTTCATCATCAAGATCTACGATATTTTCTTCCGAAAGCTTTTTCAATGCAAGGTCTACCATTCCTACAGCTCCTTCCACAATCTTTGTTCTTGCAGCAACAATAGCCGTTGCCTGCTGTCTCTGAAGCATTGCTCCCGCAATTTCCGAAGCATAAGCCAGGTGAGAAATCCTTGCCTCCTGAATCACGATTCCTGCCTTTGAAAGACGGTCTGTAAGTTCCTGCTCCAAAATAGAATTGATTTTATCTCCTCCTTCTCTTAATGTAATCGGAGCATGATCATCTTCTAAATTATCATAAGGAAAGCTCATCGCCAAATGTCTTACGGCAGCCTCACTCTGCATTTTTACAAAGTCTGAATAACGCTCCACATCAAAAGCCGCTTTATAAGTATCTCCTACTTTCCATACAATTACAACTGCAATTTCAATAGGGTTACCCATTTTATCATTGACCTTCAAAGTCTGACCTTGCAGATTTTCGGAACGTAAAGAAATTTTTTGTGATGAATATAAAGGATTGATAAAGAATAATCCGTTCTCTTTTACACTTCCCACATATTTTCCAAAGAAGTTTAATACTCTCGAATGGTTAGGCTGAATAATCATTAACCCTTTTAAGAAAAAGCACGAAAGAAGAAAGCAAAGCATAGAGATAACCACATAGGCTATACTTTGATCTACTCCACTCACAAAGAAGTATACTGCTGCAATAAACAAGGCCAGGCAAATGACCAATGTAAGATAACCCGACATGGGTTTTAATGTTTTTTCCATGATTGAATTTTAATTTGATATTATTTTGATATCATAAAGATAGTAATGAATTTTGAATTATGAATGATAAATTTTGATTTTTTTGAGGTGCGAGTTTTGGGATCCGGGAATTTTTAACTAATGCAAAGTTCGGAAGGTTGATTTATTAGGATGTCTTATATTTTTGTTCGCAAAGCCAATTCGTTTAGCTAAGACCGCTAGTTCTTTGCTGAGTGAAACGCCTTTTCGAACGATATTTTATCCCAAAATCATTGCGAACCTTAGGTTAACAACTCATCCCAAATCCAGCAACAATAGAAATAAAAAAATCCCGGAAAGTGAATTCCGGGATTTAAATTTATATGTTCAGATCGTTATTTCTTTGTTAAAGCTTTAAACTTTATATAAGAAACAGCTGATAAAATAATCATTGTTGAGATTCCGATGTATACCCAGGCTGGTACAGGTACCGGATCTCCCGCTGCGTATGAGTGAAGTCCGCTCAGGTAATAGTTTACTCCAAAATAAGTCATTACCATTGAGCAGAATGCAAACATTGTTGCTACGTGGAATGCCCATCTGCTTCTCAATCCCGGTACTAATCGCATGTGCAGTACAAATGCATATACCATGATGGAGATGAAAGCCCATGTTTCTTTCGGATCCCAGCTCCAGTATCTTCCCCATGATTCGTTCGCCCAGATTCCTCCTAAGAAGTTTCCTACCGTTAAAGCAAATAATCCGATGGTTAATGACATTTCAGAAACAATTACCAATTCCTTCAATGTCGTATCGTGGTGAATTTTATACGTTTCTTTATTGGAGATAATATAGAATACTAATGAGATCACCGCAATAATCATCGAGAGTGCGAAGAATCCGTAACTTGATGTAATAATAGCTACGTGAACAATTAACCAGTAAGATTTCAATACCGGAACAAGTGGTGTAATCTGCGGATCAAGTGCTGAACCTCCGTGGGCAAATCCCATCATGATAACAGCTACCATAAATCCTGCTGCAGGAATCAATGCATTGGCATTTCTGTACAGGATTAAACCTGCCGTAATACCTACCCAGGAGATAAAGATAATTGCTTCGTATCCGTTACTCCAAGGAGCGTGTCCTGAGATATACCATCTTGCAACAAGTCCTAAGAAATGACACAGATATCCAATTAAACCAATCGCAATGATTACTTTAATTGCTTTATTTAATACTTTATTTGATTTGAATAATTCAACAAAACCTAATATAAGAAGAAGACCGCCGATAAGCGTGTAGAAGATCAATAATTTGAAGTTAATATCTACCTTATTCATAAATACTTCAAGATCTACTTTGGATTTAGCAGGAACAACTGCTTTACCCCATTTCTGCTGATAGTCTGAAAGCTTTTTCAATTCTGCATCTGCTTTGCTCCAGTCACCGGTTTTTTGTGCCGTAAGCGCTTCTGCAAAATAAGGTCCCATTACCTGCTGAGATTCCATATCCGGTTCGAATTTCTGATCCAGCCATGAATGCCATGTATGGTTGGCATCATTTTTCACAGGAACAATTCTCATAAACTGACCGCTGAAAAACTCATTGAAAATCTGTACTCTTTCGTTTACAGCAATTACTTCTTTATCGTAGTTCGTTTGTTCAGCCGGTTTTTTACGGAATGCGGTGTTGTAATCATGCTCAAGAATATAAGTAAGATTACCGTTTGCATCTGCAGGGAAAAGGTTCATCAATGAAGTATAACCATCTTCATCTGCTTTTGTTTTATTCTTCAGTTCATCACCTCCTTTAGTTCCTACTTTAATAATAGGAACCATTGTCCAGCTCGGAGTATCTGTATTGATAGAAAGGAACCATTGGTTGGCTGTAAGAGATTTTCCGTCTGTTCCTTTAAATTCGTCTTTCTTGTATAATTTTCTTAAAATATCGATTGCCTCTGTATTGATAGGAACAATTCTTCCTTCAAAGTTCTGAACCAAAAGATATCCGAATTTATCAGCATGTTCTTTGCTGATTTTGTTTCTTGCAATGATTTCATCGGGAGAAATAGATCTCATTTTCCCCATTGGAGTTGCCAGAGAGTTCTGCTTTGGAGCAGCGCCATCAAGCGGCTGGGCAGACGGTGCCGGAGCATGAGAATGATTGTCTCCTTCCACATGAATATGTTCTCTGCTTCCGTCGGTAGTTCCGTGAGTTTCGATTTTTTGTGCATGTAAACCTAAACTTAAGAACAATAAAAGTATACCTGCTGCTTTCTTTTTATTCACGTCAGCCAGCATTTTATTTAATTTCCAGAAATGAGTTCCTTTCCAGAAGAAAATGACAAACATTCCAAGGAATAAAAGTCCGTAGCCGATATAAGAAATCAATGTTCCCCAGTAATCGTGATTTACGGAAAGAACGGTTCCCATTCTGTCCGGATCAAAACTCGACTGGAAGAAACGGTATCCTTTATGGTTAAGAACGTGGTTCATATAGATTTTATAAGGAGTTTCTTTACCTTCGTCAATGATTTTTACGTGGCTTTCATAAGCACTCGGAGATGAACTTCCAGGATATGTTTCCATCACGAAATCATCCAGTTTCAATGCGAAAGGGGTGTTGTACACTTTAGGTCCGAAACCTACCATGATGTTTAAACCATCCATCGTCACCTGCTTGTAAGCATTCGGGTTTCCTTTTTCAACAGAAAGATCTACAATTTGTTTTGTTTTTGGACCCTGAAGCTCAATCTGAAGCATATCAGGAACATTGGCATCTTTCTTTCTGTCGCCTTCAATAGCCATCAGTCTTCCTTTTTTAAGACCTTCAGGTACTACCAGCTTCAGTTCGTTAATGGTATATAAACTCCTTAATGCCAAAGGTTGGAATTCATCTTTCACTGTAGTTCCTGTTGCCTGAGTAGCCATGGTCATATAGCTTGCATCTACAGGAGTTTTGATGAATAATTTTCCGCCTTCATTTTTGAATTCAACAGCACCTTCAATAGCTCTGTTGAATGTCACCAAAGTACCGTTGATGGATTTTGTTTCTCCCGGTTTGATGTAAATGTTCTGTCTTCCGGTATTTCCGGTAGAAACCAGATGAAGATACTCAGCACCATTTGGCTCAGCTACAAGACTGTCTTTTTTTCTTTGGATGTATTCCTTGGCAAACACTTTCACTTCTTTTCCGTGGAAGTCATAAGTTGCTTTGAAATCTTTGTGTAACGGAGACATCAGATAAGGAACATCCTGATAATTCAGCACATCACCTTTTTCCTCAATCTGGATTTTAAAGAAATTTTTATCAGTTACGATTTCGTTGGATGTCTCACCTTCTCTGATGTGCATTTGTCCTTCAAAACTGATGTATCTGGTGATGGCACCACCGATAAAGATAAAAACAAAGGCAAGGTGGAAAACAAGAACCGGCCACTTATCTTTTTTCCACAGTCTGTATCTTCCGATATTTCCTATGAAATTGAGAATCAGTAAGACCATGATCAGTTCGAACCATTTAGCCTCATAAATTAATGCTTTTGCTGTAGGAGTTCCGTAGTCGTTTTCTAAGAACGTTGCATAAGCCATCGCGAATGCGTAAACCAGCAACAATACAGCCATTGTCCTGGTTGAGATAAGAATATCTTGGAGCTTCTTCATGATTTATTGTACTTGACATGCAAAAATAAGCATGATAAACCACAAAGAGCTTAAAAAAAGCTGTTTTTTATCACTTTGGCCTTGGTTTTGCTTATTTTGAAACGTTCTTAATAAGCGCGAAAACATTAGGAAAAATTCAATTTTTAAAAATGTAAATATCTGGATTTATATTGCCTATCCGACTGATTGAGAAACTCTATAACCAATTCCATATTCTAAACATAATCAACTCATATAAAACATTTTACGTATCCAAAGTATGATTCACCTCCATTTTTAATTTCAGCTTATTGATTAAAGTATCAATTCCGGTGAGTGATCCATCCATTTTCTTAGCTTTTAAAAACAAATCCATTGCTTCCTGATACTCCATTTTTTTCATATGGTAAATTCCTAAATTTTTATAGGCATCAGCATTTTGCGAATCAAGCTTTAATGAATCTTCAATATCTTTGCGTCCTTCTTCACAAAGGTTTAATTTAATTTTTGCCAGTCCGCGGTTATTATAGGAATATGAAAATTTTTTATCCACTGAAATAGCTTTGTTTAATAAAGGGATAGACTCTTCATATTTTTCGAGGAGAATTAGTGTATACCCTTTATTATTTAAAGCAAATTTGTTGTCCGGATTTATTTTTAAGGCTTTATCATAATATTCAAGAGATTCTTCCAACGATCCTGTTTAAGTAAAGGTCAATGCAAAATTCGTCCAGTCATCCGTAGTCATGGAAGAATTATTTTCTTTGAATGTAATGGCTGTCTCTTTTGCTTTTTCAAAGTTCTTAGCATTAATATGAGATACTATTGCCATCCTGTAGATATCAAGATCTTTTGATTCCTGCATTAAACTGTCAAAGATTGATGCCGCTTCACAATACTTCTTTTCGTTAAATTTATAGATTCCTTCTGTATATTCTTTAGGCAGTTTCTTCTGACGGATAAGATTGACAATAGCTTTTCCATCGTTAAATATTAATCTTCCATCACTCATATAAATAGGTTTGTGGCTCGGAAAAATATTGATTAAAAAATCAATGGCTGAAGAAACCATTAAGATGATGAAAAATAAAGTAAGAAATTGAGTATTTGAAATGATTAAATAAGAGAGTAAAGCCAGTAATAATGATGCAGCCGGCCCTCCAAATACATATAAAATATGCTTATTGACAGAAAATCTTTTTTCTTCACTTTCACAGAGTCCTCTTCCCCATTTAAGGGGATTTTTAAAAATATAAAAAGAAAAATCTTTGAAATTGATGAGAAAACTGTTATCCTTATCTCCGTAAGAACCCATAAAGACATGTACTTTCTTTCTTGTCACCAGCCAAGCGGTAACGGCATGTCCCATTTCATGAAAAAAGACTGTTAAAGGTCTGACCAATATTAAAAAGATGAAAATAAAAATTCCGGGGACACCAAAAAATTCCATTAAAAAGTCTTCAATCGGTTATTAATTATCATTCTTTATCCTATCGGATACAAATCCTAATATGATAAAGAAAACTGTTGCAATATACTTATTTTTCCAATGACATTTTCCTCCTGATTTTGCTTAAAAACTCATGGGTAATTCCCAGATAGGATGCTACCTGCTGCTGGGTAATCCGTTGTTCCAATCCAGGATACTTTTCAAGGAATTCAAGATATCGTTTGTCCGCTGTTTTGCCCGTTAAGGAAAGAATTCTTCTCTGCAACGCTACCGAAGATTTCTGGTTCATGATTCTGAAAAGCTTTTCTATCTGTGGCATTGTTTTATACAGATTTTCTTTATCTTTTCTAGAAATCATCAAAACTTCACTGTCTTCAAGGGCTTCAATATTGAGAATACTGGGAACGGTATTGATAAGACTGTCAATATCGGTGATCCACCATCCTTCTACCGCAAAATAAAGGGTTTGTTCCAATCCATTTTCATTCAGGTAATAGACCTTGAAACAGCCAGTCAAAACAAATCCTTCAAAATTACAATAGTCGCCTTCTTTGAGAACGATTTCTTTCTTTTTAAACTTTCTGTATTCAAAAGGTTTTGTAAACTGGTTGAAATCCTCCTGGGAAAGATTTACATAGTTACTGATATTTTTATAGAGCAGATCGGGCATTCTGTAATTTAAACAAAATAAAGGTATCAAAATTATTGACACCTTTATTGAATTAAGTGATGTTAAGTCGTTTTTATATATAAGCAATAGAACTTCAATTTTTGTTGGGTAAACGTAAAGACGCAAAGTTTTACCATACATATTATTTATTTTAAGACGCAAGAAAATTGAAGATTTTCAGCAAGATAACCTGTTTTAAATTTTTATCGGAGATAAACAATTTTTACTATCATTTTGTGCCCTTGCGTATCCAAAGAAGCCTACCTGCTTAAAAATTCATTTGTATTCATTACGAGGGCATACAGGTTTCCAAGAGCAGAAATCCCCGCCAAAAAGGATCTTTGAACTTCTTCAGCCTTTATCACTTCCCCATTCAGTTCACGGTTTCCGGTGGCTGTGGCATCACCGATAATGATATTGGTAAACCCGAAATCGAAAGCAGCTCTGGTGGTAGATTCCACGCAGACATCTGTCATCATTCCTGTAATCACCAGATTTTTAATGGTCTTTGACTGAAGATAATTCAGAAGATCAGTCTCTCTGAAGCTGTTGGGAAAGTGCTTCACAATCACTTTTTCATCTTTCTCCGGCAAAACCAGATGATTGATTTTAGCTCCATCTGTACCTGGAATAAAAAATACTGCACCATCATTGGTAGAAATATGCTGGATGTGAATAACAGGAAGATGATTGTTTCTGAAATATTCTAAAATCCTTCTGGTGTTTTCAGCGGCCTGTACACTTTTTTCCAGCGTCATTTTTCCGCCCGGGAAATAATCATTTTGTACGTCGATAATTAATAGTGCCGTGTGTTCCGTTTTTTGTTGTTGTGCATTCATTGTAATCATTGAAATTAATATCAGACAAGAGGTCAGAATAGTTTTAAATTTATTTTTCATGAGTAAAATTGTATAGGTCAAAATTACAGAGGTCTCATGGCCTGGCCTTTGAACTAGTTCAAAAAACACTACTGACATCTAAAAACTTAATATTGTTAATTTTTTTCGTACTCATCGGTTTAGAACGAAAATTTTATTATCTTTTTAAAGAAAAACTATTGACAAACAGTTAATATAATTTAACGGTATCAGATTTGGATAAGCAAAAAAAATAGCCTTATTTTATTCTGTCATAAAAGAAAATATTTTTAAAGTAAAAATTTTAAATAACCTTTATAAAAGCGGGATTACCAAAATGTTTTTTGGATAAAAAAGATTCATTTAGTGTTGAATAAAACATTAAATTTGCGACATTGATATTATGGATAAAAAGACACAAAAAAAACCGACTGAATCGCCTGAAAAAGGCAGAATCTTATCTAAGCCACGTATTTTTTTCGGGCTTACTTTTATACTTTTATCGGCTGTTCTTGCATTCTCATTCGTCTCTTATCTGATGAACTGGAAAGCAGATCAAAGCCAGGCCGGAACCATGCTGGACAAAAGCATAAAATCGTCCAATATCTTTGGCAAGGTAGGTGACTGGCTTGGAAATATTTTCATTTTTGAAAGTATTGGTATTGCTTCATTTATCATTGCATTTTTGTTCCTTGTAGTGGGAACACTGATCCTTAAGAAGAAAATCTTCAAACCGTGGAAAACGATCGGCCACTCTTTATTTTTCATCTGCTGGCTTCCTATTTTTATGGGGGCACTTACAAAAGGCCAGGGTGTTTTAGGCGGTGTTTATGGATATCAGATCATGGACTATCTTAACTCCATCATCGGAGCAGTAGGCCTGTGGACGGTATTAGCAGCAAGCATTCTGCTCTATTTTATTCTTGAATTCAATCTTCGTCCAAGTTCTATCAAAGCGAAACTGGATAAGATCAATGAAAATACGATTGGAAAAGTAAAATCTATGATGCCGGACTCCAATGATGATTTCGAAGCTGATGAGGAATTGAAAGAGGAAGCAGAGGAAGCGGAAGAAGAGACGCTTTCAAGAGTTACGGTGAGTGATGTTGCCAACAAGCCCGTTACAACTCCTGTCAATACAATGAAAGAACCAGAACCTGTAAGTGCTCCGAAAGGATTCCCTGAAGTTCCGGTTTCAAACGAGATAGAAACTATTACAACACCCAACCATACTTCTTTTGAAGCAGAGCCAAGAGATGTTTCTCAACAGGTAAGCTTAAACCTTTCTACCAAGCCCATTGTTCCGGTTTCCAGCCCGGAGGAAGCATTTGATATCAGACCTTCTGCTCCGTCTCCGCCAGTAACAACAGCTCCGGCACAGGAAAACATTAAATTCAATGTAGAAGTGGCACAGGTGGTTGATGTTCTGGATGATTCTGATAAAAAGTCTCAGGAACTGGTAGAAAAGCATGGTTTATATGACCACAAGCTAGATCTTGCCAACTTCCAGATGCCGCCTGTAGACCTGCTGAAAGATTACGGAAATGAAGAAATTTCTATCAATAAAGAAGAATTAGAAGAAAATAAAAATAAGATTGTTGGACTTCTGAAGAATTTCAACGTTGGAATCGCAGAGATTAAAGCTACAATCGGGCCTACAGTTACACTGTATGAAATTGTTCCTGAAGCAGGAATCAGAGTAGCAGCGATTAAAAAACTGCAGGATGATATTGCATTGAACCTTTCTGCATTAGGAATCAGAATTATCGCGCCAATGCCAGGAAAGGGAACAATCGGTATTGAAGTACCAAGAAAGAATCCTACCATGGTTTCTATGCGTTCTGTCATCGCTTCTCAGAAATTCCAGAATACAGATATGGACCTTCCGGTAGTTTTCGGAAAGACCATTTCCAACGAAATCTTCATGGCTGACCTTTCAAAAATGCCTCACTTATTGATGGCAGGAGCAACAGGTCAGGGTAAATCTGTTGGTATTAACGCTATCCTTACTTCCCTTCTTTATAAAAAACATCCGAGCGAACTGAAATTCGTCATGGTAGACCCTAAAAAAGTGGAACTTTCATTATATTCTAAAATTGAAAGACATTACCTGGCAAAACTACCGGATGCAGAAGAAGCCATCATCACAGACACCAATAAAGTAATCAATACACTGAACTCTCTTTGTATTGAAATGGATACCCGTTATGATCTTCTGAAAAATGCTTTCTGTAAAAACTTAAAAGAATACAATAAGAAGTTTACGGAAAGAAAATTAAATCCTGAAAACGGGCACCGTTATTTACCGTATATCGTATTGGTAGTAGATGAGTTTGCAGATTTGATCATGACGGCAGGAAAAGAGGTTGAATTACCGATTGCCAGACTTGCACAGCTTGCCAGAGCCGTAGGAATCCACCTTATTGTAGCTACACAGAGACCATCCGTAAACGTAATTACAGGGATGATCAAAGCCAACTTCCCTGCAAGAGCTGCCTTCAGAGTAATTTCCAGTGTTGACTCCAGAACCATCCTTGATTCTCCGGGAGCAGATCAGCTCATTGGTAAAGGAGATATGCTTTATTTCAACGGAAATGAGATCCTGAGACTTCAGTGTGCTTTTGTAGATACTCCGGAAGTGGAAAGACTGGCAGAGTTTATCGGAGAACAGAAAGGATATTCTTCAGCATTATTACTTCCTGAATACGTATCTGAAGATTCAACAAGTACAGTAGGTGCTTTTGACCCGAACGAAAAAGATGCTTTATTTGAAGAAGCAGCAAGAATCATTGTTTCTACGCAACAGGGATCTACCTCAATGCTTCAGAGACAATTGAAACTGGGTTATAACAGAGCCGGAAGAATTATGGATCAGCTGGAAGCAAGTGGTATCGTTGGAGGCTTTAACGGAGCAAAAGCAAGAGAGGTTCTGATCAGTGACCTTCATTCTTTGGAACAGTTTTTGGAAGATCTGCGTAGTTAAAGGAAAAACACATCGTTTTAACCTTAAGAATTAAAGAAAATCTAACGATTATTAAATTAAGAAAATGAAAAATATTATTTCAAAAGTTATATTGGGAAGTTTTGTTGTAGGTTCAGTAGGTATGGCCAACGCTCAGAAGATTGATGCTAAAGCTAAAAAGATATTGGATGATATTACAGCCAACTACAATTCTAAAAAGAATTCTTACTTCAAATTTTCTTTTGGAAGCGGTCTTAACGGGCAGGTAACAAAAACAGAACCTGGTATTTATTACGTAGCAGGAGAAAAATACAAACTGAAGATCATGGATACAGAGCAGATCTTCGACGGAACTAAAATTTACAATATCAACGCCGATGATATGGAAGTAACTATTGCTAAACCTAACGGAAGCAGTACCATGTTCTCCCCTATCAACTACCTTACAACCTATAGAAACGATTATAACGTAACATACAACGGTAAGAAAGTGGTCAATGGCGTGAATGCTGACTTTATTAAACTGACCCCGGTAAAAGCGAACGGAATAAAATACGTATACCTTTTTGTAGATTCAGCGAAAAAACAAATGGTAAAACTGGAACAGCATGGAAACAACAAAGATGTTGCTGTAATTGCTATTAAAGAGTATAAAGAAAACCAGGAGCTGGATCCTAATATGTTTGTTTTTGACAAAAATAAGTTTAAAAACTACATCGTTACAGAACTTTAAAAAGCTGAAAGTGAATTCGCAACTATGTAAATTTACTTTTAACGTTAAAAAAATAACAAAATATAAAAAGCCACAAGTAAACTTTGTGGCTTTTTGATTAATTTTGGCGCATGTTAAAAATACTAGACCGATACATTATAAAAACCTTCTTTGGACCGTTTTTCTTTATATTCAGCGTATTGTTTTTCATTTTTATTGTAAACATTATCTGGGTACAGTTGGGACAGTTTATGGGAAAAGGATTAAGCTACTGGCAAATCCTTAAACTTCTTTTTTATCTTGGGGTGAACGTCATCAGTATGGTTCTCCCGCTTACGATCCTTCTGGCGAGTATTATGTCTTTTGGTGAATTTGGAGAACGTTACGAACTTGCAGCAATGAAAGCGGCAGGAATTCCTTTGACTCGAGTAATGACTCCTCTTCTTGGGATTTCCACGGCACTTGCCATCATGCTGTTTTTCTTCTCTAATAATATTATTCCGGACTTTCAGAAGAAAGCCAAGAACATGCTTTTCAATATTGCCCAAACCAAACCGGCTATCAACTTTACTCCAGGACAGTTTATTGATCAGATTCCAGGTTATATGGTAAAGTTTGACAAGATCTATGGGGAAAACGGTGAAAATATTGAAGGCGTTTTTGTTCATAAAAAAGCCAATGCTTATGAAAACCAACAATCTGTAGTGGCTGAAAAAGGAAAATTTGTTCCGGCTGTTAACAAGAATTTTCTAAAGCTTGTCCTTTATAACGGCTATGTATTTGAAGATGCTTTTGCCGGAAAAGGTGATAACGTAAGGCTGAAACAACCGGACCAGGCTATTAAATTTGATACATTGGTATCCCACTTTGACATTAGTGAAATCATCAATAAAGCGATCGAAAAAGAACAGATTACGGATGACTACCGTTTCCAGACCTATAACCAGCTTGACGGAACGATTACAAAAACCAAAAAAGACAATAAACAGTTCTTTGATAACATCGGTTCTGAGGTTCTTAACCAGACCAATTCTGTGATTACCTACATGGATAAAGGGAATAAACATAAAGTAGCTCCGAAGACCCAGATTAAACTGGACACCGTAAAAGGTGAAAAAAAACTGGAAATCATTTACAATTCCTATAACAGATTAGACAACCTGAAATCAACACTGGAATCTAAAAAGAATGAATACAGTTCTAACGTAAAATACTTCAGTAAAGTCGTTATTTACCAGCAGAGAATTGTTGCCTATTCTGTGACCTGTATCATCTTCTTTTTGATCGGATCCAGCTTAGGTTCTATCATCAGAAAAGGTGGAATGGGGCTTCCGGTCATCATCGCTATCGTTATTTTCATCATCTTTTATGTCATGAATGTCGGGGTGGAAAATATGTCATGGAGCGGGAAAATGAATCCTTATCTGGCAGCATGGCTTCCCAACCTGATCCTTCTTCCTTTTGGAGTCTGGATGACGTATAAAGCACTTACAGATTCGCAACTGTTTGATGCAGAAAAATACAAAGCATTGTTCAAACCTATCACCAAAAGGTTTACCAAAAGTAAGGAACATCAGAGATACCAATAATTCTGATTTTAAAATAAAATTAAAAGCTCCGGAGAAATTCCGGAGCTTTTTTGTTGATTATTATTACAATATTTAATTGATAATGATTTTGAATTTAAAAATTTATATTTGTGGGAATTTAAAACAAAACCATGAAGAAATTACTACTTATTGGCCTGTTCGGTCTTGTATCGCTCAATGCCCATGCTCAGGATCAGGATGAAACCGGAACCTACAACGGTGAAAAATACGGCTACATCATTGACAAATCCGGAAAGAAAATTGAAGGTGTTGTACATCTCCACGGCGGCTATTCAAGTCCGTGGCAAAATCAGTTAAAAGTAAAATTTGCGGCCATTGCTGATATTGACAAAGTAAAGAATAAGATAAAATTCAAAACCTACGACACAGACGATATCAAAGAATACATGTTATACGAAGGTGACACTCCAAGGGTTTTCAAGTCGGTAAAATACTCAAACATGAGAGAGGCTCTGAACAGCTCTGAAAGTTCAACAGGATTATCAGCCGGCTTTAAGGCGCTTAACAACCTGTCAAGAACGGAACAGTTTGCTGAAGTAGTAGCAGAAGGTAAAATTACAGTTTATAAGCTTTATGGCTATCCTACGGCTCTTTCTGCAAACAGTACTCAGGCCATCACGCAGAGAGAAACAGACCGGTTAAGAGAGAATCCCAATTATATCTTTTCAAAGAAAGGAGGAAAAGCTGAAGAATTAACGCCCGCAAAAGCCAAAATTATCCTGGCAGACTGCCCTTACGTAAAAGCAAAAATGACAAAGGGAGAATATGGTTCCCTGAAAAATGAAGAGAAAAAAAGAAGCGGTCTTGGAAAATTCATCCGGGATGAAATCAACAATTCAACGGTGGATAAACTTTCAATTATCAATGAAGTGATCTACGATTATAACGAAAATTGCAAATAAAACAATATAAGGCTTTCAGTTGAAGGCCTTTTTTTATGTCATTAAAATTTTTGTATTTTTATTCACCACCAAACCATTCATTCTATGAAAATCCTAGTTCTGACAGCGGGCTTGCTTCTTTTTGTTTCCTGTAAAAATGAAAAAGATAAAATCATCCTAAAGAAATCCATTTCCAGAGATAGTTCTACTGCAAAAAAGGATTCAGTTAAAACAAATACAACAGAAAAACCTATTGATCAGATTAAAAAAGAATATGCTGTCCTTCAGGCTCAGTTGGAAACTAAAAAGCTGAGTTCTTCAAAATTCAATTATGATTGTAATGATGAACCTTCAGGAGAAGTATTTTTTTATTCTGACAAGGATGGAATTAAAGTGATAGAGCATTTTTATGCAGAACACAGTCATTTTTCGGCATCTGAAAAGTATTTTATCAAAGACGGAAAACCATTTTTTATTTTCAGACAGGAAACCGTATGGAATTTTGATGGTGGCACCCCTGAGAAACCTGTTACCAAAGATGATATTACAGAAACCCGCATTTATCTGCAGAATAACCAGCCGCTGAAATGCCTTGAAAAGAAATACAGCATCAAATCGGATCAGAAAGAAAAAACAGCTCCGGATACGATTCCAGGAAAAGAAATCAGGTGTAATGTGAATGAAATTCTTCAGAGCTACCAATCTCTATTAAAGCATAAAGACCAGAAAGGCTCCAAACAATGTTTATAAAACTAAAGAGATTGACCTTTAAGCCAATCTCTTTTTTATATTTTAAAACTGATAAACGAAAGCATTGATATTCATTCCGGCTCCTACTGAAGCAAATAACACAATATCATTTTTTTTGATTTTATGATGTTCCAGTTCATCCTGCAAAATCATCGTCAGCAAAGAAGGAATCGTAGCCACACTGCTGTTACCTAATTTATGAATAACCATAGGCATGATATTTTCCGGAACCGGTTTTCCATACAGCTGATAAAACCTGTTAACGATGGCTTCATCCATTTTTTCATTCGCCTGATGAATGATAATTTTATTGAGCTGATCAATAGAATATCCACTGTTGTCCAGACATTTTTTCATCGCATCCGGAACATTCACGAGAGCAAATTCATATATTTTACGACCATCCATCTTAATGTATCGGGTATCCGGGCATCTTTCGTTGTTGTAAGATTTTCCAAAATACAGATAGTCTTTTTCTTCAAGGGTATAAGAAGCTGACAAATGGGATTTGATCCCGGCATCATCATCCTGATTTACTTCCAGAACAGCTGCTCCTGCTCCATCCGCATAGATCATACTGTCTCTGTCGTGGATATCTACCACACGGGAAAGTGTTTCTGCTCCAATAACCAGGCATCGCTTCGCTATACCGGATTTGATAAACGCGTGAGCCTGAATTACCCCTTCAATCCATCCCGGACATCCGAAAAGAACATCATAGGCCACACAGAAATTATTTCTGATTCCCAATACATGCTTCACCCTTGCAGCAAGGCTGGGCACCGTATCAGACTGAACCGTTCCGAAGCGAACATCCCCAAAATTATGGGCAAATATAATATAGTCTAATGTTTCAGGATCGATTCCTGCATTTTCTATAGCTGCACGCGCCGCAATGACGCCCAGATCTGAAGTGACCTGTGTACTATGTGCATATCTCCTTTCTTCAATACCTGTAATCTTTTTAAGCTTATCCGTAATGGAAGCGTTATTCTCCTTTAATAAAATCCCTTCTTCATTAAGAAAAATATGTTTATCAAAAAATAAATTGGTTATTGTTTCCGATGGGATATAATTTCCTACCCCGATTATTTTTGTCATCATTATAGTATCTGTTTCCTGTTTTTTAATTGAACGTCAGGAATAATTCATTAAATATAATGAATGAACGTAAATACTTCACAATATAGTATAGAATAAGAATGCATTGCATTATAAAAAGTTAAATAAAACAGCAAAAAAACAAAAAAAAAGAGATCTCCTATAGGAAATCTCTTTATTATTTTTCAAAACTGAAAATTATACTTTCATAATTTCAGCTTCTTTTGTCTTAAGATGCTCATCGCAAAGTTTAACGTATTTATCAGTATAAGCCTGGATTTCTTCTTCCACGCCTTTTACTACATCTTCAGAAACTCCTTCCAGCTTTTTAAGTTCTTTCAAACCGTCCTGTCTTGCATTTCTTACCGTTACTTTAGTGTTCTCAGTTTCCACTTTAGCCTGTTTTGCAAGCTCTTTTCTTCTTTCCTCTGTTAAAGGCGGAACATTAAGGATAATGTTTTCCCCGTTGTTAGAAGGTGCAAAACCTAAGTTGGAATTGATGATTGCTTTTTCAATCGCGTTGATTGCCGTTCTGTCCCAAGGTTGAATAGAGATTGTCATTGCATCCGGAACAGAAACATTCGCAACCTGGTTGATAGGAGTCATTGCTCCGTAGTATTCTACCATTACATCCTGAACCATTGTCGTAGAAGCACGTCCTGCTCTAATTCTTTGAAATGCGTGATCCAGGTGCTTTACCGCTGCATCCATGTCCTGTTTTACAGATTCTAATATAAGATCTAATTCTTCCATTATTATAGTATAGTTTGATAAATTACACATCTATTAATCCATCTGAATATCAATTAATTAAAACTAAAAACGCTGTAAACACCAGTATTTTCTTACTATTTTAAATTATTTTTTACTATTCAGTGCTGCAAAAATAATGATTATTTCCATATTCTGGTAAGACTGCATTCTGTATTTTGTGAAAACGTTGATATTTTTGAATAGGATACTGTGCAAAATTATTTGTTTTGTTGTAAATACGGCGTTGAACTCAACGGAAAAAGAAAAGACGACTATAAACCGTCTTTAAAATTTAAATAATCGATAATCAATTCCCTAGGAATTCTAATGTCAACAGAATAAGAAAACTCCTTAGAATGAAATCCATCAGCTAATTCATGCATTTTTGATAAACATTCAACAGCGAGAGAATCTGTTCTCATTTTTAGATACAAAATAAAATCCTCTAACATCTCTATTTTCATTACTACGCATTTTTTAAATTGTTCCTTAATGCTTAATCTCTAATATCGGAAAAAATAATTAAAAAACCTAACAAATAAAAAACTTTGCTGCAGATTATGGACAAGGAACATCAACTGCAGTAATACTAGAATCTAAAGAGGGTCAATTATTTCAAATATCAATGCAATCAGAGGAATGGCAAAATAATTGTTACAATATGCAAAATATTTTCTTCTCACTCAAAGGAAAAGAGTTAAAAACACAGCATTACGGATAACCGTAATAAATTTTCAGGAAAAGAGTTAGCTTTGCAATAAATTAACAAAACCATTAAAATTTAGATTATGATTAAAGAAGGAATTTTAGTAAAATTAAAATCAGGGGGACCAACAATGACAGTTAAATTTGAAAGCGAACTTGCAGAAGGTCTTTGGGTATGCAATTGGTTTGCCGGTGACCAACTTAACGAAGCAACATTTTCTGAAGATCAATTAGATCCATTGTAAAAATATAGCCCCAATTAAGGGGCTATTTATTAATTTTCACTTTATTGTCAACTCTATTTTTCCATTCTTCATATTCACTACTTTTCCATTTCTTATTTAATTCTTCAATAATGTATTCCACAACTTTAAAACACACCTCATAAGACTTTAAGAAATAGTTGTAATCACATATTATTTTACTTTTCTCCTTAGCTCTTGCTAATTTTTTTGCCTTACGTAAATATATTTCATTTACAATTCCGTCATTATGCATATACAAATCTCTAGTAGCTTTCAATTCTATATAACGTTCATAATCATCACACTTATTTAAATCTACACTTGTATAATCCTTAAAATCCTTTGCAAAGTCCTCTGGTGATTTGTATGTAAGTTCATTAATTATCCTTTTAAATAATTGAGTTTTTAACTCTTCTAAAGATTGTACTTCAAAAATAAGATTTGAATCTATTTTTATTTTGTTACTAATCTTTGCAGGATACTTTTGCAAAATTACATCTAATACAGCAACCATAACACTTTCTACTGATGTAACCATTTTATAAATCCCATCTATAGCTAATTGGTCAATACAAAGTTCATTTATACGTAATTTTAGTTCACTGTACGAATATTCATATTCATGCTCTATAACCTCATCTTCATAATCAAGACCTAAAGGTGTTGTAATTGTAACAATCCCTTTTTCAGTGGCTTTAATATTGTCTCGATAAAATGAAAATGCCGTTTTTGACAATGCTATTTTTTCACCAATATCAAATATTAGTAGTTTTAAATCTTTTACAGTCCTATATAATTTATTCCCAAAATCCACTTCTTATTTTTTTCAAATATAAGAAAAAGCCATCTTAAAAAAAGCTTGTGTATTATTGGGAGATACTGCTTTTGGCAATACTTGATTTTCTTTCTTAATTTCCCCCAGATCAATATTTCACAATCAGGATTGTTTTTGAATAATAGCTATTTCCAACATGGATTTTACGTACCTGCCTCCTCTTTGAAAAAAAGAAAGTTATTTTTCGTCTAAAATCCAACTTCTAGCAAAAACTTCAGGTACAAATACCTACCGAATATTTTGGTTATTTCTACTTAGTGTGATATCATTTTTTATAACGTCCTTTACTCTATTCTTTTAAACGAAACGTCGGCAGGTATTTCAAACGGAAAACTTGCCCTAACAAACGGAAAGTCCTGGAGAAGACATTTTGCAGAAATGAACAATTATAAACTAATTTAAACCAATCACATCATGACAAATCCATCTTTAGATGCCTATCAACAAGTTTTTGGTATGGCAGGTCTTGCCAACCGTGCCGGAGGCTACAACGGTCTTGGTATCCAACTGCAGCAACAGCTTCAGTATGATTTATCTTATTATTTTAACAATGTTCCTCCGGTTAAAATAATGGATCAGAAAACACCTTCCATAGCTAATCCTTCAGCCGTATCGGAATTAGGAAACTGGGATCTGGTCTGGGGACCTGCCCTGATCGAAGAAAAAAATGAAAAAGGAGTTCCTACCGGAGTTGCAGATAATGCATTATATGTCGTTAAATCTGATGCTGTCGCATTTCCGGGAGGTCCTACATTGCCAACGTACGTTGTGGCTATTGCTGCCACTAATCCTTCCTCTCTTTACGATTGGGAAACAGAAGATTTTTCGGTAGCCGAAGTGGTCAACTGGACGACTTATAATCCTTCCAACTTTGCTCCATCAGCCTTTAACGGCATTGACCCTTATATTTCAAAAGGAACGGCTACCGGGGTCGGTATACTTCTGGGACTTATAAGTCCGGGTGATGCCGCCGCACCCAATACCACGCTTCAACAGTTTCTTGCCAGCTTAAGTCCGGATCCGGATACTGCCATCATATTCTGTGGACATAGCCTAGCCGGAGCATTATCTCCTACCCTGGCCCTTTATCTGAAAGAGAATAAGGATCTGGATGCCTTCGGAGTAACGCTTGTATATCCTACCGCCGGACCAACGCCGGGTGAGGCTGCATTTGCCAACCTGTTCAACAGTAAATTCCCGCCATTACCTCCGGGATGGCAACAGCAGACAGGTACTTATCAAAGCTGGAACACCATGCACTGGAATGATCTGGACGTTGTTCCTCATGCATGGCCGGTATCGGAACTGGGAAAAATAGCAACTATTTATGGTCAGGCTCCTACCTATATGACGGCAGCCTTATTAAACGCTTTACAAAAGATGGCGATTGCTGATTCTTCAAATTCAGGAGCCAGTTATACAAGAATACAGAACCAATCGCTGCCAGGTCAGCTCCAACACTCAAGCGCCTCCTCGGTGAGCATCAAGACACCTCCTGAGTCTTTGCAGGACTACATGCTTCAGTTATCAGTACAGCATGTGGGGATGTATAATGGTATTCCTGCGGAAGGGCCTAATCCACAGGTAGAAGGACTTATTTTATCACAGCCATTACCAAAACCCGATCTGAAGCTGGTACCGGGAGTAACTGCTGTCACCGAATTGGAGATGATTCTAAAAATAATCGATCAGATCATCGGATGGATTTCTTCCCGTTATGTTTTGGTTGAAAAGGAAAATGCCAAACAGAATGTTGAAGCAGACAAATAAATACTTAAAACAATCATTAATAAAAAACACCTGTCACAATTACTGTAACAGGTGTTTTTATATTTTTTAGAACTTATATTGATTATAAATTAACCAAAGTACCTACATTTTCTCCGTCTACGATTTTTTCTAAATTTCCATCTTTGTTCATATCGAATACAATGATTGGCAATTTATTTTCGTGGCTCAAAGTAAATGCAGTCATATCCATTACTTTAAGGTTTTTCTCAAATACTTCATCAAAAGATAATGAATTGTATTTTACAGCATTTGCATTCTTTTCAGGATCGCTGTCATAGATTCCGTCTACTCTTGTTCCTTTTAAGATTACATCAGCCCCGATTTCGATCGCTCTTAAGGTAGCCGCTGTATCAGTGGTAAAATAAGGATTTCCTGTTCCGGCTCCGAAGATCACTACTCTTCCTTTCTCAAGGTGTCTTACTGCTCTTCTTTTGATGAAAGGTTCAGCTACTTTATCCATTTCGATAGCCGACTGAAGTCTTGTTTTGATTCCTGCATCTTCTAATGCGCCCTGTAAAGCCATACCATTGATAACAGTAGCAAGCATTCCCATATAATCTCCCTGCACTCTGTCCATACCTTTTGCAGCTCCTGCTACCCCACGGAAGATATTTCCTCCTCCAATCACGATCGCTACTTCACAGCCTTTTTCAACTACCTTTTTGATCTCAGATGCATATTCCTGCAGTCTTTCGTTGTCAATACCGTATTGTCTGTTTCCCATTAAGGCCTCACCGCTCAGTTTCAGAAGGATTCTTTTATATTTCATCTTTTATTTTTAAGTAACTTTTTATTAGTACGGGTTTCCCCGGAATTTGATTTTGCAAATATAATCATTAATGATATTGATAAAAGAAAAATATTTAAATAGAAATAATGTAAGAAATATTTTGAAAAGTACGAAAAAGGATTATTTTTGCATTAATTATAAATTGAGTTGAAGAAAATTATCATTTTTTCATTATTTCTATCAGGAATTGTTTCTTATGCGCAAACGGGAACAAATGTCTATCCGTTCTTAAATGTACCTGTATCTGCAAGACAGGCTGCTCTGGGTGGCGATGCAATTTCGGTAAGAGATTATGATGTTTCCTTTGCTATTGCAAACCCTGCCCTTTTAAATAAAGATTCTGACAAACAGCTTTCTGTAAACGCAACGGCTTACCTTGCCGACTCGAAATACGGAACGATTGCTTATGCCAAAGACTTTGAAAATGGCCACATGGCTACCATCAATGCAAGGTATATGAGCTATGGAAGTATTCCGAGGACAGATGAAAGCGGTTTTGAAAACGGAGAATTTAAAGCTTCAGATGTAGCGATTGGCGCAGGCTATGCCTACCAGTTTGAGGAAGACTGGACGATTGGTGGAGGGCTTAATTTCATTACCTCAAAAATTGACAACTATACTTCTTCCGCCATCTCAGGAACAGCGGGAATTACCTATCATAATAAAAAGAATAAAGAAGTACTATCACTTGTGATGAGAAATTTTGGTTTCCAGCTGAAATCCTTTAACGGAACAAGAGAGAATCTTCCGTTCAGGGTTGATCTGGGATATACCAAAATCATCAAGAATTTTCCTCTTGCCATCACCATTACCGCACATGATCTTCAGAAGTTTGATATTTCTTCAGAAGAAAACCTGGACGGGCAAAAAGTGGGTGCCGGCAGAAAGATCGCAGACCACTTTTCTTTGGGAGCAGAATTGTTTCCGGAAAAGAATTTCAATATCAGACTGGGATATAATGTAAAAAGAGGAAATGAACTGGCTGTTGCAGATCAAAGAAACTTCTCGGGACTTTCTGCTGGATTTGGAGTTAAAGTTTCCAGATTCCGTATTGATTATGCCCACGTGAGATATCACAACTCTTCGAACGTCAATCAGATAGGAATTTCCATGGACCTTTCCAGCCACAGAGGAGAATAATCTTCCTGGCCGGAAATTTCTTAATTATTCTGAAATTTTCTTACTTCTTCTTGATTTTCTAAAAAAAATCTTGAAATTTGCAGTATGAAAAAACCTGTAATTGCTATCGATGGGTACTCGTCTACCGGAAAAAGTTCTATCTCAAAAATCATTGCTGATCAACTGGGACTTATTCATATGGATACAGGAGCACTTTACAGAGGAGTTACCTGGTATGCTTTGCAGCATTGTCTGAATGAAAACGGTGAGATTGATCTGAATACATTGTTCTCTTCTTTTAATCAGATCAAACTTGAATTTAAAAATAACGACGGCACCCTTATTCTTTTCCTGAATGACACAGATATCTCTACGGAAATCCGTACCAATATCGTATCTGATAATGTGAGCCTTGTTGCCAAGCAAAAAGAGGTGAGAGATTTCCTCCTGCAGTCACAGCGCACTTTGGCAGAAAAAGGTGGCGTTATTATGGACGGACGTGACATCGGGACAGTAGTTCTGCCAAATGCAGACTATAAATTCTTTCTTACTGCCAGTATTGATGAAAGAACCAACAGAAGGTTTCTGGAACTGAAAGGACTGGGTATAGAAGCAGATAAAGAACAGGTAAAACAAAACCTGATAGAACGTGACAAGATCGATAGTGAGCGTGAAATAGCCCCATTGAAGCAGGCTGACGACGCTATTGTTATTGATAATTCGACACTCACCAAAGAAGAAACCATACAGCTTATTTTATCTCACATCAAAAAGATTTAACAATTTTTAATAGGCTTCAGGCCTCCTTTGGTATACAAATTGTAAGTTTTATTACTGTAAAAACTAATCTATTATTAATTATTAAAAAACTTAAAATGTCTAGAAAAGGAAATAATACAGCAGGTATATTGGCAGGACTTCTTGCAGGTGCTGCGGCAGGTGTAATCTTAGGAATGTTATACGCACCGGAAGAAGGTAAAGAAACCAGAAAAAAAATTAAAACGAAGGCAAATGATCTTAAAGATCAGGCAAAGAACAAATACGGTGAGGTTTCTGAAAAGGTGAAAGACCAGTACAGCAATATTTCTTCTACTTTCAAGGAAACAGCTAACAGCGTAGCACATACAGTGAAAGACGGATATGACAAATACAAAGATCAGATTGTTTCTAAAACTGCAGATTTGGCAAAAGATGTAGAAGCGGAACTGAATGATCTGAAAAAATAAGTAATTTATCTTTTTTAAGTAAATTACAGAAAGGAACTTTTGTGCGAAAGTTCCTTTTTTTGTAACTTTAAAAAAAAACAATGATAGAAACTATTAAAGAATACGCCTCCAAGAGAATAGATCTTCTGAAAATTGAAGCGACTGAAAAGTCGTCACTTTCTGCCGGGCTCATTACTTACTTTGTAGTACTGCTTGTTGCTTTTGCTTTTTTTATTATCCTTTTCAACTTTGGAATCGCTTTCCTTATCGGAAAAGCACTGGATAATTATTCCTATGGATTCTTAATTGTTGCTGCATTTTACGCACTGGTAATGGCGTTTGTTGTTGCCTTCAAAACAAAAATTGTGAATACTGTTGCAGATCAGGTTATTAAATTTTTAAATCATTAAACTATGGGCAGAAAATACGAGAGCATAGAAGAATTAAGAAGAAAGAAAAAACTGCTTCAGGGTGAAATAAGTGATCTGGAAAATCTTCTTACCTTCAAAAATACAAAAGAAAGCTTAAGTGCATTTACCAATGGTTTAAGTGATCAGTATCTTCAGGAAAAGATTGATGAAGACGGTGATGAAAAAGTAGTTTTAAGAAAAGATGTCATTGCCAAACAGCTTACTTCAGAAGTAAAAGATCTTCTGATCAGCAAAAATACAGCTGTAGGTATTGCCAGCTCCGCATTCAAAGGAGGAAACATTACCGATGGTCTTGTTAAACTGGGAGTTACTGCTATCGTTGGAAACTACGCCAAAAAGAACATGAAAAGTTCCAACTGGAAGAAAAAACTGATTGGTGCAGCATTGATTTACCTTGCTCCTATTGCTCTGAAATATGTCAGAAAAAAGATGGAGGTTTATCAGAAAAATAAAAGTGTTTCAAGTATGGAGCAATTGATATAAAAATCAGATATCAGAAACCAGACGCCGGATATTATTCAGTAATATTTTACAATAATTTTTAACCTCTGGTTTCTGATTTTCTATTTTGAAAATAACTGTCCTAAAATAATCCCGGCAGCCATTGACACATTGAGGCTTTCTGTAGACTGGGATTTTCCAAATCTAGGAATACTGATGCTTTTTTGTACCAGTTTTTCCGTCTCCGGTCTCATTCCGTTTCCTTCATTTCCTAAAATAAGGTTTAGCTTTTCGGGTTTCTGGAAAGTATAAATATTCTCCCCTTCCATATCCGTTCCGATATTTACATTCTCTGTTTTGGAAAGATATTCCACCAGATCAGTATACACCACATTCACTCTGGTAAAAGATCCCATCGTTGCCTGAATGACTTTCGGATTGTACACATCTACGGTATCTTCACTACAGATGATCTGTTCTATCCCGAACCAGTCTGCTAACCGTATAATAGTTCCAAGGTTTCCGGGATCCTGGAGTCCATCCAAAACCAATTGTATATTCTTATCTTCCCATTTTTCTTCCTCGGCAAGATAACATACCGCCACGGAATCTTTTGGAGTTTTAAGAAAACTTATTTTTTTTAATTCATTTTCAGAGATATGGGTAACAGGGATATCACTACGGTCCAATTTTTGTGGATCGGTTGACAATATTTCTTTAACTTTAAAGTTAGAATTAGAAAGTTCACAAATGATTTTATTACCTTCAACCAAAAACAAATTGTATTTTTGTCTGAACTTCTTTTTATCTAAAGATTGTAAAACTTTTATTGTATGAGCTGTAAGCATTATAAGAATTCTCCTCAAAAATATTATAAAATTATCTCATTTGCAACATTTGTTGGTCTCCTTTATGCTTGTAGTACGACAAAAAAAGTTCCTGAGGGCGAATATCTGCTTACCAAGAACAGTTTAGAGTTCGAGGATAAGAAAGTATTTTTCGATGAGGAACTTAAAGATTATATTCAGCAGAAGCCCAATAAAAAGCAGTTTCTTTTCATGCCATTAAGTCTCCTTCTGTACAATATGGCGGATCCGAAATACGACACCATACTTAATGAATATATGACCTATCCCGGTGAGATGAGAAATCAGAAGCTGAGAGATTCTTTATTCCTTAAATATAATATGAAAAGCAGTGTCGGAAAAAGTCTTCTTTTCGACCGTTTACTGCACAACTGGGGAACACCGCCGGTTATTCTTGATCAGACAAGAAGTGAAAAAAGTGCTGAATCTATAAAGAAAAGACTTACCTACAGGGGATATTGGGATGCTGATGTCAATTTTAAACATACACTGGATTCCGCTTCCAAAAAAGCATCGGTTAATTATTCCATCAAACATAATGATCCTACACGTATCAAGGATTACTTCTATAATATTCCGGATCAGGGGATCAAAGGGTATTACAACTATAATCTGAACAGAAGTCTTGTAAGATCCGGACAGATCCTTGACCAGACCGTTCTGGAAAGAGAGGTTACCAGAATCACCGATCTGATGAGAGAGTTTGGTTTCTACAGGTTCAATGCTTCCAATGATGAAGTTTATTTCGTTGCAGATTCCCTTAAAAGCAGAAAACAGGTTCCTTTAACCCTGGAAATTCATAAAGACTCTCTGGATACCCCTTATAAAATAGCCACTTTTGGAAATATTGATGTTGCCATTGTGGATGAACCCGGTGACTATCCTAAAAACACCAAAAAAGATAGCTTAAGGAGAATAAGATTCCATACGATGAATGATAAATATAAACTTTCATCGGTGTGGAGAGCTATTATTCCGGACAGTAAAAAGGTTTTTGACCAAACGAAACTGGACGTAACCAAGAGAAATCTTTTATCGATGAATAACTTCAGCATCGTTAAAGCGAGAGACTCACTGAGACAAGGCGGAATGACCTCTCCAAACGACAGTATTGTTGATGTTTTATATGTACTGAAACCACTTCCGAAATACGAACTTAAAGTGGGAACAGATATCAACTATTCTCAGGTTTTAAACCTGGGGATCTCTCCTTCTGTGGACCTTACCACCCGAAATGTTTTTAGAGGAGCGGAAAACCTTTCTACCAGTCTTTCAGGAACATTTGGTTCTATCAGAAGTACAAAAGATATCAGTAAAAGAGTTGCAGCCTACGAAATATCAGCTCAGGCATCCCTGAACTTCCCAAGACTGCTGCTTCCTTTTAATTATTATAAATTCATTCCAAAACGATACACACCTACATCATCTATTTTGCTAGGGGCGTCGATACAGAACAACATCGGTTTGGGAAGGTTGATTTTCAATACGGGACTGAACTATCAGGCAAGTGTTAATGATCAGGTGTATCACAAGCTTACTTTATTCAATACTCAGGTCAGTCTGACAAAAAATAAAGATGCGTACTATGACTACTTTGTGAATGACGGAAGGGTAAAAGATGAAGTATTCGGGAATTATTTTATGTTTAACCCGGAAACTGCGCAGACCGGACAAGATTATAAAGATGGAAAACTCAGTGTAGATGAAGTTTCCAAAATGATTATTGAGAACGATGCTTACCGTGGAAGCCTTAATCAGCAGGGAAGAGACCTTTTAACAGCCTTTACCGGAACATTGGTGAACAAAGACAGACAAACTCAGGATGTCCTTATTTCTTCCATGATCTACAATTTTGTCTATAGTGAAATTGGAAAGAAAGAATATCCAAATGCCTTTTATTTTAACGGAAAAGTGGAGCTTGCGGGAAATATATTAAGTATATTCAATAAAAAAGATAACGGCGGAGGTATTGTTACCGGCCCGCAAGGAACTATTTTCGGACTGCCTTACGCACAGTTTGTAAAATTTGATATTGATACAAGAAAATATTTCAAATTTAACGGAAACCAGACATTGGTGCTGCGCCAGTTTATCGGAGTTGGAATACCTTACGGAAACTCTCAGGATATGCCCATCATCAAGTCTTATTTCAACGGAGGTTCCAACGATATCAGAGCCTGGGTAGCCTTTGGAGGATTAGGTCCTGCAGATTCCCAGGTGGATGAAAGAGTTCGTACCTATATGACAGACAATCTAAAGCTTACCACTAATATTGAATATCGAATTCCTTTCAATAAAACTTATGAAGGCGCTTTATTTACCGATATCGGAAATACATGGAGTCTTCGTAACTATAACGATGGATATGGAGATGAATTTAAGTTCGGTAAGTTCTGGAAACAGGTGGGTATCGGAAGTGGATTCGGATTAAGATTAAATATTGCCTACGTAACGGCGAGAATTGACCTTGCGTATAAGATCTATGACCCGAATAAACCTGAAGGCGACCGATGGAGATTCAAATTCATCCAGCCTTTCAAACCAACAGTTAATATCGCGTTCGGATATCCTTTCTAATCCGGAGAAACGCCTAAAATAAAATAGACTACAGCAATCACACGGGCGAGGATTTCCCTCGTCTGGTTTCTGTAGAAACTCTCGGGTTTTGTGACATCCTGCGCATCAAATCCCAAAGCATTCATATCATTATTTCTTGCAAAAAACAATGCTCTCAGGTTGTGATATCCCTGAGATACAATGATGACATTCTTCTTCTTATAAACATCCTTACAACGAAGAATACTTTTATAGGTATTAAAACCTTTAGGATCTTCCACAATAATATCTTCAGGCACACCTTCCTGATTGATCAGATAGTTTTTCATTGCTCCCGGTTCGTTATAACCTTTGCTTTTTTCCCCGCTTACTATAATTTTCTTGATTTTCCCATGATGGTAAAGAAGGGCTGTGGCATCCATTCTTTTGGTGAAATAAGGATTGGATTTTCCGGATCTCATTTTTGGAGATGTTCCCAGAACCAAAGCAATTTCACGAGGTGGAATTTTTGAGATTTTGGTATAAGTTCTCCCATTGGTAAGCCCGAAAACCCACACATTACAGAAGCATATCATCAGAACTCCCAATTCCAGTGATATAAACCCAAGGTTAAATATGTTCCTAATAACTCTCAACTAAGATCAAAGTTAAGCTTTATTTTTTTACTTTTCACAATAGACATACAGGCTAAAATATGTCCCTGCTCTTCCTCTTTTTCGGTAAGATACTCATTTTCTAACAGTTCTACTTCTCCTTCATCTAAAGAACATTCACAACTTCCGCAGATTCCGGATTTGCAGGAATAAGGGACAGGAAACTTTTTCATCAGAAGCTGCTGAAGGATTTTATCCTTGTTATCAGGAAGCTGGGTCGTATATTTTTTCCCTAGCATGGTAAATTCGACCTCAATATTTTCAATCAGAGGAAATTCTTTTTCTACAGGATAAATATCATCATTAAATTCTTCAAAAAGTTCAAAATGAATATTCTTTTTCGGAATTCCGTGATGATAACATGCATTGGCCAATGTCTTGATCATTTCTCCTTTTCCGCATATTAATACTTCATCCACGGCATCCCAAATGGTGGATTCTTCATCTGTATCATCCAAATGAAGGATCTGATTGATGATCAAATGTAACTTCTTCTCATCCAGTCTGCCATAGAAAAACTGATCTGCTGTTTTCTCCTGAGAAAAGAAATAAAATATCTGAAGCCTGTCACCATATGTTCTGGCAAGGTTGTCCAACTGTTCGCGATAGACTAAATCTTCTGAACTTTTATTTCCAAAAAATAAAAACAACCGCGTTCTGGGTTCATTGTGAAGAATATTTTTGAAATGACTTAAAATAGGGGTAATTCCAATGCCTGCTGCAAAAGCAACAATAGTTCTGAATTCACTGGGTTTGGATACAATAGTAAATCTCCCGGAAGGTTCACTTACCCAAAGTTCATCACCAGCATTATAATTTTGAAATAACTGCGAAGTAGCTCCTTCAGAGGAATTCACCTTTATCCCCAGACATATTTTCTCTTCATAAGGAGCTGAAGTCATTGAATAATCATTAATAACTTCTTTCCCATGTGATTGAAATCTTATACTGACGAACTGCCCGGCTTCAAACCTGAAATTTTCTCTTAAATTCTCAGGAATTTCGAATTTCAGAGAAAAAGTATTTTTGGTCAGCTCTTCCTTTTTCGCTATTTTTAACGGATGAAACTTTATCAGTTTCCCCTTATAGATTTGTTGTTCCATAACTTCAATTCAAAAATAGATAAAAAATAATTTATGAAGAAGATAATTTTATCCACGTTACTTCTTACTGCACTGTACAGCTGTAAAAAAGAAGGTCAGAAAACTGAAGACACAGCTGGCGCAGACCCTGTTTCTGTATCTCAAACTACAGAACCTGAAGGAAGTACAGCTATCCCCCAAGAACTTTCCCCTGAAAATGTAAGCCAGCATTTGGCAAAAAATAATGATACTTTATATGTAACCAATTTTTTTGCAACCTGGTGCGGCCCATGTATCAGAGAAATTCCAAGTTTTAAAAGTAAAATGGAGGAATTGAAAGGCAAACCTGTAAAATTCACTTTCGTGAACCTTGATGATAAGGCAGATTGGGCTGGTGCTGTTAAGAATTTTGCTGCAGAAAATAAATTAGGAGGCAGCATTATCCTACTGGATGGACAAAAATTAGATCCAAACTTCTTTCACAACAACTTCAAACAATGGGACGGAGGTTCTATTCCCTTTACTTTCATGAGAAAAGGTGATAAAACTGACGAATATCTGGGAATGATGACGGAAGATGTTTTGAATTCTAAAATCGATTCTTTCCTAAAATAAATAGACTGAACTCTTTCTGAATCATGTCAAAAAGATTTAAAATCCTGTGTTTATTATTCGTGATTGCCATTATTGCAAGCGCAATTATTAATCTGAACACAGGATTTTTAAGTTTAAGCTTCCAGGACTTCTTTCAGGATTCTGCGCACAGCCAGATTGCTGAAATCCGTATCAACCGTGTCCTAGTAATGATGCTGGCTGGGATTTCTATTCCTACTTCTGGTTTCCTGATGCAGGAATATTTTCAAAATCCACTGGCAGGACCTGATATATTGGGGATAACATCAGTCGCCAGTTTATCAGTTGCTTTTTATATTTTCTTTTCCCATACTATTTCCCTTCCTGAATTTTTACAGAATAGTTTTCTCAGTTTATCAGCTATTGTAGGAAGCTTACTGTTGATGTTGGTACTCCTCTCTATGTCCAATAGATTTCAGGACAAATCATATCTTATTATTTTCGGGTTTTTGGTATCTGCTTTTGCCGGAGCTATTGTTTCTCTGCTTCAGTTTTATGCAGAAAATCAGAGTCTTAAAAACTATATTTTATGGTCTTTCGGAGCGAATAATATGGTAACGAGGAATCAGATCTATGTACTTTCCGTTCTGGTTTTAATCGGAATGTTGATCTGCTTCAGAGCGATAAAACCACTCATTGGAAATTCTCTGGGCAATTCCTATGCACAAAGTTTAGGGGTCAATCTGAAACAGCTGAAACTCTTAATCATAGTAGCATCTTCTCTCATATCTGCTTCTGTTACTGCATTTTTAGGACCTATTCTGTTTATTGGAATCATTGTGCCACACTTTTGCAGACTTGTTTATAATCCATCCAGATTATGGCAGCAATGGATTCTTAATATGTTTCTGGGAATGCTGATTATGTTATTTTTCTCTGTTATTGCCGAAAAAACACAGATTCCTCTGAATGTAATAAGCTCTGTATTCGGGATTCCTGTGATTCTGATGATGCTGTTGAAACAGAATAAAGTGTGATCGTGATATACACAAACCGGACAACCAGTTTCAAAATTAATACGGGGTCAGGAAAATAACCCATAGAATTTGAGAATAATTTTATAACTTACTTCAGTGGATAAAAAAGGAAATCAATCATACTGTGTCATTCCGAAGGAATCTAAATTACTTTGTCGAGATGCCTTCAGCATGATTTATTAAGTAAAACTTATATAGTTATAAACGAAACAATGAAAATTGAAATAACACAAAAACAACTAATTTCTGCACACATCATTTTGTTTGTAGTAAGTTTTGTATTTCTGGAGTATTCAAAAATGTTTCGGATGAATCAGAAATTACATTGGATTTATTCTTGGGGTCATAATTGGTGGATTATGTTTGCGTTACCTACATCATTCTGGGGCTCTCTTATTTTAGGTGGTTATACCTTATGGAAAGTTAAAAAAAATAAATTCTTATATCTATTTTTAAGTTTTCTCCCTATCCTTTTATTTCTAATACTATTCTTCTTTTAAACATGCACCTACAAATCAAACATGCTGATATCGGCTACAATACAACTTTAATCTCCAATGCCAATGCAGATTTAAGGCTTGGTGATGTATGCCTGTTGATTGGTAATAACGGTGTAGGGAAAACAACATTAATCAAATCTATCCTGCATCAGCTCCCTTTACTGAATGGGGAAATTTCTATTAACGGAAAAAATGTAAAAAATCTTTCGGTAAAAGAGATTGCGGAGAATATTGCCATTGTCTTTTCAAAGTCAGTTATTCCACAGCATTATACCGTTGAAGATCTTATTTCTCTGGGAAAGTATATCTACTACCCTTTTTATTTTGAATTAAAAAAAGAAGACCGCGATGAAGTTGCACATATTATTGAAGAACTGGATCTTAATCAGTACCGATATACTCTTTTGAAAAACCTATCAGATGGCAATCTTCAGAAAGCGTTTATTGGCCGTGCTATTACCCAAAATTCGCCTATTATCATTCTGGATGAGCCTACTACCCATTTGGATGAAAAAAATAAAATCATCATTCTAAAAACCCTGAGAAAGCTGGCTAAGGAACAGAACAAGCTTATTCTGTTTTCTTCTCATGACTGGCGACTGGCCAAAGAATTCGCAGACAAAATATGGTATGTAAAGGAAAATCATTTGTATTCCGGAATTGTTGAGGACATTTTGCTTCAGCATAATGAACTTACGAATGCTTCCTTATTTCAAATCAATGAGACCTTTATTCCGCCGGTGATCTCTGCACCACAGTTTCACAAGGAAATGCTGTATTCTCTGCTTCAAAAAAACTTCCAAAAAGACCTGTCTGACCTGAATTTCGAATTTCAGAACACATTTTGGGTAATTGCTAAGGATTCCTTCACCTATCAATGTGAATCTTTTGAAGAAATCATCATTTTAGTCTCAAACATTCATTAATACTTGATTTTATTTGATTTATCCACATACTATGCATGCATAGTATTATGCTAATCATACAATTTAATCCGTTTATTTACAGCCTATTAACAAAATTTAACGTTAATAAATATTATGCATGCATAATATTTATTAAATTTGGGTAAAACCATTGGCGCAAAAATGATGGATCATAATAAGGAAAAAATAGAAAACGTAGATTTAATTTTAAAGCAGACCTGGCTGGCTGTTTCTAAAATGTACACAGAATTAGCCCAGGAACATGATTCCACAGCGGTACAGGCACTCACACTTTTAAAAATAGATCCTAAAGAAGGAACTCGAAGTACCAATCTTGGACCGAAGATGGCTATTGAACCCACTTCATTAACGAGAATCATCAAACTTCTTGAAGATAACGGATACATCTATAAGGAGAAGACCACCACTGATAAAAGAGAGGTGATCATCAAACTTACAGATAAAGGATTAAACTCCAGAAATATGTCTAAGGAAGTCGTTGTGAATTTCAACAAGAAGGTGATGGAAAAAATTTCTCCGGAAAAACTGGAGGCTTTCAAAGATGTGATGGGTGAAATCATGAAAATAGCCAACGAATTATTAAATAACAGAAAATAAATTATGATGAAGCCTTCGGGTTCATATCATCTTATACAAATAAAAATTTACATATGAAAAGAAGAATCAAACATGTAACGGTTCTTGGTTCAGGAATTATGGGAAGCGGAATCGCTGCTCACTTCGCCAACATCGGCGTTGAAGTATCACTTTTGGATATTGTTCCTTTTGAACTTACTGAAGCTGAACAGAAAAAAGGTTTGACCAAAGATGACAAAGCAGTAAGAAACAGAATTGCTTCCGAAAACTTTGAAAAACTTAAAAAAGCAAGTCCTGCACTTCTTTATTCACCAAAGTTTGCAGACAGAATCAAAATCGGAAATTTCGATGATGATTTGCCGAAAATAAAAAATACCGACTGGATCATTGAAGTAGTCGTTGAAAGACTTGATATCAAGAAGTCTGTGTACGAAAAAATTGAACAGTTCAGAAAACCGGGAACATTAATTTCTTCCAATACATCCGGTATTCCTATTCATCTCCTTACAGAAGGGAGAAGCGAGGATTTCAAGAAGTACTTTGCCGGAACACACTTCTTCAACCCGGTAAGATATCTTCCCCTTTTAGAGATTATCCCAACCAACGATACAGCTCCTGAAATCATCGATTTCTATATGAATTACGGAGCGAAATTCCTGGGTAAGACGACTGTCTTAGCCAAAGATACACCAGCTTTCATCGCCAACAGAATCGGAGTATTCTCCATGATGGATCTTCTTCACAATGTACAGAAATTAGGACTTACTGTTTCTGATGTTGATAAATTAACAGGTCCCGTAATCGGACGTCCAAAATCTGCAACATTCAGAACGGCTGACGTTGTAGGTCTTGATACTTTGGTAATGGTAGCCAACGGAGTTCGTCAAAGCGGTGCTGAAGCGAATGACTTCAATGATGTATTTGCCCTTCCTCCTTATATCCAGAAGATGATGGATAATAAATGGCTAGGTTCAAAAACAGAACAAGGTTTCTATAAAAAAGTGAAAAATGCAGAAGGAAAATCTGAAATTCACGGATTAAATCTTGATACTTTGGAGTATGAACTTCAAGGAAAATCATCCTTCCCTACTCTGGAATTAACAAAATCTATAGATAAACCGATTGACAGATTTAAAGTATTAATTGGTGGTAAAGATAAAGCTGGTGAATTGTACAGAAAGTCTTTAGGAGCATTATTTGCTTACGTTTCGCACAAAGTACCTGAAATCTCTGACGAGGTCTATAAAATTGACGATGCGATGAGAGCCGGTTTCGGATGGGAAAACGGTCCATTTGAAATCTGGGATGCTGTAGGTGTTCAGAAAGGTATTGAACTGGCAAAAGATGCAGGATACGAAGTTTCTGACTGGGTGAAAAATGTAGAAACTTTCTATAAAGTTAATGACGAGGGTCAAAGCATTTACGTTGATCAAAATTCAGGAGAATACAACAAGATCCCTGGTCAGGATGCATTCATCATCTTAGATAATATCAGAAAAAATAAAACGCTTTGGAGCAATTCAGGGGCTGCTATCCAAGATTTGGGAGACGGAATTATCAACTTTGAGATCCGTTCAAAAATGAACTCTCTTGGAGGTGAAGTTCTTGACGGATTAAACAGAGCGATTGATTTGGCAGAAAAAGAATATGATGGATTGGTTGTAGGAAATCAGGGAGCTAACTTCTCTGTAGGAGCCAACCTTGCGATGATTCTTATGATGGCTATTGAGCAGGATTGGGATGATTTGAATATGGCAATCGCTTACTTCCAGAAATCAATGATGAGAGTACGCTACTCTTCTATTCCTGTAGTAGTTGCTCCTCACGGAATGACCTTAGGTGGAGGATGCGAAATGACCATGCATGCAGACCGAGTGGTTGCAGCGGCAGAAACGTATATAGGACTTGTAGAAACCGGAGTTGGAGTCATTCCTGGTGGTGGCGGTACTAAAGAATTGACTTTAAGAACTTCCAGAGAATTCCACAATGATGATGTTAAAAATAACAGACTTCGTGATGCATTTATGAACATCGCTATGGGTAAAGTAGCTACTTCTGCTTATGAAGCTTACGATATGGGAATCCTTGAAAAAGGGAAAGACATCGTTTCCGTAAGCAAAAACAGACAGATTGCTGAAGCGAAAAAAGTAGCGAAACTATTAGCAGAACAAGGCTATACCCAGCCCATCGAACAGAAAGTAAAAGTTTTGGGTAAAGACGCATTAGGAATGTTCTACGTAGGAACTGACCAGATGTTAACCGGAAACTTTATTTCTGCACACGATAAGAAAATTGCTGATAAACTAGCCAACGTGATGGTAGGTGGAAATCTATCAGAGCCAACAGTTGTAACGGAACAGTATCTATTGAACCTTGAAAGGGAAACTTTCCTTCAGCTTTGTGGAGAAAGAAAAACTCTGGAGAGAATCCAGTACATGTTACAGAACGGAAAACCATTAAGAAACTAATTTGTACAATGTCGGATGTAAAATGTAAAAAGTATTGGCATGCATAATTTTAGAGATTTAGAAGTTTGGAAGAAATCAATTCTGCTTTGCAAGCATTATTATATTGTTTCTAAAAATTTCCCTAAAGATGAGTTATTTGGTTTAACCTCACAATCAAGGAGAAGTTTATATTCTATTCCATCTAATATTGCTGAAGGAGCAGGAAGAGATACCAATCCTCAGTTTTGTCAATTCTTAAACATTGCATTAGGTTCTTCATTTGAATTTGAAACTCAAATCATCATTGCTAATGATTTGGAATTTATAAAGAAAAATGATTTTGATTTACTAATGACTGAAATCAGGCATATTCAAAATATGATAATTAAATTAAAACAAAATTATTCAAAATAGAATTGTACAAGGTATTATGCAGCCATACTGAATATAGTACAACTGACATTTTACATTATACATTTTACAAAAATTTACAAACAAAATGAAAACAGCATACATAGTAAAAGGTTTCAGAACTGCCGTTGGAAAAGCTCCAAAAGGAAGTTTAAGATTTACAAGACCTGATGTCATGGCGGCTACCGTTATTGAAAAATTAATGGCTGAGCTACCACAATTAGATAAAAATAGAATTGATGACCTTATCGTAGGAAACGCAATGCCGGAAGCTGAACAAGGGCTTAATGTGGCGCGTCTGATCTCTTTGATGGGGTTAAATACCGATAAAGTTCCGGGAGTTACCGTGAACAGATACTGTGCATCAGGAAGTGAGGCAATTGCTATTGCTTCTGCGAAAATTCAGGCTGGTATGGCAGATTGTATCATCGCGGGTGGTACAGAATCTATGTCATATATTCCTATGGGAGGTTATAAGCCGGTTCCTGAAACGGATATCGCAAAAACAAACCCTGATTATTACTGGGGAATGGGTTACACAGCGGAAGAAGTTGCAAAACAATATAATATTACAAGAGAAGAACAGGATCAGTTTGCTTTTGAATCTCATATGAAGGCTTTAAAAGCTAATCAGGAAGGTAAATTTGCCAACCAGATTGTTCCGATTCCTGTAGAGTATAATTTCCTGGACGAAAATCAGAAACTGCAGACTAAAAAGTTTGATTTCTCTGTAGATGAGGGGCCTAGAGCAGATACTTCTTTAGCTGGTTTAGCAAAACTAAGACCTGTATTTGCCAACGGAGGAAGCGTAACTGCCGGAAACTCTTCTCAAATGAGTGACGGAGCGGCTTTCGTAATGGTAATGAGTGAGGAAATGGTAAAAGAATTAGGACTGGAGCCTGAGGCAAGATTAGTGGCTTATGCTGCAGCCGGATTAGAACCAAGAATCATGGGAATGGGTCCAATTTATGCTATTCCAAAAGCATTGAAACAGGCTGGTTTAGAATTAAAAGATATCGATTTGATCGAGCTTAACGAAGCATTCGCTTCTCAATCTGTTGCAATCAAAAAAGAATTAGGCTTAAATCCTGATATCTTAAACGTAAACGGAGGAGCAATCGCCCTTGGACACCCGCTTGGATGTACAGGAACAAAACTAACGGTACAACTTCTTGACGAAATGAGAAGAAGAGGCAACAAGTACGGAATGGTTTCTATGTGCGTGGGAACAGGTCAAGGAGCAGCTTCTATTTTTGAACTTCTTTAATAGACAAATAGAGAATAGACGGATAGATAATAGACTTAAAGATACCAAAAATGTACGAATGATTTTAAGAGGCACAATTTTAAGAAGCTTAAAATCTGGCAAATGAGTATGGAATTATCAAGATTAACTTTAGATTTTACAGATACTTTTCCGACTTATGAAAAGTATGGTTTGAAAAATCAAATGGACAGATGTGCAATTTCAATTCCATCAAATATAGCTGAAGGTTCAAGCAGGACAAATAAGTCTTTTAGTCATTTTTTGGATATTTCTTTAGGTTCTTCATTTGAATTGCAAACATAAATATTGTTAGCAAATCATAGAAAATATTTATCTGATGAAAAAACTGAAATCTTTGAAATTAAGATTGAAGAATTTCAAAAAGCAACAATGGTATTTCAGAATACTTTAAACAGGGACTAAGAAAACAAAAGACTAGGAGATAATGGACCGAAAGAAAATAGACAGTATAAAAGTCTATCATCTATCCGTCTATTATCTGAAGGTCTCAAAAAATTTAAAAAACAAAATAATATATGGCTACATTAAAAGGCGGGGAATTCCTGATCAAACAGATTCCTGCAAATGAAATTTTCAGTATTGAAGAACTGAATGAAGAACAAAAGATGCTTCGTGATTCTGCGAAGGAATTTATAGATAGAGAAGTAGTTCCTCAAAGAGAACGTTTTGAGAAGAAAGATTACGCATTTACTGAAGAGACCATGCGTAAACTGGGAGAAATGGGAATGTTGGGAATCGCGGTTCCTGAAGAATACGGAGGTCTTGGAATGGGCTTTGTGACTACAATGCTTGCCTGTGATTATCTATCAGGAACTACAGGTTCATTGGCTACAGCTTATGGTGCACACACCGGAATTGGAACCCTGCCAATCGTTCTTTACGGAACTGAAGAGCAGAAGAAAAAATACCTTCCGGATTTAGCAACGGGAACAAAATTCGGAGCTTACTGTCTGACAGAGCCAGATGCTGGTTCTGATGCCAATTCAGGAAAAACAAAAGCAAAACTTTCCGAAGACGGAAAACATTATATCATCAACGGTCAGAAAATGTGGATCTCCAATGCAGGATTTGCAGATACATTTACATTATTCGCTAAAATTGATGATGATAAAAATATCACAGGATTTGTCATCAACAGATCGGAACTTGAAAACCCTGAAAGCTTAACTTTCGGAGAAGAAGAACATAAATTAGGTATCCGTGCTTCTTCTACCCGTCAGGTTTTCTTCAATGATATGAAAATTCCTGTGGAAAATCTTTTAGGAGAAAGAAATAATGGTTTCAAAATCGCTTTGAATGCATTGAACGTAGGCCGTATCAAATTGGCTGCAGCATGTCTTGATGCACAGAGAAGAATTTTAAACCACTCTATCCAGTACTCTAACGAAAGAAAACAGTTTGGTGTTTCAATCGCTACTTTCGGAGCGATCAGAAAGAAAATTGCTGAAATGGCAACCGGAGTTTTCGTAAGTGAAGCAGGTTCTTACAGAGCAGCTAAAAACGTTCAGGATAAAATTGACGAATTAGTAGCAGGTGGATTAAGCCATCAGGAAGCAGAACTGAAAGGTGTTGAAGAATTCGCGGTAGAATGCTCAATCCTTAAAGTATTCGTTTCTGACCTTGCCCAGCACACAGCAGACGAAGGAATCCAGGTGTACGGAGGGATGGGATTCTCTGAAGATACTCCTATGGAAGCGGCTTGGAGAGATTCAAGAATTTCAAGAATCTATGAAGGTACCAACGAAATCAACAGATTATTAGCCGTAGGAATGCTTATTAAAAGAGCGATGAAAGGTGAATTGGATCTTTTATCACCTGCTATGGCCATCAGCAAAGAATTGATGGGTATCCCTTCATTTGAAGTTCCTGATTATTCAGAATTCATGAGCGAAGAAAAAGCAATTATCGCAAACCTTAAGAAAGTATTCCTAATGGTTTCCGGAGCAGCTCTTCAGAAATATATGATGGATATTGAAAAACAACAGCATTTATTATTGAATGCATCTGAAATCCTTAACCAGATCTACATGGCAGAATCTGCAGTACTAAGAGCAGAGAAACACTTCTCTCCTGAATCTGTAGAAGCAGCTATGGCTCAGTTAAATCTTTACAAAGCTGTTGAGAAAATCATCACTGCAGCTAAAGAAGGAATTGTTTCTTTTGCTGAAGGAGATGAACAGAGAATGATGCTTTCTGGATTAAGAAGATTCACTAAATATACCAACCATCCGAATGTAGTAGCGCTTACTGAAAAAGTAGCCGCTCACTATATCGAGAAAGGATCTTATTAATCTTTAATAACATAAATTTGATTCAGCGTCCCAATTTTGGGGCGCTTTTTTGATCTTTATCAGTTATGACATCCATTGAAATTAATGGTATTTAGCAAGGTTATTCAAAAAAAATTATTATTTTTATTTTAAAATAACTAACACATGAAAATTTTATTATTTCCAATACTCCTTATTTCCGTTACTTTTTCAGCACAAAAAAAAGATAATTTACTTCCTGTTCCCAAGATGGATACCACAAAAATTGTTGCTAAAGGGAAATTCCCGGGATATTTTGCTCTGAAACCCGATCAACCTCAAAAAGAACTTTACAAAATATTAACGGTTAAGCCCAATGATACAATTCTTTATCTGGCTTTAAAAGAATCTTCAAAGGATTATTCACAATATAAAATTTTAAATTCGATTACTCCAGATAAGCTTCAGGTCAATCGGAAAAAAATACTACCGTCCAAATAACATAACACAAACTAAAAACTATTACCATGGGAAAATTTATTATCTCTAAAAGAACAAACGGAGACTTTCAGTTCAACCTCAAAGCTGGAAACGGGCAGGTTATTTTAACCAGCCAGGGATACAGTACCAAACCTTCCTGTGAAAGCGGAATCGGATCCGTAAAACTCAATGCACAGGAAGATGCAAAATTTGAAAGAAATACAGCCAATGACGGCAGATGCTATTTTAATCTAAAAGCCGGAAACGGACAGATCATCGGAACCAGCCAGATGTATGAATCTGACAATGGTATGGAAAACGGAATAGAATCTGTAAAAAACAATGCTCCTCATGCTCATATAGAGGACGAAACAGACTTTTAAAATCATATAAAATATTCTTCATAAAATGTCTTATTTTTTTAAGGCATTTTTTATTTTTGTACTCTATTTTTCATTAGAAATGACAAAAGAAGAATTACTGAATAAAGCAATCAAAATCGCCGATAAGGCTCATAAAGGACAAACCGATAAATACCATGCTCCCTACATTGCCCACGTAATGCGGGTGATGAACTATGGTAAAACACTGGATGAAAAAATCGTTGGAGTACTTCACGATGTTGTAGAAGACCATCCACAGGAGTTTAGTCTGGACTATTTAAGGTCGGAAGGATTTCCTGAATATATTATTTTTGCCATCAGCTGCCTTACAAAGCTTGATCCGGAAGAAGACTATGATGAATTCATTAAAAGAACGGAACGATCTCTCCTTTCTGTAGCTGTAAAACTAAATGATCTTCGTGATAATATGGATCTCAGAAGAGTAAACAGAGAGCTTACTCCTAAGGATATCAAAAGATTCAATAAATACCTGAAAGCCTATCGCTATCTGATAGAGAAATATTAATCCGCACCCGGGAAATCGTAACTCTTCGTGTGATGATCTGTTCCATCGATATTGATATTTAACGCAAGGTAAACGAAATGTAAATTTTTGTTTCCTTTTGCTTCAAATTCACGCTGCCACAGATATCCGCTCACGATTCCGAAATAATCATCGATCTGATAGCCGAAACCGCCATAGACTCTGTTTCTGGCGAAAGTAGGCTTCATCGGAGAGACAAAGAAAACCTCGTCATAAGCATTAGCGAAAACAGTTCCTTTCTTAATGGTTTTAGCGTTCAAAGGAACACTAACGTTCAGACGGTATCTGTAACGCATTCTCTGGGAAGTCTGATCTGTTTTTGGCTCGTAAAACCAGCTCTTTTCAGCACGGAAACGGTTTTCAAACTTTACGATACCTTTCTTGATATCAATAACGTCCTGAAGCCATACCCTGAACTCCTCTCTGCTCAGGCTATGTTCTTTATAGTTAACATATCTTCCCAGTCCTACAAAAGGTTTGTGGTTTTTGGTAAGATTATACCCTAGCCCCCCTTTTATTTCATAATAATCAGGGTAGGTATAATCTTCGTTACCACGCATCTGCCCTTCAGCATAAAGGAAAAATTTCGGATGAAACTTATAGGTCAGAGTCACTGCATTGAAGCTGGAAATGTGTTCCTGCGCTTTAAAAAAAGATATTCCAAGTAATAAACCTAAGCCTATAAGACGTTTCATAAAAAATTTTTGCAAATGTATATTTTTTAACAATTTGTTAATATTAACTTTCGTTAATATTAAATTAACACCTACTTAATATTAATTGTATAAGAAAACCCAATGTGGAACCACCTTTGCGGCATTCCCACCCCAAATGCTTCGGTATATTTTGTGTTGGTCAAATTGTTAATCAACACATACACTGAATAATCTTTCTTAGCAAAACTCAGCTTCTCATCTACAAGATTATAGGTTCCCAGATTGACTCTTTCGTTGTAACGGTAAACAAGCTCATTGGTAAAGTTTTTCAGGAATTTCACCTCTAACTTGGACACAAACTGATGCTTCAGATTGTCCAGAATATATCTTGAAATCACACCAGCTTTTTCTTCATATTTACTATCAATATAAGTATATCCTACTGTATATTTTAACCAGTCTGTCGGTCTGTGGCTCCACTCGGCTTCGACTCCTTTTGTTTTGATATCTCCTACATTCTGGGCATACCATACTTTATCACTAAGATCTTTTTTTACCCAGTCAATAGAGTTGCTGGAATTCCTAAGAAATCCACTTATTTTTGCTAAAATTCTGTTATTTTGATATTGATAACCTATCTCTGATGACAAAGCATTTTCAGGCTGTAAATCCGGATTTCCCTGTTCCGTTTTACTCACATAATAAAGTTCGGTAAAAGTGGGTACACGGTGTACTTTTGCGATATTTCCGTAGATTTTAGAATTAGTATTAAAGTTATAACCTACGTCAAGCCCCGGATAAAAGAAATTTCCTTCTTTAGAATAATTAGCCCATGAAATTCCCGGACTGATGTTCAGTTTTTTATCCAGTAATGAAAAATGATGTTCAAAGAAAACCTGAGATACAAAACGGTTTCGGTCACCCAAATTACTGCTTATTAAAAATTCTTTTCTCAGTTCAACACCAATTCCGGTTATTCCCAACCCCCACTGATAGCTGGAATTCACTTCTCCACCTACGTTATTTCCGATGTGCATATTTCGGTAAAAATCCGGATTCCATCTGTCATAAAGATACATATCCTGCCCTCTTCTCCAATACACATTAGAGTTAAGCTTCAGCTTTCCAAAAGTCTGCTGATGAGCTACACTTACAATAGAGGCCTGTGTTTCCTCATACTGTTTGGTAGCAGCACTGGAAGCATAAAAACCATTGGCTCCGAATTTCTTTTCCGAAAACCCGGCCTGTACTCTTACATCTCCGTTTTTGATATTCAGCTTTCCCTGATAAAATACATTCCTGATCTCATAATCCGTATTGAACATATATCCTTCTGAAGAAGCAGAATTTGCCTGAAGGGAGTTGGTAAATTTTTCATTTCCGATCTGCGCGTTAAATCCCAGACCATAGCTGCCGTAATCTCCACCCTCTGCACTGATTTTTACTTTTTTCCCTGGGGTAGTTTTGGTAACGATATTGATAACACCGGCATAAGCATTCTGTCCGAAACGTCTTGCAGCCGGACCTTTTATGATTTCTATCTTTTCTACCTCATCCAGATCTACCGGAATATTCATATTATTATGTCCGGTCTGGGAATCATTCATCCTGATTCCGTTCAACAACAGAAGAACCTGCTCAAAAGAACTACCACGAAAACCGATATCGCTCTGCACACCATTAGCTCCTCTCCTTCTGATATCCATTCCTGGCACCTGTTGAAGGATTTCGTCTATACTTTTAGCCGGAGAATTTACAATGTCTTCTCTGGTGATAACACTGATGTTCTGGTTAGCGCTTTTATAAGGTGTAGAGATAAATTTTCCCTGAAATTCGATGCTTTCAATATCTGTTGTCTTTTCCTGTGCATTTACCCAAAGTAAAGATCCCAGAAAAAAAGCACTTCCTATCTTTTTGATCATAATCGTTTCCGTAGTTTTTTAACAGAGTCCAAAAGTAAGAGAGTTCACCAAGACAGGCAAATGATAGTTGTCATAAAAAAAGATGCAACGTAATGCTGCATCTGTGTGAGGGAGTAATTCTATCTTTTTCTCATTAAATGTGTAACTAGATCTCTGAATAATTTTCTCATTTCTATATTACATATTTACGGCTACAATTTTAAATAATTTTACAACATAAAACAATAGTTAAACAAAAAAACACAATATATTTTTAAAAATTATATAAAACACTGTAAAATAAACCGTAAAACAACATTAAGTCCACAAAAAATATTCATTTTTATCATTCATCAACAGATTTATTTCCTTTTTCGCCTTCTTATTTCATGTTGATAATAACAATTTTTAACAATAAGATAAGCGTAAATTTTTCGCTAAAATTTCGTAATTTTGTGGGTCTTAATTTTACGATGAAAGCATTCTTTTTCAACGGTAATTCTATCGGCAATCTAAAAAATTACAGCTGCAGAATATCAGATGAATTTGGGAATACCGGCAAAAGTTCAATTGATGACAGCCTGGGAAAATTCTAAGGCAAAACACCATTATACTGAAAGTTTTAATGCTTTACAGTTACTTTTATGAATAAACAAAATATGGCTAACACAACAGAAATAGACATAAAGAAACAGATTTTCGTTAAGAATGCACATCTTAACAATCTGAAACATATAGACGTCCTGATTCCGAAAAATAAACTTATTGTTATTACAGGTGTTTCAGGAAGTGGAAAATCCTCTTTGGCCTTTGATACTATTTATGCAGAAGGACAGAGAAGATATGTAGAAAGTTTAAGCTCTTATGCCCGTCAGTTTTTGGGAAAATTAGAAAAACCAAAAGTGGACGATATCAAAGGACTTGCACCTTCTATTGCCATCCAGCAGAAAGTAATTTCTTCCAATCCGCGTTCTACTGTGGGAACTTCTACAGAGATCTACGATTATATGAAGCTTTTATTTGCAAGGATCGGGAAAACCTTTTCACCGGTTTCCGGAGAAGAAGTGAAGAAAGATTCGGTTTCTGATGTAGTCGACTTCATCAAGGCTTCAAAAAAAGATACTTCCTTTCTATTAACTGCTCCTTTGGAATATGATGTTGACAATTTCAAAGAAACCTTAAATATTTTAAAACTGGCAGGTTTCACAAGGCTTGAAATCAATGGAAATGTTGCAGGAATTGAAGACCTTGAAAGTTTTGGTTTTACTCCTGAGAATGGAATGACTATTAATCTTGTCATCGACCGTTTCTCATACGAAGAAGACGAAAGTTTTTTACAGAGACTTGCAGACTCTATACAAATGGCGTTCTATGAAGGACGCGGATATTGTTCACTAAAGAACATCGATACAGAAAAAGTAAAAGAATTCTCCAATAAATTCGAGTTGGACGGCATGGAGTTCCTTGAACCCAACGTTCATTTTTTCAGTTTTAATAACCCATACGGAGCATGTCCGGCATGTGAAGGATACGGAAAAGTAATCGGAATTGATGAGGATCTTGTAGTTCCTAATAAAACATTATCCATCTACGAAGATGCCGTTGTCTGCTGGAGAGGAGAAACGATGAGCGAATGGAAAAAGGATTTCATCAAAAAAGCAGGTGATTTTCCTATCCACAAACCTTATCATCAATTAACAAAAGAACAGAAAAACTTCCTTTGGAAAGGTGACGGAAGGAGCAGTTTCCCTTGCATCAATAATTTCTTCAAGATGCTTGAAGAAAACCTTTATAAAATCCAGTACAGAGTAATGCTTTCCCGTTACAGAGGAAAAACCCTTTGCCCGACATGTGAAGGGTTGAGACTTCGTGAAGAAACAAGCTGGGTAAAAGTAGACGGACACAATATTCAATCGATGATTGAGCTTCCTTTGGATGAGCTGGCTCCTGTTATTAATGGATTAAAGCTTTCTGATCATGACAAAGAAGTAGCCAAAAGACTGATCTATGAAATCACCACCCGCCTGGAATTTTTATTAAAGGTAGGATTAGGATATTTAACCTTAAACAGAACGTCCAATACCCTTTCAGGAGGAGAAAGCCAGAGAATTAACTTAGCAACCAGTTTAGGAAGTTCTCTGGTGGGTTCTATTTACATATTGGATGAACCTTCTATCGGACTGCACTCTAAAGACACCGAAAACCTGATCGAAGTATTGAAAAATCTTCGTGACCTTGGAAATACCGTTATTGTAGTAGAACACGACGAGGATGTGATGAGAGCGGCAGACTATATTATTGATATTGGTCCGGAAGCAGGTTATCTTGGTGGCGAACTGGTATTTGCCGGTGATTATAAAGACTTGAAAAAAGCCAATACCCTTACTTCAGAATATCTTACGGGAAGACTTGAAATTGAAGTTCCGAAAAAAAGAAGAAAAGGAAAAGAATGGATTCATATTAAAGGTGCGCGTCAGAATAACCTTAAAAATATAGATGTAGACGTTCCTTTGGAAAGTCTGGTAGTTATTTCCGGAGTTTCAGGAAGTGGAAAGTCTACTTTGATGAAAGAGATCCTCACCAATGACATCCAGATCCAACTTGGAATGGGTGGTAAAAAAGGAGACTATGATTCTGTAGAATTCCCGAAAAAACTGATCAAAAATATTGAATTGATTGATCAGAACCCGATTGGAAAATCATCCCGTTCAAACCCTGTCACCTATCTAAAAGCTTACGATGATATCCGTGATCTTTTTGCCAAGCAGAAAGTGGCCAAAATGATGGGTTACAAGCCTAAGCATTTCTCTTTCAACGTGGATGGAGGTAGATGTGATGAATGTAAAGGAGAAGGAGTAATCAATGTGTCTATGCAGTTTATGGCAGACATCGAGCTTGAATGCGAAGTTTGTAAAGGAACCCGATTCAAAAATGAAATCCTTGAAGTAAGATTTGATGAAAAAAACATCTCTGATATTCTTCATATGACCGTAGATGAAGCATTGGAATTCTTTAAAGATAATAATGAAGAAAAGATTGTAACAAAGCTGAGACCTTTGCAGGAAGTAGGATTAGGCTACCTGCAGCTGGGACAAAGCTCTTCTACCCTTTCAGGTGGTGAGGCACAACGTGTGAAACTGGCTTCTTTCCTTGTAAAAGGAGTAACCACAGATAAAACATTATTCATCTTTGACGAACCTTCTACAGGGCTTCACTTCCATGATATTCAGAAATTACTGAAGTCATTACAGGCTTTGATTGATCTTGGACATTCAGTGATTGTTATTGAGCATCAGCCTGATATCATCAAATGTGCCGATTATATTATCGATATCGGTCCGGAAGCCGGAAAACATGGTGGCGAAGTTGTATTTGCAGGAACACCTGAAGATCTGACTAAAAATAAAAAGTCCTATACGGCAAAATACATCAAAGAAAAATTGGAACAATAAATACAATCGGCTGTTTTAAAAACAGCCGATTTTTATTTAGATTCTTTATCTTTATTCAACTTATTAACCCATTACAAAATTATTCTTTATGCCTTGGAATCCCGAATTATACGATCAATACAAAGATGTACGTTACAAACCCTTTTATGATTTAGCAGCATTAATTAAGCCTGAAAATAATATAAAAGCTATTGATTTAGGCTGTGGAACCGGAGAACAAACCTCTATTCTAACGGAAAAACTCACAGGTTCTACATTCTTAGGAATTGATTCATCAGCAGAAATGCTTGAAAAATCAAAGAAATTTGAAAACGATCATCTACATTTTAAGCTTCAGAGCATTGAAGAAGCAGCACTGTCTGATCAGAAATGGGATCTTGTCTTCAGTAATGCCGCTTTACAGTGGGCTGATGATCACGAAACTTTATTTCCTAAAATCATTGGATTACTTTCAGAGAATGGACAGTTAGCCATACAAATGCCCGTCCAGAAAGAAAATATTCTGAACCAGATTCTAACGGAAATGGCAGATGAGGAGCCTTATGCATCCCAATTAAATCATTTTAACCGCGATTCTCCGGTGCTTTCAATGGATGATTATGCCCAGATATTATTTGATAACGGAATTCAGGATATTGAAATATTTCAGAAAGTATATCCCATCATTGCGAATGATCACGAGGCTTTATACACCTTTATTTCAGGAACGGCATTGTTACCTTATTTAGAACGTCTGGAAGGAGAACAGAAAGAACAATTCATCTCCGAATTTAAATCTCGTATCGCCAAAAGGTTTACGAAATATCCGGCTATCTATGCATTCAAGCGCATCCTGATGTATGGCCGTAAGAAATAGAAAATCTTGATCCCCCATAAAAGAAAGCTGCCACAAAAGCCAAATAATTTGGCTTTTGTGGCAGCTTCGTCTTTATAGATTCTTTACTATTTTATATTATACAAGAACGGACTTTCCCTGATATACTCAGAATTTTCAATCTGAGAAGCTAAAAAATCAGCAAGATCTGCAGCACTGATACTTTCTCCTTTGCAGTCTGTAAGGCTTATTTCCGTTGGAAAACGGTCCTCTGTAAGATGAATCAGAGGTAGTCTTACCAAGGTCCAATCCAGGTTGCTCTCCAGAAGAAGTTCATATTCTTTTTGTTTATCAGTTGTAGTCTCACGGTAATTCTGATACATCCAGTCTGTCGCCATTTTTACCTTTTCATTTTTATGATCGGACGGTGTATTTACACTCAAGCCTGTAGTTACAATATAGCGACCGATTCCATGATGACTCATTGCAGAAATGATATTTTTTGTAGCATCACTAAAAATAGACTTCTCTCCTTTTGGCTGCCCTAAAGTACTCATGACAAGATCAGTTCCTAGAATCAATTTATCGATCGCTGTTGTATCCCTTGCATCTCCTTTTACCACTTCAATTAATGGATTTTGAAGGGTGAAATTCTTGGGATGCCTTAATAAAAGTTTAAGATGATATCCTTTCTCAAGAAGGTTTTGTACCAGATATTGCCCGGATTTTCCGGTTCCGCCGATGACGGCAATTTTATGGATTTTCATAATGATTTTTTTAATATTAAATATCAATAATCAGCAGCTGATTCACCGCTAATGACCATTAGTATTATAAAAGATGAATTGTCTTTTCTTTAGATAAGAATAATAGGTATATAGGGTTCAGAAAATTGAACCTAAGATGTTCAGGCTTAAAAGTAACACCTGACTCATAGTAATATGTATTACGAGATTTTAATGAATTAAAGTTACTTATTTTCCTTATTAAAAAAATCAAAAAATTATGATTTTGACAACATATATTAAAAGAGAAAGTTTTTAACTTTGATAACAAACTTACTACCAGCACATTCCATCAAAAACATCTACACTAATAAAATATAATAATATGGAACCCTTTACAGTAAACATCCCTGAATCGGTGATCACCGATCTTAAAAATCGCCTGCAAAATACCCGCTGGCCCGGAGAACCTGAAGGCTCAGGCTGGAACTACGGAACCAATGAAACTTACCTAAAAGAACTTACCCATTACTGGATCAATGATTATAACTGGAGAATGCGCGAACAGCAATTGAATCAGCATCCTCAGTATATCGTACTGATAGACGGAATTCTAATTCATTTTCAATACATAAGGGGAAAAGGTCCTAACCCAAAACCATTGATTCTTACTCATGGCTGGCCGGATAGCTATTACCGTTTTCATAAAATTATCCCATTGCTTACAGAAGGCGAAAAGAGTTTTGATCTGGTTATCCCTTCCATTCCGGGATTTGGTTTTTCTGATAAAACAGCAGTCAGCAGCGAAAGAGTCGCTGATCTTTGGAAAAAATTAATGACAGAAGTACTTGGCTACAAAAAATTTTATGCTGCAGGAGGAGATATCGGCATGGGCGTAGTAAAAGCACTGACTTCAAAATACCCTGAAGTCCTGGAAGCTGTTCATCTTACCGATGTGGGATACCCTACCGGTCAGGAAGATTTCACCACAATGAGTAAAGAAGAACAGGAATTCGCGCAGTTTGTTCAGCAGTGGTGGTACAGCGAAGGAGCTTATGCCATGGTACAGTCTACCAAACCTCAATCTCTGGCCTATGGTCTCAATGATTCTCCTGTCGGATTGGCAGCCTGGATCATTAGCTTTACCAATGCAGGAGCTTCTCCGGAGCTGATTGAAGCAGCATTTGGGGGCAGAGACGAATTACTTACTAATATTATGATTTATTGGGTCACACAAACCATTGGTTCTTCTGCCAGAATGTATAAGGAAGATGCAGCGGCTTTATGGAGCGGAACACAGGTTCATCAAAAAAGCAGCGTTCCTGCAGGAGTACTTGTATTTCCACGCGAAGCCCAGTTTCCAAAAGAATGGGCAGAACGTTTTGTGAATGTCACCAGTTTTAAAAAGATGAATGAAGGTGGCCATTTTGCCGCCCTAGAATTACCTCATCTATTTGCAGATGAGCTAAGGTCATTCTTTTATTCTGTCCCATAAAAACAATGTATGAAATATAATATATCTGCCCTTCTTACAGTTTCTGTTTTGATGATGAGCTGTACTACACAAAAGAAAAATACTGAAAGTAATGATTATGAAGTAAGACTGGATACTTTAACCTTCTTTGACCAGAGCAGAAACCGGAAGATTCCTGTAGCCTTTTATCACCCCAAAACGGATAAAAAGATTCCCAATCAACAGGTTATTATCTTTAATCACGGATATGGTTTTAATAAGGGTGGCGATCATTTTGTCTACTCTTATTTGACTGAAAAACTGGCTTCAAAAGGTTATTTTACGGTCAGTATCCAGCATGAACTTACAACAGACCATCTGTTGCCCACTGAAGGAAATTTACAAATGATGAGAAGGCCTTTCTGGCAGAATGGTTCGGATAATATTCTTTTTGTACTGAATAAACTTAAAAAGATGAAACCAGAACTGGATTATAAACATCTTTCCTTAATAGGCCATTCCAATGGTGGTGATATGACAGCATTATTCGCAAATCAGCATCCTAACCTAGTATATAAACTGATTACAATCGACAACCGCAGAATGTTTCTGCCCAGAACTTCTGTTCCTAAAGTATATACTCTGCGTTCTAATGATTATCCGGCTGATGAAGGCGTACTTCCAAATGAGGTAGAACAAAACAAGTATTCTATGACAGTACAAAAAACCTCCATTAATCATAGCCATATGGATAATAAAGGCAGTGATGAAGAAAAAAGAGTCTTAAATGATTTTGTTTTAAAATATCTTTCTGAGCAGTAATTTCAAAAAGCTCCACAAGTTATCCACATTTTTTTGTGGATAACTTGTGAATTTTAACATTTAATTCATATTTCGTATTAAAATAATTACTACATTTACTATGTAATAAACATCGAAGTGGAAACTTTATTTGCTTTTCTTACTACTCTTGAAATTGCAATTAAATTTGAAATAAAAATTTAAGCACAGCATTGTCGGCTGTGCTTTTTATTGTTGTCTAATTAAAAAAATGAGATGTATTTATCTACTGGATCTACCCCTAAAGGGTAGATTCTTTTATCCATATATCCTTTCAAATAAAGATTTTTAGAGTTTTTGAATCCCAGAACATCTATTTATTCCAAACTGTATTAAAGAGCCGGTCAGAAAACCTATCATCAATGCAAAATTCATTTTAATCAGATTGCTCTTTATAATGTTATAATCTCCTCATATTTTTCCCCGTACGGTATAACATTTGTATTTTACAGTTTAATTATCAACAATATGGACGAAACGAAAATAGAATCTTTAGACCTGATTAATGATAAGTATTTAATAGATGAATATTTTAAACTTAAGGTGAGTAAGGAATTAAATATTGACATTGATCTTAGCTCTGAATATATCACTGCACATAATATAGTTTCAAAAAAATTAATTCTTGTGCAGACATTTTCTCATACCATTATGGAAAACCCGCAGCTCTATCTTTTATTACGCTCTTTAATTCATAACGTCAACAGTTATCACGTAACAAAAAGTCAAATGATTTCTGCTCTGAATAATACATAAAAAAAATCTCTCAAAATTTGAGAGATTTTTTATTTGGAAAATCGAAAGATTTACACCTGCTCTTTTATATGCTTTGCCACCATTTCTTCAAGATCATCCAGATTAAAAGGTTTTGAAACATAATCATCTGCCTTTGCTTCGGAAGCTAAAGCAGCAATATCATTGTTTGCCGTAACATAAATGACAGGAATGTGATTGAATTCTTCACTGTTTTTCAGAAGTTTTGTGGCTTCCACTCCTCCAATTTTCGGAATCCAGTTATCCATCAGAATAACATCGGGATGATATTCGGCTACTTTCTCCAGAATATCATGTGAAGTTTCTGAGATTCTGACCTCGTAGCCATTCTCTTCAAATATGATGGTAATCACTTCCAAAATAGCAGCGTCATCATCAAAAATTAAAATTTTCTTTTTGCTCATATTATTTAGGTTATTCTATTACAACTGATTGATATAATCTGCCAGATTATCCGGTTTGATAATTTGGTCATAATCTATTTCTTCTACGGCATGTTTGGGCATATATTCCACTTCTGCCGTTTCAGGATCCTGGATCCATACCTGTCCGTTATTTTTTTTAATATAACAAAGTCCTTCTACTCCATCAGCATTGGCTCCGGACAAAAGAACTCCAATCATATTCTCTCCATAAATTTCTGCTGCAGACCTGAAGGTAACATCTATTGAAGGACGGGAATAATTCATTTTTTCTGAGCTGTCCAATGACATATTTTTCTTATTCTCAAACAGCAAATGATAATCTGCCGGAACAATATAAATCGCATTATTGTCTATTTCAGTTTTATCTTCTACTTCTATCACCGGTATTTTCGTGAACTGCTGTAATAAGGTTCTCAGAATGTCTCCGGATTGGGCTTTACGGTGAACCACCACTACGATTGGGATTTTCAGAATATCATTCAGGTTTTTGATCATTTCAATAATGACCTGTAAACTGCCTGCTGATCCTCCTATAACAATTAATTCAATGTTTTTCTGTGATTCCATAGCATTGGTTATTAATGATGATCAAGCTTTTTCCAGATTTTCTGGTCTTCAATCTGATGGTAATTCCTTTCAATAGTGGAAAACCTGAGTGTTTCTTTTGCTCCCAAAGCCAGAAAACCTAAATTTTCCAGACTATTATCGAAAAGTTTAAAAACTCTTTCCTGCAGTTCTCTATCAAAATAGATCAGAACATTTCTGCATATAATCAGCTGAAAGCTATTGAAAGAACTGTCTGAAACCAGGTTGTGCGTAGATAAAATAAGTTTTTCCTGTAAGCTTTTATCAAATTTCACACTATCATAATTGGCCGTATAGTAATCTGAAAAATCACGTTTTCCTCCTGAAAGCATATAATTTTCAGAATATAATTTCATCTGATATAACGGGAAAACACCGGCTCTGGCTGTTTCAAGAACTGCGGGATTTAAATCTGTACCATAAATCAGGGATTTATCATACAACCCTGCCTCTTTCAATAAAATAGCAATAGAATAGGCTTCTTCTCCCGTAGAGCAACCCGCAATCCAGATCCTAATCAGCGGATAAGTACCTAATTGGGGCAGAACTTTCTCACGTAATGCTTTGAAAAAAGAAGGATCCCGAAACATTTCTGTAACATTTACTGTAACTTCTTCTACAAAACGTTTTAGATATTCCACATCATTCATAAGGGTATACCTAAGTTCCGCGAAGCTGGTAAACCTATCCAAAAGACATATCCTGTTTACCCTTCTTTTAAACGAAGCCCTGCTATAACCTGAAAAGTCATAGCCATACATCTCATAGACATCATTGATCAGATATTCTATTTCTCCATCTTTTACGATACTTGGTTCCAGCATCTATGAAAGTTTTTCTATTGCCATTAGTAAAAGGTCTACATCAATAGGCTTTGAAACATAATCATCAGCGCCTACCTCAATACATTTCTCACGGTCTTCAGGCATAGCCTGTGCGGTTACTGCAATAACTGGTATATCTTTAATTTCAGGCGTATTTCTTATGATTCTTACGGCTTCATATCCGTCTATTCCCGGCATCATCATATCCATAAGCACCATTGAAAAATCAGGATCAGCTTTTAGCATATCTAAAGCTTGCTGAGCCATCGTACTGGTTTCTACTGCATATCCGCGGGCCTTAAGGGTGAGTTTCAATGCGAATATATTACGTGGATCATCATCCACAATTAAAATTTTCTTTTTCATCAGAATTTTATCTGTTTAACTTTCATACAACCAAACGCGAAGCAGCGATAACAGCTGATCAATATCTACTGGTTTTGAGATATAATCCGAAGCACCTGCTGTAATGCATTTCTCACGGTCTCCAATCATTGATTTTGCGGTTACCGCTATAATAGGCAGTTTTTTAAATGCCGGCATTTTTCTGATCTGCTTTATGGTTTCATAACCATCCATTTCCGGCATCATCATATCCATTAAGATCACATCTATATCAGGGTTGTGGTGAATTTGTTCCAGAGCATGCTTTCCGTCCATGGCTACAATAACCTCTACTTTATATTTTTCCAGTGCTTTGGTTAAAGAAAAAATATTGCGGACATCATCATCGGTAATCAGAACCTTTTTACCACTCAGAACCTCTGTTAGGGATCCCAGCATTCTGCCTGCAGTACTTTCTACGGAATTATTTTTTTCTTCCACCAGATGCAGGAACAATCCTACTTCATCCAAAATCCTTTGGTACGAATGCGCTGTTTTTACAACAATTGAATCTGCGTATTGCTTTATTTTAAGCTCTTCTTCTTTAGATAAATGGTGTTCTGTAAAGATGATAATGGGAAGGTTTTCCAGTCCTTCATGGCTTTTGATAGATTCTATGACGTGATAATCATTTCCTTTTGCGCTCGCAATATCCAGAATAACGCAGTCTACAAGATCAGAAGTCAGAGCTTTTACACTATCTTCTACCGTATGTTCTACAGATAAAGAGATATTAAAATTGCTCAGAAAATAAGACAATGCACTGGCATGTTTGGCATTTTCTTCAACAATCAGCACTTTTTGAGATCCTTTTTTTAAGGCTTCTTCAATCTTTCTGAAAACGTCAGTCATTTTATCCAGTGCTACCGGTTTGTTAATAAAGTCAACGGCACCTTTCATCAGACTTTCTTTTTTAAGATGAAGAACAGACATCATATGAACCGGAATATGTTTGATATAAGGATCAGATTTCAGTTCATCCATGACCTCCCAGCCATCTTTCACAGGAAGCTGAACGTCCAGTAAAATAGCATGCGGATGGTACTTCTGAGCCGCTGAAAGAGCATAATCTCCTCTTACCACAACCACTCCTTTATAGCTCTGCAGGCGGGCATATTTCAATAAAGCTTTTGCAAAATTGATATCATCTTCAATAATCAGAATGACTTTATCTCCTTCCTGAATATTTTCTCTGTCGTCTGCTACATCTTCAGGAATTTCAAGGGTATTTACCGGAATTACTTTTGGTTCTCCTTCATCAAGAATATTCTGAATTTCTTCCACATCTTCACGAATTACCTCTACAAGATCCTGATCTGTCTCAGAATGTATAATCTCTGTCACCGCGTGTGCAGGAATAATAAAGCTGAATTCACTTCCTTTGTCTATCTCACTTTTCAGAACCAATTCACCTCCAAGAAGTCTTGCTATTTCACGGCTTATGGACAGACCTAAACCTGTTCCTCCGAACTTTCTTTTGGTAGATCCGTCAGCCTGCTGGAATGCTTCAAAGATAATTTTTTGCTTATCTTCTGCTATTCCAACGCCTGTATCTTTCACTGAGAATATGATAAAATCAGGTTTTTCAGAATGTTTCTTGATGTGTAAACCGATGCTTCCTTTTGTGGTAAATTTTAGGGCATTCGACAATAAATTTCTCAATACCTGGTCAATTCTCAGACGGTCACTTTCGATCACTTTCTGTACATTTGCATCGATTTCGATATTAAACGGGAGTGCTTTCTCCTGAAATACAGGATTGAAAAGACTCTTAAGGTCTTTTACCACTTCTTCAAGGTTTACGTCCTGATATTCAAGCGTCATTTTACCAGATTCTATTTTGGCAAGATCCAGAATTTCATCAATAAGGGTTAATAAGCTTGTGCCTGAACTATGAATTACTTTGGCAGATTCCATTTGATCTTCGTTAAGATTTTCGTCAGGATTTTCCGTCATTAATCGGGATAAAAGAAGAATAGAATTCAGCGGAGTACGCAATTCATGAGACATATTGGCTAAAAACTCAGATTTGTATTTAGTACTTAATGCCAGCTCTTCTACTTTTTTCTGAATTTCATTATTACGTTCAGCAATTAAATGATTTTTTTCTTCCAGCAATCTGGAGCGCTCTTCCAGTTCTGCATTAGCCTGCATCAGCTCTTCCTGCTGTACTTTAAGCTCTTCTTCAGATGCCTGAAGCTTCTGGGTTTGTGCTTCCAGCTCCGTATTCAGATTTTCAAGCTCAGAGTGCTGAACCTGTAATTCCTCAGATTGAGCCTGCGTTTCTTCCAATAATTGCTGCTCTTTTTCTCTGCTTTTTGCAGCACTCAGGGCGATTCCTATATTGGTACAGCATTCTTCAAAATAGTGTATTCTGTCTTCCTCAAAATTAGAAGTAGAACCAAGCTCTAATACTCCTATTATATGGCCGTCTGCAAATAGCGGCAACAATATAATTCCGTAAATTTTAATCGTACTGCTGGCAAAAGTAACCACAAAATCTTCTTCATGAAGGTTATTATAAACCTGTGTCTTAGCATTAACAAAAGCCTGTCCCACCATTCCTTCTCCGGGTTCAAAAGCTTTTTTCATATTGGATTCCAGTCCAAATGCTTTATTAAGTTTTAAAATTCCTTCATCATATAAATACACAGAACCATTAATACATTTTCCGTATTCAATCAACTGCATTAAAGATTTATTGGAAACTTCCTGTACAGTCTTATTCCCTACCAGGGATTCATTCAGTAGCGCAAGCCCTTTCTGACGCCAGTCGCTCTTATTAATCTTATCAAAAGAGGTTTTGAGAGACTCCGTCATGTGATTAAGAGATTCTACCAGATCTCCAAGATCATCCTGAGCATTATCCACCGCTTTTTCACTGTAATCCCCATTCGCTACTCTGTTGGCAATTCTTTGAATAGCACTTACACGGCGCGTCATTTCTTCATCTTTTGCCTTAAGCATTTTCTCAAGCTTATCTCTTCGGATAAGATCTGCGCGCATTTTTATATAGAAAAATACAGTGACAACCACTGCAGCAACGGCGGAAAAAAGGATAAAAAGAACAGTTGTGCCAGACGAACGGTTGAGATCATTATTTTTAATTTCAACCTGGTTTTCTTCATATTGTACAAAATCATTGACAATTTTCCGGCACTGATCCATATAGATTTTACCCTCAGTAATTTCCTGTTGCGTCATGATAATGCCTCTTCGTCTGTTCTCAACCAAATGTTTCAGGTTCTGCATTACCTTATCAACTGCTGCTTTTAAGCCTGCAAGTCTTTGAATTTGATTCTGATCATCGATATCCAAAGATTCAGCGCGTACCAAAGCTTTAGGATATTCTCTTAATCCCCGTTTATAAGGTTCAAGAAAATCTTCCCTTCCGGTAAGCTGATACCCTCTGTTTCCTGTTTCTGCATCCAGTAAAGCAACGAGAACGTCTTTCACCGCTGTTACAGAACGTCTGCTTTTGGAAAGATTTTCACGGTGGTTCATCTGATTTTGGATACTCCAATAAGAAGCCAACGAGCTGGCTATTAAAATCAAAAGTGAAAGACCTACTCCGAACTGAAGATTTCTTATTATTTTTTTCGGCATTAAAATTAGTTTAGTGGTAATGTGAAATAAAAAGTAGAGCCTTCATCTACTATACTGGAAACCCCAACACTTCCATGGTGCTGTTTGATGATCTCGGAACAGATAAACAACCCGATTCCCATTCCCTGAAACTGCAGTGAGGATTCTTCTACACGATAGAATTTTTTGAAAACCGCATCCTGTTTAAAATCCGGGATACCAATTCCAAAGTCTGTTACGTTCACTCTTACTTCTTCAGCTTCTTCATCTACAAAAGTGGTAACAATCACCTGATTATTATCTGGTGAATATTTTATAGCATTGGTCAGAAAGTTGATGAGCACCTGTTCTATACGGATTTCGTCTAAAGGAATTAAAATATCCGGTTTTGTTCCGTGACGCTCAATTTTCACTTCACGCTGATCATGAGTTTGTATGATTGTTTCAATGGCATTATTGATCAAATTTTCCAGATTAACGGGTTTTTTATTAATTTTCAGCTTGCCATTTTCTATTTTAGAAACATCCAGCAGATCAGTGATCAAGGTATTCAGCTTTTCAATCTGTCCCTGAACTTTCGCTACAAATCCTGCTTCAGAGCTTTCTTTATCGAGTTTTAATTTTCTTTCCAACAACTGAACATAGGCTTTAATACTCGTTAAAGGAGTCTTTAGCTCATGGCTGGCGATGCTTAAAAATTCATCTTTTTCTTTTTCAACTTTCTTCTGATCATCAATATCGGTAAAAGTTCCCACCCAGTTTTTAATACGGCCTTCATCATATACCGGCGTTACTCTAAGCAAATGATAACGGTAATTACCAGAAACCACATTTTTAATTCTGACCTCCAGCTCAAGAGCTTTTCCTTTTTTTCTGCATCTCTCAAATTCTTCTGTTATATCAGGATCATCCGGATATATTTCAGGAAAATTCTGTTCAGAATCTGAATATTCATACCATTTACCGTTCACGAAATCCACAGTTCCGGCTTCATTAAGGGTAAATGCAATTTGTGGAAGTGACTCCAGCATTAAGTGAAAATGGTCAATCTGAGACTTCATTGTCACTTGTGATTCACGTCTTCCTTTAACCTCCAGCTCAAGATTCTGCTGGGCCTTCTTCATTGCTATATTCTGCTCCTGAAGATTATAGAATGTTTTTACTTTCAGTAAAAGAATTTCAGGATCTACTGGTTTCGTGACATAGTCTTTAGCACCGGAAGCATAGCCTTTCGTTATAAATTTCTTATCTGTATTAACAGCAGATAAAAATATAATGGGAACTTCTTTTGTTTTACTGTAATCTGCCAATGTTTCTGCTACTTCAAAACCGTCCATATCAGGCATCTGAACATCCAGAATAATGAGGGCATAGTCGTTTTTAAGGGCTTTAGCAAGCGCCTCTTCACCGGAATTGGCTGTTTCCACCTGAAAATCTTTGGACTCTAGTAATTTTTGCAGTGAATAAAGATTACTTTGATTGTCATCAACAATTAAAATCATAGAAGTTAAAATCAATAATTAGTTACAGATATTTAAACCTCAAAAATACTTACAATATTTCAAAACGTAGCAATTTTTAAAGTATTATGAATAACTAATTCATACCACATTTTATGCTTTAAATAGGAATAAAATGAGATTAAGGGAGCTCATCCCATCTAAAAAAAATTTCTATCATTTCAGAGAAAACCAGATTATAAAACTCCTAAAACCTACTTGAGCATTTGTTGTTAATGTTTTTCTCTTGAATCAACATCTTGATCATTACGCTACTAAGGCAAATAATTTGTAATTTTATAATCTTAGCCAGGCCTCATAGTTCAATGGATAGAATAGAAGTTTCCTAAACTTTAGATCCAGGTTCGATCCCTGGTGAGGCTACAAAACGTGAACTCTTTGCTTAAGCATCTAAGAAAAATGAATGCTCTTGATGATAAATCGTCTAATTTGACAATTAAATTTTGAATAATTACAAGATAATAACAATCTTAAAAGAGGCTATCTCTTCTAAGATTTAAGACAGCCTCTTCTGCTTTATAAATTGTATAAAATCTTTTTTGTAAAAGTATTTCTAAGTAAAAAGTAACTTAGTAGAAGAAATCGAGCACCATTTTTTTATAAATTCTAAACACTAATATATTTTTTGAGCACCTCAAGAAGATCTGCCTTTCTTACAGGTTTGGGAAGGAAATCATTCATTCCGGCTTCAAGGCACTTTTCTTTTTCGCCCAGCACATTTCCGGCTGTAACGCCTATGATAGGTATGTGTTCATATCCCGGCAGCATTCTGATATTTTGTGTTGCCTCAATACCGCTCATTATTGGCATCTGTACATCCATCAGGATAATGGAAAACTGCTTTTTCCTGCATTCCTCCAGAGCCTGCAGCCCATTGACTGCTTCCGTTAGATGTATACTGGGAGCAAGAGATTTCATCATTCTATTATTCAGGACCATATTCACAACATTATCATCAACCAAAAGCACATCTAATTCCGGGGCAAATAAATGGGAAACTTTTTCAGACTGGTCCTTCCCGGTTTCCACTGTATAACTTCGATCTACTTTTTTTAAGGTTTTGTATAGTTCATGTGATTTGATAGGCTTCAACAACAAATGTGCATTTTGTATTTTCCTAACCGAGGTAAATATGCTCAATTCTTCTGAAGAAGAAGAAAGTATTATAAATGGAGAAGTCTCTTTTCGCTGGTTGAACAGCCCTGTCATTTTATCAATCGTTTCCAATCCGGACATAAGAGGCATATGATAATCCATCAGGATCACATCGAACCGCTCACCTTTCAACAAGATATCTAATGCTTCCATCCCATTAGAAGCCAGGGTAGATTTGATATTCTTATAGCTAAGCATGTGCTCAAGAATGATCCTGTTGGTTTCATTATCATCAACCACCAGGGCCGTTTTGATCGTTATTTCATCCTCCTCTCTCAATTGAGAGATCTCGTAAGGAATCTCAATGTCAAAGAAAAATACAGAACCGCTTTCCTTTGCGCTGCTCAGCGACAAATGGCTTCCCATATATCCCAGGATATTGTTCGAAATAGTAAGCCCTAGACCCGTGCCACCATATTGTTTACTGATGGAACTGTTTTCCTGAGTAAAGGCATCAAAAATGTATTTCTGTTTTTCAACAGGGATGCCGATTCCCGTATCTCTAACCGAGAAACGCAAAGCAATAGTACGATCATCCATACGTAATTTCTCTACTTTTAGCTCGATCTCTCCTTTTTCTGTGAATTTCACGGCATTCCCAAGAAGATTGATCAAGATCTGCTTTAACCTTGCTTCATCCATAAAAAGTATTTTTGGAAGACCCGGTTCAATATTGAGAAGAAGTTCGATATTTTTTTTCTGGGATTGATAAATAATAACATTGATAACCTGGCTCAACATGTCATAAACATCACATTTTTCAATCAAAAGCTCCATTTTTCCGGATTCTATTTTAGAAAAATCCAATATATCATTGATAATGCTAAGCAGGTTTTCACCTGACTCATTGATGTAATTCAGATATTGCATCTGTGTTTCATTCAGCGGTGTTGTGAGGAGAAGGTCTGAAAAGCCAATAACTCCGTTTAAAGGAGTTCTGATCTCATGACTCATATTGGCAAGAAATTCGGATTTTGCTTTGCTGGCAATATCTGCTGTTTCCTTGGCATTTTTTAGTTCTTCATTTATCTTTACAGCATTTGTAATATTCTGTATGGAAATAATTACTCCTCCTACTTCATCTTTTGTAAGATACCAAGGTCCGACTTTAAGGTCGTAATGCTGAATTTGTTCTTTTCCTTCTACCTTTAGTGTATAGTCACTGTTGATGTAGGTTTTTCCCAACAGCGCATTGTCATAAATCTCTTTTCTTTCTTTGGGTATACTAGGTGATATAGTGAAAAGATTATTACCAATAAGATCTATATTATTCATACTAAATTCCTCCTTCCATCTGTTGCTTACGGCAACATAATTAAGGTCTTTATCAAACATGGCCAAAGGAACAGGAACATCAGTGGCAAAAGACTGCATTATAGCCTCCTTGCGGGTAACCTCCAGAAACATCTTTTTGAAGGCATCAATGTCCTGAATGATTCCGAAAACCCTTTTGCAGCTATTACCTTCAAATTCGGGAATCCCTTTTACTCTTACCCATATCGTAACTCCATCATTACGCAAAAGCTGAAACTCCTCATCAAAAGTAATTCCTTGTTGTATTGCTCTGTTAAAAAGGTATTTTATTCTCTCCTTGCTTTTTCCTTTGTAAAAATCAAAGGCAGTTTCGAAAGTAGGCTGGAGATCATCTTTCAGTTTGTGAATTTCTCTTGTACTTTGAGACCAAAAGAGCTTTCCGGTCTTCATATTGGCTTCCCAACCTCCTACTTGGGCTACTAAGCTTGTTTCCTCAAGCATTTCCTTAGTGTTAAACAGATCTTTTTCCAACTTCCCGCGTCGGATAAGGTCAGATTTTAGTTGTATATAAACAAAAATAGTTACCCCAATGGCTGCCATGGCAGAAAAAACGATGAACAAAACGGTCCACTGGGAAGACTTGTTCAGATCTTCATTTTTTATAGCAAGTTGAACTTCCTCCTTTTTTACAAATTTCTGAACGAGCATGCGGCATCTGTCCATAGCCTCCTTGTTTTGGACAAGTTCGTCCGGACTCATTAATATTCCTTTTTTACGATTCTCAATAAGCAATACATATTCCTTCATCATCATCTCTGAAGTATGCAGCAATTCATTTAGGATATTAATCTGATCTTTATCTCTCAGATGAAGTCTACCTTTGTTAGAAACAAGCAACGGATATTCACTCTTACTTTTATTGAAAGGTTCAAGAAAACTTTCCCTTCCGGTAAGCTGATATCCCCGATTTCCTGTTTCGGCATTTAAAAGAGTATTTAAGATATCTTTTGCTAAGCTTATAGATTCCTTATTTTTTAATAAGTCTTTCCTATTCTCCATCTGCTTATGTATGCTTATATAAGATGCTATGGAACTAGCAATCAGAAGTATCAAAGAAATCACTACTCCAATTTGAAGATTTCTTATAATTTTTTTTGGCATTAAATAGTATTTTTGTAATAAAATACTAAAAATAGATCATTTTATAATATTAACAAATTAATTTAGAAATTTGTCAGCAGATATTGGAACATGAGTATAATTTAAGCCGTTTAAAGATAGAGTTGCCCAATTTAAAAGTTTATTTTGTATGTTTTCCTGATTGCTAGTTGCTATCTAATTTGCTTATTTAAAAAAGGAACTGTTTTTTTATAACAAATTGACAATAAAAACCTTACATCAGATATAGATGGTTGTTTAGAATTGTATTAAAAATATAGAGGAATCATCTGCTGGGCTACATCTAACCTATAAATCAATAGTTCTAATTGTATATTGAAATTTCTCCACAAAAAAACCTCCCGAATCACTGAGAGGTTATACTGTAATTTGTCAGAAATATGAAATTTTCAATGCTCAAATATAATTAAGTGTTTACACGATCGAATATGATCTGAATCATACCGTTCCAAAAAACCTTTTGACACCTATTTTAATGTAATAATTTACAAGCACATCACCATGGAATTCTCTCCATAATTTACTGACATATATTAGTTTAACATCAATTAAATCACCCGTTATTCAAAATCAATTTTCGTACATTTAAGGTATAAGTTTTAAAATATTAAGTTATGAAAGCAGTACGTTTTTTCGGGCACAAAGATGTCCGTGTTGTCAATGATATGGAAAAACCCACTCCTAAAGGAGATGAAGTCTTGCTAAAAATTGGAGGAGCAGGTGTATGCCACTCTGATCTTCATATTATTGACGAGGGAACTGTAGGAGGTTCAGTATTCACATTAGGCCATGAAAATGCCGGCTGGATTGAAGAAGTAGGGCCTGACGTGAAAGGCTATAAAAAAGGAGATGCCTTTCTGGTCTATGGTCCTTGGGGATGTGGCCATTGTAAACCCTGTCAGCAATCCAAAGAAAATTATTGTGACCATCAGTCCGAAATGGCTTATGGAGGTGGTTTGGGACTAGATGGAGGGATGGCTGAGTATATGCTTGTTCCTTCTTCAAGATTATTAGTTCCTATCTATGATCTGGATCCTGTGATTGCCGCTCCGCTTACTGATGCAGCTTTGACTCCTTATTCCGCAATTAAAAGATCATTGTCTAAACTAACACCCGATGAGTATGTTGTAGTGATTGGCGTTGGAGGACTTGGGCACGTTGCTCTGCAGATCCTTAGAGAAGTTAGCGGCAGTACAATCATTGCCTGTGATGTAGCGGACGAAAAACTAGCCTTCGCCAAAGAACTGGGTGCGACATTTACTGTGAACTCAAAAGATGCCAATGCAGCAGAACAGATTCAGAGAATTACAGGAATCAAAAAAGCTAAAGTGGTTATTGATTTTGTAGGGGCAACGTCAACCATAGAGCTCGGAACTAAAATTGTAAGTCTGGATGGTGATCTTACCATTGTCGGATTGGGCGGAGGTCATTATCAGTACAGCATGTCCGGACTGCCATTTGGGGTGAGCATGACGAATCCTTATTGGGGATCAAGAGTTGAGCTTATGGAAGTGGTAGGATTGGCAAGACAGAAAAAAATTCATATTGAAGTTGAAAAATATAAACTGGATGAGGCCAATGAAGTTTATGATCGGATGAGAAATGGAAAGATCAGAGGTAGAGCTGTTTTGATTCCATAACAAAATGAAATAGAATATAAAGCCGGAAGTAGTTTTGCTTTCGGCTTTTTATTATCTATACACCATGAAATGTTCAGAATAACCTTTGTATTGATATACCCGGCTTGTTAATTTAACATCATTCACCTTTATCCGTTCAGCTTTCATAGATTTTAAAATGGCAACACAATTATTATAAGGAATCCACAAGTGCCATCGCAGTCATGTGCTATTCCTTCAATATCATTACGATCAGGAACCACATAAGTCAGTCTTAAGTTTTTAAGATTAGATTCATATGAACAACCTTACTCCATAAAGTAAATTCAAATCTATTAATTCCAAGTAAAAGCTAAAAATATCTGCTACTTTTTATTCATCATTCAATTTTTATCAAATTAAATTGTACATTTGTTTTTCTATTATGCAAAAATTTCTCAGAGTCTTTTTTGTTTTTTCTTTACTTCTGATATTTGTTTCAAATGTCAGCGGGGTTACAACATGTCTTGACCATGCCAGGCACTCCAAAAGTAAAGTGACTTATAAAAAAGGTTCAAAAGAAGAGAAAATTCCTACTTTTTCTCAGGACGACGAATGTCAGTGTGCACTTCATTTACACATGAGTAATGTTCTTCTCCCTGAACCTTTGAATTTGGATTTTGCTATCGACACTACCAATGATAACGAGATGCCACAACCAAAAGCCATTTCTTATCGTTGTCTTCTGGACTTTTTCAGTTCCAGAGCTCCCCCATATCTATTTTCTGCAGTAGCTTAATCTATGCTGCCCTAATATTTTCGTTTACAGATTTTTTAGTCTGTACTGTGATTCCGTGGATACCTGTGTCTTCACACCTATAAGGATATCCTTTTATTAATGGGCAAATTCAATGCCCGTACACCCCTGTTCATGACTACCAGTAATTTTAATTATTCGGGAATAATTCATTGTATTTCCCCAAATTCTGTGAAACTTTTCAGTCTAAGTTTCATCACCGCATCATCATTTCTGTATGCTCAATCCCGTTCTGAAGATTCACTATCTACTGTGGTTCAAACCGTAGAGGTCATCGGAAGAAAGTCTAAAGATTATACTTCCGACTATTCTTTTGCCGCCACCAAGGTTGCGATGAAAAACAAAGATCTACCCTTAACACTCAATACCGTTACCAAAGAACTGATCACCGACCGTCAGGCTTTCCAGCTTGGAGATGTCATGAAAAATGTGAACGGAGTTTCTCCTTCCAGCTATTATAACCAATACAACATCCGTGGCATCAGCCAGAATGAAGAAGGCCAGATCATCAATGGAATGAGGACAAGACAGTATTATTTTTTACAGCCGATGACTTCCAATATAGAACGTGTGGAGGTTTTCAAAGGGCCGGCAAGTATTACCATGTCCAGTGTAGATCCCGGAGGAACGATCAATATGGTTACCAAAAAGCCATTATCAAACCCTCGCCACGAAATCAGTTTATCAGGTGGAAGCTTTGAAACTTACCGTGTCACTACAGATCTTACAGGTCCTTTAAATAAGAGCAAAACTTTATTATTCCGTTTTAACGGAGCGTATCAAAATGCTCATTCATTCAGGGAGCATGTTAAAAACAGTGGTATTCTGATCTCTCCTTCTATCACCTTTGTTCCGAATGAAAAAACATCCGTGAATATAGAAATGATTTTCAATGATCTCTATGGAAACCTTGACAGAGGACAGCCGATTTTCGGAGCCGTAGCAGGAAAAACAGATTTATACAGCACTCCTAGAAGTCTGAATTTAGGAGCTCCGGATGATTTTTTTAAAACCAGAGAACTCATAGTAATGGGAACGGTTGCCCATCATTTTAACCAATCCATCAGTTTTAATGCTTCCTATATGAAGCAATATTGGAGAGAAAACCTGCAGGAGCATAGAACAACCAACTCTTTTGTGCCTGATATGGATAACAAATCGGTTTCCAGCCTTGCCATGATGCAGTTTGTACAAAGAAAGCAAAACTGGGCAACAGATAACATTAATGCTTATTTTAATTTTAAATTCAAAACCGGGGCTGTTCAGCACCAGGCTTTGATAGGCTATGACAGTCAAATTTGGGAGAAACGTAAAGGCGGGCAACAGAATGCAGCAAGAGGTTTTCTGCTGAAGAACGGTTCGGTAGCTTCTTCTTACAATCCTTCAAAAGCTTCGGATTATCAGACCGTTAATTATAATGGAACAATTATTCCTAAGCCTAATGTCACGCCATTTGATCTGAATCCGGAAGCTGTAAATTATCAGGGTGCGGATTTTAATACGCTTAATGTGATCACGCCCTTACCTTCTGCTCTTACCACAACGCATGCAGCTTATATCCAGCATCTTTTTACCTGGAAAAAGTTTAAAATATTAACGGGAATCCGCCAGGAATGGTTTCAGGATATTACCAACTTCAAAGAAGCTAATGAGACCTTTTTTAACAATAATAAACTGCTGTACAGATTCGGTATTACCTATAGCATAACGGATTATATCAATGTATATGGAACTTATTTAACTGGCTATCAACCTCAGTCCAATACGGTAACGTTGATGCCCAATACCTCGAGTCTTACAGGATCTGCAGCAAGATTCAAACCTTTGACTTCTGATCTTAAAGAGCTGGGAATCAAAGCACAGCTTTTTGGAAGAATTTCTCTGAATCTTGCTGTGTATGAAATCAACCAGAAAAATATTTTAATCAATGCCAATAATCCTTCAGAACCTGACGAACTTGTGCAGCGTGGTGCAGACCGAAGCCGGGGATTTGAAGCTGAGTTTTCCGGTCATATTCTTCCACAATGGCATATTTACGGAGGCTACAGCTATATTGATGCTAAAATAATGGATGACAGTAACCCCGATGTCATAGGTAAAAGAAAGGAAAACACGTCTAAGAATTCGGTGAATATCTGGACACGCTACAATTTTTCAACTATTGAATTCCTCAAAGACTTTGGGATTGGTGCCGGAATACTTTATCAGAGTTCTAAAGTTCCGTGGTTTACAAGGAGTTTTGAGCTTCCCGCCTATACAACAATAGATGCAGCATTGTATTATACTCCTGCAAAGACTGTCCAGCTCTCTTTTAATCTGAATAACATCACCAACAAAGTCTACTGGATAGGAGCTCAGAACTATTTAAGACTGTTTCCGGGAACTCCAAGAAATTATTTACTAACTGCTACTTATAAATTTTAAATTATGGCTATTTCAAACTTACAACTGATGGTGAGAAAAACCTGGCAGGATTTGTTTAAAGGAAAACAAAATCTGCTCACCACGATTGCCGTACTCCTTTTCTGTATGCTGAGTATTGGTATAGGATATACAAAATACACGGATTCTTTTTCGAAAATAAAAGAATACCGGAAAGAAGTCCGGGAAAACTGGGAGCACAGACCAGACAAACATCCGCACCGTATGGCTCATTATGGTTATCTGGTTTTCAGAATCGGGCATCCACTAAATATTTTTGACAACGGACTGGATGATTACCTTGGAAATGTCATATTTCTGGAGGCGCATAAACAAAATACTGCCAACCTTTCGGAAGCAGGAAGTTCCGGAACTTTAGTCAGATTTGGGGCATTTAGCAGTGCATTTATTCTGCAGAGTATTGTTCCATTGATTATTCTTTTTCTAGGATTTGGATTAATTGTTCAGGAGCGTGAGAATGCTACTTTAAAGATCATCAGTGTGCAGGGAACTTCCGGAAGAGATATTATCTGGGGTAAAATCCTGGGACTCTGGCTGTTTTCTTTATGTTTCCTGATTCCGGTCATTCCCATTGTTTTCATGGCTGCATTCATGTCGGAGGCTACTAATACAGCGGATATTGCATTACGCTTATCATTTCTGTTACCTGCTTATATGATCTATTACTTTTTTATCTGCACGTTGACCGTAGTGGTTTCTGCAAATAGTAAAAGTACCTCATCTGCGTTGATCAGCCTTATTGGTTTCTGGCTTCTTTTCATCATTGTTTTGCCTAAAGGAATTCAGTTTGCGGCGCAGAATTTATATCCTGCCCCTTCCCGGATTGCTTTTGAAACGAGCCTGGAAAAGGATATTTTAAAGTCTGGAGACAGCCATAATCCTGATGATCCGCATTTCAAAAAAATCAAAGACTCTCTGCTGGCAAAGTATCAGGTAAAAACAACCAATGAACTTCCTTTCAACTATGGCGGATTCGTTATGAAGGAAGGGGAAAAAATAAGTTCACATATCTATATCAGACATCAGAAAGAACTGCAGAACATTTACAGTAAACAGCAAAATCTGACTGATATTTCAGGACTGATTAATCCTGCCATTGCGATCAAAAATTTTTCAATGATTGCAACGGGCACAGATTTCTTCTCTTATAACCAGTTTCAAAAACAGGCAGAAGAATATCGTTATCAGATGGCTCAACATTTAAATGATTTGCAGATTGAGAAGATCAGTAATATTAAACCGGAAAATGGCGGACCGCCTGCCGTCATCGACAAACACAACTGGGAAAAGTTCCCGGATTTCCAATATCGGTATACTTCTGTTCCGGACAGCATGAAACAACAGCCAATACCTGCTGCTGCATTAATTCTCTGGATGGCTATCTGCATTATTGCGATCGAAATAAGTGCAAGAAAATTAAAATTAATCTAAATGAATCGTTATTTATACACCCAATTTTACCGTACCAAAGCCTATATCATTGCACTGCTGTTTTTATTGATAGCCGGGCTGATGGCTATTTATACAGGGAAAAAATTTTTAGACAGAAACGAAGACATCATCTCCCGAAGCGGAGCATTTCAAAAAGAAAGTATAGAAAGAAATACAAAATTTCACAAAGATGATCTGGGGCTGGTTCTTTATTATATTAAATTCAATATGGTGAATGAAACACCCAGACTTGCCGCTTTAAATATCGGAATGCGTGACCTGAATCCTTCTATTCAGGGAGTAACCATCCGAAATCTGGAGGAACAGCGCTACAATGCTGATTTTTATAATCCAGCCAATGCCGCAGTTGGAAATTTTGACTTTAGTTTCGTTGTTGTTTTCCTGTTTCCACTGGTGATTGTTGCATTCTGCTATAATCTGATTTCTGAGGAAGAAGAAAGAGGAACCTGGAAGCTGCTGTCGGTTCAGAGCGGTAATTTACAAAAGCTTCTGGATCATAAGATGTTCATCCGTCTTTTGGCTGTTACAGTTGTATATTTTGTATTAATTATCATCGCTTCGGTCTGGATAAAAATACCTTTAGACTCGTACTATATTGCTTTTATGGTCAGTGGTTGGTTGTATATTCTGATCTGGTTTTCCCTGTGCAGATGGATTGTGTCTTTTCGGAAATCATCGGCTCAAAACGCATTAATTCTTCTGATTGTATGGGTGGGCATCAATTTTATTATCCCGATGAGCAGTAATATTCTGATACAGAAGCTTTATCCGGTTCATGAGTCCCTTAAAGCTGTGATGGAACAGAGAGAAGGCTATCACAACAAATGGGATGAAGCCAAACGTCCTACCATGGAAAAGTTTTACAAAGCCTATCCACAATACAGCAATTTCACTGTAGAAGAAAATGATGCATTCACCTGGACCTGGTATTATGCCATGCAGCATATGGGAGATCTTGAATCTGCAAAATCATCAGAACAGTATACAGAAAAAATGCAAAAACGGAATAAAGCAGCAACCTATTTAGGTTATTTCCTTCCCAATCTACATACTCAGCTTGTAGAAAGTCATCTGGCAAAATCTGATCTGCAGAATCACTTACAGTATGCTTCATCGCTCAAAAAATTCCATGAGAAAAAAAGATTGTTCTTCTACCCTCTTATTTTCTCAGGTAAGAGTGCGGAATCTGTCAACTGGGCACAACAAACGATAGAGGTTTTCAAATTCTCTTCCTCTATCAAATGGATACAGATACTTCTTCCCTACCTCATCTTCATTGCTTTATTCATCATTCTTTCACAATACAAATACAGAAAACTATGTTAAAAACAGTCAACCTGCATAAAAAATACAACGATTTCACCGCACTTCATTCTCTTAATCTGGAAGTAAAAAAAGGAGAAATTTTTGCGCTGCTCGGACAAAACGGAGCAGGAAAAAGTACAACCATCAATATTCTTCTGGGACTCATTAAAGCAACTTCCGGAGATGCTTTTATTAATGACATTTCTGTAAAAGAAGAACCGCAAAAGATAAAAAAACACCTGGCTTACATTCCTGAAACCGTTCTTTTATATCCTAACCTTACAGGAATAGAAAACCTTGATTTTTTCTCCAAAATCGCAGGTTTTGATTACCAGAAAGATGAACTGTCTGCGCTCCTTAAACGTACCGGTTTGCAGGAAACCGCCCATCATAAAGCATTGGGCGGTTATTCCAAAGGGATGCGCCAGAAAGTTGGAATTGCCATTGCTCTGGCCAAAGATGCAAAAGTACTGCTACTGGATGAGCCTACCAGCGGGCTGGATCCGATTGCTACTGCAGAATTTACAGAAATTGTAAGACAGCTGGGTAAAGAAGGCAGAACGGTTTTAATGGCAACTCATGATATTTTCAATGCGGTAAGTGTTGCTACCAATATCGGTATTATGAAACAGGGAGAACTTGTCCAGAATTTACCTTCCAAAGCATTTACAGCGCAGGAATTACAGGAGCTGTATCTGAAAACAATCTGATGATCCTGTTACTTTAGCAAGTAACTTTTCATATTAAATATCAATTGGTTGATGCCCGGTGACATTTTGTTACCGGGCATTTTTCATATCACATTATTTATGTTAATGCTTTCTTATATTCTGATAAAGCTCTTTCGCGGGCAAAGGTGTGTTCTACAATGGGTGATGGATATGCTGGTGTATTCCATTCAGGGAGCCACTTTTTGATGTACACTAAGTCTTTATCAAATTTTTCTGTCTGAGCCGTTGGATTAAAAACCCTGAAATAAGGTGCTGCATCACATCCCGAGCCTGCAGCCCACTGCCAGTTTCCATTGTTGGCAGACAGGTCATAATCATTCAGTTTTAATGCAAAATACGCTTCCCCCCAACGCCAGTCGATCAACAGATGTTTGCATAAAAAGCTCGCTACAATCATTCTTACCCGGTTATGCATATAGCCTGTCTCATTCAGTTCCCTCATTCCGGCATCTACAATCGGATACCCTGTGGTTCCTTCACACCAGTGCTTAAACTCTTTTTCATTATTCCGCCAGTGGATATTATCATACTGCTTTTTAAAAGACTGATGAACCACCTGCGGGAAATGATATAAAATCTGCATAAAAAATTCACGCCAGATCAGCTCTGAAAGCCATACATCATTATGTTTCAGTGCAAATTCCACACATTTCCTGATACTGATAGTTCCGAATCGTAGAGCTATTCCGAGCTGTGTGGTATGCTGTAATGCCGGAAAATCACGGTACTTATCGTAATCATCAATAATAGACGCCTCCAGAACCGGTTTTTTAAAATCAAAATCTGTTTTTTTGAAACCTATTTCCTTTAATGCCACAATCTCAGAATATTTCTGTTGAAAGAGGTTCTTAAAATCCAATTCAACAGATTGATAATGCTCAGGAGTTAAGGCTTCCCGCCACTTTTTGGCAAAAGGAGTGTAAACCGTGTAAGGCGAACCGTCTTTTTTAACAATCTGATCCTTATCAAAAATCACCTGATCTTTACTGGCCTTAAAAGGAATATTCTTTTCTTTGAAAAAATAATAGATTTCCTTATCTCTTTCAATCGCCTGAGGTTCATAATCTCTGTTGCAGAAAACACTTCTGATAGTGTATTCTTCAGACAATTTCCTGAATATTTCGATAGGCTTACCATGATAGGTATTGATTTTTGAATGATACTTTTTTAATGAAACATTGAGATCCGCCAAAGCCTGATGGATATAATCAACCCTGCGGTCTTCTTTATCTTCCAGCTTGCCGAGAATATCAGTATCAAATATAAAAATGGGTAGTACCGGTGCATCAGACTGCAGAGCGTGGTGAAGTCCGATATTGTCTTCCAATCTCAGGTCACGCCTGAACCAGAAAATGGTGATTGTATCTTTCATAATTGCTTAATTCAAATTCATTGATCATTCCTGCTTGGGAATGACTCCATAACTAAGGATAAATATACAGATTTACTCCATTAATATTTTTAATAATTTGCATGATCTGGCTTTATCATTACAGTTTATATGATGATATGAATTAAAATTTTCCGACATTTGCTCCAATTATAATAGAAGCTTACGCATGGAAGAATTTGAAGTACCGGTAACTTATAAGGGCAAAGAACTGCTTTTCAATGGAAAGCTGGCTACATTCTCTTACGGATATAAACTGTATGTAGACGTAGATGGAACTGAAGTCGTTATCGAGCGTGATGATCACGGTGACTTAAGAGCTCTTCTCCCCGATGCTGCTTCCGAAAAAAATGTAGATAAAGGACTTATTGAAGCCATTATAGAAGTATTTAAAGAGCTTCAGGTTTTATAATTTGTTCTGCATAAAAAAAGAGACTTTTCGGAAGTCTCTTTTCATTCCCATATATTGAGTTTCATTTATTCGAAAACTACATAATTGACCTTATCCACGCCTGTATTTCCTGTTTTTTCATGATAGGCATACAGAACAAGCTCATAGTTTCCCGGCGAACTGATGATATGATCTCCTTCAAACAGATTGGTTGAAACTAAAGACATCTCTACATTTTTCACAAATTTTCCGTCTTTCTTCAGGATTCCTTTCACTTCTATTTCATCAGAATTCCATACGCCTCCTTTATCAATAACACATCCGCACATCATCACAATATTGGCCTGAAACAGGAAAGGTTTATCTTTAATACTTTTCAGTGCAATATACTGATGGGTTCTGGGTTTCAGAATATCAATAATATACCCCGGAATCTCAAGGATAATTCCCTCTCCCAGAATATGTTTCCCGGGAATCAGCCATAGCTCTGTACTTACTACCGCCTGAGTCTGCTTGCTGTTCAAAGGAGAAATTACTTCTATATTCACAAATGTAGGTTCATCAATATCTATGGCAGCCATAAAACCTCCTGTCTGTTCATCTGCAATGGAGTTTCCTCTTACTTTGGGCGTTTTCATAATCAGATCTGTGTTTCCCGTGCTTCCGGTAGTGTTTCCTTCTGCCAGAATCCTTTGATTAAGCTTGTTTCTGATGATAATATGAGCGCCGCCCAATGAAGTTCCGATAAACTTTGCATCTCTTGCTTTGGCTCTGATCATGATTTTCGTTTCTGTTGCCGAAATCAAATTCGTGGAAAAAAGAAATGCTGTAATGAGAAGTAATGCTTTCATGATTGAATTGATTTTAAATATTCCTGTTTAAATCTGTGATGAAAAGATTCATTTTTTAATTCCTGATCAATATCATCCAGATACGTTAAAATCGACAGATCTTCTGATAATACCTTCAGAATTGCTTTTTCACAACTGTCCCAGATCTGCTTCAGCTGAGGAAGCATATCAATGGCTTTGGGAGATAATGAAACGATCTGCTTTCGCTTATCTACACTATCTTTTTTGATGATGAGATAACCGCTTTCGCTCATTTTTTTGACGATAGCCACAACGGATGGATGTGAATAGCCCAAAGGCTCAGCGATATCGGTAATAGAAATTTCGCCTTTTTTTTGCAGCAACATAAAAACCAGATACCAATTGGGTTCCACATCAATTCCGAATTCTTTATAAAACTTCCGCACATCATGAGACATGCGGTCACTGATCCTCTTCAGTCTGCTATCCAACGCTTTATACCCTAATTCTTTAATAAAGTCAAAATCCATCTGAAATATATTTGCAGTAAATATATAAAAATATAAAGTCAACTATATAGTTAACTTTATATTTTTTAAAATCAAATCTTAACCTAATAAAAAAAGCCTTCTTATAAAAAGATATTTACTTGAAACTTTTCCTGTATTCTCCGGGAGTTACTCCTCTGTATTTCTTGAACAGTTTGGAAAGGTGGCTTTCATCGCTGAACTGGAGCTCGTAGGCAATCTCACTTAGTCTGACACTACTGTATTTTAAATAGGTTTCCACCAGTTTTAATCTATAGTCCAGCAGATAATCCTGATAAGAAATTCCTGTCTGCTGTTTAAAATATTCTCCGAAATAATTCCCGGAAATCCCAAAATGACCGGCAATAGTCTGAATTCCGGTTTTCTCACGGTCTTTTATATGTTGCTGAATATATGCAATGATTTTCATGATGGAGAAAGCTTTCCGGTTTTCCTGCAGATCTGAAGTTTCACTCTGAATGATATTTCGGGCAATCAGATTCAGAAGGATCGACATGCAGTTGCGGATAATTAGATAATCTTCCGCCTTATTTTTGAATTCATTTGCAATTTGCAGAATAAGGGTTTCTGCAAAGTGCTCATCATTTTTATCTCTGAAGACACAGCCTGCTCTTGCATGATAATTATGGCTGATGTATTGTAGTTTATGTAAATTCTCACAGCTTTCAATACGGTCCGCTTCCAAACGGATTTTATCAATAAACTCCACCGGGCATTGAATTGTAATAAGCTGGGCAGACTCACTTTCAAAACGATAGACCTCCTTTTGTGGAATAATAAAGAGCTTGCCCTGCGAAAAATTAATGTTTCGCCCATCATAAGTAAGCGATCCTTTTCCCTTCACAATATAAACGAATGAGAGAAAAGTGTTTGTTTTAAGTACAATCTCTTCTTTCAGTTCTAATTTTCTCACATCAATCTCTTCAAGAGGCAATCCTTTCATGACACACTGTATTTTCCTCCAAAAGTACAATTTTAACAGAACACAAAGGAGGTAATTTTGCTTAAAAAAAATATGAACGTACATCCGAAACGGTGGCAGGCACTCAACTTTCTGATTGCAGGTGCTTTTCTATCACCACTGGATTATTTTATTGTTAATATGGCTCTGCCTTCCATCAAAAAATCACTGAACGCCAGTGATCATCAGCTTCAGATGGTTATCGCCATTTATGGACTCACCTATGCCGCACTTGTCGTGTGTGGCGGACGCCTGGGTGATATTTACGGACGTAAAAAGATATTTATAGCAGGATTGTATACTTTTCTGTTTTCCTCTCTTGCCTGCGCTTTTTCTCCGGATGTTACATGGTTAATTATTTTCAGATTGTTTCAGGGTGTTGGTGCATCATTGCTTGCTCCACAGGTACTGGCTTCTATAAAAGACCTTTTCAACAGTCAGGAACAGCCTAAGGCCGTAAGTATTTTCAGCTCGGTATTTGGTCTTGCTTCGGTGATCGGACAGTTATTTGGCGGAATTCTTTTAAGCATGCATTGGGGAAATTTTTCCTGGGAAATGGTGTTTCTTGTCAATGTGCCAATTACCATTATCTGTATTCTGGGCATTCATTTTACTATGGGCAACAGTAACCCGAAAGAACAAACAGGTATTGATTTTGTGGGAGCTTTATTATTAGTTATTGCCTTACTTTTTCTCATCTGCCCTCTTATTTTCGGCCAGAAATTCGAATGGGCATGGTGGATTTTCGGAATATTTGTCACCGGAATCGTATTAATAATTTTATTTTTAAAACACGAGAAGAAACAGCTCAAAGATAATCGCCCCATACTTATAGAGCCGGCTTTATTGCAGCAGAAACCTTTCGCATTAAGTCTTCTGATTATTTTCTTTTATAATTTCACAGCTGGTTTATTTATTTGCTATCCTTATTATCTTCAGCAGTTTCTTCATCAAAATTCAATGCAGACAGGATTTGCCATCATTCCTTATGGTCTCGCTTTTTTTCTGGCACCTTTGGTTACTTCCAGAGTACAATTAAACGCATCCAAAATGATCTATATAGGATTAGGATTGTTAATGACAGGATTTCTGATAAGTGCAGCTGTTTTTTATTTTCAGCACAAACCCTCATTTGTGACTCATCTGACATTGTTTATTGCCGGATTTGGACATGGTACGATTATGCCGGTCATGATGCGGACGGCCATTTCCCTGGTTTCAAAAGATAAAGCCGGGCAGGCTTCAGGCTTGGTAAGTATTGGTATTCAGATTGGGAGCGTTACCGGAGGAGCTGTTATTGGTACGCTGTTCTTTAATCTGATCCCAATTCTGGGGTTTACAGAAGCCTTTGCAGCCGCTGTAGGAATAATAGGTATTTTTCAGCTGGCTGGGCTCTGGGCACGAAACAGATTAAGCAAAATTATTAATTAAAAGATAAGTTTAAATCAAAAGATATAATACATTTAATTATGAATAATACAGAAAAGATCATTTGCGAAATAGAAGAATTCCACGGGAATATCGAAAAATGGTTTCAGGGGAAAGCCGAAAATCAGGAAAGTCTTTATCAAGAATTATTAGCCGGATTTTCACAAGATTTTAAAATGATTAATGGAAACGGAGATACTGTTACCCTATCTATGCTTGAAGAATGGCTTCCGACTGTATTTGGAAAATTTCCTGGGCGAAGTCTTCAGGTTGAAAATATTGAAGTGAATCATTCTGCGCATCACGGACTTGCTACCTATATTGAAACACAGGTCACTGGAGAAGTCCTGACTAAGAGAAAATCATCTGCGGTATTTCTGCTTGATAAAGAAAAAGCACTCTGGCTTCATCTTATAGAAAACTGGATATAAACCATAACAGCCCTGATCATCTAAGAATGTCCGGGGCTGTTTATTTTTTGAAAGAGCTATTTTCCTATTCAGACCATGGAGAATGTAAAATACAGTCGCAGAAGTTTTTCCTTTCAAAATTTGGGATCATGAAGGCACATACATCTGCTTTTATATTTCCGAAAGTAGTTTCGGTTTTATGTTCAAAACCACCGAAAAATGTAGGAATGATCTTCTTTTTGAAATCCTTTCTCGGAAAAGCTCTGATAATCTCTTCCCGATGTTCCGCACTCAGGTTTTCATAGCCTTCGCCCATCACATCCAATCCCACTCCCGAATACATTAAAGCAACCTCATTTTCTTTATGTTCCGCAATTCCAATGGTAGTGTGAAGGGCAATGGTGTCCCAAACGAGCTGAAGTTTATCCTGAGCAATACCATGACCCTTCAAAAAGTCTCTGGCTGCATTGGCTCCGTCTACTTCAAATCTCAGATCCGGGCTGCTGTAATGAGAAACAAGCCCCAGATCGTGAAATACGGATGCTACATACAATAGTTCCGAGTCATGCGTTTTGTTTTCACGTTTTGCATTTAAGGAAGAAAATAGAAAAACACGCATAGAGTGATTGTAGATAAATTCTGTTCCGTGTTCCAATAGAAGTTCTGTGGCTTCTGTTGCAATTTTACTGTCCGGGATGATGATTCCCGCAACTTCTTTCATACGATGTACTGACATATCTTTATATAATTTTATCCAAAGATATCCTGATTAGAAATGCTTCGGAATATCAATAAATGCCGATAAGATGTCAAAATTTCCGTCGAAATTATATTCCGATATGAATGAACTTACTGCGATAGTTTGCCGGAGATATTTCCGTATTTTTTTTAAAGAAGTGGCTGAACTGTTCCGATGTACCGAAATGAAGCTGATAAGCAATCTCTTTTACAGAATGGGAACTGAACTGAAGAAGTCTTTTTGCCTCTGCTATAATCTGTCCGTTGATGATTTCTTTAGCACTTTTATCAGAACACCGTTTACACAATTCACTTAACCTTCTTGGCGTAATATTCAATCTTTCCGAATAATCATTCACGGCGTGAAGGCTATGATACTGACTGCTCAGCAATTCCATAAACTTGCGGTAAATGATATAATCCTGACTGTCAAAAGTATCCTCTTTTACCATTTTTACATTCGCCAGCTTGATCATCATGATTTTTAAATAGGCCGCCAGTACATCCATTTGATTGGTATAAGATGTTGCTTTGTATTCCGTCAATAAGTTTTTACATAAGTTTAAAAATTCATCTGTTTCAACTTGGTCCGGTATAAGTTTTTGATTCGCAGCAGCATTATTAAACAGAACAGCCTTGCAATTGCTGGCACTGGAAGGAACTCTTTCCCAGAAACAATCGCCAAAGGAAATATGATAGCCACAGACTTCAGCATCATTTTCAAATCTGCAGATCTGGCCTTTTGAGAGTAAAAAAATTTTCTGATCTGTGATATCAAAAGAGCGCTCATCTATCACCAGTACTCCTTTACCTTTTTCAATCATTACAATGTGATGATAATTAAGCCTCACAAAATCCACGAAATACGGAAGATCATCTTCCAATCGTTTTACGGAAAAAGAATGGTCAATAACAGATTCTGATACAATTCCTGAGACCGGCTTCATAAAAGGAAATTTTTAATAAAGATAAAAAGTATTTTACAATGCAAGATTAGGTAACAATCATGAGCCAGAACATGTCAAAAAATGCTTAAAAGATGTCAAAAACCCCTTAAAAAGAAATTGATTATGATTTCCTGAAGACTTTCATCTGACCCGCCATAATCGCCAGTAAAATCCCAAAGCAGGCAAAAAGACCATATGAGTACCTGAGATCAAAACTTTCTGCAATATATCCGATAAGAGGCGGCCCCATCAGAAATCCTAAAAATGATATGCTGGAAACAAATGATAAAGCAATACTAGGAGCTACTGTACTCACTTTTCCTACTGTACTGTAAACGGAAGGCACACTCAGGGAACTTCCGAGGCCAATGATCATAAAAGCAATGATGCAGATCCACAGTTCCGGAAAGAAAACACTTAGAAAAAGTCCGCTGCTCATCAGCAGTCCACAACACTGCAAAACGATCTTTTTCCCATACTTTTCAATGATTTTATTCCCGATAAAACGACCTAAAGTCATCATTAAGATAAAACTCGTATACCCCAGTATGACAAGGTTTTCAGGTGCTTTAACTATAGTTTGAAAATAAACCCCGCTCCAGTCGAACATCGCTCCTTCAATCGCCATACTCAGAAAGCCTATAATTCCCAAACCAATCAGTGTAGGATTCACTGCTTTGAAAATTGAACGGGTCTGCGGTTCTGCTTTATGAATAATATTGGTCAGATTTTTTGTACTGTAAAACCAAAGTATTCCTACCAGAATGAAAATAACAGCAAAATGGTAAAAAGTTCCTACATGGAGATTAATCATCAGTAAACCTATGACTGCCCCCGTAAGCCCTGCAAAACACCATGCACCGTGATAGGAAGAAAGAAGAGTTCTTTTCGTGATAGATTCTATCTCAATTGCCTGTGTATTGATGGCAATATTGCATATATTCCCGGACACACCGAAAAAAAACAGAACGGCCCCTAAAGTCCAGTAAGAAGGTGATAAACCAATTAAGAGAAGAAAAAAAGGATACAGCATAAAGCATCTTTTAATAATACCGCTGCTTCCGTAAATACTGATCAGTTTTCCGGCCAGAACCATCGTCGACAGCTGTCCTATCGGCATCAGAAGCAAAAGTGTTCCCAACTGGGCTTCAGTAATGGAAAGAGCAGTTTTAATGATAGGAATCCGGCTCGCCCAGGAAGAAAAAACAAGCCCGTGGGCAAAGAATAGTAAAAAACAGGCGGTCGGCATTTTTGCATTAAAAGATTGAGTCTCGTTCATTATAACAGGGTAATAAAAATCCTTTTTGCAAATTTAGACACGCTGCGCTATTAAAATGTAGCTCATTTTTGTCATTTTTATGTTCCATTTTAACCAATAATGGAAATGTGGATCTCCTTATGATGGAAAATCACTTTGTTTTTTGAATACAGATTTTCATTTTTTATTAATTTCGTTGTATAAAAAATGAGCCATGAAAGAAAAATGGATCGTCTATCCAACTATTTTGGAAGGAGAAACTGTTGAATTAATTCCCCTTGAAAAAGAGCATTTTGAAGAATTATATGCTGCTGCTTCAGATAAAGAACTCTGGGAACTGATTCCTACCGATTGTTCTGAAGAAACCCGGTTTTATAAAACGTATGAATTCGCCTTATCAGAAAGAGAAACCGGAAATCAATATCCATTTGTAATACGACATAAAGAAACCGGAAAACTGATTGGTTCCACACGCTTTTTTGAAATATATCCGGCAGACAGAAAACTGGAAATCGGATGGACATGGATCACCAAAGAGTTCTGGGGAACAGCCATCAATCTTGAATGCAAATTACTGCTCCTCACCTTCTGCTTTAATGTACTGAAAACAAACAGGGTACAGTTGAAAACGAAAGACGATAATTTCAGATCACGAAAAGCGATCGAAAAAATCGGTGGTGTATTTGAAGGTATTTTACGTAAAGACAAAGTTCTCAGCGATGGTACTACAAGAAATGCCGCTTATTACAGTATTTTGAATGATGAATGGGCAGCTGCAAAAAGCAAAATTGAAGCTTTGATCAAAGAAAAGCAACGTGTTGGCTAAAAAGTATACAATAAAAAAACACCTGATATTTGAACCAGGTGTTTTTTATTTATTTAGTTGAAAGACTGTCTGTAACTCAGAGGTGTTTTATCGGTTTTCTTTTTAAACAGCTTATTGAAAGACTGCGGATGTTCAAATCCAAGAGCATACGCTACTTCAGATACAGAAAAACCTGTGGTAGTAAGATATTCTTTCGCCTTTTCAATCAGTTTTTCGTGAATATGCTGCTGGGCATTTAATCCGGTAAGGTTACGAAGCATATCACTCAGATAATGGGGTGACAGATTGAGTGTGGAGGCCAGAAATTCTACCGTAGGAAGCCCCTTATTTAAGGTTTCCTGCTCGTTAAAATACTTTTCCAGCACTATATCCATTTTAGCCAGTACATCATTATTAACCGCCTTTCTGGTGATAAACTGTCTTTTATAAAAACGGTTGCTGTAATTGAGAAGCACATCAATATAAGAAACAATAACGTCCTGACTCACTTCATCAATAGCTGTATTTAATTCATTTCCAATATTATCCAACAAGCCTGTTATCGTTGTCTTTTCCTGATCAGACAAGTGCAGTGCTTCATTCGTATCATAAGAAAAGAAACCGAAGTTTTTGATATTCTTTGCCAAAGGATAACTTCTGATGAAATCCGGATGTACCAGCAAAGTATACCCGCAGTATTCTGCATTCTCATCAGTAGAAAGAACCTGACCGGGAGCCGTAAACATCATTCCTCCCTCATTGAAGTCATAATATCCCTGTCCGTAACCCATTTTCCCGACCGTGGAATATTTATATGAGATCTTATAAAAATTCAGGATAAAGCTTCTCTTCAGCATATCTTTTCTGATGCTCATTTTCGTATTATCCACAAGGCTTACCAACGGATGAAGTGGCTTGGGCAGCTGCAACATATCGTGTAATTCTGATATGGATGAGATCTTCAGTGGAATATTATCTTTCTTTTCCATGATATAAAATTATAAATTATTGGAGTAAAAAGACAGTACAAATGTAATTTACTTTATACTGTCTTTCAAAAATCTGATTACATAAACTGTTTTCCGAACTGCTCTCTGAATGCTTCATCACCTAGTTCAAGACGCTGTGCATAGATGGCTTTAGCATCTTCTCCGGCCACATATCTCAGTTGTTTTTTACCATCTGTTGCAGCCTCATAGACTACTGCTGCAATCTGTTCCGGTGTAGAAGCCGCTTCCATCATCCCTTCCATTTTAGAAAACAGAGAATTCGTCATGTCTTCATAAGCAGGACTGGATGCTGAGTCCAGAGAACGGCTTACAAAATCCGTCTTGATTCCTCCGGGAGACACCGTTTTAATATCAATTCCCAAAGTATTAAGCTCAAAAGCTAAGCTTTCACTCCACCCTTCAAGCGCCCACTTGGTCGCGTGATAAGTAGAACCCAATGGGAATGCTACCAGTCCTCCTATAGACGTTGTAGAAATGAACATTCCTCTTTTCTGTTCTCTGAAGTAAGGAATAAATGCCTGTGTAACGCGTATAACCCCTAATAAATTCGTGTCAAGCTGTTTGACGATCTGATCATCAGAAAGCGCTTCCAAAGGTCCTATAAGGCCATATCCTGCGTTATTATACACCACATCGATGTCTCCAAGTTCAAGAGCCTGCTTTACAGTAGACTTAATCTGTTCCGGATTGGTAACATCCAGCGGAAGTAGAGTTACATTCTCCAAAGCGGCAAGATCAGCTGCTGCTTCAGGGTTTCTCATAGTGGCGATTACTTTCCATCCGTTGTTTTGAAATAATTGGGCAGCTGCTTTTCCTAATCCTGTAGAAGCACCTGTTATAAAAATTGTTTTCATTTTTCTTGGTTTAAAATTACAGGACAAAGTTCTGCATTACAACAAACGCCCGAGTTGCCAAAATGGGGTAAGGTGTAGCCAAAACGGATTCTTCAATATATTTGTTTTTTGTAAGTTTGTCCCGATCTATTTTTATGGCAGAATATATTCTTGACAACATCAATATCAGTACACTTTCCGTATATGACCTGCTGAAACATACCTCAGACAGTGCATTTATCGGGATCAGGGATTTTCGTGAAATCTATCCTGTTGCTATTGAAAACAATACAGGAATATTTACAAAACAATCTTCACTGCAGGATTTTCCGGTGGTCAGTATCAGCAAAATCAACAGTTCATTACTCTGTTCCTGCACCTGTGACCATGAAAAAAAACAGCTTTGTACTCATCAGGCAGAGATTATTCACTGCATTATTGAAGATAAAAATTATCGATTGTTTTTTGATGAAACACTACGCAAGAAAATATTTCTCCCTAAAGCCAGAGGATATGGTCTGGAAAACGAGCCGGATCTGGATCAGTATTTTGAATTGGAATACAAAGATGGCCAAATTCAGATATTGCCCAAAATCAAGGAAATACTTCCTGTAGATGATGTAATGCTGACAGGAGATCTACTTCCTCAGCTTCCTTCTAAACTGGATGAGTTGGCAGTATTGGAATCGGGTAAAAAGCAAATAATGGTTATCGGTAAACACCGTTATTACAATCACATGACCTTCTCTCTTATGGAGGCAGAGATAACGCAATCAGGAAAAATCAAAAATCCGGTCACTCCCGTAGATGCCATGCAGCTCATATGGAAAGCGGAGAAACCTGCAGATATTAAATTTTACACTGCTATCTCTTCTTTTCAGAATAATTACAATGAAGATTATAATCCTTCAGAACTGGAAGCTTTAAAGCTCATTGTAAAGAATCCTCTGGAGCTGGAAGTCTATTATCATGACCGGGAAATCGCAGAAACCGTTTCCGCAAAGTCACTTTCCCATATTGAATTAAACACTTTAGATGCAGAGGTTCAATTATTTGTATTTAAGAAAGATCCGTTTTTTGAAATCACCGGAGAACTGTTGTTTAATGACATTGCTCTTCCCTTTAAAAATATTGTTCTCAGAAATGATTATTTTGTTTATAACCGTAACGTTTTCAACTTTGTAGACGATCCTGACATGCTCAGAATCATCCGGTTCTTTAGGGCTCATAATGAAATATTACTGGTTCATTCTTCAAAATATGAAGCATTTATGCAGGACATTCTCTCTTCTTTAGAAGAACGTATTAATATCAATTACAATTATATACGACCTGCAACAAAAGTACAACTTGAAGACAAGAATTATCAGACTGAAAAAGTCATTTATCTCCGTCAGCAGGAAAATTATATAGGAATTACTCCCGTTATGAAATATGGTGATGTGGAAGTCCCGGTCTATTCCAGGAAGCAGATTTTTGATACCGATCAGAATGGAAATCCATTTAAAATAGAAAGAAATGAATCAGCCGAAGCCCGCTTTACTTCTTTGGTGATGCAGCAGCACCCTGATTTTGAAGACCAGATGGACGGCTATCAGTATTTTTATCTCCACAGGGATAAGTTCCTGGATAACAACTGGTTTCTTGAAGCATTTGAGACCTGGAGAAATGAAGGAATCATCATACTTGGTTTTAACGAATTAAAAAACAATAAATTAAACCCTCACCGGGCAAAAATCAATATTCAGATTACCAGCGGACTGGATTGGTTTAACGCTAAACTGAAAGTAGGATTTGGTCCCAAAGAAGCTTCTCTGAAACAGCTTCACCGGGCCATCCGGAATAAGAGTAAATTTGTCCAGCTGGATGATGGCAGCATGGGAATTCTTCCCGAAGAATGGATGGAAAAGATAGCTGCTTATTTCAGAGCAGGAGAAATTGATGAAGAGCTTTTAAAGATTCCGAAAATCAATTTTTCGGAGGTAACGTCACTGTTTGAAAAAGAAATTCTGAGCAAGGAGATTCAGGAAGAACTCACCTCCTATTCTACAAAGTTTTCAAAAGTAAAAGACATCCCGGAAACGACTGTTCCTGCTGAGCTGAATGCTGAGCTGAGAGATTATCAGCATGACGGACTCAACTGGCTTAATTTTCTTGACAGTTTCAACTTCGGAGGATGTCTGGCAGATGATATGGGGCTTGGAAAAACCATTCAGATCATTGCTTTTATCCTTTCGCAGAGGGAAAAACGGGGACACGCCACGAATCTTATTGTCGTTCCTACTTCCCTGATTTTCAACTGGCAGGAAGAGATCAGCAGATTTGCACCTTCCATAAAAGTTCTGCTTCATTATGGTGCAGACCGTCCAAAAACAACCGCTCATATGCCTGATTACGAAGTAGTTCTTACCACTTACGGAATGCTACTTTCGGACATTCAATTTTTGAAAAAGCTTAATTTCAATTATGTGTTTCTGGATGAATCACAGGTGATTAAAAATCCTAATTCAGAAAGGTATAAAGCGGCACGTCTGCTTCAATCAAGAAACAGAATCGTACTAACGGGGACGCCCGTTGAAAACAGCACTTTTGATCTTTACAGTCAGCTTTCTTTTGCCTGTCCCGGATTGTTGGGAAGCAAACAGTATTTTAAAGACATTTATGCTATCCCTATTGATAAATTTGAGTACAGCAAACGTGCCATAGAGCTTCAGCAAAAGATAAAGCCATTTATCCTCAGAAGAACTAAGAAACAGGTTGCCAAAGAACTTCCGCAGAAAACTGAAACAGTAATCTACTGTGAAATGAATACGGAACAGCGCAAAATTTATGATGCTTATGAAAAGGAACTTCGAGAATTTATTGCCGCCAATGATGACGATGATCTGAACAAGAAAAGTATGCATGTTCTTACAGGCCTTACGAGGCTGAGACAGATCTGTAATTCCCCTGTTCTGATGAAAGAGGGATACTCCGGTGAAAATGCCGTTAAAATCGAAATTCTGATGGAACAGATCCTCGGAAAATCCAAAGATCATAAAATCCTTGTTTTCTCACAGTTTGTGGGTATGCTGGACCTCATAAAGACAGAACTGGAACGCCACAATATTCAGTTTGAATATTTAACAGGTCAAACGAAAGACAGAGGGGAAAAGGTCACTCATTTTCAAAACAATGAAGACATTCGTGTATTTTTGATTAGCTTAAAAGCTGGAGGCGTGGGCCTCAATCTTACGAAGGCAGATTATATTTACCTTGTAGATCCATGGTGGAATCCTGCAGCTGAAAACCAGGCTATTGACCGAAGTTACCGTATAGGACAAACCAAAAATGTAATTGCGGTAAGGATGATATGCTCCAATACTGTAGAAGAAAAAATTCTTACGCTGCAGAAAAAGAAAAAACAGCTGGCTCAGAATCTGCTTGCCACTGACGGAAAAAAACTTCAGGGATTGTCTAAGCAGGATTTGATGGATTTACTGGGATCTGAATCGTAATATAAAAGCTTAAAAACAGCAAATAAAAAACCGACAGGTAAAAGACCTGTCGATTAAAAAACAAAAATTGATATGGATATGATTTAGATATGATGTGTCTATTTTTTAATAATCTTTTCTGTAGCTGTTTTCTGATTTTTTGTATGAATTTTGATCAAGTAAGTTCCTGGAACAAACCGGTCCATTGAAATCGTCATCGAATTCCCTTCCAGCATCTTTTGTCCGGACATATTGTAAATCTCGTATTTCTCCAATCCTTCCTTCATCTTGATTGCCACTGAACCTGATGTAGGGTTCGGATATATGTTCATCTGGGCTAGTAACTCTTTGGAAACTTCTGATGTTGAAAGACTTTCAGGCTGAATATTTAAAGTATAATCCTCTGCCTGACCGATAAACCAATCTGAAGGACACGGAAGATTCTTCAAAGCTCCCATCCAGGAATTGGATTCATAGGCTTTTACCAGTCTGAAACGGGTTTCTCCCAACTGCGCTCCTGCCGGTATGGTGATATTACCTGTTATCACCCCGGACTCATGACCGGAAACCGGATTGGAATTATCCAGATAGCCCAGATTAAATTGTTCATCAGCATCAAACTGATTATTATGGTTAAAATCAATATAAGCATAGGCAGATACGGTAGTCTGGCCATGGGTACCACCTGTCACACTTATAGGATAAGTATTTCCACGGTTCACATTGAACACTGTTGCTGTAAAGTTTTCAAGAACATCAGAATTGCCGTCAAGTGCACTGTTTCTAACAACTCCGGCAAATTCTACTGTACTTATCTCACTCACGGTCAGGCTTGTAATATTTTCAGTACCACAGTAAGGAGCCGGGAAACTGGCCGTATTTCCTATGATATTAACCGTATAATCTTCCGTCTGCCCTGCTCTTAAGCTACTGTCACAAGCTGAACTGATAGAGTTCGGAGCAGCAGGATTTGAATAGGCCTGAACATTGGTATTTTTAAGAACTCTCATTCTTGTACTTCCGATGGCAGCATTGACCGGGATTACTATGGTATTATTGACTGTAAAAGCATTGGCCGGATTAGCGGCATCAAGTCTTCCGATATAAAAGCTCTCTCCTGCATCATCAAAATTTCCGTTCTGATTAAAGTCTATAAAAACAACTACATCACTTGGAAATGTACTGGATGGCCCTTTCACAGATATCGGATAGGAATTTCCCAGCTGCAGGTCTGTAGATATTGCTGTAAAGTTCTCATAAATTTGTGCATTGGAGGATTGAATGGATGAGGAATTATTAATCGTTCCGAAAGTTACATTACTGATCATGTTGCTGTCAGCTCCGTACTGAAAGGTTGGCATACAATATTGCAGCTGCGCATTCGTCAGGGATGCAAGTACAATACCAGAAAGAGTAGTTATTTTTTTCATTTTCTTTGTTCAATTTCTTGGGACAAATTTATATTTATTTAGAATGAATAAAAATAACAATGTAATGATATTTGTCAGCTTAATAAAAATAGAGTCTTAAATTTCGTCTGAACTCATTGAATATTCTGCTTTACCAATGGATAATCAATCTGTTACCAACGCAAAAGATCCTTCTCAAATTTAACTTTAAGAAAGATCTTTTTTAATATAATAATTGAAATCTAAGGTAATTTATCCCTTTTAGTCTATATTTTCGATAAGAACTGCGGAAGCGCCTCCTCCTCCATTACAGATGGCAGCAATTCCATACTTCCCTTTTTCCTGGTTTAAAACATTCACTAAAGTGGTTATAATTCTTGCTCCCGAAGCACCGATCGGATGTCCCAATGCAACTGCTCCTCCGTATACATTTACCTTGCTGATATCATAATCCAGAATTTTTTGATTGGATAGAATTACTGAAGAATACGCTTCATTAATTTCAAAAAAGTCGATATCTGACAGATTGAGACCTGTTTGTTTCAACAATTTCTGAATAGCGATGGAAGGTGAAGTGGTAAACCATTCCGGTGCCTGAGCGGCATCTGCATAGGCTATTATTTTTGCCAGTGGTTTTAAATTATGTTGCTCTATTGCTTCAGAAGACGCTAGTAAAAGGGCTGCAGCACCATCATTCAGATTGCTGGAATTGGCTGCTGTAAGTGTTCCGTCGGCTTCAAATGCAGGTTTCAAAAGGGAAATTTTCTCTGGGATCAGTTTATCAATATCTTCGTCTTTACTAACGATTGTAGTTCCTTTTTTACTTTCAATCGATATTGGGATCAATTCGTTGCCAATCTTGTCGTTTTTTGCCGCTTCCTGAGCTCTCTGGTATGAGAGAAGGGCATAATCATCAAGTTCCTGTCTGGTAAGTCCATATTTTTTCACGCCTAATTCCGCTGCACTTCCCATGTGGAAATCATTGTAGACATCCCATAGCCCGTCTTTAATCAATCCATCAGTAAGATTCGTATCTCCCAGTTTTGTCCCCTGACGGATTTTGACATAATGCGGAACGTTGCTCATGCTTTCCATTCCTCCCGTCATAACAATATGCTCCATTCCAAGCTGGATCTGCTGAGCCCCGATCATTGCCGCTTTCATTCCGGATGCACAGACTTTGTTGATTGTCGTAGCATCTTTATCAACGGGAATTTTAGCAAAAATCGCAGCCTGTCTGGCTGGCGACTGTCCGAGTCCTGCGCTTAGCACATTTCCCATATATACACTGTCTATATGCTCTGGTGATAGATTGATACCTTCATAAGCGTTCTGAATGGCAATAGCTCCCAACTGTGGTGCTGTAAATCCAGAGAGGCTTCCCATAAAACCACCCACCGGGGTTCGTTTTGCGGCGACTATAAATACTTCTTTCATAGAATTTATTTTTTACAACATACCGATCAGTATATTTTTGATTAAAAAAAATCCTTTTTTATATTGACAAAGGAATATAACAAAGATAATTAAAATATACCAATCGGTATATTCATAGACAAAAAAAATCTTACTTTTTGTAAGACTTTATTATTTATGCTCTGCTTAGTTGGTCTAATCTTTTCAACAGCGTAGGCATTCTGTAATCGCCATGCATCTGTTGTACTTTTAATTGAACTTCATCTACATCTATTCCTTTCGCTGTTACAAAAAGTGGGGTTTTACTTTCTCCACGAACTGCATTTCTTCGTTGGGAATCAGGAGTTCTAAATTCATTCTTTGCAATCCCAACAATAGGATATTTTTCTTTCAGTTCTTCATAAAGATGGCCGCCTAAGCCAATTTTCCCATCATTATCCAAAGTGACATATCCATCAACAATGATAATGTCTTCTGGTCTTAATGTTATTTTTTTTAGCAGGCTCAAAATACAGGGTAATTCTCTTTTGTAAAAAGCCCCGCTTTCATATTCTGAACTTACGGGAATCTGTTCTATAAAGACTTCCACTTCTTTTTCAGAGGTCCAGTCTTCAAATGCAATACACACGGTATTGGCATAATCCTCATAATAATAGGTATCAAATGCGTAAATCATATTTATTTCTTAAAAAACTCACCGAAGTGCCACAATATTCCTGACGGATCATGTACAAAGCACTCTTTCCCCCAATCCATTGTTCTTACAGGAGTAAGCCTCACATTTTCATATTTTTTTGTAAGCTCCAGAGACAAAAGTTCTTTCCAGAATTCATCAGTATTGGCAACTTCCATAAAGATCATGGTATTATCCACCCAGTCTTTTGCATAATAATCCTGGAGATAAAAACCGATTTCTTCTCTTGTAAATAAAGACAATTTAGATTCCAGAACCACTTCTTGAAATCCCATATCTCTGTAAAAATTTCTGCTGATCTCAAAGTTTTGCGCTCCGATAAAAGGTCTGATGGATTTCAGTTTTGGTATCATAATTTTTTATTTTTCCAGTTTTCAGAGATCATTTGAAACTTGATTTCTCCTTTTCCATGGGTTCCAGCTTCCTTCCATCCAGATTTTCTGTAAAAGATTTCAGCCCTTGTTCCAGGTGAAGTACCCAGCCATACGGAATCTTTATTTTGTTCAAAATACCAGTCCAGCATAATATCATGGAGTTTCCTGCCTATTCCAAGGTTTTCAAAATCCGGATGCACAAAGAGTGCCCAGATATTGTTTTCTTTCAGATCTGCAATGGAAAAACCAACGATCTGATCTTCCATCTCACAAACCCAACCTTTTCCTCTTTGGAATAGAAATTCCTCACAATCTTTATCGGTAACCAATCCAGGATCTGACAGCGTGTTTTCTTTCACGGAGTTTCTCACAATCTGTATTTGTGGGATATCTTCTGGCTTTGCTTCCCGGATTATTGTTTTCATGGTAATGTTTTTGCTGGCAGTTTACAGGAATGATATTTTTTTAACCTTATCAAGGTTTAAAAAAATATCATTCCAATTAAAATTAATAATTATTTTCTGTCAACCACAATTCTTTCTTCTCTGTTGGCAATATCCCATGCAGTGGTAAAAATAAGCTGGGTTCTTTTCTCCAGCAACTGATAATCAATTTTTTCAGGATCATCACCTGGTTTGTGATAATCTTCATGAATACCATCAAAGAAAAATGCTACAGGAATATTATGCTTGGCAAAATTATAGTGGTCCGAACGGTAATACAATTGTTCAGGGTCATTCAAGTCATCGTATTTGTAATTCAGTTCCAGGTTGTTGGTTCTTTTGTTCGCCGCTTCGTTGATTACTTTAAGTTGGGAGCTCAACATTTCAGAACCAATCACATAGACATATTGTTTTCCTCTGTTGGCAGGATCATCACGTCCGATCATATCAATATTAAGATCAACCACGGTATTGGCTAACGGGAAAACAGGATTTTCGGAATAATATTCTGAACCGAAAAGTCCATGTTCCTCTCCTGTAACATGAAGAAACAGAATAGATCTTTTAGGCCCTTTTCCTGCTTTTTTAGCCTGTTGGAATGCTTTTGCAATTTCCATTACAGCTACAGTTCCACTTCCGTCATCGTCTGCTCCATTGTACACAACTCCATTTTTGGTACCTACGTGATCATAATGAGCAGAAACCACCACAATCTCGTCCGGTTTTTCACTTCCTTCAATAAAAGCTAAAATATTTTCAGAATCCGGAAGGTTACCTCCTCCTCTTTTCTTCATGAATTCAGACGGTACTTTCTGATAGTAAGAGCCTAGTGCTTTAGGAGCTGAAATATCCAGATTCTTATAGTAATTAATCATATACTCACCCGCTTTTTTCTGTCCTTTGCTTCCGGTATCCCGCCCTTCCATATCGTCTGCTGCAATGACGTAAAGGTTTTTCTTTAAATCCTCTGCATTAATCTCTTTATAGGCATTGTTAAACGCTTTGTTATGTTTTGTTGAAACAGGATGTGAAGCATTCCCGTCAGATATTTTTGCCGTTCCACAACTGGTTACTACAGCCATTGCCAACAACGGAATAAGTATTTTTCTCATAAAAGATAAATTTCTTAAAAATAACAATTTTTATTGAATCCCAGTATTAATAATCAATAGGACAAAATAATATGCAGTTCATTACAAATCTACCAACATACAAGCTTAAGTGTAATTTTGATATTAAAATTTTATTATATTTGATAAAAATACAAAATAAGTGAAAGAAATTTACGGATTTAATCATTATTCCTTTTTTACAGAAATGTCCGAGCTGGCAGCCAGGCACGGAAGCTTTGATCTTTCTCTGGGGCTTCCCGATTTTGATATTGATGAACGCCTGAAAGTATTTTTAAAGGAAGCTGCTGAACACAACACGCATCACTATGAACCTCTTGCAGGCAATCCTGTGCTGATGGAGAGCATTATCAGATTCAATGCAAAACGAGCTCATCAAATAACGGTTACCACAAAGGAAATCACGATTGTACCCTGTGCAACCTTTGCTTTATATACTTCTCTTAAATCAATTATTAATCAGGGTGATGAAGTTATTATTATTCAACCCTCCTACTATACGTACGGACCCGCTGTTGTAATGAATGGCGGAATTCCTGTTTATTATGATCTTGATGGTGATTTTACCATAGATTGGAATCTGTTTAAAGACTGTATTACTGAAAAGACAAGAGCAGTCATTGTCAACTCTCCCCAGAATCCAACCGGAAAAATATGGAAAAAAGAAGACTGGAATCAGCTCTATGAACTGATCAAAGACCGTGATATTTATTTGATTTCAGAAGAAATATATGATACTTATTGTTATGATGAAACTGAACATTACAGTTCTTTTGTTCATCCTGAACTTAGGGAAAAGACTTTCTGTATTTTTTCTTTTGGCAAAATGTTTCATACTTCCGGCTGGAAAGTGAGCTATATGCTTGCTTCAGAAGTTTTAACAACAAAATTTCAATGTCATCAGCAGTATATTTCTTACAGTGCCAATGCTCCTGCACAATATGCTATCGCAAAATATCTCGACGTATTTGATCCGGATCTCAATAAAAAACACATGCAGAAAAAAAGAGATATTTTTAATGAAATGATTAAAGAAACACCGCTTCAGATCGAACAACAAGCGGAAGGAAGTGTTTTTCAGGTTGTCAATTTCAGGACTATTTCTAAAAGCATGACAGATGTAGAGTTTTCAAAATGGCTTACCATTGATAAGAAGGTTTCCTGCCTTCCACTTTCTGCTTTTTACAATTCCAGAGATAATTCTGATTATATCAGGTTTAGTTTTGCTAAAAAAGATGAATTGATTATTCAGGCTTTGGAGCATTTGAAAAGAAGTCTTTGATTTTTCTGGATTTGCTTTTCCCAAAGATCACACAAATTTTCACAGATGATGGCTGATATTTTTTGCCTGGATTTTTTATGACATGGATAGACGTGAAAAAGCACCGCCATAGCGATGCTTTTGTACTATTTTCACATTGATTTTAAAGAGCCAATACTCTTACATCAATTCTTCTGTTTTTTGCTTTGCATTCATCAGTGTCATTAGCTTCACAAACAGGATGCTGTGAACCATATCCTTCTGCTTCTATTCTGTCTCCGGAAATACCTAGTTCGAGCAGTTTAAGTTTGGCTGTCTGTGCTCTCAGATTGGATAATTTGATGTTACTATCTTCATTACCGCTGTTATCTGTATATCCGCCCAGTTTTATTTTCAGATCCGGATAAGCATTTAAAATTTCTGACAAAGTATTCAATTGAAGCACGGATTCTGCTTTCAGATCACTTGAACCTGTTTCAAAATAAAGGTTTTCAATGGTATACCACTTATTTGGATCTAATGCAGACTTATCTTTTTGTTTCACCACATTGTAAAGTTGGTAAAGCTGGCTTCCGTCACCAATAGCAATTGTTTTTCCTCCGTCCAGTTTTATTTTCTGAATATTACCTGTTTCATATACAAAGTCTCCGTTTTCATTAAGGTGTCCTTTAATTTCTCCCGGAATGACCGTAATTATTTTAGAATCTCCATTTACAGTTACTGCACTACTGGAAATTCCTGTAAGGCTTTCAATTTTTGCTTTTCTGTTAGCTTCAATTTTATCTTTATGCAAAACAGCCAAAGTAGGTGCAATCACCAGAGAAACGATTGACATTAATTTGATCAGGATGTTCATCGATGGTCCTGATGTATCTTTAAACGGATCTCCCACCGTATCGCCTGTTACAGATGCTTTGTGTGGTTCTGAACCTTTATAATACGTCTGTCCATTAATATCAACTCCTTTTTCGAAGGATTTTTTTGCATTGTCCCACGCGCCTCCTGCGTTATTCTGAAACATTCCCATTAACACACCACATACTGTAGCTCCCGCCAGGAATCCTCCTAATACTTCAGGTCCGAAAATAAAACCGATTAATAAAGGAGAAACGATAGCAATCGCACCAGGCAGCATCATTTTTCTGATGGATGCATCTGTAGAAATGGCTACACATTTTTCATATTCCGGTTGCGCTTTCCCTTCCAGAATTCCCGGAATTTCACGGAATTGTCTTCTTACTTCTTCTACCATTGCCATGGCAGCCTGTCCTACTGCGGTAATCGCCAATGAGGAGAAGATAAACGGAATCATCCCACCTACAAAAAGTCCGGCAAGAACATCTGCTCTGTAAATATCAATACCATCAATTCCTGCAATTCCTACAAAAGCAGCAAATAAGGCCAATGCTGTTAAGGCAGCTGAAGCAATGGCAAATCCTTTTCCTGTAGCAGCCGTTGTATTTCCTACGGCATCCAGAATATCTGTTTTTTCACGTACTTCTTTGGGAAGTTCACTCATCTCAGCAATACCTCCGGCATTATCTGCGATAGGTCCAAAAGCATCAATAGCAAGCTGCATGGCTGTGGTAGCCATCATTCCAGCTGCGGCAATTGCCACTCCATAAAGCCCGGCACACAGATAAGAACCATAAATTCCTCCCGCCAATACAATAATAGGAAGCAAAGTAGATTCCATTCCCACGGAAAGCCCACCGATAATATTGGTTGCATGCCCTGTAGAAGATTGTCTCACAATACTGGAAACGGGTCTTTTCCCCATGGCAGTGTAATATTCTGTAATAATGCTCATTAAAGTTCCCACTACCAGACCTACCATGATAGCTCCGAATACACCCATTTTAGTAAACTCATGACCTCTGAGAACCATTTTTTCAGGAAGGATATACGTTACCAGGAAATAGGAAGCAATAGCCGTAATCACAATACTTCCCCAGTTTCCAAGATTTAATGCATTTTGTACGCTGGAAGTGGATGCCCCTTCATTGTCATTAATTTTCACAAATAAAGTTCCGATCATTGAAAATATAATTCCTGTTCCTGCAATCAGCATCGGCAAAAGAATCGGGGCAAAACCTCCGAAAGCATCATCAGAAACAGTTTCTCTACCTAATACCATTGTGGCAAGAACTGTCGCCACATACGATCCGAAAAGGTCTGCTCCCATTCCAGCAACGTCTCCTACATTGTCTCCCACATTATCTGCAATGGTAGCTGGATTTCGGGGATCATCTTCAGGAATTCCGGCTTCCACTTTTCCTACAAGGTCGGCACCTACGTCTGCAGCCTTAGTATAAATACCACCTCCTACTCTTGCAAAAAGCGCAATAGACTCAGCTCCAAGAGAAAATCCGGTAAGAATTTCAATGGTTTTTTCCATTTCATGAGAATCTACTGTAGCTTCAGGGGCAAAAATCTGTTTAATAATCAGAAATAAAGCTCCCAACCCTAAAACAGCCAGTCCGGCAACTCCCATTCCCATTACAGAGCCTCCTGTAAAAGATACTTTAAGGGCTTTTGAAAGTGAAGTTCTTGCAGCTTCTGCCGTTCTCACATTCGCTTTAGTAGCGATTTTCATCCCGATAAACCCTGCTGATGCAGAGAATATAGCTCCTACGGCAAAAGCAATTCCGATACTCCAATGTGAGTTGGTATTACTTGACCCCATTACTGCCAATAGAATGGCGACAACAACAACAAAGTACGTTAAGATTTTGTATTCAGCCTTTAGAAAAGCCATTGCACCGTCTGCAATATGGCCGCTGATTGTTTTCATTTTTTCATTTCCAGCATTCTGTTTATTGACCCAGTTGCTCTGAAGAAATGTATAAAGCAAAGCTATGACACCAAAAATTGGCACTAACACAAATAGATCCATAGTTTATTATTTTATATTAAAAAATTGAGATTAGTCTTATAAATATAATGAAATTATAAACACATAATAAAATTCACTAACAATAATATATTATTTTGTAAATTTGTTTATCACTATGATTTGAATTAATTATTTATGAAAAGGATATTGTACACTATTTTTTTATCTGCAAGCATAAGCAGCTGTCAAAATAAGATTCCACAACAAAACGCTGAAATACTTTATTTCGGTGGTCCTATTATAACAATGGAAGACACCCCTCTTCAGGTTGAAGCTGTAGCAATAAAAGACGGGAAAATACTTTTTGCGGGAACAAAGTCAGATGCAGAACGTTTTTCAGAGCCAGCAACCAAAATGATTAATCTTAATGGAAAAACTCTACTTCCTGGTTTTATAGATGTTCATGGGCATCTTACTTCAAGAGCCGGGATGATGGATGTTGTAGATTTATCTCCTGAACCCTATGGCACTGTAAATTCAATTGAAGATTTACAGATTACCATTAAAAACTACATCAAAGAAAAAAAAATTACAGATCAACAGCCGATTATCGGAAATGGTTATGATGATGCAATTATGACAGAGCATCGTCATCCTACAAAAGCTGAACTGGATGTTATCAGTAAGACCAATCCTATCATTGTTATTCATGCTTCAGGCCATGCCAGTGTAGCTAACAGTGCCATGCTAAAGCTTTTGGGAATAACGGAATCATCAAAAGATCCTGAAGGAGGGCACATTGGCAGGGATAAAAAAACAGGAAAACTGAACGGAAAATTAGAAGAAAATGCAAGTTTCAACGCGTTACTGGTCATCACAGAAAAAATGGGTAAAGGCAAAAACACAGAGGCTCATGCAATGGAAAATCTGATGAAAGCCCAGAATGAATGGCTCAGCTATGGACAGACTACTATTTGTGATGGGAGAACGATGGGAGAAAGTGTTGCGCTGTTAGAAAAAGCAGCATCCCAACATCTTCTTAAAGCTGATGTTGTTTACTTTCCGGATTACGAATATTTCAAAAAGGATTTCAACAGTTTCAAACCAAAGTATATGAAATATGAAAATCACCTGAAATTAGCCGGATTCAAATTTTCTGACGACGGTTCTCCACAAGGTAAAACGGCCTGGCTTACCCAGCCTTATTTAGTTCCTCCTGAAGGTCAGTCTAAGGATTATAAAGGATTCCCTATTTTTACGGATGAAACCTTATACAACGATCTGAAAGTCCTTTTTCAAAATCACATCACTGCCCAGCTTCATGTAAATGGAGATGCTGCAATTGATCAGGCCATCCGTGTTATTCAAAGATTAAAAGATGAAAACATTTACAAGCCGGAATTGCGGGCAACATTAATTCATGTACAGAACAGCAGACCTGATCATATTCAAAAAATAAAAGAATTAGGAGTAATCCCTTCTTACTTTTCTACGCATGCTTATTTATGGGGAGATTGGCATTATTCGAGTGTTTTCGGCCCTGAAAGAGCTTCTTTTATAAGCCCGGCAAATTCAGCATTAAAAGCAGGAATTATTTTTACCATTCATCATGATGCTCCGGTTACACCACCCGATCTGATTACAGCAGTATACGCAGCAGTGAATAGAAAGACACGGTCTGGAATGATTTTAGGTCCTAATGAAAAAATCTCCACCCTTGAAGCGTTAAAAGCGATTACCATTAACGGAGCTTATCAATTGCAGGAAGAAAACAGAAAAGGGTCTATTAAACCTGGTAAACTAGCTGATTTTGTTATTCTTGATCAGAATCCTTTAACCACAACTCCTGAAAATCTCAGAAACATTAAGGTTCTGGAAACGATAAAAGAAGGAAATTCTGTATACAAAAGAAATTAAACCTATTGATACATAATAAAATATTCACAAAAAAAGCAGATGAAAAATCATCTGCTTTTTTATTCTAGGGAAAAAATCTTATCCTCCGAATTTATCTGCATAGTCTGTTTGAGAAGCTTTGATCACTTTTCTTGCGTGTTCAGCTCCGTAAACTTCCTGGATTCTGCATTTTGCAGGCTCATCCGGTAAATTTTTATAAGTAAGGAAGTAGTGCATCAATCTTTTTACTTCAGCTTCCGGTAATTCAGAAATATCTCTGAAGTGCCCGAAAGCGTGGTCATTAATCATTACTGCAACAATTTTATCATCTGCTTCACCTCCGTCGATCATTTTGAAACCTCCGATTGGAATAGCTTCCATCAATAAACCTCCTGCATGGATATTGTGAGAACTTAAAACACAGATATCAAGTGGGTCATGATCACCCATAGTAACGTCAGTAGCACCTGATTCTACAGCAAGTTTCATTACCTCTTTATCACAGTATGTTCTTGGTACAAAACCATATAAAGCCGGGATAATGTTAGAGAATTTCTGTGGCCTGTCTACCTTTAAGTATCCTGTTTCTTTATCTACTTCATATTTAATAGTATCTGAAGGAACAATTTCCACAAATACGTTGACAACATTTGGCGCATCTTCTCCTGCAGAAATTCCGTGCCATGGATGTGCTTTAAAATTTGGAATCATTATTTATCTGTTATTTTTTAAGTTATTATTAAAATTTCTTTTCTTAAATCTTCTATAGTTTCAGCAATATAATCGTTGCTTTCCATATAATTCATGATGAAAATCGTTTTGAATTCATCCAGCTGAACTTCTCCTTTTAATCCATCATAGGTTTTGTGAAGCAGTTCTATAATCGCATTCTTTGAGTCAACAATATTCTTCCATGAATTTTTCGTAATGTACAACTGTTGTGAAGAGTTATACTCAAATTCTTCGTTGATTGCTTTTTCTGTCAGGAAAATAAACTCATGAACCGCCAGTCCTCTATCAAACCTCTGGATAAGGTTGGATGGTTTCATTCTGTCCAGAAACAATGTCATTCTTTCGTAGGAATGTGCTTTGTTCTCTGAATTTGATTTCACGGTAAGCAGTTTGATTTCCTGGTTCTTAAGAGTAATGTATGAGTGTACAAATTGTCTGAGCAAAACCAGAAAAGGAATTGCAATAATCAATGCAAATGCATAGGGTAAATATCCTGATAGACTCGTCATAATTTTAGACTGCAAAATTACTAATTATTTTCCGTCTTCTAAAGAGTTTTTAAAGATATCCACTTTAGAAATTTGTATATAGACCAATGCAAGGATAATTATAAGATAAAAGCCAAGCATCATCCTGTTTACCAGAGACGGAAAAACCAAAAATCTCAGCATAACAGTTCCATAAATAATTGCAAAAAACAAGACCTGAGACTGGTTCTTTTTATTATAAAATGAAAAACGATTCGCCAGAATGACTACTATAAAAATCAACAGGACTGGAAAATAGGAAGTATTGAACTCCAGCATGATAGTACTTTGAATAAAACGAAAATAATCTGCAAAGGAAAATGGATCAGGCTGCGACACAGGATAAATCTGAACTTTCGTAAACTGATTCATAAAAAGTGTAGACCAAGAAACCTGATTGAAAACCTGTATTAAAAAGAAGGAAAGAAATATATAGCCGTATGATACCAGTAATAAACCTGTTTTAATCTGAAAGCTATTTCTATAAAAATAAATAAGGGAATACAGGAATGAATAAAAAATAAAATATTCAGGTCTTGTAAGCACACAAAGCATAGCCCATATGCCTGCAAAAAAGAAATTTTTTCTCACTAAAAACACATAAAAGCTCAAAAGAAGTAGCAAGCATGATAAGGAATCTGCTGATACATGCCGAGCCGATTCCGGCAATGGCTTGAACAGTGAAATCAAAACAGTAAGGATGAAGGCAAGAGGATAATTTCTCAGAATTTTTATCAAAAAGCTGAAAATCAGAACCAGAATCAATGCATAAGAGATAACTGAAATCAAAGAGATGGAAGCAGAAGCACTGAAACCAAGCTTAAACAATGACCAGCCGATAAAATTATAAAAAGGTTTTACCACAAAAAGCTGTAACTCTTCTTCGTAGGCTTTGGGATTTTGTGAGATTATTTTATAGTAAGTACTCTCTCCTTTTGCCACTTCCTCAACCATGGGATTAACAGGCCCAAGTCCTGCAAAGTCGGGATTCTTTTCCCTCAGTTCGTCATATACCTTCTGATGAATTTCTTCAATTTTCATTTCAGGATATTCCGTTTTATAAATCAGCCCCATATAGGCCTCCATATCAGTGTTGTAATAATGATGGGTATACAGGTAGTATGACATCATGCATACATAGATTGAAAATATAAAAACAAGAATATTCTTCTTTTTTTCCATACACTGATATTAAGGATACAAATGTAAAAAAACTATCTTTTTAAACCCGTATTCCTAAAAAGCTTTACGAAGAGGATTTTTCTGTATTAAAGTTCAAACAGTGCCGGCCTCTGTGTCACTTCATGATAACAGACACTATTTTCATCAAAGAAATGGTAAACAAGACTTTTTCTCGTTCTGTTTTTATCCGTGTGAGGTTCTCCGCCGTGAAGAATATTGGCATGCCAGATTAATAGATCACCTTTTTTGGCTTTAAAGATTTCTTTCTTCAAGCCTAATTCTTTTACTTTATCCTCCAGGAAAGTTTCATAAGCTCTGTAGCTTTTCTTACCAATTTTCAAAGCTGTCCCTTCATTATCATAATCAGAATTCAGGAAATAAGGGAGTTTATGGCTTTTAGGAATATAATGAAGCGCTCCGTTATTCTCATCTACATCTTCCAGGGCAATCCATACACCTAATAAACCACCTAATGGATAAGTGGTCATATGAATACTGTCAGAATGGGTTTTCTGCTGGCTGCCGTTGATAAAATTGATACTTTGGAAAAGTTTGGATTTTCCGTCAAGCAAAACAGATAAAAATTCTAACAGTTCTTTATCACTTCCAATATTTTTAATGATTTCTGAATGGTGGATCGCAAACATCAGTTTTCCTCCGTATATAAATTTCAAAGTCCCATCCTTCATTAGTTTATCAATTTCAGCATTGATCTGATCGGCCGTTTCAGGAGTAAGGAAATTTCTAAGAATCATATAGCCATTTTCATCATACTGAAGAGCACTTTCTTTATTTTCGTCGGAAAGTTTCTTAAAAAAAGGAGTTTCCCTAAGTTTTGAATCATCCAGTCTTCTTTCGCTAGCCGGAAGATGTGCAAAATCTTTACTTGAAATACTTGAAAAATAGTTCTTATTGATTCCGTATTTTTTATATAATGGAATATTATGCTTTAATTTATTCTTTTTAAATATGTTATAAAGCATGTATGATAATTTGTACTGACGAATCTGTTGTAACATAACTGTTTTACTAAGGATTTTATAAAGTTACGGAATATTACCTAATTAGAACCAATCTAAACAATGCTTTTCATCATAAAAAAGACTTTCCTCTTAATACAAGATATCCTAATTTTTTAAAAAGGTTCTTTTTTGAATTCTCAATAATTCCGTACGGTCTTAATTCGGGACGAAACCCTCTGAAAAACTCTTCAATATTAGGTAGTTCTCCCCCTTCAAAATCAAAAATATGAGTTTCTATATTTTCTTTAATGAGATGATCAATCAATACGGATGCTCCTGATAATTTGACATAATCTTTATCATTAAAATTTCCTAAAAGCGCTACCATATTACTATCCGAATACGTAGCAATCATGTTAACAATCTTATGCTTATAGTAAAAAGCTGTGAATTTCAGATATCCGGACTTATAAAAGCTTTCAAAAATTCTCATGAATTCAAACAAATCATGATCTTTATTCAATCCTATTGTATTGGATTCAATAAAAGCTTTTGCTTTCTCATAAGGGATCGTTTTGATTTCTGATTCTTGTAAAACAGCTTTATCTAACCGAAGTTTTCTTTTTCTTTTGGGTGAATATTTCGAATATACTTTCTCATAAGCCTCAGGATATAATAAAAAGTTTTTCTTGATTCTGATTTTTGTGCGAAGCTGATTGACATCATTAAAAGGATACGCCCTTATCATGTAATTTTTTTCCAGGTATTCTAAAAATGTCTCATTAAGATCCACATCATCTTTGCTGGAAAAAACCCCAAGCTGTTGACAAAGCTTAGGATTATGCACTATTTTCAGTCCATATTTTCTTACAAAAGGTATGGGCATTACAGCTTCATAATCTTTATAAACAAGAATTTCCCATGGCATTGTAGAAGTTGTATCTAAAAAATCTTTTGTTGCAGAATATTTTCTTTGTTCGGAATTTTCTAAACATTGAGCATATTTTACAAAATCAATTTCATGGTATTTCAATCTTCTAATCATAATAATCCTGCGTCTGAGAAGCTAAAATAAGAGTCCTGCGTGACAATAATATGGTCTAAAAGCTGAATGCTTAATGTATTTCCCGCTTCTTTTATTTTCTGTGTGATATTGATATCTTCCCGGCTTGGTTTTAAACTTCCGGAAGGATGATTGTGCGCAATGATAATACCTGTTGAAAAATGATCCAAAGCTGACTTATAAAGTGTTCTTACATCTACAATAGACTGACTGATCCCTCCCTGTGTGAGTTGAGAAACATGAATTACTTTATTGCTGTTATTAAGGAAAATTGTCCAGAACTCTTCTGTTCTCAGATCGGAGAGCTGGTTTCTGAGAATCGCATAAGCATCATGACTGTTTCCAATAATTGTTTTTTCAGGAATATCCTGTACTGCTCTTCTTCTGCCGATTTCCAAAGCTGAAATAATTGAAATGGCTTTTGATTCTCCAATACCTTTAAATTTCATCAGATCTTTGGCAGAAAGTAAGCTCAATTCATTCCAACTGTTGTTGACAGAGGCTAAAATTTTCCTTGCTAATTCCAAAGCATCTTCCTCTCTATTTCCACTTCCCATAATAATTGCCAGAAGTTCAGAATCAGAAAGTGAGCCTTTGCCTTTCTGCAAAAACTTTTCTCTGGGTCTGTCATCTTCGGCAAGGAGTTTTATGGCCATGGAAAAAAATTATAGATGAATATTATCAATTAATAGAAAGCATATAAAATAACAGGTTTTGGAGACCTATCAATATATTTTGCTGTTTCTTTAAGTGCATTGACGGAAAGCATCGGGCATCCTAAACTCAGACATGCAGGAGTCTGAGATTCTGTGTCAGGAATGCATCCGTAGGAATGAAGAACAATAGCTCTTTGCATGGCATTGCTATTGGTAGCATCCAGTCCTGCCAGACGATAAGCTTTCCCAAACTTCCCTATATAGCTTTCTCCAATGACATATTTTCCAAGTGATGACTGATAAGAGCCTTCAACATTACTGAATTTCAAAGCATCTGATTTTGGAATGACAGAGCCTGATCCATGAGAAACTACAGCCCGCTGTAGAATCGTATTATTTTTCAGGTTATAAATAAAATAACGATACTTCCCGGATGGGATTTTAAAGTTGATAAAAACAGCCAGTTCCTGATTGTACTCTTTTCCTTTTATATAATTTTTAATCTCCAAAATTCTTGTTTGAGGAATACCTGATGGGTTCAACTGCTGGGATTCAGCTTTTGAACAGGAAATTACAATTAAAAAAAGAAAAATAAAGTGCTTCATCATCCGGTTTTATATACTACTCTATGATCATTCCGTCTTTCATAACGAGCTTGCGGTCTGTGATTTCTGCCAGATTCGGGTTATGCGTTACAATGACAAAAGTTTGGTTGTATTTGTCTCTAAGATCAAAAAACAATCTATGAAGATCATCGGCGTTCTTGGAATCAAGGTTACCTGTAGGCTCATCTGCAAAAATAATTTTCGGGGAATTGATTAAAGCTCTTGCTACAGCTACCCTTTGCGCCTCTCCACCTGAAAGCTGGTTGGGTTTATGATTCAGTCTTTGCTCTATCTTTAGATCTTCAAATAAAGCATAAGCTTTTTCGATAGCTTCTCTTTCGTTAGCTCCAGCTATTTTTGTCGGAAGCAATACATTTTCCAATGCGGTAAACTCCGGAAGAAGCTGATGAAACTGAAATACGAAACCGATATTCTGATTTCTAAATTTTGACAGCTGTTTATCATTCATATTAATAAATGATTCTCCTGCAATTTCAATTTCAGTATCATATTTATTAGATTGACTAGGATGATCCAAAGTTCCCAGAATCTGCAGCAATGTAGATTTACCAGCTCCTGATTCTCCTACAATAGAAACCACTTCCCCCGTTTTGATCTGAATATCAACACCTTTCAGTACCTCTAAATTCCCATAAGATTTATGGATATTTCTTGCTTTAATCATGATTCAAAAGTAGTGAATTGCCTGCAAATAAAAAACCGCTTTTTGAAGCGGTTTGTATTTTATTTTAGATTTAATATTATTAGATTTTGCTAATTCATTTATAGAAGTCTTTTATATTAATTTTTTTAATTATTCCTGTCTTATTTTTTTGCAAAAATTTTTGTAATATAAACTTTCTTCTTAACCCATAAGGTTTTGTTAGGTGTCTCCATTTCCATTTACCAAAAAACAGAAAAACCTCCTTGGAGGTTTTATTTTATTGTTTTGTTAATACCATTTTTTCTTGGGGTAATAGAGGTACAAAGCTGCTGAAGTTTGGACATTTTGAAGGATTTAAAAGTCCATCTTTATCCTGAGAGTAATACAATGTCATTTCATTAGGATTGTTTTTTCTAGTTTCTATAAATACATTACCGGATTCTAAACAATCATAGTTGCCAACAAAATGCATTAAATATGATCTTTTTTGAAAATTATATCCCCAAAAATACGTATCATTATCAGATTTGTTCAAAGAATTATAAATAACATTTCCTTGGTTATCTTTGATTAGCATACGTCCGATAATCATATCCCATGAAAGCGCATCATTAGGATTATTTTTATAGTTTATCTTTTTATCTAATTTAATCTCATATTGTTTACTATTAGCAACGCCTTTCCATATCCCTATCAACTTGTCAAGTCTATTGTTAGTGTCCTTTACATATGTGATGTTCTCTAAATCAGGGCAGCCTTCATCATGATTAGGACGCATTGCGCATTCTTCAAATTGTTCCAAAGTTCCTATCACTTGTGCTTTACAAGAAACAAACAAAGATAGCAATGCCAGTATAAATAATTTATTTTTCATTGTTATAAATTTTAATTTTTAAGGACAATCATTAGATTGTACGTTATTATTCGAATTTAATGTTTTTTTCTGTACAGTACCATTAGATTTTATTTTATATAATTCTACTCCCTGTACGTCCATATTGTATCTCAAAAAGTTAAGAAATAATTTTTCAAAAGACCAATAAGGATTTCTTGTTCGAAATGCAGCATATTCATCCCTCCACCGCTGAGTGTCGAATCCTGTTTTGATATCCGTTGGAGCACCTGTAAACATAATGGTATAATTCCCATAACTGGAAACCATAGCTCCATAAAGCTCACTGTAATTATCATCAGTCACCATTCCTGCCATGGTCATCAATGTATTAACATCTGCCGGAGAAAACATTCTGATAGGCTGATTTATTTCTATTTCTCCATTTTCATTAGTCTTGCCTGTTTCATAATCATTCAAATGAGTGTGGATGTATCCTTTAAGATCTGGGGTTACTGTAACTGTCATTCCGTCCGAACTTGCTGTAGAAACAGCTGGTGATAACTCTGTAAATACTCCGCTTTTACTTTCAGCATATCCTGTTTCTTTTTTGAGGCCTACTTTTGTAGCTAAAAGATCCACTTTAACTTTAAAATTAGCATTTATATTCTGAGCCTTCAACTTTGTACAAGGATCTTCTGTTTCCGGCGGATCCGGATATTCATAGCCATCACCACCTCCGCCTCCGTCATCCATTCCTATAGGATCAAATGTCTTGGGGTTTGTGCCGGGAGTCCATTTACAAATTGTTTCCGAAGTTGTATATGGAGTACAATTAGGCTCGTTGTTGGTACATCCTATGGTAATCCATCTTGTACTACACACAAAAGTCGGCGTATTTCTTGATGAAATTCCGGTTTGAGGCTCTGTTTTCTCCCCATAATCGGTGATATTGGAAAAGATAATAGCATGGAAGAAATCAATCATTTTTTTGTCATCTTTTTCAAAGAAATAGACTTTATTTCCTTCCCTTACGGCTTCCATAAGGAGAATTACTCTATTATCTTTTACTACAGGAACAAGCAGATATTTTTCTCCGAACTGGCCGAAGGTCATAGCATAATCCCAGTACAGCTCACCATATCTGCTTTTTACATGCTCAGCATTGGCTACTTTCATAAATACCTGCAGTACTTTATGGATGTATACTTCGTCTTCCTTCCAGAAGCTTTTTGAAGCAAATCTGGTAGAAGAACTATAAGAGTCTTGTTGCGCAGAGTCTTCTGTTGAGAATTCTTCGTTCCGGCAACACCATAAGGTGGACAGAATAGTAAACAGAAAGAATAATCGAAAAATAGTTTTTTTCATAGACATTTGGTTTTTATTTTGTTAAATATAATTATTTTTCAAACTTGAGAGAAATAAATTATTATTCAAAATCTTTTTTTCATAATTCTACCCGGTATTTAGAAAGAATAGCGGAATTGAAATCATAAGTAAAGGAGCTTTAGGAATAAATAAAGATCCTGAAAAAGTAATTTTTCAAATATATTAAAAACCAAAAAACCTCCCGATTTGGGAGGTTTTACTATTTTCAGTTCAGAAAATTACAGTAACAAAGTTAATGGACTTTCTAAATAGGTTCTTAATGTCTGTAGGAACTGAGCCCCTGTGGCACCGTCTACTACTCTGTGGTCACACGCCAATGAAAGTTTCATGGTGTTTCCAACTACGATCTGACCATCTTTAACGATTGGTTTCTCAATAATGGCTCCTACTGAAAGGATTGCAGAGTTTGGCTGATTGATGATACTTGTAAACGTTTCGATTCCGAACATTCCTAAGTTTGAAATAGAGAATGTGGATCCTTCCATTTCATTAGCTTTAAGACCTTTATTCTTAGCTCTTGAAGCCATATCTTTTACAGATGCAGAAATCTGAGTATACGTCATCTGATCTGTATTTTTCAATACCGGAACTACCAATCCGTCTGGAATAGCTACTGCTACGCCGATGTTGATATTTCCTCTGTGAATGATCTTATCACCTGCCCAGCTTGAATTAACCTGAGGATGTTTTCTTAAAGCAATTGCAGTTGCTTTAATAATCATATCATTGAAAGAGATCTTAGTATCAGGTAAAGAATTGATTTCTTTTCTAGCCTCAATTGCTTTATCCATATTGATCTCAACCATCAGATAATAGTGAGGGGCAGAGAATTTACTTTCAGAAAGACGTTTTGCAATAATATTTCTTACTTGTGAATTTGGAGTCTCTGTATCTTCACCTTGTACAAAGCTTACTGCAACAGGAGCAGCGCTTGCTGCAGGAGCTGAAGCAGCTGGTTTTGCAGCTGGCTGATAGTTTTCAATATCTTTTTTAACGATTCTTCCGTTTTCACCAGAACCCTGAACACTGTTGATATCAACTCCCTTATCCTGAGCCATTTTCTTAGCCAGTGGAGAGATTGCTACTCTGTCAGAAGATGAAGAGTTCGCAACCGGAGCAGCTTTTTCTTCTGTTTTAGCTTCTGCTTTTTGTTCAGCTGGTTTTTCAGTTGACTGACCGGCAGCTTTTGGAGCTCCTACAGCGGAAACATCTGTTCCTGCAGGACCAATGATTGCTAATACGGAATCAACCGGAGCAGCACCTCCTTCTTCTACACCTTGCTTCAATAATACTCCATTGAATTCAGATTCGAAATCCTGTACTGCTTTATCTGTTTCGATCTCAGCAAGAAGGTCTCCTTCTTTTACTGTATCTCCTACGTTTTTGTGCCATTTAGCCACTTTACCTTCTGTCATTGTATCAGAAAGTCTTGGCATTGTAATAATTTCAACTCCTGCCGGAACTTCTGCAGCAGCAGGCGCAGCAGTTTCTACTTTAGGCTGTTCTTCTGATTTTTTTTCTTCAGTTGCAGCAGCGGGAGCAGCAGCCCCACCTGTCAATCCTGAAATATCTTCTCCTTCATTCCCGATAATAGCTAAAACAGAGTCTACAGCAGCAGCAGATCCTTCTTCTACACCTACGTATAAAAGGGTTCCTTCTATTTCAGATTCGAAATCCTGAACTGCTTTATCAGTTTCAATTTCAGCTAAAATATCTCCTTCTTTTACTTTATCTCCTACTTTTTTATGCCATTTGGCCACCTTACCCTCCGTCATTGTGTCGGACAGGCGGGGCATCGTAATTACTTCTGCCATAATCTATATTGATTTGAGATTCGAGATTTGAGATTTGAGATTTCAGAAATTTCAAACTTCAAATTTCAAATAAATTTTTATTTTTTAGTTTTCTAATTTGTCTAAGAATGGATAATCTTCCTGAGCATATACATACTCATAGACTTTTTCTGCATCCGGATACGGGGAGTTTTCCATAAATTCGATACACTCTTCAACAAAGTCTCTGGATTTGTTATCCATAACTTCCAATTCTGCATCTGTAGCCCATCCGTTTTCTAAAATTCTATGTTTTATCAATTCGATTGGGTCATCATTTTTATGAAGAGCTACTTCTTCTTTAGATCTATATGGCTCGGCATCAGACATAGAGTGTCCTCTGTAACGGTAAGTTCTTGCTTCAATGAAAGTAGGTCCGTCTCCTCTTCTTGCTCTTTCAATAGCTTCGTAAGCAGCTTCTGCCACTTTTTCAGGATCCATTGCATCTACAGCAAGGCAAGGCATTTCGTATCCTAATCCTAATTTATAGATATCTTCGTGGTTGGCTGTTCTTTTTACAGAAGTTCCCATTGCATACTGGTTGTTTTCTACAACAAATACTACAGGAAGTTTCCAGTTCATTGCCATGTTGAAGGTCTCATGTAAAGAACCTTGTCTTGCAGCACCATCACCAAAGAAACAGATATTTACTGCTTTTCTGTCGAAATATTTATCTGCAAAAGCAATACCTGCACCTAATGGAATTTGTCCTCCAACGATACCATGTCCTCCGTAAAAACGGTGTTCTTTACTGAAAATGTGCATAGATCCACCCATACCTCCGGATGTTCCGGTAGCTTTACCACAAAGTTCAGCCATGATTCTTTTAGGATCTACTCCCATCGCCATTGGATGGATGTGACATCTGTAAGCAGTAATCATACTATCCTTTGTAAGATCCATTGCATGTGTAAAACCGGCAGGGATAGCTTCCTGACCGTTATACAAATGTAAAAATCCTCTGATCTTTTGTTTTAGGTAAAGAGAACGGCATTTGTCTTCAAACCTTCTCCACATTGTCATATCTTCATACCACTTCAGGTATACCTCTTTAGAAAATTCTTTCATGTGTTAGCTCTTGCTTTTTTATGATGAAATAGTTGAGCAAAATTATGAAAAAAACTTTGTTTTTATTCTATACATAGATAACTTTTCGATTTTTCTGCAAAATCTATTTGCGGGCTGTATGGATTATTCTTAATTTCCGACCCCTTGGAAGCTTGATAAAGCTAAGTTTTATCCATTACATTCTTTCCGTAATATTTCAGAAATCGCCCTATTCATAAGTATTTCCCGAAACAACATATAATTAGGAGACATTGGAATTCTTTATATTTTGTTCTCCTATTTTATTCCTCTTTAATTATTGTTAATATATATTTTGGTTATTTCAACAGCTTCTTTTCCGGGAAAAATCTGTAAGTTTCAGAGTTCTGTCTTCAATTTCATTAACGAAATTACCCTATTGTTTTACCGTTCTGCTTTAATTTCCTTCCAATCTTTGTCTGCTATAAATCCTTCCCTGCCATTTTCATTGTATACTCACCTTTTCACTCAAGCAGGTAAACAACCTCTGTTTTTCATTGAATCCCGATTTCAGGATTGACACAATTGATGGATAGGTTGTAGTGTAACAATATTTTCCCGGGAAACTTTTTGAATAAAGGCTAAACAACCTGAAAATATAAATAATATGAATACAGGTTACATGATAATGCTGAGTAAGACTGATCAATTAATATTAAGCATTTCCTGCAAAATTCAGTATTCATTTAAAGAAGCAAAAAAACATTTCACTTCATCAAAACATTTAGTAATCAGATAACTTACCCATTAAACCACCTATTCCGTCTCATGGTTTCCATTTGATTTTTGAGGTTATAATAGTATATTTGGTTTTTAATCTCAACTATGGAAGAAAAACAATCTTCATTATTACATAAAATTTCAAAAGTCATCTCTGATTTTTTTAATCCTTTGGTCTCTCTGATCATTTTCTTTATCTACATGAGCATCAGAGAATATTCCCTTAAAAATTCTATGCTTTATTTCCTTCCTGTATTATTAATGATCATTATTCCGGTTGTGATATGGCTGGTATGGAATGTAAAGACTGGAAGGTACACCAATATGGATGTTTCCAACCGTGTCCAAAGGAAAACCTTATATATATTTATTGCAGTTTGTGTGATCGCCTATCTTCTTTTTAATTATATCAGAAACGGATACATTGATTTTGTCATGCTATTTATTCTGGTACTACTTTTCGCTCTTCAGATCAGCAATCTTTTTATCAAAAGCTCGATGCATACAGCATTCAATGTATTTGTGGCAGCACTCTTTTTCTCCCTGAACTGGAAAATGGGTTTTGCATGGCTGGGAATCGCTATTTTAGTCGGAATCACACGTATCATTTTAAAAAGACATACCGTAAAAGAAGTATTTATGGGGGCTGGAATAGCTTTTCTGGTATCTTTTATCTATCTTTATTGCAATATTCAATTTCAACATTAGAATACTCTATGAAAATAAATCATCTTACTGCCGCAGAAGAAAACTTTATGAAGCTGTTTTGGAAAATGGAATCTTTTTATCTGAAGGACGTTATGGAGCAGCATCCGGAACCGAAACCACACCAGAACACGGTTTCCACTTATTTGAAAATATTAGTTGAAAAAGGCTATCTATCTACTGTAAAAGAAGGAAGAATCTTTAAATACAGCGTACTTGTTCCTTTAGATGGGTATAAAAAATTTCTATTAAAAGAACTTTCACACAACTTTTTTAATCATTCAGGGAAGGAAATCCTGGAGCTTTTATTAAGTGAAAAATTAATTTCCCAGGAAGATATGAAGGGTTATTTTGATCTAAAAATCGAAATAAAGCCAGCAAAGGTGGAAGAACCTAAGTTCGAAGTAGCTGAAGAAATCCTGAATCCAAAAAAAGAAAAGAAAACCAAAGGAAAAGAAAAAGACAAGGATAAAAAGAAAAAAAAGAAAAAAGATTAATCTAAACCTTAAAAACACCAAATCATGAAAACAAAATTCCAGGAAACTCTAAGCCGGGCCAATGAAGTCATTTTCCGATATCCAATGATTTTGGTAATGGCTTTATTAGCTGCTATTGGTGCCATATACATTGTGGAAACGGAACGTAGTGAAATTACTTCTTATATTAAGTTCACCATTTGTTCCTGTCTCGGAATTTCTCTGATGTTTGCATTAAAAATGTTGTCACAGAGAATCGGGAAAGAATTACTACTACAAGTATGCGGTATAGTTTTCCTTATAGGTTTCTATTATATCCTGCCTGATAAAAAAAACAGTTTTACAGAAGTATACGCTTATATCATTGCTGTTACGGCTCTTCTCTCTCACTTATTGGTATCATTTGTTCCGTTTCTGGAGAAAGACAGAGAGCTCAGATTCTGGCAGTATAACAAAAACCTTTTTATCAATATCTTTCTCACTGCCGTATTTACAGGAGTTCTGACAGGCGGTGTGGAATTAGCCATCTTAGCGGTTGATAAACTTTTTGACTTTAATTTTCATGACAGAATTTACAGAGATACATTCTTTGTTCTCGCTATTTTGGGAAGCAGTTTTATTTTCCTTTTATTTAATGACAAAGGCTTAAATAACCTTGAAAAAGACGGAACTTATCCCGTTGTTCTGAAGTTTTTTACTCAGTTTATATTAATTCCGTTACTCCTTATCTATGTAACAATTCTTTATTTTTATTCTGTTAAAATATTAATCAACTGGCAGCTTCCAAGAGGCTGGGTTTCTTACCTTGTTTTAGCCTATAGCATTGTTGGCATCCTTGCATTACTTCTGGTTCATCCGTTGAAAGAAGAAAACGCAAAATCCTGGGTCAGAATATTTTCAAGAGCATTTTATTATACCATTGTTCCTTTGATCGTTCTGCTTTTCACTGCTATTTTTACCAGAATTTTAGAATATGGTTATACAGAACCAAGGTATTTCGTTCTGCTGCTTGCTCTATGGTTGTTAAGCATTGTTGTCTACTTTATTTTCAACAAAAAAGCTACAATAAAGTTCATTCCTGTCAGCTTATTTTTATTTGGTGCTTTTGCATTGGTTTTCCCTTATCTTAATGCATTTAGTGTGGCTAAGAGAAGTCAGAAAACAGAATTGATGAATATTTTAAACCAGCATCAGCTAATGAGTGCAGGCAAGATTAATTTTCAGAAAAAAGTTACTGATACTGTCCGTAATGAAATTGCTGATAAATTTGAATTTCTGGCTGAAAGAAAGCAAAGTGAATTTCTATCAACGCTACTGAATGAAAAAGATCAGGCTGAATTAACCGACAATATTAAAAATGGTACATTTTATAGTATCAATTACGATATTCAGAATAAGTTCTCGGATGTGAATGTAACAGTAAAAAACAGAGCATACGAAATGAACAGACTCGTTCTTATTCGTAAAGAACAGGCTGTAGAAATCGGGAATTATCAATATTTATTTTTTTTCCATCGGTATAGCAGGGATCCCCAACAACTGAATAATGATCAGTTTGAGCTTACGGACCAACTGACAGAAAAATCCTCATTAAAACTCAGTTTAAATTCTCAGGAGGAAATAGATTTCGGGCCACAGATTATTAAACTATTTGAGAAAAATAAAAACAAGAAAGGAAATGTATTAATCCCAGAAATTGCTATGGAATCTGATTTAGGAAAGTATCACGTTAAGCTTATTTTCAGTGAAATTACAAGAGAAAAGTACTCTGAAAACGACACTGCCAGTATTTATTACGAAAACGTTTATATCCTTGTAAAATTAAAATAAATAAAAAGAGACTACCATATGGATAGTCTCTTTTTTATTTTATCTAAATAGTCTGTTATCTATTAGTTCCAGAACTCCACAATGGAGTATAATCGTTATAAACGACTAAATTCCCGTCATTTTGTACAGAAAGCTTGTTCGCTCCTCTGCGAGAAGTATTTGAACTCCATACTGCTTTATTATAAGAATCATAAACAACTAGGTTTCCATCTGACTGGAACTCCGCTCTGCTTCCTTTATTATCTGTTCCGGATGCCCAGATTGCATCTCCGTTATCATATGATAAAACAAGATTTCCGTCATTTTGGAAAGTCAGATAATAACTGCCATTAGGAGAGAAAACTTTTCCTCCTTTACGGAATTTGTATCCAGTACTTATATTTCCATTTCCGCGGCCAAAGCCATTATCTCTTCCACTATTTTTTAAATCGCTTTTTGAAGCCCATAACGGGTTTGAGCCATTATAAATAACAAGATTTCCGTCATCCTGAATAGTTAATCTTTCCGCTCTTCTACCATTAGTATTAGAACTAAAAGCCACCCCATTTCCAGGAGTATAAACCACTAAGTTCCCATCATCCTGAAAAACAGCTCTTACTCCCTTGTTATTAGTTCCTGCATCCCACATGGCAACTCCGGCTCTGTTATACAAAACAAGGTTACCATCATTCTGAAATATCAAATAGTATCGGTTGTTACTTGCCCAGTATTTTCTATTTTGCTCTAAGTTCTGCCCTGTGTAAATGTTCTGTGCATTAATTAATAATCCACCAAACACCATCATTAATGCTAATAAATGTTTTTTCATTATAATTATTTTTTGATTGATTGATAATTTCTAAAATTATGCCAAAACATCATCATTTTCCAACCCAAGTTATAATTAAATGATTTACTGGAAATTAAATTCCATAAAAAAAGCGGCTTAAAAGCCGCTTCATATTTTTACCAACGATTTCCGCCTCCGCCACGGTTGTTACCATAGCCTCCGCCTCTATTATTGTTGTTACCATAACCTCCACCTCTGTTGTTATCGAAGCTTCTTCTTGGCTTCTCTTCTCTTGGCTTAGCCTCAGATACGTTTAGAGTTTTTCCGTTAAATTCTTTTTGGTTAAGAGCTTCAATAGCTTGCTTTCCTTCTTCATCACCCATTTCTACAAAACCGAAACCTCTGGAACGACCAGTTTCTCTGTCTGTAACGATTTTAGCTGATGATACATCACCAAATTCTGCGAATAGATCGTGCAACTCATACTCTTTAGTTGCGTAATTGATGTTTGAAACAAAAATGTTCATTTTAAATAAATTAAAAAATTAATAAAAATTTGGTATATAAAAGAAAAACAACATAAATTAATGAACAAATATTGATTCCAAATATAAACGTATGCAAGATACAATTAAAAATTTCAAATCAAAGCTTTTTTTAAATATTTCTCACATTATGTTGAATCTAAAAACAAAAAAAACGCATAAAAACAGTTTAAAAAACTGATTACCAAACAGTTAATTAGAAATACATTTTGTTATAAAATTAGTTAAAGATTTAAAACAAATGCCAACGCTGAGTCCTCAAAATCAAGTTGGTATAACGCACAACATTTCATTTATCAACTTCCTTATTGTCCTATTCTTCATAAAATTTTAAATACTGCACCAGAATATGAAATTTTACACCACAAATTATACCAACACACTCATTGAAGCCGCCGAAGATTGTCCTGTTTTCCGTTCACAGGTTCCTCCTGAAAAAAAGGAAAAAACACTCGCCAATCTCCAATATGAGCAACTTATAAAAAGTCCTTATCAATATTCTTCCGATGATCTAATTTTTGAATGCTATGCCATTAAAAATGAAATTTCAAAAAATGAGAAAGAGAATGAAAGAGAAAAATTCTTTTCCAGAGGCCAGCCTTGTCTACGGTGTTCTCCTTTAGCAAAAAAATATGGGTTTGGATTCCATCATAATACAGAAGGGAAAGTAGCTCTGATTGCCATAGAAAGCGAAGAATATCAAACATTACTGAATGATCCTGCTATAGCAAAAACGAAAGCCATGCGTTCCAAAAGAAAATGATTGAGAAAATGAATGATTCTTTTCAGATCAATAAATACTATTGTTTTGAAAAGATCAGCTTTTAACACTAAATTTGTACTGCAAATTATTACAAGATATGAACTACCATACCAGAAAATGGGTGAAACCCGAAGACTTAAACCCCAATCATTCACTTTTTGGAGGAAGACTCCTTCAATGGATTGATGAAGAAGCTGCACTTTATGCTATCATTCAGTTGGAAAACACAAAAGTAGTAACCAAATTTATTTCTGAAATCAACTTTGTCAGCTCAGCCAAACAGGGAGATATTATAGAAATTGGAATTGAAGCTACCCATTTCGGGTCTTCTTCTATTACTTTGAGATGTGATGTAAGAAACAAAATGACTCATCAAACCATTATTACGGTAGAAAGAATTGTCATGGTAAACCTTAACGAAGAAGGCAATCCTGTTCCTCATGGCAAAACCCAGATAGAATTCGTAAAAGACAGGTTAAACAACAGCCTATGAAGATTTTCATAAAGAATATGGTCTGCAACAGATGCATTTCGGCAGTAGAAAATATTTTCCGTAATGCAGATGTAAAGACAGCTAATATCTTACTGGGAGAAGTAGAAACGGAAGCTGATCTTTCTCCTGAAAAAATGCAGATCATAGAAAAAGAACTGCTTGATACAGGTTTTGAAAGAATTATGGATTCAGCTCATCAGACTGTAGAAAAAATCAAAAACCTGATCATTGTAAAAATAAGCGAGCTCGATATCTCGGAAGATTTTCTGCTTTCCGAATTTTTAAGTTCAAAACTTCACAAGGATTACAGTGCTCTTTCCAAAACATTTTCTCAAAACGAAAATATCACATTAGAGCAATTCTTCATTCTTCAGAAAATAGAAAAGGTAAAAGAGCTTCTTTTATACAACGAATTCAACCTTACTGAAATTGCAGGAAAACTTGGGTATAAAAGTGTACAGCATCTTTCTTCCCAGTTCAGGAATACAACAGGATTCACTCCTACTGAATTCAAAAAACTCAAAGAACACAATCGCAAAGCACTCGACAATCTATAAGTTTAAGTGTTTGAGCGCTTAGGGTGAAGGAGTTAAACATTCCTATTCAAACTTACAAACTCTCAAACACTCTTACTCTTATACTCTCCTACCCTTAAACTCTCCCACTCCACCTAATTTTATAACTATTATCCTTAAATTTATAACAACCTTAGTTTTCCATTTTGGAAATTTGTACTATAAATTTAAGAATCATGGAACAACAGTATAAAATACTCGGAATGACCTGTTCTGGCTGCCAGAAAAAAATTTCAAATCAACTGAACAGTGTTGATGGTGTTAAAGCCGATGTAAATCTGGAAACCCATACCGCCACCATCACTTCTGATCATGGAGTGAAACTTTCGGTATTAAATGATGCCCTGGCAGAAATAGGGAAATACAGACTTGAAGATCCCAATCATCCCGAGACAGCCTTTGTAAAACCTCAGGACCGTGTATCTCCGTCTTCGGTATACTATTGTCCAATGGAATGTGAAGGAGATAAAGTATATTTCAAACAAGGGGAAAGATGTCCTGTCTGCAAAATGTATCTGGTTCCTATTGAAGAAAAGCTTGCCAAAGATCCTAATTATAAACCAACTTATTCATCAACCAACCTTCCTGAAAATTTTAAAGATAGTATCGGGAAGCATTATTGTCCGATGTTTTGTGAAGGGGATAAAGTATATGATGAAAAAGGCAGCTGCCCTGTTTGTCATATGGATTTAGAGCCAATTACTGAAGAACTCGCCCAAAAAGCAACCTCACATCAGCATCACGCTCATTCCCATTCTCATTCTCACCATCATCATAATCATGACCATCATCATGAGGCTCCTAAAGTGACTGATGAAATGGCAGGTAGGTACTACTGCCCAATGTATTGTGAAGGCGACAAAACCTATGATTCTAATGTGGGATGTCCGGTTTGCGGAATGGATCTTGTAAAATATCCGGAAAAGAAAACCGCAAAATACACCTGTCCTATGCATCCGGAAATCATTCGTGACGAACCGGGAGACTGCCCGATCTGCGGAATGGATCTTGTGAGAATGCCGGACAGCGGTGATGATGACGAAGATGAAACCTATACTATATTAAAAAGAAAATTTTTTATTTCACTGGCATTTACCATCCCGGTTTTCATTCTTTCTATGGGAGGAATGTTGATCAACTTCCCTTTCTCTCATCAGATCCAGGGATTTATTGAGCTTGCATTGACTCTTCCTGTAATGTTTTATTCAGGATGGTTTCTGTTGAAAAGAGGCTGGGTTTCCTTCAAAACATGGAACCTCAATATGTTCAGTCTGATTGCTCTGGGAGTTGCTGCTGCATTTATTTTCAGTATTGTTGCTCTGATATTTCCAGACATTATTCCACATGAAATTCGTGGACATAATCATGAAATCCCATTGTATTTTGAGGCAGTCTGTGTGATTTTAACCCTTGTTATTTTAGGTCAGCTGATGGAAGCAGCAGCTCATAAAAAAACAGGAAATGCCATTAAAGAATTAATGAATCTTTCACCTGATGAAGCCAATCTTATGATAAACGGTGAAGAAAAAAAAGTACTGCTTTCCCAAGTAAAAATAGGAGATTTATTAAAGGTAAAACCGGGTGAAAAAATTCCCGTAGACGGAAAAATCATTGAGGGAAATTCTATTGTGGACGAAAGCATGATTACCGGAGAACCTGTTCCTGTTGAAAAAAATGTTGACGATAAAGTATCTTCCGGAACCATCAACGGTAACCAGGTATTCATTATGAAGGCAGAAAAAGTAGGTGATGAAACACTGCTTTCCCAGATCATCAAAATGGTGAATGAAGCCAGCCGCAGCAAAGCACCTATCCAGAAGCTTACGGATAAAGTTTCAAAAGTATTTGTCCCTGTAGTCATTCTTATTGCAGTACTTACTTTTATTCTGTGGCAGTTTTTCGGTCCGGAAGGGAAAAGAACCTTATTTGCTTTTGTGAATGCTGTTGCAGTTCTTATTGTAGCATGTCCCTGTGCACTTGGACTGGCCACTCCCATGTCTTTAATGGTTGGAATCGGAAAAGGTGCTAAAAACGGAATCCTTATCAAAAATGCAGAAGCTCTGGAACAGATGAATAAAGTAAATGTTTTGATTACTGATAAAACAGGAACTTTAACAGAAGGGAAACCCTCCGTAGAACATATTGAAACAGTAAACGGAGATCAGAATCAGATTTTAAAACTGGCTTTTTCTTTGAATCAAAATTCTGAACACCCACTTTCCAATGCCATAATAAAAAGAGCAAAAGAAGAAAATCTGACTGTGGAAAAAGTAGATCAGTTTGAGAATATCTCAGGAAAAGGAGTGAAAGGAAATATCAATGGCAAGACCGCTTATCTTGGAAATGAAAGTCTATTGACCTCGCATCAGATTATGATTCCGGAGAGCTTAAAACAGAAAGCAGTAGAAGTTCAGTCTAAAGCTCATACTATTTCTTATATCGCACAGGAACAGCAGGTGCTGGGATTCGTAAGCTTTACAGATAAAATCAAAGAAAGCTCTAAGAAAGCCGTAAAACAGCTGATGAGTGAAGGTATAGACGTCATCATGATGACCGGAGATAATGAACATACTGCCAAAGCTGTTGCTGATGAACTAGGAATCAAACATTTCAAAGCCCACTGTCTTCCTGAAGATAAACTCAATGAGGTAAAAAAACTACAGCAGCAGGGTAAAATTGTAGCGATGACGGGAGACGGAATCAACGACTCTCCTGCCCTTGCACAGTCTGATGTGGGCATTGCTATGGGAACAGGAACAGATGTTGCGATTGAAAGTGCTGAAATTACTTTATTGAAAGGAGATATCTTAGGCGTTGCAAAAGCTAAATTACTTAGTGAAAAACTTCTCAAAAACATTAAAGAGAATCTGTTCTTCGCATTCATCTATAATGTACTGGGCGTTCCGGTTGCGGCAGGATTATTGTATCCATTCTTTGGAATTCTTTTATCACCAATGATTGCAGCTGCAGCCATGAGCTTCAGTTCCCTGTCTGTGATACTGAATTCATTAAGATTAAACTCTGTAGATCTGGATATAAAATAATAACATGACAAAAGAAAATCTTTACATAGGGTGCTCGGGATTTTACAATAACGACTGGAAAGGGTCTTTATATCCCGAAAATGCCCAAAGTAAAGATTTTCTTTCTTTATACTCAAAAACATTCAATGCCGTAGAAATCAATTCTACTTTTTATAGAAAACCGACCTCAAAAACATTATTGAAGTGGCATGCTGAAACACCTGATAATTTCAGATTCTTCATTAAAATTCCAAAAGCCATCACCCATCAAAACCGGCTTGAAAATTCCAAAGATGAGATCGTTCTATTCTGCAATCATATTCAAAACAGCCTGAAGGATAAACTTTCCGGATTTCTATATCAGCTTCCTCCTTCCTTTACAAATACAGTTGAGAACACAGAACGGATTATCAACAATATCGATTCCAGATTTCTCAACGTCATTGAATTCCGTCACAGTTCATGGTGGCAAAAAGAGATATTTGATCTTTTAAAACAACACGATATTGTCTTCTCAGGCGTAAGTTTTCCAGGCAATCTTCCTGAAGACCTTATTATTAATCATCCGGAAATACTCTATTACAGGCTTCATGGAAAACCTGTTCTTTACAAATCAGTATATAGTAATGATTTCATGGATGCATTAGCTGAAAAGATTAAAAATACAACCCAAACATCATTTATTTTCTTCAATAATACCTGGGGAACGGCAGCTATTAAAAATTCGCTGTATCTAAAACATATTTTGGAATAACACTCCGGCAGAATGATTTGATTTTGTTAAAATAAAATAATTCTCCGTCAATTGAAGAATATTGAAATCTTAACAAATATAGAAAAACACTATCGTTTTCATATTTATAAATGTTAAATTTTAAAGAAAAGAAAATCATAAATTTACAACTTGTCAGGTAATGGAAATCTCCCTTAAAACAAAGTTCTTAAAATAAACTTAAAAAGAAAAACAACTGCACAGCTTGGCATATAATTTGTTAATTTTCACCTGTTATTTTTAACGATTTTTAACAATTTAAATTCCATTATTTTTATGAGAAAAATTTTTGCGGGAAAGTCAAAAAATATGACTTTTCTCGGGATGGTTGTATTGATGAGTACAACTTCGGCTTTATTGAACAGCTGTAATTTCAAGAATGAAGTGAATAATGACCCCGTCGTCAGTTCACAGGAACATCCTTCCGCAGAAATAGTCTCCAGTAATATGGATGATGAAAGCGTAGACCCGGATAAAAGAGTGATCTACCTTACCTTTGATGACGGACCCAATCAGGGGACAGAAAATCTTTTAAAAATTCTGGACAAGAGAAATGTCTGCGCCACTGCCTTTCTGGTGGGGAAGCATGCTTATGGAAGCAAAAAACAGAAGGATGATCTGCTATTGCTTAAGCAAAACCCTTTGGTAGAGCTGGCCAATCACAGTTTTTCTCATGCTCACAACAAATACACAGATTTTTATAAAAATGCTGATGCTGTAGTTCACGATTTTGACATCGCCAAAGACAGTCTGAAGCTTACCGATAAAATAGCAAGAACTCCCGGAAGAAATATCTGGAGGCTCAACAATATTAATGTAACAGATATTAAAAGTTCCACTTTAGCAGCAGATGGCCTTAAAAAAGCAGGTTATAAAGTAATTGGCTGGGATCTTGAATGGAGACCTTCTCAGAAAATGACTTTAAAAGGAAGTCATGAAGCCATGATTAAGAAAGTAGACAGTATTTTCATGAACGACCTTGAGAAAACATCCAGACACCTTGTATTCCTTACTCACGACCAGTATCTGAGAGATGCAGACTCTATCAATGAACTGGATATGTTTATTGAAAAATTGCAGAAAAGCAACAGGTTTGTGTTCAGAAAAATATCTCAATATCCTAAAATCAATGAGGTTCTGAATTAATTTTACAATAAAAGTACCGTGTAAAATGTATTGATAACTGGCAACTGTCAGGGAATTTTCGGAAATTTGCATCTATGAGTATTAAAGAAAATTATATAGCTATAAAAGACCAGCTGCCATCAAATGTTCAGCTGGTTGCTGTTTCAAAAACACATCCTGCATCGGCTGTTCAGGAAGTATATGACCTGGGACAGAAAGTTTTCGGAGAAAACAAGGTTCAGGAACTGATGGAAAAAGCTCCTCTTCTTCCTCAGGATATCCAATGGCATTTGATTGGTCACTTACAGACCAACAAAGTGAAGTACATTGCTCCTTTCATAGATACCATACAAAGTGTGGATTCTGAAAAATTATTAACAGAAATCAATAAAGAAGCAGGAAAACACAACAGGAAGATTAAAGTTCTTCTGCAGGTAAAAATTGCAGCAGAAGAAAGTAAGTTCGGACTTGAAATTTCTGAAGCGAAAGCTCTTTTTCAACAATCTATTGAAGGCAATTTTCCCAATGTGGAAATAACTGGTTTAATGGGAATGGCAACATTCACCGATGATGAGCAGCAGGTTAGAAATGAATTTTTAACACTGAAGAAGCTTTTTGATGAATTAAATCAATCAAAAGCATTAAATACTTTATCAATGGGAATGAGTGATGATTTCCCGATAGCAATCGAGTGTGGGGCTAACTCTGTGAGGGTTGGATCTGCTATTTTTGGAAGAAGAGACTACTCCAAATAGAATATTTAGGTACAGTTTTTGCTAATAATTGAAACAAAAAATTTAAATTTGCAACTATGCAAAAAATCCTTATAGTAGAAGACGAAAAAGCAATCTCGGGAGTACTTCATAGTATTCTTTCGGATGAACTCACCGATTATGAATTTGTTATCGCCGAAGATGGCCTTGAAGGTTACAAGCAGGTAGAAAAAGAAGATTTCGCCCTAGTGATTTCTGATATTAAAATGCCTAAGCTTTCAGGAACCGAGCTTTTGAAACAAAGTCTTGCCTTAAAACCAGAAACTACTTTTATCATGATCTCAGGACACGCAGACATTGATTCCGCTGTTTCCTGTTTGAAAGAGGGCGCATATGATTTTATTTCCAAACCCATTGATATCAACAGACTTATTACAAGTGTGAAAAATGCATTGGTGAAAGAAACCCTGAAGAAAGAAAACAAAAATCTCCAGACTGAAAATAAAACTCTAAAAAGAAAAGTAAGTAAGAAATACCAGATGATTGGTACTTCTCCTGCTCTTCAAAAGATTCAGGATATGATTGAAAAGGTAGCTGCTTCTGATGCCAGAGTTCTGATCACAGGACCTAACGGTGCAGGAAAAGAGCTGGTAGCTCATGCAATCCACAATCAAAGTGAGCGTGCAAGAGGCCCTATGGTAGAGGTAAACTGTGCTGCTATCCCATCTGAACTTATTGAATCTGAACTTTTCGGACACGTAAAAGGATCTTTTACAGGTGCTATTAAAGATAAGCAGGGAAAATTTGAACAGGCCAATGGGGGAACGATCTTCCTTGACGAGATTGGAGATATGAGCCTTATTGCTCAGGCTAAGGTATTGAGAGCACTTCAGGAAAGCAAAGTTTCTCCTGTAGGAAGTGATAAAGAAATCAAAGTTGACGTAAGAGTAATTGCGGCAACCAATAAAAATATGCAGAAAGAAATTGAGGAAGGAAAATTCAGAGAAGACCTTTACCACAGACTTTCTGTTATTGAAATTTATGTACCACCGTTGGATGAAAGAAAAGAAGATATCAAATTATTGGTTGAGCACTTTTCAGGAATGATTGCTGATGAGCATGGTACTGCTGCGAAAAAGTTTGATGATAAAGCTATTGACGCTTTAAAAGCGCTTTCGTGGACTGGAAATATCCGAGAATTAAGGAATGTTGTTGAAAGATTGATTATTCTTGGTGGAAACACTGTTTCTGAAGGTGACGTTGCAAGTTTTGTAAGGAAATAATAGGCTATTATTTACCATATTATAAAAATTTGCAGTGTTACCACTGCAAATTTTTTTTTGACCTAATTTGAATGATAAACTATATGAATCTTAAAATATTATGAACTTTTTAAACAAAAACTATACAAAAGAATGCCTGACTTTGGCTCTGCCTGTAATGCTTACTCAGGTGGGGCAAGTTTCAGTAAACTTATTCGATAATATTATTGTCGGAAAATTATTGGGTGCCGATGCTCTGGCATCTGTTTCATTGGGGAATGCTGTGTTTTTCTCCATATTTGTGCTAGCCCTGGGCTTTTCATTTGCCATTCCACCATTGGTTTCGGAAGCGCACTCCAAACAGGATCACGCTACGATCAATTCTGTATTCAGCCACGGCTTTATTATCAATATGTCGGTCGGAATTATCCTGATGGTCATTCTCCTTTTGGGAATGCCTCTCCTCTATCATTCCGGACAGCCCGCCAAGATCATTCCTGATACGGTAAGCTTTTTAAGTATCATGGTGATCAGTATGATACCATTCATGGCCTTTCAGACCCTTCGTGAAGTTTCTGAAGGTTTATCTTATACCATTGGAGTTACCAAAGCGACCATTATTGCCAATATCATCAATATTGCCTTAAACTATGTCTTTATCAAAGGACTTTGGGGAATTCCGGCAATGGGTGTACAGGGATCTGCACTGGCTACTCTGATTTCCAGAATTTTTATGGTGGTTTTTCTTTATTTTGTTTTGGTAAAAGAAGAAAGAACAAGACGCTATATCAAAGATTTCTCTTTAAAAATTCAGGTTTTTTCAAAGCAGATGTTTGATAAAATGGTGAGACTTGGATTACCTACAGCTTTACAGATGTTCTTTGAAGTAACTGCTTTTGCCGGAGCTGCATTTATTTGCGGGCTGATCTCAGCACACGATATTGCTTCTCACCAGATCGCATTAAGCATGGCTTCATTTACCTTCAACTTATGTGTTGGATTCAGTGTTGCCTCTACGGTAATGATTGGGAGAAAACTGGGTGAACAGAATTTTGTGGAACTGAGAAAGGTAGGAATCAACAACCTGAAAATCGCCTTTATTTTCATGTGCATCTGCGGATTGGTGTTTATTTTAGGCAGAAATATCCTTCCTACCTTCTTCACGAAAAAAGAAGAAGTGGAAGTCATCACCCTGGCTGCAAAACTGATGATCATCGCTGCTTTATTCCAGCTTTCTGATGGAATTCAGGTGACCGCTTTGGGAATGCTGAGAGGTTTGCAGGATGTGAAAATTCCTTCTATTTATACCTTTATTGCATACTGGGTGATTACCATTCCTTTGGGATATTTCTTCTGTGTTACTTTAGAAATGGGCGCATTCGGAATGTGGATCGCACTTGGACTGGGATTAACGGTTTCCGCTGTTTTCCTGGTAAAACGATTCCTGAATATGTCTGCGAAAAGAATTAAGCAGAATTCATAAAAACAAAAAGGCTGTTTCAATGTGAGACAGCCTTTTTTATATTCGTTAATTTACAACAGAACAGTGCGCTATATCCTTTCTATATATATAATTATGCATATTTTCTAAACACAAACAGTATAAATTAAATTCACAAATAGACACTAGCTTATCCGCCTTTCTGCTCAGTTTAATCTATCCTCTTCCCTAAGATCTTCAAACTTCTTTCCACACCATCCAGAATCGCTACATTAGGAAGACTTCCCCAATCTTCAAATCCAAAGTGTCTGAATAACTTCAAACTTGGTTCATTATGAAGGAAAATAAGCGCTACAAGGTTTTTTACTCCAAATTTTCCGGCGTTATCAATGCAATATTGAAGAATGGCTTTTCCGTATCCTTTTCCTCTGCAGGATTCATCCAGATAAATACTTACTTCTACCGTACCGTTATATGCTGCCCTTTCATGGAATGAACTGAAACTGACCCAACCAACGGTTTGATTCTGGTCATCTTCAACTACCCAAAGCGGCCTTGTCTGGGGATTATGCTCTTCAAACCATTTTAGCCTACTTTCCACAGAAACTTCTTCCATGTCTGCAGTGACCATTCTTGAAGCAATGGTTGAGTTGTAGATGGCTACGATTTTATTCAAATCGGCTAATTCAGCATTTCTGAACTTTAGTTTTTCCATGAATATTGAAGTCAAATTATTGTAACGCAAAAATACTACATTTTAAAATCACCCCTGTAAAAATACACTCAATTTATTTTATTTTTAATAATTGAAGCAAATACACCCCTAACAATACAATCATTCTTTACACAAAGACGTAATAAATTTAAACTTTGAATATTTTTAAGGAGCAAAGAAAATTATTTTAAATCTTTTAAAATTCTATTTAAACTTCTTACTGTAATTCCTAAATAAGCCGCCATATCTTCTTTGGAGATATGAATATTCTGCTTAGCCTGCATTTGTAACAATTGTTTTAAAGTATGTTCTATCGTATATAACTGTTGATAGGATGCTCTGCTGGAAGTATTGATAATTCGCTCCGCAAAAGACTCTAAAAGAAGGTGGTTCAGGGCAAGATCATTTTTAATCAAAGCTTTAAAAAACGGAATCTTTACTGCATATACTGTCACTTCATTGAGGGCTTCAATACTGCACAGACAGTTTATATTTTTGATTAATTCCACTTCCCCGATGATTTCACCACTTCCCAGAAACTCAACAATATATTCTTTTCCGTTTTCTTCAGCCAGAAAGCATTTGACAATCCCTTCTTTAATCATCATGACATGAGAAAGCTGATGATCCTGTACCAGTATTTGATCTCCTGCAGAAAAAGATTTTACTAGAATATCGTCACTCGTGTTCTGCTTTTTGTGCAGTTCATCAAGATAGTTTAAAAATGTCTGATTCGTCCTTAACATATTCTCCCGGGACAAATGTCCTTTTCTTATTGAGTTTTTATACTGAATTTTACGGACAGAAAATTACAAAACAAAAATGAATAATCATATTACAACCATTGCTTTTGATGCGGATGATACACTTTGGATCAACGAACCTTATTTTCAGGAAGCAGAAAAAGAATTCTGTGTACTTCTTGAAGATTATCTTCCACAACATTCGGTATCACAGGAATTGTTTACAACAGAAATGCAGAATCTCCATCTGTATGGCTATGGAGTAAAAGGATTTATGCTGTGTATGATTGAAACCATCACTAGAGTTTCTAATAATACAGCTTCATTGGAATTAGTTAATAAAGCTATTATTCTTGGTCAGGAGCTTCTTCAGAAACCTATAGAATTATTGGATGGAGTTACCGAAACCCTTGAAAGTTTAAAAGGAAAATACAGACTGGTTGTTGCCACAAAAGGCGATTTGCTGGATCAGGAGCGTAAACTGAAAAATTCGGGATTACAGGATTATTTTCATCACATTGAAATCATGAGTGACAAAAAAGAACACGATTATAAAAAGCTTTTGAAACATCTGGACTGCCAACCTGAAAACTTTCTGATGCTTGGAAATTCTATCAAATCAGATATTCTGCCGGTACTAGAAATCGGTGGTTATGCCGCTCATATTCCTTATCACGTCACCTGGAGTCATGAACAGCATGATGTAAATCTTGAGCATCCTAATTTTATAGAGCTTAAGAGTATTGATGAGATTTTGAAGCGCTTTTAAATACGATATAACAACGCCCCAACTTCCTTAATATATTTTTAATCAAAAAAGAGACTGTTTTTGATAAACAGTCTCTTTCTTTATTTATTTCTTCAAGCACTTTTCAAGGAACTGATCCTGTTCCCATAAAACGTGTAAGATATTTTCTTTCGCTTGGTAACTGTGGGCTTCTTTTGGAAGAAGAACCATTTTCACTGGAGCACCTAAATTTTTCAGTGCCTGGAAGTATCTTTCCGTCTGCAATGTAAATGTACCCGGATTATTATCTGCATCCCCGTGAATCAGAAGAAGCGGTGTCTTCATTTTGTCCGCATGCATAAACGGAGACATCGTGTTGTAGATTTCCGGAACATCCCAATAGTTTCTCTGCTCACTCTGAAACCCGAATGGTGTCAAAGTCCTGTTATAAGCACCACTTCTTGCAATTCCACAGGCAAAAAGGTTAGAATGAGTCAGAAGGTTTGCCGTCATAAATGCACCGTAAGAATGCCCTCCTACAGCCACTTTCTTTCTGTCGATATATCCTAAATGATCTACTGCATCAATGGCAGCAGCAGCATTGGCTACCAACTGAGGAATAAAGGTATCATTAGGTTCTGTTTTCCCTTCCCCAACAATTGGGAAAGCAGCATTATCTAAAACAGCATACCCTTTAGCTGTCCAATATACAAAAGAGCCATACGTTGGGAATGTAAAGTCATTATCATTTTGAGTACTCTGTCCTGCAGTATCCTTATCTTTATATTCTCTAGGGTAAGCCCAGATTAATAAAGGTAATTTTTCTTTCTTTGTCTTTCTATCATAGTTTGCAGGTAAATAAAGGGTCCCTGTCAGGGTAACACCATCATTTCTCTTGTAAGTAATCACTTCTTTGTAAACGTCTTTGATACTTTCAAAAGGATTTGCAAAATTGGTTACGGCTTCTGCTTTATTAGATTTAATATTCTTTTTAAAATAATTCGGATATTGGCTTGGTGACTGCTGAGTGGTCAGAATTTCTCCTTTTGAAGGATTTAAAATATCTACAATCCCTTCTTTAGCGTTTTTAAGATTAGAGGTATAAAGTCTTTTCTTTTTCAAAGATTTAATATCCATTTCGTCGATAAACGGATGCTGTCCATCTTTGGTAAATCCATCTCCGATAAGATAGGCTTTTCCACCTTTCATATCGACTACAGATCTTCCGTATTGGTTTTTCGTTGTATTAAAATGTCCGGGATCGCTGTAAACATCCTGGTAATTTCTGTCATCGAAAACTTTTGATTCTCCACTGTTAAGATCCAACAGGTAAGATTTTGTATTTCTTGTATCATACCAGCCTTCAGAAACAATAGCATAATGATCATTAGTCCACACCACGTCCTTATATCTCTGCTTTGTTTTGAAGAAAGATTTCGGAGCCGCTGTAAACGGAGCTTCCCAGGTAAATATCTCGTCTCTGTACTCTGCTGTTTTAGACTGATCTCCTCCATCCAGAGCTTCCGCATAGGTAAGAGTAGCCGGAGCATCGCTTCTCCATTCCATTTCTCTTTTTCCGGTTCTTACGGATGAAAATCCTTTTGGCATGATTTCATTCAAAGGAACGTCATTTACTGTTTTTACAGTATTTCCTTTCATATCATACACCATCGTTGTTGATGGAAATCTGCTCAGTGGCACAATATAAGAGAATGGTTTTTTAATAATTGTAGCCAGCAGATAGCTTCCGTCCGGAGAAAAACTTAAGCCGGCATACATATCCTGATCTTTCAGTTTCTTAAGATTTCCTGTAAGATCTACATTATAAATTTCAGAAGCAGTAAGGGTCTCAAAGTTTTTTTCGTCCTGAGGGTTCTTCAAAAGATCCTGATAAGTCCTGTTCTGGGAAACCTTACCATCTGCTGTTGAAACAATCGGGCCTGTCGGAAGGTCTTCGTCTGCATTTAAAAGAGCAGCTCTGTTTTGTGGAAGCGTTCTGATCAGGAAGCTTTGAGAGTCATTATACCATATATAAGGCATTCCTAAATTAGCATTCAGATTATCTGCTGTAATCTTTTTGGCAGATGCTGTTTCCATATCCACTATCCAAAGTTCTACTCCTTTAGCGGTTGTATTGGTAAAAGCCAGCTTCTTTTCATCCGGTGAAAACGAAACGTAGGCAATTTTTGAATGGGAAGGTAAATTTTTTACCTGAATTTCATTTTTATCATTGAGCTTTCTGATCTTCAGATTATTGGAGTAGATCATGCTGCTTGAAATATTGGTAACAGGATTGATTCTAAGTCCGCCAAGCTTCATTTCATTCTGACTGAGGTCTTCCAATGTTTTATATGTAGGGCGATACGTAAACACTACCCAGTCTTTTTTGCTGTTCATCAGAACACTCGGAGGTCTTTCATAATCTGCAAGTTTTAAAATCTCGGCAGAGGGTTTCTGATAGCTAATATTTTCCTGTGCATCATAAAAATTGAGAAATGCCAAGAGGCAAATAGTCAGTTTTATCTTCATTATAAATTCATTTTTTACGAATGTAGTGAATTTTAAAAGAATTTTAACACTTAAAATAAGACTCCTTTTAGTGTCATATTTATTTTTTTATTACATTTATCTTACAAATTAAAATAATATGAAAAATTTAAAAAAATTATCAAAAGGAAATTTAAAATTGATTAACGGAGGAAATGCTCCACTATGTGATGCAGGCTTTATGGCTTGCAGAGTAAGAGATGAAAACGGAGCCCTGATCTGGGAATGCTTACCTAACTGTAATTATTAATAACAGAAAAGGCACTTCATTTTCTGAAGTGCCTTCCTTATTTTGTATGGTTGTAAGATTACCAGTCTGAAGCTCTTTTTCTTCTTTCAATCATATGATCTACTGAAACTTTTCCAGCTCCAATTACCATAAGCAAAAGATAAACAGAAAGATAAATAAGGCTCATTTCTCTTTTTTCGAATGGATCTGCTCCATGTACCACAAAACCTGCAATGATCATTGTAAAGATTAAAAATCCCAGAGCAACTCTTGTAAAAAGCCCTAATATCAGGAGTATTGAACATACAAATTCAGCAAAAACCGTAAGAATCAATGACACCTGTGGTCCCAATCCCATAAAATCAAAAAATTCGATTTTACCACCAGCCAATAGCATCTGAAGCTTTGGAAAACCATGAGAAAGCATGGCAAAACCAACAAACACTCTTACTGCCAGTAAAATAATATCTTTAGGTATTGAGCTGAAATTTGAATTATTATAGTTCATGTACTAAAAAATTTATACTAAGGTAGTAAAAAATCTTTTAATACAACGGGATTACAGGCTATTTTAGTCTATCTGTAACCGAAATTTTTAAGATCCCTATCGTTCTTTCTCCAGTCTTTTTTCACCTTTACAAAAAGGTTTAAATGAATTTTTTTGGTGAAAAACTTCTCAAGGTCCAATCTGGCTTCAGTTCCAACTTTTTTAATCGCTTCTCCTTTATGCCCGATAATAATTCCTTTTTGAGTATCTCTTTCTACATAAATAATAGAGTCTATAAAGATAATTCCTTCTTTCTCTTTGAACTGTTCAGTCACTACTTCTACAGAGTATGGAATTTCTTTATCGTAGTTCAAAAGGATTTTCTCACGAATAGCCTCACTAACAAAGAACCTTTCAGGTTTATCCGTGTATTGGTCTTTATCATAGTAAGGCGGATTCTCAGGAAGCAAAGATTTTATTTTAGGTAAAATAACTTCTGTATTGAAGGCATTCAATGCAGAGATAGGTAAAATCTCAGCCTTTGGAATTCTTGCATGCCAATCTTCTACCAATTTTTCAAGACCTGCCTGGTCCGTCTGATCTACCTTATTTAAGAGAAGAAGTACAGGAACAGGAATTTTATTCAGTTTATCAATTAAAAATTCTGATGGTTCTGCTTTATCGGTAACATCTACAATAAACAGGAAAACGTCAGCATCCTGCAAAGAGTCCTTTACAAAATCCATCATTTTCTCCTGCAGTCCGTATTTTGGGTCCAATACTCCCGGAGTATCAGAAAATACAATCTGAAGATCATCTTCATTATAAATACCAAAAATTCTGTGGCGGGTTGTCTGAGCTTTCTGCGTTACAATCGCCAACTTCTCTCCCATCAATTGGTTAAGCAAGGTCGATTTTCCAGCATTGGGCTTTCCAACTATATTTACAAATCCAGCTTTGTGCATAAAAATAATATTACGAACTGCAAAGTTAGTAAAACAAAATTGGTCTTTACGGTTAATCTTAACAATTAAAAGAAAAAAGAGAGTTATATGCCTAAATACAGTGTGAGAAAAGGAAATTTACCCTGGATCACAATTGCCGGGCTCACCAAGCCGTCAAAAATTCTTTGAATTTTTGACACCTCTCCAATGGAGGAAAATTTTGCTCTTTTCCTTTGTAGTATTGACAATAAATAAATTGAAATCAGAAAAATTTTTGATTATACGTATTGTAATATTTCTGATAAAAAATATCTGATAATTTTGTATTGCATTACTTAAAACTGATATTTTTGACTATTAGAATTCATCTTTATGAATATAGACCAGATTCTTGATAAGGTTTACCTCCTTCCTGAGACCTCAAAAAACAGTTTAAAAGAGCATATCACAGAAGTTTCCCATCCTAAAGGTTTTTGTCTGATGGAAGCTGATAAAGTGATTCCTTATCTTTATTTTATAAGAAAGGGGATCGCACGTGCTTATTCTTCAACAGCTGACAATGATATTACTTTCTGGTTCGGAAGCGAGGGACAATGTATTCTCTCTATGAAAAGCTATGTGGAGGACAAACCCGGCTATGAAAGCATTGAACTTCTGGAAGACTGTGATCTGTACAGAATGGAAACAGAAAACCTAAGAAAACTGTTCAATGAAGATATCCATATTGCCAACTGGGGACGAAAGCTGGCAGAAGCAGAAATGATAAAATCTGAAGAACTGATTATTTCCAGACAGTTCAAAACTTCTCTGGAACGTTATAAAGATATTATGGCGTATCAACCTGAACTGTTAAAAAGGGTTCAGCTGGGGTATATTGCGTCGTATCTTGGGATTACTCAGGTAAGTTTGAGTAGAATACGGGCCGAAATCAAGTAGATTAAAAAATTCTTTGATCCTTAGTTTATGTTTGGGCTAAAGCCAACGGAATGATCTTTTATATTATAAGCGGACTAAAGTCCGCTCCTATTGATATGACAACTCTTTCATTTCTATCTTCATTCTTCCAGCTCCCATCTTTCTTTCTTTAATTTCATTTTTTAACAATTGTAAAATTTTTTCTCCTGTCAAATTCTGAAATTTGCAGTAGTAAAATTTTAAAAAATGAATTGGTTAATATTAGTTATCGCAGGATTATTTGAAGTTGCCTTCGCATCATGTCTGGGAAAGGCAAAAGAAACATCAGGAACTGAAATGTACCTGTGGTACGCGGGTTTCCTGGTAACAATGACAATCAGTATGCTTTTACTCATCAAGGCTACTCAAACCTTACCTATCGGTACTGCTTATGCGGTATGGACGGGAATTGGAGCAGTAGGAACTGCCTTAATGGGAATCATATTCTTTAAGGATCCTGTAAGTTTCTGGAGAGTATTTTTTATTGTAACACTTATAGGTTCTGTGGTAGGATTAAAGGCTGTATCCTCATCACATTAAAAAGCGCATAAATTTCTATCTATATTTAAAAGTGGGAACCGTTTTCGTATTGAAGGCGGTTTTTTTTAATCATTTTCAGGTTTTAATTTATTTGACAAGAAAAAGAAATTCTTTTATATCTTTATCGGAAACTTTTAACCTATGAAAAAAATTCTATTCCTTTTAGCAGGTGGCTTACTCACTGCCCAGCAAACCTCTGAATTAATTTCCAATAACTGGTATATTTCTAAAATGGTAACAAGCAGTGGCCAGACTACCAATACACCTTTAATAGATAATGGAGTTCCCGCAACTACATTTAATTCCGCGGGAGGAACGAGCTATGTTATTAATTCCAGATATTATAACACCTCTATGATGGGTTTTGGTATTATGCCCGGAAGCAACAATCTGATCAAAACATCAAGTGCATGTACTCTTTTATTTTATAATGGCGGAAATGCAGCACCTGTTCGTGCTTATGATCAGAAAAACTGTGATATTTATGGCTTAGGAGCATATGCCTCAATTTACAGTTACCAAATAACAACCAACGGAATTGTAAAAACTTTGGTGATTACAGATCCTTCAGGAAACAAAATTTACTATAACAATACTGACCAATTGAGCACTAAAGAGACTGCTGCAGTAACGAAAATGTTTAAAGCATATCCAAATCCTGCAAAAGAAGTTTTGCATCTCGAAAATATTGAGAAAAACCTTCCTCTTAAGATCTACGATTTGTCAGGAAAACTGGTATTTGAGACTACAACCAACAGCAACAAAACATCAGTTGATACAAGCAATTTACAGAAAGGGCAATATATTGTAACGATAGAAAATTATAAGTCCTACCCTTTTGTCAAAGAATAAAAACAGAACGTTTCATGTAAATAAAAAAACCGTTTCACTAGCTGAAACGGTTTTTATTTTATTTTTTATAAACTACAGGTAAGATTTCATTATGTCTTAATCCGAATTTTTTTATTTCTTCTTCAGAGAATGTCTGTGAATAGAAGTTCTGTTCTACTTCGAAGCCTGCCTTTCTTAAACGGTCAAAATAATCCATTCCGTACCAACGAACATGATCGTACTGTCCGAAATGTTTCTGACGTTCTTTTGGATCTTTAATCGTGAAGTCTTCATAGGTTTTCTCTAATGAATTTTTCATCGGAACCTGAAGAATTCCCCACCCGCCGGGTTTCATTACCCTGTATAGCTCGCTCATTGCTTTTGCATCGTCTTCAATATGTTCCAGAACGTGGTTACAGAAAATGATATCAAAACTATCATTTTCAAAAGGTAAATCCAGAATATCAGCCTTCACATCTACAATAGGAGAATATAGGTCTGCAGAGATATAATTCAAGTTGCTCATTCTCTTGAATTTCCTTAAAAATTCCTGTTCGGGCGCAATATGGAGTACTTTATAATTCTTAATGAAAAAATCGGTTTCATTCTGAAGATACAGCCACATCTGGCGATGCCTTTCCAAACTTAACGTTCCGGGAGAAAGAGCATTTTCTCTTTGTTTTCCATATCCATACGGAAGGAATTTTCTATAAGATCTTCCATCAATAGGATCAAAGAACTGATCTCCTTTGAAAAACTGATAAATAAGCGGTCTAGCCCAGATGCTCATTTTAATAAGCATAGGACGTGGAATTTTATTCAGTAAAAGCTTAGTTACCTTTTTCATTAAAAATCCAGTTGGAACTGCTTTTCTTCATCACTTACAATCCCTAAAGCTTCGTATACATAATCAAATGTAGAAAGCAATACCGGCTTACCATTGATCACAGCTACATCATGCTCGAAATGAGCAGAAGGTAAATTATCTAAAGTAGTTACTGTCCAACCGTCATTATGGAATTTTACTTTTTCAGTTCCCATGTTAACCATCGGCTCGATTGCAATGGCTAAACCGTCTTTAATTACTTTTCCGCTTCCTTGTCTTCCATAGTTAGGAACTTGCGGATCTTCGTGCATTTTTCTTCCTAATCCGTGTCCTACAAGCTCTCTTACTACTCCATACCCTTCCTTTTCACAATGTGTCTGGATGGCATGGGAGATATCTCCTATTCTTTTTCCTCTGACAACCTGCTCAATTCCTTTGTATAAAGATTCCTTGGTAACCTGCAATAATTTTTTAACCTCAGGTTTCACTTCCCCGATTTCAAAAGTATAAGCATGATCTCCTACGAAACCATTCAAAATAACGCCACAATCTACAGAAAGAACATCTCCTTCTTTTACTACATCATTGTTTGGGAAACCGTGAACAACCTGCTCATTCGGAGAGATACATAAAGAGTTTGGAAATCCTCCGTAGCCTAAGAATGCGGGTTCAGCACCATGATCTTTAATAAAATCATGAGCCAGTTTATCTAAATATAAGGTAGTAATCCCCGGTTTAATTTCTTTTGCCAACATTCCCAATGTTTTAGAAACCAGTCGGGCACTCTCCTTCATCAGACGTAATTCGTCTATTGTTTTTAATTGAATCATTGTATTAATTTACCAATGTATTAATAGATCAGTGTAACAATATGGATTGGTAAATTGGTACACTGTTAAATTTAAATTGTTTTATTCTACCAGAAAAGTCCTTTTTTCTTTTCTTTTTTAAGTTTTGAATAGGCAAGAACTTCTTTTCCTTCAACGCGGAATTCTATTCTTTCCTGAATAATATTGTAGATCTCACCCCATCCCGGAAATCCACCTAAATTTCTGTCATCGATAAACCAATCTGCATCTAATTTTCTGGACTGATTTTCAGGATCAAAAACTTCTCCTTCAAAGCTTGAGTTCACAGCATAAAATTCTATTCCGTTTTTTTTACAGAATTCTACCGCTTCATCTAATGTTTTTCCGTGTCTGTATGTCCAAAGTATCAATCTGAATCCTTCAGACTGAAGTCTTTTCAAAGTTTCGAATGCAAAAGTTTTCGGTTTTCCAATTGCCGGGTAAGCATCGTCAACAATAGTCCCGTCAAAGTCAACAGCAATCTTTTTATTATTTAACATTTTGTTCTTTTTTTAGCTTTGCAAAGATAAGAAATAAAAAGAGTGCCAAAAAGAAAGGCACTCAATACTTTTATATTTTAAATAATAATAGATCTAATTAGCTTTTTACCCAGCTAAACTGGAACTGAAGATCCGGAGTAGAAACTCTGTCTGTAATCTTCTGTAGCCTTGCAGGAAGTTTCATCAGGTATTCCTGAGCTTTTTCTGCCTTTTCTGTAAGTCCTTTTACATGCTCAATTTTCCATTCATCTAAAAGGTCTTTCATAATATTGATATAATCCTGACCTGTATAGACCATACATCTTTGTGCAGCATCTGAGAAATGTCCCCAAAGTTCACCAGCTTTTTGTCCGGACTGTCTCATTAAGTGAGCAGGCATTACAATTTTCTTACGCATCATATCTTCAAATGCCAGAATCATTTCTGAAGGGTCTACTTCAAGGATTTTTGCTACGAAATGTTTGTATGCTTTAGCATGTCTTGCTTCGTCTGCAGCAATCACACCACACATTTTTGCTAATTTTCCGTTTCCTGATTGTTTAGCCAATGTACCAACTCTTCTGTGAGAAATATTGGTAGCTGTTTCCTGGAAGCTTGTATAAATAAAGTTTCTGTATGGATCCATGCTGGTTCCTAAATCGAAGCCATCATTAATCAGGTATTGAGTGGTAATTTCCACTTCTCTCATGTTTACTCTTCCACACAGATAAAGATATTTGTTTAATAAATCTCCGTGTCTGTTTTCTTCAGCAGTCCATGCTCTTACCCAATTGGCCCAGCCTAATTTTTCTTCCTGATTGATTCCATCAACTCCCATTAACCAAGACTCATAGGAAGGAAGAGCTTCTTCTGTGATACAGTCCCCAATCAATGTTACAAAAAGATCATAAGGCATTTCACGGGCAAAAGTCTGAATTTCTTCTAAATCGTGTTTAAATTCTTCACTTGAAGGATCTGGTAAATAATCGGAAGGCTGCCATATTTTTTCAATTGGCGTTAAAAATTTATCAAGAAAAGAACCTACTTCCTTTTCCAATAATCCCATTACTTCTTTCCTAACAAGCTTTTGATACATTTTACTATTCAGTTTTAATTTACAAAGATATGATTTATTTATTATTTAACGCATAATAAAGTATGACTTGCATACTTTATCTGACATAAATCATAAAAAAAATACCGCTACTAAAGCATAACGGCATTTTTTTAACAATATTATTGAATATTAATTAAACAAAACTTCTCCAGTCATTGCATCTGGTATTTCAACACCCATTACTTTAAGGATTGTAGGGGCTACATCGCCCAGTTTTCCAGGCTTCAGGTTCCATGTATGGTCTTTATCCATCACGATAAAAGGAACCAGGTTTGTAGAGTGCTGAGTATTTGGAGTTCCGTCCGGATTGATCATTACATCTGAGTTTCCGTGATCGGCAAGAATGAAAACAGCATATCCGTTTTCATAGGCAGCTGTAGCCACTTTTTCTATACATTGATCTACCACTTCTGCTGCCTTCACTGCTGCTTCAAAAACACCTGTATGGCCTACCATATCTGTATTGGCGAAATTTAAGCAGACAAAATCAGCAGTTCCCTGCTCCAGTTCCGGCACGATAGCATTGGTGATATCGTAGGCCGACATTTCCGGTTTCAGATCGTAAGTAGGAACATCTTTCGGGCTTGGGCAAAGCAGTCTTCTCTCCCCTTTAAATTCCTCTTCCCTTCCTCCTGAGAAGAAGAAAGTAACGTGAGGATATTTTTCTGTTTCTGCAATTCTGATCTGGGTTTTTCCATTTTTCTCAAGAATTTCACCCATGGTTTCCGTCAGAACATTTTCATCAAAAACAACCTGCACATTCTGGAATGTTTTATCATAGTTTGTCAATGTGATATAATACAGGTTCAGCTTCTTCATTCCAAATTCCGGGAAATCTTTCTGGGAAAGAACTTCTGTAATCTCTCGTCCTCTGTCTGTACGGAAATTGAAGCAGATCACCACATCATCTTCAATGATTCTTGCTACCGGCACTACATTTCCTGTAGCAGTGGTATTCATTAAAATAATAGGCTTCAGGAACTCATCGGTTACATTATTATCATAATAAATCTTGATTGTTGCCAAAGCATCCGTTGTCTGTTCTCCTATTCCTTCCACAAGGGCACCGTAAGCTAATTTTACACGCTCCCATCTTTTATCTCTGTCCATGGCATAGTATCTTCCTACCACTGTTGCCAGCTTTCCGGTAGTTGCTTCCATATGCTTCTGAAGTTCATCGATAAACCCTAATCCGGAATGCGGATCACAGTCTCTGCCATCGGTAAATGCGTGAACAAAAACATTCTCATTTAAACCGAACTCTTTTGCAGCGGTCAGTAATCCTTTTAAGTGATTGATATGTGAGTGTACTCCTCCGTTGGAAACCAGTCCGATGAAATGTACTTTTTTATTTTCTTTTTTGGCGTATTCAAAGGCGTCCTGAATCACTTTTTCCTGGCCCAATGTTCCGTTTTCAACGGCCATGTTCAGCTTCACCAGGTTTTGGTATACTACTCTTCCGGCTCCCAGGTTCATGTGTCCTACTTCAGAATTTCCCATCTGTCCGGCTGGTAAGCCTACCGCCAGCCCACTCGCTTCAAGCGTTGTATGTGGAAATTTCTGGTAACAGCTGTCTATGAATGGTGTATTTGCTTTATCTATTGCAGAAACGTTAGGGTTTGTTCCCAATCCCCATCCGTCAAGAATGGCCAGTATTGCTTTTTTCGACATTTTGTAAAACTTTTGTTAGACAAATTTACCTAATTTCCTATGAATAGAAGAATTTGAAGTCTTGAATTTTATGGATTGCTAATGATCAATTGATTGCTTTTGAAATTTTAACCATGTCAAGGTTTTAAACCTTGACACGGTTCGTATAATGATGAACTTTTAAATTACCCGCAGCATTCCGTATTATTCTTTAAAAAAATCTTCGAATTTTATGTTTTTTTGCTTTGCATATTCTCTGATATACTGATCCAGAAAGCCACTCTCCTTAAGAAACAGAAGAGGATTCTGAATATGTAAGATGTCGTCAATAGCTTTATGCTTATCTGACTGTTTATTAAAATACGCCTCAGAAATCTTATATCCCATCCAATAGCCCAGATCGTTAGGCCTGTTATCTTTTTTACTGGTTCCGTACAGCCAGTCTGTAGGATCATTCTTCTTAAGTACCGTTACAAATTCTTTACACAATTGAACAAAATTTGCTTCTCCATATTGATAAAACGGACTATTGTTGGTTTCTCCAGACACCAATTCACTGATAAAATCGGCACTCCCTTCACTTAAAGTATATTTTAACAGGTTATCAGTTCCTTTGATATCCTGTTGAAAGTGAATCGTCTCATGTGAAACAAGTCCTGCAATGCCATCCAGATTCTGAAGAGTTTCGGTACCGATCATAATGCCGTCTTTAGTAAATGTTCCTCCTGTATTAAACCTTCCGTATACAAAATATATAGGAGGAAATTTTGCCTGTGGATACCAGTATTTCAATGCACTGTAAACAGCCCTGATTTTTTTTTCTTTTTGGTTGATTCCGAGCAGAACATTCCGGCTTTTAAGATAATCTTCTTTTCTCTTTTTTACCATTGTATATAACGAATCAGCATTGATTATGCGGTATTCCATAAAACCTTTTACGCCCTGAGATCCGTTGCTGATATAATCTTTAAAAGGATTTTCTTTTGAAGCATCCATTTTATCGAATGCTTTCCAGAACCGGTCTGTATCTCTGGTTTCAAATACAGCGTTCAATGGATCAGTGGAGAAACCTGTCTGTGCTTTTGCAATTCCGGAGGCTAAAAGAAGACATGTAAAAATATATCTGGTTTTCATATTAGTTTTTAAAGATATCTTATCAAACGGTTAAAAATATAAAAATTTATACAGAATAGAAATAAACGCTGTCAAGGTTTGAACCTGACAGGCTTGAAAAATTGAAATTTCGTTGATTATTTCAGTTCATTAATCGCTAATTCTTTTTAATTTTGCGGTATGGATTTACGAGATCAATTGAAGAATCTTTTTCCTGATCATGAAGAGCAGGATTTTGAGATGCCTAAAGAAGAATTCAAGCAGAAAGAGCCATTGGTATGCAAATTTGAGAAAAAAGGAAGAAACGGTAAGCCTGTAACGATTGTTGAAGGCTGGGAAGGCAGCGAGGAAGACCTGAAAAAAATCTCAAAGAAAATAAAAACCACCTTGGGTATAGGCGGCTCTGAGAAGGATGGAACGATTATCATTCAAGGAGATAACCGTGATAAAATAATGAATATCCTTAAAGAAATGGGATATAAAACCAAACGTGTTGGCGGATAGTTCTAGAAATAGATCTGGGTTTCCGGCAGTAAGGTTTTTAAGTTTTCAATTTTAGATTTTTCTATAGGATTTCCTGTAAGAATCAATGTTTTCAGATTTTTAAGCTGTTTGATTTCTACAGGAATATCTTTCAGATCATTATTGGCCAGATTCATGCTGACGATATTTTTCAGCCCTTTTACTTTGGGCGATATTTCTGTGATATGATTTCCGCTTACATTCAGAAATTCAAGCTTCTTTGCTTTAAAAAGGTTTTCTGGAAGCCTGATAATAGCATTCTGCTGCAGTTCAAGATATTTTAAATTTTCCGGAAAAGACAGATTTCCAAGATCATTGATCTGGTTATCTGAAAGGTTCAGGAATCTCAGATTTTTGATCTGATCCAGTTTGTCTGCAATAAAGCTTATCTGGTTTCCCTGAAGGTTGATTTCTTCCAACGCGGGAATTTCCATAAGGGCTTCGGGAAATGTATTTAGATTATTAGCATCAAAATGTACCACTTTTAAGTTCTGAAGCTTTGCAAGATTAGGATTAATGCTTGTCAAGCTGTTCAGATTCATAGAAAAAGTAGTCAGTTTCTTCAGATTGCTTACCTCATCAGGAATAAATTTAATGCTGTTTTCATTCACATTTAAAATTTCCAGTTCTTTTAAAGCAAAAAGTTCCTGATCCATTTTCTCAAGCTTATTCGCCATGATATTCAAAAAGAATAATGAATCCAGTTTTACAATCTGAGGAGGAATATTGAAAAGACCTTTTTCTCTGAAACTTATACTGTAAACCGCTTTTTTACTTTTTAAAGCATCTTCAATATTGGTAAATGTAGGATATTTCACCGGATCAATCTGTGCTTTGATCTGAGAAAGTGAGATGATGGAAATCAATAAGAAAAGCTTTTTCATAAAAATAAAAGGTCTGCCAGCAACCAAAGCTGCCGACAGACAAGAATTATAAATAATTTATTTCTTTACAAGTTTAACTGTTTTCTGGAATCCTCCTTCAGCTTCAATATTTAAAACTAAAACTCGTGATCCTTCTAACTGTTGTGTGAAATCAAGATCCAATACTTTATTGGTTCCGTTGAATTTCTTCGTGTAAACGATTTTCCCGTCCATGCTGTAAGCTGTTACAGAAATATCTTTCAATCCTTTTGCTGAATTGATTTTTACGACTCCTGAAGTTGGGTTCGGTGCTAATGTTACTGTATTCTCTTCAATTTTGGTATCAATAGTTCCTAAAGTTCCTTCAGTTCCAAGGTTATTTTTAAGGGCAATAACGATCGTTGCTGATTTTCCTCTGTAATCAATTGTATTTCCTGTAGCATCTACATCTGTAGAAATTGTTGAATCCGGGTGTTGAATAGAGAAGAAACCAAATTTATGATCAGGTGTAAATGTCAATCCTGTAGGTTCCGAACCAGCCGGCATAGAAGCAAATAGTCTTACTTTCGGATTGGCCTGTGTATGATCCGGAGCAATGACCCAGATATAGTTTTTACCACCATCCTGAAGTACCCAAAGGTTTCCAAGTTCATCGAAAGTAAGGTTGTCATTTCCGTCTCCCCAGGCTTCAGATTTCATTCCCTGAGCTGTATTGAAAGAATATACAGAAGAACTTCCACCTACAAATGTTTCTACCTGAGAAGCAGTAGTTCCGTTATCCTGTAAACGGTATACTCTGTCTAATCCTTTTGCCGTAAAGTAGATTTTACCATCCAGCGGGCTGATATCAACATCTTCTACCCCGTTGAATTTTGTTCCACCTAATGACAGGGCGTTGGTATTGGTATTATTCTGATCTACTTTTTCTTTATTCGGAACCTGAATCCATGTCGCTGTAGTTCCTACCGGATCTCCTTCAGCCGTTAATCCCTGATCCAGTTTTAATACATAAAGGTTTCCTGAAGAGAGATCATTAGGAGTATCCATTACATATTTGTACACCAAGTGAGTTCCACCGTCTTCTCCATAATACGCTATAGTTCCCGCATTATTGATCACCACATTCTCGTGGTTCATGATTCCCATCTGCCAAAGCTTACCTTTTGTCCCGTTAGGGTTTTTAGATATAACCTGAGCAGTAGCAGGATCAATCTCTACCAGCCAGCCATAATCTTTATAACCGTCATTGTTCACATCATTGGAAGTTACAGATTCTTCTGCAGTGACTATAGTTCCCCACGGCGTAATTCCTCCGGAACAGTTCCTGATCGTCTGTACCAAACTTGGATCTGAGAAACTTACCGCTCTTGATTTTGTCAGCTGCCAAAGTTTTGAAGTCGCGTTATAGTTGATTTCTGCCATGGTAACTCCTCCGGGATTCGTTTCATGGTTGACAGAAAGATATCCGTTCGTACTGCTTCCTGTTTTTGGGACATAACCGGTAAAGTCATTCTGACCTCCTACCAATCCTCCGCCTTCGGTATAGCTGTCTCCTTCTTTTAAAATAAGCTGGTATTTGTGTTCAGCCGGAATAATTAACTTATTGGTTTGTGCTGTAGGAACAATTGAAGTAAAACAGCTGATATGCGTTCCGTTACAAGCTACAGGAATAGTTGTATTGGTAGTCGTTTTCAGATAAGCATCAATTCTTAAGTCTGAACTGGTTGTACTTCTGTTATGTAATTCAATAGAAAATCTGTTAACACCGTTTACAAATTTTGATTTTGGAATTGAAAAAATGTTATAAACACTCTCTGCTGCCCCATCAATAGTAGTACTGGAGAAAGTATTGAATGTAACAGCACCTGCAGGCATATTATCTCTTACAACTTCTTCTCCGTTAAGGTATACAATAATACCGTCGTCTCTCATCACACCAAACTCCATAGTATCGGAAAGCGTTGAAAGATCTACCGTAAAATCTTTAGCAAAATAGGCTGTAGTAAGCCCTGAATTGATTGTGGTAGTTACAGGATCTCCATATCCTAACGGGCCGTTTCCTACTGCCCATGTTGAAATATCATAGGTTTGGGCATTCCAACCGGCTGGCTGCGCCTGGTTGTTATCTTTATAGCTCCATGACGCATTCTTATTGAATATCAAGGTCTGCGCCTGAAGACCAGAACCGGCCAGTATAGCCAAAGCTCCCACTGCTAGTAGTTTTTTCTTCATTTTTTATTTGATTTATTAGACCTTGCAAAACTATTTTTTTAGAGGTTTTTCTCTGTTAATAGGATTTTAAATCTAAATCGTCGAATATTAACTTATCAAAAACCTAATGTTAAGTGGATTAATTTTTTGTTACAAAAGCATAAGGTCCCAACCTTCTTTTCGGAACACAAGTATCTGAAATCCTTATTAAAGTTATAAAATTTTAGAAGCAGGACAATCAAAAAATAAGGTATGTCAACTGACATACCTTATAAATCAAATATTGTTTTTTTAATTTATTTAATGATGAATTTTTCCTGAGATGTATTGCTTTTAGATATGTAGGATGCGATATATGCTCCTTTTGGAAGGTTCAGTATAATGTTTTCTTCAGATTTTAAACTGAATATTTCTGCTACTTTTTTACCGGACATATCATAAATAATTAATTGTGAGCCTACCCAAGATTTTGGCACGCGCACTGAGATTGGAGAGCCCTGAGCAGACGGGTTGGGAACAATTCTTGGCAACTGACTTTTCGCAACCTCGGAATTAACTCTGGATAATGCAGAAGATGAATTGGTAAGGAAAAACTGACTGAAAGAATTTACATTTAAATTTGTGTTAAAAGTAACCCTTGTATTAAGACCTGTACCGGAAACCTGATCTGCATTATCGACGCTTGTTCCCCAGGTGCTTCCAAAGTCATTACTCCCTCTTTTGAAGAGACTGTAAGAAGATGGATTCAGATAATTGCCAAATCCTGCATTTTTATAAAATGATAACGATGTAAGCGGTGAAAATGTAAGATTTGTCCCATAATTGTTTATAATCGTATAGAACTCAAAATTAGTATCCGTATTTGGTAATTGGTCAGGATTAATTGTACCTCTTGATATCCATACATCTCCATTCGGATAAGTACCTGAATTAAACTCCATAGCAACTCCGGCAGTTGTAAAGTCTTTCACACCAGAAGACGTAACATTCATTTTTTCACTTACTCCTTCAAAAACCGGAGCATTTGAAGTTAATCTTGTATATCCTGTTCCCTGATAGGATGCAAAAGTTCCTGAGTTGTTTTTATTAACCGTAATATTCCCGGTCGATTCATTGAACTGAAGATAATACACCAATCCATTTAAAATAGAATCTCCGGCAATACTTTTTGTCAAATGTCTCCATTGTCTGATTTCATCAATAGATAATGGTCTGTTCCAGATTGCAACTTCATCCATTTCCAATTGGGTAAATCTGTTCGTATATCCTCTTCCATAGCTTCCTAAAAACAAGAGGTTGAAAACTTCAGACGGTAATGCTGTATTATTTATACTTTCTTTTCCGTTAACATATATTTTTACATTCGTTCCGTTGCTTACCAATGCGATGTGTGACCATTGCCCTACAGGAGCCTGCAAACCGGATGACCAGCTCCAGCCCGGGTGAAAGCCGATTGTGTTGTTGCCTTCTCTGAAATTCATTCCAAATGGATTGCTGCCATCCTGAGACATAAAAACACCACTGTAATCGGTCTGGATACCGTTGGGTTTTATCCAGCAAGAGAATGTAAAAGAATTTTTATTAAGGTTAGCGTTATCTATTTTAATATAATCACCTGTGGTTTGACCTGTAAGTTTTATACTGTTTCCAGGAACTTTGTCAGGCTGGCTTGTTCCACACTGATTATTGATTTCAATAAAATTATTGAGTGTCTGCGTGCTTGTTCCATATTGATCTGTCACCGTTAAAGTTACGGGATAGGTTCCGTTCGCGGCTCCCGCATAAGAAACCAATGGGTTTTCTAATGTGGAAGTAGAGGGCGTTCCTCCCGGAAAGCTCCATTGCCATGTAGCACTGGCATTACGTACAACGGAATAATCTTTAAACTGGACTTTTTCTGCAACCGGACAGCCAATTTTATTATTTCCAACTGATATTAAAGCACTGGGAGGACTTATCTCATATAAAGCATGCTCAAATGCACCTCTGGATGTTCCTATTTTTAATTTATTTTCATTGTAATTGATGAACATAAAACGTACATCACACATGGGCAAGCCATTACCCAGCATTACCCAATTCTGCATCACATTATTTCTGTAAAATATCCCTGCTTTATTACCTACATACACGCCACCGTTTGATCCTCTCTGGAAAATAATTTTCGTAATAGGAGAAGTCGTGAGTACAGAAGAACTGAGATTAGTCCAGGTTGCTCCTCCGTTACCCGACTTTAATACTTTGCATACAGACTGAACGCCGCTGTAAGTTATCCATATTTTGTCAGGATCATCATCTCCTATGGCAATATCCGATATATTGGTTTGCCCGGAAGTTACTGTCGTATTAGGGGTAATATCAGTCCACGTAAGCCCAGCGTCTGTCGTTTTCCAAAGTTTATTATTGGTTAAACCTTCAACAACAATCATTACATTGGGATTTTTAGCAGAAATTTTTTCTCTGAATACCTGATTGCCAAAGGTTTTTACAATAGATATACTATTTCCGTTGTCTTCGGTTTTAATAAGAGAATTTTTCCATGTTGCCAAATTCGGATTACCTGTCGGATATTGACCTGCATGATGGGTAATCATGGTATAGTATTTATTGGGATGGAATTCTATGGAATTAAAATAAGCATAAATTCCTCCTAAATCCAGGAAATTAGGTTCATTAATCAGTGTATTCACGCCGGTCCTGAAATACCGGTAATTACTATATCCCTGGCTGTAAATATACCGGTCATCCAAGGGATTAACGTCCGTATTCCCCTGATCTGCCCCTGTTCCGTTATACCAATCAAAACCATTGGCACTTTCCTTAATCATTACCGGGCCGTGATTATTCCCCGATGCAACCAGATTGGTTTTGAAAGCACTTCCGAAACCCCAAAGCTCATGATTACCAATACTATTGGTTAAAGTAGTCATTGTGACTCCCAAATTGCCGGATGCTGCCATTTCCCCATCACTTCCTGTTACAAATTTTCCGTTCACGAAATCCATGGATCTGATATCAGAATGGGTGTATGACGCAGGAGTAGTAAAGGTAACTCCATTATCTGTGGAAATCCTGATTTGATCAACTCCATAAGTTCCATATACAATCTTATTTTCATCATTACGATCCATTTGTATGTCGCCATGATGCAGACTGTTAATTCCTCCGGAACCAGGAACCATGTTGATTCTTGAATTTTCAACGGCTCCGGTAGCTTTATTAAATTTATAAAGGTTAACCGCCTGATGCCCATAGGCATTAGCACCACTGCCTGCTGCTACATAGAACGAAGAAGTATTATTTGTTGGTAAAAAAACTTTAACCCAGCCTATAATTTGCCCGTTGGCAGAAGTATCCAGGGTTGTAGAATTTAATTGGGTAAAGCTTACTCCCTGATTAGTTGATTTATAAACTTTAAAAATATTATTGTTTGATGAGCTGGCAAAATAAACCGAATTCCCATCATTCGGATCCCATTCCAAAGATTCACTCTGCGTTGAAGAATCTCCAATCTGATAATCTGCAGGAAGACCGGTTTGAACGGCACTCCAGGTATTTCCGCCATCACTCGTTCTGTACAATGAAGTTCCCCAGTGAACAACAGCAATATTAGCATTTGAAGGAGAAACTGCAATATCATAAGCTTTTCCGGAATAGTTTGCGGAAGTCATCGTGGTGGCAGTCCAGTTAAGTCCGCCATCTATAGATTTAATGACCTGGGTATCGCTTAATGCATACACTGTTTGCGGATTAGCAATACATACGTCAATGTCATTATACTTAGAATCAGGAAAACCGTTGTCTACCAGATTCCAGGACGTTCCTCCATCTATAGTACGCCATAGCCCTCCGGTTACGAAGGATACAAACATCTTTTGAGCATTGGTAGGATCTATCCTAGTTAAAAACACATACCCTCCATGATTATATTTATTGGAATAATTTGTACTTGCACTATTTACCGGTCCTATTATTGTCCAGTCACCAACTTGTGTTTGTGTAGATAATAAGGCTACATTTTTTACTTTAGGTTGATTGAACAATAAAGGTTCAGGGGTAACTTTCCCCTGATTATCCAGATAAAACAACTTTTTTCTTAACCAGTCTTCGCCAATACTTCTTGGCTTGCTTTTTTCCCACCTGTGACTGCCAAAATACTTGTCGAAACTGGCTTTTACTTTGAAGTAATCGACATTGTCCTTCATTTCAGAAAACCAGGGTTGGGACTTGTGCCTTAATTCGTATTCGATGTCTTCATCCTCTTCAGTTTCATTTCTTGCTGCCGGAAGAGTTTGAGCATGATAAATTGCTGAGATCAGCAAAGTAGGTAAAAGAAGTCGCTTTATTTTCATCATTATTATTATTTAATTATTAAATCATTATCAATGAAGTAAATTTAAACAATACCAATAATACTTAAACAACATGCGAATATTTTACTAATATTTTACATTTTTAATTAATTTAATAAAATTATAATGATTCAGTGTTTATCATATACCTACACAAACTTCAATAGATTTAATGTACTGAAAAGCCTGAAAACATTTTATGTAAAACAAAGCAATTAAAGAAAAAAATTTTTGATCGTGGTAAGGAAAATGAACAAATACTCTGGCTTTAAGAGTACGGATATGTGATGTAAGACCATTTTTTTATTGCCCTGAATACTTGCCTTTGCCCAAGAGGTTAATGGTTCAAAGCAAAACCATACCTTGCAACTCCCACTCCGAATCTCATACCAAGAAAACCGTCTATTTTGATTTACTCACATCCGTAAGAGCATTCAGAAAGGCGATGATCTGCTTTATTTCTGTTTCGGTGAGGTTCAGTTTATCGGATGCCAGCGTCTGGTTTTTCATTTTTAATCCTAAACCTTCTCCTCCACCTTCGTTATAAAAATCCAGGACTTCTTCCAAGGTATTGAAAGCTCCGTTATGGAAATAAGGTTTGGTAAGGGCAATATTTCTCACCGTTACTGTTTTGAATGAATAATCATAAATCCATGATTTTTCCTTTTTCACAGGGCTGTTTCCTCGCCCTAAATCCTGATCAAGCTCTACCGGAAGCTGTTTGATCGGTCTGGTTGTTATTCCCAAGACTTCAGATTCATTTTCATAAAAAAATGGAGGTACCAATCCTGAAAAGGTGGGGGTAAAATGGCAGGTTGCACAATTGGCTTTTCCCATAAAGAGGTTGAATCCTTTTTTCACATCATTGGAAACCTCTTTTTCATCCCTCATAAAACGGTCAAAATCGCTGTCAAATGAGTACAATGAAGCCACATAAGAACTTAATGCTTTTGAAAAATTTTCTTTACTGATTTTCCCGTCCTTGAAGGCATTTCGGAACGCTTTTTTATACTCAGGTTTTGTTTTTAATTTCTGGATAATGCTTTCATAGCTGGTATTAAATTCCTGCTCATTATAAATAACGTGCTCTGCCTGCTGTTCAAGATAGAAAGCACGAAGATCATAGAAAAACCTCTTGGCAAAAACAGCATTATATAAAGATGGGGAATTCCTCAAAACCGTTTTCCCTTCCACATTACTTTGTGATTTTGCCTTCAGATCTGTAAAAGCATTTTCCTGAAGATGGCAAGTCGCACAGCTCATTTTTCCGTTACCACTTAAATTCTGATCGTAGAAAATGGATTTTCCAAGGTTACGGAGTTCCGGACTATCTTCTGAAGATTTTAATAAAGTATAAAAATAAGGATCCAAAAAATCACTGCTGAAAAAGTTTTTGTTTCCCACATTCCATCCGGAAAACTCTTTAAGATCATCAGGTCTTCCGTCCCATTTTCCCAGCTCTTCATACAAAGGCTGAACGTATTTTTTATAAAATTCAATACGATCAAAAGTTTCAAAGTCGGTATTTTTTGAAAGATAGCCAATAGCTTCTGTTAATATCAGATTAGCTTTCTGAGTATTATAGTTTTTAAAATAAGGATCATCATTGATGTACTGCTGTATTCCTGCAAAAGCATGTCTGGTTTCTTCAGAAATATTCAAAGATCCCGGTGTATCAAAACCTGAAACACCCAGTGAATAAATCCTGATCAACTCTATTCGCAAAGGCAGTGTTTTGTTATTTCCTTTGCTCAACCCATTTTTTAAAGCACTTAAATAAAACCCGGAATAGCTGTTATACAAAAAGGTAGTGATGGTTTTGATCTTTTCTTTTTCATGTATTGCTTCGTCGGAAAATATCAGTTCATCCAGTACCTGCAATCCTTCGGGAGGAAGTGTATAGGCGGAAGTTCCTGCAGCTTCGATGTGAAACAATGGCGCTGCATTAAGATGGGTTTTGGTAAATTCAGGATAATGATAAGCGATATAGAATTCAACTTCTTTAAATGAATTTCTTGTTCTGCTTAGTGATTTTTGCAGCTCTTCCAGGGAAATACGGTCTTCAGAGAACTTATCAACATCTGATTTCAGCTGTTCAAGATTGGTTTTAAAGTCGGACAACCCTTTATTGACAAATGTATTTTCGCTTTCTTTTCCTTTATAAACAGGATTAAAAGACATTACTGCAAATCCTATCAGAAGGACGATTACAAGCAGTGGATAAGATCTCATGAATTTTTAGCGGCAAAAGTATTCATCTGATGTTATCTCAGTTTTAATAACAGATTAAATAATGTTTATATTTCCGGTACAATATTTTTCACTAATTTTAAACCCCGAAATCAAATTCATTATTCTAAAGAGAACGGTTCTTCGAAATACCGGAAAATAATGGCGGGAGATTATTGGGAGAGGATTTTTTAAATTAAATTCAACACATCAAAAAAACTAAATAGGAGTATGAAAACAAAACTATGGTTTGCTGTTATGGCAAGTTTCCTTTCTATGACGGCATTTTCCCAGAAAAAAAAGCAACCGGAAAAGATATCCGGAAAGCCACAAGAAATGGCTGTATATGCAGAGAAAAGAGGGGCTGATTATTATTTGGTCCGCCTGGAAAAAGATAAAAACATTCCCAATGTCTATGTACATTCCAATGGTATAACCAAGCCTTATAAAAATTATTCTGACCTGAAAGATATTGTTACAGAGTTCCCCGGAATGATGACTTCCAACAACTCAACAAAGGAAGAACTGATTTCTATTCTTAAAAAAGATGATCACTTCTACGAAATCACTTCACAGAGGAAAGATCCTAAAAACATTGAAAAGACGGTCATTACTGTATATGAGGTTATGAACGGACAGAAAAGGATTGTAGAAGAATACAATGACATCTACGAGGTTATGGCATCTCCTTATAAAGAAGCCATTATGATTAATTAAAAAAACAAAAAATATACATATTATGCTAAACAAACTTGCTGCCTCAGAACTTGTTCTGAATGAAGACGGAAGTGTATACCACCTGAATCTTTTACCTGAAGATATTGCTGACAAAATCATCCTTGTAGGTGATCCTGACAGAGTGGCAAAAGTTTCAAAATACTTCGATACCGTAGAAATCAAAAAAAATAAAAGAGAATTCTATACGCATACAGGAACGCTTCGTGGAGAAAGAATCACCGTAATGTCTACAGGGATCGGAACCGAAAACATCGATATCGTGATGAACGAACTGGATGCTTTGGTAAACATTGATCTTCAAAACAAAGAATTCAAGACTGAGCACAAGGCTCTTGAATTATTCCGTATGGGAACTTGCGGAAGTGTAAACCCTGATGTACAGGTAGACAATATGCTGGTAACGCAGAACGTTGTAGGTTTGGACGGATTGATGCACTTCTATCAGGATTACAACTTCGAAAATGAGTTTTCTAAAAGCTTCTTAGAAAAATTCCCTTACGAAAGAATCAAGCCAATGCTTTATTTCTCAGACTGGGCAGAAGAAATGGGAGCATACTACAAAGATGCCAAATACCACGGAAATACAGCAACATTCCCGGGATTCTATGCTCCACAGGGAAGACAGCTTCGTTTGAAAGCGGTAGATGATCAATTCCTGGAAACATTGAATGATCTTGGAATTACCAATTTTGAGATGGAGACCTCTGCGATCTATGCTCTTTCAAAATTATTAGGCCACAAAGCCATTACCGTAAATAACGTTATTGCCAACAGAAGACGTGGAGAATTCTCCGCAAACCACCATGCTTCTGAAAAAAACCTTATTGAATGGGTACTGGAAAGGATTATTAAGTAATTATTTTATTGATAAAATTAAAACCTCCGGAAAAAGATTCCGGAGGTTTTTTTATGAGGTTTGAGCTAAAGCCAATGGAATTTTTATCTATTTTTTAACGGGCTAAAGCCCGTTCCTAATGAATTGTATCTTGCTGAAAATATTGATTCTTTCACGATGAACAAAGCTTACCACTCACCTTATCATTCCCTAGGAATCTAAATACAAAACTTTAAAAACAGCGTAGAGATTCCTGCGGAATTACAGAGTTGTCAATAGAAATCTTGTAAGTAAAATAGTTAAAGGTCGATAATCATTAATACAAATGCCATGATTACAAATGAAAACTTCTCGGATCCGGATATTGAAATGTATAATTCAGCTCTGAAACCAGCTTTGATGACAGAACCTTCTTCCCTTTCACTTCAAACTCTTCTTCATCAAGTAGATTTTTCTGTGCGTTAATCACCTGACTTTTCGCAGGATGTACAGGAGCCGTAACATTATAAAGTTTTGATTCACTTTTCTGTTTAATCATTTCTGAGATAATCCTGCTGATATCAGCATAATGAATATGATTTACAGCATGATCCAGATTACCTACATTATAATTTTTCAGCAGTCTGTTGTCTCCCATCAGACCGCCAAGTCTCAGAATATTAAGTTGGGGATATTTATTTCTCAACATTCTTTCGCCTGATATTTTCTCCAAAGGGACATCTTCTTCTGTAAATTCTTTAGCAATATCGGGATAAACACCTGTAGAACTCATCAGAAACATCTGCCCTTTAAAGTCTCCTATAAAAGCTGACAAATTCTGAATCCTGTTATACAAAGAGCTTACACAACAACTTTTTTCAGAAACAGGAATTGTAATAATCAAAACTTCCATATTTTTAACTTCTCCCCATTGGGAAAGAGGTTCTGTCAGCTGATAATCCGGGAAAGAAGCCATTACAGCATGAATTCCTTTATTATTGAGTAAATTTACTTTGCTTTCTGTTGTAGTTGTAGTTGCCACTGTATATTTTCCGGATAAGGAAGATGCGAGTCTTTCTCCCAGCCAGCCATAGCCTATAATTCCTATTTTCTTCATTGTTCGGACACGGTTTGAATGGATAATATTTCGTCTAAAGAAGCCATCAGTTGAGTTTTTACTTCATCACTCAGATGCATACAATTCTGAACAGCTTCAGGAATATATTTTGCTTTTTCTTCGAGTTTTGTTCCCTGCTCTGTAAGGTTGATCAATACAACTCTTTCATCTTCTGAGCTACGGGTTCTGATGATCAGTCCGTTTTTTTCCATACGTTTCAAAAGCGGGGTAAGCGTTCCGTTGTCCAGATGAAGATGTTCACCAATCTTTCCTATATTCATTCCGCCATATTCCCATAAAACAGTCATGACAAGATATTGAGGATATGTAAGTGAAACTTCCTCCAGGTAAGGCTTATATAAACCCGTAATATATCTGGAAACGGCATATGTTTTAAAACATAAATGTTCTGATAAAGGCATCATCGTTCTATTTTAAGAAACAAAGATAACCTATTTACTTTGTGCACAATATTTTTGTTTAAAATATTTATTAATTAAAATCTTTTATAAGCCGAATTCTATTTTTGCAGAAAATTTTCTTTTAGCCTCTTCTTATTTATTATTTTAGCAAAAACTAATTACTGATTGAACATGAAACACACACATCAGACAGAAAACAATAAGCTTTCAGAACTCTCTACAGAAGAACTAACAAAGGAAGAAAAAAAACGCTCTGCAGCTCATATTTCCTTTTGTATAATTATGGGAATGCTGGTAGGCGTCTGCATTTATGTTACCGCTAAGAAAGGGTTCAACGGTATCACTCCGCTTCCTCTGGCTTTTTTCCCTTTATATCTTATTATTAGAAAAAGCTGGCAAAATGCCTGCAAGGAACTTCAATCCCGCAAGCTAAATAAAAATTGACAATCCATAAAAAGGACTTCCAGTCCGGAAGTCCTTCACACCATATCAACTATAATAAAAAAACCTATTATTTAAAATTCATTGATCATCACGTAAAAATGTCCGGAATACAAACTGTTAGCTGTTCCTGAAATATTAGTGAGATTAATTGTAATAGAGGAAGCAGAAGTCATTCTTGGATTCGAGATGGAAAATGAAGAATTTCCTACAAAATCTCCTGCCGGAGAAACTACCACTACAGCTCTTGTGGAACCAGGCTGATATTCTGCCGGAACGGGAATATCGATGGTTGTAGATTTTCCCGGAGGCAAATTATTAATTGAAATTCCAGGCCATGCTTCAAAACTGATCTGACTTTTCTGAACACTGCCTTTTTCTCCCAATTTAAACTGTCCGCTTACATCCAGTTTTGCAGAGATATTCGGAGTATTTGTACCAATACCTACATTTGCATTGTTATTCCCCAGAACAATAGCATTGGCCTGTGAAGTAGCAGCTCCATATCCTACAGCGGTTGAAAATTGTCCTGACGCATTGGCTCCCGAGCCTAAAGCAGTAGAATTCTGACTATTGGTTACTGCATTATATCCTAAGGCAGTTTCACTATTGCTATTTGTTTTGGCATTATATCCTAATGCAATGGACTGAAATCCATCTGCTGATGAGTTATTTCCAACAGCTACAGATTCATTGCTGCCGGTTTGGGCATGAAAACCTATTGCTGTAGATCTGAATCCTGCTGCAGTCGTTTTATTTCCTACAGCTAAAGCTTCATTACCAGAAACTGAAGTGGCACTCCCAATAGCAATTCCCATAAATGCTGAGCTTGCGCTTCCCAAAGCAATACCATTCTGACCTGCATTTGAACCTATCCCGAGGCTTACAGAATTGTCAACTCCAAGTCTTCCTGCTGTTAATGCATTTACTTTAAAGATCAGATCATCATATGTTTTTGTTCCTAAAGCAAGCGTTGTACTCGCTCCTCCATAATTTCCTACATTCGTGCCTGTAAGATTCCAGTTGTTTCCATCCTCTGTTTTAGTGGTATTCCCACCGTTTGCTAAAATTTTATTCCATTTTGATTCGAACCAGTAATAGAAACCAATTTCTTTCAGAGTAGAATTTCCGTTATTCCATATGATAAGACCTTCTGCCGGAGAAGGTATGGTAATATTGTCCGTTGTCGTGGTAAGGGCAACACTTGGAAGGAGTACTCCTTTATTATTGGCATTAATCTGAAGCATCGCTGACGAATCCGGATTCGGTAATCCAATCCCAACTTGCGCATATGTAAAAATACTTATTAAAAATAAGAGAAGTGTATACAGGAGTTTATAGTCTTTTTGCATTACTTGCATTTTTTGCAGGTGCAAATATACAAATTTTTAATAAAATCATAATTAAATTAAAAATATCACAATTAAAAACACATTAAAGTGATTAATATAAATTTTAATCACAAAATAATGAAAAATGTTTAATATCAAGCAATTAACCAATACGGCATTCATTAGGTCTTTCTGATATATCCCATTCTGCGTTTAATTTTTTAAATTACAAAATCAACAATAAACTTCACTAAATATTGAATAAAAATCAACGGCTATTTTCTAAGAAAACATTTTTTTAAATGATCATTGACCATTCCGGCAGCTTGCATATGAGCATAAATGACTGTAGAGCCTACGAATTTGAATCCTCTCTTTTTAAGTTCTTTGGAAATAAGATCTGAAACCTCTGTTGTGGCAGGAATGTCGGATAATGTTTCGGGACAGTTGTCGATTGGTTTTCCATCAATAAAATCCCAGATATAGTGGGAAAAGCTTCCAAATTCCTCCTGAACTTCTATAAATTTCTGTGCATTGGTGACAGCTGACAGAATTTTAAGCCTATTTCTGATAATTCCGGGGTTATTCATCAATTCCTCAATCTTTTTTTCAGAATAAGCTGCCACTTTTTTATAATCAAAATCATCAAAAGCTGTTCTGAAATTTTCCCTTTTAGACAAAATGGTATACCAGCTCAAGCCGGCTTGAAAACTCTCAAGAATCAGGAATTCAAATATTGTTTCATCATCATACACAGGCCTTCCCCACTCTTCATCATGGTATTTTCTGTAGAGATCATCTTTTTCACACCAGCCACAACGTATTTTTTCCATAATTATCAATTTTATACTTTAAATTTACTATTGATTTAGTAAAATATAACAAAATATTATGAAAAGTTTAACAGAGAGGTTCTATTTTAGGAATGGTTATTGTTTAATTACTCATACCAAATTAAAATTTATACTATTATGAACAATTCAGAGTACAATAAAGCGGAAAATGCAGTAAACAATGTAGAAAATTCTTTACAGAATGCAACGGACAAAGCCAAGTGGAAAATCAATGAATTGGCAGACAAGGCTAAAGATTATATCAATGAAAAGAGGAATAATGATCAGGAAGCCAGCCAGGAAGACTGGCTAGACAGGGTAAAAGCTAATGTATCCGATGCATGGGAAGATATCAAGGATAAGGCAGATGAGGCATGGGAAAAAACCAAAGATGCGGCAGAGGATGTAAAGGCAGAATGGAATAAGAAAACCAATTAGTATTTCAGTCATATAAATATTTTCAATAAAATGGAGTCTTAAATTGATAAGGCTCCATTTTTTATTATGCCATAAGCACAATTATTGTTACATTTGTATTATAATAAACATTAAAAAATTATGTCATACGGTTTACTTAAAGGCAAAAAGGGAATTATTTTTGGAGCCCTTAATGAACAATCTATCGCATGGAAAGTTGCTGAAAGATGCCATGAGGAAGGTGCTGAATTCATTTTATCAAACGCTCCTATTGCTTTGAGAATGGGAGAACTTAATGGTTTAGCAGAAAAAACAGGTTCTGAAGTAATAGGTGCTGATGCTACTTCTATAGAAGATCTTGAAAAACTTTTTGATGCCGCTGTTGCAAAATTTGGAAAAATCGACTTTATCCTTCACTCTATCGGAATGTCTATCAACGTAAGAAAAGGAAAACATTATACAGAAATGAATTACGACTGGTTGGAAAAAGGCTGGGATATTTCCGCTGTTTCTTTCCATAAAGTAATGCGTGTAGCTTGGGAAAAAGACTGTATGAACGAATGGGGAAGTATTTTGGCCCTTACTTATATTGCAGCTCAGAGAACATTCCCTGATTATAATGATATGTCTGATAACAAAGCGTATCTGGAAAGCATCGCAAGAACTTTCGGAAACTATTGGGGAGAAAGAAAAGTACGTGTCAATACGGTTTCTCAGTCTCCAACAATGACTACTGCCGGTAGCGGTGTGAAAGGTTTCGGAGGATTCCTTGGATATGCAGAAGATATGTCTCCGCTAGGAAATGCTACAGCTCTTGAATGTGCAGATTATTGTGTAACTTTATTCTCTGATCTTACTAAAAAAGTAACCATGCAGAATCTTTTCCATGATGGAGGTTTCAGCAGCTCAGGAGTTACTCAGAGAGTAATCAGTAAATATGACGCTGAATAATCATTCATAAAACAATAGCGGACTAATAAAGTTCCGTTCAAAATAAGTAAAGCCCATGAAAATTTTTTCATGGGTTTTCTGTTTGTATCATCCGGATACTCCTCATTTGGCGAATTCTTCCAGGCCACTATTACCGACAGTCAAAAGTGTTGCATTCTGCTACATTATCCAAAATAAATAAAGATATCTGTTCATCATTAAAATACATACCATCTATAATATATATCGGATGTGTGAAATAATTATTAGTTAAGAAAGTCAACAACAACTCTATTTTAAGAAAAAGAAAAAGTAAAAACCCAACATTAAAATATTATTATTTTCTTAAAAATATCTTTTTCAATTAACAACAAAAATATTAATTTCCCATAAAACAATATTAATTTTCTATAATATAAATCATAAAACAAAATAATTTATAATTTAACATCATCAACTAAAAACAAGTTTTATGAAAAAACATTTAATTTTTTTTGCCTCAATACACTTTATTGCCGCAATTGCATTTTTTAATCCTATAAAGGCACAGACCTGCCCAAGCTGGGGGCCTTATATAGAAGGATTTGATATGGCTAATACCGGGGAACTTTGGTACTCGGAAGTAATGGTAGACAATACCTGTAAAAAAATCAACACCTATTATTCAACGCTGAACTTTTCTTTAGGTCCGCGAGGAGGATATGGAGGAATTCAATACAAACCGAATGAAGTGTATAATAACATCTTCTCTATGTGGGACATACAGGACTCCAGCCTTCCACAGTGTAAAACGGAATATGCAGCGCCCAATACTTTGATAGATGGTTTCGGAGGAGAAGGAACAGGTCTTCATACAGATAATCCCATGCCATGGGTACCGGGAGTATGGTACGCAACAGTTGCCAGAAGGTGGTCTACCGGTGATGGAAAGACAAGAATAGGGTTCTTTATGTATGATTACGGTGTAGGAAAATGGAAACATTATGTGACTATTATAACGCCGGAAAATAATGCTTCATTTACCGGAACAAAACTGGGAGGTTTCGTAGAGAACTGGAATTCTAGCTTGAATAAAGATTCCCGTTGTGGATATTACAGAAATTTCTGGAGTATGAATGCACAGGGAAACTGGTCAAAACCATTAAGATATACCGCTTCAGCAGGAACCGGATCTTGGGGAGCACAAACAGCATTTAACAATACTGCCATTAAAATAACATCGTGTGGAACAACACCTGCTCCAGCAGGTGGTTCAGTAACTTTTAACAGTATTACTCAGGAAGGTACAAAACCTGCCTCAACTATTCCTATTAATGTCACTACCGTTACCCCTACATATAATTCATCCACTAATTCGGTCAATGTAACTTGGGCAAGTTCAGAAACAACAAGTCCGCAGCTTTCTTATAAAGTAGCTTTGTATACTGAAGCCAGCTGGGGGAATAATTATACTCCGGTTGCAGTAGTTTCCGGTATCCGTCCTGATCTCCGAAATGTAAGTATTCCTCTTCCTGCTAATTCTCAATCCGGAAAATATTATGTAAGTGTAGTATTGGACGATATATTTAAGCAAACTTCCAATTTCGGATATAACAATATTAATATCATAGCACCTCCGGTCATTGACCCGAATGCCTATTACAGAATAAAAAATGCAGGAAGTAACCTTTATATAAGCCCGGCAAATTATAGTTCTGCATCAAATGTTAAGATGGTACAATATCCGTTTAGTACTAATCCTGCACAGCAATGGAAGCTTGAAAAAACGGGAAAAAACTACATTATTATTAACCATGCTTCCGGATTGGCAATTGATGTTCCCGGTTCTAATATTACTAACGGAACTACATTGATACAGTATTCCAAAACCGGGAATAACAATCAGCAATGGGTACTAAAATCCTATACACCCAATACCATACTTATAGGCACCGCTTTATCAAATATGAAATCGATGGATAATCCTGCCAATTCCCAAACAACAGGTACTAATATTAACATTTGGGATCAGGATATGAATGGTACGGCAGGAATAAATCATCAGTGGATACTTGAACAGGTAACAACCACAACGTCAAGCATGTCTGCAAAACAGGAAATAACTTCTGCCGTTTATCCTAATCCTGTAAAACAAGGGGAAAATCTTACCATAAACCTTCCTGAAAATGGAAATTATGAATTACAAATTGTAAACACAGATGGACTAACAATACAACACCAGACAGTAAAAGGGGGAAAAACTACAATTTCAACCTCAAATATAAAAAACGGTGTATATTTCTATATTGCTAAAAGCATAAATGGTACTATTTCAGGAAAATTCTCTGTACAATGATAGTATAAGATTGTAACATGATATAATCTAAACGGGCGACCTCAATAAAGGCCGCCCGTTCTGTCAAAAATAATATTAAATTAATATGAAATTATAAAATTACGGTTTGTATAGAATGTGCAGGAGCATTCAGCTTAGCAGCCATTCCTTCTATCCATAGATTGGTTTCAATATCATTGTCCGAATCATTCATGATAACGGTTACCAGCTGTCCGTTTTCATTCATAAAAGCAGAAGATGTAAGGGCTGCTCTGTTGGAAGAACTTCCTATTCTCTGCGCATTCGGTCTGATATATTTTGAAACATGCCCTATATAATAGTATTCATACGTATAGAATACCTCTCCTGTTTTGGTATCAGCAATAATCGGGGCAAAGCAGAAGTTTCCTTTATGATTAGGTCCTCCGGTTTCATCCAATAAAATATTCCAGTCAGTCCATAAAGCATTTCCTTTGTTGAAATCGTTCAGCATATTTTTGCTGTACAGCTCTCCCAGGCTTACATCATAGATTTTATCCATATTGAACTGTTCTTTACATCCTTCCGTAAAAGCCAGGAATTTATCAGGAAAAGCTCTGTGTGTTTCTGCTAAATTGTCAAAAAGCTGAGTTTTGTTGTTCCACGTTTCATACCAATGATAACCGATACCATGGGCATATTTTGAGGTTTCCGGATCACTTAAAGTAGTCGTTGCTCTTTGATAGATAAGGTCTCTGTTGTGGTCCCAGATCATTACTTTTTTGTCTTTATATCCGTTTTTCCAAAGCGTTGGTCCAAGGTTCTTTTTCAGGAATTCTCCTTCTTCTTCAGCGGTATAAATACATGATTCCCAGCTTTGGGTAGCCATGGGTTCGTTCTGAACAGTTAATCCCCAGATATTAATTCCTCTCTTTTCATACTCTTTGATGAATTTGATATAATAATCTGCCCATGTCTGATAGTATTGATTTTCCAATCTGCCGCCTTTATACAAGCTTTGGTTTGATTTCATCCATGCTGGTGGGCTCCATGGTGAGAAATAAAATGTAAAATTATTACCAATAGCTTTCTGAGCTTCTTTAATCATTGGGATTTTATACTTTTCATCATGAGCCACATTAAAGGTCTTTAACGAAGTATCATTATCTTCTACATATGTATAAGAATCACTGGAAAAGTCACAGGAATTCATATTGGTACGAACAACAGTGTATCCCAATCCATTTTTTCCGAAATAAGCATCCAGAATTTCTTTTTGCTTATTCTTTGGCATTTTATAAAAAGTCTCTGCTGAGGCATCTGTAATGGCACCTCCAATTCCTATCAGTTTCTGATATTTAAAATGGGGAGCTACAAAAATACAGGCATCCGTTTCTTTAGGCTGCCCGAACTGCTCAAATGTAACTACTCCCTTATCCACCATCTTCTCATTTGCTTTTGAGTTGGTAAGAACCACTTTAGCTGTTTTTCCTGCATTTTTTTTCCAATAATTCTGAGCATTGACATTCATGACAACGCCTACTACAAAACAACTTACAATTAGTTTTCTCATGATTTTTTCTGTTTCCGGACCCATCCGGTCCTCATTTTCATTATTTATTTTGATAAACTCTTACGTAATCTATATAGTACTTCTGTGGAAAAATGGTATCATCAATACCTTCCTTTCCACCCCAAAATCCTCCTACAGCGAGATTTAGAATGATAAAGTAAGGTCTGTTAAAAGGCCATGCTTCATTGTTTTTCTCTTTATTTTCGTAGGTGAAAAATTTCTTATCATCTATATAGACATCAATCTTTTCCGGTGTCCAGTCTGCTTTATAGACATGGAACTTTTCGCTTGCATCCTTTACAAACAAAGTATCTGTTTTCTGTGTTCCCTGGATATGATTATATTTTTTGGTATGAACGGAAGCATGGATATATCCTTGGTTATAGCCCACATGTTCCATGATATCCAGTTCACCATCATCCGGCCATTTCTTCATATTTTCACTCATCATCCAGATGGCAGGCCAGGTTCCACGGCCTTTAGGAAGTTTTGCCCTAACTTCTACTGTACCATATTGAAAAGCAAATTTTCCTTTAGTTAAAAGTCTTGCAGAAGTATACTTACTGTTTTCCCGATTTTCTTTTCTGGCTTCAATGATGAGATTTCCTTTTTCCATTCTGGCATTCTCAAGCCTGTTTTTGGTATAAAACTGAGCTTCTTCATTTCCAAAACCGCTTCCTCCGGTATCATAATTCCATTTTAATGAATCCGGAAGGCCTTTGCCGTTAAACTCATCACTCCAAATCAGTTTTCTTCCAGTATCTGGTTTGTTTGAAGCACAATTGAATACAGAAAGGACGAGTGCTCCTGCTGCACAAATTCTGATGAGATTTTTAACTTTGAGATTCATATGTATGTAGGTTTTAAGTTTTGGCTAAAGCCGTTTTAACGAGCAGGTTTTAATCCGCTCCTCTTGAATTGAATTTATTTCGTCCAGGTGATTCTTTTGGCCTGAACATTTTGAGAATCCGTACCTATCATAATGTCAAATTCTCCGCTTTCCCAATCAAAATTCAGGTTATCATCAAAGAATTTCAAATCTTCTGGTGTCAATTTAAAATCTACTTTTTTACTTTCTCCTTTTTTGATGAATACTTTCTGAAAGCCTTTCAGTTCTTTTACGGGTCTTACAACTTTCCCGAAAAGATCTCTGATATAAAGCTGTACCACTTCTTCTCCGTCATATTTTCCTATATTGGAAACAGTCACACTGATATTCAGTGTCTGATTTCCCGTAAGATTTGTGGAACTTAGAACCATATCAGAATATTTGAAATCGGTATAGCTTAAACCGTATCCAAACGGATATTTCGGGTCATTATCCAGGTCTATATAGGCTGAAACATAGTTTCTGTCTGTATTATTTTTTGCCGGCCTTCCTGTATTATAATGATTGTAATACACAGGAATCTGACCAACAGTTCTTGGAAAAGTCATTGGTAGTTTGCCACCTGGATTTACAGTTCCGAACATAACATCAGCAATTGAATTTCCTGCTTCTGTTCCCAGCCACCATGTGTACATAATGGCAGGAATATAGTCTGATGCCCAGTTGAAAATCAGAGGTCGCCCGGCATTGATCATCAGAATGATGGGTTTACCTGTTTTGGCAATTTCTTTTAACAAATCTTCCTGAACACCTGTAAATCCTATATTACTTCTGCTTTTGGCTTCTCCGCTCATCGCATGGCCTTCTCCCAGCGTCATGATGACAACCTCTGCTTTTTTTGCAGTTTCTATGGCTTCAGCAAACTGACTTTTATCCTGATCATCGATATTGCAGCCTTTTGCATATAATAAAGTAGAGTTTTTATCCAGCTGGTTTTTAATTCCGTCAAATTGTGAAACGATTCTTTGATTATCATCTTTGAACGCAACAGACCAGAAACCATGATTAGCTACTGTTTCTTTACCGAAAGGGCCAATCAGAGCCACTGTTTTTGTAGTTTTTGAAAGCGGAAGAATATTTCCCTGGTTTTTAAGAAGAACGATACTTTTTGAACCGAATTCTCTTCCGAATTTTCTGTTTTCCTGATTATCAGTCTGCTCTTTTTGTCTTTTCTCATTACTGAACCTGTAAGGATCATCGAAAAGCCCCATTTCGAATTTCTTGGTTAAAATTCTACCTGCTGCTTCATCTACCAGTTTTGCATCTACTTTTCCTTCTTTCACCAGTTTTGGAAGCTCTGCCATATAGACACGGCTTTCCATATCCATATCGCTTCCACCCTGTATTGCTTTTTCAGCGGCTTCGGCACCATCTTTAGCATAACCGTGAGGAACCATTTCCCCAATGCTTCCCCAGTCTGATACGACAAAACCTTTATAATTCCATTTTCCTTTTAAAAGGTTTCTCTGAATATATTGATTGGCTGTTGCAGGAATTCCGTTAATATCATTGAAAGAATTCATGAAAGTGGCCACTCCTGCTTCTGCCGCAGCTTTAAATGGTGGAAGATAAGTTTCATTCAATTGTCTGAGACTCATATCTACAGAATTGTAATCTCTTCCGCCTACAGCGGCTCCGTAGGCTGCAAAGTGTTTTGCACATGCCATTACCGCATCAAGACTTCCCAAGCCTCTACCCTGAAATCCTTTAATTCTTGCCAGTCCTATTTTTGTTCCAAGATAGGTATCTTCTCCTGAACCTTCCATTACTCTTCCCCATCTCGGATCTCTGGCAATATCCACCATTGGCGCAAACGTCCAGTGAATACCATAAGCAGCAGCTTCTGTTGCGGCAATTCTTTCTGATTTTTCAATCATGGCCAGATCCCAACTTGCAGCCTGTCCAAGATTGACAGGGAATGTGGTACGATAGCCATGGATAACGTCCTGCCCGAACAATAAAGGAATTTTCAGCCTGGACTGCATGGCCAGTTTCTGAAAAGCTCTGGTTTCTTCAGAACCTGCTACATTCAACATGGAACCTACTTTTCCTTTTTTAATTTCTTCTAAAACAGCAGCTGAATTGGAATGCTGCGGTCCTGTGGCATATTCAAAACCACTGTACTGAACCATCTGCCCTACTTTTTCTTCCAAAGTCATTTTAGACAATAGCTCTGCTACTTTCTGATCAATGGTCTTTTGTCCGTAAGCATTCAATCCAAATGCAGAAAATGCCAGTAAGAAATAAACTCTTTTCATAGTATCAAATTAAAAAATATAGGTTGCTGTAGAACGTCCTGAAATTGTTACTGCAGCGGTTTTCCCGGCAAATTTAATATTAAAATTCTCATCTGCCTGATTATCGTTCTGTACAATTAAAACTATTTTCCCAAATTGAGTCTTAAAAGCGGCCGTTGAAAGTTTATCCGTCTGCGTGGAAGCGATGCGCTGAGAGCCTGCAGGAATAAATTTTGAAGCATGTGCAATAATATAATAGGAAACATTTCTGGTGAAATTTTCACTGTCGGAAACGGTTATAGCTCCTTTACATTCTGTACATCCGCCATCTGTATGAGGGGCAAATTTCGGATCGTTGGCAAGATTCCATTCCAGCGCAATTTTACTCCAGTTTCTCATAGATCCGATGATCACGTTTTTTGTATGCCAGTTCAGATCTTCGGTAAAAGTGCCTTTTGAACCTGTCCATTGTTCAGTAAAGTATAAATTCTTATCCGGAAAAGCATTATGTACCGTACTTAATGCAGAAATATCGCCTTCGTAAAGGTGAAAAGCAGATCCGTCTATATATTTGCCAGCTTCAGAATCTTTTAAAATATCAATCGCGTATTCGGGTTTGTTGCAATTGTGATCATACACAACAATTTTAGTAGTAATGCTATTTGTTTTAAAAACAGGCCCCAGATGGTTTTTAATAAAATCTCTCTGTTGTTCAGACGGCATATACAAACTTGGGTTATTTCCAGGATGCAGGGGTTCATTTTGCGGAGTTACAGCATCAATGATAATCCCTTCTTTTTTCATTCCCTGAATATATTTTACAAAATATTGAGCATACGTTCCATAGAATTCAGGTTTTAAACTTCCTCCTTTTGATTTACCGTTGTCTTTCATCCAAACCGGAGGAGACCATGGAGCAGCAATAATTTTAATAGAAGGATTGATTGTCAGAATCTCTTTCAGCATACTAATCAAAGCGTCGTCTTTTGCCAGACTGAATTTTGAAAGCGAAGGATCAGTTTGTCCCTCTGGAAGATCATCATATGAAAAGACTTCACCATCAAGATCAGATGCACCTATGCTCAGTCTTAAATAGCTGACGGATATTGAATTTTTATTATTTCCAAAAAGTTCGTTAAGCAGTGCTTTTCTTTTGGAAGGCGACAACCGGTTGATTACCTCAACACTTCCTCCTGTTAATGTATAGCCAAAGCCATCAACATATTGAAATTTTTGAGTGTCATCAATTTCAATATTCTGAAAGCGGTTGGTGTTATTTACAAATTTAAGGGGAGTCTGCTGCTGTAATTTTACACTTTCATCTCCTTTTGTAAGCCAGTATTGAACTTCGTTTCCTTTATTGGATGCCACTGAGGTACATGATAAAGGAAAAAGGGCCACACCACTAAGTAGTGCGGCACCTCTAAAGAAACTATATAAGTTGTGAAACTTCATATTTTAGTAACCAGGATTTTGTTTGATCTTCGTATTAAGAAGTTCATTATAAGGAATCGGTAAAAGTTCATTCTTATTGGGTTTAAATCCTCTAGATGCTAATTTGGAAGGTGCTTCTCCCCATCTTACGAGGTCAAACCATCGGTGCCCTTCACCAGCCAGTTCACGTCTGCGTTCATCTTTAACAGCTTGCAGTGTTACTGGTACTGAAGGCAGTCCAACTCTGGCTCTTACTGCATCCAATAAAGCCTGGGCTCTTGCACCTGAGCCGTTTAATGCTTCGGCTTCCATTAAGTAAGTATCTGCCAGTCTGATTACGATATAATTCCTGCTGTAGTTTAGCTCCGGAGCTCCGGGAAGATTGGATACCTCATCTCTTCTGGGAAGATATTTATTCAAAAAATAACCGGTATCATTATGAGCGGGTGAATATTTGATCTCTCCGCTTGCAGTCAGTTGTTTTGCGTTCAGGATCGTGGCATTCACTCTCGGATCGTCCTTCAGGAAATTATAAAGATCTTCTGTTGCAGTATTAAATGCCCATCCTGAAACAATATCCGGTGCTGTAGTCTTTAATCTATCGTATCCTCTCGGTCCTATCATTATACAGATAGAATTTCCTTCATCCTTACCTTGCCCCCAGAAGCCCCAGTCTGAATTTCCTTTATTGGTATGCATCACTTCCAGAATAGATTCTGTGGTGAATTTGTTGTCCTGTCTCCACAGGTCATTATAATTAGCAATTAATTTATATCCGTACTGGCTGACTTGTCCCGGTGTTCCGTTCACTTCTGCAAATTGGGCTGCAGCAAGATCTTTCTTATTGTTATACAGATAAATTTTTCCCAGGATAGCTCTGGCTGTCCCCTGGCTTATCCTTCCTACCTCTGCTTTGTTAGTAGGTGCAATAGATAGTGGAAGATCATTGATGGATGCTACAATATCTGATTCAATCTGCTCATACACTTTCTGAGGCTCTGTCTGAGGGATATTATAATAATCATCGGTTGCTGTAATAGGCTGTAAGATGAGAGGAATATTTCCAAACATTTTCAGCAGCTCAAAATAATAAAGTGCTCTCAGCGTTTTAGCTTCAGCAATAAATCTTTTGCGTACCTGATCATTCATTTTAGCACCCGGAATTCTCTGAATAAGGAGATTTGCTCTGGCAATTCCCTGATAGAAATCATTCCAGTAGGTTTTGGGAACAGTGATCTGATCAATAGAATAGTTGGAAAAACTTTGTATTCCGGTACCATCTGTAGGACTTCCGCCACCGGAATAGAAATCATCGGAAGCTGCGTTAAAGAAAGTAACCGTATTTTCAAACCCCCCAGAATATTTTCTTAGCAGGTCATACACTGATACCAGCGCACTAAAAGACTGCTCTTCATTCTGGAAGTAGTTATTGGAGTCAAAAGCTCCTTTATTCTGTACATCTTCAATGAACTCATCACCACAAGATACGGAACTGAATCCAATACCTGATGTAAGTGCGATCAGTACTATTGCTTTATAGAATCTATTTTTCATGTTTGTTTTTTTAAAATTGAATGTTAGCACCAAATATGAATGTTCTGGCCTGTGGATAATATGCCCTATCTATACCATAGGAATCATTAACTGCAATTTCAGGATCATATCCTGTATATTTTGTAAAAGTGAAAAGATTCTCTCCTGTTACATAGAACCTTACCTTACTGGCACCAAAGCGTTTGGAAATTTCTACCGGCAGCGTATATCCCAGCTGAACCAGTTTAATTCTCATAAAATCTCCTTTTTGAAGATAATAGTCGGACATTTTGGTGTAATTTTCATTTTTATCATCAGCATCCAATCTTGCCACCGTATTTGAAGTGCCTGGTCCTGTCCATCGATCAAGAATTGTAGTTTGGTAATTACTGTAGAACAGATCAAGTCTTCTTAGACCCTGGAAAATCTTATTTCCGCCCTGACCTTGTAAAAACACCATCAGATCTACGTTCTTATAATTAAGGTTTAATGTTAAACCATAGGTAAACTTAGGGACAGAACTTCCCAGATATGCATAATCATCCTGATTGATTTTACCATCGCCATTTACATCAAGTCTTTTGAAATCACCAGGCTTGGCATTAGGCTGTATCAGGCCACCACTGGCATTTCTATAGGCATCAATTTCTGCCTGTGTCTGGAAGATACCCAGATTCTGATATCCATAAAAAGCTCCATAAGGTGAGCCCACCTGGAATCTTGTTACTGGTCCCATAGACTGGAAAGATGCAAAGTTTTCGTAGATTTTATCATCTTCAAGTCTTGTTACTTCATTCTTTAAATAGGAGAAGTTACCATTTACTGAAATTCCGAAATCAGACCAGGTCTTTTTATATCCCAGATTAACTTCAACTCCAGTATTGTTCATATCCCCCACATTTCTCCAAGGTCTGTCCGGAGCACCTACATATCCAGGAATATCTACCTGGCGAAGAATATCCGTTGTTTTCTTCTTAAACCAATCCACTGTCAAAGTAAAATCATTTAAGAATTTCAAATCGGCAGCAATATTCAACTGAGAAGTCTCTTCCCAGCGAAGATCCGGGTTTTCAAGAGTAGTTGGAGCGTATCCGATAATGATATTATTATCACCATAGGTATAATTGCTTCCTGATTTAAGGAAGTTGGCAAACCTGAAGTTTTCAATAGCATCATTACCTAAAACACCATATCCTCCTCTGAACTTCAAGGTATTAACGATCTTATTCTCCGGCCAGAAATTTTCGTTGGAGATATTCCATCCCAAAGAGAAAGCAGGAAAGTTCCCCCAATGTCTGTTTTTTGCAAATTTAGAAGAACCATCTCTACGGATAGTACCGGTAAACAGGTATTTATCTTCATAATCGTAAATCACTCTGGCAAAATAAGAGGCCTTATGGGTTTCAACCCCGTCATAAGCTGACGTTGAACGATTTTCCTGAGGAACATCAAAATTAAAGGACGCGTCCTCCCAGTTATTAACCGGCAGGTTGATATAGGTGGTATTATTTCCGGAACCTATATTATAAAAGTAAGCTCCCTGTCCAATTAATACACTCAAATTATGATTTCCCCACTTATTCTGATACGTCAATGTATTTTCCGTATTCCATTCCAGCTTTCTATTGCTTTCCCTTAAGAAGCTATTAAATACTGTGTTTCTTGAATTGGTATTAAGATAAAATTTGGGTGTAAACTGTTCTTTTCCCCAATAAGATAACTTTCCGTTAAGAGTAGTTTTGAAAGTAAAATGTTGTAAAAACTTTAACTCTGCAAATATATTCGCCACAAAATCATCAGACCAGTTGTATCTTCCAAGCTGAGTTTGTCTGAATGCCAATGGATTTGTCATTTCATTCTCTACAATAGTTGATACACCATACGGATTTCCGAAAGCGTCTCTAATCAGATAAGGAGAAATACCTGCATTATTATATGGGCTTGTATTCAATAAGGCAGGATCTGTAACCACTACCTGTGTTATAGGATCTAAATTGATCGCTGAACTTAAAGGACCTCCGAATTCGTCATTGGCATTAACTCCTTTCGTCTTTTGGTGGGTATAGGAGAATGTTTGTCCAATGGTAAGGAAATCAAAAACTTTATGGGTAGAATTCAGCCTTACATTCATCCTTTTGTAATTTGAAATATCCTTCAGGACAATTCCGTCCTGTTCATAATATCCAAAAGAAGAATAAAAAGTAGATCTGTCATTTCCTCCACTCAGACTGAATTCATGAGACTTTCTTTCAGCAGTGTTGAAAACTACATCCTGCCAGTCTGTACCGGCTCCAAAAGATTGAGGATTAGTAAAACGCGGGGCCTTTCCAGCATTAGTCAGAGCTTCATTAATAATAGTTCCATACTGGCTGGCATTCAAAAGATCCAATTTTTTTGACGCCGATCCCACCCCGTAAAAACCATTATAGGTTAAATTCATCTTTCCCTTTCTCCCTTTCTTTGTCGTTACAAGAATAACACCTTTAGCTGCAGAAACCCCATAGATCGCTGCGGAGGCACCATCTTTCAGAATTTCCATATTTTCTATATCAGACTGGTTGAGCCATGCGATATTATCCACAACAATTCCATCCACAACCCACAAAGGATCATTACTTCCTGCACCAAAACTTGTTACACCACGAACCCTTACTGTAGCTGCAGACCCAGGTTGTCCGGAATTGGTCACCACAGAAACACCTGCCGCCCTTCCCTGAAGGACCTGTTCAGGCTTTCCTGAAGGAATATCCTCAATATCCTTCGCCCTTACACTGGAAATAGCTCCTGTTACGTTACTCTTTTTCTGGGTACCGTAACCGATGACTACCACTTCGTCTATTTTGTTTTCTTTCGCAAGTGTGTCCTTCAACTTGGTGGTCTGGGCACTGAAGTTGGCCGTAAAATAGAGGACGGCAACCACTCCTACGCTTCTTGATATTCTTACATTCATATACAGTTATTGTTTAATTCTCAAATTGAGACAATAAAAATATATTTTTTTTTAATTAATTAACATTCTATTCATAAATATTTTAATTTTTCTTTTATTTTTCAGGGTTAGAAGCCCTATCTTAGCATCAATATTTCATAAAATTTCATAAAAAATTAATAAAGTTATCTCCCAAAATGATCGTCAAGCCTTCAAAAATTTCTCTTCCGTTAAAACTTACCTTTCTTATTTTTTCAATGGTTCTAAACTGTATGGGACTGGTGATTCTGCAGTTGTCAGAAGAGAAAATCACCTATGGAGAACTGGGACTTTTAGAATCTTTTAAAGATCTACCTATTGCTTTTATTTCGCTTTTTGCAGTGAGCTTTATCAACAAGACAGGACCTAAAAAGGCATTGATCCTTGCCCTGGCTATTGTTGGATTCTGTTCCTGCCTGCTTCCTTTTGTAAAGGTTTTCTGGTTTTATAAATTGTGGTTTGCGATTATAGGAGCCTGCTTTGCTATTGGTAAAATCTGTGTTTTTGGGATTATAAGGAATAATATTTCGGATGAAAAATCCCTTGCAAAGACCATGAATAGCGTAGAAGCTTCTTTTATGATCGGGATTTTCGTTGTGAATACTGGTTTTGGATGGGTGATTTCCAGCCAGTATTCTGAATTCTGGAAGTTTGGTTTCTTGCTGATTGCTTTATTATCTGTGTTGACTATTTTTCTGCTTTCGAAGATAGAAATAGTAGAGTCAAAACCTATGGAAAGTAAAAGTATTCTCTCAGAATTATCAGGGTTTACCTCACCTGCAGTAGCTTTGTTTTTAGGAGTGGTCTTTTTTATTGTTTTCGTAGAACAAGGATTCAATTCATGGCTTCCTTCTTTTTATAAAAATCATCTGAAAGTCAATTCATTTTTTGCACTTCAGGCCACTTCTTTTCTATCCGTCTTTTCTTATGCCGGACGAACGATTACTGCCAATATCATCAAAAGGTTTACATTACCAAGGTATTATATTACTTGTATGACTCTTATTATCACCTTACTGATCATTATACTGGGAATACAGTATTTTGATTCCGAAGATTCGAGATTCTTACTTTTTTTATTTCCGGTTATTGGCTTGTTTCTTTCACCTCTCTACCCTGTGATCAATTCAAGAATGATTGCGCAGGTGGATAAAAATAAGATTAATCTTTTCACCTCTCTTATTGTTATTTTCTCCTCTCTTGGTAGCTCTGTAAGCTCTATTATTATGGCTGTTTTGTTTGAAAAACAATTGTTGAATTATTATCCATTATACATCTTATCTTCTGTAATTCTGCTTTTTGTGATTAGTTTTATATATTTTACTGTCACAAATAGAAAATAGTTTTATTTTTACTGCCATGAAAATTAAAGACACAAAAAGTAAAGAAACGCTACAGGAACTCATTGACACGAAAGATTTCGTAGCGCATATTTCCGTTGACTGCACCATATTCGGCTTTCATAATAACATTCTGAAAGTTTTGCTTTTAAAATATCATGATCTGGATCTATGGTCACTTCCGGGTGGTTTTGTTTTTAATGATGAAGACCTGAGAGAAGCTGCTGAAAGGGTTTTGTTTGAAAGAACACATCTTAAAGGGTTATTTCTGAAACAGTTTCACACCTTCGGAAGAATAGACCGTACAGAGAACAATGTACATCAGATTCTCCTTAAAAATAAAGGAATAACCGTTCCTGAAGATCACTGGATCTTCCAGCGTTTTATCACAGTAGGCTACTGCAGCCTTATTGATTTTTCTCTGGCTGATACTTTCCCTGACGCTTTCAATGAAAGCTGTGAATGGTTTGAAGTCAACAACCTGCCTAAAATGGCATTCGACCATGACAGAATTATTGAGACAGGTCTTGAATACCTGAGAATGAATATCAATACAGAGGTTGCAGCAAGTAACCTGCTTCCTGAAAAATTTACAATGAAAGACCTTCAGGCTCTTTATGAAACTATTTTAGGACAGAAATTCAGAAGAAATAATTTTCAGCGGAAAATTTTAAGTTTAAATATTCTGGACAGAATGGAAAAACTCTATGACGGCTCGGCCAATAAAGCTCCTTATCTGTATAAATTTAAAACTAAAGTTCATAACTCTACCAATCAGTATCCTATCTCTAATGATGAGGAGTCATAAAAATATAAATTTAACTAAAAACATAAACAAAGTAACAGTAGCCCTCTGAGAATCAATAGTAAAACAAGTTTTTAAAAAAATTTTCTAGACATCACGAAAAATGTTACTTTTAACCAAATCAAAAAATCATGTCATATTATCCTCTTACAAGCATCCCTGATTATTATGGAATTGATGCTTTACTTACTGAAGAACATAAACTCATCCGCCAATCCGTAAGAGACTGGGTTGAAAGTTTTGTAATGCCGCAGATAGATCAGGCCGCTCAAAATCATACAGATATTCCTAATCTTATGAGAGAATTGGGTAAAATCGGAGCGCTGGGACCTTATATCCCTGTTGAGTATGGCGGTTCAGGATTAGACCAGATTTCTTATGGTCTGATTATGCAGGAGTTGGAAAGAGGAGATTCTGCAGTACGTTCTGCTGCTTCGGTACAGAGTTCATTGGTGATGTTCCCTATCAACGAATTCGGTTCTGAGGAACAGAAAAAGAAATATCTTCCTAAACTTGCTGCCGGAGAAATGATTGGTTCTTTTGGATTGACAGAGCCAAACCACGGTTCTGATCCGGGTTCAATGGAAACTTATTTTAAAGATATGGGTGATCATTATCTTTTAAATGGTGCTAAAATGTGGATCACGAACTCTCCTTTATGCGACATCGCTGTAGTATGGGCAAAAAATGAGGAAGGAAAAGTACAGGGATTAATTGTGGAAAGAGGTATGGAAGGTTTTACCACTCCTGAAACTCACAATAAATGGAGCTTAAGAGCTTCCAAAACCGGAGAACTGGTATTTAATGATGTAAAGGTTCCGAAAGAAAACCTGCTTCCTGGAGTAACAGGACTGAAAGGACCTCTATCTTGTCTGAACTCTGCAAGATATGGAATTTCCTGGGGAGTAATAGGTGCTGCGATTGACTGTTACTGTACTGCAGTTCAATATTCCAAAGAAAGAAAACAGTTTGGAAAACCAATCGGTTCTTATCAGCTTCAGCAGAAAAAATTAGCTGAATTCTTAACAGAGATTACAAAAGCTCAGTTATTATGTCTTCAATTAGGAAATCTTAAAAATGCTCACAAAGCAACTCCTGCTCAGATCTCTATGGCTAAACGTAACAATGTACATATGGCTATTGAAATAGCCAGAGAATCCAGACAGATCCTTGGAGGTATGGGAATCATGGGTGAATTCCCAATGATGAGACATGCTGCAAATCTTGAGTCTGTAATTACTTACGAAGGAACGCATGATGTTCATTTACTGATCACCGGACTGGATATTACAGGAATCAACGCTTTCTAAAAAAGATAAAAATATAAATAGAGAGTCTGGCCAATGGTCAGACTCTTTTGTTTACTCACTTTGCAGAGATCTTATATTCAATGAATAATTGTTGATATCATAAAGTTTTTGTGATTTTATTAAAATTATTACTTTAATACCATACAAAAACAAACAATATGAGAAAAATTACAACTTTTTTATTAAGTCTTACCGCATCATTTTACTTTGCACAGCAGGCTGGTGATGTTGTAAGTGCCGAACAGAAACTGGATTTAACACCACAAGGAGTTATCAATTTTATCGCCAATAATCTTGGTGATCAGAATGCTCCGGAATTTGCCAACTATCTGAACAGTTTCAATCTTGGACTGAAGGGTTACAAAATTACCTATTACACCAAAAATGAAAACAATGTTCTTGTAAAAGCTACAGGACTATTGATGTACCCTAACGTACCTTTCAAACTCTCAACAGTAGTATCCGATCACGGAACAACAGACAGCAGAAATAATGTTCCGTCTAATTTCAAAGGGGCTTTAACAGCAGGATTTGTTGTTGAATTATCCTATGTACTCAACGGATATATTTTGATGGCGCCCGACTACGTAGGGATGGGAACTGGAGATGGTACTCACCCTTATGTAGATTACGCCACAGAAGCGGGTGCTACCATAGATTTTATAACCGCAGCGAATAAAGTACTGGCACAACTCAATATTAAACGTTATGACGAATATTTCTTAGCCGGATATTCTCAGGGCGCCCATGCTGCGATGTCTACATTAAAAAGATTAAGCATTTCAAATCCCAATAATATAAAATTCAAATATGCCTACATGGGTGACGGACCGTATGATTTCTCAGGAGTAACTTTAAATAAGGGAGTCCTTGAAAAAGATATTTATCCGTTCACTTCATTCCTGGCGAATGTACTTCATACCTGTAACAATACAGGTTATAAAACCTATAATAATGACATTTCAGAAGTTATTTCTGCAGAATACCTCGATAAATACAACTATCATGTTGTTCAGGATAACGGCGGACTTTTGTGGGGGCCTGTTATATGGAGAAAGCTCTTTACCACCAGTTTCGTCAATGATGTTACCAACAATCCCAATAACAAGCTAAGGCTATGCATGAAACCTAAGGATGTATATGACTGGTATAATAAAACGCCTATGACATTGGGGCATTCAACTGTCGATCTAGCGATTCCGCCTGAAAATACTTCTAAAACTATTGATGTTCAGCGTGGCTATTATCCATGGTGGGATCTTAATAAGTATAAACTGGATTCTTTTTACTGGGGACCACTGGGACATGTGGGAGGAATTCTTCCCTTTACACTAGCTTCCAATGCGAAATTCAATACCCTGAGAAGCGGCGGCCTTCTTAATGAATGGGCGATTGCAGGATCAATTTTCGGTAAACAATCAGCTGAAAAACCTTCCCTTCTGTCTTCACAGATCAAACCGGATCTGGGCAATATGCAACTGGTAGAAATTACAGATTTCAATAAAGAAAAAGCCCAGAGCAGGACAGCCAGCAATCAAAATTTATCAACTTTAAAAGATGGAGTTTATTTATTGAAAGTATCAGAAAACAATGAAAATAAAATAATTCCATACATCAAAAACACACCTCAGGAAGTTACCGAAAACGAAATTGTACAATCTGTGAATGCATCCCTTTTGCAATTAAAAGTAGATCAGGAGGAACTTACTGCTGTACATATTTTTGATGAAAATAAAACCATGATCAAAAGTATTTCCCAAAAACAGTATCGGGAAACCGGAGGAATCAATATTCATGATCTGGAAAGCAAAAACTATACGTTTGAAGTTGTTACTACTTACTACAATCTTCAGTTCAGTAAAGCGGTGGGAGGAACAATATCATCAGAAAATAACACTGATATCTATACGCAGAGACAACAAATTGTAGCTAAATCCGGCAATGATATTAAAAACATCAGCGTTTATAACATTTCCGGCGCTCTGATTATTCAGCAGGAAGTAAACAAAACGTTGTTTGAATCCCGAAATCTTGAACCGGGTGTATATCTCGTACAAATCACCCTTTCTAATGGAAAAACCATTAATAAGAAAGTAAAACTGTAAAAACAATCACTCTTCATATCTCATTTCAAGTTAATTTTGGCACTTCAGCAATGAAGTGCTTTTTGCTTCGATCATTTAAAAGCATTATAAAGGAGTATATCCTTAAAACTTAAATCCGACACTAAAATAGATCCTTGAAAAATCAAGCTGACTGTTTCGGGAAATATTCATGCTGATAGGACCGATAAGGGATTCGTAGCCCAGGTTCAATCCGTACCCAAACATATCAAAACTGTCATTAAAAGGAGAAAACTCTTCACTCACCTTTCCATAACTGAATGAAGGAGTAAGATAGAGTTTTTTCATAATTCTGTACTGGAATGACACAGCAGCCTTAGCCACAGAAGTCATCGGAAGTTCTTTTTGACGAAGCCCGTTGAATTCAGGGCTTAGCAGATCATAATTATATTCACTCCCACCCAGGTTATACTTTTGATTCAAAAACAAATACGGAACTTTATCTTCTTTCTTGGAACCGAAACTCGTTCCTAGAAACACATTCGCTTTTACTGTCAGTCTTCTTGTGATGGGATAGAAAAAGTTCTCATTCAATGTAAATGAAACAAGGTTTTTAGGCTCAGAATAGTAAGATTCTTTCGGGTTAAGGATCAGATACAGGAGAGGCTGCACAGTGTTCAGATCATAAAGCTCATACCGATCTCCGTAATAAAATCTCGTACTCACCTGCAGATGATTCCCTTTTGTAGTGAAATATCTTTTATTGAGATTATTCTGTTCAAATTTCAGGAAAGTATTGAAATTGCTGTGATTATAGAGCTTTTTACTGTAATTATCTACTTTCGACTGATCCACCTTATCCAGTAAACTGTACATTCTTTCCGTACTGAATTCCGTTCCCAGAGATAGATAAGCATTAGGATTGATGTTATAATTCAGTGCAATTTTTCCGGTTATATTACGGTACATATGGTTAGGAAAACGGTCACCGCCATCTTCACTGATATCATACAGTCTGAAGTTCAGATCATTACTTTTCAGGTGAACCATCTTGGCTTCCAGATCCAACCATAAACGTTCTCCACTATCCAGGAACTGCTGGTAAGCAAGTTTAGCTTTGAAACGTTCCGAAATATCCACTGTTGCCAGAAATCTTGATCGGTTGAGAAGAATATTTCTGTATGTATAATTGACAATAATTCCTACGGACTGTTCCGTATCATAGTGCAGCGCGAGTTTAAATGCCCCTTTTTTCGCTCTTTTCACAAATACATTCATCACAAGACCATCATTTACATTCGTGTAGGTATAGTACACTTTAACGTACTGGCGCATTCCAAATACACGGTCTATGGCTTCATTAACCGTTTTTGCATCGTAATACTTCCCTTCCGTAAGTCCCATCTGCTTTTTCAGTACTTCAATTTCAGCCGCATCTGTAATGGGTGTTCCGTCTTCTTCGTTAAAAGTAAATTTGGTGGTAGGCAGTTTCACTTCTTCAATCATCGTATGTTCATACGTAATTCCGGCTTTTCGCTGAGCTTCTGCCAGAGCTACAAACTCAGGAAGATGTTTTCTCGCTTCAGTCTCTCCTATTTTTATGATCCTTCTGAATTTGGCAAAATCTTTCGTTGTAATTTCTCCCAGTGGATCTACAAAGTCGACCAGAATATCTGATAATTCTTTCTGATGTTTAAAATCTTCTACAGAGCGGATGGCATGAGTCTGATAGATCATCTTCATCGGATTTTCAATCTCTTTTTTCGTAAAAAGTCTGAATCCGGTGTAGCCTCCGATCACAAAACCGGCACCCATCTCACGAACTTCATTGGCCGGATAATTACGATCCAGACCGCCATCAACCAAAAGCTTTCCATCAATATAAACAGGAGCAAAAGCGGCAGGAATAGCCAGCGTAGATCGAATAGCCAGTGGTAATGATCCTTCTTTCTGCATCACCAGACCTCCGTTTTCAATATCGGAAGATGTAAGCTGCACAGGAATCCTCAGTTTACTGAAATCGTTGATATGCTTTGCGTTGAAAGTAAGCGTATTAAGAACTTCTCCCATGTACTGCCCTTCAATATAAGAACTTGGAAGTGTGGGAAATCCTTTGACTACCGGAAATTCAAGGATATACTTATCATATTCGTCTTTTTCACTGATATTAACTTTATTGTAAGGAATTTTATTACTCAGAATTCTGTTCCAGTCCATTTTATAAATGGTATGCTTCAACTGGTCAGCATTATATCCCATTGCATATAAGCCTCCCAGAATCCCTCCCATACTGGTTCCTGTGATATAATCGACTTTGATTCCCAATGAATCGATCATTTTTAAAATCCCGATGTGTGCAAATCCCTTTGCCCCGCCGCCACTGAGCGCAAGGCCAAACTTAGTATCTTTGGTTACATTCTGAAGCGCAATATTCAGGGAATCATTCTTTTGCTGAGATTTGATAATGAGAGAAAAAGCAATGGCTAAAAATATCAGGATCTTTTTCATTGGTGCTGCTTAATGTATCTGATTTAAACTTTATAAGTTTTTAATAAGTAGTAAAGATACACAAAAAGTTACCTGCTTTATCACAACATTTCGTGAAGTAAACGATTCTAAGCCAGCTTATTTATTAAGAATAAACAGAGAGAAAAAATATACTAAGACTAAAATTTTTAATATGTTTTTATCGTTTCCACGAAATTGATATCCGGATTCAGGATTTCCAGGATAAGGCTTTTCACAGATTTCATGGCATCATCAATATTTCCTTTATCAAACTGCAGGGCAACCATTCCCTTTTTAGCATCTGCAAAACTCCAGATTCCGGTTTCAATCGGGAAACCCCAAAACTCAGGAAGGTGCTGTACTACGTAATGGTAAATACAAAGCTGAAGGGCCTGTTTCCTGTCGCTGTTATGGAAATATTCATCTACGTTATCCTGATCAATCTTTACAGTAAGATTTTTAGTCCTGGCGGTTTTATAATCAATAATTCTCAGAGTACCGTTCAGTTTATCAATCCGGTCAATGAATCCAAAAAAAGAAATTTTATCATTTCCATCAAGAGGAAAATCGATGTTTTCAAACCTTCTTTCGATATCAATAATCTCCAGTTTATTACCTTGCTTTATGAGTTCAAGATCATGATTCAGCACATTTTCAATGACCTTTTTAGCAATGGCCTTATGGATATAATTCATCCCTTTTTCATAAAATTCCGGCTGGTGTTTCAGTTTTTCAATAGCAATATTTATATATTCATCTACTGCTTTAACTGAATTCTTTAAATCACTTTCTTTTAAAATCTTACCCTTTAACACCTCATACACTTCTTGAAGTGAATAATGAACCAGATTTCCGTAATTTTTTATCGATAGTTCTTCTTCAATTTCATCCGTTTCCGAAGTATTTAAAATCTTGGAAAGGTAGAAATCAATCGGATTGTAAAGATAACTCGTCAGGTGGGAAGCAGATACTTTTTCCTTCCATTTTTGAAGACGTTCCTGTACAATTTGTGTCTTGGAAATTTCTATCGGTTTGGTGGCAATAGGTTCAGAGGAATTTTCAATAATGAGATGTTCGATCTCATGAGAACTTTCCATTTCGATCTGTGTAATGAAACGGCTCTTCTCTCCCGTATTGACTCCGGAACTTAAAGCATTGTATAGTAAATGTACATTCTTCGCATCCTGAATCAGTCTGTAAAAGTGATAGGCATAAATGCTGTCATTTTCAAGAAAAGTATGAAGATCGAAGAACCTTCGGATATCAAAAGGAATATAGGTATTCTGAGAGTTTCCAAGGGGAAGTTTTCCTTCGTTGACGGAAAGCAGAATAACATTTTCAAAGTTCAGGAGACGCGTTTCCAGTAATCCCATGATCTGAAGTCCTCTCAGAGGTTCTCCCTGAAAATCGATACTTTCAGAATTGATATGCTGGTTGATCAGGATTTCCAGCGTTTCCATTTTGATCTCAATATTGTAAGGAGTCAGCTGGTTTTTGATGATTCTGAATGCATTTTCAAAGTGAGAGACATTTTCATACTGAATATCGTCTATTTCAAGCCATTTTACCTGCTGGCAGAACTCAATAAGCATATCCAGATAACCGTTGGTTCCTGTTGCTTTTTGAAGAAGTCCATAATAAGACAGCCCGCTGAGCAGTTCATGTAAAAGTTTCCTGGAAATATAAACAATATTCCGTTCTTCTACTTTGGCTTTAAAATCATTGATAATCTGTTCATCTTCTACAGATTTTGGCAGTTCTTCCAAAATGGGGAAAACATCTCTGTAATAATAAGACAGTTTATTTTTTTCCAATTGTTTCTGCAGATAGAAAAGACGTTTCACTGCATTGGAGAAAGATAAGTTTTTCAACGGGAATCCCATTGTAATATTCAAATTATCAACACCATGCATTACATCAAGACTGGCCGGAAGAAGATTTTCATCCAGCAGTACTACTGCTGTATTGGAGTAGGTTTTATTATTGATCTCTTTAAAGATTTCAGGCAATACTTTGGTCTGGGTTACATTCCCGGACACTTCGTATACCTTAATTTTTTTAGGTTGGTTAAAATCGTCTTCTATCCACTGAAAAGATCTGTTATCATCAAATTCTTTCCAGGTTTTATGATTTCTCAGAAATTTTCCTGCTTCCTGTCTCTCGTCATCGAAATAATAACGGTCAGCCTGAAAGAAACACTGCGCTTTATTCCATTGCAAAAGGCTTCTTACAAGCTTTTCTTCTACCGGAGTAAAGGCATTGAAGCCGCAAAAAACAAATTCTTCTTTGGTATTTTTTGCAAAGTCGGCAATCCTGGCTTTAGCCGCCTCATGAATCATTCCGGAAGTAGCCCAGTTTCTCTCCTGCAGTCTCTCCTTTAAAACAGGGAGAAAAACGTTCATATTCTGCCAGAAATTAAGAAACTTCTTTCTCGGGACATCATCATCCTCTCCAAGATCCTGAGCCCATTCTTTAATCCTTTCCTCATCAAACATATACTGCAGAACTGCCTGATCGCTATCTGAGAATTTGAGAATATCATCCCAATCCTTCTGTAAGGTGGGAAACCATTTTAGAAAATCGGAAAAATCATCTCTGGGAATAAGATTCAGGCTTCGGTACACATCAAAAGAGAAAAGCCACAACGGAATCCCCTGAATAGTCTGATGATCTGCTATTTTATTGATGAGTTCCTCAATCGTAAAAAAATTGGGAAGAAACCCTGAATAGTTATTTTCCTCCAGAATTTGTCTGATAAACACAATGGGACGTTTTCCGGGCAGAATGATATTAAACGCAGAAAGGTCAGTGTTTTGTGCCAGCAGTTCGTGGATGATCTTATTGAGGAATTTCAAAGGGTTTTATAGCTTTTTAAGTTATCTAGTTGTTCAGAAATCAACTGATTATATTCGGTTTGTTTTTCTTTATCAATTCCATGACGGGTTTCGCCGTCATAGGACATCTGGAAGTTTTTATAATCAATAGCGATTCCTTCATAAATGGCTTTGAAATATTTATTATAATCTCCAGAATTTTTAATTTTTTCAGCAACAGCCTTTCTAAATTTTCTCACAAATAATTCTGCAATATCAAAATGCTTTTGCTCATGAAGAAGAATATAATCATCCATTCTTTTGACATCTTTCCAGGATTTATCCTCATGAAAAAGGGTTTTGATGGTAATCGTAACCGGAGCCTTCGGATCAGAAGATTTTTCAGAATAAAACTCCCAGCCACAATGGGTATATGCTGCTACATCAGGATTCTTTTTCTTGCTAACCGGGCTTTTAAAGTTATCCCATGTTAATTTTTTGCCTTCTTCCCAGATAATTTTCTGTCCGGTTACAGCTTGCGCTGCTAATAAACATAGTACAAAAGTCAATCTCATTATTCCACTACAATTGTTTTTGTGATCCAGTTATTTCCTCCATTCCAGAATTTAAAAGTATAATTACCTTTTCTTTGAGGACTGAAATTGATTTGATTCGCTCCAACGTAATTCCCTTGTGTACAAGGTCCGTTGGTAATATATTTATAGGAAGTAACCGTTCTTTCCAGATTGGTATTGTAAACATAATCATATCCATAAAAACCCTCACAATGAGATGGATAAGTGGAATATGTTTTGATGCTCTGTATTGCAAAAACATCCATGGTATCATTGACAATTTTTACGCTGTCTATTTTAATTTTACCAATAGATTCAATCGTTTGATAATTATCATCATCACACGAAACCAGAAGCACGCCTAAAACGAATACTGAAAATCCAATATTTAAAAGTTTTTTCATAACCTTTACTTTTCTGATTATTAACAAATGTTAGCAAAAATTATTCCTTATTCACATCAAAATCAGGAATTAAAATTACCTTTTGATACATAAACTACTTTTTTAGTATCAAAAAATTCTTCATCAAAATAGTGTTTAAGATTGAAAATTTCACATTTAAGTCCGGCAAGCTCTTCAGCAAGATCACCGCCTTTCAAATATAAAATTCCGTTATGTTTAGGGTTAAACTGTTCTTTTTCAAATTTCCCCTTCAGCCATCTTAAAAATTCCGGCATCTGGGTTACTGCTCTGCTGACTACAAAATGGAATTTTTCTTTCAGCTTCTCTGCTCTTCCATGAATAGCGGTAACATTAGTTAATCCAACTCCGTCTGCCACAGCCTGTACTACACTGATTTTCTTCCCAATAGAATCAATCAGGGTAAATTCTACTTCAGGAAAAAGGATCGCCAGAGGAATCCCCGGAAAACCACCTCCGGTTCCGATATCCAAAACTTTGGTTCCCGGTGCAAATTCCATCACTTTTGCAATTCCCAAAGAGTGCAGAATGTGCTTTTCATATAGGGATTCCATATCTTTTCTGGAAATTACATTGATCTTTTCATTCCATTCATTGTACAGATTTTCCAGTTTTGAGAACTGTTCTTTCTGTTTTTCAGTAAGATCCGGGAAATATTTTAATAGTAACGATGCAGACATGTGAATTATTATAAACCGCAAAAATAAGTTTTATTTCTCTTGTATTCAAATCTACTTTTCCTGATCCTGCTGCAAACTCAGCTTTTCAGCAAAATTCATCACTTTGCAATTCCTGGTATAACAGGAACACTCAGGTTTCCTGACGGGCTTACGCTCTGTACAGCAAAAATATAATTGTCTTTCGAAAGTGGAATCTTCATAGAAAGTTCAGTGGTGAATATTTTTTTCTGCCATACCGGACTGTGTGTTTCTCTTGCCAGCACATAATATCCTGTGGGGATTCCAAATTTTGGTTTTTCCCAATGTAAAGTTGTTGAATTTGTCAGCTCTTTCACATCCATTTCCACTTTCTCCGGTTTCGAGGTAGACTTTGCAAGGCTTGCCAATACGGCAACATTGGCTGCGACATTCTTTTTCAGATATTTGAAATCTATAAACTCTGGAAGATCACCATACTGCTTATTGTTTTCAATTCTTATGTCCTGATGCTGATGATCGTAGTTTTCGTAATATTCCGTCAGTCTTACAGAGGGGAATCCGTTATTCACAAAGCTGGTATGATCTCCTCCACGTAAAAATCTGTCATTCCTATAGATCAGTTTAATTTCCAATCCTTTCACATATTGTTCTGTAATTTCTTTGATATAACGAGCCAACTGTCTGGATTCACTATCATTTTCAAAACCCATATTTCTGATTGCCATTGCTTTTTTATCCAGATCTTTGTAAGGCAGACCTTCGCTGAATACACGAAGGATACGGGTATTGATCTCTCCTGTTTCTCCTGCTTTGGGATTACCGATCATATCATTATTCAAAACAGCTTCCAGTTGCCCATTTTCTCTTTTAATTTTCTCAGCTAATTGCTTTGAACCTAACAAAGATTGTTCTTCTCCTGAAAAAGCCACAAAAATGATAGATGCCGGAAATGAAGATTTGCTCAGTATTCTTGCAGATTCTATCACAGCACTTACTCCACTGCCGTCATCATTGGCACCAGGCGCTTTGGAAGTTCTGTTCATCACATCAGTAACTCTTGAATCAAGATGCCCTCCGATCAGGAAAATTCTCTTATCATTCGGATCTGTTCCTTTCAGAAAGGCAACAGCATTTCCAAGGTTTACTATTTTATCAACTCGCTTTCCATCCGGCTGAATATCTTCCTGCTGTAGATACACCTCCATTCTTCCATCTGAATTTTTAGCATAATCATTGAATTTCCTGATCACCCAGTTCCTTGCCGCACCTATTCCCTTCTTTGGATCATCGATCGAACTCAAGGTATGCCGGGTTTCGAAGCTTACCAACTTTCCGATATATGATTTTAATGAATCTTCATTCACCTGCGAGACATATTTTTTCACTTCATCATCTTTTGAATATCTCTGCGAGAAAACACTACAGGAAATCAGTAATAAAAAAACGGAATATTTCATAGGACAGATCTTAGGTTGTTAAAGATACAAAACCCTACGCTGCAAAATCATTCCTTATGAGAATTTATTTTAATCTCTTTCAATAGGACTAGTTCCCACTTTGAATATCTTCTTCCTGGAATTAAGTTTTTTTACTAAAATTAAGATTAAAATCAGTCTCACACATCAAAAGAAAAGATTTTTATAACCTAACAGAAGATTTGACTAAAACCTGACAAAAATCTTTAAAGTACCCTTACTTTTATTACCGCCACAACACGTTTTTATTATATATTTGTTAAAATTCAAAAAAATACAATGGATAAACTTTCAGATAGAGTAAAAAGATTAGGATACTCCCAGACATTTGTCATGTCAAACAAAGCCAGAGAAATGAAAGCCAGCGGAATAGATGTGATCAGTTTAACTCTTGGTGAGCCGGATTTCGATGTTCCGGACAATATCAAACAGGCAGCATTCGATGCCATCAATCAAAATTACAGCCACTATTCTCCTGTTCCGGGATTTCTGGAACTGCGTGAGGCTATTGCATATAAATTAAAAAGAGATAATAATCTGGAATACAAACCTACCCAGATTTGTGTTTCCAATGGAGCTAAGCAGGCTATTATCAATGTTTTGGCTGCTATCATCAATGATGGTGATGATGTTCTGCTTCCTGCACCTTACTGGGTAAGCTATGATGAAATGGTAAAAATGATGGGCGGAAATTCCGTAATGCTTCCTACATCTTATGTTACCGACTTCAAAGTGACTGCAGAACAACTTGAAGAAGCTATCACAGAGAAAACCAAAGCTGTACTTTTCAGTTCGCCATGTAATCCGTCAGGTGGATATTATACTTATGACGAATTAAAATCGATTGCCAAAGTAATTGCCAAATATCCTCAGATAACGATAATTTCTGACGAGATTTACGAATATATCAATTATGAAACGAATACCACTTCAATTGCTCAGTTTCCGGAAGTATATGAACAGACAGCTGTAATCAATGGGATGTCAAAAGCATTTGCTATGACCGGATGGAGAATCGGGTATTCTGCATGTCCGGAATGGCTGGCAAAAGCTTGTGAAAAAGTACAGGGACAGATGACCAGCGGTGCTAATACGGTAGCACAAAGAGCTTCTATTGTTGCGCTGAAAGCAGATCCTTCCGAATACAGATACATGATTGACGCTTTCAAAAAAAGAAGAGATCTTGTCTATGAACTGATCAAAGAAATCCCAGGATTCAAAGTGGTTCTTCCAAAGGCTGCCTTCTATTTCTTCCCGGATATTTCGTACTATATTGGAAAAACCCTTGATGGAACAGAAATTAAAAACTCGGACGACTTTGCCATGTTCCTTCTGGAAAATGCACATGTTGGATGTGTAGGCGGATTCTCTTTTGGAAGTCCTGAATGTATCAGATTCTCTTATGCTGCTTCTGAGGAGGAATTAAGAGAGGCTATGAAACGTATTAAAAACTTATTGGAAAAATTCAATTAACAAATTAATAACCCAAAATAAAACACGACAGCAATGAATCTGTTAAAAAAACTAACCATCGCTACAAGTATTGCCGCTGCAAGTTTCGCAGGATATGCTTTTGGCCAGGATTTCCAATGGAAAGAAGCGACTTCCAATGGCTACAAGTACAAATACGTGACCAACGACCCTACTTCTGCAAGGTATTACACTTTGAAAAACGGATTAACGGTTATTTTGAGTCCCACCAATAAGGATCCGAGAATACAAACGTATATTGCAACAAAAGCCGGAAGCAAAACCGATCCTGCAGACCACACAGGTCTTGCTCATTATCTTGAGCATATGCTTTTCAAAGGGACAAATCAGTTTGGATCTAAAGACTGGGCAAAAGAAAAACCTCTTTTAGATCAGATTGACGCTCTTTACGAAAAGTACAACCAGACCAAGGATGAAGCCAAAAGAAAAGAAATCTACAAAGAAATTGACAGGGTTTCCGGAGAGGCTGCAAAATTTGCAATCGCAAATGAATACGATAAAATGATGGCTGGTATGGGAGCTGACGGCACCAATGCCTTCACTTCTTTTGAACAAACGGTGTACACGGAAGATGTACCTGCGAATGTTCTTGACAAATTCCTTGCTGTACAGGCAGAAAGATTCAGAGAACCGGTTCTAAGACTTTTCCATACTGAGCTTGAAGCAGTATATGAAGAAAAAAACAGATCTCTTGATGATGACGGAGATAAAGTTTTTGATACAATGTTTGCCAACCTTTTCCCTAACAACAATTACGGAAAGCAAACCACCATCGGAACCATTGAACACCTGAAAAACCCTTCTCTGCATGCGATCAGAGAATATTATAACAATTATTATGTGCCTAATAACATGGGAATCATCATGTCCGGAGATTTTAATCCGGATGAGGTGATTGCAAAAATTGACAAGGCTTTCTCTTATATGAAGCCTAAAGCAATCCCTGAATATAAAGTTGGACAGGAAAAACCGATCACTGCTCCGATTGTAAAAGAAGTGGTAGGACCGAATCCTGAAAACGTAATGCTTGGTTTCAGATTTCCTGGAGCTTCTACCAAAGATGCCAGAATGCTGAATCTTGTTGGAAACATGCTTACTAATGGACAAGCAGGATTGATCGATCTTGATCTGGTAAAAAAACAGAAACTACTGGGAGCTTATGCCGGAGCCTATGCTTTGAAAGATTATTCCGTTTTACTTTTACAGGGAAAACCTACTGAAGGACAGTCTCTGGATGAAGTAAAGAATCTTCTTCTTCAGGAAATTGATAAACTGAGAAAGGGCGAGTTTTCTGACGACCTTATCCAGTCTATCGTCAACAACGAGAAGAAAGGTATTATTCAGAAGGATGAAAAATATTCTTCAAGAGCCAGCATCCTGATGGATGAATTCACTTCTGAGGTTGATCACAAAGCATCGCTTGAGTATGTTGATGAGATTTCAAAACTGACGAAAAAAGATATCATGGATTTTGTGTCCAAATATCTTCAGAACAATAACTACGTTGCTGTTTACAAAAGAAAAGGTGAAGACAAGAGTATTGTAAAAGTTGACAAACCAACCATTACACCGGTTTCCGTTAACAGAGAAGACCAGTCTCCTTTCCTTAAGAAGATTGATGAAATGCCTGAAAACCCTATCGCTCCGGTATGGTTGAATTATGACAAAGACATCGCTAAAAACAAATTAGCTGATGTAGAGGTACTTTCTGTAAAAAATACTGATAATGCTTTATTCAGAATGTATTATCACTTTGATTCAGGAAAATGGAACAACAAAATCCTTCCATTGGCCGCGGAATATCTTCAGTATTTAGGAACGAAAGACAAGTCTTCTGAAGTCATCAGTAAAGAATTCTACAAACTTGCCTCAAGCTTCAATGTGAGTGCAGGAAACGAGGAAACTTACGTATCACTGGAAGGTTTAAATGAAAACTTTGATAAAACCATTTCTTTATTTGAAGATTTAATCAAAAACTGTCAGGCAGACCAGGCTGCTCTTGATGCTTACAAAGTTAGGTTGAAGAAAGCCAGAGCGAACGCAAAACAGAATAAAGGAGTAATTATGGCCGGATTAAGAAGCTATGCACAATACGGACCTCAAAACCCTTTCAACAATGTATTAAGCGATGCTGAACTTGATGCATTAAAAGCAGAAGACTTAATTAATGTTCTTCATGAACTGTTCAATTTCAAGCACAAAGTACTGTATTACGGTCCAAAATCAGGAAATGATGTGGTAGCAGCTTTGAAACCTGTCCACAAACTTCCTGCCACCCTGAAAGATCTTCCTAAGTCTAAAACTTTTGCGCAGATCCCGACAGACAAGAACAAAGTATTGTTTGCTCATTATGATATGGTACAAGCAGAAGTATTCTGGGTAAGAAATTCTGACCCATACAATGCATCCACTACTCCAACGGTAAGCTTATTCAACAACTATTTCGGAGGCGGAATGGGATCTATTGTATTCCAGACGATCAGAGAATCAAAAGCTCTTGCTTATTCTACCTATTCTTATTTTGCACTTCCAAGTAAGAAGACAGACAAAGATATGGTGATGGCGTATGTAGGAACGCAGGCAGACAAATTCAATGAGTCTACAACGGCTATGAATGAGCTTCTGACTACCCTTCCAAAGTCTGAGCAGTTATTCGAAACAGCGAAAAGTGGATTGAAAAAATCAATCGCTTCTGAAAGAATTACTCAGGATGGAATCATCTTCTCTTATCTGAAATCTCAAAAGCTTGGAAACAACTTTGATATGAGAAAAAATGTTTACGAACAGGCACCCAAACTGTCTTTCACAGACATCAACTCATTCCATGATAAGGAAATGAAAAATAAGAACTACACCTACTGCCTTGTCGCTTCCCAAGACAAAGTGAATGAGGCCGATATGCAGAAATTAGGCGAAGTAAAAAAACTTAATTTAACTGAAATATTTGGTTATTAAAATAAACAAAAAGCCCTGATATCAGGGCTTTTTTATTTAACAACACGCCAAAAACAATTATAGATTTTATTTATCAACTTTAGTTTGTTCGATAGATGAATCTTTCATATATTTGCATTAGAAATTTAAATATAAAAACAGAAAAATTATGTCTTTAGTAGGAAAAAAATTCCCAAACTTAACAATTGACGCAATGTCTGAAATGGGTGACGATTTAAGAATCAACATCCTTGATGAAGCAGTAAACAACCAGCAAAAAGTTCTTTTATTCTGGTATCCTAAAGATTTCACTTTCGTATGCCCTACTGAACTTCACGCTTTCCAGGAGGCGTTAGGTGAATTCGAAAAAAGAAACACTAAAGTAATCGGTGCATCTTGTGATACTAACGAAGTACACTTCGCTTGGTTGAACACACCAAAAGATAACGGAGGAATTGAAGGAGTAACTTACCCACTTTTAGCTGATACTCACAGACAATTGGCTAACACTTTGGGAATTGTTGATCAGGACTTCGAATATGATGAAGATGGAAATGAAGTTTTCACAGGTTCTAACGTAACTTACAGAGCAACTTACCTTATCGACGAAACCGGAAAAATTTTCCACGAAGCGGTAAACGATATGCCTTTGGGAAGAAACGTAAAAGAATTCTTAAGATTAATCGACGCTTACACTCACGTACAGAAACATGGCGAAGTATGCCCTGCAAACTGGGAAGAAGGAAAAGAAGCTATGAAAGCTGACAGAACTTCTACAGCAGAATACTTAGCAAAAAATTAATATCTTAATTTAAATATAACAATGTAACAATCTAACAGTATAACAATTTGAAAAGTCATTTCTTGAATTGTTAGATTGGTCAATTTTTTAGATTGTTACATTGTTTATTTTTTAAAAATAAACTTATGTACACAGAATTAACCGAAGATACATTACAGAATATAGTTAACGAAAACGAAAAAGTAGTGGTTCAATATGGCGCAACATGGTGCGGAAACTGCAGAATCATGAAGCCGAAATTCAAAAAATTAGCATCTGAAAATGACTCTATTCCATTTTTATATGTAGATGCTGAAAAGCTTCCTGAAAGCAGAAAATTAGCAAAAGTAGACAACTTACCTACTTTCGCCATCTTTAAAAACGGAGAACTGGTGAACCAGGTTCAGTCTAACCAGGCAGAAAGTTTAATTAATCTTTTTAACGAATTAGCATAATGAAATTACCCGTAATCAGACAGTTTTATCAAAATCAGACTCCTGAAAACCTTGAAAAAACATTAGAAGTACTGGAAAGTTTCTGCGAGTTCAGAGGAACAAGTGAAGAAGATCTGAATGTTGCAGGAGAATTGATTACCAACATCTGCGGAGCGCTGGAAGTTCACGCTAATGTACAAAACGGAATGAGCGAGAAAGATGCTTTAAACTCGTTTGCTCAGAAGGTTTTAGGATCAATTGACAAATAACTTCTTTCGATTATTTTTAATCTAAAGACTGTAAAAACACAAACTATACAATACCTGAGGTTCTCCTCATTACTATACTTTTTTCTATTCTTTAGAATTTTTTTTCAACTGTAAAATGTACTTCAGAGGACTTTAACCGGTCACATGAGGCTGATAGTTGCATCAATATTGTAAAGAATAACCAATTAAAATCCCGGTGATATTTTTCATCAGGATTTTTTGGGTTTTGGTTTAAAACACGAATAACACGAGCGGTTTCACAAATAACACAAATAAATATACGCAAGCATCCGTGTTAATCTGTGGAATCTGTGGGCAAAATATATTTAAATATTATTATAAGTTTCGGCTGAAGCCGTTGGAAAAGATTTATTTAAAGTAAAACGGGCTAAAGCCCATTTCTATTGATATTATTAAATTGTGTTTATTCGTGAAAACATTTGTAAACTTTGTGTTTAAATTTTGTGTTTAAATAAAAAAAAGAAATCCCGATGAAAAATCACCGGGACTATATTTTTAAAGCTAGGACAACTTATCAATTAGTTTCTTCTGCTCATCAGAATGCTTAGGATATACCAGAATAAAAGCATAATCGAAGCAAAAAGCTGCAATGCTGCACCTACATACTGATTCGTTCCATAGGAATCTTTTAATTTGCTTGTCTGATATAGAATGGTAGCTGACGCTAAAATCACCATTCCAACAGAAAACCACAACCCAAGGTTAAATCCGAAGATCATCCCTCCTACAATTAATCCAATGGAAATAAATCCACCGATTATAATGATATTTCTTAAGAAAGAAAAATCTCTTTTAGAAGTGAATGCTACTGCAGAAATACCTGCAAACATAGCAACAGTTAACGTCGCAGCCTGGAAGATCACATTCGCTCCACCTTCAATATTAGTAGCAATAAATAGCAGAGGCATAAAGATAATGGCTTCCAGCAGAATGTAAAATCCTAACCCTAAATATTGGGTAGATTTACTCTGTGAAAGAGACCATTTAGAAGCCAGAACAGACGCTAACCAGAAAACTCCGATAACCAGCAGCCAGATGTATCTCTGACCAAACATCATAAATATAATTTCCTTCGGAACCGTTTTTAGTAATATCGTTTCAACTCCAATAAATGCAAGAATAGATAAAGCAACATGCAAATAGGTCTTCTTGTAAAAATTCGCCTTCTCCACATCCGAAGAATGAGCGACTAAAACATCTGTCATCATAGTTAATATTTTTTTGTTAATCGAAAATAAATTAAGTCTTATTTTGAAGGCAATACCCCAAGAATTTTTCCGTCATCCTCAAATACAGCGGTAATAACTTCCCTGGAAGATTCTCCTGCATATTTGTATTTAATACTCGGGTGATTGATTCCGTCCATTGTTTTATAATATCCGGCCTTTAAGACTTCAAGTTTTTTGTTGGGATCAATACCGTCTTTGACTTTCTTAAGCACATCATCCGTCACAATTTCCTTTACCTTCTCAGAAATCAATCCATCAATAGCCGTACGGTCTGAAGCCTGTAAAGCAACAATGAACTTCTGGAAGTTATCATTATACAAACTGACCTTTTCCTTACTTATAGTGGCCTGCACTTCCTTTTCAGGACTGTTTCCAACCTTTGCACCTGTTACTTTCTGTGCAAAAACCAGCTGTCCGCCCACAAGAGCAAGTCCCAACAATAATTTTTTCATAGTATTCATTTTTGTTCTGGTGAAATAAGTGATGGAAGATACGAAAATCAGACCAGTTCTAAAAATTTCATTGTATCTACATTATCTGCATAGGTATCAAGGCCTGGATTTTGAGCTTCACCAAACGGAATAGCATTCAGTTCCAGCTCTCCTTTCGCCACTACACACTGAATATTTTCTTCATTTTCTGCAATAAAGCTTTTCACATCATCCAAGGATTCATATCTGCTGAAGTTGATTACAGAAAGCGGACTGAAAAGCTTATCATCCTCTTTCAGCATTACAAAATTATTATCCCAGAATTTATCCTGATTTAAAAGATAAACCGCTCTGTTATAATCATAATTGTTGGCATATTTGTTATGATTGATAATATCCTGGAATCCTAAGAAGTTCTCAAACAGCCTGTCAATCACAAAATCCTGCGGAATAAAAATTCTCGTTACATTTCTGCATCCCAATCCAAAATACTGGAAAATATCTTTCGCCAGAAGCTGCAGTTCTTCATCCGTTTCATCTCCCTTCAACACCGCCACAGAAGTTCTGTTCTTACGGATAATATTTAAGTGATTTTTAAAATAATATTCCAGATATCTTGCTGTATTATTACTTCCGGTAGCAATAACGGCATCAAAATTCTCTAATTTTTCGACAAATTCAAAAACTACATTTTCATTGGAAAATTCATTCCACTTCTTTAATAAAAACGGAATCATGTACTTATCCTTTGAAGACAGCTTAATGACAGGGATGTGATTGCTTAAAACAACAGACATTACATCATGAAACCCTACCAAAGGGATATTTCCGGCTAAAATGAGTCCAACTCTTTTAGAAATTTTAGAGATTGAATAATTTCCAAGCCAGTTTTTGATATTTTCTTCAGTCAGAAGATCTGTCCATTGCTGTAAAGCAAATTTCTGATTATCAATGGTAAACCACGGATTCTCTATTTCAGATCTTTTTAACAATAATTCGATATCAGCATCATCTTCATTGTGATCTTCCTGTTTCTTAGCTAAAAACGCTTTTATATAACTACTTAATTTAATAAGTCCTAAAACTTGATTTTCGGTATTCATAATTACTTTAAAATTGGGTAAAATTTTGTAATTTTGTGCAAATTTAAAAAAAATTAGCGATGGCTATTAAAATAACTGATGAATGCATTAACTGCGGGGCTTGCGAACCGGAATGTCCAAATAATGCAATATATGAAGGAGCTGTAGATTGGAAAGCTTCTGACGGTACGGCTCTTCAAGGTACGATTACGATGCCGTCGGGACTTACGGTAGATGCCAATTCACCGCAGGAACCTGTAAGTGATGATGTATACTTTATTGTAACAGACAAATGTACAGAGTGTAAAGGATTCCATGAAGAACCTCAGTGTGCAGCGGTATGCCCTGTAGACTGCTGTGTGCCTGATGAAGATCATGTAGAGTCTGAAGAAGCTCTTCTTAATAAAAAAGCATTCTTACACGGCGAATAAAAAATTCCGTCTCATCATCTGTGAGGCGGTTTTTTTAACCCAAAATCCAATTAAATCAAAATAAAGCAGAAGGATATCCAAGTCCCGAAGCACCCAAAAAATAAAAATATGAACAAAAAACACAATTTCAGCGCAGGACCATGTATTTTACCACAAGAGGTATTTGAAAAATCAGCACAGGCTATCCTTGACTTTAACGGTATTGGATTGTCTCTCCTTGAAATTTCTCACAGAAGCAAGGATTTCGTTGCGGTAATGGATGAAGCGCGTGCCATTGTAAAAAGATTGATGAATCTTGGTGATGATTATGAAGTACTTTATTTAGGAGGTGGTGCCAGCCTGCAGTTTGCAATGGTTCCTTACAACCTGATGAAAGTAGGAGGAAAAGCAGCTTACCTGGATACAGGAACATGGGCAGCCGGAGCCATTAAGGAAGCAAAAAAAGTAGGAACAGTGGATGTAGTAGGTTCTTCAAAAGAAGAAAACTATTCTTTTATTCCTAAAGATTATACGGTAGGTGCAGAATACGATTATTTCCACTGTACTTCCAACAATACCATTTATGGAACTCAAATGAAATCTTTCCCTCAAGTGGATACACTGATGGTATGTGATATGAGTTCTGATATTTTCTCAAGACAACTGGATTTCTCTAAATTTGACCTTATCTATGCCGGAGCTCAGAAAAATATGGGACCTGCCGGAGTTACTCTGGTGGTTATCAAAAAAGAAATTCTTGGTAAAACAGGAAGAGAAAACATGTTCTCTATCCTGGATTATTCTCAGCACATTGCTAAAGAATCTATGTACAATACTCCACCGGTATTCCCTGTATACGCTTCTTTACTTACCCTTCAGTACCTTGAAAGAAACGGAGGAATTGCTGCTGCAGAACAAAGAAACGAAGCTAAAGCCAAACTTTTATATGATGAAATCGACAACAATCCGTTATTCGAAACTTTCTGCGTAAAAGAAGACCGTTCACTCATGAATGTTTCCTTCAAAATTACAGACGAAAGCAAGAAAGAAGAATTTGACAATGCATGGAAAGCAGCAGGGATCAGCGGGTTAAACGGACACAGAAGCCTGGGCGGATACAGAGCTAGTTTATACAATGCCTTACCTATCGAAAGTGTACAGGTTTTGGTGGATGTAATGAAGTCAATAAAATAGCTTATATTAGGCGACCGAAAAATAAAAGGATATCAGACAAAGGATGTCAGATAACAGACCTCAAAATCTAACTTCTGACATCTTCAATCTAACATCATACAATAACTCATGAAAGTTTTAGCAAACGACGGAATTTCAAAAGCAGGAGAAAATACTCTAAAAGAAGCCGGAATTGAAATTCTGGACAATAGAGTGGCTCAGGATCACGTTATTAATTTTATCAACGATAATAATGTGGATGTTCTTCTGGTAAGAAGTGCAACGAAAGTAAGACAAGATCTGATTGATGCATGTCCGGGCCTTAAGATTATCGGAAGAGGCGGTATCGGAATGGACAATATTGATGTAGAATATGCCAAAAGTAAAGGCATCAAAGTAATCAATACACCTACAGCATCTTCAAAATCAGTGGCAGAACTGGTTTTTGGCCACTTTATTTCACTGGCGAGATTCCTTCACGAGTCCAACAGACTGATGCCATTGGAAGGAGAAACTCATTTCAACGCCATGAAAAAGTCATTCAGTAATGCGTATGAACTTTCAGGAAAAACATTAGGAGTAATCGGCTTTGGAAGCATTGGCCAGGAAGTTATAAAAATAGGAATTGCTTTAGGAATGAAAGTAACCGTTCTGACAAGAAGCCCGAAAACAGAAGTTCTTACACTGAACTTCTTCAACGGACAGTCTGTGAACTTTGAAATCACTTCCACCAATGATATGGATGCATTCCTTAAAGATGCAGATTTCATCAGTATCAATACGCCGAAAACGAATGAGTATATTATAGACACCCCTCAGTTTGAAAAAATGAAAGATGGAGTCTATATTGTAAATACTGCAAGAGGAGGTGTCATCAACGAAGTGACCCTTATCGATTTTATCGAGTCAGGAAAAGTAGCCGGAGCGGCACTGGATGTTTTTGAAAACGAACCCAACCCGGAACTGCCTTTACTGATGAACCCCGCATTATCACTTTCCCCTCACGTAGGCGGCAGTACGGTGGATGCGCAAGAGAAAATCGGTATCGAACTTGCAGAACAAATTATTAAGCTACAAAAAGAAACTATAAGATAAATATGCCTGTTTTTAAACCTTTCCGTGGAATAAGACCTCATAGAGACTTTGAGAGTACTTTCCCTACCCATCCACTGGATAATTTCACCCAGGAAGAGATTGCGGAGAAAGCTCAAGTTGAAAATACTTACATCAATATGATTAAACCCTATGTTGTAAGTAAATCTAAAGATATTGACCGGAACCTGCGAAAGATCCGTTCCACCTTTGAAGAACTTCTGGAAGAAAAGAAATTGGTCCAGGACAATTCATCCTACTATCTTTATGAGCAGATCTATCCCAACAAACAGATGTTCAGAGGACTTCTGGGATTGGCAAGTATCGAAGATTTCTGGAATGGAAAAATCAAAAGACATGAAAGTACCATCCCGCAGAAAAAAGAAAAACTGGCTCACTACCTTGAAAAAGTAAATCTGCAGGCTGAACCTGTGCTTCTTACCTACCCTGCCAATTCAAAAATTGAATTGCTGATGAATCATGAGGAAAAGAATGTTCCCATCTTCAATCATGTAGATTCAATGGGTATCAGACATAAAATCTGGAGAATAGATAACCGTCTGAAGCTACAGCAATTTAAAGAAGTGATTGATCAGATTGATTCGTTTTATATTGCCGACGGACACCACAGAATTGGTTCCACAGCAATCAATGCAAAATACCATAAGGAGAAAAACAAGAAACATAATGGTACAGAGCATTACAACTTTGTATACAGTTTCATTGTTTCCAACCAGTCAATAAAGATTCATGATTACAATAGAATCTTACATGACCTGAATGGTATTTCTCCGGCAGATTTCCTCAAAGAACTTGAGAAATATTTCCTGATTCACGAAAAAGGAGAAGCATCATACTACCCTTCTCAAAAATTCCATATTTCAATGTATATGGATGGGAAGTTCTATTCTCTTCACGTGAAGCATGATCTTCGTTCCAAAGAAATGTCTCTGGATAATCTGGATCACCATCTTTTAGATAAGTATATTTTCAAAAACATTCTGAAAATTGAAGATCCGGACAGTTCTGAGCTTATTTCTTATGTGAAAGGAACATCCAATATCAATGGAATCAATCTTTTAAAAGAAAAGGTAGACAATGGTGAAGGTAAAGTTGGTTTTGGAATTTATCCTGTAAGTTTTAATGACATGATTAAAATTTCAGACTTAAAATTAAGTATGCCTCCGAAATGTACATTTATTGAGCCAAAATTAATTACTGCTTTATTAATGTACGACATGAAACCTTAATAAATTACTATTTTTTCCCTACTTTTATCAACGGAAAAGATAAGTAAATAAAAAATGAAAAAAATATTCATTATACTTCCACTCTTTTTGAGTGGATTTTTATTTTCTCAGAAAAAACCACTTAAAAACCCGACAAAAAAAGGTACTGTTGCCAAATTCAACTATCATGATGAGTTCAGAAAAATTTCAGATGAAATTATGACCAACGGTACCGCTTATGATAATCTCGGAGAACTTACCAAAAGAATCGGTCCCCGCTTCAGCGCCACTCCCGGGTATGCAAAAGCTGTAGAATGGGCAGAAAAAAAATTCAAGGAAATCGGGATTAATATGATCTGGAGACAGGAAGCTAAAGCACCAGTCTGGATCAGAGGAAAAGAATCTTTACAAATCAAAGCCGGAAATGGAGACTGGAAAAACATCAGAATGCTTTCTTTCGGAAATTCTGAAGGAACAGGCGGAAAAGATCTGGTAGGCGAAATCGTTTTAATCAATTCCACATCAGAGCTGAATACCATGTCAATAGGCCAGTTAAAAGATAAAATAGTTTTTGTGAATGTTCCCATGGACCCGAAAATTATTAATACAAGTGATTCCTATTTACAGGCTGCAAAATCAAAATTAATTTCTGCATCGGTAATTGCTAAAACAGGTGCAAAAGCATTAATTATAAGGTCACTGACCACCGCCAATGATGATACTCCTCATGCCAAAATGATCTATTACGAACCAGATGATAAAGTTAAAATTCCAGCTTTATCAATTGGTGTAAGATCTGCAGACGAATTGGAGAAAACCTTAAAGAAACAAAAAGTCACAGCTAAAATCAATATGACCGCCGAATCAAAAGGTGACACTACAAATCCCAATATCATTGCTGAAATTGGAGGTAAAAAAGATTCTAAAGTAATTGTTTTAGGTGCTCAGCTGGATTCGTGGGATATTGGTGAAGGTGCAGTAGATGATGGAACTGGCGTTGTGCAGTGCATCGAAGTGTTAAGAACACTCAAAGCACTTGGATATGAAAATAACCACACCATCCGCGTAGTTTTATATGCCAACAGTGAAAACGGAGGGCAAGGTCGTGAGATGTATGCAGCATATGTAAAAAAGAAAGACGAAAAACACGTATTTGCCTTAGGAACTGATGCCGGAGGATATTCTCCACGAGGATTCTCTTTAGACATGTCACCTCAAAGACGAAGACTGGTGTATCCCTGGAAAGAATATTTTCTGCCTTATGGCGTCTATGATTTTGACCAGACAGAAGCCATTCAGGATATTTCGCCTTTAAAAAAACTCGATATTCCTTTAGCAGAGCTTGTGGTAGACACCCAGAGATATTTTGATTATCACCACTCCGAACAGGATACTTTTGACAAAGTAAATAAAAGAGAGCTTCTTCTTGGAGCTGTCGCCATAACACAGATGATTTTTATGGTTGATAAAAACTGGTAACAATGAAAAAGATAGCAGGAACTTTATTACTTCTTTTTGGAATGTCCGCATTTGGTCAGTCTAAAGAAGATTCTGTCCAGTTCAGAAAAATCTCCACAGAAATTCTGAACAACGGAAAAGGATACAATGAACTGAGAGAACTTACCAAAACTATAGGTAACCGTTTAAGTGGTTCAGAAGCCTATGAGAAATCCGTACAGTGGGCAGCCCAGAAACTTCGTGATGCCGGAGCTGACAAAGTATGGCTTCAGGAAGTGATGATTCCGGTTTGGGTAAGAGGAAAAGAATCATTACAGATTAAAACTTCTAATGGAAAATGGAAAAGTGTAAAAATGCTTTCCCTTGGAAATTCTGAAGGAACCGGAGGAAAAGATCTTTCCGGAGAAATCATCATGGTAAAATCACTGGAAGAATATGACAGACTTCCTGCTGAAAAAGTGAAAGATAAAATTGTGTTTTTCAACTATCCTTTTAGTCAGGAAAATGTACAGACATTCATTTCTTATCGTGATGCAAACCCCTACAGAAGAACTGCCGCTTCATTAACGGCTAAAAAAGGAGGGAAATTTGCCATCGTAAGGTCTCTTTCCTCTGCTTTCGATGATGTTCCGCACACAGGTAACATGCGCTATGACGAAAGTATTTCCAAAATACCAGCTATAACAATCGGAAATACATCAGCTGATGAACTTGAAGCATTATTAAAGAATCATCAGGTTACTGCTAAACTCAATTCCAGCTGTGGCATGAAAGGAGAAAAGCTTTCCCACTCTGTTATTGGTGAAATTACAGGTAAAAAAGACCAAAATATTATTGTTGTCGGCGGACATCTTGATTCCTGGGATGTAGGCGAAGGAGCCCATGATGACGGAGCCGGAATTGTGCAGAGCATTGAGGTATTAAGAACCTTTAAAAAATTAGGGATTCAGAATAATCATACGATCCGCGCAGTTTGTTTTGCCAACGAAGAAAATGGAACAAAAGGCGGAAAACAATATGGTAAAGCCGCCAAAGAGAAGAACGAGAAACATATTTTCGCTATTGAATCCGATGCCGGAGGTTTTTCGCCACGCGGAATTTCCCTCGAAATGGATGAACCCCAAAGAAACCAGATCAAAAGCTGGGTGAATCTGTTTTTACCTTATGGCGTTTACAACTTTGAAGGAAAATATTCAGGGTCAGATATTGCCCCGCTTCACGAAATGGGAGTTCCCACAGCTGAACTGGTACCGGATCCGCAACGCTATTTTGATATTCACCATACCGAAGAAGACACTTTTGAAAAAGTCAGCCGGAGAGAATTATTATTAGGTTCTACGGTAATGACACAACTTATTTATATGATTGACAAAAATTGGTAAACAATGAAAAAGATATTAGGAACTTCATTATTACTTTTTGGAATGGCTGCATTTGGCCAGTCTAAAGAAGATTCTGTACAGTTCAGAAAAATCTCTACAGAAATCCTGAACAACGGAAAAGGATATACAGAGCTTAGAGAGCTTACAAAAAATATAGGCCACCGCTTAAGCGGATCCGAAGCCTATGGAAAGTCTGTAAAATGGGCAGAACAGAAACTTCGTGATGCCGGAGCTGATAAAGTATGGCTTCAGGAAGTGATGATCCCGGTTTGGGTAAGAGGAAAAGAATCTCTGAACATCCAGACTTCCAACGGAAAATGGAAAAGCCTTAAAATGCTTTCCCTTGGAAATTCCGAAGGAACCGGAGGCAAAGATGTTTCGGGAGAAATCATCATGGTAAAATCTATGGAAGAATATGACAGACTTCCTGCTGAAAAAGTGAAAGATAAAATCGTGTTCTTCAACTACCCTTTCAGCCAGTCATTTGTAGAGACTTTCAAAGCCTATGGTGATGCTGCCAAATACAGAACTACCGCCGCTTCTTTAACCGCTAAAAAAGGAGGCAAATTTGCCATCGTAAGATCTCTGTCCTCTGCTTTTGATGATATACCTCACACCGGAGCAATGCGTTATGAAGACAAAGTTTCCAAAATCCCTGCGGTAGCCATTGGAAGCACGACTGCAGATGAACTGGAAGCTTTACTGAAAAAACAGAAAGTTAATGCAAAACTAAACTCCAACTGCGGAATGAAAGGAGAAAAGCTCTCCCACTCTGTTATTGGAGAAATCACAGGTAAAAAAGACCAGAGTGTTATTGTTGTCGGCGGACACCTTGATTCCTGGGATGTAGGTGAAGGAGCCCACGATGACGGAGCCGGAATTGTACAAAGCATTGAGGTTTTAAGAACCTTTAAAAAGTTGGGTATTCAGAATAACCACACCATCAGGGTTGTCTGTTTCGCCAATGAAGAAAACGGAGTAAAAGGCGGAATCCAGTACGGCAAAACGGTAAAAGAGAAAAACGAAAAACATCTTTTTGCCATTGAAACAGATGCCGGAGGTTTTGCACCGAGGGGTATTGCCCTGGATATGGATGATGCGAAAAGAAATCAGATTAAAAGCTGGTCGAATTTATTCCTTCCTTACGGAGTTTATAATTTTGAAGAGCGGTTTTCAGGAACAGATCTTTATCCGCTTCACGACATGGGAATTCCAGCTGCTGAGCTGATGCCTGATTCTCAGCGATATTTCGATATTCACCACACGGAAGAAGATACTTTTGAAAAGGTAAACCGAAGAGAGCTTTTATTAGGAGCCACCGCTTTGACTCAGATTATTTATATGATTGATAAAAACTGGTAAAATATGAAACCGTCTTTCTAAAGGCGGTTTTTTTATTTTAATAGTAATGCATAATAAATTTCACAGTATTCCATTAGTGAAATTTGTGAAAAAAACATTTGGATTATTCGTTGTTTATTTTAAATACATAAAAATACTTCTCGCCCGTAATATTTTCTTCGTTCATTAGCATTAGCTTTAAAAAACAGAAAATTTTTCTATGTTTAAGGAAATAACAGAAGAAAAAAAGCTTCACCACTGCTCTCATCAATCCCGTGAAACAAAGTGTTGATCGCAAAAACAGAACTTTGGCATGATATTAGCATGTAAAATATTGAGAAAAAATTAAAAAAACACTAAGGATGAGAAAAAAGGTTTTATGTGGATTTTCAGTTTTTCCACTGATTCAAGTTCATATCTAGTATATGAATCCTTTTTTTTCTACGATGCCGTAAAAGATACGGGCTCGTGATTAATTAACCCCCGTTAGTTTTTCACAGCAGTTTTGCACCCGTATCTGACTGGTATCACAATAACCAGGAATCATTGATTGATTCAAAAAAAACAAAAATATCCCGGACTTTCAGCCCGGTATTGCGATATAAATAAATGGCAAAGTCATCGTGAACCTTAGCCCAGTAAAGGAATATATTCTTTTTACCGTGATGAGTGCGCCTTTATGCTATAAATTAATGTATAACCCTTAAAATGTTAGTAATGATGAGAGCCTTTTTTGAAATGATTTTTAAGAGAAATGAAGATGCTGCAAAATTGCATATATGGAGCCTAATGCTGGTGTTAAGTTTTGCTGCATTTTCTGTGTTGGTATACGCCTTAGAACCAAGCTTTAACAGCTTAATTATATACCTGACGGCATTTGCCGCTTATATCGGGTTTGGCCTTGTATTCATCAGTTCCTTAGCCGGAACGGGTATGAAGAAAAGATAACAGAACATATAACTTTCAATTTATTTTTACTGAAAAAACCGCCCTGTTTTGGGGTGGTTTTTTGTTACCGTGTCCTACACCATATTATATCTTTCAGTATTTCCAAAAAAAGCCACTCCATCCGGAGCAGCTCTGGCGATAACAAAGTTATCTTAACATCGTAAAAACTTATTCTTTAAACAGATCCTCCATCATTTCTTCAAGGATCTTCTTTGTTTCTTCTTCAATCATTTTCCCTGACTTTTCAACGAGTTCTTCTCTGAATGGTTCACAGCAGGCTTTTATTCCAAAACCTTCATCTGTTTTTACAAATTCCGGATGCCTATTGTGTTCTTTGCATACTTCAGATTCTATTTCCTTCTTTATCTGGTCGTAATTCAGGTCAAACATATTTTTTTATTTTGTTCTTTTAAGTGCATGATAAAGATAGAGGTAATAAAGCCTTGCCGAAATCCGTATTTCTACGGTATTTACAAAAACAAAAAACCGTCTTTTTCGGGACGGTACGATTCAATGTAAAAATTAATGTTTATTCTTTAGAACTTATCCAGAATTTTCTTGGGTAAGATCTTCACCAGTTCTTTCTTATATTCCTTTTCAAGAATAACAAATTTCCATGCCTTTTTATCTTTTGAAATCGCACAGGCTTTCATAGCAGCGTTGATGAGATATGAACCTTCGCTGGCGACATATTTCACATTATTTGCTCCGTATTTGGCTGTCAAAGCACCGTTCATTCTCTTTTTCATATCATCATTTAACGAACTGACATTGCATTTCAGTTTCAAAAAATAAGGGGTAATAGAAAAATATTCCCCGGTTATGAGTTCAGGCTTTTCAATATTTCCAAACTTCAGATCTTCTACTTCAATTTTCATAAATGGATTATTGTAAGTCATATTCAAAATCTGGGTCATTTGCTCTTTTGACACTATGGTGAAGAATTTTGGATATATGCCGCTTACCGCCTGATCTATCTGTTTGGATTGAATGCTGTTGACAAAATAAGTAAGTGATTTTTTTATCGCTGGATCGTCAGGATTAGTCTTAGTCTGTGAAAAAGTCTTCATTGACAGCAGAACGAACAGAAACAAAAGTGATTGGGTTTTCATGGCTGAATGGTTATTATAAAGTTTAAAATTACTTTTACTGGAAAACGGTTAATCTTTCCATATCGTAAAATGTGTCGTAACCTGTATGCCAATCGTTACAGAATGTATTTGAGGCCAATAAAAAAGCCATCCTTTCGGACAGCTTTTGATACTATTTTGAAGATTCAATTATTTTACTTTTACAAGCTCAACATCGAAAACCAACCATGAGTTTGGCGGGATCACTCCTCCTGCTCCTCTTTCTCCGTAAGCCATTGCAGGCGGGATCAGTAATGTAGCAGTTTCACCTTCTTTCAATAACAGGATACCTTCATCCCATCCTTTGATTACTCTTCCCATTCCGATTGGAATTTCGATAGGTTCGTTTCTCTTGAATGAAGAATCAAACTCAGTTCCGTCTACCAGTTTACCTGCATAGTGTACAGATACATTGTCACCAGCTTTTGGAGCTTTACCGTCAGCTGTTTTTGTAATTTTATAGTAAAGGCCTGATTCAGTTTTTTGCATACCAGCTTTCAGGTTTTCAACCAATTTCTCCTGGTTAGCTTTGAATTCTTCTTCTCTTTTTTTCTTTTCAGCTTCTTCTTTAGCGATGAAAGCTTTATTGTTTTCTGCGATTTTAGCCTTTCCTTCATTGAAAGTTTTAGCTGCATCATAGTGCTTGTACTCATCACCTTTGCTGAAAACAGAAACTTTTTCTAAAACGATATCTGTTTTAGGTTTGTCCTGAGCTCCTTTTTCAACGTTCGCAATCGCATCAATTACCTCATTTCCTTTTACCACTTTTCCGAAGATCGTATGTCTTCCATCTAACCAAGGTGTAGCTACTTCAGTAATAAAGAATTGAGAACCGTTGGTATTTGGTCCTGAATTCGCCATAGAAAGAATACCTTTCCCTGTGTGTTTAAGGTCGTTTCTTTCGTCTTCGAATTTATACCCAGGATCTCCCATTCCTGTTCCCTGAGGATCACCTCCCTGGATCATGAAATCTTTGATTACTCTGTGGAAAATAGTTCCGTCATAGTAAGGAACTCCTTTAGCCTTAGCTTTGTTGTCGATTTTCCCTTCTGCAAGACCGATAAAGTTGGCTACAGTTACTGGTGCTTTCTTGTCCTCAAACTTCACAATCATGTTACCTTTTGTGGTTTGAAGATTGGCATAAAGTCCGTCATTAAGACCTTCGTAAGTTTCTTTGTCTACGTTCATTTTTTTATAAATTGGGGTACAACTCATCAGCGAAATACTTGCCGCTGCCAGAATTATATTCTTGTTAAACAATTTCATGTATTTATAAAGCTTTTAATTTTATGATTAATGGAATGTCGTTGTCTATTTTCTTTTCGTCTCCGTAAGTTCCGTAGGCCAAAGAAGACGGTACCAAAAGTGTTACTTCCTCTCCATCATGTATAAAACGCAAAGCGTTCTCCACTGCTCTCAGTTCATCAAAGTGTCCGAATCTGGCATCTCTTCTTTCAAAAGGCTGATCGTAGATTTTCGTCTGATCAAAATCATACAGATCATAAGAATAGGAAATTGTAGTTTCATCTTTCCTTCTTTCTCTTTGATCATAGCCTTCTACCGTTACCCAATAATTAAGCTGCGTTGGATAATACTTCACAGACTGACTGCTGATCCAATCCTGAATCTGCCCTCTTTCTATGACATTTAGATTTTTCATCCTGTTCTTAGAAACATCCAGATCTTTCTGGCTTAAAACCCCACCTACAGGGGGATGTGCCGTCTGTGCGTTTCTGTTACAGCTCAACAGGCTTATGGCTGATATGAAGAGTATTTTTTTCATAAACTTTTGCGAAAATACACATTTCGGGAATCAATTACAAAACTTGACACAGAAATATGTGAATGTTGTAACGCATTGATCTTAGCCAAAAACTCTTCGTCCATTTTACGTGAATAGGCATATATGAAAAAGCCGGGAAAAACCCGGCTTTCATATCGTTATATCAATAGTATTATACTGTTTCCAATACGTGATCTACCATTACTCTCCATCCGAACGGATCTTCAGACAAGTTGGTTTGTAAATCTACCAAATCTTTTTTAAGGATAGCCGCATAGCTTTCTTCATCAGATAATCTCGGAAGCGCAAGTTTTTCTCCCTGATATCCTAAAGCCTGGAATTGAGTGGTTACTACTGCTGTACCTACTCCCCATACTTCTTTAAGTTCACCGTTCTTTAAAGCTTCGATTACAGTTTTTACCGCAATCGGTTCAATTTTCACTTCGATACCTCTTTTCTTCGCTAACTGGATGAAGCTGTCTCTTGTTACTCCGTCAAGGATTTTCTCAGATGTTGGCGGTGTATAGATCGTATCGTTGATTCTGACAAACACGTTCATTGTACCACTCTCTTCGAAATATTCGTGTGTAGCATCATCCGTCCAGATGATTTGCTCATACCCTTCTTCAATGGCCAACTGTGTAGGATAGAAAGAAGCCGCATAGTTACCTGCAGCCTTTGCAGAACCTACCCCTCCGTTTGCCGCTCTTGAATAGTGATCAGAGATCTTTACAGATACCGGTTCTGAATAATAACTCTGTGCCGGTGTTGCAACGATGGCAAACATATATTTATTAGCAACTCTTGCTTTCAAAGCTTCCTCTGTAGCAAAAATCAAAGGTCTGATATAAAGCGACATTCCTTCCCCCTGTGGAATCCACTCTCTGTCAATATCTACCAAAGCTTTCAATCCGTCTAAAAACATTTCTTCAGTCACTTCCGGCATAGCAAGACGTTTCGCTGACTTGTTGATACGTTCAAAATTCTTTTCAGGCCTGAAAAGGAAAACCTGCCCGTCTTTGTCTTTATAGGCTTTCATACCTTCAAAACAAGCTTGTCCATAGTTTACTCCCATCATAGCAGGCGTAAATGGAATCGGACCGTAAGGAACTAATTTTACATCACCCCATTTTCCGTTTTCATACTCACAAATGATCATATGATCGATGAAAGTACTACCAAATGAAAAATTGTTAGGGTCAAATGTAGAAATTCTGGAGTTTTCAGTTTTTTGAATTATCATTTTTTAAAATTTTTACGATGTTCTACAAATTTAACATAATTTTCTAAATATAAAAATTTTAGAGTAAATTTGACAAAAAATTAGCTTGAAAAGAGAGATTAAGACCACAAACGACGGAAGTAAAACATTGTTTATCAATGATTTAAATGAAAACTACCATTCTCATCACGGAGCCCTGCAGGAAGCCGAACACGTGTTTATCAAAAATGGACTGAATTTAATAAATGATTGCGAAATTAATATTTTAGAACTCGGTTTTGGAACAGGTTTGAATGTTTTGGTAACAATTAATGAATATTTAAAAACTGACAAAAATCATGTCATCAATTATTTTTCGCTCGAAAAATACCCCATAAATGAATCCGAAGTTAAGGATTTGGCTTACTTTGAACTTTTTGATAACCCAGAGTTTAAAAATATTTATCAGAAAATTCATCTGGCAGATTGGGAAAAATCAGTAGAAATCATTAGTGGATTCAATTTAAAAAAGATAGAATGTGACTTTTTCGACCTGAAAGACATTGATCTGCCTAAAATTAATCTTGTTTACTTTGACTGTTTTGGAGCCAGAGTACAGCCAGACCTTTGGGAAAAGCCATTATTTGAACTCGTAGCTGACAAAATGGCCATTAACGGATTATTAACCACCTACTCTTCTAAAGGCAGTGTAAGAAGAATCCTTCAGGAACTGAATTTCAAGGTGGAGAAAAAACAGGGACCTCCGGGAAAAAGAGAGATGATTAATGCAATTAAATTGTAGAATGGAAGCTTGAGAAAGGAAGCTGAACGTTTACAGCCGAATGCTTGATTTTTTACTTTAAAATAATAATCAATATATAAAATACGTTGATTCAATATTATTGGAAACAGATAGTATTAAACTTCCAGCTTCAAGCTTCCAACTTCCGGCTTTTTCCAACAAAATCCCTTACATTAGCTATACAAATATTATACATTATATATATGATAGATAAGATCAACATTAGAGTGTATGCATGTGCAGTAAAAGATAAACAAGTTCTGACTTTATTTGAAGAATATGCCGGCGAACCTTTAATGAAATTTCCGGGTGGTGGATTGGAATACGGTGAAGGAGTTCTTGAATGTCTGCACCGTGAGTTTGATGAAGAACTAAATGTGAAAATCAATGTGCTGGAACATTTCTATACTCAGGAAAATTTTCTGGTATCGCGTTTCAGAGAAAACGAACAGCTTCTTACCATATATTATATAGTAGATATCGTTAACGAGGAAGACTTTATTATTCTGGATCCCTGTATTGAAAAAACAGAATGGATTGATATCGACAGACCGGACAATCCTTTTCCTCTTCCAATAGATAAAATTGTATTTGACAAATTAAAAGAAAAATTCCTGTAAGCATTCTTACAGGAATTTATTATTTCTTTACTTTAAAATCATTAGCTCCGGGATAAGGCTGCAGATAACCTGAGTTCCAGTTGGACTGCAGTAATGACTCTATAAATTCATCACTTCTGTTGGTGTGAGGATCATAACGCTCTTTCAAATCAATATCAGCCATTTTTCCTTTTACATTCCACCAGAAAGCACTCCATCCACCTCTTAATTCTTTGATAATCTCAAATACATTTTTTCCGGTTGCCCTGTTCATCAGCTTTGCAAAAACCTGTCCTTCGGTTGTCGTAAGATCTCTCAATTGTTTTTCATATTGGTCAGCCAGTATATTCTGTCTTTCTCTTACAAACTTTCTTTTGGCTTTGCTGTCCAGATCATTCATATCTTTCTGGATATCTCTGTACTGCTGCAATGCAGTCACAAATAACGGATATACCCTGTACAGCTTTTTGTTGAGAAAATAATAGTAATTCTTATCCAGCTGGTTATTAAATCTCGGTTTATTCACTAAAACCAACTCATCCAATACGACTACAGGCTCTCCATTGATTTCATACACCTTAATCTTCTGCTGTTCATCATAATAATATTTATTACCAAATTCATCCACTTTCAGAGATTCAGGCGGGTACTGATTGAGTGGTTTCGCCACTATCCCATCCTTCTGACCGAAAACACTTACTCCAAAAAAGAGAATAAAAAGGCAGATAATCTTACTAAAATTCATTATTTTTACACTTATAAGAAGAAAAATTAAACGCAAAAATCATTCCTTTTTATGAAATTTGAAAAGAAATCTTTGAAATTTTTAGAGAAATATTTAAACACATCATCTCCAACAGGTTACGAACATAAAGGTCAGGAAGTCTGGATGGACTACATCAGACCTTACGTAGATAAAATTGAAGTAGACCATTACGGAACCTGCTATGGGATAATCAATCCGGAAGCTGAATTCAAAGTAGTGATTGAAGCACACGCTGATGAGATATCATGGTATGTCAATTATATTACAGATGACGGATTGATCTACGTCATCCGAAACGGAGGTTCTGATCAGACGATTGCTCCTTCAAAAGTTGTCCATATCCATGGTGAAAACGGAATTGTAAAAGGGGTATTCGGATGGCCGGCTATTCATACAAGAACCAATCAGAACGAGCCTACGCCTAAAATTGAAAATATCTTCATCGACTGTGGTGCGACTTCTAAAAAAGAAGTGGAAGAAATGGGAATTTTTGTAGGTTGTATGATCACCTACCCGGATGAATTCTTTGAAATGAATGACAGATATTTTGTCTGCAGAGCCCTGGATAACAGAATCGGCGGTTTTATGATTGCTGAAGTAGCCAGACTTTTAAAAGAAAATAAGAAATCAATTCCATTTGGACTTTATATTACCAATTCTGTACAGGAAGAAGTAGGTTTATACGGAGCAGACATGATTGCGGACACCATCAAACCGAATATTGCTATCGTTACTGACGTCACCCATGATACTACCACTCCAATGATTGAAAAGAAAAAAGAAGGAGATCAGAAATGTGGTGCCGGGCCGGTAGTATTCTTCGCACCAAGTGTTCACCACACCATCAGAGAATTAATTATTGACACCGCAAAGACCAAGAAAATACCATTCCAGAGAGCTGCAGCCAGCAGAGCAACCGGAACTGACACAGATGCCTTCGCCCACTCTAACGGCGGCGTACCAAGTGCTTTAATTTCCTTACCTTTGCGTTATATGCATACTACGGTAGAAATGGTATCTAAGGAAGATGTAGGTAATGTCATCAAACTTATCTATGAAACAGTTCTTAAGATCAAGCCGGAAATGAAACTGAAGTATCATTAATATACATGAAAAACGTCTTTTATCATCTGATCCGGAAACCAACTTTTATATCGGTTTTAACAGCTGTCTTTTTTAGTTACATCATCTTTTTAACTGTATATAAAATATTTGATCCTCCCAAAACAGGGTCGGCATACAATATGATTCTTGAGATGTTGTTAATTGTGAGCGTTGTACCTTTAGGATTATTTATAATTGACAGGTTATTGGTTATTAAAATTAATCATATCAAATTAACAATCATAGAAACTTTTATATTCGGGTGTTTTTCCCTGTATTATTTTTTAGTTGTTAATCCATTTTAAAGAAAGAAATCTAAGTAAAAGTATAAAAAGTAAAAATGAAAACGAAGCTTATTGCTCCATCCCTATTATCGGCAGACTTTGGGAATCTGCAAAGAGACATTGAAATGCTGAATAATTCTCAGGCCGACTGGTTCCACATTGATGTCATGGACGGAAGATTTGTTCCTAACATTTCTTTTGGTTTCCCGGTAATGAAAACCGTTCAGCAGCATGCTAAAAAATTTGTGGATGTTCACCTGATGATCGTGGAACCTGAAAAATATGTTGATGAATTCATCAATCATGGTGCTGATCTTGTTTCTGTTCATTATGAAGCATGTACCCACCTTCACAGAACCATTCACCATATTCAAAGCAAAGGAGCAAAAGCAGGTGTTGTTTTAAATCCTTCTACTCCGGTATTAATGCTTGAAGATATTATTGCAGATGTAGATCTTGTATTGTTAATGAGCGTAAATCCGGGATTCGGAGGGCAGAAGTTCATCGAAAATACTTACAAAAAGATTGCAGAAACCAAGGATCTGATCTTAAGTAACAACTCTACAGCACTTATCGAGGTAGACGGAGGAGTAAATCTTGACAACGCTTCTAAATTATTTGAAGCCGGAGCTGATGTTCTTGTGGCAGGAAATGCTGTTTTCTCAGCGGAAAGTCCGGAAAGAACCATTGAACTTTTAAAGATATAAAAGAATCAAAATAATAAACAAAAGGCAGCCATTGGCTGCCTTTTCTCTTGTTTGGAAATTTAAGTCGTCTTGGTTATAATCTTTTTTTCAACTTATTTGAAAATGTTTAAAACTATCTTGCTAACAACACAAAGATCTGAATAAAACCAGACATACACATCGGTAGAAATACGTAATTTAATAGTAGGTATTTTCACTTAATCCATTATAATTCTTTATTCCAGACACAGGCACAGACCACAAAAATGATCGAAATAACTGAAAAGACCGTTCTGATATTATTCAGAAAATTCCATCTGTTTTCAAAATTTTCCCGCATCTGCCTGATCGTTTCTGCTGTAGAATTAGAGATATCAAACTTATCTAAGGCATCATTCATAGGAACATTTCCGGCAACAGTGACTCCAAAAACGCCAATCAGATAGGCAAGTGTAGCAAGAAGAAGAAACATAAAAACAGGCTGCTGTCCGCGGAGCAAAAATGTAGATAGGGGAAGAAGAACCACCGTTCCCATAAAACTCATAAAGAATACAGGGTTAAGAATTTCGCGGTTAATGCTCTGCATCGCCTTTAGGTATTCGGTGTCGGAAAGCTTTCCTAATCCAAGCACAACTGAGCACGAATAAGCATAGAAAAGTCCTCCTATCAGAGCAGTGAGGACAGCGGTAATGATCAATACTAATGTTGTCATTTTCATATATTTTGATTTTGGTTATCAGAGAATAGAATTAGTAAGGATTCCATTTTTTAATGATATTCTGAGCGGTAAGGATCATTTCAGCGTCCCAGTTTTCAGTTTTAAAATAGTGAAAATCCAGATGCTTAATGTTTTCAACATTTGCATTCTCATAAAGAAGTCGGGTAAGCCTTGACTGCTCTTCATATAAAAGCAAATCTTCCAGAGGTTTAGCGGGAAGTTTAATTTCTTCTTTACACCAACCGTTTTGTTGCTTTAATTTCAGGTCTGAAGTTTCAATGATTGTTCTGACTTTATTAAAATCAGCCAGAAAATAATTTCTTTCTTCTTCGGTTTTCAAGGTATGTCCCAATCTTTCAATAATAATGTATTCAAGATTTGGACATTTTTTCATCACAGAGGGCAACACAGAAAGGATATCTTTAGGAATAACATCATCATGGGTATCCCTTCTCACCTGCTTTTTTCTATAAACACTATCCTGCCAGCTTCCTCCGGAAAGATGAATTTCTTTTACCTTATCCAGGGGATACAAATCAATGATCTGCTGCATCTCTAATTCGAAATTACAGGATTGGCAGTAAATATTATGAAGATCAAGAATCAGAAAACCATTAGTATCTTCCGTGAGTTTGTCAAGAAAAACGCCTTGTTCTTTAACATCTTCAATAGAAAATGAAAATGCCAGATTTTCTATCCCTACAGGAATATTTACAGCATCCTGAAGTCTGTATAATCTGTCTTTTCCTATTTGTAAAATTTTGGAATGTAAAGATACCGGTAATGGTACTCCCTGATGAAAATTCTCAGTATTCATGAAACCAAAATGTTCCGTGATATGATTGTATTTCCGCAGGCTGACTTCTTCTTTTAATTTCTTCAGCCATTCTTCCTGCCTTGCCGTCCATCTCGCATCAAATAAAGAATAATATACTCCATGCCCTATTAAACGGTTATTTTCCGCGTAAAAATTCAACAGATCCCGAAGCCAGTCCGGCTCATTGGTATGATAAAGAGTATCAAAAGACCATTCCATCACTTCAATGGAATTGTTGTGCAACAATGGCAAAATAGCAGAAACAAAATCCGGTTCCGCCATCATGGATACTCCTAATATTGGCTTTCTCATTTTCTATCCCATTCCACAAGCCGGACAGCCATGTCCACGAAGTACAAGTGTATCTTTTTTAACAACCGGTTTGGGTGTTCCCGGTTTTTTCTTTTCAACCGTATCCGTAGAAGTCGCTTTCTTTACTTTTTTAACAGGCTTTTTTGTTTTAGCTTCAGGTTTAGTCGTCTGTGCAGATAATCCTACCGCTAATAAACTCGCCATCAATAATGCTGGAATTTTCATAATTTCTTTTTTCAGATAAATTTTACAATAAACGTTCCATTTATAAAAATACAATAATAAGAAACGTTTTGACAACAATTATCAGAAACTATGCTATACTATAATGTTTTCTTTATCTATATTTAATGTTAAAATAAATCTATATATGAAAAGCAGTCTGATTAAAGCTGTTTTCCTTGGATTGATACTATCTGCACATAGTATCGATGCACAGGTTCAGACAGTTGATAACAGCAAAAAAATGGAATGGTTCAGCAATGCAAAACTGGGTATTTTTATTCATTGGGGAATTTATTCTGTCAACGGAATCTCAGAGTCCTGGTCATTCTTCAATAATTATATTAACCATGAAAATTATATGAAACAGCTGAATGGTTTTTCAGCTTCAAAATACCAGCCCGAGCAATGGGTAAACCTCATTAAGGAATCCGGGGCAAAATATGCGATCATTACCACAAAACATCATGACGGAGTTTCACTATGGAATTCGGGAGCGGAAAAAGCAACAACTATCCCTCAAAATTCTTTGGCTAAAAAAGATGTTCTAAGTCCTTTTGTTTCTGCTCTGAAAAAATCAGGATTAAAAACAGGACTCTATTTTTCGTTACCGGATTGGAGCCATCCGTATTATGATATCAATACCCGGACAAAAAAACGCTACGAACTCAAAAATGATCCAAAGCGCTGGCAGAATTTTATCAGCTATTACCAAGGTCAGCTCAATGAGCTTTCTACCCTATATTTACCGGATCTTCTTTGGTTCGATGGAGACTGGGAACATACTTCCGAAGAATGGGAAGCCGCTCAGACCCTGGATTTACTTAAAAAATACAATTCTAATATTATCATTAATTCAAGGCTTAATCATCACGGAGACTATGATACTCCTGAGCAAGGCATTCCTGTTATTCCACCCCAAAATCCATACTGGGAGCTTTGTTACACCATGAATGATTCATGGGGATATCAGCCTTTTGATAAAAATTATAAAACCTCCAATATGATTGTCAGAACCCTGGCAGATGTGATCAGCATGGGCGGAAATCTTCTGCTTGACATTGGTCCGAGATCAGATGGTACAATTCCTGAGGAACAAATTGAGATTCTTAAAAATCTTGGTCGATGGACTTCCAAAAATCAACATGCCATTTATGAAACAACCCGCGGAATTCCGTTTGAAAACTATAAAGGAAAATCTTCACTGTCTACATCAAAGAAGTCTTTATTCCTCTATCTTGAAGAGGCTAAAAACCTGACAAAAATTTATGGAGTGCCAACAAAACCTCTTTCAGTAAAGATCATCGGAGATCCATCCGCTGTTGTTACAATGGACTATAACGCTGAAAAAACACTGACACTGAATTTCTCCAAAGTAAAATTTGACAAGGATGTCACTGTGGCAGAACTTACTTTTGAAACTCCTCCAGCATTTTTGAACGATTTTAAGAAGGAAAAACATTCTCTTCCCGAAATTCTGGAAAACAAAAATACTCAGGAAGCTGTTTATGATATCGCCAATGCTTTAAACTATGATCAGAATTTAGTTACCCATGAAGACCTTACTCAAGATGGCCTTGACATGAAAATAAAAAAAACGTCTAAAACAAATCCGGAAACCATAGAATGGATAAGCAAGCATGCTGAAGCTTTGTTTGAAACAGGAAAAGGCCTTCCTGTTGGTCACTACCCAGGAATGAGCGCTTTATCAAAAGACAAGCAGACACTATATCTTTTTGTGGAAGGAGTTCCTACGGGATCTATTGCTCTGAAAGGGATAAAAAACGAGATTGCCAGAATAAGAGTTGTGGGTGAAGGCACTATTCTTCCTCATACGATCTATAATAAACTGTACTGGAGTGACAGACCGGGAATTATTTATATTGACGTTCCAAAGGAAAAACTTGACAAGCAAATGACCGTCATTGCTGTTTTGCTGAATAAACCTCTGGAACTCTATAGAGAAAATGTGGGAGCAATTGAAAACAATCTTTAGTACCTGAAAGATCGATTTATATAAAAACAAAATCCGGAGAAATTCTCCGGATTTTTTATTTTGTAAGATGATTTTCTTAGAAAATCTCTCTTCCTGAAAAATGGAACTGAGCTTCGATTAATGCATTCTCGTCAGAATCTGAACCGTGAACAGCATTTTCTCCGATGCTTCTTGCAAACATTTTTCTGATTGTACCTTCTGCAGCTTCTGCAGGGTTAGTAGCACCGATTAATGTTCTGAAGTCTTCAACTGCATTGTCTTTTTCTAAAACTGCTGCAACGATAGGACCAGAGCTCATGAATTCTACTAATTCTCCATAAAATGGTCTCTCAGCATGTACTTCATAGAATTTTTTTGCATCAGCAACTGTAAGCTGAGTTAATTTTAAAGCTTTGATCTTAAAACCTCCTTCAGCAATCTTACCCAATATAGCACCGATATGTCCGTCAGCAACTGCATCAGGCTTAATCATAGTGAATGTAATGTTAGACATAAATGTATATTTTTTTAATGGCGCAAAATTACAAAAAATATCTTTGATTTTTATTTTAATTTTTTTTTAACATAAAAATAACTTTTATTAAGAAATTGTAACACAAACTTTGGCACAGTAATTGTTTATTCTATTGCGATTCTCATGTTTAATTTGAGTTTTCATGGTTATTAGTTTTTACCCAGCTTCGGCTGGGTTTTTTATTTGCAAAAAATGAAGGTATTTTTTATTAATTATGTAATTTTTTAATTAATATTTAATCATATTTGACGATTTTCTTCTTTAAAGTGCAATTGGTGAAATAATTTTATTTTTTGAAAATCCAATCTCATGGTGGTCAGAAATATGACAAAAGTGGAGTTATCTGCCAAAATTGTAAAATTGAAAAGTAGAGTTATTTAAAAACGAATATTTTTTTCATTTAAAAATCAAAAAAATAAATTACAAAAAATAAAATCCATCAAATACATTAAACTAATCTTAAAAAAATAATAGCGGTAAATATTATTCTTTAACAAAAGAAAGTACTACCCTTGACAACGGTGTCATTTCGGTAAAATAGTTTTAAACAGAAAAAGAGACCATCCAATGATAGTCTCTATATTATTTCTAACAAAATTTGTTCTGTTAAATAAATTTTATTGATTATTTCTGAGAAGCTTCTTCTGCCTCGTCCATCAATTTAATGTAAGTAGCATAGCGCGAATGCTGAATTTCTCCTGTTTCAAGAGCATCGATAACAGCACATTTAGGTTCATTGATGTGAAGGCAGTTGTGAAATTTACATTCTTCTCTCTTTTTGAAAATTTCAGGAAAGTAATGCTGTACTTCTTCTTTTTCAATATCAATCATTGCAAATTCACGAACTCCGGGAGTATCGATAACATTTCCTCCAAAATCCCAGAAATGCATCTGGGCGAAAGTTGTGGTGTGCTTACCTTTCAGGTGGGTATCTGAAATTTCAGAAGTTTTTAAATTCAATCCCGGCTGTAAAGCATTCACTAAGGTAGATTTTCCACAACCTGAGTGGCCAAAGAATAGGGAAGTTTTATCTTTAAGAATCTCCTGAAGCTGGTCCAGATTCAATTTAGAATAGGAAGAAATTTCCAGGGTATCATATCCAATCTCCTGATATAGGAATTCAATATCTTTTACAATTTCAATTTCTTCTTCGTGTAAAACATCGATTTTATTAAAAAGAATCAACGGGGTGATGTTATAGGCTTCACAGCATGCCAGAAACCTGTCCAGAAATCCTAAAGATGTTTCAGGATGTTTCAGGGTAAAGATAAAGCATGCCAAATCAATATTGGAAGCTATAATATGGGCTTCTTTTGAAAGATTTACCGATTTTCTGATCAGATAATTGGAGCGAGGTTCAATTTTCGTGATCCAGGCTATATCATCCTGTTCCAATTGGAACTCAACAAAATCTCCTACAGCAAGTGGATTGGTAAGTCTGGTTTTTATTAATTTGAATTTCCCCCGGATTCTGGCCTCGAAAATTTTATTTGTTTCCAATTCCAAAACCTGGTACCAACTGCCTGTAGATTTAATGATTTTTCCTTTCATAGATAATACTGGTACAAATATACGCAATTAGGGCTTAGTATTCAGGAAATAGGTTTAAAAACACATGTTTCAATTGCCCTAAATACTGATGACTAAGCCCTGATTTATTTTTTTACTGAATATATAGTAAAAATTATACTTCTCTTCCTATTATCCTTAATTTATCTTTCAATCATAATATTATTCTGAACTTCAATAGACTCTTCGTGAATCGCTTTGAATACTTTTTCAATAAATTCCTGAGACATTCCAGTTTCTTTTGCTTTTTGAGTAGCGTATTCTGTAATGACTTTCCAACGTTCAGGCTGGAAGATTGCAATGTCATTTTCCTTTTTAAGTTTACCGATCTTTTCAGAAATTTTCATTCTTTGAGAAAGAAGTTCAATTAACTGGAAGTCAAGATCAGAGATCAAAGTTCTGTGTCTTCCCATCTCTCCTTCAAAACCAGCAAGATTAGAACTTCTCACTTTCAGATTTCCGATAAGATCTGCAAGAACTTCCGGAGTAATCTGCTGAGAAGCATCACTCCACGCCTCATCAGGATTGCAGTGTGATTCAATGATCGCTCCTTGGTATCCTACGTTAAGTGCTTCCTGAGTAATATCAGCAAGACCAGTTCTGTTTCCGCAGATGTGAGAAGGGTCAATTAACATTGGAATATTTGGAAACTGGCTCTTGAAATCAAGGGCAATCTGCCAGTTCGGGTTGTTTCTGTATTTAGTTTTCTGGTATGTTGAAAACCCTCTGTGAATAACTCCAAGGTTTTTAATGTCCTGTCCTAAAAGTCTTTCCAAAGCTCCGATCCATAAAGCAAGATCCGGATTTACAGGGTTTTTCACAAATACCGGCTTATCAGTTCCTCTTAATGCCATTGCAATTTCCTGTACCGTAAACGGGTTCACTGTAGAACGTGCTCCAATCCAAAGAACATCTACATCTGCTTCAAGGGCTGCGAAAACGTGGTGTGCGTTGGCTACTTCAGTCGCTGTTTTAAAACCATACTCTTCTTTTACTTTTTTCAGCCAGTTCAAACCGATCACTCCTACTCCTTCAAAACCGTTTGGTTTGGTACGGGGTTTCCAGATTCCTGCACGGAAAACTGACACATTGGCATTAGATTCTTTAATTCTCCTTGCCGTTTCAAGCATTTGAGCTTCACTTTCTGCGCTACATGGTCCTGCAATCATTAGAGGCTGTGTAAGCCCATCGATCCATTCATTTTTTAAATCATTTAAATTCATTCTTCTAAATTTTATTGTTTTTTTATATAATTTTTTCGTTAACAGCAATAGCCCTTTGGATTATAAAATTTAATTTATAATTCTTTTCAAAAAATGCCGTTCAAAATTGTTTAAAGGAATCAGGAAAATAATAGGGCTCTACTTCTCCTGTATTTTTTGGAAAGAAATTCAGTTACCAGTACCAATAAAATCGGTAATACGTTCTGAAATTTCTATAATAAGAAGCAGAAAAACTAAAATAACCGCTAAAAAAGTAATTAGCGGGTGCAAAAAAAGACTGATATGTGTTAGTCAAATTTTCCATTTTATTCTGGAAATGTCTTTATTTAGCGTTTCTGGTTGTAATTTGTTTTTGTCAAAAAATTATTTTCGACAGAAATATTTGACAAATATATAAAAATTATGTCAAATCAAACTTCATTAAATCATCAAGATCTTTCAAAAGTGGATTTTTTTCTATAAATTTTTCAAACATTTTTCTTTTCGTCACCACTTCAATCTTCAGATTTTCAACGTCTCTGACGTATTCTACCTCAATAATATGATTCTGAATTTTTCTTTTAAAATGGTTAAAAAATTCTCCACTTATTTTATCAAATTCTACTTTTGCAGAATCTGAAGGGAACAAAACTTTGATTTTATGCTCATCTGCTTTTACCAGTTTGAAGGTCTTGACAGCATTAAATACAAAATTATTTTTTACCTGAAGCTGTTTAAGCATAATTTTCCATTCCATCTGCAGATCTGTATCTGTAAAATGGTTCTGAGGAAGATTATCCGATTTTATCACAACATCTTCTGTTGTTTCGACTTTATCTTCTTTATTCAAAAAGGAATTGATGCTGAAACCGGAAGAGATTCCAGGTCTTGATAATGGTCTGGTGGTTTTTGTTACCGAAACTTCCTGAACTGCCTGAGAAGCTGCAGGTAGCTGTTCTGCTTTAACTTCTTTTTTCTCCTGGGCATTTTCCGGCATCTTCACTTCCTGCTTCTCACTGAGAAACGGAGCCAGTATCAGGAACTTTTTTTTTTAGTATCACCCAAATTAGCTGTCAGTGAAGCCAGCTGCATTAAAGCAATTTCAACCGTAAGTCTTGGGTTTTTGGAATTCTTATAATTAATATCTGCATGGTTACAGATCTCAATACCATCAATAAGCTGCTGGGCGGCCCATTTCTGTCCTTGTTCTACAAATTTAGCCTTGGTTTTCTCTCCTACTTCAATGAGTTCCATGGTGGAAGCATTCTGTGCCATCATCAGATCTCTGAAATGATTTCCTAATCCGGCAATGAAAATATGGGGATCAAAACCTTTCTTTACAATCTCATTGAATGCAAAAAGCACTTCAGGAATTTTGTTTTCCTTGGCGAGATCCACAATATTCAGATATTGATCATAATCCAGAATGTTGAGTACTTCGGCGGCTTTTGCCAGGGTAATATTTTTCTGGGAGAAGGTAGAAAGTCTGTCGAAGATAGAAAGTGCATCTCTTAATGCACCATCCGCTTTCTGAGCAATCAGGTACAGAGCGTCATCTTCATACTGGATATTTTCTTTTTGGGCAATATTTTTCAGATGACTCTGAATGTCTTCAATGGTAATTCTCTTGAAGTCATAAATCTGACAACGGGATAAAATTGTTGGAATAATTTTATGTTTCTCCGTTGTAGCCAAAATAAAAATAGCATGAGCAGGCGGCTCTTCCAGCGTTTTAAGGAAAGCATTGAAAGCGGCAGAAGACAGCATATGAACCTCATCAATGATATATACTTTGTATTTACCAACCTGAGGTGCAAAACGTACCTGATCTATAAGTTCTCTGATATCATCTACAGAGTTATTGGATGCAGCATCCAATTCATAGATATTGTAAGCAAAGCCATCTTCTGAAACCGAGCCATCTTTCTCATTGATTTTTCTTGCAAGAATTCTGGCACAGGTAGTTTTACCCACACCACGAGGACCGCAAAAAAGTAATGCCTGAGCTAATTGACTTTCTTCAATTGCATGTTCTAAAGTATCCGTAATATGGGATTGCCCTACAACCGTATCAAACTCCTGAGGACGATATTTTCTTGCAGATACTATAAAATTTTCCATTGGCCAAAAGTAAGAAATATAGTTTTAATTTGAAAATTAAAAGTTTTCAAATTATTAACAAAAACGTATTTCTGCTCAAATCGGAAAACTTTCAATTTCTACTTCTTTTTGCTGTATGCAAAGTCGATCAACTCAACAATAGCGGCTTCAACCTCTTTTCTTCCTTCTTCAGTTTTCAGATCGATACCACAAAACTTATTGGCGTTGTACCCTGTATAGAGGTTGAGATAGTAAGCTCCGGAAACAATCAAAGCCATAATTGCTCTGTGTCTTGTTGCTACTCCTTCACCAAAGTAAGGATCTGAGATGTTTCCAAATAAAACTTCTCCAACTTCTTCACGTTGTTCAACCAATTTCTTAAGGATAGGTTTACTTTCTGAAAGTTCCCAAAGGATGATCTTCTGAAGTTCTTTATTTTTCTTCAGGTTTTCGAACTGGTTCAATACAACCATTTTAGTAAGTTCGTGACCACCGTCTGAGAAATCCATATCAACATCCTGGTTGACCTGGCTCCAGTAATCCTGAGATTTGATATATTCATCGATCAGCTTATCAGTACTTCCAAAATACTCATAGATCAATTTTTTATCAAATCCGGCAACAGCAGCTATCTTGCTTACTTTTAATCCGGAATATCCTTTTACTCTTAAAATTTTACCAACTGCAGCAAGCAGTTTCTGCTTTGTTTTTTCTTTGTCCCTAATGGGGCCCTGCACTACTTTTCTAGGCATAATTATTATTTTTTCGCAATATGCAATTTTTTATTAATATCATCAAACGCATTAAGCGTTTTGTCGAGATGTTCTTTTTCGTGTCTTGCCGTAACACTCATCCTGATACGTGCGTCCTTTCTTGGTACAGCCGGATAAAGAATCGGGTTGGTATAGATTCCCATTTCTATTAGTAGTTTTCCAACATCTCCTGTTACATAAGGATCTCCAATTTTTACGGGAACGATCGCAGAGCAGGTTACTCCTGTATCTAATCCTAAATCGTCAAGTCCTTTTTTGAAATAATTGATGTTATCCCAGAGTTTTTCTCTCCAGATAGGTTCTTCGTCAATTAAATCAATGGCTTTAACAATTCCTGCGGATGATGGTGGAGCTGTAGCTGAGAAGATCTGCTGGCGTGAATGGAATCTGATGAATGCAGCTATTTTTTTATCTGCAATGACATAACCTCCCAGATTTCCAAATGTTTTGCTGAATGTACCTGTAATGATGTCTACTTTATCCAATAACCCAGCCTGTTCCAAAGTACCTCTTCCGGTTTCCCCAAGGATGCCGACACCATGCACGTCGTCTACCATTAGAAAGGCATTGTACTTTTTCACAAGGTCATAGATCTCATTAATTCGGGAGGTATCACCATCTTGGGAATATACTCCGTCCACAATAACGAGTTTCGTACGGTACAGATTTTCAGATACCTTCAAAATGTGTTCCAAAGATTCCAAATTATTGTGCGGAAATGTTTTTTTATTGGTAAAAGCACATCCTTCATGTACACTGGCATGCACTGCCATGTCTAAAATAGCAAGATCTTCTTTCTGCATTAAGCACTGTAAACTAGCGCTGTTAGCAGTATATCCGGTAGTAAACACTACGGCTTCATCTTCTGTTCTTTTAAAAAAACTTGAAATTCTTTTTTCTAAAGCATTGTGATAATCAAAGTAGCCACCGATAAGAGGTGTAGCTCCTGTTCCCGTTCCATATTTCTCTATTCCTTCGATAGCGGCCTGCTTTACTTTCGGGTGTTGTGTAAATCCTAAATAATCACTTGATACAAAACTAACAAATTCTCTGTTTTGGTCTGCAATATTTACATTTAGTATTGCATTGGTTCCTGAAGTGTTCTTCAGTCTGTAGTTCATGTGTCCGTTAGACTTTACAAAGTCTAAATATTCATAAAAAATCTCAGCCCTTTGAGCCATATCATTATCTGGTATATTCTCAAAGTCTTTAATAGTTGCTGTTGTGAAATTGATGCTCATCCTTAATCTTGTTTGTTGTGGTTTAAAAGAAACAAATATATAACTATTTAAAAGGCTTAAGCGCCTCTGTTAAGATTAAATATTATTAAAGACACAATATTTTTATCTTATTATCTGGAAACCAAAGTATTTAAATAGACATCTATCTTTTTTAACGTTTTTCGCTTTTGAATTAATTAGTTTTTTCTTACCTAAATTTAATAAAAAAATCAAACAATAAAGAAATATTAATATATAAATAATAAAAAAATGTAATTATTTTTTACAAACAGCTCATTTATAAAAGATTATTTTTCTATTATTTTAACATTTTAATTCACTAAACAGCATTAAAAATACAACAATTCGAGCGTTCAAATCCCTATCCTGAGATAAAAAACAGCGCAAATCTCTTGCAATAGCAATATTAAACAAAAAAAGTAGTCAATTTAAACTTTTTGGGAATTTCTGAAATTTCCGGGAGTAAAGCCGGTCATTTTTTTGAAAAATTTTGAAAAATTGGAAGGATCATAAGTAAAGATACGGGCAATTTCTGCCACAGATCGATCGGACCCCACGAGCATTTGCTTGATCTGAAGAATAATTTTTTCATCATAAAAGAAACAAGGGTGCTGTCCGGTTTCTTTTTTAACGGTATCGGTAAGATGCTTATGGGAAACCGCAAGCTCTCTGGCGATCTCATTCAGCTCCATAAATTCAGAAGCAGCACCGGAAATAACGTCCTGAATATGCTTGTCTAAAAAAGTAAAATACTGCCTGGTAATTTCTTCGCTTCTTTTCATCGTATATGTTTCTTGCTAATGTGTATTCAAGATATAAATTTAATCATTAAGATACAAAGTAAAAAGGTAAGCTTTTCGGATATTTCAAGCTGGATATTTAAGAAAAACTGTCTTTAAAAGCTTGTATAGAATTTTTTACTTTCAGCTTTTCCAGGATATTCTGACGGTGTCTGTTTACCGTATTGACGCTTATAGAAAGCAGGCCTGCAATTTCTTTGCTTGCATATCCCTCTCCTACACATTTTAAAACTTCTAATTCTCTGGGGCTTAAAATATTTTTATAATCGAGCTTATCTTTTACAACCACTTCCCCTTTGATTATATTGACAATCATAAAATCAGGAGCACCGGATGAAGTCAATGCAATATTATAAAGACAAAGAGCAAGCCTAAGTCTGCCGTTATCGGGCGAATAAATATAAAACATACGGTGTTTCACCCATCTGTAGTCTTCATTTTTATCCTTCATCCTTATTTTTGAAACCACACTATATGCCGTACGTTCTTCTATTTCCATGGTCTCCAGCAATTTGAAAAAACGGAGTTCATGGATGTATTTTTTCAGGCGGTCATCAGGGTGTATCTTTTTCAGCATATCTTCTTCCCAGATGGAGTCTATTTCCGCAGGGTTTTCCTCCATCTTTAGCCCAAGTTCATCTGCTGCCGCAGATTTATAAATAAAGCTTTTATTCTCCTGCATATCGCTCAGTACACATATTGCACCTTCCATCTGAGAGTATGCTAACGCTCTCTGTTTATAGATCTCTAGATCAAGCTGGCATTTTTTCAAGGCGCTATCCAGTAATTGATCACTAAGCTGTTCACGGATTTCCATAATGGTTATTTATCAGTATTGACGCAAATGAAGTTTAATAATACTTTTGCTAAAATAATAATTTACCCTTAGAACTTATCCCAAAGAGAATGAAGAAACTGATTTTCTGCTTTTGCGCCTTATCCCTGATTCAAAAGTTTTCCGCCCAGAGTCTTGAGAAAATGACCTGGTTTAATGAACCTGAAAAATGGGAAATCAAAAACAACAGCCTTTCTATGTTTGTAACACCACAGAGCGATTACTGGAGGGTTTCACATTATGGATTTACTGTAGATGACGCTCCTTTCTACTACACCACATATGGCGGCGAATTTGAGGCAAAAGTAAAAATAGCCGGCAGTTATAAAGCAAGATTTGACCAGATGGGTCTTATGCTGAGAACAGATCAGGAACATTATATCAAAGCCGGAGTAGAATTTGTAGATGGCAAGTACAATCTCAGCACTGTAGTCACCCACAATAAAAGTGACTGGAGTGTCATTACATTAGAAAAAGCACCTCCTGCCATATGGATAAAAGCGGTGAGAAGACTGGATGCTGTTGAGATATTGTATTCTTTTGATGATAAAAATTATATCATGATGCGGAATGCGCCTTTTCAGGATAACATTCCTGTAATGGTTGGATTAATGGCAGCCTGTCCTGACGGAGAAGGATTCAATGCTGTTTTTGAAAACTTCAGAGTAAAACACCTGCCGGATCAGCGCAGACTCAAGTGGCTTGAAACCCATCAATAACGATTGAATTACACTTCAATATACAGTCAATTTTATTTACCTCCCACCATTTCCGGGAGGTTTTTTGATTTAAAAAGGGATTCTGAATATTTTAAAATAAAAAAGAGACTGTACTAAAAGTAAACAGTCTCTTTTGTTGTTGAGATAAAAACCGTTTGTGTTCTTAGAATCATTATTTAGACAATAAAGCTTCTTAATTGTTGTGAGAATATTTTTGCAAAAATATGAATATCCATAAGCCCTGACAAAGTTATCATGTAGAATAAACCATCTTTTTTTTGTCGAAGTTTTACTACAAAACAAATTAAATTAAACTTTAACCATTAATATAAAAACTAATAAAATTATTCAGACATGATAATATTTCTCATTTATAAAATTCTAAAACAATTCAGAAATCCAGCACAATACAGAGGTCTATAAAAGATAATTTAAAATGAATGTGATATAAATTTATCACTTATTATTGAAATACAACAATGTGTCAAAAAAAATTGAATGGCTTATTGTCTGCAATACATGATAAAACTTATAGAAAACAAAATATGCAATACTAATTTATCGCCATAATTTCACTATTTTTACACGATCAAAAAATATAAAACACAAAAGACCAGAAAACTTCAATGATAAAAATTTATTCTCAATCGTTCCTGCCTTTTAAAAAAACTTTGACTTGTACAAATACTATTATTAACCGTCTATTGCATTAGCAGCAGATATAGATCAGTTTTGCACATATATGAGAGTTTGGGCATTAATTTTTGCTTGTATCTATCTAAACATTTTCGGGCAGCACTATACATCTACGTGGTATAACATAGATAACGGGCTTCCCCAAAGCAGTGCAAAGGCCATTGTCAAAGACAAATATGGCTTCATCTGGATTTCTACTGAAAACGGACTGGTAAGGTATGACGGGAGTTCTTTTATTACCTTTAATAATTTCAGGGTAAATAATCTTCATTTTGGCGAATTTATAGGAGATCCGTGCCTTGACAGCATCACCGTTCTTAATAATTTCCAGGAAAATAAAATTATTATCAGAAACAGGTTTCCTAAACTGGCAAGCCTTACTAAGGGTGATAAAATGACCTATTGCAATGGTACCGATATCCTGCACCGTATTGCCAATAATATCATTACATCGGATTTCTATAATGACGTCCAGTATTTTATTCAGCTTAGAAATTCTGTTTATCATTTTACAGAAAAGAATGCCATCATCTATAAGGAAGGAAAAAAGGAAATAAAAATTGCTTTCCCTTTTACCAATAAAGACCTGAATTACATCTTTGTACTGAATAATCACCTTTTCGTCAATGATCTGAAAAAAAGAAAGACCTACTCCATCTACAAGGGGCAGCTTTCTGTTTCTGATCAACCTACACTTTTTAACCACCCTGATACGAAAATATACTGGCAGCAGATTACCAATCAGACTTTTATTATCAACCACGACAATATTTATCTTTTAGAAGGTAACGAAAAGGATCTCCGTTTAAAATTTCTTGTCAATTTTGAAGAAATCGGAAATCATTCCTACTGCTCGATGTTCTATGATAAAGCGTTCAACAAATTGTACCTGGGAACGCTGAATAATGGTCTGAATGTTCTTCAGCTTTCCAATTTCTATGTATCGAGAAAAGAAGCTGATTTTTCCAGCAATGTATATTTCGCATCTCTTCCTTTCAGCCAAAGTACAATTATTGCTGAGGACGGAACAGAATTCGGAAGAAACGGAATTGTAAACAGCCATCTTTTCGGAAACAATGACAATTATCTGATGATGTATGACAATTCCGGAAATATTCTGATCAAAAAGAGAAACCATATCGTCAGGTTTTATAAAAATTCGGGATATAAAAAAAAGGATTCCACTTTTGTTAAAAAGGGACTTGAAACATTTATGAAAAGCGGAAGCCTTTACGGCACTACCTTCACAGATCTTTCAGGCACTCAACTCCATCTGTACAAAAAGGATATATTCAGCCAGCCGGATTACACCTATACTTTTAAAAGTTTTGTCAATATTTTTCATCAATATAATGAGAATGAAATTCTGACCGGAAACAGCGACGGCCTTTATTCCATAGCACTACGAAGCAATACCATAACTCCTTTGATCAAAAATATTCATGTCAAAAGTATTATCAGGACAAAAGATAATCTGATATGGATTACAACAGAGAAAAACGGCTTCTATCTATTCAGAAATCATAAGCTGATCAAGATGCCAAACGATATGAACAATTATCTCCAGTCGGCTCATTATATTCTTGAAGACCAGAAGGGATATTATTGGATTTCGTCGAATAACGGGATGTTTAAGGTCGCTAAAAAACAATTACTGCAGTATGCGGAAGGCAAAAAAACTCCTGTTTTTTATTATCGTTTCACCAAAAAAGACGGTTTCCTGACCAATGAATTTAATGGAAGCTCGGAGCCTAACGCCTACGCTCTTCCGAACGGAGATTTTGTATTTCCTTCAATGGACGGCTTTGTATTTTTCAATCCGGAAAGTATTCAGACTTATTATCCGGGAAGAAATAACATTTATATTGAACGGGTAAAAATCGGAAATTCTGAGCCTCAGTATTTTCATCAGATCCTTGATTTGAAAAATGATTACAAAACAGCGGATGTCTTTATTGATATTCCTTATTTTTCCAATCCTGAAAACCTTTACATTGAAGCAAAAATATCAGGAAAAGAAAATACCGAATGGGAAAAGATTGCCACAGGAAAAGAATTAAAATACACCATCAGCAACCTTTCTCCCGGAGATTACACCCTGAGGGTAAGAGTATTGATTTCTGCTGACGGGAAATATGAAGAAAAGGTAATACATTTTAAAATTCAGCCTCTTTTTTATCAGACCTTGCTTTTCAGAGTGTCTGCGTCCATTATTATCCTTATTATCATCATCATTATCGTTCAGTTAACCACGAATTTTCTCAGGATAAAAAATAAAGCTTTAAAACAGATTGTTCATAATAAAAACTCTGAACTGAAGGAAACCTCTCTTCACCTGGAGCTCGTAAAAAACAACCTGCAGAAAGAAACAGAATATCAGAAGAAACTGGTGGAAACTATCAGTCATGACATTACCACTCCCATCAGATTTATTGCTATGCTTTCTCAGAAATTACATGAATCTGATGATGTAGAACTTCAGAAAAAATACTTTGACAGTATTTATAAATCTTCCGAACAGCTGTATCAGTTTACCCTGAATTTGAAAGAATACACTGAGCTCTATAAGGCTGAAAATATTTTCGAAGAAAAGGAATATCCCATCAACAGAATCCTGGAGACCAAGAATAAACTGTTCTGTGAAATTGCCAAAGAAAAAGGAACTACGATCACCAATCTTACTGAGGGCGTCATCTATTCCAGGGTAAATGAAAGTATTTTAACAGCCATTATTCATAACCTCCTTGATAATGCTGTTAAGAATACCTCTCAGGGAAACATTACCCTTAGGATTACCGAAAATCTACAAAAATCCACAATAATAATTAGTGACACAGGAACAGGAATGTCTGAGGAACAGATTGCTATCTATATGAATCTGTTCAGAAATCCAAAACTGGAAACCCCCAGTTTTAAAGGAAAAGGATTGGGTCTGCATATGGTTATCCATCTGGTAAAAAAGATCAATGCTGAAATGAATTTCAGGCAAAACCATCCTAAGGGAACTGTTGTGGAAGTAACGCTCAAAAAAAACTAATCTTTATGAATGAAAAAATTTTAATTGCTGATGATCATTATGTAGTAAGAGCAGGAACCTGTCTGGTTCTTGAAACTGCTTATCCGGGTCTGAATATAGATTTTGCTGAAAATTATGACCAGGTGAAAAAGAAACTTGAAGATCAGCGGTATGACCTAATTATTTTAGACATTGATATGCCAGGAACCCAATATAAAAAAATGGTTCCGGAGCTTAAAGATATACAGAATGACCTTAAAATTCTCATATTCTCAGGATATGATAAAGATGTAGCCATCCAATATATCAGGGAAGGGGCTGAAGGCTATCTGAATAAACAAAGCAGTGAAGAGGAAATTAAAAATGCGGTGAAAACGGTCATTGAAAAGGGATATTTCTACCCCGCAGAGCTGATTGGTCTTATTATTCAAAACAAAAGAAATAATCCCGTAGAGAAGTTATCATCCAGGGAATACGAAATCTTCAAACTTCTGGCGGACGGTAATGGCAATCTGGAAATCGCCAACAGGCTCAATATTCAAATGTCTACAGTAAGCACTTATAAAAAAAGAATTTTTCAAAAGCTTAATGTTGGAAATATTGCTGAACTGATCAAAGTCTATGAAATGATGCATTAAAACGGGGCCGGAAATCCATAGTATTCCAACCCCAGAAAAAACACAAATCTCATGAGATTTTAACAGCTAACCCATTGATTTTTTATGCGTTATTTTTTATCATTGTATTTTTAGAATCATCTGTCGGTGTACTAGTACAGTCTCTGTACAGAGAGAAATAACTCCCTTGTATTATCAGAAGTATTGGAATCTGTGGTTGTAGCATCGCTGCTTCCTGTTGTAGATTTATTATCTACACGGAATGCATAATACACTCTGTACCATCTTGGCTCCGGTTCCTGTACTGTAATATCAAATGTTACCGTCTCATTATGGGTCTGGGTAAGATAAACACCATCATCAAATTGTCTGTAAGCTCCCGGTGATAATTTAATATTTCCATTATCAGAATCACCGGTATGGGTAGACATTTCCGAAACCCAGATTTTCACATCTGAAGTTCCTACATTGTAAAGTCTCGGATTAAAAGTGGTAGCCGCTCCCGTACCTGCCGAACTGCTGTTGAATTGTGCATCAAGTCTTAGAAAACCTCCCAAAACCGGAAGATCAGTAAGATAGGTGCTGGCCAATGTATTGGCTCCCGAAGTACCTGCAGGAATGCTTCCGTGATAATAGATTAAATCTCCAATGGGAATATCATTATCTTGTCCCCCAAAAGCAAATTTCCAGGTAGTTCCGTTGAACATATAATAGCCGGCTTTATCTACTTTTGCTGTTTTTACAGAAGGAACAGTTACAGCCTGTGTTACATACACCAAAGCTCCAGTCTGAGCTGCCAGATAAACATTATCTTTAGCTCTTAACTGATCTCCTGTCATTCGGGGAGCCATCACTCCGTCAGCCGCAGTAGCCACATCGGGCTTTCCTTCTACATGCAAAGTTACTTTAGGGGAATCTGTATTGATCCCAACCTGGGAAAATGCCGCTATTGAAAAACACATCATAATGCTGGCAAGAGGTAATTTTATTTTTTTCATTTTAGTATATTTGTTTAAAAATTATTTGATTTATTTAAAAATTGAATAAATCGTTTAGGGTTAATTGAAAGATCATCAATCAGCCTTTGTTGAGCTAGCTGGTGCAAAGTTATCCGGACTGACAAATCAAATCCATGAATAATCAATGAAAAACAGGAAACAGCTCATAAAACACAAATTTCTAATAACCAGAAAGTTAAACCAGTCATTTTCTGAAATCTGACTGTTAAGAGAAAATATTGGAATGATTTAAAATTACCTTCTGCCACAAATGACCACCGAAAAAGACATAAAAATTGAACAGTACAAAAGACAGCTGGTGTATTATTATAATATTCTGATGTCTGTTATTCTTGCCCTATTTGGTTTAATATTTACTTTTATTATTCCCGATAAAATAATGGCCTGGTATCTTTTCGGAGGACTTTTTTTAATGGTCTATACATATCTGATTGTACGCAAATCCTACTCGGTGAATGTCATGGTGCATTCCTACATTATTATTGCGACACTTTATAATTTTTACATTATGCTGGCATTCTGGAACAATTCTATAGCGAGTTTTGTCTGGCTTATTCCGATTCCGCTGGCAGCCTATGTTTTCTTTCAAAGAAAGTATGTTTTTATTTACAGCATATATGTTTTGCTGAATATTATAGCGGGATACCTTATTTCTAAATCTTTCAGCTTTAAATTCCCGATACACCAACCAGAAGATGTAAGAATTACCGATACCATCCTTATGATTTCCAATGTAGCAGTCATTGCACTCCTGCTCTATTTTAAGGATAAAATAAAACGGGTTGAAATTTACCTTGAAATTGAGGAGAAAGCCCAGAGTACAGCAATACAGCCGGTTCCTACAGCAGACAAAGCTCCTTTTGCGGATGAACTGTTTGAAAAAATTGAATCAGTGATGAGAGAGAAACAGCTGTATAAAGATGTTAATTTTAATATTTCAAAGCTTTCTACAGAAATGGATATTAACAGCAGTTATATCTCAAAATCAATTCGTACAAAAGGATATCCCAACTTCAATAATTACCTGAATATGCACAGAATTGAATGTGTAAAAAAACTGCTTAATGAAAATGACCTTGAAAAGGTAACCCTCATGTATATTTACACAGAAGCAGGATTTTCTAATCAGTCCACCTTCAACAGAGTTTTCAAACAGATGGAGAATATTACTCCTTCAGAGTACATCAACAGTCTGCAGCTTCATTGATTTGTTTCGCCAATCAATATCATTGAGATAATGATTTTTAAATTCGGAAAATAATCAGGAAATTTACATCACTTAATTTTTCCATCAAACCACTGCATTTTAATGCAAAAAAATCATGAATTCATCTGAAAAAGCACTTCAGGGAAGCTCACGTTTCCGATATATAAAACTTTGTATTTTCTTTTCAGGACTTTCGGTTTTTGCACAGCTTTATCTTTTCCAGCCGATGCTGCCTATGGTTGCAGAGCAGTTCGGAGTGTCTGTAGGTGATACTTCCCTGCTGGTTTCATCATCCACAATAGGTATGGCATTGGGATTACTGTTTTTTGCTTTTAAAGCAGACAGCTATTCCAGAAAAAGTCTTATGGTTTTTTCGCTGATTTCATCTGCCATTCTGACTATTATTTCTACCTGGATTCCAAGTTTAAGTCTGCTCATTGCTATCGGAGTATTGAAAGGATTTGTTGTTTCAGGCGTCTCAGCAGTTGCCCTTGCCTACCTTACAGAAGAAGTGGATGCTCTGGCAGTACCTGCAGCCATCAGTATGTATCTTAGCGGAAATACAATCGGTGGAATGAGCGGAAGGATAATGGCGACTCTTTTTGCAGGGGAATTCGGATGGCGTAATGCTGTTCTTCTGATCGGTATAGAAAGTTTTATTCTTGGTGCCGTATTCTGGAAACTGTTTCCGGAATCAAAATTTTTCAATTCTCAGAAAACAGATTATCATCTTAAGGTAAAACAGATGAAATTTTTCCTTACAAATCCTTACATGCTGCGTTTATATTGTACTGCAGCATTATTAATGGGTGTTTTCGTGAGTGTTTATAATTACCTGACATTCAGACTAGAGGCTAAACCATTTTCATTAAGCCACTTTATCATTGCTTTTATCTTTCTGATGTATATTTTTGGCGTCTTTGGAACGATGATCGTAGGCCGTCTTTCAAGGAGGTTTCCCATGAATAATATCCTTAAAGCATCCATTCTGACTATGATTATCGGAGCTGCTTTATTGCTGTCTGAAAACATTTATATCCTTATTTTCGGACTCGGGCTTTTCACCCTTTCATTCTTCGCTGCTCATACTATGGCCAGCCAGATGACCGCACTGTATGCCAAACGAGGAAAATCTTCTGCTACTTCTATTTACTGGCTTTTTTATTATTTTGGTTCAAGTATTCTGGGAAGTGGTACCGGCTACCTGCTTCATGCTTATTCCTGGAATGTTTTTATAGGAGTTCTTATGATAAGTGTTATAACCGCTCTTCTTCTTACCACTATTAATACCAATCCAAAAGCGGGAATAAAAAACTAATACCACATAGATACCACATCCAATATTTCATGATTATGGGACAATTCACGTATAATGTACTATTTTAACGTATTATTAATTTTTTATATCAAAAATTTAACCTAATATCCTTCAAAACAAGATTTAACAATGCAATGTCGGGCATACTATTTGCTATTTTACTAAAGACCATATCACCATTTAAAATCAAAATATTATGAACGTAGCAGATCTAAAAATCAAGAACTTGGTTGAGTATAAAAATCAGATTTATACCATTGCTGAGATCTTTCAAAATGTCGAACAGGCTTATTTTGTTAAAATTGAAAATGATATTCAAAGTATTTCGGTCCCGGCAGCATCCATTAAACCGATTAAAATAACGGAAGAATGGCTTGAAAAGCTCGGCTTTTCACGAACAGACAGTTCAGATCAGAGTATACGGTATGAAAGACCGGAAGCTTTTATAAAATATGATATAGACCTGAGTTCCAGAAAAATACTGGAAGGGCTGAAAATATACGGGAACGCCATAAAGTGTAAATATATCCATGAGTTTCAGAATATTTTCTCAAGCTTATTCGGAAAGGAAACTGTTTTACATTATGGTTATTTGAAAACAGAATCGTAGTTAAATAGTTCTTAGTTGAGGAAGACCACAATTTACATGATAAATTGTGGTCTTCTTATGTATAATCGTTTCATCTTACTTCCGTAATTTAATATTTGCGTAAATTTGTGCCTATACGTACAAAATCTAATGATGGATACAGATACAATAGTTTCACAACTCATAGAACACTTTAGAGAAATTGTCTCTTTAAAAGATAATGATATTGACTGTATTAGTTCCAAATTAGAAATTATACAACTTAAAAAGAAAGATTATCTGCTTCGCGAAGGACAGGTTTCCAGACATATGCGTTTCATTGCACAAGGAAGCCTCTATGCGTACCACATTGATGAAAAAGGAAAAGAAAATACCACTCAGCTGGGCATTGAAAACTGGTGGGTGAATGATCTTTACAGCTATCTGAGTGAGCTACCTTCAAGAATGTTTATTCAGGCTAATGAAGATACCAGCATCATCCAGATCAGTAAAAATAATCTGGAATTATTGTACAAAGAAGTTCCGGCTGTCTCAGAATTCTGGCGCCTGAAAATGCAATCTGCCTATGTTACTTTACAGGAAAGAACCTTTGAACATTCCCGTGTTGATGCCTACACCAAATACAGAACATTTGTCACTACTTACCGTAATATCGAACAGCGTTTTCCTCAATACATGATCGCTTCCTACCTCGGAATCACCGTAGAATACCTTAGCTATCTGAGAAAAAAACACCAGTCTGACGTTTCTTAAGATTTCTTAAGTTTATTCCGTTCCGGCCTGAATAATTTTGCTCACAGAAATTTAATGAGTGAAATATGAAGGCAAAAATTATCGCTATAACAGCTCTTGCATCAGCTTCCCTGAGCCTGAATGCACAGCAGCTTTCCTATACCCCGGATCTTGTTTTAGGACATCGCTCCTATACTTATATGCACAATATCAATTATCAGCTGAATGAACGGTTGAAACTGAACAATCTTACCCTATTTGATACAGAATATACCAAAGATAAAGAAAACATATTCTTCATCAGAAATACCCTCTCGTATAATCTTACCAAAAGACTGAGTGCCAATGCGGCATTGGGAATGAAAAATCCCGGCGCATTTCTCAGTATTTACCTGCAATATAAAATCATCCAGTCCTCCTATTCACTTTCCTACTCTATAGGAACTACGTATCAGAAAGGATTTTCTCTTGAACAGTCTGTATCATTTGAATACACCCCATATCTGACAGAAAATTTCAAAGGATACTTCAGTGTACTCGCTATTGGGAATCTTGATGACAGCGGATACCCCAGAGGGTTACAGTTTGTCAGATTAGGAGTAAAACAGAATAAAATGATGTACGGAGTGGCTTCCAATTTTGATCAGTTTAATAACGGAAAAAAGACCCTGGAAAATATCGGGGCATTTGTAAAATATAACTTTTAAATAATGATAAGAAATGAAAAAGAACATTGATTTAGGAATGCTGATTATAAGAATAGCAATCGGATTTCCCATGTCTGTTTATGGAATCAGTAAGTTGATTCACGGAATTGGGTTTATTGAGGACATGATGATCATGTACGGCTTACCATCATTCTTTGCCTATGGTGTATTTGTGGGAGAAATTATAGCTCCTGTACTGTTGATCTTAGGATTCCGGGCCCGTCTGGCAGGATTAATCTTTGCTGCCAATTGCTTCACGGCTACTCTACTGGCGCAAACAGCCAATATTTTCAAGCTTAATGACTTTGGAGGCTGGGCGTTGGAACTGCTTGTGATTTATATGCTCGTAAGTCTAAGTTTTTTCTTTACCGGTGCCGGAAAATACGCAGTTTCAACCCAAAATACGTGGGATTAATCCAAATGAAATACATAAAGTGAACTCAATAAAAAGCCTCCCGATCAACAACCGGAAGGCTTTTATAATGATTGATCATTTACTGTGTTGAGAAAAAATTTTCTTTTCCGATAAGATAAATATTGATCAGCTCCTGCCTGTTGATATCAACAATATCTCCATTCTTGAACTTATATTTCTTTTGAAGAGGCTTCTCATTAAAGTAAACCTTACCTGAAGCAAGCAAGAGGTTCAGTTTAGATGATGAAAGCCCTAAACAGATTCGCATGACTGTTGAGACTCTCATATTAAAATCAAAAGAAGACTGTATTTGAAAAGAAATGAACTCATCTTCCCTATTCATAAGATCTTCTACGGGAAGATTTGGGTACAGAATTTCATATTCCACACTTTCCCAGTCGGCTTCCAGATTATTTTTTCTTCTCATTTCCTGTGAGAAAGCGTATTGCCAGGCAGTTTCCACATTGTTTTCTGAGAATTTACGGAATATTTCTTTACTGATTGATTCTGTTCTGATTCTTGAAAATACGGTCATATTATAGGTATTGCTGCATTTTACACACCGGTAAATCAGCCATATATCAATATTCTTTTTCTGGGCATTCAGTCTGAATTTATCGCTGCATTGAAATCTGTCGCTGTTACATTGATTGCATTTCTTTTTGAGTAAGGGAGTATTTTTCGCTTTTACCTCCCAGATATATTGGGTATTCATTACTTATAATCGTGCTTAATATTCTTTGTTGGATTTTTTCCATATTATTCACGCATACAGAAAGGTATACCTCTGTAGTATTATTCAAAGATCAGGTAAGCTATAGTTTTTCTCTGTAGTAAAGTTTTGATCAATAGCATTGGTCAAAGCCGGAATAGCAGAGATAAAGTCACCTTTAACAGTGAATACGATAAATAATATGATGAAATAAAAACCTGTTCGGGCAGAATTACCCAAACGAAAGAACGATCAGCCTGTGGTTACTGAGACTGATACTAAGCGAAAATAAGTTTAAGAGTGGTTCTCAAAACGTTTTATTTACTTGGTTATGATAAAAGTAGTCAATTTTATCGAAGAACAGAGCATTTCTCACAGGTAAATTCAAAAAACCAAATGGACAATCTCTAAAATGGACCATACAACAAAGAAAAATTGAACTTTACAACAAACCCGTCTTTTCCGTTTCTGCCGAACTTTGTGGTATTAAAATCATCAAAAATGAATCAGATTAATAAAATTTACATCAATGGCGAATTTGTTACGCCAAGAGGAACAGAAACTTTTGATCTTATCAATCCCGTTACTAACCAAAAAACCGGAGAAGTGGTTCTGGGAAATGAAGAAGATACCAGAATGGCCATTGCAGCAGCAAAGAAAGCTTTTTCAACTTTTTCAAAAACAACAAAGGAAGAAAGGATCCATTTTCTCAGAAAACTACACGATGCTGTAAGCAAAAGAGAAGATGAGTTGGTTGCTGTTATGGTGAATGAATATGGAGGAACTTTACAGTTCAGCAGAATGAGTGTCCAAAATGCAATCTCAGCCTTTACAGCCACCATCAATACCTTGGAATCTTATGATTTCGAAAGAACGGTGGGACATTCTAAAGTACGTTTTGAATCTTTAGGTGTAGTTGGAATCATTACCCCATGGAATGCCAGCAACAGCTTTATCTGTAATAAACTGGCCACTGCCATCGCTGCAGGATGTACAGCTGTGATCAAACCCAGTGAGATGAGTGCGGCACAAACCCAGCTGCTTACCGAATGTTTTCATGAAGCAGGTTTACCGGAAGGAGTTTTCAACATCGTTAACGGATTAGGAAATGTAGTGGGAAATGAAATTACCCAGCATCCTGATATCGCTAAAATATCTTTCACAGGATCTACATTAACGGGAAAAGCGATTGCTAAAGGAGCTGTAGATACGATGAAAAGAGTAACCTTAGAACTTGGAGGGAAGTCTCCTAATATTATCCTGGAAGATGCCGATTTTGAAAAAGCAATTCCTACGGCCGTTTTCGGGGCTTATATGAACAATGGCCAGGCTTGCATCGCCCCTACCCGATTGCTGGTTCCTCAAAACAGGCTGGAGGAGGTAAATGAACTTGCTAAAAAAGCCGCAGGACAAGTAAAAGTAGGAAATCCTGACGAAGAAGACACTCTTGTAGGACCTATGGTGAGTGTAAAACAATTTGAAAGAGTACAAAGTTATATCCGTCTGGGACAGGAAGAAGGTGCTGTTCTGCTTGCAGGTGGTGAAGGCAAACCGGAAGGTCTTGAAAGTGGTAATTTCGTGAAAGCGACCATCTTTACCAATGTCCGTAATGATATGCGTATTGCGCAAGAGGAAATTTTCGGACCTGTACTGTCTATTATTCCTTATGCCAATGAAGAGGAAGCCATTGCTATTGCCAATGATACTACATATGGTCTTGCAGCTTATATCAGTTCTGCCAACCAAGAACATGCAGAACGTGTAGCCGCACAGATTGATGCCGGAAGAATCTGCATTAATGGGTTTGCCCACGATCCTTATGCGCCTTTCGGAGGTTTCAAACAAAGCGGTATCGGACGTGAGTTTGGTGTATTCGGATTGGAAGCTTACCTGGAACCCAAAACGATTCTGGCTTAATATGATCTTCTTCACAGCAAAAATATTCTCAGGATTGCTTTGCTGTGGAGATTCTATGATCCTGAAAAGTTTTGTAAGTTTGAATAAGAATTGATCAAGAAATAACTTTCTGAGCTATGAGCGAAAATAATATTCCTTTTCCCATCAATTACTCCTGTCATTTTTCAGAATTCAGGGAAGGAGAACAATTTGCACGAATTCACAGCCTCGGCCTGGTGCTCTCCGGGGAAATGGAACTTAATGATGGCATCACAAAAACGATATTTAAAGAAGGAGAACTCTATTCTGCAAGGAAAAACAGTTTATTGAAATTCGCAAAATATCCACCCAAAAACGGGGAAATCAGAACCATATCCATCTATTTTGACGATACCATGCTTCATGACTTCAGCCGTGAGTATGGATATCAGGCAGAAAAAAAGGACAATGTCCAGGCCTATATAAAACCGGAGCAAAAGGCATTACATTCTTTTATGTACTCATTATTACCGTATGAAGATCTTCCTGCTTCTGAAGAAATACTGAAGCTTAAACAAAAAGAAGCTCTCCTCTTACTGTTGAATTACGATCCCGGCCTTAAGGATATTTTGTTTGATTTTTCCGAACCCTATAAAATAGATATTGAATCTTTTATGAATAAAAACTTTCATTTCAATGTCAATGTAGAGCGTTTTGCTTATTTAACAGGGAGAAGTCTCTCTGCATTTAAAAGGGATTTTCAAAAGATATTCGGAATTCCGCCAAGACAGTGGCTGCAGCTTCGGAGATTAAAGGAAGCCCATTTTCTGCTTACCCAAAAAGGAAGATCAGTTTCTGATATTTATCTGGATCTTGGGTTTGAAAATCTATCCCATTTCTCGTTTGCGTTTAAAAAACAGTTTGGTTATCCGCCAAGTGCTTTACAGGCAAAATAGTTCAGAAACACATGTTTATTATAAAACACAATAGTAAAACTTTACTTCATCAACATTTCACCGGATTACCATAATAAATCGTGCCATGAATATCATGGCACGATCTGAATAATTGAATCTAATTATTTCTAAAGTTTTTTAAAGTGCATATTCTATTGAAGCTTCTTTAGCAGCGGCAACCATTGCGATTAAAGCTTTTTCAGTTTCTTCCCAATGTCTTGTCTTCAGTCCGCAATCAGGGTTTACCCAAAGTTGGTTGGCAGGAATGACATTCTGAGCCTTTCTCAGCAATTCAATCATTTCTTCTTTTGAAGGAACTCTTGGTGAGTGAATATCGTATACTCCAGGACCAATTTCATTCGGATATTTGAAATCGGCGAAAGCATTCAGCAGTTCCATCTGAGAACGTGAACATTCTATGGTAATGACATCTGCATCCATATCGGCAATGTTTTCAATAATATCATTGAACTCAGAATAACACATGTGAGTGTGAATTTGGGTAGCATCTTCCACTCCGCTTGCTGAAATTCTGAAAGCTTCCACTGCCCATTTCAGATAATTCTGCCAGTCTGTTTTTCTTAATGGTAGTCCTTCTCTGATGGCAGGTTCATCAATCTGAATAATTCTGATCCCTGCTTTTTCCAGGTCCACTACCTCATCACGGATTGCCAAAGCAATCTGCTTACAAGTTTCTGAACGAGGCTGATCATCACGTACAAAAGACCACTGTAAAATCGTAACCGGACCTGTCAACATACCTTTCACCCATTTTTCAGTCTGGGATTGTGCATATTCAGACCAATACACCGTCATCGGAGTCGGGCGGGAAACATCACCGAAGATGACAGGAGGTTTCACACAACGGCTTCCGTAGCTTTGTACCCAACCGTTTTTAGTGAATACAAATCCTTCCAACTGTTCCCCGAAATATTCCACCATGTCGTTTCGCTCAAATTCTCCATGAACCAATACATCAATTCCGATGTCTTCCTGCCAGCGGATTGTTCTCTGCGTTTCCTGTTTCAATAAGGTATCATATTGTTCTGCAGTAAGCTCTCCTTTTTTAAATTTTGCTCTCCAGCTTCTTACTTCTGTGGTTTGCGGGAATGATCCGATTGTAGTGGTTGGAAATAAAGGTAGCTGCAATACTTCCTGCTGTTCTTCTTTACGGATTTTGAAAGTATTTATTCTCTGAGCATCTTTTTCAGTAACTGAATTTACTCTCTGTTTTACCTGATCATTATGGATAAGAGAAGAAGTTCTTCTGCTTTCAATGGCTTTTTTATTTTCTTCAAATGCTTCAAGAACCTGTTCATTTTCCGTTCCGGATGCCAGTTGTTTAAGCGTCACGACTTCCTTTACTTTTTGTTTTGCAAAAGCCAGCCATTTTTTAATTTCAGGATTAAGACTGGTTTCAAAATCAAGGTCACAAGGTGAATGAAGCAATGAACATGATGGTGCAATCAGAATTCTTTCAGATCCTAATTTCTCAACAGCTTTTCTGATGAAAGACAATGATTTTTCGTAATCATTTTTCCAGATATTTCTACCGTCGGTTACTCCTAATGAAAGGCTTAAGCTTTCCGGAATAACATTCAGAATATCATCTAACTGTTCAGGATTTCTCACCAGATCAATATGCAATGTATTCACCGGAAGGGAAACAGCAATTGATGCATTATCTTTTAATCCGTCAAAATAAGTGGCAACGATAAATTTCAGTTTCGGAAAACGTTTTCTGATTTCGGCATACACAGAAAGATACGTTTCTTTGGCTTTTTCTGTTAAATCCAACGCCAGAAAAGGTTCATCAAACTGAATCCATTCCGCACCCTGATCCTGAAGTTTGGTTAAAATCTCTGTATAGACTGGAAGAAGATTTCCAGCCAGATCCAATTTATCGAAGCCTTCTTCTTTTTCTTTTCCTAATAACAGATAAGAAACCAGTCCGATAATCACCGGTTTTGCATTGATTCCCGCTTGTTTTGCTCCGGCAAATTCATTGAAAATCTTATCTGAGCTCAGTTTAAACTGTTGATTTTTATAAAATTCCGGAACGATATAGTGATAGTTGGTATCGAACCACTTGGTCATTTCCATGGCAGTGATATCCAATCCATCTTTCTGATATCCTCTTGCCATTGCAAAATAAAGATCCAATTCAGTATTGTTCTTTTTAAGCACCACTTCATGGTAACGTGTTGGAATGGCTCCTACTACAAGGCTCATATCCAATACCTGATCATAGTATGAAAAATCATTACACGGGATAAGGTCTATCCCTGCTTCTTTCTGGATATTCCAGTTTTGGTTACAGATAGTTCTTCCGGTATTCAGAAGTTCTTCCAAAAGGATTTTACCTGACCAATACTGTTCGCAGGCTTTTTTGAGTTCTCTTTTGCTACCAATACGCGGATAGCCAAGGATGTGAGTTTGCATTTTTTTAAACTTTTTAATTAAACTTATTGGGAAAGTTCTTTAAAAGGCTTCGTAATGTTTTATCGGAAGAAGTTTCAGGAAAGTCATGACATAGCAGACAGCGTAATTTCCTTTACAAAAGAAAATACCCGAATCCGATATATCATCTGTATGACCCCAAAGCTTCAGACCGCGAAAGCATTGTCAATTCAGTAAAGGCAGGTCTCCTGACTTGTAACAGTTTCCGTCATCCTTCCCGCTTTTGGCAGTGGATCTGCAAGGACAGAAACCTTTGGTGTGTTACTTACAGTTGCGCGACAGCTCGTGATTTGCACACGATTCCCTATTAATCTACGTTAAGTAAAACCTTTTCTGTTTGATGAAGTATCTGTAAAGAACTGTACTTTTACCTTTAACTATGGTCATCAGTAAAAGTTTTTAATTTTGTGTAAAATTAGCAATACAGAATAAAAATACAATTATTATCAAATAATTAAGCAAATTAAACTTTTAAAAACAAAAATAAAAGCATAAAATTCTGTACATTTGACTGTTTTAATCATTTAAAAGAATAATATTCTGTGGAACAACTCGATGATAAGGATTTACAGCTGCTCAGGCTGCTCCAGAAAAATGCTAAACTGACCGTTAAGGAACTTGCAAAAGAAGTAAACCTTTCTACCTCCCCTGTTTTTGAAAGGGTAAAAAGACTGGAACAGGATGGTTTTGTTAAAAGATATGCAGCGGTTCTTGATGCTGAAAAACTGAACCGTGGATTTACGGTTTTCTGCCAGATCAAACTCAAAATTCATGACAGGTCTGTAGGCTATGATTTTGTAAAAGAGATTTTAGAAATCGAAGAAGTTGCCGAATGTTACAATATTTCCGGGGATTTTGATTTCCTTCTGAAAGTTCAGGTACGGGATATGAAGCATTATCAGGATTTTGTATTCAATAAGCTTGGATCTGTGGATTCCATAGGGAGTACCCACAGTACGTTTGTGATGGCTGAGGTAAAGAATAACCATGGGCTGACGATATAGCTTTCGCTTTACGTTAATCTGCTTCAGATATAAAAAAATCCGTCGATAATGACGGATGTTGTTATTATTCTAATTTTCCAGTAATTAATTGGCTGCCGGATCAACAAGTGTTGGTGTTAAACCTAATGATTTCAACAGGTTTTTATTGTCAAAAAACAATGTTGCATAATGTTTTCCTTTTTTAAAAACAAGTTTTGATCCACCTGGAAATTCACTGGCAGCTCCTAATTTTTGCGTTTTAGCATTGTATTTAGTGAACCTGGTTTTACTATCCTGTAAGGTACTTTTATTCAGCACAAGGCCAAAAGGAAGTCCTTCCACCACTAAAGATTTATTGTCTGAAGCTGCGAAAAACATCTCATTGACAGCATTATCTTTTCCAAGACCACAATAAAGTTCCAGCCCTGTTTTCATTGGCCATTTTGCATATTTTTCTTCGTTGGCATCTTCATAAAAAACAGTTTTTACATTCAGTGCTTTTGATATTTTATCGGGTGTCTGTGGGAAGATAAATTCTGAATTTTTGTCCAATAAAGAATTCAAAGCGGCTGTTTTTTGTGAAAATGCAGTCACACTTAATACCAGAAAAAAGAGGGTTACAATGAAATTGAATGGTTTCGTCTGCATGAGAATATTTTAAAATTTTAATAATTTGATGATTAAAGGTATTAAAATTACACAATTTGTGTGATATAATTCTATGGTGAAACCTTATCTGTAAAATTCCCGATTTTACTTCTTTTGCTGCAAATTGAACACCGTCCCAGCAGGATCAGTAATCCAGTGCATGTTGTCAGGAAGTTCTTCAATCTCGTCACAGGTTTCCACACCATTTGACAGCAAGTATTCTGTTGCTGTTTCTACATCAGGGACCGTGAGTTGTAACCAGGTTTCGGAATGGGTATAATTGTCGACACAATCCAGCCAAATAATATTATTCCCGAATTTTACTTCGTGAGTTCTGGAAACAGTAGGATTATTAATGGGTTTTTCCTCCACTTCTAATTTTAGAATTTCTCTGTAGAAGGCAACTGTTTTTTCATATTTACTTTTGGGAATTTTTATAGCGATATTAATTCCTGCTTCAAATTTTGGATTCATACTCAAACTATTTTAAAAAATTATTCAGATAGTTCAGAATCATTGCTGTCTGCATCATCAGACTCACATGGGTTTGTCCCGGAGCAATAGCCAATTGCGATTTGGGCATTTCTCCCATGTCCGCAAAGACATCACCTCCCAATAATTTATAGGTTTTTGAAAGTTCTGTTTTGTCCAATCCATCATTATCACCAGCTATGATTAAAACCGGTACCCGAATTTTAGAAATGTTATTATCGCCAAGATCAAAAGGTTGTCCCGCAGAAGCTATCATCTGCTGCAGAAATGGAGTCCATTTTGTTTTATCTGGTGCTACAGCATTATAGGCAGTATGCATAGGACTGTTTGTAAAGAGGTCTGGTTTCATTCCTTCCAATGCTTTATTGACTTCGGGCAGCCAGCCATTAGTTTTATATGTTGACGAAATAATAACCAGTTTGTTCAGTCTTTCCGGACTCTGTATCGCTAATTGATAAGCCACTTCCCCACCAAAACTGTAGCCTACAACATCTGCTTTATCAATTTTCAGATAGTCCATCACCTTTGTAACATCACTGGCTAAAGTAGTGTGTGATAATTTCCTTTCTGAAAACGGGGTATGCCCATGGCCCTGTAATTCAAGTGCAATTACTTTTCTGTTTTTAGACAATTCCGGGATCAGCTCGCCCCAATTCAGGTCAATCGTCATAAAGGCTCCATGTAACAGTACAACAGGCTTTCCTTTACCATAAACTTCATAATACACTTTGATTCCGTTGGCAGGCGCATAGCCGCTTTCAGAAGGTTTTACTTTTTGTCCGTATACCTTGGATGCTGTCAGAAAAACAGTTAGGATTAATAATGCAGAGAATTTGAATAAATTTTTCATAATATTATCAGATTTGGTGGATTAAACTTTTAATCAAAATTACCAAGTCAATCTGAAAACGGACTTGCCACAGGGCAAGATTTTACTGAAATGAAATCAACTCTTTAAGTACAGATTTCAAGGCTTATCCCATAAACCAATTTTACTTAATTCCATAAAATAATTACAAAACATCCTACAAGTAAACAATTAAAAAATAAATATTTTTACAATAATTCTACAATAGTTGATAAAATTTGATTAATTTCGAATAGAACTAAACTTAAAAATTATTATGAAAAATTTAAAGAAAATCGAAAGACAGGAATTGAAAACAATTAAGGGTGGAATTGATTGCAGAGGTGGACAGCTATGTTTAATCGGTGGTAAGTGGCAATGTATGCCTTACGACGGATGTGGTGGAGGAAACCAGCCTTAATTTACGTTTAACACAATTACTTGACTATGAAAAATTCTAAAAAAATTTCAAGAGACCAATTAAAGAGTATTAATGGCGGAGCGGTAAGCTGTTCTGAAGCATGCTGTCCACCTCCGGGAATCAAAAGATGTCCGTGGGTGATCTGTATAGCACCATGTGAGATTTTAAGTTAAAGAAGACCCTATTCTCAACAATAAACCCTGTGATTTTGAATTGCAGGGCTTTTTATTTAAACTATATAATGTATTCTTATTTATACTGATTTCAATCTAAGATATACTCTAAAAATAAAAAACCTTAAATCAATTGATTCAAGGTTTTCTTTGCGGAGAGTGAGGGATTCGAACCCCCGGACCTGTTACAGTCAACAGTTTTCAAGACTGCCGCAATCGACCACTCTGCCAACTCTCCTTTAACTCCGGTAGTACCGTTGTTTTCAGTGGTGCAAATATAGAAAGTTTTTTATTACTGACAAAATATTTTTACAATAAAAATCGTATTTCTGATGTTTTAAAGAGACAGCAATGTCCTTAGCCAAATAAAATTTGAATATTAAGATCTCAACATCAGATATTTAAACTCAGGGATGAAATATTTACGGTTCAATATTTTTTCACTAGTTTTTTAACCATAGTAATACTCGGTAGTCACGTCTCCGCTGAAAGCCGGGTATGCATCCTGTTTTTCCATGTGCAACTCAAATAGTCTTTCGCCATTTTGACTTCCTCCCCGTATTTTCAAAGTATGCCATCCGTTTTCCAAGGATAACGTAATACTGTTTTCCTCATTAATGGTAGTAATATCTTTTAAATAGCCAATTCCTACAATTTTTACTTCATTATTAGCCGTCTGAAAAACCCAGCCTCTTGACTCTACCTCTACTTCATCATCATTCAGGATTTTTTCCTCATTTACAGAAACCCGGAATGCATAATAGTCTTCCTCTACCCCTATAATTGGAATAGCGATTCCTGATTTTGTTATTTCATCCCCATGTTCGTTTTCTACAAAATATTTTAAAATATTATTACCGGAAAGGTGATTTTCTTCCAGATATTTTGCTAAAAGTTGTGGACTAAACACCACAAAACCTTTAAGTTCTGAGAATATTTTTTTCATAATATATTTGAATTGGATTTGGATTAAATATTTAAACTCTATTGCTGTGCTTTTGACTTACTGTCCATTTCACATCAGTACAGCACTCAGGTTTTTCTTGAAATTTCAGATAAATAATTGTCTTGTTCTATGAGAAAATCATTAATTATGACAACAACTTCATCTATATTTTTTAAAAATAATTCCTGGTATTCTCTTGCCGGTTTATTCAAACTATAAATAATTTGGGAATATTCATATTTTGATAATCCGATATAGATATAGTAAGGTTTTTCAGAATTCCGATTGTAGGTAATGTCTATAAAAAGTTTTCCTCTTACTGCTGAAAAAATCAATTCTATATCATCATACAAACCTTCATTTCTTATCAGATTATTATAAACAATGGTCCAGCTTGAAATTTTTAAAGGGATAAGCTCTTTTTTTGAAGGATTCAGGTATTCTGATAATGTATTGTATAATTTATCAATTTGATGACCTGTCTCTATTGTTTTATAAATAGCTGCACCATCATGATGCCATTCCCCTAACCTTCTGGATAGCATGCAGAAATCAAAAGAATATCCTACGTTACTGTTTTCATAGGTAACTGAAATATTTTTTCCTGTAATGTGATTTACAGCACTAAACAATAAGGTATCATCAAAAGGGATATCCTCTATATTATAATTTTTGTCTATAAAAACGTTTGCATCAATACTCCATCCGCCTTCAACCTGAATTCCAGTGTTTAGTATTCCTTTATCTTTCATCGTTATGGATAATTTGCTTTTTTTATATAATTATTGGCATCTGCCTCTGATATCGGATGGCTGTGTATGGTACCGGAAGCCACTTCCACTCTCATAAATCTTGTTTTTTCTCCCATATTATATCCAATATCGGTAGGATGTTCATAAATATAGTAAGTAACTCCACCATTAGGTACTACATTACCCTTTCTCATGGCATCAAATGCGGCTTTTTTCTCAAAATTTTTGAAATTATCTTTTACTACATCCGGGAAATATGATCCTTCTGGTTTACCGCCTACTCCTTTAATACTTCTGGCTTTAGCATCTTCCATCGAAGTGGCCTGAATATGTTTGGTAGCATGTATAGAAGGAGGTGTAGGTCTTTTTGCTTTTATAATTGAACCTCGTTCTGCTTTTCTTCGTGACCATCCCCCGTCAACCTCTATTAATCCCAGCGGATCAATTTCCGAATTACTATCATGGGTATACGCATACAGATTGGGATTATCTCCAAGCGGACCTATTGGATCCTGAGAAAGATAAGTACCGCTTTTCCCATCATAATAACGGAATCTATTATAACAAAGTCCCGTCTCCTCATCTTCATACTGCCCTTGCTGTCGGAAAGGAATAAATGATTCATCACCATTTACATTTTCAATTCTTCCGAAAATATCATAGTCGGCACTCCAGACCAGATTTCCATCCTCATTATAAGCCTGCACAGGTCTCCCTATATAATCTGAAATAATTGAAGTCCTTCTGTTTCCTTCAATCTTTGCAGACGGCACATGGCTCCCTGTTTCATAAACCCATGTTATTAAATTCTCTACAGGCTCTTGCTTATTTATAATATTTCCTTCATCATCAATTTCATTGGCAGGTCTTGCCTCAATATTATAATTCCATTCATGTAAAAGAACATTACCATCCCAAATATAACGAGTTATTTTCTGCCAGCCAATTTTAGAAATTCTTCTTCCCAGTGCATCATACTCAAAACTCACTTCTTTACCATCAGGACGCTTTACTTTAGCCAGCATTCCATTAGCCCTCCAGGAATAAGCCCAGTCACCGGATTCCCATTCAGTTTTTTGAATTTCTGCTGAGGAATTATCGTTCACATCAGGTAAAATAACACCTTCCGGCATTTTCGGGCGGCTAAGCCAATCCGAGGCAATGGCTTTGTAATAAGGATGAGCGCTGTTTGATTTTTCCTGATGTTCTGGCCTCGCATTATTGATCACCCTTTTACTCTTTAATAACAAATTTCCTTCTTCATCATAATGATAAAACCAGTTTTTGTCGCGCATCAGCTTTCCACCTTTATCATAAATACGGTCGGTACGTTTTATACTTTCATATAAGCAGCCCGTTTCATCAGGATTTTTATGCTGAACTTTTCCATTGGCATATTCTGCAGCAGCAAGACTTCCAAATGCATCATAATCAAATCTTGTTCTACCACCTTTTACTTTGTCAAGAATAGTCAACAACCGGTTTCCTTCTCCCCATATATAGTCTTTATGAAAAGTAGTATTTGCTTTATGAGTAATTACTTTCTGGCTTATAGGCATTCCGGTATGATCGAATTCAAAAGTACTTTCCACATTCCCGGTCATTTCACGGGAAAGGATTTGCTCATTTCTGCGGGTTTCAACATTCATCTGCCAGGGTAAAATTACCTCTGTAGTGCTGGCGGAAATATTTCTAAGCTGTCCCAGATCAGTATAGGAATAATCAATTTTCGCTCCTAAGCTGCTTTCCAGACCGATAAGATTAGCTTGCTGATCATATTTATATTGAACTAAATGTTCCCCTTGTTTTTCATTGATAATCTGCCCCAACTGGTTTCTCTGAAAGCTAACACTGCTATCTTCGTTATCTGCTTTGATAAGCAAACCTGAAGTATCATATTGATATGCCTCCCAGGTTCCGTCCGGATAATCCACCTGCGTTATTCTTCCTGCAAGATCATATTCATAAAAGATTGTATTTCCATGAGGGTTTCTTCTTTGGGTTATCAAGCCATCCTTATCACGGATAAAGATTGTTTTACGTCCCTCAAAGCCGGTTTCACCAATAATTTTGTTATTATTATCTCTTTCAAAAATATAGACCTCTCCTTTTTCATTGGTCATACTTACTAAATTTTCGTAAGCATCATAGCCAAAGGCTAGTGTTTCTTCTTTCTTACTGGTGAGTGCATTCCTTCGAACCTGCCGCTTTAAGCTTCCCATTGGAGTATAACTCATCAACCATTCTGCATGGCCATCTGTAGCATACACCGGAAGATCATACGCATCGTAGCGAAGTTTCAATGGTAATTGCCCCTGTTCATTCACTTCAACCACCCTTCCCATTTTATCTCTGTTCCAAACAGTTCTGCTTAAAGGTTTCGGACTAAAGATCAACAGCCTTCCATAGTCATCAAATTTCCAAAATTGCTCAGTTCCGATAGTATTGGTAAGCTGAATAAGCTGCCCTCTCTCATTATATTCGTAAGATGCCGTAACTTTTTCTCTTATGCATCTTTCCGGAAGCCTTTTTCCATCAGCATATTCATAATAAACATTTTCTTCTGCCGCATCTGTATGACTGATTAATCTTCCATGCTCATCATAATTCCATGTTTCAGAAGCTCCCGAAGGTGAAAAACGGGCAATAACCTGTCCAAACTCATTATACTGATAATGATATTCTTCTCCATCAGGACTGTGAAAAGTCTTGATATTTCCCATTTCATCATACGTATACCCCTGAACACGTCCTTCCGGGCTTCCTATCATTTTCAGTTCATTGTATGCTGTAAAGTCATACCAGGTTTCCCCACCTTCTCCATCTACTTTTTTATATACAAGAAAATGATCATCATAATAATAACGTTCTGTTTTATTATCTTGTTTAGGGTATATTACTTCTGTGAAGCCTTCTTCTTCATCATAATGAAAACTTCCTTCCATATATCCATCCAAACCTTTAGTATATACTACCCTACCTTTTTTATCATATTTCCAGATATAGCTCATCCCATTTCGGTTGACTCTTCTTACAATTTGATTTTTCCCATTATATTCAAAGACGATCGCTTTTTTGTGAATATCCCAGACATGGGTAAGATTTCCACGCTCATCATAACTATAACGGACCAACAGATCTTTTTGGTTTTTATAGCAATAACAGACTTCTGTTATCTTTTTATATTCAGGGTGAATAGTGGTTTCTATACTTGTTTCTGTATTAACATCTTTTATCCTTTTTAGAACAATATTGCGGCCTTCATACTCATATTCACGAACAGTTCCGTCACCATATTCGATCCTTGCAATTTTATATATCACTCCTTCTGTAACATGATGAAAGCGGGTATAAGTGTAGATGTCTGTACCTTTGCGAACAACCCAAATACTGTTATTTGGTCTGTATTGCCAGATTTTCTGATCTCTGAAATAGGTCATTTCTTTTCCAATTTCAGGTACGGGAACAAGCATGGCTATATTTTCTTCAGGATGCATCCATCCGGCAAATTTGTTATTCTCTTCAGGAAGGATAAACAGATCGTGATTATTAAAAACGCCATTTCCTAAAGGCCCAAAATCATAAGGTCTATCGCTGTGCCATTTATTTTTCCAGGTTAAAGGAGTATTCCCTAGAATTTCGAAATCCTCCCATTCAAAAAACATAGCACCCGTTGCAAAATTAACAGGTTCCAGCCCCCAATGACATAATTTCTTAGAAAGAGCATTTGAAAATTTAAACTTATTGAAAGGAGCTTTTTTAAGAACACTGTTATTAAGCTTTTTTAAACCATTTGCTCCCAGTTTTCCTATTTTCTTTGTTAAACTTCTCATTAAGAACATCCCGGCAAGACGCATCAGCATTTCTCCGGGTGTATAAGTATGAGGAACAAAGGCTCCTCCCACCAATACAGGGCCTCCCGTATTGATCTGGATATACATGCTTGAAAAGTTATTGTAGAAAGCAAAATAAGCCAATGGATTTTTCTTGGGTTTATCCGGCATTGCAGGCAGCATGGTCATTCCGAAAGGAAATCCCATACACGTTAATACCTGTTGAGGCTGATTTCCGCTCATTTTACTTCCCTGTGCCAGAACGGTCTGTGAGCCGTAATACACTTCTCCTTCATGGGGAGCTTCCTGAGGAAAAGGAATGAGATACACCGGAATAAGCGATGTAACATGTCTGAATGGAATCACCACTCCCATCACACTGGTTGTAGTGGTAGCTTTATGCCTTCCGTGAACATATATTGAGCCTCCCATCGGAATACTTTCCGGAAGAGAAGGCATCAGATTTCTTGCAAATTGCGGAACCGGAATCTTGATGGTAATATAATCCATAATATCAAAAACAATCCCGATAAACGGATGAGGCAATGGCAAAGGAATAAACATAAATGAAGGTGGCGGCGGAATGAGCGTCCAGTGAATATCAATGGCCAGTACGATATCAAAATGCTTACTTGTATGCTGAATAGCTGTGGAAGGCATTGCAGGATTATTGACCTTAATCAGTTTCACTTTGCTTTCCGGTGCTGCTCTTTCTGTTGTCACAGCACTGTCGCCACCTCCGCCTCCACTGCTTTTCTCCGGCTGGCCGGCATCTCCTCCCAATAAGGATTTAGCCATAGAAACAGGATTCAGGGAATCGAAATTATTTTTCATTCCGTTTTTCCAGCCCTGTGTCGTTTTATCCCAACTTACCGAAGTAACGTCTGCTTTGACCTTCCAGGAGCGGTCCGGGTTCATATCCGGCTTTGCTACCTTGATGGGTTTTACTGTTTTTTTATTCAGATCTGCCATGATTTCTTTTAATTTGAGATTACCCTGCTTTTGGTTTTTCTACACTCACCTTCCAGTCATCACCAAAATAAGTCTTCATTTCACTATCCAGTTTTGTTTTTTTATCGGTATCACCTTCATATTTGAGAATAAGCATTGAGGCTACAAACCTAAGGCTGCTCTGTTCTCTGGCTGAAGAATCCATCAATTTTGCTATATCCAGACATTTTTCAAAATATCTGATCATTTTATCTTTTGTCAGAACCGTATCATTCAATGTAGCGATGATTCTGTAACACTCAATCGCCATTGCATATTCTCCTATTTTCTGAGCAGTTTCTGCAGCTTTTTCAAATATTATTTCTGCTTTGGATTTTTTAGAGTTTCCCAGCAGATAACTACCATAATTCATATACATCTGAACTGCTAAAGGGCTATCCGGTTCTACTTCTTCTAATATGGTGCGGTAGGTATCTTCTGCCTTTTCTTTCTTCCTGTCTGCAGTATAAGCCTGGGTAAGCATAAAATAAGCAGAAATCTCTCCCTGTTTATTCTTTTGTTCTTTGGCAAGTTTCACAGCTGTTTTCAATGCATGCTCTGCTTCTTTGAATCTTTCTTTGCTTAAGTGATTGCTTGCGATAAGAATCTGTTGTTGAAAATCCGTATCCGGGCTGTTCTTCTTGCGGTTAGTGTGAGCCGCAGTATTCTGCATTAACTGATGAATGTCTACTTCCACTCTGAAGCTATGCGCAGAAGAGATATTGGGCAAAGTTCTGTAGGTATGATGTTCTGCCCATACCAGTTTAATATCTTTATTCTCTGACATTTCACAGATCCTGCACCACTCTTTCACCCATAAAGAAAGTTCCCCGGTATCACTGATCCTGAGTGGAGCAATGTAGATGTAAATTTTAGAATCCTGAATATTAGGGAAGTTCTTCTTTAATTCCATCAAAGGATAAAATGCCTTATATGCATCTGTTTTAAAGTTTTCTTCCGGGTTTTTCAAATCCCATTGAGGAATATTCTCTTCGCTTTTTTTCAACATCTCATAGAACTCAGTCCATTCATCCAATAAGGTTTGCCCGAAAGAGTTCATTCCGTTAAATTCCTGATAATGGAGTAAAAAAACATCATCACTTTCTTCATCTTCAGAAAGTTTCGATTTGATAAATCCGTCAAAAAGATCCGTTTCATGTTTTTCGCCTATACAGATCAGCATAGGTTTTTCTTCGTTTTTTGAAACAACTTTCTGCCATTGTCTTTTTAACTTCACCAACTCCAAATCTACAGGATTCATTAATTCAGTTTTACAGTTCCACTTACAATATTTGTTTCACTTCCGCCGCCAACATTAATTTTTCCTCCACTGCTAAGATTGGCTTCAGTATCACCTCTCATGGAAAGCGTATTGGTTCCGATATCAAGGGTATCAGATTTGATTCCAACACCGGAAGTAGGTTCACCATTTTCAGGTCCTACTCCAACTCCGATACTCGTTGTTCCACCAACTCCAATATTGACTCCCTGTACAAATATTTCTTTTCCTTTAATCTGAATATTGCCATCTTTATCCATATAGATTGAGCTGCTTCCACAATTCAGCGTAATGGAAATTTTGCTGTCTATGCTTATATTTCCTGCTCCGTCCAGAAAAACAGAATTTTGATCTTTATCTTTTACGGTAATCCCACCAGCATCATCCAGGCTCATTGTATGCCCGCTTTTACTGCTTAAGCTTTTAATATTATTTCCGGCACCACCGCCGCCGCCAACGCCTCCATGGAACATTCCTCCCATCACGAACGGACGGTCAGGATGCTGGTGCGCGAAATTAACCACCACCTGGTCACCTTCTTCCGGAATCGCCATGAAACCACGATTTTTACTCACTTTTTCGCTTCCTCCACCATCTGGAGTCATTACCCTGATATATTCTGTTGTGGTAGAACCATTTTGCCAGTCGAACTGTACTTTAACTCTACCCTGATTCAAAGGATCTACATTGGAAATTACTTTGGCAAATTGTGCATCTGCTTTTGGGGTATGAAACTCCGGACGTGGAATAAATCCCGTATCAGAAGCTATTGCCTCAAAAGTTCCGGTATAATATCCTCTGGCATCTACCTCATGATACATATCAGTAATCATCAGTTTGGTAAAATAGGTCGTTTCACTGCTTTCAGCTTTTCTCATTTCTATATCCGCGATACAGCCGGGATAAAGAAATGGCACTGTGGTAATTCCTGAAATAACAAAGACTTCAACAGCCTTACTACCAGCAGTTCCTTTCTGGGAAGTTTCCACGTCCATGAAAGACACCGCTTTTATGGGAGCCACTCTTAATGAAGGAGTCGTAAAAGTTTTTTCTGAAATTTCATACGCTCTTTTGGCAATATCTGAAGTATGATTAATTTTTGAACTTCCTGCTGTTAATTTTTCATTTTTACTACTGTTATAGCCATAAAATGAAGGATTCACATGCTGAGCTTTCATTTTTATCTTGATATCACTCACACTGCTTCCATACGTAAGCTTCACAGGTTTTTCCTGAGGCGGAAGTTTTCCGAAATGCAATACTTCACCATCGTAATAGAACTGTTCACCGTAGGCTTCTGCAATTCTGGCCAGATAGTTATAATGGGTCTCCTCATATTGTGAGCTGTAAGAAACATTTCCATGGGCAGCATCCACCCTGAAATCAAAACTGCTTTGCCCGAGCCCTTCTTTGATTACCTGATCTGCAATACTGTTCAGACTAATTTCCTGTGCTCCGCCAAAACTTTGAATATGAGGAGCTGCATCCAAAAGAACCGTAGGACTTGATCCTGTAAGAACAATATTTCCCAGGCTTCCTTTTTCCTGGCTGAAACCTACTTCTGTGATCACTCCTACAAAGTTTCTTTCGGGGCCGTCTTCAACATCTTTATATCTGAAAATTACGGTAATTCTTTTTCCAAGAAAGTTTTGAGCTTCTTCAAGATTGTGGTTTTCTGAACTCCCTAACGTATCGTGGGCCAGCATCAGATCGAATTCATGATGTTTTACAGCACTTTGTTTTAACTGAAAATGCTTGAAATGTTTTATCACTTTTCCGTCAATTACAATTTCAAGTTTTACTACACGATTGATCCCAGCAACTTGATTTCCGGGTATTGTACTGGCATTATAAATCCCTGAAGTAGGCTGTTTAGCCCATACTTTATCTTCTATCAGTGTGGGAGGGTTCGGTTGTTTAACCTGATTCATAAACATTTGAGAACCGTTTTGAACCACACCTGTATACGCCTGAACCTGAGCCATTTTTTCTGTAGCTTTCTTAATAGTTCCGCTCGATTTTTCCTGTATTTCCTGAGCAGCTTTGTTGACTGCCTGATCTGTCAATGTCTCTTTAATATTCTTTACAGCTGAAATTTTATCTTTGGAAACAGGCATTTTGGGTGAATGATCGTCCTGAAACATAATTGTAATATTTTGATTGATTGGGTGTCAGTTTTTTTAAGCCTGAACTTGATCTGAACAACAAAGTTCAGATACATTTTTCGTTATCCGTACTCCATGGTAATGGTGAAATCCAGATATTGAGATCAGAACAGGGTCTTAAAAAGGAAAAGTATAAGTGTAAGTTTACTTTATAACCCTGTTGAATTTCAAGATTTCTCTTGATGTTATTCTTGTAATATGTGGGTTTTAATCATTATTAATTTTTTTGTAATTCGATTGGTGGTATTACAAAGATAAAACGGTAATCGTTATTCAGAAAATTTTCATCATGTAATCTGAAATTTTGTCGTAGTTCTACGACTTTTTATAAATAATTCTAAAGTAAATGATTAAAAAAAGGAATAAACACCTATATATCAAATAAATATTTAACAATTTTTAATAAACGAAAACAAATAATTTTTCACTTAAGATAGAAATAAATCAAAATATAAGATCTTTTAACAAAAAAACCAGCGGTACATTGGCAGCTGGTTTTTGTTGTTAATAGTCTGATGATCACTTATAATTTCACACTGATCTCCTGCACTTCCTCTGCAGAAAGCCCATAAATTTGAGGTGTTTTTACATCCAGAAGGTTCAGGTAGATGTATAATTCTGCCCTGTGGTGGATTTCATGTTCTATCATGGCGCGAAGCCATTTCCATACGGAAATTTCACTATTGGCAGGAGTAAGACATTTCCTGGTAAGATCTTCGTCTGATAATCCTTCAATGATTTCAAGAGTCTGCCTGTGCATTTCATTGAAAAACTGAACTGTATTTTCATGGCCGTCAGCAAGGTCTTTACCACATCCAGGATAAGCACTTCTCCTTCCTGCAATGGTCTCTCCATACATATACCGTTCAATGGCAGCAATGTGCCTTATCTGATCACCAATGGTAAACTTCCCTGGTTTGTAGGAAAAATCAATATGCTCAGGAGGAACAACTTCAATAATACGGTTTGTTCTTTCTCTTATTTTCCCGTAATACTCAAGGAATGACTGCACAGTTTTTATTTCCATATCTTTTGCTTTTTTTCCGTACAGTGAATATAAGAAATCTAATGATATTGGAGTTAAGGTTTTGTTTAAATCATTCATAAGATTAAAAAAATCCCCAATAAGTGAGTCCAAAATTTGGAAGCTCAATAAATAACCAATATTTTAGTTAAAAAATAACCATGATGAAAAGAGGAATTTGCCTGTGTATTATTCTATTAAGCTTTAAAAATCTTACTGCCCAGTCTGCAAAAATTGATACTGAAAAACTTCTTGAGTATTATGAAACACAACGTTATGCTGATGCAGCTACTTATCTTCAGAGCATATATCCCGGAGATACACAGGATATAAAAGCCCTTTCACAAATTGCTTACTGTAATATGATGGCTGGAAAACTGCCTGATGCAGAGAAAAGTTATCTGAAAATCAACACTATTCAACCCAACAACCTGCCTACTCTATTCAGTTTAGCAAGTATTAACTCCAGACGTGGAAATGTTTCTAATGCCAAAACCTTTCTTCAACAGATCATTCAGCTTGACAGTCTTAATTTCAGTGCTTATAAACAACTTGCTGCTTATGCAGAAACACCGGAATCCAGACTTAATTATCTTAAAAAAGCCAATACACTGAATGCTACCGATCCTGATGTGGCTTATGATCTTTCGATAACTTATAACGGTCTCAAACAATATCAACCCGCTTATGATGTATTGAAAACAGCGATCGCGGCTGATACTGAAAACTTTACTTTACAACAAGCTCTATTGCCGGTTGCCAATCAGCTCACCAAATATCCGGAAGTGATTGAAACTGGTGAAAAACTTCTGAAAAACCATGCTGATGTCAATGTAATGAACGATGTGGGACAGGCTTATTTTTATGTAAAGGATTATCAAAAATGCATTATGCTTTACAAAATGCTGGAAGACATGGGAGTACAAAATGAAGGCACATTATATTTTATGGCACTGAGCTATCGTGAACTGAAAGATTATAACAACGCTGCCCTCTATGCTCAAAAGACTATTGATGAAGCTATTTCAGACCACACCAACCTTTATTATGCTGCACTGGCAGGCATTTATGAAGCTCAAAATCAGTATAACGAGGCGGTGACCGCTTACAAAAGAGGATTGACTTTTGGGACCAGCAATATTATTTATTACCGTTTGGGACTTCTTTATGATCTCAATCTGAAGCAGCCTAAGAATGCAGTAACCTACTATCAGCTGTATCTTAAAAACAATCCTGATCAGAACAAAGAAAAAGAACAGATTGCTTATGCAAAAGGAAGAATTCCTGTTTTAAAATAAGTTCAAAAAGAGATAAAAGCATTTTGTGATTATAGTCACAAGGGAATGGTCAGTGAACCTTTAATTTTGTATTCACCAATAAAAACAATCTTTATGAGTAATACCATTCAAAACGTTGCAGAACAGTTTATCCACTATTTAAATGAAGAAAATTTTGACAAGGCGGAAAGCTGTCTCGATCCTGATTTTAAATTTATAGGGGTAATGGGAAAGAGAGAAGGCGCATCTGTGTACATCAAGGATATGAAGCAGATGAAGTTTAAGTATGAAATTCTTAAGACTTTTACTTCCGGTGAAGATGTTTGTTTCTGGTACAATATTGATATGGGAGAAAAAACAATAGAATCTTCGGGATGGTATCACATAAAGGATGGAAAGATCCGTACTTTAAAGGTTCTGTTTGATCCGAGACCTTTATTAAAAGAGTCTTAAATCCATCCTGCTTTTTTCCTCCAGATGGTATATTCAGCGTCTTTGCTATCAATTTCCGGAATGTCTTCAGCATCCGGAATTTTATTGATATCTGATTCGGAAAGAGCCCGCAGATTTACCTTTTCGCGTTCTGTATTTAGGTTTTCTTTATTTTCTACGGGATAAATTACTCCTTCAGGGGTCAACTGTGTCCCATACTTTTGAGGTTTACTCTGAAAAACCTGAATCCGGTCGTATAAATAGGCTTTATGCAAAGGGTTAATATCATTGGAATGTTCTTCCATCATAGCATAACATGTTTTCATAAATTCAGGTTCCCCGATGGCATGCTGGATAATCAGCCAGCTTGCATCATTAGCTTTCCCGCCGACTTTTGAGATTGTGGGATAGCCTATTTCTGCTATAATTTCCCGCAGCCGTTTGGCATTAGCTCTATGAATATTTTTCATTTCAGGATGATAACCTCCGGATAATTCTCCAGCCAGCAATAGTTTTTCTCTGACGGACAGATCCTGGTCAGCCATTTCGATCAGTTCTTTTTCAAAAGGAAAATGGTTCATAATTGATGAGTGATAATTGATGAGTGATGAAATTCCTTATATGAGCCTATCAAGGATAAAACGGGCTCTGTTTTCTACTGAAATTTTCGGGACTTCTATGATATTGTAACCATATTCCTGATAAATTTCGTTCATACATTCAAAGGTAAGCATAGATTTCTCAAAGGTTTGTTTTCTTTCAGGGTCATTTTCGTAAATATCTTTCCATGGCGGCAGAATGAAAACATTGTTATGATAAATCATTTCTCTTGCTTTAACCTCCATAGATTCCGGAACAGGAATATTTTCAAGTTTCATATAACCAAGTGTATCCAGTATTCCACGGTCAAAGAAAACAGGTTCTGCAGAAGTTGTCTGACTTATTCTCAGGTAGGTTTTTACAGATTCTTCGAACATCATCTCTGCAAAAAGTTCTTTGTTAAGCCATGGAAGCCCTTCACCACCGGAATTTATCTGTTCTTTAATGATTCTTCTTCCTTCTTCAGGTACAGTTACCAGTTCATGGCGGCTTAATTCATGCAGCAACGTTGTTTTTCCTGCTCCCGGGCCTCCTGTAATGATATATAATGTTGATATATTCTGTTTCATGGATTTGAATTATAATATAAATAAAGCTCCATAGCACAACAGAAATTTTATACTGTGGAGTTTATCTATTATTTTTAATGATACTTTTATAAGTGTTTATACGATCTTCTTCCCGGTACATATTACACAGGATCAGAAGATCATCTGTATGGTACTTTTGGGAAATCTCATCTAAACTCTGATCTACAGATTGCGGGGTTTCTATAATAATTCTGTTTAATGTAGTAAAGAATTCTTCTTCCTCCTTTGTTCCCAAAATTTTCTGTTCTACTGCTTCCGGAGAAAAAACCGCATTGGGACTTGCCAATTGTCTGGATTGCAAAAACTGATAGGCCATTCCATAAGCATTGCGTCTGGCATCTTCAATTTTGTCCGCTACTGATACTGCCACAGCAACCTGTAATGAGGGCCGGGGAAAATATTGTGTGCTATCAAATTCTTTGAGGTAAGTATCTGTATTTTCCTTTCCATTTTCACTATTCATAAAAGCGGCGAACGAATATCCGACTCCGTGTCTGGCTGCTTCTCTGGCAGAAGTCATTCCTGAGCCCAGCCACATAATTTCCGGAATATGCTGTACATGAGTCGGCTGTGCTATAAGTCCATCATATATCCCTTCTTTATCTTTTATGAATTGAATAATCTCTTCCAGTTTGGTTTCCATATTGGATAAAATAACTGGTTTATGATTGTTCAGTGCCATGACAGCATCTTTTAATCCTCCGGGAGCTTTTCCCAGACCGAGAATAAAACGCTCAGGATATAAGGTTGACAACATTTTGGTCCATTCTGCAATCTTATAGGCAGAATAGTTTCTCATCATGATTCCTGCAGTTCCTATTTTGATCCGGTTTGTTTTACTGAGAACAATAGCAGCTAAAAGTTCAGGGCTGGAACTGGCATACGCTTCTACACCATGATGTTCGGAATACATGATACTGTGAAACCCTGTTTCTTCAGCCATTAAAGCAAGATTAAGACTGTTTTTCAATGCAGATGCCGCACTGCCGCCCATGGTGGCGGGTGACTGATCTAATATCCCTAATTTCAGCTTCATGCTATAGAATCAATTTTATGGTGAAGGTATGAAAAAAGCGTTATGTAATAGGAAATATAACCTTATTATTCTTTGGGAGGGAAAACAATTCCTTCACCTTTCATGAAGTCGTAGCCCAATGTCATAATGATTTCAATAACCGGGATCGATTTCTTTCCTTTTTCTGTAAGACTGTACTCCACTTTCGGTGGAACTACAGGGAAAACTTCTCTGTGAATCATCTCTTTGCCTTCCAGTTCACGCAACTGGCTCGTCAACATCTTATCTGTAATATGAGGAATATCCTTTTTAAGCTCACTAAAGCGAAGAGGTTTCTCCTGTAACCTCCACAAAATAGGCATTTTCCAGGTTCCTCCAATATGACTTAACGCAAATTCAATAGGAGTATAATACAGTCTTTTATCATGGAAAAATTCAGGCATAACAACGTTTTTTAGATTAGTACTTTCAAAAAGGTAAGTATAGAACTAAAAGGTAAGTATATAGTTTTCTGATAGTCTATTCTGCAAATTTGCAAAAAAAAATGAATATGAACAGAAATCTTTATGTACTGGCGCTAGGTGTTTTCGGAATTACAACCACAGAATTCGGAGTGATTGGCGTATTGCCGGAAATTGCTTCTACATTCCGGATCTCCATTGAAAAAGCAGGATGGTTACTCAGTATATTTGCAATGATTGTAGCTGTCTTTGGTCCTTTCATGCTTCTCTTATTATCTTCATTCAAAAGAAAAAATCTATTGGTATTTTCCTTGCTTATTTTTGTTGCCACCAATATTCTGTCAGCCTATATCTCAAATTTCCATTTGCTTCTTATTATCAGAATGCTTCCTGCGTTTTTCCATCCTGTGTACTGGTCTATTGCCTTATCTGTTGCCGGTCAAACCTCAGATCCTAAAGAAAAGTCAAAGGCTGTGAGCATTATTTTTTCAGGGCTTACATTGGCAACTGTTTTAGGAGTTCCGTTGGCAACTTTTATGTCTGACCTTTTCTCTTGGCAGGCTTCTTTTTTACTTACTGCTTTTATTAACGGAGTCGCTCTGTTAGCTGTATGGATCTATTTACCATCGATTCAAAATACAGGAATATCATCAAATAAATTCTCCATGGAAATATTTCGGAATAAACATTTGTGGATCGGAATTTTCCTTGCATTTTTTATCATTACAGCCATGTATTCAACTTATGGTTATATGGCCGAATTTTTAAGGAGTGTTACCCGAATGAACGGCCTACAAATCAGCATCATGCTCCTCCTGTTTGGAACAGTAGGAATTGCAGGAAATAAAATTGCGGGACGATATATGAGCCAATTTCCGTTTCAAACGACTCTGGTGTTTTTAATCTTATTATCAGGCATTCATCTCCTGATTGGATATTATGGAAGTTATTTTAAACCCATGATCTGGATAATAGGATGCTGGGGATTAGTTCATTCCGGAGGATTTCTAATCAGTAATGTGAATGTGACCTCATCTGTTTCCGATTCTTCAGAGTTCATCAACAGTATTTTTACTTCCTGTGGAAACTTTGCCGTTACAGCCGGAACTCTGCTTGGAGGGAGCTGGATTGCCCATTATGGTATTGAAAATATAATATGGTCGAGCATTATAGGCTTTATCCTTGCACTTATTATGCTAATCATTAATGGCAAAAAACAGTAAAACACCTGTAGCACAGACTGTTAAATAATAATAAATTTTCGATTTTATTTTAAATGTAAAATAAAGAATCTCCCCTTACTTGTGCAAGAGGAGATTCTTTATAACTGTAATATTTTAGTGCCGGATGCTATTCGTGCATGATCTTCTGAACTTCATTGAATTCGCTTTCAATGACAGGATCAGGCTTATATGTTGATAATGAAACAATCACGTTAGTCAACAGGGAAAGCGTAAACCCAGGAATGATTTCGTACCAGTCTTTCAGCGGATGTTGTAGATAAACCCAGGCTAAAACTGTGATTCCCCCTACCATCATCCCGGCAAAGCCTCCCTGCCATGTTGCCTTTTTCCATAAAAGCGACAGCAGGATCAGGGGCCCGAATGCAGAACCAAAACCTGCCCATGCATTTCCCACCAGATTGAGAATACTATCCTTTGGATCCAGGGATAAAAGTACCGCAATGACAGCTACCAGTAAAACAGAAAGTCTGCTTGCTATTAATAATTGCTTAGAAGTTGCTTTTTTATTCAGAAAAGCTTTGTAAATATCTTCTGTTAATGAACTAGAAGTCACCAATAACTGAGAGGAAATCGTACTCATTACCGCTGCCAGAATAGCTGTAAGTAAAAATCCTGCAATGAACGGATGGAATAATATACGGGAGAAATAAATGAAAATAGTTTCTGCTTCCGTCTTTGATCCGTCAAACTTCATCATGGTATTCATATCGAACTTTTGCAGATAAGCGATTCCTATCAATCCTATGGCCAGAGCTCCGGCAACAGTAAAGATCATCCATGTAATCCCGATGCGTCTCGCTTTGATCAGATCTTTAGGTTTGTCAATGGCCATAAAACGTACCAGAATATGAGGCTGACCGCAATATCCTAATCCCCATGCCAATAAAGACACAATACTTACGGTTGTGGTTCCTCTGAACAGATCCAGATATTTTGGATTTTTTGCTTCAATCAGGGAAAACGTCTCGCCCACACTTCCGATTTGGGAAATCGCTACAATCGGAACAATCACCAATGCTAATACCATAATGGTGCCCTGTACAAAATCAGTAAGACTTACAGCCAGAAAACCACCTAAAAATGTATACAGCACTACCACCAGACTTGTCAGGAGTAAGCCCGCCGTATAATCCATTCCGAAAGCAGATTCGAATAATTTTCCTCCCGATACCATTCCTGCAGAAGTGTACAGGGTAAAAAATACCAGAATGAAGATAGACGACGTGATCTTCAGAAGCTGATTTTTATTTTTAAACCTGTTTTCAAAAAATACAGGTAACGTAATGGCATTCTGTGCCACTTCTGTATAAATTCTGAGCCTTGGGGCTACAATAATATAATTGAGATAAGCACCAATGGTTAATCCTATGGCAATCCAGGAGCTTGAAATTCCGGACAGATACATTGCTCCCGGAACCCCCATCAAAAGCCATCCGCTCATATCGGCTGCTCCTGCAGACAATGCTGTTACGGCAGCTCCCATTTTCCGGCCGCCAATTAAAAATTCTTCTGAATTACTTGTTGATTTTCTATAAGAATATATGCCTATACCTATCATTAATAACAGGTACAACCCCACAGAAATCCCTTCATATACTTGCATATCATTATTTTTACGAAGCCGAATATAATGATTTTCTAATGAATGGAATTACGCAAAGCAAACTAAGCTTTTACTATTGCAGCTTTTTTCGAACTCTGCCAAACAACAAGTGATAATATAAAACCGAGCCCCATAAACAGAACAGGAATATATTTACCCCAAACTTTCTGTAATACTGAAAGATCCAATAACAATCAAAAAGCAAACTAGTGAAACTGTATATAAAAGCTGGTTATCAATCGTTTGTAATCAAACTATTTTTCCCTCGTTTTAAATTTTATAACCAAGTTTTCATCTTTCAGAGGGTACCCTTCTTTAGACCTGAAACTTTTATTGGTAAGTATAAATTCATACTCTTTGCCGGGCTTTACATCTACTCCCAAGACCAACGTTTTATCATTATTTTCCATTCCTTTCACTTTGGTCATCGGCATATATTCTTTTCCTTTATCAGAAAGATTGAAAGAATAGTAGCCGGGAACCATTTCCTGTGAAAAAGTAATTCTGAGCTCTTTGGTATCGGCATTTACATCTACAGAACCATTGACTGGTTCTATTTTCACTACATACGGTAATTGATTTTGATATTCTTTAACAAGCATACTGGCTTTTTCTTTGAAAAACTTTGATTTGTCCAAAAAGTCTTCCACTGCTTTATTATCACTATAGTTCAGTTCAATAATATCTTTTATAGCCTGTTTTTTATCTTTGGCATTCTGGTAATACATTTTACTGATCACATAGCCTACATAATATCCTAAATCCGCACCCTGTCCTTTTTGTCTTCCATTATAAAACCATTCAGCAAGATTACCGGTAAACATTTCTTTTTTAAACCTGGCTTTAATTTCAGCTTCATGAACCATTCCGTAAGAAATATATTTTCTTTGCGGAGATTCATTCATCACAAGTCCGGCAATCAGATCGCATGATCCTTCCTTTATGGCCTGATTTAAAACCCTGTTTTGATACCCCGTCTGCTGGGTATGGATATACTCGTGAATATTCAGGGAAACGATATTATCCAGAGACTGATTGGCAAACATACCCTTCAACCATTCATCTTTAAATTCTGAAACATCTGTAGACCCAATTCCGGTGGCAAGTTCTGCTCCTACCAATACCATATTTCCGCTCACAGTTCCTCCGGCGTTAAGCCCACCGATGGTAAAATACATTTCAGCGTCTTTAAGTTCAGGATACAATTGCTTCAGCCTGACAACACCAGCTTCCAGCTCTTTGGTCTTGGTTTTTATCGTTAAGGTATTTGGCCTTACTGAATTCCAGAATTTAGGGTATTTTTCTATGACTTTCACATATACACTATCGTTATAATCTCTGGCATTCATAAAAGCTTTTAAGCCTTTTGTTGCTTTATCAGTATATAGTCTTTTGATGAGATCCAGCTTTCCGGAATAATCATTTGTTTTTTGAATGCTGTCATATGCCACCCAAAAGTTATCAATATCTGAAGTGAAAATTCTGGTTGATTTCTGTGAAAAAGCAGTGGCAAATACAAGTGAAAAAATAAGAGTAGTAAAACGTTTCATGGTCATTTTTAATACGGCAATTATACATACAATTATTGTATTTCACAACTATCTTTTACCGTATAAACACTATAAATTTTAAAAGAACAGCAGGTAACATCATATTATAATAACTCCAAAAAAAGCAAAGCAAAAACAGGTGCTTTATTATTTATTTATATTAATTCCAAATAATTTTAATTCTTTCTATTTTATTGTCACAAATATTTAATACTTTAGCTTAATAATTTGAACAAATGGGAATAATCCTTAAACCAATTGATATTGTAGATGACATTTCACAGGAAGATTTCCGTGAAAAATATCTAAAGCCATGTAAGCCAGTGGTAATCAGAAATATGGCAAGAAAGTGGCCCGCCTATCAAAAATGGACGATGGATTACATGAAGGAAGTAGTGGGCGACGTTGAAGTTCCCCTTTATGACAGTTCCAAAGCAGATCCTGCCGCTCCTATCAATACACCGACTACGAAAATGCCTTTTCGTGATTATGTGGACCTTATTCAGAGAGAGCCTACAGATCTGAGAATTTTCTTCTTTGACCCTATAAAATTTGCGCCCAAACTGTTGGACGACTATGTTCCGCCAAAGAATCTTATGGGTGGATTTTTAGATAAATATCCAAGTATGTTTTTCGGAGGTAAAGGTTCTGTGACTTTCCTTCATTATGATATCGACATGCCGCATATTTTCCATACTCACTTCAATGGAAGAAAACATGTCCTTCTGTTTGAATACAAATGGAAAACACGTCTGTATAAGCTTCCTTATGCTACCTATGCACTGGAAGATTATGATATTGCCAATCCTGATTTTGAAAAATTTCCGGCTTTGGATGGTATTGAAGGAATTGAGTGTTTTCTGGAACATGGAGATACATTATTTATGCCTACAGGTTGGTGGCACTGGATGAAATATCTGGACGGATCTTTCTCTATTTCACTGCGTGCATGGGATAAAAGCTGGGCTGTAAAAGCACATTCCCTATGGAATCTTGCTGTGCAGCGTAATTTTGATAATTTCATGAAAGGCCGATACAAAAAAAGGTATATGGACTGGAAAGAAAGAAAAGCAGTAGAAAAAGCCCATATCGCTTTGAAAAAAGGGCTGCCAAAATAAAAACCTTTTAGATAAAAAAGTGGATGATTCGCTCAGAATCATCCACTTTTTTTATTCACTTTTGAGATGTATTGCAAAAAATAATTAAATTGCAAACGTTCCCTAAATACAAAAATACACATACATGTTTGAAAAATTAATCGATAGCTTTGAAAAGCTGTGCCTGCAGATTATTATTGAAATTTTACTGGTTCCTGTAACGATCTTCAAATTGTTTCAGGATCCGCGACGCTGTTATGATCTGTCTGTTCATGAGATGGAAAAAGAAGAGGCTGAACGTTTTCACGACTACCTCTCACCTATCAAATTGTCTGTGTATACCTCTGTGATTGTCTCTGTTCTTTTAATGGATTATGGTGGTGAGCATAATATTATTTCAAAGATCAAAGGGCTCAGTATGGTAGAAAAAGCGCTCTTTATATTTTTGATGAATAATATTACTGCGGTAGTATTCACCGTTGCGATATTATGGTACAAAAAAGAAAAAGTGAATACCGTCACCTTCCGGACCTTATTATTTTCTTTTATTTATACAACCGTATACACCTCTACGCCTTTTTTTATATTAATCAGCTCGGCTATGTTTCTTGGAGAAACTTTGAATGTAGATGCTTATATAGAAAGCCTGGGAAAGATAAGCAACTATGGTACAAGAGAATACCTGTTCTTTCTGGTCTTTCTGGTTTTTATTATCATTGGAATTATCGGAATTTTCAAGCTTTTCAAAGCGTTGCATTATATTCTGAAGAATAACTTCACTTATCATCCTTATATCGTATGGTTTTTTACCTTACTTTTCTTTGTTATTCAGCTATATTATACAAAAGGATTTATTTAAAAACCAACACCTACCAGTCTGTTCATATTTTATTTACATTTGTAAAAATTTTACATTATGCCCAAACCTCGCGAAAGAATAATAAGCACTGCAATGGTTCTCTTCCATCGGCAAGGTTACAACAATACGGGCATCAATCAAATCATTGATGAAGCTAATGTATCTAAAGCAAGCTTTTACCAGCATTTTAAGTCTAAAGATGATCTTTGCATAGAATTTCTTAATAAAAGATATGATTACTGGGTGTCTGAACTTGAAAAATTCACAGCAGAAGCAGAAACACTACAAGAAAAGTTCCGGAAATCCTTCGATTTCCTGATCGACATGAATGAAAGAGAAGATTTCAGAGGATGCAGTTTTCTGAATATTCTGTCGGAAATTCCTGCAGATAAGGAAGAAATTCATAAAGTAATCCGTGATCATAAAATAAAGTTGAGAGAATCCTTCAATGAAGATATTCAAAACGATATGATTTCAGCCCATATCTATCTTCTTTTTGAAAGTTCAATACTGACCAGCCAGCTTTACAGATCCAATGAACTGATTGAAAAATCTAAAGTGATCGTACAGGATATACTGAACGCCTCCCATTAATCCTTCAGATATGCACATTCCTGATCTTCATTCTTTTTTGAAAACAGACCTTCATTTATCAACTGAAATTACTTATCCTGCTAAAACTATCCTGCTTGAGGAAGGAAAGATTTCAGATAAGATGTTCCTTGTAAAAAAAGGAGCCTTAAGAATATTCTTCTATCAGGACGGAAAAGAACTTACCCTGGAGTTTATAACAGAAAATCAGGCAGTTTCATCTTTTGACAGCTTCCTGAATGGCAATCCCAGCGATTTTGTTATTGAAACTCTGGAATCAACTACCGTTTATGAATTACAGGCTGAAACTTTTCACAGGCTCATGGAAAATGAGGAATTCCAGCATATTTTCCTGCCACTTTTTTACAAACGTTTCAGTGAAATTAATAAACGGCTGATTTCTTTTATCAGAGATTCACCTCAGGAAAGGTATCAGCAGCTTCTCAAAAACAGACCGGAGCTCCTTCTGCGCTTTCCGCAGCATTATATTGCCTCTTATCTTGGGATTACCAGTGTTTCGTTAAGCAGAATACGCAGCCGCAGGTAATTTCTTTACAATTGTTATCGTCCGGTCAATAAGCTGGCGAGTAATTTTGCTTCAAAATAATAAAGTTATGAAGCATTTTATCCGGCAGGTATTCAACGATATACTGGAAAATACGGCATTTGACGAATTATTAATTGAGAAATATTTTTCAAAAGAATACATTCAGATTGTAGATCATTCTCAGCTTAATTATGATGAATTTGTTCTTCACATCAGAAAACTGAAAGAAAAAGTAGCTGAACAAAAGCTTGACATCATCAGTTACGCTGAAAATGGTAATATCATATTTACCCACCACATAGTAAAATCCACCCTAAAAGATGGAAGTAAGGTGGTACATAAAGTATTGGCAGAATTTACCATCCAGAATCATCAGATTATACGATGTAATGAATTGACTTTGCTTCTAGAGGGTAATACTGTTGAAAAGAATTTAGGATCTGAAAGGTAGACAATCACTGCGTATTTCCTTTCAAAAAACAGTTTCTATATTAACAATTCTTAAGAAAACCTTAATTTTCTCTTCAACTCCTTTGCCAAACAGACGTTTAATTTTGCTGTTATTTTTATCTAAAATATTAAAAGTGAAGAAAATTTTTACGTCTGTTTTATTTTGTGCCTCTATTTTTTTCTATGCACAAACCGGTTCTTTGTCCGGAAATATCAATGATGATTCAAAAATAGCCCTGCCTGGAGCCAAGATCTCTTTAAGCCCGGGAAATATATATACCACTTCGGATGAGCACGGAAACTTTGTATTTCTGAATGTTCCTCCTGGAAGCTATACCATGAAAATTGACTACCTCGGTTATGGTGTGCATGAGTATACTGTAATGGTAGAACCTGAAAAAAATACCCGTCAGAATATTATTTTCGACAAGAAAGAGACATCCATTGCAGCCATTGTAGTTTCGGGAGCGACTCTGAAAAATCAGGCAAGAGCCCTGAATAAACAAAGAAATAACGCCAATATTACCAATGTGATTTCTTCTGATCAGATCGGACGTTTTCCGGATGCCAATATCGGAGATGCTTTGAAACGTGTTCCGGGAATTACGATACAAAATGACCAAGGTGAAGCCAGAAACCTTATCATCAGAGGGCTTGCTCCCAATCTGAACTCCGTTACGCTGAATGGCGACCGGATTCCGTCTGCTGAAGGAGATAACCGTAATGTACAGATGGACCTGATCCCTTCCGATATGATTTCTACTATAGAAGTTAATAAAACCCTCACTCCGGATATGGACGCCGATGCCATCGGAGGTTCCGTAAACCTGATTACCAGGGCTTCCCCGAACGGACAGAGGATTTCCGCAACCGTTGCCGGAGGATACAATCCCATCCGTGAAAAAGGAAATTACACTGCCGGATTTGTGTACGGAAACCGTTTTCTGGATAAAAAATTAGGCGCGGTATTCAGTTTTTCCTATAACAACAACAATTTTGGTTCGGACAATATAGAACCCGTATGGAGCCAGGCCAATGATCTTGCCCAAACGGTTTATGTAAGCAAAATGGGAGTTCGCTATTATAATGAACACCGTATCAGACATAGTTTTGATCTCAACATGGATTATGAGTTCAATTCCAAAAATAAGATCTATGCTTCTGCGATGTACAACTTCAGGAATGATAAGGAAACCAGATTTGCTTTAGGATATAAAATAAAACCTGTTTATAATGCTGATGAAACTGAGATTACAGACTGGAAAGGAAGTATCACAAGACAAAATAAAGGAGGTGATGCCGATAATGACAATACCCGTCTGGAAAAACAAAAAGTTCAGAACTATGCTTTACGAGGAGAACATTTATTAGGATCTAAAGTTGACCTCGACTGGGCTGTCAATTACGCCATCGCAAGTGAAGATAAGCCTCATCAGCGTTATATAGAGTTTGAAAACAGCAAAATGAACTTCGCTCCTGACCTTAGCAATCCTGAAAAACCAATGTTCAATCTTCTCGCAGCAGACAATCTGGGAAGCTATAAACTGAGTGATCTTTCGGATGCCAATAACTTTACTCAGGAAAAAGAATTAGGCGCAAAAGTAAATGTACGTTTTCCGTTTTCCGTGATTGATGGTCAGAAAGGAAGACTTCGTACCGGTTTCCGGATGCGTTTGAAGAAAAAGGAAAGAGAGAATGATTTCTACGCTTTTACACCTGTTAACAATATGGGAAGTCTTTTATCGGTGCCAACCATACACCTTAATGGTGAAAACTTCCAGCCGGGAAATTATGTTCCGGGAACATTTGTTGATCCTTCTTTCCTTGGCGGATTGGATTTATTCAATCCAACTTTATTTAACGGTAAGTTGAAACCTGAAAAGTATCTTTCCAGCAATTACAATGCAAAAGAGCAGATTTATGCAGGTTATATCCGCTGGGATCAGGATTTTAATGATAAACTATCGATGATCGTTGGAGCCCGTATTGAAACAACCCAGATTGATTACACCGGAAATTATGTCATGAATGAGAAGGATTTGGTAGGGCAAATCAATAATACCAATACATATACCAATGTCCTTCCGAATATTTCCTTCAAATATGTTCCGGTGCAGGATCTTGTACTACGTGCAGCATTTACTACCGCTCTTGCCCGCCCTAACTATTATTCTTTAGTTCCTTATCTGAATGTTATTTCAGAAGATGAAATTGTTGCAGCAGGAAATCCGAATCTGAAGGCAACCTATGCCTACAATTTTGATTTCATGGCAGAGAAATATTTCAAGTCTGTAGGGATTCTTTCCGGAGGTGTTTTCTATAAAAATCTTAACGATTTCATTTATACGTATTCCAAAAGAAATTATACCGCGAACGACTTTGCCAATGATTTTGCGGGACAAACCAACCCAATTCCGGCCGGAGAAAGCAACTGGAAATTTACCCAGCAGCGTAATGGTGACAATGTAGATATTTATGGGTTTGAAGTTGCTTTGCAAAGACAGCTTGATTTCATTCCCGGAGGTTTCTGGAAAGGACTTGGAGTGTATGTCAACTATACTTATACTAAATCCAAAGCAAAAGGAATTACCAATGAAGAAGGCATTGAAAGAACAGATGTAGGGTTTCCGGGAGCTGCTCCTCATATGTTCAACGGATCTCTTTCATGGGAAAACAAACGTTTTTCAGCAAGAGTTTCCATGAACTATGCTTCTCATTATATTGATGAGCTTGGTGGCAAGGCATTTGATGACCGTTATTACGACAAACAGTTTTTCCTTGATGCTAATGCTTCCTACAAGATTACGACCCAGCTCAGAGTTTTTGCAGAAGCCAATAATCTGACGAACCAGCCGTTAAGATACTACCAGGGAATCCCAAGCAGAACCGCACAGGCTGAATATTACAGACCAAGGTTTACAATGGGAGTGAAATTTGATTTTTAAAATAAACATGAAAAACCTACATTATATACTGGCTCTTTCAGTTCTTCCTTTTGTGGTCAGCTGTACAGGGCAGAAAGAAGTTATAGAAAAATTAAAACCTACCGTTATTACAGAAACAGTGGTTCATGATACGGATGATCCTGCCATATGGATCAATTCTCAGGATCCTTCAAAAAGTATTATCATCGGAACAGATAAAGATACGGATGGAGGTTTGTACGCCTTTGATCTTAACGGAAAAATCATCCATAAAGTATTAGGATTGAAGCGCCCCAACAATGTTGATCTTGAATATGGTTTTATTTTAAATGGAAAGAAAACAGACATCGCTGCCGTAACGGAAAGGGAAACGAACAAAGTAAAATTATATTCGCTTCCTGAACTGAAAGAAGTGGGAGAAATCTCAGTATTTGAAGGAGAAACAGAACGTGGTCCAATGGGAGTTTCCATGTATAAAAATCCGCAGACAGAAGAAATATTTGTCATTGTAGGAAGAAAATCTGGTCCTGCTGACGGCTACCTATGGCAATATAAGCTTACGGAGAAAAATGGCTCTATCACCGGAGAAGTTGTCAGTAAATTCGGAAAATACAGTGGCCTGAAAGAGATTGAAAGCATTGCTGTAGATGACGAAATGGGCTATATCTACTATTCTGATGAGCAGTTTGGAGTTCATAAATACTATGCTGATCCGGAAAAAGGTAATGAGGAATTAGCTGTTTTCGGAAAAGGTGATTTTAAATCTGATGTGGAAGGAATTTCCATCTATCCTACTGATAAAGGGAAAGGTTATATTCTGGTTTCGAATCAGCAGAATGATACCTTTAATGTCTACTTAAGAGAAGACCAATCAAAGGGGAGAATTGCAGAAATTCCGGTTTCTACATTAGAAAGTGATGGTTCTGAAGTGACCCATGTTAACTTGGGTCCAAAATTCCCGAAAGGCGTTTTTGTTGCGATGAGCAATGGCAGAGTATTTCATTATTATGACTGGAGAGTGATTGAAAAAGCCATTAAATCTGCGGTAAAGGCTGGAAAATAAAAGAATCTTGAATCATTAAGGCTGATAAGGTTTTAGGAGCATTAAGTTGAACTGTACTGTCATTGCGAACCATAGGTTAAGCAATCTCATGGTTTAGTTCAACTTAATGCTTTTGTTTTTATTGGATATGTTTTCTCAAAAACTCTGCAGTGAATGATATTTTATTTTTCAAAAGATCCACCGGAGTTCCTTCAAACAATACTTCACCTCCAAATTTCCCTGCGCCCGGTCCCATATCAATAATCCAGTCTGCCTGGGAAATAATATCAAGATTGTGTTCGATAACAATCAGCGTATTATTCTGATCTGCAAGACCATTAAAAAACCTAAGAAGCTTTTGAGTATCACTTGGATGCAGTCCTGTGCTCGGTTCATCAAGAATAATGATCTGATTGGTATTTTTCAGTTCTCTTGTCAGCTTCAGGCGCTGTCTTTCGCCTCCGGAAAAGCTGTCCAGTCTTTGCCCTAATGTCAGATAATCAAGTCCTAATTGTATCAGGAGGTCAAAATTTCTGAGCACCAATTCTTCCTTAAAAAAATCAGAGGCCTCAGAAACCGTCATGCTCATGACTTCTGCAATTGTTTTTCCGCTGTAGGTATATTGCAGTACATCAGGATCAAATCCTGAACCTCCGCAAACCTCGCATGGCTGCTCAATATCATCCATAAAAGCCAGGTCAATCTTTTCTATTCCCAAACCTTTACAGTTTTTGCAGGCTCCGTCACTGTTTCTGCTGAAGAGTTTATCTGAAACATGGTTAGATTGTGCAAAAAGCTTACGTACAATATCTGATATTCCGAGATAAGTAAGCAAATTGGAGCGGGCACTTGCAGCGAACAAAGATTGATCAATAATAGTTACATCCGGATAGAGTTCCGGGAGAATACGATTTATCAGGGTACTTTTGCCGGATCCTGCTACTCCGGTAACGACGGTCATTATTCCGGTGGGAATATTTACCGTCACATTTTTAAGATTATATCTGTTGGCATTTTTAATTTCCAGATAGCCATCAGGTTTTCTGAATTCTTGTTTGATGGAAGGTTTGGTTGCGAAATAAGAACCTGTTTTACCTAACGATTTTTTTAAATCTTTAAACGCCCCGTCATAGATCACTTCTCCTCCGTTTCTTCCTGAACCGGGGCCAATATCAATTACCCTGTCCGCCATTTTGATCAGATCCGGATCATGCTCAACGATTAAAACAGAGTTTCCTTTGTCTCTGATCTGCTGAATGATAGTGATGATATTCTGCAGATCCTTCGGATGAAGTCCAATACTGGGTTCATCAAAAATATACAACAGATCTACCAGGCTGTTTCCCAAACTCCTCACCATTTTTATACGCTGAGATTCTCCTCCGGAAAGCGTGTTGGCACTTCTGTCAAGAGTCAGATACTGCAATCCTATCGTAATGATATTCTGCAGCTTTGCGGAAAGCTCTTTGATGATGACTTCATATGCTTTTGAATCCAGTGAGGTAATAAACTCAAGCAGTTCATCCACTGAAAGGGCCATACAATCTGCAATACTTTTACCTTCGATTTTACAGGACAGTATTTTTTCGTTCAGACGTTTTCCCTGGCAAGACGGGCAGGTTTTGGTAATCACAATATTCTTCAGAGCGTCTTTTCTTGTGATGTTTTCTTTTGAATCTTTTTTCAGAAATGCTTTTTCAATCCTTGGAACAATTCCTTCATATTTTACCGTTTTTCCCCATTCTTTATCAGGATGTTTCGGTTTGTGTTCCTGTGCATACAACAGGGTTTCCCATTCTTTATCGGTGAAATCCTTCAACTTTTTATCATTATTGAAATAACCGGACAAAGTATATCTTGTTAAACGCCATCCTCCAGGCTGAAATGTCGGGAAACGAATGGCTCCTTCATGTAAGGATTTTTCACGATCAATCAAGGTATTCACATTCAAAGTTTGCACAAATCCTAATCCCTCACATTCAGGACACATGCCCTGAGGATGATTAAATGAAAAAACATTAGAATACCCTACAAACGGCTCTCCCATTCTCGAAAACAACAGTCTCAGAGAAGCAGACACGTCCGCTGCCGTTCCCACTGTAGATCTGGCATTTCCACCCAACCGTTTTTGATTGATAATGATTGGTACATTAAGGTTTTCAATTTTATCTACATCCGGAAGGCCATAATGCTGCAGGCGGTTTCTGATAAAGCTGTTCTGGGTCTCATTAATCTGTCTTTGTGCTTCAGCTCCAATCGTTTCAAAGACCAAAGATGATTTTCCGGATCCCGATACTCCCGTAAAAACCACGATCCTGTACTTTGGAATTTTTATGGAAATATTTTTGAGATTATTCTGACGAGCGTTCGTAATTTCTATATTTTCCATGATAAAAATGTTTAACTTTGTTAATATTTAACTAAGTTAAGCATATTTGTAATGAAACCCATTGAAAAAGAATTTTTTAACACATTTACTGATTTCCAATGCCTTATTCTGGCTCACATGAACCGGGGTGACATTAACGGAGTAACTGCTGCTCATTATAATATTATTGAATTTATTATGAGGAAAGGAACAGCAACAGGAAGGGAAATATCACTGGCTTTCAACATTAGCCAGGCAGCCATTTCAAAACAGCTGAAATTTCTGATCGGTCAAGATTTGATTGTCCGGGAACAAGAGAAAGCAGACCACAGGAAATTCAATCTTTCAGTAACGGATAAAGGAAGGTTTATTGTAGATAATTCTGAAACTTTCCGTAAGGCTATCACTCATCAGACGGCTTCCATACTTACCTCTGAAGAATTAAAAAATTTTAATTATCTGCTGGGTAAAGTTTTGAATAATATAAAACTGTAGTACCCATAGTTACTTATACGTCCCGAATAACCTGTCCCAGATTGAAGTATAAAATCCAAAGTTTTTACTTTCATCCAAATGGTGCTGGTTATGAAACCTCGTTGTTCCTACAAAAAAGCGGTCAAAAGACGCCGGAAAAAACTCTCTGTTCAGATGCCCTATTGTTCCCCATATCAGATTAAGCAAAAGATAGATGGAAATCGAAATGACAGAGAAATCATATCCTGTGAGTATAACCAGCATCATCAGTCCAAACCCTATGGTTTCCAAAGGATGCAGAACAAAAAGACTTAAAAAGTTGGTACTGATATGTTCATGGTGTTTTCCGTGTAGAACTTTATAGACCAAAGGTAAATGTGCTGCAAAATGAAATAAATACATCAGAAAATCCATTAAGAGGAGTAAAACAGCTACTTCCGCTATTATTCCAATTACTGATTCTGTCTGCCCCGGCACAATCCATCCTTTTTTCCATAAAAAAGCCCCCAAAAGCATAACAAAACTGTTACATCCTATGGTAAGCAGACTAAGATAAAAGTCAGATCGGGTAACAGGATGATTCTTCTCCTGCAGCTGACTTTTACGACAAGTCTTTTCGATAAAAATATACAACCCTATAGAAAACAGATATAGGAAAATATTAACGATCAGACTGAATATCAACCATTGTGGCCAGGAAAACTGCCAGAATACCTGTAAATAACCGGAAAGTTCTGTTGGGTTAAAATTCATAAGTTTTTCATCCTTCAGCTTAATGGTCATAAAGGTATGAATTTCACCGTAAAACCAACCGATAAAGTACATTCCGGGCTTTATTTCTGTCTTGCCTTTCTTCTGAGCTCCCTAAGTCTTGACGTGAGCTTTTTTCTCAAATCGTTATGATAGGCACGGTAGTTTTTGATGCTGTTTTCCAAATTTTTCTTGTTAAGCAGATACTCTTCGTACAGATGTCCCAGTTCTGAAATCTGAGTAATAACCTCTGAAGGCTGACTTTCAGGATCTTCTGCAGCTTCTATCAGCAGACGGTAATATTCAATACGGCTGGTCAGGTTCATGTGAAGTTTTGGTTCTATTCCCTGCATGATTTTATCATTTTAGTTATTTTGTGAATGGGTAAAGGATAAAGATATTTTTTATATTATTTTTTGTTTTTTGAATCCAGCTTATTTCTCCATCATAACCGGAGGCACGTCACTCTGAAATAAAATTTTGATATTTCCATTCTTTTCGTGGTCTGCTGATTTGAAATAATCTCCGTTAAGTGCAGAAGAAATAAGGGTTTCATTGGGATCTCCCAAAGGTAATAATGGCAGTCCGGCAAATTCATTGACATTGCTCTGCGGGGAAATTCCACTACTATATTCTCCGGCTCCGCTGGCATTAAAGACTTTATAAATCACCGGATGAATCTGCCAGGAAATTTTTCTGGGTTTACGTTTGTCTTCCACAACAAATCCTGCCATATCTTTCCCCAGCGTAGTATCTCCTATCTGAATCACCTGCATATAAGGTTTGAGATTATTCACAACAATCTCGGCGGCAGATGCTGTACTGTTGGATGTGAGGATAAAAACTTTCTGCAATCCCAAAGCATTCGCACGCAAAGTTGTAAAGTCCAAAGCTTTGGGATCGTAAGCAATCTGTTGGGCAAATGTTCTTTTTACTTCCCCTCCGTTTTTATTTCCTTTAAAAATGATGAACGGTGAACCGGATGATAATCCTGAAGGAATCAGGGAGCAAAGAGCTGCAGCAGATGACACCGAACCTCCATAATTGTATCGAAGATCCAGAATTAATTCCTTTACTCCGGCGGCCTTCAATTCCCCAAACTTTTGATATAGCGTTTGAGTCATTCCGTCAGGGAAATCATAGATGTACATATAACCTACTTTTTTACCATTTTTTTCAAAAACTTTGGATAAAACAGGCTGTTCAAAAGAGAAACCATAGTAAACGGTGATGTTTTTTTCATCCGTAACGCTTCCGTTTTGCCATTTTCCAACGGTAAGCTCTACAACCGTCTGGTCTTTAATGGATGAAGCCATTGCTTCGGCATTCGCGGCTGTCATTACTTTTCCATTGACTTTGGTAATGATCATTCCTCTCTCCAGTCCTGCATTGAAAGCCGGGGAGTTTTGCAGCACCAGCTTCACTACAGTAACCACTTCATTATTAGCAAGCTGAACAATGGTATAGTCAAAACCGTACATATTCCTTATAGAACGTGGATACGAAGAGGAATCTTCCGTATTCACCATAAAAGAAAACCGATCTTTGGGAGACAGCAGACTTTTAAAAAAATCTTTTACAGGAAGCTTATAATCCGGCTTTGCAGGCATCTCATCTGCCCAGTAATAGTATCTTTTCATACTGTCCTGAACCCATAGATTCACAAATTCTGTACTTCCCTCCGGAAAAACGGGTGCACTTTCGTCATTATTATTGGTACACGAAATGAGAAAAACTGCGATGGCAATATATTGAAGTTTTAAAAAGTTTTTCATATATAATTACAGATATTCTGCTACGTCAATATCTCCTTTTACCACCCATTCTCCATTTTCCATTTTTTCCTGAAGTACAATCATATTGGCGCCCGTGTGTTGTTTTAATTTCACCTGAATCATTTTAGATCCTGCGTAAGGCTCTGTAGTTCCCGGTTTGTATAATTCAAGATATATGGGAGCTGTTGAGCTGAAGAAGCTATAGATTTTCACTGCAGTAAAGTTGTCTTTCCCTATATTGTCAAACTCGGCAAGTACGACTCCGTTTTCTCTTTTCAAAATGCCTTTCACTTCTTTGAGAGAGCTTCCGGAAAATTCTCCCAGATTGGGAAAAATAAATTCAAAACCTACTTTCCCGAGATTCACCTGAGGTTTTACTGCAGAGGTCTGCAGATAAATTCCGGGAAGATTAAAAAAGTAGAGGTTTTTATAATCATTTATATTATCATATGTAATATTGTATTTTGCAATTTCAGCACCTGTTTCATTATTGTAGACAGACAATTTATTAGTTTCTCCCTGATCCAGAACAAACTGAAGCCGGGTTTCTATTTTATTGGTGTAAGATGTTTTTCCATCAATAGATATGGGCTGTCCGTTGAACCTCAGCTGAAGTGCATCAGGTTTGGAAAATCCTTTGATATTAACGTCTCCGGGTTTCTGTACTTTATCATACAGCTCCATGGTATTATTGTCTGTACATGAAAACAGTACAGTGAATAACAGTAGTAATGCGAAGATTTTGTTCATCTTTCTTCAATTATTTCTTGTAAAACTTAAAAATATTGCCCGGCCCATGGGCCGGGCAATATATAATTATAAAAAAACTAGTTGGATATATTCTGGATACTCTTCTTACAAAGATTATCCATTATTGTATATAAAATTTCATGGTGTTTCTAAAAATCAGATTCTAAGGGGACAGAATGATTATTTTTTAATAAACTTCAGCCTTTCCGTAGTTTTTCCATCCGTAATTTCAGCAATATACGCTCCGGATGTAAGCTCTGCTGTGCTGATCGCTTTAGCATATGGAGTGGTTAAGACTTTTTGTCCTGCTGCATTGTAAATATTGACTACAGTTGTATTTTCTTTCAATGCTGGGTTAAGATGCAGCTGTAAAGATTCTCTTACCGGATTTTCTGCTATTTGTGTTACAATTTTGTTTCCTTTTACATCCTTAGTTCCCAAAAATGAAGTAGCATAAATTCCTATTTCATCAATATTGATGTTCTGGACATTGTTTCCGCTTGTTTTTCTGTTTGACCACATTCCGATATAGATCTTTTTCCCGGCAAAAGCAGAAAGATCTACAAGGGATTCCACAAACTGAGTAAGATCAGCCGGAAAAGGATTGGCTGAGTCACCTACCTGTATTTTATACATACTCTGAACATCATTTCCGTCTGCATCTACGGTCATTGCCTGAAAGTCCGATAACGTTGGAACTTCTTTCTGCGGTGTGCTTACATAGATAAAAAGTTCTCTGGCAACAATCGTGTGAGTAGATCTCTGTCTCCCGATATAGGCGGCCAACGTAATGGTTCCTGCAGTATTGGTAAGGTCAATCTGAGGAGAAATAATCCAGTCATTTTCTGTGGTAAATCCGTTAGCATTTCCATTTGGAACCAAATTGATAGAATGGCGGAGAACACCTGCAGTTCCATAGGCCAAGGTAGTTCCGTTGTGATAAATGTTTTCTCCCTGTACCCATCCGTTTCCATTGCTATTGAGGTCATGAAAGGTCCATCCCTGAAGGTCAGCAGGAGTATCAAAAGAATTTCCCCATACCAGAGACTGTGCTGCAACCAGGTGAGATAAAAACAGAGCTGATGATAAAATTATTTTTTTCATAATGCTGATGATTAATGTTTTTGAAGTAAAAGCAAGGAAGCAGCATAAGCTGTTCCCTGCTTTTTAAAGTTTTTATTATTCTACAATAGAGAAATTGTATTTTGTCCAAAGTCCCTGGAAGTTTCCACAGTTTCTTGGAGATACATTCCAACCACCTTCGTTAAAGAAAGGCTGGCTCATACCCCATAGAGTTGCAGGAGTACCAGTCGCCAGGTTAGCTGCAGGGATTCCTGCTGTACCTGTACCTGTAACTGAAGTAGTAAATCCGTGAACCTGGATGGTGCTGTATGCTGAAGCTGAAGAAAGCTCAGAACCTGTACCTTCTACTTTGATACCCACAGGATAACCTGTAACGACAGCGTTATTTAATGTTAATCTTCCGTGTCTTCTGATGTGGATACCGTTTTCATATAAAGCACCTTTAGTAGAGTTCTTAGAACCAACGATAGTAAGGTTGTTGATCACCGGATGAGTCAACAATGTTGTAGAAGAACCTTCTGCGTTGTTATCAAGCTCGATACCGTTAGAATCCGGGCTTGATCCGCTAAGACTGTGTGTAGAGTTGTAATCTGCCAAAGCTAATGCACAAGTAATAGTTCCTGTATATCCGTTATCGAAATCGAAGTTATCATCATCTGCAGCAAAAGAAACAAGGTTTGAAGCGTTTACAGTACCACCGAAGAATTCGAAAGAGTCATCTTTCCCGAAAGAAACCTGAATATGATCCAAAGTAGTTCCGTTTCCTACTCCTCCTAACGTAAGACCGTTGATTTCGTTACCTGAATTCGGAGCTAAAAGATCATATCCTGCAAATTCGATACGTACATACTTCAATGTTCCCCCGTTATGGGAAGCATTGGTACCTCCGTAATAGAAATCAGGACCGGATAATCCTTCAATTGTTTTTGTGAATGGAGTGTTTGTAGGCGCATCACCTAATATAACAACACCTCCGAAGTCACCAGGAGCAGCAGTTGTATCTTCGTTTCCGTCTAACAATTTGTAGCTGGTGAAAATAATAGGCTGAGCCTCTGTACCCGCTGCATTGATTTTTCCTGTTTTAGCAATTACCAAAACTCCGGTAGCTGTATTGTTTGCGCTTGGCTTGGCTTTAATGAATGTACCCGGCTGGATTGTTAATGTAGCTCCATTTTTTACCGTTACAATTCCATTTAGTTCAACTACTCCACTCCATGTAGTATTTGAAGTAATATCACCACTTACACTGGTTACCGGAAGCGCAGAAGCTGTAAGGTACTCAGCAGAAGTAGATTTCATTTCGAATGGAGAAGATGAATCTGCCAGTTGATCATTTTGACAAGCTGTAAGAGATAATGCTGCCACTGCAATTAGAGTTAGTCTTTTCATTGTTATAATTTTTAATAAATCCGGCTGTATTATTTTTATACCAGATCAGTTTTTTATTCAGGAATATCTTCCTCTCTATTCCTTCGATTTGTTTTTTGGTGTTCATCCCATCGCTGCAGGAGGAACTGCATTGCGGGCGTTCCCATGAGAATCGTTAATGCCTGGGAAAAGCTGTTAACGTCCGGTTTTTTCAGAACTGTACTGCTGTGCGCATCATCAGTATTCTTCAGTTTTTGATCAGGTTCCCGAAACCTGTACGCTTCTATATTTAAGATATCTTTCTGTATCGCTGGTATACTTCTTTAAAAAGTATAATTCACACTCAGGCTGAACATTCTTCCACTGTATGCCCTGAACATGATCTTGTCAATATTTTTATCATATCTGTCTGTTGCTCCCGGAAGCAGATCCCAGGCTTCTCTTTCTGTCCCTACATTACTTCCTCCTCCATCTTTTGCAGCCAGATAAGAATTGAAATTGTTATAATATTCTTTTACCCTGTTAAAAATGTTTCTTACATTTAATTTTACTTCCAGATTTCTGTTACGAAGTAATTTATAAGAGATCTGAGCGTCTGCCACTGCATAAGGCCGCTGGATTTCTTCTCCTTTGTACGCATATCCTACTGTGATGTACTGGTCTCCTTTTGCGTTATACAAAAAACTCATCCCTAAACGGTTTCCATCATAGATCAGTCCAAGATTGTAAGCATAAGGAGTCTGTCCGTAAAGCGGGCGTTTCACTTCATAGGTTTCATCATTATCACCTGTTTTGTACAGATCTTTAAAAGCCACTACTTTGGTATGGTTATACGTAAAATTTCCGCTTATGAAAAGCTTTTCCAGAAAAGTTACGTCAGCAATAAAGCCTAAACTTTTTCTTACCTCAGCCTCTACTCCTATCAGTTTTGCATTTTTTGAATTTCCATTATACAGGAAAAGATTTCCCTCGCTAGAAATATGGCCTTCACGTTCGATAGGTCTGTCTATATTTTTATAATACAGTCCTGCCGAAAATATTTCTCCCAATCCTGGAAACCATTCAAATTTGAAATCATAATTATTAATGACAGAGGACGTCATTTCTGTATTATAAATTAAACCATTAGCTATCGGATCGAAATAAGGAAGTCCTGTTCTTTCATTGAACTGAGGGCGGATAACAGATCTGTTGTAAGCAAGCCTTAGATTAATTTTATTGGTAGGACTGTAGGTAAAGTTCGCTGAGGGCATCCATTGCCACGGTTTATCTTCAACGGCTGCTCTTTCCACATTCTTTGTATCATTTGGATCTAATTGTTGTGAGATAAGATCATATTTAAAGTACTCTGCACGAAGGCCCCAGACTAACCTTAATTTCTTCCAACGGTTATCAAACATGACAAAAACCGCATGTTGATTAACCTCTCCTTCATACTTGTCATTTTTATACAATGCTTTGGTTTCCCAGCCAATACCACCCGGAACATAATGGGAGCCATTAAACCAGTCAGCAAGTGAACCATACATCGTCAAATAGTTCTTCTCGCTGTTCGGAACGTCACGGTTTTCGTCAACACGAAGAAAAAACTTCTGTTGCTGGTTGGTATTGTTTTTTATAGCACCGGCATATCCTGTTTTAATGGTATTTTTAAAGCTTCCTGCATCCATATCCCACTTAACAGACGCACCGTAATTGTAATCTGTTTCTTTGTTTTCTATATATCCTCTGTAAAAATCGGCTCCGGAATTATAGATCTTATGAAATGTGAGAATTTCATTTCCGATAAAGTCGTACCTGGTAATATACTGTGTGTAGTCTTTAGTATCAGAAGCTACTCCTGTACGGGCCGCAAACCAACTGATCTCTGTATTTCCTATTTTATGGCTTCCTTCCAGTTTATTTTGTAAAAGGGTCTGAAAAATCGGGTAATTGGTATTATCGGTATAAGGCCTGTCTAAGTTTTTGATCTGAGCCGGATCATTATTGGGGATGACACCGTTATAAAAATAATTATAAGCTAATTCTGCATTGGATGCCATTCCACTACCCGTTGAGTATTCGTTCCAGCCTGTTACTCTTGTGAGCGTATTATCAAAAATATGGGTATATGAATTACGGAATGAGATTCTGTTTTTCCCAAGTTGCAATCCAAAATTAAGCATTCCTGCCAGTGTCGAATTGTAATTATAGGAGGCCCCACTGTTTTTGAAATTATAGAATGGAATCTCTCCGTTTGCATCAGGCATTCCGGTAGTATCCAGCCAGTTTCCTCTTCCCGTATGGTCAATATCCAGTTTATTCTGTTCATTTCTGATGACAAATGCTCCGGCAAATCCCCATTTATTATTGTTTTTTAGCGCGTAGGTTCTTCCCAATGCCAGCTGTATATTAGATCCCATATCACCTCTGGTTGTATAGGTGCTGAAATTGTCATTGGTAAACTGCCTGGACTGTTCAAAAAACCTTGGATCTGTCCAGTTCATCGGCTCCAGTCCTTTGGGAAAATCTCTTGTACCGTCATCATACCCGAAATAGTCGTACTTTCCTCGCTTGCGGGTCAGAAATTCTTTGAAAGCCGATTGGTCATTATACGAAGTTCCTAACGTAACTGTTGTAAAGTTTTCATTGGGAATATCCTTGGTTCTCACTTCTACGTAACCTCCTGCAAAGCTGGCATTCATATCAGGAGTGGCTGATTTGCTTACCACCACACTTTCTACCATTGCTGTAGGAATTATATCAAATGAGAAGTTCTGGTTATACGCTTCCGTGCTTGGCAGGTTGATTCCGTCCATGGCCGCGGTGTTCCAACGTTCTCCCATGGATCTTACCACTACATATTTATTATCAATGGTGGTAATTCCTGTTACCCTTTTCAAAGTTCCTCCCACATCGCTGTCCGGTGTCTTGGAAATTTGTTCCGCTGAAATACCATCACTCATCTGCGCTGCTTTCTTCTGCTGGGCAAGAAGTCCCGCCTGAGTATCTGCTTTACGAGATGCAGTAATTACTACTTCTTTGATGTCTGTAATTTTATCTGAGGCCTTGTTTAAAGCAAATGAAACAGCATTCGTTTCTTTGTTCGTAACAGACAGTTTTTCAACTCTCAGCGTATTATATTTAGGTGCTTTTATCGTCAGATTATAAGTTCCCGAGGGAAGATCTATGGTAAAGTCACCGTTATTATCAGTGACCACTGTTTTCTGAGCTACAGTGACTTCTGCTCCGGTAATGGGATTTCCTACTTCATCCACTATTTTACCGGAAATTCGTCCGTTTCCCAATGCGGAAATAGTAGAGCTTTCATATTTTATCGAAATAAGATCACCATGCAGTCGGTAAATAATAGGAAGTCCGTTGGTAATATCCTTCAGACAGTTGTTGACAGAAGTATTTTCACATTTCACTCCTTTTACCTTCAGCTCTTTAATGTCTACCTTGGAATATGCCAGTCTCATTCCCGTTTTTCCGGCAAATTCTTCCAAAACTTCAATCAACGGTCTGTTGGCAGGTACAGAAAATGTTACTTTCTGCACCAGCTCCTGAGCTTCTGCGGCTACAGTAAAAAATAAGGCTGCTATGGTAATCCCACATTTCAAACTTTTCATACTTAATAGTGTTCTCTTGATTATGATTATTTATTTTTTATAATGATTTATTTCTTAAGGATATAGGTATTTTCTTTTTTCTGTACTTCCAGTCCCAGGATGAAAGCCAGTGATTCAATATTTTCTCCGACCGTTCCTCCCGTAAAATCCGCAGTAATTTTTTTATCTTCAGCTTCCTTAGGATATTGAACCTTTGTATGATAATTGCTTTCCAGGACTACTACTACTTCTTTTAAAGGAACATCGTTAAAACTCAGAGACAATATTGCAGCAATTCTGTCTGCTGAATTTTTTACAGGTTTCAGTGAAATAACTGCCGTAGTATGAGCAATTCCGAAGTTGGTCCACTTCTGATTAGGCTTAAGGAAAGAAACAGGAACCCCGGGAGTGGATACAGCCACCTTTCCTTCATAAAGATCAACCGCTTTTCTCTTCCCGGACTGTGAGATTTTAAATACCGTTCCTAATACTTTGGTACTGAAACCATCAGCACGAACGATGAATGGATGTGTTTTAGATTTTGCCACAGAGAAGATTGCATCTCCTTTTAAATCCACGACTCTGGTGGACGCAGGAAAAGATTTCTCTACAGTCAGTACAGCGCCTTGTAAAAGAGTAACCACAGATCCGTCTTCAAGACGAACAATACGATTTCCGGATTTTGCAATATATACGTCAGGCTTAATGAACATGGTGTAGGTAAATATTCCGCCCAATGATAAAAGCAGAATAATAACTGCAGCCATTTTATAGAGATTTGTTGTAAAGCTCTTTACAAATGAAATAGAAATACTATCTGTTTGAGGAAAATAATACTCCAGTCCGGATAATACTCTTTCTTTGGATTCTTTCATATGAATAGCATCCAGATTTTTTTCTGTCTGAGTTCTCCATAGTTTTAAAAGTTTATTTTCTTTTTCAGAGATTGAGTCTTCCGAAACTTCCCGTTCCCAAAGTCTGAAAACAAAGGCTTCAATATTTTTATATGGTAAAAGTTTTTTCATAAGGTCTTTCATGTATTCACAGATACTTCTATCTATAAGACAGAGAAAATGAAAAACTTCCCCAGGGTATTCTTAACGTTATATTCACATTACAACCAAATTGTTAATAATTTTCATCCTTTTTCACATTTACTCAACATTAACGTCATATTTGAGTCCTGTTTTTCAGAAATATTTAATCTTATCACACCCAAAGTTCACAAAAAGTTAATTTTCCTTTAGGTAATTTTGTATCACAATATGAGCCCAACAGACTATATATTATTAAAGAAAATAAAATCAGGCGACCGTCCTGCATTTATGCTGCTGTATGACCGATACTGGGATAGTCTATATCGCTTTGTTTTTGTACGGACACGGGATAAAGAAGTCTCTGAAGAAATTCTTCAGAATCTATGGATGAAGATTCTTGAAAATACAGATGTGATACAAACCGATGAAACAGAAAGTGCCAAAGGCTACCTTCTCCGTCATCTTCATTACCGGATTATTGATTTTTATAACAGCTACAAAAAAGCTCCTCCTACTCTGAGTATTGACGAGTTTGATATTCCGAATGAAATTGAAATGGCAGATTCAGATTATTTTGAAATTCTTGAGGAAAATGAAATTTCTGCTTTGTTATCCATGATTGATGAGGTGGTTTCTCAGCTTCCCTCAACAGAGCAACAGGTCTACGATATGAGAATCAGGAAAAATATGTCGGTCAATGAAACAGCAGAAGCACTGGGAATCAGCAACAAGACCGTGAGCAATAAGCTAAGCAAAGCTTTGGGAGAAATCCGTGAACAACTGAATCCGGAGTATAAGTCTTCTAAAAAGCTGGTTTCTATTTTGTTGTTGATGGAGGTGTTGACGAAGTATTGATTTTGGGGTTCGGGATGCGAGATGCGAGGATATGTCAATGGTCAATTTGCTGCGCAGTCAATAGTCAATTTTTACAACATCATTTAACATTCACAGCGGAGCGGATTCACCTTTCACCTTTCACTTTAATGTCAATAGTCAATTTGCTACGCAGTCAATAGTCAATTTTTATAACACCTGTTAAAATTCACAGCGGAGCGGATTCACCTTTCACCTTTCACTTTAATTTCAATAGTCAATTTGCTACGCAGTCAATAGTCAATTTTTATAACACCTGTTAAAATTCACAGCGAAGCGGATTCACCTTTCACCTTTCACTTTTAAAGTCAATAGTCAATTTGCTTCGCAGTCAATAGTCAATTTTTATAACACCTGTTAAATTCACAGCGGAGCGGATTCACCTTTCACCTTTCACTTTAATGTCAATAGTCAATTTGCTACGCAGTCAATAGTCAATTTTTATAACACCTGTTAAAATTCACAGCGGAGCGGATTCACCTTTCACCTTTCACTTTTAAAGTCAATAGTCAATTTGCTTCGCAGTCAATAGTCAATTTTTATAACATCTGTTAAATTCACAGCGAAGCGGATTCACTATTCACTATTCACTATTCACTATTCACTATTCACTATTCACCAAATACCGGCAGAAAAATGGTATTAAAATCCATGATTTTAAAATCGGCAAGATTTGAATCTAAATTTTCGTCATTATTGGTGAAAATGATAGTCTGCATTCCTGCTTCTTTTGCTGCCTTAAGCCCTGACTGACTGTCTTCAATGGCAATACAGTGTTCCGGAGAAACTCCCAATTTTTTTGCAGAAGTAAGATACACGGCAGGATGAGGTTTTCCCTGATTTTCAAACTCTGATGAGTGAATGGTATCAAACAGGTCATGAATCTGAAGCTTTTCAAGCACCGCATGTGCTACACGTAAAGGAGCATTGGTAGCCAGCCCTATTTTGTAGTCCTTGTTCTTAAGATTTTTAATAAACTTCTCTACACCAGACATGGTACAGTTTTCGGTCTGTATCATTTCGATTACTCTTGTAACCACTTTATTTTCCAGATCAGAGGCATCAAAATTTTCCCAGGGAAATCTTTTATACCAGAATTCGGTCACTTCCTGAGTGGTCATATACTTTGTTTGTGCCGCAAGATCATCCGTAACCTGCACTCCATAAGATGAAAATACATCCAGTTCTGCCTGAGTCCAGAATTTTTCTGAGTCTACCAGAACACCATCCATGTCAAATATTACTGCTTTTACAACCATTTTTTTAATGATAAATGATAAGTTATTGGCTGATTTTATACACGCAGCGCTGTCCACCGGAAATAATGTGATCTACTCTTTCCACTTTATACTCCTTCCCTATCAAAGATTGGAAATTGGATAATTCTGCCCGACAGAAGCCCTGACATTCGGTTGCAGCAGCACATATCGGACAATGGTTTTCAATCAGAAAATAGTCTGTGCCTTCTTTTTTCCATTCTGCCATATAGCCTTCATCACTACGGACTTTTGCAAGAGATTCAAGACGCTGCTCCAGAGATTTTGTCTTGGAAAGTACTTTTTCATACCGTTTATGGGTGTTTTTTTCCCGGTCACTGATCAATAATTCCAAAGCATTTTCCCCTAAAAGATTTTTCACTGATTTCAAAATCTGAACGGTCACATCTGCGTGCGTATCCGGGAATTGAGACAGTCCTTTCTCTGTAAGCGTATAATAAGTAGAAGGACGGCCAACTCCTTCACTCTTCACCGAAGACCGGATCAATCCTTCCTGAGCAAGGTTGAGCAAGTGTTTTCTTGCGCCTTCTTTAGTGATTGACAATTCTTCAGCAATAAGAAGGGAGGTAGCTTCACCCCTCATCTTTAAAAACATCAGAATACGATCTGCTGCCGGCTTCTTCATTTGACAATATTTAGGTTGTTTTATTTTTCAACAACAAATATAGTCATTTTCTATAATTTCAAAAAAACAAAGCTAAAATAAAGATTTACAATATCTTATTGATTCAAATCACAAAAGCAATAAAACAACCTAAAAGTTGTTTTATTAAAATATATTTCTACCTTTGTGGCACAATAATCAAAAAAATAAATACGATGAACCCATTTACATTACCACAATTGCCTTATGCTTATGATGCTCTGGCTCCTTTTATAGATAAAGAGACAATGACGATTCACCATCAGAAACATCATCAGGCTTATGTAGATAATCTGAATGCAGCATTGGCACAAACCAATGAAACGAATCCTGATCTGGATTCCTTATTGCAAAGAATCAGCGAATACAGTCCTGCTGTAAGAAATAATGGTGGCGGCCACTATAACCATTCTTTATTCTGGGAAATTCTTTCCCCTCAACCTAAGCTTATTCCTCAAGGGATGCTTCATGATGATATTACAGCCACTTTCGGAAGTCTTGACAATCTAAAAGCAGAAATGAAAAAAACAGGTTTGTCGCAGTTTGGTTCCGGATGGGTATGGTTATTTGTAAAATTCAACGGATCACTGGCCATCAGCTCTACTCCTAATCAGGATAATCCGATGATGGATATTCTTTCCACCAACAGAGGTTTTCCGATTCTGGGAATAGATGTCTGGGAGCATGCCTATTACTTGAATTATCAGAATAAACGTGCAGATTACCTTGATGCTTTCTGGTCTGTACTAGATTGGTCTGCTGTAGAAAGAAAATATGAAGAAGCTTTATCAAAAGTGAGATAAGTAACACTAAAAGTAAACTAACTATGACTGAGGAAAATTTTATCAATAAAGCAAAGGCTTCAGGCATTATTGCCCTTGACCTTTCAGAATACAAACCCACTACGGAAATTGTAGAACTGGATATCAAAGATCATCTTTTCATGGGAATGATTGTCAAGGAGAAAGAATTTAAGGAATCAATTGCTGTGGTGGATTTTTCTATATACAATGAAAAAGCAGTAGGAATTATCTGTTCTACGGATGCCATTATTCCTCCCTGGGCTTATATGCTGATTATGGAAAAATTATTTCCTTATGCTTCTTATGTAGATTTAAATAACGCAGAAACAATACTGCTCGATCTCTGGAAACGACGTCTCATTTATGCTGATCTTAAACGGTATAAAAATCAGAAAGTGGTGGTCCGGGCAAGTACCAGTCATGATCCTGCTTTGTATTTATTAGCAGCAGGATTATTAAAACCTCTGGTAAAAACATTGATGTACGGCGAGATAGGGTTACCTAAAGTAATTTTTAAACAATAAAAAAATGAAAGCTATCATATTCAACGGATCACTGGAAAGAAGAACTTTATCTACTTCCGGACTGATTTCAGATTATTTTTCAGAACGTCTGAAAACGCTGGGAATTCACACGAATATTTTTACCCTTGCTGATTCTGGAATCCCTTTATTCGATGTTACTCTCAACAAAACTCCTTTGGCTGTAGAACGTATGACTCAGATGTTCACTGATGCTGATTTGCATATCTGGCTGGCTCCTCTTTACCACGGAAGTATTCCTGGAGTGATGAAAAACTGTCTGGACTGGCTTGAAGTAACTGCCAACAGAAACGAACCTTATCTTACGGATAAAACTGTGGGGCTGGTATGCTGGGCAGATGGTCTGCAGGCCATGCAGGGAATCAATGCCATGGATTCTATTGCCAAATCATTGCGTGCATGGCCATTGCCATTTAGCGTTCCCATTGTCAGGTCATCATTATTTACGGATGAGCAATCCACTCAAATTTCGGATCTGTATTCCGATAAGTTTGACAAACTTATCAGCATTGCAGCTTCTAAAAAAATTGCCATTAGTGACTAAGTACCGGCAGAAATTGCTGCATATTAATGATTTAAATAAAAAATAGCACACTTTATGCTGCTTATTTTCAAAGAACAGTGTTAAACTGCTGTCATTTAAGTTTAGCAGGGATTTCAGAATCGTTCAACGTTGACGGAATCCCTTTTTTAAACCCTTTAAATTCAAACAATATGGCTATAAAAATAACAGATGCCTGTATCAACTGTGGAGCCTGTGAACCTGAATGCCCCAACTCAGCCATTTACGAAGGTACTATCGACTGGCGCTGGAAAGACAAAACCAAGCTTTCAGGACATATTACATTCCCCGACGGCACAAAAGGTGATGCTGAGGCTTACCATCCTGCTGTCTCAGATGAAGTGTATTATATCGTATCCGGAAAATGTACGGAATGTAAAGGCTTTCACGAAGAGCCTCAATGTAAGGCTGTATGCCCTGTAGACTGCTGTGTGGATGATCCTGATCACAGGGAAACGGAAGAAGTACTATTGGACAGACAAAAATTCATGCACAGTGCTTAATCAGCTTCTATCTTTTATATTTAATTTCAATAAAGGCGGGTTAAAAACCCGCCTTCTTTATCATTTTTTATCTGGTATTAGCACAAAGTTATTTTGCTTTAATCTCGGTATAAATTTTTTGAGTAAAAGGAGCTTCTACCTCTGTTTCAGTACCATATTTCAATACAGCACCTGCAAACAATTCCAGTTCGTTATCCTTCTTTCCTGAATTGATATCAAGCTGTAAGGAAGTTGGAGTTTCAAAAGGAAATGTAGAAGCTTTCTTAAAAGTAGCTTCAACAATATCTTCCTGAAGATTTATTCCTTTCTTAGCAGCAATCTGTTGTATTTCTTTCATAATTCCGGTGGCTTCATTCTTTTGCTGCTCATCGGTACATACCGCTCCCATGGACGAGTTATGTTTAGCTGTTACCAATCCAAAGCTTGCTATAAATATGAATTTTGTCCAGATATCTTTTAATGAATTATCTTTAAAATCAAAGTCAATTTTACTTTCACTCAATAGCTCTGTAATCCATTCTATAGGTGCATAAAAATGCTCAGGATCTCTTCCCACTATGATTTTACCTGCATTACCTTTATGTTCTACAGTTCCTCTTTCCTTAATATGAGAAGCTACATATACACAAGTTGGCAGAACAGTATGATCAGGAATAATGGTGCGTATTCTGTCATAGATATCTGCTCCGTTCATCATCGGAAGAAGGACAGTATCTTTATGAATGACTGGCAGTAATTGTTTACAGACATTTTCAAGATCATACTCTTTTACACAAATCAGTACCAGATCAGGATTTTTGATCTCACTGATGTTCTGCACGATATCATTAGGATAAGTCTGTGAATTGGAATGCTCCGGAGACAGCAATGTCAATCCGTTTTCTTTTACTTTATCATAAGTTTCTCCGCGGGCAACAAACGAAACGGTATATTTTCCTGTAGTTTCATTAATCTGATTGATTTTAAAACCAAAATAACCGCCTACACCACCCAATCCTACTACTACAATATGTTTTTTGTTCATGAAATTATTTTTAAGCAAAGATCAGCGATGACATTTAAAATATCACTTGACAAATGAAAAGAAATTACAGTTTATGAATATCTCTTCTGATCCTGCTCAGTGAGCTGTCTTTAATTCCAAGGTAAGAAGCAATCACTTTCAAAGGAACATGTTGAAAAATATCAGGATCTTTCTTCATCAGGTTAAAATATCTTGTGGAAGCCTTCTGACTCGCCATTTCGATCAGCCTGTCATGAATATTATAATAATTAAGAACAAAAAGAAGCCTGCTGAACTCTCTGAACTCGGGAATATTATGGAAATTATGCTGTACATTTTCCAATCCTGTTTCCCAGAAAACGCAATCGGTTACGGTCTGGTATATTTCTTTGGCAGGCTGCTGTCTGAAAAAGGACAGAAAATCATTTACAAAACAGGGAGCCGTATAAATATTTGTTGTGATTTCCTCATTATCTTCATTCAATATAAATGAACGGACATATCCTTTTTCCAGAAAATAGGTTTTGGTACTGATTGCATTTTTATCCAGTAAAACAGTATTCGCTTTTAAATTAAAATGGTTGAATTTTTCTGTAATTTTTTCCACCACCTCAGCTTGGATACTGAATAAGGAATGAAAGTAGGTATTAAGTGATGATTTGTCCATTAGGTATTGTCCTAAATCTATTTTAAGGTCTAAAAATAGCAATAATTTGTGGAAGTTTGGTTAATCAGAAATTGTAAAACCACTCGTCAAAAATTCTCTGAATTTTCGCCTCCCCTCCGGAGAAGGGGAATTTTTCACATCATAAGAAATGATATCTATAAAATACAAAACCCTTTAAACATTGGGCTTAAAGGGTTTTTATTTTTGTAGAAAAGTTATTCTTCTGAGAGAACTTCATCATAAGTAACAGGATCTGTAACTTCCTGATATTGTTCCCATTCTGCTTCAAGCTGTTTATTCGTTTTCATATCTTCTTCAAGCTTCAAAGTTTCACGGTACTGTTTTGCTTCTGCTGCAAGTGTCCATTTGCAAGCAATTCCAATAGAATCAATATAGTTTCTAACATCATGAATATTCAACTTAAAAAACTCTTTTCTAGGATTAATTTTATTAAGCTGACTTTTCAAAAATTTCTTGTGAAGCTGTTTTTCCAATGCGGGAGCATCTTCAGCATATATCATGGCATGAACATCGAACTCAAAAGGGACACTTGCATCCCCAAGCTCACGAACACGGTCTAAAGGATCCAAACGTCTTGTCATACCAATTTTATAAACATCTTCTCCAAATGAACCGATATTTGAAATAATATATACATTTCCGGTTCTGGTCTGCTGTGCCATTGAGATTGCTCTTTGATTTTTCTCTTCAGCCTGGGTAAGCTTTTGCTGTAATTCTTCAAGCTGCTGCTGAAAAAGTATTTTTTGCTCCTCATTAGCTCTAGCTACCTGAGATTCAGCTTTCTCAATCAGCCTTTTTAAAGTCTGTTCTTCTTTTTCTGCCTCTTTGATTGCTTTTTCATAATCTTTACGTGCTCTTTCTTCTTCTCGAATCTGCTCACGAATTTGTCTTTGCTCTTCCTGTTCCTGCCATTTTAACTCCTGGGCAACTACAGCCCAACGTAATTCTTCAACTCTCGCACTATGGTATATTTCGGATATTCTCGCATTTCTAAAAGCCTGTCCATTAAAATTAACTAATTGGAATGCATCATCCATCTTTTGTTTCAGAATACCAAAATTATCTTTCTTTACAGACGCCAAAATAGAATCTACTTTCCCGTTATAGGCATCAATAACAAAATCAATAGCTGTATTTCTTCTTGATTCATCCATATAATCACAGATACCAGCTTGTCTGCTTATAATCATAAGTTTATTATTTTGTCTGAGTTTTTTAAGATTATCACCCGCTTCTTTGTGGCCAAAATCTTCTGCCAATTCATCCAATAAAGTATATGTTGGTATCAGATATTCATTACCATAACCTTGAATCACATTTTTCATTGCTTTTATTCTATCAGCAATCTGATCGGCTTCTTTTAAACTTCGATAGGCATCTCCACCTATTGATTCTGCCTTTAATTCTGCATTTTCCACAATACGCTTAGCTTCATTCACAGCATTTTCATACAGTAATTCCATTTCTCTGGTTTTCTTTTCAGTGATTTCCTTTACATTTCTACGAATTTCCCGTGCCTGGCTCTGTGCTTCTGAAAACTCCTGCCCAGCTTTTTCTTTCAATCTCAGACTATCTCTTTCAGCTTTTTTAAGAAGATAATCACATTCAACCTTTACATCAATAATATCTTGATATTTTCGTAATGCATCATTATGTTGTAATAATTCTGCTATCTTTTTGCTCAGAGTGACCTTATCAAGGTGAAGTTTAGAAATTTCTACTTTCAATAGACTATTTTCTTGGTTCAGATTTGTAATTTGAGTATTTTTTTGAAGGAGTTCTTTTTTTAATTTTCCTGAAGTACTGAAGGCATATATTATCAGTACAAATAAAATAATGATCAATAAAATTTCCATGGTCGACATCTTTTTTCCGGCAATATTAAATAAAAAGAATGGCTACAACTTACGGAAAACCATAATTTAAAGGGTTTTATATTTTAAATGTTCGAATTTGATTCCCTAGGACTTTTAATGAGAAAGATTCATTAATAATTATCACGATGAATTTCACATGACTTGGTGATCTATAGCAAATTTTGTAATTTTCTTCATTAAAAATAAGTATTAAACGGGCCAAGATTATGGATATTGATTTCACTTATAACTTTATCGAACCTGATAAGGAGATTGCAGATTTCGTTGAAAATCTGGGTACTTTTCAGAACCTTTCGGATGAAGCAAAAGAGGTGGTGATCATTCCTGATGGAAGAATTGATTTATTTTTTTCAGAGTCCGTTTCAGAGCCTTTTCATATTACCCTTCTCGGGCTGGAAACTTATCCTGAGCAAAGATATATCGCTCCTCATACCCTTGCTTTTGTTATCAGCTTTAAACCTATAGCAGTTGAATATATTTTACATACCTCTATTGCCGATTTATTAAACCTAGGAAAGGAACTCTCTCCTGATTTCTGGAATTTTAAAGCTGACGATATAAAGGATTTTAATCATTGCTGTACAAAAGCCACTCAAAAAATAAAAGAACTTCTTCCTCAGAAAATAGATGAGAGAAAACGCCGACTTTTTGAATTGGTGTATACTTCAAAAGGGGAAATGAGCGTACAGGAACTTTCCGAAAAAACAGGCTGGAGCAGCAGACAGATCAATCGTTATTTTACCAAACAGCTTGGCTTGTCATTAAAAGCCTACACTACTATTTTACGTTTCAGAACATCATTGGAACATATTGCCCAGGGAAGACTTTTCCCGGAACTCAATTATACCGATCAGAATCATTTCATCAAAGAAGTGAAGAAATTTTCAGGAGTTGTTCCTAAAGAATTATCCAAAAATAAAAACGACCGATTTGTACTATTATCGGTATTGAAAGGAAAATAAATTTGCATTGTAAAATTTAAATCAACAATGCTTATAGACAATAAATCAATAGCAATCGTTGGTGGCGGTCCTGCAGGACTTACACTGGCAAGACTTTTACAACTGAAAGGTGCAAATGTAAAAGTATACGAAAGAGATTTTAATAAAAATGCCCGTGTACAGGGTTCTCCTCTTGATATGCATGAAGATTCTGGGCTGGCTGCCATACGCAAAGCAGAACTTCTGGAAGAGTTTAAAAAGGCTTTCCGTCCGGGTGCAGACAGAACTCTGATCATGAATGAAAAGGCCGAAATATTTTTTAACGATCATGAAACAAAGCCTGAAGAAGATTTCGGCCATGAAAATTTTCGTCCTGAAATAGATCGCGGTCCATTAAGAAATATGCTGCTGGAATCTCTAGATCCTGAAACCGTTGTCTGGGACAGTCATTTTCTCTCTATGGAGCGTAAGGGTGAAGGCTGGCTGCTCCATTTTAAAAATGGAAATTCTGTGTACGCTGATCTTGTCGTTGCTTCAGATGGTGCCAATTCTAAAATCCGCCCTTATCTCACTGATTGTAAACCTATTTATTCCGGAATCATTATGTTGGAAGGAAATGTCTCAAAAGAAAATGCTCCTCAGATTGATGCTTTGATCAAAGGGGGAAAAATAATGGCATTTGGAAATTCTCAAAATATCTTAATGGGTCAAAAAGGCAATGGTGATCTCGGATTTTATGCAAGTTTTAAAGCAGATGAACATTGGCCTGCCACTTGCGGTCTTGATTTTTCTGATACTGCACAGATGCTAAAATGGTTCAAAACAGAATACCCGGAATGGAGCCCAATCTGGGAGGAACTTTTTAAAAATGCAAAAACTCCTTTTATTCCACGTTTGATCTACTCTATGCCTTTAGATCAAACGTGGGAAACTCTTCCCAACCTCACACTGATTGGGGATGCAGCCCACGTAATGCCTCCATTTGCTGGAGAAGGTGCTAATATGGCTATGCTGGACGCCCTTGAACTGAGTGAATATTTAACAGATGAGAATTGTAAAACCTTACAGGAAGCCATTTCCGTCTACGAACATCATATGCGTAAGAGAGCTGCTACAGCTACGCAGGAATCCCTTGAAAATGGAGAACGAATGCACTCTGAAACCTCATTAGCCACTATGCTTGATTTTTTTAATAGCCATTTGGATTAATGATCATCAAAAGGCTGCCTTCAGTTGAAGACAGCCTTTTTTCCCTCTTGAAATAATTCTTTTTCTCTCCGCCTTTAGATCCTGATACGGAGATTCATTCGTGTTGTTTATTTTTTGATTAATTTGTTATTGTAAGTGTTTTTCTCATCTTTGATGGTGATCACATACATTCCTTTTACAAGAGAAGCTACATTGATTTTTCCATCAATCTTACCTTCCTGAACAAGTCTTCCATCCGCACTGTAAATTTTGTAGTCACCTTTACCTTTAAGATTTTTCACTTCTACAAATGTATCTGCAGGATTAGGATAAATAGATACCTCTGATGATTTTGTATCTACCGTTTCTCTCACAGCAAGGGTACTCGCAGTAATTTTCACAGGAAGATCCATAATACCTCCCGCCTGGCTTGCCAGCTCACCACATACGCTATTCAAAGCACTCGTTGAAAATTTACCAACCACTCTCATTCTTAACACCTTATCTCCAGAATAAGAGGTAGCAGGAACCGTGAAGTTAAAACTTGGCAGCCCTATATTACCTGCATTTGTTGTTGCTGAAGTCTGTCCTACCCTTTCTGTAGCTTCAAATACTCCGTTTCTGTTGTAATCAATCCAGGCAGATAGATTTACCGGTATTCCGTTTTGCAACAGATTCCCTATTCTAGACGTAAGCGTATAGGTACTACCTTGTGTCAAATTAACTACCTTAGTAAGATCTTCGCTTAAATCTTTATAAGATCTTGCTGTAAGATCACTATAATCAAGATTTGCAACAGTAACTTTTAAGATGGATCCTACATAAGGTGAACCTGAATTTAAAAGGCAGTAATCAACTCCAGTCTTTAATCCTTTTGTTTTGAATGTATAATTATTAGAGAAAGCCCCGGAAACAGAATTAACTACAGCCGCTACCTGCACTTCATAATTGGTTTCATCTTCTAAATTATTCAGAACTACAGAATTTGCCTGGCTTACAGCATTAGACCAGTTTGCCGTTCCTGCTTTTCTGTAATTAACAGAGTAAGTAGCTCCCGGAACGCTATTCCAGGATACCCTTGCCGTTGTTTTAAAAATCTCCGTATCTATAGTGGAAATACCTGTAGGTGCGGACGTAGAAGATGTAGGTGCAGCCCCCACAGTAATAGCAGGAGACACGGCATAAAAGATATTTCCTACAGCTGAAACTCTTAGTTTTATAGCTCCATTTATATTTCCTGGCATTTGTGCGCTATAACTTCCGGTGTTTGGTGTTGCAGCAACCAGATTTGTCCAGGTTGTTCCATTATCTGTAGTGTAATCAATTTTTACACTCGCTGTATTATAAGGTGCAGCATTTGTATTGGCAACATCCCAATAGATTGTATTTACTGCATCATTATACAATACTGAAGATGCAGTAAGCCCATTGAATTTGAACGGTCCGTCATTCCCTACAGTCACTGTAGTTGTTGAACTTGAAACCATAGGACGCTGAGCGTTTTGATCTCTTACTGTTACAGCATAATTCAATGTTCGGGGGATATAAGATACCGTTTCCCATGCTTGCTTGTCTGTTAGAATTCCATTCATAACGCTCGCCAACTTTGGAAAATATCTTCTTCCGTTTGCCGTACCAGGAACTGATCTTGATAAAGCTCCTTTTGGATTGTATCCCCATCCGCTATCCCCTGAAATTGTAGAAAATTCATCTGTACTGTCATTCTGTTCCCAGGTATAGTTTACAGGATCATTTTCTGCATCAATGGCTAAAGCTTCAAGATAATAAGCGGTTCCTTTAGGAATACTATAAGCCACCAAAGGATTAATAGCTGGCGCTGTATTATTGTTTATATTTTGAGAGGCTCCACAATTAAGTTTATTTTCTAAATTAGTTAATACCTGATCGATGGATTTATAATGGAAGTATCCATCAGCGTTAGCCTGCACATTATCATAGGTAATTCCGGCATAGCCCATAATAGTAGTACCTCCTCCAGGCTCTACATTGGCTCCCTGATTGGCATCTGTGACAGAAGTATTTGAAAATGTGTGATTAGCTCCCAATTGATGTCCCATTTCATGAGCTGCAGTAAAGTCAAAAACTTCACCTACAGGAACAGGTCCCTGGGTATAAGCTGAACCTTTTTTTATTTCAGTATTAGTGGCCGGATCTACACAGACAATTCCGATTCCCCCTGCATTTCCGCTTCTTTCTGCATTTTGATTAAGAACATGCCCAATATCATAGTTGGCATTTCCTACTACAGAAGTAAGGGTCTGTTGCAACTGTAAATTTAAATTATTAGAATAAGGATCTGTAGCCGGATCAAGATAGATGATATCCGGAAGATTCTGAACGGTCAGATGAGCTCCGAAATCACGTTCAAAAACTCCGTTTATGCGGGTCATCGTATTATTCATGGCAGCCAGCACTACTCCTTTCTTTACGTCGTCGGTTGCATTGGCCGGAGTTCCTGCTGCAGTTAATTGATATTGGCTGTATTCTCCTGTAACGGACAATGCCATTCTAAAATCTCTGTATTTTGTATTGGTAGGTCTGCTGGCGATTCCAACTCCGGAAAGCATTTTTTTACCATTCTCTACCAACTTATTAATATCCTTAAAATCACGTTCTCCGGTATCACATTTAAAGCCATGCTCTCCTTCATTCTTTGTTTTATAGAATACTCCATACGTCTGTTTATCAGCACTTATTGGCTCTATAAACTGGAATATACCATTTTTAATGATCATAGACTGCATATCATTAGGAGATGTACTGAATCTTAAATACTTAGATGGATCATCCACACCTACTCCCGTATAAGATCCCAGTTGATATTTATCGGCCAGGGATTTATCAAGTACAGGATTGCTATAGACAGCAAACTTTTCAATCTTTCCGTCCACAGTTGGTAGAGAAATAATAACCGGCGTTGCACCCTTCCCGGTTTCTTCAGCATTTCTTAGCATTTCGCGAAGAGATTTCAGATCCACTCTATAAGAATGTTGTACTTCTACTCCTTCTCTTATCTGTGAAGTTTTCTGAGAGACAGATTCCCATCTCTGAGCATTGAAAACCGTAAAACAAGATGCTAATGCACAAACGAATAAAATTCTTTTTTTCATAGATTTATTTAAAATTACTTTGGTTGTATGATTATAGGTAGCTCATTTTTTATCAAAAGATCATTTTGGAGTCTGATCAGTCCACTTAAGTATTATCATAAGTTCAACAAAATGAAATCCATGATGCAAAATTCACAACAAATCACTCCACAAAACTTGCATATTCCAAATAAAAAACAAAAATAAATGATACTACACATATACAACAGCAATTACAAATGTTTAATTATCAACCACTTAGATTTAACACCTAATTTTGTCTTAAATAGTTGTGTTTTTATACGTACATATTATTAAAAATTTCCATCTAAGGACGGATGAAAAAACAATACTGAATATCAGATGAAAAAAAGATGAATTAAAACAAGAATAATCAAAAGACGCGGTGCAAAAAAGGAACACATTCGAAGAACACCGGCTCTTTTTTAAAAATAAGTTAGCAAATCGGCTACAAATCACAATCGTTTAAATACCAGCAATTTAAACAACCGAATACACCATGTAGTACCCATGTAGTATAGTCTTTTTTCTTGTTTCCATTAAAAATTTTCATATTTGACCATTGAGACCACTTAAAAAACCGGGTGGTGAAAAGAGAATATTTCGAGTACTGTCTGACCTGATAAATCAGACAGTTTTTTTTGGTTTATTTTAAGGTATCAAAGAAATGATAAATATCTGTTTCTCCCGGAATTTTTAATTTTTTTCTGATCCTGTATTTTTTCTGCTGAATACTCCTGTGCTGAACCATGGTATAGTTTGCTATTTCTTTAGAAGTAAAATGAAGTTTAAGCATTGCACAAAAAATCAATTCAGAATTTTCAAGATTGGGGTTAATTGTTAAAAGCTGAACTATAAATTCGGGGTAACTTTCTTTAAAACGATCCAGAAATTCAGGGTCATTTTTTTTACCCAGTTCTATAACTTTTTCCTGTTTATTGTCATTCATTCTTATTTTCAGATTCTCAGCTTCTATGGCAAGAACTTTTTTCCGTTTCCTCAACGCAATAATAATTCTCCAGGCATATAATCCCAGCAGACAAAGACCAATAAACGACAGAGAAACAATCCAATAAATTTTACTTTTATGATGATTAGCATCCTGCTGAGTTACTGCAATAAAAGATTCCATATCCTGATTGATAGTAGCCAGTAAAGATGTATTTGTTCTGTAAAAAGCATCTGTATAAGCTTTCAAATAAAGATAAGCCTTTTCTTTATCTCCGGTACGTTCATATAAAACTCTGAGATCATTATAAATATACTTAGCATAATAAGCATAAATACGTTTCGTTTTTTCATTGATTTTCAAAGCTTTATTAAGAGCTATTTCCGCTTTATCATACTGTTTATAATTAAGAAAATACTCTCCCATAATGGTATTGGCATAGAGGGCTATTCCGTCTTCTTTACCATTGATATTAGCTTTGTTGTAAGCCATCGTTATATATTTATATGCAGAATCTTTGTCTTTATGCATATACACATAGTCACTTATCGCACAATCTGCAAGGCCGGTATCATCTATTTTTTTTGCTTTATGGAAGTATTCCAGTGCTTTTTCGTATTCTTTTTTTTGGATGAGATAAATAGCCTGCCTCAAATAAATACTGAAAAGAATATCATTTTTAAGTTCATAATTCTCACTTTTCTTTATAAAACTCATTGCTTCATTATTATATTGAAAAGCTTTATCAAGCCTTCGAAGCTCTACATTGAAACGGCCATAAACATTATAAAACCTAGCTTTGTGTAAGTTATCCTCAGAATCATCCAGAATCTCTTTGGCATTATCAAAGAGAATTTGTGATTTCTGAAAATTTTCCAGGGAAATATTGAGTTCTGCAAGATTGATATAGCAGAGCGCCTTCCCATCTGCATAATTCATTTCATTGGCTTTTTTGTAATATCTTTTATTAAGATTAATCAATGAATCATATGCTCCGGCAATTCTGAACTTTTCATTCTGTTTCAGCAAGGCAACGTCAAATTTCTTTTCAGCCTCTTTCTTTGAATGAGAATGGCACGAAACTAAAACAAACAGTAAAACAGAAAGAAAAATACGCATCATAGGTTTCTCTAATTAAGCTAAAATTCCTGTATAAATAATGATCTTTTTAGAATAACAATCCTGTTTAATTTTAAAATTCTCAATGGTTATTTCTGATAAGATCAATAATAAAATCTTTTCATAAAACAGAATCCTGCGGCTTTTATTGTGATATATTTCTTTATTCTGCTAAGTTTTCAAAAAAGTCATAAATATCTGTTTCTCCGGGAATATTCAGTCTTTTTCTGATCCTGTATTTCTTTTGTTGAACAGATTTATGCTGTACAAAAGTATAGTCTGCAATCTCTTTGGATGAAAAGCGTAATTTCAGCATTGCACAGAAAGCCAGCTCTGAATTTTCAAGATCGGGATTGATCTCCAGAAGCGACTTAATAAATTCAGGATAGAATTCTTTAAATTTCAACAAGAAAGAAGAATCATTCCTTTTAGCAAGCTCAATCACTTCCTGTCGCTGCTTGGTCTGGACATGGTTTTTCAACGTATCAGTTTGCTCTTTTAAAGTATTTTTCTTCTTTTGTAACCTGTTAATTATTTTCCGGACATATACCCCTGAAACGGTAAGTACTGTGATAGACAATGCAATAAATAACGGAAGATCATTTTTATGCCAGTCTGATTCCTGTTTCATTTCTGAAATAAAATCTTCGGTAGCTTTATTCATGACGACAAATCGTTCTGAATCAAACCTTCCTTCCTCTTCCATATATTTCTTCAGATAAAAATAGGCCTTACCGCCATCATTTTTTTTCTTATATAATTCTGCAAGTGCTTTGTAGACTTCTTTGATATGGGAAGAATAGGTTCGTCTTGTCTTAATGTTGATCTCCAGGGCTTTTTTAAGGGCTTTTTCAGCTTGTTCACTATTATCAATTTCATTATAATAATATCCCATTGTATAATAAACCCAAAGAGATTCCACATCCGTTGTTTTCTGGCTGATCATTTTTTCATCTGCTCTGGCAATGTATATACCCGCAGAATCAGGTTTATGGGTAAATAAATAATATTGTGCCACCATACAATTGGTATAGGCTGAATTTTCCAACATATTTGCTTTTCTAAAACATTTTAAAGAGGTTCCAAACCATCCTTTCCATGCATAGTAAATTCCTTTGTTTACATAAAGTCTGGGCAGAAGTTTCTGGGTAAGTTTCGTTTTTTTTGCCTGTTTTAAGTAATAAAATGCTTTGTTATTACATTCTATAGCCCTATCGTTGAGTTTAAGGTGAGAATAATACAGACTGTAATCATCATAGAAGACTGCTTTATGGTAAGTATTTTCAGAATTGAACAGGCCTTTTTCTGCTTTATTGAAAAAGTACCGGGCTTTTTCATAATTCCCTGCAGAAACATTTACCCCTGCCATATTCAGATAGCAGAGTCCTTTTCCTCCTGTGTACCTCATTTTGGCGGCTTTTCTCAGATATTCTTTATTAAGCCTGACAAAAGCTTCATATTGACCGGACAACTGAAGTTCTGAACTTTCAGTCAACAGAGATATATCAAAGTTTTCTCTCACTTTATTTTGAGGTTCACTATGACATGAAAATATAACCCAAAATATTCCCATGCAGATTGGAAAGGCTATTATTTTCTTTATACCTTCTGAGTTTGTCTTTATATTTTTAAAAATGATTAAATCAATTTTTCTCATCACCACCACTTTTCCCTATATATCTACATATCTACCTATTCACTTATTTACAAATAAGTTGATAATTTCCTACCGTTATTTCAATATTATTCCCCAATTAGTGTTATAAATATACATAATTTATCATGTTCCTTATGAAATAAACGAGTTATTTCGCAAAAATGTAACATTCAAATAAAGTAATGTAATATTCCCCCTTAAACAAGCACTTTTTAAAATTGACAGACTGCATTTATATGCTTTTCTGATCAAAAAGTATATGTTTTGTTTATAATAAGACTATCTGAAATGAAAATTGTTACAGATAGATGAGATCGTTTTAAAATTTTAATAAATTATTTAAAACTCTGTTGCTAAAAAATTATCTCCATCTTTGTATACTGATGTAAATAAAAACCTGATCAGCATGAATATTATTAGCTATCGAAAACTTCTTCCCGAAGAAAGCAAAACATACCGCGTAATCCGTCTGGAAAGTCTGGAAAAGTTCCCGGAATCATTTGGAGCCAACTATCATGAAGCCCTGAAAATTGAAAAGTTCCAAATAGAAAGTGATATTGAAGAACAAACTTTTGGAAGATTTGTTTTGGGTGCCTACGCAAATGATCTGCTTATAGGCATATGTACTTTTGTTAAAAGTGACAAAAACTCTGGTACAATTTACCAAATGTATGTAAAGAAGGAGTTTCAAGGAAAGAATATAGGTCAGGGATTGATTGAAGCTGTTATTCATGAAGCAGGCAGACAATTTAATGACATTGAAATTCTTTTAGAAGTTGCCCCTGGAAATGATAAGGCTTATAATTTATACAGAAAGACAGGATTTTTGGAGGTAGAAAAAACTTCTGCCCAAGATAGCAGCCATTGTATCATGATGAAATATATGCCTAAAAAAATTGAATAACATCAGAATCCTGATCCAGAAACCAAGTTCTGCATAGTTAAATATTGTAATGGAATTAGGGTATTTACTAAATTTAACAAAGAAAAGGGATACAGCTCTAAGCACTACAATGTATCATTATTTTTTTAAGTTAAATTAAAGCATGAAAACGGAAAACTTTGAAACAATATGTGATGATGGTGTAAAGCTTAAAGGTATACTTCTTATTCCGGATCATCCTAAAGCAGTAATTCAATTTAACTGTGGTACGGGAACAAAAAAAGAATTCTATTTGTCTTTTCTCACCTATCTTGCTGAAAATGATTTTCTGTGCTGTCTTTGGGATTACAGAGGAAGCGGAGATTCTTATTCCGGAAATCTGAAAACCTGTGAATTTACCTTTTCAGATTATGGAATAAAAGATATGCCCGCCATCAAAGTTTTTTTAAATAAAAAGTTTCCCGATCTTCCGTTTATGATTGTAGGGCACAGTGCCGGAGGCCAGCAAATCGGATTTATGAAAAATCTGGATAATGTAAAGGGAATGATCAATTTTGCCGTATCTGCAGGTTATTATATGAATATGCCGTTTTCATACAGAATGAAGGCTTATTTTTATTTTTATATTTTTACTCCCATAAGTGTTCTTATGACAGGATATGTAAAAGCCAAAACCTTTAGAATAATGGAAAACCTGCCCAAAAATGTTGTATATGAGTGGCGAAACTGGCTTGAAAAAAAAGATTACTTTTTCGATGCTCAATTTTATGGTACTACTGTTCCTATAGGACATTTCAAGAATTATACATTCCCCATTCATCTATTCTGGACCACTGATGATACGATATCCAGCCAGAAAAACACTGAAACATATTGGCAGCACATTGACAGTAAAGAAGATATCACTTTCACAAAACTGGTTCCTTCTGAATTAGGATTAAAAAAAATTGACCACTTTGGTTTTTTCAAAAAAAATATGAAAGACAGGCTTTGGATACATGTCGTAGATAAACTAAATCATTTTATTTAACCATGTAATTCCGAATGTATTCATCTTAACTTATATTAATATCACAAAATTAAAATCTCAGTATAAAGAAAAACGGACAAACCATTATAAAATAGTTTGTCCGTTTATTGTGACCCGGCTGGGATTCGAACCCAGGACCCATACATTAAAAGTGTATTGCTCTACCAGCTGAGCTACCGAGTCGGTCATTTACTTTTTCAAGCAAATCCCTATGTTTAAGGGACTGCAAAGATAGAAACTTTTTCTTTATTTACAATACTTTCCCGGACATTTTATGCCTTTGATTCCGCTAACTTTTACAATATCAGAGACAAAAATTTTAATGCTTCTGACACAGATATACATTTTAAATTCCAAATCTTGTAAAACGCATGAAAAATAGACTTAAATTAACATTTGTTTATTTTGATAGAATAAAGTTACGATGAGCAACTGCTCAGTTATGTAGGCAAATTACTCTAAAACGGAGACTTTTACAGTTTGTGATTTTCTTAAACAAAAAAAGCTTCAACGTATGTTGAAGCTTTATCAAGTGACCCGGCTGGGATTCGAACCCAGGACCCATACATTAAAAGTGTATTGCTCTACCAGCTGAGCTACCGAGTCGGCCACTTACTTTTTTAAGTAAATCCCTTTATTTAAGGGACTGCAAAGATAGAAACTTTTTCTTTATTTACAATACTTCCCGGACATTTTATGCCTGTGATTCCGCTAACTTTTACAATATCAGACTTAAAAATTTCACGCGTCTTAGGAGGTTCTTAATATAAATTTCAAAAATGCACCCAAAAGGCTTCCGATGAAATTGAAAACTGCAGTGAATCCCTTTGCTACTCGCGGACGATCAGTAAATCAATTTTATTTTCTTAAAATTTGAAACAACCTTACTATCAATAATTTGTTTTTTTCAAATAAATTCACTATATTGATGTATGAAAAAAAATGAACGTCAGGACAATATAACACACGCTGGCAAAATTAACGAACGAACAAAAGCATTGGAAGTCCTTGAAAAAGCAAAAAAAGTACAAGGAAAAATTACATTTCTCCGTCAGGGAGTCGGGAGAAACTTTAAGCCCAAAAATGAAGAGTAAAGCTATTACTGAACTTCGATTGCAAAGTGCGAGTACAATCAACTGGTCCATTAATTTAAATAACCGGCCATTTTAAAACATTATAGCGAACACTATAAATAAAAAACCTGCAAATTATTTTTTGCAGGTTTTTTTGTGTTTTTCTGATGCTTTGATTTTTGCATCTTTAAGATTGTGACCCGGCTGGGATTCGAACCCAGGACCCATACATTAAAAGTGTATTGCTCTACCAGCTGAGCTACCGAGTCGGCCACTTACTTTTTCAAGTAAATCCCTTTATTTAAGGGACTGCAAAGATAGAAAAACACTGCTTAAATCCAAATTATTTAAAACTTTTTTATCATAAATTTTACATTAAAAAAGTCAAACACTTGTTTATAAATTAATTACGCTGTTACTTTTTTAATTCAAATTCTCAGCAAAAATAGGAGCTGGCGGATAATATTGTTTTTTGAGTAAAAAATTTATTTTGGTAAATCAAAAAACAATACTATCTTAGCAACTAAGATAATTAGCAAATAATTTAATTAATGACTAAAAACAATATACAAAATTTTCGTGAAGCCAGCAGAGCATACTCTGACGCCTCAATCTTTATGCATGAAGCCATTGCGAGGAAAGCCGGGCTTTCCAGCACTGATCATAAATATCTGGGACTTATTCTGCAGTACGAATCCATAACAGCAGGTGAAATATCTAAGCTGACAGGTCTTACAACCGGAGCTGTTACCGGATTGATAGACCGTCTGGAGAAAAAGAATCTTCTTAAAAGAGAGTTCACCAAAGAAGACCGCAGAAAAGTAATAATCATACCAAATGCAGAAAACAGCATGAAATTACTCGGTCCTATTTTTGAAGAGCTGCAGCAAAAAACCATGAAACTCGTTTCCACTTTTTCTAAAAAGGAAATAGAAACTATTGAACGTTATTTCAGGGAAGCCACAGTTCTTATGAAAGAAACAACAGACCATTTAAATAACCCATAAATCAATACAATACCATGGAAAGTTTAACAGCAACCTATATAACCCGCGCAGAAATCTGGCTTTGCATCACAACGTTACTTTATTTTCTTATGAACGGGGCACAGATTTTCGAAACTCTCCTATTTGTACCTAAATGGGCTTCTTCCCCACCCGATACATTGAAGCTGCTTCAGGATGAAAATGGAGTAAGCCTGAAGTTTTTTTGGATCATCCTTCACTCTTTGCATGAAATAACCTTTATCCTTGCAATTGCTTTTTGCTGGAAAATAGATCCGGTAAGGAACGGGCTTTTGATTTTACTCATTATCCACGTAGCAGTAAGAGTCTGGACATTAGCTTTTTTTGCTCCGAACATTATACAGTTTCAGAACTTAGCATCTGCCACTTCTGTTTCACAGGAAATCATAACCAGAATTTCACTTTGGAAAACCCTTAATTATATTCGGGTAGCTGTTTATATCGCGGTGTCAATTGGTTTCATTCCTCTTTGTATTAAAGTACTCAGTTTTCGTCAGTAATGACAGGATCTCAATCTAAAATATAAATTTCGCAGATCTCTGATCTGCGAAATTTGCAAATCAACAGATTCTCGTTTAAGCTAAATTTCCAGATTTTGCATTCTGATATTCAAAAATTTCTATAATTGTGTTCATTGTTTTCTGTCCGAGGTGTTTTCCAACCAGATAAAGAGCGGCATCTATTCCGGCTGTGATTCCCGCAGTAGTTATCAGATTGCCCTGATCAATATATCGTATATTCCGGATTACCTTAGTATCCGGATTATGCTGTTCAAGGGCATCCAACAGCATATGATGGGTAGTAACATGATAATCAGCAAGCATTTCCGTCCCTGATAGCAGCATACTTCCGGTACATACCGTAAATATAACTGTTCCTGCATGATAATGATTTTCAATCCATTTCAGGACAGTTTCCCGAAAATCCCTCTCCTGAATATATTTCATAATGTATTCAGGATTTGCTCCCGGAACGACAATCATATCCGGTTTAGGACAGGTATGGATATCATAAGTAGGAATAACAGCCATCGTATTAGCTTCCATATACACCGACTCTTTTGTTTTCCCGACGGTAAAGCAATTGTAGCTGCCGGGTTCCAGAACATTCGCTTTAACAAAAACATCTAAAGGGCCATTTAAATCAAGTGCTTCCACCTGATCATAGATTAAAAATGCTACATTCATTGTCTTGCCGTTTGGTACGTGATTCATAATTTTATTATTTAAGATTATTATTTTCAGATCATAGCACAGGTCTTCCCTGCTGACAATTGATGATTGTCAGTTTTATGTAAAATCAACAAGAAAAAACTATTATTCTGTAGTATTGAATGCCTTCCTGTACTGTGCCGGAGAGAGGGAAATGTTTTTAAGAAATAAGCGGCTGAGAGAAACAGCATTACTCAATCCGCATTTATCAGCTATCATATCGATGCTCATATCAGTATATTCCAGCATATTTTTAGCCTGATCCAGCCTCATTTTTTCGAGAAATCTGCCGGGAGTCATTCCTGACTCTTTTACAAATACCCTGGAAAAGTTACGGACACTCATGTTCAGAAACTCTGCCATATACTCCACCGTAACAGCTTCTCCAAGCTTATCTTTCAATAAATCACGGATTTGTTTTGTAAAAGGAGACATTATTTCATATTCCGGCAATGCATTTCCGAACTGAGACTGTGCTCCGGATCTTTTTAAATACAGGACGAGATGACGGGCAACTTCGGCAGCCAAAGGTTTTCCAAAGTCTTCTTCCAATAGAGCCAATGCAAGATCCATCCCTGAAGAAACACCTCCGGAAGTATAAATTGGCCTGTCACGGATAAAAAAAGGATTAATATTGACATCCAATTTTGGATAAGATTTCTGTAAAGTATCTGCGAACTTCCAATGAGTAGTTACCTGTTTGCCATCCAGCAGACCAGCTTTGGCAAGGATGAACGCCCCTACACAGACAGATCCCATTCGTCTCACGTGAGGAGCTATATTTTGAAGGTAATGATAAATGTCCGGATTGACCTCATCCAGCACGCTCAATGTGGTACCTGCCACCAGTAAAGTGTCTACGGAAAAATCAATATCATAAATAGTATGGCTGCATGATAAAGGCATTCCTGAACCTGAATATATTACTTTTTCTGAAGTTCCGGATACCAGATACACATGATAGCCGGAATCCTGTTTATCATTTAAAAAACGGTTTGCTGATGTAAAAACATCCCATGGTCCGGCAATATCAAGCAGCTGTACCTCTGGCAATGCTAAAAGCACTATATTTTTCATTGCTGTTTTTCGCCCTTCTTTCTTCATATCTCTTTCTGTATGAGTACAAATGTAGAGAGAAAGGATTTTGTCTGCAATGACAAAAAACATACAATTCCGGCCAGAAGTAATCATTATCCTTTATCAAAATAAAAGAGACTGCCTTATCAGACAGTCTCAGCACTCTACTATAAAATTAGCTGACAAGCTATACTTTTTCGATGATTAACATTAAAATTCTCTTACGCGGGAGATAATCTGCGTGATTTTAAATAAAGAGCAGTGCGGTTAAGATATGGGAAAAGGAAAATCAATAACAGTGAGGCGGCAAGAAGCCATACCATGATTTCATAATAATCCATCGCAAAACGGACATGATCCTGAACATTCATTCTGCCAATCAACAGCTTATTGGCAGCTTTAACAGCCTTATCTTCCGGCATTCCGCGAGCAATAAGCTTAGCAGTCTGCTGATGGAGAAAGCTTTTAACTTCCGGATCGACAGCACTTAAATGATCCTGAAAAGCATTATAATGACGACTTTTTTCAAAGAGTTCAAAAAAATTGATCAGGGCAATACTGATACAAAAACCCAGATATCGTATGGCTAATGCTATGGCAGCAGCGGAAGGTCCAATAACAGCAGGAACGGAAGAAATAATATAAATAATCGTCGGAACCATAATCAACCCCACACCTAATCCCTGAAGAAATAAGGGAACATAATAATTGAACTCATCAGCCTGAACATCAAAAGAATAATACATTAATCCATGAAAGATCAATAGCATTAAAAAACCTGGTCCCCAGATATACCGTATATTTTTTTTCTGCAAAACCATACAACAGGCGATAATGACCCCAATAATCAACCCTGCAAGATTGAAAATATTAATATAGGATATATGAAATGGATCTAAATGCAGTTCTGATGCAAAATAGGTATTGACAATTCCTGAAGCAAAACGGCATATATACATCACAAAAAGAATCAGCAGACCTACTTTAAAATTCCGGTATCTGAAAACACGCAGATCAATATAAGGCCTTTTAATAGCCTGCTGGCGAAATACTGATATTCCACCTAGGACAATAATTCCAATGACACTTCCCAAAATCCTGTTATCCTCCAGCCAATAATATTCCTGCCCGAAAATAGTTATATATCCTATGAGCACCAGCATCGTACTGAACAGTCCGAAACTCTGCCAGTCGAGTTTATAGAGATGAAATCTTGCATGGGTTCTGTAGTTGCTCATTGCCAGGGTGAGGAAAATAAGTCCCGGAAGATAGGAGAAGATGGCAGTTTTATAGACGATATTAAAATTATACGAATCTATGAGGTCGGCGGTAATCAGGTTGTTAAACGGCAAAGCACAAATTAATATCCCGAAAAACACTGAAAAGCTGATTTCCCGCCCTCTTTCACTGCTCAGCCGGGTGAAAATAAGGGTGAGAGAAAGGTTTACATTCCCTGCAAACAACATTCCCTGCATAAAACGAACCGGAAACAAAATGTAGACTTCACGGGTGAAATAGCATATCAGACAAGCCAGAATCTGCAATGTGGTAAACAGAAGAAAATATTCTTTTGCGGCCAGAAAACTGAAAAATCGTCTTTCCAGGCTGTAAAAACCTACATACCCTGCATAAAATAAGGCTATTGAAAACTGGATGTCTGCCGGTTCACATCCATAATATCCTGCTGCTGCATTCACATTAGACAGTGGCAGAAAAAAGATAATGATTCCCGGAAGTGTCATTGAAAAAAGAATAATCTTCACCAACCATTCCGGTGCCCATTTTTTGAAATAGGGCATTTGTCTTTTAGCCATTGGAATGCTTTTTATTGGCATAAACATTCACATTCATTCCCACTTTCAGAACATCAATCTGGCTTCTTTGTCCGTCCACTCTAATTCTTACGGGAATACGCTGTACAATTTTTACATAATTCCCGGTGGAATTATCCGGTGGAAGCAATGAAAAACTCGAACCTGTTGCAGGAGAAAGGGAAATAATCGTTCCCTGGAATTCTTTGTCCGGATAAGAATCCGCCACAATTTTCACATGATCGCCGATATGCATGTCTTTGATCTGCGTTTCTTTATAATTGGCTACCACCCATTTATCAGTTTCATTATTGACAATAAAAGCCAACGTTTCTCCGGCATCAATCATCTGCCCCACCTCAACGGTTCTACGCCCCATCCTTCCGTCATAAGCAGCAGTAACAGCGGTATAGCTTACGTCTAGTTTGTGACGGTCCAGCAATGCTTCCAGTCTTGCAATTTCTGCCAGAACAACGGCTTTTTCTGCCCTTATATCATTAATCTTGGACACAGAAGCTGCATAATTATCCTGCGAAGATTTATAATCACTTTCGTTGACATCCAGGGTTGCTTTCACATCTTCAAGGCGCTGTTTGGTAGCAGATTCTTCATCATACAGTTTTTTATATCTGTTATAATCAAGCTGCTGCTTCCAGACCTTTGCTTTACTGGCATCTACCTGAGCCATCGCTGCTGCAGCTTCCTTTTCTGTAGTTCCTGTTGTACTTTCCAATACTCTCAGTTGGGCACGCGCTTTCTGAATGGCTGCCTGAGTCTGTTTTTCCTGTAGAATATATTCACGGTTATCAATGATTAAAAGAGTATCTCCTTTTTTAACTTCCTGATTTTCCTCAAATTTTACGGCAACAATGAATCCACCGGCTCTTGAAATAATCGGGTTGACATATTCCTGAACCTGTGCATCATTGGTCTGCTCATAGGCATAATAATTTTTTAAGGTAAAACCGCCCCAAACAGCAAGTGCGGCAACGATAACAACTGAAATCCATCCTGTGATCTTCGTGATCATTCTATCGGTGGGAGTGTATTTTTTTTTCATTGTTTTATAAAACGCCTGTAATATTTTGTAATAAATAATAATTGTTCTGTGCCATAATTTTAGCCGCTTCCAGTTCAAATTTTGTCTGAAGCAGCTGTATATCTGCATCCAGCAGTTCTGTGATAAGGGAAGTCTGGCTGAAGTAAGTATTTTTGATAATACGTGCATTTTCCTTTGCCTGAGCGACATTGGCTTCTGCCACTTTTATCTGTTCCAAAGCTTCCTGGTACCTTAAATAAGCTTCTTTCACCTGTTGTCTTACTTTATCCTCCGTATCCCTGTGCACTTCCTCTTCTTTTTCAAACTCAAGCTGGGCTGCCTTTACCTTATGGGTATTGTGATAAAGGGAAGAGATGGAAAATGAAGCTTTAATTCCCACAATCCCCAATGAATACCAATACGGATTGTACGGATAAAGAAAAATCTGTGGATTGGCATAATAAAATTCGCCATACATCCCTATTTTAGGTCTTACATTCGCTTTTACCTGTTTCAGTTTGATAATACTCAGCGCTGTCTGCTGTTCAGAAACATGGTAATCAAAAGAATGATCCAATGCCTGTTTCAGATATTCATCATACGTTGTATTCTCATTCCATTGATTAAACGGCGCTTCAGGAATAACAACCTGTTCATCCGGAATTCCAAGAATAATATTCAATTTCTGCATGGCGATGAGGATATCATTTTCTATGGTCACCAGTGCCATTTTTCGTTTTGAAAGTTCAAGTTCAATTCTTAAAACATCACTTTTTAAAACCACTCCGTTTTTATAAAGAGTCTGTATTTCCTTCAGTTGTGTTTTCTGATCATCAATATCCTGCTTGATAAGATCTCTGAAGATTAAGGTTTTCTGTAATTCCAGATAAAGCGATGCTGTTTTGTAGTGAATATCTGAAACGGACTGTTCTTTCCGGATATCCTTAATTTTCTGAAGCGTTTGATTTTCCTTAATCTTAAGATTCAGTTTGTTTCCGTTATAAATATTCAGATAAAAATCTGCTCCGGCTCTGTAAAGCGTATGGATAACTTCATGCTGGGTAGGTTTTGAAAAGATTCCGTTCTCATAGATAGGAATGTTGGACGCTTTTTCAGCAGAGCCTTTGACTTCTATTTCCGGGAGACGCTCTCTTTTTGCATCTTTTACTTCGGCCTCGGCAATGTCTACATTAATGGTATTGATTCTGATATGACGGCTGTTTTCTTCCGCTCTTTGCCATGCGTCTTTTAGGGAGAGTCGTATGGTATCCTTTGTTGGACTGCCGGTCTGCGCTGATACGATGGGGAAAACTCCAAACATCAGCAATCCGGCGACATAAATTTTCATTTGAATTTTTGAATTATTGCACTGCAAATTTATTGGCAATCCGGATATTTTATTTATCTAAAATAGTCAACTTTTACATGATTCCGGCCAAATGATTATATTTGTATTTTCTTTGGTATTTTAAACTTTTTAATGGGATTAATTGCTGCACTTCCGGACATAGATAAAGACGACAAAAGTGTATTTATCATGCATGAAAAATCAGAAAAACTGATTCCTTTTCACAAACATACGAAAGGACAGCTGAGCTATGTGGAAGGGGGTATCGCCTATATTACGATTGACAACAGGACCTATGTGGTTCCGGCAAGGCATTTCTTCTGGATTCCGCAGGGAATGGAGCATATTTTAGAGATCGGACATACGGCAACGGTTTTGCGGTCTCTTTACTTCTATGCCCATGATGATATTTCAGATCCTTTCTACAGCAGACTGGGCATTTATCCGGCATCAGAACTCCTGATTCAGATGATCAAATATTCTGAAATATGGGATGAAAAGCATGTAACTGCAAAAGATGAAAACTTTGAATTTCTGGTAGCATTAAAAAAGATCCTTCCTAAAACCCATCAACAGCCATTACCTATTATTCTTCCTGCCACTCATAACAAACAGATGATGAAAATCGTATCTTATCTGGAATGGAATATCGGAGAAAAATTGACTCTGTCCAATGTCAGCAGCAGATTTGGTTTGAGTGAGCGTTCTCTGTCGCGGCTTTTCAAAGCAGATATGGATATTTCTTTCCTCCAGTATTTAAAAACATTAAGAATCATCAAAGCCATTGAACTCCTTTTAAATACAGACAAACCCATCAATGAAATAGCGGATGACGTTGGATACAGCTCTATCAGTGCCTTTAGTGATACTTTTCATGAGTTTACCCAATCCAGACCTTCTGATTTAAGGAAGAGCAATAAAGCTATTCAGAATTTTACAGATTAAATTGGACCCTGAATTAAATAAAAGCCTTTAAACATTATGCTTAAAGGCTTTATCACTGATTATTACTGTGTCACTTTCATCATCGCATTGGTAATCACAATTTCTTTTTTCCTGGAATAGGTGGAATCAAAGGGCTCCATAACATTGAATAAATACTGATAAAAGGGAGCGATCTGGCGTATATTTTCAGCTTCTTTCCCTGCTCTTTCTTTGTCCATCTGCTGAAGCCCTTTTATGAAGATATTGAATTTTTTGTCGATAGGCTCCATTGCTTTTAAAAGATACGCATGTGCTTTTTCATTTTGCCCAAGCTTTTTGTAGCCTTCAGTAACAGCAGAAACCACCAATGCATATTCCATCGGCTTGGACCTCATCTGTCTTTTGGCTGCTGCTTTCAATGGAGGAGTGAGACTTTGATAATAATCGTATTCTTCAAATATTCCTTTTTTGAGATTTTCTGCCAGCTGAAGCCCCTTTTGCTCCTGCCCTGCAACAATATATCCGGTAACCATGGCGCTCAGTGAACGTGGATCGTTGTATTTTTCAGCAGGAATTTCTTTTGCAGCAAGTTCCAGTAACTCGAGTGCTTTCGCTTTCTGCCCGCTTGCCACAAGTGCAGATACAGCTCTGCTCACCGACATTCTGTAGCCTAAAATATTCGATGTGGCTGTTTCATCATAATAAATACTCAGATCTTTAAAATTTCCCCATCTGAAATTTTTCACCACCTGATAAAGAGATTGGGCATCTACCCTTCCTTTGTCGCCATCAGGCCCCTGAGGCGTATGAATGGGAACCAATCTGTAGCTGAAACCGTCAAACTGCAGATATTCATCCAGATAAAAAATATTTTCACTGTCGTACATCCCGCCTGAAGAGAAACTGATCGGACGTTTCCAATCGAAATTAGCTAACATATCCAGCATCATCAGATTGCTTTTGTAAAGGGTATTCGCTTCATAATTGATCATGATCTGATCTACAGCATCCGGAAGATCGGACTGATTAATAATTCCTGCTTTTACAGCATTTTCTTTGTTGACGGGAAGGATAAATTTACTGACTGGAATAATATTGTATTTTTCATATTGTTTTTCGCCGAAGTACATTTTCAGCAGTTCATCTTTTTCAGACGATTGTAATTTCAGGAATTTCATAGCATCCTTAAGGGTCATTGAATCCTGGGTCAGATATTTTCTGAATTCCTGGAAAGCCGTTTCCGGCGCTCCCTGTTCTTTCAGCATCTGGAAAAGTCCTTCCCAATCTTCTTTTTTCATCAGATACACCTGATCATTGACACCGTCTCTATATTCTTCATGCGTTAATTCACCCGGAATTCCCATGGCATTGTAGGTTCTTCTCTTCACCTGATCAATATTCCATGGAGTGGCCAAAAGGGTAAAGTTGACTGTTTTCACATCATCCCTGAATCTTTCTGTTTCCTGAATAGCCCACACCGGAAAAGTATCATTATCACCATAAATAAAAATGATATCATCTTTAGGCAATGACCGTAAAAATGAATAGGCATAATCGCGGGCTGCCGTTTTTTTGCTTCTGTCATGGGAAGTATAATTCTGGAATCCCATCATCAAAGGAACCCCTAATAAAATAGTTCCCAGAATAATATTGGCAGCATTGGATTTAATCTTAGACTGAATCAGCCAAAGTATGGCTCCTGCTCCCAGACCAATCCAGACGGCAAAGACATAGAATGAACCTACCATGGCATAGTCTCTTTCCCGCACTTCAAACGGTTTTACTCCGGTATAGAAAACAATTCCCACACTGGTCAGAATAAACAGTGAAAGCATCGCATAAAATCTTCCAAAATCTCTGTTGAGCTGGAAAAAGAAGCCAATCAATCCTAAAACTAGCGGCAAAAAGAAAAACTTTACAGTACTTTCATTTTTAAATTTGGCAGGCATATGATCCTGATCTCCCCATAAAGCATTATCAATAAAAGAAAATCCTGATATCCAATTTCCATTGGTATTTTCCATGTGCCCCTGAAGATCATTTTGTCTTCCTGCAAAGTTCCACATCAGATATCTTACAAAGTAATATCCGTTCTGAAATGATATAAAATAATCCATATTCTGAGCGAAGGATGGACGTTGCACCTTAATAATATCATAAGGCTTCACTTTCAGATAATCTTCGACTGTAATAGAATCTCCTTCATATTTTGCTCTTAATTCTTCAAAAATCCTTTTCGCTTCCGGATTGTCTGCAACGTCTTCATTCTCATAATTAAAAGTAAAATCAGGAGCTCCATATAAAGAAATATAGTTTGCCATCACTTCATTATCCTGATTGAACATTCTTGGCATGAAGCTTATATGGGATTTGTTAAACACATAGTTGAAACTCTCCCCCGTTTTTCTGTAGGTCCCGGTTTTTTCATCTTTTTCGTAAATATCTCCGGTAATGTCTCTTTTGTAGCTTCCATCTTCATCTTTTTCCATTCCGTTTTTATCAAGAAAGGCGGTGTAATTCTGTCCGTAAATGGTAGGCCAGTCACCGTATTGCACTCTGTTATAATAATCTCGCATTCCGATGGCCGTATCCGGATCATTAAGATTCATAGGAGGATTAGCATTGGCTCTTATCGGAATCACCAGCCAGCATGAAAACCCGATGATCATATAGACCAGAGATAAAACAACAGTCTGATAGAGCTTTCTTTTTGTTTTCTTCGCATATTTAATCAGAAGATAACTGATGATGATCATGAGAACAAACGCCACCATGGTCCCCGAATGGAAAGGAAGTCCCAGCCCGTTCACGAAGAAGATTTCAAGATTTCCAAACATCGTCATGATCAAAGGAAAAATCATCTTGAATACGAAGGCAAGAATTCCAAGTGTAACCAAATTGGCCACTATAAAACTCTTCCACGAAAAAGTATAATTTCTGGCATAATACACCAGGCATATGGCGGGAATGGCCAGCATACACATCATATGCACTCCTACAGAAAGCCCTATAATGAAGAAAATAAGAATGATCCATCTCTCGCTGTCTACGGCTTTATATTCATTTTCCCATTTGGTAATGAGCCAGACCATCAAAGCAATAAACATGGAAGCCATTGCATACACTTCTCCTTCCACTGCTGAAAACCAGAATGTATCTGAAAACGTAAAGCATAAAGCACCAATCACTCCTGCAAACAGAATTGATATTTCCTCATGTTTTGTCATTTCTTCAACATCTTTATGTAAAAGCCGTCTTAAAAAATGGGTAATTGTCCAGAACAGAAAGAGGATCGTAAATGCACTGAATAAAGCCGACATAGCATTGATTACAATAGAATAATGTTCTGCATTCCCTAATGCAAAAATACTGGCTACCGCTCCCATAATCTGGAATAAAGCCGCTCCCGGCGCATGGGTTACCTCCAGTTTCACAGCTGAAGAGATATATTCTCCGCAATCCCAAAAACTAAGGGAATGTTCTATCGTTGAAAGATAAGTAATAAGCGCAATAGCGAAAAGAAACCATCCCAGTACGGTGTTCCATTTTTTAAAAGACCAGTTTTTCATATCATATTTTCCAATATTGATATGACAACTCAAGAAAAAGGTTTATTACATTTACCTTATTTATTTGGAATAATTTATTAATTTCTTAAATGGTAAAAGTTTAATAGGTATTATTCAATCCTCCATCCAAAGGGATACTTGTTCCGGTAAGATAATTTGAATATTCCGAAGCCAGAAAAGCCACGAGATGTCCATACTCCTCAGGTTGTCCGAATCTTTTCATCGGAATCTTATTTTCCCTCGCCTTTTTTATTTCTTCTTCAGAATTGCCGCTTTGCTGCGCTTCATGAGCAACGAGTTTCTGAATTCTTTCAGTATCGAAGTATCCTGTTAAGACATTATTTACCGTGATATTATGCTGTGCAATTTCGTTGGAAAGCGTTTTGGCCCACGCAATCACTGCAGAACGGATAGAATTGGACAAGGCCAGATTTCCAATCGGTTCTTTTACTGAAAGAGATGAAACATTAATGATACGCCCTTTCTTCTGTTGGATCATATGAGGTAAAGCCAGCAATGTTGTTTCACAAACAGTTTTAAAAAGAAGATCAAATGCTTTCTGATAATCCTCTGTATTTTTATCCACTGCCAATCCCGGTTCCGGACCATTGGTATTATTCACCAGAATATCTATCGAATGATCATTAAAAAATCCTTCTATAATTTTCTTATAACTTTCAAAATCTGAAAAATCTGCTACCAGGTATCCATGTTTCTGATCAGGATTGATGACTGGCAGTGCAGCAACGAAATCTTTAAGTTTTGCTTCATTGCGGGCCATAACAGTAACATTGGCTCCACATTTTGCCAGTTCTACAGCAATTCCTGCTCCTATTCCCTGGGTTGCTCCTCCCACTAAAGCGTTTTTTGAAAAAAGTTGAATATTCATCTTTGCAATGAGTATTGATTATCTGTATAAATATAAGCAATCTTTATTTTTAATGATCATTTAATGCACAGCAGGCGCTATTTTATACAACAGTAAACACCAGGGTAAGCTGGTGTTTCAGTATTTGTGTTATTAGAATTTTTGCTAAAACAATAATGCCTGATATGGGAACTTTAAAGAAATTAATCTCCGATACGGAAAACAAGTAATTGGGTAGAAGTTGCAGCCAGACTCATTCCTGCTCCTCCACAGTTACCGGATTGGCCTCTTCCAAGAGTTATCGTCCATGTTCTGTTGGCTGGAACAGTGGTAGCATAGGTTATGGTACCTCCGTGATTAGAAAGGGCTCCTTCTGAGTGTGAAGCCGTACTGTGAATTCGAGTAGAACCTGTGTTAAGAGGGAAATCTATAAAATATGAGCTGATAGTACATCCTGTTGCATTATGAGTTGCTTCATACACTAAAGTCATCTGATAAGTTCCTGCAGGAAATGTAATAGTACTTGTTCCTGCGTTATAGCTCATACCGGGAATGGTATTTTTAACCACAGACATAGGGACCACCTGTGATCCGCCTGCACCTTGTGCCTGCAAGAAATTGGTCTGTGCAGTTTCCAGCCTGAAAACTGCAGGATTTGGAATAGATAAAGCGCCTAATGTACCGATACTTTTAACAACACCAGTCGCATCCACTACCAACAGAGGATCTGTAGTGGTATTTCCTGCAGAAAGCCCCTGTACTCGCAACGGATCGGTTCCATTGATATGAAGCTTATTCGTTGGAACCGTAGTCCCGATTCCCATGTTTCCAGCGGCAGTAACAGCTACATCATTGGCCTGTTGTGCCGCCGAAGGTGTTCCTGTAGCAGGATTATCTTTGGCTGCATCAATATTGAAAACACCCTGTGGATTGGAAGTCTGAATACCTACCTGCGCACTTATAAAAATATAATTTCCTGTTAGAAGAAATAAAGAATAGATAAGTTTACGTTTCATAATAAATAATTTTTGATCAACATTAAAATGATTTTAAAAACAAAAAGCTAAAATTATTGTGATAAAATTAAAGATTCAACCTAAATAATCACTTATATTAAAACAAATATAATAAATTTCACACAAAAGAGAACTAGGCTTATAAAAATAATTGTTAATTTTTCAATAAACTCAATTTCAATTATCAGCATTCCATTCACAGATTATATAATAAGCATAGTTATTTAGAAACTTTTATTTATATTCATAACATTGTTATTCTTATTATAAACCCTGTACTTTTTGAAAAAATCAGATTTATCAATCTTTCAGATAATATTTTTAAACAATACAAAAAACCTTCTTAATATATAAGAAGGTTTCTTTTTAATTTTAAACGATAATCTATTTGACCACGGTTGCTTCCAGTTCCACTTTTAAAGTTTCAAACAAACCTTTCACTTCAAGCATTGTTACGGCCTGCTGAATTTTATGTCTGCCAATCCATTCCTGAAGAATAGGAAAATGAGGCCAGAGTTCTTCCGTAGAAGTAGTATAAATATTTAATCTTACAATACCGCTGCATTTATACCCTGCTGTAGTAATCACTTCTTCCAGGTTGGCAATAGCCTGTTCCAGCTGCGATTTCATATCCTTATTACTGGATGTTCCATCGGGGTCAATAGCTGCCTGTCCCGAGCAATATAAAGTACTTTGCACATTTTTTACCTCTACCGCCTGTGAATAGCTTCTTTCATTCTGCCATTTCCAAGGATTAACCGTTCTTTTTTCCATTGTCTTGAATTTGTTATTTGTTACTGTACAAAATTGCAGAACAAATACAGCAAATTCCTGTGATACGGATCACGATTATAGTGTGAGTTTGATCACAGCGTTACAGAGGCAGACGGCTTAAAGTTTCTCTGGACACCCCTAAATAAGCAGCCAAAAGAGATTTGGGAACACGCTGAACAAGAGAAGGATATTTTTTCAAAAGCTGCTCATAGCGTTCTTTTATTCCTGTTGTCATCATAGAAATGGTACGCTGTTGGGCCGTAATAAATCCCATATATGCTTTTTCAAGGAAGAAATGCTCCAGCTTTGGAAGTTGAGCGCAAAGTTTTCTGTAATCGTCCAGCTTAATACACAGTACTTCCGTATCTTCAATACATTCCAGAGACATTGTTGCTGCCGTTTGCTGATAATAAGCGGGAAAATCTGTTTCCCACCAGTCTTCCATGGCAAATCCAACAATATGTTCTTTTCCGGTTTCGTCAGAATAAACCAGCTTCAGCAAGCCTTTCAGGACAAAATAATTATAGGGAACCGTTTCCCCTTCCTGTACCAGAAACTGATGTTTCTTATATTTTTTATAAGTAAAGCAGGATGATATGAATTCAAATTCATCATCATTAAGAGGAATTATTTTTTCAATATGGGTTCTTAGCTGATGCAGCATATTCTATTTCTTATGGTAAAAGTATTCTTTTTTCACTTAGACATTTACATTCATTGCTGATAAAATCAGCGTTACAATGTAAACGGATACATATCACTTAATGTGGGATGAATAGTATTCAGGGCTTTATAAAACTCTTGCCGAACCGGCTCAGTGATATGTTCATATTGATCAAAACAGTCATCCAGCTGATGGATAATGAATGCCATTTGCAGCCATTCTTCAAAATTAATATGCATCGGCTTCAGCTTCCCTTCATCATCATGATCATAGAAAAAAACCTTCTGATCCCTGTCCAGAAACCATCGGTCACCTTGTTCGTTGCCAGCAAAACACCAGTACTCCGGCAAGTTAAATTCTTTATTTTCATTGACTGCATCCACTGAATTGTACAGAATGGTTTCAGAAGAGATTTCTGTTGTTTTTATTTGAGTAACCAGCGTTTTATAGTTTTCAGAGAAAGGAAAATCTATAACCTTTGGAAAGTTCTGCACGGCGCTTTTTTCTTTAAGGATTTCATTTTCTATTGCGGTAAGAGTTGGCAGGATAAAAGGAATCATCATTATTAAAAATTATGGATTTTCTTTCAAAAGCTCATCAATCTGTTTATAAAATGAATCTTTACTGTAGTCTGCCAATCCTTTATGATGCAGGCGGATTTCTCCTTTTTTATCCAGTACAATAGTGGTTGGTAAAGATCCGCTATACAATACATCAGGGATATTTCCGGCCGGCGTAAGAAAAGGAACCGTAAAGCCTTTTTCTTTTAAATAAGATTTTCCAGGAGCAGGAGTATCATCCAGATTTACTGTAAGAAATACCATATCCGGATTGTTTTTGTACTGATCATACAGTTTCTGAACAGACGGAAACTCAGCACGGCACGGAGGACACCAGGAGGCCCAGAAATTAATGAAGACTACTTTATTCTGTAACGCAGACCCGTCGATAATTGTTCCATCTTCATTTTTCAGCATCAGCCCGGCATAGGAAACTTTGGCTGCATTATTCCGGGTTTCTTTTGGTTCTGATATGCTGGAATTGAGAATTCCTGTGGAAGCCACCTGTCTCATCAACCATGCCTTTGCATCTTTATTCACCAAAATGATAATAAACAATACCGTAAGTACTGCTGTAGAGCCATTTTTTCTTAACCAGATCTTCATATTTTCCATATTCTCCCGCTTAATTCCCAGCCAATATAGGATTAATATTTTGATCAAAAGACAGGAAGGGCTTTTTTTAAAATAAAAATCCCTTACATCTCAGGATTCTAGCAAACACTACACTGAAAATTTCACGTTAACAGTAATAAAATTCGTTCAACAAGCGTTAATAATTTGTTTTTCAACAAAATCAACAGAAAAACAACAATAAATCAATATACAATACATAATAGTATTATTTATGTAACCATCTTATTTTATCGATGCTATTAAATTTTTACAAAACCCAATTTCCAATGGATTTATTTCATAATTAAATTGTTACGTGTAACAAATCCCCTATTCATCTAACTAATCATACATCAATTAAACATTAATTCCTATACAAGAGATCTACTACTTTAAAATAAACTAATGCAAACATCCTTTTTAAAAATCACTGCAGCCACCGCTGCGCTCTGTTTCAGTACCCTGGCAATAGCCCAGCAAACGTATTCCGTAAGTGGAACCGTGAAAGACAAAAAAAACGGTGAATTGCTCATCGGAGTTTCTGTAAAAGTAAGTGAAGATCCTACCATCAATGTTGTAGCCAATGAGTATGGATTTTACTCACTTTCCTTACCTGAAGGAAATTATACCCTGATTATTTCCTACCCTGGATATCAGGATTTTGAACAGCAGATCAAAGTAGATCAGAATATAAAAGTTGATCTTCCCCTCCTTCCTGCAGAAACTGCAGCAAAAGCAATTGATGAGGTGGTGATAACCGGCATTAAAAAGGATAAAAACTTGACTTCGGCTCAAATGGGAGCAGAAACATTAAGCATTAAAAATATAGAAAAACTTCCTGTTCTGTTTGGAGAAAAGGATGTAATGAAAACCATACAGCTTTTACCCGGCATTAAAAGCAACGGTGAAGGAAGCAGTGGATTCAGTGTACGTGGTGGTGCTACCGACCAGAACCTGATTTTACTGGATGAAGCTCCGGTTTATAATGCCTCTCACCTTCTTGGATTTTTTAGTACATTCAACAGTGATGCTCTGAAAGATGCCAGCATCATTAAAGGAAACAGCCCCGCACAATACGGAGGCCGCCTTTCTTCTGTATTAGATGTTAAAATGAAAGACGGAAACAACAAAGATTATAACATCAATGGAGGAATCGGACTTATCAGCAGCAGATTGAGTGTGGAAGGTCCCATTCAAAAAGAAAAGTCTTCATTCATTGTTTCAGGGAGAAGAACGTATGCGGATTTGTTTCTTAAAACCAATAAAGATTATAAAGACAACAAATTATATTTTTATGATCTGAATCTTAAAGCGAATTATCAGATCAATGAAAACAACCGTATTTACCTGTCCGGATATTTTGGAAGAGATGTTCTGGGATTGGGAGATACTTTCAATACCGACTGGGGAAATACTACGGCAACTTTGAGATGGAACAGCATTATCAGCAGTAAACTATTCTCCAATACGTCATTCATCTACAGTAATTATGATTATAAAATCAGTCTGAAAAATGATGATACTGTATTTGATTTAAATTCAAAAATCCGTGACTGGAATCTTAAGCAGGACTTTACCTGGTTTGCAGGAAACAAACATTCTGTACGTTTTGGTCTGCAGTCTATTTATCATACCCTTACTCCGAGCAGTGCTTCCGGCACTACAGTGAGCAGCTTTGCAAGAAATCCGAGATATTCATGGGAAAATGCCGTTTATATTAATGATGATTATAAAGCAACGGAAAAGCTAACAATTAATTATGGAGCAAGGCTCTCCATGTTCAGCATATTGGGAGGTGATACATTCAATACTTATGAGAATGGTGTGCTCACCGACAGTAAATTCTTAGAAAAAGGAAAATTCGGAAAAACCTATGTGAATATTGAGCCACGTATTAGCGCCAACTACCGCATCAATGAATTTAGTAGTGTAAAAGGAGGTTATTCCAGAAATACCCAGAATCTTCACCTCTTAAGCAACAGCAACAGTGGAAACCCTACCGACCAGTGGATAGGAAGCAGTTACACGGTAAAACCGGAAATTGCAGATCAGATCAGCCTTGGTTACAGCAGAAATTTCAACAACAATAATTATGAACTGAACGCTGAAATCTACTATAAAGACATGAAAAACCAAATCGACTTCAAAAATGGAGCTCAAATTGGTTTTGACACTGGAGCGGATGTAGAAAGTGAACTGCTATTCGGAAAAGGAAGAGCTTACGGTCTCGAACTTATTGCCAAAAAGAAAAGCGGAAAACTGACAGGATGGATTTCCTATACCCTTTCCAAAACAGAAAGAAAGATTAACGGAATCAATAATAACGAATGGTACAATGCCAGAATGGATAAAACCCATGACCTTTCTATCGTTGCGACCTACCAGCTTAATCCAAAGTGGAGTTTTTCAGGACTTTTCGTATATAGCACAGGAAATGCGGTTACCTTCCCTACCGGAAAATATGAACTCAACGGACAAACCGTATTCCAGTATAGTAACAGAAATGCAGACAGAATGCCGGCCTATCACAGAATGGATCTGAGTGCGACTTATGAACCAAGTTCCAATAAACGATTCCGTGGTTCATGGACATTCGGTATTTACAACCTATATGGTAGAGAAAATGCCTACACCATCAACTTTGAAGACAATCCTGACCATCCCGGAACAACCCGTGCGATGCAGACTTCTTTATTCCGTTGGGTACCCAACATCACTTATAATTTCAAATTCTAAATCATGAAAAACACATTATATATCATAGTATATCTCCTTGCATTAACTTCTTGTGAAAAAGAGATCGACCTGGACCTGAATGATCAAAGCGGAAACATTGTCATTGAAGGAAATGTAACCAATCAATCAGGACCTTACACAGTGAAAATCACCAAGTCAGTAAGCTTTTCATCACCTAATCAATATCCGGCTGTCACTGGCGCTCAGGTTATTTTAAGTGATAATACAGGTCAAACAGAAACCCTTCATTATGTAGGAAACGGAGTCTATCAAACGACTACTTTTGCCGGAGAACCTGGTAGAACCTATACTTTGAAAGTAGAGTCCGAAGGAAAGCAGTATAGCGCTCAGAGCAAAATGCCTGAAGTGGTCAATTTCGATGGATTACAGCAGAGTTCTTTCAAATTTGGAGATAAAACCACGTATACCCTCTTACCATTATTTACAGATCCATTACCATTAGGAAACCGCTACCTTTTTAGCTTCACCATCAATGATCTTACTAAAAAGTACATGAATACTTTTTCAGATAATGTGAATAACGGATTACCCAATCAACAGCCTCTGATTCTTCCTAACGACGATAATAAAGGCAGAGATCATGAAGTGATAGTAGGAGATAAAATTCATGTAGAGATGCAATCTATAGATACCAACATATTTACTTATTACAGTGCTTTACTTCAGATTTCAGGAGGCAATGGCGGAACTGCTACTCCTACGAATCCTCCAAGTAATATCAGTAATGGAGCATTGGGATATTTTTCAGCCCATACTACAGATACACAAACTTTTGTTATCGAGCAGATGACCACTCCATAAATTTAAAAAAGGATATTCCAATGATGGGAATATCCTTTTTTATTCTCTGTTCTATCTTAATCTCCTTTTTAAAGCATAATATCTATACAGAAGCTTATCATACCGGATCACACAAAACAGAAATCCTGCTGTAACCATCAATGTTTTGAGACCGATCATGCTATACCCAAAACCGCCAATAATGCATCCTGAAAAAAAGAAGGCGATAATCACCAGTTTAAGAGTGATGTTCTTTGTAAGCTGTTTCTTTTCATTTTCCCGTTCTTTAAAGAAAAGTTTTGAAAGTTCTATTCCCAGATCAGTAAATAATCCCGTAAGATGAGTCGTTCTCACCACAGACTGGGATACTCTTGTTACTAATGAATTCTGAACTCCCATTGCAAAAAGCAAAAGACCGGCAATGGTATAAGGAGATATTGATAGTTTCAGTAGCCCATCATCTGATAGTCCCACAAAACCTAATATCAGAATTTCAATAATCAAAGGAATAAGATGCGGGCGAAACATGCTACGTCCGGAAGAAAATTCAACCATAAAGCTTGAACAGAATGCTCCTCCCAGAAAGCACATAATAAAGACAAGATAAGTAAGAGCTTCACTGTAATGATTGAGTAGAATTTCTTCGGAAAAGAAGGCAAAGTGCCCCGTTATGTTAGTGGTAAGTATTTTAACAGATAATACTCCCACAATATTCACTATTCCGGCAACAAAAGAAAGTGCTGATGCCAGCTTAAGATTATGAAAATAGGTTCTGTTTCTCCCTCTGTGCCTGAACATTTTAAATTTCTATAAGGGTTGTATATTGTGTTTTTTTAAAATTTTACTCAAAAAACAGCTGGATAAAATAAATAAGCAAAAAAAAATAAATTAGAAATGTCAGCATAAAGCCGTGAAAAACATATCCGCTTAACTATTTATCCAGTGTTCTTTATAGAATTACGGAATCCCCTTTAACGTAAAATTCTACTTTTTCCGTAACAAATAACAGATCAGTCTATGACATGAAAATGCCTTTAAAACCTCTCTGAAATGTTCTGTTTCTTATTTCAGTACCAATTTTATTACTTTTGTAAAAGTAATTCGTTCAGAAAAAAAACCATGTGATATAGATGGGTTTAAAATGTGATTTAAGTTAAAAACTGAGCGTAAATTCAACAGCCGTATAAAAAATTATGATCTCAAAATTTATTTTCAATAATCAGTATCTTTTTGATGAACTCCCCGAGTATGACAAAAATCTGCTTACAGGAGCAATGAAAACCAAAAACTACCGTAAAAATGAGCCCATATTTACGGACGGGACAAAACCTAACGGCGTTTACTACCTGAATGAGGGTAAAATAAAGAAATACAAGGTTGATAATGACGGAAGGGAACAGATTATTTACATTTACAGTTCCGGAGAATTTTTCGGCTATTCTGCGATCCTGAGCAACGAATCTTATGGAGATACGACCTCAACACTGGAGAATTCAGTTATTTCTTTTATTTCGAAAGACAGCTTTCTGGATATTCTAAGCCAATCATCAGTACTTTCAAGGTTGTTACTGAAATCTTTGAGTCATGAATTCAGTGTGATGGCCAACCTTATTGCTGTTTTATCTCATCGTACCGTAAGAGAAAGAGCCGCTCTCAGTCTGCTGATTCTTCATGATAAATATAAATCAAGTGATGCTCCTGATGAAGAAGTATTTATTACGCTTTCTCGTGTGGATCTTGCCAATATGGTAGGAACGGCCAGAGAAACTTTAGCGCGTATCATCAATGATTTCAAACAGGAAAAACTCATCAGATCCGAAGGACGCAAAATACAGATCATCAACGTTAAACAGTTAATTCATATTGCTAATTTTTATTAGTAAAATTATTCAAATTAGAAATCGTTTATTTCTACTGACAGTCTGTTGTCATAAATACCTGTTACCTTTGCTTATAATTAGTTTAAACAAATAAGTATCCTTATGAAACTTACCTCATTAAGAATGATCAGCAAAGACATTAAAGCAACAGTAGCATTTTATGAACAGATCTTGGGTATAACTGCCACATGGTATACGGAAGATTTTGCAGAACTTTCTACAGATTCTGTTACGATCGCTGTCGGAAGTATACGAACAATGAAAATGTTCTCGGAAGATCTTACCGATTTTGCAGGAACAAAATCAACCATCATTGAGTTTTTGGTTAAAAATGTTGACGAAGAATATGAAAGAATCAAAAGTATAGCTTCCGAAATTATTCAAGAGCCCACAACAATGCCCTGGGGAAACAGATCTCTCCTGTTCTGTGATCCGGATGGCAATATGATTAACTTTTTTACTCCAGTGAGTGAAGAGGCTATGAAGAAATTCAGTTAATTTTTTATCCATCAACATAAAACTCGCTGAGGACTTCAGCGAGTTTTTCATAAATATATTGATATTATTTTAATTTATTCTCCAAGGAATTCAATGGCTTTTCCAACAAATGCATCATGATATTGATAGAAAGAAGCGTGTCCTGAATCCGGGAAAATTACCAGTTCTGCATGGTCTAAATGCTGAGCCATATTTTTCGCATTCTGAACAGATACCGGAAGGTCGTTTTCACCATGAACAATCAGTACCGGATTTTTGATTTTTTGTATTTCTGTAAGGGCATCAGGATTAGGTTGAGCCCAACTCAATACAGCGGTAAACTGCGAGTTTGAAGTGGCATCACTTAAAGAAAGATCCCTATCCGTAGTACGAAGCTGAACCCTTGCGAAAGATGCTTTTCCTTCTGCAATACTTTGAGCAGATTCTGTAAAACCGAATTTCAGAAATGAAGCTTCCGGGCTTAATCCGGCTGTTCCTGCAATAATATTGGGAAGATTAGATAACCCGATTGCTCCCTGTGGGCCTGTACCTGTTAAAATCACTTTATTGATCAGTGAAGGGTTAGTCAGTACTATTCTCTGTGCAATAAATCCACCCATTGAAAATCCCATGATATTCACTTTGGTATAATGTAGAGCTTTAATAAAATCTACAGCATCATCGGCCATCGCCTGAACCGTATTGGGCGTTGTTCCATTTGAAGAAGCGACACCTTTATTGTCAAAGATAATTACCTTATACTTCTTGGCCAGTCCATCAGTCACTGCAGGATCCCAGTCATCCATTGAACCTCCCAATCCCGGAAGAAGAACCAGAGGAACTCCGTCTTCTTTTCCTAAAACACGGTAGGCAATGGCATTTCCTTTAACAGTTATGAATTGGGTTTTGGCAGTTTGGTGGCTGTTATTTTGTATCTCCTGTGTCGTGGGAGGCTCATTTTCTTCAGTGCAGGATACGGTCACTACCGTAAAAAGAGTTAAACATAATAAGCTTACGGCTGAGATTTTTCTGATTGTTTTCATTGTCGTTTATTTTTGTATGATTATGGTGCAAACATAAAACACAAAAACAGGAAGAACACTTATAAGCTTTATCAACAGGACATTTTAGCCGCCCAATTAGACATTTTACAAGGTGAAAATAAAAAGTAAAAACTCAAAACAATGTTTAAAGTTCCTGAGCTGATCTCAATGCGTCAAGGGCATCCATTGCTTTTTCAGCGTCTTTTACTGCTACAAAAATATGATCATGAAAATAAGCTGCCACTACGTTACAACTAATATTCTCCTTTCTCAAAGCATTGGCAAAAGCTGCAGTAAGTCCTACCGCTTCCAGAGAAGAGTGAATATTCAAGGTAATCCAGGAAGAAATATAATTATATTTTAAAGACCAATCATCAGCAATATTTTTTTCCAAAACAATGGTAACGGCTTCATTTTCCCGGAAAAAAAACAGGGTCTTTTCTATATCCGGTATTTGGTCTAAATTTTCAACAGTGCAAAATACATATTCTCCGGTATTCAATACGGGTTCCATATTCTGAATCAGTACCGCTAAGTCTTTTTCTCCTGACATCTTTTTTTGATGCAAAACTAAAGCATCGATGGCAGCATTTGTTTATCATTTGATAAAAAACGCAAAAAGGAGGCTGTATGCCTCCTTTTTGTGTTTGTAATGTAACCTATCACTGAACCTCACTATATGTGTTTGTGTTTTTTTTGATCATTTGGCTTTTTTAAGAAGTCCGGTTAAGGTTATTCATACACTTCTAATTTCATCAGTGTTTATTAATTTTTCATCATTTGTGTTTCTATAACTACAGTTTTATTATTTGTATAGTTATAATCATTTGTTGTTTTTGTGTTTGAAACTTCAGAAGTTAAAAAGCATTTCTCAGTTGCTTTTTCATTACTTAAATTTCATAGTACAAAGGAACAACATTCTCAAATAAAATTCCCTATAAACCCCATCGATACATATCGATCGACTTATAGATATTTATCGATGAAATATAATATCCTGACTCATTGAAGTGGTGATTATCCTGAAACACTATAGTTTATGATGGGTTTTGACAAGCTCTACCAGCTCAACTATATTTTCGATCTTTAGTTTTTCAAAAATATTCTTTTTGATTGTGCTTACTGTATTTTGTTTGATATTCAGACTGTTTGAAATTTCCAGGTTTCCATACCCTTCAGCATAAAGTTCTGCAATCTCCATTTCTCTTTTGGTTAAAATGTTGAGTGGACTTATCAGATCCGGGTTGTAAACAAACTGTACCAATAGATTTCGTAAAAGAGCAGAGAAATATTCTCCCTTCTCGATAAAGGCCGTGATCGCTTCCCTTACCTCTTCCTCTTCACTCAGTTTACTCAGATAACCATCAGCACCGGCTTTGATGAATTTAAGACCATGCAACTCTTCTTCAAGTCCTGTAAAAATCAAAATTTTAATATCAGGATTTACACTTTTCATCTGCGGTAAAATATGAAGACTGTTTCCGTCCGGGAAATGGGCATCAATGATAGCCATCTCTATTCCTTTTGATTCTATGAGCTCCAAGACCTGATGTAGGGATGAAGTCTGATACACTTTAGCGTTAGGAACAATATCACTGATCACAATTTCCATTCCCTGACGTACAATACTGTGGTCGTCTGCCAGAAGGAATATAATCTCTTTATTTTGAATTGGTGTTTCCATTATTATTACTATTTAAATTGATCCTGAATGTCACTTTAGTTCCTTTATGCAATTTGCTTTCCACAGATATATCGCCATCGAAAAGTTCTACAATTTCTTTTACCAGATTAAGGCCAAGTCCCGCTCCCAGATTATCCACTTCATCAGAAACCATTCCCTGATAATAAGGATCAAAAATTTTACCGAGATCAGCTTCTGATATTCCTACTCCGGTATCTGCTACTGTTGTGATCAGGGTAATTTTATTGTCTCCAAGGGATTCTGTAGACAATACAAGATCAATCTGTCCGTTTTCTGTAAACTTGTTGGCATTTCCCAGAATATTCATAAAAATCTGATTGATTCTGATATTATCCGAATACACTACTAGATTTTCAGGGATTCTGTCTGTGACCGCAAACCTGTTGTTTCTCGTTTCCAGATAAGGAGTAATGACCTTTACAATAGAACTGATCTCATCTTTAAGGTTAAAAACAGATTTTATAAGTTCTTTTTCTGCATTTTCATTTTTAGTGTATTCCAGAATCTGGTTAGATTGCAGAAGCAAAGTGCTGTTAGTAAACTTGATGGATTTAAGATAATCCTTTATCGTTTCATCTTCAGTAGATCTTTGAATTTTATCTATGAAAATATTGATGATTTTCAAAGGAGATCTCAAGTCATGACTTAACATTCCCAAAATCCTGTTTTTGAAATTAAGGTTCTTTTTAATTTCCTTATTGGCTGCATCCAGTTTTTGTTCATAAACAAAAGCCATTCTTGTAAAATACATGATCAGAATAGAAACAATAAACATCAGAATCATCAGTCCCAATACGAGATAAGTCCTTATCTTGTTATTATTCGAGCTCTGTTCGTTGTATTCTCTTTCCAGTTCAGATTTAAAATCTTTGATAGCATTTTCGTATACTTCTATTAAGTTATTACTGTACACCAACAGTTTACTGAAATTGCTGTAAAACTGTAAGTTATTTTTCTGACTAATGGCTGCAAGGAGCTGAACCTTCTTTACTTCAGCTGCATAATGCTTGTCTATAGATTTTATCGTATTGTCCATTTTGGATTTTACCTGAGAAAGATCTATAGTTTTATTATTGGTCATCGTAATCACCGTACTCTCCTTCTGAACATCTACTTTCCCTGTTACCGCATCTTTTAAACGCCCGAAAAAGCCTTTCTTTTTAACCGTATCCGCATACGTACGGGTTTGAATCTTGAAATCTTCAAAATCATTTTTATACTTGGCAGGCTCATAGTGCTTATCCTCAATTTTTGCCGGTGGATTCAGAGAAGTCTGGTACACTGAATCTATCAATGTCTTCAATTTTGCAGTCTTTAAGGTATCCTTGCTACGAAGCGCCAGATTTTTTTTCAGTCTCGGACTTGTATTTTCATATTCACCAATTTTATCAAAATTAGTCTTAAGCTTTCTCAATGACTGGAAATAGAGCTGCAGATCATTATTATCCTGAGTCGCCATGTATTTTTGAAGATGATCCTGTGCATCCATGAAATCTTTCCTGGAATTATCAGTCAATCCTCCCAATGCACGGCTTTCCTCAAGCTGATCTTTAATAAACTTAAGCTTCTTCCCATTGACAAATTCATTGTAGAAAAATGTGGCAATAATGACCTGTATCAGTAAAATACAAAGGATCAAAGAGTAATGAACAAGTTTTCTCAATTTAAAATTTAAGAATTTATTTTTCATATTTGTTTATCAGTTAAATTAATTTCCTGATGACATAAGTCCATTAGATATTAGCCTTTAACAATATAGCATTATTTTCAATAATTTCATAATATGCATATATCATTCAATTGGCAAAGTTAAAGTAATTTTTGTCTTCTTATAATAATGAATATTTGATTAAACTCACAGAATTTATTTTTTTTTACTATTAAAATGCTTTGTAAACATTCAGTTTTATGTATGTAAATCTATTTTTTTAGATCAATTGCAAAAAGTTGAGGCTCAGTAAAATATTATTTTTCTGTTCATTTTATTACAAATAGTAAACAATAAGTCAAAAAAATGAGCATATAACTCATAGACCACTTATTCCATATCCACCTTGTAATTATTGAAACAGCCTTCTGGATATGGATTTCCTGGCATTCCGTATTTCTACTCAATACCACATTTGGTAATTAACACTCTAAGAAGATATATGCTCTTCTTTGTTACTTTGAAAGGCTTATTAACCGTGACACTATTCAATGGAAAACCAGAATATTCACATGTACCGGAAGATTGGTCTCAACACTTAAACTATCGTAGTAAATAAGATTCAGAGAGTATTAAAAATTAGTAATGAGGGTTCATTCCTTCATATGGATGTCTTTAGTTTTCTGTATTTCTTCTTACGATTATAAAACATAAAACAAAATAACCTATGATTACAGAAAACTACGACGTAATCGTCATTGGCGGAGGAGCAATAGGACTGGCTACAGCTTATCATCTCGGTCAGCGTCAGGCTAAGACTTTAGTACTGGAACAATATACTTTTGTGAATCAATTAGGCAGCTCTGCAGGAGTATCACGCCAGTTCCGGATTCCTTATCCGGATGAATATATGGTACAAATGGCTTTAGAGGCACAGCCTTATTGGGATGAATTACAGAAAAAGACAGACGCCCAATTGCTGGATAAAGTTGGAACACTTTGGTTTGGAGACCCTGAAGTACACTCCACTGAAGGAAATATTGCGGAGGCAGAAAAAGCATTACAGGCTTTAGGAGTTCCTTATACGACTTTAACATCAAAGGAAATTGAAGAGCAGTACCATTTCAAAAATTTACCGGATAATTATACAGGCCTGTTCCAACCTGATGGTGCCAGTATCAATTTTAAAGCAACTATTGAAACACTTTTAGCTCTTTGTCAGAAGGAAGAAACCGTAGAACTCAGAGAAGATTCTCCGGTGCTTGAAATTAAACAAAACGGTGATCTTTTTGAGCTTACTACACCCAACGGAATTTATATCGCTAAAAAACTGGCCATCATTCCCGGACCTTATATCAACAGTGTGATCAATCTGCTTGATTTTAAAATAGAAGCCACTTACTGGAATATGTCTTCTGCTTATTTTAAAAAGACCGACCCTACGATACAATATCCAACATGGTTTGTATTTCAGAATGCAAGCGGAGAAAACGGGAATCAATTCTACGGCTTTCCTTCCGTGGAATGGGATCATCCCGAATACATTCGTGTAGCACCGGATTTTGTAATCAAACCTTTGGAAGAACCGAGTGACAGAACACTAATTCCCAATCCTCAGGAACTGGCTTATACTTCAGAATGGATTAAGAATCATATGAGCGGACTCAGCATCGTTCCGGAATATACTTCAACATGCCTTATCGCTTTGAGTACAATTCCTAATAAAGAACTACTGATTGATTTCGCTCCGTCTTATGTTCCCAACCATAAAAACATTGTGGTGTACGCTACCGGATGGGCAGCCAAATTCACTCCTTTCTTAGGAAAAATCATGTCGGATCTTGCCTTGGATGGACATACAAATTTCGATATTACTCCCTTCCGATTAGGATATAAATATTTCTTAGCCCTTTAAAAATTATAAAAGCATGAATCAAGAAAACGTCAACAAAAATACACCGCTGTATCCAGGAATGCAGCGCGATCTGAAAGTAGAAGTAGCCATTATCGGTGCCGGAACTTCCGGATTATATACAGCCTTTCGCTTGGTAGCAGACCAAAAATACAAAGGTCATGAAGTCCAGATCTTCGATATGAGTGACAAATTAGGAGGAAGACTGGAATCTGTCATGATGCCGGGAATGAATTTCTGGGGTGAACTCGGAGGAATGCGTTATCTGACTTCTCAGGAAATTGTAACAACTCTGATTGAAGGTTATCCATTGAAAGAAACAGATCTGAGCAAAAGAACCCCTGTTCTGAAAGATAAAATGACTCCTATTCCTTTCCATATGGGAGACCCTGACAAACTGTTGATGTACATCAGAAAAGAGCGTTTCAAACAGAATGCATGGACAGAAGAACAGAAACAAGGCAATAAACTGATTACACGCTACTATCTGAATGAAAATGATGAAGGTTTCAGCTCTGATCAGTTATTCAACAAAATTATATATAATGTTTTAATGGCAGACCCATGGGTAGCTGCAACCTATAAAGATCTGATTATTGCTGATCCTAATGGTTATGATTACACTTTCAAACTGACCAGCCGAGACTGGGATGCTATAAAACCAAGAATGGTTTACAATTTCCCGGGTTCTCCTTATGACAAACGCCTGGTAAACGATATCGGTTTCTGGAACTTAATCAAAGACCAGGTTTCTCAGGAAGGATATGAGTTCTTAGCAAATGCCGGAGGATATTATTCCAATACCATCAACTGGAATTCTGCAGAAGCGTTTCCGTATATGGTAGGAGATTTCTCTGCTGATACTACCTACAAAACCATTGAGGAAGGCTATGACAGTATTGCCTATGCAGTAGCCAACACTTATATGGAATATGAAGGAGCACGCATCTGGTCTGAAAACAAGCTGATTACTTTCACCAAAGATCATCATTTGACCGCTACCCATAAATACGAATTAACTTTCCTGAATATACAAAGCAACGAAACATGGAAAGTGTATGCCAATTCAATCGTATTGGGTATGCCAAGAAAATCACTTGAACTTCTGGATCAGAATAACTTCTTTTTTGATGCCAACAGACACCAGAAACTGAACGAAAATATCCGTTCCATCATCATGGAGCCTGCATTTAAAATCCTTATGGGTTTTGAAGGTCCGTGGTGGAGAGATCTGGGGATTGATTCCGGGCATTCTATTACAGACTTACCTATGAGACAATGTTATTATTTCGGTACCGATACTGAAACTAAAAACTCAATGTTATTGGGAAGCTATGGTGATATGGAAACAGAAACATTCTGGAAAGCACTTTCTGATGACAAAGTGCTGTTTAAAGTAAGAGCTGCAAGATCTGCCTCATTGGAAGAATTGCATAAGTTTGACGATGTTCAGGCTACAGAATTCATGGTGAATGAATTGATAAATCAGCTGAAAGAATTACACGGAGTAGATATTCCTCAACCATATGTAACCTATTTCAGAGACTGGACAGATGATCCTTACGGTGCAGGATATCATGCATGGAAAGCAGGTTTCTCCGTAAAAGATGTGATGCCTTATATGAGAAAACCGTTGATGGATGAACAGATTCATATTATCGGGGAAGCGTATTCTGATCAGCAAGGCTGGGTGGAAGGTGCTTTCTGTGAAGCAGAAAAAATGCTTCAGACTCATTTTAAATTAGACTGGCCCTACTGGTTAGATCCTGAATATTATTTAGGATGGTAACCATGTATTAATAGTAAGATGATGTGTAATAAGCTCCGGAATAATCCGGAGCTTTATTATTTCCATTTTGACAGTAACTCACTACCGCAGTTAATTTTAGATTCTTTTTAAGCTCTATCAAACAACAAGCTGTTATATTCTTATTCCATATCACCATCATTAGTATTTTCTATTTTTCTACGGAAATCTTGCGATGATATTTTCATAACTTTTCAGTTTAAAACGAAATAAAGAATACTTCAGACAATTCATTACATTTTCTGAAATATTCAAAAGCAAATAACTGCAAAACCTCTTTATCATCTTATGACAGATAAAAATTTTAATCCAGGAAAAGGATTTATATTCAGTAAACATGTGCCGGAGGAATTATCACATTTTGACCGCATCTTTGATGTTTTCAAAGATTTGCTTACCCACACCTCCGGAGATATTGAAGAAGCTTTCGAGTGGCTGGACATGCTTGATCAGGAATATGATATTTTCAGTGATGAATACACCCTTCAGGATTTTAAAGAAGATCTGAAAAAACGAGGCTACATTAGGGAAGAAGATCCTGAAGAAGGCAACACAGGAAGTGGAAAAGGTAAAAATATATTAACTCCGAAGCTTGAAGCCGCTCTTCGTGAATATGCATTGGATCAGATTTTTGGAAAACTGAAGAAAAACGGAGCCGGAAATCACAGGACCAACAAAACAGGAATCGGGGATGAAAGAGATGGCGAAAACCGTTCCTTCCAATACGGAGATGATCTTGCCGCCGTGAATATGACGGAAAGTTTAAAAAATGCACAGATCAACAACGGAATCTCAGACCTTCGCCTGACAGAAGAAGACCTCATCGTAGAGGAAACAAAACACAAGGCACAAATGAGTACCGTCCTGATGATCGACATCAGCCACTCTATGATTTTATATGGTGAGGACCGAATTACACCAGCCAAAAAAGTAGCCATGGCACTCGTGGAATTGATCAAGCGTAAATATCCGAAAGATTCCATTGATATTATTGTTTTTGGTAACGAAGCCTGGCCCATTAAGATCAAAGACCTTCCCTATCTGAAGGTAGGCCCTTACCATACCAATACCGTAGCCGGACTTGAGCTGGCCATGGATATTCTCCGCAGAAAAAGAAATACCAACAAACAGATTTTTATGATCACCGATGGGAAACCTAGTTGTATTCAGCTTCCTAGTGGTGAATTTTATATGAACAGCTTTGGTCTGGATGAAAAAATTGTAAACCAATGTTTCAACAGAGCAGCGCAGGCAAGAAAACTGAAAATTCCTATCACCACCTTCATGATTGCTCAGGATCCTTATCTGCGTCAGTTTGTGGAGGAATTCACAGCTCAAAACAAAGGAAAAGCATTCCTCACCGGGCTATCAGGCTTAGGACAGATGATTTTTGAAGATTACGAGAAAAACAGAATAAGAAGAATATAAAGATCAGATTTAAATGATTTAAAATAAAAACCTGATCTGATAAATAGTATTACAAGACAATGAAAAACGATATTACATTCAAAGAATTAAAAAAATCCGGCTATACTCATAAAACAATTAATGAGGAAATCCAAGCCAATTTAATTGAAAGAATTAAAGCTAAAGAACCCGTATTTAAAGGACTTTGGGGGTATGAAGACACGGTAGTTCCACAATTGAAAAAAGCAATACTCGCCGGCCACCACATCAATTTATTGGGACTACGCGGCCAGGCAAAAACCAGAATTGCAAGAAGCATGGTTGATCTGCTTGATGAATATATGCCTATCGTAAAGGGATCAGAAATTAATGACAGTCCTTTTCATCCCATTTCAAAGTTTGCCAAAGATCTGCTTGCTGAATTAGGAGATGAAACTCCAATTTCGTGGGTACACCGTTCTCATCGTTTCTACGAAAAACTGGCTACTCCCGATGTGAATGTTGCAGATTTAATTGGTGATATAGACCCTATTAAAGCCGCTACCTTGAAACTACCCTATTCCGATGAACGTGTTTTACATTACGGAATGATTCCACGTGCCAACCGTTCTATTTTTGTTTTAAATGAATTGCCGGATCTGCAGGCCAGAATCCAGGTTTCCCTGTTTAATATTTTACAGGAAGGAGATATTCAGATCCGTGGATTCCAGCTGAGAATGCCGCTTGATATTCAGTTTGTTTTCACAGCCAATCCGGAAGACTATACCAACAGAGGAAGTATTGTAACCCCGCTGAAAGACAGGATCGGGTCTCAGATTTTCACCCATTATCCAAAAACTATCGCTCTTGCAAGACAAATTACAGAACAGGAAGCATTGATTTCTGCTGAAGATAAAGCACAGATCCAGATTCCTGATCTGGCGAAAGATCTCCTGGAAGAAGTTGCTTTTGCAGCCCGTATCAGCGAATATGTGGATGCGAAAAGTGGTGTCAGTGCCCGTCTTACCATCAGTGCTATGGAAAATTTAATGGCAGCAGCCAAATTACGTTTAATTGAATCCGGAGCAGAGAGAACTACTGTACGTCTGCTTGACTTCATGTCCATCATTCCATCAATCACAGGGAAAATCGAACTGGTGTATGAAGGTGAACAGGAAGGTGCTGATTACGTAGCCAAAATCTTAATTGATAAAGCCGTAATGACCCAATTTGAAAGCCTGTTCCCACGTATTTCAAAACTGGAAAAAGAAGGGATTAAAACACCGTACACTGACCTGATCAGGTGGTTCAACAAAAATCATTTAGAACTTAATTACAATGATACGGATGAAGAATTCTATGCTAAACTTGATAAGATAGAACCTCTGACAACTGTAGTGGAAGAAAATGCTTCCGAATTGAGCAAAGAAGATCAGAACTTCTGCAAAGAACTGGTGCTTTGGGCATTAACGATCAGCAATAAAATTGACAAATCTGAAAATCAGAATTCATTCACTTTCGATTCTCCCGGGATCGGCCAATTCTTACGCAACTAAAATCAGTAAAATAATATAAAAGTAAAACCTTCAGTTCAGCTGAAGGTTTTTTATTTGTTTCTGAAAGACTTTATACCAGATTGTCATTTTTAAGCACAGCAGAACCGAAAGGATTGTCAACCAACCATAGCCACTCTCCTTCTTCATTTCTTTTCATGATACAGGAAGTATTGCCTGTCATATGAATAGAATGCCCATCAGGAGCAGTTCCCGTTATTTCCCACTGATCCTGCCACATCGCCAGATCATTTACAACAGTGATATGCGGAGTTTCACCCTGAATATCCAGTTTTAAGCGACAAATCTCATTCATTGCCCTTTCTATCTGCTCAGGTCCTCTCCATTCTCTTCCATCGCGGTCTATGTAGACTGCTTCAGGATGAAAACAGCTTAATGCTCCTTTTACATCTCCATTTCTGATGCAATACCGAAAATAGGCTACAGCACCAATTTCTGTTTTTCTGTTAAACTCCTGCATTACTTCACATTTCTGGAGTCCATTTCCCTTTTCAAGCCTTTCTTTCCTTTATTCCAGCTGTTGGCCACAAAAAAAGCAAGAAGTATCGGTAAGAAAGTAGTGAAACTGATCCCTTTGGTTATGGTACTATAAATAGAAATTCCAGCCAATACTCCCAGGATGATAGCATTCACAACATTTCTGGCTTCGATAGTTCTTTTTTTCTCTATCAGCTCCTGATCGGTTAATTCTGACAAATCCTTTTCCATATTGAATGTATTTTTTGGTTTTTTGTTTTAAAGCGGTAAAATTTATTTTTTTTAAAAGCTATTTTTGCCGAAAGCTAAAATACGATATTGTCAAGATATTTTTTTTATTTCTTTTATTTGTAATTTATTTCATACCACCAGTTTCGGACAATTTCAATGCTTATGGAAGACAACCTGAATTGTATTTACAGAGTTATCAATTTCATGGAAAAGAATTATGATCAGCCTGTTTCTGTAAAGGAACTGGAAGACATTTCTCATTATTCTTACCGGAATATCCAGCGCATTTTCAAGTACAGCTGTGGGGAAACAATAGGTGCGTTCCAACAGAGGCTGAAGGTAGAAAATGCCTATAAACGGATTCTTTATACTCAGGAAAATCTCACCTCCATTGCCATTGAAGTGGGTTTTGCCAATATCGCTTCCTTTTCAAAAGCCTTTAAACAACATTTTGGGATTTCTCCTAAAGCTGCAAAACAAAGTAAGGAACAACTTCTTTGTGGAGATGCCATCATCCCTGTTACCTCAGAAGTCTTACTGGAACCCGAAATTGTATATCTGAAGCCTATGCAGGTATATTATCAGAGCATGACCACCTATTATAACAATGAAGAGATTGAAGTGCTGTGGGAAAAGTTCATGGAAAATGATTTCCCTGACTCCGGGATAGAATATTTTGGAGTTATAGCCGATGAACCATTAATAAAAACAGAAATCAACTGCCGCTATGATGCATGCTCATCCGTTCAGTCCGGAAATAAAAAGCTACCTTCAAAAATGATATTCGGAGGTAAATATGCCCGTTTTACCCATCATGGAAGCTACGAAACAATAGACGACACGTATACGAAGATCTATTCACGCTGGATTTTCAATTCAGGTCTTGAGTTTTCACACACTCCTATCATTGAAAAGTATGAAAATCATGCTGAAAACGAAGATGATCAGGAAAAACAACTGACCTATATTTTATTACCTTTGAAGTAAGTTGTCAATTTGGGACAACTTTAAGAAAAACAATCGATCTAATTTTGCTCTGTTAAAAATAGATCAGTTATGCAAAAAAAGAAAATCATGTTCCCATTATTACCTCTTCTTCTATTATCCTGCTCATCAGCGGACTTAACAGAATTACCGGGTACGGTAAATCCGGAAACCATTGTTTACAAAATGCCTGAAGAATCAGCTCCCCATGAAGGAACCTGGCTTCAGTGGCCACATCAGTATCAATATGGAACTACCTACAGAAACCGTCTGGACGCCACCTGGGTAGCCATGACTAAAGAACTTGTACAAAGTGAAAAAGTTCACATTATTGCTTATGACGGTGCAGAAAAGAATCGTATTATAGGCCTGCTCAACAATGCTGGAGTTTCTCTCACCAATATCAACTTCAAAATTTATCCAACGGATGATTTCTGGGTAAGGGATAACGGTCCTATTTATGTAAAAGATCAGAACGGACAGTTATTCATTCAGGACTGGGGATTTAACGGCTGGGGAAACAAAGCCGATTACAGCAAATGTAACGTAATACCTTCAAAAATAGCAGCCGATACCAATATACCAAAAATCAATCTTAATTCAGTCATGATCAATGAAGGAGGAAGTGTGGAAATTGACGGAAACGGAGTGTTGATGGCTTGTAAAAGTTCTATTCTGAATAATAACAGAAATCCGGGAATGACGCAACAACAGGCAGAAGCCATATTTACTAAAAACCTCGGAGTAACCAAATTTATCTGGCTGAATGGAAAAGCCGGTCTGGATATCACAGACATGCACATCGATGGGTTTGCCCGATTTGCCAATTCATCTACCATTATCACAATGAATCCGGACGATCTTAACTACTGGCAGGTTCCCAATGGAGATATTGATAAACTGTATGATGCAACCACAAAAACCGGAGCTGCCTATCAGTTTGTAAAAGTACCTTTAACAAGAAATGATGTGATCACTACTTACGGGAAAAATGTGGGCCGCGCTTCATACATCAATTATTATATTGCCAATAACCGTGTATTGGTTCCTAATTATAATGACCCGAATGATGCGGTTGCCAACAACATCATCCAACAGCTCTATCCTGGTAAACAGGTAGTTGGAATCGATTGCCGTAATTTATTCGCCAATGGAGGAATGGTGCATTGTGTCACCCAGCAACAACCTCAATAAAATAATCGTAAGAATAAAGCCTGCTCATTTCAGCAGGCTTTACTGATAGACGGCTTCAGTCGTCAAAAAATAGCGTAAATTTGCTCTGTCCATCCCGAAAAAGATGGTTTTCTATTATACGTATTATGAAAAAAACAGCACTTTCTTTATTGGTTCTTCTGAATATTGTTTGCCAGGCACAAAATTTTGATGTAATCCCCTTAGGAATATATGGTGGTGAGCACGAAGACAATTTATCAGCCTATCTGGTAGGCGCTCCAAAAGACAATGCATTTCTCTGCCTGGATGCCGGTAGCGTAAATGCCGGAATACGAAAAGCGATTGAACTGAAAAGTCTTGAAGGATCAGCAGAAACGGTTTTAAAAGATCAGATCAAAGGATATTTTGTATCCCACGGTCATCTCGATCATTTGTCAGGGCTTATCATCAATTCTCCGGCTGATTCCAAGAAAGATATTTTCGCCATAGCTCCTGTGATTCAGATTTTACAGAATCATTACTTTATTACAGATACCTGGATCAATTTTGCAGATCAGGGACAAAAACCAATCCTTGGAAAATACCATTATAATGAACTCCAGGAAGGAACTGAGATTCCAGCGCCTAAAACACCTTTTTTTATAACAGGCTATGAACTGAGCCACGTAAATCCATATAAAAGCAGTGCCGCATTGGTAAGAAGAGAAAATCATTATCTGCTTTATCTTGGAGATACCGGTGCAGACCGTATAGAAAAATCTGACCGTCTGGATCAACTTTGGAATAGGACAGCTCCACTTGTTAAAAAAAGACAGCTCAACACGATATTAATTGAAGTTTCTTTCCCCAACAGTCAGCCAGAACATCTGCTGTTCGGGCACCTTACTCCGAATCTGCTGATTGAGGAATTGAGCAAACTCAAAGAAAAGACAGGACAAAGCAGCCTTGAAGGCCTTAATATAGTAGTTACGCACAGAAAACCGACAGGTGATAATCCAGAACTTATCAAAAAAGAGCTACTGAAAAACAATCCTCTAAAAGTAAATTATATCTTCCCGGAACAAGGTAAAAAGATTAGTTTACCGTAACAACAAATCAAAAGATGAAGCGGAAACAAGCTTCATCTTTTTTGATTTACAACTGTATCATTCATAACAAAACAATTTTAATATGCTGAAATTCAATAATTTAATTTTATTTATCTGAAATTAATAAGTTTTTTCATGGTTATATTAATTTATCATCGTAATATTGCAATATAAAATTACAACAATGGGAGTTACTAAAACAGAAATTTATACTGACGAGCAAAATAAGCTGGCTTCTCTGCTTAAAGTTTTGGGACATCCGGCAAGAATCGCTATTTTACAGTATATCATTAATCAAAAAGCATGTATCTGTAATGATCTTGTTGAAGAACTTGGATTGGCTCAGGCTACCATTTCCCAACATTTAAAAGAGCTGAAGAATATTGGAATTATCAAAGGTTCCATTGAAGGAAAATCTGTATGCTACTGCATTAATGAAAGCAACTGGAAACAGTTTCAAAATGAATTCAACCTGTTTTTTAATCAGGATGTTAGTATAAAACAATGCTGTTAAGGCATTTTTTTGAACAAAAACATCGTAATATTGCAATATAACACTAGAAAATTATAACACTAAATTTTAATCTACTATGAGATTATCAGAAATTAAAGAAATTCTTTCTACCCTGGAAAATGTAGAATTTCAATTGGAAAACGGACATTTTGTTCCTGAACATTTCCATGTAACGGAAGTGGGACAGATTATTAAAAACTTCATCGATTGCGGCGGCGTAATCAGAAATGAAAAAGTGGTCAACTTCCAGCTCTGGGATGCCAACGATTATGAGCATCGTTTAAAACCTGGAAAACTGCTTCATATCATTCAGCTTTCTGAAGAAAGACTCGGGATAGAAGATAGCGAAATTGAAGTTGAATATCAGGGAGAAACCATTGGAAAATATGACCTTGAATTTAACGGGAAAAACTTCATCCTGAAAAACAAAACAACAGCCTGCCTTGCTCAGGAAGCCTGCGGAATTCCTTCCGAAAAACAAAAGAAAAACCTGTCTGAACTATCTGTAAACCCAACATCAGCCTGTACTCCGGGATCAGGATGCTGCTAATTAATTTTATTAAAATCTTATGTATAAGGAATTATTAAACACGATTCAATCTCTGAAATGGGAAAATACAGATAGCGATAGAAAAGAGGTTCTTGAACCATTGATCAGCTTTATCCAGCAAAAAGTGGATGATAAACAGGAAATCAACCTGAATTTTATCTGCACTCACAATTCAAGACGAAGCCATCTGGCACAGATATGGGCACAGGCAGCGGCTTCTTTCTTTACAATTCCGGAAGTCCGTTGCTATTCCGGAGGAACAGAAACAACGGCATTGTTTCCTAAGATCGCAGAAGTTTTAGCAGAACAAGGTTTTTCAGTTTTCAGCATTGCCGATACTACCAATCCTGTATATGCTGTAAAATATGATGATAACAGCCTTCCGATCATTGGCTTTTCTAAAAAATATGATAGTCCGTTCAATCCTGTATCCGGTTTTGCAGCGATTATGACCTGCTCGCAGGCAGATGGCGGATGTCCTTTTATTCCCGGTGCGGAAAAGAGAATTCCGATCACGTTTGAAGATCCTAAGGTTTCAGATCACACCCCGGAACAAACAGCTGTATATGCTGAAAGAAGCTTACAAATTGCAGCAGAAATGTTTTATGTTTTTTCTAAAATAAAAAGATAATCATGCAGCCCAGATTAAAATTTCTTGACCGTTATCTTACCTTATGGATCTTTATGGCTATGGGGATAGGGATTGCTTTGGGACATTTTTTCCCTGCTATTCCTGGTTTCATCAATTCTCAGTCTGTAGGAACTACCAATATTCCTCTGGCCATCGGACTCATTTTGATGATGTATCCGCCATTGGCCAAGGTTGACTATACTCTTCTGCCATTGGTTTTTAAAGATAAAAAAGTAATCAGCATTTCTTTATTGCTAAACTGGATTATTGGCCCGGTTTTGATGTTTGGTCTTGCGATCATTTTTTTAAGGCATGAACCGGATTATATGTCAGGCTTAATACTCATTGGGCTGGCCAGATGTATCGCTATGGTTATTGTCTGGAATGATCTTGCCAAAGGCAACAGAGAATATGCAGCATTATTGGTGGCTTTAAACAGCATCTTTCAGGTGTTCACTTACAGTTTTCTGGTTTGGCTGTTTATCAATGTACTTCCTACTCAACTTGGTCTGGCAAGTTTTAATGTGAATGTTTCTATGAAAGACATTACAGAAAGTGTGCTCATCTACCTGGGAATTCCTTTTCTGGCAGGTTTTCTCACCCGATACTTTCTGATTCAATCAAAAGGTGCAGACTGGTACAACAGGAAATTTGTTCCTAAAATATCTCCTGTAACATTGTATGCTTTATTATTTACCATCGTACTGATGTTTAGCTTAAAAGGGTCTAAAATACTGGAGTTACCAATGGATGTCATTAAGGTAGCAATCCCATTGGTGATCTATTTTGTCCTGATGTTTTTTGTAAGTTTTATCATCAATAAAACATTAAAAATCCCTTATGATAAAAATGCATCTATAGCCTTTACCGCCACCGGAAATAATTTTGAACTGGCTATTGCTGTGGCCATCTCGGTCTTTGGCATTCATTCGCCGCAGGCATTTGTAGGGGTGATTGGTCCATTGGTAGAGGTTCCTGTGTTAATACTCTTGGTAAAAGCCAGTTTATTCTTGAAAAAGAAATGGTATCATTAATTTCATTACAAAATAAGAAGCATCACCTAAATAGTGATGCTTTTTTATGGATATCAGTTCTTAATCAATTTATAATTTCCATTGTCTTCATCTTTAGCTATGGTATAGCCGTCTGTCAGTTCAAGAATCCACCCATCCCCTGATACTTTTTTATTTTCAGTTTTCACTGGATTTGATATTGAAATTTTATCCCAGCTGGGGCTCATCAATGCTCCGGTTTCAACCGTAAGAATACCCCACAAATCAGTAATCCGGATATTGGGATATACTGTCCCTAGATCTTCTACAGGCATAATATTTCTCGGATCAAAGGAAACATTCATTTTTTCAAATTTGATTTCAAAGTGAGGCTGTTGAATAAATTTCAGTTTGTATTCGGCAATACGCTTTTTTGTTTGTTCTTCTCTATCGGTTTCCTGCTTTATAATTGATGTACCAGTATAATTGTCAGATAGCTTTTCAACTGCTTTTTGCAGGTCAGTCTGAATCCGTATATCGAATGCTTTAATGAAATAACCGGTCAGGTCTGTTTTTGAATCAATTTTTTTGTTCCAGCCCGGATCTTTATGATACAGCAGATACCCATAAACAGGTGTGGTGTAATAAGCAAATGAACGTACAAATGTGGGATTTTTCATAAAACCTTCTATGCCATTTAAAAAATATGATCTTGTCTGATCTTTATTTCTGCCACTCACAATGAGCCCTGTAAACTCAGCAATTCCCTCATTCAGTTCCAGCAGGTTTTCTGTAGTTTCTGAACCTTTGTAAAGTGTATTCCTGTATTTCCTAAAGATCAATGCATTGGTGAGATGCCGCTTTATTTCTTTTTCTGAATTTGAGCGGACTGCCTGCCTTAGCGCTTCCAATTCGAGACGAAGGTAAATTCTGCCCTCTTTCTGATCCAGATGGTTATTTTCTGCATTGTTAAGACTAAACCCCAATGAAGGCTGAATACGGTGAAAAGACTCATGAGCCAAAAGATTAATCCTGTTTTCTTTATTTTGAGAAAGCGGGAGCATGATCATTGCCCATCTTTTTCCGCCCCAATTGATAGCGGTATTTGCAATGTTGACTGTGGCAGGTAAAACTCCAGAATAGAGAGTACCATTATATTTCAGTATTCCCTCCGAATCCGGCTCGCTGGCAAAAAACTCTCTGGTTTTCGGATCGATTAAAATCATAGGACCATATAAATCTTTGTTCCAAAGTCCGATATTCTTTTTCGAAGCTGTCTTCAGCTCATCGAAATAAACAGAAATTGTATCAGGGGGGATAGATTGTTTTTGTGCTTTTGCACCTAATACAAACAAGAGAAAGAATGCTGTAAGAACAGTCTGCTTCATGATTAAATTCTTTGTGGTTAATGTTTTTCTATGAAAATACATCGCTGCACCTTAGAGTTATATATCCTTAATGCAAATTATATACTTTAAGAAGCTAATATAATGAATTACAGTAATGAAGAACAATGACAACCATCAAAAATAATCTCCCATGAGCGAACCTTTCGGGACAGTGAATGAGCAATTATCCGATCCCTATACCAATCACATGGCAGAAAGTGGACTTATTATACTGGCTTATACTGGCCTTTTGATCTATCCTATACCGGGAAAATTAGTTAGAATACGAAGGAGTTAATAATCATTCCTGACGCTGTACATAGATCTTTACGACAAAACAGACATTATTCCTTTCGATAAGCTGGATGTTTTTTTAAGAAAAACCTGAAATAAGATTATTAGTAAACCATATTCATTAATACAAAAGCCTGCTATCTGCAGGCTTTTGCGACGTATGGGAAAATAAAAAATTTGGGAATTTCAAACCCTAAATCGCGGAATATTTTAATAAAAGCCGAGGGAATGCTTTATTAAAATAGTTTTCCAAAAGGATAGGTATTTTCTTTTTACTGTGTGTGTGTTCTTAGAATCGGAAATGCAATAACTTTAAGTCCAAAATATTGTACCTGTTTATTACAATCCCAGTTTCTTTTTGATGGTTTCCATTTCTGTTTCCATCTTTTTGATCTTAGTTTTCTGCTCTTCTATTTCAGCCTGCTGATCCTGAATAGCTTTTGTAAGGGCAGGAACAAGTGAAGCATAGTCAACAGCCCAGGCCTCTCTGGTATCATCTTTTGGTTTAAAGACGGCTTCAGGAATTAGTTTATAAAGATCCTGTGCCAGAAATCCTATTTTATGCTGAGTCTTCTGTGCCGGATTCACAGCCGGCTTACCTTCTTTAATCTGATTATTGGCAGACAGCTCGTATTGTTTCGGCTGCAATGCCATAATGGTACTAAGACCATATCCTATTTCTTTAACCTGAGTTTTTAAACGCATATCCGAAGTATTGACAAAACCACCTGCAGCACTCACCAACCCGTTACCGTCAATCGTTACTTTTGTACTTCCGTTATAACTATATTTGAAACCTTCCGCCCCAAGATAAATCTGGGTTACAGATCCATTCAGTGTGTTGTATCCGCTTAAATCAAGGTGTCCTTTGGTGGCCGCCACTTTATTTCCTCCAATACCGCTAACTTCCGGTCTGTTCATATTGATATCTCCATTACCATCAATATCAAGCATACTGTTAGCGCTGTTACCATAATAGTATCTAAGACCTGTAGTACCAACCGTTACCTGGGCAAATGCAGGATTATTGCTGTTTCCCTTTAAGGTAAGAAGACCATTGAAAGCATTCACAGAATTACCGGCAGCCCCAAAAGCTGTAATATCACCGTTTCCATTGAAGTTAAGCTTTCTGTCCCCATTAAAAAGATAATCACCTCCATTGGCCTGGCTGAGTTTCAACTGGGCAACATTATTATTTCCCGCGATCGTCAGCGCTCCTCCTATATTGTTTATGACTCCTGCATTAGCTCCACCTTCTATTGTTTTCGTGGAAGAGTTCAGGAACATATCCATAGAACTTCCCACATCATTAGTGAGCCTTAGAAGAGCGGAAGCATTAGTCCCGGAATTCGTGTTGCTGATGGATGTAAGTCCTGCACCATCTACATTGCTCCTGAAATACAAGGCTTTATCTAAATAATCAATCGCTGTATTCTGTAAAAGTGTACCGCCAAGCCTCACATCCTGCCCTATGGCTGTAAGCCCGTTGCTTGCCGTTACATTTGCACTTCCTGAAATATCCCATGTAGAAGCAGCTCCCGTAAGACCTGTACTGATCAGCTGAAGGCTCTGGTTAGGACCTATTGCCATACTTGCATTACCATTAATTGTTTCTGAAGCTGAAGGATTTATTGTAATGGTAAAAGCGGTATTATTTCTGATCGTATACATACGTCCTTTGAAATTACCTGCACCGGATATTGCTGTCGGTAAGGTAAAAACAGCATTGCCCGTTCCGTTATACGAGATATGAAAATCCGCAGAAGACAGTGTATACGCTGCGGCAGTAACAGTGCTGTATTTTGCAGCTAATGATCCGTTCACGTCCAGTGTTGAACCTGGTTGAGCTGTATTGATTCCGACACTTTGAGCAGACACAATACCGTAAGAGAGCAAAGCCACTGCTACTGATAATGTAGTAAAGTTTTTAAACATTATTATTTGATTATGAGTTATTAATGAAGTGAAATCTTAGGAAAACAATTGCAGATTCAGAGTCTTTTCAAAAGATTGAAGACTTCAGCCATGGGTATTCCCGAAAGACTTGAATGAAGAAAATTATGATTATATTTTTTCACTGTTTCCCGTTTTTATTTAGTACAAAACTAAATTTTCCGAAAGCTTTTCCTGAAAAACATCTGTAAGAAAATTGCCACCCGGATGTGGAAAAATTATTACAAAACAGGACCATAAAAACTCATTATTTATTTGTATAAAAATAGAATCTGAAATAATTTTTTCAGAAATATCGGAGAACTTCCTGATGAAAATGGATTATCTTTATAGTTTACAAAATTTTTACAACCTATGAAGTTAGAATTATATCAGATAGATGCTTTTACAGAATCTGTTTTCCATGGAAATCCGGCATGTGTTGTTCCATTAAAAACCTGGTTACCCGATGAAATCCTTTTAAAAATAGCCCGTGAAAATGCAGTAGCAGAAACCGCTTTCTTTATTGACAATGGAGATCGTGTTCATCTGAGATGGTTTACCCCTGAAATAGAGATGGATTTATGTGGACATGCTACCCTAGCTACCGCTCATTGTCTTGTTTCCATCCTCAATTATCAGCATGATAGAATCATTTTTGAAACAAAAAGTGGTGACCTGACAGTAGATGTAAAAGATGGAGTTTATTATATGGATTTTCCTTCCAGAATGCCCGAAGCCTCTACTCTTCCGGAAATCATATCCAGATCACTTAATATACAGCCTAAGGAAGTTTTCAAAGCAAGAGATTATGTTCTGGTATACGATTCTGAAGAAGATGTAAAAAATATCAACATTGAAAGATCCGTTTTTGACCTTATCAACCTAGACCCGGGCGGTGTTATCGTGACATCAGCAGGCACTGACAGTGATTTTGTATCAAGATACTTTACCCCGCAGTCTTCTATTCTTGAAGATCCTGTTACAGGCTCTGCACACTGTTCACTGATTCCCTTCTGGTCATCAAGATTAGGGAAGGATAAGCTTTTTGCCCGCCAGATCTCTGAAAGAGGCGGCCAGCTCTATTGTGAAAATAAAAATGAAAGAGTAATTGTGGCAGGGAAAGCCCAAACGTATTCTGCAGGGCATTTTTGGATAGAATAGATTTTCTGGCAGTCACAGGATATGCTACAATTAAAGACCGTGAATCATTCGATTCAAAGATTTAAGTTAATCTGCCCTTTTAAAAATTATAAAAAAATTGGCTACTTTTTAGTAGCCAATTTTTTTATAATTTTTCTATGATATTTCAATCATTCTTGGAGGTTTCTGCTTCGCATCTTCTTTTTTCGGGATGGTTAACATTAAAAGGCCATTTTCATATTTTGCATTAATGTTATCCTGATCCACCACATCTTTTGGAAGCTCAAAACTTCTCTGGAAGGATTGGTAACTGAACTCTCTTCGTGTGAAATTGTCATCTTTTGACTCTTTACGATCTTCCTTCGTTGATGAAATGGTAAGCAGGTTACCATCCAGCCTGATCTGAAAATCATTTTTATTCATACCTGGTGCTGCGACCTGAACTTCGTAAGCATCTCCATTCTCCTTTATATTTACCGATGGTACGGTTGTACTGGTAGATGAGTAATTGTTATTGCCCCAGTTAAAAAGTTCACGACCAAAAAAATCATCAAAGACATTTGAAAAGCCCAGGTTGCTGTTTCCGTTTCTTCTTATTAGATTATTCATTGTAATCATTTTAATTAAGTTTAACAATCATTAAAAACACGTCAGCTGGCCAGCTGTACATCAAAAATTACAAAAAAAATACCATTTGATTAAGTGTGAAATTTTTTCCGGTTTTCTGTCATTTTTTCAGCACCACTGACACAAAATCATGGTACTGAGAACATTCGCCATCCGTATGTTTTTTTATTCTTTATTCTAAATACAATTTTTTTTACGAAACCTGAAAAATGTACCGCAACTTATCCATATTGTGGACAATAAAAGGGATAAGCAGGTAATACCCAGCCCGGCTTTATAGAGATCGTACTCTACCATGCCGGTTTTGTAAGCAATCGAAATAGCCAGTATTCCAAATTCACCTGTTTGAGAAAGTAAAGCACCTCCATAAAAACTATCCTGCCATTTAAAATTCAGCATTCTGAAAAAGAGAGCCGACATAATACTGTTGCTTATCAGTACAATTAAAGTTCCTATCGTGATAAGCTTATAATTGGATAACAGATAATTGATGTCCAGCCGTAAACCAATGGATACAAAAAACAGTGCCACAAAGAAAACCTTAAATGGAAGAAGAGAATGTTCCAGCCATCGAAATGCCTGAATTTTTCCGACTAAGACCCCCGCAATAAAACTTCCCAGTGCCGCACTCATTCCGACCGTTTCTGCTATAAGACCAAAGCCGAGACAGATCAATAAGCCGGAAAATACCTGCAGCTCATGGTCATTTTCAAGGAATGTACTTGACAATTTGATTTCCTTCAGATGTCTGATTTTCCGGAATATCAAAAAAATACCAAGACATATGGCAATGGGAAGCATCATATTCCATATACTGAAATCTTTGCTATTCCAGAATTTCAACACAGTGAGCACCGGAGCCAGAAGAAGATCCTGTAATAACAAAATATTGAGGATAATAATTCCAAAGGCAGTATGCAGGGTTCCATGCTTCTTCAGAAACTCAACTACAACTGCAGTACTATTGAACATAAACAGAATGGCGATGAGGAGCACACTTTCAAGATTCAGATGGAGTAACTTACCCACAAAATACGCAAATATAAAACTTAAGAGTATTTTCATCCCCTGAGCCAATAAGGGCTTAATGATAAGGCTCTTTTTATTGGGAATATTAATTTCCACTCCGATAAAAAACATCAGCAGTAATATTCCTATTTCGCCAATCGTTTCTATTTCTTCCGGTTTGTTAAATAGCTTTAGTACATAAGGACCTAATAACACCCCGGCAATAATATAAGCAATAAGATAAGGCTGATTAAATTTTTTCAACACAAACATCAGTCCTAAGATAGTCATACACAAAATACATACAGTCCAAAGCATATTGATAACGTTTTAGATTGAGATAATTTCGTTTTTTAATATGAGTTATGATCTGTTGTCTTATTATTGAATGTGACGTTGGATTTCTTCAGCTTTCCTATTGCAAGGCTATTGTACCCAATATCACCCTTCTGATAAACCATTAATCCAACTCTACTGTTTTTAATTTGGAAAAAATAAAGACGGGAGCCATCTTTATTGTATATGGCTTCTTTAGAAAAAAAGCTACTATATTCTACATTGAGCTCCAGTAAAAAATTTTCATTGATTATCATAACAAATTCATAATAATAAACTCTAACTTATTACATGTTCTGGTTATTAGTTATTTTCAAACCTGAATACAAAATCCAGACCAAGCTACCCGGAGATATAGCTGACTGGAAATCTAGCAATAATTTTTAATTTCTAAATCCTTTCTTGAGATCATTGCTTTTGATAGTCGTCATACAATCCTAAAGTTCAAGGATAAGAATTTTCCAAAAAATTCGAAAATTACTTTGGAAAAGATGTAATTAAACTGCATAAACTTAAATAATACTTCTAATAATAGTCGATTTCTAAAATAGAAAATAAACTAAAGTGTGATGCATTGTATTTTTATATATCAAAGGTATTTTATCTTCATTTTATTTGTAATTTAACAATCTGAGCTAAGTATCACATATAGAACAACTTGATACAAACCTGAGATATATCCATGTTGTAACAAGTAAAAAGATAATTAAAAAATTGCAATAAAATAATACCATGATAAAATCTTTCAATATCAAATTGTTATTAGTCCTTCTGTCCATTGTTTTTGCATTTGATTTAGTATTTATTGCTATGGATCATAGTTCCTGGCGGTTTTTTACCAAGACACTGTTGTTACCTGTTATTATCTGGTTTTATTTTACTTATTCTAAGCAAAACGTATGTCGGATCAACCAATGGTTTTTATCTGGATTAATTTTAAGCTTTTTGGGTGATGTGTTTTTGTTATTTGGATGGGGATTTATGCCCGGTTTGGGAAGCTTTTTGTTGGCTCATATTTGTTACATAGCTTATTTTTTTAAGATTGAAAAGAAAAATGCATGGAGTTGGCTTCCCTTTGTTTTGCTTTATTTAGGTTCATTTATTTACTATATATATCCTTATTTAAACGAAATGAAGATACCCGTGTTAATTTACGGAATTACCATTGCTACGATGCTGTATTTTAGTATCAGAACTTATTCTTTATTATTAATCCTGGGAGCTGTTTTGTTTGTAATATCAGATTCCGTATTGGCCATTAATATATTCGTACAGCGCAGTATTGGGAAAGAACTTGTTGTGATGATTACTTATGTTTTAGCCCAATTGATGTTGGTGCTGGGAGTGGTTGGTCTTGAAAAAAAGAACAGAATTATCCGATAAAATCAAGACTTATGAAAAGAAAAGATAACCGGTTTTTTCATAATATTGCTCTATTCTGTCCATTGGATTTTACTGATCCTGTTACTTATTTTATTCCTGTGTTTATCTTGTTGATAGTAGGGGAAATATTTTTGTATCAGATTCCTCAAAAAGTATTCACCAAAAAACTCATCAAAGATAATGTATCGAGTATCGGATTGGGGATAGGGGCAGTAATGTTAGACTTTGGGATGAAAGCTATATCATTATCCTACTTTTTTTGGATTTACAATCATTTTAGGCTTACTGATATTTTCGGGATCAAAGATTTCAATAAATTCTTCACTTTACAATGGCATGCAGATCACTGGTGGCTTTGGTTATTGGTTATGATTGTTCAGGATTTTGGCTTTTACTGGCATCATCGGTTGAGTCATAAAATCAGATTATTCTGGACAGGTCATGTCAATCATCACTCGGCTACTCATTTAAGTCTTGCTATTGCACTGCGTCAGGGATGGTTTGAAATTATATATCGGGACATTTGGTATATCCCTTTTATCATTATTGGTTTTCATCCTATTATGATGGCTATGATGCATCAGTTTAACCTGATTTTTCAATTTTGGCCGCATACCAATGCTATTGGAAAATTAGGGTGGTTCGATAAAGTATTCAATTCTCCATCCAACCATCGGGTGCATCATTCCCGAAAAATTGAGGATTTAGATAATAACTATGGAGGCATTTTGATGATTTGGGATCATCTTTTCGGCACGTACAAAGCGGAAGAAAAGAAAACGACGGATTACGGAATCTATCATAACATTCATACTTATAATGTTTTTCATATCGTCTTTGATGAGTTTGGAAATATGATAAAGGATGTCCGGAATGCACCTTCATGGAAAGCGAAATTGGGGTATATATTCAATGCTCCGGGCTGGCATCATCATGATAAAGATGAACGGATTTCTACTTTGAAGCGGGAATTAGAAGAAAAAATGAATTGATGGTTGTCTTACATGAAAAGTGTAAATTACTGATAAAAACTCTTTATTAATTCAGAAACAGACATCAACCTTCTACGACTTGTTAGACAAAATAATTCCCTCAACAATTTGGAGGGAATTTTTTATCTTGAAATACTTAGTAATAACATAAAGTCACCATATAGCAAATTAAATAATTGACTATCAATTATTTACTGAAAACAAATAGCAAATTAAGTTCCAGACACTTTTTTAGCAGCTTTTAAATGCTTAAAATATACTTGAATTTATGTACAATGCTTTCCTGGTTAAAAAAAGTGTTAAGAAAATAAATTTTCATTACTCTAATTCAATAGGGTTATAACCTTTTTTCTCTGTTTCACTTATTTTTTGTCTGCTTTGCCCCTCTGAAAATACAGTTCCCATTTTTTCTAATTCATATTTAATATTGTCTCTGTAATTTGTTGTTGCTTGAATTAACTCTTTTTTTGTGACTAACTTAGCATTTTGATAATGTCTTTTATTTACTGTTATTATTCTTCCCTTCAACTTAGCACTTGATAACGATTTTACAAGTTCAAAATCATAATCCCCTGTCTTATCTGTTATTTTAACAATTAAGCCTGGAAGACCACTAAATTTGTATGGTCCATAAGGAAAAGGAATTTCCATTGAATACCAAGCTGTCCAATCTCTTCCTTTATAATGAACCTCTGCTTTTTTACAATGAAAAGAATTAATTACTTTGGTTTCATCAATCAATTTCCAGTCACGAATTACAGGGGTATTATAAGATAGTAGAGCAGTTCCAACTGACTCATAAAATTCAGAATTATCAGTTGTTTGGATAATTAAAAACTTAAATTTTGATGAAGGCAACCCTCTCATATCAATATTAAAATTACTCCTATTTTTATTATACTGCTCCATGAAAAGAGAGTCAAATTTCAACCTGTTTTCACTAATAAAAAAAGCACGTTTATCACTTATTTGCATGGTAAAAAGTTCTTTGTAAACGTTATCTCGATTTAGAGTATTAGGTTTATATTGAAGTAAATAGGTAAATTCTCCTCTTAATGAATCACCAGTAGCTGTTTGAGAAAACAAAAAAGAGAAAAAAAATAAAAATAAAATTGTTAAGGTTTGTTTCTTTGTGAAATTCATTGCTGTTTTTTGTGAAAATAATAACCGTTCAAACAAGGTTTATTATTTGAACGATTATTTTGATTAATAGTCAACACTTCTTTCCTATTGAGCTCAAAGAAATGACTAACTTGTGACTGATAAATTATAGTTGACAATAATTATCCTGAATTTTTTCTGCCCACTCTATCCATTGATCAGCACTCCAATCCTGACAAGTATAAGCAGATGTACAGCTTGCCTGAAATGTTCCACATTGCATTTGAAGTTTTTTCTTAGATTTTTTAGTGCTTTTAGCAACCCTAACTTCTTTTGTTTTAGAATTTACTTTCTCCACATTTCCTTTTGCACTTACAAAACCTGCTATACCAATCATAGCAATAAATAATAGTTTTTTCATGATTGTGATAATTTTTAAAATTACAAATCAAATATATGGATTCAAGTCAATGAAAATAGAAATATTTTATTATGTTAAACGCCTATTAATAAAGTATTTATACCAACTTGAGCATCGTAAATTATTTCATTTAAAATTGAAATATTTATACATAGATTCAGTTTTAGAATTTATTTTTAGAAGATCCAATTTAGATAAATCAAATAGCAAAGAAAGAACTTTGGTTTTATCAAGAATGTGAAAACCCTTTTTAAAAGTTGTACCAGCTTTTTGAATGTAGTTTAACTACCAATATGAATAAGAAGTCCCTCCCTTTGCCGACCGGAAATCAAGCCATTTAGGATATAAAAAAAGGAGACGTTTATTTTTAAACGTCTCCCTAAGCGGAGAGTGAGGGATTCGAACCCCCGGACCTGTTACAGTCAACAGTTTTCAAGACTGCCGCAATCGACCACTCTGCCAACTCTCCCTAAACTCCGGCTATACCGTTGTTTTCAGTGGTGCAAATATAGAACGATTTTTAATTTCTGCAAAACTTTTCCCCACAAATTTTAACAAAACTTAATAATAGACTAGGAATCAGGGGAATTATTTTTTCTAATTAAATAATCTTTGATTTAAACCATTTTATAATTACTAGCAAAAAAAATTATAATAACTGACAATGCTAATATAATTGATATTCCCCAATTACAAATCTGAAGAATATTTAATCTTTTCTCCTGTACTAATAACTCATTTTCTGTTTTTCTATAAGAATTATTGATTAGAGTAGATAAGTTTTCTAATTCTTTTTCACTTTCAAATTCTGTCGATTTAGAGTTTTTATAATTAATTTTATAATTATCTAAATTATCTGAAATTATATCTATTGCATTTTTTTGATTTTTTATGAAGATTGAAATTATATAAGAAAAAATGAAAGTAGAAAAAATAATTAGAAAATTCTTCAATAAAAGTGGCTTAGTATAATCTATTTGAGTTGCACCAAGAATAAATGCGGCAGGAATTGCAATTAATTTTGATTGAGAATCATTAATAATTGAACGAATATTTTTTGAGTACTCTAATACAGAATTATCTAATTCAAGTTGAATCTTATTAACTGAAAAATTTGACAAATAATACTCAAATGCCACATTACATTTATCATAAAATTCTTCAAAATATAATAGCAGCTCTTTGAATCTATCAATTTTTGATTTATTATTTAAAAAATCAATTAATTGATTTAGATATATGGTGTTTTTTTCCTTATAAGAATCGATATCTCGAATATATTGGCTTAATGGATGTATATTTTTAATATCTAAATATTCTTCATAAACAATATTTTCAATCGGAATTTCAATGACAGAATTTTCTTGCATTAAAAAAATTGTTTTACCATTGTCTTCTGAAGTAAATTTAGATTTATTTGTTAGTATATCAATTAATAGCACTGTAACTTTATATTTTTCAATCTGCTCGTTTCTAGCTCCTTCAGTACTTAAATAAGTAAACTCAAAAATATAAAATTCTTCTTTTGGCATTTGATAACGATTATGAAGTATAAAATCATTAAATGAAATATAAAATCCTATCCTCCTAATCTCAGCAATAACAAATTCTATAAATACATTTTTTTTTAAAAACCTATCAAAATCTTCAATATTTATAATTTTCCCATCATCTGTTTTTATCGTTTCTATACAATCATCATATAAATCTTTTATCAGTATAACATCCTTATCCTCAATTTCTAATTCATATACAAAATTATCTGAATTTATTTGTAATATTTTTCCATTTAAATTTAAAAATTCTTGTAAATTATTTTTCATAAACTATTAAGTTGGAAATTGAGACTTTAAATCTTCTGGAAGATTTGAAATTGTAATAGTTGTTCTATCTTTATTAATTTTTATAGATCCCCCAAGCAATTTTTTATTAAATTTCAGAGTTAAATCATTACTTTGATAGTCAATAAACTTTAAGCTTCGTAGTATTTTACTGTCATATTTTATTATTTCACTATTTCCAAAGTTTTCATGAGTTGCATATTCGGAGAAATCATAAGGATTATCTGCGTCAAATAGAAAAGATATATGTGAAAGTAAGATTTCTTTCCTAGACTTATTACAATCCTGACAATAATCCAATATTTTACTTTTTAAGTCTCTCGCTTCTTTTTCTGAGACACCCTTTTCCGCAACATAATGATTCACAGCATTCAAAAATCTAGTAGATGATTCAGTTGCGGTAGTTTTATCTTCACATCCAATAAAATTTTGAAAATAATCAGAAATCTGTTTTTTACCCCTGATAAATGTTAAGTATGTCTTGATTCCATTACTAGGATCTTTTGATTGTTCCCATCTAGAAATATTAATAATAGCAGCCAAATCCATCTTACTCAATTCTAAATTTTGAATTTCTTGAATTACTAAAGCTATTTCACTTAAATTATATCCTTGTTTATTATCTATCGAAAAAACTAGTAAATACCGTTCATTATTATCTGTAATTTCATAATCTGCAAATATTAAAAAACCACCCGTAGCTGGGGCTGATGTTTCTATTGTTCTTTTATAATATTCCATAGAGTCAATTGAAAATTTCATAAAATCAATCTCATCATTTTTATAGTCAATTAGTGCTTTTTGAAATCCATTATATGCAACGGCATCTTCGAATACACCATGTGAGGGAATTGATCTTCTACTAAATGATTCTCTAATATCTGCTATGAATCTTCTTTCAGGCAGCCCAATTTTTATTTCTTGATTTGCTAGCTTTAATGTTGATTTTCTGTCTCCTGCTATTTTATTAATCTTATGAATTACAATATTTGTTAAGTTAACATTATGACCTTTTTCTTTTATTTTTGACATTTTTGGTTATTATTTTTATATTTAATTAATATAAAATTAACAAATTATATTAGTCCACAATTATGGAAAACCATAAAAATGATTTATCTTATGTCGATGTGTTTTCAATAGCCAAGCAAATTATATTTTTCACTACATTTGTAAAAACACAGGTATCCTATGACAATGGAAAAACTAAGAACTTTAAGAAAGCAGAAAGGCTATACTCAGCAGCAGATTGCTGATCTTCTTGCCACCGATGTTTCCAACTACAGCAGAAAAGAAAATGGAGACGTAAGAATATTTGATGACGAATGGGAGAAACTGGCTAAAGCTTTGGAGGTTTCTGTAGAAGATATCAAAGAAGAGAAAACTTCTCAAATACAACACAATGACAAGCCTACTCTTAATGATAATTCCAGCATTAATTACAATCAATACTGCAATATTCCAGAGTATTTATTAGAAAACCAACAGGAATACATTAATCTTCTGAAAGAGCAGATTAAAGCTTTAAAAGAAGAAAATGAAAAACTGAAAAAGGGATAATCACCACCACATAAAGGACAAAAACGGCTTCCATTGGAAGTCGTTTTTATTTTATACCTGTAAAAGCTACCTATTCCCGATCAACAATGGAAATAAAACTGTTTTTTAAAAAATCAGACGGATATACAAACTGATCTCCATCTTCTCCCTTTACTACAATTGCGCCCTGTTCATCATTAAGGCATTTGTCCAGCTGGGTTTTCATGTCATTAAGGGCTCCATTGGGAACTTCAATGATGTAAGTTCCGGTAACGTGTGTAACTTTTATGATTTTTGTTTCCATTTTGTTTTTGATTATGGGCTAATTTAGGGATTTTACTTTACGCAAAACAAGATGATCATAATAACTTATCTATCACTTTTACTCAATTGTATAGTCGTAACCACCCCGTCAAAAATTCTTTGAATTTTTGACACCCCTCCAAAGGAGGGGAATGTGTACGTCTTCAGTTGTTATATAGATGGTCATGAGGATTTTGGAAATATTTCTGGAAAACAAAGCTATTTATCTAATTTCTTAGCGAATATTGGGTATGGAGAGATGTTGAATGTTGTAAGCACAAAGGCGCAAGTAATATTAAAAAAAGACTGTTATAAGGTGCAAAGATTTTATCTCCGATAAAATTGATAACGTATATTCTTTACTGAAAATCTCATATTGAGCGAAGTCGAAATGTTCTTACACCTTAAAATCATACATAAAGTGAAAAAAACCTTTGCGACATTGCGATTACCCGACAAAGCTCAGGTATATAGGAACAAAAAAGCGCACCCTTCGGGTACGCTTTGTATTGTATACACTGAATACTATCCGTGTAATTCAGCTAAATATTTTTCTGCATCCATTGCCGCCATACATCCGCTTCCCGCAGCTGTAATAGCCTGTCTGTAGATATGATCCTGAACATCTCCGGCAGCAAATACACCCGGAAGATTGGTTCTTGAAGACCCTTTTTCAGTCACGATATATCCGTTTTCATCAAGATCTACCTGACCTGCGAAGATATCCGTATTCGGCTTGTGACCGATGGCGATAAAGATCCCTTCAACATCCACTGTAGATTTCTCCTGAGTCTGGTTATTGATGATTACCGCTCTTTCTACAAGGCTGTTTTCTCCTTCAATCCCGATTAATTCATGGTGGAATTTCACTTCGATATTCGGCGTATTTTCCACTCTGTGAACCATTGCTTTTGAAGCTCTGAAAACATCTTTTCTTACCAACAGCGTTACTTTTTTACAAAGCTTTGCTAGGTATGTAGCCTCTTCAGCAGCTGTATCTCCCGCTCCTACTACTACTACATCTTTTCCTCTGTAGAAGAAACCATCACACGTAGCACAAGCTGATACACCGCCTCCTGCATATTTTTTCTCATCTTCAAGACCTAAATATTTTGCAGTAGCTCCTGTAGAGATAATAACTGTTCTGGCAAGGATCTCTTTGTTTCCTGCATATAATTTGTGAACACCGCCTGCTTCTTTGGAGAATTCAGCTTTGGTGATCATTTCGTAATGAACTTTGGTATCAAATCTTTCTGCCTGTTTTTGCAGATCCATCATCATTTCAGGACCTGTAATCCCGGCTGGATACCCTGGGAAGTTATCCACTTCAGTAGTGGTTGTTAATTGTCCGCCCGGCTCCAAACCTGTATACAATTCAGGTTTTAAGTCTGCTCTTGCTGCGTAGATAGCAGCTGTGAAACCAGAAGGCCCAGATCCAACGATCACACAATCTAAAATGTTTTGCTCCATAATTTGCTTTGTTCGAAAAGATTTAATTTGAATTAGACCGCTAATTTCGGAATTTTTAATTTCTTTTTAAAGTTATTTTAATGATACTTGTCAATATCTGATATGTTGAATTTCGATGGTAACTGTTAAGTGGTCCGGGATTCGGGGTTCGGGTTATTGCGTTACGGGGTTCAGGTGGGTAAGAAAATGTAAACTCTTCTCCAATACCCTCAAACCTCGAATCGCACATCTCACTATCCCGCAACTCGCTACCTCGTATCCCGCAACACATCACACCTTCATCTTAATCTTATCTACGTTGATGATCTTATACACAAGTTCTCTGATCAGTTCGGCTTCTCCCATATTTACCGCTCCCAGGCCTTTCCCTTTCATATCGAATTCACGAAGAATAGAAATCACTCTTGTGGCATGCTTCAGAGGGTAAAGTCTGGCACTTTCCGCATAGTCTTTGATAAAATAAGGGTTCACTCCCATCTGCGAAGCAATCGTTTGTGGAGACTGCCCTGCCATGGTTTGGTAAATAATAACGTTTGAAAAATAATTATAAAGACTTGCCAACATCATGACAAAAGGATTATTCTTCGGGTTTTTACCCATAAAATGGGCAATTTTAAAAGCTGCATTGGCATTTTTAGTTCCTAAAGCCTTCTGGAGCTCAAAAATATTATATTCTTTGCTGATCCCGATATGATTTTCAACGATGGTTCCGTCAAGGATTTCTCCTTCTTTAAGGATCATCTTCAGCTTGTTCAGCTCGTTGGCAATTCTGGACAGGTCATTTCCCAGATATTCTGCCAGCAGATGGGAAATATTGGGAGCTGTATTGATTTTAAGCTTTACACACTCATCTGAAATCCATTTCGGCAGATTGCTTTCCTTTACAGATTCGCTAAGGAAAAGCGCTTTGGCTTTATCCAATGCTTTGGCCGCTTTTTTTCTGCTGTCCAGCTTCTTGTGTTTATGGGCAAAAACCAATACCGTTGAAGGAACGGGATTTTCTACATAGGCTTCCAGAATTCTGTTTTCCTCTTCATTGAATCGTAAATCCTGAGCTTCTTTCACAATAATCACCTGCTTATCTCCCATCATTGGAAACTGTCTTGCCAGGGAAAGAACTTCCTGATAAGAGGTATCTTTTCCATAGGTAACGGTTTGATTGAAAGCTTTTTCATCTTCTTCCAAGAAGTTATGCTCAAGGGCTTTTACAGCAACATCAATGAAGTAAGCTTCTTCTCCGTGGAAAAAATAAATAGGTAAAACTTCTTTATTTTTAATATTTTTGAGGATTAAATCTAATTCTTTCATCTTATTAATGGAACTTCCAAAACTGAATTTTCAGGAAACTTTTGATTTTAAATTCAAGAAAGACAAAGATAAGTTTTTTATTTATGATTTGGTCCGCAAAACTTATCTTCTGCTCACTCCTGAGGAATGGGTCAGACAACATTGGGTACATTATTATCTTACTGTAAAATCCTACTCAACATCGGCTCTGATTACCGAAAAAAAGATTATCCTGAATGGTCTTACCAAAAGAATTGACCTTCTGGTTACTGAAAAAACCGAACCCATAATTCTGATTGAATGTAAAGCTCCGCAGATCAAATTAACGGAAAAAACTTTTGAACAGACTGCCCGGTACAATTCTATTATCGGTGCCAGGGAAATTATTTTAACAAACGGTTTGCAGCACATTAATGCCTATTATGAAAATGAGCAATACCAGTTTTACAAACCTGAGTAAGGCTTATAACATTAGATAATTTCTGAAAAGTATTAAATAATATTCTATTAATATTCTTTCTGAGTTATTTTTATTAATTTCGATAAGATTTCTTTTCAACACTAATCACAAATTTTTACACGAATTGCACAATTGTTATTGGTTGTATTTGTGAAAAGGATTAGTGTAATCTGTATTAAAATTAAATTACAAAATATGATACGTTCCATCTTATTAACTGCAATGATTATGGCTTCAGGAAATCTTTTCAGTCAGAAACTTAAATCTGTTTCCTACCAGGACGGTTCCCAGAAACTTAATGGTCTCATCACTTCCAATGCCGGAAAAAAACTTCCCGGAGTACTGATTCTTCCAGCCTGGAAAGGTATTGACGAAGAAGCTAAAACAGCTGCTATTGAACTCGAAAAGCAAGGTTATATTGCTTTTATCGCTGATATTTACGGTGAAGGAAAAATTCCTGCAGATAACGAATCTGCTGCAAAAAGCTCAGGGTATTACAAACAGAATTATCAGGAGTACCAGAAAAGAATTTCGCTGGCATTGGAGCAGTTGAAGAAAAACGGAGCCATTTCTGATAAGGTAGCGGTTATCGGCTATTGTTTCGGAGGCACAGGAGCACTGGAATCAGCAAGAGGTCATCTTCCTGTAGCGGGTGTTGTTTCCATCCACGGAAGTCTGGGCAGAGATCAGAGCAGAAAAAATGAGGCTTTAACAGCTAAAATTCTGGTTGAAAATCCGGCTGATGATAAAAGTGTAACTCCTGAGGATTATAATAACCTCATCAAAGAAATGAATGAAGGAAATGCCGACTGGCAGATCATCACATATGCCCATTCTAAACATACATTTACAGATCCGAAATCACCGGATTACAATGCAACAATGGCCAAAAGAGCATGGAATCATACGTTGCTTTTCCTGAAAGAAATTTTGAAATAAACATAAAAAAGGCAAATTCATAAACTGATGAATTTGCCTTTTTACTTTTATATTGTTAGCTTAATTACGGTTTAGCCTGAAGCTCAACATCATATTTCTTTGGAGAATATTTGGTTAGAGAACCTGTTGCTGCATCAATTCCTACTCCTATTGCACCTCCCAGAATAATATTCAGTAAAGTCACGGCATTAAAAGTTTTTGTCAGTTTTACTTCTTTCTTCTCGAATCCTTCTTTTTCAAATGTAACCATCTGCTTACCCAAACCTCTTGGAATTTTGGTTGTACAAGGTGTTGTACATTTTTCAATTCCCTTGTGAAATACTTTTGCTCCTTCAGGGCTTGAAGAAAAAGCGATTGAATCCTGAGTTCCTGTAAAAATGGTTGCACATGAAGTGGTAGAAAGCGCGATTGCCAGCATGAATACAATCGATAATTTGTTTTTCATAGATTTTAGTTCATTTTTTTAAGTCCGCGAACTTACAAAATAAATTGAAACTATCAGGCATGAAAAAGAAAAAACTATTGCGAAACCTTTTATTGAAGGGCATTCTTAATAAAAACACATTGAAAATCAACTTCAAAGAAATCAGCAATTCATGATTATTTTTTCATGATGGTGTAATTACACAAAAAAAGCAAATCCACTATTCTCAGATTTGCTTTTTTATATTTTTTAATTCTTTTCTTAGTCTACGCCTTCCTCTTCCCTATGCACCAATTCCATAGAAAATGCAGGAAGACAGATCGCAAGATATTCACATGGTTCTGAAAACGGATTACTATAACGGATTCTCGCTCCTTTTTCAATAAGAATACTCTGTCCTTTTTCCAACGTAACAATTTCTCCATCTATTTCAAATTGCTTTTTTCCTGAAATAATGTAGGTAAATTCATCAAACTCAGGAGTCTGGTGAGGCTCACTCCAATCCGGAGGTGCTACCATATGAGCAATGGAAACATTGGAATTCCCTGTTGAGTTTCCCCAATGTTCTTCAATCAGTTTTCCGTCTGTAGTAGGCACTACAAATGGGGACTGCTGTATTTTATATTTTTTCATACCCAGTTTTCTTTTTTAATTTCATATACGAAATTGGTTCTTGTAGGTTCTGCAAAATAAGCCACTTCTTCTTCAGCTATTTTTTGTCCTCCCAGTCTTTCCAAAGCGGTCTGTGAACGAAAATTCTCTTTTCCGATATGAAAATGAACTTTGTCTACAAACTGGAAAATATAATCCAGCATCAGCTTTTTAACCTTAGGATTAATGCCTTTTCCCCATGATTTTGTTCCGTAGAAAGTATATCCGATGAAAATATGATTGTTCTCTTCATCAAAATCATAATAACGGCTGCTTCCCAATACATCTCCGGTAGCTTTCTCCATAATTTTGAAAGCACCTTTACTCTCCATAGCTCCTGTGAAAAAGTTTTCAAAAACTTCTCTCTTATAACGGTCTTTGTTAGGATGCTGTTCCCAGACTTTAGGATCGGAAGCCACTTCATATAAAGATTCAAAATCCCCTTGCTGTAAGGGGATTAATTGAAATTCTTCATTCTCTAAAACAGGCTGAACAGAAAAATTCATTGCTTAGCCTTTTTTAGTAGAATCTGATTCTATTTTCTTGATTTCTTTCAACTTGTCGGAAATCTTGATAACAGTGTCTAATTTGGACGGTTTCAAAGGAACTTCTGCCTGAGCCATATCCCATTTGATAACCAGGTTTCCTGAGTTTTCATCTGTAGGATTTAAAGTGATTTCAAACCATTCCTGTTTGTCTGTCAGTTTGTTAACCGGTACCGTAACGTCTACTACATCCTGTTTTGGATCGTAAGTATAAGCTCCCCATTGCTGGAAATCTTTATTAAGGATAACTTTCCATTCTTTTTCTGTAGGAACGATGAACAATCCGTATGTTCCTGCAGGCACTGTTTTCCCACCGAAGTTAACGGCCTGTCCGAAAGTAATTTTTGTAGAAGAGTTCGCTCCCGCTCTCCAAACCTGGCCATAAGGAACCAGTTCTCCGAAAATTTTACGTCCCTTCACTCCCGGTCTTCCATAATCAATGGTAATTTTAGACATTGAAAACTGCTGCTCAACCTTCTGGCGCGGACTTGCTGCCGGCACAGAATAATCCTGAGCAAAACTGAATGCTGAAACTGAAATGCAAACTGCTGCTAGTAACTTTTTCACGTGTAAATTTTTGTTTAAAATTACAAAATTCAGAGCGAAATAGCTTTCATAAACTTCGTTAAAATTTGTTTTACCGATATTTTTCTATGACGGTATTTTTTAGCCAAATCTTTTTTAAAAGTAAATAATCAACTATTAAACAATTTATTTTTCTTAATCGTTTTCCCTTTTCTTAGTTGAATGGAATGAAAAACAGAAGGAACATCATTCGTCCAGGTTTTCAATATAAAAAGAATAGCAATAATCTCTGCCCTTGTAAGCAGGCCAACCCAAAAACAAAGGTTGAACAGAATGACAGACTGACATTGTAAAATAACCTGAATTAATGTTCCAAAAAGTAATAAAGTCCAGATCTTGGCACCAATAGAATGTGTTGCTACTTCCTTTCTGAATCTTAAAAAGCTTACCAGATAAATAAGGGCTTCAGATCCTGCAAGAATAATTATTTTGGAAGCGTTTGTTTTGAAAAATTCAGGGCATTGTATATATGCTGCAAGTCCTACCGAGATAAAGAAAATCTGATCAACAGTAGAATCCATACGCCTGAGTTTCTGAGTTGAAATCTGAAGATGCCTTGCTATAATTCCATCAAAAATATCAGTGAACAACCCTATAGATAAAAGAACGACAGTAATTGCCTGATAATTTTCTATTGTAATGAGACTTAAAGCAATGATGAGAAAGCCAATAATCAATCTGGAAAAGATTAAAATAACCGGAATTTTTGATTTCATAAAAGGTAGCAGAACTTGTGATAAATGCAGATATATAGGGATATTTTTAATATATCTAAAATAAGATAGCCTTTTCCAGCTCCAATAGTTTTTGTTTTCTCCAGATACCTCCGGCATACCCTACCAACTCGCCGTTGGAACCTATCACACGATGGCAGGGAATTAAAATGGCAATTTTATTGATACCGTTGGCTGTTCCTACGGCACGTATCGCCTTGGGGTTTCCCAGTATTTCTGACTGTTGTTTATAAGTCCTTATTTCTCCCATCGGGATTTCGCGAAGAAGCTGCCATACTTTTTCCTGAAACGCAGTTCCGGTAGTGAACAATGGAACTTCAAAATGACTTCTTTTTCCTTCAAAATATTCTTTCAGTTCCTCTTCCAGCTGTTTGAAATGAGGATGTTCTTTTTCTAAAATTTCTGTTTTCAAAATCTTTGACAAAGCCTTCAACTGTTTTTCAATATTTTTCCGGTCTGTAAATTCCAGCAGACAGATTCCCTGATCTATGGCACAGGCAATCATTTCTCCCAAAGGGGTTGATATATGTTTTTGATGTATCATTTCCATTCGTTTAAAATTAAGCTTTTTGGAAATCATAACTTGTTTTTAATCCGATAAAATTCTTTTTATCTGTTCAACATGCCTTGCATTATGATAAATAACAAAACGAAAGGTATCTCCCAACTTCAGCTTGATCAGCTTTGAAATACTAATACTTGTTTTTGTTTTTTCTAAGTCAATATATTGAGCCTCTTCCAGTAATTCAAGCATTTTTTTCTGTTGTTTTATGAATGTATCCACTACGCTTTTATCCAGATTACTGTGGATAGGATTCATGGCCTTAAGCGTTTTCATCGTATTCAGTTTCTCTTTGGGAAGCATACTTTTAGCAAAATAATTCCCAAGAATTCCGGGCTTAAAATAGAGTTGAGAAGGTTTTCCGGCAGAAGAAATAGTACGGCTTATTTCGGGAATATAAAAATCTCCGTAGCGGTTAAGATGCTCCAGACATTCCAATGTACTCCAGCTTTCTGTTGAAGTTCTGAAATTCAGATCATGTTCCGTCTTTAAAAACAACATTTCAGCGAATTGTAAATGTTCTGCAGTTCTATTTCTTAATTCATTCAGGAATTCTGAGGTTGAAATTTTCATTACGTTTTTTATGCAAATATGCTGATCAGAATGTTCTTAAATCTTGACTGAACTCAAGATTTTTTTAGTCTGGACAAAGTTTCCGGTGACATCCTCAGATAATTGGCAATATATTTATTGGGAACTTCCTGAAATAGTTTTGGACTTCGTTTTAAAACCCTCTCAAAGCGTTCTCCGGGAGCATTGATCAGCAGATCTTTTTCTCTTTCAAGCTGCTGTAATACGAGATCTTCAAGGACATTCATCCAGAATTTCATATGTTCTTCGTCCGATTGTACGAACGCATAGAAATCCTGTTTTGAAGCTATTCTTACCGTTGTTTTCTTAATCGCCTGAATATAAAGATCCGAAGGCTTTCCCGATAAAAAAGAATCCAGGCTGACAATAATATTTCCTGTGTATCCGAAACGAATGATCCTTTCTTCATCTTCATCCATCATAAAGATCCGGACACTTCCATTTTCTATAAAATAAATAGAGGTATCTGTACTGCCTGAAATCTTCAGGAACTCATTTCGTCTGAATGCTTTCTTTTCCCAATGGATTCCACTTTGAAGCAATTTTTCAACCATTTTATTTTATTATTTGCTTTTCCAAAGATAATAGGTAATTTTAAAGTTTTAAAACACTAATCACTGATAATGCTCAAAAGAACAGTACTTTTTATACTGCTTTCTGCCGGATCTTATGGTATGAAAGCGCAGGAAACCATCCCTTTCCGGATCACCAGACACAATAATATCATTGTTAAAACCCTTGTCAACAAAAAAGATTCGCTCAATCTCATGTTCCAGATTGCCATGAAAGATTATGCTATTTCTCCTGATGGTAAACAGAAAGCAGCACATATTATTTTCAACAAAGAAGAACTCAGCGATAATAATACTGTTGAGATCGGAAAGATCATCCAGGAAAATGTGCGTTTTTTTGACAATCAGCTGACAGGTCATGAAGCAGACGGAAAAATCGGGACCGGAATTTTTGAAGGGAAAACCTTTAAAATTGATTACGACAATAACCAATTTGTGATGTATAACAAAATGCCGGATCTGGAAGATTATCAACCCATAAACATCATTATGGATCATGAAGGCTTTTATCTTGCAGCAGACAATATTATGGACGACGGACCGCAGCAGGAAACCTATTTTGTTTTACAATCCGGGTTTTCCGGAGCTATTCTCTATAGCAATGAGTTTGCTGAAGAAAAACATCTGGAGAAAAAACTTAAGATAACAGGAGAAAAAACACTAAAGAATTCTGAAGGCAAAACGTTAACAACCAAACAAGCTGTCCTACCCTATTTTAAGTTGGGAAATAGTGTATTTAAAGATGTTTCTGTAGGATATTTCTCTGGGGAACTGAAAATACAGAATGTAAATTATCTCGGTGCTGATATGCTTCGCAGATTCATCTGGATCTTTGATGCAGAAAGGAAAATGGCTTACATTAAACCCAGCAAATATTTTTCAGAACCTTATTACAAAATGAATTAGAATATGATAAACACTTTAATGCTAAAAAAGATTATAAAACCCCAAACCGTCGCTGCGCTTTTATTTTTGCCATTGGCTATTGTAAGCTGTAAGAAAGAAGAGAAAAAAACTGTTACCACAGAAATACATCCGACGAATGATTCTGTAAAAACAGCAAAAACTGAGGAGAAAATAGATTATACTGATTTTAATATTTTCAGTCTGTCCGTTATTTCATCCGCAGAAAAAGATTCTGATATGGATATTTTCATTTCTGTTTCAGATATTTATAAGGGGGAACAACCGATTCCTGCAGCTATTATGAAAAATCAGAAGCAGATGACTTATGAGGAACGTCAGCATTTTGAACTGGATGCACCCAGCAGAAAAAAATTGCTGGATGGGATTCACCTTACTGAAAATGATTCTCTCTACATCTATGAGTATGGCTCCAACCAGCTTCAAAGAATGCCAGTCAGCCAATTAAAAGCCGTGGCCTACTTAAGTCCTTATTCCGATGATCAGGATTTAGACCCGGATTCTTATATGATGGGTTTCCAGGTGGCAACTCATCAAAAAACAACTGAATACGATCGTTATACTAATGCCATCGCCTATTTTGGAAATCAAAATCCGTTTGTAGACAATAAAATGAAAGCTGTGAAATGGCAAAAAGCCGGCGCTGATGTTTCAAAAAAATACTTTTCTCACTCAAAACTGGCTTTGGGAAAAACTTATCAGTCCCAATATGAAAATCTGACCTATTATCTGCAGGATTATCTTGAAGAAGGAAATATTGCAGAGCGTAAACTGGCAGTCATCAATGATCGTAAGGAAAAAATTGTTGAGAAAACATTTAGCCTTGCTGAAAGTGATGGCGGAGAATTCCTCCCTTTGTATGGAATAGATGCTGATGAAGCTAATATTTTCCAATATACAGGCCATCTTTTCAAAGGAAAACCTCCGGTTATTTTTGGGTTCATTGCCCAGTCTTTTGGCTGTCCTTCCATTAATTTTTTAGATCAAAAGGAGAAGGATTTCCCGATTAATTGTGATAACAGGCATTAATTCCCGGAAAGAATTTATTCCGATTTCTAGCGGAATGTCGAATTCTCTGGATACATAAAAGGTATCGTTAGAATTAAGATATAAAAAACCAAATCTGTTGATAAACGGATTTGGTTTTTATTTTCAGTTCATTATTTCTTAGGATAATAGTTGTCTTTCAGATTCATAAAATAGGTTTCGGATTCTTTAAAACCATTACTTTTCATAAATTTGATTACCACATTCAGATAGGCTTCTGAAGGAATAAAATTTATTCCCATTTTTTCAGAAAACTTTTGATACTCTTCTTCAAGCAGTTTGGGATTTTTGGCCAACTGTTTTATATCAGTTCTATACCCTTTGAATATAAATTTCAAAGCTTCATAATTTCCGGGATAAGAAACGGTCCCATGGGTTTCGCCTTCAAAAAAGTGATGTTTATAGTTCAAAGATCCGTTTTTTTCTATCATTCCTTTAAATTCTTCAATCGCCTGGGTCATATCAGAATTCCAGTTTTTCTGCTGCTCTTCATTATCTGCCTGGGAAACATACAAAGATTTTTTTGCAGGAAAGTTCTTATTCTTTTCCAGATACTCTTTCGTTCTTTTGATGGTTACTTTATTGTCCCACCATAAACTAGGATCATTAGCAACATAAGCATTAAAATAATCCGGATGTGAAAGAAAGGTATTAATGGCAAATAATCCGCCGAAAGAATGGCCTACCAACACACAATAACCCTGAGTTCTGTAGTTTTTATTAATAAAAGGCTTCAATTCCTCCTGCATGAATTTCAGAAAGTTTTCACTTCCTCCGCTGTCGGCAAAAAGCGTAAGAGCAGGGTTTACCGGACTCTTCTTTTCAGACTTTGTCGGAGTAAGATCTCTTGTTCTTTCTGTATTTTTAATTCCGACAACAATACATTCCGGAATGTCGGCATAGGGTGTTCTGGCAATGAAATCTGTTAATCCTGTATAATAATCAAAATTAATTTCTCCGTCTAAAAGATAGATAACAGGATATTTTGCAGGATTGATGGTACTGTCGTTATACGTTTTGGGCAGATGAACCCAGATTTCTCTGTTTTCATTTAGAACTTTTGAAAATACATTTTGCTTCTCCCCTATCGTTAGTTTTTCCTGGGATTTTCCAAATGTAAACAGTAAAAATACAGGAAGGTATATAATTTTAAACCAATTGTTCATGGTGTGAATCTTTTCTGTGTTGATGAATATTTTTAATTTCTTTATTCTTTTTGGGTGATTTGTTTCTGCGTCCCCACCAGATCAGAAATCCGGTAATCGGGAGACTGGTACAGATCATTCCGATAATGAATGTGAATATTTTACCGAACATTCCGCCCCAATAGCCTACGTGAAGATCGAAGTTCATGTGCTCTATTACTTCATGCATCTGAACTTCTTTAGGATAATCAATCTCCTTTCCTGTGTATTTATTGGTTTCCATACTTTTCCCGTTGATAAGGCTTTTCAACCCGATAAACTGAGCGACTCCCACATGATACACCGTTGCAGAATCATTTCTCGGAATACTCATTCTGAACTGTTTTGCATCAGGAAACTCTTTAAACTTTCTGTCTATAACATCAGTATAAGTCAAAGCTTTCTTTTCCGGATCAAACTTAGGTTCATATTTTTCTGCAATAGTATGGGCATCTACAGCTCCTCCGAAAGCCTGTTGGGTTAGATTGGTTAAAACCTCATAGGCCATAATCAATCCTGTAATGGTAATAAACACAGCCGGAAGCAATGAATAAAACCCAAAGACATTATGGAAATCGTAGTTTTTCCTGCGCCATTTCGTTCCGGATTTAATTTTAAAAGCTGTTGTTCTTGTGGTTTTGTTCCATTTTTTAGGCCACCAGAGAATCAGTCCACCGATAAGCTGAACAAAAAAGATGATGGAAGCAACGCCAACCACCGTTTTCCCAAACTTTCCTGCCAATAGCTGCGCATGAATATGGGCTACAATATAGAAAAACTCATAGCTTTTGGTAGAACCGATTACTTTTCCGGTGTAAGGGTTAAGATAATGATAGGCAAATACACCTCGTGGACCACGGCCTTTTTTCTTTGGTTTGTCTGCCTTGTCCGCACTTTTATCTTTAGGAGGCTTCGTTGCTGAAGCTACTCTGAAACTTCTGTCAGCATCTTTGTAGGTATCAAAATAGAACGCTTTTCTGTCCGGAACCTGCTGGTGAAAGTGGGTAAGCAACTCTTCAGGGGTCATTTTTTCTGCATTAGCCGGAGCCTGGACATATTTTGCGCTTCCGCCGCACAGATCAATGATTTCGTCACAGAAGACAAATACAGTTCCCGAAAGAGTAACAGTAAGCACAATGATTCCGGAAACCAGACCGAGCCATAGATGCAGCCAGCCGGTGATCCTTTTGGTAAGGGATTTACCCTGCTTTTTTTTAGGATTCGTTTTATTATTTTTCATATCTGTTTTCATCTAATCAACAATGTAAGTGTAGAAAATGCAAAGGCGCAATTGTATTTATAATGGCGTGTTTGTAAAGTGAAAAGAGTTATTTCTGCTGCCGTTTACTTTAGCATATTTCAAGGCTTCAGAAATAGATATATTATAAATCAAAGCTTTGCACCTTTGCGGTTTTCCTCCTTATATTTTCGTTGAGATTATTTTTGTTTTTTTAGATTTAAAATTTGAATGCAAAATTGGCAAGAATTTCTCTTGGCTTCTGTGGCTGTCCGTAGAAGTTCCAGTATTTTTCATTCAGCGCATTATTCATTTTCAGACCGATTCTGTATTTTTTCCTGTCATAAAAAACTGTAGCACCTACCGTAGTATAAGAAGGAGCAAGAAAATGATTGGTGATGTTGATATAGGTCTGGTCTACAAAATTAAATCCGGCTCCGAAACCAAGTCCTTCATATGCACCATCCATAATTTTGTAGCTTGTCCATAGATTGGCAACATGTTTTGGAGTCCAGGCAATTCTTTTTCCGCTGTCTTTGCTCCGGTCATCATATTTGTTATCGTTATAACCATATCCGGCAACGATATTCCATCCTTTGAAAGGGTTGGCAATGATGCCTATTTCCAGTCCCTGACTTTTGATATTCCCATCCTGAATACTTCCTATTCCGCCTGGATCTGCAACCAGTCTGTTTTTAACATTAATATTATAGTAACTCACGGTCGTCAGTAGTTTTTTATGGAACAGATCCACTTTAAAACCTGTTTCAATCTGATTTCCCTGTTCAGGATCCCACTTTGTCAGGATACCCACTTCATTCAGTGATGGAGCATAGTTTTTAAATCCATTCACATAATTGGCAAAGAATGAAATCTGATCTTTTACAATTTCATACACCAATCCGAACTTTGGTGAAAACTGGGTCTGGCTGTAACCGGAAACTTTATTTTCAGGATATCCGTTTTTGGTAGAGATCTCTACACCATTTACCACCATATCATCATTTTTATAGCTGTCTACTCTCAAACTGGCCATTACCAGCAAATTATCTGTGATATTTAAAACATTCGAAATATAACCGCTGATGGTTCTGAATCTTGTAATATCCGATTCTGTGGATTTTCTTTCCTTATTCATGAATTTGTTTCTTGAGATAGGATCCCATGCGGAAGAGCTATCAAGATTCACTTTATCATAAGGCATGAAAACATTACTGTATCCGTTGGCCTCATAGTAAGGGAACTGATATTTTGTTGTTTGCTGGAAGTAATCTATTCCTACTACCAGACGGTTTCTTAACCCTGCTATTTTAAAATCTCCTGTAAAATTCTGCTGGATATTGTCTGTGGTCACTTTAAAGCTGTCAAAAGGACGGATCATTCTTTCTACCTGATTATTATTCAGATATCTGAGTACTAAAAAGATAGATTCGTTTTCATTGGCTTCTCCTCTTTGGTAAGATGTCCTTGACGTCCACTGGTCATTGAATTTATGGGTAACCTCAGCCATCGTTACAAAGTTGGTTCTTTTCGAGCCGATATCATTACTAGTAAACGCTCTTTTGTAGGCTACTTCCAGGTCTTTCATGGAGTGTAAGGTCAGCTTTTCTGAGTTTCTTACATAAGCATTCAATGTTTTATCCGGAGCATGGAACTCGGTATCAAGTGTCACTGTGGTTTTGTCGCTTACTTTGTACAAAACACTTCCGGAGAAAAATAATCCTTTGTTGTAGCCTGCATCCTGGAAAGAATCCTGAGAATAGGCTGCGACATTGAATCTTGCCAATGCAGTTTTTTCTTTATTTAAAGGGGTATTTACATCGGCTGTAATCCTGTTCATTCCCCAGCTTCCGGTGGTATAATTGATAATTCCCCCGAAGTTTTCCTGTGGTTTTTTCGTAACGATATTCACCACACCGCCATAATTGGCTAATGTTCCACCGAATAAGGTTCCGGATGGACCTTTTATTACTTCTACTCTCTCGATATTAGCGATCTCAGATTGTACTCTTGGATTTTGAGTCAGTCCGTTTCTGAAACTGGCATTGGAACTGAAACCTCTCATAAAAATATCATTTCCACTGTCGTTTACACTATTGCTTACGACCACTCCTGGAGCAGAAGCCATCGCTGTGTTGAAATCCATGGCTCCCATTTCACTGATGATTTCTTTGGGAACAAGATTATAAACAGTAGGGTTTTCAAGATTTTCCAGAGGAAGCCTTGCGATAGATTCAGATTTTTTTGTTCTGTAATTGTGAGTTCCCTGGAGCGATACGGATTGAATTTCAGCCACTTTAATGGTATCTGTTTCCTGGGCACTCAGCATCGTTACGGCTAATAGAGCTACAGAAATAATAGTTTTTTTCATGTTTATAATTAAGTTAGTTCTGCAAAATTATTTTATTTTTATTAATTCTAAATAAAAACATGATACAAATCATAAAACTTCTACCATAGAATAGCCTATAAATAAAGGGTTTTCGAAAATTCCGAAAACCCTTTATTCAATCAATAGATAAGTTTTTTTATTTATTTTTCCAATTTTTAATCATTTTCATATAGCGATCAATATTAATTTTTTCCTCCCGTAAAACATTATCTTCCATTTCTTTTGCGTTTGTATTATCCGCATACACAATTGTTTTACCCAATACGGGATATATAATGAATAATGAGTCAAAAGTTTTACCACAGCTTTCATTATAATAATTTTTCTCAATAACAATCTTCTTTATTTTTTCATTTTCAGAAAAAAAATATCTTTGGATATAATCTCCACATTCTGGATGATTATTAAACTCAAGACCTTTTAATTTTCCATCTTTAAGATAGGCACAAGCAGGATGTAAAATATCACCATTGGATAAAACCTGATCAGCATCAAAAACAAATTTTTCAAATTCTTTTTTGTAATTTTTGCTAGGATTACATTGAAATAGTAATAGCAGTCCAAAAACACTCAGGACACAATTCTTTTTTACCATAAGGCTAATAAAAATAAAGGTAACTATATTGCTAAAGTTTTACTTTACCTGTCTTATATAACAGCAGCGGCCATCATCGACATATAGTAATTGGCGCAATGCAGTGCATTAATTAAAACGATTTCTTTTTCCGGAAGGGTTTCATAGGCATCAGAGGTGGTGATCTGGTATTCGTAATTCATAGAAGTCCATTTCAGATGGGGTTTTATGATCATCAGCTCGACGCCGTCCTGATCTGTAAGGACAAATGATTCTTTAAAAATACCTCTGTGTTTAAAAAGATAGCCATTTTTAATCCCATCAAAATAGGTCTGCACCACAATTTCCCCGTTCCAGTTCATTCTGAATTTCAGAAGCACTCTTTCGTGATCTTTCAGTTCAATTGTAGTTCCCCAAAAACCCTTTGGCTCCACCTGATAGGTCTGCCCATGAGCAATTTCAATAACAGCATTAAATTTAAACCAGCTTGTATAGATAAGTTTTCCAATTAATCTTTCTTCTCTTGTAACTTCAAAAGATAAAGAATTGCTTGATTTTGCGTAATATTCTGCCATGGTTATATTTTGATTTGGTGGAATTGTATTAGTTTTTAAATAATAATAACAGCTTGAATTTTAACGCTCTAATTTATAAATAATTCGGTAAACATAAATGCATTTTTAAGCGGGTGTGATAAAAATGATTGAGAAAGAGTTGAGAATTATATTTTTTCAATCAAGTTTTTCATAATAATGGTTTGAATCTGCATTTAGACTAATTTTAGGCTTTTCAAAAATCCCATTTAAAAAATAGGTTTTGTAAGCAGTTGGCTGACCAAAATCTGTATAATGAAGTTCTATTTCAGGATTTAATCCATTATATAATTTATATGTACCCCTTCCATAAAATTTACTTCTAAATGTATTGTCTTCATATAAAACTAAAGTATCTGCAGTGTGAGGAGCTTCCACACAGCAAATTGGCTTATCAAAATTCATGTTAATATATTTTCCATAGATATCCTGCTTTTTTAATGGAAAATTGATATTGAGAATACATATAACTCCTAATACAAAAGTGAGTGTAAGAAGTGTTTTTTTCATAGAATAATTGATAATACCACAATATTCTTTTTAATCGAAATATTGACTAACCTAAATTATAGAATTTATATAGAAAAACCTCATAAATTGCTGAAATGTATGAGGTTTAAACTGTTTTTCAGATCAATTTCATTCAATCTTTGTAAGTGTCATTGTTTCATCATGATCTATACTTTCAGGCCGCTTCCCATTCATGTTGATCAGCATAAGGAATTTTGAATCGTTAATAGGAACAATAATTCCTAGCAGTCTTCCTTTTTCCTGATTATCTTTTAGTGCAATAAAATCAATATGAATTGGTGTCTTTTCCATATCAATTTTATATTTGAGTTCACCCTTTTGCCCATTATTAGGACCTCCGTGAATGATAAAATTCTTACCGTCAATTTCTTCCCCGTTAATTGTAATAGATACATATCCATCTTTAGTAAAGCCTGCTTTGCCTTTACTCTTCCAGTAATCAATGGATTCCCAGTTTCCAACAATATTAAACTGGGATTTTTGAGCTTTGGCCTGAAAACCAATAATAAGTATAAACGCTATTACGCTTTTTAGAAAAGTCCGTTTTATTTTCAAATAAAAATTCATAGTAAACTTTTAATTAATTTTATAAACATAACCTTTACTGATATATCTGCTTTTATTTATTAATTCTGAAGGATAAAAAATGGTTCCATTAATCTCAACACTTTTAATCCTATATCTCCAGCTTCCATTATGGCTTGTGTAAATTTTTGTTGTTGAATTTGGATAAAGTTCAAGGACAATGGAAGAATCTTTTATTTCTATTTTTTCAAGAGACTTTGGATTTTTGATTTTATAAAAAGATCGAGGAGACAATATTCTATTTTCATAATTAAATGCAAAGCTCTCAGCCTCATTATCAATTGCTTTTGAGATGGGATAACTGTAATTGATCTTAATTATTTTTTTAGATCCGGTCAGGTTTTGAATATAGAAATCAGTTATCCAGGAACATCCTGAAAGCACTGTTACGAAAATACAACATAGAAATCCTATCGTAATTGATTTTATACTCATTGTACTGGAATTTAGATGATTTTTTTGTAAAAATAGTCAGATAAATTTAATTTATTAGTTTTTCCGATAAAAAATCCCGTAAGAAAAACATACGGGAATTAAGATTCATTTTTTCCAAACAATAGTATTTTTTAAATCCATGTTCTATCATTTAAAAAAACAGGATAGACTGTACTACAGTAACAATTTTGATCGCTTTTGTTATTAATTTATTCTTATATAATAATTGACAGCCATATTTTTGGGACGGGTTTCTTTTCCCCCGGCAGCAGCAATAACTAAAGGGACCGTTGATTTATCATAACCGCTAACTACCTGTGAACCATCAAGGTCACCATCAGCACCTGATGTATTTGCAGAAACTGCCCTTGGCGTTGAAGTTACTCCTCCAAAACTCTGCTGAACAATCTGATGATCGTGCTCTTTGATTTCATCTCCCTGGATACTTCCCCGTAATCTGTTACCCTCTGGATCTTTTTGATTTTCAGAAACCGTTGGGATACCGTAGCCTAATTCATTGGAGTCGAAAGCATTATTTCCACGAAGGAAAATACCTCTCAAATCGGGAACATTTGTAAGATTTTGTGTGGCACGGGCAAGCCCGCAGGTTGTGTCTACTTTTCTTCCGTCACAAGGTGCCCATTTTGAGTATTTGCTATTCCAGTTCTTATCAGGATTTGCCAGATTATTTTTAGTTACCTCCTGAAATTCTTCCCAACTTAAGTATGAACAAAGTATTGTTCCTACAGGAAAATCTTTATTAAAACCACTGGGAAGTCCATTTAATAAGCAGTTTACAGGACCTTTATCTGTGTCCAGGAAAAAGAAAATATCTTTTGACGGATCGTTTCTTTTAAAAGTAATTGAATTATCATCATCCAGAATACCCCCTTTATTAAAGCTTTTGCTTATTTCTATCCCATTGGTTATTTTATAATCTTCGACAATAGGGCTTGGATCCGTGCTTGATATTTTGTTGTAAAAAATATAGATGGTTATCCCTTCATCTCCTTCCTGTACTACTGTTAATAATCCTTTTTTATTATTTTGAACTTCTAAACATTTCACATATCCTTCAATGATGTCTTTGTTGGGTGTATGCAAACTAAAAGAATCAAAAAATGATTGTGAGACCATAATGGTGTCCAAAGATTTGATTTTCTCCTGAAAATTATGAATTTCATCATCAGAAGCACCTAAATTTAAAACATTTTTAACCATTGATGTAGGATCAATTGCTTCAAAACCAAATGAAAATTTTTGAGTTTTAAAATCGTCTTTGAATTTTTCGGATTCATAATATTTCTTCAGGTCGTAAAGAAAATCTCCAGTTTTTACGACATTCAAAGTGGTATAAATTCCACCCTCCAGAAGCTTTGTACATTGATTAGGTTCCATTTGTATAGTTTTTTGAGGTTAGATAATGAGTTTTGCATATAATGAGAGTTGTATTATCAAACTTTCATTTATTATAACATACCAAAAGTACTCTGTATGAAATCGTATGTCAATTACCCTTTTGTGGTATTATTTTAGTAGGTTTGAGCATAAAAAAACCTCATAGGTTTTTAAAATCTATGAGGTTTAGAATATTTATTTTTCGAAATTACATTGTCTCCATTTTGAAGCTCATGCTTTCGATTACTTTTAGAATTGCTTCTACCGTATCCATTGAAGTTAAACAAGGAACACCGTTTTCCACACTCATTCTTCTGATCTGGAATCCGTCTCTTTCTGCCTGCTTACCTTTTGTAGTGGTATTTACAACATACTGAACTTTTCCTTTCTGGATCAGGTCGATAAGATTTACACTTTCTTCTCCGATTTTGTATCCGATTTTGCAAGGGATTCCTTTTTCTTCGAAGAACTTCGCAGTACCTTCCGTAGCCCAGATTCTGAATCCAACTTCATGGAATCTTGCTGCAAGAGCTGCTGCTTCATCTTTATGCTTATCAGCTACTGTGAACAGAATAGATCCGTGCATAGGAACTTTTCTTCCCGCTGCTACCAATCCTTTGTAAAGTGCTTTTTCAAGGGTTGTATCTTTCCCCATAACTTCTCCTGTAGACTTCATTTCAGGGCCTAAAGAGATATCAACTTTCGTTAGTTTTGAGAAAGAGAATACCGGCACTTTTACAAATACTCCTTCTTTGTTTGGAACTAATCCGTTTTCGTAGCCTAAATCTTTCAGTTTTTGTCCCAAAATTGCCTTTGTAGCAAGATTCGCCATTGGAACTTCTGTGATTTTAGATAAGAAAGGAACTGTTCTTGAAGAACGAGGGTTTACTTCGATTACATATACATTTCCTTCGAAAAGAACGTACTGGATATTCATTAATCCGATAACGTTTAATCCTTTTGCCAGTCTCTGTGTGTAGTCTACCAAAGTATCAATCTCGCTCTGAGATATATTTTGTGGCGGATACACTGCGATTGAGTCTCCAGAGTGAACTCCTGCTCTTTCGATATGCTCCATAATTCCTGGAATCACTACTGTTTCACCGTCACAGATTGCATCTACTTCAATTTCCTTTCCTACCATGTATTTGTCTACCAATACAGGGTGCTCAGGGCTTGCTTCTACTGCATTTTCCATGTAGTGAGCCAGTTCTGCTTCTGCGTATACAATTTCCATTGCTCTACCTCCAAGAACGTAGCTTGGACGTACCAATACCGGATATCCGATTTCGTTGGCAATTTTTATAGCTTCTTCTTTCGAAGTTGAAGTTCTTCCTTTTGGCTGAGGAATTCCAAGCTCCTGAAGTGCTTTTTCAAACTTATCTCTGTTTTCAGCTCTGTCAAGATCTTCCAGTGAAGTTCCTAAGATCTGTACTCCGTGAGCGGCTAGTTTATCGGCAAGGTTAATCGCTGTCTGCCCTCCGAACTGTACCACTACTCCTTTTGGCTTTTCAAGCTCGATGATGTTCATTACATCTTCTTCTGTAAGCGGCTCGAAGTAAAGTTTATCTGAAATTGAGAAGTCTGTAGAAACTGTCTCAGGGTTGTTGTTGATGATAATCGCTTCGTAACCCATTTCTTTGATTGCCCATACGGAGTGAACCGTTGCATAGTCAAATTCTACTCCCTGTCCGATTCTGATAGGCCCGGAACCTAGTACGATGATTTTTTCTTTATCTGAAACAACGCTTTCATTCTCCTCTTCGTAAGTTCCGTAGAAGTAAGGCGTTTCACTTTCAAATTCAGCGGCGCAGGTGTCTACCATTTTGTACACCGGCATGATTCCGTTTTCTTTTCTGAAGTTGAAAACCTCACGCTCTTTTACATCCCAAAGAACTGCGATATTGATGTCTGCAAAGCCTAATCTCTTCGCTTCAATCAGGGTTTCTTTATCGAATTTGTTTTCAGCGATTACTTTTTCGAAGTCAACTAATTTTTTCAGTTTCCAGATGAAGAATTTATCGATTTTACTCCATTCTACAATCTGTTCCCAGTCGTATCCTCTTCTTAAAGCATCCCCGATGATGAATAATCTTTCGTCATCACATACTCTGATTCTTCTTTCGATTTCTTCAGCAGTAAGTGCCTGAGCCTGCTTGGTTTTTAAACCTAAATGTTTGATTCCCGTTTCCAGTGAACGAATCGCTTTCTGTAATGATTCTTCAAGGTTTCTTCCGATTGCCATTACTTCTCCGGTAGCTTTCATTTGAGTGGAAAGTCTTCTGTCTGCCGTTTCGAATTTATCGAATGGGAATCTTGGGAATTTTGTTACCACATAGTCAAGAGCCGGCTCGAAACATGCGTATGTTTTTCCTGTTACCGGGTTCATGATTTCGTCCAGAGTCAATCCTACAGCGATCTTTGCAGCAATCTTTGCAATCGGATAACCTGTTGCTTTACTTGCTAATGCTGATGAACGGGAAACTCTAGGGTTTACTTCGATGATATAGTAATCGAATGAATGCGGATCTAAAGCTAACTGTACATTACATCCTCCTTCAATTCCTAATGCTCTGATGATTTTCAGTGAAGCATTTCTCAGCAGCTGATATTCTCTGTCTGAAAGCGTCTGAGAAGGCGCAACTACGATAGAGTCTCCTGTGTGAACACCTACCGGGTCTATATTTTCCATGTTACAAACTACAATGGCGTTGTCGTTTGCATCACGCATTACTTCGTATTCAATTTCTTTGAAACCTGCGATTGATTTTTCAATAAGACACTGTGTAACCGGGCTGTGTTTTAGTCCCAATTCAGCGATTTCTTTCAATTCAGCTTCTGTGGAAGCGATACCACCTCCGGTTCCTCCCATTGTAAAGGCAGGACGAACAATTACAGGATATCCGATTTCATCTGCAAAAGCAAGAGCTCCTTCAACCGTATTTACGATATCAGATTCCGGTACCGGCTCGTTCAGTTCTCTCATCAGCTCACGGAAAAGATCTCTGTCTTCTGCTCTGTTGATGGCAGAAAGTTTTGTTCCCAATACTTCCACTTTGCACTCTTCAAGAATTCCTGATTTCTCCAGTTCTACCGCCATGTTAAGACCTGTCTGGCCTCCAAGGGTTGGTAATAAAGCATCCGGGCGTTCTTTTCTGATGATGTGGCTTACAAACTGTAATGAAATCGGCTCAATATATACTTTATCAGCGATTTCCACATCCGTCATGATCGTTGCAGGGTTTGAGTTGATCAAAATTACTTTGTAGCCTTCTTCTTTCAAAGACAGACAAGCCTGCGTTCCTGCGTAATCAAATTCAGCTGCCTGACCAATGATGATAGGTCCTGAACCGATTACTAAAATTGTTTTTATATCTGTACGTTTTGCCATTTTTCTTTTTTTAGATACAAGATGTTAGATGTCAGATTTCAGACTTCCAACAGGTTGTTTTACTTTTTTAAATTAGATTTGAATGTATAAATCATTCTTTGAATTTCATTTAGATTTGATATTAAACCATTAACTTTTTCTGCTTCAAGTAAATTTAATTCTCTAGTTAAAATTAACTGGGTCTGTAACTCAAAGGAGGATGCATTTGCTATTCCAAGAAAATGATAAAATTCTCTATCATTATTTCTTCCTGCACCTTCAGCTATATTTGAAGGAATAGAGATTACAGATCTTTTAATTTGAGAGATCAAACCAAACTTTTCATCTTTAGGTAACTCCGCACAAATGATATAAACCTGTTTTGCAAGTTCAATAGATTTCTGCCAAAAGACTAATTTTTCAAAATTATGCATGATAAAGTCTGCTATCTGATGTCTAATATCTGAAGTCACTCTTATTTCTTAAAGTCCTCCATCATTTGAATGAACTCATCAAACAGGTAATTTGCATCTTCAGGACCCGGGCTTGCTTCAGGGTGATACTGAACGGAGAAACAAGGGTGGATTTTGTGTTTTAATCCTTCGTTTGTTCTGTCATTTAAGGCAATGTGTGTTTCGATAAGGTCTGTTCCTTTTAAACTTTCCTGATCAACAGCATACCCATGGTTTTGAGAAGTAATGGCTACTGTATTTTTCTCCAGATCCAATACCGGGTGGTTTCCTCCTCTGTGTCCGAATTTCAGCTTGAAAGTTTTCGCTCCACAAGCAAGACCAATTAACTGATGTCCTAAACAGATTCCGAAGATTGGAACTTTTCCTAATAATCCTCTGATCATATCCAAGGCGTGTGGTACATCTTCCGGGTCACCAGGACCGTTTGATAGCATGATACCGTCCGGATTCATCAATAGAATTTCTTCTGCAGTCGTGTCTTGAGAAACCACGATGATGTCACAGTTTCTTTGAGACAATTCTCTGATAATTCCCAGTTTTGCACCGAAATCTACTAAGACCACTTTGAAACCTCTGTTCGGGTTAGCGTAAGGTGTTTTTGTAGAAACCTCCTCTACCTGATTGGTTGGGAAAGTTGTTGATTTCAACTCAGAAGCTACAGCAGCTTCGTCAGCATCATCGTTTACAATTTTTCCTTTTACTACTCCATGGTTACGAAGAACTCTTGTCAGTCTTCTGGTGTCGATACCTGAAATTCCTGAAAGGTTTTTCTTTTTAAATAATTCATCTAAAGTAATCTGAGTACGGAAATTGGAAGGAAGATCGCACAGTTCTTTTACGATAAGCCCTTTAATTGCCGGCTCGATACTTTCATAATCATCACGGTTAATACCATAATTTCCGATAAGCGGATAGGTCATACAAACTATCTGACCACAGTATGATGGGTCAGAGATCAATTCCTGATACCCTGTCATTCCGGTATTGAAAACTACTTCCCCTGCAGTTTCCAATTCTGCTCCGAAACCTTCTCCATGAAACACTTCACCGGACTCCAGTATTAATTTTTTCTTCATTTTAAACTTTTATCTCTTATTATTTTATATGTCATTAACAGGTCGCCCCTACGCGGCTCTTTACCTTTTTACTTTTTACTTTTTACTTTTACCCTGGCTCTTTTACCTTGCTTCTTATTTAAAAGTATACCCCTTACTTTCCAACGCTTCTTTCAAAATGGCCATTCTGGCGAAAACACCATTTTCCATTTGTTTAAAGACTCTTGATCTTTCACATTCTACAAGATCTGAATCTATCTCGACACCTCTGTTGATCGGAGCCGGATGCATGACGATTGCTTCTTTTTTCATGGCCTGTTCTCTTTCTTTGGTCAGACCATATCTTTTATGGTACTCTGAAGCAGTGAAGCTCATTGCTGCATCGTGTCTTTCATGCTGGATTCTTAATAACATCAGAACATCCACTTCAGCGATCAGCTCATCCACTGACATATACGTTCCGTTGATCAAGGCTCCTTCATCAAACCATTGTTCCGGTCCTGAGAAGTATACTTTTGCTCCCAGTCTTCTTAATGCTTCTGCATTTGAATTGGCAACACGGCTGTGTTTTACATCTCCTACAATTCCCACCTTCAATCCTTCAAACTTTCCGAATTCCTGATAGATGGTCATCAGATCCAGCATACACTGTGAAGGGTGGTTTCCTGTACCATCTCCTCCGTTGATTACCGGAATCTTAATATTTTTCAATTCCTCGAAGTATCTGTCTTTCTTATCACGGATCACTACAAGGTTCACTCCTATACTTTCAATGGTCTTTACAGTGTCATAAAGACTCTCACCTTTGTTTACCGAACTGTGTGATGCATCAAAAGGAACTACCTGAAGTCCTAGTTTTCTTTCCGCAAGATCGAAGCTTGTCTTCGTCCTTGTACTGTCTTCGAAGAAAAGGTTTGAGCAAAAAACTTCTCCTTCAATTTTAGCAGTTTTACCATTTGCAAAAGCCAGTGCTTCTGTCAGTATACTGTTGATTCTCTCGGTGCTTAGTTCTGTAATCGTAAACATAATTCTAATTTTTGGGCATAAAAAAAGCGAAGACAACAATCTTCGCTAATAACAATAAATATCGTAAAGGGCGCTTTCGCCCGGTAAATCTAATGATATAAATGCTTTTTTATTCATTAGGTGCAAAGATACAACAATTTCATGAACCTACAAAAATTATGTTTAAAATAAATTAAAAACTTCAGTCTTTCCTTATTCTCATTTAAAATTAATATTTTTGTTAGCACACAACTTTATTTATGGATTTAAAAGACAAAATGATTCTCAGTATTATTCAAGAAGATTCTACATTATCGGTTAAAGAAATTTCCGAAAAGATAGGTCTTACCTTTACTCCTACGTATGAGCGAATCAAACAACTGGAGAAGCAGGGCATCATTGAAAAATACGTAGGTCTTTTAAACCGTGAAAAACTGGGTCTGAATATCATCGTTTATTGCAATGTCCGTCTTAAGGAGCAATCCAAAAAAGTATTGGAGACCTTTGAGGACAACATTTCCAAATACGACGAAGTTCAGGAAATCACCAGCCTTTCCGGGGAATATGATTATATGCTGAAAATTATCGCGAAAGATATCAATTCCTATAATGAGTTTGCCGTGAGCGTAATTTCAAACCTTCCCAACATCGGACAATATCACAGTTCTATTGTGCTTCACGAGGTGAAAAAATCCACCAAGTTTAAAATTGATCTGGAATAATCCCTCTTATTTTAAACTCATTATTCATTCCTATTTCAATTGCTGAAAATCTTTGATTTACTTGCGTCTTAAAAGTAATATCTATCATACAATTCCTTGCACCTTTGTGTATACCAACAATTTTCATTTCTACTATCTTGTTTAGAAAACGCAAAGACGCAAAAGAAATTTATTAATTTTATGCTTTAAGGCGCAAGGATTTTATCTCCGATAAAATTTTATACAGCAGATTTAATCTCAATTTCCAACCATAGTCAGTTTAAAGATCAATCATCAAATTCAAAGAGCGGAGTAAAATCCAACCATTAAGATCACTTAAGCAGTTAAGATTTATTAAAGATTAAGGTTTCCACAAACGAAAAGACAGCAGGCTAAAATATTTTTAGAATTTCCACTGATTTTTGCCTAAGTTTTTGACGACCTTAATGGCTTAGATTCTAACCCAATAATTTATTTTTCAGTTTATTGAACTGATATTCTATTTTGTCCAGGCAAAGATTTCCGATACTTCCCTGGTGGGTATGTTCAAGATTTCCGGGTTCAAATTCAAACGTATTGTTTTCAATTTCCTGCCCTACTTTTACATAAGCATCACGGAAAGAGCTTCCGCTTTTCACCTCTTCATTGATCTTTTCCACACTGAAAAGGTATTTGTATTTTTCGTCCTCCAGAATCCCGTCTTTTACCTTAATATTTGGTAAAGTATAGCTTAGGATCTCCAGACATTCTTTCAGGGAATCAATAGCCGGGAAAAGAATTTCTTTGGTCAACTGTACATCTCTGTGATATCCTGAAGGCAGATTGCTTGTTAAAAGGATCAGTTCGTTTGGAAGTGACTGAATTCTGTTGCATCGTGCACGAACCAGCTCAAAAATATCCGGATTTTTTTTGTGCGGCATAATACTGCTTCCCGTAGTAAATTCTTTTGGAAAACTGATAAAATCAAAATTCTGGCTTAGATACAAACATACATCATAAGCAAATTTCCCAAGTGTTCCAGCTAAAGTAGCCATTGCCATTGATAACATTTTTTCTGACTTTCCACGGGTCATCTGAGCATACACCGAATTATAGTTCATCGACTGGAAGCCTAGATTGTAAGTGGTACTTTCACGATTGATCGGGAAAGATGAACCATAACCAGCCGCTGATCCTAATGGGTTTTTATTAATGATGTTCTTTACTGAAAATAACATTTCCACGTCATCCAAAAGCGCTTCTGCATAAGCTCCAAACCATAATCCAAACGAGGAAGGCATTGCAATCTGCAAGTGAGTATATCCTGGAAGCAAAACGTTTTTATGCTGATCTGCCAGTTGAATTAAAATCTGGAAAAACTCATCTGTAAGGGCTGTGATCTCACGGATTTCATCCAATAAATACAATTTGATATCCAGTAAAACCTGATCATTTCTTGATCTTGCCGTATGGATTTTCTTTCCTGTATCTCCTAATTTTTCAATTAAGATTGCTTCTACCTGAGAATGGATATCCTCAGCTTCTTTATCAATTTCAAAAGTCCCATCCTCAATTTGATTTAAGATACTATTTAAGACAGATAATATCTGTTCTGACTCTTCCTGAGTGATAATTCCGGTTTCTGCCAGCATCTTGCAATGGGCCATAGAGCCTTTTACGTCATATTTGGCTAAACGTTCATCAAAGTCAAGGTCTTTACCGACTGTAAAGTTATTGACTAGTATATTGGTAGCAAGGTCATCCTTCTGCCATATTTTTTTCATATTCTCTGATTTAAAATACTGATGGGTCTTGACAAGCCCGGCAAGGCAATCCTTATTACTATTAACTATAAAAAAACATTTCCTTATGTGAAGCTTTCATTCCTAATTTTCTTTTTTGCATAAATCTTTTAAAAACTAAACTTCATGCCTGCCGGACGGAGTCAAAACATATATTGAGTCGGAAGTCTGATGCTGGAGGCTGGAAGCTAATAACACACTGCAATAACTTCCATCTTCCTACACCCATCTTCCATTCTTATAACACTTTTTCTAAAATTCTGATGTAGATTTCTATTCCTTCTTCTATTTCATGGATATAGATAAATTCATCTGCAGTATGAGAGCGCCTACTGTCTCCAGGTCCCATTTTCACTGATGTACATGGAATAATCGCCTGATCTGAGGAAGTAGGTGAACCATAGGTGGTCCTTCCGATTTCAATTCCTGCTTTTACAAAGGGATGATCCATTTCGATCTTGGAGGAATTCAGCCTGAACGATCTTGCCGTTAATGTAGATTTCATCTGAGATTGGATGATATCAAACGCTTCCTGATTGGAATATTCATCCGTTACCCTCACATCCAGTGTAAAATTGCACGATTCCGGAACCACATTATGCTGTACTCCTGCATGGATTCCTGATAAAGTCACTTTAACTTCGCCCAGATATTCTGAAACCTTCGGAAATTTAAAGGCTAAAATATTCTGCAGATCCTGCATACATTTTACAATTGAGTTATCATCATTAGGATGAGCGGCGTGAGAAGGAGTACCTTTCATTTCTCCATCAATCACAAGAAGTCCTTTTTCAGCAATCGCCAGATTCATCTGCGTGGGTTCTCCTACAATGGCGAGTTCTACGTTGTGTAGCTGCGGAAACAGAGCCTCTATTCCATCAAATCCTGAAATCTCCTCCTCTGCCGTCAAAGCAATAACTAAATTATATTTTAAATCTTCTTTATTATAAAAATGTAAAAAAACCTGTGCCATAGAAACCAAAGAAGCTCCGGCATCATTACTTCCCAATCCAAATAATTTTCCATCTTTTTCAATAGGGACAAACGGATCCAGCGTGTAAGCTTTGTTTGCCTTTACCGTATCATGATGGGTATTCAGTAAAATAGAAGGTTTAAAGACATCAAAATGCTTATTTACCGCCCAGATATTATTTTTAAAACGTTTGGTAGGAATCTGGTGTTTTTTGAAAAAATTTTCAATTTCTACCGAAGTATTAAACTCATCTTTACTGAATGAAGGAATCTCAATCAAATTTTTAAGCAATCCGACCGCATTATTCAATAGCTCTTCTTTATTATAAACAGATTTCAGTTCCTGCATGATGATTTTCTATATGGTTTTTCAATTCTGTTTCTTTGATCAGAAACACTTTGTCTACATTATTTTTTATAGCTCCAAGAGCATTTTCAAGTTTGGGCAAAATCCCTTTGTGAAGTTTTCCTTCTTCTTTTAGTGTGGTAAAATCTTCTTCAGTTACACTTTTAATCACAGATTCAGGATCGTTTATATCTTCCAAAACACCTTCCTTATCAAAACAATACAACAGTTCAACTTCATATTTCTCAGAAAGAGCCTGCGCCATCACAGAAGCAATGGTATCTGCATTGGTATTGAAAAGATTTCCTTTTCTGTCGTGGGTAATCGCAGAAAATACAGGAACAAGATCCAGTTTGATGAGTTTTGAAACCAGCTTTCTGTTCACACTTTTCTTGGTAATATCCCCCACAAATCCAAAATCGATTTCAGGATGTTCTCTTTTCTTAGCTTTAATTAAATTTCCGTCTGCTCCTGAGAATCCTATGGCATTGCATCTTTTCTGCTGCAACTTTTCAACGATATTTTTATTGATTCCTCCTGCATATACCATCGTTACAATATCCAGTGTTTCTTTATCCGTAATCCTTCTTCCATTGATCATCTTTTGTTCGATACCCAGTTTATCAGCAAGCGTTGTTGCCAACTTGCCACCACCATGAACAAGGATTTTCTTTTCAGTAATTTCGGAAAACTGTTCTAAGAATTGGCTCAATAATTCCTCATCATCTATTAAAGCTCCGCCAATTTTTATGATGTATAACTTTTCTTTCATTGTAAACGTTTTGTGATCTTTTCTTTTTTCTATCCTTGTCAACGTTTTGAACCTTGACAAGGATTATTATTGGGCTTTCAATTCATCTAAAATTTCACTGAACACAGCCTGTGCGGAGAATATACGGTTTTTTGCCTGCTGATAAATGATAGAATGATCTCCATCCATCACTTCATCACTCAGTTCCACATTACGACGAACCGGTAGACAGTGCATTACTTTTGCATCATTGGTATGCGCTAGTTTTTCATTCGTAAGCATCCACTCACCCTTTACTTCAGGCATTGCTGCGTAATCATCAAAAGAAGACCAGTTTTTCACATAGATAAAGTCTGCATCTTTCAATGCTTCATCCTGATCATGGATTACTTTCACATCTTTTGTGAAGTTTTTATCTAAATCATACCCTTCGGGATTAGCAATTACCAGGTCCACATCCATTTCCTGCATCCATTCTGCGAAAGAATTTCCAACGGCATGAGCAATAGGTTTGATATGCGGTGCCCAGGTCAATACCACTTTTGGTTTATGGTCTTTTTTCCAATTTTCTGTAATAGTGATGCAGTCTGCTAAACTTTGTAGTGGATGGCGGGTAGCTGATTCCAGAGAAATAACAGGTACTTTTGCATGCTTTTCAAACTGGCTCAGGATGCTTTCATTCACATCATCTTCTTTGCTCTTCATCCCTGCAAAACAACGTACCGCAATGATATCACAATATTGATTTAACACTTCGATAGCATCTTTGATATGTTCTACAGTGTCGCCGTTCATCACCGCTCCGTCAGCAAATTCAAGATTCCAGGCTTCCTGTGCTGCATTTAACGTCAACACATTTAAACCTAAATTTTGAGCTGCAATCTGACTGCTCAGACGGGTTCTCAAACTTGAGTTTAAAAATACAAGTCCGATTGTTTTTCCCTTTCCTTTTTGTGTTTCAGTAAGGGGGTCTGCTTTTATCTGTAAAGCTTTTTTTATGATTTCCTGTAAGTTTTCTACATCACTTACAGAGGTAAATTTTTTCATTTGGTATTTTCTATTTTTTTTCAATGGACAAATGGAATATCCATTTCATTTTAAATTAATTTTAAAGATTTTGTTTTTAAATCCCTTAGATATTTTCCAATACCCCCTTCAGGGCACTGATGAAAAGATCTGTTTCCTCTTTTTTGATATTCAGTGCCGGAAGAATCCTTAAAACACTTTTATCATTAGAGTTTCCAGTGAAAATATGATGATCGAACAGTAATTCTTTCCTTACTTCTGAACAGTCTCTGTCGAGTTCTATTCCGATCATCAATCCTTTCCTTCGGATAGATTTAATATGTGGTAAATCTTTAATTTCATTTTCAATATACTCACCCATCTGTTGTGCATTTTCAAGAAGATTTTCATCTTTCATGACATCCAGCACAGCAATTGAAGCTGCACAAGCCAGATGATTTCCTCCAAATGTAGTTCCAAGTAAACCATTGCTTGCCTCGAATTTAGGATGGATTAAAACTCCGCCCACAGGGAAACCATTTCCCATTCCTTTGGCCGTTGTAATAATATCTGCCTCTACACCAAATTCCTGATGGGCAAAGAAATATCCGCTTCTCCCATACCCGGACTGCACTTCATCCAAAATAAGAACAGTATCATATTTTTCACATAATTCTTTGATTTTAGATAAAAATTCCGGTGTTGGAATCATAATTCCTCCTACTCCCTGAATTCCTTCGATGATTACGGATGAAATTTCATTTCCAAATTTTTCAAAGGTTTCTTCAAGCTCTTGTATATCATTCCATTCTGATTTGATAAATCTATCGGAAAAATTAACCGGAGCTACAATTTTCGAATTATCAGTCACTGAAACCGCTGCAGAAGTTCTGCCGTGAAATGAGCCTGAAAAGTAAAGCACTTTGCTTTTTCCGTTATGAAATGAAGCCAGCTTCAATGCATTTTCATTGGCTTCTGCTCCAGAATTGCATAAGAAAAGGTTATAATCTTCATATCCTGAAAGCTTTCCTAATTTTTCTGCCAGTTCAGTCTGTAATTCATTCTGAACAGAATTGGAATAGAAAGAAATTTTTTCAAGCTGATCTTTCAGCTTATTCTGATAGTGTGGATGGTTGTGCCCGATAGAAATCACAGCATGACCTCCGTAAAAATCAAGATATTGTTCTCCCTTATCGTCCCAAAGAAAGGACCCCTGAGCTTTTACCGGATTTATGTTGAATAATGGATATACGTTGAATAAATTCATGTCTTTTTATAAATGATAATTGATAAATAATGAATGATGCGGGATTCGGGTTTCGAGTTCCCATACATCCATCTACTTTCTATATTAGAATGCTATCGGTTTCAGGTTTAATCCTGCATTTTCTTCCCAGTTCATAGCCAGATTCATATTCTGTACGGCCTGCCCCGAAGCACCTTTTAACAAATTGTCAATCGCTGAGTGAATAACGACAACATTTCCACTCTTTTCGATTTGAATCACACAGCGATTGGTATTGACAACCTGCTTTAAATCCACTGCCTTCCTGCTTACTGTAACAAAAGGCTCCTCTGCATAAAAATCCTGATACAAATGTTCTATTTCCTCCAACTCCAGCTCCGTCTTCATGGTGGAACTTGTAAAAATCCCTCTTGCAAAATCTCCTCTCCAAGGAACAAAGTTCAGGTTTACTTCTTTATTATTGAATGCAATCAGCTGCTGCAAAATCTCATCCACATGTTGATGAGTTAATGTTTTATAGGCTGAAACATTATCATTTCTCCAGGTAAAATGAGTCGTTGCCTGCAGAGACTGCCCGGCTCCTGTAGAACCTGTAATTCCTGTAGTAAAAACTTCATTTAACACTCCTTTCTTTGCCAATGGCAGCAAAGCCAATTGAATGGCCGTAGCAAAACATCCCGGGTTCGCAATACTTTTAACACTCACTAGTTGTTTTTTATTAATTTCCGGCAATCCGTAGATAAAATTTCTGTTTCCGAAATTTCCTTCTAAGCGGAAATCGTTTCCAAGATCAATCACCAGCGTTTCATCCTTGACAGGGTTCTGCGTTAACCAGTTTTGACTTTCTTTATGAGGAAGACATAGAAAAAGAACATCCACGTCTTCAGGCTTATCCGTCAAAACCATTTCACAAACCGTCGTTAAATCCGGGTACAGATCCGAAATACGTGTTCCCGAATTCGAACGACTATATAAAAAACTCAATGTTACATGGGGATGAAAAGCCAGTAAGCGTATCAGCTCACTTCCTGTATAACCGTTGGCACCAATAATTCCTACTGTTTTCTTCATTTTAATTCTGACAGCATTTTGTTCTGCCTTTCATTACATCGTCCTTGCGGAACTAGTTGATATTTTGGTTAATCTGGTGGTATATATTTAAAGAATTGCTTACAATCTTCGTATATCCTTTTACATCTTCTCCCGTCCATGCTCTGTTCGCTTCTCCATAGCTTCCGAATTTGTCGGACATCAGATCATGATCAGATTCAATTCCGTTAAGAATAAATCTGTAAGGATGAAGGGTTACAAATACTTTCCCGGTTACTGTTTTCTGAGAATCTACCAAGAACGACTCAATATTTCTCATGACAGGGTCTAAGAAAAGTGCTTCATGAAGCCAGTTTCCATACCAGTCGGATAACTGCGACTTCATCATTTGCTGATATTTTGAAAGCGTATGTTTTTCCAATAAATGATGCGCTTTGATAATCACCGATGCTGCTGCCGCTTCAAATCCTACTCGTCCTTTAATCCCAACAATGGTATCCCCTACGTGAATATCACGACCAATTCCATATGCTGAAGCCAGTTCTTCTATTTTTTGAATGGCATATACTGAATGTTCAAAGCTTTCTCCATTGACTCCTACCACTTCTCCGTTTTTAAACTCGATCTCCAGCTCTGAAGGCTGAGTTTCTTTAATCTGGGATGGAAAAGCTTCTTCCGGCAGGTAATTTCTGGATGTCAGTGTTTCTTTACCGCCTACTGAAGTTCCCCAAAGTCCTTTATTGACAGAATATTGAGCTTTTTGAAATTCCATTTCATAACCGTGTTCTTTCAAAAACTCAATTTCTTCTTCACGGGACAAAGCCATATCACGAATTGGAGTAATAATTTCAATATTTGGACACATCACCTGGAAAATCAAGTCAAAACGAACCTGATCGTTCCCTGCTCCTGTACTTCCGTGAGCAATGGCATCTGCCTGTACTTCAATGGCATATTTTGCAATCTCCTGCGCCTGAATAGTACGTTCAGCACTTACCGATAGAGGATATGTATTATTTTTCAATACATTCCCGAAAATCAAATATTTCACACATGAATTATAGTAATCTTCCTGAGCGTCTACGCACCTGTACTCTTTTACTCCAAGGTTTAAGGCTTTTCTTTCCAACTCTTTTTCTTCTTCTTTTGAAAAACCTCCGGTGTTTACAGTAACGGCATACACATCATACCCTAGTGTTTCACTAAGATATTTAGCACAGTAGGAAGTATCTAAACCTCCGCTAAACGCTAAGATGACTTTCTTTTTCATCTGGACTCTTTTTATTTTTATTAATGGTCACATGGAATTCATCAAAATCTTTCTGAATCATTCCATCATATTTATTTTCAGGCAGATTATTCACTACCTCCTCTTTTTTTTTATCGTTTTCCGGAACAAATAACATGGCTGTACAAAGACAGTTTTTACGTTCCTTCATCATTAAAATTTCATAGTTTACACAATTTTTGCAGCCGTTCCAGAATTCTTCATCCTGAGTCAGTTCAGAATAGATCACGGGTTTATATCCCAAATCACTATTTATTTTCATTACTGCCAAACCGGTTGTTAATCCAAACACTTTCGCATCCGGATATTTATCTCTAGATAACTGGAAAACTTTCTGCTTGATCTGAGTCGCTACTCCCCCGTTCCTGAATTTCGGTGACACAATCAGCCCCGAATTAGCCACAAACTTCCCATGTGACCAGGTCTCTATATAACAGAAACCTACCCACTCTCCGTTTTCAGTGGCTACCACAGCATTGCCTTCTGAAATCTTTTTACTCAAATATTCTATAGAACGTTTTGCGATACCCGTTCCTCTGCGCTGTGCAGAATCGTACATTTCCTGCTGTATTTCACTCACATACATTAGATGTTCGCATGAGGAAATTTCTATTTCCATTTATTTATCTAATTTTTTTGGCAAATTTAAAATATAATTTCTTTTAAATCCAAATTAAAAAGATATTTTTTTTGTTTTAAAATTTTAAGCAGGTAAAATTATCTTTACACAAAAATGTACATTTGCTAATTTATTATATATTTGCTAAAATAATATAGTTATGGAAAACACCTGTCCTAAATGCAAGAGTATCAAAGTAGTAAAAAGCGGTATCATCAACAATAAACAACGCTTCCACTGCAAAGACTGCAACTATTATTTTACCGTTAAAAAACTGGGAAAGCAAATAGATGATTACTATGTAACCAAAGCTCTTCAGCTTTATCTGGAAGGCTTAAGTTATCGTGAAATTGAAAGAATTATCGGTGTTTCCCATGTTACCATAAGCTCATGGATTAAAAAATACAATATCACAAGGCCGCCCCATTCTGAATTCCATCCTGTTTATAAGATACTAAAGCAAAGCGAACTGATTGAGTATATCGCTCAGGAAGAGAATATTAAAAACTCCGGAATTATCATCACACAATTTGCCGATAAATATATGCTGATTAAGTGGGAACGGTTTAAAAAGTAGCGCGGGTTTCGGGATGTGGGTTTCGCGGGATGCGAGTCATGAAGTTTTAAAACCGAGGTGAAAATACTCTTACAAAAAAACTGTATATCAAATATTTAAAAAATTATAATTTTAAAATCTTAAACCCCAAACCTCGAACCCCGCATCACGAAAATCAAATTCTACTAAATACTAACTATACTATTACCACTAATATATATTAAATTTTCATAAATAAATTATTAATTACAATTTGGCATTCACAAAAAACAACGCCAAAAATTGATAATTTATGAAGAAATTACTTACATTCATTGGATTAGCTTTAATCAGCAGTTCCTTATATTCACAAGGCTCTCCTGATTATGGCAGTGGCTTAAAACTTAACCTCAACCAAAACGGGGATAAATTCGTCAGATTTATTTTATGGGACCAGTTTTGGGTAAGAAATACATCTATGAACCCCGGAACCATGGTAGGCGGTGAACCTGCTGACAACTCATGGAGTCTGGGAAACAGAAGGTTACGTGCATTAACATACGCACAGATCTCTAAGAGATATATGATCCTGCTCCATTTCGGAATTAATAATCAGACTTTCATCAATGGCGGCGCTTCAGGCACCTCAGGAACAGGAGGTTATGGAAACGGAAAGAAAACCCAGCTGTTCTTTCATGATGCCTGGAACGAATATGCAGTTATTTTACCTGGAGAAGCGGGAAAATTCAGTTTAACTTTAGGGGCCGGACTACACTACTATATGGGACTTTCCCGTATGACCATGGCTTCGACGCTTAACTTCCTTACATTAGATTCTCCTGTTTTCTCATGGCCTTTGATTGATAATTCAGATCAGTTTGCAAGACAGCTCGGAATGTTTGCCAAAGGAAAGTATGGAAAACTGGAATATCGTTTCAGTTTAAATAAACCTTTCGCCACAGATCTTGTTCCTGTGAATGTAACAGATCCTTCAAAAGCAGTCGCTGTTGATAATAACGGAAATCCCAGTTTTTCAAAAGCAGGATATGTTGAATATCAGTTTCTTGATGAAGAATCCAACACACTTCCTTTTAAAGTGGGATCTTACCTGGGAACAAAGAAAGTCTTCAATATAGGTGCCGGTTTTTATAATCAGGCTGACGGAACAAGAACTTCTGTCAATTCAAACATTGAAAAACATGATATTACCCTTTTTGCTGTAGATGCGTTTGCAGATATTCCTTTGGGTAAGGCAAAAAATAAAATGGCCCTTTCTGCCTATGCCGGATATTATAATTACAATTTCGGACCGAACTATGTAAGAAATCTGGGAACCATGAATATTGGCGCCTCTGATCCTAATTTTATAGGGAATAAAGCCATTGCAGGACCAGGAAACCTACAGCCAACCATTGGAACAGGTAATATTATCTACGCCCAGGCAGGTTTACTATTACCGAGTCAGGCAGAAAAGCCAAAAATCAGAATACAGCCTTTTGCTGCTTATACTCGTAAAAGTTTTGAGGCTTTTGATAAATCTTCATCTCAGTTCGATGTCGGAGCCAATTGGTTTATAGACGGACATCACGCAAAAATAACGACACAGTATTCCACAAGGCCTGTTTATACAAATCCTAGGGAAAGTCCTTCTTCTAAAGGAGAATTTATTGTACAGTTTCAGATCTACCTGTAAGGTTTTAATGGTTCAAAAAAAATTATAATTAACATCCTATTCCACTAACATCAAAAACTAATCAATATGAGCGAAAATCATCACGAAAGCTACGAAAATATGACCGACAGGCAGAAAAACCGCACCATCTGGAGTGTGATCACTGCCTCATCTCTCGGAACATTGATAGAATGGTATGACTTCTATATCTTTGGAAGTCTGGCTGTTGTTTTAGCGACCAAATTTTTCCCTGCGGATAATCCTACTGCCGCATTTTTATCTACCCTGGCTACTTTTGCTGCCGGATTTGTAGTAAGACCTTTCGGGGCATTATTTTTCGGGAGACTGGGAGATCTTATCGGAAGAAAATATACTTTCCTGGTTACGTTACTGATTATGGGATTTTCCACTTTCCTGATCGGATGTATTCCAAGTTATGAAACCATTGGATTTCTGGCGCCGGTTTTGGTTTTAATTTTAAGATTACTTCAGGGGCTTGCTTTAGGAGGTGAATACGGAGGTGCTGCCACGTATGTCGCAGAATACGCACAACCTCATCGCCGCGGATACTGGACCTCCTGGATCCAGACTACAGCAACAGCCGGACTTTTCATTTCATTAATTGTTATTCTGATCACCAAGACCACTCTTTCTGCAGAAGAATTCGATACGTGGGGATGGAGAGTTCCATTCTGGATTTCTATTCTGATGGTTGCTGTATCTTACATTATCAGAAAGAACATGAAAGAATCTCCCCTTTTTGCGAAAGCCAAAAGCGAGGGAAAAACGTCCAAAAACCCTTTAAAGGAAAGTTTCGGAAACAAATACAATTTCAAATTTGTACTATTGGCTTTATTCGGGGCTGCGATGGGGCAAGGTGTAATCTGGTATACAGGACAATTCTATGCGATGAGTTTCCTTCAAAAGGTCATGAATGTAGAATCGGCGCAGGTAGATTCATTGATGGCTACGGCTTTATTTTTAGGAACACCCTTCTTTGTATTCTTTGGATGGCTTTCTGACAAAATCGGCAGAAAAGCAGTGATGATGACCGGAATGATGATTGCTATTTTAGCGTACAGACCTATTTACGACAGCATGTTTAAAAGTGTAAACCTCGAAAACAAAACGATTGCAGCCAATGGAATTACAGAAAAAAGAACGGCTAAAATCCACAATGATATTGCGACAGACAGCCTGGTGACTTTTCACAAAGAAACACTTTATACAGACGGAACTTTAATTAAAAAAGACAGCGTACTTCATTGGTCTCCATCAGGAGTTGCTATGAAAGACGGAAAACCGGAGGAAGCCAAAGTTTCTCAAAGTTTAAAATTAAGTGACAACACCAAATGGTACCTGGTATTCCTTGTTTTCATCCAGGTGATCTTTGTAACGATGGTTTACGGACCTATCGCTGCCTTCCTTGTTGAAATGTTCCCTGTGAGAATCCGTTACACCTCAATGTCATTACCTTATCATATTGGAAACGGGGTATTTGGAGGACTTCTTCCAGCGGTAGCTACTTATCTGGTGACTACAGGAAAAGAAGCAGGACATGCAACATGGTATCTGGAAGGACTCTGGTACCCGATTGGAGTCGCTGCCGTATGTTTGATCATCGGATTATTTTATCTTAAAAATAAGAACAATAATCTTCACGATTAGGTACTGAATCACTCAAATTTTTATTAATTTTAAAACTACTAAAATGAACGGACTAAAAAAAATATTAGGCATTCTCTGGATCGCAATAGCAGTAATTGTGGGTTACTTCGGAATTACCGTACTGGGAATCCCGAAAATAACTTCCGGAAAACAGGAAGATCTGGTTTTTGGCATCATCATTCTTTTTGTACTGATGCCCATTATCTCGGGCGGAATGGCAGTTTTCGGTTATTACGCCTTAAAAGGAGAATATTCTGACGATAAAATTTAAAAGCAAAAAACAGATCATTGATGAATGCGGCATTCATCAATGATCTGTTATCAATTATAAAAAAATGGATATCAAGATTAAAGCAATTCCCCGTCCTTCTCAGGATAAGAGCGTTATTGACCTCATCCACAGATTAAATACTTCTCTTATTACAATCTCTGGTGAGAGTGGAAGCAAAAGTGCAAACCTTGATGACTTTTCTCAGGAGAAAGCTTTGTTCCTCATTGCTGTAAGTGATGAAAAACCCATAGCCTGTGGAGGTTTTCGCCCCCTTTCACCAGAAGTATGTGAAATTAAACGCATGTTCTCCCTGGAAAAAAACATAGGCCTAGGCGGAAAGATTCTCTCGGCGTTAGAAAAAGCCGCAAAACAATTCGACTATAAATACATCTATCTGGAAACCCGTAAAAAAAATGACAATGCCGTAAAGTTTTATCTGAAAAACGAATATAAGGTCATTGAAAATTATGGAATTTACATCGGACGTGAAGAAGCGATATGCTTCAGTAAGGAAATAAAATAATTATGAAAAAAAGACACGAACAAAAACTTATCATACTGAGCGTAGGGCTTATGATTGCCTTCAGCATTCCTATTTCACTGCTTTTCAATAGTGACAGGGAAGTTTTGGGCTATCCTATGATCCTTATTTACCTGTTCGTAGTCTGGATGATTTCCATTGTGATTTCTTTTGTAATTGTAAAAAGACATGATGAGTAGTTTCGCATTATTTTTTGTCGTTCTCTTTTATCTGGCTCTCCTTTTCTTAGTTGCCTACCTGGCAGAGAAGAAAAGAAGCAAGCTTTGGATCAATAATCCATACATCTATGCTTTATCTCTTGCTGTATATTGTACTGCCTGGACGTATTATGGAAGTATCGGTGTGGCAGCGACAAGCGGATTAAACTATTTGCCAATTTACATTGGACCTATTATGATTATTCCGGCATGGATCTATATCAATACCCGGATTGTAAGAATTTCAAGGGTCAACAAAATAAGCAGCCTGGCCGATTTCATTTCATTGAGATACGGGAACAGCAGAAGCCTGAGTGCCATTATCACGATAGTCTGCCTTCTGGCGATAGTTCCTTATATCGGGCTGCAGATTAAAGCCATTTCTGAAACCTTCCATCTGGTAACTGAAACTCCGATGTCAAAAGATATCCTGACTGATAATGCAACTTTCGTGGTAATTTTAATCGCTTTATTTTCTTCTTATTATGGAACACGATATGTGGATGCTTCAGAAAAACGGCTTGGAATTATCTCCGCCATTGCTCTGGAAAGTTTTTTAAAGCTGTTTTTCATTATTATTCTCGGATTTTTTGTCATTTATTATGTTTTTGATGGTTTCTCAGATATTTATGAGAAAGCCAGTAAATTTGAAGATTTTAAAGAAAAAAACACCTTCAACGGAATTGAAGGTGCCCTGAACTGGATGGTTCTCTGCATGATTTCCGCAACAGCGATCTGCATTCTCCCAAGACAGTTCCACACTGCTATTGTTGAAAACAGGCAGGAAAAGCACATCAGAACAGCTATTTGGTTTTTTCCGCTTTACCTTCTAATCTTTACTGTATTTATTTTCCCGATTGCCTGGGGAGGAAGATTAATTTTTGACGGACAGAAAGTAAATCCTGAGTTCTACTCTATCCTGATTCCACAGCATTTCGACAATACTTTGATCACAGTATTCGTCTTTCTTGGAGGATTGAGCTCATGTATTTCCATGATCATTATCTCTGCCATTACTTTATCCATCATGCTTTCCAACAATCTCATCATTCCATACGGATTGCTGGGAAAATTAAAATCTGAAAGCGAGGAGCAAAATACAAGAATCATCACCAATATCAGGAAGTTCAGTATTTTCGCATTGATCATTATGGCTTTTGCCTTCTACAAGTATTTCATTTTGAAAACTTCCCTGGATTCGGTAGGATTAATCTCATTTGTCGTGATTGCACAGCTGGCACCTGCATTTTTCGGAGCTTTATTCTGGAGAAGAGGAAGCTATAAAGGTGCTGTTACAGGACTTTTAGCCGGATTGGTAATCTGCTATTTCGGACTGATTATTCCCCAGTATTATTTTTCGTACAATCAGGAATTTAAAGGGGTCTTGAGGGATATGTATAATGCTTTCGGTTTTTTTACCATTCCTTATTTAGGAAGAATTCCACAGATCTTTTTCTGGTCGATGCTGGTCAATACAAGCCTGTTTACAATTGTTTCCGTAAGTTCAAAAGGAAATTACCGCGAAAGAAACTTTGCTGAGCTTTACGTAGACATCGATAAGTACATTCAGAATCACGAAAATGCTTTTATCTGGCGAGGAACAGCCTATATTTCTGATATTCAGAACATTCTGGAACGTTTCTTAGGTAAGAATAAAACGGAACAGGCCTTAAGGATTTTTAATTTAAAATATAACATCGACTCCAATACTGAGACAGCCGATTCAAGGTTTATCAAATTCTCAGAAAACCTTTTGGCCGGAAGAATCGGTACAGCTTCCGCAAAAATATTGATTGAAGGAGTAACCAAGGAAGATAAAATATCTTTAAAAGAAGTTTTAAATATTCTCGAAGAATCACAAGAAAATATCAGCTTAAATAAAAAGCTTACCGAACAGTCTGCAGAACTTCAGAAACTGTCTAATGATCTGAGGACTGCCAATGAAAGTCTGATTATTAAAGACCGCCAAAAAGACGATTTTCTGGATTCTGTCGCTCACGAGCTAAGAACTCCGATTACGGCCATCCGTTCAGCAGGAGAAATTCTAGCGGATGACGATGATATTCCTTTTGACATCAAACAGGAGTTTTTAAACAACATCATCACAGAATCCGACAGATTAAGCGAAATCATCAATGATATTCTTTATCTGGATAAATTGCAGCATGGTGAAATCTCTCTGCATATTCAGGAAAACAATATTGTTGACACGTATAAAAAGGCATTGAGCCCGCTTCTTCACCTGATACAGCAGAAAAATATTCATTTGAGTGAAGTTAATCTCCTGAATCAGTCTATATTTGAATATGATGAGGCAAGAATGATTCAGCTGTTTCAGAATATCTGGGGAAACGCTTTAAAATTTACGGAAGAACATGGCACCATTCAGACCAAATTGTTTGAAAAAGATCAGCAGCTGATCATTACCATCTTCAATACCGGAAAGCATATTCCGGAGGAGGATCTGGAAATGATTTTTGATAAATTTTATCAATCGAAAAACCAAAACATATTAAAGCCTACAGGAAGCGGACTGGGATTGGCCATTTCCAAAAAAATTGTAGAGGCACACGGAGGAAGTATAAAAGCAGAAAACAGCGGGCTGGGCGTAACTTTCACCATCAACATTCCCAAAAAAACTAAAAAAGAGATTACAGATGAAGTTGAACACCATTAAAACCTTCTTATGAGAAAGATAATCATTGCGGATGACGAACACAAAATATTGATGTCGTTGGAATACAGTTTTAAGAAAAACGGATATGATGTTTATATTGCCCGTGACGGAATGGAAGTCCTTGACTTTCTGAAAACCATGGTTCCGGATGTGATTCTTCTAGATATCATGATGCCGAATCTTGATGGCTACAGCACCCTGGATCTTATTAAACAGGATGAAAAACTGAAAGACACCAAAGTGATCTTTCTAAGTGCTAAAAATAACCCAAGAGATATTGAAAGAGGATTGGAAATGGGTGCAGATGCCTATGTAACCAAACCTTATTCAATAAAAAAACTGATGCAACAAATTGAGGAGATGTTCTAAGAGATTGCTTCGCCTGCGGCTCGCAATGACATACAGACACTAAACACAACTATTGACCTTGATATTGATATGAATACAGATACCTTATTTAAACAAAGCATAGAAAACAAAGAAGGCTTCTGGAAGGAACAGGCCGGGAAAATACAATGGTTTGAATTTCCGCAGCAGATTCTTTCCAATGGTGAGAACGATTACCCACAATGGTTTTCTGACGGAAAGCTCAATATGTGTTACTTATGCATTGACAGACACATTGAAGACGGTTTTGGTGATCAGGTGGCAATCGTTTATGATTCTCCTGTAACCCATCAGAAGAAAACCTACACATTTCATCAGGCAAAAGAGGAAATAGCAAAACTGGCAGGAGGATTGGTTTCTTTAGGGTTAAAAAAAGGAGACACAGCCGTTATTTATATGCCTATGATTCCGCAGACACTTTTTGCCATGCTGGCATGCGCAAGAATCGGGGTGATTCACAATGTGGTTTTCGGAGGCTTTGCTCCTCATGAGCTTGTTGTCAGAATTGATGACTGCAAACCGAAAGTTTTAATCACAGCCACGGCCGGTGTCGAAATTGCAAAGAGAATCCCTTATCTGCCACTGGTAGAAAAAGCAATTGAGCTGGCTCAGGACAAAGTAGACAATATTGTTGTATACAACAGAAAATTAGTAGATAATCAGGATGAAATGTTTGAAGGTCTTATTGATTATGAAGAACTGGTAGAAAAATCAGCTCCTGCGGACTGCGTTTCTGTAGAATCCACTCATCCGCTTTACCTGCTTTACACCTCAGGAACTACCGGAAAGCCTAAAGGGATCGTTCGTGACACAGGAGGTTATGCCACTGCATTACAATTCTCAATGACTTATATCTATGGTGTAGAACCGGGAGAAACCTATTGGGCTGCTTCAGACTTCGGATGGGCGGTTGGCCATAGTTTTTCTGTGTACGGACCCTTAATCAATAGAAACACGACTGTTATTTTTGAAGGAAAACCCATCATGACTCCTGATGCAGGAACTTTCTGGAGAATTATCTCAGAATATAAAGTTTCGGTAATGTTTACGGCCCCTACTGCTATCAGAGCTATTAAAAAAGAAGATCCGAACGGAGAACTGGTAAAAAAATACGATCTAACCCATTTTAAAAAACAGTTTCTCGCTGGTGAAAGATGCGATGTTGCCACTTTGGACTGGTTTGCAGAACATATTGGTGTTCCTGCAATAGATCATTGGTGGCAGACAGAATCCGGCTGGCCAATGCTGGGGCTGTTGACTCATGATGAAAATTATCAGATCAAAAGAGCATCTGCAGGAAAGCCTGTTCCGGGATATGATATTAAAATATTTGATGAAAACGGTTACGAACTCAATCCTCATCATGAAGGTTATCTGGTGATCAAACTTCCCCTCCCACCTGGCGCCATGCTTGGAATATGGAAAGACTACGCCCGTTTTGAAAGCAGTTACCTGTCTCAGTATAAAGGGTATTATTTTTCGGGAGACGGTGCTATTCAGGATGAAGACGGCTATATTTTCATTACAGGAAGAGTGGATGATGTGATTAATGTAGCAGGACACAGGCTTTCGACCTCTGAAATGGAAGAAATTGTTTCCTCACATCCTGATGTTGCCGAATGTGCCGTTGTAGGTATTGATGATGATTTAAAAGGACAGGTTCCTTTTGCCACAGTGGTTTTGAAAAACGGCTCGGCGATTTCTGAAGAAGATATTGAAAAAGATATCGTTCAGATGGTTCGCAACAAAATCGGAGCAGTTGCTTTTTTAAAAAACGTAATGGTTGTCAAACGTTTACCCAAGACGAGATCCGGAAAAATTTTAAGAAAGCTGATCCGGACACTGCTGGACGGTAAAGATTTTCAGATTCCATCCACTATTGATGATGAAAAAATCATTGAGGAAATCCAGGAAAAAATCCAGGTTTATAGAGCTTAAACGGGAAATTAAACATAAATTTAAAATATAATAAATTCAAATTTCAAAAAACGAAAGGGATATGAGAAATTACTTAATAGAAGATTTACCACAATATTTTGAAGACTATAAGAAGTCTATCAAAAATCCTAAAAAATTCTGGGATAAAGTTGCAGATCAAAACTTCGTGTGGTATCAGAGATGGAGCAAGGTTGTTAAGTACGACATGAATGAAGCGAAGATCACCTGGTTTAAAAATGCGAAACTCAATATTACCAAAAACTGTCTAGACAGACATCTTACCATAAGAGGGGAAAAAACAGCAATCATCTGGGAACCCAACGATCCTAAGGAAGAAGCACAGCATATTTCTTACAACGAATTATACACCCGGGTGAATAAAACTGCCAATGTTTTGCGTGATATGGGTATTGAAAAAGGAGACAGGGTCTGCATTTATCTTCCTATGATTCCTGAATTGGCTGTTACGATGCTTGCCTGTGCAAAACTGGGAGCTGTTCATTCTGTTATTTTTGCAGGATTCTCAGCTTCAGCAGTGGCTTCAAGGGTCAACGACTGTGAAGCCAAAATGGTTATCACATCGGACGGAAGCTACAGAGGTAATAAAGTTCTGGATCTGAAAAGCATTGTAGATGATGCGCTGGAAAAAACGCCGACCGTGGAGAAAGTTCTTGTTGTAAAAAGAACTCACAACGAAATTAAAATGAAAGAAGGAAGAGATTACTGGATGGCCGATCTGTATGAAAAAGCTTCTCCTGATTTCGTTACTGTCATTATGGATTCTGAAGATCCTCTTTTTATTCTATATACTTCCGGATCTACAGGAAAACCAAAAGGAATGCTGCACACCTGCGCCGGGTATATGGTGTACACCGCATATACTTTTAAAAATGTATTCAACTATAAAGAAAATGATATTTACTGGTGTACGGCAGATATCGGATGGATCACAGGACACTCCTATATTCTTTACGGGCCGCTGTTGAACGGTGCTACTACAGTGATCTTTGAAGGAGTTCCTACTTATCCGGAACCGGACCGCTTCTGGGAAGTGATTGAAAAACACAAGATCACTCAGTTTTATACGGCACCTACTGCAATCCGTTCCTTAGCAAAAGAAAGTACGGAATGGGTAGACAAACATGATCTAAGTTCTCTGAAGGTCATTGGCTCAGTAGGTGAACCTATCAATGATGAAGCATGGCACTGGTTCAATGACCATGTTGGGAAGAAAAAATGTCCGATTGTAGATACATGGTGGCAAACGGAAACAGGAGGAATCATGATTTCACCGCTTCCTTTTGTAACGCCTACAAAGCCTACTTATGCTACCCTTCCTTTACCAGGTGTACAACCTGTTCTGATGGATGATAAGCGCAATGAAATCACAGGAAATCAGGTGACAGGAAATCTTTGTATCCGTTTTCCATGGCCCGGAATCGCAAGAACCATCTGGGGTGACCATCAGAGATATAAAGAAACTTATTTTACAGCTTTCCCTGGAAAATATTTTACAGGAGACGGAGCTTTGAGGGATGAAGTGGGCTATTACAGAATTACCGGGCGTGTAGATGATGTAATTATCGTTTCAGGGCATAATCTTGGAACAGCACCTATTGAAGACAGCATCAACCAGCATCCGGCTGTTGCAGAATCCGCCATTGTAGGTTACCCTCATGACATCAAAGGAAATGCGCTGTATGGCTATGTAATGCTTAAAGAAACCGGAGAAGGACGTGATAAAGAAAATCTTAAAAAGGAGATCAATCAGTTAATTTCAGATCAGATCGGACCCATTGCGAAACTGGATAAGATACAGTTTGTTTCCGGGCTTCCGAAAACCCGTTCCGGAAAGATCATGCGTAGAATTCTGAGAAAAATTGCCGAAGGTGACTTCAGTAATTTCGGAGACATCAGTACGCTTTTAAATCCTGAAATTGTAGAGGAAATCAAAAACGAAAGAATTTAAATTTCATCAATTTTTTAACCAATAGAAGCCCTGGAAGTTATTTTCAGGGCTTTTTATTTTAGAACAAGGAAATTATCAGGAGATGGAAACGAATATTATCCAATTGTTAAAATTAAACACCCGTTCAATAATTATTCTTAAATATTACCTATATCTATTGAAAACCAAATATTAATTAACAAATTATATTGACTCAAATGCAATGATAATCAGAAAATTATTACTAACTTTAATGGGAACTTTAAAACCAATTAACTATGTCACATATATTAGCTGGAGTATTTGGTCATCACAGCGACTACAAAAAACTGGAAAGTGATCTGGAAAATTTAGGATTCGGAACTTCAGATTACATTGTATACCTTAATGATGGTTCCGGTAGTTCCCAATATTTGGCAAGTGTTACCGTTAATGATCTTACTCAGATTGACCTTGCACGGAATGCATTTGTTCAGAATGCAGCATTGAAATCCTACTTATTTGAAAATATGAACATCAATGAAACCAATTACGATACCATCAAAAGGTATATTGATGCAAGAAACAGAGCTGAAATCCACAGCAGCCCTGATATTAAAATCAAAACATCTAGTGACGGTATGAATTCTGAAGTCAAATTCTAATCGATATAAAATCTAATAGCCGAAGATCCGTAGTGTATACTGCGGATCTTTTATGTTTGAAAAAACTAAAAAATTTCGTATTTTCGTCTAATTATAGGCATGTGCACAAATGAGCTACGATTTAGAACAAGAGAATAAAGAGATCCTTGCCAGATATAAGGACCTGATCTCTAATACATACAGAACATTGGATGAGGAAAATAATAAGCTCATCCGAAAGGCATTCGATATCGCGCTGGATGCCCACAAGGATCAAAGGAGAAAATCCGGAGAACCTTACATCTACCACCCTATTGCTGTTGCTAAAATTGTAGCAACAGAGATTGGTCTGGGTGCTACTTCTATTGCCTGTGCACTTCTGCACGATGTGATTGAAGATTCTGATTATACCTACGAAGATCTGAAAAAAATCTTTGGTGAGAAGATTGCAAATATCGTGAATGGACTGACGAAAATTTCCATCATGAACCATCAGAATATCTCTGTACAGTCTGAAAACTACAGAAAACTCTTACTGACATTATCTGAGGATTTCAGGGTGATTCTGATTAAAATTGCAGACCGTCTCCATAATATGAGGACTCTGGAAAGCATGGCTCCGGACAAGCAGAAAAAAATTGCTTCGGAAACGGTTTACATCTATGCTCCAATGGCTCACCGTCTTGGATTGTATAATATCAAATCCGAGCTGGAAGATCTTTCTTTAAAGTATAATAATCCCGAAGTCTATAACGAGATCACGGAGAAGTTGGAACTGGCCAAGGAAAGCCGTGAAAGGTATATTGAAGAATTTAAAAAAGAAGTATCTGAAAGACTTCATGAAGAAGGCTTAAACTTTAAAATCAAAGGCCGCGCGAAAGCTATTTCTTCCATCTACAGAAAAATGCTGAAACAGGGAGTTTCCTTTGAAGAGGTTTTTGATAACTATGCGATCAGAATTATTTATAAATCGGATGCAAAAAATGAAAAATTTCTGGCGTGGAAGATCTACTCTATCGTTACGGATGTATACCACAGTAACCCTTCCAGAATGCGTGACTGGATTACCCAGCCCCGTTCTACAGGATATGAAAGTTTACATTTAACGGTTTTAGGCCCTGATAAAAAGTGGATTGAAGTACAGATCCGTTCGGAAAGAATGGATGAAATTGCTGAGAAAGGAGTTGCTGCACACTATAAATACAAAGAAGGTTACAAACAGAGTTCTGATGACAGAAATTTTGAAAAATGGGTAACCGAGATCCGTGAAGTACTGGAACAGCAGCAGAATCTTTCCACCTCGGAGCTTCTGGATAACATTAAGCTTAACTTATATTCCAAAGAAGTATTTGTCTTTACGCCAAAAGGAGAAATTAAAATCCTTCCGACCAATGCTACCGCTCTGGATTTTGCCTTCTCTGTTCACTCCGATCTGGGAATGAAATGCTTAGGTGCCAAGATCAATGGAAAACTGGTTCCTATTTCCTACATCCTTCAAAACGGAGATCAGGTAGATATTCTTTCGTCACAGAATCAGAAGCCTAAATCTGACTGGCTGGAATTCGTAGTAACATCGAAAGCCAAATCTAAGATTAAAAGTTATCTGAACTCTCAGAAAAACCAATTGGTGGAAGAAGGAAAAGAAATTCTGCAGAGAAAACTTCGTCATGCGAAAATTAATTTTAATGATGAAGAAATTAATAAACTGCAAAAGTTCTTTAATTTAAAATCATCTCAGGAGCTCTTCCTTAAATTCCAAAGTAATGAACTGGATGTAAGCAGCCTGAGAAAATATATAGAAAGTAAAAACGTATTCAACAATTTACTTTCAAGATTCAGAAAATCGCCTAATAAAAGTCAGCATTTCGAGGATCTGAAAGAGGAAAACCTTGACATGATTGTCTTTGGGAAGGACGAAGAGAAGCTTAACTATACGTATGCAAAATGCTGTACCGTAATTCCGGGAGACAAAATTTTCGGATTCATCACGATTTCAGACGGAATCAAAGTGCATAGTGACAACTGCCCGAATGCCATCAATCTGAGAGCTCAGTACGATTATCGTGTTATTCCGGCCAAGTGGGTGAATGCAGAAAGCTTCAAAAACAGAGTAAAAATTGAAATTGAAGGACTTGACAGAATGGGTATGATTAATGATATCACCACTGTCATCAGTGGAAGTATGGGGATGGATATGAAAAGTATGTCTATTGAATCCAACAATGGTGTTTTCACAGGAAATATCAACCTCGAAGTCAAAAATAAAGGTCAGTTAGAAGAGACCTTTAAAAAACTTAAAAATATTAATGGTGTTTCCAGAGTGAGACGAGTACAATCGTAAACATGAATTTATCTCTTTATTTTAAAAAATTTTTCAACAACAGTCAGTCCTCAGGAATTATTCTTATTTTCTGTGTACTTATTTCATTGCTTATTGCCAATTCGTCTGCTGCAGAGAACTTTCAGCATTTTTTAGACCAGGAAGTAGGAACTCATCTTTTTGGTTTGGAATATCCTGTCAGCATCTGGATCAATGACGGATTAATGGCGGTTTTCTTCCTTCTGGTAGGCCTTGAAATAAAACGTGAATTGGTAGAAGGCGAACTTTCATCCTTTAAAAATGCCTCCCTTCCTATTTTTGCAGCAGTAGGCGGAATGCTTGTCCCTGCAGTAATCTACAGCATTTTCAATACAGGAACGGAATACAGCAATGGTTGGGGAATTCCTATGGCAACCGATATTGCATTTTCTCTGGCTATCATTTCGATGTTAGGTAAAAAAATTCCTAATTCTATCAAGATATTTTTAGCGGCATTAGCTATTGTAGATGACCTGGGAGCGATCCTCGTGATTGCGATTTTCTATACGGAGCAAATCCACTGGAGCTATCTTCTCCTATCTTTTGGAGTGACTGCCCTACTTTTTATTTTAAACTTTTTAAAAGTAACCAAAACAATATTTTATATCATTCCGGGATTATTTTTATGGTATTTCCTCCATCATTCCGGAATTCATGCTACGATAGCGGGTGTTTTGCTTGCATTTTCCATTCCTACCAATGCTTCGAATGTAGAAATTTCACCATTGGAAAAGTTGGAGCATCAGCTTCATATGCCGGTAAGTTTTCTCATTATGCCCATATTTGCTTTAACGAATACCAATATTACTTTCTCCAGTGAAATGGTCGCAGGAGTGACAAGTACGTTAGGTCTGGGAATTATCTGTGGATTGGTGTTGGGTAAGCTGATCGGGATCAATTTATTCTCATTGATTGCCATCAAATTAAAACTCAGTTCCCTGCCTCAAAACAGTAACTGGTTACAGATGATTGGTGTAGGATTGTTAGCCGGAATCGGGTTTACGATGTCCATTTTTATTGCATTGCTTTCCTTCAAAGGAGAAATTCCGATTCAGGATGAAGCGAAGTTTGCCATCCTGATTGCGTCTTTTATCGCTGCCATTGCAGGATTTACCATACTTAGCGTAAGCTCAAAAGAAAACCCTGAACTGGAAGAGAATTAATCTTTCTTCCGGTTTTCCAATTTTCTTTTATGCTCCTCATCACTATCAAAGTCATGTTCAGTAATCTGGGTATGATATCCTGAAGCTTCCTTCTCAATCTCGTCAGACAACAGCTTTTCTATTCTGAGTTTTCGGATCGCCATATTTAGCTCATTTCCGAATAAAAGGAGATATACATTGACATTCACCCAAACCATCAGCAGAATCATGCTTCCTATAGACCCGTAAAGAACGTTATATCGGGCTATATCTTTTACATAAATAGCAAAAATATACGTTGTAACCACAAATAATACTGTAGTCAGAATAGCTCCCGGAACTGCTTGTCGGAATCTTGTAATCTTCACAGTACCCAGCCAGTAAAATAAGGTCAGAAGTATAAAGTAAAAAAGCGGGAAAGAAACAAACCCGATAATCTTGGAAAGGTTGTCTACAAGCCATGTTACATCATAAGCCGGAGTAAAAAGCTTCATTACAACCTCTGCGTAATACACTCCAAACAGTGTTAAAAAAACGATGGTAATAAAGCCTATCGTGATAAAAAATGAAAGAATAAACTCTTTTACATCACTTAATTTTTCATCTGTATTTTCATTAAAACCATTAATTAGGGAAAATGTACCATTGGTCGCAAAAATAAGAGCCAGAAGAATGGTCAGGTTACTGATTCCTTTCATATTCGGAATGATATTGCTTACAATGTATCCTTTCACGTCTCCTTCCATGTTGGAAGGGAAAACATTATGCATCAGTACATCAAAAATATAAAACTGAAGCTCATCATATAGCGGCATATGAGGCAGAACAGAAAGCAAAAACAGAATAAACGGAAAGAGACTTATGGTAAAACTCCAAGAAATAGCAGCCGCTTTTCTTCCAATTTTTCCTTTAAAAATCCCGGAGATATAGATCTGAAACATCTGCCAAAGCGATATTCCTAAAACAGGAATATGGATGCTGTCAAAAAACTCTTGAATCTTTAAAATAAATTTAGGAACCTTTACACTCATCGATCTGTTTGTCTTTATACAAAGGTAGGGGAATTAAATTAAATAGGGAAAAGATATAAGGTGATAGGTGGCAGGAATTAGAGAACAGGTCGCTGATGTTGGGTAACAGGGATTAAGGGAGAATTTGAGAGTGGGAGGACTTTAGAGTTTAAACTAAAAAACTTACAACCAAAAAACCAGCAACAAATTAACTGCGAAACCCTATCTTTGCCATCTGAAAATTCTTGCAATGCGAATCAGTTTACTTTGTATCGGTAAAACAGATGATAAGGAAATTACCTCTTTAATCAATTATTATCTCAACCGTTTACCCAAACACTGGAATTTTGAAATTACAGAAATTCCGGATGTAAAAAATGCCAAAAACCTATCTCCTGATCTTCTTAAAAAGGAAGAAGCCAAGTTATTCTTAAACCATATTGATAAAAACGATCTGGTAGTGATTCTTGATGAAAAAGGAAAACAGTTTACCAGCCGGGAGTTTTCTCAGAAAATTGATACCTGGATGAATTCCTCCGTAAAGAAAATACATATTCTGATTGGAGGAGCTTATGGCTTTTCTGAAGAGATCTACAGTAGAGCGAATGAAAAAATGTCTTTATCGAAAATGACTTTTACCCACCAAATGATCCGTCTGTTTATTGTAGAACAGCTTTACCGTGCGGACCAGATTTTACAGGGAAAACCTTATCATAACGATTAAAAAAGAGGCTCGCGAGAATGTCATTCTGACGAAAGAAGAATCTCACCAATACAATTTATGAGATTCTTCACTCCATTTCTGAGCTACGTTCGCAGCCTTTCAGTCTGTGTTCAGAATAACAAAAGCCAAATAATTTGACTTTTGAAACAACTTATCTCTATTTCAGACTGATCTGTCTCTTTGCTTCTCCTACCACAAAAGCAACAGAATTAGCAATATTAAAGCTCCTGATGAGTTTCGACATAGGAATGGTGAGATGATTTTCAAACAGGTCCAGGACCTCTTTACTCAGTCCCACACTCTCCTTTCCGAAAACCAACCAATCTCCATCCTGAAAGTCCGTTTCAAGGTATGATTTTTCGGCATGTGAACTCATTAAAAATACTCGTGATACATCAGGAATTACTTTAATCCATTCTTTTACATCTGCATATTCAGAAACATCGAGATGTACCCAATAATCCAACCCGGAACGCTTCAGGTTTTTATCATTAATTACAAATCCAAACGGATGAATCAGGTGTAATCTGCTTTCAGTTCCTACACATAATCTTCCAATATTTCCAGTATTATTAGGTATTTCGGGTTCTACAAGAACAATATTCAACATCTTTCTATCTCTTTTCGTTTTTTTAGTATGGACTTTTTAGTATGGATTTATTTAAATGATTGGGGTAGAGTGTTTTTTAATTTATTTCTTTACACATTTAGCATAAGAATCAGTCAGGACTGCTTTTTCATAGCCTAAAGCAACTGCTTTATCCAGATTTTCACAAGCTTCTTTAATTTTGGATGTGTCCATGAGAATCATAGCCTTGCTCACATAAGATTGGGCAAATTTCGGGTCTATGGAAATTGCTTTGTTGGCATCTGTAAGAGCTTCTTTATATTTTTTCATTTTAAAATAGACGTCTGCTCTTCCATTATAAAGCAGTGATTCCGGTTTTTCAGAAAGAAGTTTATTATAATCTTTTAAAGCTCCGTCCAGGTCACCATTATTTTTTTTCAGATTGGCCAGTCCTGTTTTTGCAAAAAGATTGTCAGGAGCAAAAGTCAGAATCTGATTAAGGTCTTTGATGGCCAGGTCTTTTTTCCCCTGACTGTCATAAATTTTGGAACGTGTAAGATACAGATCCGGAGTTTCAGCATTTACCTGAAGTCCTTTTTCTATATATTCCAGGGCTTTTACTTTATTTCCTTTCTGACTGTAAAGCGACGAAAGATTGACGTATACAGAAACCGACAGCGGATTTGCTTTCAGGGCATAATCGTAGGATTTAAAAGCCTGCGTCGTTTTTCCAAGCCTTCTCTGAGCTGTTCCGAGATAATCGTAATATTCTGATTGAAATTTTTGGATCTGTTCTTTTTCTGCCAATTTTAAATACTGCTCTTCTGCACATTTATAATCAGCTTTTTGAAAACATTCTTCAGCCAGTTTTTTATCCTGGGCATAGAAATTTAAAGAAAAACAGAGGGAAATTACTACTGGTAAAGTTTTTTTCATGAAGTTATAGTTTGTTTGTTGATCACTTTTTTGGCGAGTGCACCAAATATCACTCCCAATAAAGATCCAACAAACGCCCCCACCAAAATATCTATCGGGAAATGCACTCCTAAATATATACGGCTGTAGGAAACCACTATAGCCCATACAAATATAGCATATGGAAACCATTTAAGCTTATTTTTTAATAAAATACTTAAAAAGGATGCCAAAAAGAATGTATTGGAAGCATGAGCAGAATAAAATCCAAACTGTCCACCACATTTCACAATTCTCATGTGATGCTCTAAAGTAGGATCATGACACGGTCTCAGCCTTGCCACACCATATTTGAACACACTGGCTAACTGATCAGAAACCGTTGCTCCAATAGCCAAAAATATAAGGATAAAAACTAATGATCTTAGTTTGTGGTTTTTATATAAAAAATAAAGAAATATAATATAAAGAGGCACCCAGATCCAGGTACTGGAAATCAGCATCCAAAACTGGTCGAAAGATGAATCGCCCAAATTATTAAGGTAAAGAAATACCTTTTTATCTTCCTGAATGATTTCCTCCATACTTATCTGCTTACAGGTCCTTCGTAAGTCTCATCATCTGCAGGCTTCGGTTTTGGAGGCTCATTGGAAGCAACAGAAGAAGGTTCCGTCAGAATATCTTTCTGAATATCATTCATCGGGTTGAAATCCTTTGCAGCATCTTTTACCTTCTCAATCTCACGTTTGATTTCAGAAACAGGATTATCTGTTTCCTTCATGATTTCAGTTTTGATATCTTCTACTGCTCCACGCATCTTTCTAACGCCTGCACCTAAGTCACGCGCAATCTGGGGCAGCTTATCCGGACCGAATAATACAACGATTGCAATGGCAATGAGTGCCATTTCTCCAATGCTTAATTCCATGGTGTAAAATTACGAAAGATTATTGCATTTATAGACTGTAAACTAAAAATTTAAACAAATTTTAAGATTTTATAATGAAGTTCAGGATTCAAGGTTCAAGGTTTAAAGTTCAAGGTTTAAGGTTTTTTAGACGGGTTGCGGGTTTTGAGATTACTTTTTTTACGTGGGGCGAGTTGCTCTTTCTTTTTATTACTGTTTACCCACAAACTTTAAACTAAGAACCTTGAACCCTAAAACTCTTCCACTCTCAAACTTAGTTAGCTAACATCTGCAACCTGCAACCTACAAACCCGACATATCAATTAACAAATATTTAATTCAAAATAATGAGAATTAAGCAACAATTATGTATATTTATAATGCACAACCAAACAAATATTAATTATGAAAAAACTAGTGACTACTTTTAAAGTTTTCGCCGTGTTATCGGTAATGGCACTCTACAGCTGCCAGAATGAAAACAATGAAATGAACCAACAGGAAGCTGTTCAGGCTAAGACAACCATCGATGAGCTGAAAAAAGAAATTACTCCTTCGTCTTCTCAACTTATTCCAGAAGCAGTACAGCTTCAACTGAATGAATCCACCAAAAATCTCGAAACGTATTTAAAAAATGATTTACAGATTGTGGGAGTGGCTGTATTGGGAAAAATTTCAACCCAACAAGGGGTAGAACTGTCTAAAAAACTGATTACGGATAAAGATCAGTTCATTGCTTCCGGAAATATTTTGGATCCATCCTCTGTAAAAATCGGAAAAATTGGAGATTTATATCATGGTGAGGATTTAACAATCGCCCAACAAGGATTAAAAGAAGCTATCACCGGAGAAGTAAAAGCAGGCACCCAGGTTATGGAAGTAACATGGAACGGTAAAAACGGAAAATTTACCACCTTATGTTTTTATGGAGATTCAGGGATTATCTGGGACAATATCTTCGGAGGACTTGTGATGATGGATACCCGAGGAAATTCAGAAACATCTGACAGAGAAGCTTCAAAAGTAGCTTCTACATGGTATAAACAGTGGTGGACAGCCAATTGGCTTTGGGGTTCTAAACGAGGTGAAGCCGGATATAAGATTACCATTTATTATTCAGGATCCACCGTTTCCAATGCAGATGTAAGTGATTGGGGCTATATAAGCTTAGGGAAAGCAAAAAGCGAAAGTAAAATAACTAAAAAGACAGGAGCTTACGGGCAATGTCGCTATGCACTGGGGCTTTGTACACCAACAGGTTCTTTAAGCTTTAACTCCACTAATTTCTCTGTATCATTCTCCGGATTAGGCAGCAATATTGTAAGTAACGGGACAAAATCCCTTTATCCATAGTTATTTTCATAAAAATCAGATTTTAATCAAAACGGGAAGCTCAGTGAGCTTCCCGTTTATTATATTTTATAAGTCTTACCAGATTTTAACTTTTGACTTTAGTGCTTCTATTGCATTTTCTTTAAGTCCAAAAGTATTAATCAATATTTCATACAGCTGTATATCATTTTCTATCGTTATAGATTCCTTTTCACCATCACGAGTCCGGATATTCAGCACATGGTCTGCATAGGTATAACGAGCATTCTCATCTACTTTTGAAAGAATCAGTCTGTTCTTAAAATGAGAATCCGGATGAGTAGACAAATACCAGTTGGAAATATCAAGGTCAACAGGTACTACATTTTCAGGAGTAAATCGATACACAGGAAGCCACTGCTCCTTCCACATCCAAAGCGTATAGGTTTCTTCTTTATGGGAAACTTTAAACATTCCGTTGGGTGTTTGCTGCTGCTCTTCTTCATTTAAAAGTACAGGTGCAGTGAGCGTGGCTGTTCCAAATCCACAATCTACTACATATTGATCTCCATCAAAATCGACAATAAGCAAAAGATGCGTCTGTGCAGCAATACTATCCTCCTGCCTTCCCCAAACTACCCTTCCAAGCTGGAGCTTTACATTGAATCCTAATGTTTTTAAAACTTCACTTAAAAGCAGATTCTGTTCATAGCAATATCCGCCTCTGGATTCAATAACCAACTTTCTGAAAACATCATCTACATTCAAAGAAGGCACTTTTCCAGTATAAGAGTCTATATTTTCAAATGGAATATATTTAGGATGAAGCTGATGTATTTTCCTCAATGTTTCCATGCTCAATTCAGGAGTTCCGGAGAAATGAATGCGTTCCAAATACTTTTCCAGATCTGATGTATTCATAATTTGGTTTTTTGTTTCAAAATAAATAAAAAAGACTTGTAAAATTATTGAAAGATAACCCGAAAATCAATTATAGTTCATCAATAGAACTATGACTTGTGAAAATCCTTTTCCGAGGTTACATCAACTAAATTTTTATTTTTTTTCTGAAAAGCAGAATAAGTAATTACCACACTGACCGCCATTAAAATAAATGCTAAAAAGAAAGGTGCCCCTGAAAATTTGAACGGTGCTTCATCATGCGTGAAATAGTAAAATAAATTAGTCATCATCGGAGGTCCTATAATGGATGTAGCACTCATTAAACTCGTTAATGCTCCCTGAAGTTCTCCCTGTTCATTGGAAGGAACACTTTTCGTGATGACAGACTGTAAAGCCGGTCCGCAAATTCCTCCTAAACAGTAAGGAACCAGAAACACAAACATCATCCAGCCTTCTGAAGCAAAGGCAAACAATAACATTCCTACTGCATAGAAAGCCAATCCGTAATAAATACTTTTCTGCTCGCCCAGTCTGGGTGTTGTATATCTGATAAGCCCGCCCTGTACAAGACCTACCAGCAAACCTACTACTCCCAATGAGATTCCTACCATTCTTTCTGTCCAGCTGAATTTATACATCGTAAAGAAGCTCCAGTTACTCTGTACCGCATGGCCTGCAATATAGATCAATATCAACGAAACAATCAAACCTGAAATTTCAGGGTGCTTGCCTAAAAACTTAAATGAACCAATAGGGTTGGCACGTTTCCAGTCGAATTCTCTTCTTTTATCTTTATCCAAACTTTCAGGAAGGATGAAATATCCATACAAGAAGTTAAGCAGACACAGACCTGCTGCGGCATAGAAAGGAACTCTGGCTCCATAATGTCCTAGAACTCCACCCAGAACAGGTCCTATGATAAATCCGAGCCCAAAAGCAGCACCTATCAGTCCGAAATTCTTAGCCCTGTCTTCATCCGTGGAAATATCAGCAATATAGGCACTGGCGGTAGTGACACTTGCTCCTGTAATCCCTGCAATGATCCTTCCTAAAAACAGCCACCAGATCGTTGGAGCCAGCGCAAGGAAAATATAATCGATTGCAAATCCGAAAAGAGAAATCAGAATGATGGGTCTTCTTCCGTATTTGTCACTAAGATTTCCGACTAACGGAGAGAATATAAATTGCGTAAATGCATAGGCAAATCCAAGCCAGCCACCATATTTTGCAGCTTCACTAATATCTGCATGAATAAGTTCCTCAATTAATTTAGGAACAACAGGGATGATGATTCCCCATCCCGTAATATCGATCAGTAAAGTAATAAATATGAAGCCTATAGCTGCTTTTTTCTTTGAATTTTCCATGATGGTGCAAAATTAATCAAATCTGAAAAATAATGATTCTAAATTATCAATAGTTAATATGTATACTAAAAAAAAGTAAAGCAATACGAGCACGAACAGCTGACCACTATTGGGGTTTTGATTAAAAAAAGGCCGTTTCTTTCGAAACGGCCCTTACTAATTTATTGTAGTTTGTATTACTTAGAAGCGAGTTCTTCTTTAGCAGAAGTAGATTTTCCATGTACCTCTTCTTCTTTCCCAGTCTTAAGGAAGTCATAAGCAATTGCAGACGCCACAAAGATGGATGAATAAGTACCAAATCCAATACCGATTAGCATCGCAAACATGAATCCTCTTAAGTTATCACCTCCGAATATGAAGATCGCAAGGATCACCAAAATCGTAGTGAATGAAGTGTTGAATGTTCTACCCAACGTACTTGAAATAGAGTCATCAAACAGACCAGCTAATGTTAATGATTTTTTCTCTCTCAGGTATTCTCTGATTCTGTCGAAGATAATTACCGTATCGTTAATTGAATATCCTAACACAGTAAGAATCGCAGCAATGAAGTCCTGATTGATCTCCATGTTGAACGGCATATATTTGTGAAGCAATGAATATGCTCCTAAAATAATTACCGCATCGTGGAATAGAGCAGCAACTGCTCCAAGAGAGAACTGCCATTTTCTAAATCTTACCAGGATGTAGATGAAGATCATTGCTAATGCAGCTAATACCGCATAGATACCGTGGGTCTGGATATCATCAGCAACAGAAGGTCCTACTTTCTCAGAAGAAATGATTCCTGCGTGGTCTTTATCAGCAGATTTGAAATCTTTCAATGTTGTTCCTGCCGGTAAGTTTGATTTTAAACCTTCGAATAATTTCTGTTCGATAATCTGGTCAGCCTTTAAAGATTCATCCTCGATAAGGTAATCTGTAGAGATCTTTAATTGTTTATTGTTTCCGAAAGTCTTAGCTTCTACAGAAGAGTTCTTACCGTCTTCAGTTTTGAATAATGCTACTAATTTTTCTTCAACATCTTCAGCTTTTACATCTTTATCAAATCTTACCACATAGTTTCTACCACCGGTAAAATCGATACCATATTTGAAACCGTGTGTAGCGATTGAAACAATACAAATAACTGTAAGAACAGCAGAAACGATGTAAGCATATTTTCTCTTTCCGATGAAATCGATCCAGGTATTTCTGAATAGGTTCTTCGTAGCCGGAGTCCAAACAGAAAGTCCTTTTCCTTTATTTAATCTTGAGAAAATCATTACTCTTGAAAGCAATACAGACGTAAATAATGTCATTAAGATACCGATCATCAACGTCAATGCAAAACCTTTAATAGGCCCTGTTCCGAAGAAGAACAATACAACTGCCGTTAAGAAAGTCGTAGTGTGACCATCGATAATCGCATTTAATGCATGTTTGAAACCATCTTTGTAAGCTTCAAGAATACTTTTCCCAGCGAATAATTCTTCTTTAGTTCTTTCATAAATGATAACGTTCGTATCCACCGCTACTGCCATGGTAAGAACGATACCCGCGATACCTGGAAGCGTAAGGGTAAAGTCACCCGAATCCATAATACCGAAAATATAGAATAAGTTGATCACCATCGCAATTACCGCGTATACACCAGCTCCACCGTAGTAGAAAATGATATAAACAATGATAATAGCAAATGCAATGATAAACGACATTAAACCAGAATCAATAGCCTCTTGTCCTAAAGATGGACCTACAACGGTAGCCTGAACTACTTTTGCACCTGCAGGCAATTTACCAGCACCTAACACATCTACCAGTTCTTTAGCTTCTTCCTGAGAGAAGTTACCAGAGATCTGAGTTCTACCGTTAGGGATAGCATTTACAACGTTAGGAGCTGTGTATACTCTGTTATCAAGAGTTACGGCAACTGGTTTTCCAACGTTTTTCTCAGTTAATGTTTTCCATTCTTTTGCTCCTTTAGAGTCCATCTGCATATCTACCACTACTCTGCTTAGTTCATCGTAGCTGATGTTTGCAGTTTCTACAGCACCGTCTACCGGAGCTTTCTGGTTAATGTTACCTCTGATCGCATACAATACTAAACTTTCAGTATCGGTAGCTTCAGGTTTGTAACCCCACATGAACTGAGTATATTTAATGTTAGCCGGACGTAAAGACTGACCTACTTTGCTGTTTAAAATTTTGTTTACAACTGCAGTATCGGATAATTTTACGTTAGCAACACCATTTGTTCTTAATTTGTCAAGCTGTAAAAGGCTCATGAAGTTCACATTCTTTGCCACTCCCATAGAATCTCCTTTTGCAGCAACCATAGTTGTCAAAGTCTGGAAATAAGGTGCAATTTCAGGAACCTGCTGTACTTCCCAGAACTGAAGTTTTGCAGAAGTCTGAAGCATTTTCTTCACTTTATCGATGTCCTTCATACCAGGCATTTCCACAGAAATCCTCGCTGTACCAGGTACTCTCTGAACGTTTGGCTGGATAGCTCCAAGTTTGTCAATTCTCGTTCTGATTACCTCGAAAGCTGTTCCTACAGATGCATCGATTTTTCTTTTAACAATGCTTTTCACCTGCTCATCAGGTGTGTTGTACTTCACCTCAGTAAGGGTTGTATTTCCGAAAATTTCCGGATCCGCCAACTTAAGATTTGCCCCTTTAGCTTTGTTAATTACATCGAACTGCTCAAAGAAGTTGTCGATGTAAGGTTTAGTAGAATTCTTCTGTGCTTCATCAGTTTTGTTTAAAGCCTCAATAAGAACAGGATTTGTAGAATAATTGGTTAAATCATTCACAAGATCTCTTTGGTTGATTTCCAAAAGAACGTTGATCCCTCCTTTCAAGTCAAGACCAAGTTTCATTTCCTTGTCTTTGGCTTTAGTGTAATAAAGTTTTGTGAATCCTAAATTCAAAGTATCCTTAGAAAGTCTTGCGATTTCTTTTTGATACTTCTCCGGATTGTCTCCTGCAATAGCAGTTGCCTGCTTTTCAATTTTGCTGGCGTACCATGTTGGTAATAGCTCGTTTAAGCAAATCAACCCTAGTACAATAGCGACAATTGTAATAAGTCCTTTTCCTTGCATTTTGTTATAACTACGTTAAATTAAGTCGGCAAATATAATGATTTTCTTGTATTTTATGAATTTTTAACAACAGAAATGGTTTATTTCCAGATATATTGGTATCGTGATTTCTATTTAAGATTTAACAATTTTTTCATACTATCATAATGAAGTCTTCAAAATCGATTGGTATAAAATTTTCATTTACTTTTCCAACACACTAACTCTCAAAATATTATGAAAAAATTACTTTTTAGCATCAGTGTTTTTTCTTCCTTAATTGTTAATTCTCAAAGCATTAATTTGGAAGAATTTGTGACAGGACTTACCAGCCCTGTAGAGATTACGAACGCCAATGACAGCCGCCTTTTTGTGGTTCAACAAGACGGCATCATTAAAATTATTCAACCCAATGGGACTATTAACACAACCAACTTTCTGAATATCGGATCAAAAATTACTTTCGGCGGTGAAAGAGGCCTTCTTGGTCTTGCATTTCATCCTCAATACTCTACCAACGGGTATTTTTTTGTGTATTACAACAACCTTTCAGGCAATATTATTGTTGCCAGATACAGTGTGAGCTCTACAGACCCAAACGTAGCAGATCCTGCTTCTGAAAAAATACTGTTGAATATTCCCAAACCATTCGACAATCACAATGGAGGAAGCATTCATTTTGCTCCTGATGGAAAGCTTTGGATCATCACCGGAGACGGAGGAAGTGGTGGTGACCCGAATAATAATGCCCAAAATAAAAATGTTTTATTAGGGAAAATGTTGAGAATCGATGTGGATGCTACCGGCCCTTACAATATTCCGCCAGACAATCCTTTTGCCGGAGCCGGAGTGGATGGTGCAGACGAGGTATGGGCTTATGGTCTTAGAAATGCCTGGAAATTTTCTTTTGATCTGACTACAGGCAATGCTATGATTGCGGATGTTGGACAGGGAGCAATAGAAGAAATCAACAAAATGCCCATTACTACAGCCGGATTAAATTATGGCTGGCGTTGTTATGAAGGAAATAATGCTTACAATACAGCAGGATGCGCTGCACAGTCTACCATGACCTTCCCTGTTGCTGTATACAACCATTCTGGCGGGAAATGTTCTATCACAGGCGGCTACGTCTATAGAGGAAGCCAATACCCGTCACTTCAGGGAAAATATTTCTTTGCAGATTATTGTTCTTCTCAGATCGGAATGCTGGATACCAATAATACCATTACTTGGACGACTCCTTATTCCGGAAATAACTTTTCTACTTTTGGAGAAGATTATCAAAAAGGATTGTATGTCGCAGATTTGAGCAATGGAAAAATTTTCAAAATATCTACAGGAACTTTAGGAACTAATGAAAATACTTTAGAAGCAGTAAAGGTCTATCCTAATCCTGCTTCAAAAGAAATTTTCATTGATGGGGTAAAAGATAAAAAAGCAACCCTGGAAATCATCAGTGCAGAGGGAAGAAAAGTGATGGAAACGGATCAGATTATTAACGGCAAAGCAATTAATATCTCAGGGATACCTGCCGGAGTGTATTATATTAATCTAAAATCCGGGGAACTGAAATCATATAGTCAGAAATTGATTATTAAATAGTAGTAGCTGGTTTTAAACGCAAACGAAACGCTAAGGCTTTTAAATTCTATAAAAAAGGGTGGCAAAGGCTTTTCACCAAGCAAAAAACATTGGACTACTCTAGACACCTTAATACAATCTTAATGTTTCAAAAAAGTTTAAACAAGTTCAAAACAAACCCACGGGTCTATAAAAAAGCGGTTCAGAATTGAACCGCTTTTATTTTATATAGTCATTGAGAAAATCCTGGTTTCAGGTTTGTTTCTCATCATCCTCAGGTCAAAAACCATGGCTACATTCCTTGTGAATGCTCTTCCGGCTTCTGTAATTTTAACTTCAGTTCCATTGATCTCAACCAAACCGTCATTTTCCATTTCTTTCAGCATTTCCAGCGCATTGTCAAGCTCAGGGAAAGAGTTATTAACATCAAAAGTGGTTTCAAGCTGACACATAAGATTCAGAATATGTCTTCTTACCGTAAGATCCTCATCGCTCAGAACGTGTCCTTTTACAACAGGAATCTCACCTTGTTCAACCATTTTCTGATATTCTTCCACTGTTTTTACATTTTGGGCAAAAGCATACCATGAATCTGAAATAGCAGACATACCAAGCCCAACCATCAGCTGGGTTTTACTAGAGGTATACCCCATAAAATTTCTGTGAAGTTTTTTATGAATCAGAGACTGATACAGATCATCATGCTCAAGAGAGAAGTGATCCATCCCAACCTCAATATATCCTAGATCCTGAAGCAGCTTTTTACCATCTTCATACAAACGGCGTTTTTCTTCTCCACTTGGAAGGTCATTTTCATCAAATCCTCTTTGTCCGACACCTTTCACCCATGGAACGTGTGCGTAAGAATAGAATGCCAGTCTGTCCGGTTTCAATTCCATAGTCTTTCTGATGGTATGTTCCATTGCTTCCCAATTCTGGTGCGGCAATCCGAAAACCAGATCATGGCTGATTCCTCTGTACCCTATTTCCTTTGCCCATTCTGTAACGTTTTTCACATTTTCAAAAGGCTGGATTCTGTTGATGGCTTTCTGAACTTTAGGATCGTAATCCTGAACTCCAAAGCTCACTCTTCTGAAACCAAGGTCATATAAGGTCTGAAGATGTTCCTTCGTCGTATTATTTGGATGCCCTTCAAAAGAAAATTCAGGGTGCTCTGCAATGTCTACCGATGAAAAGATCCCTTCCAGTAATGTTCTTAAATTCTCAGGGGAGAAAAAGGTAGGAGTACCACCTCCCAGGTGTAATTCTTTCAGTTTAGGTCTTTCGTTGAAAAGATCAAGATACAGTTTCCATTCCTTTAAAACACTTTCCAGATAAGGTATTTCAACACTATGCTGTTTGGTGATACGCTTATGGCATGCACAAAACGTACACAATGCCTCACAGAAAGGCAAATGGATATAAATAGAAATTCCCTCCTCTGCATTGCTTTCATGAAAAGACCTGATTACGGTTTCCTTCCATTGTTCCGGTGAAAATGTTGATTCATCCCAATACGGAACGGTAGGATAAGAAGTGTAACGCGGTCCGGGAATATTATACTTATCTATTAAAGAGTTCATTTTGAAAATTAAATTTTATAAGGCTATGAAATTTAACATAATTAAAATTCATCTTACAAAATTAACCATTAGTTATGAATTTTAACCTATGAATTATATTAGGTTCTATTTTATAATGAGTCTAAATACGTATGATCAGGCTTTTGCCCAATAGTGATAAATTCTATTCCTGCTATTTAAAATTTTAATTTCATCACCGCAATTCTGTTATTTCCTGCAAGAACCACTTTATTAGCATCAATCCACTGGCAGACAAAGAATCCCTTTTCATCAGAAATTTTAGTCCATGTTTTTCCAAAATCTGAGGAATAACTGATGTGCTTATCTCCCACTGCCACTATTTCTTTTCCTTTGGATCCCGGTTTTATTTTCACACAAGTGGTATATCCCGCATTCTGTCCTGAAGCCTGAATCTGCCAGGTTTTTCCTGCATCATTTGACGTTGCAATATTATTGATATTAGCATCCTGTTTGGTATAATCTCCTCCTGCTGCTATTCCGAAACGGTCTTCAAAAAAATCAATGGAATACATTCCCTGGGAAGATTCTCCTTGTATGATTGGGGTATTGAACAGTTCTATTTTATCATCTTTCAGGTTCATTCTTAAGATTCTTGAAGCTTTTCCTCCAGTCGCAATCCATAAGTATTTTTTAGAGGATGAAATATTGGTATTGCTGGCGGCAAAAGCAGCTTCGCCATCATTTAACGTTACATTATTTTTAAACATGTTCCATTTCCCATCCTTATATACTGCTAGTTTCAGCAGGTGATCTTTATCTGCGTCACTGAAGGTATAGGCAAGTTTATCATTCACGAAATGCAAAGCATCATAAAACGCTGTTTTTGCAGTATCTTTAAAAATCACCTGTGATTTCAGATCTTTTTTATCAATTTTGAAAAAACGTGCCGGACTTTCAATATTGATTGCATAGAAAGAAGTTTTATTCTGTCCTAGTGTTCTGAACTGAAGTTTTTCTTCAGATAGCCTGACCTGTTTCTGGTTTTTATAGTCTTTAAGATCTACAAACCCGAATTTGGAATCCGTACCGCTGTACCATACTTTGTTGTCATATAGTTCAAGAGCCCTGATACTGATTTTATCGTTAAGAATGGTTTCAAGGCTTTCCACCTGCTGGGAAAACGCTGTAATTCCTACGGACAGGAATACAATGGAAAAAATATTTTTCATAGTAATAGTATTGTGACAAAAAAAACCGCCGAAGCGGTTTATATTATTATTAATCCTGATTCTGATATTTTTCAGGGTTGTTAAGCTTACTGTTTGATTTTCCGTAAAGGAAGTATACCAAACCTCCTAAGAATAACCATACTGCAGAAAGTTCCAATGCATGAGCACTTAGGTTAAAGATCAAATATAGGTTGATAATTACTCCTAATGCCACTACGATTTTATACGCAGGAACTTTAAAAGGTCTGATCAGATTAGGTTCTTTCTTTCTCATTACCCAAACTGCGATACAAACCAGTGTAAATGCAAACAGGGTTCCGAAACTTGTCATATCTGCCAATGTAGAAATTGGTGTAAATGCAGCGATTAAAGCCACTACAATTCCCAATAGGATAATTCCTTTGTAAGGTGTTTTTGTTTTTGGATGAAGCTGTCCGAAGAATTTAGGAATCAACCCGTCTTTTGCCATACCAATGAAGATTCTGGACTGCCCCATCATCATTACCATTACAACAGAAATCAACCCTACAGTAGCAGCAATCGTTACGATATTACTCGCCCAGTGCTTTCCTGCAATTTCAAAAGCATACGCAACAGGTGCTTTGATGGCATCCGGATATCTTCCTTCAGGATTAAAGTCTGTATAATGCATCATCCCTGTCAATACAAGAGATACACAGATATATAAAGCTGTACAGATCAATAGTGAAGCGATGATAGCGAAAGGTACATCTTTTTTAGGGTTAATAGCTTCTCCAGCCTGTGTAGAAACAGCATCAAAACCGATATAAGCAAAGAAAATAGCTGCTGCTCCGGAAATAATACCTTTAATCCCGTAGGCAGAAACCAGATCTCCTTCAGAGTTCTTGATCTTTATCGGATCAGGAATAAAAGGCTTCCAGTTTTTAACACCATCTACCGCATTGTAAAGATCCGTATTAGAGAAAATAATGTATACACCAGCGATAATCACAAAGATAACCGCTGAAGTTTTCATTAAAACGATCAGGTTATTCGCTCCTGCTGCCTCTTTAGTTCCTTTTACCAATAATGCAGTAATTAAAAGAACCAGAATAAATGCTGGCAGGTTCATAGAAAAACCATCTCCGGTATAACTTGCCGGGTCTGATGTCAGATAGGCAGGCAAATGAATATTAAAAATTTTCAAAAATTTATTAAAATAACCGGACCAACTCACGGAGACGGCCATACTCGCCATCGCGTACTCGAGGATGAGACACCATCCCATGGCCCATGCAAAAATTTCTCCTACTGTTCCATATGCATAAGCATAAGCTGAACCCTCTACAGGAATAATGGATGCAAACTCTGCATAGCATAATGCAGCAAAAACGCAGGCGATCCCTGCGATGATAAAGGAAATGGCAAGTGCTGGTCCTGCGTGATAATAGGCTCCTGTTCCTGTAAGAACAAAGATTCCACCACCGATGATAGCACCTACTCCAATTGCTGTTAAACTCCATTTTCCAAGGACTTTTTTCAGCTCACTTTTCTTCATATCTGCCTCATAGGCACTTAGTGGCTTTTTAACCCAAATTTTCGACATGTTTTTTTATTTATTAAGGATTTACGAAAATATAAAAAATTTAGGAACTCCCACGTTTATCGTTAAACTTTCCTCATTTATTTTACATTAAAGGTTTAAAAACCTGAACAACACATTATATAATCCATTTTAAAAAGTCCATATTTTTGCTTATTTTTGATTGCATGAATTTATATGATCTTTTTGTAAAGCCTTATGAAAGCTATGATTCTTTACAAATTATGTTGGAAGCATCAGGTGCAATTTTCGGAATACTGAGCGTATTTTTTTCCATAAAGAAAAATATATGGGTGTATCCTACCGGCATTATTTCAACGCTGATCTATGTATATCTTCTTTTCAATGCCGGGCTTCTGGGAGACTGTATGATTAACGTCTATTATACTGTCATGAGTATTTATGGATGGGTTCTATGGGCAAGAAATTCTGAAGATCATGTTCACGTAGAAGTTACATGGGCTACCCGAAAAGAATGGATACATGCAAGTATTCTTTTTGTGCTGAGTTTGGCATTTGTTACTTTTATTTATTATTGCAAACCTTATATTGATCATTTAGAAGGTGGTTATTTGGGATTGTATCATCTCGACTGGGCCAATTGGATGGATATTTTTACCACTTCCATATTTTTAGTAGGAATGTGGTTGATGGCCAAACAGCGCATTGAGAGCTGGATTTTCTGGATTCTCGGAGATCTTATTTGTATTCCTATGATGATTTTTAAGGGACTTGGAATCACTTCGGTTCAATATTTGGTATTTACTATAATGGCTATCTTAGGATACGTCAATTGGAAAAAAAGTTTTAAAGAAAAAAAAGTACAATAAAGTCATGAAAAATTTATTTAAAATAGCAGTCAGTATTTTTGCTATTACCAGTTTAACCTCTTGTTTAGCATATACCGACGGATACGGAAGCAATAGTGGTTACGGATATGGTGATCCCTATTACAACAACGGGTATTATTATGCTCCTTCAGGATACTACGGAAGCGGAGGATATTGGGGCAATGATGGCTATTATTACAGAAACAACGTTAATTATTACTATGATAATGGCATTCCTTATTATTATGACAATTATAATAACTCCAGAAGAAAAGTCTATGTAGAAAGAAGATCATCTTCTTCTTCAAGACCTCAAAACGGATTCAAGAATACGCGTACAACGAACAGTAACGGTTCATACAATAATAACGGAGGATTCAATAATAATAGAAACTCTAACAGCAACAGCGGATTCAGAAACCAGAATAGTGGTTATCAAAACAATCAGGGAAATCAGAACAACAGTGGTTTCAGAAACTCCAACAGTAACAGTGGATTCAGAAATCAAAACAGCAGTAATCAGAACAACCAGGGAAACCAGAATAACAGTGGTTTCAGAAATTCCGGAGGCAGCAGATCAGAGTCTTCCGGCGGTGGATTCAGGAATAGCTCGGGCAGCCAAAGCACCAGTTCAAGCAGACAGCAGAGCGGCGGTGGCGGCTTTAGATAAAACGATTATAAATAAGGAAACGAACAGCTAACACTGTTCGTTTTTCATTTAAAATATAGTAATTTTGCTTCTTCATTTAACAAAAAAATATGGAATTTTATAAATATCAGGGAACAGGGAATGATTTTGTAATGGTAGACAACCGTGATCTCCAATTTACTAAAGATAAAGATAGCATTGAAAAATTATGTGACAGACGTTTCGGAATAGGTGCTGACGGTCTTATTCTATTGGAAAACGATCCTCATTTTGACTTCAAAATGGTGTACTACAATTCTGATGGTGGAGAAAGTACAATGTGCGGAAACGGAGGAAGATGCCTTGTCGCTTTTGCTTTTTTCCTTGACATTTTTGAAGACAAATGCAAATTCATTGCGACAGATGGTGAACATGAAGCTGAAATCCATAACGGAATCATTAAATTAAAAATGATCAATGTGGATACTATCTCCCGCGACGGAAATGATTTTGTTCTGAATACCGGATCTCCTCATTATGTAAAATATGTTGACAATCTGAAAGATTATCACGTTTATGACGAAGGATATGGCATCAGAAATTCAGAAAAATATAAAGAAAAAGGAATCAATGTGAACTTTGTAGAAAAAATTTCCGATAATGAAATTTTTGTAAGAACCTATGAACGAGGCGTTGAGGACGAAACTTACAGTTGCGGAACAGGAGTTACAGCTTCTGCTTTAACTTTTCTGCAAAAACATAATCTAACCTCTGTAAAAGTTAAAACTTTAGGTGGAAACCTTAAAGTACATGCTGAAAAAAGCGGTGATGCATTCCAGAATATTTGGCTGGAGGGTCCTGCAAAGCAAGTTTTTAGAGGTAAGACAGATCTTCTTTAAAAACAAAAAACTTTTAATCAACATTGATAAGAATGAAAAAAGCAATTCTCATTGTCATTCTGCTGGTTTTTGTAGTGGCAGGATTTTTTAGTTTGAGATTTTATAATAAATACTTAGGAAATAACGTAGAAAAGGATGGTTACGTTCTGATTCCTCATAGAGCAGGATTTAAACAGATCCTCGATTCTATTGCTCCTTATATTAAAGACAGGGAATCTTTTGAAGCTGTAGCTAAGGAAAAAGGCCTTGATACGAATTTTAAAGCAGGGCGATATCATATTCAGGGCGGAACAGGTAACAAAAACCTTGTCAATATGATCAAAGCAGGTAACCAGACTGCAAACTCTTACAGAATCGGGGATTTTGGAGATATGTATCAGATGATTGGTAAGGTGACCAAAAAAACGGAAATTGATTCATTACATTTTGTGAATGATCTGGATGCCGTGGCACAGGAGAAAGGCTATAAAAATGTTGAAGATTTAAAAAAATATTTTTTCATCGATACGTATAATTTTTTCTGGACAGTAAGTCCGAGAGAATTTTTTGCGAAGTTCGAAAATCAGTATAATGATTTCTGGACGAGTGAAAGAAAGAACAAGGAGCAGCAGTCCGGGCTTACAAGAGATCAGATTTATGCTTTAGCTTCCATTGTTTATAAAGAATCAGGAGGGAAAAAGGATGAAATGAAAACCATTGCAGGATTATATTTAAACCGTTACAGAAAAGGAATGAAACTTCAGTCTGATCCTACGGTAATTTATGCAATTAATAAGCAGACTAATTTTAAAGAACCTATAAAAAGGGTATTATATAAGCATTTGTCTACACCATCACCTTATAATACTTATGCCAATGCAGGTATTCCTCCGGGACCTATCTGTGTAGTGGATAAGAATTCAATAGATGCTGTTTTAAATGCCGAAAACAACAACTATATATTTATGTGTGCTGATCCGGCAAGATTCGGATACCATAAGTTTACTGCAAGTGCTGAAGAACATGCAGTGAATGCAAAGGCTTATCAGGACTGGCTCAACTCAAAAAATATAAAATAAGTTTAGAAGCACCAGAAAATTTAAACAGTTAGAAAAAAATATACAACCATAATGTTTTGATGTTCACATTATTATAGACACTCAAAATATTAAGGGTTATTCTTTCACGATCTTATACAAAAAAATAACCTATGAAGAATAAGACAGAAATTGTCACTATTTTCACCAGAAAAACTTTAGGACTTACCTTAGTACTTTCAGCGGCAGCACTAGCTTTTGCACAAGAAAAGGCTGGAGTTTCAGGAATCATTGTCAACAAAAAAAATCAACCGGTTCCTTACGCTTCCGTAACTTTCAGCAATAAAGCCAACAAGACTTTAAGTGATGCTGTACTAACTGATGAAAAAGGACAGTATCAGCTGCAACTTATGCCCGGAGACTATGACATTACAGTAGAAGCTATTGATTACAAAAAAAGTGTAGTCAGCAAAAACATTGCAAAAGCAGGTAATATCGGTGCTCTATCTATTGAAGCAGAGGCAACCTCTACTGTAGATGGTAAAACGAAAGAAATACAGGGTGTTGTTATTACCGCATCAGCAACCAAAGCATATAAAGTAGAACTTGATAAGAAAACTTATGATCCTTCACAGGATATTGTAAGTAAAGGAGGAAATCTTCAGGATGTTTTGACCAACGTTCCCTCGGTTTCCGTAGATACAGACGGAACGGTATCGATGAGAGGAAATTCCAACGTAAAGTTTCTTATCAACGGAAAGCCGTCTTCTCTTCTTGGAATAGACGATGGCGCCAATGCTTTGCAAAGTATTCCTGCGGATCAGATTGAAAGAATTGAGGTAATTACCAACCCTTCTTCTAAATTTGAGGCAAGTGGAACAGCCGGTATTCTGAACATCATTCTTAAAAAGGATAAAAAGATGGGATTCAATGGTAGCGTAACCGGAACTTTAGGTTACCTTCCAAGAACCAATCTTAATGCAAACCTAAACTGGAGAAAAGGTAACTGGACCTGGTTTTTAAATGGCGGTGGCGGTTATCAGAAGAATGAAAGTACCATGAAGAATACAACTACCAGAAAGGATGATATTGGCAGCTTAGCTTCAACAGCATTCCCTTTTACTCAGTATTCCCAACAAAATGGTAAGACAACCAGAGAAAGTGACACTTATAACGTGACGGCTGGTTTTACTCATGACTTCAGTGATAAGACTTCTATCAATTTCTCGGGAATGATCAGAAGTTTTGATACAGATCAAACCGGAATTAACACTTATAATGAAAGGCTTTATAAAGATGCTTCTACCGTAAATGATGTTGTTAGAGAAAGAAATAGCTTTGGAAATAACAAAAATCTGGCAACACAGTTTGATCTTGGACTTGATCAGAAAATTGGAGATAACGGCCAGTTATTATCCGCATCCGCAAGTTACCAGACGAACAAAACAGACGGAACCAATCAGATTGTACAGAGAACTTTTATCAATAATCTTTTACAACCTACCGGTACTATTAATAATGTAAGTACAGATTCTAAAACGGATACCTTTATTGGAAAAATTGATTATGAACTTCCAATAGGTGAAAAGTCTAAATTAGAAGCAGGAGCACGTTATGATTATAACAGAAACACGTATGATTATTTTGTGGACCAAAGTAATAACGGACAGCCTTCCTTTACAAGATTTGATTTTACAAGTAACACGGTATATTCTGAAAATATTCTTGGAGTGTATGCACAGTTTAAAAGTAAAATTGGAGAAAAATTTGCGTATCAGTTAGGATTAAGAAGTGAGACTTCAAAAATTGACGTTAATTTTCAAAATTATGATGTAAACGGAAACCCGGCAAATACTCCAGAGGTTAATAAAAACTACACTAAGTTCTTCCCTTCTGTATTTTTAAGCTATGACCTCGCAAAGAACAATCAGATCTTGTTAAACTATTCAAGAAGAATTAACCGTCCGAGAGCTTTCTCCCTGATTCCATTTATGTCTTTTGATGATGACAGAAACTACTTCAGAGGAAACCCGGATCTTAATCCAACCTACGAAAACTCTTTTGAACTTGGATACAATCTTTCAAATAAAAAGATTACGTTTAATCCAACTTTGTATTTTAAAAAGTCTGAAGATGAGCAAAACAGATATCAATACATCGATGAGACCGGAGCTGTCAATACCATGCCTTTCAACGTGGGTACGGAGACCAATTATGGTTTGGATCTGAATGGAACTTACGATCCTTACAGCTGGTGGAAAATAATGCTTTCTGCTGACCTTTACGGATATAAAAATACAGGAAGCTTTAACCTATTCCCTGACAATCCACGAACTGTAAATGATTTCTCAGGTTCCGGATTTTCATACAGAATACGTTTTAACAATACTTTTAAGCCTACTAAAAACTTAAGCCTTCAAATCCAAAGTTTCTACAGAGCTGCTGAGAAAACAGCTATGAATAACAGAAAGGCCATGTATGGTATAGACTTAGGAGTAAGCCAGACCATATGGAAAGGAAACGGAATTATAGGATTCAACATCAGAGACATCTTTAATACCAGAAAAATGAAAAACTTCTCTGATAATGCCCAATTTACCAGAGAAATGGAAATGCAATGGCAGCCAAGACAGTTTGCTTTATCCTTCACTTATAAGTTCAAGCAAGGTGAGAAGATTGATGCCAAACCAAAAATGAAGAAAGATATTAATTCTAATACAAAAGGGGACGAAGAACAAGGCGGCCCAATGTAATACAGCAAAAATCCCGAAAGTTTCTTTCGGGATTTTTTATTTCTGTTATTTTACAGGTTCTGCTTTTGCGTATTTTTCTTTTTCAGCTTCATAAATTCTCCTTCTCAGATCGCTGGTGGAAAACCTATGGTCTCTTTTGTTGAAAAATAGCTCAATTCCTTTTTCTTCACAGTATTTCTTACCTGTAAAGTCTTTGTCCATGTAATCATCCCCGATGATTCTTACGTCAATCACAAATGATTTAAGAATATCCAAAAGGTCTTCTTCTGTGTAATAAGGAATAATCTCATCCACAGCATTCACCGCTTTCAGTTGGATATATCTTTCAACAATAGTCTGACTTGGCTTATTTTTGTTTGGACGATCGTGGGACGGATCGATTTGAAGTCCGACGATTAAATAGTCACATACAGTTTTAGCTTCTTCAAGCATTTTAATGTGACCTGCATGCAATAAGTCAAATGACGAAAATGTAATACCTATTCTCTGTGTCTTCATATTAATGTTAAATTAAAGCTTCGCTGAAATAAATGTTTTTTAAAAAGATAAAACACCAAATTTCAAGGAAGATGTTTTTGTAATTTGTTTTATGATCGTTTAAATTGCTCTTTCTATATAAGCATTTCTCAATGCTAAGTTATGAATTTCTGGTGTTCAGATATTTTTGCCATTCCCAAACTGTTCTTAAAGCTTCTTCAAGCGAGGTTTCAGACTTCCAGTGAAGTTCTTTCTCAGCTTTATCCGGGTTGGCATATGCAATAGTGATATCCCCTTCCCTTCTGGCACAGATCTGATAAGGCACTTCTACATGATTGGCTTTTTCAAAAGCTTTTACCACTTCCAGTACAGATGAACCCTTTCCTGTTCCCAGGTTGTAGACATCTATCACAGCATCCGATGAAGGATCCTCTATCAGTTTCTTTAATGCCGCAACATGTGCTTTTGCCAAGTCAACAACATAGATATAGTCACGAACGGCCGTTCCATCCTCTGTAGGGTAATCATCACCCCATATATTCAATTTCTCACGAATTCCGGAAGCCGTCTGCATCACATAAGGCACTAGATTATTAGGAATCCCTATCGGCAATTCTCCCAGTTTTCCTGAAGGATGTGCTCCGATTGGATTAAAATATCTTAATAGTGATATTTTACTTTGATAGGCTTTTGCAAAATCAATCAGGATCTGCTCTCCCATTTGTTTTGTTTTCCCATAGACACTTTCAGGGGTTTTCAACGGGGTATTTTCATCTATCGGCATTACATCTGCCTGTCCGTATACCGTACATGATGAGCTGAAAATAAAGTTGGAGATCTTTCTTGCTTTAAATTCCTGAAGAATATTAATCAAAGAAAACAGATTATTCTCATAATAATCAACAGGAATGATCTGGCTCTCTCCTACCGCTTTAGAGGCAGCAAAATTGATACAGCCATCAATCTGATGAGCATCAAACACCTGGGTAAGAAGTTCTTTTCTTCTTAAATCAAAAGGATAAAAAACAGGCTTCTTACCTGTAATGTCCTCAATATTTTTTAAAATAAACCTTTCCGTATTGGATAAATCATCTACAATAACCACTTCAAAGTCGTTATTGAGAAGTTCTACAACAGTGTGAGAACCAATATATCCAAGTCCGCCGGTAACAAGTATTGCCATTTTTTTATCTTTTGCGCTTTCTTAGTCTTCGCTTTTTCCTATATTTTCTATTTCATTGATTCCTGTTTCTTCTATCTCACTCTTTTTATTAAGATAAAAAATATAAAAAACAATAAAACCTATAACTCCTGTATTAAAAGTAATTACAAAGTTATAATATGAGTTATTAACATAAGTTTTAACCAGGGTATATTCGGCATAACAAACCAGAATAAAGATCATTACTGCAAAAAAATTGAGGATAGTTTTTGCCCGTTTTATTCTAAAATAAATGATCCCTCCTGAAATTAAATTTATGATAATATAAAAAGAGTATTTTGCGACATTTTCATAAATACTCTCTTTATAATATGTGGAATAAGATGAGGAATTATAAGACTTCAATGTATTTATGATATAGATTGAATACAGCCCCACAATAAAAAGGTGAAATCCTAAAAAGAATTTATATTTTCTCCCTTTTAAAAAAAATTCCTTCATACTTATTTTTATCCCATAAACTCAAGCACTGCATCCGTAATATACTTCAGCTGTTCTTCGTCTAATTCTGTATGCATTGGCAACGAAATTACCTGATCCAAAAGCTTATCTGTATTCACAAAGTCTGCAGCGTTGCTTTCCTGGAAGTATGCTTTTTGCTTTCTTAATGCTACCGGATAATAGATCATTGCAGGAATTTCTTTTTCCGCTAAAAACTTCTGAAGCTCATTACGTTTTCCATTCAGTATCCTTAATGTATACTGGTGGAATACGTGAGTAGAGTTTTCCGCTCTTTTTGGAGTCAGAATATTCGGGTTCCCTTCAAAAGCTTCATCATAAAAATCAGCTGCTTTTCTTCTTGCTTCGTTGTAAGAATCAAGATGAGGAAGTTTCTTTCTTAAAACCGCAGCCTGAATACTGTCCAAACGTGAGTTTACTCCTACCTCATCATGGTAATATCTTTCGTACATTCCATGGTTTACAATTCCTCTTAAACGGTGGGCTAATTCATCATTATTGGTAAAGATAGCACCTCCGTCTCCGTAGCATCCCAGGTTTTTGGAAGGGAAGAAAGAAGTGGTTCCCACAGTAGACATTGTTCCTGCCTGTTTTACACTTCCGTCAGAGAATGTATATTCTGAACCGATTGCCTGAGCATTGTCTTCAACAACAAATAAATTGTGCTCTTCAGCAATTTTTAAAATTTCCTCCATATTAGCGCACTGTCCGAAAATATGCACCGGAATTATCGCTTTTGTTTTGGGCGTAATTGCTTTTTTAATCTGTTCAGTAGAGATTGTGAATGTATCATAATCTACATCTACCAGTACAGACTTTAATTTAAGCAGGTGAATAACTTCTACTGTAGCAGCAAAAGTAAAATCAGCTGTTATAATTTCGTCTCCTTCTTTCAGATCCAACGCCATCAGGGCAATCTGTAATGCATCTGTACCATTGGCACACGGAATAACATGTTTTACGTCTAAATAAGACTCCAATTCATTCTGGAAAGACTTTACTTCAGGACCGTTAATAAATGCCGCAGAATCCATTACATTCAAAACTGCATTGTCTACATCATTCTTTATTTTGTAATACTGACTTTGCAAGTCAACCATCTGAATTTTTTTCATATACTAAATATTTCTGTAAAAATAAGGAATTTAAAATCCTATCAAAAATTTTATTGATTTTGTTTTTATCTTTATACAAATAAATTTTATGAAAAAACTTTTACTCTTTTGTTTCCTAACTGGTTACCTTGCCGTTTCCGCACAAACGGAGCTCGTCTTTGTTTACTTCACGGATAAGCCTAATAAAGCTGCTTTTTACGCCAATCCGCTGTCGGAACTCAGCCAGAAATCACTCAACAGGCGTACCGCGCTGGGAATTCCCCTCAATGATCAGGATGCTCCTATTGAACAGTCTTATCTTCAGAATCTTCAAAATTTGGGATTTGTTGTTACGGATTATTCAAAATGGCTTAATGGTGCAGCAGTTAATGCTACTCCTGCACAAAAAACATTACTTCAGGCTCAAACTTATGTTTCCTCTGTTGAAAGTTTTGCCAGAAACAGTTCTGCTACTGTGAAACCAGCACCAGGAAAATGGAAAGACGATGCCAGCATCAATAAAATACTTACCAATTTTAATTACGGTTCCGGAGCCGGACAAATAGATCAGGTGAATATCCGGCCGCTTCATCTGGCAGGCTATACGGGAACAGGAATTTCCATAGCGGTGATTGATGCCGGATTTCCAACGGTGAATACAGGTGCTGCTTTTTCAAGATTGTGGACCAATAATCATATCAAAGCCTCTTATGATTTTGTAACCAAAACCGGAGACATCTACAATGCATCTCTCAGTACTCATGGCTCCGTCGTGTTAGGTGCTATTGGCGGATATCTTCAAGACGCTTTTGTAGGAGCTGCACCTGATGCTGACTTTTATCTTTACCGCAGTGAAAATGCTACCGTAGAGATTCCCGAAGAAGAACTCTACTGGATTGAAGCTGCTGAGGAAGCAGATCGAAAAGGAGTAGAAATTATTACTTCTTCACTAGGATACAATGTTTTTGACGAAAGCCGTTACAATTACACATATGCCAATATGGACGGGAATACTTCATTTATTGCCCGTGGAGCAGGTATTGCCGCTGACAAGGGTATTTTTGTTCTTGCTGCTGCAGGAAACTCCGGACAACAGCCCTGGCATTACCTTATGACACCCTCTGACAATGCAAAAGTATTTTCTATCGGATCTGTAGATTCAGCCGGAAATGCATCCGGATTTTCTTCTTTCGGGCCTAATGCTCTCGGGGTGGTAAAACCGGATGGAAGTACCCAAGGGAGCGGTACAACAACCGTGTATGATAATGCGACCTTAGTTGTAAACGGAACTTCTATTGCTACTCCTATTGCCGCAGGCGGTGTTGCATGTCTTATTCAGGCATTCCCAACAATGAACAGAGAGCAGATGAGAGCAAAGCTGAGACAAACGGCTTCACTTTATCCTGCCCATACCGATCAGACAGGATTTGGAATTCTTAATTTCGGAAGTTTATACAATCTGGTTCTAAATACCTCTGAGACTGTAAAAAAAGCCCAGTTCTCCATATTCCCGAATCCTGCAAAAAACATCCTGAATATTGCGTCAGAGCAAGAAGTTCAGACGTTAGAAATATATGATAACCTGGGAAGACTCATCAGAAAAAGCAACAACCAGAAATCTATAAAAGTGGAAGATTTTTCCAAAGGAACTTATTATCTGAAGATTCAGATGAAGGACAAGGTTTTCTACGAAAAATTCTTAAAGGAATAATTTTGTTTCTCGCAGATTACTCAGATTGAGCAGATTTAATACAACATAAACATCTGTACAATCTATGGGAGATATATTACTATTTTTTGTCGTATTACAACATAAAAATAAGTTTGAGCTAAAGCTCATTGAATGGTTTATAATAAAAAACGGGCTAAAGCCCGTTTTTTATTGATATTGATTATCATTTCGTTATGATTATTCTTATTAAAAAAATAGCTTATGCAGAGTTTCTGCTTGCATTAATATTCCCGAACAGTGAACGCGTTACCAGCTTTTCATAAGCTTCTTTGTTGCCTTCTCCTTTCTGAATCTTCATTAAAGCATATTGCTGAATACTCAGCAACGGAAGTACAATCTTCTCGCGGATCTTCACCGATTTTCTGGACAACGGATCTTCTTCCTGAAGCATTTTAAATCCTGTCAGTTCCAGCATAATGTCTCTGGAAAGCTCATATTCATCGAAAAGGACATTCCAGAAAGCACCGAACTTCGGATTATTTTTGATATAGTAAGTCAATGGGAAGTAAGACTTGTTCATACTCATCATGGAGTTCAGAACTAAAGTCTTAAAGAAATCTGACCCTTTGTAAAGTTCCCTTACCTCTTCAAATCTGCCCTGTTCTTTCATCTTTTGCATTGCATATCCAAAACCGAAGAACCCAGGTACGTTCTGCTTCAATTGTGACCATGATCCTACAAACGGGATGGCTCTCAGATCTTCAAACTTCAGTTCGCTTCCGTTTCCTCTTTTTGAAGGCCGGCTTCCGATATTCGTTTTTCCGTAATATTCAAGCGTACTCATTTCCTGCAGATAGGGAACAAACATAGGATGCGCTTTCAGATCTGAATATTTTTTATAGCTGATATCCGCCAACTCAATAATCAAAGCTCTTTCTTTTTCGGTAAGTTCTTTTTTTGAATTTTTGAATACGTCATTTTCTACACCGGCGGTCAGAAGCTGTTCAAAGTTGTATTTTGCCTGTTCTTTATTTCCAAAAATACTGGTAATCGTCTGCCCCTGAATTGTTAGTTCTATTTTATTATTCGCAATTGTTTTTCCCTGAGAAGCATAGAAATCGTGGGTCTTCCCTCCTCCTCTGGCTGGTGGTCCGCCTCTACCGTCAAAGAATACCACTTTAATATTATTCTGCTCGGAAAGTTTTGTCAGTACTTCTTTGGCTTTATAAATTTCCCAGTTGGCTTTTAAATATCCTCCGTCTTTGGTTCCATCTGAGAATCCAAGCATGATCGTCTGCTGATTTCCTCTTTTTTCAAGATGCTTTTTATAAACAGGATTATGATACAGCTCATTCATTACATTTTCTGCATTGGCAAGTCCTTCCATGGTTTCAAAAAGCGGAACAATATCCATATTGATCGCTTCATCCCGATAACCGCAGATTTTAAAGAAGGCATATACATTCATAACATCTTTTACCGCGTCAGAATTGGAAATAATATAACGGTTCATTCCTCTCAGTCCGTTCAGATTCTGGATTTCTGTAACCTGAGAAACCGTTAATAAAGTATCTTTTACAATATCTTCGAAATCCTCCGCATGTACCGTTTCTGACATCTGAATCAGTTTACTGAACTTCTGTTCGTAATCAGCCTCTTCATTTCCGTAAACTTTTGCATATACCTCATCAATAACTTTCTGATGAATTCTGCTGTCCTGGCGAATATCCAGCGTAGCAAAGTGAGTTCCGAAGATCATCACACGATCCCTGAAATTGACCAAAAGATCTAAAAATAAAGAATTATGCTCATTGATCAATATTTTTTCTGCCTCATTGGCTTTCTTTAAAATATCTTCGGCTTTAATGCTTTTCCCGTTAAAAATGGCAGCATACAGCTCTTCACTTAACTGGGTCAACACTTCGGAAACACCTCTGAAACTTAATCTTCTTCTGATAAATTTCAAATGGCTGTAATAAGACTTCAGAATGGCTGAGCGAAGTTCTTCCGCTACTCTTTTCGTTACCTCTGCGGTTACAAAAGGATTTCCGTCTCTGTCTCCTCCCGGCCAGAAACCAAGCTGGATAATATCTTCATGAAGGTGAAAATGTCCGTTTCCAAAAGTCTTTTTGATCTTTGTAAACAGTTCACCGATGGTATCATAATACACATATCTCAGGTAAGAAATAATGCTTAGTGCTTCATCTATCGGAGTAGGTTTTTCTTTATTGACAAAAGGAGTCTTCCCCAGCTGCTGCAGAAGCATATCAATCTGCGTCACTGAATCACCTGTAATCGCTCCTCTCAAATCCTGAATAATTCTTTGTACCGAACTTGGATAAAACTGAGTGGGGTGCGCAGTAAATACAACCTTAACACTGAAATCTTTCAATTTCTCGCGTACTTTTTCAATTTTATGATCCTGAAAAGAACGCTCAAAGAGGTTGGTCACCGTTCCATTATCACTTTCTGAATGGAGATTAGGAAATGCAGCATCCTCAATACTGTCAAACAAAACTACCTGTCTTTCTATATATTGTATGATCTTGAAAAGCAGTTCAAGTTTCTGCTCTTCGTTCTGAAGATCGGTATGGTTTTTAAAGAATTCTTCGACGATATCTTCAGGAGTTTTTCCTGCTTCATAGCCGGTCCTGCTTTCCTCATAAAGAAATGGAAGCAGCATTCCGATATTCGTCATTTTATCATAAGGCAGGCTCATAAATAATGAATTATAGATCTGGAACTTATTTTCCACAATCTGCCTGAATTTTTCTGCGCGTTGGTCATGTATCATACTAACAAATGTAAGCGATTTTGAAATTAATTTAATTGACAAATGACAAAAATAAAAGATGAAAACTATTTTTTAAAAAATTTTATAAATACTTTTTCCAGAGTAAACAAACGATTAACTATGGAATACTTGTATAGGTTTTAAAATTATAGAAATCCATTTTTACTCATTCAGATTTAATATAATTTTGATTAATTTTACTCCTCACACCATCCATCATCCATGAATAAAATATTTACTTTTTTACTCGTAGCCCTTCTTTTCATCTCTTGTGAAAAAGATTGTTACAATCCACCTCTGCCGATACTTTTTAAGTTTGTGGATTCTAATGATGAAAATCTTATTGCCAATGGAACATTGACCACTTATTCAGTTCAGGACGAAGATAACAATAGTGTCCAACTATCCAAAACATCTGACAATATGATCATTGTAGAAAATGTAGGTGCCTATAATGGAACAAAAAAGTATAAATTCTTTTCTAATATTAAAGACTTAGACTTTTCAATACAATCATCAGAATTTAACGGAGGGTGTGATGGCTATCAAATTAATAAATTAACGTTTACAGGTATAGATATTGATGTAACTGCTGAAAAAGGATATTATAAAATTGTACTGGAATAATTCTCTTTCTTACATTTGCACCGGAAACCTACTCTATATGAAAATAATCATCACATTTTCCCTGATTCTCTCCAATCTGTTTTACAGTCAGATCAAGGTTCCCGATGATTATAAAAAAATTCCTGATATCCTCGGTACCGTAGAATATCTCTATCCTTTCATTGTTCCTGATAAAGACTATGCTTACTGGCGTGTTCTGAGTAATGATGCGGACTATGAAAAATCAGTACTCTATGAAAGCCAGGCTCCTGACTTTATGACCATTAATGAACCAGTTCCTGAAAAAGGTTTTTTCCAGAAGTGTATTGGGAACAACTGCTTCTCATACATTCTGGCATGTAAGAATGAAAGATCGGTTTACTTTTCCAGTGAACAGCAGTTAAGAGATTTTATCGGAGCGGTAGACAATCTTCCGGAGGCTATTTTACTGGCTAAAACGTATGGGTATTCTGTGGATACAAGCAATCGCTTTACCGGATCATATAAAATTGAAGACCGCTATATTTCAATGTACCTCATGCAATCTAAGGGTTGTCCGGCTGTGAAAGAATCTTTTTGGGTTAAAATCAACAGAAAAACAGGAAAACTGGAGGCAAAAAGCAATGGCGTGTATGCGAAGGATGAAAACTGTAATTCTTTGTGATTCTTTTAAAAACGCAAATAATCCATTAAGATTTTTTAAATTGATAAGGATAGTTAAGGGAATGCCTAAAGCTATTGTATTGAGCTTTGCTTTTTATTGTCATCTCAGATGAATCTTAATTATTCTTACATTCTTCAAAAATCTTAATGGTTCAAATTTAATAGTACTTCTTTATATATTAATTGCTCCCTGTCCTGAAGCAATCAAATAAGCCTCTTTTAAAGTTTCAGAATAGGTTGGATGGGCATAGGAAATACGGAACATATCTTCTGCAGTCACCTCATATTCCTGAGCGATAACACCCTGAGCAATCAAATCTGCAGCTCTGGCTCCAATGATGTGAACTCCCAGCACTTCGCCATATTTCGGATCTACCAAAACTTTAGCAAAACCTTCCATATCCATTGAAGCACGGGCCCTTGCACTGGCAGAAAATGGAAATTTCCCTACATTGTATGCAATATTATTTTGTTTCAGATATTCTTCGGTATATCCTACTGAAGCTACTTCCGGCCACGTGTACACTACTGAAGGAATGCGGTTATAATGAATATGACGTTTTTGTCCGTTAATGGTTTCCGCTACAAAAACACCTTCTTCTTCCGCTTTGTGAGCCAACATTGCTCCACCAATAACATCTCCTATTGCATAGATAGCAGGCACTGAAGTCTGATTGTTTTCATTTATTTTAATAAAACCTCTCTCGTCCAGCTGTACATCTGTATTTTCAAGACCCAAACCTTTTACATAAGGGCTTCTTCCCACTGCTACCAATATATAATCTGCTTCCAGTTCACCTTCTGTTCCGTTTTTATCTTTAAAAAAGACTTTGCCCTTAGAGCCTACATTCTGGGTTTTATATACAGATTGATTGAGACGGATATCAATTCCTTCTTTTTTAAGAATCTTCTGCATGCTTTTTCCTAACTCATGGTCCATGGTGGAAATCAGATGATCGGCATATTCCAGAATAGTTACTTTCGTTCCGATGCGGTTGAAAATAGACGCCATTTCCACTCCTATCACTCCACCGCCTATGATTACCATAGATTCCGGCTTTTCCTGCAAAGAAAGGGCTTCTGTGGAAGTAATAATCCTTTTTTTATCAATATCTACTCCTGGAATAGTTGATGGTTTTGAGCCTGTAGCAATTATATAATGCTGTGCAGTAATCTCTTTAATTTCAGATTCACTGATAATTTTTAGGGTAGAATTATTGATGAAACTTGCTGTCCCTTTTAACCTTGTAATTTTATTTTTATTCATTAAAAAGTCCAGCCCTCCTGTATTTTTTGAAACTACCTCTGCTTTTCTTTTATACATTTGGGAAAAATCCAGTTCAATAGTATCCAGCCTGATCCCATGTTCCTTGAATTGATGCTGTGCTTCAGCATAATGATGAGTGCTGTCCAATAATGCTTTAGTCGGAATACAGCCCACATTGGTACATGTTCCTCCCAATGTATCATACTTTTCTATAATCACGGTTTTGTATCCCAACTGGGCGCTTCGTATCGCCGCTACATATCCGCCGGGTCCTGAGCCAATTACGGCAATGTCATAATGATCCATTTGATTTATTAATTTTTATGATTAAATTTACTTGCAAAATAAAAGCAAAATTATAATAAACACTTTCATTTTGCAAGCATTATTTTAAAATTAACAAAATGAGTAAAAAACGATCCGACTGCCCGATCAGCTGTTCACTGGAAATGTGGGGTGACAAATGGTCTCTGCTTATTATTAGAGACCTTATGCTGAAAAAGGAATGTACTTATGGTGACTTTCTTAAGGCAGATGAAAAAATAGCTACCAACATTCTGGTCACAAGACTGCAAAACCTTTTAGACAATGGGATAATTGATAAAAAAGACCATCCGGACAGCAAGTTGAAAATTCTTTATTTTCTAACTCAGAAAGGGATTGATCTTATCCCCGTGATCGTTGAAATCAACCTTTGGGGTGATCAGTATCTCACGATCCCTGATGACCGGAAAAAATTACTGGAAGAGATCAAAAAAGATAAGCAAGCCTTTATAAAAAGGGCAAAAGCCTATCTTTCTCCTGAAACATCGCATTTGGATTAGAAAGCAATAAAAAACATTAATCAAAGAAGTTCAAAGCAATAGCTTTCATAAAAATGAATAATAGCAATTTTAAAATTTCATTAACTCACTTTTCCTTTTTCATTCCGTAAATTTGACTTAAAATAAATTTAGAACAATGCTTAATTTCGAGTTTAAAAATCCAACAAAAATACTTTTCGGGAAAGGTGAAATCGCTAAAATTTCCAAAGAAATTCCTCAAGATGCAAGAATATTAATGATTTACGGTGGCGGAAGCATCAAAAATAATGGTGTTTACGATCAGGTAAAAGAGGCTTTAAAAGGACATGAATTATATGAGTTTGGCGGAGTTCCTGCCAACCCTGAATATGAAGTTCTGATCAATGCTTTAAATTTTATCAAAGAGAAAAATATTACTTACCTTCTCGCTGTAGGTGGCGGATCTGTGATTGACGGCACAAAATTCCTTTCTGCAGCAGCCAATTATGACGGTGAGCCATGGGATATCCTGAGAAAGTCGGTAAGAACATTTGAAGGAGAAGGAATGCCTTTTGGAAGCATTCTGACACTGCCTGCAACAGGTTCAGAAATGAATTCCGGATATGTGATCTCAAGAAGAGAAACCCATGAAAAATTATCTTCGGGAGGACCAGGACTTTTCCCACAGTTTTCTGTTCTGGATCCGGAAGTGATCAGAACTATCCCTAAAAACCAGATCGTGAACGGAATTACTGATGCCTACACTCACGTTTTGGAACAATATATGACTGCTCCTTCTTCTGCAGACCTTCAGGAAAGAATTGCAGAAAGCATTCTGATCAGCCTGCAGGAAACTGCTCCTAAAGTATTGGCTGATGATTTCAACTACGATGCTGCCGGAAACTTTATGTGGTGCTGTACAATGGCTTTAAACGGCCTGATCCAGAAGGGAGTGATTACAGACTGGGCAGTACATGCAATGGGGCACGAGCTGACGGCTTACTTCGGTATTGATCATGCAAGAACACTGGCAATTATTGCTCCTTCTCATTACCGTTACAACTTTGAAGATAAAAAAGGAAAACTGGCCCAGTACGCTGAAAGAGTTTGGGGAATCAAAGACGGAAGCGTAGAGGAAAAAGCTGAACTGGGTATTAAAAAACTGGAAGAATTTTTCCACAGTCTTCACATCAAAACCAAGCTTTCCGAATATACGGAAGACTTTAAAGGAACAGCTGAAAAGGTTGAAAAAGCCTTTACAGAAAGAAACTGGCTGGGACTTGGAGAATACAAAAAACTGACTCCGCAGGATGCTTATAAGATTGTAGAAATGAGTTATTAAGGGATTGGGGATACAGGGCACGAGGTTCGAGCTATGTTATTTCGAGATTCGGATGACAGTGTTTATATTAATTTTAAAGTTGAGTATATAAACCCTGAAAACTTGTATCTCTCATCACAATATTCATAAAATTATTTAATTTACAAACATTCGTTTAAAAAATCATTATTTCATTATAGATATTTCAAATTTATTTATATTTTAGCATATTCTTAAATTTGTGAAAATGAAAAAACAGCTACTTTTATTTGCCTTTTCTGCCCTGGCGCTTACTTCTTGTAAAGATGATAATCTTGAAGCTTATGATATGGATATCATGAAAGGAGATTGGAAGGAAGTTAAAAGGGAAGTAATTTCCGGAAAAGATAATAAAACAGTGCTTTATACTGAAACGTTAACCGGATGTGCAACCAAAAATACTCTTTTCTTAAGAACAGATTATTATGTGAGCTACACGGCGTATACGGGAGAAGGGGCCAACTGTACTCCAGCTCCCAAAACTGAAGGAAGATATACCTACGATGCCGATTCAAAAATTATTGGAATTAAACTTGGCGACGAAGGATCTGTCAATTACAGAATTGATATGTTAACAGCCAAAGATCTTAAACTTGCCCAGCAGTCAGGGATCTTTGATATGGATGGAGATAAAATTCCGGATATCCCTTACGTTACCTACAAAAGATAAAATATAAACTCCCGCTAATCGGGAGTTTTTTATTACTTTTATATCTAATTTAAAACTGAATATAATGAAGAAGATTCTATCAGCATTTCTATTGCTGTACTTTGCTATTGCCTTTTCTCAGGAAAAAAAACCGATGTTCTGGCAGGACATCCAGGAATTTAAAAAGCTGGACCAGCAAAATCCGCCTCAAAAGGATGCTATTTTATTTATCGGAAGTTCCTCATTCACCAAATGGACGGATGTAGCGGATTATTTTCCCGGCAAAACAATCATCAACAGAGGTTTCGGGGGATCCAGACTTACAGACCTTAATAATTTTGCAAATGATCTCCTAGCACCTTACCAACCCAAACAGATCATTATTTATTGTGGTGAAAATGATTTTGCTGATAATCATAAGCTAAAAGCCAAAGTAGTCGTTGACCGATTCAAAGCTTTCTACAAAAAGATACGTGAGCGATTTCCTGATATTGAAGTAGATTATATCTCCATCAAATATTCGCCGAGCCGAGAAGTGATCTGGCCACAGATGAAAATCGCCAACAAAAAGATTGCTGCTTTTATGAAAAAAGAACCAAACGCAGAATTTATTGATGTTACCAAAGCAATGGAAGATGCCAACGGAAAGGTAAGAAAAGATATTTTTGTGGAAGATATGCTTCATTTTAAACCGGAGGGATATAGAATCTGGACAAAGATTATCACTCCTTATCTGAAATAAACTACAACCCATGATAAAAAAACCAATAACCATTTTATTCTTTGTTTTACTGTATTCTCTTTCATTTTCTCAGGAGAAGCCGAATGAAAAAACTGTTCTTCAGGAACTTTCAGAAAACGCCTGTAAATGTGCTGATTCTATTGCTTTAGCCAATAGAAAGAAGGAAGATATCATCAAAGATGTTCATGCATGCATTGATAAATACACAGGAGCACTTCAGATCTCAACTCTTTTGAAGGGAGCTGAAAAACAATCTGAAAATGCACCTGAAGTAAATGGAAAAAAACAGGTCAATCTGACATTTGATACCAGTAAAAATTCAAAACAGTATAAAGACAGCTATAATGAACTTGAGCGCTACCTGATGCAAAACTGCGAAAGTGTAAAGAGAGCTACTACAACTATTGAAACAGATTATGACAAGTTCTCAAAAAATAATACAGCCATTGACTTTTATAAAAAAGCCACTGAAGCAGGGAAACGAGAAGATTGGAAAGAAGCCATTCAGAATTACGAACAGGCTGTAAAGATTGATCCAAAATTTATTTATGCATGGGATAATCTGGGAATTACTTATAGAAGGATCGGAGAATATGATAAAGCTCTTAATGCCTACAAACAGTCATTAGCCGTTGATCCAAAGGGTAAAATGCCTTTACAGAATATAGCAATAGCTTATATTTATAAAAAAGAATATCAGAAAGCTATAGATGCCTATAATGATTTTGACAAAGTATATCCCAATGATCCAGAGGTTTATTATGGGATAGGACAAATCTACTTCGCTCATTTAAAAAAAATGAAAAAGGACTTGATTATATCTGCAAAGCTTACAGAATTTATACTGAGCAGAAATCCCCTTACCGTTCTGATGCAGAAGCTGTAATAGGGAGTATCTACAAGGGTATGAAAGAGGAAGGCAAAATGGATAAATTCAAGGAAATTTTAAAGAACAATAACATTCAATTTGATTAAAAAAATAAAAACGATTCCAATACCAGGAATCGTTTTTTTATTTTATTTCTTTCTTTTCGATTTCGAAATTGCTTTCTGCTGCGCTCTGTTGGCTCCAAACTTCTTAGGAGCTTTTCTTTTAGAAGGTCCACCCCAGTTTTCTTTGGTATTTTTAGCCTTTTTCTCGTGAAATGCTCCGCCTCCTTCATTCAGTTTTACCTGTACAGGATTTTTCATCACTACCTGATCTTCTTCGGCAGCGATTTTCTTAGGATTGATCTTAACACCTTCAGGGAATTCATTAAATTTCAATTCTTTGTCCATCAACAGCTCGATATCAAGCAGCAAAGGTTCTTCTTTTTTCGTTACAAAAACCAAAGCTTTTCCTTCTTTATCTGCTCTACCCGTTCTACCGATTCTATGGATATACTGCTCAGGAACTTCAGGGGTCTCAAAATTGATGACATGCGTAATGTTTGAAATATCAAGACCTCTTGCCATGACATCGGTAGTAATCAAGCCTCTGATCTCTTCATTCTCAAACCTTTTCATCGCTTTTAGTCTGTAATTCTGCGATTTATTGGAGTGAATCACATCAAACTGTTCAGGGAAAAGTTCATCGATTTTAGTAAAGAGCAGATCAGCATGCCTTTTATTATTGTTAAAAATCAATACTTTGGACATATCTGTATCATTCTTCAGCAAATGTTCAAGTAAATTGATTTTAGTATTAAAGTTTTCAACTTTGTACCCTGTCTGTTCAATTTTTTCAAGTGGAGTTCCTGATTTTGCCAATGAAATTTCTACCGGACTTGCAAAATATTCATCCAACATATCATCTACTGCTTCTGTCATAGTAGCTGAGAAAAGAATATTCTGTCTTTTCTCCTTCATCATTTCAAAAATGTGGGTAAGCTGTGGTCTGAAACCAAGGTTAAGCATCTCATCAAATTCGTCAATGATCAGCTTCTGAACTTCCTTCAGAGAGATTGCATTGTCTATGGAAAGGTCCATCACTCTTCCCGGTGTTCCTACCAGAATATCACAACCATCATTGAACAATAGTTTTTGAGTATTGATATTTTTTCCACCGTATACTCCGATTACTCTTGCAGTAATATTTTCCGTCAGTTTTTCAAGGATTTCAGTCACCTGTACTACCAATTCTCTTGTAGGAACAAGCACCAAAACAGTTGGATTTCCTGTCTTACTGTATTTCCATGTTTTCAGAACGGGTAAAAGATAAGCCAATGTTTTTCCGGTTCCGGTCTGTGCAATTCCCATTACATCCCTTCCCGAAAGAATAGGCTTTAAGCTCTTTTCCTGAATGGGAGTAGGTTCAAATAATTCCAGATCCGCTAAAACATCAAGAATTTTAACCGGAAGGTCAAAATCCGCAAAAGTGAGTTTTTCCATTTTGCAAAGATAGGTATTTAATTACAAGTTGAAAATTTGAGTTGGCAGATATTAGACAGCAGGTTGCAGAGAGTAGCTATCTGATTATAGGGAATTACTACCAAATACACTGATGTTTCTAGCAACAAATAACAACCAGCAACAAATTAATTACTCATTTACCTTTACACTATTGACTTTGATTTTAATATCATCATCTTCCCATTTACTGGAGGTAACAATAACATATCCTTTCTTTTTAGGATCTTTTTTGATGGGGAATTGATCCTCTTCCCACTGATTACAATGCGTTGAAATAGAAGGCAATAATGGTTTCCAGCCCGTTTTACTTAAAGTATACACATAAAAAGGATGCCAGCAGCTGGTACACCAATTGGGATAAAATCCGATCTCTTCCTTCCCATCACCATTAAGATCTCCCAAATTATACAGACTTCCCTGGTTTGCAGGTGTAATGGTTATAGGTTTTATGTTTTTATCACTGAAATAAATGGTTGTTTCGCACTTTCCTTCACATTCGTCACCACAGTCGCTGACTTTTGTATAGGCGTATTCTTTTGTTCCGTTTCCGTCAAAATCTCCCTGAAGTTTCTCTTCACGTCCCTGTTGAGCCATACAATATGAGCTGAATAAGGTGATTGTTGTTATAATAAGTGTTTTCATTGTTGGTTTAGTTACGAGTTTCGGCGTTCGGGTTACGATTTATAAGTTAAAAGTTAAAGATTTTACAATTTTTCATCCTGCATTATAACGTCAACTATGCAAGTCAAATCACATAATACGTGTATTATTTTCTGGTTACTCTTAGCAGGAGGATTATAACTAAAAGGATTGAAAAGATAAAGCCTAAAACTGCTACTAATGAAAGTTCTCCGATTCTTGGTCCGGACTCGGAAGAAAAGACAATGGCTGTGGCAATGATATTTGCTCCTAAAACCATAGCCAGAATCAGATTGATGACACTGGATTTGATCAGTTGGTTGGTCTTATCTATATTTTTGATTTCACTGGAAACCGTAAATTTATTTTCATCCAGCTTTTGAAGAACGGAACGGAGCTCTTTCGGAATTTCATCCACATTATCCGTGAAATTCATCATCCGGTCCATCCCTGTTTTCAAAAGATTTTTAGGACTGATTTTCTTGGTAAAAATCTTTTTGGTGTAAGGGTGAAGACTTTTAACAATATCAAGATCAGGATTAATACTCCTTCCCACTCCTTCTATCAGGCTGATTCCTTTGAACAGAAGATAGAAATAATCCGGCATATAAAGCCTGTTGTCTTTCAATATATCCTTCATCTTGTTGATAATCACCTGTACATTGATATCCTGTAATGACGAGCTGTGAACAAAATTCAGAATATCATCCACATCATTTTCAAACCTTCTTTCGTCCGGAATTTCATAGCTTATGGCCATTTTTTTGAGTGAACGGACTATTTTATGCGAATTTTTAGCGACAAAACTGACAATAAGATTTTCAAGAATTTCTTTATCATTAGGCTGAATTTTCCCTACTGCTCCGAAATCGATGAAAACAATTCTGCCGTCTTTTCTTACTAAAATATTTCCGGCATGAGGATCGGCATGGAAAAACCCATAGTCTAAAATCTGTGATACAAAGAGTCTCAATCCTGTTTCTGAAACCTTTACAGGATCGATATCATTGGCCAAAAGAACAGATTTATCGGTTACTTTGATTCCATCAATAAATTCCATACAAAGAATATTGTTGTTGGAAAATTCTTCGTACACTTTAGGAACGTATGTTTCTTTATTGTTCTTAAAATTCAGACGGAACTGCTGGATATTATTTTTTTCATTGATCAGAGAGACTTCTTCGAGTAAAGATCTTTCAAAGGTAGAAATAGCCTGTTTCAGATTGAGTTTTTCTCCTATCTCCGAATAAGTGGATATCAGCTTTTCAATATCTTTAATCAACAGTAAATCATCTTCAATGACAGACTGAACATCAGGTTTTCTCAACTTTAAAATTACCGGACTGCCATCCAACAGAACAGCTTTGTACACCTGTGCAATGGAAGCCGTAGCCAAAGGCTTTTTCTGAATTTCACGGAAATAATCTTTGACGGAAATATTGAATTCACTTTCCAGCGCTTCTTCCACATCCATATCTACCGTATCCACTTTGTCCTGAAGTTTTTGTAACTCCTGGATCAATTCCGGCGGCAATAAGTCTTCCCTGTTACTAAATGTCTGACCCAATTTTACAAAGGTAGGTCCCAGCTCTTCTAGAGCGAGTCTTATTCTTTCATAAACGGTTCCTTTTGAAATGATTTCATCTGAATGACCAGAAGCTTCTTCCTGCTTATTTCCATTCATTCTAGCCAGAATATCTTTGAATCCATATTTACTTAATACGGAAATCAGTCTTGCGGATCTTTTCAGTTTTCTTTGAGGCTTGTCAAACATAGTGTATCAATAGTAGGTGCAATTTACTCCAAAAATTGTTCCTATTTTTTATTAAATTCGAGAACAAAAACAATAATAACTTCACCTATGAAAAAAACTATACTCTTGTTCTTTTTCCTCATTATTTCCTCCATCCTTTCAGGGCAGTCTAATTACAACCTTGGATATGCGGAATATATTAATGAACATTACAAAGAAGCAATCTCACTTTTTACTAAGGCCATCGAGAAAAAAGAAAAAACTTTTGACTCTTATCTTTACAGAGGAATGTCTTATTTATATTTGGAGGATATTAAAAATTCGAAAGAAGATTTTGATAAAGTTCTTAAACTGGACCCCAAAAATCGCAGGGTCTATTCTTTTTACGCTACTTATTATTCCTCTCTGGCCGATTTTGGAAAAGCACTGGAGTATTATAATATTGCGATAGAGAGAGATCCTTTAGACTATGATTTATATAGTGAAAGAGGGGGCGTTAAAGCAGAACTGGGAATGTATAATGAAGCTTTGGCTGACGCCAATATTTCAGTAGAAAAACAACCTAAAAATTTCAGCAATTATCTGAACCGCGGATATATAAAAATGCGAATGGATAATTATTCTGAAGCTATTGAAGATTTCAATACATCATTGTCCTTAAAAGAGAGCCAGAAAGGATTTGGAAACAGAGGGGCGGCTTTTGCCTTGCTAAAACAATATGATGCTGCGCTTAAAGATTTAGAAAGATCCCTGCAATATAATTCTGACGACCCAACGGTTCTTTATATTCGTGGGGAAGTGCTGCTAGCTATGGGGCAACAGGAAAATGCATGTAAAAGCTTTCTTAAAAGCAGGCAATTTGGAAATACAGGGATTGATGATGTCATTTCCCAGGCAAAATGCACAGAGCTTAAAAATTAAAAAATTCACACATAATCAATATTTTAAAGGATAATATACATCAATATTAATAAAAACGGGTGGTATATTATAAAAATTAATATATTTACAACATACAAATTAAAACAATTCAAAAGTATTAAAACATGAAAAATTTACGAAACAACAAACTTTCAAGAGAACAATTAAAAGGAATTGCAGGAAGCGGAATCATTATCGGAAACTGCTCAAACCAATGCTGCCCTACAGACGGAAGACCAAAATGTCCTGGACTGATCTGCCCTGCTGTAGTATGCCCTCAGTATATGTAAGACCAGAGTTTATACAGAATTATACGGTACCCGAAGAAATATTCTTCGGGTATTTTTTTTACCCTGAAAAATGCCTATGTACCTCAATTTCTGGCACATTATTTCCATCTGAAAAGAAAAAAATACAACTATATAATTACAACACTATGTTAAAAAAAATTATTTCAGCTGGTCTTATTTTATCAGCAGTTCTGTTTACAACACAAGTAAAAGCACAGGTAGCATCAGCGAGATCTATTGCAGAAGTGGCCACAAAAGAAATAAGTTATTTAGGGCTTACAGAATCACAGGCAAATAAGGTTACAGAGATCAATAAAATGACAGCAGATGCTCTTATTGCTCTTGATAACAAAGCCGGTGACAATAGCAGTTCCCAGAATAATAAAATGATTGCTGACGAATTTGTAAGCATCATTGCCCAGCGTCATCAGGCGATGGAGCAGATTCTTACTCCTGAGCAGATGGCTGTAGTAAAGCAAGACAGAGCAGAAAAGATTGCTCTTTTCAGAACATTGATTATGGTTCCTATTCTGGATCTGACTGAAAGACAGGTTGAGCAGGTATACGAGATCAACTTCAAAGGAGTACAGAAAGTTCAGAAAGATTTTGGAAAGCGTCTCAACAAGAAAAATGCGAGTCCTGAAGATGCTGACAGCAATAAGGCAAAAAAGGTTATTATAAGCGATTTTAAAGTCCTTGATAAAGATTTTAAAAAGATATTAAGCCCGGAACAATATGAGGTTTATAAAAACAATCAGGATTTAATCAGAGAATCTGCTAAAAAAGGATAGTTCGGTCCGTTTGGATAGTAAAATATCTGCGGCAGCTCCGTTGGAGCTGCCGCAGATATTTTTATTTAAGGTAGGTTTCGTAAAGGTCTTTTCTTCGGTCTTTCATTACCTGAACAGAACCGTTATGATGGAGATCTTTCAACAGATTCAGATCTACATCTACAATCAGGGTCATTTCTGTGTTGGGAGTAGCTTCTCCTTTCACGGCATTGGATGGGAAGGCAAAATCGGAAGGGGTAAATACAGCAGCCTGTCCAAACTGAATATCCATATTATTAACCTTCGGAAGGTTTCCTACACAACCGGCAATGGCAACGTAGCATTCATTTTCAATGGCTCTTGCTGCGGCACAGTGGCGTACTCTCATGTAGGCATTCTGAGTGTCTGTAAGATAAGGAACAAACAGAATCTTCATCCCCTGATCGGCCAGAATTCTTGGTAACTCCGGAAATTCCACGTCATAGCAGATGACAAGACCTATTTTTCCGCAGTCGGTATCAAAAACTTTGATTTCATTTCCGCCTTTCATTCCATAATATCTCTTTTCGTTTGGAGTAATATGAATTTTTCTGTATTCATCCATACGTCCATCACGGTGAAGAAGATAGCTTACGTTGTACAATTCATTATTTTCAAAAACAGGCATGCTTCCCGAAATAATATTGACGTTGTAACTGATGGCCAGCTCTGAAATTTTTTCTTTGATTTCCTCTGTCAGCTTCGCCAGCTCTATCATACTGTCCCTTTCGGAAAGATTATTGAAGGGAGCCAGTAAAGGCGTGTTGAACAGCTCAGGGAAAAGGACAAAATCAGATTTGTAATCTCCCATTACGTTTACAAAGAATTCTACCTGCTCGTAAAAAGCTTCAATATCTTTAAAATGCCTCATCTGCCATTGCACCAATCCGAGACGGATAATGCTGTCCTGCATGGTATTCGGCTTTCTGCTGTAATAAATGTTGTTCCACTGCAAAAGAACTGCATTTTCTCTTGAAGCTTCATCTTCCGGAAGATATTTTTTCAGGATTTTTATCGGAAGAAAATTATTGGAAAGCTGGAAAGACAATACCGGATCATAGATCTCCTTATCTCTTACTTTTCGGATATAATTTCTTGCAGAAAGTTCGTGGCTGTATTTGTGATAATTGGGAATTCTGCCTCCAAGAATAATCGATTTCAGGTTTAATAACTCACAAAGTTCTTTTCGTGCATCGTACAATCTTCTTCCCAAACGCAGTTCCCGAAACTCAGGATCTACAAAAACTTCAATTCCGTAGAGAACATTCCCCGTTGAAGTATGGGTATTGAATGTATAATTTCCTGTAATATCACTATAGGTATGGTCGTCCCCGAATTCTTCATAATTGACGATAATGGAAAGCGCTACAGCAGCGAGTTTTCCGTCAACCGTGATACAAATTTGTCCGTTAGGGAATATTTTGGTCAGTTTATCAATACTTTTTTTGGACCATATAGACTCCGACATCTGTGGGTAGGCCCTTTTCATCGTTTCCGCCAGTTCATCATAATCCTGAAGGGTCAGGTTTCTTGTTTCTATTTGCATTTGATGTAATTTTACTTAAATTTAGTGAAAATATTTTACTTAAATCCTTATAGATAACTACTTCCCCAACTATTTATACAAAATTTAACAGTGGATATCACCGAAATTTTACAAGCAGCAGTTCACTCAAATAATTATTGGAAACACTCTGATTTCAGTTCTGTAATCGAGGCGCTTTCATTTCCTTATCGCACTGATATAGAAAAGGAAACAGAAAAAATTGCTATTCTAAATTTGGGAAATAAAACTGTGGGATATATCTGTCTGAATTATCCTCTGATTTTTATAGAAAAGCTATATGCTTTACAGGTAAAAAATATTCTGCATACATTTCGTGATATAGAATATATTATTGTCGATACGCTATCTAATCCGTATTTGACTGTAGATCCTGATATTTATAATGCTTATTTTGATTTTATAGAAAACCTGAATGCTTTTTCTGCGGAAGATTTTTATTTTTACAATGTAAATTAAAAATCATTCTTGTCCGATTAAATTAAATTTTTATTAGTTGATGAAACCATACGCAGTAATTTTACTCATAAGCGTCACCATTATGTTTATTTTAAGAATCTTTTATGCTGATACATCAGTCAATGTTTCGCATAATTTAAACTTGTTTTTAGCATCTGAAATAAAACCCCAGGAAGCAAAAAGTTTTATTTACTTCTATTTAATAGGTACTATGTTAACAAGTTATGTCATTTTCCATAAACATATACTCTTCAAGCTGATATATTGCTTGTTAATTGCTTTAAATATTTTACTGATCATTTCTTCATTGAAACAGTTTTAACAAAAAAATCCTACCCAAAATGGGCAGGATTTATATTTAAATTCAAGTCAAAAATTATTCCCACTCAATCGTTGCAGGTGGTTTGCTTGAAATATCGTAAGCTACTCTGTTGATTCCTCTTACTTCGTTGATGATTCTGCTGGAAACGGTATCCAGGAACTCGTAAGGAAGTCTGCTCCACGTTGCCGTCATAAAGTCGATGGTATTGGCAGAACGAACTACAGCTGTATATTCGTAAGTTCTTTCGTCACCCATTACTCCTACAGATTTTACAGGAAGAAGGACTACAAATGCCTGAGATACTTTTTCGTAAAGGTCATTTTTGTATAATTCTTCGATGAAGATATCATCCGCTTCCTGAAGGATTCTTACTTTCTCAGCATCTACCGCTCCCAATACTCTGATTCCTAATCCAGGACCTGGGAAAGGGTGTCTGTATACCAGGTGATGAGGAATACCCAATTCTTCTCCTACTCTTCTTACTTCGTCCTTGAAAAGCTCTCTTAATGGCTCTAATAATTCGAATTCCATATCTTCAGGAAGTCCTCCAACGTTGTGGTGTGACTTGATTACTGCAGATGGTCCATTAACAGACTGGCTTTCGATAACGTCAGGATAAATGGTTCCCTGAGCTAAGAACTTAGCACCTTCAATTTTGTGAGATTCTTCGTCAAATACGTGGATGAATTCGTTTCCGATGATTTTTCTCTTTGCTTCAGGATCGTCTACTCCGGCTAGTTTTGAAAGGAATCTTTCTTTAGCATCCACCATTTTAATGTTCATATGGAAATGCTCTCCATACTGATCCATTACTTTTTTCCCTTCATCCTTTCTCAATAATCCCGTATCTACGAAGATACAAGTCAACTGATCACCGATGGCTTTGTGGATCAAAACAGCGGCTACAGAAGAGTCTACACCTCCTGAAAGTCCAAGGATTACTTTGTTGTCTCCTACTTTCTCACGGATTTCCTCAACTGTTTTTTCAATATAGTTAGTCAGTTTCCAGTTTTTCTCTGAGTTACAGATGCTGAAAACGAAATTTTCAAGCATTTTCCCTCCTTCTTCTGTATGAGAAACTTCCGGGTGGAACTGAACGCAGAAGATTTTTTTGTCTTCATTGGAGATAGAAGCAATTACGCCTGATTTCGCATTTAATTCAAAACCTGCAGGCAATTCTCCTACTTCGTCAAAGTGGCTCATCCAAACAACAGAGTTCTGAGTAACTCCTTTTAATAAAGAGCTTTCTTTAACGATCTCTAAGTTGGCTTTACCGTATTCTCCTTTCTCTCCTTTGTTTACTTTTCCTCCTAAAAGGTGAGCCGTCATCTGCATTCCGTAACAGATTCCCAATACAGGAACTCCCTGCTCGTATAATTCTTTCTCAACCAGGTGAGCATTTTCTGCATTTACAGAACTTGGTCCACCGGATAGGATGATTCCTTTTGGCTGTTTTGCTAAAATATCTTGTAATGGTGTATTGTAAGGCAAGATTTCAGAGTACACACCCATCTCACGGATTCTTCTTCCGATAAGCTGGTTGTACTGGGATCCGAAATCTAAAATAATAATACCGTTGTTCATTTTTGATAATTGATAAATGATGATTAAATTAAAAGCTTTAAGCTATAGGCTTCAGGCAATAAGCTTTCTATAACGCAATAAGCATGCTGCCTGTAGCCTAAAGCTTATTGCTTACTTAACTGTTTTACAAAAAAAGACTTGGATTAGCTCCAAATCTTTTTTCGTGATTTTTATTAAAACTTTCCGATGTCTTCTCTATAGAAGCCGTAATCGAAATGTACGTGACCTGCGTCTTCGTAAACTTTCTTGCGGGCATCTTCGTAAGTAGCTCCTGTAGCCACAATGTTCAGTACTCTACCGCCATTGGAAACTACTTTATCACCTTTGGTGACAGCTCCTGCGTATAAAAGTTTACTGTGTTTCAGTTTGTCTTCTCCTGTAATTTCGAAACCTATTTCGATATTTCTCGGATATCCTCCTGAACACATTACCAAACAAACTGCCTTTTCGTCTTTAAACTTAAGCTCAATATCTTTTCCTTCCATACAATCCTGAATCACATCCAGAAGATTGTTTTCCATCAACGCCATCAATACCTGAGTTTCAGGATCTCCGAATCTCATGTTGTATTCAAGAAGGTAAGCTCCGTTTTTCGTTACCATCAATCCGAAGAAGATGATTCCTTTAAATCCGAAACCTTCAGCTTTAAGACCTTTGACAGTAGGTTCTAAGATATTTTTCTCAAAATCTGCATAGTGCTCCTGAGTAAATTCCGGGCTTGGTGCTACTGAACCCATACCTCCTGTGTTAGGTCCTGTATCTCCGTTTCCAGCTTTTTTATAATCTTTTGCCGCTACACAAGGGAATAATTTTTCCCCGTTAGAGAAAGCAATAATAGAAGCTTCAAAACCTTGTAAATATTCTTCAATAACTAAACGAATACCAGCATCACCATAGATTCTTCTGATCATGAAATCGTGGATTGTAGCTTCAGCTTCTTCAAGGTTATCACAAATAACAACACCTTTTCCCCCAGCTAAACCACTTGCCTTGATTACCAAAGGATACTGCTGTGTCTGCACATACTCTTTAGCTTCGTTATATGAATCAAATACTACAGCTTTAGCTGTTTTGATATCATAGGTCTGCATAAATTTCTTAGAGAAAGCTTTACTTCCTTCCAGGCTCGCTACTTTTTGAGTAGGCCCGAAAACCTTAAGATCATGCTTTTTAAATTCGTCCTTGATACCTGCTACAAGAGGAGCTTCAGGACCTACGATCGTAAGATCAATTTTTTCTTTAATAGCGAAATCTCTAAGTTCTTTGATTTCTGATAAATGAACATTTTTCCCTATTACATCGGTAGTAGCATTCCCGTTGGCAAAAAACATTTTAGAAATTCTTGAGTCATTCTGAAGCTTTGCCGCTAAAGCAGATTCTCTACCGCCTTCACCTATGATTAATATTCTCATACTTTATTTATTATCTAGTCTTAATTTACAAATATATAATTTTGAATGCTAAAAATACAATCCCTAATTATTTTTTAATTCTATTTTAATTAGTGGAAAAAGTGTCTGAAACCTGTAAACATCATTGGAATACTGTGCTCGTTTGCTGCCTCAATACTATCCTGATCTTTTACACTTCCACCGGGCTGAATAATCGCCTTAATGCCTTCCTGAGCGCAGAAATCTACTACATCACGGAAAGGGAAAAATGCATCTGAAGCCAGTACTAAATCTCCTGAGAATTTTTCTTTTGCTCTTTCGATCGCCTGCTGTGTTGCCCAGATTCTGTTTACCTGTCCGCCACCGATACCGAATGCCTGAATTCCGTTGGAAACTACGATTGCATTAGACTTCACATATTTTACTACTCTCTGAGAGAAAAGCAATGCTTTTTTCTGCTCTTCTGTAGGCTGTACTTCAGTTACCACTTTGATATCATCTGAGAAGTGAAGGTCATTATCCTGAACAAGGATACCTCCGTCTACTTTCACCCAGGTCTGTTTGTCAGAAACAGGGTTTACGATTTTGATGATTCTCAGGTTTTTCTTTTTTCTTAAAATTTCAAGAGCTTCTTCATCAAATTCAGGAGCCATTACAATTTCAAGGAAAGTTTTGTTGAGTTCTTCCGCTGTTGCTGCATCAATTTTATAGTTCATTGCAACAATTCCGCCAAAGATGGAAACCGGATCACATTCAAATGTTTTCTGATAGGTTTCCAATGCTGAAGTTCCGATCGCAACGCCACAAGGGGTAGAGTGTTTTACGGCACAACAAGCCATTTCTTCTTTGAACTCAGTGACTACTTTCCAGCAAAGGTCCATATCACGAAGATTGTTGAAAGAAAGTTCTTTACCTCCAAGCTGTTCAAAGTCTTTCATCGCTCCGTTTTCGAAAGTAGAAACGTAGTAAGCTGCTGTCTGGTGAGGATTTTCTCCATATCTTAGATCTGCTACTTTTTTATAAGAAGCATTCAGATAAGTAGGATATTCTTCATCTAAAAGCATTCTTGAAATAGCCGCATCATATGCAGAGGTAAGGTTGAATACTTTTCCTGCAAGTTTTTTACGGGTTTCGATATACGTATCACCGTTTTGCTCCATTTCAATTTTCACTGCTGCATAGTCTTCAACATCCGTGATTACTGTTACAGAATCAAAGTTTTTCGCTGCAGAACGAAGCATTGAAGGTCCACCGATATCGATAAACTCTACTTTTTCATGTAAAGAAATGTCTTTGTTTACATTTTCAAAGAAAGGATAAAGATTTACGATTACCATGTCAATCAGACCAATTCCGTGCTCCTGAACGGTTTTCATGTGCTCTTCATTGTTACGAACAGCCAACAATCCACCGTGAACTTTTGGGTGTAAAGTTTTCACTCTTCCATCCAACATTTCAGGGAAATTGGTAACCTCATCAATCTGAATAGGATTTAAACCAGCGTCTTTCAAATGTTTGAACGTTCCTCCTGTAGAGATCAACTCATAATTCTGAGCTTCCAAAAACTGTGCGAATTCTATTAATCCACTTTTGTCAGAAACACTGATTAAAACTCTCTTTTTACTCATTTTACTTTCAATTTTTTACTTTTTACAGCTATTTCAAACTGTGTCCGGGTCTTTCACCTCCGAACTTACTTTTATTTTACTTAGATTTCTTTTTATTAATGTAACAATGTATCAGTCCAGCAATGTAACAATACCTTCAACATTGGTAAATTGGTACACTGATACATTGTTATATTTATTCATTTCCCAGGACCTTATTGATCGCTATCGGAAATATTTCATATTCAATCTGGTGAACTTTCTGAGCCAGCGTTTCAGGAGTGTCCTCAGCGGTTACTTCGAAAGACTTTTGAAGAATAGCTTCTCCTTCGTCAATCCCTGGTGTCACAAAATGTACAGTTGCCCCACTCTCTATTTCTTTCGCTTCAATAACTGCATTGTGAACGTTCATTCCCCACATTCCTTTTCCTCCGAATTTCGGAAGCAAAGCCGGGTGAATATTGATTATTTTACCATTCCAGTTTTCACAGAATTCAGATTTTAAGATGGATAAAAATCCTGCCAATACAATCAGATCTGTATTTTCAGGGATTACTTTGGCCAATTCGCTGCTGAAGTTCTTTCCTCTCGGAATGAGTATGTTTTCTATATTGTGATTCTTTGCTCTTTCCAGTCCGAAACATTCTCTGTCTGCTACCACCAGAGTTACTTTTGCATTCCGGATTTCTCCTGAGTCAATAGTATCAATGATTCTCTGCAGATTGGTTCCTGAACCGGATACGAGTACAACAATGTTCTTCATTATTCAGATGTTAGATGTCAGATTAAAGATTACAGACTTACATCTGATATCTAAGATCTGAAATCTGATGTCATTTAAAATTTCAAATTGATTTTCTCTGCTCCTTCAGTGATTTCACCGATTTCGTAAGCGTCATCTAAAAGGTGTAATACTTTTTCAGCATGTTCAGCATCTACAACGATTACCATTCCTACACCCATGTTGAATGTTCCGTGCATTTCTTCACGTGCCACTCCACCTCTTTTTTCAAGCTCAAGCATCACACTAGGAATTCTGATTTTTGATTCGTCAATAGAAGCACAAAGTCCTTCCGGAATAATTCTTGGAACGTTTTCGTAAAGACCACCTCCTGTGATGTGGGCAATTCCTTCTACTCTTACTTCTTCCAATACTTTGTGGATATCTTTGTAGTATAGTCTTGTAGGAACTAAAAGCGTCTCGTATAATGGTTTTCCTTCAAACTCTTCTTCAAAGTCCGGGAATACTTTTCTTACTAAAGAGAATCCGTTTGAGTGGAATCCTGAGCTTGGCAACGCAATAATTTTGTTTCCTGCTTTGATCTTAGAACCGTCAATGATCTGGTCTTTTTCTACGATTCCTACACAGAATCCTGCAACATCATAATCTCCGGGCTGGTACATTCCAGGCATTTCAGCAGTTTCACCACCAATCAATGCACAGTTGTTATCCTTACAAGCGGCAACCATTCCTAAAACGATTTCTGCAGCGATTTCTGAATCAAGCTTTCCACAAGCCAGATAATCCAGGAAGAATAAAGGTTTAGCACCGTGGCAAAGAATATCGTTGGCACACATTGCGAAGCAATCTACCCCGATAGAATCGTATTTTTTGGTATCTAAAGCTACTTTCAGCTTTGTTCCTACTCCATCTGTTCCTGATACAAGAACCGGATTTTTGTATCCTCCGATTTCATAGAAAGCACCAAAACTTCCCAAGTGGTTCAGTACATTGGAATTGTGGGTTTCACCGACCGCTTTTTTGATCTTGTCAACCGTTTTGTATCCTTCTTCTTTGTCTACTCCTGCTGATTTGTAAGTGTTGCTCATGTCTGCTTAGATTTTTAGATATTAGGATTTCAGATCTCAGATTTCAGATGATTCTTATCTTGTATCTGACGTCTTGCGTCTTCTTATCTTTTAATATTTCAATTACTTTTATACTCGATTTTAGAAAACAAAAAAGCCGACAATCTTTTCAGATTATCGGCCGTTATTTTATCTCAGAATTTCAGAGCCCACAACTTTCCCTTTATGAGAAAAACATTGTTTATAGGAGGTCTGAATTTTCATCTCTTTTCTTTTTGCAAAAATAGTAATTTTAAATGAATATTCAAATTCTATTTTTCAAGGATTGTTTCAATGGCTGCAATCTTCTTAATTTTTTCTTTTAACTCACTGTCTTTCTCTTCATTAGAAATTTTCTGAGCGGCTTTATCAAAGTTATCATTAAAGAAAGGAAGAGAAAAAGTTTCCACCACATTTCCTCCGTGGAAAGGGAAACGCTTTGATGCTGCTTCCAAAACACCTGCCCCACCTCTACCTCCGGGAGATGTAGACATCAATAGCATAGGTACTTCATTCCAGACTGTTCTGTCTTTGATTCTGGATACCCAGTCGAACACATTTTTGAATGCTGTAGAATACGTTCCGTTGTGCTCTCCCAAAGAAACCAGTAATACATCAGCACCGTCAATTTTTGCTGCGAAATCATGAGCTTCCTGTGGAACACCGCCTGCTAATTCTCTTTCGTGTTTATAGATAGGCATTTCGAAAGGGTTTAAATCGATTACTTCTACTTCTGCATTTTCAAATAACGTTGATGCATAGGCTACCAACTGTTTGTTCATTGAAGCTTCTGAGTTACTTCCTGCTATTGCTAAAATTTTCATAGGTGAGGTTTATTTTTAAGATTACAAATTTAGTTTTTTATTTAAGATAAGACGGCAGTTCCATAGGTACTTCCATTAATAATACTTCGGTGTCTTCTACGGCTTCAATATTAAAGCTCTGTGTATCCCAGATTCCTAATCCGTCTCTTTCATTCAGGACACGGTCTCCGATTTTTGCACTACCTTTTAAAACAAATGCATACACTCCGTTTCCTTTTTTGTTGAGCATATAATTTTTACCGTTTCCTTTTTTAAAGTTGGCCAGATTGAACCATGCATCCTGATGAATCCAAACTCCGTCATCATTTTTATTGGGAGATAAGATCTGTTGGAATCCATTGATTTTTTCTCCTTCTTTGATACTTTTCTGATCGTATCTCGGTTCAACATTCTGTTCTTTTGGGAACACCCAGATCTGAAGGAATTTTACTTCTTCATCTTTATTTTTATTGTATTCGCTGTGCATGACACCTGTTCCGGCACTCATCACCTGGATTTCTCCTTTTCTGATTACTGCTGTGGTTCCCATGGAGTCTTTATGTTCCAGATCTCCTTCCAAAGGAATGGATATAATTTCCATATCTCTGTGTGGGTGTGTTCCGAAGCCCATTCCCTGCGAAACGGTGTCATCGTTCAATACTCTTAAAACTCCGAAGTTGGTTCTATCTCTGTTTTGATAGTTGGCAAAACTGAATGTATGGTAAGAATTTAACCATCCGTGGTTGGCATGGCCTCTTGAATCTGCTTTATGATATACTGTTTTCATTTTCTGTGATTATTTATAGTACAAATGTACGGGATGTAGGTGTTTAAAAAGTTGATGTAGGTTAAGAAAGGAAATTTGGAGAAATTAAAAAGGTTGAGAAAGCTCAGAAAGTGAGGATTATTTTATAGGTCTGATTACGCGATTTTTTTATTTACAGTATGTTTTTAAGGCGCAAAGATTTTATTTGCGATAAAACTTTTATGCCGGATATTTTTTCTTCCAATGAGTAAACAAGTGCAAGCATCTGTGATATCTGTGAAAATCTGTGGGAGATTATTACAATCTTAAGATCAAAAAAAATAATAAGTATACGAAGGATAGATTTTGAGTTTTGGCTAAAGCCAATTGATGAATGTTTAAAAGAAAAGCGGGCTAAAGCCCGCTCCTATTGAATTTTATGATGCTATTTTAAATTAAATTTCAAAACACATCACATTACTTATTTCTAACCTCTATTTTCTTATTAAAAATGTACCTGCTTGATTTCCTCTTCAATTTCCTTAGGGGTTTCATCTTCGGATTTCACAAAAATCATGGTTACTACGGCTCCGATCAGCATGCAAACACCTCCTACGACAACATAATCCATCGCCTGTTTTCCGAAAATCCCGCTTACGATAGGACCTCCGAACAAACCATTGATGATCTGAGGAATCACAATAAAGAAGTTGAATATGCCCATATAAACCCCCATCTTCCGTTGTGGAATCACCTCAATAAGCATGGCATAAGGCATTGCGAGAATACTTGCCCAGGCAAAGCCTAATCCAATCATGGAGATCCATAAATTGTTGACATCCTTAATGAAATACATGGAAACCAGTCCCAAACCTCCACACAATAAAGCTAAAGCATGAGTCTGTTTTTTACCAATCAGCTTAGCGATAGGTGTTAACAGAAACGCAAACGGAATCGCCCAGAGATTATACATTCCGAAAAGTTTTCCGGTAAGGTCTCCAGCATCATTGAATGCCTTGGAATGGGTATCTTCCGGGGAAAGTCCAAAATGATGGGTTGCCAGAGCACTGGTGGTAAATACCCACATGGTAAACAATGCGAACCATGAGAAAAACTGAACAATTCCCAGCTTTTTCATCTGCAAAGGTATCGCTGCAAAGTCTTTAAAAATATCTGAAAACTTAGAGTTATGTTGGTCTGCGTCTTTTCCATCTTCAAAATCAGCAAATTCCTGTGGGGAATACTCTCTGGTTGTCATGATGGTGTATAGAATTGATATGATAAGCAATGCAGCACCGATATAAAAAGAATAAATCACATTATCTGCTACAAATCCTGCTGGTGCTTCATTGGAAATTCCCATTTTCGTTAACCAGTCCGGCAGATAAGATCCTAATACCGCTCCGATTCCAATCAGAATTGTTTGTACAGAAAACCCTATCGTACCCTGATGTTTCGGGAGCATATCACCCACCAAAGCCCGGAAAGGTTCCATGGCAATATTCACTGAAGCATCCATCATGGCTAAAAATATTACCGCTAACAAAAGTGCATTGGCGGCAAACATCTGAGTAACGGATGCTGCATTAGGAAGGAGAACCAATCCTATCGCGCATAAAACAGCGCCAATCAGGAAATAAGGTTTTCTTCTTCCCAGCGGACTCCAGGTATTGTCTCCCATATGACCGATAATAGGCTGGACAATCAGACCTGTAATGGGAGCTACCAGCCAGAACCAGGATAATTCGTGAACATCAGCTCCTAAATTACCCAGAATACGGCTCGCATTTCCATTTTGTAACCCGAATGCCATTTGAATTCCCAGGAATCCCATGCTCATATTGATAATCTGGAGCATGGATAGGTCTGGTTTTTTCCTTTTTCCTACCTTCCCATTATCATATTTCCCCATCATGATTGCCATTACAACTTTAGTTTTTGAATTAATGCATCTTCGATAGGGGTCTTCTCAATAACCACTTTATCTACCACCTCATTAGGTACTGTCACAGAAAGAACATATTGCTTAACCTTCCAGTTTCCGTTGATTTTCTCTACCACTCCCGAGCCTCTGCAGATCTTCATCTGGGTATCCAGTAATTCATCAAACCAAGCCAGTTTTCCGTCTTTGCTGAAGTAAATATTTCTTTTAAGGGCCTTAAAATTCCAGGTTTTCTTTTTGTCGAAATAAGGTTTTGCCCATACCATAAATGCTTTTTTGTCCCAGATTTCAGTAGCGTCTGTACCGATAAAGGTAGATTCATCTGCAAACAGATTAAAATAGGCATCATAATCCGCCTTTGCTGCCATTGTATTGAAGGTATCAAGCATGGTAGTGATTTCCGATTTTTCTTTTTCAAATCCGGTCTTCGACTGTGCTGTAAGTAAAGGAAATCCCAGTAAAAAAAGGATTAGTGTATAAGCAGTCGTTAGTTTTTTCATATGTATTAATTATTTTTCCAGTTCAATAATCAGTGGAGTTTTTGCAGGAATACTCATTGTATTTTGCAATGAAATTTCTTTGTCTGAAATGATTTCTTTTCCTTTTGTAAATCCATTCAGTGATTCTGCAAACCGTTTCAGATCTAACGTCTGATCTTTTTCATTATTGTTGATGATGACCATTACACTTTCTTTTTCATTGTATCTGAAATAAACAAAAACACCATCCTGAGGAACGAAATTTTTAGTTTTTCCATGATGAATCACGTCTTTACCTTTTCTCCAGTTTAATAATTTCTGAGTAAACCGGAAAAATTCTTTCTGCTCCGCAGTTTGAGCGGATGGATTGAAAGCGTTTTGTGTATCAGATTTCCAGCCTCCTGGAAAATCCCTGCGGATATCCGCATCACCACCAGTTTTTTTATCACCTCTCATTCCTATTTCAGATCCGTAATAAATCTGTGGAATTCCTCTTACTGTCGAGATCAGAGTGAGTGCCATTTTATAGGCATCTGGATTTGCATTAAAGATTTCATTCCATCTTTCGGTGTCATGATTTTCAAAGAAAACAAGGGTATTATTGATATCCGGATAAAGGAAATCGCTCGTAAAAGAATCGTAAATACGGATCATTCCTTTATCCCAGCTTTCTTTTTCTTTAAGGGCTTTAGGCATGTTTTCAAACAGCATAAAATCCATCACCGATGGTAAATTTGAATTGTAATTTTCTATCGCCCCGATCTTCGAATTTTTCTGCCACGCGGCAATTTGAGCTGCTGTATACAGCCATGTTTCCCCTACGATATTGAATTTCGGATATTCATCGGTGATCGCCTTTGCCCATTTTGCCATGGCGTCTTTATCATTGTAAGGATAGGTATCTACACGAAATCCTCCCAGCTCGGCATATTCGATCCACCAGATAGCATTTTGGATCAGATATTTCAGGACCAATGGATTTTTCTGGTTGATATCAGGCATCGTTGTATCAAACCATCCGTCCAGGGCATATTTTTTATCAATATCCGAAGCATTGGTATCAAACTGTGTCGTCGTTTTATAGTTTGACCGTTTAAATCCTTTTTCTCCTTCATCAAACCAGTGTATCCAGTCTTTGGAAGGAAGATCTTTAATCATCCAGTGGGAGCCGCCCCAGTGATTGGTTACATAATCCATCACTAACATCATCTTTCGCTTATTTAGCTCCTGGGATAATGTTTTATAATCTTCGTTGGTACCGTAGCGTGCATCAATTTTATATAGATCGGTCTGAGCATAACCGTGATAGGAATACACTTTTTCGTTATCCTCATTCACGGGAGTCAGCCAGACTGCTGTAGCTCCTAAATTCTGGATATAATCAAGATTATTGATAATCCCGCGGAGATCTCCTCCATGTCTGCCGTTGGGAAGACTGCGATCTGCTTTTTCGGTAAGCTCCGGTCTTGAATCATTCTTCTCATCACCATTGGCAAAACGGTCCGGCATGATCAGATACATGAGATCTTTTGAAGTAAAAGATTCACGATCGGCAGATCCCGGATTCCTTTGTTTCAGCTCATAAGTGTATGAACCCATATTCTTTTTGCCTTTCTTAATATTGATAGCAAACTTCGGAACGCTTATTTCGTTGGTATTGACTGTAATAAAAACATAGTTAGGATTATCTACTTTCCTTATGTCTTTGATCTGTATGCCATCTGAAAGCGTAATCTCGTTATTAGCCACTTCTTTTCCGTATACAAGAATCTGAAGTTCAGGATTTTTCATCCCCTTCCACCAGAAAGCAGGCTCTACTCTTTCCAGATTTTTCTGGGAAAAAGCAAAAGAAGCTATCGAAAGGGCGAATGCTGCATATATTGTCTTCATATTAGTGTTCAATTTAGCATTAAATTTTCATATATACGTTCAAAAATGTAGCGGAAAGTCTCTTTTTTTAATCTTCATTTCTATAAGATTATCAGATTAAATGACTTCATTTTAATTTTTATAAAGAATAATTAAATTTTTCACAAAAAATTCATGCATAAAATTAATTTCCCATGCTTTTTATGTTTAGTTTTATAGAAAAAATGTTGGATTTCAGCAATATGTTCAAAACTGAAGGACCGGATGTTGTTTACACATGGACAATTCCTGTGTTTGCTGCTATAATTTTCCTTGAAATGGCCTACAGTCATTTTAATAAAGAGAAAATATATGAGACAAAAGACGTAGCAACAAATGTCCTTTTCGCCTTGCTTAATTATGGACTAGATATCATCATGAAGAGTTTCTCCTTATTTGTTATGATGTTTTTTTACCAGCACCGTCTTTTCGACTGGCAGGAGGGGATCTGGTACTGGATTGCCGTATTCCTGGCTCAGGACTTTGCTTATTATGTCCATCATTATGTAGATCATCATTCGCGTGTTTTCTGGGCGGTACATATTACCCATCATAATTCTGATTATTTCAATATCAGTACGGGATTCAGAAGCCCTGTATTTCAGCCGTTGTACAGGTATTTATTTTTCTCTCCACTAGCTTTCATGGGTTTTCATCCGTGGCATATTCTGGTAGCCTACTCTTCTATACAGATTTACGGCACGTTTGTACACACCCAATCGATTAAAAGTATGGGATTTTTAGAATATATCCTGGTGACACCTTCTCATCACAGGGTACATCATGCCTGCAATATCAAATATCTGGACCGCAATATGGGAATGGGACTGATTATCTGGGATAAAATTTTCGGGACTTTTGAAAAAGAAGATCCTGAAGTTCCTGTAAAATATGGAGTTTATCCGAAAATAAAATCCAAAGATCCCGCAACGATGCTTTTCTATGAATGGAGAAGAATAGGGAAAGATATCAGACAGCCGGGAATTTCTTTTAAAGACCGCCTAAAATATCTTTTTTATTCGCCGGGATGGAGACATGACGGAACTGGAAAAACCGTCAAACAGTATCAGAAAGAATATAAAGAGAAAATAAAAACTCCTGTTAAAGTACAGGAACAACTATTAGAATCTGAAAATCAATATTCCCAGCTGATTCAACACGCAGAGGATAAATAAAAATACCCCGGCCATCGAAAATCCGATAAACCGGGGCACCTTAGTGTATCTTTACAATTATTTTACTGGTTTAATTGAAATTGCGAAACCGCCGCTTCTTACCATTTTAAAATTAATTTTCGACTTACTTGTAATCTCTTTTTTGTAGATGTTATAACTTTGAGGGTTATCGATATAATCAGCATCTTTTCCATCTTCATAGATGGTTGCCTCATATTTCTTTCCTTTATCCAGGAATGAGAAGTCTACAGTATACTCACGTTTGTTTTCATCCGTGATACCTCCTACAAACCAGTTTTCAGTGCCTTTTGCTTTTCTCGCTGTAACTACATAATCACCAGGCTCAGCAGCTAAGATTTTTGTATCATCCCAATCTGCTGCAACATCCTTAATAAACTGGAATGCATCCATATGCTTTTTGTAGTTCTCGGGAAGATCCGCAGCCATCTGAAGCGGCATATACATCGTTACATAAAGCGCTAACTGCTTTACCAGAGTAGTTTTTACAAAACGGTTATCTCCAGGGAAATAATAGTCAAGTTTTGTCTGGAAAATTCCCGGCGTGTAATCCATAGAACCTCCCATCCATCTTGTAAACGGAAGAACCGTCTGGTGATCCGGCTTATTTCCTCCGAAAGCTTCATATTCCGTTCCACGTGCTGCTTCTGCAGAAATATAGTTTGGATAAGTACGGCTTTCTCCTGTAGGACGTACGGATTCGTGAGAATTCACCATGATTTTATAGTCGTTTGCTTTTTCTGCAATTCTATAATAATGGTTGATGGTCCATTGAGAGTAATGATGTTCCCCTCTAGGAATGATATCTCCTACATATCCTGTTTTCACAGCATCATATCCATATTTATTCATGGTTTGGAAAGCTTTATCAGCCCATCTTTCATAGTTTGTCGCAGAACCTGAAGTTTCATGGTGCATGATGAGCTTGATTCCTTTTGAATGCGCATATTCATTCAACATTTTAATATCAAAATCCGGGTAAGGAGTAATGAAATCGAAAACAAACTCTTTTGAATGTCCGAACCAGTCTTCCCAACCGATGTTCCATCCTTCGATCAACAATCCCTGGAATCCGTTTTCTGCTGCAAAGTCAATATATTCTTTAACTTTTGTATTGTTGGCAGCATGTTTTCCGTTTGGAGTTAATTTTGCAAAATCTGTTTTACCTAAATGGACATTTTCAGCGGTAGAATAAGCCCATTGTGATTTTCCGATAATCATTTCCCACCAGACTCCCATGTATTTTGTAGGGTGAATGTAAGAAGTATCGGTGTACTTTGTAGGCTCATTAAGGTTGAAGATCATTTTAGAATCCATCACCTGCTCTGCTTTCGGAGCTACAATAATTGTCCTCCAAGGCGTTACTGACGGAGTCTGAATGTATCCTTTCGCTCCCTGTCTGTCGGCAGTCAAATGCGTTTTGAATTTAAAATTCTGTGCATCTACCTCAAGGTGTGAAGCCGGATAATCCAATACAGCTGCTTCTGCAACGTTAATATACAATGGCTCTTTTCCTTCTTTTTTAAGCATCAATGGAGACTGCACTGCATTTTTCACCAATGACTGTGAAGCGTTGGCATCATATGCTTTATCCCATTTTGAAGGGATTTCAGATACTTTTGTTTCCTGATACTGATACTCCTGAGAGTCATAATCTGCAACTATCCACCATGCCTTCATATCGGTAGGGAAATCGATTTCAGAATCTTCTTCTCTGATGACGAAATAATTAAGGTTTTTCTGTTGTGGGAATTCATATCTGAAACCCAATCCATCATTGAATAATCTGAACTTTACCACAATACTTCTGTCTGTAGAAGCCTGATTCAGGGTGACTGCCAGTTCGTTGTAATGGTTGATATAATTTTTCTTTTCTCCTAAAACCGGCTGCCAGGTTTCATTTTTGGAGTCTCTTTTTTCATCTGTCTTTGCAAAACCGTTGTTCAGATCGTATTTTGCATCTTCTGGTTTGGCAATTTCAGAAGCGAATTTTATGGCTGTGTCTTTAAATAATCTCAATCCCAATTTAGAATCTTCCACCACTACTGCCCCATTGTATTTCAGGTTATAGTAAGGTACTCCTTCTTTCAGCTGAAAGTTCATTTCGAACTTTCCGTCCGGAGATTTTAAAGATTGGGCTTTCACACCTGTAAACATCATTGAGAGCAAAAGTGCTCCAACTGTAATTTTCTTCATAATGACTATTTATTAACTTAAAAAAATAAAGTGCTGCGGTAAAGCAGCACTTTGCTTTATTTTAGTTTGTTTAGTTTAATTTACAATTTAGTAATGGTTAACTTGTAATATGCTGAATTGTGTAGATCCAGTTCAATTTTATAATTACCTGCCTGTGAAACTTTATATCCAGGATCTCCTGTAACAGTTCCCTCTGAGCTTAAATAGGTCTGAACACCTGTCCCTGAAACTAAAGTCTGCTCTGCATCTTTTGGCTGGAACTTTATTGCCCAATCATCATTGGCTCTGAATTTAAATACTCCGGTATTGGATAAAGCAATTGAATTGATAACATAGGTTTTGGTTGCAGGATTGTATACAAAGTCAGTATCTGATCCCCATCCCGTAGGCGTTGCATCACCAATAACTCCGAAGTTTGCTAATGTAGCAGAATAGGTATTTGCTGCCCAGTCTACTTTCATATAATAAGTTCCTGCTGCTGCCGGTACTATATCTGAACCATCAACTTTTAGTTTTCCGCTATTGGTTCCATCATCCCCTTTATTTCCCGGCCAATCCTGATTGATCGCAAATTTATATTTACCATTATCACCTGAAGCATCTTTGATGAAAATAAATCCTCTGTATTTATCATTTTTCTCAGGAGAAAACAGATTCGGTGAATTAGATGGAGTCCAGTTTGCATAACCAGCTGCTCCTGCGTATGCTCCAGGAACATTGATCTTTGGATATACCAAATCAGGGTTTGGAGTATAAGGAGTTACTTTAAGAGCAATTACATTAGAATAAAAAGCTGCTGAGCCTACTGAAGTCTTCAATCTTACTTCGATATCGTTTACAACATCCGGAACTGCTCCAATGGCAAACATGGCGGCATTCAAAGCGGCATGTGTTGCAGAACCTGAAGTCATATCATTAGAAAAGTCAATGGTAGCACTTTTTTTGAAACCATCCCCTTTCATTCCAAATTCTACTTTCTGATTGGGAACTACAGCAATATTAAATGTTGGTTTTGTCCATGTAAAGCTTATTACGGCATCATTTGCATTAAGTTCATTAAGAACTATTGCACTTTTATCAGCAGATATTTTACCGGCAGATGTTTCATTAATAACCGCCTGATCTTCATCTTTTTCACAGGAAAAAACGATAAGACCTGTAAAAACCAGGGCTAATATTTTGAATAAATTTTTCATTTTAAACAGGATTTAAAATTAATACCCAGGATTCTGAATCAAATTAGGATTCGCTACAATATCTTTAGCAGGAATCGGGAACAGGTTTCTGTAGTTTTCTACTGCTTTTCCATCTTTTACATTTCCTTTCCATGGCCATAGATAATCCCCTGTGGTGAACTTATTGAAACGAATAAGATCACTTCTTCTGGTCATTTCCCATGATAATTCTCTGGCTCTCTCATCTAAAATGAAATTCAGATTGATAGAAGAAACATTTCCGCTTGTATCTCCATAAGCACGTTGTCTCAGTTGATTAATATAACCGATTGCTGTAGCCTGATTGCCGCCAGTTCCTCCTCTTAATACAGCTTCTGCATACATCAGATAAATATCTGCCAAACGGTACAATGGGATATCAGCCTCCACCCAGTTGGTATGAGCTCCGACAGATCCGTTACTTTTAACATTTTTAAACTTGATAAAAGCATAACCATCTGTAAATGAGCCTAAATCATTAATTTCTAGATTTTGCCCTGAAGTAAAGAATCTTCCTCTTTTGTCACTTCCATTATTAGGGAATAACCCTACAAATGCTTTTGTAGTTCTTAAACCACTCCATCCTCCATTCACTCCAAAATCAGCAGCTTTCATATCACCACCTATGGCAGCATGTACCAGATAAGTGGTCCCACCATTAGTCTGCGTATTGATTCCGTCAAAATTAACGCTTAAAATCTGCTCCGGATTATTGATATTATTATCAGCAAGGAATAAATCATCATATTTCGGTTTTAAAGAATATCCTGCTGCAATCACTTTATTACAGTATGTGATACAATCTGTATTTCTCTGAGTTCCAGTATAAACTTCAGCATTTAAATATAATTTTGCCAACAATGACCAAACAGCAGCTTTATCTGCTCTGCCATATTCATTTGTTTTAGGATCTTTTAACTCTCCTGCTATAGCAAGTAATTCAGATTCGATATAATTAAACAATGCTTTTCTTTCTATTCTTTGTGGCGGGTTTATAGATCCAGGCAGGTATGATTCATCTACAAAAGGAACATTTCCAAACATATCAATCGCATGAAAATATGACTGTGCTCTCAGGAAACGTGCTTCTGCTCTCATCAATTTTGCCTGATTAAGATTGTCTCCAGTAATATTATTGGAAGCTAACTTTTCATCGGTAACATTTCTTAAGAACTCATTACAAAAAGCAATTTCTGTATATATTCTATAGTACATAGCCGCAATAAACTCATTGGAGGCATCCCATGTCATTTTGTGCATGGTATGAAGATTTCCGTCATTCCATCCAATCACAGCTTCATCTGTTGTAACAACATTTAGTGTGTACATCAATCTGGTATATTGTGAAAAACCACCATTGATTCCGTTAATATCACTATCCGGCTGATCACCATCTCCACTTACCTGGCCACCCATTGCAAGTCCTCCATAAAGTTTTGCCAAAACATTTTTATAGTTAGCAAAATCCTTATAAATACTGGCTGAAGTAACATCTGTGATTGGCTCTCTTTCAAGATCTTTCACACAAGAAGTTGCTGTTAATAAAAATACTGCTGAAAGAGGCAATACTATATTTTTAAGTTTAATTCTATTTAGTTTCATTGAATTTTTATTTAAAATTGGAAATTAAAACCTAAAGAGTAAATTTTAGGCATTTGGTAATAACCGTTGTCTATTCCCCCAAAAACTTCAGGATCTACTCCAGAGTATTTAGTGATCACAAAAACATTCTGCGCCATCGCATATACTTTCAGGTTGCTTCCTTTGGTGAAGATTTCTCCGAAATTGTATCCAACATTGATATTATCCAGTCTCAGGAATGAAGCATTCTCAACATAAATATCAGATTTGTACTGAGGAACTGCAAACTTATACTGAGGAGCTGTAGAGAATACGTTCTGAAGGTATTCGTTGGTAGATGCTGACTGCAGTGAACTATTTGAAGCAGCATTATTATATACGTAGTTTCCTAATACGGCTCTTGCACTTAATGCAAAATCCCAATTTTTGTGAGAAACTTTAGTAGAGAAACCTAAAATTGCATCCGGTGTAGTAGATTTGTAATAATACATATCTTTTGTATTGATTACTCCATCTCCGTTTCTGTCTACAAAGGCTCCGTCAACAGGTTTTCCGTTGGTATCATATACCTGCTGGTATACCCAGAATGAATTAGGTGCATATCCTACAGCATGAGCCTGAATTCTGTTTCCAGAACCTCCTTCAATACCTCCTACTTCCATGTTAAATGATTCGTCAGCTCTGTCTTTAAGCTTCGTGATAACCGGCTTGTAATGAGTAGCATTAAAGCTTACTTCCCAAGTGGTATTCTGATTTTTAACAGGAATTACGGTAATACTTCCTTCAATCCCTTCATTTTTCATATCACCTACGTTCTGCCAGCTGGCATTACTTAAACCTCCAGCAGGCTCGTCAGCATATACAAGAAGATCTTTCGTATCCTTTCTGAATACATCTATTGATCCGGTAATTCTGTTTTTATTAAAACCAAAATCTAATCCTAAGTTTTTAGTGGTTGTAGTTTCCCAGGTAAGATTTGGATTATAGTTAGCAGGTCTGAACATAAAGTAGAATTCATTTCCAAACTGATATCCAGCTCCCTGATAACTTGGATTGTAGGCTGCAAAAGCCGGGTAATTATTAGGCTTGTTACCGTTAAGTGCAGGCAATTCCTGCTGGCCCGTTTTACCCCATCCCGCTCTTAGTTTTAATGTACTGATGGAAGATATATTTTTGATAAAATTTTCTTCATTAAGCTTCCAGGCTAAGGAAACTCCAGGGAAAACACCCCAAACATTATCTCTGGTACCGTTAAAGAATCTTGAAGAGCCATCTTTACGAACTGATCCTGAAATAATATATTTATTAGCAATGGTAAAAATAGCTCTTCCATAAAATGAAATCAGCGTATTTTGAGTTTTGAAATCTAAATCTTGCGAGTTAATTCCTGTTCCTCTATAAGTGATAGCTCCCGGAAGATAGATATTGAAATCCTGATAAGAATATCCTGCAGTAATGTCTACACCAGTATTAATAGCACTGATGTTTTTTACATAATTAAAATAGGTTTCCAAAAGCTTGTTTTTCTTTTCCATAGAATAGAAATTTGAGCTTCCTTTATCTTCGAAACCTGGTCTCAGACGAGCGTCTTTAAATTTATGTCCGTCACTTTTTGTATAATCGTATCCGGCATTTACATTGAAATGAAGGTCCGGAAGAAAATGAAACTTATAATCTAACTGAATATTTCCCAATCCTCTTAATACAGAGGAAACATCTCTTACCCCATTGATCATCCCAAGTGGGTTTGAATTGGCATTTACATTATAACCTGTTGCAGATCCTGAATCCAGCCATTCATAATACCCTCCGTAATTAGAGTTTCCTGAATACACCGGTTGCGTAGGATCAAAATAAGTAGCCGCCTTAATCACTCCGCCATCTACAAATCTGTTATCGGTAAATGTTCCCTTTGCATTTACATTCACTGATAAATGATTATCAAAGAATTTAGGGTTTAAGTTCAATCCTACAGAAGTTCTGCGGAAAGAATTTGATTTTACAATACCGTTCTGCTCATTATATCCTAATGATAAACGGTATGGCAGACCTTTAATCCCTCCTGAAAGGGCAACGTTATTATCGGTACCCCATGCTGCCTGATAAATCTGATCCTGCCAATCGGTATCAGCATTTCCAAGTTTGGTTTTATAACCTGCAGGTGCATACGTATTAACAAAATCTCTAAACTCCTGAGCATTTAATACATCTACCTTTCCCATTTTAGTAGAAACCGAAGTAACTGTTGAGAAATTAACTTTAAACTTTCCTGCTGTTCCTTTCTTGGTTGTAATGAGAATAACCCCATTGGAAGCTCTGTTACCATAGATCGCAGTAGCGGAAGCATCCTTAAGGATATCAAACGTTTCAATATCATTCGGGTTAATTAATGATAAAGGATCAGAAACACCATTCATTCCAACGAAATCCTGAGGAACTCCATCAATAACGATCAACGGAGAGTTTTCTCCACTTAAAGAAGAAGTACCCCTGATCCTGATTTTTGTACCCGATCCCGGAGCTCCACTGTTATTGGTAATCTGTACTCCTGGTGTTTTACCCTGGATCAGCTGCCCGGCAGAAGTAGCTCCTCCGTTGAAGTCTTTAGCCGTAACAGAAGTTATAGAACCGGTAAGGTCAGATTTTTTCTGTTTTCCATATCCAATTAGTACAACTTCATCAATCTTCTTCTCCTGAGGAAGAGAATCTTTTTTCTGCGCATGTATTACTGTACTGGCCAGTAAAAAAGCGGGCGCGATTTTTAATACTGTTGTAAAATTCTTCACAATCTTATTTTTTTATAGTTTCGTTTTTCAGTCATATTTTGGCCCAGAGCCAGACTCGCAATTTAAAAAAAAATTAGAATTATTATAAATTTAATATAATTTTAGTTAAAATTATGTATATTACGAAACCGATTTTAGTTAGTTTTTTAAAATCCAATAATTTACAACGTCTTATGCATTACATAATATTTGTTTTAAATTAAGAAAATGTTAAACAATTGTTTAACTTAATTTCATATTCAACCTTTCAAAATCGCTTTCTTCATCATAATAATGCCACTAATAGCGGTATTCAACAGATATTCCTTATCTTTGCAGTTAAAACTTTACTATAAATGTCAAACAGAAAGATGATTACGGCAGCTTTGCCTTATGCAAACGGGCCGGTTCATATAGGACATTTGGCAGGTGTTTATATTCCTGCGGATGTTTACGCAAGATTTCAGAGAAGATTAGGAAAAGATGTAGCGTTTATCTGTGGTTCAGATGAGCACGGGATTCCTATTACCATAAGAGCTAAAAAAGAAGGAGTAACTCCTCAGGATATCGTGGACAAATATCACGAGATCATCAAAAAATCTTTTTCTGATCTGGGAATTTCATTTGATGAATACTCCAGAACAACGTCTAAAAAGCATTATGAAACCAGTCAGGATTTCTTCAAAGTTTTATACGAAAAAGGAAAATTCACTGAAGAAATTTCTGAGCAGTATTTTGATGAGCAGGCAGGAGAATTCCTTGCTGACCGTTATATTGTAGGAACTTGCCCTAATTGTGGTAACGAAAACGCTTACGGAGACCAGTGTGAGAAATGTGGTTCTACCCTTTCTCCTTCTGAGCTGATCAATCCGAAATCAATGCTTAGCGGAAATGTTCCTATCCTTAAAGAAACCAAAAACTGGTATCTTCCGTTAAATGAATACGAAGACTTTTTAAATGAATGGATCATTGAAGGTCATAAAGATGACTGGAAACCTAACGTATACGGACAGGTTAAGTCCTGGTTGAATGATGGCCTTAAGCCTCGTGCCATGACCAGAGACCTGAACTGGGGAGTTCCGGTTCCTCTTCCGAATGCTGAAGGAAAAGTATTATATGTATGGTTTGATGCTCCTATCGGTTATATCTCTTTCACCAAAGAATGGGCAGAGAAAAACGGAAAAGACTGGAAAGACTACTGGCAGAGTCCAGAAAGTGATCTGGTACATTTTATCGGAAAGGATAATATTGTATTCCACTGTATTATTTTCCCTTCGATGATGAAAGCACACGGAGATTATATCATGCCGGCTAATGTTCCTGCTTTTGAATTCCTGAACCTTGAGAACGATAAGATCTCAACATCAAGAAACTGGGCAGTTTGGGCTCATGAATATGTGGAAGACTTCCCCGGACAGCAGGATGTTTTAAGATATGCGCTTCTTTCATCTGCTCCGGAAACAAAGGATAATAACTTTACATGGAAGGATTTCCAGACTAAGAATAATTCTGAATTGGTAGGGATCTTCGGAAACTTTATCAACAGAGTTGCAGTTCTTATTCATAAATATTATGACGGTGTTGTTCCACAAGGCGATGCAAACAGCCCTGAACTGCAGGAAATAAGTAAATCTGCAAAAGAAATCTCAGGATTCCTTGAAAATTATGAGTTCAGAAATTCATTAACTGCATTAATGAACCTTGCGCGTTTTGGAAACCAGTATCTTCAGACGGAAGAGCCTTGGAAAACCATCAAGGACAACCCGGAAAAAGCTGCTCAATCTTTATTCGTTGGAGCTCAAATAGCTGTTGCTCTGGCTCAGTTATGCGAACCTTTCATGCCTTTCAGCTCTGAAAAGCTATTGAACATGTTCAATGTTGAGAAGAAAGACTGGAACTCTATTGAAAACCAATCAGTATTAATTGAGACAGGTCACAAAATCAATGAATCTTCCCTTCTTTTCTCAAAAATTGAGGACGATGTCATCGAGGCTCAGATCCAAAAACTGGAAAACACAAAACAAAACAATAAAAAAACAAACCCTAACGCAAACCCTATGAAAGAAGAGATCACGTTTGATGACTTTACTAAAATAGACCTTAGAACAGCAACCATTTTAGAAGCTGAAAAAGTAGAAAAAGCAGATAAATTACTAAAACTTACTGTAGATACAGGAGTAGATGTAAGAACTGTTGTTTCCGGGATTGCAGAAAGTTTCACTCCTGAAGAAGTAATCGGGAAGCAGGTAATGATTCTTCTGAACCTTGCGCCAAGAAAAATCAGAGGAATTGAATCTCAGGGAATGTTATTATTAACAACAAAACCAGACGGAAAATTATCTTTCGTAACACCGGATGACAGCAATGTTGAAAACGGTATTGAGATCGGATAATTAAAATCCTTATAAAGATAACAGGCTGTTTCACGAGAAGCAGCCTTTCTTTTATAGACAGCTTATGGTCAATAAAAATGTTTTAAGAAAGCTTTCCAATCAGGAATTAGAGGGATATTTAAAAGAAGGCAACCGCTTTGTTCCGGAGGCTGTTCAGGCAGCTTTTGAAATTCTGGAAGAAAGAGGGCGTATTTTCAATGAGCAGGAAAAAACAGCTGTTCAGCAATTAATTCAGCGTAAACAAGAAGCTGAAGAAGTAAAATTTACAGAAGAACGTGAACTTTGGAAAGATCATATCACTGAAGATACGAATGCTGTTAAACTTTTTCCGAGAGACCTTATCTTACTTGCTGGAGGACTTTTGGGAACAATTCCAGGAGCTTTATTGTTAGGACTGAATTTTGTTAAGCTTAAAAAGTATGGAGCAGCAATTCTAACATTTGTTTTCGGAATTGTCTTTTTGCCTATTCAGAATTTTTTAGTTCCTCGCATATATAAGGAAAGTACACAAGGATTTTTTACTTATAGAAAAAGTCCAGAATTTTTCATGGCTGCTGTAGGTGCTTTAATTTTACTGGTACTATGGGTTTTGTTTACACCAAAAAAGCTACCTTATAAGGCAGCTTCTTATATCTTACCAGGTATTATTTGTTTGATAATGTTAGCAATTATCATCAATTACCCTGAATGGTTTTCTGGTTATCTCTTAGTAAGCTTCGCTAAATAAGAATCTTCATCTTTCAATACTCTTTCTATTTTGAAACCATTATTTGTGGCAGCATTTTTCAAGGTATTGAAATCAAGGTACAGCCAGGTAATCTGTTCTTCAGATTCCCCTTTATAATGAACCACATATTCCAGTTCTCCGTAGTATCCACCAGCCGGAATATACACTCCCCCATCTTTATCACGATCGAACATATAAAGAATATCCGTACTATCAATTAAAACCTGTCCTTCATCGTTCAGTAAAGTATGTAGTTTCTGAAGATAAGTATCAATTTTCGCAAGGCTTTCAAAAACTCCGGTACCGTTCATCAGCAATAAAATAGTATCAAAAGTTTCTCCGGAGAAAGCAAGCATATTCTCACAAACTGCTTTTTTTATGCCTCTCAGCTTGCAAACTTCAACAGATTTGGGTGAAATATCCAATGCGGTAACCTCAAGATTTCTTTCATTTTGAAGGTATAAAGAATGAGAACCTGCACCCGCCCCGATATCCAGAACTTTTCCGTTGGATAAATGCAGTGCTTTCTGCTCAATATCATTCATTTCTTCAAAATCTCTGAATAAATAATCCACCGGAAGTTCATCCAGCTCAGAAATTGACGTTTCAGTCTGCAGATCTTCAGGATTGTCATTATGATAATAATCCCAGATCGCTCTGCCCATTAAATCTTTCATAGTGCAAAGATAATAGTTCAATGTTCAATGTTCAAAGTTTTTGGTTGAATGTTGCGGGTTTGCGAGGTACGGGTCACGAGTTTCGAGGTACAAGATTCGGTGTTCCTACAACCTTAAACCTTAAACCTTGAACTTTAAATCCTTGCCTTCTACTCCATCGAATCCTTCTCCTTATGTCTGTCAGCCTGAGATTCGTTTTCTGCTACGCCTGCTTTCCAGTAAGAATAAGCGTACAATTCCTGGGAAGTCCAGTTTTTCTCTTTTCTCAGATAAGTACGGATTTCTTTCACACTTGAGAATTCACAGGCTACATAACCAAACTTTGTTGATTCCGGAATTTCAATACTTTTTACCGCATTTGAAATTTCACTGCTGATCTGAGGCTGTGAATTATGTAACCATTTAAAATCAATCTGAGCATTGGTTTCAAGCAATTGTTCGTCTTCTTTTCCGTGAACTTCAATGATACAAATACCTTTTGCCGTTTCAGGAAGTGTTTCCAAAATAGCACTGATCACCGGAATGGCCGTAGCATCACCGGCCAGCAGGTACCAATCTGCTGCAGGGTACAGCTCTTTACCTTCCAGGCGCATCATCACTCCCAGTTTGGAGCCTGCTTTAGCTTCTCTTACCCATCTGGAAGCAGGTCCACCATCTCCGTGGTCTACAAAATCGATGATCAGTTCATTTTTTTCCAGATCAATTCCTCTGTGGGTATAAGTTCTGATTGCAGGAGCCACTTCTTTAGGTGGATACACCCATTGATGATTTTCATCCAGTGTGGGAAAATGAACCTCATTCAGTCCGGCCGGAGGAACTGCGATCTTATTATTATCTCCCACCATGGTATTTTGGAACAAATGAACTTCCGGTGAGTACAAATACACTCTGATAAAATGGTCAGTAATGTATTCTTTTCTGGTGACTTCGGCAACGATCTGCCCTGTTGAAATTTTAGCCATAACTGATTTTTTTAAATTAAAATCCGGTTTCCGATTGATTCAGAAACCGGATTTGAAATACAATATGTTTTCAGATCAGGGTATTTTAAATCCCGATCATTTTTTTAAAATTCAAAAGTGTAAGAAAGGTTGAATGTTCTTCCTCTTCCTTTATAATTAAACAGTTCCGGAAGTCCGTAAGTAGCATATAAAACCTGGGAACGTTTGCTCCAGATCGTCTGGTAATCGGTATTAAACAGGTTCTGAATTCCTAAGTTGAATTTTCCCCAGTTGAAACGGTATCCTATCATCAGATCTGAAGTATTATACCCTTCCACTACATTATTAAACTCGTCTTTCTGCTTGAAATTCTGTAACGACTGGAATCTGAATGACCAGTTTTTAATATTATATCCGATATACGTCACCAATTTTGATGGAGAAGCATTATAAATCTCCTGCTTCTGCCATTCTCCTTCCTTGTCTACCTCAGATTTGATCAAAAGTCCGCTGGCACCGAAATACACTCCATTGCTTAAAGAATAGGAAACCTCAGCTTCAATTCCCATATTTCTTAATTTCAAATCATTCACAAGAATCTGGAACGTCTTTTTATCTACAGCAACGGTTTTGTCTGAGTTACTCAAAAATCCTGCAATCTGAGCTCTTAGACCTCCTCTGTTCACACGGTATCCTACTTCAAACTGATTGGTTTTGATAGCCTGAAGCGGTTGTTCTTTCACATTGATACTGGATACTACATCCCAGTTTGTTCCTACCAATTTGTACTGTCCTATTCCATAAAATTTGGCAGGATCTGCTAAGCTTGCTCCCTGGGAAAATGTTCCCCAAACCTGATGCTGCTCATTGAATTTATATAATAAACCTGCATTAGCTAAAGTCACATTATAAGAACTTTCACCTCCGGGAATTGCCGATGCTGAATTTCCATACCCCATAGCAATCTGTGTCTGCTGCTCTGAGCCTACAAAGTCATCCATTTTTACGTTGATATGCTGATAGCGGATTCCGGCATTCAATTGCAATTTGGGAAGAATATTATATTTTGCCTGAACATATCCTGCATAACTCTGCGAGTGATTGGTTGGGTATCTGCCAAGGCTGTATTTTGTTTCATTCACTAAACCACCGCTGGACATTGTTTTGGCAATATCATAAACAGACTGTGTTCCTTCAAATTTTTCAAAATCGAAGTCTGCTCCGTAAGTAACATTTAGGCCTCTCCATGATTTTGACAACAAAGCTTTAATCCCGGAATAATAAGTATCTTGCTGAGAAGAAGACATATAAGGTATTTTTCCCGTCTTTAAGGTAATATTTCCCGGGAATGGATAGAATCCTAATTTTTCACCTCGGGTAGCCAATTGCACATATAAATCCTGGCCGCCTAAAATTCCGTTTCCGTTATACGCTACGGTTGCCATATAACGTTCCGTTCCTACATTTTTATCTGATGAAAATCCATCTCTCATTTCGAGTAATGAAGCATTTTTTGTTGTAAATGCACTCAGATTTTCACCTAAAAATAAACTTCTGTCTCCATTAAATTTAGAATTGTAATACTGAACAGATGCTGTTATTTTATGTTTATTGTTAAACTGATATCCTCCGGTAGCCAGGATATCAATAGACTGGTTATACTGAAGATCGGTCTGGGTAATATCAGTAAAAAGCTGTTTCTGATCTGCCCCATACACACCTCCATTCTGCTGATAGGCTACTCCCAATCTTCCAAAGAACTTATCTCCTTTTGCGGCAATAGACTGAGCAGCACGGAAGTCATGGTCATCTTTTCCCATAAATCCTGTACGTACACCCAGTTCAGTTTCACCGCTGATTCCTTTTTTGGAAGGTGTTTTTGTAATGATATTGATAATACCACCGGTAGCGTTACCTCCATAAATTGAACTTGCTCCTGAAAGCACTTCAATTCTTTCGATATTAAAAGGATCAATAGCATCCAGCTGACGGCTGATCGCACGAATACTGTTCAGAGAAACGCCGTCTATCATCACCAAGGCAGAACGTCCTCTCATATTCTGACCATAATTGGTTCTTCCCTGCGGACCGATATCCATAGAAGGTATCAGAATTGATAACATTTCTTTGATCGGAACTCCACTTTTGGCTTGTTCCTGAATTTTTTCTTTCTGTACGACCCAAACTGTTCCCGGAACTTCAGAGATTTTTGTTGGTTTTCTGGAGGCTACGATCACCACATCTTCAATACCTTTGGAGGCAATAGAATCTTTAACGGTCTGGGAAAATAATATTCCCGAAGCTAAAAGACCTATGAATGCATACTGCTTTTTCATTCTTTCTACTCAACGTTTTATAATTCTACAAAGATAATTCTTATTTAGAAAGAATAAAAATAACTAAACATGAAATTTTCCCTTATTTAATGATGGTAAACCTCTTTTACGGAAAAGTTTTCTAAATCTGGATATATATACACCATTAAAAAGGATTTAAGGAATAAAGTATAGTTAAGATAAATCATTCTGTTTTTTAAGCTTAAGGCGAAGCTCATCTTAATACTCTAAATACCTTACTACAATCTTAATGTTTCAAAAAAGTTTAAAATTTGATATCTTCTTAAAAACGTAAAATCCCAGCCCAACTAAGGACCAGGATTTTACTGGTAAAAACAAGGTTTCTTTTATACTGCAGGACCTGCAGCATCTTTTATTTCTTCTAATAATTTTTTTCTTTCGCGAAGTCTTCTTCTCGCAATGACCGATTTACCGCCAAGAACTCTTACAAATCTGAAATACTGGAATCGTTTTGCTCCGAAATGATGAGTCGCAACATAAATCAATACTCCAAATCCGACTAAAATAATATATCCGAATATTTTCTTGGTGGCGATGATAATGGCATTAAGCTGAATGGCTTTCATATTGGCTGCTACATTCTGAGGAGTCACCGTCATTCCATCCATATAAACAGCAAGATCTCCTATTGCCGTAACCTGAAAACGGTATTGAAACCAGGAATATAAAGTTGAAAAAATTCCTACGGCAAGAAAAGTTCTCCAAACCAATACAAGTCCGATGGCCGCCAGCATTTCATCCATTTCAAGCTTATCCAGCGTATAAAACCATACGGAGATAAACAATGAACACATTCCGTAGCCCTTTAAAAACATAGGCAGATACCAGTTGTCATAACTGAATTCCAGAACCATAGAAAAATACATGATAATGGCATATGCAACCATTACTGCAAAACCTGAAAAAATGTACATTTTCAAAGGTTTTTCTTTTTTGAACCAGAAAATGGCTATGATTCCTGCTAAAATAATTCCTGGAATCATCAGTAGACTCAGTCTGGTATTGGTCAATTGATCATATCCCAAAACTCCTACCGCAAACGTATTCTGAATAGAAGCTGTTCCCAGAAACATTCCCAGCCAGAAAAGCATGAACAAACCGTGCTGCACATTATTTTTGGTGAAAATTTTGAATGAAAGATACGGGCGTTTTAAGGTCAGCTGACGGATAGAAAGCAGTGCAAAACTGACAAAAGCTGCAATACTTCCATAGATGATGTTCCTGGAGTTGAACCAGTCCTGCTGTCTTCCAAATGAATACACATAAGCCGAAAACATGAATGTTGAGATGAAAAGCAAAATACTCAGCCAGTCAATATAATGCAGGGGAACTTTTAATGCAAAATATTTGTCATGCATAAAAATCCAGTGTATCAATGCTAAAATAAAGCATAAAACAGCTGTAAGCAGGTAGAACTGCTGCCAGTTGTAAAGAAGGGCAAACTCAGCAGCATAATAGGTTGCCACCTGGTTCATGACAAGAGCGAATGTATAGAAAGCTCCATAAAATACTCCACGATTTCCAATCATGACCATCAATGGCAGAAACAGTTCTATGGTAACCATCATTTTCATAAAGCCAATCATTAAAGAAGTAAAAATAAAAATCATTGGCTGTAAAGTAGTCCCGTTCACGTAGCTCAGCAACCCTAAAAGTACCAGAAGCAACACCATCTTGTCCCTTACTTTGAATCTCATTTTGATTCTTAGGACAACAGGCATGCAAGCTCCCATCCCAATGGTAGTGGCGTAATTGGCCCACATAAAATATTCTGTCATGGCACCCGTTCCGCTTACAAGAGAACTGATATTCCCCGTATATACCCCACCGATGGGCATTACCACAGCAAGCAGTAATACAATCAGCAGCAGCTGTACGGGTTTCGGTACCCAATCGCTATATAATCCTTTGTTGTACATGATTTTTTAGGGAATAGACTTCAGATATCAGATGGCAGACTTTCGACATTCAACCTTAGCTTCCCATACGCATGATGTCTGAAATCTGATATCTTCCATCTTTTAGTCTTTATTAATATTCACATTCATATTCATTCCGGCACTCAGTTTATCCAGATCTTCTTTTTTGTTGGAAGCGGTAAACTCTATTCTTACAGGGATTCTCTGTTGTACTTTGATAAAGTTTCCGGTAGAATTGTCTGTAGGTACATTTGAATATCTCGAACCGGTAGCTGCAGAAACTGCTGTGACTACTCCTTCGAATTTTTTACCGCCCAAAGCATCGGCTGTCATGAAAATTTTTTCTCCTACTTTGATATTCGGCATCTGGCTTTCCAGGAAGTTGGCAGTTACCCACTTCTGACCATTCAGAACGATTGTTGCCACCTGCTGTCCTGGTTGGATCAACTGACCTTCAGAAATTGTTCTTCTTCCCATCACTCCATCATACGGTGCCGTAATAACAGTATAAGAAAGATTGATCCTTGCCATATCCAGAGCAGATTTTGTTCTTTTAATTTCGGCATCATTAATTCCTAATCTGCTTTTCACTTCAGTAGTGGAAAGGTTTGCGGATTGCTTTTGATTCACTAAAGTTTCATAAGCCGCCTTTTGAGCATCATATTCTGTTTTTACCTGATCATACTGCTGTCTGGTAACGGCTTCAGCTGCCAAAAGGTTTTTATATCTATTTAAATTCTGTTCAGCATTCCATAATCTCGCTTTTGCACCTGCGATATTAGACTGCATGACGTTGATATTGTTGGAAACCGTGTTCACTGAAGAACTTGTTGCCGTTTTCTGAGCCATTGCATTCTGATAAGCAGCTTCTGCCTGCCCCAATTGAGTAAGAATCTCACGTTCGTCAAGAATTACCAGTGTATCTCCTTTTTTCACACGCTGATGTTCGATAAACTTAATTTCTTTGATATAAGCAGAAACTCTCGTATTGATAGGGTTAATAAATTCCTCTACCTGAGCCGCTTCCGTGTAGGTTTTGCTTCCGATATGAAAATATTCACGAATTAACCAGAATAATCCGAATCCGATCACCAGAAAAACGATGATGTTGGAGATAATGGCTCTGATTTTATTCGTTTTATTTTTCTTTTTCTTATTTTCTACAGCAGATGCTGCCGGAGTTGGTGTTGTATTTTGAGTAGTTTGTCCCTTGTTTTCCATTGTTGATTTTCAGTTTTAAAAATTAAAGTGTTCCTGTAGATTTCAAAAGGTTGTAGTACTGATACAGAACATTGATTTCTGCATTTGCATAATCCAGTTCTGACTGTAGTTTCTGGTTCTGTGCATCAATCATTTCTGCCTGCACAGCCAGTTGGTTAAGATATTTGGCTTCCGTAATTTTGTAGTTTTCTTCAGCCAGTCTTTTGGAATCATTCAGAATATCTGCCTGCTGAATCGCTTCCTGATATTTAGTATAGGCTGCATTCACTGCCATATCTACATTCTGCTGTACCAGAGTCATGGCGTCATTCGCCTGATTCTTTTGCAGCTCACCTAATTTCACTTTTTCCTTTGTTTTAAAAAGAGTATCTATATTATAGCTCAAAGAAACTCCGGTCTGCCAGCCTCCTGAATACATATCCAAAACAGGGTTTCTTGTTGTAATCGGTCTTTGCAGCGTATATCCTCCGAACCCTGCCACCGTAGGCGCATTATCCGTTTTTATAATCTCTATATTTTTATCTGCAACAGCAATATTTTTTTGAGCCGATTTCAGTAACGGATTGCTTTCATGGGCAAGATCTGTATAATACTCCATACCTATTCCGGATTCTTTATTTTCGAGGCTTTCCGTAGGGATAATCTCCGTATCAGAGGATAGGCCTAATGCAATATTCAGATTATAATTAAGGATTTTCTTATTATTCGTAAGGGTAAGAATTCCCTGGTCCAGGTTTTTGATGGCCAATTCGCCACGAATTACCTCGTTTCTTGTGACCATTCCCTGCTGATAAAACTTCTGGATATTTTTCAGACGTTCCAGAGCCAGTTTTTTGTTATTCTGAAATACTTCTTCCTGATTGATGATTTTATAGACATCCAGATAATTGGAAATCACTAAAAATTTCACATCCTGTTTATTTTTCTCTAAATCCAGTTCCGAAAGCTGTTCGCGAAGCCCTGCCATTTCAATAGATTTATTCACCAATCCTCCTTTGAAAATTAGCTGTGTTGCCTGTACAGCATACGAACTTCCGTAATGTGGCATCGGAACGTTTGTAGAATTTGAAAAATCTTTATCAATGGCTACTGCATCTCCTAAATAGAACTGGCTTGTAGAAGCTGTAATGGTAGGAAGTTTCTGAAGCTTAACCACATTAGTGTTCTGCTTTGCAATATCAATATTCTGTGCGGAGACTTTGAGCTGCTGGTGATTCTGAACAGCGAGTTCTGCCACCTCACCTGCAGTCATCTGCTTAATCTGTTGTGAAAAAAACAGCGCAGGAAAAGCTGCTATCAATACAGATAGTGCTGTTTTTATTTTCTTTGTCATTTTACCTTGTTTTACAGATGCAAAGTTAGGTCAACAACAAAATCAATCAAATGTTTGATTTTTGGAAAAAGATGTTCAAATGTAAGATTTTAATTTTCGAACTGATGTCTGTACTGTGTAGGGCTTACCTCAAGATGCTTCTTAAAAAAATGAGAAAATGAGTATTGATCGCTGAATCCGAGGATAGAAGAAATCTCCGAAACCGGTTTACTGGAAGAGTTTAAGAGTACTTTCGCCTCATTGATAACAATTAAAGCAATAATCTGGCTTGCAGACTTACCTGTGATGGTCTTGACCACAGAGGAAAGATGTCTGGTTGTAATGGATTGCCGTTCGGCATAAAATTCCACTGTCCTTTCTGTAAGATGATGTTCCGAAAGATCGGTAAGAAATACAAATACGATTTCTTCCTGTCTGGACATCTGATTCAAAGAACTGTTATCTTCCTTGGAAATAATTCCTGCCATCTGGTAACAAAAAACAGAGAAAAGATGCTCTACCATTTCTTTTTTATAGAGCATTTCAGTATCAGAATCCAGGATATATTTCAGGAAATTGACGCTTTTCCAAACGACTTCCATTTCGTCTTCAGGAAAAGGAACTCCTTTATTCATCTGCTGTCTGAAATATCGGTAAGTAATCAGACGATTAAATTTCAATGATAAGGCAGAGATAAACTCTCTTTTGTAAGAAACCATTCTCGACTGAAAGTCATCCGTTACTCCCACCACTTCATAAATGGTCTGCGGATCGGTTACCATAAACATATTGGCAGAAACTTCAAGATCACTGAAATGCTGACGAAGTTTTATAGTCCCTGATTTAATAAATATAAATGCAGGATTTTCAGGACGGAAAGGTTTACCGACAGCGATTCTCTCGAAAATATTTCTTTCCGTAAAAATATCAACGCCAAATTTTTCAAGGGCAGACATAAGACAAATGTAAGCAATCTTACCAGTGATTACAAAATTTTATTATTTTAGCAGGAATCCAATTTCCCTTCAGCATGAGAAAGGTTGATCTATTATTTGCAGAATACAGTAAAAGCCATAGAAACGCGACCAACAAGTTCATTCACTGGATTTGTGTGCCTTTAATCTTCTGGACAATTCTGGGCTTTGCCTCCCTGATTCCCTCTCCACATTTCTGCGCTTCCTACTTCGGATGTGCAAGTATTATAAGCCTTTTGGTGATTACTCTGATCACTTTATTCTATATACGACTGTCTTTTCTGATCGCTATTATGATGATTGTGATCATGCTGGTCATGGAACATTTCATCTATCTTACCAATATCAGTGTCGGAAAACAATCATGGATAGTTTATCTTTCTGTATTCATTATCACATGGATTTTCCAGTTTATAGGGCATAAAATTGAAGGAAAAAAGCCTACTTTCCTCAAAGACCTTCAGTTTCTTCTGATAGGACCAATATGGCTTTTAGGCTTTATTCTTAAAAAGACAGGAATCAGATACTAGTCTTCCAAAGCATAAACCGCAAAACTGGCCAGCCAGTGGTCTCCACCATAATTTCCCTGGAAAAGCAGAGGTAATCCATTATTGAGAAATACATCTGCTGTCTTTCTGAAGTCTTTTTTCAATGGATGATTGGTAGGAAGTGCCTTTGAAATTCCTTTCATACACCATGCTTTAGAAAAAGACAATCCTACGAGGTGAACCGTCTGATAATCGCTCAGATCACTTACCACAGGGATTTTTTCAATATTTTCCAGACTTCTTTTTTCGTAGAAAGCATTCAGCCACTGTACAAATTCTTTTTGAGGAAGCACTCTTCGCATCAGATCTGCAATTTCCAGACTTGGCGAGAAGAAATCTGAACCATCCGGTTCCAGATAAGCAGGTGTTTTCTGATCTTTTAAGAAAAAGTATTTAGCCTTTTCCATCAGCTGATTTTCGAAGTCTTTATCTTTATTGGCCCTTGCCCAATCTATCGCAAATGCCATAGCAAATGCAGTATTAGGGTGAACTCCGGTTCTGTTGGGATAAGTTTGTTTGGGAAGATAGGTCTTCCAGGATTTCAGAATCTGATCTGTTAACGGTTTCAGGTTTTGATGCCATATTTTAGCTTTCGGATGATCCCAGGTTGTGAGTTCTTCATCCAGTTTTAAAATCCACGCCCAGCCATAGGTTCTTTCAAAAGTTCCTGTCAGCTGATATTTTGTAAAGTAATCTGCTTCTGTCTGCAGTTTTTCTTTCTGAAATGATTCATCCAGAATTTTTTCAATCTCTCTGGCATTGGACAGATTAGGTTTTGTTTTTAAAAGTCTTGTCAGCATCCAATGTCCGTGAACAGAGCTATGCCAGTCGAAACATCCATAAAAACTAGGGTGAAGATCTTTAGGAGTTAAAGGAACTTCGCCTGCATTATTGATGATATGCGCTGTTTTATTAGGATATTCCTGATTGATACAATGAAGAGGTTTGTCGGATAATTTTATCGCCATCTCGTCTGTAAGTTTCGGAATTTCCTGGGCATACATCAGAAATGGAGAAAACACAAATGCTAAAAGACTTTTTTTCATGAATTAAAAATAGAAATAAATTACCAGTTCTCGTAATTTTTCAAGTTGGTTTTCCAGCATTTCTTCTATTTACTGATTTGATATTAAATTTTTTGTTTCATTTTAATTTTTTAATCAATCTTACCCATAATCATTTTTGTGCACACTTTTTGATCATACCCATAAAAAACTAATTAACCCATGAAAAAAATTATTTTACTGTTATCAGGTCTTATTCTGATCAATTGCAGCAAATCAGGTGGTGAAAAACAGGAAGTGAAAGCCGACCTGATGGAAGTTCTAACTGAAGATAGAGCACCTTCTCCTGCAGCCGCGCCTCCACCTCCACCACTTCCTATATCTGAAAAGGTAGTTTCTGATGAAAATGGAACCAACAAAGATGTTCACCCCTCAAAGAAAACAGATACAATCTCCAAAAAAATCATCAAAAACGGAGATATGAAGATTCAGGTGGGTGATATTAAAAAAACACAGAGCCAGGTTAATGAAATCATTAGAAAAAACAATGCTTATATCCAGAAAGAAGAGTTTCAAAATACGGATATGGATGATAACCTTAGTCTGATTATCCGTGTACCTCATAAAAATTTTGATGCTCTGATCAATTCTTTTTCAAATGGCGTCGGAACTGTTTTATCTAAAAATATTTCATCCAATGATGTCACAGAGGAATATACCGATGTAGCAATAAAGCTGGCCAATAAAAAGATATATCTTGAAAAATACCGTGATATGCTTAAAAAGGCTGCTACTACGAAAGATATGCTGGAAATCCAGGAAAATATCCGTGAGCTGGAAGATGAGATCGATGTAGCAGAAGGCAGACTTCGTTTTATTGATGACCGGGTGAATTACAGTACACTGAATTTGAATTTATACAAAGAAAAAGTGAGAAGTTCCGCCACTTCAAAAATAGGTTTTGGAAGCCGCTTTATGGATTCTCTGACGGAAGGCTGGAACAGTTTTGTAAGCTTTATGCTGGGAATGGTTTCATTATGGCCATTCTTTCTGCTTGTCCCCATTATTATTTTCCTTTGGAGAAAGTGGAGATCAGGGAAGAAAAATAAAAATTAAATGATAAAAAATCCGGGCATCTTCGATGCCCGGATTTTTACTGCATTATCAACAATTTATCCTGTTTCCAGTACTTGTTTAAAATCAATAACAATGCAATAGCCTTGTTAACAGCTGTTAAATATTTTTGAAAATTTACTTTCTGATGGTTTTGGTAATACGGGGTCCATCTTTATACTGAATCTTTACAAAATAGATTCCAGACTGAAGTCGGCTGATATTCATACTATTCTGTTCCGGATTCATGAAAGTCATGATCTGAAGTCCGTGAGGAGTGATGACATCTACCCTGCTTATTTTACCATAATAAGTTTCTGGTGCAAAATTGATCATATGTTCCGATACAATAATTGAAAGATCATTCTCTTTGTTAGCAAGAGACGATGTTTTGCAACTTTGACCTTCATTACAGTCATTTACCACTTTCCAGACAGCGTTACTTCCCGGTGCTTCTCCCGGATTTGCATACCATTTGTTTTCCCAGATTTTGCAGGCATGAAAAACCTTTGTTCCTGCCGTTGGATAGGTTTTTGAAGGATCATATTCCTGTGCTCCACAATACATAACCGGACCACTGGATTCACAATCAGGACCTTCGATACAAGTACTTATTTCTTCCCATACCATATTGACTCCAGGTAGTTCTCCCGGATTTGCATACCATTTGTTTTTCCAGATTTTACAGGAATAAAAGACTTTCGTTCCGGCTGTAGGATATGCGTTGGCAGCGTTATACTGCTCTGCTCCACAATAAGATTGACCATTTCCGGATGTAACTTTCTTAGTTCTGATTTTTAATTCATTGCTGGCATCAGATAACTGATCGTTCATGGCAACCGATTTAACCGTGTAACGATATTCTGTGTCTTGTGCCAATCCTGTTCGTAAAAAGTTTGTTTGTACAGTCTCTCCTACCTTGATCCCATTTTCAAAGATCTGGTAGTTTTTGATGCCCTGTGAATGGGTAGATGCCATCCACATGAGTGAAACTGAATTTTCAGTAACTTCCATTGAATGGAGGTTTGATGGTGCTGTAGGTTTTTCAAGAGTACCTTCACTATTAGTTTTTATATTGAGTGGCGCACTTTTTCCTGACGTAAGTCCTGAAGAGCCTTTCGCCTGTATTTCATAGGTATAAATTGTGTTAGCAGTTAAGCCTGTATCCTGAAAAGTAGGTGTACTTACCTGTTGAATATTTTGTCCGTTGCGGAAAACATTATAGGACACTGCATCTGATTGCGTATTCCAGCTTATTTTAGCCGAAGAGCTTGTTACTCCTACTTGTGTTAATCCTGTAGGTGTAGCGGGTGCAGAAACTCCTGTTCCGGAGGTTACGTTCACATCAATTACATTATAGAATGCATTGGTGGTATCTGCTACATCCCAGACTGCTAGAATAATATGGTAGCCCGTACGGTTGGCAGGAACTGTAATCTGATGAGAAACATTGTCCTGTGGTGGTGTTCCATTATGCATAACTGTACCTATAAGTTCAAGATCCTGGCGGGAAAGCGGCTGATTGGGATTCCAACCCTGCTTTGTCATATAATAATGCCATTTCGCTGTCGCATGGTACGCCGAGTATTTCCAGATAAAGGCATTCACTCCAGTGGAAATATTGGTTTTCTTCCAACGGTCGGCAGTCTGTATGTCCAGTGTAGTGTCTCCACCGATGCTTCCATTAGCAGAGGCGATCTTTCCATCTGCAGGACCAGCCGCAGGAAACCCTTTTGGAGCTTCAAGAGATCCTGGTTCATTAATAACAGATCCATAGATACTAAATGCAGCAGAATAACCTAGTGCAGCCTTATCAAGGCTTCCTTGATATCCTCTGGAGGCAGGACTCAGTACATATCCGTGCGCAGACAGATGAATTAAAGATGGTACCAGCATCGCCAGCATCAGCAATAGCGCAAAAAAAAATTTACTTGTCTTCATAACTAAATATTTTGGTGTTATTGATTAATCTTCCGTAAAACTATTTTCTGAAACCCTTTTCCTCGATATAACTAAAGAAATAGAAAAGAAAACAGCTTTAATTCATTAAATGATTTGAATTGTATAATTTTTAATAAAAAAACAAATTAAACTAAATGAAGTAGTCAATATTTCATATTAAAACATAAAATTACAATTCATAACATCTTATATTTAACATATAATCACAATATGTTAAAACATAAATATACAAAAAAACCACTTAATTAATCACACTTTATTGAAATATTTTTTATATGAATTGATTGATAACTGAGGGTAGAGAGAAATGGAAATGGAAATATAAAATGATGTCAGTTATATAATTTGCAAGCAGTACTGAAAACTATTTAATAAAAAAGCTGAAAGAATTGATCATTCTCTCAGCCAGTAGATTATATTCACAAAGAATCTTAGTTATTTCCCAAGTACGAAGACTGCAGGAATTTTATGAAGTTCCGGCTTTTGTTTCTGCCAGTCTTTTACGGTTTTTGTCTTGATGAATTCATGTTCCGAATCGTTGATATTGGCAGCAATACAAAGTTTTGTATTGGGTGATAAAAACTTGCATAAATCTTCAAAAAGCTGGTTATTTCTGTAAGGAGTTTCCATAAAAATCTGTGAATATCCGGTTTTCTGAACAAGACTTTCAAGATTCATGATCTGTTTCTTTTTCTCTCCTTTATCAATAGGAAGATAACCATGGAAGGTGAATTCCTGCCCATTAAAACCACTGGAAATCAAGGCAAGAATAATGGATGAAGGTCCTGAAACAGGAACTACTCTGATATTTTTTTCATGACACCATTTCACAATCAGATTTCCGGGATCTGCAATACATGGCAGTCCTGCTTCTGACAGTAATCCGAAGTCCTGCCCTTTCAGCATGAGCTCCTGAGCCTCCTTAATATCTGCATTTTCTGTGTATTTATCCAATAGAAATAACTTCAGATCAGCCTGTTTTTTTTCGGGAGCGAAAAATTTAACAACTTTTCGAGCTGTCTTCTCATTTTCCACAAAGAAATAGTCCGTCTGCATGATATAATCCTTCAGAACAGGGGAAAAGTGATTGATAGAAGTATTTTCTGATAAATAAGCAGGGAGTAAAAAAAGCATTGTATTATTTTTTTAGTTCTTTCGTTAAGTGAAGGTTGTGGGAAATATTTTGCATTTTCATGCTTATTATTTTGATAATTGATTTTTGATAGCCTCACACCCTTTATCCAAAAGCTGGAAAACCTTTTCAAAATCTTTCATATCGCCCCAATAAGGATCCGGCACTTCAGCATTTTTGTGATCTCCCAACACCTCTAAAAACAAGGATACTTTCTGACGTTCTTCTTCATTTTTAGTTTTAGAAACCACATCTTCCATTACAGCAATATCCATACAGTAAATTTTATCAAAGGTTTCAAAATCTTTTCTGGTGATGGGCCTTGATCTTTGTCTGGATATATCAATATAATGATTAGCAGCCGTTTTAATAGCTCTTTTATCAGGATGTTCACCTTCATGCATTGAAATAGTTCCGGCAGAATCTACCATATAATGATCCGGTAGTTTTGCTTTCATAATTCCTTCCGCCAATGGGCTTCTGCATATATTTCCCAGACAAACCATTAATAATTTCATATCCTGTGTATTTAAAAAAAGTCTTTTGTCACGACAAAACTAAATAAAAAATGAAGAATAAAACTATCCTTCATTTTAATTTATGTAAGCTCAACCTTAATTATTGTTTGATTCTTTCAGTAAGGTCTTTTACGTATTTCTTGATTTCTTTATCTATTTTAGAAACGTCTTTGATGGTATCACAGGCATACATTACTGTAGAGTGATCTTTTCCACCCATTTCTTCACCAATTTTAGTAAATGTAGAATTGGTAAATTCTTTGGAGAAGTACATGGCAAGCTGTCTTGGCAATGCAATTTCTCTTTTTCTTGTTTTTGAAAGCAGCTGTTCTTTTTTGATTCCAAAATAATCACAAACCACTTCCTGAATATAAGGGATATTAATAACCTTCTTCTGATTCGCAGCAATTCTGTTGATGGTTTCCTTAAGCAACTCAAGACTAAGATCTCTCTTATATACGGTAGAGTATGCAATCACAGAGTTGATAACCCCGATAAGCTCTCTCACATTCGTTTTTGCTTCGGCAGCAAGGAAATCAAGCATATCTCCCGGAAGAACAATTCCGTCTCTGCTTAGTTTATCTTCAATAATCTGTCTTCTTGTCGATAGATCCGGAGATTTGATTTCTGCAGAAAGTCCCCATTTAAAACGGGAAACAATTCTGTCCTGGATATCCATAATATCAGCAGGTGCTTTATCAGAAGTAAGGATAATCTGTTTTCCGTTCTGGTGAAGGTGATCAAAAATATGGAAGAAACTGTCCTGTGTAGCTGATTTTCCGGATAAGAACTGAATATCATCAATAATCAGTACATCTACCATTTGATAGAAATTCGCAAACTCAGTCTGCTTATGAGCTTTAGCCGCAGAGATAAACTGCTGGATAAATTTTTCAGAAGACAGATAAAGAACTACTTTATCAGGAAACTGATTTTTTACTTCAAGACCCACCGCCTGTCCTAAGTGAGTTTTACCAACTCCATAACCTCCATATAAAAATAAAGGGTTGAATGCTGTTGCTCCAGGTCTTTTTGCAATGGATCTGGCTACAGTGGCTGCAAATTTATTGCTTTCTCCTTCTACATAACTATCAAATGAATAGTCAGGCTTCAGGTTAGAATCTATGTTTACTTTTCTAATACCAGGAACTACAAACGGGTTTACAATATTAGCAGAAAAACCTTGTGGCATGGTTTCCTGTGTTTTCGGAGTAGGAACGCTTTGTCCCTTGATGTTCATGGTAACAGGCTTTTCTTCACCTTTTGGTCTGTTTTCCATTACAGAATACCATAATTTCACTCCTTTTCCAATGTTTTTCTTCAGGGCAGCAGAAAGTAAGGACAGGTAATTGTCCTCTATATATTCCTTGTAAAAATCGCTTGGTACGATCAACGTAAGGTTGTTGGCCACCAACGAAAGCGGCTGAACCTTATCGAATAGCATATCGAAAGATTTTTCAAGTTTTTTAAGGTCAGAATTGTCTTCAGCAGCGTTCAGGTTATCGCGCATAAACTGAAGGCATTTCTGCCATATCATCATTAAATTGTCATCCAT